>NZ_CP192043.1:0-4800000 GCF_050948445.1 Actinomycetospora sp. CA-053990 | reverse complement strand
CGAACGCGGCGGGACCCTCCTGGGCGTCGGCCGAGAGGTACACCGGCTCCCAGATCTCCTCGGCCCGCGCGTAGGCCTCCTCGCGGGGATGGGTCGCCGAGAGGTACGCGGTGCGCTTGCCGGCGAGCACCGAGAGCGGCGCGTTGCCGGCGATCCGCTCGCCGAGCGCCTGGGTGTGCTCGTGCAGGTCGGCGGCCGGGACGACGTGGTTCACCAGCCCGACGTCGTGGGCGCGCGCGGCGTCGAGCGGGTCGCCGGTGAGCAGCAGCTCCATGGCGATCCGGGGCGGGACCAGCCACGACAGCGGCGCCGCCCACGGGGCACCGCGCCCGACCTTGACCTCGGAGATCGCGAACCGTGCGTGCTCGGCGGCCACCACCAGGTCGCACTGCTGGGCGAGCAGGAACCCTCCCGCGAAGGCGACGCCGTTGACGGCCGCGATGGTGGGCTTCGCGACGTCCACGTTGCGCCCGAACTGCGGGAGGAAGTCCGGCGGAGGCACCGTCAGCGCGCTCTGCGACATCTCCTTGAGGTCGCCGCCCGCGCAGAACGCCTTGTCCCCGGCGCCCGTGAGCACGAGGACCTTCGCCTCCGCGTCCGCGTTGAACCGGTGCACTCCGTCGAACAGACCGTCGCGGACGTCCTTCGACAGGGCGTTGCGGGCGTCCGGGCGGTCGATGGTCAGCCATGCGACCCCACGGATGACCTCGTAGCGCACGCCGGTCATGCGGCCTCCTCCTCGGAAGTGATCACTGCCAGCACCTCGCCCGTCTCGACCGTGTCACCGAGGGACACCAGGAGCTCGGCGACGTGCCCGTCGACCGGGGCCTTCACCTGGTGCTCCATCTTCATGGCCTCGAAGACCAGGACCGTGGTGCCGGCGGTGACCGCCTGGCCGGGCTCGGCGAGCACGCGCACGACCGTGCCCGGCATGGGCGCGAAGAGCGACCCCGGCGCGGCCTCGGTCCCGGGCACGGGGAGGCGCTCGACGTCGACGAGCTCGGTCGCGCCCAACGGGCTGTCGGCGTACACGCTCGCACCGACCCGGTGCAGGGCGACGGTGCGCCGGACGCCGTCGACCTCGAGGTCGATCGCCTCGGCCGTCGCGTCGTACACCCGCAGCGGGTTCACGGCCTCGCCGTCCACCGAGGCCCACCAGCCGCCGCGCTCGCGCCGGTAGGCGACGACGACCTCCTCCTCGCCGAGCCGGAACTTCGCGACCTGCGGCGCACTGACGACGTTGCGCCAGCCGCTGGGGACCGGTCGCTGGACGGGCGGGTCGGCGCGGCGCCCGGCCTGGTCGGCGAGGGCGGCCGCCAGGGCGTGCACCCGCCGCGCCGTCGCGGCGGAGGAGCCGGCCGACAACTCCGCCGGGCCGTGGCGGGTGAGGTAGCCGGTGTCGGTGCGTCCCGCGAGGAACTCGGCCTCGCGCAGGATGCCGACCAGCAGGTCGCGGTTGGTGACCATCCCGTGGATCTGCGACTCGGCCAGCGCGCGGGCGAGCCGGCGCGCGGCCTGGGTGCGCGTGGCCCCGTGCGCGATGACCTTGGCCAGCATGGGGTCGTAGTGCGTGCCGACCACCGAGCCACTGCGCACACCGGTGTCGACGCGCACGCCGGGCAGGTCGGGGACCGCGAAGCGGTGCAGCGTCCCGCTGCCGGGGTGGTAGTCGCGCGACGGGTCCTCGGCGTAGAGACGAGCCTCGATCGCGTGCCCGCGCAGGGTGGCGCCCAGGACGTCCGCGGGCAGGGGCTCGCCCTCGGCGACCTGCAGCTGGAGGGCGACGAGGTCGAGACCCGTGACCTCCTCGGTCACCGGGTGCTCGACCTGCAGGCGGGTGTTGACCTCCAGGAAGAAGAACTCGCCGGTGCCCGCGAGGACGAACTCGACGGTGCCCGCGCCGGTGTAGCCGATCGCCTTGCCGGCGGCGACCGCGGCGCTGCCGAGCTGGTCGCGCAGCGCCTCGTCGACGGCCGGCGACGGCGCCTCCTCGACGATCTTCTGGTACCGGCGCTGGATCGAGCACTCGCGCTCGAAGAGGTGCACGACGGTGCCGTGCGTATCGCCGAAGATCTGCACCTCGACGTGGCGAGGGTCCTCGACGAACCGCTCGAGGAACACCGTCCCGTCGCCGAACGCCGACGCCGCCTCACGCCGCGCCCCGGCCACGGCGTCCGCGACCTCGTCGGCGTCCTGCACGATCCGCATCCCGCGCCCGCCGCCGCCGAAAGCCGCCTTGACCAGGACGGGGTAGCCGATGCCCTCGGCCATGGTCCGCAGGGCGTCCGGGTCCGCGGCGAGGGCGTCGTCGTCGACCACGGCGCCCGGGAGCACGGGGACGCCTGCCGTGGTCATCAGCTCCTTGGCGGCGATCTTCGAGCCCATCGCCTCGATGGCCTCCACCGGCGGGCCGACGAAGCGGATCCCGGCGGTCGCGCACCGCCGGGCGAAGTCCGCGTTCTCGGAGAGGAAGCCGTAGCCCGGGTGGATCGCGTCGGCGCCGGCGGCCTCGGCGGCGGCGACGATCAGGTCCGCGCGCAGGTAGGTCTCGGACGGCGCGGCGCCCGGCAGGTGCACGGCCTCGTCGGCCAGGGCGACGAAGGGTGCCGCGGCGTCGGGGTCGGAGAACACGGCGACGGTGGCGACGTCGAGGGCGCGCGCCGAGCGGATGACGCGCTCGGCGATCTCGCCCCGGTTGGCGACGAGAAGTTTCCGGATGAGGTTCACGGTGGTCACATCCGGTAGACGCCGTAGCCACGCTGGCCGGCGACGTGGTTGGAGTGGGCGGCGGACAGCGCGATGCCCAGGACCGTGCGGGTGTCGCGAGGGTCGATCAGACCGTCGTCGTAGAGCCGGGCGGTGACGAAGAAGGCGTGCGACTCCTCGGCGATCTGGGCCTCGATCGCCGCGCGCTGGCGCTCGTCGGCCTCGACGTCGAACTCCCTGCCCGACGACGCGGCACTCTGTTTCGCCACGATCGACAGCACCCCCGCGAGCTGCGCGGCGCCCATCACCGCGAGCTTGGCGCCGGCCCACGAGAACATCAGCCGCGGGTCGTAGGCCCGCCCGGACATGCCGTAGTTGCCCGCGCCGAACGAGGCCGCCATGTTGACCGTGATGTGAGGGACCTGGCTGTTGGCCACCGAGTTGATCATCTTGGAGCCGTCCTTGATGATCCCGCCCTGCTCGTACTGCTTGCCGACCATGTAGCCCGTGGTGTTCTGCAGGAACAGCAGGGGCGTGTCCGTCTGGTTGGCGAGCTGGATGAACTCGCTGGCCTTCTTGGCCTCCTCGCTGAACAGCACACCGCGCGCGTTGGCGAGGACCCCGACGGGATAGCCGTGCACCGAGGCCCAGCCGGTGACCAGGCTGGTGCCGTACAGCGGCTTGTACTCGCCGAACCGGGAGCCGTCGACGACGCGGGCCAGCACCTCGCGGGGGTCGAACGGCACCTTGATGTCGGACGGGGCGATGCCCAGGAGCTCGTCGGGGTCGAAGACCGGCTCGTCGGCCGGCAGCGTGGGGCCGGGTCCGAGCTTGCGCCAGCGCAGCTCGGAGACGATCTGGCGGCCGATCCGGATGGCGTCGCGCTCGTCGGCGGCGAAGTGGTCGGCCAGGCCCGAGACCTTGGCGTGCATCGCCGCGCCGCCGAGCTCCTCGTCGTCGGCGTCCTCACCGGTGGCCATCTTGACCAGCGGGGGACCGCCGAGGAACACCTTCGCCTGCCGATCGACCAGGACCGCGTAGTCGCACATGCCGGGCACGTAGGCGCCGCCGGCGGTGGAGTTGCCGAAGACGAGGGCGATCGTGGGGACCGCCAGCGAGGACAGCTCGGTGAGGTCGTGGAAGATCTTGCCGGCCTGGACGAACAGCTCGGACTGGCTCGGCAGGTCGGCGCCGCCGGACTCGACGAGGTTGATCACCGGCAGCCGGTTGATCCGCGCGATCTCCAGGGCCCGCAGCGTCTTCTTCAGCGAGAAGGGGTTCATCGCGCCGCCGCGCACGGTGGGGTCGTGGGCGATGAGCATGCACTCGACCCCGGACACCACCCCGATGCCGGTGATGATGCTGGCGCCGACGGTGAACTGGCTGCCCCACGCCGCGAGGGTGGACAGCTCGAGGAACGACGCGTCCCGGTCGAGCAGCAGCTCGATGCGCTCCCGCGCGAGCAGCCGGCCGCGGTCGTGGTGGCGCTGCTGGTAGCGCGGGCCGCCGCCGGCGATCGCGGCGGCGATCTGCTCCTCGAGCTCGGCGAGGTTCTGCTCCTGCGCCGTGCGGTTCCGGAGGTAGGTCTCGTCGGAGGTTCGCAGCTGGGAGGTCAGGACGGTGGTCACCGAGGCTCCTTGCCAGTAGGACCGGGTCAGCAGGGTCAGTAGGACCGGGCGAGCCCGAGGCTGTGCTGGGCGACGTAGTTGAGGACCATCTCCCGGCTCACCGGCGCGATCTGCAGCAGCCGCGCGAGCCCCCAGTAGGGGAGCAGCCCGTACTCGGTGGCCAGGCCGTTGCCGCCGTGGGTCTGGATGGCGGCCTCCGCGGCGGCGTGCGCGGCCTCGGCCGCGGCGTACTTCGCCATGTTGGAGGCCTCGCCCGCGGGCAGCCGGCGGTCGTGGAACCACGCCGCCTTCGTGGTCATCAGGGCCGCGAGCTCGGTCTCGATCTTCGCCTTGGCCAGCGGGTGCGACACGCCCTGGTGCGTGGCGATGGGGCGGTCCCACACGGCCCGGGTGTTGGCGTAGTCCGCGGCCTGGGTCAGCACGTGGCGGGCGACGCCGACGCACAGCGCGGCGCCGGTGACGCGCTCGGGGTTGAGGCCGTGGAAGACCTGCCGCATCCCGCCGCCCTCCTCGCCGACCACCGCCTCGACGGGCACCCGGACGTCGTCGAAGTGCAGGACGAACTGCTTCTCGGGGAGAGACACCGACACCGGCAGCGGCGTCCTGAGGAGCCCCGGCGCGTCGGTGGGCACCAGCAGCAGTGAGAGCTGGGCCTTGCCCCGGTCGTCGGTGCCGGTACGCGTCACGAGCAGGACGGCGTCGGCCTCGTCGATCCCGGAGATGTAGTGCTTCGTGCCGGAGATGACGTACTCGCTGCCGACCCGCCGAGCGGTGGTGGTGATCTTGTGACTGTTCGATCCCGCCTCGGGCTCGGTGATGCCGAAGACGACCTTCGCCTCGCCCGACGCCATGCGCGGCAGCCACGTCCGCTGCTGCTCGGGAGTCCCGAAGGTGCCGATGACCTCGCCCGAGATGGCCGCCGACACGAGCATCAGCAGCATCGGGCAGCCCGCCGCGGCGGTCTCCTCGACGACCATCGCGAGCTCCAGGAGGCCCGCGCCGCCGCCCCCGTGCTCCTCGGGCAGGTTGATCCCGAGGAAGCCGGTGGTGCCGAGCTCGCGCCACAGCTCGGTGCAGGGCTCGCCGGCCTCGGCGCGCTCGACGTAGTAGCGGGGGCCGAACTTCTCGGTGATCTCGCGGACGGTCGTCCGGAGGGCCCGGTGCTCGTCGGTCTCCTGCAGGTCCACGCCGAGACTCCCTCGCATCGGTGCGCCGTGTGCCGTTGTAGTGCATCATCGTTCACTAGCAGAGCGCAAGACTGGAGAGGTGGACGACGTGTCGCGAGTGGACGAGGGCGGAGTCCCGGTGACCGAGATCGTCCCCGGCGGCGACGCCGGCGCGCGTCCACGGCGGCGCCGCGACCCCGCCCGCAAGGACCGCATCCTGACCGCGGCCGCCGACCTCGTCGCCCGGCACGGGTACCACGCCGTCGGGATGGCGGACATCGGCGCCGCGGCGGGGATCGTCGGCTCGGGCATCTACCGGCACTTCCCGAGCAAGTCCGCGCTGCTCGTCGCCCTGCTGAGCACGGTCATGGACGAGATGGAGCGCACCGCCGCGGCGATCGTCACCGGCTCCGCGGGCGATCGCGAGGCCGTCGAGGGGCTGGTGGCCAACCATGTGCGCATCGCCATCGAGCAGCGGCGCCTGCTGCAGGTGTACTACCGCGAGGCGCACAACCTGCCCGAGGAGGACCTGCGCCGGCTCCGTCGCGCGCAGCGGCACTACGTCGAGGAGTGGGTCGTCGTCCTCGCGCCGCTGCGCCGCGACCTCTCCGACGCCGAGGTGCGGCTCACCGTCCACGCCGCCGTCGGCACCACCCAGGCGGTGCTCTTCCACCACAGCGGCCTGCCCGCGGGCCGGCTCACCGAGCTCCTCGGCCGCATGGGCCTGGACTGCCTCGGGATCGGCGGCGCCGCGGAGGGTCGTGCGGGCGCCGTAAGTGAATTGCCGATGACTTAGGTCTTGCGCGAGGCGTGGGCCGCCCGGAATGCTCCAGGTCACATCCGACCGGCAGGGAGGCCCGTGTGGACCTGGACACCACGACGTTCGACGTCACCACCCTGCGCGGGCGCCGGGCCACGGCGCGCTGGGAGCGCACCTCCGTCGGCGACGTCTTCGAGCGCATGACGTGGAGCCACCCCGAGAAGACGGCGCTGACCGGACGGCCGGGCGCCTATGCCGACGAGCGCTTCCGGTCGGTGACCTACCGCGAGGCCGATCAGGTGGCCAACCAGGTCGCCCACGCCCTGCACGCGGGTGGGCTGCAGCCCGGCGACCGGGTGCTGCTGTTCTGCGAGAACTCGATCGAGGCCTACCTGACGAAGATCGGCATCGCGAAGGCAGGCATGGTCGCCATGCCGCTCAACCCGAACCTCGCGCCGGACGTCCTCGAGTACCTCATCGGCCACGCCGCCCCGTCGCTCGCGATCGTGGACGCCGAGCTCTGGCCCCGGGCGCAGGGCGCGTTCGGGGCCGCCGGGCTCGCGGTCGGCGCCACCATCACGATCGGCGGCGACGCCGTCGCCGGTAGCCCGTCCTTCACCGCGTTCGTCGACGATCAGCCGGTCGAGGAGCCCGACGTGGAGATCCACGGTGACGACATCTGGGAGATGCTGTTCACGTCGGGCACGACGGCCATGCCCAAGGGCGTGATGACCTCCCACGGGTCCAGCTACCTGGCCGCGATGAACTTCGCCCTGTCGCTGACCCGCGGTGTGCGCCTCGAGGGTGACCTGCGGGTGGGGACGTTCCTGCCGATCATCTACCACGTCGGCGACCTGATCTTCACGCTCTCGGCGTTCCTGTCCGGCGGCTCGCTGGTGCTCGGGCGCCGCCCGGTGCCGGCAGATGTGGTGGCCGCGGTGACCGAGGAGCGGGTCACCGCCCTCTGGGCCGGGTCGCCGCAGTTCGTCGCCGCTGTCGCCGCCGACGCCGAGGGCTCGGGGCACGACCTCTCGAGCCTGGGTGTGCTGGTCTACGGCTGGGGTGCGCTGGCCCCGAAGGTCTACCGGACGCTGCTCGACCAGGCCGGCGAGGACCTCGTGGTGCTGGGCATCTTCGGCCAGACCGAGGCCATCGCCTGCCACCGTTTCTGGCCGGGCAAGTGGCCCGACACCTACGAGCGCACCGCTCCGGCGACCAACTACGTCGGCGTCCCCAGCCCGCTGCTGGCCTCCGACGTGGTCGACGAGCTGGGGGAGTCCCTCCGCGACCAGCCGGGCGTCGCGGGCGAGGCGGTCTACCGCAGCCCGATCATCACGGCCGGGTACTACCGGAACGAGGAGGCCACCCGCGAGGCCTTCCGGGGCGGCTGGTTCCACTCGGGCGACAGCACCGCGGTCGACGAGGACGGTCTGCGGATCGCCGTCGACCGGATCAAGGACATCGTCAAGACGGGCGGTGAGAACGTCTCCAGCCTGCGGGTCGAGGCCGTGCTCTACGAGCACCCCGGCGTCGCGCGCGCCGCGGTGGTCGGCCTCCCCCACGAGCGGTGGGGCGAGGCCGTCACCGCGGTGGTCGTGCCGGCCACCGGTGCGGAGGTCACCGAGGACGACCTCGTCGCGCACTGCCGCACGCGCCTCGGCGGCTACGAGACGCCCAAGGCGGTCGTGTTCACCGAGGAGCTGCCCGAGACGGTCGGCGGGAAGGTCCTCAAGTACAAGCTGCGGGCCCGGTACGCCGAGCACTTCGGACGCTGATCGCCGGTGCGCTGCGGCGCACGGTCACGTGAGCGGCGACTCGAACAACCGGTGCCCGTCGGCGTAGCCGAGGTCGACGAGCGCCGTTCCCGGCGACGCCCGCTCCACCGCCGCGCGGATCGGTGCCGTGTCGATGGCCCGCGAGAAGCCGGGCAGCCAGTCGTCGTGATGGCACGGCACCACCCTGCGCGCGCCGAGCGCGGCCGCCTGCTCCGCGACGAAGTCGGCCGTCGAGCCCTGGACGGGTTCGCCGTCCCGGTTGCCGCGGCCCGCGACCGCGAGGATCGCGACGTCGGGCGACTCCCCGCCGAGCACGCCGCTCCAGCACCCGATGCTGTCCTGGAACAGCACCGACCCCTCCGACGTGTCGAGCACGAACACCAGCGCGCCGCCGTCGCCGCGCTCGCTGAGATCGGCGGCCGCGAGGTGGGCGCGCACGTCGTCGCCCAGCGCGCCGAGGCCGGCCCACAGCGCCTGCATCTTCGCGGTCCGCTCCTGCAGCGTGAGCCCCAGCTCGCCGAGACAGACCTCGTCGGCGGGCGGCATCGGCTGTGACGACCAGACGCACGAGTGCAAGCTCGGCAGCACGCGTACGACGGTCGTGGCGTCCAGGGCCAGGCGCTCGCCCCCGGCCACCGCGAGCAGCTGCTCCTCGGGCACGCCCAGCCGCGCGAGGATGCGCACCGACTCGTAGGACCCGACGACGGTGGCCCCGGTGCGCACCGCGATCCGCTCGGCGCCCCACAGGTGGTCGAAGTGACTGTGGCCCACGAGGATCCAGTCCGCCTCGGTGACGTCGTCGACCTCGACGCCGCTGCGTTCGGCGTCGGGGACGCGGTCGAGGTAGGCGTCGAGGAACACGGTGAGACCCTCGGGCGTGCGCAGACGGAACGTCGCGCACCCGTACCAGTCCAGCGTCGCGGTGCTCACACGTTCACCCTGTCACCCGACCGCTGGTACGCATCCGGCATGGACTTCAGCGAATCCGAGGACCACCGGCTCATCCGGGAGGCCGTTCGCGACGTCTGTGCCCGCTTCGAGGACGACTACTGGGCGGGGTGCGAGAGCACGCACACCTTCCCGTGGGCCTTCTACGACGCGATGGCGGCCGGCGGGTGGGTCGGGATCGCCGTCCCCGAGTCCTACGGCGGCGGGGGCCAGGGCATCGAGGCCGCGTCGATCGTGCTGGAGGAGGTCGCCGCGTCCGGGGCCTGCATGAACGGCGCGAGCGCGATCCACATGTCGATCTTCGGCATGCACCCGGTGGTGCGGCACGGCAGCGAGGCGATGCGCCGCCGCTACCTGCCGCGCATCGCGACCGGCGACCTCCACGTCGCGTTCGGCGTCACCGAGCCCGACGCCGGCCTCGACACCACGGCCATCACCACGAGGGCCGTCCGCGACGGGGGCCTCTACCGGGTGACCGGCCGCAAGGTGTGGACCTCGAAGGCGCTGGAGTCGGAGAAGGTCCTGCTGCTGGTGCGCACCACGCCGGCCGCGGACTGCGCGACACGCACCGAGGGCCTGAGCCTGCTGCTGGCGGACCTGCAGGACCCCGCGGTGACGATCACGCCGATCCCGAAGATGGGGCGCAACGCCGTCGCGTCCTGCGAGGTCTCCTACGACGGGCTCGAGGTGTCGGCCGACGACCTGGTCGGGGAGGAGGGCCGCGGGTTCCGCTACCTGCTCGACGGCCTCAACGCCGAGCGCGTGCTCATCGCCGCGGAGGCGCTGGGCACCGGCCGGGCGGCGCTGCGGCGCGCGGTGGCCTACGCGCAGGAACGCCGGGTGTTCGGACGCAGCATCGGCGCCAACCAGGCGGTCGCGCACCCGCTGGCCGAGGCCCACGCCCGCCTGCACGCCGCCGGGCTCGTGGTGCGGGAGGCGGCGTGGACCGTCGACCGCGGGGAGCCCGCGGGGGAGGCGGCGAACACCGCGAAGTTCGTCGCGGCGGAGGCGGGCTTCTTCGCCGCCGACACCGCGGTGCAGACCCACGGCGGCTTCGGGTACGCGCAGGAGTTCCACGTCGAGCGCTACTTCCGCGAGGCGCGCCTGCAGCGCCTCGCGCCGCTGCCCCAGGCGATGGCGCTGAACTACCTGGCGCAGTCGGTGCTCGGGCTGGAGCGCTCCTACTGATGATCGACGGGGACTTTGCGCGCCTAGAAGCGCAGCGAAATCAGGGGGAGCACGCCGATAGGGCGTTCGCTGCCAGGGACCTCCCCCGCCGCGAGGGGCTGAGACGTGGCCTGTCTCAATCCCGGACAGTTCACGGAGAAGGTCCCTGAACCTGCCTATGGTCACGGCAGTCGACGAAAGGGGACCTGGGTGCCGGACACGGGTGAGCAGCTCCGCGGGTCGGAGCGGGCGGTGCTCTCGAGGTACCTGGTCGAGCGCTACGCCGCCGGCGAGAGCCTCATGCGCCTCGCGCAGGACACGGGCCGTAGCTTCGGCCACGTCCGGCGGCTCCTCATGGACGCCGGCGTCACCATGCGCCCCCGCGGCGGCAGCCGCCCCCGCACCACCTGACCCCTACGTAGGTCTGCGTATCGCTGACGGTCCCGCGCCGGTGGGACGCTGCTCGGTCCAGGTGACCGGGCAGGGGGGGGCGACATGACGGACACGGCCACGACGTTCGAACGCTTCGGCGAGGTGTGGGAGACGGGCGACGTGGACGTCGTCGACGAGCTGCTGCCCGCCGACGTCGTGTACCACCTGGCCCCGTTCCCCGACATGGACCGGGCCGGCCTGAAGCAGTTCATGTCGGCCTTCCACGACGCCTTCCCGGACTTCTCGCTGACGGTCCAGGACGCGTTCGACACCGACGACCGCAGCGCCCACCGCTGGTCGTGCCGCGGGACGCTCACCGGCGACTCGGGCCTCCTGCCGGGGGCGCCCACGGGTGCGGCGACGGAGGCCACCGGCTGCCACATCGTCGCCTGGCGGGACGGCATGCCGGTCGAGATCTGGCACCACGGCGACTGGCTCGGGTGGTTGCAGAAGGCGGGTGTCGTCCCGGCGCTCGGCTGAGGGCACCAGCACGGAATACCGTAGCCACTTCAACACTTGTAGCTGCTATCAGTACGAGTGATGGGGTGACGAGAATGACCGAGCTGCTGCTGGTCCCCGTCGACGACAACGTGATCTTCCCGGGCATGACCGTCGTGGTCCCGGCCGCCGAGGTCGGTGCCGAGGAGGGCGAGCAGGTCCTGCTCGTCCCGCGCCACGAGGGTCGCTTCGCCACGGTGGGCACGGTCGCCGACGTCACGGGCCGCACCCGACTCCCGAACGGCGTCACCGCTGTGCAGCTCACCGGAGTGCACCGCGGCCGGGCCGGGACGGGCAACACCGACGAGGCAGGCCACCTGCGCGTCGACGTGACGCCGCACCAGGACAGCACGGATCGCGACGGACGGATTCGCGAGCTGGAGAGCACCTACCGCGTGGTGGTCGAGGAGATCCTCGAGCTGCGCGGCGACGACGGCCGCGTGTCGACGTTCCTGCGCGGCATCGACGAGCCGGGCGCGCTGGCGGACACCGCCGGCTGGGCGCCCGAGACCCCCTACGACGAGAAGGTGTCCCTGCTCGAGACGCTCGACGTGCGTGAGCGCCTGGAGCTGGCCCTGCGCCTGCAGCGCGAGCGGCTCGCCGAGCTGCAGGTGCGCAAGACGCTGCGCGAGGACGTCGAGTCCGGCGCGGCGAAGCAACAGCGCGAGTACGTGCTGCGTCGCCAGCTCGAGTCCATCCGCAAGGAGCTGGGCGAGGGCGACGAGGGCGGCGGCGGCGACGACTACCGCGCGAAGATCGCCGAGGCCGGCATGCCCGACCACGTGCGCGAGCAGGCCGAGCGCGAGCTGGCCCGCCTCGAGCGCAGCGGCGAGCAGTCCGGCGAGTCCTCGATGATCCGGACCTACCTCGACTGGCTGCTGGCCCTGCCGTGGTCGAAGGTCTCCGAGGAGCAGCTCGACCCGGCTGCAGCCCGCATCGTGCTCGACGCCGACCACACCGGCCTCGAGGACGTCAAGGACCGCATCGTCGAGTACCTGGCCGTCCGCAAGCTGCGCCGCGACCGCGGCGTCGAGGGCGACAAGAAGGCCGGGACGATCCTGACCCTGGTCGGGCCTCCGGGCACCGGCAAGACCTCGATCGGCGAGTCCGTCGCTCGGGCGATGAACCGCGAGTTCGTCCGGATGTCGCTCGGCGGCGTCCGCGACGAGGCCGAGATCCGTGGTCACCGCCGCACCTACGTCGGCGCCCTGCCGGGACGCCTGGTGCGGGCCCTGCGCGACGCGGGCACGATGAACCCGGTGATCCTGCTCGACGAGGTGGACAAGGTCGGCGCCGACTGGCGCGGCGACCCGTCCGCCGCGCTGCTCGAGGTGCTCGACCCGGCGCAGAACCACGCGTTCCGCGACCACTACCTCGACGTCGAGATCGACCTCTCGCAGGTCGTGTTCCTGGCGACGGCCAACCAGCTGGACACCATCCCGGGTCCGCTGCTCGACCGCATGGAGGTCATCTCCTTCGACGGCTACACCGTCGAGGAGAAGGTCGCCATCGCCCGGGACCACCTGCTCCCGCGGCAGATCACGAGCGCCGGCCTCACGGTCGACGACGTGAGCGCCGACGAGTCCGCGCTGCGGCTCGTGGTGTCGGAGTACACCCGCGAGTCCGGTGTCCGGCAGCTCGACCGCGCGCTCGGCAAGCTGACCCGCAAGATCGCCACCGAGGTGGCGTCGGGGTCGGACAAGGTCGTCGTCGACACCGAGGTGGTGCGCAGGCACCTCGGCCGCCAGAAGGTCTTCACCGAGGCCGTCGAGCGGACCGCGGTCCCCGGCGTCGCGACCGGTATGGCCGTGACCGGCGCAGGGGGTGACGTCCTCTTCATCGAGGCCGCCGGGATGGCGGGCGACGAGGGCCTGATCCTCACCGGGCAGCTCGGCGACGTCATGAAGGAGTCGGCCAGGATCGCCCTGTCGTGGGTGCGCTCGCACGCCGCGGAGCTGGGCATCGCCGAGGACGCGTTCTCGGGACGGTCGTTCCACGTGCACGTCCCCGCGGGCGCGACCCCGAAGGACGGGCCGTCGGCCGGTGTCACCATGGCCACGGCCCTGGTGTCGCTGCTGACCGGGCGCCCGGTGCGGCACACGGTCGCGATGACCGGTGAGCTCACGCTGCAGGGCCGTGTCCTGCCGATCGGCGGGGTGAAGCAGAAGGTGCTGGCCGCGCACGCGGCGGGCCTGACGCAGATCGTCGTCCCCGAGCGCAACCGTGCCGACCTCGACGACGTCCCCGCCGACGTGGCCGCGCAGCTGGAGTTCCACCCGTCGATGACGATCAATGAGGTCCTCGACGTGGCCCTGGAGCCCGTGCCGCAGAGCCTCGAGGTGGCCGCCTGACATGTGCTCACGGGAGCCGGTACCGCCCGAGGTGCGTGCGCTGACGGCACTGCTGGAGCGACGCTGGTCGCTCTCGGTGCTCTATGCCGCGCACCTCGGTGCGGTCCGGTTCTCGGAGTTCGAGCAGGCCCTCGGCCAGGTGCCGCCCGCGACGCTCGCGGCGCGCCTGGCCGATCTCGAGGCGGCGGGGCTGCTCGAACGGCGTGTGCTCGACGCGCGTCCACCGCGCACCGAGTACGCGCTCTCCGCCGAGGGTCGTCGCCTCGCTCCGTTGTTGGAGGCGCTCACGACCTGCAGTCGGGATCGCCGGCCGCGCTGAGCAGGCGGTCCCCGGCCGCGACGGCGTGCGCGAGGCGCAGCGTCGTCGACAGCCAGAGCAGCACGTCGTGCAGGCGCAGGCGGGTCGGACGGGCGTCGCCCGTCGCCGCCGCCACGGCGTCCTCCAGCGCGGCGAACGCGTCCGCGTTGGCCCGCAGGTCCCGTCGCACCACGGCCTCGACGCCGCTGTCGCCCTCCTCGAGATGGGGGAGCAGTGCGCGGCGGGTGGTCCGGGTCAGGTGCGGGACGAGCTCGGGGTGCCGGTGGTGCAGGGCGGCGAGGACGTGGCCGGAGTACGCGCCCGAGTCCTGCCCGATCCGGCGCAGGTACGCCCCGACGGTGCCGGGCTCGCCGAGCACCGAGAGCTCCTCGTCGGAGAGCTCCCAGAACGTCTGTCCGCCGGCCTGTGCGACCAGGGCGTCGACCAGCCCGCCGATCCCCGCGAGGGTGTCGTGCACGGCGTGCCAGGCGGCGTGGTCGAGGCGCCCGTGCAGGCCCTCGGCCAGCAGGATGTCGGCGTCGAGCCCCCCGCCGGCGGGGCGGGCGTCGAACCGCGCCCAGCCGAACGCCGGCACCTCCACCCACCGGCCCTCCGGGGTGCCGGGCGATCGGAAGCGCAGCCATCGCCGGGCGCGGGCGTACCCCACGACCGCGGACGTCGCCTGCGCCAGCGGCATCGGCTCGGGACCGAGGCACGGCAGGCGGAGGATCACCTCGGTGTCCTGCGTCCGCGTGGCCACGCCCCCCATCATGGGGGCGAGGGTGGGTCGCCGTCAGGCGGCGATCAGAGGGTGCTGATCAGCGGGCGCCGGTCAGAGGTTGCCGCGCTCCTTGACCTCGCCGACGACCATGTCCTTCTGGCCGCTCCGCTCGAGCTTCTTGTTGCCGGTGGCCTTGCCCGTGACCTCCTTGGCCTTGCCCTTGACCTGCTTCGAGCGGTTCTTGACCGTGTCGTCGGCACTCATGTGATCGACATTCCCTGATCAGGAGGGTTCAGACGGCCACTACCGAAGTTGGGCCGGACGCTCCGTGGAAGACTCCGTTCAGAATCCCGACGTTGGTCCCTAGGGTCCACGCCATGGGTCTCTTCTCCCGCACCCCGCCCGTGCCGCTGCCCGAGCGGGAGGACGTGCGCCGGGCGCTGAACGGCATGCACGCCAAGGACGCCGGGCGCCTGCGGTCGAAGCGTCACCTCGCGGAGGCTCTCGCCGCCGTGCCGGAGACGACCTCGGTCCGCGCCGTCCTCAGCGCCGTCATCACCGAGCCCCACACCACCGACCGCGGCCTGCTGTGCGTGACACCGATGGCGGTGACGTTCGACGGCGAGCACTCCGGACGGATGGAGTTCCCGATCGCCGCGCTGCGCGAGGTCGCCACGGTCGGCGCCGGCACCCTGCGCGTCGAGTTCGACGAGCTGGCCCCGGGCGTGCGTGCCCTCCCCGGGCGGGAGGCGGCCGACCACCTGGACTTCAGCGTCACCGCCCGTCCCGAGTCGGTGCGCTACTTCGTCGGCCAGGTGGAGGCGTCCGGGCTCCGGAGCCGCTGACCGGGGGCCTACCCCGTGTGCCTACCCCGTGTGGTTGTCGCGCTTGCGCATCGCGATCGGCACGCCCGCCAGATCCTCCTCGTTGCAGAGGAGCTTCAGGTCGTAGTACGGCGAGCCCTTGGCGTCGTCGTAGTCGAGGTGCACGGCGATGACGTCGAGGGGCTCACCGAGCCACTGCTCGGCCTCCCTCAACCAGGTCGCCGAGCGCTCGAGGGCGGTCGGGAGGTCGTCGTCGAGGAACTGGATCGGTCGGTAGGGGACGCCTTGGATCTGGTCCTTGCCGCCGGGCCGGGGGAGGTCCCGGGCCACGCCGAGGTCGTCGAGTGCCAGGTGCGTCGGGTGTTCGCCCACACGTACAGGGTCCCCTGCCCGGTGGAGCGCTCGCAATCGCCCCGGCGGGCGGCGCGCCGGGCGTCCCCCGCGGTGCGCCCGGAGTCACTACGGTCGGGCTCCATGACCACGACCGCGGTGGCGGCGTCGACCGGTGACGAGGCTCCCGCGCGTCGCCGGCTGCGCGGTCCCGTGCCGCGGGAGGACGCCGCCCGCAACGTCCGGCTGGTGGCCGTCGCCTTCGGGGTCACCGTGGTGGTCACCCGCCTCTACCTGGCACTCACCGGCTATCCCCAGATCGGCGGGGCGACCTATCACCTCGCCCACGCCCTCTGGGGCGGGCTGCTCCTGCTGCTCGGCGGCCTCGCCGCCCTGATGTGGAGCAACCGCTGGGTGCCGACGGCCACCGCGGTCCTCGTCGGCGTCGGCTCCGGGCTCTTCGTCGACGAGGTCGGGAAGTTCATCACCCGCCGGAACGACTACTTCACGCCGCTGGCGGCCCCGATCATCTACGTCGTCTTCCTGGGGGTGCTCGGGCTGGCGACGGTGACGCGCCACGCCCGCCTCGACCGGCCCCGGGCGCTCGCCTACTCGGTGGCCGTCCGGTCGAAGGACCTCGCCGACGGCGCCCTGCGCCCGCACGACCGTGCCGCGCTGCTCCGCGACCTCGCGGCGCTGGAGGCCGACACGTCACGTCCCGACCTCGTCGCCTACGCCGCGGCGCTGCGCCCGGTCGTCGAGGCCGCCCCGCTCGAGGAGGCGCCGAGCCGGTCCCGCGCCGGGATCGCGGGCCTCGCCCGGGCCGAGGCGGCGCTCGTCCCGCGCTGGCTGCACCGGATCCTGCTCGCCGCGGGCTCGGCGCTGCTCGGCCTGCTCTCGCTGGTCGGCCTCGTCGTGCTCATCGCGCTGTGGAGCAGCGACCCGGACACGCAGATCGTCCTCGACGACCAGGTGGTGCCGCCGGGCACGCGACCGCCGATGCTCGTCGTCGCCTCGGCGGGCGAGGCGGTCGTCGGCGTCCTGCTGCTGGTCGCGGCGGTGGCTCTGGTGATCGGGCGCGATCGGGCGGGCGTCCGGCTCTGCCGGATCGGGCTCGTCGTGGCGCTCGCCGGCGTCAACGTCGCGCTGGGCTACCTCGACGCCGAGCTCGTGGTGGTCGCCGTCGTGGCCGAGCTGGCCCTGCTGGTCGTCGCCACGCGCTACCGGGCGCGCTTCCTGGACTGACCGGGAGTCAGCGGCGCGGCGGGATGTCGATCGACGGCAGACCCGCCACGTCGGCGAGCCCGAGCATGTGGAGCAGCTCGCGGCAGTCGTCGGCGTCGATGGCACGTCCGGCGATCACCGGCACGGCGCGGCGGCGGGCCAGGTGGTGCGCGGCGACCTCGGCCTCGTGGCTCTTGAGGATGCGCTCGGGAGGGACATCACCGTCGACGTTCGGACCGACTGACGCCATGGGAGCTCCGACCACCAGGAGGGGAACGGGGCTCGCCGGGTGCCGGGGCCAACTCCGCAGGTGACCTCAGCCTACGCGAATCCCACGACACGGCGTAGCGTCGGCGAGGTCCGGTACCTGCTCCGCCGGGCTGTCCCTCTCGCGTCCGGAGCCACTCCAGCCGCTCGAGAAGGGCACGCCATGGGCACTCACGAGGCCTCGGTCATCGAGGATCCCACCGACCAGGTCCTGGACGAGACGAGCGGACCCTCCTGCTCCGCCTGCCCGCACACGTGGTCGGGGCACGACGCGCTCGGCCGCCGGTTCTGCGCGGCCACCCAGGACCACGGCTGGGACCGGGGCTGCATCTGCCGCTGACCGGCGGACCTCCGGTGGGATCCCGGCGGGGATGATCCCGGAGTGCGCGCCACGCTGATCGCCACGACGTCGGCGATGGTGATGCTCGTGCTGGACTCCAGCATCGTCGGGGTCCTGCTGCCGAGCATCCGCGCCGATCTGGACGTCGGGCCGGCGACGCAGGCCTGGATCGTCGGGATCTACCTCGCCGTGCTGGCCGTCCTGCTGCCCCTGGGCGGTCGGCTCTGCGACGCGCTCGGCGCCGCCCGGGCGTTCTCGATCGGCATGGCCGCCTTCACGGTCGCTTCGGCCGGGATCGGGTTCTCGGGATCGGGCCCGGAGATCCTCGCCTGGCGGGGGGTCGCCGGCGCCGCGGCGGCCCTGTTGATGCCGGCGGGGCTCGCGGTGCTCGCGGAGGTCTACCCCGACGATCGGCGGGCCGGGGCGCTCGCCGTCTACACAGGGGTCGGTCAGGGCTTCGCGACGGTCGGCCCGCTCGTCGGCGGGCTGTGCGCGGAGTTCGTGGGGTGGCGCTGGGGGTTCCTCGTCAACGTGCCGGTCGGCATCGCGGGGCTGGTCCTGCTCGCCCGCGCGCGTCCCGTGACGCCGCGTCACCCGGGACGCGCCCTGCTGGACCTCGGGCTCTTCCGCCGCCCCGCGTTCGGGGGCGCGTCGGTGGTGCTGTTCGCGCTCGGGTTCGGCATGACGGTCGCGACGGTCTACGGCGCCGCCGCCCTGCAGGAGACGCTGTCGCTGCCCCCGGCGGCCGCGGGCGCCGCCGTGCTCCCGCTGGTGGTGCCGCTGCTGGTGGCGACGCGGTGGGCGGGGCGGAACGGACCGCGCGTCGGTCCCCGCGTGCTCGGCGTCTCCGGGACGCTGGCCCTGGCCGCCGGTCTCGTCGGCGCCGGTGCGGGGATCGTGCTCGGCCAGGTCGTCGTCGTGTGCGTGGCGCTGGTGCCCGCGGGGCTCGGGATCGGCCTGCTGCTCGGGCCGATGACGAACACCGCGCTCTCCGCCGCGCCCGTCGACCGGCGCGGGCAGGCCTCGGGCCTGGTGTCCACGGTCCGTCAGGTCGGTGGCGTCGCCGGAGTCGGTGCGGTCGGCGCGCTGGCGTCGACGTGGCCCGTGACGGCGGAGGGCGGAGCGGGGGCCGTGCCGATCGCCCTCGGGTTCGCCGTCTCGGCGGTGGTCGTCCTGACCTCCGCCGCGGTGGCGGCGCGCAGCTTCCCGTCGCTCGTCGGCCGGGCCCGGCCCGCGGCCTGATCAGACCCCGGTCGGCTCGTCGGGGACCGGCCCGATGCGCCCGGCGCCGTCGGCGACGTGCAGGTCGGCGATCGCCAGCATGTCCTCGTCGGTGAGCGCGAAGTCGAAGAGGGCGTGGTTCCCCGCGATGCGCTCGGGGCTGTCGGACTTGGGGATCACGACCGTGCCCTGCTGCAGGTGCCAGCGCAGCACGACCTGGGCGGGTGTGCGACCGAGCCGCTCGGCGACGGCCACGAGGGTCGGCTCGTCGAGGACGGTGCCGCGCCCGAGCGGGCTCCACGCCTCGGTGGTGATGCCCAGCGCGGCGTGCAGGGCGCGCAGCTCGTGCTGCTGCAGGTGCGGGTGCAGCTCGATCTGGTTGACGGCGGGCACGGTGCCGCCGAGGTCGAGCAGGCGCCGCAGGTGGCCCGGGCGGAAGTTGGAGACGCCGATCCCCCGGGTGCGGCCCTCGGCGAGCAGCTGCTCCATCCCGTCCCAGGTCTGCACGGACTCGGCGAGCACGTCCGCCGGCCAGTGCACGAGGTGGAGGTCGACGAAGTCCAGGCCGAGCCGCTCCAGGCTGCCGGCGGCGCAGTCCCGGGCGTGCGCGCACCCCTCGTGGCCGCGCCACACCTTGGTGGTGACGAACAGCTCGTCGCGCGGGATGCCCGACGCGGCGATCGCGCGGCCGACGCCCTCCTCGTTCCCGTAGACCGCGGCGGTGTCGATGCTGCGGTAGCCCTGCTCGAGGGCCTCGGAGACCGACGCCTCGGCGTCGCGGGCCTCCGAGACCCCGAAGCCGAGCTGGGGCATGCGCAGGCCGTTGTTCAGGACGACGGTGGTGTCCGGCGCGAGGAGTGTCGGGGCCATGGTCGTGGTCAACGCCCCGGGGGGTGGGGCACCTTCCGCGTCGTGACGACCCCGACACGACGTCAGCACCGAGATCGGGTGGCCGGTGTTCACGACCGCGCCCGCGTCGGGAGCTCGGCGAAGACGTCGGCCACCCAGTCGGCCACGAAGGTGCTCACGTGCGGCAGGTGGTCGAGCCCGATGTGCTCGGTCGCGCCCTCCTCGGGGGTGAACACGCGCAGCTCGCGCCGGGGGCTGTTCACCGCCTGCTCGTAGGAGCGGTGGGCGTAGTCGAGCGGGATCTGCCGGTCGTTCTCGCCGTGGGCGATGAGGAACGGGACGGTGATGTGCTCGACGACGCCGTCGAGGTGCACGCCGTCGGCGAACTCGATGAACGTCGCGAGGTCGTCGTGTCCCCACACCCAGAGCACGTGCTCCCAGTAGTGCGGCACCGGCCGCTCGCCCTCGCGCTCGAGGCGCCGGCGCTGCACTGCGCCCCAGTTGTGGTTGGCGCCCCAGGCGACGCAGAGGGCGAGGCGCTTCTCGAACGCGGCGGCGCGCGGGGCGAAGTAGCCGCCGAGCGACCAGCCGACGATCCCGATCCGGTCGGCGTCGACGTCGTCGCGGGCCTCGAGGAAGTCGACGGCCGCGCCGGCCCAGACCTCGGTGTCGATCCGCGCGGTCAGGCCCTGCAGGCGCAGCGCCTCGCCGGTGCCGGGCTGGTCGAGCATCAGGCAGGAGATGCCACGGGCGGCGAGCTCGGCCCAGTGCCCGGAGCTGTACATGTGCTCCTTGGCCGAGTCGAGCCCGTTCACCAGGATGATCACCGGCGCGGGGCCCGCGTCGGTCGCCGGGGCCGCGCTGAAGTAGGCCGGCAGCGTGGTGCCCTGGTAGGGGATCGCGACGCGGGTGATGCGCGTGTCCTGCAGGTCGAAGGCCTTCTGCGCCAGCTCGAGCACGCGGCGGTAGGTGGGGACCCGGTTCTCGTCGGAGTGGGCGAGCATGCGCTCGGCCTGGCACAGGTAGTTGGTGGCGCGGGAGTAGAGCTGCCCGGCCGTGCGGGTGTGCCCGGCCTTCTCGGCCTCCTCGGCCTGGCCGACGAGCTGGTCGGTCAGCGCGGTCCAGGCGCGCAGGAAGTCCGGCGTACCGGCGTCCTCGCCCTGGGCCGCGGCCTCCTTGATGGGGCGGCACGCGCGGTCGACCTCGTCGATGAGCCCGCCGCTGTTGAGGGTGGCGACGACGCCCAGGTTCCAGACGTAGTTGCCGGGGAAGTACTCGAACACTTCGGGGTCCTCTCGGGATTCGGGGTCAGCGCTGCCCGTCGGAGATCGACGTGACGCCGCCGTGAGCGGTGGCCGTCGTCTGCGTAGCCCTATCGGCGTGCTCGTCTCGATGGACACTCAACGTCTGCGACGCCACGCCGCTGACACTCGTCATGACCCGACCGGCGCAGTGGACGGGCGCGTGCGGGGTCGCGGGCGGGCGGCGGGGACCGGGATCGGCTCGACGCCCGGGACGACGCGGTTGGCGATCGTGCCCAGGCCCTCGACGGTCAGGGTGACGACGTCGCCGGGGCGCAGGGGCGGGAGCTCCTCGCGCGAGGTGCCGCGGCCCCAGAGCTCGGCGAGGCATCCGCCGTTGCCGCAGGTGCCCGAGCCCAGGACGTCGCCGGGGCGCACGAGGGTGCCGCGGGACGCGTAGGCGATCAGGTCCTCGAACGGCCAGCCCATGTTCGAGAGCAGGTCGCGGCCGACGACGCGGCCGTTGACCTCGGCGGTCATGGCGAGGGCGAGGAAGCCGTCGGCGTCGCGGTACGGCTCGAGCTCGTCGGCCGTGACCAGCCAGGGGCCGAGCGTCGTCGCGGTGTCCTTGCCCTTGGCCGGGCCCAGGCTGACCTTCATCTCGCGGGCCTGGAGGTCGCGCGCCGACCAGTCGTTGAAGATCGTGTAGCCCGCGATGTGCTCACGCGCCCGCTCCGGGGCGAGGTGGCGGCCCTCGCGGCCGATCACCGCGGCCACCTCGAGCTCGAAGTCGAGCACCGAGCTCCCCGGCGGGACCGGGACGTCGTCGTGCGGCCCGATCACCGCGTAGGGGTTGGTGAAGTAGAACGTCGGCGCCTCGTACCACTCGGGCACGACGCCGCCCACGCCGTCGATCGACTTCCGGACGCCCTCGACGTGCTCCTCGAACGCGACGAAGTCGCGCACCGTCGGCGGCTCGAGCGGCGCCAGGAGGCGCACGTCGGCGAGCGCGACCGGGCGGGAGCGCAGCGCGTCCCTTCCGGCCGCCGTCAGGTCGCCGGAGCGCAGCAGGTCGAGCACGGTGACGGGGCGGCCGAGCAGGTGCACCCCGTCGCCCTCGACGACGCCCACGCGCACGACGCCGTCGTGGCGCACCGAAGCGATTCTCATGAGTTCCTGGCCATCATCAGACCGGGGGCGCGACGAAGACGCCGCGGTCGGGGTCGTTGAACGACTTCTTCGCGACGAACTCGCTCATCGGGTTCGCGGTGCCCCACTGGTCGGAGACCATCGGGTCGGTGAAGTCGTGCAGGCTCGGGTGCCAGGTGTCCTCGTCGAGGTTCTCCAGCTCCGTCGTGTACTCGACGGTGTTGCCCTGGGGGTCGAGGAAGTAGGAGAACGTGTTGTTCCCGGCCATGTGGCGCCCGGGACCCCACACCTTCTCGACCCCGGCGCGCAGCAGCCGGCCGGTGCCGCGCATGTACTCGTCGATGCCGCGCAGCTCGAACGACGCGTGGTGCAGCGAGACGTGCGGGCAGCGCGCGATCGCGAGCGAGTGGTGCTGGGGGTTGCAGCGCAGGAACCACATCATCTCGCCCATGTGCGGCGAGTAGAGGGTGTCGGAGAGCTTGAAGTCGAGGTGGCGGTCGTACCAGGCCACGAGCGCCTCGGGCTGCGGCGAGTTGATGACGACGTGGGAGAGCTTCACCGGCACCGACTCGCCCTCCTCGACCCGGCGGTGCTGCCGGACCGCGACGTCCGAGGACACCTCGACGGTGCGGCCCTCGAGGTCGAAGAACCGGAACCCGTAGCCGCCGCCCGGGGTCTGGAGCTTGTCGGGGGTGCTGACGAGGGTGACGCCCTCGCGTCCGAGCTTCTCGGCCAGGGCGTCGACGTCGGCGGCCGACTCGGCGCCGAACGCGATGAGGTCGACGCGCTTCTCGGCGTCGGCGCGCAGGCGCACCTGGTACTGCTCCGGCGAGCCCTCGGCGGCGAGGAACGCGATGCCGGTGTCGGTGGTCTCCGGGGAGAGCTTCCACAGGTCGGTGTAGAAGGCGAGCTGGCGGTCGAAGTCGGGCACACCGAGATCGACGTGCCGGAGGTGGGTGATGAGGCGGTCCATCGTGCTTCCTCTCAGGGGCGCTGCGAGAGCAGCGCGGCGGTGCGGCCCATGAGGCCGGGGACGTCGGCAGCCCCGCCCTTCTCAGGGGGAGGGACGTGGTCGAGCAGCCACCGCGACAGCTGCACGGAGTTCTCGACGACGGTGCGGGCGCGGGGGAGACGGCGGTCGGTGAAGGCGTCGAGCACGGCGCCGTCGAGGCGGTCGGCGTCCAGCAGCACCTCGGCGAGCACGGCGGCGTCCTCGAGGGCCTGGGCGGCGCCCTGGGCGAGGGTGGGCGGGCAGGAGTGCGCGGCGTCGCCGATCAGCACGACGCGCCCGCGGTGCCACGGTCCGTCGAGGACGTGCCACGCGAACCAGGTGTAGTTGACGCGGGTGGCGTCGGTCATCAGAGCCCGGATGTCGTCCCACGGGCCGTGGTACTGCGCGGCGAGCTCGCGCATCACCTCGAGCTGCTCCTCGGGCGAGAGCCCGGACCGGTCCTGCGCGTCCTCGACGAGGTAGGCGTAGATGCTGTCCTCGCCCGTCGGGCAGTACCCCGCGATGTAGCAGGCGCCGTGGTAGTAGAGGTCGGTCCGCTCGAGGCCGGCGGGACGGGGCGTGAACACCCGCCAGATGCCCATCCCGAGCGGGGCGACGTCCACCTCGATCCCGATCAGCGACCGCACGTGCGACCGGACGCCGTCGGCGCCGACGACCAGGTCGTAGCGCCCGGTGCTGCCGTCGGAGAACGCGACGTCGACGCCGTCGTCGTCCTGGGCGAGGGTCTCGACGGTGGTGCCGAAGCGCAGCTTCGCGCCGACCTCCTGGGCACGGGCGACGAGCACGCGCGCCAGGTCCGCGCGCCGGGCGCCGACGGTGGCGGGGAGATCCGGCCCGCCGGTCTTCGCGTCCGGCATCTCGACGAGCACCGTGCCGTCGGGCGCGCGCAATCCGAGGGTGTCGAAGCCGTACCCGACCGCGGCGACGTGGTCGTACACGCCCAGATCGCGCAACACGCGCAGCGCATTGCCCTGCAGCGTGATGCCCGAGCCCACCGCCGTGACGTCGTTCTTGACCTCGACGAGGTCGACGGCGACGCCGGCGCGAGCGAGCTGGATGGCCGTGGCGCAGCCGGCGGCACCGCCGCCGACCACGAGCACGGATCGGACCGCAGCCATGAGGTCCTCCTACTTGACGGCGAGCGGGTTGAGGGGGGAGCCGACGGCTCCGGTGATGCGCAGGGGTGCGGCGGTGAGCCAGAAGTCGTAGACGCGATCGGCAGCGCAGTCCGCGGCCAGCGCCTCGAGGTCCCACATCTCGCCGATGAACAGCCCGAGGTGCGGGATCGCGATCTGGTGCAGGGGCTGGAAGGCGACGTCGAACTCGTTGGGCCGGACCTCGAAGCCCCAGGTGTCGGTGGCGATCGCGGCGATCTCGGTGTCGTGCAGCCAGTCGGCGGTGGTGAACGACAGGCCCGGTGCGGGGCCGCCGGCGTAGGTGCCCCAGCCCTCGCGGCGGGTGCGCGCGTACTGGCCGGTGCGTACGCAGACGATGTCGCCGCGCCCGACCGTGACGCCCTGGGCGGCGATGGTCCGCTCGAGGTGCTCGGTGGTGATCGCGAAGCCGTCGGGCAGCTCGCCGGCGCCCGCGCCCGTGGTGGGGCCGAGGGCGCGGCCGACGTCGAGCAGCACCGCGCGCCCGGCGAGGCGGTCGGCGGCGGTCTCGATGCCGGTGACGCGATCGCCCGCGCTGGTGACGACGTCCGCGGCGGCGCGACCGTTCCAGGCGTGGCCGTGGTCGAAGATGTGCCCGAGCCCGTCCCACTGGGTCGAGCACTGCAGCGGCATGGCGATGACGTCGTCGGCGCCGCCGAGCCCGTGCGGGAACTCGCCGTCGAGGGCCTCGCGGCCGGTGTCGAGCATCGTGTGCACGGGGTTGGTGCGCCGCCGCCACCCACGCTGCGGCCCGTCCATGTCGAACGGCTGCGACAGCGAGAACGCCGCGCCCCGCCGGACGAGCCGGGCGCCCTCCACGCGCTTGGCGTCGTCGAGCAGGTTCAGGGTGCCCAGGACGTCGTCGGCACCCCAGCGGCCCCAGTTCGAGACGCGGGCGACGGTGGCGGCGATGGCGTCCTCGGGTTTCGCCGGGTCGAGGCCCGCCGCGAGGATGGCGCGGGTGTCGCCGCCGGTCGGATCGGTCGGCACTGCTGGTCCCTCCCGAGGACTCGTGTGTGTTGCCTCACCGTGCGGCAGCCGAGCACTATCGGGGAACACGAACCTGGCGATGCGGGGTATGGCGATTTCCGATGGGCGAGCGGTGAGGGCGCGGCGCAGCGTCGCGCTGCAGAACCTCGACCTGAACCTGCTCGTCTCCCTCGACGCGCTGCTCCGCGAGCGGTCGGTCACCCGGGCGGCGGCCGGGCTCGGGCTGAGCCAGCCCACCCTGAGCACGGCCCTGTCGCGGCTGCGGCGCCACTTCGACGACGAGCTCCTGACCCGCGTCGGCAACAGCTACGAGCTCACGCCGCTGGCGACCGACCTCGTCGAGCGCGTCACCGGCGCCGTGGGCGTCCTCGAGCGGGTCTTCGCCGGTCAGCCCGAGTTCGACCCGGCCGTCTCCGACCGCGAGTTCACCGTCGTCGTCTCCGACTACGCGGCCACGGTGCTGGGCGGGCCCCTGAGCGAGCTGCTCGCCGCGGAGGCTCCGTCGGTGTGCCTCCGGTTCCAGCAGATGCGCACCGAGACCGTCGACGCCGCACCCGAGAGCCTCCGCGCGGTCGACGGCCTGCTGCTGCCGCACGGCTACCTCACCGACCTGCCCCACCAGGACCTCTACGACGACCAGTGGGTCTGCATGGTCGGCGCCGGGAACGAGGTCGTGGGGGACACGTTCACCCTCGAGCACCTGCACACGCTGCCGATGGCCGTCACCTACCGCGAGCCCACCCGGTTCACCCCCGCGGTCAAGCAGCTCCACATGGTCGGCATCGAGCCCCGGGTCGTGGCGGTCTCGGAGAGCTTCCTCGCCCTGCCGTTCCTCGTGGCCGGCACCGACCGCTTCGCGCTCGTCCAGCAGCGCCTCGCGGCCCGGCTCGCCGCCGCCGCGGACGTCCGGATCCTGGCGTGCCCCTTCCCGGTGACGCCGCTGGTCGAGGCGCTGTGGTGGCACCCGGTCTACGAGCGCGACACCGGCCACCAGTGGCTGCGCACCGTCTTCGGCCGCGTCCGTGACCGGCTGCGACGAGAGTCGGTGTGACGCGCGTATCGGCAGCCCCGATACCCGCCATCAGCTCTTCGGGCTTCCTCGCGCCCTGAGAGCGCCGTCACCCTGACGGCCACCGCAACCCGCCGACCAGCACGAACGGTCGTGTCACCTCAGGGCCGAGGAGCCAACCACCCATGACCACCAGTCCCACCACGCCGCCCGTCCGGGGGGCCGCCGCCACCGCGGGCGACGCGGTCGTCGACCCCGCCACGGGCCGTCCGGCCGGCCGCGCGCAGCTGATCCTGCTGCTCGCGGCGAGCTGCATGTCCGTGCTCGGCGCGGTCCTCATCGCTCCGGTCCTGCCGCAGATCCAGGCCGAGTTCGCCGCGGTGGCGGGCGTCGAGGTGCTCGTCCCGATCGTGCTCACCGTGCCCGCGCTGATCATCGGCCTGATGGCACCGTTCGCGGGCGCGATCGCCGACCGCTTCGACCGCAAGCGCCTGCTGCTCGTCGCGATGGTCGGCTACACGATCTTCGGCACGGCACCGCTGTACCTCGGCTCGCTCGGCGCGATCCTCGGTAGCCGGGTCCTGGTCGGCGTCTGCGAGGCCGCGATCATGACCTGCGCGACGACGCTGATCGGCGACTACTGGTCGGGCGAGCAGCGCAGCCGTTACCTCGGGCTGCAGACGCTGGTCGCGACCCTCTCCGCGACGGTGTTCCTCGGGCTCGGCGGGGCGCTCGGGGCCGCCGGCTGGCGCACGCCGTTCTGGCTGTACCTCGCCGCGATCCTGCTCGTCGTCCCCATGGCGCGCTTCCTCTGGCAGCCGGCCCGTCCCACCGCCGAGGCCCGGACCGGCGCCCGGCTCGCGGGCGTGCCGTGGCGGCTGCTGGCCGCGCCGTGCCTGGTGACGCTGTTCGGTGGGGCCGTCTTCTACGCCCTGATCGTCGAGCTCTCCTTCGTCCTCAACGGCCTCGGGGTCGTCTCCACCGCCGTGATCGGCGGCATCAGCGCCGTCATGTCGCTGGCGACGGCCGCCGGCGCCATCGTGTTCGGCCGGGTCTCCCGGCTCTCGCCCCGGGTCCTGCTGCCGACCGCGTTCGGCCTGTCCGCCGTCGGCCTGGTGGTCGTCTTCGCCACGACCTCCCTCGTCGTCGTCACCCTCGGCGCCGTGATCACCGGCTTCGGCACCGGCATGCTGCTGCCGACCCTGCTGACCTGGGCGGTCAACCGGCTCTCCTTCGAGCAGCGCGGCCGCGGTACCGGGTTGTGGACCGGGTCGCTGTTCCTCGGCGAGTTCCTCGCCCCGCTGGTCATCGCGGGCATCGGGGTCGGCGTCGGCGGCCTCCAGCCGGCCCTCGCCGTGCTCGGCGTCGCCGCCGCCGTCATGGCCGTGGTGACGTGGCTGGCCCTGCGGGGTCGCGACGAGCCGCTCAACACCGGCCACCTCTAGTCCCGGCCTCTAGTGTCGGGGCGTGAGCACGCGGGGGCAGGTGGCCCTGCCCGGTGGGCGCTTCGCCATGGGCGACCACTTCGGTGAGGGCTACGTCGACGACGGCGAGCACCCCGTGCACGAGGTCACCCTCGCGCCCTTCGGGCTCGACGCCACCGCGGTCACCAACGCCGCGTTCGCGACGTTCGTCAAGGACACCTCCTACGTCACCGACGCGGAGCGCTGGGGGTCGTCGGCGGTGTTCCACCTGGCCTTCCAGGGGGACCGCGCCGACGTCCTGACCAGCGTCGACGGCGCCGGGTGGTGGCTCGGGGTGCGCGGCGCCTGCTGGCGGCGTCCGGAGGGGCCGGGCTCGTCGGTGGGCGACCGCGCGAACCACCCGGTGGTGCACGTGTCCTGGGACGACGCGCAGGCCTACTGCGCGTGGGCGGGCAAGCGGCTACCGACCGAGGCGGAGTGGGAGTACGCCGCGCGCGGCGGGCTCGAGGGCGCCCGCTTCCCCTGGGGCGACGAGCTCCGGCCCCGCGGGCGGTGGCCGCTGAACATCTGGCAGGGCCGCTTCCCCACCCACAACACCGAGGAGGACGGCTACCTGACGACCGCCCCCGTCAAGACCTTCCGGCCCAACGGGCACGGGCTCTGGCAGATGGTGGGCAACGTCTGGGAGTGGTGCGCCGACTGGTTCTCCCCGGACACCTACCGGGTGTCGCCCCCCGCCGACCCGGTCGGGCCGGCGGAGGGCGTGAGCCGGGTGATGCGCGGCGGCTCGTACCTCTGCCACGACTCGTACTGCTACCGGTTCCGGGTGGCGGCGCGGTCGTCGAACACCCCCGAGTCCAGCTCGGGCAACCTCGGGTTCCGCTGCGCCACCTGACCTCCTACTGGGCGGCCATCACCCGCCGGTAGAGCCCCCCGTCCTCGGAGGTCCCCTCCTCGTCGCCGGCGTCGCCGAGCTCGATCCGCACCGTGTGCACGGTCCCGGTGAACGCGTTGCCGACCACCGGGTAGTCGGTGCCCACCGGCGTCCCCAGGTCGACGCCGACGTCGAAGGTCTCGTCGAACGAGAAGTAGTACGGGATGGTGGCGTCCACCGTGCCGTGGGCGACCTTCACGTCGTCCACGGTGAGCACGACGGTGCCGCCGCGGCCGAGGCCGCCGCCGTCGTACCGGAAGTCCATCCGGACCTCGTGGCGCCCGGCGGGCATCGGGTCCTCGGCGCGCAGGACGTGGCTGGTGGTGCCGAAGTAGTTGTAGACGTAGCAGGCGCGCCCGCCGAGGCAGTAGAGCGCCCAGCCCCCGAAGCGCCCGCCCTGGGCGACGATCACCCCGTCGGTCAGCGTTCCGTCGGTGTCGACGTCGGCGACCACGGTGTGGGAGCGGTTCTTGACGTTGGGCGTCGTCTCCTCGATCAGCCGGCGGGTGCGCCCGTGGTAGGTCACCGAGCGGCGGTCGCCGAGCAGGTCGAGCCGCCCCGCGATCCTCGGGTTCTCCCGTTCGGTGACGCGGTTGTCCAGCGGGAAGACCTGGTACTTCGCCGCCTCGATCAGGAAGAGCTCGCGCAGGGAGGCGAGCTTCTCGGGGTGGCGGTCGGCGAGGTCGTGGGCCTGGCTCCAGTCGGTGGTGGTGTCGTAGAGCTCCCACACGTCGTCCCGGAACGACTTTCCGGCCTCGGGCACCATCTCCCAGGGGACGCCGTGACGGGTCACCGCGGTCCAGCCCTCGTGGTAGATGCCGCGGTTGCCGCACATCTCGAAGTACTGGGTCCGGCGGCGGTCGGGCGCCGCGGCGTCGTCGAACGTGTACCGCATGCTCGTGCCCTCGATGGGCTTCTGCGTGACCCCGTCCACCGAGATCGGGGCGGGGACGCCCGCGCACTCGAGGACGGTCGGGAGCACGTCGATGACGTGGTGGAACTGGTGGCGCAGGCCGCCGGCGTCGGTGATGCCCCGGGGCCAGTGGATCACCAGCCCGTCGCGGGTACCGCCGAAGTGCGACGCCACCTGCTTGGTCCACTGGTAGGGGGTGTTCTGCGCCAGCGCCCAGCCCACCGGGGCGATCGGGTAGCTCGTGACGCCGCCGATCTCGTCGATGCGCCCGATCATCTCGGCGGGGTCGTCGACGAGGCCGTGCCCGAGGCGGTGCTCGTTGAGCGTTCCCTCGAGGCCGCCCTCGCCCGAGGCGCCGTTGTCGCCGATCAGGTAGACGATCACCGTGTTGTCGAGCTCGCCGAGCTCGTCCAGCTCGTCGACGAACCGCCCGAGCTGGGCGTCGGCGTGCTCGGTGAACCCGGCGAAGGTCTCCATGAACCGCGCCCCCAGCGCGCGCTGGTCGTCGCTGAGCTCGTCCCAGTGCGGCACCTCCGCGGCCCACGGGGCGAGCTCGGCGTCCGGCGGGACCACCCCGAGCTCCTTCTGCCGGGCCAGCGTCAGCTCGCGCTGCCGGTCCCAGCCGTGGTCGAACCGCCCGCGGTAGCGGTCCCGCCACTCCGGGCGGACGTGCAGCGGCGCGTGCGACGCCCCGAAGGCGAGGTAGGTGAAGAAGGGCCGGTCCGGGGTCAGGGTGCGCTGGGTGCGCACCCAGTCGACGGCGTGGTCGACGAGGTCCTCGGAGAGGTGGTAGCCCTCCTCCGGTCGCCGCGTGGGCTCGACCGGCGTCGTGCCCTGGTAGAGCAGGGGGTACCAGTGGTTCATCTCGCAGGCCATGAAGCCGTAGAAGTGGTCGAAGCCCTCGCCGGTGGGCCAGCGGTCGAACGGTCCGACCGGGCTGATCTCCGACGGCGGGGTCTGGTGCCACTTGCCGAACGCGGCCGTCGAGTACCCGTTGCCCTGCAGGGTCCGGGCCATCGTCGCCGCGCTGCGCGGGCGGAAGCCGGAGTACCCGGGGGCCGACGTGGCCATCTCGGTGGTGCCGCCCATGCCGACCGAGTGGTGGTTGCGGCCGGTCATCAGGGCCTGGCGCGTCGGCGAGCACAGCGCGGTCACGTGGAAGCGGGTGTAGCGCAGCCCGTCGGCGGCCAGCCGATCGGCCGTCGGCATGTCGCAAGGTCCGCCGAAGGCGCTGGAACTGCCGAACCCCAGATCGTCGAGGACCACGACCACGACATTCGGGGCTCCCTCGGGCGCGGCCGTCGGACGGACCGGCTCGAAGGGTTCGGATTGTTCGTCGATCCCGAGGGCGGTGACCACCCCGGCCGGCTGCTCCGGCTCGGGCAGGACGTGACGGCCACCGTTGAACCTGCTCATCCCGGCTCCACGATCCCTTCTGTCGATGGTGAACCGCCCGCGGCTGGACGGCCCGGTCGGTTTAGCACAGGCAAGAATCGCCAGCAAGGAATGGCGGCCGGCATCGCACCTCGACCATTCCCGTCCATCGTCGAGAATTGGTGGGACGTGGAGGGATGCCATTCTCGAGAACGCGTCCCCGGAATCGGTGGGTTGGCCCGTCGTGGATCGGGCACCCAGGAAGGACCATGCCGAACCCGGACGCATTGGGCACCGCCGCCCTCGCCTGCTGGCCCGACACCCTGCAGGTCAGTACGTCGGCCCAGGGGAGCCACGTCCGACTGCTCCGCCGGCGTCTCGCGCAGTGGCTCGGCGGTGACCACCTCGACGCGGACCTGATCGAGGACCTGGTCCTGGCCACGTCGGAGGCGCTCGAGAACTGCTGCGACCACGCCTACACCCGTGGTGACGTGGCCGGCACCATGACGCTCACCGCGTCCCACGCGGACGACCGGCTGGTCATCACCGTCGCCGACGACGGGTCCTGGCAGCTCGAGGGCGCCGAGACCGGCCACCGGGGCCGGGGTCTCACCATGATGCGGCAGCTGGTCGACGACGTCGCCATCGAGGCCGGTCCGGGGGGCACCAGCCTCGCCCTGACCCGCTACCTCTGACTCACGCCGTGGGGGAGCGGAAGCCCCCGACCGCGCTGGACCGGACCTTCTCCGGTCGTTGCGACGGCGGGGTCGACGCCGTGACCTCCCGGGCGACCGAGGGCAGCAGGCGCTCGTGCGCCGTGACCGACCAGTCCACCATCAGCAGGGTGGCGTCGTCCTGCAGCAACCCGCCCTGGTGGTCGAGGACCGCGGCGGCGAGCCTCCTCAGGGTCTCGGGCGCCGAGACCTCGTCGAGCTCCGCGCGCTCGCTGAGGTCGACCAGCCGGCGCTCGCCGAAGAACCGTCCGTCGGCGCCGCGCGCCTCGGTGATGCCGTCGGAGTAGAAGACCACGCGGTCGCCGGGCTCGAGCCACTCCACGGCCTCCTCCACCGGGGCGGCGTGCTCGCCGACCCCCAGCGGTGGTCGCGGGGTCGCCCCGAACGCGTCGACGAGGTGCCCGTGACGCAGCAGCAGGGGGTGGGGGTGCCCGGCGACGAGGTAGCGCAGCTCGCCGGTGCGCAGGTCCAGCCGGGCCAGGATCGCCGTGACGAACCGCGGGAGCACCCCGGCCGCCTGCATCTGGACGTCGGCCTCGAGGGCCAGTGCCGCGAGGTCGGTGACGCCCCGGCGGCGGGCGTTGCGGATCGCGCTGACGGCCAGGGCGGTCGCGCTGCCCGCGGCGAGGTCGTGCCCGACGCCGTCGAACACCGCGACGTAGGCGGTGTCGAGGTCCACGACGTAGTCGTAGCCGTCGCCCGCGACGCGGTCGTAGGGCTCGAGCAGCGCCGTGACGCAGACGTTGTCGGTGGCGAAGGTGCGCGGTGGGACCAGCTGCCAGAGGAGCTCGGCGGCCACCGTCAGCGGTCGGGGGGCGCGGAGCCGGCGGATGCGGTCGCTGTAGGGCAGCTTGGCGATCGCGATGTGCCCCATCAGCCCGGACAGGGTCCAGCACCGGCGGCGGAACTCGAGGTCGTCGACCACCTCGGGACCGAGCTCCAGGCTCACCACCCCGGCGCGCTCCGTGCCGTCGAGCATCGGCACCCACAGCATCCGGCGGCCGTCGTCGCCGAAGCCGGCGACGAACTCGCCGTACTGGTACGCGCGTCCGGCGAGGGTCCCCTCCACCGACTGCGGCGGCGGGGGGTCCACCCGCACCGAGGTGAGCACCCGCTGGCCGAGGTCGATCAGCAGCACATCGGCGTGGAGCCCGAGGGGCCGGACGGCCTCGTCGAGCATGGCCGACAGGCCCTCGCCGACGACGAGGTGGGACCGATCGGTCAGCGTCGTGAAGACATCGCCCCACGTCGCTCGGCTCGTCACGTCGAGGACCCTACGGCGCTCCGCCCGGTCGCCCGTCGGGGTCACGGCCTTCGGGGTCACACCCGGTCGGACACACCCTCCCTCCGTGCCCGCTCGTAGGGCTCGGCCGTCGGCGTGGGCCGCTGCGCCCAGCCCGAGCCCGACCAGCGCGCGACCCAGGGGTGCGCCGCGATGGTCGGGAGGAGCCCGATCCACGTCGTGGTCATGCGCTCCCAGGTGCTGGGGCCGTCGGGCTGGGCCTCGGCGAGGTAGTGGTGCCCGACGACGGTGCTGAGCAGCATGGTGCTGACCGCGGCAGGGTCGGTGTCGGCGGTGAGCAGCCCGTCGGCACGGGCCCGCGCGAGCAGGACCTCGCTCTCGGCGCGCCAGCCCTCCACCCACTTGTGCCGGTCGGCCTGCATGCCCGGGTCCTCGCGCATCACGCGCACCCCGCCCTGGACGACCGGGTCGTGCATGAGGCGGCCGATCTGCGCGTCGTACACGACGAGCAGGGTCTGCAGGGGATCGAGGCGCCGGGCCGCGATGCGCCCGGCGAGGTCCGCCCACGAGGCGTGCACCTCGTCCACGACCGCCCAGCCGAGGGCGCTCTTGGAGCCGAAGTGGAAGAACAGCGCGCCCTTGGTGCGGCCGCAGTCCTCGACCACCTGGACCAGCGACGTCGCGTGGTAACCCTGGGACGCGAAGCGGCGGGCGGCCGCCAGGATGAGCTCGTGCCGCGTGGTCCCCGCCCTGGCCTGGAGGCCCGCCGTGGCGGTTCGGTCCGACCAGCGGGGGATCGGGAGCGTGAACCACGGCTGCGTGGACTCCACGAGAGGATGCTGGCAGGTCGGCGCGGCTCCGCACCAGCCGCCGCGACGCCCTGCTCCGGGGACGATCGGTGACGAAAGGGATGATCGACGTGCTTCTTCGCGGGGTGGACCACATCGCGTGCCTGACCCACGACCCGGCGCGGCTCGGGGAGTTCTACGCGGCGGTGTTCGACGCCGAGATCGGGCCGACCCGGACGCACGGCCAGGAGGGCGAGGAGACCATGACGGTGATGCGGATCGGGCCGCACACCGAGCTCAACGTCTTCACCGTGCCGAGCAGCGACGAGGCCGACCGGCAGACGCCCATGTGGCACCGCGGCCGCCTGGACCACTTCGGGCTGCACGCCGCGTCCTACCCGGCGTTCGCGACCATCCGTGAGCGGCTGATCGCCCGGGGTGCCTCCGACGGCACGGTCAACGACTTCGGCGGCGCCTTCAGCATGTTCTTCCGCGATCCCGACGGGCTCGAGGGCGAGGTGCTCGTGCCGAAGGCCGACGACGGGTCGCACCCCGTCGCCTGACCCGAGGTCACCGTCGGTGCTTCCGACCTGCCCGGATCGTCCCTATGCTCACCTGTTGGAACGAGTCGTCGGTGACTGGGCGTCACAAGGGCGTGTGCCTCTCGGGAGGGAGCGGGCATGACCCTCGTCCTGGAGTCCACCGCCCACCCACCGGGCGATCGGGCCGAGCTGGTGCAGGAGGTGATCGCCCGCAGCGGCGTCCGCCGCCGGGTGGAGATGAAGGCCCCGGCCGAGTCCGTGGACGTCCGCGCCGACGCCTGGCAGCTCGGCGCCACCGGCGTCCTGCGCACCGTGGGCACGGCGTTGACGCTCACCCGCACGGCGCGCGACGTGCGCCGCGACGCCCCCGAGCTCGTCGGGATCGCGCTGGCGCGCAGCGGGTGCACGTACTCGGCGCACGGCACCGACCAGCGGCTGGGCCGCGACGGCGTGGTGCTCGTCGACTTCACCAGCCCGTACGCGTTCTCCCACGCCGGGGCGCGCATGAGCTCGATCGTCGCGCACATCTCCCACGACGACCTCGGCCTGGGCGTCGACGTCGTGCGGGCCGCCGTCCCCCGACTGGCCCGCAGCGAGCTGCTGCCACTGGTCCGGGCGCATCTCGTGCACATGTCGGGTGCGATCGACGAGCTCGCGGCGAGCCCCGTCGTGGCCGCGGACCTGGGTACGGCGACGGCCGCCCTCACGCGGGCCCTGGTCGTCTCCGCCGTCGGGCACCGGGAACGGGAGGTCCTGGGGGAGACGCTGCGCACGCGGGTGGTCGCCCACGTCCGGGCCCACCTGGCCGATCGCGACCTCACGCCGGCGCGCGTCGCGGCGGCGCACCACGTCTCGCTCCGCACGCTCTACACCGTGTGGGGCGACCAGGAGGAGACCCTCGCCGCCTGGATCCTGCGCGAGCGGCTGGAACGCGTGCGCCGGGAGCTGACGTTCCTGCCACTCGACGTCACGATCTTCGCGGTGGCGCGCCGGTGGGGGTTCGTCGACGCCGGCCACTTCGGCCGGCGGTTCCGCAGCGCCTACGGGCTCACGCCGTCGGAGTGGGTGCGCCGGTCCCGTCCCGCCACTGCCGGGGCGTGACCCCGAACGCCTCCCGGAAGCGCCGTGAGAAGAAGCTCGGGTTGTCGAAGCCCCAGGTGCAGGCCACGGTGGCGATCGAGTGGTGGCGACGGCCGGGGGCCGCGAGGTCGGTCCGGGCGCCCTCGAGCCGTCGTTCGATGATCGACCGCTCGGGGCCGACGCCGCGATCCTCGAAGACCCTGTAGAGCGCGCGGACCGAGATGCCGTTCTCCGCCGCGATCTCCGCGGGGGCGAGGTCGGGGTCGCGGAGGTGGGTGCGCACGTAGGCGTCGACCCGGTCCGCGGTCGACGCCGGCGCCGCCGCGTCGAGCGCCCGGGCCTGCTCGACGGCGGAGAGGACGAGGGCGCGCACCAGCCGCACCGAGGCGCGGCCGAGGTCGGCGGCGGCGCTGTCGGAGAGCGTCCGTGCGTGGGCGGTCACGCGGACGACGTGGTCCCGGACGAGGGGGTAGAGCGGGCTGGACCGCAGCTCGGGGGCCGCCGCTCGGACGACCTCCAGGGGCAGGCCGAGCGCGTCGAGGTCGAGGTGGAGGGCGTCCCCGGGGCGGCTGTCGACGGCCGGCGCAGACGGGTCGACGAGGACGAGGGCGCACGACGCCGGGTCGCCGGTGGGCAGGACCAGCGCGATCTCCGGGGCGTTTGTCGCCCGCTCGGGAACGAGCACGGGTGCTCCCCGATGTCGTGGTTCGTCCCGTTCAGCGTCGGTCCCCGGGACCGCGGGGTCAACGACCACCACGACGTGCACACCAGCGTGTACGCGTCGTGGTGATCGAGGAGGTCAGACCGCCATCGGTTCCGCCGGTGCCGCCGGCGCGGGCACGATCGCGGGCGGGGTCGTGGCGTGGCGCAGGGCCCAGGCCAGGACGTAGTCGGCGATCTCCTCCCAGCCGGGAGCGGCGGGCAGGAGGTGGGGCTTGCTGCCGAACTCGACCACCTCGGTGATCGTCTTCTCGCCCTTGTAGTGCCGGGCGTTCGACCACTGGATCCTCGGCGGCATGATGTTGTCCTCGCTGCCGGCGACGAACAGCAGCGGCGCCCGGTCCTCGTTGTGGTAGTTCACCCAGGTCCCGCTGTGCCCCGGGGCCAGGTTCGCCAGGGCGCTCTCGAAGAGGATGCCGCCGGATACCGGCACGGCGTAGCGCTCGTAGAGCGCCCGGGCCTCGGCTTCGGGGAAGGTGTTGGTGAAGGCGTAGTTCCAGTGCTCGAAGTCGTAGCGGATCGCCCGGTGCCGGTTGGCCGGGTTCTTGAGCACCGGGAACGTGGCCCTGGCCTGGGTGAGCGGGATGATCGGGACGCCCTCGGTGGGCGCCGAGTTCAGCGCGACGCCGGCGGCGCCGAACCCGTGGTCGAGCAGGATCTGGGTGAACGCCCCGCCCGCCGAGTGCCCGATGATGATCGGCGGGCTCTCCAGCCCGCGCAGGACCGACTCGAAGTGCTCGACGATCGCGGGGACGGTGAGCGCCTCGACCGGCGAGGGATCGGCGTTGAGGGCTTCGACCTCGACGTCGAAGCCGGGATAGCCCGGGGCGATCACCCGATAGCCCTTGGCTTCGTAGTGGGCGATCCACTGCTCCCAGGAGCGCGGGGTCACCCAGAAGCCGTGGACGAGGACGATGGTGTCGGGGGCCGGGCGGGCGGCGTGGGTCATGACAGGGTCCCTTTCTCAGGCCGTCGCGAGGACGAGCAGGTCGTCCCAACCTGGCAGCGGGAGTCCGGGCGGAATGTCCTGTCTGTGCAGAGCGGTGGGCTGTGCGTGCGGGGTCGGGGGTGTGCTCTCTGCGCCGACGCGTCGGCCGCGGTCGTGGCCGCTCTGCGGCGGCGCGGGCGCGGCGACTCCGATCCCGCATCACCGACGTCGGCGGCGAGGCCCAGCGACGCGTCGACGCCCTGACCGACGAACTCGACCCGGCCTCGCGACGCTGGTGGCTCTGGGGCCGCCGTGAGGGGTGGGCCGATCATGATCGACATCGTTGTCGGGGGTCGCGTCTAGCGTTCGTGTTGTGAGCATCGACCTCGATCCGGTGCCCGGTGGTGTGGCCGGGTGGGAGGGTCGTGCGCCGGGATCGGTGCTGGTGGATGCGGTGGAGGGGGTCGATCCGACGTGCTTGGAGGGCGCGGAGTCGATCGCATATCTGCGTGGGTGTGCGCGGGCGCGGAATCGGGCGGCGGCGCGGTTCCTGACTGCGGTGCACGAGGCCGGGCGCGCGGAGGACGGCACGACGACCCGTCGGGGGGTGGTGGACGAGTTCTCCGGTGATGAGGTGTCGACGGCGTTGGGGTGGTCGCTGTCGATGGCGGGGCGGTGTCTGGAGTTCGCCGACGATCTGCACCGTCGTCTGGTGGAGGTGCACGCGGCGATGGCGTCGGGGGAGCTCGACGAGCCCAAGGCCCGGGTGTTCTCGGAGTGGACCCGTGACCTGGCCGACGACCACGCCCACCAGGTGTGCGAGGTGTTGTTGCCAGAGGCGCCGGGGTTGCCGGTGGGGGCGTTGATCGCGCGGTTGCAGGAGGTGGCGGGGGCGCTGGATCCGGCGTGGGCGGCGCGCCGGGAGCGGGCGGCGGAGAAACGGCTGCGGGTGGTCGCGTCGCGGAATCCGTCGGGCACGGCGAACGTGTCGGGGTGTGATCTGCCGATGACCAGTGGTGTGGCGATCATGGCGCGGGTGGATGCGCTGGCGGTGGCGGTGCGCCGCGGTGGTGTGACGCGGCGGATGGCGTGGCTGCGGGGGCGGGTGTTCGAGCGGCTGCTGGATGGCTTCGCGGCGGGGTTGACCGACGCCCAGCTGGTGCCCCTGCTGATCGCCGAGCTCGGCGCCGAGCCCACCGATGACACCGACGCCCCCGCTCCCGTGGGAGGCGACGGTGGCCCGGGTGGCGACGGTGGCCCCGATGACGGTGGCCCCGATGACGCCGGTGACCCCGTTGGTGACGGCGACCTCGGTGGCCCCGGTGACGGTGATGGTCCCGATGACGGTGACACTGATGACGGTGGTGGCCCCGACGACGGCGGGCCCGATGACGGTGGCCCCAGCGACGGTGGGCCCGATCGCGACGGCGGCCCCGATGGCGACGACGGGCCAGGTGACGACGGTGGTGGCCCCGATGACGGTGACCCCGACGGAGGCGGCGCCAGTCCCAGCGACAGCGGCTCCGATGAGCGTGGGGCCGCCGCCGATGCGCCCCCGGGCGATGCGCCCGGCGGGCGTGTCGCGGGCGACGACCCTGCCGCAGCCGCAGCCGACCAGGGACCCGGCCACGGAGGCCGCGGTGGTGACGACGCCGGGGGCGGCGAGCTGATCACAGGCCCGGACCCGCGGGCGGGTGTGGTGCGGGAAGGGATCGTGGAGGTCCGGCTGCGGCTCTCGACCGCCCTGGGACTCGACGACATGCCGGCCCAAGTCCCGGGATGGGGCACGGTCCTCGCCGGCACCGCCCGCGACCTGCTCGAACGCCACCGCCACAGCGAGTGGCGGATGGTGATCACCAACGACGACGGCCGCCTGCGGCAGGTCCTGCTCCCACGCCGCCGCCCACGAACGGTCGATCGACCAGCCGGCCCCCACCGGCCCGAAGACCGGCGGGGGACAAGCCGCAACGCCATTGTCGAGCTCCAAGCTCCGGCAACGCTGCTGGCCGCCCTCACCCCCGACGACCACGGCGCTTGGGCCCCGATGCTGCACGAACTCCAACGCCGACTCGCCGCAGGCAAGCCACCCGACCAGCCACCCGGCAGCCCGCCCGGCAGTCCACCCGACCGCGCCGCGACCCCGGCGCAGGCGCGGCGGCGACGCCCCGGCGCCGAGGTCGACCGGTGGGTCCGGGTCCGGGATCGCCACTGCGTGGCCCCGGGCTGCCGGCGCCCCGCCTACGCCAGCGACCTCGACCACACCCTCGACCACGCCCTCGGCGGCCCGAGCCTGTCCTGGAACTGCGGGGTCTGGTGCCGCCACCACCACCGCACCAAACACGAAGGCGGCTGGCGGGTCACCCAACCCTCCCCGGGCCGGTTCCACATCACCACCCGCGCCGGCGCCCACCACGTCGTCGAACCACCCCGCATCACCGAACCGCTCCCCGCGCCCCAGCCCGGCGACGAGCCCCGGCCGCTGCCCGCCCACGAAGCCTTCGACCCCCCAGACGACGAGGACGACGACGACGGCCACCCCGACGACCTCGCACCCTCGCCTCCACCGGAGACAGCCGGGTCGACGACAGACACGGCACACCGCCGCGGGCAGGCCCTCATCGACCCCCCCCCACCCTTCTGAGGTGGGCCGCACGGCGACGGCACCGGCGAGCGAGCACAGTGACGCCGTGCGCGGACGCCGTCGGGTGTGGACGTGGGCGCGGCGGGTCGGCCTGACCCTCCTGGTGCTCGTCGTGCTGGTCTTCGCCGTCTCCGGGGCCTACCTGGGCTGGGACCGCCTGAGCCCGGAGCAGCTCGACGTCGCGCCGCCGGGGTTCGACGTCGACGCCGCCGGGGTCCGAACGCACGTCGAGCACTGGCCCGCGGTGCGACCGTCCGGCAAGGCGCCGCTGGTGCTGGTGCCGGGCTTCGCGGAGTCGACCTACGTCTGGTCGCGGGTCGCGCCGCTGCTCGCCGCGAACCGGGACGTCTACGCCTACGACGTGCGCGGCTACGGGTTCACCGATCGCGTCCCGCCCTACGACCTCGCGTCCGACACCGACCAGCTCGGCGGCCTCGTCGCGGCACTCGGGCTCGAGCGCCCGATCGTCGTCGGGCACTCGTCGGGCGTCGCGATCGCCCTGTCGCTGGCGCTGCGCGCGCCGGAGAGCGTCACCGGCGTCGTCGCGGCCAACGGGGACGGCACCCCGTACTTCGGGGCCGACCGCACGAGCTCGGGCGGCGGGGCCCGCTGGGTGCTCGTCGACCCGGTCGCGCCCGCGATCGTCACCGCGGCGATGCGGCACCGCGCCCCGATCCGCTCGATCGTCGCCGCGCAGTGCGGGCCCGGGTGCCCGGTCGACGACGCGGCGGTCGACCGGTGGCGCGCTCCGTTCCTGCTCCCGGGGGCCGTCGACGCGCTGACGAGCATCCTGCGACAGCCGCTCATCGGCCTCACCGACGCGCAGGAGACGACGGTCGCCGTCCCCACCGCGATCCTCTATACGAGCGAGGACGGCAGCTTCACCCGGGAGCAGGCGCAGGCCACCGCCGCGCGCCTGCGCACCTCCCTGATCGCCGGGCTCCCCGGCGCCCGCCACCTGGCCCTGCTCGGCGAACCGGACCGCTTCGCCGCGGCGCTGACGCCGTTGCTCGACGGGCTCGACCGGCGCTGAGACCCGCGCTGAGCCGGCGATTGACGAGGGTGATGAGTCGCGGTTCAGATGGCCCCGTGACCCTCGTCGACGAGACCCCGTTCTCCCGTCCGCGCCCGATCCCCGACGACAACCTGATCCCGGATCTCCACGGGGTCGACGCCTTCGCCGGCGACGCGATCGCGTCCGGGGTCGTCGAGCGGTACGCGCCGTGGGCCCGCGAGCGCGCCTCCACCCTCGGGTCGCGCGTCTGGGACCCGGAGGTGCTCGAGACCGCGCGCAAGGCCCAGCGCCACACCCCGGAGCTGCGCCCGCTGGACCGGCTGGGCCGCGAGGTCTTCGACGTCGACTTCCACCCGAGCTACCACGACCTGATGTCCCTGGCGTTCGGCTCCGGGGTGCACTCGCTGGCGTGGACCGCCGGCGAGCCGGGGGCGCACTCGGCGCGGGCGGTGCTGTCGTACCTCTGGAACCAGGTCGACGGCTCCACCGCCTGCCCGACGGGCATGGCCTACGCGTCCATCCCGATCCTGCGCAGCAGGCCCGAGCTCGCGCCGTGGGCGGAGAAGGTGGTCGTCGAGGGCTACGACCCCGCGGACGTGCCGGTCACCGCGAAGTCCGCGGCCACCATCGGCTACTTCATGACCGAGAAGCACGGCGGCTCCGACCTGCGGGCCAACGTCACCGTCGCCCGCCCGGTCGGCCGGCGCGGGACGGGGGAGACCTACCTGGTCAACGGGCACAAGTGGTTCGCCTCGGTCCCGATGGCCGACTGCTACCTGACCGTCGCGCAGACCGAGGGCGGGGTGTCGTGCCTGCTCATCCCGCGGCGGCGCGCCGACGGGAGCCTCAACGGCATCCGGGTCAACCGGCTCAAGGACAAGCTCGGCAACCGCGCCAACGCCTCCTCGGAGATCGAGTACCACGACGCCGAGGCCATCCTGGTCGGCGAGGAGGGCAAGGGCGTGCGGACGATCCTGTCCTCGGCCGAGTACACCCGGCTGGACTTCGCGATCGGCTCCGCGGGCCTGATGCGCGCGGCGCTCTCGCAGGCCCTGCACTTCAACGACCACCGCACCGCCTTCGGCGCCCCGCTCTCGCAGCTGCCGATCCAGGCCCCGGTGCTCGCCGACCTGGCCCTGGAGTGGGCGGGGGCGGCGCACCTCGGGTTCCGCGTGGCGCGCGCCGAGGACCACCAGGACTCCCATGATCAGGTGTCCGAGCAGCTCGTGAGTCGCCTGCTCACACCCGTCGCCAAGTTCTGGAACTGCCGGCGGGTCTCCGGGGTCACCGAGGAGGTCATCCAGTCCATCGGCGGCAACGCCTACATCGAGGAGCACCCGCTGCCGCGCTATTACCGCGAGGCGCCGCTCAACGCGATCTGGGAGGGCACCTCGAACATGATGGTCATGGACGTCGGGCGCGTCCTGGCCCGCGAGCCGAAGGCCCTCGAGCCGGTGCTCGACGACATCCGGCCCGCCGCGGCCGAGCACCCGCTGCTCGCCGGTGCCCTCGCCGACATCGAGGAGCTGGTGAACGAGCCCGAGGACACCACGCGCTACCTGGTCACGCGGCTCGCGCTCGCGGCGCAGGCCGCGCTGCTCGTCGAGCACGCGCCCACCGCCGTCGCCGACGCGTTCGTCACCTCACGGCTCGGCACCGGCTGGGGCCCGGGCTACGGGACGCTGCGCGGCGTCGACTTCGAGGCGATCATCGATCACGCCCGCCTGGGCTGATCGCCGGCACCTCGGTGACGAGGATGCGGGACGACCGCCGGGCCTGGACCTCGGCGAGCTTGTCGATACCTTCGAACTCGTTGCAGAGCAGGAACAGGTGCCGGCCCTCCGGGCCGCCGAGGACGCACGAGAAGCAGGGAAGCTCGGTGTCGATCCGGTGGGTGATCTCCCCGCCGTCGAGCACGCGGACGCAGGCCCCGCCGGGGGCGTCCGGCTGCTGGGAGTGGGCGAAGGTGTCGGCGGTCTGGGCCCAGACCGCCCCCTCGGCGTCGACGGTGATGCCGTCGGGACCGAGCCCGTCGGCCCACACGCGGCGGCCGGTGAGGCTGCCGTCGTCGCCGATGTCGAACGCCGACAGCCGGCCCGCGAACGACTCGGAGACCACGAGCGTGCCGCCGTCCGGGGTCACGACCATGCCGTTGGGGAACTGGATGTCCTCGGCGACCCGTCGGGACGACCCGTCCGGCGCGAGGAGGTCGATCCAGCCGGGCTCCGGGGCCGCGCCGCCGGCGAAGTCGAAGTCGGCGCCGTTGACGTAGACGTGGCCGCGCGGGTCGACGACGACCTCGTTGGCGCCGTGGTCGCGCAGCGTCGCCGCCGGGCCGCCCGGCTCGCGCAGGGTGACCGACTCGCCGGTGGTGACCAGGCGGCCGTCGGGCAGCCAGTCGATCGACCAGCCCATGGAGGCCGGACCGGGAGCCATCACCTCGGCGTGGCCGTCGAGGTCGACGGCCACGACCTCGCCCACGCCCCAGTGCGCGAACCAGAGCCGCCCGTCGTGCCAGCGGGCGGACTCCACCATCGCCAGGCCGGTCAGCAGCGTGCGGGCGGGTGGCAGGTACTCGATGTCGATGCTCATGTCTCCCCACGAACGGACCCGGGCGGGATCGACAGATCGGACGGTACCGATCGATCGAGCCGTTCCCGACCGCACGGTGAGCTGGACGGTGAGCTGGACGGTGAGCTGGACGGTGAGCTGGCCCCGACGACCGCCATCGACGACAGTGACCCCGTGCGGACGCGGCGGGACGAGCCGACCGAGGGCGGCTCCCGCGGCGGGATCGCGGCCATCGGGGTGGTCGGCGGGGCCGTCGGTGGCCTGATCGGGGGCGGCGGCGGGGTGCTGTTCGTCGCGGGGCTCGACCGCTTCACGGCGATGTCCCGGGCCCGCGTGCACGGCACGTCGACGATCGCGAACATCGGCATCTGCGTGGCCGGCTCGGCCGCCTACGCGCTCGGCGGCGGCGCGGTCGACCTGCGGGTCGGCACCGGGATGATGGTCGGCGGCACCCTCGGCGGCCTCATCGGGCCCCGCCTCCTGGCCCGCGCGTCCGAGCGGCTGCTGCGGGTCCTGCTGATCGTGATCCTGGTGCTGACCGCCGCCAAGTTCTCGGTCGACGCGCTCGGGCTGCCGCTGCTGACCCACGCCCTCCTGCCGGCCGGTCTGCTCGCCGACCTGTGGTTCGTCGTCCCGGCGACCGTCGTCGTCGGGACCGTGATCGGCGCCTGGTCGGGGGCGATGGGCCTCGGCGGTGGGCTGCTCGCCGTCCCGGCGATGGTGCTGCTGTTCGGGGTCGAGCTGCACGTCGCCGCCGGGACGTCGTTGCTGATGTTCATCCCCAACTCGATCGTCGGGTCCTGGGTGCACATCCGCCAGGGCACGGCGTCCGCCCGCTGGGGCTGGCTGCTGGGGCTGACGTCGGCGCCCGGGGTCGTCGCCGGAGCGCTGCTGGGCCTGGCGCTGGACACGGTGGTGCTCGGTCTGGTCTTCGCGACCGTCGCGCTGCTCCTGGCGGTCCGCGAGACCGTGGCCCTGATCCGCCGCCCGGCTACCGCTCGTGCCAGCTGACCGCGAGGGCCGCGGCCAGCACGAGCAGCACGCCGATGCCCGCCACCGAGTGGAGCCCGAAGCGTGACGCCTCGTCGCGGAACCTCGCCTCGGTGAGGAGCAGCACGAGGACGAGGGTCATGAACCCCGCGGATCCCGCGAGCACCGCGACCAGGGTCGTCGCCGCCTTGCGGGCGCTGTGCAGCCCGATCCGCAGCAGCGCCACCGAGTAGAAGACCGCGGCGGACGACAGCGCGCCGGCACCGACGAACCCGACGGCGTTGAGCGCCATCAGCGGGCTCGCCGTCGCGGCACCGGCCAGCGCGGCGAGGGCGGCGGCCGATCCGAGGACGGCGACCGTCCCGTGCACCAGGATCGCCATGTTGGGCGGCACCGGACGAAACTAGACACCGGCCGGTACGGGGTTCGACGACGGGGGGAAGACGACGTGCTGCGCAGCCAGGCGGCGATCACCGGCGCTGTCGCGGGGGGCGGCGCGCTCGGTGCCCTGGCCCGGTGGGTGCTCGAGTCCGTGTGGCCCGCCCCGCCCGGTGGCTTCCCGGCGACGACGTTCGCGATCAACGTCTCCGGGTGCCTGCTCATGGGCGTGCTGGTGGTCCTCGTGACCGAGGCCCGCGAGTCCCACCCGATGGTGCGGCCGTTCCTCGGCGTCGGCGTCCTCGGCGGGTTCACGACGTTCTCCAGCTACGCCGTCGAGGCCCAGCAGCTCGTGGACGGCGCCCACCTCGGGGTGGCCGCGCTCTACCTCGCCCTGACCGTCGTCGCCGCCCTGGTGGCGGTCGTGCTCGGCCTGATGGTCACCCGCCGCGCCGTCGGCCTGGCGGCCCGCCCGTGACCGCCACCGCCGGCCTGCTGGTCGTCCTCGGCGCCGCCGTCGGCGCCCCGGCCCGCTACCTCACCGACCGGTGGCTGCAGTCCACCCACGGCACCGGCTTCCCGTGGGGGACGTTCACGGTGAACGTCGTCGCCTCGTTCGTCCTCGGGCTGGTGGCCGGGGGCAGCCCGCCCGCGGTGGCGGCGCTGGTCGGCACCGGGTTCTGCGGGGCCCTGAGCACGTGGTCCACGCTCGGGTACGAGACCGTCCGCCTCGCCGAGCAGGGCGCCTGGAGCTCGGCGGTGTTCAACGTCGTCGCCTCGGTGCTCGCCGGGCTCGGCGCCGCGGGCCTGGGGCTGGCGCTCTGAGCTACTCGCGGTGCGCCGGGTGTGCCACGAGCGCGTGCCGGGCCACCTCGTCACGGACCCAGCCCGCGATCTCGGTGACGGCCGGAGCGGTGCGCACCGACGTCAGGATCGTCGGCCGGCCCTCGCGCACCCGCGCGGCGTCGGCGGCCATCTCCCGTCGCGGGCGCCCTCGGTCGCCGAGCTCATGGCCGACGGGCAGCACGTGCTCACCCGGACGAGCCACGCTGCCCGAGTGGTCGCCATCGTATCGGCGAGTGCGGGTCAGCGCGTGCCGCGCAGCCCCAGGGTCTCGATCCACCCGGCGAGGCCGTCGAGGGCCGCCTTGGCGCCGGCCTCGGTCTCCTCGGGCGGGGTGAAGGTCCGCGCGTCGCCCTCGCCGGAGACGAACTTGCTGGCGAACGGGATCGGCACGGTGGCCGCCACCGGCACCATGCGCAGGGCGACCAGCACCGGCCAGAGCGCCTCGGTGGCCCGCGCACCCGCGGCCACGCCGCCGTAGCCGAGCAGCGCGACCGGCTTGCCCGCCCACTCCTGGTTGAGGTGGTCGAGCGCGTTCTTCAGCGCGGCGTTGTAGCTGTGGTTGTACTCGGGGTGGACGATCGCGAAGGCGTCGGCGCGGGCGATCGTGGCGCTGAACGCCTTCGTCGAGTCGAGCGTGTAGCGCGCGAACCGCGGGTGCTCCGGCTCGGCGAACATCGGCAGGTCGACGTCGGCGAGGTCGACGGTCTCGACGTCGAACCCCTCGTACTGCCGTGCGTACGACGCGAACCACTGCGCGATCGGCTCACCGACCCGCCCGGGGCGGGTGCTCGCGACGATGATCTGCAGCAGGGGGCGGGGACCGGCGTCCGTCATCGGGCTCCTTCGTGGGGCGTCGAGCGAGAGAAGTGGTTGTCGCTACAACCATTCTGCGCCCTCCGTCTCGTCCGCGGCGGTTGTGGTGGGACGCGCGTGACTGGATGATCCCCCCGTGTCTGTGGCAGCCATCACCTTCGGGCTCGTGTTCCTGGCGGAGGTGGCGGACACCAGCGGACTGGTCACCCTCGTGCTCGCCAGCCGCCTCCCGGCGCGGTGGGTGCTCGTCGGCGTCTGTGCCGGGATGCTCGTGCACGTCGGGGTCGCGATCGCGGCCGGCAGCCTCCTGGCGCTGCTGCCCGAACGGCCCCTCGAGGCCGTCCTCGCCCTGATCTTCCTCGTCGGGGCGTTCCTGATCTGGCGCGAGGGCGAGGAGGACGACGATGACGACGACGAGATCACGCTGAAGGAGACACCCCGGACGGCGTGGAGCGTGGTCGCGACCGCGTTCGGGATCACCGTGCTCTCGGAGTTCGCCGACCCGTCGCAGATCGTCGCCGCGTCGCTGGTCGCGCGGTACGGCGACCCGGTCGCCGTCGGCATCGGCGCCCTGCTCGGGCTCTGGGTCGTCTCCGCGCTCGCGGTCTGGGGCGGCGACCGCGTCCGCCGCTACATCCCGGTGAAGTGGGTGACGCGGGTGGCGGCCGCGATCATGGTCGGGCTCGCGGTGTGGACCGCGATCGACGCGATCTGGGGGTGATCCGGCGTGCTCACCTGGTTGAGGAGCTGGAAGGGCGGCGTCGCCATCTCGGCCGCCTGCCTGCTCGCGGGGCTGGTCCGGGTGGTCGCCGCCCCGCTCGACCTGCTGACCGTGGCGCTCTTCCCGCTGGCCGTCGCCTACGCGGTCGCCGCCGTCGTCGAGCGTCGGACGAGCAACGCCCGCCGGGCCGGGATACGGGTCGACGGGGCGGACCCCATGCCCTGGTCCACCCAGCCGTCCCGCCTCGCCGCCTGGCTCCGGGCGGAGCGGGGCCACGCGCATGACGGCCCGCTGATCGTCCCGGTCGCGACGTCGGCGAAGGACCGCGTGGGGGCGGTCCTCGCGATCGCGGCCGGCGTCCTCGGCCTGGTCCTGGTGTTCCAGGGCCACGACGGACGCCACGGCCACACGCCCGCGGCCCCGATCGGCCAGGTGGGCCCGGCGTCCGGGCCGTTCGACGACGGTTAGGCCCGCCGGCGGAGACCCTGCGGACCCTGCACGGTCAGCGGGGCTGGATCTCGCCCATCGGGCCGAAGCCGTCGTGGGGCGTGTCGATGTAGAGGATCTGCGGCTGCGCCGACACGAGGTCGGGCGCGGCGTCGAAGAACTGCTTCACGTAGGGCTGCTGGACGTGGGTCGCGCCGGCGTCGGCGTCGCGGAAGCCCTCGATGCAGACGTACTCGTTCTCGTCGGTGAGGCTGCGGGAGAACTTGAAGAACAGGCAGCCCTCCTCGGAGTTGACGTCCTTGGCGTAGGAGTCGGCGAGGGCCAGCCACTCGTCCGTCTTCTCGGGACGGATCGGCATGACGATGTTGATCACGATCACGGCGGGCTCCTTCGAGTCGTCGGCGGGTCATCGCCTCCGCGCATCGTCGTGAGGTGGCGCGACGACCGTCAACATCGGCTCAGGATGTGCACGCCCCCCTCAGGGCGGGGACGGGGCTCGGCGCCGCCGGCCGAGGAGCCCGAGGCCCACGTACATGCCGACGAGGGCCACGGCGAGGCCGATGACGGCGTTGACGGTGAGGGGCTCGCCCACGATCGGCACGGCGGCGAGCGCGACCGTCGCCGGCACGAGGTTGAGCAGGGCGCTCACGTGCACCGTCGAGCGCCACTGCAGCAGCACGAACATGAGTGCGAACGCGCCGGCCGAGTTCACGACGCCGAGCCACAGCGACACCCACCACCCGGCCGCGTCGGTGGGCAGCCACCCCACGCCGAGGAAGGGCATCGCGGCGACGGTCACGACCAGCGACGCCGCCATCTGCACCGCGACGCTCGTGGCGACGGGCGTGTCGTCGTTGAACCGCTTCTGGTAGAGCGTGCCGGCGGCCATCGAGAGCATCCCGAGCACCGGGAGCACGACCGCCGAGCCGAGCGACCCGCCGAGCTGGTCGGACAGGACGATGTAGACCCCGCAGGCCCCGATCAGCAGGCCGACGACGGGCGCGGCCCCCAGGCGCGTGGCGAGCACCAGCGGCGTCAGCAGCCCGACCAGCAGGGGCGCCATCCCGAGGATGAGGCTGGAGACGCCGGCCGGGACGCCCTCCGCCAGGCCGGTGTAGACGAAGCTGAACTGGCCGACCTGCAGCAGCAGGGCGGTCACCACGAGGTGCACCCACGCCCGGCCGCGCGGCATCGCGGGCCGCATCACGACGACGGCGACGAGCACCACGGCCAGCGCGATGAGGAAGCGCCACAGCAGCACCGTCGGCACCGCCATGTGCGCGGTGGCGATCTTCCCGGCGAGGAACCCGGACGCGTAGATCGGCACGAACAGCACGCTGAGCACCGGGACCAGCCAGCGGAGGGGAGGTTCCGTGCTGGTGTCGCTCGGTGGCGCCACCGCGGCGTCGGCGTCACGGAGCATGACCGCCAGTCCATAGCACCGCTAACGACAACGCAAACAGTCGTGCGTCACCCCCTGGCCCTCACGGCCGGCGGGTGACGTCGTCGATCGTCAGCGTCCCCAGGTCGGTGTTGACGATGTAGACCTCCCGGCGGTCCGGGGAGGCGGCGAGCGCGACCCGGCCGGTGAACTCCTCCATGAACCAGCCGACCTGGGGCCGGAGGTCGTCGGTGTCGACGGCGGCGAGCACCGGCCGGTCGGCGGTGGCCAGGGCGAGGAACGCCCGGCGGCCGTCGCGGGAGATGGTCAGCGCCGAGACGGGACCGGGCAGCGCCACGGAGTCGACGACGGCCCCCGCGACGGGGTCGACGACGGTCAGGGCGTGCCGCGGATCCGCGCTGCCGAGGTAGACCCTCGTGCCGTCGGGCGACGCGACCGCGCTGCGTGCCGGCGCCTCGAGGGGGATCGACGTCACCGTCGAGCGGCTGGCGACGTCGACGACCTCGGCGGTCGAGCGGCGGTCGTCGACGGTGAGCAGGCGGGTGCCGTCCGCGCTCGGCGCGAGCCCGGTGGCCGTGCGGTTGAGGGTGCCCACGACACCCCGTCCCCGCAGGTCGACGACGTCGATGCCCCGGGGCGTCGGGACGAAGGCCGTCGTGCGGCGGGCGTCCACCACCGGCACGGCGACCGGGGCCCGGGGGAGGGCGACGCCCGCGACGACGGCGGAGGTGCGCATGTCGATCACGGACAGGGCGTGCCGGTCGCGGCGGGTGGTGGTGACGAACAGCTGCTCGCCCGCGGGGTCGGCGACGGCGCCCACGGTCTCGCCCTCGAGGAGGATCTCGCCCACGCGGACCCGCCGGCCGGTGTCGTACACCGAGACGAACCGGTCGCCCGCGTTGGCGATGAAGGCGTCCGCGCCGTCGGCGGAGAAGGCCACCGCGACCGGGCTGTACCCGACGGAGATCCCCTCGCCGACATAGCGGCGCACCGCGGCGATCCCCACGACGAGGAGCAGGACCGCGAGCGCGACGCCGAGGATCCGGCGGGCCCACCGGCCGGGGAGGGGCGGCGACCAGCGACGCCAGCCCCGGACGAGCCGGTTGGACGGGACGAGCCGGGTGAGGCGCGCGGTCGCCCGCGTGTGCAGGGCCGCCCTCGCCTCCGCGGCGAACGCCCCGGCGCCCGCGGGCCGGTCCCCGGGCTCCTTCGCCATGCCGCGGGCGATGACGCGGCGCAGCGCCGGCGGGATCGTGTCGTCGGTGAGGGCGGGCGGGGGCAGGCGCAGGTGGGCGTCGACGAGCGCGGACGGGTCCTCGGCGACGAAGGGCGGCGAGCCGGTGAGGCACTCGTGCAGCAGGCAGGCCAGGGAGTACACGTCGGAGCGTGCGTCCGCGGGCTCGGCCCGCAGCCGCTCCGGGGCCATGTAGGCCATGGTCCCGATCACCGAGCCCTCGGCGGTCTCCGATCCGGTGGAGCGGGCGATGCCGAAGTCGGCCAGGTGGGCGAAGTCGCCCGGCCCCACCAGCACGTTCGACGGCTTGACGTCGCGGTGGACCAGACCGGCGGCGTGGGCGGCGTCGAGCGCGGCGGCGACCTGCGTGATCAGGTCGACCGCGCGCGGGGGAGCGAGCGGGCCCTCGACCAGGACGGTGCCGAGATCCGTGCCGTCGATGAGGCGCATGTCGAGGAACAGCTGGCCGTCGATCTCGCCGAAGTCGTGCACCGGCACCACGTGCGGCTCGCGCAGGTCCGCCGCGGCCTCCGCCTCGCGCCGGAACCGGCGCCGGTAGGCCGGATCGGCGCCGAACCCGGGGTGGAGCAGCTTGAGCGCGACCCAGCGCCCGCGGCGCGTGTCCCACGCCCGGTACACCTCGCCCATCCCGCCCCTGCCCAGCACCGGGCCCAGGCGATAGGGACCCAGCTCCGTGCCCACGCACCCCAGCGTCCACCAGCGCGCGGGCCCGGACCAGCCGCCGGGGCGGGGGACCAGGTGCGCCGACCGCGCCGTCGCGGCATGGTCACGGGGCACGGCGACGAGAGGCGGGCGGACGGTGACGGAGCAGGCGGCGCAGTGGAACGGACCCGGCGGCGGGGCGTGGGTGCGGATGCAGCACGTCCTGGACGCCATGTACGTCCCGCTGGAGGAGCTCCTGGTCGACCGCGTCGCCGACGCCGCGCCCGGCCTCCCCTCGGTGCTCGACGTCGGGTGCGGCACCGGGGCCACGACCCTCGCCCTCGCGCGACGGCTCGGCCCGGGCACGGCGGTGACGGGGGTGGACGTCTCCGAGCCCATGCTGGCCGCCGCCCGCGAGCGGGTGTCGCACGCGGGCCTGGACGTGCCCTTCGTCGCCGCCGACGCGCAGCGCCACGACTTCGGTCCCGGGCCGCGGGTGGTCGCCTCCCGGTTCGGGGTGATGTTCTTCGACGACCCGCCGGCGGCGTTCGCCAACCTCCGCTTGGCGGCCTCCCCCGGCGGCGCGCTGCGCGCGATCGTCTGGCGCGACCCCGGGGAGAACCCCTTCATGACCGCGGCGCCGGAGGCGGCCGCCGGCCTGCTCGACGTGCCCCCGGCCGTGCCCGGGGTCCCGGGCCAGTTCGGCCTCGCCGACGGCGAGCGCACGGCGACGATGCTCCGCGGCGCCGGGTGGGGCGAGGTCACCGTCGAGCCGGTCGACCGCGAGTGCACCTTCCCCGCGAGCGAGCTGGAGGCCTACCTGACCCTGATGGGCCCGGTCGGCCGCGCGCTCGCCGGGCGGGAGGACGCGACCAGGGCCCGCGTCGCCGACCGCGTCCGCCCGGCCCTCGCCCCGTTCGTCCGGGAGGACGAGGTGGCCTTCACCGCCGCCTGCTGGCTGATCACGGCGACGGCCTGACAACGCTTGTCCTCGGCCCGCCCGCCCGCGACGATGCGCACGGTGACCACCGGGCAGCCGACCTACGCCGTGGTCTACGACATCGACGCCATCCTGCGGATCGCGCCGCTGCGCCGGCAGTGGGGCCGGCTGCGCGCGCTGGCGACCCGGGGCCCGCAGGACCGCCGGTCGCAGCTCGGCATGCAGCGGGTGCTGCGGACGCTGGTCGAGGGCGGGGTCGGGGGTTCCGTGTTCTTCCTGACGGCCCTGCCGATCCGGCTCGCCCGCCCGCTGCGGCGGATCCTGCGCCACGACCACTACCCGCCGGGCACGGTGCTGATGGCCGGGCGCGGCATCTTCACGGGCTGGTTCTTCGGCGCGGGCCTGGAGAGCAAGCGCGCCGTGCTCGAGCGGCTGGTGGCCCGGCACCCGGACACCACCTTCGTGCTCGTGGGCGACGACGCAGGCCACGACCCCCAGCTCTTCGCGGACTTCGCCCGCGACCACCCGGGGCGGGTCGCGGTCATCGCGCTGCGCCGGCTCGTCGACGTCGGGGACGACCGGACGTCCGCCGGCGACGAGGGCAGCCCGCCGGTCGTGGAGGCCCCGAACGGCGAGGAGCTGCTGCCCGGGCTGTGCGAGGTGCTGGGGATCGGGCCACGGCGCGGCGCGCCGCGGATCGAGGACTGGTTCCTCACGCGCGCCGAGCGCGACAACCCGGCGACCCGGCTGCGGGCGTGGACCGAGGGCAACGCCGTGCACCTGCGGGTGCACGGGAGCGCCTACTACCGCGCGCTCACCGAGCGCGTGGCGGCGACCGGCGACGGCGACCTGGTGCTGTTCGCCGGCTGGCGGGGCGACGGCGACCAGCAGCTCGGCGACGGCGGACCGACGGTCGCCGAGGTCCTCACGGGTGCGGCGCGCCGCGGGGCCCTGGTGCGCGGGCTGCTGTGGCGCTCGCACCTCGAGGTGTTCGGCTACCACGTCGCGCAGAACCGCCGGCTCGCGGCGGCGGTCCTCGCCGCGGGCGGCGAGGTGCTGCTCGACCAGCGGATCCGCCCGCTGGGCAGCCACCACCAGAAGATCGTCGTCCTCCGGCACCGCGACCCGGACGACGACGTCGCCTACGTCGGCGGCATCGACCTCGTCCTCGGCGCCCGCGACGACATCGTCCACCGGGGCGATCCGCAGTCGGCGGCGTCCGGCGACGAGTACACCCGCAGCCCCCGCCACGACGCCCAGGTCGAGCTGCGCGGACCGGTCGTCCGGGACCTGCACGACGTCATCGCCGAGCGGTGGGACGACCCGGCGCCGCTGGCCCGGCTGCCCTGGCACGTCGTCCCCGACCTCCTCCACGGCCTGCCGCGGCGGGGATCGTCGCTCCCGGACCCGGCACCGGACCCGCCGCGGGTCGGAGGGTGCGCGATCCAGATCCTGCGCACCTATCCGCAGCGGCGGCCCGCGCACCCGTTCGCCCCGGGGGGCGAGCGCAGCCTCGCCCGTGCGTTCATCAAGGTGCTGGGCCGGGCGCAGCGGCTGGTCTACGTCGAGGACCAGTACCTGTGGTCCGCCGACGTCGCGCGCGTGTTCGCCGCCGCACTGCGCCGTGCCCCGCAGCTGCACCTGATCGCCGTCGTCCCGCGTCCCGACCGCGACGACGGCCCGACCCCGGCGTCGGTCGGGCAGCGTGAGGCGATCGCGATGGTCCACGAGGCCGGCGGCGACCGCGTGCAGATCCTCGACGTCGAGAACGACGAGGCGCGCCCGGTCTACGTGCACGCGAAGATCTGCGTCGTCGACGACGTCTGGGCCACGGTCGGGAGCAACAACTTCAACACCCGGTCCTGGACCCACGACTCCGAGCTGGCGGCCGCGATCCTCGACTCCGAGCGCGACGGGCGTGCCCCCGCGGACCCGGGGGGCCTGGGCGACGGAGCCCGGGGCTTCGCCCGCCGGCTGCGCCTCGAGCTGATGCGCGAGCACCTCGAGGTGGACGACGCGGCCCTGCTCGATCCCGACGCTGCCGCGCGTACCGTGCGGGATCGGGCCGCCGCGCTCGACGCCTGGCACGCGGACGGGGCGCCCGGTGCGCGTCCGCCCGGGCGCCTCCGTCGCCACGCCCCCGGGCACGAGCAGGTCGACCAGACCTGGCGGCAGCGCTGGATCACGGGCCCCGCGTACCGCAGGGTGCTGGATCCCGACGGGCGCCCGCTGGCGGCGCGCCTGCGCCGCATCTACTGAGTCACGCCCCACCGAGGAGACCCCGTGTCCGTCCTGTCCGCCCTGGTGACCGCGACCCGCTCCGGGAGCGTCGAGGTCATCGACCTGACGACGCCGCTGCAGGAGTCGACGCCGATCCTCGAGCTGCCCGCGCCGTTCGCGAACACCTCGCGGTTCCGGCTCGAGGAGCTCTCCCGCTACGACGACCGCGGCCCCGCCTGGTACTGGAACGACATCCACACCGGCGAGCACACCGGCACCCACCTCGACGCCCCGAACCACTGGGTGACCGGCCGGGACGGCGTCGACGTCTCGCAGGCGCCGATGGGGCTGCTCGTCGCGCCGGTCGTCGTGATCGACATGAGCCGCGAGGTCGAGGGCGACCCCGACTTCCTGCTCGAGGTCGCCCACATCGAGGCCTGGCAGGCCGAGCACGGCCCGCTGCCCGAGGGCGGGTGGCTGCTCTACCGCACCGGGTGGGAGGCCCGCGGCGGGACGCAGGACGCGTTCATGAACGCCGACGAGGCCGGCCCGCACACCCCGGGGGTGTCGGCCGAGTGCGCGCGCTGGATCGCGCAGTCCTCGCCGCTGGCGGGGTTCGGCGTCGAGACCGTCGGCACCGACGCCGGCGCCGCGGGCGGCTTCGACCCGCCGTTCGCGTGCCACCACTTCCTCATGGGTGCGCACAAGTGGGGCCTGACGAGCCTGCGCAACCTCGGCCGGCTCCCCGCCACCGGCGCCGTGCTGGTGGTGTGCCCGCTGCCGATCGTCGGCGGGTCGGGGAGTCCGACGCGCGTGCTGGCGCTGGTGGAGACGTGACGGTCGCCGACCGGGTCGGCACGCTCCTGGCGGAGCTGGGCGTCGGGCACGCGTTCGGCGTCGTCGGCAGCGGCAACTTCCACGTCACCAACGCGCTGCGCGCGGCAGGCGTCCCGTACGTCGCCGCCCGCCACGAGGGCGGCGCGGCGACGATGGCCGACGCGTACGCCCGGACCTCGGGAGAGGTCGCCGTCGTCACCCTGCACCAGGGCTGCGGGCTGACCAACGCGCTGACCGGCATCGCCGAGGCGGCGAAGAGCCGCACCCCGCTGCTGGTGCTCGCCGCCGAGACCGCCGGAGCGGCCGTGCGGTCGAACTTCCGGATCGACCAGGACGCCGTGGCGCGCTCCGTCGGCGCCGTCGCGGAGCGGGTGCACTCGCCGGCCTCGGCGGCCGCGGATGTCGTCCGCGCCTACGGCACCTGCCGTGACCAGCGCCGGACCGTCGTGCTCAACCTGCCCCTCGACGTGCAGGCCGCGCCCGCGGACCCGGCGCCCGCCCCGGCGCGGACCACCTGGCGCGCGCCCCGCCCCGACCCCGGCGCGGTGGCCGCGCTCGCCGCGCTGCTCGACGGCGCGCAGCGCCCGGTGTTCATCGCCGGGCGCGGCGCACGGCACGCCCGTGCGGAGCTCGAGACGCTCGCCGACGCCTGCGGTGCGCTGCTCGCGACGTCCGCGGTGGCGCACGGGCTCTTCGCCGGCCGTCCGTGGTCGCTCGGCATCTCCGGGGGCTTCTCCACCCCACTGGCCGCCGAGCTGATCACCGGCGCCGACCTCGTCGTCGCCTGGGGCGCCTCGCTGACGATGTGGACCACCCGGCACGGGGCACTGCTCGGCGACGCGACGCTGGTGCAGGTCGACGACACGGCCGACGCGCTCGGCGCCCAGCGTCCGGTCGACCTGGGCGTGCTCGGCGACGTCGCCGCGACGGCCCGCGACGTGCGGGAGAACGTCGGCGAGTCGGTCGGCTACCGCACCGACGCCGTCGCGAGCCGCCTGCGCACCGACGGCCGGCACGCGGCGCCAGCGGACGTCGCGGGGTCGGACCGCATCGACCCGCGCACCCTGTCGGCCGCGCTCGACGCGCTGCTGCCCGCCGAGCGGACCGTCGCCGTGGACTCCGGCAACTTCATGGGTTACCCGGCCGGCTACCTCGCCGTCCCCGACGCGGCCGGCTTCTGCTTCACCCAGGCCTTCCAGTCGATCGGGCTCGGCCTCGCCACCGGTCTCGGGGCCGCGCTGGCCCGTCCGGACCGCCTCGCCGTCGCGGCGTGCGGCGACGGCGGCTTCCTCATGGGGATCGCCGAGCTCGAGACGGCCGTGCGGCTGGGGCTGGGGATGGTCGTGGTGGTGTACGACGACGCGGGGTACGGCGCCGAGTTCCACCACTTCGCCGACGCCGACCACGGGACCGTGCGCTTCCCCGACACCGACCTCGCCGCGATCGCCCGCGGTTACGGGTGCGACGCGGCCGTGGTCCGGTCGGGCGCGGACCTCGCGATCGTGGGGGAGTGGCTCGACGGCCCGCGCGACCGCCCGCTGCTGCTCGACGCGAAGGTGACCTCCGACGGCCCGTCCTGGTGGCTGGCCGAGGCGTTCCGGGGGCACTGAGCGAGCACGGCCGGTCAGCGGGCCCCGGCGCTCCACGCGTAGGGCAGGTCGGAGCCGTTGAGGACGTGGTCGCCGACGGTCTGGAGCTTGTAGATCAGCGGGTTGTGCACCGAGATCGTGCGTGCGTTGCGCCAATGGCGGTCCAGGCGCAACGACTCGGACGTGATCGAGGCCCCGCCGACCTCGAAGAGCTGCGTGGTGGCGTCGAGGACCGACGGGATGACGGCGGCCTGGGCGCGGGCGACGTCGAACTCGACGCGGTCGAGCAGGTCGGCGTCCGCGCTGTCGGTGGCGAGGATGTGCTCGAGCTGCCCGGCGATGTCGAGCACGATCGTGCGCGCCGAGTACGCGGCCGAGGAGAGCCGGCCGATCACCTGCTGCACCAGCGGGTCGTGCCGCGGGAGGTCCGCCGCGGCGTGGGTGAAGGTGCGGGTGCGGTCGCGCACCCACGCGGCGACGTCGTCGGTGGCGCGCTGGGCGATCCCGGCGAGCACCGCGAGCTGCACCAGCTGCAGGTAGGCGGTCCCGTAGGTGCGCCCGGGCGTGCCGTACCCCGGGCCGAGCACCCGGTCGCCGGGCACGGCCACGCCGTCGAACTCGGTGGTGCCGCTGGCGGTGAGGCGCTGGCCGAAGCCGTCCCAGTCGTCGTGCTGGGTCACGCCCTCGGCGTCGGCGTCGACCAGCACCGCGACCCGCTCACCGTCCTGGTCGGCGGCGACGACGATGTGGTCGGCGTAGAGGCTGCCGGTGCTGTAGTACTTGGTGCCGCTGAGGCGCAGGTCCGCGCCGTCCGGCGTCACCGTCGTGCGGTAGCGGTCGATGGCCCCGACCCCCGGCTCGCTGATGGCGTTGCCGACGAGGCGGCCGTCGGCGACCGCCCGCAGCCAGCGCTCCTGCTCGGGTCCGGGCTCGGCGAGGAGCTGCTCCTCGACGAACCACCAGTGCACCCGCAGGGCCTGCGGCAGGTTCGACTCCGCCGCGGCCAGGTTCACCAGCTGCCGGAACAGCTGGCGCACCGAGGCTCCGTAGCCGCCGAGCTCCACCGGCACGCGCAGCGCCCCGAACCGCACCTCGTTGAGGGCGGCCACCTCGTCCCGGGCCAGCGAGCGGTCCTGCTCGCGCTGCACGGCGCCCTCGGCGATCCGGGCGAACACCGGGGCGAAGGTCTCGTCGAGCTGCTCGTCGGTGGCGGGGGCGTCCGTGCTGGTCGTGGTGCTCAACGGGGTCCTTTCGACGGCGGCCGCCGACGCGCGGCGTCGTCCGCCCGGGAGGGCGCACGAGATCGCCGCGACGGGGCGTGGGGGAGGAGAGCGAGGGGCGCGGAGGCCCGGGAGCGATCGGCGTCAGGGACGACAGAGCGCGGAGGACACGCGCGCGAGGTCGATGTGCCCCCGCGTCGTCAGCCGAACCGCTGCGATCACGGACGGGACTCTAGTTCGCCCGTCCCGCGAACCCCGGAGCCGCGGGAGCGGCCGGGCGTGGGTTGATGGGGACATGACCGGATCGCCCGCGGCCGTCACGACGGCGCTCGTCCTGGACCTCGCCGGGACGTTCGCGTTCGCCCTGAACGGCGCGTTCACCGGGATCCGCTTCGCGCGGCTCGACATCGTGGGGGTGGTGACGCTCGGGATGATCACGGCCCTGGGCGGCGGCATCCTGCGCGACGTCCTGCTCGGCGCGCTGCCCCCGGCGACGTTCAGCGACTGGCGCTACCTCACGGTGGCCACCGCCGGCGGGCTGGTCGCGTTCGCGGCGGCCGGGCAGCTCGAGCGCCTCACCCTGCCGATCACGGTCTTCGACGCGCTCGGGCTGAGCCTCTTCGCGGTGACGGGGGCGACGACGGCCCTCGTCCACGGCGCGGGGACCGGGCAGGCGATCCTGCTCGGCACGATCACCGCGGCGGGCGGGGGCACGATCCGCGACGTCCTCGTGCGCCGCGTCCCCAGCGTGCTGAGCAGCGAGCTCTACGCGATCCCGGCGATGCTGGGCGCCGCGGTCGTCGTGCTGGCGGCGCGGGCGGGCGTCGGCGGCCTGGTCTGGACGCTCGTCGGCGCCGCCGTGGCCCTCGTCGTCCGCCTGGTGGGCGTCGGCTTCCGCCTCAACGCCCCCCGGCCGCCGGGCGGTGGCCCGGCCGACCGGGAGGCGGAGGGGTGAGAGGGGGAGGGGTGATCAGAAGGTGATCAGCGGCTTGATGATCCCGTCGCGCTTGTGGGTCATCATGTCGAAGGCCTCCTCGACGTCGTCGATGCCCATCTGGTGGGTCGTCATCGGCGTGGGGTCGATCTTGCCGTTGGAGAGCAGGCGCATCAGCCGCTCCATGCGCAGGCGGCCGCCGGGGCAGAGGTCGGTGACGATCTTCTTGCCGGCCATGCCCAGACCCCACGCGTCGAGCGGCATGACGACCGTCGGGCCGGACTCCCCGTGGTACCCGACGTTCGACAGCGTCCCGCCGGGACGCGTCGCGTAGAGCGCGCCCTCGAAGGTGGCCTGGTTGCCCAGCGCCTCCACCGTGGAGTCCGCCCCGCCGTTCGTCATCTCGGTGATCTGCTCGGCCACGTTGCCCGACGCCGGGTCGATCACCACGTCGGCGCCGAACTGCCGGGACATCGCCTGCCGGTTCGCCAGGCCCTCGACGGTGATCACCAACCCCGCACCCCGGAGCTTGGCGCCGAGCGTCGCGGAGAGACCCACCGCGCCCTGGGCGAAGATCGCCACGGAGCCGCCGACGGGGATGTTGGCGTTCTCGGAGCCGATGAGTCCCGTCGAGAGCATGTCGCAGGCGTAGACCGCGACCTCGTCGGCGAGGCCCTCGGGGATCGGGGCGAGGTTGTAGTCGGCGTCGTTGACGTGGAAGTACTCCGCCATGTTGCCGTCCTTCTGGACGGTGAAGCGGTAGCCGCCGAGCGGGCCGCCGCACTGCGACGTGTAGCCGGCCTGGCAGTTGTCGCACGTGCCGTCCGGGGTGACGGCGTTGACCGCGACCCGGTCGCCCACCTGCACCGACGTGACGCCCTCGCCGATCTCGTGGACCACGCCGACGCTCTCGTGCCCGAGCAGGCGTCCCTCGGGGACCGGCAGCAGGCCGGCGACGGTGTGGACGTCGGAGGTGCAGATCAGCGCCTTCGTCGTCCGGACGACCGCATCGCCGGGGCCGGCGGTGGGGATCGGACGCTCGACGAGCCCGACCTTCCCGATGCCGAGGAATGCGAGCGCCTTCATGGTGTCGGCCATCGACGACCTCCCGAGGGTCATGGTGAGGCCCACATCACACCCACGGTCGCGCCGGATGAGCAACAAACGCCCGGCGTCGGCAGATTCGCCGCTCAGGCGTCGTCGGTACCGATCTTGAAGCGGCGCACCTTGCCGACGCTGGTGCGGGGGAGGCTGTCGATGAGGTGCCACTCGCGCGGCCGGGCCTGCGGCGTGAGCTGACCGGCGGCCCAGGTGGCGAGCTCGTCGACGGTCGGGGCGTGGTCCGGGTCGCGGGCGACGACGTAGGCCACGGGCACCTGGTCGCGCATCGCGTCGGCGCGGGCGACGACCGCCACCTCGAGCACGCCCGGCGCCTGGGCGAGGACCGCCTCGACCTCGGTGAGGCTGACGTTCTCCCCGGCCACCTTGATGACGTCGTCGGCGCGTCCGACGAAGCGCAGGGCGCCGGTCTCGGTCTCCCTGGCGAGGTCGCCCGTGACCAGCCAGGTGACGCCGTCGGCGTCCGTGGTGAACGTGCGGTCGGTGACCGCGGGGTCGTCGAGGTACTCCGCGAACAGGTCGACGCCGCGCTCGCCCGCCACGATGATCATCCCGGGCGTGCCGGGCTCGACATCGGCGTGGGTGGACGGGTCGACGAGGCGGACCCGGCGACCGGGCAGCGGCTCCCCGATCAGCTCGTGGCTCGGCGGATCGCCGCGGTCGGCGGTGACGACCGTGGTCGTCTCGGTCATCCCGTAGACCTGGCGCGGCAGGGTGCCGACGAGCTCGGAGAACTCGCGGTGGTGGTCCCGGCCCAGGTTCTGGGCGAACCAGACGTGGCGCAGCCCGGCGGGCGGGGTGCCCTCGGGGGTCCGCGCCAGGATCATGCGCACGGGCGCGGCGAACAGGCTGGCGTGGGTGGCGCCGAGCCCGGTCGCCGTGGCGACCCACCCGCTCGCCGAGAAGGTCGCGGTCAGGGCGACGGAGGCGCCGACCTCGATCGCCGGGGCGAAGCAGTAGAACTGCGCGTTCGCGTGGAACAGCGGCAGGGTGACCAGCCACCGGTCGTCGGCGCCGAGGTCCGCGGCGTCCGCCATGCCCGCGGCGACGTGGCGGTAGTTGGCCTGGGTCAGCACGACGCCCTTGGGCTGCGACGTCGTGCCCGAGGTGAACATGACGGCGAGCCGGGTGCCCGGCTCCACGGCCTCCACCTCGGCGGTCCGGCCGTCCCCGGCCCGCAGGCGTCCGCCGGGTCGCACGTCCGCGGCGGTCTCCTCGAGGGCGATGCTCCGCAGGCCCGCACCCTCCGCGCCGGCGAGGTAGGTGTCCTTCCGCGACCTCGCGTAGAAGCCCATCTTCGGGGTCACGCGGGCGAGCTGGGTCTCGACGTCCCGGCTCGTCGACGCCGGGTCGACGGGCACCATCCAGGCGCCGAGCTCCGTCGTGGCGAGCCAGAGCGCGATGAACCCGGGGCAGTTGCGCAGGCACAGGTGCACCGCGTCCCCGCGGCCGACGCCGTGCGCCGCGAGCAGCGCCATGGTGTCGCGGACGAGGCCGTCGAACTCGTCGTAGGTCCACGTGTCGATCTCGCCGTCCTCGCTGCGGAACACGAGGAACGGGCGGTCGGCGTACCGGTCGACGGCGCGCAGCCAGAGCTCGGCGAAGGTCCCGGGACGGCGGGAGGTCCCGGGATGGTCGGAGGTCAGGGTCATCGGAGTGCGGATCATGCCAGCAGGGCCGGTGTCGCGGGAGGTGCTCCGGTTGGACGCAACCCTTGCCCTGGATCAGGAGGTGCGGGAGCGTCATCGTCGGCCGCTGTGACGCACGTCGCTCCGAGGGCAAGGAGACCGTCCCCGATGAAGCTCGCTCTCTACCTGCCGAACTTCCGTACCGAGGTCACCATCAAGGAGCTCGAGGACCTGACCGACCTCGCCGAGGAGCTCGCGTTCGACTCCGTCTGGACCCTGGACCGGATCGTCGTCCCGGAGGCCTCGGACCGCGGGGAGCTCCAGTACTCGTTCGGCATGATGGACGGGCTCCCCAACGCCCTCCCCGTGGCCTCGACGGGAGGCTTCTTCCAGGGCTTCCCGCTGATCCCGTGGCTCGCGGCGAAGACGTCGACGGTGCGGATCGGGATGAGCATCATCGACACCCCGTTCCGCGCGCCCGGGGTGCTCGCCGCGGAGCTCGCGACGATCGACCACCTCGCCGGAGGCCGCCTGAACGTCGGCCTCGGGGCCGGGTGGATGCCCGAGGAGTTCGCGGCCGCGAGCGCCGCGCACATCTTCCCGAAGCGGCACAAGCACGTCCGCGAGACGATCGAGGTGCTGCAGGGCATCTGGGCCAACGAGCACTTCGAGTACCACGGCGAGTTCGCCGACTTCGACCGCTGCGGCTTCGGCGCGAAGCCCCTGCAGCAGCCGCGCCCGCCGATCTTCATGAGCGGGCTCAAGGACCCGCTGCGGGCGGCGAAGCGCATCTCGAAGTACGACCTCGACGGGTTCATCGGCATCCAGGACTCGCCGGACAGCCTCGGGAAGTGGCTCACGGCCATCGACCAGCAGTTCGAGGAGATCGGGAGCCCGAAGCGCTCGAAGGACCTCGAGATCTGCAGCATGATCTGGACGGTCATCACCGACGAGGAGACCGACCAGAGCGACAACGGCGTCGCGTCCAACCTGCTGGTGGGCACCGAGAAGCAGCTCACCGACCGGCTCAAGGCCTACAAGGAGGCCGGTCTGACGATGCCGCTGATCTGGCCGCCCTTCACCGACGTGCCCGTGGCGAAGACGCTCGACGACCTCAAGCGCATCAAGAACGACATCATGCCGAAGGTCGAGGCGGCGTAGCGCCGCCCGCCGCCCCCGCCCCGGCCGGCTGGTCCGTCTCGTCCGACGGCCGGGGCCGCGAGACGATGATCTGCGCGATCCCGAGGACCAGCACGGCGATGGTCAGCAGCCGCTCGGCGGGCGGCAGCGGCCGGAACCACCCGTAGACCTGGGTGGCGACGGCGACCGCCTGGGCGAACAGCGGCAGGGCGATCGCGGGCCAGCCGGTGATCTCCCGCGACGGTCGGGGGTGGCCGGGCAGCCTGGTGGCGCCGACGGCGAACGCGAGCGCGCCGGCGCTCCAGAGGAAGTCGTAGGGGCCGCGGTGGGCGACGACGTCGGCGGCGGTGAGGCTGTAGGCGGCGTCGGCGACGGTCAGGCACACGAGCCCGGCGCCGACCCACGGCCAGCTGCCGTACAGGTGCCAGGACATCAGCGGGAGCGTGCCGAGCAGGGCGCCGATGAGCAGCACGTCGCCGAGGGGATAGGCCACGGCGACGACCTGCCCCGCCGGGTCGATCGGGGCGTTCTGCAGCACCGGGACGATCACGAGCAGGACGCCGGGGGTGGCGACGAGGAGCACCAGGACGAACCCGTCGAGCCAGCGGTGCCAGGGGATGTCGACCACCCGGGCCCGCACCATCAGGACGAGGCCCGCCATGAAGAGCGGGTAGGTCCCGAGATAGAGCACGTCGGTGGGGTTCGGGGTGGGCACGTCGCCGCCGTCGCCGTACAGCGCTCCCCACAGGAGCTCCGCGAGGGCGAAGATCAGCAGCGCCGCGGCGAAGCACCACCACGCGCCTCGGGACGGGCTCGTCTTCCGGCGGCGGGCGCCCCACACGCAGACAGCGCTCGAGGCGAGGATGAGCCCGGCGTGGAGCCAGTCGTCGATGATCGCGAGGTCCGGCGCGTGGTCGCCGGCGCGGATCTGGTGGACGGCCTCGACGACCAGGCCGGCCGCCAGCACGGCCGCCACGGCCACACGCCGCCACCGCACGGCGCCGCGCTCCCCGAGCCATCCCGTCGGCGACACAGAACCGCCTCCGTCCTCGGCGGCCGGGCAGGGGGCGACGGTAGCGCAGCGAGGGGCCACGGCGGACCCTCCGGAGCTCACCCCGCGACGGCGAGCTCCTCGACGGCCCACGGCGTCATCTCGGCCGTCAGCCGCGCGCGGGCGCGGGCGAGACGCCCGCGCAGCGTGGCCTCCGACAGCCCGGTGACGGCCGCCGCCTGCCGGTAGCTCAGGCCCTCGAGGTGCACCAGCACCAGCGGCACGCGCAGCTCGTCGGGGAGCGCCGCGATCGCCCGCAGGCCCGCGGCGACGTGCTCGCCGGCCACCACGGAGTCCTCGGGGCCCCGCGCGACCGGGTGCAGGATCTCGGTCAGCTCGCCGGTGGGGCGCTGGGCGCGGCGGTGGTTGAGGCAGCGGTTGACGACGACGCGGTGCAGCCAGGTGGTGAAGGCGGCGGCGCCGTCGTACCCCGATCGCGCGGTCCAGAGCCCGATCACGACGTCCTGGGTGACGTCGTCGGCGTCGGCGGTGTTGCCGAGCACCCGCAGCGCGATCCCGCGGATGCGGTCGCGGTGCCGCCGGACGAGCACCTCGTAGGCGGCGACATCACCGCCGCGGGCCCTCTCGGCCAGCCATCCGTCGGCGAGCACGTCGCCGTCGGACGTGATCCCGACGGTCACCCGGGGTCGGCGAGCGCGCTCCACCGTCTGTGCCTCCTCGCACCGTGCCAGCCCCGACCGACAGTTCGGTTGTACACCATTCAACTGCCCACGATGGATCTCTGAGAGGTGCCCGACAGCCGGATTGGCCCGGCGCCGGCGGGGTACCAGCTGCGGTGCAGACGCTGCGGATCGTCCCGAACCTGCGGAGCTCGGTGGTGGAGGAGATGCCGGCTGGCCAGGTGCTGCTCGTGACCTCGGAGCTCGGGGACGCCGACCCCGCCCTGCTGGCGCACCCGGACGTCCGGCCCTTCAGCTGGCCGGCGCTGCTGCGGGCCCTGCAGGACCCCGACCTCGAGCTCCTCGAGGTCGCGGAGCCGCTGTGGGTCGGGGAGTGGGTCCGGGCCCTGCGCTCCGTCCTGCTGCTCAAGGTGCTGCGCGCGGTGCGTCCGGGCCGGCGCCGCGTGCGGGTCGCGACCTACGCCATCGAGAACCTCGACGCGCGCGAGCGGCTGAGCTTCCCGTCCCTCGACGACCGGCCCGTGCTCGGCGCGGCGGCGACGCGGCTCGCCACCGTCGGTCTCGGCCTGTCCCTCCTGCTGCTCGACGCGGTGGTGTTCGGGACGACCGGCGCGTCCGAGAACTACCGGCGGGCGTTCGGGTGGTCGCTGCGACGCGCGCGCCACACCGTCCTGACGCCGCGGCTCGACGCCTGCCGGGTGTGCGGGCCCCCGACCGGGGCGCCCCGCGACCGCACCGTCCTGGTCCTCGGTGCCCCCAGCGCGCGCAAGGGGTTCCCCGTGCTCATGGAGGCCTGGGAACGCGCGGGCGCGGTGGAGCAGGGCTGGCGGATGGTGGTGTGCGACCCCGCTGGGGAGGGCGAGCCGGACCTGCCGGCCGGGGTGTCGATCCGGCGTGCCCCGCCCCGGGAGGTCGTGCACGAGCTCCTGCGCTCGAGCGCCGTGGTCGCCATGCCGTCGGTCCGGCTCCGGCGGTGGCGCGAGCAGATCGGGCTGCCGCTGGTGGAGGGGCTGACGCACGGCTGCCGCGTGGTGACGACGACGGAGACGGGCCTCGCGGACGACCTGCGCGGGCACCCGCTGGTCACCCTGACCGTCCCGGGCGACCCGGCGAGCCTCGCCGACGGCCTCCGGCGGGCGATGGCATCACCGGACGAGCCCGGATCCGGTGACGTCGGGCGACCGGTCGGCTACACCAAGAGAGATGTCGTGGCGTGGTGGCTCGCGCGGGCCGATCGCTGATCGTCTCGGCCGTCCGGACCCTTGCCCGGACCAGGCGGAACGACCATCGTCGGCTCGGCGCTCACCGTCAGGAGTCGAATCATGAAGAAGCTTCTCAACGACCCGGCCGACCTCGTCGCGGAGTCCCTGCGCGGGCTGGACCGCGCGCATCCCGAGCTGCGTGTCGACCACGAGAACCGGATCATCTACCGCGCCGACGCGCCCGTGTCGGGCAAGGTCGGGCTGCTCTCCGGCGGGGGCAGCGGCCACGAGCCCGCACACGCCGGGTTCATCGGCCCCGGGATGCTCGACGCGGTCTGCGCCGGCGAGGTCTTCACCTCGCCCGTGCCCGACCAGATGGCCGAGGCCACCAAGAACATCGACGGCGGCGCCGGCGTGCTCCACCTCGTCTGGAACTACACCGGCGACGTCATGAACTTCGACATGGCGGCCGAGCTCGCCTCCGCGGAGACCGACACGGCCGTCGAGGCCGTGGTGATGAACGACGACGTCGCCGTCGAGGACAGCCTCTTCACCGCCGGGCGACGCGGGACCGGTGCCGCCATCGCCGTCGAGAAGATCGTCGGCGCCGCCGCCGAGCAGGGGCGCAGCCTGTCCGAGCTCGCCGACCTGGCCCGCCGCGTCAACGACAACTCCCGCAGCATGGGGATGGCGCTGACGTCCTGCACCGTCCCGGCCAAGGGCAGCCCCACCTTCGACCTCCCCGACGACGAGATCGAGATCGGGATCGGCATCCACGGCGAGCCGGGCCGGCGTCGCGTCCCGCTCGCACCCGCGCACGAGATCGCCCCGATGCTCGTCGACCCCGTGCTCGCGGACCGCGACTTCACCGGCGGGGGCGGCGTGCTCGTGTTCGTCAACGGGACGGGCGCGACACCGCTGCTCGAGCTGTACCTGATGTACGGCGAGATCGCCGCCCTCCTGGACAAGGCCGGCGTCGTGCCGGTCCGCAGCCTGGTCGGGCCCTACGTCACCAGCCTGGACATGGCCGGGTGCTCGGTCAGCATCACGCAGCTCGACGACGAGCTCCTGCGGCTCTGGGACGCGCCGGTGGCCACCTCCGGCCTGCGATGGGGCATGTGATGGCCGATGTCGACCTCGACACCCTGCAGCGCTGGCTGCGGACGTTCGCCGCATCCGTGGCCGAGCACAAGGACGAGCTGACCTCCCTCGACGCCGCCATCGGCGACGCCGACCACGGCGCCAACATGCACCGCGGCATGAGCGCGGTGGTCGAGTCCCTGTCGGCGACGCCCCCCGACGACCCGGCGGCGCTGTTCAAGCAGACGGGGATGACGCTGGTCAAGTCGGTCGGGGGAGCGAGCGGCCCGCTGTACGGCACGCTGTTCCTGCGGATGGCGCCGGCCACCGGCGGGGCCGCGACGCTCGACCCCGAGACCTTCGCGAAGGCACTGCGGGCGGGGCTCGAGGGCGTGGTCGCCCGCGGCAAGGCCGAGGTGGGCGACAAGACCATGGTCGACGCCCTCACCCCGGCGGTGGACGCGCTCGACGCCGGCCTGAGCGGCGGCGGGTCCCTCGCCGACGCGCTGCGCGCGGCGTCCGCGGCCGCCGACGAGGGCCGCGACGGCACCACGCCCATCGTCGCCCGCAAGGGGCGGGCGAGCTACCTCGGGGAGCGCAGCGCGGGCCACCAGGACCCGGGCGCCACGTCGGCGGCCCTGCTGGTCGCCGCGGCTGCCAGCGCGGTCGGCGAGGCCGTCGCGGAGGGTGCGTGACCGTCGGGATCGTCGTCGTGTCCCACAGCCGGGCCCTCGCGGAGGCGGCGGTGGCGCTGGCGGGGGAGATGCTGCAGGACGGCCGCGGTCCGATCGAGATCGCCGCCGGCCTCGACGACGGCGGCTTCGGCACCGACGCGATCGCCATCAGCGAGGCCGTCGCCCGCGCCGACCAGGGCGACGGGGTGGTCGTGCTCATGGACATGGGCAGCGCGGTGCTCTCCGCCGAGCTGGCCCTCGAGATGGTCGACGACGACGTCCGCGAGCGCGTGGTGCTCACCCCGGCCCCGCTCGTCGAGGGCCTCGTGCTGGCCTCGGTCAGCGCGGCCGGCGGCGCCTCGGCCGCGGCCGTCGCCGCCGAGGCGGGCGACGCGCTGGAGGCGAAGGCGGTCCACCTCGACCCGTCCCCGTCCTCGGCCCCGTCCTCGACCCCGGCGCCGGCACCGCAGCCCGCCGACACCGCGCCGTCCGGCGACGACGAGCGCGGGTCCTTCATCGTCGCGATGCCCCACGGCCTCCACGCCCGGCCCGCCGCCCAGCTCGTGCGGGCGCTGCAGGGCCTCGATGCCGAGGTGCGGCTGCGCAACGTCACGCTCGACGGGCCGGAGGTGTCCGCGGCGAGCCTGTCGAAGGTCGCGACCCTCGGGGCCCTGCACGGCCACGAGGTCGCGGTGCGGGCCCGGGGCGCCGGCGCGGCGGAGGCGCTCCGCCGGGTGCTCGCGCTCGCGGAGGACGGCTTCGGCGAGGCCGGCCCGCCGCCGGCCACGGTCGACGTCGAGGAGCAGCCGGCCGCCCACGGACCGATCCCGGCCTCACCCGGCATCGGGATCGGCCCCGTGCGGGTCGCGCGCCGAGCCGCCGTCACCGTCCCCGACGCCCGGCCCGGCACCCCGGACGAGCAGCGCGGCCGCCTGGACGAGGCCCGCACCCGCGCCCGCGACCAGCTGCAGGGCGTCCGCGGCACCGCCGCCCGCGAGATCGGCGAGGCCGAGGCCGCCATCTTCGACGCCCAGGTCCTGCTGCTCGACGATCCCGACCTGCTCGCCGACACCGCCGTCCGCCTCGACGGCGGCGCCGACGCCGCGCGCGCCTGGGCGGACGCCCTCGACGAGGTGGAGCGGGGTTCGCGGCCGCCGCGGACGAGTACCTGCGCGCCCGCGCCGCCGACGTGCGCGACGTGCGGGACCGGGTGCTGCGCGCCCTCGGCGGCACCCCCGCCCACGACACGGAGCAGGACACCGCGCCGGACGGGATCCTCGTCGCCGACGACCTGACCCCCGCCGACGCCGCCGCGCTCGACCCGGCGCGCACGCCCGCCGTGGTCCTCGCCGGCAGCAGCCCCACCGCGCACGCCGCGATCCTGCTGCGTGCCCGCGGGGTGCCCACCGTCGTCGGGGTCGGCGCCGCGCTGGCCGCCCGGGCCGGCGAGGCCGCGCTCCTCGTCGTGGACGGCACCACCGGCGAGGTCGTCGCGGACCCCGACCCACCCACGCTGGCCGCCTTCCGCGACCGGGCCGCCGCGTTCGACCGGCGCCGTGACGACGCACAGCGCCGGGCGCACGAGCCGGCGGTCACCCGCGACGGGACCACCGTGCTCGTCGGCGCCAACCTCGGGTCACCCGAGGACGCCCGGGCCGCCCTCGGGGCCGACCTCGCCGGTCTGGTCCGCACCGAATTCGGCTTCCTCGACCGGCGGGAGGCGCCGACCGTCGACGAGCAGGAGGCGTCCTACCGCGCGATCGCGGAGGCCATGGACGGCCGGCGGATCACGCTGCGCACCCTCGACGTCGGTGGCGACAAGCCGCTGGACTACCTGCCCGTGGCGCCCGAGGCCAACCCGTTCCTCGGGGTCCGCGGCATCCGGCTGGCGCTGGCCCGCCCGCGGATCCTCGCCGACCAGCTGACGGCGATCGTGCGGGTCGCCCACGACCACCCCGTCGACGTCATGTTCCCGATGATCGCGGCCGTCGACGAGCTCACCGCCGCCCGCCGGGCGCTGGTCGAGGCCATCGAGACCGTCGGCCGGGGGCGTCCCGCCGACCTGCGGGTCGGGATCATGGTCGAGGTCCCGGCCGCGGCGCTCAAGGCCGCCGCGTTCGCCCCGCACGTCGACTTCTTCTCGATCGGCACCAACGACCTCACCCAGTACACGCTCGCCGCCGAGCGCGGCAACGACCAGCTCGCCGCGCTCGCCGACGCCCTCGACCCCGGGGTCCTCGCGCTGATCGCGGCCACGGTGCGCGGGGCCGGCGACGACGTGCTCGTCGCGGTCTGCGGTGAGCTCGCCGGCGACGAGGCCGCCGTCCCGATCCTCATCGGCCTCGGGGTCCGCGAGCTCAGCGTCGCCCCGGGCGCGGCCGCCACGGTCAAGGAGGCCGTCCGGGCCGTCGACCTCGACTCCGCCCGCGACCTCGCCGCGGCCGCGCTGACCTGCGCGGACGCCCGGGCCGTCCGCGAGCTGCCGGCCGCGGCCCCCTCGGTCGGCGGGCGTCCCGGCGCCCCGTCCGTACCGTGGACAGGATGAACACCACGAGCACGAGGTCCGGGTCGGGGTGGCTGCGCCCGTGGATGCAGCTCGTCGAGATCACGGTCTCGACCCCGATCGTCATCTCCTACCGGACGGCGCAGCTCGTGCTGGGCGGGTGGCCCCCGAACGCCAGGGAGCGCCGGGAGCTGCAGCGGATGGTCACCGAGAAGGCGAGCGCCTTCGGCCGGGCGGGATACGCTGCGGTGGTGAACCCGCCGCGGGACACCGCGCAGTTCGTGGGCAAGGTCCTCGCCCCGGTGCACCAGTCGGTGACGGGCAACCGCCGGCGTCTCGCCGGAGGCTGAGCACTGACGTCCGGCGTCACCCGGTCGTCAGGCCCACCCGCGCCAGCTCCTCGGAGACCGTCCAGACACGCTCGGCCTCCTCGGCGCTGCGCAGGGGCGCGTAGAGCTTCTGCTCCGCGGGCGCGCCGCCGAGGCTCCCGGGCCCGCCCGGCCCGTAGAACAGCCCGCCACCGGCCTCGGGGGACGTGGCCGCGTGGAGCGCGGGGAGGCCCGCCGACTCGACGGTGCCGACGAGGATGCCGCGCGCGGAGAGGGCGCCGATGACCCGCCGTCCCAGGGTGGGGCGGTCGCGGCCGACCTCGCTGCGGGCGGAGAGCAGGTTAGTCGGCGCGACGCCGGGGTGCGACAGGTTGCTGGTGATGCCCCAGCCGTGGGCCCGGCTGCGCCGGTCGAGCTCGAGGCCGAAGAGCCCGAGCGCGATCTTCGATTGGCGGTAGGCGCGCATCCCGTCGTAGGAGCGCACCCCGTCCAGATCCGGCCAGTGGATCGTGCCGGAGCGGGCGGCGACGCTGATCTGCGAGGTCACACGGGCCTGCCCGGCGCGCAGCAGCGCCATCAGGTGGGCCACCAGCGCGACGTGGCCGAGGTGGTTGGTGCCGAACTGCAGCTCGAACCCGTCGGCGGTGCTCCGGCGGTCCGGCGGGGTCATGACGCCGGCGTTGTTGATCAGGATGTGGATCGGCCGGCCTTCCTCGCGCAGCGTCGTGCCGAGGTCGGCGACCGAGGCGAGCGAGGACAGGTCGAGGGCGCGCAGCGAGACGTCCGCCCCCGGAGTCCGGTCCGCGATCGTGGCGAGCGCCGCCTCGCCCTTGCGCGGGTTCCGGACGGGCAGGACCACCTCGGCGCCCGCGGCGGCGAGCCGCGCGGCGATGCCGAGGCCGACGCCGTCGCTCGCCCCGGTCACGACGGCGCGCCTGCCCGTCAGGTCGGGGACGGTGATGTCGGGGCGTGTGCGTGGCATGGGATCGCTCCTGGCTCTCGGGGGTGTGACCCGAGAGTGCGGCCTGGCCGGAACGGTCACCACGGCCCGTCGATCCGAGGCTGGCCGGGCCGATGCTGGTTGGCCCGAGGCTGGGGTCAGGACGTCTCGAAGGCCGCCCGGCCGGTGGTGGACAGGCCCCGGGCCAGCTCGAGCAGGAGACGGGGCGCGTCCTTCGGCGGCAGGACGACCTCGACGAACGACGCGGTCCCCGGCGTCCCCGCGTGCTCGAGGGCGGTGCGGAGCTCGCCGACGGTCCGGGCGCACGCCGTGTGGACGTCCGGGGCGCCCAGGGCGGCGGGCAGGCGGGTCCAGTCCCACGCGGTGATGTCCTGGTAGACGGCGTCCGGGCTCTGGATGGCGCGCTCGACGGTGTACCCGTCGTTGTTGAGCAGGAGCACGATCGCGTCCGGCGCGCGGGCGTAGAGCGTCCCGAGCTCCTGGGCGGTGAGCTGCGCCGAGCCGTCGCCGATCACGAGCACGGGCCGCCGGTCGGGGCGTGCGAGCGCGGCGCCGAGCGTGGCCGGCAGCGTGAAGCCGATCGCCGACCAGACCGGGCTACCGAGCAGATCGGACTCGGCCGGCAGCGCGAGATCGAGCGCGCCGTAGAAGGCGGTGCCCGCCTCGGCGATGAGGGTGGTGCGCGGGGCGATCCAGCCCTGCAGCCGGCTCCAGAACCGGGCGTGGTCGAGCGGCTCGTCGTCCGCGCCCAGCACCTCGTGGGCGGAGGGGGCGAGCTCGACTGGGGCCGCCGGCGGGAACCCCGCCGCCTCGACGAGCTCGTGGAGGACCTGCAGCGAGTCCTCGAGGCGCACGCGCGGGTACACGGCGCGCCCGATCCGGGCGTGGTCGACCGCGAGCTCGACGGCGGCCTCGCGGTCGTAGCGGTGGGTGAAGAACCCCGTCGTGAAGTCGCTGTGGACGGTGCCGGCCATGACCAGGAGACGGGCGTCGTCGACGGCGGCGCGGGCGGCGTCGGAGCGGGTGGTGGCGCCCAGGTAGGTCCCCAGGCTGGCGCGGTGCTCCTCGTCGACGAGCGCCTTCGACCCGGACTGCGAGGCGACCCGGACCCCGGGCAGCTCGGCGAGCCCGGCGACGACGTGCTCGAGGCCCCGGCGGTGCACGCGCGGACCGGCGAGGACGCAGACGTCGTCGTGACCCTGCAGGTGCGCCGCCAGCCCGGCGCGGAACTGCTCGAGCCCGGCGGGGTCGCCGGCGGAGGCGACCAGCGGCTCGACCGAGCCGGCGCCCGGAGCGGCCGTGGCGACGTCGGCGGGCACCCCGATGTACACCGGCTTGCTCGTCTCGAGGGCCACCCGCAGGACCCGGTCGATCTCGGCGACGGCGTTGTGGGGCTCGAGGACGGTCTGCGCCGCGGTCACCTCGCGGAAGATGCGCTCGAAGCGGCGGAAGTCGCCGTCGAGGAAGGTGTGGTGCAGCGGGGCGCCGGCGGCCATGGCGGTGCGCGAGGGCATCCCGACGACGTGGACGACGGGGACGTCCTCGGCGTAGCTGCCCGCGATGCCGTTGACCGCGGAGAGCTCCCCGACGCCGTAGGTGGTGACGAACGCCCCGACCCGGCGCCCGACGCGCGCGTAGCCGTCGGCGGCGTAGGAGGCGTTGAGCTCGTTCGTCGACCCGACCCACTCCAGCCCGGGCACCGGCAGCATCTCGTCGAGGAGCGCCAGGTTGAAGTCCCCGGGGAGGCCGAAGAGGTGGTGGACGCCGAGCTGGACGAGCCGGGTCGCCAGGTGGGCCCCGACCGAGCCGGACGGTGTCGCCATGGGGGTGTCCTCTCGGTGCGGGTGTCGGCACCACCGTAGGCACACCACCGCGTGCTCAGTCCGGGGCGGCGTCGCCGTCCGCCGGCGGGCCGGGGTGCAGGACGAGCCGGGTCGTCGCCGCCTGCTCGACGGCGTCGCGGCTGAAGAGCAGGGGGAAGGTGCCGCCGTCGGCCCACAGCCCGAGGAGATCGGCGTAGTGCTCGGAGCGGGGGTCCCCGGACTGGCCGGGCGCGGTGATGGCGCGCGACCCGTCCCAGGCGCCGACGTCGATCGCCATGCGGAAGCTGCTGCCCATCACCGAGTTGAACGTGGCGTCGTGGCCGGCGAGCCCGACGGTGTCGGCGCTGCCGGGCCGGGGGAGCGGCGGGAGCGAGCCCTCCGGCCCGAGGACTGCGTGCCGCAGCTCCGTGCGGTGCAGGAGGCCCCACGTCCAGCCCTCGAGGTCGGGGCCCAGCCAGGTCCGGATCTCCGCGAGCGCCGCACGCACCGTCGCGTCGAGCCCCTCGGCCAGGAGCCGGCGGTCGTCGTCGCGGTCGGGATCGACGACGTCGAGCATGCGGAGGTCGGGCCGCAGGTCGCCGAACAGGGTGTCGTCGCGGATCAGGCGCGCACGGGCGACCGGGTCCGCCCCGGCTCCGAGCCGGTCGAGGCAGCGGTCGACCAGCCAGGGGCGCCAGTGCCGGCGCAGCCAGACCTGCGCGACGAGGGCGGCGCGCGAGCCGACGTCCTCGACCCCGTCCCAGGCCTGCAGCTGCGTCCAGAGCGCCCGGAGGTCCTCGGCGACCGGGACCGGGGCGAGGCGGTCGAGCAGCCGCCGGCCGTGCAGGTTGAAGGCGTCGGCCTGCATACGGAGGCTGGAGTCGACGTCGACGGCCGTGCCACCGGCGAACCAGGCTGCCAGCCGCTCGTGGCGGGCGCTCGAGTACCAGTCCGTGGTGGCGACGAAGCCTGCCTCCGCGGGCACGTTGGCCTGGTTCGACGTCGTGGCCCAGCCGCTCGCCGGGTCCTGCTCGCCCGTGAGGTCTCCGAAGGGCACCGCGCCGTCCCACTCGAAGCGGCCGTCGCCGGGGACGGGCACGGCGCCGTCCCATCCCGTCCGGCGGGGCACGAGGCCGCACGTCTGCATGCCGATCGCCCCGTCGGCGGACGCGAAGACCTGGTTGACGCCGGGCGCCCCCCACCGGGCCAGGGCGCGGCGGAACTCGGCGGCGTCGGCCGCGTCCTGGTAGTCCAGGCTCGCGAGGTAGGGCGCCATCCCGGGTAGCAGCCACGCGGTGCGCAGCGCCACGGCGGTCCGGGCCTCGCGGTCGAGGTGCACCACTGGGCCGTGGCGGGTGAAGGACAGGGTCAGCACGGCGTCGTCGGCCCCCGCCACGGGCGCCCGCTCCTCGACGACGTCGAACGCCTCCCAGCCGTCGCCGTGGCGATAGCGCCCGTCGTCGGTCGGGTGCAGGTCGTAGACGTAGAGGTCCTCGTGGTCGAGCGGCCAGATCGTGAGCCCGAAGGCGACCCGGCCGTTGTGGCCGATGGAGATGCCCGGCAGGTTCGGCTCCCCGGCGCCGATCACGGTCAGCCCCGGCGCCTCGAGGTGGGCGAGGTAGCGCAGAGACGGGACCGTGACGGGGCGGTGGGGGTCGTTGGCCACGACAGGCCGCCCGGTCGCCGACCGGCTCCCCGCCACGACCCAGTTGTTGCTCCCGCCGGGCGCGGCCGTCGCGGCCGTCGCGGAGTCCGAGGCCGGGCCGAACTCCACCGGAGAGAGCGCGAGGCGGTAGACGTCGAGCACCTCGTCGCCGAGGCCCTCGAGCACCGCCGGGTCCGGGACGACCAGCGGCCCCCCGGGCTCCCGCACCGAGCGCAGCTCCTCGGCCCCGAGCCCGAGGTCGCGCACGGTCAGCGCACGGGCGAGCTCCTGCTCGGCGTTGTAGAACATCCCGTGGGTGCGGATGCGCACGACGTCGTCGACGCGCCAGCGGGCCGGCCGGTGACCGAGGGTCGCGAACTCGGGCGGGAGACGGTCGTGCGGGGCCTGGAGCGCCCAGTCGACGTAGGCGTTCACCCCGTCGACGAAGGCCGCGACGATCTCCCGGGTGCCTTCCGCGTAGGACGACCACTCAGCGTCCATGTCGCCCCGGTAGAGGAACAGGCGCCGCGCCCGGTCCTGCGCGAGGTAGGCAGAGCCGAACGCCTCCGCGAGCAGCCCCAGGCCGCGCCGCCGCCACAGGTCGATCTGGAAGAGCCGGTCCCGCGCGGCCTGGAAGCCCTGGGCCACGTAGGCGTCGTGCGGGGTGTCCGCGTAGACGTGGGGGACGCCCCAGCGGTCGACGAGGATCTCGACGGCGCCGCGGAGCCCGGCGACCGGGTACTCGGCCGTCGGGAGCGCAGCCGTCGAGCGGGACGGGGGCGGGAGGGCGCTCATCGGTCTCCCTCGGGCGTGTCAGTCCGCGAGCAGCGGCATGACCTCCTGGCCGAACCGGTCGATGTCGCTGAGGTAGTCCTGGAAGGTGAACATGACGCCGCTGACGCCGTCCAGGGTGGTCAGCCCTGCGACCAACGCTGACAGCGACGTCGTGCTCCCGCCCCGCCGGTGACGGAACGACCCGCCGGCGGCCCTCGAGCGAGCGGCCGCCGGCGGGTCCCCGGGAGTGCCTAGAAGTAGGTCTTGCGGCCCACGGGGCGCCCGACGGCGCCGAGCAGGGTGAGGATCAGGCCGACGACCAGGAGGATCCAGCCGATGGTGGCGATGATGCTCGGGACGGGGGCCACGTAGCCCACGACGATGAGGATGATGCCGAGGATGATCACAGGTTTCTCCGATACCGGGGGGAGCGTGCGAGGAGCCGGTCCGGGTCGTCCGTCTGCAACCCGGCCGGTCTCCCCGCACAACGAGTCCGGCCGATCCGGCGGTGCTGGTCGGCGCGGATTCCCCACGGAATTGCGCCGGTCGCCGGGGTGGCGTCGCGAGTGGCCGACACCGCTGGGCCGTCACGCCCCCGCGCCGGGCCGGTCGGGGGAGCGCGGTCGGGGGAGCCGTCGCACCGGGCGGCGAGATCGTCGGACCGGCATCGGGAAGTAATTGCCGGCGAGGCGCGCCAGAGGCCTCGCGGACCGGCGAGACTCGGTGGTCATGGGGGACGGCGAGCACCTGGTGTGGCACCAGGATCTGATCTGCCCGGGTGAGTGGTGCCGAGGTCGTATCCGTCGGTTCCCACCGGGCTTCCTGGTCGACGGCGGACGCCGCGAGCGTCGGCGCTGCCCCTCGTGCGGGACGTCGGTGACGGCGCCGGCGTTCTACGTCTCGGGGAGCGTCCGCGCCGACGTCGGGTGGGTCAGGTCTGACCCGGAGTGAGCGCGACGAAGAGGGCCGTGGCCTCCGCGCACAGGCGGTCGCCGTCGTGGAGCGTGCCGCGCAGGAAGTGCTTGCGCCCCTCCTCGCGCTCGAAGAAGGCCTCCACCCGCAGCTCGGTGTCGATCGGGGCGACGGAGCGGTAGTCGACGTGGAGGTAGGCGGTCCGGGAGCGGGGACGTCCCCCGCCGAGGGCGAGCCGGCCGAGCAGGTCGTCGAACAGGTACGGGATGGCGCCGCCGTGGACGACGCCGTTGCTGCCCAGGAAGTGCCGGCCGAACCGGACCCGCCCGGTCATCCGCTCGTCGTCGACCTCGTCCACGTGCAGCGCGGGACCGGCCACCTGCGCCCGGCCGGGCGCGGACCCGAGCCGCCCGGAGAGCTGGTCGGGCTCGTCGACCTCGTACGCGGCCAGCGCGGCGCTCAGCTCCGCGACGGTCTTGGTCGTGGACCGCACGACCTCGGCGCTCGGGGCGGCCCCGGCGAGGCGGTCGAGCAGCTCCCGGACCTGGTCGATCATGTCCGTATAGCCCTCGGGCACCGGACGGCCCAGCCACGTCTCGGTGTCGGGGCGGTGCGGGTCGGTCCGGACGAGCGGCGCTGCCAGCACGATCGCCTCGTCGTCCACCCGATGCTCCTGTCTCCGCTGGTGACGTCTGCCGGTCACGACACCGTGCGCCACCGTGGCCCGGGGTGCCCACCGGGTCGCGGGAAAGGTGCACATCGTCACCCTGGGCGCGGCCGGGTTCCCTCGGCCGGAGCCGGTGTCGGCGCGTCGGCACTTCACGGGAGGATGACGCCATGACCGGGCGCGGATCGGTGGACGGGGAACCGTCCGAGGACGAGCCGGCGGGCTCGGTGGCCCTCGACCAGGTGCCCGAGGGCATCGTCCTGGCGGTGTCCGGGGCCCTCGACCTCGCGCTCGCCCCGACCGTGCGGCGGACCGTCGAGCGGGCGGCGCGGCTGCGTCCGGCCCTGCTGGTGCTCGACCTGACGGCCGTGACGTTCCTGGCCTCCTCCGGCATGGCCGAGCTCGTCCGCACCCACCGGCAGCTCGAGGGCGAGATCCTGGTTCGCGTCGTGGCCACCGGGCGGCTCGTCCTGCGTCCGCTGGAGCTGACCCGCCTCACCGACGAGCTCGCGATCCACGCGACGCTCGCCGACGCCCTCGCCGCCGGATGAGGCCGGGATGACCGCGCCGCCGCCCGGCACCGACGGCCCGGGGCCCGACGCGGACGCCCTGCTGACCGCGCTCGCCGGGGTGTTCACCGCACCGGACGGGGAGCGGGTGCCCGTCGAGCGGGTGGCACTCGGCCCGGACCGGCTCGCCGGCCTGCCCACCGCGGGGGGCTCGGGTGTCCTGGTCCCCGACGACGCGCAGCTCGCCGCGCTGGTCCCGGGGGCGACGGCCGGGCTCGTCGTCGTCGACCGCGAGGACCCCGGCGGCGCGACGGCTCTGATCACCCGGGTCGCGGTGGACCGCACCCACCTGGTCGCGGCCGAGGCGGTCGTCACCGCCACCGACGGGCTGCGCAGCGCCCTCGCGGCGCTGCGCGCCGAGGCCGCCGTGATCGACGCCCTGCAGTCCGTGGGCCGGCGGCTGACCGCGCAGCTCGACATCGACCAGCTCGTCCAGGAGGCCACCGACGCGGCGACCACGGCCGTCGGGGCGGCGTTCGGCGCCTTCTTCTACAACCTGATCAACCAGTTCGGCGAGTCGTACACCCTCTACACGCTCTCCGGGGTGCCCCGGGAGGCCTTCTCCCGCTTCCCGATGCCGCGCAACACCCTGGTGTTCGCGCCGACGTTCGACGGCGAGGGCACCGTCCGCAGCGACGACATCACCGCCGACCGGCGCTTCGGCCACAACACCCCGTACCACGGGATGCCCGAGGGACACCTGCCCGTGAGCAGCTACCTGGCGGTCTCGGTGATCAGCCCGACCAGTGGCGAGGTGCTCGGCGGGTTCTTCTTCGGCCACCCCGAGCGCGCGCGGTTCACGAGCCGCCACGAGTACCTGGCCGAGGGCATCGCCGGCTACTCGGCCATCGCGCTCGACAACGCCCAGCTCTACGAGCGCGAGCGGAACTACACCCGCGAGCTCTCGCGCAGCATGCTGCCCGAGGCGCCCGCCGTGCCGGGGCTGGACCTCGTGACCCGGTACCTGCCCGCGGCCACCGGGCACAAGATCGGCGGCGACTGGTTCGACGTCATCCCCCTCGACGGCGGCGGCACCGCGGTCGTCATCGGCGACGTCGTCGGGCACGGGGTCACCGCCGCGACGATCATGGGCCAGGTCCGCACCGCGATCCGCGCGTACGCCGTGCTCGGGCTGGCGCCCTCGGACGTGCTGCGCTACGTCTCGGCGCTGCTCGAGACCTTCGCCGAGCCGACCTTCGTCACCTGCTTCTACGCGGTGCTCCGGCCGGACGAGGGGCTCGTCTACGCCAATGCCGGGCACCTGCCGGCCGTGCTGCGCCGCGCCGACGGCACGATCGAGCAGCTCGGGGAGGCCATGGCCCAGCCGCTCGGCGTCGGCCGCGCCTTCTCCGAGCGCAGCGCGGAGTTCCCGCCCGGGGCCGACCTCCTCCTCTACACCGACGGGCTGGTCGAGAGCCGCACCCGCGACCTGACCCAGGGCATCGAGTGGCTGCTCGAGGAGGTCGCCGCGCTGCCCCGGCCGGTCACCGCCGCGGCCTGCGACGGCCTGATCGCGAGCCTCACCGGCGGCGTCCACGACGACGACGTCGCGCTCGTCCACGTCCACCGCGCCGCGCTCGGCGGGTGACGGCGCTCACGCGCGCGGGCGCTTGAGTGTGCCGTGGCGGCACGGCGTCTCGTGAGGCGGCAGTGAGCTCGTCCGGGCCCGCTCCGACGACGGAGGACCGCCATGAGAGCGCCGAGGCCGCAGTGCCCCCCGCGACCCGGGGACGTCGACGGGACCCCGACCGACGAGGTGCCCGTCCCCGGCCCCGGGGACCGGCCGATGACGCTGCTCGAGCGCGTCGGCTGGCCGTGGGGGGTGCTGGGCGCGGCGATCCCGCAGGTGGTGTTCGCCGTCGCGATCGTCGTCGTCCCGCTGCTCGCCGCGGCGGGCATCGCCCTCGCCGTCGCCCTGGTGCAGGCGGCGATCTTCCGGGCGCGCGGGGAGCCCACCACGACGGTCGCCGGTGGCGTGCTCGGCGTCGCGATCGCGAGCGGGATCTCGGTGTGGACCGGCTCGGCCGCGAACTTCTTCCTCGTCGGCATCGTGGCGGCCCTGGTCGGCCTCGTCGCCACCACGGCGTCGGTGGTCGTCCGCCGGCCGCTGACCGGGCTCGCGTGGAACGCCCTGCACGGCGGTGGCCACGCGTGGCGGGAGGACCGACCGGTCCGGCGCGCCCACGACGTCGCCACGCTGGCCGCCGCGGCCGTGTTCGGCGCCCGCTTCGTGGTGACGCAGTGGCTCTACGGCATCGACGCGACGGGCGGGCTCGCGATCGCGAAGGTCGTCATGGGGACGCCGATGACCCTCGTGGCCGCGGCCGTCGCCTTCTGGGCGTTCCGCCGGTCGACCCGGCGCCTGATCACCCCGACGGCGACGCCGGAGGACCGCCTCAGCCCGGGGTGAGCGCCCGGCGCGCGAGGCGCTGGCGGCGGTGGGCGCTCATGCGCACCGGGGTGTCGGTCCAGCCGTACCCGTCGTCGTCGCCCACCCGCTGGACGAGGGCGACGAAGATCCGGCCGGCGAGGACCTCGGTGCAGACCTGCAGGTACGCGCCGTGCGGCCCCTGGTCGTGCAGGACGCCGAGCTCGCGGTACGCCGCGAGCCGGTCGGGCGGGAGGTCGACGCGCGCGGCGAGGTCGTCGTAGTAGTTGTCCGGGATGCCGAGCAGGGGCGCCCCGGCCGCCCGCGCGGCGCGGGCGGCGGCCACGACGTCGTCGACGGCGAGCGCGATGTACTGCGGCTCCGGGATGCCGGGCGCCCACTCGCCGCGGCGCAGCAGCGAGACGGTGAGGGCCAGCCGGACGCGCCGGGCGGGGTCGGCGAGGGCACGGCTGCGCACGAGGCCGAACGGGGCCGCGAACTCGCCGGCGCTGCCGGGCTGCAGGCCGAGGACCGCGCGGTAGAACAGGGTCGCCTCGTCGAAGTGGTCGAAGGGCTGGGCGAGCCCGACGTGGTCCACGGCGGTGACACCGAGACCACCGGCCAGGCCCTCACCCGTGCTCCCCGTGGCGCGGAAGTCGCCGCTCCAGTCGGCGTCGACACCCGGCCGGCAGAAGAACAGCGCGGTGCCGTCGGGGGCGGTGACGGCCGGGAGGTCGGCCTCGGCGGGACCGTGCGCGCGGGCGAGGCGGGGCGCCCCGAGCCGGGCGGCGCGGCGAGCCGCGGCCGGCGGGTCCGCCGACTCGACCGCGAGCGCACTGATCGCCGCGGAGGGGCCCTCGGCGCGGTTGACCAGGATGCGGGCGCGGCCCTGTTCCCAGCGGTCGACGGGCTTGGTGAGGTGCTGCCCGGTGCGGGCGAATCCCAGGGCGGTGAGCGCGTCGTCGAGGGCCGGGTCCTCGCCACCGGTGGCGATCTCGACGAACGCCGTGCCCTCGACGGCGGGCGCCGGCCCGCCCACCGGGTCGGTCCCGGCGCCGCCGGCGGCCGTGGCCTCCGCGAGCGCGAGCAGCGAGCGGTGCCCGTCCACGGCGGTGCGCACGGGGTCGGCCTGGCGGAAGACGTCGTTGAAGACCTCGAGCGAGAGCGGCCCCGCGTAGCCGGCGTCCAGGGCCGCCGCGAGGAAGCGCGGCAGGTCGAAGCCTCCCTGGCCGGGGAAGAGACGGTGGTGGCGGCTCCACTGCAGCACGTCCATCGAGAGCACCGGGGCGTCGGCGAGCTGGAGGAAGAAGATCTTCTCGCCGGGGATCCCGGCGATGCCGTCGATCTCGGATGTGCGGGACAGGACGTGGAAGCTGTCGAGGCAGAGTCCCAGCGCCGGATGGTCGGCCCGCCGGACGACGTCCCAGGACGCCTCCCAGGTGTCGACGTGCCGGCCCCACGCGAGCGCCTCGTAGGCCAGCCGCAGGCCGCGCTCGGCGGCGCGGTCGGCCAGGCCGTGCAGCTGGCCGGCGAGCCGGTCGGGGTCCGCGACGGCGTCGGGGGCGACCGAGGAGCACACGAGCACGGTGTCGGTGCCCAGGGCGCGCATGACGTCGAACTTGTGCTCGGCGCGGCGGTGGTTCGCGGCGAGGCGTTCGTCGTCGGTGGAGTCGAGGTCGCGGAACGGCTGGTAGAGGTCGATCGACAGGCCCAGGTCGGCGCAGCGCAGCCGGACCTCGCCCGGCGACATCGGCGAGGCGACGAGGTCGGGCTCGAAGATCTCGACCCCGTCGAAGCCCGCGGTGGCGGCGGCCGCCAGCTTGTCCTCGAGGGCGCCGGACAGGCAGACCGTGGCGACGGCGGTGCGGGGGTCAGCCGGCACGGTGGTCCTCCCGGGGGTCGGTCTCAGCGGGTTCGCCGACGAGCTCGTGCAGGTGGCGGCGCATCCTGGCGGTGTCGGGCCGGAGGCCGGTGAACAGGTGCAGCGCGTCGGCGGCCTGGTGCACCGCCATCAGACCGCCGTCGAGCGTCGGGCACCCGATCCCCGCCGCGGCGTCCAGCAGGGCGGTCCGCAGTGGGCGGTAGACGATCTCGGCGACCCACAGGCGCGGGTGCAGCACCGGGGCCGGGACGGGCAGGCCGGGGTGGTCGGCCATGCCGGTCGGGGTGGCGTGGACCAGCCCGTCGGCCGAGGTCAGGACGTCGCCGATCGTGTCGGCCGCGGCGGCGTGCGCGCGGCCGCGGCCGAAGGTCGCGTCGAGCCGGGCGACGAGCTCGCGGGCCTGGGCGGCGTCGACGTCGAGGACGTCGACGGTGCCGGCCCCGGCGGTGAGCAGGGCGTGGGCCGCGGCGGCGCCGGCACCACCGGCCCCGAGCACGGCGACCCGTCCGAGCGCGGCCCCGGGCAGACCCGTCCGCAGGGCCGCGGCGAACCCCGACCAGTCGGTGTTGTGGCCCAGGGCGCGGTCCCCGTCGAACACCACCGTGTTGACCGCCCCGATCGCCGCGGCGTCGGGGGAGAGCGCGTCGAGGTGGGGCAGGATCCGCTGCTTGACGGGGTGGGTGACGTTGACGCCCCGTAGGCCGGCGTCGCGGGCCTCGGCGAGCAGGTCGCCGACGTCGGCGGGGCCCAGGCCCCGCACGTCGAGGTCCACCAGCGTGTAGCGGTACGCCAGCCCGAGTGCGCCTGCCTCGCGCTCGTGGAGCGCGGGGGAGAGCGACGGGCCGATGCCCGCACCGATCAGGCCGACGTGCACGGTGTCGGGGTCGGCGACGAGTCTCACGGGCCGCAGCGTACGTACCGGATGGTTCATTATCCAGACCTCGGAGGCCCGGCCGGGGTCCGCGCCGCCTAGGCTCGGGGCCGTGAGCGAGGAGGCGGGGGTCGCCGAGGCGGGGGTGGCTGAGGTGGGGGTGGCCGAGCGGCGCCGCGACGCCGTCCGCACCCGTGCCGACCTGCTGGCCGTGGCCACCACCGAGTTCGCCGACCACGGGTTCTCCGGTGCGCGCGTGGACGAGATCGCGGCCCGCACCCGCACGACGAAGCGGATGATCTACTACTACTTCGGCAGCAAGCGCGGGCTCTACCTGGCGGTGCTCGAGAACGCCTACGCCGGCATCCGGGTCCTCGAGGCCCAGCTGGAGGTCGAGCACCTCGACCCGGCCCGGGCGATGCGGGCCCTGGCCGAGCTGACGTTCGACCACCACGAGTCCCACCCCGACTTCGTCCGTCTCGTGGCGATCGAGAACATCCACCGCGCCGAGCACCTGCGCACGTCGGAGGCCCTGGCCGGCCTGGCGGCGCCGGCCGTCGACGTGCTGGGCGGCATCCTCGAGCGCGGCCGCGCGGCGGGCCTCTTCCGCGCCGACGTCGACGCCCTCGACGTCCACATGGTGATCAGCGCGTTCTGCATCTTCCGCACCGCGAACCGGCACACCTTCCAGGCCGTGTTCGACCGGGACCTCCTCGACCCCGACCGGCGCGCGCACTACCGGCGCATGGTCGGCGACCTCGTCCTGGAGTACCTGACTGCGCACGTCGGCCGAGCCTGACCCGAGTGGCTTGACACGGCCCTGCGTCTCAACTCACCATCCGGTACGTAACCAAACGGTACATAGACGCACCGTGTCGAGGAGTGGTCGTGACCGCATCGCCGCAGGCGCCCCCCGCCCAGCCCCGCAAGGCCGCGCTGGCCGCCTGGATCGGCAGCGCGCTGGAGTACTACGACTTCTTCATCTACGGCACGGCCGCCGCGCTGGTGTTCAACAAGCTGTTCTTCCCCGGGGCCGAGCCGGCCACCGGCACGCTGCTCGCCCTCGCCACGTTCGGCGCGGGGTACGTGGCGCGACCGGTCGGGGCGTTCGTGCTGGGACACCTCGGCGACCGCTTCGGGCGCAAGCGGATCCTCGTCTCGACGGTGCTGCTCATGGGCATCGCGACGTTCGCCGTCGGCTGCCTGCCGACCTACGCGTCCATCGGCATCGCCGCGCCGATCATCCTCGTCGTGCTGCGCCTCCTGCAGGGCTTCTCGGCGGGCGGTGAGCAGGCCGGCGCCTCGTCGACCAGCCTCGAGCACGCCCCGTCGAACCGTCGCGCGTACTTCACGAGCTTCACCCTCGGCGGCACCCAGTTCGGCCAGGTGCTCGCCACCGCGATCTTCCTGCCGGTGGCCGCGCTGCCCACGGAGGACCTGCTGAGCTGGGGCTGGCGCCTGCCGTTCTGGCTCAGCGCCGTCGTGGTCGTCGCCGGGCTCCTCATCCGCCGCACCCTCGACGAGACGCCGGTCTTCCAGGAGCAGCAGCGTCGCGCCGAGACCTCCCGCGCGCCCGTCGCGGAGCTGTTCAGCTCCCACCTCGGCGCCGTGATCCGGGTGGTGCTGGCCTCCACCATCGCCACCGTCAGCACGATCTTCACCGTCTACGCGCTGTCCTACGCCGTGAACGACGTCGGGCTCTCACGCACCGCGATGCTCTGGGTCGGGGTGGTCGCCAACCTCGTCGCCATCGTCGTCATCCCCCTCTTCGGCGCGCTGGGCGACCGCATCGGCCGCAAGCCCGTGTTCCTCGCCGGCTCGATCGCGATGGCCGTGACGATGGCCGGCTACCTCGCCGCCATCTCGGCCGGCAGCTATGTCTGGATCTTCGTCCTCGGCATCCTGGTGTTCGGCCTCGGCAACAGCGCCACCGGTGGTGTGTGGCCCGCCTTCTACGGCGAGATGTTCCCCGCCCGCGTCCGGCTCTCCGGGGTCGCGATCGGCACGCAGATCGGCTTCGCGGTCGCCGGCTTCGCGCCCACGATCGCCGCCGCCCTCGCGGGGGACGACGGCAGCAACTGGCCCGCGGTGGCGGTCTTCGTCGCGGCGGTCTGCCTGCTCAACATCGTCGCCGTGGCCACCGGCCGCGACTACTACCGCACCCCGACCGAGGACCTGGGCGGGAGCCCGGTGCCGCGGTCCGAGACCACCGCGGCCAGCCCGACGGCCTCGTGAGCGGGGCGCCGCCGTTCGCGGTGCACGCCGTCCGCTTCGCGAGCCGGCCCGGCGTGCGGGGCCAGCACTTCCTCGGTCACGACGAGCGCGCGGGCGAGCCCCACCCCACCGCCTACTACGTCTGGCTCGCGGCGAACGCCGACCACGTCGTCCTCGTCGACGCCGGGATCGACCCCGCCCGGCCCGTGCCGATCGACGGGATCACGTTCCACCGCTCGCCCGTCGAGGGGCTCGCCGAGCTGGGGATCCGTCCGGAGCAGGTCGACCACGTCGTGCTGAGCCACCTGCACTACGACCACACGGGCACGGTCGCGGCCTTCCCCGCCGCCCGCTACGTCGTGCAGCGCCGGGAGCTCGACTACTGGACCGGCCCGGTGGCCGCCCGCATCCGCCGCGAGCACTGGCTGGTCAGCGGCGAGGACGTCGGCCACCTCACCGGTCCGGCGCGCTCCCGGCTCGACCTCGTCGACGGCTCCGCCGAGGTCGTGCCCGGGCTGGAGGTGCACCACGTCGGCGGGCACACCGCGGGCATGCAGGTGGTCCGCGTGCGCACCGCCGCCGGCCCGGTGGTGCTGGCCTCCGACGCCGCCCACTTCCACGAGAACCTCACCGCCGACCACCCGCCGCCGATCCTGCACTCGGTGCCCGACGTGCACGCCGCCTTCGACCGGCTCGTCGAGCTCGCCGGCGACGACGGCCTCGTCGTCCCCGGTCACGACCCCCGTGTCGTCGAGGGCGCCGGGTCCGACGTCGTCCGCCTGGCCTGAGCGCCGCCGGAATCAGGGCGCGCGACGCCGGGTTCTGGTCGTCATGAGGATCGGGATCATCGGTGCAGGCTTGATCGGCGGAACGCTGACGCGACGGCTGAGCGCCCTGGGGCACGAGGTCCGGGTGGCCAACTCCCGGGACCCGGAGACGCTGGCCGAGCTGGCCGCGGAGACCGGCGCGACGGCCGTATGGGCGCGCGAGGCCGCCGTCGACGCGGACGTCGTGATCGTCAGCATCCCGCAGAAGAACACCCCGGACCTCGCGCCGGGCCTCGTGACGTCGGCACGGCCGGGTGCGCCGGTGATCGAGACGAACAACTACTACCCGCAGCAGCGCGACGGCCGCATCGACGCGCTCGAGGACGGCACCCCGGAGAGCGTGTGGGTCGCCGGGCACCTCGGCGTGCCGGTGTACAAGGTGTTCAACGGCATCTACTGGAAGCACCTGCTCGAGCGCGGGAAGCCCCGGGGCGAGCAGGGGCGGATCGCGCTCCCGGTCGCCGGGGCGGACGGGCCGGGCAAGGACACCGTGGTCGCGCTCGTCGACGAGCTCGGGTTCGACCCGGTCGACGCGGGCCCGCTCGGGGAGTCGTGGCGCCAGCAGCCCGGGACGCCGGTCTACGGCAAGGACCACGACGCGCAGGGCGTCCGCGCGGCCCTCGCCGAGGCCACCCCGCGACGTCCGGAGGAGTTCCGGGCCGCGTGAGCCCCCGGACGACGACGGTCCCGCCGGCTCGTGAAGGCTGAACCGACGGGACCTGAGCCGACGTCGTACCCGCGGGTGTCACGACCGACCTGGCGCGGAGGTACCCATCTCGTTGTGCCGGGCTAACGTCTCCGGTGGCCCGGTCTGCCGGGCTTCTGCGCCTCGTCGACCAGCCAGGCTGCGACGTCCACGAGCTTGATGTTCGTCTGTTGGGACGACTCCACGAGCAGCGCGAAGGCCCGCTCGGGACCGACGCCCATCCGTTCGATGAGGACCCCCTTGGCCTGCCCGATGAGGTCGCGGCTGGCCAGGGCGCCGGCCATGCCGTGGACGCGCCGGGCGCCGTGGAGCACCAGGGCGGCCTGGGTGGCGAACAGCGAGCCGGTGTCCGCCGTGGCCTCGTCGAACACCCCGGGCTCGGAGGCGTACAGGTTCAGGGCTCCGGCGCTGCCCTTGTCGGTGAACAGCTGGAACGCCATCAACGACCCGATGCCGCGTCGCTCGGCCTCGACCGCCCACCGGGGCCACCGGGCGCGCACCTGGCTCATGTCCTCGATCAACGTCCGCTGCTCGTACCAGATCGAGTCGAGGCACGGCCCTTCCCCGAGCTCGGTCTGGAGCTCGTCGAGCTCGCGCACGACGTCGTTGCTCGGCGCGCGGGCCGTGACGATCCCGCCGCGTTCGACGAGCGAGACACCGGCCTGCTCGACGTGCGGGATGGTGTGGATCGCACCCCGCACGATCAGCTGCAGGGTGTGCTCGACGTCCTCGTCCGCCCCCCGTTCCACCAGCCCGCGAGCCGCGTCCTCCAGGGCCCGTGCCAGATCGTCGCCCGCACGTTCACCGGTGCTCACGACGTGCTGCTCGACCATGTCGGGCTCCCCCGCGTGGCCGGTCACCGTCCCCGGTGGCCGTTCCCGCGGCGGACGACGAGCGTGCCGACGACCTGGGCCGCCATCTCGGGCACCGTCACGTCGCCGCGGGCCGCCCACGCGCGCAGCATCACGGCCGCCTCGGTGATCGGCACCCCGTACCGCGCCGTGAGCATGCCCTCGGCCTGGTGGACCCGGGGGTCGAAAGATCGGCCGTCGTCGTCCATCGTCACCCCCTGCGCTCGTGGCTCGCGGCTCGTGAGGAGTCGCGCACTGCACGCCACGGCGGGGTCCGGACCGGGGTCGACGCCACTGTGCTCCCGACCCGCCGGGAAGTCCACCGCCGTCCGGAGGTCCGCCGTCAGGCGCTGCGCGGCTCCGCCGGGTCCTCGCCGGCACACCGGTCGGCGAGCTGGTCGAGCGGCACCCCGAGCTCGGTGCACAGCGTGACGACGGTGAAGAACGCGGGTGTCGGCACCCGGCCCGTCTCGATCTTGCGGAGGGTCTCCGGGGACATCCCGGCCGCCGTGGCCACCGACGTCATGCTCCGCGGCCCGCGCGCCGCGCGCAGGACCTCGCCGAGTCGCCGGCCTCGCTCGTGGTCCTGCGGGGTCAAGGGCACGCGCACCATGACCGTGATACTAATACCGGGATAACTATCCCACTCCGAGGTGCGGCGATGATCGAGCTCAAGACCGCTGCCGAGATCGAGCGAATGCACACCACCGGGCGCTTCGTCGCCCACGTCCTGAGCGCCGTGGGGGAGCGCGCGGAGGTCGGGGTCAACCTCCTCGACCTCGAGCTCCACGCCCGTGAGCTCATCCGGGAGCGCGGCGCCGAGTCGTGCTACTGGGACTACGCCCCCTCCTTCGGCCGCGGCCCCTTCCGCAACGTCATCTGCCTGTCGGTCAACGACGCCGTCCTGCACGGCCTGCCGCACGACTACGTGCTGCGCGACGGCGACGTCCTGAGCATGGACCTCGCGGTCGCCGTCGACGGCTGGGTCGCGGACTCCGCCCGCACCGTCATCGTCGGCACCCCCCGGGACGAGGACCGGCAGCTGGTCCGCGCCGGCGAGGAGGCCCTCGAGGCCGCGATCGACGCCGCGCAGGACGGTCACCGCCTCGGCGACGTCTCCGCCGCCATCGGCGCGACCGCCGCCCGGCACGGCTATCCGGTCAACCTCGAGTTCGGCGGGCACGGGCTCGGGCGCACGATGCACGAGGACCCGCACGTCGCCAACGCCGGACGCGCCGGACGGGGGCTGCGCCTGCGGCCGGGGCTCACCCTGGCCCTCGAGCCCTGGTTCGCCCGCACCACCGACGAGATCACCTACGACCCGGACGGCTGGACCATCCGCTCGGCCGACGGCTCGCGCACCACCCACTCCGAGCACACCATCGCCGTCACCGAGGACGGCCCCCTGGTCCTCACCCGCCGCGAGGGCGAGCTCGCTGGGCAGGGCGCCTGAGGGGCCGGCGAAGATTCTCTGGAGGAATTTCCGGGGGCATGTCGAAAAGGGGTCGACCCCGTTCGTCGCCTGGGTGAGGGAGCGGCAACCGAGCCGCTCCCCGCACCCACCGGAGGTCCCCGTGTCCACGACCACCACCGCCACCGTCCACACCGACGACACCACCGCGGCCGCCCCGGGCGTCGGCTCGATGCTCCTGGCCGGCGCCGCGGCCACCGTCGCCGCCTCCGTCGCCACCGCGGCCGTGGCCGCCGGCGGCCAGGCGATCGGCATCAGCACCGCCGTCGCCGGCGCGCCGATCCCGACCAGCGGGTTCGCCGTGCTGACCGCGATCTTCTCCGTCCTCGGGCTGGTCATCGCCACGGCGCTGCGGCGCTTCGCCCGCCACCCGCGCGCGGCGTGGGTGCGCACCACCGTCGCGCTGACCGTGCTCTCCTTCGTGCCGGACGTCCTCGCCGACGCCACCGTGTCCACGAAGATGCTGCTGATCCTCACCCACGTCGTGGCCGCCGCGATCGTGATCCCCACCGTCGCGCGCCGGCTGGCCTGACCCGACCTCAACGAACGGGAGCGAGCACCGTGCACTACCTGATGAGCGTCGAGCTCGACCAGAGCGGACCCCGGCCCACCGAGGCGGAGCAGGAGCGCAACTTCGCCCGGGTCGGCGCCGTGAACGACGAGATGAAGGCGCAGGGGATCTGGGTCTTCGCCGGGGGCCTGCTGCCCTACGACAGCGCCACCGTCGTCCGCGTGCAGGACGGCACCACCACCATGACCGACGGGCCGTTCGCGGAGACGAAGGAGCAGCTCGCCGGCTTCTGGGTCATCGAGGTCCCGGATCTCGACGCGGCGCTGGCCTGGGCCGAGAAGTGCGCGGACGCCTGCGAGGCGCCCATCGAGGTCCGTCCCTTCGACGGCCTCGCCTGACCGGGACGCCCCGTCTCCATGGACGTCACCAGCATGGACCTCACCAGCGTCTACCGCGCCGAGTACGGCCGCTGCGTCGCCACCCTGACACGCCTCCTCGGCGACATCGGGCTCGCCGAGGAGGCCGTGCAGGACGCGTTCGCGGTGGCGATGGAGAAGTGGACGCAGCCGGGGGAGGAGGTGCCGCGCAACCCGGGCGCCTGGATCGTCACCACGGCCCGGAACCGGGCTCTCGACCGCATCCGCCGCGAATCCACCCGCGAGGCCCGCCATGCGCAGGCCCTGCTGCTGCACCAGCCCGAGGAGACCGAGGAGGTGGGACCGGTGCGCGACGACCAGCTGCGACTGATCTTCACCTGCTGCCACCCGGCGCTCTCGCCGCTCGCGCAGACCGCGCTCACCCTGCGCCTGCTCGGCGGCCTCGAGGTCCCCGAGATCGCCCGCGCCTACCTCGCCCCCGAGGCGACGATCTCCCAGCGGATCGTGCGGGCCAAGAAGAAGATCCGCGACGCCGGCATCCCGTACCGCGTCCCGGCCGAGGCGGAGCTGCCCCACCGTCTGCCGCCGGTGCTGACGGTGCTCTACCTGATCTTCAACGAGGGCTACACGGCGACGACCGGCCCGCTGCTGCGCACCGATCTCTCCGGGGAGGCGGTGCGCCTCGCCCGGGCGCTCGCCGACCTGATGCCCGACGAGCCGGAGGTGCTCGGGCTGCTCGCGCTCCTGCTGCTCACCGAGGCACGCCGGCCGGCCCGCACGGCGCCCTCCGGCGAGATCGTGACCCTCGCCGAGCAGGACCGCACCCTGTGGAACCAGGAGCTGATCGCCGAGGGGCACGAGCTCGTCCGGCGCTGCCTGCGCCGTGACCGTCCCGGTCCGTACCAGATCCAGGCCGCCATCAACGCCGTGCACACCGACGGCCCGGCCACCGACTGGACCCAGGTCCTCGCCCTCTACGACCAGCTCATGGCGCTCACCCCGACCCCGATCGTCGCGCTCAACCGCGCCGTCGCCGTCGCCGAGGTGCACGGACCCGCGGCCGCCCTCGCGGCGGTCGAGGAGCTGGCCATCCCCGGCTACCACCTGCTGCCCGCCACCCGCGCCGACCTGCTCGCGCGTCTGGGTCGGACCGACGAGGCCGTCGCCGCCTACGCGGAGGCGATCACCCTGGCCACGAACGACACGGAACGTGCCTTCCTCGAGACGCGACGGGCGGACCTCGCCGCCGAGGTGCGTGGCTGATCGGCCCCGTCACGGGGCGGCCCGACCGCCGAGGTGCGTGGCGAGGTGCCGTTCGATCGCGCGGTGCAGCAGGACCTGGTTCTCGGGGTTCTCGAAGCCGTGCCCCTCGTCCTCGGCGAGGAGGTACTCCACCGGCACTCCGCGCTCGCGCAACGGCGCGACCAGGTTGTCGGACTCGGCCTGCACGACGCGGACGTCGTTCGCGCCCTGGGCGACGAGCAGCGGGGTCCGGATGCGGTCGACCATCGTGATCGGGGAACGCCGGCGCATCTCGGCCAGCTGTTCGGGGTCGTCGGGGTCGCCGACGTAGCGGATCCAGTTGTTGGTCATGTTCGCGCGCACGAACGGGGGAAGCGTGGCCAGGAAGTTCGCCAGGTCGGAGATGCCGACGTAGTCGACGGCGGCGGCGAACCTGTCCGGGGTCACCGTGACGCCGACCAGCGCGGCGTACCCGCCGTAGGAGCCGCCGAGGATGCCGACGCGGTCGGGGTCGGCGTGGCCGCCGGCCACGGCCCAGTCGACGGCGTCGATGAGGTCGTCGTGCATCGCTCGGGCGAACTCGCCGATCGCGGCGGTGAGGTGGCGGCGCCCGTGGCCCGTGGAGCCGCGGAAATTCACGCGCAGCACGGCGTAGCCGCGGTTCGCGAGGAACTGCACCGTGGCGTTGTAGCCCCAGGTGTCGTGCATCCACGGCCCGCCGTGCACCAGCAGGACCAGCGGCAGGCTCTCCGGGGCGACCCCGACGGGCAGGGTGAGGAACCCGTGCAGCGGGAGGCCGTCGCGGGCCGGGAAGGCGACCGGGGTCATCGGTGCGAGGACCGCCGGGTCCGGGTGCGGGGCGCCGCTCGAGAGCAGGCGGCTCTCGCCCGTGGCGTGGTCGTAGAACCAGGTCGACCCCGTCGGCTCGCGGTCGTGGCCGAAGGTGGCGATCCAGCGTTGCTCGTCCAGGTCGGACGACACCGCGTTCAGGACCCCGTCGGAGAGCTCCTCCAGCGCGGCCTGGACCTCGGCGAAGTGGGGGTCGACCGGAACGACGCGGGGCCGGTCTCCGGTGAAGCGGGCGGCGATGACCTCCCCGGTGCGCCGGCTGACGAACACGCTGGGCGGCAGCGTGTCGGCGACCGAGCTCAGGCTGTCCAGGCTGTGGCCGTCGACGGCGGCGACCACCGTCTGCTCGCCGGTGTCGCGGTCGATCCGGGTCAGCCGCAGGTCGTCGGAGTCCTGGTAGTCGCCGAGCAGTGCCCCGCGGCCGTCCGGGGTGGGCATCAGGAAGAGGCCCATCGGGTGCTCCGGGCCGCCGACCCGGTGGACGATCCGCCGCTCGCCGGTGTCGGGGTCCACGGCCGCGATCTCGTGGGTGCCCGCGGCGTCCTGTGAGACGTGCCAGCTCGGGCGCCCGGCCCGGTCGAGCAGGAACGTCTCCGCCGGATCGGTCCGCTCCACGAGCGGGGTGGTCACGCCGGTGGCCACGTCGACGCGGAAGACGTCGACGAACAGCGGACGGGGGTTCATGTAGACGATCACCGTGCCGGGCACCGTGGTCTCCGGCTCGACGGCGAACACCCGTGAGCCCGGCGCCAGCGGCGTCAGGTCGGCGGCCGGCTGGTCCGGGTGGTCGAGGTCGACACGGTGCAGGTGCCACGCCTCGTCGCCGTCGGTGTCCTGCCGGTAGAGCAGCCAGCGGGGGTCGTCGGTCCAGTAGTAGGTGCTGATCCCGCGGCGGGTGTCGTGCGTGACCGGGACGGCGTGGTCGTGCCCCTGGTCGACGCCGCGCACCCACACGTTGCGGCGTCCCCGGTGCGGCGCCAGGTAGGCGATCCGCGTGCCGTCCGGGGAGATCGACAGGTCGGCGAAAGGCGGATCGGCGAAGAAGTCCTCGACGTCGATCAGGTCGGGCATCGACCCGCGGGCGGGTGCGGCGGTCATGGCGTCCACGGAACACCGTGCCGTCGCGGCATGGTCAAGGCGCGCTGGAGCGCGGGGTCTGGACTTCGGCCGTCAGAGAGGGACGCGGGGTCGGCCGCCGGGTCGGGGTCGCTGGTCGGGGTCCGATCCAGCTCGGTGGGGTGAACCAGGGCAGGCCGTCGGCGATCCGCACGGTCCAGTGCCCGTGGTGGATCACCTGGTGGTGGTGTCGGCACAAGAGGACGAGGTTGTCGAGGCTGGTGTCGCCGCCGTGTCCCCAGAACCGGATGTGGTGGGCGTGGCAGCGTCGTGGGGGCCGGTCGCAGCCGGGGAACGCGCAGCCCACGTCGCGGATGTTGAGGGCACGACGGATGGCGTCGGTGACGGTGCGCTGCAACCGGCCCACGTCGAGGGGCTCGGACTTCGAGCCGAGCACGACCGGGACGACCTCGGCGTCGCAGGCCCACCGGCGCACCGTGGCCGGGTCGACCGGGGCTCCGGTGTCGAGGGCGCCGTGGCCGGTGGCGAGCTGGAGCCATCGCAGGTCCATCGTGATCGTCACCAGTGCCCGACCCGGGCGCTGTGTGCGCGCCGGTGCCGGTTCGGGTCGGCGCGGCCGCGGGATCAGCGCGCCCGCGTCGTCGTCCTCGTCCTCAGGGTCGGCGTCGGTGTCGGTGTGGGCGGCAGCGGTGTCGGCGCTGACGCCGCCGGGCCGGGCGGAGTCGCCGAGGATGTCCATGAGCGCGTCGATGCGCCGCCGCGCGAGGCTGCGGGTGTCGTCGGGGCCGAACGGTTCGGCGAGCGGGTCGATCGCGCCGAGGAACACCTCCCCGTCGACCGGGTCGTGCAACCGACCCTTGAACTCGAGGCGCCCGTCGCGTCGGCGCACCAGGTGCAGCTCGTCGCGGCAGTCCTCTCCCTCCGGCGGCACCGCCCCGTCCGGGTCGAACTGGAGGATCAACCGGGCCGCCACCCGCTGGAGCAGCCGCGGCGGCAACCGGGTCGCGTCGTCGGCGAGCACGCGCTCCGCGGCGGACCAGTCCTCCACCGACACCGTCTCCAGGCGTTCCAGGTGCGCCATCGTCCTGCGGATGATCACGACGTGCCCCGGGCCGATCTCCCCGGAGGCGTAGACCGTCGCCGTGACCGGCAGCCGCGGAGGCAACGGCTCCCCCAGCAGGGAACGTCGCGGGGCGAGATCGGCGGTCTCCTCGGTCAGCCGCTTCGCCTCGTGCAGATCCAGCGTCGAGAGGTCCTGCAGCAGGCGTGGTGTCGCGCGGTCCCCCGTCTGCTGGGCGACCCCGAGGCGTTCGAGCTCGGCGATGTCCTCGAGCAACCGGTACTGCTCGGCGCGCAGAGCGACCAGGCGCGTCCGGGCGCGGTCGAGCGCCTCGCGCTCCACCACCCCGGGACCTCGTTCGCTCATGTGTTCGATTCTAGAGTCGACCCCCGACAACGAGGGCCCGAACGGCCACACCCGCACGACCTCCTCGCGGGGGTCGCGACGGATGCCGTCGGGCACCCCCGCGCCATGACTGCCATCCGCCCCCTCGCCCTCGTCACCGGCGGCTCGTCGGGGATCGGCTACGAGCTGGCCGCCCGCCTCGCCGAGCGTGGCCACGACGTCGCGATCTCCGGGCAGAGCGAGCGCGTGCACGACGCCGCGAAGGAGCTCGAGGATCTCGGCGTCGAGGCGTATCCGTTCCGCGCCGACGCCGCCACCTTCGACGGTGTCGAGGCGTTCTGGCGGTTCGTCGCCGACCTCGGGCGCCCGGTCAACGTCGCCTGCCTCAACGTCGGGATCGGTGTCGGCGGCGCCTTCGCCGACACCGACCTCGACGACGAGCTCCGCATGATCGCCATCAACTGCGCGGGCACGGTCCACATGGCCAAGCGCGTGGTCCGCGCGATGCTCGATCAGGGCCCCGACCAGGGCGATCGGCGCATCCTGGTCGTCTCCTCGGTGTCGGCGACCACCCCCACGCCCTACGAGCCGGTCTACGGGCCCACCAAGGCCTTCGGGTTCTCCTTCGCCGAGTCGATCCGTGAGGAACTGCGCGAGGACGGCGTCACCGTCACCGCGCTGCTGCCCGGCGCCACCGACTCCGAGTTCCACGCCCACGCCGGCATGGGGGACACCGTCTTCGGCGACAACAGCTGGAAGAACGACCGGACCGAGGTCGCCCGCCAGGGCATCGAGGCCCTGTTCGCCGGCGACGACCACGTCGTCGGCGGCGACGAGGCCACGAAGCAGCAGGTCGTCGACCACCGCTCGATGTCCGAGCCCGAGAAGGCCGCCCGCCAGGGGGCGATGGCCCGGCCGCAGCGGTAGCCGCTCAGGCCGCCGCCACGTCGGCCCGGCTCAGCGTGAACCCCTCGTAGCCCTTCGCGGCGACGTCGTCGCAGATGCCGCGGTACGTCCCCACCCCGCCGACGTACGGGTAGAGGCTGCGGTGCTTGCCGGGGATGTTGGCCCCGACCCACCAGGAGTTCGCCCGGGGCAGCAGCGTCGTCGCGGTCACCTCGTCGTGGTGGGCGACCCAGCCGTCCTCGGCCTCGCGGGTCGGCTCGATCCGGGCGACACCCTGCTCGCGGAGGTGGCGGAGGCAGCCTGCGACCCAGTCGACGTGCTGCTCGATCGAGACCGGCATGTTGCTCAGCACCGACGGGCTCTGCGGTCCGGTGATCATGAACAGGTTCGGGAAGCCGTGGGTGGCGATCCCGAGGTAGCTGCGCGGGCCCTCGGCCCACTTCTCGGCGAGCGTCAGTCCGTCCCGCCCCCTGATGCCGAGCTTGAACAGCGTGCCGGTCATGGCGTCGAACCCGGTGGCGTAGACGATGCTGTCGACCTCGTACTCGCCGTCCGCCGTGCGCACCCCGGCGGGCGTGATCGCCTCGATCGGCGACTTGTTGACGTCGACCAGCGTCACGTTGTCCCGGTTGTAGGTCTCGTAGTAGCCGTTCTCGAGGGGCGGACGCTTCGTGAAGAACGGGTGGTCCTTCGGCGCGAGCATCTCGGCGATCTCCGGGTCGTCCACCCGCTCCCGGATCTTGTTGCGGAGGAACTCGGCGGCCGTCTCGTTGGCGTCCTCGTCGAGGAGCAGGTCGTTGAACGTGGTGCCGAGACGGAAGCCGCCCTTCGCCCACGCCTCCTCGAAGATCTCCCGGCGCTCCTCCTCCGGCACCGACAGCGCCGTGCGGTCCGCGACGTCGTAGGGGAAGCCGAAGGCCGTCTCGCGGGTCCGCGCCCAGATCTGCGGGTAGTCGTCCTTGATCTTGCGGTCGAAGTCGGGGGTCACCGGGTGGTTGCCGCCGGCGATGTCGTAATTGGGCGTGCGCTGGAAGACGGTGACGTGCGCGGCCTCCTGCGCGACCTCGGGGATCAGCTGCACGCCGGTGGCCCCGGTGCCGATGACCGCGACGCGCTTGCCGGTGAAGTCCACGCCCTCGTGCGGCCACAGCCCGGTGTGGAACGAGTCGCCCCGGAAGCTGTCACGGCCCGGGAACTCGGGCAGGTTCGTCGTCGACAGGCAACCCACCGCGGTGACGAGGAAGCGGGCCGCGAAGCGCTCGCCGTCCCGGGTGTCGACCAGCCAGCGCCCGGCGTCGTCGTCCCAGGACGCCGCCGTGACCGTGGTCCGGAAGCGGATGTCGCGGCGCAGGTCGAAGCGGTCGGCGACGGTCTGCAGGTAGCGCAGGATCTCCGGCTGGCCCGCGAAGCGCTCGCTCCACGTCCACTCCTCGAGGAGGTCCTCGGAGAGCCGGTCGGAGAAGCTGTAGAAGTAGCTCTCCGAGTCGCACCGCGCGCCCGGGTAGCGGTTCCAGTACCAGGTGCCCCCGACGTCGTCGGCGGCCTCGAGCACGAGCGCCGACATGCCGAGGGTGTTCCGCAGGCGATGGAGCATGTACAGACCGGAGAACCCGGCTCCCACCACCAGGGCGTCGAGCTCACGGAGATCGGTGGACACGGTCTCGGACATCGGCGTCCTCCTCGTCGCGGCGTCCACCGATCCGCGGTCAGGTGCTCCGCGGCGCCGGCCCCCGATGGCCGGTGTGGTGCGCCTCACCCTCCGAGTCTGAACGCACACGCTCCGTTCCTCCACCGCCGGACGGCCGAGCGCCGATCCCGGCTGGCACCGGTGGGGCCGGACCGTGTGGAGTGGGCACCATGACGACGTCGTGGTGCTCCCCGCCCGCTCCGCTGCCCGGGCCCGACGCATGAGGGGCGCCGAGGCGCTGGTCGGCTCGTTGGTCGAGGCCGGCGTGGACGTGTGCTTCATGAACCCCGGCACCTCCGAGATGCACTTCGTGCAGGCGCTGGACTCCGTCCCCGAGATGCGCGGCGTGCTCACCCTGTTCGAGGGCGTCGCGACCGGCGCCGCGGACGCCTACGCGCGCCTCGCCGGCCGGCCCGCCGCCGTGTTGCTGCACCTGGGACCGGGCCTGGGCAACGGGATGGCGAACCTGCACAACGCCCGCCGGGCCGGCACCCCGCTGCTGTGCGTCGTCGGCGCGCACGCCACCAGCCACGTGCGCCACGACGCGCCGCTGGAGTCGGACATCACCGCGCTCGCGCGGACGGTGTCGGGCTGGGTGCACGTGTGCGGCGACGTTCGGGACGTGGCCGACGACGCCATGCGCGCGCTGGCGGCGACCTCGGAGCGCGGCGGTCAGGTCGCGACCCTGGTCCTGCCGGCGGACGTGTCGTGGTCCGAGGGCGGCGCCCTCGCGCCCGCCCTGCCCGCGGCGGCACCGTTCCCGCCGGCTCCCTCGCGGGTGGCGGCGGCCGCGAAGGCGGTGCGCGAGCCCGGGGCGGTGATCCTCCTCGGCGGCCCGGCGCTGACCGCGGAGGCGATGGACGCCGCGGGCCGGGTCGCGGCCGCGACCGGCGCGCGCCTGCTGACGGAGACGTTCCCGCGGCGCTGGGACACCGGCGCCGGGCGCCCGCGGGCGGACAAGCTGGCCTACTTCGCCGAGCAGGCGCTCGAACAGCTCGACGGGGCGTCGTCGCTGGTGCTGGCCGGGGCGCGGTCGCCGGTGTCGTTCTTCGGCTACCCCGGGGCCCCGGGGGATCTCGTGCCCGAGGGGTGCACGGTGGTCGGGCTGGCCGACGCCGCGTCCGACGCGGCGGCGGCCCTGGAGGCGCTGGCGGCCGAGGTGGCGCCGGACGCCGTGGTCGACCCGGCACCGCGGGACGCGCCGGAGCCCGCACCCGGGCCGCTCGACGTGCGGTCGCTGTGCGCCGCGGTCGCCGCGACGCTGCCGGAGGACGCGATCGTGGTCGACGAGTCGCTGACCGCCGCCGCCGTGCTCGCCCCGGCGCTGCAGACGGCCGCCCCGCACACGCAGCTCGCGCTGACCGGCGGGGCGATCGGGCAGGGCCCCCGCCGCGCTCGGGGCGGCGATGGCGGCCCCCGACCGGCCGGTCGTCGCGGTGCAGGCCGACGGGAGCGCGCTCTACACGCTGCAGGCGCTGTGGACCCAGGCCCGCGAGCAGCTCGACGTCACGACCGTGCTGATCAACAACTCGGCCTACGCGATCCTGCGCGTGGAGCTCGCCCGCACCGGGGCGGGGGAGGCCGCCCACTCGGGGCGCGCCGGGCGGATGCTGACCCTGGCCGACCCGACGCCGGACTTCGTGTCGCTGGCGACCGGGTACGGCGTGCCCGCGCGGCGGGTGGAGACCACCGAGGACCTGCTCGAAGCCCTGCGGTGGGCCCGGGGCGAGCCCGGCCCGCACCTGATCGAGGCGGTCGTCCCGGCGCTGGGGTAGGTGGGCCGGGACGCCACGACGGGGTCACCGGAGGATTGCCGCCGTTCGAACCGCCGGGTTACCTTGCGAGCCGTCGGGGGTGCGGCGGCGCGCGGGGTGATTTGATGCTGATCAAGAATCCGGCACGGCAGCTGGCCTCCGGATACCTCGACAAGACGCCGATCTTCCAGTTCGTCCTGCTGTCGCTGCTGTTCCCGATGTGGGGCGCCGCAGCCGGGCTGAACGACATCCTGATCACGCAGTTCAAGCACGTCTTCACGCTGTCCGACGCGGCGACGGCCTTCGTGCAGTCGGCGTTCTACGGCGGCTACTTCCTGATCGCGATCCCGGCGTCGCGCATCGTGCGCCGGACGTCGTACAAGGTCGGCATCCTGATCGGCCTGTCGGTCTACATCGTCGGCTGCGCGCTGTTCTTCCCGGCCAGCACGCTCGCGACCTACGCGATGTTCCTGTTCAGCATCTTCGCCGTCGCGATCGGCCTGAGCTTCCTCGAGACCAGCGCGAACACCTACTCGTCGATGCTCGGTCCGCGCCGGACGTCGACGCTGCGGCTGAACATCTCGCAGACCTTCACCCCGATCGGCAACCTGCTGGGCGTCATCCTCGGCAAGTACCTGATCTTCAGTACCGGGGACTCGATCGAGGCGCAGCTCGACGCGGCGCCGACGCCGGAGGCGAAGCGGGCCCTCGGGGAGGCCCTGCTGCAGAACACCCTGCTGCCCTACAAGTACATCCTGATCGTGCTCGTCTGCCTGCTGGTGCTCTTCGTGGTCACCGAGTTCCCCCGGGGCAAGCCGGCGGACGAGCCGGCGCGGCAGCAGGCCGGGCTGGCCGAGACGTTGCGGGTGCTCGTGCGCACCGCGCAGTACCGCAAGGGGATCGTCGCGCAGTTCCTCTACGTCGGCCTGCAGACGGCGGTGTGGTCGTTCACGATCCGGGTGGCGCTGGAGCTCTATCCCGGCATGAACGAGCGCGGGGCGACCAACTACATGATCGCCGGCTTCACCTGTTTCCTGGTCGGCAAGTTCGTGGCGAACGGGCTCATCGCGCGGTACTCGGCGGCCCGCGTGCTGGTGGTCTACTGCGCCATCGGCGCGGTGCTGCTGACGCTGGCCGCGTTCGGTCCGGCCTCGTCCGCCATCTGGTTCGTCATCGCCTCCAACCTCGTGATGGGACCGTGCTGGCCGACGATCTTCGGGCAGACGTTGGACACCATCGAGGACAAGCGCTACCAGGAGACCGCCGGCGCGATCCTGGTGATGGCCATCGTCGGCGGAGCGGTGATCCCGGTGGTGCAGGGCGCGGTGTCCGACGTGCTCGGATCGCTCCAGATGTCCTTCGTCGTCTCGGCGCTGTGCTTCCTCGGGATCCTGCTGTACTTCCGCAGCAACCTGCGCCACCACGTCACTGACGAGCCGTCGAGCCCGGAGATGGCGACCTCGGGAGAGGGCGACCGTCCGCGCTAGACATCTGATGTCTGTGCCTGGCACCGTGAGGAGCTCGCGCATCTCCGGCGATCGCTGCGCTCGGAGTGGTCGAGAGGTCTGAGGAGCGGGCCATGCACGGGGTCATCGTCGACGTGGAGACCGTCGATCTCCGCTTCCCGACGTCACGCGCGCTCGACGGGTCGGACGCCATGAACGAGGCGCCGGACTACTCGGCCGCCTACGTCGTCCTGCACACCGACGCCGGCCTGGAGGGCCACGGCTTCACGTTCACGATCGGGCGCGGCAACGAGCTCGCGCTCGCGGCGGCGGAGGCGATCGGCCGGCGGGCGCGGGGCTGGTCGATCGCCGAGCTGGTGGCCGACCCGGGCGGCTTCTCCCGGCACCTGCAGGCCGACAGCCAGCTGCGCTGGCTGGGCCCGACCAAGGGGACGATCCAGCTCGGGCTCGCCGCGGTGGTCAACGCCGCCTGGGACCTCATCGGCAAGGCCGTCGGGAAGCCGGTGTGGAAGGTCCTCGCGGACATGAGCCCGCAGCAGCTGGTCGACCTCGTCGACTGGCGCTACCTGCGCGACACGCTCACCCCCGAGGCCGCGCTCGCGATGCTCGAGGAGCAGCTCCCCGGGCGCGCGGAGCGCGAGGCCCGCCTGCACGAGGACGGCTACCCGGCCTACACGACGAGCGCCGGCTGGTTGGGCTACGACGACGACAAGCTCGTGCGCCTGTGCCGGGAGGCCGTCGCCGCGGGCTGGGACGCGATCAAGCTGAAGGTCGGCGGCGACCTCGCCGACGACGTCCGCCGCTGCGCGCTCGCCCGGGAGGCGATCGGTCCCGGGCGTCGCCTGATGATCGACGCCAACCAGACGCTCGGGGCCGCGGACGCGGTGCGCTGGACGGACGCCCTGAAGCCGTACGACATCTGGTGGTTCGAGGAGCCGACCAGCCCCGACGACGTCCTCGCGCACGCCGCGATCGCGCGCGCCATCGCCCCCGTCCGCGTGGCCACCGGCGAGCACGCGCACAACGCCGTGATGTTCAAGCAGTTCCTGGCCGCCGGGGCCATGGGGGTCTGCCAGCTCGACGCCGCGCGGCCCGGCGGCGTCGACGAGGCCGTCGCGGTCCTGCTGCTCGCCGCCGCCCACGACGTCCCCGTCTGCCCCCACGCCGGCGGCGTCGGGCTGTGCGAGCTGGTGCAGCACCTGTCGATGTTCGACTACGTCGCCGTCAGCGGCACCCGTCGGGATCGGATGATCGAGTATGTCGACCACCTACACGAGCACTTCGCCGACCCGGTCCGGATGCGCGGCACGTCCTACCTGCCGCCGACCCGGCCGGGCTACAGCGCGGAGATCCTCGCGGCCTCCCGGGCCGCGTACGCGTTCCCGCACGGCTCGGCGTGGACGGACCGGGCCCGTGACGCGAGCTGACAGCGTCGTCGACCGGGTGATCGGTGCGCTGGTCGCCCGCGTCGAGAACGGGGAGTTCTCGGCGGGGGAGCGCCTGCCGCCGGAGACCGACCTGGCCGCCGACCTCGACGTGTCGCGCCTGTCGCTGCGCGAGGCGGTGCGCGCGCTCGCCGGGGCCGGGGTGCTCGAGGTGCGCCGCGGCGACGGCACCTTCGTCACCGACCTGCGTCCCGACCGGCTGGTGCGGGCCACCGGCTCGTTCCTCGAGCTGGTGGGCGAGCAAGGGGTCGCCGAGCTCTTCGAGTGCCGCCGCGTGCTCGAGCCCGGCGCCACCGCCCTGGCCGCGACCCGCATCGACGAGGCGGCCCTCCAGGATCTCCAGGAACGGCTCGCACGGATGCGCGGGCTCACCGAGCCGGAGCGCCTGGTCGCCGAGGACCTGGAGTTCCACGCCGCGATCGCCGCGGCGGCCGGCAACGCGACGCTCGCCTCGCTGACCGCCGCCGTCGCGGGGCGCACGGCGCGCGTCCGGATCTGGCGGGCGATCGTCGAGCACGACGTCCTGAGCTGGACCCACGACCAGCACGTGGCGATCCTGCGGGCCCTGCGCGAGCGGGACTCGCTCGCCGCCTGGACCGCGGCCTCCACCCACGTCGTCGAGGTCGAGGAGTGGGTCCGGGCCCATCTGACGAGTGCGGGAGGTCGGCCATGAGCGGTCGCAGCGCGGCGTGGTTCGGTGCCGAGGGCCGGTCCGGGATGATCCACCGCTCCTGGATGCGCAACCAGGGCGTCACCGACGAGGTCTTCGACGGGCGCCCGGTCATCGGGATCGCCACGACGTGGTCCGAGCTCGTCCCGTGCAACGCCCACCTGCACCGCGTCGCCGAGGCGGTCAAGCGCGGCGTGTGGCAGTCCGGCGGGTTCCCCCGCGAGTTCCCGTGCACCGGGCTCGGCGAGACGCTGCTGCGCCCCACGGCGATGCTCTACCGCAACCTGCTGGCGATGGAGGCCGAGGAGCTGATGCGGGCCAACCCCCTCGACGGGCTGGTCCTGCTCTCGGGCTGCGACAAGACGACGCCCGGGCTGCTCATGGCCGCGTCCAGCGTCGACCTGCCGGCGATCATGGTCACCGGCGGGCCCATGCTCAGCGGCCGGTACCAGGGCCGTCAGCTCGGCTCGGGCACGCAGGTGTGGCGCTTCGAGGAGGAGCTCGCCGCCGGGACCATCACGCCCGCCGAGTGCGCGGTGGCCGAGGGCGCGATGGCCCGCTCGCCCGGGCACTGCATGACGATGGGCACCGCGTCGACGATGGCGTGCCTGGCCGAGGCGCTGGGGATGCAGCTCCCGTACTCGGCGACCTGGCCCGCCGTCGACGCCCGCCGCGACCAGACCGCGCAACGGGCGGGTCAGCGCATCGTCGAGCTGGTGGAGGCCGACGTCCGCCCGTCGTCGATCATGGTCCGGGAGGCGTTCGAGGACGCCGTCAAGGTCAACGCGGCCATCGGCGGCTCGACCAACGCCGTGATCCACCTGGCGGCGATCGCGGGCCGGCTGGGCGTCCCGTTCTCGCTCGACGACGTCGACGCGCTGGGCCGCGACGTGCCGACGCTCGTCGACCTCGAGCCCTCGGGGCGGTTCCTCATGGAGGACCTCTGCTACGCGGGCGGGCTGCCGGCGGTGATGCAGGAGATCGCCGGGCTGCTGCACCTCGGTCGGCCCACCGTGGCCGGGGGCACCGTCGCGGACGCGATCGCGGACGCGGCGTGCTGGAACCGCGAGGTCATCCACCCGTTCGACCGGCCGATGGCGCCCGCGGGCAGCGGGACGGCCGTGCTGCGGGGCAACCTCGCCCCCGACGGTGCCGTGATCAAGCAGTCGGCGGCGTCGCCGTCGCTGCAGCAGCACCGGGGCCGCGCCCTGGTCTTCGAGTCGCCCGAGGAGTACCGGGCGGTCAGCGACGAGCTCGACATCGACGAGTCGACGGTGCTGGTCCTGCGCTACTGCGGCCCGCGCGGGTACCCGGGCATGCCCGAGGTCGCCAACGTCGGGCTGCCCCGCAAGCTGCTCGAACGCGGGGTGCGGGACATGGTGCGGGTCTGCGACGGCCGGATGTCGGGCACGGCGTACGGCACGGTCGTGCTGCACGTCGCGCCCGAGGCGGCCGTCGGGGGACCGCTCGCCCTGGTCGAGACCGGGGACGAGATCGAGCTCGACGTGCCCGGGCGCTCGCTGACCCTGCACGTCGAGGACGACGAGCTGGCCCGCCGCCGGGAGCGGTGGCGCGCGCCCGCGCCGGCGGAGTCCCGCGGCTGGACCCGCCTCTACACCGAGCACGTGCTGCAGGCCGACCACGGCGCCGACCTCGACTTCCTGGTCGGGGCCGGCGGGGCCGAGGTCCCGCGCGAATCGCACTGATCCCCACTCTCCGCTGAGGAGGAACGACATGGACCCCGTCTTCACCGGCGTGGGCGTCGCCCTGGTGACGCTGTTCGACGACCACCGGGCGCTCGACGCCGACGCCACCGCCGGGCTCGCCGCGCAGCTGGTCGAGCTGGGCGCCGACGCGATCGTCGTGGCCGGCACGACCGGCGAGGCCGACGCGCTGGACGACGACGAGCGGCTGCGGCTGTTCTCCGCGGTGCGCGCCGCGGTCGGGTCGGCGTCCGACGGGGCCGTGGTGGTGGGCGGCACCGGGGCCGCCTCGACCCACCAGGCCGTGGCGCTGACCGCGCGGGCCCCCGACACCGGCGTGGACGCGGTGATCGCCCGCACCCCGCGCGGGCTCGCCGACCCGTCCGGCTACTACCGCGAACTCGCCGACGCCGCGGGCGCCACCCCGGTGCTGGCCTACCACTTCCCGGCGGTCTCCCCGCCCGGCATCCCGGTGGAGATGCTGCCCGGGCTGCCGGTCGCGGGCTGCAAGGACTCGTCGGGTGACCCGACCCGCCTGCTGGCCACGATCGACTCCTACGCCGGGCCCGTCTGGACCGGGAACCCGGCGCTGATCCACATGGCCGGCGCGCTCGGCTGCGCGGGCGGCATCCTCGCCCTGGCCAACGTCGCCCCCGAGCTGTGCGCCGCCGCGTTCGCCGGTGACGCCGACGCGATGCGGAAGTTCACCCCGACCCACCTGGCCTGCGAGCGCGACTTCCCGCGCGGCGTCAAGCAGCTCGTCGCGGAGCGGTTCGGGACCTCGGAGGTGCTCCGTATGGGATGAGAGACGGGATGAGATCAGCCCTGCCGTCAGCCCTGCGTCGGGCCGCCGGCCTCCTCGGACACCGGGCGCAGGCGCTCGTAGCAGGCCGCCTCGAGGTGGCCGCGCATCGCCGCCTCCGCCGCCACGGGGTCGCGGTCGAGGATCGCGCGCGTGATCCGGCGGTGCTCGGAGAGCGTCCGCTCGCCCAGCCCGCGGTCGTAGTGCAGCCGGAAGATGTGCAGGTGGCAGTGGGTGCGCTCGAACGCCCGCCGGACCTGTGCGCTGCCGGCCAACTCGGCCACCAGGACGTGGAAGCGGGTGTCGTGCGCGGCGAGCGCCTTGTAGGAGTCGTAGGTGTCGCTCGCGGGCGTCGCGCAGGACCGCATCTCGGCGTCGAGCCGCTCCCGGCCCTCGGCGTCGGCGTGCTCGGCCGCGCGCGCCGCCGCCCACGGCTCGATGAGCAGCCGGAACTCGTAGAGGTCGTCGAGCTGCTCGCGGGAGAGCAGCGGCGAGGTGCGGTAGCCGCGCAGCGGTTCCTTGACCACGAGCTCGGCCGACTCCAGGCGCGCCAGCGCCTCGCGGACCGGCGTGGGCGACACCCCGAGCTGGCGCGCGAGGCCGTCGATCGAGACCCGCGCGCCCGGTTCGAGGGCGTGATCCATGATCAGCGCCTTGATCGCCTCGTGGACGTCGTCGGCCAGCATCTGACGGCGGGGTAGCGGGCCGACCGTCGCTCCCGGCGCTGCGCTGCTCATGTCCGACCCCCGTCGCTCCGGCCCCACCCCTTGACGGGTGAGCCGCCTCACACGCACCCTACAGGAAATTTCCTACACGATCTGAGTGATCGACATGTCGACATCCGAGACGAGCCGGGCCACCGACCCGGTGCTCCGTCTGCCCGAGGCGCCGGCGGCCCTGCGCAAGCGACGGGTGGGGGTGGCGACCGCTCTGCGGTACTTCGGACCCGGGGCGATCATCGCGTCGCTCACCATCGGCAGCGGCGAATCCATCCTCGCCTCCCGCGAGGGCGCCGTCTTCGGCTACGCCGTCCTCTGGGCCGTCGTGGTCGGCTGCGTCGCCAAGGGCGCCCTCGTGTACGCCTCGAACCGCTACATCACCCTCACCGGGGAGCACCCGATGCGGCGCTTCGCGCGGGTGATGCCGGGCCCGCGCGGCTGGTTCCCGATCGTGCTGGTGGTGATCTGCTTCGCCTCCTTCCCGGGCTGGGCCAGCGGGGTGGCGACGGCGCTCGGGGACTACCTGGAGGCCCTCGGCCTCGGCAACGCCACCCTCTGGGCCGTCGGCGTGCTGCTCGTCGCCGCGGTGCTGTCCTTCGTCGGCGGCTACGCCGTGCTCGAGAAGGTGCAGGTGGCGATCGCCGGGATCATGGTGCTGCTGGTCCTGATCGCGGTGTTCGTCTCGAACCCGGACTGGCTCGCGGCCCTGCGCGGGCTGCTGCCGGTGTTCCCCGACTACGCGCCCTTCGTGGCGGAGCGGTACCCCGAGGTCGCGGAGACGTCGGTGTGGGTCGAGCTCGCGGTGTTCATGGGCGGGCTCGGCGGCGGGATGTACGACTACATCGGCTACACCGGCATGTTGCGTGAGAAGAAGTGGGGGATGCTCGGCCACCGCGACGCCGCCCGGATCGAGCAGGACCTCGCGGCGGAGGACGACCGCGCACCGATCCCGCTGTCGACCGATCCCGAGGACGTCGCGACCGCGCGCGCCTGGAGCCGCGCCCCGTTCTTCGACATGCTCGCGGCGTTCCTGGCCCTGGGCGTCATCGCCGTGGCGTTCATGATGAACGGGGCGACGATCCTGGGTGCGCAGCAGCAGGTGCCCGAGGAGAACGACGTCCTGACCTACCAGTCGCAGTTCTTCGGCGTGGTGGCGCCGGTCTTCGAGTACTTCTACATCGTCGCGATCGTCATGGTCCTCTTCGGCACGATCTACGCGCTCTGGGAGGCCTACTCCTGGACCGCGTACGAGAGCCTCGCGGCGGTCTCGGAGAAGGTGCGGGCACGCGGGCAGCGCGGAATCCGGCCCGTCGTCTACGGATGGACCGGCGCCATCGCCCTCGTCGCGATCCTCTCGGACCTGAGCTTCACCGACCTGGTCACGCCGGCGTCGATCCTCGGCGGCGTCTTCGCCTGCGGCATCTACGGCGCCGGGCTGGTGTACATCGACAAGGTCAACCTGCCGGAGCCCTACCGGATGGGACGGACGCTGCGCACGCTGGTCGTGCTCGGTTCGGCGTTCCTCACCGTCTGCGGCGTGGTCGCGATCCTCGAGCTGGTGGGGGCGATCGCATGAGGACCACGGTGTCGTGGCGCCATGTCGTGCTCGGGGTCGGGTTCCTGGCCCTGGCCGGTGTCCGGGCGGCCCAGGGGGCGCCGGTGTGGGCGGCCGTCTTCGCGCTCGCGGGCGCGGCCAACGCCTGGCTCGCCCTCCGGGACCCCCAGGCGGAGGGGAGCCGGCGCCGGGCGTCGTCGACGCGGACCCCCGCGAGATCGCGCACGAGCGGGCGCGGTGCCTCGCGGCGCAGCGCCGATGGCAGGTCCTCGGGTTCGGCGGGCGCTGCTCGCGGCCGGCCTGTTGCTGGTCGAGCCGCCGCTGGCCGTGCTGGGCGGCGCGGCGGCGCTGTTCGCGGTGTCCCGCGCCCGTCGGGTGCGCCGCTACGCGGCAACGCTGCCCGGCGCCGTCGTTCCGCAGGATCAGGACGGGGATCCGGCCGTGCCCCGCAGGGCCCACAGCGAGGCCGCGATCGGACCGGCGAGCACGACCACCGCGATCACGGCGCCGACCGCGGCGCTGGGCGCTAGGACCACGGCCAGGGCGACGACCACGACGACCTGCACCAGCAGGGTGCGGGGCCGGGGGCCCGGCCGCGTCGCCACCTCGGGCGGCGCGGGCTCGGGCTCGGGCCCAGGGTCCTGAGCGAGGTCGGCCTCGAGCCGCGCGAGCACCGCCTCCTCCTCGTCGGAGAGCGGGCGCGCGGGCTCCGGCGGTCGGGGGTCGTTCAGATCGGACATCCGGGGCCACACCTCGCGTTCGGTGAGACCCCATTGTGGATCAGGATTCGTCGAGCAGCATCGCCGCGTGGTCGGGGACGGCACGGGCGAGCTCGCGGGGCGGGCGCACGTAGCCCTCGCCCGCCGGGCGCGCCGGGATCGACAGCGGTGACAGGTCGGTCGGCGTCCACGGCACCGTGTCGAGCAGGTGGGCGATCGTGTTCAGGCGGGCGCGCCGCTTGTCCTCGGACTCCACCACCGTCCAGGGCGCGGTGTCGGTGTCGGTGGCCGCGAGCATGGCGTCCCTGGCCTTCGAGTACTCGTCCCAGCGGCTGATCGACTCCAGGTCCATGGGGGAGAGCTTCCAGCGCTTGAGCGGGTTCTCCAGGCGCGCGCGGAAACGGCGCTCCTGCTCGTCGGGGCTCACCGAGAACCAGTACTTGCGCAGCAGGATGCCGTCCTCGATCAGCATGTCCTCGAAGACGGGGCACTGGCGCAGGAAGCGGTCGTACTCCTGCGGGGTGCAGAAGCCCATGACGTGCTCGACGCCGGCGCGGTTGTACCAGGAGCGGTCGAGCAGGACGATCTCCCCGGCCGCCGGCAGGTGCGCGACGTAGCGCTGGAAGTACCACTGCGTGCGCTCGCGCGCGGTCGGCGCGGGGAGGGCGACGGTGCGCACGACGCGGGGGTTGAGGTTCTCGACGACCCGCTGGATGACGCCGCCCTTCCCGGCCGCGTCGCGTCCCTCGAAGACCACGACGAGCCGGGCGCCGCTCGTGCGGACCCATTCCTGCATCTGCACCAGCTCGCCCTGCAGCCGCAGCAGCTCGGCCTCGTAGAGCTTCTTGGGGATGCGCTTCGGCTTCGCCGCGGGCGTCGTCATCGCCGTGACCTCTCGTTCGCCGGGTACCGGGGACAGCATCTCCCAGGGACCCGGGGGCACGGGGTCGTCGTCAGAGGGGGATCGACGAACCGTGGCTGCCTGCGGCGGCGCGCCGGTAGGAACGGGGGAGCAGCGAGGAGAGGGCGGTAGTCGATGATCGACCGGGCCGGGCTGGCGGCGTTCCTGCGGCGACGCCGCGAGGCGCTGCAGCCCGAGGACGTCGGCGTGCCGCGGGGCGCGCGCCGCCGGACGAGCGGGCTGCGGCGCGAGGAGGTCGCTGCGCTGTGCCACATGTCGACCGACTACTACTCACGCCTCGAGCGGGAGCGCGGTCCGCAGCCCTCGGAGCAGATGATCGCCTCGATCGCGCAGGGACTGCACCTCTCGCTCGAGGAGCGCGACCACCTCTTCCGGCTCGCCGGGCACCACCCCCCGGTGCGGGGCGCGGCCAGCGAGCACATCAGCCCGGGCCTGCTGCGCATCCTCGACCGCCTCGCCGACACCCCGGCCGAGATCGTCACCGAGCTGGGCGAGACGCTGCGCCAGAGCCCGCTGGGGGTGGCGCTCGTCGGCGACGCGACCGCCTACACGGGGCCTGCGCGCAGCCGCGGCTACCGGTGGTTCACCGACACCGCGTCCCGGGCGCTCTACGCGCCCGGGGAGCACGCGTTCCTCTCGCGGATGTACGCCTCGGGCCTGCGGGGGCTGGTCACCCTGCGCGGACCCGCGTCGCGGGCCGCGTACCTGGCCGCTCTCCTCCTGGGGGAGAGCGAGGAGTTCCGGACGCTGTGGGAGGCCCACGAGATCGGCCTGCGGCCCCACGACGTCAAGCGCTTCGTGCACCCCGAGGTCGGCGAGCTGGAGCTCAACTGCCAGACGCTCCTCGACCCCGAGCAGTCCCACCTGCTGTTCGTCTACACCGCGGTCCCGGGCAGCGCGAGCTACGAGAAGCTGCAGCTGCTGTCCGTCCTCGGGCCCCAGAGCGTCACTCCGGGTCAGCTCCAGCCCGAGGAGTCGTGAGCACGTGTCGCCGGAACACCAGCAGGTAGGCGAAGGACACCCCACCCACCAGGATCAGCCCGGCGACGATCAGCAGCGGGCCCGGGGACGGTGAGGTCGCGATGGCGACGACCAGGGCGACCACGACCCACAGCAGCGCGGCGACGGCCACGGGCATCTCCCACCGCCCGAGGTCCCACGCCCCCTCCCGTCGGTCGAGCCGGGAGCGCACCCGTGCGGGGTCCCGCGCGCACGGAAAGGCTGTGTGGGTCACGCGATCGAGGGAGCCGACATGCACGACGGGACGAGGTCCACCGGGGCTCCTCGCCCGTGAACGCCCTGCCGGCCTGGCTCATCGGGGTCCTCATGGTCGTCGCCCTGGCGCTCGACCACCCCTTCGCCGGCGACGTCGCGGTCCACCCGGCTCCCCTCGAGCGCGTCCTCGTCGACTTCGGCCGGCCGCCGGCCTGAGAGGACCACCGAGGGGTGCGCCGCGTGCCCTCCGTGTCCGGTCGAGCACCCCGCGGAGTGCCACTTGACGGCCTCTGAGCAGGCGTTCTCTACTTGGTTGGGTCACCAAACAAGGGCGCGGAGGACACAGGACATGAGCACGGCAGACGGCGTACTGGTGGTCGGCGCGGGGCCCGTCGGGCTGACGACCGCGTCCCAGCTGGCGCGGCTCAACGTGCCGGTGCGCGTCGTGGACGCCCTGCCGGCGCCGACCACCGAGTCGCGCGCGGTGACCCTCCACGCCCGCAGCATGGAGATGCTCGCGGCGATGGGCGTGCTGCCCCGGCTCGAGGCCCGGGGACGACGCATCCCCGCGATCGCGATGGTCGACGGCCGCACCGGTGAGACGCGGGCGCGCGTCCCGTTCGACGACGTGCCGAGCCGCCACCCCTTCCTGCTCGACATCCCCCAGCCCGACACCGAGGCGGTCCTCGCCGAGCGCGCCACCGAGCTCGGGATCGTCGTGGAGCGCGGGGTCTCGCTGACCGGGCTGGCCCAGGACGACGAGGGCGTCGAGGTCACCCTGCGCGGACCGGAGGGCGAGCGGACGACGCGCGTCGGTTGGGTCGTGGGCGCCGACGGCGGGCACAGCGCCACGCGGCACCTCGCGGGCACGCACCTCGACGGGGCCTTCCACGGCCAGCACTTCGCGATGGCGGACGTCGACGTCGACACCGAGCTGTCGCCCGACACGATCCGGATGTTCACCCACCCCGACGGGATGGGGATCCTCTTCCCGCTCGCAGGCGCCCGCGCCCGCATCATGTTCCTCGTCGACGACCCCGGGCCGGACGCGCCCGACCCCACCCTCGCGCAGATCCAGGCCCTCGCCGACGCCCGCATGGGCGGGCGGGTCACCGTGCGCGATCCGCGCTGGCTGACCTACTTCGAGGTCCACCACGCCCAGGTCCCGCGCTACCGCCTCGGGCGGGTCCTCCTGGCCGGCGACGCCGCGCACATCCACAGCCCGGCCGGGGCGCAGGGCATGAACACCGGCATCCAGGACGCCGCGAACCTCGCCTGGAAGCTCGCCCTGGTCGTGCGGGGCCGCGCCGACGCCGTCCTGCTGGACACCTACCACGACGAGCGGCACCCGGTCGGCGCCGAGGTCGTCAAGGCCACGACGCTGCTCACCGACGTCGGCACGGCGCAGGGCGCCGGTGCGGCGCTGCGCGACGCCGCCCTGTTCGTCGTCGGCCACGTCCACCCGCTCGGGACCGCCGCGGCCACGACGACCGCCGAGCTGCGGGTGAGCTACCGCCACAGCCCGCTGTCCGTGCAGTACGGGGCCCACCACCGCGGCGCGGCCCGCGCGGGGAGCACGCCCCCGACCCCGAGGGCCTCACCCGTCCCGACGGCACGCCCGTCGCGGTCGAGGAGCTGGCGCAGCGACCCGGCTTCCTGCTGCTCGTGCGGGGCGACGCCACCGGGCCGGCGGAGGCCCTCGGCGACCTCGGGTCGGTCGTCCGGATCGGCGAGGACGTGCTCGACCCCGAGGACGTCGTCGGCCGCGCCTACGGGCTCGCGGCCGAGGGGCTGGCGCTGATCCGCCCCGACGGCTACCTCGGCCTCGTCGCCGACACGTCCGACCCGGCCCTCGTGCGCCGCTACCTCGCCGACACGCTGCACGTCGCCGCGCCCGCCGCCGAGCCGGCGGCGGTCGCAGGACCGTCGTGACGGCGAAGCCCGACCGGCGCCGCGCCCTCGTCGACGCGGCGCTCGAGGTGATCGGCGAGTCGGGGCCGGCCGGGTTCACCCAGCCCCGGGTCGCCGCCCGGGCCGGGATGCGCCAGAGCCACCTCACCTACTACTTCCCGACCCGCGACGAGCAGGTCGTCGCCGTCGCCGAGGAGGCGGTGCGCCGTCGCGTGGCCCTGCTGGCCGAGACCCTGGCCGGCGCCGACGGGAGGGCCGAGCAGGTCGCCGCCCTCGCGCGCGTGGTCAGCTCGCCCGCGGACACCCGGGTGCTGCTGGCCCTGACCCAGGCCGCCGACCAGAACGAGGCCGTCCGCCCCGCCTTCGGTGCCCTCGCCGCCGGCGTCGCGCCGCTGGGCGCGGAGGTGCTCGCCACCGCGGGGCGGGACGCCGACCCGGTGTCGATCGCGCTCCTGCAGGCCACCTCGACGGGCATCGCCGTGCTGTCCCTCGCGCGGGGTGGTGACGTGGCGTTCGCCGAGCAGCTGTTCGCCCTGCTCCTCGACCGGCTCGCACCGACCCCGGCCGGACCGCCGTGACCCGGTCAGGGCGTCGGGCTCGCCCCGATCCCGGCCGCCACGTGCGCCGTGAGCCCGGCGGCGACGGTCGGGGCGTCGGCGGTGTCGGGCCAGTGGTGGGCGAGGTGCCCGTCGGGGTCGACGAGGTAGGTGATCGCGGTGTGCGGGACGGCGTAGCCGTCCGGGTCCTCGGGATCGGCGCGGCGGCGGGCGAACACACGGAAGGCCCGCTTGGCCGCCTCGACCTGCTCCGGGGTGCCGGTGAGCCCGGTGAAGCGCGGGTACGACGCCGCGAGGAAGGCCCGGAGGACCTCGGGGGTGTCGCGCTCGGGATCGACGCTCACGTAGAGCGGCCGGACCCGGCCGGCCACCTCGTCGTCGAGGGCGTCGAGGGCCGCGGTGAGCCGGGTGAGCGCCCGGGGGCACACGACGCGGCACGAGGTGAAGCCGAACTGCACCAGCAGCCACGCGCCGGGGTAGGACCGGGCGTCCACCGGGGCGCCGTCGTGGTCGACGAGGTCGAAGGCGACGTCGGGGGGCGCGCTCACTCACACCAGCTCGAGGTCGTGGGCCGGTCCGGGGGCGACGTCGATGCGCAGGCCCTCGGGCACCGCGCGCGCCTCCACCTCCCGGCCGTCGATCCGCAGCCGCGCGCCCTCGGGCACACGTCCGACGACGACGGCCGACTCGCCGTCGCCGGTGCGCCGCAGACGGGCGTGCAGGACCCCGTCGACGACCTCGGCGCGGTGGACCTCGACGTCGCGCCCGACCTCGGTCAGCGCGGGCTCGGTGAAGTGCTCGGGTCCCCACGGCCGCTGGTAGAGCTCGTGCAGCCCGTCGGGGACGTTGAGCCGCGCGTAGCCGAGCAGGACGTTGCCCGTCATCGGCTCGACCTCGGTGCGGTGGCCGTCGGCGTCGGACGGGGTGTCGTTGCGCGGGTAGTAGAGGCCGCCGTCCTGCCGGGTGGGCGCCATGAACCGGTCGGCGTGGGCGAGCAGGCCGTCCAGGGTGGCGCGGTCGCCCATCTCGGCGGCCCAGGCGGCGACCCACCCGGTGTCGCAGGTGTCGGTGATGACGGCCTGGCCCATCACGTTCCGCGCCGGCGCGGAGCGGACCGAGAGGGTGCCGTCGGGGCCGGGGACGAGGAACTCCGCCACCTGGCGCGGGTAGTTCTCGCGCACGAAGTCGCGGTTCCAGGTGTTCATCAGCGCCCCGCACCAGGCGTCGACCCAGGGCGCGAGCATGGCGTTGGGCGCCACGATCTTGCTGTCCTCCAGGATCATCTGGTTGTAGTGCCCCGCTGCGTCGAGGCGCCCGAAGTCGGCCCAGGCCTTCTCGTAGCCGGCCACCACCTCGGTGGCGCGGTCGCCGCCGGTGAGGACGTCGTGCAGCCGGAAGCCGAGGATCGCGGGCTGGTTGCAGATCTGGAACACGCAGTTCGGCTCGCAGGCGACGCCGAGGTAGCCGTTCTCGACCATCTGCCAGTAGAGGTGCTCGTTGAGCGAGTCGCGGTCGTAGGGGAAGCGCTTCGGCTCACCGCCCCAGAAGAAGGACCAGTGCTCGAAGGTGAGCGCGCCGGGCTCGGCGTAGCGGTCCTCGGCGAAGAGGTGGTCGTGCAGCAGGGCGCAGGACTGCACGTAGGCCGAGTACATGATGTTGTCGCGCACCACGGGGTCCCACTCCTCGTGGTAGCCCTCGGAGAGGTGCGCGTTCGCGACCATGCCGCCGCGCGAGACGTCGCGCCAGTAGAGCCAGACGTCGGGCATCAGCAGCTTCTCGATGAGGCGCTGGATCGTCGGGCGGAACAGGCCCGGGGCCGCCGGGAGCCGGTGGCGGTGGGTGAGGGCCAGCCCGTAGATCATGTAGGCGAGCTGGAACCGGTAGCTGCCGAAGTCGTCCTCGCCGGCGCCCTTGCCCTGCATCAGCGACCAGTCGTGGGGCAGACGGCGGGAGAGGTTGTCCCAGTGGCGCAGGTGGCCCAGCTGCGTCTCGTCCAGCACCGACGGCGTCGTCATGCGCCCTGACGCTACGCAGGTCCGGCCCGTCGCCACAGCTGTTCGGGGCGCCGTCCTCTGGACCCGGGACGGCCGGCACCGGAGCCTGGGCAGACCCGACGACAGACCCTGGCCGACCTGGGAGGTCCTGCCGTGACCGCCACCCCCATGGACCCCGCGTCGACGACGAAGTGGATCCCCGGCCCGGAGCGCCTCACCGAGCGAGTGACGGCGATCGACGACGTCTACCTCATCGGTCACTTCGGCATCGCCCACGTCGACCGCGAGTCCTGGCGGCTGCGGATCGACGGCGACGTCGCGACGCCGCGGGAGCTGGACCTGCCCACGCTGCGCAGCCTGCCCACCGTCGACGTGCCGGCCGTCCTCGAGTGCTTCGGGAACCCGCTCGAGCCGGGTGTGTTCGTACGCCGGGCCGCGAACGTGGTGTGGCACGGCGTCCCGGTCGCGGCGCTGCTCGAGGCCGCCGGCGCGGCGTCGGTGTCGGCGCTGTGGGCGACCGGCGCCGACGCCGGGGTCTTCGCCGACGTCGCGTGCACCGAGTACCGCAAGGACGTGCCGCTCGAGGTCGCCCGCGAGCGCGGGATCGTGGCGCTCGGGATGAACGGGGCGCCGCTGGACGACGCGCACGGCGGGCCGGCGCGGTTCGTGGTGCCCGGGTACTTCGGCACCAACAACGTCAAGTGGCTCCGCGCGCTCACCGTCGCCGACCGGCGCCCCGAGCACCTGTTCACCACTCGCCTCTACCAGCGCACCGTGCCCGGCGAGCCCGTGCCGCAGCCGGTGCGCGACCTCGACGTCACCAGCGTCGTCACGACGCCCGTCGAGGGAGCACGCGTCGGCCGCGCGGTCGCGGTGACCGGGTGGGCGTGGGGCGCGTGGCCGGTGGCGTCGGTCGAGGTCGGCGTGGACGGCCGGTGGCGTCCGGCCTCCCTGGAGGCGCGGGGCGAGCACCGGACGTGGCAGCGGTTCACGCTCGACCTCGAGCTGCCGGCGGGCGAGCACGTGCTCGCCGCCCGCGCCACCGACGCGCAGGGCCGCGTCCAGCCCCTCGACGGCGCGCGCAACGCCGTGCACGAGGTGCGGGTGGTCGTCGAGGGCGCTCCCGACTACTGCCTTCCCGAGGACGGGCTACTGCATCGCCGGTGAAGACCTACGCCGGTGATCGTCGGTGGTCCTAGCGTGCGCAGCGACCCCGCACCGCCTCCGACGAGGACGTCGCCCATGAGCCAGCAGCCGCCGCCGACCCACCCTCGTGCGCCGCGGACGTTCGCCGAGGACGACGCCCCGACGGTGTCCCTGCGACCCACGGCGACCTACGGCCCGCCGCCGACCCATGGCCCGCCGCCGACCCATGGCCCGCCGCCGACCATGCCCGGCGGCGGCCGACCCGCCGGCACGAACACGATGGCGATCCTCTCGGTCGTCTTCGCCGTCCTGTTCTCCCCGCTGGGCATCGTCTTCGGGATCGTCGGGCGTCGCCAGACCCGTCGCACCGGCCAGCCGGGACGGGGACTCGCGACGGCCGGCCTGGCGCTCTCCGTCGTGCTCCTCGTCCTCGGCCTCGGGGCCACGGTGTACCTGACCGTCCTCGCGGCGCAGGTCGTGTCGTCGGGACCCGGCCCGGTCCCCGACCAACCCGAGGTCTCCGAGCCGGCGGCCCCGACGGATCCGGTGCCGACCGGACCGGCCGGGACGGCGACGGTCGGGGTCACGAACGGCGAGTACGGCCCGGAGGTGCCGAGCGACGCGCTCGCCGAGCAGGTCGGCGCCCAGAGCGGTGCGACGGATGTCATCTGCCCCGGCTACCTGCCCGCCCAGGTCGACGCGTCCACCGTCTGCTCCGGCGGGGTCGACGGGCAGCAGGCGCAGTTGCGGACGCTGGTGACCGCTGTCGAGGGCTCCGAGGCGACGGTCGACATCACGCGGGTGGGCTGAGGGCGGGCCCGGTCGAACTCGATCTCACCCGCTCAGGAGGAGGCCTCGACGCCGGGCGCCTCCCTACCGTGCGGTGGTCAGGGCTGAGGCGGAGTGCGGGAGGCCATCGGGTGGACGCCGGACCGGACGAGCTGAGGGCCACGACGGCCGACGCGTTCGTCTACGCCTACGCGATGCTGTTCAACTACAAGACCCTCTACGAGCAGGCCGTGGACGAGACGTTCCCCGGCTATGTCGGGGGCTTCGGTCGCTTTCGCCACTACGACCGCGTCTACACCCCTGCCGACACCGACATCGTCACGGCCAACAACGACACCCCGTACTCCTGGGCCTGGCTGGACCTGCGCGCCGAACCGTGGGTGCTCACGGTGCCGCCGGTCCCGGGGGACCGGTACGTGACGTTCCAGTGGTTCGACCTGTTCACCTACAACTTCGCCTACGCCGGCGTTCTCAGCACCGGCCGGGCCGGGGGCCGCTACCTGTTCGCCGGCCCGGGCTGGGACGGGGACGTGCCCGAGGGCATCGACGGGGTGTTCCGATCCGAGACCGAGTTCATCGGCTGCCTGGGTCGCACCGGCCTCGACGGGCCGGACGACCTGGCGAACGTCGAGGCGCTGCAGGAGCAGTACGGGCTCGCGCCACGGCACGCCGTGGCCGGCACGGAGCCACCCCCGCCCGCCCCGGCCGTGGACTGGCCGGTGTGGGACGAGCAGCGTGCCCTCAGCCGCGAGTTCATCGCCTACCTGAACTTCCTGCTGCAGTTCTGCCAGCCGCCCGACCCGTCCGAGCGGGAGCTCATGGCCCGTTTCGCCCGCGCCGGCATCGGTCCGGGGTGGTCGTTCGACGCCGGGTCGCTGACCGACGAGCAGCGAGCAGCCCTCGACGCCGGGGTGGAGGACGGGCATCGCCGGTTGACCGACTCCATCCACGCCACGCACTCGTCCGTCGGGCTCTTCGGCAGTCGCGCGAGCCTGGGCCAGGACTACCTGCGTCGCGCCACGGCCGCGGCGATGGGCATCTACGGCAACAACGTCGAGGAAGCGATCTACATCGGCTGGCACGCCGACGAGCAGGGCCGCCCGTTGACGGGCGGGGACTCCTACACGGTGCACTTCCCGGCCGACCGGCTCCCGCCGGTCAAGCTCTTCTGGTCGATCACCATGTACGCGCTCCCGAGCCGCCTGCTGGTCGACAACCCGATCGACAGGTACTCGATCGGGGACCGCACCGAGGGCCTGGTGTTCGGTCCGGACGGCTCCCTGACCCTGACCGTGCAGCACGACGAACCGTCCGCGCCCGAGGAACGAGCCAACTGGCTGCCCGCGCCGGCCGGCCCGTTCACCGCGATCTTCCGTCTCTACGGACCAGAGCCCTCGGTGATCGACGGCACCTGGCAGGAGCCCCCGATGACCTCCCGGACGCGGTCACCGGGCGGCTGATGCTCCCGTCTCCGCCGTCGGCTCGGGCGCCGAGTCCCCGCTCGCGCGTGCCTGGTCCGCCTCCCGGGCGAGCGCCTGTGCCTCGGCGTTCGACTGGAAGTCGGCGAGCTCCTTCATCAGGCCCCGCCGGATCTTCGGCTGCTGGGACAGCGCGACCGCGACGATGGTCAGGAGGATCCACATCGAGGCGCTGCTGACGATGACGAAGATCGCCGGGAGGATCGCGCTCCCCAGGCGCGCGGCCCACTCCTGGGCCGCGAACACCCGCCAGAGCAGCATGATGTTCACGAGGTAGCCGATCGCGTAGGACACGGCGAAGACGATCGCGAACTGTTTGAGGGTGCCGTCCTTGCGGCGGCGCAGGATCGGCTCGTCCCGGATCGGCACGACGACCGACAGCACGTTCCCGACGCCGAGCCAGAGCAGGATGAACGAGATCATCAGGGCGCAGGCCTTGAAGAACGCGTCGAGGTTGCCGGCCCGCCAGGCGAGCAGGCCGCTGAGCAGGAAGCCGATCGGGGCGACGAGGGAGACCAGGGCCAGGTTCTTGGTCACCAGCAGGTGCCACAGCCGCGCCCCGCTGTCGAGAGCGGCCCGGACGCGCATCGCGTCGAAGCTCATGGCGTTGAGGCAGACCGCGCCGCCCATGACGACCGAGATCGCCCACAGCCCGAGGTAGGGCAGCCACGCCTGGGCCCGGTCCCACTGGAACACCCGGATGACGCCGAGGTAGAGCAGGCCGAGCGCGAGGCCGATCGCGAGGCTCGTGAGGAGCGAGCGTGGCTTGCGCGTCAGCATGTACACGATCTCGCCGCGCACACCGTTGGCCAGCGCGGGCCCGTGCCGGGTGACCGCGTTGCGCCCCTGCAGCGGGGTGTGGCCGTCGATCGCCTCCGCGCCGGGCTCGGCCTCACCGGCGTCGATGCGGGCGAGCCGGGCGTCGAGCACCGCGAGGTGCGCCTCGAGCAGCGCCAGCCGCGCCACGGTCACGGCGCCGGCAGCCTCCGACTCGGCGCGCGCGGCGTCGGCGTGGGTCACCGTCGGAGAGGGCTCGCTGCGGAGCCCCTCGTCGAGGAACGCGTCCCGGAGGCGGGCGCGCCGATCGCTCAGCACGGGCCCCGAGGAGAGCTTCTCCAGCTGGTGCGCTTCGGTGATGGCGCCCTCCACACGTCGCCGGAGAGCGTCGACGTCCTCGCGTTCCTTCCACCTCGACGCGAGCGCGGCCCGTTCGGCGGCACCCGCACGTTCGACCAGCTCCGTCAGATCATCGACGGCGGACATCGCGACTCCCTTGACGACGGCAGCTCGCGGCGGGGGTGCGTGGGTCCGTCATCAGGGTCGAGACAAGTAGCACCGGCCGCCGACCGCATCACCCGGCTCGGATGAGTCGAGGGACTGGTAGACCGACAGGTGTGATCGACGAGGTCGACCTCGACCTGCCGGTGCGTGCGGCGCTCCCGGAGCTCGAGGCCGCGCTGGACGAGCGCGGGTCCGCCGTCCTCGTCGCCCCGCCCGGCACGGGCAAGACGACCCTGGTGCCGCTCGCGCTGGCCGGGTCGGTCGCCGGGCGGGTGCTCGTCGCCGAGCCGCGCCGCGTGGCCGTCCGCGCCGCGGCCCAGCGGATGGCGTGGCTGCTCGGCGAGCCGGTGGGCGGGCGGATCGGCTACGCGATCCGCGGCGAGCGGCGCACCGGACCGGAGACCCGGGTCGAGGTCGTCACGACGGGCCTGCTCGTCGCCCGGCTCCAGCGCGATCCGGAGCTCGCGGGCGTCGACGCCGTCGTCCTCGACGAGTGCCACGAGCGCCACCTCGACACCGATCTCGCGCTGGCCTTCGGCGTCGACGCGCGCGCCGCCCTGCGCCCGGACCTGCGCCTGCTCGCGACCTCCGCCACGGCGGCCGCCGACGACCTGGCGGTCGCGCTCGACGGGCGCGTCGTCACCGCGCCCGATCCGATTCACCCGGTCGACGTCGTCTGGAGCCCGCCCCCGCGTCCCGTCCCACCGCCGCGCGGGATGCGGGTGGAGCCGGCGTTCCTCGATCACGTGGGCGCGGTCGTGCGACGGGCCGTCGCCGAGACCACCGGGGACGTGCTCGTGTTCCTGCCCGGTCGTCGGGAGATCGACGAGGTCGGCCGCCGCCTGGGCCCGGTGGACGCGGAGGTCCTCTCGCTGCACGGCGGGCAGGACGCGGCGCACCAGGACGCCGTGCTGGGCGGCTCCTCGGGCGGGCCCTCCCGACGACACCGCGTGGTGCTGGCGACCTCGATCGCCGAGACGAGCCTGACGGTGCCGGGGGTGCGGGTCGTCGTCGACGCCGGGCTGTCCCGGCGGCCGTGGACCGACCACGCCCGCGGCCTCGACGCCCTGGTCACGGTGCTCGCCTCGCAGGCCTCGGCGACGCAGCGTGCCGGGCGCGCGGGCCGGGAGGCCGCCGGGACGGTGTTCCGCTGCTGGTCGGAGGCCGAGCACGCGCACCGTGACCGCGACGACGCCCCGGAGGTGGCGCACGCCGACCTGGCCGGCTTCGCGCTCCAGCTCGCGCGGTGGGGCACGCCGGACGCCACGGGGCTGGCTCTGCTCGACCCGCCGCCGGCCGTGGCGTTCGACGCGGCGCGGGAGGTGCTGCGCGGGCTGGGGCTCGTGGACGAGGGCGGGCACATCACCGAACGGGGGCGGTCGGTGGCGACGACCGGCGTGCACCCCCGGCTCGGTCGCGCGCTGCTCGACGGCGCGGAGGCCGTCGGGGCGGACACCGCGACCGAGGTGGTCGCGCTGCTCGCCGCCGACGTGCGGGGCGACTCCGACGACCTGGAGGAGCTCCTGCGCACCGCTCGGGCCGCGAACGATCCGCGGTGGCGGGCGGAGGTCCGGAGGCTCCGCCAGGGCAACGGTCCCCGTCGCCGGGGCGGTGCGACGCGCTCGCAGGGCGCGGCCTCGGTCGTCGCCCTCGCCTACCCCGACCGCCTCGCCCGGGCCCGCGGCGCCGACGCCCGCGAGTACCTGACGACGGGGGGCACCGGGGTCGAGCTCTCCGCGGGGTCGCGGCTGCGGGGCAGCCCGTGGATCGCCGTGGCGGACGCCGTGCGCGGTCCCGGCGACCGGGTGGCGCGGGTGCGGCTCGCCGTGCCCGTTGACGAGGACCTCGCCCGGGAGGCCGCCGCGGGCTGGTGGCACGACGACGCGGTGGTGGCCTGGGAGGGCGGCGACGTCGTGGCGGAGCGCCGCGAGCGCCTCGGCGCGATCGTGCTGGCCCGCCGGCCGCTGGCCCACCCCGACCCGGCGGCGGTCGCGGCCGCGGTGCGCGACGGCATGGCCGCGGAGGGGCTCGGGCTGCTGCGCTGGGACGACGCGGCGACGGCGCTGCGGGCCCGGCTGGCGTTCCTGCACGCGGCGCGGGGCGACCCGTGGCCCGCGGTCGACGACGAGGCCCTGCTGTCCCGTCTCGACGAGTGGCTCGACCTCACGCGGGTGCGCCGCCGGGCGGACGTCGCGCGCGTGAAGGTCGCGTCCGCGCTGCGCCACCTCGTGCCGTGGTCGGAGGCCGGCCGGCTCGACGAGCTCGCGCCGACCACGGTGACGACCCCGTCGGGACGCAGCGTCCGCGTCGACTACACCGACCCCGCGGCCCCCGTCGTCGCGCTCAAGGTCCAGCAGGCGTTCGGGTGGGAGCGTGCTCCGGTCCTGGCGGGGGTCCCGGTCGTCGTCCACCTGCTCTCACCCGCGGGACGTCCGGTGGCGGTGACCGCCGACCTCGCGTCGTTCTGGGACTCCGGCTATCCGCAGGTGCGCGCGGAGCTGCGGGGCCGCTACCCCAAGCACGCGTGGCCGGAGGACCCGCGGCGCTGACGACCTCTCGTGGGCTTTCCTGTCCAGCGCGTCACCGATCTGCGCCCTCGTGTTCGGCGGCCAGACGGGCCGCGGCTGGTCCAACGAGGCCGAGCTGAGCCGCGATCGGCCGGCTGACCAGGTTCAGCGCCCAGTCGGCCGCGACCCGCAATCGGTTGCCTGCCGCCGGCAACGCGTACAGGTGGTAGGCCTTGGTCACCAGCTTGGCGGGCAGTCCGGTGAGCGGCACGCCCATCGGACGGGCGACGGCCGCGACGCCGCCCAGGTCAGCGACCAGGCCGAGATCGCGGTGTCGGTAGCGGCGCGCCCTCCCGACGCCGAGGCTGGCCGCCACGTTGCGGCCGATGACCAGGCCCTGGCGTTGCGCGTGCTGGGCTGTCGGCGGGTAGTCGCTCCCCGTCGCGCTGAAGGGATCGCGAGCCGCTGCGCTGTCTCCGGCCGCCCACACCCCCTCGCGCAGGCGGAGGTGCTCGTCGACGACGAGCCGACCACGACTTACGGCCAGCCCGAGCCGACCTACGAGCGGTGGTGGTGTGACCCCCACGGTCCACACCACGGTGTGAGTCGGCAGACCCGTCCCGTCGGAGAGGGCCACGCGTCCCTCGCCGATCGACGTGAGGGTCGTACCGAGGCGCACCTCCATCCCCCGGCCCCGGATGACGGCGAGCGCCGCTCGACCCAGGCGCGGACCCAGCTCCGGCAACACGGACGGAGCCAGGTCGAGCAGGACCCACCGCAGCTCGTCCCGCGACAGCCGCGGGAAGCGGTCCAGTTGCGTGACCGTCGCGCGCTGAAGCTGTGCGGCGGTCTCTGTACCGGCGTAGCCCGCCCCCACCACGACGAAGGTCAACCGAGCCCTGCGCTCATCCGGGTTCGCCGTGCTGTCGGCGAGCTCCAGTTGCCGCAGGACGTGGTCATGGACGAACTGGGCCTCGACCAGTGTCTTCAGGCCCAGCGCGTGGTTGTCCACCCCGGGCGTCGGGAGCGTGCGTGTGACGCTGCCGGTGGTCAGGGCCAGGCGGTCCCACCGAACCGGTTCGACGGGGCCGGACTCGGCGACCACCTCGAGTGTCCGCCCCTCGAAGTCCACGTTCGCCACCGTGGCCTGGACGAGGCGGGTGCGCTGCAGGCCCGAGTGAAGGGGAACGGCGATGCGCCTCGGATCCAGCCGGCCCGCCGCGACCTCGGGCAGCAGCGGGCTGTAGCACAAATGATCCGTTGCGCTGATCAGCGTGAGGTCGGCCGAATCGGCCGGCACCAGGCGTTCCAGCGTTCGTGCCGCGAAGTATCCCGCGAACCCGCCTCCGACGACGACGACGGAAGGACGGCTCATCGGTACCTCTCACAGGTTGGGTCCGGTCACGACCTGATGAATTCCAGCAGATCGGCATTGATCGTCTCCGACTGCGTGGTCGGCATACCGTGCGGGAATCCTTCGTACGTCTTCAGCGTGGCGTTCTGGAGAAGTTCCGCCGAGAGGGGCGCCGAGTCCGCGTAGGGCACGATCTGGTCGTCGTCGCCGTGCATCACGAGCACGGGCACCGTGATCTTCTTCAGGTCATCGGTGAAATCAGTCTGCGAGAAGGCGACGATGCCGTCGTAGTGCGCTTTCGCGCCACCCATCATGCCCTGGCGCCACCAGTTCTGGACGATGGCTTCGGAGGGTTCCGCTCCCGGTCGGTTGAAACCGTAGAACGGGCCGGCCGCCACCTCACGGTAGAACGACGATCGATTGGATGCGAGCTCGGTCTGGAAGTCGTCGAAGACCTTCTTGGGGAGGCCGCCCGGGTTCGCGTCGGTGCGGACCATCAAGGGCGGTACGGCGCTCGCGATCGCAGCCTTCGCCACTCGGCCCTCGCCGTGGCGGGCCAGATAGCGGACCACCTCGCCGCCTCCGGTGGAGTGACCGACGTGGACGGCATCCGTGAGGTCGAGATGGGCCGTCAACGCCGCGAGATCGTCGGCATAGTGATCCATGTCGTGGCCGTCGCCCGTCTGGCTCGACCGTCCGTGACCCCGCCGGTCGTGGGCGACGACGCGGAAACCGTGCTGCACGAAGAACAGCATCTGGGTGTCCCAGTCGTCAGCCGAGAGCGGCCAACCGTGACTGAACACGATCGGTTGGCCCGAACCCCAGTCCTTGTAGAAGATTTCGGTACCGTCGGCGACGGTGATGGTTCCCATGGGGCGCTCCCACTCGCAGGTGGTCGGAGTTCGATCGGCCGCACGACCGCAGGCCATGGATCTCGGTGAGCGTGGTAGCGGCACGAACTGGCGAGTCGGCCCGACGTGTGGGAGGTGGACGAGAGCGACTCACCCGGCGAGACATCGCGATCTCACCGCCGACCAGACGGGAAGCCACGTTACTCACGGAACCGGGAGATCGGGAGCGCACGAGGCCATGAGCGGTCGAATGCCGAGTTGGTTCGACCTCACGGCGGTCGTGAGCGTACCCCGGCTGCAGGAACAGGAATGGCATGCTCTCACGGTCAGTGCCGACTCGGGTACTGGTCGCGACAAACAATCTCGGCACCTGACCGGATCGGCCTCACGTTCCTTCGACCGAGGTCCTAGCGTCGCCGCCGCGGTGATGGCCCTACGGACCCGTGGTCCCGGGCGGCGTCAGCGTCGCGTCCAGGAACGCGGCGAGCGTGGTGGTCGGGCGGTCGAGGAGGCGGGTGAGTGTCGGGTCCGCCGGCGCGAAGTCCCCGCGCCGGCTCGCGGCGAACAAGCCCACGCGCAGGTCGGCCGCGTGCTCGGAGAGGCCCTGTTCCAGCAGTTCGGCGCGGTACCGCGCGTCGGGGACGACCACCCGCCTGATCGCCCGGCCGACGAGGGTGGAGGCGAGGGCAGCGACGTCGGTCATGTCGAGGGCCTCGGAGCCGGTCAGCGGCGGGGTGTTGCCGTCGAACACGTCCCCGGTCAGCGCGAGCACCGCGCCGGCCGCGAGATCGGCGTGAGTCGTCCACGCCACGGGCTCGTCCGCGGGCGCGCGGAGCTCGCCGGTCTGCAACGCGCCCGCCAGCAGCTGCGGGACGGTCGAGGCGTAGAAGCCGTTGCGCAGCGAGGTGAACGCGACGCCGCTGTCGCGGAGGATCGCCTCGGTGGCGGCGTGGTCGGGCATGGGCGCGTAGGGCGAGGTCGGATCGGCGCCCATGCGGCTGGTGTAGACGACCCGCTCGACGCCGGCCGAGACGGCCGCAGCGATCGCCGCGCGGTGGCGTCGCACGGCCTCCTCCCCGGTGGTGTCCGCGGACATCACGAGCAGCCTCGACGCGCCGCGGAAGGCGGGACCCAGGCTCGCCGGGACGGTGTAGTCCCCGTGACGGACCCGCACGCCCCGCTGCTCGAGGTCCTGGACCTTCAGCGGATCGCGGACGCTCGCCCCGACCTGACCGGGTGGCACGTGGTCGAGCAGCTGTTCGACCACGGCGCGGCCGAGCCGGCCGCCGGCTCCGGTCACGACGATCATGGCGTCCCCGCCTTCAGCGGTGCCGACCAGACCATAGCTCCGACGTGCTCGTGGTCAGGTACGCGTTGCCGGATCGCTCCCCGACCACCGACCGGAGCGACCCACGCCACCGCCGGCGCCCTACGTGGAGAGGTCCTCATCGTCGTGGACCCGCGGGAGTCCTCGTGGAGCATCCGCTGCTGAGCCCCGCCTCGAGCTACGACGAGCTCCGGCGACAGGTCGACTTCGCCACCATGGACATCCCGGACGGTTCAACCTCGGGGTGGCGTGCCGACCGGCACGACCCGGGGCGCGGGCGCCGTCGCCCTCGGCGTGGAGCACGCGGAGGTTGGTCGCGATGTGCACCGTGTCCATGGGCCCGACGCTGACCGCGACCCCGTCGACGATGCCCGTCGCCCGGGCGGCGGGCCCGAAGTCGAGGGTGGCGTCGGCGGTGAACACCGCGCCGAGCGTCGCGGGTGGGGTGGGGGTGGCCGTGGTCGCTCTCTTCCGAGGTCAGCCCTCGACGGTGCACCACGGGTCGTAGTGGGGGTCGGCGAGGAGGGCGTGCAGCCGGCGTCGGCGGAACCCGACGTTGCCGCCGCTGAACAGCGGATACGCGAGCGCGTCCTGGAGTAGGCCGGCCAGGGGCAGGTGATGTCCGTAGGAGTCCACGCCGACGACCCTCATCAGCTCGACCAGGGTCTGGACGGCCGCCTCGGAACCGAAGATCTTGGCGTGGACGGACAGCTCCTCGGCGCCGGGTGAGCCGCTGTCCACCGCCGCGCACGCCGCACGGGTGAGGCCGCGGACGGCCTCGATCCGGGTCTTCACGTCGGCGAGCTGGAAACCGACGCCCTGGTGCTCGACGACCGGCACCAGCCCGCCGCGGCGGTCGGTGCGCGCGAACTGCAGGGCGACGTCGAACGCGGCGCGCATGACACCGGCCGAGCAGGCTCCGATCAGGGCGCCGCCGAAGGACGTGGCGACGATGCCGAGACCGTCGCCGACCTCGCCGAGGAGGTGGGAGGTCGGGACGCGGACGTCGCTCAGGGAGAACCGGGGGAGGAGGTGCGCGCGATGGCCGAGCGGCTCGAGGACCTCGGTGATCGTCAGCCCCTCGATCGGGCCCGGGACGAGGAGCACCGCCGTCGACCGTCGCGGATCGGGGTCGTCCCCGGCGCGGCACACCACGGTCATGAGGTCGGGCCCGTCGCCGTCCCACCCGGTCGCGTGGGAGACCCACTGTTTCTCCCCGTCGAGGATCCAGTGCCCGCCGTCGCGGCGGGCCGTGGTCCGCAGCCCCACCTCCATCCCCGTGCCGGGATCGGGCTGGTCGAGGTTGGCGGTGCCGCCGGGCTCGGACAGGGCGAGGGAGGCGAGCGGGGTCCCGGTCGTGGCCAGGAACGGGGCGAGGAACTGCCGGTGCTGAGCCGCGCTGCCGGCGCGCAGCAGGGGGGTCAGCCCGAGCCCGGTCGAGAACAGGTGCAGGGCCACGCTCGGATCGCCCGCGACCAGCTCCTCGGCGAGCACCGCGGTCGTGGACGCCCCGGTCCCGTCCCCGCCGAGGGCCTGCGGCACGAGCCGGCGCAGGAACCCGGCCTCCACCATCTGCCGGTAGAAGGGGCGGGTGGCCCGGTAGCGCTCGGTGGGTGTGGGCAGGGGGTCGGTGACGTCGCGGACGTGGGCGAGGACGTCGCCGGCGAACTCGCGCGCCCGGGCGCGCAGGGTCTGCTGCTCGCTGCGGACGGAATCGGTGACGGTCACGGCGTGTTCCTCCCTCCTCAGTGGCCGGCGCACTGGCCGCCGTCGACGTGCAGGGTCTCGCCCGTCACGAACGCCGCGGCCTCGAGATAGAGGACGGCGTGGACGATCTCCTCGATCTCGCCCATGCGGCCCACCGGGTGCAGCCCGGCGTAGGCGTCGTACGCCTCGACGGGGTGCATGGGGGTCTTGATGATCCCCGGCGACACCGCGTTCACCCGCACGCCGGAGCCGGCGCACTCCACGGCCAGGGACCGGGTCGCGGCGTCGAGCCCTCCCTTGGTCAGGGACGCGAGGACGGAGGGGACCGCCTTGAGCGGATGGTCGACGAGCGAGGTGGTCAGGGTGACCACGTGGCCGGCGCCCTGCTCGAGCATCGTCGCGACCGCTCGCCGGGTGATGCCGAAGAACCCGGCGAGGTTGAGGCCGACCATCGCCGCGAAGTCGTCGTCGGTGTAGGCGGTGAAGGGCTTCGCGAGGAACATCCCGGCGTTGTTGACCAGGGTGTCGACGCGTCCGTACCGCTCCAGGGCGGCATCGACCACGCGGTCGGCGGTCCCGGGTTCGGCGAGATCCCCGGGGACGGTGTGCACCTGTGGGTCGTCGGACGGCGCGACGGAGCGCGAGGTGGCGACGACGGCGTAGCCGAGCTTGCGGTAGCCCTCGACGACACCGGCCCCGATGCCGCGCGATGCGCCGGTGACGATGACGACCTTCTGGCCGTTCGTGGTGGTCATGGAATCTCCTCGGGACGTGCGTCATCGACGGGACCGCTCGGCGCGGCCCTCGGGGTGTGGGATCCGTGGGGTGGCGGGCGAACCGCGTTACTCGCGTGGCGGGCGTGGCCCGCCGCGCTCCCACCGGCCGGAGCGACGGATCTCGTTGGCGGTCATGCCGAACTCCGCCTTCAGCGCCCGGCTCAGGTGCTCGGTGCCGGTGATGCCCCACCGCGCGGCGATCGCGGAGGCGGTGCGCCCGTGGAGCGACTCGTCGACGAGGTCGCGACGGACCCGCTCCAGCCGTTGCCGACGGATCCAGGCCGAGAGGGTGTGGCCGGTGGGGGCGAGCACCTTGTGCAGATAGCGCACGGACACGCCGTGGGCCCGCGCCACCGACTCCACGGTCAGCCCCGGATCGGCCAGGGAGGCCAGGCAGTGGGCGAGCACCCTGTCCGCGAGGTCGTCGCCCGCTCCCTGCGGCGCGATGTCGACCAGCTCGGCGATGACGAGCGAGACGATCGCGTCCGCGAGGTACTCCTTGCTGCGGCTCGCCGCGCCCAGGGTGCAGCCGTCCACCTTCGCGGCGAGGCCCTCGAACAGCGCGCCGACCACGTCCCGCGGCCCGCAGTCGGTGCCGACGGCGACGGCCGTGCGTCCCGCCAGCGTGTCCGCGTGCGATCCCAGCGCCGCGATCGGGACCGAGACGACCACGGCCTCGTACGGCTCCCAGAACGTCACCTCGTAGGGCCGTGAGGTGACGTAGTTGACGAGGTCCCCGGGGCCGAGCAGGCAGTGCCGCCCGTCCTGGGCGACCCCGGCCCGCCCCGTGCGGTGCAGGGTGACGGTGAGGAACGCGGGATCCGCCGGGTCGATGAGGTCGGGGTCGCGGGTGAGCACGCACGGGCTGCCGCTCATCACGGAGACCCGCACCTCGCCCGCCACGGCGCTGCGCAGCGAGCTGCGGAAGGTGCCGTCGACGAGCGGGCGGACCCGGACCGGGCCGACCGACGGGGCGAGGAGCGCCGCGAACCGGGCGCCGTCGCCGGCGTCCGCCACCGCGACCAGGTGACGGGCGGAGGGAGCAGAGCCCTCCGGAGCCTGTGCGCTCATCCGTCACCTCCCGGTCCGCCGAGCCGAGCACGCGATCGGGCCCGTGCCGCGACTGTAGGAGGCCCCGCACCGACGCGGCCGCCACCGAGCGCACCGGCAGACGCCAGATCGTGCACACCCGGACCACTGGCCCGGTGGCCCGGGGAGCTATCCAGGCCACCGTCCGCGCCCTACCGTGGAGTGGTCCTCATCGTCGTGGACCCGCGGGAGTCGTCGTGGAGCATCCGCTGCTGAGCCCCGCCTCGAGCTACGACGAGCTCTGGCGACAGGTCGACTTCGCCACCATGGACATCCCGGAACGGTTCAACCTCGGGGTGGCGTGCGCCGACCGGCAGGACCCGGGCGCGCGGGCGCTGACGGTCATCGAGGTGGACCGGACCTCGCGCGACCACACGTTCGGCGAGGTGACCGAGTCCTCGAACCGGCTCGCGAACGCGCTGGCCGGGCTCGGGGTCGGGCGGGGCGACGTCGTGGGGCTGGTCAGCCCGGCCTCGTTCGAGACCGGCGTCGGCTTCGTCGCGATGTTCCGGATGGGTGCGATCGCGCTGCCCCTGTCGTCGATGTTCGGCCCGGACGCGCTGCGCTACCGGCTGCGCAACGCCGGCGCGAAGGCCGTGGTGACGGCCGCGGCGAACGCCGACCGGGTGCGCGAGGCGCTCGACGACGGCGGCGATCAGGTGCCGCTGCTGGTGATCGGCGGTACCGGCGCGGACTCCTACGAGGACGCGCTGGCCGCGGCGTCCCCGGAGTTCACGCCCGTGGACACGGCCGCGGAGGACCCGGCGTTCCTGATCTACACCTCGGGCACGACCGGCGACCCCAAGGGCGCGCTGCACGCCCACCGCATCGTCTTCGGGCACCTGGTCGCCTTCGAGGCGATCTTCGAGTTCTATCCGAAGGCCCACGACGTGCTGTGGTCCCCGGCCGACTGGGCGTGGATCGCCGGGATCATGGACATCCTCGTGCCGGCCTGGTTCCACGGTCTGCCCGTGGTGGTGGACCGCGAGCCGGCGTTCACCGCCGAGCGGTCGGTGTGGCTGATGCGCGAGTTCGGCGTGACGCTCACCCTGCTGCCGGCCACCGCGCTGCGGGTGATCCGCGCGTCCGGGATCGACGGTGACGGGTTCGCGTTCCGTTCGGTGGCCTCCGGCGGCGAGGCCCTGGGCGCCGACCTGCTGAAGTGGAGCGAGGAGTTCTTCGGCGCGACCGTGAACGAGGGCTACGGGCAGACCGAGCTCAACGCCTGCATCGGCAACTGCGCGTCGGTGTACCCGGTCCGTCCCGGATCGTTGGGCAAGGCGCTGCCGGGGTTCACCGCCGTCGTGCTCGACGACGACGGCACGCCCGTGGTCGACACGGTCGGCGAGCTCGCCCTCGACCGCCGGACGCCCTCGACGATGCTGGAGTACTGGCGCAACCCGGAGGCGACGGAGGCCAAGTTCCTCGGCAACTGGCTGCTCACCGGCGACCTGGCCCGCCAGGACGCGGACGGCTACATCTGGTTCGAGTCCCGCAAGGACGACGTCATCAACTCGGCCGGCTACCGGATCGGCCCCGGCGAGATCGAGCAGAGCCTCGGCGGGCACGAGGCCGTCGCGATGGCCGCGGTCGTCGGCGTGCCGGACGAGCGGCGCGGGCAGGTCCCCAAGGCGTTCGTCGTGCTGCGCCCCGGGGTCACCGCGTCCGCGGAGCTCGCCGACGAGCTGCGCACCCACGTCCGGTCGCGGCTCGCCGCCCACGAGGTGCCACGGGAGATCGAGTTCCTGGACGAGCTGCCCCGCACCACCACCGGCAAGATCCTGCGACGGGCGCTGCGGGAGGACTGAGCTCGCGCCCTCAGCGGTCGCCCTCGTCCTGGAGGTCGGTCACGTTCGACGGGACGACGGCGCCGTTGGTGGGCGCGTCCGTCGTCGGCGTGGTCTCGAGGGCGGCCGGGGCGTCCGCGTCCGGTTCCGACGCGGGCACCGGCGCCGGAGTGGCGGTGGTCGCCGGCACGGGGTCGCCGCTGCGGTTCTCGAAGAAGCGCAGCAGCTCGACCGGGAACGGCATCACCAGCGTGCTGTTCTTCTCCGACGCCACGTCGGCCACGGTCTGGAGCAGGCGCAGCTGCAGCGCGCCCGGGGTCTCGCCCATGGCCGCGGCGGCCTGGGACAGCTTGGTCGAGGCCTGGAGCTCACCGTCGGCGTTGATCACGCGGGCCCGCCGGTCGCGCTCGGCCTCGGCCTGGCGCGACATCGACCGCCGCATGCCCTCCGGCAGCGAGATGTCCTTGATCTCGACGCGGTCGATGCTGATGCCCCACTCCTCGGTGGGGGCGTCGATGACGTCCTTGAGCTCGCCGTTGATCCGGTCGCGGTCCGAGAGCAGCGTGTCCAGGTCGGCGCGGCCGATGACCGAACGCAGCGAGGTCTGCGCGACCTGGGAGGTCGCCTGCAGGTAGTTCTGGACGTTGATCACAGCCCGGACGGGGTCGTCGACGCGGAAGTAGACGACCGCGTCGACCCCGATGGTGACGTTGTCGCGGGTGATGGTGCTCTGCGACGGCACGTCGAGGACGACCGTCTGCACCGAGAGCTTGGCCATCCGGTCGGCGAACGGGATCAGCAGGCGCAGGCCCGGCTGACGGATGTCCGGCAGGAGGCGGCCGAACCTCAGCACGACACCTCGCTCGTACTGCTGCACGAGCCGCACGCTCGCCGTGGTGAGCACCAGCAGGACCAGGACGACGACGACAAGGGAGATCAACAAGGCACTCACGGGAACTCCGCCCAACGAGAAAGGGACGGGGTCCGCCGAGGTCCGGGGCCAACTCCGCCGGTGGGATCGACCCTACGCCGACCGGTCCTGCGCCGCGGGGCGTGAGCGCCGAGGGCCGGTGTCGAAAACGGGGGGAGCGCGTTCGTCGTCGTGGTGAAGGCCCGCCACCGAGGGAGAGGCACCCGCCATGACCCGCACCGCCCGTCACATGTTCGAGCTCCTGGAGCCGATCTGCCTGGTCACCTACTTCGCCGACGAGTCGAACGAGGAGCTGGCCGCGCTCGGGCACCGCACGTACTGGGACGGCTACTTCGCCGCCCGCGCCGCGCCGCTGGGGCGGGTGCCGGCCCAGGTCGTGCACGCGGCGTTCTACAGCTTCGCCGAGGGGGAGGCCGCGCGGCACATCCCGAGCGCGTGGGAGACGGTCCCGCCCGAGACGTCGTTCGCCGCGTGGCGACGGGGCAGCGCGGCGTCGGTGCGCCGGATCCTCGGTGCGGAGCTGGCCGACTCCCGGGCCTGGTGCGCGCCGCCGACCTGGCGACGAAGGCGGCGACGGGCGCGCCCACCGAGGGCCGGGTGATGTACGCCGGATGGCGCGCCCTGGAGATGCCCGGCGACCCGGTCACCCGCCTGTGGCACGCCGCGACGATGCTGCGCGAGCACCGCGGTGACGGGCACGTCACCGCGCTGCTCGCGGCGGGCGTCGGCGGCACGGAGGCCCACGTGCTCAGTGCGCTGGCGCACGGTATCTACCCGGCGGAGTCGTTCGGACGCATCCACCACCTGCCGAAGAAGCGGCTCGCCGCGGTCATGGCCGGCCTGCGCGACCGCGGGCTCGTCGACGCCGACGGCCGGTTCACCGACGCCGGCCGCGAGACCCAGCAGCGCATCGAGGCCATGACCGACGAGCTCGCCACCCCGCCCTACGACGCCCTGACCCCCGCCGAGCTCGACGAGCTGATCGCCGAGCTCGAGCCCCTCACCGCGACGTTGGTGGCCGCCGGGTCGCAGTGACCGGCGGCGGCGGGCGGGCCGGGACTACGTTGCGCCGGTGGCCCCTCTCCTGACCGCGGACGATCTCGACGCCATCGGTGCCGACGCGCAGGCCGCGCGCGATCCACGTCCCTTCGCCGTCGAGCTGGTCGCCGCGGTCGAGGGGGGCCGGCTGGCCGACCCCGACGACGCCGGCTACGCGCTGAGCCTCGCCGCCGAGGCCCGCGAGCTCGCCGGGGACCACGAGGGCGCTCTCGCCCTCTCGGCCCGGGCGGCCACGACGGGCGAGGGGACCGTCGACGCGACGTGGCTGCAGGCGATCCACGCGGAGCGCCTCCTGCGTCTCGGACGTGAGGACGAGGGGATGGCGGCACTCGCGGCGCTGCGGCCCCTCCTGCACCGCGACGTCGACGCCGTGGGGCCGGTCGTCGAGGCGCTCACCGAGACCGGGCGCGCCGAGCTCGCCGAGCAGTGGGTCACGGCCGCCATGCTCACCGCGATCGAACGCGAGGACCGGGCGACCGACGGCTCCGAGGAGCAGCTCGAGGTGGCGGCGGTGGTGGACGAGCTGGTCATGACCCGCCGCGACGTCCGTGCCGGGCTCGGTCGCGTGCCCGACGAGTACGACACGCTCGCCGACGACCTCGACGCCGCGCCGGACCTGGTGTTCTACCCGGAGGCGGCGTTCCTCCAGCTCCTGGCCGCCCAGCCGGAGGCGGCCGACGAGCTCGGGCGCGACTGGGACGCCCACCGGGCGATCGTCGAGGGCGAGCTGCAGGCCGCCGACGCCGAGGGCGAGGTCCTCGAGGTCGAGGTGGCGACCCCGGGGCTGCTCGCCGCGATGCTGTCGGAGGACGACGACGAGGGCACCGCCCCGGAGCCCGGACCTCGCCTCCCGTGGCCCCCGGGCCGCAACGACCCGTGCTGGTGCGGCTCACGCGCGAAGTACAAGAAGTGCTGTCTGCCCCGGGGGCGCGACCGGGCCGAGGACGCGCCGCCGCCCGCGGCGGTCGAGCCGGGGTCCGTCGAGCCGGGGTCGGTCGAGCCGGAGCCCGTGCAGCCGGAGGCCACACGCCCGCCGGTCGCTGCGCCGACGTCGTCGGAACGCGTCATCCAGCGCCGTCCCGGCCCGCGGAGCAGGGCGCGCTGAGCGGTGGCCCCCTGAGTGACCCGTCCGCGGGCTGATCAGCGGGCGTAGCGCTCGCGGGCCCGCTCCCGTGCCTTGTCCGCCTCGACCTCGCGGTCCTTCGGCGGTGCGGTGGTGACCAGCTGGTCGAGGAGCACGCGGGTGCTCGCCGTGACCTCGGCGACGGCCCTGGCGAAGGCGTCCTCGTTCGCCTTCGAGGGCCGCGCCGCTCCGCTGATCTTGCGCACGTACTGGAGGGCGGCCTCGTGCACCTCGGCGTCGGTGGCCGGGGGCTCGAAGTTGTGCAGGACCCGGATGTTGCGGCACATGCTGCGAATCGTGCCCCACCGAGCGGCGCGGTTCGAGCCCCCGGCGTGGCTACCGGATCAGGAGCTGACCCAGATCCGCACGATGGCTCCGTGCTCGACCTCGGCGCCCGGGTCGGGGTCCTGGCGGTGGATGAGGCTCCGGCCGCTCGCGGTGTGGGTGGCGTTCTCCGCGACGGCGAGCACGCCGGCGTCGAGGGCACGGTCGTGGGCGTCGATGGCCGGGACCCCGACCAGCTCGGGCACCCGCACGGTGCGGACGTTGCCGGTGGTGGGCTCGGTGCTGGCGGGGCTGACGTCGGTCATGTGGTGCTCCTCCTGACCGGTGGTGCCGGTCGGACAGGGGACCGGGGGACTGCAGGGGACCCGGGCCCGATGTCCTGTGCAACACCGGCGCGCGGCACCGTCATCCCCGGACCGATCGGCCGAACGTCACCGTGCCCGGGGGGTTGAGACGGCGGGTTCCCGCATCAACGCGCCGGGACGGCGGCCCGGAACCGGAAGCGGTCGCCGGTGCTGTCGACCACGACGTCGACGAACCCGGCGGCCCGCAGGCGCGCGGGCAGCTCGGCGGGGTCGGAGGGGACGAAGACGTCGTCGACGTGCAGGGCGCGCCGGGCCGGGGTGTCCTCGCCGTCGGTGCCCACCAGGAGCCCGCCGGGTCGCAGGACCCGCCGGGCCTCGGCCAGCACGAGGTCCTGGAGCTGCCGCGTCGGGACGTGGTGCAGCATCGTGAAGCAGGCGGCGGCCGAGAAGCGCCCGTCCTCGAACGGCAGGGCCGTGGCGTCGGCGGTGACGACCTCGACGGGGTGCCCGGCCATCCGCTCCTCCAGGGCCGCCGCGAGCGCGGGGTCGAGCTCCACGGCGGTGACGCGGGCCGCGCGCTCGACCAGCAGGTCGGTCACGAGCCCGGGCCCTGCGCCGAGCTCGAGCACGTCGTCGCCCAGACCCTCGTCCCCGAGGACCCAGGGCAGGAGCTCGTCGCGGACCACGGCCGCCCACTCGGCGCTCGCGCAGAACCGGAGGTGCTCGTCGTTCACGGGCACATCCTGCCCTCGGACCAGGTCCGGACCACCGTCGGCCGGAGCTGCCGTGTCGGGGGGCCACCGTAGGGTCCGGACCCGTGGTCGGAGCGGGCGAGCAGGGGGCGCAGTGAGCGGCACGAGGGTGTTGGTGGCGGGGGCGAGCATCGCGGGGCCCGCGCTGGCCCACTGGCTGCGTCGGCGAGGAGCCGAGGTCACCGTGGTGGAGCGGGCCCCCGGGCTGCGTCCCGGCGGGCAGGCGGTGGACGCGCGCGGGGTGGCCAAGGAGGTCATCCGGCTCATGGGGCTGGACGCGCAGGTGCGCGCGGCCCGCACCGTCACCGCCGGGGCCCACAGCGTGGACGCGGACGGCAACGTGCTGGAGACCTTCAGCGCGGAGGACGACGGCGGCGACGGGTTCATCGCGGAGATCGAGATCCTGCGCGGGGACCTGGCTCGGGTGCTGTACGACGACACCCGCGACGACGTCGAGTACCTCTTCGGCGATCGCATCGTCGAGCTCACCCAGGACGCGGACGGGGTCGACGTGGCCTTCGAGGGCGGCGACCGGCGGCGCTTCGACCTGGTCGTCGGGGCCGACGGGCTGCACTCGGCGCTGCGGGCGATGGTCTTCGGGCCGCGCGAGCGGTTCGTCCGCCACCTCGGACACGTGCTCGCCTTCTACAGCGTGCCCAACGAGTTCGGTCTGGACCGCTGGCTGATCGAGTACCAGGAGAACGGGCGCTCCGCCGGCCTGCGGCCCATCCACGAGGCCCACGAGGCCATGGCGATGTTCTCCTTCCCCGCGGCCGACCACGACGTCGACCACCGCGACGTCGGGGCCCAGAAGCGGCTGCTGCGCGAGCGGATGGCGGGGTACGGCTGGTGGACCCCGCGCATCCTCGAGCACCTCGACGACACCCCGGACTTCTACCTCGACCAGGTCGCCCAGGTCGTGATGGACCGCTGGTCGAGCGCACGGGTGGGGCTGCTCGGGGACGCGGCGTTCAGCTCGTCGCCGATGTCCGGGCAGGGCACCGGGCTGGCGCTGGTCGGCGCGTACATGCTCGCCGGGGAGCTGGCCGCCGCCGGATGGGATCCGGAGGCCGGGTTCGCCGGCTACGAGGCGCGGATGCGCTCGTTCGTCGAGGCCAACCAGGAGATCGGCCGGCTGAACGCGCGCACCCGCGACGTCCCCGGGCCGGACCCCGAGCCGCTCCCGGACTTCACCTCGGAGTGGTTCACCGAGCTCATCGAGCGTGCGGTCACCGGCCCCGAGCTGCCCGACTACGCCGGGGTGCCGGACTCCGGCCCCCGCACCGGTGACGGGTCCTCCTCGGTCGGCACGCGCAGCGCGTCGAGCACTCTCGGGACCACCGCGTAGTTCCTAGGCTGCGCGTCATGACGACACCCGCTCGTATCGGCAACGTGCTGCACCCGGTCGCCGACGTCGCCGCAGCCGTCGACTTCTATGCGACGGCCTTCGGGTTGCCGACGAGGTTCGTGGACGGCGACCGCTACGCCGCGCTCGACGGCAACGGGACGACGCTGGCGCTCGCCGCGCCGGAGGAGGACATCACCGGCGGTGTGCCGGCGGCGTCGTTCAAGGTCGCCGACGTCGCGGCGACGCTCGTCGCGCTCGAGCAGGCCGGCGGCACGGTCGTCCGCCCCGCGGAGACCGGTCCGCACGAGGTGCGCGCCGTCGCTCGCGATCCGTGGGGCAACACGCTGGTGGTGTACGGGTCCGCGTAGCCCAGGTCCCGCCGGGGAGGACGGGGCCGACGCACCCGTCCGCCGGGCTGATCCGACTGCTAGCGTGTCCCGACCGGTTGCAACTCGCAATCACTCGGGAGTGCTGATGTCGGACACCACCTGCCACATGTCGATCTCACTCGACGGCTTCGTCGCCGGGCCGGACCAGAGCCGCGACGACCCGCTCGGGAAGCGGGGCATCGAGGTGCACGGGTGGCACATCGGGGACCCGCGGGCGACCGAGGCCGACGAGATCGCGACCGGGTGGCTCATGCGCCCCCGCGGGGCCTACGTCATGGGCCGGAACATGTTCGGGCCGATCCGCGGGGAGTGGGACGAGGACTGGCGCGGCTGGTGGGGCGCCGAACCGCCGTACCACGCGCCGGTGTTCGTGCTCACCCATCACGCCCACGAACCGATCGAGATGGAGGGTGGGACGACGTTCCACTTCGTCACCGAGGGCTTCGATGCGGCGTACGCGCAGGCGTCCGAGACCGCGGGCGACAAGGGCGTGGACATCGCCGGGGGCGCCTCCACCGTCCGGCAGGCGCTGAACGCCGGCGTGATCGACGAGTTCAGCCTCGACATCGCCCCCACCCTGCTCGGTGCCGGCGAGCGCATGTTCGAGGGCGTCGACTCCTTCGACTTCGAGCCCGTCGAGGTGCTCCACTCGCCGCTGGCCACGCACATCCGCTACCGCCGGGTCGCCGCCGGCGGCTGACCGCGGCGTCGGCGCGATCACTGGGCGGACTTCGAGTCGCCGTCGATCGGGAGCACCTGGCCGGAGATCGAGCGACCGTGCGGTCCGGCGAGGAAGACGGCCAGGGCGCCGACGTCGGCGGGATCGGTGAGCTCCCTGACCGACTGGTTGTCGAGGGCTCTGGCGCGCTCGGTCTCGACGTCGGTCCCTGCCACCTGGGCGCGACCGGCGAGCACGCGCTCGATGCGGGGGCCGGCGACGGCCCCGGGATGGATCGTGTTCGCGGTGATGCCGTGGGGGCCGAGCTCGAGGGCGAGGGTCTTGGCGAACCCGACCAGCCCCCACTTGGTCGTCGAGTACGCCACGCGGTTCGGGTAGCCGAAACGGCCCGCCACCGAGCTCATGATGATGATCGACCCGCGGTCGGACCGCTTGAGCAGGGGGATCGCGCGCTGTGTGATCACGAAGGTGGCCGTGAGGTTGACGGCCAGCACGCTGTTCCAGGCCTCGGCGTCGTAGTCCTCCACGGACGCCGTCGGCCCGGCGACGCCCGCGTTGTTGACGAGCACGTCCAGGCCGCCGAGCTCGCGCTCGACGTCGGCGAACAGGCGCTCCACCGCGGCGGGATCGGTGACGTCGCCGACCGTGCCCGTCGTCGCCGCGGAGCGCCCGGTCGCCTCGGCAAGGGCGGCCGCGTCGAGATCCACGATGTGCACCCGAGCCTCGGCGGCGACGAACGCCTCCGTGACCGCCAGCCCGATCCCCGCCGCGCCCGCGGTCACCAGCACCCGTTGCCCGTCCATCCGTGCTCTCCTCCGTCGTCCCGGCGTCCCGCGGCGGCACCGTCCCGTGGTGACATCGTGCGGGACCGCACATCGGGTGGCATCGAGGCCGGGGATGGGCGATGGTGAAAGTGTCGATCTCTCGGCCCAGCCCCCGCCGACCACCAGCCGCGTTCCGTCGCGGCACGAGTACGTCGGGGTTGTCGATGGAGACCAGCGAGATCACCGAGGCCGTCCGCGATCAGGCGACGGTCCACCAGGCCGAGGGTGTGCTGGCGGTCGTGCTCGGCGTGCCGACCGAGCAGGCCGCCGTGAGCCTCGACTTCAAGGCCCAGTTCGGCGGCGTCTCGCTCGTCGAGGCCGCCCGTCGGGTCCTCGCCGACCACGAGCGGCGGCTCGGCGAGACCGGGACCGTACCGTCGGAGCTCGGCGACCGGACCCTGATGATCCTCCGGCAGCACCTGGATACTGTGGGCAGCCCCCTCGAGCAGCCCTCGTGAGACGGGCATCCGCCCGCCTCGTCGTGGTCACAAGGTGGTCACCAGGCCGCCGTCGATGACGACGTCGGAGCCGGTGACGTTCCCGGCCCGGCCGCCGGCGAGCAGGACGACGACGTCGGCGACCTCGTCGGGACGGGTGAACCGCCCCGTGGCGGCCCCCGCGACGGCCTCCTTGGCGATGGCCTCCGGCTCCCGCCCACCGGGACCGGCGAGCGTGGCCGCCACGCCCTGGTCCCCGAGCCACAGCGCGGTCTCGACCGGCCCCGGGCTCACGGTGTTGACCCGGACGCCGCGGGGGCCGAACTCCTTGGACAGCGACTTGCTCAGGTTGGCCAGCGCGGCCTTCGCGGCGCTGTAGTCGACCACCGTCGGGTCGGGGAGGAAGGAGTTCACCGAGCAGACGGTGACGATGGTGGACGGGGCGCGCTCGAGCAGGTGAGGCAGCGCCGCCCGGGTCGCCCGCACCGCCGTGAGGAAGTTGATCGCGAGGGTGCGCTCCCACTCCGCGTCGTCGATGGCGAGGAAGCCGTCGAGCCGCGGTGTCACGGCGCCCACGTTGTTGACCAGCACGTCGATCGCCCCGAACGTCCGCACCGCCTCGTCGACCAGCGCCGCCGGACCGTCCGGGGCCGAGAGGTCGCCCAGGACGGGCACGACCGTCCCGTCCGCCGTCAGTGCCGCGAGCTCGTCGCTGGTCGTGCGGGCGCCGGCGGCCACCCGCACCTCCTCGGCGACCAGCGCCCGGGTCACGGCCAGCCCGATGCCCTTGCTCGCGCCGGTGACGACGGCGACCTTGCCCGCCAGGTGCATGTCCACGAGAGGTCTCCTCAGCTCGGGCGAAGCGGCGGACGGAGGTCGACGCTAGCGGCACCGCATGCCGGGCAGGTGACGATTGACTACCGGCGATCGCCTCGGCGGGAGACCCCACGACACGACACGACCCCGCCGCTACCACTGGTGAGCGACGGGGTCGGGGGCACGGGCTCGCCCGGATCACGGGTGCCCGGAGAACGGACGCCGGCTCTCGGGGCCGACTCCCCGAACCTACGCCCACGCGGCGGCGGACGGTGCGTTCTCGACGGCGCGTCAGGGGTGCGCCTGCCGGCAGGCGACCTCGCCCTCAGCCGAACGTGAACACGTAGGCGCGGGCCCCGGCGTCGGTGAAGGTGATCTCGACGGTCCGGTCGCGGATCGCTCCGTCCTGCCGGATCAGCTGGTGGAGCCGCTCCTCGCGGGCGGTCCCGGAGCCGTCCTCGTCGACGTCCAGCCCCCGGGCGCTGCGCGGTGGTTCGCCGTCCAGCGTCACCCGGAAGCGCACCGGCCCACCGTCCGCCCGGCCGCCCATCACGAGGTTGACGTCCCGGGCCCGGAAACGGTGCACGATCCGGCCGCCGGGCTCGTCCAGGACCATGACCTGCCTGCCCGCGGTCCACGCGCCGGCGAGCGACCAGTGGTTCAACCGGAGCCGCTCCGGCTCGGGGTAGACCCGGCTGCGGTCGAGGGCGAATCCGCCCGGCGAGGCGAACCCGGTGGCTCGCGCGTAGCCGACGTAGGTCTCCGGCGATCCCAGCCGCGGCCAGTCGGCGGCGAGGTACACCCCGTCCGCCTCGACGTGGACCAGCTCCGGGTCCACGTCGTGCCCGGCTTCGGCGAGCAGCTGCCGGATGGCCCGCTCCGACCGCTCGTAGGCCTCCTCACCGAAGTGGTGGTAGCGCACCCGTCCCTGCGCGTCGACGACGTACAGCGCCGGCCAGTAGGCGTTGTCGAAGGCGCGCCAGACCGCGAAGTCGTTGTCGACGGCCACCGGGTAGCCGATGCCCATCGCGGCGAGCGCCGACCGGATGTTCTCGGGGTCGTGCTCGAACGGGAACTCGGGGGAGTGGGCGCCCACCACCGTCAGCCCGGGCCCGTACTCCTCCGCCCAGGCCTTCACGTACGGCACGGTGCGCAGCCAGTTGATGCAGGAGAAGGTGCAGAACTGGACGGCGACGACCTTCCCGCGCAGCTCCTCGGGCGTCAGCGGAGCGGAGTTCAGCCACGTCGTCGCCCCGTCGAGCGGCGGGAACACACCCTCGACCGGGAGCTCCGCGGTCCTGGTCACCGCAGCGACCGGAAGGTCGTCCGCATCTCCTCCGCGAAGGTCTGCGGCTGCTCCCAGGCGGCGAAGTGACCGCCCTCGCCGACCTCGTTGAAGTGGATGAGCTGTGGGTAGGCCCGCTCCGCCCAGCTCCTCGGGGCCGGGTAGAGCTCGTCGGGGAAGACCGTCACGCCGACCGGGATCTCCACGCCCTTGACGTCGAAGAAGGCGAGCTTGCTCTCCCAGTAGAGCCGCCCGGAGGAGATCGCGGTGTTGGTCAGCCAGTAGTGGGTGATGTTGTCGAGGACGTCGTCCCGCGAGAGCCCGCCGGGTCGTCCGGCGAAGGCGCTCGCGATGAGCTCGTAGCTGCGGACGTCGTGGTCGAGCATCCACGCGGCCAGGCCGACGGGGGAGTCCGCGATGCCGTAGAGCGTCTGCGGCCGGTTCGCCATCTCGCCGGCGTAGCCGACGCCGGTCGCGAAGAAGTGGGCGAGGACCTCGTACGCCTTCTCCTCGGCGGGGGCGAGGCCGGGCGGCGCCGGGTCCCCGACGGCGAGCGCCTTCGAGATCTCCGGCGGGACCGTCGCCGGCATGTTCGTGTGGATGCCGAGCAGCCCCGGCGGCTTCAGGAGCGCCATCTGCTCCGTGACGGCGTTGCCCCAGTCGCCGCCCTGCGCGACGAACCTCGTGTAGCCGAGCCGGCCCATCAGCTCCACCCACGCTCGCGCGATGCGCACGGGGTCCCAGCCGGTCTCCGTCGGTCGCCCCGAGAACCCGTAGCCGGGCAGCGACGGGATCACCAGGTCGAAGGCGTCCGACGCGCTCGCCCCGTACTCCGTGGGGCGGGTGAGCGGATCGATGATCTTGAGTTGTTCGACGGTCGAGCCCGGCCACCCGTGCGTGACGATGAGCGGCATCGCGTCCGGGTGCTCGGAGCGGACGTGGATGAAGTGGATGTCGACGCCGTCGATCTCGGTGACGAAGTGCGGCAGGGCCGCGAACCGGCGTTCGAAGGCGCGCCAGTCGTACTCGCTCGCCCAGTAGCCGGCCAGCGCCCGGATGGTGTCGAGCTGCACGCCCTGCGAGGGATCCGTCTCCCGGTCGGGCCACCTCGTCGCGGTGATGCGACGCCGCAGGTCGGCGAGCTGTTCCTCGGGGACGTCGATGGTGAAGGGTCGGATCTCCCGCTCGGCGGTCGCCGTGCTCGATGCGCGCGTGGCCATGACGTGCTCCTTGCGGTGGGGTTCGGGTCGGCGGCTACTCGCCGGGATCGGCGCCGTCCTCGACGGCGGCCAGCAGACGACGCGCGGAGGCCTCGTCGGAGGAGTCCACGAGGACGCGGACTCCCTGCAGCTGCAACTCGGGTTCCTGGCCACCGGCGTCGTCCGCCGCCACGGCGGCGCGGATGTCGTGGTCCCGCAGGAAGCCGGCGATCAGCTCGGCCTCGATGCGGCTGGTGACGACGGCCGCGGAGACGGTGGGAGACATGCTCGCTCCGGAACGCGCGCAGGAGTCCGGGACGAGGCACCCGGGTCCGGGCGCCGAACACCGGCGCCGCCCCCTGCGTTGACGGATGCGCCACGTGTCGCGCCGGCGAACGCTAGCGTCTGCGAACGGCGCGGGCGTACCGCCGAACAGCCGCCGACCGGCCGGGCGATACGATCAGCGGATCACCATCGGAGAGACCGATTGGTGAATTCGTGCCCGAGCGTGACGTTTCGGGCACTCCCCGTGCGCGAATTCTCGTTTCCTCCCTCCGATGGAGGAGAGATCGTGCCGCCGACGGGTCGAACAGCATCGGCACACGTTCCCTCCTGGAGTCGACGCCTCCCAGCGACGGGACGTCCAGGAGTACGGTTCTCCATTCGCGGGTTTGCTCGGAGAGAGTGACGTAGTGGCCAGGACGACTCCCTCCGATTCTGCTGTCGGAGTGCCCGGCGATCGGAGTCAGTGCTCGCGGAGATCGGCGCGCGACGTCGCATTCGTGTCGGCGTAGCGCCTCTTGGCGGTCGGCTGCGTCGCAGGACGGCCAGCCGGCGCCCTCGTGAGCCGTCCGTCGAGTGCCGCGTAGAGAGCTCGGGTTCAGCGGAATCGTCTCGATGCCGACCGGGGGCACACCTCGACGCCATCCGCTGTTCCCTGTCAGGAGATTCCATGTCGGCACCCACCGATACCCAGATCCCCACCGGCACCCGCCCCGAGATACACCCGTTCCGCGTCGAGGTCGCGCAGGAGGACCTCGACGACCTCCGCCGACGCGTGCTGGCGACACGTCTGCCCACCAGGGAACTCGTGTCCGATCGCTCGCAGGGCGTGCAACGGGAGACGGTCCGGGAACTCGCGCGCTACTGGACGAGCGAGTACGACTGGCGGCGCTGCGAGGCGAGGCTGAACGCTCTTCCGCAGTTCACGACCACGATCGACGGCGTCGATGTCCATTTCATCCACGTCAGGTCGCGACACGAGGACGCGATGCCGTTGATCATGACGCACGGCTGGCCTGGTTCGGTCGTCGAACTGCTCGACGCGGTCGGCCCGCTGGTCGACCCGACCGCGCACGGCGGGACCCCGGCGGACGCCTTCCATCTGGTGCTGCCGTCCCTGCCCGGCTACGGCTTCTCAGGCGAGCCGACCGAGCTCGGCTGGGACGCCGGCCGCATCGCCCGGGCCTGGGCGGAGCTGATGGTCCGCCTCGGCTACACCCGCTACGTCGCCCAGGGCGGCGACGTGGGCGCCGCCGTGACCGACGCGATGGGGCGCCAGGCACCCGAGGGGTTGCTCGGCATCCACGTCAATCTGCTCGCCGGGGCGATCGGTATCAAGGACGTGCTGCCGGCGGGCACCGAGCCGGAACGGACGGCGCTGGCCGCGCTCACCACGTTCACGACGGACGGTTTCGGCTACTTCCTCGAGCAGTCCACCCGACCGCAGACGATCGGCTACGCCCTGCTGGATTCGCCCGTCGGGCTGGCGGCGTGGATGCTCGACCACGACACGGACAGCTACTACAAGATCTCCCGCGCGTTCGTCGACCGCGAGCCCGTCGGCCATCTCACCCGGGACAGCGTCCTCGACAACATCACGCTGTACTGGCTCACGGGCACCGGCGCCTCAGCCGCCCGGTGGTACTGGGAGTTCGCGCAGTTCGTCGCCCGTGCGGCGGGCCAGGCCCCACCACCGGTGTCGGTCCCGGTCGGCTTCACGACCTTCCCCGACGAGATCTGGGCTGCCCCGCGGAGCTGGGTCGAGACCGTCTATCCCGGCCTCGCCTCCTTCAACGAGGCCGACAGGGGCGGTCACTTCGCCGCCTGGGAAGAGCCTGCGCTCTTCTCCACCGAGGTCCGCGCCGCGTTCCGTTCCCTGCGCTGACCGACGCCGGGGCGGCACGCATCGTCAGCACCTCGCCGAACACGATGTCGGGGCGGATGAGTTGTTCGGTGGCGGGGTGGATGATGTCGACGTGACGGCCAGCCGGGGCTCCGTGGGTGACCCTGCCGAGCCGGGTGCCGCGGTCGCGCTGGCGCCCCTGCTGGCGGTCTGTTCCGGCTACTTCATGGTCATCCTCGACGTGACCATCGTGAACGTGGCGGCGCCCGCGATCGGGCGCGAGCTCACCACGTCGTTGACGGACCTGCAGTGGATCGTGGACGGCTACTCGGTCGCGTTCGCGGGCCTGCTGCTGCTCGGTGGGGCGCTGGGCGACCGCTGGGGGCACCGCCGCGTGTTCTGCCTCGGGGTGTCCGTGTTCACGGGCGCGTCCCTGGGCTGCGTCGTCGCGGGCGACGCCCTCACGCTCACGGTGTTCCGCCTCGTCGAGGGGTGCGGCGCGGCCCTGCTGGTGCCCGCCTCGCTGGCGCTGCTGCAACAGGTCCATCCGACGCCGGAGGCCCGGGCGCGCGCGTTCGGGCTGTGGGGCGCGATCGCGGGTGTCGCCGCCACCGCCGGTCCGCTCGTGGGCGGGGTCCTGACCTCGACGGTCGGGTGGCGCTGGGTCTTCGTCATCAACCTGCCGGTGGGGCTGCTGTGCCTGGGCGCCACGCTCGCGACGGTGGGACCGTCGCCCCGCGACCCCCGCCGTGTCATCGACCCCCTCGGGCAGGCCGCCGTCGTGGTCACCGTGGCCGCCCTGATCGCCGCGCTCAACGAGGTGGGTCGCCAGGGCATCCGAGGGCCCGCGGTCATCGCCGGCGTCGTCGTCGCCGCCGTCGCCGCCGGCGTGTTCGTCCTGCGCGAGCGCTACGGCGCCCACCCGCCGCTCCCGAGGCCCCTGGTGGGATCCCGACCGCTGGTGGGCGGCACCGCCATCGGACTCCTGTTCAATTTCGGCTTCTACGGCATGATCTTCGCCGCCAGCGTCTACTTCCAGCAGCACGAGGGCTTCAGCGCCGCGCTGGCCGGGCTCGCCCTGCTGCCCGCCATGGCCGTGACGATGGTGGCCTCCGCCCTCTCGGGGCGGTTGGCCGACCGCTTCCCCCACCAGCGCCTCATGCTCGTCGGCCTCCTGACGGCGTGCTTCGGTCTGACCCTCTGGGCCGTGGTGGGCGACGCGGCGAGCTACGCGGTCCTCGTCATCGCCATGGTGGCCTGCGGCTTCGGCACGTCGTTCACGCTCACCGGGGCGACGTCGACGGTGATGGGTGCCGCCCCCGCCGACTACGCCGGGACGGCGTCGGCGACCCTCAACACGGCCCGGCAGACCGGCTCGGCCGCGGGGGTCGCGATCGCCGGGTCGCTCGTCGCCGTGGCCGGCCTGCCCGCCGGCGTCACCACGTTCATGGCCCTCGGCGCCGCCGGCTACCTCCTCGCCGCGGTCCTCACCGTGGTCAGCGTCCCCGCACGGCGGCGGTAGGGGAGCACCGTCACACCGATTGATGTCATGGTGCGACATCAGGTGCTACGGTTGATGTCACACCGCGACATCGAAGTCGGGTGAGATCGACGTCGACAGCGCGAGGGGGAGGCCATGCCCCGCTGGGAACAGGGCAGCGCGGACCGACTCACGAAGGCCGCCCTGGAGCTGTTCGAGGAGCACGGGTTCGAGGACACGAGCGTCGTCGAGATCGCCGACCGCGCGCGTGTCACCACGCGCACGTTCTTCCGGTACTTCCCGGACAAGCGCGAGGTGCTGTTCGCCGAGTCGGATCGCATCCGCACGGCGCTCGTGCAGGCGATCCTCGATGCCCCCGAGGTCACGGAGCCGCTCCGGGTGGTCATCACCGTCCTGACGGAGTTCGACTGGACCGGTCACGACAGGGAGCTCCAGCGCCGGCGTCACGCGGTGATCGCGGCCAACCCGGGACTGCTGGAACGCGAGCTGATCAAGCAGAACGACATCGCGATCGAGGTCATCCACGCCCTGCAACGGCGCGGGGTCGAGGAGGCTGCGGCCCGACTCGCGACGCGCGTCGGAGTGCAGGTGTTCGCCACTGCGTACGCCCGATGGGTCGAGGGGGACGACGGCGCCGACCTGGGGGAACTCACCGACGCCGCGATGGTCCTCCTCAGCACCCTCCTACCGGCCGATCCGTCGGGGCCGTCCCCGGCGGGGCCACGATCACGAGCGAGGTACCTCCCATGAGTGCATCGAAGACCGCATCACGCGCGATGGTCGGCCTGGTGGCAGGGGGGACGGCGGCCGGGGCAGTGGTCGTGGACGCCCTCCTGCCGGAAACGGCCCGACAGCACATGCGCAACCCCCGCTGGCCTGCGCACGCGAAGTTCCACAACGCGCAGTACATCGTCATGAGCGCCCTGCTCGGTGGGCTCGGCCTGCGGTTGCTGAGCTCACCGCACGGCGATCCGGACCACAACCGGGTCCTCGCCACCGCGATCGTGTCCGTACCGCACGTGGGCATGTTCGGCGCCGCGGCCTTCCCGGGCACGGCGCTGAGCGATGAGGAGTTCAGCGACTCGCCGGCGAACACCGTCAAGGGTGTCGAGGTCAACCTCCTCTCGGCCTCGATCTGCCTCGCCGTGCTCGGAGCCTCACTCGCGCTGGGACGTGGTCGGCGTCCCGGACGGCAGCGCTAGACCGCCGGCCGGCGTCCGGCCACGGGGACAACCCTCGCGAGGACGAGGGCTGGCCTGCTGGTGCGGCGACGTCCCCGGGCGCACCGTGCGGTCATGACGACGCCGGCTCCTCTCCCGAGGGGGACGGCTCGGGCCGTCAGCGGACCGGCATGAGGATCCTCCGCCGGTATCCCCTGGTCACCTTCGTCGTCCTCGCCGTGGGCGCGACCTGGGCCGTGTGGATACCCCGGGCGCTCGGTGCCCCGGTGGGGGTCGTCGGGCTGCTCTGGACGTGGACCGTCTCGCTGGTCGCGATCGTCGTGGCCCTGCTGACCGGGGGTCGGGGCGCGCTGCGCGACCTTCTCTCCCGACTGGTGCGGTGGCGCGTCGGCTGGCGCTGGTATGTGGTCGTCCTGCTCGGTCCCGTGCTGTTCGCCGCCCTCGTCGCTGTCCTGGGCACGGTGCTCGGCGCTGCGTGGGACGCGGGCAATCCCCTCGTGTTCACGGCGAGCGACTGGGCGGCGCTGCCGGTCTTCCTCCTCGTCGCGGCCCTCACGGACGGGCTGGGCGAGGAGCTCGGCTGGCGGGGCTTCGCCCTGCCTCGGCTGCTGTCACGCCGGACGCCCCTGGTGGCGAGCCTGGTGCTGGGCGCGATCTGGGCGGCGTGGCACCTGCCGCTCGTGTGGACGCCCGGTGCTGCCCTCCACCAACGCCCCCTCTGGCTGCTCGTCGCGGACCTCATGGCGAAGTCGATGATCTTCACGTGGGTCTTCCTGCACACCCGCGGCAGCGTCCTGATCGCCGTGCTCCTGCACGCGAGCATGAATGTCTTCGCCCTTCCCCTGGCGGCGACGAGTGCCGGTGACGAGGCGCTGCCGCTCCTCGCGGTGGTCCTCGAGTGGCTCGTCGTCGGCGCGGTGGTGCTGTCGGGGCGGCCGAGCTTCGTGCGCCGTGTGCGCGATCCCGAGGTGCTGGTGCCGAGCGCGGCACCGCTCGATCGCGGCCGTTCGGTGGGCAGCTGAGCGGCCGTGGGCGCACGCAAGCGAGAGCCCAGGGCCGCCTCTCGGCCGCCCTGGGCTCCGCGCCGGGTCGTGCGTGTCAGGTGCCGCTGCCCTCCTCGGTGGAGCCGCTGGTCGTGTCGCCGCTGTCGGTGCCGCCGGCCCCGTCGGCGGTCCCGCCGGTGTCCACGTTCGGGCCGACGACGCCGCCGTTCTGCGGATCGCCGGGCTCGACCGGCGCGTCGGTGGCCGGGACGTCGGTGGCCGGGACGTCGGTGGTCGTCGGGAGCGGCCCGACGACCCCGCCGTTCTGCGGCTCGCCCGGGACCCTCGGCTGCCCGCTCGTGCTCGTCGAGGGCGGGGGGACGTTCGTCCCGTCCGGCTCGATCCGGCCGCCGCCGGGGAGGTCGGCACCCTTGCGCTCGGAACCGTCGATGTTGTAGCGGTTGCCCTGGGCGTCCGTGAAGACTCCGCCGTTGAACCCTCGGCCCTCGGTGACCTTCCCGCGCGTGCCGTCCTTGTACGTCGTCTGCAGGGTCACCGTGGTGCTGCTGGTCCGGAAGATGTACGTCACCGAGCCGTCGTAGTTGCGGAGGATCTGGGCCTCGTCGGGCGGCGTCGTCGGACGGTTGTTGCCGTCGATGAACTGCCCTTCGGGCGTCAGGTAGAAGTCCGTGCCGTCGTTCCCGTAGATGTACACCAGGTCCCGACGCGAGCCGTCCCGGTTGTAGACGAGCCCGTACTTGTCCCGCCAGCCGCCGTCGGGCAGGCCGGTGGTGTCGGCGGCGGAGCGCGTCGGCAGGGTGACGATCGACCCGTCGGGCTTCACCAGACGCCCGTCGGAGAGCAGGACCGAACCGTCGTACTCGAAGGTGCCGGTCACCGGCGGGGCGGGGGTGCCGGGGTCGGGCGTACCGGGGTCCGGGTCGGCGGGAGTGTCGCCGATGCCGCCGTCGATGTCGGTCGGGACCGGGCCCGAGCCGGTGGTGTCGGGCTTGCCCGGGCGGCTCACCGGTCCGCCGGTGGCCGGGTGGCGGAAGGTGTGGGTCGCGATCGGTGCAGCGGCCGGCACCACGGTCGTCACGGCCGGGTCGGAGCTCTGCCCGGGAGTGAGCGGGTTGCCGGAGAAGCACTTGACGGTGGGCTGGCCGTAGCTGTTGACGAACACCGCCGTACCCGCTGCCAGCACCGCGGGGGTGGGCGCGAAGGTCCCGTCCCGGTAACCGTGGTCGACCACCGCGGTGGGCGTGCGCAGCACCACCGGCGTCAGGCCCTGGACGTAGGCCGGCAGCTGGTCGGGGGCGATGCGCTGGACCTGCGCCCACGCCGTCCCCCGAGCCGGATCGGTCTGCAGTGCCGAGAGCAGCGCGGTCGCGTCGCAGGCCGGCGCGGCCGGGTCCGCGGCGTACATCTGCGGGGTGTCCGCGGGCCGCTCGCCACCGGCGTCCACCGGCGGCATGCCGGGGACGTCGGTGCCCACCGGCGCGGTGAACGGGTCGGCCCCGGCGTAGGAGACGGTCTGGTACTCGTTGTCCGGGCCGGGGTCCAGGCGCGCGAGCGCGGTCGCGGTGCCGGCCGCGATGGCCAGCGCGACCGCCGCCACGGCGAGCTTCACCCCTCGCGATCGGCCCGGCGGCGCCGCACCCGGCGTCGAGAACGAGCGGGTCGGCGGCGGTCCCGGCTGCGCGTTCGCGCCGTGCGGGGGCACGGGGGTACGGGTCGTGGGCTGGTCGGTGGAGGTCATGCCGAGAACGATGTGGCCCGACCGCCCATCACCTCATCGGTGTCGAGTGCCCACGTTGCGGGAGGCGACTCCCTACACCGCCGGCCGCGGTGGTCCGATCGGGCGTTCCGCGCGCGGAAGTGATCACGTAACGTGATCGTCGTGGCTCTGCTGGAGCGCGACCACCAGCTGCAGTGCCTCCGTCGGGCCTGGGACGACGCGCTCGGCGGGTCGGGGTCGATCGTCCTCCTGGCCGGTGAGTCCGGCATCGGCAAGACCCAGCTGGCCCGGGTGTTCGTCGACGGGCTCGACGACGTCCCGGTCCTGTGGGGCGCCTGCGACCCGCTCGGCGTACCGCGCCCGCTCGGCCCGCTGCACGACGTCGAGGCCGACCTCGGCGACGCCCTCGCCCGGCTGTTGGCCGACGGCGCTCCGCTGCACGCGATCTCCGCCGAGGTCCTGCGCCTCCTGAAGGCCCGGTCGGTGCTGCTGGTCGTCGACGACCTGCAGTGGGCCGACGCGGCGACGGTCGACCTGCTGCGTTTCCTGCTGCGCCGGATCGCCGGGACCCGGTCGCTGGTGCTGGCCACGTACCGCGACGACGACCTGGACCACGAGCACGCGCTGCGGGGGCTGCTCGGTGACGTGGCCCGGGCGCCCGCGGCCACCCGGCTCGACCTCGCGCCGTTGAGCATCGAGGCGGTCACGACCATGGTCGGCGCTCGCGACATCGACCCGGCGCACCTGCACCGGCTCACCCACGGCAACTCCTTCTTCGTCACCGAGATCGTCAGCCAGGACGGGGAGGTCCTGCCCACCACGGTGCGTGACGCCGTCCTCGCGCGAGCCGCCGGGCTCGACGCCGCTGCGCGCGACCTCGCCGAGCTGGTCGCCTGCGCACCCACCGGGATCCCGGACGTCCTGCTGTCCCCGCTCGGGGTCGGGAGCGGAGCCCTGCGCACGCTCGACGCCGCCGGGCTGGTCGCCCGCGAGCGGCGCCGGATCACCTACCGGCACGACATCTGCCGGCTCGCGGTCGCCGACGCGATCCCCCCGGGCGGCGACGTGGCGCTGCACCGGCGGATGCTCGCGGCGTTCGAGACGCAGCCCGACCCGGATCCCGTCGTGCTGGTGCACCACGCGCTCGCCGCCGGCGACGCCGAGCGCGTGTTCTCCTACGCCGAGCGTGCCGGGCGCGCCGCGGCGGGGTCGGGAGCCCACACCGAGGCCGTCCGGTTCTTCCGGACCGCCCTGGACGCGGCCCCGAGCGCCGCCACCGCCGGGCTGGCCGAGCTGCTCGCCGTCGAGCTCTACCTCACCGACCGTCTCGACGAGGCGGTCGCGGTCGGCCGCCGAGCGGTCTCGTGGCGCCACGCGGAGGGCGACGTCTGCGGCGTCAGCGCCGGCCGCCGGCTGCTGGCCGTGCTCGAGTGGTGCCTGGGCAACCGTCGCCGCGCCGAGGAGTACGCGGCTGCCGCCGTCGACGTCCTCGAAGGCCGCCCGGACCCTGCCGCAGCCGAGAACGCGGTGCTCGGGCACGCCTACTCGATCCAGGCGTTCCTGGCTATGCAGATGAGCGACCTGGTGGGCGCCCGGGAGCGATGTGCGCGGGCCCGGGAGGTCGCCGACGGTGCCACGGACCGCGCGTTCGAGATCCGGCTCGGGGTGATCGAGTCGGTGGTCGCCGTGATGTCCGGGGATGAGGGTGGCCGAGACAGGCTCGTCGCCGTCCTCGATCACGCCCGTGAGCGGTTCGACGAGGAGGCCCGCTCCACGGTCGCCGGCAGCCTCGTCGATCTCGACGTCGAGCAGCGTCGGCTCGACGACGCGGAGAAGGTCCTCGACCACAGCCTGCCACTGATCGCGGAGCGCGACGTCCGGATCGCGCACGGCCTGCAGCTCGGCGTCCGGGCGCGGCTGCACCTGCTGCGCGGGGCCTGGGACGAGGCTTGGCACGACGCGTCGACGGTGCTCACGGGTAGTCGCTCGCCGGTGACCCACACCTGGCCGTGCCTGGTCCGCGGGCTGGTGGAGCTGCGCACTGGGCGGGCCGGCGCCGAGGAGCACCTCGCGCGGGGCTGGGAGCTCGCGCAGCGCTTCGGCGAGCCGCTCCGGCTGCTGCCGGCCGCCGCCGCGCTCGCCGAGAGGTGCTGGACGACCGCAGCGGCCGACCCCCGCCTCGACGAGGCGGCGGCTCTGCTCCCGACCGCGTCCCTGCCCGGCACCGAGTGGTCGGCGGGCGACCTCGCGGTGTGGCTCGTGCGCCTCGGCCGGGACGTGGACACCGCGCACCTGCACATCGCCCGGCCGTATCGCCTCCTGCTCGACGGTCGGCCCCTGGCGGCGGCAGAGTGCTGGGAGGCGCTGGGCTGCCCCTACGAGCGGGCGCTCGCGATGGTCGACTCAGGCGAGCTCGCGGAGATGTTCGCGGCCCTGGAGATCCTCGACCGGCTGGGCGCCGACACCGTGGCGGCGACGGTGCGGCGGAGCCTGCGTCGGCGCGGCGTCGCCGGGGTCCCCGCACGGCCCCGGACGAGCACCCGAGCCAACCCGGCGGGCCTGACGTCCCGACAGGTCGACGTGGTGCGCCTGCTCGACGAGGGGCTCACCAACGCGGAGATCGCCGCGCGCCTGGTCATCTCGGAGAAGACCGCCGACCACCACGTCTCGGCGATCCTCACCAAGCTGGACGTCCGCACGCGCCGGGAGGCCGCCGCCGTGGCCCGGACCATGGGCCTCGCCCAGGACCGCCGCCGCGCGCCCCGCGACGAGACCGCGTCGGCTCCGGTCACCCCGCGCCCGTAGCGGGCCGCCCGGTGAGCGCGTCACCGAGGCCCGGGGGCAGAGGCCGGTCGTGCTCCTCCCGGCCCGTACCCATCAGGTGGCGCTGTTCGCGGGCCCCTCGTCGTGCCGGGATTCGGCCGTGTCGAAGTCCGCCCGGATCGCCTCGAGGTCGGCCCTCAGCGCGGACAGCCGAGTCGCGCCGATGAGGCGCTCCACGCGCTCCTCGATCTCCGGTGCGAGCTGTTGGGCCACCTCGACGACGGCGCGGCCGCGCTCGGTCGGCACGACGCGCTTGGCGCGACGGTCGTCGGGGTCGGGCACCCGCACGACGTAGCCGCCGCGCTCGAGATGGCCGACCAGCTCAGCCATGGCCTGCTTGGTCATCTGGGCCCGGGTGGCGAGCGTGCTCACGGTCGTGCCGGTGTCGTCGAGATACTGGAACACCGCCCCGTGCGCAGGTCGGAAGTCGGTGAAGCCGTGCTCGACCAGGTGCGGCACGACGAGGTCGTTGAGCGCGGTGAAGGCCTCCCGTAGCTGCACCACGAGGTTGTGGGGCCGTTCGTGCCCGGCGAGCACGGGGATCCTCGTTGACATCAGACAAGCCGCCTGTCTACCGTCGGATATGGACATGCTACCTGTCGATTCTCCGACCGACATCGAGACCCTCCGCGTGGGGACCGACGAGATCACCGTGCTCGCCGGCGGTGCGGAGACCGGCGGCGATCTGTTCGCCGTCGAGCTCCGGATGCCGCCGGGCGGCGGCCCACCGGTGATGCACCGGCACGCGCCCAGCGAGATCTACCGGGTGCTCTCCGGGGAACTGACCTTCTACATCACGGACACCGACGGGCGGACCAGTCGCCGGGTGGCCGGCGTCGGGCAGACGGTGACGATGGCCGGCGACACCCCGCACACGATCCGCAACGAGTCCGCGCAGGACGCCGTGGCGTTCGGAGTCCACGCACCCGGCGGCGTGATGGAGGGGTTCACGCGGGCGGCGGCGGCACTCGCGGCCGATGGTCCGCCGGCGATGGAGGACGTGCTCGTGCTCGCGGAGCGGCACGGGATCGAGATGCTCGGCCCGGTACCGACGATCGACGCCCGCTGAGTCTCGCGCCGCCGTCCCGCCTCTGCGCTCAGGGCTCGATGTTCTCGAGGTCCTGGAGGAGGCCGGGGTGTGTCGGCTGCCAGCCGAGCGCCTCGTGGGTGTGGGCGCCGGATGCCGGCTGGTCCATGGCGAAGATCGCGCCGAAGGGGCCGAACCGTTCCGCGGGCACCGCCTCGACCGGCAGGCCCAGTCGCCGGCCGACGACCGTCGCGATGTCGCGCACCGCGTCGCCCTCCTCGGCCACGGCGTGCCAGGTCGTCCCGGCCGGTGCCGATTCGAGCGCCAGCCGGAACAGCACCGCGGCGTCGAGCGCGTGCACCGCGGGCCAGCGCTGGGTGCCGTCGCCGGGATAGCCGGCCACTCCGGAGCGGCGCGCCTCGTCGGTCAGGAGGCCGGCGAACCCGCCCCGTCCCTGGTGGTGGCAGGTGCGCGGGATGCGGACGACCGTGCTGCGCACGCCGCGCGTCGCCAGGTCCAGCAGGGCGTTCGCCGCCCGGCCGCGGCCGCCGACCGGCCCGTCGGTGGCCACCGGGTCGGCCTCGGTGGCGGTGCGGCCCGTGACCCACGGCGTGCCCGAGGCCGTCACGATCGACCGGCCGCTCCCGACCAGTTCCTCGCCCAGCGCCGCGAGCGCGGCCGTCTCCTCGGTGACGGCCCGCGCGAGCGCGTCCGCGCTGCCGGAGTGCTCGCGCCCGAACGCCAGCTGGATCACGCCGTCGGACGTCGCCGCACCGGTCCGCAGGACGTCGAGGTCCGCCAGTCCTCCTCGCAGCACCTCGGCGCCGGCGGCCTCGACAGCGCGCGCGGAGTCCTGCGAGCGGGCGAGTGCGAGGACGCTGTGGCCGTTCCCGAGCAGTTCGGCGACGACCGCCGAGCCGATGGTGCCGGTACCGCCGGTGACGAAGACGCGCATCGGGACTCCCCAAGTGATGAGACGTTGTCTCATCAACGTAGCACCGTGACGAGACGCTGTCTCATCACTAGGATCGGGGTGTGGGTCGATGGGAGCCGAACGCGCGGATGCGTCTCGTGCGCGCCGCGATCGACCTGTGCTCCGAGCAGGGCTACGACGTCACGACCGTCGCCCAGATCGCGGAGCGGGCGGGGCTCACGAAGGCCACCTTCTTCCGCCACTTCCCCGACAAGCGCGAGGTCCTCTTTGCCGGGCAGGAGGAGCACAGCGCGCTGCTCGCCGCGGGCATCGGCTCCGCACCCGTCGACGCGTCCCCGCTCGAGGCGGTGGCCACGGGCCTGCACACGCTCACGGCGTCGTTCACGGCGGAGCAGCGCGCGTTCGGGCCCCGCATCGACCGGGCGCTGGCGACCAGCACCGAGCTCCAGGAGCGGGACGCCCTCAAGAGCGTCGGCCTCGCGGCGGCCATGACCGACGCGCTCCTCGCCCGTGGTGTGGCCGAACCGACCGCGCGGCTGGCGGCCGAGCTGGGCGTGCTCGCGGTCAAGCAGGGCTACGCCCGATGGGGCGCCGGCGACCGCGACGACGTCGAGGAGTTCACCCGCCACGCGCTGGCGGCCCTGGACGACCTCCGAGCAGCGGCCGCGTCGCTGAGCTGACGATCGTCCGGTTCAGCGGGACGGTACGGGAAGGCAACCCAGACCGACGTCGGGGGGATGACGAGGTCTGGGCCGCCCCCACTCGGCTCCTGCACCGGCCGGAGCTGGGGGCGACGGTCGGTGCTCTCGACGAGCCAGGCCCCGTGACGGTTCTCCACTAACTGGTCTCGGGTCAAGTTTCGTCCGTGACAGGACTTCAGGATTCGGCCAGGTGCTTCGCGGTTCGTTCGTCCTGTGGCCAGCTCGGACGTTTCTCCCGCGCGATGTTCAGGTACCTGTCGGGTCCACATCCGCGTCACGGTGCCGAGCGGCGCCGGGGGAGGTCCTCGTGTTCCGACCGGAAGCCAGCATGGTGATGCCCTGCGCCTGCGACCAGGTGTGGGCGGTCCTGGCCGACGGCTGGCTCTATCCGCTGTGGGTGGTCGGAGCGACCCACATGCGGGCGGTGGACGAGGGGTGGCCGGGAGTCGGGACGAAGCTGCACCACAGCGCCGGCATCTGGCCCCTGCAGATCAGTGACGACACCGAGGTGCTCGAGGTCGACCCGGGGAGCCGGCTCGTCCTCCAAGCCCGCGCCTTCGTGGCCGGGTCGGCCCGGGTGGAGATCACCCTGGAACCGCTCGGCGACGACCGGTGCGAGGTGACCATGTACGAGTACGCGGACAGCGGCCCCGGATGGTTCGTGCCCACGGCCCTCCAGGCGCCCGCCGTCCACTCGCGCAACACCGAGTGCCTGAGCCGCCTCCGCGACCTCGCGGTGAACCGGCACCACGCGTGAGGGTGGAGTCGCCCCTTCGTGGCAGGGCAGGCCTCCCCGAGCGGTGGTAGACCCGGGTGGTGCCCCGTCCCCGCGCCACCGGCCCCCCGGCCGGGCCGGGGCTCGCGCGCGTGACGCCGATGCTCGCGACCGCGGGCCCCGTGCCGACCGGTCCCGAGTGGGCGCTCGAGCTCAAGTGGGACGGGATGCGCGCCCTGGTCTACGTCGAGGGCCCTGAACCCGAGCGCGTGACGGTGGTGAGCCGGAACCAACGGCAGGTCACCGGGTCGTTCCCGGAGATCGCGCGGGCGCTGGCCGAGACCGTCGGTACCCGGCAGGTCGTCCTCGACGGCGAGGTCGTGGCCCTGTCGGTGGCCTCGCCCGGCGCGCCGGCGCGGCCGAGCTTCGACCGGCTGCAGCGGCGGATGGGCGTGGCGGGACCGTCGGCGGCGCTGCGGGCGGAGGTGCCGGTGACGTTCGTGGCCTTCGACCTGCTCGCGCTCGACGACCGATCGGTGACCGACCTGCCCTGGCAGGAGCGTCGGCGCCTGCTCGAGGGGCTCGGGCTCGACGGACATCCACGCCTGACGACCTCGCCCTGTCTCCACGGCGTCGAGCCGGACGACGCCCTCGCCCTGGCCGAGGCCCACGGCATGGAAGGTGTGGTGGCCAAGCGCCGCGACGCGCCCTACCGCCCGGGTCGCTCCCACCTGTGGGTCAAGACGCCGCTCTGGCGCACGGTCGAGGCCGTCATCGGCGGCTGGGCCCAGGGCCGCGGCCGGTACGAGGACAGCCTCGGCGCGGTGCTGCTCGGGCGTCCCGAGCCGGGCGGGCGCCTGCGCTACATCGGCCACGTCGGCACCGGCTTCACCGACGCGGCCCGCGACCGCCTCCGCGACCTGCTCGCCGCTGACGCCGTCGCCGACAGCCCGTTCACCGGCGTCGTCCCCGAGGAGCGCGCCGCGCGGTGGTGCGTGCCTCAGCACGTCGGCGAGGCCCGCTTCCGCAGCTGGACCGACGACGGGCACCTGCGGCATCCGAGCTGGCGAGGTCTGCGGCCCGACCGGGACCCCACCGAACTCGGCGCGCCGGACGCCGGAGGCTGACGCGCTCCGCCGGGCCAGGAGATCAGGCCGACGAGGGGGACGCGATGTCGCCGAGGTGGGTGGCCACGCGATCGACCAGGGCGCGCTGGTGGGGCTCGAGGTCGTGGCCGCCCATGCCGCCGACGACGGGCAGGATGGCGTCGTCGAGGACGTGGACCCCGGCGAGTGTCTCGATGGTCGCCAGACCGCAGAAGGGCACGTAGACCGGGCTGTAGCCACCCTCCTGGACGAGGACCAGGCGCCCCTGGGAGTGCCGCTCGGCGGCGTCCATGACCGTGCGGGTCAGGGTGGTGAAGCCGCGGGTGGTCACGAGCTGGCGGGCCAGCGGATCCATGGCGTTGGGGTCGAAGCCGGACGCGACGAGGACCAGCTCGGGGCGGAACGCATCGAGTGCCGGACCGATGACGGTCTCGGCGGCGTACTGGTAGGCGCCGTCGCCGCAGCCGACGGGCATCGGGATGTTGACGTTGTAGCCCTCGCCGGCGCCGGTGCCGCGCTCCTCGACGAGCCCGGAGTTCGGCGGGAAGCAGCGGTCCTGGTGCAGTGAGACGGTCAGGACCGACGGGTCGTCGGCGAAGATCGCTTGCGCGCCGTTGCCGTGGTGGACGTCCCAGTCGACGATCGCGAGCCGCTCGATCCCGAGCACCGCCTGCGCGTGCTTCGCGGCGATGGCGACGTTGTTGAAGATGCAGAACCCGAGACCGGTCTCGGGCAGGGCGTGGTGGCCCGCGGGGTTGACCAGGGCGTAGCCGTTGTCGACCTCACCGCGCACGACGGCCTCGGTCATGGCGATGGCGCTGCCGGCGCCGAGGGCGGCGATGCGGTACGCACCCTTGCCGAAGGGGGAGATGCCGTCGCCGGCGTCCCCGCCCTTGGGCTGCTCGCTCTCGGCCGCGATCCGGTCGACGTGGGCGGGGGTGTGGACGCGGGTGATCTCCTCGCGCGTCGCCTCCCGACCGGTGATGCGGGTCAGGTGGTCGATGAGACCCGAGACGCAGATCAGCTCGTGCATCCGTCGCTTGGTGTCGGGGTGGGCGACGTGGTGGCTGATCGGCTGGTGGCCGGCGGCCGGGTCGGCGGGGAACAGCGTTCCCGTCCCCGTGTCGTGCCAGCCGAAGACCTCGTGCCAGAGATATCCGGTGCTCATCAGGGCTGCTCCTCGGTGACGTGAGGGGTGGTGTGCGGGACGTGGTGCGAGGTCTGCCGGTTGCCGGGGCGGCGTCGCGACGAGATCCTGCCCTCGACGTCGAGAGAGGGGATGGCCCATGGCCACGCCGACCCGCGAGGACAAGTTCAGCTTCGGCCTGTGGACGGTGGGCTGGCAGGCTCGCGACCTGTTCGGTGAGGCCACCCGTCCGGTGCTCGCCGCCGTGGAGGCGGTGCACCGCCTCAGCGAGCTCGGCGCCTACGGCATCACCTTCCACGACGACGACCTGATCCCGCCGGGCAGCAGCCCCGACGAGCGCGCGAAGGTCGTCCGGGAGTTCCGGGGCGCGCTCGACGAGACCGGGCTCGTGGTGCCGATGGCCACCACGAACCTGTTCGGCGACCCGGTGTTCAAGGACGGCGGGTTCACCAGCAACGACCGCAGCGTGCGCCGGTACGCGATCCGCAAGGTCATGCGCAATCTCGACCTGGCCGCCGAGTTCGGGGCCCACACCTACGTGTTCTGGGGTGGGCGCGAGGGCTCGGAGGTCGACTTCGGCAAGGACGTCCGCGCCGCACTGGACCGCTACCGCGAGGCGATCGACACCCTCGCGCAGTACGTGATCGACAACGACTACGGGATGCGGTTCGCGCTCGAGCCCAAGCCCAACGAGCCGCGCGGCGACATCCTGCTCCCCACGATCGGCCATGCGCTGGCTTTCATCCACGAGCTCGAGCACGCCGACATGGTCGGGATCAATCCCGAGACCGGGCACGAGCAGATGGCGACCCTCAACTACACGCACGGCATCGCGCAGGCGCTGTGGGCCGGCAAGCTGTTCCACATCGACCTGAACGGGCAGAAGGGTCCGCGCTACGACCAGGACCTCGTCTTCGGCTACGGCGACCTGCTGCAGGCGTTCTCCACCGTCGACCTGCTCGACCACGGCTCCCCGGGCGGCGGGCCGGGATACGACGGCCCCCGACACTTCGACTACAAGCCGCTGCGCACCGAGAGCATGGAGGGTGTCTGGGAGTCGGCGCTGGCGAACATGGAGACCTACCTCGCCCTGCGGGCGAAGGCGCGGGCGTTCCGCGCGGACCCGGAGGTGCAGGAGGCACTCGCGGCCGCGGGGGTTCCCGAGCTCGCCCGGCCCACCCTCGGCGAGGGGGAGAGCTACGCCGACCTGCTGGCGGATCGGAGCGCGTACGAGGACTTCGACATCGACCGGGCCCGCACCCAGGGCTACGGCTTCGCCCGCGTGCAACGGCTCGCCGTCGAGCACCTGCTCGGAGTGCGCTGACGGGCGCACCGCAGCGGACGGCCCCGCTCGGGAAGAGCCACCTGCCGTCGCGGGGCCGTCGTGCTGCGGCTGCTTGAGTCAACCGATCGGCATGCTGCCCCACCGACCTCCGTGCGTCATGCCGGGGTCAGCGGGCGAGGTGCGGTGCTTCGCCTCACGGGTCTCCGCCGAGGGCCTCGTCGAGCCGGTTCCCGGTGCCTCCGGACACGCCGGGTCGGCGCTCAGTCGGTTCGCGGTGGGTCCGTCCTCTGGGCGGGGATGTGGTCGCGCGAGGCCGGCGGACCGGGGCTTCCCCGACCCGTCGCGGCCCACAGCTCGAGGTCGGTCACGCGGGTCAGGACTCGGTCACGGATGACGGGACGGTGGGCGAGCACCTCGCGGGCCACCTCGAGCGCCGTGGTGCCCACGAGGACGGCGTGGTCCTCCAGGGCCTTCGCCGCGTCCTCGGGGCTCAGGCCGCGCAGGTGGGCCAGGACCCTCGTGGCCTCCCGCAGCTCACGCTCGTCGCGGAGCCGTTCCCGGTCTCGTCTGGTGCGCGCCACGGTCCCCCCGGCAGCTCGTCCCCCCGCGGAGCGCGGAGGATTCGGTCGGCGGGGACCGGGCCGGCATCGCCCAGGTTGCCGCCACGGGCGACCTGTGTCGACCACCTCCGGCGGTCAGGACACCGTCGGGCGAGGCAGGCTCGTCGTGTCCCGGTCGTCGGTCCGCGGCGGGCGACGCAGATCGGCCCACGGGCCCCGCGAGACGAGCACGGCGACGACGACGAGAACGGCCGCGGTGACGATGCCGGCCTCGCCGACCCACAGCGTCGCTCCCGGGCCGGACGCCGCGTGGTCGAACGGATTCTGGATGATCATGTTCCAGGCGCTGTGGGCGAGGACGACGGGCCAGACGCTGCCGGTCTCGAGTCGCATACGGGCATAGACGACGCTGGTCGCTGTGATCGACACGAGAAGCAGGGCCGCGGACAGCAGCAGCGACTCACCGCCGGCGTAGAAGCCGGCGAACACCATCGGAAGGTGCCACACCCCCCAGATGAGGCCGCTCGCGAGCACCGGGCGGGGCACTCCGCTGTCGATCAGCCGCGTGAGCATGTACCCGCGCCAGCCGATCTCCTCCCCGGCTGTCGTGATGCACGTGAGCGGAACGGCCGTGACCAGGATCAGGCCGATGCCCGCGGTCAGGCTCCCGACGGTGCCCACGAAGCCGACCAGGCCGGTGGCCCACCCGATCCCGTAGGCGACCGCGCCGACGACGATCGGCAGGACGAGCGCGAGGCCGTACCACGGCAGGCTGCGGCGACCACCGAGCCGGAAGGAGACGTCGCCGAAGCCCTCCCGCCGGATGAGCCGGGTGGCGATCGACGACACCGCCGGGGTGAACATCAGCACCGCGATCGCCAGTTGGGAGCTCTGAGGTCGTGCGATCGCCCAGGTGCAGACCACGATCTCGAAGGCGACGATGAAGGAGAAGTACATCGCCAGCCCACGTCGGGCTTCGCTGCGGACATCGGAGTCGACGGTCGGATCGCGCCGGGTGCTGCCCATGCGGTCCTCCTCGCAAGGGGACAACGAACCGTGCGAGAGCCACTCCGGAATCCACGGCTGAACTGTGAAGCTACCTCTCGGCAATGCGCACAGTAAGGAGAACGGTGGGAGAAGGCCGCGCTGTTCGAGTGACTACGCAGGAGTAGACCTTCTCCTGGCTGCGCACGGCTCACCGGTGATGAACGGTGCGCGACGGGGAGGCCCGCTTGCTGGATGTCGTGGTGCGCCACCTCGATGACCGGAGCTCGAGGGCACGCCCGTCCGGACCGATCTCGCCCGGACCCACCTGCTCTACGGGAGTGGCTGCGGCGGCGGAGCCGGCCTCACCCCGCTCGCAGAGCGCCCGACCGCGAGACCTCGAGACCGCGGTCGTCGGGCGCTTCGGCGACCGCGGAGCGGATGAGGGTCAGGATCGCGTCGCGCATGCGCTCCGAGATCCGGTCGGTGTGCACGGGCAGCAGATGTGCCAGCTGCGCCCTTCGACGCCCGACGTCGAGACCGAGGGATCGGGCGGCGGCGAGCACGACGGTCGTCGTGTCGACCTCCAGGACCCGGGCGATGACCGTGAGCGACGCGGGGTCCGGGAACTTGCGCTGCGGGACGCCGGAGCCCAACTGCTGCCAGCGTCCGCGGGTCAGGGCGCGGTCGGAGGCCCGCTCCAGGTCGCTGTAGGACCATCCGCGCTCGTGCATGCCGGCTCGGATGAGGTCGTCCAGGCCGGGCGCGGGGCTGTCGTCCCCGTCGGGGCCGGAGACCCGGCTCGAGGCGGCCCGTGACGTCCTCCTGCTCCGTCGATCGGTCCCCGTCACGGAGCGACCTGGTGGTGCAGGCGGGCGATGGTGACCTCGATGTCGTCGAGCTCGTCGAGGTCGAAGCGGAGTCGTGTCCGGTCCGCCGCGCACAGGGCGTCCAGCCCGTCGAACGGGCCGTGGGCGTCGGTCTCGCCGGTCTGCGCGTCGCGGACCAGGACGACGTAGCCGTCACAGGCGTCGAGCTCGGCGAGCCGCTCGATCAGCCGGCTCGCGAGGTGCTCGGGATGGTCGTGCATGACATGACTCCCGTCATCGGGGTCGCGTGGTGCCGCGGGGCCGCGCTGCGCGAGGTGGTCCTGTCGATCGACGCTCCGCGAGCCGGCCGGTGATGCCGGCACGTCGGGACTCCTCGGGCAGCAGAGCAACCGATGGCTGCGCGCTCCGGTCTGTCGTCGACCGAACGCGGAGCAGGAGTCCTCGGGGGCGGCAGAGGCCCCGGTGTGCCGGCTCCGGGACCATGATGTGGTCCCTGGCAGCTGGTGATGTCCTCGACGAGGACTGTGTGCAGATAGTAACCACACTTGCCGGTAGCCCCGGGCCGAAGTCGGATCTGTCACCCGTTCGGCGCAATATTGCGGAGAATGTGACTACTGTGCGTGCCAGCGCGGCGCACGAGCAGTGCCTCGACAGCCGCCAGGACCGGCGGCAGGCGACCTACCTGAGGGGCTGCGCGGGGAGGGGCTTGTGCTCGCCGCGCAGCACGCGGCGCCGCGCCGTCAGATCGTCGAACTCCATGTAGACGTTCTGGAGATGACGGTCGCCGCTGGCGGGGTCGTAGGCCAGCCGGCCGTGCAGCACGCGGTGGGCGTGCACGGTGAGGAGGTCACCGTCAGCGGACTTGAAGGTGGCGCGGTAGCGGCCGGAGTCGATGATGCGGCCGAGGGTCCGATAGGCGGCGTAGAAGGCCTCGACCTGGTCGAACGGGGCGCGGAGCGGTTGGGCGAGCTGGTTGGAGAATCGGCACAGTCGCACGTCACCGGACGTGTCGAGCTCGATCATCGGGGCCTCGGCGGCCGTGTCCTCGTGCTCGCTGAACAGCTGATAGGGCACCGGGACACGGGTCAGGACGGTGAAGTGCTCGGGGTGGGCGCGGCGCAGTTCGGCGATCGCGGCCCACCCGTCGACGAGGGTCGACTCCCCGCCGGTGGTCCGGTTGGCCCGGAAGTGCAGCAGCTGGACCGACGGCGGCCACGCGTAGCTGGGGAAGTCGGTGTGGGGCTTCAGCTCGCCCGAGGTGTGCGCGACGTTGTAACCGGCAGGATCGAGTCGCACGTTGTGCACCCGCTCGAACGCGAGCTCGCGGACAGGTCCGAAGATCTCCGCGAACCGCTCGACCTCGCGGTCGAGGGACGGGACCCCGGTGACGATCACGGCGCCGAACTCGCGGAGGGCGTCGAGGTAGGCCAGTTGCCCGGTCGTCGTGCCGACCACGTCGGTGTGGGCGACGCGCGGTGGTCCCGAGGCCTTCTCGTCCCACGGCGTCGGCGTGAACCGGCGGTCCTGTCGGGTGGGCTCGTCGGAGTAGTCGTGACGGCGCAACCAGGCCGGTGCGTAGGTGCACGCACGCCCGTCGTTCCAGAGGACGTCCAGCCCCAGCTCCGGGTCGTAGCCGGCCGAGACCGGTGCGACGGCCTCGGGGATGTCGGCGGTGAACAGCTTGCGCTCGCTGCTCTGGGCCACCCTGTCCTCGGAGGCCCAGCTGTTGTCGCGCAGCCACACGTAGTGGAAGCGGCGCACCACGCCGTCGAGCACCACCGTCAGGTGGGACGGGAGGAGCCGGACATCGCCCTCGACGAGCGACGGGTCCGCGGGTCGGTTCGGGGCCTGGGTCACGAGGGGTCCTCTCCAGGGGATTCGAGGTCCCACCCGTATGACGGTGACACCAGGAGCGCAATACCGCATTATTATCATGCGCTCCGGGTCACCCCTTGTCTCCCAGGACGGGCGCTTCGGAGGGGTTGATGAGCGCGACGTCGAAGGAGAACGGGATCCCCCTCCAGCCCGGGCCCACCGGGCCCACCGGGGCCACCGGGGCCACCGGGGTCACGGTGGCCATGAGGGCGGGCCGGCGGCACGCCTTCGGCGCCGCCGTCGTCGTCGCGCTCGTCCTGTTCGCGACCGGGGCGATCCTGCTCACGGTGAGCTGGACCGGCCTCCGGGAGAAGTTGCTGGTCAGCAACTGGTTGTTCCTGGTGAGCGGGTCGGCCGCGGCCTTGTGCTGCCTGTACACCGCGTGGAGGACCACGGGAGCCCTGCGGCGGGCGTGGGCGCTCTTCGCCGCCATGGGTGCGGCGTGGACGATCGGCAACGTCGTCTGGTTCGTCCAGAGCCTCCAGCCCGTGAAACCGTTCCCGACCGTCAGCGACCTGTTCTTCGTGGCCGCGCTCGTCCTGGCGGCTGCGGGCCTGCTGCGGTTCCCGGCGGGGAGACGGGTCAAGAACGACCGCGTGCGGCTGCTCCTGGACGGCGTCCTGATCGGGTGCTCGATGCTGTTCCTGAGCAGTGTCCTGGTCCTCGAGGAGATGTTCGCCCGCCTGGGTCCGGGGCTCGGCGCCCTCGTGCTCGCCGTCTACCCCCTGGGCGACGTCCTGCTGGCCAGCCTTGCCCTCCTGCTCCTGACCCGGACCCCCGGTGGCCGGCGGGCGGACCTGGTGCTCCTGGCGTGCGGGCTCCTGGTCTACGCGGTCGAGGACACGGCCTACGCCCTGCTGCAGGCCCGCGGCGAGTTCCACACGGGGACACCGTTCGACCTGGGGTGGATCGGGGGCTACCTCCTGATCGCGCTCGCCGCCCTCACGTTCTCGGCCCGGGCGCCGGGTACCGGCGCCCTGCGCCCGGCCGCCGACAGCCGTCTCGGCGACGTGCTGGTCAACCTCGTCGTGGGCCTGGCGGTGGTCACCGGCGTCTGGATGGGGATCCAGCACTGGCTCGACATCGTGCTCGGTGTGGCCCTGCTGGCGATCTTCGGCGTGCGCCAGGGCGTGCTCTCGGGGGACAACCTCGCGCTGCGGCGGGATCTCGCGCACCTCGCCGAGACCGATCCCCTGACGGGCCTGCCGAATCGCCGGCGTCTGGCCCGGGATCTCGACCGCCTGCAGCTGCTCGCGGTGCGCCACCGCCTGACGCTGTCGCTCTCGGTGGTGGATCTCGACCACTTCAAGCGGATCAACGATCGCCACGGCCACGGGGTCGGCGACGAGGTCCTCCGCCGGGTGGCCGCCCACCTCCAGGAGGCCTTCCGTGGCGAAGACGTGGTCGCGCGGATCGGCGGTGAGGAGTTCGTGGTGTCGATGCTGGGCACCGGCCGGGAGGACGCGGTCGCACGCCTGTCGGGTGTGCTCCGGGCCTTCGCCGACACACCGCAGGAGGTGGACGGGAAACGCCTGAGCGTGGGCGCCAGCGCCGGCGTGGCCGAGCAGGGCCCCGACGGCACGACCTTCGAGGAGCTCTACCGCGCCGCCGACGACGCCCTCCGGGTCGCGAAGGTCAGCGGCCGTGGGCGCGTCGTCGCGGCCGGTGCCGCGCCGCCGGTGGGCCTCGGTCCGGACCTCGCCCACGCCGCTGCCGACGACGCTCGCGGTGAGCCCGCCCCGACGTGACCGTTGCGGGGCTGACCCCTCGAGCGGCCGGATCCGTGACCGGCCACGGCAGAGGTGACCAGGGAGCCGACCCCGTGCCAGGGTGGACCCGTGCTCGACGCAGAGCAGGTCGCGCAGGCCTACGCCGGGTGGATCGCGCACGGCGCGCCCGAGTTCCAGGCGATGATGCGGCGCGATCTGCACGACCACGTCAGCGGGCGCCGCGGGCCGGAGACCTGGGACATGGTCTGGGGCTGGATCGAAGCCAGCTTCGAGGAGCGCAGTGCCGAGCTGCACGGCTGGGGCAGGCTCGACGACGGGCGGATCGCGGTGTGGGTGACCCTGCACGGTCGGCATGTCGGCCGCGGGATGCCCTGGCTGGGGGACCGGGCGCCGAGCGGCGCGCGGGTCGCCTGGAAGCAGCTCCACGTCTTCGCCACCGACGGCGAGCACCTCACCGAGCACTGGGCGGTCCGCGACGACCTCGGCGTGATCGAGGCCGTTGACGCCGCGAACGGTTGACGCAGCGAACGGTTGACGGGTAGGGGCGTGTCCCGGTCCCGCTCAGTTACCGCCCATGTCGGCTGCGGTCATGCCGACGGGGTGTCCGGCCGGCCACTGCACGAGCTCGATCCGGTAGCCGTCCGGGTCGGTCAGCCAGGACGTCCGCAGCCCCGGTGCGGGCTCGGCCGGTGGTTCGGCCGGGACGCCCCGCGCGGCGAGATCGGTGATCGTGCGTCGAGGTCGGCGGTCTGGACGACGAGGTGGTTGACGGCCTCGGTGCTGGTCACGGGCCGTGTGGGGTCGTGGACGAGCTCGAGGCTGACGAACGGGTCGTCGGGCAGCGCGAGCATGGTGAGGCTGCCGAACGGGGTGTCGGGGACGCGGCCGAGCTCGCGGTAGCCGACGGCGGTGTAGAAGATCAGCGAGCGTTCCAGATCGGTGACGCGGAGTCCGAGATGGAGCATGCGCATGCACCGCAGCCTACGAACGTCCCGATGAGCTCGATGGCGGCGGCGGCGACGACCCACCGACCGACGGGCCGACGAGAGTGACCCCGGCAGGCACCGGTAGCGCCGGCGGCGTCGGGCCGCCGAAGCGACGAGGGGACGGCGAGCGATGTGGCACGAGGCGATCCCGTCGGCGCTGGGCGCGGCGATCTATCCGCCGGCCCTGCTGTTCGTCGCCTTCCTGCTGGCTCGCCCACAACCCCGCAAGCGCGCCCTCGTGTTCCTCAGCGGCGCCATGGCCGTCACCCTGGGGGTCGGCTTCGTGGTCGTGGTGCTGCTGCGGCGACTGGTGGTGGAGAGATCCTGGCATCGCTCGGTCTCGCCGTGGATCGATCTCGGCCTCGGCGTCCTGCTGATCCTCTTCGCCGTGGTGGTCGCTCTCCGGCCACCACGTGGGCCGAAGAAGCCCCGGGAGCGCCGCGAGCTCGGCCTGGTGAGCCTGTTCGCGATCGGCCTGGTGATGTACTCGCCGTCGCCGCTGTACCTCGCCTCGCTGCACGCGATCGCCGAGGGCCACGCCGGCGCCGCGGCCACGGCGTTGAGCGTCGTCCTGGTCGCCGTGATCTACATGTTGATGGCCGAGATCCCGGTCATCGCCCACGCCCTCCGGCCCGAGGCGACCCTCCGGACGGTGAGTGCGATCAATGACTGGCTGTCCCGGCACGGCGCCGCCCTGCTCTGCGTCGCCGCGGCCGTGTTCGGCACCTATCTCGTGATCTCCGCGGTCGTTCATCTGGTCTGACGGCGCTCGGCCTCGCAGGTCAGGTCGAGCCGGGCCCTCTGCCTCGACCCGACGTGACCGGGACGACCGCCGGTGCGCGGGCGCATCGTGGGTGCGCCTCGCGGAAGGGCTCCGCGGGCTTTTCCGGCCGGGTGACGTGGGCGCCGGCGGGACGGATGGAGATCGCGGGCGAGGGGAGCGGACGATGGGGATTCTCGGGTGGATCGTGCTGGGGCTCGTGGTGGGTGCGTTGGCCAAGCTGATCATGCCTGGTGACGACCCCGGTGGTGTCATCGTGACCGGTCTGCTGGGGGTGGTGGGTGCCCTGCTCGGCGGGTTCGTCGGTCGCGCGTTGTTCGGGGCGGGCCTGGGTGACTTCGATCTGCGGACGTGGGTGCTGGCCCTGGTCGGTTCGTTGATCGTGCTGGGCATCTACCGTCTCGTCGCGCGACGGCGCGCTCGGACGTGACCGGGTCGGCCGGTCCGACCATGTCCCGGCATGTCGGTGTGGAGGGGCCACGTTGCGAACGGCAGGGCGAAGCCCTCGGCCCGGACACGGTGCACCGTGATGTCCCATGTCGACCCTGAGGACGAGCACGCCGAACGCGGCGGACAGTGGCATCTTCTCCGCGGTCGAGGCGCGTCCTCGGCCGGGGCGTGAGGTGGAGCTCGCCGAGCTGGAGCGCACCCTCCGGGCGGCCATCGTCAGCACGCTCGCCGAGGCCGCCGGCCCGATCACGATCGCCTCGGCGCAACGTGGTGATCAGTACTCCGCCACGGTGCTCGGCGGCCCCGTCGAGTCCTCGGCGATCGGAGCGGTCGGCGCGCACCTGCGCGGCCAGCTCGACGCCGGGTGTCGCCACCTCGTCATCGACCTCTCCCGTGTCGGACGGTCGGACGCCCGCCTCATCGCGCTGCTGCGCAGGGTGGAGGCGAGGATGGCGGCGAGGGGCGGCGTACTCGAGCTGACCGGGCTCACCCCCAGGGTCCTGCACGACATGGACGACGATCCGCTCGAACGCGTGTTCGCGCTGTACCGGGCCGCGTTCGAGCGCGCCCGGCCGCCGGAGCTGTCCTGGGCCACCGTCCGCTGCCCGGGTGGGCTCGACGAGGTGGCCGAGCCCCACACGGCGGCCCGGCACCGCGCGATCATCGACACCGGTGCCTGACGAGCGGGAGCTGCGATCCCGGACGTCGATGGCCCCGACCGCGGGCGAGGTGGCGGCGGGCGAGGTGGCGGCCCGGGTCCTCGGTGCGAGCGTCGAGCGCTCGACCGACGCCCACGAGATGAGCCTGGTCCACCCGGACGGCCGACGGGCCGCACTCGAGGCGGCCGTCCTCGGCGAGCGGGACGATCTTCTCCTGGCGCACCTGCGCCGCGACTCGGACCTGCAGTGGACCGCGCCGGCTCGCTGGTGGTGGCAGGTGACGATCCACGACGTGCGCCGGTTGCCCCGGGTACGGGAGGTCTTCCCGGTGGTGGCCCGCATGTGCGAGGCCCATGGCGTCCCCGGCCCCTGCCACCTCCCCGCGCCCCTGATCTCGGCGGTGCCCGACCTGCACTGGCTGGTGCACACCGGGCCCGCGCAGCTGCTCGGTCACGCCGACTCGCTGGGTCTCCCCGCCACGGTGACCCTGTGCCCGGGAATCGCCGCGGACCAGGCGATGAGCAGTGTGGTGCCCGCACTGCGAGAGGCGCTGGCGGGCGGGCCGGCGGCGCGGGCCCTCCGCGCTCTGCAGCGGCGTCGGGCGGTCGAACGTCATCTCTTCCTGACGGTGGGCTGTGCGGGACTCTCGGCGGACGCGTTCGCCTCGCTGGTGCGGGCCGCAGGGGTCCCACCATCCCCTCCACCGGAGCACGACTGGCTGTCGCACCTGTGGTTGGCCCCGGTCCTGGGGCACGTGGTGTTCCTCTGGTCCCGTGAGGACGGCTGGAGCAGGCACGAGCCCTACGGTTGACCCCCGCGTCACATGATCAGGCGGAAGAGCGTGAAGGCACGCTCCCAGTGCTCCGTTCTCGGGTTGGTCAGGGCCGGGTCGATCACCTTGAAGGACCGCGCCAGGACGACGCTCAGTCCGCCGAACACCTCGGGCAACAGGTCCTCGGTCTCCTCGGAGAACGTGATGTCGCCCGGCGGTCGCCGCAGGTCCTGCCGGAGCAGTGCACGAACCTCGTCAGCCACGTCGAGCTCGTCGAACTCGCGCATCCGCTCGTGGAGCCCCTTGGTGATCGGGAGGTCGGCCGGGGCGATGACGTCCCGCCCGTTCCACGAGGCCGAGTTGCGACCCGTGATCGCGATGTCATCGATCATGGCGTCGACGAATTCGCGATAACGCCGGACGTCCTGCTTGTCGATGTCGACACCTGCCGCCGCTCGGAACATCCGCTGGAAGGTCCGGATCCCGGTGGGATGCGTCACCTCAGATCACCTCTCCCGACGCCGCGGTCTGTGAGCGAGCCGCACCTTCGCATCCCCGTCCCGTCGGGCGTACCGGCCCGCGGGGCGGAGCACCGGCCGGATGTCTCGCGCCGCCGGGGCCAATCCGGCGGGGCAGGCCGCGTGGGTGAACGGATCGACGGGCTGTTGGACCCGACGGGGTGAGCGTGGACGGCCGTCTTGCCGCTCGGATGTCGATGCGTCACCGCGGCGTGAGGTGTGACGGTTTCTGGCGCACATCGGTCCCGGCGGGCCGCGCGGGTGGTCCTCGCTCCTCGTCCGACTCCATCGGGAGACCGATCCCAGGCCCAGCACGACGAATCGAGGACAGAGGACGATGAGCGAGAACGCTTCCCGTGTCACGGCGCCGCCGACGCGTCCCGCGGTGCCGAGCGCACCGTCACGCCGGTCCATCGCCAGCTTCCGGAACTACGCCGACGCCGAGCAGGCCGTCGACGCCCTCTCCGATCGCGGTTTCCCCGTCCATCGGGTCGCCATCGTCGGGCGCGACCTCGAAGTCGTCGAGCAGGTCACCGGTCGCCTGGACTACCCCCGGGCCGCGCTGCGCGGCGCGGCCGGCGGCGCCGTCACCGGCGCACTGATCGGGTGGCTCTTCGGGCTGCTCAGCTGGATCATCCCGGTGATCGGCTGGCTCCTGCTGATGGTGTACGGCCTCATCTTCGGGGCGATCGTCGGTGCCCTGTTCGGGGTGCTGGTCCACGCCTTGCAGCGCGGGCGGCGCGACTTCGCCTCCGCCACGGTCATGCGCCCCCGGACGTACGAGCTGATGGTCGACGAGGACGTGGCCGCCGACGCCGTCCGGACCCTGGGGTGGGACCACTGATGGCCAGGGCAGTGGGTATCGACCTCGGCACCACGAACTCGGCGATCGCGGTCTACGAGGCCGGTGAGCCGTCCGTGCTCACGAACGCGGAGGGCGGGCGCACGACCCCGTCGTTCGTCGCGTTCACCGACAGCGGCGAGCGGCTCGTCGGCCAGCTCGCGCGCCGCCAGGCCATCCTCAATCCCAAGGGGACCGTCTACTCCGTCAAGCGGTTCGTCGGGCGCAAGTTCGAGGAGGTCGAGGAGGAGGCCGGCCAGGTCACCTACGACGTCGTGCCCGACGAGGACGGCAATGCGCGGATCGAGGTCCGCGGCAGGTTGCACGCGCCCGAGGAGATCAGCGCGATGATCCTGCGCAAGCTCGCCGACGACGCCGGTCGTGGCCTCGGCGAGAAGGTCACCCAGGCCGTGATCACCGTGCCCGCGTACTTCAACGACGCGCAGCGCACCGCCACCAGGGACGCCGGCAAGATCGCCGGACTGGAGGTGCTGCGCATCATCAACGAGCCGACGGCGGCCGCTCTCGCCTACGGGATGGACAAGCGCGAGCACGAGACCGTCCTGGTCTTCGACCTCGGCGGTGGCACCTTCGACGTCAGCATCCTGGACGTCGGCGACGGTGTCGTGGAGGTGCGGGCCACGGCGGGCGACACCCACCTCGGCGGCGACGACTTCGACCGTCGCATCGTCGACCACCTCGCCGACGCGTTCCAGAAGGAGAACGGGATCGACCTGCGGGCCGACGCCCAGGCGCTGCAGCGACTGTTCGAGGCCGCGGAGAAGGCGAAGGTCGAGCTCAGCTCGGTCAGCCAGACACAGGTCAACCTGCCGTTCATCACGGCGGACGCCAACGGGCCGAAGCACCTCACCACGACGATCATGCGCTCGACCTTCGAGCAGATCACCGCGGACCTGGTCGAGCGCACCCGGGGTCCGGTCGAACAGGCGATGGCGGACGCCAAGGTCGGAGAGAACGACGTCGACGAGGTCATCCTGGTCGGCGGTTCCACCCGCATCCCCGCGGTGCAGCAGCTGGTCCGCGGCCTCACCGGCGGGACCGAACCCAACATGACCGTCAATCCGGACGAGGTCGTCGCGGTCGGCGCCGGCATCCAGGCGGGCGTGCTCACGGGTGAGGTCTCGGACGTCCTGCTCCTGGACGTCACGCCCTTGTCCCTCGGCGTGGAGACGCAGGGCGGGGTGATGACGCGCGTCGTCGAGCGCAACACGACCATCCCGGTCCGCCGCAGCGAGACCTTCTCCACCGCGGCGGACAACCAACCGGCGGTCGACGTCGTGGTGCTGCAGGGCGAGCGGGAACGCGCGGCCGACAACCGGGTCCTGGCCCGCTTCCAGCTCACCGACATCCGGCCGGCGCCGCGAGGTGAGCCGCAGATCGAGGTGACCTTCGACATCGACGCCAACGGGATCCTCAACGTCACCGCTCGGGACAAGGACACCGGCGCCGAACAGAGCATCACCATCTCCGAGACGTCCACCCTGGATCAGTCCGAGGTGGAGCGGATGGTCCAGGAGGCCGAGAGCAACCGGGCGGCCGACGTCGCGCTCCGCGAGGAGATCGACGCCCGCAACGAACTCGACGCGACGGCCTACCGGGTCCAGCGTCGCCTGGACGAGCTCGGGGACGCGGCTCCCTCCCACGAGAGGGCCCGCGCCGAGATGCTCGTGGCCGACGCGCGTCAGGCCGTGGCCGACCAGGCGCCGCTCGAGCGGACCCGTGAGCTCACCGCCGAGCTGCAGGGGGTCCTCAGCGGGTTGCAGGCGGTCTCCACCACGGGGTCGGGCACCGACGGTGGTCCCACCGCAGGGACGCGGGGCGACGCCGGGTCGTCGGATGCCGGCGCCGACGATGACGTGATCGACGCCGAGTTCCATCGCGGCTGAGGCACCCACGATGACACAGCGCGATGTCGAGGCCGAGGCCGAGGCCGAGGCCGAGGGCGACGGGCAGCGGAGCGATCCGGGCCAGGAGGGCCGCCAGGACGGCGGGGACGCAGCGCCGGCCGACGGGAACGCGGAGCGCGAGCGCTCCGACGTCGCCGAGCTCGAGGACCGGTGGCGGCGGGCGCTCGCCGATCTCGACAACCTCCGCAAGCGGTACAGCCGCGAGCTGCCCCGGGAGCGGGCCGCCGAACGGGAACGGGTGGCTGCAGCCTTCCTCCCCGTGATCGACAACATCGACCTGGCGCTGCGGCACACCGACGCGGAGCCCGGGGCGATCGTCGAGGGCATGCGGGCCATCCGGGAGCAGGCGCTCGCGGTGCTCGCCCAGCTCGGCTTTCCCCGTCAGGACGAGGTCGGCAGGCCGTTCGACCCGGCTCGCCACGAGGTGGTGGCCGTCGTCCCGACGGAGGAGGGCTCCGAGCCCGGGGTGGTCGTGGAGGTGGTGCGCCCCGGCTACGGGGGATCGGAGCGGGCGTTGCGGCCCGCCACGGTGACCGTCGCCCGTGACCCGGAGAGCTGACCGGTGGCCCGCGACTACTACGAGGTCCTCGGCGTCCCGCGGAACGCGGACGCCGACGAGCTCCAGCAGGCCTACCGCAAGCTGGCTCGGGACAACCATCCCGACATCAACCGGGATCCCGCGGCCGAGGAGCGGTTCAAGGAGGTCAACGAGGCGTACCACGTGCTCTCCGATCCACAGCTCCGCGCACGGTACGACCGGTTCGGCGAGGACTTCCGTCAGGTCCCGGAGGACTGGGAGCAGCGTGTCCGGGCCGGCGGTGCCCGGGCGGGGGCCGGCGCGGGTCGACCGGGCGGCGGCGGCCGCACGGTCTACTCGACCGACGGCGACTTCGGCGACTTCGCCGACTTCGGCGGTTTCGGTGGTGCCGGTGGCGGCATCGACCTCGAGGACCTGCTCGGCGGCATGTTCGGCGGTCGGGCCGGACCGATCTCGGGCGCGGACCAGGAGGCGGAGCTGCCGCTGACCGTCGAGGAGGCCTACCGCGGCGGCCGGCGGCCGATCACCCTCGACGGGACCGCGGGGCCCCGCACCTACACCGTGACCATTCCGCCGGGGGTGACCGACGGGCAGCGCATCCGGCTCGCCGGTGAGGGCGGGCAGGGACGGGGCTCCGGCGCGGCCGGCGACCTCTATCTGGTGGTGCGCATCCTGCCGCACCCGCGGTACCGGGTGGACGGTCGCGACATCACGGTGTCCCTGCCCCTGGCGCCGTGGGAGGCCGCGCTAGGCGCCACGGTGCCGGTGACCACCCCGGGGGGCGAGACGAAGGTGACCGTCCCGGCCGGCTCCTCGACCGGGCGTCGCCTGCGGCTGCGCGGCGAGGGCATGCCCAGCCCCCGAGGCGTGCCCGGCGATCTCTACGCCGAAGTGAGGATCGCGGTGCCGCCGAGGCCGACCCCGCGGGAGCGGGAGCTGTTCGCCGAACTGGCCGAGACGTCGACGTTCGACGCGCGCCGCGACCCGGCGACCACCCGCGGCGTCGACGACACGGGAGGCGACGCGACACGGAGGGCGACGAGATGATGCTCCGCTACCTGCCGGTCCACCGGCCACACCGCCGGCTCGGCATCGATGCGCTCGCCCGCGGGAGCGGGGTGCACCCCGACATGTTGCGTCGGTTCGTCGCGCTCGGGCTCCTGCGGGCGGACCGGGACACCGGCGGCCGGCTGTGGTTCCCGCCCAGCGAGCTCGCCGCCGTCGCTCGTATCGAGCGGCTCCGCTGCGGCCTGTCCCTGAACTACGCGGCGCTCGGTGTGGTGATCGAGCTGCTGGACCAGATCCGTGCCCTCGAGGACGAGCTGCGCAGGCGACCCTCCACCGGCCCGGAGCGGAGCGACGCTGGACGGAGTGCGTGAATGGACCTCAACCGACTGACCCAGAAGTCCCAGCAAGCCCTGTCGGACGCCCAGGACCTGGCGACCCGGTCCGGGCACACCGAGGTCGACGGTGAGCACCTGCTGCTCGCGCTCGTCGATCAGCCGGACGGCTTGGTGCCCCGCCTGCTGACCGGCCTCGAGGTCGACCTCGACGGGCTGCGGGGAGCCCTCGAGGTCGAGCTGCAGAACAAGCCGCGCACGACCCGACCGGCCACCCAACCCGGCCAGGTGTCGGTGACCCAGCGGCTCGCCCGGCTGCTGCAGGCCGCCGAGCGGGAGGCGAAACGTCTCTCCGACGAGTACGTCTCGGTGGAGCACCTCCTCGTCGCGCTGACCGACGAGGGACAGAGCACGCCGGCCGGGCGGGTCCTGGACCGCTTCGGCGTGAGCCGGGACCGGCTGCTGGCCGAGCTCACCGGCGTGCGCGGCAACCAGCGCGTCACCTCCGCCAGCCCGGAGGGCGCCTACGAGGCCTTGACGAAGTACGGCCAGGACCTGGTCGCCGCGGCGCGGGCAGGTCGGATGGACCCGGTCATCGGCCGCGACGCCGAGATCCGTCGCGTCGTGCAGATCCTGTCGCGCAAGTCCAAGAACAACCCGGTGCTGATCGGCGATCCCGGGGTCGGCAAGACCGCGATCGTGGAGGGGCTGGCGCAGCGCATCGTCAACGGCGACGTGCCCGAGGGCCAGCGCGACCGCACCATCTTCGCCCTCGACATGGGGCTGCTGGTGGCGGGCGCGAAGTACCGGGGCGAGTTCGAGGAGCGGCTCCAGGCGGTGCTGTCCGAGATCAAGGCCGCCGAGGGCCGGATCCTGCTGTTCGTCGACGAGATGCACACCGTGGTCGGGGCCGGAGCGGCCGAGGGCTCGATGGACGCCAGCAACATGCTCAAGCCGATGCTCGCCCGCGGTGAGTTGCACATGATCGGTGCGACCACGCTCGACGAGTACCGCAAGCACGTGGAGAAGGACGCCGCGCTCGAGCGTCGCTTCCAGCCCGTGTACATCGACGAGCCGACCCTCGAGGACACGATCTCGATCCTGCGCGGGCTCCGCGAGCGGCTCGAGGTGTTCCACGGCGTCCGCATCCAGGACAACGCGCTCATCGCCGCCGCCACCCTGAGCCACCGGTACCTCACCGAGCGGTTCCTGCCGGACAAGGCGATCGACCTGGTCGACGAGGCGTGCGCCCGGCTACGGACCGAGATCGACTCGATGCCCGCCGAGCTGGACGAGATCACACGCAGGGTGATGCGTCTGGAGATCGAGGAAGCGGCCCTGGCGAAGGAGGACGACCCGCCGAGCGTGGCCCGTCTCGACCAGCTGCGCCGCGAGCTCGTCGACCTGCGGGCGGAGGCCGACGCGATGCGCGCCCAGTGGGAGGCCGAACGGCAGGCCATCCGCCGGGTCCAGGACCTCCGCGCCGAGCTGGAGCAGGTCCGGCACGACATCGCCGACGCCGAGCGCCGCTACGACCTCAACCGCGCGGCCGAGCTGCGCTACGGCCGGCTGACCGAGCTGGAACGCAAGCTCGAGGCCGAGCAACAGCATCTGGCCGGCAAGCAGTCGGGGAGTCGTCTGCTGCGCGAGGAGGTCACCGCCGACGAGATCGCGGAGATCGTCTCACTCTGGACCGGCATCCCGGTGACGCGGCTGACCGAGGGCGAGCGGGACAAGCTCCTGCGTCTCGACGAGGTGCTGCACGAGCGGGTCGTCGGCCAGGACGAGGCCGTCCAGGTGGTCGCGGACGCGATCATCCGCGCACGGTCCGGGGTGAAGGACCCACGGCGGCCCACCGGATCGTTCATCTTCCTGGGCCCCACCGGCGTCGGGAAGACGGAGCTGGCGAGGACCCTCGCCGAGGCGCTGTTCGACTCCGAGGACAACGTCGTCCGCATCGACATGAGCGAGTACCAGGAGCGGCACACGGTGTCCCGGCTGGTCGGTGCGCCTCCCGGCTACGTCGGATACGACGAGGGTGGGCAGCTCACCGAGGCGGTGCGCAGGCGGCCCTACGCCGTGGTGCTCTTCGACGAGATCGAGAAGGCGCACCCCGATGTGTTCAACACGCTGCTCCAGGTCCTCGACGACGGCCGGCTCACCGACGCGCAGGGCCGCACGGTGAACTTCCGCAACACCGTGATCATCATGACCTCGAACATCGGGTCGCAGTACCTCCTCGACGGCGTCACCCCGGACGGCCAGCTCAAACCCGAGGCCCGCGAGCTGGTCATGGGTGAGCTGCGCGCGCACTTCCGACCCGAGTTCCTCAACCGCGTGGACGAGACCGTGCTCTTCACCCCGCTCGCCCTCGACGAGATCGAGCGGATCGTGGAGCTGATGGTGCGGGACCTGGGCCGCCGCCTCGCCGACCGCGACATCGTGCTCGAGATCGACGAGGAGGCGCGGCACCTCATCGCCCGCGAGGGCTACGACCCGGTCTACGGCGCCCGCCCGTTGCGCCGGTTCATCGCCCGCGAGGTGGAGACCCGGATCGCCAGGGCGCTCCTGCGCGACGCCGTGCCGGACGGTGCGGTGGTCCGCGTCGAGGCGCGCGAGGGCCAGCTCGTGGTCACGCACGAGGAGCAGCCGGCGGGGAGCCGGGCATGAGCGCCCCGGCCGAGCAGCGCGCCTCGACGGTCCGCTGCCCGCACTGCGGGCGCGCCAACCGCGTGCCGGCGGCCGCGGAGGGCACCCCGAGCTGCGGCCACTGCCACCGCCCGCTGCCCTGGGTCACCGACGCCGGGGACGACGACTTCGCCCAGGTCGCCGACCACACGTCCCTCCCGGTCCTGGTGGACCTCTGGGCGCCGTGGTGCGGGCCGTGCCGGATGGTCAGCCCGGCCCTCGAGCAGCTCGCCGTCGAGCTCGCCGGCCGGATGAAGCTGGTCAAGGTCGACGTCGATCAGTCGCCCAGGATCGCTGCGCGGTTCGCCGTCCAGGCGGTGCCCACCCTGATCGTCCAGCGTGGCGGCGACGTGCTGGCCCGCCAACCCGGCGCGATGCCGCTCGCCGCCCTGCGCGAATGGGTGCAGGGAGCGCTGCCGCCCGATCGACCCGAGGAGCAGACGTGACCCTGCCACCCGACCCGCACCTGGCCCTCGTCCGCCCGGTGGCGCCGCACACCCGCGCGGGGTGCGAGGACTGCCTCCGGATCGGCTCGGCGTGGGTGCACCTGCGGCTCTGCCTCACCTGCGGTCACGTGGGGTGCTGCGACTCCTCGCCGCACCGGCACGCCCGCGCGCACGCTGGTGCGCAGGCCCACCCGATCGTCGAGTCCTTCGAGCCCGGCGAGTCGTGGCGCTGGTGCTTCGTCGACGAGAGGATGACATGAGCCCGTCACACACGGCCGGGTCGCACGACACCGGGACCTCGTCGACCAGGACCCAGGACCTCTCGGCCGCCTTCCCGCGGCTGGAGCAGGCCCAGATCGACACGCTCGCGGAGCACGGCGAGCGCCGCCCCGTCCGCCAGGGCGAGGTCCTGGTCGTCGAGGGCGAGCCGGACCCGGCGTTCTTCGTCGTCCTCCGGGGCAAGGTCGCCGTGGTCCAGGGCTACCAGACCCCGGACGAGAGGTTGGTGCGGGTCCACGGCCCCGGTCGCTTCCTCGGCGAGCTGGGCCTGCTGACCGGCCAGGTCTCGTTCTTCACGACCGTCGTCTCGGTCGCCGGTGAGGTGCTGGCCGTGCCGGTGGAGCAGGTGCGCCGGTTGGTGGACGAGGACTCCGGCCTCGGCGACGAGATCCTGCGGGCCTACCTGGTGCGGCGGAGCCTGGCGATCGGGCTCGGGGTCGGCTTCCGGATCATCGGCTCCCGGTTCTCGGCGGACACGGCGCGACTGCGCGACTTCGCCAGCCGCAACCGGCTCCCGCACCGGTGCATCGACCTGGAGACGGACGTCGAGGCCGAGCGCACGCTGCGACAGCTGCGCATCGGTCCGCGCGACACGCCGCTGGTCGTCTGGCGACATCACCTGCTGCGCAATCCGAGCAATGCCGAACTGGCCGCGATGATCGGGCTCCCCGCACCGACCGACGACGCGCCCTCCACCTGCGACCTGCTCGTCGTCGGGGCCGGGCCGGCCGGTCTCGCGGCGGGCGTCTACGGCGCCTCCGAGGGCCTGCGCACCGTGGTGCTGGACGCGGTCGCGGCCGGGGGGCAGGCGGCGACCTCGTCCCGGATCGAGAACTACCTCGGCTTCCCCGCCGGCATCTCCGGCGGGGAGCTGGCCGAACGGGCGGTGATCCAGGCCGACAAGTTCGGCGCGCACACGCGCATCCCGGCGAGCGCGATCGGACTGGAGCGCGACGACGGCCAGTACACCGTCCGGCTGGACAGCGGTGCCTGCACCACCGCCCGCACCGTCATCGTGGCCACCGGCGCCCGGTACCGGAAGCTCCCGGTCCCGCGTCTCGAGGAGTTCGAGGAGAGCAGCGTCTTCTACGCGGCGACCCCGATCGAGGCGCAGGTGTGCGCCGACGACCCCGTCGTGGTCGTCGGTGGCGGGAACTCGGCCGGGCAGGCCGCCCTGTTCCTCGCCGACCACGCCCGCACCGTCCGGATGGTGGTTCGGGAGCACACCCTCGACGAGTTCATGTCCAGTTACCTCGCCGACCGGATCCTGTCGGACGGGCGCATCGAGGTGCTGGTGCACACCGAGGTGCGGGAGCTCGTCGGCGAGCGGGGTGTGTTGGAGGCCGTCGTCGTCGAGGACACCGTCAACGGCGAACGGCAGCGGGTCGAGGCCCGGGAGCTCATGGTGTTCATCGGCGCCGAACCGTGCACCGGGTGGCTGACCGGAGCCGTCGACCTCGACTCCGGCGGATACGTGCGCACCGGTCCCTCGGCGGCCGACCGCGGTGGCGGGGCGTTCTCCGAGATCGGCCGCGCGCCGCTGCCGCTGGAGACCAGCGCGCCCGGGGTCTTCGCCGCCGGGGACGTGCGCAGCGGGTCGGTCGCGCGGGTCGCCTCGGCCGTCGGCGAGGGCGCCATGGCGGTCCGGCTGGCGCACGAGCACCTCAGCAGCCGCACGGCGACCTGATCCCGCGGGTCGAGCGCCGGCTCCCGATTTCGGCCTCCCGGAACGCGGCTGCGCGGCACGAACGCGGATCAGACTGTCGGTTCCACGATGTCGGGAGGCTCCATGACCGCCACCTCGAGTCGCCAGGCCGGTTCACAACCCCGGCTGCACCAGCACGGGGGGGAGGTGCAGGCCTTCGGCACCGTTCGGCACTTCCCGCTCGGGCTGTCGCACGACACGCGGCTCTACTCGTGCCAGCGGCTCAACCGGGTGCTGGCCGATTCCCAGGTCCTCCATGCGCTCTACAAGAAGCACCACTGGCTCGTGCGCGGCCACACGTTCTATCCCCTGCACCTGTTGCTCGACAAGCACGCCGACGAACAGCGTCAGCTCATCGACTCGGTGGCCGAACGTGTCCAGACCCTCGGTGGTGTCGCCGTGGGCGATCCGAGGCACACCGCCGAGATCACGCAGATCCCGCGCCCACCGAACGGTGTGGAGCCGGTGCCGGGCATGCTCTCGCGTCTGTTGGACGCGCACGAGACCATCCTCATCGACGCGCGCGACGCCGCCGGCCGGGTCGCCGACCAGGGCGACGAGGGCAGCAACGATCTGCTCGTCTCCGGGGTGATCCGCACCGGAGAGCTGCAGGCGTGGTTCCTCGCCGAGCATCTCGTCGACACGCCTCTCGTCAGCACTGACCGTGGGCGCGACGACCCCTGACCGCCCACGACCGTTCGGGAGGTCCGCCGGCGAAGGTCAGCCGTCGCCGACCAGCTTCGTCCCCGTGGGTCGAAGAGGCCGGCACGGTCCTGCGGCACGTTGGCGCCGTGTCGGAGAACCTCATCGAACGATCCTTCTCGAACGTGGCCGGCGGAGGGCCGGAGCCGGTGAGCGCCGGTGCCCCGCCCGAGGCGCGACTGCAGTGCGAAGCCACCCTCAAGACCCTTGCCGAGGTGGTCGGCGCGGGACACCACGGCCGGTCGATCATCGCGATGCGGACCTACGCCGGCAGGTGCCTCGCGGTCGCGGTCGGTGGCGCCGTCGATCCCCCGATGCTCGACCGGATCCGGGCGTTGCACGACGATCCCCACCTTGCGAGCCTGTCACGCGACGTCCTGGTCCTGGATCTCTCCCAGGTCCGGGACTCCGCGCGAGGCCTGACCACGGTCCTCGACCAGCTCCGCCGGGATCGCGTCCGTGACGGGTGCCGCGTGGAACTGTGGGGACCACCCCCGCTCCTCGCCGACGAGCTCGATCGGGCCACCCTGACCGAGGTCTTCACGATCTTCGACGCCGTGCACCGGGCTGCGGTCACCACGGTGCCGCGTCCTCGGGCAGGTCATCTCCGCCCGGAAGCGGGAGCGTGACCCTGGAGAGGCCCGGCCGGGGCGCACCGTGCAGCGCTGCGCCGAGGGTGGGGTAGACCTCGAACAAGGTCTCGTCGCCGAGGACCGCCCGCGTCACGCCGGGTGCGTCGGGGTCGGTGACGACGCGGAGGTCGACGTCCGCGTCGCCCGCCTCGTAGGCGAGGTCACGGAGCACGGCGGAGGCGGCGGTGGGCTCGACGACCCGGACGGCCGTCAGGTCGATCACGATCGGGTGGGCCGAACGCGCGAGGAGGGCCCGGGCCCGGCGGCGCAGCTCAGGCGCGCCCGTCGCGTCCAGGGTGGTGCCGACCCTGATCATGCGGGCGTCGGTCGGCGAGTCAGAGATCGACCACCGCGGTCGGTGGGGGCCGGGGTCGACGCCCTCGCCGGCGGGACGAGGGTCCACCCGCTCATCGTCGGTGTCCATCGAGCTGGCCTCCGCCGGACGGGCCGGCGAGGGTCCCCTCGTCCTCGAGGGCGCCGCCGGCGTCACTGGCACGCGATCTGGAAGTTCAGGTGGAGGCACGAGCCTGACAGCGCGATGTGCCGTGGGTCGATCCGCTCACGGCAGTCCCCGGCCGTTCGCCGACGGGCCGGTCCGGTCAACGGCCGTGCAGCGTCGCCCCCGGCGGGCGGTCGTCGACCCGGCGGGGCGATCACCAGGGATCGTGGATCGCCCCTGCGGCACGAGGGCCGGGCCACGTTTTCGGCCTCCCGGATCGACGCCGCCGGGCCCGGCGGCTGCGAGGGTCGTCGGAGGCGAAGAAGGATGATCGGCAACACGCAGTTGCCGGTGCGTCCGGTCCCGGACCGCTCGACGCCACCGTGGCGCCGGCGACCTGCTCGAGGCGAAGCCCGAAGGGCTGCTGCTGCCGCTTCGCCCCCGGGCCGCCGAGCGCAGGGCCGGCGGAAGTCGATCAGGTGGAGAGCCGACATGACACAGGCAACGGAGTGGGTCGCCTACCGGGGTGCGCCCCTGTACGACGAGGACGGGAACGTCATCGGCAACATCGAGGAACTCCTCATCGAGACCGACGACGGCCCGCCGATCTGGGCCGTCGTCGTGAACGAGGCGGCCCCCGCGAGGCGCTCGTACGTCCCGATGCGTGGCGCCCGCCGCAGCGAGGACGGCCAGGGCCTGCAGGCTTCCGTCAGCGGCGAAACGGTCCGCGACGCGCCCAGCACCCAGCACGACGACGACCTCTCGGGCGAGCAGGAGCGCCAGCTGTACGAGCACTACGGGCAGACCTATCCGGACCGGCAGACATCGGAGGAGAGCAGCAGCGAGAACGGCAAGCCGGGCCTCCTGCAGCGCCTGCTCGGCCGCGATTCGCGCTGATCTACGAGCAGGTGGGCATCCACCGCAGCTCGTAGCGCCGCGCTCACCGGATTCTCGCGGAGCACGGCTCGCGGCCGCTCGACGACCTGGGGGTCGACCGCGCCGGCCCGATTCCGCACCGCCTCCGTAGCCGCTGACGGCTCGGCCTCACCCCGCGAGCTGCCTCCCCGTCTCCCCTCGGCGCGTCCGGCCCGGTCCTCTCCGGGCTCACGAGACGCCGGCCCAGGAAGGAACCCCGATGCCCGAACACCCCCACGTGACGACGGTGTCCACCGCCGCACCGCGCACCCCGACCCGTGCCCGACGAGGTCCCGCTGCGACCGACCCGCTGCCCGGCGCCGTCGATGACGGACTGCAGTGCCTGCACAACCTCGCGCTCGTCCAAGGCGTCATCGGCGCCGGCGACGTCGAGCATCGCCTGCGCACCGCGCTGAGCGCGAGTCGCCCCGACGAGCACGGGCGCGCCGCCGCTCGGGTCGCCTGCGCCCATCTCGCCGCCGGCGACCTCACCGACGCCTACTTCGCCCTGCTCACCGCCCGCGACCAGCTGTGGGAGACCCCCTGAGTTCGTGCTCCTCGGCTCTCAGCAGACTTCGGACCAGACCCCGGCCCCACACCGTGGACCGAGGCTGTCGATGGAGATCACCGTGCGACCCAGGAAGGCTCTCCCATGGCGGACACGAAGAACGGACCGGAGCTGCACCCGGTGACCGAGGAGCTCGCGACCGGAAAGAACTTCGCGGCCGTCGCCACGGTGCTGCCCAGCGGCCTGCTGCAGAACCAGATGCTCTGGGTCGGGATCAAGGACGGCTCTCTGGTCCTCAACACCGAGACCCACCGCAAGCGCTACGAGAACATCGAGGCCGACCCGCGGATCACGGTGTTGATCCGCGACGAGAACGACCCTTACCGCTACGCCGAGGTCCGCGGGACGGTCACCCGCACCACCACCGGGGACCAGGCCCGCGAACACATCGACGAGCTGGCCCACCGCTACCTCGGCACCGACTACCCACCCGAGGGCATCAAGTCCGAGCGCGTCATCCTCTGGATCACCCCGCAACGCCAGACGATCATCGACCAGAACAAGGACACCAGCGACTGAGCTCGCCACCGGCGTGGCGGGCAGGTCGGGGGACTACCGGTTGCGCGGGTCGCTGCCCGACAGGTGCTCCTGCCCGGTGGCGCCGGCGGCGAGCTCGCCGGGCGACGGTCGGGGCGAGCCCGCGTGGGCCTCGAGCCGGAGCCGGGCGGCCATGTGCGGGTAGTGCAGCTCGAACGCCGGGCGCTCGGAGCGGATACGGGGCAGCTCGGTGAAGTTGTGCCGCGGCGGCGGGCAGGACGTCGCCCACTCCAGCGAGTTGCCGTGGCCCCAGGGGTCGTCGACCTCCACCGGACGCCCGTAGCGGTAGCTGTGGAAGACGTTCCACAGGAACGGCAGCGTCGAGGCCCCGAGGATGAACGCCCCGATCGTGGAGACGGTGTTGAGCATGGTGAAGTCGTCGGTGGCCAGGTAGTCGGCGTAGCGGCGCGGCATGCCCTCGTTGCCCAGCCAGTGCTGCACCAGGAACGTCATGTGGAACCCGATGAACGTCAGCCAGAAGTGCACCTTGCCGATGCGCTCGTCCATCATCCGGCCGGTCATCTTCGGGAACCAGAAGTAGATGCCGGCGTAGGTGGCGAACACGATCGTGCCGAAGAGCACGTAGTGGAAGTGCGCCACCACGAAATAGCTGTCGTTGAGGTGGAAGTCCAGCGGCGGGCTGGCCAGCAGGACGCCGGTGAGACCGCCGAAGAGGAACGTCACGAGGAAGCCGACCGAGAACAGCATCGGCGACTCGAAGGTCAGCTGGCCACGCCACATCGTGCCGATCCAGTTGAAGAACTTGATGCCGGTCGGCACGGCGATGAGGAACGTGGTGAACGAGAAGAAACCCAGCAGTACCGCGCCGGTGGCGAACATGTGGTGTGCCCACACCGCGATCGACAGCGCGCCGATCGAGATCGTCGCGAAGACCAGCGTCTTGTAGCCGAACACCGGTTTGCGGCTGAACACCGGGAAGATCTCGGTGACGATGCCGAAGAAGGGCAGGGCGACGATGTAGACCTCGGGGTGACCGAAGAACCAGAACAGGTGCTGCCAGAGGATCGCGCCGCCGGCCGCGGGGTCGTAGATGCGCGCGCCGAGATGCCGGTCGGCCTCTAGCGCCAGCAGCGCCGCGGTGAGGATCGGGAACGCCGTCAGGATGAGGAACATCGTCACGAGGATGTTCCAGGTGAAGATCGGCATCCGGAACATCGTCATGCCCGGGCCGCGCATGCACACGATCGTCGTCACGAAGTTGACGGCACCGAGGATGGTGCCCAGCCCGGCCACGACGAGTCCGAGTGCCCACAGGTCCTGCCCGAGCCGGGGCGTGTAGGCGATGTCCGAGAGCGGGGTGTACGCGTACCACCCTGCGGACGCGGCGCCGTCCGGGGTGAAGAACCCGGAGACGACGATGATCCCGCCGAAGAGGAACAGCCAGTACGAGAACGCGTTCAGCCGCGGGAACGCGACGTCCGGCGCGCCGATCTGCAGCGGCATGATGTAGTTCCCGAACCCGAAGACGATCGGCGTCGCGTAGAGCAGCAGCATGATCGTGCCGTGCATGGTGAACAGCTGGTTGTACTGGTCCACCGAGAGGAACTGCAGACCGGGCTGGGCCAGCTCGGCGCGCATCAGCAGCGCCATGAGCCCGCCGACCAGGAAGAACCCGAACGACGTGACCAGGTACAGGATCGCGATGTCCTTCGGGTCGGTCGTCGACAGCGCCCGGACCAGGCCCGCGCCCGGCCGCGCGCGCCGCGGGGGGTGAGGTGGGGTGACGATCGGGGCGGGTGCGGCGCTGCTCATCGCCCGACCGTGCGGCGCCGGCGGCGGGAGGTCATCGCCCTGGCCGATGCAGCGTCGCCGGGCGTCTCGTCCCGTCGGGCCGAGCGCGCGCAGCCCTCGACCCGCCAGGACGGACCCGCGCGGACCCGGCCTCGCACGTGAGGTCGAGAACCGCCCCTCGACCTCGACCCGACGTGACCGCGACGGCCGACCGTGCGGCGGCGCATCGTGGGTGCGCCTCGCGGGACGGCTCCGCGGGCCCACCCGGCTGCGTCACGCGGGCGCGGCGGGACGGATCGAGTTCGCGGGCGAGGGGAACGGACATGGGCATTCTCGGATGGATCGTGCTGGGACTCGTGATCGGCGCGCTGGCCAAGCTGATCATGCCCGGTGACGACCCGGGTGGCGTCATCGTGACCGGTCTGCTGGGGGTCGTCGGCGCCATCCTCGGCGGATTCGTCGGCCGTGCGCTGTTCGGGACCGGTCTCGGCGATTTCTTCGACCTCCGGACGTGGGTGCTCGCCCTGGTCGGTTCGTTGATCGTGCTGGGCATCTACCGTCTCGTCGCGCGACGGCGCGCTCGGACGTGACGGGGGCCGGCCGGTCCGAGTCCGTGGACGACACCCGGTCGGTGACGTCGGGCTCGGCGGGCGGAGGGGTCTCCGGCGAGGCTCCTCCGCGGGTCAGCGGCGACGGGGGCACCACGAGCCTGGTCGCGGGAACGACGTTCTGCCTCTCCGCCGCCGGCGGTGACGTCGTCCCGGGTGGGGTGCAGGGGCTCTTCGTCGACGACACCCGCGTGGTGTCCGGCTGGAGGCTGTGGATCGACGGAGCCCCGGTCGAGCCCCTCGGCGTCCTCGAGGCCGAGCGGTACCGCGCCACGTTCGTCGGGCGTGCGCCGCCGCGGAGAGGCCGGGCCGACGCCACCCTGCTCATCCAACGCAGCCGCACGGTCGGGGACGGCATGGTCGAGGAACTGTGCATCCGCAACCTCGCCGCCGAGGCGGCCGGGTTGACCGTCGAGCTCGAGGTGGAGGCCGACTTCGCCGACCTCTTCGAGGTCAAGGAGAGCCGCGTGGACACACGTCCGCGGATCGCGCTCGAGGACGAGGAGCACGCGGTGACCTTCGTGCTGGCGTCCTCGCCGCACCGATCGCGGATGCGTGTGATCGGCGCCGGGGAACCGGCCACCACGGGCGCGACGTTCCGGCACACGGTCCTCGTTCCCGGGCGGGCGACCTGGACGACCCGGTGGTCCGTGGGTGTCGCGTTGGGCCCGCAGGACACGTTGCCCGCGGCCGACGAGGGGTTCCCGGAGGGTGAGGCGGCCCGACGGATGGCCCGGTGGCGGCTGTCGGCGCCGGTGGCCGAGACGCCGAGGCCGGGCCTGGAGACCACCCTGCGCACCAGCTCCGAGGACCTCGGCGCGCTGCAGATCGGCGATCCCGCCCACCCCGACCGCCGGGTCGTCGCAGCCGGGGCTCCGTGGTTCATGGCGCTGTTCGGCCGTGACTCACTGATCACCAGCTTCATGGCGCTGCCCCTGGACCAGGAGCTCGCCCTGGGGACGTTGCGGATGCTCGCCGACCTGCAGGGCGACAGGGTCGAACCGCTCACCGAGGAGGAGCCCGGGCGGATCGTCCACGAGGTGCGCTGCGGCCGTGAGGGAAGCGTCAGCCGGGTCGGGTCCTCGGCCTACTACGGCACGGTGGACGCCACTCCGTTGTTCGTGGTGCTGCTGGGTGAACTGCACCGCTGGGGCCTGGCGGGTGCGGAGCTGCGCGAGCTGCTGCCCGCGGCGGACCGGGCGATGGCGTGGGTGCAGCGCTACGGGGACCGCGACGGCGACGGCTTCGTGGAGTACCGGCGGGCCTCCGACCGCGGGCTGGTCAACCAGGGCTGGAAGGACTCGTTCGACGGGGTGACCACGGCCTCCGGGCGCATCGCCGAGCCGCCGATCGCTCTGGCGGAGGTGCAGGGCTACGTGTACGCGGCGCACCTCGCCCGTGCCGAGCTCGCGGAAGCCATGGACGACCCCGGCACCGCGGCCGACCACCGGGGACGTGCCGAGGTCCTGCGCGAACGCTTCGACGAACGCTTCTGGTTGCCCGATCGCGGGTGGTACGCGATGGCGCTCGACGGTGAGAAGCGCCCGGTGGACGCACTGACGAGCAACATCGGGCACTGCCTCTGGTCGGGGATCGTGCCTCCGGAGCGGGCGAGCCGCGTGGCCGGCCACCTGGTGGGGGAGACGATGTGGACCGGATTCGGGGTCCGGACGCTCGCCTCGGACATGGGCGCCTACAACCCCATGGGGTACCACACAGGGTCGGTGTGGCCGCACGACAACGCGCTGCTCGCGGCCGGACTCATGCGCTACGGGCACGTTCCCGAGGCGCAGAAGGTGGCGCTGGGGATCCTCGATGCCGCCCGCGCGTTCGGCGGACGCCTGCCCGAGCTCTTCTGCGGATTCGACCGTGACGAGTTCCCGGCCCCGGTGCCCTATCCCACGTCGTGCTCGCCGCAGGCGTGGGCGGCGGCGACCCCGGTCTCGCTGCTCCAGACCCTGCTGCGCTTCCACCCCGACCTGCGGTGTGGGCGGCTGGGCTTCGAGCCCGCCCTACCTCCGGCGATGCTGCCGTTCCGGGTGGGCAACCTGTCGCTGGCGGGAGCACGGCTCGAGCTCGAGGTCGACCGGGACGGCTGGGACGTCCACGGTCTGCCACCGCACGTGGCTCCCACTCCGACGCCTCCCGGCCGCTCCTGACCTCCGAGGTCAGGAGGCCGGACGGGAGGCGACCGATCGCCGACCGCGCGCGGCGACGCGCCGGTACACGCGCTCGTAGCCGGCGGCGAGCCGACCGTCGGAGAACCGCTCCTCGACGGCGGCGCGGCAGTCCCGCGGATCGAGCTCGTGCACCCGCCGCAGCGCCGCCGCCAGCTCGGTGGGTCGGTCGCACACCCAGCCCGTCCGGGCGTCGTCGACCACCTCGGGCACCGCGCCACGACGCAGCGCCACCACGGGGGTGCCGCAGGCCATCGCCTCGATCATCACCATGCCGAAGGGCTCCTCCCAGTCGATGGGGAACAGCAGGCAGCGCGCTCCGGCCAGCAGCTCGACCTTGCGCCGACCGCCGACCTCGCCCAGCCACTCCACGTCGCCACCCAGCCGGGGCGCCACGGCGTGCTCGAAGTACTGCACCTCGGTGTCCTCACGACACTTGGCCGCCATCACCAGCGGGATCCCGGCCGCGCGGGCGGCATCGATGGCCCACACCGGACCCTTGTCGGGGCTCATCCGTCCGAGGAAGACGGCGTACTCGTCCTTCGCGACGCGGAACGGGAAGCGGTCGGGTCGCAGGCCGTTGGGCACGGTCGCGGCCCATCGCGCCGTCGACAGGAGCTCGCGCTGGGCGTCCGACAGCGCGACGAGCGCGGCGCGAGCAGAGAGCGTCCGGTAGTACTCGCCCATGTCGCCGCGGACCGGCCCGTGCGCGGTGACCACCGTGGGGATCCCGTGCGCCGCGCCGACCAGGGGGCCGGCCAGGGTGTTGTCGTGGACCACGTCGACGGCGAGGTCGTCCAGCAGTTCGGGTAGCCGTGCCGCCTGGACCACTTCGGGCAGCGCCCGGCCCATCAGACGAGGGTCGGCGACGGGACCGGTCCGGCGGAACGCCGCCGTGGTCCCGTGCTCTCCCGGGCCCAGCAGGGTGACGTCGACGCCGCGGGCGACGAGGGCGTCCACGAGGTCGCTGCACACCGACTCCACGCCGCCGTAGGCGTCGGGGGGGAGCTCCAGCCACGGCGGCGCGACGACCGCGACGCGCAGCGGTGTGCCGAGGTCGCCGTCGGTGGTCCCGACCGGCTCGATGGTCGAGGGTCGACGTGCGGCCCCGTTGCCTGTTCGTGCGGGTGCCGGGTCGATCGCGCCCATCGCCGCCGTCTCCGCCCACCCCGTCACCGCACGCCTCCTCCGGCCTCGACCGCTCTCGGTCACCGCTCCGACACGGTGCAGGTACGTCGACGGCGGGGGCATCGCCTCGGCAGGTCACATCCGAGCGGCGCGGCCCCGCCCGTCGGGTCGAGCCGCCCTCCGGGCGCCGGGGCGGCACGGCCCCGATCTCTCCGGGTCGAGGCTCGACACCCGATCGGCGGGCGCCCTACACGGGACGGACCACATCTCGACCCGGCGGGACGGAATCGCCGCCGCGGTGTCCACCCCGTCGTAGGAGATCGCCCGCACCCCGTCTGCGGTGCCGCCGCCGGGACCCACCCTCGCCCCGAACGACATTCCTGCTGTCCTCCCGGAGGAGATCTCCATGGCAGACGAGCTACGCGGCCTGCGCGTCGCGATCCTGGCCACCGACGGCGTCGAGCGGGTGGAGCTCGAAGCACCACGCGGCGCCCTCTACGGGGCGGGCGCCCGCACCGAGCTGTTGTCGATCCACGACGGCGAGATCGCCGCCCGGCAGTTCGACCTCGACCCGGCCGGCACGTTCCCGGTCGACCGTCAGGTCAGCGACGCCTCGGTGGACGACTACGACGCCCTGCTCCTGCCCGGGGGCACGATGAACCCCGACCAGCTGCGCACCGACCCCGACGCGGTCGCGTTCGTGCGCTCGTTCATGGAGACCGGGAAGCCGGTCGCGTCGATCTGCCACGGCCCGTGGACGTTGGCCGAGGCCGACTGCGTCCGCGGGAAGCGGCTGACCTCGTGGCCGAGCATCCGCACCGACCTGCGCAACGCCGGGGCCGAGGTCGTCGACGAGGAGGTCTGCGTGGACGGCCAGCTCACGACCAGCCGCAGCCCGCAGGACATGCCCGCGTTCTGCGCCGCGATCGTCGAGCAGTTCGCCGCCGTCCCCGCCGGCCGGAGCTGACGACCCCGTCCCGCCTACGCGCCTCGAAAGGAAACGATCATGAAAGCACTCGTCTACCACGGACCGCGCCAGGTGAGCGTCGACGACGTCCCCGACGCCCGCATCGAGAAGCCCACCGATGTCCTGGTCCGCATCACGTCCACGAACATCTGCGGCTCGGACCTGCACATGTACGAGGGGCGTACGGACTTCGAGGAGGGCCGGATCTTCGGTCACGAGAACCTCGGCGAGGTCGTGGAGGTCGGCGACGCCGTCGACAAGGTCGCGGTCGGGGACATGGTCTCCGCGCCGTTCAACGTCAGCTGCGGGCATTGCGAGAACTGCGAGCACGGTCTGACCAACTACTGCCTGCGCGCCAACGAACCCGGCCTGGCGGGCGCCGCTTACGGGTTCGCCGACATGGGCCCCTGGCCCGGCGGGCAGGCCGAGTACCTGCGCGTCCCGTGGGGCGACTTCCAGTGCCTGCGCCTGCCCGAGGACGCCCGGGACAAGCAGGACGACTACGTCATGCTCTCGGACATCTTCCCCACCGGCTGGCACGCCACGGAGATGTCCGGGCTGAAGCCGGGGGAGAGCATCGTCATCTACGGCGGCGGCCCCGTCGGACAGATGGCCGCGCTCTCGGCCGTCACGAAGGGCGCCTCGAAGGTGATGGTCGTCGACCGCCACCCCGACCGGCTGCGGCTGGCCGAGCAGATCGGGGCGATCCCGATCGACGACTCGCAGGGCTCGCCGGTCGACCAGGTCATGGAACAGACCCAGGGCCGGGGCGCGGACCGCGGATGTGAGTGCGTCGGGTACCAGGCGCACGATCCGCAGGGGAACGAGGACAACGCTGACACCCTCAACAAGCTGGTGTCCTCGGTGCGGTTCACCGGGGGGATCGGCACCGTCGGGGTGTTCGTCCCGCAGGACCCGGGTGCCCCCGACGAGCTCGCCCAGCAGGGCAAGGCCCGCTTCGACTTCGGGAACTTCTGGTTCAAGGGCCAGCAGATGGGCTGCGGGCAGGCCCCGGTCAAGCGCTACAACCGCCACCTGCGCAGCCTGATCGCCGCGGACAAGGTCAAGCCCTCGTGGATCGTCTCCCACGACCTGTCGCTGGAGCAGGCGCCGGAGGCCTACAAGCACTTCGACGCCCGCGAGGACGGCTGGACCAAGGTCGTCCTGCACCCCGGCCAGACGAGCAACGGGTCGGGGAGGGAGAACGGATGAGCAGAGTGGTGGTCGATCCGACGAACTGGGCCGACCGGGCCGTCGGCGCCGTGCGGGGCCTGGTCGGTTCCGCCGGCCAGACTCCCCGGGAGCAGGCTGCCCCTCCGGGCCGGTGGCTGGCGGTCACGATCTACCGGCAGATCGACGACGTCCAGACCCAGGTGGACGGGTCCGGCCCACTGAGCAGGATGCGCGGCGAGATCGAGCTGACCGTGCGCCCGGCACCGGGCGACAAGGGCACGGAGCTGGCGGTGCGTCCGACCGCGCCCGACGGGGGCTCGGCCGACCTGCGCCGGTCGTTGCGTGCGGCGCTGCGCGAGACCAAGTCGATCCTCGAATGCGGGGAGGTCGTCGAACCGTCCCGCCCGGGATCGAGCCATCCCGGTCCGGCCGGGCAGGTGCTGCGCGCGGTCACCCGCCGGGCGTGGGGGGAGGGGCGACTGTGAAGGCCTTGTGCTGGGAGGGCGTGAACGACCTCGCGATCGAGCAGGTCCCGGACCCACGCATCCAGAACGCCCACGACGCCATCGTCAAGGTCCGCTACACCGTCACGTGCGGGTCGGACCTGCACCTGCTCGGTGGCTACATCCCGGCCATGGAGTCCGGCGACGTCATCGGGCACGAGTTCATGGGCGAGATCGTCGAGGTCGGACCCGAGGTGACGAAGCACCAGGTCGGGGACCGGGTGGTCGTGGTCTCGTTCATCGGCTGCGGGAGCTGCTGGTACTGCGACAACGACCTGTGGTCGCTGTGCGACAACACCAACACCAATCCCGGCATCACCCAGGCCCTGTGGGGTTCCGATCCGGGGGGCATCTTCGGCTACTCCCACGCCATGGGCGGGTTCATGGGCAGCCACGCCGAGTACGTCCGGGTCCCGTTCGCCGACCACGGCGCCTTCGCCGTTCCCGAGGCGGTCGACGACCTCTCGGCCCTGTTCGCCTCCGACGGCGTCCCGACCGGCTGGATGGGCGCGCACCTCGGCGGGGTCGGACCGGGCGACACCGTCGCGGTGTGGGGCGCCGGAGGGGTCGGTCAGATGGCTGCTCGAGGGGCGATGCTGCTCGGCGCCGAGCAGGTGATCGTGATCGACCGCATCCCCGAGCGTCTGGCCATGACCGCGACCCACATCGGCGCCGAGACCCTCGACTACAGCAGCACCGACGTCGGTGCGGAGCTGCGCGAGCGCACCGGCGGCCGCGGGCCCGACGTGTGCATCGAGGCCGTCGGCCAGGAGGCGCACACCTACGGCCCGGAGTACCTCTACGACAAGGTCAAGCAGCAGCTGCGCCTGGAGAACGACCGGCCCCCCGCGATCCGCGAGGCGATCATGGCCTGCCGCAAGGGCGGGTCGGTGTTCTCCCTCGGGGTGTTCGCCGGGCTGGTCGACAAGTTCCCGCTCGGGGCGCTGATGAACAAGGGCCTGACCCTGCGGGGCGCCCAGCAGCACGGCCAGCGCTACGTCCCCGAGCTGCTCGACCGCATCGCCCGCGGCGAGATCAGCACCAGCCACCTCGCCACCCACGTCATGTCGCTGGACGAGGGCCCGCGCGGCTACGACATGTTCAAGAACAAGGAGGACGGCTGCGTCCGGGCGGTCTTCCGGCCCGGGTGATCGTTCGCCGGGACGGCCGGCTCACCGCGGCGTCAGGTGCTCCTACGAGCCCGCGCCGGGTGGGTCGGCCACGACGGCGGCGCGCACGGCGACGTGCAGGTTCAGTCGGGTGTCGGCGTGCGCGAGGTCGTGCCCCGAGAGCTCCCGGATGCGCTGGAGGCGGTACCGCAGCGTGGAACGGTGGATGTGCAGCGCGGCGGCGGTGTCGTCGTAGTTGCCGCTGTGGTCGAGATAGGTCCCCAGCGTGTGCACGAGGTCGGCCTGCCGGTCCGCGTCGTAGGCGAGGAGGGCGCCGAGCCAGTCCTCCACGAAGGCACGCGCCTCGCGGCGGCCCTGGGGAGTGGCCAGCAGTCGGTAGAGCCCGAGGTCCTCGAACGTGACGAGCCCCCGTGGCTCGTTCTGGCGCAGTCGGACCGTGAGTGCCTGCATCGCTTCGCGGACGAACGGGGGAGGTGCTCGGGGCGATCGACGAAGCCGCCGACCCCGAGGGCGGGGGCGTGGCGCAGCACCCGGGTGAAGGCGTCGTGGACGACCTGCCACGCCGCTACAGGGCGCGCGTCGCGTCGCACGCCCCGATCGTCCCCGCGCCTGCTCCCGGAATCGGCGCGGTCCGACCACGGGGTCATCGCGTTGCCGCCACCGTCGAGCCACGCGCTGGGGGTCCCGCACACGAGGATCGCGATCTGCCCCCGCAGGGTGCCCAGGTAGGGCATGTCGAGGTCGCGCGCGACCCGTTCGACCAGGTCGCCCACGGCTTCGCCGTCGGGCCAGCGCCCGTTGCGGGGCTGGAGCGCCATCACGCGGTGGGGACCGGTGAGGTCGTGGCTCAGCGCCGACGCGCGGCCCACCCGTCGGTCGATCTCGGCCGCGAGGTCGTCCTCCGCGGGCTCGAGGAGCACCATCTCCACGAGATCGTGGCGCAGCCGCAGTTCGGTCCTCGCCAGGTGGCGGCGGTGCAGCAGGTGCAGGGTGAGCGCGCTCGTCGCCAGACCGATCGCGTGCAGGGCCCCGGCCCGGGGACTCCCGGGGCGCGTGTCGGACTCCGGTGTCTTGTCGTCGGAGGGTTCGAGCGAGGCGTCCGGATCGACGACGACCAGCAGACCGAGCACGGTGCCGTGGGACGCGGCCACACTCGCCAGCTGATCCCGGGCCCGCAGGGGGCCCGACACCCTCCGCGCCGCCTCGATCACACGGTCCCGTTGGGCGCGGGTCAAGCGAGGGAACGGCTCCTGGCCGTATTCCCCGGCCCGGGCGAGGACGCGGCCGAACGGGTCCTCCACGGTCACGCCGAGACCCAGGTGGTCGTGGAGCACGTCGGCGATCCCCTGCTCCGGGAGGTCCGTGACGAGGGCCTGGCTGAGCTGCGCCTGGAACCGGTACTCACGGGCCAGGGCGGCCTCGACCTCGGTCCGGGCCTCGCGGTCGCGGCGGGCGTCCGTGTCTCCCGGGCTGTCCGCAGAGCGATCGCTGCCCCTCACCCCGCACACGGGACCGCACGTGATCTCGCCTGGTCAAGCCCTGGTACGCAGCTACCGCCTTTCGCGATTCGGATAGTGACCACCGTGCTCCGAATGCGGCCGACGGCGGGTCAGAGGGCCCGGCAGGCGACGAGCCAGGCGGCGACGTCGTGGAGCTTCGTGTTGGTGGTCTGGGAGGCGCGACGCAGGCGTGCGAAGGCCTCGCCGTCGTCCACGTCGTACTGGTTCATGAGGATGCCCTTGGCCTGCCCGATCACGTCGCGGCGCACGAGAGCCTTCTCCAGGTTCTCCACCCGGTCGGTGCCGGCGAGGGCGAGCGAGGCGTAGGCGACGAACATCCGGGCGCACCGTTGGGTCCGCACCCGCGCCGAGCGGTCGTCGAGGGCGTGTCGTGTCATGTGCAGGTTCACCGCGCCGACCGGACATCGGGTCGTGAGACGCACCGACAGGCTGGCGCGCACGCCGTGACGGACCGCCTCCGGGACGAACCGGGGCCACCGCGTCTCGGTGGCCGCGTTGGGGAGGATCACGGTGTCGGCGCCGGCGACCGCGTCGATGCACGGGCCCTCGCCCATCCCGATCTGGGCCTGGTCGACCCGTGCCGCCGTGTCCGTGGTGTGCCCACCACAGGCCAGCACCCCACCCCGGGCCCGCACCGCGACACCGGCGTCGCGCACATCCGGCACCGTCGCCACGGCGCCGTGCGCGATCCGGGGAAGCGCGTCCGCGACCCTCTCGGCCGCGGCGATGTCGCGAGCCGCCGCCAGCAACCCGGTCAGGAGCTCGTCGTCCTCCTCCTCGTCCTCAGCCCCGGACGACCACACCGCCACCACCGGGTTCTCCCTGTGTCTCGTCACGTGCCACCTCCGCCCGTCGGTCACCGTCCGTCCGGCACCATGCACTCGGGGCGACCGCCGGGGCATCGGCCCCGCCGGTCACAACCTCCGGGTCCCGGCTCCCCTGGGGGGACGAGCGCCGGCCGGGGACGAGCGCCGGCCACCACCTCGGCCCGGCGGACCGGACTCGTCGGTGCGACGTCCACCTGCGAGCACGAGATTCGTCCGTCCCTGGTCCCGACGTCGCCGAGCCGGTTGCACCCTCATGGCACGGAGCACGAGGGGAGACGTTCGATGAGGGCGCGGCTGTCGGGCGACGGAGGATCGGGCCGGGACGCGACCACGGTCCTCGCGAGGGGCCTGGGGGTGCTGAGTCTGGCGCTGGGGTCGGCGGAGCTCGCCGCGCCGGGCGCGGTCGCACGGCTGGTGGGGATCCGGGGGGACGGCCCGGCCGTCCGCACGGTCGGGTGTCTGTACGGCGCCCGGGAGCTGGCGCACGGCACGGGCATCCTCAGCGGGCGCAGCACGGCCCGGTGGGTGTGGAGCCGGGTCGCCGGCGACGTGCTCGACATCGCCACGGTGATCGCCGGTGCCCGGCGGAGGGGAGCCGTGCCCACACGGCTCGGGCCGGCCCTCGCGGTGCTCGCGGGGGTGACCGTCGCGGACGTCGCGACCGCCCGCGCGCTCTCCCGTCGGAGCGGTGCCGGCGAGTGTCGGGCCTCCGCGGCGGTCACCGTCAACCGGTCCCGGTCGGAGACGTACCGCCGGTGGCGCGACCTCGAACGCCTCCCGGAGTTCATGGCGCACCTCCGCTCGGTGACCATCGAGGAGTCGGGGCGCTCGCACTGGGAGGCCGCGGGTCCGGCCGGGTCGACCGTCCGTTGGGACGCCGAGATCGTGGAGGACCGCGAGGGAGAGGAGATCTCCTGGAGGTCCCTCGAGGGCGCCGACGTCGAGAACACCGGCTCGGTGGTCTTCAGCGACGCCGCGGGCGGACGGGGCACGGAGGTCGTGGTCGACCTGCGCTACCGCCCTCCGGGCGGGCGTGCCGGCGCCGTCGTCGCGACGATGCTCGGCGAGGAGCCGAACCAGCAGCTGCGCGACGACCTGCGGCGCTTCAAGCAGGTCGTGGAGGTCGGCGAGGTGGTCCGCTCGGAGGGCAGCCCGTCAGGCCGGTCCACCCGCCGGCAGCTCGCTCAGCGCCCGGCCGAGCCGGTCGCCTGACGACGAGGAGGGGAGAGATCCATGCGGGCCAACTGTTGGACGGGCAAGCGATCGGTGGAGGTCCGGGACGTTCCCGACCCGGCGATCCTCAACCGCCGCGACGCCATCGTGGAGATCACCTCGACCGCCATCTGCGGGTCCGACCTGCACCTCTACAACGGGCTCATCCCGACGATGCGCGACGGCGACGTCCTCGGCCACGAGTTCATGGGCGAGGTGGTCGAGGTCGGCCCGGGGGTGGACGACCTGGCGGTGGGGGACCGCGTCGTGGTCCCGTTCCCCATCGCCTGCGGCGTGTGCGGCTCCTGCGAGCGCGGGTGGACGTCGCTGTGCGAGAACTCCAACCCCAACGCCGGCATCGCCGAGAAGCTCATGGGCCACTCGCCGGCCGCGCTGTTCGGCTACTCCCACATGCTCGGCGGCTATCCCGGTGGTCAGGCCGAGTACGCACGGGTGCCGTTCGCCGACTTCGGGGCGCTCAAGGTGGACTCCGACCTCGATGACGAGAAGGTCCTCTTCCTCTCCGACATCTTCCCCACCGGTTACATGGGCGCCGACATGGCCGAGGTCGGTCCCGGGGACGTCGTCGCGGTGTGGGGCGCCGGGCCCGTGGGCCAGTTCGCGATCGCCAGCTGCTTCCTGCGCGGTGCCGATCGGGTCTTCGCGATCGACCGCGTCGACCACCGCCTGCGGATGGCGCAGGAGGCCGGCGCCGAGGCGCTCGACTACGAACAGGTGTCGGTGCCCGAGGCGCTCACGGAGATGACCGGGGGGAGGGGGCCGGACAAGTGCATCGACGCGGTGGGGATGGAGGCCCACCACCCCAGCGGGGCGCTCCACGCGTACGACCGCACCAAGCAGGCCGTGGGTCTGGAGACCGAGCGGCCGCACGTGCTGCGCGAAGCCGTCATGAGCTGCGCCAACGGCGGCATCGTGTCGGTCATCGGTGTCTACGGCGGGTTCACCGACAAGTTCCCCATGGGGTCGTTCATGAACCGGTACCTCACGATGCGCGCCGGTCAGTGCCACGTCCACCGCTACATGCCGAAGCTGCTCCAGCACATCCTCAACGGCGACATCGACCCCTCCTTCGTCATCACCCACCGGATGTCGCTCGACGATGCCCCCCGGGGCTACCGGACGTTCCTGGAGAAGGCCGACGGATGCGAGAAGGTCGTGCTCACACCGTGACGGCGTGGCCCCGTACGCCCTGTCCACGACGCTCTGGGGAGACGGAAGTGCCGAATCCCGGGACCTACGAGATCCAGGTGGGGCCGGTGCTCGTCGACGTCCCACGCTCGATCGGCTACTTCGGTGGCGTCGGCGCGGCGGTGGTCCTCGGGCTGGTCGATCCGCCGCTCGGGACGTTCATCGCCGCGGCCCCCTTCCTCGTGATGCTGACCCATCGATCGCTCCCGGCCCCGGTCCGCTTCCTCGGCGAGGCCCTCGAGGGGGCCGCGAAGCCCGTCGGCGGCGACGACGACGGATACGTGAAGCTGCAGGACGAGCAGCGCGACGACGAGCGTGCTCGGGCGGTCGCGGCGGAGGCTCGCCGCGGGCACGCTCTCCAGGTCGGTCAGGACGAGGAGTCCTCCGCGTCCTCCGCGTCCTCGTCGTCCTGACCGATCTCGTCGCGGCGCTGGCGTTCGCGGTAGCCGTAGGCGGCGCGCCGCACGGCGTCCTCGCTGTCGAGCCCGGAGCCGAGCGCACCGGCGACGGTGGCCAGGCCGGTGGCCAGCCACGCGAGGACGAGGTGGTCGGCGAGTGTGGGCGGGTGGCCCAGAGTCGAGCCGAGTACCGATGGCTCGAGGAAGAACAACGACCCGAGCAGGGTGAGCAGGTACACCGCCGCGGACATGGTCGCCACGCCGATGCTCAGGGTGAGCACGGTGGAGGCGTTGTAGAGCGTTGTCTCCTCGCGCTCACCCTCATCACGGGCGCGCTCCCAGAGGTGGTGGGCGCCGATGATCCAGGCGACCATCAGCGCGACCGCGACCAGCAGGGTCAGGATGAGCTTGCCGACCGCGAGGCGGGTGGCGAGCAGCCAGGTCGTGGTGGAGGTGAGGGTCAGGTAGGCGCTGGTGCCCAGGACGGCGGCCAGCGCGGTGCGCATGCCCAGCACGAGGCGCCAGGGCTCGTTGGTGCGCACCATGCCGGCCAGCAGCCGGACCCGACCGCGCCGCGGGGTCGTGACGTAGCGCCGCGTGTGGCGGCCTCGCCCGGCGCGCAGGACGCGGACCGGTTGCAGGAATCGCGCGGCGGCGCGCCCGAGCCGGATCGGGTGGTGCCGGCCGTGCTCGAGGCCGGCGTCGCTGACGCCGGCGAGGTCGGCGACCAGGCGGACGATGGCGTTGCGCACCTTGTGGTGCTGCAGGAACGGTCCGAACCCGGGCAGGGAGAGGCCGGCGACGCACCGGTCGTGGTCGACGTCGGCCAGGATCGGCTGCTCGTCGTGCTGCATCGGCAGGTCGGTGAGGTAGATGCCGATGTCCCACTCGGTGCGGGCGGTCTGGTCGGCGACCGCGCCGAGCACCTCTTCGGGGTCCTGCACCGACGCGGTGACCGGGTGGGTCATCGTGCGGACGTCCCAGGTGACCTCGTCGTCCACCTGCGTCGCGAGGACGCCGGGCAGGGTGTCGACCAGCTTCGCGGCGATCTCGGCGGGGGTGTCGGGGTCGGCGAGCAGGCCGACGACCTGGGTGCGCCGTCCGGCGCCCCTCGATCTCGGCTCCTGTCGCTGTTCGAGGTCTGTCATCGGTCCTCCTCACCCGCCCACCGGCGGACTCTCCTGGTGTGGCCCGGAGGAGGGTTGACGCTGTCGACCGGACGGCACACATCGTCCGGGCCGTCTTGGTCACCGCGGGGTGAGTCGCGCCGATGGTCTTGCCGCTCGGATGTCGATGCGTCACCGGGGCGCGGAGGTGATGGTGGCGGGCGCGCGTCGGGCTGCGGGGGTCCCGCGGCCGCCGAGGGGTCAGCCGCTCTCCGGGCGACGCGCGTGGGGCACCTGGAGGGGGCCGGGATGGGTCCGGACCTGGTCATCCGGGGGCAGGGGTGACCGGCCCGGACCCATCCCGCCACGACCGCCGTTCGCCGGGGGGCGACGACCGGACGGCCGGGTCGGGAGGTCCACCGAACGCGCCTCCGACGGGCGGCAACCGAAGGCTTCCGCCAGCGAGGCGTACTCCGGAGCGTCCGCGGCGGCGACGAGGGCCTGCGGCGTGAGCGGTGACCGCACGATCCGCACCGCCGTGTCGTGCGCGCCCAGGCCCGCTGCGAGGTCGGCGACCGCCGCCACCACCACCGGCGCTGCGATACGGGTGGCCCTCAGGTCGAGGAGCACGACCCCGACGGGGCGTCGGAGGACGACGCGACGCAGCATCACAGCGGCGGCGATGCCCAGCACGTCCCGCGTGCGCACCACCGTCCCCCAGACGGTGTCGACGACCGAGACCGAGGGCCCGCGGTGGGGGACGGTCGCGTCGGGGTCGGTGGTCATGGCTCGCTCTCACGCCGTCGGGATCGGGCTCCCGACCGGGAAGCTCGGTGAACGTTCAAGAGATACCGAGCGCGACGGACCGTGGTCGATCCGCCCGCGGCAATCCCCGTCCGTTCGGCGACGCAGGTCTGGTCAGCCTCCCCGCAGCGTCGCGCCCGGCGGGCGGCCGTAGGTCCGGCGATAGACCTGGGCGAACCTGCTGACGTGGGTGAACCCCCAGCGGTGCGCGACCGCCGCCACGGTCGTCCCACGCGGGTCCGCGGCGCGGAGCTCGGCGTGGGCGCGCTCGAGCCGGACGAGCCGCAGGTAGGCCATCGGCGTCGTGTCGAGATGGCGGCGGAAGCCGTCGTGCAGGGTGCGGGTCGACGCGCCTGCGAGCCGGGCGAGGCCGTTCGGGGTGAACGGCTGCGCCGGATCGCTGCGCATGGCCTCGACAGCACGCCGCACCGGCGTCCGGCTCCAGCACCGCGACGGACGTCCCAGCGTCTCCCGCCACCGGTGCTCGGTGGCGTGGACGAAGCCGGTGACGACGGCGTCGTGCAGGGGCGCGGCGATCATCGGGTGCGACAGCGCGCTCGGCGTCGTGCGGGCCTCGTCGCACAGGAGCCGGACCAGCCGGTCCCAGCGCCGCCCGGGGCCGGTGCGGAGGTCCACGTGGGGTTCCAGCACCGGATCCGGCGGCACCGGGTGACCGAGCTGCTCCTCCAGCGCCGCGTTGACGGCGCCCCGGTCGATGCGCACGGCGTACGAGCCGTACTCGTCGCTCGTCGTCATCGCCACCGGACCGACCGGGTGGTACACCGCCCCCCACCCCGGCGTGACCTCCACCGCTCGCCGGCGGTGGCGGGCGTGCATGGAGCCGGAGGCGGAGTAGTTGACGTAGTAGCAGTCCTCCAGATCCGCTGTCCCGATCTCGAGCCCGGAGTTGATCTGGGACACCCCGACCGCCAGGGCACCGAGGACGACCCCGTCGAAGCGGAAGTCGTAGCTCGCCGTGCGGTCCACGAGGTCCATCGACGTCGTGAAGAAGTCCTGCCCCACCGCCGCCTTCGCGCCGTCGAGGTCACGCTCGCGGAACGAGAAGAACTCCGCAGGCCCCAGTGCCACCTGGTCACCCTACGCAACCAGCCCGATGGAGGCGCGGTCCTGGATGAGCCTGCTGGCACCGCTCGAGGAGGTCGCGCCGGTCAGGCGCCGGGTACCGAGCCGGGCGGGAGGAACTCGACGTCGTGGAGCGCGGACTGCCGGACGACCTCGGCGGGGTCGGAGAGGTCGTGCAGCTGGTCGAACAGGTGGGCCAGCTTGCCGGTCGGGCTCACCCAGAACAGGGCTCGGGAGTCGGCTTCGCTGCGGTTGTAGTAGGCGTGCGGGAGGCCGCGCGGCATGAGCACCGTGTCTCCGGGGCCCGCCTTCTCCCACCCTCCGTCGAGGTAGAGCGTGAAGACCCCGTCGAGCACGTGGATGTGCTCGTCCTGGGTGGGGTGGACGTGGGGTGGCACGCCGGTGCCGGGCGGGTCGAGGGTCTCGAAGGCGAAGCTGGACTCGCTGATGGCCCGCGCCCAGTAGGTGTGGCCGAGCACGTTCCACACCCGCTGGTGCTGACCCTCCCCGGCACGCACGATGCCCTTGGGCAGGGGTCCCAGCACGATCTCGTCACCGTCGAACATGGCCGGACCGTAGTGCGCGGACGACATCGGTCACCAGAGCCGCCGGTGGTCAGCGACGACGGGCTGCTCGGCGCCGGGTCGGTCCCCTCTTCGCGGGTGTGGGGGCGCCCGACGGCGGGTCGTCCCGACGGCCGGGGGTGCGGGAACTGTTCGCGGTGCGTCCGCGGACGATCCCGATGAACTCCTCCATCAGCTCGGTGTTCTCCGCATCCGGCCAGGTGAGGACGACGCTGGACCGCGGCGCGTCGATCACCGGTCGGTGGGCGAGGTCCCGGCGGTGGTGCAGGCGCGCCAGCGACAGGGGGAGGACCAGCAGGCCGACACCTGCGGCGACGAGCTCGATCGCCTCGGCGGTCGTCGCGACCTCGAACGCCGGGGCGTGGCCCGGAAGATCGCCGGGCCAGGGGAGGGTGTCGTCCTGAGGACGGAGAACGATCTCGTCGGCCAGGTCGACGAGCGCTGCCTCGTCGACCGCTGTGAGCACGTGCTCCTTCGGCGCCACGGCCACGGTGGTCTCGGTGTAGAGCGGGATCGCGTGCAGCCCCGCTCGATCGATCGGCAGCCGGACCACGCCGGCGTCGACCGCGCCGTCCCGGATCCGGTCCACCAGCTCGTCCGTGGTCGCGCCCAGGAGCTCGAGGGGGACGTCGGGACGACGCTCGGCCCAGATCCGCGCCCACTTGCCCGGCGTCGCACCCGGGACGTAGCCGAGCCGGAAGGACGGGGTCTCGCCCGGCTCGGTCACGGGCTCAGGCTAGCGGCCGGTGGGGGCCGATAATCTGGGCCGATGACGCGGCAGAGGGCGACCCAGACGATGAAGCCCGCGACGGCGGCGAAGAAGCTGGGCGTGCACCTCGACGCGACGCCCGCCGAGTTCCGCGACGGCGTGATCTCTCGCGACGAGCTCGACGCCCTCCAGACCGACCCGCCCGCCTGGCTGCGCGATCTGCGTCGCGACGGCCCGCACCCGCGCCCCGTCGTCGCGGACCGGCTCGGGGTGTCGATCTCCGGTCTGGCCCGCGCCGAGATCACCGAGCCGCTGACCACCGCCCAGATCACGGCGCTCAAGGAAGAACAGCCGGAGTGGCTGCAGCGCGAGCGCACCCTCCGCGCCGAGGTGCAGCGCGAGGAGGCCCGACTGCGCGCCGAGCGCTCGGGCGGCGGGACCGCGAGGTCGTAGGCCGGCGACCGCTCAGGCGTGGGCCTTGGCCTTGCGCCGCCACTGCGTGAGGGGCCGCTCGGTGTAGCCGTTGGGCTCCGTCCCGCCGGTGAAGACCAGCTCGAGGGCGGCCTGGAACGACTCACTGTTGTCGAGGTCGGGCGCCATCGGCGGGTAGCCGTCCTGGCCCTCGTTCTGCTCGTCGACCAGCGCGGCCATGCGCGCGAACGTCTCCCGCACGGTGTCGGCGTCGACGACGCCGTGCTCCAGCCAGTTGGCGATGAGCTGGCTGGAGATCCGCAGCGTGGCGCGGTCCTCCATCAGCCCGACCCCGTCGAGGTCGGGCACCGTGGAGCAGCCGATGCCCATGCCCACCCAGCGCACGACGTAGCCGAGGATCGACTGGGCGTTGGTCTCCAGCTCGCGGCGCACGTCGTCGTCCGACAGGGTGCCCGGGTCGGCGAGCGGGAGCTCCAGCAGGTGGCGTCGGTCGGCCGTCTCCCGCTTCGAGAGCTCCTCCTGGACGGCGTGCACATCGACGCGCAGGTAGTGCAGCGCGTGCAGCGTCGCGGCGGTCGGCGAGGGCACCCAGGCCGTGTTCGCGCCCGCCTTCGGGTGCCCGATCTTCTGCTCGAGCATCTCGGCCATCGCGGCGGGCTTGGCCCACATCCCCTTGCCGACCTGCGCGTGGTGCTCGAAGCCGGCCGCCAGGGCGACGTCGACGTTGCGGTCCTCGTAGGTCTGCAGCCAGACCGTCGACTTCATGTCGCCCTTGCGCAGCACCGGCCCGGCGGCGAAGCAGGTGTGGATCTCGTCGCCGGTCCGGTCGAGGAACCCCGTGTTGACGAAGATGACGCGGTGCGAGGCCGCGCCGATGCAGGCCGACAGGTTGACCGTCGTCCGCTTCTCCTCGTCCATGATGCCGATCTTGAGCGTGTTGGCCTCGAGGCCGAGGGCCTCCTCGATCGCCGCGAACAGCTCGACGGTCAGCGCGACCTCGTCGGGCCCGTGCTGCTTGGGCTTGACGACGTAGAGGCTCCCGGCGCGGGAGTTGGTGTGCGGTCCGAGCCCGCGCAGGTCGTACAGGCCGGCGACGGCGCACACGAGCGCGTCGAGCACGCCCTCGTTGGTCTCCTGACCGTCCGCGGTGAGCACCGCGTTCGTGGTCATGTGGTGTCCGCAGGTGCGGACGAGCATCAGCGAGCGACCGGGCAGCGTCAGCTCCGAGCCGTCGACATCTTCCCCCGTCGCTGCGCTCGCCCCGGCGGCGGTGTACTCGCGATCCGGGTTCACCCGCCGGGTGACGGTCTCGCCGCCCTTCGTGAACTCCGAGGTCAGGTCGCCGGTCATCAGGCCCAGCCACGTGCGGTAGGCCAGGGCCTTGTCCTCGCCGTCGACCGTCGCGACCGAGTCCTCGAGGTCGACGATCGTGGTCACCGCGGACTCGAGCACGACGTCGCTGACGTCGGCGTGGTGCTGACGACCCACCTGGGTCGACGGATCGAGCACCAGGTCGACGTGCAGCCCGTGGCGGACGAGCAGCACGTGGCCCTTGCCGTCGGCGTCCGGCGTGGTGAACCCGGCGAACGCCGCCGCATCGGCGAGGCCCACCGTGCCGTCGGCCGTGTCGGCGGCCAGCCCGTCGGTCGACGGGCGGTAGGCGGTGACGTCGGCGTGGCTCCCGCGCTCGAGCGGGAAGAGCTCGTCGAGCAGCTCGTCGGCGGCCTCGATGACCTGGGCGCCGCGCCGCTCGTCGTAGCCCTTGGCGAGCTCGTGGTCCAGCGGGAGCGCGTCGGTGCCGTAGAACGCGTCGAACAGCGAGCCCCACCGTGCGTTGGCGGCGTTGAGCGAGAAGCGGGCGTTCGTCGACGGCACCACCAGCTGCGGGCCCGGGACCTCGGCGATCTCCGGGTCGACCCGGTCGACGTCGATCGTCGGGACGCTCGACGGCTCCGGGGCCAGGTAGCCGAGGTCGGTCAGCAGCTTCTCGTAGTCGTCCCGGGAGCCTGCGCCGTGCTCGGCGTGCCAGGCGTCGATCCGGGCCTGGAGGTCGTCGCGCTCGGCCAGCGCCGTCGCGATCCGCGGCGTGAACCGCTCCTGCAGGCGGGCCAGGATCGACCAGAACTGCTCGCCGGTGAGCTCGACCTGCGCGAGCAGCTCGTCCTCGACGAACGCTCGCAGGTGCTCGTCGACCTGCAGCCCGGACCGCTCGGACATCTCGGACACTGACGAACCGCCTCTCTCACCTGCTGGACCCACATCGGGACTCACGACGACGACGTGACGCCGGCGTCGGCTGTCGTGTTCCCGCGTCGTCCGAGGACGACTCGGGAGGGCAACCGTAAGTCTTCGCAGGCGCGGGCGCAGAGACGAGCTCCGCGCCCGTCGGTGGCGCCATCGGCGGGTGGGGAGCGGCGCTCGAGGACGACATCGAAAGCCGTCGAGTCGACCACCGATGTCCGTATCTCTTGAACATTCCACGAGAACTCGAGTGGGTCATCATCGGAACCCGGACGTGAATGGATGCCACGTGCCCGGACGGTTCCGTCGCGTGGCTCTCGCGGATTATCGTGGCGGATCACGTCGGCCGCCCACCGTGGCGACGGCGGGAGATGTCAGCGCTGTCCCGGACCCCGACGGCCTGCTCGCAACGATGCGGAGCGCCCGGGGGGACAATGAGTCGCGCCACACGAATCGTCACGATGTGGACAGGTCATCACAAGGTGCGCGTCAGCCTGTACGGGGACGCCGATGCCGATCCGGACCTGGCCGTCCGACTCGAGGTCGCTCTGGGTCGGCTCCTGCACGCCGGGGCGTCACACCTCGTCGTCCACCTGGACCGACTGGCGGGTGATGACCTCGCGATCGTCGATCTCCTGGCGAGGACCTGCCAGCAATTGTGGCTACGGCGGGGTGTCATGGAGGTCGTCGGCCTGCGGGACGCCGGGTCGAGCTCGCGGAGAACGGCCGAAGCGACCGACGCGGGTTCGGGTCAGAGCCAGTTGCGTCGCTTGAACACGACGTAGAGCACCAGGGACGCGACAATCATGAGGGCCAGGGCGAAGGGGTAGCCGAGGGTCCAGCTCAATTCGGGCATGTGCTCGAAGTTCATGCCGTAGACCGCTCCGACGAGCGAGGGCGCGAAGAGCATTGCCGCCCAGGAGGAGATGCGTTTGACCTGCTCGCCCTGCCTCAGGCTGCTCTCGGTGAGTCGGGTGATCTCCTCGTTCTGGCGTTGTCCGACCAGAGCGGAGTTGACGTTGAGGATGTTGACCAGCAGCTGGCGGAACGCGTCGGCCTGATCGATGACCTGCTCGACGTGGTCCCCGACATCCCGCAGACCCCGGTGCAGGTCGACCGCGTTGGGGTCGTCCTCGGTCGCGTCGACCAGGTCCTCGAGGACTGCCCGCAGAGGGTCGATCGCGCGCTGGAGCTCGATCACTTCGCGGGAGAGGTGATAGATGCGCTGGGAGACGTTCGGGTCGCCGCCGAAGACCTCGTTCTCGACCTGGTCGATGTCATCGCGAAGCCCGGTGACGACCGGGCGGTAGTCGTCGACGACGCGGTCCATGACGGCGTAGAGCACGGCGTGCGGACCTTGGCGGAGCAGGTCGGGGTCGTCCTCGAGGCGACGGCGGACCTGGGACAGGTCAGGGGTCTCGGCGTGCCGGACGGTGACCACGAAGCCCTCGCCGAGGAACAGGTGCACCTCGCCGACCTGGACGTCCTCGGTCTCGTCGACGTACCAGGCCGGGCGCAGGACGACGAACAGGGTGTCGCCGTAGCGCTCGAGCTTGGGGCGCTGGTGGGCGGTGACGGTGTCCTCGACCGCGAGCCTGGGCAGGTCGAACTCGTCGGCGACCTGGTCGACCTCGGCCTCATCCGGACGCAGCAGGCCGATCCAGGCGAAGCTGCGGCCCTCGCCGGGGCAGTCGCGCAGCATCCCGAAGGTGCGGTCGAGGGAGTCCGGGCCCGCGATGCGTCTGCCGTCGACGTAGAGGGCGTTGTCCACGACGGTCATGACCGCATCGTCGCAGGCCAGACGGCATCGGCGGTGCCTCACGACCGATCGGGATCGTCGGTCCCGCCGCTGTCGGGCCGCGGCTCGGGGCGACGACCTCGTGGCAGGCCGCGGACGGGCATCTCCCTGCCTCAGGCCAGGCAGGTCAGGGGTTGGCCGCCGTTGTAGGTGACCATGTCGCTCAGCGCGCCCGGGAAGTCGATCGGCCCGCCGCGCTCGGCCGGCGGCGTGGTCAGGTCGGCGTAGGCGCGGTGCAGGTTCCCGACGATGCGCTCGGCGTCGGTCCACTCGGCGTAGGCGCCGAGGTCGGTGCCGCGGGCGAGCTCGAGGGGCGTGACGCCGGCGGCGTGCCCCTCGCGGGCGAGGTCGCGGAGGAAGGACAGGTAGCCCAGGACGTCGTCGATCATCTGCGGCCCCCCGACCGGTCCGTGGCCGGGGACGATCGTCTGAGCGCCCAACGGCTTGACGAACCCCTCGAGGACGTCGATCGCGCCGAGCACGGACCCGGACAGCAGGAACGGGGTGCCGCCGTGGAAGAGCAGGTCGCCGGCGAAGAGCACCGACCGTTCGGGGATCCAGACGACGACGTCGTTGGTGGTGTGGGCCGGCCCGCCGGCGTAGAGGAGCTCGCACCGCAGGTCGTCGGCCCACAGCGTCATGCGCTCGGCGAAGGTGAGGAAGGGCAGGGCGAGCTCGAGGTCGCCGTAGTCGACGTCGGTCCAGATGCCGGAGTTGTGGGGCAGCCCGAGGGCGCGCATCTCGGGGCGCGCCTGCTCGTGGGCGACGATCGCCGCACCGGAGAAGAGCCCGTTGCCGGCGGTGTGGTCGGGGTGGTGGTGGGTGTTCACGAGGGTGCGGACCGGGGCGGTGGTGACGCCGGCGATGGTGTCGAGGAACGCCCGGGTGCGTCGTTCGGTGGAGCAGGCGTCGATGGCGCTGACGCCGTCGCGGGCGACGAGGAAGCCGGTGTTGTTGATCATCCAGCTGCCGTCGGGCTGGACGTAGGCGAAGACGCCGTCGGCGACCTCGTGCAGGTGGGCCTCCACCGGGGCACGGCCGGAATGGGGGTCGACCAGCGGCTTGCTCACGGGTTCCTCCGGGCGGACGGGACGGCGGTGGCGGGTCGGGTCCGGGGACGAGGCCGGGCGCGGGGGATCGGGATCGGGTCGGCGCCGACGACGACGCGGTTGGCGACCGTGCCGATGCCCTCGACGGTCAGGGTGACGACGTCGCCGACGGCCAGCGGCGGGAGCTCGTCGCGGGAGACGCCGCGGCCCCACAGCTCGCCGAGGCAGCCGCCGTTGCCGCAGGTCCCCGAACCCAGCACGTCGCCGGGGCGCACCGCGGTGCCGCGGGAGGCGTAGGCGACGAGGTCCTCGAAGGGCCAGCCCATGTTCGACAGCAGGTCCTCGCCGACGACGCGGCCGTTGACCTCGGCGCGCAGGGCGAGGGCGAGGAACCCCTCGGCGTCGCGGTGGGGCTCGAGCTCGTCGGCGGTCACGATCCACGGCCCCAGCGTCGTCGCGGTGTCCTTGCCCTTGGCGGGACCGAGACCCACCTGCATCTCCCGGGACTGCAGGTCGCGCGCGGACCAGTCGTTGAAGATCGTGTAGCCGGCGATGTGGTCGCGGGCCTGATCGGGGCTCAGGTCCCGGCCCTCGCGCCCGATGACGGCGGCGACCTCGAGCTCGAAGTCGAGCGCGCGCGAGCCGGGCGGGACCGGGACGTCGTCGTGGGCGCCGATCACCGCATAGGGGTTGGTGAAGTAGAACGTCGGCGCGTCGTACCAGGCCTCCGGGACCCCGCCGACGCCGTCGACGGACTTCCGCACTCCTTCGACGTGCTCCTCGAACGCCACGAAGTCCCGCACCGTCGGCGGGGCCAGCGGCGGCAGCAGCCGCACCTGCGCGAGTGGCACGCCCCGCGCGGCGGCCGCGGCCCGCTCGGCCTGGTCCTGCGCGGCTCGTCCCGCGGCGAGCAGCCCGGTGACCGTGGTGCCGGGCGGCAGCAGGTGCACGGCGGGCGCGCCCGCGGGGTCGTCCCGGACCACGCCGGCGCGGACAGCGCCCTCGTGCTCGACCGTGGCGAGTCGCACGGGTCCTCCTCAGGTGTGCACGGCGGGCAGGGGGCCGAGCAGGCGTCCGGCGTTGCCGCCGCGGATGGCGGAGATGGTCTCGGGGTCGAGGTCGGCGGCGAGCAGCCGGTCGACGGGGTCCTCGACGCCCATGTCGAAGGGGTAGTCGCTGCCGAGGGTGACCTGGCCTGCGCCCATCACCGAGATCAGGTGTCGGAGCTGCTCAGGGGTGTAGACCAGCGAGTCGACGAAGGTCCGCCGGAGCAGGGCGCTGGGCGGGAGCTCGGTGGTCCGGGCGTCGCCGCGGGCGTGCCAGGCGTGGTCGGCGCGCACGACGTAGCTGGGCAGGTAGCCCCCGCCGTGGGCGGACCACACCCGCAGCCGCGGGTGCCGCTCGAGCAGCCCGGAGAACACCAGCCGGGACAGCGCGAGCGTGGTCTCGGTGGGGTTTCCGACGGTGTTGAACAGGTAGTAGTCGCCGAGGCGGGAGCCCAGCGAGCAGCCCCACGGGTGGATCAGGATCGCCGCTCCCAGCTCCTCGGCCGTGGCCCAGAACTCGGCCAGGGACGGGTGGTCCAGCTCGACGTCCGGCCCCGCCGCGGTGGAGATCTGCACGCCGCGCATGCCCAGCTCGCGGACCGCGGTGACGAGCTGGGCCATGGCCAGGTCCGGGTGTTGCAGCGAGACGGCCCCCACCGGGACCAGCCGCGAGGGGGCCCGGTCGCAGAAGGTCACGACGCCCTCGTTGGTCGCCGCCACGATCTTCGCGGCGAGCGCCCGGTCGGCCCACGCGTGGGGCAGCGGCATCGGGGAGACGGCCTGGATGTCCACCCCGGCGCGGTCCATCGCGGCCAGCCGCAGGTCGAGGTCGGTGAGCAGCGGTCCGATCTCGGCGATCTGCGCCTGGTTCAGCGCGGCCGATGCCGGGCCCAGGGCGGCGGCGTCGATCTGCTGCTGCTCGCGCAGGCCGGGCTGGTCGGCGATCAGGGCGTTCACCGCGGGGACCGCGAGGTGGGCGTGGACGTCGACCGCGGGCACGCCGGCCCCACCGGAGCTCACGTGAACATGCCCGTGGCGTGCATCTGCTCGGCGGCCTCCTGGGTGCGGGGGAAGCTCTCCATCATCGAGTCGGGCATGCCGTGGGTGCGGTAGATGTTGGTGCCGCCCTGCGCGGGCGTCCAGTTCGGGGCCTCCCAGTCGGGCATGTAGTTGCGCCACCCGCCGGCGTTGATCTCGATGCGCATGCCGCCGGGCTCGCGGGCGTAGAGGTAGGTGATCTCGTCGATGCCGTGGATGCCCGGGCCGAACTCGATCGGGGTGTCGTGACCCATCAGGACCTGCGCGGCGGTGTGGACGTCGGCGCGCTGGTCGAGGCCGAAGGCGAGGTGGTTGACGCGCCCCCGGATGCCGGAGAAGTCGGGGACGAGGCCCATCTCGTGGGTGACGTGGGAGGTCAGGGTGGCGAAGACCTTGAAGCCGGGCTCGGCCTCGATCGACGCGGTGTGGCGCAGCTTGAGGGCGTCCTTGTAGAAGTTCACGTCGCGCGCCAGGTCGTCGGTGCCGATGGTGACGTGGTCGATGTAGCGGGCGGCGATGCCGCGGGGCTTGAGGGCCTGCGGGCGGTCGGGCTGGTCGGTGGCCAGCTCCGGGGGCGCCTGGTAGCGCTCGACCTCCCAGAACAGCTCGTTGAGGTGACCCCCGGGTCCGCGGAACCGGTAGGTCTTGCCGTAGCCGAACCCGCCGTCGGACCACTGCCCCTCGGGGAGGTTGCGGGCGACGGTGTCGGGGTCCCCGGGACCCTGGGCGCGCCAGCCGATGTGGCCGAGGCCGGGTTCGGGGCCCTCGGTGATCTCGACGGAGTGCTGGAACCACTCGGCCCAGCCGCGCAGGTAGGCGCTCTGGCCCTCCTGCCCGGACTGCTCGAGGCCGAGAACGTTGCGGAACCACTCGACGGTCTCGGCGGGGCGGGGGCTGAAGATCTGCACGTGGGCGAGCTGGGAGACCAGGACCTCGGTCATGGGGGTGCTCCTCGGGTCGGAGGGGTCAGTCGGTGATGAGGGCGAGCTGCTTGTTGATCTCGGCGGGGTTCGTGTCGCCGACGACCTTCTGCAGGAAGGGCGTGTGGTCGAACACGAGGTCGCGCAGCGGCTGCAGGACGCGCGGGGTGTGGTGGAACATCTGGCCGTTCATGTACGCCATGCGGACCTGGAACGCGGTGTGGTCCCGGCGCGGTTCCTCGTACGCCGCGAGGGCCCGCGCGACCGCGGCCGCGTCGGTGAGGTCGACACCGCGCAGGGCGCGGCCGACGAAGAATCCGTCCTCGATGGCCATGCCGGCGCCGTAGGCGGCGTAGGGCGAGGTGGCGTGGGCGGCGTCCCCGACCAGCGTGGCGCGTCCCTGCGACCAGCGGTCGAGGTAGCCGCGGTCCCGGAGCACCCAGCGCTGCACGTCGGCGGGCTCGGTGTGCTCGATGAGCGACGGCAGCGGGTCGACGAACTCCCGGCCGAGCTCCCTGGCGCGGGCCAGGAGGTCGGCCGGCGCCGGTGCGTCGGGGTCGGTGGCCTCGAGCACCCACCACTGGTGCCCGGCGCGGCCCCGGTAGCGGATCGAGGTCCAGCTGCCCTGGACCTCGCGGCCGTGGCCGATGACGCAGGTGTTGGACTCGGTCGCCACATCGTCGGCGAACGTGAAGCCGGCGATGACGTGGAGCCGGTGCTCGCGCTTGGGGGTGTCGCCCCACAGGGTGCGACGGACCAGTGAGTCGATGCCGTCGGCGCCGACGAGGACGTCCGTCTCGTGCGTCGTGCCGTCGGCGAAGTGCAGGGTGACCGCCCCGTCGTTCCTGGCCGGGTCGTCCTGCTCGATGCGCTCGACGGCCTGGTCGGTGCGGAGCACGCCGGGGGGCAGGGCGGCGAGCATCCGCTCGTAGAGCTCGGGGCGCAGCAGCCCGATGAAGCCGCCGCCGATGCCGTACTGCGCCTCGATCTCGGGGTCGCTCTTGATGTCGGCGCGGACGCGGCCCCGGCTGTTGCGGAACTGGGACCGGCACGGGGCGCCGAGGTCGTCGGTGTCGACCCCGAGCAGGCGCAGGGCCTTGAGCGGGGGTGGCCAGAGGTTGAGCACGTTGCCCGCCGGGCGGGCCTCGCGGTAGCGCTCGAAGATCACCACGTCGTGGCCGGCCTGGTGGACCGACAGGGCGGTGGCCATCCCTGCGGGGCCGCCGCCGAGGACGGCCACGCGGCCGCGGCGTGCGGGGTCGGGAGAGGACATCGGTGTCTCCTTCGGAGCGCTCACGCCGGGACGGCGACGAGCTCGGCGATGCGGCGCGTGAGGCCGGGGACGTCGCCCTGGACGTGGTCGAGGTGCCACTGGGCCATCTGCAGGGAGGCCTCGACGACGGTCCGGACGCGGTCGTAGCGGCGGGCGGTGAAGGCCGCCAGGGCGTCGTCGAGCGAGTCGTGGGCGGTGACGAGGTCGCCGAGGACCTCGGCGTCCTCGAGGGCGGCCGCGGCGCCCTGGGCGATGGTGGGCGGGCAGACGTGCACGGCGTCGCCGACGAGGACGACGCGGCCGCGGTGCCAGGGCGCGTCGAGCAGGTGCGTCTCGAACCAGGTGTAGTTCAGCCGGGCCGGGTCGTCGAACCGATCGCGCACCTCGTCCCACGGACCGTGGTAGGCGCGGGACAGCTCGCGGAAGGCGTCGAGCTGCTCGGCGGCGGTCTGGGAGGTGCGGTCCTGGGCGTCCTCGACGAGGAACCAGTACGCGGTGTCCAGCCCGGTCGGGGTGATGCCGGCGATGTAGCACGGGCCGCCGAAGAAGAGCTGGGCCGTGGTGACATCGTCGGGGCGCGGAGCGACCACCCGCCACGCGCCCATCCCGACGGCGCGTGTCTCCAGAGGGACCCCGAGCAGGCGCCGCGTCGCCGAGCGCACGCCGTCGGCCCCGACGACGAGGTCGTAGCGGCGCTGCGTGCCGTCGGAGAAGCGGACGTCCACCCCGTCGAGGTCCTGCTCGAGGGCGTCCACCGTGGTGGCGAAGCGGGTGGTCACCCCGACCTCGTCGGCGCGGCCCATGAGCAGACGCGCCAGGTCGGGTCGGTGCATCCCCATCGCCCCGGGCAGATCCGGGCCGCCGAAGCGGAGATCCGGGAGCTGCGCGAGCACCGTGGCGTCCGGGTCGGCGGCGCGGACCAGCAGCCCGGAGCACTCGTACCCCAGCGCCGCGCACTGCTCGAGGACCCCGAGGCGACGCAGGACGCGCAGGGCGTTGCCCTGCAGCGTGATCCCGGAGCCGAGCGCGGAGACCTCGGGCTGGGCCTCGACGAGGTCGACCGCGACTCCGGCCTCGGCCAGCAGGATGGCGGTCGCGGCCCCGGCGGCACCGCCACCGACGACGAGCGCGGTGCCGACAGCAGGCATGGCGGGACTCCTCTGTTCCGCGGGGGAAGGGGGCGCGCCCGGCCCGGCGATCCGGCCTCGTGCGGCGACGGCACCAACGCTAGGGAGCCCCGGTCCCGCCCGGAAATGCGTCGTCGCGATCCCTGCGATCCACCCCGTGCATGAGCGGGGTCACAGGCTCAGGCCGGTGTGCCGCGCAGCGAGGCGGCGACCTCGGCGAGCTGGTCGCGCAACCACCGGTGGCCGGGGTCGTCGTCACGGCGGGAGTGCCACACGGCGGACTGCTCCAGCGGCGGCAGGTCGACCGCGGGCTCGAGCACGGTGATGTCCGCGGCGCCGGCGACGCGACGCGCCAGACGCTCGGGCAACACCGTGACGAGCCGGGTGCCCGCCAGCATGAACGGCATCGTCGTGAACGTGCCGGCCGTGGCCTCGACGTTGCGGACGATGCGCTGATCGTCGAGCTCGTCCTCCCACACGCCGCGGTTCCCGTTGGCGCTGTACATCAGGTAGGGCGAGGTCGAGAACACGTCCGCGGTCAACGTGCCGGTCGCGGCGGCGGGATGACCGGTCCACACGGCACCGACGAACCGGTCGGAGATCACCGGCATCGCCGAGCAGGTGGCGCGGGTCTGCTCGTCCAGCAGCGGGTCGGGGAGCACGGCGAGGTCGATCTCGTCGCGGCGCAGCGCGGTGCGGAAGTCCTCGGCGACCGGGGTGAGGTCCAGCCGGAGGCGGGGCGCGAGGTCGCCGATGGCACCCAGGAGGGGACGGAGGAGGACCACCCCGACGTAGTCGCTGCTGATGACGGAGAAGGCCCGCGTGTCGGCGGCCGGGTCGAAGTCCGTCGGCCGCATCACCGTCTGCTCGATGCGGGCGATGATGTCGCGCACCGGATCGACGAGCGTCTCGGCCCGCGGTGAGAGCTGCAGGTAGCGCCCGTTCTTCACCAGCAGGGGGTCGTCGAGGGTCTTGCGCAGCCGGGCCAGCGCGGTGCTGATGGCCGGTTGGGACATGTGCAGGCGTTCCGCGGCCCGGGTCACGTTCTTCTCGCGCAGGAGGGCGTCGAGGACCACCAGGAGGTTGAGGTCCATCTGCCCGAGCTTCACCGCTCACCGTCCCCACTCGACGTCGACGGCCCACCTCACCGGGCCGGCGTCGCCCCGGCAAGGGCGGGCGCCATCTGCGGGGCGGATGGCAGCTGTCCACGAGCGGCATTTCCGCGCCCCCGCGTGGTCGACCTAGCGTGGCCGACGACAGGGAGGAGGTGGCGTCGTGTCCGTTCGGGTCCTGGTCACCGACCACGCCTGGCCCCACCTCGACGTCGAGACGTCGGTGCTCGCCGCCGCCGACGCCGAGCTCGTGGTGGCCGAGACCGGCCACCTCGACGAGCTCACCGCGCTCGCCCGGGACGTCGACGCGATCCTGACCTGCTTCGCGAAGGTGCCCGCCGGGGTCCTCGACGCCGCACCTCGGTGCCGCACCGTCGCCCGGTACGGCGTCGGCCTGGACAACATCGACGTCGCCCGCGCCACCGAGCTCGGCATGATCGTCAGCAACGTCGTCGACTACTGCACCGACGAGGTCGCCGACCACACCCTGATGATGATCCTCGCCCTGGCCCGGCGGCTCCTGCCACTGAACCGTGACGTCGTCGCCGGTGGGTGGGGCGCGGGCGTGCCGGGCACATCCCGGCGGCTGCGCGGCCGCACCCTCGGGCTGGTCGGCGTCGGCGCGATCGGCCGGGCCGTCGCGACGCGTGCCGCCGCGATCGGGATGCGGGTGGTGGCGCTGCGCCGGTCCGGCACGGCGACACCGGGGATCGAGGTCGTCGACCGCCTCGAGGACCTGCTGGCGATGGCCGACGTCGTTTCCCTGCACCTCCCCCTCACCGCCGACACCGCCGGGCTCGTCGACGCGGCGGCGTTCCGGGCGATGCGCCCCGACGCCTGGTTGATCAACACCGCTCGCGGCGGGCTGGTCGACACCGCCGCCCTCCTCGACGCCCTCGAGCGCGGCGAGCTGGCCGGGGCGGCGCTGGACGTCACCGACCCCGAGCCCCTGCCGGCCGCCCACCCGCTGCGGACGCGGCCCGACGTCGTCCTCACCCCGCACTCCGCGTTCGCCTCCGACGGGTCGCTGGCCGAGCTGGCCCGGCGAGCTGCCGAGAACGTCGTCGAGGTCCTGGCCGGGCGCGTGCCCGCGAGCATCGTCAATCCCGAGGTGCTCCGCAGTCCCACCCTGCGGATGTCGCCGGCGGCGACCCGATGACCGCCGATCCGGCACCCGCCGACGCGAGGGCGATCACCGCGTTCCTGCGCCGGCGCCGCCTCGTCGCTCCCGACGTGGAGGTGCAGGTCGAGGCGCTCCCGGGCGGCGTCTCCAACGACGTGCTCGCCGTGAGCGCCCCGGGCGTCGACGCGGTGGTCAAACGCGCCCTCGGGCAGCTGCGCGTCGAGCAGCTCTGGCTCGCCGACCCCGGCCGCATCGACACCGAGGGACGCGCGCTGCAGCTCGCGGGCCGGCTCACGCCCGGCGCGGTGCCCCGGGTGCACGACCTGCACGACGGCTACCTCGTCATCGAGCGCGCGCCCCGGTCCTGGCACACGTGGAAGGAGGAGCTGCTCGCCGGCCGGGTCCGCGTCGAGATCGCCGAGCGTCTCGGCCGGCTCCTGGGCACCTGGCAGCGCGCCACCGCCCACGACGCCTGGACCCGTCTGCAGTTCGGCGACCGCACCGCCTTCACACAGCTGCGCGTCGACCCGTTCCACCGCACCATCGCCCGCCGACACCCCGAGCTCCGCGAGGAGATCGAGACGACCATCGAGGTCATGGACTCGGCCGACGTCTGCCTGGTGCACGGCGACTACACGCCTAAGAACGTCATGGTCGGACCGGGAGAGGAGGACCCCGGCCGGCTGTGGGTGATCGACTGGGAGGTCGCCCACGTCGGCGATCCGACCTTCGACCCGGCCTGGACCGTGGGCCACCTGCTGCTCAAGACGATGCATCGCCCGGCGGTCGGGCCCGAGTACGCGATAGCCGCCCGGCGGTTCCTCACGGCACTCCAGGCCGCCCTCGACGGCGCCGTCGTCCTCGACGCCGCGCAGCTGGTCCGGCAGACGGCCTGCCTGCTGCTCGCCCGCGTGGACGGCACCAGCCCCGCGGGCTACCTCGACGACCACGCCGCCGCGCGCACCCGCGAGCTGGGGCGTCGACTGCTCGTCGACGCCCCCGACACCGTCACCGACGCCTGGGAGGACCTGCCGTGATCGGCACCGCGATCGCCGAGCTGCACGCGTGGGAGGCGCTGGACTCCCGCGGCCGTCCCACGGTCGCCGCCGAGGTGGTGCTCGCCGGCGGCGCGCGGGGCCGAGCGACCGTGCCCTCCGGGGCGTCCACCGGTCGCCACGAGGCGCGCGAACTGCGCGACGGCGGAACTCGGTACGGCGGCTACGGGGTGCGGGCCGCGGTCGCGAACGTGACCGGCGAGCTCGCCGACGCCGTCCGCGGGCTCGACGCCACCGACCAGCTCGGCGTCGACCGCGGACTCCGAGAGGCCGACGGCACCGACGACCTGGGACGGCTCGGCGCGAACGCGGTCCTGGCCGTCTCGGTGGGCAGCGCCGTCGCGGTCGCGGCTGCGCAGGGCCTGGCGCTGCACGCCGCCGTCGCCGAACCCGGCGCACGCCCCCTGCTGCCCCTGCCGATGGTCAACATCATCTCCGGCGGCGCCCACGCCGGCCGGACCCTCGACGTCCAGGACTTCCTCGCCGTCCCGCTCGCCGCGGGCTCGTTCGCCGAGGCGATCGAGTGGTGCGCCCGGGTCCGCGCGGGCACGGCGGAGGTCCTCGCCGACCGCGGGCTGCCGGTGGCGCTGGTCGCCGACGAGGGCGGGCTCGGGCCGGTGCTGCCCGACAACCGCAGCGCCCTCGACGTCCTCGTCGCGGGCATCGAGCGTGCCGGTCTGCAGCCCGGTACCGAGGTCGGGATCGCCGTCGACGTCGCCGCCACCCAGTTCGCGACGGGCGAGGGGCAGTACACCCTCGCCGCCGAAGGTGGTCGCGTCCTCGACGCCGCCGGCCTCGTCGACGAGCTCGCGTCGTGGTGCGAGCGCTACCCCATCGTCTCGATCGAGGACGCGCTCGCCGAGGACGACTGGGTCGGCTGGACCCGCGCCACCCAGGTGCTCCGCGGCCGCCAACTGCTCGGTGACGACCTGTTCGTCTCCGACCCCGCCCGCCTCGAGCGCGGCATCGAGGAGGGCGTGGCCAACGCCGTCCTGGTGAAGCCCAACCAGATCGGCACCCTGACCGACGCCCGCGCCGTCGTGCGCCGCGCGCACGAGGCCGGCTACACCACCGTGCTGTCGGCGCGCTCGGGGGAGACCGAGGACGACTGGCTCGCCGACCTCGCCGTCGGGTGGCGCACCGGCCAGATCAAGGTCGGGTCCACCACCCGCTCCGAGCGCACCGCCAAGTGGAACCGGCTCCTGCAGCTCGAGTCCCAGCTCGGCGAGGGCGCCGACTACGCCGGCGCTGCGGCGCTCCCCGTCGGGCGCGAGGCGGTGCGGTGATGTGGTTCGCCCTCGGCACCTTCGACGCCGACGACACAGCGTTCCCGGGGCTGGTCGTCCAGGACGCCGTCATCGACCTGCGCCCGTCCTTCGGTGAGGGCGCCACCGTCGAGGGGATGTTGCAGGACTGGGACGCCACGCTCGCGGACCTGCACGACCTCGCCGACGAGGCCGGTGACCTGCCGTCCGTCGCCCTCGACGACCTCCGCGTCCTCGCCCCGCTGCGACCACGGCAGCTGCTGTGCGCCGGCGCGAACTACTTCCGCCACGTCCGCCAGATCGTCGCGAGCACCCTGCGGAACGGCGGGGACGAGCGGAGCGAGGACGACCTGCAGGCCGAGGCCGACCGGATCGCCCACGCCCGGGCCGCGTCCGGCACGCCGTTCCTCTTCCCCGGTCTGCCGAGCGCCGTCACCGGCCCGTACGACGACGTCGTCCTGCGGGGGCCGGGCGTCCAGCACGACTGGGAGCTCGAGCTCGGCGTGGTGATCGGCCGAACCGCCCACTGCATCGGGCCCGACGAGGCCATGGACGTCGTGGCGGGCTACGTCATCGGCAACGACATCTCCACTCGAGACGTCATGACGCGCCCCGACCTGCCGATGACCGACTTCATCATGAGCAAGAGCCGCCCGACGTTCTTCCCCACCGGCCCCTACCTGGTCCCGCGCGGGTGTGTCCCCGACCCGCGGGAGCTCCGGCTGACGCTGTCGGTCAACGGCGAGGTGATGCAGGACGACACCGTCGACGACATCATCTACGGGATCGAGCAGCTGATCAGCTACGCCTCCCACGCCGCGGTGCTGGGTCCTGGCGACCTCCTGCTCACCGGCTCGCCCGCGGGCAACGCCGGCCACCACGGCAACCGCTGGCTGGCGCCCGGCGACGTCATCGACGCCGAGATCACCGGCCTCGGGCGCCAGCGCAACCGCTGCGTCGCGCCACCGGGGGAGGCCGACACCGCGCCTCGCCCCTAGACGTCACCTTTCCTCCGACACGTCGGTCGTACAACGCCGGAATCCCGTGTCCGATCCCGACCTCGACCTCGCGTCGTGGCACGACGTGTGACGTAGTCGAAAGCCGAACAGATACGTTGTTTGCTCGTTCCCAGGCGTAGCGTTCTCGTATGAGCACCGGGACCGTCCGCTATGACTTCACCGACTCGGTCGTCCTCGTCACCGGGGGCGGCACCGGCATCGGGCTCGCGATCACGCGGGCCTTCCTCGCGGCCGGCGCGACCGTGGTCGTCGCGGGACGGCGCAAGGAGGCCCTGGACGAGGCGCTGCGGGACGCGCCGTCCGAGCGCGCGGTCGCGATCCCGACCGACCTCGCCGACAAGGGGCAGATCGGGGAGCTCGTGGACGAGGTGCTGCGCCGCTTCGGTCGCCTCGACGTCGTGGTCAGCAACGCGGCGGGCTACGCCCCCGGTGAGATCACCGACCTCGACGACGCGGACTGGGAGGCGATGCGCGCGACGAACGTCGACGGCTTCTTCCACCTCGCGAAGAAGACCTTGCCGGTGCTGGCGCGCAGCGGCGGCAACCTCGTCGCCGTCTCCAGCGTGTCGGGCCAGGCCGGCGACTGGGACCAGGCCGGCTACAACGCCACCAAGGCCGCGGTGTCGAACTTCGTGCGGTCGCTCGCCCTCGACTGGGGTCCCGCGGGCGTCCGCCTCAACGCCGTCGCGCCCGCCCTGACCCGTACCGGTGCGGTCGCCCCGGTGACCGAGGACCCCCATCTGCTCGCGCGCTTCGAGGACCGCGTGGCGCTCGGGCGGATCGGTGAGCCCGAGGACATCGCACCCGCGGTGCTCTTCCTCGCCAGCGACGCCGCCCGCTACGTCACGGGGACGGTGCTGGCGGTCGACGGCGGCACAGGGGCCTCGACGGGGCAGGCGCGCCCTCCGCACTGACGTCCCGTGGTGGCCCGGACCCCGACCCCCGGACGAGGACGGAGGACGTCATGGCGACGAGCCCGCAGGACTCCCTGCCGCTCCTGCCGCTGCACGAACGCGCCCGCTACCGCGCCGCGGCCGAGTACGCCCTGCGCCGCTACCCCGGCCCGGTCGGGGACCTCATCCACCGCGAGCTGTCGGCCTACGCCGAGTTCGGCCACCGCTTCGCCCGTGACGGGCTGATCCCGGACCTGGCCCGGAACGTGCTCACCCCGCCCGCTCACCCCGCCGACGACGCCCAGGGCGTCCCGCGAGTGGAGACCGACGCTGACCAGGACGAGGCCGCCGAGCGACCGGGTGCGGCGTGACCGTCGACCGCGGCGCGACCGTCGACGACGTGCCGTCGGTGCCCGGCGACCGGTCGCCGGCGCTGGTGCCCGCGGTGGCGGTGGTGCAGCGTCGCTGGACGCTGCTCGTGGTGGAGGCCCTGCTGCGGCGCGGGCCGCTGCGCTTCGTCGACCTGCGCACCGAGCTCCGGGGGATCAGCCCGAACGTGCTGTCCCACCGTCTGCGGGAGCTCGCCGCCGACGGCGTCGTGGCGCGCGGTCGGCTCCCCGCGCCGGCGGCCTCGTGGGTCTACGAGCTCACCGAGCGCGGCCACGGCCTCGCCCCGGTCCTGCGCGAGCTCGGGTCCTGGGCGCTCCTCGATCCCTCCGCCGGCTCAGGTCGCGAGGTGTAGGCGGACGAGCGCGCCGTCGAGCAGCGGCGACGCGAGGCCGTGGCGACGGGCGCGGGTGGCGAGGTCGTCGAGGACCTCGATCTCCACCGGACGCCCGGCCCACAGCTCGCGGGTCAACGACGGCGCGAAGCCCGAGGTGGTGTCGGTCAGGGTGCGCCGCAGGCCGTCGAGACCCGCTCCGAGCGGGCGTCCCTCGGTGGCGGCGATCGCGCCGATCTCCTCGACGACCGCGCCGGCGAGCTCCGGCCCGCCCGGCACCGACGCCACCCGCCCGACGACGTCGCCGGCCAGGGTCGTCAGCACCGTCGACGCGGCGATGAAGGCCCACTTGCCCCACATCGCGGCCTCGACGTCGTCGACCACGCTCACCGTCACGCCGTCGACCGCGAGCTCGCGCCGGACCGCGTCGAGGACGTCGTCCCCGGGTGCGGCCCCCGCGGCCGTCCGATCTCCAGGGCGGCCCCGGGAGCCTGCTCGATGATGGTGCCGTCGGGCAGCAGCGTCGCCGCGAGGCGGGCGGTGGCGCCGAGCACCGCGTCGGGGCCGAAGGCCCCGCTCAGGGCGCCGAGGTGCGAGACGCCGTTGAGCAGGGGCAGGACCTGGCTGCCCGGACCCATGGCAGGCGCGAGGTCCCCGACGGCCGACGCCAGTGCGGCGCCGCGCACCGCCACGACCACGAGGTCGCGAGCGGTGTGCAGCCGATCGGCGGTGAGGGCGGACACCTCGTGGGTCGTGGTGGTCCCGTCGCTGCCGCGCACCCGCAGGCCCTCGAGGGCGAGTCGCTCCGCGGTTCGTGGGCGGACCAGGAAGGTGACATCGCGGCCGGCGTCGAGCAGGCGGGCGCCGAGGTACCCGCCGGTCGCCCCGGCGCCGACCACGAGGGTCCTCACGCCCGTACCGATCCGCGCTCGTCGCCCCGGACGACCGGCACACCGACCAGCGAGCCGTACTCGGTCCAGTGCGCAGGCGCGAGCATCCGCCCGGCGTACTCCTCGGGCGAGCGGATGTCGACCAGCGATGCCGTCCCGATCGCGGCGATGACCTCGTCGCGGAAGGCGCGCACGACATGGTCGTGACGACGACGGTTCAGTCGGTTGCCGTACCATCAACCCATGTCCTGGGACGCGACGACGCGCTACGGCACCTCGGTGGCCGACGGCGGCCTGGCGCTCGTGCAGGACCTCCTCAACACGATCTCCGCGGGGCGCCCGCGCCGGCCCGACCTCCTGGCCGACCTCGAGTCGGCGCAGGCGTGGTCGCAGCACGCGCTCACCGACTGGGCAGGCACCACGGGGCGCCCGGCACCCCAGGTCGAGCTGGACGAGCGAGGGCTGGACGAGCTGCGGGCCCTGCGGACCGATCTCCGCGCCGTCGCCGGCGGTGGTCCGCAGCGCGGCACCGACGACCCGGCCGTCGGCCTGCGTTCGGCGGCGATCGGTCTCGCGCTCCGCGCCGACGGCACCGCCGTGCTGGAGCCTCGGGGCCAGGGGTGGCGGGTGCTGGTGGGCCTGGTCCTCATCGAGATCCTCGAGGCGCAGCGTGCCGATACCTGGCGCCGCCTCAAGATCTGCCGCAACGACCGCTGCGGCACGGCGTTCTACGACCGGTCCCGCAACAACAGCGGCGCATGGCACGACGTGCGGGTCTGCGGCAACGCCGTCAACCTCCGAGCTTCCCGAGCCCGTCGCCGGGCGGCGGCGGGCGCCGAGGGCCGCTGACCCGGTCGGCCACCAGCCGCGCGACGTTCTGCATGCCGAGGACGTTCGGGTGGTACGGGGCACCGCCGCGCAGCGAGTAGTGGAAGCGCCGCGTCCAGGGCTCCGCCGACCACGCGTGGTGGTCGCGGGAGAATCGCGCGCCGGCGACGCTTCGTCCCCGGACGGCAGGACCGTCAGGTACTCGACGAGGAGGACGCGAGCCTCCGGTGCGACCGATCGGATGTGGTCGACGACGGCGAGGAGATCGACCTCGAGGCGACGCAGCCGTACCTCGAGCTCGTCGCGGCCGAGGTGACGCTCGATCCGTCGTCGGACCGCGGGGATCCCGGACCAGGGGGGCGGTAGGGACGCAACCTCAGGTGGGCTGCGCCGTCGTGGTGGGACCTGGTGGCTCCTCAGCCGAGTGTGGTCGTTGGTGCCGGCCGGTGCGGGATGGCAGGGAGCAGGAGCAGGCCGCGACCGATCGCGGCCCACCTGCTCACGCGTCCCTGACCGGGGTGTCGATGTCGTCGTAGAGCCGAACGGCGGCCAACCGCCCGGCGACGTCGCGCTCGCACACCATCAGGCCCGCCTCGCGCGGCAGGTCGTGATCTCCCCAGCGAACACAGTTGTATTCGAGGGCACAGCGCGGGCCGTCGTCGGTCGTCGCGCAGTGCTCGAGCAGAACGCTGCCGCCGTGGCTGAAGCATCGGGCGAAGTACCGGCGTAGTTCGGCGGCGCCGCGATGGGTGTACGCGGGCGCGTCCGGCTCGCGGAGATACCCCGACGGCGCGAACGCGTCCACGGCCGCGTCGGCGTCGCCGGCCGTCAGGGCCGCGAGGTAGCTGCCGACCACGCCCGCCGGGCCGCCGTTCCCCGGCGCGAGTACCGGGGGACGCAGCTGATGCGCCCCGGTGATCGGCTGCTGGCTGCAGTAGGTGCGGAACTCGATCGAGCGGTCGTCGACGGCCTCGGCGACCACCGCGACCGGCCACGCGACCTCGAGTCCGTCCTGGGTGAGGTGCGCCAACAGCTCCAGGACCGCCCGGCCACCGGCCGTGGTGGTGGCGACGGTCTCGGTGCGGGCGTGCAGCCCGGCCAACCACTCGCCGTTCCTCCGGACGAACTGCTCGACCTCCCGGTGGCCGCGGACCGTCCCCCGCGGGTCGTGGATGACCACCTCGCCGGGCCAGGTGGTCTCGAGGTCGCTGGCGTCGCGTCGCTGCAGCGCGGTCACGTACGCGCCGGGCGCGTCGGCGCGGTGGTCCGCGCGGGTCTGCCGGCGGGCGAGCTCGCCGGCATTGAGGAAGTCGGGGAACCACGGCATCGGGTGGAGGTCCTCACGCTCGGGATGAGTCGTCCAGTAAGGCGCGGCGATCTCGACCCAAGGGCGCGGCGTCACCGGGCTGCGCCGGGCCGTCGAGGTGGACCTCGGCGGTCCACTCGCCGGCGGGCCGTGTGTGCAGGGCCCAGTAGGTCTCGGCGATGCGGTCGGGGTCGAGCGCCCCGCCGGGGGTGATCGCGCCGCCGATCGTGATGCCGGTGACGTGCACGCCGTCGGCCCGCAGCTCGTCGTGCAGCAGCAACACCGCCGCCCGCAGGCCGGCCTTGCCGAGCGAGAGCGTGGCGTACCGGGGCTCCGGAGCCACCGACGGGTGTCCGCCGGTGGCGAGGAAGGTTCCTCGGCCCGCGCGGCGCATGGCCGGAGTGAGCACCTGCGCGGCGGTGACGGCCCCGACGACGTCGACGGCGTGGGTGGTGAGCAGATGGTCGACGTCGCTCGTCAGGATGTCGTCCCGAGCGGTGACGGCGGCGTTGTAGACCACGACGCCAGGCGCTCGGGGCGCCAGGGCTTCGAGGGCAGTGCGGAACCCGTGGGGATCGGCGACGTCGGCCGCGACCGTGTCGACGTGCACTCGAGCAGCACGCAGCTCGCCGGCGAGGGCGGCCAGGTTCGGTTCACGGCGGGCGACGAGGGTCACCGCGAAGCCCTCCCGCCCGAAGCGGCGGGCGACGGCCAGGCCGAGCCCCGGCCCGGCGCCCAGCACGACCATGTGCCGGGGGTCAGCGACCGCGTCGGTCATCGGCGGCGGCGACGAGCGCGATCCCGGCCGCCCGGTGGCACCGGGGGAGTCGAACCGGCGGTGGTACCCATGCGTCCTCCTGGATGTCGTGCCGGGGCCGGGCCGCGCGGCGGCCCCATCGCGTCCGCTCGCGCATTCCCGCGCAGCCTTCGATTTGACCGAATCGTCGGGCGGCCCCCGGGTCGAGCCTCGGTCATACGACCACTAAGACGCCGGAGCCTCGAACCCAAGAAGTCGTATCGCGTTCGTTGCGCACAGCAACGAGGTCTACCGGCACCGCGACGCGGGGTGCCACACTCGGAGAGCCTCAACAAAGGGGGGCACCATGACAGTATCCGTCCGTCGACGCGCCCGTTCGGACCCATGACGAGGGCCGTGCGGCTCACCACGAGGCAAGAACGCGAATTGGTCATCGCCACCGAGGCCGGTGATCTCGAAGCGTGCCACCGACTTGTCGAGGCATTTCTCCCACCGATCGCGGCGCTCGCGCTCCGCTTTCCCCCCGGGATCGGAATCGAGCGCCAGGAGCTCATCCAGGAGGGGGTCGCGGGACTGCTGTTCGCCACCCGGCGGTACGACCCGGACCTCGGTACGCCGTTCTGGGCCTACGCCACCTTCTGGGTGCGCAAGGCCATGCAGGACCTCGTCGCGGAGCTGACGATGCCCTTGGCCCTGTCCGACCGGGCCGTCCGAGGGCTGGCGACGATCCGGAGGGCCCGGCGCGACCACCTCGGCCGGTACGGAACCGAGCCGACGACGGACCAGCTGGCCACGGCCACCGGGTTCGGCCGGGACCAGATCATGAGGTTGCTGACCGCGGCCCGCGCGCCGGCCAGCTTCGACGAGCCCATCGGGGACGACCGCGACGACGCCGTCGCCGACCACGTCCGGGACGGCGGTGCCGAGCAGGCCTTCGACCAGGTGCTCGACGCGATCGAGTTCCGCGAGGTGGCGGACCTGACCGCCGGGCTCGCCGAGCGCGAGCGGGCCGTGCTGCGGGCGCACTACGGGCTGGGCACCCCCGCACAGACCCTGCAGCAGATCGGCCAGGGTCTCGGCCTGACCGCGGAACGCGCCCGGCAGATCGAATCGAGCGCGCTGCACAAGCTGCGGGCCGCGCTGTCGCAGGCGGCTCCGCACGCACCGGTCGCGTGATCGGCATCGCGAACGGCGGGGCGCAGAGTAATGGGGCGTGACATCACGTGACGAACGGCGCCCGATGAAGTCTGATACCACCGAATTGCGGCACGATGCACTTGTGCACGACTCCGCGGAGGAGTAAGTCACAACGGCGGTCGAATTCTGCGAGAAGGGCTCCGGGACAGGCGAGGGGCCGGTCGGGAACTGGCGGGCGAAGACGAGGTCCTCGCGGCCGGCCCTGGCACCGGTGCTCGCAGAGCGCGGTCACAGGTCCAGGACGACGTCCGAGGTGGGCTGCGCGCAGCAGATCAGCACCCGTCCGTCGGTCGGCGGTTCGCGCGGGACGGGGACGTCGGGCGGCCTTCCCGACCACGCCGGGGGGCGCTCGCGGCTCTGGTCGCGTCCCTGCAGCTCCCGCTGCATGCGGACGTCCCGGTGTGGTCCGGGAGGGCGTGGTCGGTGAGCACGGCGCCGGGCCGGACGTCGGGTCGCATCGATGATCACTCCACGAGGTAGGTCTCGTAGGTGACGCCGCCCGCGCGCCGGCCGCCGACCGTGACGAAGACGCCCTTGTTCATCCAGGCGAGGTCCTCGGACCCGGTCTCGATCCGCGTGGCCGCCCGGAAGACGTACTCGTCCGGGTCGACGGCCTTCCCGTCGGCGAGGCGCGCGAGGACTGCGGGGCTGCCGTGCCGGATCGAGTGCGACCGGACGTCGAGGAGGGCGCCGTCGTCGGTCGCGAGGGTGTAGCTGATGTCGCCGAGCGCGGTGCCGTCGTCGAGCACGGTCTGGCGGTCGGCGCTCGAGCCGGGCACCAACGTCCCCGTCGCAGCGGGGCCGCTGAACCTCCCCGTCGTCAGGGCCACGATCCGCCGCCTCCCGGCGGGAAGGGGCCCGACGTCTCGCGGAGCGGCGAGGTCCGCGTCCAGCCGGAACACCGGCACGAGGCGCGGCTCCGGCAGATCGCCCCGCCGGCGCCGGGGGCCCGGCCGTTCGTCGCCGGGTGGCGCCGGGTCGTGGGGATGGCCCTCCAGCGGAGTGACCTCGACGTGCATCCACTCGTAGAGCGGTAGGGCCGCGAGCAGGGTGTCGAGCTCGATCCGGTCGTGGGCACGGTAGAGACCGAGGGTCCTCCTGGTCGTGGTTCCGGCCGTCCGGGTCCACAGCCGCACGAGGTGGCCGCCGGACACCAGGTCGGCCGTGGCGGCGGCCTCCGCGGCCGTTCGACGCTCGACGTCCGCACGCGCGGCCCCGGGCGGGATGTCGATCTCGAACTCGACCAGGTACTCCGCGAGGGGCGCCCCGGCGCGATCGCCTTCCGGCACGGCGTCAGATCCCGGATGCGGACAGGAGCTGCTGGCCACCGTCGACGTCGTAGATCGCCCCGGTGAGCGCGGTGTTCGTCATGAGATGGACGGCCAGGGCTGCGACGTCGCCCGCCTCGACCACGCGGTGGATGGGAAGGGAGGCACGCAGCTGGTCGCGCCGGTCGTCCAGGCCCTCGCCGAGCAGCCGCGCCGAGAGCGGGGTGTCGACGAAACCCGCCGCGACGAGGTTGACGCGCACCGGCGCCAGCTCGAGGGCGAGGTTGGCGGTGAGCGCGGACAGCGCCGCGGTCAGCGCGCCGGGCAGGGTGAGACCGAGGGCGGGCCGGCGCGCGGCGGTCCCGCTGACGAGCAGGAGGCTCCCGCCCGGCCTGACCGTCCCGAGGGCCGCGCGGGCGACGTGGATCGGGAGCCAGAGGTGCTCCTCGACCTCGCGTCGGGCGCGGTCGAGGTCCAGCTCGGCGAGCGGCCCGTAGTACGGGCTGCCGGCGGTGAGCAGGATGTGGTCGATCGGACCCGGAAGCTCCGCGAAGAACCCGTCGAGCTGCGCGGTGTCGGTGGCGTCGAACGCCGCGCTGGACCGGGCGCTCACCTCGGTGGCCGCGCGCTTCAGTCGGTCCGGGTCGCGGCCGGTGAGCACCACGTCCCCGCCCAGTCGCCGGACCTGGCGGGCCGTCTCGAGGCCGATCCCGGAGCTGCCTCCGAGCAGGACGACGGTCTGGCCGAGCAGCGCCTCGTCGGGGCGGGTGGGCGGCCGGGTCGCGGTGGTGCTCACGATGCCTCGCTCAGGATGGTGGTACGGAGGGTCTTCAGGGCGGCCACGTAGATCTCGGAGAACGTGGGGAAGGGCTGGACGGTGTCGCGCAGGACGTCCAGCGTCACCTGGGCGCGGATGGCGAGGGTGGCTTGCTGGAGCCACTCGCCGGCCTCCGGACCGACCGCGAAGGCCCCGGTCAGGCAGCGCCCGTCGCTGAGCAGCGTGAGGAACCCCGGGTCGTCGGCGTAGGCCCGGGTGTAGGTCGCCGTCTTGGCGACCCCGGAAAGGGTCGCCGTGGCGCGGAACGGGGCGTCCACCGCGCCGACGGACGCGGCCTGCGGGTCGGTGTAGACCGCGCGCGGCACGGCCCGATAGTCGGCGGAGCGCGGCTCGCCGAGGATGTTCGACGCGACGACCTCGCCCTGGTACTTGCCCATGTGCGTGAGCAGGTAGAGGCCGGTGCAGTCGCCGATCGCCCACAGCCCGTCGGCGACCCGGAGGCGGTCGTCGACCGGTATCCCGCGCCCGTCGGCCGTCACCCCGACGGTGTCGAGACCGAGATCGGTCACCCGGGGGCGTCGCCCGGTCCCGAGGAGCAGCTTCTCGCCGTGCAGTGCGCGACCGTCCGCGAGCGACAGGACGTAGTCCGCGCCGTCCCGTGCCACGCGCACGGCCCGTGCGCCCACGAGGACCTCGACGTCGTCGCGACGGAGGACCTGCGCAAGCGCCTCGCCCAAGGGCGCGGGCTCGCGGGAGAGCAGGTGGTCGCCGCCCTCGACCAGCGTCACCTCGCCACCGAGCCGCGCCACGGCCTGAGCCATCTCCACGCCGACCGGCCCTCCGCCGAGCACCAACAGCCGCTCCGGGACGGCCGTCATGGCGGTGACCTCCCGGTTGGTCCACACCCCTTCGAGCTCCGCCAGGCCCGGGATGGAGGGGACGACCGGCGACGAGCCCGTCGCGAGGACCACGTGCCCGGCCGTGTGCCGCACCCCGTCGACCTCGACCACGCCCGGCCCCGCCAGCCGTCCGGTGACGCGGAGCAGGTCGATCCCCTTCCCGGCCAGGTAGGTCTCCTGGCCGGTGTCGGTGTGATCGGAGACCATGTAGTCGCGCCAGGCCAGCGCGGTCGGCACGTCGATCCCGGCCGACGCGGCCGCCTCCCGGGCGCCGTGCACGGCCTCCCCGGGGCGCAGGAGGGTCTTGGAGGGGATGCAGGCCCAGTAGGAGCACTCGCCCCCGACCAGCTCCCGCTCGATCAGGGCGACGCGGAGGCCGCCGTCGGCGAGCTCCCCGGCGCAGTGCTCGCCCGGGGAGCCCGCGCCCAGGACGATCGCGTCGTAGTCGCTGCTCACGCGCGCGCCGCCTCGGTGGAGCGGCCGAAATGCACGCTGCTCATGGGTGGTCCTCCGGGGGCCCGGGTTGGGGGTGACCCGTCCAGTAAGGCGACGGGACCCGAAACCCAAGGACCGGGGAAGAACTGCACGCGGTGACGGTGCGCGCGGCGTCGAGTTCGGGCGGGCCGCCGACCTACCAGCCGCCGCGGACGGCCGATTCCCCGATCTCGGTGAGGTCAGGCGGTTCGGATGCGCGCGAGGGAGTTGCCGTCCTTGTTGGTGAACCACAGCCAGCCGTCGGCGGGGTCGGGGCTCTTGATGTCGAACGGGCCCTGCACCTGGGGTGGGGCTCCGTAGAAGGACCAGCGCTGTGGATCGAGGCCCGTGGGATCGAAGCGCACGATCGCGTTCTTCGCCGTGTCGACCGCCCAGACCGCCCCGTCACCGCCGAACCACACGCCGTCCGGTGTGCCGAGGCGGTCGTCGGTCCACCACGAGAACGCCTCCTCCTCGTCGAGTCGCCGCGGGTCGAAGGCGAGGAGCCCGGGGCGGTCCTGGGTGGTCAACCACAGCCTCTCCTCGGCGTCCATCGCCCATGCTCGCGGCGTTCCCCGGTCCGGCCACGGCCCGAGAGAGCGAATCGTCGTCGTGGGGTCCGAGGCCCGGGAGTCGAGCGTGCCGAGCGTCCCGGTGCCGGCGTTGACCCACCAGACACCGCCGTCGGGGTGCACGAACAGGGCCGAGGGTTCGGCGATGCTCGGCGCGGTGAACGTCTGCAGGGTGGCGAGCGGGTCGGGGGCGGTGGGGTCGAGCGCGCCCACCGACGCCGATCCGCGCAGGGTGAGCCACAGCCGCCCGTCCGGTCCGGCCTTCAGGGCGACCGGCTTGTCCAGCCGCGGGTCGGTGTAGGTGCGGATGGACGCCGCGATGTCGGGTGCCCGGGGGTCGAGCGCGCCGAGACGGTTCGAGCCGAGGCAGGTGAACCACAACCGGCCGTCTGCGCCCGGGAAGAGGTTGGCCGGCAGAGCGATCCCGCCCGCGGGGTCGGCGAAGGTCTCGATCCGTCGGGTCGCGCCCTCGACCCTCCCGATCCGCCCGTTCGCGATACTGGTGAACCAGACCGCGCCGAACGCGCCGATGACTCCTGTCGGCTGGTCGACGCCGCCTGCGCTGTCGGTCACCACCTCGATGTCGCCGCGCACCGTTCCTCCCGTCGCTCCGGCCGCGCCCCTCGCGCATCCGGCCAGCCCCCACGCGGCGAGGACCGACCCAGCGCCCACCAGGAAGCCTCGCCGCCCGACCCGTGTGACGCATCCGTCGATCATCTGCGCCTCCTGCGACGACCGTTCCACCGGACGGGGGGCCGGTCATCAGGGCGCACCCTGAGATCGAGATCTCGCCTAGCATCGGCGGGTGACCGCCACCCAGGCGCACGGATCCTCCCGCGTGGTCCTCGTGGACGACGCGCCGCTCTTCCGCGCCGGGGTGGCCGCGCTCCTGGCCGAACAGGACATCACCGTGGTCGCCCAGCTCGGGGACGCGTCGGCGCTGCGGGACGCGGTCGACCGGTACGCGGCGGACGTCGCCGTGCTCGACGTCCGGATGCCGCCCACCTTCACCACCGAGGGGCTGGAGGCCGGGCGGGAGCTGCGCAGGACGCGCTCAGGTGTCGGCGTCCTCGTGCTGTCGCAGTACGCCGAGACGCGCCACGCGATCTCGTTGCTCCGGGGGAGCGGTGCGGGTGTCGGCTACCTGCTCAAGGAGCGCGTCAGCGACGCCGAGCACCTCGCCGCCGCGATCCGTCGGGTGGGCGCGGGCGGCACGGTCGTCGACCCCGACCTGGTGCGCACGGCGCTCGGCGCGCCCCGGGCCATCGACGCGCTCGCCCGGCTCACGACGCGGGAGCACGATGTGCTCGAGCTGATGACCCAGGGCCTCAGCAACCCGGCCATCGCCCGCAAGCTGGCGCTGACGTCGAAGACGGTCGAGACGCACGTGCGTCACATCTTCACCAAGCTCGACCTCCCCGCGGACCCGGACCAGGAGCGCCGGGTCCTCGCGGTCCTGACCGGCCTGCGGGCGTCGTGACCGCCCGGTGGACGGGCGGTGCCCTGCGAACGCTGGTGGTCGTGGTGGGGCTGCTCGCCGCGGTCGAGCTGGTCGTGCTCCGGCCCCGTCCCACGTCGCTCGAGACGCAGGTGACGATCGCGGCCGGGCTCGCGATGTTCCTCGGCGGGGTGCTCGCCTGGGCGCCCGGCACATCGCGGTTCGGGAGTCGCTGCGGCCTGCTGTGCGTCGGCGCCGGCGTCACGTGGTTCCTCGACCAGTTCCTCGCTCTGGCGACGGCGCCCACCCTCGTCATGCTCTCGGCGGCGCTCGCCGGACTGTGGCTGACGTTCCTGGTCCACGCGACGATCACGTTCCCGGACGGCCGCACCGCGCCCGGGCTCGAGCGCGCGGTGATCGCGTACGGGTACGCCTCGGGACCCATGTGGAACCTGCTCGTGCTGGTCGCGCTCGCCCCGCCCGGTGCCGGGACCCGGGAGGAGCTGCTCGGCGCCGCCAACGCCGATCCGGTGGTGCACATCGTCGACGCCGCGATCGGGCTCGTGCTGGTGGCGGGCGTCCTGGCCGTCCTGGTGCGACGGATCGTGCGGGCGACCCCGGCCGCCCGCTGGGCGTTCGCCGGTGTGTGGCTGGCCGGCCTCGTGCTCGTCCTCGGTGGAGGCGCGATCGTCCTCGGCGACCTCACCGGCTCGCTGGACCCGGCCATCGGCTATGACGCCGTCATCAGCGTCCTGGCCGCCGTGGTCCCGGTCGCGCTGTGCGCCACGGTGCTGCGCAGCAGGCTCGACCGGGTCGCGGCGCTCGTCGTGGTGCTCCGGGAGGCCCGCACCGGGCAGCAGGTCCGGGACGCGGTGGCCGAGGCCCTGCAGGACCCGACGCTGGAGATCCGCTATCCACGGGTCGACGCCGAGGGGTGGGTCGACGACGGGGGCCGCCCGGCGCCCGAGCCCGGCCCCGACGCCGCACTGATCGATCGCGACGGCCGGACCGTGGGCGCCGTCGTGCACGACCCGGCCCTGCGCTACCGCCCCGAGCTGCTGGACGCCGTGACCGCCGCCGCTCGCCTCTCGCTGGAGAACGTGGCGCTGCGCGCCGACCTCCTGGCCCAGCTGGAGGAGGTCCGCGCCTCGCGAGCCCGGATCGTCGAGGCCGCCGACGCGGAGCGCCGGCGCGTCGAGCGCAACCTGCACGACGGCGCCCAGCAGCACCTCCTGCTGGCCTCCGCCACCCTGGGGCGCGTCCGCTCCCGCAACGCGGCCCCTGACCTCACGGCCCTCATCGACGATGCCTCCGATGCCGTGCGCACCGCGCACGCCGAGCTGCGCGAACTGGCCCGGGGGCTGCACCCGCCGTTGCTGGCCGGTGACGGCCTCGGCCCCGCCCTCGAGGCCCTCGCCGAGCGGCTCCCGCTGCCCGTGGCCGTCGAGGGAGCGGTGGGACAGCGGCTCCCACCGACCGTCGAGACCACGGCCTACTACGTCGTCGCCGAGGCGTTGACCAACAGCGTCAAGCACGCCGAGGCGTCGCGGGCGACCGTGCACTTGTGGGGGAGCGGCGCGCGGCTCGAGATCGAGGTCGCCGACGACGGCGCCGGGGGAGCTGCACCAGAGGGCCCCGGTCTGCGGGGCCTCGCGGACCGGCTCGCCGCCCTTGGAGGTCGCCTCGAGGTCCACAGCCCGCTCGGTGGCGGCACGACGGTCCGGGCGTGCCTGCCCGTGCGTCCTCCCCCGGGTCCTTGAAGATCTCAGGGCACGCCCTGACGACTGCCTCCCTGCCCGCTGCGATGGTCCTCGCGCACGGGACGAGCGCTCGAAACGAGGGAGACCATGCCCCTGCTGAGCAGCAACCCGCTCTGGGAGGAGTTCGGCGAACGCGCCCTGCTCTTCGCGCCCGTCGGCGGCGGGGACTTCGGGGAGTGTCAGGTGACGGTCGACCGGGTGGGCGACGACGGGACCGCGGAGGATTGGCACCGCGAGTGGCGGGCCACCGCCGAGCGGGTCCGGCGGATCGGCGAGGACTGCGCGGCCAAGGGCCACCGGCGCAGCGCCCACGAAGCGTTCCTGCGGGCGAGTACCTACCACCGCGTCTCGTACTTCCCGCTCTACGGCGCGCCGACCGATCCGCGGCTCGCCGAGGCGTTCGACGACGAGACCAGTGCCTTCACCGCCGCCGCGCCACTGGCGCCCTGGCCGATCGAGCCGCTCGAGATCGTCACCGACGCCGGCACGTTCCCGGGCTGGTTCGCGCGGCCTGACGACTCCGACACCCCGCGCCCGACCGTGCTCCAGACCAACGGTCTCGACTCGACCATCCACGAGATGTTCCTCAGCCATGGGCCGGCGGCACTGAGTCGCGGCTACAACTGGATCGGCTTCGACGGTCCCGGCCAGGGGCGCGTGCTCATCCGCGACGGACTACCGATGCGGCCCGACTGGGAGACCGTGGTGACTCCCGTCGTCGATCACGTGCAGACCCTGTCCGGCGTCGACCCCGACCGGATCGCCCTCGTGGGCTGGAGCTTCGGCGGGTTCCTCGCGCCGCGCGCGGCCGGCGTCGAACACCGGATCGCCGCGCTCGTGGCCGACCCCGGCCAGTGGGACATGCGGGAGGCGATCGTCGCCCGGCTCCCCCTCACCGACGCGCAGAAGGCGGCCTTCCCCGACATCGACCCGCACGCCCTCGACCCCATGGAGACGTGGCTGCGCGAGCAGGCCGACGCCTCGACGCGGTGGCGGATGCTCCAGCGCGGACCGTGGGTCGCCGGCACGGCCACGTTCTTCGACTACCTCGTCGACCAGCTGCGCTACGAGGTCTCGTCGGTCGCCGGCGACATCGCCTGCCCCACCCTGCTGACCCAGGGGCTGGACGATCGCATCGCCGACGGCGCGCCCCGCCTGCGCGACGCGCTGCGCGTGCCGGTCGAGCTGGTCCCGTTCACCGCCGACGAGGGCGCCGGCGACCACTGCGAGATGCGCGCCCGCTCGCTCTACCACCAGCGCGTGTTCGACTGGCTCGACGAGACCTTGGGCCACCGGTCGTGATGGCGGCGGTGCGACCCTGAGGAGTCGCCCGAAGATCGCTCAAGGAGGGGTTCCAGCGATCTTCGGAAGCGCGATCGTCACGAGTGAGCGTGCCCCGGAACGATCTGCTGTCACGTGGTGGTCGCTTCGTGTCGCCGGGCTTCGGTCATCAGCCGCGATCGGTCGTGGGCGGCCATCGTGTGACGTGAGCGGTACCTGATCCGGGCCCAGCCGGCGCTGACGCCACAGGCGTCAACGGATCGTCACGGGCTCGCGGGTCACAGGGCCAGGCCGCCGTCGACGATGAGCTCGGCCCCGGTCATGAACGGGCAGTCCGCGGAGGCGAGGAACAGCACGGCCCGCGCGATCTCCTCGGCGGTACCGCGCCGACCGAGCGGTGTGGCGGCGGTGACCGCGTCGATCTGCTCGCCGGGCATGACGTCGATCATGGTGGTGTCGATGAACCCGGGGGCGACGGAGTTGACGCGGACGCCGTGCGGTCCGAGCTCGACGGCGGCGCACTGCGTCATTCCCCGGACCGCCCACTTCGTGGTGGAGTAACCGATCTGGTTGGCGTAGCCGCGGTGCCCGCCGATGGACGAGAGGTTGATGATCGATCCGGAGCGGGCCTCCTTCATCGGGCCGGCCACGGCGCGCATGCCGAGGAACACGCCGAGCTGGTTGACCCGGTAGTGCCGCTCGAAGTTCTCGACGCTGGTCCCGCTGATGTCCGGACCCGGGTCGAGGACACCGGCGTTGTTGACCAGGAGGGTGATGTCGCCGAGCTCCTCGCGGACGCGGGCGACCAGGGAGTCCCACGACTGCTCCGAGCTGACGTCGTGGGGCAGGTAGCGACAGCGGTCGCCGATCCCGGCGGCGAGGGTGCGGCCGTGTTCCTCCGATCCACCGGCGATGACCACGTCAGCGCCTGCGGCGGCGAGTGTCTCGACCACGGCGGCGCCGATCCCGCGGCTCCCGCCGGTGACGACCGCGGTCTGCCCGCTCAGGGTCGCCGCGCTCGACGGCGTCGAGGTGGACGGGTGGCCGGTCATGACGTGCCTCCCCACGGGGTGAGGGTGTCGAGGAAGTCCGCGAGTGCCTCGGACACGGCTGCGGGACGTTCCTCGGTGACGAGGTGTCCCGCGCCCGCGATGGGGGCGAAGTGCGAATACGGCAGGCGTTCGTGCATCGCCCGGGCGTGGTCGATGCTGATGCCGGCGTCCTCCTCCCCGTGCATCACGAGGACCGGAGCGGTGATCCGGGAGAGATCGGCGAGCCGGTCCGGCTTGTCGATCCAGGATCGGTACTCACGGTGGAGCGATCGGGCCGGTCGCCGCCGCCACGAGGCGGTCCAGCGGTCCACGAGGTCGGTCCGCACGGCGAGCGCCTCCGCACCGAAGATCACTGGACGGAACGCTTCGACGACGTGTTCGGGGATCGGTCCGTCGGTGTCGAGCGGCTCGAGGAGCCGACCGAACGCGCGCCGTTCCTCGGAGGTGTACGCCGCCGCCTGTGTCGACATGAGTACGAGCCCGGCGACGCGCTCGGGGTGCCGGAGGGCGAGCTCGATCGCCATGAACCCGCCGACGGACATCCCGACGAGCACGAAGCGGTCCGGTCCGGCGCGGTCGACGACGTCGACGCAGTCAGCCACGAGGTCGTCGAGGGAGTGATCGGTGGCGAAGCGGGACGTGCCCGGGCGGCTCGTGTAGGCGAGCGTGCGGTAGCGGGACGCGAGCGCCGCGGTCTGCGGCGCGAACATGGTGCGGTCGAGCAGCGTGCCGTGGCTGAGGACGACGGTCGGGCCGCTGCCGACGTCGGCGACATCGGTGTCGCTCACGTCGCGGGCTCCAGGTCGGCGCTCGTTGCGCTCAGCGAGCGGTGTGCGGTCTCGGGTAGGACCTTCATCAGGACGAGCCCGACGGCGAGCGCGATCACAGCCAGGTAGATCGCGGGCGCCGCTGGGCTCCCGGTGGCCGCCGCGAGGGCCGCCGCGACGAGGGGTGCGGTGCCCGCGATCGGTCCGACGCCGAGGCTGTAGGCGAGCGCGGCGGCACTCGAGCGGGTCCGGGCCGGGAACAGCTCGACGAGGACGATCGAGGACATGACGTTCAGCCCGGCCTGCGGGACGGCGAACAGGCACATGCCGGCGAGTGCGAGCCAGGGCGAGCCCGAGCCGACGAGGTAGAGGATCGGAACGGCGAGCACCGCGTGGGCGAGCGCGCCGCCGACGTAGACGGGACGTCGTCCGATCCGGTCGGAGAGCCGTCCGGCGAGCGGGCACAGCGCCACGTAGACGAGCAGGGCGAGCGAGGCGACCCCGAGGGCGGTGGTGCGGGAGCCCCCGACCGACATCGCGTTCGCGAAGTAGGTGGCGAGGTAGTAGAAGCCGACGCCGGTGACCGAGGCGCAGGCGAACGCGATCCACATCGCACGGCGGTCGGTGCGCAGGGCCTCGCGCAGGGGCGTGGCGGGGACGTCGTCGTTGCGGCGCAGCTCGCGGTAGACCGGGGTCTCGTCGAGCCGCAGGCGCAGGTAGAGCCCGACCAGGCCGAGCGGCGCCGCGAGCAGGAACGGCAGACGCCAGCCCCAGGCCTGCATCTGGGCAGGCTCGAGCAGCGCCTCCAGCGCCAGCACCGAGACCGTGCCGGCGACGATGGCCAGGCCACCGGAGGCCGAGATGAGGCTGGCCCGGGCTCCCCGCCGGGCTGCGGGCGCGTACTCGACGAGGAACGCCGAGGCGCTGGTCCACTCGCCGCCTGCCGACAAGCCCTGGATGCAGCGCAGGAGGACCAGCAGGACCGGGGCGGCGAGTCCGATCGACGCGTAGGAGGGGAGCAGGGCACTGAGGGTGGTTGCCCCGCTGATGCCGAGGACGGCGGCCGACAGGGCGACACGCCGCCCGTACCGGTCGCCGATGGAGCCGAGGACGGCGCCGCCGAGGGGGCGGAAGACGAAGGCGGCGCCGAACACCGCGAGGGAGGCCAGCAGGGAGGCCGTGGGGTCGGTGGACGGGAAGAAGACGCGTCCGAGGGTGGTCGCGACCGCGCCGTAGATGGCGAAGTCGAACCACTCGGTGAAGTTGCCGATGACCGTCGCGGTGATGACCGAGCGCGGCAGGGTCGATGGCGTATCCGACGTCGTCGATGTCATGGGTCTGCTCCGAGGGTGCTGAGGGCGCGGCGGGACCGTGCGCCGAGGAGGTGTCCTCTCGGCAGCGGGCGGCGGCGCGTGGCTCACTTGGTGAAGTCGAGGATCCCGCGGATGATCTTGCCGTCGCGGAGGTCCTGGTAGCCGTCGTTGACCTGGTCGAGGGTGTAGCGGCTGGTGATGAGCTCGTCGAGCTTGAGCTGACCGGCGTCGTAGAGGCGCAGCAGCCGCACGATGTCGTACTGGGGGTTCGAGGAACCGAACAGCGTCCCCTTGACGGTCTTCTGGTTGTAGACCATGGCCGAGCCGGACAGGTGCACCGTGAGCTTCTCGGGATTCGCCACTCCGGTGATCACCACGGTGCCGCCCTTGCCGACGACGTCGAAGGCGTCGGTGACGACCTGCTCGTCCATCACGCCGACGACGCACAGTGCCTGGTCGGCGCCCTCGCCCCAGGTCAGTTGCTTCACCGCGGCGGCAGCCTCGCCCGGGTCGGCGAAGACGTGGGTAGCGCCGAACTCGAGGGCGGTCCGGCGCTTGAACTCGACGGGGTCGATGCCGACGACGTACTTCGCGCCGGCTTGGGCGGCGCCCTGGACGGCGTTCATCCCGACGCCGCCGAGTCCGTAGACGACGGTCGTGTCGCCGGGCCGCACCTCGCCGGCGTTGACGGCGGTGCCCCAGCCGGTCGGGACGCCGCAGCCGACGAGGACCGCCGTGTCGAGCGGCAGCCACGGGTCGACCTTCACGCACGAGGCGTCGGAGACCGTGGCGTACTCGGAGAACGACCCGAGCATGCAGAACGCGCCGACCTCGCCGAGCTCGTCGTGACGCATGCGGAAGGTGCCGTCGGGCATGCTCCCCTCGAGGATCGTGGCGCCCATGTTGCACAGGTTCTGGCGGCCCGTGGAGCAGTAGCGGCAGATGCCGCAGGCCGGGGTGAAGCTGCAGACCACGTGGTCGCCAGGGGCGACCTTCGTGACGGCCGACCCGACCTGCTCGACGATCCCGGCGGCCTCGTGGCCCCCGACGATCGGGAAGCGCACGATGTTGTCGCCGTCGATCATGTGCAGGTCGGAGTGGCACAGGCCCGAGGCGGACATCTTCAGCAGCACCTCGCGCGGGCCCGGTTCGTCGAGGTCCAGCTCGACGATCTCGAAGGGCGTGTGGGGTCCGGTCAGGACGGCGGCCCGGGTCTTCATGGGGTCTCCTCGATCATCGTGCTTGTATCTTTGATACAAACGAGAGTCAGCTAGAGGGCGTCGGTCGGCAGATCGAACGACCTGGAACGCGGCGCAGGTGTGTCGAGCTGGGAGAGTGTCGCGGCTCCGTGATGTCAGCCACCATGGCATGGTGACAAACTTGTATCAAGGATTTAGTTTGCGAAGAGCTCGCCGTGCACCGCGAGCACTCGAACCTGGAGGGACCTGATGTCCACCCCTGTCGCGGTCGACCGCCCGTTCCGGGCCGACCTGCTCACGCTGGACCCCCCGCGGCTGCAGGGATCGCACTGCACGCACTGCGCCACGACCGTCTTCCCGCCTCGCGACTTCTGCCCCGGGTGTCGCTCCGGTGGCGAGCTCCAGCGGGTCGCGCTGAGCGACGAGGGGCGCATCTGTTCCTTCACCGTCGTCCGCCAGGCCCCGGACGCCATCGACGTGCCGTACGTCCTGGCCCAGATCGACCTCCCTGCCGACGGGGTGCGCCTGATGGCGACGGTGGTCGGTGCCGAGCCCGAGGACGTGGTGCTGGACATGCGGGTCAACCTCGAGACCTGCCCGTTCGGCACCGCGGACGACGGAGCCGTGCTGCTCGGCTACCGCTTCCGCGCCACCGGGGCGGAGGTGGCGGCGTGACGCTCGCACCCGCCCACGCCGCCGGGGTCGGCATGATCCGTTTCGGCCGCTACCCGGCGGACGTCACTCTCGAGGACATGGCGGTCCGGGCGGCCCGCGCGGCGCTGGACGACGCCGGTGCCGACCTCGCCGCGGTGGACGGCCTCTACGTCGGCCACGTCTTCCGCGGCCCCGTCGCCGGCCAGCGCGTCGCCGCACAGCTCGGCCTCGACGGCCGGCCGGTGTCGAACCACGAGAACTACTGCGCGAGTGGCGCCACCGCGATCCGCGAGGCGTGGGTGGCCCTCGCCGCCGGGCTGCACGACGTGGCCCTCGTGATCGGCGTCGAGAAGATGACCGACCGGGTCGCGGGCGGCGTCCGGCCGGACCCGGGTGACCTCGATGCGGCCGTCGGCTACGTGATGGCCGCAGGTCACGCGATGAGCGCCCGGCGGTACATGGCCGATCACGGCGCCAGCCGCGACCAGATCGCCGCGGTGGCGGTGAAGAACCACGCCCACTCGGTGCACAACCCGTACGCGCAGTACCAGAAGCCGATCGACCTCCCGACGGTCCTGAACGCCCGCCCGATCGCCGAGCCGCTGGGGCTCCTCGACTGCAGCCCGATCTCCGACGGCGCCGCGGCGGTCCTGCTGTGCAGCCCGGCGGGCCTTCGGCGACTGGGGGTCGACGGGCCGACACCGCGGGTGCTCGGCGTCGGCCTGGTCAGCGGCTCGGTGCAGACAGGTCTCGGCGACCTCAACGCCGAGGACGTGTCCCGGAGGGCCGGCGAGCAGGCCTGGGCGCTCTCGGGCGTCGGCCCCGACGACGTCGACCTGGTCGAGATGCACGACTGCTTCACCATCGCCGAGATCGTGCGGATGGAAGGTCTCGGGCTGATCCCGCGCGGCGAGGGCGCCACCTGGAGCACCGCCGGACACACCTCCCTCGGCGGCCGGCTCCCGGTCAACCCGTCGGGCGGCCTGCTCTCGCGCGGCCATCCCGTGGGCGCGACCGGGGCCGCCCAGGTGTGCGAGCTGACCTGGCAGCTGCGCGGGGACGCCGGCGGCCGGCAGGTCGAGGACGCCCGCACCGGGCTGGCCTACTGCAAGGGCGGCACCGTGAACGGCACCGACGGGGGCTCGGTGACCACGGTGGTGATGGCCCGATGACCGGGATGATCGACGACCGCCGCGACCTGGTCGCGACCGTGCTCGGCGACGGCGCGCTCACCCCGGCCGTCCGCGAGGCGCTCGGCGGCGTCGCTCCCGGGATCGCCACGGCGTGCTGTGTCGTCCCGCGGGTCCCGGGCCCGGCCCCCTTGGCCGCCCTCGACGACGAGCGTCTCCACCACGACGTCGGGAACGCCCTGGCCGCCGTCCTCGACCACGTCCAGCGGGCGGCGGCGTCCTTCACGGCCGGCGGACGGCTGGTCTTCGTGCTGCCCCACGCCCCGCTCCTGGGAACCATCGACGGCGCCGCAGCCTCGGCCGTGACGAACGGGGTGCTCTCGATGGCGCGCACGCTCGCCATCGAGCTCGCTCGCGACGGCGTGACCGTCAACGTGATCGCCGTCGACGAGGCCGGACCGTCCGTGCGGGCGATCGCCGCCGAGCTCGAGGTGCTCCTCGGCGACGCCGGCGAGGACATCACGGGCCAGGAGATCTACCTGACCGCGGGCACCGACCTGGGGAGGCTGCGGCCGTGACGACCGACGGACCCGTGGCCCTCGTGACCGGTGGTGCGGGCGGCATCGGCCGCGCCATCGCTTCCCGGATGGCGGCTGACGGCCGCACGGTCGTCGTCGCCGACCTCGACGCGGACGCCGTGCGCGAGACCGCCGCGGCGGTGCCCGGTCCGGCGCACGGCGTGATCCTCGACGTGGCCGACGCCGACTCGCGCCGCGCCGTGATCGCCACCTGCGACGACCTCGGCGGGATCGACACGCTGGTCAACTGCGCCGGGGTGCTGCGCGACGCACGCCTCGCGAAGCTCGACCCGGCGGCGTTCCGCCGCCTCCAGGACGTCAACCTCCTCGGGCCGCTCGCCCTGACCCGGCTGGCTGCCGTCGGGATGACCCGGCGGGGCCGCGGTGCCGTCGTCAACCTCGCCTCCCGCGCGTGGCTGGGAACGTTCGGCTCGACGGCCTACTCCACGGCCAAGGGCGGGCTGGTGGGCGCCACGCGCAGCCTCGCCCTCGAGCTCGGACCCCACGGGATCACCGTGAACGCGCTCGCCCCGGGCTTCGTCGACACGGCGATGACCGACGGGCTGCCTCCGGAGATCCGACGCCGCACGCTCGGCGCGATCCCGGTGGGCCGCGCCGGGCGCCCCGAGGACGTCGCCGACGCCGTCGTCTTCCTCACCGGCGCCACCTACGTCACCGGTCAGGTGCTCCCCGTCTGCGGCGGGCGCAGCGTGGCCGATCCCTACGCCGCCCGACCCCGCCCGCGATCATGAGGAGACCACCTGTGACTGGACCACTCGAAGGAACCAGGGTCGTCGAGTTCGGCGGCCTCGGCCCGGCACCGTTCGCCGCCATGCTCCTCGCCGACGCGGGAGCCGACGTGATCCGCATCGACCGCCCCGAGGGCCCGGCCGACGGCGGCGCGCTGCTCCGCGGCCGCCCGTGGATCGGGCTCGACCTCAAGAGCGACGCCGGCCTCACGTCGGCCCGCGACGTCGTCGCCCACGCCGACGTCCTCCTCGAAGGCTTCCGGCCCGGGGTGATGGAGCGCCTGGGGCTCGGACCCGACCCGTGCCGGACCACCGATCCGGGCCTGATCTACGGCCGTATGACGGGTTGGGGGCAGGACGGCCCGCGCGCGCACCAGCCCGGCCATGACATCAACTACCTGGCCCTCACCGGCGCCCTGCGTTCGATCGCGCGCCGCGGCCAGGCCCCGGTCCCACCGCTCAACCTCGTCGGCGACTACGGAGGTGGCGGGATGCTGCTCGCCTTCGGGGTACTCGCGGCGCTGCTCGACCGTCGCCGCACCGGGCGCGGTCAGGTGGTCGACGCCGCCATGGTCGACGGCGTCAGCCTCCTGATGACGGGGATCTGGAGCCGCGCGGCGCAGGGACGGTGGCCGGGGGAGCCCGGGGCCAACGACATCGACACGGGCGCACCGTTCTACGACGTCTACGCCACGGCCGACGGCGAGTACATGGCCGTCGGCAGCATCGAGCCACAGTTCTGGCGGGCGCTGCTCGACGTCCTCGGGATCGACCCGGCCACGGTCGCGGACCAGTGGGACCGCGAGCGGTGGCCCGAGGTCAAGGGCCGCCTCGCGGCCGCGTTCGCCACCCGCAGCCGCGCGGAGTGGGCCACGCGCTTCGACGGCGCCGACGCCTGCGTCACGCCCGTGCTGAGCATGGAGGAGGCCGCCGCCGACGCCCACCTCACCGCCCGCGCCACGCTCGTCGCCGACACCGCTGGCCACCCCCAGCCGGCTCCGGCGCCCCGGCTCTCCGCGACACCGCTGCGCACGGATCCGGCCGATGACGCGGAGGCGCTGCTCGAGCGTTGGGGGCTCGCGGTACCGGCGGCAGCGTCGTGAGCGCGCCCCGGGCCGAGCCCGCCACGCTGATACGTTATCCGGAACGTCGTGGGCGGGAGACGGACGTGACGGGACGCCGGGCCGGCCGGCCGACGATCCAGCGGCGGCGCAGCGGCATCGAGGTCGCCGAGTACGTCCGCAGCATGATCTTCGACGGCACCCTCGCCGCCGGACAGCGCGTACCGCAGGACACGATCGCCGCCGACCTCGGCGTCAGCCGTCTTCCCGTTCGGGAAGCGCTGATCACCCTCGAGGCCGACGGCCTGGTCGCCTCCGAGCCGCACCGGGGCACGTACGTCGTGCCGATACGGGCCGAGGACATCGAGGACCACTACCGCATCTACGGCATGGCCCAGGGGCTGGCCGCGGCGGGCGCGGCCCGGCGCATCACCGAGCCCGTGCTCGAGCGCCTCGAAGACCTGCACGCCCAGATGGGCGTCAGCGACGACCCGGAGCTCCTGCACGACCTCAACTGGGAGTTCCACTCCCTGATCAACCGCACCGGCGCCAGTCGTAGGACGCTCTCGGTGCTGCGCCACCTCTCCCGCAACCTCCCGCGGGAGGTGTACAGCCTGCCCGCGGCTGCGAGCGCGCAGGCCAACGAGGAGCACGCGGCGATCGTCGCCGCCCTGCGCGCCGGCGACGCGCACGAGGCCGACCGGACCAACCGGGAGCACATGCAGCACGAGGGCGACCAGGTCGTCGCGGCACTCAAACGCTCCGGGGTCCTCAGCGACTGATCGGGCAGGAGCTCGATGCACCTGCCCGGCGACCAAGGATGATCAATGATCAGAACTGTGACCGACGACGACGGACCACCGTCGGCCGTCGCCCACCCGGAGACCTTCGTCGACGCCCTGGATCTCGCACCCCCCGACGGGGAGGCGGTCGTGGGCGACGAGGGTCGACTCACCTACGGCGAGCTGCAGGATCGCAGCACCCGCCTCGCGGCCGACCTCGTCGGTCGCGGACTGCACCGCGGCGATCGGGTCGCGATCCTGCTCCCGAACGGGGTGCGCTGGGTCGTCATGGCCCTCGCCGCCCACCGGGCCGGACTGACCGTCGTCCCGCTCAACACCTGGTACCGCGCCTCCGAGCTCGAGCACGTCCTCCACGAGGCCGACGTGCGGCTCGTGGTCACCGACCGAACGGTCTTCGGTCGCGACACCGTCGCCGAGCTCGATGCCGCAGGCTTCCCCCGACGTCGGTCCGAGGGCGTGCTGGTCTGGGCCGAGGAGGACGAGCTCCCTCCCGGCGGAACCGCGTACGACTCGTCCACGGTCGCGGAGCTGCCGCGCCCCGCGCCGACCGACGTGGCGCTGATCCTCTTCACGAGCGGCAGCACCGCCCGGCCCAAGCCGGTGCCCCTGGAGCACGGAAAGCTGATGGCCAACACCCGCGAGATCGGCCGGCGCCAGCACGTGCGCCGGGACGACCGCCTCTGGCTCGGTGCGCCGATGTTCTTCGGGTACGGGTGCTCCAACGCCCTGCCCGTGGCCCTCGGCGTCGGCGCGACCCTGTGCCTCGAGTCGCGGATCGACGGCGACCGCTCGCTGGCCTTCATCGCCCGCGAGCGCTGCACCGTGTACTACGGCTTCGGCGCCACCACCCGGTTGCTGCTGGCCGCGCCGTCGTTCGGGACCCACGACCTCTCCTCGCTGCGCACCGGGACGACCGGTTTCAGCGCCGAGGAGAAGCGACTGGTGATCGACGAGCTCGGGGTGGACGGAATCTGCAGCGTCTACGGCCTCTCCGAGGCGTACGGGCACTCGGCCATGACCGACGCCGACGACGACCGGGACGTCCGCCTCCACACGAGCGGGACGGTGCTCCCGACGCAGGAGATCCGCGTCTGCGACGAGGAGGGCACCGCCCTGCCGCCGGGCGGGACCGGCGAGATCGAGCTCCGCGGGTGCGTCATCGACAGCTACCTCGACCGCGCCGACCTCGACGAGGGCGTGTTCCGGCCCGGTGGCTGGATGCGCACCGGCGACCTCGGTGTGCTCGATGAGCACGGGCGCCTGAGCGTCGTCGGTCGCCGCAAGGAGATGCTCAAGGTCAAGGGGATCAACATCGCACCTGCCGAGGTCGAGGACCTGTTGCACTCGCACCCGGACGTCGCCCAGGCCTACGTCGTCGGTCTCCCGGGCGAGGCCGGCGACGAGATCATGGTGGCCGCGGTGGTCGCGTCACGCCCCGCTCCCGATCTCCCCGGTTCCCTCGTCGCCTGGATCCGCGAGCGCGCCGCCAGCTACAAGGTCCCGGCGCGCATCGAGCTGTTCGCGGCCGAGGAGATTCCGCTGACCGGCACCGGCAAGGTCAGCAAGCAGCTGCTGCGGGACGGCCTCGTGAGGAGGACCCGATGACCTCCCTGCGCTCCCTGGAGGTCCTTGCCGAGGGCATCGGCTTCACCGAGGGACCTCTGTTCACCTCCGATCGCCGGCTCCTCGTCGTGGCCATGTCCCGCGGCCTGGTCGTGGACGTCGACCTCGAGCGCGGTGGCGTCCGCGGCATCGTCGAGACCGGTGGCGGACCGAACGGGCTGGCCGAGGCCGACGACGGCTCGGTCTGGGTCGCCCAGAACGCCGGCGCCGTGCGCGCCAGCCGTTCGCCTCGTCCCACCCGGCCCGGCCTGCAGAGGCTGACCGGGAACGATCGGCAGGACGTCCTCGACCTGCCCGTTCCCGGGACGCGGGCCCCCAACGACCTCCTGATCGGACCCGACGGGCGCGTCTGGTTCACCGACCCGGGCCCACCCGGCGACACCGCCCGCGGACGGCTGCTCGCCCTCGACCCGTCCACCGGGGAGTGCGAGGTCCTGCTCGACGAGCAGGACTTCCCCAACGGTCTGGCCTTCGGACCGGCCACCGGCACGCTGTGGCTCGCGCACACGGAGCGCCGCCGCATCAGCAGGCACCACTGGGATGGTGGCCGGCTGCACCCGGCGGGCGACGACCTGACCCTGCCTGGCGGCGGCCCGGACGGCCTCGCGCTCGACAGCCGCGGGCTTCTCTACGCGGCGTCGCCGGCCGCCGACGCGGTCCTCGTCTACGCGCCGACCGGCGAGCTGCACGAGCGGCTGGACTTCGGCGAGCCCACCTTTCCCACCAACGTCTGCCTCGCGGGCGAGCACCAGGACCGACTCGTCATCACCGCCGCCCGCGGCGGGCGTGTCCTGATGCTGCCCGCCATCGCCGGTTGAGCAGGGAGAAGGACCTCGTGTCCGGCGCCGGCGAGGTGGATCTCGCAGCCCGACACCCATCACCACCAACGAGGAGGCCTGCCGTGGCCACGCTGAACACCGAGGAACAGGCCGTCGTCGACACCGTCCGCGAGTACATCGACCGCGAGGTGCGGCCGCAGGTCCGCGAGATGGAGCACGCGAACGCGTACCCCGAGAAGTTCATCAAGCAGATGAAGGAGATGGGGATCTACGGGCTGGCGGTCCCCGAGCCGTGGGGCGAGGCGCCGGTGTCGATGCCCTGCTACGCGCTCGTCACCGCCGAGCTCGCGCGGGGCTGGATGAGCCTGGCCGGCGCGATGGGCGGACACACGGTCGTCGCGAAGCTGCTCGTCGAGTTCGGCACGCGCGAGCAGCAGGACCGCTACCTGCCGCGGATGGCGACCGGTGAGCTGCGCGCGACGATGGCGCTCACCGAGCCCGGTGGAGGCTCCGACCTGCAGGCCATGACGACGGTCGCTCGCCCGGACACCGAGGGCTACGTCATCAACGGGTCCAAGACCTGGATCTCCAACGCCCGCCGTTCGGGGCTGATCGCTCTGATGTGCAAGACCGACCCGGCCGCCGAGCCCAAGCACCGGGGCGTGTCGATCCTGCTCGTCGAGCACGGTCCTGGCCTCGAGGTCTCGAAGGACCTCTCGAAGCTGGGCTACAAGGGTGTCGAGACCTGCGAACTGGCCTTCAGCGACATGCGCGTGCCCGCCGAGGCGCTTCTCGGCGGCGTCGAGGGCAAGGGCTTCGCGCAGATGATGAAGGGCCTGGAGACGGGACGCATCCAAGTTGCCGCCCGTGCCCTCGGCGTCGCCACCGCCGCGTTCGACGACGCACTGCGCTACGCGCAGGAACGCGAGGCGTTCGGCACACCGATCTGGCAGCACCAGGCGATCGGCCACTACCTCGCCGACATGGGCACCAAGATCACCGCCGCCCGCCAGCTGATCCTGCACGCCGCGGAGCGCTACGACGCAGGGCAGCGCTGCGACATGGAGGCCGGCATGGCCAAGCTGTTCGCCTCCGAGATCGCCATGGAGGTCGCGCTCGACGCGGTGCGAATCCACGGTGGCTACGGCTACTCCACCGAGTACGACGTCGAGCGCTACTTCCGCGACGCTCCGCTGATGATCGTCGGGGAGGGCACCAACGAGATCCAGCGCAACGTGATCGCCTCACAGCTGGTCAGGCGCGGCGGACTCGACCGCTCGTGAGTGCGGCTCTGCCAAGGCCCGGGCCCACGCGATGACCCTTCCCCACCGCGTTGCGCGGGATCGGCTCGGGGGTCGCCAACGGGTTCCTCATCGCGGCCGTGGCGGGCGTGGCGGGCTTCACCGGCGTCTTCTTCACGACCGCCGTGCTCGTCCTGCTGGCCGGCGTCGTGCTCTGGACGTTCGGGGTGGACACCCGTGGCCGGCCCCTGGACGACATCGCCCAGGACGGCGCCGTCGCCGTACCCATGGACGCTTGACGGCCGGCCCGACTCGGTGAAACCCGCCGACCCCACCTCGGTCGGGCCGGGGCGAGCCGCTCGAGGAGGCCGTCGTCGCTGACCACGGTGATGTGGCTGGCGGGGGCGATCCGAGAGCCGGCCGGGATCCGGGGGTCGAGGCAGATGACCTGGTCGAGGTACTCGAGAGAGGTCGCGCGGTCGCGAGGTCGGTGTCATCGACGGCCGCGCCGAACACCTACCAAGACGAGGTCGACGCCTTCGAACACCGCAACCGACGTGAGCGGTAACCCAAGGAGGACCGCCGCGGCGGTCGTGGTGCAGGCAGCGGTCATCCGGCAGCCGGGCCGCCATGCACCCGCGCCGTCACGGAGTTCGCCGGAGCAGAGTCACCGCCAGGTCGCGCGTGCCGGCGTCTTCCTCCGGGGTCGTGGCTGAGATCGTGGCCGGGGTCGCACGCGGGCCGTCGAGCGGAGTGCCGACCGGGTTCGTGCCGTGGACCCGGTCAGGTCCCGGAGGGGGAGGGACGGCGCCGACCCTCGTGCGCCCCGGTCCATCCCGGTCGGGGCCTGGATCTCCTCGGGCGTGACGCGCTCGAGGAACCGCAGCAGCTCGACGGGGAAGGGCAGCACGAGTGTCGAGTTCTTCTCGGCCGCCACCTCCACGACCGTTTCCAGGAGACGGAGCTGCAATGAGGCCGGGTGGTCCGACATCGTCTCCGCGGCCTCGGAGAGCGTCGCCGCCGCCTGGCGTTCGCCGTCAGCGGTGATGACGCGGGCGCGACGTTCACGCTCGGCCTCGGCCTGGCGCGACATGGAACGCTTCATCGACTCGGGCAGCGATACGTCCTTGATCTCGACCCGGTCGATGTGCAGACCCCAGTCCATCACCGGAGTGTCGATCATCAGCTCGAGGCCCTGGTTGAGCTTCTCGCGATTGCTGAGCAGGTCGTCGAGGTCGCTCTTCCCGATGATCGACCGCAGGGACGTCTGGGCGAGCTGCCCGACTGCGGACATGTAGTCCTGCACGTCCACCGCGACGCGGACGGGATCGACCACCCGGAAGTAGATGACCGCGTCGACCCGAACGGTGACATTGTCGCGAGTGATCCCGTCCTGCGCCGGGACGGGAAGGGTCACGATCTGCATGTTGACCTTCGTCATCCGGTCCGCGATCGGCCAGAGCAGGACGATGCCGGGCGCTCTCGTCGTGCCGGGCTCCACCCTGCCGAAACGGAACACGACTCCGCGCTCGTACTGGCGGACGATCCGCACGCTCGTCCCGACCAGTACCGCGGCCACCAGGAGAACGGCGGCGCAGAGCGCAAGGGTAACGATCATTTCGCCACATCCCTCACCGCGCGGCTACCGACCTGGTTGGGAGCCGCTGAGAGCAAGGTATCGCAGGGTCAGCGGATGCAGGCCGTCCTCCCATTAAGGGCGCCATACAGAGATCTCGCACCTACTGCGTAGACGATCTCCGACTGTCAAATCGTCCGGGGTAAGCGTGGCCCCGGTGCGATCTTGAGTACTTCGAGCAGCGCCACGACGAGACCATCGTCGACAGCGCCTCGAAAGGCGCCTGATGCCGACATAGAACCCGGTCACCGGCGCTCCCTCGTGCGGAGGGCGGTCTTCGGGCTCCTCGAGGCGATGCGCCGGGCTGGCACGCGGGAAGCTCGGTGGCCGCAAGGCGGCCCGCGAACCGGGTCGCCGGTTCAGAACGGCTTGGAGCCAGTGGGCGACAAGGGCCGGGGACCTCGCGGCAGCCGGGAGCCCCCACGTCCGCCGCCGGGCGGGTCGTCTCCTGTGGGCGCACACCAGAAGCACACCTGCCCACCGGCGACCAGGCGCGCGTGCGGGCGCGGGTCCTGCCCGCAAACAAGCGCACCGTCCTGACGGCCAGCGCACGGAAGGTCCGAGCCCTGCGACACTTGCCGGGGCAGCAGGCCGGCGTCGAGCACCGCGTTCTCGGCATCGGGCACTGAGAGGCCGTTCAGGTCAGGAACCTCAGCAACCCGACGCCGCCGACCCATGCCATCTCCCGAGAGCCCCCAGCCCGAGCCTCGGAGCCCGCGCGACAGACTGCCCACCACCGAGGTTCGGGACCGGGGAACGACACGACACCTGACCGTTGACGCTCATGATGAGGGATCGTCCACCACGACGACCTCGGCGTCCGGTCCTGGAAACACCAGGCACGGGTCCCGCCTCTCGAAGCGCACCAGGAACGGGCCGTCCTGACCGTGATCCACGATCGTGCCGACCCGATCAGCCTGATCGACTCGCCGACTGTGTCGAATGATCCGGTCTCCCACGTTTGCCCCGCATACGAGGTCGCCTTCTTCCCTCCAGCCTTCAGCCCCACCTGAGCGGGTCCCACGATTGGCCCGTGAGCCGATCGCTGTCAACGCCGCCAGGCGCGATGACTCGCTCGTCCAGGATGTCGACCATCGCCGCGGTCGACCGACCTACACCTCCCGCGGCGGTGCCAGAACGACACCGGTGCGAGCGCGCCGTCGCGAGGGCCGCGCTGGTCCGACCACGGTTGCCCGGGCCCGGGTCCGTGGCTCCCGCCCACCACCGGGTGCTGCCCAGCCTGGGCCGACAGGACCCCGAGCCCACCGACCGCAACCGGTCGGCCGCCAGATCACTGCTGGTGACGACGCGACCTCGTGCGTCACGGCGAACATCTCCAGCAACCGGGAGCGCTCGGAGGAGGCGGCGCCGACCTTCAGCCGGCCGGCCCGTCCCGCAGGATCACCCCGGTCGCGGCGACCTCCAGCAGCTCCGCACAGGGCACATCCGGTGACGTCGAACCCCAACCGGTAGGGCTGGCTCGCTCAGGAGGCGGGAGTGATGTTGATGTTGACCAGGCCCCAGTAGCCGGAGGCTTGTGGGGCGAGGTTGCCGGTGAGCATCCCGCCGCCGGGCCAGGAGCCGGGTGGGTCGAGGCGGTTGAGCTGGTAGAGGTCTCGGTCGCCACGCGGCCCGCCGTCGACGGGCAGGATGTTGAGTGGGCGGAAGCCGGTGACGGGGGTGGCGGGTGTGTTCTCGCGGCCGTCTCCGAACGCGGTGAGTACATCCGCTCCGGCCGGAGCGTCCTGCATAAGCTGCGGGATGCCGAAGTTGCCGTTGCGGCTGGTGGTGGAGTGGAAGCGGCCGTTGCGGTAGGCGAGCACTGTCAGGCAGTGGCCCTCGTCGCCGCCCTTGATGATCAGCTCACTGCTCAGGGTGGAGCCCTGCTCTCGACCATTGGCCGGGGCCGTGTACACGTCGATGATCGAGCCGAAAACGATGTGGTGCTCGCGCTGGTTCCAGAGGTGTCCCGCGCTGTCGATCAGGTGGGTGTGCTGCGCCTCGGCATTGACCTCGCCCGGGCCGGGTCCGTCACCCATGGCGACGGCGACCAGCAGGTTCGATCCGCTCATGCTCGCAGGGAGGGTCACGAGCGCCTGCCCGTCCTCGAGGGGAGACTGCGCGATCACGGCGTCGAGGAAACCGACGGCGCCGACGGGCGAGCCCGCAGCGGGCGGTCCGGCTGCGCAACCCGCCACCACGACAGTCGCAAGGGCCACGGCCGCTACCAGGACCAGCAACCGATTTGGATGCTCCGGCATCGCTCGTCACCGTCCAGCAGAGTGGATCGGACGGGCACAGTGTCGACCCATGCGGCCGATTCGCACCACGACCGCCCTCGAGCCGGAGTGCGAGCGCGTCAAGCTCCGCGTCTCGCAGAGAGAGTTCAGCTCCCAGGCTGTCGATGCCGTACAGCGGGTCGGCGGCGACGAGTCGACTCGATAGTCACTACTGTTGCGAGCGACCTCGTATGGTCGGCGTTGACCTGCTCGTTCGGCCCGCCCTGCGTCGACACCCTTGTCAACAAAGGTGTCGGGCTTTCGTGGTCGCGCCGACGACACCGCGGTAGGATCACCGCAGCGAGCGAGGGAGGAACCGATGGCCCGACCGGAGGCGAGCCCACCGAGACGGCCACGCGGTGGGTCCGGGTCGAGTCAGGCCGGGGCGTTCCTGTCCGGCACGTCGTCGACCCCGACGACGACGCGAGGTCGGCGGACTCGGGCAGCCTTGATCAACGCTGCCCGCGAGGTGTTCGAGGAGCTGGGTTTCCGCGACGCGCGCATCTCGGACATCGCGAAGCGGGCCGGCACGTCCTACGGGGTCTTCTATCACTACTTCGACTCCAAGGAGTCGGTGCTCGACGAGCTGTTCACCTCCGTCACCGGGGACATGTACAACGCGTCCCAGGCGCGCTCGAAGTCCGACGGGGACGTGGTCGACAAGATTCGGGCGAGCAACCGCCAGTACCTCGTCGTGGCAGCACGCAATGCGCAGCTGATCGCGATGATCGAGGAGCTCGCCTACCGCGACCCCCAGTTCCGTGAACTGAAGCTCCGCATCCGCGAGCCGTTCCTCCTCCGCAACGAGGCCGGCATCCGACGGCTCCAGGAGCGGGGGCTCGCCGACCCGAACCTCGATGCCGCGATGGCGGCGTCGATGTTGGGCGGGATGATCGAGCACTTCACGTTGTTGTGGTTCTTCCACGGCGTCCCGTATGACGAGGAGCTGGCTGTCGAGACCCTGACCAGGCTCTGGGCCCAGGCCATCGGGATGAGGCTCGACGAGTCGGGGCGGCTGGTCCAGAGTTCGTCGACACCAGCGGTGCGGGGTGCGCCCCGGTCCTCAGACGCCGTCGGGTCTGGGAGCTGACGCTCCCGCGGCCCCGGGCACCTCAAGGAGCGCCGCGGGGAGCTCGACGTGCCGTGCCCGCAGGTACTCGCCGAGCCCCTTGCCCTGCGAGTCGAGGTGCAGGTTGGCGCCCACACCCCGTCCGAGGAGGCCCACGACGGTCACGCCGGCGGCCCGGAGGTTCGGCATCCACCATGGACGGAGGGCCAGCCCGCGAGCCTGGGGGAGCAGCTCGCGCCAGCGGTCCTCGGTGAGCCAGCCCGTCAGCCAGTCGTAGGTGCGGTCGTCGCGCGTCCACACCCCGAGCGTGGCGTTGCCGCCCTTGTCGCCCGACCGGGAGCCCAGGACGGTCCCCAGGGGTGAGCGGACGGTGGGTCCCGCAAGGGACCGGGCCGGCGAGGGCGCAGCGGTGGGTGGAGCGGGTGGAACGGGCTGGGTGGGAGGGGGTGCCGCCGTCCACTCGCGGCCCTCGAACGAGACGGTCTGGGGGAAGTCCGCGGTGGGCAGCAGGGTCGGCCAGAACACGGTGTAGGCCGAGCCGCCGGACGGTGGCGCGGTGAGGTAGAAGCCGGGATAGCTGCTCAGCCCAGTCTCGACGGCCGCGCGGGCCAGCTGCGCCACGGAGGAACGGTCACGGCTGGAGACGCTGACCGTCAGCAACGCCGTGGCCTCGTCGGGCGCCCCAGGGTCGGGGCGGTCGGTGCGGAGGAGGCGGACATCGACCTCGTCGAAGGCCTTCTCCCCGCCGGGGATCGCCGTCCAGAGGGCACGCTGGGCGAGGTCCGCCTTCGCCGGCACCTCGTCGCCCGTGATCACGAATGTGACGCTGTTGCGGTGGCCCGGCGTCGTGATCAGACCGACCTTCACCGCGTCCGGGGCCGGCTCGCCCCGCGTTCCCGAGACCCGGACCCGGTCCGGTCCCTCCTGCTCGAGGGTGAGCGTGTCGAATCGTGCGACGACATCGGGGTTGAGGTAGCGGGGCCCGTCGATCTCGTAGAGCAGCTGAGCCGTGACCGTCTCCACGGTGACGGCGCCGCCGGTCCCCGGGTGCTTGGTGATCACGGCAGACCCGTCGGCCGCGATCTCGGCCAGCGGGAAGCCGGGGCGTTCGAGCGCCGGGACCTCGGAGAAGAAGGAGAAGTTCCCGCCGGTGGCCTGGGCTCCGCACTCGATGACGTGGCCTGCGGCGACGGCTCCCGCGAGGGCGTCCCAGTCATCTCTCACCCACCCGAAGTGCCAGGCGGCCGGACCCACGATGACCGACGCGTCGCTCACCCGTCCGGTGATGACGATGTCGGCCCCCTCCTGGAGCGCCTCGGCGATGCCCCAACATCCGAGGTAGGCCGACGCGACGTCGACCTCGACGCCGAGCTCATCGAACGGTGTCGCCGTGTCCAGGTGGGCAGCGGTCCAACCGTCGTCGCGTGCGCGACGAACGACCTCTGTGGCGTCGTCGCCGTCCACGACCGCGACCCGCACGGTACGCCCGAGGTTCGAGGCGATCTGTTCGACCTTCGCCGCGCAGGCGCGCGGGTTGAGACCGCCGGCGTTGGACACGATGCGGATTCCGCGCTCGAGACAGTCCGCCAGCACGTCCTCGAGCTGCGTGAGGAAGGTCCGCGCGTACCCGGCCTCCGGGTCGCGGTCGCGCTGCTTGAGCAGGACACCCATGGTGAGCTCGGCCAGCCAGTCGCCGGTGAGGACGTCGATCGGTCCGTCGTCGACCATCTCCCGCGCGGCGGAAAGACGGTCGCCGAAGAATCCAGAGCAGTTCGCGACTCGCAGCGGTGGCGTGGTCACGAGTCCGCCTGCGGGGTCACGGCGACCAGTACGGCCTTGGCCTCGACGTACTGTCCGACCTCGACGAGGACGGCGTCGACCACGCCCGGACCGGCCGCCAGGGCCGGGTGCTCCATCTTCATCGCCTCGAGGACGACCAGCGTCTGGCCGGTCTCCACCACGTCACCGGGCGCGACCCCGACGTGCACGACGGTCCCCGACATCGGGGCGACGGGACCACCGCCGGCGGCGACGGCGTCCGGGTCCGGTAGCCGCGGGTCCTGCCGCCACGACGTCTGGGCCCCGGGGGAGTTCACCCAGACCGACCCGTCGGCGTACTCGACGACCGTGCAGTGGTGCTCGAGGCCCGCGAACCTCACCCTGACCTCGTCGGTACCGAGGCCACGCAACCCGAGCTCGTGGCCTTCACCGTCCACCTCGAGCGTGAGGGCGGTGTCACCGCTCGCCGCGCCGAGCCAGTAGCCGATCTCGATCTCGTGGTCGTCCGCAGCTGTCCACGTGGCCGACGTCAGCGGGCGGCCGGGGATCAGCCGGAAGCCGGGCTCGACGCGGATGGCGACGGGGGCGGCAGCGCGTCGGAGAGCGGCGCCGACCGCCACGGCGGCGGCGAGGTGCACGACATCGGGGGTCGTCCGCCGCGGACACAGCAGGTCGGGGTGCCGGTCGAGGAAATCGGTGTGCGTCTCGCCCGCGAGGAAGTCCGGGTCGCGCAGCAGCGCGACCAGGGATTCGCGGTTGGTGATCGTCCCGTGGACCTGCGTCGCGTCCAGCGCGGCCGCGAGCCGGGCGGCGGCTTCCACCCGGCTCTCGCCGTGCGCGACGATCTTGGCGAGCATGGGGTCGTAATACGCAGACACCTCACCGGGAGCCGCGACGCCGTCCTCGAAGCGGATACCCGGTAGGTCGGGGTGCGAGTAGCGGTACAGCGGCCCCGGTGTGGGGAGGAAGTCGCGGGTGGTGTCCTCGGCGTAGAGCCGGACCTCGAGAGCGTGACCCCGCTGGTGCACCTCCCGCTGTGTGAAGCCGAGAGGCTTGCCCTGCGCGACGTCGAGTTGGAGACGGACCAGGTCGAGGCCGGTGACCTCCTCGGTGACCGGGTGCTCGACCTGGAGTCGGGTGTTCATCTCCAGGAAGTAGAACTGTCCTGTGCTGTCGTCGAGCAGGTACTCCACGGTGCCGGCGCCGAGGTAGCCGAGCTCCCGGACGAGCGACACCGCCGTCGCTCCCATGCGTTCGCGCAGCTCCGCGTCGACGGCGGGGGACGGGGCCTCCTCCAGGACCTTCTGGTGTCGTCGCTGCACGGAGCATTCGCGCTCCCCGAGGTGGATCGCGTTGCCGTGGGCGTCGCCGAACACCTGGATCTCGACGTGTCGCGCGACAGCCAGGTAGCGCTCGCAGAACACCGTGGTGTTGCCGAACGACGAACCTGCTTCGCGGCGGGCGCCCCGGATCGCTTCGACCAGGTCGGTCGGCCCATCGACACGGCGCATGCCCTTGCCCCCGCCACCCGCGATCGCCTTGACGAGCAGGGGGTAACCGACCTGGTCGCCGGCCTCGCGCCACGAGGTCTCGTCGTCGCCCTCGATGACGGCGTCGGGCAGGACCGGGACTCCGGCCTTGCGAGCGATCTCCTTGGCCCGGTTCTTCAGCCCCATCTCCGTCATGGAGTCGGGGGCGGGCCCGACGAAGAGGACGCCGGCCTCGGAGCACGCCATGGCGAACTCGGCATTCTCCGAGAGGAACCCGTAGCCCGGGTGGATCGCGTCGGCCCCGGACCGGCGCGCGGCGTCGAGCACCTTCTCCAGATCGAGGTACGTCTCGGTGCTTGTCGAGCCACCGAGCGGGACGGCCACGTCGGCGTCCCGCACGTGGGGGGCGTCGGCGTCGGGATCGGAGAACACCGCGATCTTCCGGATCCCGAGCGCACCGGCGGTGCGGAACACTCGCCGGGCGATCTCGCCCCGGTTCGCGACGAGCAGGCTGCGGATCGTGGTCACCAGTGCCTCACATCCGGAAGGGCGCGAATCGGGTGGTGCCCTCGACCGGGCCGGAATGCACGGCGGAGAGCGCGAGCCCGAGGACCGTGCGGGTGTAGCGCGGGTCGATGACCCCGTCGTCCCACAGGTGACCGGTGGCGTTCAACGCGCTCGACTGCGCCTCGATCATCGCCTCGGTCTCGGCGCGGACCGCGGCGTCGGTGGCCTCGTCGTAGGAGCTCGCGGACCGCTCGGCGGCCGCTCTCCGGATGATCGACATGACGCCGGCGAGCTGGGTCCCACCCATGACCGCGATGCGGTGGTTGGGCCAGGTGAACACGAACCGGGGATCGAAGGCGCGCCCCGACATCCCGTAGTTGCCGGCGCCGTACGACGCGCCGATCATCAACGTGAGGTGCGGGACGGCGGAGTTGGAGACAGCGTTGATCAGCTTGGCGCCGTCCTTGATGATGCCGCCCCGCTCGACCGCGGAACCCACCATGAACCCGGTGATGTTCTGGACGAAGAGCAACGGGGTGTCCCGCGCGTTGGCGAGCTGGATGAAGTGCGCGCCCTTCTGCGACTCCTCCGAGAACAGGATCCCGTTGTTCGCGAGGACCCCGACCGGGAAGCCGTGCAGCGAGCCCCACCCGCAGACGAGCTGGGTGCCGTAGAGAGGCTTGAACTCGTCGAATCGGGACCCATCGAGGACGCGGGCGAGGACGTCGCGCACCTCGACCGACCGTCGCGCCTCGGCCGCGGCACAGGACAGGAGCTCCTCGGCCGGGAAGAGCGGCTCGTCGGCGGGCAGCGAGGGGCCCGGGCCCTGCTTACGCCATCCGAGGTGGGCGATGATCTGCCGGCCGATCCGCAGGGCGTCACGCTCGTCGACGGCCAGGTAGTCGGCGAGCCCGGATGCGCGGGCGTGCATCTCGGCCCCACCCAGCGTCTCGTCGTCGACGTCCTCGCCGGTGGCCATCTTCACCAGCGGCGGGCCACCGAGGTAGACCGCCGCCTGCTCCTTGACGAAGACCGTGTACTCGCTCATGCCCGGCACGTAGGCGCCGCCGGCTGTCGAGCTGCCGAACACCAGCGCGATCGTGGGGATACCTGCCGCGGAGAGCCGGGTGAGCTCGCGGAAGATGCGCCCACCGTTGACGAAGATCTCCTCTTGGCGGGGGAGATCGGCTCCGCCCGACTGCACCAAGCTGATCACGGGCAGGCGGTTGTGCCCGGCGATGTCGAGCGCGCGCAGCTGGCGCGCCACCGAGGACGGGTTGAGCGATCCGCCCTTCACGGTGGGCTCGTTCGCGATGATCACGCACTCGACGCCGGACACCGGCCCGATCCCGGTGATCAGTCGTCCGCCGGGTTGCTCGTCCGGCTCGTGGGCGCCAGCGAACATCGACAGCTCGAGAAACGGGGCGTCCTGGTCGAGCAGCAGGTCGATCCGTTCACGAGCCAGCAGGCTCCCTCGAGCCCAGTGCTTCGCCACCGCTCGTTCGCCGCCGGCAGTCAGGACGCGGGCGGCCAGTACCTCGAGTTCGGCCAGTGCTGCCAGCATCGCGCTGCGGTCGATCTGGAAGCGATCGGAGGTTGGTTCGAGCGTCGAGGTCAGGACAGCCACGTCGGCCACCTCGTTGGTCGCGTGATTCCGTGCGGCGTCTGCCGGACTCGCGGGCCGAGCGGGACGCGTCCTGCAATCACTGCTCCACATCCTCACGTTCTCCGTCGGCGGTATCGGTCACGCACCGGGGCGCGGGCACGGCCGCCGCCGGGTCTCTCTCCGTGCCGCCCGGTGAGCCAGCAGTTGGACCAAGGACTACGACGAGGTCGGAATCTGCTCGACATAGACGAGAACCTGGAAGGGGTCGAGCGACTCCGTCACTTCGTAGATTTTCCCGTCGCGCAGCTTGAACATCAGCAGGTAGTTGTTGTTGTATTTGGCCTCGCCCGGTCCGACTCCCGCAGTGGTCGCCTCAACGACGACGCGATCCTCCTCCGCCGTGAGGGTGTGCACGTCGAAGCGGAACTCGTCGAACGGGTTGAGGAAGCCCTCGAGGAGATTCCTCCAGCCCGGCTTGTCGTAGCGACCTCCGTACGCGAACCGGTCCGGTCGATTCGGCAGCGTCCAGGTGCCGTCCTCGTCGATGAGGTCGAACAACGCGGGGAAGTCGCGGTCACTGATGTACTGGCAGGCGTTTCGTACAATTTCTTTGTTCTTGTCCGTGGACACGGATTCCTCCTGGTGATTGTCGGGAGAGAACGATCGACGATTGTGGAGCTGGCGGAGGGCCGCTCGATCGCGCTACGGCGAGACCATCGCGTCCCGTAGCGCCACCTTCTTGATCTTTCCGGAAGGGGTGAGCGGCAACGAGTCGACGACGACGATCCGAGCGGGGACCTTGTACCGGGCCAGCTTGATCCGACACAGGTCGAGCAGCGCCTCCGGATCGGCGGTGGCTCCCGCCGCCGGGACGACGTAGGCGTTCCCGACCTCGCCGTTCACCTCGTCGGGCACGCCGATGACCGCGCACATGGCGACCGAGGGTTCGCCCGCGATGACGTTCTCGACCTCGGCGGGGTAGACGTTGTAACCGCCGCGGATGTACATCTCCTTCTTCCGGCCGCGCAGCGTCACGCGTCCGTCCGGGCGTCGCAGCGCCATGTCGCCGGTGGCGAGCCAGCCGTCCGGCAGGAAGGTCGACGGTGCTTCCAGGTCCCAGTAGCCGGGGGAGACGCAGTCGCCCCGGATCTGGAGCTCGCCGTCGGCGTCGGGCGGAAGGGCGTGGTTGTCGTCGTCGGCGATGCGGACCTCGAAGTCCCCGATGGGCACGCCCAGGGTCTCCACCAGGGTGTCCAGGTCGTCGTCCGCGGCGGAGATGATGCAGCCACCCGCTGTCTCCGACAGCCCGTACAGGTTGGCCAGGCGTGCGCCGTCGAAGGCCTCGATGATGCGCCGGCCCATGGCCGGCTCGACGTTCGACCCACCGATGACGCACGTGCGGACCGACGAGACGTCCATGCCGGAGAACTCGGGCAGTTCCATCATCTTCGTGTACATCGTCGGGACGCCGATGAAGATGGTGACGCCGTGTCGCCCGATGCTGTTCAGCGCTTGTGCCGGGCTGTACCGGGGCAGGAGGGCCACGCTGCCCTGCACCACCATCGAGGCAGTGACCGTGCAGGTCAGTCCACCGACGTGGTTGAGCGGCATGTGACCGATCGCGACGTCGCCGGATGTCTGGGCGAGGTGCTCGGCCTGCGCGCTGGCGGACGCGAGGATGCCGGCGTGGGTGAGCGTCGCGCCCTTGGGCTCGCCGGTGGTCCCCGACGTGTAGAGGATGACCGCAGGGTCCTCGGGGGCCACGAGACCGGTGTCCGGATCGGCAGCGGGGCCGTCGTCGGGAACACGGACATCCTCCCACCGGTGACTGCCTGGGAAGCCCGCACCGCCGAGGAACACGAAGTGTCGAACGGAGGGTATCTGCGGACGGAGACGGTCGAGGAAGGAGACGAAGTCGAAGCCCCCGTCCTGCGCGCTGGTCAGCAGCATCACCGAGCCGGACTGGTTGAGCATGAAGTCGAACTCGCGCTCCCGGTACGCCACGTTCAGCGTCACCAGGATCGCGCCGACCTTGGCCGTCGCGAACCAGGTGATCAGCCACTCCGCCGAGTTGGGGGCGGCGATGGCGACGCGATCCCCCTGGGTGATCCCGAGCTCGCGCAGGCCGCTCGCGAACTGGTCGACGGCGTGCGCGAACTCGGCATAGGTCAAGGTCCGCTCCGGGCAACGGAGGAAGGGAACCTCGCCGTCGCGTGCTGCGTGGGACAGCAACTCCGGCAGCGTGCTCGACGCGAGGATCGCGGAGCCGCGGGACGCGGCTGGATCAGTCATTGTGGTCGTTCCCTCGGTTGTCCTGTCCGGAAGGGTCACTCGTGCAGGACGGTGTCCTGTTCGGCGAGTTCGGGTCCGACAGCCCGCGACGGACGGAACCCGAAGAACTCGTAGGAGGCGATCCCGTCGCGGACGAAGGGGTCTTTCAGCATCAGAGTCCGTAGTTCCTGCTCGTCGTCGCCGCGCGCGATGATGAGGCCGCCGACGGCGGGTCGCCGCGGACCCGACGCGACGAACAGTCCGTCGTCGTGACAGCTCTTCACGAACTCGAGGTGCTCACTGCGCACGGGCTCGCCGCGACCGAACGCCCGGTTGTAGGCACTGACGACGACGAACATCGGACCTCGTTTCTGTCGAGAGCGTCAGCGGGCCGCGACGGCGGGGGCCTGGGAGAAGTCGAACCCCTCGAAATCGGCGTCGGCGACCTTGTCGAGTTCCTGGAAGTAGCCGGCGGCGCCACCGAAGTAGAACAGGACGCGTCGAGGCTTCCCCGGGGTGTTGGCACCGAGGTACCAGGAGTGCGCCGACTCGCCCGCGGGCAGCAAGGTCATGCCGAAGATGTCCGCGACGAGCTTGGTCCACCCCTCGACCGCCTGCGGGGTCGGCTGCATGGACTGGTAGCCATGCTCACGCATGTGCTCGATGGCCCGCGACAACCATTCCACGACCTTCTCGATGATGACCGGGATGTTCGCGTAGGCGCTCTGCGGCCCACAGATCATGAACATGTTGGGGAAACCGGCGCTGCCGATCCCCAGGAACGTCTCCGGACCGCCGCTCCACTGCTCCTTGAGCTCGACGCCGTGCTCGCCGCGGATGTCGATCTTCGAGATCGCCCCGGTGACGGCGTCGAAGCCCGTCGCGAACACGATGACGTCGAACTCGTAGTCCTGGCCGCCGGTCCGCAATCCGGTCTCGGTGAGGGTCTCGATCGCGTTCTGGCTGATGTCGACCAGCGAGACGTTGTCGCGGTTGAAGGTCTCGTAGTAGTTCGTGCCCGACGGAGGGCGCTTCGAGACGTAGGGGTAGCCGCGCGGGCTCAGCAGCTCAGCGGTAGCGGGGTCGTGGACGGTGTCGCGGATCTTCTTCCGGATGAATTCGGCGGCCGCGTCGTTCGACCGCTGGTCGAGGATCAGGTCGTCGAAGGTCTCGAAGACGAAGTGGAACCCGCCGGCTTGCCAACCCTCCTCGAAGATGCGGTCGCGCTCGGCGTCGTCGGCCACGTCGTCGTACGTGCGTCCGGCCGGGCCCATCGGGAAGCCGAACACGTGGTTGCGTGCCATCGACCAGACTTCGGGGTAGGAGTCCTTGATGGTGCGCCGGAAGTCGTCGTCGAGGTCGTGGTTCTGGGCCGGCATGACGTAGTTCGGGGTGCGCTGGAAGACCGTCAGGTGTTCGGCCGCCTGGGCGATGTGGGGGATCGCCTGGATCCCTGACGCTCCCGTGCCGATGACGGCCACGCGCTTGCCGGTGAAGTCGACCTTCTCCTTCGGCCACTGAGAGGTCTGGTACACCTCGCCCCGGAAGGAGCCACGCCCGGGGAAGGTGGGCTCTTGGGGCACGGAGAGGTGCCCGAGCGCGGTGAAGAAGTACGTGCAGGTGAAGCTCGAGCCGTCTTCGGTGGTGATGGCCCACCGCGCGCTGGCGTCGTCGTAGTGCGCCGAGGTCACCCGCTGGCCGAAGCGGACGTTGCGGCGGACGTCGAAGCGGTCGGCGACGAAGCCGATGTAGCGCTGGACCTCTTCCTGACCGGGGTAGCGCTCGACCCAGTTCCAGGCCTGCTCGATCTCCGGGAACGGGAAGCAGTACGACCAGCTCTCGCTGTCGGTGCGGGCGCCCGGGTAGCGGTTCCAGTACCAGGTCCCGCCCAGGTCGGAGCCGGCCTCCAGGGCCACGGCCGTGAGGCCGAGCTTCTGGAGTTCGATGAGCATGCGGATGCCGGCGAACCCCGCGCCGACCACGACGGCGTCGGTGTCCACGGACGTGGATTCTGGGTCGGACACGGAAGGGTCTCCTTCGCTCGAGTGTCAACGAGGCGGTGCGGCAGGGTCGGGTTCAGGACAACCCGAGGTGAGGCCGCAGCCAGGTGGCCGCCGCCGAGATTGCTTGATCTGCTTCGGGCGCCCGTCCTGCCATGAAGGTGAAGACGTGCTGCTGCTCGGGGTAGGTGGTGAACTCGACCGAGACGCCGGAGTCGCGAGCGCGCTGGGCGAGGCGTTCGGAGTCGTCGAGCAACGTCTCGTGCTCACCTGCGGCGATGAACAGCGGAGGCAACCCGCTGAGGTCGGCGTGCAGAGGGTTGGCCAGGGGGTCGGTCGGCGACCCGGACTCGCCGAGGTACATCTGACCCATCAGGGTGACCACGCCCATGGAGACAAGCGCGTCCGTGTCGGCGTTGGTCTCGAGTGTCTTGCCCAGGTGTTCCATGTCCACCCACGGCGAGAACGCGCAGATCGCTGCGGGGAGCTGCTCCCCGAGCTCGCGGAGCTTGAGCGTCGCCGCGATGGCGAGGTTGCCACCCGCTGAGTCGCCGGCCGCCGCGATGCGGTCGGTCGGGAAGCCCTGCTCGTTCAGCCAGCGGTACGCCGCCACTGTTTCCTCGACCTGGGACGGGAACGGTCGCTCGGGAGCGAGGGCGTAGTCGAGGACGAAGGTCGCCACGCCGGCCGCCTTCGCGAGGTGCCCCGCCATCTTGCGGTGGCTGCTGGCGGTGTTCCCCACGAACCCGCCACCGTGGGTGTAGAGGACGGCGGCATCGGGCGCGGCGGCCAGCGGCTTGCACCAGATGCCCCGCGCTCCGGCCGTGTCGACCTCGGCGTAGGTGACGTCCTCCGGCTCCGCCGCGAGGTCCGCGAGCTCCTCGAAGATGGAGCGCAAGGCCGCCAGGCCCATTCCCGAATCGGCCGCCATCCTGTCGGTGATCGACTGGTAGTGGGACTTCTGTGTCGCCGACTCAGTGCTGGCCACCGCGCTCGTCTCCCTCGCCCTACGACTGGTTCTGCCGTGAACGCAGCCCGCCGACGGGCAGCTGATCGGAATCTCTGTCTGCTCCTGCAGGCCACCGTGTTCTCGGGTGGCCCGTCACGGGATCCACGCCGGTGGCCGTCGCGCCACCGCCTCGCCGGAAGCGCTCCCTCTCGAGCTGGAGGTGACTGTACTCACAAGTTGACATGCAAGTCAACTGTTGCCGCACCGCTGGCGGCGCGGCGCCCATCGCCCCAGGTCATTCCGCTCGCGTGCTGGCGCGAAGATGATGCGACAGTCAGGTGGGCATCCGTTCCAGCACCTTGGGTCGGCGGAAACGTCCAGATTGCCGTGGAACCGGAGTGGACAAGGGGGTCTTCGTGGCGGCGACGTCGGGTGCTGGCCGTTGTCCAGCGGGTCGCGCGAAACAGGGCGTCCAACCCGAGGGCGCGGTCGAAGGCGCAGGCGCGGCTGATGAGGGCCGAAGGGCAACCCAGCGACAGCAAGATCGACCCATGAATCAGTTCTGATCAGGTTGCGCTGGTCCCCCGGACAGCGGTGTACCGACGCGGCACGCGTCGGCTCGGCCCCTCCGATCGCCGGTGTCGCGGGAAGGACGTGCGGTGGAGTTCGAACTGGGCGCGAAAGCCGAGGCGTTGCGGAGCGAGGCGCGGGCCCTCCCTGAGAAGACGATCACCCAGTCGAGCCGACCCTCCGCCGCGCAGCGTCTGGAGCTCGGTCCGTGGGACACGCCACCGGTCGTCGACGAACTCAAGGCGCGACGCGCCGGCTTGTGGAGTCGTTCCACTCGGGTGCGTACCGATCAGAGCTGACGAATCTGGCGTACGCGCACATCGCCGAGATCTTTGAGCACATCCCGTGGGTCATGCTCGAGCGCTCAGGTCACGTCGGCTGGTCAAGAAAATCTACACACTAAAGATCTTCAACTAGCTTGCTCGCCCGGAGTAAACGTGCCCCGGAACGATCTGGAGTCACTTGGAAGATCGCTCCGTAGAGCTGTGACCTGCGAAAAGGGTGCGCCGTCAGGGACTCGAACCCCGAACCCAGTGATTAAGAGTCACTTGCTCTGCCCATTGAGCTAACGGCGCGTGATCGAAACCCTAGCAAAGCCAGCGTTCCGATCCGACAGCGGGTGGACCACTGCCGTCCGGGTGAGTGACGGGACTTGAACCCGCGACACCTGGGATCACAACCCAGTGCTCTGCCAACTGAGCTACACCCACCATTGGCCTCTCCGGGGAGGCCCCGGTGAGTCGCGTACGAGCCTACAAGCCGGGCGCGAGCGGCTTGCGACCGGGAGCCCTCACGCGACGGCGTCCGCGCTGAAGCGGTAGGCGACGTGGTCGAAGGGCGCGGTCGGGAAGACGAACAGCACGCGCACCGAGCCGTCGACGGCGCGGATGCCGTGCTCGGCGTCGCCGGGCAGTCGCACGAGGCTCCCGGTGCCGACGCGGACCTCGTCGTCGTCGACCGCGACCACCGCGTCGCCCTCGAGGACGTAGTAGACCTCGGGCGCGGCGTGACGGTGCCGGCCCAGCCAGCCGTCCTCGCCCAACGTCATGACGCCCGTCGTCACGGACTCGGGGGACGGGCTGCGGCCGTCGTCCAGCAGGCACCAGTCGAGGCGTCCCCGGACGGGGTCGTCCCAGGTCTCCCACCGCTGGTCGGCGACGGCGGTGACGTGCGGCATCGAGCCTCCTCGAGGCAGTGGCGACGGGTGGGTCGCCCCCGTGGCTCGAGGCGGACGGCGCGGGGATGTCCGGTCGGGGCCGGCGCCGAAACCGTGGCTAGGCGCCCGGCGGGGGTGCCTGGCCGCCGGCGGGGCCGGCCTGCGACGACTCTGCCGCGACGACGCCGGCGCGGTCCTCGGCGACCACCGACGCGGCCGCGGCCTGGGCCTCGTCGGTGGTCGGGCCGGGCAGGGGCACGAAGGCCGTGCGGCGGTAGTACTCGAGCTCGCGGATCGACTCGCGGATGTCGGCGAGCGCGCGGTGGGCGAGCCCCTTCTCCGGCTGCGAGTAGTAGATGCGCGGGTACCAGCGCCGGCACAGCTCCTTGATCGAGCTGACGTCGACCATCCGGTAGTGCAGGTAGCCGTCGAGCTCGGGCATGTCGCGGGCGAGGAAGCCGCGGTCGGTGGCGATCGAGTTGCCGCACAGAGGCGCCGAGCGGCCCTCGGGCACGTGCTCGCGGATGTAGTCGAGGACGAGCTTCTCGGCCTCGGCCATCGTCACCGTCGACTGCCGCACCTCGTCGGTCAGACCCGACTTGGCGTGCATGTCGCGGACGACGTCCGGCATGTTGTCCAGGGACTCGTCGGACGCGTGGATGACGACGTCGACACCCTCACCGAACGGGACGAGGTCCGCGTCGGTCACCAGGGCCGCGATCTCGATCAGCGCGTCGTTCCGCAGGTCGAGTCCGGTCATCTCGCAGTCGATCCACACCAGACGGGCACTCACCCGGTCGACCCTAACGGCGCACGAGCCGCGCGGCCCCTCGGCCGTCGATCACGAAGGGTGCCAGCAGGCCGGGGGTGATGTCCTCGACCAGCTCCAGGGCGCGGTCGGCGCCGACGTCGAGCACCTCGTAGCGGCCGCGGCCGGCGGCGGTCACCGCGTGCAGGGTGACGAGCCCGGCGCGGCGCTGGGTCAGCGACTGGGTGAGCCGCCAGCCGATCACGCCGCCGCGGCGCAGGACGACGGTGCGCCGCACCCAGGCGCCGTGGCGGCTGACGAGGTGCGTGCCCGTGAGCGCGTGCCCCAGCGACCGGATCCGGTCGACGGCGAGCAGCACGGAGGCGCCGAGCAGGACCGGCACGACGATGGGGTCGGCCGGGGCCTCGGGTCGGACGAGCAGCACGGCGCAGACGACCAGCACCGGACCGACGCCCCGGGTCAGGCGGCGGACGACGGCCGCGCGCGGGTGGCGGACGAGCAGGGCGCGCGTGCCCTCCTCCTCGCCCACGCCGAGCACGCCGGCGGCCACCTGGTGGGCCCGGCGCCGGGGCATCGCCGGGCCGACGGCGCCGACGTGCTCGCCCTGGCCGTCGGCGCGCAGACCGGTGGTCAGGGCCAGCGGGCGCGCACCCCGGCCGAGGCGCACCAGCAGCGGCTCGTCGAGCTCGACGCCGCGCAGGCGCCGGCCCTCGAGGGACAGGGTCCGGCGGGTCAGCAGGCCGCGGCGCAGCACGAGGCCGCCGTCGTCGGCACGCGTGAGCCGGTAGCCCCACCAGCCCTCGACGAACACGACGGCCGCCCCGAAGACCGCCGTGGCGAGCAGGGCGACCGCGCCGAGCCACACCGGCGCGCGCCCGGCGCCCTCGCGCAGGGTCTCGGTGACCGGCGCCCGCAGGGAGAACTCCTCGGCGAGGCGGAAGAGCCCGACCCACACCACGCCCACGACGGCGATCGCCGAGAACGTCAGCGGCGCGAAGCGCACCCAGCTCCAGTGCAGGCGGGCGAGCTCGGGCACCGGCGCGGCGGCGTCGGCCGGGGCCTCGCCGAGCAGCAGGGCGCGGAGCCGCTCGGCCTCGACGCGGCGCACGGCGTCGAGGGTCAGCTCGGCGTCGTCGCCACCCTCGCGCCGCCCCGTGCCCACGCGCACCACCGCGAGCCCGAACAGGCGGTGGGCCGGGTTGGCCGTGAGGTCGGCGGTGCGGATGCGGTCGCGGTGCACGCTGCGGTGGTGGCGGCGCAGCAGGCCCGTGCGCAGCTCCACGCGGTCGGTGCCGATCCGGTAGGACGTCGTGAACCAGCGCGAGATGCCGAACGCGAGCACCGCGACGGCGAGGGCGATGCCGCCGCCGAGGCGCCAGCGGTCGTCGCTGGAGCCGCCGGTGATCGCGATGACCAGGAGGACCGGGAGGAGCTTGGCCAGGTCGACGGCGGGGTGGACGACGAGCATCCGGCGGTCGAGGCGCTGCCAGCCGACGTCGACGCTCACGTCGCGTCGCCACCGAGGTGCTCCGTGACCCTCGTCAGCCGGTCGGCGAGGTCGACCGCGGCGTCGGCGTCGAGCCCGTCGATCGTCAGCGCACCGCTGGCGGAGGCCGTGGTGACCGTCACCGAGGAGAGGCCGAAGGCGCGCTGCAGCGGCCCGCGGTCGGTGTCGACGGTCTGGACCCGCGAGATCGGGGCGATGCGCCACTCGAGGCGCAGCCAGCCAGAGAGCGTGTGGACGGCGTCGTCGGTGATCTCCCAGCGGTGCAGGGCGTAGCGCCAGCGGGGGACGACGAGCAGGTGCGCGACACCGAGGACGACCGTCGCCACGCCGGTGAGGATCATCAGCGAGGTGTAGGTCGGCAGGACGACGGCGACGACGACCTGGGGGATCAGCAGGCCGACCGAGGTGATCGCCGACCGCAGCGCCCACCATGACCGCGCGCGCGGGCTCACGCGGTGCGCGGGCGCGCGCAACCGCGAGGCGCCCGGCTCCGGCGTGGTCACCGGGCCAGTCTGCCCAATCCCGGCATCCGTCTGCTCGCTCGCGAGGGCCTCGCCGACGTCGACTGCGTGGCCCTACAGACACTGGATGTCTGCGGCGCCACGCCGCTGACACTCACGAGGCCCTCACGACTCCGAGGACCCGAGCTCCGACTTGAGCACCTTGCCGGTGTTGTTGCGCGGGAGCTCGTCGAGGAACTCGACGTCGCGGGGGCTCGCGAAGCGGGCGAGGTTGTTCTTGACGTGGTCGCGCACGGCGTCCGCGTCGACCTTCGCCCCCGACTCGAGCACGAGGTAGGCCGCGAGTCGCTGGCCGTACTCCTCGTCGTCGACGCCGACGACCGCGGCCTCCTTGACCCCGTCCATGTCGGCGAGCAGGCCCTCGACCTCGCCGGCGTGGATGTTCTCGCCACCGGAGACGATCATGTCGTCGGCGCGGCCGGAGATGAACAGCAGTCCGTGGCGGTCGTAGTGCCCGAGGTCGCCGGTGCCGAGCATGTCGTCGACGACCTCGGTCTCGCCGCGCCCGCCGGTGTAGCCGGTGAACAGCATGTCGTTGCCGACGAAGATGCGGCCGGTCTCGCCGGCGGGGAGCTCCTGGTCGTCGTCACCCAGGATCTTCACCGTGGTGCCGACGGGCGGGCGTCCGGCGGTGCCGGGCTCGGAGCGCAGCTCCTCGGGCTTGGCGATCGACGCCCACGACACCTCGGTGGAGCCGTAGAGCATGTAGAGCTTGTCGCCGAAGGTCTCGAGGAACTCGGTGACCTTCGCCGGGGGCATCGCCGAGCCGGTGGCGGTGACGGTCTTGAGCGCCGACACGTCGTAGCGGGCCTTCACCTCGTCCTCGAGCTCGAGGATGCGCTGGAGCATCACCGGCACCGCGAACATCGACGTGCAGCGGTGCTGGGCGAGCTGGGCCAGCGCGTCCTCGGGGTCGAACTTGCGCCGCAGCACCAGCGTCGAGCCCATCAGCGAGCCGATCTGGAACGCCGCGAAACCCCACGTGTGGAACAGCGGCGCCGAGACCAGGGCGTGCTCGCGGGCCGAGAGCGGGATGCGGGAGAGGATCGCGTTGACGACGCCGATGCCGTTCGGCGAGGGACGCTCGGCGCCCTTGGGCGTGCCCGTGGTGCCCGAGGTCAGCACGATCGTCTTGCCGACCGGCGGCTTGGTGGCCAGCGCCTTGGAGCCGTCGGCGCCGATGAGGCCCTCGAGGGTGTCGTCGCCCCAGCACCCGGCGCCCTCGGTCCACGCGAAGACGCGCTTCACGCTGTCGGGCACCTCGTCGAGGCGGTCGGTGAGGTCGGAGTCGACGACGATCGTGCCGATCTCCTGCTCCTCGGCGACGGCCTTCATCTGCGACGGCGAGAGCCCGGTGTTGAGCAGGACGACGTCGGCGCCGAGCTTCGAGACGGCGAGGATCGTCTCGATGGGGCCGCGGTGGTTGCGGCACAGCACGGCGACGCGGCTGCCGGGGCCGACGCGGCGGTCCGCGAGGGCGCGGGCGAGCCGGTCGGTGCGCTCGTGGATCTCCTTGAACGTCACCGTGCCGCGGTCGTCGACGATCGCGACGCGGTCGGGGTGGCGCCAGCGGCCGACGACGAAGGCGGTGGTCGGCGTGAAGCCGTAGCGGTACAGCGCGGTCGGGAACAACGCGGCCCGGTGCGGTGCCACCGGGGCGATGACGCCCGCGTCCGTCAGCAGCCGCAGCCCGGTCGCGAGCTCGGTGGGGGTGCCGAACGGGGTCTTCACCAGTGCACTCCAGGGAGAAGTCGGGCCATGGCCTGGGCGCCGCGCGAGAGCGGGCCCGTGTCGAGCGTCCGGTCGTCGTCACGCCGTTCCTGCTCACTACCCTCACGGGCCGCGGCAGATTCGGGGAACACCCGATATGCGACGTGCATGACGGCGTCCTTCAACCGCGGTGTCAGCGCGCCGGACACCGCGCCGAGCGTCCCCAGCACCGTGCCGACGTGCTTGGGGCGGTCGATGAGCGCGTGCAGCACCTTGTCCGCCGCCTCCTCGGGGGAGTCGGTGGGGAAGGCGTCGTAGATGCGGGTCGGGGCGATCATGGGCGTGCGCACCAGCGGCATGTGCACGGTCGTGAACGTGACGCCCTCGCCGAGCACCTCGGTGGCGACGATGTCGGCCCAGGCGTCCATCGCGGCCTTGCTCGCGACGTACGCGGAGAACCGCGGCGGGCCCGTCTGCACCCCGATCGACGAGATGTCCACGATGTGCCCGAACCGCCGCTCGAGCATGTGCGGCAGCAGCGCGAGCGTCAGTCGGACCGCGCCGAAGTAGTTGATGGCCATCGTGCGCTCGAAGTCGTGGAAGCGGTCGACCTCGAGACGCACGCCGCGGCGGATCGAGCGGCCGGCGTTGTTGACCAGCATGTCGATGCCCGTGTCGGGTCCGCTGTGATCGTTGATCATCGCTTTGACCAGGGCGTCGACCGACTCGCCGTCGGTGATGTCGCACGAGTACACCCAGGCCTGGCCGCCGTCGCGCTCGATCTCGGTGCGGACCTCCTCGAGCTCCTCGGTGCGGCGCGCCACGAGCAGCGGCACGCCGCCGGCCCGCGCGACCTTGAACGCGGTCTCGCGCCCGATGCCCGAGGAGGCGCCGGTGATGACCACGCGCCGGCCCTGGAGCGGTCCGCCGGGACGGGGCCTGCGGTGACGGTTGGGGTCGAGGTGCTCGCGCCACCAGTCGACGAGCACCCGGGCGTAGTCGCCGATCTCCGGGCTCGCGATGCCGGTGCCGTCGAGGGCGCGGCGGGTCTCGGCGCTGCTGAAGGTGGCGCCGAACGTCAGGTGGGGGAGCACCTCGGGCGGGATGTCGAGCTCGGCGAGGGCGATGTCGCGGGCGGCGGCGAGCGCGGGGACCCGGGCGGCCTGCTCGGCGCCGCGCTTCACCAGGGAGCCGACGACCGTGGGCATCGTGGCCTGCAGCTTCGGGGCGCCGAGCGCGTCGGCGAGGGCGTTGTAGACCTCGGAGAGCGGCTGCGGGCGCGGGTGGACGAGGTGGAACGCGCGGTGGTCCATGCCCGGCTGGTGGACCAGGTGGACCATCGCGTCGGCGACGAAGTCGACCGGGACGACGTTGGTGGCGCCCAGCTCGGGCACCGCGAGGCGCAGCGCGCTGAGCCACTGACCCGGGGCAAACCGGCCGAGCAGCGAGATCGCGGTGAGCAGGTAGTACGGCCCGTCGATCTTGTCCATCTCGCCGGTCTGCGAGTCGCCCACGACGACGGCGGGCCGGTAGACGCGCCACGGCACCGTCGACTCCTCGCGCACGATGCGCTCGGCCCGGTACTTCGTCTCGTGGTACGGGTTGCCGAACTCCTGGCCGACGTCGAGGTCGTCCTCGGTGAAGGTGCCCTCGTACTCGCCGGCCACGGCGACCGAGGACACGTGGTGCAGGCAGGAGACGCCGAGGCGGGAGGCCAGCTCGACCACCCCGCGCGTGCCGTCGACGTTGGCCGCGCGGTTGGTGTCGTCGTCGGCGGTGATGTCGTAGATCGCGCCGAGGTGCAGGACGTGGTCGACCCGCCCGGCCAGCCCGTCGATCTCGGCGTCGTGCAGGCCGAGGCGCGGGCGCGTCAGGTCGCCGACGACGGGGACGACCTTCTCGTGCCCGGGGGCGTCGGCGAGCCGGCGCAGCAGCCGGTCGCGTGAGCCCTCACGGACGAGCGCGTACACCGCTTCGCAGTCGTCGCGCTGGAGCAGACGGGTGAGGACCGCTCGGCCCAGGAACCCGGTACCGCCGGTCACCAGATACCGCATGGCGGAGGATCGTGGCACAGGGCACGACGCTCCGCCACGTGCCGGTTACCGACGGGTCACTCCAGCGGCGTCACCGCTCGGGGTCGGTCATCTCGTCGACGTGCTCCTCGACGTCGTCACCCGATGCAGCGACGGCGTCGGAGGTCTTCTGCTCGCGGGGCTTCGCGGGGTCGAGACCCTCGACCAGCGCCTCCTCGTCGTTCTGCTCGGCGACGTAGCGCTGCTCGATGTTCGCGGCCTCGTTGCGCTGCTCGCTCATGGCGCGACCGTAGGCGGTAGGAAGGCGGGGTGCCGGACGACGTGTGGGACCTCCCGCCCGAGCAGCAGCGCGCGCTGCGCCGTGCCGACGACGCGGGGTACCGGGCGCCGATGCTCGCGACGCTGTCGAAGGAGCACCCGCCGGGTGCGGGGTGGGTGTTCGAGCGCAAGCTCGACGGCGTCCGGATGATCGCGACGCGGGAGCGCGGGCAGTCGACGCGCCTGTGGTCGCGCAACCAGAAGCCGATGGACGCGAGCTACCCCGAGATCGTCGAGGCCCTCGACGAGCACGGGCCGGGGAGCTTCGTGCTCGACGGGGAGATCACCGCCGCCGACGGGACGTTCTCGAGCCTGCAGGCGCGCATGCACCTCCAGGACCCGAACCGGGCGCGGCGCACCGGGGTGGAGGTCGAGGCGCACCTGTTCGACCTGCTGGTGCTCGACGACATCGACGTCACGCGGCTCCCGCAGTCGACGCGGCACCGGATCCTGGACGCGGTCGTCGACGCGGCGGCGCCGCTGTTCCGCTCGCCCGCCCTCGAGGGCGACCCGTCGGACCTGCTCACCGAGGCGTGCGCCGAGGGCTGGGAGGGGCTGATCGCCAAGCGCAGCGAGGCGCCGTACGTGGTCGGCGGGCGCAGCCGCGACTGGCTCAAGCTCAAGTGCGTGCGCGACCAGGAGTTCGTCATCGGCGGCTGGACCGACCCCTCGGGGTCGCGGCGCGGGCTGGGGGCGCTGCTGGTGGGCTACCACGCCGCCGGGGTGGACGGGCTGAGGTACGCGGGCAAGGTCGGCACCGGCTACGACGCCGCGACGCTGACGATGCTGCGCGACCGCCTCGACCCGCTCGCGACCGACGAGTGCCCCTTCGCCGATGCGCCCCGGGAGAAGGGGCAGCACTGGGTGCGGCCGGAGCTGGTGTGCGCGGTCGGGTTCGGCGAGTGGACCACCGACGGCCGGCTGCGCCACCCGCGCTACCAGGGCCTGCGCATCGACAAGGACCCGGCGGAGGTCGTGCGGGAGCAGTGAACGACTTCCTCGCGCGGTGGTCGGCGGCGCACGGGGGGATCGAGCCGCGCGGGCTGGTCCTCGGGTGGCTGCGGCTCGTGTTCGTCGTCGTGCGGCCGCTGGCGCGCCGGCGTGTGCCGCCGTGGGTGCTGACGGGGGCGTCGGCGCTGTGCGGGGTGGCGGTGCCCCTCGCGGTCCTGGCCGGGCGGTGGGGCCTGCTGGCCGGGGCGGTGCTGGCGGTCGTGTGCGCGCTGCTCGACGGGCTGGACGGGGCGGTCGCGGTGCTCACCGACACCGCGACAGCGTGGGGCGTGTGCTCGACCCGCTGGTCGACCGGATCGGCGACGTGGCGTTCCTCGCGGCGCTGGTGCTGGCGGGCGGGCCGGGGTGGCTCGCGGCCGGGGTGGGCGTGCTGACGCTGCTCCAGGAGTCGGTGCGGGCCTCGGCGCGGCTGCCCGACGTCGGCGTCGTGAGCGTGTGGGAGCGGCCGTCGCGCGTGATCGTCACGGCGCTCGGGCTGGTCGGCGCGCTGGTGAGCCCGGGTCTGCCGGTGGCGACGATCGCGCTGGCGGTCGCGGCCGTCCTCGCGGTCGTCGGTTTCACCCAGGTGGTCGTGACGGTCCGCCGCCGGCTCCTCCCGTGAGCACCCGTGAGCGATGTTCGCGGCGATAGCCGCGAACATCGCTCACGGACGAGGCGCGCGGTGATCTCGGCCGACAGGGTGACGAGGGGGAGGCCGCCGCCGGGGTGGGCGGAGCCGCCGACGAGGTAGAGCCCGTCGACCGGCGAGCGGTTGGCCGGGCGCAGGAACGCCGCGAGGGCGCCGTCGGACGAGGTGCCGTAGATCGAGCCGCCGGGCGAGAGGGTCTCGCGCTCGAGGTCGGCGGGCGTGCGCACCGCGCAGTGGCGGATGCGGTGCCGGACGTCCACGCCGCGCTCGGCCATCAGCGCCAGGATGCGCTCGGCGTAGCGCGCCGCGAGCCCCGGCGCGTCCCAGTCGACGCCGCCGCCCGGATCGTGGCGCGGCGCGGTGACCAGCACGAACCACGCCTCGGAATCGTCGTCGGGGCGCAGCGCGGGGTCGTCGGGAGCGTGCACGTACACCGCCGGCTCGGCCGGCGGCTCCGCACCGCGGTACGCGTCGAACTCCGCGTCGTAGGCCGCGCGCGACGGCGGGAAGAGCACCCGGTGGTGCGGGGTCGCCGGGTCGCGGCCGTCGAGCCCGAGTAGCAGCACGAACCCCGACGACGACGGCGTCGTGCGCGCCAGCCGCCGCGCCGACGGCGCGTGGGGAGGAGCCCGCCGGGCCCGTACACCGTGCCCGCGTCGGCGTTCGCGACGACGACGTCGGCCGCCACGCCCTCCCCGGACCCGAGCCGTACCCCGCGCACGCGCCCGCCGGCGGTGTCGATCGACGTCACCCGCTCGCCGGTCCGCAGCGTGACCCCCAGCGCCCGGCACCGGTCCGCGACCGCCTCCGCGAGCCGGCGCAGCCCGCCGGGCACGTACCAGGACCCGAACTGCTGCTCCACGTACGGCACGACGGCCAGCGCGGCGGGGGCTCGGCGGGGGTCGGAGCCGGAGTAGGTGGCGTAGCGGTCGAGCAGCAGGCCCAGGCGCGGGTCGCGGAGGTGGCGCGCGCCCACCCCGCGCAGGCTGCGCCAGGGGGCGACGGCGACCAGGTCGCGCACCCGCAGCGACAGGCGGGCGAGCCCGCCCGGGGACACCGGCGACTCCAGGAAGTGCTCGTGGGTCGCCTCCACACCCGCTCGGCGTGGCGCAGGAACGCCTCCCACTGCGCGCCGGCCCCGTCGCCGAGCGCGGCGTCCATCGCCGGCGCGATCGCCAGGCGCTCCCCGGGCAGGTCGAGCTCCACGCCGTCGCCGAAGCGGTAGCGGGCGGCGACGTCGAGGCGCCGGAGGCCGAGGACGTCGTGCAGGGGCGCCCCGGTGTCGGCGAAGAGTCGCTCGAACACCGCGGGCATGGTCACCAGCGAGGGGCCGGTGTCGAAGCGGAAGCCGCCGAGCTCGACGGCGCCGAGCTTCCCGCCGACCCGCTCGGCCTGCTCGAGCAGCGTCACCGGGGAGCCGGAGGCCGCCAGCCGCGCCGCCGTCGCCAGCCCGCCGAGCCCGCCGCCGACGACCACGACGCGCGGGTCGGTCACACGGCAGGCCGCTGCTGGGATGGCTGCTCGGACCCGGACCCGGACCCGGACCCGGACCCGGACCCCGTCCCGGCCTCGACCGGTCGGCCCCGCCAGCGCAGCGTGCCCGCGCGCCGGCGCCGCAGGGAGTCGACGGTCAGCGCGCCGACCGCGAGCACGGACACGGGGTGGGCGACCGCGTCGCGGACCCGGGCGCCCGTCCGCCGGGCGGCGAGCGCCCGGCTCGCGACCCCCGCGAGGTAGCCGACGAGGCCGACCCGCGAGCCGCCCAGCGCCGCCAGGGCGGGCAGGACGTAGGTGACGCCGAGGAGCGCGAGCACCCCGGCGGCGCCCGCCGGCGACCCGAACGCGGCCCACAACGACTTCGCGTAGCCCTCGCGCAGCTCGCCGGCGCCCCGGTACATGCGGCACGACGCGACGTCCGTGCCGTCGGCGACGATCCCGTGGCCGCCGGCCCGCTTGATCGCCCGGAGCAGGGCGAGGTCGTCGAGGACCTCGCCGCGCGAATGGCCGCCGGCGGCCCGGTAGGTCTGCGCGTCGACGGCGAGCAGCTGCCCGTTGGCCGCCGTGAGCGTCGGGCGGGACGAGAGCTCGGCGGCCCGCAGCGGCAGCATCGCGAGCCACGACCACGCCAGCAGCGGCTGGACCAGGCGCTCGGCGCCGCCCTCGGCGAGCTGGCGCGGGTGCGGCGAGACGAGGTCGAGCCCGCGGCGGCGCAGCAGGTCGACCGTGGCGGCAAGCCCGTACGGCGCGACGCGGACGTCGGCGTCGACGAAGACGAACACCCCGGTGCGCGGGTGCGCCGCGCCCACGAGCTGGTGGCAGGCCCAGGGCTTCGCGAGCCAGCCGGGCGGGGGCGGCACGCCGTCGAGCACCCGCACCCGCGGGTCGCCGAGCTCCCGCACCCGCGCGCCGGTGCCGTCGGCGGACCCGTCGTCGAGCACCACGATCTCCACCGGGGCCGACCAACCGTCGACGGCCGCGAGCAGGGCCCGCACGGCGTCACCGATGCCGGCGGCCTCGTCGCGGGCCGGCACGAGGACCGCGACGCGCTCGCCCGGGGGCGGCGCGGCCGGGTCGGGGACGGGCAGGCGCCGCAGGTTGTCGACGGTGAGGCCGAGCGAGGCGAGGGCGAGCGTCGTGCCGATCCCGACGAGCTTCACGCGTCGCTCCCGCGGCGGGAGAGCACCACCAGCAGCGGCACCCCGACGAGACCCATGAGCAGCCCGCCGACGAGCGCGACCGAGGGCCGTCCGAAGAACACCGCGGCGGCCATCGTCGACGAGAGGAACGTCCAGCACCACAGCGCGAGCGGCAGCCGGTCGTCGCCGTCGTGGCGGTCGGGCAGCACGCGGTCCAGCGCGGCGATCATCAGCAGGGCGACGAGCAGCCAGCCGGCGAAGTTGGACACCGGGATGCCCGGGATCCCGGGCAGCGTCGGCCACGGCTCGAGCCAGTACCAGTGGCCGGCCTCGACCATCTGCGGGTCGAGGAAGACGTCCCAGGTGGCGAGCGCCCAGGCCCCGATCGCGGTGGTGACGCCCCGGCCCCGGCCGAGCGCCGCGGTCAGACGTCGCCCGACGATCAGCGACGGGTAGGCCATCATGATCCACGCGGCCGGGACGACCAGTGGCACGCCGAGTACGGCGGTGCCGAGCGAGCCGGTGTAGGCGTACTGCCCGAACGGCAGGCCGGTCGCGAGCCCGATCGCCTCGGCGGCCAGGCCGCCCCCGCCCGCGACGACGACGAGGCCGACGGCGGCGCCGGAGCCGCGGGTGAGCAGGGCGTGCACCACCGAGGCGCATGCGAAGAGGACCACCGCGAGCACGGTGAGCGTCGGCGTTCCGCCGCCGGTGAGCGGGAAGGCGATCTGCACGCCGACCACGCCGGCGCCGAGCGCCCAGGGCACGGCGTGCCGGGTCGGACGGACGCCCGGGTGGCCGGTGACGGCGGGCCGGACGCGGGTCGCGTGGCTCATCGGCCGGCCCCGACCGCGACGGGCGCGGTCTCCCGGACGGGCGGCTCCGCGGGCGGAGCTGATCGCAGGCGCCGGTCGAGCGCGTCGGTGGCCGCCCAGCCCGTCAGCAGCAGCACGTGCAGCACGAACATCCAGAGGGCGATCGCGACCGCCGCGCCGACGACGTCGAGCCCGCCGAACGGGATGCCCAGGTCGATCGGCAGGGCGAGGAACAGCAGGAAGCCCTGGAGGAACCCGGCGAGCACCGCCGCGGTCCCGAACGCCCCGATCAGGGTGGCCCGCCAGCGCGGGCCGCCGGGCGCGACGATGCCGAACCCCCAGGCCAGCACGACGCCGAGCGCGACGAAGGAGAGGTGGAAGGCGACCACGATCCAGCCGGCGGTGGCCAGGAACCCGCCGGTGCGGGCGAGGTCGGCGAGCAGCGGCGCGCCGGCGAACACCCCGAGGGCGAGGACGGGCACCACGAGCACGAGGGGCAGCAGGCTCACCCGCGCGCGCCAGCCGGTGAAGCGGTCGCGACGCGGCGACAGGCGCAGGCACGCGCGGCGCAGGCCCTCGCCGTAGAACGTCGCGGGCAGGACGGTGACGAGCGCGCCCCACGGGCCGAGGTCGAGCCCGGCGCGCACGAGGGCGTCGTAGACCGGCCGCGCGCCCATCTCCGGCGGCACGAGCAGGCGCAGGTCGGCGAGGTAGGCGCCGACCGTCTCGGGCGACGTGAGCAGCGCCGCGCCCCACACCGCGAGCAGCAGCCACGGCACGACGCCGAGGGCGGCGAAGTAGGTCAGTCCGGCCGCGACGGCGGCGAGGTCGCGTCCGCGCAACGTCGCTCCGACGTCCCGGGCGAGCGCCAGGCACGCAGCGATCGGCGCGGGTCGACGGGGCACCGGCCGGGCGTACCCGAGGTGGTGGTGGCACAACCGATCGCGGCGCGGGTCACAGGCCCTTCTCAGTCGATATCACCGCGATACCGATGAGTCCTGACGACGAACCGAGTCCCACACCAGGAGTGCGGGGACAGCCCCCGCGAGGAGTCGGAGGAGGACGGGTCATGTCTCCGCGACAGCGCACCGGGGTGCTGCTGCTCGCATCGGTGACCTCGCTGATGTGCGCGCTGGACACGCTGGTCGTCTCGACGGCCGGTGACCGCGCTCGCGCTGACCCTCGTCGGCGCCGCGTACCCGCCCGAGCAGCGCGGACGCGCCCTCGGTGTCCTCGAGGGCGTCACCGGCCTCGCCGTGCTCGCCGGGCCCGGGCTCGGCGGCGTCGTCACCGACGTCGTCGGGTGGGAGTTCGTGTTCTGGCTCAACGTGCCCATCGGGCTGGTCGTCGTGCCCCTCGTGCTCGCGGTGGTGCCGGAGTCCCGCGGCGGGGACACGCGCCTGGACACCCCCGGCGTGGTGCTGCTCGCGGCCGGGGCGCTCGCGCTCGTGTGGGGCCTGACGCGCGGCAACGTCGCGGGGTGGGGATCGGTCGAGGTGCTCGCGTGCCTCGTCGCGGCCGCGGCGCTGGCGGTGGCCTTCGTGCTCCGGCAGCGCCGAGCGCTCGAGCCGCTGCTGCCCGGTCGGCTGCTGCGCGCGCCCGGGTTCGTGGCGGGCAACCTCGCGACCGTCGGCCTGTTCGTCTCGGTCTTCGGTGGCGTCTTCTTCTACTCGCAGCTCCTCGCGGTCGGCCTCGGGTTCTCGCCGCTGGGGGCCGGGCTCGGGCTCATGGCGTGGACGTCGGCGCTGTTCGTGCTGGGGCCGGTCGGGGGCCTGCTGGCCGACCGGATCGGCAACCGGCCGCCGCTCGTGGTCGGGCTGGTGCTCACGGCGTTGGGGACGGCGTGGATCGCGCTCGCCGCCGCGTCCGCGGACCTCTCCTACGTCGACCTCGTGCCCGGCTTCCTCGTCTCGAGCGTCGGCGGCTCGCTGGCCATGCCCGCCGCCGCGAACGCGGTGCTGGGCGGGCTCGGGCCGGCCGACGTCGGCAAGGCGGCCGGGGTGAACAGCACGCTGCGCGAGCTCGGCGGGGTGCTGGGCCTGGCGCTGCTCGTGGCGGTGTTCGCGCCGCTCGGGGGCTACGCCGACGCCGCCGACTTCCTGGCCGGGTTCGTCCCCACGATGGCCGTGTGCGCCGCGCTCACGGCCCTGGGCGCCGTGGCGGGGCTGTGGGTGCCGCGACGGCCCCGGGTGTCGGTGGGGGCTCAGGGATGGCGGGCGTAGGCGTCGACCAGGCAGTACAGGCCGTAGGCGGCGAAGCCGAGGCTCGCGATCGCCAGGGCCGTCGTGCCCAGCGTGTGCTCGGCGACGGTGCGCAGCGCGACGTCGAGCCCCGCGACCTCGTCCGGGTCGTCGTCGAGGACGGCGCCGAGGGCGAGGACGCCGACCCCGGCGAAGACGACGGCGCGGGTCAGGTTGCCCACCGCGCCGAGCCAGCGGGCGAGGTGGCGCAGGCGGGGGGTGAGCTTCTCGGGGACGAGGTCGCCGAGGAAGGTCGCGCGGACGCCGGTGAACGCGGTGGAGATCGCCGTGATCAGCACGACGATCGCGGCGAGGAGCACGAGGAGCCGCCCGCCGGGCAGGCCGAAGATCTCGGTGGTGAGCACCCGCAGGTCGGACCCGTCGCCGGGGCCGCTCACGAGGACCCGCACGGCCAGGTAGGCGACGCCGCTGACGCCGAGGGCCTTGGCGAACGCGCCGATGCGCTTGCGCCGACGCAGGCCGCGCCCCTCGACCCACCGGAACCCCACGGTGCCCGCACGGACCTGCCAGACCGCGAAGGTCACGAGGCACACCGTCGCGACGGCGAGCAGGACCCGTCCGAGGAGGCCGCTGCGGGCGACGATCGCGACGGCGCCGCCCTGGTCGACGGGCGACATCGCGCCCAGCGCGGCGAGGGCGCCGGCCAGCCAGGCCAGCAGGAGGTGCACGATCCCGTAGGCGACGAGGCCGGCGCGGCCCAGGAGCTCCGACCAGTGGCCCGGGGCGTCGTGCCAGTCGGGGTCGGGGGTCGTCCGCGGGGGCGGGGCCGTCCCCGACGAGATCGTCACGGGTCCGTCCTATACCTCGGACGGCCGATCACCACCCACGTGTGACGAGTCTTCAGCGCGGCGTCAGCCGATCGATGCCGGGACCGGCCCGCTCCACCGCGGGCCACCCGGTGTCGTGGGCGCGCTCGGCCTCCTCGGCGCGCCCGCCGCCCCGCACCCCGAACAGGCGCTTGGCGACGAGGAGATAGACGATCACGGCGATGTTGACCACCAGGGCGAGGATCTTCGTCGGCGTCGGTCCGTGGCTCAGCTCCCAGATCTCGAGCGCGAGCAGGACGGTGGTGGCGACGAACGTCAGGTACTCCGCCCAGCGCCGCGCGTACCAGAGCCCGACCGCCTCGACGGCCTCGAGCACCGCGTAGGCCAGCAGCACGAGCGCGAGCCAGTAGAGCGTGGAGGACGGGACGTCGAAGGCGCGCTCGACCTCGGTGAGCAGCGTCGGGCCGCCGTGGCCGACCGGGCCGCCGAGGCTCGCCTGCAGGATGCCGACGATCTGGCCCACGATCGGGCCCCAGCTCGCGCGGTAGGCCGCGAACAGGAGCACGGCGGTGCCGAGCAGCCCGAGGCCGACGACGTGCAGGGCGCGGTCGAGGGCGATGAGGCGCAGCACGTAGCGGTCGCGCAGCGGGCGGCCGCGCAGCGGGACGTCGATCTCGTCGGGCTCGGGGGCGGTCTCGCGGGTGGGTGTCGTGGGCGCCGCGCGGGGCTCCCAGGCGTCACAGCGCAGGCAGCGGTGCCAGCGCAGGCCGTCGGCGTCCTCCCGCACGAGCTGCGCGTCCTGCGTACGGACCGTGGCCGCGTCGGTGCCGACGAGCGCGTGCCCGTGCAGCGCACAGCCCAGGAGCTCGTAGCGCAGTCTCACGGTTCGTGATGCTAGGCGGACACGGCTGACCCGACACGGGTGCGGACGAAGCTTCGGAAACCGAAGCGTCGCCGACGAGGTGGACGCCAGCCCGCCGCGTCACACCGTCACGAGCGCGGGCGACCGACAGGGGTTCGAAGAATGCTTCGGAAACCGAAGCGTCGCCGACGAGGTGGACGCCGGCCCGCCGCGTCACACCGTCCACGACCGCGGCCCACCGACAGGGCCGACGATGCTCCGGACCGCGGGGGAGGGGACCGCGGGGGAGGGGAGCGCGGCCAGGACGTCGGAGGGGGTGACGGCGAGCAGCGCGGGGTCGGGGTCGTCGGCGAAGCGCTCGCCGCGTCGGACCGTGTCGTCGCCGAGCACGACGTGGGGGCCGCCCGGGGGCGGGCCCCACTGCGTCGGAGGCACGGGGCCGAACAGGGTCACCGAGGGCGTGCCGAACGCCGTCGCCACGTGGCTGATGCCGGTGTCGCCCGCGAGGACGAGCGCGGAGGCGGCCACGAGGTCGAGCAGCCCGGCGAGGTCGGTGCGCCCGCCGAGGTCGGCGTCGACGGGCAGGCCCGCCCGGGCCACGACCTCGGCGGTGAGCCGGTGCTCGCTGCTCGAGCCCGTCACGACCACCGGGTGACCCCGCGCCTGCAGCGCGGCGGCGCACGCGGCGAACCGCTTCGCCGGCCAGCGCTTGGCGCCGTAGGCGGCGCCCGGGTGCACGACGACGGGCCCGGAGGCGACGGCCCGGCGTCCGGGCAGCGTGAGGTCGTCGGCCCCGTCCCGCGCGGTCGCGGCGTCGACCAGGCCGGTCGCGGCGAGCAGGTCGCACCAGCGGTGTCGTTCGGGGCGCGTGGGGTCGTCGACCCACGCCGGCCCGTCCCAGCCCGGCGCCGCGTGCCCGATCCGCCGGCGCGGGGCCAGCGCATCGAGGCGCGCGTGGCTCTCGGGCCCGCGCCCGTGGAGGTTCACGGCCACGTCGACCCGTGAGTGATGTTCACGGCTATAGCCGTGAACATCACTCACATGGGTGTCCACCGCCTCGATCCGGGCCACGAGGGGAGCGAGGGCGTCCGGGGCCACGAGGACGATCTCGTGGTCGGGCAGCGCCCGGCGCAGCAGCCGCAGGGCGGGGACGGCGACGAGCAGGTCGCCCAGGCCGAGGTCGCGCAGGACGACGGCCGTCGGGCGGGAGCTCACCGCGCGTCGCCGACGTCCCCGCGCAGCTGGACCAGCGTCTTCGCGAGCAGGCGGGAGACGTGCATCTGGGAGATGCCGACGTGCTCGGCGATCTGCGACTGCGTCAGGTTGCCGAAGAAGCGCAGCTTGATGATCGTCCGCTCGCGCTGGGGCAGCTTCTCGAGCAGCGGGGCCAGCGTCTGCTGGTACTCGACCTGCTCGAGGGCCGCGTCGGCCTCGCCGAGCAGGTCGGAGACCTTGCCGGAGTCCGGGTCGTCGACGAGCATCTCGTCGAGCGAGCCGCTGCGGTAGGCGTTCGACGCCTCGAGCGCCTCGAGCACTTCCTCCTTGGAGATGCCCAGGTGCTCGGCCAGCTCGGGGGCGTTGGGGGCGCGGCCCAGCGTCTGCGACATCTGCGACATCGCCGCCGACAGCGTGACGTTGAGGTCCTTGAGCCGCCGCGGCACACGCATCGACCACGCCTGGTCACGGAAGTGGCGACGGACCTCGCCGGTGATCGTCGGCACCGCGTAGGACAGGAAGTCGGTGCCGCGGTCCGGGTCGTACCGGTCGACGGCGTTGATCAGCCCGAGGGTCGCGACCTGCTCGAGGTCCTCCTCCGGCTCGCCGCGCCGGGAGAACCGCCGCGCGATGTGCTGGGCGACCGGCAGGTGCCCGCGCACCAGTTCGTCGCGTAGCCGCAGCCGCTCCGGGGACCCCATCTCGAGCTTCGCGTGCTCGGCGAGCTTCGGCATGAGGTGGTCGTACTCGCCCCGCGAGGAGCTGCGCCGCCCGTTCGACCGGCCGCCGGACCCGGTGTCCTTCGCGGCGTCCGCCGCCGGGCGCGGGGCGGTGTCCGTGGTGCCGGTGGTCTCGTCGGACTCGGCGGAGGCGACGGCCTCGTCCGCGTCGCTCGTCGTGGTGGTCGCGGCCATGGCGTCGATGGAGGTCACATCCGTCGTCTCTGGAGTGGGAGGGGGCGCCGGGTCGGAGGACGGCGTCACGTCCCCGGGCTCCGGGGACGCTCGGGCATGAAGGACACGGCGGCGTCCCGGGGCGGCACCTGGTCGTCGGACGCGCCGAGCGAGGCACCCAGCGCCGGACGCACCAGCGTCATCCGCAGGGCCAGCCGGTGCGCCTCGCCGGGAGCGGTGGGTGCCTCGGAGAGCACCCGCACGTCGTCGGCCAGGACGGTCAGCACCCGCCACGCGAACGTCGTGGTGGGCAGGCCGGTCGGTCCCGTCGTCGAGACGGACGAGGTGACGGTGATCCGGTCGTCGTCCACCGTGAAGGTGACGGTGAGCTTGGTGCCCGGGCGGGCGAGCCCGGCCAGGCTCGTGCACGCCTCGTCCACGGCGAGCCGGAGATCGTCGACGGCGTCCAGGGGGAACTCGGCCCGGGCCGCGAGATCGCCGGCGACGGTGCGCACGGTGACGAGCGCCTCCGGCTGGGCCAGGACACGCACTTCCACGTCACGCGGCGCACCCGGACCCCGGTCCTCAGGGGGGTGGGTACGGATCAACGCGGTTCCCTCCAGGGCGGTCACGTCCGGTTCGAGCGGACAGGACCGGCGCGGTCCCGGTCTCCGGGCGTGTACCCGGGCCCCCCACCCACAAACCGATGCGGCTCGCGGGCCACACGCTCCCCACACCGCCGGGGGGACGGGCCGTGCGGGGCCGCGCGGTCCGTGGTGTGCTCCCGGGCCGTGAGCACCCGGCCCCGTGCGGTGCTGTTCGACCGCGACGGCACCCTCGTCGTCGACGTCCCCTACAACGGCGACCCCGACGCCGTGCGCGCCATGCCCGACGCGGCGGCGGCGCTGGATCGGGTCCGCGCGGCGGGCGTCCCGATCGGCGTCGTCAGCAACCAGTCCGGCATCGCCCGGGGCCTGCTCGACACCGGGCAGGTCGAGGCCGTCAACGCCCGGGTCGCCGAGATCCTCGGCCCGTTCGCGGTGTGGCGGTGGTGCCCGCACGGCCGTGACGACGGGTGCGCCTGCCGCAAGCCCGCGCCCGGGATGGTGCTCGACGCGGCCGCCGCCCTGGGGGTCGCGGCCGCCCACGTGGCCGTGATCGGCGACATCGCCGCGGACGTCGGCGCCGCCGACGCCGCCGGGGCCCGGGCGGTGCTCGTGCCGACGCCCGCGACCCGCCGCGAGGAGATCGAGGACGCCGCGGCGCGCGGGATCCTCGCCGACGACCTGGCCGGGGCCGTCACGCTGCTGGGGTTCGCGCCATGAGTCGGGTGCTCGTCGTCCGCCTCGACAGCGACGGCGACGTCCTGCTCGCCGGACCGGCGGTCCGCGCGGTGGCGGCGGGCGCCGACGAGGTCGTCATGCTCGTCGGGCCGCGCGGCCGGCAGGCGGCCGGCCTGCTGCCCGGAGTGGACGCCGTCGAGGTCTGGCGCTGTCCCTGGGTCGACGGCGAGCCCCCGCCGGTGACGCGCGAGGGCACCGAGGAGGTCGTCGACACGCTCGCCGCCGTGGGCGCCGACGAGGCGGTGGTGCTCACCTCGTTCCACCAGTCGCCGCTACCGACCGCGCTGGTGCTGCGCATGGCGGGCGTCGGGCGGATCACCGCGGCCTCGGTCGACTACCCCGGCAGCTTGCTCGACGTCCGCCTCCGTCCCGGCGACCCGGCGCTCGATCCCACCGTGGACCTGCCCGACGAGCTTCCCGAGGCCGAGCGCGCGCTCGCGATCGCGGCCCGCGCCGGCCACGTACTCCCCGAGGGCGACGACGGGCGGCTCGCGGTCACGATCGACGACGACGCCCGCCGCGAGGCCGCCGACGTGCTCGCCGCACACGGCGTCGACGGTCCCTACGTGGTGCTGCACCCGGGGGCCTCGGTGCCGGCGCGGGCGTGGTCGCCGCACCGCGCGACCGAGGGCGTCGCGGCCCTCGCGGCCGCCGGCCACCGGGTGCTCGTGACGGGCGCGCCGGGCGAGGCCGCGCTCACCGCGCGGGTGGCCGGACGCGACGGCGTGGATCTCGGCGGACGGACGTCCTTCGGTGCGCTCGCCGGCGTCCTGGCCGGTGCGCGGGCGGTGGTGGTGGGCAACACAGGACCCGCCCATCTGGCGGCCGCGGTGGGTGTGCCGGTCGTCTCGTTGTTCGCCCCCGTCGTGCCCCCGGAGCGGTGGGCTCCTTACGGAGTGCGACGAATTCTGCTCGGTGATCAGGAGGCGCCCTGCCGGGGCACACGCGCGCGGACCTGTCCCGTGCCTGGTCACCCCTGCCTCGACAGTGTTCGCGCCGATCATGTCGTCGCCGCAGTGGGTGCCTTGATCTACGGAGAGTAGTAGTTCCGGAGGAGAAGTTTATGGGTCCCCGGCGGGAACCAATACCTCGCCGGTGACCTTCCCGCCCGCCGCGACGTCCGTTCCGCGGACCGTCCTGCACTGGCACGTGCACGGCTCCTGGAGCACGGCTTTCGTGCAGGGCCGGCACACGTGTCTGCTCCCGGTGCTGCCCGAGGGCGGCCCCTGGGGCGGCGGGCGTCCGGCGGCCTGGGACTGGCCGGCACGGGCCGAGGAGGCCACCCCCGAGCAGCTGCGCGAGCGCGCCGACGAGATCGACGTGGTGGTGCTCCAGCGGCCCGAGGAGATCGAGCTGACCGAACGCTGGACCGGTCGGCGCCCCGGCGTCGACCTGCCCGCGGTGTTCGTCGAGCACAACACCCCCAAGGGCGACGTGCCGACGACCCGGCACCCGCTCGCCGACCGCGACGACATCCCCGTCGTCCACGTCACCCACTTCAACGCCCTGGCGTGGGACACCGGCCGGGCGCCGTCCCGGGTGATCGAGCACGGCGTGCTCGACCCCGGCGACCGCTACACCGGCGAGATCGGCCGGGCGGCGGTCGTCGTCAACGAGCCGGTGCGCCGCGGACGGGTCACCGGCACCGACCTGCTGGCCGGGTTCGCCGACACCGTCGGTCTCGACGTCTTCGGGATCGGCAGCGAGCGCCTGGGTGAGGCCGTGACCCACCCGGACGTCGCGATCGGCGGCGACCTGCCGCAGGACCGGCTCCACACCGAGATGGCGCGCCGACGGGTCTACCTGCACCCGGTGCGCTGGACGTCCCTGGGCCTGTCGCTGATCGAGGCGATGATGCTCGGGATGCCGGTGGTCGCCCTGGCCACCACCGAGGTGGCGGTCGACGTGCCGGCCGACGCCGGCGTCGTCGCCACCGACCTGCGGGTCCTGCGCGAGGGTCTGCGGACCTATCGCGACGACCCCGACCTCGCCCGCGCCGCGGGTGCCGCCGGACGGGCCTCCGCCCTGGCCCGCCACGGGTTGGACCGCTTCCTGGACGACTGGGAGCGGCTGCTCAGCGAGATCGTCGAGGGCGGACCCGGCGGCGTCGACGAGGACGCCGCCCTCGCCCGTGGATTGGGTCGGCTCCAGCCAGCGGGCTGACCCCTTTCCCCCTGGACCGGCACCTGCCGGTCGTGACCTCCCCGGCGCCCGTGGCGCCACCCGAGCGACGACGCGACCACCCCGTGCGGGGGGTCGTGGGAGGAGTGCGCGCATGCGGATCGCGATGGTCTCCGAGCACGCCAGCCCGCTGGTGGCGTCGAACGGCCTCGGCGGGGTCGACGCCGGTGGCCAGAACGTCGCGGTGCGCGCGCTCGCGCTGGCGCTGGCCGACGCCGGGCACGAGGTGGTCGTCCACACCCGCCGCACCGACCCGCGCACGCCGCGGCGGGTGTCGATGGCGGCCGGTGTCGTGGTCGACCACGTCGACGCCGGCCCGCCGGCCGAGCTGCCGAAGGACGAGCTCGTCGACCTCATGGACGCGTTCTCGGTCGACCTGGCCGCCTGCTGGCGCGCGGAGCGGCCCGACGTCGTCCACGCCCATTTCTGGATGTCGGGGCTGGCGGCCCTGCCCGCGGCACGGGCCCTCGGCGTGCCGATCGTGCAGACCTTCCACGCGCTGGGGTCGGTCAAGCGCCGCCACCAGGGCGCCGACGACACGAGCCCGGCCCGCCGGGTCGCGGCCGAGAGCGATCTCGGCGCCTCGGTCGACCGGGTCCTCGCGACGTGCCGCGACGAGGCCGACGAGCTCGCCGCGCTGGGCGTTCCCGCCGAGCAGGTGACGGTCGTGCCCTGCGGGGTCGACGTGGAGCACTTCACGCCGGCGGGCGAGGGTGCGCCGACCTCTGGCCGCGGCGGGTTCCGCGTGCTCACCGTGAGCCGGCTGGTGCCGCGCAAGGGCGTCGACACGGTGATCACCGCGCTCGGGCGCCTGCCCCGCGACGTCGAGCTGACCGTCGCGGGCGGGCCGAGCGCGGACCGTCTCGACGACGATCCCGAGGTCCGCCGCCTGCGTGCGCTCGCCGCGCGGACGGGGGTCGCCGACCGCGTCACGTTCCTCGGGGCGGTCTCCCACGACGCGCTGCCGGCGCTCTACCGCGATTCCGACGCCGTCGCCTGCGTCCCGGCCTACGAGCCGTTCGGGCTCGTCCCGCTCGAGGCGATGGCCTGCGGGCGCCCCGTCGTCGCGGCCGCCGTCGGCGGGCTCGCGGACACCGTCGTCGACGACGTCACCGGCCACCACGTCCCGGCGGGCGACCCGGCCGCGGTCGCCGCGGCCCTCGAGGCGCTGCGGGCCCATCCCCGCCGCGCCCGGGCGTTCGGGCGGGCGGGGCGACGCCGCGCGGTCGCCGAGTACGGCTGGGACCGCGTCGCCGCCGCCCATGAGCAGGCATATGCGGGTGTCCTGGCGTCGACCACGAGGTCGTCCGGCGTGCTGACCACGGGGAGCCCCGCATGAGCGCCGACAGGATCGTGCACCGGCACCTCGGCGGGCTGCGGGCGACGCTCGACGGCCTGGCCGGGGAGTCGGGACGCATCGAGCGCTGGGGTGTCGACCTCGCGACCCGCCTGAGCCGTGGCTCGCGCCTGCTCGCGGCCGGCAACGGCGGCAGCGCGGCGGAGGCCCAGCACCTGACCGCCGAGCTCGTCGGGCGCTACCGCGGCGAGCGCGAGCCGCTGTCGGCGATCGCGCTGCACGCGGACACGTCGGCGATGACGGCGCTCGGCAACGACTACGGCTACGACGAGGTCTTCGCGCGCCAGGTGCGCGCCCACGGCCGTCCCGGCGACGTGCTGATGCTGCTCTCGACCAGCGGGCGCAGCCCCAACCTCGTGGCCGCGGCCGAGGCGGGCCGCTCGCTCGGGCTCACCGTCTGGGCGCTGACCGGGCCGGGACCGAACCCGCTCGCCGAGGCCGCGAGCGAGGCGCTGTGCCTGCCGGGGGAGACCCCGTCGGTGCAGGAGGCGCACCTGGTGACCGTGCACCTGCTGTGCGAGATGGTCGACCGGTCGCTGGCCTCGCGGGTCTCGGCCCCCGCCCGCGCGACCCAGGAGCTCGTCCCGTGAGCGCGCCCCTGGTGATCGTCGGCGACTGCCTGCGCGACGTCGACGTCCACGGCGCCGTCGACCGGCTGTGCCCGGACGCGCCCGCGCCGGTGCTCGCGGCCGAGAGCAGGCGCGAGCGCCCGGGCGGCGCCGGCCTGACGGCCCTGCTCGCGTCGCGCTCCTCGTCGCGGCCGGTGCGGCTCGTGACGGCGCTCGGCGAGGACGCCGAGTCGCTGCGCGCGTTGCTCACCGGTGTGGACGTCGTCGCCGCGACCGCGGAGGGGATGACGCCGACCAAGACCCGGATGCTCGCCGGGGACCGGGTGCTGCTGCGGGTCGACGCGGCCGGGCTTCGGGACGTCTCCGTGGATCGTCCCGTGCTCGACGCCATCGCCGGGGCCGGCGCGGTGCTGGTCTCCGACTACGGGCGCGGGCTCACCGCCGACCCCGCCGTCCGCGAGGCCCTCACCGCCGCCGCGGCCCGGGTGCCGCTGGTCTGGGACCCGCACCCGAACGGCGCCCCGCCCGTCCCCGGCGCCACGCTCGTCACCCCGAACATGTCGGAGGCTCGCGGCTACGTGAGCGAAGTTCCCGGCTATAGCCGGGAACTTCGCTCACGGGGGTTCCCGCACGAACCCGCCGCGCTGGGCGAGGCGCTGCGCGAGCACTGGGGCGTCGACGCCGTCGCCGTCACCGCGGGCAGCCGCGGCGCCGTGCTGCGCGGGGCCACCGGCACCTCCGTGACGCCCGCCGAACCGGCCCGCGGCGGCGACCCGTGCGGCGCCGGCGACCGGTTCGCCGCCACCGCCGCGGTCGCCCTCGCCGACGGCGCCGCACTCGACGACGCGGTGCGCGCCGCCGTCGCCGCGGCCGCCGACTTCGTGGCCGCGGGCGGGGCGGGCGCCATCGACGACGTGCCCGACCCGGCGTCCGCGGAGCGACCCGCCGACGTCGTCGCGGCCGCCCGCGAGCGCGGCGCGACCGTGGTCGCCACCGGCGGCTGCTTCGACCTCCTGCACGCAGGGCACGCCCGCACCCTCGCGGCCGCGCGCCGCTTGGCCGGCGAGGACGGCGTGCTGGTGGTCTGCCTGAACTCCGACGCCTCCGTGCGCCGGCTCAAGGGTCCCGACCGTCCCGTCGTCGCCGAGGCCGACCGCGTCGAGATGCTCCGCGCACTCGCCGCCGTCGACGCCGTCGAGGTGTTCGACGAGGACGACCCGCGCACGGTGCTCGAGCGCCTGCGCCCCGACGTCTGGGTCAAGGGCGGCGACTACGCGACCGACGAGCTGCCCGAGACCCCGCTGGTGCGGGGCTGGGGCGGCGAGGTCGTCGCCGTGCCGTACCACGCGGGCCGCTCGTCCACGCGGCTGCTCGCGCGCCTCGAACCCGAACCCGTCCCCACTGGAGGAACACCGTGACCAGCCCTGGCACCGTCCTGATCACCGGCGGCTCGTCCGGCCTCGGCGCCGCCGTCGCCGAGTCCGTCGTCGCCGCCGGCGGCACCCCCGTCGTCCTCGACCTGAAGGCGCCCGACGCCGGGCACGCCTTCGTCGAGGTCGACCTCGCCGACCCCCGCGCCGCCGAGGACGCCGTGGCGCGGGCGAGCGACCAGGTCGGCGGCCTCGACGCCGTCGTCACCGCCGCCGGCATCGACCGCTGCGGGCGCCTCGTCGACGTCGACGCCGCCGAGTGGGACCGCGTCGTCATGGTCAACCTGCTGGGCACGGCCGCCGTCGTGCGCGCCGCCCTCCCGCAGCTCGAGCAGCGCCGCGGCAAGGTCGTCACCGTCTCCTCGACCCTCGGCGTCAAGGCGGTGTCGGACGCGACCGCCTACTGCGCCTCGAAGTTCGGCGTCGTCGGCTTCACCCGCGCGCTCGCCGCGGAGACCGCCGGCACGGTCGGGGTGACGCTGCTGGTCCCCGGCGGCATGTGGACGCACTTCTTCGACGACCGCCCCGACCAGTACAAGCCCGGTGCCGACGCCAAGCTCAACGACCCGGCGCAGACCGCCGACGCCGTGCTCTACGCGCTGACGCGACCGGCCGGCAGCGAGGTGCGCGAGCTCGTCGTCACGTCGTCGGAGGAGGGCTCGTACCCGTGATCGACCCGTCAGTGCAGGTCGGCGGCCGCGGCCTCGGCGTCGGGGTAGGTGTCGAAGAGCTCGGTGAGGCCGGTGAGGCTCAGGGCACGCCCCGCCGTGCGCGGGACGCCCGCGAGCCGCAGCTCGCCCTCGCGGGCGATCGCCGCCTCGCGCTCGGCGATGAGCAGCGCCAGGCCGGCCGACCCCATGAACTCGACGCCGGAGAGGTCGAGCACGACGTGCACCGCGCCGGCGCCGACCTGCACGCCGATCGCCTCGCGCAGCGGCCCGGCCGTGGCGGTGTCGACGTCGCCGGCCGGGGCCACGACGGCCACCCTCGGTGTGAGGAGGCGGGCGTCGATCGTCTGGTCGTCGGAGCCCGCGGTGTCGGGGCCCGTCGAGGGCTGGGGCGCGTCGCTGGCCATCGGCACTCCCGAGACGGATGGGTCACCCCGTCGGAGACGGAGCGGAGAGCGACAGTACCGAGACCTCTCGCACGGCGCCGGTCGGCAGGTACCGCTACCTCCGTCCGCACCGGGCCGCGTTCCCCCGGACGGACGGTCCGCTGATGGCTGCGCCCGAATTGTCACGCCCCGAGGGCCTGGCGCGGCGCGACCCGCCGCCGCGGCCCGACTCGCCCGAGCTGGCCGCCGCCCCGCTGGCCGCCGACCTGCCCGCCCGTCTCGCCGCGGTCGCCCCGCGCGTGGTCGTGGTGGGCGACGCCGTGCTCGACCAGTGGCTCACCGGCCCGTCGCGCCGCCTGTCGCGCGAGGCGCCGGTCCCGGTCGTCGAGGTCGACCACACCCACGGCTCGCCCGGCGCCGCGGCGAACACGGCTGCCAACCTCGCGGCGCTCGGCGCCCGCACGGAGTTCGTCTCGGTGCTCGGCGACGACGCCGACGGGGCGACGGTGCGCGAGGTGCTCGCCGGGTTCGGCGTCGGCACCGCGGGCGTCGTCACCGACCCCTCACGTCCCACCGCGGCCAAGCGGCGGGTGCTCGCCGACGAGGCGCTGGTCGCGCGGTTCGACACGTCGTCGCGGGAGCCGCTGGACGCCGACCGGCGCGCGGCCGTGCACGAGGCCCTGCGCACGGCGGTCGAGGGTGCCGACGCGGTGGTCGTCTGCGACTACGGCGGCGGGATCGTCGACGACGAGACGGTGGCGCTGGTCGGGTCGCTGCTGGATGCCCCGGGGGAGCGCACCTGCCGGCTCGTCGTCGACGCCCACGACCCGGCGCGCTGGGCCCCGGCGCGCCCGGACGTCGTCACCCCCAACGCCGGGGAGGCGAAGCTCCTGCTGGGCCGTGAGCTCGGCGGGCCCGACCGCGTCGCCGCCGCGGAGGCCGCGGGCCCCGAGCTGCGGGAACGCTCCGGCGCGGCGTCGGTCGTGGTCACCCTCGACCGCGACGGGGCCCTGCTGCTGCCCGACGACGGCTCCCCGACGCACCGCACCTTCGCGCGCCCCGCGCCGGAGGCGAACACGTGCGGGGCGGGAGACACGTTCACCGCCGCGCTGGTGCTCGCGCTGGCCGCGGGCACACCGGCGGCCACCGCCGTCGAGCTCGCCCAGGCCGCCGCCGACGTCGTCGTGGGCCGGCCGGGGACCTCGGTGTGCGGCACCGGCGAGCTCGCCGAGCGCGTCGCCGCCGCCGAGGGTCCGTTGCTGGACGCGGCGTCGCTCGCGACGATCGTCCACGACCAGCGCGTGGCCGGGCGGCGCGTGGTGTTCACCAACGGCTGCTTCGACGTCGTGCACCGCGGTCACGTCGCGTCGCTGAACCAGGCCAAGCGCCTCGGCGACGTGCTGGTGGTGGCGCTGAACTCCGACGAGTCGGTGGCCCGCCTCAAGGGCCCGGAGCGTCCGTTGAACCCGCTGGCGGACCGGGCGGCGGTGATCGGCGCGCTGAGCTGCGTCGACCACGTCACCGCGTTCGACGCCGACACCCCCGCCGAGCTGCTCGACCTGCTGCGCCCGGACGTCTACGCCAAGGGCGGCGACTACACCCCGGAGATGCTGCGCGAGACCGCGACCGTCACCGCCTACGGCGGGCGCGTCGTCATCCTCGACTACCTGCCCGACCGGTCGACGACGTCGCTGGTGGACCGCATCCGGAGCGGGTCGTGATCGACGTCCTCATCCCCACGCGGGGCCGTCCGGTCGAGCTCGCGACGACGCTCGCGGGCCTGGCCGCGCAGACGGGCGTGGCGTACCGGGTGACGATCTCCGACCAGTCCGACGGCGACCCCTCGTGGGAGACGCCGTCGGCGTGGACGGTGATCCGCTGGCTTCGTCGGCGCGGCGTCTCGGTGGACCTCCACCGCCACCTGCCGCCGCGCGGGATGGCCGAACAGCGCGCCTTCCTGCTGTCGTGCGCGACGGCGCCGGCGGTGCTCTACCTCGACGACGACGTGTGGCTCGAGCCGGGCGTGCTGGCGCGGCTGCACCGGGCGCTCGGCGAGCTGGGCTGCGGGGTGGTGGGCGCGGCGATGCAGGCACTCGGGCACGCCGAGGACCGGCGGCCGCACGAGGTGACGTCGTTCGCGGCGTGGGACGGGCCGGTGTCGCCGGAGACGCTGGTCAAGGACGGGCCGGGCTGGGAGCGCTGGCGACTGCACAACGCCGCCAACGGGCTGCACCTGGCCGAGTCGCTGGACCTCGACGGGCCGGGGCGCCCGACGCCGTCGCCGGAGTCCTACGTGGCCTACAAGGTCGCGTGGACGGCGGGCTGCGTGATGTTCGACCGCGCCGCGCTGGTCGAGGCGGGCGGGTTCGAGTTCTGGCGCGACCTCCCGCCCGACGCCCACGGCGAGGACGTGCACTCGCAGCAGCAGGTCATGGCCCGCCGCGGCGCCGCGGGCATCCTGCCCTCGGGCGCGTACCACCAGGAGTCCCCCACGGCCCTCCCCGACCGCGGCGTCTCGGCCGTTGACGCGCTCCCCATGTGAGCGAAGTTCCCGGCTATAGCCGGGAACTTCGCTCACGGGTGAAGGTGAGGGAGCCGCCGGACGTGGGCCTGCGTCCAACCGGTCATGGACGATGACCTCGACTTCTGGCAGCGCCTCCTTCGTGACCAGCACGGTGTGGTGACCCGCACGCAGCTGCTCGCCCGTGGCTTCACCGATCACGGCATCCAGGCCCACGTCGACGCAGGCCGGTGGCAGCGGCTCCATGAAGGGGTCTACGTGACCTACTCCGGGCCGCCCACCGCAGAGGCACGGCGTATCGGTGCACTCCTCGCCTGCCGGGGCGGGGCCGTCCTCAGCCATGAGACCGCGGGCGAGCTGCACGGATTCGTGGCGCCCGACGACCAGCGGCCGATTCACGTGACCGTCCGCTACGGCTGTTCGGCGGTCCGGCTGGACGGGGTGAAGGTGCACCGGTCGCGGGCGTTCGCCCACATCGGCTCCGAGGGCGCTCCTCCGCGGACGAACCGGGTCCACACCGTGCTCGACCTCGCCGTGGCCGCACCGGACGCCCGGGAGGCGTCCCGACGCGCCCACCAGTACGCCCTCGACGCGGGCGTCCACCCGCTCGCTCTCGAACGTGCGGCGGAGCTGCGCAGGCCGCCACGACACGGCCGCGCCGTCGCGGACGCCGTGGCGCTCCTCCGCGACGGCGTCCTGTCGCCCTTGGAGCACCGCTACCTCGTCGACGTCGAGCAGGCGCACGGGCTCCCGATCGGGTCCCGGCAGGCACCCGTCCTCGTCGACGGTGTCCGTCGCTACGAGGACATCGCCTACGACCTCCCCGGCGGGCGGGCGATCGTCCGCCTCGACGGGTTCGGCGGCCACCGCGACCCGCGCACTGCTCTCGTCGACCGACGACGCTCGGTGGCAGCCGTGCTCGTAGGTGTGCCGTCGGTCCCGTTCGGGTGGCTCGAGGTCACGACGCTCCCGTGCCGGACGGCGCGGGAGGTCGAAGCGCTCCTCCGCCCTCTCGGGTGGGACGAGCCGCTCGCGCTGTGCCCGCGGTGCCCGTGAGCGAAGTTCCCGGCTATAGCCGGGAACTTCGCTCACGTAGGGATGACGCCACCGCCGCGACGCGGGGGTCGGTCAGCGCGTCGTCGAGGGACCGGGACAGCGGGATGCGCCAGTTCGGGTAGGTGTCGACCGTCCCGGGCAGGTTGGGCTGGCGCACGTCGCCGAGGACGTCGGTGAACGCCGCGAGCACGATGCGCGAGCGGGCCGTCGCCAGGAGCCGGTGCATCGCGAGCACGACCTCGTCGGAGGTCGCGGACTCCGACACCCCGAACCCCTCGGACGCGAGCAGGTCGAGCAGCTCGGCACGGTCCCGCGCGGCCGCGGCGCGCGCCTCCTCGACGTCGTCGAGCACCCCGGCCTCGGCCCGCGCCCGGACGTGCTCGTCGAGCAGGAACCCCGCGGCGGTCGGCAGGTCGTGGGTCGAGACGCTCGCGAGCGTCTCGGGGTGCCAGAGCCGCGGCGGCAACAGGTCACCCGAGGAGTCGCGCTGGAACCACAGCACCGCGCACCCCAGCATGCCGTGCTCGGCGAGCCCCTCGGTGACCTCCGGCTCCACGGTGCCCAGGTCCTCGCCGACCACCACGGCGCCGGCCCGCGACGCCTCGATCGCCACGACGGCGAGCATCGCCCGCGCGTCGTAGTGCACGTAGGCGCCCTCGCGCGCACCGCGGCCCGGCGGGATCCACCACAGCCGCCACAGCCCCGCGACGTGGTCCACGCGGATCCCGTCGGCGTGGCGCAGCACTGCGCGGATCATCGATCGCAGCGGCGCGTACCCCGACGCCGCCAGGGCGTCCGGCCGCCATGGCGGGAGCGCCCAGTCCTGGCCCTGCTGGTTGAAGTCGTCGGGCGGCGCGCCCACGGTCACCCCGGGCGCGAGCGCGTCGGCCAGCGTCCAGGCGTCGGCGCCCCCCACGAGCAGCCGACGGCGAGGTCGGCGATCAGCCCGACCGCCATGCCCTCGGCCGCGCGGTGTGCCGCGGCGAGCTGGGCGTCGGCGAGGTCGAGGCACCAGGCGTGGAAGAGCACGCGGTCGGCGAGCTCGGCGCGGGCGTCGGGCACCCCGGAGTCCCCGACGTGGGCCAGCCCCGCCGGCCACGACCGCAGGTCGCTGCCGTGACGCTCGGCCAGCGCGTACCAGGTGGCGACGTCCCGCTGACCCTCCTCGAGGGCCTCGACGTCCGACGGCGCCGCCGGGTCGTACGGGCGCAGCAGCGCCAGCGCCGCGTTCTTGGCCGCCCACACCGCGTCGTGGTCGACGAGCTCGCCGTCGGCGGGACGCAGCGCGTCCACCTCGTCCCGCACCGACGCCGGCGCCGCGCCGTAGGCGGCGGTGTCGTCGACACGGATGTAGAGCGCGTGCAGGAACCGCCGGCTCGACGGCGAGTACGGCGACGCCTCGACCCGCGGGTCCAGCGCGAGCGCGTGCAGCGGGTTCACCAGCAACGCGCCGGCGTCCTGCTCCCCGGCCGTGCGCGCCAGCAGCGTGGCGAGGTCGGCGTAGTCGCCGCAGCCCCACGAGCCCGACGAGCGCAGCGCGTACAGCTGCGCCATCCACCCCCACGTCGCGGGCGGCGGCGTCAGCGGGGGCGGCGCCACGATCAGCGCGACGTCCTGCCCCCGGCAGGCCAGCCGGTGGTAGCCGACGGGCAGGTCGGTCGGCAGCGCCGTGCCCGCCTCGCGCACCGCGCCGTCCTCGAGCGTCACGACGCCCGCCGCGGGCAGCGCACGCTCGTGCCCCTCGTCGACCACCACCGTCGCCGGCAGCGCGTCCGGGTCCGCGCCCCGCACGGCGTCGAGCGCCGACGCGAGCGCGGACGGCGTCGACGCGTCCACCTCGAGGGCCTGGAGGACGTCGATCACCACGTCGCGGTCGAGCTCGACCTCGCGCTCCGAGCTGTCGCGGTAGCGGACCGCGATGCCGTGGGCAGTGGCGAGCTCGGCGAGATCGGGCTCGACGGGCACCGGTGGACTCCCTGGGTCGGGTGGGGCGGGGGAGCGCAGGATGTCAGGTGGTGCGGGACGTGCGACGACGGGCGCGGGCGGCGACGTCGTCGGCCACCGAAGCGGCGGCCGTGCCCGGGCGGCGGACGCGCGACAGCGCGGTCACGGCGCTCACGGCGAGGCCCGAGAGTGCGGCGGCGCTGGTCGCGGCCCAGCCGCGGGCGAGCAGGGCGACCGCGAACTCGCGGGCCGAGCCGGTGTCACGACGGGCGCGACGCGCCAGCGGGAGAAGGTCGTCGGGGGTGCGCGGCGCGGGCAGCGTCTCGGGGGCGGAGGCCGGCGGGGCCAGGGTCGAGTCGAACGGTTCGTGCAGCACGGTCACCTTCAGGTGCGAGGAGGATTCCTGCTCGGGATCGGCACCGGGGCAGGCCCGGAAACGTGACGATCAACCGGCGTTCGCGCCCGGCGGAGCCCGGGTACGCCCAGCCGGTGGATCTGGTGCACATCGAGCCCCACGGGCCCGGGATCGGCCGACGCAAGCGCGGCAAGGGGTTCAGCTACTTCGACCGCGAGACGGGCGAGGCGATCACCGACGCCGCGGACCTGGAGCGGATCAACGCCATCGTCATCCCGCCCGCGTGGCAGGACGTCTGGATCTGCCCCGACCCGCTCGGGCACATCCAGGCCGTCGGCACCGACGCCGCGGGACGTCGCCAGTACCGCTACCACGACGAGTGGACCCGGCAGCGGGGCGAGGAGAAGTTCGTCCGCGTCGCGCGCCTGGGCCACGTTATCGGCGACGCCCGGGCCGAGATCGACGCCCGCCTCGCCCGCGGCAAGGGCCTCGGACGCGACCGCGTGCTCGCCGGCGCGGTGTGGATGCTCGACCTCGGCGTCTTCCGGGTCGGGCACGAGGAGTACGCCAACGAGGACTCGCCCGGCGACGCGTCGTTCGGGCTCGCGACGCTGCGCCGCGAGCACGCCGTGGCCCGCCGCGACGGCGGCGTCGAGTTCCGCTACATCGCGAAGTCCGGCGTCCCGCGGCGGATCACGCTGCACGACGAGCACATCCACGGGCTGGTCAGCTCGCTGAAGCGCCGTCGCGGCGGGGGCGAGGACCTCCTGGCCTTCCGGCGCGGCGGACGCGGCGGCGACCGCGGGCCGTGGCACGACGTCACCGCGCAGGACGTCAACGACGCCGTGCGTGAGCTGATCGGCGAGGAGTTCACCGCCAAGGACCTGCGCACCTGGAACGCCGGCGTGCAGGCCGCGGTGGCGCTCGCGGGGGAGTGCGACGACACCGGCGGCGCGCCGCGCGCCGAGCGCAAGCTCAAGAGCGCGGTGTCGCGGACGATGAAGTCCGTCGCCGAGCAGCTCGGCAACACCCCGGCCGTCTGCCGGCGCTCCTACGTCGACCCCGTGCTCGTCAGCCACTTCGAGAACGGCCGCACGATCGCGGAGGCCGTGCGTGCGGGCGGCGCGCTCGACGACCGGGCGATGCGCGCCCACGTGGAGCGCGCCGTGCTGGAGCTGCTCGCGCACCGCGAGCCCCCGGAGGCCGCCGCTGCCTAGGCCGTCGTGGTCATCTCCGACCACACGGTCTTGCCGTCGCGGTGGGGCTCGACGCCCCAGGCGCTCGACACGGCGGCGACCATGGCGAGCCCGCGCCCGCGCGGGGACGTCGGCTCCGGCAGGTGGGCCTCGGGCACCGGGGCGAGGTCGAAGTCGCGGACGGTGAGCCGCAACGAATGCTCGCGGCGCTCCACCTCGACCACCGACGCGCTCGCCGCGTGCTCGACGGCGTTGGTGACGAGCTCCGTCACGACGATCTCGGCCGCCTCACGGGCCTCCTCGTCGACCGCCCAGCGGTGACAGACGCGCCGGACGTGCCCGCGCGCGGCACCGGGGGCGTGCGGGTCGACGGTGAAGCGCCACCAGCCGCGCACCAGCTCCGGACGCTCGTCGAGGTGGGCGACGGCCGTCGTGGTGTCGGGGTGCACGGGCACCCGCTGGGCGACCCGCGAGCTCACCAGCAGGGCGGCCGTGGTGGCGTCCGGCGCGGCGAGGGCCAGCCGCACGTCGGGCCACTCGCCGGCGAGCGCGGCCGCCTCGGCGAAGGCGTGCACGGCACCGGAGTGGGTGAGCTTCATGCCCGAGAGGTCCACGACGACCCCGCCGTGGCGGTGCAGGAGCTCGACGAGCCGTTCGGCCAGGGGCCGTGCGGTGAGCTCGGACAGCGGCCCGGTGAGGGCCACGACCACGACGCGCGGCGCCGGGGCCTCGTCGACCGCGGCACCGTCGTCGGGTGCGGCCTCGCCACGCACTCTCGTCCCGCCGTCCCCCGTGGTGTCGAGGGCCAGCCTGATCCTTGTCTCCACGACTCACCTCGCGCCCTTCATACCCCGCTCCCGTGACGGTGAAGCGCGCGGCCCGCGACCGTGTCGTCGCGGCGGGTACCAGCGCGCCGAGAGGTGCGCGGACCGCCATGATGGGGCCATGAGTGATCAGGACGAACGGCCGTCGTCGGCCCTCGCGGCGGCCGCGGCGTCGGGTGCGGGGGAGGGCGCCGGCACGGGGGAGCTGGTGGCCTCCCCGGGCGCGGTGATGCGGGTGGCCGGGATGGTCGGCAAGCTCGTCGAGGAGGTGCGGGCGGCGCCGCTCGACGAGGCGGGGCGCGCGCGCCTCGCCGACATCCACGAGCGGTCGATCCGCGAGCTCGAGCAGGGGCTCGCGCCGGAGCTGCGTGACGAGCTGCGTCGCATCACGTTACCGTTCACGTCCGACGCGGCCCCGTCACAGGCCGAGCTGCGCATCGCGCAGGCCCAGCTGCTCGGGTGGCTCGAGGGCCTCTTCCACGGCATCCAGAGCGCCGTGCTCGCGCAGCAGATGGCGGCGCGGGGCCAGCTCGAGCAGATGCGCCAGGGCCGCAGCCGTCCCGCGCAGGGCGGCGACGACGGCGGCCAGTACCTCTAGGACCGCCAGTACCTCTAGGACCGTCAGACGGGGGAGGGCGCCTCGTAGACGACGGCACCGGCCTGGTCGTCCGTGCGGCGGCCGCCGCGCAGGGCCAGGCGTCGCTCGTCCTCGGTCAGGCCGCCCCAGACGCCGTAGGGCTCACGGGTCGCGAGGGCGTGGCGACGGCACGGCTCGATGACCGGGCAGGACGCGCAGACCCGCTTGGCCTCGGCGGCGCGGTGCTCGCGTCGGGGACCCCGCTCACCGTCGGGGTGGAAGAAGAAGCTCGAGTCCATCCCGCGGCACGCGCCGTGGAGCTGCCAGTCCCACTCATCGATGATGGGGCCGGGCAGGAGTCGGATGTCGGCCATGGCGATCCTCCCAGTCGGGGCGCCCGCACGGGGGATGGTCTCCGGCGCGCCAGCAACATCGGCGGTATCCCCCTCGCCCCGCGACGGCAAACACCCCTGATCGGCCCAACGGCCCGCACGATCGTGGGCGGCGCCGGCCCCGGTCACGTGCTGCACAGCACGAGGAGGGGGTCATCGGTGTCGTGAACACCTGCCCACGGGGGGTGACGAGTAGGGTCACGAGCACGGCAAGTACGTTTTCCCTGGACCGACGCCGAGTTCGGACCACACCTGACTGACCGGAGGGGGACCAGACGTCGTGGCCACCGATGACGACCTCACTGCGGAGGACCCGCTGGGCGTGGACGTGCAGCGGTCGAACGGCGCGTCGGTGATCCGGCTTGCCGGCGAGATCGACATGCTGACGACGCCTGCGCTGCGCGCGAAGGTGAACGAGGAGCTCCAGGGCAAGCCCACCGTGCTCGTGCTGGACATGCTCTCGGTCGAGTTCCTCGGCTCGAGCGGCCTGGCCCTGCTGGTGGAGGCGCTCGACGAGTCGCGGAACCGGGACGTGGCGCTGCGCCTCGTCGCGAACTCGCGGCCGGTGAGCCGTCCGCTGCAGGCCACTGGCCTGACCGACCTGTTCGCGCTCTACCCGTCGGTCGAGGCCGCGCTCGCCGGATGAGCCGGACGACCGGCACGGGGCCCTGCCGCCCGCGCCGGCTCCGCCGATACGGTGACCGCGCCATCCACCTCCTCACCTGCCGCGAAACGGAGATCAGCAGCCGTGCAGACGCCGGAACCGCAGCAGCGTGATCGCACGTCCACCGCCACGTCCGATCCCGGCGCCGCCGGGTCGGCCGGCCTGGCCGAGACCCCGACGCCCGTCGAGGTCCGCGTGCACGCCGACCCGGCACTGATCCCGTCGGTGCGCGCCGTCGCGGCCGACCTGGCCGCGCGGGCGGACTTCGACCTGGACGCCGTCTCGGACCTGCGGATGGCGGTCGACGAGGCCTGTTCGGCGCTCGTGCCCCTCGCCCGGGAGGGCGGGCAGCTGCGCTGCGGGTTCGTCATGGCCGAGGGCCGCATCGACGTGATCTGCCGCGTGCCCGTGCGCCACGAGGCGACGCTGCGCCAGGACACCTTCGGCTGGCGCGTGCTCACCACGCTCACCGACGACGCCGAAGTGCTCGACGCCGACCCGGAGTGGCTCGGCATCCACCTGCGCAAGCAACGGCTCAACCCGTGAGCGAGCCGGCGCGCCCGCTGACGGGCAGCGCGGGCGGGGCACCTCAGCGCAGCTCCCGGAACGAGGACTCCTACGAGCACCTCGTCCCGATGCTCCTCGAGCACGCCGGGCTGCCCGAGGGCGACCGGCGTCGCGAGGCGCTGCGCGACCGCCTCGTCGAGGGCTACCTCCCGCTGGCGCGGCACATCGCGCGCCGCTTCGCCCAGCGCGGCGAGCCCCAGGAGGACCTCGAGCAGGTCGCCACCGTCGGCCTCATCCACGCCGTCGACCGGTTCTCGCCGGAGCGCGGCTCGGACTTCCTGTCCTACGCGGTCCCGACGATCACCGGCGAGGTCCGCCGCTACTTCCGTGACAAGGCGTGGTCGACGCGCGTGCCCCGGCGTCTCAAGGACCTGCGCCTGGCCATCGGGTCGGCGATGCCGCAGCTGTCCCAGGAGCTCAACCGCGCCCCCACCGCCGGGGAGCTCGCCGAGCACCTGCAACGCAGCCGCGAGGAGGTCCTCGAGGCGCTCGAGGCGGCGAACGCCTACCGCTCCTCGAGCCTCGACGACATGCTCGTCGACGACCCGTCGTCCGGCCGGCTCGCCGACGTCCTGGGCTCCGCCGACGCCGAGCTCGAGCAGGTCGAGCACCGCGAGACCGTCCAGCCCGCCCTGCGCAAGCTCCCCGAGCGCGAGCGGACGATCGTCATGCTCCGCTTCTTCGGCGGCATGACCCAGACCCAGATCGCCGAGCGCGTCGGTGTGTCCCAGATGCACGTCTCCCGCCTGCTCACGCGCACCCTGGCGACCCTGCGCGCCGACCTCCAGGACCCTCCGGCGATCTGAGCACGTCCTGAGTGCAAGCCCTGCGTCCACGCTTGCACTCAGCGCCAGGAAAGCCGCTTCGATCACGCGCCGACGGGCAGTGTCGTGTAGCTCCGCAGCAGCAGGGAGCGGCGCCGTGCCGCGCCCGGCTCCCGGTGCAGCGTCGGCATCCGCTCGGCCAGGGCCGCCAGCGCGACCCGCGCCTCGAGCCGGGCCAGCGGCGCGCCGAGGCAGAAGTGGATGCCCCCGGAGAACGCGAGGTGCTCGCCCTTCGTCGGGCGGTCGAGGTCGAACACGTCGGGGTCGGTGTGCACCGCCGGGTCGCGGCCGGCGGCCCCGAGCATCGCCATGACCACGGTGTCCGGCGCGATGTCGCGGTCACCGAGGCGCAGGGTCTCGTGCGGCGTCCGCGCGGTGAACTGGATCGGCGCGTCGAACCGCAGGCTCTCCTCGACGGCGTCGCCCGCCCGGCCGGGGTCCGCGGCGAGCCGCGCCCAGGGCTCCCGGGCGTCGGTCATCGCGGCGACGGCGTTGCCCAGCAGCGTGCTCGTCGTCTCGAAACCCGCGAGCAGCAGGAACGCCGCGAGGCTGACGGCCTCGTCGGTGTCGACGTCCTCGCGCGCGAGGTGGCTGAGGAGGTCGTCGGCGGGGTCGAGGCGCCGGCGTTCGAGCAGGCCGCCGAGCAGTCCGCGCAGTTCGGCGACGGCGCGGTCCAGGCGGTGCAGCGCGCGCAGCGACCGCACGCCGCCGAGCCCGGCGCCGACGGCCTGGCCCCAGCGCGCGAACGCGCCCGCGTCGGACTCGGGGACACCCAGGATCTCGGCGATCACCGCCGCCGGCAGCGGCGTCGCGACGTCGGCGACCAGGTCGAAGCGACCGCGCGTGGCGGCCTCGTCGGCCAGCCGTTCGGCGAGCCCGACCACCAGGGGCTCGTAGGAGCTGACGCGGGCCGGGGTGAACCAGCCGCCGACCAGGCGCCGGAGCCGCGTGTGCTCGGGCGGGTCCATGCCGAGGAAGGACAGCTCGACGGGCTCGAGCAGCGGGTCGCGCCCGCCCTCCACGGCCCCGCCGAGCGAGCCGCCGTTCCGCGGCCGCACCAGGAAGCGGCGGTCGCGGACGACCTCGCGGCACATCGCGGCGGTGGCGACGACGAGGACGCCGCTGCGGCTCGCGTAGGGCTGGGAGGCCTCGCGCAGCTGGCGCTGGAGGGGCGCCGGGTCGTCGATCCAGGGCCGGTACAGAAGGCGCAGGACCGGATCGCCGGCGAGGGCCAGCGCCAGCCCGCCGGTACGCACCACGGCCAGCCGCGCACCGAGGACGACGTCGCGACGCAGGTCCATACCCGTGATCCTGGCGCGGCCCGACGTGCCGGGAAAGCGCCCGGACGCCCGGTGATCGAAGCGGCTTTCCTGGCGTTGAGTGCAAGCGAGGACGCAGGGCTTGCACTCGACCATGCCCTCACCGCAACGAGTGCCGACCCTCGTCGTCGCGGCGGGTGCGGCCCTGGCGGGCCAGGTGCTCGAGCAGCGGCACCGCCACGCGGCGGGTGGTGCCGAGGGCCTGGCGGGCCTCGGAGAGCGTGAACGGCGAGGGCAGGTCGGCCAGCCGGGCCACGGCGACGTCGAGGGCGTCAGGCGCCAGGTAGATCCCGTCGCCGACCTTGAGCAGCGCCCCCGCCGTCACCGCCGCGCCCAGCTCGCGGGTGCGCAGCCCCAGCTCGGTGAGCCGGTGGGCCTCGGGGGCGGCGAACGGGGCGTCGGCGAGGTCGGCGCGCACCGCCGCCACCGCTGCGCGCACCGCGTCGGGCAGCCCGCCCGCGTCGCGCCGCCGGATCCGCCCGCCCGCGGTCGTGAGCGACGACGCCCCCGGCTCGGCGAGGACGAGGTCCAGGAGGCGGGGATCGGGCAGCTCGAGCGCGCGCGCCGCCGCCTTCGCGGGCAGGCCGGCCTCGAGGGGCTGCGCCTCGGCGTGGGCGACGACCGCCTCGACGAGCCGCCGCGCCAGCACGGGGAGGTGCCCCGGGTCGACGAGCCACCCGCCCGCCGCGGGCACGTCGGCGGGCACCTCGGCGCCCAGGGCGACGAGGTCGTCGCGACGCATCAGCCGCCGCCGCGCGAGCTCGCCCGCGGCGTCCGGGACGCCCTCGGTGCCCGCCAGCTCCCCGGCCCGCGCCACCGCCGCTCCGCGCCGACGCAGCGCGGGCGGCCGCACGTCGAGCACCGTCACCCCGCCGAGCACCCGGTGCGCGCCGGGGTCGCGCAGCAGCGCGTGGTCACCGGGGCGCAGCGGCAGCGGCTCCCGCAGGGTGAGCCGCACCGTGCGGGTCGCGTCGTCCGAGTCGGGCGCCCCGCTCCGCGACAGCGGGCGCACGCGCGCCGCCACCGCCGCCGACCCGACGTGCAGCATCACCTGTTTCGGCAATTCCACGGCGGCCGAGGCCCCCGCGGCGGTCCCACGCGCACGTCGACGACGTCCCCGCGCAACCAGCGCCCGGGCGTCGTCAGCGCGTCGCCGCGCCCGACCTCGTCGAGCCCCACGCCCCGCAGGTTCAGGGCCACCCGGGCGACGGCACGGACGGGGTCGACGCTCTCGCCGAGGGCCTGCATCCCGCGCACGGTGATCGTGCGGGCGCCCAGGGCCAGCTCGTCGCCCACCCGGATCGTGCCCGCCCCGAGCGTGCCGGTGACCACCGTGCCCGCCCCGCGCACCGTGAACGCGCGGTCGACCCACAGGCGCACGTCGGCGTCGAGGTCCGGCGCGGGCAACCCGCTGACGACCTGCGACAACGCCGAACGCAGCTCCGGAAGGCCCGCACCCGTCGCCCCCGACACGCACACCGCGGGCAGCCGCCCCAGCGACGACTCCCCGAGGTGCTCGAGCGCCTCGTCCCGCGCGAGCTCCGGGTCGGCGAGGTCGCTGCGGGTGACGACGAGCAGGCCGTCGCGCACCCCGAGGGCGTCGAGCGCGTCGAGGTGCTCGGTCGACTGCGGCATCCACCCCGAGTCGGCGGCGACGACGAACATCGTCGCCGGCACCGGTCCGACCCCGGCGAGCATCTGCGTCACGAACCGCTCGTGCCCGGGGACGTCGACGAACGCGACGGGCTCCTCGGTGCCGGGCAACGTGGTCCAGGCGAAGCCCAGGTCGATCGTCATGCCCCGCCGGCGCTCCTCGGCCCAGCGGTCGGGCTCCATCCCGGTGAGCGCGCGGACCAGCGTCGACTTGCCGTGGTCGACGTGGCCGGCGGTGGCCACGACCCTCATCCCGGAGCTCGGACCAGTGCCAGGGCGATCGCGTCCGCGAGCCGGGCGTCGGCCTCGGGCGGCACCGAGCGCAGGTCGACGACGCACCGCCCCTGCTCCACGCGGGCGAGGACGGGGTCGGCGCCCAGGCGCAGCGCCTCGGCGGCCTCGACGGGCAGCGCCACCCCGGCGCTCGCCAGCTCCACCCCCGGCGCGCCGCCCCCGCCGACCTGGGCCGCGCAGTCCACCGCCATTCCGCCGACCTTCTCGGCGAGCGCGGTGGCCCGGACGCGGAGGTCCTCGACGTCCGCCTCGAGCATCGCCCGCACCGGCGGCAGCGGACCCCGCAGGGTCGCCTCGAGCGCCGCGAGCGTCAGCTTGTCAACACGCAGCGCCCGGGCCAGGGGGTGGCGACGCAGGCGGTGCACGAGGTCGGCCCCGCCGAACACCAGACCGGCCTGGGGGCCGCCGAGCAGCTTGTCACCCGACGCGGTGACGAGGTCCGCCCCCGCCCGCAGCTCGCTGGTCGCGTCCGGCTCTGCGGGCAGCAGCGGGTGCGGCGCCAGCAGCCCCGAGCCGATGTCGGACACCACGGGCACGCCCAGTCCGACCAGGTCGGCGACCGGCACCGACGACGTGAACCCGGTGACGACGAAGTTCGACGGGTGGACCTTGAGGATCATGCCGGTGTCCGGACCGACGGCGTCGGCGTAGTCGGCGCGGTGCACGCGGTTGGTGGTGCCGACCTCGCGCAGCCGGGCCCCGGTGGACTCCAGCAGGTCGGGCAGGCGGAACCCGTCGCCGATCTCGACCATCTCGCCGCGGGCGATGACGATCTCGCGACCGGAGGCCAGCGCCGTCGCCGCCAGGATCAGCGCCGCCGCGCCGTTGTTGGCGACGTGCACGCCGCCGGCGTCGGGGACGGCCGCGGCCAGCGCGCCCAACGCCCCCGCCCCGCGACGGCCCCGCCCGCCGGTCGCCAGGTCCAGCTCGACGTCCGTGGTCCCGGCCGCGAGGTCGAGCGCGTCCCGGGCGGCCGACGAGAGCGGGGCGCGCCCGATGTTGGTGTGCAGCAGGACGCCGGTGGCGTTGAGGATCGGGCGCAGGGTCGCCGAGGTCAGGGGCAGGGTCGCGACGACCTCGTCGACGACGGCCTCCGGCGCGATCTCCCCGGCCCGCGCCCGGTCCTGCGCGGCGACGACGACCTCCTTGACCCGCGCCCGCCCCAGCGTCGCCAGCGCCGGACCGAGGCGCGCGTCGGCGAGCACGGCGTCGGTGCGCGGCACCCGCCGGCGGGGATCGTCGCTCACCTCGCCCATTCTGCGCTGCGCCTCCCCGTGCCCCGGCACGGACGGACCACTCACAGGCCGAGGGCGACGGCCGACGTCAGGACCCCGACCCCGACGACGAGCCCGGTCACGGCGACGAGCAGCCCCCGCGGGAAGACCCCGCGGACCATGAGCAGGGACGGCAGGCTCAGCGCGGGCAGGGTGATCAGCAGGGCCGCGGCGAGCGGCCCCGACACCCCGACGGCCAGGAGCGCCGCGACCACCGCGATCTCGGCACCGGTCGGGATCGGCAGGAGCGTCCCGGCCACGGCCAGCAGGACGACACCGAGGACGATCCCCGTCCCGGTCAGCAGCGTCGAGCCCAGCGGGAACAGCACGCCGCGCAACGCCCCGAGGGCGACCACGAGCAGCAGGTACTCCGGCAGCAGCCGCACCGACAGCCGTCCGAGGGCGGCCAGGAAGCGCACGAGCAGCGGACGCTCGTCGGGCCCGGTCTCCGACGGCACGACCGACGTCGCGTCGACCGTCGCCGGCCCGCTCCACCACCGCGCCAGGGCCACCGCCCCCACGACGACGGCGAGACCGGCGCCCGCGCGCAGCAGCGTCCACGGCCACGGCAGCACGAAGGCGCAGAAGGCGAGGACGACGGGGTTGAGCGCCGGGTTCCCGAGCCAGTACGCGAGCGTCGCGGTGAGGTCCCCGGCGCGGCGGCGCAGGCCGACGGCCAGCGGCGCGGCGCAGCAGCTGCACATCATCGACGGCACCGCGAGCGCGCTCCCGCGCACGCCACCGCGGACCCCGCTCCCGAACAGCCGGGCGAGCCACGTCGACGGCAGCGCGACCTGCACCGCCGCGGCCAGCACGAGCCCGACGACGAGCGCGGGCCAGATCGCGAGGAAGTAGGTGCCGGCGAACCGCAGCCCCGCGGACAGCGACACCCCGGGCGGCGTGGGTTCCCCGCCTGTGAGGATCGACGGGCCGAGCGAGTGCGACCCGGCCACCGACGGCACCTTCACCCAGTACGGCGCCCACTTCGCCCACAGCAGCCCGGCCACCACGAGCACGCCGAACCCGAGCGCCACGGCCCACGGCGGCGGCCCGGTGCGGCGCGGATCCGCCGACACGCCCGACGCGTCCGACACGTCCACCTCCTCCGGCACGATCGGCGATCGTCACACGGGAGGGGGGCGACGGCACCTCGGGAGGTGCCCACGTGCCGTCAGGCGAACGTGCGGTCCGGCGGGGCGACGTCGGTGCCGGTCGTCGCCTGGCGCTGCCGGATGCGCTCGCGCTGGGGGACGACGATGTGCGCGGGGTCGTTGGCCGACGCGATGCCGGCGTCGAACACGCCGAAGCGCGTGAGCGCCGACCCGGTCATCAGGGCCAGCCCCGACACCGCCGCCGACCAGCGACGACGCCGGCCCAGCACCGCGCCGACCGCGCCGGCCGCCAGGCACGCCTTCGAGGCGCGCATCAGCGTGTGCGCGCGGCCCTTCTGGTACACGTCGCCGAGCAGGCCGAGCTTGCGCTCCATGTACTCGCCGGCCGCGAGCTCGACGACCGCGCCCGCCACGGCCAGCCGCGCCGCGGGCACGTTGTCCCGCACCGACGCCCCGACGAGCCCCATCCCGCCACCGGCGGCCGCGGCGCTGCCGGCGAACACGATCGGCAGCTCGCGGTGCGCCTCGTGCCAGGTCGGCACGGCGGTGTTCGAGAACAGCACGGCGGTGTACGTGCCGAGCGCCGGCCCGATCACCGCGGCGGCCGCCCCGGACGCGTCGCCCGCGCGCCGGAACAGGCCGGTGACCTCCGAGGCCGCGGTCGCGGCGGCGAACGTCGCGAACGGCGAGAGGATCCAGGTGCCCACCGACAGTGGCGACGTCGGCTTGAACACCCGCAGCATGTGCAGGAAGCGCCGCGGACGGTGCAGGTCGTGGACGAGGAAGACGGTCCCGCCGGCCGCACCGGCCGCCGCGGCGAGACGCCCGGTCCGCCGCAGTGTCGGCCGATCGGTGGCGCCGCCGAGGGCCCCGAGACCCGACGACGTCGCGGCGAGCCCGCCGAGGAACAGGTACATCGGGACGTCGGGGTTCTTCCACACCGGCGCCTTGATGATCGGACGCCCGTAGTACGAGCGGAACTCGGCCTCGGGGACCTGCAGCTCCTCGCCGCGGCCCCGGCGCCGGCTCCCACGGCGGGGCTTCACCGCGTCGTGGTCGACCCGTGAACGCTGGGGCATCTCGGCCGGATTCGCGTCCGTCACTTCCGACCTCCCCAGAACGCCGCCACGACCGCCGCGCCGAGGCCCACCGCGGTGAGCGCCGCGTTGCGCCACATCTCCGGCAGGTCGCGGGTGGTGACGATCGGGTCCGGCGGCATGCCGTAGACCTCGGGCTCGTCGAGGAGCAGGAAGAACGCGCCGTCGCCGCCGACGCCGTCGTCGGGGTCGCGACCGTAGAGCCGCGCCTCGGTCACGCCGCGCCCGTGCAGCTCCGCCAGCCGCGCGTCGGCGGCGGCCTGGAGCTCGTCGAGGTCGCCGAACTGGATCGAGTTCGTCGGGCACGCCTTCGCGCAGGCCGGCTCCATGCCCGCACCGAGGCGGTCGTAGCACAGCGTGCATTTGTGGGCGCCGCCGTCGTCCTCCCGGACGTCGATCACGCCGTACGGGCAGGACGGCACGCAGTAGCCGCAGCCGTTGCAGATGTCGTCCTGCACGACGACCGTGCCGTACTCGGTGCGGAACAGCGCCCCCGTCGGGCACACGTCGAGGCAGCCGGCGTGCGTGCAGTGCTTGCAGACGTCCGACGACATCAGCCAGCGCACGTCCCGCTCGTCGTCGGGGGTCTGCTGGCCGTGCGCGCCGGAGTCGGGCAGCAGCGCGAGCAGGTCGACGGTCTCGCCCGGGGCCGGGGCGGTGGCGGCGTCACGGGGGGCGCGCAGCGTGGGGGTCGGCGGCGCGCCGTCGGTCACCGCCGGAAGCCCGGACGGGAGGAAGCCGGTAGCGAGGGAGTCGACCGGCACGCCGCTGGGCGGGCCCCCGTGCGCCGCGGTCGCGCTGCCGTGCGGCCGGACGTCCTCGATGAACGCGACGTGACGCCACGACGAGGCGCCGAGGTCACCGGTGTTGTCGTACGACATCCCGGTGAGCCGGTAGAGGTCGGAGGCGTCGGTGCCGTCGTCGGGCACCAGGTTCCACTCCTTGCACGCCACCTCGCAGGCCTTGCAGCCGATGCACACCGAGGTGTCGGTGAAGAAGCCGACCCGCTTCGGGTGCTCGGTCGACCACCCGGCGTCGGTGCTGGGGTCGGGCAGCGGCCCGGACAGCGACGTCGCCGCTCCGGAGAAGGCGTCCCACAACCTGGTCACGTGTTGCCTCCCGGCTCCACCCCGGCCTTGCGCCGGTAGGACTCGACGAAGTCGAGCAGCGCGGGCCCGCGGGGGCGGCGTCCCGGCTGGATGTCGCAGGTGGCCACCTTGGACTCCTGGATGTGGACGTTCGGGTCCATCACGACGCCGAGCAGGTCATTGGCCGGGTCGCCGGTCGAGAGTCCGTTCGACCCCCAGTGGTACGGCAGCCCGATCTGGTGCACCACCTGGTCCCCGATCCGCAGCGGTTTCATCCGCTCGGTCACGAGCACCCGGGCCTCGATCGCCGTGCGGGCCGAGATCAGCGTCGCCCACCCCAGGTGCTCGAGGTCCCGCTCCGCGGCCAGCGCGGGGGAGACCTCGCAGAAGAACTCCGGCTGCAGCTCCGAGAGGTAGCCGAGGAACCGGCTCATGCCGCCCGCGGTGTGGTGCTCGGTGAGCCGGTAGGTCAGGAACGCGTACGGATACACCTCGCTCTGCGAGGGGTTGATCCGGTTCCAGGCCCGGTCGATGCGCTCGAGGGCGGGGTTGTCCTGCTGCTCGTGCAGCAGGTTCGCCACCGGCGACTCCACCGGCTCGTAGTGCGTCGGCATCGGCCCGTCCGCGAGCCCGGCGGGCGCGTAGAGCCACGCCTTCCCGTCGGTCTGCATGATGAACGCGTCGGTGCCGGAGAGGGCGTCCTGGCGCGTGGCGCCCTCGGCGGGGACGTACGACGGCGGCTTGGTCGCCTCGAAGTCGGGGATGTCGTGCCCCGTCCACGTCTCCTGCTCGGCGTCCCACCAGACGTAGGCCTTGCGCTCGCTCCACGGCCGGCCCTGCGCGTCGGCCGAGGCGCGGTTGTAGAGCGTGCGCCGGTTCGCCGGCCACGCCCAGCCCCATTCGGCGGCCACCCAGTCCTGCTCGGAGCCGGGCTTGCGACGGTCGGCCTGGTTGACGCCGTCCTTGTACACGCCGGTGTAGATCCAGCAGCCCGCCGTCGTGGAGCCGTCCGCCTTGAGCTGCGTGTAGCTCGAGAGCGGGTTCCCGTCCGCGTCGTAGCCGTTGATCTCGCCGAGCACCGACTCGGGGTCGGGCTCCTCGTGGACCCCGAACGTGGGGTAGTCCCAGGTGAGGTCGAGCAGGGGCCGGTCGCGCTCGTCGGTCGACCCGGCGAGCTTCTCCCGGATCTTCTTGCCGAGGTGGAAGTAGAAGTGCAGCTCCGAGCGCGCGTCACCCGGGGGATGCACCGCCTCGCGGCGCCACTGCAGCAGCCGCTGGGTGTTGGTGAAGGTGCCGGCCTTCTCGGTGTGGTTGGCGCACGGCAGGAAGAAGACCTCGGTCCCGATGTCCTCGGTCCGCAGCTCCTCGGTCTCGATCTCGGGCCCGTCCTTCCAGAACGTGGCCGTCTCGATCATCTGCATGTCGCGGACCACGAGCCACTCGAGGTTGGCCAGGCCGAGGCGCTGCATCTTGCCGTTGGCGTGACCGATCGCCGGGTTCTCGCCGACGACGAAGTACCCGTAGGTCTTCCGGTCGATCTGGTCGCGCACGATCCCGTAGGTGCCGTGGTCGCCGGTGAGCCGCGGCATGTAGTCGAACGCCCAGTCGTTCTCGGCGGTCGCCGCGTCGCCCCACCAGGCCTTGAGCAGGCTCACCATGTAGGTGTCCATGTTGCCCCAGAAGCCGGTCTTCGCCGCGTCGGCGTCGAGGAAGCTCCGCAGGCTGTCGTGCAGGTGCGCGTTCGGCATCGGGATGTAGCCGGGCAGCAGGTCGTAGAGCGTGGGGACGTCCGTCGAGCCCTGGATGCTGGCGTGCCCGCGCAGCGCGAGGATGCCGCCGCCCGGGCGTCCCATGTTGCCCAGCAGCGTCTGCAGGATCGCGGCGCCGCGGATGTACTGCGCCCCGACGCTGTGGTGCGTCCAGCCCACCGAGTACACCCACGCCGTGGTGCGGTCGCGCTGCGAGTTCTCCGTGATCGTCCGGGCGACCTGCAGGAACTCGTCGACGCCCATGCCGCACACCCGGGAGACGGTCTCGGGCGTGTAGCGGGAGTAGTGCCGCTTGAGCACCTGGTAGACGCAGCGCGGGTGCTGCAGGGTCTCGTCGCGCTCCGGGGCGCTGGTGGCGTGGGCGGCGTCGCCCGCTCCGCCACCGGTGTCCGACGCCATCGCGGCGTGGTGCTCGCGCTGCCGGCCCTCGTCGCTCTGGCCCGACTGGTCGCGGAGCTCCGACTCCCAGTGGTCACGCATCCCCGCGGCCGGGGCCTCGTACGCCATCCCCTCGGGGCCCTCCAGCTGCCAACTGATCGGGTCGTAACGCCCGGTGTCGGCGTTGTAGCCGGAGAAGATCCCGGCCATGTCCTCGGTGTCGACGAAGTCCTCACCGACGAGGTCGGCGGCGTTGGTGAACGTCGTGACGTACTCGCGGAAGTCCTTGCCCTCGGTGAGCACGTAGTTGATCAGGCCACCGAGGAAGGCGATGTCCGCGCCCGCACGGAACGGCACGTGCAGGTCGGCCATGGCGCTCGTGCGCGTGAACCGCGGGTCCACATGGATGATCTTGGCGCCGCGCGCCTTGGCCTCCATGACCCACTGGAAGCCCACGGGGTGGGCCTCCGCCATGTTCGAGCCCTCGATGACGATGCAGTCCGAGTGCTGCAGGTCCTGCTGGAAGTTCGAGGCGCCGCCACGACCGAAGCTGGTCCCCAGACCGGGGACGGTGGCGCTGTGTCAAATACGCGCCTGGTTCTCCACCTGGATCGCGCCGAGCGCCATGAACAGCTTCTTGATGAGGTAGTTCTCCTCGTTGTCCAGCGTCGCGCCGCCGAGGCTCGAGAAGCCCAGCGTGCGCCGCAGGACGCGGCCGTCCTCATCGGTGTCCTGCCAGCCCTTGCGGCGGGAGTCGATGACGCGATCGGCGATCATGTCGACCGCCGTGTCGAGGTCGAGGTCCTCCCACTCGGTGCCGTACGGACGCCGGTAGCGCACCGTCGTCACCCGCGAGGGCGAGGTCACCAGCGACGTCGACGCCGACCCCTTCGGGCACAGACGCCCGCGCGAGACGGGGGAGTCGGGGTCGCCCTCGATCTGGGTGACGCGCCCGTCGCGGACGTAGATGTTCTGCCCGCAGCCCACCGCGCAGTACGGGCAGACCGACTTGACGACCTCGTCGGCGTCCGACGTCCGTGGCCCGAGGGCCTGCGTCCGGGGGGACTGCACGGCGGACCCGCGACCGAGGGGGTCCGAACCCGTGGCCTGCCGGAACATCGGCCACTCGCCCAGCCAGGTGCGTGCCCCCATGCAGGAACCCTCCGAGATGTGGTGGATGGTCGGATGGTGCGGCCTGGGCACGTCGTCTGGACCCGGGTTCTGGCGGAGGCGGACGGGAATCGAACCCGCCTGGCCGAGATGCTCGACCACTACGGTGTTGAAGACCGCGGGGGCCACCAGGCACCCTGACGCCTCCGCACCGCAGCCTAGGTGGGCCCCCCGGGCCGCGCAGTTCGGGGCACGCCGAGGTTCAGGCGGACGCGCTCGCGGGGAAACAGGCCCCTCGTGTGGACCGCGAGCGACACCCGCCTGGTGGTGACGGCCGCGGCCGTCGTGGTGCTGGTGATCGTGCTGATCACCTCGCGACTACGCCTGCACGCCTTCCCCGCGCTGATGGTCGGCTCCCTCGTCCTGGGCCTCGCCGCGGGCCTCGGTCCCGAGGGCACCGTCGAGTCGTTCACCGACGGCGTCGGCAGCACGCTCGGCGACGTCGGGATCGTCCTCGGCCTCGGGACGATGCTCGGCAAGCTGCTCGCCGACTCGGGTGGTGCGGACCTGCTGGCGGAGACGATCCTGCGGCGCTCCAGCTACCGCACCCTGCCGTGGGCCGTGGCCGGGCTGGCGATGGTGCTCGGCATCCCGCTGTTCTTCGAGATCGGCGTCGTGCTCGTGCTGCCGGTGGTCTTCGTCGTCGCGGTGCGGATGCTCCCGGCGGGGTCCGACGGGCGCGACGAGCAGGGCCGCTCGGCCGTCCTGCGCGTCGGCATCCCCGCGCTCGCCGGGCTCTCGGTGCTGCACGCCTTCGTCCCGCCCCACCCCGGCCCGCTCGTCGCCGTCGACGCCCTCGGCGCCGACCTGGGCCTCACCCTGCTCCTCGGGCTGGTCCTCGCCATCCCGACCGTCGCGGTCGCGGGGCCCCTGTTCGTCTCGTACGCCTCGCGCTGGGCGACGGCCTCCCCACCGGCGGGGCTGATGGCCGCGACGGTGCCGGCGGGATCGCGCTCCGGCTCCGGCTCGTCAGGCGGGGGCGGCGGCGGCGGCACGGACCTCGCCACGGAGACCGGCGACGGGGCAGCGCCGCCGAACCGCCCCGGGCTCACCGCGACGCTGGTGACCATCCTGCTGCCCGTCGTGCTGATGCTCCTGCGGACCCTCGCCGACGTGGCGCTGCCCGACGGCACGGTGAAGAGCGTGGCCGAGTTCGTCGGCGAGCCGATCGTGGCCCTGCTGCTCGCGCTGCTGCTGGGCATGTGGACGTTCGGGTTCCGACGGGGCCTGTCGGGCTCCGAGGTGTCCTCGCTCGCCGCCGCGGGCCTGGTGCCCGCCGCCTCGATCCTGCTGATCATCGGCGCCGGCGGCGGCTTCAAGCAGGTGCTCATCGACTCCGGCATCGGCGACGCGCTCGCCAAGGCCGCGGCCGGCGTCGGCATCCCGGTGCTCCTGCTCGCCTGGTTCGTCGCCGTCCTCATCCGCCTGGCCACCGGGTCGGCGACCGTCGCCACGGTGACCGCGGCCGGCATCGTCACGCCGATCCTCGCCGTGGACCCGACCGTCAACCCGGCGCTGGTGGTGCTCGCCATCGGTGCGGGCTCGGTGTTCTTCTCGCACGTCAACGACGCCGGGTTCTGGCTGGTCCGCGAGTACTTCGGCATGTCGGTGCGCGACACGTTCCGCACCTGGTCGGTGATGGAGACGATCGTGTCGGTGGTCGGGCTGGTGCTCGTGCTCCTGGCGAGCCTCGTCGTCTGATGCCGGAGCCCGACCTGGTCCTCGGCGTCGACATCGGCACCACCGCCACCAAGGCCGTCGCCTTCGCGCCCGACGGCACCGACCACGGGCACGGCGAGGCCCCGCACCACCTCGACGAGCCCGAGCCCGGCGCCGCCGTCCAGGACCCGGAGGCGCTCTGGGAAGCCGTCGGCGACGCGGTGCGCGACGCCGTCGCGCAGGTCGACCCCGGGCGGATCGCGGCGCTGTCGTTCAGCTCCGCCATGCACGGCCTGCTCGCCCTCGACGCCCGCGGCGACCCCGTCGGACCGCTGCTGACCTGGGCCGACAGCCGCGCCGCCGACGTCGCCCGCGAGCTGCGGGCCCGCGACGGCGCCCTCGCGCTGCACCGGCGCACCGGCACGCCGATCCACCCGATGAGCCCGATGGTCAAGCTCGCCTGGCTGCGCCGCGCGCGCCCGAGCCTGCACGCCGCGGCGCACACCTGGGGCGGCATCAAGGAGTTCGTGCTCGCCCGGGCCACCGGCGCCCGGGTCGCCGACACCTCGTGCGCCTCGGGCACGGGCCTGCTCGACGTCGCGACCGGCGCCTGGGACCCCGAGGCGCTGGCGATCGCCGGCATCACCGCCGACGCGCTGGGGGAGCCGGTCGCCCCGACGGCCGTCGTCGGGGAGCTCACGACCCGCGACTGGGGCCTCCCGGCCGGCGTCCCCGTCGTCGCCGGGGGAGGGGACGGGCCGTTGGCCAACCTCGGGGTCGGCGCCGTCCGCCCGGGCGTCGCGGCCTGCTCGATCGGCACCAGCGGCGCGCTGCGGGTCGCCGTCGAACGGCCCGCCGTCGATCCGCGCGGCCGGGTGTTCTGTTACGGCCTGGCCGACCGGCGGTGGGTCGTCGGCGGGGCGATCACGAACGGCGGCCTCGTGCTCGCCTGGGCGCGCGAGACGCTCCACCGCGACGTCGACGACCTCCTCGCCTCGGCCGCCGCCGCGCCCGCGGGCGCCGACGGGCTGCTGGCCCTGCCCCACCTGCTGCCCGAGCGCGCCCCGCACTGGGACATCGGCGGCGCGGGCGCGCTGGTCGGCCTGCACCGACGGCACACCGACGGCCACATCACGCGCGCCCTGCTCGAGGGCGTCTGCCTGCAGCTGCGCCTGGTGCTCGACTCGCTGCGCGAGGCGGGCCTGGCCGTCGACGAGGTCCGCGCGACCGGGGGTTTCGCGCGCAGCGCGCTGTGGCGCCGCCTGCTCACCGACGCGCTCGACCTGCCCGTCGGCTTCCCGACCGTCGACCAGGGCTCCGCGTTCGGGGCCGCGCTGCTCGGGATGCAGGGCGTGGGGCTGCTCCCGCCGGGCCCCGAGGGGCTCGTCGACGCCGCCGAGCAGATCCCGCTCGGCGAGACCCTCCGGCCGGGCCCCGACGCCGCCGTGTACGCCGCCCGCCTGCCGCTCTTCGAGCAGGTCCACGACGTGCTCGGCGACGTCACGGCCGAGCTGGGGGCCTAGGTCGGGTCGGCCTCGTCCGCGACGGCCTCGAGCTCGACCAGCGCGTCCTCGAGGTAACCCAGCAGGTGCTGCAGGTGGGGCACCGCACGCCGGTCGCCGGTCACGCCGATCTCCATGCTGTCCGCGTAGGACATCACGGTGATGTTGAGGGCCTGCCCGTCGAGCGGCACCGAGATCGGGTAGATCCCGTCGAGCCGCGCGCCCTCCCAGTACAGCGGGTCCTTGGGCCCGGGCACGTTGGAGATGATCAGGTTGAAGCCCTGGTTGATCGCCGAGGACCCCGGCACCAGGCCGAGGCCGATGGGCGCCGCGACGACGGCGGAGAGCGCGGCGATCGTCATCGGGTCGCGGCCCTGCAGGTTCTCCTTGGCCGCGAGGCCCGACTGGCGGATCTTCCGGAGACGCTCGGAGGGGTCGGGCTCGTCCGTCGCCAGGTTCACCAGGATCGCGCCGAGCGCGTTGCCGGAGCCGGAGTCCGCCAGCGCGACGGGCAGCGCCGCCACGAGCGGCTTCTCGGGCAGCCCCTCGTGGGCCTCGAGGTAGCGCCGCAGCGCGCCGGCGCTCATCGCGAGCATGACGTCGTTGACCGTCGTGCCCGTGCGCTCGCGCACCCGCTGGATGCGCTTGATCGGCCAGGACTGCGCGGCGAACCGCCGCGCCCCGGTGATCGGGACGTTGAGCATCGTCGGGGGCGCCTCGAAGGGCAGGGCCAGGTCGTGCTCGACGAGCCCGCGGTAGGCCGACGACACGAGCGCGGGCCCGACGTTGAGCGACTGCCCGACGCCCTCGGCGAGCGTGCCGGCCGTGCGCAGCGCGCCGCCGACGTACTCGCGCGCCGACCCGACCCATCCCGACGGCCCGGGCGCGGGCTCGCCGACCGGCCGGCTGGTGCGGCCCGGCCGCGGGTCGACGGCCCAGAACGGCGCCATGTCCCGCTTCTCCGGGTCGGTGGTCAGCGCCTTCTCGAGGTGCTTCATCGCGCGGACGCCGTCCATCATCGCGTGGTGGATCTTGCTGTAGACCGCGAAGCGGTCCCCTTCCACACCCTCGATGAGGTGGAACTCCCACAGCGGCCGGTGCCGGTCGAGGAGGCTGCCGTGCAGGCGGGAGACGAGCTCGAGCAGCTCACGGATGCGGCCCGGACCCGGCAGCGCCGAGAGGCGCACGTGGTACTCGATGTCGATGTCGTCGTCGTTCACCCAGGCCCACTGGCCCAGCGTCGAGACGCCGCGGGTCGCCCGCCGGCGGAACAGGGGCGCGATGTCGACGTCGCCGGACACGAGACTCCGGTGCAGGTTCGCGAGGTAGTCCGGTCCCGCGCCCTCGGGGCGGTCGAAGAGCATCAGCGAGCCCACGTGGGTGGGCCGCTCCCGCGACTCCGCCAGCAGGAACATCGCGTCCCGGAACGACATCGTCGCCATCGACACCCCTCTCGACCACCCCGTCGGCCGTCCGGCCGAGCGCGCCACCGCCAGTCTGACCTACTGGCGGGTTCGTGTCGTGGTCACCGGGGTCGTCACCGGGGGTCGGGGACGAACTGGGCCAGCGCGGCCTGCTTCCCGCCCTCGATCTCCTCGGCGGTCGCGGCACCGCTCGCCTCCGCGGCCGCCACCCAGCGGTCGATCGAGTGCCGGTTGAACTCGACGACCTCCGGCGAGGCCGCCGCCGCGACGGGGTCGCCGACGGCCTCGCCGCGGACGAACAGCCCGAGCCCCATGAGCGCGCCGTCCCAGCCGGGGCCGACGAACAGCGCGCCGGCGGCGCTGCCGGCCATCGCCAGCGGCACGGTGTGCTCCAGCTCGAGCACGGTGTCCTCGCCGTCGGGCGCCAGGCGGAGCTCGACGACGCTGGTCTCGTGCCCGAACGTCACCCGCAGGAGCTGCGGCGGGGTGCACGTCAGGATGTCCCCGCCGGCGTTGCCCTCCAGCTGGAACGAGCCGCCCTCGCGCAGGTCGCCGTGCAGGGGCAGGAACCAGCGCACGATGCGGTCGGGCTCGGTCAGCGCGCTCCACAGGTCGGCCGGCTCGGTGGGGTAGCGGCGCCGCAGGAGCACGCGGACGGTGTCGCCGTCGACCGCGTCGAGGTCGACCCGGCGGTGGATGGCGTCGAGCTCGGAGAAGAGGTCCATCAGCCGTCCTCGGGGTCGGGGGTGGGCGAACGCCTGCGCTCGCGCTTGCCACGGGCGATCTCGGTGCCGAGGGCGTCGAGGCGCTGTTCCCAGAACTGCCGGAAGCGCCCGATCCACGCGTCGACCTCGCGGAGCCCCTCGGCGTCGACCGAGTAGAGCCGGCGCGTGCCCTCGGCCCGCACCGAGGCCAGCCCGTTCTCCCGCAGCACCCGCAGGTGCTGCGAGACGCCGGGCTGCGAGATGCCGAACTCCTCGTGGATGTGCTCGACGACCGCCCCGGACGCCAGCTCCCCGTCGGCGAGGAGCTCGAGGATCCGGCGGCGGACCGGGTCGCCGAGGACGTCCATGGCGTGCACGTCGCCGAACCTAGCAGCGATGACTTATATAAGTCGAGGCTGCTTGCAACGCCCGGCGCGCGATCCCGGGGTGGTCGACGACGAGGCCGGCGTCGTCGTCGGTGAGCGCGCCCCGACGGTGGCGGCCACCCTCGCGGGAGTCCGGCTCAGTCCTCGCCCATCAGGTCGGCGGCCAGCCGGCGGGCCCGGCGCACGCGGTCCGCGTCGCCCTCCAACCCGGCGCGGACCATGGCGCCCTCGAGGAGCAGCGAGAGGTGCTCGGCGAGCTCCTGGTCCCCCAGGGCGGCGACCAGCAGGTCCTCGACCTCCGCCTTGTGGCGCGCCACCGTCTCGCGGTTCGGGTCGCCGGTCGGGAGCTCGCCCGCGGCGTTGAGCAGCCCACAGCCCCGGAACGGGTCGTCGATCCCGTCGAGGTAGGCGTCGAACACCGTCAGCGCCCGGGCGCCGGGGCCCGCCCCCGCGGGCAGGGCCTCGACGCGGCCCCGGTGCCGCGCGAGGAACTCCTGGTGCCGTCGTTCCAGGTAGGCCGACACCAGGTCGGCCTTCGAGGCGAAGTTGTTGTAGAGGCTCATCTTCGCGACGCCCGCCTCCGCGATGATCACGTCGATCCCGGTCGCCGCCACGCCGCGGGCGTAGAAGCGCTCCGAGGCGGCGTCGAGGATCCGGGCTCGGGCCGGGAGTCTGTCCGTCATGCTAGGTAGACTAGTCTACCCAGTATGACTTTCCTCGACCGGAACCTGCTCGTCGACGGCGTCCGGCTCGCGTACCGCGATCGCGGCGAGGGCGAGCCCGTCGTCTTCGTCCACGGCACGCCGTCCTGGTCCCACGAATGGCGCCACGTCGTCCCGGCCGTCGAGGCCGCAGGCCACCGCGTCGTCACCTACGACCTGCTCGGGTACGGCGATTCCGAGCGGCCCCTCGACCGCGACACCTCCGTCGCCGCCCAGACCGACCTGCTGGTCGGCCTGCTCGACGAGCTCGGCCTCGAGCGCCCCAGCCTCATCACCCACGACATCGGCGGCGCGATCGGGCAGCGGATCGCGGTCCTGCACCCCCAGCGGGCCCGCCGGCTCATGCTCATCGACACGGTCAGCTACGACTCGTGGCCGTCGGAGACCTGGCGGGAGATCATCAGGACCGGCTCGAGAGCTACGCCGCCCTGTCGGCGGCGGACTTCGAGGAGATGCTCACCCGACAGCTCCGCATGACGGTCGCGGGGACGATGGGCGACGACGACCTGCGCGCCTACCTCGCCCCGCACCGGACGGCGCTGGGGCGCACCTCGTTTTTCGAGCACCAGGTCCGGCACTACGACTCCCGATACACCGAGGAGCTCACCGACCGGCTCGGGGACATCGCGATGCCCGTCCGCATCGTGTGGGGCGCGGAGGACCGGTGGCAGCCCGTCGGCTACGCCGAACGCCTCGCCGCGGACATCCCCGGAGCCGGGCTCGTCGTCGTGCCGCACGCCGGCCACTTCCTCATGGAGGACGAGCCGGAACGGGTGACCCGCGAGGTGCTCGACTTCCTGTCGGGCGGCTGACGGCGCCCCCGGCAGGACTCGAACCTGCAACCGTCGGATTAGAAGGCCGATGCTCTGTCCGTTGAGCTACGGGGGCCGGCGCGGGGAAGCCTAACCGGACCGCACGGCGCTCCGACGGCGGCGACCTACCCTGGAGGCGTGGCCACGACGACCCCGCCGCCCGCCGACGCGCCGGCACGCCCCTCCACCCCCGGGGCGTTGTTCGTCGCGCAGGTCGCGCCCCTGCTCGCCGTCGCCGCGGTGGTCGCGCTGGCGCTGAGCACGCTCTCGGGTGCGGCCACGTTCGCCCGCCTCGGGCTCCCCGACCCGGGCCCCGTCACGGTCTACGCCCTGCCCGTCGTGCGGGCGGTGAGCCAGATGGCGGCCGCGTCCACCGTGGGCTTCCTCATGCTGGCGGCCTTCTTCACCCCGCCCGCGTCCTCGGGCTGGCTCTCGGCCGACGGCTACCGCGCGGTCCGGGTCGCGTCGTGGAGCGCGGCGGCCTGGTCCGCGGCGGCGCTGCTGATGATCCCGTTGAGCGCGGCCGACGCCTACGGCCGCCCGGTGTCCCAGATGCTCGACGCCCGGGTGCTCTCGGTCGCGGTCACCGGCATCGAGGGCACCACGTCGTGGGCCCTGACCGCGCTGATCGCCCTCGTCGCCCTCGGCGTCACCCGTTTCGTGCTCGGGTGGGGGGCCGCCGTGGTCGGTCTCGGGGTCGCGCTCGCCGGGCTCCTCCCGCTCGCGCTCACCGGGCACTCGGCCGGCGGCAGCGACCACGACGTCGCCACCAACAGCCTCCTGCTGCACGTGCTCGCCGCGGCCGTGTGGGTGGGCGGGCTCGCCGCGGTCGTGACCCATCTCGTGGCCGGCGGCCGGCACCCGGCCCTCGCAGCCCGCCGGTTCTCGGCGGTGGCGCTCGTCTGCTGGGTGGTGCTCGCGCTCTCGGGCGTGCTGAACGTCCTGGTCCGGATCTCCCCGGCCGACCTCTTGACGAGCACCTACGGCGTCCTCGTCCTGGTCAAGGCCCTCGCCCTCGTTGCCCTCGGAGCCTTCGGTGCCTGGCACCGGCGCCACGCGCTCCCCGGCATCGAGGCGGGCAGCACTGCCGCGATGATCCGCTTCGGTGGGCTCGAGGTCCTCCTCATGGCGGCGACGATGGGTGTCGCCGTCGCCCTCGGGCGCACTCCACCGCCCGCGGCGCCCGCCCCCGAGCCCACGCGCATCGAGGCGCTCGTCGGCTACGCCGTGGACGAGCCCCTGACGGTCGCGGGCCTGCTCACCCAGTCGCGGTTCGACCTGCTGTTCGGCACGCTCGCGCTCGTCCTCGCCGGTCTGTACGTCACCGGGGTGCGGCGACTGCGCGCCCGGGGCGACGCGTGGCCGGTGGGCCGCACCCTGTCCTGGCTCCTCGGCTGCCTGGCCCTGCTCATCGCCACGTCGTCGGGCATCGGTCGCTACGCGCCGGTGACGTTCAGCGTGCACATGGGCCAGCACATGATCCTGAACATGCTGGTCCCGATCCTGCTGGTGCTCGGCGGTCCGGTGACGTTGCTGCTGCGGGCCCTGCCCCCGGCGGGTGCCGGGGCACCTCCGGGTCCCCGCGAGTGGGTGCTCGCCGCGGTCCACTCGCCGGTCGCGCGGGTGCTCACCCAGCCGCTGGTCGCCCTGGCGCTGTTCGTCGGCAGCTTCTACGCCCTGTACTTCTCGGGGCTGTTCGACGTCGCGCTGGAGTCCCACTGGGCCCACATCGCGATGAACATCCACTTCCTGCTCGTCGGCCTGATCTTCTTCTGGCCCATCGTCGGCATCGACCCCAGCCCCCGGCAGCTGCCCCCCATCGGGCGCCTGGGCCTGCTCTTCGTCGCCATCCCGCTGCACGCCTTCTTCGGCATCGCGGTGATGAGCTCCGCGACGGTGATCGGTGCGGGCTTCTACCAGCAGCTCGAGATGCCGTGGGTCGACCGGCTCGCCGACCAGACCACCGGCGGCGGCCTCGCGTGGGCCACGGGCGAGCTCCCGATGCTCATCGTGCTGATCGCCCTGCTCGTGCAGTGGTCGCGCGCCGACGAGCGGACCGCCCGCCGGGACGACCGCCGTGCCGACCGTGACGGAGACCGCGACCTCAACGCCTACAACGCGATGCTGAAGTCGCTCGCCACCACCGGGCGGCCGGCGCCGGCGGAGACGGCCGAGGAGACGTCGGAGCCCCGGGCGGTGCCGGGGGACGAGGACGCGCCCGCCGACCTGGGACGACGCCGACACTGACCCCGGGTCGCCGACCCCTCCCACGGGGTCGCGTACAGTAGACGACGCACCGGGGAACGGACGCGATCTCGCGGACGGCCGGTAGCCGACCGAGGCTCTCGGGCCTCGGGTACAGTCGAAGACAGCGATCCGGACCGGCGCTCCGCGAGAGAGCCGATCGAGATCGCACCGCCTGAGTCCGAGCCGGACCGACCGGGACCCCCCGGAAGAGCCGCTCGATCGGGTCGGGTAGAGTGGGAATCACCGCGAAGAACCGGGCCGGAAACGGCTTCGCAGAAGCGTGTGTGGTTGTCCTTTGAGAACTCAACAGTGTGCTGAATGTTTGGTGGGTTTTATCCCGTCGGCATCGTGAGGTCCCCTTTTTTGGGGTTCTCGGGTGTTTGATCGGGTTTCTTTGAGTGCGCTCGGCCTTGTTTGCCAGTGGGGTCGGGTGTTTTTGCTGGGACTGTTTTGTTCCAATGTTATTTGTTGGAGAGTTTGATCCTGGCTCAGGACGAACGCTGGCGGCGTGCTTAACACATGCAAGTCGAGCGGTAAGGCCCTTCGGGGTACACGAGCGGCGAACGGGTGAGTAACACGTGGGTGACCTGCCCTCCACTTCGGGATAAGCCCGGGAAACTGGGTCTAATACCGGATATGACCTTGAAGCGCATGTTTCTTGGTGGAAAGTTTTTTCGGTGGGGGATGGGCCCGCGGTCTATCAGCTTGTTGGTGGGGTGATGGCCTACCAAGGCGACGACGGATAGCCGGCCTGAGAGGGTGATCGGCCACACTGGGACTGAGACACGGCCCAGACTCCTACGGGAGGCAGCAGTGGGGAATCTTGCGCAATGGGCGGAAGCCTGACGCAGCAACGCCGCGTGAGGGATGACGGCCTTCGGGTTGTAAACCTCTTTCGCGATCGACGAAGCTCCATCTTCTGGATGGGGTGACGGTAGGTCGAGAAGAAGCACCGGCCAACTACGTGCCAGCAGCCGCGGTAATACGTAGGGTGCGAGCGTTGTCCGGAATTATTGGGCGTAAAGAGCTCGTAGGCGGTGTGTCACGTCGGCCGTGAAAACCTGGGGCTTAACTCTGGGCGTGCGGTCGATACGGGCATCACTAGAGTTCGGCAGGGGAGACTGGAATTCCTGGTGTAGCGGTGAAATGCGCAGATATCAGGAGGAACACCGGTGGCGAAGGCGGGTCTCTGGGCCGATACTGACGCTGAGGAGCGAAAGCATGGGTAGCGAACAGGATTAGATACCCTGGTAGTCCATGCCGTAAACGTTGGGCGCTAGGTGTGGGGTCCATTCCACGGGTTCCGTGCCGCAGCTAACGCATTAAGCGCCCCGCCTGGGGAGTACGGCCGCAAGGCTAAAACTCAAAGGAATTGACGGGGGCCCGCACAAGCGGCGGAGCATGTGGATTAATTCGATGCAACGCGAAGAACCTTACCTGGGTTTGACATGCACTAGACGCGTCCAGAGATGGGCGTTCCCTTGTGGCTGGTGTGCAGGTGGTGCATGGCTGTCGTCAGCTCGTGTCGTGAGATGTTGGGTTAAGTCCCGCAACGAGCGCAACCCTTGTCCTATGTTGCCAGCGGGTGATGCCGGGGACTCATGGGAGACTGCCGGGGTCAACTCGGAGGAAGGTGGGGATGACGTCAAGTCATCATGCCCCTTATGTCCAGGGCTTCACACATGCTACAATGGCCGGTACAGAGGGCTGCGAAGCCGTGAGGTGGAGCGAATCTCGTAAAGCCGGTCTCAGTTCGGATCGGGGTCTGCAACTCGACCCCGTGAAGTCGGAGTCGCTAGTAATCGCAGATCAGCAACGCTGCGGTGAATACGTTCCCGGGCCTTGTACACACCGCCCGTCACGTCACGAAAGTCGGTAACACCCGAAGCCCGTGGCCCAACCCGCAAGGGGGGGAGCGGTCGAAGGTGGGACTGGCGATTGGGACGAAGTCGTAACAAGGTAGCCGTACCGGAAGGTGCGGCTGGATCACCTCCTTTCTAAGGAGCTTCACCGAACACCATCAGCCGGCGTGTCCACAGGCGAATGTTCTGTGCACGCCCGTGCTGGTGGTGGAGGGCCCCAGTACCTCCCCGAACTCGGTCTTCGGACCAGGAGTCTTCGGACTCTGTGTCGGGGGTGGGAGGGGGTTGCTCGAGAAATGTGGAATCACCGAACTCCCGACTTTTCGAGGTTGGGCAGCACACTGTTGGGTCCTGAGAGGACAACCGGCCCCGCACTCTCTTCGGAGGTGTGGGGTGGTTGTTGGTCTCTAGGGGCGATCGTTCACCTGCTCCCCGTGTTGTGGGGTGTGGTGGCGGTTCGTGTGGTCGTTGAGAATTGTACAGTGGACGCGAGCATCTTTTGTTTCTGTGCACATTTGTGTCGTGATTTCTTGATGTGTGTGTTGGTCAAGTTGTTAAGGGCGCACGGTGGATGCCTGGGCATCAGGAGCCGATGAAGGACGTGGGAGGCCGCGATAGTCCTCGGGGAGCTGTCAACCGAGCTTTGATCCGAGGGTGTCCGAATGGGGTAACCCGGCACCCGTCATGGGGTGTCACCGCCGTCTGAATGTATAGGACGGTGGGAGGGAACGCGGGGAAGTGAAACATCTCAGTACCCGCAGGAGAAGAAAACAAGAGTGATTCCGTGAGTAGTGGCGAGCGAAAGCGGAAGAGGCTAAACCCCGCCAGTGTGAGAGCCGGCAGGCGTTGCTGGTGGGGTGTTGTGGGGTTCCGCGTATCAGGGCTGCCGCCCTGGTGCGGGTGTTCGTGGTGTTAGTCGAAGGCGTTGGGACGCGTCGGCGTAGAGGGTGAGACCCCCGTAGACGAAAACACTGCGTTCTCCCGTTGCGGTGTTCCCGAGTAGCAGCGAGCCCGTGAAATTCGCTGTGAATCTGCCGGGACCACCCGGTAAGCCTAAATACTCCCTGATGACCGATAGCGGACGAGTACCGTGAGGGAAAGGTGAAAAGTACCCCGGGAGGGGAGTGAAACAGTACCTGAAACCGTGTGCCTACAAGCCGTCAGAGCCTTGCGGGGTGATGGCGTGCCTTTTGAAGAATGAGCCTGCGAGTTAGCGGTACGTGGCGAGGTTAACCCGTTGAGGGGTAGCCGTAGCGAAAGCGAGTCCGAATAGGGCGATCGTAGTCGCGTGCTCTAGACCCGAAGCGGAGTGATCTACCCATGGCCAGGGTGAAGCGCCGGTAAGACGGCGTGGAGGCCCGAACCCACCAGGGTTGAAAACCTGGGGGATGAGCTGTGGGTAGGGGTGAAAGGCCAATCAAACTCCGTGATAGCTGGTTCTCCCCGAAATGCATTTAGGTGCAGCGTCGCGTGGTACTCACCGGAGGTAGAGCACTGGTTGGCCTAGGGGGCCTACAAGCTTACTGAAGTCAGCCAAACTCCGAATGCCGGTGAGCGAGAGCGCGGCAGTGAGACTGCGGGCGATAAGGTTCGTAGTCGAGAGGGAAACAGCCCAGATCGCCGGCTAAGGCCCCTAAGCGTGCGCTAAGTGGGAAAGGATGTGGGATCGCCCAGACAACCAGGAGGTTGGCTTAGAAGCAGCCATCCTTGAAAGAGTGCGTAATAGCTCACTGGTCAAGTGGTCCTGCGCCGACAATGTAGCGGGGCTCAAGCGCACCGCCGAAGCCGCGGCAACACCGCGTGAACACTGCTTGCCCTTGATGGCGTAGCTGGTGGTGGTGTTGGGTAGGGGAGCGTCATGCGGGCGGTGAAGCGGCGGAGTGATCCAGTCGTGGAGCCCGTGTGAGTGAGAATGCAGGCATGAGTAGCGATAGCAGAGTGAGAAACTCTGCCGCCGGATGACCAAGGGTTCCTGGGCCAGGTTTTTCCGCCCAGGGTGAGCCGGGACCTAAGGCGAGGCCGACAGGCGTAGTCGATGGACAACGGGTTGATATTCCCGTGCTCGTGTAGGCGCGTCCCTGGCGAATCCAGGTGTGCTAACCGCCCGAACCTCGGGTGTCTCCTTCGGGAGCACCTCGAGGGGAGCGCGGGACCCCGCCTGGTAGTAGCCAAGCGATGGGGTGACGCAGGAGGGCAGCTCCGCCAGCTAGTGGTAGTGCTGGTGCAAGCGTGTAGGCCGGTGGACAGGCAAATCCGTTCACCATCAAGGCTGAGACGTGACGCATAGCCGTTTGAGGCGAAGTAGAGTGATCCCATGCTGCCGAGAAAAGCCTCTAGCGAGTTCCTACGCGACCCGTACCCCAAACCAACACAGGTGGTCAGGTAGAGAATACCGAGGCGTTCGAGCGAACTGTGGTCAAGGAATTCGGCAAAATGCCCCCGTAACTTCGGGAGAAGGGGGGCCCTGTCCCGTGAAACCCCTTGCGGGTTAGCGGGGTGGGGCCGCAGAGACCAGGGGGAAGCGACTGTTTACTAAAAACACAGGTCCGTGCGAAGTCGCAAGACGATGTATACGGACTGACGCCTGCCCGGTGCTGGAACGTTAAGGGGACCGGTTAACCCTTCGGGGTGAAGCTGAGAACTTAAGCGCCAGTAAACGGCGGTGGTAACTATAACCATCCTAAGGTAGCGAAATTCCTTGTCGGGTAAGTTCCGACCTGCACGAATGGCGTAACGACTTCCCCGCTGTCTCGACCACAGACTCGGCGAAATTGCACTACGAGTAAAGATGCTCGTTACGCGCGGCAGGACGGAAAGACCCCGGGACCTTCACTACAGCTTGGTATTGGTGCTCGGTTCGGCTTGTGTAGGATAGGTGGGAGACTGGGAAGCGGTCACGCCAGTGATCGTGGAGTCAACGTTGAAATACCACTCTGGTCGAATTGGGCATCTAACCTCGGACCATGATCTGGTCCAGGGACAGTGCCTGGTGGGTAGTTTAACTGGGGCGGTTGCCTCCCAAAGGGTAACGGAGGCGCCCAAAGGTTCCCTCAGCCTGGTCGGCAACCAGGTGTCGAGTGCAAGTGCACAAGGGAGCTTGACTGTGAGACCGACGGGTCGAGCAGGGACGAAAGTCGGGACTAGTGATCCGGCACCACCACGTGGTTGGGGTGTCGCTCAACGGATAAAAGGTACCCCGGGGATAACAGGCTGATCTTGCCCAAGAGTCCATATCGACGGCATGGTTTGGCACCTCGATGTCGGCTCGTCGCATCCTGGGGCTGGAGTAGGTCCCAAGGGTTGGGCTGTTCGCCCATTAAAGCGGTACGCGAGCTGGGTTTAGAACGTCGTGAGACAGTTCGGTCCCTATCCGCCGCGCGCGCAGGAGACTTGAGGAAGGCTGTCCCTAGTACGAGAGGACCGGGACGGACGAACCTCTGGTGTGCCAGTTGTCCCGCCAGGGGCACGGCTGGTTGGCTACGTTCGGAAAGGATAACCGCTGAAGGCATCTAAGCGGGAAGCCTGTTCCAAGATGAGGTCTCCCACCCCTTCGAGGGTTAAGGCCCCCACCAGACCAGTGGGTTGATAGGCCAGACATGTAATCGCCGCAAGGCGTTCAGTGGACTGGTACTAATAGGCCGAGGACTTGCCCACACACACGTCAAGCAATCACGACGAGCTTGTGTGTGAACACGGCAAACAAACTGCGTAACGAAACAGAAGAAATTCTGTTCGCGTCCACTGTGCATATCCCAGCGACCACACACCCCACCCCACAACCGGGCAACCGGTCTTGTGGGGGTGGTGGGGTGTTCCGGTGGTCACAGCGGAGGGGAAACGCCCGGACCCATCCCGAACCCGGAAGCTAAGCCCTCCAGCGCCGATGGTACTGCGACCGACAGGTCGTGGGAGAGTAGGACACCGCCGGAACACCCGACCACCCCCACACACATCGTCACCCGAAACACAAGGGGCGAGGACTCCACCAGGAGCCCCCGCCCCTTTTTCGCGTCTCGACCCGTTTCTCTGCCACGAACGAGATCGGGGTATCGACGTCTGCCGGCCGCCCTCGGGTCGGTGCATGCCTCTTGCTCGAGTGGCGCCGCCGACGGGTCGGAGCTCGCACGTGGCGGCTCGAGCGGACTGCGGCGCCGATGACCGGCTCGCGGCGCGTCGGCGCCCCACGGAACGGTGCGCGCCGCTGGCCAGTCGTCAGCCTGCGTCGTCCTCGGCGAGGCTGCGGTGACGGCCGATGTTGCTCTGCTGCCTGCGGCGGTGGTCCCACGGGGCGTTCTCACCACGGGAGGAGCTCGGTGAGATCGGAGGCCTCACCGAGGAACGGCCTCGCACCAGGCTCGGACCATCACCGCCATCGAGAGACCCGCCTCAGTGGGGCCGGAAGCGAGACGCGGAGGTGGAGCCCGCTCTGGGTCGTTCGCAACGTGCTCACGTGCCCGATGCGGCCGGGCACCAGCCGTGGTGGCGAGACCACGACGCCGGTGCTGCGGTGAGACCGTGGGTGGGGCAGGACAGCGTTGGTCGCCGCCGTCCGACGCGACGTCCGCGACCCCGATCAGCACTCCGACGGCCGCGCCGGCGGAGGCCGGCGGAAGGGCGCGGCGTCGACGACGGCCGGATACCGTTCGGCGACGAATGAATCTCCACCGGGTTCGGCGAGGGTGCTCCGTCCCCTGGGTCGTCGACCCGGCTGACTTGCTGACCGCCTGGGCAGCACTGACGGGGGTGGTGAACGGTGGGCAGCTGGGCTGAGGGGCAGCCGGGTGTCATGCGGTTGCCGTCAGGGAGGCTCGTGCGGGGCTGGGGGTTGCGTAGGCCCCGACCCGAGGGCGCTGCGCCGGAGTTCGGGGTGTATCTGCTGGGCAAGGAGCCGCCGACGGTCGAGTGGGACAGCCGGTGGGTCAGATGGCCCGACTTCCGCTTGCCGTCAGATCGACCGGCCTTCGAGCAGAGCCTGCTCGAGGCGCTCGCCCGTTCCGGCGACGAGCGGGTGGAGTTCGCGTGTGGCGGCGGACGGGGCCGGACCGGGACCGCGCTGGCTTGCCTGGCGATCATCGACGGGCTGCCCAGCGGTGAGGCCGTCGCGTTCGTCCGCTCGCGGTACTCGCCCCAGGCGGTGGAGACGCCGTGGCAGAGGCGGTTCGTCGAGCGGTTCACCTCGTGTGCCGTGGAGTGATTCTCACCGCGCCGCGACGCCGCCAGCTCGACGATGCCGGTGAGCTCCCGGTCGTCCGCGCCGGCGACCGCGCTCCCGGTCGCGAGCCTTCCGGCGAACGCGGTGGGCGCTCTCAGCGCCGGCTTCCCGCTGCGTCGCGCCGGCCCCATCCCGCCGGCGATCTCCGAGATCGAGACGCTCCCCGCACGACGAAGCCGGCGGATCTCGGGCCGGTCCTCCACCACGGACACCCTCCGGAGCCCGAGGATGGTCGAGACCGATTCGTCGCCCCTGGCCGGTCCTCAGCCGTCATCCACCCGCGGCTCCGGTCCCACCACCCGGCCCGGGTCTCGTCACCTCCGGCGAGCATGACCGCCACGAGTTCGTCGTCGGCGACCTGGGCGCCGCACGCGACAGTGGAGGCAGCTCCGTGGCGTCGCTCGGTCCCGTCATCACGTCCCCCACGCGTCCCGCGCCTTGAGGGCGCCTGGCGACACCACGGTGGAACCCGGCGGGCGGCAGGGCCCTCCGTCGTAGAGTGACGGCCATGACCGCGGCCGCGTCCTCGACCCCACCGGGTGGGCGGTACCCGGGGACCTGGGCGGACGCGTCGCCGGCCGAGGTGCGCGCGGTCCTGACGCCCGAGAGCGCTGCCGAGTTCGACCGCCAGTGGCGTGAAGCCTTGTCCCGGGCCGCCGACACCTACGACCTCACGGTCGTCCACACCTGCCTGGAGGCCTGGCGTCGGGTGGCCCGGGTGACCGTGGCCGCAGGGGGGCACGACGGCTACCGGTCGCTCCGAAGTGCGGCGACGACGGCGCTCGAGGACCGTGAGCCCGGTACTTCCCGCGTGCCGTGGCATGAGGTGCGCGGGGACCTCGGGCTCTAGGTGGCCTACGAGATCGACGTCGGCTCGGTCCTGGAGACGTTGTCCGGGTTGCCGCGCGAGGCCGTGGTGGCGCTCGCCGAGGCGATGGCCGTCCTCGAGCTCACCCCGTGGGCGGGGGACCCCCTGGTGGACCGGAACCCCGGAGGAGCCGTGCGGACCCTGCCGTTCGGGGCCCGCGGGCTGGTGACCTACGTGGTGGTCGAGGAGCTCGGGCGCGTGGACCTCCTGCAGGTCCACTGGGTCGGCTGAGACGGTCGCTCGGGACGGCGCGCCGCGACCCCCTCGCTGACCTGCGGTGATCGTGCAAACCCACCCCCCGTGAGAGGTCCTCATGGGCGGGTGTAGTGTTCTCCGGGTCGCCAGGACAGCGAGGTTGAACCCGGTCCGGGCGAAGCAGTACGATGGGAAGTCGCCTTCCGGAAGGTCTGGCCCTCGCGGGCTGGCTTGTACGGTGGTGTGGTTGTCCTTTGAGAACTCAACAGTGTGCTGAATGTTTGGTGGGTTTTATCCCGTCGGCATCGTGAGGTCCCCTTTTTTGGGGTTCTCGGGTGTTTGATCGGGTTTCTTTGAGTGCGCTCGGCCTTGTTTGCCAGTGGGGTCGGGTGTTTTTGCTGGGACTGTTTTGTTCCAATGTTATTTGTTGGAGAGTTTGATCCTGGCTCAGGACGAACGCTGGCGGCGTGCTTAACACATGCAAGTCGAGCGGTAAGGCCCTTCGGGGTACACGAGCGGCGAACGGGTGAGTAACACGTGGGTGACCTGCCCTCCACTTCGGGATAAGCCCGGGAAACTGGGTCTAATACCGGATATGACCTTGAAGCGCATGTTTCTTGGTGGAAAGTTTTTTCGGTGGGGGATGGGCCCGCGGTCTATCAGCTTGTTGGTGGGGTGATGGCCTACCAAGGCGACGACGGATAGCCGGCCTGAGAGGGTGATCGGCCACACTGGGACTGAGACACGGCCCAGACTCCTACGGGAGGCAGCAGTGGGGAATCTTGCGCAATGGGCGGAAGCCTGACGCAGCAACGCCGCGTGAGGGATGACGGCCTTCGGGTTGTAAACCTCTTTCGCGATCGACGAAGCTCCATCTTCTGGATGGGGTGACGGTAGGTCGAGAAGAAGCACCGGCCAACTACGTGCCAGCAGCCGCGGTAATACGTAGGGTGCGAGCGTTGTCCGGAATTATTGGGCGTAAAGAGCTCGTAGGCGGTGTGTCACGTCGGCCGTGAAAACCTGGGGCTTAACTCTGGGCGTGCGGTCGATACGGGCATCACTAGAGTTCGGCAGGGGAGACTGGAATTCCTGGTGTAGCGGTGAAATGCGCAGATATCAGGAGGAACACCGGTGGCGAAGGCGGGTCTCTGGGCCGATACTGACGCTGAGGAGCGAAAGCATGGGTAGCGAACAGGATTAGATACCCTGGTAGTCCATGCCGTAAACGTTGGGCGCTAGGTGTGGGGTCCATTCCACGGGTTCCGTGCCGCAGCTAACGCATTAAGCGCCCCGCCTGGGGAGTACGGCCGCAAGGCTAAAACTCAAAGGAATTGACGGGGGCCCGCACAAGCGGCGGAGCATGTGGATTAATTCGATGCAACGCGAAGAACCTTACCTGGGTTTGACATGCACTAGACGCGTCCAGAGATGGGCGTTCCCTTGTGGCTGGTGTGCAGGTGGTGCATGGCTGTCGTCAGCTCGTGTCGTGAGATGTTGGGTTAAGTCCCGCAACGAGCGCAACCCTTGTCCTATGTTGCCAGCGGGTGATGCCGGGGACTCATGGGAGACTGCCGGGGTCAACTCGGAGGAAGGTGGGGATGACGTCAAGTCATCATGCCCCTTATGTCCAGGGCTTCACACATGCTACAATGGCCGGTACAGAGGGCTGCGAAGCCGTGAGGTGGAGCGAATCTCGTAAAGCCGGTCTCAGTTCGGATCGGGGTCTGCAACTCGACCCCGTGAAGTCGGAGTCGCTAGTAATCGCAGATCAGCAACGCTGCGGTGAATACGTTCCCGGGCCTTGTACACACCGCCCGTCACGTCACGAAAGTCGGTAACACCCGAAGCCCGTGGCCCAACCCGCAAGGGGGGGAGCGGTCGAAGGTGGGACTGGCGATTGGGACGAAGTCGTAACAAGGTAGCCGTACCGGAAGGTGCGGCTGGATCACCTCCTTTCTAAGGAGCTTCACCGAACACCATCAGCCGGCGTGTCCACAGGCGAATGTTCTGTGCACGCCCGTGCTGGTGGTGGAGGGCCCCAGTACCTCCCCGAACTCGGTCTTCGGACCAGGAGTCTTCGGACTCTGTGTCGGGGGTGGGAGGGGGTTGCTCGAGAAATGTGGAATCACCGAACTCCCGACTTTTCGAGGTTGGGCAGCACACTGTTGGGTCCTGAGAGGACAACCGGCCCCGCACTCTCTTCGGAGGTGTGGGGTGGTTGTTGGTCTCTAGGGGCGATCGTTCACCTGCTCCCCGTGTTGTGGGGGGTGTGGTGGCGGTTCGTGTGGTCGTTGAGAATTGTACAGTGGACGCGAGCATCTTTTGTTTCTGTGCACATTTGTGTCGTGATTTCTTGATGTGTGTGTTGGTCAAGTTGTTAAGGGCGCACGGTGGATGCCTGGGCATCAGGAGCCGATGAAGGACGTGGGAGGCCGCGATAGTCCTCGGGGAGCTGTCAACCGAGCTTTGATCCGAGGGTGTCCGAATGGGGTAACCCGGCACCCGTCATGGGGTGTCACCGCCGTCTGAATGTATAGGACGGTGGGAGGGAACGCGGGGAAGTGAAACATCTCAGTACCCGCAGGAGAAGAAAACAAGAGTGATTCCGTGAGTAGTGGCGAGCGAAAGCGGAAGAGGCTAAACCCCGCCAGTGTGAGAGCCGGCAGGCGTTGCTGGTGGGGTGTTGTGGGGTTCCGCGTATCAGGGCTGCCGCCCTGGTGCGGGTGTTCGTGGTGTTAGTCGAAGGCGTTGGGACGCGTCGGCGTAGAGGGTGAGACCCCCGTAGACGAAAACACTGCGTTCTCCCGTTGCGGTGTTCCCGAGTAGCAGCGAGCCCGTGAAATTCGCTGTGAATCTGCCGGGACCACCCGGTAAGCCTAAATACTCCCTGATGACCGATAGCGGACGAGTACCGTGAGGGAAAGGTGAAAAGTACCCCGGGAGGGGAGTGAAACAGTACCTGAAACCGTGTGCCTACAAGCCGTCAGAGCCTTGCGGGGTGATGGCGTGCCTTTTGAAGAATGAGCCTGCGAGTTAGCGGTACGTGGCGAGGTTAACCCGTTGAGGGGTAGCCGTAGCGAAAGCGAGTCCGAATAGGGCGATCGTAGTCGCGTGCTCTAGACCCGAAGCGGAGTGATCTACCCATGGCCAGGGTGAAGCGCCGGTAAGACGGCGTGGAGGCCCGAACCCACCAGGGTTGAAAACCTGGGGGATGAGCTGTGGGTAGGGGTGAAAGGCCAATCAAACTCCGTGATAGCTGGTTCTCCCCGAAATGCATTTAGGTGCAGCGTCGCGTGGTACTCACCGGAGGTAGAGCACTGGTTGGCCTAGGGGGCCTACAAGCTTACTGAAGTCAGCCAAACTCCGAATGCCGGTGAGCGAGAGCGCGGCAGTGAGACTGCGGGCGATAAGGTTCGTAGTCGAGAGGGAAACAGCCCAGATCGCCGGCTAAGGCCCCTAAGCGTGCGCTAAGTGGGAAAGGATGTGGGATCGCCCAGACAACCAGGAGGTTGGCTTAGAAGCAGCCATCCTTGAAAGAGTGCGTAATAGCTCACTGGTCAAGTGGTCCTGCGCCGACAATGTAGCGGGGCTCAAGCGCACCGCCGAAGCCGCGGCAACACCGCGTGAACACTGCTTGCCCTTGATGGCGTAGCTGGTGGTGGTGTTGGGTAGGGGAGCGTCATGCGGGCGGTGAAGCGGCGGAGTGATCCAGTCGTGGAGCCCGTGTGAGTGAGAATGCAGGCATGAGTAGCGATAGCAGAGTGAGAAACTCTGCCGCCGGATGACCAAGGGTTCCTGGGCCAGGTTTTTCCGCCCAGGGTGAGCCGGGACCTAAGGCGAGGCCGACAGGCGTAGTCGATGGACAACGGGTTGATATTCCCGTGCTCGTGTAGGCGCGTCCCTGGCGAATCCAGGTGTGCTAACCGCCCGAACCTCGGGTGTCTCCTTCGGGAGCACCTCGAGGGGAGCGCGGGACCCCGCCTGGTAGTAGCCAAGCGATGGGGTGACGCAGGAGGGCAGCTCCGCCAGCTAGTGGTAGTGCTGGTGCAAGCGTGTAGGCCGGTGGACAGGCAAATCCGTTCACCATCAAGGCTGAGACGTGACGCATAGCCGTTTGAGGCGAAGTAGAGTGATCCCATGCTGCCGAGAAAAGCCTCTAGCGAGTTCCTACGCGACCCGTACCCCAAACCAACACAGGTGGTCAGGTAGAGAATACCGAGGCGTTCGAGCGAACTGTGGTCAAGGAATTCGGCAAAATGCCCCCGTAACTTCGGGAGAAGGGGGGCCCTGTCCCGTGAAACCCCTTGCGGGTTAGCGGGGTGGGGCCGCAGAGACCAGGGGGAAGCGACTGTTTACTAAAAACACAGGTCCGTGCGAAGTCGCAAGACGATGTATACGGACTGACGCCTGCCCGGTGCTGGAACGTTAAGGGGACCGGTTAACCCTTCGGGGTGAAGCTGAGAACTTAAGCGCCAGTAAACGGCGGTGGTAACTATAACCATCCTAAGGTAGCGAAATTCCTTGTCGGGTAAGTTCCGACCTGCACGAATGGCGTAACGACTTCCCCGCTGTCTCGACCACAGACTCGGCGAAATTGCACTACGAGTAAAGATGCTCGTTACGCGCGGCAGGACGGAAAGACCCCGGGACCTTCACTACAGCTTGGTATTGGTGCTCGGTTCGGCTTGTGTAGGATAGGTGGGAGACTGGGAAGCGGTCACGCCAGTGATCGTGGAGTCAACGTTGAAATACCACTCTGGTCGAATTGGGCATCTAACCTCGGACCATGATCTGGTCCAGGGACAGTGCCTGGTGGGTAGTTTAACTGGGGCGGTTGCCTCCCAAAGGGTAACGGAGGCGCCCAAAGGTTCCCTCAGCCTGGTCGGCAACCAGGTGTCGAGTGCAAGTGCACAAGGGAGCTTGACTGTGAGACCGACGGGTCGAGCAGGGACGAAAGTCGGGACTAGTGATCCGGCACCACCACGTGGTTGGGGTGTCGCTCAACGGATAAAAGGTACCCCGGGGATAACAGGCTGATCTTGCCCAAGAGTCCATATCGACGGCATGGTTTGGCACCTCGATGTCGGCTCGTCGCATCCTGGGGCTGGAGTAGGTCCCAAGGGTTGGGCTGTTCGCCCATTAAAGCGGTACGCGAGCTGGGTTTAGAACGTCGTGAGACAGTTCGGTCCCTATCCGCCGCGCGCGCAGGAGACTTGAGGAAGGCTGTCCCTAGTACGAGAGGACCGGGACGGACGAACCTCTGGTGTGCCAGTTGTCCCGCCAGGGGCACGGCTGGTTGGCTACGTTCGGAAAGGATAACCGCTGAAGGCATCTAAGCGGGAAGCCTGTTCCAAGATGAGGTCTCCCACCCCTTCGAGGGTTAAGGCCCCCACCAGACCAGTGGGTTGATAGGCCAGACATGTAATCGCCGCAAGGCGTTCAGTGGACTGGTACTAATAGGCCGAGGACTTGCCCACACACACGTCAAGCAATCACGACGAGCTTGTGTGTGAACACGGCAAACAAACTGCGTAACGAAACAGAAGAAATTCTGTTCGCGTCCACTGTGCATATCCCAGCGACCACACACCCCACCCCACAACCGGGCAACCCGGTCTTGTGGGGGTGGTGGGGTGTTCCGGTGGTCACAGCGGAGGGGAAACGCCCGGACCCATCCCGAACCCGGAAGCTAAGCCCTCCAGCGCCGATGGTACTGCGACCGACAGGTCGTGGGAGAGTAGGACACCGCCGGAACACCCGACCACCCCCACACACATTCTCACCCGAAACACAAGGGGCGAGGACTCCACCAGGAGCCCCCGCCCCTTTTTTCGCGCGGGGCCTGTCGATTTACCGGCCATCCCGTATTCGCCTTTCCGGCGGCGCTGTCGAGGCCGTGCGGACCATTCGACGGCTCACCACGACATGGCTCCGTCCACAACCTCCGCTCTCGTCCCCAGGCGCGCGATCGGTGCTCCCGTCCTGCGCGCCGGCCGCGTGATGGTTGGTCCTGCGGGCAGGGAATCGCCCCGGCCCCGGACAGGACGAGCGGAGTTCGACGTGAACGAGACGATGGTGACCGTGACGGGGAACGTCGCGGGCGACGTGATCGCGCGGCGGGTGGGCGCCAACCTGGAGCACATGCTCGTGACCTTCCGCGTCGCGAGCTCGGAGCGCCGTTGGGACAAGGCGTCGGAGTCGTGGGTCGACGGCGACCGGTTCACCGCATCGGTCAACTGTTGGCGGCGGCTGGCCGACGGTGCGCGCTGCCTGACGAAGGGTGATCCGGTGATCGTCACCGGGCGCCTCTCGGTGCGCGAGTACGAGGCGGAGGGCGTCCGGCGGTACATGACCGAGATCAGCGCCGTGGCGATCGGGCCGGACCTCGCGCGCTGCACCGCGGACGTCCACCGCCGTCGTCCTGACCTCGCTCAGACTGCCGACGGGACGGTGACCGAGGGCGACGGGCTCGCGGGAACGGTGGGGCTCGGAGAGGGGACGTCTGACGTCGTCCCCGCGTTCGCCACGGCGACGAGCAGCGAGCCGACCCTGGTCACCGAGGGCGCCGTGGACGTCGCGTCGGCGCTCGACGGGTCGGAGCCGGAGGGGGCGACGGTCACGGGCATCACCCCCGGTGACCGGCGGCGTTCCGGCTCGTCGCGCGCGAGCGCCTGAACGGCCCCGGGGCCGGTGGACGCCGAGCGGTGGCAACTACCATCGGAGGCGTGGCTGAGTTCATCTACACCATGAAGAAGGTTCGCAAGGCCCACGGGGACAAGGTGGTCCTCGACGACGTCACGCTGAACTTCCTCCCCGGCGCGAAGATCGGTGTCGTCGGCCCCAACGGGGCGGGCAAGTCGAGCGTTCTGAAGATCATGGCGGGACTCGACCAGCCGAACAACGGCGAGGCGTTCGCCGCCCCGGGCGCGAGCGTCGGCATCCTCCAGCAGGAGCCGCCGCTGAACGAGGAGAAGACGGTCCTCGGCAACGTGCAGGAGGGCGCGGGCGACGTGGCCACCAAGCTCGCCCGCTACAACGAGATCGCCGAGCTCATGGCCACCGACTACTCGGACGAGCTCATGGAGGAGATGGGTGCCCTCCAGGAGGACCTCGACAACGCCGACGCGTGGGACCTCGACTCCCAGCTGCAGCAGGCGATGGACGCCCTCCGGTGCCCGCCCGGCGACTCCCCGGTCACACACCTCTCCGGTGGCGAGCGCCGGCGCGTGGCGCTCTGCAAGCTCCTGCTGAGCAAGCCCGACCTGCTGCTGCTCGACGAGCCCACCAACCACCTGGACGCCGAGAGCGTCCAGTGGCTCGAGCAGCACCTCGCCAACTACGAGGGCGCGGTCCTCGCCGTCACCCACGACCGGTACTTCCTCGACAACGTCGCGGGCTGGATCCTCGAGCTCGACCGCGGGCGGGCGATCGGCTACGAGGGCAACTACTCGGTCTACCTCGAGAAGAAGGCCGACCGCATCGCGGTGCAGGGCCGCAAGGACTCCAAGCTGCAGAAGCGGCTCAAGGACGAGCTCGCCTGGGTGCGTTCGGGGGCGAAGGCGCGGCAGGCCAAGAGCAAGTCGCGTCTGGCCCGCTACGAGGAGATGGCGGCCGAGGCGGAGAAGACCCGGAAGCTCGACTTCGAGGAGATCCAGATCCCGCCGGGCCCGCGTCTGGGCAACGTGGTGGTCGAGGTGAGCCACCTCGACAAGGGCTTCGACGACCGCCTGCTCATCAAGGACCTGTCGTTCTCGCTGCCGCCCAACGGCATCATCGGCGTCATCGGGCCGAACGGCGTCGGCAAGACGACGCTGTTCAAGACGATCGTCGGCCTCGAGAAGCCGGACTCGGGCGACGTGCGGGTCGGCGACACGGTCAAGCTCTCCTACGTCGACCAGGGACGTGAGGGCCTCTCCGGCACCGACAACGTCTGGAAGGTCGTGTCCGACGGGCTCGACTTCATCCAGGTCGGCAACGTCGAGATGCCGTCCCGCGCGTACATCTCGGCGTTCGGCTTCAAGGGGCCGGACCAGCAGAAGCCGGTGAACGTCCTCTCCGGAGGCGAGCGGAACCGTCTCAACCTCGCGATGACCCTCAAGCAGGGCGGGAACCTCCTGCTCCTCGACGAGCCGACCAACGACCTCGACGTCGAGACGCTGTCCTCGCTCGAGAACGCGCTGGAGAACTTCCCGGGCTGCGCCGTGGTGGTCTCGCACGATCGCTGGTTCCTCGACCGCGTCTGCACCCACATCCTGGCGTGGGAGGGCACCGACGATCACCCTGCCTCGTGGTTCTGGTTCGAGGGCAACTTCGCCGACTACGAGCAGAACAAGGTCGAGCGCCTCGGCCCGGACGCCGCCCGCCCGCACCGTGTGACGCACCGCAAGCTGACCCGGGACTGAGGGACTCCCCGAGGTGGAGGTGCCGGCCGGGCAGCCCGGTGTCCCAGGGCTCAGCGCGAGCGCGATCCTCGCGGTCGCGGAGGGCCTGCGGTGGACGGATCCGCAGCTCAGCGTCGCCCTGGCCGAGCACGTGGCCCGGGTGGCCGGCGCGGACGCGAGCGCCCGGACCGCGGCCGAGCGGTCGGCGGTCCTCGCGCTCGGGGAGTCCGACCGGGGCGCCGAGCTGATCGTGCGCGCCCTGCCCCACCTCCGTGCGGCCGAGCGCAAGGGCCGCGTCGTCGATGCCGGGACCCTGCGGTGCGAGCTGTCGCTCGCGGCCCTGCGGTGCGGTGCCGTCGACGCCGCGGAGTCGTTGCTCGAGCCGCTCGCCGCCGGGCGTGTGCTGCCCTCGGCGGCGCGCGCCGACGCCCTGGTCGCGTGGGCGGCGGCGCGAGCGACCCGGGGCGACGTCGCCGGGGTGGATGCGGCCGGACGTCAGGTGGACGACCTCGTGGGCGAGACCGCGGACGACGCCCGGCGCCTCGCGATGCGGCGCGCCCGGGCGGAGGCCCGCCGGCACGCGGGGGACACCTCCGGGGCGCTCGAGGTCCTCCGCGTCGCGGTGTCGGACGCGGACGTCGCGGACGGGGGCGCCAGGCGGCCCTGCTGCTCGCGGACCGCGTCGAGCTCCTCGCCGGGCTCGGTCGTCGCGACGAGGCCCGTGAGGCGGGGACGCCGGCGCTGGCAGACACGCCCCGGGCGACGACGTCGCTGGCGCTGGGTCGCCTGCGTTGTGTGCTGGCGCGGCACGTGCACCTGCCGGCCGGTGAGTTCGAGACCGCGGAGCGCCTGGCGCGTGAGGCAGAGACGGACCTGACCGCGCGGGGCCACGAGGCGCAGGTCGCCGTCGCGGTCGAGGTGCTCGCCGCCGTGGCCGAGGGACGTGGCGACGCACGTCTGGCGTTGGAGGAGCTCCGTCGCGCCCGCCCGCACCTCGAGGCGGCGCACGAGGAGGCCACGCGGGCACGCGTCGCGCTGGCGGCCGCGCTCTCCCGCGACGAGGACCGGATCCCTCGGCGGCGTCCACGGGGACGCCCCGGACCGGGCCGCCGGCGAGGACGCCGACGGCGCCTGGGCGACCGAGGCCAGGAGCGGTGCGGGCCCCGCCGAGATCACCACCGACACGGCCTCTCCGACGGGCGCCGGGTCCGCCCCGGCGTTCGCGCTCGACGGCCTGCCGACCGGCCCGGAGCCGGAGGAGCCGGAGGAGTCGCCGCCCGGGAACGACGCCGTGGTCGACGACGCACCGGAGCCGGCCGCTGAACCGGCCGCCGAACCGCGCCGCCGCCGCAACCGCTACCGCGAGGAGGACGACCCGGGCGACTTGCTCGCCGCCGCGCTGGCCGCTGCCCGCGGCGAGTTCGTCGCCTTCTCGGCCGCGGCCGCCACCGCAGAGCCGGCAGCGACCGCCACCGAGCCGCCCGAGGACGGCCCCGCCGAGACCCTCACCGGCGCCCCGGACGACCACGCCCGCAGCGACGCCACCCCGGGCGACGACGACCCCGCCGCCGCCCGGCGCCGTCGGCTCGCCCGGGCCCGCGCGCGGTGGGAGGCGCCGGAGTCGATCCTGCCCCGTCGCGACGACGTGCCCTGGTCCTCCCGCTCCGACGACCGGCGCGACGACCCCCTCGGCTCCCGGGACGACGAGCACGGGTCAGCGCGCCGACGCGCCGACGAGGACGGGACCGATCCCCTTGCGGACCGTGGACTCGGGGACGCGGGCCGAGGGACGGTGAACCTCGACGACCGCGACCCGCTCGGCCTCGAGCGGATCGCCATGGGGGCGCGGGACGAGGACCGCGCACCGTCCGGGAGCCGGCGGCGCGACGCCCTCGACGCCCCGGACCCCGCGACCGTCGCCGCGCGCCCGGGCGTCGCCCACACCGGCGCGAACGGCCAGGCCGACCAGCACGGCCGAGGCGTGGACAGCCGGACCGCCCTGGGCCGGAGTGCTCTCGGTCAGGGCGTCACGACCGGGCCCGGCGCCGGGCCGGGAGGTGTCGACGACGAGCTGGCGCGGGAGCTGGCGCTCACCCTCGTCGACCTCCTCAGCGAGTACGAGGACGCCGGGGTGCCGCTCGGGGGCGGCCTCACGAACGGCTCGCCGACGCCGCTGAACGGGACCAACGGCCACACGACCGTCACGTCGTCGAGCGCCCGGCCGCCCGGTCCTGCCGCCACACCCCGGGCCTCGACGGGCACCGGCGCCACGCACGTCACCCCGTCCAGCAGTACCGGGCCGCAGGGGTCGCGCACCGGCGTGCCCCCGGCGCGGCGCGAGGACGACCCGGGCCCGCGCCTGGCCGATCTGCTCGCCGACGCCATGGACGCCTACCACTCCGCAGGCCCCGGGCCGGACGCCGCCGACGACCGGCGGGCGCGCCGGTGACCCGCCACCGGGCGCCCGTCACTCCCTCGAGTCCCGGTTCGCCGCTCCGGGGCGTCGTTAGGGTGGCTCGCGTGACCCCTCGGTCGTGCCGCGAGCGGCACACGGGGAGGACCTCCGCCCACCGACGTGCGAGGTGTGTGAGCACGCCATGACGACGACCACGAGCCGTGACGCCGCCCGGGACGGAGCGGCGAGCTCCTGGCCCGGCGTGCGGGAGGTGCTGCGGGCGGTCGCCGCCGAGCAGGACCCGCCGGACAGCGAGCTCGGCGAGCTGGCGATCACGTACTTCGCCCGGGTGCCCGACAGCGAGCTCGTCCCCGAGCCGGCGGACGCCCTGGCGACCGTGCGGGCGCACCGGAGCCTCGCCCGCCTGCGGGTGCCGGGGAAGCCGGTGACCGCGGTGCTCGACACCCCGGGCGCCGCGGGGCGCATCTCGGTGCTCGTCGTCACCGACGACATGCCGTTCCTCATCGACTCGGTGCTCGCCGAGATCGACCGGACGGGCGCGAGCGTGCACCGCGTCGTGCACCCGGTGATCGTGGTGCGACGCGACGTGCGCGGCGAACTGCTGGACATCCTCCCGCTCGCCGACCCCGCGGCGCCGCCGCCGGGCACCGTGGCCGAGTCCTGGATGAACATCGAGCTCGGCGACCTGCCCGGCTCGGACCCGGCGCGCGACCTGGCGGCCGACCTGCACGCGCGGCTCTCGGGCGTGCTCACCGACGTGCGCGAGGTCGTCGAGGACGGCGACCGCATGGTGTCCACCGCCCGCGCCCTGGCCGACGAGCTCGCCGCGGCCGGCGGCGGCGCGGACACGGCCGACACCGTCGCCCTCCTGCGCTGGTTCGCGCAGGGCAACCTGATCCTGCTCGGCTACCGGCGCCAGGAACTGATCGACACCCCGGAGGGGCCGGCCCTGCGGGGCGTCCTCGCCACCGGACTGGGTGTGCTGCGCCGCGACAGCCTCGTCGCGCGCACGCTGACCGCCAGCCCGGACAGCGTGCGCCCCGCCGGCGTCGCCGCCGACGCGGCGCCGCGCAAGCTGCTCGTGCTCACCCGGGCCAGCGCCCGATCGACCGTGCACCGCCCGGAGCACCCGCTCTACGTGGGCGTGAGCATCCACGACGAGGAGGGCCGCCTCGTCGGCGAGCACCGCTTCCTCGGGATCCTCACCGTCGCCGCCCGGCACGCCGACGTGCTCGGCATCCCCGTGGTCTCGCGGCGCGTGCAGGAGGTCGTGGCCGAGGCCGGGCTCCCGGTCGACTCGTGGTCGGGCCAGCGCCTGCTCGAGGTGTTGCAGACCTACCCGCGCGCCGAGCTGCTGTGCACCGACCGCGCCTCGCTCGAGTCGACGGCCACCGGGGTGCTCGACCTCGCCGAACGCCGCCGGGTCCGGCTGTTCCTGCGCCGCGACCCGTACGGCCGCTACTTCTCGTGCATGATCTATCTGCCGCGCGACCGCTACACGACGGTGACGCGCACGCGGATGCAGGACGTGCTCATGCGCGAGCTCCGCGGCACCGACCTCGAGCACACCGCCCGGGTCACCGAGGACCAGCTCGCGCTCCTGCACGTCACGGTGCACACCGGGCGCGAGGAGCCGGTGTCACCCGACCTCGAGGCGCTGACGAACCAGCTCGCCGAGGCTGCGCGCACGTGGTCGGACCGGCTGCGCGAGCACGCGACCGGCGAGGAGCGCGCGGTGCTCGCGAGCATCGGCGAGCCGTTCGCGGAGTCCTACAAGGAGGACTTCGGCCCCGAGCGCGGGCTCCTCGACCTGCGGGTCCTCGACGGCCTCACCCCGGAGGGCGCCGACGGGGACGGCCACCACACCGCGGTGCGCCTCTACCGGCCCACGAACCCCGACGCCGGCGACCGCCGTCTCAAGCTCTACCTCGCGGGCCGGCGCGCGACGCTCTCGTCGGTGCTGCCGGCGCTGCAGTCGCTGGGCGTCGTCGTCGTCGACGAGCGTCCCTACGGCGTCACCCGCAGCGACGGGCTGAGCTGCTGGATCAACGACTTCGGCCTGCGCCTCGGGGACACCGACACCGTGCCGCCGGGCACCGAGGCCGATCTCACCGAGCGCTTCGCGGAGGCGTTCGACGCGGTGTGGAGCGGGCACGTCGGCGCCGACGGCTTCAACGCCCTGGTGCTGCGCGCCGGCCTCTCATGGCGCCAGGCGGCGGTGCTGCGCGCGTTCTCGCGGTACCTGCGCCAGGTCGGCAGCGCGTACGGGCAGAGCTACATCACCGACGTCGTCGGCGCCCACCGTGACGTCGCCGTCGGGCTCGTCGAGCTGTTCGAGGCCCGGTTCGACCCGGCGCTGTCCGACGACGAGCGCGAGCGACGCGTGGCCGAGGTCGACGGGCGGGTGACGGACGCGATCGCCGAGGTCACGAGCCTCGACGCCGACCGCATCCTGCGCTCGCTGCTGGGCGTCGTGCGCGCGACGCTGCGCACGAACTACTTCCGGCGCGACGAGACCGGCGCGCCCCGGCCGTTCCTCGCCCTCAAGCTCGACCCCGCGCAGGTGCCCGGGGTGCCCGAGCCGGTGCCGGCCATCGAGACGTTCGTGCACTCCAACCGCGTCGAGGGCGTGCACCTGCGGTTCGGGGCGATCGCGCGTGGGGGTCTGCGCTGGTCGGACCGCCTGCAGGACTACCGCACCGAGATCCTGGGCCTGGTCAAGGCGCAGGCCGTGAAGAACGCGGTGATCGTCCCGGTCGGCGCCAAGGGCGGGTTCGTGGTCAAGCGGCCGCCCGCACCGACCGGCGACGCGGCCACCGACCGCGATGCCGCCCGCGCCGAGGGCGTCGCCTGCTACCGCATGTTCGTCTCGGGGCTGCTCGACCTCGTCGACGACCGCGAGGGGCACGCGGCGCAGTCGGCGATCCGCACCCCGGAGGGCGTCGTGCGCTACGACGGCGACGACTCCTACCTGGTGGTCGCCGCCGACAAGGGCACCGCCACGTTCTCCGACCTCGCGAACGCCGTGGCCACCGACTACGGGTTCTGGCTCGGTGACGCGTTCGCCTCGGGCGGCTCGGTGGGCTACGACCACAAGGCCATGGGCATCACGGCCCGCGGCGCGTGGGAGAGCGTGCGGCGGCACTTCCGCGAGCTCGGCACCGACGTCGCGAGCGACGAGATCACCGTGGTCGGCGTCGGCGACATGTCCGGCGACGTGTTCGGCAACGGGATGCTGCTCTCCGAGCACCTGAAGATCGTCGCCGCGTTCGACCACCGGCACGTGTTCCTCGACCCCGACCCGGACCCGGCGGTCTCGTTCGCCGAGCGGAGCCGGCTCTTCGACCTCCCGCGCTCCTCGTGGGCCGACTACGACGAATCGCTGATCAGCGAGGGCGGCGGGGTCTTCCCGCGCACCATGAAGGCGATCCCGGTGTCGGCCCGCGCCGCCGAGGTCCTGGACGTCGAGCCGGGGAACCTCGACCCGCCGACGCTGGTCCGCGCGATCCTGCGGGCCCCCGCCGACCTGCTGTGGAACGGCGGCATCGGCACCTACGTCAAGGCGTCCACCGAGACGCACGCCGACGTGGGCGACAAGAGCAACGACGCGGTGCGCGTCGACGGCGACGAGCTGCGCGTCGCGGTCGTCGGTGAGGGCGGGAACCTGGGGCTGACCCAGCGCGGGCGCATCGAGTACGCCCGCGCCGGCGGCAAGGTCAACACCGACGCGATCGACAACAGCGCGGGCGTCGACTGCTCCGACCACGAGGTCAACATCAAGATCCTGCTCGACTCGCTCGTCGAGCGCGGCGAGCTCGGCCCGGCCGACCGCGACGAGCAGATCGCCGCGACGACCGAGGACGTGGCCGGGCTCGTGCTGGCCGACAACGTCGCGCAGAACGAGGTGCTGGGGGTGTCGCGCGCGCACGCGGTCGGCATGCTCCACGTGCACCGGGACCTCGTCGCCGACCTGGAGGCCCGCGGGCGGCTGGACCGCGAGCTGGACGTGCTCCCCTCCGAGGAGGAGTTCGAGGTCCGCTGGAACGAGGGCCAGGGGCTGACCAGCCCCGAGCTGTCCACGCTGATGGCGCACGTGAAGCTCGACCTCACCGACGCGCTCGCGGCCTCCGAGCTGCCCGACCTCGAGGTGTTCGCCCGCCGGCTGCCGGCGTACTTCCCGCCGGTGCTCGCGCAGCGCTACCCGGACGCCGTCGCCGCACACCCGCTGCGCCGCCAGATCGTCACCACCATGCTCGCGAACACCGTGGTCGACGGTGGGGGACTGACCTACGTCCACCGGCTCGTCCAGGAGGTCGCGGCCTCCCCGGGCGACGCCGTGCGCGCCTACCACGTCGCCACCTCGGTGTTCGGGCTCGACGAGCTGGCCGCCGACCTCGCCGCGGGCGAGCACGTGCTCCCGACCTTCGTCGCCGACCGGATCACCCTCGCCGCCCGCCGGCAGCTCGACCGCGCGGCGCGCTGGTTCCTCACCCAACGGCCCCAGCCGATCGCGGTCGGCGCCGAGATCCAGCGGTTCAGGCCCTGGATCGCGGCGCTCGCCCCGCGCGTCCCCGAGCTCCTGCGCGGGGGCGAGGCCGAGGGCCTGTTCGCCCGCACCCAGGACTTCGTCGTCGCCGGCACCCCGGTGGAGCTCGCGCGGCGGGCCCTCGGCGGGCTGTACGCGTTCGGGCTGCTCGACGTCGTCGAGATCACCGAGATCGCGGAACAGGAGCAGGGCGGGGTGCACACCGCCGACGGTGAGGTCACCGACGACGAGGTGCTCGCCGTCGCCGAGCTGTACTACGCGCTCTCCGAGCACCTCGGGCTGGACGCGCTGCTCACGGCCGTCGCCGGGCTCGACCGCTCCGACCGCTGGAACGCACTGGCGAGGCTCTCCCTGCGCGACGAGCTGTACGCGTCGTTGCGCGCGATCACCCTCGACGTGCTGGCCGACACCGGCCCCGAGGAGTCGGTGGACGAGAAGATCGAGCACTGGGAGCAGGCCAACGCCTCACGGCTGGTGCGCGCGCGCACCGCGCTCGCCGAGATCGCCAAGGAGCGCCGGGACGACCTGGCCACCGTGTCGGTGGCCGCCCGCCAGCTCCGCAGCATGGTCCGCTGAGAAGACACGCCCCGAGCGCAGGAGGAAGCAACCGCGTGGCTCCGTACGTCAACGACGTGGCCGTCCGCTGGTCCGACCAGGACGCCTACGGGCACGTCAACCACGCCCGCGTGGTCACGCTGCTCGAGGACGCCCGCACCGGCATGTTGTTCGAGGCCGCGACCGAGGCCGGCGTGGGGGACTTCGAGGGCGGCCTGCTCGTGTCCGCCCTGGACGTGGCCTACAAGCGGCCGATCACGTGGTCCCCGTCCGGGGTGCGCGTCGAGATGACCGCGCAGGACGTGCGTGCCGCGTCGTTCCGCGTCGCCTACCGGCTCCTGCTGCCCGACGGCGACGGCGGCTGGGACGCCGCGAAGCCCGCGGTCACGGCGACCACCCAGCTCGTGCCCTACGACCTCGCCAGCGAGCGGCCGCGGCGCCTGACCACGGTGGAGCGGGAGTTCCTCGCGAGCTACTCGTCGTGAGCCTGGCGGTCCCCGAGGCGGCGGACCGGGCCGCGCTCGCCGACGTCGTCGGTCGCGTCGTGCGGCTCGACCCGGCGGCCGTGGTGCGGCTGCGGGACACCGGCGGCAAGGTGGCGCTGTGGGCGGGCACGCCGTTCGACGTGCTCGTCGCGACCAGGACCCGGGGTCGGTCGAGCCGCGCGACGTCACGGTGACGGGGTCGGACCTGCTCGCCGCGCTGAGCGTCGTCGACGCCCCGGAGGTCGACCCCGGGGCGGCGGTCGACGGCCGCTGGCGCGGCGACCTGCCGGGAGACGGGCCGTGGCGGGCGGTGGGGTCGATCGCCGCGGAGGAGGTCGACGCCCTGGTCGCCCGCATCACCGAGGCGGGCCTGGACGACACCGCGTGGGAGGGCGGCGGGGTGCGGGTGCCCGCGCGCTGCCTCGTCGCCGTGGCGGGGATGGGCTGGCCGGAGGACCCCGCGGGGCTGACCGTCGCGCTCTCCGAGGACGACGCGTGGATGCGGGTCGAGGTCGGTGACAGCGCGATCGTGCGCCGCCGCCGACCCCGCCTGGCCCTGCTGACCTGACGTCAGCCGAGGTTCGCGCGCAGGAAGTCGCGGGTGGCGCTCCAGGTCTTGAGGGCCTGCTCGGGGTCGTAGGTGCCGAGCAGGTTCTCGTCGTTGAAGAACGCGTGGTCGGAGGGGTAGAGGCGGAAGTCCGGCCGGACGCCCGACTCCTTCTCGATCCGCTCGGCGAGGTCCTCGACGGCCTCCGGCGGCGCCATCTCGTCCTCCTCGCCGAAGTGGCCGAGGAGCGGGGCGGACAGGTTCTCGAAGCTGGGGAAGTCCTCGCCCAGCACACCGTAGAACGGCACCGCGGCACCGATCTTGTCGCCCTGCTGCGCGGCGAGGACCAGCACGAACCCGCCGCCCATGCAGAAGCCGACCGCACCGACCTTGTCGCCGGTGACGGCCTCGTGCGCGAGCAGGAAGTCGACGGCGCCACCGAGGTCGGTCGCGGCCTGGTCGACGGGCAGCTCCTGCATGAGCCGGGCCGCCTCGTCGGAGTCGTGGGTGGTCGTGCCGCCGTAGAGGTCGGGAGCCAGCGCGACGAAGCCCTCGGCGGCGAGGCGGTTGGTCACGTCGGCGATGTGGCTGGTGAGGCCCCACCACTCCTGGATGACCACGACGCCGGGCCCGGAGCCGGACTCGGGAAGGGCCAGGTACCCGTGGGCGGTCCGCCCGTTGCTCGGGAAGGAGACGTTCTGGAGCGGGTTGCCGGAGGGTGTCGACGCAGCCATGCGGGCCATCCCACCAGGCGTCAGGCCCGGGCGCTCACCAGGTCTTGTTCATCATGCTCGTGGCGGCCATCTCGAAGTACTCCCACATCTGCCGGCGGCGCTCCTCGGGGAGGTTCGCCTCGTCCACGGCGACGCGCATGCAGCGCAGCCACGCGTCCCGCTCGAGGGGGCCGATGGCGAACGGGCCGTGCCGCATCCGCAACCGGGGGTGTCCGCGCTGGTGGGAGTAGGTCTGCGGCCCGCCCCAGTACTGCTCGAGGAACATCAGCAGGCGCACCTCCGCCGGGCCCAGGTCCTCCTCGGGGTAGAGGGGACGCAGGACAGGGTCGTCGGCGACCTGCTCGTAGAAGCGGTGCACGATCGCCACGAAGGTCTCGTGCCCGCCCACGGCGTCGTAGAAGGTCTCGGGCCGTCCGGCCTGCGGTGCACTCACCCCACCACGGTCCCAGATCCGGTCCCGGTCCGTCAGACCGCCGGGGTCCCGGGGCCCGCGACTCCGGGCCGTCCGCCGAACGGGTACGGGGCCGGCACGCCGGCGTCGTCGAGGGCGGTCTTGACCTCGGCGGCGACGGCGCGCTGCACCGCCCACTGCTCGCCGGGGCGGGTGCGGATGGTCAGGCGCATGAGGACGCCCTCGGCGGTGACCGACTGGACGCCGAGCATCTCGGGCGGCGCGATCACCTTGCTCGCGATCTTCGGCTCGGCGCACTCGGCGTTGGCGGCCCGCTCGGCGATCTCGAGGGCGTCGTCCACGTCAGCGGAGTGCCCGACGGGGATGTCGACGACGGCCACGGAGAAGCCCTGGCTGGAGTTGCCGACGCGCAGCACCTCGCCGTTGCGGACGTACCAGACGGTGCCGGCGATGTCCCGCAGCGTCGTGACGCGCAGGCCGACGGCCTCGACGGTGCCGGTGGCCTCGCCCAGGTCGACGACGTCGCCGACGCCGTACTGGTCCTCGAGCATCATGAAGATGCCGGACAGGAAGTCGCGCACGAGGTTCTGGGCGCCGAAACCGATGGCGACACCGACGATCCCCGCCGAGGCGATGATCGGGGCGAGGTTCACCCCGAACTCGCCCAGGATCAGCACGAACGCGACGCCGTAGATCAGGATCGTCGAGAACGACCGCAGCACCGAGCCGATCGCCTGCGCGCGCTGCGTGCGGCGCTCGACCATGAGCGGGGCGGCGTCGCGCAGGGTGCGCACCGCGCGGTCGCGCAGGGGACGCAACAGCGTCGGGACCCGTCCCTCGCCGGCGCCGCTGGTCAGGCGGTGGATTGCGCGGTGCACGGCGAGGCGCAGGAAGACCGCGACGACGATGATCAGCAGGACGACGACGGCGTGCGCGAACAGCTCGTCGGCGGACCGGGACAGCCAGTCGGTCTGCGTGAGCCGGTAGACGCGCGCGCACAGCGAGCCCTGGTCCGCCGCGCAGGCGGGCGCCTCGGGCGGGATCGCGCTCGAGAGCGGGTTCTCCAGGAGGTCCGACGGCGCCGGTGGCGGTGTCGGCGGCGGCACGGTCACGTTCCCCGACGCTAGAGCACGCCCCGCCGTGCCCCGCCAAGCCCCGACCCGCCCCGGTCGCCGCGCGCGGGCGATCAGAACAGGCGTGCGATCGCGCGTGTTGTGTGGTCGTATAACACCAACTCCCCGGGAGGTGGTCGTGTGCACGAACGACAACCCGGCAGCGTGACTCCGCTGGTCAGCGAGGTCCCGCCCACCACGCCGCCGCACGGCGCGTTCGACCCTCCCGATCCCGTCCCCGAACTCTCCCTCGCTCCCTCGCTCCCGGCCCCGCTCTCCCCGACGCCGTCCGCACTCCCTGCGCCGTCCTGGGGTCGCCGCCGGGTCCTCCTCCTCAACGCCACCTTCGAACCGCTCACCGCGCTGCCGCTCCGGCGCGCGATCGTGCTGCTGGTCTGCGACAAGGCCGAGGTGGTCCACGGCGACGCCGCCGGGCTCGTCCTGCACTCGGCCACCGGCTCGGTCGACGTCCCCTCGGTGATCCGGCTCCGGACCTACGTGCGCGTGCCCTACCGCGCGCGGGTGCCGCTGACCCGCGCGGCGCTCATGCACCGCGACCGCTTCCGCTGCGCCTACTGCGGAGGGCGCGCGGAGACCATCGACCACGTCGTCCCGCGCAGCCGGGGCGGGACGCACACGTGGGAGAACTGCGTCGCGTGCTGTGCCCGGTGCAACCACCGCAAGGCGGACAAGCTGCTCGCCGAGCTCGGTTGGCCGCTGCGCACCATGCCCACCGCGCCGCGGGGCCGGCACTGGCGCCTGCTCGCGAGCGTCGTGGACGCCGACCCGCTCTGGCTGCCGTACCTGGGGGAGACGGCCGCCTGACACCTCCTGACACCTCCCGGACTCCTGCGTGCACGATGGTGCACCCGTGAGCGACCTCCAAGAGCTGACCGCCCTCGAGACCGCGGCGGCGGTGCGCCGCGGTGACGTGAGCGCGCTGGACGTCGTCGACGCCGCCCTCGCCCGCGCCGAACGCCTCGGCCCCGAGCTCGGGGCGTTCGCGGTGCTGACACCCGAGCGGGCCCGGGACGACGCGCGGGCGCTCGACCGGGCCGGTGTCGCCGGCGGCGGACCGCTCGCCGGGGTGCCGACGGCGATCAAGGACCTCACCGCGACCGCCGGTGTGCGCACGGCGCGGGGCTCGGTGATCCACGACGGGTACGTCCCGGCGTACGACGACGACGTCGTCGGGCTCCTGCGCGCCGCGGGCACGATCAGCATCGGGAAGACGGCGGTCCCCGAGTTCGGCCTGCCCTGCTACACCGAGCCCGCCGGCAGGCTGCCGGCCGTGACGCCGTGGGACACCACGCGGTCGGCGGGCGGGTCGTCCGGCGGGGCGGCCGCCGCGGTGGCGGCGGGGATCCTGCCCGTCGCGCACGGCACCGACGGCGGCGGCTCGGTGCGCATCCCGGCGTCCGTGTGCGGGCTGGTCGGGCTCAAGACCACCCGTGGCCGCGTCCCGGCCGGCCCGGCGGGCGGCGACCCGGCGGGGTTGTCGGTGCACGGCCCGCTGGCCCGCACGGTCGCCGACGCGGCCGCGTTCCTCGACGCGATGACGACGGCCGCGCCCGGCGAGCCCTTCGTCCCCGCGCCCCCGCCCGACGGCGGCTTCCTGGGCGCCGTCGCCCGCCCCTCGGAGCGGCTGCGGATCGCGCTGGCCGTCGACGCGCCGCTGGACGGTGCCGCGGTCGACCCCGCCTGCCGCCGCGCCGCGGAGGACACGGCCGCCCTGCTCGCCGAGCTCGGCCACCACGTCGAGCCGGTGACGCTGCGCCTGCCCGACGACGCGGTGGCCGCGTTCCTGACGCTGTGGACGGTGCTCTCGCTCGGCGACCCCGTCGCGCCCGGGGACGAACCCCGCCTGCAGCCCCTGACCCGCCACCTCCGCGCCCGCGGTCGCGAGGTCGGCGGGTGGGAGGCGATGGCGGCGCTGCACACCCTCCAGGTCTCGACCCGCGGGCTGGTCGCCGAGCGCGCGGCGTTCGACGCCGTCCTGACCCCGACCGTCGCGCTGCCGCCCCGCCCGGTCGGGTGGTTCACCGCCGGGGGCGATCCGGTCGACGACTTCGCGCGCCAGGTCGCGTTCACCCCGTGGACCGCGATCGCCAACCTCACCGGCGAGCCCGCGATCTCCCTGCCGCTGTCCTGGTCGGACGGCCTGCCCATCGGCGTCTCGCTGCGCGGCCGGCGCAGCGAGGAGGCGGTGCTGCTCGCGCTCGGCGCCGAGCTCGAGGCGGCGCGGCCGTGGGCGCAGCGGCGGCCTCCCGGGATGTGAGGCGATCCGGGGCCTCCTACGACGGGACGTCGTGGGCCGGATCCACTACGGTGCTGCCCGTGAGCCCGCTGACCACCTTCCTGCTCTACGGGGTGACCTCGCTCGGGGGGATCGGCCTGATCGCCGCCCTGACCCTCGTCCGCCGTCCCGCGCGCGGCGCCCGCTACCGCTCCGGCGACCCGTGGGACCACGAGCCGCTGTGGTGGATGGGCAACCCCCGCGGTTCCGGCGTCCCCGGACCGACCGTCGAGGCCGTCCCCGCCGGTGCGGCCGCCGAGCACACCGCCCGAGGAGGCGCTCGTGGCACGTGGTGAGGTCGTCCCCACCAGGCAGGACGCGCCGGGCGAGACCACCCGGTACAGCGGTACGCCCGGGATGCTCGAGGACCCCGTCTACGGGGAGGCGCGCGTCGCGACGCTGTCCGGCCGCATCTCCGAGGCGACCGACGTGCTCGCCGAGGACTCGCGCACCCCGTTCTCGCCTTCCCAGCTCTCCCGGCTCGACGAGGCGCTCACGCTCGCCGGTCGCGAGACCGGGCTGCTGTTCACGCTCTGGATCGGCGCCCTGGGCCCCCGCTCCCGCGAGCGGGCCGAGGAGCTCCACGCCTCGCTCGGCGACAGCGCGGCCGAGGCGGTCGTCGTCGCGGTGTCCCCGGGCGAGCGCGTCGTCGAGGTCGTCACGGGTGCCGAGTCCAGCCGCCGCATCGACGACCGCGGCGCCAAGCTCGCGGTGATGAGCATGGTCGCGTCGTTCAAGGAGTCCGACCTCGTCGGCGGCATCGTCGAGGGCGTCACCATGCTCGCCGACCAGGCCGGTGCCGCGCACCACCAGCACTCCTGACGCAACGAACGGGCTGTTCGCTGCTCCTATCGCAGCGAACAGCGCGTTCGTTCCGTACGGGTGAGCCTCAGCCCCGGTCGAACTCCCGAGCGGCGAGGGCGCGCACGACGCCCGCGCGACCCTCGGTGACCAGGCGGCGCAGGGCCGACGGGTGGTCGCCCTCGAGCCAGGCGTCCGCCTGCTCGACGGTCGCCTGCTCGACGGCCCAGGACGGGAAGAGCCCCTGCACCATGGGCTGCGCCTGCTCCGAGGACCGGCGGGCCCAGACGTCGTCGACGGCCGCGAAGTAACGCGGCACGTAGTCGACGAGCAGCGCCTGCTGCGCCGGGTGCGAGAAGCCCATGATGATCGCGGAGTTGATCGCGTTCGGGAGCGAGTCGTCCTCGACGGCCCGGCGCCACGCCTCGGCCTTGGCCTCCGGGGTGGGGATCAGCGCGCGGGCGCGCTCGGTCATCCGCCGGCCGGTGGCGGTGTTGTCGAGGGCGTACTCGGCCTCGATCTCGGCCTCGCCCGCGGCGCCGTGCGCGACGAGCGCGTGCAGGAGACGCCAGCGCAGGTCGGTGTCGACGGTGAGGCCCTCGAGCGGCTTCTCGCCCGAGCGCCACCCGGCGATGGTGTCGATCGCCTCGCCGGTGAGCACCGATCCGGCGAGCGCGTTGACGATCGCCAGTTGGTGGTCGGAGCCCGGGTCGGCGTGCGCCAGCTCCAGCAGGCGCGCCACGAACGTCGGCCACCCCTCGGTGACCGCCCAGCCCGGCTCGGCGTAGGAGGCGAGCGCCGTCTGGGCCTGCAGCAGGAGGCGCTGGACCACGCCGACCTCGGACTCGGCGGCGAGCCCCGCGGTGACGAGGGCGACGAAGTCGCGGGCGCGCAGCTCCGCCTCGCGGGTCATCTCCCAGGCCGCCGACCAGCACAGGGTGCGGGGCAGCGGCTCGGCGATGTCGCCGATGCGGTCGATCAGCGTGGTCAGCGAGCGCTCGTCGAGGCGCATCGTGCAGTAGGTGAGGTCGTCGTCGTTGACCAGCACCAGCGCGCCGGCGTCGACACCGACCAGCTCGGGCACCTCGGTGCGGTCGCCGGAGACGTCGAGCTCCACGCGGTGCTGCCGAACCAGCTTGCCGGAGCCGTCGTCGTCGTAGATGCCGACCGCGAGCCGGTGGGTGCGCAGCTCGCCCGCGCCGGGCCGGGCGCCGCCCTGGACGACCTCGAACGCGGTGTACCTGCCGTTCTCACCCACGCTGAACGACGGCGAGAGCGAGTTGAGCCCCGTCGTCCGGAGCCACTGCGCGCTCCAGCCCGACAGGTCGCGGCCGGAGGCCTCGGTGAGGGCGCCGAGCAGGTCGTCGAACGTTGCGTTGCCGTAGGCGTGGCGCGAGAAGTAGAGCCGCAGCCCCGACAGGAACTCCTCCTGCCCGACGTAGCTGACCAGCTGTTTGAGGACGCTCGCGCCCTTGGCGTAGGTGATGCCGTCGAAGTTGACCTCGACGGCCTGCAGGTCGGGGATGTCCGCGGCCACGGGGTGGGTCGAGGGCAGCTGGTCCTGGCGGTAGGCCCACGACTTCTCGACGTTGGCGAACGTCGTCCACGCGTTGCGGTACTCGGTGGCCTCGGCCTGGCTGACGACGCTCGCCCAGGTGGCGAACGACTCGTTGAGCCACAGGTCGTCCCACCAGCGCATGGTCACGAGGTCGCCGAACCACATGTGCGCCATCTCGTGCAGCACGGTCTCGGCGCGGCGCTCGTAGAGGTAGCGGGTGACGCGGCTGCGGAAGACGTAGTCCTCGAGGAACGTCACGGCGCCGACGTTCTCCATCGCGCCGGCGTTGAACTCGGGGACGAAGAGCTGGTCGTACTTCCCGAAGGGGTAGGGCACACCGAAGTTGCGGTGGTAGAAGCCGAAGCCCTGCTTGGTCTCGGTGAACAGCCGCTCGGCGTCCATGTGCTCGGCGAGGCTCGCGCGGCAGAAGATGCCGAGCGGGATGGTGCCGTGCTCGTCGGTGTAGGTGTCGTCCCAGCGCGCGTACGGCCCGGCGATCAGCGCGACGAGGTAGGTCGAGATCGGCGCCGTGGTGGCGAAGGCGTGCCGCTTGGCGCCGTGGTCGGCATCGGTGACGGCCTCGGTCGCACCGTTGGAGATCACCTGCCAGCTCGGCGCCGCGGTCACCGTCGCGGTGATCGTCGCCTTGAGGTCGGGCTGGTCGAAGCAGGCGAACATCCGCTTGGCGTCCGCGGTCTCGAACTGGCTGTAGAGGTAGACGCCGCCGTCGACCTGGTCGACGAAGCGGTGCAGGCCCTCGCCGGTGTTCATGTAGCGGCCGTCGGCATCGACGACGAGCTCGTTCTCCGCGGCGAGGTCGGGCAGCGCGATGCCCTTCTCCTCGTCGTAGTCGGCGACGTCGAGCTCGCGGCCGTTGAGCGTCGCCGAGCGCACGCCGGCGGCCACGAGGTCGATCCAGGTCGAGGCGCCCGGCTCGGCGGCCGTGAAGCGCACGGTCGTCGTCGTCCGGAACGTCGACTCGCCGGGCGCGCCGGCCCCGTCGGTGAGGTCGAGGTCGACCGCGTAGGACTCGACGTCGAGCAGCTCGGCGCGCGTGATGGCGTCGTCGCGGGTCAGGTTCGGGGCAGCCACGGCGCCACCCTACGACCGACCGGGAACATCACGGCCCCTCGCCGGGGTTGCCCGGGTGAGACCTTCTGAGAGGGGAACCCGATCGCCATGGCTGAGAAGACCCGCGTCGACTTCTGGTTCGACCCGCTGTGCCCCTTCGCGTGGATCACGTCGCGCTGGATGCTCGAGGTCGAGAAGGTGCGAGACGTCGAGACGCACTGGCACGTGATGAGCCTCGCCGTGCTGAACGAGGGCCGGGACCTGCCCGAGGAGTACGCCGAGATGATGAAGAAGGCGTGGGGCCCGGTCCGCGTCGCCATCGCCGCGGCGCAGCAGAAGGGCGACGAGGTCCTCGCGCCGCTCTACACCGCGATGGGCACCGAGATCCACAACAACGGCAACAAGGACTTCGACGACGTCATCCCGAAGGCGCTCGCCGAGGTCGGCCTGGACGCCTCGCTCGCCCAGGCCGCGTACTCCGACGAGTACGACGAGGCGCTGAAGAAGAGCCACCACGAGGGCATGGACCCGGTGGGCATGGATGTCGGCACCCCGGTGATCCACGTCGACGGCTCCGCCTACTTCGGCCCCGTCCTGACCCGCATCCCCAAGGGCGAGCAGGCCGGCCGGATCTTCGACGGCGCCAAGCTCCTCGCGGGCTACGAGTACTTCTACGAGCTCAAGCGCACGCGCGACACCGAGCTGAAGTTCGACTGAGCCCCGGTGCACGAGGCCGCCGGCGTCACATCGAGGCCGGCGCCTCGTTCTGCTGCAGCGCGAACAGGCTCGTGTAGCCGCCGGACCAGTCCGGCGGGATGAGGCACGGGCGCGGGTCGTGGTGCGCCCAGCGGGCCCGCTGCCCGCGGACGACCTCCTCGGCGTGGCTCGAGGGCAGGGGGTTCGCGGTGTACGGCATGGCGTCGGCCGCCTTGTAGACGTTGAGCAGCAACGGGCGGCCGATGGGCGAGTCGTTCGCCGCCGAGTGGTGCGCGGTGCGGCAGTTGTGGATCGTCACCGAGCCGGCGGGGCCGGGCAGGTAGGCGGTCCGGGCGGTGTCGAGGCCGGCCGCGTCGCGCGCCGAGAGCGCTCCCGCCCAGGCGCCGTCGTCGCCGTAGAGGTCGTAGAGCGGGCCGTCGTGGCTGCCGGGCAGGGCGCCGAGCGGCCCCTGCTCCATGCCGCAGTCGTACAGGTAGGTCCCGAACGTCAGCGGCGTGTAGTTGGTGTGCGGCCAGTACTGGATGTCCTGGTGCCACTTGACCTCCGCGCCGCCCCGGGCCCACTTGAAGTTGAGCTTCGAGTGGTGGAAGGCGACGTCGGGCCCCACGAGGTCGGCCGCGACGTCGGCGAGCAGCGAGTCCCGGGCGTAGGCCCAGTAGTCAGGGTGCTGGTCGACGGGGCTGGTGACCCGGCGCAGCCGCGGCGCGTCGGCCGTGTGGTCGGGCTCGAGGTCGAAGACGCGATCCGAGGCACTCAGGGCGCGGCTGCGCTCCACCATCTCGTCGGTGGCCGCCCGCAGGCGCACCAGCCACTCCTCGGGGATCAGCCGTTCGAGCAGCAGGTAGCCGTTCTCCCAGTACGACTCGCGCTGCTCCTCGGTGACGACCTTCGCGGGCGTCCGTCGGATCTCGTCGATGAGCATGGGGAACCTCCACCTGTGTCCGTCATCACACGGTAGGTCAGATGAGGGGCCACGTCGCCCCGTCGGGCAGGGTGGAGGGCGCACCCCACCGACTCGGAGGCACGAGATGACGACCGGTACGGACACCCTCACGCGGCACTGGATCGACGGGGCCTGGCAGGAGGGCTCCGGGTCGATCGCGGTGGTGAACCCCGCGACCGGGGAGACGCTCGCCGAGGTGCCGGCGGGCGGCGCCGGCGACGTCGACGCCGCCGTCCTCGCCGCCCGGCACGCCTTCCCGGCCTGGGCGGCCCGGCCGCTCGCCGACCGCGTCGCGGCGGTGACCGCGATCCGCGAGGGCATCAAGGCCCGCAGCGCCGAGATCGCCGCCTCCATCACCGCGGAGATGGGCTCGCCGACGAAGTTCGCCAACTCGGTGCAGGTCGGCATGCCGATGGCCACGTCCAAGGGCGTCGCCGGGCTGGCCGAGTCGTTCCCCTGGACCGAGGAGATCGGCAACTCGCTGGTCGTGCGCGAGCCGATCGGCGTCGTCGGGGCCGTGACGCCCTGGAACTACCCGCTGCACCAGGTGGTCGCCAAGGTGGCGCCGGCGCTGGTCGCGGGCTGCACGATCGTGCTCAAGCCCAGCGAGGTCGCGCCGCTGACCGCGGGCATCCTCGCCCAGATCACCGCCGAGGCCGGCCTGCCCGCCGGCGTCTTCAACGTCGTGCACGGCACCGGGCCCGAGGCCGGCGAGGCCCTGGCGAAGCACCCGGGCGTCGACATGGTGTCGTTCACCGGCTCGGTGCCCGCCGGGCGCCGGGTGCAGGAGGTCGCGGCGGCCACGGTCAAGCGCGTGGCCCTGGAGCTCGGCGGCAAGTCCGCCAACATCGTCCTCGACGACGCCGACCTCACCCAGGCCGTCAAGCTCGGCCTGGGCAACTGCTTCATCAACGGCGGCCAGACCTGCACGGCGTGGACCCGGCTGCTCGTGCCCGCGTCGCTGCACGACCAGGTCGTCGAGATGGCGGTGGAGCAGTCGGCGAAGTACACCGTCGGCGACCCGACCGAGGAGTCCACCCGCATCGGGCCGATGTCCTCGGAGCGCCAGCGCGAGCGCGTCGACGGCTACATCACCACCGGGGTCTCCGAGGGCGCCGAGCTCGCCGCCGGCGGCCCGGGTCGTCCCGACGGGCTCGAGCGCGGCGCCTACGTCCGGCCGACGATCTTCTCCGGCGTGCGCCCGGACATGACGATCGCCCAGGAGGAGATCTTCGGGCCGGTGCTGTCGGTCATGCCCTACGACACCGAGGACGAGGCCGTCGAGATCGCCAACGCCACGGTCTACGGGCTGGCGGGTGCGGTGTTCGCCGGGTCGCAGGAGCGCGGCGTCGAGGTCGCGAAGCGCATGCGCACCGGGCAGGTCGACGTCAACGGGGGCGCGTTCAACCCGGTGGCGCCGTTCGGCGGCTACAAGCAGTCGGGCACCGGCCGCGAGCTGGGCCGCTACGGGCTCGAGGAGTTCCTCGAGATCAAGTCCATCCAGCTGTAGCCGGGCGCGCCCGGGCGACCTCAGAAGAGACGGACGAACTCCGCTTCCGAGCGGACCCCGTCGCGGAGCAGGAAGAGCATGTACCAGCCGGGCGGGGCGACGGCTCCGTCGGGCGGCATGCGCAGGGTCAGCTCATCGGCGGACCGCGAGGTGATCTCCAGTCCGACGTGTCGCTGGTCCGGGTTGAACGAGTGGGTGCACGACCCGTTCCGCATCAGCGCCACGGTGGTGATCGACGCGGCGTCCGGGGTCCCGACCGTGATGACGCTCCCGTGGTCGGCGGCGTCGGGCGCGGACGTGATCGTCGGTCGGTCGCCCCGGAAGAGGTAGGGCGGCCGGAAGATCTCCAACCGGAGCTCCGAGACCGGGATGACCTCGGGGTTCCACGTGGCGTCGGTGCCCGAGGTCATGACCGTCGCGTCGGGGAGCAGGAGCGCCGTGGCGTGGTACAGCCGCGGGACCACGGTGTGGTCCATCGGCGTCCACGTGTCGGTCGCGGGGTCGTAGAGCTCGCTCTCCCACACCGGGTTCGCGCCGTTGTCGGCGTAGCCGCGGCTGCTGCCCGACATCACCAGCACGGTGCGATCGGGCAGCAGCACCGCGTCGGGCATGACGCGCGCGGCGTGCATCGTGGCGGCCGGCGCCCACGCGGGGGTGGGCACGCCGAGGTCGAGGACCTCGCAGCTCGCGGTGGCGGGGGTCCGCATCCCCACCGGCGGCGCGCCCCCGCCGCCGAGCGCCAGCACCGTCGCCCGGTACGGCGGGCTCGCGTCGGGGAGCAGGGGCAGCAGGACGCTCGTGCCCTCGACGCCGTAGGTGCGGCTGTTGCGGTCGGGACGCTCGATCGCGTCCACCGGGGTCGGGTCGAAGGCGAGCGTGCCCAGGTCCAGGAAGACCGTGCGCGTGCCTCCGTGCACGAGCACCCGGTCGCCAGGGAGCACGAACACCCACGGGTAGGTGACCGAGCCCGCGAACTGCCCGAACTGCGGTGCCGGCGTCGCCGGGCCCACCTCGTCCGTGTCGGGGTCGAAAATCTCGTAGCTGAGGTTGGGGTTGGGGCCCTGCGCGGGATGGAACACCCGGCGCTCACCGGCCACGATGAGGACCCGGCCGTCGGGCAGGGTCACCGCGGACCCGTACCAGCGGCCCTGGGCCATGCGGTCGACGTCCCGCCACCGGCCGCCGCCCGCGCCGCCCGGCGTGAAGGTGTGCAGCATCCGCAGGCGGTCCTGGTCCTCCCGGTCCCCGCCGACCATGAGCAGGCGCCCGTCGGGCAGGAAGGCGTGACCGCCGCAGAAGAGGTTCGGCAGGTGGTGGTGCGGGCCCTCGTACCCCGGTGTCGACGCCGTCCGGGTGGCGAGGTCGAGCACCCGGGACTCGCCGTCGTGGGCCGGCTGGGGGTCGTGGTGCCCGTGCCCCGTCTCGTCGAGGTAGCTCAGGAACCAGATCGAGCCGCGCGCCCCGGTCGGGAGCAGCGCCGCGTGCAGACCGCTGATGTCCGCCGTGAACGGGGCGACGGCCCACGCGCCGCCGACCGCGGGATCGGGCCGCGGGAACGCCGGGCGTGTGAGCACCTCGTAGGCCCCGCGGTGGGCGTCCCACCAGATGTCGCCGCCCTGGAACCGCGTGTGCTGGCTGTGCCGGTCCGGCGTGGTCTCCTCGTTGCTCAGCGGATACCCCAGCGCGCTGCGCTCGGAGCCGAGCTGTGCCCACAGCACGTGGATGGCGCCGCGGACCTCGAACGCCCCCGTGCCCGGGGTCCAGTAGATCGCGCCGTTCTGGAAGAGGTTGAAGCGCCCGACCCCGTCCGGGGTGCCCAGCTCGTCGGTGAGGGGATAGCCCAGCGGGCTCCGTTCCCAGCCCATACCGGACCAGGCGGCGGCGATCGCCCCGTGGACCTCGTGCGCCCGGGTGACGGGGGACCAGTAGACCGATCCGCGCAGATAGTGCCGGAACCGCCCGATGCCGTCCGGTGTGCTCAGCTCCGGACCCGTCGGCGCCCCCAGCAGGCCCCCGTCACCGCCGAGCGCCGCATGGTGGTCGTCGATGGGGCTCATGGCGCACCTCCGGTGATGTCTCACCGAGAGTGACAGGGAAGGGGACGATCCGGGCGAAGCGCCACTCGAACAGCCCAGGCGCCCCCGGGCGTCAGTCGAGACCGAAGTGCGTGCAGAGCCAGTCGACGCACTCGTGGATGAAGCGCACGCGGTTCTCGGTGCGCTGGATCTCGTGGCCCTCGTCGTCGAAGAGCAGGTACTTCATCGGCACGCCGGCGGCCTTGGCGCCGTGGACGGCGAGCTCGGCCTCGTGCACCGGGACGTTGGTGTCGAACTTCCCGTGGATCACCAGCAGGGGCGCGCGCAGGTGCTCCATGCGGTGCACGGGGGAGAGCTCGCGGAGCAGGTTGCGGTCGTGGATCGGGTGGCCGTACTCGCCCACCGCGGCGTCGGCGATCCACGGCTCGGTGCGCGCGAAGAACGTCTCGAAGTCCGCCATGCCGCACACGTCGATGCCGACCGCGAAGAGCTCGGGGTGGTTCACCAGCGCCGCGAGGGTCAGGTAGCCGCCGTAGGAGCGGCCCATGACGCCGATCCGCTCGGGATCGGAGACGCCGGTGTCGACGAGGTGCTCGACGCACGTCGCGACGTCGCGGATCGCCGCGAAGCGTCCCGCGCCGTTGTCGGCGTTGACGAACGAGCGCCCGAACCCCGAGGAGCCGCGCACGTTGGCCGCGTAGACGGCGATGCCCCGGGCGAGCAGGTGCTGGTAGAGCGGGGTGAACACGGGGCGCTCCTGCGCCTCGGGCCCCCCGTGCAGGTAGATCACCGTGGGCAACGGCCCCGACTGGCCCCGCGGCCGGTAGAGCCACCCGGGCAGGCGCAGGCCGTCGGGGGTGGTGACGACCTCGAGCGTCGGGTGCACGAGCTGCCCCGGCCCCCAGGACGGCTCCTCCTGCGGACAGATCAGCGCGGTGGTGTCCGACGAGAGTTCGTGGCACCACACGGCGGCGGGCACCTCGGGGGCCTGGATGCCCATGACCAGCGAGTCGCCGTCGTGGCTGAAGACCGCGCTGGTGACGACGTCGCCGGGCGGGGCGTAGGCGCTGGACTTGCCGGAGGAGATGTCGAGCAGGTCGACCTCGCTGCGGCCCTCGGCGTTCCACACGAGCGCGGCGACCGCCGCGTCCTCGGTGAGGGCGAAGCGCTCGAGCTCGGCGTCGAGGCGCTCGGCGAGCACCTCGGGCGTCATCGGCCGGGCGTCGGTCGCGACGTCGACGCGCACCAGCGCCGCGCGCTCGCGCCCGCCGTCGGTGAGCAGGTACATCTGGGTGCCGTCGGGGCAGAACCGGCCGGCCACCACGCTGGAGTCCCGGGTGATCGCCACCGGGTGCTCGACGGCGCCCGGCGGGCCGCCGGGCCCGCGCCCGGAGTCGATCTCGTGCCAGCCCTCGGTGCCGTCGAGGTCGACGATGCCGACGTGGCGTGACCCGCGGCGCCCGCGGCGCAGGAGCACACGGCGCCGGTCGCGGCTCACGTCGAGGACCTGCAGGGCGTGCCCGGAGCCGACCCGCTGGCGCTGGGAGGACTCGGCGTCGACCAGCCAGGCGGTGGTGGTGTCGTAGTCGGACTCGGTGATCGCCAGCACGGAGCCGGTGTGGGTGAAGCGGTCGAGGGTCACCGCGCCCCGGTCGGCGTCGCCGACCCCGCGCACCGGCCGCAGGTCGGTGCCGTCCGGGCGGACGATGGACACGTTGCTGCGCTCGCCGCCGTCGGGCGCGGTCTCGACCGCCAGCCACAGCCCGTCCGGCGACCAGCGGACGGTCGAGACGAGCTCGTCACCCGTGTCGAGCGACCACTCCTCGCCGGTGGCCCGGCGGTGCATGCGCACCTGCGGCCGGCCGTCCCCGTCCCAGACGAAGGCGATCGTGGTGCCGTCCGGGGAGGGGCTGGGCGACCAGCAGCGTGTGGCGCTGATCCACTCGTCCACCGGCCCGCGTCCTCCTTCGGTCGACCACGATCCCCCTCGCGGGCACGGTACCTACGTGATGCCGTGCTCCTGCAGCCACATCTCGAGCAGGGCCACCTGCCACAACGCGTTGGCGCCGAGGTTGGTGCGCCCCGAGTTCGGGTCGTCGAGCATCGTCGCCACCGCGTCGGCCCGGAACAGGCCCCGCGACGTGGCGGCCGGGTCGGTCAGGGCCCCCCGCACCCGCTCCAGGACCGGGCCCGAGAGCTGGCGGATCGCCGGCACCGGGAAGTAGCCCTTCTTGCGGTCGATGATCTCGTCGGGCAGCACGCCGCGCGCCGCCGCCTTGAGCACGCCCTTGCCGCCGTCGGCGAGCTTGTACTCCGGCGGGCAGGCGCCCATCGTCTCGACGAACTCGTGGTCGAGGAACGGCACGCGCGCCTCGAGGCCCCACGCCATCGTCATGTTGTCGACGCGCTTCACGGGGTCGTCGACGAGCATGATCGTGGTGTCGAGGCGCAGCGCGGCGTCCACCGCGGAGTCGGCCCCCGGCCGTCCGAAGTGCTCGGCGACGAACGCGCGGCTGACGTCGTCGTCGACCAGGGCCTCGGGCGTGAGCAGCTGCGCGACCTCGGAGTGCGGGCGGTCGAAGAACGCCTTCTGGTACGAGTCGAGCGCGGCGTCGCGCGCGATCCCGGCCAGCGGCGGGTACCAGTCGTAGCCGCCGAGGATCTCGTCCGCGCCCTGGCCCGACTGCACCACCTTGATCGACTTCGAGACCTCGCGGGAGAGCAGGTAGAAGGCGACGACGTCGTGGCTGACCATCGGCTCGGCCATCGCCGCGACGGCCCCGGCCAGGGCGTCGTCGGTCTCGTGCTTGGGGACCGTGAACTTCACGTGGTCGGTGCCGTAGGTCTTCGCGACGAGGTCGGAGTAGTCGAACTCGTCGCCGGACTCCCCGCCCTCGGACTCGAAGCCGATCGAGAAGGTCTTGAGGTCCTTCTGGCCCATCTCGGCGAGCAGGGCGACGACGATCGAGGAGTCGATGCCGCCCGAGAGCAGCACCCCGACCGGCACGTCGGCGACCATGCGCCGCTCCACCGCGGTCCGCAGCGAGTCGAGCGCCGTCTGCGCCCACTCCTCTGCAGAACGGTCGGCGTCGCGCGTGAACTCCGGCTCCCAGTAGGTCCAGTCGGTGGTGCCGCCGTCGGGGGAGAGCGTGCGGACCGTCGCCGGCGGGAGCTTCCGGACGCCCTGCAGGATCGTGCGCGGGGCGGGGACCACCGAGTGGAAGCTCATGTAGTGGTGCAGCGCGACGCGGTCGACGTCGGTGTTGAGCCCGCCGCCGGCCAGCAGCGCGGGCAGCGACGAGGCGAACCGCACCGCGCCCGGCACCTGGGCGACGTAGAGGGGCTTGATCCCGAGGCGGTCGCGGCCGAGCACCAGGTCGCCGGTGCGACGGTCGGAGATCGCGAACGCGAACATGCCCTTGAAGTGCTCGACGCACGCCGCGCCCCAGCGGTGGAAGGCCTTGAGCAGCACCTCGGTGTCCGAGGTGGAGAAGAAGCGGTAGCCGTCGGCGTGCAGCTCGTCGCGCAGCTGCCGGTAGTTGTAGATGATCCCGTTGAAGACCGCGGTCAGGCCGAGGTCGGAGTCGACCATCGGCTGGGCCCCGGTCTCCGACAGGTCGATGATCTTCAGGCGCTGGTGGGCCAGCGCGAGCGGCCCGTGGCCGACGACGCCCCAGCCGTCGGGTCCCCGGGGCTCGAGGACCTGGGCCATGTCCAGCACGGTGGCGACCTCGGCCGCCCGGCCGTCGAAGCGGAACTCACCGGCGATGCCGCACACGTGTGGCCTCCTCGGTCACGGTCGGTCGGGGGTGCGCCCATTCAGTGCGGATCCCCGTTCAGCGCAGGATCCAGGTGTCCTTCGAGCCCCCGCCGCGCGAGGAGTTGACCACGAGCGAGTCGGCGGGCGCGACCCGGGTGAGCGGGGTCGGGAGGACGGTCGGGGTGGGGGCGAGGACGACGAAGGCCCGCAGGTCGACCACGCGCGGCTCCAGCGTCGTGCCGGTGAACGTCGGGTGGGTGGAGATCCGGATGGTCTCCTGCGCGACGAACGCCGCGGGGTGCGCGCGCACCGCCGCCGCCACCTCGTCGAGCTCCTGGGCGCTCGCGTGCGGCCCGACCACGATGCCCTGCCCGCCGTACCCGTCGACGGGCTTGGTGACGAGCCGGTCGAGGTGCGACAGGACGTACTCGCGCTGCTCGGGATCGGCGCACGACCAGGTCGGGACGGCCGCGAGCGTCGCCTTCTCGCCGAAGTAGTACTCGGTGAGCGACGAGATGAAGGGGTAGACGCCCTTGTCGTCGACGAGCCCGTTGCCGGGCGCGTTGGCCAGGGTCAGGCGCCCGGTGCGGACGGCCTCGCGGACGGGGTCGCCCAGGGGGACCCCCTCGGCGTCCTCCGCGGTGAACAGCACCTCCTCGTCGATGCGCCGGTAGATCACGTCGATGGGGCGCCCGGTGGCGGCCACGGTGATCATCCCGGCGACGGCGCGGAGCTCGCCGGGGGTGAGCAGCGGCACGCCCATCTCCTCGGCGAGCATGCGGTGCTCGAAGTGCGCCGAGTCCGTCGTCCCCTCGGTGACCAGGGCGAGGACGGGGTCGTGGCCGGCCGCCGGCGGGGCGCAGGCCAGCAGCGCCTCGCGCAGCATCGCGGGCCCCTCGTCGGCGTCGAGCACGCCGTTCGGGGCCTGGAGCTCCGGCAGGACGCTGCGCACGACGCGGCGGTCGGCCATCGCGTAGCCGATGCCCGAGGGGATGCGCAGGTTGTCCTCGAGGATCTTCCACTCGCCGGCGGCGTCGCAGACGAGGTCGAGGCCGCTGACCAGGGCCCGGATGGCCCCGGGGTGCAGGTTCATCGCGGTCTCGTGCGGCTGGGGCAGCCAGCGCAGCGCGTCCTCGGGGAGCACGCCGTCGTGCAGGCAGGCGCGCTCGCCGTGCAGGTCCTGCAGCAGTGCCTCGCACGTGCGCGCCCGCTGGATCAGCCCCTCGGTGAGCGTCTCCCACTCGCCGGGGGTGATGAGGCGCGGCACGAGGTCGAGGGGGAAGAGCCGCTCGTCGTCGTCGGCCTGACCGAAGATCATGCCGCGGGCGCGCTGCTCGGCGTCGCGGCTCTTCTCGTGCACCAGCAGCCCGGGCGGGCCGATCCGCTCGAGTGTCGAGACCAGCCACGAGTACGCGGGGCGGACGGTGCCGTCCTCGGCGACGGCCTCGTCGTAGGCGGGCGACGCGTAGTCGGCGAGCAGGACCGGCGCGACCGTCTCCGAGATCGGTGCGTCCACCGGCGAGTCCGGCGCGCCCCGGGTCTCGGCGAGGAGCATGTCGACGACGGCCTCGAGGTTGCCGTTGCGGTTGGCGCGCTGGCGCTGGCGGGCCGCGGAGCTGCCGCGGGCGAGGGCCTCGAGGGCCAGCTCCTCGACGACGGCGCGGTCGCCGGCCTCGTCCAGGTCGTCGGCGAGGTGCTCGAGCATGAGGCGCACCGCCCGCGACGGGGGCACGAGCTCGCGGCCGGGGACGTCGACGAGGTCGCCCTCGAGGCCGGAGCGCGCCGCCCGCCAGCTCGCGGCGCGCAGCAGCTCGGGGCGGTACTGCGGCATCGGCCGGCCCTCGACGTGCGCGCGCACCCCGTGACGCACGAGCGCCCGCGAGAGCCCGGCGATCAGCACCACGCCGTCGACGCTCGGGCTGGCGTCGCAGATGCGCACCTCGACGGTGGCCTGGTGCGCCGACGGACGCATGTCGAAATAGACCATGCCCGGGTCGGACATCGTCCCCGAGGCGAGCAGGTCGGCGATCAGGGCGTCGTAGTCGGCGGCGTCGCGGAGCGGGGCCGGGGGACCGGCGGTCGGCCAGCGGTGCCACGCCAGCGTGCGGGAGCTGGCGTAGCCGGTGTCCTCGCTCTTCCAGAACGGCGAGCTCGACGAGAGCGCGAGCAGGACCGGCAGCCACGGCGCGCTGTGCTGCATCACCGCGACCGCGGCGTCGCGGTCGGGGACGTCGACGTGCACCTGGGTGCCGCAGATCTGCTGCTCGAAGGCGAGCATCTGGTACTCGTCGCGCATCCGCTCGTAGCGCGGCGACGGGGTGATGCCCTCGGCGGAGCCGTCGATCAGCGGGACGCTGCCCGTTCCGACCACGCCGAGACCGTGGGAGTCGGCGATGTGCGCGAGCATCCCGCGCAGCCGCACGAGGTCGGTGCGCAGGTCGGCGAGGTCCGACGTCGGCCGGGAGTTCGTCTCGATGATCGAGGGCTTGAGCTCCGGGGCGAACGCCTCGCCGTCCAGGGCGGTCAGCTCGTCGAGCAGCTCCGGGACGCGCGGCACCGCCGACCGTGACTCGAGGTCGACGAGGTGGAACTCCTCCTCGACACCCATCACGACCTCGCCCGCGGGGGGCAGGCGGTGGTCCGGCGGTCGCGCTCCCATAACGGGCCAACCTACGATCGGTGTGTCACGGGGATGTTTCCGAGCCGCCGTCCACTACCCCTGCGGCGGCCTTCCTCACACCTGACAGACTGCGCGCCGTGCGCGTCTTCGTCGGATCGGACCACGCTGGGTTCGAGCTCAAGGGCCATCTGCTGCGCGAGCTCGCGAGGGCGGGTCACGACGTCGTCGACGTCGGGCCCGAGGAGTTCGACCCCGTCGACGACTACCCCCCGTACTGCGTGGAGACCGGGCGCCGCACCGTCGCGACCCCCGAGGCCCTCGGCGTCGTCATCGGCGGCTCGGGCAACGGCGAGCAGATCGCGGCCAACAAGGTGCCGGGGTGCCGCGCCGCCCTGGCCTGGAACGTCGAGACCGCGCAGCTCGCGCGCAAGCACAACGACGCCCAGGTCGTCTCGCTCGGCGCGCGGATGCACACCCCGGACGACGCGACCGAGATCGTCACGGCGTTCCTCGCGACGGCCTTCGAGGGCGGGCGCCACCAGCGGCGCATCGACATGCTCACCGCCTACGAGCAGACCGGCGAGCCCCCGGCCCTTCCCCAGGAGTGACCGGCCGGGTGGCGGGGTAGGCAGGCCCGGTGCCCGAAGGCCACACCATCCGTCGCCTCGCGCGCACCCACACCCGCCGGTTCGTGGGCCACGAGGTGGCCGTCTCGTCCCCGCAGGGCCGCTTCAGCCGGGACGCCGAGCTCGTCGACGGCCGGGAGCTGCGCGCCGTGGACGCGCACGGCAAGCACCTCTTCCACGTCTACGCCGACGACCTCGTCGTGCACGTCCACCTCGGGCTCTACGGCAAGTTCACGATGCACACCGGCGACGTGACGCCGCCCCGCGGCCAGGTGCGGATGCGCCTCGTCGGGCCCACGCACTGGGCGGACCTGCGCGGTCCGATCGCCTGCGAGGTGCTCACCGAGGGCGAGGTCGACGGCGTGCGGGCCCGCCTCGGACCCGATCCCTTGCGCGACGACGCCGACCCCGAGGCGGCCTGGCGGCGGATCGGCCGGTCGAAGGCCCCGCTGGCCACCCTGCTCATGGATCAGTCGGTGATCGCGGGCGTCGGCAACGTCTACCGGGCCGAGGTGCTCTTCCGGCACGGCCTGGACCCGCTGCTGCCGGGGCGGGAGCTCGGGCGGGAACGCTTCGACGCCGTCTGGGCCGATCTCGCGGACCTGCTCGCCGACGGCGTGCGCCGGGGCGCGATCGACACCGTGCGCCCCGACCACCGTGGTTGTCATCACGCCCCCGACGAGCCGCACGGCCGTGGCTGCGGCCGGGAGGTCTACGTGTACCGCCGGACGGGCCAGCCCTGTCGGGTGTGTGGCACGGAGGTCAGCCGCCGTACGCACGCAGCCCGGAACCTGTTCTGGTGCGCGACCTGTCAGGCCGCGACCTGACCGTTACGTTTCGCCCTCCGCGTTCGATGCCTCACCCGGGAGGGTGACACGTGCCCCGTCCGTGACGAGGTCCTCACACGGACGGTGCGTCCACACCTCCCGTGTCCGTCCTGTCCGTATGGTGCGGGTCGTCCGATCCGTCGAGGAGGTACGTGTGGGCCGGGAGACGAAGCGGAGCCCGTCGCCGTCGGTCGCCCGCCCGCGGCCCCGCTGGCAGATGACGACGCGCTCGCGGTTCGCCCTCGTGCTCGGCGTGGCCGGGCTCGGCGTCGCCGGGGTGCAGCTGGCGATGATCAGCGATCCGCCGACGGTCGTGCAGCTCCTCGTGCTCTCGTTCTGGAGCCTCGTGGGTGTCGCCTACCTCATCTCCGCGGCGGGACAGATGATCCGCGGTCGCCGGGCTTCCGCGCCCGCCCCGGCGGTGGTGCCCGCGCCGATCGAGGAGATCGTGCCGGTCCCCGTGCGTCCCGCCCGGCCTCGTCCGGTGGCGCAGCGGGGGGCCGGCAAGGAGGGCGGTGAGGTGGCTGACCGCACCGAGGCGGTCGAGCCCGCCACGGCGGCAGCCGCTCCGGCCGGTCGGAGCGCGCGTCCGGCTCCGGTGGCCCCCTCCCCGGCGACCGCGACCGTGCGCCCCGCAGCGGCGACCGAGGCCCTCCGGGCCCCGGCGACGACGACCACCGCAGCCCGTCCCGCGCCCGTCGCCACGGAGACGTCGCGGGTGTCGATCCAGGCCCGCCGGCCGGCGACCCGGTCGACCCGCCCGCCCCGGCCCCTGTCGCGGCGACCGCACGGCCCACCCCGAAGCCCACCCCGAAGCCCGTCGCGACCCCGGCGCCCGAGGAGACCACCGACGCCTTCACGGTGCGCGCCGCGGCGAGCCCGACGCCGAAGCCCGGGTCGGCGCCCACCCCCGCCGGCTTCGCCTCGGCGCTGTCGTTCGGACCGTCGCGGCCGGCCCCCGGCGCCCGTCCCGCCCCGCCACGCGTCCCCGCGGCACCGGACGCCGAGGAGGAGCCGGCCGCCCCGACCTCGATCGCCTCGCTCGACGACCTGCGGCGCGTCCGGGCCGAGGCGGCGGCCGCTGCCGCCCTCGCCGAGGCCGCACCCGCCCCCGGGCGCCCTCGCCCGTGTCCGGGCCGCTCCCGGTCACCCGGAGCCGGCACGCCGCCACCGGGGACGTCCCGGTGCCGCGCCGGGCCCGGCACCGGCCGGCCGACGAGGAGTCCGACGGCTCCCGGCGGCACCGTGCGGAGCCGCCGTCGGGTCGGCACGCGAGCGGCGAGGTCCCCGTGGCTCCGAGGCGGGCCGCCACCGGCCGGTAGCCTCGTCGGTGTCCGATCCGTCCCCTTCCGTGAGGAACGCCGATGACGCGGCCCGACGAGCGCAGCGACCCCACCGAGGGCGTCTCCGAGCCCTCGACGCCCACCCCGCACCGGCCGTGGGTGCGGGTGGCGACGGTGATCATCCTGGCCGTGTTCGTCCTGTCGATCCTGGTCGGCTCGCTGCTGGCGTAGCCGGCCCGCCCCGGGCCACGATGCCCGCGTGGACGCCGACGAGCTGATCGACGGGCTGCGGGCCGTCTGCGTGGCCCTGCCCGAGGTCACGGAGAAGATCAGCCACGGGACGCCGAGCTGGTTCGTGCGCAAGATGTTCGCCAGCTACGTCGGCCGCCACCACGGCGACGAGTACCTCTGCCTCTGGGTCGCCGCCCCCGAGGGCGCGCAGGAGGAGATGGTGACGGCGGAGCCCGACCGGTTCTTCGTCCCGCCCTACGTCGGTCACCGCGGCTGGCTCGGGCTGCGGCTCGACGTCGAGCCGCAGGGTCCGGATTGGGGCGAGGTCCGCGAGGTGGTCACCGACGCCTACCGGCAGGTGGCGCCCCGGCGGCTCGCGGCCCTCCTGGGATGACCCCTCCCTTGACCTGGAGCAAGGTCGAGGTCTCAGGCTGCACCTCATGAGCCCCGACCTGCCGCCCCTGCCCGACGACTGGTCGCGTGCCCTCGCGATCGCGGCCCACCCGGACGACCTCGAGTACGGCACGAACGCCGCCGTCGCCGCCTGGACCGCCACGGGGCGCTCGGTGTCGTACGTGCTCGCGACCCGCGGCGAGGCGGGCATCGCCGGCACGCCGCCGGAGGTCGCCGGGCCGCTGCGCGAGGCCGAGGAGCGGGCGAGCGCCGCGGCCGTCGGGGTGCACGACGTCCGGTTCCTCGGTCATCGCGACGGCGTGGTCACGGAGAGCCTCGACCTGCGGCGCGACCTCGCCCGCGAGATCCGGCGGGCCCGCCCGCAGCTGGTGGTCGTCAGCAACCACCGCGACACCTTCGGGCTGAACACACGGGGCCTGGGCACGTGGAACAGCGCCGACCACCGCGCGGTCGGCCGGGCGACCCTCGACGCGGTGGGCGACGCCGGCAACGAATGGGTCTTCCGCGAGCTCATCGACGAGGGCTTCGAGACCTGGTCCGGCGTGCGGCACGTCGTCGTCGCCGCCTCTCCGCAGCCCACGCACGCCGTGGACGTCACCGGGTGGCGCGACGTCGCGATCGCGTCGCTCGCCGAGCACCGCGCCTACCTGGCGGCCCTCGACCCGCGGCCGGTCGTCGAGCAGGCCCGCGAGGTGGTCCTGATGACCACCGGCGGCGAGGACGGGCCGGCGCGGGTGCCGTTCGAGGTGTTCGGCTGACGCTGCGCCGGCCGGCTCAGCCGGGGAACAGCGGGGCCGGCGGCTCGTCGCGGCGCCCGTCGGACGGGGTGTCGCCGGCCGTGTCGGGGCGGGCGTCGTCGGGGCGGGCGTCGTCGGGGCCGGCGCGGCGAGCGCGGGCAGGACGCCGAGCGCGTGCCCGGTCGCGGTGGCGCCGCCGGCCAGGAGCGCGTCGGGGCCGGTCAGCGGGGCGAGCCAGGGGTCCGGAGCGCACACCCCGTGCCCGGCGAACGCGGACCGGACGTCGACGAACCGCATCCCGGCCGCGGTCACGCGGCCGGCGAGCGCGGTGTCCAGGCGCGTGACGGCGTCGTCGAGGCGGGCGGCCCGGGTCGCGTCGGCGGGCCCGCTCGGGCACGCCCGTCCCTCCGCGAGCAGGGGTAGCCGGTGACGGTGACCGCGGCGCGCGGGGCGCGCTTCCCGATGTCGGCGAGCGACGCGTCGAGCGCGCGCGGCAGCGTGGTGAGCGCCCGGTCGAAGCGGGTCATCGCGTCGTCGCAGCGCGCCGCGGCGCCCTGCGACGAGCAGGCGGACGCCAGCGCGCCGAGCCCCGTCGCGTCGGCGCCGACGGTGGCCGTCACGACCTCGGTCGCCGGGCCGAGCGACGTGAACTGGCCGTTCCCGCCACCCGTCGCGGACGCGCACGCCCGCGAGGTCCACGAGGTCTCGCCGGCGGCGCGGGCGACGACCGCGGGGTAGGCGCGAGGGCTGCGCCGGCACGTGCCGGACGCCGCCTCGACCTCGCCGGCCGCGGTCCCGGCGGCCCAGGAGTCGCCGAGCGCGACCCGTCGCGTCCCGTCGCCCCCGCTCGCGGGGGTGCCGGCCGGTGCTCCGGTGGCGGACGCGGACCCGAGGACGAGCGCGGCCCCGACGAGCGCCGCCAGCACCACCGATCGACAGACCCCCCGATCGACAGCCATCGCCGCACCCCCGACACGTCGCCCCACCCCGATGACGTCGCCGAGTGTCGGCCTCGACGCCCACAGGAGGGAGGGTCGTCACGCCATCGAGCAGCGACGACCACCCGATGGGGACGCCGGAGGTCAGGCGGAGCGGGCGTGTGGGGGATCGGCGAGCGCGTCGACGTACCAGTCGAGGAACCCCTCGACCGAGGCCTCGACCACCGGGGACAGCGGCCCGGGACGGTAGCCCCGCGACGCGATGCCGGCGTAGTTCGCCTCGCAGAGCGCCCAGTCCTGCTCGGAGGTCGCCCGCCACACGGCGGTCATCGCGTCCTCGTCGACGGTCGCGTCGCGCGCGACGAGGAAGCAGAGCTCGACGTCCGTGGTGCCGGCGTCGACCGGTGTCAGGCGGGTGGTCACCGCGTAGTCGCCGTTGGCGTGGGCCCAGAGGTTGGGCAGCGACACCACGCGCAGGCTGCCGACGTCGGGGTCGGTGAGGCGGCCCATGGGCGCAGCGAGCGGGCGGCCGTCGAGGGTCTCCGAGACGAAGCCGTCGCGCAGCGGCAGGCGGGCGACGCGGTACCAGGCGCCCTCGGGGAAGTTGACGTCCTCGCCCGGCAGGCCCTGCGCGCTCCACCGGGCGCGGGCCGAGGCGAGCGCGCGGTCGTAGCGGGGGTTGGTGCGCACGTCGCCGTTCATGCCGACGTCGAAGTTCGACAGCGAGAACTCGGGGTGGCTGCCCGCGCAGTGGTAGCACTCGCGGTTGTTCTCCACGAGCGTCTTCCAGTTCGCGGCCACGCGGTAGTGCTGGCGCACGGCGACACGCGCATCGGCGAGCCCGTGCGGATCGAGCCGCGGCTCGAGGGCGGCGGCGAAGGCGCCGAAGTCGGGCGGCTCGTCGGCGAGGCAGACGAACACCAGGCCGGCGACCTCGCGGACCGCGACCGGGGCGAGCCGGTGGGACGCGGTGGCGAAGCAGTCGCCCATCAGCCGGGCCGCGCGCAGCGAGCCGTCGAGTGCGTAGACCCACTGGTGGTAGGGGCACACGAACGCCTTGACCTGGCCACGGGGCTCGGTGGTCACCCGCGAGCCGCGGTGGGCGCAGACGTCGTGGTGGGCGTGCAGGACGCCGTCCTCGCCGCGGACGACGATGACGCGGTCGCGGCCGACGTCCACGGTGAGGTAGCGGCCGGCGGTGTCGAGCTCGCCGGTGTGCCCGGCGAAGAGCCAGTGCGCGGCGAAGACGCGGTCGAGGTCGGCGGCGAAGACGTCCGCGTCGGTGTAGGCCGCCTGCGGGAGCGACCACCCGGGGGAGCGCGTGACGAGGTCAGACATGGAACGTTCGCCCCCAGGTCGGGTCGGTCAGCGCGGGGCGGTCGAGACCGAACGCGCCGATGGGGTGCCGCGTGCCGCCCGTCGTCGCGAGGTCGGCGAGGATCTTGCCGATCAGCGACGCGAACTTGAACGCGTGCCCGGCGCCGACCCCGACGCTGACCCGGGGCTCGCCCGGCACGGTGTCGATCACGTAGTGCTGGTCGGGCGGGATCGTGTACAGGCAGGTCTTCGTGTACAGCTCGGGGCCGCCGAAGCCGGGCAGGTGCTCGGCGAGGAACGCCTCCTGGCGCTTCTGGCGCAGCGGGTCCGGCTCGAACGTGCGGGAGTCGGCGGTGACCTCATTCCCGCCCATGTGCTGGCCCAGCTTCGTGGCGACCTCGCCGTACACGGGGAAGCCGTAGAAGTTGTCGGCGCCGTGCCACATGAACACCGGGAACCGCGCGGGCGAGAAGTCGAGCAGGTTCGGCGTCGCGTAGTACGTCACCTGCTCCTGCAGGACGGTCAGCGGGATCTCGACCAGGCCGTCGAGCACCTCGTTGGTGCGCGCGTCGGCGGTGACGACGACGTGCTCGGCGCGCACCACCTCGCCGTCGAGCACGACCTCGACGCCGTCGCGGGTGGGGTGCAGGGCACGCACGGGGGAGTGCTCGCGGATCTCCGCGCCGTGCCCGCGGGCCAGCGCGACGTGGGTGGCGTTGGCGCGTGCCGCGTCGACGATGCCGGTGCGCCGCTGGTACATGGCCTGCTCGGTGCCGGCGAGACGGAACTGCGGCCAGCGCGCCTCGATGCCGCGCGCGTCGAGGAGGTCGAAGTCGACGCCGTGCCGGTCGGCCACCGCGGCGTACCCGCCGAGGTTGCGCCCGCCCGTGTCGAGGCCCGAGCGCGCGTCGACGTCCTCGATGACGAGCCCGCCGGTCTCGGTGACCAGCGTCTGGGCGGAGACGCGCTCGACGTCGCGCCAGGCGGCGTAGGCGGCGGGCGCGAGGGCCGCGTAGGCGTCCTGGTGCTGGGCGTAGCGGATGATCCGCGAGTGGTCCTGGCTCGCGCCGTGGTCGTGCCCGAGGCCGTGGCGCTCGAGGGCGAGGACGCGACCCCCGGCGGCCCGGGAGAGCCAGTAGGCGGCGGCGGAGCCGAGCCCGCCGCAGCCGATGACGACGAGGCGGCGGTCGGGCCGGGTTCGTGAGCTGTGCACGGTGATCACTCCGGGTCGGTTCTCGGATGTGTCCTCAGCGTCACCGCTCACCCGGTCGCGCGGGGTGGATCCGCGATCACCCCTGCCACTGCTGTCATCAGGGCGGACTTATGCCGCTCGCGCGGGGCAGTATCGAGGTCATGGACGTCGAGCTCCGGCAGCTGCGGGTGTTCCTCACCGTGGCCTCCGAGCTGCACTTCAGCCGCGCGGCCCGGCGGCTGCACGTCAGCCAGCCCGCGCTCTCCCAGCAGATCCGCGCGCTGGAGAGGACGCTCGGCGCCGCCCTCTTCGACCGCTCCAGCCGCGCCACCGAGCTGACCCCGGCCGGGCGGGTGCTGCTCGACGCGGCGCCGCGCGTGCTGTTCGAGGCCGAGCGGGCGCAGTCGCTGGTCACGCAGGCGGCGGACGGGGCGGTGGGGCTTCTGGTCGTCGGGTCCGTCGGCACCGCGCTGGCGTCGATCACGCCGCAGATCCTGCGGGCGATGCGGACGTCGTTCCCCGACCTGCAGCTCGAGGTCTCCCAGCAGGACACGGCCGCGCAGATCGTCGCCCTCGCCGACGGCCGTCTCGATGTGGGGCTGGTGCGCGCCGCGTCGGCGACGGTGGCCGTGGAGGTCGAGCACCTCGTCTCGGAGCCCCTGGTGTCGGCGCTGCCCGGGGACCACCCGCTGGCAGGGCAGGACGAGATCGACCCGGCGCTGCTGGCCGACGAGCCTTTCGTGCTCTGGCCGCGCTCGCTGGGCACGGCGTTCTTCGACATCATCACGAGCTACTGCCGCGAGCACGGCTTCAGCCCGCGCATCGTCGCCGAGGGCGCCGACATCGAGACCCAGCTCGGGCTCGTCGCCGCGGGGCTCGGGGTGTCGCTGCAGCCGGCGTACTACGCGAACCTGCGGCCGCCGGGCGTGGTGTTCCGCCCGCTCTCGGGGCCGGTGCCGATGGTCGCGCTCCAGGTCGCCTGGCGCCGCGCCGACCGCTCGCCCGCCGTCGCCCACTTCGTCGAGGTGGCGCGCAGCCTGGGCACGTGAGCGATGTTCCCGGCTATAGCCGGGAACATCGCTCACGGGTCACCAGGGCACGTGCTCGCCGTCCTGGAGGAACGAGCCGGAGGGGGCGGCGCCGGGGGAGCGGACGACGTCGACGATCCCGGCCGCGCCCTCGGCGATCGGCCGCCCGCCCGAGCCGCCCATGTCGGTGGCGGTCCAGCCGGGGGACACCGCGTGCACGGCGATGCCGTCGCGGGTCAGGGCGTCGGCGAACACGCGGGTCAGCGCGTTGATCCCGGCCTTCGAGACGCTGTAGGCGGGCGAGTGCGCGCCCATGCGCGCCAGCGAGCCGAGCCCGCTGGTCACGTTGACGATCACCGCGTCGTTCCCGGCGCGCAGCAGCGGCACGAAGGCCTGCGTGAGGCGCCAGGGCGCGAGGACGTTGGTGCGCCAGGCGCCGTCGGCGACCTCGAGGTCCTCGGTGACGGGGTCGGCGCCGGGGTCGAAGTGCACCGCCGCGTTGTTCACGAGCGCGTCGAGGCGCCCGTGGCGACGGTCGACCGCCTCGACCGCGGCCTGCACGGACTCCGGGTCGGTGACGTCGAGGTGCAGCGGCCACGCGTTCTCGCCCAGCTGCTTCGCCACCGCGGCGCCCGCCTCGACGTCGCGCGCCCCGACCACCACGAGGTGCCCGGCGTCGACCAGCTGGCGGGCGACCTCCACGCCCAGCCCCCGGCCCGCGCCGGTGACCAGGACGACCCGCTCGGTGCTCTCGCTCATGTCGCTCGTGTGCCTCGCGAGGTCCGCGGCCAAACCGGCAGCACACTCCCACTTGGCGTACGGTCCTGGCGATGAGCACGAGCACCGACGGGGCTCCTCCGGTTCCCCGCCACATGCAGCGCGACCGGTTCGCGCCGGTGCCGGAGACGCAGGCGACGCGCGACGAGCCGGGGCTGACCGCGATCCGGACGGGGTTCGGCACCCCCGCCCGCCTCGTCACCCGCTACGCCGACGTGCGCGAGGTGCTGGGCGACGCCGAGCGCTTCACCAACACCGGCCTGCCCCGCCTCCCGATGCCCGAGGACGGGATCGACCCGCGCGCCGGGAACCTGCTCGCCACCGACCCGCCCGAGCACACCCGGCTGCGCCGGCTGCTCACCGGCGAGTTCACCGTCAAGCGCATCCGACGTCTCGAGCCGCGCATCGTCGAGATCGTCGACGACCACCTCGACGCGATGGCTGCCGCCGGCCCGCCCGCCGACCTCGTCGAGGCCTTCGCGCTCCCGGTGCCGAGCCTCGTCATCTGCGAGCTGCTCGGCGTCCCGTACGACGACCGCGCCGAGTTCCAGGGCCGTGCGGCGCGCCAGGTCGACCTCAGCCTGCCGATGGAGGAGCGCGGGCGGGTGGCCGCCGAGTCGCGCACCTACATGGGCGAGCTCGTCGACCGTGCACGGACCGAGCCCGGCGACGACATGCTCGGCATGCTGGTGCGCGAGCACGGTGACGACCTCGCGCGCTCCGAACTGATCGGCATCGCGTCCCTGCTGCTCATCGCCGGGCACGAGACGACCGCGAACATGCTCGGGCTCGGCACGCTGGCCCTGCTGCGCGCGCCGGAGCAGCTCGCCCTCGTGCGCGACGAGCCGGGCGCCGTCGCCCCGGCGATCGAGGAGCTGCTGCGCTTCCTGTCGGTGGTCCACTCCGGGATCCCGCGCACCGTCCGGTACGACACGACGGTCGGGGACGTGCCGGTGGCCACGGGCGAGGTCCTCGTGCTGTCGCTGCCCGCCGCCAACCGCGACCCCGCGGCGGTGGAGCACCCCGACGACCTCGACGTCACCCGCACGATCGCCCCGCACGTGGCGTTCGGGCACGGCGTGCACCACTGCCTGGGCGCGCCCCTGGCCCGCGCCGAGATGGCCGTGGCGTTCCCCGCCCTCTTCCGGCGCTTCCCGGCGCTCGCACCGGGCATCCCGTTCGAGGAGATCGAGTTCCGCTCGGCCACCATCGTGCACGGACTCCGTGCCCTGCCCGTCACCTGGTGACCCACCACCACCGAGGGAGAACCCATGCACATCCAGGCCGACCGTGAGGCGTGCATCGGCGCGGGCAACTGCGTGCTCGCCGCCGAGGACGTGTTCGACCAGGACGACGACGCGCTCGTCCTGGTGCTCCAGGAGGAGCCGTCGGCGGACCAGGTCGGCGAGGTCCGCAACGCCGTCGCCCAGTGCCCGTCGGGCGCGCTCAAGCTCGTCGACGACTGATCGCGGGCGATACGGTGTCGCCGATGTCCGCGCCGTCCGATCCGCTCGTCCGCGTGGATCGGCCCCTGCGTGCCGACGCGGCGCGCAACCACGCCGCGATCCTCGCGGCCGCCCGGACGGCCATCGAGGTCGGCGGCCCGGACGTGGCGCTCGAGGAGGTCGCGCGCCGGGCGGGCGTGGCGCCGTCGACGCTCTACCGTCGCTTCGCCGGTCGGGACGAGCTCGTGGCCGCGGTGCTCGAGGACTACGTCGCCGAGTTCGTCGAGCCCCTGCTCGCCCGCGCCGCCGAGGTCGCCGACCCGTGGGCGGCGCTGGTCGGGGTGCTCGAGGGGCTGGTCGACGGGGTCACCCGCCACCGCGCGCTGCTCGCGGCCGCCAAGGCCACCGGCGCGTTCACCCCCGAGCTCGCCGCCCGCACGCTGGCCCCGCTGGGCGAGCTGCTGGGCCGCGGGCAGGCCGCGGGGGTGGTGCGCGGCGACCTCGTGCCCGAGGACCTGCCGACCGTCGTCCACATGGCCGTCGTCACCGCCGAGGCCGGCGAGGGCCGCTGGCCGCGCTACCTCGGCCTCCTGCTGGACGGGATGCGCGTGCCGAAGCCCTAGCCTGTCGCCCGTGATCAGGGGATGGACGGTCCACGGTGACGGGCGGGCGCCCGCGCCCGGTGAGGTGGTGCGGCCGGAGGAGCGGCTGTCGTGGGGGCGCACGGTCGGCCTCGGCGCGCAGCACGTCCTGGCCATGTTCGGGGCGACGTTCGTCTTCCCCGTGCTCATGGGGCTCGACCCCAACCTCGCGATCCTGCTCTCGGGGCTCGCGACGATCCTGTTCCTGCTGATGACGCGCGGGCGGGTGCCGAGCTACCTCGGGACCAGCGCCTCGTTCGTCGGGGTCGTCGCCGCGGTGCGCGCGGACGGGGGCACGAGCGCCGAGGTCACCGGGGCGATCGCGGTGTGCGGCGTCGTCGTCGCCCTCGTCGGGCTCGCGGTGCACCTCGGCGGCGCGCGGACGGTGTCGGCGATCCTGCCGCCCGCCGTCACCGGCGCGGTGGTCATGCTCATCGGCTTCAACCTCGCCCCGGTCGTCGCCGGCACGTACTGGCCCCAGGACGAGCTCGTCGCGCTGATCACCATGCTCGTCGTGATGATCACGGCGGTGGCCGGGCGGGGCATGGTCGGCCGGCTCGGCGTGCTGGTCGGCCTCGTCGTCGGGTTCGTCCTGTCGCTGCTGCTCGACGCGGTGCTGGGGCCGATCACCGGGCCGGACGCGTCCGGCGTCGTGTCGACGCACCCGCGCGTCGACCTCTCCGGCGTTGCCGACGCGTCCTGGATCGGCCTGCCGCTCGGCACGCCCGAGGCGCCCGGGCTGCACCTGCCGGCGTTCAGTGCCTCGGCGATCCTGCTGATCGTCCCCGTGGCCATCGCGCTCATCGCGGAGAACACCGGCCACGTCAAGGCGGTCGCGAGCATGACCCGCGAGGACCTCGACCCCTACCTCGGCCGGGCGCTCGCCGCGGACGGGATCGCGACGGCCGTCGCCGGCGGGGTCGGCGGCTCGCCGACCACCACGTACGCCGAGAACATCGGCGTCATGGCCGCGACCCGCGTCTACTCCACCGCCGCGTACGGGGTCGCCGCGCTCGTCGCGATCGCGATCGGCTTCTGCCCGAAGTTCGGGGCCGTGGTCGCGGCCACGCCCGGCGGGGTGCTCGGCGGCATCACCGTGGTGCTCTACGGGATGATCGGCCTGCTCGGGGCGCGGATCTGGGTGGAGAACAAGGTCGACTTCGCCCGCCCGGAGGTCCTCGTCCCGCTCGCCGCCGGCATCGTCATCGGCATCGGGGACGTCGCCCTGACCCTCGGGGGCGGGTCGCTGTCGGGGATCGCGCTGGGCACCATCGTCGTCGTCGCGGGCTACCACCTGCTGCGGCGCCTGACCCCGGGCCGCGCCGACGAGGCCGAGCCCTGGAGCGCGCCCGGCCCGGTGGAGGAGTCGCCGTCCGACGAGGGTCGCCCGCGCGGCTGAAGCATCCGGGACGATCGACGGGGCGGGCCCCGGTGGCGGTTCCAGCGCCACCGGGACCCGCCCCGGTTCGTCGCTGCCCGTCCCGCTCCCCCGAGCGGGGGACCGGCAGCGGACGACCCGGTACCTAGACCAGGCCGTCCACGACGTCGCCGACGGCGTCGCTCCCCAGCACGCTGCCGACGGCGCCGTTGACACCGCCCACGAGGCCGCCGACGCCCTCGGCGAGCTCTCCGCCGGCGCCGACGAGGCCGCCGACGAGGCCCTTGTGGTCGCTCCGGGTGGAGTGCCCCTCGTCCCCGTGGCCGTGCGACTCGCTCGCGCTCGCCACGCCGGACAGGGCGAGGCTGCCGGCGCCGGCCAGGGCCGTCGCGGCGACGAGGCGCTGCAGTCGGGTCATGGTGGATTCCCCTCTCGATCGGTCACCGCGGTGATCGCGGATCGACAGGAGTCTCCCGAGCCGGTGAGCGGTGATTCATCGAGGGTGCGTTCACTGAACAGCAACTCAGTCAAACGATCAGCCCTCGGAGGGCGTCCGAACGGACGAGGCGCGCGTGCCGATCGGAGTCACGGGACGCTCGACGGGGTGATGCGCCACTCGTTGGGGTGAAACTGCACGCGTGTGGTTCGCGGACCGTGACATCTCCTTCTCGGAGAGGTCAGAGGGAGGTCAGGGAGAGGTCAGGCGGGGTCCATCGTGACCACGACCTTGCCGAGGACGTGCCCGTCCTCGACGCGCGCGAGCGCCTCCCCGGTGCGGGCGAACGGCAGTGTCGTGCGCACCCAGGGGTCGAGGTCGCCGCTCGCCACCAGCGCGGCGAGGGCGTCGAGCACGGCCGTGCTGCGGTCGCGCGGGACGTCGCCGCCGCCGAGCTCGGCCACGAGCGGCTTGTCGGCCACCGAGGCCAGCCGCGCGGGGTCGACCAGCGGGGCGACGGCGCGCAGGGCGTCCCCGCCCACGAGGTCGAACACGCCGTCGACGCCGTCGAGGGCGACCGCGCGGACGCGGTCGGCGACGCCCTCGCCGCCCGTGACGGGCACCGCGCCGAGCTCGGTGAGCAGCTCCCGCTTGCCGGCGCTCGCGGTGCCGATCACCCGCAGGCCGCGGGCCCGCGCGAGCTGGACGGTCGGGATGCCGACGCCGCCACCCGCGCCGTTGACGAGCAGCGTGGCGCCCGCGGGCAGCGCGAGGGTGGTGAGCGCGTCGTAGGCGGTGCCGGCGGCCACCGGCAGCGCCGCGGCGTCCTCCGGCGACACCGTCGCGGGCCGGTGCGCGGCGAACGAGGCGGTGACGAGGGCCTGCTCGGCCCAGCCGCCGACCATGCCGGGGCAGCCGCCGAAGACCTCGTCGCCGACCGCGAACCCGCTGACGCCCTCACCGATCGCGGTGACCGTGCCGGCGACCTCCCGCCCGAGCACCGCGGGCCCGGCGGTGCCGTACTCGCCGCGGCGCATCCGGAAGTCGCCCGGGTTCACCCCGGCGGCCCGGACGCGCACCCGCAGCTCACCCGGGCCGGGGTCGGGCACCGGGACGTCGAGGAACGCCTCCTGGTCAGGACCACCGACACCGAGGAATCCGTAGGCGCGCACGATCCCTTCCTACCCCTGCGCGCGCCTCCGACGGGCGATCAGGGGGACGGCCAGGGCGGTCAGGGCGGCGCCCGCCAGGCAGAGCCCCGAGACCGCGAGCAGGTAGGCCGCGAGCCAGACGTGCTTGAACACCTCGAAGTAGCCGTCGCCCGCGACCGCCACCACGGTCAACGCCAGCGCCGTCCCGGCGGCGAGACCGGCGGCGAGCGACCAGCGCCCCGCCGGGCCCTGCCACCGGGCGGTGGCGGCGGCCGCGAGCGCGACCAGGACCAGGGCGCTGGGCACCCACGGAGGCCGTCGGGTGTTCTCGAGGACCTGCGCGAGGTCGGGCTGGCGGGCCCCCGACCAGCCGGGGTGGCCCGAGGGCGCCGAGAGCTTCGACGGCGACGCCGGGACCGAGTCGAGGTAGGTCAGGTCGGCGAGCGTCGTGGCCTTCAGGCCCACGCCGACGGCGCGCGCGGCGGCGGCCGGGTGCTCGGCGAGCAGGAGCAGGGCCGCGGCGCGTGTCTCGTCGGGGCGCTGGACGATCGCGCCCTCCCACCAGGCGACGCCGTCCGGGCGCGGTGGTCCGTTGAAGTAGCCGTTGCCCGTGAGCGTGACCGCCTCCGGGGGCAGCCCGAGGTCACCCGCGGCGGAGGGACCGAGCTCGAGCAGGACCGTCGTGAACACGAGGTCGTGCGCGTTCACCGCGTCGTAGAACTGCTGCTGGCGGTCCACCGCGGAGATCACCGGGTAGGCGGCGAGGAGCACGGTGGCGAGCGCCAGCGCGGGGCCGGCCCGCCGGAGATGCCGCGTGCCGAGGGCCGTGGCCGCGCAGACGATCACCGCCACCGCGAGCAGGGGGATGTAGGCGACCTTCGCCGTGGTCGCGACGAGCCCGCCGGCCGCCATCAGGACGAGGGCGACGATCCGCTCGGCGCGGTGCTCGCGGCGGGTCACGAGGACGGCCGCGACGCCCCCGCCGACCGTGACCGCGCCGAGCAGACCGGCCGGCTCGCTGTAGGTGGAGACGAAGAAGCGCGGGAAGGTGGCGGCCGCCAGCGGGAGGACGGGCACGGCGACGACCAGCGCCTGACGCCGACCCGCCGCGCTCGCCGCCCACGCGCCGAGACCGACGACGAGGCCGACCAGCAGGGCGTAGGTCCAGCCGAGCACGGTGGGCGACCAGGTCCCGGAGCTCAGCCAGGTCGTCGCCCGGGCGATCACCAGCGCCGAGGACGGCACCGGGTCCGCGCAGGTCGGCGGGCCGACGCCGTAGGTGCGGACCCATCCGTCCTGCCAGCTCGCGAACCGGTCGAGGGTGTCGGGCACCAGGCCGGCGCCGCAGTAGAGGCGGTAGCCGTCGCCGTTGTCCTCGACGCCCAGCGGGCTGCCGGTGGGCAGGCGCACGGCGAGGACCACGAGCAGCGCCGCGGCGAGCCCGGCCCCGACGGCCAGCGGCGTGCGCCGCGGCGGGGTGGCGCGGCGGCCGGACCGGGTGCCGAGGGGTGTCGGTCGCGTCCGCGGTCCGGGTGGCCATCGGCGTCCATGATGCCGCAGCACCGCGCCGGTCCCGGGGAGCCGGGGCCGCGCCGACCGGGGTCGGGCCGTGCCTCAGCCGGACCGGGCGTCGTGCAGGTCCATGAGCAGCGCGATCTCGGCGCCGTGGTGGAGCAGCTCGCGGTTGATGTGCAGCACCAGCACGCCCATCGGCTCGGCGGCGAACGGGCCCTCGGTGGGTCCGCACGGCTCGGCCAGCCCGGCCTCCCCGAGCCCGCGCACCCCGGCCGTCCACGCGGCGTAGGCCTCGTCGAGCTGCGCGACGGCCTCCTGCGCGGTGGGGGCGTACCGGTGGCTGCCGTAGTCGACGGGCGGGCCCCCGAAGTGGCCGGCCACCCGCATCGCGAGGACGCCGACGACGATGTGCCCGAGGCGCCACGCGATGGTGGTGACCGGCGGCGGCTCCGGAGCCGGGAACTCGAAGTCGATCACGAGGTCGCCCGTGCCGGCCGCCATGGCGGTGCTCGCCTCCGCGCGGGGGCGCACGTTCCAGGCGCCGGGGGCGGGCTCCCAGAAGTACTGCTCGTCGGTGAGGCCGTCCAGCCGCGCCCGCCACTGGTACGTCCAGAGCCAGTCGACCTGATCGCGCAGCAGCGCGTTCCACTCCAGTGCCATCGGACCCTCCCCGCGGTCGGCACCCCGCACGCTAGGAGACGACCCCGACAGCCCGGCGTCAGCCCGCGTCGCCCACCCGGACCGCGAGGGCTACGACGTCGTCCTCGCCGGGCGAGAGCTCGGCGACGAGCCGCTCGGGCATCCTCGCGACGTCGTCGTCGCGCATCCGGTGCAGGGCGTCGAGCAGGCGGGCGGACCCCACGTCGAGGTCCTCGCCGCGGCGCTCGATGAGACCGTCGGTGTGCAGGACCACCAGCGAGCCCGCCGGGACGGCCACGCAGTCGTCGCGGCGGTGGCCGGGGAGCAGGTGGGGGAACCCGAACATCGGGTCGGGCCCGCCGAGCGCCTGCGGGACGCCCCCGGGCACCACCAGCACCGGCGGTGGGTGACCGGCGTTGCTCCACGCCATCGACCAGGTGCCGTCGGACTCCCGGCGCAGGTGGGCGACCACGAGCGTCCCGCGCGCCCGGGGACCGACGGCGGCGTTCGCGTCCTCGAAGGCGGTGACGACGACCGACGGCGGCTCGCCGCGCCGGTCCCACGCGGCCTGGCGCAGCATCGAGCGCACCTGGCCCATCTCGGTGGCCGCCGAGAGGCTGTGCCCGGCGATGTCGCCGACGGACAGGACGACGTCGGTGGTGGTGCCCGAGGTCGCCGGCAGGCGGGTGACGTCGTACCAGTCGCCCCCGACGTCCTCGCGGCTGTCGGCCGGGGCGTAGTGCGCCGACATCCCGAGGCCCTCGATGCGCGGCAGCGTCGAGAGCATCGCCCGCTGCAGCACGTGGTTCACGGTCGTGCGGTGCTGCAGCTGCTCGCGCAGTCGGACGTCGAGCTCGTCGCGCCGCTGGCGCTCGCGATCGGCGTCGACGGTGGCCAGGCGCAGCCGCAGGGCGACCGAGCACATGCGGGCGAGGTCCTCGAGCGCGTCGAGCTGTCCCGGGTCCCACCGGCGCGGCACGACGTCGACGGCGCACAGCGAGCCGAGGACGTTGCCCGCACCGTCGGTCAGCGGCATCCCGGCGTAGGCGATCACGCCGAGGTCGCGGATCGCGGGGTTGTCCGCGACGAGCTCGTGCTCGCGGGCGTCCTCCACCACCAGCGGCTGCGCCGTCATCACGACGTGCTTGCAGAACGAGTGGGTCAACGGGGTGCGGCGGCGCTCCGTGAGGTCCGGCGGGAGCCCGGCCGCGCCCGGGAAGACCTGCTCGTCGGGCGTCACCAGGGTGACGAGGCCGATCGGCACCCCGAGCCAGCGCCGGACCCGGCCCGCGAACAGCTCCATGTCGGGGTCCGGGGCGGCCGACAGGCCTGCGTCGGCGAGGGCCTCGAGCCGGGCGGGATCGGCGAGGTCGCCGCAGCCGAGCGCGCCGGGGAGGTCCACGACGGCCGTCCCTGCCGATCGGGAGGTGCTCATGAGATCGGCTCCTGTCCCGTCGCCCGGTCACCGAGCGTACGGGACCGGGAAAATCGCCCGACCTCGTCCCGGCGGCGTGCACCCGTTCGTGGAGGTGTGCTCCTCCGCGTCCCGGTCAGTGACCGGGCAGGAAGAGGCAGAACGGGTGCCCGTGGGGGTCGCGCAGGACGACCACCCCGTCCGCCGGTTGGTGCTCCGCGCGGGTGGCGCCGAGGGACTCGGCGCGCGCGGCCTCGTGCTCGAGGTCGTCGACGAGCAGGTCCAGGTGCGCCTGCATCTGCTGCGTCCCCGCCCGCGGCGGCCAGGTGGGCGCGACGTGGTCGGGCTCGAGCTGGAAGCTCAGGCCGGGCCGCTCCTGCTCGGGCGCGCGGAGGCGGAGGAACGTGGGGTCGCCGCCCTCGACGGTCGTCCAGCCCAGGAGCTCGCGGTAGAACGTGGCGAGCCGCGCCGGGTCCGGGGTACCGAGGACGAACGCTCCGAGACCGATCACGGGGCCATGGTCGCGCAGGGCGCGCGAGCTCACGCGTGGGCGGTGGCCGCCCTCGCGCCGCGGCGCCCGGCGCGTTTCCGGTCCACGGCCCAGGGCGTCGTGCCCCAGGGCTTGGCCACCGACACCCAGGTCATCAGCAGGAAGGCGACGATGTTCAGCAGCGCGCCGTACGCGAGCGGGCCGGCCACCGGGCTCTCGACGTCCGCACCCGCCGTGGCCTGGATGCTCTCCTCGACCCACACGCCGACGCCGAGGGTGCTGTAGACGATCACCGCCACGGTGAGCACCAGCTTGAGCAGCACCCACCAGTACCGCGTGAACCCCCACGGCGTCACCGCCGAGAGGACCAGACCGCTGACCAGCGCCCCGACGGCTCCGGGGATCACCAGCACGGCGTCGATCTGCTCGATCATCTGGTAGCAGACGCGCCGGACGTCGGCGCTCGCCGTGTAGCCGGCCGTCATGGCCAGCACGACGTTGGCCGCCCCGGCGCCCATCCACCCCAGGCTGATGGCGACGTGGAGGAACACGAGGAGCTGGCGTGTCCTCTTGCCGACCCGGCTGCGCGCCACGGGTCCAGTCTGTGTCGCGCCCGCCGGGCCCGCGAGTTCAGCCGGAGATCGACTCGGCCGCCCTCGTGATCGACGTCAAGGCGTGGCCGATGACGGGTTGGGCGGCCCCGCCCGCGCGGGTCACCGCCACGATCCGCCGGACGGGGGCCGCCGTCCCGCTCAGACGCAGGCGCACCACGTCGGTGCCGGGGTGCACCGGGGCCAGCCGGGGGAGCATGAAGATGCCGAAGCCGTGGGCGACCAGCGCGGTGCCGGTGGCCCACTCGTCGGCGTAGTGGGCGACGGTGGGGCGGAAGCCGGCGGCCTGGCAGGCGGCGAGCGTGAGCCGGTGATAGGCGCTCTCGGGACGGCAGGTGATCCACGACTCGGACGCGGCGTCGCGCAGGGTCACCTCGGACCGGGTGGTGAGGTGGTGCCCGACCGGGACCGCGAGGTCGATCGGGTCGTCGAGCACGGGGTGCTGCTCGAAGCGCTTGTCGGTCTCGGGCGGGACACGGTCGTCGACCACCAGCAGCGCGAGGTCGCAGTCGCCGGCGAGCAGCAGATCGATGCAGCGTGCCGGCTCCGACTCGACGACCTGGATCACCAGGTCGGGGAAGCGTTCGCGCAGCGCGGCGGCCGTGGGGACGAGGAACCTCGTCGCCGCGGTGGAGAACCCGCACAGGCCGATCGAGCCCGGTGAGTCCTCGGCGCCGGCCAGCTCCGCGCGCGCGACCTCGGCGCGGGCGTGCAAGGCCTCGGCGTGGCGCAGCAGGACGTGTCCGGCCGCCGTGGGCTCCATGCGGCGCCCGATCTGTCGCACCAGCGCCACCCCGAGCTCGTCGGAGAGCCCGCGCAGCTGCTGGGAGACCGCGGACGAGGTGAAGTGCAACGCCCTGGCCGCCGCGCTCACCGACCCGTGGTGGGCCACCAGCTGCAGCGTCCTCAACCGCGGATCGATCATGTAGCGATGCTACGCGCTCGATGAAGAAACGTGCGCTGGTGCTAACAACCGCGCCACCGCATCGTCGTGGTCATGACCGCCGCCACGTCCCCGTCAGCCACGACCGAGGCCTCGCGGAGCTCGTTCCGGGCGCCCTCACGGCCCGCACGGGCATGGGCGCTCGCCCTGCTCGCCCTGGGCGCCGCCGGCGCCGGCATCCCGAGCCCGCTCTACCCCGCCTACCAGGCGCAGCTCGGCTTCAGCGACGTGACGTTGACGGCCATCTACGCGGTGTACCCCCTGGTCAGCGTTCCCGCGGTCTACCTGCTCGGCCCCCTCGGGGACCGACTCTCCCCACGGCGGGTCATGCGCTGGGGCATCGCCATCGCCGCCGTCGGGTCGATCGCCCTGGCCCTCGCGACGAGCACCGCCTGGCTGATCGTCGGTCGTGTCGCCTACGGCATCGCGCTCGCGGTCATCACCGGCGCCGGGGTCGCGGTCGCCACCAGCGGCGCGGACAAGGTGCGCGCAGGCCTGGTGTCGGCGACGGTGTTCATCCTGGGCACGGGCCTGGGCCCCGTCCTCGGGGGTGCGCTCACCGGGTACGGCCCGGGTCCCGGCCTCCTGCCCTTCGGTATGAACCTGGTGCTGCTCGCCGTCGTGTTCGTCGGGCTCGGCAGCGTGCGCGGGCCCGGGGCCACGACCGACGACGGGACGTCGGTCGACGCCCCCGACGGCGGCCCCGGCATGACCCGCACCGTCCGGCGGGCCCTCGTCCTCGCGGCCGTGAACGGGTTCCTCGGCTGGGCCGTGGTCGGGCTCTTCCTCGGGCTCATCTCCTCGGTCGCCGACCGCTTCCTCGGGCTGAGCGACCCGCTCGCGTCCGGAGGTCTCACCGCGGCGCTGCTGCTCTGCTCGACGCTGACCGTCCCCGCGGTCATCCGACTCGGACCCCGTCGCTCCCACCTCGTGGGCCTGATCGTGCTGGCCGTCTCGCTCGTGGTCCTCGCGCCCGGCGTCGACTCCCTCGTCGCGGTCCTGGTGGCCTGCGTCCTCGCGGGGCTGGCCAACGGCCTGCTCTACAGCGGGGCGACGGCCGTCGTCGCCACGATGGCCCCACCACACCGAGCCAGCGGCACGGCCGCGGCCGTCTACTCCGCCTTCTACCTGGGCGCCGGACTCCCGACGCTGCTCGTCGGGGTCCTCACGACGGTGCTCCCGCTCGACACGGCACTGTCGGCGACCGCCCTCGGGGCCCTCGTCCTCACCGCGCTGATGATCGTTCTCTCCACCGTCGACGGCCGCCGCGCGAGAGTCCGACCAGCTCCCGTCACGCCCCCGGCGGGCGGTACCGGATCTCCTGGGCGCGCTCCATCGCCTGCATCGTCTCCTCGACCGTCAGCAACACGGTCGTCTCGTACTTGCTGAGCGCCCCGCCACCCGAGATCGCCAGGGCGACCGCGGCCATCGACACGTTGTCCGGCGCTTCCCAGAGGTTGTAGCCGTCGTACTCGCCCAGGGCGTACCAGAAGCCGTGGAGCTTCCCGCCCGCCGCCTCGATGTAGGTGCGAGCAGCCTCGCGTCGATCCTCCGGCTGCCCGGACAACCTCGCCCAGGTCTCCGGTGTGTAGCTGAACCGGGTCAGGTAGAGCGTCATGGTCGGACCTCCGGGCTCCACGACGTCGCCGCGGGGACTCCGTCGCCAATCACGAAGGGTGACACGCCCGGAGGGTGAGCCTCAAGCAACGTCCTCGAATGGAGCAGGGGACGCCACGATCAGGTATGGAGCGGGCGACGGGAATCGAACCCGCGTAGCCAGTTTGGAAGACTGGGGCTCTACCATTGAGCTACGCCCGCGGCGGGCCATTCGGCCCGAGCCCACCGTAGCGGACGCCCCGCCACCACCCCGACCGGTGGGATCGCCGCGGCGGCGGACCCCGAGGTTGCCCCGTGTCCCACGGTCAGGTCTTGACCGATCGACTTGACCGATCAGTAGAACGTGACCTCTTACCGATACCCCCCGGTAGGGCTCTACTCCTCGACACGATGAGGAGACCGGCACGCAATCGGGAGAGGAGCCGGAGATGAACACGGAGATCAGGGACACCGTCAGCATCGACGACGAGCACATCGTCCGCGGTCTGGACTAGCCGTCACGACGTTCGGTACCGGGTGCGTCGCCGCGGCGACGCGCACGGCACGCGGCCGGGAGGCACCGTCGCCTCCGCGGCCCGCGCCCCTAGACTCCCTCGCACGGGGTGTAGCGCAGCTTGGTAGCGCACTCGCTTTGGGAGCGAGGGGCCGTGGGTTCGAATCCCGCCACCCCGACCGTGTGTGACCTGCACGAACCCCGGCGGTCGCCCTTTGGGGCCGGTCCCGCCGAGCTCCCCGGATCGATGTCTCGCCGGCGTACGGGTGGTCTCCACCGACCGTGATCGCTCCCGGTGCTCCACCGGCCCGATCTCACGGGGTCGCCGGAGCACCCAGGGCGATCATGCTCGCGGCAGGTCTCCGCCGGCGGAGGTCCGATCGACTCCGCGCTCCCGCTGACCCGCGCACACTCGACGGCGTGTTCACCGGCCTCCACCACGTGCAGCTCGCGATGCCCACCGGGGAAGAGGAGCGTGCACGGGCCTTCTTCGTCGGCGTCCTCGGGATGACCGAGGTGGAGAAGCCCCCAGTCCTGGCGGGCCGGGGCGGGGCCTGGTTCCGCGCCGGCGGCGTGGAGCTGCACCTCGGCGTCGAGGGGGACTTCCGCCCGGCCCACAAGGCCCACCCCGGGATCGTGGTCGAGGACCTCGACGAGGTCGCCCGCCGCGTCGCGACCACCGGCCAGGACGTCACCTGGGACGGCGACTTCCCCGGCCATCGGCGCTTCTACGCGCACGACCCGTTCGGCAACCGCCTGGAGTTCCTGCAGGCGCTCTGACCCCCGCGCGCACCGAGGCGGCCGACCGGACCTTGTGGACACCGGTCGGCCGGAGCACCGTGAGCACCCTGCTCGCGGCGAGGCGGGCGACCCCCGCACCCCGCCTGGAGGCCCCGTGAGCACCCCGAGCACGCCCGTCGAGCTGACCGTCGTCGACACCACGTCCGCCTCCTGGCAGGGCTTCCCGGTGGAGTTCATCGGGGCGAACCTGGAGCACGTCCCGCTCGTGGACGACCCGGAGACCGGGATGATGGTGCTGAAGATGGTCTACCGGGCCGGCTTCACCAATCCCTGGCACAGCCACTCGTGCGCCCACGGCGTGTACGTCCTCGAGGGCGTGCTCAACACCCACCAGGGCGACTACCCGGCGGGGAGCTTCGTCTGGTTCCCCGAGGGCGGCGTGATGCAGCACGGGGCGACGCAGGACCAGGACGTCACGTTCCTGTTCATCACGAACAAGCCGTTCGACATCCACTTCGTCGGCGACGGCTCGGACCCGGACGCCCCGACGATGTAAACCGCTCGCCCGCCGGGCCCGGTCCTGGTGGAGTCGGGGCATGTCCCCGAACACCACGTCCGTGCGCCACGGCGTGCGGGTCCTCGCCCTCGCCGAGACCGGCCCGGTGATCGGCGACGAGCAGAGCGCCCTCGACGTCATCGGGGACGCCTTCGGCGAGGAGGCCGAGCTCGTCGCCGTGCCGGTCGCGCGGCTCGACCCCGGCTTCACGCGTCTGGCGAGCGGGGTGGCCGGGGCGGTGGTGCAGAAGTTCGTGAACTACCGCGTGCGTCTCGTCGTGGTGGGGCCCCTGGACCACCACGGCGAGCCGTCGGGTCCCGTGGCCGACTGGGTGCGCGAGGCGAACGAGGGTCGCGAGCTGTGGTTCGTCGACGACCTCGAGGAGCTGGACCGTCGCCTCAGCGGGGCGCGTACATGATCACGCCGACCCCGGCGAGGCAGATCAGGGCGCCGAGGACGTCGTAGCGGTCGGGCCGGTAGCCGTCGAGCACCACACCCCAGGCGAGCGACCCGGCGACGAAGACGCCGCCGTACGCGGCGAGCACCCGGCCGAACGCGGCGTCGGGCTGGAAGGCGGCGACGAAGCCGTAGAGGCCGAGGGCGAGCACGCCGACCGCCGCGAACCACCACGCCCGCCCCTCGCGCAGGGCCTGCCAGACGAGCCAGGCCCCGCCGATCTCGAGGACCGCCGCGAGCAGGAACAGCCCGATCGACCGGAGCGTCACGGCGCGGACGATATCCAGTGCGGCGGACGTCGCAGGTGCGCCGGGACGGTCGTCGCGGCGTCGCCCCGGGCCGCGGCGAGCTGGGGGTTGGTCAGGAGCAGCGCGCCGGCGAGATGCGCACCCCGGACGTCGGCCCCGCGCAGGTCGGCGCCGAGCAGCTCGGCACGGTCGAGGTCGACGCCGCGCAGGTCGGCGCCCAGGAGCAGGGCGCCGCGCAGCCGGGCGGCGCGCAGGTCGCGCCGGCGCAGGTCCTGGCCGACGAGGTCGGCGCCGCGCAGGTCGCGAGCCCGCCGCCCCCCGTGGGCCTCGGCCACCACACCGTCGAAGACCGCGCCCGCCTCCCGCCGCACGGCGCCCACGTCGACGGTGGCGAGCGCGTCGGCGTCCCGGGTGACCATCTCCTCGACGCGGGCCCGCAGGTCGGCGGGCGCGGGGCCGTGGGCGGGGGAGGCGACGGCCTCGTCGAGCAGGGCGAGCACCTCGTGCAGCGGGCGCAGCACCTCGAGCGCGGCGAACATCGCGGGCTCACGACGGGCGGCGCCGCCGAAGGTCACCTCGACGACCTGCTGCCCGGCGCCGAAGCAGTCGAACGTCACGCACCCCGGGAAGCCGCGCTCGTGGAGCCGGGCGTGGATGCCGCACGCGTGATCGGCGCGCAGGTGCGGGCACGGGGTGCCCGCCGGCTTGTCGATCGCGAAGTCGGCCGAGGCGGCGAACGCGGGCCCGACGCAGCACAGCGCCAGGCACCGCGAGCAGTCCGCCGACCTCGGGGCCGGCTCCGGATCGGGCGCGCCGCTCACACCGTCAGCGCCGGGTGCGCTTGCGGCGCTTGGTGCCGTAGCCGGCGAGCACCTCGAAGGTCTCGAGCGCGCGCTCGATGCTGCCGCGGATCTTCTTCATCCGGCTCACTGCTCCTCCTCGTCGCGGGGCCCCGGCGGGGGCTGGCTCCACCACCGTGCCAGCCCGGACCGCGGGGGCCGGACGCTGCGTCGGGGAGGGTCGTTGTGGTCCGAACGGTGGTATCTCCGGGCGTGTCGCCCGCCGGACGAGCGACGCGTCGCCGGGTGCGGGAGACGGGCGGTCCGCACGTCGCGGAGGTGGTGGGGACGTCGATGAGGGATCGTGAGATCGGCGGTCGCCGCGCGGAGATCGGCGGCGGACGTGGCCCGCCACACGCCGCGGACCGGGCGCCACGGCGCGCGGTCGGGGGTCACGTCTAGACTCGCCGCCACGCCCGGGCGGGCGCGCAAAGCAGGTACAGGCTCCGGTTCTCCGGTGCTCCTCGACCGTGAGCGGTGAGGGCGGCCTCCCGCGTCACGCCACGGACCCGACCGGTCCGTACGCCTGCCGTACGGGCCGGACACCAGCACGATGCCCTGCCCCGAGGAGACCGACCAGTGAAGTCCACCGTCGAGCACCTGTCGCCGACGCGCGTCAAACTCGCCGTCGAGGTGCCCTTCGACGAGCTCAAGCCCAACTTCGACCGGGCCTACAAGAAGATCGCGCAGCAGGTGCGCATCCCGGGCTTCCGGCCCGGGAAGGCGCCCGCCCGCATCCTCGACCAGCGCCTCGGTCGTGGGGTCGTGCTCGAAGAGGTCGTCAACGAGGCCGTGCCCGCCAAGTACGGCGAGGCCGTCGAGGAGGCCGAGGTCCAGCCACTGGGCCAGCCCGACATCGAGGTCACCGAGATCGGGGACGGCGACAAGCTCGCCTTCACCGCCGAGGTCGACATCCGTCCCGAGATCACGGTGCCGGACTACTCGTCCATCTCCGTGTCGGTCGACGCGGCCGAGGTCACCGACGACGACGTCGACGAGCAGCTGACGGGCCTGCAGGCGCGCTTCGGCACGCTCACCGGCGTCGAGCGGCCCGCGAAGAGCGGCGACTTCGTCGTCATCGACCTCTCCGCCACCGTCGACGGCGAGCCCGTCGAGGAGGCGCAGACCACGGGCATGTCCCACGAGGTCGGCTCCGGCCAGCTCATCGAGGGCCTCGACGAGGCGCTCGAGGGCATGAGCTCCGGCGACACGAAGCAGTTCACGACGACGCTCGTGGCCGGTGAGCACGCCGGCAAGGAGTCCGAGGTCACGGTCACCGTCTCGCAGGTCAAGGAGCGCCAGCTCCCCGAGGCCGACGACGAGTTCGCCCAGCTCGCCAGCGAGTTCGACACGCTCGACGAGCTCAAGGACGACCTGCGCACCCGTTTCGCCCGGGTGAAGAAGATGGAGCAGGGCAGCCAGGCGCGCGACCGCGTGCTCGACGCCCTCCTCGAGCAGGCCGACGTGCCGCTGCCCGAGTCCGTCGTCCAGTCCGAGGTCGACGTCCGCGCCCACGAGGCCGTGCACGAGTTCGACCACGACGAGGCGCGCCTCAACTCGTACGTCGAGTCCCAGGGTCAGACCCGCGAGGAGTTCGACACCGAGCTGCGCACCAACGCCGAGCAGGCGGTGAAGACGCAGCTGCTCCTGGACAAGATCGCCGACGAGGCGAACGTCCAGGTGGAGCAGAACGAGCTCATGGAACGCATCATGATGCAGGCCCAGCGCTTCGGGGTGAGCCCCGAGGAGTACATCCAGCAGGCGCAGCAGGCCAACCAGCTCGGTGCGGTCTTCGCCGACGTCCGTCGCGGCAAGGCGCTCGCCACGGTCGTCCAGGCGGCCACGATCACCGGCCCCGACGGCGACCCGGTCGACCTCTCCGAGCTCTTCGGCACCGGCGCGGCCGGCGACGAGGAGGCCCCGGAGGCCGAGGGCGCCGACGCCGCCGCCGGTCCGACCGACGACGCGAGCCAGGTGGCCGACGCCGACAGCGACGCCAGCGACCCCGCGTCGCCGTCCTCGCAGGTGGAGGCCGACGCGGATGCGGACACCGAGGTCGTCGGCGCACCCGACTCCACCACGCGGGCCTGATCCGCACCCGTCGCCCGGGCCATCCATCGGCCAGGAGCGAACACGGGCCTTCCACGGACTGTCCGGCCGGTCGCGATGGTTACTGTCGATGTCGGTGGGCCCGACCGACGCCAGACCGATACCTCAGTACGAGAAAGCAGGGACACAGGTGAGCCAGCACCTCTCCGACCCCGCCGGGGCGGTCATGCGTTCCGCCGGCGGGTCGATGACGCTGAACGACTCGGTCTACGAGCGCCTCCTGCGGGAGCGCATCGTCGTCCTGGGTCAGGAAGTCAACGACACGATCGCCAACCAGATCTCGGCGCAGCTCCTGCTGCTCTCGGCCGAGGACCCGAAGTCCGACATCACGCTGTACATCAACTCGCCCGGCGGGTCGGTGTCCGCGGGGATGGCGATCTTCGACACCATGCAGTGGATCGAGCCCGACGTGTCGACGGTCGCGATGGGCCTCGCCGCGTCGATGGGGCAGTTCCTGCTCTCGGCCGGCCAGCGCGGCAAGCGCCTCGCGCTCCCGCACGCGCAGATCATGATGCACCAGCCCTCCGGCGGCCTCGGCGGCACGGAATCGGACATCACGATCCGCGCGGAGTCGATGCGCAAGCTCAAGCGCGAGATGGCGGAGCTGATCGCCGAGCACACCGGACAGACCTTCGAGCGCATCACCGAGGACTCCGACCGCGACCGCTGGTTCTCCGCGGCCGAGGCCCTCGAGTACGGCTTCATCGACCACGTGGTGACCCGGTCGGCAGACCAGCCGAGCACCAACGGCAACGGTCAGTCCTGAAGGAGACGCAGATGAGTGAGCTCCACGTGCCCGGCGGTACGGCTCCGGCCTCGCCGCAGGCGCGCTACATCCTCCCCTCCTTCGTCGAGCGCACGAGCTACGGCGTCAAGGAGTCGAACCCCTACAACAAGCTCTTCGAGGAAAGGATCATCTTCCTCGGGGTGCAGATCGACGACGCGTCGGCGAACGACGTGATGGCGCAGCTGCTGTTCCTGGAGTCGAACGACCCGGACCGCGACATCACGATGTACATCAACTCGCCCGGTGGATCGTTCACCGCGCTGATGGCGATCTACGACACGATGCAGTACGTGCGCCCCGACATCCAGACGGTGTGCCTCGGCCAGGCCGCCTCCGCGGCGGCGGTCATCCTCGCCGCCGGCGCGCCGGGCAAGCGCCTCGCGGTGCCGAACGCGCGGGTGATGATCCACCAGCCGGCCACCGAGGGCTTCTACGGCCAGGTGTCCGACCTCGAGATCCAGGCCAACGAGATCTCGCGCATGCGCCGCCTCATGGAGGAGACGCTGGCCCGGCACACCAACCGGAGTGCCGAGCAGGTCCGCACCGACGTCGAGCGCGACAAGATCCTCACGGCTCCCGAGGCCAAGGACTACGGGCTCATCGACGACGTCGTCGCGAGCCGGAAGCTCTCCGCGACCCGCTCGTAGGCCGCCCACACGACGCACCTCCCGGGCCCGTCCCGCCGCCTCGGCGGCGGGGCGTCCGGGGCGGTCCGGCGGCCCTCGACGCACGCGAGCGCAGCGGGCCGACCGCCCGTCGCGGGAGCGTCGCGTGGCGCGAGCCGCGGACCGGGTTCCGGGCCCGCGACCAGCACGATCCACCGGGCTCGAACCTCCCCGTCCGACCGGGCGGGCAGGTACGGTCAACCACGACGGAGCGCACCGACCGGGTGTGCCGGAGGGAACAGGTCTGCTGCGATGGCACGCATCGGTGACGGCGGGGACCTGCTGAAGTGCTCCTTCTGCGGGAAGAGCCAGAAGCAGGTCAAGAAGCTCATCGCCGGCCCCGGTGTGTACATCTGCGATGAATGCATCGACCTGTGCAACGAGATCATCGAGGAGGAGCTCGCCGAGGCCGGTGAGGTCAAGCTCGACGAGCTGCCGAAGCCGACCGAGATCCACGAGTTCCTCGACCAGTACGTGATCGGCCAGGACGACACCAAGAAGACGCTCTCCGTCGCGGTCTACAACCACTACAAGCGGGTGCAGGCCGGCGAGAAGAACCGCGAGGGCTCCCGCAACGAGGACGTCGTCGAGCTCGCGAAGTCGAACATCCTCATGCTCGGCCCCACCGGCTGCGGCAAGACCTACCTCGCGCAGACGCTGGCGAAGCTGCTGAACGTCCCGTTCGCCATCGCCGACGCCACCGCGCTGACGGAGGCCGGCTACGTCGGCGAGGACGTCGAGAACATCCTCCTCAAGCTGATCCAGGCCGCCGACTACGACGTGAAGCGCGCCGAGACCGGCATCATCTACATCGACGAGGTCGACAAGATCGCGCGGAAGTCGGAGAACCCGTCGATCACGCGGGACGTCTCCGGCGAGGGCGTCCAGCAGGCCCTGCTGAAGATCCTCGAGGGCACCACCGCCTCGGTCCCGCCGCAGGGCGGGCGCAAGCACCCGCACCAGGAGTTCATCCAGATCGACACGACGAACGTGCTGTTCATCGTGGCGGGCGCGTTCGCGGGTCTCGAGAAGATCATCGCCGAGCGCGTGGGCAAGGGCGGCCTCGGCTTCGGCGCCGACATCCGGTCGAAGGCCGAGATGGAGTCGGCGGAGTCGTTCGGCGACACGCTGCCCGAGGACCTCATCAAGTTCGGGCTCATCCCCGAGTTCATCGGCCGCGTGCCGATCGTGGCGTCGGTGTCGAACCTCGACCAGCCGAGCCTCGTCCAGATCCTCACCGAGCCGCGCAACGCGCTGGTGAAGCAGTACCAGAAGCTCTTCGAGATGGACGGCGTCGAGCTCGAGTTCGCCCCCGAGGCGCTCGAGGCGATCGCCGATCTCGCGATCCTGCGCGGCACCGGTGCCCGCGGGCTCCGCGCGATCATGGAAGAGGTCCTCAACCCGGTCATGTACGACATCCCGGGTCGAGACGACGTCGCCAAGGTCGTGGTGACCGAGCAGACGGTCAAGGAGAACGTGAACCCCACGATCGTCCCGCGCCAGCCCTCGCGCCGGGAGCGCCGCGACAAGTCGGCCTGACCGGCCCGACGGGCTCCCAGCCCGGGCCGGCGAGCCCACGCCCGGCTAGCCCACGCCGCGGTCGGCCGCGCCGGCGACCCTGTCGCGGGCGTGGCGGCCCAGGAACGTCGCCATGTCCGGCAGCACGCGCGCGTAGTAGACGCCGTCGTGGCGTCCCGGGCTCACCGCCCCGACCTCGGGCCGGGCGAGGGCGATGTAGCGACGGGTGGCGTCGACGAACGGGTCGCGGTCGCCGCACCACACGCCGGTGGGCACGCCCGCGAGCTCGGGGAAGAAGCGCAGCGGGTCGTGGGCCTCCCAGTCGCGCCGTCCCGCGAACGGGCGCCGCGAGGCCACCCGCCAGTCGGTGAACAGGCCGGGGCTGACCGCCGACACCGCCCGCACCGGCCGGAGCAGGCGCCTCCGCTCGCGGGCGTAGACGAACGCGCCGGCTCCGCCCATCGAGATGCCCGTGACCAGCGCCGGCTCGCCGGGCAGGTCGCCGGGCGCGGGCCGGGTGGCGAGCCCCCGCTCCCGCAGCCAGCCGGGAAGCTCCTCGAGCAGCATGCGCAGGGGGTCGTCGTCGTCGTTGTAGGGGTGCCAGTAGTTGTCGCCGCCGTCGACACCGATCAGCCCGAACGTCGGCACCCCGCGCGCCCACGCGTCGCCCAGGAGGCCGCGGTTGCCGGGCTCGGACCACCACAGCGCGTTGCCCCGCAGCCCGTGGAGCCCCACGCAGACCGGCAGGCCCTCCCTGTCGGCCCCCGGCGGGAGGACGGTGACCAGCCGGACCCTCCGCCCGCGGGCGGGGGAGAAGACCCAGTCGACGGTGGCGACGGCGTCGGTCGGCGTGGGCCGGCGCGGCGGGTTCGGGATGCGCTGGGGCGGCGGGGCCGGGCTGTCCTGGTTGACGAGCAGCCCGCCCAGTCCGACGGCGCCCGCGACCCCGGCGGCTCCCGCGGTGCCGAGGAGGAACTGCCGTCGGGTCGGCATGGTCGGGCGTTCTCCCCTCGGCTCGGCCTCGCGGGACTCGGACGGCGGCTGCGCAGCGCCACGGTACGGGTCGGTGCCGGGGGAGGGTGGGAGCGTCAGCCCCCCACCGGCGAGGCGTCCGGCGTGACGATCCGCTCGGTGCCGGCGTAGACGTTCATCGAGGTGCCGCGCAGGAAGCCCACGAGCGTCATCCCGGACTCGCGGGCCATCTCGACGGCCAGGGACGACGGCGCCGACACGGCGGCGAGGGCCGGGATGCCGGCCATGACGGCCTTCTGGGTCAGCTCGAACGACGCGCGCCCGGAGACCATGAGCACGGTGCCCCGCGCGGGCACGCCGCCCTCGAGCAGCATGTGCCCGACGACCTTGTCGACGGCGTTGTGGCGCCCGACGTCCTCGCGGGCCACCAGCAGCGTCCCGTCGGCACGGAAGAGACCCGCGGCGTGCAGCCCGCCGGTGCTGTCGAAGACGGCCTGGGCGGCGCGCAGGGTGTCGGGGAGACCGGCGAGGACCTCGGTGGTCAGGCGCAGCGTGTCGTCACCGGGAGCGAAGCGGGTGCGGGTGCGCACGGCGTCCAGCGACGCCTTGCCGCACACCCCGCAGGAGGACGTCGTGTAGAAGCGCCGCTCCACCGAGTCGTCGGGCGCCGGTACGCCGGGCGCGAGCGCCATGTCGAGGACGTTGTAGGTGTTGCGGCCGTCGTCGTCCAGCGAGTCGCAGTAGCGGGCGGTCGAGACGTCCTCGCGGGCGCCGATCACGCCCTCGGTGAGCAGGAAGCCGTGGGCCAGCTCGACGTCGTGCCCCGGGGTCCGCATGGTCACCGCGAGCGACTGCCCGTCGACCCGGATCTCCAGTGGCTCCTCGGCGGCCAGCACGTCGGGCCGACGGCGGGTCTCGCCGTCGACGATCCGCATCACCGGGCGCCGCACCGTCACGCGTCCCATGCCCGGATCCTCCCACTTCGTCGCTGTGTGTGTTCGGTGTGTGACTCATCGCCCGATCGGGTATCGGCCCCCCACCGGACGGTGTCGTTGAAAAGGAGCCATCCATGGCCGGCGGATTCTTCGACCGCTCCTCCATCGTCGCACCACCGGGATGGAGTCGCTGGCTCGTTCCCCCCGCCGCCCTCGCGGTCCACCTCGCGATCGGGCAGGCGTACGCGTGGAGCGTGCTCAAGGCGGGGCTGGGCACGGGGCTGGGCCTCTCGGGCACGGCCACGGCGCTGCCCTTCCAGCTCGCGATCGTGATGCTCGGTCTCTCGGCGGCGTTCGGCGGCACGATGGTCGAGCGGCGCGGGCCGCGCTGGGCGATGTTCGTGTCCACCGTGTGCTTCTCCGCGGGCTTCCTGATCTCAGCGGGCGGCATCGCGATCGGCCAGTTCTGGCTGGTCGTGGTGGGCTACGGCTTCGTCGGCGGCATCGGGCTGGGCATCGGCTACATCTCGCCGGTCTCGACGCTGATCAAGTGGTTCGCCGACCGCCCGGGCATGGCCACCGGCATCGCGATCATGGGTTTCGGCGGCGGCGCGCTGATCGCGCAGCCGATCGAGAAGGCGCTCCTCGCCGCCTTCGGCACCACCCAGATGGGCCTGTCGCAGACGTTCCTCGTCATGGGAATCGGCTACGCGATCTTCATGTCGGTCGGCTGGCTGCTCGTGCGCGTCCCGGCCGACGACTGGCAGCCCCCGAACCCGCCGCAGGCCTCGCCCGGCGCCACCGGCTCCGGCCCCGCCGTCTCGGCCGCGCAGGCGATCAAGCTCCCGCAGTTCTGGTTCCTGTGGGTGGTGCTGTGCTTCAACGTCACCGCGGGCATCGGCATCCTGGAGAAGGCCCAGCCGATCTACCAGGACTTCTTCGCCACCTCCGGCCCGACGCCGGTCATCGCCGCGGCGGCCGGGGCGTTCGTGTCGATCCTCTCGCTGTCCAACATGCTCGGCCGGTTCATCTGGTCGTCGGCCTCGGACGTGATCGGGCGCAAGAACATCTACCGAATGTACCTCGGGGTGGGCGCCCTGCTCTACCTCGTGATCCTGCTGTTCGGCGAGGGCAACAAGGTGCTCTTCCTGATCGCCTCGATGCTGATCCTCTCCTTCTACGGTGCCGGGTTCGCCACGGTGCCCGCGTACCTCAAGGACCTCTTCGGCACCTACCAGGTCGGCGCCATCCACGGCCGCCTGCTGACCGCGTGGTCGGCGGCGGGCGTGCTCGGCCCGCTGATCGTCAACGCCGTCGTCGAGGCCCAGGGCGACGTCGCGGGCCCGTCGAAGTACACCCTGTCCTTCACGATCATGATCGTGCTGCTGGCCATCGGGTTCGTCGCCAACGAGCTCATCCGTCCCGTCGACCCGAAGTACTTCGTGCCCGACTCGGAGCGCGGCGGCGTCGAGGACGCCGCGGTGTCCGGGTCCGGGTCCGACCGCAACCAGGAGGTGTCCCGATGACCGCCGGACGCACCGTGCTCACCGTCGTCGTGTGGGCCTGGGTCGTGATCCCGTTCCTCTACGGCGTGTGGTCGCTGCTGCAGAACGTCGGGGCCCTCTTCTAGAAGACTGGGGTGCATGAGCACCCTCTCCGACTGGATCGACGAGGTCGTCCGCGAGCTCGGCATCGACGAGCTCGGGGAGCTGGTCGACCCCGAGAACGTCCAGCCCCTCGTGCTCGACATGACCAAGGACGTCGCCCACGGCGTCGCCCGCCCGGCCGCCCCGATCTCCGCCTACCTGCTCGGCCTCGCGGTCGGGCGGGCGGCGGGGTCGGGCCCGGGGGAGCAGGAACTCGCCCAGGGCTTCGCCGACCGGCTGGCGGCGCGGGCCCGCGGCGACGACCAGCCGTAGCATCGTGGGTGATGACCAGCGACGACCGATGGGGCGGAGTTTCCCCGGGAGACGAAGCGAAGCGGAGCTCGACCCAGTGGCAGGACCAGGACGCCTCCGGTGACGGCGACGCCGACGAGCTCGCCCAGATCCTCGCCATGGCCGGTGGTGCGGACGACTCCGGCTCCGGCCCGGGCGGGGGCGCGCTCGCCGACGCGCTGAGCCAGGGCGTCACCACCGGGCCGACCGGCGAGACGCCCGGCCACGAACCCGACGACGCCGAGTCGCTCGCCGCGCTGCGCGCCGTCGAGGCCGAGCTCGACGAGCGCTGGCCCGAGACGAGGATCGCCCCGTCCCTGGACCGGATCCGGGCGCTCGTCGAGGTGCTGGGCGACCCGCAGCGCTCCTACCCGGCGATCCACGTCGCCGGCACCAACGGCAAGAGCTCGGTCACGCGGATGATCGACGCGCTGCTCACCCGCATCGGTCCGCGCACCGGGCGCTACACCAGCCCCCACCTGCAGCGGGCCACCGAGCGGATCGCGATCGACGGCGCCCCGATCAGCGCCCGCCGCTACGTCGAGATCTACCAGGAGATCGCGCCGTTCCTCGGCATCGTCGACCGGGCGCAGGGCGACGGCCCGCGGCTCTCCAAGTTCGAGGTGCTCACCGGGATGGCGTTCGCGGCCTTCGCCGACGCCCCCGTGGACGTCGCCGTGCTCGAGGTCGGGCTCGGCGGGAGCTGGGACGCCACGAACGTCGCCGACGCCGTGGTCGCCGCGATCACGCCGGTGGACGTCGACCACGTCGCCTACCTCGGCTCGGACATCGCCGGGATCGCCGCCGAGAAGGCCGGCGTCATCAAGCCGGGCGCCGTCGCGCTGATGGCCCAGCAGACCCCCGAGGCCGCCAAGGTGCTGCTCGAGCGGGCGGTGGAGGTCGAGGCCGAGGTCGCGCGCTCCGGGATGGAGTTCGGCGTGCTCGCGCGCGAGATCGCCGTCGGCGGGCAGCAGCTGCGCCTGCAGGGTCTCGGCGGCGAGTACGACGACATCTACCTCCCGCTCTTCGGCGAGCACCAGGCGGCGAACGCGTCGCTGGCGCTGGCGTCGGTGGAGGCGTTCTTCGGGGCCGGGGCGTCGCGCAAGCTCGACATCACCGCGGTGCGCGAGGCCTTCGCCTCGGTACGCGTGCCGGGCCGGATGGAGCGCCTGCGCTCGGCCCCCACCGTCGTGGTCGACGCTGCCCACAACCCCCACGGGGCGCGGGCGACGGCCAAGGCCGTGCGCGAGGAGTTCTCGTTCCGCCGGCTCATCGGGGTCGTCGCGGTGATGGGCGACAAGGACGCCGAGGGCATCCTCACGGCGCTGGAGCCGGTGCTCGACGAGGTCGTCGTCACCCAGGTGTCGTCGCCGCGGGCCATGGACGCCGACGAGCTCGGGAGCCTGGCGGTCGGGTTCTTCGGTGCCGACCGCGTCGTCGTCGAGACCCGCATGGACGCCGCGCTGGAGACCGCGATCGGGCTGGCGGAGGAGACCGACGACGACGAGGCCCCGATGGCGGGCGCGGGGGTGCTGGTCGTCGGGTCGGTGGTCGCCGCGGGCGAGGCCCGGACGCTGCTGGGGCGGGAGCCGGCGTGAGCACGAACGCCGCCGAGGCCAAGCGCGCCTTCCGCGGCCCGGCCAGCGCGGCCCTGAGCCTCGAGATCGTCATCGTCCCGCTCGCCCTGCTCGTCATGGACAAGGTCGAGGGCGGCCTGACGCCCGCGAAGATCGCCTGGGTGGTCGTGCTGACCGTCGGGATGATCGTCGCGATCGCCCGGTTCTCGCGGCCGTGGGGGCTGCCGCTGGCCCTGGGCCTGCAGGTGCTGATGGCGCTGGGCTGGATCGTCTCGCCGTCCCTCGGCGTCCTCGGCCTCGTGTTCTGCCTCGTGTGGGCCGGGATGCTGTGGATGCGGCACGAGGTGCTGCGCCGCCACGCGCTCTGGGCCGACCGGGAGGCCTGAGGGCGGCTCGTTACGCTCGCGCACCGGTAGGTGTCCACGAGAGAGGATTCGCAGTGAGCGAGCGCACCCTGGTGCTGGTCAAGCCCGACGGCGTGGAGCGTGGCCTGGTCGGGGAGGTCGTGTCGCGCATCGAGCGCAAGGGCCTGCGCCTCGTGTCGCTGGAGCTCAAGACCGTCGACCGCGGCCTCGCCGAGCAGCACTACGCCGAGCACGAGGGCAAGGGCTTCTACGAGGAGCTGATCTCCTTCATCACCTCGGCGCCCGTCGCCGCCCTGGTCGTCGAGGGCCCGCGCGCGATCGCGGCGTTCCGTCAGATCGCCGGCGGCACCGACCCCGTCGAGAAGGCCGCCCCCGGGTCGATCCGCGGCGACCTCGCCCTGGAGACCGGGTCGAACATCGTGCACGGCTCGGACTCGCCCGAGTCCGCCGAGCGCGAGATCAAGCTCTGGTTCGGGTAGCGGGAGCGTCGGTTCCTCGAGTGTGAGCCCTTCGTGATCGACGAGCCTTGTCGACCATGATGGGCGCACTCTCGGCGCTCGAGGGAGCCGTGGAGGGCTCTCCTGCGTCGAACTCCGTGTGGACGGCGGCAGGCCCTTCCGGGGCTCGCACGAGGTCCGTGCGGGACGTGTGACCTGGGGCGTGCTCACCGGGCCGGGCTTCCGCCGGGTCGGCTCCGACACGTACGTGGCGGCGGGCGTGTCGGACGACGCGCGGACTCGGGTCCTCGCGGCGGCGGTCCGGGGCGGTCGGTCGGCGGTGGTCACCGGGTGGGCGGCGTGCGTGATCCAGGGGATCGACGTCGTCCCGCGACCGGAGCCCGCGGTCGAGATGGCCGTCCACGACCGCCAGATCCGCCCGGAGCCCGGGCTCGTGGTGCGCAGGCAGCACGTCGCGGACGAGGATGTCGTCCACGTCGACGGGGTGCGTGTGACGACGCCCCTGAGGACCGCGTTCGACCTGGCGACCAGGACCGGGCTCGTCGACGCCGTCGTCGCGGCCGACGGGTTGGGTCGGTCCGGCGGGTTCACCGGAGCCGATCTCGAGGAGATGGCCCGGCGCCGTCCCGGCGCGCGCGGCGTCCGGCGGGTCCGCCGCGTCGCGGAGCTCATGGAACCGCGCTCCGAGTCGCCGATGGAGACCCGCACGCGCCTGATCGTCGTCCTGGGCGGCCTGCCGGCCCCGGAGCTCCAGCACGAGGTGTTCGACGAGTACCGGTTCCTCGCGCGCCTCGACATGGCGTGGGTCGGGTTCCGGGTGGCCCTGGAGTACGACGGCCGGGACCACGCCGTCGACGACCGCCGCGGTCGCGACCTGGACCGGCGGGAGGAGCTGCGGCGCGCGGGGTGGGAGGTGATCGTGGTGACCGCACGCCAGGTGCTGCGACGCCCCGAGTGGGTCGTCGCCCGCGTGCGTGAGGCGCTGCTCGCCCGGGGCTGGGCGCCGAGCGTGCGCGCATCATGATCGACAAGGCCTCCTGATCATGATGGGCGCACACTCGGCGCCCGAATGGCGGGTGGGCGGGGCCCGGCGGGGGCCTCGTTACCCTGGGTCCGTGGCCGAATCCGTGTTCGAGAGCCTGGAACCGCTGCTGCCCCGGGTGAAGAAGCCGGTGCAGTACGTCGGCGGCGAGCGCAACGCGGGGACCAAGCCGTGGGACGCGGTGCCGGTCCACTGGGCGTTGTGCTACCCCGACGCCTACGAGGTAGGGCTGCCCAACCAGGGTCTGATGATCCTCTACGAGGTGCTCAACGAGCGGGACGACGCCCTCGCCGAGCGCACCTACGCCGTGTGGCCGGACCTCGCCGCGCTGATGCGCGAGCACGGGGTCCCGCAGTTCACCGTCGACGGGCACCGCCCCGTGGGCGCGTTCGACGTGCTGGGCATCAGCTTCGCCACCGAGCTCGGCTACACGAACATGCTCTCGGTCCTCGACCTCGCCGGGATCCCGCTGCACGCCGCCGACCGGGACACGAGCCACCCGATCGTGCTCGCGGGCGGGCACGCCGCGTTCAACCCGGAGCCGATCGCCGACTTCGTCGACATCGTGGCCCTGGGCGACGGCGAGGAGGTCGTCGGCGAGATCACCGACGTCGTCAAGGCGGTCAAGGCCGAGGGGCTCTCCCGGCGCGAGACCCTCGAGCGCCTCGCCGCGGTCCCGGGCGTCTACGTGCCCGGCCTCTACGAGGTCCGCTACGGCGACGACGGCACGATCGCCGCGGTCACCCCGACCAGCGCGCACGCCCCCGACCGCGTCCACAAGCGCACCACCAGCGACCTCGACGACTGGCCGTACCCGAAGGCCCCGCTCGTCCCGATGGCCGAGACCGTCCACGAGCGCATGAGCGTCGAGATCTTCCGCGGCTGCACCCGCGGCTGCCGCTTCTGCCAGGCCGGGATGATCACGCGGCCTGTCCGCGAGCGCTCGCCGCAGGGCGTCGGCGAGATGGTGGAGCAGGGTCTGCAGAACTCGGGCTACCACGAGGTGGGCCTGCTCTCGCTCTCGAGCGCCGACCACTCCGGCATCGGCACCATCGCCAAGGACCTGGCCGACCGCTACGAGGGCACCGGCACGGGCCTCTCGCTCCCGAGCACGCGCGTCGACGCGTTCAACGTGACGCTCGCCGAGGAGCTCACCCGCAGCGGCCGCCGGTCCGGCCTGACGTTCGCGCCCGAGGGCGGGTCCGAGCGACTGCGCAAGGTGATCAACAAGATGGTCTCCGAGGAGGAGCTCATCGCCACGGTCTCCACCGCCTACGAGCACGGCTGGCGGCAGGTGAAGCTCTACTTCATGTGCGGTCTGCCCACCGAGACCGACGAGGACGTGCTGCAGATCGCGTCGATGGCCCACGAGGTCATCCGGGCCGGGCGCAAGGCCGCGGGCCGGGGCGACGTGCGGGCGACGGTGTCGATCGGCGCGTTCGTGCCCAAGCCGCACACGCCGTTCCAGTGGGCCGCCCAGACCGCTCCCGACGTCGTCGACAACCGTCTGCGCAAGCTGCGCGAGGCGATCAACAGCGACCGCTCGCTGGGCCGCAACATCGGGCTGCGCTACCACGACGGGCAGCCCAGCCTCATCGAAGGCCTGCTCAGCCGGGGTGACCGGCGGATCGGGCGGGTCATCGAGCGGGCGTGGCGCGACGGCCAGCAGTTCGACGGCTGGAGCGAGCACTTCTCGTTCGAGCGGTGGGTCACCGCAGCCGAGGCGGCGCTCGAGGGCGTCGACCTCCACTGGTTCACCACCCGCGAGCGCGGCGCCGACGAGATCCTGCCCTGGGACCACCTCGACTCCGGGCTGGACCGGGGCTGGCTGTGGGACGACTGGCAGGACGCGCTGAACTCCGAGGAGCAGGACGACTGCCGCTGGACGCCGTGCTTCGACTGCGGCGTCTGCCCGACGATGGGTACCGAGATCCAGATGGCCCCCCAGGGACGGGTGTCGCTGCCGATCACGCCTGTCGAGCAGCGCAGGTCGACGCCGGTGCGCAACCCCGCGCTCGCGGCCGACCGCGGGGTCTGACCGCGTGGCAGGACACCGGTGAGCGACGGACCGGAGGTACGCGTACGCCGGGCGGGCGCCCCGGACGGCGACGCCGTCGCCGCCCTGCGCCGGGCCTGGGTCGAGCAGCGCGGCCGGGCCCGGCCGGGCGCCGACCCCGGCTTCGAGCACGGGTTCGCGACGTGGTGGCGCGCGGAGCTCTCGCACCACGCGGTGTGGGTGGCGGAGGTGCCGTCCGGCACTGCGTGGGACGTCGTCGGCTCCCTCGACGTCGCCGAGGTCGCGGCCATGCCCGCGCCCGGGCGGCCGGGGAGCGCTGGGGCTACGTGGGCAGCCTCGTCGCCCTGGGTGCCGCGCCGCGCGGGGTGCCGCGCCGGCTCCTGGGCGCCGCCGTGGCCCACGCCCGCGACCGCGGGCTCGCGCGGCTCGTGCTCCGGCCGTCCCCGGCGGGGGCGGCCTTCTACCGCGCGGCCGGGTTCAGCCCGGCCGGTGACGAGATCGTGGTCCTCCCGACCGGGGGCCACGGACCGACCGGAGGGACGACCTGATGGCGACCCGCACGACGAAGGCAGGCGAGGCGGCACACCCCTCGGCGCCGATCGTCGAGAAGCTCCGGATGCGCTACGCGAAGCGGGGCCGCGCGCGGTTCAGCTCGCACCGCGACATCGCCCGCACCATGGAGTGGACGCTGCGGAGGGCCGGGGTGCCGGTGGCCCTGTCGCACGGCTTCAGCCCGCACCCGAGGCTCTCCTGGATCGGCGCGGCGCCCACCGGCGCGGCGAGCGACGCCGAGTACGTCGAGATCGGCGTGACGGAGCACCTCGACCCGCTCGTGGTCGCCCGCGAGGTGGACGCCGTGCTGCCCGAGGGGCTCTCGGTGATCGAGGTCGTGCCCGCCTCGCCCGGCGCCCTCGCCGACCGGATCGACGCGAGCCACTGGGAGATCGAGACCCCGGGGGTCCCCGACGAGCTGCTCGCCCCGGCCCTCGCGGCGTTCCACGCCGCCGACGAGGTCATCGTGGAGCGCCTCACCAAGAACGGTCCGAAGCCGCTGGACGTGCGAACGGCCGTCGCCGAACTGCGGCTGACGCTCACCCGTACGGACGAACCGGAGGCGCCGGAGCGGGAGGACCGTGCACGAGCGGCGACGTGTGGGAGACTGACGGCGGTCGTACGGCACACCACGCCGGCCGCACGACCCGACGACGTGTGCGGTGCCCTCCGCGCCGTCGCCGGCCTCGAGTTCCCGGAACCCGTCAGGGCCACCCGGAGGGCTCAGGGTCGGCTCGACGAGCGCGGGGAGCTGATCGACCCGTTCGCGACGGACCGCGCGGCATCCACCGCGTAGCCCCGCGGAAGGTCCCCGGTCGGCCGCGGTGCACACACATCGCCGAATCGCACGGATCGACGGCACCCGGGCCCACCGGCTCGACCCGCCGAATCGTGCCGCAGTCGGTGGCCGTCCCCTGCGGCCGCCACGGCGAGCCCACGCGAGGTCCCCGTGTGGCCGCGACCCCCGGGTCGCGCCCGGGGGCGAAGGAGATGGATGACCGACACCGACACCCCGTCCGGCGGTAGCACCGCCGCGGGGGATTCCGTGGCACCCGGACGCCCCGACGAGCAGGCCCTGGCCGCGCTCCCGGACAAGGTCCGCGTGCACGCCCTGGCCCGAGTGGTGGGCACCTCGAGCCGCGAGCTCCTCGCCGTGCTCGCCCGGATCGGCGTGGGGGCGCGCAGCGCGCAGTCCAGCGTCGACCGCGGCGTCGTGGCGCAGGTGATGGACGACCTGTTCCCGCCGCCCGGCGGCCCGGTCGCCGACCCGGTCGCGGAGGCCGCCGCGGCCCTCACGCCCCCGCCCGGCGACGAGGCCGGTGAGCCGGAGGCCCCGCTCACCCTGGGCGCCGGCACCCCCACCGCCGCTGCGGCGGCCAGTGCCCCGGCCTTCGCGGCACCGATGTTCCTGGCGCCCGACTCGACGTCCGAGGAGGCCGTCCCGACGCGCGCCCGGCGCCGTCGCGGCAGCCGCTCCACCGGTGTGGTCACCCCCGGGGAGTCCACCGAGACCGAGACCACGGGGGACCACACCCCGGCCTCGACGGACGAGGAGGCCCCCGCCGCCGCGGCGGAGGACTCCGGTGAGGTCGCGGCCGAGACGGCCGGGCCCTCGCGCCGCCGCCGTCGTCGCTCGGGGGCCGACGAGTCCCCCGACGCCGCCGACACGGCGCCGACGACCGACGCCACGGACGCGTCGGACTCCTCCGACGCCTCCGACTCCGCTGACAGCTCCGACGCCTCCGACTCCGACGACGACGATGAGGACGGCAGCCGCCGGCGCCGTCGTCGCGGGCGCCGCGGCCGCGGCCGCGGTCGGGGCGGTGCCGACGACGCCGAGTCCGGCGACGGCTCCGCCGACGGCGAGGGCGAGGCGGGCACGGACTCCTCCGAGAAGTCGGAGTCGGACTCCGGTTCCGGTGAGGGCGACGACGACGAGGAGGACAGCGACTCCGGCGAGTCCGAGGACTCCGACGGCTCGTCGGGCGGCTCGCGCCGCCGGCGCCGGCGGCGTCGCCGGTCCTCGGAGGGCGACGGCGACGGCGAGGTCGAGGACCCGCCGAACACCGTCACCCACGTCCGCGACCGCGTCGAGCGGCCCGAGGGCGGCAAGTCCTCGAACGACGAGATCCGCGGGGTCAAGGGCTCGACGCGCCTCGAGGCCAAGCGCCAGCGGCGCCGCGACGGGCGCGAGTCCGGTCGCCGGCGGCCGTCGATCCTGTCCGAGTCCGAGTTCCTCGCCCGGCGCGAGGCGGTCGAGCGCACGATGGTGGTGCGCCAGCACGCCGGCCGCAGCCAGATCGGGGTGCTCGAGGACGGGGTGCTCGTCGAGCACTTCGTCGCGGGCGACGGTCAGAACTCGATGGTCGGCAACGTCTACCTCGGCCGGGTGCAGAACGTGCTCCCGTCGATGGAGGCCGCGTTCGTCGACATCGGCCGCGGGCGCAACGCCGTCCTGTACGCCGGTGAGGTCAACTGGGACGCCTCCGGCCTCGAGGGCAAGCAGCGCAAGATCGAGCAGGCGCTGTCCTCGGGCGACCAGGTGCTCGTGCAGGTCACCAAGGACCCGGTGGGCCACAAGGGCGCGCGCCTGACCACCCAGATCAGCCTGCCCGGCCGCTTCCTGGTCTACGTGCCCGCCGGCGGCGCGACCGGGATCAGCCGCAAGCTGCCCGACACCGAGCGCAAGCGCCTCAAGGAGATCCTCAAGCGGATCGTCCCCGACGAGTCGGGCGTGATCATCCGCACGGCTGCCGAGGGCGTCAGCGAGGAGGACCTCGAGCGCGACGTCCGGCGTCTGACCGCGCAGTGGGAGGCCATCGACAAGTCGGCCTCCGACGCGGGCAACAAGAACTCGAAGGGCCCGACCCTCGTCTACGAGGAGCCCGACCTCCTCATCCGTGTCGTGCGCGACATGTTCAACGAGGACTTCTCCTCGCTCGTCGTCTCTGGCGAGCGGGCGTGGGAGACGCTGGAGGGCTACGTGTCGCACGTGGCCCCGGAACTCGCGGGGCGCCTGTCGCGTCACGTCGGACCTGAGGACGTGTTCGCCGCGTACCGGATCGACGAGCAGCTGATCAAGGCGCTCGACCGCAAGGTGTGGCTGCCCTCGGGCGGCACGCTGGTCATCGACCGCACCGAGGCGATGACGGTCGTCGACGTCAACACCGGCAAGTTCACCGGCTCCGGGGGCAACCTCGAGGAGACGGTGACCCGCAACAACCTCGAGGCCGCCGAGGAGATCGTCCGCCAGCTCCGGTTGCGCGACATCGGCGGCATGATCGTCATCGACTTCATCGACATGGTGCTGGAGTCGAACCGCGACCTCGTGCTGCGGCGCCTCACCGAGTGCCTGGGCCGGGACCGCACCCGCCACCAGGTCTCCGAGGTCACTTCGCTCGGCCTCGTGCAGATGACCCGCAAGCGCGTCGGGCAGGGCCTGCTCGACGAGTTCTCGACCACCTGTGAGCACTGCCGGGGCCGGGGCGTCATCGTCTCGTCCGAGCCGGTCATGGGGGAGCAGGGCGGCGGCAACGGCGGGGGCAACGGCGGCGAGAAGGCCGGCTCCGCGGAGAAGAACGGCTCGGGAGACAAGAACGGCTCCGGCGACAAGGCCGCGAGCGGCACCGGCGGGGGCTCGTCCTCGCGCCGGGGTCGTCGCGGGCGCCGCGCCGAGCGCTCCGAGGGCGCGTCGCCGGCCGTCGTGGCCGCGGCCAGCGGTCTGACCGCCGGCCGGGACGACGACGACACGGACACCGACGAGACGGTCACCGACCTCGTCGAGACCGTCGACACCTCCGACACCTCCGACTCGGGGACGGCCGAGAGCCCCGAAACGGCCGCGGTGCCCGTGGAGGGCGCCGAGGAGACCGAGGTGACCCTCGAGGCCGGGCTGGCCGAGGCGAGCCCGGGCGCGGGGAGCGTCGAGGAGACCGACGAGGCACCCGCCGAGGCGGACCTCCCGGCGGCGGCCGAGACCGAGGACGTCGAGGAGGCGATCCACGAGGCCGTCGAGGCCGAGGTCGCCCTGGAGGCGGACCTCGCCGAACACGTGCCGGGCGGCAACGGGACGACCCCGGAGCCCGCCGCCTCGTCCGTGCCGCGCGTCACGGGCGCCATCGGGGCCGCGACCGGCAACGGGAACGGCAACGGCCACGGGGGCGACACCGTCATCACCCCGGCCGGCAGCCCGGCGGAGCCCGAGGACGACACGACGCCCGAGCCCGCGGTGGTCCCCACCGGGAGCGGCTCGGCGCGACCGCGTCGTCGCCGGGCGGCGTCGCGTCCGGCCGGTCCGCCGGTCGGCGGATCGAGCGACTGAGCACCACCCGCGGACGGTCGGGCCCCACCCGGGGTCCGGCCCGCGGAGGCCGGGCGGGTACCCTAGGAGATCGGTGCCCGCCGGGTCGCTGCCCGCGGCACCGGCGCGCCGCGCCCGCCCCGTACGGGACGCGCGCCGGGACCGGAACCCCACGCCAGACAGGAGTCCACGCGGAAGATGTACGCGATCGTGAAGACCGGCGGCAAGCAGTACAAGGTCGCGGTCGGCGACGTCATCGACGTGGAGCTCCTCGACGGTGACACAGTGGACCTCCAGCCGGTCCTGCTCGTCGACGGCAGCACCGTCCTCAGCTCGGCGTCCGACCTCGAGAAGGTCAGCATCTCCGGCAGCATCGTCGGGGAGCACAAGGGCCCGAAGATCAAGATCCTGAAGTACAAGAACAAGACCGGGTACAAGCGGCGCGTCGGCCATCGCCAGCGCTACAGCCGCCTCGAGGTCACCGACATCTCGAAGTAAGGGGAGCAGGAATGGCTCACAAGAAGGGTGCGTCCAGCTCCCGCAACGGTCGCGACTCGAACGCCCAGATGCTCGGCGTCAAGCGTTACGGCGGCCAGGTCGTCAAGGCCGGCGAGATCCTCGTCCGCCAGCGCGGCACCAAGTTCCACCCGGGCGTCGGTGTCGGCCGCGGCGGCGACGACACGCTGTTCGCCCTCATCCCGGGCGCCGTCACCTTCGGGACGAAGCGCGGTCGCAAGAACGTCAACATCGTGCCGGTGGAAGAGACCGTCTCCGCCTGAGCACCGTGTAGCAGCAGTACCGTCAGGGGTGGGTCCGGGACTCTCGGACCCGCCCCTTTCGTTCGTCTCCACCCCTGCCTCCGGAAGGACACCGCACACCCGATGGCCCGGTTCGTCGACCACGTGACGCTGCACGTCACGGCGGGGAGCGGCGGCCACGGGTGCGCGTCGATCCGCCGGGAGAAGTTCGTGCCCCTCGGAGGGCCGGACGGCGGCAACGGCGGGCGCGGCGGGGACGTCGTGCTGGTGGTCGATCCCGGTGTCCACACGCTGCTCGACTTCCACCACCGGCCCCACGCGGTGGCCGGCAACGGGAAGCCGGGCATGGGGAGCTTCCGTCACGGCGCCAACGCCGAGGACATCGAGCTCGCCGTGCCCGAGGGGACGGTCGTGCTCAACACCGACGGCGAAGTCGTCGGCGACCTCACCGGCATCGGCACCCGGCTCGTCGCGGTCCGCGGCGGTCGCGGGGGGCTCGGCAACGCCGCGCTGGCCGGGCCGTCGCGCAAGGCCCCGGGCTTCGCCCTGCTCGGCGAGCCGGGGGAGTCGCGCGACCTCGTGCTCGAGCTGCGCTCGATGGCCGACGTCGGGCTGGTCGGCTACCCTAGCGCGGGCAAGTCGTCGCTGGTCAGCGCCATCAGCGCGGCCAAGCCGAAGATCGCCGACTACCCGTTCACCACGCTGGCGCCCAACCTCGGGGTGGTCTCGGCGGGCGGCAGCACCTACACGGTCGCCGACGTCCCGGGCCTCATCCCCGGCGCCAGCGAGGGCAAGGGCCTGGGGCTGGACTTCCTGCGCCACATCGAGCGCTGCTCGGTGCTCGTGCACGTCGTGGACTGCGCGACGTTCGAGGCCGATCGCGACCCGGTGTCCGACATCCGCGCGCTCGAGGCCGAGCTCGCCGCCTACACCCCGGCGCTGGGCACCGACCTCGCCGCGCGCCCCCGGATCGTCGCCCTCAACAAGATCGACGTGCCGGACGCCGCCGACCTCGCGGAGATGGTGCGCGCGGAGGTCGCCGAGTTCGGCTGGCCGGTCGTGGAGATCTCCACCGCGAGCCACGCCGGCCTGCAGGAGCTGGCCTACAAGATGGCCGCGGCCGTCGACGAGGCCCGCGCCACCGCCGCCCCCTCGACCGCCCCGCGCGTCGTCCTGCGCCCCACCGCCGTCGACGACACCGGCTTCACGGTCGGCCGCGACCCCGAGGATGGCCAAGAAAAGCAATCCTGGCTCGTCCAGGGCGAGAAGCCCGAGCGCTGGGTGCGGCAGACCGACTTCACCAACGACGAGGCCGTCGGCTACCTCGCCGACCGGCTCGCCCGTCTCGGGGTCGAGGAGGCCCTCGCGGAGGCCGGGGCGGTGCCCGGCGACATGGTGACGATCGGCGTCAACACCTTCGACTGGGAGCCCTCGACGCCGGCCGGCGTGGCGGCGATGCGCGGCAACCGCGGCACCGACCCCCGCCTCGAGGGCATCGACAACGTCGACCGGGCGTCCGCGGCCGAGCGCCGCGCGGCCCGCGACGAGCGCCGCCGCCACCGCGACGACGACGAGCTCGGCATCGCGCCGTGGCACGAGGACTACGAGGACGTGCCCGCCGACCTCCGCGCCGACGATCGATGACTGCCCGCGAGGCCGTCGCGGGGGCGCGGCGGTTGGTGGTGAAGATCGGGTCGACGTCGCTGACGTCGGTCGACGGCGGGCTCGACGTGGGGCGCCTCGACGCGCTCGTCGACGCCGTGGCCGCCCGCGCGGCCGGCACCCAGGTCGTGCTCGTCTCGTCCGGGGCGATCGCGGCGGGCCTGCGTCCGCTCGGCCTGCCGCGCCGGCCCCGGGACCTCGCAACGCAGCAGGCTGCCGCGGGCGTCGGGCAGCTGCACCTCACCCGCGCCTACGCCGAGGCCTTCGCCCGCCACGGCCGCACCGTGGGGCAGGTCCTGCTCACCTCCCACGACGTCGTGCGTCGCCAGCCCTACCGCAACGCCCAGCGCACCTTCGAGCGCCTGCTCGGGCTCGGTGTCGTCCCGGTGGTCAACGAGAACGACACCGTGGCCACCGACGAGATCCGTTTCGGGGACAACGACCGGCTGGCGGCGTTGGTTGCCCACGTGATCTCGGCCGACGCGCTGGTGCTGCTCAGTGACGTCGCCGGGGTCTACGACGCCGACCCGCGCGACCCCGGAGCCACGCTGGTCCGGGAGGTCACGGGCGGCGCCGACCTCGCCGGCGTGCGCGTCGGCAAGACGTCCTCCCTGGGCACGGGCGGAATGGCCTCCAAGCTCGCCGCGGCGGACCTCGCCAGCGGTGCCGGGGTGCCGGTCCTCGTCGCCGCGGCCGCGGACGCCCCGGCCGCGCTCGACGGTGCCGAGGTCGGGACGGTGTTCGCGCCCCACGGCCCGCGACTGTCGGCCCGGCGCTTCTGGTTGCGCCACATGGCGGGCACGCGCGGGCGGCTGCACCTCGACGCCGGCGCGGTGAAGGCCGTGGTCGGGCGCCGGCGCTCCCTGCTCGCGGCCGGGATCGTGGGCTCGGACGGTGATTTCGAGGCCGGCGACGTCGTCGACCTCGTCGACCCGCGGGGGGACGTCGTCGCCCGCGGGGTCGTCGCCTTCGACGCCGAGGAGCTCCCGGAGATCTCCGGGCGGTCCAGTGAGGACCTGGCGCCGGAGCACCGGCGGGAGGTCGTGCACGCGGACGACCTGGTGCCGGTCGGTGCGACGGTCGCGGTTCCCGAGCCCGCGCCTACCGATGCCGCGCCTACCGACCCTGCCGCCGCTGATCCCGCGGCCAGCGATCCTGCGGCCACCAGTCCCTCGAGCTGACGCGTTCCCAACGCGGCGCTGCCCCGCGTCAGAAGGGCGGCGGGTCGTCCGCGGCGTGCACCGCCGGCGGGATCGCGGGGGTGTGGGTGGTGGTGCCCGAGCCCGTCCTGCGGAGGAACCGCTGCCGCCAGCCGGGATCGTCCTCGCTCCAGCCCTCGTCCGGCAGGGGCCGAGGCCGCGCTGAAGGGCGGGGCCGGGGGAGCGGCTCCAGGATCCTCTTGGGCAGGGTCGTGTGGTGGACGCCCGCGCGGGTGCGGATCTCGAAGCGACCCGGTGTCGGTTGCCGGACCCGCCAGCCGCCGTGGTGTTTCGCGCGGTGGTGGTGGCGGTCCCAGACGCCGAGGTTCCAGGGCGAGGTCGGACCGCCCAGGGCGTGGTCGACGGTGTGGTCGAGGTCGGCCTTGTGCGCGGGACGCCGGCAGCCGGGCGCGACGCAGTGCCGGTCGCGGACCCGGACCCAGCGGTCGATCTCGGCGCGCGGGCGTCGGCGTGCGGGATCGCCGGTCAGCTGCCGGGGCGGGTGGCCGAGGCGCGAGGTGACCTCGGGGAGCCGCTGCTGGAGCTCGGCGAGCAGCGGAGCCCAGGCTCCGTGCTCGTGAGGATTCAGGGCGGCCAGCACCGTCGTCGGGACCTGGAGCTCGACGATGGCGGTGCACGGCTCGTCCCCGGGGCGCTGTGGTGGGCACGGGCCGCGGGGGCGGGGTCGTCGCCGGGCGAGCAGAACCTGCTGGAGGCGGCCGCCGTCGTCGGTGAGCACGACCCGCCACTCGCCGCGGCGATGGCGTCGGAGCAGGGCGCGGGCGTCGTCGGCGAGCACGGTGCCGTATCCGGGGACCGTGCCCGGGAGCCGGTCGAGCCCGAGGGCCGTCGAGAGCCGCAGGCGGAGCTCCGAGGTCCCGCTCCGCACGCGCCCCGGGCCGGGCTCGGGCCCGTCGAGCATCGGCGGAAGGTGGTCGTGCTCGGGAAGGTCCCGGAGGTCGAGGACGCCCTGCGTCGGCGCCTCGCCGTCGGCCGGACCTGCGGCGTCGGGGCTGGGTTCGTCGGGGCCGTGTTCGTCCGGCCCATCGTCAGGCCCGGAGTCGTCGAGCCCGGAGTCGTCGGGCCTGGAGTCGTCGGGCCCGTCCTCGGGCGAGCCCGGGCCGCCGTCGGGCTCGGGAGGCGGCGGGTCGCGGTACTCCGCGGCCAGCGTGAGGGCGACGTTCCGGTCGTCGAGGCCCGCCAGGGAGCCGTCGAGCAGCCGCGCGGCCACCGCGGCGCGCAGGGTGCCGATCGGGATCAGCACTCCCATCCCGCGCACCGCGGCGGCGAGGGCGTCGACCCGGTCGCGCATCGACAGGCCGTCGACGGCGTTGACGTCGCAGATCGACAGGGTGGCCGTGCCCGACGGGTTGGGCGAGAGGATCACCCGGGCGTTCCTCTCGGCGCGCTTCTGGCGTCGCTTCGCCCACTCCGGATCGATCGCGGCCGCGGTCTCCTCGATGCGCCGGATGAGCTCGCCCACCGGCAGCTCGGGGGCCTCTGGCAGGAGCTCGGAGCAGACGTGGCGGGCGTGGTCGTCGGCGAGGTCGCGCGTCCACTCGCAGAACCGCTGCGCCTTGGGCTCGTCCAGCCACCCGGTGCGGAGTGCGTCGCCGACCTCGGGCAGCCGACCGAACAGGTCGTCGGCCAGGTCGAGCTTGCGGCCGGACATCGTGCGCGACCAGCCCAGGATCGCGGAGACCTCGTCGCCGGAGAACTCGTCGATCTCCGGGCGGCGGTCGGTGCGGCCCGCCTGCGCGCGACCCAGGTGGTGGATGGCCTCCAGGAAGCCCGCCGCGGCCTGGCTCTGGGCCCGTGCGCACGCCCGGACGTAGGACGCCAGGTCCTCACCGGCCAGCGCCGCCGGCGACAGCCGCTCCAGGGCGTCGACCAGCCCCACGCCGGGCGCGAGCGCGTCCAGCTCGGCCGCGAGGCCGGACCGGACGTCCTGGTCGATGCTCACGGGAACGACGCTAGAGGCGACCCCCGACAGTGGCGGCCTCTCGAAGGGCTCCCGGGCCCCTCGCGAGGTCACGGAACGGTCACGATTATCTGCTCCAGAGCCAGGGCCCCTGGGGGGACGCGGGGTGGGCACAATGGCGGGCGTGACGAGCCCGACCGCGACCACCCCGACCGCGACCACGCAGCGCACGCCCACCGAGATCGTCACCGACTGCGGCCGCCGTGCCGCCGCAGCCGCCCCGCGGATGGCGGCCGCGACCGATCACGAGGTCGCGACCGCGCTGCGCGGCATGGCGAGGCTGCTCGTCGAGGCCGCCGACACCGTGCTCGAGGCGAACGCCGCGGACGTCGAGGCCGCCGAGGGCGCAGGGACCACCTCGGCGCTCGTCGACCGCCTGCGCCTCGACCGCGCGCGCCTCGAGGGCATGGCCCAGTCGCTGGTCGAGCTCGCCGACATCCCGACGCCGGAGATCGACACCGTCCTCGAGGAGCGCCCGGACGGGCTGCGCCTGATCGAACGCCGCCGGCCCGTCGGCGTGATCGGGGCGAACTTCGAGGCGCGCCCCAACGTCGTCGTCGACGTCGCCTCCCAGCTGCTGAAGTCGCGCAACGCGGGCGTCCTGCGCACCGGCGGCGCGGCGCTCGCGTCGGCCACCGCGCTGATGGAGGCCGTCGTCGCCCCCGCGCTCGCCGGCGCGGGCCTGGACCCCGACTCCGTCGTGCTCGTCACCGACGCGCGCCGCGAGTGCGCCGTCGAGCTGGTGCGCCGCCCGGGCCTGATCCCGCTGGTCATCCTGCGCGGCTCCGGCGACACGACGCGCTCGCTCGGCCTCGAGGCCGCCCAGCACGGGGTGCGCACGCTCGCCCACGCCGACGGCGGCGGCGTGCTCTACGTCGACCGTGCCGCGCCCCTCGAGCTCGCGCACACGCTCGTGACCTCGTCGATCGACCGGCTCGGCGTCTGCAACCGCCTCAACCTCCTGCTCGTCGACCGCCACCGCTGGGACGAGCTCGTCCCGGGCCTGGTCGCGCTCCTCGAGGGCCACGGCCTGCGCGCCTCGCTGCCCCCGCACGAGCACGCGCTCGGGCACGAGTGGGCGCTCGACGACGGGAACGAGGCGACGGTGACCCTGGCGCCCGTGGACGGCCCGGCGCACGCGGCCACCACCGCCAACCGCGAGACGTCGGGGCTCGCGGCGACGATCGTGACCTCCGACGAGGCCTCGGCGCGGGAGTTCCTCGACACCTACGCCGGCACCGGCGCGTTCTGGAACGCCACCACCCGCCTGCTCGACGGCGTCAAGCTGCGCCGCGTCCCGGAGACCGGCATCAACGTCGACCACGTCCCCGGCCCCCGCGGCCCCGTGGTCTTCACCGACCTCTGCCTGCGCCAGTACGTCGTGGTCCCCGCGTCGACCGCGATCGGGCACCCCGAGTAGCTCAGGCGTTCGTGGTCACGGCCCCGGAGCTCGTGTTGAGGCGCAGGTAGCCGCGCTCGAAGTCCTGGCGCACCCCGCCGGTGACCGCGAACTGGTCGCCCTTCGGATAGCCGAGGCTCGACCGCTCGGAGCCCAGCTGCGCCCAGCGCGTGAGGATCGGGCCCCGCACGGGCCAGGCCCCCGTCGCCGAGGTCCAGTACACGACGCCGGACTGGAACTGGTTGTAGCGCCCGCGCCCGTCCGGGGTGGCCTTCTCGTCGGTCCGCGGCAGGCCGAGCACCGAGCCCGCGGCGCCCAGCGCGTCGTAGCGGGAGTTGATGACGCCCTGCACCGACCAGGCCCCGGTGGCGCTCGACCAGTAGACCGCGCCGTTGCTCCCGGAGAACCGGGTCACGCGCGCCGACCTCGACGTCGGGCTCTCGACCACCGACGGCTCGGCGAGCACGCTGCGCTGCGCCAGCCACTTCTGGCGGATCGGGTAGGTGGCGAGGTTGCCGACGAGTGCCGCGGTGCGCGAGCGGATGGTCGGCATGGAGCGGATGCCGGTGTTGCCGGGGCACTCGGTGGCGCCGACGTCGCGGTGCGCGAACACGGTCGGCAGCGTCACCGCGCGGCCCTTCGGGTAGCGCGACGTGCCGCCCCCGGCGCTGGTCAGCGTGACCGTGGCGTTCGGGTCGCGGTAGAGCCCGCCCAGCTTGTACGCCGCGAGCTGCGCCGTCGCCTCGATGGTGGCGGCCGGCGGGGCGACCGAGGTGAAGTCGCCCATCATCCCGATGCCGAAGGTCTCGCGGTTGAACCCGCCGGCGTGCGCGGCGATCACCGAGCGGGCCAGACCGCCGGCCCGCCCCTCGAACACCGTCCCGTACCGGTCGACGAGGACGTTGTAGCCGATGTCGCCCCAGCCCTGGGTGCGGGCGTGGTAGGTGTAGATCCCCCGGACGATGGCCGCGGACTCGGCGGCCGAGTAGGCGTTCGTGCCCGCGGTGTGGTGGATGGTCACCGCGCGCACGGTGGGCGTGTACTCCGGTGTCCACGTCATCAGGCGCTCGTCGGCGCCCCACTGCGCGCGGGTCACCACGGCCGGGCTGCTCGGGCTGCCCGTCGCCCCGCCGGGGGTGACGGCCGCGGCGGCGATCCGGGCGTCGTTGCTGCCGGTCCCGGGGTCGATCGAGGTGAGCGCCACCCGCTGGGTCACCGGCTGCCCGTCGGTGCTCGCCCGGACCTGGACCTCCTTGCTGTCGGCCACCCAGATCGGCTCGGTGCCGGTCGAGGCGGCGCGCCGCCCGTCGCGCTCGGTGTCGACCGGGTCGACCCGCGTCCACGGCCCGAACAGCCCGGTGGCGAGGCGGCTGCGCAGCTCGATGAGCTGCGGTGTCGGCCCGGTCCAGGTCACCGCGACGAGCTTGAGCGGATCGGGGCTCGTGGCCTGCCGTGCGCCGCCCGAGTCGGGGGAGGGGCTCGGGGTGGTGAGCTGCTCGTCCTCCACCTGCGACGGCGTCGCCGCCGCGGTCGGGAGCCGGGCGGGCTCGACGTCCTCGGTCTGGGCCGGCGGTGGCGCCATGCCGATCGCCATCGGGATCGACGGGGCGGCCGACGCCGGCACCCCCGTCGCCACCAGCACCGCCGCGAGCGGAGCCACGAGCCCCGCACCCACCCCACGCCCTACAGCCCGCGTCCTACGGCCCACGATCCCCCCGATCGGTCGTCCACAGGGAGAACGCGCCGGGGGTCCGGGAGATACGGGGCGGCTGATCAGCCCCCGGACTCGGCGATCGCCTTGATCTTCTGCAGCGTCGCCCGCATGTTCGCCCGGTTGGTCCGCCCGCGCGCCCAGCCGGCCATCGTCCAGTAGAGCCGCGTCCCGATGCTCGGGGTGAGGCGGAACGACTCGGTGACGTCGGTGCCGTCGTCCTTGGGCTGGAACCGGTAGTGCCAGTTGTTGATCGAGCGTCCGCCGACCAGCACCTCGAACCCGAACTCGCGACCCGGCTTGCACGCGGTGATCCGGCAGGTCGACCAGTAGGTCGGGCCCCGGCCGTTGCGGTGCACGTGCCCGCGGAAGCGCGTGCCCACCGCCGGCCCGGTCGCGCCGTCGAGCCACTCGGCCTCGAAGGTCTCCTCGCTATAGCGGTGCGTCTGCGTGACGTCCGAGACCAGCTCCCACACCGTCTCCGGCGACGCCCGGATGTGCTCGGTCACCGCGTCCTGCATCGCCCACTCCTCGGTCCGGTTCGGCTGCGCCGCACCGTAACCACAGGCGATCAGCGCCCGAGCACCACGGCTCGGTCGCGGACGTGGTCCCAGATCTCGTAGGGCAGGTCCGCCCAGACGAACACGTCCTCGACGGAGGCGAATCGGCCCGCCGCGGAGCGGCACGCGACGATGCGCCCGGCGTGCTCCGGCGCGATCCCGCAGGTGCGGGCGATGGCTTGGGCCGGCGCGGCGTTGAGGTCGACGAGCCCGCCGTCGTCGTAGGAGCGCGGCAGGTCCGGGCGCCCGACGCGCAGCTCGTGGGCCAGCAGGGGTCCTGGGCGGCGAGACGGCGGGCCTCGTCGCGACGACCGCGCGCCGCGAGCGCGGCGGCGACGGCCGGGTCCGGCAGCGGGCGGTCCCAGCCGGTGGGCCGGGCCCGGGGACCGAACACCTGATGCCGGACCACGATCAGCGTGGCCAGCCCGCCGACGAGGAGCGTGAGGATGCTCATCGAGGAGAGGGTCGCGAACAGGCCGGTCGTGGAGCCGTCGGGACCGCGGTCCGCCGCGCCGACGAACACGAACGTCGCGATCACGAGGACGAGCGAGCCGACCGCGGCGACCACGTGCCACGGCCGCCGGGTCCGGACGGCGGCGGAGGCCAGCGGTACCGGGAGCAGGAGCCCGGCGCCGAGCAGGTGGACGATGAACCACCAGCCGCCGCGGGTGAACCAGTTCCCGCGCCGCTCGGACTCCGGTGGCGGGCCGGACACCCGCGGGCCGCTCAGGACGGCACCTGGTCGCGCAGGACCCGCTTGAGCAGCTTCCCCGACTGGTTGCGGGGCAGCTCGTCCACGACGTGGATGCTCTTCGGGGTCTTGTAGCCCGCGAGCCGCCCGCGGGCGTGCGCGATCAGCTCCTCGGACGACACCTCGCCCTTGAGCACCACGAACGCCGCCACCGCCTCGATCCAGCGCTCGTCGGGCACCCCGATCACCGCGGCCTCGGCGACGGCCTCGTGGGTGTAGAGCGCGTCCTCGACCTCGCGCGACGCCACGAGCACACCGCCGGTGTTGATCACGTCCTTGATGCGGTCGACGACGGTGATGTAGCCCTGGTCGTCGATGCGCACCAGGTCGCCGGAGTGGAACCAGCCGTCGCGGAAGGCCTCGGCGGTCTCCTCGGGCTTGTCCCAGTAGCCCTCGCAGAGCTGCGGCGAGCGGTAGACGACCTCGCCGGTGCCTCCGGGCTCGACGTCGTCGCCCTGGTCGTCGATCACCCGGAGCTCGACGAACAGCACCGGACGACCGCACGACTCCGGGCGCTCGTCGTGCTCCTCGGGCTGCAGCACGGTGGCGAGCGGGCCGATCTCCGACTGCCCGAAGCAGTTGTAGACCGCGAGCCCCGGCAGGTGCTCACGCAGCCGGGCGAGCACCGGGCCGGGCATGATCGACGCGCCGTAGAACGCCTTGCGCAGGCTCGAGAGGTCCCGCGTGCCGAAGTCCTGGTGGTTGGCCAGCGGCACCCACACCGTCGGGGCCAGGAACAGCGCCCCCAGCCGGTCGTCCTCGACCCGGCGCAGGATCTCCGGGATGTCGGGCGCCTCCATGAGGTGGTTGACCGCGCCGACCATCAGGTAGGGCATGAGGAAGCAGTGCATGCCCGCCGAGTGGTACAGCGGCATCGGGTGCAGCGGGTCGTCCCCGTCGCCCATCGCCATCGCGTGCACGCACGAGACGTACTCGTGCACCAGCGCGCGGTGGGTCATCATCGCGCCCTTGGGCCGCGACGTCGTGCCCGACGTGTAGAGCAGCTGGACGAGGTCGGTGTCGGCGACGGTGCTGGTCAGCTCCGGGAGCTCGCCGGTGCGGGCGCGCTCCAGCAGGGAGCCCGCCGCGTCGCGCAGCGGGACCACCTGCTTCGGCTGGCTCTCCAGCGCGTCGACGGGGCCGGCCAGCGCCGGGTCGAGGAGCAGCAGGCGGCTGCCCGACTGCTCGACCAGATAGCCGAGCTCCTCGCCCGTGAGGGCGTAGTTGATCGGCACGTGGACCGCGCCGAGCCGGGCGCACCCCAGGAAGGCGAGCAGGTAGGCGTCGGAGTTGCGCCCGTAGGCGGCGACGCGGTCACCGGCGGACACACCGAGCTCGCCGAGGTAGCCCGCGGCGCGGGTGACGGCGTCGTCGAGCTCCCGGTAGGTCCACGTCCGGTCGGCGAAGTGCAGGGCGACACGGTCGGGGGTGCGGCGCGCGCTGCGCGCCAGCACCCCGTCGACCGTGCTCGAACGGGGATCCACGGGGTGTCCTCCTCGACGACGCGGGGCCGGTCAGGCGTGCGCGTCGCCGACGGCGACCTCGCCGCCCGCGGCGACGTCGGCGTAGACGCCGGCGCACGCCCACTTCCCGGCCACCTCGGGCTTGTCGATCTGGATGCGGTTGTTCTTCGCGACCGTGCGCAGGGTGTTGCGGTCCTCGGGGAGGTCCCCCTGGGCCATCGTCGTCATGACGCACCGCATGGTCTGGAACGTGTACGCGACCCGGACGTCGTCGCCGAGCGTCATCTCCTGCCCGGGCCAGTCGTTCTCGACGAAGCCGGGCGGGGTGTCGGCGAGGACGACGTTCGGCCGGTAGCGGCGCACGTCGAACTCGCTCTCCGGCGCCAGCTCACGCAGCCGCGCGAGGGTCGACTCGGTGACGACGTGCAGCGCCGCGAGGTCGTAGAAGCGGCCGGGCGGGGCGAAGGCGGCGACGTCGAAGTGGCTGATCGCCTCGCCGGTGTCCTCCTGGCGCTTGGTGGTCGCCTCGATGATGTGCTCGGGGCCCAGCTCGGCGCGCTCGATGCCGTCGATGTCGACCCAGAGCTCCTCGAACGCCACGCCGTCCGGCGGCGTGGTGATCAGCTTGACCTCGCGGCCGAGCACGTCCGAGAGCGCCTGGTCGATGTCGGCGTCGTCGCTGCGGCGCGTGGACCCGTCGGGGAACGTGATGACCACGGGCGGGGCCGCTTCCCCGGCCACGGGCTCGCCGGCGAACGCCGCCGAGAACTCGAGCAGCGTCGCCCAGCGCTTCGGGACCTTGGCGCTGGCGACGATGCCGGTCTCGACGTCGAGGACGGCGTAGGCGCGGTCGCCCAGCACCCCCCGCTCGTCGAACGTGGCGCGCGACAGGGACTCTCCGAGCATCGACTTGACGGGGTAGCGGTACAGAGCGGCGATGGTCACACCGGAGTGGTTACCACCCGGCGGCGCCGTCGGGAACCGGCCGCGCGGTCGGGTCCGTCCGATCGTCTTGTCCGACCTCTGGGAACCCCTCGGCGCCGAGCCACCCGGCGCCCGCGGCCACACCGCCCGCGACCAGCGTCGCAGCCGTGACGACGAGCAGGTACGAGCCGAGCCACACGTGCTTGGCGAGCTCGCAGTACCCGTCGCCGAGCACCGCGACGAGCACGATCCCGAGCGCGGTGACGGCGAGCGCGCCGGCAGCGAGCGCGAGCCCCCGGGCCGTGGGGGTCGTCGCGGCCGCCAGGCGCGGGACACGGGAAGCGATCAGCGCCAGCGCCGCGGCCAGGAGGGCCAGGACGACGACCGTCGGGGGCACCCAGCGCCCGGGCAGCCCGTCGAAGTAGACGAACGTCGGGCCCATCAGCTGCGAGCCCTCGGGGTAGGAGGGCCGGGGGACGGAGCCGCTGACCGTGCGCGGCCCGCCCGTCTCGCTCGCGAGGTAGGGGATGTGGGGCCGCAGGGTGGCGACGAGGCCCCGGTGCACCATCCGGGCCAGCACGAGCGGGTGCTGCGCCACCCACAGGCGCGCCGCGGAGCGCAGCTCGTCGGGCCGCGCGCCCACCGTCTCCGCCCACCCCGGCACGCTGCGCCCGCCGTCGAGGTAGAAGTGCTGGCCGGCCTGCCGGAACGCCTCGGGGCGCAGGCCGAGCGCGGCCGTCGCCGCCGGCCCCGACTCGGGGAGCACCGCGGTGAACGCGAGGTTGTGGGCGTTGACCTTGTCGTAGGCCGCGTCCTGGGCGGCGATGCCCGAGAGCACCGCGGGCGCGGCGACGGCGACGGCGAGCAGGGCGACGGCGATCCCGGCGCCCGGCGCCACCACCGCCGGGTACCGATCGTGACGACCGCGCAGACCGCCACCGCCACGAGCCCGACGGGCAGGAACCCCGGCTTGCCCGTGGCGGCGACGACCCCGCCCAGCGCGATCAGGCCGAGGGCCGCCGCCCGCGCGCCCCGATCGGTCGGGCGGGTGACGGCGACCGTCAGCAGGCCCCACGCCATCCAGGCCGCCCCGAGCAGGCCGGCCGACTCGCTGAAGGAGGAGACCAGGAACCGGGACCACCACGGGACGGCGAGCAGCGGGAGCAGGGGTGGCACGACCACCGCGAGCAGGACCGGGGCGACCCGTCCGGCTCGCCGGCCGGCCAGGGAAGGGGCGGACGTGGCGGCGAGGGCGGCGACGCCCGCTCCACCAGCGAGCAGACCGACGTAGACCGCGGCCAGCCACTCCAGCGAGAAGCGGTCGGAGCCGTCCGGGGCCGGGGGCGTGGCGTCGAGGGCGGTGGTGACCGCGACGGTCGCCTGCAGCACCAGCCCGGCCGAGGAGGTGGGCGCCTCGCGGGGACAGCCGGGGCCGCCGGTGCGGTACTCGGTGACGGCGACCCCGTGGCCCGGGGCGGCGCGGTCGGAGGTGTCGGGCACGAGCCCGGCGACGCAGTACAGGCGGATGGCGTCGCCGTTGTCCGCGGCGCCGATGGCGTCCCCGCCCACCAGTCCCAGCCGGGCGAGCAGCCCCGCGCCCACGAGCAGGGCGACCCCGACGGCGAGCAGCAGCCGGATCCCGCGGCCGACGACCGGCGCCCGGGGCGGGCCCTCGGGGCGCAGGTCTCCTTCGACGGGGTGCTCGGTGCGCTCACCGACCGTCGTCCCGGCGGTCATCGTCCCCCTCGTGCGCGGTGCGACCGTGTCCCCGGGCAGGGTGCCAGACCCCTCCTCGAGCCCGGCACCGACAGGCTCAGCCGGTGGTGGCCAGCACGAACGGGAGCACGCCGGGCGCCCCGGCCCGGCGCAGGAGCATCGCTGCGACGGTGAGCGTCCACCCCGAGTCGGCGACGTCGTCGATCAGCAGGACGGGGCCCGCGCCGAGGTCGAGGCCGGCCGGCACCGAGAGCCGCCCGTACACCTCGGCCAGGCGCTGTGCGGAGTTCGGCGGCTCCGGCTCGCTGTCGTCCTCGGGATCGAAATAGCGCGGCGGGGCGCTGTCGGCCAGCGCGCCGAGGAGCGGCAGCCGGCCGATCGAGGCGATGCGCTGGGCGAAGCTCTCGACGAGCGCCGGACGCCCGCGGCTGGGCAGCCACACGATCCCGGCCGGCCGCTGCGCCCAGTCCCAGCCCTTGAGGACCTCCACGGCCGCGTCGACCAGCGCGTCGGGCACGAGGTCGTCCCCCTGCAGCAGCGGCCGCAGGCGCGGGCCCCACCCGACGTCGGTGAGCCGCCCGATCGCGCGCCCGTCCTCGGCCGCCTCCTCGGGCTTGATCTTGCCCTTGAGCGGGACGTCGAGGGCGTCCATGCCGCTGGGCCACTGCTTGCGCGGCGCGAGCGGTACCCCCGGCCGGTCGAGCGTCGCCTGCGCCTGCACGCGGACGTCCTCGCCGATCGTGGGGTCCGCGTGCCGGCCGGTGCAGTTGTCGCAGCGCCCGCACGGCGTCGCGCCGGGGTCGTCGAGCTGGCGGCGCAGGAACTCCATGCGGCAGCCGTCGGTGGCGATGTAGTCGAGCATGGCCTGCTGCTCGGCGCGCCGGGCCTTCGCGAGGCCGGTGTAGCGGGCGCCGTCGTACTCCCACGGCTGCCCGGTGGCCTCCCAGCCGCCCTTCACGCGGCGGACGGCGCCGTCGGTGTCGAGGACCTTGAGCATCATCTCCAGCCGGCCGCGGGAGAGCTCCACGCGCGGCTCGAGCGCGGCCGTGGACATCGGGCGGCCGGCGTCGCCGAGCACGCTCAGCGCGACCCTGACCTGGGGCTCGGCGGGGAACGCCAGCGAGGCGAAGTAGGCCCAGATGTCGCGGTCCTCGGGGCCGGGGAGCAGCAGCACCTCGGCGCGCTCGACGCCACGGCCGGCACGTCCGATCTGCTGGTAGTAGGCGACGGGGGACTGCGGGGCCCCGAGGTGGACGACGAACCCGAGGTCGGGCTTGTCGAAGCCCATCCCCAGCGCCGACGTCGCGACCAGCGCCTTGACGCGGTTGGCCAGCAGGTCGTCCTCGGCGCGCTCGCGCTCGGCCGGGTCGGTCTTGCCGGTGTAGGCGGCGACGGGGTGCCCGCGCTCGCGCAGGAACGCGGCCAGCTCGTCGGCGGCCGAGACCGTCAGCGTGTAGACGATGCCCGAGCCCGGCAGGTCGTCGAGGTGCTGCGCGAGCCAGGCGAAGCGGTCGGCGCCCTTGGGCAGCGGGAGCACCCCGAGACGCAGCGACTCCCGGTCGAGCTCGCCGCGCAGCACCAGCGCGCCGTCGCCGTGGCCGGAGACCCCGAGCTGATCGGCCACGTCGGTGGTGACGCGGTCGTTCGCCGTCGCCGTGGTGGCGAGCACGGGCACGCCGTCGGGCAGCTCGGAGATGAGCGTGCGCAGCCGCCGGTAGTCGGGCCGGAAGTCGTGCCCCCAGTCGGAGATGCAGTGCGCCTCGTCGACGACGAGCATCCCGGCGGTGCGCGAGAGCTCGGGCAGCACCTGATCGCGGAACTCGGGGTTGTTCAGGCGCTCGGGGCTGACGAGCAGGACGTCGACCTCGCCGGACTGGACCTGGCCGTAGACCAGTGACCAGTCGTCGGTGTTGGCGGAGTTGACCGTGACCGCGTGGATGCCGGCGCGGTTGGCCGCCTCGATCTGGTTGCGCATGAGCGCGAGCAGCGGGCTCACGATCACCGTCGGCCCCTTCCCGCGCGCCCGCAGCAGCGCGGTGGCCACGAAGTAGACCGCCGACTTGCCCCACCCGGTGCGCTGCACCACCAGCGCCCGCCGGCCCTCGGCCACCAGCGCGTGGATCGCCGACCACTGGTCCTCGCGCAGCGCGGCGTCGGGCCCGGCCAGGCGCTGCAGCGTGGCCTCGGCGTCGGCGCGCAGATCGGACTCGGTCGCGACGGTCATGGCTCCATGGTGGACGACGGGTCCGACAGGCCGGGTGGTGCCTTGCGCCTCACACCGGGTCGGGCGCCTCCTCGCGCTGACGCGTCAGCTCGGCGATCAGGGTGTCGGCGTCGTAGGGACCGATGTGGCGCACCGGCGGCGAGCCGTTCGCGCCGAGGTAGAACGTCGGGGTCCCCGGCAGCTCGCTGGTGCGGGCGTCGATCTCGTCGTCGGCCACGCGGTTCTGCGCGTCGCCGTCCCGGAGATCCTCCTCGATGCGGTCGACGTCGAGACCGAGGTCGGCGCAGTAGCGCAGCAGGTCCTCGCGTCCGAGGGCGTCGTTGTGCGCGAAGAAGGCGTCGTGCACGTCCCAGAACCGGCCCTGCCTCGAGGCGGCCTCGGAGACCTCGGCGGCGGAGCGGGCGTCGGGGTGGTAGTCGTCGAGCGGCATGTGCCGGAACACGTAGCGCACGTCGTCGCCGAAGTGCGCCCGGACCTGCCGGATGCTGCCGGTGGCCTTGCTGCAGAACGGGCACTCGAAGTCGCCGTACTCGACGATCGTCAGCGGCGCGTCGACCGGGCCGCGGATGTGGTCGCGGTGCGGGTCCACGGGCCGCAGCAGCTCCATGGACGGCTCCTCGGGCTCGAGCCCGAGCCGCGCCCCGATGCGGAAGACCCCGGAGCCCAGCACGAGCGCGATCACCGACGCCGCCAGCACGCCGACGCGCGCCTCGTCGGCGAGCAGGGGCTCGTCGTCCAGCGCGAGGTCGACGATGAACAGCGAGATCGTGAACCCGATCCCCGACAGCGCCGCGCCGCCCGCCACCTGCGGGATCCGGAGTCCCGGAGCGAGGCTGCCGGGGCGCAGGCGCGCGAACAGGGCCGTGGCCCCGGTGATGCCCACGAACTTGCCGAGGACGAGGCCGAGCACGACGCCCCACGTCAACGGGGAGGTGAGGGACGCCCGCAGCGTCTCCGCGGTGAGGGGCACGCCGGCGTTGGCCAGCGCGAACACCGGCACGATGATGAACGCGGTGTAGGGCTGGTAGAGCCGCATGAGCCGTTCGTTGACCGACACCGCCCGCTCCAGCCCGAGCCGCGCCGAGCGCGCGTACTCGGGGTTCGGCGACTGCCGGAACGCCCTGGTGAGCGCGGCGGCCCGTTCCACCAGTGCGCGCTTGGGCGGGTAGACGGGCAGCAGCAGGGCGATGAGGACCCCGGCGAGGGTGGCGTGCACACCGGACTCGTAGAAGGCCACCCAGGTGATGAGCGAGACGATCAGGTAGCCGCCCCCGCGCCACACCCGCAGGCGCTTCAGCTGCCAGATCGCGAGCAGTCCCAGCACACCCACCGTGAGCGGCACGAGGGACAGATCGTCGGTGTAGACGACGGCGATGACCGCCAGCGCGCCGACGTCGTCGGCGACGGCGAGCGTCAGCAGGAAGATGCGCAGGCGCTCGGCCCGCCCTGGCCCGACCACGGCGAGCGCGCCGAGCAGGAACGCGGTGTCGGTGGAGATCACGACGCCCCACGCGGACGCGGCCGGTCCCGACGGGTTGAGCAGCAGGTACAGCAGCGCCGGCAGGACGAGGCCCGCGACGGCCGCCGCGAGCGGGACCGCCGCCTTCGACCGGTCGCGCAGCTCGCCCATCGCGAACTCACGCTTGACCTCGAGCCCGATGACGAAGAAGAAGAGCGCCATCAGGCCGTCGTTGACCCAGTGCTGCAGGTCGAGGTCGATGCCCGTGTCGCCGACCGTGATCGCGAGCTGGATGTCCCAGAACGCGTCGTAGGTCCAGCCCCAGGGGGAGTTGGCCCAGACCAGCGCGAGCACGGTCGCCGCCAGGACGAAGACGGCGGCCAGCGACTCGCTCGAGTCGCCGCGACGGGCGGCCTCGATGCGGTCGAGCACGCCCTGCCACGGGGACGGGCGGGTCGTCGTCATGTCGGCCATGGGGCCCGGTCCTCCTGGGGAGCAGCACGGTTCCGGCTGCCGGGCGCGTCGTCGCTGACCGACCGGCGGTCGCCCGTGCTGCCCTCGCGGACCGGGGACGCGGGCGCCGCGCGGGGAACGGGACGGTTCGGACGCCGAGGATACCTACGCCGGGCGACCGTGGGTCCCGTCCACGACGACCGATGGCCATCGCGTCACCACGCCGGGACAAGCGCCCGATCACCGGGCAGGATGCCGGGGCGTGAGCACCGAGCCGGTCGGCGAGAAGGCCCAGAAGGCCCTGTTCGACTCCGTCGACGACGTCGCCACCCGGCTCGCCGACGTCGGCTACATCGCCTCCACGGCCGTCGCGACCACCGTCTTCCTCGCCGACCGCCTCGGCAAGCCGCTGCTCGTCGAGGGCCCCGCGGGCGTGGGCAAGACGGAGCTGGCGCGTGCGGTGGCCGAGGCGACGGGCAGCGGCCTGGTGCGCCTGCAGTGCTACGAGGGCATCGACGAGGCGCGCGCGCTCTACGAGTGGAACCACGCCAAGCAGCTGCTGCGCATCACCGCGAGCCAGGGCGAGGCGTGGGACTCCACGCGCGACGACGTCTTCTCCGAGGAGTTCCTGCTCCCGCGCCCGCTGCTCACCGCGATCCGGCGCACCGACCCGACCGTCCTGCTCGTCGACGAGACCGACAAGGCCGACGTCGAGGTCGAGGGGCTGCTGCTGGAGGTGCTCGGCGACTTCCAGGTCACCGTCCCCGAGCTCGGCACCGTGGTGGCCGCACAGCGCCCGTTCACCCTCCTGACCTCGAACGCCACCCGCGAGCTCTCCGAGGCGCTCAAGCGCCGGTGCCTCTACCTGCACCTCGACTTCCCCGACGCCGAGCTCGAGCGGCGCATCGTGCTCACCCGCGTGCCGCAGCTGCCCGAGGCGCTCGCCGAGGAGCTCGTCCGCATCGTCGGGGTGCTGCGCAGCATCCAGCTCCGCAAGGCGCCGTCGGTGTCCGAGACGATCGACTGGGGGCGCACGCTGCTGGCCCTCGGGCTCGACACGGTCGACGACGCGACGGTGCGCGCGACGCTCGGCGTCGTCCTCAAGCACCAGTCCGACACCGAGCGGGCCGTCGCCGAGCTCCGTCTGAACTGAAGGGGCTGAACCGATGGCCTCTCCCGTCGTGCACGGCGGCCTGCCCGCCCACCTGGTCGACTTCGTCGGGGCGCTGCGGCGGGCGGGGATCGCCGTGGGGCCGGGGGAGTCGGTGGACGCCGCGGCGGTGATCTCCGAGCTGGACCTGCTGCGCCGCGAACAGCTGCGTGAGGGCCTCGCGGCGGCGATGCTGCGCCGCTCGGGGCAGCGCGCGGTGTTCGACGCCCTCTTCGACCTGTGGTTCCCGCTCGGGCAGGGCGCGGCGCTCGGCGAGGTCGCGCTGCCCTACGCCGAGGACGGGTCGGTCGACGTCGAGGCGCTGCGCGACCTGCTCGCCGGGCTGCTGCGTGACGGTGACACCGCCGCGATGGCCGAGCTGGCGCGCGCGATCGTCGACGGGCTGGGCGCGGTGGGGAAGGGCCAGGGCGGTCAGGGGCAGGGCCAGGGTGGCGGGGGAGGCGACCGCGGCCAGGGTGGTGGGGGACAGCCGTCCACCTGGTCGGCGTACCAGGCGCTCAACGCGGTCCGTCCCGAGACGCTGCTGGCGCGCGTGCTGGCCGACCTGCGCGGCGGGGCGGACGCGGCGTGGGACAGCCCGTTCGCCGAGGAGGTCTCGCGCCGCGAGGTGCGGGACCGGATCGCGTCGTTCCGCCGCATGGTCACCGACGAGGCCCGCCGGCGGGGCGCGGAGGTCCGCGGGCGTGAGGCGGCGGCGCGCACCGGCGTCCCGAAGCAGGGCGACCGCGTCGACTTCCTGACCGCCAACTCCGAGCAGCTCGCCGACCTGCGCCGCCGCGTCGCCCCGCTCGCCCGGCACCTCGCGTCGCGGCTCGCGGCCCGGCGCCGTCGGGCGCGGCGCGGCCCGATCGACCTGCGCCGCACCCTGCGCCGCTCGATGTCCACCGGCGGCGTGCCGATGCGCCCGGCGTACCGGCGCCCGCGTCCGGGGCGCCCCGAGCTGGTGCTGTTCTGCGACGTCTCGGGGTCGGTGGCGGGGTTCAGCCACTTCACGATGATGCTGGTCCAGGCCCTGCGCGAGCAGTTCTCCCGCATCCGGATCTTCTGCTTCGTGGACGGGTGCGTCGAGGTCACCGACCTGTTCGGGCCGGGGTCGGACCTCGGCGGCGTGATGGCCGAGATCACCGCACGCCCGGGCCTCATCGCCTTCGACGGGCACAGCGACTACGGCTCGGCGCTCGGGCGCTTCCGCGAGGGCTGGCCGGACGTCGTCGGCCCGCGCACGTCGCTGCTGCTGCTGGGCGACGGCCGCACCAACTACCGCGACCCGAACCTCGCGGTCCTCGGCGACCTCGCCGAGCGCTCCCGTCACGTGCACTGGCTCAACCCCGAGCCACAGGCGCAGTGGGGGACCGGCGACTCCGCGGCCCGCCGCTACGGCCAGGTCGTGCCGATGCACGAGTGCCGGACGGCGGCCCAGCTCGCGGGGGTCGTCTCCGGGCTCCTGCCGGTCTAGTCGAGATCACTAGGCTGACCGGGTGGGACAACGCCGGATCGGGGTCATGGGCGGCACCTTCGACCCCGTGCACCACGGGCACCTCGTCGCGGCCAGCGAGGCCCAGGTCCGCTTCGCGCTCGACGAGGTCGTGTTCGTCCCGACGGGGCAGCCCTACCGCAAGACGAGCGAGTCGGTCAGCGCCGCCGAGGACCGCTACCTCATGACCGTCGTCGCCACGGCCTCGAACCCGCGCTTCACCGTCAGCCGCGTCGACGTCGACCGCGACGGGCCGACCTACACCGTCGACACCCTCCAGGACCTCGCGACGATCTTCCCGGACGACGAGCTCTTCTTCATCACGGGCGCCGACGCGCTCGAGCAGATCCTGTCGTGGCACCGCGCCGAGGAGATGTTCCGGCTCGCGCACTTCGTGGGGGTCACGCGGCCCGGGTTCGACCTCGACGACGGCCACCTCCCGAGCGGCTCGGTGAGCCTGCTCGAGGTGCCGGCCATGGCGATCTCCTCGACGGCCTGCCGCGAGCGCGTCGCCGCCGGCGAACCGGTCTGGTACCTCGTGCCCGACGGCGTCGTGCAGTACATCGCCAAGCGCGGGTTGTACCGCCGGCGAGGTGAAGGTTCGGTGCTCGGACCGACGGAGCACGTGTCCTCTGAGTAGCCCTCGGCTGGACCGTTCGGTGTCGATCCCACCCACGGACGAGTGACGGTGCCGCGCGCCGACTAACGCACTGTGTCTGTTCCCCGAGATCTCCTCGAAGGTCGAGCCCGGTCGGGGCCCGGCCGCTCGGGGGGAGTGATCTCGGTGCTGACGCCGCCGCAACCCGTCGTCCCGCAGGCTCCGCCGCTGCCGGCGCGGGGTCCGTCCCGCGGGATGATCGCGCTGATCGTCGTCCTCGGGATGCTCGTGGCCGCCCTCGGCGGGGTGATCGTCGCCCGCGAGATGGGCGCGCCGGCCGAGGTCGCCCTCGAGCCGGTGGCCACCGCGGGCGCCAACCCGTTCATGGACAGCGTCGGCTCCGACGTCCCCGACGTCCGGCCAGTCGCGAACACCGGCGGACGGCACTCCGGCACGACCCCGGGCCTCTACGGCGGTACCGGCGACGACGCGTCGTGCGACCGCTCCCAGCTCACCCGCTACCTGGGCGCGCACCCCGACCGCGCCGCAGGCTGGGCGTCGGTCCTCGGCCTGCGTGACGGGTCGTCGTCGACGATCTCGAGCTACGTCGACGGGCTGACCTCGGTGGTCCTGCGCTCCGACACCTACGTCACCAACCACGGCTGGAGCGACGGCAGCGTCACGTCCTGGCCCGCGGTGCTCCAGGCCGGCACGGCGGTGCTCGTCGACCCGTACGGCAACCCCGTCACCCGGTGCTTCTGCGGCAACCCGCTGACGGCTCCGCAGTCCTTCAGCACCGTCGCCTACGTCGGCCCGCGGTGGACCTCGTTCACCTCGAACTCGGTCACGATCATCAACCACCAGACGACGACAGTGACGAACGACTACACGATCATCGACGTCCACACCGGGCGCGGCCACGACCGCCCGCGGGGTACGGACGGCGAGCGGGACGTGATCAACGTGAACGTCCACGCGGCCTTCCCCGAGGACCGGGAGCAGCAGGAGAGCGACGAGGCGGCCGGCGCGGGCACCCAGGACGGCGCGGAGGACCGCAGCGGCTCGGCCCCGGACGTCGTCGCTCCGGCCGCCGGCGGGGAAGACGCCACGGGTGTCCCCCCGGGGGACACCGGTCCCGGGACGTCCACCAGCCCCGGGTCGTCGACCACCACGTCCACCAGCCCGGAGTCGTCGACCACCACGACGACCCCGTCGACATCCAGCGCCGGGGCGGCGCTCGCCGGCACCACCTGGACGGCGGGCTCGGAGTGCCCCTTCGGCCCGGGGACCGTCGCCTTCGGCTCGGGCGGCCAGCTCAGCGGCGCCGTGTCCGGGACGTACAGCGCGAGCGCGGGGACCCTGAGCCTCACGACCTCGGCGGGGAGCACGACCTTCGATCTGCCGGGCCCCTCGACCACGACGTTGACGTCCCTGAGCAGCCCTGCCTGCACGCTCACCTCGACCTCGTCGTGAGCCGCCACCGTCAGCCCGAGGACGAGGCCCCGGCGGACGTCGCCGTCGACCCCCCGACCGGGCCGTTGACCCTGCCGCCGTCGGTCGTCGTGCCGCACCAGCGGCCGGCGTCGGAGCCGGTGACGCCGTCGGAGGAGGTCGGTGAGGAGACCGAGCAGGCCCCGCCCACCCGGCACGCGCTCACGATCCTCACCCCTCGGCGAGCGATGATCGCCCCGACTGCTCCTGCGGACCCGCTCAGCGGGCCCCACGGAGCACCCGGAGCGATCACGGACCCGGTCACCCCCAGGACGGGGATCCCGCTCCCCGCCGAGGTGCGCCGGGAGTGGGCCGACGCCCCGGGGAGCTTCGCCCGGTGGGGCGCCGAGGGCCCGCGGACCCTCCCGCAGGCGGCGCTCCCGGCCCTCCCGCCGCGCCCGGTCCCACCGGTGGTGTGGGGTCCGTGGCCGCCGGAGCCCTCGATGGGCCCGCCGCCGCGACGGCGGGGATCGAACGGCTGGCTGATCGCGGCGGTGGCGGTGCTCGTCGTGCTGCTCGTCGGACTCGGCGTGGGGCTCGTGCGCCCCGAGCTCTTCGGGCTCTCGGCCCGGTCGCCCTTCGCGGCGTCCGGGGAGGCGGCACCCGTCACGACGTCGTCGCCGGTCGCGCCCGCCGCGAGTGCGCCCGTCGACCCCGCGGCGGAGCTGGAACGTCTCGCCCGCTCCGACGCGGCCGCGCTCGCGGCCGTCGAGAACGCCTGGGTGCCGCAGCTGTCGTCCAAGCGGGCGGGCACCGTGGCCTCGGGACGCAGCGACGACGCGGCGGCGATCCTCGCCGAGCACGAGCAGCTCCGGGCCCGCCATCCCGGGGCGCGCCTGCTGTGGTCGGGCGACTGGCCGGTGTTCGGCGGCGACGACTACTGGGTCACGGTGCTCGCGACGCCGTCGTCCTCGGCGGGCGCGGCCAACTCGTGGTGCGACCGCCAGGGCTTCGGCGCGGACGACTGCTTCGCCAAGTGGCTGGCCCGAAGCGGCGGCAGCGAGGGCACCGCGGTGCACCGCTAGGCGGGATCAGCCCGGGCGGTGCACGGCCGTGGGTGCGATGCGCAGGATGCGGCGCGCGTGTCCCGGGCCGTCGTTCCAGTGGTACGGACCGCCGAGGTAGCGACGCGACAGCGCCTCGATGTGCTCGGCCGCGCCCTGCGGCGTCACCTCGACGACCCGGCCGCGCAGCGTGACGTAGCGCTGCGGGCGACCCGCGTCGGCGACCGCGACGGAGATGCGCGGGTCGCGCCGCACGTTGGCGACCTTCTGGAAGCCCTCCACCGAGTTGATCACGATGTGGGTGCCGTCGGTGTCCACCCAGGTCTCCGTGGTCTCCGGCGACCCGTCGGGCATGACCGTCGCGACCACACAGCGGTTCGGGCCCCTCAGGAGGGACACGACGTCCTCCGGGAGGGGCTCGGCCTGCGGGTACGCGAGGCTCATCGGGCGCTCGTGGTCCTCCGGGCGGGCGGTGGTGGGCGCGACCACGGTAGGAGAGCCCCGCCGCGGCGTCGCAGCGACCCCCGGTTTCCGCCCTCAGTCCCCGAAGGCGAGCACCGACGCGGTGAACGCATGGAGGTGGTTGCGGGAGGCGACGGGCCCGATCTCGCCGGCGGCGAAGAACCCCGCGACGCCCTCGGGAGCGAGGCCGCGGCGCACCGCGTCGACGTCGTGGTCGGCGTCCGGGAACATCGCCCGTCCCCGCCCGTTGCACGAGAACAGCAGCGCGCCGGCCGTCGCGCCCTCGCCGCGGAAGCGGCTCATGAGCCAGTCGAGATCGGCGTCGGCGCTGCTGGCGTCGCGCACCTGGAACCGCACGGTGCGGCCCACCTCGACGACGTCGCCGACGGTGATGGAGCCCTGCTCCGGGTCGGCGCCGACCACGCCGCGGATGAGGAAGTCGCCCTGCCGGTGGTCGTCGGCGTACTCGTTCATCGCGATGCCGAGGTGCAGGCCCCGGGCGACCATCTGCTGATCGGCCTCCTCGAGGCCGCGGACGATCTCCTCGAGCTTCGTGTAGGCCGGCGTGCCCGCGAGCCCCTTCAGGTGCGGGCCCTCGGCGGCCGTCACCGTCATGGTCGGCCCGATCGGCCGGCAGCCCTGGCTGACCAGGGTGCGCACCCGGACGTCGCCACCGATCGTGACACCGACGACGCCGCGCTCGTGGACGACGCCGTCGAGGAACAGCCGCGTCCCGCCCGCACCTCCCGGGCCGGAGGCGAGGCCGCCGACGAGGGGCAGGCCGCCCAGGACCTCGGCCGACTGCTCGACGAAGCCCTGGATGGGGAAGGTGTACGGGTCGGCGAGCAGGAGGCCGACCTCGTCGGCGCCGGCGTCCTTCGGCATGCCGCCGACGACGAGGCCGGTCTCGGTGCGGCTCGCGTCGAGGCGGAACGGGGTCAGCGTCGCGTCCGGCAGGGCGGCGGCCCAGACGGCGACCGCGGGCCGGGCCTCGACGCCCCGGCCGTCGCCGATCACGCCGCCGGCGCTGCAGCCGACGGCCACCCGTGCCCCGGCCACCTCCATCGCCCGCGCCCCGGCGCGCCCGATCTCGTCGGGGTCGGGGTGGCACACGAAGACGGCGAGCAGGTCGGGCCGCCGACCCCCCAGCGGAGCGGTGGCCTGCGCGACGGCGTCCTCGGCGGCGGCCACGAGATCGGCTCCCTGGGCCAGCCCGTCCCCGAAATCCGGCATCGCCCCAGTATGCGCGGCGACCCGCCGGGGCGCGGTCCCGCGACGGCGACGAGGCCTCCAGCGGCGTCGAGTAGGATCGGTACGCCCCCGCTCCACGACCTCGAAGGGTTTCGTGCCCGCCACCGATCGCGCGCGCCGTCTGGCCGAGACCGCCGCACTCGCCGCTGCCGACAAGCTCGCCCAGGACGTCGTCGCCATCGACGTGTCCGAGCGGCTTCCCCTCACCGACTGCTTCGTCATCGCGTCGGCGCCCAACGAGCGCCAGGTGCAGGCCGTGGTCGACAACGTCGAGGAGAAGCTGCGCGCGCTCGACGCCAAGCCCGTGCGGCGCGAGGGCACGCAGGAGGCCCGCTGGGTGCTCCTCGACTTCGGCGACGTCGTCGTCCACGTGTTCCACGGTGACGAGCGGGAGTTCTACGGCCTCGAGAGGCTGTGGAAGGACTGCCCGATGCTGACGTTGCCGGACGAGGTGTACGGCCCGCCCCGCGACCAGACCGCCGCCGGCGAGTGAGCCTGCACCGGCTGGTCCTGGTCCGGCACGGTCGGACCACCTGGAACGCCGAGAGCAGGATGCAGGGTCGTCTCGACCCCGACCTCGACGACACCGGCCGCGCCCAGGCCCTGGCCGCGGCGCCGGTGCTGGCGACGTACGAGCCGGTGCTGCTCGTGGCGTCCGACCAGGTCCGCGCCTGGCGCACGGCCGACGCGATCGCCAAGGAGGCCGGTCTCGTCCCGCGTCCCGACGGGCGGCTGCGCGAGACGGCGCTGGGCGACTGGGAGGGCCTGACCGGCGGCGAGGTCGAGGCCGGCTGGCCCGGCGGGCTCGCCTCGTGGGGCAGCGACCCGGAGTGGGCGCCGCCCGGCGGGGAGTCCCGCGTCGAGGTGGCCGAGCGCGCCCTCCCGGTGCTTGCCGAGCTGGTCGACGAGCTGGCCGACACCGACGAGCGGCAGACCGCGATGGTCGTGGCGCACGGCGGCACGATCAGCGCGCTGACGGCCTCGACGCTCGGGTGGCCGGTGTCGGCGTGGCACTCGTTGCAGCCGTTGCACAACTGCGCGTGGGCCGTGCTGGAGCAGCGGTTCGACCGGTGGCGCCTGCGGGCCTGGGGCCTGGCGGCGACGTGAGCTCCGGCCCGGTGCTCGTGGTGATCGCCGACTCGCTGTCGTTCCACGGGCCCGACCGGGCCGAGCCGGCCGACGAGCCGCGGCTGTGGCCGCACGTCGCCGCGTCGGTGGTGGACGGGCGGGCCGAGCTGCACGCCGGCCTCGGGTGGACTGCCCGGCACGCATGGCGCGCGATGGTCGGCGACCCGCGGATCTGGGCGTCGCTGCGGCACGCGGACGCGGTGGTCCTCGGGGTCGGGGGCATGGACACGCTGCCCTCGCCGGTGCCGACGGCGCTGCGCGAGACGATCCCGGCGCTGCGTCCGGCCCCGCTGAGGCGGGCCGTCCGTGACGCGCACGGGTGGCTGACGCCGCGGGCGGCGCGCCTGCTCGGTGCCGCCGGACCGGTGGCGCTGCCGCCGGGGAGACCGTGCGGCATCTCGAGCGCCTGCGCGTCGCCGTGACGACGCTGATCCCGGGCCTGCCCGTCGTCGGGATGCTGCCCGCGGTGCACCGGGCGCCGGCCTACGGCGGCGTGCACGCCGGGCGGGAGCGGCACGTCGCCGCGCTCACCACGTGGGCGTCCCGGCGCGGAGTCGCCCTCGTCGACCCGGCGCCCCTGGTGGCCGACCACGTCCTGCGCGGCCACGGCAACCCCGACGGCATCCACTGGGGCTGGGCGGCGCACGCGGCCGTGGGGGACGCGGTGGGCCGCACGGTGGAGAAGGCCCTGGCCGACCGGGGCTGAGGCCGCCGCTCGAGGCGGCCGCGGTCCGACGGGTCGAGCGCCGTGGGCCGGGCGGGTGTGGAGCGCGCCCGTCGTGACCGGCGTCCGTCCCCACCCCGTCCCGTCGTCCCCAGGCGGCTCCCGCGTGCTGTCCCGGACCGCCGGCGCGTTCCTAGCGTCCCGGGCATGCGCTACCCGTCCGCGCCCGCCACCGGCGGCGCCCGCACCCGGCTCCGCTCCTCGAGGGGTTCCGCGAGCGCTCCTCGGCGGCGGGGTGGGGCGGGCCGGAGGACGTCGAGGTGGGCGAGCCCGACGATCTCGGCGCACTCGGTGACGACGCTCCGGTGCGGGTCGGATGGCCGGGCGCGCCGCCGGGGACGCCGGCCGCGCGGCTCCGGGTGCCGGTCGGCGGCTCGCGGCCCGCCGCCGACCCCGAGCCCGAGTGGTGGGACGACGAGGACGACGACCCGCCGCGGGCGGCCCGCGCCGGCAGCGCCTGGGACCCGCCCGAGCGCGGCCGACGGGCGCAGCGATGGGTGGCGCGGTGGCTGCCCGCCTCCTGGGCCGGCGCGCGCTGGGACCCGGGCCGGACGGGTGCGCTCGCCCTCGCCGCGGTGGCGGCCGTGGCGGCGGTGGTCGCGGCCGTGGGCGTGTGGGCGGAGCGCCCGGTACCGGAGCCGGTGCCGTCGTTGCCCCTGGTCGCGGGAGCTCCGCCGGCGGGCCCGGTGCTGCCCGTGGCGGCGCCCGCGGACACCGGGCCGCTCGTGGTCTCGGTGTCCGGGCGCGTCGCCCGGCCCGGGCTGGTGCGGCTCGCCCCCGGCAGCCGGGTGGGCGACGCCGTGGACGCCGCCGGCGGTGCGACACCTGACGCCGACCTCACCGGGCTCAACCTCGCCGCGCGCGTCACCGACGGCGAGCAGGTGGTCGTCGGCGTGCCGACGCCGGTGACGCCGCCGGCGGGAGCTGCCGCGGGCGGGGCCGCGCCCGGGTCGGCTGGCGGGTCGGGGGGAGCGGGCGGCGCCCCCGGCGGGCGGGTGGACCTCAACACCGCCACCCTCGAGCAGCTCGATCAGCTGCCCGGCGTCGGCCCGGTCACCGCGCAGCGGATCCTCGAGTGGCGGACGCAGAACGGGCGGTTCGCGGCCGTGGAGCAGCTGCAGGAGGTCAGCGGCATCGGCGACGCGCGCTTCGCGACCCTGCGCGACCTGGTCTCGGTGTGAGCGACCGGCGGCCTCCACCGACGCCCGGTGAGCCGGAGCAGCCGCCGCCGCCCGACCTGCGCCTCGTGCCCGCGGCGCTCACGTCCTGGGGCGTCGCGATCGCCGCGCTGACCGCCGGGTGGGGGCCGCGTTGGTGCTGGTCCTCGCCGGCACCACGGCGGTCGTGGTCGCCGCGCGACGACCCGCGCTCGCCGGGTCCCGGCCCGGGCTGCGCGCGGTGGTCGTCGCGACCGGCGGGTGCGCGGCGGCGGTCGGGCTGGTGGCCGGGCTCGGCGCCTTCGCCGTCGCGAGCCACCCGCTGCGGCCGGCCACCGGGAACGGGGTGTCGGCGCGGCTCGACGTCGTGGTGACCGCCGACCCGCGTCCGGTCCGGTCGACGGTGCCGGGGCCCGGCCGGGTGGTGGTGCGGGGCGAGCTGCTGGGCGGGCAGGTCGGGGCGGGCGTGCCGTGGCGCGCCGGGGGCCGCGTGGTGCTCCTCGCGCCCGCCGAGGACTGGGCGGGGCTGCTGCCGGGGCAGGTCGTCAGCGCCCGGGGCCGGCTCGGTCCGCCCGACCGCGCGGACCTCACCGTCGCGGTGCTGCAGGTCCGCGGGCCGCCCGGGGAGGTCGGGCCGGTGCCGCGGGTCCAGCGGGTCGCGGGCGACCTGCGGGGCGGGCTCCGCGACGCCGCCCGCGCCGTGCTCGCCGAGGACCCGGCGGGCCTGCTCCCGGGCCTCGTGGTCGGCGACACCTCGGGCGTCTCGCCGGGGCTCGCCGACGACTTCCGCACCGCAGGCCTCACCCACCTCACGGCGGTGTCGGGCACCAACGTCGCGATCATCTGCGGCGCCGTGCTGCTGCTCGCGCGCCTCGCCCGGGCCGGTCCGCGCACCGCGGCGGTGCTGGCGGCCCTGGCGCTCGCCGGCTTCGTCGTCCTCGTCCGGCCGTCCCCCAGCGTCCTGCGGGCGGCGGCGATGGGCGGGGTCACGGTGCTCGCGCTCGCGGTGGGACGCCGACGGTCGGTGGTGCCGGCGCTCTGCGCGGCGGTGATCGTCCTGCTGCTCGTCGACCCCGGGCTCGCCACCGATCCCGGGTTCGCGCTGTCGGTGCTCGCCACCGGGGCGCTCGTGCTGCTCGCGCCCGGGATGGTCGCGCGGTGGCGGGCCCGCGGGGTGCCGCCCGGGATCGCGGAGGCGCTCGCGGTGCCCGTCGCCGCACACGTCGTCACCGCGCCGGTGATCGCCGGCCTGTCCGGCGAGGTCAGCCTCGTCGCGGTCGTCGCCAACCTGCTCGCCGCGCCGGTGATCGCGCCGGTGACGGTGCTCGGCGTACTGGCCGCCGCGGTCGCGCCGTGGTGGGCCGGGGGCGCCGAGGCGCTCGTGTGGCTCGCGGGGCCGGGGGTGTCGTGGCTGGTGTGGGCGGCCCGACGGTGCGCGGCCGTCCAGGGCGCGACGCTGGCGTGGCCGGGCGGGGTGCCGGGCGCGCTCGCCCTCGCCGCCGTGGTCGTGCTCGTCGGGGCGGCGCTGCGGTGGCGTCGGCTCCGTGCGGTGGTGGCGGCGGTGCTGGTCGGCGCGCTGCTGGTGCTCGTGCCCACTCGGGTCGTGCCGCCCGGGTGGCCGCCCGCGCGGTGGTCGCTCGTGGCGTGCGACGTCGGTCAGGGCGACGCCCTGGTGCTCGCCACCGGCGAACCGGGCCGGGCGGTCCTCGTCGACGTCGGCCCCGACGCGGGCGCGATCGACGGCTGCCTCGCCCGCCTCGGCGTCCGGTCGCTGGCCCTCGTGGTGCTGACGCACCTGCACGCCGACCACGTCGGTGGTCTGGCCGGGGCGCTCGCGGGCCGGGCGGTGGGTGGCGTCGCGCTCGGGCCGGCGCGCGAGCCCGCCGACACCCTGGCGCAGGTCACCCGCCGGACCGCGCCCGCCCGCGCGCCCCTGGTCGGGCTCGGGCGCGGGACCGTCCTGCGCTGGCCCGGCCTGATGCTCGAGGTGCTCGGTCCTGTCCGCACCGTCGCCCACGTCGACGGCGAGGACGGGAGCGCGGTGAACGACACGTCGGTGGTGCTCCGGGCGCACACCCCCGTCGGGCGCGTCCTCCTGCCCGGCGACGCGGAGAGATCGGCCCAGTCGTCCCTGCTCGGGACGGCCGGCGACCTGCATGCGGAGATCCTGAAGGTGCCGCACCACGGCTCGCGGTCGTCGCTGCCGACCTTCCTCACCGCGGCGCGGGCCTCGCTGGCGCTGGTCAGCGTCGGGCGCGGCAACACCTACGGCCACCCGAACCCGGGCGTGATGGGCCTGCTCGCCGGCAGCGGCGCCCTCGTCCGGCGCACCGACGAGTCCGGTGACCTGGCCGTGGCCGTCGGCGCCGACCCGCGCGCCGGCCCCGTCGTCGTCGCCCGCGGCGATCCGCGCCCCGACCCGAGGCGACGGTGAGACGACCGTGTCCTGAGGACACGGTCCGACGCGACGACGACCCCGGCGCGAGGGGCACGTCCGGCAGGCGGACGGGCCCGTCGGAACTGCGCAGCGTGCCCCTCGCGGAGCGGAGCTACAGCCCCAGCGCCTCGCGGACCGCCGTGGACGTCGCCGGGATCGTCGCCTTGGGGCCCACCTGGTGCTCGATGGCGTCGAGGGTCTTCAGTCCGTCGCCGGTGATGAGCAGGACGGTGTCGGCGTCCGGGTCGAGGTCGCCGGACTCCACCATCTTCTTGGCGTTGGCCACGGTGACGCCGCCGGCGGTCTCGGCGAACACGCCCTCGGTGCGGGCGAGCAGCCGGATGCCGTCGCGGACCTCCTCGTCGGTGACGTCGGAGATCGAGCCGCCGCACCGGCGCACGGCGTCGAGCACGTACGGCCCGTCGGCCGGGTTCCCGATCGCCAGCGACCGGGCGATCGTGTCCGGCTTCTGCGGGCGCACGACGTCGGTGCCCTCGCGGAAGGCGGTGGACACCGGCGAGCAGCCGGCGGCCTGGGCGCCGAACACCTTGTACTCGGCGTCGTCGACGAGCCCGAGCGAGATCAGCTCGCCGTAGGCCTTGTCCACCTTGGTCAGCTGCGAGCCCGAGGCGATCGGGATGACCGTCTGCGCGGGGATGCGCCAGCCCAGCTGCTCGGCGACCTCGTAGCCGAGGGTCTTCGAGCCCTCGGCGTAGTAGGGCCGGACGTTGACGTTGACGAACGCCCAGTCCTCCTGGTCGAAGGCGAGCTCCGTGGCCAGGCGGTTGACGTCGTCGTACGTGCCCTCGCAGGCCAGCAGGTTGGTGTCGTACACCGCGGTCATGAGGATCTTGGCGCGCTCGAGCGACGCGGGGATCAGCACGACCGAGTCCCAGCCCGCGCGGGCCGCGGCGGCGGCCGTGGCGTTGGCGAGGTTTCCGGTCGACGGGCAGGCGAGCGTGGTGAAGCCCAGCTCGCGGGCGGCGGCGAGGGCGACGGCGACGACGCGGTCCTTGAAGGAGTGCGTCGGGTTGCCGGTGTCGTCCTTGACCCACAGGTTGCGGATGCCGAGCTCGGCGCCGAGACGGTCGGCGCGCAGCAGGCGGGTGCAGCCCGGGTCCATGTTCGGGTGCGACTCGACGGTGGTGGGCACCGGCAGCAGCGACTTGTAGCGCCAGATGCTGCGGGGACCGCGCTCGATGTCCTCGCGGGTGACCGTGCCGAAGTCGTAGGCGATCTCGAGGGGCCCGAAGCACTGCGGGCAGGCGAACTCGGCGGCGAGGTCCATGCGGTGGCCGCAGGCGCGACAGGCGAGAGCGGTGGCCGGGCCGAGATCGAACGACGTCGTCGTCGGCTGGGCGGTGAGCGTCATGAAAGGAAAATCCTTCCTCATCTTCCCCGCGAACGGGTCGGAATTGGCACCGTGATCGCTGCGAGCGGAGCGCGCTGCGCCGGTTGCCGGGGTGTCGTCGGGCCGTTCCCTCTACCCCTCTGGATGAGCCGTATTCGGTTGTCGAGCGCCCCTGGACGCCCGGCGGAGCACATTACGGCACGGGTCACACCTCGACCACCGAGCGCGCCCAGGCGAGACGTCCCTCACGGCGGCCGGCACGACAGCACGACCCGGAGCCGTCGGACCCCCGTGACACGATCGGTCCGTGAGCCCCACGACCGCGCCCGAGGTCACCGCGCCGTTGCACCTCGTCGTCGGCGACGAGTCGCTGCTGGTCGAGCGGGCCGTGGCGCGGGCGGTCACCGCGGCCCGCGAGGCCGACCCCGCGGTCGAGGTGGCGCACCTCCCGGTCGGCGAGATCACCGCGGGCGTGCTGGGCGAGCTCGTGAGCCCGTCGCTGTTCGCCGAGTCGCGGGTCGTCGTGATCGAGAACGCCCACGACGCGAGCGCCGAGGTCACCACGCTGCTGCTCGACTACGCCCGCGCCCCGAGCGACGGCGTGACGCTCGTCGTCGTGCACCGCGGCCCGCCCAAGGGCGGCAAGGCGCGGAAGCCCGCGAAGGGCGGCAAGGGGGGCGGTGCGAAGGGGGACGCGCTGCTCGAGGGCCTGCGCGGCGCCGGGGCCACGGAGGCCTCGGCGGCGGGGCTCTCCGACGACCAGCGCGCCGACTTCGTGCGCAGCGAGGTCCGCCAGGCCGGCGGACGGATGACCGGCGACGCGCTCGGGCTGCTCATGGACGCGGTCGGCTCCGACCTGCGTGAGCTGGCCGCGGCCGCGTCGCAGCTCGTGTCGGACTCCGGCGGTCAGGTCGACGCCGACGCCGTGCGCGCCTTCCACCGGGGCCGCGCCGAGGTCACGGGGTTCGCGGTCGCCGAGCGGGCCATCACCGGGGACCGGACGGCGGCCCTCGAGTCGCTGCGCTGGGCGCTGGAGACCGGCGTGCCTCATGTCCTGCTGGCCGACGCCCTCGCCGATGCCGTGCGCACCGTGGCGCGCGTCAACGCCGCCGGCCGCGGCGACCCGTACGCCATGGCGTCGGCGCTCAAGATGCCGCCGTGGAAGGTGCGCAAGGCCCAGGGTCAGGGTCGAGGCTGGGGCGACGAGGGGCTGACGCGGGCGATGGGCGTCGTGGCCGACCTCAACGCGGACGTCAAGGGCGCCGCCGCCGACCCGGCCTACGCCCTGGAGTACGCCGTCGAGCAGGTCCTCGCCGCCCGCGGGAGCTCGCGGCGCTGAGCTCGCCACGCTCGTGATCGACGCGGCTTTCCTGTCACCCAGCGCCAGCGTGGCCGCAGGGCTTGCACGGGGTCCGTGCCACCCCGGCCACGACGACCCCCACCCACGACGAGAGCCCGCCCCCGGCGGACCGGGGACGGGCTCTGTGACGTGCGAGGTGGCTCAGGCCGGGGTCTTGCCCGCCTTGGCGTCCACCGTGAAGCGCTCGGCGCGGTGGGCCATGCGCGACTTCTTGTTCGCCGCCTGGTTCTTGTGGATGACGCCCTTGCTGACGGCCTTGTCGAGCAGCCGGCCGGCCTCGCGGCGGCGCTCGCCGGCGAGGTCGACGTCGCCGGCCTCGGTGGCCTCGCGGTAGCGGCGGATCGCGGTCTTGATGCGCGACTTGACCGCCTTGTTCTTCTGGCGCGCTTCCTCGTTCTTGCGGTTGCGCTTGACCTGCTGCTTGATGTTCGCCACGGGGTGTTCGAACCTTCGTCCGTCGGAGTTCTGTGCACGGGAGCGCGCGGGGGCGCTCGACCGCACCACGCAGTGCCGCCCAGATTACCAACCTCACCTCGACGCTCCGCCGACCGGCCCCGGAGCGCCGTCGTGGGACGATGGTGGGCGAGCCCGACCGTGCGAGACGTGAGGATCCCGTTGACCCAGACCACCCAGCAGTCCGCGAGCAACCCCGGACGGCCGGGCACGAAGGGCTACGCCGACGAGACGTTCACGCCGCCGGACCGTATCCGCAACTTCTGCATCATCGCCCACATCGACCACGGCAAGTCGACGCTGGCCGACCGCATGCTGCAGATGACCGGCGTGCTGGGGGACCGGGCCTACCGCGCCCAGTACCTCGACCGCATGGACATCGAGCGCGAGCGCGGCATCACGATCAAGGCGCAGAACGTGCGCCTGCCCTGGTGCGCCGCCGGCCCGGACGGCGAGATGCGCGACCACGTCCTGCACCTCATCGACACCCCGGGCCACGTCGACTTCACCTACGAGGTCAGCCGTTCGCTCGCCGCGTGCGAGGGCGCGATCCTGCTGGTCGACGCCGCGCAGGGCATCGAGGCGCAGACCCTGGCCAACCTGTACCTGGCCATGGAGCACGACCTCGAGATCATCCCGGTGCTGAACAAGATCGACCTGCCGGCCGCCGACCCCGAGCGCTACGCCGCCGAGATCGCCCACCTCATCGGCTGCGACCCCGACAGCATCCTGCGGATCAGCGCCAAGACCGGTGACGGCGTCCCCGCGGTGCTCGACTCGGTGGTCCACCGGGTGCCCGCACCCGTGGGCGACGCCGACGCCCCGGCCCGCGCGATGATCTTCGACTCGGTCTACGACACCTACCGCGGCGTCGTCACCTACATCCGCGTCGTCGACGGCAAGATCACCCCGCGCGAGCGCATCCGCATGATGTCCACCAACGCGGTGCACGAGCTGCTCGAGGTCGGGATCATCTCGCCGGACCAGAAGCCCTGCCAGGGCCTGGGCGTCGGTGAGGTCGGCTACCTCATGACCGGCGTGAAGGACGTGCGCCAGTCCCGGGTCGGCGACACGGTCACGTGGGAGCGCAAGGGCGCGAAGGAGCCGCTCGGCGGCTACCGCGACCCGCAGCCGATGGTCTACTCCGGGCTCTATCCGATCGACGGCACCGACTACCCGCTGCTGCGCGACGCGCTCGACCGGCTGCGCCTCAACGACGCCGCCCTGTCCTACGAGCCCGAGACGTCGGCGGCGCTGGGCTTCGGTTTCCGCTGCGGCTTCCTCGGCCTGCTGCACCTGGAGATCACCCGCGACCGTCTCGAGCGCGAGTACGGGCTCGAGCTGATCTCCACCGCGCCCAACACCGTCTACCGCCTGGAGCTGGACGACGGCTCCGAGGCCGAGGTGACCAACCCCGCCGACTGGCCCGAGGGCAAGGTCGCGACGATCTACGAGCCGATCACCAAGGTCTCGGTGCTGGCGCCGTCGGACTTCGTGGGCCCGATCATGGAGCTCTGCCAGTCGCGGCGCGGCCAGCTCGAGGGCATGGACTACCTGTCCGACAGCCGCGTCGAGCTGCGCTACACGATGCCGCTCGCCGAGATCATCTTCGACTTCTTCGACATCCTGAAATCGCGCACCCGCGGCTACGCGTCGCTGAACTACGAGCCCGCCGGCGAGCAGGCCGCCGACCTGGTGAAGGTCGACATCCTGCTGCAGGGCGAGCCGGTGGACGCGTTCTCCGCGATCGTGCACCGCGACGCCGCCTACGCGTACGGCAACTCGATGGCCACGAAGCTGCGCGAGCTCATCCCGCGCCAGCAGTTCGAGGTGCCGATCCAGGCCGCCATCGGCGCGAAGATCATCGCGCGCGAGACGATCCGCGCGATCCGCAAGGACGTGCTCTCCAAGTGCTACGGCGGGGACATCACCCGCAAGCGCAAGCTGCTCGAGAAGCAGAAGGAGGGCAAGAAGCGGATGAAGACGATCGGCCGCGTCGACGTCCCGCAGGAGGCCTTCGTCGCGGCGCTGTCCACCGACCAGAACGCGGTGGACAAGGCCAAGAAGAAGTAGCCCGGACGACGCCGGTGATCGGCGGGGAACAACCGCTCGCGTAGACTGGTTATCAGCGCCGAGCTGTCGGCCTGGGAAGGACCCTGCGTGTCACCGGGTCCGCGGACAGCTCACGTGTCCGCCGTACCCTTCCTGAAAGAGATCTGTGACCAACGCTGCTGTCCTGTCCGATCACGACGTCGAGCTCGTCGACGTGATCTCCCACTCCACCGACGAGAGCCCCGCGGACGCGACGTCCGCCGAGGACGCCCCCGTCGCCGAGACCCCCGACGACACCGGCTCCGAGGAGCCGACCGTCGACGCGCCCGACGAGGCCACCGCGGACGCCACCGACGACGCGACCGCCGACGCGACCGCCGCCTCCGACGAGCCGGTCACCGCCGACGAGCCCGCCACCGGGTTCGCCGCGCTCGGTGTCGCGGAGCGCCTGCTCCCCACCCTCGTCGAGTCCGGGTTCGACACCCCGACCCCGATCCAGACCGAGACCATCCCGCTGCTGCTGTCGGGCCGCGACGTGCTCGGCCTCGCGCAGACCGGCACCGGCAAGACCGCCGCGTTCGCGCTGCCGATGCTCTCGGCGATCGACCCGGCGCAGCGGCGCGTGCAGGCCCTCGTCATCACGCCCACCCGCGAGCTGGCGATCCAGGTCGCCGAGGCCATCGAGCGCCTCGGCGCCGGCGTCCCCGGGCTCAGCGTCGTCCAGCTCTACGGCGGCGCGCCCTACGGCCCGCAGCTCCACGGGCTGCGCCGCGGCGGCCAGATCGTCGTCGGCACCCCCGGTCGCATCGCCGACCACCTCGAGAAGCGCACCCTCGACCTGTCCGGCGTCGCGCACTTCGTGCTCGACGAGGCCGACGAGATGCTGCAGATGGGCTTCCTCGAAGAGGTCGAGGCCATCTTCGAGCTGCTGCCCGCCGACCGTCAGGTGGCGCTGTTCTCGGCGACCATGCCCGGCGCCATCCGCGAGGTCTCGCGCCGGCACCTGAACTCGCCGGCCGAGGTGTCGATCAAGTCGAAGACGCAGACGGGCATCAACACCCGTCAGCGCTACGTCGTGCTGCCCGAGCGCCAGAAGGCGGACGCGCTCGCGCGCATCCTGCAGGTCGAGGACTTCGACGCCGCGCTGGTGTTCGTGCGCACCCGCCAGAACACCACCGACGTCACCGACGCCCTCAACCGGCGCGGGTTCTCGGCGGTGGCGATCTCCGGCGACCTGTCGCAGCCGCAGCGCGAGAAGACCATCAACGGTCTGCGCTCCGGTGAGATCGACGTCCTCGTCGCCACCGACGTCGCCGCCCGCGGGCTCGACGTCGACCGGATCTCCCTGGTCGTCAACCACGACCTGCCGCCGGACTCCGAGTCCTACGTGCACCGCATCGGGCGCACGGGGCGGGCCGGGCGCAGCGGCGAGGCGATCTCGTTCGTCACCCGCGGCCAGATCCGCACGATGCGCATGATCGAGTCGGCCACGAAGCAGAAGGCCGAGGAGATGTCGGTGCCGGGCACCGACGAGGTGAACGCGGTGCGCAAGCGCCGCTTCGCCGAGCGCATCACCGGCACGCTCGAGGGCACCGTCACCGGCGGCGACCCGCTCGACGTCTTCCGCGGCATCGTCGGCGACTACGTCGCCGAGACCGGTGCCGACCCCCTCGAGCTGGCCGCCGCGCTGGCCAAGATGGTGCAGGGCACCAAGCCCCTGCTCGTCGAGGACCTGCCCGTCGCGCCGCCGCGCGGCGAGAAGCGCAGCCCGCGTGAGGGTGGCGGCAAGCCGGACCGCGGCCAGGGCCGCAGCGGCAAGGCGCCCGAGTGGACCGTCGGCTCGGGCACCGACACCTACCGGATCGACGTCGGCCACAACCAGCGGGTGCGTCCCGGTGCGATCGTCGGCGCCATCGCCAACGAGGCCGGCCTCGACTCCCAGCACATCGGCCACATCGACATCCGGCCCGACCACACGCTGGTCGAGCTCCCGGCCGACGTGCCGGGGCACGTGGTCAAGCGCCTGCAGCGCGCCCGCGTCGCGGGCCGCCCGATGGGCCTGCGCCGCGCGTCGGGCGCCGAGGCGGCCAGCCCGTCCTCGCGCCCGAGCCGCCCCCGCCGCTGAGATTCCGCGCTGAGCGCTCGTGCGTGCGCAGGCACGTGCGAGCGCTCACACGCGGCGATCGCAGAGTGGCCGGGCCCCGGGCGCGGACCTACCGTGGACGCACGCGGAGGGAGCGTCATGACGCGGTCGGTGGTGATCGTCGGGGGCGGACCTCGCGGGACCGGTGTGCTCGAACGCCTCGCGGCGAGCGCGCCCGAGTTCGTCGAGGATCTCGACGTCCACCTCGTCGACCCCTACCCGGACGGCGCGGGACGCATCTGGCGTGAGGACCAGTCGGCGCTGCTGTGGATGAACTCCATGGCCGCCGACGTCACGATGTTCACCGACGACAGCGTGCGCTGCGAGGGCCCGATCGTGCCCGGTCCGTCCCTCTACGACTGGGCCGTGGCGGTCCGCGACGGTGAGCTCGACGGCGAGTCGGTGCCGGACGGGCCCGTCGGTGACGAGCTGCGCGCGCTCGGGCCGGCGACGTTCGCCACCCGGCGCCTGCAGAGCCACTACCTCGACTTCGTGCTGCGCCGCGTGCTCGCCACCCTCCCGCCGCAGGTCCGCGTGCACCGCCACCGCACCCGGGCGGTCGGGCTACGACGCGGTGCCCCGGACGTCGTGCTGCTCGACGGTGGCGGTGAGCTTCCCGCCGACGTCCTCGTGCTCGCGTCGGGCCACCTCGACGCGGCGCCGACCGAGGCCGAGGCCGCGCTCGCGGCGCACGCCGACGAGCACGGCCTGCGCTACTTCCCGCCCGAGCAGACCACCGACTCCGACCTCGACCGCATCCCGTCGGGGGAGACGGTGATCGCGCGCGGGATGGGCCTCGCGTTCATCGACCTCATGGTCCTGCTCTTCGAGGGCCGCGGCGGCCGCTTCCACGACCGCGGCGACGGCACGCTCGACTACGAGCCCTCCGGTCGCGAGCCCGTCGTGCACGTCGGGTCGGGACGCGGGGTGCCGTACCACGCCAAGACCGAGTACGCGCTGCGCGGACCGCGCCCTCCGCTGCCGCGGTTCCTCGGCCCGGACGAGATCGCCGGGTTCGTCCGTCGCGGATCGGTCGACCTGCGCCGCGACGTGTGGCCGCTCATGGCCAAGGAGGTCGGCTGGGCGTACTACCACGAGCTCTTCGCCGGCCACCCCGACCGCGTGCGCGGTGTGTGGGACGACTTCGCCCTGCGCTTCGCCGCGCTCGACTGGTACACGCCGGCGATGCACGAGCTGGTCGCCGGCTTCGTGCCCGACCCCTCCGACCGCCTCGACTTCGAGCGCATGGACCGTCCCCTCGACGACGTCAGCGCGCCGGACCTCCCGAGCCTGCAGGAGCGCCTGCGGTCCTACGTGCTCGACGACCTCGCCCGCCACGTCGACGACCGCTACACCGCCGAGCTCGGGGCGTTCGTCGGCCTGCTGTCGGTGTTCGCGCAGGTCGCGGAGCTCGCGGGCACGCCCGCCCTGACGCCGCGCTCGCGGGCCCAGGACCTCGCCTGGTGGCAGAACTTCTTCAGCTCGCTGGCGAGCGGCCCGCCCGGCCCGCGGCTGCGCCAGCTGCTCGCGCTCTCCCGCGCGGGCTACGTCGTGTTCCTCGGCGCGGGCGTGCAGGTGGACCCCGTCGACGGCGGCTTCCGGGCCACCAGCGCCTCGCTGGACCGCGTCGCGGTCACCGCGCGGACGTTCGTCGAGGCGCGCCTGTCGTCCCCGAGCGTGAGCCGCAGCGACGACCCGATGCTCGCGGGGCTCCACGCCGAGGGGCTGCTCGACGAGGAGACCCTGCGTGAGGAGCACGCCGACTCGGGGACGGCCGTGCACGCCGCCGACGCGGCGGTCGCGCACTCCGGCGCCGCGGTCACCCTGCACAACACCGGCCTCGTCCGGGTGCGCACCTCGGACTTCCGCCTCGTCGACGCCGAGGGCCGGCCCGACCCGTGCCGCTTCGCGATCGGGCCGCACACCAACGTCCGCCTGCCGGGGGCGTTCACGCGCCCGAACACCAACGCGCTGAGCTTCCGGGCCAACGACGCCCTCGCCCGCGCGGTGCTCACCCAGCTCGCCGAGTCCGCGCCTGCCGAGGGCCGCCTCTCCGCCTGACCCGTGAGCGATCTTCACGGCTATAGCCGTGAAGATCGCTCACATGGGGTCAGCGGGTGAAGACGATCTTGCCGGCCGTGACGCCGTCGAGCATCGCCTGGAACCCGTCCTTCGCGTCGGCCATCGGGATCTCCTGGCCGATCTCCGGGACGATCCCGGTGGCCGCGACGAACTCGAGCAGGTCGCGGAGCTCGGCGAGCGTGCCCATCGTCGAGCCGACGACGTTCTTCTGCAGGAAGAAGACCTGGGCGAGGTCCGCGCTGGGCGCGTTGCCCGAGGTCGCGCCGGAGCAGACGATCGTGCCGCCAGGGACGAGCGCGCGCAGCGAGTGCTTCCAGGTGGCCTCACCGACGGTCTCGAACACCGCCTGGACCTTGCCCGGGAGCTTCGCGTTCGACTCGAAGACCTGGTGCGCGCCGAGACGCAGGGCCAGCTCGCGCTTCTCGTCGGAGCGGCCGGTGACCCACACCTGCATGCCGGCGGCGCGCCCGAGCTGGATCAGCGCCGTCGAGACGCCGCCGGAGGCGCCCTGCACGAGCATCGTCTGCCCGCCGCGCAGACCGGACTTCGTGAACAGCATCCGGTAGGCGGTGAGCCAGGCCGTCCCCATGACCGCGCCCGTGGAGGCGGTCATGCCCTCCGGGCGGGGGAGCGCGTTGCGCTTCGGGACGACGACGTAGTCGGCGAAGCTGCCCTGCGCCCACTCGGTGAGCATCTTGCGCTTCGGGTCGAGGGTCTCGTCGTCCTTCCAGTCCGGGTCGCCCATCAGCGAGTGCAGGACGACGGGCGTGCCGTCGTCGAGCGTCCCGGCGCCGTCACAGCCGAGGATCATCGGGAACTGGTCCTCCTTGATCCCGACGCCCCGTAGGGTCCAGAGGTCGTGCATGTTGAGGCTCGCCGCCTCGACCTTGACCCGTACCCAGCCCTCGGGGACGTCGGGATCGGGCCGCTCGCCCACCACGAGGGAGGCGATCGGGTCGTCGGCGTTGGGCTCGGAGGCGTAGACCGCGAACATGCCCCGCAACCTATCCGGGACGACTCGCCGGATGCCCGATGAGTTCGGCGCGCGGGCGCAGTTCCACCGGTGAGAGCCCCGAAACGAACCGAGAACCTCCTGGAGGACCCGTGTACGCCCCGCTGCCCGGCATCGACGTCTACTACGAGGACCACGGGACCGGCTCGCCGCTGGTGCTGCTGCACGGCGGGATGATGACGCTGGACCTCAGCTTCGGCGCGCTCATGCCGCGCCTGACCCCGCACCGGCGCGTCATCCCGATCGAGCTCCAGGGGCACGGGCGCACCGCCGACGTCGAGCGTGACATCACCCTCGCCAACCAGGCCGCCGACGTCGTCGGGGTGCTCGACCACCTCGGCCTCGAGCGTGCCGACGTGCTCGGGTTCAGCTGGGGTGGGCTCGTGGCCCTCGAGATCGCCGTGCGCCATCCCGAGCGCGTCGACCGGTTGGTGCTCGGCGCCGTCCACCGGCGCAAGGACGACTACCACGACGAGATCCACGACCCCTCGCAGTACGCGACGTCCACCCGCATGCCCACCGAGGCGGAGTTCGGGGCCATGTTCGCCGAGTACGAGCGGTACGGCCTGAGCACCTTCGAGACCGTGGTCGCGAAACTGGACCCGATCGTCACCGCGGAGGAGAACTGGACCGCCGCGGACCTCGCGCGCGTCACGGCGCCGACGTTGCTGATCATCGGCGATCACGACTTCGTCCGGGTGGACGCCGCCGTGGCGATGGCCGATGCCATCCCCGACGCCGGCCTCGCGGTCCTGCCCCGGACGAAGCACACCGAGCTGATCAGCCGCGTCGACCTCGTCGCGCCCCTGCTCGAGGACTTCCTCGCCCCCTGAGCCCCCTGACCGATGGGTGACGGACCGGGGCCGCGGCGCCCCGCGTACCGTCGACGGCGTGCTGCGTGCCGTCGCGACCTGGTGGGACGGCGTCGAGCTGTGGCTGACCCAGCTCGACTTCGCCGTCCAGGTCGTCCTCGTCGTCGCCGTCGTGGGCCCCGTGTGCTGGGGCGCGGCGGCGATCATCGACACGGTCGTCGAGCGCTCGGTCGCCGCCCGCCTGGAGGCCCAGGAGCGCCGTGAGCGGCGGCGCGCCGAGGCCACGACCGCGCCCGAGGCCTGAGGTGGACCGCCGGGCTGCGCGGATCTGGGTCACGGCCACCCTGCTGGCCCTGATCGTGCTGGTGGTCGTCGTCAACCTCGTCTGACGAGGTCGGCGGCGGATCAGCGCCGCGCGGCCGTCGCGGCGGCCTCGTCGCGCAGCGTGCGCGTGATGCTGGTGATCGTCGACGACTGGGCCTCGAAGCTCTTGGTCTTCGGGCTCAGGGTCAGCACCACGACCACGCGCCGCCGGGAGTCGACGAGGCCGCTGGTGTGCATGGCGCGCCGCGAGAGGTCGAGTGCCGGCGCCGCGAGGGCGGTCGGGCGGCTGTCCGCCATGGCCTGCGGGGCCTCCTCGGCCGCCTGGCGCGACGCCGGGTCGGGCGGGCTCGTCACGCGTCCCTCGACGCACGGCCGCGCCGGCGCCGATCCGTAGCCCGACCAGCCCTGTTTCACCGCGCGGGTCCCGGAGACGGCGCGGGGGATGCCGAAGGACTGGTCGAACCCGTCGACCGCGCACTGCGTGGAGCGCTCGAGGTCGCCGAGGATGAGGTTGCGTGCGAAGGGCGTGGCGCGGTCCAGGAGGTAGTTGTAGATCCGGACGACGTCGGCGGCGCTGACCGCCGTGTAGCCCCAGTAGCGCCGGTCGGTCGGCGGCGCGGTGTCGACGAGCCCGATCAGCCGCACCATCCGGACGACGACCTGCTCGTAGCCACGACGCACCCACAGCGTGCTCGCCGCGGCGTCGTCGCTGGAGCGCAGCATCGAGTCCAGCATCTTCTGGTCCGCGGCCGAGACACTCGTGCGGCCCTGCAGGTAGTCGAGCGCGATGAGCAGCTTGACCAGCGACGCCGACCGGAACCGTGTGGTCGCCGCGGACTGGGCGACGATCCGGCGGGCCGTGCGGTCGTAGACGAGGTAGCCCGCGGTGGTGTCCACCGGCACGACGGGGGCGGCGCGCAGCCCGCCCGCGCCCGGGCCCACTGCCGGACCCGCTGCCGGACCCGCTGCCGCCTGCGGCGCGAACAGCAGGCCCGCCATCAGCCCCGCGAGCACCACCGGCAGCGCCAGCCGTGACGTCCTGATCCCCATCGTGTGCTCCCCCCGGCGGTACGTACCTCCGTCATCGGCCGTATCGCCACGACCAGGAGATGTACCGGAGTCACGATCGCATCACGAAAGGATCATCCGGCGGTCGGGTCCGGCACCCAGGACGGCGCCCGCTTCTCCGCGAACGCGGCCATGCCCTCCTGGCCCTCCTCGGAGGCGAAGAACTCGGCCGAGAGCCCGAGCATCGCCTCGAGATCCTGCTGCAGGTGCTCCCCGCGGTCGCGACGCAGGAGCGCCTTCGTGGCCGCGAGGGCGCGGGGCCCGCCCCGGGCGAGCATGTCGGCGTAGCGGGCGACCTCGGCATCGAGACCGTCGGCGTCGACCGCGGAGTTGATCAGGCCGACCGCCTCGGCGCGCGTGGCGTCGAACGTCTCGCCGGTGAGCATCAGCTCGCTGCCGGCGCGGGGGAGCAGTCGGGGGAGCACCACCGACGAGATCACGGCGGGGACGACACCGATGCGGACCTCGGTGAACGCGAAGGTCGCCTCGCGCACGGCCACCGCGATGTCGCAGGCGGCGACGAGTCCGACGCCACCGGCGCGTGCCGGTCCCGCGACACGGGCGATCACGGGCGTGTCCGACGTCCAGAGCGTGCTGAGGATCGCGGGGAACTCGTTGACGCCCTGGTCGTCGGACCCCGCGCCGCGCGACTCGCGCAGATCCATCCCCGAGCAGAACACGGTCCCGGTGTGCGTCAGGACGATCACGCGGACCGACTCGTCGAGGGTCGCGGCCTCCAGGTGGGCGGAGAGCTCCCGGCGGACCTGCGCGGAGAGCGCGTTGCGGTTGCGCGGCGAGTCGAGCGTGATCGTCGCCGTGCCGCCCGTGACCTCGAGGTGCACCAGTTCGTCGTCCATGTCCGTCACTGTGGCAGCCGACCGATCTCGCTCACACGGTGGTGGCGCCGGGGTGTCGGCCATGCGTACCGTCCCGTCCGTGACCGAGGCGCCGACCACCGTGTGGCACGCGTGGCGCCGTCATGTCGATCTCTGCCGGACCTCCGCCGCGATCTGTCGACCCTGACCGCATGAGCACCGCCCGGGTGATCCCGGGTGCCGCCCTCCTGCTCGTCGGAGTCGACATGACGCCCTTCCGGGCCATCTGTAGGCGCCTGCTCGACGACCTGTGTCGTCGCGCGCCGCTGCTCGCCCTGGTCCACACCTCCTCGCCGTGCGCCCCGACCGCGCCCGCCGAGGTCCACCGGAGGAACCCCGCATGGCCACCGTCATCCCCCGTTTCACCCCTCGCGGCGCCGCTGTCGCCGAGCTCCTGACCGACCTCGACGGCCTCGTCCGGCGTGAGGTGACCCGCGACGGCGCCGGAGCGGAGCACTGGGACCGCGACGCCGAGCGCATCGCGGCCGAGGTCGCCACGGCGCTCGCGCGCCTGCGCGACGACCTGCGCCGCCACCCCCTGCCCACCCGGCGGTGACCCCGCCGTCCGCGCCGGCCCCGTTCACGCGGCGCCGGCACATCGACCACGGGCGGGTGTTCGCCCAGGCCTGTCGGACCTCCTCGCCGACCCACCCGAACCCCGTGATCGAGGAGAAACCGTGACCAGCACGCTCGACCGCCAGACGACCGACCGCCCGACCACCGCCCCCGACTTCAGCACCCTGCCCACCCCGCGCACCGAGGCCGAGTGGCTCGAGCGGGCGCGCCTCGTGCGCACCGTCCTGGCCGCCGACGCGGCCGAGCGTGACGCCGCCGGGAAGACCCCGTACGCCGAGGTCGCCCTGCTCAAGGACTCCGGCCTCGTCACGCTGCTCGGCCCCGTCGAGCACGGCGGCGGCGGGCAGGAGTGGCCCACCGCCTACCGCGTGATCCGGGAGGTGGCCGCCGGCGACGGCTCGATCGGCCAGCTCCTGGGCTACCACCTGCTCTGGTTCTGGGCCGCGCGCCTGGTGGGCACGCCCGAGCAGATCGCCCACGTCGAGGCCGAGGCGACGCGGCAGCAGTGGTTCTTCGGTGGCGCGGTGAACCCCCGCGACTCGGACGTCGTCATCCGCGAGGAGGGCGACGAGATCACTTTCACGGGTCACAAGTCGTTCTCGACCGGCAGCCGGGTCTCCGACGTCACCGTGCTGGAGGGCGTGGTCGAGGGCACCGACACCCACGTCTTCGCGATCGTGCCGTCGGAGCAGCCCGCGATCACGTTCCACGACGACTGGGACAACATCGGCCAGCGCCTCACCGAGTCGGGCAGCGTGACGCTCGACGGCGTGCGCGTCTCCTGGGCGGAGGCCGCCGGATTCCGCGACAAGGTCTTCACCCCGCGCGTCTACAACACCCTCAACGTGCCGGTGATCCAGCTCGTCTTCGTCAGCTTCTACCTCGGCATCGCCCGCGGAGCGCTCGACGAGGCCGCCGCGTACACGCGCACGACGACGCGGCCGTGGCTGCACGGCGGGCACTCGAGCGCGGTCGACGAGCCGTACGTGATCGACCTCTACGGCGACTACACGGCCAAGCTGTGGGCGGTCGAGGCGCTGGCCGACGCCGTGGCGCAGGAGGCCCTGCCGATCCACCGCGAGCCCGACGCGGTCACCGAGCGGGCGCGTGGGGAGCACGAGGTGCGCGTCGCGGCCGTCAAGGCGCGCGCCACGGAGGTGGCGCTCGAGATCACGAGCGGCATCTTCGAGGCCACCGGCGCCCGTTCCACCGCGTCCTCGTTGCGCTTCGACCGCTTCTGGCGCAACGTGCGGACCCACACCCTGCACGACCCCGTGGCGTACAAGCGCCGCGAGGTCGGCCGGTTCGTCCTGACCGACGAGCTCCCCGAGCCGACCTGGTACAGCTGACGCGGCTTGCCTGCGGAGTTGGAGCGAACGCGCCGTTCGCTGCGCTAGAGGCAGCGAACGGCGCGTTCGTCCCGACCTACGGGGCGGGGACTCACGAGCGGGAACGCCAGCGCAGGATGCGGGGGAGCCCGACGAGCTTCCCGGTCGCGCGGTCGGCCTCCATGATCGCGTGGGCGTCGCGGATGCGTTCGAGCGGGAAGACCTGGCCGAGCGGCACGGTGGCGCGGCCGGCCGCGACGTCGTCGAGGAACTGCTGCAGCACCGCGGCCGGCAGGTCGCTCGCGTCCCCGCCGTACGCGGTGAGCCGGACCCCGCGGGGCAGGTACTCGATGGGGTAGAAGTCCGGCACCGTCCACCGGTTCGACAGCATGCCCGCGAAGCAGACGACGCCGTGGCGGCGCGTGGCGCGCAGGGTGTCCGGCAGGGTCGGGGTGCCGACGAGCTCGAGCGCGGTGTCGACACCGTCGCCGAGCACGTCGCGCACCTGGCGGGCGACGTCACCATCGTCGACCAGCACGTGGTCGACCCCGAGCGCGCGGAGCCGATCGCCCTTGGCCGCGTCGCGGGTGGTCGCGAGCACGGTGAGCCCCCGTGACCTGGCGAGCACCGCGGCGGTCATGCCGACCGACGACGTCCCGCCCCGCACGAGCAGCGACTGGCCGGGCCGCACGTCGAGCCCGTCGGTGAGCGCGCCGTGCGCGGTCTGGAGCATCTCCGGGACCGCGCCGAGCGTGGCCCAGTCGAGGTCGCTGTAGAAGGCGGTGACCTGGGCCGCCGGCACGCAGGTGTACTCGGCGTAGCCGCCGTCGAACGTGCGGCCCATCCCGCCCATCATCGCGACGACCTGCTGGCCGGGGACGAACTCGCCGCCCGGGCAGACGGCGACGACCCCGGTGGCCTCGATGCCGGGCACCCGCGGGAACGTCACGCCCTCGGCGAGGCCGAGGCGGGTGTGCAGCTCGGACCGGTTGAGCCCGAAGGCCTTCACCGAGATCAGGACCTGCCCGGGCTCGGGCTCGGGGACGGTCAGGTCGCGCAGCTGCAGCGCGGTCAGGTCACCGGGCCCGTCGAGCACGACGGCACGCATCCTCGCCACGACGATGATCCTGCCGCGCGGGGGTGGTTGCCGCGAACCTCAGGCCGCGGTGAGCGTCCCGATCCCGCGCGGGCGTCCCTCGGCCTCGCGCCGCGCCACCCCCTCGCGGACGAGCGGGATCACCTCGCGGCCGAACTCCTCGGCGTCGGCGAGCAGGTCGTAGCCGCGGGCCGAGAGGATGTCGACGCCGAGGTCCCAGTAGTCGAGCAGGGCGGCGGCGACGGTCTCGGGGGTGCCGACGAGCGCGGTGGAGTTGCCGCCCCCGCCGGTGGCCTTCGCGGTGACGGTCCACAGCGCGCGGTCGAAGCGCTCGCCCCGCTCGGCCACCGCGAGGAGCCGCTGCGAGCCCGCGTTCTCCGGGTCCTGCAGGCGGTGACGGTTGGTCAGCGGCTTCGTGCCGCCCTGCGTGCGCTCCTCGATGCGCGCGACGGTGGCGTAGGCCTTCTCCCACGCCGCCTCCTCGGTGACGCCGAGGATCGGGCGGAACGCGACCTGGATCCGCGGCATCTCCGTGCGCCCGGCCGCCCGGGCGGCGGCGTGCACGGTCGCGATCTGCTGCGCGGTGTCGGCCAGCGGCTCGCCCCAGAGGGCGTAGATGTCGGCCTCCGCGCCGCCGACGGCGTACGCCGCGTCGCTCGACCCGCCGAACGACAGCCGGATCCGCGGCTCCTGGCGCGCGCGGACGTCGAGGACGAAGTCCTCGAAGGCGTAGTGCTCGCCGGCGAAGTCCCAGGGCGTCGTCTCCGTCCAGGCCCGCTTGAGGATCTGCATGTACTCGCGGGTGCGGACGTAGCGGTCGTCCTTGCTCAGACGGTCGCCCTCGCGGGCCTGCTCGTGCTGGTTGCCGCCGGTGATGACGTGGACGGTGACCCGCCCGCCGCCGATCTGGTCCACGGTCGCGAACGTCTTCGCCGCGAAGGTCGGGATCGACAGGTTCGGGCGGTGCGCGACGAGCAGCTGCAGGTCGTCGACGTGGTCGAGGATGTACGTCGCGGCCTGCGCGGGGTCCGGGCTGCCGGACGAGTAGGCGGTGAGCACGCGGTCCCAACCGTGGTCGCGGTGGGCGCGCGCGAGGCGCAGCGTGTAGTCGGGGTCGAAGGCGGGGCCGCTGCGGGCCCCGATCTCCGAACCGTCGTTGGTGGCGGCGATGCCGAGGAACTCGACGGGCATGGTGGTCTCTCTCTCGCGGAGGGTCGGCGACGGGCGGCGGGGGAGCCGCCGTCTCAGAGCGCCGAGGCCGTCCGACCGAGGTCGACGTGCCGACGCGACACGAGGAGGACCACGTCCGCCACGCTCCTCCCGCATCTCGCGGGGGTCAACGGGGCCCGACGAGACCGACGTCGCATGGCGACGGCCGAGGTGCCGGGCCTCACGACGGGCACGTTCCGCAGCCGGTTCCCGATGCCGATCATGCGGAACGTGCCCTTCGTGCGCGTGCGCGTTCGGCGAAGGGCGCCCCTCGCCGCTCTAGCCGGCTCAAGGTGCCCTTCGCGCGGAAGGGAGGCCGGCGCTCAGCTCCAGTACCGCGCGGCGACGGTCGGGTGCGAGCGCAGCCAGCCGACCAGCGCGTTCTCGCCGTAGTCGGCGAGCAGGGGGTTGTCGGGGTCGTCGTTCGGGTCCCACGCGCTGGTCTCGGCGGCGAGCTCCGGCGGCAGGTCCACCGGCTCGACGACGGCGTCGAGGCGCGGGCCGAGGAAGAAGGGCACCGAGTAGCGGTCGACGCCCGGCGGCGGGCTCGCGACGCGGTGGCGGGTGGCGGTGAGGTAGCCGCGCGTCGCGACCTCGAGCATCTCGCCGATGTTGACGACGTAGCCGTCCGGCACGGGCGCGGCGTCGAGCCACTCGTCGGTGCCCGGCACCTGCACCTGCAGGCCGCCGACGTCGTCCTGGTGCAGCAGCGCGAGGAACCCGTAGTCCTTGTGTGCCCCCACGCCCTGCCCGGTCGACGCCCCGCCCGGGTAGTGGACGACCTTGAGGTGCAGGTGCGACTCGTCGTCGAACCAACGGTCGAAGTGGTCCTCGGGCTGGCCCAGCGACGCCGCCAGCGCGCGGAGAATCTCCCGGCTCACCCGCAGCGCCTCGTCCTGCCAGGCGAGCACGGCGTCGCGCAGCGCGGGCTGCGCCGGCGGCCACTGGTTCGGTCCGACGAGGCCCCAGTACCGCGCCTCCCCGGTGACCGGCGACCGCTCGGGCCCGACGTCGATCTGCTCGCGCTGGTCGGCCTCGCCGCCGGTGCGCTCCGTGCCGACCCGGCTGTAGCCGCGGAAGTGCGGCGAGGCGGTGTTCTCGATGGCGAGGCGCTGCTCCAGCGGCAGCGCGAAGAACCGCCGCACCTCCTCGTCGAGGCGCGCCGTCAGCTCCGGCGCGATCCCGTGGCCGACGACGGTGAAGAAGCCGACGTCGCGCGCCGCGCGGCGCAGGTCGTCGAGGAACGCGTCCCGCTCGGGGGAGCGGAAGCGAGTGAGGTCGAGGACGGGGAGACCGGTCACCGTCCCAGGCTCCCGCACCGGCATGGGCGGCCGCACCGTGCTGTCGTCGAGAAGCGAACGCGCCGTTCGCTGCGTTAGACGCAGCGAACGGCGCGTTCGTCCCGAATCCCGGGGGCCGGTCAGACCGCCGCGGGGAGCTCCGCGCGGGTCCAGTTGTTCTCGAACTCCAGGCCCGAGCGCTGGAAGAGCTGGGTCACGGGGCAGCGGCGCGCGGTCTCGGAGATCAGCGTGGCGAACTGCTCGTCGCTGGCGTCGGTCTCGACGGTGGCGCGCACCTCGACCCTGTCGAAGTTCGCGTTGCCCTCGGCGCCGCCGACGAGCACGGCGGTGTCGAGGTCGCCCTGGATGTCGAAGGTCCACTTCCCGAGCTGGATGCCCAGGTCCTTGGCGACGAGGGCGGCGGTGACCTGGTTGCACGAGGTCAGCGAGCCGAGGGCGTAGAAGAGCGGGCTGGGGGCCTCGTCGGCACCGCCGAAGGCGGGGTAGGCGTCGGTGGTGAAGACGTGACCGCCGGCGGTCAGCTCCTGCGCGACGCCGGTGCCCTCGCCGTGCACGGCGAACGGGACGACGGATTCCTTGGGACGAACAGCCATCGGGGACCTCTCTGGAGGCGTGGGGGAGCGCCCGGACGCGCGGGACGGCCGGGCGTGAGAAGAGGGGAGAGACGCGAGCAGCTCAGCCGCGACGACAGGTGCACGTCGCGAGCCGGCAGAGGTCGACGTGGAGACGTCGCACCAATCCGCCACCGAAGCCCACGATCACCTTCCTACCCGATGGCACACAACCGGACCAGTACCCAGCGGGCTCGGTCACCCACGGACCGTGGTCAGCGCGGCGTCGAGGTCGGCGATCAGGTCGTCGGGGTCCTCCAGGCCCACGGAGAACCGCAGGTGCCCGTAGCGCCGGAACTCCTCGGGCCAGTGCGCGGCCCGTGCCCCGGTCGTCCCGACGTGCACGATCAGGCTCTCGTCGTGGCCGAGCGAGACCGCCGAGGTGACGACGCGCAGGTCGGCGACGAAGCGGTTCTGCAGGTCGGCGTCCCCGTCGAGGGCGAAGGCGAGCATCCAGCCGTACCCGCGCCCGCCGAGCACCCGCGTCGCGAGCTCGTGCTGCGGATGACCGGCGAGCCCCGGGTAGGCGACGTAGGCGACGGCGGGGTGGCCGGCGAGGAACTCCGCGACCCGCTGGGCCGACGCGAGGTGCTGGCGCAGCCGCAGCGGCAGGGTGATCGCCCCGCGCGCGATGAGCCACGCGTTGAAGGGCGACACCACGCCGCCGACGTCGACCATCGCCTCGGCGCGGATCGCGTCGATGTGCTCGCGGGCCCCGACCACCGCCCCGCCCATGGCGTCGCCGTGTCCGTTGATGACCTTGGTCAGCGAGTGGACGACGAGGTCCGCGCCGTCGGCGAGCGGGCGGTAGAGCGGGGGCGGGGTGAACGTCGAGTCGACCGACAGCAGCGCACCGCCCTCGTGCGCGACCTCCGCGATCGCGGCGACGTCGCACACCCGCGTCGTCGGGTTGGCGATCACCTCGGTGTGCACGAGCCGCGTCGTCGGCCGCATCGCCGCGCGCACGGCCTCGGGGTCGCTGGTGTCGACGAACGTCGCCTCGATGCCGTAGCGGGCCGGGAGGATGTCGGCGAAGAGCCGCCACGACGCCTCGTACGTGACGTCGGAGACCACCGCGTGGTCGCCGGTGCGCAGGAACGTGAAGAACACCCCGTGCAGCGCCGCGACCCCCGACGCGAGCACGACGGCGTCCTCGCCCTGCTCGAGGTGGGCGAGCTTCTGCTGCAGCGCGCGCTGGTTGGCGCCGGTGTTGCGCGTGTAGAGCGGTACGTCGAACCCCGACCACGACAGCTCCGAGGGGTCCTCGGGCAGCGCGTAGGAGTTCGCCATCACCAGCGGCGTGCGGATCGCGCCGCTGCCGGCGTCGATGGCGTTGCCGGCGTGCACGGCCTGCGTCGCGAAACCCAGAGACTCGGGGCGTTCCTTGTCCGGGCGGGGGTCGGCCACGCGGCGATTATGGCCTGCGGCCACGTGAGTGTTCCGGGTCGCCGGGACGACCCGGAACACTCACGGACGGAGGTCGTCGCGGGCCGTCAGCAGCGCGAGGTAGGCCCACTCCAGGTCGCCGGCGGCGAGGTGGGCGCACGCCACCCGCACCGCGGCCGCACCCTCGCCGGTCTGCGCGACGTGGCGGGAGAGCGCGGCCCGCAGCTGGCGGTCGAGCGCGGAGCGGGCGGGGTGGTCGAGGCCCGCGGCGACGCCGTCGATGCGGGTGATGGCCTGCTCGACGGTGCGGGCGAGCGGGGAGGGCCGGCGCGCGGTGGTGGTCGGCCGGCGCCGGGGCACCGGGCGGGTGGCGGCGACGGGCGGGATCGTGGTCATGACGGCTCCGGGAGTGGTCGGAGCACGGCGCGGTGGTCGGCGGGCGCGACACCGCGCCGCGCCCACCGGGGAAGAGGGTCAGCGGCGCAGGTGCGCGCGACAGCCGCTCGTCACGATCCGGAGCAGGTCGAGGAAGAAACGGCGGACCAGCAGCACACCCGGTCCGGTCCCGTTCACGCATTCAGCCTTGCACGACCGGACGCCGATCACCACCCGCCGAACGGACAGCCGGGAGGTCGCCGAGCGCGAGGCCTGAGTGACCGGCGCGGGCCCGACCTGGACGTCGGAGGGGATCACCCGGATCCTCTGCTCGTGCGGGTGATGGTCACGGGATCGGCCGGGTTGGTCGGGCACGCGGTGCGGCGTCGGCTCGAGGCGGCGGGCGTCGGGGTCGTCCCGGTGGACCGGGACCGGTGGTCGTTCGACGGGGTCGACCAGGTCGAGTGCGACCTGCTCGACCCGGCGGCGGTCGAGCGGGTGGTCGCCGCCGAAGGCCCCACGGCGGTGGTGCACGCCGGCGGTGTGTCGGGGCCGATGGTGGCCGCCGACGACCCGGCGCGCGTGGTCGAGGTCAACGTTGCCGGCACCGCGGCGGTGCTGGAGGCCGTGCGCCGGCACGGGGTGCCGCGGGTGGTGTTCTGCTCGTCGATCGCCGCCTACGGCCGCAGCGCCGCGCGAAGGGTGACCGAGGAGACCCCGCTGCACCCGGCGAACGTCTACGCGGCCACGAAGGCTGCCGGGGAGCAGCTCGTCGAGGCCTACCGGCACCGCTACGGGATCTCCACCGCGTCGCTGCGCCTGGTCGCGGTGTTCGGCCCGCGCCGGCAGACCGACTGCCTGATCCGGGACCTGCTGCTCGACGCGGCCGCGGGCCGCACCACCGGGTCGGGATCCCCACCGACGCACCCCAGCAGTTCGTCTCCGTCGACGACGCCGCCGACGCGCTGCTCGCGGCCGTGCACGCGCCGGACGCGGTCGGGGCGTACAACGTCGCGGGCGACCGTGTGCGCACGGCCGCCGAGATGGTCGCCGCCGTGACGGACGTGGAGCCCCGGGTGCGCGCCGAGCTCGACCCGCCCGACCCGATCGCCGCGTCCCGCTGGCCGGGCGCGCTCGACCTGTCCGCGGCCGCCCGCGACCTCGGGTGGGCCCCACGGGTGGAGTTCACCGCCGCGGTGGCGGCCTACCGCGACTGGCTCGATGCCTCCGGCACGTGAGTGATCCGGGTCGTCGGGACGACCCGAATCACTCACGTGCGGAGCATCAGGCGCGCGCCTCCGCCCGGGCGGTCGTGGTGGGCGAGGGCTGCAGGCCGAGGTGCTCGCGCAGCGTCGTGCCCTCGTACTCGGTGCGGAACGAGCCCTTCTCCTGCAGCAGCGGCACGACCTCGTCGGCGAACACGTCCAGCCCGCCCGGGGTGACGTGCGGGACGAGGACGAAGCCGTCGCTCGCGTCGGACTGCACGAACTCGTCGATGGTGTCGGCGACCCGCTGCGGCGTGCCGACGAACGTGTGGCGCCCGTTCTTGCGGATCACGACCTCCCGCAGCGACAGGCCCTCGCGCTCGCCGAGCTCGCGCCACTCGTTCGCGATCGCGACCGGGTCCTTGTACATGCGCACGCTCGCGCGGCCCTTCGAGATGTGCGCGCCGCTGTCGACGTCGTCCTCGGTCTTCGGGTCGAACGACGGCACCGGACCGTCGGGGTCGACGTCGGAGAGGTCGCGGTTCCAGATCTGCTCGGCGAAGGCGATCGCGGTCTGCGGGCCCACCTGCTGGTACTGCACCTGGCGCGCGTTCTCCGCCGCCTCCTCCTCGGTGGCGCCGAGGACGAACGTCGCGGCCGGCAGGATCTTGAGGTCCTCGTGGCGACGTCCGAACTTCGCCAGGCGCCCCTTCACGTCGGCGTAGAACTCCTTGCCCGCCTCCAGCTCCGCGTGGCGGGTGAAGATCGCGTCGGCGCTCGCCGCGGCGAACTCGCGACCCTCCTCGGAGTCGCCGGCCTGGATGATCACCGGGTGGCCCTGGGGGCTCCGGGGGGTGGCGAACCGTCCCGTGATGTCGAACTGGTCGGAGTGCACCTCGAAGCGGCCGGCGTCGCCGTGGCGCAGGTAGCGCCCCGAGGCCGCGTCGGCGAGCACCTCGTCGACGTCCCAGGCGTCCCACAGCGCCTTCGCGGTCTCGAGGAACTCCTGCGCGCGCAGGTAGCGCTTGTCCTTCGGGAGGTAGCCGCCGCGGCGGAAGTTCTCGCCGGTGAACTCGTCCCAGCTGGTGACGACGTTCCACGCGGCGCGGCCGCCGGAGAGGTGGTCGAGCGAGGCGAGCTTGCGGGCGACGTCGAGCGGCTCGTTGAACGTGGAGTTCACCGTGCCCGCGAGGCCGATCCGCTCGGTGACCGCGGCCATCGCCATGAGGATCGAGACGTTGTCGGGGCGCCCGACGACGTCGAGGTCGTAGATCTTGCCGCCCTGCTCGCGCAGGCGCAGGCCCTCGGCGAGGAAGAGGAAGTCGAACTTCGCGCGCTCCGCGGTCTGCGCGAAGTGCCGGAAGGACTCGAAGGCGATGTGGCTGCCGGCCGCCGGGTCGCTCCAGACCGTCGTGTTGTTGACGCCGGGGAAGTGGGCGGCGAGGTGGATCTGCTTGGGCACGGGGTCCTCCTCAGGCCGTGGCGTAGCGGTCGGCGGGGTGCGCGAGGCCCAGCAGGCCCCGCAGCGTGTCGGCGTCGTACGCGGTGCGGTGCAGGCCGCGGCGCTGCAGCTCGGGCACGAGCTCGCGGGTGATGCGCGGCAGGTCGTGGGCGGCGACGGCGGGGCGCAGCCGGGCGCCGGTCAGGCCCGCGTCCTGCCACGACGCGAGGACGTCGGCGACGTCGGCGGCGGTGCCGGCGAGGATGCGGGCGTCGCTGCGCAGCTCCGTGCCGTCGGCGGCGTCGAGGCGGCGGAGGCGCTCGCGGGCGGCGTCGGCGGTGTCGTCGAGCAGCACGAGCATGTCACCGAACACGTGCAGCGGGGTCGTGCGGTCGGTCGCGCCCTCGGCCGCCCGGACCTCGGCGAGGATCGACGCTGCGTCCCCCGTCGGGCCGTCGCGGCCGGTGCCGTCGGGGGTCACGAACACGACGTCGGCGCTGCGGGCGGCGAGCCGGTACGCGGTGTCGACGTGCGCGAGCGCGGTGACCACCGGCTGGCCCTGCGGCGGGCGTGGCGTGATCGACGGGCCGCGCACGGAGAAGTGCGCGCCCTCGAAGTCGATGTAGTGCAGCTTGTCGCGGTCGATGAACCGGCCGGTCGCGGCGTCGCGGATCTCGGCGTCGTCCTCCCACGAGTCCCACAGCCGCCGCTGGACCTCGACGTGGTCGGCGGCCTCGCCGAAGAGCGACTCGCGGTCCTCCGGATCGCGGCGGCCGAACAGCGCGTACTCGGCAGGGTCCGACGACACCTTGATCCGCTGCCCGGCCCGCCCAGAGGTCACCCAGTCCAGCGTCGCGATCTGCGTGGACACGTGGAACGGCTCGGTGTGGGTCGCGATCACCGTCGGGACCAGCCCGATGTGCGAGGTGACGGGCCCGACGCGCAGCGCGGTCATCACCGCGTCGACGCGGCCCTGGACGCGGTCGGCGCGCTCGCTGCCGGGCAGGGCGAAGGCGTCCTCGAACGTGACGAGGTCGGCGAGCCCGGCCTCGGCCTCGCGGACCTGGTCGACCCAGAAGCCCGCGGTCAGCAGTTCGTCGGCGCGGGCGCCGGGTTCACGCCAGGACGCGGGGTGCCAGCCGGTGCCGTCGAGGGCGACCGCGAGGTGGAAGGTCATGGTCCTCCTGTCTCAGGCCCGGGCGGCGACGTCGCTCGGGGCGGTGAGCGCCACGAAGTCCGGCCGGGCGCGCAGCCGGAACCCGAGGTGCTCGTAGAGCCGGATCGCGGTGGTGTTGTCCGCCGCGGCGTGCAGGAACGGGACCTCGCCGCGGGCGCGGATGCCGGCCGCGACCGCGAGGACGAGCCGGGTCGCGAGGCCCCGCCCGCGGTGGTCCGCGTCCGTGCAGACCGCGCTGATCTCGGTGTACCCGGGAGGGTGGAGGCGCTCACCCGCCATGGCGATGAGCACGCCGTCCTCGACGACGCCCAGGTAGGTGCCCATCTCGACGGTGCGGCTCCCGAACGGCCCAGGGCGCGTGCGCGCGACGAGGGCGAGCATCGCTGGGACGTCGTCGGGGCCGAGGTGGACGGCCTCGGGGTCCGGACGGCCGACGACGGCGTCGCCCACCATCTGCACGCCGGGCAGGAACATCCCGATCTCGAGGGGATCGGGTGGGTCGAGGGGCGCGAACGCCGGGATCACCGAGCGTCCGTCGCCGACCAGCACGGCGACGTCGTCCCACTCCGCGGCGCCGTGCGGTTCGGCGAGGAAGGGGGAGACGTCGGGCTCGTAGCGGATCGCTCGCCCGCGGCGCTGCGCGAGGTGCGCGTGCGGACCGAGCAGGGCGGCCCGCACGGGGTCGTCGAGCGGTCCTGTCGCTGCGGGTGCCACCTCGAGCACAACCGCCCCGTCCCGGACCTCATTCCGGGACCCGTGAGCAGAACGGGTCCCGGCGCCGCCTCCGCCCGTCATCTCCCCTGATGGAGATGCTTCGGTTTTCGAAGCGATCCGACGACTGTCGGGAAGGGTTCCGAGACGCCGCGTCCGGCAGCCACGAGTTCCTCGCCGAGGCGTGGGCGGTGCGCGGAGGGCCCGCTCTCCTCACCGGCGGGGGATCAAGGTGCCGGGTCTGACCGCATTCTCCGGGTATCCGCGCGAAGGGCACCGTCGGGCGGATAGAGGGGCGGCGGGCGCCCTTCGCCGGAACGTCGACGGGGACGACGGGCACGTTGCACATGATCAACTCGTCGTTCGGGCTGCGGAAGGTGCCCCTCGTGACGGCCGGACCCTGCTACCTTCCGGACGCCGTGCGAGAGGACGAGGAGGTGGGACCCGTGAACGTTTCGACGTGGGTGCTCCCCTCCGGGGTCACGGTCGGGCGATAGGTCGTCCGGGAGCGCCGTCCGCGCGCACTCCCGAGAGGCACGACCATGCGATTCACCACCGAACAACGCTTCGACGACGGCGTCCTCGAGCGCGAGTTCGTCCTCGGCGACATCCCCGGCATCCTCTGGACGCCCGCATCCATGTCCGCACCGGCCCCGCTGATCCTGCTCGGCCACCCCGGCGGACTCCGCGCGATGTACCCGCGGCTGGTGGCCCGGGCCCGGCACTGCGCCGCGGAGGGCTTCGCCGCAGCCACCCTCGAACTCCCCGGTAGCGGAGACCGGCCCCGCTCCGCCACCGCCGACGAGGCCCGCGCTGACCTGCGCCGGGCGGTGGCGGCAGGGGAACCGGTCGACGACGAGATCGTCGACCGGCTCGTCCTCCCGCTCGTCGAGCAGGCGGTCCCGGAATGGCGGGCCGCTCTCGACGCCCTGCTGGCACTGCCCGAGATCCGCGGCCCGGTCGGGCTCGCGGGAGGCGTGATCTCCATCGGCGTCCGCTTGGCGGTGGTCGAGCCCCGCATCGCGGCCGCCGTCCTGTTCGCCGGGAGCTACGTGCCCCGCGCCGTCGTCGAGGAGGCCCGGCAGGTCGCCGTCCCGCTGCTCGTCCTGCTGCAGTGGGACGACGAGGGGAACGACCGGCAAATGGCCCTGGACCTGTTCGACGCCCTCGGAGCCGAGGAGAAGACGCTGCACGCCAACACGGGCGGGCACACCGGCGTCCCGGCGTTCGAGGGGGACGACGCGAATCGCTTCTTCGTCCGGCACCTGACCTGACGAGTCGCCGGACGTCATGTCGCCAGGGACGCCGCGTCCCGGCCTACGGGATGGCGTCGTCGATGAGGACGGCAGCGATCGCGGCGGCGGTGGAGAAGGATTCACTGTCGAGGACCCGGGTGCGGGCCGAGGCGCCGTCGAGCAGGAGCGCCAGTTGTTCGCCGAGCTTCTCGGGGTCGGCGGCGCCGGCCTCGCGGGCGGTCTCGGTGAGCCGCGCGGCGATCGCGATCTTGTAGTCGCGGGCGTACCGGGACGCGGGGTGCTCGGGGTCGTGGAGCTCGACGGCCGCCGCGATGTAGGGGCACAGGGGCGTGGACGCGGGCATGTCGAAGGCCGCGAGGAGCCGTTCGCGGGGCGTGAGGTCGGTGCGGTCGAACACCCCGGGCATGACCTCGGGATCGAATCGGCGCAGGTACTCGGCGACGAGCTCGTCCTTGCTGGTGAAGTGCTGGTAGGCCGTCCGCTTGGACACCTGGGCCACCGCCGAGAGCTGGTCCATGCCGGTGCGGCTGATGCCCTGATCACGGAACAGCTGCTGCGACGCGCTGAGGATCCGCTCGCGTGCGCCCCGGCCGCGGCGCAGGCCCCGGGGGCCCTTCTCCGGCTCCGTCATGCCCCTATCGTAGCCCCGCTCGGTACGCATCGGTTTACCTAGCTTGCGCTCCGGGCCAGCCGTCACCTACGTTGCGGAAACAGATCGGTGTACATAGGAAGAGGGCACTCCATGGGCAGCATCACCATCCTCGGGACGGGGAACATGGCCCGGACCATCGGCACGCTGGCGGTCGCGGGTGGCAACACCGTCGAGGTCATGGGCCGCGACCAGTCCAAGGCCGACGACCTGGCCGAGGGTCTCGGCAGGGGCGCGACGGCGGGGAAGTGGGGCGCCGTCCCGACCGGGGACATCGTCATCACGGCGCTGTTGTACGACGGGGTCGTCCCGGTCGTCGTCGAGTACGGGGATGCCCTCGCGGGCAAGGTCATCGTCGACATCAGCAACCCCTTCAACGCCACGTTCGACGGGCTGAGCCACGGCGAGGAGACCTCGATCGCGCAGGAGGCCGCGAAGGTGGCGCCGGCCGGCGCCGGCGTGGTGAAGGCGTTCAACACCATCTTCCGCGGGGTCCTGGAGAAGGGTCGACCCGACGTCTTCATCGCCGGCGACGGTGGTCAGGCGAAGGCGAGCGTGGCGGCCTTCGTCGAGAGCCTCGGGCTGCGCCCCCTCGACGTCGGCGGCCTGACGATGGCGCACTGGCTGGAAGGACTGGGTGTGGTCACGGTGGGTCTCGCCGGCACCGGGGTGGGCCACGGGGACTTCGCTCTCGGCGTCGTCGAAGTCACCGGCTGAGCAGCCCGCCCCGTCGCCGCCGCCTCCCGACTCCGTGAGCGAACTCTGGGCCGATAGGCCCAAAGTTCGCTCATGAGGGCTCGGAGCAGCGAGCATGGTCGTCCACCACCACAGCCGGGACGAGGACGACCATGCTGAAGCTCTCCCTCGACGCCATGGCCCGCCAGCAGCTCACGGCCGCACGCGCGAGCACCGCGGGCCGTGCCGCCCACACCGTCGTGGGCGGGCACTCGAACGTCATGCGCCAGACCGTGATCGCGCTGACCGAGGGCCGCCAGCTCGGCGAGCACGAGAACCCCGGCGAGGCGACCCTCGTCGTCCTGAGCGGCCGCGTCCGGCTCGTGTCGGACAAGGACTCCTGGGACGGGCGCCGGGGCGACCTGCTCGTCGTCCCCGACGAACGCCACCGGCTCGAGGCGGTGGAGGACGCGGTCGTGCTGCTGACGGTGGCGAAGCTCGGTCAGAAGTAGCCGTTCACCGGCAGCGGCTCGCCGGTGACGAGGTGACGCCCGATCGCGGCGGCCTTGTACGACGCCGGGTTGTGCAGGGTGAGCGTGCGCAGGTTGCGCCAGTGCCGGTCGAGGTTGCGGGCGCGGCTCGACGCCGAGGCGCCGCCGACGTCGAAGAGGTCCGACGCGGCCCCGAGCGACGCCGGGTCCAGGTGGATCTTCACGGCGCAGTGGGCCAGCGCCGCGGCGGTGCGCAGCTCGTCGGTCGGCTCGCCGCGCGCCGCCGCGTCCATCGCGGCCTGGACGGCGTCGGCCGCGGCGAGCACCGCCGACTCGGCGATCCACGCCGTGGCGGCCAGGGTGCCGACCTTCTCGTGCAGGATCGGGTCGTCGACGGCGCGGGGAGCGGGCGCGTGCTCGAACGTGCGGCTGCGCGAGCGCACCACCGCGGTCGCGTCGGTGACCACCGAGCGCAGGATGCCCGCGACCAGCGCGTGCAGGTAGAGCTGCAGGAACGCCACGTCGCCGGGGGCCCGCGGCTCGAGGCGCGGGCGCCGCGACAGGACGTCGTCGGGGTCGACCACGACGTCGGTGAACGTCGTCGTGCCCGTGCCGGTGCGGCTCTGCCCCATCCCGTCCCAGTCGTCGACCACCGAGATGCCCGCGCGGTCGGCCGGGACCATCACGGTCGCCACCAGGTCGCCCTCGACGCGGGCCGCGACGGCGATCCAGTCCGCGTAGAGGGTCCCGGTGCTGTAGTACTTCGTGCCGTTGAGCACGAGGCGCCCGTCGACCTCGTCGAGGCGGGTGTCGTACTCGTGGCCACCGGCCGCGGACGGACCGGTCTCCGAGATCGCGTTGCCGAGCACCGTCCCGGCGCGGACCCGGTCGAGCCAGCGGCGCCGCACGTCACGGTCCGGGCTGCGCAGGAACCCGAGTACCTGGCTGTAGTGGGTGCGCAGGACGTGGGCGACGATCGGGTCGGCCTCGGCGAGGTCGATGACGAAGGCCAGGAGCTCGCGCACCGACGCGCCCTGCCCGCCCTCGTCGACGGGCAGCGACAACGCGCCCAGCCCCGCCTTCGCGACGGCCTCGACCTGCGCGAACGGGCTCTCGTCGCGGCGCTCGCGCTCCGCGGCACCCTCCGCGATCCCGGCGAGGAGCGCGCGGACCTCGGGGGAGCGGGCCGCGGCGCTCACGGCCGGGGAGGGCGTCGTCACGCCGGGACCCTCTCGCGCCGGGCCAGCTCCTCGCGCACGAGGGGGAGCAGCCGCCGGCCGTAGTCGGCGACGTCGTCGAGCGGGTCGTACCCCCGCAGGAGGAACGTCGTGGCGCCGATGTCGACGTAGTCCAGCAGCGCCGCGGCGACCGTCTCCGGCGTGCCGACGAGCGCGGTCGAGTTCCCGGCGGCTCCAGACGCGACCGCCGTCGGGGTCCACAGCGCGCGGTCGTGCCGCTCGCCCCGCTCGGCCGCGGCGAGCAGGCGCTGGGAGCCGGCGTTGGTGCGGGTGGTCTCGTGGCCCTGCCGGTGGGTCGTGCGCCCGGTGAAGGACCCGCCGCCCCCGTCGGCGGCGACGATGCGGTCGAGGACGTCGTGGGCGCGCTCCCAGGCCTGCTCCTCCGTGGCGCCGAGGATCGGGCGGAAGGAGACGCTGATCCGGGGCATCGTCGCCCGGCCCGCGGCGCGCGCGGCCTCGTGCACGGCGGCGATCTGCTCGGCGGTCTCGGCCAGCGGCTCGCCCCACAGGGCGAAGACGTCGGCGTGCTTGCCGCCGACCCGGTAGGCCGCCGCCGACGAGCCGCCGAAGTAGATCGGGATGCGCGGCTGCTGCACGGGTCGCGGCACCGCGTTCACGTCGGCGACGTCGTAGAACTCGCCCCGGTGGTCGAAGGGCTCCTCTGCGGTCCAGGTGCGCTCCATGACCTCGAGGTACTCGTCGGTGCGGCGGTAGCGCCCCTCCTTGTCGAGGTGGTCGCCGTCGCGGGCCTGGTCGGCCTCGCTGCCGCCGGAGACGGTGTGCACGGCGACGCGCCCGCCCGAGAACCGGTCGAGCGTCGCGAAGGCGCGCGCGGCCATCGTCGGGGCCATGAAGCCGGGCCGGTGGGCGACGAGGTACCCGAGACGCTCCGAGTGCGCCGCGGCGAAGGCCGCGACCTGCAGCCCGTCGGCGGACGACGCGCTGTGCCCGACCAGCACCTTGTCGAACCCGGCGTCCTCGTGGGCGCCGACGAAGCGGCGGACGAAGTCCGGGTCGATCGCCGGGCCCGAGGATGGGTGGATCTCCGAGGCGAACTGGGTGCTGATCTGGCCGATGAACTCGACGCCCATGCGGGCTCCTCCTCGAACGCGGTGCTGGCGCACCCCGGCTACCCCGCGATCCGTCGGTCGAGCAGCCCGCGGGCCTGCAGAAGTCCTCGCGGAGATCAGGGGCACTCCATCCACCCGCGAGGGTCCGTGCACGGGGACCACGCGCCCGTGATCTCCCGTGCGAGGTGCTCGGGGCCGCGCCGGCACCCCGCGTCGCGCGAGCTCGGGCAGGACGCCCTCGCCGACGTGGTGGGCCTCTTCGAGGTGCGGAGAGCCCGACATCACGGCCCTCGTTGCGGCCGGACGGATGCCTGCGGTGAGATGTGCGCATGAGTCCCCGCGCCCTCGAGCCGTTCTGGCCGAGCCGGCGCGGGCAGGAGTTCGATCAGTGGTGTCGACGGGCCGCGTGAGCGCCCGTCCCCCGTAGGGATCGAGCCGCTCCGCGGCCGCACAGCGCTGCCGAGTGTCGTCAGAATCGATCCAGCCTGCGGAGGACCCGGTGTCCGTCACCGACGAGTACCTGAAGAACAACGAGACCTACGTCGCCAACTTCCCCGGCGAGCTGCCCCTGCCGCCCGCGCGCAGGACCGCCGTCGTGGCCTGCATGGACGCCCGCGTGAACCCCTACGGCGCGCTGGGCCTGTCCGAGGGCGACTCGCACGTCATCCGCAACGCGGGCGGCGTCGTCACCGACGACACGATCCGCTCGCTCGCGATCAGCCAGCACCTCCTCGGCACCGAGGAGATCGTGCTGATCCACCACACCGACTGCGGCATGGTGACCTTCACCGACGAGCAGTTCGCCGGGATCCTCGAGCAGGAGGCCGGTGAGCGCCCGACGTGGACGGCCAACGCCTTCCCCGACGTCGAGGGCGACGTCCGCGACTCGATCAAGCGCATCACCGACAGCCCCTTCGTCAAGAACAAGGGCTCGGTGCGCGGCTTCGTCCTCGACGTCGCGACGGGGAAGCTCAACGAGGTGACCTAGCGGTCATGTGAGCACTTCGGAGTGCCCTGGCACTCCGAAGTGCTCACATGCGCGTCAGCGCACCTAGTCGAACGCGGCCGCCACGAGCGGGCGCCCGACGAGGCCGGCCCCGAGCGTGTCGCCGGCCTGGGGGTCGACGAGCAGGAACGACCCGGTGGCGGCGACGACGTCGTAGTCGTCGAGCGGCAGGGGTTCGGACACCGTCAGCGACACCTGGCCCATGTCGTTGATCGCCAGCTCGCCGGGGTCCTCGTCGAGCGTCAGGGTCTCGGTGTCGAGCCGGTGGGTCACCGCGCTCACGATCGCCTGCACCGTGCGCGTCCCGTGCTTGAGCAGCAGGCGCGCTCCGGGCTTGAGCGGCTTCTCGTGCAGCCAGGCGAGCGTCGCGTCGAACTCGGTGACCGGCTCCGGTGCGCCCGGCGCGGCGATGACGGCGCCGCGGGCGATTCCGAGGTCGTCGGCGAGGCGCAGGACGACGCTCTGACCGTCGTGGGCGGCGTCGAGCTCGCCGTCGAAGGTGTCGATGCCCTCGACCCGGGTCCGCTGCCCGTCGGGCAGGACCATCACCTCGTCGCCGGGGCGCACCGTGCCCGCGGCGACGAGGCCGGCGTAGCCGCGGTAGTCGGGGTGGGACTCGGTGCGGGGGCGCACGACGTACTGCACCGGGAAGCGCAGCGGCGCGGAGTGGTCGGCGCCGACGACCGGCACCGACTCGAGGTGCTCGAGCAGCGTCGGGCCCTCGTACCAGGGCGTGTTCTCCGAGCGCAGGACGACGTTGTCGCCCTTCTTCGCCGACAGCGGGATCGCCACGACATCCTCGTCGGCGTAGCCGAGGGCCTCGGTGAGCCCGACGAACTCCTTGGCGATGCGCCAGTAGGTGTTCTCGTCGTGGTCGACCAGGTCCATCTTGTTGACCGCGAGCACCAGGCGCGGGACGCGCAGCAGGCCCATCACCGCGACGTGCCGGCGGGTCTGCTCGACGATCCCGGCGCGGGCGTCCACCAGCAGCACGGCGAGCGCCGCGGTGGACGCGCCGGTGACCGTGTTGCGCGTGTACTGGACGTGGCCGGGAGTGTCGGCCAGGACGAACGAACGGTTCGGCGTGGCGAAGTAGCGGTAGGCGACGTCGATCGTGATGCCCTGCTCGCGCTCCGAGCGCAGCCCGTCGACCAGCAGCGACAGGTCAGGGTCCCCGCCACCCTGCGTGGCGCGCTCGACGGCCTCCATCTGGTCGGCGAGCACCGACTTGGTGTCGTAGAGCAGACGTCCGACCAGCGTCGACTTGCCGTCGTCGACGCTGCCCGCAGTGGCGAGCTTGAGCAGGTCCGGCATCAGAAGTAGCCCTCTCGCTTGCGGTCCTCCATGGCGGCCTCCGAGAGACGGTCGTCGGCTCGCGTGGCGCCACGCTCGGTCAACCGGCTCTCGCGGACCTCGTCCAGCACCTCGTCGAGCGTCGACGCGTCCGACTCCACGGCGCCGGTGCAGGAGCCGTCGCCGACCGTGCGGTAGCGCACGGTCTTCGCGACGACCTCCTCGTCGTCGCGGGGCCCGAACCACGGGCCGGAGGTCAGCCACATCCCGTCGCGGGAGAACACCTCGCGCGTGTGCGCGTAGTAGATCGACGGGAGCTCGATGCCCTCGCGCGCGATGTAGCGCCAGACGTCGAGCTCGGTGAAGTTCGACAGCGGGAACACGCGCACGTGCTCGGCCGGCTTGTGGCGCCCGTTGTAGAGGTTCCACAGCTCGGGCCGCTGGCGCGACGGCTCCCACTGGCCGAAGGCGTTGCGCAGGCTGAACACGCGCTCCTTGGCGCGCGCCCGCTCCTCGTCGCGTCGCCCGCCGCCGAAGACCGCGTCGTGGCGGTGCTCGGCGATGGCGTCGAGCAGCGGCGTGGTCTGCAGCGGGTTGCGCGTGCCGTCGGCGCGCTCCTCGAGCCGCCCGTCGTCGATGTAGTCCTGGACGCGCGCGACCTCGAGCTCGAGCCCGTAGCGCTCGACGACGGCGTCCCGGAACGCGATGACCTCGACGAAGTTGTGCCCGGTGTCCACGTGCAGCACGGGGAACGGGATCGGCGCGGGCCAGAACGCCTTGCGCGCGAGGTGCACCAGCAGCATGGAGTCCTTGCCGCCGGAGAAGAGGATCACCGGGCGGTCGAACTCGCCCGCGACCTCGCGCATGATGTGGATCGCCTCGGACTCGAGGGCGTCGAGCTGGTCGGTGTGGAGCGTCTCCACCGCGGCGGCGGTCATCCGTGCAGCCCGCACTCGGTCTTGGAGAAGCCCGCCCAGCGCCCGCTGCGCGGGTCGGCGCCCGGGGCAGGCTTGGCGGTGCAGGGCGCACAGCCGATCGAGGGGTAGCCCGCCTCGACCAGCGGGTTCACGAGCACCGCGTGCTCGCGGATGTAGGCGTCCATCTGCTCGTCGGTCCAGTGGGCGATCGGGTTGATCTTGACGAGGTCGTGGCGCTCGTCCCACGTCACCAGGGGCGTCGCCGCGCGGGTCGGCGCCTCGACGCGGCGGACGCCGGTGACCCAGGCGTCGTAGCGCGCCAGCGTCTTGCGCAGCGGCTCGACCTTGCGCATGTTGCAGCACGCGCCGGGATCGACGTTGAAGAGATCCTTGCCGTACGTCGCGTCCTGCTCGGCGACCGTCAGCTCGGGCTCGGCCTGCACGATGGTGACGCCGTAGGTCTGCGCCACGGCGTCGCGGGTCCCCAGGGTCTCGGCGAAGTGGTAGCCGGTCTCGAGGAACAGCACGTCGACACCCGGACGGGCGGCGGCACCCAGCTCGACGAGCACGGCGTCCTGCATGTTCGAGGCGACGATGAGGCCCTCGCCGAACGTCTCGGCGGCCCAGGCGAGGATCTCGCGGGTCAGGTCCTCGTGGTCCACCGTGCCCTCGCGGGCCGCGAAGCGCTCGCCGGCGGCGAGTGCCTCAGCGCGCAGATCGTCCCGCGTGCCTGTCGTGGTGGTCATGCGGATCCTCTCGCCGGAGCCGGTACCGGGGTGACGACGAAGGTGCTGCGGCAGTCGGCGCACTCCCAGGCGCCCGCAGGTTCTTCCCGAGGACGGAGGTCCTGCTCGCCGCAGTAGGGGCAGTACTGGAGGGCCAACCTCATGTCAGCTGTCCCTCTTCCGCCCGGACGACCCACTGGGCGAAGCGCTCGCCGGACTCGTGCTGCTCGGCGTAGGCGCGCACGACGCGCTCGACGTAGTCGCCGAGCTCCGCGGAGAGGACCTTGTGGCCGCGCAGCTTGCGGCCGAAGCCGGCGTCGAGGCCGAGCCCGCCGCCGAGGTGCACCTGGAAGCCCGCGGCCGGGTTGCCCTCGGCGTCGTTGACGATCTGGCCCTTGAGCCCGATGTCGGCGACCTGGACCCGCGCGCAGGAGTTCGGGCAGCCGTTGAGGTGGATCGACACCGGGTGCTCGAGGGAGTCCTGGACGTCGGCGAGACGCCGGTCGAGCTCCTCGACGAGCTCGCCCGCACGGTTCTTGGTGTCGACGAACGCGAGCTTGCAGAACTCCAGGCCGGTGCACGCCATCGTCGCCCGGCGCCACGGCGTCGGGCGGGCCGGGAGGCCGAGGTGGTCGAGCGCGGCGGTGAGCCCGTCGAGCTTGTCGGAGGGCACGTCCAGCACGAGGATCTTCTGGTACGGCGTGAGCCGCACGCGGCCCGACCCCGCCTCCTCGGCGGCCTTCGCGACGCCGACGAGCGTCGAGCCGCTGGTGCGGCCGGCCGGCGGGGCCACGCCGACGTAGTGGTTGCCGTCGGTCTGGTCGTGGATGCCGATGTGGTCGATCGTGCCGGCGATCGCCTCCGGCGCCGGGCCGTCGAGCATCTTCCGGCCCAGGTACTCGTCCTCCATGACCTGGCGGAACTTCTCGGGGCCCCAGTCGGCGATGAGGAACTTGATGCGTGCGCGGGTGCGCAGGCGGCGGTAGCCGTAGTCGCGGAAGACCTCCACCACGGCGTGCCAGACGTCGGCGACCTCGTCGAGCGGCACCCACGCGCCGAGGCGCACGGCGAGTTTGGGGTTGGTGGAGAGCCCGCCGCCGACGTGCACGTCGAAGCCCGGGCCGTGCTCGGGGTGGTCCACCCCGACGAAGGCGACGTCGTTGACCTCGTGGGCGACGTCCTGCTGGCCGGAGATCGAGGTCTTGAACTTGCGGGGCAGGTTCGCGAGCGAGCGGTCGCCGATGAAGCGCTCGACGATCTCGTCGATCGCCGGCGTGCCGTCGATGACCTCGTCGGCGCTGATGCCCGCCACCGGCGAGCCGAGGATGACACGGGGGCAGTCGCCGCAGGCCTCGGTGGTGTAGAGGTCCACGGCCTCCAGCCGGCGCCAGATCTCCGGCATGTCCTCGACGCGGATCCAGTGCAGCTGGATGTTCTCGCGGTCGGTGACGTCGGCGGTGTCGCGGGCGAAGGTCTGGGAGATCTCGCCGATGACGCGCAGCTGCTCGGTGGTCAGGCCGCCGCCGTCGACGCGCACCCGCAGCATGAAGTGGGGCGCGTCGAGCTCCTCCTCGTCGACGTGCCCGGTGTCGGTGCCCGGGAAGCCCTCGGCGCGCTGGGTGTAGAGCCCCATCCAGCGGAAGCGCCCGCGCAGGTCGGCCGGGTCGATCGAGTCGAAGCCGCGATGGGCGTAGATGTTCTCGATGCGCGCCCGCACGTTCAGCGGGTGGTCGTCCTTCTTGGACTGCTCGTTCTTGTTCAGCGGCTCGCGGTAGCCCAGCGCCCACTGGCCCTCCGCCTTGCCCTTGCGCGCTCGCGTGGGCTTGGGCTTCGGCGGGGCGTCCTCGGTGGCCCCGGGGTGACGCAGCGGAGTGGTCTCCGCGTACGACTCCTCCGAGGTCGTGGCGTTCTCGGACGAGGGGGCGTCAGCCATGGGTCGGGGTTCCTCCGGGGTGGTGCACGGGCGCGCACGGGCATGACGAGGTGGCCCTCGATGCGGTGGCGCGCGGGACCCGCTGGGATGTGGTGGCGGTGCTTCGCGCTCAGTGAGCCCGGCAGAGGGAGCTCGCGAGGCGCACGAGGTCGACGTGGCGTCGGCTCACGAGGAGCAGTCCGGTCGCGCGCACGAGCTCCAGACTGCCACGAGGAGGGGGTCTTTCTCCACGTGACCTTCGGCCCAGCCCTCCTGCCGCTACTGCGCGAAGGGGATGGCGGCCGGGGCCTTCTCCTGCTCACCGGCGGGGTGGCTCCACAGTCCGCGCCGGCCGAGCTCGGGCAGGACGCCCTCGCCGACCCAGTACGCCTCCTCGAGGTGGGGGTGGCCGGACAGCACGAACTCGGTGATGCCGAGGTCGTGGTACTCCTGGATCCGGTCGGCCACCTCGGTGTGGCTGCCGACCAGCGCGGTCCCCGCGCCGCCGCGCACCAGGCCCACACCCGCCCACAGGTTGGGGGAGACCTCGAGGTCCGCGGCGGTCTTCGAGCCCCCGGAGTGCAGCGCGCGCATGCGCTTCTGACCCTCGGACTCGCTCTGCGAGAGGCCCGCCTGCACCTCGGAGATCATCGAGTCGGGGATGCCGGCCAGGTACTGCTCGGCCTGCGCCCACGCCGCGTCGGAGGTGTCGCGGGTGATCACGTGGAGGCGGATGCCGAAGCGGACCTCGCGGCCCTGCGCGGCGGCCAGCCCGCGGATCCACTCGACCTTCTCGCGCACCTGCTCGGGGGGCTCGCCCCAGGTCAGGTAGACGTCGACGTGCTGCGCGGCGACCTCGCCGGCCTTCGGGGACGAGCCGCCGAAGTAGACCGGCGGCACGGGATCGGGCACGCGGGTCAGCGCCGCGAAGTCGACGTGGATCTGCTCGCCGTGCAGCGTCACCGTCTCGCCGGCCCAGAGCCGGCGCACGACGTCGAGGAACTCCCCGGTGCGGGTGTAGCGGTCGTCCTTGCCGAGGTAGTCGCCGTAGGCGCGCTGCTCGGACGGCTCGCCGCCGGTGACGACGTTGAGCAGCAGCCGGCCCTGCGAGTGCCGCTGGAACGTCGCCGCCTGCTGCGCGGCGAGCGTGGGGGACAGGACCCCGGGCCGGAACGCGACGAGGAACTTCAGCCGCTCGGACTCGGCGACGAGCATCGCCGTGGTGAGCCAGGCGTCCTCGCACCAGGCCCCGGTGGGCGTCAGGGCGCCCTCGAAGCCGACGGTCTCGGCGGCACGGGCGATCTGCGCGAGGTAGCCGATCTCGGCGGGGCGCACGGCGTCGGCCGCCCGGGTGGCGACGCCGTGGCCGCCGCCGACGAGGCCGCGCGAGTCGCCGTAGGTGGGCAGGAACCAGTGGGCGGTGAGGCTCATGACTCTCCTAGAGCGTCTCGAGGGGCGTCGCGCGCAGGGCGGCGACCGCGCTGACGACCCCGGCCAGCGCGAGGTACCCGGCGGCGAGCCACGGCGTGCCGCCGCCGGCGGCGAGCAGCGAGGTGAGGATCAGCGGGGTCAGGCCGGAGGCGTAGATCCCGCCGCCCTGGAAGGCCAGGGACATGCCCGTGTAGCGGGTGCGGGTGGGGAAGACCTCGGCGAACAGCGTCGACTCGGCACCGCTGGCCAGGCCGTAGGAGAACCCGAGCATCACGATCAGCACCGCGGTGACCGCAACGATCGACCCCGTCCCGAGCAGGGCGAACGCGGGGAAGACGCCGACGACGAGGATCACGCACCCGACGGCGAAGACCTTCCCGCGCCCGATCCGGTCGCCCCATGCCCCGGCCAGCGGGACGACCATCGCGCTGACGATCGCGGCGACCGTGACCGCGACGAGCACCTCGGTGCGCGGCATCTTCAGCGTCGCCACCGTGTAGGTCAGGACGAAGACGCCCCACGTGTTGAACGACGCGCCCTCGGCCCAGCGGGCGAGCAGCGTCCAGCCGAGGTTGCGCCGCGACGGCGGGTCGCGCAGGACGTCGACGGCGGGGACGCGCGAGACCTCGGCGGCGGCCTGCATGCGGCGGAACGCGGGCGTCTCCATCACCGCGAGGCGCACGACGAGGCCGACGGCGACGAGCACGAGGCTCGCGATGAACGCGACCCGCCAGCCCCAGGACAGGAAGGCCGCGTCGTCCATGACGAGCCCGAGCAGGGCGAACACCCCGGTGCCGAGCGCGAGCCCGAGGCCCAGGCCGATCTGCGGGGTCGCGCCGTAGAGCCCGCGCTTGCCGTTCGGGGCGTACTCGACGGCCATGAGCACCGCGCCGCCCCACTCGCCGCCGATGGCGATGCCCTGGATGACCCTCAGGACGACGAGCAGGATCGGGGCGGCGACCCCGATTGCGGCGTACGTCGGCAGGACGCCGATCGCGGCGGTCGCGATCCCCGTCAGCGCCATCGTCACGATCAGCGTCTCGCGCCGGCCGACGCGGTCGCCGATGTGCCCGAAGATCAGGCCGCCGATCGGCCGGGCGACGAAGCCGATCGCGAAGGTGGCGAAGGAGAGCAGCGTCGCGACGGTCGGGTCGCTCTGTCCGCCTCCTTCTTGGCTCCCGTAGAACAGCTGCGGGAAGACGATCCCCGCGGCCGTGGCGAACAGGAAGAAGTCGTACCACTCGATCGTGGTGCCGATCAGCGACGCGATCAGGACGGTGCGCGGACTGGTGTCGGGACCGTCGACGGGACGCGTGACAGCGGCGGACGTGGTCATGGGGGTCCTCTGCTCCGGTGCGGCGGGCGGTGATCAGCCCGCGCGGCAGAGGGCGCTCGCGAGCCGGCCGAGGTCGACGTGGCGACGGGCCACGAGGAACGGGCGGAACGCGGGCATCCGAAAACCGTGCCATCCGGGCGCCGGGGTCTCCACCGGAACTGCTCGTCCGGTGACCTTCGCCGCATCGGGGTGGACGTGGGTGTCAGCGGCGTGGCGTCGCAGACGTTGAGTGTCCGTAGCGCCCCGCATTCGCTCAGCGGTCGGAGCGCACGCACTCGTAGGTGACCGGGACCTCGGGCCCGTGGTCGATCACCTCGAACGCGTCGACCGGCAGGCCCGCGAAGCTCTGCGCGTCGATGCCCAGGTCGGCCCACTTCGCCGTGCTCGTGCGGTCGTCGGCGAAGGTCAGCGCGATCTCGCCGCCGTCGGCGAGGTACATGCCGTGGGTCTGGAGCGCGGTGATCACCACGCGCTGCTGCGGCGTGTAGGACGACACGTCGACGTCGGGGCGCAGGCGCAGGTGGACGCCGTAGGGCGGGGCGTCGGGGTTCGTGTTCTCCGGCCCGCCGGCGTGGGTGGCGGGCGGGACGTAGACGTCGGCCTTCATCCGGTCGTTGGGCAGGATGAAGCGCAGCGCGTGGTCGATCCGGCCGGCCGCCACCTCGTCGGCGGTGGGGGTCATCGCGGCGATCGGGAAGCCCGCCGCGTCGGCGCTCGTGCACTGCGGGCCGCGCAGCTCGTCGGTGTAGGTCCGGTCGAGGTCCCAGACGAAGAAGCCGCCGGCGGTCAGACCCTCGCCTGCCTGCGTGCCCTGGTAGATCTCGTAGAGACGGCGCTCCGCGGGGTCGGCGACGAGCAGGTGGCAGTCCTCGTTCGCGGCGTCGCAGGTCAGGGCCTGCGAGCCCTCGAGATGGGCGCCGGGAGGCACCGGCATCTCGGCGGGCACCGGGTCGCAGTCCACCCCGCCGAAGCAGTAGTCGGCGTCGGGGTTCACGGTCATCCGGGGCGTGTCCGGACCGGCGATGAGCACCGGCATCGCGAAGTCGATCTGCAGGACGTTCCCGTTGCCCCAGCCGCCCGCGTCGTTCAGCGCGGTGACCATCGCGGCGCTGCGCTCCGAGGCGGGCGCCCCCGAGGCGTCCGCGGTCCACGGCTGCGCGCCGCGGAACAGGCCTCCGCCGTCGGTCGGCACCGTGGCCGACGGTGGCGGCGGACCCGCCGACGGTGCGCCGCACCCCACCAGGGCGACGACGGCGACGGTGCAGGTCAGCGCCATGCGGAGCCCTCTCGGCATGCCGTCGGACGCTAGTGGCGTGATCGTCGACGGCGACTACGGCACGTGTGCGACGGGACTACTGATTGCGCCGGACGGTCGCGCCCCGGGGGACGGGCACACTGGATCCGTGCCTTCCGTCCCCCCGTCCGGTGAGCCGGCGCCCCCCGACGGCGCCCTGCCGGCGTCGTCGCTCACGGGGCTCGGCACGCGACCCTTCGGGATCTACGTGCACGTCCCGTTCTGCGCGACCCGGTGCGGCTACTGCGACTTCAACACGTACACGGCATCCGACCTGGGGTTGACGTCGTCCGACGACCCCGCCTCGCCCGCCTCGTGGCTGGAGGGCCTGCGCCGCGAGCTCGACCTGGCCGCCCGGGTGCTCGGGACGCCTCCGGCCGCCGACACCGTCTTCCTCGGCGGCGGCACGCCCTCGCTGCTCGGCGCGGAGGGCCTGGTCGCGGTGCTCGAGGCCGTCCGCGGCTCGTTCGGCCTGCGGCGCGGCGCGGAGGTGACCACCGAGGCCAACCCCGAGTCGACGACCCCCGAGCTCCTCGCCGCGATCACCGACGCCGGCTACACCCGCCTGTCGCTGGGCATGCAGTCCGACGTCGACCACGTGCTCGCCGTCCTCGACCGCCGGCACACGCCCGGCGCGGCGGCGCGGGTCGTGGGGGAGGCGCTCGACGCGGGGATCGGGCACGTCAACCTCGACCTCATCTACGGCACGCCGACCGAGACCGACGCCGACCTGCGCCGCTCCCTGGACGCCGTGCTGGCCTCCGGCGCCGACCACGTGTCGGCGTACTCCCTGATCGTCGAGGAGGGCACCGCACTGGCCCGCCGGGTGGCGCGCGGCGAGCTGCCGATGCCCGACGACGACGTCCTCGCCGACCGCTACGAGATCGTCGACGACACGCTCGGCGCCGCGGGGTTCGGCTGGTACGAGGTGTCGAACTGGGCGCGCTCGACCGACGCCCGCTGCCGCCACAACCAGATCTACTGGGGCGGCGGCGACTGGTGGGGAGCCGGACCGGGCGCGCACTCCCACGTCGGCGGCACGCGCTGGTGGAACGTGCGCCACCCCGCGCGCTACTCGGCCACGCTCGCCGAGGGGCGCTCGCCCGCCGAGGCCCGCGAGCGCGTCACGCCGGAGGAGGCCCACCTCGAGCAGGTGCTGCTCGAGCTCCGCACGGTGGACGGCCTGGCCGCGGAGGCCCTCGACGACCCGGGCCGGGCTGCCGGTGAGCAGGCCGCCCGCGAGGGTCTGCTCGCCCCCGACGCCTGGGCCGGGGGGCGGGCGGTGCTCACGCGGCGGGGGCGGCTGCTCGCCGACGGGGTCGCGATCTCGCTGGCGGGGGCGTGAGGACCACACCCCGGGAACTCGACTCGTCCGCACCGGAAGCTTCGGAAACCGAAGCATCCCGAGGTCTTGGTCGGCGGGTCGGAGGAGGGAAGGCCCGCGGCGGTGGTCATGCTCGCAATCCGGAGAGCCCCGCTCGTGGGCTTTCGGTGAATCCGCCCTGCCGCCGACCTCGGTGCCGAATCCCGCGCTGAGCGCGGGTCTCGTCACCGAAGTCGTGTCTCCACTTAGGGCCGCTCGACCGGGAAGCTCGCGTAGAACCACCCGAGGGCGTCGTCGACGCGCACCCCGTGGGGCGACGGCTCCCAGTCCGGTCCCGAGACCTCGCCGCTGAACTCGATCTGCATGGCGCGCCCCACGCGCTCGCGGAGCTCGGTCGGCGGGTCTTCCGTCTCCGCCAGGGCCTTCAGGACGTCCGGTGCCCGCCGACCCAGGACGAGCCGCAGGGTGTCCGCGGTGGCGGTGTCCAGGCGGTCGAGAGCACTCATCGGTTCCTCCAGCCTCGGGACGACGTCGCCCACGTCGTCACGACCCGACCCTCCTCGTTGAGGACGACCTCGGCGTCGCGACCCCGGTAGACGTAGGTGCGGTTGTGCGACTGATAGGAGGGCTCCTCGGTCGGGTTCGCGATCGCGTCGGCCATCGCCTCGCCCGAGACACCGGTGCCGCCGTCGCGGCCGGCGGCGCGTTCCTCGGCGTGACGCGTCATCCCCGAGATCTCCCCGGGCGGGTCGAAGGGAGCGACGACGCCCGCGTCGGCGTCCACCCGGAACGGGGTGACGCGGTCGTCGCCGAGGGCGTGCTGGGTCAGGTCGACGGCGCCCGCACCCGCGAGCCCGGCGCCGACCGCGACACCCGCGACGGAGGCCGCGGTCAGGGGCACCCCGACCGGGGAGCCGACCCCGGTGGCCGTCGCGGCGGTGCCGCCCAGCACACCGGCGGCGCTGAGTGTCGCGATGACACCTCCGCCCGCGACCGCGAAGGTCGAGCCGGGATGGTGGAGAACGGCGCTGCCGAGGGACGCGGCGAGGTTCCCGCCCTCGGCCAGCGCGGCGCCGAGTCCAGCCCCGCCGCCCGTCTGGGGAGTGGTCGCGGGGACGGCGAGGGCGGCCTCGAAGACCCGGGCGGCCGCCTCGTTCGCCGCGAGGGCCCGCTCCGCGGCTGACGTCATCGCGGCGAGCCCTGCGGGAACGGTCGCCGGCTGCGAGCGCTGCTGCTCGCCGAGGTCGAACTCGCGCTGCGCGGTGCGCAGCTCGTCGGCGTAGGTCCGTAGAGGGCCGACGACGCCCGCGACGGCGTCCACGGCCCGGCGGAGCTCCTCGGCGTCGCCCTCGATCCGTGTCGCGGCCTGCGGCGCAGCGAGGCCCGTCCAGCCCGCCGTGATCGAGCGGGCGTGCGCCACCAGCTCGCCGCGAACCGCGTCGAGCGTGCGGGCCACGCCGGCCATCTGCTCGGCGCTCGCGAGCAGGGCCTCGGGTTCTCCGGCCAGCGGCATCAGCGCGGCGGCTCGAGGCCGGGCAGGAGGATCGGGGGAGCCTCGTCACCCCCGAGATCGGTCGCCGCCGCGCGGTCCCCGTCCCGGTACTGCGCGCTCGCGGCGTCCAGGGCATCCGCGCTCTCGAGCACGCGGCTCATGACCGCGCGCAGCAGGGCCTCGAGGCGCGCGGCGAAGGCGTCGGCGGCCCCCGCCAGCGGTCCGTCGCCGGCGGTACTCGCTGTGGCCGCGGCGGCGGCCGTGAGCCGACCGCCTGCCTCGTCCACCCGCCCGGCGTCGTCGCGCAGCAGGCCGGCACCTCGACGCAGGTCCTCGGGCCCGACCTCGACACCCTCCGGCACGCGGTCATGCTCGCAATCCGGAGGCCCCGCTCGTGGGCTTTCGGTGAATCCGCCCGGCCGACGACGACCTCGGTGCCGAATCCCGCGCTGAGCGCGGGTCTCGCCACCGAAGTCGTGTCTCAGCGACCCAGGGCCGCGCGCAGGTCGCCGAAGAGCTCGCTGCGCGTCGCCGACCCGAGCCGGTGGCGCAGGCGGGCCACGTGGTGCTCGACGGTCTTGGCCGACAGGAACAGCCTCGCGCCGATCTCCCGGTAGGTCAGGCCCTCGACGACCAGGGCGGCGACCTCCCGTTCGCGCTCGGTCAGGGCGACCCGGGGCGTCGGGAGGTCCGGGGTGGCGTCGTCGACGGCGGGCTCGGTGGCGGGGTTCAGGTCGCGCGCGCAGGCCAGGAGGGCCGAGATCGCGCGGCGGTCGGTGGTGCGCAGCGCCGCCTCGCCGGCCAGGCGCGACCCGTCCCATCCGAGGCCCGCGGCCCGCAGCCCCGTCGCTGCGGCGGTGACCTCGTCGGGGTCGACCTCCCCGGCGAGCACGCGCAACCACACCCCGGCGGCGCGGGCCGGGGCGACGGCCTGGTGGCTCGAGAGCGCGGCGGCGGCGAGGGCGTCGGCGTGACCCGTGGCGAGGTCGGGCTGCTCCGTCGCGATCGCGTACTGCAGGCCGTACCAGTGCCACGGCGTGCCCCACAGCGCCGGCGACCCGAGGGCCTCGAGCAGGGCGGCGCCCTCCTCGAGGTGCGGCGCCACCCAGCCCTGCTCGCCGAGCCGGGCCGCGGCCAGCGCGAGCTCCCCGACCGGTAGCAGGACGTAGAGGTCGACGGGGTGGCGCACGAGCGCCTCGCGGGCGCGCGCCCACAGGTCGAGCAGGCCGCGGACGTCGCCGGCCCGGCGGGCGAGAGCGACGTCGAGGGCGACCGCGACCAGCTCGTCGCGGGGTTCGACGACCTCGGAGCCGGTCTCCCCGGCGCGGGCGCGCAGGGTCCGGGCCGCGGTCCCGTCGCCGGTGGCCAGCGCGCACCAGGCGCGCAGCAGCAGGTGGCGACGACGGTGGGCGGGCCCGCCCAGGTCGAGGGCGAGCGCCCGGTCGAGCAGGGGGCCGGCGAGCTCCGGCTCCCCGCGGTGCAGGGCGACCAGGGCCCCGAGCGCGGCGGGCGTGTCCCCGCGGACCTCCGGCCGGTCGCACACCGCCTGCGCCGCGGCCGCCCGGCTGAGCAGCGAGAGCGACGCGGACGAGTCGCCGGTGACGGACGCCATCACGCCCCGTGCGGTGAGGGTGTCGGCGGCGCCGGCGAGGCACGGGGCGTCGTCGTCGGGGGTGTCGACGGCGGCGGTCGCCTCGTCGAGCGCCCCCACGCCGAGCAGGGCCACCGCGGCCTCGGGCGCGCAGGCGGGACGCCGGCGCGCGAGCCAGCGGTGCAGCTCCACGCTGCGGGCGAGGAGCCCGCGATGGGGGAGCACGGCGGCGAGGACCTCGGCCGCGCGCGCCTGCCGGTCGGGGTCGGACCGGTCGCGCAGCGCCGCGTCGGCGGTGCGCAGCGCGGTGTCGAGATCGCCCTCGCGAGCGGCGTCCTCGGCGGCGTCGGCGGCGGACCGGGTGGTCGCGTCCGCGAGCGGCGGCGCGCTCATGCCGGCTCCCCGGCGGGTTCCTCGGCGGGGGCGGTGTCCCCGCCCGACCCGTCCTCGGTCTGCGCCTCGGCGGGTGGGTCGGCCGGCTCGGGCGTCTCCTCGGCGGACTGCTCGACCGGCGGCGCGGTGGACCCGGTGGGCTCGGGCTCGGTGGATGCGGACGTGGGCTCGGACGTGGGCTCGACTGGGGGGTCCGCGGGACTGTCGGACGCCGTCTCGCTGGCGGCGGGGGTGGCCGCGACCGCGGTCGGGGACGCCGACGCGGGCCGCGCCGCGGCCGCGGACGGAGCGCCCGACGGAGCCGTACCGGTCGCAGAAGCAGGAGCGCTGGCCGGAGCGCCGGCGGGAGTGCCCGCGGGCGCACCGATCGCGGGAACCGCGGCGGCCGGGACCGGCCCGCCCGCGGGGGCGAGCGGCGTCGCGGCGCTCAGCGGCCGGGCGACGACGGTCGGGGGCGCCACGGCGGGCGACGGCGCGAAGGCCGGCACCGGGGCGGTCGGCGGCACCGTGAGCGCCGCCTCCGGCGCCCCGAACGCGTCGCGCACCGCGCCCCGGACCGAGTCGCCGACGGCGTCGTCCAGCGGGAGCGGCACGGTCACCGCGACGGCCACGACCGCGGCCATCACCACCGACGCCACCAGCGCCCGGCGCAGTCCGCGACCGCGCGGGGGATCGACGTCCTCGGACTCGGGCAGGTCCTCGAACAGGCCGGTCACGGTCGCCGGGGGCCGCTGGGGGCCTCGCACCGGGGCGGGTTCGGGGTCGTCCGCGCCGCCCGCCGACGCCCGGGCGGCCACGGCGGCACCGAGCGCGACGACGGTCAGGGGGTCCGCGTCGGCGGACACCGGGCGCCCGAGGGCCTCGGTGAGCATGCGCCCGACCAGCGGAATGGTCGACGAGCCGCCGGCCAGCAGGACGTGGTCGAGCTCGTGGGGGGCGACGTCGGCGTCGGCGAGCGTCACGAGGAACTCCTCGACGGTCGCCGCCACCGCGTCGCGGATGTGCGCCTCGAAGTCGGCGCGGCCGAGCCGCACCGAGCGCCGGCCCGTCGGCAGGACGACGGGGACGGTCACCTCGGTGTCGGCCGAGAGCGCCTCCTTGGCCTCGACGCACTCGCGGCGCAGCCGGTGCAGGGCCTGCCAGGTCTCGGGGTCGTGCGGGTCGAGCGCGGCGAGCTGGTCGGCCACCTCCGCGCGGACGTGCGCGAGCACCGCCTCGTCGAAGTCGATCCCGCCGACCCGGTCGAGCCCGCGGGCCGGGCCGAGCAGGGTGACGGTGCCGTCGGGTGCCCGGCGCGCGACCGCAGCGTCGAAGGTCCCGCCGCCGAGGTCGTACACGGCCGTCGTCACCCCGGCGTCCGGTCCGCCGGCGCCGACCGTCACGGGCTTCCGCAGCGCGGCGTGCCCGAGCACGGCGGCGTGGGGCTCGGCGAGGAGCTCCACCTCGGCGAGCCCGGCCGCCGCCAGGGCGGCGCGCAGCCGGTCGCAGCGGAAGTCGCCCCAGGTCGCGGGCCGGGTGACCACCACCCGGCGCGCCGGTCCGCCCTCCCGCTCGGCGACCCGCGCCAGCACCCACGCGACGATCACCGCGGCGATCTCCTCGGCCGGCCACGGCTCGCCGCCCACCACGGGCGGGACGTCGTCACCGAGCCGTCGCTTCACCTCGCGGACCACGCGGTCCGGCTCGTCGCCCGCGCGGCGCTCGGCGCTCTCCCCGACGAGGACCGTCCCGTCCGCCCCCCGGTAGACGACCGACGGGACCACCGCGAGGCGACCCCCGAGGGCCACCGCCTCCGGGTGCGTCCCGCCGTCGCGCAGGACCGCCGCCGCCGTCGAGGTCGTTCCGAGATCGATGCCCAGGTCGTAGGTCATGGCCGCCCCCCATCCAGTCACCCAGCGCTCAGTACGCATGTACCGAACGTGCAGATGGGCGGAGGTTATGCGGCGTTCGGCCTAACACCTAGTCCGCGTCCCCTACACGGGGGGTGGATGTCCCTCCCCTCGTCCCGGTGCCCCGTGCCCCCGACGGCCCAGTGGGGGATCACCCCCGGGGCCCCCGCCCGGGATGCGGGCCGATCCCCGCTCCCCGGAGCGCCGGCGCTTCCTACGTTTCGGCGGCACCGGACGAACGGTCCGGACGACCACGGAGGTGCCCGATGCCCGTCACCGAAGCCAAGACGCTGCTGCAGTTCCTGCTCGACCTCTTCCGTGACCCCGTGGCGCGGGCCGAGTTCCTGGCCGACCCGACCTGTTCGCTGCAGGCCGCCGGCCTCGACGACCTCACGCTCGCCGACGTCCGCGACGCCGTGCCGCTGGTGATGGACCACGCGCCGGCCGCGATCGCCGCCCGCTACGACGAGGACGCCCGCGCCGGGACGATCGACGGCGGCCACCACGGTCACCACGGTCATCACGGGGACCACGACGGCGGCGGCTTCGACGGCGCCGCGGCGTGGGCCGGGGCCGGCGCCGGTGCGTGGGCCGGGAGCTGGTCCGACGGCGGGCACGGCGGAGGGCACGGCGGCGGGCACGGTGGCGGCCACGGCGGGCCCGGTGGCGGGGGAGCGCCGGTCACGGAGATCGACCGCGTGGTTGCCCACCTGTCCGTCGCGACGACGACCTACCACTTCGACAGCCACGACACGGTGCTCAACCAGGTCATCGACCAGAACATCTGGGCCGGCGGCGACGTCATCCAGGACTTCGACCTGAGCCCGACCGTCGCCTCCGGGGAGGGCGCCGTCGCGGCCGGCGACGACATCGAGGGCACCGTCGTCACCGGCGACGGCGCGATCGTCGGCGACGGCAACCAGGTGGTCGACGACGGCACCGCGGTCCTCGGCGAGGGCACGGCGGTCGGCGGCGGCCTGTCGGCCGGTCCGGGCGGCGCGGTGGCGGTCGGCGGGGACGCCACCGGCGGCACCGCCGTGACCGCGGGCGAGGGCGACGTGCTCGTCGAGGGCGGCGACGGCGACCTGACCAGCGACGACGACGTCACCATCTCCGACTCGGGCAACACCACCGAGGACAACGACGAGGACAACGACGTCACGATCTCGGACTCGGGCAACACGACCGAGGACAACGACGTCACCGAGGACAACAGCGTGACGGAGGACAACGACGTCACGGAGGACAACGACGTCACGGAAGACAACGACGTCGACAACAGCGAGGACAACGACGTCACCGAGGACAACGACGTCACGGAGGACAACGACGTCTCCGAGGACAACGACGTGACCGAGGACAACGACGTGACCGAGGACAACGACGTCTCCGAGGACAACGACGTGACCGAGGACAACGACGTGACCGAGGACAACGACGACGTCTCCACCGGCGACATCGTCGACGGCGACCTCATCGACGTGGACGTCGAGGACGTCGACGTGGACCTCGACCTCGTCCCCTGATCGTGGTCTGTGACCCTGCGTAGTATCAGCAGGCTGTTCGGTGACGGGCGGTGCACGAGCTGGTCGTGCACCGCCCGTCGACGACGGGGGAGCCCATGACGATCACGACGACACCCACGCGGCCCGCACCCGGCGACGCCCGGCGCTCGGCCGCCGCGGTGCTCGACCGCGCCGTGGCCACGGCCCGCGATCTCGGACGCGCCGACGTCGCCGCCTCGCTGGCGCGGGACGGGAGCCGTCTGCTCGACCCGGGCGCCCGGGTGCTCGTCGTCGGCGACTACAAGCAGGGCAAGAGCAGCCTGGTCGGCGCCCTCGTCGCCGCCGACGTCTGCCCCGTCCACCCGGACGTCGCGACGACCCTGCCGACGGTGGTGGCGCACGCCGAGGAGCCCTCGACGGTGCTCGTCGGGCCACAGGGCCGCCAGGAGGTGACGACGGCCCGGCTCGCCGGCGCCGTCACCGGCCGCGACGAGGACGCCGGCGAGGCGCCGTGGCTGCAGGCGGAGATCGGCAGCCCGAGCCCGCTGCTCGCGGAGGGGTTGACGCTGATCGACACCCCCGGCGCGGGCGGGCCGGGGGTGCGCCCGCGGCGGGGGTGCTCGCCGAGCTGCCGGCGGCCGACGCCGTGGTCCTCGTCAGCGACGCGTCCCGCGAGCTCGCGGCGGGCGAGGTCGAGCTGCTGCGGGCCGCGTCGGCGCACGTCGCGACCGTGGTCGTGGCCCTCACCCGCATCGACCTCCACCCCGCCTGGCGGGAGGTCCGCGACCTCGACGCCGCGCTGCTCGCCGAGCGCGGGCTCGCCGTGGACGTCGTCGGCGTCTCCGCCGAGCTGGACCGCCACGCCCGGGCGCGGGAGGACGCCGACCTCGAGACCGCCTCCGGCCTCGCGGTGCTGCGCGACCTGCTGCGCCGGCGGGTCGTCGAGCCGGGCGGGGTCCGCACGGGGCGCGCGGTCGGCGAGCACGTCGCGGGCGTCCTGGCGACCCTGCGCGCCGCCCCCGCCGCGGAGCTCGCCGCGCTCGAGGGCCCGGAGCGGGCCCAGGAGCTCGACGCCGCCCTGGCCGAGGCGACCGCGTCCGCCGCCGCGTCGAAGGAGCGCTCGGCGCGCTGGCAGCAGACCCTCGCCGACGGGGTGGCCGACCTGGCCGCCGACATCGAGTGGGACCTGCGGGATCGCGTGCGCCAGGTGCTGCGGACCGCGGAGGAGACCCTGGAGACGGTCGATCCGGCCAAGGTCTGGGACCAGTTCGAGCCCTGGCTCGCCGAGGAGCTCGGCCGTGCCGTCGCCACCACCTATCTCTGGGCGGGCGAGCGCACGTGGTGGCTCGCCGAGCGGGTGGCGGAGCACTTCGCGGACCCCGCCGGCACCGACGAGACCGCGCCCGTCCCGGCCGGGCGCTTCGTCGCCGAGCTCTCCGCCCTCCCCGAGCTCGCCCCGCCGGACCTGGACCGCATCGAGTTCACGCAGGGCCTGCTCGTGGGGCTGCGCGGGTCCTACGGCGGTGTGCTCATGGTCGGTCTGGTCACGACGCTCTCGGGGATGGCGCTGATCAACCCGTTCTCGATCGGCGCCGGGGTGCTCCTCGGCGGCCGCACGCTGCGCGACGAGCGCCGCCGGGCCCTGCGACGACGGCGCCTCGACGCCCGGCGGGTCGTGCGCCAGCACGCCGACGAGGTGCAGTTCCTGCTCGGCAAGCACACCAAGGACATGCTCCGCGAGGTGCAGCGCACCTTGCGCGACCACTTCACCGCCCGCGCGGACCAGGTCGCGACCGGTGCCGCCGCGGCCGTCGCGGCCGCCACCGCTGCCCGCAAGCTCGACGTCGAGGTGCGCCGACGCCGGACGCAGGAGGTCCGCGCGGAGCTCGCCGGGATCGACGACCTCCTCGCGCGCTGTCGGGAGACCTCGTGAGCGGGCTCGCGGCCCGCACCCGGGCGGTCCTCGACCAGGCGCTCGCGGTCTACGCCCAGGACCCGGCGGCGGCCGAGGTGCTCCGCGCGCACCGCGACCGGCTCGACGGCCCGCTGCGCGTCGCCCTGGCCGGCACGCTCAAGGCGGGCAAGTCGACGTTGCTCAACGCCCTGGTCGGCGAGCAGATCGCCCCCACCGGGACCGCCGAGTGCACCCGGGTGGTGACGACCTACCAGGACGCGCCCGCCGCCCGGATCGCCGTCGAGCACCGCGACGGCACGCCGCCCGCGGAGCTGCCCGTCGTCCACCGGCGGGGCGCGCTCGTGATCGACCTCGGGGCCACCGGCGTCGACCGCGTGCACGCGCTGCACGTCGACTGGCCCTCGGCGAGCCTGCGGGCGGTCTCCCTGATCGACACGCCCGGCGTCGACTCCACGCGCCCCGGCATCGCCGGCCGGGCACGGGCGTTCCTCGGCGCGTCCGACCCGTCCGCCCCGGGGGAGGGGGCTGACATCGCGTCCGTGCTCGGCTCCGCGCCGGGTGACGGTGCCGACGTCGTGCTGCACCTGGTCCGCCATCTGCACGACGCCGACGTCGCCTTCGCCGAGACGGTGGGCGAGCGCGCGGCGCGGGGATCGGCCCCGCGGGCACGGTCGCGGTGCTCTCGCGGGCCGACGAGATCGGCGGCGGCCGCCTCGACGCGCTGGTCACGGCCCAGCAGGTGGCCCGGCGCTACCGCGCGGACCCCGGCCTGCGCCGGCACTGCCGCACGGTGGTGCCCGTGGCGGGCCTGCTCGCCGAGACCGCGCGGACGCTGCGCGGCGCCGAGTTCGCCGCCGTGCGGGACCTCGCGGCGCTGCCGCGGGAGGACGTCGAGGACCTCCTGCTCTCCGCCGACCGCTTCCTCGACGGCCGGGTGCCCGACCTCGACCGGCGGGCCCGCCGCGCCCTGCTCGACCGGTTCGGGGTCCACGGCCTGCGGCTGGCGACGACGCTGGTCCGCCGTGGCGCCTCCGACTCGGCCGCCCTGGCCGGCGAGCTCGTCCGCCGCAGCGGGCTGGAGGAGCTGCGCGCCGTCGTCGGCACCCAGCTCGTCGCACACGGCGACGTCTTCCGGGCCCGCGCGGCCCTCGGCGCCCTCGAGCGCGTCCTGCGCGCCGTCCCGCACCCCGGGCCGGCGGGGAGGCGGCCGCGACCGATCTCGGCGGTGCCGTCGAGCGTGTGCTCACCGGAGCCCACGAGTTCGTCGAGCAGGACACGCTGGTCGCCCTGCACACGCGGCCGGCCACCGGCGAGCGCGGCGAGGTCGAGGAGGCCCGCCGCCTGCTCGGCGGCGACGGGCCGTCCGCCTCCGCCCGCCTCGGCGCCCCGCCCGACCTGCCGGCGGCCGACGTCCGCGGCCTCGCCCTCGACGCCCTCACACGCTGGCGCCGCGCCGGCGAGGACCCCCGGGCCGACCGCGCCCGCACCGACCTCGCCCGTGTCGTCGCCCGCAGCGTGGAGGGCGTCCTGGCGGCGGTCCCGGCGACGGAACCGGCTCTCCGCTGACGCCCCCACCCACTCGCCGCGCCTCGCCTACCATGGAGGGTCGGGACGTCACGCGAGACGTCACGGAGGCACGGGAGGTGGACGCGGTGAACGCCGAGGAGCGCCGCGTCGCCGTCCTGCGCGCGATCGTCGCCGACTTCGTGGCCACCAACGAGCCGGTCGGGTCGAAGGCGCTCGTCGACCGTCACAACCTCGGCGTCTCGAGCGCGACGGTGCGCAACGACATGGCGGCGCTGGAGGAGGAGGGCTACATCGCCCAGCCCCACACCAGCGCCGGGCGCATCCCCACCGACAAGGGCTACCGGCTCTTCGTCGACCGCCTGCACCAGGTCAAGCCGCTCTCCGGGGCCGAGCGCCGGGCGATCACGCAGTTCCTCGAGGGCGCGGTCGATCTCGACGACGTGCTCAAGCGCAGCGTGCGGCTGCTCGCGCAGCTCACGCGCCAGGTGGCCGTCGTCCAGTACCCGACGCTGTCCCGCTCGACGGTGCGCCACCTCGAGGTCGTCCGGCTGACCCCGGCCCGCCTGATGCTGGTGCTCATCACCGACACCGGGCGGGTCGACCAGCGCGTCGTCGACCTCGGCGACGTGCTCGACGAGGAGGACGTCGCACGGCTGCGTGCCCTGCTCAACAACTCGCTGGTCGGCCAGCCCCTGGCCACGGCCTCGATGAGGATGTCCGAGCTGCCCGAGGACGCCCCCGACGGCCTGCGCTCCCCGCTGCTCAGCGTGGCCGCGGTGCTCGTCGAGGCCCTGCTCGAGCGGCCCGAGGAGCGCCTGGTGCTCGGCGGCACGGCGAACCTCACCCGGGCGGGCACCGACGCCGGAGCGCTGCGGGGGATGCTGGAGGCGCTCGAGGAGCAGGTGGTGGTGCTCCGTCTGCTCACCTCGGCGAGCGACCCGGGCACCGTGACCGTGCGCATCGGCGAGGAGAACGAGTCCGAGGACCTGTGGAGCGCCGCCACGGTGTCGATCGGGTACGGAGCGGGGACTACTGCCCTCGGCGGCATGGGCGTCGTCGGGCCGACGCGGATGGACTACCCCAGTGCGATCGCGGCGGTGCGTGCGGTGGCCCGCTACGTCGGTGAGATCGTCGGGGGACGCTGAACGCTCGCCTCGCAGGGCGGCGACAGCACGCAACGACAGGACGGACGAGGACCAGCGTGGCGAAGGACTACTACGGAATCCTGGGCGTGTCCCGGGACGCTGACGACGGCGAGATCAAGCGGGCCTACCGCAAGCTCGTCCGGGAACTGCACCCCGACGTCAATCCGGACGACGAGACCCAGGCGAAGTTCCACGACGTCAAGAGCGCCTACGAGGTCCTCACCGACCCGCAGAAGCGGCGGATCGTCGACCTCGGTGGGGACCCGCTCGAGACCGCGCGCGGTGGCGGCGGCGGTGGCGGCGGCTTCTCCTCGGCCGGCTTCGGCGGGCTCGGCGACATCATGGACGCGTTCTTCGGCGCGGCAGGCGCCACCGGTGGCCGGGGCCCGCGCAGCCGCGTCCAGCCCGGCGAGGACGCGCTGATCCGCATCGACCTCACGCTCGAGGAGTGCGCGACGGGCGTCGCCCGCGACCTCACCGTCGACACCGCCGTGCTCTGCGAGAAGTGCCACGGCGGCGGCGCCGAGCCCGGCACGCACACCGAGACCTGCGACACCTGCGACGGGCGCGGCGAGATCCAGAACGTGCAGCGCTCGTTCATCGGCCAGGTCGTCACGGCGCGGGCCTGCCCGGTGTGCCGCGGTACTGGCGAGATCATCCCGAGCCCCTGCAACCAGTGCGGCGGCGACGGGCGCGTGCGCTCGCGGCGGACCGTCACCGTGCAGGTGCCGGCCGGCGTCGGCGACGGCATGCGCATCCGGATGGCCAGCCAGGGCGAGGTCGGCCCCGGCGGCGGGCCGGCGGGCGACCTCTACATCGAGGTCTCCGAGGAGCGCCACGAGTACTTCACCCGCGACGGCGTCGACCTGCACTGCCACGTCAGCCTGCCGATGACCGCGGCGGCGCTGGGCACCACGCTCCCGCAGCGCACCCTCGAGGGCGACGAGGAGATCTCGATCGAGCCCGGCACGCAGGCGAACACGACGATGACCCTGCGCGGCAAGGGGATGCCGCGGCTGCGGTCCACGGGGCGCACCGACGGGCGGGGCGACCTCCTCGTGCACCTGGACGTCCAGGTGCCCGACCGCCTCGACGCCCGCCAGACCGAGCTGCTCCGCGAGCTCGCCGAGCTCCGCGGCGAGGAGCGCCCCGACCTCGCCGCGCACCGCAACGGTCTCTTCGGCCGGCGGCGGTCGGGTGGCCGCGCTCGGTGAGTCAGGCCGATCGAGCGGGGGGTTTCCCTGACGTCGAGCGTCAGCATGGCCCCCATGCTGGCACCGCCGCCTGGACCCGCCCGGCGCTCTTCTGGGTCGACGACGTGCCGGCCGGGGGCGAGGTCGTCCTCGACGGGCCGGAGGGCCGGCACGCCGCGGACGTCCGCCGGGTGCGTGCCGGCGAGGTCGTGCTGCTCGGCGACGGCGCCGGCACGCGGGCGCGCGCCGAGGTCGTCGACGTCGCCAAGGGACGCGTGACGGCGACGGTGCTCGAGCGGCGCCACGACGAGGGGCCGACGCTGCGCATCGTCCTCGCCCAGGCGCTGGTCAAGGGCGACCGCGGGGAGCTCGCGGTCGAGACGGCCACCGAGGCCGGGGTCGACGCGGTGCTGCCCTGGCGCGCCGAGCGCAGCGTCGCCCGCTGGGACGACGGCCCGCGCGGGGAGAAGGCCCTCGCGCGCTGGCGCGCGACCGCCCGCGAGGCCGCCAAGCAGGCCCGCCGGGCGCGCGTGCCCGACGTCGCCGTCCCCGTGACCACCCGCGAGCTGGCCGACCGCGGGGCGGCGATGCTCGTGCTCGAGGCCACCGCGGCCGAGACGCTGGCCGGCGTCGCGCTCCCGGGCGAGGGCGAGCTGGTGCTCGTCGTCGGCCCCGAGGGCGGGGTGACCGACGACGAGCGCGCGGTCCTCGCCGGCGCCGGGGCCCGCGAGGTGCGGATGGGCCCCGACGTGCTGCGCACCTCCACCGCGGCCGCGGTCGCGCTCGGTGCCCTGGGTGCCCGGACGGCGCGGTGGGGGTGAGCATGCCGCGACGGACCCTGCTCGGTGCGGTCGGACTCGGGGCCTCGGCGCGGCGCTCGGCCTCGCCGCGTGCTCGACCGTCCCGACGCCCGGCGGCGGCGTGCAGATCCCCGCCACCCAGCCCGGCACGCCGACGCCCGGCCGGTTGACCTACGGCACCGACCCCGCCCAGTACGGGGTGCTGCACCTCCCGCCGGGGGACGGCAAGTCCCTGCCCGTCGTCGTCGTGGTGCACGGCGGCTACTGGCGGGCGGCGTACGGGCTCGAGCTCGGCACCCCGCTCGCGGTCGACCTCACCAACCGCGGGATGGCGGCCTGGAACATCGAGTATCGGCGGGTGGGCGCCGGCGGGGGCTGGCCGACGACGTTCACCGATGTCGCCGCCGCGATCGACCTGCTGCCCGAGGCGGTCCAGAAGGCCGCGTTGGGACGCCTGGACCTCGACCGGGTCGTGTTCCTCGGGCACTCCGCCGGCGGGCACCTGGCCACGTGGGCCGCGAGCCGCGACCGGCTGCGCGACGGCTCGGTGGCCGCCGCCCCCGCGTCCGGCCGGTCGGCACGGTCTCCCAGGCCGGGGTGCTCGACCTCGTCGCCGGCGCCGACCAGGGCCTCGGCGGCGGCGCGGTGGTCGACCTGCTCGGGGGCACGCCCGCGACCGTCGCCGACCGCTACGCGCTCGCCTCGCCCGCCGCCCTCGTGCCGGCCGCGGGCCCGGTGGTCTGCGTGCACGGCGACGCGGACACGATCGTGCCGCTGGACCAGTCGCAGCGGTACGTGGCCGCCGCGGAGGCGGCCCGGGGGAACGCCCGCCTGCGGGTGGTGCCCGGCGCCGACCACTTCGCCGTGATCGACCCCGCGCAGCCGGCGTGGACCGCCGTGCGCGCGGAGGTCGAGAGCCTGCTGTGAGCGGCGGTCCGGAGCCCGGGGCCCGGGCGGTACGATGACGGGGTACGGACGACGGCGAGGAAGCAGGACTGTTCAGCACGTGACCGGTGACGGAACCTCCCGGATCGTGGTGCCCGAGGCGGCGCTGCTGGCGCTGCTGGGCAAGCGCGACGAGAACCTGCGCGAGGCCGAGAGCCTGCTGGCGGCCGACGTCCACGTCCGCGGCAACGAGCTCACCCTCAGCGGCGAGCCCGCCGACGTGGCCTTCGCCGAGCGGGTGTTCGCCGAGCTGGTCGTCCTGGCCAGCCGCGGCCAGCAGATCGACCCCGACGCCGTGCGCCGCTCGGTGCGCATGCTGCAGGACGACGGCGACGACGCCGGCGAGACCGGCCCGTCGCCGGCCGAGGTGCTCAGCCTCGACATCGTGTCTCGCCGCGGGCGCACCGTCCGGCCCAAGACGCTGAACCAGAAGCGCTACGTCGACGCGATCGACGTCAACACCATCGTCTTCGGCATCGGCCCCGCCGGCACGGGCAAGACCTACCTGGCGATGGCCAAGGCCGTGCAGGCGCTGCAGGCCAAGCAGGTCAACCGGATCATCCTGACCCGCCCGGCCGTCGAGGCCGGCGAGCGGCTCGGCTTCCTGCCCGGCACGCTCTCGGAGAAGATCGACCCGTACCTGCGCCCGCTCTACGACGCGCTGCACGACATGCTCGACGCGGAGTCGGTGCCCAAGCTGATGGCGGCCGGCACGATCGAGATCGCGCCCCTGGCCTACATGCGCGGCCGTTCGCTCAACGACGCGTTCATCATCCTCGACGAGGCGCAGAACACCACGCCGGAGCAGATGAAGATGTTCCTGACGCGGCTGGGCTTCAACTCGAAGATGGTCGTCACCGGCGACGTCACCCAGGTCGACCTCCCGGGCGGCTCGACCTCGGGCCTGCGCATCGTCCGCGAGATCCTCGACGGCGTCGACGACGTCGAGTTCGCCGAGCTGACCAGCCAGGACGTCGTGCGCCACCGCCTCGTCGCCGACATCATCGACGCCTACGGCCGCTACGACGCGGCCCAGGAGCAGCGGCGCCCCCAGGCCGTCTCGAGCGCCCCGCGCACCGGGCCACCGGTGGGCCCGCGCAACCGCGAGCGCCGGGGACGATGACCGCACCCGAGCCCGACGGGACCGACATGAGCATCGAGATCGCGAACGAGTCCGGCGTGGCCGTGGCCGAGGGCCCGATCGTCGAGGTCGCCCGCTACGCCCTCGACCGCATGGGCGTGAGCCCGCTCGCCGAGCTCTCGATCATGTTGATCGAGCTCGAGCCGATGGCCGAGCTGCACGAGCGCTGGCTCGACGAGCCCGGGCCCACCGACGTCATGTCGTTCCCGATGGACGAGTACGACTCGGCGCGCCGTCCGGACGCGCCGTCGTCCGGCCCGGCGCTGCTCGGCGACATCGTGCTCTGCCCCGCCTTCGCCGCCGACCAGGCCGCCACCGCGGGCCACGGCCTCGACGACGAGCTGCACCTGCTCACCGTCCACGGCGTGCTCCACCTGCTCGGCTACGACCACGCCGAGCCCGACGAGGAGCGCACGATGTTCGGGCTGCAGGCCGAGCTGCTCGCCGACTGGCGCACCCAGCGGGCGGCCGCGGCACGGTCGGCCCGCGAGCGGGCCGCGGACGACCGTCTGCTCGGCACCGTGGGCCTCGGGGACGACGCCGGCGGCGGCGCGTCGCGGTGACGGGGTCGCTGGTCGGCCAGCTCGTCGCGGCGATCCTGCTGGTGCCCCTGGCCGGGGTGTTCGCGGCGGCCGACGCGGCCCTGTCCACGGTGTCCCGCGCCCGCGTCGACGCCCTGGTCCGCGAGGGGGCGACGGGCTCGAAGGCGCTCGCCGCGATCGTCGCCGACCGTCCGCGCCACCTCAACCTGCTCCTGCTGCTGCGGGTCGCCTGCGAGGCGACCGCCGCGGTCCTCGGGGCGTTCGTCTCGCTGCAGCTGATCGGGCCCGACGGGCTCGCGCTGCTCGTGGCGGCGCTGGTCGTGGTGCTCGTGTCCTACGTGCTGATCGGCGTCGGGCCGCGCACCCTGGGCCGTCAGCACCCGTACGGCCTCGCTCTCGCCGTCGCCGGGCCCGTGCGGATGCTCGCCCGCCTGCTCGGCCCGCTGGCCACCCTGCTGATCCTCGTCGGCAACGCGATCACGCCCGGGCGAGGCTTCCGCGAGGGGCCGTTCTCCTCCGAGGTCGAGCTCCGCGAGATGGTCGACATGGCCGAGGCCGGGGGGCTCGTCGACGACGACGAGCGGGCGATGATCCAGTCGGTGTTCGATCTCGGCGACACCCGCGTGCGCGAGGTGATGGTGCCCCGCACCGAGATGGTGTGGATCGAGCGCGAGAAGAGCGTGCGGCAGGCGCTGGCCCTGGCGCTGCGCAGCGGGTACTCCCGCATCCCCGTCATCGGGGAGAACGTCGACGACACCGTCGGCGTGGTCTACCTCAAGGACCTGGTGCGACGCACCGTCGACCACGGGGAGACGCCGCGCGGCGCGGGCGCGGGAGCCGGCTCGGTCGGCGAGGTCATGCGTCCCGCCAACTTCGTGCCCGACTCCAAGCGGGCCGACGCCCTGCTGCGCGACATGCAGCGCGACCGCAACCACATGGCGCTCGTCGTCGACGAGTACGGCGGCACCGCGGGCCTGGTGACCATCGAGGACCTCATCGAGGAGATCGTCGGGGAGATCACCGACGAGTACGACTCCGCCGAGCACCGCCCGCTGGAGCACCTCGACGAGTCCACGTGGCGGGTCGCCGCGCGCCTGCCCGTCGAGGACCTCGAGGAGGCGTGCGGGGTCGAGTTCGACGTCGAGGACGTCGACACCGTCGGTGGCCTGCTCGCCCAGCGCCTGGGCCGCGTGCCGCTGCCCGGCGCCGAGGCCGAGATCGCCGGCCTGCGCCTGCGCGCCGAGGGTGGCGAGGACGCCCGCGGCCGGATGCGGATCCGCAGCCTGCTGGTCTGGCGTCCCGCGCCGGACGAGGAGCCCGTGCCCAGCGACGACACCTCGGCCCGTCCCGCCGACGGGGCCCCCACGAACGGCGCCCACCGCGACGGCGACGATGGGGACGACAGGGACGACGGGGACCACACAGCGCGCCCCGGCAGCTCCGACCCCACCCCGGGCGACCTGGCCCAGACCGGCGCCCGCGACGGAAAGGACGACCGTGGCTGACGCCGCTGCGACCCTCACCGAGCCCGTCGCCCCCGACGCGCTCGACGCCGAGGACGCCAAGATCGTCACGCTGGCGCGCTCCGCCCGGGCGCGCACCGGCGCGGCCCACGGTGCAGCGGTGCGCGACCTCGACGGCCGCACCTACGCCGCCTGCACCGTCGCGCTGCCCTCGCTGTCGCTCACGGCGCTGCAGGCCGCGGTCGCGGCCGCCGTCGCCGCCGGGGCGCCGGGGCTCGAGGCCGCCGCGGTGGTCGGTGTGGCGGACCTCGACAACGGCTTCGACGACCCGGGTCTCGCCGCGGTCGCCGACGTCACGGCCGGGGCGACGGTGCTGGTCGCGGGCCCGGACGCGTCGGCGGTCCACCGCGTGGAGGGCAGGTCGTGACCCTGCCGGTGACGGGCAGCCCGCGTCACGACGTCGTCGTCGTGGGCGGCGGGATCGTCGGGTTCGCGGTGCTGCACGAGCTGCTCGCGGCCGGGCACACGTCGGTCGCGCTGGTCGAGCGCGAGGACACCCCCGGGACGCACCAGACCGGCCGGAACTCCAACGTGATCCACTCCGGGCTGTACTACGCGCCCGGGTCGCTCAAGGCGCGCCTCGCGGTCGCGGGCTGCGCGGAGACGAAGGCGTTCTGCGCCGAGCACGATCTGCCCTGGTCGGAGTGCGGCAAGGTCGTCGTCGCCACGGACGAGGCGGAGCTGCCGCGGATGGCCGAGCTCGTGCGCCGCGGGCGTGCGAACGGCGTCGAGGTCAGCGAGCTCGACGAGGCCGGGGTCCGCGAGCGCGAGCCCGCCGTCGCCGCGCTCGCCGGGCTCTGGGTGCCGTCCACCGGGATCTGCGACTACGGCGCGATCACCCGCACGCTCGCGCGCCTCGCCGTCGACCGCGGCGCCACGGTGCACACGGGGCGGGCGGTGACGTCGGTGACCCGGCGGCGCCGCGACGCCGTCGTCCACACCGACCGCGGCGACCTGCTCGCCGGCCAGGTCGTGGTGTGCGCGGGCCTGCGCTCCGACGAGATCGCGCGGGCCTCGGGCTTCGATCCCGGCGTGCGCATCGTGCCGTTCCGCGGCGAGTACTCCGACCTCGTCGGGCCGCTGGCCGACCAGGTCCGCGGCCTCGTCTACCCGGTGCCCGACCCGGCCTTCCCGTTCCTCGGTGTGCACGCCACGCGCGGGGTCGACGGGTCGGTCCACGTGGGCCCGAACGCGGTGCTCGCCCTGGCCCGCGAGGGCTACGACTGGCGGACGCTGCGGGTGCGCGAGCTCGCCGGGACGCTGGTCGACCCCGGGTTCGTCAAGCTCGCCGGGAAGCAGTGGCGCTACGGGCTGGGGGAGATGTACCGCTCGCTGTCCAAGAGCGCGATGGCCTCCGCGGTCGCCCGGATGCTGCCCGGCGTCACCGCCGACGACCTGCGGCCTCCGCACGACGTCGCCCGCCGCGCCGGGGTGCGCGCGCAGGCCGTCCGGCCCGACGGGTCGCTGGTCGACGACTTCCTGTTCGTGCAGGACGGCGACACGGACTCCGGGATGGGCGAGGGGCCCGCGGTGCTGCACGTGCTCAACGCCCCCTCGCCGGCGGCGACCGCGGCGCTGCCCATCGGGCGTGAGATCGTGGCGCGGCTGGAGGGGAAGTCCGTTGACGCAGCCTGAGACTCCCGAGGGCTTCCGGTCCGGGTTCGCCTGCTTCGTCGGCCGCCCGAACGTCGGCAAGTCGACGCTGACGAACGCGCTGGTGGGGTCGAAGGTCGCGATCACGTCGTCGCGCCCGCAGACCACCCGGCACGCGATCCGCGGCATCGTGCACCGTGAGGACGGCCAGCTGATCCTGGTCGACACCCCCGGCCTGCACCGCCCGCGCACGCTGCTGGGGGAGCGCCTCAACGACGTCGTCCGCACGACCTGGGCCGAGGTCGACGCCATCGGCTTCTGCGTGCCCGCCGACCAGACGATCGGGCCCGGCGACAAGTTCATCGCCGGCGAGCTGCGCGAGATCGCGGGACGCACCCCGATCCTCGGCGTGCTCACCAAGACCGATCTCGTGAAGCCCGAGGTGATCGCCGAGCGGCTGCTCGCCCTGCAGGAGCTGGCGGAGTTCGCCGAGATCGTCCCCGTGTCGGCCACCGGGAACGTGCGGATCGACCTGCTCACCGACCTGCTGCTCGCGCAGATGCCGCCCGGCCCGCCGCTCTACCCGGACGGCGACCTCTCCGACGAGCCCGAGACGACGATGATCGCCGAGTTCGTCCGCGAGGCCGCGCTCGAGGGCGTGCGCGACGAGCTCCCGCACTCCCTGGCCGTCGTGGTCGAGGAGATGACGCCCGGCAAGGTCCTCACGATCCGCGCCGAGATCTTCGTGGAGCGCGACAGCCAGAAGTCGATCGTGATCGGCAAGGGCGGCTCCCGGCTCAAGCACGTCGGCACCGAGGCCCGGCGCCAGATCGAGGCGATGCTGGGCGAGAAGGTGCACCTCGACCTGTTCGTCAAGGTCGCGAAGGACTGGCAGCGCGACCCCCGCCAGCTCCGCCGCCTCGGCTTCTGAGCACTTGTCAGTGCAAGCCCTGCGTCCACGCTTGCACTGGGTGCCAGGAAAGCCGCTTCGTCGCTCGCGATCCGATCAGCCCAGGAGCGCGAACAGCGGCGCCAGCTGGCCGGTGTCGACGTACTCCTCGATCCGCGTGACCATGCCCCCGTCGACGTGGACGACCAGTGCCGCCGGGGCCCGCAGCGTCGACCCGTCGGGCAGCGTCCCCGTGACGACGTACTGCGCGTAGCCGTCGCCGGTGCGCAGCTCGGTCATGGTGAAGTCCGGGACCACCGCCCGGATCGCGACCAGCGACGCGAACGTGTCCGGCACCGTCGGGGCCTCGACCTCGTCGAACGAGTGCCAGGTGACCGCGCCGGGGGCGAACAGGCCCTCCGGCGGCGTCGAGGAGGGATCGGCCAGGGCCTCGACGACCTGCCGCGCGATCGTTCCGCTCATCCCCGGAGCCTCCTACAGGACGTGATCGCGAACCACCCCGTGCGACGATGACCGCGTGGGCTTCTATCGCGACACCGGCGTGGTGCTGCGGCTGCAGAAGCTCGGCGAGGCCGACCGGATCGTCACGCTCCTGACCCAGCGTCACGGCAAGGTCCGCGCGGTCGCGAAGGGCGTGCGCCGCACCAGCTCACGGTTCGGCGCCCGGCTCGAGCCGTTCGGTCACGTGGACCTCCAGCTGCACACCGGCCGCAGCCTCGACATCGTCACCCAGGTGCAGACCCTCGACGCCTTCGGCGGCGGGCTCACCGGCGACTACCCGCGCTACACGGCGGGGTGCGCGCTGCTCGAGACCGCCGACCGGCTCGCCTCCGAGGAGGGCGAGCCCGCCCGCGAGCTGTTCCTGCTGCTCGTCGGCGGTCTGCGCGGGCTGGCCGGCGGCGTCCGCGACCCCTACCTCGTGCTCGACGCCTTCCTCCTGCGCGCGATGGTCATCGCCGGCTGGGCGCCAGCGATCACCGAGTGCGCCCGCTGCGGGATCGAGGGCGAGCCCTACCACCGGCGCTTCTCGGTGCCCGCAGGCGGCGCGGTGTGCGAGGGCTGCCGCCCGTCCGGCGCCGTCGTCCCGTCCGAGGAGACGTGGCGGCTGCTCGAGGCGCTGCGCGACGGCGACTGGGGCACCGCGGAGGGCACCGATCCCGCCGCCCGGCGCGACTCCGCGGGTCTCGTCGCCGCGCACCTGCAGTGGCACCTCGAGCGGACCCTGCGCTCCCTCCCGCTCGTCGACCGGCGCGGCGGCATCCCCCGCGTCGACCTGGCCGGGGGCATCCCGGCGACGGTGGAGGGTGCGCACGACGACGACGAGCCCGCCCTCCGAGACGAACCGGGAGTGACCCTGTGAGCCCCCGCCTGCGCCCCGAGCGCGGACGCTCGACCGGCCGCGCGCTGCGCGGACGCGACGACCCGACGGTGATGGCGCCGACGCCGCACCCGAGCGGCGCCACCGCGCCCGACATCCCGGCCGAGCTGGTGCCGAACCACGTCGCGCTCGTCATGGACGGCAACGGCCGGTGGGCCAACCAGCGGGGCCTGCCGCGGATCGAGGGCCACCGGCACGGCGAGGCGCAGCTGCTCGACGTCGTGCGCGGCTGCATCGACATCGGCGTCAAGTGGATCTCCGCCTACGCGTTCAGCACCGAGAACTGGCGGCGCAGCCCGGACGAGGTGCGCTTCCTGCTGGGTTTCAACCGCGACGTGATCCGCCGCCGGCGCGACGAGATGCACGCGATGGGGGTGCGGGTGCGCTGGTCGGGCCAGCGGCCGCGGCTGTGGCGCAGCGTCGTCAAGGAGCTCGAGATCGCCGAGGAGCTGACCCGCGACAACGACGTCGTCACGCTGACGATGTGTGTCAACTACGGCGGGCGCCAGGAGATCGTCGGTGCCGCGAAGGAGCTCGCCCGCCGGGCCGCCCGCGGGGAGATCGATCCCGAGAAGATCGACGAGAAGGCGCTCGCCCGGCACCTCGACGAGCCGGACATGCCCGACGTCGACCTGTTCCTGCGCAGCTCGGGCGAGCAGCGGACCTCGAACTTCCTGCTCTGGCAGTCGGCGTACGCCGAGATGGTCTTCCTCGACACGCTCTTCCCCGACTTCGACCGCCGCCACCTGTGGGAGGCGTGCGAGATCTACGCGGGCCGTGACCGCCGCTACGGCGGCGCCCTCGACCGCACCGACACGAACGGGACGTCGTGAGCCGCGAGGCGGCGACCACCGCCGGCCTGCTCATCACCGCGCGGGAGTCGCTCGAGCAGTTCGTCGAGGTGCACGTCGACGACGACGGCGCCCTGTCGTTCCGGTCCGGCGCGGTGCCGTGCGCGGTGCAGGGGGTCGAGCTCGTCGAGGGCCTCGCCGTCCTGAGCCTGACCTGCGTCGTCGCCTGGGACCTCGAGGACGCCGACACCCCGCGCCGGGTCGCCGAACGCGCGGGCCAGGGCCTGTTCGGGACCCTCGGCGCCGTCGCGACCGACCGCGGGTGGGACGTGACCCTGCGCTACGCGTTCCCCGCGGAGGGCCTCGCGGCGGGCCCGCTCGGGACGCTGCTCATGCTCGTCGTGTCCACGGCGGAGCGGGTGCGGGACGACCTGGTGGCCGAGGGCTGATCCGCCGAACGCGCCGACACTGTCGGTCACCGGGTGGTGGCCTATTGCGACACCCGATCCGGTGTACGAATACTGACCCGAAACGACGCGCGGGGTCGGTGAACGGCCGAAAGCGGGACGAACCCGTCGGAACGACACGTAGACTCCGCACCTGCCGTCCAGCCGGAGAGGAGGGGCGTCTCTCGTCGGTGAGCCCGACGAGGAGGCGCGACTCGCGATGACACAGGATCTCTCATCACCGCCGGGGCCCCCGACCGGTGATCCCGGGGCCGACCCCGGAGACGTCCCGGCCGAATCCGCCGCCGACCGCAAGCACGGCACCGACTGGGTCGTCTTCGGCGTCGGTGCGGGGCTCGCGGTCATCTTCGTCGCCTGGGGGGTCATCGGCACCGAGAGCCTGAGCGCGGCCTCGAGCGCGATGCTCAGCGCCGTCATCCGCGGCGGTGGCTGGGGCTTCATCCTCGCGGCCACCGGCTTCGTGGTCTTCGCGCTGTGGCTGGCGTTCAGCCGCTTCGGGCGCATCCGGCTGGGGCGCGACGACGAGCAGCCCGAGTTCAAGACCGTCTCGTGGATCGCGATGATGTTCAGCGCCGGCATGGGCATCGGGCTGATGTTCTACGGCGTCGCCGAGCCGCTGTCGTTCTTCACGGAGCCCCCGCCCGGCTCGGTCGTGCCGGGCGACCAGGTCGGTGCGCTGAACACCGCGATGGCGACGTCGCTGTTCCACTGGACGCTGCACCCGTGGGCGATCTACGCCGTGGTCGGCCTCGCGATCGCGTACTCGACGTTCCGCAAGGGCCGTCGCCAGCTCATCAGCTCCGCCTTCATCCCGCTCATCGGTGAGAAGGCGGCCAACGGGGTCATCGGCCGGATCATCGACATCATCGCGATCTTCGCGACGATCTTCGGCTCGGCCGCGTCCCTCGGCCTCGGCGCGCTGCAGATCGGCGGCGGCCTCGACGCGACGGGCTTCCTGCCCGGCGCCGGCAACGAGGTCCTGGTCCCGCTCATCATCGTGCTCACCGCGGCCTTCGTGCTGTCGGCGGTGTCCGGCGTCGCCAAGGGCATCCAGTGGCTGTCGAACATCAACATGGTGCTCGCCGGCATCCTGGCGCTGTTCGTGTTCGTCGTCGGCCCGACGGTGATCATCCTCGACCTCCTGCCCACCGCCGTCGGCGCCTACTTCGGCGACTTCGCGGAGATGGTCGGGCGTACGGAGGCCACCGGTGGCGCCGCGATGCTCGACTGGCTGAGCAGCTGGACGGTCTTCTACTGGGCCTGGTGGATCTCCTGGACGCCCTTCGTCGGCATGTTCCTGGCCAAGATCAGCCGGGGCCGCACGATCCGCCAGTTCGTCGGCGGCGTCATCCTCGTGCCGAGCCTCGTGAGCCTCGTCTGGTTCTCGATCTTCGGCGGCACGGCGATCACCCAGCAGCAGGCGGGCCTCGACCCCGCGGCGGCGGACACCGAGACCCAGCTGTTCGCGGTGCTCCAGGCGTATCCGTGGGCGACCTTCACCGGGCTGCTCGTCATGATCCTCGTGGCGATCTTCTTCGTGTCCGGCGCGGACGCCGCGTCGATCGTCACCGGCACGCTCTCGCAGCGCGGGACGGACGAGCCGTCCAAGTGGGTCGTGATCTTCTGGGGCTCCGTGATGGGCGCCGTCGCGATCATCATGCTGCTGGTCGGCGGCGAGGACGCCCTGTCGGGCCTGCAGAGCCTCACCATCCTGGTCGCGGCCCCGTTCGTCGTGATCATGGTGTTCCTCTGCATCGCCTTCATGCGCGACCTCAACCACGACCCCGTGATCCTGCGCGAGCGCAAGGGCCTCGAGGTCATGGAGCAGGCGATCGACCACGGCACCGACAAGCACGGCGAGGACTTCTACCTGCACGTGCAGGCCTTCCCGACGACGAGGGCCCGGCAGCGGGCCACCGGCGAGAGCACCGGGCCGACGTACGCCGAGGTGTACGGCGTGCAGGACCCGTTCTCGACGGGGGAGACCCCGGCCGTGCCCTCGGATCCGGAGGAGGCGCGGGCCAGGGCCCGCTCCGTGCCCAAGGACGACGACCCGAGCGGCACCGAGATCGTCGACACCGGGCCGGGTTCCCGGGCCGAGGCCGCGGGCCGGCCCAGCGCCGACCGGGAGTAGGCACGCACGACGGCAGACGGAGCCGGGTCCCCTCGCGGGGGCCCGGCTCCGGTCGCGAGTGGGGTCAGCCGGCGGCGCGGCAGGCCGCGCAGACGCCGAGGATCTCCACGGTGTGGGAGATCTCGGCGAAGCCGTGCAGGGTGGCGACGCGGTCGGCCCAGTGCTCGACGGCCGGGCCCTCGACCTCGACGGTCTTGCCGCAGACGCGGCACACCAGGTGGTGGTGGTGGTGCTCGGAGCAGCGCCGGTAGGACGCCTCGCCGGTGCCGGTGCGCAGGACGTCGATCTCGTCGGCGTCCGCGAGGGCCTGCAGCGTGCGGTACACCGTGGTGAGCCCGATGCCCTCGCCGCGCCGGCGCAGCTCCTCGTGGATCTCCTGAGCGGAGCGGAAGTCGGCGAGCTCGTCGAGGAGCCCCGCGACGGCCGCTCGCTGGCGGGTGGCCCGCAGGCCGGGCACCGAGGGGGTGCGCGGGCTGGAGGTCGTCACGACTCCTCCTCCACGTGCTCGACGGCGTCGACGACGATGTGGGCGAGGTGGTCGTCGACGAGGCGGTAGACCACCTCGCGCCCCCGGCGGTCGCCGCGCACCACTCCGGCGGCCTTGAGCACCCGCAGGTGCTGGCTGATCAGCGGCTGGGTGACGGCGAGGGCGTCGACCAGCTCGTGGACGCAGCGCGGCGAGGTGCGCAGCTGCAGCACGATCGCGATGCGCACCGGGGCGGCCAGGGCGCGCAGGAGGTCGCCCGCGGCGACGAGCGCGTCGGAGCGCGGGGGTTCGGGTGCCTCGGCCGGCGGCTCCACGACGTGGTCGTCGTGCAGTCCCACCGCGGCCGGGCCGGCGGCGGTCACCGGAACACCAGGCCCACGGCGATGGCCACGAGCACCACGAGCACCAGCACGCGAACGGCCCGCGCGCCCGGGGTCAGGCGCGGCCACGTCGCGGCCAGCAGCCCGGCCACCCCGAGCGCGAGCAGCCCGAGCAGGAGCGCCCCGACGACGCCGCCGAGGATCACGGCCGCGGTGAACACCGCGACCACGGCCACGAACACGAGCACCGGGGGCACGCGCGCCAGCGGCCCCTCGCCGGGGACCATCGGCCCCCGGCGGCGGGCGAACGGCGTCCGGGCGCGCCCCGGTCCCCGACCACTCACGGCTGCCTCCCGATACTGCTCGTCGGCGTGTCACTCCCGATAATGGCACCCGTTGTCGATGCCGTGGGGAACGTGGTGGGAGCGAGGAGGGTCCGCGATGCTGCTGGTCTGTCGCTTCGTGCCCGCGGAGGCGGAGCGCGAGGCGTTCCTCGCCCGCGCCCGGCGCGCCGTCGCCCTGCTCGCCGCGCAGCCGGGGTGCGAGGGCGTCGACCTCGGGCGGGCGATCGAGGAGCCGGGGCACTGGGTGCTCGTCGCCCGCTTCACGACGGTCACCGCCTACCGGCGCGCGCTGCAGCCGTTCGACGTGCGTGAGCACGTGGTGCCGCTGCTCTCCGAGGCGCTGACCGACGCGCCCGCCGCCCACGAGCGCGCCCTCGTCGCCGACGCCGACGGCGTCACCGAGCACCCGAGCCTGCTCACCGACCGCTGACGCCGCTCACGAGCCGCGGCACGGAGCAGGGCGGGGCGCTCGCTACGCTGGGTGCACCCGCTTCACCCAGCGATCCCTTCACCCAGCGATCCCGGAGTACCACCGTGCCCACCCCCACCGGCAGCGCCCGCATCGAGACCGTGGTCAACCTCTGCAAGCGCCGCGGTTTCGTCTTCCCGTCCGGGGAGATCTACGGCGGAACGCGCTCGGCCTGGGACTACGGCCCGCTCGGCGTGGAGCTCAAGGACAACATCAAGCGCCAGTGGTGGAAGACGATGGTCACCGGCCGCGAGGACGTCGTCGGCCTGGACTCCAGCGTGATCCTCCCGCGCCAGGTGTGGGTCGCGTCCGGCCACGTCGACGTGTTCACCGACCCGCTGGTCGAGTGCACCAACTGCCACCGCCGCTTCCGCGCCGACCAGCTCGCCGAGGACTTCAGCGAGCGCACCGGCGGCCCGTCGCTGGAGACCGTCGACGCCGAGGGCAAGGTCGGCTACGAGCTCTCGACGGTGCCGTGTCCGAACTGCGGCGTGCGCGGCCAGTACACCGCGCCGCGCGAGTTCAACATGATGCTCAAGACCTACCTGGGCCCGGTGGAGTCCGAGGAGGGGCTGCACTACCTGCGGCCCGAGACCGCCCAGGGCATCTTCGTCAACTTCGCCAACGTCATGTCCGCGGCGCGCAAGAAGCCGCCGTTCGGCATCGGCCAGATCGGCAAGAGCTTCCGCAACGAGATCACGCCCGGCAACTTCATCTTCCGCACGCGCGAGTTCGAGCAGATGGAGATGGAGTTCTTCGTCGAGCCCGGCTCCGACGAGCAGTGGCACCAGTACTGGATCGACGAGCGCACCCGCTGGTACACCGACCTGGGCATCGCGCCGGAGAACCTGCGGCACTACGAGCACCCCAAGGAGAAGCTCTCGCACTACTCCAAGCGCACGGTGGACGTGGAGTACAAGTTCCAGTTCAACGCCGGCCAGGAGTGGGGCGAGCTCGAGGGCGTCGCCAACCGCACCGACTTCGACCTGACGACCCACTCGAACCACAGCGGCGTCGATCTGAGCTACTACGACCAGGCCACCGACTCGCGCTACAAGCCCTACGTCATCGAGCCGGCGGCCGGTGTCGGGCGGCCGATGATGGCGTTCCTGCTCGAGGCCTACACCGAGGACGAGGCACCGAACGCCAAGGGCGGCGTCGACAAGCGCACGGTGCTGCGCCTCGACCCGCGCCTCGCCCCGGTCAAGGCCGCGGTGCTGCCGCTGAGCCGCAACGCCGACCTCTCGCCCGTCGCCCGCGACCTCGCGACCACCCTGCGCAAGCACTGGAACGTCGAGTTCGACGACGCCGGCGCCATCGGCCGTCGCTACCGGCGCCAGGACGAGATCGGCACCCCGTTCTGCGTCACCGTCGACTTCGACTCGCTGCAGGACCAGGCCGCCACCGTGCGCCACCGCGACGCCATGACCCAGGAGCGCGTGGCCCTCGACCAGCTCGAGTCCTACCTCGCCGCCCGCCTGATCGGCTGCTGAGCCGCGCTCGCCTACCCTGGGAGGCGTGAGCGACCTGACCGAGGTAGCCGACGTCCTCGCCCGCGGCGACGAGGCCCGGTCCGTGGTGCGCGTGCTCGACCGGCACGGGTTCGGCACCGTCGAACCCGGCCAGCTCCTGGTCGCGGGCGCCGACGGGACGCTCGGCGGGGTGCTGCTGCGCGGTGCGCTCGACGACCGTGCCGCGGCCCTCGCCCGTGACGCCCGGCGGGCCCCGTCGGTGATCGAGGCGCACGTCGCCGAGGACGACGCCGTGGCCGCCGGCCTCGCCTGTGCGGGCGGCGCGACGCTGCTCGGCCACCCCTGGACGCCGCGCCGGCCCGCGCGCTCGCGCAGGCCTTCGCGGCCGGGGTGCCCGCGGCGCTCGTGACGCGCGCCGACGGCTCGGCGTCGCTGGCGATCACCGGCGGCGACCTCGACGACGTCGAGGGCTCGCTGGGCTTCGCCACGGTCGACGCGGAGGCGGCGTCCCGCGTGCGCCAGCTGCTGCGGCGCGGCGCCACCGTCACCGAGCGCGTGACACTCGAGGCGGGCGCCGACGTGCTCGTCGACCTCTGGGTGCCGGTGCCGACGATGGTGATCGTCGGCCCCGGGGCGATCGCCGACGCGCTGATCGCGCAGGCCGGACTGCTCGGCTGGGTCGCGGGCCGCGCCGACACCGTCGCCGAGGCCGACGCCGCGGTCGCCGCGTTCACCGACGCCGACGTGCTGGTGCTGCTCGACCACGACCCCGCGTTCGACGCCGTCCTGCGCACCGGCCTCGGCCACGGAGCCGGGACGGGGCGCGGGTTCCTCGGCGCGCTCGGCTCGCGACGCACCCAGGCCGCGCGCCGCGAGCGCCTGCTCGCCGCCGGCGTCACGGAGGACCGGCTCGCCCGCATCCACGGCCCCGTCGGTCTCGACCTCGGCGCGCGCACGCCGGCGGAGACGGCGGTCTCGATCGTCGGCGAGGTGCTCGCCGCCCGCAGCGGGCGCGACCCCTCGGCGCTCGGCGTGGCGGCGGGGCCGATCGGCGCGTGAGCCGCATGCCGGGTCCCCGTTCCGCTCCCGCACCGTCCGGGTCCGGGTCCGCGATCAAGGCCGTCGCCTGGGCGCCCCGGATCGTCCTCGGCGCCCTGGTCGTCGCGCTGCTGCTCGTCGGCGGCACGGCGTTCCGGGTGTGGCAGCTGGGCCGGGTCGACGAGCGCGAGCCGGTCGACATGATCGTCGTCCTCGGGGCCGCGCAGTACGACGGCGAGCCCTCGCCCGTGTTCCGGGCCCGGCTCCAGCACGCGCTGGAGCTCTACGAGCAGGGTGTCGCGCCGCGCATCGTCACCGTGGGCGGGGCCGCCGCCGGCGACGCGTTCACCGAGGCCCAGGCCGGTGAGCAGTGGCTCGTCGAGAACGGCGTGCCGGGTCAGGCGCTGCTGCCCGTCGACGAGGGCAGCGACACCTACGGCAGCTTCGAGGCGGTCGCCGCCGTCGCCGAGGAACGGGGCTGGCGCTCCGCGGTGCTGGTCAGCGACCCGTGGCACTCGCTGCGCTCGCGCACCATGGCCGACGACGTCGGGCTGGAGGCCACGACCTCGCCGACCAAGCGCGGCCCGGTGGTGCAGACCCGCGAGACCCAGCTCCGCTACATCGTCCGCGAGACCGGCGCGTTGATCTACTACCACCTCACCCACGGTTCGTCGGACTTCTCCGATCCCGGGCTGGGATGAGCACCCTCGGGCACCGCGCCGCGCGCCTGTTCGACGAGGCGCCCAAGCCGGGCCGCGACCGGCGCTCGCCCTTCGCCCGCGACCGGGGACGAGTCCTGCACTCGGCGGCCCTGCGCCGCCTCGCCGGCAAGACGCAGGTCGTCGGCCCCGACGAGGACGCCGAGGTCACCGGCGTGCCCCGCACCCGGCTGACGCACTCGCTCGAGGTCGCCCAGATCGGGCGGGGCATGGCCGAGGACCTGGGGGCCGACCCCGACGTCGTCGACACCGCGGGGCTCGCCCACGACATCGGCCACCCCCCGTTCGGCCACAACGGCGAGCGGGCCCTGCACACGATCACCGCCGACGCCGGCGGCTTCGAGGGCAACGCGCAGACGCTGCGCATCCTCACGCGGCTCGAGCCCAAGATGCTCGACGACGAGCGCTGTCGCGGGCTGAACCTCACCCGCGGCGTCCTCGACGCCTGCCTCAAGTACCCGTGGCCCCGGCGGCCCGGCATCCGCAAGTTCGGCGTCTACGCCGACGACCTGCCGGTGTTCACCTGGGTGCGCGAGGGGGCGCCGGCGGACCGCCGGTGTCTCGAGGCGCAGATCATGGACTGGGCCGACGACGTCGCCTACTCCGTGCACGACCTCGAGGACGGCATCCTCGCCGGCCGCATCGTCCTCGGCTGGCTCGCGCGCCCCGCCGAGCGCGCCGAGCTCGCGGCCCTCGCCGCGGAGGCCTTCTCGAGCGCGTCACCCCGGGACCTCGAGGACGCCGCAGGCACCCTCGACGAGCTCCCGTCGGTGCGGGCCGCCGCGGCGCACGGCGCGCACGACGGCTCGCTCGCGGCCACCGCGGCGCTCAAGCGGCTGACCAGCGAGCTCGTCGGACGGTTCGTCACCGGCACCGTCGAGGCCACCCGCACCCAGCTCGGCGACGACGTGGTGCCCGCCGGGTACGACGCCGACCTCGTCGTCCCGGCCCCGCTGGGTGCGGAGGTGGCGGTGCTCAAGGCGGCGGCGCTGCGCTGGGTCATGCGCGACCCCGCCCGGCTCGCCGTGCAGGCGCGGCAGCGCGACGTCGTCACCGAGCTGGTCGAACGGCTGGTCGCGGGCGCCCCGCACTCCCTCGACCCCGCGTTCGTGCCCGCCTGGGAGGGCGCCGAGGACGACGCCGGCCGGCTGCGGGCCGTCGTCGACCAGGTCGCGGTGCTCACCGACGCGGGCGCCGAGCGGTGGTGGGCCCGCCTGCGGGATCAGTCGAGCAGGAACTCCCCGCCCGCGGCGACGGCGAGCTCGGGCCCGAACGCCTCCGCCGGCGTGTAGGCGCCGGGCGGGGCCTCGCCGCGCAGGAGCCGGAGGGTCACCTCGACGGCGACGGCCGTCGTGAAGTCCGAGGCGTCGCCCATCCGCAGCCAGCCCTCCCGCCGCGTGCCGTCCGCCCACTCGACCTCGGCGTGGGCGTAGGAGTGCTCGCGCGGGCGCGGACGGGCGGGCATCGAGGCGCGGGCGACGCGGCGCCGGACGAGGTCGCGCAGCGGACGCGCCGCGAGCAGCGTGCCGGCGACGGGCAGGACCGCGCGGGCCGCGATCCCGCTCGGGACGCCGCTGGAGGCGGCGACGACGTCCGGGGCGTCGCTGACCCGCCACGCCGCCACGAGCTCGCCGAGCGGGACGGACGCGGTGATCACCGTCGTGCCGTCGGGGAGCGTGAGCGACCGCCGGTCGCCGCCGACCCGGTCCCGCGCGAGGCGTCCGCCGGTGAAACGCAGGCCGCCGGCGGGCAGACCGTCGACGAGGGTGGCGGCCAGGGCGTCGCCGATCGGCCCCTCCTCGGTGGCCACGGACGGGACCCCGTCCACCCGGACGCGGACCGGCGTCGCGTGGTCCCGGACCAGCATCGCCACGACGCTCTGCGTCGCGACCACGCCGAACCCGGCCCCGGTGACGAGCGTGCGGCCCGCGGCGACCGCGGCGTCGTGCCGTCCGAGCAGCTGCGACGCCGAAACCACGTCGTTGGCCAGGTCGAGGTAGTGGCTCCCGGGCAGGCCGGCGTCGGCGACGATCCCTGCCGTCGCGGTGAACGGGCCGACCGTGTTGAGCACGACGCCGGGCTGCTGGCGGCGGACCTCGTCGGCCATGGCGGCGACCGTCGGGGCGACGACCGTCCGGCCCCCGGTGCCGAGCGCCGTCAGTCGCTCCGCGTCCCGCCCCACGAGGACGGGTCTCATCCCCGCCTCCGCCAGCCGCCGCGCCACCGCGCGTCCGGACCGGCCGGTCGCCCCCAGGATCCAGATCTCGTCCGACGCCATGCCGCGACCTCCTCGTCGGCGATGGCACGGTGTGTCATCGCCGCCAGACGCTAGCACTCGATGACACGGTGTGCCATCACGGTTAGGCTCGAGGCGTGGCGCGATGGGAGCCGGGAGCCGAGGATCGGCTCTGCCGCGCCGCCCTGGACCTCTACCTCGAGCGCGGGTTCGACGACGTCACCGTCGCGGAGATCACCGAGCGCGCCGGCCTGACCCGGCGCACGTTCTTCCGGTACTTCACCGACAAGCGCGAGGTGCTCTTCGGCGGCGCCGCGCAGCTACCCGGCGTCGTGACCAGGGCGGTCCGCGAGGTCGACGAGGGACCCGCGCCCTTCGAGGTCGTGCTGGCGGCGCTCCGGTCCGTCGGCGCCGTGATCGTCGAGCACGCCACCCGCACCCGGGAACGTCGCCGGGTGATCGCGGCCAGCCCCGAGCTGCAGGAGCGCGAGCGCACCAAGCAGGCCGCGATCACCGACGCGGTGGCCGAGGGACTGCGGGGGCGCGGCGTCGCCGGGCCCACCGCGACGCTGCTCGCCGGCGTCGGGGTCGCGATCCTGTGCGCCGCGATCGAGCGGTGGGTCGACGGTGACGGCGTCCCGTTCGACACCTGCTTCGACGAGGCGGTCGGCGAGGTCACGGCCGGCTGCGCGGCGGCGTCCTGACGCTAGGCTGCCGCGCGTGCAGCTGATCACCGTCGACGGCCACACCCCCGAGATCGACGAGGCCGCGTGGGTCGCGCCCGGCGCGGTCGTCGCGGGCCGCGTGCGCCTCGGGCCGGAGACGGGCGTCTGGTACACGACCGTCGTCCGCGCCGACATGGAGTCGGTGACCGTGGGGGCCGGCACGAGCGTCCAGGACGGCACGGTGGTGCACGCCGACCCGGGGTTCCCGGCGACCATCGGCGACAACGTGACGGTCGGGCATCGCGCCGTCGTGCACGGCTGCACGGTGGAGGACGACTGCCTGATCGGGATGGGCGCGGTGATCCTCAACGGCGCGACCATCGGCCGCGGCTCGATCGTCGCGGCCGGCGCGGTGGTGTCCCAGGGCGTCGTGATCCCGCCGGGCTCCCTCGTCACCGGCGTGCCGGGCAAGGTCCGCCGCGAGGTCACCGACGACGAGCGCGCCATGATCGCCGCCAGCGCCGCGACGTACCGCCACCTGCTCGGGGTGCACCGCTCGGCGGTGTGAGCTCACGAGGCCGGAGACCACAGCGCCGCGACGACGAACAGGACCAGCGCCGTCCACGTGGCCGCGCCGCGGATCCAGTTCAGGCGCAGGTAGCGGGCCCGGACGTCGCGCCAGTCCGCCGGCGGCGCCGCAGGATCCCAGGCGAGGATCACGTCGTAGTTCGGCTCGGCGCCGTAGCGCGAGGTCAGCAGCGGGCCGGCGACGATGACGGCGAGGCCGAGGGCGGTCAGCACGAACGGGACGCCGACCGGCGGCGGCCACAGCCCGACGAGGGCCACGACCGGGGCGACGGCCATCGCGACGACGAGCAGGTAGTTGGTGGGGGAGCGCCGGGCGATCGGCAGGAAGCGGTGCATGTCCCTCGCGAAGCCCGCGGCGTCCCGCCCGGCGTAGAGCGGGTGCAGGAGCGTCGTCAGCGTCAGGAGCAGGCCCGACCACAGGGCGGTGGCGACGAGGGAGGCGAGCAGCCCCCAGGTGGCGAGCACGTCAGCGGGCCAGCACGCGGCGGGGGACGGCGAGCGCCAGCAGGGGCACGAGGAGCGAGACGGCCACCAGCAGCAGCGAGAAGGTCGTCAGGGCCGCCACCGGGATGGCCACGAGCTTGAACGAGTCGATCGCGGTGTGGACGATCGCGGGGGCCCACAGGGTGCCGCGCCCGGTCTCGAACAGGTAGGCCAGCGGCACCGCGGTGGTGGCGGCGACGGCCATGGCGCCGAGGCCGATCACCGGGCCCGACGCCACGGCGATCGGGACGTGCGTGACGGCGATCAGGGGCATCGACAGGGCGGCCGCCGCCGGGAACGAGCGGCCGACGCGCAGCCGGCGGAAGACGTAGCCCCGCCACACGATCTCCTCCGCCAGGCCGTGCAGGGCGAAGACCCCGACGAGCAGCCACAGCCATCCGGGACGCAGCGCGATCGGGGCGCCGGTCAGCGCGGTGGTGAGCGGGTAGACGAGGAGGACCACCGCGGACACGCCCGCCGCGAGCCACAGACCGCGGGTCGTCGGACGCCCGAACCCGAGGCGGCGCAGCGCGTGCCCGGGTCCGTGGAGCACCCGCTCGACGACGACGCCGACCGCCAGGACCGCGGCGAGGACCGCGATGCCCCACGCTGCCGTCGGGTCGAGCTGCGCGGCGCCCGCGAGCACCGTCCAGAGCACCGCGAACCCGACGAGGAACCGCACCCAGGCCGGCCCGCCGCGCACCGCACCGTCCCGCGCCGGTGGGGCGTCCGCGGTGACCATCCCGACCTCCCGGAGCCGTGCGAACGGGATTCCCGTGATGGTGACGCGCGAGCGGGCGGGGCCGCATCACCCCGGGAGGACGATGGCCGGAGGCCACGTGAGGGCTTCGGGTCGTCCCGACGACCCACATCCCTCACATGGGCCGCAGGCCCGTCGCGACCGGAGGCCGGCCGTCCATCGCGTCGAGGATGAGCTGCTCGCCGTGGGCGGCGTGACGGCGTGCGAGGTCCTCGGCCCGGGCGGGGTCGCCGGCCTCGATCGCGTCGAGGATCGCCGCGTGGTCCTCCCACACCCAGGCCGGTGAGCCGCCCTGGAGCAGCACCTCGCCCATGACCCGCTGAACGTTCCGCCACATCACGCCCGTGCTCTCCGTGAGCAGCGGGTTGCCCGCCGCCTCGACCACGGTGCGGTGGAACTCGACGTCCGCGGAGATCATCCGCGCGAAGGCGCTCTCGGCGTAGGCCTGCTCGCCGGAGCGCACGACCTCGGCGGCGTCCTTGAGCCACGCGTCGGTGCGTCGTTCGGCCGCGAGCCGCGCCGCGTAGCCGTCGAGCAGTTCCCGCAGGTCGTAGAGGTGGCTGACGAACTCCCGGTCGAGCGGCGCGACCTCGAGCCCGCGCCGGCCGAACTCCCGCACCAGACCCTGATTGCGCAGCAGGAGCAGCGCCTGCTGCACCGGCTGCCGGGACACGTTGAAGCGCTCGGCGAGCTGCTCCTGGCGCAGGGGGGTGCCGGGGGTGAGCCGCCCGGTGCAGATGTCATCGATGATCGCGTCGAAGACCTGCTCGGTCCGCGAGGGCGGAGTCGGCAACGCGGTCATCGTCGCCCTCGTCCGCGTCGTGGGGCCAGCAGCACGACGACCCTCCTCGACCTCTCCCACCGCGACGTTTCCGGGCACCCAGCGTAGCGCGGCGCCGGATCGCGGCCGCATCCTTGACTTCTGAATTCAGAATCCCTCACGGTGGATGGGCTGCATCACGTGCTGTGGATCGCTCATCGAGGAGGGGATCGGATGCCGGAGCAGTCGGCCCAGGACGGGTCCGTCGTCGCCGACCTGGTCGCGCGCTTCCTGCGCGACCACGGCGTGGATCGCGTGTTCGGCCTCCAGGGCGGGCACATCCAGCCCGTCTGGGACCAGCTCGCCCGGCTCGGCGTGCGCATCGTCGACGTCCGCGACGAGGGCTCGGCGGTGCACATGGCGCACGCCCACAGCGAGCTGACGGGGGAGACCGGCGTCGCGCTCGTGACCGCGGGCCCCGGCGTCACGAACACCGTCACCGCCGTCGCGAACGCCTCGATCAGCCGCGTCCCGCTGCTCGTCTTCGGCGGCTGCCCGCCGCGCCAGCAGTCGAACATGGGCCCGCTCCAGGACATCCCGCACACGGAGATCCTCGCGCCGGTCACCCGCCTGTCCCGCACGCTGCGCGTCGCCGACCAGGTGCTGCGCGAGCTCGACGAGGCCTGGGCGCGCGCCTCCGGCGACCGCGGCGAGCCCGGCCCGGTGTACGTCGAGATCCCCACCGACGTGCTGCGCGAGGAGGTCCCGCCCGCGCTCGTCACCGAGGAACACCTGCGGGCCAAGCCCCGACGTCGCCCGCAGCCGCACCCCGACGACATCGCCGCGGTGGCCGAGCTGGTGCGGAGCGCGCGGAAGCCGGCGGTGATCTCCGGCCGCGGCGCACGCGTCACCGACGGCACCGACCTGGTGCGCTTCCTCGATGCCTCCGGGGCGGCCTACCTGGACACCCAGGAGAGCCGCGGCCTCGTCCCCGCCGATCACCCCGCGGGCGTCGGCTCGGCGCGCTCGGCCGTGATGCGCGACTGCGACCTGCTCATCACCGTCGGCCGCCAGCTCGACTACCAGCTCGGCTTCGGCTCGCCGGCGGTGTTCCGGAACGCGAGGGTCGTGCGGATCGCCGACACCGCGAGCGAGCTCATCGACAACCGCCGCGGCGAGGTGGAGATCCTCGCGGACCCGGCCGCCGCCCTCGACGCCCTGGCGACGTCCCTCGACGGCCACACCCCCGACACGAGCTGGCGCGACGAGCTGCGCGCCAAGCACGAGAAGCGCGCCGCCGAGTACCGGACCGCGCTGGCCGAGTCGCCCGCCGGGCCCGACGGGATGCACCCGAACCAGATCTTCGCGGCGCTCGACGCCCTGGACGGGTCGGCCCTCGACCTGGGCGAGACCGTGATGATCGCCGACGGCGGGGACCTGCTGTCGTTCGCCCGCCTCGGGATCACCCGGTGCGCCCGCTACCTCGACCCGGGCGCCTTCGGCTGCCTGGGCGTCGCCACCCCGTTCGCGATCGCCGCGTCGCTCGCGTACCCGGACCGGGCCGTCGTGGCGGTCACCGGTGACGGCGCGTTCGGCATCACCGCGACGGACATCGACACCGCGGTACGACACGGCGCGACGATCGTCGTGATCGTCTCCAACAACCGCGCGTGGAACATCGAGCGCTACGACCAGGCCGAGAACTACGGCCTCGTCGTCGGCACCGAGCTCGCCGACTCCGACTACGCGGCGCTCGCTCGCAGCCTCGGGGCGTACGGCGAACGGGTCACCGACGCGTCCGAGCTCCCGGACGCGATCCGGCGCGCCCTCGAGAACGCCCCGGCGGTCGTCGACGTCGTCACCACCCAGGACGCGCCGTCCCCCGACGCCGACAAGGGCCTGGGTTTCGTGCCCGACTACCAGGCGCTCACGCCCTGGAACGACGCCGAGATCGAGCGGAGGACGTCCTGAAGTGACCTCGAAGATGGAGGACTGGCGCTTCCCGGCCCGCTACGACCAGCACTACCTGCCCGACCCGTCGTCGCCCTACTGGTTCCCGCACCGCGAGACGATGGACCCGCAGGAGCGGGACGCCGCCGTGCTCGTGCGGCTGCGCGAGGTCATGGAGTACGCGTACTCGACGTCGACCTTCTACCGGACGAAGTGGGACGCGGCCGGGGTGAAGCCGGCCGACATCACGTCGTTCGAGGCGTTCGAGCAGGTCCCGGTCGTGACGAAGGCCGAGATGCGGGAGTCCCAGGCGAACCACCCGCCGTTCGGCGACTACCTGTGCTGCGACGAGTCCGAGATCCACCACATCCACGGCACCTCGGGCACCACCGGCGCGCCCACGGCGTTCGCGATCGGCCGCCGCGACTGGGAGGTCATCGCCGACAACCACGCCCGCATCCTGTGGGGCATGGGCGTGCGGCCCGGCGACACCGTCTTCGTCGCCGCGCTGTTCAGCCTCTACCTCGGCTCGTGGGGGGCGTTGGCGGGTGCCGAGCGCCTGCACTGCCGGGTGCTGCCCTTCGGGGCCGGCGCGCAGGGCATGACCGCCCGGGCGGTGACGTGGCTGGCGCGCACGAAGCCCAAGGCCTTCTACGCGACGCCGTCGTACGCACTGCGCCTGGCGGAGGTGGCCGACTCCGAGGGCATCGACCCGCGCGAGTTCGGGCTGCAGGTCATGTTCTTCTCCGGCGAGCCCGGTGCGTCGGTGCCTGCGGTGCGCACGGCGATCGAGGACGCGTTCGGCGCCACGGTGATCGACTGCGGGACGATGGCGGAGATGACGCCGTTCATGTCGGCGTCGGCCACCGCCGGGACGCCCGACGGGATGCTGCTCTGGCAGGACATCGTCTGGCACGAGGTCTGCGACCCCGAGACGTTCCGGACCGTCCCCTACGGCTCCGAGGGCACCCCGGTCTACACCCACCTCGAGCGCACGTCGCAGCCGATGATCCGGCTGGCTTCGAACGACCTCACGCGCTGGGTCCTGGAGGACAACCCCTGCGGGCGTACCTACCCCAAGCTGCCGGAGGGCGTGTACGGCCGGATCGACGACATGATCCACATCCGCGGCGAGAACGTGTACCCCACCGAGGTCGACAACTTCCTGCGCGGGGTCTCCGGCTACGGCGGCGAGCACCAGATCGTCGTGCGCCGCACCGGGTCCATGGACGAGATGATCGTGCGCGCCGAGTGCAGTTACACCGATTCTGGCCACCCCGGCGGCCAGCGCGACGCCTTCGAGCGCGACACGGGCGCCGGTCTGCAGTCCCTGCTCGGTGTCCGCGTGACCTTCGAGTCGGTCGACGCCCACACCCTCGAGCGCGCCGAGCACAAGTCCCGGCGCGTCGTCGACGAACGCGAGCACACGAAGCGCTGACCCCTCCGTGAGCGGAATTCCCGGCTATAGCCGTGAATTCCGCTCACGTGCGACGAAGGGAGTAATCCGTGGACGACGCCCTGGGAGAGAAGCCGGCACCGTTCGGCGCGCCGGAGACGACCGCGACGCCGGGGGAGGCGGGCGGCTACTTCGAGACCGGCCGCTGATGGTCTTCATGTTCGGCGAGGACCTGCCGGTGGCGACGAACCGCGTCACGCTCGATCCGGACGTGACGGACTCGTCGGGCCTGCCCGCGGCCCACGTGGACTACGAGCTCCACCCCAACGACGTCGCGCTCGCGGAGTACGGCATCGAGAAGATCTTCGAGGCCACCCGGGCGGTCGGTGCCGTCGAGACCAACGACACCGGCGTGCTCTACCCGCCGCCGGGCTGGCACCTCATGGGCACCTGCCGGATGGGCAACACCCCCGACGACTCGGTGCTCAACAAGTGGTGCCAGACCTGGGACCTGCCGAACCTGTTCGTCGTCGACGGCAGCACGCTCACCACCGGCGCGGCGGTCAACCCGACCTCCACGATCGGCGCGCTCTCGCAGCGCACCGGGGAGTACATCCTGCGCAACCACGACCACATCGCGGCGCAGAGGACGACGCCGAGCAACGCGGACGCGCCGACCATGTGATGGCCTCGCCGATCTAGGGTCCGCCCGATGAGACACGAGGTCACCGACGACGACACCGCCCGGGCGCTGGGCAGCGGCGAGATCGAGGTGCTCGGCACCCCGCGGCTGCTCGCCTGGCTCGAGGCTGCCACGGTCGAGGCCGCCGAGCCCCTGCTCGCCGACGGCGAGACGACCGTCGGCACCGGCGTCCGCATCCGTCACCGTCGCCCGACGCGCGTGGGCGGGCGGATCGAGGTCACCGCGGAGCTGCGCGAGCGCGACGGCGCCACGCTCTCCTTCACCGTCAAGGCCGAGGACGGTGACGGGCAGGTCGTCGGCGACGGCGAGATCGACCGGGCGGTCGTGGACGCAGCATCCTTCGGACAGTGACTCAGGGGATGATCGAGTCCACGTAGCCGCCGTCGACGCGCACCGCCGCGCCGGTGGTCGCCGACGCCAACGGCGACGCCAGGTACGTCACCATGTGCGCGATCTCCTCGGGCTCGATCAGCCGCTGGATCAGCGACTGCGGCCGGTACTTGATCATGAACTCCCGCTGTGCGGCGTCCCACGGCAGCTCGTCGCCCACCAGCTCGCGCACGAACCCCTCGACGCCGCCGGTGTGCGTCGGCCCGGCGATCACGGAGTTGACCGTCACACCGGTGCCCGCGGCCTCCTTGGCGAAGCCACGGGAGACCGCGAGCAGGGCGGTCTTCGACATCCCGTAGTGGATCATCTCGGCGGGGATGACGACGGCGGAGTCGCTGGCGATGTCGAGCACCCGGCCCCAGCCGCGGGCAGTCATGCCCGGCAGGTAGGTGCGGATCAGGCGGGTCGCGGCCAGCACGTTGACCTCGAAGTACCGCCGCCAGTCGTCGTCGCTGATCTCGAGGGCGGGCTGCGCGCCGAAGATGCCCAGGTTGTTGACCAGCACGTCGACGTGGGGCTCACGTGCGGCGACCTCCGCGGCACCCTCGGCCGTCGCGACGTCGGCGACCACACCGACGACCTCGCCGCCGGTCTCGTCGCGCAGGTGCGTGACGGCGCCGTCCACCCGCGGCTCGGTCCGCCCGTTGACCACCACCCGGGCGCCGGCGCGGGCGAGATCGGCGGCGATGGCCCGGCCGATGCCGCCCGTCGAGCCGGTGACCAGGGCCGTCCGTCCGGACAGGTCGAGCTGCATGGGTCCTCCTCGCGGTCGTGAGCGGTGCTGGGGCCTGCAACCGCACGGGACGCCCCACCCTTCCCGAGGCCGATCCCTACACTCGGGGCCATGGCGGGACGCATCCGGGACGCGGACATCGCGGAGGTGCGGGACCGCAACCGGGTCGACGAGGTCGTCGGCGAGTACGTCGCCCTGCGGCGGGCCAGTGCGGGGTCGGTGAAGGGGCTCTGCCCGTTCCACGACGAGAAGTCGCCGTCGTTCAACGTGCGCCCCACGCACGGCACGTTCCACTGCTTCGGCTGCGGCGAGGGCGGCAGCGTCATCGACTTCATCATGAAGATCGAGCAGCTGGGCTTCGTCGAAGCCGTGGAGAAGCTCGCCGACCGCGTCGGCTTCCGGCTGACCTACGAGGGCGGCGGGTCGAGCGTCCAGAAGGACCGCGGCACGCGCACCCGGCTGCTGGCCGCGAACAAGCTGGCCGCGGAGTTCTACGCCGCCGAGCTGCGGACGCCGGGGGAGGCGCAGAAGGCGCGCGAGTTCCTCGCCGAGCGCGGGTTCGACCAGGCCTCGGCGGAGGACTTCGGCTGCGGGTTCGCGCCGTCGGGGTGGGACCGGCTGACCAAGCACCTGCTCGCCCAGGGCTACACGCTCGACGAGCTCGAGAAGGCGGGGCTCTCGCGCCCCGGCCAGCGCGGGCACATCGACCGCTTCCACCGCCGGCTGCTTTGGCCGATCCGCGACCTCGGCGGCGACGTCGTCGGCTTCGGCGCCCGGCGGCTGTTCGACGACGACCGCATCGAGGCCAAGTACCTCAACACCCCCGAGACGCCCGTCTACCACAAGTCGAAGGTCCTCTTCGGTCTCGACAAGGCCAAGCGGGAGATCGCGAAGACCCGCCAGGCCGTGATCGTCGAGGGCTACACCGACGTCATGGCCATGCACCTCGCCGGCGTCCCCACCGCCGTCGCCAGCTGCGGGACGGCCTTCGGCGACGACCACGTCGCCGTATTGCGCCGCCTGCTCATGGACGACTCGTTCGACCGCGGCGAGGTCATCTACGTCTTCGACGGCGACGCCGCGGGCCAGGCCGCCGCGATCAAGGCGTTCGAGGGCGACCAGCAGTTCGCCGCGCAGACCTACATCGCCACGGCCGCCGACGGCATGGACCCGTGCGAGCTGCGGCAGGCCTCCGGCGACGTCGCCGTGCGCGACCTCGTGGCCCGCCGCCAGCCGCTGTTCGCGTTCGCCGTGCGCACGATCCTCGCCGAGCACGACCTCACCACCGTCGAGGGCCAGACCGCCGCGCTGCAGCGCACCGTGCCGCTGGTGGCGCGGATCCGCCGCGAGGACCTCCGTGACGGGTACGCCCGCCGCCTCGCGGGCTGGACGGGCTGGCCGGACGAGAACACCGTGGTCCGCCGGGTGCGCGAGAGCGCCGGCGCGCCCGTCGACGCCCCGCCCGCCGGACCCAGCGCCGCACCCAGGCCCAGGCCACGCGCACCGAGGGCCCGGAGATGCCCGATCGCCGCGACCCGCGCCTGCGGGTGCAGCGCGAGGTGATCAAGGCCGCGCTCCAGGCCCCCGCGCTGGCCGGTCCGGTCTACGACACCCTGCCCGACGACGCGTTCAGCCACCCCGGCTACCTCGCGGTCCACCAGGCGGTGCTCGCCGCCGGCGGCACGGCGTCCGGGCTCTCCGGCCACAGCTGGCTGAACGCGGTGGCCGACCAGGTCCCCACCGGCTTCCGACCGCTGGTCTCCGAGCTCGCGGTCGAGGCGCTGCAGTCGCGGGAGTCCGACGATCACCGCTACATCTCGGGGATGCTCGCGGGCCTGCAGGAGTCGCTGGTCGGCAAGCAGGTCGCCGAGATCAAGTCGCGGCTCCAGCGGCTCTCGCCGGTCACCGACGCCGACGAGTACCACGAGCTCTTCGGCGACCTCGTCGCGCTCGAGCAGTACAAGAAGGCCCTGCGCGGCCAGGCGGCCGGGGTGGTGGCGCTGTGAGCGGGGTGCGTGCGCGGCTCGCCGCCCTGCTGACCGGCCGTGAGCCCGTGCCGGAGGGGTTCACGGGCACGCTCGAGCAGGACGAGCGCGTGCTCGCCGACGGCCTCGGGCCGCGCGGGTCCGTCGTGCTCGCCACCGACCTCGGCCTCTGGCTGCCGCCCGCGGCGTCGGGGGAGGGCTCGCGCCGCGTCGACTGGCACCTCGTGACGAAGGCGACGTGGTCGGGCGGCGCGCTCGAGGTGATCGAGGCCGACGAGGTCGAGGAGCTCGAGGGCGGCGTCGTCCTGCTCGCCGACCGTCCGCCCCGGCGTGTGCCGCTGGCGACGCCGGGTCGCCTGCCCGAGACCGTGCACCGCCGCGTCACCGGCGCGGTGAAGGACAGCCAGCACCACGAGCTCGGCGACGGCGGCGCCTGGTTCGTCCAGCGGCGCGTCCCGGGCGCCGGGATCGTCATCCACGTCCGTCCCGACCCCGGCACCGACCCGGAGGCGGTGCGCACCGTCGCCGCCGGGGTGGGGGAGAAGCTCCGGGGCGCGGGCCGGCCGTGACCCACACGTGGGACCCGGCGCTCTACCGCCACCACGACGACCACCGGGCGCGCCCGTTCCTCGACCTCGTGGCCCGGGTGGGCGCCACGGCGCCGCGCGAGGTGGTCGACCTCGGCTGCGGGCCGGGGCACCTCACCGGGATGCTCGTGCAGCGCTGGCCCGACGCGCGGGTGCACGCCTCCGACGCGTCGCCGGACATGGTCGCCGCCGCGCGCGAGAACGGGGTGGACGCCGAGCTCGCCGACGTCCGCGACTTCACGCCGGGCCCGGAGACCGACGTCGTGGTGAGCAACGCGGTGCTGCACTGGGTGCCCCAGCACCGGGACCTGCTCGCCCGCTGGGCCGCGGCGCTCCCGGACGGGGGCTGGCTCGCGATCCAGGTGCCGGGCAACGAGGTCTCGCCGTCGCACACCACCGCCCGGGACCTGCTCGCGTCCCCGGAGTGGTCGGGGCTCGTCCCCGAGGGCCTGCCCGCGTACGGCGTCGGCACCCCCGAGGAGTACGCCCGGCTGCTCGCCGGCGCGCGGCCGGGCGCGCACGTGGACTGCTGGGAGACGACGTACCTGCACCCGCTGACCGGCGACGATCCCGTCGGCCACTGGATCGCGGGGTCGACGCTGCGGCCGGTGCGCGGGGTGCTCGACGACGCGGCGTGGGACCGCCTGCGTGCCGAGCTCGCCCCGCGCCTCCGTGCCGCCTACCCACCGGACGACGCGGGCGTCACCTGGTTCGGGTTCCGCCGCGTCTTCGCGGTGCTCGGCGCGCGCTGAGCCGGCCTTCAGCGCCCGGGGGCGTGCGACCCGTTGGCCGCAGCGCGACCCGGCGCCGCCGGCTCGTGACCACCGGTGGGAGCGACCCGCTCGCGGGCCTTCGACACCCCCACCTGGACGGCCTCTCCGGCCTTCGCACGAGCCACGCCCGCGGCTCCCTGCACGCTCGGGTGGTCGGCCACCCGGCGGTACGCGCGGGAGAGCTGCTCGTAGCGCTCACGGCCGGCCCGTGTGCCGAGGACGTACCCCACACCGGCGCCCAACAGGAACGGGATCACCATCTGACGTTCTCCTCCCCGACATCGTCCGGGGGCCCATCCTGCCCCACCCCGAGCGGGAAGGCGGTGGGGCGGGTGTTGTAGCGTGTTTCTCGTCCGGGAGCACGACGGCCCGGGCGTGACGGTCCTCCGTAGCTCAATCGGCAGAGCATTCGACTGTTAATCGAAGGGTTACTGGTTCGAGTCCAGTCGGAGGAGCCGAAGCCCCAGGTCACACCGCTGACCTGGGGCTTATTTCATGATCGACCGCTCACTCGCCTCCCGTCGCCGCTGCAGCCCCGAGCCCGGTCCACGCCTCGGCGACGTCGCTGGTGACGGCCCGCCGGCCCAGGTGGGCGCCTCGAGCGCCGCGGCGCGCCTGCCCACTCCAGGCGACCTCCGGGGAGAGGCAGTGCCGGTCTCCCCGTCGGCCACCAGACCTCGCCGTCCCTGCCGCACTGCGGGAGGACCTGGCCGACGGGGAGACCACGGACCGGGCGCCGCCATCACACTGCCGAAGGTGCTGTCGTCATGCGCTCGTCAGCCCCGCTTCGAGCTTCTCCATGACCTGGCTGATCGTGAAGCTGGCCGGGCTCTGTGAGGGCGGGAACTCCTCCAGGGATTGGACCATCTGCGCGACGTAGGTCTGGGCCGGGATGAGCGTCCAGGCGCGCTCGAGCATCCAGTCGAAGTAGGTGTTCGAGGTGATGTCGGCGCGCTCGTAGGGGTCGGTGCGGAGGTTGAAGATCTTGGGTACGCGCAGCTCGGTGTAGGGCTCCATCCACACGTTGAGCGTGCCGGCCGCGCGCTGCTCGAGGAAAACGAACTTCCAGTTGTCCCATCGCATCGCCGTGAGGTCTCCGTCGTCGGAGACGTAGAAGAAGTGTGGCCGGGGGCTGCTCTCGACGTCGCCCTTGACGTACTCGAGCTGGTTGAACCCGTCGAGGTGTACGTGGTAGTTCCGGCCGTTCAGCTCGTGTCCAGCCTTGAGCTTGTCGGCGATATCGGGTTCGCCGGCTGCGGCGAGCAGCGTCACGAACCAGTCGTTGTGGCTCACGATGCCGTTCAGAACGCGACCCGCGGGGACCACCCCCGGCCACCGGATCATGGCCGGTACACGGTAGGCGCCTTCCCAGTTGGAGTTCTTCTCGTTGCGGAACGGCGTCATCCCGGCGTCGGGCCACGTGTTCATGTGGGGGCCGTTGTCGGTGCTGTAGATGACGATCGTGTCCTCGGTCAGCCCGATCTCGTCGAGTGTGTCGAGCAGGTGGCCGACCGCCTTGTCGTGGTCGATCATGGTGTCGTGGTATCGCGATTGCCAGCGGCCCGCCTGGCCGAGGCTCTCGGCCTTGGTGTGGGTGCGGAAGTGCATGTGGGTGGTGTTGAACCAGACGAAGAACGGTGTGTCAGCGTCCTTGGCCTCCTGCATGAAGCGCCGGGCGTGAACGGTCACCTCGTCGTCGATCGTCTCCATGCGCTTGATCGTCAGGGGGCCGGTGTCCTCGATCCTGCCGTCGGCCCAGCTGTGGATCACCCCGCGCGGCCCGAACTTGCTGCGGAAGTCCGGGAACTCCTCCTCCGACGGGTAGTCGTACTGTTCAGGCTCCTCCTCGGCATTGAGGTGGTAGAGGTTGCCGAAGAACTCGTCGAACCCGTGGTTGGTGGGCAGGAACTCGTCGCGGTCGCCGAGGTGGTTCTTGCCGAACTGCCCGGTGGCGTAACCCTGCTGCTTGAGTGCCGTCGCGATCGTCGGATCGGTTTCCTGCAGGCCCAGGTTCGCTCCGGGCATGCCCACCTTCGTCAGCCCGGTCCGGTAGGGGTTCTGTCCGCAGATGAACGCCGCACGGCCGGCCGTGCAACTCTGCTCGCCGTAGTAGTCGGTGAACCGGACGCCCTCCGCCGCGATCCGGTCGATGTTCGGCGTCCGGTAGCCCATCAGTCCGTCGCTGTAACAGCTGACGTTCGAGATACCGATGTCGTCGCCCCAGATCACCAGGATGTTGGGCTTGTCAGTCGGCACGGTGCCTCCTCGCTGCTGGAAGATCGTCCACGTCGTTCGTCACGAGACCGGCGGGTGGACGACGGCCCAATCTGCGGCCATGTCGATCACTGTCCACCGGTGTTCTGCGGCGGCTGCCAGGACCTGACCGTTGCCGCTGCCCAGAACCGGATCGCGGTCGTAGGCGTACTCCCGCTCTCCGTCGGTGTGGCGGACCACCAGCTCCAGGGTTCGATGCGGACTGCCTGCGGTCCACTGGAGCATCGCGAGATCGCCGTCGGTGTTCCCGGCGGCCAGGACCGGGCGTTGCCCGATGTGCCGGTGGATCGAGCTGGGCTTCAACGGCCCGTCGTTGATGACGTCGATCTTGGCGCCCTTGACGAGCTCGGGCCCGTTCTCGCCCGTCCGGAACTCGGTCTCGCCGACGCTGCCGATCACCCGGTGTGGCGGTAGGCCGTACGCCTCGCCGGCCCAGGTCCGCATGAAGTCGGTGCCACCGCCGGAGAAGATCCAGCAGGAGAAGCCGTGGTGGTCCAGGAGGTCCAGAAGTTCGAGCATTGGCTGGTAGACCGTCTGCGGGTAAGGCCGTGCGAACCGCGGGTGTCGGGCCGAGGCCAGCCAGGTCCGGCATGCCGCGTCGAACTCCTCGGTGGTGACGTCCGCGTGCGTGAGAGAGATCAGCTCGACCAGGGCGGCCATGCCGCCCGCCTGCAGCTCTTCGAGACTGGTGGGACGGCCCAGCTCGGCGGCGCGATCGAGCGCGAAGGCGAGCTGGGTGTACATCGGTTGCTCGGTCCACAGCGTGCCGTCGTTGTCGAACACCGCGACGCGCTCGGTGCTCGGGACGAAATCCGGGGAGCCCTGGTCGGTCACGGCACCGACGAAGTCCACGATCGACTGCTTCGCCGAGCTCTCGTGCCAGCTCGGTAGCTGATCGGCGCTCATCGCGCGCTCCCCGATCTCCCCGTTGGTCTTGCGTCGGGGCTCCCTCTGTGACCGGCGCTGCGAGCGAAGGAGGCGAGCAAGGCCTGGACGCCGATGAGCCCCACGACGGCCGTGATCGCGGCGTCGTCGGTGAGCCGGAGTCGTCGTGGAACGACAGGCGCGTCAATGGTGCTCACGGGATTCCCCTCGCCGAGCTCAATCGCAGCTGAATGGGCTGGAGCGGACACGCCGGTGTGGCGTCGAACGGTGGGCGAAAGTCGCCCGTACTAGCCGCCGAAGCGCGGCAGACGCTTACTTCGGTGGGCGACTGCGTGCCAACAGCCACCCGATCGCCGCTCCGATCACCAACATCAACGCCAGCGCCGCCCACTGCGGCATGATCACGAGCGGAATCAGCAGCCGGATCGTGGCCGGATCACGGTTCTCCAGGATGAACACGATCGCGGCGACGGCCAGGACGACGCCACCGATCCGTCGTGTGGTCCATCCCGACCTGCCGGTAGATGCGGACCTGGCCTTCGGCTTGGCCGAACCATCGGTCATGTCGGTTCCTCCCGTGACTGAATGCCTGGCCCGGTCACGGGCGGACGGCAGCGTCGTCGACATCGGCCGGGACTCGCAATTGACGCACCGAACTGGTCCGGCTGCACCTGTATCACGGGAGCTCCCACGAAGTCCGAGGTCCAGAACTCCTCGCCGACGGGGGCGCCGGCGCCGAAATCGCGATCACCGTACATCGACTTCGAAGATCATCGGAGATGTCGACGTGATCGCCGCCATCTGACCGACGGAGGCAGGAAGGCCGCGACGATCACCAATACTGGTCGTGTACAGCCGATGTGGCAGGTGGACGAGATGTGATCTCCGGGCGCGTCCGTCTCGCCCCGGCGTTGCTTCCCTGCCACGCTGGTCCGGCCCTCGACGGGGCGATCCTTCGCTGCACAGGTGGGGACACGATGCTCGCTCTGCTCGGCCTCCTGTTGATCGTCTGGCTGGTGCTCGTCATCCTCGGCTTCGTGGTCAAGGGCCTCTTCTGGCTCGCGATCATCGGCATCGTGCTGTTCCTCGTCACCGGCGGATACGGTGCCGCCAAGCGCTCCACGCTCCGGAAGTGAACGCGGTGCGGAGCCCGGGAACGGCCCGCACGACCACACGGCGAAGTGCAAGGGCCGCTGGGCTGCAGGCGCTGCCGACCCCGGACGCTCGCCACGCTGATTCGAAGGGTCACTGGTTCGAGTCCGGTCGGAGGAGCCGAAGCCCCAGGTCACAGCGCTGACCTGGGGCTTTCTCGTGGAGTGGGTCCTTCAGAACGGCGGGCGCTCGCCGGACACGTCGAACAGGCCGACCTCGACCGCGACGAACTCGTCGCCGACGTCGGGCGCGTCAGAGATGGCCCGCCACCGGTCCAGGTGCTCCTGCGACTCCCAGCGCTCGAAGTTGTTGATCCGGCCCGGGTCGATCGAGTCGGCCGTCACGGCGACGTCGAGGCAGCCAGGGGCGGCCCTGGAGCGCCGCACGAGGTCCTCGAACTCCGCGACCAGCGCGTCCCGTCGCTCCGGCGCGACCCGGACGTGCCCGGCGATGATGAGCATCAGGGGTACTCCCCGCGGCGCTGCGCCCGGTAGGGCGGGAGCTGCGGGCGGCCCTCCGGGGTGTCCTCCCAGGTCTCCTGCCGGCAGAGCGGGGTGAGGTCGAGCAGCCCCAGCGTGGGGAGGACGGACTCGACGCCGCGGCCGTTGACGAAGTACGTGCGGAACACCCGGTCGTGGTCGTCGCGCAGGAACACGTTGAGGCCGAACATCTCCGCAACACCGAAGTCGCGGCTGAAGTCGTCGCCGACCAGCGTGTACCAGGGGACGTGGTCCCAGCCGCTGCGCCGCCGCAGGTCGACGATCTTCTCCTGGTCGGCAGGCGAGGCCATCACGAAGGTCGTGTCCCACGCGCGGAGGTGGTCGAGGTACGGGACGTGGTCGGCCAGGTAGGAGCATCCCGGGCAGCCCTTGTCGGGCCAGCCGTCGACGTCGGACTGGTAGAAGAAGCGGTAGACGACGAGCTGGCGCCGGCCGTCGAACAGGTCGAGCAGGCCGACCTCGCCCTCCGGGCCCACGAAGCGGTGGTCGGTCTCGACCGGCGTCATCGGCATCCGGCGGCGCCGCGCGGCCAGCGCGTCGCGGGCCCGGGTGAACGCCTTCTCCTCCACCAGCATGGCCTCGTGGGCGGCGGCGGCCCACTCCTCCGGCGCGACGATGGGCGGCAGGGCGGTGTCCGGCAGGGGTGGCGACGCCATGAGTACTCCCGAGAACCAAATGGTCCTATATCTGTATCAGTCGACGCGGCCGCTGCTCAACCCGAGAATCCCCGGCCATGGTGTCCGACGAGGGCTATCTGCTCGACAACCAGCAGGCCCAGGCCGGGATCCGGTTCCGCGCGCTGGCCGTGCTCTTCGACCCGTCGACGTTCCGCCACCTCGCCGACCTCGGCGTCGCGCCCGGGTGGCGCTGTTGGGAGGTCGGGGCTGGTGGGCGCGGTGTCCCCGCGTGGCTCGCCGGCCGGGTGGGCGCGGACGGCCTGGTCGTGGCGACCGACATCGACACGGCCTGGCTCGGAGAATCCGACGGCCCGTTACAGGTGCGGCGCCACGACGTCGGGCTCGAGGGCCCGCCGGCCGACGGCCTCGATCTCGTGCACGCCCGCCTGGTCCTGGCGCACGTCCCGCGGCGTGAGCAGGCGCTGACCTCGATGATCTCCGCGCTGCGACCGGGTGGGTGGCTGCTGCTGGAGGAGGCCGACCCGGGCCTGCAGCCGCTGCTGTGCCCCGACGAGCACGGGCCCGCCGAGCGTCTGGCGAACCGCCTGCGTCGGGGCTTCCGCACGCTCATGGCCGGTCGTGACGCCGACCTCGCCCTCGGGCGCACGCTGCCGAGGCTGCTGCGCGAGCGGGGACTCGACGACGTCGCCGCCGACGCCTACTTCCCGATCAGCGGTCCTGCCTGCACGGCCCTGGAGATCGCGACGGTCGAGCAGATCCGCGAGCGGCTGGTCGCCGGTGGCGTCGCGACCGCGGCCGAGGTCGAGGAGCACCTCGACAATCTCGCCGCCGGCCGGCTCCCCGACCTCGCCACGTCACCGCTGGTCAGCGCCTGGGGGCGACGCCGTCGTTAGCCAGGTCGAGTGAACCCGTGCCCTCGTCGAGTGAACCTCGGGGGAAACCCCTGGTGCCCGGGCCGAACTGGCCGCACGCTCCTCCGTACACCGGTGAGGACCTTCCCGGTGCCGGTGCCCGGGGGCACCGTCCGCGTGGTGGTGGGCCGGATCAGGCAGCTGGGGAGCGGGCCCCGGCCCACCATCATCGCGAGTGTCCGCCGCTCAGGAGCAGGTCACGGGCTTGCTGACGGTGCTGCTCGGCGTACCCGTCCACTTACCGGCGCTCGCCGTGACGCGGACGTGGATGTTCAGCAGCAGCGTCGAGGTCGTGAGCGTCGTCGACGTCCCGGTGACGGTCTTCTTCTCGGCCTGCACCAGGTTGAGGACCCGACCTGACTCGACCGTGTACTGCGTCGCCCCGGTCACCGACGACCAGCTGACCGGGACCGTCGCGGTGGTCGTGAACCCGCTGGTGGTGCACGTGATCGCGCCGATGGTGACGTTCGCGGGCGTGCCGATCTGGCCGGCCCGGGCGGTGCCGGTACCGGTGTTGGTGGTGCGCCACGCCGCGGCCGCCACGCCACCGCCCGCGAGCAGCAGCGTGACGACCACGGCGGCGACGGCCGCGAGAGCCCGCCGCCTCATGCGCTCGTGATCGCGACGGTGACGGGGATCGTGAACGTCGCGTTCTGGCAGCCGGTGTCCGAGGCGCTGGACATCGACGCCGCGTTGTTCAGGGTCAGCGTCGCCGACCCGTTCGCCGGGATCGTCGTGCCCGACGACCCGGAGGTCAGCGTGACCCCGGTGGTCGAGCACGAGCCCGTGCCGCCGGTGGCGGTCGGCGACCCGTTCGCGGTGACCGAGGTCAGCGTGACGGGGTAGGTGTTCGGGTTGTTCACCGTGATCTTCACATCGCCGCTGGAGCCGGGGTAGAGCAGGCCGGAGGTGATCGCCGACCCGGCCACGGTGGTGGTCGTCGGGGGCAGGGCCTGCCCCGCCCGCGACGTCGCGGTGCCGCCGCCGCTCGACAGCCAGGCGGCCGAGGCGAGCCCGGCACCGAGCAGGACGGCGACGACGACACCGATCACCCCGACGGCCGGGAGGCGGCGGACCCACCACCGCCACGAGAGCCGGCGGTCCGAGGACCAGCGGGCGCGACGGGGGACACCGGTCAGCCGGCCGCGGAGGCCAGGCTGGCGGTGAGCGGCAGGACGAAGGTCTTGCCCTGGCAACTGTTGCTCGGGTCGTTGATCATCTTCGCGGGGAGCGTGTAGGTGCGCGTCCCGCCGGGGTCGATGCGGCCCGGCGGGTTGGTCAGGCCGCCGGTGGTGACGGTGCCGGCGGGGCAGTTGCCGGCCGTGGCGTCGGAGGTGCCCGGCGAGATGGACGCGACCACCACCGGGTACTGGTTGGGGTTGTTGACCGTCACGGTGGTGTCGACCGTGGCTCCCGGGTAGAGGCCGGCGCCGCCCCCGCTCGGGGAGATGGTCGAGTTGACGGCGGTGGTCGAGGTCCCCTCCGCGGTGCCGGCACCGCTCGAGAGCCAGGCGGCAAGGGCGACGCCCGCGACGCACGCGAGGGCGATGCCGCCGGCGATGGCGCCGAGGCGCCTCTTGGTGGTGGTCTCCACGTCGAACACTCCTTCCGACACCGGTACTTCCCCGACGTTCCGGACAGGAGTTAGACCGAATGGCCTAAGAAACCACGTGCCGACGGCCTAGTTCACCGGATCGGTGAGCGCGGCGTCGCCGTCTGACCCGGACGGGCGACGCTGGACCCGGTACAGACGCTGCGCGCCCCGGACGCCCTTGAACTTCCGGGGTGCCGCCGCCCGGAAGCGGAACGGCGGGTCCTCCGGCGCGCTCGCCACGATCGCGTCGTGGACGGCCGCGGTGACGGTGACGTGGCCCGGCCGCGCGGTCTCGGTGACGCGGCTGGCGAGGTTGACCGGCGGCCCGAACCAGTCGCCGGCGTGCGGGACCCCGACCCCCATCGCGACCCCGACGCGCAGCGCGGGCCGCCCGTCGTCGGCCTCCGACCAGGACTCGACGAGGTCGAGCGTGGCCCGCAGCAGGGCCGTCGGGTCGGGCGAGACGAGCATGACGGCGTCGCCGATGACCTTCGCCAGACGCACGGGCCATGCCGCGACCTGGGTGGCGGTGGCCGACAGCAGCTCCGCGACCTCGCTGAGCTCCACCGCCGACACCGTCTCGCCGAGGTCGGTGAACCCCACGAGGTCGGCGAAGCAGACGGTGACCTCCTGCGCGCCGCGCAGCCGCCCCGCGTTCGACTCCTCGACGGCCAGGGCGTGCGAGCGGATGCGGTCCGCGAGGGCGGCGGCGACGAGGTGCACCAGGTGCAGCGAGTCGTCCTCGACGATGCGCCGGGCCTCGGTGGCGTAGCGCAGGGCCAGCTCCGGCTCCGGTTCGCCGGGACGCAGGAGGGCCTCGCCGAGCAGCCCGCCGAGCGCGTCGGCGATGTTGAGCACGCCGCGCCCGATCGCGCGGACGACCGGCATCATCTCCTGGTCGGTGAAGCCCAGGCTGCGGTAGCGGTGGATCCGCTGGGCGATCTCGACGTCCTCGTCGGTGTAGATCGGGTCGTCGGGGCTCGGGGCCAGCGGTCGTCCGAGGGCCTGGAACCAGAGCCGGACGACGTCGGGGTCGATCCCGGTCAGCGTGCAGACGTCGGTGAACGAGTGCCCGTCCTCGGGCCGCAGGGTCCGCTCGAGCAGGAGCAGGCCGAGGCGGTCGCCGTCGATGGCGTCGCGCATCGCGTCGATGGCGACGCCGTCCGCGGCCAGCGACTCGAGCACCGACACCCGCGTGCGGCGGTCCTCGCCCGTGAGGCCGTCGAGGAGCCCCGCCCGCTCGTAGTCGCCCTCCGCCATCACTGCCCGGATCCGCGCCGGGATCGGCAGCGATGTGCGGTGGCGGGGCGGCACCGGCTCATGGTGCCAAAGATGCGAGGTGGGGTCAGGGTGTGGGAGTCCGCTCACGAGGGCGATGTCCCGGGAGAGCAGGCACGTAGCGTGCGGGTCGGAGACAGGGAGGACCCCATGAGCAGCGGCCCGCGTCTGCTGGCCACGAGCGACCTGCACGTGAACCGCTCGGAGAACGAGAGCCTGGTCCAGGACCTCCACCCCACCCACCCCGGGGACTGGCTGATCGTGGCCGGCGACGTCGGCGACCGCGTCGCCACGACTACCTGGGCCCTGGGGATCCTGGCCGAGCGCTTCGCGCGGGTGATCTGGGTGCCGGGCAACCACGAGCTCTGGACCCCGCCCGGCGACGAGGTCGACCTCGTCGGTCCCGCCCGCTACGACCACCTCGTGAAGGCAGCCCGCGACCTCGGGGTGCTCACGCCGGAGGACCCGTGGCCGGTGTGGGACGGGGCGGGCGGGCCGGTGCTCGTCTGCCCGATGTTCCTGCTCTACGACTACTCGGTGCGCCCGCCGTCGATCCCCGCGGACTGGTCGAACGAGGCGGCGCTCGAGGTCGCCCGCGAGGCCGGCGTCGTGGCCACCGACGAGATCCTCATGTCCAGCGACCCGTTCCCCGACGCCGCCGCCTGGTGCGCCGACCGCGTCGCGATCACCGAGGCGCGGCTCGCCGAGCGTCCGGCGGGGGTGCCGACGGTGCTGGTGAACCACTGGCCGCTCACCCCGGAGCCGACGCGCATCCTGCGGTATCCCGAGTTCTCGCTGTGGTGCGGGACGACCGCGAGCGCCGACTGGCACGTCCGCCACGACGCCGTCGCGGTGGTCTACGGCCACCTGCACATCCCGCGCACCACCGAGGAGGACGGCGTGCGCTTCGAGGAGGTGTCGGTCGGCTATCCGCGCGAGTGGCAGCGCCACGGGCTCGTGCGCGGCGCGCTGCGCGAGATCCTGCCGGGCCCCGTCGGCGAGGGCCCCGATCCCTTCACCGCCTGGGCCGCCGAGCGGTACGCCCGGTGGGCACGGTCGTGACCGGCGTCCTCGGCTCCCTCGCCGATGTCCTGCCGTCGGCCGTGGTGGTCTCCGCGCGCACCGACGACGACCCGGACGCCGTGCTCGCCCCCGAGGAGGAGCCGGCGGTGGCGAAGGCCGTCGCGACCCGGCGGGCGGAGTTCACCACCGCGCGGGCGTGCGCCCGCGACGCCCTCACGCGGCTCGGCCTGGCCGCCCCGGCCGTACCGGTGGGGAGAGGCGCGCGCCGGTGTGGCCCGACGGGGTGGTCGGCGCGATCACCCACTGCGCCGGGTTCCGCGCCGCGGCCGTGGCGTGGCGCGCGCAGGTGCGCACGGTCGGGCTCGACGCCGAGCCGCACACGGCCCTGCCCGACGGCGTGCTCGAGGCGGTGTCGGACGCCGGGGAGCGCGCGCTGCTCGAGCGCCTCGCCCGCGAGCAGCCCGAGGTGCGGTGGGACAAGATCCTGTTCAGCGCCAAGGAGAGCGTCTACAAGGCCTGGTTCCCGCTCACCGGGCTGTGGCTGGGCTTCGAGGACGCCGAGCTCGCGCCCGCGCCGGACGGCACCTTCCGGGCTTCCTTGCGCGTGCCCGGTCCGGTGGTCGACGACGCCGAGGTCACCGCGTTCACCGGGCGCTGGGTGGTGCGCGACGGCCTGGTGATCACGGCGATCGCCCTGGGGGCCGGCTCGTCGTAATCTGGTTCCCGATGGCGAACGAGGCCTACTGGGAGCGCTACGAGTCGGTCGTGGAGCAGCGGATCCGCGACGCGCAGGACGAAGGTGCGTTCGAGAACCTGCGCGGTGCCGGACGTCCCCTGCGCGGCCTGAACGGTCCGCACGACGAGAACTGGTGGCTGCGCTCCTACCTCGAGCGCGAGGGCCTGCCCAACGACGTCCTGCTGCCGACGCCGCTGCGCCTGCGCCGCGAGATCGACCGCCTTCCCGAGACCGTGCGGGACATGGACACCGAGCGGGAGGTCCGCGACACCGTCGCCGCCCTCGCCCGCCGGGTCGCGGAGTGGCTGCGCTTCCCCGACGGCCCCCAGATCAGCGTGCGCATGCCCCGCGCCGACGACGTCGTCGAGGCCTGGCGGGTCGGGCGCGCGGCGCGGTCGTTGCCCGGGCCCGAGGTGGCGGCGCCGGACGTGCCGGCCGCGGACGTGCCGGCAGCGGACGTGCCGGGGCCGTCGGCGTGGGCGCGCGTCCGGCGGTCGCTGCGCCGGCGGCGCTGAGCTCAGCCTGCGCGAGGAGCCCGGGGAGGTCGAGGACCGTGCCCGCCGTTGCGGCCGGCGTGTCCTCGGCGGCCCGGACGACCTCGGGGCCCGAGCGCTCCGACGCGGCGCGCTCGCCGGGCCTGCGGGACGGCGCGAGCGGCACGACCGTCGCCGCGCCGATGCCGTGGTAGCGCTCGGGCGTGCAAGTGAGCACCACGACCTGGGCCGCGCCGTGCGCCGAGGTGGCCGCGGTGAAGACGGCGCCGAGGCGGGCGAGCCGCTCGGGGTCGGAGTGTCCGAGCGCGTCGTCGATGACCACCGGGACGCCCTCGGACGGGTCGACGAGCGCCGCGCACGCGAGCCGCGCACACAGCCCGAGCTGCTCCTGGGCGCCGCTGGAGAGCGCGCCGAAGGGCACGGTGGTGCCGTCGAGCGTGCGGTGGGTGATCCGCAGGTCCTCGTCGATCTCGAGGGCCAGCGACGGGCCGAACACGATGCGCGCGAGGCGCTCGACCTGTGCGCGGAACGGCGCCACGTAGGAGCGGCGGACGCGTTCGCGGTGCCGGGTGAGGGTCTCGTGCAGGCGTTGCGCGGCGACGGCGCGGCGGGCCACGGCGGCGTGCTCGCGCACCGCGGCGTCGAGCTCGAGCTCGGCGGCGGCCAGCTGGTCGTGCCAGCCGGCGAGCCCTGCGGCCTGCAGGCGGCCGGTGGTCTCGGCGTGCTCGCGCTCCAGGCGCGTGCCCTCGCCGGAGAGGCGCTCCGCGACGGCGCGGGCGTTCAGGACGCGGGCCTCGACGGTGTCCGGGTCGTCGTCCGCGAGCGCGGCGGCCATCGCCTCGTGCTCGCGCTCGGCATCGCGGGCGCGCGCGAGCCGCGTGGTCTCGGCCTCGGCCAGCGTGGCGTCGGGCTCGGCGGCGCGGGCGGCGTCGAGCTCCTCGAGACGGCGGGTGTGCGCGTGGCGGGCCTCGGCGGCGCGCTCGGCGAGCACGGCGGCGCGGGTGTCGGCCTCGCGCACCGTGTCCTCGGCGCTCCGGCACGCGGCGTCGGCCTCGTCGGCCCGGTGGGCGGCGTCCTCGGCGTCGGCGCGTGCGGTGTCGGCGGCGGCGCGCAGCTCCGTCACGTCCCCGAGGTCGCGGACGTCGCCGCCGTCCTGTCGTCCGGCAACCGGCTCCGCACCGCGTCGTGGGCGGCGCGCAGCGCGGGGCGTCGCCGTGCCCGGCGAGCTCGCGGGCGAGGGCGGCGCGGTGCTCGTCGGCCCGGCGGGCCGCGTCCTCGGCGGCCCGTCGGGCGGCGCGGGCGGCCTCGAGATCGGCGACCCCGAGGTCCTCGCACGCCTCGGCGAGGGCACGAGAGCGCTCGCGGACCGCGTCGTCGCGGCCGGCGTCGTCGAGGCCCGGGGTGACCCGCACGTCGAGGACCCCGGGCAGCGACAGCGCCCGCGACCCGGCGACGGGCAGCGTGTGCGAGCCGCCGGGCGCGAGCACCACGGTCTCCCCGTCGACCACGACGGTCAGCTCGCCGGCGTCCTCGGGTACCGCCAGCTCGACCCGCGCGGCGGCGGCGTCGCGCGCGGCCTCGGCGCGCACCACGTCGCGCGCGAGGTCCTCGAGCTCGTCGAGGTCGTCGGCGTCCACGGTGCTCGCGGCGAGCGCCCGCTCGGCGGCGGCCAGGCCGGCGCCGGCCTCGTCGACGCGCCGCAGCCGCTCGGCGAGGTCGGCGAGCTCGGCGCGGTCGCGAGCGGCGGACACCGCCCGCTCGGCCGCGTCGGCGGCCCGGCGGGCCTCGCCCGCCCGTGCGCGGGCCGCGGTGTCGGCGGCGCGGCGGGCGTCGCGCTCGTCGCGGGCAGCGGAGTGCTCGGCCTCGTGGGCGGCGACCGCCTCGGCCGCACGGGCCCCGGTGTCGGCCTCGTCCTCGACCGCGGCGACCAGCGCATCGCGGGCCTCCCGGCGCTCGCGGGCCGCGTCGGCGCGCTCCCGGGCGAGCACCGCGTGCTGGCGGGCGGCGTCGACCTCGCGCAGCCGCGACTGGAGGGCCGCCCAGGTGTCCTCGAGACCGGTGACCTCGGCGGTGTGCGCGTGCTTGCGAGCCTTGAGGGCCGCGGCGTCGGCGTCGAGGCGGTCGCGGGCGGCGACGTCGCGCTCCACCGCCTCCAGCGCGGCGCGGCACCGCGCCTCCTCGGCCTCGGCGTCGGCGAGGCGCACCTCGGCGGCCCGCAGCTCGCCGGTGGCCCGGCCGCTCGGGGTGCGGTAGCGGCGCAGCTCCTCGGCGGCGCGATCGATCAGCCCGTCGTCGGCGCTCGGGTCGGCGCGGGAGGAGGCGCCCGGCCCCGACGCGGCGCGGTCCAGCGCGCGGGTCAGCGCGTCCTGCCCGCCGAGGTCGGCCTGCCCGACGACGCCGTTCTGCTCGACACGCAGGCCCCGCCACAGCGCCCGGTCCATCGTCTCGTCGAGGATCGCGGTGACGCGGGCGTGGGCGTCGGCACCGGTGAGCTGCTCGGGGGCCGGCGCCGTGACGTGCAGCTCGGTGCGCGGCCGGCGCAGCCAGCGCTTGCGGTAGACGAAGCGGTACGGGCCGGTGGAGACCTCCGCCTCCACCTCGGGCCCGGCGTCGACCCCGGCCGGCTGGGCGGCGCGAATCTCCGCACGCCGCGACGAGTCGGCCGCGTCGAAGAGCAGGTCGAGCGCCACGAGCGTGGAGGTCTTGCCGACCTCGTTGTCGCCCTGCAGCACGGTGACCCCGTGCTCGGCGAGCGACACCTCGCGGTCGTGCACGCCGCGGAAGTCGCGCAGCCGGATCCGGTGCAGCCTCATCGAGGGCTCCCGACCAGCCGGTGCAGCAGCCGCAGCGCGTCCCGGGACTCGGCGTCGCCCGTGCCCTCGGCCGGCGCGGCCGCGGCGAAGAGCTCCGAGGCGGCGTCGGCGGCGAACCCGTGCAGGTCGAGCTCGTGGAGGTCGGCGTCGTCGGGAACGGTCGCGAGGTCGGAGTGCTGCTCGACCACCTCCACCGCCGCGAACGCGAGCCCGTGCCCGGCGAGCAGGTCGTCGAGGCGGGAGCGCTGGCGCAGCGAGAGCGTGCCCACCAGGGCGAGCCGCACGGCGGTGCGCTCCTTGTCGGGCAGCGCGGCGAGCCGGGCGTCGAGCGCGTCGAGGTCGGCGTCGGTGTCCAGCGCGGCGTCGTGGCGCACGAACCGCCAGCGGCCCACGGTCTCGGTGCTCACCCGCGCGGCGCGGTCGTCGAGGTCGACCACCAGGACGTGGCCCGGATCGACCTCGTCGAAGTCGGTGACCTCCGGCGTGCCCGCGTGGCGGATGCGGTCGTCGACGGCGTCGGTCCAGGCGGAGTGCCGGTCGCCGAGCGCGGCGTAGTGCACGCGGCCGTCGGCCAACGCCGCGAGCAGGCCGGCGCGGCGGATGCGGGCCGGCTCGTCGTCGTCGGGGTCGAGCACGTCGAGCTCGCCGTGCCCGGCGAGGACCCGCAGCGTGCCCGCGGGCGCCGGCTCGAGGGCGGCCAGCTGCTCGCCGACGAGGTCGGTGAGCGGGTGCTTCGAGCGCCACGGGGCGGCGACGACCTCGACGCCGGGCGCGATCTCGTGCACCCCCGGGGTGTCGAGCACCCGCACGTGGGCGGGACACCGCCGCACGAAGTCCGGCCTGCGGAGCACGCAGGCGGCGTCCGCGGGGTCGTGGTTGCCGGGCAGGAGCAGCACCGGCGTGCGGAACGACCCGAGCGCCTCGCAGGCGCGGGCGACGACGTCCGGGCCGACGAGGTTGGACTCGAACACGTCGCCGCACACGAGCACGAACGCGGCGTCCTGCGCGTCGGCGATCTGCCCGAGCGCGCGGACCGCGTCGAGCCGGGCCTCGGCGAAGCGCGCCTGCGCCTCACCCGTGAGCCCGCCGGCCTCCTTGGGCGGGCGCGCGCCGAGGATCCGGCGCGTCATGCCGAGCTGCCAGTCGGCGGTGTGCACGAACCGCACGCTCGCCTCCCTCCGCTGCTCGACCTTCGACCGTAGAACGACGCCGCGACCAGGGCAGGTAGCGACATGCACCCGATCGCACTCGATCCGGCACATGGGGTTCGACGCAGCGACGGCACCGACGGTTCCCGGTCCTCGTCGACTCGTTCGAGCGGGGGGCTTTCCTGACGGTGGACGTCAGCATGGCCCCCAGGCTGACGAACCCCGGGACCTCAGGTCAGAGGGAGCTCCGCGACGGCCTCGAGGCCACCGCGGGTGCCCGAGCGCTCCACCCGGATCCGTGCCGCGCGGCCGTTCACCTCGAGCGTGGAGACGGCGTTGCCGAACCACGGCCCGCCGATCGGCGACCAGCTCATCGGCAGGTCACCGATCCCGGCCGCCCGGGCGACCCGGGCCAGCGCGGAGGTGAGGCGTTTCCGCCAGCCCAGGGCGAACACGTACTCCATGAACCAGGGGACGCCGTTGCGCACCGGCGAGCAGGTCAGCTGGTAGATCCGCGACCGGGTGGGGGAGGGGTAGCGCACCTCCGCGGCGTAGCTGTGGTGGACGTCGCCGGAGAGCACGCAGACCGTCGCGGGCGCGTCCGGGCCGGACGCGACGCCGCGGACCAGGTCCGCGAGCCGGTCGAACGAGGCCCGGAACGCCGGCCAGTGCTCGAGGTCGACGGCCTGGCGGACCTTCTCGGCGAGCGTGCTGCCCCGCGCGGCCGCCCACTCGTCGAGCGACTGGACGTGGCTGACCGCGGGCGGCATCAGCCACGGGATCGACGACCCGAGCAGCAGGTGGTCGACCTCCTCGCCCGCGTCGGGGGTCGCGTTCTCCTCGATCCACGTGAACGAGTGATCGTTGATCATGAGGCGGTCGTTCTCGTTGAGCACCCGGGCGCAGCGCGAGTCGACCATGAGCAGCCGGGTCCTCCCGAGGTCCCAGCGGTAGCTCCAGCGCACACCGGTGGGCTCGCCGACCTCGGCGTCGGCGCGGCCGGCGAAGTCCGCGAGCAGGTCGTAGACGTCCCCGTCGGCCTCGAGCACCTTGCGGTAGAGCGGGTCGGCGTCCCGCGTCGCGGGGTCGAGGTTGCCCAGGTGCTGGTAGACCCAGTACGACGACAGCGCCGCCCGGATGCGCTGCGGCCACCACGGCTTGCTCGCCATCTCGTCGCGCCAGGCCTGCGAGGTGTTCCAGTCGTCGCGGACGTCGTGGTCGTCGAAGATCATCGCGGTGGGCACCGTCGAGAGCAGCCACCGCATCTCGCGGTCGGTCCAGGACTCGCTGTAGAGGTGCGCGTACTCGCCGAAGTCCGCGATCTCCATGCCCGGGCCGGACTCGTCGTCCGGGTCGCGGCGGGAGCGGATCCACCGCTCGGTGCGCGGGGTGATCTCGTCGGCGTAGACCTGGTCGCCGAGCAGGCAGAGGGCGTCGGGCAGGACCGACGCCGGGTCGTCGGTCGCCTCGACCTCCTCCATCAGGCGCACGGAGAAGGCGTCGAGCGCGTCGATGCCCAGCGACGCCTCGAGCTCGGCGTCGTCGGTCGGGGGGTAGCGGCAGGAGCCGAACACGAACCGCAGGCGACCGGTGTCCTCGACCTCCGTGCGCGTGCGCAGGTAGCTCGGCGGCGTCCCGGCGCCCTCGAGGGGCCACACGAGCTCGCCGTCGAGGCGGACCTCGTAGGGGAGGCAGCTGCCGGGCTCGAGCCCGTCGACGACGACGAGCGCGTAGTGCTGCCCGCAGACCTGGAAGGTGGGCGCCGACGCGCCCAGCACCTCGACGGTGCACGCCTCGCTCGTCTCCACCCAGATCGTGGCGGTGGTCGTGCCGACGTGGCGCAGGAGGGGGCCCAGCTCCAGGGTGCTCACGGGTCCTGCCTACCCCAGCCGGGGGATCGCGGCACGTCGCCCGAAGGTCGGGCGTGGCGCGATCACTCCGAGCGGTGGGTCAGCTGCTCCAGGCGGCTCTGCACCTGGTCGAGGCGCGCTTGGAGGAGCGCGACCTCGGCGGAGAGCAGCGGGACCAGGGAGGCCTCGTCGACGTCGTCGGCCACGCCGGCGAGCGGGGCGAAGACGGCGTCGGGATCGTCGCCGGCCTGGTCGCTGCAGACCGTGATGCCGCCGCTCAGCGTCCCGAACGCCGCCAGGGTGAGGACGGGCCGCGGTCCGGCGCACAGACCGCACACCGGGTGCAGCCGCCGCCAGCCCACGACGCCCGGCCCGCCGTCGGCGAGGGCCGTCGACACCCGACCGCAGCCGCACCGGCCGAGGCGCACGGTGCGGACCGTCTGGCGCGCGTAGCGCAGCCCGAGCTCGTACCGCACGAACCGGCCGGATGCGGCGATCTCGAGCAGGACGCAGTGCTGGTACTGCGGGTCGCAGGCGAGGTCGCGCGCGTCCTCGAGGGTGTGGAAGCAGTAGAACCCGCAGTCGCACCAGGACGACGGCGGGTGGTGGCGGGGGCTCTGGATGCAGACGGCGTCGGCCACCTGGCCGTAGACCTGGGTGCGTCCCAGGGCCACGCCGTTGAAGCCGACGCGCCGCGCGTCCGCCGAGATCATCGGGTAGGCGATCTTGTACCCGGTGAGCGGACCCTCCGGCCCGCGGTACCTAGCGATCGACCAGCTGCTCGGCCGGCTCACGCTGCTCCGTCCCTGCCTGCACCGCCCTCACCTCGTCGGCCCTGATCGGGGCAACCTCGTCCGCGGGGATCTCCGGGGTGTCCGGCGGGTCTTCAGCGATGCCGGCGGAGAGTCGACGTCCCAGGCGCATGGCGGCCTCCGAGTGTTCGGGGTGACGTCCCCACAGAGTCGTCGGCGATCGCGACCATGTCCAGCCCTTGCGCTCACCTGCGCAGCGCCGAGGGCCCGGGTCGGGCTCCTGTGGGGAGCGGATCCGGCCCGGGCCCTCGCGGAAGCTGCTGTGGGGAGCGGCTCGTCGTACTGGTCGTGCTGGTGGTGCTGGTGGTGCTCGGTCCTACTCGGCGGCGAAGCCCAGGTCGTCGACGACCGCGCCGACCTCGGCCTCGGTGGCCGCGACGTCCTTGTCGAGCTGGTGGGCGTAGGGGGCCAGCTCGACCGCGTTGGCCGCCGGGGCGGCGAAGCCGGTGACGGCCGCCGGGACGGCGACAGCGGCGAACGCGAGACGCATCGTGCTCTTCTTCATGGGGGTCCTTCCCGATCAGGACGGTGAACACGTTCGGACCAGTAGTGGACCGAACGGCCGAACCATGACCGCCGTCAGACGTCCGATTCAAGCCGGAACGGCCCATTCGGCCGGTCGGTAACGAGATCATCACGAGCCGTGACGACCGCTCGTCGCGCCTCGTCGTCGATGTCGCATGTCAAGACCGTGTTCGGTCGCGCGTCGGTGGATCTCGGGGATGTCATGTCTCGGAAACGGGGCGTCACATGATCGACACCTATCAAGATCTCTCCGAGTGCTCCGGCGACGCGATGACGTCGGGCGGACGGAGCACCGGGAGCGATCAACTCCGGTGCCTCGTCCGGCGAGGGGCACGTTCGGCAGGCGTTCCGGCCGGTCGATCATGCGCAAGGCGCCCCTCGCGCGAGGTGGACGCCCGAGCCCGCCTGCCTCGCCCGGCGGTGTCGTACGCTCGCCCCGCCGCGACGCCCGGGGGCGGGTCTCCGGAGGTCCGCGGTGCCCGGGGGGCAGTAGCTCAGCTGGTCAGAGCAGCGGACTCATAATCCGTCAGGTCGTCGGTTCGAGCCCGACCTGCCCCACAATCGCCGCAGGTCAGCCCATGATCGGCGAACGCCGCCGAAGATCGAACCACACTTTTCCCTCACTTTTCGTCGGCTTCCGCTGATCCCCAGGCGTCGTCGAGGGCGTTGGCGGCCTCGCGTCCAGCGGCTCGCTTGTCCATGTAGACGTCCTGTGTGATCGAGGGCCGGGCGTGCCCGATGTGGCCGGCGATGGCCCGCGCCGAGAGGCCGTGCTGATCGAGCACGGTGGCCGCGGTCTTGCGGAAGACGTGGCTGGTGACCCATTCGAAGCCGGCCAGGTCGAGCGCGGTCCGCAGCCGGGCGCCGGTGTTGTGCGGATCGCGCCACGAGTCCCGCCCGAGGCCGTGACCACGGGAGTTCGGGAAGACCATCGAATCCGGCAGCACGTCGGCCGGCCGCCGCTCGGTCAGCATCGCCATCGCGAACGCCGGGAGCGGCAGGACCCGTTGCGCGGCGAACGTCTTCCCCTCGTGGCGGACGAGGCCGACGCGCTTGACCCGCACGATGTTCGCCACGATCGCCACCGTCTCGGCCTGCCAGTCGATCGTGCGATCCTGCACGGCCAGGACCTCACCGATGCGGCAGCCGGTCGCGAGCATGAACCGCACGAGGTCGGGCACGTCGAAGCGGAAAGCATCCTCGTCGGCGTCGAGCTTGCCCAGCAGCTCCACCCGCTCCGACCGGGTCAGCGCCCGCACATCCTTCGGCGAGCCCTCGATGTGGCCGGCGTCCCGGACCGGGTTCGTCGAGATCGCGCCGAACCGCGCCGCCAGCGCCATCGCCCCGGAGATGACCGTCCGGACGCTGCGGGTGGTGTTCGCCGACAGCCGCACCTCGCACGACCGAAGGAACACATCAACCCGCGCGACCGTCACCTCCCGGACTCGGAGTTGGCCCAGAGCCGGAACGACGTGGTTCCGGGCGTGCATCTCGTAGGTGTCGTACGTCGTGCCCTTGCGCCGGCGCTTCGTCTCGGACAGGAACCGTTCGACCAGCTTCTCGACCCGGGTGTCCGCCGTGATCTCTCCACCGGTCGGCGCCTGCCGAATCCGCAGGTGGGACTTCAACGCCCGCTCGGCCGCCGCACGGGACTTGCCCGAGCGCTCGACGGGACGTGTGACGCCGTCCGCGTCCCGGACCTTCGTCATGGCTCTGACACCACCGGAGGGCAGCTCGTAGAATCTGATCTTGCCGTGGGCTCCGACGGGTAGCGGTGGGCGGCCCACGGGTCAGGCCACCTCGTCGGTGAGGGCGTCGAACCAGCCACGCACCTCCTCCGGGTCGTACCGCAGGAAGCGGCCGACCTTGCGCGCCCGAGGGCCGTAGCCGGTCGAGCGCCACGAGTAGATCGTCTTCACCGGCACGCCCAGGAACGTCGCGAGGTCCTGCACCGTCCACAGCTTCGCGAGCCGCGGGTTCATCACTCCTGTTGCCATCACTCCTCCTCGATCATGCAGCCGTCGTGGTCTCCTCCTTCGCCGTACGTCGCCTGGCCCTCGCGTTGGCGGCTGAGGTGTTCGCCAGGAGCGCGTCGGCGCTGGTGTGCCAGCCGATCCCGGCGAAGGCCAGGGAGTTGACGATGACCTCGGTGGTGTCCTCGTCGGCCAGTTCGTCGTCCTCGTCGGGACGTGGGGCGTGCTCGCGGCGCCAGTCGCGCCGGGCCTGGCGCAGGGCGCCGAGGGTGGTGGAGTAGCGGCGGGAGCGGGTGGAGAAGTGGCCGCCGAAGCCGAGCATGTGCGCCCAGAGTCGGAGGCGGCCCCAGCCGGCGGCCCACTCCTCGGCGTCGACGGTCTCGGGGCGGGTGCCGAGGTGCCAGCTGGCGTCGATCTGGCGGCCGGGGTGGGTATCGAGGCGCGCGTAGTCCCGCACGGTGTCGGGACGCAGGCGCGTCGAGGCGTGGCCGGCCAGCTCGGTCGCCTTGGTGGCGTACTTCGCGAGGTAGCCGGCGACGGCGCCGGTGGTGATTTCGCCGGAGTCGTCGACGTCGAGCCGGGAGAGCCGGACGGGGCGGGGGTCGACCTGCTCGCCCCACACGATCGGCCAGCCCAGCTCGCGGGCCGGATGCGGAGCGGTGCTGAACCGAGTCTCTTCCACGGCGCGGCGGAGGACGGTGGCGAGGTGGTGTGCGCCGACGCGGGCGTCGGGGATGAGGACGGCGTCGAGGTCGGTGGGGTCGCGGCCGTCGAGGCGGACCAGGGCGTGCAGGTGGACCGCGCCGCGGGCCTGGAACTCGGCGACCTTGGTGTAGCTCAGGCGCAGCTTGATGTGGTGGCGCTTCTCCAGGGTCTTGGTGCCGCGTCGGGCGGCGATCATGGTGCGGCGCCACAGCTCACCGGCGTGCAGGTTCCACACCACCTGGGCGGGGTGGTCGTAGCAGTCGAGGCACAGCGGGCGGCCCAGCTCGGGGGCGTCGTCGGCGTGGCGGTCGAAGCAGGCCAGCCGGTGGCCGTGGGGGCAGTGCTCGAGGTCGCGGCGTGGGCGGCACGGCAGGGTGCGGCCGGCGCGGTCGATGCGGCGGGCGTGCACGGCCCCGAACGAGGGGGCGGTGACGGTCAGGAACACGCACGGGTGTTCCCCGACCGTGGCGGGGACGCCTTTGCCGCCGACGAGGCCGGCGGTGACGAGCTGGTAGGTGTCGGCGCGGTAGGTCTCGGCGCAGCCGGCGCACACCGAGGCCCGGCGGTTGCCGCACGGGGTGTAGAGCACCCCGTCGGGCATCTCGGTGGTGTGGACGTCGCGGGTGATCCGGCCGGTGGAGGCCTCGACGTGGGTCACGTTGCCGACCAGCCGGATCGGGTGCGAGCACCCGGCGGCGCCGGCGATGTGGCTCATCCACCGGTCGTGGTCGTCGCGGACCGCAGCTGCGACCTCGGCGAGAGAGGCGGTGGCAGCGTCGCGAGCTCGTCGACGGGCGCCCAGCTCCTCGACCGTCTCCGACCGCGCCACGCGCGTCCTGGTGGTGGTCATCGCCGTTCCCAGATGCGGGTGTCGATGCTGGGGTCGCGGCTGGCGAGATAGCGGGCGTTGGCCCGCAGGTCGCGCCCGAGCAGGTCGGCCTCGTCGGGCGAGAGCAGGACCTCGATGGTGCGGTTCGGCCCGATCGTCAGGCGGACGACAAGCACGACCGCGGCGGCGTCCATCACCGGCGCGATGTTGGCCGCGCACAGCCGAGTGACCCGGTCCACCGGGACGTCTCCGAGACCGGCCGAGACCCGCTGCGGGGCGTTCATGCCGCGCTCCCGTGGCCGTGCCGCAGGGACGCGGCGCGGTCGGCGAGGGCGTAGACCTGTTCGTCGGACAGGTAGGCGGACTTGATGCGGTGGGGTTCGCCGCCCTCGGCGAGCAGCAGGCCGACGCCCTTGTCCTCGGGGGCGATGGCGGCGGCGGTGTGGCCGCGGGTGGCCCAGCCGGCCCCAAGGACGATGTCTGAGCTGCTGTCGGTGGTGCAGCGGAACGCCCACCGGTAGCCGAACAGGTCCCGCAGTGACGTGGGGATGATGTCCGAGGACGGTCGCTGCGTGGCGGCGACGACGATGATCCCGGCGGCGCGGCCCCGGGCGACGAGGTCGCGCACCGCGACGGAGAAGGCTTCTCGCTGGCCCTTGGTGCCGACGGTGGCCGAGTAGTAGGCGACCTCGTCGAATACGGCCACCACGGGCGAGATGCCGTGCGTAACGTCGTCGGGGGTGATCTTGCGACGGCGCTGGGCGTCGAGCAGGTCGTAGCGACGGTCCATCTCGGCCTGGAGGTCGCCCAGGGCGCTCAGGGCGTCGTCGAGGTTTGGGCCGACGAACCGCTCGGCGCAGTTGCGCCAGAGCCCGAGTTCGACCAGCTTGCCGTCGAACAGCCACAGGTCGCAGTCCGTCGACAGGGCCGCATGGCCGACCGGGAGGTTCAGCCCGACCGACTTGCCCGCCCCGGGCTCCCCGGCCAGGAGCATGTTGCGGTAGGCCAAGGTGACGCGAACCGGCTGTCCGTGCTCATTGACGCCGAGGTGGATCGGGTCCCAGATCGACAGCGTCGAGGGCTCGGGCGCGTCGTCGCAGAGGCCAGCGGGAGTGCGGATGGCGGTGAGCCAGTCGCGTAGGAGCGCCCGGAGGCGGGTCCGCTCAGACATAGTCCGACCAGTCCCCACCACGGTCGGGCACCACCGCCCGGTCGTCCTCGGAGCGCTCAGGCCGTGCGGGCTCGGCGTCGATGACCACGGGCACGTCGTCGCGCCCGTCGAGCGTGCGTCGTGGGACCGGTACACCGTTCGAGGCCGCAGGGCGGGCGGTGCCGGAGTGGTGCTGATTGGCGGGCTTCGGCGGGACGATCGCGGTGCCTCGCGGGGGCGCCTGGCCGGTGGTGGCGGTCCAGTCGTCCAGCTCGGAGGCGATCAGGTCGCGGGCGAGCGGGTCGCGGCGGATGACCTCGACCTTGACCAGCGCCGTCATGCGGCGGGTCGGGGTGACGCGGGCGTCGCGGGCAAAGCAGCCCGAGGCGATCCATTCGGCCTCGTCCTCGACGTCGGAGGGGGAGATGCCGGCGCGCAGGAGCAAACACACGGTCTCGCCGACCTCGGTCGGATGCGACCACAGGAAAAGCGGCGCGGCGCGGGAGAAGTTCAGGCACCGCCGTTCGATGAGGACCTGACGAAGCCGGTGGCGGGTCAGCGTCGCCATCGCCCGCCGCTGCACGGACCGTCGCAGCACGGGGACTGCGGCGATGGTGGCGACGACGACCGCGACCAGGGCGAGCGCGGCGCCCCAGGGCAGCCAGGTGGTCAGCAGCAGCCAGCCGGCGACGACCGCCAAGGCGGTCACGATCTCGGCTCGCAGGCGGATCGCGAGCCCGGCGGCGCGGGCGGCGGGGTGCCTGGTCGGGGCGGTGATGATCTCGAATCCGTCGGTGCGCGACGCGCGCAGGAATGGGCGAGAGCGCGCAGAGGACGGGGCGGAACGGGCCATAACGATCACTCCGAGATGAGCGGGGCCGGAACCGCGCCGGCCAGAGGTGGTGACGAGGAGGGGAAGGGGTCGGGGCTGTGGGGAAGCCAGCCCCGACCCCTGGGCCGATGACGACTGGTCTGCTCAGTCGGGCCAGGCCAGAGCGGCGCAGATGCCCGCGCAGGCGAAGACCTGCGAGCCGGTCTCCGAGCGCCCGACCGGCGCGGCCGGGATTCCGGCAGGGCCGGAGCGGGTGCCGGGCACCGACGCGGGTAGGTAGGCCTCAGGCAGCTCGGGCCACGTGAAGGAGCGTTCGCACATGACGCACTCGGTGCCATCGGCTTGGGACGCGTTCAAGCCCTGCCATACCGGCTCGGTCCGAGCCGTGGTCACGATCCCGAGCCCTTCGAGGAGCCAGACGAGGGCGCGGACGCCGATCCAGCGGCCGGGACGTGCTCGATGCTGTCGGCGCGGTAGGCGACCCCGGAGCGCTGGCCCTGCTGCCAAGGGATCGCGATCAGGTTGGTCGGGATCACCTCGGCGCCCTGGCCGACGTCCGGGACGCCGGGGGTTGTGCAGTTGATGATCTCGGCGCCGTCCTCGTCCAGCTGGATCAGCTGGGTCACCGACAGGCCGACGCCGGTCACCCGGTCAGTGCGCTGCCGACCTTCCATGTCCAGCTTCGGCTTTGGAGGGAGAGCCACGCTGTAGCGCGTGCCGTCAGTCTTGACCTTGATTGCCATGACGCGGTCCTCCAGGGACTCGTGCGCGATTCCCGATCCGTTCGGGGCGCACCACCAGGAAAACCGCAGGTCGACGACCTAACCCGCACAAAAATGCGACCCGCACAGAAGTGCGGGTCGCTGGGTTGTGCCTACTCAGGCCGACGCAACTGAGCGCGATTCCAACGCGCGGACTACCCAGGCGGGGTCAAAGCCGGCGACGACATCTCCACCTGTACCGGAATGGACGGGAACAGGCTGTCCCAGACGCCCGGTGTGTGGGTCGAGGAACACCACACCGGCCGAGGTCAGGGCGTCAAGAGTCGACGCCCATGCGGGATGGCCCCAGAGCCGGTCGTTGACGAAGAGCACCGAAACGATGGCCGCGCCGGTCCCGAGCGCGTCGCACAGCGTGCCTGTGACGTGGTTGTCCATCACTCCGCGAGCGATCTTGTTCGCAGTGTTGAAGGTCAGCGGGAACGCGACCACTGTTTCCGGTCGGCCCTCTCGCCGTTCTTCGCCAGGCTGACGCCGTCGTGTAGCCGCTGGCGCCTCCGAGGCTTCTGCGAGCTTGCCGGCGTCGATCCATCCGGTGCCGGACTCCGTCACGCCGGCGGCTACGGACCAGCCGGCCGCGACCAGCGCGCGCGCTACCTCGTCGGCTCGGGACGCCAGCGGCGCACCGCAGACCACCAGGCCGAGGGGCGATGACATGGCCTCAGTGCAGCACACCCGCGCGGGTCGCGAGAGCCTGCAGCGCCGAGCCGTGGCCGCGCTTGGACCGAGCGAGCATCTCGCGCATGACTTCTCGGGCCATGACGTTGTGTGCCACGGCTTCGGACGCGGCGCTCTCCGCCTCGAGGAGGTTGAGCGTGGCCTCCGCGTCGCGCTTGCGCTGCGCCTGTGCCCACGCCAGATCGAGATTCACCTGAGCGCGACGGCTCGCGAGACCCTCGGGCAGCCGGGCGAGGTTGACAGCTGCCGCCGCATCGAGCGCCGCCGCCGGGTCGCCGAGCTCGGCCGCAACTGACACACGGTGGATGGCGACGTTCGTCGGGCCGAAGGCGGTCCAGGCGTAGTTGGCATCGTGTCCGAGCATCTCGGCGAGCATCTGCGCACGATCGAGCCGGCGCTCCGCTTCCCACTTCTCGGCGCGACGTGCGGCGATCACGCTGGCGATCAGCCATAGGGCGCCAGCGACTGAAACCAGAGCCGGGTCGTCCGATCGCACGCGCGGCACGAGCTGCTCCGCCATCCGGGTCGCGAGCTGCTCAGCTTGGTCGACCTGATCCGAGCGGAGCAGCGCCGTCACGACCTGATAGATCGCCATGCCTTGCGCAACGTTCGAGTCTGTCCGGCCTGCGGCCATGGCCGCGCGGTCCGCTGTCACCGCGCCGAGGTCACCAACGCCGAGCTTTGTCAGCAGCTTCGACGCGACGACATAAGCCTCGACGTAGGACAGGGCGGCCTCTCGATCGTCGCCGGACGCACTGAGAAGCGCCGAGTCCGCCTGTCCAATCAGCATCGGCAGCTCGCGGATGACGCTCGCGTACTTCGCCGCTTGATACTCCTGGTGAAGGTCCGAGGCGACCACCCGAAGCGTGGTCGCCGTCGGGGCCCGGACGTCGTCTTCGACGAGGTTCGCGTAGCGGGTGAGCACGGAGCGAATCTCGCCGAGTCCTTCGGCGCGCGGTCCGCCATTCGGTGCGAGCTGCCACGGGGTGCCGGTCAAGGCCTGCACCTCGACGTTCAGCAGTCGCGAGAGATCAAGCAGTACCGACATGCGGTCCACCGAGCGCACCCCGCGCTCCACCTGAGACAGCCATGACTCCGACCGGCCGACGAGGCCTGCAAGCGCGGCCTGGCTCAGCCCACGACGACGCCGATAGGTCGCAATTCTTTTGCCTACCGAGTCGCTGGCCACCTCAGCATTGTCTCATCTCTCTCGCTAACTCTCAAGAAGTCTCCGTAAGGTGCTTTGTCGCAAGGTCACGCGCCGCCGTAAGTCGGCGATTCTTTCCGGGAAGCGCGGTAAAGGCGTCCTCTGGAAGCCGAAGTTCAACGAAAAGAAGGAGTGTCACAATGAGAAGAGTGCCCTCGACGATCGCGTCGAGTTTATGCAGACTCATTCGCCGAAGCTGACGCGCAGGTCTCCCCGTCTCATCTCGGTGCACCAACGCATTCCGTGCCCGCTTCGCTTCGCTGGCCCAGAACGCTACATCAGGAAGGGGCGGAGAGCCCAGCAGATTCTCGGCGCGCCTCGCCATATCAAGAAGGCGGTCGTTGAGCGCCGTCTCGTTCCGTAGGCGATCCCGAAGCCATTGAGCTTGACTTGGCTTGAGGCCATCTAGCGCGACGCGACGAAGCTCCTGGAAGTCCTCTTCGGCCATAGCCTCCCCGGCGTATAGCGATCGATGCAGACCCTCCGCAGCGCTCACCGCCGTTACAAGGCGTGTCTCTAGATATCCGCCGCGAATATACGAAAGACCCGTCACCATTCGGACGGATGACCTGACTCGCTCGATCAGCTCGAACCAGCGCGGGACGAGCTGGGTGAAGCTCACTGCATCTAGCGTGGCTAACATCTCGTGGCTCTCGACTGACTCAGCGTCAGGGTTAGGTGTCACTACATAGCGCCGAAAGACGTCTCCTCGCCGAGCGCCGCGACTGCTTCCTTGCTCCTCGCCAGACGACGTTCGAACAAAGATCGTTTCGTTAAGGATGGCGCACGGGCTATCGACGCATAGTGTAAGTAGGTCTTGAATATCTGCGATGTATCTGTCGCAGGTTCGAAAGTCGACAGGATTGCCGAACTCGATTCGCAGAACAGTGTATTCCTTCACACGGGCTGTTCGCCGCGCCCGTTCGTCGTCGTACCTCAGTGCTGTATGGCGATGCTTTAGAGCGAACTTGACTGTGCCTACGGAACATTCGACCTGTTCGACTGGCTCGACTTCGATCGTCTGGCGACCTGTAGGACCCTCGTCCGGAGAGAACTCGATGCTCCCAGTGAAAGCCGAGCTTCCTGACCATTGGGTCAGGTTCTCCAGGCACACTTCGACCGCATCGATCACTTCGTCCTTGAGGGAGTCGACGTACACCCCCACAACGGCTACTGAGGGCCTCACTACCTGTTCGATCGGAGGTCCAAGTAGCCCAGACTTCATGCTCGTAACTGAGCAGCCGAGAAGACTTATGGGCTTCCCGAAAGACTCGCCATGCACGCAGTCCATGGGGCGAAGCTCGCCGAAAGACATGAGCCCACCACCCTCGCGCTGGTGGAATACCCTACGGTCAAATCCACCGATCAGGCGAAGAGTCGGATCATCGTTCCCCTCCATTGAGAGAAGGCCCGGCACCTCGTCCTGCGACGCCTCCGGCAGCCACCACGTGCCGGACTCATCTAGTAGCAAGTTCCCCCCAGACCTCGCATGGCCGAGCGCACGTTAGCAGTGTGAGGACTTTCTTTACGTCTTCAAGCCGGCCCTGACGGGCCGGGCGGGCGGGCTCGCTGCGGCTTCGCCTCCTGTCTTCGACCCGGCGCGCCGCGCGGCCACGCCCGCCCACAGTCGACCCGGCGAAGTACAAGAAGTCCCACGCAGCCGGAGCGACCTAGCGGGGCGCGTACATGATGATTCCGACCCCGACAATGCACACAAGAGCGCCGATGAGGTCGAACCGGTCAGGCCGGTAGCCGTCGAGGACCACGCCCCACGCGAGGGAGCCGGCGACGAAGACACCGCCGTAAGCGGCCAGGATGCGCCCGAACTGAGCGTCCGGCTGCAACGCCGCGGCGAACCCGTACAAGCCGAGGGCCACGATGCCGAGCGCGGCCAGCCACCACGCCCGGTGTTCGCGCACGGTCTGCCAGACCAGCCACGCGCCGCCGATCTCGAACAGTGCCGCGATGACGAACAGGCCGATGGAGCGCAGTGTCATGCGGTGGGCTCGCCGAACAGCTCGTGCACGAGGACCAGGGCGTGCTCGGGGGCTCGTGCGTCGAGGCGCACCGGCGGGCCGATGTGCACCACCAGCTCGAAGAAGCTGCAGCACTGCGATTCGGACTCGGCCAGCTCGACGAGCTCGGCGAGCCGCAGACGTTCGCGGTCGAAGGTGAGCCGCACACCTCCAGGGACCGCGACTCGCTCGGTGGCGGCCGACAGTACGTCGCGCCAGTGGGCGGCGCGAGCCTCGCGAGCAGCTCCGTCCAAGCCGCACGCGATCACTGCGTCGTCCGTGCTCGTGGCGAGGGGAAGTAACGCCAGCACCGGCCCGGCGACTGTCTCCGTGCGTCCGAGGAAGGCACACGAGGGGTCGCAGGGCCCCTGGCGCTCGATCGCTTCGAGCTGTGCGTGCGAGCGGGACAGGCGGTCGGCGAACTCGCTCAGCTCGCGGATGCGGTCCTTCGTCTCGGTCATGCGCTGCTCTACCAGCGGCAACAGCTCGTGCTGAACGTCGGAGCACTCGCCGTGCTGCCAGGGCTCGAGGAGCCGGCGAATCTCCGGCAGGGGCAGACCGAGGCTCTTCGCCGTGCCGATGAACGCGAGCCTGTCCACCGCCACCTCGTCGTAGAGCCGGTACCCCGACGGCGACCGGCGTGCCGGGAGCAGACCTTCTTGCTCATAGAAGCGCACCGTCGACGCCGGCACCCCCGAGCGCCGAGCCAGTTCCGAGACCATCAACCCGTTCACAGCATCGACGTTAAACCTGTGAGTCGACTTGAAGGTCAAGCACGACGAGCAGCGGGGGCGCTCGCCGCCCCCCGAACCCCCAGGCGACCTCCGGGGAGGGGTAGGGCAGGTCTCCTCGCCGGCCACCGCGAGGGCGTAGCACCCCAGGACCAGGGGGCCAGGTCGTTCAGCGCGTGGGGTGCTCCACCTGGCCCCCTGGCCCTGGCGCGCTCCGGGAGGACCTGGCCGACGGGGAGACCACACACCGGCCGTTGCGTCTGGACGACGTCGACCAGCTCGGGCACCGTGCCGGACATGACCGAGGAGGAGCAGGCCCAGGCCCAGGGCGAGCAGGACGCCGCGATGGCGCTCGCCGAGGAGGACCACTGGCAGATCGTCGGGGGCGGCATGCTCACCGTGCACCCGACCGAGGAGTGGGTCTCGCGAGCCCACCGCCGCGCCTACCTCGCCGGCGCCGCCTCCGTCCTCGGGTACCGCCCGCTGATCATGGCCTGACGGGGCAAGATCGTTCCCACACCTTTCCCCCACGGAACGATGGGGGAGAGGCCGCCCGAGCCGGTCACGGTCGGAACGGCGCGGCCCACATCCGCCCAGCTCAGTGGGCGTGTCAGCAACCAACGCCAAGACACCGGAACGCGCCAACCAGGACCCGTCAGGTCGTCGGTTCGAGCCCGACCTGCCCCACCGACACGCCACGGAGCGGCCCTCGCCCCGGTCCCTCGACGGTGGCGTCCGTCCCCCGCCGGCCTGGTCAACTCCGGACGCGACGGCCACCCTGGGTGAATGGACCACGCCACGATCCGATCTCTGCGTCGGTGGCTCCTGGCCGCGACGGTGATGATCGCCGGGCTGCTCGGCTCCAGCTGGGCCCAAGCCACCGACGCCCCTTCGAGTCCCCGGCTGTGGGTCGATGTCGCTCTCGCGGTGGCCGCCCTGATCTGCGTCGCCGTCACCGGCGGGCGCCTGCGCCGCCGGGAGCGGGCCGACAGCGAGAGCACCGGCGTCGAACACCGCACGACGGCCTGACCGGTGCGAGGGGCCCTCTCATGAGCGGTCTGTGCGGACGTGTTCTCGCCGCCGTCATCGCGTCCCTCGTCATGACGGGCTGCGCGAGCGGATCCAGACAGGCGCCGGCCGCAGGAGAAGGAGGCCCGGTCGGCGGCGGCCCGCTCGCCGAGCGTCTCGCCACGGAGGCGACCGTCGACGGCGCCGTCGGCCACCTCGAGGCGCTCCAGGCCATCGCCGACCGCAACGGCGGGAACCGCGCCGTGGGCACTCCCGGCTACGACCAGAGCGTGGAGTACGTCGCGTCCACGTTGAGTCGCGCCGGCTTCCGGGTGGAGACCCCCACCATCGCCGTGACAGGCGAGGACGACGAGCACGAAGGCGCAGCCGGCGCCCGGGCCACCCGCTCCGTGATCGCCCAGACCACCACGGGCCGGACCGACGAGGTCGTCCTGAGCGGCGCCCATCTCGACAGCGTTCCCGAGGGGCCGGGCATCAACGACGACGGCAGCGGGGTCGCCGCGAACCTCGAGATCGCGCTGCGGCTGGGTGCCGCGGCGCCGGTGACCAACGCGGTGCGCTTCGTCTGGTTCGGGGCCGAGGAGGAGGGCCTCGTCGGTTCGCAGCAGTACATGCAGGGGCTCTCGGCCGACCGGCGGCGGGACATCGCCCTGATGCTGAACTCCGACATGATCGCGTCCCTCAACGCCGGCTACTTCGTCTACGACGGCGACGGGTCGGACCCGGGCAGCACCGAGGACGCGGCGGCGGGGTCGCCGACGATCGAACGCCTGCTCGTCGACCGCCTCGCCTCGCTGGGTGTGCCGGCACAGGGGATCCGCTTCAGCGGCGACTCGGACTACGGGCCGTTCGTCGAGGCCGCGATCCCGTCCGGCGGGGTCTTCAGCGGCGACGCGCCGAGCAAGACGCCGGAGCAGGCCGCGCTCTGGGGCGGCCGGGCCGGCGTCCCCTTCGACCCCTGCTACCACCGGGCGTGCGACACCACGAGCAACATCGACCGCGTCGCGTACGGGCGCATGCTCAACGCCCTGGCCTTCGGCATCGGGTCGTTCGCCACCGACCTCGGCGGCCTCCCTCCACGCGCCGAGCGCGGTTGAGGAGTCGGCCGCCCTGGACGCCGACGTCCTGCTCGGGCACCGTGCCGGACATGACCGAGCGGGAGCAGGCCCAGGCCCAGGGCGAGCAGGACGCCGCGATCGCGCTGGCCGAGGAGGAGCAGCGACGCATCGCCGGCGGCGGCATGCTCACCGTCCACCCCGTCGAGGAGTGGGTCCCGCGGGCCCACCGCCGGACCTACCTCGACGGGGCGGCGTCCGTCCTCGGCTACCGGCCGCTGATCAGGGCCTGACAGGAGTCCCGCGCGCCTGCTCGACGGCCCGGCGGATGGCGATCACCGCCCGGTCCCGCTCCGCGACGAGCGCCGCGTAGTCACGGCCGTCGGCCTCGGCCGCGGTGCCCTCGACCATCGCGTCCCGCAGTGCGCCGGTGAGCTCCGGGGCCTCGAGGTGGGTCCAGGGCGCGCGCAGGGACGGCCCGAAGTGGTCGAGCATGTGGGCCATGCCGCCCTCGCCGCCGGCGAGGTGGAAGGTCAGGCACGGGCCGTGGACCGGCCAGCGCAGGCCCGGGCCCTGGGTGATGGCGGCGTCGATCTGGTCGACGGTGGCGTCCCCGTTCGCGACCATGTGCAGCGCCTCGCGCCAGAGCGCCTCCTGCAGCCGGTTGGCGACGAAGCCGGGGAGCTCGCGCTCCATCTCGATCACCGCCTTGCCGATCCCGCGGTAGAACGCGGCCGCCCGCGCCACGCACGCAGGATCAGTCCCGGGGCCGCCGACCACCTCGACGAGCGGGATCAGGTACGGCGGGTTGAACGGGTGCCCGACGACGAGACGGGACGGGTCGCCTGCCGCCGTCGCCATCTCGCCCATGGGGAAGCCCGAGGTCGACGAGGCGACGACGACGTCCTCCTCCGTCGACGCGACGAGGTCGGCGAGCAGGCCACGCTTGAGCTCGAGGTCCTCGGGGGCGCTCTCCTGGACGAAGAGCGCGTCCCGGCACGCCTCGGTCAACGAGTCCGCCACCCGGAGCCGGGAGCGGTCGGCGGCGTCGTCCAGTCCGAGCTCCGTGAGGGCGGGCCAGGCCGCGTCGACGGTCCGCCGCACGCGGGACGCCGCGTCCGGGGCCGGGTCCCACGCGACGACGTCGAAGCCGCGGGCGAGGAAGAGCGCGGACCAGCCGCCGCCGATGACGCCGGCGCCGATGCAGGCGATCGGACGGCTCACCGCGCACCCGCCAGCCCGAAGATCGCGCGCGCCTCGGCCGGGGTGGCGACGGAGGCGCCCAGGCCCTCGACGATCGTGACGGCGCGGTCCACGAGCTGGGCGTTCGTCGCCTTCACCCCGCGCGCGAGGTAGAGGTTGTCCTCGAGCCCGACGCGGGCGTGCCCGCCGAGCAGCACCGACTGCGCGACCCAGGGCAGCTGGTCACGGCCCAGGGCGAACGAGGTGAACTGGGCGTCCTCGGGCAGCAGGTTCACCAACGCCTGGAGCAGGCCGGGGTCGGCGGGCGCGCCGTACGGGATCCCCATGCACAGCTGCACCAGCGCCGGCGCGTCGATCAGCCCCTCGTCGTGCATGACCTTCGCGAACCAGAGCTGGCCGGAGTCGAACACCTCCAGCTCCGGCTTCACCCCCAGCTCCTGGAAGCGCTTCGCGCCGGCGCGCAGCATGTCGGTGGTGGAGACGTACAGGGCGCTGCCGTCCCCGAAGTTGTAGGAGCCGCAGTCCAGGGTCGCGATCTCGGGCCGGAGCTCCTCGACGTGGGGGAGCCGGTCCATCGCGTTGACGAGGTCGGTGCCGTCGACGGGCTTGAGCGGGTCCTCCTGGTCGATCACGAGGTCGCCGCCCATGCCCGCGGTGAGGTTGAGGACGACGTCGACCTCGCTGGCGCGGATCAGGCGCGCGGCCTCGCGGTAGAGGGCGACGTCGCGCGAGCGGATGCCGGTCTCGGGGTGCCGGACGTGCACGTGGACGACGGCCGCGCCGGCCCGGGCAGCGGCGATCGCGTCGTCGGCGATCTGGGCCGGGGTCACCGGCACGTGGGGGCTCTTGCCGACGCTGTCGGCGGCCCCGGTCAGCGCGGCCGTGATCACGACCTGGCGGTTCACGGTTCGGGGCATGACGGGTCCCTCCGGAGGACGAGGTGGTCGATGACGTCGTGGAGCGCGGCGCGCATGGCGGCGGCGTCGGAGGCCCCCGTCATGACGCCGACGCCGAGCCCGTCGACGAGCGCGGTCAGCTGGCGGGCGCGCAGCTCGACGTCCAGGTCGGCCCGGAAGACCCCGGCGTCGACGCCGTCCTGCAGCGTCATCCGGACCGTGCGCCACCACCGGTCCTGCGCCAGGGCGTACAGCTCGCGACGGTCGGCGTCCACCACCGCCTCGACCCACACCTGCATCCAGATCGACCATTCGGGCCGCAGGACGGGGCCCTCGGGCATCTGCAGGTCGAGCAGCGTGAGCAGGCGCCGGTGCGGGTCCTCGATGCTGCGGAGGACGTCGGACTGGCGTGCGAACGCGAGCTCCACGTTGTGGCGCAGGGCCTCGCCGAGCAGGGCCTCACGTCCCGGGAAGTGGTAGTGGACCGCGGCGCTGCTCGTGCCGGCGCGGTCGGCGACGTCGGCGACGCGGACCCGGTGGTAGCCGGCCGTGGCGATGAGCGTCCACGCGGCGTCGAGGATGCGCGCGCGGGCACCGTCGGGGTCGGGCGCGACGTTCTCGCGGAGCGCCGGCCCGGGGGTCGCCGTCACCGGCGGGTCGTCACCACGGGTCAGCCAGGGGAGCGGCACGCCGGTGACGCCCGCGATCGCGGCGAGCTCCCCGGCCGTGAACCGGCGGCGCCCGGCCAGGGCCTTCGACAGCTTGGTCTCGTCGAGTCCGATCGCGCTCGCCACCCGGCGTCGCGGACCGATCCGGTCGACGGCCGTCCGCACCCGCCGCCGGACCTCCTCGTCCTCGGACACACTCCGGACGGTAGGTCGCCCCACACGAGAATCGCAAGACCTCACTGACGGATCAGTCAGCCTTGCGACGTCAGCAGCAGTGCTCCCCGCGCCAGGAGGTGATGCCCTCGCGCACGGCCACGGCGGCGATGACGAGGGCGACCACGGGGTCGGCCCAGCTCCACCCGACGGTGGCGTTGAGGACCAGGCCCACGAGCAGCACGCCCGACAGGTAGGTGCACAGCAGCGTCTGCTTCGAGTCGGCCACCGCGGAGTTCGAGCCCAGCTCCCGCCCGGCCCGGCGCTGTGCGAGGGAGAGGAACGGCATGACGACCAGGCTCAGCGCGGCCAGGACGATGCCGACCGTCGAGGGCCGTGGTTCGGCCGCGCCGAGCAGGGTCCGCACCGACTCGACGCCCACGTAGGCGGCGAGCGCGAAGAACGAGACGGCGATGATCCGCAGCGCCGCGCGCTCGCGGGCCTCGGGGTCGCGGCCCGAGAACTGCCAGGCCACGGCGGCGGCCGAGGCGACCTCGATGGTCGAGTCGAGGCCGAAGCCGATGAGGGCGGACGACGACGCCACCGTGCCGGCGCTGATCGCGACGACCGCCTCGACGACGTTGTAGGTGATCGTCGCGGCCACCAGGAGGCGGACCCGCCGGGTGAGGACGGCGCGGCGGTCGGCGTCGCCGCCGGCGCGCTGCGCGACCGGGCCGGCGCAGCACTCCTTGTCGCACTCCGCCCCCGAGGCCAGGGGCAGCGAGTGCCGTGCCTGGTGCCCGGCGCTCACGGGCGCACCACCTCGTCCAGGCACTCCTGGGACGGCGACACCGCGAGGACGACGCGGGCCATCTCGCGCAGGGCCGTGGCGAGGTGGGGGTCGGCGATCTCGTAGCGGGTCTGGCGGCCCTCGAGCGAGGCGACCACCAGCCCGCAGCCCCGCAGGCACGCCAGGTGGTTCGAGACGTTGGACCGCGACAGCCCCAGGGTCTCGGCGAGCTGCGCCGGATAGCCCGGGCCGTCGAGCAACGCCACCAGCAGCCGGCACCGGGTCAGGTCGGCCAGCGCCCGCCCGACCCGCGCGAGGGCGGCGTCCTGGGTCTCACCGGTCAGCATGCGCTGAACCGTACAGCAACGACTGAACAGTGGGGAAGGCTCAGCGCGGGGTCAGCCACCGCGCCGCGGCGTCGGCGCAGTCGACGGGGGTGGAGTTGAACGCGATCGCGGCCCGGGGCGCGTGCCGCCGGACGAGGTTGATGACGACCTCGAAGAACTCCAGGAGCTCCTCCTCCTTCCGGAGGCCGCCGCCGATGACCACGCACTCCCACGGCTCGCGGCGCAGGTGCTCGACGATCGTGCCCTCGGCGCTGTCGTCGAGCGGCACCAGGCACATCGCGTGGGAGATCCCGAGCTCCTCGAAGCGCCGCCGCCCGCGCTCCAGCGCCTCGAGCACGGGTGCCGGGTCGTAGCCCGGGATGGTCACGGGGTCGAGCCCGAGGACGAGCGTGGAGGGCGGGGCCATGCCGTCCTTCCTAGCACCGTGATCCGTTTCGGCTGGACGTCGTCGCGGTCGTGCGCGATCGTGGAGACGGCAGACCAGGACCCCGTCGCCGACCCGCCCCCGCCCAGATCGGGGGTCGTCGATGGCACCGGGGGAATGATGGCCCACAGGAGTCCCGAAGATCTGCAGGACCGGCGCGACATCCGCCGCGCACAGGTCCTCCTCGGTCTGGCGCGCGGCCTCTCCGACACCGAGAGTGCCGAGGCGCTCCGTCGCCGCGCCGCCGCGGAGAGCGTGTCGCTCCACGCCGCGGCCCTCGCCGTCCTCTCGGACAGTCTCCGGGACGACGAGCTGGTGTTCAGCCGTCCGGTCCGCACCGGACGCCACCTCTCGGCGGTCGCGAGCTCGCCTCCACGGCACGACCTCTGAGGCCCCGATGAGCACCCTCCAGCCGTCCCACGGTCCCTCCGGGCCGGCGCGCCCGCGGCCGGCGGAACCCACGGTGTCCTACGTGCTCGTCCACTCCGGCAGCGATCCCGCCGGGTCGTCCGCCCCGACTCCGTCGGTCCCGGGGCTGGGCCTGTGCGGGCCGGGGTGGACCGTGCTGGCCGCCCACGGCAGCCGCTGGAGCTGGTCGATCCGCCTCGACGCGCACGGTGCCGCCTTCGCGGCGCCCACCCGCGTCGCCCAGGCGGTGGCCGTCCGTGTCCTGTCCGCCCACGGGATCGACGTCCTGGGATGGAATCCGGCCGACCCGGACGCGAGGGCCTACGCCGCGGTCACCGTGGCCCCACACATCCCGGCACAACGCCGTCCGTCGAGGCGGTGGTGGCGGTGAGCGCGCGGCCCGGGCAGGGCCTGTGCCCAGGTGTAGGGTTCGCCGGACCTGCTCCTCCGGGACCTCTCGGTGGGGGCGGGGAGCCCGGCCTGGACCTCGTCGGGGCGTGAGCGGGGAACCCGCCCACGCGGCGACCATGGGCGGCGGGTGCGAGGTGGATCAGGCCCGGTTGAGCAAGGCCCTGGCCGACGCCGTCGCCGCGGGTGGCTCCGAAGCTGCCCTGGCCGTGTGCCGGGCCTGCGTGGAATGGCTGCCGATGACCGGGGCGTCGATCACGATGATGACCGTGGCCGAGGTGCAGGAGCCGGTCTGCGCCACCGACGCGGTCTCCGCCCGCATCGACGAGCTGCAGTTCGGTCTGGGCGACGGCCCCTGCGTGGAGTCCTTCCGTACCGGCCGGGCCGTGCTCGTGCCCGACATCGCCGACCCGTCCGAGAACCGGTGGCCGGTGTTCGCCGAGGCCGCGGCCGCGACCGGCGCCCGCGGCATGTTCGTGTTCCCGCTCCTGGTCGGCGGCGCGCGGATCGGTGTGCTCGACTGCTACCGCGATGCTCCCGGCCCGCTGGACGACGAGGACCTGACCGGAGCCCTGCGCACGGCCGACGCGGCGGTGTGGTCCCTGCTCGACCGCACCCACCCCGGGGGCGACGGGCCGGCCGGTGCGCCGGACGGGTCCGCACTGGTGCGTGCCGAGGTGCACCAGGCCACGGGGATGCTCATGGCGCAGGCACGGCTCGACGCGCCGTCGGCGCTGGCCCGGCTGCGCGCGTACTCCTTCAGCACCGAGCGCACGATCACCGAGGTCGCGGACGAGGTCCTCGCCCGCCGCCTCCGCCTGCACCCCGACGGGGTGTGGAGCGACGCCGCCACCGGCAATCCCTCATACGGCGAGACCCCGAGCGACGACCCGGTTGACTCTCCCAGCCGGGACGACGAGGAGAACCCATCATGAGCACACCGTCAGCCGCCCGTGAACAGGCGCTGGTGACGACGTTCGTCCGTCTGGCCGACACCCTGGTGGCCGACTACGACGTGATCGAGCTGTTCCACGGACTGTGCGGCGACTGTGTCTCGCTCCTCGGTGTCGATGCCGCCGGCCTGCTGCTGACCGACCAGCGCGGCGCCCTGCAGGTCGTCTCCGCGTCCACCGAGGCGGCCAACCTGGTCGAGCTGTTCCAGCTCCAGGCCGAGGAGGGCCCGTGCCTGGACTGCTTCCGCACCTCGGCCCAGGTCCACGCCGGCGACCTCGCGACCGACACCCGCTGGCCGCGGTTCGCCACGCTCGCCGACGAGAACGGTTTCACCGCGGTGCACGCGCTCCCGATGCGGCTGCGGGGGGAGACCATCGGCGCGCTCAACCTGTTCCACCGCAGCCGGACGGACATGAGCGTCGACGAGCTCGCCATCGGGCAGGCCCTGGCCGACGTCGCCACCATCGCCATCCTCTCGGACCGCAACACCCGCGAGCGCGAACGCCTCACCGAGCAGCTCCAGGCCGCGCTGACCAGCCGCGTGATCATCGAGCAGGCCAAGGGCGTCCTCGCCGAACGCGGCCAGATCCCCCTCGACGAGGCGTTCTCCCGCCTGCGGGCCCACGCCCGGTCGACCCAGCAGCGTCTCTCCGACCTGGCCCGCGCCGTGACCGACGGGTCCTTCGACACCGCCCCGCTCCTGCGCTGAGGTCAGCTCGTGACGTGCGTCCGCCAGCACATCCGGACCGTGGTGCCCAGCTCCGACCCCATCACGACGTGGTGGTCCGAGAGCTCGCGGACGAGATCGAGCCCGCGGCCGCGGAAGCCCGGGTCCGCGTCCGGTGGCGACCAGACCCCCTGGTCCTCGACGACCACGCCGTACCCGCACGGGCGGGGCGCCGCGAACAGCGAGACGTCCCCGACGGGGCCGCGGTAGGCGTGCTCGACGGCGTTGCTCACGGCCTCGTCGACCAGCAGGACGATCGACTCACCGATCTCCTCGTCCGCCACCGTCGCCGCCGTCCACCGCCGGACGAGACGGCGGAGGGCGACGACCGTCTCCGGGCGCGCCGGACGCCGCTCCCACAGCCACGCCCCGCGGATCCCGGCGGTGTCCGTGCCCGCCGGGCACACGCATCCCGTGGCCAGTCCGAGGCACTCGAGATCCCGGTTGGTGATCATCAGCTGTCGGCGGGGCGCATCTCGGGCGGGGCCGCCGTCCGGGGTGCCGGCACCTGGGGCGCGACGATCGGGGCGCGGTGCGGGTCGATCATGAGCGGGCGGCGGAGCTCCCGGACCGTGCCCTGGAGCGTGTCGACACCCTCGGCGGCCTCGCGGGCCAGGATGTCGGCGAACTGTGGCCAGCGCGCACCGACCACGTCCACCACGCAGTCGGGATGGGCCTCGAGCCGTCCCCGCAGCCGGACGAGGCCGAGGAGACCCGCGCGGTCGCACGACACGATCGCGCGGATGTCGAGGACCACCCGGGTCGACCCCTCGCGGGCCTCGGACTCCGTCCGGGCGCGCAGCGCGGGGATGGCGGCGCCGTCGACGGCCCCTCCGAGGACGAAGATCGTTTTGCGGTGGTGCTCGCCCACCCATCGCGAGGAACTCGTGCGGGTGACGGTGATCCGGCTCATCTCGTGGCCCCCTGGACGCAGCGCAGTGATGACTGAGCGCCAGGGGTCCGGGGCGCGGTACGGCCGAGTGCGACCGCTTGAGGCGCATATGCTAACGCCCCGAGCACCGTTCGTCACCAGGTCGGCACGCACCGGAAGGAGTCGGCCGGTCAGCTCGTGAGGCGCTCCAGGACGAAGTCGACGGACCGGTCGAAGGCGGCCCGGGCGACGTCGGGCCGGCCGAGCCACAGGTGGTCGGCGCCGTCGAACAGCTCGAGCGTCACCGCGGCGCCGGCGTCGTCCAGGGCCGCGCAGAGACGCTCCGACTGCCGGGTGGGGACGAGGCGGTCGGCCGTGCCGTGCAGCAGCAGGAACGGCGGCGCGTCGGCGTGGGCGTGCGTCACCGGGCTCGCCGCCCGCGCCCGTTCGGGGTCCGACGACGGCGCGACGCCCAGCAGCAGCGCCTCGCGGGAGTCCGGCGCGCCCGGGTCGACGGCGCTGATGCCCCCGGCCGCGGCGTCGGCGGCGACCGTCGTCAGGTCGGCCGGGCCGTACCAGTCGACGACGGCGCGAACACCGGGGTCGGTGAGGCCGAGTAGCGCGGCGAGGTGTCCGCCCGCCGACTCGCCCCACAGCGCGGCGCGGGTGGGGTCGATCCCGAGGTGCTCGGCCTGGGCGCGCAGCCAGCCCAGCCCCGCGGCGACGTCCTCCAGCGGCGCCGGGAAGCGGGCCTCGCCGCTGAGCCGGTAGTCCCGCGACGCCACCGCGAACCCGTGCGCCGCGAGCTGCAGGAACGGCGACGGCGACCAGTCGGCGAAGGCCGGCCCGAAGCCCGAGCGACTGCCACCGCGCCAGCCGCCGCCGTGCAGGAAGACGATCAGCGCCGGCAGCGGTCCGTCGGGCCGGTGCAGGTCGAGCAGCAGCGGCCGGTAGCCGGGGACGGCCGCGTACTCGACCGCCCGCCAGGTGGTGACGCCGTCGGCGTGGACGGGCGGGGGCAGGTCCGGCGGCTCGCTCCGTGGCGCGCCCGGGGGCTCAGTCGAGGAGACGGACATCGTGGTGGAACTCGTTGCGGTAGCGGCGCGCGGCGTCGCCGAGCTGCTCGCGCGAGGGGATGACGGGTTCGGCGGGCGGCATCGTCGAGGCCGTCCGCTCACCGGCGGCGGCGAAGAAGCGCTCGAAGCCGCCCGTCGACACCCCGAGCGTGCGCGCCCGGTGCGACTCGACGCGGAAGGTGTGCTTGCGCCCGGCCGGGACGTAGCCGAAGTCGCCGGTGGTCAGGACGCGGTCGAGCAGCGCGCCGTCGGCGTCCTCGACCGCGACGCGGACGCGCCCGTCAAGCACGTAGAAGATCTCGTGGACGTCGTCGTGGGAGTGCACCGGGATGGCCTGCCCCTTCGGCGCCTCCATCGTGAACACCCCGAACTGCCCCTCGGTCTCGTCTCCGGACAGCAGCACGGTGAAGAGCTGGTCGAACAGGTGCGCCCGCTCGCCCTCACCCGCCGCGAGGAAGAACGGGGACGGACGCCCCGGGAGGGTCTCCTCGGACGTCGGTGTCACGAACTCCGCGGTCACGGGTGCTCCTCGTCGGCAGGGGGTCGGCGGGCGGTCGGCAGGGGGATGACCTCGGCACTCTGCGCCACGCCGGGCCCGCCGTCACGACGGCTTCCGCCCACCGGCACGGCCTACGCGCGGCGCAGGCGGGGGAGGACCTCGCCGGCCACGAGATCCAGCATCCGCTCACGGTCCGCGTCGTCGACCGCGGGCGCGAGGACCACCGAGTCGGCGCCGGCGTCGGCGTACTCGGCGAGGCGGGCGGCGACCTGCTCGGGCGTCCCGTGGGGGACGACCGCGTCGAGGATGCGGTCCATGTCCTGACCGTAGGTCGCGGCGAGGCTGTCCCGTGCACGTCGCCGCGCCACGGCGGGGTCGGCGTCGACGGCCGTCCACGCGAAGTAGGCGCCGGAGACCTCGGCGGGATCGCGGCCGCGGCGCTCGGCCTCCTCGCGGGCGGTGGCCAGGCCCCGGGCGACGCGGTCCGGGCTGCCCAGGTACGGCATCCACACGTCGCCCGCGCGCCCGGCGCGGCGCATCGAGGCCTCGGAGCGCCCGCCGACCCACACCGGCGGACGCGGGCGCTGGATCGGCAGCGGGTCGAGCGTGGCGGGCGTGCCGTCGACGTCGATCGGCTCGCCGGCGAAGAGCGTGACGAGGACGTCGAGTGCTTCGTCGGTGCGCCGCCCCCGCTCGCGGACGGGCACCCCGCACGCCGCGAACTCCACGGGGTTCTCGCCGCCGACCCCGACGCCGAGCTCGAAGCGGCCGCCGGAGATGCGGTCGAGGGTCGCGGCCATCTTCGCGGCGAGCGGCGCGGGATAGAGCGGCAGCAGCGTGACGGCGCTGAGCAGGCGCACGCGGGTGGTGACGCTCGCGGCGGCGGCGAGCGCGACGAACGCGTTGGGCGTCGGGCTCCCGAACAGCACGTGCTCGCCGCTCGCGACGAGGTCGAACCCCTGCTCCTCGGCCCGCCGGGCGGTGTCCGGGACGTCGGCGGGGTCGCCTGTGGGCGGCAGGACGAGCCCGATCCTCACGCCTCCACACCCGCTCGCGACAGGACCGCCCTCGCCATCGTCAGGTGCACCGCGTCGACCATCTCGCCATCGACGACGCCCACCCCCGAGGAGCCCGCCTCGATCACGAGGCGCGCGTGGGCGATCTCCTCGTCGGTCGGGGTGAAGGTCTCGTGCGCGAGCGCGACCTGCGAGGGGTGGATGCAGATCTTCCCGTCGTAGCCGAGGTCGCGGCCGACGGCGGCGTCGGCGCGGAACGCCTCGGCGTCGTGGGCGGCGACGACGGCCTGGTCCAGCAGTCCGACGCCGGCGACCGCGGCCGCGAGCACCACCTCGCTGCGCGCGAACAGCACCTCCTGCCCGCCCGGGGTGCGCCGGCCGCCGACCGAGGCGATGTAGTCCTCGGCACCGAAGTAGGCCGCCAGCAGGCCGGTCATCAGCTCCCGGCACCGCGCCACACCCCGCGCCGACTCGAGTCCCCCGATCACCGGGCGGTCACCGAGACGGGAGCGCAGGTCCTCGAGCTGCTCCGGGGACTCCAGCTTGGGCAGCACGACGCCGTCGGCGGCCGACTCGGCGACCGCGGCGACGTCGTCGGCGTACCAGGGCGTCGTCGGGCCGTTGACGCGGATCAGCACGAGCGTCCCGCCGTCGCGGGGCAGCTCGGCGACGGCGCGGACCGTGGCGTCGCGCGCGGACTCCTTGTCGCCCGCGGCCACGGCGTCCTCGAGGTCGACGGCCACCGCGTCGGGCGCCCACCGGGGAACCTTGGCCACCATGTCCGGCCGTGCTCCGGGCACGAACAGCAGGCTCCGGGGAACCCTCATGCCGGCCGCCGGTGCATGAGCCCGGTCCGCTTGCAGAAGCACACGAGCTCGTCGCGCTGGTTGCGGGCGCGGTGGGCGAACACCACGATCCCGGCGTCGGGCCGCTTGCGCGACTCCCGCGCGGACACGACCTCGGTGGACACCCGCACGGTGTCCCCCTGGAACACCGGCGCCGGGAACGTCACCTCGTCGAGCCCGAGCTGGGCGACGATCGTCCCCAGCGTCAGCTCCGGCACCGAGAGCCCGACCACGAGCGCGAGGGTGAACATGCTGTTCACCAGCGGGCGCCCGAACTCGGTGCCCTCGGCGTACTGGTGGTCCAGGTGCAGCGGCGCGGGGTTCATCGTCATGGTCGTGAACAGCACGTTGTCGGTCTCGGTGACCGTGCGCCGGACGGCGTGCTCGACCACGAGTCCCTCGGTGAGGTCCTCGAACCACAGGCCGCTCATCCGCGGACCGCCGCCGCGAGGGTGTCCAGGCTGCCCGGGTCCTCGAGCGCGCTGGTGTCGCTGCGGGCCTCGCCGTGCAGCAGGACCTCGCGCATCAGCCGGCGCATGATCTTGCCGGTGCGGGTCTTCGGCATCGCCGAGGTGACGATCACGCGGTCGGGCCGCGCCAGCCCCCCGATGGTCTCGCCGACCAGGTCCCGCACCTCGTCGGGCACTCCCTCGGCCTCGCCGGACACGGTCACGAACGCGACCGGCACCGTGCCCTTGGTGGCGTCGGGCACCCCGACGACGGCGGCCTCGACCACGCGCGGATGGGTGCCGACGACGGCCTCGATCTCCATCGTCGACAGACGGTGCGCGGCGACGTTGATGACGTCGTCGGCGCGACCGAGAACCCAGAGGTGCCCGTCGGCGTCCACGACGGCCTCGTCGTTGGTGGCGTAGCGCCCGGGGAAGCGCCCGAAGTACGTCGAGAGGTAGCGGTCGTGGTCGTCCCACACGGTGCGCGCGAGCGTGGGGAACGGCCGGGTCATCACGAGGTTGCCCTTCACCCCCGGCGCCACCGGCGCGCCGTCGTCGTCGACGACGTCGAAGGCGTGGCCCGGCACCGGGGTGCCGGCCGATCCCGCCTTGAGGTCGTCGACGCCGGTGACGGGATAGGTCCAGGTGGAGCCGGTCTCGGTCTGCCCGTAGGCGTTGACGATCGGGACCCCGAACGTCTCGTTCGCCCACGTGAAGGTCTCGCCGTCGAGCGGCTCGCCCTGCACGGTGATCAGCGCGAGGCGGGGGAGCGGGTGGGCGGCAGCGAGGTCGTCACCGAACTTGCGCAGCATCCGCAGCACCGTCGGCGCGCACAGCACCTGGGTGACGCCGTGGCGCTCGCACACGTCGTAGAACCGCGAGGGCGACGGGGTGTCCAGCGCGCCCTCGTAGCAGGCGATCGTCGAGCCGTGGGCCAGCCCGCCGATCACCGCCTGGATCGGGAAGGTCAGCCAGCCGACATCGGCGGCCACCCAGTAGACGTCACCGTCGACGGGCCCGGCCTGCCAGTGCACGTTCGCCCAGGTCCCGAGCAGGAAGCCGCCGACGGAGTGCACGACGCCCTTCGGCTTCGACTCGGTGCCGCTGGTGAAGATCAGGAACGCGGCCTCGTTGGGGTCGAGCGACGCCATCGGGGCGCCCTCGGGGTGCTCGGCGAGCAGGGCGGCGTAGGAGACCTCGCTCTCCTGCAGCGCGAGCCCGCGCCCGGTCCGGTCGACCACGACGACGTGCTCCACCGTCGGGGCGTCCGACCGCGCCGCCCGCAGGGTCTCCAGCAGCTCGACGGGCTTCCCGCGCCGGTAGATCGCGTCGGCGACGACGACGGCCTTCGCCCGGGCGGCGGAGAGCCGCGAGGCCACGGCGTCACGACCGAAGCCGGAGAAGAGCACCGTGTAGATCGCGCCGATCCGGTTGCAGGCGTGGATCGCGGTGAACGCCTCGACGAGGTTCGGCATGTAGACCGCGACGACGTCGCCGCGCCCGATGCCCAGGGCGACCAGGCCGCCGGCCAGCCGGTTCACCTCGTCGGCGAGCTCGGCGTAGGTCACCGTGCGGGTGTCGCCCGGCTCGCCCTCCCACACGATCGCGGCGCGGTCGGCTGTCGCCGGGTCCTCGGCCCAGCGGTCGACGCAGTTGTCCGCGACGTTGATCCGCCCGCCCTCGAAGTACCGGAAGTCGCCCAGCTCGCCGGAGCGCACGGTGTGCCAGGGCTCGAGCCAGCGGTGCTTCTCGGCCACCCAGACCCAGTAGTCGTCGGGGTCGGCGTCGTGGCGCGCGCGGGCCGTCGCGAGCTCGTCGACCCGGTCGGGAGAGCGCCATCGCTCGTCCAGCGGCTGCAGCGGCGCGGAGATCAGGGTGGCGAGGGTGTCGCGATCGTCCATGATCGGGTCTCCTCCGTGGGGATCACACAGGGCTGACGGGGTGGTGACGGCGCCCGCTGGTGCGGGTCCAGCCGTCGGCGTGGCGCAGGCGGGCGATCAGCTCGTCGCGCAGGCCCTCGCCGGGGACGACGGCGTCGACGACGAGCTCGTCGCCCATGCGCAGCAGGTTGACCTCGGCGCGGTGCTCCTCGACGCGGGCGGCGAGGAACGCCGCGCGCTCGTCGGGGTCCTCGATCGCGGCGATCTTGCCGGCGTACACGGCGTTGACCGACGCCTCGGGGCCCATGGCGCCGATGAACGCGCTGGGCAGAGCGAGCGTCGCCCGCGGCTCGAAGCCCGGCGCGCACATCGCGTAGTAGCCGGCGGCGTAGGCCTTGCGCAGGACGATCGTGAACTTCGGGACCTCGGCCGAGGACATCGCCAGGATCATCTTGGCGCCGTGGCGGATGATCCCCTGGCGTTCGACGGCGACGCCGACCATGAAGCCCGGCACGTCCTGCAGGAAGAGCAGCGGGACGTTGAAGGCGTCGCACAGGGCGATGAAGCGGGCGGCCTTGTCGGCGGAGTCGACGTGGATCGCGCCGCTGCGCACCTGCGGCTGGTTGGCGACGAGGCCGACGACCCGCCCGTGGAGCCGGGCGAACCCGACCACGAGCTCCTGGGCCCAGTCCGGCTTGATCTCGAAGAACGTGCCGCCGTCGACGAGCCGGTCGATCACCGTGATGACGTCGTAGCCGATGTTCGGGTCCTCGGGGACCAGCCCGTCCCAGCCGGTGGCCTCGGGCTCGACGGGCTCGACCTCGGGTGGCGTCCCGGTGAAGTCGCCGGGCAGGTAGGTCAGGAGCAGCCGGGCGGCGGCGAGCGCCTCCCAGTCCTCCTCGAACACGGAGTCGCCGCAGCCCGAGACCTCGGCGTGCATCCGCGCGCCGCCCATCTCCTCGGCGGTGGTGTGCTCGCCGGTGACCTTCTCGGCGACCCGCGGCGACGCGAGGTACATCGACCCGCGGCCCTCGACCATCCCAACCCAGTCGGTGAACGCCGGCATGTAGGCGCCGCCCGCGGCCGAGGGGCCGTGCAGGCAGCAGATCTGCGGGACGCGCCCGGACAGCCGGACCTGCAGGTGGAAGATCCGCGAGGCACCGCGGCGCCCGGGGAAGAAGCCCATCTGCTCGGTGAGGCGCCCGCCCGCCGAGTCGACGAGGTAGAACACCGGGAGCAGGTCGCGGTCGGCCCGCTCGAGGATGCGGATCTGCTTCTCGCAGGTGCGCTCGCCCCACGACCCGGCCTTGACGCCGAAGTCGTGCGCGATCACCGCCACGGGCCGGCCCTCGACCGTCCCGACGCCGGTGACGACGCCGTCGCCCGGCATCCCCGGCTGGGTCGCCGCGGCGAGGAGGCCGTCCTCGACGAAGCTGCCCGGGTCGAGCAGCACGTCGAGGCGCTGCCGGACGGGGAGCTTCTCGGGCCAGCGCCCGGAGTCGCCGCCGAGGCGCGCCCGGTCGGCGGCCGCGAGCACGTCATCCCCCGAGGGAGGTGCCGGCGCCCCGGGGGGATGGGGCGCCGACACCTCCCACGCGGGACCCGCGCCGTTGGCCGCCGTCCCGGTCACGGCACCAGCCGCTTCGCCAGGATCTCGAGCTGGATCTCGTCGGTGCCGCCGCCGATGCGCAGGATGCGCACGTCGCGGTGGTGGCGGGCGATCGGCGTCTCCTCGAGGTAGCCGGCGCCGCCGTAGAGCTGCACCGCCTCGTCGACGATCCAGGCGGCCGCCTTCGCCGCGAAGTACTTCGCCGCCGCGACGGACCGGCCGGCCTCGGGGTGGCCGCGGTCGATGCGGTCGGCGGCCTTGTAGGTCATCACGCGCGCGGCCTCGAGCTCGATCTCCATCGCGACGATGCGGTGCCGGATCGCCTGGCGCGCGGTGAGCGGCTCGCCGGCGACCTCGCGGCCGCGCAGGTACTCGGTGACCGTCTCGAGCGCCTCGGCGGCGTGGCCCACCCCCATCGCGGCCAGCACGACGCGCTCCAGCTGGAACGCGTCCATGATCTGGTGGAAGCCGCGGCCCTCGACGCCGAGCACCGCGTCCTCGCCGAGCGTGACGCCGTCGAGCACGACCTCGCGGGTGTCCGAGGAGTGCCAGCCCATCTTCTGCAGCGGGGCGCCGAACGAGAGCCCGGGTGTGCCGGCCGGCACCACGAACGTCGTGATCCCGCGGTGGCCGCCCTCGGGGTCGGTCTTCGCGCCGACGACGAGGACGTCGGCCAGGCCCGCGTTGGTGATGTACATCTTGCGGCCGTCGAGCACCCAGCCGTCGTCGGTCCGGCGCGCGCGGGCGGAGATGCCCGCGACGTCGGAGCCCGCGCCGGGCTCGGTGACGGCGATCGCGGCGATGGCCTCGCCGGCGGCGAGCGCGGCGACCCAGCGCTCCTGCTGGTCGGTGGTGCCGTGGCGCACGAGGTGGGGCGCGGCCATATAGGCGCTGACCAGGGCGCTCACGGCGATGCCGCCGCAGGCGCGGGTGAGCTCCTCGGCGAGCACCGTGACGGCGGTCGCCTCGCCACCCTCGCCGGCGGAGCCGCCGAACTCGGCCGGGGTCAGCAGGCCCAGCAGCCCGGCGTCGCCGAGCTCCTTCCAGAGCCGCTCGGGCGGGCGGCCCTCGCGCTCGGCCTCGTCGACGACGGGGCGGACCCGCTGGTCGGTGAACGCGCGGACGCTGCGACGGAAGTCCTCGTGGACTTCGTCGAGATCGTGGGTCACGCGGGCTCCTTCGCTTGCGTTCGACCGACCGGTCGGACGAAAGTACCCCACATCACAGGAGTCGGGTCAACCGCACGGAACCGGGGGAGGCCGCGGTGAGTCGTGCCGACGAGGTCCGCGCGCGGATCCTCGCCGCCGCCGTGGAGGTGTTCAGCCGCCGCGGGTACCGCGCGGCGTCGATGAACGACGTGGCGGAGAAGGTCGGCCTGCGCAAGCCGACGCTCTACCACTACGTGCGGACCAAGCAGGACCTGCTCGTCGCGGTGTACGAGGAGGTGCTCGACGAGAGCCTCACGAGCGCCCGCACGATCGTCGGCGGGGCGCCGTCGACGCGCGAGGCCGTGCGGGCGCTCATCGTCGAGCGCGTCGCCTACACCTGCGAGCACCGTGACCTGCTCACGATCTGCTTCGAGGAGGAGTCCGAGCTGCCCGACGAGCTCGCCGCGCCGATCCTCGCGCGCCGCCGCGCGTTCGAGGACCTCGTGCTCGAGGCGGTGCAGGCCCACCTGCGCGCCACGGGGCGGACGCTGCCGATGACCCCGCGGACCTACGTCAACGCGTGTCTCGGCGCCGCGAACTGGACCTACAAGTGGTTCGACCCCGCCGGCCCGCGCTCGCCGCGCGAGCTGGGCGACGACGTCGCCGCCGTGCTCCTGCCGGTGCTCGACGGTTAGTCGGCGAAGATCGGCGCCCGCTTCTCGAAGCCCGCGGTGACCGCCTCGACCTGGTTCGGGCTCCCGATCAGCGCGCCGATCTCGGTCTGCTCGGCGGCGAAGCCGGTGGCGAGGTCCACCCGGCCGGCGACGTCGATCAGGCGCTTCGCCGCGCGCACGGCGTGCGGGCTGCGCCCGGCGATCTCGCGGGCGAGCGCGAGCGCGACCTCCCTGGGCTCTGGGTCGGCGCGCGTGCAGAGCCCCAGGGCCGCGGCCTCGGTCCCGCTGACGACCCGCGCGGTCAGCGTCAGCTCCTTGGCGACGTCGCGGCCGACGAGCTCGGGGAGCACCTGCGTCCCGGTCATGTCCGGGATCAGGCCCCACTTGACCTCCATCACCGAGAGCCGGGCGTCGGGGGCGACGATGCGGAGGTCGGCGCCCAGGGCGATCTGCAGGCCGCCCCCGAGCGCGTTGCCCTGGATCGCGGCGATCACCGGGACCTCGAGCTCGGCCCACACCCACGCCGCGCGCTGCCCGGTGGCCCGCGCCGGCCCGTCCGTCGGTGGGAGCTGCGCCGACGCCGAGAGCCGCTCGCCGTTCGCCATCGCGCGGAACGAGCCGAAGTCCAGGCCCGCGCAGAAGTCCGGGCCCTCGCCGGAGAGCACGACGACGCGCACCGCAGGGTCGGCCTTCAGCTGCTCGCCGGTGTGGACGAGCCCCTCGAACATGGCCGGGTCGAGCGCGTTGCGCTTCTCCGGCCGTGCGAGCCGCACGTCGGCGACCCCGTCGGTGATCTCGACCCGGACCCGCTCGTCGCTCATGCCCGCATCCTGCCCCGATCACGGTGATCAGCAGACCGAGAGGTACCCGATGTCGGCCTGCGGAGGTGCCTTTCGGCCTGCTGATCATCCGCTGGGCTGCGCCGTGCGCGGGCGCGCCCTTCCGTCCGCGCTCCCGGCGCTGGCATGCTCGCTGAACGATCGTTCAGGAGGAGGTCGGTGTGGACTTCGCACTCCCGGCGGAGCTGACGCAGCGGCTCGGCGCACTCGACGAGTTCATCGAGGCCGAGATCCGCCCGCTCGAGGAGCAGGACGACAACGCCCGCTTCTTCGACCACCGGCGGGAGTGGGCGCGCACCGACTTCGAGGGCGGCGGGGTCCCACGACGGGACTGGGAGGAGCTGCTCGGCGAGATGTTCCGCCGGGCCGACGCCGCGGGGTGGCTGCGCTACGGGCTGCCGGCGGAGGTCGGCGGGTCGGACGGCACGAACCTCGACATGGCGGTGATCCGCGAGCACCTCGCCCACCGCGGGCTGGGCCTGCACAACGACCTGCAGAACGAGTCGTCGGTGGTCGGCAACTTCCCGTTCGTGCACATGGTGCTCGAGTACGGGACGGCCGAGCAGCGCGAGGAGTTCCTCGAGCCGATGCTGACCCGCACCGCCCGCGTCGGCTTCGGCCTCTCCGAGCCCGACCACGGCAGCGACGCCACGTGGATGGAGACCACGGCCGTCCGTGACGGCGGCGACTGGGTGATCAACGGGACGAAGCGCTGGAACTCCGGGATGCACTCGGCCACCCACGACGTGGTGTTCGCCCGGACGTCCGGGACCGACGGGAGCGCGCGGGGCATCACCGCGTTCTTCGTCCCCGTCGAGACCCCGGGGTTCTCGGTCGACTTCCACTGGTGGACGTTGAACATGCCCACCGACCACGCCGAGGTGACCCTGCGCGACGTCCGCGTCCCCGACTCCGCGATCTTCGGCGAGGAGGGCGGCGGCCTGGCGGTCGCGCAGACCTTCGTGCACGAGAACCGCATCCGGCAGGCGGCGTCCGGCGTCGGCGCGGGCCAGTACTGCGTCGACCGCAGCGTCGCCTACGCCCGCGAGCGCCGGACGTTCGGCGAGCCGCTGGCCACCCGGCAGGCGATCCAGTGGCCGCTCGTGGAGCTGCAGACCGAGGCCGAGATGCTGCGCGGTCTGGTGCGCAAGACGGCCTGGGAGCTCGACCGCGTGCCGCACACGGAGATCAGCGACCGCGTCTCGATGTGCAACTACCGGGCCAACCGCTTCGTCTGCGACGCCGCCGACCGCGCGATGCAGGTGCACGGCGGCCTCGGCTACTCCCGGCACACGCCGTTCGAGCACATCTACCGCCACCATCGCCGCTACCGGATCACCGAGGGCGCCGAGGAGGTGCAGATGCGCAAGGTGGCGGCGTACCTGTTCGGTTTCGCGGGGCCGAACAAGGTCCGATGAGCGACCTGCGCGACCAGCTGGCGACGCGCCTCGCCGACGTCTCCGGCACCGCGGTCGCAGTGACCGACCTGCGGCGACTCACCGCCGGCGCCAGCCGCGAGACGTGGGCGTTCACCGCGACGTCCGCTGACGGGCCGCGCGACCTCGTGCTGCGCCGCGACCCGCCGGGCAACGACCGGCCCGAGGGGATGGCGCTCGAGGCCGCCGCGATCGCCGCCGCCGCGGACGCCGGCGTCCGGGTCCCGCGGCTCGTCGACAGCGGCACCGACACCGCGGCGGTCGGCTCGCCCTACCTGATCACCGAGCACGTCGACGGCGAGACGCTCGGGCCGCGGCTGCTGCGCGAGGAGCGCTACGCGCACGCCCGGGAGGGTCTCGCCACGGAGCTGGGCCGCACGCTGGCCCGCATCCACACGATCCGGCCGAACGCGCTCCCGGGGCTGGCGGCGGGGGACCCGGTCGAGGACCTCCGGGCGACCTACGACGCCCTTGACGAGCCGCTGCCCGTCGTCGAGATCGCGCTGCGCCGCCTCGACCGCCACCGGCCCGCCCCGGTACCCGACACCCTCGTGCACGGCGACTTCCGCCTCGGCAACCTCATCGTCGACGAGACCGGGCTGCGCGCAGTGCTCGACTGGGAGCTGGTGCACCGCGGCGACCCCCGCGAGGACCTCGGCTGGCTGTGCGTGAAGTGCTGGCGCTTCGGATCGCCGCTGCCCGTCGCGGGCCTCGGCACCGTCGACCAGCTGCTCGACGGCTACGCCGAGGTGGCCGGGTACCGGCCCGACCCGGAGGCCGTGCGCTGGTGGCAGATCCACCGCACGACGTGGTGGGCGCTGGGCTGCCGGGAGATGGCGCAGCGGCACCTGGACGGGATCACGCCGTCGGTCGAGCTCGCCGCGATCGGCCGGCGGGTCGCCGAGAACGAGCACGACCTCCTGCTCCTGCTGGGCCTCCCGGCGCAGGAGGAGGCCGTCGGTGAGGCCGTCGAGGCAGGGCCCTCCGACCTCTACGGACGCCCGAGCGCGGTCGACCTCGTCGACGCCGTGGCGTCCTTCCTGCGCGAGGACGTCGTGACCGGCGACGACGAGCGGGTGGCGTTCCTCGCCCGCGTGGCCGCGAACGTCCTCGGCGGTGTCAGCAGGGAGCTGCGGCTAGGTCCCGAGCACGAGCGTCGCCACCGCGAGCGGCTCGCCGCGCTGGGCTACGCCGACCAGGCCGCCCTCGCCGCGGCCATCCGGGCCGGGGAGATCGACGACACCGACCCCGCACTGCTCGCGGCCGTGCGCGCGGCGACGACCGACCGGCTCGCCGTCACCAACCCGCGCTACCTGACACAGCCCGGATGACAGCCCGGATGACAGCCCGGATGACAGCCCGGATGACGTGCCGTTGCGCGGGACCGCCGTCGCGAAGGAGGCTCCGGACATGCGCGCGGTGACGACCGGACTCCGGTTCCCGGAGGGACCGATCGCGCTGGCGAACGGCGACGTCCTGGTCGTCGAGATCCGCCGGGGCACGCTGACGCGCGTCGCGCCCGACGGGACGACGACGGTGGTCGCCGAGCTCGGCGGCGGTCCCAACGGGGCCGCGATCGGCCCGGACGGCGCGGTCTACGTCTGCAACAACGGCGGCTTCGCGTGGCACGACCGCGACGGCGGGATCACCGCACCCGGCCACCAGCCGCCCGACTACATCGGTGGGCGCATCCAGCGCGTCGTCCTCGACGGGCCGCACGCCGGTGCGGTGACCGACCTCTACACCGCCTGCGACGGCCGCCCGCTGCGCGGACCCAACGACATCGTCTTCGACGCCGACGGCGGCTTCTGGTTCACCGACCTCGGCAAGAAGCGCGAGCGCGACCAGGACACCGGGGCGCTGTACTACGCGCGACCCGACGGCAGCGCGGTCACCGAGGTCGTGCACCCCCTCGTCGAGCCCAACGGCGTCGGCCTGTCCCCGGACGGATCGCGGCTCTACGTCGCCGAGACGGGGCCGGGCCGGCTGTGGGCGTGGGACGTCGTCGGGCCCGGCCGCCTCGACGGACCCCGGCGGCTCCTGCACGGGTTCGAGGGCCACCAGCCGCTCGACTCGCTGGCCGTCGACGGAGAGGGCAACGTCTGTGTCGCGACGCTGGTGACCGGCGCGATCAGCGTCGTCGCGCCCGACGGCACGCTGCGGCGGCAGGTGCCCGTGCCCGACCCGGACCCCTACGTCACCAACATCTGCTTCGCCGGCGCGGACTCGCACTCAGCCTGGGTCACCTCGTCGGGACGCGGCGTCCTCTACGCCCTGGAGTGGGACACCCCGGGGCTCGACCTGGCCTTCAGGGCCTGAAGGAGCGACACATGGCCTGGGACTTCTCGACCGAGCCGGAGTTCGAGCAGCAGCTCGCGTGGATGCGGACGTTCGTCCGCGAGGAGATCCTCCCGCTCGAGACCCTCGACCTCGACGGGCCCGCCCTCCGGGCGGCGACGGCGCCGATGCAGGAGGAGGTCAAGGCCCGCGGGCTCTGGGCCGCGCACCTGCCCCCGGAGCTGGGCGGGGGAGGGTTCGGGCAGGTCAAGCTGGGCCTGATGCACGAGATCCTCGGGCAGTGCGTGTACGCGCCGTCGGTGTTCGGCAACAACGCCCCCGACTCGGGCAACGCCGAGCTGCTGGCGCTGGGGGCGAACGAGGCGCAGAAGAAGCAGTGGATGGAGCCGTTGCTCGACGGCCGCCTACGCAGCGCGTTCTCCATGACCGAGCCGAACGCCGGCGCCGACCCGACCCTGCTCACCACCCGGGCCGAGCGCGTCGGCGACGAGTACGTGATCAACGGGCACAAGTGGTTCACCTCCAACGGCTCGGTGGCCGACTTCCTCATCCTCATGGCCGTCACCGACCCGGACGCCGCGCCGCGGCGGCGCGCCTCGATGTTCGTCGTGCCGGTCACCACCCCCGGGGTGGACGTCGTGCGCGACATCCCGACCATGGAGCACCCCGAGGAGGGCACGGGCTACGCCGGCGGGCACTCCGAGGTGCTCTACCGCGACGTCCGCGTGCCGGCGGAGAACCTCATCGGCGCCGAGGGCGACGGCTTCCTGCTGGCCCAGAAGCGGCTGGGCCCCGGACGCATCCACCACTGCATGCGCTGGCTCGGGCAGTCGCGCCGTGCCTTCGACATGCTCTGCGAGCGGGCGATCTCGCGGCACACCCACGGGTCGCTGCTCTCGGAGAAGCAGATGGTGCAGGACTGGATCGCGACGTCGACCGCGGAGATGACCGCCGCGCGCCTGATGACGCTGCAGGCCGCCTGGAAGATGGACCAGGGCGGCACGGAGGCGGCGCTCACCGACATCGCGATGATCAAGTTCTACGGCGCCTCGGTGCTCTACAACGTCATCGACCGGGCGATCCAGGTGCACGGCTCGCTCGGCTACACGACCGACCTGCCGTTGGAGTCGATGTACCGCCACGCCCGGGCGGCGCGGATCTACGACGGCCCCGACGAGGTCCACAAGGTCACCGTCGCGCGCCGGGTGCTGCGCGACTACGAGCCCCGCGAGGTGCCCACGGAGCACGTGCCGACCCGTCGCGAGGCGGCGCGGCGGAAGTTCGCGCACCTGCTGGACGCGGCGGCGGTGAGCAGCTAGGCCCGGTGGTCGACGATCCGCAGGGCGATCTCGCCGTAGCGCTCGACGAGGTCGGCCACGGCGAGGTCGCCCGCCGGGTCGTACCACTGCGCGATGGCGTTGCACGCGGCGACGATCGCGCGCCGGGCGTCCTCGGGGTGGGCGCACCGGAAGTGGCCCCGAGCGACGCCGTCGTCGACGATCTCGGTCCACAGCCGGCCCGCGGACTCGCGCAGCCCGTCGAGCCGCGCCCGGTGCTCCGGGGCGAGGTTGCGCCACTCGGCGGCCGCGACCGTGCTCTCCACCCGGCGGCTCACCCGGTACTCCACGGTGGCGCGCACGAGCGCGAGCAGGCGCTCGGCGGGGTCGTCGCCGGCGTCGTCGAGCGCGCCCTCGCAGCGGCGGAAGTACTCCTCGGTGCTCTCCTCGATGAGCAGCACCAGCAGGTCCTGCTTGCCGGTGTGCCAGTGGTAGAGCGCCGAGAGGGACAGTCCGGCCCGGCGGGCGATGTCGCGGATCGAGGTGCCGTGGTACCCCTGCTCGGCGAAGCTCTCGCGTGCCGCGCGCGTGATCGCGTCCCGGCCGCCCCCGCGCGGCACCGGCGCGGCGGTGCTCATCGGGTCAGCATAGGGCGATCGCCTGGCATCCTGAACGATCGATCGATAGGTTCCGCACCATGGCCGACGAGGTCCTGCTCGCCCACCGCGAGAGCGGTGTCCTGACCCTCACGCTGAACCGGCCGGAGCGCCGCAACGCGATCGACGGCCCGATGTGGGAGGCGCTGCGCGCGGGGTTCGAGCGTGCGCGCGACGACCCGGAGACGCGGGTCGTGGTGATCACGGGCGCGGGCGGGGCGTTCTGCGCGGGCGCCGACCTCTCGGCGAAGCGGGAGGGCCACCCGCTCGACCGGATGCGCGCGATCAACGAGATCGCGCTGCTGCTGCACGAGCTCCCGAAGCCCACCGTCGCGCGCGTCGACGGCGTCGCAGTCGGGGCCGGCTGGAACCTCGCGCTCGGCTGCGACCTCGTCGTCGCCACCCCGACGTCGCGCTTCTCGCAGATCTTCGCCAAGCGCGGGCTCTCGCTGGACTTCGGGGGATCGTGGCTGCTGCCCCGCCTCGTGGGGATGCAGCAGGCCAAGCGGCTCGCGCTGCTCGCCGAGATGATCGACGCCACCGAGGCCGAACGGCTCGGGCTGGTGACCTGGGTGACGCCCGCGGAGGAGATCGACGCGTTCGTCGCCGACCTCACCACCCGGCTCGCGTCCGTCGCGCCCGTGGCGGCGGCGCAGTCGAAGGCCCTGCTGCACGAGAACGCCGACCGCACGCTGCGGGAGGCGCTCGCGAGCGAGGCGCGCACCCAGGCCGTCAACTTCGCGACCGCGGACGCGCCCGAGGCGTTCGCCGCCTTCACCGAGAAGCGCGACCCGCACTTCAGCGGGGAGTGGTCGATCCGGTGACGGGACTCTTCGACCTCACCGGTCACGTCGCCCTCGTCACCGGCGGCAACTCCGGGATCGGCCTCGGGATGGCGCGCGGGCTCGTACGCTCCGGCGCCGACGTCTGCCTCTGGGGCACCAACGCCGAGCGCAACGCGGCGGCGGCCGACGAGCTCGCCGGCTACGGCACGCGGGTCCGGGCGCTGCGCTGCGACGTCGGCGACGAGGACGCCGTCGAGGAGTCCTTCGCCGCGACGCTGGAGCACTTCGGCCGCGTCGACTCCTGCTTCGCCAACGCCGGGGTGACCGGCTCCGGCGCGCGCTTCGTCGACACCACCCTCGAGGAATTCCGGGCGGTGACCCGCGTGAACCTCGACGGCGCGTTCCTGACGCTGCGGGCCGCCGCCCGGCACATGGTCGAGCGCGGGGGAGGCGGCGTGCTCGTCGGGACCTCGAGCGTGTCCACCGTCCACGGCGCCCCGCGCGCGGAGGCCTATGCGGCGAGCAAGGCGGGGCTGACCGCGCTGATCAAGGGCTGCGCGGTCGAGCTGGCGCGGTACGGCATCCACGCGCACTCGATCGTCGCGGGCTGGACCGAGACCCCGATGGCCTCGCCACGGCTGCACGACGAGCGGTTCGAGCGGGCGGTCATGGCGCGGATGCCGCAGCGGCGCTGGGGCGAGCCGGACGACTTCGCGCGGCTCGCCGTCTACCTCGCCGGCGGCGTCGGCGGGTTCCACACCGGCGACGAGATCGTCGTCGACGGCGCGTACTCGATCTTCTAGAGGTGCTCGGCGAGGCGGGGCTGCTGCTCCTCGCGGTCGTCGGCATCTCGTTCTCCGCGCCGCTCGCGGCGGCGGCCGCGGTCCCGTCGCTGGCCATCGCGTTCTGGCGCACGGCGATGGCGTCGGCGGTCCTCGCACCGGTGGTGGGGGCGCGCTCGGCGCGTCGGCGGGTCGGTGCCCGGGACGCGCGCACCTGCGCCGTGGCCGGGGTGCTGCTCGCGGTGCACTTCGGGACGTGGGTGCCGAGCCTCGTGCTCACCTCGGTGGCCACCTCGACGGCCCTGGTCTGCACCGCGCCGCTGTGGACCGCGGTGCTGACCCGGCTGCGCGGCGGGCGGGTCGCCGGTGCCGAGTGGGCGGGCGTGGCGGTGGCGCTGGTGGGGGTGCTGCTGGTCGCCGGGGTCGACCTCGCGGGCTCGCCCCGTGCCCTGCTCGGCGACGCGCTCGCCCTGCTCGGCGGGCTGGCGATGGCGGGCTACCTCCTGGCCGGCGCGGCGGCGCGGGAACGTCTCGCGACCTCGACCTACACGCTGCTCTGCTACGCCACCGCGGCGCTCGTGCTGCTCGCCGTCGTCCTCGTCGCGGGGGTGCCGCTCGCGGGGTGGCCCGCGGCCGGGTGGCTGTCGCTGGTCGCGATCACGCTCTGCGGGCAGTTCCTCGGGCACTCGCTGCTCAACCGCGCCCTGCGGACCGTCGGCGCGCCGGTGGTCGCCGTCGTCTCGCTGCTCGAGGTGCCCGGCGCGGCGCTGGTCGCGGCGCTCTGGTTGGGGGAGCGGCTCGCGCCGGCCACCCTCGCCGGCCTGGTGGTGCTGCTGGGCGGGGTGGCGCTGGTGGTCCGGGGCAGCCGGCGCGGCTGAACGGGCGCTGCAACCTGGCTGCAACCCCTGCCGCTGGGACGCGTGAGCGGCTTCACTGTCCCTCACGCCACACGACCGCGGGCGGGTGTGGGCGAGTGCCCGCGGTCGGCCGTACGTCGCCCGCGTGGAGGTAGCAGTGACCCAGACGGTCGAGAGTGGCCGCACCCAGGCCGGCACCCGCGTCGATGCCTGGCTGACCCAGTTCACCGAGGCGCTCAACGCCGGGGACGCCGACCGCGCCGCGTCGCTGTTCGCCGACGAGTCCTACTGGCGCGACCTCGTGTCGTTCACCTGGAACCTGGTCACCGTCGAGGGCCCCGCCGGGGTCTCCGAGCTGGTGTCCGCGGACGCCGCCCGGCAGGTCGCGCCGGTGAGCTTCGAGGTCTCCGGGGAGCCGAGCGAGGCCGACGGCGTCACCGAGGCCTGGCTGAAGTTCGAGACCGCCATCGGTCGCGGCACCGGGCACCTGCGGCTCAACGCCGACGACAAGGCCTGGACGTTCCTCACCACCCTCGACGAGATCAAGGGCCACGAGGAGCCGGCGAGCCCGAACGCCGACCGGCCGTTCGGCACCGAGCACGGCGCCAACCCCGACCGCGTCACCTGGGCCGAGCAGCGCGAGGCCGAGGCCGCCGAGCTCGGGTACACCCGCCAGCCCGAGGTCGTCGTCATCGGCGGCGGCCAGGGCGGCATCGCCCTCGGCGCGCGGCTGCGCCAGCTCGGCGTCGAGACGATCATCGTCGAGCGCAACGAGAAGCCCGGTGACTCCTGGCGCAAGCGCTACAAGAGCCTCGCCCTGCACGACCCGGTCTGGTACGACCACCTGCCCTACCTGAAGTTCCCGGACAACTGGCCGGTCTTCTCGCCGAAGGACAAGATCGGCGACTGGCTCGAGATGTACGCCAAGGTCATGGAGCTCAACTACTGGGGCTCCACCACCGCGCAGAGCGCCACGTACGACGAGGCGTCCGGCCAGTGGAATGTCGTCGTCGACCGCGCCGGCGAGCAGGTGACGCTCAAGCCGCGTCAGCTCGTCTTCGCCCTCGGCGTCTCGGGCAAGCCGAACATCCCGTCCGTCCCCGGGGAGGACGTCTTCCAGGGCGAGATCCAGCACTCGTCGCAGCACCCCGGCCCGGACGCCTACAAGGGCAAGAAGGTCGTGGTCATCGGGTCGAACAACTCGGCCTTCGACATCTGCGGCTCGCTGTGGGAGGTCGGCGCGGACGTCACGATGGTGCAGCGCAGCTCCACGCACATCATCCGGTCCGAGACGCTGATGACCTACGCCCTCGGGGACCTGTACTCCGAGGAGGCCGTGCGCAACGGCGTCGACACGTACACGGCGGACATGATCTTCGCGTCGCTGCCGTACCGGATCATGCACAACTTCCAGAAGCCGGCGTACGACAAGGCCCGCGAGGTCGACGCCGACTTCTACCGGCGCCTCGAGGAGGCGGGCTTCGACCTCGACTTCGGCGACGACGACTCCGGCCTGTTCATGAAGTACCTGCGCCGCGGCTCGGGCTACTACATCGACGTGGGCGCCGCCGAGCTCGTGGCCGACGGCAAGGTCAAGCTCGCCAAGGGCCAGATCACCGAGCTGACCGAGAAGGAGGTCGTGCTCGACGACGGCACCCGTCTCGAGGCCGACCTCCTGGTCTGGGCCACCGGCTACCGGTCGATGAACGGCCTGGCCGCCGACATCATCGGCCAGGACGTGGCCGACAAGGTCGGCAAGGTGTGGGGCCTGGGCTCGGACACCACCAAGGACCCCGGTCCCTGGGAGGGCGAGCAGCGCAACATGTGGAAGCCGACCCAGCAGGAGAACCTCTGGTTCCACGGCGGCAACCTGCACCAGTCGCGCTTCTACTCGCTCTACCTCGCGCTGCAGCTCAAGGCCCGCGCGGTGGGCATCCCGACCCCGGTGCACAAGCTCCAGGAGTCGCACCACACGACCTGAGGTGCCGTCGGCATGGGAGCAGTTCGGAGTGCTCCAGCACTCCGAACTGCTCACATGCGCGGAGTGCACGTCAGGTGCGGGCGGGCTCCGGGGCCGGGTCGAGGACGACGTCGCCGCGGGTGGTCAGCCCGTCGGTGAGCACGATCTGCTGCGCGACGGGTGCCCGTCCCGCGGCCCCGGCGACGAGCAGGTGGTCGCCGGGCGTCGCGCGCAGCGTGTAGTCGCCGGCGTCGTCGGTGACCGCCCGGCCCGCCTCGCGGCCTGCCGTGTCGACGAGGGTCAGCGTCGCCCCGGCCACAGCCCGGCCGCCGCCGTCGCGCACCGCGCCCACAAGCCCTGTGCCGACGGGCTCCGCGGGCTCGGGCTGGGTGGGGGCCGTCCGGGTGGTGACGGCGCTCCGCGCGGTGGTCCGGCCGGCGGGGATGAGGAACCCGACGACGACGGCGCCGACGACGAAGATGCCGGCGGCGACCGTGAACGCGGTCGTGTAGCCGTAGAGCGCCGCGGCGAGCGGCGGCCCCACGAAGCCGGCGGTCGCGGTGCCCGCGATGCTCGAGAGCAGCGCGGTGCCGACCGACCCGCCGACCTGCTGCATCGTGTTCACCGAGGCCGACGCGACGCCCGCGTCGCCGGGCTCGACGCCGTAGGTGGCCGTGTTGATCGACGTCGACATCGCCGTGCCCATGCCGAGACCGATCATCAGCAGCGGGCCGAGCACGTGGGCCGCGTAGCCCGACTCAGGCGTGAGGAACGAGAACCAGAACAGCCCGCCCGCACCGAGCAGCATCCCGACGACCACGAGGGGCTTGGGCCCGGTCCGCGGGAGCAGGAGCGCCGGCACGGTGTTCGCCGCCAGCACGATGCAGGCGACCATGGGCAGGAACGCGACCCCGGTCATCAGCGGCGAGAACCCGAAGACCTGCTGCATGACGTAGGCGAGGAACAGCGTCACGCCGAACATCCCCGTGGTGAGCACGAGGATCGTCAGGAACGACCCGCCGCGGAAGCGGTCGAGCACCACCCGCAGGGGCAGCAGCGGGGCCGTGACCCGGCGCTGGACGAGGACGAACGCGACGAGCAGCACGAGGCCGGCGGCGAGGAAGGCGTAGACGAGCGGCGACGTCCAGCCGTCGGTCTCGGCGCTCGCGAAGCCGTAGACCACGCTGAACAGCCCGGCCGAGGCCAGCACCGTGCCCACGACGTCGAGGTGCGGCCGGTGCTCGACCGGCTGCGCCGGGAGCAGCAGCGAGGCGCCGATGAAGGCGACCGCCGCGAAGACCGCGTTGACGTACATGCACCAGCGCCAGTCGACGTACTGGGTCAGCGCACCGCCGAGCAGGAGCCCGATCGCGGCGCCGGAGCCGGCGAGGGCGGCGAACACCCCGAAGGCGCGCGCCCGCTCCCGTCCCTCGGTGAACGTCGTCGTCAGCAGCGACAGGGCGGCCGGGGCGAGCAGCGCGCCGAACACGCCCTGCAGGGCGCGCGCGGCCACCAGCAGCTCGAAGCCGGGCGCGAGACCGCCGAGGATCGAGGCCACGGCGAAGCCGACCAGGCCCACCATGAAGGCCCGCTTGCGGCCGAAGAGATCCGAGAGGCGGCCGCCCAGCAGGAGCAGGCTGCCGAAGGCCAGCGCGTAGGCCGTGATGATCCATTGGCGCTGCGCGTCGTCGAAGCCGAGGTCGGCCTGCGCCGAGGGCAGGGCGATGTTCACGATCGAGTTGTCGAGGATCACCATCAGCTGGGCGATCCCGATGACGGCGAGGATCAGCCAACGTCGCCGGGCGGGTGGTGCTTCGGTGGTGCTCACGTGGCGTACGACCGTTCTGGGCGATTCTGGGGAAGGTTCGACCGAGTCGGGAACGGCGTTGTCCCTGGCTGCCGACGCTGTGGAGTCGAGCGCGGACGGGGTCTCGTCGATTCCCGCGAGGACGTGTGAATCGATCGGCGGTTCGTGGGGCAGGCTGACGGCATGGAGTTCACGAAGCTCGGCATGACCGGAATGGACGTGTCGAGGATCTGCCTGGGGTGCATGAGCTACGGCGTCCCCGACCGCGGTACCCACCCGTGGTCCCTCGACGAGGACGCGTCGAAACCCTTCTTCCGTCAGGCCCTCGACGCCGGGATCAACTTCTTCGACACCGCGGACGCCTACTCCGACGGCACGAGCGAGGAGATCACCGGCCGCGCGCTGCGGGAGATGGCCGATCGCGACGAGATCGTCGTCGCCACCAAGGTCTTCATGCCGATGCGCCAGGGCCCGAACGGCGGCGGCCTCTCGCGCAAGGCGATCATGACCGGGATCGACGCCTCGCTGCGGCGCCTCGGCATGGACTACGTGGACCTCTACCAGATCCACCGCTGGGACTACGGCACGCCGATCGAGGAGACCCTCGAGGCGCTGCACGACGTCGTCAAGGCGGGCAAGGTCCGCTACATCGGCGCGTCCTCGATGTGGGCCTGGCAGTTCGCGAAGGCGCTGCACCTGCAGGACGTCAACGGCTGGACCCGCTTCGTCACGATGCAGGACCACTACAACCTGCTCTACCGCGAGGAGGAGCGGGAGATGCTCCCGCTGTGCGGCGACGAGGGCGTCGGCGCCATCCCGTGGAGCCCGCTCGCGCGCGGCCGGCTCACCCGCGACTGGGGCGACTCGACCGGGCGGCAGGAGACCGACGAGGTCGGCAAGTCGCTCTACCGCGACACGGACCGGCACATCGTCGAGGCCGTCGCCGAGATCGCCGAGAAGCGCGGCGTCTCCCGCGCCCAGGTCGCGCTCGCCTGGGTGCTGAACAACCCCGTCGTCGACGCCCCGATCATCGGCGCGACGAAGGAGCACCACCTCGCCGACGCCGTCGCCGCGGTCGACCTGCGTCTCGACGACGACGAGGTCCGCGCGCTCGAGGAGCGCTACGAGCCCCGTGGGGTCGCCGGGCACCGCTGAGCGGCCCCGGACGCCGGAACGCCCGCTCCCTCGATGGCGGAGCGGGCGTCCAGTGGTGCTGGTGCGAGCGGGGGTTCAGTCGCCGCTGTCGGAGCCGCTGTCGGAGCCGGACGAGCTCCCGGAGTCGTCGGAGGAGCTCCCGGAGTCGTCGGACGAGGAGTGGCTCTCCGAGGACTCGTCGTCACCCGAGGAGTCGTCACCCGAGGAGTCGTCGGACGAGTCGGAGGACGCTGACGACTCCGAGGACTCGTGGCTCGAGGACTCGTGGGACGCGGAGTCGTCGGAGGAGTGGCTCTCCGAGGACTCACGGCTCGACGAGGAGTCGTCGGAGTCGTCGGAGTCGTCCGAGGAGGCGTCGTCCGACGAGACACCTGACGACTCGTCCGGCGAGGAGCTCACCGTCGACGTCCGCGAGGAGGAGCCGTCTTCGGATGACTCGTCCGAGGAGCCGTCGTCCGAGGAGCCGTCGTCCGAGGAGCCGTCGTCCGAGGAGCTCTCGTCCGACCGAGAGGCCTGCCGGCCGGAGTCGTCCCGCCCGGAGTCCTCCCGGCCGGACTCGTCGTCCCCGCCGGAGCGGGAGCCGTCGCTGTCGTCGCCGCTCGCCGCCTCGGAGGCACCAGGGACCCCGTCCAGCGCCGCCTCGACCCGCTGGGTGACCTCGCGGGTGATGCCCTCGCGCAGCTGCGCGGCCAGCCGGTCGGCGTCGCCGGGCGTGGTGTCCTCGTCGCCGTTGGAGGAGCCCGCCTCCTCCCGGCCCTCGTCGTCGCCGTCCCGGCTCTCGTCGGCGCGGGCCTCCGAGCCGGTCTCCTGACCCTGCTCCTCCGAGCGCGCCACCGACAGCAGGTCCAGAGTGCTCTCGCCCGCGCCCGCGGACGGGTCGTCCTCGTCGTCGTCCGTGCCGGCGCTCGCCAGGTCGGGTCGCTGCGCCGACGGCAGGACGGCCTCGTCCCGCCCGCGCGGCCCGTTGCCCTGGTCGTCGCCGCCGGAGCCGTCCGAGGACTCGGACGGGGTCGCCTCCGACGAGCTCTGCCCGAGGACCCCGTCGAGCCCGCCGGCGAACGGCGCGCCGTCGAGGGCCCCGAGCGCCGAGCGCTGCTCCTCCCGCCCGCCGTCGCGGTCGGAGGGCTCGTCGGCTCCGGACGGGTCGAGGACGTCGCCGACGGCGTCGGTGGTGTCGGCGACGGCTCCACCCAGCGCGCCGGTGGCCTCGCGGACCGGCTCGGACGCGGACGGGCTGACGGGCTCCGGGAAGGCGTCGGCGAGCTCGTCGCCGGCGCGGGCCACGCCCTCGCCGAGGCCGCGTCCGGTGTCGCGGGCGGTCTCGCCCACGTCGGAGGCCGCCTCGTCGACGGGCTGGGTGACGGGCTCGGGGAAGTCGGGCAGAGCCGAGGAGGCGACGCCCTCGCCGCCGGCGCCGTCGTCGCCCCCGTCCGAGGGCGGGAGCGGGGGACCACTGGTGTCCGGCAGGGCGACGGCCGGGTCGCCGGACTCCGGACCCCGGGCGACCGTGGCCGGGTCGGGCGAGGCGGCACCGGAGGAGGTGTCGCCCTCCGCCCCGCCGGCGCTGCTCGGGTCGTCGGCGAGCTCTTCGACCTGCTCCGCGAGGGGCGCCGTGACGTCCTGGGTGTCCGGCACCGGCGACGCGGCGGCCACGGACGCGTCCTGGCTGAGCGCCTGGACCTGCGTGCGCAGCATGTCGACCTGGCGCTGCGCGCTCTCGCGCTGCGCGCCGAGATCGACGCCCACCGGCGTCGGTCCGCGGGTGGCGGCGTCGAGCTCGCCGAGGCGCTGCTCGGCGAGCGACAGGGCGGCCTGCGTCTGCTGGAGGTTGGTCCAGGTGGAGAGCTGGGACTCCAGCAGCAGCCGCTGACGCTCGAGCCACTGACGACGCTCGACCAGGGCCGCCACCTCGGAGGGCCGGCCGGACCGCTCGCCCACGGCGGCCGTCCACCGCGCCTCGGCGGCGCGTGCGAGGTCGAGCTGCTGGGAGATCGAGGTGAGCGCGACGTTGGCCTCGGTGATCCACTGGCCGCTCGGGACCGGCACGGACGCCGGCTGGGCGCTCGGCGCCGGCTCCTGGGTGCGGTCGAGGAGCGAGACGCCGCCGCCGAACGCCAGCGCGACGACGAGGCCACCGGCGACGACCGCGCGTGCCCGGTGCGGCCGGTTCGACCCGCGGCGCAGGCGGCGCAGGGGGACCGGCTGCCGGCGCAGCGCAGGCGGGATCTCGCCCGCGGCACGGACCGGGCGTTCCGGCGCCGGCGTCACCGGGGCGTCGCCCGGGAGGCGGGCGACCTCGGGGGCGTCGAGCGACGCGGTGGCGGCGAGCTCCTCGTCGGCCGCGGGGTCGGGGGCCTCGTCCTGCACGTCGGCCGCCGGTGCCTCGTCGGGTGCCTCGTCCGGCTCGGCAGGAGCGGCAGCCTCCGCGGGCAAGACCGGCGCCGCGGAGCGGGCCGACTTCAGGCGGGCGCTGCGTGCCGCCGTGCGGTGTGCCGGGCAGCAGAACTTGCGTTGAGGGCCTCTCTCCGGTTGCTCGATCTCCACGGTGCAACCCTCGAGCGCGCACTGCACGGCCATCTGTCGGAGCCCCTCCCGCCCCCGGATCGCCAATCCGGGGCCTCTGTTGTCGTGAGATCGCCACGGTGAGCGACGAGCCCGCCGGAAAGAGAACACCGACGAGCGTCGTCGACACAAGGTCGTTCACGAAACGTTAGGCAAGGAACCTACGTTTCGCGCGGCGATCCGATCAACCCGTCGATGTTGGATTGACGGATTGTTGAACAACTCGGACCATAGCCGACATGCAACGGGTGGATCCAGGGTCGATCCGGGGCTCCGCGCTCCGGGACGTCGGCCGCGCAGGGGCGACGTCAGGCGTCGAGCGTGGCGCCGTAGGCCGAGAGCAGGTGCGCCTCCGCGTCGCGCAGGTACGCGTCGAGGGCGTCGGCGGCCTCGAGCAGGCGCCCCTCGGCGACCTGGGTGGCCAGCGCGACGTTCCGCGCGACGTAGGGCTCGTGCATCGCCCGCGCGTCGGCGAGGACGACGAAGGCCAGCCGCAGCTCGGCCACGACGCCGCGCATCTCCTCGTCGATGCGGGTGTTGCCGGCGAGGGCGGCCAGCGCGAGGTGCACCGCGGCGTTGGCGGTGCCCGCGGCGTCCCAGTCCTCGGCCGCGGCCGCGCGCTCGCCGTCGTGGGCGGCCTCGAGGACCGCCGCCGCGGCGTCCGGGTCGACCGTGCCGCGCGCGGCGGCCTCCCGCAGCGCGCCGCACTCGAGCGAGCGCCGGAGCCCGCAGAGGTCGGCGAGGTCGTCGCGACCCAGCCGCCGAACGAAGACCCCGCGGTGACGGTGGTGCTCGACGAGCCGCTGGGCGGAGAGGCGCTGCAGGGCCTCGCGCACGGTGTTGCGCGAGACGCCGAGCGCCTCGACCAGCTGCTCCTCCGCGAGCTGGACACCTGGTCGCAGCGTGCCGTCCAGCACCTGCGTGCGCAGCAGGCCGGCGACGCGCTCCGAGGTGGACCCGACCTCGAGCCGGCCGCGCTGCCGGGCCAGCGAGTCGGTCCAGCCGGGGACGCTCTGTGTCACAGAACGAGCCTACGCGGATCGCCCGACATTCCCATCACTCGTCATGGGGATCGTCGGACGATCCCCGGGTCGCGGGGTGCCGCGTGACGTCGCCGGTGCGAGGTCTGCGGGCGCACGGCGACACCGGCGTGCTCGTCGAGGTCGACGACGTCGCGCAGGCCCTCGCCCTGCACGCGGCGCTGCGGCTCGCGCCGCCCCCGGGGCTCGTGGACCTGGTGCCCGCGGCCCGGTCGGTCCTGGTGCGCGTCGCTCCGGGGACCGACCTGCGGGCCGTCGCCGCGGCGGTGCGGGCGGTGCGCCTGAGCACGCCGGAGGCCGGGGCCGGAGCCGACGAGGGGGACGCCGTCGAGATCCCCGTGGTCTACGACGGGGCGGACCTCGGGGACGTCGCCCGGCTGACCGGCCTCACGACCCGCGAGGTCGTCGGCGCCCACACGGGGCAGACGTGGACGGTGGCGTTCGCCGGCTTCGCGCCCGGCTTCGGTTACCTCGCGGGCGCCGACGCCCGGCTGACCGTTCCCCGGCTGTCGGTTCCCCGGACGAGCGTCCCCGCCGGCGCCGTCGCGCTCGCGGGCGAGTTCGGCGGGGTCTATCCACGGGCCTCGCCCGGCGGCTGGCAGCTGATCGGTCGCACCGACCACGAGATGTGGTGCCCGGACCGCGACCCGCCGGCCGTGCTCACCCCCGGCGTCCGCGTCCGCTTCGTGGAGCGTGCGGCGTGAGCGGCGGGCTGACGGTCCTGCTCACCGGCGCGCTCGCGACCGTGCAGGACCGTGGACGGCCGGGTCACAGCGACCTCGGCGTCGGTGTCTCCGGCGCCGCCGACCGTCCCGCGCTCGCCCTCGCGAACCGGCTCGTCGGCAACGGGGCCGGCGCCGCGGGGATCGAGGTCACGGCCGGCGGGCTGGTGTGCCGCGCCGAGGAACGGCTCGTCGTGGCCGTCACGGGCGCGACCGGCCCGGTGCTCGTGCGACGACCGAGCGGGAGCCTGCGACCCGCCGGGCTCGCGCGACCCGAGGTCCTCGCCGTGGGCGACGAGCTCCGCGTCGGCGTCCCCGATCGGGGCCTCCGGTCCTACGTCGCGGTGCGCGGAGGCGTGGACGTCGCGCCGGTGCTGGGCAGCCGGTCGACCGACCTGCTGGCCGGGCTCGGTCCGGCACCCCTGCGTCCCGGCGACGTCCTCCCCGTGGGTAGCGACGTCGCCGGGCCCGTGCTCGCGTCGGACGGCGCGCCCGTCTCCGCGCCGGACGACGGCGAGGTGACGCTGTACGCGGTGCCGGGGCCCCGCGCGGATTGGTTCGGCGACGACGCCCTGCGCGCGGTGTTCGGCCGACCGTGGGAGGTGACGTCCGCGAGCAACCGGGTCGGGATGCGCCTGCAGGGGTCGGAGCTCGTCCGGGCGAGCCGCCGGGTGGGGGCAGAGCTGCCCAGCGAGGGCGTCGCCCGGGGTGCGATCCAGGTACCGGCGTCCGGGCAGCCGCTCGTCTTCCTCGCCGACCACCCCGTCACCGGCGGCTATCCCGTCGTCGCCGTGCTGCGGGACCGCGACGTCGATGTCGCCGCTCAGCTGCGTCCTGGCCAGCGGATACGGCTGCGCGCACAGCCGGCTCCGATGTTCTAGAGCTGTCCTCTTGAAGGATTGTTGAACAATCTCTACGGTGAACCACATCACCGATCCGGGCCGCGTCGTCGATGACCGGGCGGAGCTGACCATCCGTAGGAGGTCGCCATGACCGATGTCCATCCCACCCCCGCGAGCGGGGCGGACGCCGCACCACCACCGCGCCGCACGGCCCGGGTCATCGTCGCCAGCGTCGTCGGGACCTCGCTCGAGTGGTACGACTTCTTCCTCTACGGCACCGCCGCCGCGCTGGTGTTCAACAAGCTCTTCTTCCCGAGCTTCGACCCGCTGACCGGCACGCTGCTGGCCTTCGCCACCTACGCCGTCGGGTTCGTGTCGCGGCCCCTCGGCGGGTTCGTCGCCGGGCACTACGGCGACAAGTTCGGCCGCAAGAACGTCCTGGTCGTGACGCTGCTGCTCATGGGGGCGGCGACGTTCCTCATCGGCTGTCTGCCGACGTACGAGGCGATCGGGGTCGCGGCGCCGGTCCTGCTGGTGGCGCTGCGCTTCCTGCAGGGCCTCGGGCTCGGTGGGGAGTGGGCCGGCGCGGTGCTCATGACCCTCGAGCACGGTGACCCGCACAAGCGCGGGCTCAACGCCAGCTGGCCGCAGATCGGCGTCCCGGTGGGCAACCTGCTCGCCGCGGCCATCCTCGGCATCCTCAACGTGACGCTCACCGAGGAGGCGTTCCTGTCCTGGGGCTGGCGGACCGCCTTCTGGGCGTCGGCGGCGCTCATCCTCGTCGGCCTGTGGATCCGTCTGACCGTCTCCGAGAGCCCGGTGTTCGCGGAGGCCGCCGACAGCGGCCGCAAGTCGTCGATGCCGCTGATCGAGGTGTTCAAGCGCCACCCGCGGGGCCTGCTCATCGCGATGGGGGCCCGCATCGGCACCGACGTCGCCTTCTACACCTTCGTGCTGTTCATCCTCACCTACATCACCACCGAGCTCGACCTGCCGCGCAGCCTCGGCCTGAACGCGGTGCTCATCGCGTCGGCGTGCCAGCTCGTGCTGATCCCGTTCTTCGGCGGGCTGTCCGACCGCTTCGGGCGCCGGCCCGTGTACATGGCGGGGGCGATCTCGGCGGGCATCTGGGCCTTCGCGTTCTTCCCGTTGCTCGACACCCGCTCGACGGTGGTCATCATCCTGACCACGGTCGTCGCGCTGGCCACCCACGCGGCGATGTTCGGGCCCCAGGCCGCCTTCATCGCCGAGCTCTTCTCCACCGAGCTGCGCTACAGCGGCGCGTCCATCGGTTACCAGATCGCCGGTGTGCTGGGCGGGGCGATCGCGCCGATCGTCGCGGTCGCGCTGCTCAGCGCGTTCGGCACGGCCTTCGCGATCTCGCTCTACGTCGCGGCGATGATCGCGATCACCGTGATCGCGCTGGCCGTCGCTCCGGAGACCGCGAACGTCGACCTGCAGGACGAACGGCCGGACGTGGTCGAGGAGGAGACCCCGGCGGCCACCCGGACCTGACCTCTCCCGACCCACCTGACCCACCTGGCCCCGTCCCCGGTTCTCCGGGGGTGGGGCTTCGTGGTGTGCGGGGCTCGGAGTCGGGCAGCGAACGCGCTGTTCGCTGCTTCTAGGCGAGCGAACTCCCCGTTCGCGTCGGGACGGACCTCGCGAGGGGCACGTTCCGCAGGTGGCGGGGCCCGACGATCATGCGCAGGGTGCCCCTCGTGGGCAGGCTCGTGCCCGCGAGGGGGCGGGCTCGGCCACGGGCAGCGAGGGCGTCCTTCGCTGCGTCCAGCGGTCGGGGACGCCCTCGCACGGTCCGGGGAGGGCGCGGAGGCCCCGTGCCTCGGTGATCAACGGGGAGTTCGTGCGCGTAGAAGCAGCGAACAGCGCGTTCGCTGCGACCACCCCGGGCGGCCGGTGGGCGGCGTCCCGGAGGAGGCCGCCCACCGCCGTCGGGATCAGCTCGCGATCCGCAGGCCCGCGCCGGCGAGGATGCGGTCCGGGTCGGCGATCTGTGGGTTGAGCTCGAGCAGTCGGTCGACGCTGGTGGCGTGCTGCTGGGCGTAGCCGCCGAGCGTGGCGCCCTCGGTCACGACGACGACGTCGCTCGGGGGCGTCGCGACGGTGAGGACCTGGCCGGCGGTGATCCGGTCCGGGTCGTCGACGCCGTTGTCGGCCGCGAGGAGCTCGACCGGCACGCCCGTGCGCTGGGCGATCCCGGCGAGGGTGTCGCCGGACGCCACGGTGCGCGTGGTGGGCGCCTCGACCGACGGCGCGGCCGGTTCCGACGGCACCGCCGGCGCGACCGCGGGTGCCGACGACGGCACCGCGGCGGGCGCGGACGTCGGCTGGGCCTGCTCGGGGGCGCCCTCGCCGAGGGCGCCCGCGAGCAGCCCCAGCAGGAGGGCGGCGGCGGTGACGGCGGCGACCGCCAGGCCCACCGCCCGGCGCATGATCTTGGTGAAGTCGGGGGCGTGGGTGGTCGTGATGCTCATGATCGTTGTCTCCTGGGTGTCGTGCGAGAGAGTGGGTGACGGAGTCCTCCACGCCCGAGGAGGACCGCGTGCGCGGGCGACCGGTACTCCGAACAGGCGCCGGTACCGGTCGGCGAGGGCGCCCGCGTGCGCGTCGTGGTCGACGCCGCGCCCGAGGACGTGGTGCTCGACCTCGTGGGCCAGCAGGTCGCGCCACCACGCCGCCACGGCGGGCTCGTCGTGGCGGGCGGTGACCGCGGCGACCTGCCCGGCGGGCACGGCCACCACGCCGTCCGCGGTGAAGGCGAGCGTCCGGGCGACCGCGTCGGCGGCCGCACGCCGGGACAGGCCGCCGGCGCGCAGAGCCCGCGCAGGGCGGCGTCGTCCACCACGCGCACCGGTGGGCCGCGCGGGGCGTAGGGCAGCACCGCGGGGTCGAGCGGCGCGGTCGCGTCGCCGATCCGGGCGAGGGCGCCAGCGATCGCACGCACCGGATAGACCCGCCGCCCGGGCAGCGCCACGGGCCCGTCGCGGGCCTGGCCGCCACCGGCGCGGCGGCCGCGCCACGACCGCGCGGTGGCCCGCGCCCGCCCGACCAGGACGGCGACCGCGGTCGTCGCACCCGCGGTCGTCGCCAGCTCGAAGGGCCACCCGGCGGCGGCCGCACCGGCTGTGACGGCGCCGCCCGCGACGCCGGCGACGCGCAGCGCTCGCCCGGCGGCCCGGACGAACCGCGCGCCCGGCAGCGGCGCCGACACCATCTGCATGCTGAACGAGGGCCGCGCCCGCACGGACGCCACCGCCGCCGCGGCCTCGTCCCGCAGCGCGTCGGTGTAGGCGCGCGCGAGGTCCCGCCACGGCCCGTCCGCCAGGAGCGCGGTGACGCGCGTGCGGGCGTCCCTGTGGTCGGCGACGAGGGCCTCGAGCACCTCGACCCGCCCGGCGTCGACCATCGCGTCCACCTCGGCGAACAGCCGCGCGGGCAGCACGGAGCGGGCGTCGGGGTCCTGCCCCGGCACCGCGCGCTCGGCGAGCGTCGCGACGACGTGCGCAGCGTCGCCGTCGTACCCGAGCCACGGCGCCACGACGGCCTCGACGACCTCGTGGACCACGCCCGCGGGCTCGGGGGCCCAGACGTGCAGCACGCCGTCGGACCACCGGTGCCCGGCGTCGGCGACGACGAGCCCCGTCGCCGGGTCGACGATCGCCGCGTCGAGCGCGTGGACCACCACGGCCGGCACGGCCCGGTCGGACACCGCGAGGAGCCCGACCTGCGCCGGCCCGTCGCCGCGTCCCGCGACCCACTCGCCGGTGGCCCGGACGACCAGGTCGAGCAGCGGGTCGAGGACGCGGTGCGCGGCGGGCAACGGCGTCGCGTGGTCGAGCGCGGCAGCCCAGGCCCGGGCGTACGACGGCCGCAGCACCGGGCCGGTCAGCCCGTCGCGCACGACCTCGGGGTCGACGTCGAGCAGTTCGATGTGCCGCAGGCCTGCGGGGCTCCAGCGCTGCAGGGTGAGGTCGAGGGTCGTGGGGACCCTGACGTCGCCGTCACTGCCGGGCGGCGGGGCCGGCAGGACGATCTCCCGCTCGACGCCGACCCGGTCGAGGGCGAAGAGCGCGCGGTGCCGCCGGGCCAGGGCAGCCGCGTCGGCGTCGTGGTCGCCGCGGGCCCGGCCGGTCACGTGGTGGTCGGTCTCGTGGGTGAGCACGTCGCGCCACCACGCCGCGACCCCGGGACGGCCCCGGCGCGCCGCGATCGCCGTCATCCGCTCGCGGGTGAGGTGGACGGCGCCGTCGACGGTGACCGCGACCGTTCGGGCCACCGTGTCCGCGGCCCCGACGGGCGTGAGCCCGCCGGCGACCAGCGCCGCGTGGAGCTCCTCGGCGCCGACGACGAGCACCGGCGGGCCGCGCGCGTCGTAGGGCAGGACGGCGGGGTCGAGCGGCACCGCCCGCGCGCGCAGCGCCCGCAGCGCCGCAACGACGGCGTCGGTCGGGTACGGGACCGGGCCGGGGAGGGCGAGCGGGCCGTCGTGCCCGGAGTACCCCTCTCTGGCCGGGGTGTGGTCCCACTGGTCGTACCACCGGGGGAGCGGGTAGTTGCGCGGCGCCGGGCGGGTGGGCGACCACTGCCGCAGCACCTCCGACCACCCCGCGGCCACGGCCCGCCGCCGGTCGGCGTCGGGGCTGCGGACGTGGCGCAGCGGGGCCAGCTCGAGGGCGCCGCGCAGGGCGCGGGCGAAGTGGTGCTCGGCGAGGAACGCCCGGTGCTCGGTGGGCCGGCCCGTGTTCGCAGGATCGTCGACGGCGTGGGTCAGCTCGTGCAGGAGCAGGGCGGACGCCTCGACGAGACGGGCGTTGCGCGCGGGCGCGTCGGCGGCGTCGAGGCGGAACGAGTCCTCGCGCAGGACGAGCCCGCCGCCGAGGTGGGCGAAGGCCTCGGGGACGGCCATGCCCACGGTGTCGGGCTGGGAGTACCACCGGGCTGCGAACGCGGCCTCGGGGAGGACCGCGACACCCACGGCGGCGGGCCGGACCGGCGCGAGCACGGCGTCCAGGAGGCCCGTCCCGGCCAGCAGCGCCGCGGCCGCGGCGAGACCGGTGCGGACGTCGGGGGCGAGGTCGTCCCAGCCCTCCACCGCGAGGCCCCGGGGCAGCCGGGCGGCCCGCGCCAGCAGGTCGGGCTGCGGGCCGGCGATCGGCACGCCGCCGTCGTGCATCCGCACCGGGTACGCCCTGGTGTCGATCCCGCGCGCCCGGCCCACGGGCCCGACCGCACCGGGCCGGATGACGCCGGCGAGGGGGACGAGCAGGCGGGCGGCGAAGCGCAACGGCGCCCCGGCGAGCGCGGCCTCCGCCTCGTCGACCAGGCCCTGCCACGTCGCGAGGCCCGCCGCGCCGCCCCGGAGCGCGGCCAGGGTGCGGGTGTCGAGGTACAGCCACCCGTCGTCGTGCACGAACGCGACGACGTCGTCCGGCCCGCCGATCTCCCGGATGCGCACGCCGAACCCGTCGATCGCGCACAGGCCCTGGCAGCCGACGGCGGCCAGCGGGCGCAGGTCCAGCCCGGCCGGCGCCGCGAGACCGCCCGGGCCCGCCAGCGGCAGCAGCGCCGAGGTCACGCCCTCGCGGATCACCTGCCCGATCACCGCGCTCTCCGCCCGCCCGGTGGGGACGGCGGCGAGGCGCACGAGGTGCCCGGTGGGCGCGAAGCGCTGCGACACGCGCCACCCGGCGTCCGGCTCGGTGGGCCCGAAGAGCAGCCGGTACCGCCCGGCGAGGGCGGCCGCGTCGGCGTCGTGGTCGGCGTGGGTGTCGCGCGCCCGCCCCGTGACGTGGTGGTCGACCTCGTGGGCCAGGACGTCGCGCCACCACGCGGCGACGGCGGGGTCGCCGAGTCGCGCGGCGATCTCCGCCGCCCGCTCGGCGGTCACGTGGACGACGCCGCGGACGGTGAAGGCGATCAGCCGCCGCGCGGTGTCCTGCGCGGTGACGGGGGCGACGCCGAGGGCGATCAGCTCGCGCTGCAGCTCGGCGGCGGTGACGGTGCGGACCGGGGACCGCGCGCGTCGTGGGGCAGCGATCGGCGGTCCACCGGCACGTCCCGTCCGCCCAGGCGGCGCAGCGCCGTCGCGACCAGCTCGGTCGGGAACGGGCCGTCCCCGGGCAGCGCGAGCGGACCGTCACCGCCCCGGGGTGGTGGCGGCCGCCGAGGCGCTGCCACACCCGCCGGACCACGTACAGACCGGGGACCGACGCCGCGATGACCGCGCCGGCCGCCGCGAGGCCGGGGTGCGGCAGCGACGCGAGGCCCAGGCCGATCAGGCCGGTCTGCGTGACCAGCGCGGCGGTCACCCCGCGCCGCGGTGCGGCGGCGCGCCCGCGCCAGGTCTCGATCGCGATCCCGTGCCGGGCGAGCAGCACCGACGCGCCGGTGAACCCGGCGGCGGCGACCGCCACGGGCAGGTTGCCCTCCGCCGCGAGCTGGACGGTCAGGGCGCCGCCGCCCACCACGAAGCCCGTACCGGCGATGTTCTGCCAGCGACGCAGCCGGGGGTCGTTGGTGTCGTCCCAGCCGGCGCGGCCCGCGGCCGCCGTGCGGAAGGCGGGCCAGCCGAGCAGCACGTCGGTGACGGCGAAGACGGTGTTGGTGAGGACGCCCGCGACCACGGCGAGTCCGGCGGCGTCGGGCGGGACGCCGCTGGTGGCGATGCCGGTGAGGCCCGCCAGACCGGCGAGGACGTGGTAGGTCAGGTTGAGCGCGAAGGTGCCCGCGACGACGGTCTGCAGGGTCCGGCCCACCCGGCCGCTGTGCGGGCGCAGCCCGGTGAACGACGACGCGGTCGCGCCCGCGGCGCGGGTGACCTTGTCGTGCCAGGTGGAGTACTCCTTGATCGCGAGGGCCTCCCGGTCGGCGCGGCTCTCGGTCGGGCGCAGCACGGCGCCGGTGGCCGGGTCGCGGTACTCCCGGGCGAGGGGGAGGTTCACCAGCGCATCGAGGATGCGCAGGAACTCGTCGGTCTCGACGCGGATGGTCGCCGCGCGCTGCTCGACGATCCGCGCGGCGGCGGTGTCGTCGGCCATGCGTCCCTCGGAGGCGAGGTTTCCCAGCAGCTCGGCGGCGAGGCGCTCGACGATCGGGCGCGAGAGCCGGCCCCGCTCGATCGGCGCCTCGTGCAGCACGCGCACGTACTGCGTGCGCACCGTGCGCGGGGTGAGGGCGAGTCCGCGGACGACGAACGCGACGGCGGAGAGGATCGCGCCCACCGTCGTCGTCGCCACCGTGGCCCCGACGAGGCTGCCGGGCTCGGAGAGCGGACCCGTGGTGAGCGCCCATGTCGTCGCCCCCGCGCCGGCGCTCAGTACGGCGCCGAGGCCCCAGCGCCCGGTGCGGGCGCCGCGGCGCAGGGCGTCGCGCGTGGCGGCGATCTGGGTCTCCGAGCGCTCCAGGCGCGTCTGGGACGCCTGCACCTGGCGCAGGGCCATGTCCTGCTGAACCCGGCGTCCGGCGTCGCCCAGGGGCCCACCGGCGAACATCGCGTCGGCCTCGCGGGCGCTGATGAGCGCCTCGAGGGTGTAGGGGTGCCACCGGCGGTGGTGACGAGGGCCCGGCCGGGCGGCCCCGCGGCTGCCCGGGGCGTCCGCGCAGGCGCTGCCACCGGCTCGGCGCCTCGACCGGACCCTCGGGCAGGGCGGCCAGGCGCCGATCCTCGGCGGCCCGCGTGGCGGCGTCGGTGCGGTCGGCGTCGCGGTCGGCCCGCTGGATGCGCCGGTTGGTGGAGCGCAGGGTCGGGGTGTCGCGGCCGGCGACCACGGCCGGGTCCACCGCGTTGTGCCAGGCGATCGCGTTGCCGACCTGCTCGTGCTGCGCGAGGTAGGCGTCCAGCGCGGCGCGCCCGGCACCCGGCGTCCAGTCCGGGGTCGGGCCGACGGGCCGGGTACCGTCATCCCCTCGGCCGCGCGGGCGGCGAGCCAGCCGTCGACGACGGCACGCCGCGCCGGGGTGAGGACGCCGGCGCCGACCAGCTGGGCGTAGAAGCCGTCGGGGGCGGCGAGCTCGGCGAACGCGAACTTCCGACCCCGGCGGGCGGCCTCGCCCACCATCGCCTCGGCGTTGCGGTGCAGGAGCCGATCGACGGCGTCCGCACCCGCGGCGTCGGTGGCGACGTCGGCCAGGATCGGTGCCATGTCGTAGTAGTGGCGCAGGTAGTTCGGCAGCGACGGCGACTTCACCGAGTCCGACCCGTAGACGAAGTGCTGCGGGAAGTCGCGGACGAGGGCGATGACCTCGCGGCGCACGTCGGCCGAGCGCTCGATGTGCTGGGCGAGGTCGTTCCAGGACACGTCGAACACCAGGCGCGGGAAGGCCTCCCGGCCGAGGCCCGTCGCCTCGAGGCGGTGCACCTCCTGGGTGAGCACCTCGCGCAGCACCCCGAGGTGGTCGACGGTCAGCTCGGTCCACTTGCCCACCCCGAGGTGCGACAGCGAGACCTGAGCAGCCGGGTACTTCCGCAACAGCGCGACCAGCGGACGCAGGTGGCGCTCGTCGGGGCTCGCGGCGACGTACTTGCCGTCGGCGTCCAGGATCGCCTCGCCGGCGTCGTTGTGGAGGATCACGACCTGGCCCGTGCGCTCCGCGGCCGCGAGGAGCTCGCGCACGTGGGGGCTGTAGCGGTCCGGCGGCGTCGCGGTGGGCGCGAGGCGGCCGTCGGCGTCGCGCGTCCGCAGCGCGTCGGCCTCCGCCGTGCGCCCGAGACCCTCGAGGACCACCCGGATGTTCTCGGCCTGCCGGGTGAGCACCTCGACGTACTCGCGGGGGCCGGTGCCGGTGACCAGGCCCGCGAGCTCGGGGGAGAGCAGCCGGAGGTCGACGAGGTCGATCTGACCGGCCGGGTCGCCGACCTCGTCGCTGATCAGGCGCAGGGCGGTGTTCAGCCGCCGGACGTAGCGGACGTACTCGGGGGCCAGGACGTGCGCCGCCTGCGGGCCGAGCAGCCGCGTGACGGCCTCCTTGGCCAGCGTCGTCTCGGCGACGACGTGGGCCAGGTCCGGGTTCAGCAGCAGCATCGTCGTCAGGTAGCCCTGGGCGCCGGGGATGTCGATGCGGGCTCCGGAGATGCCGGGCAGGGCTCGCCAGCGCAGGTCGTCGGGCAGGGCGCGGATCGCGTCGAAGAGCCGGACGTCGGGGAACTTCCCGCGCATCGTCAGCATCGCGTTGCCGAAGGTGATGCCCTGGCGCAGCTCGCCGGTGTTGGCGTAGTAGAAGCCGCCGCCCGCGGTCGCGAGGCCCCGGCCGCGCTGCGGGATGGGGGACAGGACGACCCGGCCGGTGTGCCCGGCGTCGCGCAGCCAGCCGAGGAGGTCGGTCAGGCGGGTGTAGCGCGGGTCGGAGTAGTCGCCGTGGTGCAGGTGCATGTCCCACGTCGCGCCGTACGCCGGCCGGGGGTTGCCGATCTCCTGGGCCGCCCGGCGCGGCACGCGCAGCGCGGCGACGCTGTGCGCCAGCTCGTCGGGGGAGACGGTGACGTCGACCGCGGCGAACGCCACCGCGAGGGAGGTCGCCGCGCCCGGGGTCGGGCTCCGCCGGGTCGCCAGCCGGGCCGCGCGCTGGGTCCCGCTCACGAGGCCGAGCAGCGGGTCGACGACGTCGAGACGCTCGGCGAGACCGGGCTCGTAGCGGCCGGTCAGCGCGGCCACCGCGTCGGCGCGGTCGGCCAGCGTCGCGCCGTCCACGACCCGCATCAGCGGGGTGAGGTGCGAGACCACGATCGAGGTGCGCGGCTCCGTCCAGAGCGCCATCGACCGGTGCGTCAGGCCGCGGCGCACGCCCTGCGTGAACGGGTCCGCCATCACGGTGCGGAAGGCGTCGCGGGCCGCGGCGAGCTCGGCCGCGGCCGCCCGCACCTCGGCGGTGCGGTCGTCGACGACGGTGGCCAGCCGGTCGGTCTCCCGGCGCACGACGCCGAGGACGCCCGTGGCCGGCAGCCCGATCGGCAGGAACGCCGGGGGCTCGGCGCGGCCGCTGACCAGGAGGGCGCGGGAGGTGGTGGGGTCGAGCCGCAGGGCCGCGGCGACCGCCCCGACGGGGTCGGCGTGGCCGTCGGCGCGCAGCCGCTCGACGAGCGCGGGCAACCACCGCTCGCGACGGGCGTAGGCCGTGCGGGCCTGCCCGAGCGCGTCCAGCGCCCGGTGGTGGTCGTCGAGCGCCGCGACCAGACCGACGTCGTCGCGGGTCGCGGCGGCGCGGGCCGCGCGGTGCAGCGACACCTGGGGGACACCGGTGAGACGCAGCAGGCCGCGACCCACCCGTCGGAGCGCCCCGCGGCGGCGCTCGGCGTCCCCGACGCGGCGGATCTCCGTGGCCAGGGCCTCGGCGTACGCGGCGTCGACGGCGCGCCAGGCGCCGGCGTCGGGCACCCCGGTCCACCGGCCGTGCGGGCCGGTCTCGGCGATCTCGCCGCGGAGCAGGTCGACGCGGTCCAGCATCACCTGCAGCTCGTCGTGGCGCCCGGCCTCGCGCAGGTCGGCCACGTCGCGGCGGCCGCGCACCGTCAGCCAGGAGTCCCCGGCGACGACCTGGGCGGGCACGGCGCGCTCGGCGAAGGTCGCGATGCGGTGGGCCGCCGCGTCCCGGTAGCCGGCGCGGACCAGCAGCGCCTCGGTGATCTCGTGGACGGCGGCGCCGGGGCCCTGCCCGAGGTTCACCTCGACCTCGAGCGTGCCGTTGCGCCAGGTGTGCGCCGACGGCGCGGCGTGCCCGACCGGCAGCGTCGTCCAGGCGACGGCGACCGGGAGGGCGCCCTGCGGGAAGCGGGCCGTCCAGGCGTCACGGGCGGTGGTCCCGAGCGACGGGTCGAGCAGCTCGCGGGTCACCGCCGTGGCCAGCGTCAGGAGCTCGCGCGCCGACCTCGGGGCGCCGGGCAGCGTGGCCGGCTCCGCGAGGGCCTCGGCGAGCCCACGGCGGCGCCGGTCCGTCATCGGCGTGGTCGTCGGCCGCGCGACCGCCGGACCGTCGGCCCCGTGCCGGCGCTGGAACCCGTCGCGGCCCGCGGGGCCGTCGCCGTAGCGCGCGTCGCGCAGGCGGCGCGCCTGGTCGACGACCTGCTCGCGCACCCGGTCCACCTGCGCCGTCGGGGCGTTCGCCGCGACGAGGGCGGTGATCCGGTCGAGCAGCTCCCGGAGGCGCTGCTCCTGCTCCGCGAGGTCCGGGCGCGGCACGCCGGCGGGGGCCGCGGCGAGACGGTCGAGCGCCTCCTGCTGGCGGGCCGCCACGTCGGGCAGGCCGGCAAGTAGCGCGCGGGCCCGGGCGCGGTCGAGACGGAGCGCGGCGGCGACGGCGCGCGGACCGTGCCCGGCGTCGCGGGCGGCGGCGAGCGCATCCTCGACGCGCTCGGTGGCGCGGTCGACGTCGTGGCGCAGGCCGGCGGCGTGCCTGGTGACGCGGGCGAGCGTCGCGGCGCCCGTCGTCTGCCGCGGGAGCTCGGGGTCCGAGGGCTGGGTGATGCGCGGGGTGCCGGCGAGGAGGTCCGCGACCGTCCGGGCGTCGACGCCGAGCGCGCCGGCGATCTCGCGGTGCACGCGGCCCTGGTCCCAGCCGGGCTCGAGCGCCGCGAGCCGGGCCGCGAGCCACGGCACCACCTGCGTGCGCTTCTCGTAGCTCGCCATCTCGCGGCGCTGGCGGTCCGTCGCGTCCGCCACCCGCCACAGCGGGCGTTCGCGCCACGAGGGCCCGACGGGCGGCGCGGCGAGGAGCAGCCGGCCCGGCGTCGAGCCGGTCAGGGTGCGTGCGGTCCGCCAGCGGGCGAGCGCGGTCCGTCCGAGGATCCCGAGCGCCGTCGCGCCGAGGACGGCGGCGCCGCCGCGGACCCAGGGCCACCAGGTGCTCGTCGCGGCGGGCGCCTCGGCGCCGGGGAAGGGGCCGGGGGCGCCACGGGCGAGGTGGTGGTCGGGGTGGTGGTGGTCGGGGCGGGCGTCGTGGGGGCTGGCGCCGCCGTGGGGGTGGGGGTCGTGGGCTGGCCGGCCTGGCCGGGCTGGGGCGTGCTCGGCTGCTCCGCGCCGGGCGTGGTCGGGGCCGGGCCAAGCCGCAGGGTCTCGCCGGTGCGGATGAGGTCGAGGCTCCGGCCGCCGAAGCGTTCGGGGTCCTGCGCGCCGACCTGCGGGGGCGTGAGCCCGAAGCGCCCGGCGATGGCGCCGAGGGTGTCTCCGCGGCGCACGTTCCAGGTGCCCTGCCAGGTCTCCGGCAGCGCGATCGGCGCTCCGGCCGCGACACGGTCGAGGTCGGTGAGGGTCGGGTTGGCGGCGGCGAGCTCGTCGAGCCCGACGCCGAGGGACCGGGCGATCCGGCCCAGCGTGTCGCCCTCCCGGAGCCACAGCACCGTCGGGCGCTGCGTGTCGGCCGCGGGGACCGCAAGCGGGAGAGTGGTGGTCGCTCCGGCATCGCGGAGCGTGGATGTCGCGGCCTGCTCGGCCACCGGACCCGTGAGGGTCTCGGAGGCGAGACCGAGGGGGCCGAGCGCGATCAGGGTGCCGACGCCGAGTGCGGCGAGGAAGCGTCCCAAGGCCGGGGGTCCGCGCGCCCACGCCGTCGCGATCCAGCGTCCGAGTCGTGCGGTCTGGAGCGCGCCCGCGGTGCCGGTCTCCGCGGGGGCCGCGGTCGCGTCGCCGTCGGGCGCACCGGCCGCCCCGGCACCGCCGCCGCCGGTCACCGGTGCGGTCCCGGCCGTGACGGAAGGCCCGCCCGGCGTGGCCGGGGCGCCAGGAGTGCCGGTGCCGGGAGTGCCCGTGCCAGGAGGGCCGGTGCCGGGAGCACCCGGAGTGCCGGTGCCGCCAGTGCCTGGCGTGCCGCCGCCGGTCGCGCCCTGCGACTGGGTCGCGTCCCCGAGCGCGCGGGCGACGCCGTCGCGCACACCGTCGTCCCAGGCGAGCCCGTTCTCCGTGGCGAAGGTGTCCACCTGCTCGCGCAGGTGGTCAGGGTCCGCCCCGGCCTGGAGGAGGAGCTCGTCGAGCGCGGCGGGGGCCAGCGCGCGAGCGGGCCCCTCGAGCGCGTCGACCAGGTCGTTCACTGCGGCGGCCGGGGCGCCGGAGGCGCGGAGCTGGTCGATCCGCGCGGTTCCGGGACCGGGCTGCAGCGCCCGCTCGCCGTGCTGCGCCCGCAGGTTCAGGTCGACGAGAGCGAGCGCGAGGAGCTGCCCGGGCCGCTCGGTGGGGGCCTGCGCGTCGCGCAGGGTGGCGCCGGCGGCGCGGGGGACGAGGACCGCGAGGTCGGCGGGGTGAGCTCGCCGCGCGTGGCGCGCCCCAGCATGGCGTCGAGCTCGGCCGGCAGCATCCCGACGGCGTGCATCCGCGCGAGCAGGTCGACGACCGAGGGCAGCCCGAGCGCCCGGAGCATGAGCGGCAGGCGGACCACGTCGGCCCACTCGCCGACGGAGCCGCCGTAGACGTCGGCGAGGAGCTCCGCCGCCACGCCGGTGACCTGCTCGTCGCCCCAGAGCGGCTGGGCGGCCAGGCCGTCGCGGTGCTCGCGGCGCCAGTCGAGCGGAGCGAGCGGGTGCTCGGTGAGGCGGGCGCGCGCGGCGGTCACGGCGGCGGCGCCCGCGTCCCCGAGTCCCTCGTCGCCGCGGGCGAGCAGGCCGGCGACGGTGCCGACGCCCTCCTGCTGCAGCGCCGCGGAGAGCGCCTCGCGGCCCTGGGCGTCGAGGTCGAGGCCGACGAGCAGGCCCTCGATCTCGTTCTGCCGGTTCCACAGCGCCTGCTCCGTCGGGTGCAGCGCCTCGAACAGCTCGCCCATCAGCTCGTGCACGGCCTCGGGCGTGGCCGGCGTCCCCTCGGTGGCGAGCTGCGCGAGCGCCTGCTCGCGGGCGGCGGACGGCGTGAGCACCGCACGGCCCGCACCCGGCACGCCCTCCTGCCCCGCCCGCAGCTGGAAGAGCGCGGCGTCGAGCGCGGCCGCGTCGACCCCGGCGCGCCCGCGGAGGTGGTCGATCAGGGCCTGGCGCTCGTTCTCCGGCAGCTGGGCGAGGGCCAGGTCGGCGCCAGGCTCCATCGCCGCACCGCGGAGCTGCAGGCCCTCGGCGACCAGGAGGGTGTCCGCGACCTGCGCGGGCGTCATGCCCGTCTCGGCGCCGACCGCCTCGGCCCGCTCCAGTCCGGCGGCCGCCTGTGCCATGCCCCGTGCCGCGCGCGCCGCGTCGTAGTGGACCTGGCGCTCGGGGATGAGCTCGGCGACCCGGCCCGCCTCCGGCGTGCCCTGCGGGACCGCGCCGACCCGCGTCGCGAGGTCCTGCAGCTCGGTCCACTGCGCGTCCGTCAGGCCGTCGACGCGCTGGCCGGCGCGGGCCATGGCGTACCGGGGGAGGTCGATGCCGGCCGCGTCCTGGGGGAGCGCCGTCCACACACCGTCCCGGACGACACCGCCCCGGGGGACCACCGATCCGGTCGCACCGTCGCGACGGAAGGCGGCCTCGATCCCACCCTGGCCCAGACGCTGCTGGGCCTTGAGGAGCAGGCCGAGCTCGGGGCTCGTCAGCGCGGGAGGCGCGTCGGCGGCGAGCACGTAGCCGTCGGGCGTGCGGTAGGCGAGGTCGTCGGGCGCGACGTGCTGGGAGTAGGAACCCCGCTGACCGTTGCGGCCGGCCCGGCTGCTCAGCTGCTGGAACATCCAGGCGGGCACCGTGTCGGTGATGATCACGTGCAGGCCGCCGAGCGCCTCGGCTTCGGGACCGATCGACACGTCGGTCCCGCGGCCGACGCGGTTCGTCGCCAGCGTGATCCTGCCCGGCTCGCCGGCGCGGGAGACGACCTCGGCGACGCTGCCCTCGCCGGTCTCGGGCATGAACGGGTCGATGACCTCGTAGTGCAGGACCGGGGCCTCGGCGGGGTCGAGCCCGGCGTCCAGCGCCTCCTCACGGACGCGGGCGTTGTGCGCCTCGAGCGCGGCGATGAGGTCGCCCTGCCGGGTGTGGGAGGAGAACACCAGCTGCGGCCGGCCGGTCCGGGCCATGTCCAGCATCTCGCCGGCGGCCGCCTGGATCTTCGCGTCCTGACCCGCGTGCTGGACGGGCTCGGCCGGTCCGGTGAGCTGCGACTCCTTGTTCCGCGGGGCGAGGTAGACCCGCCGGCCGTAGCGCTCGAGCAGGACGCGGCTCGACGTCCTGAGGGTGCCGGACATCCCCACGACCTCCGTCGTGCCGCCGAGGACGTCCTGCGCGGTGGTCTCGCCGACGAGGCGGCGCGGTGCGGTGATGCGGGCGGCATCGTGGAACGCGACGTACTCCAGGGCGGACTGATAGCCGTCCTGGTAGGTGCGGCCCTCCAGGGCCCGCCCGGCGATCTCGTCGACGAGCACGAGCCGTCCGTCGTCCATGACCTTCCACGCACCGCGGGGGAGGGTGTGGCGGGCCCAGACGGCGCGATCGAGGCGGGCGCGCAGAGCCGCGTTCCGGGGCAGCGTGAGGTCGAGACCGAAGGCCCGCCGGAGGTGCTCGAGCCCGGCCCGGTTGACCTGGCCGTCGGTGAGGTGGTCCTGGTGGGCGAGGGCGCGGGCCATGTCGTCGGCGGCGACGACGTCCCGGACGGCGACCCGCCGGCCCTGCTCGCCGGAGACCCGCAGCGGCGTCTGCCCCTCGTGATCCATGATCAGGTCGGCCTCGTCGACGAGGCGCACCTCGGAGCGGCCGGTACCCCGCGTTCGGGGCTGGGCGTCGAGCAGGACGTCGTCGAAGCCGAAGTCGTGGATGGTGCCGACGGTGATGTCGGCGGCGCGGGCGGCGGCCCGGGCGGTGGCCCCGTCGCCACCGAACCGCAGGTGCCCGAGCGTGAACTCGGTGCCGAAACGGGCGTTCACCGCATCGAGGAAGTCGGTGTAGCCGCGCACCGCGTCGCCGGCGGTCTCGGCGGAGTGCACCACCAGGTCCGTACCGCCGCGCAGCGGCTGCCCGGTGAGGTGAGCGCGGACCAGGCGGGTGGCCAGGTAGGTCATCCCGATCTGGGTCTTCCGGCCGCCGGTCTCCTTCTGGACGTGGAAGCCGTCGAGCAGTGCGAGGTCGGCCTCGATCATCTCCGGCGTGACCGGCTCGCGCCGCGTCGCCTCGGGGTGGGTCGCGTTGTACGCCTCGGCCGCGCGGTCGTGCACGGCGGTGACCGCCGCGACGACCCGGTCGGGGGAGGGGTCGGCGCGCAGCTCGGCGAGGATGTCCTCGGCCGAGCGCTCCGTCATCGCGTCGGCCGCGCGGCGGACCTCGGCGGCGCGCACCCGCAGGTCGGGGTCGGCACGGACGACGCCGATGTCGTCGCCGTCGGGCCGGTCGCGCGGGACGACCCGCTCGGCGCCGGCCTCGTCGGCGACGATCTCGAACCGGTCGCCCTCGAGGTGCTCGCGGACGGTGCTCTCGGGGAGGCCGTGGCGCTCGGCCAGCTCGGCGAGCGTCGGCTCCCGGGTCGCGGCCGTGCCGGCCACGGGGGTAGCGGGGGTGGTCTCGGGGGTGATCTCGCGCCGGGCGATGTGGCTCGTGCCGGCCTCGTCGGTGACCAGCTCGATGCCGGTCGCCTCGTCGCGGGCGGCGAGGTCGCGCAGGGTCTGCTCGCGGACGCCGATCTGCTCGGCGAGCTCGCGCACGGGGCGGGCGCTCCGGGTGGTGAGCTGATCGGGCGTCAGGACCGGCGGGTCCGTGCCGCTGGTCCGCGACCCGTCCGGCCGCGGGACGTGCTCGCGCGCGCCGTCGGGCGTGAGCCCCCGTCGCCGTCGGGCCGGCCACCCGTCGCGCCGCCCGGAGTGTCCGCGGCGGCGCCGTGCGCGCCGCCCCGGGACCGCCGCCGCCCGCGTTCCCGTTGAGGAGCCGCCGGCTCCCCGGGCGTCGGGGGAATGCCGTCGGGCCCGTCGGGGGCCTGGGGCGTCACGGGCTCGTCGGGTGTCGTCGGGGAGGCGTCCGGGGACGTGTCCGCACCCCGCTCACCGTCCCTCGCGGGCACGCCCTCGGCGCGCGTCCGGGTGCGGCGGTCGATGAGGCGTCCGGCCGCGCGGGTGGCCTCGCCGGACTCGGCGCGCGCCCGCGACTCGTTCCACGCGTGGTCGGCGGCGGACTCGTCGGGGCCGCGTTCGGGCCGGGGATGCGCTCCCTGCCACTCGGCGTGGGCGCGGGCGATGCCCTCGGTGTCGGCGGTGCGCTCGAGGCCGAGCAGGTCGCGGTCGCGGGCGGTCTGGTCGCGCCAGCGCACGGGCTGGAGGGCCCCGCCCTCGCCGATGTCGCGCAGCGTCTGGCCGGCGCGGCCGAGACCGCGTCCCGCGCGGTCGAGGGTCGTCGCCGACCCGGGTCGCGTGACGTTCCCGTCCTCGGCCACGGGGGCCCGCCGGTCGCCGGCGCGGATGAGGGCGTCGCCGCCGGCCTGGACCCCGCGCCCGGCCGCGTCGGCGAGTACCCGCCCGCCGCGCGTCCAGAGCAGGATCGGGGCGGCGCCGGCCTGCGTGACGCCGTTGACGATCCGGGCGTCGCGGGACATCCCGGCGGCGTAGCCGGTGTAGTTCCGCGCCATGACGTCCAGCGCGTCCGCGCGCTGCCGGGCCTCGGCGGGCTTGTAGGTCCGCCCGTCGAGGACGACGTCGGCGTCCGGCGTGTCGCGCAGACCGGCGCGGAGAGCGGACGCCTCCTCGGTGAACGCGCCCGCCCGGGTGGAGAGCCCGGCGGCGCCGCGGCCCATCGCCCCGCCGACCGGACCCGTGACGAGGCTGGCCGTCCCGAGGTCCTCCATCGCGGTCATCCACGGGTTGGCCTGCACCGGGCGCCCACTGACGAGATCGACGACCACGTTGCCGTCGGCGTCGAGCTGGTCGCCCACGTAGCCGCGGGAGGCGGCGTCCCAGGCACCGGAGACGAGACCGGTGACGCGGCCGGACGTGCCCTGCACCATGTGGATCATGCCGTCGCTGAACGGCCGGACCTCGGAGGCCGGGAGGCCCTGCTCCCGGGCGCGCACCGTCTCCTCGGTGAGCATCCAGTCGGGGGCGCCCAGACCCGAGGGGACGTAGCCGACCTCGGTCCACAGCGACTCGGCGAGCTTCGGGAAGGCGACCAGGCCCTGGGCCACGGCCTCGTTGGCGCCGGGGTTCACCCGTGCTTCGGTCGGGTCGATGCCGTTCGCCCGGTTCTGGCTGTCGCTGATCCGGCCGGCGACCGCGTCCCAGAAGGGCTTGTTGGCCCGGTCCTGGACGTCCGCCAGACCGTCCTGGCCCTGCTCGTCCAACTGAGCGGTCCACGCGTCCCAGTCGTCGGGCTTGAGCCAGGACTGGTCGAACCACGTTCCGGCCGCTCCGCGCCGGCCGGTCGGGTCCTGGTCGACCTGCGTGGCGTAGTGCGCGGCGAGGACGCCCCCGGGGTCGGAGAGGACGAGGCGGTCGGCGGCGTCGCGGACGCCGCTCGGGTCGTAGGTCGCGCCGTACGGGTCCGGGCCGGCCGCGGCGGCGAGGCGCATGAGGGAGTTCGGGTCGTGGTCGACCTGCGCCTGGTCGGGGGTCGGGCGCTGCTGCGCCGTGGTCGGGTCGAGCAGGCGTCGGTAGTAGTCGTCGGTCAGGGCACCGGTCGGCCGGCCGAGCTCCTCGTCGACGGTGACGCCGAGACGCATCGCGCCGGGGACGTCGGGAACGGTGGTGGACGGCAGCCGGGCAGCGCCCAGGGGGCTGAGGATGTCGCGGTCGTCGTCGACCGCGCCGCGGTACTGCAGATCCGCGATGCGGCTGATGTCGCCGAGCGCGGTCTGGTACTCCGCCGACTCCGCGTCGGCGGGCGCAGGCAGCCCGTCCTGCAGGTGGTCGACCAGGTCGAGCGTGCCCCCGGGCAGCGCGAGCCCCGCGGCGTAGGCGGGGTCCGGGATCGTGTCGACGCCGGCCAGACCGGAGGTCGTGGCGAGCGCCATGTCGAGATCCCGCAGATCGCCCTGCTGGTCGCGGACCTGGGCGAGCAGGTCACGCTGCTGGGCGTCCAGCGGCACCGCATCGGTGAGGATCCCGTCGCGGGCGGCGTTGAGGGCGTCGGCCTCGGCCTGCGTGACGCCGTCCTGCTGGGCGGCGGCGAGCTGGTCCTCGAACTCCCCGGTGCGTCGGGCGAGGTCCTGCGACTGCGGCGAGTCCGCCAGGTCGGCGAGCCGGGTGCGGGTGTCGATCACGCCGCGCTGCTGGGCGACGATCGCGTCCGCCGCGGCCCGCACGTCGTCGCCGGTGGGCGCCTGGGCGCGACGGGGGTCGCCCTCGGGCACGCCGAGCGCCTGCCACGTGACCTCGGGCGAGCGGCCGGCGAGGTACTGCGCGTACTCCGGCTGCGCCTGCTGATAGGCGGTCATGGTGTCGACGAGACCGCGGTCGTCGCCCCAGCGGTCGATCACGCCGGGGTTCTGCTCCTCGATGGCACCGACACCGTCGACGATCCCGCGCCGCTCGTCGGGCGAGAGGGTGCCGTCGGCCAGACCGTCGAGCATCTGCCGCTCGACGCCGTCGAACTGCGGCCCCACCGCGGTGGCGGACTGCTGCTCACCGACCTGGCTGCGCAGGGTGCTCATGCCGAGCGAGTCCCGGGCCCCCTCGAACCAGGGACCGTTCACGGTCAGTGCCGGGAGACCGGAGTCCGACTGGCCGGCGACCTGCCCGTCGCGGGTGTCCACGGGTCGCTCGGCGCCGTGGGTGTACTGGTCGTCCAGCCCCGTCACCGCGTCATCGGGCACCGCGAGCCAGGGCATCCGCTCGGCGTCGGGCGCGTCGTTGCTCTGGTCGGAGCCCACGCCCAGCTCGGACGTGCTCCAGCCGCCGTCGTAGGAGAGCCGGACGCCCCGCTGGTCGGCCTCGACCCCGGGCGGCGGGTCCATGGTCGTCGGGCCGCTGATCGAGACCCGGTGCTGACCGTCGGCGCTGGCGCCCGAGCAGTTCCCGCCGGAGCCGAAGTTGCAGGCTGCGCCCCCGCGATCGACGGTGTCGGGGAAGAACTGGGTGAAGCTCCCGCCGCCGCCGTGGGTCGGGCGGTAGGAGACCGAGCCGCCCTCGGGGACCGTGGAGCTCGTCTCGCTCCAGAGGTTGCCGGCCGTCCACTCGCCGCCGTCGTCCGCGCCGGTGGCGAACCGGTGGTTGATGGTGCCCATCTGGTGCTCGCGCCGCGGCGTGCCGTCCTCGTTGGTCGGGTTCATCGGGTCGGTCACGTCCGCAGTGCCGGCGTGCACGGTGGCGCCGGTGCGGTCGGTGGCCCAGCAGTCACCGACGCAGGTGGCGTTGCCGCCCCAGCCCTCGGCGTCGGTACCGACGAGGGCGAGCCGGCCCGCGTCCTCGGTGCGGTTCTCGTAGTGACGGCCGGTCGCGTCGTGGACCTCGGAGTCGCGCCCGGTCGTGTCGACACGGGCCCGGGCACCGTCGGCGTCGCGGCTCTGCGCGTCGAGCCGGCCGTTCGGGGCGTTGCCGCCCTCGCCCTCGGCGAACTGCGCGCGGCAGTCCTGGCAATCGACCCGGGCCGCCTCGCCGTTCGGTCCCCGGAGCCGGACCTCGGCGTCGGTGGCGCGGGCGCCGGCGATGGCGTCCTGCCGGTCGCCGACGGGCGTGGTGACGCCCCAGTCGGGCCCGTCGGTGGCGAAGGTCGTCGCGCCGTTCGCCGCGCCCTCGGTGAGGGTGCTGCTCCCGCCGGTGCCGTCCTCGTTCGTGCCGTGCACCTGGGCGGTGCTGCCGCGGCTGTCGGTGATCTCCCCGGTGCCGCCGCCGGCGGCGACCACGGGCCCGCCGGGACCGAGATCGTCGAGGTGGTCGACCTGGCCGCCGTCGTTCGTGTCGACGACCCGGCCCTCGGCGTCGGTCGCGCGTCCGTCGCCGCTGTAGCGGGGTTCGACGGCGCCGCTCGTGGGGTCGAGGGTGATCGCGTTGTCGTGCTCGTCGCGACCCCCGGACTCGGCGGTCGCTCCGTGCGCCGCGCTCGAGCAGCTGTTGGCGCCCGCGTCGCACTGCGCGGTGCCCACGACCGGGACGTCGACCTGCGCCGGCTCGGGGTCGCCGGTGATGAGGGTGCCGCCGACGGTCTGGTCGGTCTGCTCCTCGCCGTCAGGGCCGGTCACCGAGGCGCTGCAGCTGGTGACGCCGCTCGACGCGGAGCAGCCGCTGTCCGCCGGCGTGTTCGGGTCCGCGGGGTCGTCCGGGTCCGGACGGGTGACACCGTTCTGGTAGTCCGCGACCCGTTGCTGGACGTCGGCGGGCACCTCGTCGGCCGAGTTGCCCTCGATGCCGACGATGTCGTTGCTCGCACCGGAGTTGTCGACGGTGCCGCGCCCGGCGCCCTCGTACTCGACGATGCGGTCGCCGCGGCTGTTGACGCCGATGACCTCGCCGTTGCCGTTCGGCAAGGGCTCGCCCGTGCCGGCGTCGGGATCGGGGACGTACTTCTCGTCCCACGGCTCGCCGTTCGGCCCGAGCCCCTCGTCCGCGCCGCCCACCTCGGCGTCACCGGAGGTCGCGTCCCCGGTGGCGGGGTCCTCGGTGGCGGCGTCGCCCTGTCCGGTCGCGGTCCGGGTGTCGGCCGGCGTGCTGTTGCCGTCGTCGCCGGTCGCGGTGTCGGTGAGGGCGTCGTCGTCGAGGGTCTGCGGGGTGTAGAGCCCGGCCTGTTCGGCGGTGTCCGCCGGAGTGCCCTGGGGCTGGTCGTCTCGGAGGGCCGCGGGGATGCCGCCGGTGTCGACGGATCCGCCGTCCGGGGTGGTGTCATCGTTGGTGGGGTCGCCGTCGTTGTTGTTGTCGGAGACCGCGAGGGCTGTCTGGTGCTCGGCGTCCTGGTTCGGAGGCCCGTTGATCGGGTGGGCGTCGGCGTTCTCGTCGCTGTGCTGGTCGGCATCGGTGGGATCGGCGGCCCGGTCGCCGTCGCCCTCCGTGTCGGTGTAGTCCGGTCCTGCGTCGGCCTGACCGGCCCCGGGTGAGATCTCGCCGTCGTCGCCGGAGCGTCCGGTGTCGAGTCCCCGGTCGGCCGCGGTCGCCGATGCCGAGCCGGCACTGTCGTCCTCCGTGGTCGCCGGACGGGTGCCGTCGGCGCCCTCGTGGTCGGCGATCGCGTTCGCATCGTCCTGTGTGGCCTCGGGCTCACCGCCGCCGGGAACGGATCCGCCGTCGGCGGTGCTGTCGTCGTTGGCCGGGTCGCCGTCGTTGTTGTTGCTGCCGTCGGTGACGGCGGCGTTCTGCTGGTCGTTGGTGTCGGTCTCGCTCGCATCGCCGGCGTCGTGACCACTGGCGTCGTCACCCGCGGGAGCGTCGTCGCCGGCGGCGGTCTCATCGGTGCCGGCATCGGCGGCCTCGGCGTCGCTGCTCTCGCCGCCCGCGGGGACGGAGCCGCCGTCGGCGGTGGTGTCGTCGTTGGTGGGGTCGCCGTCGTTGTTGTTGCTCCCGTCGGTGACGGCGGCGTTCTGCTGGTCGTCGGTGTCGGTCCCGCCGGAATCGCCGGCCTCGCGGATATCGGCGTCTTCACCCGCGGTGGTGTCGTCGTTGTCGCTGCTCTCGCCACCGGCGGGGACTGAGCCGCCGTCGGCGGTGGTGTCGTCGTTGGCCGGGTCGCCGTCGTTGTTGTTGCTGCCGTCGCTGACGGTCGCGTTCTCCGGGTCCGCGGTGTCGGCCTCGGCGGAATCGTCGGCCTCGCTGGAGTCGCCGGAGTCGTCGCCCGCGGTGGCCTCATCGGTCTCAGCGTCCGCGGTTTCGGCGTCGGTGCTCTCGCCGCCGGCAGAGACGGAACCGCCGTCGGCGGTGGTGTCGTCGTTGGCCGGGTCGCCGTCGTTGTTGTTCGAGCCGTCGCTGACGGCCGCGTTCTCCTGCTGGTCCGCGGTGTCGGCCTCCGCGGAATCGGCGGCCTCGGCGGAATCGTCGTCTCCGGTGGCCTCGTCGGTGCCGGCGTCACCGTTCTCGGTGTCGCTGCTCTCGCCGCCGGCCGGGACCGAGCCGCCGTCGGCGGTCGTGTCGTCGTTGGTGGGGTCGCCGTCGTTGTTGTTCGAGCCGTCGCTCACGGTGGCCTGTGGCTGGTCGTCGCCGGAATCGTCGGCCTCGGCGGTGTCGTCGCTACCGGAATCGTCGGACGCGGCAGCTTCCTCGCCGCCGGAGTCGTCGGAGCTCGCGGAGTCGTCGCCCGAAGAATCGTCGCCGGAGGAATCGTCGGACGCTGCGGCTTCCTCGCCGCCCGAGTCGTCGCTCGAGGAGTCGTCCGATGCCGCGGCCTCCTCGCCACCGGAGTCGTCCGAGCTCGCGGAGTCGTCGCTCGAGGAATCGTCGCCCGAAGAGTCGTCCGATGCCGCTGCCTCCTCGCCACCGGAGTCGCCGCCGGAGTCGCTGCTCTCGCTGCTGCTGGAGTCGCTACCGGAATCGTCCTGGGCCGCGGGGGCCGAGTTCGCCGAGTCCGTGGTCCCGCCCGAGTCGTCGCTGGCGGCCGGGGCGGAGTTCGACGCGTCCGAGCCGCCGCCGGTGGTGTCGGCACCGTTGGCCGCGGGGGCGGAGTTCGAGGAGTCCGAGCCGCCGGAGACGACACCTGCGGGCTTCGGGTTCGGCGGTCCGGTGGCCACGAGCGGGGTGGCGTTCGCGGTCAGCGCCACCTCGCGGGTGGCGGCCGTGGCCGGGATCGGCGCGAGCACGTTCGACGCGAACCAGAGGACCAGCGCCCCGGCGGCGAGCCCGAGCGACCACACCAGCGCGCGCAGCACGACGGTCACGAGACCGTCGAGCACGCACTGGGTGCCACTGCGGACACCGGCGGGGGACATGGAGAGGCGCTCCTGCGAGAAGCCCGGCTGGCCGAGAGATCGGCACCGGAACACGGAAGGGAGGAGAGAGCGAACACCGACGGTGTCGTCGCCATCCGCGGCCGAAGCTCACGCGGTGGGTCGCACCGGTCCTGCTGGGCAGGTCGCTCGCGGCCGGAGCTCACGCGGCGGGTCCTGCGGTTCATCGTCGGTGCGAGTCCCCAGCACCACGACGGGCAGGAAGTTAGCCGGACGCTCGCCACCGCGTCAAGCCGACGGGTGACGACGGCGCCGGCCCCGGCGTGTCCCGATGATCACCGCCACGGGTTCCTGCTAGTGCGCCCATTCGGCGGGCCCGCCGTCGTACGGTCGGACGCGTCCGAGACGTCTCTCGCTCGTCAGGCCCGGAACGTCCGAGAGGCCACACATACGAGCAACGCCTCGGACGCCATCCTTGCCAGCAACGCCTCTCTAGCAAGAGACAGGAGCGACACATGACCGCGGTGACGGTGCTCAGCGGGAAGGGCGGGGTGGCCAAGACGTTGTGGCAGGTGCTCATGGCCGGCGAGGCGTCGCGGCTCGGCATCCCCACGCTGATCGTCGACGCCGATCCGGAGCGCAACGCGAGCACCAAGTTCGGCGTCCCCGCGCAGTCGAGCGGGCTCGGCGACGTGTTCGAGGCGGCCGGGGCGCTCGAGGGCTCCGCGGAGCTCGACATCGACGCCGGCGCGGAACGTCTCGGCGAGGAAGTGCTCGACACCCAGTGGGAGGACGTCGATCTCGTTCCCGCCGGATCCTCGCTCGGGGCCGTGGCGCAGGCGAGCCTCATCGACACGTGGTTGCTCCGCGATCTGCTGGAAAGGGCGGGAATCTCGTCGTCGTACGGATTGGTGCTCATCGACACGGGTGGTCGCACCGGGTCCCTCGTCGCCCAGGCCATGTACGCCGCCGATGTCGCCTACGCGCCCATCGCCCCCACGCGCGACGCCGTCCGCAAGGCTCTCGAGGCGCGCAATCGCGTCGGACGCATCCAGCGCGCGCACCCCCTGAAATGGGCGGGCGTCGTGCTGAGCGGTTTCGACCTCCGCGTGGGAATGGACGAGGCGATCTACGAGGAGGCGCGCCAGGAGTTCGGCGACGAGATCCGCGCGGTCGTTCCGCGCCGGGCCACGGTGCACGAGGCGTTCCAGCTCGGCGAGCGACTGGGTGATCGCCGCGACGTGTCGTCGTCGAACCTCGCCGTGCTCTTCCGTGACTTCATGCTCGAGCTGCGCCGCGCCGGGTCGGAGAGCGACGCGAGCACCGAGGCGTCCGCATGACGAGCAAGGCGCGCGAACTGCGGCGCCGGATGAGCATCGACCCCGACGCACCGGCACCGTCGCCCCGCCGGGCGGCGCGGCGACCCGCCGCGACGGCACCGGAGAGCGAGACCCCGCCACCCGAGCCGACTCCGGACCGGGCGCCCGCGGACGCCGCCCCTGCGCCGTCGCCGGCCCCCGACCCGGGCACCCCGACCACCCGGAAGCCCACCCCGACGACCTCGAGCACGTCCGCGAAGGACGGCCCGGCAACGGACGGCTCCGCCAAGGTCGAGCCCGCAAGAGACAAGCCCGCGAAGCCCCGCGCGGGTTCCGCCGCGGCCCGCGGCGCCCGACGACGCGGAGCGGATGCCGGGCACGGCTGGGCGACGGCGCTCGACGACCCCGCCATCGACGTCGACGGCAACGGCTACCGCAGCTTCTACGTCAACGACGCGGTGTTCGCCCGCTTCCGTGCCGCCGTCTACTGGACCGCCCGCCGCCCCGACGCCACCGGCGTCCCGGACAACATGTCCACAGGCGTCGAGGAGTACATGGAGGAGGTCGCCGCGGACCTGGAGCGCCGCTACAACGACGGCGCGGTCTTCCGTCCGACCCCGGATCAGCTCCGGGCACACCGGAAACGGCAGAGCTAGGAGGTCGTCAGCGCCGCCCGCACGTCCGTCTTCAGGATCTTGCCGACGGTGGAGCGCGGCAGGGCGTCCCAGAACTCGATCTGCTTGGGCGCCTTCACGCTGCCGATCCGCGCCTTGACGAACGCGACGAGGTCGTCGCCGGACACCGAGCGCTCCGGCACGAGCTCGACCACGGCCGTCACCCGCTCGCCCCACTTCTCGTCCGGCAGGCCGATCACCGCGCAGTCGCGGACGGCCTCGTGCGCCATGAGGGCCTGCTCGACCTCGGCGGAGTACACGTTGAACCCGCCGGTGATGACCATGTCCTTCGCCCGGTCGACGATGAAGAGGTAGCCGTCGTCGTCGAGGTAGCCGATGTCGCCGGTGTGGTGCCAGCCGTGCGCCGAGACCTCCGCGGTGGCCTCGGGGTTCTTGTAGTAGCCGGCCATCACCAGCGAGCCGCGGACGACGATCTCGCCGCGCTCGCCGGCCGGCAGCAACGCGCCGGCGTCCGACATGATCCCCACCGTCACCAGCGGCGACGGCCGGCCCGCCGACGCGAGGCGGGACCGCGCGACGGATCCGTCCCGCCGACGGTGCTGGGCGGGCGACATCGTCGAGACCATCATCGGCGCCTCGGACTGCCCGAAGAGCTGCGCCATCGGCCCGATCCGCTCGAGCGCCTCCTCCAGGCGCGCCACCGACATGGGCGCGGCGCCGTACCAGAAGCAGCGCAGCGAGCGCAGGTCCGTCCGGTCCAGGTCGGGGTGCCCCAGCACCATGTAGATCAGTGTCGGCGGCAGGAACGTGTGCGTCACGTGGTGGTGCTCGACGAGGGCGAGGAACCGGCCGACGTCGGGTGTGGCCATCACGACGATCTCCCCGCCGAGCGCCATCACCGGGAAGCAGAGCACGCCCGCGGCGTGGGTGAGCGGGGCGAGCGCCAGGTAGACGGGCCGTCCCTCGAACGGATAGCTCATCAGCGTGATCGCCGACATCGCCTCGAGGTTCCGGTCGGTGAGCATCACGCCCTTCGGTCGCCCGGTGGTGCCCCCGGTGCCGACGAGGGCGACGACCTCGCCCGGCGGCTCGGCCTCGGCGGGCGGGTCGCCGTCGGCGGCGGCCAGCCAGTCGGCGAAGGACGGAGCCCCGGATCGTGGTCCGTCGAGGCAGACCACCGTCCCCAGCTGCGGGAGCGCCGGGGCGATGGACTCGACGAGCTCGCCGAACCCGCTCTGGAAGATCAGGGCCGCGCAGTCGAACAGTTCGAGCAGCTCGCGGTTCTCGTCGCCGGCGTTGCGCGGGTTGATCGGGCACCAGACGGCGCCGGCGCGGGCGATGCCGAAGACGCAGGCGAACGCGACGGGGTCGTTGGCCGAGAGGATGCCGACCTTGTCCCCGGGCCGGACGCCCGAGCGCCGCAGCGCCCGGGCGACACGGTGGCTCAGGTCGACGACGTCGCCGTAGGACAGCGACGTGCCGTCGAGGGTCAGGCAGGGGGCGTCCGGCCCGAGCGACGCCCCCTTGTCCAGCCAGGACGTCAGGGCCACGACTACATGCCCATCCCGCCGTCGACCGGGAGGCCGACGCCGTTGACGAACCGGGACGCGTCCGAGGCGAGGAAGACCGCGGCGTCGGCGATGTCGGACACCTCGGCGAGGCGCCCGGACGGGGTGAGCTCGACGACCGCGCCGACGGCCGCGTCGGGGCTCTCGAACAGGCCGAGCGCGGAGGTCTCGACCGCGAGCTTCACGCCCATGTCGGTGGGCACCAGCCCGGGGTAGAGGCAGTTGACGCGCACGCCGTAGCCGAGCTTGCCCGACTCCATCGCGGCCACGCGGGTGAGCCGGTCGACGCCGGACTTGGTGGCCGAGTACCCCGCGATCGCCGGGAAGGCGATGGTCGCGGCCACCGACGAGATGTTGATGACCGACCCGCCGTGCCCGGCCGCACCGCCGGGGCGCATGGCGCGGAACGCGTGCTTGATCCCGAGCATCGTGCCCAGGAGGTTGATCTCGAGCATCCGACGGACGTCGTCGGGCTCGGTGTCGACGAGCAGCGACGTGATCTCGATGCCGGCGTTGTTGACCACCACGTCGAGCCCGCCGAGCGCGGTGACGGTGTGCGCGACGGCTGCTTCCCACTGCGCGTCGTCGGTGACGTCGAGCTCGACGAAGCGCGCGCCCCCGATCTCGGCCGCGGTCTGCTCGCCGACGTCCTTGAGCACGTCCGCGAGCATCACCGAGGCGCCGGCGGCCGCCATCGCCGTCGCCATCCCGGCGCCGAGCCCGCGGGCGCCGCCCGTGATCAGCACTCTCCGGCCGGCGAGCTGGTCACTCATCCGTTGTCCCCTCGTCGTACGCCGCCGGTGCAACGCAGATCACAACGTAGGGACGTCCGTGCCACGGGGACAAGGTCCACCCGATCTCCCGGGCCCGGCCGTCGGTCACGCCCCGCCCGGCGCCGCCCCCGACGCGACCTTCTTGCGCAGCTCGCCGACCTCGGTGGCCGTGAAGCCGTGCGCGCCGAGCCACTCCCGCACGGTCTCGCCCTCGGGGTGGCGGGTGGGGACGACGTTGTAGACGTAGTTGAGCTGCCGGGACGCGGCCTCGCGCTCGAGGTTCTCCAGGACGAACGTCCCGACGCCGGTGCCGCGCGCCTGCGGTGCGGCCACGATCAGGATCTCGGCGTCGCCCCAGGTGTCGTCGAGGCGCCCGTAGCCGACGGCCGCGCCGGCGTCGTCCTCCACGCGCCACCACGTGTCACCGAGGTGCTGGCCCACCTCGGGGTAGCCGAGCCCGAAGAGGGTCGGCGGCAGGTCGCCCAGCGCCGCGGCCTTGCCCTGGTCCCAGCGGGGTTCCTGCTCGGCGATCCACTGCCACGTCATCCGGTCCTCCAACGTTCTACAGCTCTATGCACTGGCGTCGAATTCTCGTAGAGTGTGGTCCGCACGACAAGGGAGGACCACCACCGTGACCGTTCTCGAGGACGCTCCGGCCGCCCCGCAGGGTGCCGGTGCCGACATCCCGCCGCAGGTCGACTTCGACACCGACCCCACGCGCTACCGCCACTGGCGGTACGAGGTCGACGGTGAGACCGCCTGGGTCTACCTCGACGTCGCCGAGGACGGCGGGCTGGTGCCCGGCTACGAGCTCAAGCTCAACTCGTACGACCTGGGCGTCGACATCGAGCTCTACGACCTCACCCAGCGGCTGCGCTTCTCCCACCCCGAGGTGCGCAGCGTGGTGCTCACCAGCGGCAAGGAGTCCAACTTCTGCGCCGGGGCGAACATCCGGATGCTGGCCCAGTCGAGCCACTCCTGGAAGGTGAACTTCTGCAAGTTCACCAACGAGACCCGCAACGGCATCGAGGACATGAGCGCGAACTCGGGGCAGACCTGGGTGGCCGCGCTCAACGGCACCGCGGCGGGCGGCGGCTACGAGATGGCCCTCGCGTGCGAGACGATCCTGCTGGTCAACGACCGGTCCAGCGCCGTCGCGCTGCCCGAGGTGCCGCTGCTCGGCGTCCTGCCCGGCACCGGCGGCCTCACCCGCGTCACCGACAAGCGCCACGTCCGCAAGGACCGCGCCGACATCTTCGCCACCAAGTCCGAGGGCTTCCAGGGGCCCAAGGCCGTGGACTGGAAGCTCGTCGACGAGACGGTGTCGCGCAAGCAGTGGGACGCCACGGTGCGCGAGCGCGCGGCGGAGGCCGCGGTGGGGTCGCACCGCCCCGTCCCCTCCGACGACCCGACTGCTCACGGGATCAGCCTGCCGCCGTTGGCCCGCGAGGTCACCGAGGACTCCATCCGCTACCCCAACGTGCGCTGCGACATCGACCGCGGCGCGCGCACCGCGACGATCACGGTGCTCGGCCCCGAGCCCCACGCCGTGCCCGAGTCGCTCGAGCGCATCCACGCCCTCGGCGCCGACTTCTGGCCGCTGGCGATGACCCGCGAGCTCGACGACCTGATCCTGCGTCTGCGCACCAACGAGCTCGAGATCGGCACCTGGCTGGTGAAGACCCAGGGCTCGATCGAGGGCGCGCTCGCGTTCGAGCGGGTCATCGCCGAGCACTCCGGCTCCGACTGGCTCGTCAACGAGATCCGCCACTACTTCAAGCGGACGCTCAAGCGCCTGGACGTCACGAGCCGCACGCTGATCGCGCTGATCGAGCCCGGCAGCTGCTTCGCCGGCGCCCTGCTCGAGCTGGCCCTCGCGTGCGACCGGCAGTACATGCTCGAGGGCACGTTCGAGGACCACGACGAGGAGCAGGACCCGGCCCAGCTCGTCCTCACCGCCTCGAACTTCGGCACGTTCCCGATGGGCAACGGCCTGACCCGCCTGCAGTCCCGCTTCTACGGCGACGACGAGACGCTCGCGGCGCTCGAGTCCGGCTCGCGCTTCACCGGCGCGCAGGCCGAGGAGGCCGGCCTGGTCACCGACGCCCCCGACGACATCGACTACGAGGACGAGATCCGCATCCTCCTCGAGGAGCGCGCCTCCCTGAGCCCGGACGCCCTCACCGGCATGGAGGCGAACCACCGCTTCGTCGGCCCGGAGACGATGGAGACGCGGATCTTCGGCCGCCTGACCGCCTGGCAGAACTGGATCTTCATCCGACCCAACGCCTCGGGACCGGAGGGCGCGCTGCGCCGCTACGGCACGGGACGCAAGGCCGACTTCGACCAGAAGCGAGTGTGACGACACCATGACCTCCGCACGCCCGAAGATCGACTTCGACGCGAAGATCCCGAACAACGTCGACCTCGCGTCCGACCGCAAGCTCCAGCGCGCCCTCGAGCGCTGGCAGCCGAACTTCCTCGACTGGTGGGGCGACATGGGCCCGGCCGTCGACACCAAGGACGTCTACCTGCGCACCGCGGTCGACGTCGGCCGTGAGGGCTGGGCGCACTTCGACCACGTCCCGATGAACGAGTACCGCTGGGGCGTGTTCCTCTCCGAGCACGACCCGGACCGCAAGATCGCCTTCGGCGAGCACAAGGGCGAGCCGGTGTGGCAGGAAGTGCCCGGGGAGTACCGCGCCGACCTGCAGCGCCTGATCGTCATCCAGGGCGACACCGAGCCCGCGTCGGTCGAGCAGCAGCGCTTCCTCGGGGCCACCGCGCCGTCGCTCTACGACATGCGCAACCTGTTCCAGGTCAACGTCGAGGAGGGCCGTCACCTCTGGGCGATGGTCTACCTGCTGCACGCCTACTTCGGCCGGGCCGGGCGGGAGGAGGCCGACCAGCTGCTGGCCCGCAACTCCGGCTCGGACGACTCGCCGCGCATCCTCGGGGCCTTCAACGAGGAGACCCCGGACTGGCTGTCGTTCTTCATGTTCACGTACTTCACCGACCGGGACGGCAAGTACCAGCTCGGGACGTTGAAGGAGTCGGGCTTCGACCCGCTCTCGCGCACCTGCGAGTTCATGCTCAAGGAGGAGGCCCACCACATGTTCGTGGGCACCACCGGCATCGACCGCGTCGTGACCCGCACCGCGCAGCTGATGAACGAGCACGACTCCGAGGAGGTCGCCGGGGCCGGCGGCATCCCGCTGGACATGATCCAGAAGTACATCAACTTCCACTACACGGTGTCGCTGGACCTCTTCGGCAACGAGTCGTCCACCAACGCCGCGAACTACTTCACCGCCGGCATCAAGGGCCGCTGGCAGGAGGAGCGCCGCAAGGACGACCACCTGCTGACCGACGACGCCGGCGCCGTGGACGCCGTGCGCGACGGGCAGATCACCAGCACCGAGGTGCCGGCGCTGCTGGCCCTGAACCAGGACCTGCGCAGCGAGTACATGAGCGACTGCCGCGGCGGGCTCAAGCGGTGGAACCGCATCCTCGAGAAGCACGGGATCGACGCGCGCCTCTCCCTGCCGCACGTCGGCTTCAACCGCCAGGTGGGCGCGTTCGCCGGCAGCCACATCACCCCCGAGGGCAAGATGATCTCGGCGGAGGACTGGAAGGCCCAGGAGTCGAAGTGGCTGCCCACCGACGTGGACAAGACCCACGTGCGCGGGCTCATGCACCCCGTCCTCGAGCCGGGGAAGATCGCCGGCTGGATCGCCCCGCCGTCCAACGGGATCAACGACAAGCCGATGGACTTCGAGTACGTGCACTTCAACTGAGCGTCACCGGAGCCCGGGGCGAGCTGGGGGCTTTCCTGTCGTTGAGTGCCAGCGTGGCCCCCATGCTTGCACTGGACGTCAGGAAAGCCACATCCTCGCCGTCACCACCCGTCACGCCGACCACCACGGAGCTGGCGCCCATGTCGGAGTCGTTCAACGCCACGGACTACCTCGTCGGTCGTCGGTTGGCGGCCGGTGAGGGCGACCGGGTGGCGGTGCGGGCGCCCTCGCGCACGCTGACCTACGCCGAGCTGGATGCCGAGGTCGGGCGCGTGGCGGCGGGGCTCGCGGCGCTGGGCGTCCAGCCCGAGCAGCGGGTCGTCATGTGCATGGTCGACGAGGTCGAGCTGTTCACCGGCATCCTCGCGACGATGCGGCTCGGCGCGGTGGCCGTGCCGGTGTCGACGATGCTGCGCGGCCCCGAGCTCTCGGTGCTCGTGGCCGACTCGCGCAGCCGGCTCGTGCTCTGCTCGCAGACCTTCGCCGACGTCACCCGCGCCGCGGTGCTCGCGGCGCGCGAGCGGGGCGGCGACGTCGGCGAGGTCGTCGTCACCGGCGACGACCCGTCCGGCTTCGGTCCCGAGGTGGGCGCGCGCACGTGGGCCGAGATGCTCGCCGCCGGCGACGCGCTGGGTGGGACCCCGCCGGCGTACGACACGTGGGACGAGTCCCAGGCGCTGTGGCTCTACACCTCGGGCACCACCGGCAAGCCCAAGGCCGCGATGCACCGCCACGCCGACATCCGCACGGTGTGCGAGACCTACGGCCAGCAGGTCCTCGGCATCCGCCCCGACGACCTCTGCCTCTCGGTGGCCAAGCTGTTCTTCGCCTACGGCATCGGCAACTCGATGTTCTTCCCGCTGTCGGTGGGCGCCGCCGTGGTGCTCGAGCCGTCGCGGCCGACCCCGGCGCTGCTCGCGGAGCTCGCCGCCCGCCACCGGGTGACGATGTTCTTCGGCACCCCGAGCTCCTACGGCCCGCTGCTGGCCGCCGCCGAGTCCGGGCAGATCGACGCGGCGGCCTTCGCCACCGTGCGCCGGGGCGCGTCGGCGGGCGAGGCCCTGCCCGCCCGGATGGTGAACGGGATGCGCTCGGTGTTCGGCGTCGAGGTGCTCGACGGCATCGGGTCCACCGAGGCGCTGCACATCTACCTGTCGAACCGGCCCGGTGAGGTGGTGCCCGGGACGTCCGGCGTGCCCGTCCCCGGGTACGACGTCGAGATCCGCGGCACCGACGGCAGGCCGGTCCCCGACGGCGAGACCGGGACGCTCTACGTGCGCGGCGACTCGATCTGCACCGGCTACTGGTGCCGCACCGCCACCAACCGCCTCATGTTCGAGGGGGAGTGGCTGCGCACCGGCGACACCTACATCCGCAACGCCGACGGCACCTACACCTGCCTCGGGCGCACCGACGACGTGCTCAAGGTCGGCGGCATCTGGGTCACGCCGGCCGAGGTCGAGGAGCGCCTGGTCGCGCACCCGAGCGTGGCCGAGGTCGTGGTGGTCGCGGTGTCGGACGACGACGGCCTCGACGTCCCGGTGGCGTGCGTCGTCCCGGGCGAGGGCCACACCGTCGACCCCGAGGCGCTCGTGGCCTGGTGCCGCGAGGGCCTGGCGTCGTTCAAGCGCCCGCGCCACGTCATCGCCATCGACGAGGTCCCGCGCACCGCGACCGGCAAGGTCCAGCGCTACCGGCTGCGCGAGCTCGCCGCCGAGCGCGTCGGCGAGGGCCGCGCCCTGCAGGCGGCGCTCTAGATGGCCGGCGACCGCAGCGACCGGACCGATCCGCTCGCGACGGCCGATCAGCCGCCGACCGAGGGCGAGTCCGCCTACCGCCCGACGATCGAGCCGGGTGGCGACGTCCCGGGCGCGGTGCAGGGGTCCGACCACGAGGAACCGATCGACGGGCCGGAGCCCGAACCGGAGAGCTGACCCGGCCGGCCTGCCGACTCATCCGCGTCGTCAGGTCGTCCCCTCGGGTTCGTCGTCCAGGGCGTGCCACACGACCCCGGCCGAGACGGCGTCCGGCGCCGACAGGACGCCGTGGACGCGGGCGACCTGCGCGACGAGCCACTCCGGCTCGCGCTCGTGGACGGCCGCCTCCACGCGCAGGACCGCCGTGACGAGGTCGGCGACGCCGTTCACCCGCCAGCGGCACAGCGACGTCGCGAGCACGCGGGCCGTGCGCCCCACGAGGGCCAGCGCCTCGGGCCGCGCGTCGGTGATCGTGATGCGGTCGGGGTCGCGGAGGACCGGCCGGGTGAGCGCGCTCCAGGCCCGTAGCGCCAGGCCGCCCGCCAGGGGGTCCGGCGGGATCGCGCCGTCGGCCTCCGCCTCGCGCAGGGCGAGCAGCAGTCCCGAGACCTGCCCGAGTGCCCCGACCCACTCGCGCCGCGTGCCGGGCGGCGCGGAGGTGTGGCCGGCCGCGTCGTCCACGGCTGCACGCGGGTGCGGGACCGCCACCTCCCGGTGCTGGACCGCCTGATCGTCGTCCCCCATCGATGCCCCCCTCGCCCCAACGGCCCGCCGTGGGGTCGTCGTCGTCGGACGGTAGAGAGGGTCACTCGCTCTCTGCATCGGGGAAACCCCTCGAAGGTGCGACATACTGGGCGGGCGCTCTCGGATCATCACCCATTCAGACCTGAGGTTGGTCACGCAGTGTGCCTATTCTGCGGGGGTGGTCGGATTCCTCGTCGTGCTGGCGATGGTCGGCAGCGTGCTCGTCGTGGGCCTGCTCTACCTGGCGCTGTGCTGGGTCGTCGCCGCGTTCGCCCGCGCCCGTGTCCGGAGCCGCACCGCCGCGCTCGGGAGCTGGGCGGAGCAGCACGGGTGGACCTACCGGACCCGCGCCTGGGTCCTGCGCGGGCATCCGTGGGTCGACCACACCGCCGAGTCGGCCGGGGTCGACGGCGACCCGCTCGCCGAGCACGTCCTGGAGACCGAGCGGGACGGCCTCCCGGTGCTCCTCACCGAGCGGCGCCACCCGGCGCCGGACAGCGAGAGCAGCGGGTGGACCGAGGTGCGGGGCTCCGTGGACCTGCCCCTCACGTGCACGCCCGTCGTCGTCAACCCCGGCGTGCGGCGACCCGAGCGTCGCGTGCACCTGCTCGACGACGACCTCGACGCCCGCGTCTGGGTGGAGGCCGACGACCCCGTCGCGGCCGACGAGCTCCTGCTCGGTGCCCACGACCTCCTGCGCACGGCCACGCTGCCGCCGGCGTGGCGGGTCACGATCGACCGCTCCGGCCCGCGCGTCTCGTGGACCGGCGAGCTCACCGGTCACGCGGCGGCGGGGGCCGCCGACCTGCTCGTGGGCCTGGCCGAGGCTCTGCCCGACGACGCGCTCAGAGCGCCGACGCGAGCTCGGGGTACCAGGCGCTGACCGTGAGGTCGAGCTCGGCCAGGTCGGGGTGCCCGAAGAGCAGGGACTCGTCGGGGCTCAGGCGCTGCGGTGGGCGTCCGCCGGTGGGGCAGCCGTCCTCGTGGCGGATCGGGTAGAGCTTCCAGACCCGCACGGACTCGCAGTAGTGGCACTCGCCAGTGATCATGGGGGAACTCCGGCACGTCGGCGATCTCGGGGGAACGACCCCGTCGCGTCGACGCTGAGCGCGGGACCGCCCGTGAGTGTGGTGCCCGAACGTGCCCGCGCGATCCCGTCCCGTGACCGCGCCCACCCTGTGACGCGCGCCCGTACCCGTGAGCGAAGTTCCCGGCTATAGCCGGGTGCTCGTGCTCAGGACATCGGAGACAGTTGATGTCTCAGCACATCGCGGACACTGACTAGCTTCCTCCGGCCGGGCTGGCTGCGGTTTGTGGCCAGCCTGCCGGGGTGGGCAGAACAGGGTTCGAGATGGATCCCGCGCTCGTTGCCGCGGTCGCCCGGGCCGCTGCCGGTGAGAAGATCAATGTCAGTGGGCTGTGCCGGCAGCACGGTGTGTCCCGGGCGGTGTTCTACCGCAAGCTCGACCGGTTCCGTGAGCACGGCAGCGCCGGGCTGGCGCCGCGCTCGCGGGCTCCGCGCACCCGCCCAACGAGTACGCCCGCCCATGTCGGCGAGGCGGTGGTGCGGGCCCGCAAGGAGCTCGCCGAGCTGGGCTGGGACCACGGCGCGCAGACGATCCGCTGGCGGCTGCTCGACATCGCCGCCACCGGTGTCCACCCCACCGGCGGGCCGGTGCCCGACCTCGGCGAGGTCCCGTCGCGGGCCACGATCCACCGCATCCTGCTCGACCGCGGCCAGATCACCCCGGCGCCGCGGAAACGTCCTCACCGTGGGCGGCGGTTCGTCCATCCCGCCCCGAACGCGGTGTGGCAGATCGACGGCACCACCACCCTGCTCGCCACCGGCACCCGGGCCACGATCGTGCAGGTCATCGACGACCACTCCCGCCTCGACATCGCCTGCCACGCCGCGAGCGGCGAGAACAGCGACGCGGTCTGGCAGGCGCTCAGCGCCGGCTTCGAGCGTTACGGGCACCCGGCCTGCGTGCTCTCCGACAACGGCGCCGCCTTCTCCGGGCGCCGCCGCCAATGGCCCCTGGTCGAGATGGAGCGGCACCTCGCCGCGCTGGGGATCACCACCATCGTGTCCTCGGTCGGTCACCCCCAGACCTGCGGGAAGAACGAACGCGCCCACCAGACCCTGCAACGCTGGCTCGCCGCCCGACCCGCCCCGCACACCCTGCTCGAGCTGCAGGCCCTGCTCGAGGCCTACCGCAAGGGCTACAACCGCCGCCGTCACCAGGCCCTCGACGGCGACACCCCGCACCAGCGTTTCCACGCCACCGCACGCGCCCGACCCGCCGGGCCCGCACCACGGGTGGCCGGGCACGTCACCCGCGCCGTCTCCTCCACCGGGGTGATCGGGTTCAGCGGCACCTCCATCAGCGTGGGCCGACGCCACACCGGCGCCACCGCCGAGGTGTTCTGGCAAGGCGACCGCGTCACCATCCTGATCAACGACACCGTCGCCGCCAGCCTTACCCTCGACCGCAGCGTCCGCTACCAGCGGACCACCAACCTGTCTCCGATGTGCTGAGACAGACCTGTGTCAGATGTGCTGAGACATCACACCCGGCTATAGCCGGGAACTTCGCTCACGGAGGGGGTCAGCCGTCCAGCTCCGCCAGCGCGGTCTCGGCCTGCACGATGATCGCCTCGGGCCCCGTGACCTCGTCAGGGTCGGCGTCGGCGCCCATGTCGCCCGCGCGGTAGCGGGTCCAGACACCGGCGTGGATGCACGCGGCCCGCCAGCGCGCGAAGGCGAGGTAGTAGGCGATGTCGACGTCCTCGGTGCCCGTCGCCGCGGTGTAGCGCTCGATGAGCTCGCCGCGGGTGGGGTAGCCGCCGGCCGGGGTCGGGCTCGGGAGGGCCTCGGGCACCGTGTCGCCCGGCTCGCTCCACGACACGAGCAGGTGCCCGAGGTCGCAGAGCGGGTCGCCGATCGTCGCCAGCTCCCAGTCGAAGACCGCGACGGCCTGCCCCTCGGGGGAGTAGGCGATGTTGCCGGGCCGGTAGTCGCCGTGGACGATCCCGACCGCGCCCTCGGGGACCCGGGCGGCGAGGGCGTCGTGGGCCGCGTCGAGGGCGGAGAGGTCCTCCATCGCCGACGAGTGGGCCTGGCGGTGCCAGCGCTTGAGCTGGCGCGCCACGAAGTTGCCGGGCCGGGCGAGGTCGTCGAGCCCCACCGCGCCGGGCTCCACCGCGTGCAGGGCGGCGAGGACGTCGATCGTCGAGGTGCCGACGACCGCGCGCGCCTCCTGCGGCACCTTCTCGCCGGACTCGGTGTCGTTGAGGACCTTCCCGGGCGCGAAGTCCATGACGTAGAGGTCGGCGCCCCAGACGTCGTGGTCGTCGCAGAACGCGCGTGGCGTCGGGACGGGGACGTCCGTCGGGTTGAGCGCGGAGAGGAACCGCCACTCCCGGCTCATGTCGTGGGCCGTCTCCAGCACCCCGCCCAGCGGCGGCCGTCGCAGCGCCCACGCGTGCCCGGCCTCGTCGGTGACGCGGTAGGTCAGGTTGGAGCGCCCGCCGGTGATGCGGGTGAACTCGAGCGCGCCCTCGATCTCGTCGATGTGCTCGCGGAACCAGCGCACGACGACGTCGGGGACCTCCTCGGCGCTCACGACGCACCGCCCGGGCGCAGCACGATCTTGCCGACCTGGATGTTGGACTCGAGGTGACGGTGCGCGTCGACCACCTGGTCGAGACCGTCGAACACGCGGTCCACCTGCGGGGAGAAGGAGCCGTCACGCAGGCCTGCGCCGACGAAGGCGCCGGCGCGGCGGAGGCGCTGGGGATCGTGGGTCATCGCGAACAACGTATAGGTCCGCATCCACAGATCGGGCAGCGTCTCGGCCGGGAACGGCGTCGGCTGCCCCGAGAGCAGGCCGTGGATCGTGAGGATGCCGCCCGCCGCGGTCGCCCGGGCCAGGTCGGCGACGGCGGGGCCGGCGACGGCGTCGAAGACGTGCTCGCAGCCCCGGCCGTCGGTGATCTCCAGGACGCGGTCGACGAGGTCCTCCTCGCCGGTGGCGACGACGTGCGCGGCGCCGGCGTCGCGCAGCTGCGGCGCCTTCGAGCTCGACCGGCTGGTGGCGATCGGGACCGCGCCGACGCGGTTCGCCACCGCGATCGCCGCGAGCCCCACGCTCGACGTGGCGGCGGTGATCAGGACGTGGTCGCCGGCCTTCAGGCCGCCCGTCTCGACCAGCCCGCCGTAGCCGACGAGGAACGGCATCCACACCGCGGCGCCGTCGACCCAGCTCGTCGCCTCGGGCAGCGGCACGAGCGCGCGGGCAGGCACGACGGCGCGGTCGGCGTAGACGCCGTAGTCGTTCATCGAGAACGCCGGGACGACGCTGATCCGGTCGCCCACCGACCAGCGCGTGACGCCCTCGCCCAGGGCCGCGACGGTGCCCGAGCACTCGTAGCCGAGGCGGGCCGGCAGCTGGGTGGCCTCGATGTACTCGCCGCGCCGGAACATCGACTCGGCCCGGTTGAGGCCGATCGCGGCGACGTCGACGGCCACCTCGCCGGGCCCCGGTGTCGGGTCGGGTTCCTCCTCGATCCGCAGCACGTCGGGGTCGCCGAACTCGGAGAACCGCACCGTCCGCGTCATGACCGCAGAGCTTGCCGCCTCGACGATCACGACGCACGGTCTGTCGCCGCGCCCTGCGCGGGTCTAACGTGACTCGTGACCGGAAACGAATTTCGGTCACGAGTCACGAGGAGGGCCCGCGTGAGCCGGGTGGCACGGATGCTGGACGCGGCGGGGGAGCTGCTGCTCGCCCACGGCTACCATCGGGTGACGATCGAGGACGTCGCGCGCCGCGCCGGCGTCGGCAAGGGCACTGTGTACCTGCACTTCGCGAGCAAGCTCGACCTGTTCGCGGGGGTCCTCGTCCGCGACTCGATCGGGACGACGCGCGACCTGCTGGCCGCGCTGCACGCCGACCCGCGTGAGGCCGCCCTCGACGCGACCCTGCGCTCGACGTTCCTCGCCGTGCACCGCCGGCCCCTGAGCCGGGCGCTGCACACCGGCGACGTCGAGATCCTGGGCGCGGTCGTGACGGACACCAAGGCGGGCCTGGAGGTCGTCACCGACAAGACGGAGTTCGCCGCCGAGCACTTCGCGATGCTCCACCGCCACGGCCTGCTCGCCGACGACCCCGCGACGACGCCGGACCTGACCTACCGGCTGCGCGCGGCGGTGCTCGGCTTCTTCCTCGACGACCTCGTGCCCACCGACGGGATGGGTCTCGTGGCCCGGGCCGACGCCCTCGCCACCCTCGTCCGCGCGGGCTTCGCCCCGCCGGGCGAGCCCGACCCGGCCGCGCTCGCCGCGGCCGCGCCCGAGCTCGCCGCGCTCTACGAGCGCACCATCCACCACCTCACCGCGGCCCTCCCGGAGGAGCCATGACGCACACCGTTCTCGACCTGCCACCCGACGTCGCGGATCTGCCCGTCCTGCTCGACTGGCTCGCCGACCGCCGCGCCGACGCCCCCGTCTGGCGCGACCGCTACGGCCTGCACCACGTCTTCCGGCACGCGGACGTCGAGGTCGTGCTGCACGACGTCGCCACCTTCAGCTCCGACTTCTCGGCGGTCATGCCGGGCTCCGAGGCGATGAGCAAGGGGATGCTGACGCGGCTCGACCCGCCGGAGCACAAGGCCCTACGGCACCTGGTCAGCGCCGCGTTCACGCCCCGGCGCGTGGCGGCCCTGGAGCCGCGGATCCGGGAGCTGACGCGGTCGATGCTCGACGGGGCGGGCGCGTCGTTCGACCTCGTCGACACGCTCGCGTTCCCCCTGCCGGTCACGGTGATCGCCGAGATGCTCGGGCTGCCCGCCTCGGACCGTCCCCGCTTCCGGAGCTGGGCCGAGGGCCTGTTCTCGATGCAGGTCGACGACCCGAAGGAGGCCGTCGTGGACCCGAAGGTCCGCGACGCGATGGGCGAGATCACCTCCTACCTCGGCGACTGGTGCCGGGCACGGCGCGCGGACCCCACCGACGACCTCATCTCCGCGCTGGTCACCGCCGAGGTCGACGGGCGTCGCCTCGACGACGAGGAGGCCGCCAACTTCTCGATGCTCCTGCTGCTCGCCGGGCACATCACCACCACGCTGCTGCTCGGCAACGCGGTCCGGGTGATCGACGAGAACCCGGGCACCTGGGCGGGCCTGCGCGCCGACCCCTCGACGATCCCGGCCGCCATCGAGGAGGTGCTCCGGCTGCGCCCGCCGTTCCCGATGACCGGCCGCGCGACCACCCGCGACGTCGAGATCGCGGGGACGACGGTGCCGGCGCGGTCGATCGTCATGCCCTGGCTGCTCTCGGCGAACCACGACCCCGACGCCCATCCCGACCCCGAGCGTTTCGACCCGACGCGGGCCGGCATCGGCGGCGGCTCGCAGCTCGCGTTCGGGCACGGCATCCACTTCTGCCTCGGCGCCCCGCTCGCCCGACTCGAGGCGCGCGTCGCGCTCGAGGAGATGACGTCCCGGTGGGCTGGGCTGTCCGTGGGCGAGGGGGAGCAACGTCCGTGCACGGGTCGTGTGCTCGGGACGCGGCGGCTGCCGGTGGTCGCGACCTGATCGGGTGACCGCCATCCCCAGTGACCGAACGTCGATTACGGATCACGATCAGTCACTATGACGGCGTGTCCCGTGCCGCGCTCGCGCGCTTCGTCCTCGGGGTCGCCGTCGCCGTGTGCGCCTCGGCCGCCGTGTTCACCCTGGTGACCCTGCGCGGGCCCGTGGTGGCCGCTGTGCCGGCACCCGATCCGGCCGCCGTGCTGAGCGGCCCGGCGGCCGCGCCGGTGGGGGAGCGGGTGGTCGTGCAGACGGTGGTCGACGCGGTCACGTTCGACGCGCGCCTGCCCGACGGTGGGCCGGTCGTGCGGGTGCGCGCCCTGGGCGTGCAGCCGCCCGGCGCCTGCTACGGCGCGCAGGCCCGGGCGTTCGCGGCGCAGGTGCTCGACGGCCGCGCGGTGATCCTGGGCGCCGGGGCGGGACCCGCGACCGACCGCTTCGACCGCAGGCTCGCGGCCGTGTCCCTGGTCGGCGGCGCCGACTACGCGGTGCTCGCCTCCGAGGCGGGCATCGCCCGCGCCTACGCCGCCGACGCCCGGCCGGAGGCCATGGCCCCGGTCCGCGCGGCCCAGGACCGCGCGCGGCTGGCCGAGCGCGGCGTGTGGGGCGAGCCCTGCCGCGGGGCCGAGACGCCCTCGCCGGCCGAGACGAGCACCGGCGGCTCCTGACCCTCGTGCAAGCCCTGCGGCTTCGCTTGCACCCAGTGCCAGCTCAAGGGGAGCACGCCGATAGGGCCGCATCGTCGCGGGCCGCCGCTCGGGAGCGCTCAGAGGACCTTGCCCGGATTGAGGATCCCGTGCGGGTCGAGGGCGTCCTTGACCGCGCGCTGCATCGCCAGCACCTCGGGGCTCTGCTCGCGCTGGAGCCCCTCGCGCTTGAGCAGCCCGACGCCGTGCTCGCCCGTCACCGTGCCCCCGAGCGACAGCGCGTCGGCGAGGATCTCCTCGAACGCCGCCTGGGCGCGCCGCCGGGCCGGCTCGTCGCCGACCGGGGTGATCAGCAGCGGATGCAGGTTCCCGTCGCCGGCGTGGGCGAGGTTCGCGATCGTCGTCTCGTAGCGCCGCCCGATGTCCTGGATGCGGCCCAGCATCTCGGGCACCGCCGCCCGGGGCACGCACACGTCCTCGGTGAGCACCGGGCCGAGGCGCTCGAGCGCCGGGTACGCCAGCCGGCGGGCGGCGAAGAGCGCGTCGGCCTCCTCGGCGTCGGCGGCCTGCGCGGCGAACGTCGCGCCCGCCGCCTCGAAGTGCGCCAGCATCTCCGCCGCCTCGGCGTCGCCCGCCGCGCCGGGGGCGTCGGAACGCCCGAGCAGCACGACGTCGGCCTCGGCGGCCAGGCCCATGTTCTTCCAGGCGTCGACGGCCTCGAGGCACGTGCGGTCGACCAGCTCGAGCGCCGACGGCGTGAGCCCGGCCGCGGTGATCGCGGCGACGGCCCGCCCGGCGTCGACGACGGAGTCGAAGTAGCCCGCGACCGTGTGCTCGGGCGCGCGGGCGGGACGCAGCTTCACGGTGACCTCGGTGATCACCCCGAGCGTGCCCTCGGACCCGACCATCAGCCCGGCGAGGTCGAGCCCCGCGACACCCTTGGCGGTGCGCCGGCCCAGGCGCACCAGCTCGCCGAGCCCGTTGACGATCTGCATCCCGAGCACGTAGTCGCGGGTGACGCCGTACTTGACGCAGCACACCCCGCCGGCGTTCGTGGCGACGTTGCCGCCGATGGTCGACCAGGGCGAGCTCGCGGGGTCCGGCGGGTACCAGAGCCCGCGCTCGGCGCAGGCGGCGCGGAGGTCGTCGTTGACCACCCCGGGCTGCACGACCGCGAGACGCTCGGAGCCGTCGATCTCCACGATGTCGGTCATGTGCTCGGTGGAGAGCACGACGGCGCCCTCGCTCGCGTTGGCCCCGCCCGACAGACCGGTGCCGGCGCCCCGCGGCACCAGCGGCGCGCGGTGCTCCAGGCAGGCGTGCACGACGGCCCGGGCCTCCTCGGACGTGCGCGGACGCGCCACCGCCGCGGGCACCGCGTGCGGCGCCCACTCCGCGTCGTCGTGGGCGTAGCTCGCCAGGACGTCGGGGTCGTCGAGCACGCGGCCGGCGGGGAGCGCCGCCAGGAGCGCCCCCACGACGGGAGCCGGTGTCGCGGCCGGAGGTACGGCGGTGGTGCTCATGGCGCGCCCCTTCGTCGGGTCGGTCGGTCCACGGTAACCGCCGTCGGGCGTCCGCCGGAGGGGTCGACGCGACGCGCCCGGATACTCCGAGTGAGAGCGCAGACACGCAGCGTGCCAGGATCGTCCCGTGTCGCGAACGATCGCCCGTCTCGCCCGCCTCGCCGTGCTCGTCGGCGGAGCCGCCCTCGTCGCCGCCTGCTCCGGCTCCGCGGACGCCGCCGGCCCGCTCGTGACCGAGGGCGTCCTCGCCACGCCCGCACAGGGCGGGCCCGCGATGACCTACGCGCCGGCCACCGCACCCGAGGGGGCGCAGGTCGCCCTCGAGGTCGTGCCCGGTGACGGGTCGACGACGGCGACCTTCCGCGTCACGGGGATGCTCCCGGACCGCGGCTACGCGGTGCACGCGCACGTCCGCCCGTGCGGGACCTCCGGCAGCGACGCCGGCCCGCACTTCCAGAACCGCGTCGACCCGGCCGCGACCCCGCAGGCCCCGTCGTCCGACCCCGCCTACGCCAACCCGCAGAACGAGGTCTGGCTGGACCTGCGCACCGACGGCGACGGCGCCGGGACGGCGACGACCACCGTGCCGTTCGCGTTCCCCGACCGGGCGCCGGCCTCGGTCGTGGTGCACGAGAAGGAGATGACGGCGACCGCCCCGGGCCAGGCCGGCACCGCGGGCGGGCGACTGGCGTGCCTCACATCGACCTGGCGCTGACCGCCCCAGCGGCTAGCGTTCCCGCTCGATGAACGCCGGACCGACCCTGACCGTCTGCCGCGACTGCTGTTGCGGCACCTCGCGCAAGCACCCCGGCGTCGATCACCGCGCCCAGCTCGAGCGCTTCCGCGGCGCCCCCGGGCGGCTCCGGGTCAGCGACTGCCTCGACGCCTGCGCCTACTCCAACGTCGTCGTGGTGTCGCCCTCGAAGGCCGGCCGCGCCGCCGGCGCCCGCCCGGTGTGGCTCTTCGGCGTGCTCGACGACGAGACCGAGGCGGAGGTCGTCGCGTGGGTCGAGGCCGGCGGTCCCGGGGTGGCCGAGCCGCCGGGCCTGCTCGACCTCCGGATCTTCACACCGGCCCGGAAGGTCCGCGCCGCCGTCGACTGAGCCCCGACGGCCGTGTAAGAGGGTCACATGAGCGACGAGCAGCGCGTGGCCGTGCTCCAGGAAGCCGAGCACATGACCGTCGAGACCCGCCCGGTGCCGACGCCGGGCCCGGGCGAGGTGCAGGTCGCCGTCCGCGCCGTGAGCGTGTGCGGCTCCGACGTGCACTACTACGACCACGGGCGCATCGGCGGGTTCGTCATGCACGCCCCGCTGGTGCTGGGCCACGAGACGTCGGGTGTCGTCAGCGCCGTCGGCGACGGCGTCGAGGAACCGGTCGTCGGGACGCGGGTGGCCGTCGAGCCGCAGCGCAACTGCGGCCGCTGCGAGCAGTGCGTGCGCGGGCGCTACCACCTCTGCCCGCACATCGCGTTCTTCGCGACGCCCCCGGTGGACGGGTCGTTCGCGCAGTACGTGGTCGTGCCCGCGAACCGGGCCCACCCCGTGCCCGACGCGCTCTCCGACGACGCCGCCGCGATGATCGAGCCGCTGGCCGTCGCCGTGCACGCGGCGGGCAAGGCCGACATCGGGCCCGGGACGCGGGTGCTCGTCACCGGCGGCGGCCCGGTGGGTCTGCTGTGCCTGCAGGTGGCGCGGGCCCGCGGCGCCGGGCACGTGACGGTGTCCGACCCGGTGGAGCGCCGGCGTGCGGTCGCCCGCGACTTCGGGGCCGACGCCGTGCTCGACCCGTCCGTGCAGACCGCGCAGGACGTGCCGCCGGTCGACGTCGTGCTCGAGTGCAGCGGGGTGCAGCCGGCCGTGGACCTCGCGGTCGCCGCGACGGCCCCGGCCGCGACCGTCGTCCTGGTCGGCACGGGCGCGCAGGTCACGCTGCCCCTCGACGTCGTCCAGTCCCGCGAGCTCGTGCTCAAGGGCGTGTTCCGCTACGCCCACGTCTACCCGGCCGCGATCGCGCTCGCCGCGTCCGGCGCCGTGCGTCTCGACGACATGGTGACCTCGCACCACGACCTCGACGGCGCCGTCGACGCGCTGCTCGCCGCCCGCCGCGACCCCGACGCCATCAAGGCGGTCGTGCGTCCGGGCTGAGTCGTCCGTCCGGACTGAGTCGTCCGTCCGGACTGAGACACACCTCCGGCCGGGCCGCGCGTGGCGGTCCCGGCCGGAGGTGGGGTGTCGCGGAGGGTCAGGCGGCGACGGCGTTGCTGACGACCTCGGACGCGCGGCGGGCGATGCCGCGGAGCTGGTCGCCGGGACGCTGCTGCTCGCTGGCCTGGGCGGAGAGCACGACGATCGCGCCGGTGAGCGCGGGGATCGCGTACTGCAGGGCGTGCAGCTGCCGGTTGGCGCGGGCGACGTCGACGGGCAGCGACTCGGCCGCGGCGCTGACGGACTGCCCGATGCGCTTGTCGGCCTCGCGGACGGCCTCGGTCGCGCCGCTCGCCCCGCCCTGCTCGGCGGTGCCCGACGGCACCGGTGAGGTGGTGGACGAGGGGACGCCGGGGGACTGGTGGACCACGGCGTCCTCGACCTTCTTGCCGACGAGACGCGTGTAGGCCGAGGCGGCGAGGGCGGCCGCGGTCAGCGCCAGCTTGGCGTTGACGGTGCCCGCGTGGCCCTTCTGCGCCACGGCCCGCTTGCGGTTCTCGGCGAGCAGGCCGGCGCCGCCGACGACGTGCGCGCCGATGGCGAGGGCGTTCACCGGGCTCCACTTGGCCCAGCCGATGCTGGAGACGCGGTCGGCGGTGCGGCGGTCCCCCGACTCCTCGGCGGCGGCGTTGAGGCCGGCGAGGCCGAACAGCGAGCCGCCGAACCAGGCCGCGAGGCCGACGTCGTGCATGGCGTGCAGGACGGTGTTGCGTGTGCTCATGAGGACTCCCTGGTGTCCGGACACGTCAGAGCTCCGCGGGGTCACCGCGGATGTCGTGACGGGGGGTGGCGGACGGACCGCCGGACGGGGCTGAGCTGCTCAACCCGTTGGGGTCGGGCTATCCGGTGCGCCGCGGGGCAAACCGCCGTCACGGTGTCGGTAGCCACGTCGGGGACGCGGGTAGCCGCCCGCGTGCAGCCTTCCGCAGACCAGGGGCGCCCGGTGGCGCTCGTCCTCGGAGCGAGCCGGGGGCTCGGCTTCCTCCTGGCGCAGGAGCTGGGTCGGCGTGGCCACGACCTCGCCGTCGTCGCCCGCTCCGCCGACGGCCTGGAGGCGGCACGGCCCGACCTCGAGGCCACGGGGGCGACGGTGCTCGCCCTGCCGGCAGACCTGTCGTCGCGACCCGGCGCGGAGGCCGTCGTCGAGACCGCCGCGCAGCGGTTCGGGCGCCTCGACGTCGTGGTGGCCAACGCCGGCATCATCCAGGTCGCGCCCGTGGCCGCGCTCGACGTGCAGGACGTCGTCGACGCCCACGACGCGATCTTCTGGAGCGCCGTGTACCCGGTGATGGCGGCGCTGCCGGTCCTGCGCCGCGGCGGCGGCGGGCGGATCGTGGTGATCACCTCGATCGGCGGCAAGGTCCCCACGCCGCGGCTGCTGCCGTACACGGCGGCGAAGTTCGCGACGGTCGGGTTCGCCGAGTCGCTGCGCACCGAGGCCGGGCGCGACGGGATCACCGTGACCACCGCGGTGCCGGGGCTGATGCGCACCGGCTCGACGCGCAACGCCCTCGTCGGCGGCGACCGGGAGGCGGAGCTGCGGTGGTTCACCGCGCCGGCGTCGCTGCCGGTGCTGTCGATGGACGCCGGCGCGGCGGCCCGGCGGATCGTCGCCGCCGGGCTCGCCGGCCGTCCCGAGGTCGTGCTCACGCCCGCGGCGAAGATCGGCCTCCGCGTGCACGGGCTGGCACCGGGGCTGACGCAGCGGGCCCTCGCGCTGTTCGACCGCCTGCTGCCGGCACCGGGGGAGGACCCGCCGCGGCCCGGACACACGCTGCCCGAGCAGCCGCGGTGGCAGCGCATGCTCACGAGCCTCGACCGCCGCGCGGCCGTCCGTCACCACGAGCACGACGACGAGACGCCGCGCCGCTGACGCGGGTCAGAAGTCCCGTGCCACCTCGTTCGGCGTGCCCCGGGTGAGGCTCCGGAGCCGGATGCGGCGGGTGAGCCGGATCAGCGGCCGGATGCCGAGCTGGACGCTGCCGATGACGAACAGCGTGACGCCGACGTTGAAGAGCTCGTGCCAGTAGAAGGCGATGCTGCCGACGGTGAAGAAGACGAAGATGCCGATGTCGTTGATGATGCTGAGCAGCTCGTAGCGCTGCCGCAGGACGAGCTCCTGGTTCCCGAGCGTCAGGGTGATGGGCTGGCCCTCGTGGCCGGCGTCGGGGTCCTGCTGGTCCTCGGCGCCCTCGGCCTGGTTGCTCGTGTCCTGGCTCATCGCGGCCTGCCTCCGGGTGTGTCCGGCGGGGTGCGTCGTCCCCCACGTGTCGGCCTCAGAGGTGGGTGATCCGTGGGCTCGCCAAACCTCGTCGGTCCGTTTGCGGGCTCACTCCGGTGGTGACACGGTGGTCGCACCGGTTCACGCGACAGCCGGCGCCCCACCACCCGGACCGTCCTCCGGAGGCGCCGTGAGCCTGCCCCGTCGTGCCGCTGACCTCGTACGCTCCTGGCCGCTGGTGCGCCAGCTGACCGGCCCGGACCCGCTGGGCCGTGGCGCCGCCGTCGAGTCCTCCGGGCCCGGGTGGCGCGCGCGCACGACCGAGGCCGACTCCGTCACGCGCTCGGTCTGCCCCTTCTGCGCCGTCGGCTGCGGGCAGAAGATCTACGCCAAGGACGGCCGGGTCACCCACATCGAGGGCGACCCCGATTCGCCGATCAGCCGCGGCCGGCTCTGCCCCCGGGGCTCGTCGAGCCTGTCGCTGGTGACCTCGCCGTCGCGCATCACGAAGGTGCGCTACCGGCGACCGGGAGGGACCGACTGGGAGGACCTCGACCTCGACACGGCCATGGACATGATCGCCGACCGCGTCGTCGACACCCGTTCCCGCACGTGGCAGGACACCGACGACGAGGGCCGCGTCCTCCACCGCACCCTGGGGCTCGCGCACCTCGGGGGCGCGACGCTGGACAACGAGGAGAACTACCTCCTCAAGAAGCTCTACACCGCGCTCGGCGCCGTCCAGGTGGAGAACCAGGCGCGCATTTGACACAGCTCCACCGTCCCCGGTCTGGGGACCAGCTTCGGTCGCGGCGGCGCCACCAACACGCAGCAGGACATCGCGCAGGCCGACTGCGTCGTGCTCGAGGGCTCGAACATGGCCGAGGCGCACCCGGTCGGCTTCCAGTGGGTGATGGAGGCCAAGGCCCGCGGAGCGCAGATCCTCCATGTCGACCCGCGGTTCACGCGGACCAGCGCGGTCGCGGACACGCACGTCCCGATCCGGCCGGGCACCGACATCGCCTTCCTCGGCGGGCTGATCCGCTACGTGCTGGAGAACGAGCGCGACTTCCGCGAGTACGTCGTCGCGTACACCAACGCCCCGATGCTGGTGCGCGAGGAGTTCGTCGACGCCGGTGACGAGGACGGCCTGTTCTCGGGGTGGGACCCGGAGACCAGGTCGTACGACACCTCGACCTGGCAGTACGAGGGCGCCGAGGTCGCGGCGGCATCGGGCAACCGCGACGACTGGTCGCGGGTCGCCGACTCGCAGGAGGCCCAGAAGGTCTCGCACCTGCTCGGTCAGTCGGAGAGCGCGGGCTCGGGCGGGGCGACGTTCCGCGGCGAGCCCCACCGCGACGACACGCTGCAGCACCCCCGCTGCGTCTACCAGGTGCTGCGCCGGCACTTCGCCCGCTACACCCCGGAGATGGTCTCCCGGGTCTGCGGGATGAGCCCCGCCCAGTTCATGCAGGTCGCCGAGGCGATCTGCGCCAACTCCGGACGCGAGCGCACCACGATGTGGGTGTACTCGGTGGGCTGGACCCAGCACACCGTCGGCGTCCAGTACATCCGGGCCGCGTCGATCCTGCAGGGCCTGCTCGGCAACGTCGGCCGGCCCGGCGGCGGGATCATGGCCCTGCGCGGCCACGCCACGATCCAGGGCTCCACCGACATCCCGACGCTCTACGACCTGCTGCCCGGCTACATCCCCATGCCGAACGCGCACAAGGAGATGCACCTCGCCGAGTACCTGGCGGCGGACTCGGCCACCAAGGGCTTCTGGGGCAACATGCCCGCCTACGTCATCAGCCTGCTCAAGGCGTGGTTCGGCGACGCCGCGACGCGGGAGAACGACTACGGCTTCGACTGGTTGCCGCGCATCTCCGGCGACCACTCCACGTTCACCACCGTCCTCAACATGATCGACGGGCAGTGCGAGGGCTACTTCGTGCTCGGTGAGAACCCGGCCGTCGGCACGACGAACTCCAAGCAGCAGCGCCACGGCCTCGCCGCCCTGAAGTGGCTCGTGGTGCGCGACCTGCAGGAGATCGAGACGGCCACGTTCTGGAAGAACGGGCCGGAGATCGAGACCGGGGAGCTGCGCACCGAGGACATCGACACCGAGGTGTTCCTGCTCCCGGCCGCGACGCACATCGAGAAGGCCGGCTCCTTCACCAACACCCAGCGGCTCCTGCAATGGCGGCACAAGGCCGTCGAGCCACCGGGCGACTGCCGCAGCGACCTGTGGTTCGTGTGGGAGCTGGGCCGGCGGATCCGCGCGCGGCTGGCCGGGTCGCAGCTCGACAGGGACCGCGCGATCCTCAACCTGACCTGGGACTACCCCACCGAGGGGCCGCACGGCGACCCCGACGCGCACGCGGTCCTCCGCGAGATCAGCGGCGTCGACGAGCACGGCGACCCGGTCCCGGGCTACACCGCGCTCGAGGACGACGGCTCCACGGCGTGCGGATGCTGGATCTACTCCGGGGTCTACGCCGACGGCGTCAACCAGGCGGCGCGGCGGGTGCCCGCGGGCGGGGAGAGTCCGGCCGCGCTGGAGTGGGGCTGGGCGTGGCCGATGAACCGGCGCGTGCTCTACAACCGCGCCTCGGCCGACCCCGAGGGCCGGCCGTGGAGCGAGCGCAAGGCCTACGTCTGGTGGGACGAGGAGTCCCAGCGCTGGACCGGCCACGACGTGCCCGACTTCGAGGTGGACAAGCCGCCGTCGTACCGCCCGCCGACCCGGGCGAACGAAGAGACGGGGAGAGAGGAGGTCGTCGCCGAGGCGGAGGACGCGATCGGCGGCGACGAGCCGTTCATCATGCAGGCCGACGGCCGCGTGTGGCTCTACGTCCCGACGGGCCTGGCCGACGGACCGATGCCGGTGCACTACGAGCCGGAGGAGGCCCCGACCCGCAACGCGCTGCACCCGAAGACGCGGTCGAACCCGGCCCGCCAGCGCTTCGAGCGGCCCGACAACCTCTACAACCCGTCGGACCACCAGCCGGGCTCCGAGGTCTTCCCGTTCGCGTTCACGACGTTCCGCATCGCCGAGCACCACACGGCGGGCGGGATGAGCCGGTGGACGCCCTACCTCGCCGAGCTGGCGCCGGAGATGTTCGTCGAGGTCTCCCCGGCGCTGGCCGCCGAGCGCGGCCTGGAGCACACGGGGTGGGCGACGATCGTGACCGCGCGGTCGGCGATCGAGGCGCGGGTGGTGGTCACCGAGCGGATGAAGCCCCTGCGCATCGCCGGCGAGACCATCCACCAGGTGGGGCTCCCGTGGCACTGGGGCCCGAACGGCCTGGTCACCGGCGACGCGGCCAACGAGATCATCGGGATCTCGCTCGACCCGAACGTCCACATCATGGACACCAAGACCGGCACCTGCGACGTGGTGGCCGGGCGCCGCCCGCGGGGGGAGGACCTGCTGTCCTTCGTCGACGGGTACCGGAGGAGGGCCGGGCTCATCGACGGGACCGGCTGACCTACCCCACGCGCAGCTCCACCCGCCGGCTGGCCTCCAGCGAGCCCAGGGGGTCCCGCGGGCCGACGCCGACGGCGGTGAGACTCCCGGCGGGGACCCCGGCCGCCTCCAGCCGGCGCACGACGTCCTCGGCCCGCTGCTGCGAGAGCACCTGCGCGTCCCCGGTGTCCTCGCCGGTGGGGGCGGTGTGGCCCTCGACGGTGACCGAGGGCCCGGGGCTCGCCTTCAGCACGGCGGCGAGCCGGTCGACCGCGCCGGTCGCCTCGGCGTTCGGCGTGGCGCTGTCGGCGGGGAAGCGCAGGGGCGTCAGGACGAGGACCTCGTCGATCGTCTGCTGGAGCACCGCGACGTCGGGGGCACCCGCGGCGCGGGAGGTGGTGGGCGTCCCGGGGGGCGGTGCGGCGGGCGAGGCCGCGGCCGGGGAGGGCGTGCCGGATGTCCGCGTGAGCGCGACCGCGGCGGCCACCCCGCCCAGGAGCAGCACCGCGAGCAGGGCGATCAGGAGCACGCCCCGCCGTCCGCCGACCCGCGCCGCGTGGGTGCCGCCACCCGCCGGGCCCCGGCCGCCCCACCAGTGCGCGCCCGTGCCGGGCCCGCCCGTGACGCGCCCGCGATGCAGCCCGCCGCCTCCGCCCGTCACCGGACCTCGCCACCTCCTCCGCAGTCGTGACGCACTGTGCCCGGTCCGGTGCCCGACTCGCCCGGGTCCGGACGGAAAGAGGCCGGACGGCGCTCCCGAGGCTGGGCCGAACGGCGCACGTGAGCGAAGTTCCCGGCGATAGCCGGGAACTTCGCTCACGGGGGCGGGGTGCGTGACGGGAGACGTGGGGGCGAGGAGGATCGCCGGTCGTGTCGACCCCGAGCTCCGAACCGGCCCTGCGCGTGCTGCGCCGCGACGACGTGCTGGCGGCGGCGGTCGATGTCGACCCCGTCGCGAGCGTGGAGGCGACGCTGCTCCTGCACGCGCGCGGCGCGACGACCCTGCCCGACGAGGCCTACCTCCCGTGGCACACGGCGTCGGGCGCCTTCGCCCGCAGCCTCGCGCTGCCCGGCGCGGTGTGGGGCGACCGGCCGGCCGTGGGCCTCAAGGTGATCAACTCGAGCCTCGACAACCCGTCGCGGGGGCTGCCCCGGGCGCAGGGCTGGACGTTCCTGTTCGACCCCGACACCGCCCGCCCGATCGCGATGCTGTCCGCGGCGTGGATCTCCGCGACCCGGACGGCGGCCTACACGGTGCTCTCGGCGCGCCGGCTCGCCGCGCCCGGCCTCGACCGGATCGCGGTGCTCGGCTGCGGCGCGCTCGCCGAGTCGCACCTCGACCTGCTGCGCGTCGACCACCCGGACGCTGCGGTGGTCGTGTTCGACCAGGATCCCGCCCGCGCACGGTCGCTGGCGGCGCTGCGGCGCGCGGAGGTGGCCGACGACCCGCGCACCGCCGTCGAGGGCGCCGGGCTCGTCGTCTGCACCACCACGACCACCACCGGCTACATCGCGCTCGACTGGCTGGCGCCCGGCGCGCTGGTCGCCCACGTGTCCCTCGACGACGTGCTGCCCGAGGTCGCCACCGGGGCCGACCTGGTCGTCGTCGACGACTGGCCCCTCATCGCCGCCGACGACCGCCGGCTGTTCGGGCGGATGCTGCGCGAGGGAACGCTGTGCGGGCCGGGGGAGTCGGCGCCGGGAGCGCGCGCCGTCGACGCGACGCTCGCCGACGTCGTCGCGGGCCGGCACCCGGGGCGGGCGAAGGACACCGACGTCGTCCTGAGCAACCCCTTCGGCATGGGCGTCCTCGACGTCGCCCTCGCCGCCGACGTGTACGACGCCGCCCTGGCCCGCGACCTGGGCACGGTCCTCGAGCCCTGACGTGCGTGATCTTCTGAGTGATGGCTCAGAAGATCACGCACGTGGGGCTACTCCGCGCCCGTGCGGGGCACCAGGCCCGCGGCGCGGATGCCGGCGACCACGGCCTCCTCGTCGGCCAGGGACGCGTCACCGCTGGCCCCGGCCGCGCCGAGCAGCTCGCCCGCCTCGTCGTGGATGAAGACCCCGCCGGGCACCGAGAACACCTTGCCGCCGGTCAGCGAGGCGACCGAGGTGAAGAACTCCGCCGAGTCCGCCGCCCGCGCCGCGATGGCCCGGCTGTCCATGCCCAGGCCGAGCACCCCGTAGGCCTTGGCCGTCGCCACGTCGGGGCGCAGGAACCCCGACCCGTCCTCGCGTCCGAGCGCCACCGGCGCACCCCCGGGGTCGAGCACGACGACGGTGAGCGGCTTGAAGCCCTGCGCCCGGGCGTGGGCGAGCGCGGCGGACACGATGCTCTGGGCCTGCTCGAGGTGGATGCTCATGGCGGGCCGGTACCCACCGTGCGCCCGGCCATCACACCAGACGCCGCGCGACGTCGCCGCGTCACCGGCCGGTCGCCGTGCGCGATCGGGTGACGGTCCCGGCGATCTCCGTACGCCCACCGCTCGTCGGTTCCTCGCCGACGGTTCGTCGTGCCGCCGCGCGTGGGCCGGGCCGGTGGTGATCGGCATCCATTAGTGTCTTCGCGACCGTCACGGAGGGAGGCGACGGCGATGGACGGACGTCACGGCGTCCCCACCCGTGTCCCCGAGGTGCGCACCACCACCGCGGCCGACACCTCCTCCCCGGCCCCGGCCCCGGCCCCGGCCCCGGCCCCGGCCCCGGCCCCGGCCCCCGCCCCGCCGGCCACCGTCGGCCCCGGGCTGATCGACGGGCTCGACGAGGGCGTCGTCGTCTGCGACCCCGCCGGCGTCGTGCGCGCCGCCAACGCCGCCGCCCGCGCCCTGCTGCCCGACCTGCGCGTCGGCGAGGTCGTGGACGTCGCCCGCTGCGAGGTCCTCGCCCGCGCCGTCCGGGGCGAGGGCCCGGGGACGGGCAGCTTCGAGGCCGTCGTCGACCACCCCGAGGGCGAGCGCCACGTGCGCGGCCGCCGCGGCCCGGTGCTCGGGCCGACGCCGCCCCCGCCGCCCGAGCCCGGCGAGGGCGACTCCACCTGGTTCCTGCGTGACGTCACCGGCGAGCACGCCCGCACCGACACCCTGCTCGCCGCCCAGGAGCGTGCCGCGTTCCTCGCCGAGGCCGGGCGCGCCCTGCACGGCGTCCTGCACCTCGACCGGACGGCCCGCCGCGTCGTCGCGCTCGCCGTGCCGCGACTGGCCACCGGGGCCGTGCTCGTGATGCGCCACGACGACCGGGTCACCTGGGCGGCCACCGAGCTCGGCGGTGGCCGACCGCGCCTCGGGCACGCCGCCGCGTCCGCGCTGACCCGGGTCCCGCGCGTCGCCGCGGCGCTGGCCGACGAGGGCGGCGGCGTCGACGTCGACCCCTGGCTCGCCGAGGAGCTCGCCACGCTGACCGGCCTCGACGCCCCCGGCTCCGGGGCGCCGCTGCGCGCCTGCCCGGTGCCCGTCACCGGCGTCGTCGACGCGCTCGTGGTGCTCGCCGGCCCCCGCGCGGCCGACGGCGACGCGACCGATCCCGAGGAGGACCTGCTCTCCTCCTGCGTCGCGCGCGCCGGCGCCGCCCTCGCCGCCGCGGCGCTGCACGAGGAGCAGGCCCACCTCGGCGCGGTCCTCCAGGAGAGCCTCGCCGCCCCGCGCCTGCCCGAGACCGACGGCGTCGTCTGGGGCGCCGCCTACCGCCCGGCCCGTGAGACGATGCGCGTCGGCGGCGACTTCTACGAGGTCGTGGGGCCGCGCGGGCCCGAGGGCCGCTCGGCGTTCCTGCTCGGCGATGTGTGCGGCAAGGGGATCGAGGCCGCGGTGCTCTCCGGCCGGGTCCGCCAGTCGTGGCACGCGCTGCGCCTGCTCGAGGACCGCCCGGCCCGCCTGCTGCCGCTGCTCAACACCGCGCTGCTCGACGCCGTCGCCACCCGCGACGAGGGCCCGCGCTTCGCGACGATGGTGCTCGGCGACGCCCGGCCGCAGGACGACGGCACGGTGGCGCTGCGGCTCGCCACCGGCGGCCACCCGCCGCCGCTGGTGCTGCGCGCCGACGGGAGCGTCGAGACGGTGCCGGTGGCCGGGATGCTGGTGGGCGGCCTGCGCGAGGCCCGGTTCGGCGAGGCCGAGGTGCTGCTCGGTCCCGGCGACACCTGCCTGCTCTACAGCGACGGGGTGGTCGAGGCGCGCGGCCCCGGCGACTTCTTCGGCGAGGAACGCCTGGCCGCGGCCCTGCCCGCCTGCGCCGGTGCGCCCGCCGCGGTGGTGTGCGAGCACCTGGAGCAAACGGTCGTGGAGTGGCTCGACGGGCACGACCACGACGACGTCGCCCTCCTGGCCGTCCAGGCCCCCGCGTGACCACCCCCGACGCCCTGCGCGTCGCCTACCTCGAGCGCGTCGCCGTCTCCGACGAGGCCGGCGCGATCGCGGTGGCCGTCGACGCGCTCGACGCCGGGGTCGACCCCGAGGTCGTGCTGCTCGACGTCGTCGCCGCGGCGCAGCGCGAGGTCGGCGAGCGCTGGGCGGCGGGGAGTGGACGGTCGTCCAGGAGCACGTGGCGACCCACATCAGCGAGCGCGTGGTGGCCGCCGTCGCGCGGCACGCCCCGGCGCCCCCGCCCACCGGCGCGGACACCGTCGCCGTCGCCTGCCTCGACGGCGAGTGGCACGGCCTGCCGGCGCGCCTGCTCGCCGAGGTGCTCGCCCGCCACGGCTGGCGGGTGGAGTTCCTCGGCGCCTCGGTGCCCGCCGCGCAGCTCGCCACCCACGTCCACCGCGCGGGCCCGGACGTCGTGGCCATCTCCAGCTCGCTGGCCTCGCGGCTGCCCGCGGCGCGCCGGATGGTCGAGGCCTGCCGGGCCACCGGCACGCCCGTGCTCGCCGGCGGGCCCGCGTTCGGCGAGGACGGCCGCTGGGCCCGCGCCGTCGGCGCCGACGGCTGGGCGCCCGACGCCCGCGCCGCCGCGGCGATGCTCGCGGCCGATCCGGAGGGGCCCTGGTTCACCGAGGAGCCGAGCGACGCGACCCCCGTCGACCGCACCGCCCGCGAGGAGCAGGCCGTGCTGCACGCCCGTCGCGCGGAGCTGATCCGGGTCGCGGGGACGGCGGTCCGCCGCGACGAGGACATCCCCGACGAGCTCGCCGACGACCTCGGGCACCTCGTCGACTTCCTGGCCGCCGCCGTCTTCGTCGACGACCCGTCGCTGTTCGACGGGTTCGTGCGCTGGGTCGGCTCGGTGGCGATCCCGACGGGCCTGCGGCTCGACGAGGTCGGCCCGGTGCTCGACGCCCTCGCCGCCGCCCTGGCCGATTCACCCCGCACCGCGGCGCTGCTGCGCGACGCCCACGGCGGCCTGCCGACGCCGGTGGCGTGATGGCCGACCTGACCATCCGGACCGAGCGGACCGACACCGACACCGTCGTCTCCGTCGGCGGCGACCTCGACTACGACTCCCAGGGCCGCCTCGAGGAGGCGCTCGACGCCGCGCTCGACGGGGGACGACCGCCGTCCGGGCTGGTCGTCGACCTCGCCGAGGTCACCTACTGCGACTCCTGCGGGCTGCGCGTGCTGCTCGGCGCGCAGGCCCGCGCCCACGACGTCGGCGCCACCTTCGTCCTGCGCGGCGCGCAGGGCCAGCCCGCCCGCGCGCTGAAGCTCACGGGCCTGGACCAGGTGTTCGGCTAGCGCGCCGGGGTCAGCAGCGGCGTGCGCCGGTAGAGGTCGACCGACGTCACGGCGAGCCAGACCCACACGAGGACCACGCCGGCCCAGAACCCCAGCACGACGACGGGTGACGACGAGCCGCTCGCGATGCCGGCGAAGGCGACGAGGAACAGGACGCCGGTGGCGCGGGAGAACCACGCCATGCCCGGGCGGCCCTGCCCGGCGAAGTGGCGCCCGAGGAGCAGCGCGCCGGCGACCAGGCACAGGAAGCCGAGCCCCCCGAGCACGAGGTGGCCGATCCCGCCGACCGTGACGACGGTCGGCGGCCCGTCGGGGATGCCGGGCGGGAAGCCGTTCATCGGGTCGGCGACGAACACGCCGGCACCGACGAGCCCCAGCCCGTAGCCGGCGACGAGACGCGGTCCCCAGACCGTGCCGGGACCGCCGCCCAGGGTGCGCAGCGCCCGCCCCATCCCGACGGCCGCGGCGATCGTCATCAGCCCGGTGACGACGAGGTTCGCGGTCTGGATCCAGCCCCACGGGCCGTTGGCCAGCAGGCTGAGGTCGTGGCGGGCGAGGTCGTAGCCGTCGCGGGTGAGGGCCTGGGCGAGGCCCACGACCAGGTAGAACGGTCCCGCCAGCACCCCGTAGCCGAGCAGCGAGCGCGTCACCGCGGCGTGGCGGTCGGCGTCACCGCGCCCGACCAGCGGGCTTCCCGAGGGACCGGTCATGCCGGAGCACGGTAGTAGTCCTGGTACCGTACCGTCTAGTTTTCGTCGAAGGGCGGAGGGCGACGTGACCGCGGGGAAGCGCGAGGTGATCATCGGCGCCGCGACCGAGCTCTTCCTGCGCCAGGGCTACCAGGCGACGAGCACCGAGCAGATCGCCGCGGCGGCCGCGGTGTCGAAGCAGACGGTCTACAGCCGGTTCGGGGACAAGGAGAGCCTGTTCCGCGAGATCGTGCTCGGCGTCGCCGCCACCGCGGAGGCCTTCGCCGCCGACCTCACGGCGTCCCTCGCCGACGTCTCCGAGGCGCAGGACGTGGCGCCGGTGCTGCGCGCGCTGGCGCGGCGCTACCTCGCCGCCGTGATGGACCCGCAGGTCCTGGCCCTGCGCCGGCTGGTGATCGGCGAGGCCGCCCGCTTCCCCGAGGTCGCGGCCGCCTACCACGAGCGGTCACCGGCGATGGTCCTGGCGGCCCTCGCCGACGGGTTCGCCCGGCTCGCCGGCCTCGGGCTGATCACCGTCGACGACCCGCGTCGTGCCGCCGGCGACTTCGCGTTCCTGGTGCTCGGGCGGTCGCTGGACCACGGCATGTTCCACGTCCCGGCGACGACCCCGTCCGACGCGGAGATCGGCGCCATCGCCGACCACGCCGTCGACGTCTTCCTGGGGTGCGCTGCGCGCACGTGAGCACTTCGGAGTGCTCCAGCACTCCGAAGTGCTCACATGCGCGTCAGCGCACCGAATCCAGGAAGCTGAAGAACGTCGCCGACCAGCGCTCCGCGTCGTCGACGTGCGGACCGTGCCCCGACTCCTCGAAGATCTCCATCTCGGCGCGGCCGCCGGCGGCGCGGTAGGCCTCGAGGACGTCGCGGATCTGGGTGACCATCGGCTGCGGCGGGAACACGTCGGCGCCGGGCCAGCCGGGCACGACGCCGCCCGCCCCGAGGGTGCCGAGCTCGAGCGCCGAGTTGTCGGCGACCACGACGTCGGCGCCGCCGTGGGTCCAGAGCACCGGCGGCTTCTCGGCGAGCGTGGGCAGCCACGACCAGTCGCAGTACTTCGGCGACAGGGCGTTGAGCAGGCCGCGGGTGCCCGGCGCGACGCCCGGCCAGTTCTCCGACGGCACGGCATCGCCGGGGTAGCCGTCGTCGGAGATGGTGGTCAGCAGGATCTCGTCGAGCAGGATGTCCTCGCGCGCGGGCGGCTCGCGGTGCCCGGCGCGCCAGTACGTCGCGTTCATGACGTTGCGCGGCGAGAGCGGGCTCTCCTCGGAGCGGTCGCCGTCGCGCAGGCGCTGCACGAACTCCGGATTGGCCACGCCGGCGCCGGAACCCGCGACATCGGGCCAGCAGGGACGGCCGTCGCGGAACACGCCCCCGAACCCGTACGGCGAGACCGGGTCGAGGAACGTCAGCGACGCGACCCGCCGGGCCCGGGCGACCAGGGCGATCGCGGCGCCCGCGGTGGACCAGCCGACGAGGTGCACGGGGCGGTCGATGCCGAGCGCGTCGAGGAAGCCCTCGAGGTCGTCGGCCCAGTCGCCGAGCCCGCGGGTGGCGTCGATCGGCGCCGCCTCGCTGCGCCCGAAGCACCGCATGTCCGGGGCCAGCAGCCGCCAGCGCTCGGGCGCGCCGGGCATGAGGTGCTCGTAGAACCGGCCGGTCGAGAGGTTGCCGTGGACGAGCACCACGGGCTCGCCGTCGGACGGGCCGGACTCGAGATAGTGGGTGCGGATGCGCCCGTCGACCTCGGCGGCACGCACCCCGGGCATGAGATCCATCAGGCGCTCCTGGAGGTGTCGGGCAGCCGGGCGAGCAGGGCGTCGACGTCGACCCCGCGGGGGAGCGTGCCGAACGCCTGACCGTGGTCGCCGGCGACGCGCGACGAGACATAGGCGTCGGCGACGGCCGTCGGCGCGTGACGCACGAGCAGCGCGCCCGAGAGCAGCACCGCCATCCGCTCGGTGAGACGGCGGGCGTCCCGCTCGTCGGCGTGGACGAGGTCGGCCTCGACCTCCTTGCGGCCCGCGTCGATCCGGTGGTCGACCCCGGAGACCTCCGCGCGCCACGCCTCCAGCGAGGCCGGCTCGCGGGCGAGGATCCGCAGCAGGTCGAGGGCGTTGACGTTGCCCGAGCCCTCCCAGATCGAGTTCAGCGGCGACTCGCGGAACAGCCGCGGCATCCCCGACTCCTCGACGTAGCCGTTGCCACCGAGGCACTCCAGGGCCTCGCCGACCACGGCCGTCTGACGCTTGCAGATCCAGTACTTCCCGAGCGTCACGCCGATCCGCCGGAACGCGGCCTCGTTCTCGTCACGCGGCGCCCGGTCCTGCGCCCCGGCGAGCCGCAGCGCCAGCGTCACCGCGGCCTCGGACTCGAGGGCCAGGTCGGCGAGCACCTCGCGCATCAGCGGCTGCTCGAGCAGCGTCCGCCCGAACGCCGACCGGTACCGGGCGTGGTGCGCGGCGCGCGACACCGCCGCCCGCATGCCGGCGGCCGAGCCGAGCGCGTTGTCCAGCCGCGTGCAGGCGACCATCTCGATGATCGTGCGCACGCCCCGGCCCTCGTCGCCGACCCGCCAGGCGACGGTGTCCTCGAACTCGGGCTCGCTCGACGCGTTCGACCGGTTGCCGAGCTTGTCCTTGAGGCGCTGGATGCCGAACGTATTGCGCGTGCCGTCGGGCAGCACGCGGGGCACGAGGAAGCAGGTCAGCCCGGCTCCTCCGCCTCGTCCCGTCGCTCCGTTCGCCCCGCCGGCCTGGGCCAGCACCAGGAACAGGTCGCACATCGGGGCGCTGGTGAACCACTTGTGGCCGGTGAGCAGGTAGGTCCCGTCCGAGGTGGCGACGGCCCGGGTCGTGTTCGCCCGGACGTCCGAGCCGCCCTGCTTCTCGGTCATGCCCATCCCGGCGAGCAGGCCCCGCTTGGTCGAGGGCACCCGCAGCCCGGGGTCGTGGGTCCGGCTCGTCAGCCCCGGTCCGTAGGTCGCGAGCAGCTCGGGGGCGGCGCGCAGGGCGGGAAGCACGGCGTAGGTCATCGAGATCGGGCAGCCGTGCCCGGCCTCGAGCTGCGACCAGGTCAGGAAGCCCGCCGCGCGGGCGACGTGGGCGCCCGAGCGCTCGTCGGCCCAGGGTGCGCCGGCGAAGCCGTACCCGACGGCCTCGGTCAGCAGCGCGTGGTAGCCCGGGTCGTAGTCGACCTCGTCGACGCGGTGCCCGACGCGGTCGTGGGTGCGCAGCCGGGGCTCGTTCCGGTGGGCGGCGTCGGCCCACTCCGCCGCCACGGCCGAGCCCGCGAGCCGGCCGACGGCGTGCAGGTCGTCGCGGGCCCACCCGGCGCCCTCGCGCTCGAGGCCCTCGAGCAACGGCGGGTCGGCCGCCACGTCGTGGCCGACGAGATCGGGCACCTGGTTCGAGACCTCATGCGTCGCGGGCACGGGTCGATCCGACCACGCCGCGCGCCCGTGAGCCAGGCCCGGGCGCGGGCTCGCCGCGGGCCAGCGCGACGAGCGCGGGGCGATCACGCAGGTGGTAGACGCCGCGCCCGACCGGCTCGACGATGTCGCGCGCCGCGATCGCCGCCAGCGCCTGGTTCACCGACTGCCGGGCGGCCCCGAGCCGGCTGGCCAGCTCCGCCTGCCGCAGGGGGACGACGATGAGGTCGGAGCCGGCCTGCTGCGAGGCGAGCAGGAACTTGGCCACCCGGCGGGTCACGGGCAGGGAGCCGAGGTCGGCCATCTGCTCGGTGAAGGTCTGCAGACGCTCGGCGATGTGGCGGGCGATCGCGATGCCCAGCTCGCGGTCGGCCTCGAGGAGCCCGGGCAGCACGGACGCCGGGATGCGCAGCATGCGCGTGCCGTCGACCAGGGCGCGCATCGTCGCGTAGTACGGGATGTCCGCGACGACGTTCTCGAGGCACAGGCTGTCGAACCGGCGGTCGCTGACGAAGTAGAGCATCGACTCGGCATCGGTCGGGTCGCCCCGCCACGCCCCGACCCGCCCCTGCAGGAGCACGAAGAACGCGTCCGGGACGTGACCGGACTTGTAGAGCACCGCCTCCCGGTCCAGCGTCTCGACCGTGCAGAGGCGGGCGACCGCGGCGAGGTGACCGGGATCCAGGCGACGGAACCACTCGATCTGCCCGAGCTCCTCGACCGTCGGCCGCATGGGCGAACCTTAGCGTTCCTGACGATCATTGGACCCGATCGGAACACCGCCGATCGCGCAGTCGCCGAACGGCACCGCGCAGGAGGCCGCGGGCGACCGAGCCGATCGCACCCGGCGCGCCGGGCGGACGGGCGTAGCGGGGCGGCATACCGAGCACCACCCACCGGCGGAGCAGGCGCGGGGTCTCCGGGACGGGGCGCCCGGCCGCGACCTCCTCGAAGGCCTCGGGATCGAGGCGTTCGCCCGCCGAGGTGTAGGTGCGCATCACCGCGTTCTCGAAGGTGTACCAGGCCGAGGGGTAGGAGAAGACGAGGTGCACGGCGTCCTCGTCCCGCTCGACCCGGAAGATCGGGTTGATCCGCAGCGAGCCGGCGCCGTGCGGCGTGCCGGCGATCTCGTCGGTGTCGGTGAAGACCCGCTCGTCGCGCGAGCTGACGAGGTAGAGCCACTTCTGCTCGGCGAGCCCGGCGGTGTCGCGCTCGCCGGTGAGGTCAAGCCCCCGTCCGGCGCGGTAGGCGCCGATCAGCTCGTCCTCGGAGGTCAGGCGCACGGGGGCGTCGCCGACGAGGTCGGCGTAGCCCTCGGGGGAGCGCTCGAAGGTGCTGTCGAACGGCTCGAGGAGCCGGTTGCCGAGCCGGTCGAGGATGATCGTGTCGTCGGCGGCGACGCGGCGCATCTCGTCCGCGGCCCCCTGCTGGGCGTCGAAGAGGTGGAAGGCGTCGGAGCAGAGGGACGCCGCGAACGCGTCGTCGGCGAACGGCAGGGCGTCGACGCGGTCGGCGCACACGAACCGCTGGTCGGGGGCGATGTAGCGGCGCCCGACCCAGAGCTGGAAGAAGTTCCGGTCGACCCCCACCGTCTCGACGGCTTCGTCGCGGGCGCCCAGGTGGTACATGAGGTGCCCGAAGCCGCAGGCGAGGTCGAGCACGGGGCCGCGGCCGACCGGAAGGTGGCGGGCCATCTCGATCGAGGCGACGTAGCGCGGCTGGCCGAAGCGCGCGAAGAAGTACGGGAAGATGTCGCCGGCGATCTGCTCGGAGGAGCGCGCGTAGCAGAGCTCCATCCAGTCCTGGGCCGTCAGCGCCTCGACGTCGGCCAGCATCTCCGCGACCTCGCCGCGACGGGCCTCGCGGGCCAGGTGCGGCCACGGGCCGCGCGTGAACGGCAGGCGCAGGCCCCGGCGCCGCGCGAGGCCGAACGGCACGGCCGGCGGGAACGTCAGCATCTCGATCAGCGCGTCCAGGCCGCGGTCGGCCTCCAGCATCGCGACGAGCGTGTCGTGGTCGGGGCCCTCGACCTCGGTCCGCCCGGTGACGTGGTCCTGCACGTCGACGTGACCGCGCCGCACGATCGGGATCGAGTCGAGCACGGGGTCGGTGTGGCAGTCGCAGCGCAGCAGCCCGAACCAGCCGCCGGGCAGGGGCTGGGTGGCGGTCGGGCTGAACGTCGGGGTGGTCCCGCAGTCCGGGCAGCGCAGGAGGCAGAGGCTGCGCTCGGCGGCGGTGGCGGTGGACTCCAAGAGAAGTAAAGAGTGAGTCATTGATCCCCCGAAAAGTCTTGACAAAAGGTCGCAGATGCGCTCCAGACCGTACGGAAGACCCTCGGCGCGGGGTCCCACGGGCCCCCTCGGTGCCCTCGACGGCTGACGGTGTCGCCCCTTGTCCCGGCGTCGGGCAAGAGGGCACGGTGGTCCCGATCACCTGCGTGGTGACCGCGTTCTCGAAGAGGAGAAGACACATGGCCGACGTCCCGTCGATGCGGGAACTGCTGGGCGACAACCCCCCTCAGAACTGGGGGAAATGGGGTTCCGACGACGAGGTCGGCTCGCTGAACTACCTCGACCCCGCCCAGGTGCTCCGGGGCGTGGCGAGCGTGCGCGACGGCCAGGTCTTCACGCTCCAGTGCCCGATGGGCCACCCGCACGGCGACCCCGTCTTCCCGGGTCGCGAGGGGATCAAGCGCGAGATGGTGTGGGACCAGGAGCTCTTCGAGTCGGGCAACGGCCCGAGCTTCCCGGGCGGCATCCGCGCGACCGACGACAAGGCGGAGATCTTCCTCCAGGGGTCGTCGCAGTACGACGCGCTCGGCCACGCCTGGTACGACGACACGCTCTGGAACGGGCGCTCGGCCGACACCACCAACGGCGGCGGCATGAGCTGGGCGTCGATCCTCCCGATCGCGGAGCGCGGCGTCGCCGGCCGCGGCGTGCTGATCGACATGGCGCGCCACCGCGGCAAGGACTGGCTGGACAAGGGCGAGACGTTCACCCACACCGACCTCGAGGACGCCGCCGCGAAGCAGGGCACGACGATCGAGGACCGCGACATCCTGCTCGTGCGCACGGGCTTCCTGAAGTACTTCTACGCGACGCCCGCCGAGGAGTTCTACGAGGGCTTCATCGAGCCGGGGCTGACCTACTCGCGCGAGCTCGTGGAGTGGTTCCAGAACAAGGAGATCCCGAACCTCGTCACCGACACCATCGCTAACGAGGTGACGGCGAACCCCGAGACCGGGGTGCTGCTGCCGTTGCACGCGTCGCTGCTGCGCAACCTCGGGGTCAGCCTCGCCGAGATCATCTGGCTGGACGACCTCGCCGACGCCTGCGCCGCCGACGGGCGCTGGGACTTCCTCTACACCGCGGCCCCGCTGAAGATCCACGAGGCGACCGGCTCGCCGGTCAACCCGGTGGTGATCCGCTGATGGGGATCTACGACGAACGGCCCTGGCTGCCGCGCTACCGGGACGACTACCCGCACGACGTCGAGCCGGAGTACCCGAACGCGCTGGCGATGTTCTCGGCGGCGCTGGAGCGCTCCCCGGACACCGAGATCGTCCGGTACTTCGACGGCACGCTGACCCTGCGCGAGCTCGACCGGCTCTCCGACCAGTTCGCGGTCGCGCTGGCCGACCGCGGCTTCGAGAAGGGCCACCGCCTCGCGACCTACCTGCAGAACATCCCGCAGGTGCTGATCGCCGTGATCGGGACGTGGAAGGCCGGCGGGATCGTCGTCTCCATCAACCCGATGAGCCGGACCCGCGAGCTGACGACGCTGCTCGGTGACTGCGAGGCCACCGCGCTGCTCGCCGAGGAGGACCTCTTCGGCCAGGTCGCCGCCGAGGTCGTCCCGACGATCCCGTCGCTGCGCATCGCGTGGACGACCTCCCCGCTGGAGTACCAGACGCGCCACGACCCCCGGCTGTTCGCGTCGGTCGAGCGCGTGCGCCACGAGGGCACCGAGGACCTGACCGAGGTGCTCGCCGCCGTCGGCGACCGGAAGCCCGAGCCGGTGGAGCTCGGCCTCGACGACGTCGCCTTCCTCGGCTACACGTCGGGGACGACGGGCCCGCCGAAGGGCGCGATGAACACCCACCGCAACGTGGTGTTCAACGCGCGCACCTACCGCGACTGGATCCAGCTGGGTCCCGAGGACTCCGTGCTCGGCGTCGCCCCGCTGTTCCACATCACCGGGGTCATCGGGCATCTCGCGATCGCCCTGCTCGTCCCGATCCCGCTCGTGCTCGCCTACCGCTTCGAGCCGCAGGTGGTGCTCGACGCGATCCGGGAGCACAAGCCGACCTTCTCGATCGGCTCGATCACGGTGTTCATCGCGCTGATGAACGCCCCGGGGGCGCAGCGCGACGACCTCGCGTCGATGACCCGGCTGTACTCCGGGGGCGCGCCGATCCCGCCGTCGACGATCAAGGCGTTCTCCGACCAGTTCGGGCTCTACATCCACAACTTCTACGGGCTCACCGAGACCAGCTCGCCCTCCCACGGCGTGCCGCGCGAGGCCGACGCGCCGGTCGACACGGCGTCGGGCGCGCTCTCGGTCGGTGTGCCGGTGTTCTCCACCGTCGTGCGCATCGTGCGCGACGACGGCACGGACGCCGACGTGGGCGAGGTGGGCGAGATCGTCACCCGCGGGCCGCAGGTGGTGCCGGGGTACTGGAACAAGCCCGAGGAGACCCAGAACGCCCTGCGGGCCCCCGACGGCTCGGTCGAGCTCAAGACCGGCGACGTGGGCTACATGGACGACCAGGGCTGGTTCTACGTCGTCGACCGCAAGAAGGACCAGATCAACGCGGGCGGCTACAAGGTCTGGCCCCGCGAGGTCGAGGACGTGCTCTACGAGCACCCGGCGGTCCGCGAGGCGGCGGTCGTCGGCGTGCCCGACGAGTACCGGGGCGAGACGGTGAAGGCGTTCGTCTCGCTGCGCCCGGGGCAGGAGGTCGATCCCGAGGAGCTCATCGCGTTCTGCAAGGAGCGGATGTCGGCGTACAAGTACCCGCGCCAGGTCGAGCTGATGGACGAGATCCCCAAGACCGTCACCGGCAAGCTGCTCCGGCGCGCCCTGCGGTCCTGAGGGCTTGTCCTGAGGTTCTGTCCTGAGGTTCCGGAGCGAACGGGTATCTCGCTGCTTCTAGGCGCACGAACTCCCCGTTCGCTCCGGCATCGGCCCCGCACGGCGGCGTCACGCGGAGTCCGCGACGATCGTTCGCGATGCTCCGTGTGCTCGCCGCCGTGCTGCTCGCCCTCGTCCTGACGGGGTGCGCCGACGAGCCCGTGACCGCGCCGGTGACCGCGCCCGGGTCGAGCCCCGACGCGGCGTTCCTCTCGGGGATGATCCCGCACCACGAGCAGGCCCTCGAGCTCTCGGCGATGGTCGGGGGACGGGGCGGCTCGCCGGGGCTCGAGGCGATGGCGCTGCGCATCGACCGCGAGCAGGTCGAGGAGATCGGCCAGATGCAGGGTCTGATGCGCGCTCGGGGGCTCGCGCCGGCGGCCGTCGGGATGATGCACGGGATGGCCGACCCGGCGACGCTCGCGACGTTGCGGTCGTCGCGGGGCCCGGCCTTCGAGCGCCTCTGGCTCGACACCATGATCAGCCACCACGAGGGCGCGCTGATGATGGCCCGCGACTACCTCGCCACCGGCACCGACGACACCCTGCGCCGGTACGCGCAGGTCGTGGAGAGCACCCAGTCCGGTGAGATCGAGGCGATGCGCGCGATGAGGACTAGCATCGCCGGGCCATGAGCCCTCCGCCGTCGCGGCCCGCGGTGCCGATGCTCTTCGTCGAGGTCGAGGGCGTGCTGCGCAAGACGCCCGAGGACCTGGGACGGCCGTGGCGGGGGCCGTTCGACATCGAGATCTTCCCGGACGCCGTGGAGCGCCTGCGGCTGTGGAAGGGCGCGGGCGGCCGGATCGTCGGGTTCAGTCACCAGGGCGGGGTCGCGCTCGGCGAGACCGACGAGCAGACCGCCGTGCGCACCCTCTGGACGGTGCGCGAGCGCGTCGCGAACCTCCTCGACCACGTCGTGCTCTGCACCCACCACCCCGACGCGACGATGCCCGACCAGGCGCGCTGCTGGTGCCGCCCGCCGAAGCCCGGGCTGCTCATCGCTGGGCAGCACGAGGTCGCGCTGCGCCAGCAGGAGCACTACCCGATCTGGATGGCGCTGCTGGTCGCGCGCTCGCCCGCGGCCCTGCAGGCCGCCGCGGACCTCGATCTCGACCACGTCGAGGGCGACGTCTGGCGCCGCGACGGGGGCGTGGCGGCCGAGGAGTAGTCGCGCCTCAGCTCGAGAAGCGCGTCTCCATCTCCCGGATCTCGGCGAGGCCCTCGCGGTCGGCGAAGCCGTCGAGGCCGCCGATCTCGTCGAGCACGCCCGCGGGGGTGCCGTCGGCGCGCAGCCGCGCGAGCACCGAGCGCATCGCGGTGTCCGCCGCGAGCAGCGTCGAGACGGGGAACAGGACGAGCGCGAAGCCCATCTCGGTCAGCCGCTCCAGCGACAGCGGCGGCGTGCGCCCGCCCTCGGCCCAGTTGAAGACGAGCTGGTGGCCGGCGAGGGCCGTCGCGACCTTCTCGATGTCCTGCTCCGAGGTCGGGGCCTCGACGAACAGGACGTCGGCGCCGGCGTCGGCGAATCGGCGCGCGCGGTCGATGGCGGCGTCGAGACCCTCGACGGCCGCGACGTCGGTGCGCGCGATGATCACGAGGTCCGGGTCGGTGCGCGCCTCGACCGCCGCCCGGATCTTCGCCTCCATGTCCTCGGAGGGCACGACGACCTTGCCCGCGAGGTGCCCGCACCGTTTGGGCATCACCTGGTCCTCGAGGTGCAGGCCCGCGACGCCCGCCTGCTCGTACTCGCGGACCGTGCGGACGACGTTGATCGGGTTGCCGTAGCCGGTGTCGGCGTCGGCCACCAGCGGCACGTCGACGGCCCCGGCGAGGCGGCGGGCGTTGTCGACCATCTCGGCCTGCCCGAGCAGCCCGACGTCGGGCCGGCCGAGCAGCGAGGCGGTGGTGCCGAAGCCCGTCATGTAGACGACGTCGAAGCCGGCCTGCTCGACCAGGCGCGCCGAGTGGGCGTCGAAGGCGCCGGGGGCGAGGACGGGACGACCGGAGCCGAGCAGCTCCCGCAGGCGGGCGCGGCGGTTCCCGGGGTGGCTGAGCAGATCTCCCACGGCACGGCTCCTTGTGCACAACGACGGACAGGGCCTCGCGATCGTGCCTTGTCGCGGGCGACCGCGCACCCTACGTTGCGTACAACTCGAGGGGAGGGTCATGGCGACGGCGGTCGAACGAGGGGCGGGGCGCGCGTCCGAGCGCGCGCTGGCCGACCTGCGCGAGGCGATCCTCACCGGTGACCTCGCGGCCGGTGCCCACCTCGGCGAGGTCGAGCTCGCCGAGCGTCTGGGCCTCTCGCGCACCCCGGTGCGGGAGGCGCTGACCCGGCTCGCCGCCGAGGGCCTCGTCGAGACGACGGCGCACCGCGGGGCCCGGGTGACGTCGTTCTCGCGCGACGACCTCGACGCCATCTTCGACGTCCGGCGCGCCCTCGAACCGCGCGCCACCGCCCGCGCCGCGGACCACGCCACGGCCGAGGACCTCGACGATCTCGCCGCGCTGGCCGACCGCATGCTCGCGATCGGCGCCCCGGGCCCGGACCAGGACCTCGACGCGCTCGTCGGGCTCAACCGGGCGTTCCACGCGCGCCTGCTCGACCTCGCGCGGGCGCCCGCGCTGGCCGCCGCGCTCGCCGGCGTCGTGCACACGCCGGTGGTGACGCGGACCTTCCACGCCTACGACCCGGCCTCGCTCGCACGGAGCCTCGCGCACCACGTCGAGATCGTCGCGGCCCTGCGCGCCGGCGACGGCGACTGGGCGGCCGCGGTGATGGCGAGCCACATCGGCAACGCCCGCGCGGTGATGGTGGGGCTCCGATGAGCAACCCGCACGGCTCGAGCTTCGCCGGCCGCGTCGGCTGGGGCGCCCGGCCCGCGGTGGTCGTCGTCGACCTCGTCCGCGCCTACACCGAGCCCGACGGTCCGTTCTGGCTCGACGCGCCCTCGGTGGTGGACGGCTGCGCGGAGCTGGTCGACGCGGCCCGCGCCGGCGGCCACCCGGTGCTCTGGACGATCGTGCGGTTCTCCGCCGACATGGGCGACGCGGGCTTCTTCGCCGTGAAGGTGCCCGCGCTCGCGGCCTTCGCCGACGGCGCGCCCGGCGGGTGGGGCGAGCTCGCCCTGGCGCCCGGGCCGGGGAGCCCGTCGTCCCCAAGCAGCACGCCTCGTCGTTCGCGGGCACGTCGCTGGCCGCCACCCTGCGCGCCCGGGGCGTCGACACCGTCGTCGTGGCCGGGGTGTCGACGTCGGGCTGCGTGCGCGCCACCGCCACCGACGCGTCGGCCGCGGGCTTCCGCCCGATCGTCGTCGCCGGCGCCTGCGCCGACCGGAGCGCGGCGCTCCACGAGCAGAACCTCGCCGATCTCGACGCCAAGTACGCCGACGTGATCGACCTGGACGACGCCCGGACCCACCTGCGCGCCGCGACCTGATCACGTTTCCGCGGCGCCGTGTGCCGGGGTGTCCTGCGGTGTCCCCGCGGGTGCGGTTCGTCGTGCTCGACGGCGGTGGCCGGGAGGTGTATTCCGGACCCCGACGACCCGGTCCGTCGGACCCGACCGGGCCGCCCTTGCCGCCCGAGTCCGTGCGAGGAGCGTGGTCGCCGTGAGCGAGCGTCCCCTGTCCGATCGTCGTCCCCACGAGCACGATGTCCTGGCCTGGGAGGTTCGGGGGTGGGCGGAGCCGCCGGGGCGCCGGCGCGACGTCGAGGGCTGGCACAGCCTCGCGTGGAGCGCGACGCACGACGACGCCGTCGCCGTGGCGGAGGCCGTGACGGCGGCGCACGCCTACGAGTTCGCCGAGGTCTGGGGGCCGGCCGAGACCCCGGCGGCCGGCCGGGCGCGCACGTGCGAGCGCTTCCCGGTGCCTGACGGCGACGAGCGCCGCGAGATGTGGCTGCGCGCGGCGGCCGAGCACTTCACCGACGGGATGGACCTGCCGCGGCGGACGACGGTCTGACCGTCTCCGCGAACGTGCCCAGGCGGGCGAGGTCGAAGCCGTCGGGGTAGGAGCGCACCTCCGGCAGGTCGTCGATGGTGATCGGCGTCGTGCGCGGGGCCATGCGGCGCTCGACCGCGGCCCGCAGCCGCATACCGGCCCGGGCCGCGGCGCGCTCCGCGCGGGTCGGCACCGGGTAGTGCAGCGCGCGCAGCAGGTGCGGGTCCATGAGGCAGGTGGTGGACCGACGGACGAGGGCGGCGGGTAGTGCCGAGAAGGGGGGAAACGTCGCGAGCAGCCCGAGCGTCGCGTCGGCCACCTCCCGCCCGCCGGCGGTGTGGGCGAACCGCTCGGCCTCGACGCCGTCCATGAGCGCCGCGAAGCCCGCCTCGTCCTCGGGCATGTCGCGGATGCCCATGCGCCGGCCGAGCGCGCGGTAGTGGGTCACGGCGGCCCGGCGCTCGTGCGGGTGCAGGCGCCGCCAGCCGAACTCGTCGAGCCAGCGCAGCGGGGTGACGACGAAGGTCGACAGCACGTAGAGCATGTCGTCGTTGCCGATCCCGTAGCGGCGGTGCATCTGGTTCATGCGCCGGATCGCGGTGCGGGAGTCGGGGTCGTCGAAGCCGCGGTCGACGGTGGCGCCGAGCAGCAGGACCGTGTCGTCGTAGCGCTTCTGCGTGTGGGCGGTGAATTCGCCGGTGCGCGCCAGGAGCTCGCCCACCGACGGCACCGCGTAGGTGCGGAACAGCGCGAGCCCGAGCGCCTGCCGCACGTCCCACGGGAACTCGATCGCCGCGGTGATCTTGTGGATCTCCTCGGCCTCGGTGGGGTGCGCGGGGTCGAGGGCGGCGATGCGGCGCCGCCAGGCGAAGCGGTCCACGGCGCGCCTCCCGAACGTAAGAGCGATTATCTTCGTCTGCTCGAGAACATAGAAGCTGCTACGTTTCCGCGGCAAGGGGGTGGGACGTGACGGTGACCAACCGCGACGGCTTCTTCGCCGCGGCCATGACGCTGCTGGCGCGCGACGGCCGCTCGGGGCTGCGGCTCGCGACGCTCTGCCGCGACGTGGGGGTGACCAGCGGGTCCTTCTACCACCACTTCGGCGGCTGGGACGGCTTCGTCGACGCGCTGCTCGAGCACTGGGAGACCGTCGACACGAGGCGTCTCGCCGAGCTGGCCGCGCGCGAGCCCGACCCCGAGGGGCGCCTCGACGTCCTCAAGCACCTCGCGCTGACGTTCCCGCACGAGGCCGAGACCGCGATCCGGGCGTGGGCGCACGGTGACGAGCGGGTGGCCGTCGTGCAGGCGCGCGTCGACGAACAGCGCCGGCGCGTGGTCGCGGAGGCGCTGGTCGGGGCGGGGGTCGACGCCGAGCGCGCCGACCGGCTCGCCGACCTCACCCTCGCCGTGCTCATCGGCCACCAGCAGCGCCTCGGCCCCACCGACGTCGGCGAGCTCCTGGCGCTGTTCGACGAGTTGAGGGCCTTCGGCCACGTGAGCGTTCTGGGTCGTCCAGACGACTCGTAGCACTCACGTGGAGCCGGAGGCTCCCTCGCTGCGTCGAACAGGACATGGAGGACCTCGACGCATGGCGAGCTCTGCTCGTCGCACAGCACGGCATCGTGTCTCGCCGGCAGGCGCTGGAGCACGGTCTGACGCTCGGCATGATCCGCGCCCACGTCGCCGCCGAGCGGTGGCGCCGGTTGCGGTACGGAGTGATCGCGACCTTCACCGGGCCGCTGACGCCGGAGGCCGCGGAGTGGGCGGCGGTGCTCGCCTGCTGGCCGGCGGCGCTCAGCCACGAGTCGGCCGGGAGGCGCTACCGCATGGCGCGGCCCCGCGCGGGAGCGCCGGTGCACGTGACGGTGCGCTACGGCGCGTCGACGAGCCGACACGACGACCTGGTGGTGCACCGCAGTCGCGCGTTCGACCACATCACGGCTCCGCCCGACGGCGGGCCACCGATCGTCGCGGCGGTCCACACCGCCGTGGATCTGGCGATCGCCGCGCCGACGGCACGCTCGGCGATGTCGGTCCTCCAGCGCTGCGCCCTGTCGGGGGGTGTCTCGGGCACCCAGCTCCTCGCCGCCCTGGAGCTCCGACGACCTCCGCGGTACCGCGACGCGCTGCACGATGCCGCCATGCTGATGGTCGAGGGCGTGATGTCGGCCCTCGAGTCGACGTACGTCCTCGAGGTCGAAGCGGTGCACGGCCTGCCGAGCGGCGAGCGTCAGGTGCCGGTCGTCGTCGACGGGACCGTGCTCTTCGAGGACATCCTCTACTCCGGTCCCGCGGGTGAGCTCATCGTCCGACTCGACGGCTGGCGGTTCCACTCCGACCGTCGCGTCGCACACCGGGACCGGCGCCGAGGCAACGCGGCCGAGCTGGCCGGCCGGGCCAGGCTGGTCTACGGGCCCGAGGAGGTGGAGGGCGAGCCGTGTCGCACCGCAGGAGAGATCGCCACGGTGCTGACCACGCTGGGCCGGACCGAGGGGCTCCGCCCTTGTGCGCGATGTGGGTCGCTCTGACGACCCATATCACTCACGTGGGGACCATCGCGGGTCGTGGAGCAGATCCACGAAGTTGACGTTGTTCAGCGCGCCGGTGCGGGCCTCGCGGACCAGGGCGATGGCCTCGTCGGCGTCGTAGCCGCCCCGGATCAGCGCGGCGGCGGAGAGCAGGCCGGAGCGGTTGATGCCGGCCGCGCAGTGGATCAGGACGCGCTTGCCGTCGGCCCGCAGGTCGTCGACGAGGTCGGCGAGGCTGCGCAGCGTCGTGAACGACGGCGCGGGCCCGTCCTCGATCAGCCAGTGCACGTAGAACTCGACGTCCTCCAGCGGCGGCGCGCTGCCGTGCAGGTCGAAGACGGCGTCCCAGTGCTCGCCCGGCTCGGGGCTGCCCGACTGCCAGATGCCCGGCACGATCTCGTGCGGCGGCCAGGGCGGCGGCTCGTCGGTCAGGTCGTCACGCAGGTGTGCCGGGATGTAGTCGTCGTCCCGCAGCTCCGCCACCGGTGGCCCTCCAGCCTCGTCGCACGCCGTGCTCTCGCCCTGCCCGTTCACTCACGCTCTCTGTTCCGCCGCGAAGGGCGCTCCGAAACCCTCAGCTCGCTCGGGCCGCGTCCGCGAACGCCCGGGCGGTCGCCGTCGGCGCCACGCGTCCCGACCACCCCATCACGATCGGCAGCGGCGCGGGGTCCTCGGCGATCGGGACGGCGGCCACCTCGTCGCGACCGCCCGGCTCGGGCTGCGCCAGCACCGTGAACCCCAGCCCCTGCCCGACGAGCGCCCGTGCGGTCTCGGCGTTGACGGTGCGGTAGCGGATGCGCGGGGACAGGCCGGCGGCCAGGCACACGCCGAGCGCGTGCTCGGAGCTCGGCGGCAGGTCGAGCAGCACCATCGGCTCGTCGACGAGGTCGGCGAGCGCGACGGGCGCCGACCCGTGCACCAGCCGGTGGTCGCGCGGGAGCACGAGGTGGGGCGTGTTCGACGACAGCGCGGTGAGCTCGAGGACGGGGTCGAGGCGGTGGTCGTAGAGCACGGCGACGTCGAGCTCGCCGTCGAGCAGGCCCCGCTGCAGGACGTCCTGCGACCCCTCGACGAACTCGACGCGCGCCCGCGGATGGCGCGCGGTGAACCGACCGATCGTCGCCGGGAGCAGCCCCGGGGCGAGCGTGGTGTAGCAGCCGACGCGGACGGTGCCGGCCACCTCGCCCGGGTCGCCGCCCGCGGCGTCGGCGAGCTCGTCGGCCTCCCGCAGCAGGCGCCGCGCCCGTCGCAGGGTCTCCTGGCCGGCCGGGGTGAGGCGGATGCCGTGGGCGCGGCGGCGCACGGTGAGCTGGGCGTCGAGGGCCCGCTCGAGCTCGTCGAGGGCGAGCGAGAGGGCCGAGGCGGACACGTGCAGCGTCGCCGACGCCCCGGCCAGCGTGCCCGCCTCGGCGACCGCGACGAAGTACGCGAGCTGCCGGAGCGAATACGCAGGATTACTCATGTATCAGCCCACATACCTGAACTTTACAAGGGATGTGGCGCGGCGCACCGTGGTGCCATGACCACCACGCTCGACGGCTCGGCGGGCGGCCCGACGGCCGATCCAGCCCCGCCGGCCCGCACCTACGACGTCGGGGCCTCCGACGAGGTCGCCGAGCGCGGCCGTCTCGTCGTCACGCTCGGAGGTGGACCGGACGCCGTCACCGTCGGCGTCTTCCGCTTCGGCGGCCGGCTCTACGCCTACGAGAACCGCTGCGCCCATCAGGGCGGGCCCGCCTGCCAGGGACGCATCGTCTCCCGGGTGCGCGAGCGGCTCGACGACCAGCAGCGCAGCCTCGGCACCGTGTTCGACGAGACGACGATGCACATCGTCTGCCCCTGGCACGGCTTCGAGTACGACGTCACCACCGGGCGCCACCCCGGCCGGCCGGACTTCGCGCTGCGCGGGGTGTCGGTCGACGAGGAGGGCGGGCGGATCCGTGTCACCGTCTGAGCGGGCGTCCCGCATCGCCACCCTGGTCGACGAGCTCGGCACGGAGGTCGACGCCGGGCTGGGCGACGGCGCGATCGCCGCGCTGGATCCCGACGTCGCCCGGCGCCTGTTCGCGGTGGCGGGGCGGCTCTACGCCGTCGCCGCCGAGGAGGGCGCGCACCCGCCGGCCGGGACGGACCTGACGCCCACCGAGTCCGTCGTGATCGCCACCGCCGCGCTGCGGGCGCACGACCTCAACCCCTTCGACCTCGCCCTGTGGTTCTCGAGGAGCACGTCATGACCATCGACGACGATGTGCGTCGCCTGCCCACGCAGGAGATCACCACCCACACCGACAGCCGCGAGATCCTCGCGAACGCGGCCCGCGACACCGAGCGCTACGCGCTCGACGAGTACTTCATCGTCGACGTCGACTCCCACCACGTGGAGCTGGACTCGTGGCCGGAGATCCTGAAGTACCTCGACAGCCCGGTCCTGCGCGACACGGCCGAGCAGATGATGAAGAACTGGCCGAACGCGGCGCGGCTGGCCCTCCACAACCACTCGCCGGGCCTGACGATGCAGGACGTCTCCGGGCGCATCCCGCACCAGGCCGCGCTGGGCGAGGAGACCCCGGGCACCGACAACGGCGCGCACCGCGACGTCACCCTCGTGCGCCGGGCGATGGACGCGATGTCGATCGACGTCCAGATCGTGTTCCCGCAGCCGATGCTCGAGACCGGCCTGCACCCCCAGCCGCAGATCGCCACCGCGCTGCTGCAGGCCTACAACCGCTGGTTCACCGCGGAGGTCCTCCCGCGCGAGCCCCGCATCAAGACCATGCTGGGCCTCCCGTTCGAGGACCCCGACGCGTGCCTGGCCACGGTCGAGGAGTTCGCCGACCACCCGGGCGTCATCGGCTTCCTCGTCACGAGCCAGCGCCACGCGGGCGTGCACCGCAACGCCTACATGCCGCTCTACCGGATGCTCGAGGAGCGCGGCCTGCCGATCGGCTTCCACGCCGGGCCCAACCAGGCCGACTCGATGACGTCGACGATGAACAAGTTCCTCTCGGCGCACGCCATGAGCTTCGTGACCTGCAACATGACCCACATGACCAACTGGGTCATCAACGGGATCCCCGAGCGGTTCCCGGGGCTCAAGACCATCTGGATCGAGAGCGGCCTCGCGTGGGTGCCGTTCATGATGCAGCGGCTCGACCACGAGTACTACATGCGCCAGTCCGACGCCCCGCTGCTGACGAAGCCGCCGTCGCACTACATGCGCGAGATGTTCTACACCTCGCAGCCCATGGAGTGGACCGACGACGCCCTGCTCGAGTCCACGCTGCGGGCCATCGACGCGCCGAACTCGCTGATGTACTCCTCGGACTGGCCGCACTGGGACTTCGACGTGCCCGGGCGCATCGCGTCCCTGCCGTTCCTCGACGACCACGCCAAGCGCAACATCCTCGGCGAGACGGCCCGGAAGGTGTTCGGGCTCTGAGGTCGGCGGGTCGTTGTCAGCATGGGGGCCATGCTGATGTTCAACGTCAGGAAATCCACCTCGATCATGTGACCGCTCCCGCCCGGCGCGAGAGATCCCTCGCTCGGCGCCCCGATCGCGGCGCTGGGTGGCACGCACAGATGAAGTGAGGCTAGCCTTCCTCGCATTCGGGTGAGGGAGGGGAACCGCGTGGCGCGGATGTCGGTGCTGCCGCTGCTGGAGGTCGTGGCGTCCGAGCGCCTCACTCCGCGCATGCAGCGCGTGACGCTCGGTGGCTCGGGGAGCCCTGCTCTCCGTGCGCTCGACGCCGTCCCGCCCGCCGCGCACGTGCGCCTGCTGTTCGCCGAGCCCGGCGCGCCCGTGGTCCTGCCGACCCCCGGGCCCTACGGCCTGAGCTGGCCCGACGACCACGCCCGGCCCTACGCGCGCAGTATGACCGTGCGCTCGCTCGACGGCGTCCGCGGCGAGATGACGATCGACATCGCGCTGCACGGCGACTCCGCGGCCGGTCGCTGGGCGACCGCCGCCCGCCCCGGTGACCCCGCCGGCATCGTCGGACCCGGTGGCGGGTGGACCCCGCCCGCCGACGCCACGGAGGTCCTGCTGGCCGGCGACGAGGCGGCCCTGCCCGCGATCGCCGCCCTGCTCGAGTGGCTGCCGAAGCACGCGCTCGTGCACACGGCGATCGAGGTGGAGGACGCCCTCGACGAGCAGGTGCTCGCCCGCCCGGTGCGCTGGGTGCACCGCGCGCGGGGCGAGACGCTCGTCGACGTCGTGCGTGCCCGGCCGGTCCCGGACGGCGCCGCCGCGTGGGTCGCGGGGGAGGGGCACGTCGTCAAGGCCATCCGCGAGACCCTGCGCCTCGGCCGGGGCCTGGGACGCAGCCACTGCCACGCCATCCGCTACTGGACGCAGGGCCGCTCCCACGAGGACTCGGAGAAGACCTTCGGCGTCGCCCGCGCGGAGGCCGCCCGCCGGGGCATCGAGCTCGTCACCACCCAGGACGTCCACGAGATGAGCTACGAGCTCATGACCGGCGGATTCCGGCTCCCGGTGGTCTGAACCGACGTCCCCCACATGATCCCCGCCCGTCTCGGGCAGACTCCCCGCACCGACGGTGGACCGAGGCGAGGGGTGGCGGGTGGCGGACGAGGGCGAGGTGATCGCCGAGCGCTACCGCGTCCGTACGCGCGTCGGGCAGGGCGCGATGGGCGTCGTGTGGCGCGCCGAGGACGAGCGCCTGCAGCGGGAGGTCGCCCTCAAGCAGGTGTCGCTGCCCGCGGGTGCCGACGAGGAGGCCCGCGACCAGGCCCATCGCCGGGTGTTCCGCGAAGCCCGGATGATCGCCCGCCTGCACCACCCGCACGCGATCGCGGTCTACGACGTCGTCGAGCACGACGGGCAGCCGTGGCTGGTCATGGAGTACCTGCCCTCGCGCAGCCTCGCCGAGGCGCTGGTCGCCGACGGGCCGCTGGACCCCGAGCGCGTCGCGCACATCGGGCGCCAGGTGGCCGACGCCCTGGCCGCCGCCCACGAGGCCGGGATGGTGCACCGCGACATCAAGCCCGGCAACGTCCTGCTCGCCGACGACGGCCTGGCCAAGGTCACCGACTTCGGCATCGCCCGCGCCGTCGACGACGTCACCATCACCTCGACCGGGATGATGGCGGGCACCCCTGCCTACCTCGCCCCGGAGGTCGCGCGGGGCGGGACGGCCGACTTCCGCTCGGACGTCTACTCGTTGGGCTCGACGCTCTACACCGCGCTCGAGGGCGTGCCGCCCTTCGGCACGGGCGACAACCCCCTCGCCGTCCTGCACCGCGTCGCCTCCGGCGAGTACGCCCCGCCGTCGCCGCGGGGTCCGATCACTCCGCTGATCGAGCACCTGCTGCAGCCCGACCCCGCGAGCCGCCCGGGCATGCAGCGGGTGCGCGGCGACCTCGCCCGTCTCGTCGCCGCCGAGGCCGGCACCGAGGAGGGGCCGGTCACGCCGTTCTTCGTGCGTCCCGAGACCCCGATGAGTCCGGGTCCAGGGCCGGGCTCCGGGCCGCCCACGCCCCCGCCCGTCCCGCCCGGCCCGTCCACGGGGTTCCCCAGCCGTCGGGTCCCGGCGGGCGTGCGACGCCTGCGCTGGTCCCGGACAGGGTCGTCGCCACCGAGCCGGCCGACGTCCCGCCCGCGACGCGGCCGGCGACGACGGCACCGGTCGCCGCGCGGGACCGCGACGACGCCACCCCGGACGAGGTCGCCCCCGAGGACGGCGGACGCCGCCGGCGCTGGCCGTGGGTCGTCGCGGTGGCGGCCGTCCTCGTCGTGGTCGTGGCCGTCGTGCTCGCCGCCCTGCTCGGGACTCCGGGCAGCCGGCCGGGCGCCTCGGTCTCCGGGAGCACCGCGTCGCCGGAGGCCGGCGGCGGGAGCGCGACGACCTCGGAGGCGGAGGCGGGGGCGGGGACCGGCGGCGCGCTCGCCGGCGGTCCGGAGGACCAGGCCCGCCAGCAGGCGATCATCGACTACTACGGCCTGCTGCCGAACCAGCTGGACGAGGGCTGGCAGCGTCTGACGCCCTCGTTCCGGTCCTCGACCGCGGGCGGGATCGAGAACTACCGCAGCTTCTGGGCGACGATCCAGCAGGTCACGGTGCGCGGGGTGTCACCCGCCGGCGGCGACGAGGTCGACGCCACCGTCACCTATCGCTACGCCGACGGCCGCGAGGTCGACGAGCGCACGGTGTTCCGGCTGGCCTTCGTCGACGGCATCTGGAAGATCGACGGGCAGCGGCAGGCGAACTAGCGCGTCGGGAAGGCTCCGCCGTCGTCGTCGGACTTCTTCGCCTTCTTGATCGCCCGCTTCTCCTTGAGGCTCTTGTCGGACTTCTTGGAGGAGGACTGGCGGGGGGACTTGTCGGACATCGGGTGCTCCCGGCGGTTCGGATCACGGTGGATCGAATCCGAGGGGGTTCACGCGCCGATCGTCGTTCCCGGATGCGACTTCCGGCGCTGCGCACCGGGTGGTCGCCCCGAATCTACCGCGCGGGCGTCCTCCGGGACAGGAACGCCGGGATCAGCCCGCGAACCATCCCGAGGGGGCGAGCCCGCCGCCCCCGACCAGCCGCGGGACGTAGTGGTCGGTGTAGATGCGCGCGATCAGCTCCCGTCTGCTGCGGACGCCGACCTTCGCGAAGATCTTCTTGAGGTGGTCCTGGACGGTGTAGGCCGACAGGTGCAGCCGCTTGGCGACATCGGCGGTGTCGACGCCCGCGAGGACGAGGCCGACGACGTCGCGCTCGCGGTCGGTGAGGCCGTAGGACGCGACGATCAGCGGGATCACCTCGGGCGGGCGGGCGTCCTCGAGGGTGACGACGACGTCGGTGCCGCGGTCACCCCGCCCCACCAGCGGTGAGGCGTGCGCGACCACCCAGCGCCCGGACCGCGACCGCAGGCGCGCCCGCGGCGGCGGCGCCGTCGGGTCGAGCGCGCGCCGACGGGCGGCGCCGACGATGGCGCACACGATCTGCGGCAGCGGCGCCTCCCCGAGCGTCCCGCCGCCGAGCTCGGAGATCCGGGCCTCGGCGCCGGCGTTCGCCGACACGACCTCGTCGTCGGCACCGACCACGAGGACCGCCGGACCGTCGCCGTCCCCGGCGGTCGCGAGATCGACCGCGCCGGCGACGAGACCGGCCCGCAGCCCCCGGGCGAACCCACCGGCCACGGAGCTGACGAACTCCTGCTCGGCGAGGGTGAAGGTGCGCCCGCCCTGGTGGAAGAGCGCGATCCCGCCCCACGTCGCACCGTCCGCGGCCAGGCCGGCGCGCAGCTCGTCGGAGTAGTCCCAGAGGGGCGAGAACATCTCCGCCCACCGTCGGGAGCGCGCGAGGTCGCCCCCGGTCTCGGTGCCGAGCGCCGTCACGGCGCCGGGACGCCGGGTCACCGCCCGGAAGTCGTAGACGTCGTCGACCTCGTACTCGTAGTACGACCACTGCAGGTCGTGGTCGTCGTCGACGTCGCCCCACTTGACCGTCGCCGTGACGAGCTCGGTGGCCGGGTCGAGCGTCGCGAGGCACGCCGCGGAGAACGGGAGCGCCCGTCGCAGCGTCTCGATCGCCGCCGTGCCGAACGTCGTCCAGTCCAGGCCCGCCGCGGCCAGCCCGTCGATCTGATCGCTCACCCGCTCGGCGCTCATCACGGTCACGTCACCCAGCGTAGTACCGACTGGGCCGGACGAGGTATCCCAGATTCCTGGGAGGGCAGCACACCAGGAGGCTGGGATGGGCGGGCGCGCCTCGACGCCGCACGCTTCTCCTCATGCCGAACCCGCAGCTCCTCGCCACGCAGAGGATCAACCCGACGACCTGGAACGCACTCTTCCGCTACGACCAGGCACAACTCCGCCCGGCACCGCAGCAGTTACTCACCGTCGCCGGCCAGGGCTCGATCGACGCGGACGGAGCGCTCCTGCACGTCGGCGACATGACGTCGCAGATGGCGCTCGCCATGGCGAACGTCGAGGACCTCCTCGCCGCCGGCGGCATGGACCTGCGCGACGTCAGCCGCCTCGTCGTCCACGTGACCGACATGGACGCCGCCCTCGCGGCCTACGGCGCGATCACCGAGCGGCTCGAGGCCCTCGACGCCTCCCCGCCCGCGACCCTCGTCGAGGTCACGCGCCTCGCCCTGCCCGGCATGGCCGTCGAGATCGACGCCACCGCCGGCCGCTGACCCCTCTCCCCACACCCACCCCGGAAGGACCCCCGTGACCACCTCCACCGCCCCCGCCGCCCTGCTCCCCGGCGACCCCGCCTTCGCCGCCGCCGTCGCCCCGTTCGTCACGACCCTGACCCCACGCCCCGATCTGGTCGTGGCGGCCCGCAGTCCGGGCGACGTCGTCGACGCGGTCCGGTGGGCGGGCGCCGAGGGTCGTCCCCTGACCGTCCAGGCCACCGGCCACCAGCTGCTCTCCGACCTCGCCGGCTCGGTGCTGGTGTCGACGCGCCACCTCGACGCCGTCCGCGTCGACCCGGAGGCGCGCACGGCCGTCGTCGGCGGCGGCGCGCAGTGGCACCAGGTGATCGCGGCCGCCGTCCCGCACGGCCTCGCCCCGATCTGCGGCTCGTCGTCGAGGGTCGGCGTCGTCGGCTTCAGCCTCGGTGGCGGGCACGGCCCGCTGTCGCGGGCGTTCGGCACGGGCGCCGACCAGGTCCGCCGCGTCCGCCTCGTCACCGCCGACGGCGTCGAGCGCGACGTCGACACCGACCGCGAGCCCGAGCTGTTCGCCGCGCTGTGCGGCGGCAAGACCGGCTTCGGGGTCGTCACCGAGATCGAGATCGCGCTGCACCCCGTGGCGCGCCTCTACGGCGGCGGGATCTTCTTCCCCGGCGCGGCGGCCCCCGAGCTGCTGCACGCCTGGCGGGAGTGGGTCACGACGCTGCCGGCCGACACCTCGAGCTCGGTCGCGCTGCTGCGCCTGCCCCCGGACCCGGCGCTGCCGCCGCCGCTGCAGGGTCAGTTCGTGGTGCACCTGCGCTTCGCGCACCTGGGGTCGGCCGAGGAGGGCGCCGCGCTGCTCGCGCCGATGCGCGCGGTCGCGGAGCCGATCGCCGACATGGTCGACGAGATGCCGTTCGCGGCGATCGACGCGATCCACGCCGACCCCACCGACCCGATGCCGATCTGGGACGAGTCGGCGACGCTCTCGGCGCTGCCCGCCGAGGCCGTCGACGCGCTGCTGGCCGTCGCGGGGCCGGGGGTCGAGACGCCGCTGGTGATGGCCGAGCTGCGCCAGCTCGGCGGGGCGATCGCCCGCGGCCCGGAGCGGGCGTTCGACGCCGTCGCCGGCCAGGACGCGGCGTTCAACCTCTACGCGCTCGCGCCGATGGTCCCGCCGCTCGCCGGGGTGGCCCCGGCCGCGGCCCGCGGGGTGGTCGACGCGCTGCGGCCCTGGTCGGTCGGCGGGCTGCCGAACTTCCAGGGGCCCGCGTCCGGCGGGCGGCTCGGGGCGCTGTGGGACGAGGAGACCCTCGCGCGCCTGACCGCCGTCCGCGAGCAGTACGACCCGCCCGCCATGTTCCGCACGGTCGGCCTGCGCTGACCCACCCGTGAGCGAAGTTCCCGGCTATAGCCGGGAACTTCGCTCACGTGCGCAGCGGATTCGGGACCCGGGCGACGCCGGCGGGCATGCTCGTGCCGGGTGAGGGCCCGCGCTCGAGCAGCGGGCGCAGCACCGTGCGGTAGGGCCAGATGTCGGCGTCCAGCAGGACCGCCTGCAGGGTGCCCCGGACCTTCGGGTCGGCGGTCCGCGCGACGGCGCCCTCGACAGCGCGCCGGATCGTCGCCCACCACCGCGGCTCCGGCGTGCCCGTGTGCCGGACGAGCGCGTCGACCACCCCGCCCAGCCCGACCTCGACGGCCAGGGTCGCGAAGAAGCCGATCAGTTCCGCCGGGGTGTCGAGCACCAGCGACTGGGTGCCGCCGGGCGTGAACCGGTAGCCCGGCCCGGGCACCGTGAGCCAGGCGGGGTGGACGCGCACGGCGTCGTGGTCGCGCAGGACGAGGCCCGTCGCGCGGGCGTCCAGGTCGAGCAGGACGTTCTGCCCGTGCATCTCGGGCAGGACGCCGTGGCGCAGGAACCCGATCCCGACCTCGACGACGGCGTCCACGACCGCCCCGAACACCGCCTCCGGGTCGCCGAGCGTCGCCAGCGGCCCGTCCCACGCGGGCGCGGACAGCGCGGCGAGCGGCACCCGATGCGACCCGGTCGGTGCCGGCAGCACGCGCAGCGCCGCGGCGAGGTGCCCGGGGCGGTCGTCGAACTCGTTGGCGCCGTCGGGACGGGCGAAGCCGGCCCAGGCGGTCTCGTCGGCCACGGCGACGCGGGCGGCGAGGACCGGGTCCGCGGCCAGCACGTCGCGCAGCACCCGCTCGCCGCGCTGCGCGAAGTCCAGCGAGCGGGCCCCGAGCAGCCGGGTCGAGCCCAGCGTCGTCACCCCGAGGGGCAGCTTGAGGTGCCGGCCGCCGCCGAGGTCGAGCGTCCGCAGCGACGACGTCACCCGGCCCTCGGTGACCCCGCGGTCCCCCGGGACGACGATCCCGTCGGCGATCTCGGCGGCGAAGGCGACCGGCAGCACGTGCTCGCGGTCGAAGGGGTGCACGGGGAGGACCCGGTAGCCGTCGGGGGCGTCGAGCAGGTCCGGGAAACCGCCGGCCCCGAACCGCAGGTGGTCGACCCGGACCGCGACCGCATCGACGCCGACGGTGCGCCCCGGTCCCCAGCGGGCGAGGTCGTCGGCACCCCACCCGGACACCGCCCGCGCCGTGGGGTGGAAGGGCCGTCCGCGCACCGCGGCGAGCACCTCGCCCAGGTTCTCGGTGAGGTCCCCGGACGGCGGGTCGAGGGCGTGGCCGACGGCCGTGTCGAGGTCCCGCGCCACCGCGTCGAGGTACGGGGCGTCGGGGGCCAGCAGCCGCAGGACCGCGGACGGTGAGGGCACCGGGACGCCGTCGAGCAGCACCGGGCCGTCGACGGACCGCGTGGCCTGCAGGACCCCGCCCGGCCGCGCCGGCCAGCTGAGCTCCCGGCCGTCAGGGAGCGCCACACGCACCCGCCCGGACACCAGCGGGGCGGACACGAGGCCCTCGGCGACCGCCGCGTCGAGCAGGTCGCGCATCACGAGCCGCTCGCTCACCGCGACAGGGCCACCCGCCTCGCCCGCGCCCGGTCGAGCCAGGCGTCGTCGTAGACGCGGTCCAGGTACCGGTCGCCGCGGTCGGGGAAGATCGCGACGATGCGTGCGGGCGGCACGACGTCGTCGAGCAGGCGCGCCACCGCGGTGACGACGGCCCCCGTCGATCCGCCCGCGAAGATCGCCTCGGTGGCCAGCAGCTCGCGGCACGCCTCGGCCGCGGTGGCGTCGTCGACGTGCTCGACGCGGTCGATCTCGTCGGGGGAGTGCAGCTCGGGCACGCGGCTGGAGCCGACGCCCGGCAGCTCCCGGTACCCGCCCCGGCCACCGAAGATCACCGAGCCGACGGCGTCGGCGGCGACGACCTGCAGCGGGTCGCACACCTCCCGCAGCCGGCGCGCGCAGCCCAGCAGGCTGCCCGTGGTCGACACCGCCCCGACGAGGTGGGTCGGCGGGACGAGGAGCTGGTCGACGAGCTCGGCGCCGGTGCCGTGGTAGTGCGCGAGCCAGTTCCGCTCGTTGGCGTACTGGTTGATCCACACGGTGTCGGCGGTGGTCGCGAGGATCTCGTGCACCCGCGCCAGGCGCGTGTGCAGGTACCCGCCGGCCTCGTCCGGCTCGTCGACGACCTCGACGTCCGCGCCGAGCCCTCGCATGATCGTCACGTTGGCGGCGCTGGCGTTGCGGTCGACGACGCAGGTGAACGCCAGGCCGTGCAGCTGCGCCGCCATCGCGACGGCGACGCCGAAGTTGCCCGAGCTCGACTCGACCAGCCGGCTGCCGGGCGGGATCGACCCGTCGGCCAGCCCGCTCGCCACGATGTAGCGGGCGGAGCGGTCCTTCATGCTGCCGCCCGGGTTCATCAGCTCGAGCTTGGCGAGGACCTGCACCCCCGGCCGGGCGAACAACCGCCCGAGCTCCACGAGCGGCGTCGCCCCGACCGTGTCGAGCACCGAGCCGTGGACGGCCTCGGGGCCCGGGTGGAGGGGGCCCGGGTCGAGGGGGCCCGGGTCGAGCTGCCCCGCATCGAGCCAGGCCAGGTCACCGGCGGGGCCCGGTCGGGGCCCACGGGCGAGGGTCACTCACACCTCCGTCGCGACGTGTCCGGACCGGGGCGGGAGATCCTCGCGGAGGACCCCCGCCCCGAACCCAGGCAACCCTAACCACGGGGGAGGGCGTGCCGATCGGGTGATCGACGGTGACCCGGAGGCGGGTCGGTCAGCCCGCGTTGTCCGGGACGTCCGAGGCCTTGACCGCGCCCCAGCCGTGCCAGCGGTCCACCTCGATCCACGCGGCCACACGGCCGCGGTCACGGATCGGGTAGGGCTTGCCGGTGTAGTGCTCCGAGCACCGGTCGATGATCGTCAGGTCGTCGTCGTCGGCCCACTCGACGATGTGGCCCTGGATGCTGACGTGGGTGTACCAGTCGTCCTCGGACAGGATCGAGATCGACACCCGCGGGTCCTTGTGCAGGTACTCGACGCGCTTGCGCGCCCTGTCCATGTTGACCAGCACCCGGCCGGCCTCCCAGAGGTACCAGGTCGGCACGGAGACCGGCTGGCCGTCGGGACGGACCGAGACGATCACGCTGGGGTTGGGCTTGCGCAGGAGTTCCTGCACCTCGTCGGGCAGCGGGGGCTTGGGCATGTCGTCCTCTCGTCGGGGGGTGGTGCACGGTCTCGGGCAGGAGTGCTCGATGAGCCCCGATCTCACACGCGCCCGGCCTCCACGGAGCGGCGGCGCACCACCAGGGCGCGCGCGACCACCGCCGTCAGTCCGAGGGCCACGACGACGAGGCCGTAGACCTCGGCGACGGGCCGCAGCCCGAGGTGCACGGTCGCGATGCCGGCGACCACCGCCGGGAGGCTGAACGCGAGGTAGGCGACGACGTAGGCGACGGCCATGAGCTCGCCGCGGGTCTCCGGGGCGGCGATCCGGGCGAGGGTGCCGAAGCAGCCCAGCGAGGCCATGCCGAACCCGACGCCGGCGACGACGGTGCCCGCGGCGGCCCCGAGCGGGACACCGAGCACGAGCCCGCCCAGCGTGACGAGGGTGCCGACGGCGAGCAGCCCGCCCGCCGGGGCGAGCAGCGTCGCGGGGGAGCGGCGCAGGACCGCGACGGCGGTGACCGCACCCACCCCGCAGAGCAGGGTGACGACGACGCCGCCGACGAGGTGGCTGCGCAGCCCGAGGATCTCGGCGGCCACCGACGGGCCGAGCGAGAGGTAGAGCCCACCGAGGGCCCAGCTCGCCGCCAGCGTCGGCACGATCGCGAGCACCTCGGCGCGCAGGCCCGCCGGGATGCGGACGCGCGGACGCAGCGAGGCGAGCGCACCGGTGCGTCGCGGGGCCGTCTCGGGCAGCAGCGCCAGGACGACGCCGACGACGGCGAAGCCCAGGAGCAGGACGGCGTAGACGAGGCGGGTGGGCGCCGGGGCGTACTCGACGAGCAGCCCGCAGCCCAGCGCGCCGAGCGCCAGGCCGATCAGCGGGGTCGTCGCGTTCGCGAGCCCGGCGCGGCGCGGGCTCAGGTCCACCAGCGTCGCCGCCATCGCGGTGATCGCCGCGCCGGTGGCCGCCCCCTGCACGGCGCGCGCGACGAGCAGCATCGTCACGTTCGTCGCGAGCAGGAACAGCACCACGGCCACGGTCTGGACGGCCAGCGCGACCGCCAGCACCGGCCGTCGCCCGACGTGGTCGGACAGGCCGCCGACCACGAGGAGCGAGGCGAGCAGGAAGACCACGTAGACCGCGAAGATCGCCGTCAGCGTCGCGGCCGAGAAGCCCCACTGCGCCTGGTAGACGACGTAGAGCGGGCTCGGGACGCTCGAGGCGGCCAGGAAGAGCACGACGACCCCGGCCACCGCGGCGAAGAGCCGGCCGCGGCGGACGGGGTCGAGGCTGTCAGCGGGTGCCGTCACCCACGACCGAACACCCGCGTCGTCGGTTCTATGTCCGCGCGTAGCGGGAGAGGTACTGCTCACGCCGGCGCGGGTGGATGTTGGCCAGGGTGACGTCGCCGCCGTAGTGCGCGAGCACCTTGCGGTCCATCATCGCCCGCCACACCGGCGGGAAGAGCGCGACGACGATCATCGAGCCGTAGCCGCTGGGCAGCTGCGGCGACTCCTCGAAGTGCCGCAGCGTCTGGTAGCGGCGCAGCGGGTTCGCGTGGTGGTCGGAGTGGCGCTGCAGCTGGTAGAGCAGCAGGTTCGACACGGTGTGGTCGGCGTTCCAGCTGTGCCGCGGGTCGGTGCGCTCGTAGCGGCCGTCCTCGCGGCGCTGGCGCTTGAGCCCGTAGTGCTCGAGGTAGTTGACGACCTCCAGCAGCGAGAAGCCCACGAACGCCTGCAGGATCAGCCAGGGCAGGATCACCGGCCCGAACGCGACGACCAGCGCGACGAACAGCACGACGGTCATCGCCCAGGCGACGCCGATCTCGTGGTCGAAGGGAGTGTGGCTGCCCTTGGACCGGCGCTTCGACTCCAGGTGCCACGACGAGCGCAGGCTGCCCCAGACCGTGCGCGGCAGGAACATCCAGAAGCCCTCGCCGAGCCGCGAGCTGGCCGGGTCCTCCGGGGTCGCGACGCGGACGTGGTGGCCGCGGTTGTGCTCGACGTAGAAGTGCCCGTACGCGGAGCTCGCGAGCGCGATCTTCGACAGCCAGCGCTCGACGTCCTCGCGCTTGTGGCCCAGCTCGTGGGCGGTGTTGATGGCGACGCCGCTGACGACGCCCATGGTCAGCGCGAGACCGAGGTCCGCGTGCCAGGGCAGGTCCCAGCTCGCCCAGACCCAGCACGAGAACACCAGGCTCGCGTACTGGATCGGGATGAACAGGTAGGTCACCCAGCGGTAGTAGCGGTCGGCCTCGAGGCGCTCGCGCTCGGACTCCGGCGGGTTGTCGTCGGTGGCACCGAAGATCATGTCCAGCGCCGGGAGGATCACGAAGAGGATCATCGGGCCGACCCACCACCAGCCGGCCCAGCCGGTGGCGGTGGACAGCCCCGCGCCGACGAACGGCATCGCCGGCATCAGGGTGGCCAGCGGCCACAGGTAGCGCTTGCGGTCTCGCCAGGGGCGCTGCGGGGCATCGTTCCCCGGGGCGGTGTCCGGCACGAACTCGGTACTCATGGGCCTGTCTCCCTCGACACGACGGCTCGTGACGAAGTGTGCGCGGTGACGCGTTCAGAGACAATACCCAATTTTTGTCTCAGTTTCGCGGATGGACCAAGAGGGCTGCGACCAGATGGGCCATGCGCTCCCCGACGTCGACGGGGTCGAGGGCCGGCGCGACCACATGAGAGATCACGAGACGGACGAGCGCGTCCACGGTCTCCTCGACCCGTGACGGCAGGAGCTCCGGCTGCCGCCGTCCGAGCCACGCCGCGAGGAGAGCGCGGGCGGACTCGCGGATCGACTCCGACCGCGAGGTGAGGAACGGCAGCAGCCCGGCGTCGCCGGACCGGCTGCCCGTGAGCACCGCGCGCAGGAGGGGGTTGTCCGCCGCCTCCTGCAGGGTCAGGCGGGTGGCGGCCGCGACGGCACGGGCGACGTCGTCGTGCTGATCGAGGGCGTCGGCGATCGCGGCGAAGAACCGCTCGGCCTCGCGGGTCATCAGTGCCTCGCCCAGGCCGTCCTTGTTGCCGAACTCCCGGTAGAGCGTCGGGCGCGAGACCCCGGAGTCGACCGCGACCTCGCCGACGCGCACCCGCTCCCAGCCCCGCTCGACGGTGTGCTGGTGGGCCGTCTCGAGGACCCGTTCGCGCACCTGTCGCCGGAACTCCAGGCGCAACGACTCGCCGCTCATCCGGTCAGTGTCACTCACCGCAACCGGCGGGACGCGCGGAGCAGCCCCCTCACACCCGCTCGGTGGTGCCGGTTGGCCTGCAGGACGCACTCACGTTGGGCCGAGCAAACGTCGCGGACGGCGCAACGTCAGCGGCAGTCGCCGAGGCTCACTGAGCCGAACAGCCCCACTTCCTCAGGATGTCCGACTCGCGGGTAACAACGCTGACCGAACGCCGATGTCTGCGCAGATCACCCGGACGCACCTGGTGGTCCACCGTCCGGCCGAAGGGGTCCGCACATGGTCGTTCGATCCGGTCGTCTGCTGCCGAGCGTGATCGTCGGTGCCCTCGTCACCGGCGCCCTGGCCCTGGGGGCGGGGGTGGCGGGGGCGGCGGAGGACGGCGCGCCGTGCCACGTCCTGCTGAGAGAAGGCGTCGTCGAGGGCGACAAGTGTGTGACTCCCGGTGGCACGGTGCTTGGGTCGCTCGTCGACGCGATCCTCGGTCCGGTCGTCGCGCCGCCGACGTCAAGCGCGCCGGCTGAGAGCCCCGCCGGAGGAGGAACGAGCTCGCCCGGAGTCGTACCGGGAGCCGTGGACACGGTCAGCGACCTCGTCGACGGCGTCACCGGGAACACCCCCGCGGCCGGCGGCTCGGGCGGAACGAGCACAAGCACGACCGGCGCCGACAACGGGACGTCCGCGAGCTCCGGGTCCGGGACCGCGAGCGACGCCCCCGCGTCGACCGGCGGACCTGCCCAGGCCGTTGTCCAGCCGCCGTCCGGCGTCCAGGCGCCCGACGTCCGGGCCGGCCTGCTGACCCCCGCCGTCTCCGCGCCCGGCGGCCTGGCCGCCCGGGTGCCCGCGCTGGGCTTCGGCACCGTCGACCCCCGCCTGCTCATGGTGCCGACCGGCAGCCCGCTGCGGACCCTCACCGGCGTCACCCCGGGCTCACCGGTGACGACGTCGAGCGACGTCCAGGCGATGGCGCTCGACGGCCTCCCGAGCGGGCTGGGGACGCCGGCGGTGCTGGGCGTGCTGATCCTCTCCACGCTCGCGGGCTTCGCCCTGCGCCACCGGGTGCTGCGTCGGGTCCGGCTCGCCGCCGCCCCGAAGCCCGAGCCGGCGACCTGAGACCTCGGTGGCGAAACCCGCGCTCAGCGCGGCTCTCGCCACCGAAGACGCCCGGAGCGATCACCGCGGCGTCAGCTCGCAAGATCCGGGACCGTGGAGCGAATGCTCCGCTGAGCGGAACGCATGCTCCACCAACCGAGATCTCGGCCCCGGGCGTTCCGGCCGAGGGCGCCCTTCGCCTCTCTAGTCAGCCGAAGGTGCCCTTCGCGCGAACAACGCCGGGCCCGGAACCCGCGCTCACTGCGCCGCGTCGGTCCCCGCGAGCGCGACGGGGAGGTGCTTGATCCCGTTCACGAAGATGCTGCACAGGCGGTCGGGCTCGCCGACGACGCGCAGGTCCGGCATGCCGGCGAAGAGCTCGCGGAAGAGCACCGCGACCTCGCGACGGGCGAGGTGCGCGCCGAGGCAGAAGTGCGGGCCGTGGGCGCCGAAGCCCTGGTGCGGGTTGGGCGAGCGGCGCAGGTCCAGGCGATCCGGGTCGGCGAAGACGGCGGGGTCCCGGTTCGCTGCGCCGTACACGAGCAGCAGCTTCTCGCCCGCCGCGACGGCGACGTCGCCGACCGCCGTGTCCGTCACCGCTGTCCGCCGCATCCAGTTGATCGGCGACGCCCAGCGGACGATCTCGTCGACCGCGGTGGGCGTGACCCCGTCGACGTCCGAGGACCACGCCTCCCACTGCGACGGGTCGAGGTGCATGCCCCACACGCCGTGGGTGATCGCGTTGCGCGTGGTCTCGTTGCCCGCGACGCAGAGCAGGATGAAGAACGACGCGATCTCCTGGTGCGTCAGCCGCTCGCCGTCGACCGTGCCGTGCACCAGCGCCGAGGTGATGTCGTCGGTGGGGGAGGCCTCGCGGGCGGCGGCGAGCTCGGTCATCAGTCCCGAGAGCCCGGCGCCGGCGGTGAGGTAGTCGCCGAGGGGGTTGTCCGAGGTGACGTACTCCGGGTCGTCGCCCGCGAGGATCACGTTGGAGTGCGCGAACACCTCGTCGCGCCGGGACTCCGGCACGCCCATCATGTCGCAGATGATCAGCAGGGGCATCCGTGCCGAGACCTCGGTGACCAGGTCGAACGAGCCGTCGCCGGCCAGCGCCTTCTCGCGCGCCGCCGAGATCACCGACCGGGCCACCCGCGACACGTCCGCCAGCAACGCCTCCGTGCGCCGCGGCGTGAACGCCTGCGCGGCGATGCGCCGGATCTTGGTGTGACGCGGGGCGTCCATGCTGATCAGCGAGCCGAAGAACTCGTGGGCCTCGGCGGGCAGGTCGAGGATCGAGACCGCACCCCGGCCCGAGCAGAACAGGTCGGGGTTCTTGCTGACGTACTCGACGTCCGCGTGCCGGGTGACGGCGCGGAAGCCGGGGCCCCGCTCGAACCCGGGGAACTCGGGCTCGGCGAACCACGGCAGACCCGGGTCGGCGCGCAGGGCGTCGAACGCCTCGAACCGGCGCGCCCAGGGCGCGGCCCAGAACTCGCGGTCACCGAGGTCGACGGTCGGGAGCGTCATAGTTGGCAGGATGCCAACGCCGCGTGCCGCCCGCCATGCGCGCGACGTGACACCCGTGACCCGGGGGTGTCGGTTGTGCCCCGTGCCCTGCGGCGGGAGGATCGCCGACGTGGTGCGGGTTGATCTCGAAGGCTTCTGGCCGAGCAGGCGCGGCGACGCGTTCGACGAATGGTGTCGCTGAGGGGCAGCACCCCGCCGGCGACGTGTACGACCGAGAATCCCCGATCCCCCACGATGGAGTGAGTACCCCATGACGGACGCGAGCACCGGCTGGTCCTTCGAGACCCAGCAGGTCCACGCGGGCGCGAGCCCGGACCCGGCGACGAACGCCCGGGCCACGCCGATCTACCAGACGACGTCCTACGTCTTCCGCGACACGCAGCACGGCGCGGACCTCTTCAGCCTCGCCGAGCCGGGCAACATCTACACGCGGATCATGAACCCGACCCAGGACGTGCTCGAGCAGCGCGTCGCCGCCCTCGAGGGCGGGGTCGCGGCCCTGGCGTTCGCGAGCGGCAGCGCGGCCACGACGGCCGCGATCCTCAACATCGCCCACGCGGGCGACCACTTCGTGTCGAGCCCGAGCCTCTACGGCGGCACGTACAACCTGTTCCACTACACGCTGCCCAAGATGGGCATCGAGGTCTCGTTCGTCGAGGACCAGGACGACCTCGAGCAGTGGCGCAACGCCGTGCGGCCGAACACCAAGCTGTTCTTCGCCGAGACGATCGCGAACCCCGGCTCGAACGTCCTCGACGTCGCGGGCGTCGCGGGTGTGGCGCACGAGGTCGGCGTCCCGCTGGTCGTCGACAACACCGTGCCGACGCCCTTCCTGCTGCGCCCGATCGAGCACGGCGCCGACATCGTCATCCACTCGGCCACCAAGTACCTCGGCGGTCACGGCACGACGATCGCCGGCGTGGTCGTCGACGGCGGCACGTTCGACTTCGGCGCCCACGGCGACCGCTTCCCCGGCTTCACCGAGCCCGACCCGAGCTACAACGGCCTCAAGTACTGGGAGGCCCTCGGCCCGGGCGCGTACGCGGCCAAGCTGCGCGTCCAGCTGCTGCGCGACACCGGCGCGGCGATCGCCCCGTTCAACGCCTTCCTGATCATCCAGGGCATCGAGACGCTGTCGCTGCGCCTCGAGCGCCACGTGCAGAACGCGCAGGCCCTGGCCGAGTGGCTCGAGCAGCGCGACGAGGTCGAGAAGGTCTACTACGCGGGCCTGCCCTCGAGCCCGTGGTACGAGGCCGGCAAGAAGTACCTGCCCCGCGGCGTCGGCGCGATCGTCTCGTTCGACCTGCGTGGCGGGGTCGAGGCCGGGCGCGCGTTCGTCGACGGCACCACCCTGCACTCGCAGCTGGTGAACATCGGCGACGTCCGCAGCCTCATCGCCCACCCGGCGTCGACGACGCACAGCCAGCTCTCCGAGAACGAGCAGGAGTCCGCGGGTGTCACGCCGGGCCTCGTGCGCCTGGCCGTGGGCATCGAGCACCTCGAGGACCTGAAGGCCGACCTCGAGGCGGGCTTCACCGCGGCGAAGTCAGCCCAGTGACAGGTCTTGGCCAAGTGAGAGATCTGGCTGCGTGACCGACTCGCTCCAGCGCGTCGACGGCGACGCGTCCGTCCAGGTCCTCCCTCCCGCCACCGGTGCGTGGCGGGAGGGGGACCCGGTCGGCGGCCGTCGCTTCGTCGACCTCGGCGCGGTGACGCTCGAGAGCGGCGAGACCCTGCCCGACGTGCGCGTCGCCTACGAGACGTGGGGTCGGTTCGACGGGACCAACGCCGTCCTCGTGCTGCACGCGCTCACCGGCGACAGCCACGTCACCGGGGACCCCGGGCTCGGGCACCCCACGCCGGGCTGGTGGTCGGCGATCATCGGGCCGGGTCGGGCGATCGACACCGACCGCTGGTTCGTCGTCGCGCCCAACGTCCTCGGCGGGTGCCAGGGCACGACCGGACCGGCGAGCCCGGGACCCGACGGGCGCCCCTGGGGCTCGCGGTTCCCGCGCACGACGGTGCGCGACCAGGTCGCGGTCGAGGAGCGCTTCGCCGACGCCGTGGGGATCGACCGCTGGGCCGCCGTCCTCGGCGGCTCGATGGGCGGCATGCGGGCGCTCGAGTGGGCCGTGATGGCGCCCGAGCGGGTGGAGCGGCTGCTGCTGCTCTGCTCGCCCGCCGCGGCGTCGGCCGACCAGATCGCCTGGGCGGCTCCCCAGATCGCGGCGATCCGCGAGGACGCGGGCTGGCACGGCGGCGACTACCACGACCGCCCGCGCGGGCAGGGCCCGCACGTGGGGCTCGGCGTCGCCCGGCGGATCGCGCACAACACCTACCGGACGGGCGAGGAGTACGACACGCGCTTCGGACGGCGGCCCCAGCCGGGCGAGGATCCGGAGGACGGCGGGCGCTACGCGATCGAGAGCTATCTCGACCACCACGCCGAGAAGCTCGTCCACCGCTTCGACGCCGGCAGCTATGTCGCGCTGACGCTGGCGATGAACGGTCACGACGTCGCCCGCGGGCGGGGATCGCTGCGCGAGGCGCTGGCCCGGATCACGGCGCGCACCGTCGTCGCGGGCTCCGTCTCGGACCGTCTCTACCCGCTGCACCAGCAGGAGGAGCTGGCCGAGCTCATCCCCGGCGCGGGCGAGGTGCACCGGATCGAGTCGCCGTACGGGCATGACGCGTTCCTCATCGAGGCGCGCCGGCTCGAGCAGATCCTGGGCGAGCTCTTCCGCGCCTAGAGCTCCTCAGAGCCGCGCGGGCTGCCCCGCCACCTCGTGGAGCAGCGCGTGCACGGTCTCGTCGTCGAGGCGGTAGCGCACCACGCGTCCGCTGCGCTGGGTGGCGACGAGACCCTGCGCGCGCAGCAGGCGCAGTGCCTGCGAGGTGGTGGTGTCCTTCAGCCCGGCGGCCAGCGCGAGGTCGGACACGCAGATCTCGCCGGCCGCGTGGATGCACAGCAGCAGCGTCAGGCGCGTCGGGTCGGCGAGGAGGGCGAACCGGGTGACCCAGGCGTGCATCCGGTCGCCGTCGGGCAGCGCCTCGACGGCGTCGCAGATCCGGTGGTCCTCGTCGAGCGCGCGCTGGCGCTGCTCGGCCCGTGCGGCGTCCTCGTCGGTGCCGTCCGGGGGCTCGGTGAGGTGCACCGACACATCGTGTCATCCTCGCCCGGCCGCCGGGTGGCGGCGCCGGGACACAGCCAGGCCGGAGAGGGGGACGCGCGCGGTGACGGGACCGACGGGACTCGCCGCGCGGCGCACCGCCCCCGACCTGGCCCGGGGTCTGATGCTCGTCCTCATCGCGGTGGCCAACGCGCACCTCTACCTCGTCGACCGCCCGATCGGCTACCGCGGCTACCCGGCGGGGCTCGTCGGCGGCGACCGCGTCGTGGCGGTCGTCCAGATGGTCCTCGTCGACGGCCGCGTCTACCCGCTGTTCGCGGCCCTCGTCGGCTACGGGCTGGCGCGGCTGGCCGACCGCGCGCCGGAGGGGGTGTTGCGACGGCGCGGCGTGGTGCTGATCGGCGTCGGCGCGCTGCACGGCGTGCTGCTCTTCCCCGGCGACATCATCGGCGCGTACGGGCTGGTCATCCTGCTGATCGCGCCGGTGGTGGCGACGGGGCCCGCCACAGGGCCCTCGGCCGGGTCATCCCGCGGGCTCCTCGCGGCCGCCGGGGCGATCGCGGCGTTCGGGGTCCTGCTGAGCACCGGCCAGGGCACGCCGCAGGGGGTGCCGACCGTCCCGTCGATCGCGGCTCCCACCGTCGGCGCCTTCCTGGTCGCGCACCCCGGGGAGTGGCTCACGACCACCCTGTTCTCGGCGCTGCTCACCGCGCCCGCGGTGCTCGTGGGCGTCGTCATCGCCCGCTCCGGCACGCTCGACGACCCGGCGGCCCACCGGCGGCGGCTCGCCCTCTGGGCGGTCGGGGGCTCGGGGCCTCGGTGGTGCTCGGGCTGCCGTTGGCCCTGGCGGTCGTCGGGACGTGGGTGCCGGCGGGGGTCCTCGCGGGTCTCGCCGGCGCGGCGCACACCGCGGGGGGCTACGCGGGTGCGCTCGGCCTGCTCGGCGTCATGGGCCTGCTCGCGAGCGTGTCCTGGCCGGGGCGCGACCTGATCGCGGGCGCGGGCACCTGGTCGATGACCCTCTACCTGTCCCAGTCGGTGGTGTTCGTGGCCGTGTTCGCGACGGTGGCGGGCGGGCTGGGGTCGTCGGCGTCGCTGACGACGGCCACGGTGACCGGGCTGCTGGTGTGGCTCGTCGGCGTCCTGGTCGCGGGCCTCGCCGCCCGTGCCGGGCACCGGGGCCCGGCCGAGCTGCTGGTGCGTCGCCTGACCTACCCCCGTGAGCAGGCTCGACCGTAGGGGCGGGGAACGGCCCGCGCCGTCGCCCGCTGGACCGTCCGTGAGCGAAACGGGTCGCGGCACGTCACATCGTGCGCGTCGATGGGCCGTCCAGGTGATGTCCGGCTCGGTACGCCATCGACGCGGTCACACTGAGCGGCCCGTGGCGGAAACAGGAGTCCGCGGAGAACAGGAGAACGCAGAGGAGACCACGATGCCCGCGATCGAGCACAGGGACATGAGCGCTCCCGACGAGGTCCGTACGCCGGACAAGACCACCCTCGAGGTCGTCTCGCTGGCGGGCGCCTCCGTCGCCCGCCTGACGTTGCAGCCCGGCTGGCGGTGGTCCGAGTGCGTCAGGCCCGTGGTCGGCGGGCAGAGCTGCCAGGCCGCACACCTGGGCTACCTGGTCTCGGGACGCATGCACGTGGTCGCCGACGACGGGACCGAGGCGGACCTGGCCGGGGGCGAGAGCTATCGGCTCGAGCCCGGGCACGACGCGTGGGTCGTCGGCGACGACCCGGTCGTCGGGCTGGAGTTCGAGACCAAGACGGCGGAGACGTACGCCCGCGGCTGACCCACCCCCGTGAGTGATGTTCACGGCTATAGCCGCGAACATCACTCACATAGGGTCGGGAGCGTGGCCGAGCTCCCGCCCCCGCTGCGCTGGTGGGGCCGTCCGTTCGGCGAGGCGCGGGTGCACCTCGAGCTGGCGCGGCTGCTGGTCAGCGACACCTGGCGCGGGCACGACGTGCCGCACGGCGACGGCGCCCCGGTGCTGCTCGTGCCGGGGTTCCTCGCCGGGGACGTCACGCTCACCGTGCTGCACGATTGGCTGCGGCGCACCGGCCACCGCTCCTACCGCTCGGGCATCGCCTGGAACGTCGACTGCTCGGAGGCCGCGGTGCGCCGCCTCGACCGGCGCCTCGCCGAGGTCGCCGACCGCGCCGGGACACCGGTGACGATCATCGGGCACAGCCGGGGCGGGCTTCTCGCCCGCGCGCTCGCGGCTCGGAGCCCGTCGCTGGTCCGCCGGGTGGTCGCGCTCGGCAGCCCGCTGGCCTCGCAGCTCGACGCCTCGGTGCTGACCCTGGCCGCGGTGAGCGGGGCCCGGGTCGCGCAGAACGTCGTGCGCCCGCACCGCCCGCTCTGCCTGACCGTGCGCTGCCCCTGCCCGTTCGGCGCCGACCTCGTCGCGCCCGCCGCCCCGCCCGTCGTCGCCATCTGGAGCGGGCAGGACGGGATCGTGCGGCCCTCGGCGTGCCGCCCCGAGGACGCCGAGGCGCTCGAGGTCCGCGGCAGCCACGTCGGGCTGGGTGTCAACGTCGAGGTCTACCGGCACCTCGCCGAGGTCCTCGTGCGACGGTGACCACCGTTCCGGGACCACCGTTTCGGCCACCCGTACGACGGGCACGGGAGCCACATGGCCGCGTGGACTCCTGCAGACATCGGAAACCAGACCGGACGGACATTCGTCGTCACCGGCGCGAATTCGGGCATCGGCCTCGAGGCGGCCCGCGCGCTCGTCCGCGCCGGCGCCCACGTGGTGCTCGCGGTCCGGGACACCGAGAAGGGCGCCCAGGCGGCCACGGAGATCGGCGCGGATGCCCCCGGCACCACCGAGGTCCGCCGGCTCGACCTCGCCGACCTGTCCTCGGTGCGCGCCTTCGTCGCCGAGCTCGACGGCCCCGTCGACGTGCTCATCAACAACGCCGGCCTCATGGCGATCCCGGAGCGGCGCACCGCCGACGGGTTCGAGATGCAGGTCGGGACCAACTTCCTCGGGCACTTCGCGCTGACCGGGCTGTTGCTCGACGTGATCACCGACCGCGTCGTGACGCTCTCGAGCGTCGCGCACCGGCTCGGCAGCATCGACCTCTCCGACCTCAACTGGCGCCGCCGCCGCTACCAGCGCTGGTTCGCCTACGGGCAGTCGAAGCTCGCCGACCTCATGTTCGCCTACGAGCTCGAGCACCGGTTCGTCGCGGCCGGCTCGCCGCTGCGGTCGATGGCCGCGCACCCCGGCTACAGCGCGACCAACCTGCAGAGCCGCACCGAGTCGGTGCAGGACGCCGCGATGGGCCTGATGAACAAGGTGATCGCGCAGGGCCCGGAGTCCGGCGCCCAGCCGACGCTCTACGCCGCGACGATGCCCGACCTGCCGGGCGGCACCTTCATCGGCCCGAGCGGGTTCCAGGAGATCGCCGGCCCGCCGGTCCCGGTCGGCTCGACGGTGGCGTCGCACGACCGCGAGGTCCAGGCGCGCCTGTGGGATCTCGCGTCGGAGCTGACGGGCGTCACGCCCCACATCCGGGCCGGGGCACGCTCCTGAGCACGCCCACCGCCGAGGAGACGCCGCTGTCGGTCCTGCGGCGCTGCGTGGCGGAGGACGTCCCGCTCGCGCCCGTCCACGCCGCCGTCCGGGCGCGGCTCCGCGCCATCGAGCCGGGACGGGCCGAGGCCGACATGCCCGCCCCGGACGGGGATGTCGACGGTGCGCTCTGGCTGCTCGGCGACTTCGTCTCCGGGCTCGCGGTCACCAGCACGCTCGCGGCCGGCGAGCGGATCACCACGCTGCGCCTCACGCTGCACGTCGTCGCGCGGGACGACGTGCGCGGCACCCTGCACGCCGTCGGGTGCCTCGACGAGCGCAACCCCGACGTGGCGCTGAGCACCGCGGTGATCACCGACGACGACGGCCGGACGCTGGCGCGGGCGCACGGCCGCAACGCGGTGCTCCGCGACGAGCAGGCCGCCGAGTACCGGACGGCGACGCCCGACTGGTCGCCCACCGCGCGGGCGCCCACACGCTGGTGGGCGAGGGCGCCGCCCCCGACCCCGACGCCGTGAACCACGCCGCCGTGGTGCAGGGCGGCGCGCTGGCCTCCTGCCCGCCCGCGCCCTCGCCGACGTGCTCGGTGGGCCGCCCGACGAGGCGACGGCGACGTTCCTGCGCGCCGTCCCCGCCGACAGGCGCACCGTGCGCACCGAGGTCGAGGTCGAGCACGACGGGCGCCGCCTGCGCAGCAGGCGCGCGCTGCTGCGCGACGACCGCGACCGCACCGTGCTGACGATGACGGGCCTGCGCTACACCCCGGGCTGAGGTGCGGTGGGCACCGGCACACCCGCGGCCGCGGACCGCGCCTCGCCCGCGCGCTGCGAGCGCCGCGCCCACACGACCGTCGCCGCGACCAGCAGCGCGATCACCACGGGCGGGACGACGGCGTTGACGACGACCATCGTCGCGGTGTCCAGCCGGTAGGTGAGGACGCCGCGGACCACGGCCTCGACCAGCAGCGTGGCGCCCCACATCAGCGTGAGGCCGCGCTGGGTGCGCCGGAAGCCCGGGTAGGCCCACAGGCCGTTCCACCAGGCCACGCGCGCGGGGTCGCCGCCGGTGGCGAAGCGCCGGCCGAACAGGAACATCAGCGGCCGGTTCGTCGGCACGGTGACGAGCAGGACGATCCCGAAGAGTCCGGTGATCGCCGACTCCTTGAGCAGCAGCAACCGCGGGTCGTCGAGGAACAGCGACGTGACCACGCCGAGCGCCAGGAAGATCAGGACGACGGTGCTGAACTCGTCGAGCCGCCGTCGCCACGCCGCGGTGATCGCGAGCTCGAGCAGCGGCCCGATCGCCCCGAGGAGCAGCGCGGGCACCTCGCCGACGCCCCGGTCGGTGGCCACGTCGTACACGACGATCGGCGCCGCGACGCTGAGCAGCGCCGTCAGCACCCACGGCAGGATCTTGCCCACGAAGCCCCCATACACGTGACGATAGGATTCACGACCGTGAGCCGGAGCGTAGCGCGTCGGAGCCCGACGGTGGGCCTCGTGGCGTTCCTGTTCGGCGTCTCGGGACGCACCGAGCTGCCCGGTGGCGTGCTCGCCGAGATGCTGGGGGAGTTCGGCCTGTCGCCGGCCGCGGTGCGCCAGCTGCTCGCGCGGATGCGCGCGCACGGCCAGCTCGCCGGTCGCCGGGTCGGCCGGCGCACCCTCCACCGGCTGGTCGGGCCGATCGCGGCCCAGGTCGACCAGGTCCGGGCGCCGCCGCCGGCCCCGCCGTCCTGGGACGGGAGCTTCCACGCGGTGCTCCACCACGTCCCCGAGCGCCACCGCGCGTTCCGCGACCGCCTGCGCCGGGTCGCGGGCCTGCTCGGCTACGGGGCGCTGCAGCCGGGCGTGCTCATCGCCGTCGCCGACCGTGCCGCCGACCTCGACGCCGCGCTCGGAGAGATCCCCGCCGGCGCCGGGGTCCGCCACGCCCGCCTCACGCTGGACGCCCCGGACCGGCGTGCCGCGGCGTCCCTCGCCTGGGACCTGCCCGGGCTCGCCGCCGATCTGCACGCCCACCACCGCGCCGTGGCCGCCGCCCTCGCCGAGCCCGACGACCCGCCGTCCACCGCCGCGACCGTCCACCGGCTCGCGTCCCTGACCAACGAGGTCTACCTCGACCTGCTGCGCGACCCGGACCTGCCGGCCGAGCTCCGTCCGGACGACTGGCCCGGCGACGCCCTGCGCGCCGACCTCGGCGCGCTGGCCGCGCGCTGGATCCCGCCCGTGCGCGCGCACCTCGACGCCCGGGTCGCCGCGCACGGGGGGTGACGAGGCTCCCAGCACGGGAGTGCCCCGGTCCGTGATGAGGTGTCGCGGTGACCGTGACGGTGGTCGGCATCGGAGCCGAGGGGTGGCCGGGGCTGGGGGAACCCGCCCGGGCGGCGCTCGGGGCCGCGGACGTCGTGCTCGGCGCGCCCCGCCAGCTCGCCCTGCTGCCCCCGCTCTCCGCGTCGCACGCCACCTGGCCCTCGCCGCTCGTGCCGGCGCTGCCCGGGCTGCTCGCCGAGCACGCCGGCCGGGCGCTCGTCGTCCTCGCCAGCGGCGACCCGACGTTCTACGGGATCGGGTCCGCGGTGCTCGCCCACGACCCGTCGGCGGTCGTCCACCCCGCGCCGTCGTCGCTCGCGCTGGCGTGCGCGCGGCTGGGCTGGGCCGCGCAGGACGTCGAGGTGCTCTCGACGGTCGGCCGGCCGCCGGAGGCCCTCCGCGCCGCGCTGGCCCCCGCCGGCGTCTGCTCGTGCTCGTGCCGGACGGCGACGCCCCGAAGACGCTGGCCGAGTCGCTCACGGCGTGGGGCTACGGCGCCGCGACGATGACGGTGCTCGGGTCCCTCGGCGCGCCGGGGAGAGCCGGGTCGACGGCCACGCCGCGGGCTGGGTGCACCCGCCCGGCGACCCGCTGGCCGTCGTGGCCGTGACCTGCCCGGACCTCCCCGAGGACCCTCTGCTCGGGCGCGCGCCGGGCCTGCCCGACGACGCCTACTCCCACGACGGGCAGCTCACGAAGACCGAGGTCCGGGCCCTGTCCGTCGCCGCGCTGCGTCCGGTGCCCGGCGCGCTGCTCTGGGACGTCGGCGGCGGGGCGGGCAGCGTCGGCATCGAGTGGATGCGCCACCACCCGGCGTGCCGGGCTCTGTCGGTCGAGGTGCGGGAGGACCGCGCGGCCCGCATCCGCGCCAACGCCGTGACGCTCGGGGTGCCGGGGCTGCGGGTCGTCCTCGGGCGGGCGCCGGAGGTGCTGGCGGGGCTGGACACGCCGGACGCGGTGTTCGTCGGCGGCGGGGTGTCGACGCCGGGGATGCTGGAGGCGGCGCACTCGTCGCTGCGTCCCGGCGGGCGGCTCGTCGCCAACGCCGTCACCGTCGAGGGCGAGGCCGCGCTCGCCGCGTTCCGCGCCGCGCACGGCGGGGCGCTGCGGCGGATCGGCATCCAGCGTGCCGAGCCCGTCGGCCGCTTCTCGGCGTGGCGGGCCCTGGCCGGCGTGACCCAACTGATCCACCGGAAGGACCCCTCCGCGTGACCGTCCGCTTCGTCGGCGCCGGGCCGGGCGCGCCCGACCTCATCACCGTGCGCGGCCTGCGCGCCCTGGCCACCAGCCCGGTCTGCCTCTACGCCGGCTCGCTGGTGCCCGAGGGGCTGCTCGGGCAGTGCCCACCGGGGGCGCACCGGGTGGACACCGCCCGCATGACGCTCGACGAGATCACCGCCGAGCTCGTCGCCGCGCACGCGGCCGGGCACGACGTCGCTCGCCTGTGCTCCGGGGACCCGTCGGTGTTCTCGGCGGTCGCCGAGCAGACCCGGCGTCTCGACGCCGCCGGCGTGCCGTGGGAGATCGTGCCGGGCGTCCCGGCCTTCGCCGCCGCGGCGGCCGCGCTGCGCACCGAGCTGACCGTGCCCGGCGTCGGCCAGTCCGTGGTGCTCACCCGCGACGCCGCCAACGCCACGCCGATGCCACCGGGGGAGTCGCTCGACGTCTGGGCCGCCGCCGGCGGGACGCTCGTGCTGCACCTGGCCGTGCAGCGGTGCGCCTCGGTGGTGGAAGCGCTCCGGAGGCACCGGCCGGCGTCGGAGCCCGTCGCTGTCGTCGCGCGAGCGTCCCGCGACGACGAGGTGGTGCTGCGCGGCACGCTCGCCGACATCGCCGAGCAGGTCGCCGCGGCGGACGTCCGCCGGACCGCGGTGATCGTGGTGGGGGCGGTGGTCGGGACCTCCGGCGGCGACGAGTCGCACCTCTACTCGGCGACCCGCGCGCGGCCGTGAGGCGGCGGTTGTCGCGCGAAGGGCACCTTCGGCCGACTAGAGCGGCGAGGGGCGCCCTTCGCCGGAACGTCGCGGGCCCTCGATGACGCGGCGAGTCCTCGTGCTCGGGGGGACGGCGGAGGCGCGCGCGCTGGCGGCGGAGCTGGCCGCGCGGGGTCTCGACGTCACCACCTCCCTCGCCGGCCGCACCCGCCACCCGCGGCTGCCGGCCGGCGAGGTCCGGACCGGCGGCTTCGGCGGGGTCGCCGGGCTGGCCGACGCGCTGGCCGACGCCGACGTGCTCGTCGACGCCACCCACCCCTTCGCGGACACGATGACCGAGCACGCGGCGGCCGCGGCGTCGCTCGCCGGGACGCCGCTGATCGTGCTGCGCCGGCCGGGGTGGACCGAGGGACCGGGGGATCGCTGGACGCGGGTGCCCTCGTTGACGGCGGCGGCTGCGGTCCTCCCTGCGGGTGCCCGCGTGCTGCTCGCGACCGGTCGTCAGGGCGTCGCGGAGTTCGTCGATGTCGACGCCTGGTTCCTCGTCCGCGCGATCGAGGCGCCGGCGGTGCTGCCGCCGCGCAGTGAGCTCCTGCTGGCCCGCGGCCCCTTCGCCCTCGACGACGAGCGCACCCTGCTCGACCGGCACGCGATCACGGTCGTCGTCGCCAAGGACTCGGGCGGCGCCACCGAGGCCAAGCTCGTCGCGGCCCGCGAGCGGTCGCTGCCCGTGGTGCTCGTCGACCGCCCGCCCCTGCCGGAGGACGTGACGGCGGTGGGCTCCGTCGACGAGGTGCTCGAGCGCCTGTGATCGACGGGAGAATACGGACACTCACCGTCTGCGGCGCCACGCCGCTGACATCTCGTCCTAGACCCACAACCCCACCGCGAGGACCGCGGCGACGACGAGCAGGACGGCCACGTCCCGCCGCCCCGGGCGCTGGTCCGGGCCGGCGACGGCGCCCAGGCCCCCGCGGGCGGTGATCGCCTCGCCCGTCTCGGCCGCCCGCCGGGTGGCCATCGCGCACGCCTGCATCGCTGCCCGCACGGCCGTGCGCACCTGCTCGCGCAGCGGCGTGATCGCGCGCCCGACCGGTTGGCGCTGGGCGATCAGCAGCCACGCCGTCCGGCCCTCGGCGAGCAGCAGCGGCACGAGGCGCAGCCCGAGCGCGATCGCCGTCGTCGGCGTCCGCAGGGGGATCCGCACACGCCGCCCGAGCCGGGCCAGGCGCTCGAGCAGCGGCGGGAACGCGCCGAGCGGGGTCGTCGCGATCAACAGGGCCGCGCCGAGCAGGGAGACGAGCGTCGTCCCGAGGAAGAGCACCACGCGTTCGAGCCCGCCGATGCTCAGCTCGGTGCCGAGGACGTCGACCAGCGGTGGGCGCGTGCCGATCGTCGACAGCACGATCGCCGGCAGCCAGAGGAGCAGCCAGCGGGGCGGGCGCGGCACGGCGCCGCGCGGCAGGCGCGCCGCCACCGCCCCGACGACCAGGAGCAGGGTGGCGGCGCCGAGGGTCGGCCAGGTCGGGTCGACGAACAGCGCCAGCGCCGTCGCGGCGAGCGCCGCGAGCTTCGTGCCCACCCAGCTCCGGTGCAGCGCCGACGGTCCCGGCAGCGTGCGCACCGCCCCGACGGCGCGGGGTCGGCGCTCCCGCCCGGACGACGACGAGGTGCCCGACCGCCGCACGAGCTCCGGCGGCCCGTGCACCGCCCCGTCCTCGACGCGCAGGACCGCGTCGCCGAGGTCGGCCAGCGGCGCGATGTCGTGGGTGACCACCACCAGCGTGGTGCCCGCCGACCGCGCCGCGCGCAGGGCCTCGCGCACCGCCGTCGCGGCGTCCGTGTCCAGTCCCGCGAGCGGCTCGTCGAGCACGAGCACCCGCGGCCCGGCGCCGAGCAGCCCCGCGAGCAGGACCCGGCGCTGCTCGCCGCCCGAGAGCTCGTCGACGGGTCGGTCGCGGTAGATCGCCGGGTCGAGGCCCAGGGCGGCGAGGGTGGTGTCGGCGGTGCGCGGGCCGACGCCGGCGGCGTCCTCGACCTCCTCGCCCACGGTGGGGCGCAGCAGCGCGGGGCGGGCGTGCTGCACGGCCAGCAGCGCCCCGGCGCGCCCGTTGCGCAGCGGTGCGCCGTCGAGCGTCGCGGTGCCGCGCGCCGGGGTGGCGAGGCCGGCGAGCACCCACGCGAGGCTCGTCTTGCCCGCCCCGTTCGGGCCGGTGAGCAGCACCGTCCGCCCGGCCGGGACGTCGAGGTCCACCCCGGAGAGCACCGGGCGGCGCCACGGCGTGCCGGCGTCGTGGACGACGTCGACGCCCCGCAGGCGCAACGATCCGCCGGCCGGTGGGCGCGGCGGACCCCACGGCACCCCGTCCGCCCCCGGCGGCGTGGGGGCGCCCGGGAGTGCGAGCACGGCGTCGGCCTCGCCAGGGTCGTGGTGGGTGATGTGCAGGACCCCGACGCCCTCGGTGCGCGTCAGGCTGCGGAGCAGGTCGGTGACCTCGGTGCGGCCCTCGGGGTCGAGCATCGCCGTGCTCTCGTCGCTGACGACGACGGCCGGCGAGCGCGCGAGCAGGGCCGCGACGGCGAGACGCTGCAGCTCGCCGCCCGACAGCGTCGCGGTCTCGCGGTCGCCGGCGCCGTCGAGGCCGACCCGGGCGAGGAGCTCGTCGACCGGCACGGGGTGACCGGATGGCAGGCCCCAGCGCAGGTCGTCGGCGACGCGCACGCCCAGCACCTGGCTGTCGGGGCGCTGGAACACCATCCCGGTGCCGCCGACGACGCCGAGCCCCGCCTCGCCCGGACGCGTCACCGTGCCCTCGGCGGGCGGACGACCCGCGACGACGCGCCCGAGCGTCGACTTGCCGGCGCCGTTCGCCCCCGTGACCACGACGAACCGGCCGGCGTCGAGGTCCAGGTCCACCGGCGGCCCCGACGGCAGCGCGACCCCGCGCAGGTGCAGCGGCAGCGGCGCCACCGGCGCGCCCGCACGGGCGGTGGGCAGCCGGCCGGCGAGGTCGGTCGGCAGCAGGCGCTGCACCGAGCGCAGCGGCCGCGCGAGGATCCAGGCCGCGACCGCCACCCCGAACAGGGTGCTGACCACCGCGATCGCGGGCAGCGTCACCCACCAGTAGTCGGTGATCGCCCGCACCGCGCGGTCCCCGGCGGCCACCACCTCGGGCAGCCCGCCGCGCATCAGGCGCGCCAGGCCGCTCCACGAGGTGCGCAGCTGGTCGAGCACCAGCTCCCGGTAGGCGGGGAACGCGGCGAGCAGCGCGGTGGCGACCAGCGAGGTGGGCACCGCGAGGACGACGACGCCGGTGAGCGCGGTGCGCACCGTCGACCACCCGCGGCGCGCGCCGACGCCGACGAGCCAGCCCAGCGACGCCGCGGACGCGGCCGTGCCGGCCGGGCCGACGCCGGCGACGAGGAACGCGACGACCACGGCGACGAGCGCTCCGACCGGCCCGACGCGCCCCGGTCGCCGCGACGAGAGCACGGCCAGCGGGAAGGCCGCGACGACCACGCCGATCGGGCCGACCGGGAACAGGCGGGTGAGCACGCAGACGACGGCGACGAGATCACCGAGGGCGGCCGCCTCCGCGAGCTCGACCGCGTCGAGGGGCCGGCGGGGAGGGAACCGGCGGAAGCGCCGCATCTCACCCAGTATGCGGGTCACCGCCCGCGACGAGCCGTCCGAGCAGCGCGCGCAGGCGCTCGCGGTCGGGCGCGTCCAGGGGAGCGAGGAAACGGTCGTCGCACGCGGCGAGGGCCTCGGCGGCCCGGGCCCGCACCCGCTCGCCCTCGTCGGTCAGCGAGACGAGGTTGGCGCGCCGGTTGGCCGGGTCGGGGGTGCGCCGGAGGAGTCCGCGGGCCTCCAGAGCGCCGACCAGTGCGACGGTCGTGGTGCGGTCGACGCCCAGGGTGCGCGCGGCGGTGATCTGGGAGCACGGCGCGAGGTGGGCGACCACGGCGAGCAGGCCGTACTCCCGCCCGCCGATCCCGACCTCGAGGAGCACCTCCTCGCCCATCGCCTGCGCCCGGCCGAGGGCGAGCTGCAGGAGGAAGGCCGTGCGGTCGGTGAGCGTCTCCGGCAGGTCGGTCACGGCCACCTCCTCTACTGTCAGTAGTGCTGACAATCGTCGTGCGGGGGAGACCATCATGCGCGTACTGATCACCGGAGCGAGCGGGTTCGTCGGCGGGGCGGTGGCCGCGGCCGCGCTCGAGGCGGGTCACGACGTCGTCGGGCTGGTCCGCGACCCGGCCCGGGCGACGCGCGCGGCGGGCGCGGACCTGCGCCGCGGCGACATGCTCGAGCCGGCGTCCTACGTGCCGCTGGTGGGGGAGGTGGACGCGGTCGTGCACGCCGCCCAGCTCGCCGTGGACGGCCGGCTGACCCGGCGGCGTGCCGAGCGGGTCTTCGCCGCCGACGGCGTCATGACCACAGCGCTCGCCGACGCCTGCCGCGAGCAGCAAAAACGCTTCGTCTACACCGCCGGGTGCTTCGACTGGGGCGACCGCGGCGAGGTGTGGATCGACGAGGACACCCCGCTCGACCCGTCGCCGATGGGCGTCGGCCACGCCCGCCAGGCCGCGGCGCTCGACGCGATGCCTGACCTCGACGCCGTCCGCGTCGCCCCCGGGTTCGTGTACGGCCCCGGCGGGCTGTTCAAGCAGGCGTTCGTCGACCAGGCCCGGGCCGGACGGCTGCGCTGCCTCGGGCGCGGGACCAACTGGTGGAGCTGCGTGCACGTCGACGACCTCGCGACGGCCTACCTCGGCGCGCTCACCGACGCGCCGCCGCGAGCCGCCTACGCCGTCGCCGACGAGGAGCCGCTGCGGCTGCGCGAGCTCACCGACCTCACCGCGGCCGCCTGCGGCGTCGGGCCCGTCGGGACCCTGCCGCCGGCGCTGGGCGCCCTGTTCCTCGGCGGGACGCTCACGGCCAGCCTGACCACCTCGTTCCGCATCGACCCGCGCCGGGCCCGCGAGGAGCTGGGGTGGCGTCCGCGCCACCCGCGGTTCCGCGACGAGGTCGGTCAGGTCGTCGCGGCGACCCCGTAAGTGTGCGTTGACGCTAACGAAAGCAAACGCTAACGTTAGCGATGTCCAACACAGCACGAGCAGGAGGTCACCATGGGTCAGCCGGTCGCGTTCTTCGAGATCACCAGCACCGCACCCGAGAAGGTCCGCGGGTTCTACACCGAGCTGTTCGGGTGGTCGGCCGAGCCCGACCCCGACATGGACGGCTACGCGATGGTCGACACCGGCGCGGGGCCGGACCCCATCGGCGGTGGCATCGGGCCGTCCCAGGCGCCGGGCGACACGGGCGTCAAGCTCTACGTCCGGGTCGACGACCTCGAGGCCGGCCTCGCCCGCGCCTCCGAGCTCGGCGCCGACACCCTCGCCCCGCCGATGGAGCTGCCCGGCGGCTACGGGCGCATCGCCGTCGTGTCCGACCCCGATGGCAACCCCGTCGGGCTGTGGGCGTGAGCCCTGACGAGGACCCTCGCGACCGCGCGCTGCGGGCGCTCGCCGAGCCGCGTCGGCGGGCGATCCTGCAGCTCGTGGCCCACGACGAGCTGGCCGCCGGGGAGATCGCGGCCGCATTCGACGTGACCCGCCCGGCCGTCAGCCAGCACCTCACCGTGCTCAAGGAGGCCGGCCTGCTCACCGAGCGCCGCGAGGGCACGCGCCGGCTCTACGGCGCGCGCCCGGAGGGGCTCGCCGAGCTGCGGGAGATGCTCGACGACCTGTGGGCCTCGGCGCTCGACCGCGCGCGCCGGATCGTCGAGGCCGACCGGGCCGTCGCCGACGACGAACACGAGGAGACGGGATGAGCTCGTCCGACCGCAGCGACAGCACTGTCACTCCGCTGCGCCGGCCGCCGATCCGGCAGTCGACGCTCGTGCGCTCGAGCCGCGAGCACACCTTCGGCGTCTTCGTCGACACCATCGGCGAGTGGTGGCCGCTGCAGCCCTACTCGCTGGGCGGGGAGCGTGTCCGCGCCGTCGCGTTCGACCGCCGCGAGGGCGGCCGGGTCCACGAGACCTGGGCCGACGGCACCGAGGTCACGTGGGGTCACCTGCTGGCCTGGCAGCCGTCCGAGCGCTTCGTCATGACCTGGGAGGCCACCCCGGTCACCACCGAGGTCGAGCTGACCTTCCGCGCCCTGGGGCCCGCGTTGACCAAGGTCGACGTCGAGCACCGCGGCTGGGAGCAGCTGACCGCCGAGCAGTTCGCCGCCGCCACCACCGCGGGCGGCGGTTACTCCGCAGGCTGGGCCGCGATCCTCGCCGCCCTGGCCGCCGCCGCAGACACCGAGAGGAGCTCGCCGTGAGCCGTGTCCTGTTCCAGGTCGTCCACTTCCCGAAGCCCGAGCACCGCGACGACATGCTCGCCGCCATGGACGTCATCCGTGAGACGTCCGCGCACATCGACGGCCTCGACGAGATCGGGGCCTACGAGGAGCCCGACGGCTCGCGCATCGTCGCGCTGTCGATCTGGGCGTCGCCCGAGGCGATGCAGGCCGGCATGGGCGAGCTGTTCGCCACCGTCGGCGACCTCCCGCTCGACCGGTGGGAGACGCGTCCGTACGAATCCGCGACGCTGACCCAGGTCGCCTGACACGATCGGGCCGTGAGCAACGGCGACGAGCGGTGGCTGTGCCTGGGCGGGCTCCAGCACTCCTGGGTGGTGACCGGGTGGGCCGTCGCCGACGAGTCCATGGGTGCCAACGAGCTGTTCTGCGCGACGTGCGGGCAGCTGGTCGGGCGTGACCGCACCGACCAGGACTGGATGTGGGTCCCCCTCGCGGGCGACTGATCCCTACCCGTGCCGTCGCGGCGTGTAGACCGTGCCGGTGGCGGGCCACCGCGTGCTCGACGACCCGACGATGAGCAGGGTCCGCATGTCGACCTCGCTCGGCACGAGGTCGGCGAGGCGCACGACGCGCACCGACTCCTCCGGCCCGTCGACGTCCCGGCCGACGATCACCGGCGTGGACGGGTCGCGGTACTTCAGCAGCAGGTCGCGCGCCGCCTCGACCTGCCAGGTCCGTGACCGCGAGCCCGGGTTGTAGAGGGCCATCGCCATGTCGGCGTCTGCGACGGCGGCGAGCCGGCGCTCAACGACCTCCCAGGGCTTGAGCCGGTCGGAGAGCGAGATCATCGCGTAGTCGTGACCCAACGGGGCGCCGACCCGCGCGGCCACCGCCTGCGCCGCGGACACGCCGGGGACGACGCGGACCGGGACGTCGGGGTAGTCCCCGGCGGCGACCTCGACCACGGCCGACGCCATCGCGAACACCCCGGGGTCGCCGGACGACACGACGGCCACGCGGTGCCCGGAGCGGGCCAGGTCGAGGGCGAACGCGGCACGTTCGGACTCGACCTTGTTGTCCGAGGCGTGCACGCGCTGGCGGGGGTTCGGGGGGACGCGCGCGGTGTAGGTCGCGTAGCCGACGACGTCGTCGGCCCACGCCAGGGCGGCCGCCGCCTCGGGGGTCAGGCGGTCGCGCGCCCCCGGTCCCAGCCCCACGACGACGACCTCGCCGGGCGTCCGGCCGGCGATGACCTCGGCGGTCTCCGCCCGCGCGGCCGGGGTCGTGTCGGCGTGGACCCGCGAGGGCACGATCCCGACGGAGAAGTACGGCACCGTGCCCGGGTCGACGTCGGCGAGGGCCGCGGTGCGCTCGGTCTCGGTGGAGGCGCGTTCGACGTAGAACGCCTCGTCGAGGCGTCCCGAGGTCGCCAGCGCCGCGCGGACCCCGGTGAACGTGCGGCCGAGCTTCATCACCGCGGCGGCGTCGGTGTCGGCGAGGCGGGCCGCGAGCTCGTCGGGCGGCAGCGTGCCGGGCAGGACGGTGAGCACCTCGTCGCGCTCCACGAGCGGGCGTCCCAGCGACGCGGCGGCCGCGGACACCGAGGTCACACCGGGCACGACCTCGGTGGGGAAGCGGTCGGCGAGGCGCTTGTGGAGGTGCATGTACGAGCCGTAGAAGAACGGGTCGCCCTCGGCGATCACCACGACGTCGCGGCCGGCGTCGAGGTGCGCGGCCAGCCGGGCGGCGGCTTCGGCGTAGAAGGCGTCGAGGCGGCCCTGGTAGTCGTCGGTCTGCTCGGTGGTGACCGGGTAGGTCAGCTGCTCCTCGATCTGCGTGCCGAGGTACTGCGCGACGATCGAGCGCGCGTGCGAGCGCCCGTGCCGCGCGCAGTGGTAGGCGACGACGTCGGCACCGCGCACGAGGTCCACCGCGCGCACGGTCATCAGCGACGGGTCGCCGGGACCCACCCCGACGCCGTAGAGCCGTCCGGTCACGGGGTGCACCCGAGCGCGAGGGCGTTGACGGCACCGACGGTCATCGCCGACCCGCCGCGGCGGCCGTGGACGACGACGTGCTCGAGGGCTGTGCCTTCCCCGCCCGCCCCGAAGCCCACCAGCGCCGCCTTCGACTCCATCGCCCCGACGAACCCGACGGGCAGGCCGAGCACGACCGCGGGGCGCGGGGCGCCTTCCTCGATCATCTCGAGCAGCCGGAACAGGGCGGTCGGCGCGTTGCCGATCGCGACGACGGCGCCGTCGAGCAGGGGGCGCCACAGCTCGAGGGCGGCGGCGCTGCGGGTGGTGCCCATCGCGGCGGCGCGGGCCGGCACCTCGGGGGCGTTGAGCGTGCAGACGACCTCGTTGCCGGCGGGCAGGAAGCGCCGGGTGATGCCGCTGGCCACCATCATCGCGTCGCAGAGCACCGGGGCGCCGGCCTTCAGGGCGTCCTGCGCGGCGGCGACAGCGCCGGGGGAGACCTCGGTGTCGGCGGCGAGGTCGACCATCCCGCACGAGTGGATCATGCGGATGACGACGTCGTGGGCGTCCTCGGGGAGGTGCGCGAGATCCGCCTCCGCGCGGATGATCGCGAACGACCGGCGGTAGATCTCCGGGCCGTCGGCGATGTAGGAGGGGACGGCGGATCTCTCGGTGGGACCGGCGCTCACGGGGACACCCTCCCTGCTCGAACGATCGTGCGGTAGGTGCCGTCCGGCGTGCCCTCGACCACGGCGACCGGACCCGCCGGCGTGCCGCACGCCCGCGAGCACCCGACCCAGTGCGCGTGCAGGAGCCCGCCGGCGCGACCCGTGGCCACGGCGCGGGCGAGGTCGCCGCGGACGTCGGTGTGCGAGCGGGCGCAGCGCGGCGCGCCGACGCAGGCGGAGAGGTGCGACCAGGGGGACGGTCCGGTCTCGACGAGGCCGGCGAGGCGCCGGAGGGCGTCGTCGGGGTCGGCGAGGTCGCGCAGCACGACCGTGCGCCAGGGCGTCACCCGCACCGTGGCGCGTTCGTCGGCGAGGTCGGCGAGCACTCCCGCCGTCGCGGTGTCGATCTCCCCGAGGCGGGGGAGGACCTCGGTGACCTCCGGGCGGGCGTCGTCCCGTGCGGTTACTGGCTGGTATCGCTCGCTGAGCGAGCGATACCAGCCAGTAACGCCCGTGAGGACCCGCTCGGGCCCCACCTCGGCGAGGCGCCAGGCGCCGTCGCGGACCTCGAGGAACGCCTCGACCGCGGCGAGGGCGAGGGCGGCGGGGTCGCCGGTGAGGTCGGTCGGGGTGCCGGCGAGCACGAGCGCCCCGTCGACCACCGTGACGTCGCCGTCGAGGGCGGCCACGTCGCCGGCGCCGTCGTCGAGGGCGACGAGCAGCCGGCCGGGCACGTCGGTGCGCCCGCGCAGCGCGGCGGCGACGGCACGGGCCGCGTCGTCGAGCAGCCCCGAGGGCGAGGCCACGACGCTGCAGGGCACGTCGCGGCCCTGCGCGTCGAGCAGCGCGCCGTCCCCGCCGAGCGCGCGCAGCGTCGCCGCGAGCCGGTCGGCGCCCTCGGCGGTCAGGCCGCGGACCTGCAGCGATCCCCGCGAGGTCAGCTCCAGCGGCGAGCCGCCGGTCGCCGCGGCGTCGGCGAGCACCCGGAGCTCCGCGCCGGTGACGGCACCGCCGACGGGGCGGAAGCGCGCCAGGGCGCCGTCGGCGGCGTCGTGGCGTCGCCAGGCACCCGGACAGGCGTCCGGCACGGTCCGCGGAGTCGTGCGCGGGTCCGTAGGCTCGGCGCCGTCACGTCGTCGGGAGTCGGGCATCGTCGACACAGTATCTAGTCAGATGCTCAGATGAGAGTGCCCGGCGACACGGACCTGCACCCCGGTGCCCGTGTCACGATGTCTGATCAGATGAGGTGTCCGGACTCCCGGGCGCCCGCCACCGACCCCCGGGAGCGCCGGTGCTGCTGCTGCTGTCGACGTCCGACACCGACCTGCGCTCGGCGCGGGCCAGCACCCCGGGGCAGGAGGGTGCCTGGCGCTGGGCGAACCCCGCCCGGGTCGCGGTGGAGGACCTCGAGGCCCTGCTCGAGGGCGTCGACCTCGTCGTCGTGCGCCTGCTCGGCGGGCGCCAGGCGTGGGAGGCGGGCCTCGACGCCCTGCTCGCGCCGTCGCAGCCGCGGCCGGTCGTCGTCCTCGGTGGCGAGCAGAGCCCGGACGCGCAGCTCATGGAGTCGTCGACCGTCCCCGTCGGCGTCGCCACCCAGGCGCACCTCTACCTCGCCCAGGGCGGGTCGGAGAACCTCACGCAGCTGCACCACTTCCTCTCCGACACCGTCCTGCTCACCGGCCACGGCTTCGACCCGCCCGCGGAGATGCCGAACTGGGGCCGGCTCGAGGGCTGGGAGACGCCCGAGGGAGCGAACGGGGAGTTCGCGCGCATAGAAGCAGCGAACGGCGCGTTCGCTGCGAAGGAGGCGCGCCCCCGCGTCGCCATCGTCTACTACCGCGCGCACCACATGGCCGGCAACACCGCGTTCGTCGACGCCCTGTGCCGCGCGGTGGTCGACGCCGGCGGGGTGCCCGAGCCGGTCTTCTGCTCGTCGCTGCGCGCGCCGGAGGACGAGCTCGTCGCGGTGCTCCGGCAGGCCGACGTCCTGGTCACCACCGTGCTCGCCGCGGGCGGGTCGAAGCCCGCGACGGCCAGCGCGGGCGGGGATGACGAGAGCTGGGACACCGGCGCGCTCGCGGCGCTCGACGTCCCGATCCTGCAGGCCCTGTGCCTGACGCGGTCGCGCGAGGACTGGCTCGGCGACGACGACGGCGTGAGCCCACTCGACGCCGCGAACCAGGTGGCCGTGCCGGAGTTCGACGGCCGCGTCATCACCGTCCCGTTCTCCTTCAAGGAGACCGACGCCGACGGCCTGCCCGTGTACGTCGCCGACCCCGAGCGGGCGGCGCGCGTCGCGGGACTGGCGGTGGGCCACGCCCGCCTGCGCCACGTCCCGAACGCCGACAAGCGCATCGCGCTCGTGCTCAGCGCCTACCCGACGAAGCACGCGCGGATCGGGAACGCGGTCGGCCTCGACACCCCGGCCTCGGTGGTGCGGCTCCTCGCCGCGATGCGGGAGTCCGGCTACACCATCGGCGACGTCCCGGGGCTCGACGTCCAGGACGGCGACCTCCTGATCCGCGCCCTCATCGACGCCGGCGGCTACGACCAGGACTGGCTCACCGAGGAGCAGCTCGCCGCGAACCCCGCGCGCGTCCCCGTCGACGAGTACACGGCGTGGTTCTCGGAACTGCCCGAGGACTTCCGCGCCGGCGTCGAGGAGCACTGGGGCGCCGCGCCGGGCTCGATGTTCATCCACGAGGGCGCCATCACCGTCGCCGCCCTCCAGCGCGACAACGTCGTCGTGATGATGCAGCCGCCGCGCGGGTTCGGGGAGAACCCGATCGCGATCTACCACGACCCCGACCTGCCGCCCTCGCACCACTACCTCGCGGCCTACCGCTGGCTGCAGACCACGTTCGGCGCGCACGCGCTGGTGCACGTCGGCAAGCACGGCAACCTCGAGTGGCTGCCCGGCAAGACCGCGGCGCTCTCGGCGTCCTGCGCGCCCGATCCGATCCTCGGGAACCTCCCGCTCGTCTACCCGTTCCTGGTCAACGACCCGGGCGAGGGCACGCAGGCCAAGCGCCGCGCGCACGCGACGCTCGTCGACCACCTCGTCCCGCCGATGGCGCGCGCCGAGTCGTACGGCGACCTGGCCCGCCTCGAGCAGTTGCTCGACGAGTACGCGTCGATCCAGGCGATGGACCCCGGCAAGATCACGGCGATCCGCGGCCAGATCTGGCAGCTGATCCAGGCCGCGAAGCTCGACAGCGACCTCGGCGTCTCCGACCAGCCCGAGGACGAGCGCTTCGACGACTTCGTCATGCATCTCGACGGCTGGCTCTGCGAGATCAAGGACGCGCAGATCCGCGACGGCCTGCACGTGCTCGGCCAGGCGCCGGGCGGGCAGGAGCGCGTCGACATGGTGCTCGCGATCCTGCGTGCGCGGCAGCTGTGGTCGGGCACGAACTCGCTGCCCGGGCTGCGCGAGGCGCTGGGCATGGAGGAGGACGGGAGCACGTCGCGCGCCGACACCGACCGCTTCGAGGAGACCGCGCACTCGCTGGTGCTCGGCATGGAGAAGCGGGCCTGGGCGATCGGCGACGCCCCGGACGTCACGCTCGAGGTGCTGGGCGCCGGCAACGGGACCGTCACCGACATCCTGACCTTCGCCGCCACCGAGGTCGTCCCGCGCCTCAACCGGACCACCGAGGAGATCACCGGGGTCCTGCACGCCCTCGACGGCGGGCACGTGAAGGCCGGGCCGAGCGGGTCGCCGCTGCGCGGCCTGGTCAACGTCCTGCCGACCGGGCGCAACTTCTACTCGATCGACCCGCGCGCGATCCCGTCGCGGCTCGCGTGGGAGACCGGGCAGATGCTCGCCGACTCCCTGCTCGAGCGCTACCGCGAGGACCACGAGGGCGAGTGGCCGACGTCGGTGGGCCTGTCGCTGTGGGGCACCGCGGCGATGCGCACGAGCGGCGACGACATCGCCGAGGCGCTCTCGCTCATGGGCGTCCGGCCGGTGTGGGACGAGGCGTCGCGGCGGGTCACGGGCCTCGAGGTGACGCCGGCCGAGGAGCTCGGACGGCCCCGCGTCGACGTCGTCCTGCGCATCTCCGGGTTCTTCCGCGACGCGTTCCCGCACGTCGTCGCGACGATGGACGACGCGGTGCAGCTGGTCGCGGGGCTCGAGGAGGCCGACGAGGACAACTTCGTCGCCGCCCACGCGCGGGCCGACGCGGCCTCCGGGTCGAGCTGGACCCAGGCGACGACGAGGATCTTCGGCTCGCCCCCCGGCGCCTACGGCGCGGGTCTGCTCCAGGCGATGGACTCCCGCGAGTGGCGCGGCGACGCCGACCTCGCCGAGATCTACACGACCTGGGGCGGGCACGCGTACGGACGCGGGCGCCAGGGTGAGTCGGCGGTCGACGAGATGCGCGCGGCGTACCGGCGGATCGCGGTGGCGGCCAAGAACATCGACACCCGCGAGCACGACATCGCCGACTCCGACGACTACTACCAGTACCACGGCGGCATGATCGCGACGGTCCGCGCGCTCACCGGCGCCGCGCCGGCCGCGTACGTCGGGGACTCGACGCGGCCGGAGAACGTGAAGACCCGGTCGTTGATCGAGGAGACGGCGCGCGTCTTCCGGAGCCGCGTCGTCAACCCGCGCTGGATGGCCGCGATGCGCCGCCACGGCTACAAGGGCGCGTTCGAGATGGCCGCGACCGTCGACTACCTCTTCGGCTGGGACGCGACGGCGGGGACGGTGAGCGACTGGATGTACGGCTCGCTCACCGAGAACTACGTCCTCGACCCCGAGAACCGCGCGTTCCTGCGCGACGCCAACCCGTGGGCGCTGCACGGGATGGCGGAGCGCCTGCTGGAGGCCGTCGACCGTGGGCTCTGGGCCGAGCCCGACCCCGCGATGGTCGAGCAGCTGCGCGAGGCCTTCCTCGAGGCCGAGGGCGACGCGGAGGGCGCCTGACCACCCGTGAGCGGAATTCACGGCTATAGCCGTGAATTCCGCTCACGTAGGCGGTTCGGCCCAGCGGATGAGGGCGATGGCGGCGACCACGAGGACGCCGCCCGCGACCTGCGTGAGCGTGGGGCGCTGGGACACCAGCCACCACGCACCGAGCACGGCGAAGAGCACCTCGCTGAGCCCGACGAACGACGCCAGCCGCGACCCCAGCCGCCCGACGGCGGCGATCCCGGTGAGGTAGGCGAGCGTCGTCGAGAGCGCGGCCACGAGCACGACGCCGACCCACCAGGGCGCGGTCCACCCGGCCAGGGAGATCGGGGTCGTCGTCGCCGTGAGCGGCAGCAGACCGACGGCCCCGACGAGCACGACGACGGCGCTCCCGACGATCGCGCCCCCCGCGGTGAGCACGAGCGCGGGCGGCCCGTTCTCGTCGGAGGCGTCGGCCGACAGGCGGAAGTACGCCGCCAGGCACACCGCGGCGGCCAGGCCCCACAGCACGCCGACGACGTCGAACTCGGCGCCGCGGGCGACGTCGAGGACGAGCACGAGACCCGCCACGGCCAGCGCCGCGCCGAGCAGGGTCGCCGGCGTCGGACGCGCGCCGCCGCGGGCCCACATCCAGCCGAGCAGCAGGACCGGCGCGGTGTACTCGATGAGCAGCGCGACGCCGACCGAGAGGTGGTCGACGGCGTTGAAGTAGCAGACCTGCGCGCCGGCCAGGGGGACGATCCCGTAGACGACGACGGCGCGCAGGTGGCCGGCGCGCGGACGCCACCCGCGGGCCACGACGAGCGCCAGCGGCACCCCGAGCAGGACCGCGGTGCCGGCGAGCCGGCCCAGCGCCACCGCGAGCGGCGACCAGCCGACCGCGAGCAACGCGGCGGCGAACGGCCCGGCGAGCCCGAACGAGAACGCGGAGAGCAGCGCGATCGCGAGGCCGGACGCGGTGCGCGTCGGACGACGGTCGGCTCCGGCACGGCCCATGATCCCCGGATCAGAGCAGCACGATCACCGACACGGCAAGGGCTGGTCAGTAGGGGGCGTACGCCCAGCCCAGCGGCCGCCGGAAGTGATCCACGGGGACGATGCCGACGTGGCCGTGGTCGCTCGACGACACCACGCGGCCGTCGCCCAGGCTCAGCGCGACGTGGCCGTTCGAGGACGTGTCGTAGAAGACCATCGCGCCCCGCGGGGCGTGCCGCCAGTCGCCGTGCTGGTCCTGGGAGTGCCAGTCCTGGATCGCGCTGCCGTAGTGGCCCTGCGTCCCGAACGCGTTCTCGACGGCGCGCTCGCAGTAGCCCTCGTAGCGCGTGGTGCCGATGCGCGACTCGAACCGCTGGATCGCGTCCTCGATCTTCTGGTCGTGCTGGTGGCGGTGCGCGGCCTTGGTCAGCTCCGGGACGGTGGCCGACGCGGACGTCGCGTCGGCGCCGACGGGCGCGACGGACGGGGTCGCGCTGTGCCCGGCGAGCAGGTGCAACTCAGCAGTGGTCGGAGCGGCATCGGGCAGGGCGACGTGCCCGCCGAGCACGGCGGCGCCGACGGCCCCGACCGCGACACCGAGGACGGACGTCATCGGCGAGGGGCGGGGGAGGGCGGGGAGCGGGCCGGCAGCGGTCATGGCGCGGGGACACCTCCGTCGACGGCCGGTCGGGGAGCCGGGGAGCGTGACCGGGCCGTGATGTCAGGAGATTAGCCCACGATTCTGCGGGCGCCACCGCGACGCCCATTCTTTCCACGATTCACGGCAGCTCTTGAACAATTCTTGGGAGAGCGTCGTGTCCGTTTCTAGCTGCCGCAGGACCCGCCGTAGGTGGTGATCTTGTAGTCGACGACGGCCAGGGCCGCCTGAAGGTCACGGAGGCGCACGAGCACGTCGGCGCGGTGCGCCTCGAGCAGCGCGAGGCGTTCCGGCTCGGTCTCCGGGCCCTGCTTGACCAGTTCGACGTAGCGCGCGATCGACGCGATCGGCATGTCCGAGTCGCGCAGCCGCGTGATGAACACGACCCGGCCCACCGCGTCCCGGTCGTAGACCCGGCGCCCGCCCGAGTCCCGCGCGACGTCCACCAGCCCGATCCGCTCGTAGTAGCGCAGGGTGTGCGCCGACAGGCCGGTCAGCGCCGCGACGTCCGCGATCGCCAGGTGCTCGGTGACGTCGAGATCGCGCGTCAGCTCGCCCGTGAGCGGCGGCAGCGCACCCGGCGTCGTCTCGATGAGGTCCCGCAGACGGTCCGTCGTCACGCTCACACCCTCGACCGTAGGACTTCGAGTGCGGTCGAAGGCAAGTGTTCCCGGGCAGGATGGTCGTCGTGAGGGAGGCCACCGACACGTTCACGGCGCAGCGCCCGCGGCTGTTCGGGCTGGCCTACCGCATGCTCGGGTCCGCCCACGACGCCGAGGACGTCGTGCAGGACGCCTGGCTGCGGTGGTCCGGCCACGGCGACGCCGTCGACAACCCCGCCGCCTGGCTGACCACCGTCGTCACCCGCCTGTGCCTCAACCGCCTCGACTCCGCCCGCGCCCGCCGCGAGACCTACGTCGGGCCGTGGCTGCCCGAGCCGATCCTCACGACGGACCCGGCGACCGGGCCGGCCGCGACCGTCGAGGAGCGCGAGTCGGTGTCCCTCGCGCTGCTGACGACGCTGGAACGGCTCACGCCCCCGGAGCGCGCGGTCTACGTGCTGCGCGAGGCGTTCGGGCACAGCCACGCCGAGGTCGCCTCGGTCCTCGACGTCACCGAGGCCGGGTCCCGCCAGCTGCACACCCGGGCCCGCCGGCACCTCGCGACGGCCCCCGCGGCCCGGCCCCGCGCCGACGTCGGGCCGCTGCTCGCGCGGTTCGTCGCCGCGGCCCGGAACGGTGACGTCGCGGGGCTGGAGTCGCTGCTCGCCGCCGACGTCACCGTGTGGTCCGACGGTGGCGGCAAGGTCAGCGCGGCCCGGCGCCCCGTGCACGGCCGGGACGCCGTCGCGCGGTTCCTCGTCGGCATCCTCGGGCCGTCGCGGTGGCGGGGGACCGGCGCGGCCGCGGAGGTCAACGGTGCCCCGGCCCTGCTCGGCTTCCAGGACGGCGAGCTCGTCGGCGTGGTCGCGGTCGACACCGACGGCGACCGCATCCGGGGGGTCCGCGTCCTGCGCAACCCCGACAAGCTCACGTTCCTCGCCGGGCAGGTGTCACGTTCCGGGGAGCTGTCCGGTCGACCTTCCTGACGGGTACCGCACCGAGGTGCCCGACGGCTTCGGGAGGACATCATGACCGTGCTCGTGACGGGCGGGACGGGGAGGCTCGGCGGCGCGCTCGTCGCCCGGCTCGATCGGCCGCGCGTGCTCTGCCGCCGGCCGGGGCCCGGCCGCGTCGTCGGCGACCTGGCGACCGGCGAGGGCCTCGACGAGGCGGTCGCGGGCGTCTCGACGATCGTCCACTGCGCGACGGCCCCGACGGGTGACGCCGCCGCGACCGAGCACCTCGTCGCGGCCGCCCGACGCGCGGGCACCCCGCACCTGGTCTTCGTCTCGATCGTCGGCGCCGACCGCATCCCGCTCGGCTACTACCGGGAGAAGGTGCGCGCGGAGCGCGTCGTCGAGTCCTCCGGGCTGCCGTGGACGATCCTGCGCGCGACGCAGTTCCACGACCTCCTGATGCAGATGTTCACCGCCGCCGCCCGCACCGGACTCCTGCCCGTGCTCGCCGGCACGTCGTTCCAGCCCGTCGCGCCCGACGACGTCGCCGACCGCCTCGCCGATCTCGTCGACGGTCCGGCGCAGGGCCGCGCGAGCGACCTCGGGGGCCCCGAGATCCGGCCGATGGCCGAGCTCGCCCGGGCCTGGCTCGCCGCCTCCGGGCGGCGCCGCGTCGTCGTCCCGCTGCGCCTGCCCGGGGCGATCGCCCGCGGCTACCGGGACGGCGCCCACCTCACGCCGGAGCATGCCGACGGCGTCGTCACCTTCGAGCAGTTCCTCGCGGCCCGGGCGGAGGCCGCGCGATGAGGATCCTGCTCGGCGCCCTCGCGGCGACCCAGTTCGTCGTCGGCCTCTGGGCGCTGTTCCTGCCCGTGGCCTTCTACGAGGCGTTCCCGTACGGCGGAACACCCTGGGTCGCCCTGCTCCCGCCGTACAACGAGCACCTCGTGCGCGACGTCGGCGCCGGCACCCTGGCCATGGGCGTCGCGCTGGCGCTCGCGGCCTGGTGGCTCGACCGGCGGGTGGTGATCACCGCCGTCGTCACGTTCCTGGTCTTCACCGTGCCGCACACGGTGTTCCACTCCTTGCACCTCGAGCACTTCCCGCTGCTCGACGCGGTGCTCCAGCAGACGGGGTTCCTCGTCGAGATCGTCCTGGCCGTCGCGGTGCTGGTGCTCGTCGCCCGGGATCGGCGGGTGGTCCCGGTGGCGTGAGCTCTCCATCTCGATCTCCCGACAGTGTCACCAGTGCTGTCCGCGGCGGAGCGCTCACGGCACTCTCGGGAGATCGACATGGAGAGCCCTCACGGAGACTCCTCACGGCGACCCCGTGAACCCCCGCACGACGTCGGTGATCGCGGCCCGGAGCGCCGCCGTGTCGCGCGGGGCCCCGGCGCCGGCGAGCTGGTCGAACGCGAGGCCGTCGAGGCAGGCGACGAGGTCGTCGGCCCGGCGCTCGGGCTCGGCGATGTCCAGCGCGGCGAGCGTCGCGGCCACGCGCTCGCGCACCCGGGCACCCGCCGCCTGCAGGGCCGCGCCCAGCTCGGGGCGTCGCGTCGACTCCAGCGAGAGCTCCCAGCGGGCCAGGAGGCGTTCCTGGTCGTCGGCCAGCCAGCGCCCGACCGTCGCCACGGCGGCCGCGACGAGACCGTCGACCGTGGTCGGCCCCGCGGGCGCCCCGCTCGCCATCTCGGACAGCGTCCGCGCCGCCATCCGGTCGACGCAGGCCTGCAGGAGCGCGGAGCGGGTGCGGAAGTAGTACGAGCTCGTGCCCTCGGGCAGGCCGGCGGCGCCGTCGACGGCGCGGTGGGTCAGGCCGCGGCTGCCCGCCCGGGCGAGCACCGCGATCGCGGCGTCGGCGAGGACGTCCCGGCGTTCCACCATTCGTCCCCTTCCGTCGGATTCCTCTACAGCCGTAGAGTACGTGCTACTACAGACGTAGAGGAGTGAGGGTCATGGCACGAGCGGTGGTCGTGGGCGCGGGGCTCGGCGGGCTGGCCGGCGCGATCGCGCTGAGCCGGCACGGATGGGACGTCACGGTCCTGGAACGGCGGGCCGAACCTGACGAGGCCGGCGCGGGGATCGCGGTGTGGCCGAACGCGCTGCGGGCGCTGGACGTGCTGGGTCCCGGTGCGACCGGGATCGGCGCGCGGGCCCGGGCCGCGGGCACCGTCGAGGTCGGCGGCGGCATCCGCACGATGTCGGGCCGCTGGCTCGCCCGCACCGACACGGCCGACCTGCGCCGGCGCCAGGGCGACGGGGTCGTCGTGCTGCGGCGCCCCGACCTGCACGCCCTGCTGCGCGCCGCGGCCCCGAGGTCACGACAGGCGTGGGGGTGCGCCGGGTCGACCCCGGCGACGCCACCCGGCCCGCAGTGGTCCACGACGACGCCGGCCGCGAGCACAGCGCCGACCTCGTCGTCGCCGCGGACGGCCTGCGCAGCACGATCCGGGGCGCCGTGTGGCCCGAGGCCGTGCCGCGTCCCACCGGGCAGACCGCGTTCCGGCTCATCGCCGCCCACGACCTGGCCGAGGGCGGCGAGAGCTGGGGGAACGGCGCCCTCGTCGGTCTCGGCCCCCTGCCCGGCGCCCGCACCTACCTCTACGCCGTCGTGCCCACCGCCGAGGTCCCGCGCGCCGACCACCTGCCCTGGCTGCGCGCGCGCCTCGCGGGCTGGCACGACCCGATCCCGTCCGTGCTCGACGCCGTCGAGGGACCGGTGCTCGTGCACGCGCTCGAGGACCTGCGCCCGCCGCGCTCCTGGCACCACGGCCGGATCGCCCTGCTCGGCGACGCCGCGCACGCGATGACCCCGAACCTCGGCCAGGGCGCGGCCCAGGCGTTCCTCGACGCGGTGGTCCTCGGCGAGGAGGCCACCGCCGACCCGGCGTCCCTCGCCGCCTACGAGGCTCGCCGGCGCCCCGGCGCGGAGACCGTGGCGCGCCGCTCCCGCCGCGCGGGCGAGGTGGCCCTCTGGCGCTCGCCGCTCGCGGTGGCCGCGCGCAACGCGCTCGTCGCGGCGCTCCCCGCGGGCATCGCGGCCGCCGGCCTCGACCGATTGCTCGGCACCCCCGACACCCCGCGCCAGGAGGAGATGAGCTCACGAGCACGCACGTCGTCGTCGGCGCCGGCGGCGGGATCGGGCGGGCGGTGTGCGCCGACCTCGTCCGCCGCGGGCTGCCCGTCCGGGCCGTGACGCGGTCGGGCACACCGGTCGAGGGCGCCGAGGCGGTCGCCGCCGACGCAGGAGACGCTCCGGCGATGCGGGACGTCTGCCGCGACGCGGCCGTGGTCCACCACTGCGTGAACCCGCCGTTCACCACCTGGCGGGCCGCGTTCCCGGCGGCGACCCGGGCGCTGCTCGCGGCCGCGGGCGCGGCAGGGGCGCGGCTGGTGTTCGCCGACGACACCTGGATGTACGGCCGGGTCGACGCCCCGATGCGCGAGGACACGACGGTCGCGCCGGTCTCGTCCAAGGGCGTCCTGCGGGCCTGGCTCGCCGAGATGGTGCTGGCCGCGCACGCCCGCGGTGAGGTCGAGACCGTGATCGGGCGCGCGCCGGAGCTGTGGGGTCCGGGCGTCGAGTCGCTCCTGGCCGCCGGGGTCTTCGGCGAGGCTGCGCAGGGCCGGACGGTCCGGTGGCCGGGCGACCTCGACCTCCCGATGACCGCCGGCTACACCCCCGACGTCGGGGCCGCGCTCGTCGAGCTCTCCCTCGCCCCGGCGAGCGCCACCGGCCGGGTGTGGCACACACCGGTGCCGCCGGCGATCACCGGCCGCCAGTTCGTCGAGCGCGTCTTCGCCGCCGCCGGCCACGAGCCCCGAATAGGCCGGATCACCCCGGCGATGGTCGCGGCGATGCGCCTCGTCTCGCCGATCGCGCGCGAGGGTGCGGAGCTGCTCTACCAGTTCGAGCAGCCGTTCCTCGTCGACGACTCCGCGTTCCGGGCCTCGTTCGCCACCCGCGCGACCGACTGGGACGACGGCATCGCCGCGACGCTCGCCTGGTACCGCGCCGACCCCGACCGCACCCGCCGGCGGCTGGTGCCCGCCTGAGGGCCCGTCATCAGCGAGGGCAGAATGCGGGGGTGAGCACGCCCTTGGTCCTCGGCATCGAGACGTCCTGCGACGAGACCGGGGTGGGCCTGGTCTCGGGCGGGGTGCTCCTCGGCGACGCGCTGGCGTCGAGCATGGAGGAGCACGCGCGGTTCGGCGGCGTCGTGCCCGAGGTCGCGGCGCGGGCGCACCTCGAGGCGATGGCGCCGATGGTGCGCACGGCGCTGCAGCGCGCCCAGGTGGACCTCGCCGACGTCACCGCGGTCGCCGTCACCGCGGGGCCAGGCCTGAGCCCCGCGCTGCAGGTCGGGCTCGCGGCGGGCAAGGCGTATGCGCTGGCCGCCGGGGTGCCGCTCTACGCCGTGCACCACCTCGCCGGGCACGCGGCGGTCGACGTGCTCGACCACGGCCCGCTGCCCGAGCGCTGCGTCGCACTGATCGTCTCGGGCGGGCACACGTCGCTGCTCAGCGTCGGCGACCTCGCCCGCGACGAGATCGTGCACCTCGGCGACACCGTCGACGACGCCGCGGGCGAGGCGTTCGACAAGGTCGCGCGCCTCCTCGGCCTGCCCTACCCGGGCGGCCCGGCGATCGACCGCGCCGCCCGCGACGGCGACCCGCGCGCGATCGCCTTCCCGCGCCCGCTGACGGGCCCCTCCGATCCGCCGTGGACGTTCTCGTTCTCGGGGCTCAAGACCGCGGTCGCCCGCTGGGTCGAGGCCCACGACGGGACCTTGCCCGTGCCCGACGTCGCGGCGTCGTTCCAGGAGGCGGTGGCGGACACCCTCGCCCGCAAGGCCGTCGCCGCCTGCGCCGACCAGGGCGCCGACACCCTGCTCATGGTCGGCGGGGTCGCGGCGAACTCCCGCGTGCGCTCGCTGATGGAGGAGCGCTGCGCCGCCGCCGGCCTCACCCTGCGCGTCCCGCCGATCCGGCTGTGCACCGACAACGGCGCGATGATCGCGGCCCTCGGTGACCTGCTGGTGCGCGCCGACGTCGAGCCCGACCCCCTCGACGTGGCCGCCGACCCTCGCGCGCGGCTGACGGGCGCGTTGCTGCACGGGACACGGGCGTTACCCGTGGCGTGAACTCGGGCTGTCGGAACGCTCACGTTGTCGACCGCGGCGGGCCCCGGTACCCGTGGAGGGGTGCCCGGATTCCGCGCCGTCCTCGACGCCGAGCGCTTCCCGCTGCGGCGGTGGCAGGTGCTCGCCGTCGCCGACGACTACGGCGTCGACACGCGCACGCGCACGAAGCTCGAGCAGATCCCCGACCGGCCCTACGTCGACGCCGGCGAGGTCATGATCGCGCTGTCGATGACGCCGACCCACCTGGCGTCGCGCACACCCCTGTGACCGCTCAGGCCCCGGGTGCCGGGCCGACCGCGAGCAGGATGGCGGTCGCGTTGTCGTGCCCGCCGTCGTCGAGGGCCGCGTCGACGAGGGCGAGCGCGCCCGCGTGCACGCCGTCGGCGTCGGTGGGCGTCGTCGCCTGCGGCAGGGCCGCGGCGAGCACGGCGGGGTCGGGCAGGTGGTTCCACACCCCGTCGCTGCACAGCAGCAGGACGCCGGTGTCGTCGAGGGCCCAGCTGCGGTGGCGCGCGACGACGTCCGGGGCGTCGGCCGCGAGCCAGCGGGTGATGACGTGCGCGCGCGGGTCCGACAGGGCGTCCGCCGCGCCGACGACGCCGGCGGCCACCATCTCGGCGGCCCACGAGTCGTCCTCGGTGAGCACCGCCGAGTCCTCGGGCGTCGCGGGGCAGAGCCAGTAGGCACGGCTGTCGCCGACCCAGCTCACCACCGCGCGTTCGGCGTCGAGCACGGCCGCGACGTAGGTGCACGCCGGGGCCTGGCCGGCGCCCGGTGCGAGCGCGGCGACGGCCCGGCGCGCGGCGTCGGCCGTGGTCGCGGCGGCCTCGTCGAGGTCCTGCCCGCCGGCCAGCGCCTCGCGGCCGGCGGCCACCGCGACGTCGCACGCCGCGCGCGAGGCCGTGGCCCCGCCGGGGACGGACGCGACCCCGTCGCACACCACGGCGACGACCACGTCGCCGGTGTCGGTGGCGACGCGGACCAGGTCGAACGCGTCCTCGTTGCGCCGGCGCCGGTGTCCGCGGTCGGTGACGCCGGCCCCCAGCACGATCAGGGCGGCGCCCGCATCAGGGCTCTCGAGGACGTCCTCGGCGTGCTCGACACCGGCGGGACGACGCCCGCAGGCCTCGCAGCGCGCGTCCTCTCCGGTGGTGGGCTCGCCGCAGGCTCCGCAGGACACGGAGGGCGAGACGGACGCGGGCTCGATCGGCACGGGCACTCCTTACACCCTCGGGCCCGGCCGAGCAGCCGCGACGCGGTGACGGAGGACGATCGAAACCCGGAGAGGTCGCCGGGTCGGTGGCTGGAGGGTAGCGGCTCGTCGCGTGGTCAGCGCCAGCCGTAGCCGCTGCGCAGCTCGTCCGCCACGTGCTCGAACGCCCCGGCGGGCATGATCGCGCCCTCGCGGCGGATGCCGTCCTCCGGAATCTCCAGGACGCGGTCGAGGCGGACGAAGGACTCGCGCCCCTCGCGGTCCCACGGACCCGACCCGACGCTCAGCCAGTGCGCGTCGTCGCGGCGGTGGCCCTGGCTCGAGAGCATCAGGCCGAGCAGGTCGCCGCCGCCCTTCGCGCGGGCGACGACGAGCACGGGACGGTCCTTGCCCTGCGAGGCGTCCTCCTCGTAGGGCACCCAGGTCCACACGACCTCGCCCGGATCGGCGGCACCGTCGAGGTCGGGCTGGTAGGAGATCGCGCCGGCGCGCTCGTTCGCCGGTGCGGTCCGCACGCCGCCCGCGGGGGACGGTCCCGGTCGGCCCGGGGGAGGCCCGCCCCCGTCCGGCCGCTGTCCCGGCCGGCTCCGGCCGTCCGTCTGCTTGTTCAGCAGGTCCAGCCCGGCCTGCAACGCCCGCCCCACGAGGTCCCGGAATCCCGCCATGGGGATCAGCATGCCGCGTCGGTCCGCCGGCGCTCTGGCAGGGTCCGGCCGCATGACCGTGCTGGCGCTCGTGGTCGCGGCGTTGCTCGTCGGAGTCGTGCTCGTGGGCGTGGGCGACCGCCTCCGGCTGCCGTGGCCGGTGCTGCTCGTGCTCGTCGGCGCGGGGGCGGCGTTCGTCCCCGGCGTCGACGCCCCGCAGTTCGATCCCGAGCTGATCCTGCCGCTGTTCCTGCCGCCGCTGCTGTTCGCCACCGCGCAGCGGGCGTCGTGGACGGTGTTCCGCGAGCGCTGGCGCTCGGTGCTCTTCCTCGCCGTGCTGCTGGTGGCGGTGACCATCGCCGCGGTGGGCGCCACGGTGGTGTGGCTCGTCCCGGGCATCGCGATCGGCGCCGCCCTCGCGATCGGCGCCGCGGTCGCCCCGCCCGACCCCGTGGCCGTCGAGGCCGTCGCCGGGCCGCTCCGGATGCCGCGGCGGCTGGTCTCGGTGCTGCAGAGCGAGGGGCTGTTCAACGACGCCACCGCGCTCGTCGTGTTCCAGGCCGCGATCGCGGCGACCGTGTCGGGGGAGCCGGCGGGCGCGGGGACCCTGCTGAAGCTGGTGTGGGCGGCGGTGGGGGCGGTGCTCGTCGGTCTCGCCGCGGCGTGGCTCGCCGGGCGCCTGGCCGACCGGCTGACCGATCCCGTCGCCCCGAGCGCCCTGACCCTCGTGCTGCCCTTCGCCGTCTACCTGGCCGCCGACGCCCTGTCGGCCTCCGGGGTGATCGCCGTCGTCGTGGCCGCGCTGCAGACCCGCCAGCGGGCCTCCGCCGACGACGTCGAGCAACGCCTCACCGGCGGGGCGTTCTGGAACGTCGTCGAGATGCTCGTGACCGCGGCCGCGTTCGCACTGATCGGGCTCGAGCTGCGCGCGGTGGTCGCCGACGCCGGCGCAGGGCTCGGCGGGATGGTGGCCGACGCCGCGGTCGTCGCCGTCGTCGTGATCGCGGTGCGGGCGGTGTGGGCGCTCGTCGCGCTCGTGGTGGTGCGCCGCCGCGGTGGTGCCGAGCTCGCCGCACCACGGACCGGCGCCGAGGCCGCGGTGCTGACCTGGTCGGGGATGCGGGGCCTCGCCACCCTCGCGCTGGCCCTCGCCCTGCCGCGCGTCACCGCCGACGGCAGCCCGTTCCCGTTCCGCACCGAGCTCGTGATCATCGCTGCCGGGGTGCTCGTGGCGACCCTCGTCCTGCCGGGCCTGACGCTGCCGCTGCTCCTGCGCTGGCTCGGGGTGCAGGAGGGCGAAGAGGTCGGGCGCGACGCCGAGCAGCGCCTCGCCGGCCGGGCACGCCGGGCGGCGCTCACCGAGCTCGCCGGCCTCGACCGCGGGGCCCTCGGCCTCGACGACGGCGTGGGGGAGGAGGTGCTCGGTGAGCTGCGCGCCCGCTTCGCCCGCCTCGGCGCGGGGGAGGGCGGGCCCGGCGGCGGGATGGGCGGCGCGCCGGGGGACGACGCGGCCGACCGCGCCGACTACGAGCGCCGCCTCGAGGCCCTGCGCCGGCGCCGCGACCAGTGGAACCGGGTGCAGTCGCTCGCCCTCGCCGCCGCGCGCCGCGAGGTGCTGGCCGCCCGCAGCGAGCCGGGCGTCGACCCCGAGGTGGCCGACCGCGTGCTGCGGCGCCTCGACGTCCGGTCGATGGCCTCGCTGCGCTGAGCGTCGGTCAGCGGGGAGCGGTCAGCGGCTGCCGAGCACCCCGCCGAGCGCCTCGACCGCCGGGTCGGTGAGGGCGGCCGCGCGCTTCGGCGTGGTCGTGGTCGTGGTGGTGCGGGGCGCCGCGTCGTGGCTGGCCTGGGTGCGGGAGGCCGCGGCGCCGGCCGCCGGGGTGCTGCTCGTCGGGTCGGCGTCGGTGCTCGACGACGACGCGGCGCTCGACGTGGTGCCGCTCGAGGTGGTGCTGCTCGAGGTGGGCGCCGGGCTGGTGGTCGACGACGTCCCGGTGGGCAGGGGCAGCGACACCGACGGGACGGTGACCGACGGCAGCGGCAGACCCGGGACGAGCGCCGGCGCCGACGGCTCGGTGCTCTCGCTCGGCTCGGAGGACGGCTCCGACGACGGCACCGACGACGACGTCTCCGGGGTCGTCTCCCGCGTCGGCTCCGGGGACGTCTCCGTGGTGGGCGCCCTCGACGAGGTCTCGCGGGGCGCGGAGGACGCCGCGCCGCCGTCGGTCGAGGTGGTCGCGGCGGCGCGCTGCGACGCGGCCGATCCGCGGCGCATCGTCACCGGCTCGTCGTCGCCGCGGGAGCCGCGGTCCTCGTCGCGCGCCTCGGACCGGCCGGAACCGCGCCCGACGAGCGACCCCGGGCCGGGGTCGGCCACGATCTCCGCGGTCGGCGGGGCGAGCGTGGCCGCCGGCGGGGCGGAGGCGGCGACGCTGTCGACGGTCCAGGCCGACGCCACGACGACGCCGCCGGCGAGCAGGACCGCCGCGGCCACGGAGGCGGCGATCACGAGACCGCCGGAACGGGCGAGCACGGGGCTGGGCTCGCGGCCCGGGGTCTCGTCGTGAGCCGCGGCCGCGGTGGCGGCGCCCGCGGTGGCGAAGGTGTCAGTGGTGACGGACGTGTCGGTGGTGGCGTGGAGGAGGCCGGGCAGGCCGAGGCCGGCGAACGGGAGAGGCGCGCCGTTCGCGGGGAGCGTCTCCGCGGCGAGCGCGGCCCGGCGCAGGCCGATGCACACGTTCTCGGCGGGCGGGCGGTGGGCCGGGTCGTCCGCGGTCATCGCCTCGAGGAGCGTGACGATCTCGAAGTCGAGGCCCTCGGGGACCTCGGGACGACGCTCCAGGCGCTCGCGGGCGGCGGCCAGCGGCGCGCCCTCGTACGCCGGGCGCCCGGTGAGCGCCTCGATCATCACGAGGCCCAGGGCGTAGACGTCGGCGGGCGGTCCCACGGTCTCGCCGCGGACCTGCTCGGGCGCGAGGTAGGGCGCGGACCCGACGACGATCCCGGTGTCGGTGATGCGGGGTGCGTCGGCGACGAAGGCGACACCGAAGTCGGACAGGTGCGCCCGCCCGTCGCCGTCGAAGAGGACGTTGCGCGGCGTCACGTCGCGGTGCAGGACGCCCGCCCGGTGCACGTGACCGAGCGCGTCGGCCACCGCCGCCACGGCCAGCAGCGTCTCGGCGACCGGGAGCGGGCCGTCGGCGAGCCGGTCGGACAGGTTGCCGCCCTCGAGCAGCGCCATCACCACGAACGCGCGGCCGTTCACGCCGCCGACGTCGTAGACGGGCACGAGGTTCGGGTGGTCCATCGACGCGGTGAGCGAGACCTCGCGCTCGACGCGCGGGTCGTCGGCCACCGGGAAGATCTTCACGGCGGCGTCGCGGTCGAGGAGGAGATCGTGGGCGCGGTAGACCTCGGAGCACGTGCCCCGGCCGATCAGCTCGCCGAGGGCGAAGCGCTGACCGAGACGCTCGGGCAGGGGTCCCGGCGCAGACGGGGACGCGGACGGATCCGACTGGTCCATCGTCCACCCCCCGTACTCGACTCCGAGTCCCATCCTTCCACCACGCATACCCGGATCGGGCCACTTCGACCTACCGAGTCCACGAATTCGGGTGATCGTGGGCACCCCGTCGCCCGGCCGTCGCCCGCGGATCACTCCCTCCGGGTGATGTGCCCTGCTCGTGTCTCGTCGAGCGTTGACAGAAATTGCAGTGGCGAGTAGAACTTCGACACGTCCGCCCTGCGCAAGGCGGTGCGGACGTACGCAGTGCACGAACTTGAGGACGCGACGGAAGCCGTGGGCGCCGAGAGCCTCGACGACGAGGAGACCCCCGCTCTGACCACCGGTCAGGCAGCGGAGTTCCTGGGTGTGAGGCAGGCGTTCCTCCGGAGTCTGGACGCGGGTCGCATGGTCCGTCCGGATCGTTCCGCCGGCGGGCACCGACGCTGGTCGCGTCGGCAGCTGGCCCTCGCCGCCCGGATCCGCGAGCTGTTCGACGAGGGGCTGACCCTCACCGCGGCCGCGATGGTCGTGTCGCTGCAGGACGAGGTGGCCCTGGTCTCGCGCGAGCGGGATCAGGCCCACGACGAGCTCGATCAGGCCCGACGAGAACTGTCACGGGTCCGGACGGAGCTCGCCGCGGCCCGGGGCGGGACTACCGCCCACCCCGTGCCCTCCGCGCGTACCCACCGTGCGCGCGGGCCCGAAGTGCCCACGACCGCTCTTCGACCGCCCCTGTCGGCCCCTCCACCTCAACGGACCTCCTCCACATGAAGCTCATCGACCACCGTCGGTCACACCGTCCCTTCCTCCGCGCCACCGTCCCGCCGTCCCTGGCCCGGGTCCCGCTCGTGGACCTCTGCTCCTGCCGGCACCCGCGCGAGTCGCACGAGCACTACTACCTCGGCGACCACTGCGCCCAGTGCGAGTGCGCGCATTTCCGCCGCAGCGAGCCGGCGCGAAGCTGAGCTCTCCTCCCGGCCCCGTCACCCCCTGCGGGTGACGGGGCCGCGTGCGTTGCGGCGCCGGTGGTGAGAGCGGGCCCACGCGACCGCCCAGGGGTCCGACCCGTCGGCGACGCCTACTGTGGGGATCGTGGAGCGCACCGGGCGTGACGGACCGCCGCGGGCGCTCGTGGTCGGCGCCGGCGTCGCGGGACTCGCCGCCGCGGCCTCGCTGGACCGCGCCGGGTGGAGCGTCGACGTCTGCGAGCGTGCTCCCGCCCGGCGCACCGGCGGGTACTTCGTGCGCCTCGCGCCCGAGGGCCTCGCCGCCGCCGGCCGCCTCGGTGTCTCCGGCGGGTTGCGCACCCGGCTGCCCGCCGACGGGATCATCACCGGGGTCGACGGCCGCGGGCGCACCGTGTCCCGGGTCGAGGCGTCGCTGGCCGACGACCCGCGCGCGCTGGCGCTCGTGCGGGGCGACCTGGAGGCCGCGCTCTGGGCGGCGCGCCCCGACGACGTCACGGTCCGCTTCGCCACCGCGCCCCGGCGGCTCGACCCGCGCCGCGACACCGTCGACGTGGTGCTCGACGGCCCGGAGGGCTCCACGCGCGAGCGCTTCGACCTCGTCGTCGGCGCCGACGGCGTGCGGTCGGCGGTCCGCGGCATGGTCTTCGGCCCCGACGACCACTTCCGCCACGACTTCGACCAGGTCGTGATCTCCGCGATCCTGCCGCGGCTGCCCGGCGAGCTGCGCGAGGGCGACTACGTCGTGCCCGCGGAGGTCGGTCGCACCGCGCACCTCATGGCCGTCGCGGAGCACGACCCCGTCGTCTTCTTCACCTTCCGCGCGGACCGGCTCGGGGTCGACGGCGCCGACGCCGCCTCGCGCGCGGCCCGCGACCCGGTGGGCGCGCTGCGCCGGGTCTACGGCGACTTCGCGGGGCTCATGCCGGAGATCCTCGACGGCGTCGAGGAGGCCGGCACCACCCACGTCGACACCGTCGCCCAGATCCGCATCGGGTCGTGGCGGCGCGGTCGCGTCGTGCTCGTCGGCGACGCCGCGTGGTGCCCGACGCTCTACTCCGGCCAGGGCTCGGCGCTCGCCCTCGTGGGTGGCGAGACGCTGGGCACCCATCTCGCCGCGCACCCCGACGACCCCGAGGCCGGGCTCGCGCAGTGGGAGCAGGCCCACCGGCCCGCGGCGCTGGCGGCGGGCAGCGCGGCGCGACGGTCACGCCACTTCTTCCTGCCCGGCAACCGTCTCGTGGCCGCGGTGCGCCGCGGCGCGCTGCGCGTCGCGTCGTGGCCGCCGGCCGGTCGGGTGCTGCACGCCCTGGCGTCGCGGGCCGCAGGACCCGGTGGCCCCGGTGGACCGGGCGGCGCAGGCGACGACGCCGGGATCGGTGCACCCGTCGGCAGGGGACGGGCACCCGATCGGGGCGACGTTCACCCGAGCGCCACGTCCGGGTCGCCCGCGATGGGGCCTCCTGCTTTCGGTCGCCCGTAAGCTGGTCGCCGCCGGTGTCGGCGCTGGGCCGAGCGTGTGCCCCGGCGGAGACGTCGCGAGGCCCTCGACACCACGGGCGCCGACCCGCCCGCTCCCCTCGACGAGAGGACGTCAGCCACCCTCATGGCTTCCCTCCCCGCGCCTCGTCCGTCCCGCGGCCTGCTCGCCCGCGTGGTCGACCCGTTCGGGATCGCCGACGGCGTGCTCGACCGCGTCGACCCGTTCCGCCACCGCGGCCGCCGCGTGTGGCGCGGAGCCGGTCGCGTGCAGATCGGTGTGCCCGCCGTCGTGCGCGAGTCGGGGGAGGAGCTGGCGCGCGCGGTCGAGAAGGCGATCGCGGCGCACCCGCAGGTGGCGTGGGCGGCGGTGAACGCCGCGCTCGGGGCGGTCGTCGTCGGCCTCCTCGACGAGGGTGAGGGCCCCGTCGGTCTGCCCGACGACGACACCGTCGACGACCTGGTCGACCTCGTCGAGATCCTCGAGGAGCGCGAGGGTGGGGACGCGGTCGAGGCCGCGTCCGCACCGTTGATGAACGCCGCGCAGCAGGCGTTCACGATCCTGGCCGCCGACATCGCCGGTCTGGGCGTCGCCGCCCTCGGCACGGTCCTGCGGCGCACCCCGCTGCCCACCGAGCTCGCCTCCGCGGCCACCTTCGTCGACCACCAGCCCCGCCTGCGCGAGGCCGTGGAGCGCGCGGTGGGCCAGGAGCGCGCCAACGTCCTGCTCGCGCTGTCCAACGCCGCCGCACAGGCCCTCGGCCAGGGCCACGCCGGCCTGCTGGTCGACGCCGCCTACCGGGCGATGCAGGTCGCCGAGGCGCGAGCCCGGCAGCAGACCTGGGAGGACGCCGAGCCGCGGCTGCTCTCCAACCCCGAGTGCGCGGCGGCCCGCGCCGACGACGCCCTCGCCGAGCCCCGCCCCGTCCCGCTGCCCCTCGGTCCGGTCGAGCGCCACGGCGACGTGGTCGGCGCCGCCGCCCTCGCCGGGTTCGCGGGGGCGTCCGCGCTCACGGCCACCCTGCGCAAGGGCGCCGGCGTCGCGCTCTCGACGCTGCCGAAGGCCGGGCGCCTCGGCCGCGAGGGCTTCGCCACCACGTTCGGCCGGGTGCTCGCCCGCCGCGGCGCCGTCGTGGTCGAGCCGAGCGCGCTGCGCCGCATGGACCGCCTCGACACCGTCGTCCTCGACGCCGAGGCCCTGACCACCGGCGTGCTCATGCTCGGCGACCTGCTCGCCCTGCCGGGCGCCGACGGCACGGCCGACGCCCTCGACGAGCTCGTGCCGCGCGTGCACGAGCTCTTCGACCCCGAGGACGCCACCGCGCCGCGCCGGCTGAGCGCGGACGGCGAGCACTGGCTGCTCACCGGCCTCGACGACATCCCCGGCGGCGACGACCCGCGGGCGGTCGAGGCGGGCGAGGTCCTGCGTGCCGACGGCGCCACCCACGTCCTGGGCCTGCGCCGCGACGACCGACTGACCGCCGTCGTCGGCGTGCTGCCCGAGCCGGCGTCCGCCGCCGAGGCGCTCGCCGCCGCCGCGCGCCGCGCCGGGCTCACCCTCGTGCTCGGCGACAGCGAGGGCACCGGCCCCGGCATCGCCGATCGCGCGGTGCCCGGGGAGAGGCCCTCCGCCACTCCGTGCGCGCGCTCCAGGCCGCCGGGTCGGGTGTCCTCGTCGTGTCCCGCGACCGCCAGGCCCTCGCCGCCGCCGACCTCGGCATCGGCGTCTCGCGCGCCGACGGCGTCGCCCCTGGGGCGCCCACGTGCTCGTGGGCGAGGACCTCGGCACCGCCGCGCTGCTCATCGAGGGCGTCAAGGTCGCGCGCGGCGTGTCCTCGCGCTCGGTGAACCTCGCGCGCGCCGGCACGGTGCTCGGCACGATCATGGCGACGGCGGGCACCGCCCCGCGCGGCCCGGGGCTCGCTGGGCTGGCCGTCAACGGCGCCGCCGCGGTGTCGCTCGGCAACGGCGCCTGGTCGGCGACGGAGCTCGGACGTCGCGTCGTGGTCCCCGGTGTGAGCCGCACGCCCTGGCACGTCATGCCGACGAGCACCGTGCTCGCCCGCCTCGACGTCACCGAGGGCGGCCTCACCTCCGCCGAGGCGCACCGCCGCCAGCGCGACGACCCGGCCGCGGCCGAGACCGAGACGTCGCTGGGCCGTGCGTTCCTCGACGAGCTCAACAACCCGCTCACCCCGGTGCTCGCCGGCGGCGCGGTGCTCTCGGCGGCCATCGGCGCCGTCGTCGACGCCGCGATCGTCGTCGGCGTCACCGCGTTCTCCGCACTGATCGGCGGCGTGCAGCGCGTCGCCACCGACCGTGCCGTCGCCGGGCTGCTCGAGCGGTCGTCCATCCGGGCCCGCGTGGTCCGCGACGGGACCTCCCGCGGCGTCGGCGCCGACGAGGTCGTCGTCGGCGACATCATCGACCTCGGGCCCGACGACGTCGTGCCCGCGGACTGCCGCGTGCTCGAGTCCGACGGGCTCGAGATCGACGAGTCGTCGCTGACCGGCGAGTCCCTGCCGGTGCCGAAGTCGCCCCTGCCGGTCATCGCGCGCACCGTCGCCGACCGCCGCTCGATGCTCTACGAGGGCTCGACCGTGGCCACCGGCCGCGGGCGCGCGGTCGTCGTCGCCACCGGGTCGAGCACCGAGGTCGGCCGCTCCACCGCCGCGGCGAGGGCGGCCGCCCCGGTCGCGGGCGTCGACGAGCGTCTCGCCGGGCTCACCAGCGTCACCACCCCGCTGGCGATCGCGTCGGCCGGTGCCGTGGTCCTCGCGGGCGCGGCGCGCGGCCTGCCGTTCCAGCAGAACCTGCACTCCGGGGTCGGCCTGGCCGTCGCCAGCGTCCCCGAGGGCCTCCCGTTCGTGGTCTCGGCGGCCCAGCTCGCGTCGGCCCGGCGCCTCTCGGCCGAGGGCGCGCTGGTGCGCAACCCCAAGACGATCGAGGCCGTCGGGCGCACCGACGTCCTGTGCTTCGACAAGACCGGCACGCTCACCGAGGGACGCCTCGCGCTCTCGGCGATCTCCGACGGCGTCAAGCTGCGGCCCACCGACCGCCTGCGCAAGCGCCAGCGCCGCGTGCTCGCCGCCGCGCTGCGCGCCACCCCGCGTCCGGCGCCGGGGGAGCGGCTCGCGCACCTCACCGACCGCGCGGTGGTCTACGGCGGCCAGCAGTTCGACGTCGACCCGGCGCACAAGCGGCCGGGCTGGTGGCCGGTGGCCTCCCTCGACTTCGACCCGTCCCGCGGGTACCACGCGACCCTCGGCGAGGTCGACGACCCGGAGGAGGACGGCGGTCCGTTCCGGCTGATCTCGGTCAAGGGTGCGCCCGAGGTGGTCATCGCCCGCGCCACCGGCTGGGCGGGCACCCCGCTCGACGACGAGGCCCGCCAGCGCCTCCTCGAGCACACCGAGCTGCTCGCGGGGCAGGGCATGCGCGTGCTCGCGGTGGCGGAGCGGGTGCTCACCGCCGAGCAGCACGCGGCTCGTGCGGCGGAGCGCGACACCGACGGCGCCGACGACCGCACCCTCGACGACGGCGACGTCGCCGACCTCGACTTCACCGGGTTCGTCGGCTTCACCGACCCGGTGCGCGCGGGCTCGCAGGCCACCGTGCGCGACCTGCGCGACGCCGGTGTCCAGGTCGTCATGATCACCGGGGACCACCCGAGCACCGCCGAGGCCGTCGCCGAGGAGCTCGACGTCCTCGGCCGGGCGAGCGGAGCGACGGGGAACGACAACGGCGGGATCGTCGTCACCGGCACCGAGCTCGACGCCCTCGACGACGACGCGCTCGACGAGCTCATCCCGCGCGTCCGCGTCATCGCGCGCGGCACGCCGTCGCACAAGGTGCGCGCGGTGCAGGCGTTCCAGCGCCTCGGGCGCACGGTGGCGATGACGGGCGACGGCGCCAACGACGCGCCGGCCATCCGGCTCGCCGACGTGGGCATCGCGCTCGGTCGCCGCGGCACGCCCGCCGCCCGCGCCGCGGCGGACCTCGTCATCACCGACGACCGCCTGGAGACGATCCTCGCGGCCCTGGTCGAGGGCCGGGCGATGTGGGCGTCGGTGCGCGAGGCGCTCGGCGTGCTCGTCGGCGGCAACCTCGGCGAGATCGCGTTCACGGTGCTCGGGGCGAGCACCACGGGCACGTCGCCGCTGAACGCCCGCCAGCTGCTGCTGGTCAACCTGCTCACCGACCTGGTGCCCTCGCTGGCGCTCGCGGTGCGCGCGCCCGAGCCGGGGTCGGCGGCCGCGCTCCTGGCCGAGGGGCCGGACGCGTCGCTGGGCGAGGCCCTCAACCGCGAGATCGGGCTGCGGGCCATGGCCACCGCGGGCGGTGCGAGCCTTGCGTGGCTGGCGGCCCAGACCACCCCGTACGGCAGCCCGGCCCGCTCGCGCACGGTGGCGCTCACGGCGCTCGTCGGCACCCAGCTCGGCCAGACCGTCGTCGCCGGCGGCGGTCGCAGCCCGCTGGTGATCGGCGCCGGCGTCGTCTCCGCGGGCGCGCTGTTCGCGGTGGTGCAGACCCCGGGCATCAGCCAGTTCTTCGGCTGCACGCCGCTCGGCCCGATCGCCTGGGCACAGGCCGCCGGCTCGGCCACCGTCGCCACCGCGGCCTCGGTGGTCGGACCGGGGCTGGTGCGCCGGTACGGTCCGGTCATCGTGCCCGAAGGATCGCCGCAGGAGGCGTGGCTCGCCCGCCTCGAGGAGGTCCGTGACGAGGCCACCCGGCGGTACGTCGAGCTGCAGGACCGCGCGGCGGCTGCGCTGAACGGGTGAGACCAACCTCGGCTGCCGCGCGTTTGTGCAGGTCGCGGCCTGGGAAACATTCGGCTTGAAGAAGCCGTCAGACAGGAGTTGAGACCGTCATGGCCGACCGGTACGTCGTTCCCACCGAGGACGGCTGGCAGGTGCAGAAGAAGGGCGCCCAGCGAGCCAGCGCCAAGGCGGCCACGCAGGCCGAGGCCGTCGATCGCGCCACCGAGATCGTGTCGAAGGACGGCGGCGGCAAGGTCGTCGTGCACGGCACCGACGGCAAGGTGCGCGACACCCACAACGTCGCCTCCGGCGAGGACAACACCGCCGCCGAGGCCGCCAAGGCCACCACCAAGGCCAACGCCGAGGGCGCGCGCGCCAAGGCCGAGTCCGCCTCGGACAAGGCCTCGAGCAGCGCCAAGAAGGTCGGCGCGGACGCCAAGGCGACCGCGCAGAAGGACGCCGACCGCGTCCAGGCCTCGGGCAAGAAGGCCGCGGCGCAGGCCGAGGCCGGCGCGTCCGGTGTCGCGGACGAGGCCAAGAAGGCCGCGGACGGCGACAAGTCGGTGTCGGCGGCCGCCAAGGACGCCGCCACCGTCGCGCAGGTCACCGGCGACCAGGTCGCCACCACGACCTCGCGGGCCGGCGAGCGCGTCGCGAAGGACGCCACCCGGGTCGCGCAGCACGCCGGCTCGGAGGCCAGGGTCCGCGCCGACGAGGCCGGCGAGAAGGTGGCGAAGGCCGGCGACCGCGCCGACACCGTCTCCTCGGGCATCGCCTCGGAGCTCGACGGGGCCGGCGACGCCGCCGCGGCGCGCGTCGGGCGCGCGAGCGAGGCCGCGGCCCAGCAGGTGGACCGCAACGTCCGCCAGGCCGCGGACCAGGTGCGCGACAACGCGCCGGGCTACAACCCGGTGCGCGTCGTCGGCAACGCCGCCGCGATCGCCGTCAAGACCGGCTTCAGCGTCGCAGGCGCCGTGATCTCCACCGGGGGTCAGGTGCTGCAGTTCGCGGCCCGCAAGGTCACCGGACGCTGACGCCCGAGCCCACGCACGACGAAGGGCCCGTCCCCCTCGGGGGGCGGGCCCTTCGTGTGTGTGGTGTTCCCGGCTCAGGCGGCGCGGGCGGAGCTACCGGTCCGGGCGCCGCGACGCATCGCGCGGCGCTCGTCCTCGGAGGTGCCGCCCCAGACGCCGGCCTCCTGGCCGGTGTCCATCGCCCACTGGAGGCAGCCCCGCTGCAGGGGGCATCCGCCGCACACGGCCTTCGCCTCGGCCAGCTGGGCCGAGCCGGGACCGTGAGCGGTCAGGGGGAAGAAGAGTTCGGGGTCGTGGTCGCGGCAAGCCGCGAGCTCCCAGTCCATGATCCTGCTCATCCAATCTCGCTCGTGGTGGTCGAAGCTGTCGTTCGTGCTGTCCGCGCCGGGGCGGCCAGGCGCCGCGGCCCGCTGCCGGGCGCGTGCGCACCCGGCGACGGACCCTGCGGCACGTCGTGCGCCGGGCGTCGGTACGTATCCGGAGGTCCTGCGTGACGGTCCTCGACGGCGACCCGCGGGGGCCGACGTCTCCGGGGACCGGAGCACTCGATGTACTCGGTATGACGTCGAGGTCCCCGTCCCGGTTCCCTCGACCCACGACGACGTGTCGTCGTGGAGCGGATCCCCGGGCGTGCGGGGGCACCGCGTCAGCCGAACACCATGATCTAGCCGTACAACGCGTCGGGCAAACCCATTGGATCCACACCACCCTGTCGCAGTGGTGTGTTGCTGGTCACAGCTCTTGCTCACGCTGCGCCGATCGAGGTCGGGCGATCGGGTGGCAGGGCCTCCCACCGGGCACGATCGGCTGCGGTCCGCCTCCGGACGGGTCACACTGATCGCGTCGTCGCCCACGATCGGGCGACGCACGATCGTGGGGGTCGGCTCCCGGATCCGAGGAGGACGTCATGCGCGCACGGCGCACGGCGCGCGACACCGTCATCTGGCTCGCGGCCACGGCGGGCATCGTCGCCCTGGTGCTCGGCGCGTCGATCATCGGCGCGGTCCTGCTCGCGTTCGCGCTGTGGCAGCTGGTGCTCGTGGCCCGGCGCGGTGGCGGCCTGTTCGTCGACCAGCGCCGCGCCGACCGCCCGGGCAAGCCCACCGTCAGCTGACCCGACCCGGGGGTGCGCCCGGGGTGCGCGCGCGGAGATCATGGCTCCATGCGCTGCGCGGTGATCGGGGGGACGGGTTACGTCGGGGTCCGGCTGGTGGCCCGGCTGCTCGACGACGGCCACGAGGTGGCCGCCCTGGTCCGCAGCCCGCACAAGCTCGCCGCGACGGGATGGGCCGCCCGCGTGGACGTCGTCCCCGGCGACCTCGCCGACCCGTCCGCGATCGCCGCCCTCGTGGCGGGCGCCGACGCGGTGGTGTACCTCGCGCACGCCCTCGACCAGCCCGACTTCCCCGAGAAGGACCGCGACGCGGCCCGGGCGGTGGACGCCGCGGCGGCGGACGCGGGCGTGCGTCGCGTCGTCTATCTGGGCGGGCTGCGGCCGTCCGGCCCGTCGTCGCGGCACCTCACGTCGCGGGCCGAGGTGGCCGACGTGTTCCTCGCCGGCCCGGTCCCGACCGCCGCGCTCGAGGCGTCGATCGTGGTCGGCTCGGGCTCGGCGAGCTTCGAGATGATCCGCTACCTCGCCGAGCGCGTGCCCGTGCTGCCGGCCGTGCCGTGGCTGGCGCACCGCACCCAGCCGATCGCGATCGCCGACGTCCTGCACTACCTCGTCGGCGCCCTCGACCTGTCGCCCGAGGTGAACCGCCGCTTCGACGTCGGTGGCCCCGACGTCCTGAGCTACCTCGAGCTCATCCGCCGCTACCTGCGCCTCGCCGGGCTGCCCCAGAGCGCCGCGGTCCCGCTCCCCGTGCCGGTGCCGCCCGGCGCGCCCGCACTGGCCGGCTGGGTGGTGGAGGCGCTCACCCCGCTCTCGCGGCAGCTCGTGACCCCGCTGATCGAGTCTTTGTCCCAGGAGCTCGTGTGCGCCGAGGAGGACGTGCTCACGGTGATCGGGCCGCCGCCCGGCGGGCGCACGACCTACGACGCCGCGGTGCGGGCGGCGCTGGGGCGCCCGCGCGACGGCGACCGCGCCGAGCCCGTCCCCGTCGACGACCCGGCACTCGCGGGCCCGACCGACCCGGAGGGCTCCGGGGGAGCGGTGTACCGCTGGAGCACCACCGAGCCGTGCGCGGCGGACGCGGACGCCCTGTGGGCGGTGGTCGACGGGATCGGGGGCGACGCCGGCTGGTACGTCCCGCTCGGCGCGTGGACGGTGCGCGGCTGGACCGACCAGCTGCTCGGGGGCGTCGGGGCCTACCGGGGCCGCCCGCACGGACGCCCGCTGCGCGCCGGCGACGTCGTCGACGGCTGGTGCGTCGCGGCCGTCGAGCCGGGCTCGACGCTGCTCCTGCGCTCGGAGCTGCGCCAGCCCGGGCGGATGTGGCTCGAGCTCGCCGTCGACCCCGACGTCTCCGGTCACGGCTCGCACCTGCGCCTGGCGGTGCGCTTCGCCGCCTCCGGCCTGCCGGGCGTGCTCTACGGCCGCGCGATCCAGGCGGGCGCGCCGGCGATCTTCGGCGCCATGGCCCGGGGCATCACTGCGCACGCCACGTGAGCGATGTTCCCGGCTATAGCCGGGAACATCGCTCACGGCGGTCAGGGCAGGAAACGCTCGCGGGCGTCGCGGACCACGGCGGCGAGGTCGCCGTCGGCGCGCCGGGCCGCGGCGCGCTGGCGCTCGGAGCCCGTGCCGTCGGCGAGCAGGCGGGCGCAGCCGTCGGCGGCCCGGTCGGCGTCGCCGGCGTCGGCCAGGGCGTCCGCCACGTGCTCCCGCAGCGCATCGAGCACCGTGCCCGCGGCGGCGGTGCGGCCGTCGCGCGGGTCGACGAGGGCGTCGGTCAGGCCCCAGCGCGCGGCACGCCAGTGCGCCAGCCGCAGCGCCTCGACGGGCGTGCTGGGCACCGGCGTCCCGCGACGGTGGTCGCGCGCGGCGGTGGCGACGAGCCCCCGGGCGAGGACGGCCACGAGCACCGCGTCCTCCACCTCGAGCGCCACGTCGGTCACGCGCACCTCGACGGTGCCGAGCTCGCGCGAGAGCCGGGCGTCGAAGTAGACCATCGCGTCGTCGAGGACCGTGTCGGTCGCGAGCATCGCCGCGACGGCCTCGTCATAGGCCGCGAGCGAGCCGAACACCCGCGTCGGGCCCGCCGAGGGCCACCGCGACCAGACGACCGACCGGTAGCTGGCGTAGTCGGTGTCCCGGCCCCGCCAGCAGGGCGAGTTCGCCGCGAGCGCGCGCAGCACCGGCAGCCACGGACCGATCCGGTCCAGGACGCCGACGCCCTCCTCCGGCGAGCCGACCTCGACGTGCACGTGCTGCCCGCTCGTGAGCTGCGACGTGGCGATCGCGCCGAAGCGCTGCGCGATGCGCCCGTAGCGGCCCTCCTGGTTCGGCCCCGACCCGCCGCCGTCCTCGGGCGCCAGCGGCGAGGTCGCGAGGCCGGCCACGTCGACGCCCTGCGCCTCGGCGGCCTCGCGGGCCTCGATCCGCCGCCGGTGCAGATCCGCGGCGAGGTCGTCGGCCTTGGTGTGGGGCGCGGTCGCGGTCTCGACCTGCTCGGTGCGCATCTCACCGTCGAGCGAGCCGTCGGCCGCGTCCCGCACCGCGCCCGACCAGCCCCGCGGCGCGCCGCTCCCGGGGTCGACCAGGAGCAGTTCCTCCTCCGCCCCGAACGGGGGCACCTCGCTCATGCTGCGAGCTTCCCACCTGCCCGGCGCGCGAACCGTCGGCGGCCTACCGTGATCGTGTGGGTGGTGACGGCGACGGCTGGGTGGTCTGCGACGCCGGGCACCGGCACTGGGGCCGGTTCGGGGCCGCCGGGCTGCTGCTGCGGCACGCGGGGCACCGCGGGCACGCCGACTGCGTGCTGCTCGCGCACCGGGTGTGGTGGAGCCATCACGGCGGCACGTGGGCATCCTCGGCGGCGCCCGCGACAGCGGCGAGACGGCGCGCGACGCGGCGCTGCGGGAGGCCGTCGAGGAGACCGGCATCGACCCGGCCCGCGTCCGGCTGACCGGCGACACCGTCGACGACCACGGCGGATGGTCCTACGTCACCGTGCACGCCCGGCTGGAGACCGACGTCCCGCCGGCGCTCGAGCCCACCGACGGCGAGGCCACCGAGCTGCGCTGGACGCCCGTCGAGCAGGTGTCGGACCTGCCACTGCACCCGGGGTTCGCGCAGTTCTGGGCGGGTCCGGACGCGCTGGAACCCCTACCGTGAACCCATGGCGACCGCTCCTCCCGACCCCAGCGACTTCCTCGGTGTCGACGCCGACCTGAGCGCCGAGGAACGCGACATCCGCGACGCGGTGCGCGACTACGCCGCCGCGGAGCTCAGCCCCCGCATCGCCGAGTGGTACGAGTCGAACACCCTGCCCCGCGACATCGCCAAGGGCCTGGGCTCGCTGGGCCTGCTCGGCATGCACCTCGAGGGCTACGGCTGCGCGGGCACGAACGCCACCTCCTACGGGCTGGCCTGCCGCGAGCTCGAGGCCGTCGACTCGGGGCTGCGCAGCTTCGTCAGCGTGCAGGGGTCGCTCGCGATGTACGCGCTCCACCGCTGGGGCTCCGAGGAGCACAAGCAGCGGTGGCTGCCCTCGATGGCCACCGGCGACGCGCTGGGCTGCTTCGGGCTCACCGAGGCCGACGCGGGCTCCGACCCGGGCTCGATGCGGACGCGCGCCCGCCGTGACGGTGATGACTGGGTGCTCGACGGCTCCAAGATGTGGATCACCAATGGCACTCTCGCCGACGTCGCCGTCGTCTGGGCCCAGACCGACCCGGACGCCGGCAGCAAGGGCATCAGGGGGTTCGTCGTCCCCACCGACACCCCCGGCTTCACCGCCAACGAGGTCAAGCACAAGCTCTCGCTGCGGGCGTCGCTGACCGCCGAGCTGGTCCTCGAGGGCGTCCGGCTGCCCGCCGACGCCGTGTTCCCCGACGTCGCGGGCCTCAAGGGCCCACTGTCGTGTCTCAACGAGGCGCGCTACGGCATCCTCTGGGGCGCCGTGGGCGCGGCGCGGGCCTGCTACGAGTCGGCCCTCGCCTACTCGATCGACCGCGAGCAGTTCGGGCGGCCGATCGCCGGGTTCCAGCTGACGCAGCGCAAGCTCGCCGACATGGTGGTCGCGGTGAACCAGGCCGGCCTCACGGCGTCGCGCATCGGGCGGCTCAAGGACGCCGAGCAGCTGCACCCCGCGCAGGTCAGCTTCGGGAAGATGGCCAACGTCCGGGCCGCGCTCGACGTCGCCCGCTCGGCGCGCACCGTGCTCGGCGGCAACGGGATCACGCTCGAGTACCCCGTGTTCCGCCACATGACCAACCTCGAGACCGTCCTGACCTACGAGGGCACCGAGGAGATGCACGCCCTGTCGATCGGGCAGGCGGTCACGGGGATCGCCGCCTTCCGCTGACGGCGTCGAGCGCGGCGGCTACCGGGGTGGCGCGCACTCCACCCGGTTGCGGCCCCCGTGCTTGGCGGCGTAGAGCGCGGCGTCGGCGCTGACCATGAGGCCGTCGAGGTCGCCCGACGACTGCGGGAACGAGGCGGTGCCGATCGAGGCCGTCATGCCCCGCACGGTGCCGCCGCCGAGGGTCGGGGCCACGACGACCTCGCACTCGGCGATGCTGCGCCGCAGACGCTCGGCGGTGCGCACGACCTGCTCGGGGTTCGCCTCGGCGAGCAGCACGATGAACTCCTCGCCCCCGAAGCGTCCGACCGCGTCGTAGGGGCGGACCTCGGCCCGGAGGGTGTCGGCGACCGCGCGCAGGACCGCGTCGCCCACGAGGTGGCCGTGACGGTCGTTGATCGCCTTGAAAGCGTCGATGTCGACCATGATCACGCCGAGCTCGCCGCCCCGGCGGCGCAGACGGGCGAGCTCGCGGTCGGCCTGGTCGCGCCACGCCGAGGCGTTGGCGAGGCCGGTCTTGGGGTCGGTGCGGGCGGCGCGCGCGAACTGCTGGATCAGGAAGCCGCGGTGCATGCCCATGACGGGGATGAGCAGCACCGGCAGCAGCCACGGCGTCGTCACGGCGACGACGGCCAGGGCGGCACCGAGGGCGAGCGCGCCGATGCCGATGAGCGTGTCGGTGGGGGACCCGAGCCGCTTCCACCAGGGCGTCCCCGGCGCGCTGAGGCAGATCATGAACACGACGAGCCCGTGGTTGACCACCCAGCGGGTGACGCCCGCCGCCACGAGGACGAGGAGCCCGAGCGGGCCGGCGACCTTGACCAGGACGCCGCCCGGCATGAGCTCGAGGACCCGCCACGCCGCGACCGAGGCGATGAGCACGGTGGCGGCGGAGTACGTCCACCGGTGCGGCACCGGGCGCTGGCTGACCCGGAGCCACCAGTACGCGAACGTCACGACCACGAGGGCCAGGGCCAGGCCGATGGGGAGCAGGAGCAGCCCCGCGAAGCTCCAGACGGACTTCAGCTCGATGTAGGGCTGGCCGTCGGCGACCACCTCGCGCCGTCGTTCGATCCCGCGGGCGGTCTCGACGTGGATGACGAGGCCGAGCACCAGGAGCGCGAGCGCCCGCCAGTCGGCAGGCCCGATCGGCTCCGTCCCGGCGACACCGAGGGACAGGCCCACCGCGACGAGGTCGACGAGCAGGACGGCGACGACGACCCGGCGGGGCGCCTGCCACAGGCTCCAGCGGCGCGGGTCGAGCCGGCGAGGGTCGAATCGGCGGAGAGCGGAGCGTCCGGGCGGCGCAGCGGCCGTGGTGGCCGTGACGTCGGACACGTCGACGTCGGGACCGTCCACCGGGCCGTCGGCGGTCGCGCGGGCCGGACGGACCGGCTGCACCCCGTCGCCCTCACCGGTCCGGATGGCCCCCTCCGTCACAGGACGTACCGAACGTTCGGGCTGCGCTGCTCCGGACGCGGGAGAGAGCGCGGACCCGGGGTCGCCAGGACCCCTCACAGGTTCACGCGCCGTCACGATGAGTGACCTCCTCCGAGCCGACGGAGCGCCGCGAGGGCGGTCTCCGCGTGCGGAACACGGTACCGACGGACTGTGGATCTCGTCATCCCGCATCACCCGTTGGGCAGTAATCACTCCGATGGTTGACGCCCAGTCGCCGTCTGGTCACGCACAGCGCCGTTGGCGAGCATCGAGGGGCGGATGCGCCGCGACGCACCGCCGGATGTGACAGTCCGGTCGCTCTCCGTCAGCGCGGAGAGCGGTCGGCGGTCGCGCCGACGTCGCGGCTCGGCCCACCACACAGCGTGTGCGATGGGCCACGTCCGTGGCGGCGGGCCCGACCCGTCCGACCGACCCCCACAGATCCGAAGGGAACCCCCGTGGCCGACTCGAACTGGCACCGCGACTCCAACTGGCACTTCGCCGACTCGAACTGGCACCGGGACTCGAACTGGCACTTCGCGGACTCCAACTGGCACTTCACCGACTCCAACTGGCACCGGGACTCGAACTGGCACTAAGGCCCGGACACCTCGAGAGTCGCGCTACTGGCTGGTATCGCTCGCCTGGCGAGCGATACCAGCCAGTAAGCACGCCCGGGCTCGATCACGACGTGCGGGCGCGGTCCCAGGCGACGGCGCACACGACGGCCACGACGACGCCGAGGGCGCCGGCGAGGGCCACGGCCGCCGCCGGTCCGGTCCGCTCGGCGAGCAGGCCCGCGACGAGCACCCCGAGGCCCTGCGTGACGCGCAGGGCCGTCACGGCGAGCCCGAAGGCCTGGCCGCGGTGCGCGTCGGGCACCGCGGCGACGAAGGCGGCGTTCGCCGGCACCTGGTAGGCGCACGCCAGCCCCGAGACCACCCACAGCGCGATCACCCCGCCCAGCGGCGGATCGAGCGCGGAGGCGACGAGCGGGACGCACGAGAGCACCGCGAGCGGCCCGAGCAGCCGGTCGCGCCGCGCCGGGGGCACGAGGCGGGCGAGCAGGACGATGCCGAGCGCCGCCCCGAGCGGGTTCGCGGCGAGCAGCAGGCCCACGGTCACCGGCCCGCCGCCCAGCGACGCCGCGTACGGCGCGGCGAGGCCCTCCACCGTCACGACGAACGCCGACACGCAGGCGAGCGCGACCAGGGAGCGCAGGCGCCGGTCGCCCACGACGATCCGGGCGCCGTCGCGCAGGCGGACGCCGGCGTCGTCGGGGACCCCGCCCGTCGCCCGTTGCTCCGCCACCCCGACCTGCAGGATCAGCGCCGAGACCACGAACGTCGCGGCGTCGGCGAGCAGGGCGACCGGCACCCCGACGAGGGCCACCAGCGGCCCGCCGAGCGCGAACCCGAGGACCTGGCCGCTCTGGTACGTCGTGCCCGACACCGCCGAGGCGACGACGTAGCGCTCCCCGGTGAGCACGTGGGGCAGGATCGCCGCCCGCGCCGCGGCGAACGGCGCGGCGATCAGCTGGCCCGCGACGACCAGCCCGCAGAGCACCGCGAACGGCACCCCGGGTACGGCCATGAGAGCGAGCACCCCGGCGCGCAGGAGATCGCTCACGACCATCGTCAGCCGGCGCGGGGCGCGGTCGGCGATGCCGGAGAGCAGGGGACCGGCGACGAGGTCGGGCAGGAAGGTCAGGGCGTAGGTCAGCGCGGTGAGTCCCGCCGACCCCGTCTCGGTGAACACGAGGACGGCGAGGGCGACGCGGGCGACCTGGTCGCCGAGGACCGAGAGCAGCTGGGCCGCCCAGAGGGCCCGGAACTGGGCGTCGGCGAAGACGTCGCCGAACCGCGCACCGCCCGTGTGCGGACCGTCATCCTCGGTCACGGTACGACGACTCTACGGACCGGAAAGTCGACACGCCCGAGATCCGGGGGGCACTGGCGCCACACCCGTCCCACGGTGCACACTGCAGCGCTGGGTGATCCAGAGGACCGAAGTTCGGACGAGGACGTTGGGGAAGGCGCTTCTCGTCGAGCCGGAGGTCAGCAGTGAGCACCCGTGGCGTTGTCTACGTCCACTCGTCGCCGTCTGCGGTCGGACCGCACGTCGAGTGGGCGCTCTCGAGCGTCCTCGACGCTCGGGTCGTGCTGAACTGGTCCGCGCAGGACGCGGCACCAGGGACGGTGCGTGCCGAGTGCACGTGGGTGGGTCCCACGGGCACCGCGGCCCGTTTGGCGACCGCTCTGCGCGCCTGGGGGATGGTGCGCTTCGAGATCACCGAGGACCCCTCCCCGGGCACGGATGGCGAGCGCTTCAGCCACGTCCCCGGCCTGGGCCTGTGGCACGGCCGCACCAGCGCCAACGGCGACATCGTCCTCGGTGAGGACCAGGTCCGGACCGCCCTCGCCGGCGCCGGCACCCGGGAGGCGCTGACCCGCCGCCTCGACGACCTGCTGGGCACCCGGTGGGACGCCGCGCTCGAGGAGTTCCGCTACGCCGGCGACGGCGCCGCCTCCGCCCGACTGCACCAGGTCGGCTAGTCGGTGTGAGCTGGTGGGCCTCCCCACCTACCGGCGGGAGCGTGTCGGGGGGTACTGGCAGGGTGGGCCTCATGCTCGGTCGGTTGCGGGACGGCGCCCTCGCCGACCGCCTGCGTCCGGGCATCGTCGTGCCCGTCGTGCTCGCCCTCGCCCTGGTGCTGGTCGTCGTGGCCGGGGCCGTGCTCGGCACCCGCGCCGCCACCGTCGCCCGGGCCGCGGTGGGCGACACCGGGCCGGTGCTCGTGGGCGCGGAGCTGCCCGCCGACGGCTCCGCGGGCCCGCCGACCGTCGTGCTGTCCGCGTCGGCGGCCGCGCACCCGCAGTCGGGCGCGGTCCGCGATCTCCTCCAGCGCTGGACCGACGCCCGCAACAGCGGCGACCTGTCCGCCTACCGGGCCACGCTCGTCCCGGACGCCCGCGTGGACGCGGCCGCCTTCGCCGCGGCCGCGCGCACCCAGCGCGTGGGGTCGGTCGTGGTCCGCCGCATCGACCCCGTGGCCGGGGGCGAGCTCGTCGTGCCGCTGGGGTACGTCACCACACAAGACCCGGCCGACGCGCCCGCGGACGTGCGGGTGCCGCGGCTGTGCTGGCAGGTCGGGGCCGTCGTCGAGGCCGAACGGGGCGAGCCCCGCCTCGTCGACCCCCGACCCGGCAGCCAGCTGCGGACGCCCTGTTAGTCAGCTCTAGGCAGGCGTGATCGCCAGGCACACGTTGTGCCCGCCGAAGCCGAACGAGTCGCTGATCGCGGCGTCGAGCGACACCTTGCGCGCCTCGCCCGCCACGACGTCGAGGGTGACGTCGGGGTCGAGCTCCTCGAGGTTCGCGGTGGGCGGCACGAGGCCCTCGCGCACCGACAGGATCGTCGTGATCGCCTCGACGGCGCCGGCGGCACCGAGCAGGTGACCCAGCGAGCCCTTGGGCGCGGTGAGCACGGGGTGCTCGCCGATCGCCTTCTTGACGGCCACGGTCTCGGCCACGTCGCCCACCGAGGTGGCGGTCGCGTGGCAGTTCACGTGACCCACGTCGGATGGGTCGAGACCCGCGGTGCGCAGCGCCGCGGCGATGGCGCGCGACTGGCCCGTGCCCTCGGGGTCGGGCGCGGTGATGTGGTACGCGTCGGCGCTGGTGCCGATGCCGGCGATGCGGCCGTGCACCGTGGCCCCGCGGGCCTGCGCGAACTCCTCGCGCTCGAGCACGACGATGCCGGAGCCCTCGCCGAGCACGAAGCCGTTGCGGCCGGTGTCGAAGGGGCGCGAGGCCCGCTCGGGCTCGTCGTTGCGCAGCGCCATGGTGCGGGCCTGGCTGAAGCCGGCGAGCGTGATCGGGTGGATGCACGCCTCGGTGCCCCCGGCCACGACCACGTCGACCTCGTTCGCCTGCAGCATCCGCCAGCCCCAGGCGATGGCCTCGGCGCCCGAGGCGCACGCCGACACGGGCGCGTGGACGCCTGCCGCGGCGCCGAACTCCAGGCCGACGTGCGCGGCCGGGCCGTTCGGCATGAGCATCGGGATGGTGAGCACCGAGACCTTGCGCAGGCCCTGCTGCTCGAGGATGTCGTCCTGGCCGAGCAGGGTGAGTGCGCCGCCGATGCCGGTGCCGATGATGACGGCGAGCCGGAGCCCGTCGACCTTCGGCGAGCCGTCCTCGGTGGACGGGTAGTCGCCGAGGTCCGCGTGCGCCCAGGCCTCCCGGGCCGCGACGATCGCGGTCTGCTCGCTGCGGTCGAGGCGCCGGGCCTCGACACGCTTGATCGTCTCGGTCGGCTCCGTCGCGAGCTGCGCGGCGATCTTCACCGGCAGCTCGAACGTGTCGACCCACTCCTCGTCGATGGTGGAGACGCCGCTGCGACCGGCCAGGAGGCCGTCCCACGTGGTCGCCACGTCGCCGCCGAGCGGGGTCGTCGCTCCCATGCCGGTGACGACGACCCCCTGGCCGGTGGCGCTCACGAGTGCGAGGAGATGTAGTCGACGGCGTCCTGGACCGTGGTCAGCTTGGCGAGCTCGTCGTCCGGGATCTTGACGCCGAACTTGTCCTCGGCCTGCACGGCGATCTCCACCATGGAGAGCGAGTCGATGTCGAGGTCGTCGACGAACGACTTCTCGGAGGTGACCTCCGCGGCGTCGACGCCGGCGACCTCCTCCACGATGCTCGCGAGGTCGGGCAGGATCTCTTCGTTGGTCGCCACTGGCTCCCTTTCTCGTGCTTCTCTTCGTTCGGTGCGCGCCGTGCGGTGCGCACCGTAGGACGTTTCAGGGCAGGACGACGACCTGCCCCGCGTACGACAGGCCGGCGCCGAAGCCGATGAGCAGCGCTACGTCGCCGGACCGCGCGCGCCCGGCGCCGCGCATGTGGTCGATGGCCATGGGGATCGAGGCCGACGACGTGTTGCCGGAGTACTGGATGTCGTCGGCGACGCGCAGATCGTCGCGGGCCCCGGCCTGGCGCAGGCGCTTCGCGATCGCCTCGACGATGCGCAGGTTGGCCTGGTGGGGAACGAGCACGTCGATGTCGGCGGGGGTCAGGCCGGCGGCCTCGACGGCGCGCAGCGCGACCGGCGCGATCTTGGTGGTGGCCCAGCGGAAGACCGCCTGGCCCTCCTGGCGCAGCGCGTCGGTCTCGTCGATGTGGATCGTGGAGACGAGGTCGCCCGCCGCGCCCCAGACGACCGGGCCGACGCCGACCTCGTCCTCGGTGGTCGCCGGTCCGAGCACCGCGGCGCCCGCCCCGTCGGCGAAGATGATGCAGGTCGAGCGGTCGTCCATGTCCAGCCAGTCGGAGAGCTTCTCCGAGCCGATCACCAGCACGTGGCGCGCGGTGCCCGAGCGGATCATGTCGCCGGCCATGCCGACGCCGTAGCAGAAGCCGGCGCAGGCGGTGTTGACGTCGAACGCCCCGATGCCGTTGACCCCGATGCGGTCGGCGGTCTGCGCCGCGGCGTTCGGGATCGGCTTGGCCATCGTGCAGGTGGCGACGATGACGGCGTCGAGGTCGGTGGGGGAGACGCCGGCGTCGGCCAGGGCCTTCGACCCGGCGTCGACGCCCATCGACACCACCGAGTCGTCTGCGGAGCCGAAGCGCCGCTCGATGATGCCGACGCGGCTCTGGATCCACGCGTCGTTGGTCTCGACGCGCTTCTCGAGGTCGTGGTTGGTGACGACCGTGTCGGGCTGCATGCTGCCGAGCCCGAGGATGCGGGCGCCGGCGACGGGCGGCGTCAGCTGGATCTTCACGCGTGCTCCCCGATCGTCTGCGCGGCCTTCTCCAGGTCGTCCGGTGCGTTCACGTTGACGACGGCCGTCCCCTTGATCGCGCGCTTGACCATGCCGGTGAGCGTGCCCGCGGGCGTCAGCTCGATGACCGCGTCGACGCCCCGGGCGGCGAGGGTGTCCATGCAGGAGTCCCAGCGGACCGAGCGCGTCACCTGGGCCACGAGGCGGTCGAGGAACTCGCCGCCGTCGGTGACCACCGCGCCGTCGGCGTTCTGCAGCAGCGGGTGCGAGGGGTCGGCCGGGGCGAGCTGCTCGCGGTGCTCGCCGACCCAGGTGCCCAGCGCCTTCTCGGCGGGCTCCATGAAGCGGGTGTGGAACGCGCCGGCGACCGACAGCGCGCGGACCCGGGCGCCCTCGGGCGGGTTCTCGACGAGCGCGTCGATGGCGTCCTTGCGGCCGGCGGCGACCACCTGCCCGGACCCGTTGCGGTTGGCGGGCTCGAGGTCGAGCTCGGCGAGACGGGCGAGCACGGCGTCGGCGTCCCCGCCGAGGACGGCGGCCATCGACGTCGGCTCCTCGGCGCACGCGGCGGCCATCTCCCGTCCGCGCACGGCCGCGAGGGCGACGGCCTGCTCGGCGTCGATGACCTCGGCGATCGCCGCGGCGGCGAGCTCGCCCACGGAGTGCCCGGCCACCACCGCGTCGTCGGGGACGGTCACCTCGAGCCGGAGCTGGTCCCACGCGAGCAGCGCGGACGCCACGAGCAGCGGCTGCGTCACGGCGGTGTCCTCGATGGCGGCGGCGTCGGCCTCGACGCCGAGGTGCTCGAGGTCGAGCCCGGCCGCGTCGGAGAACGCCTGGAGCCGTCCACGGGCCTCGGGGCGGTCGAGCCACGGGGCGAGCATGCCGGGCTTCTGGGCGCCCTGACCGGGGGCGAGGATCGCGATCACGTAGCCACCTCATCACGACCCCACGTCGGGCCGAAGGCGTCGGGGCGACGAACTCGCGTCCGCCGTGGTTGTGGAGTTCCCACAATGCCCCGGATCACACACCCCCCACCAGGGGCGGCGTGGACCACATCGATGCAGGTCAGAGGCTCATCCCTGTGATGTTCCGGAGTGCAACCGATCGAGGACGAGTGCGAGCCGCAGCACCAGCGCGCCGCGCGCCTCGCCGGGGTGACGGCCCGTGACCTCGGACACCCGCCGCAGCCGGTAGCGGACGGTGTTGGGGTGCACGTAGAGCGCCCGGGCCGCGGCCTCGAGCACGCCGGAGACGTCGAGGTAGCACTCGACGGTGGCCGTGAGCTCGCCACCGGCCTCCCGCAGCGGCGCCGCGACCTCGCGACGCAGCTGCTCGACGGCGCCGGCGTCGCCGTCGAGCACCCGCTCGGGGAGCAGGTCGTCGGCCGCCACGGGGCGCGGGGCCCCCGGCCACGCCCGGACCGCGCGGTGCCCGGCCAGCGCGCGCGTCGCGCTGAGGTGGGCCTCGGTGAGCCCGGCGACCGTGGGGCCGGCGACGACCGCGCCCGGCCCGAACGACGCCGACAGCTCGTCCAGCGGCGCCCCCGGCCCGGCGATCATGACGAGCTTCGCGCCGTGCGTCCCGAGCAGCACCGTCGCCCCGGCGCGGTGGGCCGCGCGCCGCACCGCGTGCAGCGGCTCGGGCGGCTCCTCGGCCGGCGGCTCGCCCACCAGCACGGTGGTCTCGGCGGCCGGGTCCCAGCCCAGCGCCGACGCGCGCGAGAGCAGCGTCTCCGCCGCCTCGCCGCGCACGACGGCGTCGACCACCAGCGCCTCGAGCCGCGCGTCCCACGCGCCGCGGGCCTCGGCGGCGCTCGCGTAGACGGTCGCGGCGGAGAACGCGACCTCGCGCCCGAAGCGCAGCACGGCGTGCTCCAGCGCGGCCCGCTCGGCCTCGTCGGCGCCGAGGCGGGGGATGCGCTCCTCGAACACCGCGATCGCGATGCGCACCAGCTCCACGGTCTGGCGCAGCGTCACGCGGCGGGCGAGGTCGAGCGGAGCGCTGCGGAAGGCCTCGGCGGTGAGCCGGGGGGTGGCGTCGGGATCGCGCAGCCAGGCGACGAAGTTCGCGGCGCCGGTCTGGGTGACCAGCAGGACCCCGGAACGCTGCTCGGCGGTCAGGCGCGTGAACCAGGGCAGGCGGGCCGCCATCGCGGCGACTCCGGCGTTCGCGACCTCCCCGGAGGACCGCTCGAGGCGGCGCAGCGTCGTGGCCCGCACGGAGCTGCGACCTTCCGCGGCGCGGCCGGGAAGCCCCGGGACCGCGGCGCTGGTCATGGACGGGGAGCATGGCACGGATGGCGACCGTCCGGATCCGTCCGCGCGAGGAGCGCCCGGTCAGCGAGGGCGACGGGGTGCGCTCGCGCCACGGGCTGTCGTTCGGGGCGCACTACGACCCGGAGCGCACCTCGTTCGGCGCCCTCGTCGCGCACAACGACGACGAGCTCGCCGCGGGCGTCGCGTACGGGGCCCACGAGCACCGCGACGTCGAGATCCTGGCGTGGGTCGTCGACGGCACGATGATCCACACGGGACCCGACGGCGTCGACACGCCCGCGCCCGCCGGGACCCTGCAGCACCTCGTCGCCGGCACCGGCTGGCACCACGACGAACGGGCCGCCCCGGAGGCGCCCGCGCACCTCGTCCAGGTCTGGGTCACGCCGGGGATGGACGACCCGCCGCCGGGGGAGCCGTCGCTGACCCACCACCGGCCGGACCTCGCCGCCGGGCCCTTCGTGCTCGGGCTGCGCCGTCCCGGCGTGACGGTGACGGTCGCGCGGCTCGCCGCCGGCGACGTCTGGTCACCGGCCGACGGGGAGTTCCGGCACGTGCACGTGGCCCGGGGTTCATTGGAGGACGCCTCGGCGGGCGACAGCCTCGAGGTCACCGGCACCGGGGCGGTCGAGCTCCGGGCGGGCCCCGACGGCGCCGAGCTGGTCGTCGTCACCACCCGACCCCGGACACACGACGGGGGCGGGGCGTCTCCCGACGCCCCGCCCCCGATTTCGTGAGGTGACTCCGCCGAGTCCTTACAGCGGCGTGACCTGAACGGCCTGCAGGCCCTTCTGGCCCTGCTCGACGTCGAACGAGACGCGCTGACCCTCGTCCAGGGTGCGGAACCCGCGGGCCTGGATGGCCGAGTAGTGGACGAACACGTCAGCGCCACCACCGTCGGGAGCGAGGAAGCCGAAGCCCTTCTCGCTGTTGAACCACTTGACGGTGCCTTCTGCCATTCTTGCTCCTCATACCGATGTCACGAGGCGTCGATCAGCCCCGACCTTCAGATCCGCCGCCGGAGCCGGGAGCTCCGGAACGTCGGAGCCGCGCCGCCAGGATCGTCCGGGGGCGTCCGGGCGGCGTGACGGCGACAGCCTATCCGGAAGGACGGGGTGGGAGACCAGCCCCGATATCGACTCTCGCGACGAACGGTCATCAGACGATTACGCCGGGCGCGCCGAGGCGGCCCCGCCCACCGGGTCGGCGTGTCACCCGCCGCCCCGGTGGACGCGGCTCACGCGACGCCGGAGTCCGAGGTCTGCGGGCCCGCGGCCTGGGGGTCGTCGATCCGGTACTGGGCCGCGGCCCGGACGACGGTGTCGTGCCCGACCTCGCCCCGCCGGGCGAGCGCGGCGAGGATGCCGACGGTGATGTTCTCGGCGTCGACGCCGAAGTGCCGCCGCACCGCCGGGCGGGTGTCCGACAGCCCGAACCCGTCGGTGCCGAGGACGGTGAAGTCGTTCGGCACCCACTTGCGGATCAGGTCCGGCACCGCCTTCATCCAGTCCGACACCGCGAGCACCGGGCCCGCCGCGTCCGAGAGCGCCTGCGTCACGTACGCCGTGCGCGGGTCGGCGTTGGGGTGCGCGTGGTTGTGCTCGTCGGTGTCGACGCCGTCGCGGCGCAGCTCGGTCCACGACGTCGCCGACCACACGTCGGCCTGCACGCCCCACTCCTGCGCCAGCATCTCCTGCGCCTTCAGCGCCCACGGCATGGCGACGCCCGAGGCGAGGATCTGGGCGCGCGGGCCCGGACCACCGGGGGCCTGGGCGTAGCGGTAGAGCCCGCGCAGCAGCCCGTCGACGTCGAGGCCCTCGGGCTCCGCGGGCTGCTGGTAGGGCTCGTTGTAGACCGTCAGGTAGTAGCTGACGTTGGGGTCGCGGTGCGGGTCGGGCTCGCCGTACATGCGGGCCAGGCCGTCGCGCACGATGTGCGCGATCTCGAAGCCGTACGCCGGGTCGTAGTGCACGATCCCGGGGTTCGTGGCCGCGAGCAGCACCGAGTGGCCGTCGTTGTGCTGCAGGCCCTCGCCGACCAGTGTCGAGCGGCCCGCGGTGGCCCCGAGCAGGAAGCCGCGCGTCAGCTGGTCGGTGGCCGCCCAGATGCCGTCGCCGGTGCGCTGGAACCCGAACATCGAGTAGAAGATGTAGATCGGGATCATCGGCTCGCCGTGCGTCGCGTACGACGTGCCGACGGCGGTGAACGAGGCCACCGAGCCGGCCTCGTTGATGCCCTCGTGCATCAGCTGGCCGGCCTCGGACTCGCGGTAGGCGAGCAGCTGGTCGTGGTCGACCGACGTGTAGAGCTGGCCCTGCGGGTTGTAGATCTTGAGGTTCGAGAAGAACGAGTCCATCCCGAAGGTGCGGGCCTCGTCCGGGATGATCGGGACGACGCGCTTGCCGATCTCGGCGTCGCGCGTGAGCTCCTTGACCAGGCGCACGAAGGCCATCGTCGTGGCGATCTCCTGCTTGCCCGAGCCGCGGCGCACGACGTCGTAGACCTTGTCGCCGGGTAGGACCAGCGGCTTCGCGTGCGTACGGCGCTCCGGGAGGGGGCCGCCGAGCTGGCGGCGCCGGTCGAGCATGTACTCGATCTCGGGGGCGTCCGAGCCCGGGTGGTAGTACGGCGGCAGGTACGGGTCGCGCTCGAGCTCGGCGTCGGTGATCGGGACGCGGACCTCGTCGCGGAACGTCTTGAGGTCCTGGAGCGTCAGCTTCTTCATCTGGTGGGTCGCGTTGCGGCCCTCGAACGTCGGGCCGAGCGTGTAGCCCTTGATCGACTTCGCCAGGATGACCGTCGGGCGGCCCTGGTGCTCCATCGCGGCCTGGTAGGCGGCGTAGACCTTGCGGTAGTCGTGCGCGCCGCGCTTGAGGTTCCAGACGTCGGCGTCGGACAGGTCCTTGACCAGCTCCTTCGTCCGCGGGTCGCGGCCGAAGAAGTGCTCGCGGACGTAGGCGCCGTCGTTGGCCTTGTAGGTCTGGAAGTCGCCGTCCGGCGTGGTGTTCATGAGGTTGATCAGCGCGCCGTCGCGGTCGGCGTGCAGCAGCCGGTCCCACTCACGGCCCCAGATCACCTTGACGACGTTCCAGCCCGCGCCGCGGAAGAACGACTCGAGCTCCTGGATGACCTTGCCGTTGCCGTGCACCGGCCCGTCGAGGCGCTGCAGGTTGCAGTTGATGACGAAGGTCAGGTTGTCGAGGCCCTCGGCCGCCGCGACGTGGATGGCCCCGCGCGACTCCGGCTCGTCCATCTCGCCGTCGCCGAGGAACGCCCACGTGTGCTGCTGGCTGGTGTCCTTCATCCCGCGGTTGTGCAGGTAGCGGTCGAAGCGCGCCTGGAAGATCGCGTTGATTGGGCCGAGGCCCATCGACACCGTGGGGTGCTCCCAGAACCCCGGCATCAGCCGCGGGTGCGGGTACGACGGCAGACCCCCACCCGGCCCGGCGTGCGAGAGCTCCTGCCGGAAGCCGTCGAGGTGCTGCGCGCCCAGGCGGCCCTCGAGGAAGGCGCGGGCGTAGATGCCGGGGGAGGCGTGGCCCTGGATGTAGACGTGGTCGCCGCCGCCGGGGTGGTCCTTGCCGCGGAAGAACCAGTTGAAGCCGACCTCGTACAGCGACGCCGCCGAGGCGTAGGTCGAGATGTGCCCGCCGACCCCGACCCCCGGGCGCTGCGCGCGGTGCACCATCGCCGCCGCGTTCCACCGGATCCACGCCCGGTAGCGCCGCTCGGTCTCCTCGTCGCCCGGGAACCAGGGCTCCTGGTCGGTCGGGATGGTGTTGACGTAGTCCGTGGAGTACAGCGACGGCACCGAGACGCGGCGTTCCCGCGCGCGCTGGAGCAGCTGCAACATGATGTAGCGGGCGCGCTGCTCGCCCTGCCCCTCGAGCATCGCGTCGAAGGACTCGATCCACTCCGCGGTCTCGTCCGGATCGATGTCGGGCAGGTGCGACGAGAGGCCGTCGCGGATGATGTGGACCCGGCCGGTGTCCGCGTTCGCGGTGCCCTTCTGGGTGGTCACGGCTCGATCTCCCTGTCGCTGGTGGGTCGACGGCCCGGGCCGGGTCCGGATCACGGGGTCCCTGGCCGGTGCTTCGGAACCGATTCTGCCCGGTCGTCCGGACCGGCGCCGTCCCGTCCGGTCCTCCGCGGCGGCCCCATGGTCACCCGCTGCGCCCCCGCCGTCACGTCTACCGACCGGTAGGACGGGCGCGCTCGCAGCGACCGTCCCCGCGTGGCTGGTTGCGCTGCGTGCGGCGGCCGTGTTCTCTAAGCGCTTCGGACGGGTGACGTGCACCTAGCGGCACCCGAGGACGAGGAGGGGGCACCAGGCGTGGTCGCGGCCACGGGAGATGCGGACAAGTCCGATCTCGCCGGGAAGCTCGGCATCGAGCCGGGGATGATCGTGCAGGAGCTGGGCTGGGACTCGGACGTCGACGAGGAGGTCCGGTCCGCAGTCGAGGAGCGCTGCGGCGAGGACCTGCTCGACGAGGACGCCCAGGAGGTCGTCGACGTCGTGCTCCTGTGGTGGCGTGACGGGGACGGGGATCTCGTCGACACCCTCGTCGACGCGCGCACCCCGCTGACCGACACCGGAGTGGTCTGGGTGCTCACCCCCAAGACCGGCACCGACGGGCACGTCGAGCCCTCCGACATCGCGGAGGCGGCCCCCACCGCGGGGCTCTCGCAGACCTCGAACATCAGTCTCTCCGAGGGCTGGGTGGCCACGCGCCTCGTGGCGCCGAAGGCGTCGGCCCAGCGACGTCGCTGACCTGCGGTCCTCGCTAGGCTGGCCGGGTTCTCGACCCGGACGGAACAGGAGACTGGTCAGATGACCGTCGAGGTGGGCTCGCCAGCCCCCGACTTCACGCTCAAGAACCAGGACGGGCAGGAGGTCTCGCTCGCCGACTTCGCCGGCGACAAGGCCGTCCTCCTGGTGTTCTTCCCCTTCGCGTTCTCCGGGATCTGCACCGGCGAGCTCTGCTCGGTGCGCGACGACCTGTCGTCGTTCCAGAACGACGACGTCCAGGTCGTCGGCGTCTCCTGCGACACCACCTGGTCGCTCAAGGTGTGGGCGCAGCAGGAGGGCTACGAGTTCCCGCTGCTCTCCGACTTCTGGCCCCACGGCGCGGTGTCCGAGTCCTACGGCGTCTTCAGCGCCGACCTGGGCTTCGCCTTCCGCGGCACGTTCCTGATCGACACCGACGGCGTCGTGCGCTTCGCGGAGCACAACGGCCCCGGCGAGGCCCGCGACCAGCAGGGCTGGCGCGACGCGCTCAAGCAGCTGGCCTGACGGGACCCCTCGGACTCCCGGACTCCCGGACTCCCTGGCTTCCGGAGCGAACGTGCTGTTCGCTGCTTCTAGGCGGACGAACTCCCCGTTCGCTCCGGACCGGGCGCGTAGCTCAGCGGAAGAGCAACGGCCTTACAAGCCGTCGGTCGCAGGTTCGAATCCTGCCGCGCCCACGCATGTGGTGTCTCAGGACATCCCGGACACCCGGACCCACGTTGTGTGGGTTCGGGTGACGACTCCGGTGGTGTCGACGCGGGCGCCGACCCGCCAGCCTTTGGGTCTCACGTGCCGGGTGGCCGATATCCGCCCCTCGCAGTGCCGGCGCGCTCGAGCACGCCGCCCAGGTCGGCCGGGGCGATCAGCTCGTGAGTCTCCAGGTTCTGCACCGTGCCGGTACTCGACACCGCGATCGCGATCGCCGCCGCCGCCGCGGCGTCGGGCACATCGACGATGACGAAGCCGTCCTTGGCGCCGAACATGAAGTACATGCTCTCGACGTCACCGCCGACCGTCCGAGCCGTCTCCCTCACGGCGGCGAGCCGGTCGCTCGGTGTTGTCAGCATCTTCGACCAGGTCTCGGAGGTGTAGTTGAAGAACACCACGAACTTCGCCATGTCGGTCCCCGTCTCTCGTCCGGTGATCCTTCTCTGCTCGTCGGCGGTTCCCGCCGGCATGTACCAGAACCCGAGCTGGCGACGTTCGACGCGCCATCCGGGATACGTGAACGGCCCGCAGCACGAGACCTGTGGCCCGAGGTCTGACGCTCCCGCTCCGTGGTCGCGATCGTCAGACACCACCGTGGCGGCGCGTCCACCCGCGTCGCCGAGTGTGGCAGCGCTCGTAAATCACACCGAGTGTCGTCACCCGAATCGCCTACGAGGAGGCGATATCTCTGACTCTCCGCGAGATCGCGATGACGTGAAGTGGTGACGTGGAACTGATCGAAATGGGTGCACTCGTCTTAGTTCTCGATGAGCAGCCAACCGCCGGTCCGTAGCGCGATCATTCGCGCTATCGCTTGATGACGCGATCGACGGCGGAGCAGATCGTGCAGTGCGTGTATGAAGGTCGAGGCAGGGTGAGGCCGGCGCCGCCGGTGGTCCCGAGACGGGTCAACGAGCAGATGCTGGCGTCGCGAGCCGGCTCCCGCCGTACGTCGGATATTCAACGTCGTCGAGCACGTCCCCCGGCTCGGGGCCACACCTCTCGACAGGGGAACGACGTCGCCGGCCCCCCTCCGGCGACGTCGCCTCCCCCCTCTACGCGGATCAGGGCCCCCGACGCTCCGGCACCCGCTGTCGGGAACCGTACCCAGCGGTACGGTTCGAGCGGAAGGGTCTTCTCCGCGTCGGACCACCAGTTGCGCCAGTTGCGCTGTCACGGCGCCGATCCGGGGATGGCGTGGCGTCCGGATGGGCTCCACACTGCTCACACCGTGCAGGCCGACACCATGCGGCGTCGGTGCGCCGGTCGACGGCCCTGGGGGAGATGTCGTGGCGAACGAGGCCGCGTCGGCGGCGGACGGAGCGCGGGTGCCGCAGCAGGCGCGGTCCCGTGCCACGAGACGTGCCCTGCTCGCCGCGACGGGAGAGCGCTTCGCGATCCAGGGCTTCCACGGCACGGCACTCAACGACCTGGTGGGGGACGGCGCCCCGACCAAGGGCGCGCTCTACTTCCACTTCGCGTCCAAGCACGCCGTCGCCGAGGCACTCGTCGCGGCGATGAGTGAATCGTGGGACCAGGTCCTGCCCGCGGTCCGTCGGGTCGCCGGTGACAGTCTCGAAGCGCTGGTCCTCCTGACCGACGCCGTGATCGTCCGTCTCGACGACCCGATCGTGCGCGGTGCCGGCCGCCTGTTGCGCGACCGCGTCGTCGTCACGCCGACGCTGGCCGAGGTCGTCGCCTGGTGGCGTGACCAGACCGAGGAGTTGCTCGCCGACGCGCAGACCGACGGCCTGCTGCGTCGCGAGGCGGACCCGGGCTGGATCGCCGATGAGATCGTCGCCAGTTTCGCCGGCCGGGCGACGATCGCCGATCCGGGCGGCGTCGCGGCACCCCTCTGGGGTCTGATGAACGAGTTCTGGGCCGGGTTCCTCCCGTTGATCGCCACTCCCGCCTGGTGCGAGCGCTGGACGGCGCAGCCATGGCGGCAGCGCCGACGTCCTGTCGGTGTGGGCCCCCAGGACATCGACCGCCTCGAGATCCACGGGATGGGCGATCCGGTCGGCGCTTCGGGGGCCACCGCTGATCAGCACTCACTGACCTGAGCCGGACGCGACGAGCCGACCAGGACGGCGAGCCTGCCGGGCGGGGTCCGCTTCGGTGTCTTCGGCGGTCCTGTCGCGTCAGGTCCTCGACGATCCCGGGTCGGCGGCCGGGCCTGCTCCGCCGGTGGTCAGCTCAGCCGGAGTGCGTCGGCCAGGCGGCGCAGGTCGGGGAGCAGGTCGGTTCCCTTCGCCGTCAGGACCTGGGCGCAGACGTGGTCGGCGCCGGCCTGCAGGTGCTCGTCGAGCCGCGCCGCGACCGCGTCCGGCTCGCCGTGGGCGACGAGGGCGTCGATCAGGGCGTCGCTGCCGCCGTCGGCGATGTCGGCGTCGGTCCAGCCGAGACGCTCGAGGTTGCTGACGTAGTTTCGCAGCCCCAGGTAGGGCTTCTGTACGGCGGGGCGGCCGATCCCGCGCGCCGTATCGGGGTCGGGGTGCAGGACGACCTTGTTCTCCGGGGCGAGCAGGACCCCGTCGCCGAGGATCTCGCGGGCCCGGCGGGTGTGCTCGGGGGGAACGAGGTAGGGGTGCGCGCCCGCGGCGCGCTCCGCGGCGAGCCGCAGGACCTTCGGGCCGAGGGCCGCGAGCACCCGGCGCGAGACCGGGACCTCGGCGGTGTCGAGGGCGTCGAGGTACTCGACGACCGTGGCGTAGGGGCGGGTGTAGTCGCTGGTGGCCTCGGGGTGGCCGACGCCGACGCCGAGCAGGAAGCGGCCGGGGTGCTTCGCCTCGAGCCGGTGGAAGGAGGCGGCGACCTCGTCGGCCGGGGTGGACCACATGTTGACGATGCCGGTGGCGATCACGAGGTGCTCGGTGGCGTCGAGCAGCGACTCGGCGAGGGCGAGATCCCCGGGAGGGGAGCCGCCGATCCAGATCGTGCCGAATCCGAGCGACTCGACCGCCCGGGCGAGCTGTGGGTCGAGCTGACCCGCTCTCTGCCAGATGCCGTACCGGCCCAGTTCCATCGCCATGATCGCTACCTCCTGATGTCGGGGTCGTGACCGTCGTGCAGCTCAGACCGCCGAGGCCACCAGGGGAGCCTCGCCGCGGACCTCTCGGCCCCCGTGCGGGGCGAGGAGCTCGAGGGTGCGGTGCTGCTGGTCCTCGTCGACCGCGGCGTTGACGAGCATGAGCTCGTCGGCCCGCACCTCCGCGGCCAGCGCGTCGAGCCCGGCGACGACCTCGGGCCCGGTGCCCACGAGGGTGCGGGCGAGCATGCCGAGGACCTGGCGCCCGGCGGGGTGCTCGCGGAGCTCGACGAGCTGCTCGTCGGACAGATCCCGGCCGCGGCCCAGGATCGAGCGCAGCCACTCCAGCTCGGTCCGGCGGTACTGCGCGGTGGCGGTCTCGGCGTCGTCGGCGGCGACGACGTTGGCGGCGGCGATGAAGTGCGGTGTCGCGTCGGGGCCGGCGAGGGACCGGGAGGCGTCGAAGCGGTCCCGGTAGATCGTGGCCGCCTCGACGAGGGCCTCCGGCGCGAAGTGCGAGGCGAACGCGTACGGCAGCCCGAGGTGGGCGGCGAGCTGGGCGCCGTAGAGCGAGGAGCCGAGGATGTAGAGGGGGACCCCGCCCGCGTGGTGCGGGTAGGCCTGCACCCCGGGGACGGTGGTCTCGCCGGTGAGGTAGCCGTGCAGCTCGACGATGTCGGCCGGGAAGTGCTCGGAGGCCGCGGCATCGCGACGCAGGGCCTGCATCGTCGCTCCGTCGGTCCCGGGCGCCCGGCCGAGCCCGAGGTCGATCCGTCCCGGGAAGAGCGTCTCGAGCAGGCCGAACTGCTCGGCGATCACGAGCGGCGAGTGGTTGGGGAGCATGATCCCGCCGGACCCGACGCGCAGGTTCGTGGTGTTCGCGGCCAGGTGCTGGATGTAGAGCGACGTCGCCGACGACGCGAGCCCGGGCATGTTGTGGTGCTCGGAGACCCACAGCCGGTGGTAGCCGAGGTCGTCGGCGGTGCGCGCCAGCCGCACGCTGCGGGCGACACCCTCGGCAGCGGTCTCGGCGGGCCGGACCCGGGCCAGGTCCAACAGGGAGAGCGGGACGGACGTCGCCACGGCGGTCCTCTCGTGGTCATGATGGGCTCGGAGCCGCGCCCACCCGAGCGGAGGCTCCCTCCACTTACGGTACACGGAGGCTGCCTCCGGTAACCTGCCCACAATGGCCACCCACGGCGGGTGGACGGCGGACGGCAGGGGAGAACGCGCATGCCGGACACCGACCGGCCGATGCGCTCCGACGCGCGGCGCAACCGCGAGCTGCTGGTCGCGGTCGCCCGGCGGCACCTCCGGCTCCACGGCGTCACGACCTCGTTGGAGGCCATCGCCCGGGAGGCCGGCGTGGGTCCGGGGACGCTCTACCGACACTTCCCGGACCGGGACTGCCTGGTGGCCGAGGTGCTGCGGGTCGAGAACGACGAGCTCCGCGCGGCCGGCGAGCGCATCGCACGTGAGGTCGGGGTCGCGAAGCGGCTGGACGCCTGGTTGGGCGAGGTGGAGAGACACGTCGCGAGCTACCGCGGCCTGTCCGGCCCGCTGGTGGGCGCGTTGGAGGGTGGGCAGCCGACCCCGCTCGGCATCGCGTGCGAGGAGATGATCGCCACCACCACGAGGTTCCTCACCGAGTCCCAGGAGGCCGGGGTGGCGAGGCCGGAGGTCACCGCCCACGACCTCGTGGGGTGCGCCGCGATGCTGGCGTGGCTCGGCTCGACCGGCCCGCGGGGGACCCAGCAGGCCGACGGGGCACGGGACATCCTCCGACACGGCTACAAGGTCTCCGGCTGACCGACGTCCTCGGATGTCAGGACCGCGGAGGCGTCGACGTCGAGCGCGGCCAGCAGGTCGGCGAGCTCCCGGTCGAGCCCGCTCGCCGTGACCGGATCAGTTTCCGGTTCGCCCGACCTCTGGTTCGGGGACTTCTCGTTGCTCCGCTCTGGCTCGCGCGTCGAGGCTCGTACCGATGAGCGCGTCGTAGACGAGGATGCCGACGGCTCCGCCGACCAGGGGCCCGACGATGGGCACCCACCAGTAGTGGTCGAAGTACGTCCCGGCACCGGGGAAGGCGAGCGGTCCCCATCCCTCGATCCAGGTCCAGAGCCGTGGCCCCAGGTCGCGCGCCGGGTTGATGGCGTACCCCGCGTTGGTGCCGTAGGTGAGGCCGATCGCCACGACCAGGAAGCCGATCAGCAGCGGGGCCAGGTTGCCGGTGGGGCCCTGGTTGCGCCGGTCGATCAACGCGGCGATGAGCGCGACCAGCAGGGCGGTCCCGACGATCTGGTCCAGGAGCGGCCCGGCGAGTCCGCCGCCGAAGTACTTGGCGGGGAAGGTCGCGAAGATGGCGAAGGTGTCGAGGGACGTCGTGCGCGTGGGCACGTTGTTGGCGAGGTTGTAGGCGTTGATGGCGGGCCGGTACACCGCGTAGACGAGCGCGGCGGCGGCGAACGCTCCGACGAGTTGCGCTGCCCAGAAGGCAGGCACCTTGGCCCAGGAGAAGCCTCGACGGAGGGCGAACGCCAGGGTGACCGCCGGGTTGAGGTGGGCTCCGGAGACCCCGCCGCAGATGTAGACGCCGAAGGCCACGGCGAAGCCCCAGCCGAAGGCGATGATCAGCCAGTTGGCGGGACCGAAGGCGTCGGCCTGACGGCCCGAGCCCGGCAGCCCCACCACCGCCACCGCCACCGATCCGCATCCGAAGGCGATCAGGACGAACGTGCCGAGCAACTCGGCCAGACACTCACCGCCCAACCCGGCGAGGATGCGCGGCACGCCGACGTCACGACCCGGGCTCGTCATCGCCGTCCCCCCGCTCGACGGGCGTCGATCCCGTGATCCGTGGCGACCGGAGCCGCCGTGCTCACGAGGCGGGTGGTGGTCGTCGTGGCCCGGGCGGCGCGCACCACCTCCGCGAGCAGCCCGATCAGCCGCTCGTCACGCTCGTCGGCCGTCAGGGAAGCGAGCGTCGCCGACGCGGCGATGAACGCTTCGTGGACGACGGCGTGGCCGGGCAGGCGCAGCCACCGCAGCCAGGGGTGGCCGAGCCGCCGGCGGGCCCGCCTCTGCATCGCCGACAGGTGGCGATCGTCGGGCACGACGGCCAGCCCGGCCGCCGTGCAGCACAGCACCACGGTGTCGTCGAGCCCGACTCGCGGGTGACCGCCGCCGATGAGCTCGGGCGCCCACCGTGCCAGGCGAGGGCGGGCCCCATCGCTGACGGCGTCGTTGACGCGACGCGCGACGACGGCCACGGCGGCCGGGGTGCACGCAGGGCGGTCGGTGAAGCGCTGCCCGGCCAGCACCGACACGTACTCCATCAGACACGCGCCCTGCTCGGGGCCCGCGTGCTTGCCGATCTCCAGGCGTGGCAGCCCCATGACCGCCGGGCGCTTCAGAACCATGCTCGGCCTTCCCTCCGATACGCAGATCCTGGGCCACTCACCATCGCACATCTCGTTCATTGTGGAGATCGTGCAGCGTGGGTGATATGCGATAGAGACGTCGTGCTAGCATTGGCCCTCGCGGCGAGGACCTCGAGTCACGTCGTCGTGCCGCATGCGAGGAGGCGGTGGGACATGATCGACCGCACAGAGCCGGCCACCGGCATCGTCGCGGGGGTCGGCGGCAACACGGCGACCTTGCGAGCGGTCAGGTGGGCGGCCCGCGAGGCTGATCGCCGCCACCTGAGCCTCGACCTCGTCCAGGTGCTCCCCCCGTCGCGGCGCGACCATGTCCTCCAGGCGCCGCAGGGACGCGCTGCGGCCCTGCTCGAGCAGGGCCGCCACGTGGCCGTCGCCGCCGCCCCCGATGTCCCGGTCCGACTGTCCGTGGTCACCGGCGTCGCCGGCCCTGCACTCGTCCACGTCGCGGAGCGGGCCGAGCTCCTGGTGCTGGGGTCACGCTCCGCCGCAGGCGACCTGGATCTGACGGTCGGGCGCATCGTCGGACACGCGGTGGGCCGTTCTGCCTGCCCTGTCGTGCTGGTTCCTCAGATCTGGGATCCCGGCGCGGCGCACTCCGGCAGTGTGCTGGTGCACGTCGACGGCACCCGGGAGTCGGTCGGCGCCGTGGCCTGGGCCGCCGATGTCGCCGAGCGGTGGCGAGCTCCGCTCGAGGCGATCGCCGTGGGCGCCCGTCGCGGCTCCGAGGCCGCCGAGCAGGCGCTCCGGCAGCGGCTGTCGGAGGCCGTCGCCGGAGCCACCGATCGGCATCCCGACCTCGCGCGGCACGAGACCGTCGTGTGGGGGAACGCGGCGGAGGCGATCCTGGAGGTGTCCCGTCGGCAGGCCCGGATGATCGTTCTCTGTTCGCGGGGGTACGGGGCGCTCACGGCGTCGTTCCTGGGCGTGACCACCCAGACGGTGGTGCGCATGGCGAGCTGCCCGACCGCCGTCCTGCCGCCCGGGGTCGCCGAGGTCTGGGCGAGCCGCGGTGCGCGGCAGGTGAAGGAGGACGCGTGACGCCGTGTGCTGCGTGACGATTCCGGGGTGAGACGGCCCATCGGGTCGACCGCGACCTCGGAGCCCGGCTCGCCGCCACGTCGACACGTCCCACGGGGCCTGCCCGCCGACGCCTCCACCTGGTCATGGCGACCGGCAGCGGCGCCCACGGACCGTCCGACGCGGAGGCGTGGCGCCGCGACCCGCGGACATGGGTCTCGGTCCGCCGTCGCGCCCTGCTCGGCACCGCCGCAGCGACCGCGTGCCCTCCTCGGCGTCCGCGGTCGGGGACGGTCCCGCGGTGAGGTCCGCGGGTGACGCAGCGGTCGCGGAGGGCCGCTGCGACCCTGCTCGGACGTGCGCTTGCCGTGCTGAGTGATGATCGTGCATGGTGCACGACCGGGGCTGCGGGCGCCTGCGGCCGACGCTTCAGAGACCACGATGGGGACGATGTGGGCATGGGTGAGCCGGCCGGCAGCGCCGTGGCGGAGGGGACGGGCCTCGTCGATCATGACGAAGCCGGCGCGCCGTTCGCCGATCGCCTGGAGCTCGCCCTGCGGGGTCTGCTCGAGCTCAGCGTCGGCGTGCTCAGTGCCATGGAGGAGAACGTCTCCCCGTCGCACCTCCGAGCGCTGCAGTCGCTGGATCACCTCGGGGGCGCCAAGGTGACCGCGCTCGGGGAGGCGCTCGGCGTGCCCCCGTCGACCGCCAGTCGCATCAGCGACCGGCTGACCGCGGCCGGGCTCATCACACGGGAGGTCGCGGCCGACAACCGCCGCGCCACCTGGCTCGAGCTCACACCCGCCGGGCGGGCGATCCTCTCCGATCTCGCGGGTGCGCGGGCGAAGGCACTGGAGCGCGTCACCGAGGTCATGAGCCCGGAGGAGCGGGACGCCCTGCTGCTGGGTGCCGAGGGGTTCGCCCGTGCCTACGAGTCGCTCGACGAGTTCTGCCACGAGGAGCCGTCGGACCCGGAACGGTGACGTGCGCGAGCTCAGGCCTGCGCGACCGCTCCTGATGGGCGTGCGACCCGCCGATCAATGGACCAGAGCCGACACCCCGAAGGCGATGGCCAGGAACAGCAGCATCCGCCCGACGAGGACGGCCAGGCCGAAGGCGACGACGGACATCCGCGTCCTGACCACGGCGAGCGTCAGCGGATACAGCGGCGGGATGAACACGCAGGCCGACAGGAAGACGATCGCCACTCCCCACCGGGATTCACCGAGGAGCTCGATCATGCGGTCCGACCAGCCTCGCACCGTCGTCCGGACCTTCCCGGTCGGTCTCCGGGGGCGGTCGCGCATCCGCTGGACCCACCCGGAGGTGGCGCCCCGCCGCAGCCCGACGACCACGCCGACCTTCCCGAGGCTCTGGCCGAGGGCGCAGCCGGTGGCCGCCGTGACCTCTTCGGCGAACCCCCCGACCTGTGACGCCACGATGTAGATCTCGCTGTTGAAGATCGGGATCAGTGCGGACAGCACGCCGTACGCGGTCGAGCCCACGAACTCCAGGAGCAGTTGCCAGCTCATACCGGCTCCAGGCTCACGGCTCGTCCAGCCGGGCGCTCGCTCGGACCGGTGCTCGGCGCCCGATCGTGTGGTGTCTCAGGACATCGGCATGACCCCGAACCCCGGCTCGCTCCGCTACCCGCCGAAGGCCTCGGTCACTACCCAGGTAGGTGGGTCTCGTCCCCGGCGGCGGTGTCAGGGTTCTCGGCATCACCTTCCCGGCGGTGGAGCGGGCCCTGTGCTCCGGGTGAGGCCGCACCGAGGCCGACGGCTCGCACGCCGTTGATGACGTTCCCGGACCGCGGCGCGGCCGCTGCGGCGATCGCCCGCGCGCCACGCGCGCCGTCCCGGCGACGCACGCCTCGGTCTTTCGAGGCCGGACCATTCCACGAAGGAGCACCGACACATGACCTCAGCCACCGTCGTGACCGAGCTGGACGCCGTGGTGCTCGGGGCCGGCGTGGCCGGCCTCTACCAGCTCCACCAGCTCCGCGAGCAGGGCTTGCGGGTGAAGGCGTTCGACGCCGCCGGCGACGTCGGTGGCACCTGGTGGTGGAACCGGTACCCGGGCGCGCGCTTCGATTCCGAGGGCTACATCTACCAGTACCTGTTCGACGAGAAGCTCTACAAGGACTGGAGCTGGAGCCAGAAGTTCCCCGGCCAGCCGGAGATCGAGCGGTGGATGCACTACATCACCGAGCGGCTCGATCTGCGCAAGGACATCCAGTTCGGCACGAGGATCACCTCCGCGCACTACGACGAGGGTCGCGGCCGGTGGCTCGTGCACACCGACCGGGGCGACGTCGTCGACACCCAGTTCTTCGTCTCCTGCGCAGGAATGCTCTCCGCACCCCTGCGGAACATCCCGGGTATCGAGTCGTTCGGCGGGCAGCTGGTGTTCACGTCGGCCTATCCCGCCGAGGGCCCGCAGCTGGAGGGCAAGCGCGTCGGTGTCGTCGGGGTCGGCGCGACCGGCATCCAGGTCATCCAGACCATCGCGTCCGAGGTCGGCCACCTCACGGTCTTCGCGCGCACTCCGCAGTACATGCTGCCGATGAAGAATCCGACCTACGGGCCGGAGGAACAGGACTGGTACAAGAGCCGCTTCGAGGAGCTCAAGGCCACGATCCCGCACACGTTCTCCGGCTTCGAGTACGACTTCGAGCACGCCTGGGCGGACTGCTCCCCGGAGCGACGCCAGGAGATCCTCGAGGAGATCTATCAGGACGGGTCGCTCAAGCTCTGGCTCGCCGGGTTCGGTGAGGTGTTCTTCGTCGACGAGATCAGTGAGGCGGTCTCGGAGTTCGTGCGCGACAAGATGCGTGCACGTCTTCGCGGCGACCAGCACCTCATCGACACCCTCGTGCCGACCGACTACGGGTTCGGCACCCACCGCGTGCCGCTGGAGAACGGCTACCTCGAGGTCTACCACCAGGACAACGTCGACCTGGTCAACGTCCGCGACAACCCGATCGCGCAGATCCGCCCCGAGGGGATCGAGCTCGCCGACGGCACCCTCCACGAGTTCGACGTGATCATCCTCGCCACCGGCTTCGACGCCGGCACCGGCGCGCTGACCCGGATCGATGTCCGCGGCCGGGACAACCGCTCGCTGGCCGAGGAGTGGGGGCAGGACATCCGCACCACGATGGGCCTGGCCAAGCACGGCTACCCGAACCTGCTGACCACCGCGGTGCCCCTCGCCCCGTCGGCGGCGCTGTGCAACATGACCACCTGCCTGCAGCAGCAGACCGAGTGGATCAGCGGGGCGATCCGGGACCTCAAGGCCGACGGGAAGTCGACCATCGAGCCGACCGCGGACGGCGAGGACGCCTGGGTGGCCCATCACGAGGAGCTCGCCAACGCGACGCTCGTCCCGAAGACGACCTCGTGGTACCTCGGCTCGAACGTGCCGGGCAAGCCGCGTCGGCTGCTGTCCTACATCGGGGGTGTCGGCACCTACCGCCAGAAGTGCGAGGAGGAAGCCGCCGGCGGCTACCCGACCTTCTCCCGAACCTGAGCCCCGTCCTCCTCGCTCACCCTTCCGCGTCGCACCCGGGTCCCGGGACCGGCGCGCCCGCAGACCGGAGACCGATCATGAGCAAGCCCCTCGACAGCAGCGCCCTCGACAAGGTCCTGCAGTCCGCGGTCGACGACGGGGCGGTGCCGCAGGTCGCGGCCATCGCCGCCGACCGCGACGGCATCGTCTACGAGGGCGGTGCCGGAGCCCCGACCGTCGGCCAGGGCGGCACCGTCACCACCGGGACGCAGTTCCGGATCATGTCGATGACCAAGATGGTCGCGACCGTGGCGGCGCTCCAGCTCCGCGAGTCCGGCCGTCTCGACGTCGACGCCCCCGTCGCCGAGTTCTGCCCGGAGTTCGCCGACCTCCAGGTCCTCGACGGCTTCGACGGCGACACCCCACGGATGCGGGCACCGCGCACCCAGGCGACCGTCCGCCACCTGCTCACCCACACCTCGGGCCTGGGCTACTGGTTCTTCGACGCCGACCTGGCCCGCTACGAGCAGGTCACCGGCACCCCGAACGTCCTCGGTGGCGCCGGGGCGTTCAAGGCCCCGCTGCTGCACGATCCCGGTGCCCGGTTCACCTACGGCATCAACACCGACTGGCTCGGGAAGGTGATCGAGGCCGTGACCGGTCAGGGCCTCGACGTGGTGGTCAAGGAGAAGATCACCGGCCCGCTCGGCATGGCCGACACGATGTTCCTGCTCGACCCGGCACGCACCGGGAACGCCGTGACCGTCCACGTGCCGGGCGAGGACGGCGGCTGGGCCTCGGCAGGCGAACTGCTCCCGCAGGACCCGGACTGGTGGGCCGGGGGCCACGGGCTCTACTCCACCCCCCGCGACTACATCCGCTTCGAGCAGGCCCTGCTGCGTGGCGGTGAGCTCGACGGCGAGCGGATCCTCTCCGAGGCGAGCGTCGAGGACGCCTTCACCAACCAGATCGGTGCCCTGAACTTCCCGCCCGAGATCCCCACCGCCGATCCGGCGACCACCTGCTCGTTCAACGCAGGCCCCGGCTGGAAGTGGGGCTACGGGCTGCTGCTCAACACCGTCGACGTGCCGGGCGGCCGACGGGCGGGCAGTGGCGCCTGGGCGGGCCTGTTCAACACCCACTTCTGGGTGGACCCCACGACCGGGATCTGCGCGTCGATCTACACGAACTCGCTCCCGTTCGTCTCGCCCGGGGCGTTCGCGCTCTACGGCGAGTTCGAGCAGGCCCTCTACGCCGCTCTGTGACGGGTGATCGGGGTCGGTCCGCCGGGGCCGACCCCGATCAGATCAACAGCCCGCCTCGCCGCGCCACGGAGGCCGCCTCCGCGCGGTTGGCGACGTCGAGCTTGCTGAAGATGTTCTTCAGGTGCCACTTCACCGTGTTGACGGTGACCCCCAGGGCGCGCGCGATCTGCTGGTTGCTGCGCCCGACGTCGAGCATGCGGACGACCTCGAGCTCCCGGCCGTTGAGATCCCCCGCCGAGGCCCGGCCGATCGGCGGCGGCGCGTTCGCCAACAGGGCACCGAGTTCCTCGGCGGGCGGGAGCGAGTCGTCGACGTCGCCCTCGCGCCGTCGGCCGACGATGCGGGCGAGGACCGCCCGCACGTCCGGGCCGCCCTCGTGGACGAGCTGGGGGACGCCCGCCGCGACGATCCTGTCGAGGACGCCCGCCAGGGTGCGTTCGGCGGCCAGGTACCGGGCGGCGCGTTGCTCGATCCCGGTCAGCTGGATCGAGAGCTCGACCGCGACGCGCACCTGCCCGTTGTCCGTGGCCTCGGCGACCAGGTCCTCGACGAGGGCGACGGCTCGATCGTGCTCACCCTGGGCGGAGAGCACCGCCGCGAGCGACGACGTCCGGAACTGATCGATCCGGAGGCCGATCCCGTCGTGTCGCGACGAGCCCTCCGGCAGGTCGCGGGCCACCCGATGCGCCTCCTTGATGCGGCCGCGCGCGAGCATCTGCACGACGCGCTCGGCGCCGACGGCGGCCCGCAGCCGCGTCAGCCCGAGCCGGTCGGCGACCCGTGCGCCCTCCACGAGCACCTCCGCCGACTCGTCGGACGCGCCGCGCCCGGCCCTGATACGCGCCAACAGCACGAAGCTCGCGATCATGAAGTCGACGACCCCGCTCTCGGCCCCGAGCTCGCCGCCCTCGTCCAGCAGCCGTTCGGCCTCGGCGACCTCGCCCCGGAGGTAGTGCAGCTCCCCGAGCAGTGCGCCGGCCAGCTGGGCGGCGTGCGAGCGGCGCCCCGCCGACCGCCGCGCCAGGACGACGGCGCCCTCGAGCTGCGCCTGCGCCTCGGGGATGTCGAGCTGGGAGAGGGCGGCGATCCCGGCGAAGCAGCGGCCGTACACGCCGGAGAACGGGCCGGTGGTCCTCTCGTGGAACGGGACGGCCCAGCACTGCCACTCGCGGGCGCGGGCGAACCGCATCGCGTGGATGTCGCAGAAGGACTGGATGTTCGCCGCCACCGCCACGACCCACGGCCGGTAGCTGCGTGCGCACCGGAGGCTGTGCTCGACCAGTCGCTCGGCCCGGTCGGTGCGGTCGCCGTAGACGTCGATGCACGCCTGCACCACGTCGGCCTCGCTGCGCATCTCCTCGGAGGCCCCCGCGGCCGACAGCGCGGGTCGGAGGGCGTCGAGCGAGGCCTGGGCGGCCGCGCTGCGCTGCAGGAGGCAGTTCGCCCACGCGACGGCCATCAGCAGCCGGGGACGGTCGTCGGCCGCGGTGCACGGCAGCCGGCCGAGCAGCCCCAGCAGGCTCACCATCCGGCTGTGCTCCACGAGCGGCATCGCGTGCTGTTCGACGAGGTCGGTGGCCCGCCGGACGTCGCCGCCGCTCAGCGCGTGCGCCACGGCCTCCGGGACCAGGGCCTGCTCGGCGAACCATGCCGACGCCCGGGAGTGCAGCGCGACGACCCGGTCGGGATGGTCGCGGTCGAGTCGACGGCGGAGGTAGTCGGCGAACAGGTGGTGGTAGCGGAACCACTCCCGTTCGGTGTCGAGCGGACGCAGGAACAGGTCCCGGCTCTCGAGCTCCTCGAGCATCGCCTGGCCGTCCCCCCGGCCCGCGAGCACGCCCGCGAGGTCGCCGCAGAGCCGGTCGCACACCGAGGTGGCCAGCAGGAAGTCCAGGACGTCGGCCGGGAGCGCGTCGAGCACGTTCTCCGCCAGGTACTCGCCCACCGAGTGGTGACGTCCGGAGAACCCGCGGATCAACGTGGCGGGGTCGGCGCTGTCCCGCAACGACAGCGACGCCAGCTGCAGCGCGGCGACCCACCCGTCGGTGCCGGCGGAGAGCCGCGCGACGTCGTCGCCGTCGAGGCGCAGCCCGTTGAGCTCGACGAGGAACTCCCGGGTCTCGTCGAGGTCGAAGCGCAGCAGGTCGGCGTCGATCTCCACCAGGTGACCCCGCACGCGCAGCCGGCTCAACGGCAGCTGTGGCCGGCGACGGCTGGTGAGCACGACCGCCAGGTTCGGTGGCGCGAAGTCGAGGAGGTGGACCAGCGCCCGGCGGGCCTCGGAGTCGTCGACGAGGTGCCAGTCGTCGAACGCGATCACGAACCTGCCGTCGACGTCGCCGATGACCTCGAGGAGGGCCGACAGCGTGTAGCCCTGCATGTCCTCCGCGTTCTGCTCGATCAGGGCCGCGAGATCGCCGATCGCTTCCGCCGCCGACGGGAGTGCCCGGCGCACGGCCTCGAGCAGGTGGGCCAGGAACCAGTGCGGGTCGTTGTCGTCGCCGTGCAGGCCGAGCCAGGCCACCTGGGCCCCGCCGTCCTGCAGGATCGCCAGCCACTGCACCGCGAGCGTCGACTTCCCGTACCCGGCCGGGGCGTGGATGACCGTGAGCCGTCGCGGTTCGGAACGACGCAGGTCCGCGAGCACCCGCCGCCGTTCGATGACGTTGTGCACGTGCGTCGGCGCCCGGAATCGAGCGGACGCCTCACGGGGCGCCCGTCGTGGCGCGGCGGGCGGGGAGACCTCCGGCTCGGTCGTCATCGACTGTCCTCCGTCGCCCACACCCGGCGCGGGGCTCCGTGACCCCCGAGGTGCTTCGCGGGCCCCGGCGCCGACTCGCGCGAGCCGCACCGCCCGACCGCACGGCGCTGGTGCCACCCCGACCACCTTGTCAGGGGACCGGGCCGAGCGACCACCCGATCGGGTAGTCACCCTGCCCCGCGTGCCGCGAGCGGTTCGTGCTCCACCGCCCGCTCACCCCTCGGTGGCGCCCGTCCCGTCGAGCGCGGCGACGTGGCGGCCGTAGGGCCTCGCGGCGAGGAGCGTGATCGAGATCGTGTGCCCGTCCGGGAGCCGGCAGGTGCGGGTTTCGCCGTCGCGCGCACCGAGTACGGCCCGTCCGATGGGGGAGGCCGGCGAGGAGACCTCGATCTCGGAGGGGGTGGGGACGTTGCTCTCGGCGAGCAGGAACGTCTCCGTCTCCGGGCCGTCGTCGATGCGGACGGTGAGCACCATGCCCGGCTCGGCGATGCCGTCGTCCGCGGGTGCGGTGGCGACGGTCGCGCCGAGCAGGAGCTCCTGGAGATGGCGGATCCGCCGTTCCCGCCACCGGTGACCAGCCCCGGCGTCGTCGTCGACGTCGAGTCGCATGCGAGCTGCGCGGTGGCTCAGCAGGAGCCGCTCGAGCTCGGTGCGGGCCTGCTGATGGCCCTGCGCACTCAGCCACGCTCCGCCGTCGGTCCCCACGATGCGCGCCTCCCTGTGTGGCTGCCCGGCGTGACGTCGCCGGAGCGCCGAGTCCGTCTCCGTGTCCTCAGGGTGCGGCCTCGGTGGCGAGCGCGAGTTGTCCGATCCCGTCAATCGAGCTCGGCATCGTTGTCCGTAGGGGACAACGAATACCCGCGCGGTCTCGGTCATCGTCGGAGGCGTCTCTGGAGTGTGGGGAGGTCGGCCATGGCCGAGTTCGGTGGCGACATCACGCCGCGCAGTGCGGTCGTCGTCGGGGCGGGAGTCGTCGGGCTGTCGACGGCGTGGTTCCTGCAGGACCGCGGTGTCCACGTGACGGTGGTCGACCGTGACGAGGTCGGCAGCGGCGCCTCGTGGGGCAATGCCGGGTGGGTGTCGCCGGGGCTCGCGCTCCCGCTGACGTCGCCGCACGTGCTGGGGGAGGGGCTGCGGGGACTGTTCGATCCCCGTGCTCCGCTCAGCGTCCCCGCGCGGCCGGACCCGCGGCTGTGGCACTTCCTGCTGCGCTTCGCCGCCCACTGCACCACCCGTCACTGGCGCCGGGCGCTCGAGGCCTCCCTGCCTCTCCTCGTCGAGAGCCTGGCGGCCTACGACACGCTGTCGGGCGAGGGCGTCGACGTCGGGGACGTCGAGTCCCCCATCGTCGCGGGGTTCTCGGATCCCCGGGCGGCCGCGGCCTTCCGGCGCGAGCTCGCCCTCGTGGAGGCCGTCGGCGTGCCGGTGTCGGTCCACGATCTCGACGGCGCAGAGCTGCATGCTGCGCGTCCCCAGCTCTCGGACCGCATCGTGGCGGGGGTGCGCGTCGACGGGCAGCGGTTCCTCGATCCTGCGCGGTTCGTCGACCAGCTGGCCCACGCCGTCGTCCGGCGTGGCGCCACCATCCGGTCCCGGATGGCCGTCTCGGCGGTCCGGGTCGACCGGGGTCGCGTCCTCGTGTCCGCGGACGAGGGCCCGCCCGTCGGCGCGGACGTCGCGGTGCTCGCGACCGGCGCCCACCTCGGGGAGCTCGCCCGCGGCCGTGGTGTGCGCGTCCCGGTGCGCGCCGGGCGCGGCTACTCGTTCACCGTGCCGACCGACGCCCCGGTACACGGGCCGATCTACCTGCCGGGGGCGCGCGTCGCGTGCACGCCGTACCGGGACCGCCTGCGGGTGGCGGGCACGATGGAGTTCCGCGCGGCCGACCGACCGGCCGACACCACCAGGGCCGACGCCATCGTCGCCTCGGTCCGCGACCTCCTCACCGGGGTCCGCTGGGACGAGCGCAGCAGTCCTTGGGTGGGTGCCCGTCCGGTCACCACCGATGCGCTCCCGCTCGTGGGCGCCACACGCCGTCCCGGCGTCTACGTCGCGGGCGGCCACGGGATGTGGGGCGTGACGCTCGGGCCGGTGACCGGCCGCCTGCTGGCCGAACAGATCACCACCGGGAAGCAGCCGACCGCGCTGCTCCCGTTCGATCCCCTGCGCTGAACCCCGACCGACCCGAGGCCCGATGGGAGGCCCGACATGCTCGACGACCGAGAACGCGCGATGTTGCTCGACATCGAGAACCATCTGCTCGCCGACGACCCGCGGTGGTCCACGGCCTTCTCCACGTACGCGTGGCGGGCCCGTCGGCAGCGCACCTTCGAGCTGGCGTTCCACGCCGTGGCGACGGTGGCCTTCGCGGCCCTCGCGCTGCTGATGGTCGTGGCGCAGTCTCCGGGGCCTGCGGTGTTCTTCGCCGCGCTGACCGCCCTCATGGTCTGGCTCCTGCGCCGACTCCGGCGGACGCCGCTGCTGGGCGCCCCTGCCGGCGCGGCCGGTACACCGCCGCCCGGGCGGACGTGACCTAAGGGATCGGGTCCTCGTCCATCGCGGCGAGGGCGATGATCAGGGCGAGTCGCTGGTCGGGGTGATCGGTGGCGAGGGGAGTGGCCTCGTCCATCTTCCGCAGGCGGTACCGGACGGTGTTCGGGTGGACGTCGAGGGCCGTCGCGGCGGCGCCGATGTCCCCGTGGGCGGCCAGCCAGGCCCGCAGCGTCGCGACGTGGTGTGTCCCGTGGCGCCGGTCGTGGCGCTGGAGCTCGGCCACCGGACCGCGCTCGGGCATGCGGCCCGCGGCGGTGACGGCCCGCAGGCGGCGGAGCACGATGCGGTCCCACGACTCGTCGTACGCCACGGGCGGGAGCTCGGGACGAGCGGCGTGCAGGGCCAGGCACTCGTCGGCCTCGCGCCGGCTGGCCGGCAGCAGCGCGGCCTCGGCCGGACCGCCGATCCCGGCCACCAGTCCCACGTGGGCGGGGAGACCGCCGCGCACGGCCGCCAGCCAGTCGCGCGCGGCCTCGACGGTGTCGTCCCCGGCGGGGAGCAGGGTGTAGACGGTGTGGGCGAACAGGGCACTGCGGCCGGGCCGGGACCAGCCGAAGCCCGTCGTGACGTGCTCGAAGGCCAGCAGGACCCCGGCGTGCTGCTCGTCCTCCACGTGGGCCTGCAGCGCCACGACGCGCAGCCCGTGCCGGGGCAGCCCGAGCTGACTGATCATGGCCGGGGCGTCGCCGATGCCCTCGATCAGGTGGGTGACCAGGTCGGACTCCACCTGACGCTCCAGGTCGGCGCTCGCGCGCGAGCGCAGCAGGTGCAGCGCGGCGGTCCGTGCGCCGTCCTCGAGGACCCGGCGGCGCGCGGCGTCGAAGGGGACGGCGGTCTCGACCCACAACGAGCCCAGGAGCTCCCGCCCCGCGCGCACGGCGATGACCATGCGCCCGCCGAAGCCGTGTGCCGCGGAGGGCTCGACGAACAGGGGCTCGTCGGAGGCGGCGAGGTGGCGGAACACCCCGCGTTCGGCGAAGAGCTCCCGGACGCGGTCGGGCAGCCGTCGCCCCAGGATGGTCTGCGAGCGCACCGTGTCGACGACGTCGTCGGAGCTCGAGTAGGCCAGCACGCGGGAGAGCTGGTCCTCGATCACGACCGAGGAGTCGCGGAGCGCGGCGGCGAGGGTGTCGGCCAGGGCGAACAGGTCGGTCGGGCCCCGGCCCGACTCGGTCTCGCGGCCCTCGAGGACCAGCCCGTAGGCCAGCCCGGTGAGGTGGCTCCACGAGACCTCGGGATCGGCCAGAACGACCGCGATGCCCGCGTGCTCGGCCGTCGCGGAGATCGCGGGTTCGAGCGGCGCCGGGGCGCGGACGAGCACCACCGCCGCGCGCGCGGACCCGGCCAGGTCGACCGCCTCCGCCGTCGAGTCGACCCCGACGGCCAGGAAGACGTCGCCGGTGGCGGTGCGCGGGTCGGTCGGGTCGTGCACGACCAGGCTCCGCAGCATGACGTCACGCTCGCGGGCTCCGCCGGCGAGCCGGGCGCCGCTGCCGGCCAGCACGTTGACGAGGCGATCCAACGTGATCATCTGTCCTCCTCCGACAACGAGGGGTCGCTGAATTGTTCGACTCTACAACCGGAGAGGCGGCACCTCGCGGCATCCTCGCTGGTGAGGGCGGCGTGGCCGCCCCGTGACGAGCAGTGCGACGTGAGGGGAAGGAGCGCGACGATGGGGACCGTGGCGACGGGTCGGGACGTGCGGGCGATGGCCACCGCCCACCTCGAGGAGGAGGCCCGGCGGTTCACGCGTCGGACCCGGTTCTCGATGGCGGTGGAGGGCGTCCTCGCGCTGGCGCTCGGCGGCGTCGGCCTCGGCGTCCTGGGCGCCGGGGAGTCCGCCACGGCGACCGTGGCCGGCGTCCGGCTGGGCCTGCCCCAGTTCGCGGTCCTCGCCGCGGTCGGCCTGGCGATCCTCGTGACCCTGCGCCACCCGGCGTGGCTGCGCCGCGTCGCGGTGTCCAAGGCGGCCCTGGCCGCCGCGATGTTCGCCGCCGGTGCCGTGTACGCCCCGGTGGGTGCCTGGGACATGAACCTGGCCGGGATCTTCCTGCCGGTGGTGATCGCCCTGGCCGGCTTCGTCCAGTTCGTGTTCCTCGGCAGCGCCCACTTCGTCTCCGAGCCCAGCGACGTGCCGTAGCGGCGCGGCGAGCGCTGCGCCCGTCCGCGGGATGTGCCCGCGCGGAAGAGTCGACAGGGTGGGGGAGTACCGAGCGGGCCACACGGGCCTCAGGAAGGTGGTGGACCGCGATGGTCGACCCCGGCACCACGACAGGACCGGCACCGGAGGACACGCTGATGCCGGCCGCGTTCCTCGGGCACGGGAACCCGATGAACGCGCTGGCGGTCAACCGCTACACCACGGCCTGGCACTCGCTGGGGGCCGCCGTGCCGCGCCCGCGCGCGATCCTGGTGATCAGCGCGCACTGGTACATCAACGCCACCGCCGTCACCGTCATGCCGCGACCGCGCACCATCCACGACTTCTACGGCTTCCCGGCCGAGCTCTTCGACGTCCAGTACCCCGCACCGGGGCTGCCCGAGCTCGCCGACGAGATCAGCGAGATCGTCCATCCGACCTGGGTCGGGGCCGACGTGGACAGCTGGGGGATCGACCACGGCACGTGGTCCGTGCTCCTGCACGCCTTCCCCGACGCCTCGATCCCCGTCGTGCAGCTGAGCATCAACGCCGACAAGCCCTTCGACTACCACCTCGAGCTGGGCGCGAAGCTCGCCCCGTTGCGCCGTCGCGGTGTGCTCGTGATCGGCAGCGGCAACGTGGTGCACAACCTGCGGGCGATGGACTGGGCGCTCGCCGACGACGGCTACGACTGGGCGAAGCGCTTCAGCGACGTCTCGCGCGAGCGGATGCTGACGGCGCCCACGGAGTTCGCCACGCTCGACGCCCACGCCGACTTCGGGCACGCGGTGCCGACGCCGGACCACTTCATCCCGGCCCTGTACTTCGCCGGGATGGCCGGGGCGAGCGCCGACCCGACGATGGACGTCCTCGTCGACGGGTACGCGTACGGGTCCCTGTCGATGACCGCCTACACCCTCGACGCCTCCTGCGCGGGCGGGTCCGGCGGGGACGCCATGCCCCGGCCTCCGGCGGAGCTCCCGCCCGACGCCTCGAACATCTGAGGGCGAGCCGGTCGAGGCGCCCGGATCAGGCCGGCTCGGGCTCGTGCCGCGTCGTGGTCCGGCGCGCGTGGGTGGAGAACACCCAGAGCCGGAGCACGACGAACCGCAGCGAACCGACCGCGCCGGTCACCGCGGCGATGAGCAGCAGCTGCGCCCACCAGGCATCGCTCACCACGGGTTCGAGCAGCGCCAGGGCGGTGGCGGTGGCGACCAGGCCGGCCGCCGCCAGCCCGCCGCCCTCCCACTGCGCCGTCCACCAGCCGATCCGTCCCTCGGCGTGGAAGGTGAGCCGCCGGTGCAGCTCGTTGGCCAGAACGGACGAGACGACGGCGCCGGTGAGGTTGGCCAGCTGGATGCCGAACGGCCGCAGCAGCAGGAACAGACCGAAGTAGACCAGCGAGCTGATCACGCCCACCGTGACGAAGCGGACGAGCTGAGCGGCCGGGTCGTCGCCGTGCAGCCGGGCCCGGGTGCCGCACAGCGCCACCTGCCAGGGCCGCGACCCCTGCGAGCACAGCCGGCACGAACGGACGACGGGCACCCGCCCACGGTACGTCGGGGCCGGAGCCGCTTCCCGAGATCACCGCCGAGTCGCGGGGACCGGTCAGGCCCCGCCCGCGTCGAGTCGCGCGCGCACCGCGTTCAGGCGCGCGGCGAGCTCGGTCTCGTCGATGACGTTCCGGGCGACCAACGAGTGGGCCAGGGCGACGAGCTGGTTCTCCGGGTGGGGCAGCGAGGCGTACACCTCGCGGGTGACACGGTCCTCGTCGTCGCGACGGGTGAGCGGGGGCAGCGCCGCCCCCTCCTCGTCGAGCGCGTCGCACATCGCGTCGAGGCTGGATTTCCAGGGCGGCACCGCCTGGGTGACGCCGTACTCCGCGGCCATCCGCTCCCAGACCTGGTCGTGCTCGACGATGTGTTCCAGCGTCCGGACCCGGACGGAGGCGATGTCGTGGTCGGTCGTCATGTCGTGTCCCCGTGGACTAGTCGCTCGTCACCGGACGGAGCGCGGCGTGCACCGGACGGGCCGCGTTCGTGGTCACCCCCGGCTTGGGCAGGGCGACACCGATCAGGCAGTCGCGGGTCACGATCTCCGCGAGCTGTTCCTCGCTCCATCCCTCCGTACCGGCGGGCCGGACCGGGAGCACCATGAACCGGTGCTTCGAGTTGGAGTCCTCGACGCGGACCTCGACGTCCTCGGGCAGATAGAGGCCGAACTCCGCGAGCACCTGGCGCGGCCACCGCACGATGCGGCGACGGTAGTTCGGCGTCCGGTACCACTCCGGCGACATGCCCAGGATCGGGCGGGGATAGCAGGAGCACAGGGTGCAGACGATCACGTGGTGCAGCGTCGGGGTGTCCTCGAGCACCTCGAACGCGGTGAAGTCGCTGGGGGTGCCGAACCCGGTCGGGTGGAGCCAGTCGATGCCCATCTCGCGGGACGCGGTGATGGCGTCGTCGAGCGCCAGCCGCCGGAACTCCGGATCGAGCCACGCCTTGGCGACGAACCGCGACCCGGCGGCCGGCTCGAGCTGCTCCACGTGCTCGGTGTAGCGCCGGTGGTCCTCCGCGGTGAACAGGCCCTTCTCGATGGCGAGCTCCCGTAGCGCGATCTCCAGCACCTCGAAGTCGGTGACCTCCTCGACCATCGGTGCCGTGCCGGCGTGCTGGTGCGTGTCGTGCCCCGACCCGTCCAGGTCCGTCATCCCCGTCCCCCTCCTCGTCCCCGCGGCTCGTGCCGGCGGGCTAGACCGCCGGTCGGAGCCAGCGCTCCGAGATCTCTGCCTGGAGCGTGTCGTGCGGAGGGCCCGTGTACGCCGTCCACAGGTCAGCCATCCGGAAGCGCACGATGTAGAACCACTCCGATTCCTGGTCCTCGCGGTCGAACGCCTCGTCCTCCGGCGCCAGGCTCTCGTAGGAGACCTTGGCGACCGTTCCGCTCGCGCCCCTCAGGTACTCCTGGGTGCGCGTGTAGAAGATCGTGGGGAGCTCACGCACGGACACCGCATCACCGACCGCGAACCCGGGCGTGCCCGCCGTGTCGGCGAAGCACTGCGGATCGCCCTTGCCGACCGCGTCCACGTGGTGGTGGTTGCGGGCGACCGCCTCGGTGTCCCCGGTCGTGCGGGGGGCGGCGTCGAGGGGACCGTGGATGCCGCCGGCGTACCGATCCCGGACCTCGCTCACCCGCTCGATCAGCTCGCCGAGGGTGATGTGCCGCTTCTCGACCAGGCAGCGGGCGATCGCCCACAGCCAGCGGCCGTAGTAGGGCAGGCCGAGATAGTTCGTCCGTCCGAGGTCGACGTTGCCGATCCTCCGGCGTTCCTCCGAGGTCCAGATGCCCCGCCAGCCCAGGACCTCACAGGTGACGAAGGTGTTGAGCTCCCACTGCTCCTCCTCCTTGTCCTCGAACAAGGCCGGAGGGTCCGGCTCACCGCCGACGTCGTGGGGCGTCTTCATGTAGGCCCGGAACGCGCCGTGATCGACCTGATCCGGATACGCCCAGTCCTGGACGCGGTGGAACGCCACGCGCAGCTGGCTCGAAAGATCGCCCAGGACCGAATTGCCCACGACCGTCACCCCGCTGAAAGGCCCACTCCACTAGTCCAAACGCGAGCCGAGCGTAACGTGGATCACCCCGCTCGGGAAGCGCGCCATCGGGCTGTATCACCGGCCAGATGGGTGGGTCGACGCTGTCGGGTCGCAGGACCCACCCGCCGACCGGCCACCGCCTCGTCAGAGGGTCGGCAGCATGCCGCCGTCGCAGCGCAGCACCGTGCCCGTGATGTACCCGGCCGGGGCGCTGCAGAGGAACGCCGCGGCCGCGCCGAACTCGGCGGGATCGCCGTACCGCCCCACCGGGATGGTGCCCCGGACCTCCGCCTCGACCTCCTCGCGCGAGCGGCCGGTGCGTTCCGCGGCCGCCGTGTCGACCTGTTCCGCCCGCGCCGTCGCGATGCGCCCGGGCAGCAGCGAGTTGACGGTGACCCCGGCCGGCGCCACCTCGGTCGCGAGGGTCTTGAGGTAGCCGGCGAGCGCTGCGCGCCCCAGGTTCGACAGCGCGAGCCCGGGGATCGGGGCCTGCACGCCGCTGGAGCTGATGCTCAGCACGCGACCCCACCCGCGGTCGATCATCCCGGGCAGCGCCCGGTCCAGCAGGACCTGGTGCGGCGCGACGAGGGTCGCGATCGCCGTGCGGATGCCGTCCGGACCGACGTCCCGGGCGGAGCCGGGCGCCGGCCCCGGGCCGTTGAGCACCAGGATGTCGGGCTCGCCGACCCGCTCGACCGTGGCCGCGTACAGCCGCTCCGCGCCGCCCTCCTCGACGAGGTCCACCGCGATCCCCACGGCGCCGGGCAGCCCCGACGCCGCCTCGCGGACGCGCTCGTCGGACCGCCCGCTGACGACCACCGTCGCGCCGTCGTGGGCCAGGGCCGCCGCCGTCGCGAGGCCGAGGCCCGAGGTGGAGGCGCAGACGAGTGCCGTCCGCCCCGCGATGCCCAGATCCATGTCCGCTGCCTTCCCGTCGTCCGACCGTGTCGGGGTCAGTCGGCCAGGTCGAGGCGTCGGCGTCCAGCCCGTGCGGGGTGACACCAGGGCCCCCACGCGCCGCGCGCTGCTCGTACCGTCGAGCGCGTGGACAGCCGCCCCGACACCCTGAGGACCACACCGTGAAGACCGCGAAGCTGGGCGACCTCGAGGTCAGCCGCATCGGCCTGGGAGCCATGGGCATGTCCCACGGCTACACCGGTGCCGGCAGCGACGACGACGAGTCGATCCGCACCATCCACCGCGCCCTCGACCTGGGCATCACGTTGATCGACACCGCCGAGGTGTACGGCCCGTACGTCAACGAGGAGCTGGTCGGCCGCGCGATCAGGGGCCGGCGCGACGAGGTCGTGCTGGCCACCAAGTTCGGCCTGATCTCCCACACCGGCGGACAGGGCGCCGACTCGAGCCCGGACAACGTCCGTGCGGCGGTCGAGGGGTCGCTGCGACGTCTCGGCGTGGACCACATCGACCTCTACTACCAGCACCGCGTCGACCCGGGCACCCCGATCGAGGAGACCGTCGGCGCCGTCGCCGGGCTCGTCCGGGCCGGCAAGGTCCGCCACATCGGCCTGTCGGAGGCGTGGACCGACACGATCCGCCGCGCCCACGCCACCCACCCGATCACGGCGCTGCAGTCGGAGTACTCGCTGTTCACCCGCGACCAGGAGGAGATCCTCCCGCTGCTGCGCGAGCTCGGGATCGGTCTCGTGCCCTACTCGCCGCTGGGACGCGGGTTCCTCACCGGGCAGATCCGCTCGATCGAGGACTTCGCCGACGACGATTTCCGCAAGGACAACCCGCGGTTCGTCGGGGAGGCCTTCCGGCGCAACCTGGCCCTCGCCGACGAGGTCCAGGCCGTCGCCACCGAGGCCGGCGCCACCCCGGCGCAGGTCGCCCTCGCGTGGCTGCTGAGCCGGGGTGCCGACATCGCGCCGATCCCGGGCACCAAGCGGGTCAGCCGCGTCGAGGAGAACGCCGCCGCCGACGGCGTCGAGCTCACCGACGAGCAGCGGAGCCGCCTCGACACGCTGCCCCCGGCCGAGGGCGAACACCACACCGAGGAGCAGATGCGCCTCATCGAGCGGTGAGGCGCGGTCCCCGTCGGTAACCCTCAGGCCTCGGGCGACGACACAGTGACGATCGCGTTCGCCCCTCGGACCCCGGGTCGACGCGCTGGAGGGGCAGTCGGTCGACTGCGCCCGCGCGCAGACTCGAGGGGGGCCGATGGCGATCAGCCTCGCCGTGACGCCGACCGGGCTCCGGATGCAGTTCACCGGGGTCGACCGGGTGGCCGCGTGCACGCGGGGGCTCGACGTCTCGTTCGAGCGGATCGTCGGCTCGCGGGTGATGACCAGGGCCGAGGCGATCGCCTCGAGCCCGCACGTGCCCTGTCCGGGCTCCTGGTGGCCCGGGCGGCTCCGCGTGGGCTCCTGGGGGATCGGCGAACGCCGCCAGCTGTGGGGTGTCCGCCGGAGCCCCCGCGTCGTCGTCGTCTACCTGTCGGGGCGTCCGTTCCACCGCCTCGTCGTGGACGTCGAGGAGCCCGAGGGAACGCACCGCGCCGTCGAGACCGCCCTCCTGCACAGCAAGAAGACCCAGGCCCGCCGGTCGGTGCGTGGGCTCCTGTCCGGACCCGGCACCGAGGGGACCGGTCGTTCCTCCACGGTGTCCTGATCACTGCACCCTGATCACCGGGGCGGAGCCCCATACTCGTCGTACGACGACAGAGGGGACCGGGCATGCAGCTCGACGGCATCGCTGCGCTCGTCACCGGAGCGGCCTCCGGCCTGGGAGCCGCGACGGCGGCCGCTCTCGCCCGGGGCGGGGCCACCGTGTACGGGCTGGACCTCGAGCAGGCCGTCGCCGAGGCGGCCGCGACCAGCCGTGACGTCCGCCTGGTCGCGGCCGACGTCACCGACGGGGAGCAGGTCCGAGCCGCCGTCGCGCGCATCCAGGAGGACGGCGGCGAGCTGCGGCTCGCCGTCAGCTGCGCGGGCATCGCCCCGTCCGCCCGCGTGCTGTCCCGCCGCGGGCCGCACGACCTGGACCTCTTCCACACGGTCCTGAAGGTCAACCTGCTCGGCACCTTCAACGTGATGCGCCTGGCGGCCGAGGCGATGGCCGCCCTGTCGCCGGACGCCCAGGGCCAGCGGGGCGTCGTGGTGAACACCGCGTCGATCGCCGCCTACGAGGCGCAGGTCGGCCAGGTCGCGTACGCCGCGTCCAAGGCCGGTGTCGCGGGGATGACCGTCACCGCCGCCCGCGACCTCGCGCAGTACGGCATCCGCGTCATGACGATCGCGCCGGGCATCGTCGACACGCCGATGATGGCCGGCTTCAGCGACGAGGTCCGTGCCGGGCTCGGCGAGAGCGTGCCCTTCCCGCAGCGCATCGCCGCCCCGGAGGAGTACGCCCGGCTCGTGGCCATGATCGTCGCCAACGACTACCTCAACGGCGACGTGATCCGGATGGACGGCGCGCTCCGGATGGGCCCGCGCTGACGGAGTGATGCGATCGGTGCACAGGAATTGACATGTCCTGATCACGCCGGGTTGGGTCGGAGGTGGACGCACGCCCCGCCGTCTTCGAGGAGAAGCCATGACCTCTGGTGTCGCCGCTGCGAAGGGCCGGGCGACGGCCGTGGCCGTGCCGGCCTCCGAGACGCTGCCGTGGCTGGTCAGCGCGGTGGTGGTCGGGCTGGTGCTCTACTACCTCATCGGGATCGACCAGGGCGCGACGTCGCTCTTCGGCGACAGCTCGGTGATCCACGAGCTGGTGCACGACGCGCGCCACTTCCTCGGGTTCCCCTGCCACTGAGGGACGGCGCGCGGCGAGCGCGGACGCCGTCCTCCGGGTGACGGCGTCGAGGCGACTCATGATGTCGATCATGGTGGGTCCTTCCTGGTGGTGGGACGTCCGGCGTCGGCGACGCGTACCGGCCGCGGCCACAGCGGCGGTCCCGGCGAGCGGCGACCACGCGCGCCGCGCACCGCCTCGGGCGGCGCTCCCGGCACCAAGAGGTGGATCGTCAGGTCCGGCATGAGGGCGTCGACGTCGGTCGCGAAGCGGTGCCCGAACCGGGCGTAGGCGGAGAGCTCGCGGTGGAGGAGCTCGCCGACCGGGCCGGGGTAGCGCGCCAGGGCGCGCTCCGCGGCCGCGTGGAAGTCAGCCTCCTCGAGCAGCCGGCCGGAGAACTCGTCGAACCGGCGGTCAGCGACGGACACGGGAGCCCCCAGGTGGCGCGGTGGCGGGCGCGGCCCGGTGGACCGGCGCGCCTCGACGCTAGGGAGGAGCGGGCGCGCGGGGCATCGGGCGATCACGCCATGTCGCTGACCCGGACACCCCATCCGGGCGGGAGGCTCCGAGGAGGAGGCTCAGGTGCCGAGCCAGCCCCGTTCCGCGGCCACGCGGGCGGCCTGCGCGCGCGTGTGGACGGCGAGCTTGGTGAAGATGTTCGAGACGTGGCGTCCGGCGGTCTTCTCGCTGACGTGGAGGCGCCCCCCGATGTGACGGTTGGACAAGCCGTCGGCGAGCAGGGCGAGCACCTCGCGTTCCCGCGGCGACAGCTCGCACTCGCCGGCGGCGGGTTCGTCGGTCTCGGTGTCGACCAGCCGTCCCAGCCAGCCGTCGACGCTGTCCGGCCCGAAGTCCAGCCACACCGGCTGGTAGGTCGTCCCGTCGACCTCGACGCCCGGACCGGTCGGCGCGAACCCGAGCGGCAGGAAGATCGGTCCGAGCCGGGGGAGGTCCACGACCGTGGAGTAGAGCCGGCGCAGCTGCGGACGCCACTGCATGTAGGTGCGCTTGACGTCCAGCCAGCACGCCGACACCGGGGGCGAGCGCAGCTCCCCGCTCTCCCGCCCGAGCCATCGGCGCATGAGCAGGACCCGCTCGCCGGGGTCGGGAGGGTGCGCGCCCAGGTGCTCCACCCAGGGCCGGGCCACGGGGTCGGAGGCCAGCAGGGCGGGATCGACCGACGCCAGTTCGGCGATCTGCACGAACGCGGCGACCGACCCGTCGGGCTCCCGGGCGACGGCGAAGCTCTCGGGGTGCCCGGTCCACCAGCGGGCGAGGGCGTCCGCCACGGACGGCGGCTCGTGCTCCGCCGCGATCGCGGCGATCTCGGCACCGTCGCCGGGCCGGCCCGGTTCGACGACGTGGGCGGGCCGGGAGCTGGGGAAGCAGGCGTCGCGCACGACGGGGTTGTCGATGAGGAACATGAGGTCGGCGGTGCGCTCCCAGAGGTCGTCGCGCGCCGACGGCCGGGCGGCGAGGAAGCGGGCGGCGCGCCGGCGGTAGCGGCGGCGCCGTTCGGGATCGCGGACGCCGAGCTCGTGGCCGACGGTGTCCCGCACGACGTCGTGCATCACCAGGCCGTCCGGGGCGCTCTCCACGAACGGGAGGCGGCGCAGGCTCTCGAAGGCGGCCCGGGCCCGCTCGGCGTCGGTCTCCCCGTCGGCGTCGTCGTGGAGCAGGGCGCGCAGCAGTGGCTCGGTGATCCGCCGCGAGGTCGAGGCGGCCTCCAGGGCGACGGCGCCCGCCGGCGGGAGGCCCTCGACGAAGGAGGCGAGCAGTCCACCCGGCACGGGGCCGCCCGCGGTCGCCGAGGACGCGGGTGGCTCCGGGTCCCTGCGCGCCGACGCGGCGGCCAGCTCGAGCGCCAAGGGGTGCCCGCGCGCGAAGTCGTCGGCCCGGCGCGCCCGGGTCTCGTCGAGCCCTCGTGCGCGCAGCAGCTCGGCGGCGTCCCGCGGCGGCAACGGCCCGAGACACAGCTCGACCACCGAGCCCGTCCAGCCCGGGGCGCTGTGCCAGGCGCTCGACGGCCGGTCGCGGCCCACGAGCACGGTGGACACCGACGCCGGCAGCGAGGGCAGCAGGCTCGTCCGCACCCAGGCGTCGATCAGCCCGAGCACCTCGTAGGTGTCGACGGCGAGTACGTGGCGCTCGGTGGCCGCCAGCGCCCGCACGATCTCGGTCTCGGTGACGTCGCGCAGGCCGAGCGAGCGGGCGAGGGCCTGGTGCACACCGCGGGGCGTGGGCTCGACGTCTCGGCCGTCGAGGATCGTGACGGCCGTCTCCGCGGGCAGATCCGCGAGGACGCGACGCAGGAGGCGCGTCTTGCCGATGCCCCCGGGTCCGTGCAGCAGGGTGACCAGGCGGTCCGGGTCATCGATCGCGTCGCGCAGGACGGCGCGCTCCGAGCTCCGTCCGATGAAGGTCCGGGCGGCGTTCTCCGCGATGAGGTGCTCGATCGTGCGCGTCACGGAGCCGGGCCTCAGGTGGCCAGGTACAGCGCGATGAGCGCCGGCGGCGCGATGACGTCGAACCAGAAGATGAACCCGGCGTTGCCCGGCGCCGTGTTGTGCTCGCTGATCATCTCCCGGACGTGCCCGAGGGCCGCTCCGAAGTAGAAGATCGTGAAGGCGATGACGACGGCGAGCGCGAAGTCGCGGTCGAAGGACGGGGACAGCACGCCCAGGACGCCGATCCCCAGGTTGGCCAGGCCGACCTCGAACTGGAACGGGCTGCCCTCCGGCCACCCGATGGAGTCCGCCACCGGGCCGGGCATGACGATGTGGCCCGAGCCGCAGATGATCGCGTTCACGCCGACCACCCAGACGAGGGCGTTGGCGAAGGTCGCCGGCAGGAACCCCTCGGTGCCCGACTGCGCGTACTGGACGATCTCGGCGATGACGAAACCGACGACGCCGACGTAGATCGTCAGGCTCGCCAGCCGCAGGACCCAGGGGGGCGGGCCGTCGACGGGCGTGGTCGCCGCGGTGGTCGGGCGCTGCTCCGTGGTCACCGGGACATCGTCGGTCGCCGGCCCCGCGCCATCCACACCTGCGACATCTCGATCAGAGAACGACGTCCGTGCAGGTCACGGGGTCTGTCTGTGCGTGACGGCAGCACCGCACAGGGTCGCCGTCACGGGCACGTGCCCGGCGTCACCCCCCATGCCGCGTGAGGATCGCAGTTCGGTCGTGTCCAACCAGATGAGTTGAACGGGAAGCGCCGCCGACCGGGCGGCACCGTCACCACTCGCGGAAGGACCTGAGCCATGAGCACCCCGACCACGACGTCCACGACGCCGACCCCCACCCCGACCCCCGCGCACTCCGCCGTGACGGCCACCGCCGGCTCGCGGCTCGAGAGCGCGCAGGGCAAGACCACGATCTCCGACGCCGTGGTCGCCAAGGTCGCCGGGATCGCGGCGCGCGAGGTCCCGGGCGTCTACGGCTTCGGCGGCGGCGCGGCCCGCGCCTTCGGCGCGATCACCGAACGCATCCCGGGCGGGCGGGCCTCGAACACCCAGGGCGTCTCGGTCGAGGTCGGCGAGCGCCAGGCCGCCGTCGACCTGACGATCGTCGTCGAGTACGGCGTCGCGATCGCCGACCTCGCGCGGGCGATCCGCCGCAACGTCATCGGCGCGATCGAGCAGATGACCGGGCTCGAGGTCGTCGAGGTCAACATCAACGTCGTCGACCTGTTCGTCCCGTCGGACGACGACGACCAGGACCAGGACCAGGCCCCGGCGCGGCCCACCCACCGGGTCCAGTGACCCGTCCCCCGACCGGGCCGGTGCTCGACACCGATGCGCTCGCCGAGCCGGTGGCCGCCGCGGTGCTCGCCTGCCCCGCGGTGGCCCGGCTCTCGGGCGGCCCCTTCGGCACCGTCGGGACCTACCTGCCCGGTCGCCGGGTGACCGGCGTCCAGATCACCACCACCGGGATCACGGTCCGGCTGGTCTCCCGTCCGGTCGCACTGCGGGCCCTGGAGACCCAGGTCCGCGCCGCGGTGACCGCGGTCCTCCCGGGCCTGCCGATCCACATCGGCCTCGACGATCTCGACGTCGGGCCGGGCTGAACCCCGGCGGCCGCCGGCCGGTCGGCGACCTGGCCGTCGTCCGGCCGGCCGGCCGGCCCGGCCCCCCACACCTCTCTCTTGGAGTTGATCGACATGCGCGTGTCCAACACCGTGCTCGGCCTGATCGTGGGCCTCGTGCTCGGCCTCGCCGGCGCCTTCGGCGGCTTCGGTGCCTTCCTCCTGGTCCTCGTGCTCGGCGTGGTGGGCCTGCTCGTCGGCCGGTACCTCGACGGGCAGCTCGACCTCGACGGGCTCACCGGCCGCGGTCGTTCCGGTGACCGCCCGAGCCCCCGGTTCTGAGCCCGCCGTGAACACCCCCGACAGCACCACCGGATCGCCGGCGCCGGACGACAGCCCGACCGGGCAGCTCTCGCTCGACACCGCGGGGGAGCGCGGCTCGCTCTCGATCGAGGACACCGTGGTCGAGAAGGTCGCAGCGGCCGCCGCCGTCGAGATCGACGGCGTCGGCGGTGCCGCCCGCCGCGTGCTGGGCGTGCCCACCGGCAGCGACGACGGCGACGGACGCCCTCGGGTGTCCGCACGCGTCTCCGGACGGACCGCCGCGCTCGACGTGCGGCTCACCGTCGACTACCCGGCCTCGGTCCGCGCCACCACCGAGGCCGTCCGGTCCCACCTCCGCGACCGGGTGCACGCCCTCACCGAGCTCACCGTCTCCCGCGTCGACGTCTCCGTCGCCGCCCTCACCAGCACCACGACCGCCACCCGGAGGGTGATCGCATGATCCGCCGCCCCCGGCGCAGCACGCCGGCGACCATCGTCGCCACGGTGCTGCTCGCCCTCTGCGTCCTGATCGCCGTCGCGGTCGTCCAGTCCCTGCTCGGGCAGACCCCGATCCTGGGTCTCGACCAGCTGCTCGCGGTCACCTCGGGGCAGCGCTGGAACAGCGCCGCCACCGTCGCGGTGGCGATCGTGCTGGCCGTGCTCGGCCTCGTCCTGCTGATCGCCGCGCTCCGCCCCGGCAAGCCCACCGTCGTCCCGCTGGCCCGCATGGAGTACCCGGACGGGCGTCCCGGCGCCGACGCCGGCGTGCGCCGCGCGACCCTGGCCAAGGACCTCGCCGCCACGGCGGGCGCGGTCGCCGGGGTCACCGCGGCGGACGTCTCCGCCCGCCGCCGCCGGATCACCGCCACCGTGCGGGTCGCCGCCGCCGACCCCGCCGCCGTTCCCGGGCAGGTCCGCGAGCGGCTCGAGGCCCGGGTCGCCGCGATCGGCCCATCTCCTCGACCGGAGGTGCGGGTCCGGGCCCGTGCCGACGCGAACGCCTGACCCCTGCCCTCCCGCCCGACCGAGAGAAGGCCGCTCATGGCCAGCCCGAACCGGCCCGCCCGGCTCAACCGCACCCTGTTGCTCCTCGTCGCGATCGTCCTGCTCGCGGCGGCCGCCTTCACCCTGCTCTCCGCATCCGGGGTCCTGGACCTGGTGTCCGCCGACCAGGCCCTGACCCCGCAGAGCCTCTCGCCGCCGAGCTGGGCCGCGTACGTGACCGTCGTCGTGGCCGTGGTCGTCGGGCTGCTCGCCCTGCGCTGGTTGCTCGCCCAGACCCAGCGACGGGCCCGTACCGGCACGTGGCGCCTCGAGGACGACCCCGCGACCGGGACCACCCGTCTCGACGCCCAGGCCGCGGCCGGCCCGCTGGTCGACGAGGTCGAGTCCTACCCCGGGGTGCACCGCGCCTCGGCGCGGCTCGCCGGGACCGCGACGCGCCCGACGCTCTACCTCACCGTCGGCACCGAGGACGCCGCCGACGTCATCGACCTCCGCCGGCGCATCGACACCGAGGCCGTGCCGCGGCTGTGCCGGGCCCTCGACCTCGCCCACCTGCCCGTCGAGCTGCTCATCCGGCTCGACGACGCCCGCAGCGCCCGGCTGTCCTGACACGGGCCGGCGATCCTCACCCGACCGTCGCCGGTTCGTCATCCCCCGACAGCACCCTGGAGCAGACCCGGTCCGTCCGCGTCCGAGCGCTCCACCCACAGAACCAGGTGATCCCCTGATGTCCGACCGCCACGTGGTGCCCGCCGAGGACGGCTGGCACGTCGAGAAGGACCACGCGCAGCGAGCGAGCGCGAAGACCCCGACCCAGGCCGAGGCGATCACCCGTGCCGTGGAGATCGTCGCCAACGACGGCGGGGGACAGGTGATCGTGCACGGCAACGACGGCCAGGTCCGCGAGAACCGCACGGTCGCGGCCGGCGACCCGCAGACCACCCGCACCGCGGTCGGCGTCGCCACCGACGCCGCCGTCGAGGGCGCCCAGGTCACCGGGCGGGCGGCGCGCGACGAGCTCGCCGCGACCGGGGAGGCACTGGCCGGTGAGGCCGACGCCGCGGCGACGAAGGCCGCCGACCGCACCCGCGCCGGTGTCGAGCACGCGGCCGCCACCGCCGACGCCGCCACCGACGGCATCGGCGAGCAGGCCGCCGCGGCGGTCGGCGGCGACAAGTCCGTCGGCGCCGCGGCACGGGACGCCGCGTCCATCGCCGGGACCGCCGGCGGCCAGATCGCCGACCAGGCCGAGCGCACCGCCCGGCAGGTGCGCGACGAGACCGCCTCCGCGGCCGACCGCGCCGGGGACCGGGTCGCGGACACCGTCGCCCGCGGCGAGCGCGCCGCGCGCAAGCAGGCCGACCGCGCCGCGGTCGCCGGCGCCGGGCTCGGCGACGAGCTCGACAGCGCCGCCGACCGCACCGGGCGGCGCATCCACGCCGTCACGGAGTCCCTGGCCGACCCGCTCGACCAGCTCACCGACCAGGTCCTCGCCCGCCTCGGGGCGCTCTCGCACACCCTCAACCCCGTGCGGGTCACCGGTCGCGGTGTCGGCACCGTCGTCGCCGGCGGGCTCTTCCTGGCCTCCCTCGTCAGCGCCCGCGGCACCCGCGCGGCCCAGCGCGGCGTGCACCGCGCCACCGACCAGGACGCTCAGTCGTCGAGGGGGACTCCCCCGAAGGACACCAGGCTCGTGACGAAGTAGATGACGTACAGGCCGAGCAGGACGATCCCGTGCCGGCGGAGCAGCCGGCCGGTGGAGAGGAACAGCGCCGCGACCAGCGTGATCACGATCAGCGCGGGGAGGTGCCACACCAGGACGGACCGGTCGACGACGATCGCCCCGCCGACGAGCAGGATGATCCCGAGCTTGCCGGTCACCGAGAACACCACGCTGCCGATGACGTTCGCGACGGCGATCTCCGGAGCGCCCCGCCGCTGCGGTTCGGCGGTGAGGAAGATGTCCTCGAGGGAGAGCGCCAGCGTCGCGATCGTGACGCCGAAGACCGTGCCGTCGAGGGCGAACTCGTCGAGGATGCCCTCGGTGCCCCGACCGGCGATGAGGGCACCGGCCACGAGACCGATCAGGGCGAGGACCGCGAGCGCGAGGGTGGCGCCGGGGGAGTGCTGCCGGGCCTTGAGGAAGCCCTGGTCGACCTTCAGATCCGCGGGCAGGTCGAAGCCGGGGCGCCCGTCAGCGGACCCGCTCGGGGTACCGGCCGGCATCGCCACGGGCGGGGCGGTGCCACCCCTGCCGCCGACCCCGACCTCGAGGTTCTCGATCTGCTCGTAGAGCTCGGCATTGCGCCACACGGGGCGCCGGGCGGAGTGCTCCCTGTAGGCCACCCAGCCGATGAACGCGACGAACGCGACGATGAGCACGATGCCGGTGAGGAGTGTCAGGGCCCCGACCAGGGCGAGGGCGTACATCACGACCGGGGCGGCCACGAAGAGGACGAGGTAGCTGGTGGGGACGTCCACCGGTGTCGGTGCGACGATCGCCGCGACGGCCAGCACGACACCGGTCATGGCCACCGTCGTGCCGATGACCGTCCCGAGGGCGACGTTGCTGAGGTCCTCGAGGTTGAGCACGATCCCGAAGGCGAGGTCGTCGAACTCGATACCGGTGAAGACCACCGCGACGAGGAACAGCGAGATCGCCCAGCGGCTCGCGACGCCGACCAGGTTGCCGATGAGCTTCTCGGCGCTGTACACCAGCACGGCGATGCCCAGCACGAATTCGATGATCGGGATCACGGGTTCGCTCCCTCAGCGGACGTGGGACTCGCGAGGTGGCACCTCGACATCGCCCGTCACCAGAACTTGATCCCGACGGACTTGAGACGGCGTTTGTGGAGCTGGTCGACCTTCTCGATGTCCTTGGAGGAGATGAGGTCTCCCCAGGCCCACGCCGCCTTCGAGCCCTCGTTGAGGATCTTCTCGAGGTCGTTGTCGACGAGGTCGGCGCTCTGGATGACCCGGGAGCCGAAACCGATGTGCCAGCGCTCGTCGCGCAGCACGAGTTCCATGCCCTTGCGCATGCCGGGCATCGGCACAGACAGCTTCTCGAGGGCGTCGAGCAGCGCGTGCTGCCCGGCCGTGAGGACCACGCCCTCGAGGATCATGTGGTAGAGCCCGACCGCGGTGGTCAGGTCCTCGTCGGAGTCGGCGAGGCCGCGGGCGATGGCCGGCAGGCGCTCCTCGAACAGCTCGACGAGCTCGGTGCTGATGCGGTCGCGCAGCGCGTCGACGCGCTCGGACATGGTCGTCCCGGGAACGCCGCAGACCTCCCGCACCACGCGGTCGAAGAAGCGGGCGTGCCGGGCCTCGTCGCGCGCCTGGGCCGCGAAGACCTCGGCCATCATGTCGTCGGTGCTCGCTGCGGCGCGGAACGACGTCAGATGGGTGGCGACGGACGTCTCTCCGACGCAGAAGCCGGCGATCAGCCCGAGGACCTGGTCGTACTCGCTGTCCTCGAGCTCCGTCCAGGACTCGATGTCCGTGCTGAGGTCGACGGTGGTCTCGTCCCACTGCAGTGATTCGGCGAGCTGGGCGAAGTGTCCGTAACCGGTGATCATCGGTCGAGCACCTCGCCGGGCTCGGCGAGCGTCTGCTCGCCCATCGATACCTCCCCGAACATCGTTGACTGCGAGGAGGGGCGCCGGGCCCGTGTGGGCACGGGTCCGGCCGCCCCGATGTCACCTCAGTCGTCCATCTGGGCGACGTACATGGTCACCTCAGGGGCGACCCCGATCTCCTCGAACTCGGGGGACTCCCAAGCGTGCGTCTCCACGTGAATTCACCTCCCCAGGAATCGACGCGGATCACGTCACCGATCTCCGCTACCCGGGGTGCCTCTCCGCGGAGGCGCGGGGCCACATCGGCGACATCTCGGGCTGGTCGTCGTCCACCAGACGATGCGCCAGGGCGATCGCTTCCTCGCGGTCGACGCCGTCGGTCCGGTTCGTGTCGGACGCCGTCGCCTCGAGGGTGACCACCAGGTCCGCCGCTTCGGCCGACGACACGTCGACATAGCCTTTGCCGAGCTCGTACCGCGTGCGGAGTATCTTCGCCGCCTGCTTCAGCAGGGCATCCTGACTTTCCCTCACCGAGGACTGGTCGGTCATCATGGAGAACTCCTCTGGGTCATTTCCGGCGCGACGGTGTGCTCTCGCCGGGGCTTCTTTCGCCACTGCTATGTCAGGGATGCCGCCCGCGCCAGCACCTGACGGATTTCTTCGGTTGCGGCCTGTTTTCCGGACGGGTGGTTGAGCAGCGCGGAACCGACGACGAGCAGCTCCGCGCCGGCTCGCCAGGACGCTGCTGCCGTGTCCACCGAGATTCCCCCGTCGACCTCGATCTGGATCGGCCGCTCGGAGCGTTCGGCGAGCTCGCGCGCCTCGGAGACCTTGTCCTCCATCGCGGCGATGTACTCCTGGCCGCCGAATCCGGGATTGACGGTCATGATCAGGATGTGATCGAGCTGGTCGAGGACGTGGGGGATGAAGCCGAGCGACGTCGACGGGTTCACGGCCACCCCCGCGCGTGCCCCGAGGTCCCTGATCCTCGAGAGTGTGCGATGCAGGTGCTGGCAGGCCTCGGCGTGGACGATGACCGTGTTGCACCCGGCGGAGACGAAGTCCGCCAGCCCGGCGTCCGGGTCCTCCACCATGAGGTGTGCTTCGAAGGGCAGGTCGACGTAGGGCCGGCACGCACCGATGACGGCGGCCCCGAACGTCAGGTTCGGGACGAAGCGGCCGTCCATCACGTCCCACTGGATACGGTCGACGCCGGCGGCCTGGAGGTCGAGGACCTCCCCGGCGAGGCGGGAGTAGTCGGCGCCCAGAACTGACGCGACGATGGCTGGTTCGGTCATCGATGCCCTCCGTCTACGACTCTTCGTGCCCGCCCTGCGCGGACCGTCCAGGCCCTCGTCGATCACCCGTCGCCGGTGGAGCGTCCAGGTCGCCATGGGTCGTCGGATCCTTTCCGCGTGCGCTCGCGATCCGGCACGCCCGACGACGGGCGAATCGCCCTGTCGGCTGCCGTTGCGAATGCGGTCCACACTTCCACGACGTCGCCGGCGGTGGTCCTCAGAATGAGTGACCGAGTTCGGCGCAACCGATCGGCCGACCGCGAGGCGGTATCGTCGAAGTGATCTTCATACTATCATTCGGTCTGTGGGACGGCATAGTGTCGGGGCGAGATTCGGTGCACGTTCTCGATTGCTGCGACCGAGTAGGTGTTGTTCCGGCGGAACGAATGCCAGACTTGCGGCATGCGCGTCTACCTCGCTTCCGACCACGCCGGGTTCGAGATGAAGAACCATCTGCTCCGGCACCTCGATGAACAGGGGCACGAAGTGCGTGATCTCGGCCCCGCCGAATTCGACCCCGACGACGCCTACCCGCCCTACTGCATCGAGGCCGGTATCCGGGTGAGGGCCGACGAGGGCAGCCTCGGTGTGGTCGTCGGTGGCTCCGGCAACGGAGAGCAGATGGCCGCCAACAAGGTCCCCGGAGTCCGCGCCGCCCTCGCGTGGAGCATCGAGACCGCGTCCCTGGCGCGGGAGCACAACGACGCCCAGATCGTGGCGATCGGCGCTCGCATGCACACGCTCGACGAGGCCGCGGCGATCGTCACCTCCTTCGTCGACACTCCTTTCTCCGAGGACCCGCGTCACCTCGACCGCATCGCGATGCTCACCCGGTACGAGGAGAGTGGACAGCCGCCGCCGCGGCCCGAGCGCTGATGCCGGTGCGGCGGTCGCGGTGGATCGCGGGGGGCGCATGCCGGATCAGGCGCCGAGGACGTCGTGCAGTCGATCGATCTGGTGGTGACCCTCGACGACCAGGACCGTGCCGGTGCTCGAACGCATCGCCACGGAGTGCGTCGTGGCGCGGTCGGCGCGGTACTGCAGGCCGGGTACGTCGTCGCTGCCGGTGATCCCGGTGGCGCTGAAGAGGATGTCCTCCCCACCGACGAGGTCCCTGGTGTGCAGGACCGCGTCGACGTCGTGCCCGGCGTCGAGCGCCCGCCGGCGCGCGCCGGCGTCGCGTGGCCGGAGTCGGGCCTGCATCGAGCCGCCCACACAGGCCAGTGCGGCGGCCGCGAGGACGGCTCCGTGTGCGCCGCCGACGCCGACGAGCATGTCGCTGTCGCTCTCGGGGTGTGAGGCGGCGAGTGCCCCGGCGATCTCACCGCCGCGCAGGAGACGGACCCGCGCCCCGGTGCCACGGACCTCGCGCACGATCTCCTGGTGCCGGCCGCGCCCGAGGACGCTCACGGAGACCTCGGAGATCGGCCGATGCCCGGCGGCGGCCACCGCCCGCACGTTCTCGGCCACCGGGCGGTCGATGTCGACGACGTCGGACGCACCCGGCCCGACGACGAGCATCTCCAGATCGGTGATCGGTGATGCCCTGAACATCCCGCCGTCCTCGGTCGCAGCGATCACGGCGAGGGCGTCGGGCATGCCCTGGGCGGCCAGGACGGCGCCGTCGAGGGGGGCGAGCGCGACGTCCCGCGCCGGACCGGTGCCGTCACCGACCTGCTCGCCGACCCGGAAGGGGCCGTCCCCCTCGTCCGAGGCGATCGTGCCCCGGAGGGGGATCGATCCCAGGAGGGTGCGCGCGGCGGCGACGGCCGCCGTGGTGCCGCTGCGCTCGTCGCCGAGCCCGACCCACCGGCCCGCGGCGAGCGCCGCGAACTCGGTGACCCGTGCGAGCTCGAGGACGAGGTCGGGCGTCTCACGCTCGGCGGCCCGGGAGACCGAGGAGCGAAGGGCGTCAGCGGACGGCGGCATTCGCGACCGCCCGCTCGGAGAGGGCCTCCTGTGCGGCGTTCCACTGGGCGCCGCTGCCTCGCCAGGCCTCGAGCGCCGGCCCGACCAGCGCCCGACCGAAGGAGTACGTCAGCTCCCAGGGAAGGGGAGCGAGCTCCTTCATCGCGGCCAGGTTGTCGGTGGCCTCCTGCGGGTCCTGTCCCCCGGAGAGGAAGGCGATCCCCGGCACCGCCGGCGGTACCGTCTCGCTCAGGGTCTCCACGGTCGCGCGGGCGACCTCGGCCGCCGTGGGCTTGTCCGGGTGTCCGTCGCCGGCCACGACCATGTTCGGCTTGAGGACGATGCCGTCGAGCTGGACCTCCATGAGGCTCAGCTCCTCGAACACCGACTGCAGCACCGCCCGTGTCACCTGCCGGCACTGCTCCAGCGAGTGGTCCCCGTCCATGACCACCTCGGGCTCGACGATCGGCACGAGACCGGCCTCCTGGCACAGCCCGGCGTAGCGGGCGAGCGCGTGGGCGTTGGCCCGCTTCGTCCGGTCCGTCGGGAGGCCGTCGCCGATCGAGTACACCGCGCGCCACTTGGTGAAGCTGGCGCCCATGGCCACGTACTCGTCGAGCCGCTCGCGGAGTCCGTCGAGCCCCTCGGTCACCGTCTCGCCCGGAGCGCCGGCCAGCGGCTTGGCCCCGGTGTCGACCTTGATCCCGGCGAGCACCCCGATCCCGGCGAGTGCGGCGGGGAAGGTGGTCCCGTCCGAGAGCACCTGGCGGAACGTCTCGTCCGCGAGGATGGCACCGCTGATGGACTCGGAGAGCTCCGGAGTCGTGAGGAGCAGTTCCCGGTAGAGGCGCCGGTTCTCCTCCGTCGGCTCGACCCCGACGCTCTCGAGGCGCTTCGACATCGTCCCGATGCTCTCGTCGGCCGCCAGGATGCCTCGCTTGTTCGACACCAGCGTCCGAGCGATCTCGGTCAGAGATGACATGAGTTCCCCTACCTCTCCGTGGAACACCGCCCCTGTGCGGCGGCGAAGAATGGTCTCCAGCTGTGGGCGCGGCGTCGGCGCACTGCTGAGCAGGCGGCCGTCACCGGCGCGCGGGATCGATCCGCAGCTGGAGGAATCGCGGCTGGAGGCGCACGGAGGGCGACATCCGCGGAAGGCCCTCCGGCGAGGCGCGGTCCCCCACGGGGGCGACGGGAACCGGCCGGGCGTCGGGCAACTCGAGGCGCCCGACGGAAAGCATTTGTAGCCGTCGCCGACGACGGAACGCAAGCACCTCGTCGCAACCGGTCGCCACGGACCGAGAGGCCGCCGGCCGGTCGAACCGAAGGTCCTCGCTGCTCAGCGTCGGTCGGGGGGAGGGCGCTGAGGGCGTCCGGACCGTCTCGACGCTCCCGCGTCCGAGACCGCACACCCGAGGTGAATCGGACGTCTCGTGATGGTCCGGACCAGAGCGGCATCACGACCGAGACCGCCCTCCCGAGGGGCCACCATCGCCCTATGTAACCCGCCGACTCCCCCGCGTAGGGGAGCCGACTGCCCCGCCGGCGTGCCTAGCGTTCCGCCCATGACCTCGACGTTCGTTCGACAGCCGCGGGCACCGGACGCCTCGAGGGGGACCCCACGTCCCCCGCGGTGAGGGCCTGAGCCCCGGTCATCGACCGGTGCGCATGCCGTGCTCACCGCAGCAGGGCCCGTGGCCACGGGCAGGCAGGGGCGCCTGCTCGGGGCCGGTCGGGCATCGACGCGAGGGGGTCGCCACGTCGCGACCCGGCTCCTCGCCACCGCGGGCTCGAGGACCCGGTGGCGCGAGGTGTTCGACGGTGCATCGAGTCCGGGGCGACCCGGTGCAGGCGAGCACGGGCATTCCGGCCCAGTGAGTCGGCCCATTCAGTGTGGAAAGGGGTTGTGTCAATTGTCCGCATCGACTTCGGACACCCACGGCGAGAACGCCGCGCAGTTCGGCGACGCCGCCGACCTGATCATCGGCGAGCACGCCAAGGTCCTCCAGGGCGTCGACGCCGCCAGCTGGGAGCGGGCAGGAGCGTTGCTGGTCGATGCTCCCGCGGTGTTCACCATCGGCACGGGACGCAGCGGGCTGGCGTTGCAGATGGCAGCCATGCGTTTCATGCATCTCGGCAAGGCCACCCACGTCGTCGGGGAGACGACCGCCCCGGCGATCGGCGCCGGCGACGTGCTGGTCGCGGCCTCCGGCTCCGGCTCCACCAAGCGGGTCGTGACGGCGGCGCGGACGGCGTCCGAGCAGGGCGCCCATGTCCTGGCGATCACCACCAACCCCGACTCCGATCTCGCCGGGCTGGCGACCGAGACGTTGCTGGTGCCTGCCGCCGACAAGCAGGACTTCGAGGGCACGACGTCCGCCCAGTACGCCGGGAGCCTGTTCGAGCAGTCCCTCCTGATCCTCACGGACGCGCTCTTCCACGTCCTCTGGCAGACCAGCGGGACCCAGGCCCAGGAGCTGTGGCGCCTCCACGCGAACCTCGAGTAGCTCCCGCGCCTGCCGTCGATGCCGCCGATGCCGTCGATCCCGTGCAAAGGATGCGGTCATGCAATTGCAGTTCGCCATGGATGTGTCAACGCTCGACGAGGCGCTGGTCCTCTGCCGCCAGGTGGCCGAGCACGTCGACATCCTCGAGATCGGAAGCCCTCTGATCAAGAACGAGGGCGTGACGGCGATCCGCGCGATCACGGCGTCGTACCCCGACAAGACGATCTTTGCCGACATGAAGACCGTGGACGCCGGGGAGCTCGAGGCCGACCTGGCCTTCGGTGCCGGGGCCGACCTCGTGTCGGTGATGGGCGGGGCCGACGACGACACGGTCCGGGGAGCGGTCGCCGCGGCTCGACGCCGCGGCAAGGGCGTGGTCGCCGACATGACGGATGTCCGTGGCTGCGTCCTGCGGGCCCGCGAGCTCGCCGGCCTGGGCGTGGAGTTCTGTGAGCTCCACGCCGGCACCGCCGAGCAGGCCCTGTGCCGGTACTCGGTCCGGGCCGTGATCGAGGCGGGCCGGCAGTCGGAGGCGCCCTTCTCGGTCGCCGGCGGCGTGGACCTCGACAGCATCCTCGATGTCCGGGCGTCGGGTGCGGTGGTCGCGGTGGTCGGTGACGCGATCCGTGGCGCTCCGGACCCGCGCGCCGCGGCCGGCGCGTTCCGTCTCGCCGTCGACACGGCCTCCCTGTTCGGCGACGTCACGTCGGTCCGGCAGGGACGACCCCACGGGATTCCCTGCGGCCCCGGCCCCGGACCCGGGCCGTGGCGGGCTCGCCGCGCTCGGCTCGCCGACCGCGCCCCGAACGTCTAGCCGCCGGCACTGTCCGTCGACGCCATGCACGACGCGGTCGCTCTCGCAGAGCGAGCCAGGAGATGTGGAGACCCGATATGCCATCCCAGAGCGACACGGTCCTGCCGGTGCGCCTCGACCTCGGAGCCTTGGAGTCGTCGGCGGTCGCGGCGACGCACCGCGCGGCGCTGGCCTGTTCTCCCTGGGTCGGTCGGCACGACGCGGATGCCGCCGACGGCGCCGCGACCGAGGCCATGCGTGGCGCTCTGGCGAACGTCCCCGGACGCGGAACGGTGGTCATCGGGGAGGGGGAGAAGGACAACGCGCCGATGCTGTTCAACGGCGAGGTCGTCGGGGACGACGGAGACGGGCCCGACTTCGACATCGCCGTCGACCCCTTGGAGGGCACGTCCTTCTGCGCGAAGGGGCTTCCCGGAGCGCTGTCCACGATCGCCTTCGGCGACTCGGGATCCTTCTGGTCCCCGGGACCGGGCTTCTACATGGACAAGATCGTGGTCCCGCCGGCGGCCCGTCATGTCATCGACCTCGACGACTCCCCTGAGCACACCGTGCACAAGGTCGCCGAGGCCCTCTCGAAGACGGTCGACGAGCTCCGTGTGGTGATCATGGACAAGCCTCGCCACCAGGGGGAGGACGGGCTGATCGCGCGGGTGCTGGCGACAGGAGCTGCGGTTCACACCCCGGCGGGGGGCGACGTCGGGGGAGCGCTCGAGGTCCTCCTGCCGACCTGCGACGTCGATCTCCTGCTCGGTGTCGGCGGCACGCCCGAAGGAGTGATGACCGCCGCCGCGGTCCGGGCCCTCGGCGGCGGCATGCTCGGGCGCCTCGCGCCCAAGACCTCCGAGGAGGCCGACGCGATCCGTGGCGCCGGCATGAGTGTCGATCGCATCTACGAGCGCGACGAGCTCGTCGGCGGAGGCGCGCTGTTCGCCGCCTCCGGCATCAGCGGGGGGCCACTGCTCGCCGCGCCGCGCCACGTCGACGGGACCACTCTCGTCGAGTCTCTGCTGATCACCGACGGACAGGTGCGGTTCATCCGGCACACCACCTTCGAGCCGATCCCGACGCGGTGACTCCGAGGTTCCCGGCCGAGCCCCTCGCGACCACCGACCACCCACTGCCGAGGGAGAATCCGTGACAGTGCAACTGGAGGATCTCCACATCCGCACGCTCGGCGAATGCCGGCACACGTCGCCGTTCTCCGCGTGGCTCGCCGACAAGCAGACCACCCCGCATTTCGTCCACGAGGACGACCGGGTGATGCTCGACGACACGACCTCGATCATCACCGCGAACAACGCCGCGGCGCTCCCGTCCTTCGAGTGCGCCGGGCCTCGCAAGAAGATTTACTTCGACCCGGCCCGGACGACGGTCGGCATCGTCTCCTGCGGCGGGCTCTGCCCCGGCATCAACAACGTCATCAGGGGCGTCGTCCAGGAGCTCACCGTGCATTACCGCGTGCGTCGAATTCTCGGCTTCCGCAACGGGCTCAAGGGACTGACCGCCAAGTACCGCGACGACACGATGGATCTGACCCAGAGCAACTTCCAGGACATCACCCGCTCCGGCGGGACGATCCTCGGCAGTTCTCGTGGCGACCAGGACGCCGACGAGATGGTCGACACCCTCATCGCGCGCAAGATCGACATCCTCTTCGTCATCGGCGGCGACGGGAGCATCCGGGCGGCGATGCGGCTGGTGTCGGCGATCACGCAGCGCGGACTCGACATCGCGGTCGTCGCGATCCCCAAGACGATCGACAACGACCTGCCCTACACCGACCAGTCGTTCGGCTTCCAGAGCGCGTTCGAACGGGCGACCGACTTCATCGAAGCGGTCACCACGGAGGCCGCGGCCCACGAGAACGGCGTGGGGATCGTGAAGCTCATGGGTCGGCACTCCGGCTTCATCGCCTGCTACGCGGCGCTGGCGAACCACGGCGCCGACATGGTGCTCATCCCCGAGGTCCCGTTCGAGCTCGAGGGGCCCGACGGCCTGCTGGCCAAGGTCGAGCACCACCTGCTCACCCGTGGACACGTCGTCATCGTCGTGGCCGAAGGTGCCGGGCAGGAGCTGCTCCCGGCGGCCGGAGATGCCGACGGGAACGGTGCCACCGACGCCTCGGGAAACCTGCGCCTCGGCGACATCGGCCAGTTCCTCAGCGACCGCGTCTCGAGCCACCTCACCCAGATCGGCCTGAAGCCGGCGCTGCGCTACGTCGACCCGAGCTATTCCATCCGGAGCGTCACCGCGAACGCCTACGACAGCGTCTACTGCCTCCGGCTGGCCCACGCCGCCGTCCACGCGGCCATGGCCGGCCGGACCGAGACCGTCGTCGTTCGTTGGCGGCGGCGCTTCGTGCACGTCCCGATGCCGCTCATCACGAGCCACCGCAACCGGGTGGACCCCGACGGGGATCTCTGGATGTCCGTGCTCGAAGCGACCAATCAGCCCGAGACGCTCGCGCGGCAATGTGAGCCCGGGTCCACGACAGCAACGCTCACCGAGACCTCAGGAGTGAATGCCCCGTGAACAGCATCGAAGCCACCTCCGTCCGGCCGGGGCACGACATCTTCGACGAGGTCGCCTCCCTGCTCGCGGTCACGGTTCCCGACGACTGGTCGGACCTCGACACACGGGCCGTCAACACCGCCCGGATCCTCGCCGCGGACGCCGTCCAGCGCTGCGGGAGCGGTCACCCGGGGACCGCGATGTCGCTGGCGCCACTGGCCTACGCACTGTTCCAGCGCGTCATGCGCCACGACCCGACCGACCCGGGATGGGCAGGTCGCGACCGGTTCGTCCTCTCCTGCGGCCACTCGAGCCTCACCCTGTACGTGCAGTTGTTCCTGGCGGGGTACGGGATGCAGCTCGAAGACCTCGAACAGCTCCGCACCTGGGGGTCGCAGACGCCGGGTCATCCCGAGTACGGCCACACGCCGGGTGTCGAGATCACGACCGGTCCGCTCGGCCAGGGCCTGGGCGCGGCGGTGGGCATGGCCATGTCCGCGCGCCGCGAGCGGGGTCTCTTCGACCCCGACGCCGCGCCCGGCGCCAGCCCCTTCGACCACTTCGTCTACGTCATCGCCTCCGACGGCGACATCGAGGAGGGCGTCACCGCCGAGGCGTCGTCGATCGCCGGCCGCCAGCAGCTCGGGAACCTCGTCGTGATCTACGACGACAACCACATCTCGATCGAGGACGACACCTCGATCGCCCTGTCCGAGGACGTGGCGCAGCGCTACGAGGCCTACGGGTGGCACGTCCAGACCGTGAGCGGGGGCGAGAACGTCGCCGGCATCTGTGACGCCCTGGAGCGCGCGGCCGCCGAGACCGACCGGCCGTCCTTCATCGCGCTGCGGACGGTGATCGGCTACCCGGCCCCCGAGAAGATGAACACCGGCGCCGCCCACGGCGCGGCTCTCGGCGACGACGAGGTCACACGGGTCAAGGAGATTCTGGGGTTCGACCCGGAGGCCAGCTTCGCCGTCGACGACGAGGTGCTCGCGCACACTCGCGCCCTCGCCGGGCGAGCCCGGGAGACCCGGCGCGCCTGGGGCGAGTCGTTCGACGCGTGGGCGCGGGAGAACCCGGAACGCCACGCGCTGTACGAGCGGATGGCCCGCCGTGAGCTCCCCGCCGGCTGGACCGACCATTTCCCGGACTGGAGCGCCGGGGATGACCCCCTCGCCACCCGGAAGGCTCTCGCGAAGGTCCTCGAGTCGATCGGTGACGTGCTGCCCGAGCTGTGGGGCGGATCGGCCGATCTCGCCGAGAGCAACAACACGACGATCAAGGGCGCCGACTCGTTCGGCCCGAGCACGATCGACACGGAGATGTGGGGGCAGGCGTCGCCGTACGGTCGCACCCTCCACTTCGGCGTCCGAGAGCACGCCATGGGCGCCATCCTCAACGGCATCGCGCTGCACGGCGGCACGCGTGCCTACGGCGGCACCTTCATGATCTTCAGCGACTACATGCGTCCGGCGGTGCGCCTGGCCGCCCTGATGAAGCTGCCGACCATCTACATCTGGACCCACGACTCGATCGGCCTCGGCGAGGACGGGCCGACCCACCAGCCGGTCGAGCACCTCGCGGCCCTGCGCGCGATCCCCGGACTCGCCGTGGTCCGCCCGGCCGACGCCCGCGAGACCGCCGCGGCCTTCCGCGGCATCCTCGCGGACCCGACCGGGCCCGCCGGGCTCGCCCTCACCCGCCAGAACGTCCCGATCCTCGAGGGCGTCACGACGGACGGCGTCCTGCGCGGCGGGTACACGCTCGCCGAGGCCGGCGACCGCGCCCCGGAGCTCCTGCTGATCGCCACCGGGTCCGAGGTCTCGCTGGCCCTCTCCGCGCGCGAGATGCTCCAGGCCGAGGGCGTGCCGACCCGGGTCGTGTCCATGCCCTGCGTCGAGTGGTTCGACGCGCAGGAGGAGTCCTACCGACACCGCGTCCTGCCCCCGGAGACGACCGCCCGCGTGGCGGTGGAGGCCGCGATCGGCATGCCGTGGCACCGCTTCGTCGGTGACCGGGGCGAGATCGTCTCCCTCGAGCACTTCGGGGCCAGCGCCGATTACCAGACCCTGTACCAGCAATTCGGGCTGACGGTCGACGCCGTCGTCGAGGCCGCGCGCCGTTCGTTGTCGCGGGCCCGGTGACGGCCGTCGTGCCATCAGTTCACCAACCCCCGGAAATGGCAGAGAGGAGAGGATCCGTGCGTGGTGTCGGCACGCGCCCGGTGACGGGCACGAATACGTCCGGTACGGCCGGGAATTCCGCTGCCGATTCGCTCGCGCGACTGGTGGTGTACGGCCTCGTCGACTATCATCGGTGATGTCGGAGCGTGCGCTGCTGTCGCAGTGGCGCTGCATTTCGAGAGCTCCGCGCCCCGCCGGCGATGGCAATCGGTCGGCGGAGAGCAGCCCGTTCTCGGGCGAGAATTCCAGGCCCAACCTGTCGAACAATCAGGAATGGGCTGACCGCTGAGACGCCTCGAACGAGGAACACGTCGAAGACAGATCAGGAGATGCCAGTGAAGCTGCAGGTAGCCATGGATGTCCCGAGCCTCGCCGACGCACTGACGCTGGCGCGCCAGGTCGCCGACTACGTCGACATCCTCGAGCTGGGAACGCCGTTGATCAAGAACGCCGGCCTCGCTGCGGTCGCCGCGATCAAGGCCGCGCACCCGGACAAGCTCGTGTTCGCGGACCTGAAGACCGCCGACGCCGGCGAGCTGGAGGCCGACCTCGCCTTCGCGCAGGGCGCGGACCTCGTGACGGTCATGGGCGCGCTCGACGACGACACCATCAAGGGTGCCGTGGATGCCGGCCACAACGCCGGCAAGAAGGTCGTCGCCGACATGATCGGCGTGGTGAACAACCGGGTCCAGCGAATCCAGGAGGTCTCCAAGCTGGGCGTGGACTTCGTCGAGATCCACGCGGGGCTCGACGAGCAGGCTCGGCCCGGATACTCGATCGAGACCCTGCTCGCCGACGGCCGCGCGGCCGGCGTCCCGTTCTCCATCGCCGGCGGCGTCTCCGTCGACACCATCGCCTCGGTCAAGGAAGCCGGCGCGGACGTGGCGGTGGCCGGCGGGTCGATCTACAACTCCGACGACCCCGCGGCCGCCGCGAAGGCGCTCCGGGACGCGGCCGGCCTCCCGGCGGCGACGTAGGACGTACCCACCCCCGCGCCGGGTGATCGAGCAGTAGCCTTCCGGCGCCCTGCCGGTCCTCGTGATCGGCAGGGCGCCGGGTTCCAGCTCTGCGATGACGATGTCGTCGAGCGAGAACGGGAGCATTCCGCGAGCCTTCGGCGGAGAAGGCGACGGAACGCACGGAGGTCTGGGCCAGTGTCGGGAACGGTGCGGGTGGTCCTCGTCGAGAACCACGAGATGGTGCGTGTCGGCCTGAAGGAGATGCTGGCGGAGTACCCGGGGATCCGGGTGGTCGGGGAGGCCGAGGACGCCCCCGAGGCCCTACGGATCGCGGAGAGCCTCGCTCCGGACGTGGTACTCACCGAAGTGCGTCTGGGGAGCACGAGCGGGCTGGACCTCTGCCACGACCTCCTCACCTGGTGCGCCGACTCGCGCGTCATCATGCTCACCGTCTACGACGACGAGCAGTACCTGTCACAGGCGCTGCACGCCGGGGCGCGGGGCTACCTCCTCAAGCACATCTCCGGCGAGGAGCTCGTGGCGGCGATCCACCGGGTCCACGCGGGCGAGCTCGTCGTCTCGACCACGGCCGGGCATGAGGCGTCGACGGTGACCCGCATCGAATCGGGGGAGTACTGGCCCGGCGGACGTTTCGGGCTGACACTGCGCGAGAGCGAGGTGCTCGCGCTGATCGTGATCGGGATGAACAACCACGCGATCGCGGGACGCCTGATCGTCGGCGAGGAGACCGTGCGGACCCACGTCCGGGCGATCTACCGCAAGCTCGAGGTCAACGACCGGACCTCCGCGCTCGCCAAGGCCCTGCGCGAGGGGCTGTTCCAGTAGTCGCACCCTCCGGCTCGTTGTCGGGAGCTCCCGACACGACCGACGACCTGCTCTGTCGGCTCTCCGTCGACCGAGGGACCATCGAACGACAGGTCCCGAGTCGCGGGAGGTGGGCCGATGGAGCTCGGTGTCCACCTGCCACTCGCGGACCTGGGTCAGGGGCTGCCGTCCGGTCGCGACCTCCGGCGCTACGCAGCGCTCGCCGCGGAGCTGGGCTTCACCACGGTCGCCGCCAACGACCACCTCGTGTGGCGCACCCCGTGGCTCGACGGCCCGACCGCACTGGCCGCGGTGTGCGGCAGCACCGGCCGGCTGCGTCTCATGACCAGCGTCGCCCTTCCCGTGATCCGCCACCCGGTCGTGCTCGCCCAGGGACTCGCCTCCTTGGCGGCCCTGGCCGAGGGACCGGTGGTGGCGGGGTTGGGTCCGGGCTCGTCGCGGACGGACCACCGTGTGGTCGGGATGCCGTTCGAGGATCGGTGGGCGCGCTTCGACGAGGCCGTACGACTGGTCCGGACGTTGCTCGCCGGCGAGGCGGCCCCGGACGGTCGCTTCTATCAGGTGGGAGGCGTTCGACTGACCCGCAAGGGAAGCACGGTGCCGGTGTGGTCGGCGAGCTGGGGCTCCCCGGCACGGCTGCGGGCCGTGGCCCGTGACGCCGACGGCTGGCTGGCCTCGGCCTACAACAGCGACCCCGCGCGGTTCCGGGTGGCGCGTGCCGAGCTCGAGAGGCATCTGCGCGCGGCGGGCCGTGACCCCGCCGTCTTCGGCAACGCCCTCGCGACGACATGGCTCCACGTCACCGACGATCGCGTGGCTGCCCGCCGGCTGGTCGAGGAGCTCCTCGCTCCGTTGCTCGGACGCGAGCCCGAGAGCCTGGCGGCGCACCTGCCGATCGGGTCACCCGAGCACTGCGCGCGCGTGCTGTCCGACTACGCGGCGGCCGGTGTCGACACCGTGCTGCTCTGGCCCCTGCGCGATCCGCTCCAGCAGCTCGACCTCGTGGCCGACCGTGTCCGGCCTCTCGTCGTCGGCTGACCCCGCCGGATACGCGCCACACGATCGGGTGATCAGGAGCGTCGGGTCGGCGCCCGAATGCCTACGCTCCTGCTCCCGAGAGTGCGCCGTCAGGGTGACGACCCGGGACTCCGCAGGGGAGACCACCCGACATGACGATCTCCGAAGCCGGCGCGCAGCGGGACGGCGCGCGGCCCGGCGTGATGACACGGCACCCGCTGGTGTCCTTCTTCGTCCTCGCGTACGCGGGCGCGTGGGTGGTGGAGCTGCCGGTCGTGCTCTCCCGCACCGGCACCGGGCTCCTGCCGTACACCCTCCCTCCCGCCGTGGTGATCCTCATGATCGCGGCGGCGACGTTCACGGGCCCGACGCTGTCGGCGTTCGTCATGGTCCGGGTGACCGAGGGCAAGGAGGGTCCGAAGCGCCTGCTGCGCCGGTACGTGCAGTGGCGCGTGAAGCTCCGGTGGTACCTGTTCGTCCTGCTCGTCATCCCCGCGAGCGTGGTCCTCGGCGCGATCGTCCTGCCCGGGGTCCTGGCGTCGTACCAGCCGGTGACGCTCGGGATGATCGTCGGCTACCCGGTGGCCTTCGTCGCCACGTTCGTGCTCGGTGGGCCGTTGGGCGAGGAGCCCGGCTGGCGCGGTTTCGCGCTGCCGCGCCTGCAGGCGGCGTACGGGCCCCTGGCCGGCAGCATCGTCCTGGGCGTGTTGTGGGCCTCGTGGCACCTCCCGCTGTTCTGGAGCGGGGTGTGGACACCTCCCACCGTCGCGAACATGGTCATGTTCCTCGCGATGACCACCCTGCTGACCCTCGTCATGACGTGGGTGTTCAACAACGTCGGGGGGAGCCTGCTGATGACGATGCTCATGCACGCGTCCTTCAACACCTTCGCGAACAAGATCGTGGCGCCGGCCTTCCCCGCCCCGTTGCTGACGGAGTACGGCCTGCTGCCGGTGCTGGTCGGGTTCGCCGTCGTGGCCGTGGTGGTCGTCGCGGCCACGCGGGGTCGACTCGGCTACCGGGACGGGGGGCAGCCGCAGGAGTCGGCTCCGGCCGCACTGCGGACCTAGTCCGGCCTACGCGCGCTCGACCGGCGCTGCCTGTCCGGCATCCCGCCAGGTCGTCACCGAGCGACGGTGGCACCGGCCACCGGCGACGCGGCCGGGAGCGGGGGAGGACCCTCGCGGCGCCACGCCCACCGCAGCGTGGCCCGGACACCGTCGCACCAGCCGGGGCGGGCGGCGAGTTCCGGCAGGAACTCCTCCGCCCGCTGCGCGGCCTGCCATTCGGCCTCGATCAGGTCCGCGCGGGCCGGCCAGCCGCGCAACATCACCGGTGATCGGGCCTGACCTCCGCAGAGCGCGGTCCGCATCGGCAACGCCGCCATCCACCGACAGGTGTGGACCACCGCCTCGAGGTAGCCGTCGACCACCTCGTGATCACCGAGCTCGACCCGGCGCAGCGCCTCCCGCCAGTGGGTCACGAACTCGTCCCGCGGCACGCGGACGTTGCCCGCCGGGATGCGGGCCGCGTCGGAGTCCGTCGGGTGCACGCCCTCAGGGTGACACTTCCGCGCCCCCTGGTCTCGCCGATCGCTCAGCGACTACGAGGCGGACACGGCCTTCGACTGCTCGACGGCGAGCTCGTCGACGAGGTCGTTCATCTCGTCGCCCGAGTGGCCCTTGGTCCAGCGGAAGGACACGTCGCCCCGGTCGTTCACCAGCGTGATCAGGGGCTCCCAGAGGTCCCGGCTCACCACCGGCTTCTTCGCACTGGTGACCCAGCCCCGCGCCAGCCAGCCCTTCCACCAGCCGTCGCGGAAGCAGTTCACGACGTAGGTGGAGTCGCTGACGACGACGAGCGGGCCGTCCAGGGCACGCACGGCCTCGAGGGCGGCGCGGATCTCCATGCGCTGGTTGGTGGTCGCGGGCTCGCCGCCGCTGTCCTGACGGCCGTCACGGGTGGCCCACGCCCAGCCGCCGGGGCCGGGGTTGCCGGAGCACGCCCCGTCGGTCCACACCTCGAGCGCGCCCTCGGCGGCCGGCATGTCCGGGCGCGCGGGCTTCTTGGCCTTGGCCGTCCCTGCCTTCGACGCAGCCTTCGACGCACCGGCCTTCGCCGGCGTGGCTTCCGCGCACGCCGCGTGCGCCCAGCGCTCGCCCGAGCGTGCGATCTCCTCGCCGGGGCTCACGGGCGAGCCGCAGACGCCGCAGGTGGTCGCGTACTTCGCGGTCATCGGCACGGCGACCACCTTAGGCGGGGACCGACAGCGCCTCCGTCAGCATCGCCACGAGCGCGGCGTGCTGCGCGTCGGTCGACGATCCGACCTCCTCGTCGCTGCCGTCGAGGGCCACGGCCGCGAGGCCGGCCTTGTCGTCGATGAGCGCCGCGATCCGGGCGTCGATCGTCTGTGCGGCGAGGATGCGCCAGGCGGTGACCGGCTGCGACTGACCGATGCGGTGGCTCCGGTCGATCGCCTGGGTCTGCTCCGCGGCGGTCCACGGCAGCTCCGCCAGCACGACGTTCGAGGCGACCTGGAGGTTGATGCCGACGCCGGCCGCGGTCAGCGAGCAGACCACGACGGAGACGTCGGGGTCCTCGACGAAGGCGTCGATGTTGCGCTGCCGCACGCTCGGGGTCTGGTCGCCCCGGATCGACGAGTACCGGACGCCCTGCTTGGCGAACGTCTCCTCGGCGGCGTCCATGACGTCGACGTGCTTGGCGAAGAACACCACCTTGCCGGCGCTGCGCGCGAGCTGGGCGGCGTAGTCGGCGGCGAGGGCGGCCTTCGCCTGCCCGATGCGCCGCATCATGCTGAACACGTTGTCGCCGGACGACGAGCCGGCCGCGTCCTTCTGCTCCCACGTGGCGACGCGGCGCACGAGGTCGTGGTCGATCTCGTCGGTGCTCGCGGCACCACGGGCCGCGAGGGCGTCGGTGTAGCGCTTCACCATGCGGGCGGCGAGGTCGCGCTCGGCGGCGCGAATGGACCGGCCGGTCGGCCCGTCCAGCTCGACGGGCAGGTCGGCGATGCGGCGCGGCGGGATGTCGGCCGCGACGTCGACCTTGCGGCGACGGACGATGCCGAGGTCCACGACGCTCTCGCGCGCCGAGGCGGAGAACCCGGGATCCGCGGGCGTCAGACCGGTGGCGGTCAGGGCGTCCATCAGGTCGGCGAGCGGCTTCTTCTCGTCGATCCAGCCGAGGAACTCCCAGATGGCGAGGAAGTCCTCGATGTCGTTGATCAGCGGCGTCCCGGTGAGCGCCATCAGCAGCGGGCGCGCGGTGAAGGCGCGGATGCGCTCGGAGAGCCCGAGCACGTGCTGCGAGCGCTGCGAGGTCTTGTTCTTGATGAAGTGCGCCTCGTCGACGACCATCCCGCGGAACCCGAACTCGCGCAGCCAGCCGACGTGCCGGTCGAGCACCTCGTAGTTGACCACCACGATGTCGGCGAAGCCGTCGACGGAGTCGCCGTTGCCCTGGATCACGGTGGCCTTGCGGCGGGGGGACCACAGGCCGGCCTCGCGCACCCAGTTCGTCTTGACCACGTTCGGCACGACGACGAGCAGGGGATAGGCCTTCGCCGCCTCGGCGGCGAGCAGCGCCTCGGCCGTCTTGCCCAGCCCGGGCTCGTCGGCGAGCAGGAAGGTGCGGTGACCCTCCGCGGCCGCGGCGACCAGCCGGGCCTGGTGCGGCATGAGCTCGCGGCCGCCGGGCGCCTTGCGGGAGCCGGGCTCGGGCAGGGGCATGCAGACCGAGGTGCCGTCGCCGGCGCGCTCGAAGGACCGCAGCAGCGGGTCGAGCAGCTCCCAGCCGCTGAGGGGCGTGGGGCGGGGGCCGGCCGGTCGCGCGGCCGAGAAGTCGGGGGCCAGGAACGGGTTCGCCATCTGCCGGGAGATCACGGACTGCGGCACCACGGCGGGCTTGGCGGGCGCGGCGGTCGGCTCCTCGACGGGCTCCGGGGCCTCCTCGGCCTCGGCCTCGATACCGGCCTTGCGCAGCATGTCGCGCTTGAGCGACCGGGCGTCGTCGGTGACGACGGCGTCCTCGGAGAGCAGCGCCAGGAGCGCCGGGTGGCGGACGGCGGTCTTCGCCAGGGTGGTCGCGATGTCGTCGAGACGCTTGAGCTTCTCGGTGCGCCGGGAGTCGCCGATGCTTTCGTCCGCGCGGACGCGGGCGCGCTCCTCGCGCAGCACCAGGGCGACGGCCTGGAACTTCGTGCGGGTGGACGTCGTGACCCGGCCGCCGCGCAGGGCGCCTCGGACGTCCTCGACGGCGTGGGCGAGCACGGACATGACGTCCTCGCGCCTGCGTCCTCGCCGCCGCTGCCCGGGGGCGCCGTTGCGCCCGCCGGACTGGGGTTGGCCTCGTCGAGCCATGTACCTCCTCCGGAACGCCCGGCAGGGGACTGCCGGGCATCGTGCTGCGGGTGGTGTGTCGCAAGGGGAACCGGGACGGTTCCTCCACGATTCCCACTGGGCCGCGGGCCCGCGTCGCCGCGGGACCACGGGGTCCGCGTCACCGGTGTCGAGGGTGACGCCATCCACCGCGCTCGCCGACCGCGCCGTACGACGAGAGCACGACTGGTCGGGGTCGATCTCTATCATACCGCCCGGCGATCGGTGGGACACGCGCCGGAGCGGAATCGATCATCCGCCGGACGACGGACGCGCCTCGCGCTGCTCCTTGCCCTTCCGGTTCTGGGCGGCTCCCGCACGGTAGGCCACGAACACGGCGATCGCGATGGTGATCCAGAGGGCGTAGCGGTCGACGGCCAGCACGACGTCGACGGCGTACTGGCCCAGCCCGTACCCGAGCCCCGCGACCAGGCCGGCGACGAGGGCCGCGCCGACGGCGTTGGCCAGCAGGAACGTGAGCAGTCGCATCCCGGCCAGTCCGGCGAGCAGGTGCACGAGCAGGGACGGGACGCCCGGCAGGGCCGCCGCGACCACGAGCAGCGGCATGATCCAGGCGGGCCAGGACCGGACGCGCGCGACGAACCGCTGCGCCCGCTCGCTGGGCACGAAGAAGCGGACACCCTTCGCGCCCCAGCGCCGGCCCGCCCACCAGAACAACCAGTCGAACTTGATCATTCCGATGACGCCGGCGCCGATCACCAGCCAGAGCGCGGTGTCGCCGACGCGTGCGAAGGCCGCGCCCGCGCCGATCGCCGAGAGGCTGCCGGTGGCGAGGCTGAGCAGGACCGGGTGCGAGGCGAGGAGGAACGGCCGGAACGGCAGCGAGGCGAGCCCGAAGACGATGACCGCGACCGTGGCGCCGACCAGCACCTTGTCGGCGCGGGCCATCGGGCTGTCCCACGGGCGCATGTCGCGCCACTGCTGCTTGGCGGCCTCGATCTCCTCGGGGCTGTACTCCCGGCCGCCCCAGCGCCGGCGCGCGGGCGTCGGCGGCGCGGTGGCCCCGGTGGTGGCCCCGGTGGTGGCCCCAGTGGTGGCCTCAGCGGTGGCCTCAGCGGTGGCGTCGGGGGTGGCCCCGGTGGCGCCCTCGGGGGTCACCCCGTCGGAGCCCGATTCGTCCGCGGCCGACATCGGCTCGCTCCTCCCGTTGCGGCGTGCGTCCCCGGCGGGCCGGGCGGGGGACGTGCACGCTGGCGATCTCCACTATGCCGACGGCGCGTCGCCCCGGTCCACCGGGGACCCGGTCAGACCGGCAGGACCCGCCGGAACGCCGGGACGGCCACCGCCGCGCACACGACGTGCATGATCATGAGCCCGATGACCAGGAGCGCGGACAGCCCGTACTGGAGCAGCAGCAGGTCCGGGATGAAGCTCAGCACGACGACCAGGGGCACCAGCCAGCGCAGCACGGCGGCAGGCCGGGGCGCGACGCGGCGGACCAACGCCCAGCCCGCGGCCCCGACGAGGACCCCGATCACGCTGTAGGCGATGGCGGTCGTGGGGTTGTAGCCCGTGCCCTCGATGACGCCGATGAGGAGCCCGATGAGCGTGTTGACGACCGCGGCGACGAGGGCCGCGAGCACGATCGCCAGCGCGATGCGGGCCGGCGGCGCGGCGGGCGGCACGGTCTGCCGCACGGAACTGGTCACGAAGCACCCTCCCGGAGCGGTCGGTATGTCCGACTCCGTATCAGGGTAGCCTTACCTCGCCGTCGGAGCGATCATGGTCAGCCCGGGACGCTGGTCGACGGCTCGAGCGCGGCCGGGTCGAGGCCGTCCTGGAGGCGTCGCAGCAACATCCCGAACTGCTCGGCGTCGGCGCCGAGCAGCTCCCGGAACTGGGCGCGGACCTCGGCCGTGGCCTCGTCCCACTCGGCCAGGGCCCGCCGTCCGCGCTCCGAGACGACGATGAGCACGCGGCGGCGGTCCTCGTGGTCCTGCCGCCGCAGGATGAGGTTCGCGGCGACCATGCGGTCCACGAGCTTGCTGAGCTTGGGCGCGAGGAGCATCGCGTGGTCGGCCACGACGTTCATCGGGCTGCCGCCGCGGTCGGCGAGCAGGCGCAGGATCCGCCACTGGTCGAGGCTGGAGTCGCAGCCGCGCAGGGCCTCCTCCAGCCGTCCCGTGAGGGTCCGCTCGACGAGCGCGAGGAGGCGGAGCGACTCGTCGCCGTCCGGCGAGGGCCGTTCCGCGCTGCTGGGCACCGATCGATCGTAGCGGCGACGGGGTGGTGATCGGGGAACGGAGAACTCGTACGATCGGAGCAGCCCGGGAAGGCGGCCCGCTCGCTAGCGTCGAGCAATGGTCGACCCGACGGCTTCTCGCGGTAGAGCCGCGCGCGGTCGCGACGTCCTCGACATGGCCCTCGTGATCCCGCTGCAGGGGCCCGCCGGGATCTTCGGACCGTCGTGCGAGAGCTGCGCCGCGCTCGCCGCGCAGGAGATCAACGCCGAGGGCGGCGTCCTCGGCCGTGAGCTGAACCTGGTGCCGGTCGACGGGGGCCGCAGCCCGGCGGAGGTCGCCACCGAGGTCGACGCCCTGGTGAGCGCCGGCGCCGTCCAGGCCGTCACGGGGTGGCACATCTCGGCCGTCCGCGAGGCGGTCGCCCCCCGCATCGGCGGCCGCGTCCCGTACGCCTACACGGCGCTCTACGAGGGCGGCGAGAACCGGCCCGGGGTGTTCCTCACCGGCGAGACGCCGGACCTCCAGCTCGGTCCGACCCTCGACTGGTTCTCCGGCACCGCCGGGGTCCGGCGCTGGACGATCGTCGGGGACGACTACGTCTGGCCGCGCCGCACGGCCACCACGGCGGCGCGCTACCTGCGGCGGATCGGCGGGACGGTCTGCGACGAGGTGTTCGTGCCGCTCGGGACGACCGACTTCTCGAGCGTCGTGCACCGGGTCGAGGCCAGCGGGTGCGAGGCCGTGCTGATGCTGCTCATCGGCGACGACGCCGTCGCGTTCAACCGCGCCTTCAGCGCGTCGGGTCTCGACCGCGACATCCTGCGGTTCAGCTCCCTGATCGAGGAGAACGTCCTGCTCGCCTCCGGGGCGGAGTGCACGCGCGGTCTGATGACCTCCGCGGGCTACTTCGAGGACCTCGCGACGAGCTCCGGGCTCGAGTTCGCCGCCACCTACTTCCGCGAGTTCGGGGACGACGCGCCGGTGCTCAACAGCCTCGGCGAGTCCTGCTACGAGGGCGTCCGGCTGCTCACCGAGCTGACGCGACGCGCCGGCTCGACGCACGTGCCGACGATGATGTCGGTGTCCGAGGGGCTCGCGTACGAGAGCCCGCGCGGCACCGTCGAGGTCCACGACCGGCACCTGCGGCAGCGGGTCTTCCTGGCGATCGCCGACGGCCTGACCTGGGACGTCGTCCAACAGCTGTGACCGTCCGAACCCGGCTCGCGACGGCCCGCGACGGCCGTTGACAGTCTCGTCGCCACGCGGCTAGTTTCCCAGGAAATCATTTCTCACACGTGACATCTGCCATCTCCCGGCGGTCGGTCGCGACGAAGGGAGCCCCGCGGATGCCCCTGTACGCGTACCGGTGCGGCGAGGACGGGCCGGCCGAGGTCACGGCGCCGATGGGCGCCGCACCGGCGACGATCTCCTGCCCGACCTGCGGCGGCGAGGCCCGGCGGATGATCACCGTGCCCCGGCTCGGCCTGGCCGACCGCACCCGGGTCGCGGCGATCGACCGCGCCGAGGCCTCGCGCACCGAGCCCACCGTGGTCTCCGCGCCGCCCGCCCGGCCGTCGCGCCCGCGACCCGCCCCCCGTCTCGATCCCCGCACCGCGGCGCTGCCGCGCCCCTGAGCCCGTCCGCTCCCCACTCCCGTCCGGAGCTCCCGCACCGTCCGCTCGCCCCCGCACCGTCCGGCCTGCCGGAACGGCCCTGTCGTCCTGCCCTCGTCCGAAAGGGAATCCCATGCTGCTCACCCGAGTGAGGCCGCCCCGTGGCTAGCGTCGGCCTGCTCTTCGTCGGCGCCGTGCTCTTCATCAACGGCGTCATGCTGCTGGGGTGGATCGACGCGAAGTCGGCCGCGCCGATGAACTTCTTCGTCGGCGGACTGCAGATCATCACGCCGCTCTACCTGATCTTCACCGCGAACGGTGACGCCGACGTCATCCTCGCGGCGTCGGGCCTCTTCCTCTTCTCGTTCACCTACCTCTACGTGGCGGTGAACCTGACCTGGGACCTCGACGGCACCGGCCTCGGCTACTTCTGCCTGTTCGTCGCGATCACCGCCGTCGTGTTCTCCGCGCTGAACTTCTTCCGCTTCGCCGACCCGGCGTTCGGCGTCATCTGGCTCTACTGGGCCTTCCTCTGGTCCCTGTTCTTCGTGCTCCTGGGTCGCAAGCGCGACGGGATCGGGCGCTACACCGGCGCCGTGTGCGCCATCCAGGGCTGGGTGACCGCGTGGATCCCGGCGTTCCTGCTGCTCACCGGCGTCTACACGGAGATCGGCGTCCCGCTCGCGATCGGCCTCGCGATCTTCGGCGTCGTCGTCTTCCTCGCCCTGATCCCGTGGGCCCGCCGGCAGCCCACGCCCGCGGCGCCCGCCGCCCCGACCGGCGACCACGCCGCCGTCGCCTGACCGTCCCGGCTCACCCAGCTCGTCACCAGCCCGCCCCAGCAAGGAGAGTCCGATGCCCCAGAAGGTCTTCCCGCTCGACAGCACCAAGACGTTCACCGATCAGCAGATCGTCGGCCACAACCGCTGGCACCCCGACGTCCCCGCCCGGGTGCACGTCAAGCCGGGCGACTCGTTCCGGGTGGACTGCCGTGAGTGGTTCGACGGCGCGATCCACAACGACGACTCCGCCGACGACATCCTCAACGCCCCGCTCAACAACGTGCACGTGCTCTCCGGCCCGATCTCGGTCGAGGGCGCGCAGCCCGGCGACCTGCTGATCGTGGACATCCTCGACGTCGGCCCGATCCCGCAGGAGGACTCCGGGCCGCTGGCCGGCCAGGGCTGGGGCTACACCGGGGTGTTCGCGAAGACCAACGGCGGCGGCTTCCTCACCGACCAGTTCCCGGACGCCTACAAGGTGATCTGGGACTTCCGGGGCGGCCAGGCGACGTCGCGGCACGTGCCGGGGGTGGCCTTCACCGGCATCGTGCACCCCGGCCTCATGGGCACCGCGCCCTCGCACGACCTGCTGAACACGTGGAACTCCCGCGAGCAGGCCCTGATCGACACCGACCCGCAGCGGGTGCCACCGCTCGCCCTGCCGCCCCAGCCCGAGGCGGCGATCCTCGGCTCGCTCACCGGTGACGACTTCGAGCGGGCCCGCCACGAGGCGGCCCGGACCGCACCGCCGCGCGAGAACGGCGGCAACCAGGACATCAAGAACTTCACCAAGGGCAGCCGGGTCTTCTACCCGGTGTTCGTCGACGGGGCGAACCTGTCGATGGGGGACCTGCACTTCTCCCAGGGCGACGGCGAGATCACCTTCTGCGGCGCGATCGAGATGGGCGGGTTCATCGACCTGCACGTCGACCTCATCAAGGGCGGCATGGAGACCTACGGCGTCTCCGAGAACGCGATCTTCATCCCGGGCAACACCGACCCGCAGTACAGCGAGTGGATCGCCTTCTCGGGCACGTCGGTGACGCTCGACGGCGAGCAGCGCTACCTCGACTCGCACCTGTCGTACCAGCGGGCCTGCCTGCACGCGATCGACTACCTGACCAAGTTCGGCTACTCGGCGATCCAGGCGTACATGATCCTCGGGGCGGCGCCGATCGAGGGCCGGCTCTCGGGCGTCGTCGACATCCCGAACTCGTGCTCGACGGTGTACATCCCGACCGGGATCTTCGACTTCGACGTCAAGCCCGGGAAGAACGGGCCGGCCCGGGTCGACCCGGGCATGGGCGTGCCGATGTCGCGCGCCTGAGTTCCGCCTCCATCCCGGCGACTACCCCGATCGCGATCCGCGGTCGGGGTAGTCGCGCGTCGATCACTTCGTGGCCGAGTCGAGGCCGGACACCTCAGAACGGTGGCTCGTCGTCGTAGGTGCTGCGGGTCGGGGTGGTGGTCGTGGGGCGGGGCTTGTTGGTGAGTTTCTGGAACCAGTCGGGGTCGATGTCGTCGGTGCGGTCGTCGACCCAGCCGTCGTCGGGGAGGGGCCGGGGTGCGGCGGCCGGCCTCGGGTCGGGCAGTGGGTCGGTGATGGGCTTGGGGTGGCTGGTGTAGGTGGTGCCGGCGCGGGTGCGGATGACGAAGCGCCCGGGGCTGGGTTGGCGGACGGTCCATGGGGCGTGGTGTTTGGCGCGGTGGTCGTGGGTGCACCAGGCGCCCAGGTTCCACGAGGAGGTGGGCCCGCCCGAGGCGTGGGCGAGGGTGTGGTCGAGGTCGGCCTTGTGGGCGGGGCGCCGGCACCAGGGCGCGACGCAGTGCCGGTCGCGGACCCGGATCCAGCGGTCGAGTTCGGCGCCGGGACGCCGCCGGGCCCGGTCGTCGGGTCCGGCGTGGCGGTCCGGAGGCGCGCCGGGGCGCCCGAGGTCGGCGAGGCGCTGCTGCAGTTCCCGCAGCAGCGGCGCCCAGTCGGGGTGGTCGTCGGGGTCGAGGGCGGCGAGCAGTGTCGTCGGGACCTGGAGCTCGACGATCGAGGCCCGGCGTCCCCGCGCCCGATGCCGGCCGCGGGGGCCGGGTGGTCGGTGGGGTCGGTGTCGGGTGAGCAGGACGTGCTGGAGGCGGCCCTGGTCGTCGGTGAGCACGACGCGCCATTCGCCGTCGCGGTGCCGCAGGGCGAGGGTGCGGGCGTCGCCGGCGAGGACGGCCCCGTAGCCGGGAACGCCGCCGGGATGCTGATCGAGCCCGAGAGCGGTGCTCAGCCGGAGCCGCACCTCGACGCAGCCCTCCCGGATGCGGCCCGGGTCCGGTGTCGGGCGGGTCGAGCGGCGCCGCGGGTTCGGCCACGTCGGGCAGGTCGGGGAGATCGGGGAGGTCGAGGACGCCCTGCTCCGACGGTGACCGCGGCGCGGGCACGGTCGAGACGGGGTCGTCGTCAGCCGGCCCGGGGTCGTCGGTGGCGCGCGGTGCAGCGCCGGACCGGCACGGGCCGTTGTCGTCGGGGCCGTTGTCGTCGGGACCCTCGTCCGGGCCGTCGTCGCCGGTGCCGTCGTCGCCGTTGTCGTCGGGACCGTCGTCGGGGTCGGGCGGGGTGTTCTGGGCGTGGTGCTCGGCGGCGAGCAGCAGGGCGATGGTGCGGTCGTCCATGCCGGCGGTGGAGCCGTCGAGCAGCCGGAGCCCGACCTGCAGGCGCAGCTGGTTGATCGGGATCAGCACCCCGAGATGACGGACCGTGGCGGCGAGCGCGTCGATACGGGCCTGGGAGGCGATGCCGTCGGGGGCGGGCGCGTCGCAGAACGACAGGTTCGCGGTCCCCGACGGGTTCGACGAGAGGATCACCCGCGCCCGGGCCTCGGCACGCTTCCGGCGCCGCTCCGCCCACTCCGGGTCCAGCGCCGTCGCGACCTGCTCGATGCGCTCGATCAACGCGGCGACCGGCAGCTCCGGCGCCTCAGGCAGCACGACCCGGCACACCTCGTGCGCGTGGTCGTCGCCCAGGTCGCGGGTCTGGTCGCAGACCGTGCGGGCCTTCGGTTCGTCGAGCCAGCCCTGGTAGAGGGCGTCGCCGACCTCGGGCAGCCGCTCGGCGAGATCGTCGGCCAGATCGAGCTTGCGGCTCGACATGGTGCGCGACCAACCCAGCAGGGCCGAGACCTCGTCGCCGGAGAACTCGTCCGAGGACGCCAGCCGCACGGTGCGACCGGCCTGCGCGCGCCCCAGGTGATGGATGCCCTCGAGCAGCTCGGCGGTCGCCCGGTTCTGCAACCGCCACCGCCCCCGCACATAGGCGCCCAGATCCTCACCGGTCAACGCGGCCGGCGACACGCGCTCCAGAGCAGCGGCCAGCTCCGCGCCGGGCGCGAGAGCATCCAGCCCGGCCACCAGGCCGACCCGGACATCCTGGTCGATACTCACAGGAACGACGTTAGAGGTGACCCCCGACAACGACGGACCGCAGAGGCCCTCCGTCGCGACCGGAGAGGTCACAGCACGGTAACGATCCCCTGCTCGGAGGCACGGGCGCGACTGTCCTGTCGTCCGACGAGCGCCGCGATCGCCCTCACCTGGCGACGACCTCTCTTCAGTTCCTCGACATCCCCCACCGTCCAGTCCGGCAGTTCCGAATCCGTGCGGCCCGCCACGACTCGGTCACGCCTCGACGACGACCTTCTCCCCGGAGGCGGAGGCCTTGTTCCGGAGCAGGAGGGCCAGGCAGACGCCGACCGCGCTCAGGCCGGCCGTGATGAGCATCAGGTTGTCGAACGCGGTGGTGAAGACCTGCCCGGTGGCGGCCTGGTCCATCGAGTAGTTCTGCAGGATCGAGGCGGTGCCCGCGTCCGCGCCGGCAGCGGCGCCGGCCCCGGAGGTCGGCACGTGCTGCGCCCCCATGAGTCCGCCCATGTCGCTCATGCCCTGGGCCTGCTGGGCGGTCATCAGGGCGGTCATGGCGGCCAGGCCCATCGCCGACGACGTCCGTTGCACGAGGTTGTTGAAGGCGCTGGCCCCACTGGTGTTCTCGGGCGGGACGGCGGAGAGGCCGTTGGTCATGATCGGCATCATCGCCAGGCCGATCCCGCCCGCGCGGAAGGCCAGGAGCCACTGCAGCTCGGTGTGCGAGGTCTCCAGCGTGATGTCGCGCAGCATGAACGTGCCGATCGCCATCACCGACAGGCCGATGACCGCGGGCCACCGGGCTCCGAAACGGTCGTAGATGCGACCGGCCAGCGGCATCATCACCGCCATGACCGCCGCCTGCGGGAGCAGCAGGAGCCCCGAGTCGAAGGCGCCCATGCCCTGGTACTGCTGGAGGTAGAGCGGGATGTAGAACAGCACCCCGAACAGGCCGATGGAGATCACCGCGATCAGGATCAGCGAGTTCGTGAACGGCCAGAAGCGGAAGACCCGGACGTCGAGCAGCGGGTGGTCCACCTCGAGCTCGATGACCACGAACAGCGCCAGGCACAGCGTCCCGAAGACCAGCAGGATGAGCACCGGGTAGCTCGTCCAGCCCCAGGACTCGCCCTCCGAGAGGGCCAGGAGCAGGGAGAACAGGCCGGCGGCGATCGCGAGGAAGCCGGGCAGGTCGAAGCGGTGCGAGGTGCCGCCCCGGAACGCGGGCAGCAGCACGACCGCGGCGATCGCACCGAGCACCCCGATCGGCACGTTGATGAAGAAGATCAGCCGCCAGTCGACGTACTCCACCAGGTAGCCGCCGAGCGTCGGGCCGACGGCCGGGGCGACGATGATGCCGAGGCCGTACATCCCCATCGCGGCGCCGATCTTCTCCCGCGGCACGATCCGGTAGAGCATCGACAGCGCGACCACCGGGATGACGCCGCCGGGGATGGCCTGCAGGATCCGGAACGCGATCATGCTGTTGAGGTCCCACGCGAGCCCGCACAGCGCGGAGCCGGCGGCGAAGCCGATCAGCGAGAAGATGTAGGCGCGCTTGAGCCCGATCCTCTCGCCGAGCCACGCGCTGGCCGGGACGATCACGCCCAGCGCCAGGGAGTACGACGTCGCGACCCACTGGATGTCCTCGGTGGTCGCGCCGAAGTCCTTCTGCATGGCCGGGATGGCCACGTTGACGATGCTGACGTCCAGCACCGACATGAACATGCCGGTGACCAGGACGATCAGGGACACCGCCCACGGACCGGAGGTCGTCGGGGTCGGCGCGACCGGCGCCGGTGGGTCCGGGGCGGGGGACGGCGGTGCCGCCGGCCCGCTCGCCGTCGGCGCGACGTCGACGTCCCTCTCGGTCGAGGTCTCGGTGGACACCATCAGAGCGTCCCACCGAATGCGGCGCCCGGCCGAACCTCAGCTGTCGCAAAAGCGCTGGTCAAGGCTTCGTCAATCGGTGTGGATGTCGACGGTGGCGTTCATGCCCGGGATGAGGTCGAGCCCGCGCGGGTCGTCGATCACGATCTTCACGGGGATCACCTGGGTGACCTTCTGGAAGTTCCCGGAGCTGTTCGACTGGGGGAGCGGCGAGAAGACGCCCGCGGCGCCGCCCTGGATCTCCCGCACCGAGCCGGTGAGGTCCACGCCCGGGTAGGCGTCGACGGAGATGTCGACGGGTGCGCCGGGGCGCACCTGGTCGATGTCGGTCTCGTCCACGCGGGCGGTCACGGTCAGGTCCGACACGTCGTAGGCGACCGCGAGCTGCGTGCCGGCGGTGACGTAGGCGCCCTCGGCGGTGTCGTCGACGGCGACGGTCCCGGCGGCGGGCGCCCGGATGGTGAGCTGCGGCTGGACGAAGGCGCCCTGCTGCTGCACGCGTCCCACCGGCTGGTCGCGGCGCAGGATCGAGCCCTGGGTGGCCGACCAGCCGACGAGCGTGCCGCTGGCCGGCGCGACGATCGGGATCTGGGTGCCGTCGACCTGCGCGTTGTCCGTGGAGACGTACCGGCTCGAGACCACGAAGTAGTTCACCGCGAACGCCACCGCGGCGACCACGGCGATGGTCACGATGACGATCAGGGCGATCCGCGTGGAACGCTTCAGGGGACGGCGCCCGCCGGAGGGCTCCTCTGCCGTCGCGTCGGGGGACGACTCGGGAGATGCCGTGGTCACCGGGCCCGTGGTGGGGTCGTCGCTCATGCTCACCTGCCTCCGTTGACGAGGACCTGCTCGTCGCCCTGCAGCCCGCCGAGGACCTGGGTGCGGTCGGCCCCGACGAGGCCGGGGGCGAACCGCGTCCGCTGCTGGTGCCCGTCCGGTTCCACGACCGTCACCGAGGTCATGTCGCCCTGGCGGCGCACGGCGGTGTTCGGCACGGTGAGCGAGCCGTCGACCTGCCCGGTGACCACCGAGGCCCGCGCGGTCTGCCCCTCCCGCAGGCGCGGGTCCGGGGCGGCGAGGGCCACCGAGACGTAGTAGTTGACGACGTTCGAGATCGCGGCCCCGGCCGGCGCGACCGCGGTGACGTTGCCGGAGAGCGTGGCGTCGGGGATCGCGTCGACCGTGACGTCCACGCGCTGGCCGGGCGCGATCGCGGCGGCGTCGGACTCCTGGAACGGCACGACGACCTGCAACGCGCTCGCCTGGTCGAGCACGAGGAACTGCGCGCCGCCGGGCCGTGTCGGGGTCGCCGCGGCGCCTCCGGCACCCGCTCCGCCCGCGGCACTCGCGGCCGGCGCACCCGGGATGGCGGCGGGATCGCCGCCGGGCCCTGCGCGGTGGTGGCCGAGCTCGCGGCGACGAACTCGCCGACCGCGCCGTTGAGCGCCGTCACGACGCCGTCGTCGGGGGCCGTCAACGTCGTGTTCTCCACGTTCCGACGGGCGGTGTTCACCGCGGCCCGCGCGCCCTCGACCGCGGCCTGCGCGGCGTCGAGGGTGTGCGGACGCTGCGCCTCCGCGGCGTCGAGGTTGTTCTGCGCCTGGACGACGCCCTGCCGCGCCTGCTCGACCTGCAGGTCACCGGTCGCGCCGGAGCCGGCCGCTGCTCCCGAGGCACCCGCTGCCCCGGCCGCCGCTGCCCCGCCTGCCCCGGCGGCTCCCGCCGACGCGGGCTGGTCGGCGACGCGCTCGGTGGCGTCGAGGATCCGTTTCGCCTGCTCGAGCGCCGCCTCGGCCCCGTCGACCGACGTGGAGTCCTCGGCCTGCTCGAGGCCGGCCTGCTGGGAGTCGCGCTGGGCCTCGGCCTGCCGCAGCGCCTGCCGCGCGGCGTACGAGTCCACCGTCGCCAGCACCTGCCCGCGGGTGACGCGGTCGCCGACGGCCACGCGCACCGAGGTCAGCTGCCCGCCCTGGGGGAAGCCGACGTTGACCTGGCTCGACGACACCGACCCGACGGCGGAGACCGACGTGCTCACCGACGCCCGCTCGACCCGCGCCGTCCGGGGTGGTGTCGGCACCGACGATCCGCACCCGGCGACCACGACACCGGCGGTCAGCACGGTCAGGGCCGCAGCGCCGAGGCGGACCGGACGTCCGCCCGGGACCCGTGGTGTGCGCGCTCGTGCCGTGCCTACCGCCCCCACAGAGCCTCCAGAGCTGGTTGGTACATACAACTATCGTGGCAGCGTAGCGTCGCCGTCGACTCACTCTCAGGCGGGTGGGGGACACGGTCGGGGGAGCCGAGTCCGCGTGGAGAGGACGGAGAGGCGAACGGAGCGTTACGTCCGGTCCGTCCGCTTCACCCGCTCGGGTCGTCCGTCATCGGACGACAGGTCCGGATCCTCGCGGCCTGGCCGCACCGCTCGCCGGCGTCGTCGAGGAGGTTCCACATCAGCACGTCCTCGATCCGGAACCGTCGTCCGGTCCGGGAGACGCGGACGCCGCCGTAGCCGTCGGACCAGCCCTGACGCGCGGCCTCGGCGAGCAGCCGGTCGCGCTCGGCCTGCTCCTCGGGGCCCGCCGACTGCCGGGAGGGCCGTCCGATCAGGTCGTCCCAGGAGTACTCGAACCACCGCAGGGCGGTGAGGTTCGCGTAGACGAACCGTGGGTCCGCTCCGCCGTCGTGGGCCAGGAGCCCGAACGGCGCCTGCTCGTACAGCCACCGCTCCCGGGCCTCGACGTCCCCGACGACCGGCACGAGCGCCTCGCCGACCATGCTCTGATGGCTCTGCTCGATGCGCAGGAAGATCTCGAGCGCGGACCGCATGCCGGCAGAGCGTAGGTCGTGCGGCCCGGAGTGATCGAACGGTGTGGAGGTGTCCATCGTCGGCGGACCGACCCGTCTGCGGGTCATGAGCTTCAACGTCCGGGGCTTCTCGTCGCCCGTGGACGGCCGGCTCCGGTGGTCGCGGCGGGCCGGGTTCAACGCCGACGTCGTGCGCCGCCGGGGTCCGGACGTCCTCGGGGTGCAGGAGCTGCAGGCCGAGGCGCTCGCCACCTACCGCGAGCAGCTCCCCGGGTACGGCCTCGTCCTCGGTCCGGCGGCGGGGACCCGCCGGCGCCCGGAGTACAACGCGATCCTCTACGACCCCGACCGGCTCGAGGTGCTCGACGCCGACGGCTTCTGGCTCAGCGAGACCCCGGACGTGCCGTCCACCGCGTGGGGCTCGCGCAACGTCCGCACCGCGCACGGGGTGACCTTCGCCGTCCGCGGCACCGGGGTGACCTTCCGGCACGTCAACACGCACCTCGACCACTGGAGCGCCCTCGCTCGGGAGCGGGGCGCCGAGCTGCTCCTCCGGCGTGCGGACGGTGGACTGCCGACGGTGGTGACCGGGGACTTCAACTGCCCGGCCGACTCCGCGCCCCACCGGTCGTTCCTCGCCGGGGGCTTCGAGGACACCTACCTCGCAGTCGGTGGGGAGGGAGGTCGGGACGAGGCCACCTTCCACGGCTTCGGGGGCGTCCGCTCCCGCTTCGTCCGCTCGTTCCACCGCGCCCGCACCGGCCGCGCGCCCCTGCGCCTCGACTGGATCCTCGTCGGCGGTCCCGGGGGAGCCTGGAGCGTCGAGGCGGCCGCGATCGTGCGCGACCGCGACCCCGCCACGGGCGCGCCTCCGAGCGACCACGACCCCGTCGTCGCCGATCTCCGCCTCCTGGGACCGCAGCGCCCCGGTGGTACCCGCCAGTAGGGTCCTGCGCGTGGACGTCGACGACCTCGAGGCCTACGTCGACCGGTGGTCGCGGGCGCACGGCGGCTACGACGTCCGCTCCTCCCGGCCCACCATGGCCTGGCTCCGGCTCGCGCACGGACTCGGCGCGCCGCTGGCCCGTCGCGGCATCCCGGCGACCTGGGTGACGGCCGCCGGCGGCGTCGGCGCGGTCGCCGTCGTCGGCGTCGCCGCACTCGGGGGCCGGTGGGCCCTGCTCGCCGCGGCGCTCGTCGTGGTCGTCGCGGTGCTCGACGGGATCGACGGTGCCGTCGCGGAGCTGACCGGCACGACGAGCGCCTGGGGCCAGGTGCTCGACCAGCTCGTCGATCGCATCGGCGACGTGGCGATGATCGCCGGGCTGTGGGTCCTCGGCGCCCCCGGGCCGATGTGCGCGGCGGCCGCGGTGCTGACGCTGCTCGACGAGTCGATCCGGTCGAGCGCGGGCGCGGCCGGCATGGTGGAGATCGGCGTGGTCACCCTCCCCGAGCGCCCGGCCCGGCTGGTGGTCGGCGGCCTCTCGCTCGCCGCCGCCGGCATCCTGCCGTCGGCGGCCGCGCCGATCGTCACCATCGGCGCCACCCTCTGGACGGCCATGACCCTCGCGACCACCGTGCAACTGGTGGTGAACGTCCGGCGACGGCTGCGCGGACAGCCGCGGAAGGTGCTCGACGCCGATCCCGGCGACTAGCGACCGGAGCGCCGCATCACCCGGACACAGGTAGTGTCCGGGGAAGCCGCCCGAGCCTCGGACCCTGGTTCTGCGCAGGTCACCGCCGTCGATCCGCGCTCCGAGGGACACGTCTTCATGAGCTCACTGCCGAATCCTGCTGTCGTGACGGGGGCGAACCTCCCGAAGGGCGGCGGGTACGCGGAGCTGTTCGCGCAGGTCCGCGAGGCCGGCCTGATGGACCGCCGCCGGGCCCGCTACCTCGTGAAGATCGTCGCGACGGCCGTGGTCTTCGGCGCCGTCGCGGTGGCCTTCGTGATGATCGGGGACTCGTGGTGGCAGCTGGTCACCGCGGCGGCCTTCGCGGCGCTGTTCGTCCAGTTCGGGTTCATCGGCCACGACGCCGGCCACCTGCAGATCTTCGCCACCAAGAGGGCCAACGACGTCGTCGGCTACGTCCACGGGGACCTGCTCATCGGGCTCGGGTACGGGTGGTGGGTCGGCAAGCACAACGCCCACCACGCGAACCCCAACCACGAGGAGCGCGACCCCGACGTCGACCTCGGGGTCTTCGCGCTCACCGACGGGCAGGCCACCGGCCCGTCGGCGCCGCGCCGGGGACCGATCGGCCGCTTCGTGCTCCGCCACCAGGCCGGCCTGTTCTTCCCGTTGCTGCTGCTCGAGGGCGTGGACCTGCACATCTCCGCGGTCCGCTCGCTCCTCGCCCGCCGGGTACCCCGCCTGCGGCTGGAGATCGTCCTGCTCGTGGCGCACACCGCGCTCTACTTCGCGGCGGTCTTCCTCGTGCTCTCGCCGGGCGTGGCCGTGGTCTTCATCGTCGTCCACCAGGGGCTGTTCGGCCTCTACCTCGGCTGCTCGTTCGCGCCGGGGCACAAGGGCATGCCCATGCCGACCGCGACGGAGAAGCTCGACCCCGTCCGCAGCCAGGTGCTGACCTCGCGCAACATCCGGGGCGGCCGGGTCGTCGACCTCGTGCTCGGCGGACTGAACTACCAGATCGAGCACCACCTCTTCCCGCGCATGCCGCGCATGAACCTGCGCCACGCCCAGCCGATGGTCCGCGCGTTCTGCGACCGCCACGCGATCCCGTACACCGAGACGTCCCTGATCGAGTCCTACGCGCAGGGGCTGCGGCACCTGCGGGCGGTCAGCGCCCCGCTGCGCCTCGGGACGTGAGCGACGGTCAGCCCGTCGCGACGAAGCAGTACCGGTTGACGGTGAACAGGTAGTCGGTGCCGCGCGAGCGCAGGTCGTCGGCCCAGCGCGCGACGTCCTGCTCGGTGAGGCCCTGCCGTCCGGTGACGAAGTCGCCGATCACCTCGATCGTCCCCGCGCTGTAGGTGTTCTCGTCGTAGACGGGGTTGAACAGCGGGATCAGCACGCGCTCGGCGACGCGGAAGCCCGCCCGCTCCAGCAGCCCGGGCAGGACGCGGGGCAGGCGGGGGTCGACCAGGTGCTCCTCCCAGGCCGCCAGCACCCGCCGGTGCAGCTCACGGTCCGCGGCGTGCCAGACCATCGACTCCCAGTCGGTGTCGAGGACGACGAACCGACCGCCCTGGCGCAGGACCCGCCGGGCCTCCACGAAGGCGCCGAGGACGTCGGCCACGTACTCGTAGACCTGTGTCGAGACGACGGCGTCGAAGGCCTCGTCGGGGTAGGGGAGCGCGCCGGCGTCCCCCTCGTCGATGCGGACCTGGGGACGGTCCGCGCAGTGCGCGGTGGCCATGGCGTTCATCGCCGGGCTGGGGTCCAGCCCGCGCACCACCCCGTCGGCCCCGACGGCGTCGGCGATCGCGCCCACCAGGAAGCCCGGGCCCGACCCGACGTCGAGGACGGTCTCACCGGCGGCGGGACGGAGCAGCCGGAGCACCTCGGCCCGCTGCGCGACCACGTCGGGGGTGGAGTAGACGCGCTGCAGGCGCCGGGCCCCCTCGTCGTCGAACCCCAACATGGCCATCGGGCGCCCCGTCCCTCGTCGGACGGGCGATGATATTGACGGACCGCGGTCGGGGACGCCGCCGATCGAGTGGCGCCCCGGTCCTCGTGCTCCGGCCGCCCGCGGCTGCGACCCTCGGACCGTCCACCGCCCCCGCGAGGAGATCCCCGTGCCGACCACCCCGACCGCCCGCCGCGTCGCCCTCGACGGCATCACGCTCAACGTCGTCGAGGGCGGTGAGGGGCCGGCGGTGCTGCTCCTGCACGGCTGGCCCGACCGCGCCACGCTCTGGCAGCACCAGATCGACACCCTGGCCGCCCGGGGCTACCGGGTGATCGCCCCCGACCTGCGGGGGTTCGGGGACTCCGACCGCCCCGCCGAGGTCGAGCGCTACGGGCTGCGGACCGTGCTCGGCGACCTCCTCGGGCTGCTGGACGTGCTGGAGGTCGGCGAGGTCCGCGTCGCCGGGCACGATTGGGGCGCGCTGGTCGCCTGGGCGCTGGCCGCCTTCGCGCCCGAGCGCGTCACGCGCCTCGCCGCGTTCTCGGTGGGCCACCCGCAGGCGTTCGCGTCCGCGGGCTTCGTCCAGAAGCAGCTCTCCTGGTACATGCTCTGGTTCCAGTTCCCCGGGGTCGCCGAGGCGCAGCTGCCCGCCGACGACTGGCGGTGGTTCCGGGAGTGGGCCCACGACGGCGTGCCCCGCGGCGCCGACGCGCTGGTCGACGCGCAGATCGCGGACCTGGACCGGCCGGGCGCGCTCGTCGCGGGCCTCAACTGGTACCGCGCCAACATGCCGCCGGGAATCTTCGCGGCCACCGACGGGCCGCTGGAGATGCCGGCGATCGGGTGCCCGGTGCTCGGGGTGTGGAGCGACCGGGACCCCGCCCTCACCGAGCGGCAGATGACCGACTCGCAGCGCTTCGTCACCGGGCCCTGGCGCTACGAGCGCCTGCCCCGCGTCGGGCACTGGATCCCCGCCCACGCCCCGGAGCGCACGACCGCGCTCCTGCTCGAGCACTTCGCCTAGAGCGGTGAAGCTCCTCGTCGCCAACCGGGCCGAGATCGCGGTCCGGATCCTCGGCACAGCCGCAGCGCTCGGCGTCCCGACCGTCGCGGTGCACCCCGACGACGACGCGGACTGCGCGCACGTCCTGCGCGCCGACCAGGCCGTCCGGCTGCCCGGGGTCGGGGCCGCGGCCTACCTCGACGTCGACGAGATCGTCGGGGCCGCGGTGCGCACCGGCTGCGACACCCTGCACCCGGGCTACGGATTCCTCGCCGAGAACCCGGCGCTGTCGCGGGCGTGCGCGGACCGGGGGATCGCCTTCGTCGGCCCCGACCCGGAGACGCTGGCGCTGTTCGGGGACAAGACCCGCACCCGGGAGCGGGCCCGCGAGCGGGGGATCCCGGTCCTCACCGGCACCGAGGGGCCCACCGACCTCGCGACGGCGCGGGCGTTCCTGGACGCGCTGGGCCCGGGCGGCGCGGTGATGGTCAAGGCGCTGGCCGGGGGAGGCGGGCGGGGGATGCGCCCGGTCACCGACCCCGGCGCGCTCGAGGCGACGATGCGGCTCTGCGCCTCCGAGGCCCGCGCGGCGTTCGGCGACGACGCCGTCTACGTCGAGCAGCTGCTCCCGCACGCGCGCCACATCGAGGTCCAGGTGCTCGGCGACGGTGTGGGCACCGTGGTGCTCGGCGACCGCGACTGCTCGGCGCAGCGGAGCCGTCAGAAGCTCGTCGAGATCGCGCCGGCGCCGGCGCTCGCCGACGACCTCCGTGCCGCCCTGCACGACGCGGCGACGCGACTGGTCGGGGCGTACCTCGGGCTGGCGACCGTCGAGTTCCTCGTGGCCGACGGGCAGTGGGCCCTCCTCGAGGTGAACCCGCGCATCCAGGTCGAGCACACGGTCACCGAGGAGACCACCGGCCTGGACCTGGTCGAGGCGGGCCTGCGGGTGGGCCACGGCGCGACCCTCGCCGACCTCGACCTCACCGCCACCCCCGCGCCGCGGGGCACCGCGCTGCAGGTGCGGGTCAACACCGAGACCGTCGCCGCCGACGGCACGGTGACGAGCGGGGCCGGCACGCTGACCCGGTTCCAGCCCCCGAGCGGGCGCGGGGTGCGCGTCGACACCCACGGCTACGCCGGGTTCGCCGTCGGCCCGCGCTACGACTCGCTGCTCGCGAAGGTGATCGTCACCGCCGGCTCGGTGGCGCAGGCCGCCGTCCGCGTGCGACGGGCGCTGGCCGAGCTCGACATCGACGGCGTCCCGGTGAACGTCGCCCTGCTCCGGGCGCTGCTCGACCGGCCGGAGCTGGTCGACGGCACCCTCGACACCACGTTCGTCGACGCGCACCTCCCGGAGCTCGTTCCGGCCCTCGTGCCGGACGTCGCGAGGGTGGAGCGGGCGCCGGCGGAGGCTCCGCCCGGTACCGAGGCGGCGCTCAGCACCACCCACGGGGTGATCGTCGCGATCGAGGTCGCCGAGGGCGACGTCGTCCCGGCCGGCGCCGAGCTCGTCGTGCTCGAGGCGATGAAGATGCAGCACGTCGTCCACGCCGACGCCGCGGGCCGGGTCGACGCCGTGGCGGTGAAGGTCGGCGACACGGTCGCCGCCGGCGTGCCCGTCGCCTTCCTCGCGCCGGTCGACGCCCTCGACGTCCCGGCGCAGGACGCCACCGCGACGGACCCCGACCACGTGCGCGCCGACCTGGCCGAGTCCCTCGGACGCCACGAGACCGGCCTCGACGCGGCACGCCCCGCACCGACCCGGCGGCGGCACGAGGCGGGCCGGCGCACCGCGCGCGAGAACGTCGACGCCCTGCTCGACCCCGACAGCTTCGTCGAGTACGGCGCGCTGACGATCGCCGCCCAGCGGGCGCGCCGCAGCGTCGAGGACCTCGTCGCCCGCACCCCCGCCGACGGGCTGATCACAGGCACCGGGACCGTCGGTGGCCTCCCGGTGGCCGTGATGTCCTACGACTACACGGTGCTCGCGGGCACGCAGGGCGTCCACAACCACGCCAAGACCGACCGGCTGTTCACGCTGGCCGCGCGCGAGCGCCTGCCCGTGGTGATCTTCGCGGAGGGCGGCGGCGGACGTCCCGGCGACACCGACACCTCGGCGGTCGCCCAGCTCGACGTCCCGACGTTCCGGCTGCTCGCCGAGCTCCGGGGCGTCGTCCCCACCGTCGCCGTGGTCTCCGGCTACTGCTTCGCCGGCAACGCCGCGCTGGCCGGGAGCTGCGAGGTGATCATCGCGACCGAGGGCAGCAGCCTCGGGATGGGCGGGCCGGCGATGATCGAGGGCGGCGGCCTCGGGACCGTCGCGCCCGGCGACGTCGGCCCGATGGACGTGCAGTGGGCCAACGGCGTCGTCGACGTCCTCGTGCCCGACGACCCGGCCGCGATCGCCGCGGCCCGGCGCTACCTGTCGTACGTCGCGCCCTCGGGCGGCCGGACGGCGGCGGCCGAGCACGCGGACCCGCGGGCGCTGCGCCACCTCGTGCCGGAGAACCGGCTGCGCGCCTACGCGATCCGCCCCGTCCTCGACGCGCTCTTCGACACCGGCAGCGTCCTGGAGCTGCGCGGCGGCTTCGGCGCCGGGATCGTCACCGCGCTCGCCCGTCTGGACGGCCGTGCGGTCGGCGTCCTGGCCAACAACCCCGAGCACCTGGGCGGCGCCATCGACGGCGACGCGGCGGACAAGGCGACCGCGTTCCTCGACCTCTGCCGGGCGCACCGGCTCCCGGTGGTCTCCCTGTGCGACACCCCCGGGTTCATGGTCGGCCCGGACGCCGAGCGCACCGCGACCGTGCGCCGGTTCTCGGCGATGTTCGTGGCCGGGGCCCGCCTCACCGCGCCGCTGTGCGCGGTCGTGCTGCGCAAGGGCTACGGACTCGGCGCGATGGCGATGGCCGGCGGCGACCTCAAGGCGCCCGCCCTGACCGTGGCCTGGCCGACCGGCGAGTTCGGCGGCATGGGGCTGGAGGGCGCGGTCCAACTCGGGTACCGCAAGGAGCTCGACGCGATCGACGACCCCGACGCCCGTCGCGAGCGCTACGACGAGCTGGTGGCGACGTACTACGAGCGCGGCAAGGCCCTCAGCGTCGCGACGGTCTTCGAGATCGACGACGTCATCGACCCCGCCGACACCCGCGTCCTCCTGTCCCGGGCGTTGGGACGCGCCGATCGCGCGTGAGCGGTCTCGGTCGGTCAGCGCCGCCCTCGGAGGGCCGCCCACCACGGCCGTCGTGCGGCGGCGGCCTCGGCCTTCCGACGTCTCGCCTCCCACCGGTCGGCCCAGCCCGCCATGTGCGCGGCGAGCACGGCCTCCACCTCGGCGATCTCGCCGTGGCGCAGCACGTCGGCGTCGGGGCCCAGGAGTGCGGCGAGGCCGCGCGGCGGGATCTCGGAGCGGTGGACCGGCACCCCGTAGCGGCGGGCGAGCGCGGCGCGCTGCTCGCCGGGGATGGCGGGGCCGGTGAGGACGAAGCGCGGGTAGGCGTGCGAGGCGCGCCAACCGCGGGCGCCCTCGAGGACCTGCCCCCAGAGCGCCACGACGCCGAGCACCTCGTGGTCCGAGGGACCCCACTCGAGCGTGCCCGGGTCGGTCACGGCGTAGAGCCCGCACGCGCACCGGTCACCCGGGGGCGCGTGCCGTTGCGACCCGCACGTCGCGACCATCGGCTGGCGGGCGGGCCAGGTGATCCCGGCGAGCGGGGCGACGAGCTCGGTGCGGCGTTGGGCCCGCCGGCCGACGCGCCACGTGCGCCAGCCCAGGATCGGGGCCGGGAGGTCCGGGACCCCGGGGGCGCTCGCGACCGGTGCGCGCCGGACGGGATCGAGCGGCGGGAGGGTCACGACGACCGCACGTCAGGTGCGGGACGTCGCGACGGTCTCGGGATCGTCGTGCTCGACGGCTGGTTCGATCATGACGGGCTCCCGCTCCGGGGAGTCCTCGCCGGGCACGGGTGAGCTGATCGGCTCTGCGGTGAGGCGCCGACGGACGGGGCCGATGTCCATGCCGCAACGCTGCCACGTCGGGGGTCGCCGGACCAGGGGTCCGTCCGGGCGGTTTGTCCCCGACGACGTCACCTCGACTCGTGGGGCGCCATGGGCGAGGATCCGGCGACCGTCAGACGCTCCCCGAGCCGGCCGATGAGGATGCGCTCCTCGAGCTCGGGGTGGATGCCGCGCAGGCCCCTCGCGCGGGCGATCGGACCGAGCGTGCGGGAGAGCAACCGCTGGGCCCACGCCGGTGGGGAGGCGGGGCGCATCGTGTCGGCCCACTCCTCGGCGAGCAGGGCGAGCTGGAGCAGACCGGGGCGCCCACTCGGACTGGTGTGCCCGGCGGCGGCGAGGCCCCAATTGGTCATGATCGCTTCCTCGAACCGGCCGGCGGGCCGGACCTCGACGAGCACCCGCGCCGGCGCGTCCCCCTCGGTCCACCAGGCGTGGACGTCGCCCGCGGGGATGGTGACGCGGTCGCCGGGCAGGGCGGTGCTGAGGCGGGAGCCGTGGCGGACCCCGAGCCGGCCCTCGAGCACCTCGAAGCGTTCGCTCTGCCCCGGGTGGATGTGGGGGAAGGCCACGGCCGCCCCCGGCGGGGCCCAGAGCTCGGCGCGGACGCGTTCGCCGCCGCTGTCGACCGCGCTCTCCAGCACCGCGGCGCGCTCCCGGCTCACGGGATTCACGTAGACGTTGCCGGTGCGGTTCACCTCGGCGGCCATGGGACTCCCGATGTCGTCGTCACCTCGACCGTAGGGATGTTCCGCAGGCCTGTATCGCCTGCATATGGCCTCTTCTCCCGGTCCGGTCCGGGTGGCTGAGCGCGGCTCGTGATCGGCGCAGCGCCGACGGTGAGGGAGCGGGATCGGAGGCGAGGCCGGGGCAGAGGGCATCGGCTGCTCGTGACGCTTCGGTTTCCGAAGCATTCTCGGGCCGGCTCACCAGGAGCGGCGGGCTCGCTCTCCGCCCGTCGCTCAGCCCGGCTCCGCGGCCACGGGGTGCCGAGGCTCGTAGAGGCCGAGCGTCCCGCCGCCGGGGAGCCGGATACCGGTGAGCAGGCCCCAGCCCTGGTCGGTCACCGGGTCGACCGCGATGCCCCGTCCGCGCAGCTCGGCGGTCGTCGTCTCGACGTCGTCGCACATCAGGTAGAGCTCGTGCGACGGGGCCTCGTCGGTGGGGTGGACGGCGACCTCGGCCGGCGGCAGGGCGGCGATGGTCCAGCCGCCACCGGCGTCGACCGTGCGGGTGCCGAGCAGGTCGCGCAGGAAGGCGCGGTCGGCGTCGGCGTCCGCGCTGTACAGGATGACGTGCGCACCGGTGATCATCGTCGGCTCCTCGTCTGGCGGTGGGAGCGTCAGTCTGGCCCGGTCAGCGCCCGGCGAGCTCCAGGAGCGGGTTGTGGGCGCTGGCGGCCGGCTCGCCCGGCGCGGTGTCGGGGACGAAGAGCCGCCAGTCGCCGCTGACCATCGTCGGGTGGTCGACGATCCGCACGCCGTCGGCGTAGTACGTCGCGCCCAGCACCATCCGGGAGCGGGTGGAGCGGTTGGCGCCCGCGGTGTGGAAGCACAGCGTCGAGTGGAAGCTGACGTCCCCGAGCGCGAACGGCTCGTCGCACACCTCGACCGCGGCCGCGCGGAACGTCTCGGCGACCCGGCGGTCGTACGACGTGCCGTACTTGTCGAAGGCGAGGTTCTCGACCTGCCGCCACGCGTCCATCCCGCGCGCGAAGGCGAGGGGTCCCATCGCGGCCGGCACCGCCTGCAGCGGCATCCACGTGGAGATCACGTCGTGGGAGGCCAGCGGGAAGTGGTGCGCGTCGTGGTGCCAGGGCGTCCGGCCCGCGCCGGGCTCCTTGCAGAGCGCGCTGTCGTGGTAGAGCCGCAGGGCGTCGACGTGGAGCAGGGCGGCCGAGATGCCGGCGACCCGCGGGGAGAGCACCGCGGCGCGCACCAGCGGGTCCTCGCGCCACATCATCTCGCGGCTGCGCAGCCCGGAGCCGGACCCGCCGCTGTCCAGCAGCGCGATGAGCCGGCGCCGCAGGACCTCGGCGGCCCCCGGCGACACGACGCCGGGCAGGCGCACGAAGCCCTCGGCTGCGAAGGACGCGACCGCCGTCGACGGCACGACGTAGGGCTCGGCCAGCTCCGCCACGATCTCCGCGTCGTCCGGTAGCGGACCGGGGTCGGGGGCGGCGACCGGGACGAGCGGCTCCGAGGCGCCCTCCGCGTTGTCGGCCAGGGACATGTACCAGTCCCACCACTGCTCGTTGTCCCCGTCCCAGGCCGCGGTGACGTCGGACGCCTCGCCGCGCGCGGTGGCGACCCCCAGGTGCGGGTTCACGCCGTCGCCGTCCACGTGATCACGTGGACCTCCTGCCGGAAGAGGTAGGCCCCGTCGTCACGACAGGAGGCGAGGTATCCGGCGAGCGGCTCCTGCGCCTCCATCGTCGCGAGGTCGACGGAGTCGTCGAAGACGCAGCGCTGGAGGAAGCCCTCGAGGACGGCGCGGTCGTCGGTCCCGACGGTGTACCGCAGCGTCGTCGACGACGGGTCGACGCCGGCCGCGCGCAGGGCGTCGGTCACCTGCTCGGCGCTGGTGAAGGGGGTGGCGTCCGGCGCGAACGTGGCGCGGAACGCCTCGGCGAACCGCAGGTAGTGCGACCCGGTCGTGGCGTGGACGATCGCGCCGAACCCGCCCGGTCGCAGCGCCTCGGTCATCCGCGCGACGCCGGCGCCGATCTCGACGGGCGGGATCGCGTAGAGGGCGTGGGTGGCCCACGCGACGTCGAAGCCGCCGATCGTGCGGTCGAGGTCCTGCAGGCGCACCGCGTGCTCGGCACGGAGCACGAACGGCGGCCCGAGCACCGATCGGGCCTCGGCGATCGAGAAGACCGACGGGTCGAGGAGGTCGATCTCCACGTGCATGCCGTCGACCCCGGACGCGAGGCCGCGGCGCATCAGCTCGGCGGGGAACTTCCCGCTGCCGCAGGCCACGTCGAGGACGCGGACCCGGCCGTCCACGGCGCTCGCGCGCAGGTCGGCGGCCCAGTCGCGCGCTGCCACCATCTGCCGGTAGTCCTCGACGGCGAGCGCGTAGAACGCCTCCATCCCGGCCCGGCCGGCCTCGTCCCAGTGCGCGAGGCTGCGTGCCTCGGTGTCCGCAGCACGGCTCGACACGTGCTCCACCCGCTCTCCGGCGTCGTACTGGACAGGACGCCACCGGGGGCACGGGTGGCCGGACGGGGCCGAATCCCGGCTCACGAACGTGCGCTCACCGTGGCACGCGCCCGCGGGAGCGGCAGCGTGAACGCCGTCAGCGACGTCCGGCCGACGTGCCACCGAGGTGACGGGTGATTTCGGCGGCGGTGCGCCCGACGATGGTGGCGAGTGGGGTGAAGGTGTCGCCGCACGCCGGCTCGCACTGGTGCGGGAACGTCACGCTGATCGCCGCGACCGCCTGGCCGCCGGCGTCCCGGATCGGGTGGGCGACCGAGGCGTAGCCGCGGCTGACCTCCCCGTCCTCCACCGACCAGCCGCGCCGCGCGTCGGCGGCCAGCACCGCGGTGAGCGCGCGCTGGGACGTCGGACCGCGCGCGGTGCGTCGGGTCAGCGGGCCCGCGCCGGCGAGGACGGCGCGGCGCTGGGCCGGGGCGAGCCCGGCGAGGACCGCCCGCCCCGACGCCGTGAGGTGCGCGGGGAGCCGGACGCCCACGGCGGTGACGAGGGTCTGCGGACGCGGCGGGCGCTCGCGCAGCAGGTAGAGCAGCTCGCGCCCGTCGAGGACCCCGAGGTGGACGTCGTGGGACACCCGGCGCGCGAGACGACGCAGCGACGGCCCGGCCACCTCGTCGACCGGGTGGTGGCGCAGGTAGCCCGTGCCGATCTCGAAGGCGCCGATCCCGACGGCCCAGCGACCCCGGTCGGGGAGGTGGGCGACGACGCCGGCCGCCTCGAGCTCGGTGAGCAGGTGATAGGTGCTCGAGCGGGGCAGGTCGAGGCGGGCCGCGAGCGTCGTCGCGGTCAACGGCTCCTCGGACGCCGCGAGCAGCCGCAGGATCGCGAGCCCGCGTCGCAACCCCGGGACACCGGCCATCCGCGCAGTCTCGTATCCCAGACACCGGACCGCCAGAGCGTCTGTCCCGGACGGCGGGAGGGCGCTGCACTGGGACCCATGCCAGCAGCGCGGGGACGGACGATGACGGCACGCACGTGGGGCGCCGAGGGCGCGCTGCGGATGCTCGACAACAACCTCGACCCCGAGGTGGCCGAGCGGCCCGAGGACCTGGTGGTCTACGGCGGCACGGGCAGGGCCGCGCGGGACCACGCGAGCCTCGCGGCGATCCGTCGGTGCCTCGTGGAGCTCGCGCCGGACGAGACGCTGCTCGTCCAGTCGGGACGGCCGGTCGGGGTCTTCACCACCCACGACTGGGCGCCGCGGGTGCTGCTGGCCAACGCGAACCTCGTCGGCGACTGGGCCACCTGGCCGGAGTTCCGGCGGCTCGAGCACCTCGGCCTGACGATGTACGGCCAGATGACCGCGGGCTCGTGGATCTACATCGGCAGCCAGGGGATCCTGCAGGGCACGTACGAGACGTTCGCCGCCGTCGCCCGCGCCCGGGGCGGCTCGCTCGCGGGCACCCTGACGCTCACCGCCGGGCTCGGCGGCATGGGCGGGGCGCAGCCGCTCGCGGTGACGATGAACGGCGGGACGGCCCTGGTCGTCGAGGCCGACCCCGCCCGCGCGCGCCGGCGGGTGGAGACCGGCTATCTCGACGAGGTCGCCGACGATCTCGACGCCGCGCTCGCCCGGGTCGAGGCGGCCCGGAGTGCGCACGAGGCCGTGTCGGTCGGCGTCATCGGCAACGCCGCCGAGCTGCTGCCCGCGATCCGGCGCCGGGGCGCGCCCGTCGACGTCGTCACCGACCAGACCTCGGCGCACGACCCGCTGTCCTACCTGCCCGTCGGCGTCGACCTCGCCGACTGGGCCGAGTACGCCCGCACCAAGCCCGAGGAGTTCACCGACCGGGCGCGGGAGTCGATGGGCGCGCACGTCGAGGCCATGCTCGGGTTCCTCGACGACGGCGCCGAGGTCTTCGACTACGGCAACTCGATCCGCGCCGAGGCCCGCCTCGCCGGCGTCGAGCGCGCCTTCGAGATCCCCGGCTTCGTCCCCGCCTACATCCGCCCGCAGTTCTGCGAGGGCCGCGGGCCGTTCCGGTGGGCGGCGCTCTCCGGCGACCCCGCCGACATCGCGGCCACCGACCGCGCGGTGCTCGACCTCTTCGGCGACGACGAACCGCTCGCGCGCTGGATGCGCCTGGCGGGGGAGAAGGTGCGTCACCAGGGCCTGCCCGCGCGCATCTGCTGGCTCGGCTACGGCGAGCGCCACCGCGCGGGGGAGCGGTTCAACGAGATGGTCGCGTCCGGCGAGCTGTCGGCCCCGGTGGTGATCGGCCGCGACCACCTCGACGCCGGCAGCGTCGCCTCGCCCCACCGCGAGACCGAGGCGATGATCGACGGCTCGGACGCGATCGCCGACTGGCCCCTGCTCAACGCCCTGCTCAACACCGCGTCCGGGGCCAGCTGGGTGTCGCTGCACCACGGCGGCGGGGTCGGGATCGGGCGCTCGATCCACGCCGGGCAGGTGTGCGTCGCCGACGGCTCGGAGCTCGCCGGGCGCAAGATCGCGCGTGTGCTCACCAACGACCCCGGAACCGGCGTGATCCGCCACGCCGACGCCGGCTACCCCCGCGCCCTCGAGGTCGCCGACGAGCGCGGCGTGCGGATCCCCCTCCGAGAGACACAGCGGGAGTCGTCGTGACGCTCCTCGCCGCCCTCGACGACGTCGGCCGCGACCCCCGTCGTGGCGGCTGGTCGCGCCACCTCGGCGACGACGCCGAGTCGACCCTGCGGGAGTGGTTCACCGAGCAGGCCGGGCGGCGTGGCCTGCAGGTGGAGACCGACGCGAACCTCAACCTGTGGGCCTGGTGGGGCGACCCCGAGGGTCCCGACGCCGTCGTCACCGGCAGCCACCTCGACTCCGTGCCCGGCGGCGGCGCCTACGACGGCCCGCTCGGCGTGGTGTCGGCGCTGGCGGCGGTCGACGCGCTCCGAGCGCGCGGCGTGGTGCCGGGACGCCCGCTCGCGGTGGTCGTCTTCGCCGAGGAGGAGGGTGGGCGCTTCGGGGTGCCGTGCCTGGGCTCGCGGTTGCTCACCGGCTCCCTGGACCCCGACCGGGCACGCGGGCTGCGTGACCCCGACGGCGTGACGCTCGCGGAGGCGCTGACCAGCCGTGGCCTGCGGGCGGACCACCTCGGGCCCGAGCCGCGACGGATCGCCCGCCTCGGGAGGTTCGTCGAGCTGCACGTCGAGCAGGGCCGGAACCTCGCGCCCCGCGGCGAGCCGCTGGCCGTCGGGTCGACGATCGTGGCGCATGGCCGCTGGCGGCTGTCGTTCACCGGGCGCGCCGACCACGCCGGGACGACGCGCCGCGCCGACCGTCGCGACCCGATGATCCCGGCCGCGACGACCGTGCTCGCCGCCCGCGCCGCGATGGAGACCCACGGCGAGGACGCGCGCGCCACCGTCGGGCGGCTGCACCCGGTGCCCGGCGGGACCAACGTCGTCGCCTCCCGGGTGGACCTGTGGCTCGACGCCCGCGGCCCGCTCCCGCGGGCGCTCGTCGACGACGTCACCGCCGCCGCGCGGAGAACCGCCGACGCCGAGGGGTGCACCGTCGAGGTGCGCGCCGAGTCGGTGTCCGACGAGGTCACCCTCGACCCCGGGCTCGCCGACACGCTCTCGACGATCACGCGTGCCGGACGCCTGGCCACCGCCGCGGGCCACGACGCCGGCGTCCTCGCCGCCCACGTGCCGGCCGGGATGCTGCACGTCCGCAACCCCACCGGGATCAGCCACGCTCCCGACGAGCACGCCGAGGACGACGACGTCGCGTCCGGCGTCCGGGCCCTCGCCGACGTCCTGGAGGAGCTGTGTCGCTGATCTGGTGCGAGCAGGCGTGGTTGCCCGGCGGGCCCGTCGACGCGGTGGCGCTGGAGATCGTCGACGGTCGGATCGCCGGCGTCGCGCCCGGTGCTGCTCGGACCGGGACCGTGCTCCCCGGGCTGACGATCCCCGGGCTGGTCAACCGGCACTCGCACGCCTTCCACCGCGCCCTACGCGGCCACCCCGCCCGGGGAGCGGGCTCGTTCTGGAGCTGGCGCGAGGGCATGTACCGCGTCGCCGCCGCCCTCGACCCGGACGGCTACCGGGCGTTGGCGACCGCGGTCTACACCGAGTTGGCGCTCGCCGGCCACACCGCGGTCACCGAGTTCCACTACCTGCACCACGCCCCCGGCGGGCGTCCCTACGCCGACCCGATCGCGATGGACCGCGCGCTCGTCGACGCGGCCGCGGCGGCCGGGCTGCGGCTGACGCTGCTCGACACCTGCTATCTCGCGGGCGGCATCGGTCGCCCACCCGAGGGCGTCCAGCGCCGCTTCGCCGACGCCGACGTCGAGGCCTGGGCGGCGCGGGCCGAGCGCGTCGCGGCGCTGGACGACGGGGACCACGTGCGCGTCGGTGCCGCGATCCACTCGGTGCGCGCGGTGCCCCGCGAGGCCCTGCCGACGGTCGCCGCCTGGGCGCGGGGCCGACCGTTGCACGTCCACCTCTCCGAGCAGCCCGACGAGAACGCCGCCTGCCTCGCCGCCCACGGCCGCACCCCGACCGCGCTCCTCGACGAGGCCGGCGCGCTCGGGCCCGCCACCACCGCGGTGCACGCCACCCACCTCTCCGACGACGACGTCGCCCGCCTGGCCCGCGCCGGCGCCCGGGCCTGCTTCTGCCCGACCACCGAGCGCGACCTGGGCGACGGGATCGGCCCGGCCGGCGCACTCGCCCGGGCCGGCGTGCCGCTGTGCCTCGGCAGCGACAGCCACGCCGTCGTCGACCCGTTCGAGGAGATGCGTGCCCTGGAGATGCACGAGCGGCTGCGCCACGGCGTGCGGGAACGGTTCACGCCCGGCGAGCTCCTGGGTGCCGGCACGGACGGAGGCGAGATCATCGTCGGCGCGCCCGCCGACCTCGTCACCCTCGACACCGCCTCGGTGCGCACCGCGGGCGCCAGGCCGGACGGGGTCCTGCTCGCCGCGTCGGCGGCCGACGTCCGCGAGGTCCGGGTCGGCGGACGCGTGATCGTCCGCGACGGCGTCCACCAGCTCGTCGAGCGGCCCGCGGCCCGCCTGGCCGCCGAGATCGGCGCCCTGCACGCCCGGGCGCAGGAGGCGGCGTGACGACCCAGCTGCTCACCGGGATCGGCGAGCTCACCACACACGACCCGGTGGGTCCGACGGGCCCGGGACCGTTCGCCCTGGTGATCGAGGGGGATCGCGTGGCCTGGACGGGGCCCGCACGGGACGCCCCCGCCTGCGACACCGCGGTCGACGTCGACGGCCGCGCGGTGCTGCCCGGCTGGGTCGACAGCCACACCCACCTGGTCTTCGCGGGCGACCGGCGCGAGGAGTTCGCGCAACGGGCCGCCGGCCGGCCCTACACGGCGGCGGGCATCCGGACGACGGTGACGGCCACCCGTGCCGCGTCCGACGCCGACCTCGCCGCCCGGCTGCGCCGCCATGTCGCGGAGGCCGTCGGCCAGGGCACCACGTGCCTGGAGACCAAGACCGGCTACGGGCTCTCGGTCGACGACGAGGCCCGTGCGGCCCGGATCGCCGCGGAGGAGGTCGACGAGGTCACCTTCCTCGGCGCCCACCTGACGCCCGCCGACGCCACCACCGACGAGTACCTCGACCTCGTCTGCGGCCCGATGCTCGACGCTGTCGCGGACGACGTCAGGTGGATCGACGTCTTCTGCGAGGAGGGCGCCTTCGACGCGGACGCGGCGGCCCGGGTGCTCGCCGCCGGCGCCGCGCGCGGGCTCGGGGGGCGGGTGCACGGCAACCAGCTCGGGCCCGGCCCCGGGGTGCGTGTGGCCGTGGAGGCCGGCGCCGCCTCGGTCGACCACGCCACGCACCTGACCGGCGCCGACGTCGACGCCCTCGCGGGATCGTCGACGGTGGCCACGCTGCTGCCCGCGTGCGACCTGCTCACCGGCCAGCCCGCACCGCCGGCGCGACGCCTCGCCGACGCCGGGGTGACGGTCGCGCTGGCGAGCAACGCGAACCCCGGGAGCTGCTACACCACGTCCATGGCGCTCTGCGTGTCCCTGGCGGTGCTGCGGTCCGGGCTGTCGGTCGACGAGGCCGTGCGCGCCGCGACGCTCGGCGGCGCCCGGGCGCTGCGCCGCGACGACGTCGGGCACCTGCGCGTCGGTGCCCGCGCCGACCTGCACGTCCTCGACGCTCCGACCGTCGTCGACGTCGCCCAGCGCCCCGGCGTCCCGCTGACCGCCGCGGTGTGGCGCGCCGGCCGTCGCGTGCGTCCCGCACCCCGTCTCGAGGAGGCCCGAGCGTGAGCACCCACATCCCGGTCCGCCCGGAGGCCGACCCGCCGATGGTGGACGGGCGTCCGCCGCTGTGGCTCGACGGCGCCTCGTTGACGGCCCGCGACGTCGCGGCCGTGGCCCGGACGCTCGGGCCCACCGACGTCCACCTCGACCGGGCCGCCCTGGCCCACGTCGAGCGCGCCGCCCGGCTGGGCGCGGACCTCAGCACCCGCCGCGCGGTCTACGGGCGCACCACGGGGGTCGGGGCGAACCGGGACGAGCACGTCGGGGAGGACGCCGAGCCCGCCGACACCGTCGGCTCTGCCGGTCTCACCGGCTCCGCCGGCCATGGCCTCCGCCTGCTGCGCAGCCACTCCGGCGGCGCCGGCGACCAGCTCGATCCCGAGCTCGTCCGCGCCGCGATGCTCATCCGGCTCAACCAGCTCCTCACCGGCCGCTCCGGGGTGTCGACGAGCCTCGTACACGCGCTCGCCGACGCCGTGCGCACCGGCGCGCGGCCCGTCGTCCACCGCCTCGGCGCGATCGGCACCGGCGACCTCGCCCCGCTCGCCCAGATCGCGCTGGCGCTCGCGGGCGAGGGGCGTGGGACACGGCGCCGCCCGTCCCCGCGCCCGTCGCCGTCGACGCCGGCGACGCGCTGGCGTTCGTCTCCAGCAACGCGGTGACGCTCGCCGAGTCCGCGCTCGCCGCCGGGACCCTCGACGTCGTCCTCGCCTCCAGCCACGTCGTCGCGGCCCTTTCCTACCTCGCGCTCGACGGCAGCCCCGAGGCCTACGCCGACCCGGTGCACCGCGCCCGGCCGCACCCCGGCCAGGTCCGCTGCGCCCAGCGGATGCGCCACCTGCTCGGCATGGAGCGGACCCCGCCCAAGGGCCGCCGCATCCAGGACCCGTTCGGGCTGCGCGCGTTCCCGCAGGTCAACGGCCCGGCGATCGACGCCCTGGAGACGCTGCACCGCGTGCTCGACGTCGAGATCAACGCCGGCGCCGAGAACCCGATGATCGCCGTCGCCGAGGACGACGTGTACCACCACGCGCACTTCCACACCGCCTACGTCGCGGGCGCGCTCGACCACGTCCGCGCGTGCATCCACGGCGTCGCCGAGCTCTCGGCGGCCCGTCTCGGCGACCTCGTCGAGCCCGAGCAGACCGGCCTGCGCGCGTTCCTCGTCGACGGACCGCCCGGCAGCTCCGGGGTGATGATCCTCGAGTACATGAGCCACGACGCCCTCGCCGCGCTCCGTCAGGTCGCGCTGCCGGTGACCCTGGGCAGCGCCGTCGTGTCCCGCGGCCTGGAGGACCACGCGAGCTTCTCCACCCAGGCCGCGCGGGCCACCACCGAGGTGGCGATCGCCTACACCCGCGTCCTGGCGTGCGAGCTCGTCGCCGCCGTCCGGGCGCTGCGCCTGCGGCGGCGGAACGTCGGGGTGCCGGCCGCGAGCACCGGGCCCGCCCCGGTGGAGGAGGCGCTGGCCCGCGCCGAGGAGGTGCTCGACCCGCGCACCGAGGACCGGCCGCTGGCCGACGACGTCGCCGTGGCGGTGGACCTCCTGCTCGACCCCACGTGGGCGCTCGTCTGAGAGGGCGTGTCCCGCACCGTCGGACACCGGTCTCGACGCGCGGCATCCCCGCCCGCTATCGACGTACGGCGGGGGGCGTCCGCACGTCGTTGGAGGCCGCCCGTGCCCGACTACTCGATCCGCCCGCTGTGCTTCTCCCACGTCGATCTGCCGCGTGAGTTCTTCGGCGGGGTCCCGATCCACAGCGGGGAGGGCGTCTCCGCCTCGCCGATGATCTACGTGCTCGTCAGCGGACAGGACGACGCCGGCGTCGTGCACCACTACCTCGTGGACGCCGGGTTCCACGCCGACAAGTGGATCCACCGGTTCGGCTTCTACGACTGGGAGCCGCCGGAGACGGTCCTGGCCAAGGTCGGGGTGGCCCCGGAGCAGATCGAGAAGGTCTTCCTGACCCACATGCACTTCGACCACGCCAACAACGTCCGCGCCTTCGAGAACGCCGACGTCTACGTGCAGTGGGAGGAGTACCAGGGCTGGCTCAAGGCGCTGGCGCTCCCGGATCTCTACACCCCGCTGGGCGAGGAGAGCTGGATCACCTCGTCGTTCGACCGAGACGACGCCCGCGTCTTCGGCGAGCTGGCACGCGACCACCGCCTGAAGTTCGTCGGCGACGACGACGAGCTCGCCCCCGGCATCCGCGGCCACCTCTCGAAGGACGGCCACACCTTCGGCACCCAGTGGATCTCCGTGGACACCTCCGGCGGTCGCTACGTCGTCGCCGGTGACGCGGTCATGTGGTACTCGAACGTCGAGGAGATGTGGCCGAGCGGCTACACGAACGGCAACACCTACTCCATGCTGATGACCTACGGCGAGATTCATCGATACCTGGACGGCGAGCTCGACCGGATCGTCCCGGGCCACGACACGCTGGTGTTCGATCGGCACCCCAGCTGGACCGTCGGCCCGAACGAGGTGGCCGAGGTGCACGTCGCCGGATGGGACACCTCGCTGCGTCCCACGACCTGATGCCTGGAGGACCCATGGACGTGTCCTGCGCCTTCCCGACCGCCCTGAGCTCACCCGACGACATCGCCCTCGCCGAGTCCCTGGGCTACGCCCGCGCCTGGGTCTACGACACGCCCCAGCAGAGCCCCGACGTCTGGATGACGCTCGCGCTGGCCGCCGAGCGCACCGAGCGGATCGGGATCGGCCCGGGCGTCCTCATCCCGAGCCTGCGCCACCCGATGGTCAACGCCGCGGCCACGGCCACGCTGGTCGACCTCGCGCCCGGCCGCGTCGCGGTCGCGTTCGGCACCGGCTTCACCGGACGCCGCGCGATGGGCTACGGGGCGATCACCTGGAAGTTCATGGACGCCTACATCCGCGCCTACCGCGACCTGCTGCGCGGCGAGGTCGTCGAGTGGGAGGGCACCCGGATGCAGATGCTGCACCCGGACGGCCACGCGCCGGCGCGACCGGTGGAGGTCCCGATCCTCGTCGGCGCACTCGGACCCAAGGGCAACGCGGTCGCGCGCGAGCTCGGCGACGGCCTCTACGCGACGCTGCAGGTGCCCGACTTCCTCGGCGAGTACTCGTGGGTGCCCTACCTGATGTGGGGCACGGTGCTCGACGAGTCGGAGGGTGCAGATTCCGCGCACGCTCGGGAGGCCGCCGGTCCGGGGTGGGCGCTGGCCTACCACGGCGCCTACGAGTTCGGCGGTCCCGACGCCGTGCGCGGGCTCCCCGGCGGCGACGCGTGGATGGACGTCGTGGAGTCGGCCCCCGAGGGCGAACAGCACCTCGCGGTCCACTCCGGCCACTGCGTGGAGCTCAACGAGGCCGACGAGGCGGCCTGGGCCGCGGGCGGCCACTCCATGCTGCGCGACGCGACGATCACCGGGACCGGCGACGAGGTCAGGCGCCGTCTCGACGAGCTCGGCGAGCGGGGTGTCACCGAGGTGGTCTTCCAGCCCTGTGGCTCCGACACCCGCCGCGAGCTGGAGCGGTTCCTGGAGGCCGCGACGTCGTCCTGAGACACAGGGGTACCCCGGCGGCGTGATGTGAGGTTAGCCTCACCTCATGCCGCCGAGGTCTGCCGACGTCTCCCGCACCGCGGCGGGCCGTCTCAGGTTGACACTCGGAGCCCCTTCCCTCCGTTGTCGTTTCTGCCACAGTCGATGGCGAGCGGGGCGCGACGATGCGTGAGGGAGTCGAGATGCACCGGGCGGATCTGTGTGAACGCGAGCAGCTCGCGCTGTCGCGTGATCGCGATCCCGCGGTGCTCCCGCGCCGGCTCGTCTCGTCGTGGAAACGCAGTGCCGATTACGCGGTGCCGCTCGACGCCGTGAATCCGGCGTTCGTCGGAGACGTCGACGACCGTTCCCTGTTCTACGAATCGGGCCACCAGGTCCTCACGGAACTGCACCAGACGCTCGCCGACGAACCGGTGAGCCTCATGCTCACCGATCCCGACGGCCTCGTGCTCAACCGGGTGTGCAGCGACCGGTTCCTGCTGCAGGCCCTCGACGACGTGCGCCTGGCGCCCGGCTTCGACTTCTCGGAGCGCAAGACCGGCACCACCGGCCTCGGGCTGGCGCTCGCGGACCGCGTCCCGACGCTGGTCCGCGCCGACCAGCACTACTCCACGAGCCTCTGGGGCTACACGTGCGCCGCGGTGCCGGTGGTCGACCCGATCACCGGCGCGATGGTCGGCGCCGTCAACCTCACGACCTGGTCGCAGCAGTCGTACCACCTGCTGCTCGCGCTGGCGCAGACCGCGGCCCGCACCACCGAGGCGCTGATGCTCGCGCGCGGTCGCGGCCGGGAGACGCGCCCGGCGACCCGGGGCCGGGTGGTGCGGGTGCGCACGGCGGTCGACGACGACAGCGCGCCGTGCCTGGAGGACCTGGGCGTCGAGTGGTGCGCGGCGATGGACGTCGTCCGCGCGGCGCTGCGCGCGGGCGAGGGCGTGGCGGTCGTGGGGGAGCCCGGCGTCGGCAAGGGCGCGCTGCTGGGCGGGGCGCACGCGCGCACCCACCGCGGCCGGCGCGTACTGCACGCCCGTCCGCCGGAGCCCGAGGGCGTGGCGTCGTGGCTGGCGCTCTGGTCGCCGGAGCTCGGCAAGCCCGGGACCAGCGTCATCGTCTCCGGCGTCGACCAGCTCCCGGCCTGGGCGGCCACCGACCTGGCCGACCTCGTGGCGGGGCTCGAGGGTGTCCCCGGGCTGTCGGTCACCGCCCACGACCTCGCGGAGGTGCCCGACGGGCTGCGGGCGGCGGTCGGCACGGTGGTCGAGCTCCCGGCGCTGCGGCACCGTCCCGGCGACGTCGTCCCGCTGGCGTCCTGGTTCGCGCGCGAGGCCCGCGGACGCACGGTCCGCTTCGCGGCCGACGCCCAGCACGTCCTCGCGACCTACCACTGGCCGGGCAACGTCACGCAGCTGCGCGAGGTCGTCCGGCAGGCCGTGGCGCGCACCGACCTCATCTCGGTGCGCGATCTCCCACCCGAGGTCTTCACCGGCGCCCACCACAGGCTCACCCGCATGGAGGCCCTCGAGCGCGACGAGATCGTCCGCGCCCTCTCCGATCCGGGGGCCACCGCCGCGAGCGCTGCTGAATCGCTCGGCATGAGCCGTTCCACCATTTACCGGCGCATCGCGAAATACGGCATCCGGGCCCCCGCGGGAGCGGACCAGTAGCACGCACGTCCCCCCACCGACGTCCCACGAGAACGGGACGCCGGGCGAACTGTCCTGCCCTCATGTCCCAGGAAGACCGGAATCCCCAGAGAGGTGCGCGAATGGGAAGTACATTGTTGACCGCCCAGCATCGCCAGACCCTGGTGAACGTGGTGTACGCGGCATTCCCGCACCGCACGTTCCCCCGCGGCCCCTACGAACGCGCGGCCGACGCGGTGATCGACCAGGCGGGCACGGACCCCCGGTTCCTCGCGCAGCTGATGCAGGGGCTCACCGATCTCGACGCCCAGCGTGACGTCCCGTTCGCCGAGCTCGACGCCGACGTCGCGGCCGCGGTGCTGCGCGGGGCGGACGGCACGCCCTTCCTGACCGCGATCGTCGACAGCGTGGTCGTGACCCTCTACAGCGACCCCGAGGTGTGGGAGCTGCTGGGTTACGAGGGCCCGTCGTACGCCTTGGGGGGCTACCTCCACCGGGGCTTCGACGACCTCGACTGGCTCCCCGACCCCCGCATCGAGCACGAGGAGGAGATGACGGCATGACGCGCTTCGAGTACGACGACTCCGACGTCGTGGTGGTGGTCGGCTCCGGGGCCGGCGGCGGCACGGTGGCCAACGAGCTCTGCCAGCGGGGGTTCAAGACCGTCGTCCTGGAGGCCGGGCCGCACCTCACCGGCGAGGACTACCACCAGGACGAGTGGCCCGCGTTCGGGCAGATGGCCTGGAGCGACCCGCGCACCACGTCGGGCAGCTGGCAGGTGGCCACCGACTTCCCCGGTCTGCCCGCGTGGCTGGTCAAGGCCGTCGGCGGCACCACCACCCACTGGGCCGGCGCGTGCCCCCGCTTCAAGGCCCACGAGTTCGCCGCGCGCTCCACCTACGGCGATCTGGACGGCGCGAGCCTGCTCGACTGGCCGATCGCGCTCTCGGAGCTCGAGCCCTACTACGACAAGGCCGAGATCAAGATGGGGGTCACCCATCGCCACGGCCGCCCGCCGCTGCCCGCGAACAACAACTACAAGGTCTTCGCCAACGGGGCCGAGAAGCTCGGCTACCGGTACTACTCGACCGGGCCCTACGCGACCAACGCCGAGCCGTACGACGGCCGCCCCGCCAGCATCCAGGACGGCTTCAATTTCCAGGGCGACAAGAACGGCTCGAAGTGGTCGACGCTGGTCGCCGAGCTGCCGAAGGCCGAGAAGACGGGCAACCTCGACCTGCGTCCCGACAGCCACGTCGCGCAGATCGAGCACGACGCCTCGGGCCGGGCCACCGGGGTGCTCTACGTCGACCGCAACGGGACACTGCGCCGCCAGCGGGCCGCCGTCGTCTGCGTCGCCGGCAACTCCATCGAGACGCCCCGCCTGCTGCTGCTCTCGGGGTCGGCCCAGCACCCGGACGGACTCGCGAACTCCTCGGGGCAGGTCGGCCGGAACTACATGCGCCACACCACCGGCACCGTCTGGGGACAGTTCGACAAGCCGGTGAAGATGTGGCGGGGCGAGACGATGGCCGGGGTGATCGCCGACGAGTCGCGCCTCGACACCGACCGCGGCTTCGTCGGCGGCTACTACATGGAGACGATCTCCCTCGGGCCGGCCTTCCTCGCGAAGTTCATCGCGCCGGGACGCTGGGGCGCGCCGGTCACCGAGCTGCTCGACGGCTACCGCAACACCGCCGGCATGTGGATCATCGGCGAGGACATGCCCCGCGCGGACAACCGCGTCTCGCTGTCCGGCGGGACCGTCGATCAGCACGGGCTGCCGGTGGCCAACGTCCACTTCGACGACCACCCCAACGACGTCGCCATGCGCCGTCACGGGCAGCGCCAGGGCGCCGCGGTCTACAGCGCCGTCGGCGCGCAGAAGACGATCGAGACGCCGCCCTACCCGTCGACGCACAACCTCGGGACCTGCCGCATGAGCCAGCGGCCCCGCGACGGCGTCGTCGACCGCTTCGGGCGGGCCCACGACGTGCCGAACCTGTTCATCTCCGACGGCAGCGTCTTCACCACCGGCGCGGCGGCGAACCCGACCCTGACGATCGTCGCGCTCGCGACGCGCCAGGCGGAGTACATCGCCACCGAGCTCCACAAGACCCTCTGACCAGCGACCCTCGACGGAGACACGCATGTCCACCGCCGCACCACCCGTGGCCCCGCCCAACCCCTACGACTTCCTCCCGCAGGTCGCCACCTTCACGCTGACCAGCACCGACGTCGCCGACGGCACACCCCTGGCCCCGCCGCACACCAGCGGGATCATGGGCGTTCCCGGCGGGCAGGACCGGTCCCCGCAGCTCGCCTGGCAGGGCTTCCCCACGGCCACGCGCAGCTTCGCGGTCACCTGCTACGACCCCGACGCGCCCACCGCCAGCGGCTTCTGGCACTGGGCCGTCGCCGACATCCCGGCCGACGTCACCTCGCTCGTCGCGGGCGCGGGCGACCCGGACGGGTCCCGGCTACCGCAGGGGGCGATCGTGCTCCCGAACGACGCCGGCATCCACCAGTACCTCGGGGCCGCACCGCCCGAGGGCCACGGGGTGCACCACTACTACTTCGTCGTCCACGCGGTCGACGTGCCGACGCTGGGCATCCCGCGGGGCGCCAGCCCGGCCTACCTGGGGTTCAACCTGTTCAGCCACACCCTGGCTCGGGCGACCATCACGGCCGTCTACGAACGCTGACCGTCCACGAGCGTCTGGCCGCCGCCACGGGTCCTCCCGTAGCGGCGGTCCGCGCGCGCTCCTCCGTCCACCGGGATGCCGGCGAATGCTGATCGTGCGTGTCTGTCTCCACCCCGAGGCCGGGGTGGCGGCCGTCGGGGTGTTCGACGCGGACCCCGAGACGGCCCGACCCCTGCCGTCGGCGGTGCGGGTCGTCGACCTCGACGTCGGCATCCTCGTGGCCGCAATCGTCCCGGCCCGCGGGTGCGGGGGCGGGTGCTGTCGCCGGAACGTCTACCGGCTCCTGGACGACCTGGTCGCCCGGGCGCGGGTGGGGAGCGACTCGACCGAGCCGGCCTGACGGACGCTGGTCGCACTGTCGGGAGATCGAGATGGAGAGATCGAGCTGGAGGTGGGGAAGCGGCGGCCCGGGGATGCGGCGGGGACGCGTCCGGCACACGAGCCGGCCCGACCTCGCCACATTGATCTCTCGGGAGTGCCGTCAGCGTCCGGCGATCTCTGAGATGTTGAAGTAGCTGGGCTGGTAGCCGGCGGAGGTGCACGACGTCAGTGCTTCGGTGAACGACGTGATGATGGGCGTGAGCTCCGGGGCCCGACCACCGTAGACGCGCACGTTCGCATAGGCCTGAGCCAACGAACCCGCGTCGTCGGCGGCGTCCTGCAAGGCATTGCGTACCGGTTGGCTCGCGTCCGCAAGTGTCGCCGAGTCGAGCTTGATGTCCAGGACGCCGAGCTGTGCCGCGAGGCGGATCGGGTCGAAGTCCATCGTGACGTAGCCGCCCCTGCCGCGGAGCATCACGGGTCGGTAGGTCTCGACGTAGAAGGCCCGTCCGTACTGGTTGAGTGCGCCGCAGGCTCGGGCGTCTCCGGCGGAGGTGGAGGGCGCAGCAGAGGGGGAGCCGGAGCTGTACCCACCGGTGCCGGAGCTGCTCGGTGCGTACGCCGATCCGGTGGGACTCGATGCGGCCACGGGCGCCGGGGAGCGCTCGTCGATCACGACGACGAGGGCGGCAGCCAGGGCGACCACCAGGCAAACCAGCCCGCACACGATCCACGGGAGCCGGTTGCCTCGGCGGGGTGTTCTCGGGCTGGAGCCGACGTCAGAGACGTCGCTAGCGCGCGGCGGTTCTTGGGTGAGTGACACCTGACTGTCCCTTCGTCGACGACATGACCTTCGACGGACAGCGACGGTGCGTTACGCCGTTCGCCCACGATGGCGCTCAATGAGACCAGCGATGACGACTGTGAGTAGTAACGAGGCCGTGGCTTCCTGCGATGACTGTCCGACCACGACCTCGGGAGATGACATGACGACGAACGCAGAGCCGCTTCCGGGTACGGAGCCGACCGAGAACTCCGCCCATGCGACGACGTCTGCTGCGTCCGTCGTCGCGTCTCCTCTCAATCGACGTGTGCGGTTCGCGAACGCCGTGAGGCGCGACCGGCGCCCGCTCGCCGCCGGCTTCGTCGCCGGGCTCCTCGTCCTGGGTGCGATCTGGGCCGGAACGGCAGGCCTCGTCGGCGGAGGCTCGTTCGATCTGAAGGGCTCCATGACGCTCCTGCAGTCCTCGAGCTACGGCAGCAGCTACTCGAGCTACGGCTCCTCGAGCTACAGCTCTTCGGCCTACTACCTCAGCGGCGACGGAAGCTGCCAGGGCAACGGCGGCTACAGCGACATCGGCCCGGGTACGGCGGTGAACGTCTACGACAGCAGCGGCGCCATCGTCGCCGTCGGAGAGCTGGGCGCTGGTCGCGGCTCCTACTCGGCGGGGTGCGCGTTCTCCTTCTCGGTTCCGGATGTGCCGACCGGCGAGCGCTTCTACCAGGTGGAGGTCTCGCATCGCGGGAAGATGAACCTGACCGAGGACGAGGCGCAGGCGGGTTCGGCAGCCTTCTCCCTCGGAGGGAACTGACCGGGGCGGGCTACGACGTCGGCTCGCCGGCGAGCGCCTCGGCCCGCTCCCGCAGCACCGTCTTCTGCACCTTGCCCGTGGCGTTGCGGGGGAGGGCGTCGACCACCGCGAGGCGGCGCGGGCGCTTGTACCGGGCGAGGTGGGCGAGGCAGTGCTCCTCGAGCCCGGCGAGCGTCGGGGGATCAGCGGGGTCGGCCGGGACGACCACCGCGAGCGGGGTCTCGCCCCACCGCTCGTCGGCGACCCCTATGAGGGCGACGTCGGCGACCTGGGGGTGCGCGGCGAGGACGTTCTCGACCTCGGCGCAGTAGATGTTCTCGCCGCCCGAGATGATCATGTCCTTCTTGCGGTCGACGACGTAGTAGTAGCCCTCCGGGTCCTGCCGGACGAGGTCGCCCGAGTGGAACCACCCGCCCCGGAACGCCTCGGCGGTCTCGGCGGGCTTGTTCCAGTAGCCGCTCATCACCAGGGGCCCGCGGTAGACGATCTCGCCGACCTCGCCCGGGGCGACGTCGTTCATGTCGTCGTCCACCACCCGGACCTCGACGTTGATCATCGGTGTCCCGACCGAGCCGATTTTCCGCACCGCGTCCTGCCCGCGCAGGGTGGTGGTGACGGGGCTGCACTCGGTCTGGCCGAACGAGCTCACGATCTCGGCGTCCGGGAAGCTCGCGCTCAGTGTGCGCAGCAGGTCGGTCGAGGCCGGGGCCGCGCCCCACCCGCACTTGCGCAGCGCCGAGAGGTCCCGCTCCCGCGCGCCCACCCGCTCGCAGATCGCCGCCCACTGCGCGGGCACGAAGAAGCACGACGTGACCCGCTCGCGCTCCAGGACCGCGAGCGCCTCCTCGGGGTCGAACCCGCCCGACGGCGGGATGACGGTGGTCCCGCCCGCGAAGAGCGACGGCAGGAAGCCGGCGACGCCCGCGATGTGGAACAGCGGCGTCCCGGAGAGCCAGACGCTCGGCCCGCCGGGGCCGCCGAGGTGCATGGTCGACGAGAACGCGTGCAGGAACAGGTTGCGGTGGGTCAGCATCGCGCCCTTGGGCGCCCCGGTGGTGCCGGAGGTGTACATGATGAACGCGGTGGCGTCGTCGGGGACGGCGAGCTCGCGGTAGGTCGGGTCGGCGGCGGCGAGGACGTCCTCGAGGTCGCCGCCGATGGTGATCGTCCGACGGACGGCGGGCGCCCCGTCGCGGGCCGCGGCCATCAGGTCCGCGGTCGCCGTGTCGGCCACGGCCACCACCGCGCCGGAGTCGACCAGGGCGTACGCGACCTCCTGGGCGGCGAGCCGGAAGTTGACCGGCACGCAGATCGCGCCCGCGCGCAGCACGGCGATGTAGGACTCGAGCAGGTCGACGCCGTTGAGACCCAGCACCGCGACGCGGTCGCCGGGCGCGACGCCCTCGCCGACCAGCGTGGTGGCCAGCCGGGTGATCCGGTCGTCGGAGCGGGCGTAGGTACGCCTCTCGCCGGTGGTGGCGTCGACGAGGAACTCCGCCTCCGGCCTCACCCGCGCCCAGCGGGCCAGGATGTCGCTGAGGGTCATGCCCCGGCCGGTGAGGGACGCCGTCGTCATGCACGAATCTTGAACGGCGGCCGCGGCAGCGTCCATGCTGCGGGCATGGCTTTCCCCGCGCCGTCCCCGGCGGACGACCTCGCGGCGCTGGAGGGGCTGCTGGCCGGCCTCCCCGGGGCGGTCGTCGCGTTCTCGGGCGGGGTCGACTCGTCGGTGGTCGCCGCCGTCGCGGCCCGGGTGCTGGGGGAGCGGGCGCTCGCCGTGACGGCCGTGTCGCCCGCGCTGGCGACCGGGGAGATCGAGGCGGCGTCGGCCGTCGCGGCCGCGATCGGGGTGGCGCACCGCGTCGTCAGCAGCACCGAGCTCGACCGCGAGGGCTACCGGCGCAACGGCCGGGACCGCTGCTACCACTGCAAGACCGACCTCTACGACCGGCTGACGACCCTCGCCGGCGACCGGGTCGTGCTCTCCGGCGCGAACGCCGACGACCTGGGCGACTGGCGGCCGGGGCTCACGGCGGCGGCCGAGCACGGCGTCCGCCACCCGCTGATCGAGGCCGGGCTGGGGAAGGCGCAGATCCGGGCGCTGGCCGAGCTCCTGGGCCTCCCCAGCGCCGCCAAGCCGGCGTCGCCCTGCCTCGCGTCGCGGATCCCGTACGGCACGCCGGTCTCCGCGCCGGTCCTCGCGCAGATCGACCGGGCGGAGGCCGCGCTGCACGCGCGGGGCTACGCGGTCCTGCGGGTGCGCCACCACGGCGACCTGGGCCGGGTGCAGATCGCGGGCGACGAGCTGGGGCGCGTCGACCAGCCGGGGGAGCGGGCCGCGGTGGAGGCCGCCGTGCGCGCGGCGGGCTACCGCGAGGTCGAGATCGACCCCCACCCGTTCCGGTCGGGGTCGCTGAACCTGGAGATCACGCCGGCGTGAGCGAGCCCCACGACGCGCTCCCCGACGGCGGGCGCCGGGCGCGTACCGGCGTCCCCGAGGTGGTGTTCGCGCAGGGCAAGCCGCCCGAGCGCACGCTCGCGCTGCTCGCCGAGCTCCGCCGTCTCGACCCCGACGGCCCGGCGCTGGCGACGCGGTGCCCCGACGAGGTGCTCGACCGGGCGCAGGACACCTTCGACGACGCGACCGTCGACCGGGTCGGGCGCACCGTGACGGTCGGGGCCCTCCCGCTCCCCGTCGGCGACGTCGTCGTGCTCACCGCCGGCACCACCGACGTGCCCGTCGCGCGCGAGGCCACGGCGACCCTCGCGGCCCTCGGCGTGGGCGCCCGTCTCGTGGCCGACGTGGGCGTCGCCGGCCTGCACCGTCTGCTGTCGCGGGTCGAGGACATCGGCCGTGCCGACGTCGTCGTCGCCGTCGCCGGGATGGACGGTGCCCTTCCCGGCGTGGTCGCGGGCCTGGTCGCGGCGCCGGTGATCGGGGTACCGACGAGCGTGGGCTACGGCGTCGCGGCCGGTGGCCGGGCCGCGCTCGCGACGATGCTCGCCGCCTGCAGCCCCGGGCTCGTCGTCGTCAACATCGACAACGGCTTCGGTGCGGCGGCCCACGCGGCGAAGATCCTGCGCCGTGGCTGAGGTCGTCGCCTTCGTCGACGCGTCGTCGGGCGTCGCCGGCGACATGCTCCTGGGCGCCCTGCTCGACGCGGGGGCCGACCTCGACGCGGTCCGCGACGCGGTCGCCTCGCTGGGCATCCCGGGCCTGTCGGTCGACGTGGTCCGGGAGCGCCGCGGCGGGTTCGCGTGCGCCCGGGTCGTCGTCGGCGCCCCGGCCGTCCCGGACCGCGCACGCCGCCTCGCCGACGTCCTGCAGCTCCTCGACACGGCCCGCCTGCGCCCGCCCGCGCGACGGCTGGCCGGGGAGGTCTTCGGGCTGCTGGCCGGGGCCGAGGGCGCGGTCCACGGACTCGCGCCGGGCGAGGTGCACTTCCACGAGGTCGGCGCCTTCGACGCCCTCGCCGACGTCGTCGGTGTCGCCGCCGCGGCGGACGCGCTCGGCCTGCTCGACGACGGTGCCGCCACGTGGTGCTCGCCGCTCGCGGTCGGCCACGGGACGGTGCGCAGCGCCCACGGCCCGCTCCCGGTGCCCGGACCCGCGGTGCTGCGCCTCGCCGCGGACGCCGGGCTCGAGCTGACCGGCGGCGCGCTGGAGGGCGAGCGCACCACCCCGACCGGGGCGGCGCTCGTCGCCGCCCTCGCCACCCCCGGGGCCCTGCCCGACATGCGGGTCACGGCCGTCGGCGTCGGCGGCGGGCGCCGCGACCCCGCCGACCGTCCCAACCTCACCCGCGTCGTGCTGGGGCAGGCCGCCGCCGACGCCGGGCACCGGGGACGCGACGAGGTCGTGGTCGTCGAGGCCACGGTCGACGACCTTGACCCGCGTCTGTGGCCCTCGGTGCTCACCGCCGCCCGGGCGGCGGGCGCCTGGGACTGCTGGACGACGCCCGTGATCGGCCGGCACGGCCGTCCCGGCCAGGTGCTCTCGGTGCTGTGCCCCGAGGCGGCCCGCGAGGCCGTCGTCCAGGCGGTGTTCCGGCACACGAGCACCTTCGGCGTCCGCTGGTCGCGCTGGGAGCGGGCGACCGCGCGCCGCCGGTCGGTGCCGGTCGAGGTCGGTCCGGCGGGCGCGACCCGGGTGGTGACGGTGAAGGTCGCGGAGGACCCCGACGACCCTGGGGATCGCGGGACGCCCCTGCCCCTCGCCACCCCCGAACTGGCCGAGGCCGAGGCCGCCGCGGCGGCCCTCGGGTGGCCGGTCCGCGCGGTCCTGGAGGCGGCGCTGGCGGCGTACCGGGAGCGGGCGTGAGCGCTCAGGCGCTCCGGATCTCGATCTCGGGGGCGAGCCGCAGGGTGTTGGTGACGTAGCAGACCCGCTCCGCCGCGGTGATCAACCGGGTGAGCTCCTCGCCCTGCGGCGCGTCCGCGTGCACGGTGATCCGGATCGCCACGAAGCGCGGTCCGTCGTAGGTGCCGGTCGCGTCGACGCGCAGGCCGCGCAGGTCGATGTCGCGCTTGGCGGCGCTGTGGGCCACGGCCAGCGTGAAGCACGAGGAGACCGAGGCCAGGAGGAGCTCCGTGGGCTGCGGTCCGCGACCGGTGCCGCCGGCGACGGAGGTGGGCTCGTCGACCGTGAGGGGGAAGCCGCCGGCGTCCACCGAGCAGCGCAGGCCCTCCTCCCAGACGGCCGAGACGGTGCGCTCAGCCACGGTGCAACACCGCTGCAACACCGCTGAGGAAGGTGGCGGCCATCACGTTTCCTTCGACGAAGTGGGGGATCGGTCCATGAGCATCGACAGCGTGGCGCACCCGGTGACGGTGCTGCCCTGGGTGCGGTGCCGACCGGATCGGCGCACCCGCGCCCACCACGACCGATTGCTGAGGGTCGAGGACGACCCCGACGAGGTGATCGAGCTGCTCGAGCTCGCCGTCACCTGGGGCGAGCTGGACTACTCCGAGAGCGACGTGGTCCCGCCGGAGGCGTGGATCGACTTCGCCGCCGGACACCGGTGGCGCGACCCGGAGCGCGTGCTGCGGCTGTTCTCCGTCGCCGCCGACGTCGCCCTGCGCGGCCCCCACCCGAGGACGAGCTGGGCCCCGGACAACGTCCCCGCGCCCTGCACCGGCGTCGACGCCGTCTGGCGCGACCTCGCGGGCTCCGACCTGCTCGCCGGCGAGCTCTGAGCCGCTCACCGGCCGGTCCGGGGGAGCCGGGTGACCGCGCGCCGGGTGAGGTCGTAGGCGGTCGCCACGGCCTCGCCCCGCCGGAGGTCGATCCGTCCGGTGTCGTCGACGCGCCCGACGACGGCGGCCTCGAGGCCGCGCGCGTGGAACGGGGCGAGGGCGTCGTCCTCGCGACCGGGCGGGACGCAGAGCAGGAAGCCGAAGCTCGGGAAGCACGTGAGCCACGCCGCGGTGTCCACGCCGCGCGGCGCCGGCAGGACGTCGAGGTCGATCTCCACCCCGAACGTCCCCCACTCCAGGAGCATGGCCAGCGAGCCGACCAGCCCGGCCATGCTGATGTCCTTCGCCGCGACGGCGGCGCCGCTGCGGGCGAGCGCCGGCAGCAGGCGGGCGTCGTCCGCGCACCGCTCTCCCCGCTGCTCGAACGCCGGGAAGAACGGGAAGTCCGGGCGCATCGCGCCGTCGGTGGCCGCCGCGACGACCAGGCTCTGGCCGACCTCCACCCGCGTCATCGACAAGGGCTCGCCCACCTCGCCGAGCCCGAAGGCGGAGATCGAGGGCTCGCCGTCGTGGCGGGTGAGGTGGCCGCCGACGATCGGGACCCGGAAGAGCCGGGAGGCGTGGCGCATCCCCTCCAGGGCGGCCCGGGCGGTGTCCTCCGAGGCCGCGACGGTGTTGACGATCCCGAGCGGCTCGGCGCCCATCGCCACGACGTCGTTGACGTTGGTCAGCACGGCCGCGAAGCCCGCGCCCCGGGGGTCGTGGGCGACGAACGGGGGCCACAGCGCCTCGCCGCAGGCGACCACCGAGCCGGTCGACGTGCGCACGACGGCCCCGTCGTCGCCCGGCCCGCTGGTCCAGTCGGTGTCGCCGAAGACCTCGCCGACCAGCCCGATCTCGGTCTTCGCGAGCAGCCCGGGGTGCTCGGCCACGACCCGGACGATCTCGTCCAGCTCGCTCGTCACGGTCGTTCCCACGCCGCACCTCCTCGATCGTCTCGCATCGTAGGCGTACATCTACTATCTGATCTACCATCGACGGCCATGGGCCCCGCGAGCTTCCTGACGCTGCCGTCCCGGCCGCCCAAGCCCCGCTCGGCCGGCCTCACCCACGTCCTCGACACCGGCGTGACGCCCGCCGTCGCGGCGGATCTGCTCGGCGGCACGGCCCCGTACGTCGACATCTGGAAGACCGGCTGGGGCACCGCCTACCTCGACGGCCGGATCGCGGACAAGCTCGCCGTGCTCGCCGCCCACGACGTCGCCTCGTGTCTCGGGGGGACCCTGCTCGAGATCGCCTGGGCCCAGGGGGCGGCCGAGGCGTGCCTCGCGTGGGCGGACGACGCCGGCTTCACCCACGTCGAGGTGTCGCGGGGCACCGTGCCGATGGCGCTCGACGCCAAGCACGAGCTGGTCCGGCGCGCCGCCGACCGGTTCGTCGTGGTCACCGAGGTCGGGGCCAAGGACCCGGCCCAGCAGCACACCCTCGCGCAGTGGGGCGACGAGGCGGGGCAGGACCGGGACGCCGGCGCCGCGCTCGTGGTCGCCGAGGGGCGCCAGAGCGGCACCGTCGGGATCTACGACGGCGACGGGACGGTCCGCGAGGACGTGGTGGACGAGATCGTCGACGCCGTGGGCCTCGACCGCATCGTCTTCGAGGCGCCCCGCGCCGGGCAGCAGGCGTGGTTCGTCCGGCGCTTCGGGCCCGGGGTGAACCTGGGCAACGTCGCGCTCGACGAGATCCTCTCGGTGGAGACGCTGCGGCTGGGCCTGCGCTCGGACACCGCCGAGGTGTCCCTGCCCGTCACCGCGGAGCCCGTGCGGTGAGGGGCACGCCCAACCGCATCCCCGGGCGCTACCGCGGCGTCGCCGTCGCCCGCTTCGACGGACCGCTCGACGAGGCGTCCCTGCGCGAGCACTACCTCGGCCGCGAGGCCTACTGGAAGACGCGGTTCCTCGTGGTGCGCCCGCACGACGACACCTCGCGTGACGTGGCCCTGCTCGCCGTCGCGCGGGACCCCGGCGACGCGCTCTTCAGCCCGATCACGGCGGTCGAGCTGCTCGCGGGCCCCGACGAGTGCGTGGTCGTGCACCGCCCGGACGTCGATACGGCGATCCCGTCCGCGCTGGTCGCGGTGGCGGCCGAGGTCCCCGGTGCCCGCGCGGTGGTGGTGCAGGGCCGCTACGAGCACGTCAACTTCGTGGTCGACCCCGACCCGTTGCGGGTGGTGGTGCGCGAGGTGGTGCCGCCGCACCCGGCCAAGCTCGCCGACCAGGCCCGCCGGATCGTCGACGTCACCGAGGCCCTGCGGCCGCTGCGCCTCGAGAGCGAGGTCGTCGACCTGGCCGACCTCGCCCGCCGGATCCCCGCCGAGCACTACCTGCTCCCGTGCCGCGGCGGCGGGAGCGAGATCCCCGGCGCCACGATGTCCTACCTCGACGAACGGCCCGAGCCCGCCGACTGGACGCTCGTCGGCTGCGAGCGCTCCCGCCAGATCCACCGGTGGTTCTACGGCCGCGACGCCCCGCAGGTCGACTTCTGCCCGAAGGCCGACCCGGCCGCCGCCGGCCCCGGAGCCCTGCTGACCAAGTGCTGCCTGCAGCAGGAGGAGCTCGACGAGGGCGTCGCCGAGGGTCCGGACGGGCCGACGACGTGGGTGTCGGTGCCGTGGGGCGCCTCGCTGGAGCACGTGCGGGAGGCGCTGGACCGGCTCGCCGAGCTCGCCGAGACCCGGGGGGCGGCGCCGTGGTCACCCGCCTGACCGACTCGCCGGTCTACGCGCACCTCTGGTCCACCCCGGAGCTCGAGGAGCTGCTCGGGGAGACGGCCCGCTGGCAGGCCTGGCTCGACGTCCTCGTCGCCCTGGCCCGCGTCCAGGCCCGTCACGGCCTCGTCCCGCCCGACGCCGCCGAGCAGATCGCCGCCGGGGCCCGCGCGGAGGCGCTCGACCTGGACCGGGTCGCGGCGGGGACCCGGTCGACGTCGCACTCCACGCTCGGCCTCATCCGGGAGCTCCAGCGGGTGCTGCCGGAGTCCGCGCGCGAGCACGTCTACGTCGGCGCCACCGTGCAGGACGTCAGCGACACGTGGTTCGGCCTGCTGATGCGCGACGTCGGCGCGATCGTCCGGCGCGACCTGCTGGCCCTCGAGGCGACGGTACTGGAGCTCGCCGGGCGCCACCGCGACACGGTCATGGTCGGGCGCACCCACGGCCAGCCCGGCGCCCCGATCACCTTCGGCTTCAAGGCCGCGTCCTGGGCCGACGAGCTGCGCCGCCACCTCGACCGGCTCCGCGAGGGCCGTCCGCGGTGGGCGGTGGGCCAGCTCGCCGGGGCGGTGGGCGCGCTCGCGTTCCACGAGGCCGAGCTCGACCCGCTCGCGCTGCGCCGGGACTTCTGCGCCGAGCTCGGGCTGGGCGACCCGGGCGCGTCCTGGCTGACCAGCCGCGACCGCGTCGCCGAGTTCGGGCACGTCCTGGCCCTGGTGTGCGGGACGCTCGCGCGCATCGGGACCGAGGTCTACGAGCTCGCCCGGCCCGAGATCGGCGAGCTCGCCGAGCCGACCACCGCGACCGCCGTCGGCAGCATCACGATGCCGCACAAGCGCAACCCCGAGGTCGGCGAGCACCTCGACACCCTCGCCCGCCTGGCCCGGTCCTCGGCCGGGGTGCTGCTCGAGGGCACCGTCGTCAGCCACGAGCGCGACGGCCGCGGGTGGAAGGCCGAGTGGGTGGCCCTCCCCGAGGTCTGCCTGCTGGCCGGCACCGCGCTCGGGCTCGCGCGCACGCTGCTCGCGGGTCTCGAGGTCCACGACGGCGCGATGGCCGCGAACCTCGAGCGCTTCGGCGACCGGCTCACCTCCGAGCGCGTGCTCGCCGGGCTCTCCGGGCGCCTCGGCAAGCACGCCGCCCAGGACCTGCTCCAGGGCGTGCTCGCCGACGGCGGCGACGTCGTCGACGGGGTCGTGGCGCGCGGGGTCGCGTCGGCCGACGAGGTGCGCGGGTGGATGGCGCGCGCCCCGGTCGCCACCGCGGGCCGGATGGTCGACGAGGTGGTGGCGCGGGCCCGCGACGCCCGGGCCGCGGCTCGGGCGGGGGAGGGCGCGTGACCTGGCTGCCCCGGCTCCCGCCCCGCCTGCCGCTCGGGACGCTGCCGACCCCGCTGGTGGACGCGCCGCGGCTGCGCGCCGAGCTCGGGTGCGGGCCGCTGCGGATCAAGCGGGACGACCTCGCCGGCTTCGGGATCGCCGGCAACAAGACCCGCCCCCTCGAGTACCTGCTGGGCGACGCGCAGGCCCACGGCATGGACGTGCTGGTCACCGGCGGCGGCCCGGACTCGAACTTCGTCGCGGCGGCGGCGATGGCGGCGCGGGTCGCGGGCATCGCCTGCGAGCTGGTGGTGTGGGGCGGCGCCTCGCTCGGGCCCACCCCGAACCTGGCACTGGCGGCGGCCGCGGGCGCGCGCCTCGTCCCGCTGGGCGACGACCGGCGCGAGCGCGTCGACGTCGTCGTCGCCGAGCGGGCCGCCGAGCTCCGGGCCGCGGGACGCCGGCCGCTCGCGGTGCCCCGCGGTGGCTCGACCCCCGTCGGCGCCGCCGGCTTCGCGCGGGCCGCCGCCGAGCTGCTCGACCAGTGCGTGCGCCTCGACGGGGCGTTCCCCGCGACCGTGGTGCTCCCGCTCGGCTCCGGCGGCAGCACCGCGGGCCTGCTCGTCGGCCTCGCCGCGGCCGGCGCCGACACGACGGTGCTCGCGGTGTCGGTGAGCCGGCCGCCGGAGGAGATCACCCCAAGGTGCTGGACCTCGCGCGCGCCTGCGCCGCGGCCCTCGGCACCGCGCCGCCGCGGGAGGACCGCCTCGAGGTGGTCGATCACCGCGGACCCGGCTTCGGGCGCGCGTCGGCCGCCGACCGGGACGCCGCGGCGACGGTCCTGCGCACCGAGGGACTGCTGCTCGACGACACCTACGGCGCCAAGGCGTTCGCCGTCGCCCTCGCGGGCCTGCGGTCGGGGCCCGATCACGACGAGCCCGTCGTCCTCTGGCACACCGGCGGCGTCGCGTCCGCCCTGACCCACCTCGGCGAGCCCGTCCCCGCCACGACAGGAGCACCATGACCGCACGTCGCGTCCGCGAGTCGGGCCCCCCGCGGACGGCCGCGGCGCCCGAGCTCGTCGACTCCGGCTTCGCGCTGGAGAACGCCGACGCCCCGTTCCTGCATCGCGGGCTGAACCTGGCCGACATGGGGCACGTGCTCGACCTGGCGCGCCGCGGCCTCGTGCCCGACGACGCCCGGCAGGCGGTCCTGGCGCTGCTCCTCGAGGCCGACGCGACGCCCGCCGAGGACTTCCCGTACGACCCGGAGCTGGGCGAGCCCTACAACTCGCGCGAGGCCTACTTCGTCTCCCGGATCGGCGACGCCGCGGGCTGGCTGCACGCCGGGCGCCCCCGCCGCGAGGCCGTGCGGATCGCGCTGCGCCTGCACATCCGGCGCCAGATCGTCGAGCTGATCAGCGACACCGCCCGCTTCGGGCTCGCCGCCGTCGACCGTGCCGAGGAGCACGCCGAGACGGTGATGCCGGACCAGACGTACCTGCAGCACGCGCAGCCCTCGACGTTCGGGCACTACGTCCTCTCGTTCGTCTATTCCGCGGTGCGCGATGCCGAGCGGCTGCTCGGCGAGCTCGACTGGGTCGACGCGAGCCCCGGCGGCGCGGGCTGCGTGAACGGCACGCGGCTGCTCACCGACCGCGAGTTCATCGCCAGCACGCTGGGCTTCTCCGACGTCATCGAGCACACGCGCGACGCGATGTGGCAGGTCGACGGGCTGATCGCCGTGCTCGCGACGTCGTCGAGCCTGCTCACGACGTTCTGCAAGCTCGCCGAGGACCTCGAGATCTGGTCGTCGAGCGAGTTCGACTACGTCGACCTCGACGACGGCTACACCCGCGCCAGCGTCCTCATGCCGCAGAAGCGCAACCCCTACGCCCTGTCGATCATCCGGGGCGCGTCCGGCGTCCTCATCGGGCGGCTCGCCGGGTTCCTCGCGGTGACCAAGAGCCCCTCGGCCCGCAGCGACAACCTGATCTACGCCTACGGCGAGGTGCCCCGCGCGCTCGACCTGGCCGTCCGCATCGCGCGCCTGTCGGCCGGCGTGGTGCGCACGCTGCGGGTGAACACCGACCGGCTCGCCGAGGAGGTCCGCGGCGGCTACACGCAGGCCACCGACCTCGCCGAGTACCTCGTGCAGTCCTGCGACGTCGACTACCGGACCGCGTACCTGATCGTCGGGCGCACGGTGCGGGCGGCGAGCCGCGCCGGCGTGCGCGGCGTCGCCATCACCGGCGAGATGATCGACGAGGCGGCCGTGGAGCACCGCGGCACGCCGCTCGGCGTGGCCGGCCGCGACCTGTCCGCCGTGCTGGACCCGTGGCAGATCGTGCTCTCGCGCGACGCCCGCGGCGGGGCCTCGCCCGACGCGCTCGCCCGCATGACGACGAGCCTGCGCGCCCGCCTCGAGGGTCTCGCGGCGTCCGCCGCCGACCGGCTCGCCGGCTACGACACCGCCGAGGACGCACTGCTCGCCGCGGCGCGCCAGGGCTCAGGCCAACACCCCTCAGGCCCGCACCCTTCAGGCCCGCACCGCTCAGGAGGAGCACGATGAGCACCACCCTGCCCCCGATCGTCCTGCCCGACGAGGTCGCGGTGGTCAACGTCGGGCTGCCGATGTTCGCCGACGCGGTGCGCAGCCAGGGGCGTCCGGTGGAGCACGTCGACTGGCGCCCGCCGGCCGGCGGCCGGCCGGAGGCGATCCGGGCGCTGACCCGGCTCTACGCCGGCCGCGGCGCGGAGATCGACGCCGCCAACGCCGAGGTCCTGCGCCGCCTCGACACCGGCGTGCCCTTCCTCGTCGGGGTCGCCCCCGCCGGCGAGGTGGTGCCGGGCGTCTCCGACGCCGGCGACCGCGTCCTCCTGCACTGCGGCCCGACGATCGGGTGGGAGCAGGTCGCCGACCCGCTCCGCCGCTCCATGCGCGCCGCGACGGTGGCCGAGGGCTGGGCCGCCGACACCGCCGAGGCCGACGGGCTGCTCGCCGCGGGGGCGGTGCGCCTCGAGCCCGCGAACCTCCACGACACGGTCGTCCCGATGGCCAGCGCGATCGGGCCGACCGCGCCCGTCCTCGTGATCGAGATGTCGACCGGCGACGGGACCGTCCGGACGTTCGCGCCCATCAACCAGGGGCCCGGCGAGGTGCCCTGGTTCGGCCGCGACACCGACGCCGCGATCGCCCGACTGCGCCTGCTGCGCGACGTCGCCGGTCCCGCCGTCGCCGCGATCCTGGCCCGCACCGGGCCGCTCGACATCCTGGCGCTGGCGGCCCAGGGCATCGCGATGGGCGACGACCTCCACATGCGCACCCAGGCCGCGACCAACCTCCTGGTCCGCACCTGGCTGCCGCACATCGCGGCGCTGCCCGAGGAGTCCCGCCAGGGCTTCGCCGACTTCCTGGGCGGCAACCACCTGTTCTTCCTGACCCTCGCGATGGGCGCGGCCCGCGCACTCACCGCGTGGGCGGGCCAGGTGCAGGGCTCGAGCATCGTCACGACGATGTCGCGCAACGGCACGACGTTCGGGATCCGGCTCGCCGGCTCCGACCGCTGGTACGTCACGGACTCGCCGCCGGTCGGCGAGGCCCTCTACTACTCGGGCTACGGCCCGGACGACGCCGCGCCGGACATCGGCGACAGCGCGGTCCTCGAGCTCGTCGGCCTCGGCGGGCCGGCCGCCGGCAACTCGCCGGCGGTCGCGGCGTTCCTCGGCGGCTCGATGGCGGACGCCGCCCGCGCCACCGAGGTCTTCCGCCGCATCTGCGTCGGCGCCAGCAGCCGGTTCACGCTGCCCGCGCTCGGGTTCAGCGGGACCCCGGTGGGGGTGGACGTGCGCGCGGTGGTCGAGCTCGGGATCACGCCCAAGGTCACCACCGGCATCCTCGCGGCGCACTCGGGGGTGGGGCAGGTCGGCGCCGGGGTCGCCACGGCGCCGCTGGACTGCTTCGTCGCGGCGCTGCTCGACCTGGCCGGGGAGGAGTAGCCGTGTGACCGTCGATCTCGGGGAGGGCGCCCACGCGGTGCTCGCCCGGCCGTGCCGCGGGACGGTCGTCGCCGTCTATCGACGCGCGGCGTACCTGCGGCTGGACGGGGAGATCGTGGCGCTCGTGGACGCCTCCGTCGCCCCGGGGCCGCTGCACGTCCGGTGCGCAGCCATGCCCCGCTGCGCGCGGGGCAGCCGGTGGCGGGCGACGGCACGCGGCTCGCGGGCGGGCACTGGGCGCTGCGCGTCGACGGTCCCGTGTGGCGGGGGCGCTGCCGGACGCCGACGCGCTGGGCGCCCTGGTCGGCGCTCTCGAGGTCGACGTCGAGCCCGAGATCGCCGACCTCGTCCGGGCCGGGCGGCTCGAGGAGCTCGCCGCGCGGGTGGGTGGCCGGGGCCCCGGCCTGACCCCGTCCGGCGACGACCTGCTGGCCGGCGTGCTCGTCGTCGCCCGGCTCCTCGGGGGCCGGGCGCCGGGCCGCGCCTCGACGCGGTGGCCGCCGGCGTCGCGACCACGGAGATCGCCCGCGCGTTCCTGGCGTGGGCCGCGCGGGGCAGTGCGTCGCGCCGGTGCACGACTGGCTCGCGGCCTTGGCGTCAGGCCGGCCGGGGGAGCTCGCCGCGGCCCGGCGCTCGCTCGTCGCCGTCGGCGCGAGCTCCGGCGCGCACCTGGCCGCCGGCCTGGCGCTCGCGGTGTCTCAGCTCCCGCGGACCGCGAGCCAGATCGCCCGCGCGGGGCCGGACCCGGTGTTGCGCCAGAGCGCCGGCCGGTCGCCCGGGTAGTGCAGCGTGTCGCCGGCGGCGACGACGTGGCGCTCGCCGGCCAGCTCGAAGCTCAGCTCGCCCTCGAGGACGTGCACGAGCACCTCGCCGCTGCGCGGGCCCTCGTCGGCACCCGAGGCGCCCTCGTCGACCTCGGTGACCGTGCCCTGCAGACGGAAGCGGGCGGCGGGACCGGTGATGCCCGCGCGGTGCACCGACGGCGGCGCGGGCAGGTCGGGACGCGCGTCGGCCGGGACGAGGCTGGCGACGGGCTCGGGCACGCGGTCGTCGACGAAGTGGCCGATCGGGCGCTCGAGCGCCGCCGCCAGCTTCAGGAGCGTCGTGATCGTCGGGACCATGTCGCCGCGCTCGACCTTGTGCACCGACGCGGCCGAGACGTCCGCACGCCGCGCCAGCTGCTGCAGCGACAGGCCGGCCTGTTGCCGCAGGTCACGGACCTTCGGGCCGATCGCCTCCACCACCGCCGCGTAGCCGGGGACAGCTGCGTCCGGGTCCGGCTCGGGGCCCGCCCCGGGCGCGTCGGACGGCACGACGGGGGGCTCGCCGCGGTCCGTCGCGGCGGCCGCTGATCGGGCCATGGGGCCTCCTTGACACGGATGGCGCGCTTAGTATCGTAAATGACCATCACCTATGGTGGCCATCCCGGAGCGAGCCCGTCCGCCCGCGCCGACGCATCGTACGAGTCCGACGAGGGGTTCCGTGTGCCGCACAAGACCGTGATCATCGGGGGTGGGGCCGCCGGACTGGGCGCCGCCGGAGGGGTCAAGGCGGCCTCCCCGGAGGCCGAGGTGGTCGTCTACACCGAGTTCGAGGACGTCGCCTACAGCCCCTGCGGGATCCCCTACGTGCACGGCAAGGAGATCTCGGACTTCGACAAGCTGTTCCTCGCGACCAAGGAGCAGTACGTCAGCGTCGGCATCGACGTGCACTACGAGACCACGGTGACGAAGGTCGACACCGCGGCCAAGAAGGTCCACGTCGAGGGCGAGGGCGCGGTCTCCTACGACACGCTGATCTTCGCCACGGGGTTCGACTACGCCGACCCGGGCGTGCCGGGCAAGGACCTCGGCGGCCTCTACTACGTCAAGAACATCCGCCGGGCCATGGAGTGGGACGAGGTCCTCGACTCCGTGAAGACGGCCGTGGTCATCGAGGCCACGCCGCTCGGCGTCGAGATGACGACGTCGCTGGCCCACCGCGGGATCGAGACGCACCTCGTCGACCCGCACCCGTGGCCGCTCGCGGAGATGGCCGACCCCGACATCATGGCGCCGGTCGAGGAGTCCTGGCGCGAGCTGGGCGTCATCACGCACTTCAACACCACGCTCAAGGGGTTCGTCGGCCAGGGCCGGGTCAGCTCCGTGGCCACCTCGGACGGCGAGATCCCCTGCGACCTCGTCGTCGTCGCCACCCACAAGGTGCCCAACGCGCGGCTCGCCGCGGCGGCGGGCCTGGAGATCGGCTCGACCGGCGGCGTCGTCGTCGACGAGCGGATGGCCACGTCGGTGCCCGGCGTCTTCGCGGCCGGCGACTGCACCGAGATCCCGCACGGGCTCACCCGCGTGCCGCTGCAGGGCCTCACCGGCAGCCACGCGTACGCCCAGGGCAAGACGGCGGGCCAGAACGCCGGCGGCGGCGACCGGCGGTACAAGGCGGTGTACGTCCCGTGGGGCACGCCGGCGGGCAAGTGGATCATCGGTGGCGCGTCGTTCGGCGAGACGACGGCGACGGCGCTCGGCATCCCGTACGTCGTCGGCCAGGCCCAGGGCATCTCCCGCGCCCGCTACTACCCGGGCGTCAAGCCCGTGAAGGTCAAGCTGCTCGCCGAGCCCGGGTCGCTGCGCCTCATCGGCGCGCAGATCGTCGGCGGCGAGGGGATCAAGGAGCGCGCCGACTTCCTCGCGATGGCGGTGAAGCACGGGTTCACGTTCCACGACCTCTCCACCATGGAGAACGTCTACTCGCCGGCGATCGGCGCGCTCAACGAGCCGATCGTCGTCGCGGCGACCAACGGGCTCGAGGAGCTGCGGAAGGCGGGGAAGCTCTAGATGCCGCGCACGCGGAACTCCTTCTCCCGGTGGCTGCGGGAGAACTCCGAGCACTACCTGATGATCGACGCCCACGAGCGGCTCGCCCGGCGCTACTCGGGCACCCGCCCGCCCCGGCGACCGCACGGGGCCGTCGAACTGTTCTGGCGGCGCGTCTTCGCGCCGACCTACCGGGCACTGCCCTGGCCGCTGCGTCACCGCGTCATGCGCGCGATGCCCGGCAGCCATCGCCGGACCTGGTCACCGCCCCCCGAACGGCGGGACCCGGCGGTCTGAGCACGTGCAGCACGAATCGAGCGACACAGAGAATGGGGTGTGACCGTGGTCCAGGTCGTTGGTGAGCGGGTCAGCAAGGGCGACGCGATCGTCGATTACGAGGACAAGGTCTTCGACGACATCCAGGCCGAGGCGGGGGAGAAGGCGTACATCTTCATGCACACCGTGCCCTTCGAGGGCTCGGTCGGGCTGGTCAACATGCTGACCGCGACCCGCGTGCGCCGGAAGGGCTTCGACACCAGCATCGTGCTCTTCGGCCCGGGGTCGCTGATGGCCTCGGCCTCCCGCGGCTTCCCGACGGTCGGGGACGAGGCCTTCCCCGGGGCCCTCGGCTACAACAAGCAGCTGCAGACCTTCATGAACGAGGGTGGCAAGGTCTACGCGTGCCGGTTCTCCGCCGCGATGCTCTACGGCATGCGGGAGGTCGACATGATGGAGGGCGTCAAGCCGGTCAACCCGCTCGACGTCCTCGACGCCCAGCTCACGGCACGGCGCGAAGGCGCGCTCGTGATGCAGACCTGGACGGTCTGACCTCGGTCCCGTGCGTGCCCGTCCGTGCCGGTGCACGGACGGGCACGCACCCGTGCGCAGCGCAGAGGAGGGTCCTCGCATGGACTCGATCGCCGACATGGGCGGCACCCACGGGTGGGGCCCCGCGCAGGTCCCCACCGACGAACCGCCCTTCGCCGAGCCCTGGGAGGGCCGGAGCTTCGCCATCACGGTGCTGACCATGGGGCGGATCTCGGGCCGCAACCTCGACGCGTTCCGCCACGCCCTGGGCCGGCTGCACCCCGTCGACTACCTCGCCGACGGCTACTACGGCCGGTGGCTCAACGCCGCCGAGCTGATGCTCACCGACTCCCGCATCCTCGCGCCGGGGGCCGTCGACGCCCGCGCGCGGCGCAACCTCGGCGAGGACGTGACGGAGCCGCCGTTCCCCGAGCCGGACCGCCCCGACTACAAGCCCACCGCGGCGGGCTCGTTGCGCGAGGTCGAGCAGGCGCCGGCGTTCACCGTGGGCGACGCGGTGCGGACCAAGGACCTGCAGCCCGAGGGCCCGACGAAGCTCCCGGCCTACGTGCGCCGGCGCTCGGGCACCGTGACGGCGGTCCGTCCCGCGCACGTGCTGCCCGACACCCACGCCGTGTTCGAGGGCGAGAACCCCCAGCACGTCTACACGGTCGGGTTCGCCTCCACGGAGCTGTGGGGCCCGGACGCCGAGCCGTTCACCCTGCACGTCGACCTGTTCGAGAGCTACCTGGAGCCGCAGTGAACGCCCCCGCAGGAGACATCTCCGGCCGTCTCTCCCCGGCCCTGCGCACCGAGGCGCTCGAGCAGCTCCTCGTCGAGCGCGAACTGATCGATCCGGCGGTGATGGACAAGTTCATCACCACCTACGAGCGCGACGTCGGCCCGCTCAACGGCGCCAAGGTCGTCGCCCGCGCGTGGACCGACCCGGAGTACCGCGAGTGGCTGCTGCGCGACGGCTCCGCCGCCATCAAGGACATGGGGTACGGCGGGCCTCAGGGCGAGCACATGGTGGTGGTCGAGCAGACCGACGACGTCCACCACGTCGTCGTCTGCACCCTGTGCTCCTGCTATCCGTGGCCGATCCTCGGGCTGCCGCCGAGCTGGTACAAGGACCCCGCCTACCGCGCGGGGATCGTGCGCACGCCGCGCCGGGTGCTGCGCGAGATGGGCCTCGACGTGCCCGAGGGCAAGGACATCCGGGTCTGGGACTCCAGCGCCGAGGTGCGCTACCTCGTGCTGCCCCAGCGCCCCGCCGGCACCGACGGCTGGGACGCCGAGGCCCTCGCCGGGATCGTCACGCGCGACGCGATGGTCGGGGTCGCCCTCGTCAGCGAGGTGAAGGCCCCGTGACCGCGGTGCTCGACGTCGCGGGCGTCGCGGCACCACCCCGGTCCAACGGCGAGCTCGTCTTCGCCGAGCCCTGGGAGAGCCGGGCGTTCGGGATGGCCGTGACGCTCGCCGACGCCGGCGTCTTCACCTGGGACGAGTTCCGCGACGCCCTGGTCGCCCGCATCGCGGCCTGGGAGGCCGACCCCGCACCGGGCGAGGACTTCCACTACTACCGCTGCTGGCTCGGCGCCCTCGAGGACCGGCTGGTGGCGGCGGGCACGCTGCCCGGCGCCGCGGTGGCCGAGCGGTCCGCGCTGCTCGCCGAGCGCCCCTCGGGGCACGACCACGCCGACGGCGAGGACCACGGCCACGGTCACGGTCACGGTCACGGGCATTGAGGTCGGCGACTACAGGTCGACCAGCACGATGCCGACCGCCACCACCGCCGCGGCGATCACGCGGCTGCGTCCGAAGCGTTCGCCGAGGAACAGCGAGCCGATGAGCGCGCCGATGACGATGCTGCTCTCGCGCAGGGCGGCGATCGCCGCGGTCGCGCCGCTGGTCTGGGCGACGAGCACGAGCCCGTAGGCCACCAGCGACACCACGCCGCCCCCGAGGCCGGCGAGGGCGACCGGGCGCACCTGGGCGGCCAGGGCCCGCCCGCGGCGCGCCAGGGCGATCGCCGGCATCAGCGGGCCCTGCAGCAGGAACATCCACACCGCGTAGACGGCCACCGGGGTGGTCGCGACCGCGCTCGCGTCGACGACGGTGTAGCCGGCGATGGCGACGCCCGTGGCGAGGGCGGCGCCCAGGGCCGGCAGCGACGCCCGGGACGGGCGGCCGCCGTCGAGCGCGAGGCTGATCAGCCCCAGCGAGATCACGCCGATCCCGAGCAGCTGCAGGGCCGGCAGGTCGCGCCCCAGGGCCGTCTCGATCACGACGACGATCAGCGGGGCGCTGCCGCGCGCGACCGGATAGACCTGGCTGAAGTCGCCGAGCTCGTAGCTGGTCCAGAGCAGGAGCGTGTAGACGGCGTGGAGCCCGGCGGAGGCGACGATCGCGGGCCAGGCGGCCGCCGGCGGGAGACCGAGGACGAGGGCGCCGGCCCCGGCGATCACCGTGTAGGCGACCCCGATGAGGGCGAAGCCGACGAGCCGGTCGGGGATCCCGTGCGCGACGGCGTTCCACACCGCGTGCAGCACGGCCGCGACCAGGGTGATCGCGACGGCGAAGGCCGGGACCCCGGCGGTCGGGGCCCCGGCGAGCAGGACGGCGGCACTCCCCACGCGGCTCCCGGGCGTCGGTGGACGCCCGGGAACCTACCCGCGACGAACCGCCGGGGCCCGGGTCGCGCGCACCTCGTCGTAGATCGCCGCGTGCCGCTGCGCCGACGCCGACCACCGGTACCGGCCCGCCGTGCCCAGGCCCCCCGCGACGAGACGCCGGCGCAGGGCGGTGTCCGCGTACATCTCCATCATCGAGGCGGCCAGCGCCGCGCTGTCGCCCGAGCGCGGCAGCAGGGCGTCGTGGTGGTCGAGGAGGTACTCGCGGAACACCGGGAGGTCGCCCGCGACGACCGGCAGGCCGGCCGCCATCGCCTCGAGCACGGCCAGCCCCCAGCCCTCCTTGACCGACGGGAAGCACAGGGCGTCCGCGCTGCGGTACCAGGCGCCGAGGTCGTCGTCGCTGACCGTGCCGAGCAGGACCACGTCCTCGCCGAGCGTGAGGCCGAGGCGGGGGAGCGCGGCGAGCGCGGCCTCGCGGTAGGGCGCGTAGTCCTGGAACGAGTGCCCGCCGACGACGGCGAGCATCGGCGGGCGCGCCATCCGGCGGACCAGCTGCCCGAGCGCCTCGAACGCGTGGTGGGTGCCCTTGCGCGGCTCCACCCCGCCGACGGCGAGGAAGAGGAAGCGGTCCCCCTGCTCCGACGACGCACCCACACGCGCCCGCATCTCCGCGCGGCGCTCGGGGGAGATCGGCGGAAAGCGGTCCGGGTCGACGCCGTTCGGCACGACCGTGGACTCGGTCGCGTAGTGGTCGTGCAGGACGCGGCGCCAGTACTCGCTCACGACGAGCACGCGGTCCGGCTCGATGATCGCCTCCCGCTGGCAGGAGACCAGCGCGGGCGTCGTGAAGTCGTCGACGTGGTGCACGGTGCGCACCACCGAGACCGGGGCGCCGGCGCCGCGGACGCGCGCCGCGGCGCGGGCGGCGATGCAGTCCTGGGCGTGCAGCACGTCCGCGCCGTCCGCGAGCTCGCCGAGGGCGTCGGTCAGCGCGTCGATCGAGGCGAACACGCGGTCGGTCAGCGTGCCGTCCCTCGCCGGGGCCGGCAGCACCGTGTGCGGCACCGCGGTGGGCCGGAACAGCCGGTCGCCCTGGGTGACGAGGTGGACCCGCCGCCCGAGGTCATGGAGCGCCTCGGCCAGGGCCAACGTGTGCACCATCCCGCCGCGGGGCGAGGTGGAGTGGGTGACCAGCACGACGGCTGGTCCGTCCCCACCGACACTGCTCACAGCGCGACCTCCGCCAGCGCCGGCTCGCGCCGGGCGATCGCGGCGGCGGCCAGCGACGCCCGGGCCGCGGTCTCGGTGACCACGCACCCGGCCTCCCGGAACGCCCGGCGCTGGCGCTCGAACCCCTGCGGGTCGTGCTCGGTGCCCAGGACGTAGACGACGACGCGGGGGCCGCCGTCGGCGGTGATCGCGGCGCAGACCGGGGCGAGCTCGCCCGCCGGGTCCGGGTGCGCCCCGTACCCGAGGACGACGTCGAGCACGATCGCCGCCACCTCGGGGTCGCGGCCCTGCTCGCGCAGGTGCTCGATGCGCGCCTCGGGGTCGATCATCGGGTGCGGCCGTCCGCGCGTGTACTCCTCCTCGCCCAGGTCGAGGCAGACGTGCGCGGACGCCGGGGCCGGCAGGCCCAGCTCCTTGTCGACCGGGGTGTTCGAGTGCACCGGGCCGAGGACCCGGCCCAGGACGACCAGCGACTCGTAGCAGAGGGTCCCGCCGGAGAACAGGCCGCGCACGAGCGTGCGCTCCGGCCCGATCGCGGCGATCGCCTCCTCGACCTGGGTGCGCAGGCCGAGGGTGACGTCGGGGCGCGGGTGGCCCAGGCGGTCCAGGACGGCGAGCACCCCTGTCTCGAGGGTGGGCGAGACACCGGCGTCGTCCAGCCCGATCAGCGCCGCCACGAGGGGCGTGTCGCCGGCTTCCGCGGTCACGGTGGCCGCGACCCGGGCGTCCGGCGGCTTGGAGACGAGCAGGATCGCCTCGGTGGCCGGGTCGGCCGCGAGCGCGCGCACCGCCGTGCGGCCCATGATCCCGCCGACGTCGGCGCTGAGGTCGCGTCCACCCAGACCCACGACGTGCGTCACCCCGACGCCCGCGCGGTCGAGCAGCACGGCCGCCTCCTGCGCGCCGGTGCCCGCCGCCGCGACGACGGCGACCGCCCCGATGCGCTCGGCGAGGGGCGCGACGACGTTCGCGAAGCCCAGGCAGGTCCGGCCCAGCATGGCGGTGCCGGCGCCGGGGCCCATGACGAGCAGGCCGAGCTGCTCGGCCCGGGTCTTGAGCTCGACCTCGGCGGCGACGGGGACGTTGTCGCTGAACAGCAGGACGTGCAGGCCCTCGCTCAGCGCCTTGTGGGTCTCGAGGGCGGCGTGGTCGCCCGGCACGGAGATCACCGCGACGTTGCCGCCGGCGAGGCGCGCGAGCGCCTCGGTCTGGGTGCGGGCCGGTGCCTCGGTCGTGTCGGCTCCGGTCTCGGCGGCGCGGGCCGAGAACATCGCATCCCGCCCGGCCTCCTCGGCCGCCTCGACCGCGTCCTGCGACGCCGCCCGCACCGCGAGCACGAGGTCGCCCGGGCCGGCCCCGGCCAGGTCGTCGCCGTCGAAGCCCTCGTGCCCGAGCGTCTCCAGGTTGGCCGGTGTCGCCATCGCCGCGGTCGCCCAGTCGACGCCCTCGACGGCGCGCATCGCCCGGGTGCCGGAGAGCTGGACGACGGAGTCCAGGTAGGTGTCCTTGATGACCCGGACGGTCCGGACCGGGGTCGTCACGCCCGCACCCCCACGATCCGCGTGCCGATGCGGTCGTCGGGATGGGTGCCGACGGCGTCGAGGGAGGGCCCGGCGCGGTCGGCCGTGGTGATCACCGCGGTGCGGCCGCCCTCCTTGATGAAGCGGACGGCCGCGCGGACCTTCGGCCCCATGCTGCCGTCGGGGAACTGGCCGTCGTCCAGGTGCTTGCCCGCCTCGTCGACGGTCATCTCCTCGATCGCGCGCTGCTGCGGCGTCCCGAAGTCGAGGTGGACCTTGGCGGTGTCGGTGACCAGGACCAGCGCGTCGGCGTTCACCGAGGCCGCGAGCCGCTGTGCGGTGAAGTCCTTGTCGATCACGGCGTCGATGCCCTCGAGGCCGCGGTCGCCGGCCATCACCGGGATGCCGCCACCGCCGGCCGCCACCACGATCATGTGCTGCTCGATGAGCGCGCGGATGGCGTCCACCTCGACGATGCCGACGGGCTTCGGGGAGGCGACCACCCGCCGGTAGCCGCGGTCGCCGTCCTTGACGATCTCCCAGCCGCGGTGCTCGGCGAGCTCGCGCGCCCGCTCCTCGGTGAAGAAGGGGCCGACGGGCTTGGTGGGCTTGTCGAAGGCGGGGTCGGCCGGATCGACCATCACGTGGGTCACCACCGACACCACGCCGGGCAGGCGGCCGCGGCCCTCGGCGAGCAGGGCCAGGCTGAGCAGGCTCCCGAGCTGGCCCTGCGTCATCGAGTTGACGCAGAACAGGGGCAGGGCGGGGACGATGTCCGCCGCCTCGTCCTGCTGGATCGCGAGGTTGCCCACCTGCGGGCCGTTGCCGTGCACCAGGACGACGTTCCAGCCGGCGTCGCGCAGCGCGCACACGGCGGCCGCCATGGCGTGGGCGTTGCGCGACTGTTCCTCGTAGGTCCCGGACTGGCCGTTGCGGGTGATGGCGTTGCCGCCGAGCGCGACCACTGCGGTCCTGGGCACGAGCACTCCTCTACGGCGACCGGAGATGTCAGGTCGTCGACTATAGTAGATGATCGTGTCGGGAGGTGGTCGCAGATGACGGGCGTCGAGACCCCGGGGGAGTGGGACGCGGCCCGGGCGCGGTGGCGCGCGGCCGCGAACCGCCTGTGGGCGGCCGCGCTCACCGACGCCGAGGGCTATCGGCGACTCGCCGAGGGCGTCGGCGACCGGCTCGCCGAGCTGCGGCGGACGACGACGACGCCCGCCGGGCTGCTGGCGGTGGAGGAGCGGCCGGAGGCCGCGCTCGTGGACGCCGCGGCGTGCGCGATGCGCGCCGACGAGATCGAGGCCGAGCAGGCGCGGACCCGCCGGGCCGCGCTCGTCGCCGCGGCGCGGGACGAGGGCCGGACCTGGGTGGTGCTGGAGGAGGGGTTCACCCGCTCGGTGTCGATGCACCTGCCGACCGGCCTCGCCCTGGTGGCGATCGACGAGCCCTACCGCGACGCCGACCCGCACGGGGTCGGGGAGGTGGCCCTGGCTGCGGAGACCGGCGAGGTGCTCGCCGGGGCGGACGACGACCCGACCTGGTTCGCCACGCGCGCCGAGCGCGACGCCGCGCTCGCGCAGCGCCGCGCGGAGATCGTGTCCCTTGACGGCGGCGGGCACATGGTTTCCGATGAGCGATGAACGTTTCCTGTAGTCAACGAGGATCGAGGGTGGATCAGGGATGACAGGGGTCCTGCGTTCCGACACGGGTCACGAGACCGCGCCGCTCGACGACCCGGGGGAGACCCCCACCCCCGCGGACGTCGCCGCGTTGATCGTGGAGCTGCAGAGCGCCGGCCTGCGCACGGACGCCGATGTCGAGACCCGGACCGGCGGGGCCGGGCCGTCGGACTCCGGGATGCTGTGGATCGAGGGCGTGCCGGTGACGGTCCCCGTCCGCACCGAGGAGGCCCGGCGCTCGCCCTACGTGCTGCGCCCGGAGGACGACGGCGGCCGTGCGATCTACCGCGACGGCCTGCGGCTCGCCTCGGTCGCCGCGTCCCACCGCCCGCGCTACTACGACCGCGAGACCGCCGACGGCATCCCGTACTGGAAGATCGCGCTGCTGCACCTGGACTCGATGGCCAGCACCGTCGTCCAGACCTGCAACTACTGGAACACCGCCGACCAGTGCCGCTTCTGCGGGATCGGCGTCTCGCTGGCCGCGGGCAGCACCATCGTGAAGAAGACGCCCGAGCAGCTCGCCGAGGTCTCGGTGGCCGCGAAGGAGCTCGACGGCGCGGTGGACGCCACGCTGACCACCGGCAGCTCCACCGCGCCCGACCGCGGCGCGCGCTACGTCGCCCGCTGCGGGCGGGCCGTCAAGGATGCCTCCGGGCTCCCGGTGGAGATCCAGTTCGAGCCGCCGTGGGACCTCGCGATCCTCGACGAGGTGTACGACACGGGCGGGTCCGACGCCGTGGGCATCCACGTCGAGTCCTTCGACCCGCAGGTGCTGGCCCACGTCGCGCCGGGCAAGGCGCGCACCGGCATCGAGACCTACTTCCGGACGTGGGAGCGCGCGGTCGAGCTGTGGGGCCCGGGTCGCGTGTCGACCTACGTCATCCTCGGCATGGGCGAGGACCCCGACCTCACCGTCGAGGCCTGCCGGCGCGCGGTGGACATCGGCGTCTACCCGTTCATCGTGCCGCTGCGTCCCGTCGCGGGGAGCCTCATGGAGGACTGGGCGCCGCCGCCCGGCCCGTACAGCAACCGGATCTACTGGCAGGTCGCCGCGTACATGAGCCAACGGGGCATGAGCGCCGACGACGCGGTGGCCGGCTGCGCGCGGTGCCAGGCGTGCTCGGCGATCAACGCCGTCCAGCAGCCGCTGCTGCAGATCGGCCCGCGCCCGGGCTCCGCCCCGTGAGGGGCCACCCGTGACCGAGCTGCGGGTCGCGCCCGCGCAGGCCGACTGCCGCCTCGTCGCGGACGCCGCGGAGGCCGAGGAGCACCACCGCATCCGGCGGGCGGTGTTCGTCGACGAGCAGGCCATCTTCGACGGGACGGACGTCGACGCCCACGACGCGCGATCCGACGTGCTGCAGGTCGTGGCCTGGATCGACGGGCGGGCCGCGGGCGTGGTGCGGCTCTTCCCGCTCGGGGCCGCGGGTGCCTGGCAGGGCGACCGGCTCGCCGTGCTCCCCGGGTTCCGCACCGCGCGCGTCGGCGGGCCCCTGGTCCGGTTCGCCGTCGCCACGGCGGCCGCGCGCGGGGGCACGCGGATGGTCGCCCACGTGCAGCGGGACAACCGCCGCTTCTTCGAACGGCTGGGCTGGACGGCGCGGGCGGACGAGATCTACGCGGGGCGGCCCCACGTGGTCATGGACATCGACCTGCGCTGAGTGCCGGTGTGCGGGCGCTCAGTGCGTGCTCGGCGACGGCACCGCGAGCCGTCCGCGCGCGACGAACCGGGTGCGCAGCTCGGGCGGCAGGGCGGCGGCGATCCTGTCGCGGGCCGGCTCGCGCGTCGAGGGCGCGCCGATCTGCGCGACGACGAGGTCCGAGCGGGTCTGCGCGGCCACGACGGCGGCGTCGGCGTCCCGCCCCAGGTGCTGGAGCGCCAGTGCCTCGTACTTCGTCGACCGGAACGTGCGGGCCTGCTCGAGGAGGGCCTCCGCGCGGGCGGGCTCCCAGCGGGCCTGCATCTCGAGCAGCCGCATCGCGGCCCGCGGCCGGAAGGGCAGGGGACGGTCGAGCAGGGGCGCGGCGGCCTCGACCAGCGCGCCGGCGTCGTCGTCGCGGCCCGCCAGGAGGTCGCAGTCGGCGAGGGCGAGCAGGGCGTGCAGGCCCTGCTCCAGCTCGAGCGCCCCGCCGCCGCGGCTCGCCAGCTCGACGGCCTCCTCGGCGTGCTCGCGGGCCCGGCCGACGTCGCCGAGCTCCTGCCACAGCCAGGACGTCGTCGTCTCGATGCCGGCGCGGTAGTAGCTGACGCCCGCCTCGTCGATCAGGCGCCGGGCGCGGTCCAACGAGCGCAGCGCGCCGGCGAGGTCGCCGACGTCGCCCCGGGCCAGCCCGCAGAAGAACAGGCTCTGCAGCAGGGTACGGAACTCACCGGTACGCGTGCACAGCACCACCGCCCGCTCCAGCACCGCGCGGGCCTCGGCGAAGCGGTCCATGTGCTGCAGGAGCGCGCCCCGGTAGGCCATGGCGACCGCGCTCGTGGCGTCGTCGGCATCGACGGCGAGCACCTGCTGGTAGGCGTGCGTCGCGCCGGTGTAGTCGCCGTCCCAGTGCCGGACGCGCCCGAGCAGCAGCAGCGAACTGCGGCGCGCGCCCGGCGCGGCGGCGGCCGACTCGGCGAGGTGCCCGGCGCGCTCCGCGAGGTCCACCGCACCCAGCGCGTCGCGCGCCCACAGCGCGGTCCAGCCGAGGCCCTCCAGGGCGCGCGCCTCGAGCTCCTCGTCGGCGAGGTCGCGGGCGAGGGCGAGCGCCTCGTCGTGGTCGTCCCGCGCGTCCTCGTGGTGCCCGAGGTCGGCACGGACCCCGCCGCGGCGCACCAGCAGCGTGGCGTGCAGCGCCCGGTCGCCGGCCCGGTCCGCGGCGCCGAGGGCGGCGGTCAGGAGCTTGTCGGCCTCCTGGTGGGCGAAGACCATGTGCGCGGCGTCCGCCGCCGCCATCCACGACCGCGCCGCGGCCGCGTGGTCGCCGGCCGCGGCGTGGTGGGGTGCCGCGGCCTCCGGCCGGTCGGCGAGCAGGATCGCCGCGCGCCGGTGCCTGCTGACGCGCACCGGCAGGGGAGCGGACTCGTAGGCGATCCGGCGCACGATGTCGTTGGCGAAGCGGTAGCTCGCGCCGTCGGTGACCAGGAACCCGGCGCGGGTCGCGCGTCCGGCCCGGTGGGCGCACTCCTCGACGCCCACCCCGCTCAGCGCCGCGACCTCGTCGAGCCCGAACGACGTCCCGAGCACCGCGGCCTGGGCCAGCAGCACCGTGACGTCCTCGGCGGTCGCGGCGAGCCGGCGCGACAGGGCCTCCTGCAGCGAGCCGGGGATGGTCGGGGCGGTCGGGTCGTCGGTGGTGGCACCGGTCTCGGGGTGGCGCAGCAGCTCGCTGACCAGCAGCGGCGAGCCCCCGGTCCAGGACGAGAAGCGCTCGAGGTCCTGCTCCCGCCCGGCGCCCGCGAGCAGGGCGCGCAACGCGTCCCGGGACAGCGGCCCGACGTCCAGGACGGTGGCGACGTCGCGCAGCGTCTCCGCGGCGCCGGCCGACTCGGCGGTCCGCTCGGTCGCGACGATCAGCACCCGGCGGGTCGCCAGGCGCGTGGCCAGGACGTGCAGCGCCTCGATGGTCGTCTGCCCGGCGTGCTCGAGGTCCTCGACGGCGAGCAGCAGGGGACGCGTCTCGCCGACCTGGCCGAACAGTTCCGCCATCGCGTCGAGCGTGCGCCGCCGGCGCAGCTCGGAGTGCGACGGGGCGGGCGCCCGGTGCGACGCCACCTCGCCGACGAGGTCGCCGAGCGCGGCGCGCTCGCGCTCCGAGAGCAGGTCACCGGCCCCGGGCGCCAGGCGCAGGACGATCTCGCGCACCGCCTCGGCGAGCGGCTGGAGGTAGAGCGAGCGCTCCGCGCCCGCGCACCGCACCACGGCGACGAGACCCCCGCTGCGCCGCGCCTCGACGCGCAGCGCCTGGCTGAGCGCACTCTTGCCGATCCCCGCCTCGCCGGTGACCAGCACCAGGCCGCCCCGGCCCCGCGCGGCCGCCGACCAGGCCCGCGAGAGCACCGCGAGCTCGGACTCCCGGCCGATGAGCGACGACGGTTCCGGGGCGGCGGCCTGCGCCGGCTCGGGCTCGGCGACGGGCGCCTCCGACCCGTGGCGCAGCACGGCGAGGAAGACCTCCTGCGTGCTCGGCGAGGGATCGCTCCCGAGGTCGGCGGCGAGGCGGCGTCGCAGGTCCTCGTAGGCGCCGAGAGCGTCGGCGTGCGCGCCGCGGCGCTGGTGGGCGGTCATGAGGGCCCGGGCCGCGGGCTCGTCCAGGGGGTTGTCGGCGAGGGCCCGGGACGCCTCGTCGACCGCCGTCTCGAGGTCGCCGAGGTCGAGGGCGGCGGTCCAGCGGCAGGTGCGGGCCCGGGAGAGCGCGCCGGCGACCGACACGCGGACCGCGTCGACCCAGTCGGCGTCCGGCGCGCCGGCCAGGGGGACGCCCGCGGTCAGCAGCCCCTCGGCGACCTCGGCGCTCATGGCGGCGAGGGCCCGCAGCCCCTGGGTGAGCTCGCGCTCGGCGGTGGCCACCAGGTCGAGCGCCTCGGAGACGTCGACGACGGTCGAGTCGTCGCGCACGAGCCGGTAGGCCCGGGGGTCGCCCTCGACCCGGTCGCGGCCCAGCGACCGGCGCAGGCGGCTGACCAGGGCGGCGAGGTTGCGCGCCGGCTCCGCGGGCTGCCGGTCGCGCCACAGGAGGTCGGTCAGCACCGTGGTGGGGAGGAAGCGGCCGTGGTGGGCGGCGAGGAGGCACAGGAGCCGCTCCGCCTGCCCGCCCGGGACGGCCCCGTCGGGCACGCCCTCCACCCGGAATCGGCCGATCAGCCGAAGCCGGAGGGGTCGCGTGCTCACCCGGTGATCGTACGGCGCTGGGCATGACGGGGGTCACGTTCCGGTCGTTGCCGACCGTTGCGCCCGGCGCCACCGACGACTCCGGACGGCTCTGATACGTTGATTCCGTTGCCGTCTCGTAGTCCTCGCTGTGCTCTGAGCTTCGTGGATCATGTTGACATCGACCCGCTCGCACAGCTCGCCACATCTCCGTGCCGTGCCTTGAGTGGATCGGGCAACGCTCGAGAGCGGGCGAGGCCCGCTCTGTCCGACCTGAAAAAGAGGATGCATGTCCGACGGCACAGTCAAGTGGTTCAACGCCGAAAAGGGCTTCGGTTTCATCGCCCCGGATGACGGCGGCAAGGACGTCTTCGTCCACTACTCGGCCATCGAGGGTGGCGGCTTCCGCTCCCTCGAGGAGAACCAGCGGGTGAGCTTCGAGTCGAGCCAGGGCGCCAAGGGCCCCCAGGCAGACTCGGTCCGCCCCGCCTGATCTTCCCCAGCCTTCCCGGAGACTCCTCCGGACTGGCCTGGTCGGACGCCGCCGTCAGGGTGCGCGTCCGACCTGCCGGGCTGTGATCCCGCGCCTCATACCCGCGGGATCACAGCCTTTCGGTATTTCTGGGCCTGTTTGCGATTTCCGGACCTCGTGCGTCCGGGTCCGTCTGCGGTAGGAACGGCCTGTGAGCCGCATCAACGACGTGGGCGGGATGGTCGGGTTCCCGGCCGTGATCGAGGAGCCCGACGAGCCGCCCTTCCACGCCGACTGGGAGGCGCACGTCTTCGCCCTCAACGGGGTGATGCTGCGCCGCGGTGTCTACAACCTCGACGAGTTCCGCGACGCCATCGAGCGGATGCCGCCCGCGGAGTACCTGGCCTCCTCGTACTACGAGAAGTGGTTCCACGCGATCACCACGCTGCTCGCGGAGAAGGGGATCGCCACGCCGGAGGAGCTGGCCGGTGGCTGATCGCTTCGCGCCGGGCGACCGCGTCCGCACCCGCACGGCCGACCCGCCCGGGCACACCCGGCTGCCGCGCTACGCGCGCGGGGTCGTCGGCGAGATCGTCGGCACCTGCGGACGGCACCCGCTGGCCGACGAGCTCGCGCAGGGTCTCGACTCCGCGCCGCGCGCCGTGCACCAGGTGCGCTTCCGCGCCGGCGACCTCTTCGGTCCCGGTGACGACGGCCGCGATCACGACGTCGTCGTCGAGCTCTGGGAGGACTACCTCGAACCCGCTGACCCGGAGGGGGACCCACGATGAGCACCACGCACGACGACGGACCGCTCGCCGCGCGGGTCCGGCACGTGGAGACGCTGCTGGAGGAGCGGGGGTGGCTGGCGGACGGCGAGCTCGACGAGCGCATCGACGCGTTCGCCGCCGGCGGCTCCCCGGCCAACGGCGCGGCGATCGTGGCGCGGGCCTGGGTCGACCCGGGGTTCCGCGAGCGCCTGCTCGCCGACGCGAGCACCGCGATCGAGGAGCTCGGGATGTCGATGGCGGCGGGCCTGCAGGTGCAGCCGCTGGTCGCCGTCGCCAACACCGCCGACGAGCACCACGTCGTCGTCTGCACGCTGTGCTCGTGCTATCCCGTGTCGCTGCTCGGGCCGTCGCCGACCTGGTACAAGAGCGAGGCCTACCGGTCGCGGGTGGTGCGTGATCCCCGCGGGGTCCTGCGCGAGTTCGGCCTCGAGCTGCCCGACGGCGTGCGCATCACGGTCTGGGACGCGAGCGCCGAGACGCGCTACATGGTGGTGCCGCGCCGTCCGGAGGGCACCGACGGCCTGTCCGAGCAGGAGCTCGCCGGGCTCGTCACGCGCAAGGGGCTGATCGGCACCGCTGCTGTGTGACGGTGCTCAGCCGGCACCGCAGGACCCGGCATTCGGTTAGCGTTGCTCATGATGCCAGAGAAGACGGAGCAGCAGTCGGCGGTGCGCGTCGGGTCCGGTGCCGTCGCGATCACCACCGCGACGGTGCTGCCGATCTTCCTGCTCGGCGCGCTCTCGGTGCAGGTCGGCGCGGACCTGGGCTTCGACCCGGCGGCGCTGGGCCTCATCGTCTCGGCGTACTTCGGGGTGTCCGCGCTGGTGTCGCTGCCGGTGGGGAAGCTGGTCGAGAAGCTCGGGTCCCGGCGCACCAGCCGGATCGCGCTGGTGGGGGCCGCGATCTCGATGCTGCTGATCGCGGCCCTCGCGCGCAGCTACGCGGCCGTCGTGGCGATCGTGCTGCTCGGGGCGTGGACCAACGTCATGGGCCAGCTCAGCACGAACCTCACGCTCGCCCGGGCGATGCCGGCCCGACGCCTCGGGCTGTCGTTCGGGGTCAAGCAGGCGTGCGTCCCCCTGGCGACGCTGCTCGCGGGCCTGGCCGTGCCCGCCGTGGGTCTGACCGTCGGGTGGCGCTGGGCCTACGTGATCGCGGCCGGCATGGCGCTCGGCGCCCTGGCCGTCGCGCCCCGCGGGTCCGGCCCGGAGGAGCGCTCGGCCGCCGGGAAGGCCGACCGCGCGACCGCTGCCCTGGCCGTGGTCGGGGTCGCGGCGGGGCTCGGCGCCGCGAGCTCGACCGGCCTGAGCATCTTCCTGGTGGCCTCCGCGGTCGACCAGGGCGTGGCGCCGGGCCTCGCGGGCCTCGTCCTGACGCTCGGCAGCGTGGTCGCCGTCGTGATGCGCATGCTCCACGGCTGGCTCGCGGACCGGCGCGCCGGTGGCCACGTCGCGGTGGTCGCCGGCTCCCTGCTCCTCGGCGCCGCCGGGGTGCTCCTGCTCGCGGTCCCGGGATCGGCGGCCCTGGTCGTCGGCACCGTCCTCGGCTTCGGTCTCGGCTGGTCGTGGCCCGGCCTGCTGCAGTTCGCCGTGGTGCGCCTCAACCCCTCCGCCCCGGCGGCGGCCACCGCGATCGTGCAGGTCGGGGTGTACGCGGGCGGGTGCCTCGGCCCGGTCGGGTTCGGGCTGCTCGCCACCGGGATCTCCTTCGCGGCGGCGTGGATCGTCGCGGCCGTCGCGATGCTCATCGCCGGGATCGGGGTGCTGGTGGGGCGGCGCATGCTGCTGCGGCACCGGGACGCGGCGGGCGCCCGCGATCTGCCCGCCGGGGTCCCGGCCGGCCGGTGACGTCCTACCGCGCCGGCGGGACGTTGTGGTTGATCCGGAAGACGTTGTCCGGATCCCAGGCCGTCTTGACCGCGACGAGGCGGTCCCACAGGTCGGGCTCGTAGGCGTCCCGGACGTCGGCGGTGCTGACGTGGGCGCCGGCGAGGAAGTTGACGAGCGCCCCACCGTCGCTCCACGGCGCGAGGTCGGCGAGCAGGGCCCGCTCCGCGGCGTCGTCGGACGCCGACGGTCCGGTGGGGTGCGGGTAGGCCGTGACGTAGACGGTGGCGACCGCCCCGCGGTGCCCGACGGCGTTCGGGACGGCGGGCTCGCGGCTCAGCGCGCCGCCGAGGTGGCGCACCTCGATGACGAAGGGTGTGTCGGGCCGGGCGTGGCGCAGCAGCGCGGCCACCATGTCGGCGTCGACGTCGCGCAGCGCGAGGGAGTGGCTGTTCGTGGCCGTCGGGGTCACGGGGTCGTTGTGGATCGTCCCGAGTTCGGTGACGGGCATGGTCCGCACCGTGTCCAGGAACGGGGTCGCCGCCGCGCGGATCGGCGCGATGACCTCCTCGCACCGCGCCGGGGTGCCCGACGAGGTGACCCGGACCCAGCACGACCACCGACCGCGCAGGGGACCCACGGCGGGGAGGTCGGGGAACGACACCATCGCCACCGACAGGCTGACCTCGTCGGGGGCGTCGCCGCAGGCGGCCACCACGGCGGGCAGGACCGCGCCGGCGTCCTCGCCCGCGAAGAAGAGTCCGCCGCCGTAGACCTCGGTGAGCTCCACGAGCCCGACCTGCATCCCGGTGACGACCCCGACGTTGCCGCCGCCCCCGCGCAGCGCCCAGAACAGGTCCGGGTGGTCCTTTGCGGTCACGCGACGCGGGACGCCGTCGGCCGTGACGACGTCGAGCCGGCGGACGTGGTCGGCGGAGAACCCCCAGCGCCGGCCGAGCACCCCGATCCCGCCCCCGAGCGTGTAGGACACGGCCCCGACCGCCGGCGCGGAGCCCGCGAGCGGGGCCAGGCCGAAGGGCGCCGCCTCGTGCAGCACGCGGCTCCAGACCGCACCGGCCTCGATCCACGCGGTGCCGTCGGACGGGTCGACCCGCACGGCGTCGGCGCGCCGGGTGGTGATCAGCAGGGCGTCGTCGGCGGGGACGGTGATGCCGTGGCCGGTCGCCTGCACGCCGACCGCGAGCCCCGCGTCGCGGGCGTACTGCACGGCCGCGATCACGTCGGCGGCTCCCGTCGCGCCGACGACGACCGCGGGGCGCTGGCTCACGGCGAGGTCGAAGCCCGCGAGCTCGTCGGCGTAGCCGTCGTCCCCCGGCCGCAGGACGGGCCCGGCGACCCGGGAGGCGAGGTCGTCGGTCATGACGGTGATCGTAGGGACACGCCCGGAGGAAAAGGCCGGAGAAAAAGGTCAGTCTCGGCCCGACCCCGTCGCGATCCGCACGAGATCCTCCGACGGCCCGGTCAGCGGGCGGCCGCGGTGCCACACGGCGGACAGCGCGCGGTGCAGCGCCACCCCGCGGACCGGGACGGCGACGAGGGTGCCGGCGGCGAGATCCGGGGCGACGGCCAGCGAGCTGAGCACCGCGGGTGCCACCCCGCCCGCCGCCGCGTTCTTGATCGCCGTGGTCGAGGCCAGCTCGAGGACGGGCTCGGCGAGCGGACCGATCGCCCGCTCGAGGTGCGACCGCGTCCCCGAGCCGTGCTCGCGGGCCACGAGCGGGGTGGTGGCCAGGCGGGCGGCGTCGATCCCGTGCCGGCGCCGGGCCCACGGGTGGTCGGGGGAGACGACGACGGTGAGCTGGTCCCGCGCCACGACCTGGGCGTCGAGCTCGTCGGGCACGGTCGGCGCCTCGACGAAGCCGACGTCGGCGCGGTCGGCGAGCACGTCGGCGGCGACCTCGGTGGAGTTCTGCGACGACAGCGACACCGCGGTGCCGGGGTTGCGGGTCCGCAGGGCGACCAGCCAGCGGGGGAGCAGGTACTCGGCCACCGTGAGGCTCGCGGCCACCCGCAGGCGGCTCGACTGCTCGGCGCGCAGCGAGGCGATCCCGGCCTCCAGCGCCTCGGCCGCGTCGACCGCGGAGCGCGCCCACCCCGCGACCAGCGCCCCGGCCGGGGTCAGCGTGGTCCCGCGCGGCGAGCGCTCGAGCAACGTCACGCCGAGGGCGGCCTCCAGCGAGCGGACCCGGGCGCTGACCGCCGCCTGGGAGACGCCGTGCGTGGCCGCCGCCCGGCCCATGCTGCCGCGCTCGGCGATCGAGAGCAGCAGGTCGTAGGGGCCGAGGTCGGCCACGCGGGGCGGCAGGGGCACAAGCGCAGCTTATGGGTGCACGAGGTCGGGCCACCTACTCGGGGACCGTCCGCCGCACCAGCATTCCTGTCATGACGGTGATGAGTGACGAGCGAGCGGTGACCCTCCCGGCGGCCCTCACGGCGCCCACGGCGCTTACGTCGGCCCCGGTCGCCCGTCCGCGCCTGCTCCTCCGGGACCTCGACCGTCCGGGTGCGATGTTCGCGAACCTCGGCCCGAACTGGTTCTCCACCGTGATGGGTACCGGCGTCGTCGGCGGCGCCGCGGCGAGCCTGCCGGTGGCCGTCCCCGGTCTGCGGGTGTTCGCGACCGTCGTCTGGGGTCTCGCGTCGGTGCTGCTGATCGCGCTGGTCGCGGCCTGGGCCGTGCACTGGCTGCGTCATCCCGCCGCCGCCCGCCGCCACGCGAGCAACCCGGTGATGGCCCAGTCCTTCGGGGCGGTCGCGATGGCCGTGATGACCGTCGGCGCCGGGACCGTCCTGCTCGGCGGCCCGGTGCTCGGGGTCGGCACGGCGGTGGCCGCCAGCAGCGTGCTCTGGGGCGTCGGCACCGCGATCGGCCTGGTCACGGCCGTCTGGATCCCGTACCGGATGATCACCGAGCACGAGATCGGCGCCGACGGCGTGTTCGGCGGCTGGCTGATGCCGGTGGTGCCGCCCATGGTCTCGGCCGCCGACGGTGCCCTGCTCCTGCCGCACCTGGACGCGGGCACGGCCCGGACGACGCTGCTGCTGGCCTGCTACGCGATGTTCGGGATGAGCCTGCTCGCCACGCTCGCGATCCTGCCCCAGATCTGGCACAAGCTCGTCGTCCACGGCACCGGCCCGGCCGTGGCGGTGCCGACGATGTGGATCGTGCTCGGCCCGCTCGGCCAGTCGGTGACCGCCGCGAACCTGCTCGGCGGCCAGGCCGCCGGCAGCCTGCCCGAGCCCTACGCCACCGGCGCAGCGGTGCTCGGCCTGCTCTACGGCGTGCCCGTCTGGGGCTTCGCGATGCTCTGGCTCGCCCTCGCCACGGCCGTCACGATCCGGACCGCCCGCCGCGGCCTGCCGTTCTCGCTGACCTGGTGGAGCTTCACGTTCCCCGTCGGCACCTGCGTCACCGGCACCAGCGCCCTCGCCGCACGCCTCCCGCTGCCCGCCCTCGCGGGCGCCGCGGTCGTGCTCTACGTCGTGCTCCTCGCCGCGTGGGTCGTCGTGTCCGTCCGCACCCTGCACGGCGGTCTGGTCCGCGGGCACCTGTTCGCCTGACCGGATCGCCTGACCGATTCGTCTGTTCGGCGGCGTTCGGGAACTCCGTCCCCGGGGCAGCCGTTGACCTGACGACGAAGGAGGCTCCATGGGATTCCGACTGCTGCCCCACGTCCACCCCCGCCACCACCTGCGGCGGACGATCAAGCTCGGCCCGGTCCGGCTCCACGCCGGGCCCGACGGCGTCAGCTGGGGACTCGGCGCCGGACGCTGGTCGTGGAACGCGAAGAGCCGGCGCCACACCGTCGACACCCCTGGTCCGGGGTACTGGCAGAGCAAGGGCCGGCGCTAGCCCGCAGTGCGCTCGGCTGGTGCGGTCGGGGGAAGCGCGTCCGGCATCCACCGCCGCGGCTGCGCCGCACGCCGGTATCCGGGTGGAAAGCGCCGGGTGGCGGCGGTGTTCAGAGCCCGGACCAGGCAGGATGTCGTCCGTCAAGGAGCCGACGGCCGGAATGGCGACGATGAGCGCGGACGACGAGCACGGTCGGCACCACCAGGGCGGTGCCGACACGCTGGTCCATCCTGCGCTGTTCTACGCCGACGACGAGGCCTATCTCGCCGGCACCGTCCCGTTCCTGCGGGAGGGGCTCGACGCCGGTGAGCCGGTGATGATGGCGGCGCCGCCGGCCCGGCTCGACCTCGTGCACGCCGCGCTGGGGTCGCAGGCCTCCGACGTCGTCTTCCACGACATGACCGTCGCCGGCCGCAACCCCGGGCGCATCATCGCCGGCGTGCTGCGGGCGTTCGTCGACGAGCACGCCGGCCGTGGCCGCGTGCGGATCATCGGTGAGCCGATCTGGGCCGGCCGCAGCCCGGCCGAGTACGCCGCGGCGGTGCAGCACGAGGCGCTGATCAACGTCGCGCTGGCCGACCGCCCCGCGACGGTGCTCTGCCCGTACGACACCACCGTGCTCGCCCCGTCGGTGGTGGCCGACGCGGAGCGCACGCACCCGGTCATCCTCGAGCGGGGCGCCAGCACGGCGAGCACGCACTACGCCGACCCCGCGGAGCTCGCGCAGTGGGTCAGCGGACCGCTCGCCGAGCCCGAGGAGGTCGGCGAGACGCTGGTGTTCGCCGCGCCGGACGGGCCGCGGGTGGTGCGCCGGGCCGTCGCCGAGCACGCGCTGCGCGCCGGGCTCGACGAGGACCGCGCCGCCGACCTGAGCCTCGCCGCCTACGAGGTCGCGGTGAACACCGTGGTGCACACCGGGCGCCCGGGCCTGCTCGCGCTGTGGACGCGCGAGCCGGGCCGGGGCGGGGGGAGCCCGCCGCGGTCGTGTGCGAGGTGCAGGACAGCGGGTGGATCGCCGACCCCCTCGTCGGGCGGCACCGCGCCGGCCCCGCCGAGGGCCGCGGGTACGGCCTGGGCCTCGCCCACCAGCTGTGCGACCTCGTGCAGATCCACAGCGACCCGTCGGACGGGACGACGGTGCGGATGACGGCGTGCCTCCCGGCCGCGCCGGACCTCAGCGCTCGCGGCGCATCAGCCAGGCGTCCGTGACCAGCTCGGTCAGCCGCGCGACGTCCACCTTCTCCAGACGCAGCATCACCAGCGGCGCCCCGTCGTAGGACGGGGTCGAGAAGAACAGGTCGGGCTCGCCGAGCAGCAGCGCCTGGCGCTCGGCCTCGTCGCCGACGAACAGCACCGCGACGTCGGTGCGCAGCACGCGGCGCCCGCCGCTGCGGTCCGGGTACGACCAGACGAAGCCCCGACCGTCCACGCGGAAGTCGAAGCCGTCGCTGTCGATCTCTTCCACGCCGTCGAGCCCCAGGGCCAGTCGACGGACGTCGTGCACGTCGGCCATCGCCGGTGAGCTTCCCAGACGCCGGTCCCGGCGAGGAGGGTCGTGCCCATGGCCGATATCCCCAGTGCCGATCCCCCCAGTGCCGATCCCCCCGGTGCCGATCCGCGCAGCGCCGACGCCCGTGCGCTGGTACCCGCCGCCATCGACCGGTTCACGGTCCGGGTCCGTGCTGCGGATGCTGCCGGCGCCTGGGACGCCCCGACCCCTTGCAGCGCGTGGTCGGTGCGCGATCTCGTCGCCCACCTCTGCTTCGAGCACCTCTGGGCGCCGCACGTCCTGGCGGGGACGCCGATGGACGAGGTCGGCGACCGGTACGACGGCGACCTGCTCCAGGACGACCCGCCCGGGGCGTGGCGGCGCGCCGTCGCCCGGTCGCGGCCGCTCTGGACAGCGACCGAGGGGCACGCCGCGCAGGGGCACACGTCGTTCGGGTGGCTCCCGATCGGGGAGTACGCCGAGCAGATGCTGCTCGACCTGACCGTGCACGAGTGGGACCTCGCGCGCGGGGCGGGGCTCGACGAGACGCTGGACGAGGTCGGCGTCGACCGCGCGCTCGCCTACATCCGCAGCGACCCGATCATGCTCACCGGAGCGGGCCTGTGGGGCGAGCCGGTGCCTCCCGCCGGCGACACGGCGCGCGACGAGCTGCTCGCGCTGCTCGGGCGGCGCGTGTAGGGCAGGTTCTCCGGTCATGACGACCCGCCCCGTGACGGTCGATGTCGATGCCGCAGGCCTGGCCCTCGTGACCGTCGACCACCCGCCGCTGAACCTCTACGACCAGGCCCTGCACGAGGCGCTGCGCGACGCCGTCGCCGAGCTGGAGCGCGCGCGGCCCCGGGCGGCGCTGGTGCGCGCCGAGGGCAAGGTCGTCAGCGGCGGCGTCGACGTCAAGCAGATCTTCCACCCCATGGCGCAGGCCGGCGACGTCGACGCCGGCACCCGCTACTTCGACGAGCTCGTCGACCTCGGCCGGCGGATCCACCGGCTGCCGTTCCCGACGGTCTTCGCCGCGCACGGGCTGACGCTGACCTGGGCGTTCGAGGTGGCCCTCGCGTGCGACCTCATCGTCGCGAGCCCGCGCGCCTCGTTCGGGCTGGTCGAGGCGACCGTGGGCCTGACCCCGGCCATGGGCGGCACGCAGCGCCTGGCCGAGCGCGCCGGCCCGGGCGCGCGCGGCTGCTGGTGATGACCGCCGGACGCTTCGGCGCCGAGGAGCTCGAGCGCTGGGGCGTGGTCGACCGCCTGCTGCCCGAGGAGGGCTTCGACGACGCCGCCCGCGAGCTCGCCGCCTCCCTGGCCGCCGGCCCGACGACGGCGCACGCGGCCACCAAGGAGATCCTGCGTCACCTCGCGGAGGGCGGCCTCGAGGCGGCCCACCGGGTGACGCCGGGCGCCGCGGGGCAGCTGTTCGCCACCGCCGACCTGCAGAACGCGATGGCGTCGTTCGTCGAGCAGGGCCACGGGAAGGCGACGTTCCGGGGTGAGTGAGGGTCAGCCGTAGACCGTGCCGGGGTGTGCCGCGAGGATCGACGGGCTGACGGTCAGGTGGCCGGTGTAGGGCCCGACGCGGCAGACGGCCCCGGTGGCGTCGAACACGAGCTGGAGCCCGTGCTCGGGCTCCCACGGGACCTCGCCCTCGAAGTTGACGTAGCACGGCGACGCGGCGTCCGGCCCGTCCTCCATCAGCAGGGGCCTGCGCGGCAGCTCGACGTGGGCCCAGATGTCGGCGTCGTCGGCGAGCGGCGGCATGCCGAGGTTGTCCGCGCCGACGGCGTCCTCGACGTCGCGGTAGTACTCCCAGAGGTGGGGCGTGAGCGTGTCGAGCAGTTCCGGGCCACCGGCCCGGAGCGCGGCGACCGCCCGGTCGAAGCACTGCCGCTGCTCCGGTGTGGGGTCGCCGTCCGGCTCGGCCAGGTCGAGCAGCTCCGCCACCCGTGCCGCCGTCGCGCGCAGCCCGTCGGACGTCATCGCGTCAGCCCCGCAACGGCTCGACGTACCGCCCGTCGAGGTGCAGCTCGCTGCGCGCGGCGAACCCGGCGTAGGCGGACTCGACCTCCACCAGCGCCGTGCTGCTGCCGACCGGGACCTCGAAGCGCTTCGCGGTGAGCCACAACCGGCCGGTCGCGACCACCTCGGCGTTCCGGCGCACCTCGATGCCGCCGGACCACGTGCTGTGGTCGACCTCGATCTCGTACTCCCTGCCGTCGACGTCCACCCGCCACACCCGGCTCGCTTCGCTCATACGGCCCCCGTTCCCCCGCAGGAGTTGGATCAACCCGTGGCTCCGTTCGCCCGTGCGCTCGGCCCCGTCCTGCGCGGGCGGGTGCTGTTCGCCGTCCCGACGCGGGCGCGACGGTTCGCCCTCACGATCGACGACGGGCCCGACCCGTCGACCACCCCGGCCCTGCTGGACGTGCTGGCCCGGCGGGGCGCCCGGGCGACGTTCTTCGTCCTCGGCGAGCGCGCCGAGCGCCACCCCGACCTCGTCGCCCGCCTGGTGGGGGAGGGCCACGAGCTCGGGAACCACACCTGGCGCGACGAGCCGAGCTGGCGCCTCGAGGAGCAGGCGTTCCGGGACTCGCTGCGGCGTTCCCGGCGGACGCTGGAGGCGCACGCCCCGGTGCGGTGGTTCCGGCCGGGTTCCGGGTGGCCGACGGCGGAGCACCTCGCGATCGCCGAGGCGGAGGGCCTGCGCGCCGTGCTCGGCAGCGCGGTGGCGGTCGCCGGGGCCGGCGCCGGGACGGCGGGGACCGCGCGGTGGCTGGACACGGTGGTCCGGCGCGGCGCCGTCGTCGTCCTGCACGAGGGCCCGGGACGCGAGGCGGTCGCCGGCACCGTCGACGCCCTCCTCGCGCGCACCGGGCGACGCGGCCTCGCGGCGGTCACGCTCTCGGAGCTCGCGCGGTGATCGGATTCGTCCAAGCCGCGTCCCGCCCGGTGACGCCATGATGTCGACCATGAGCGACGTCGTGGTGGTGGGTGCCGGCGTGATCGGCCTGTCGAGCGCGATCCGGCTGGCCGAGGCGGGTCACCGGGTCCGGGTCCTCACGGACCGGGCGGTGGAGGACACGACGTCCGTGGCGGCGGGCGCCATGCTCGGGATCAGCGGGGCCGGCCCCGACGACCCGCTGACGACGTGGACCGAGCGCTCCACCCCGGTCTTCGAGGAGCTCGCCGACGACCCCGCCACCGGCATCCACCGGCGACACGGCCGGATCCACGTCGACGTCGCCGACGAGCTGCCGCCGTGGGCCCGCGTGCTCCCCGACTTCCGGGCGCTCGGCCCGGACGAGACGCGGGGGCGGGTCGGCATGGCCGTCACCCTCCCGTTCGCCGACATGCCGACCTACCTCGCGCACCTGGCGGACCGGGCCGCGCGGCTCGGGGTCGTCGTCGAGCAGCGGCACGTCGCCGACCTCGCCGACCTCGCGGAGCCCGGACGCGTGGTGGTGAACGCCGCGGGGAGCGGGGCCGGGGTGCTCGCCGGGGACCCGACGGTGACCGGGGTGCGCGGCGTCCACGTCGTGCTCGCCGACGCCGGGATCGAGGAGTTCTCGATGGAGGTCGTCGCCACCCCGCGCTGGACCAACGTCTTCCCGCACCCCGGCCGCGTCGTCGTGGGCGGCGCCGCCCTTCCGCCCGACGACGGGACCCCCGACGCGCAGGTGGCCGAGGAGATCCTCGCCCGCGCGATCGCCGTCGAGCCGCGCCTCGCCGACGCCCGGGTGCTCGGCCGCGAGGTCGGGTGGCGCCCGGCGCGGCCGTCACCGCGGGTCGAGGTCGACGACCGGGGCGTCGTCCACGCCTACGGCCACGGCGGGGTGGGCGTCACCGTGTCGTGGGGCGTGGCCGACGAGGTCGTGGGCCTGGTCGCCTGAGCCCGGGTCAGCGCTCGTCGTCCACCAGGTGGATCGCGGCCTCCTCGGCGCTCGCCCCGGCACCGTCGACGCCGACGTCCTCGGCGAAGAAGTCCTCACCGTCCTCGCTCAGGACGAGCCGTCCGGAGCGGTCGTCGCCGACCTCGTCGTCGCGGAGCTCGCCGTCGGTGTCGGACTCGTCGCCGAGGCCGTCGCCGTCGTCGGTGTCCTCGTCGTCGTCGGGCTCCTCGCGGCGCAGGCGGTCGGCCAGCGGCTCGCCCTCTTCCTCCTCCTCGGGCGTGACGCCCCAGGCGGTGGTGCCCCAGGGCTGCTCGTTCGGGGAGATGCCCTCGTCGAGCGGGTCGTCGAGGTCGGGGTTGTCGAGGGACTCGGCCTCGTCGAGCTGCTCGAAGACGGTGTCGTCGTCGGTGTCGGGGTCGTCCCCGTCGGGGATGTCGGGCGTGGTCACGTGCCCAGTGTGCCCGGGGCCGGTATGTCCTGGCCGGTGTGTCTGGGGCCGGTCAGGCGCCGGGCGGGGTCCGGTACCGGGCGGCGTAGCGCTCGGCCGCCGCGGCGTCCTTCTCGGCCGTGCGCTCGGCGCGCGTCGCGGGGCCGGTGCCCGCCGGGTAGCCGGCCTTGACCAGGCGGTGCTCGGCGGTCTCGTGCAGGTAGCTGATCGAGAAGATCAGACCCATGATCGCCCCGCCGAGGGAGCACATGAGGCGCAGCCAGAGCGGGCCGGGGACGAACACGACGATCGCGATGACGAACGGGGAGATCTGCACGACCGCGCGCAGGACGTGGCGCAGCCACCACGTGCGGCAGGTGGTGTCGCGCAGCACCCACGGCGCGTACCGCGCCGGCAACGACCCGCCGAAGGCGTACCAGAGCCACAGCAGGGGGTTCGGGCGGCGGACGGTCACGTCGGTCTCCATCGTTGGTGCACCAATGGTTTGCACACCAGTATTATGACCACGAACCGGCGATGAGGGGACGTGGGATGGGCGACACCGCACTGGAGGACCTCGATCCGCTGGCCCTCGAGAACCAGGTCTGCTTCGCGCTCGCGGTCGCGGCCCGCACCGTGATCTCGGTGTACCGGCCGCTGCTCGAGCCGATGAACCTCACGCACCCGCAGTACCTCGTGATGCTCGCGCTCTGGCAGGACGCGCCGCTGTCGGTGACGGAGCTCAGCCGCCGCCTCGAGCTCGACCCCGGCACGCTCTCGCCGCTGCTCAAGCGCCTCGAGGCCGCCGGCTACCTCACCCGCGAGCGCGACCCGGGCGACGAGCGCTCGCTGGCCGTGCGCCTGACCCCGGCGGGCGTCGCGCTGCGCGCGCAGGCCGAGCAGATCCCGCCGGCCATCGTCGAGCGCCTCGACATGGACCTCCCGGAGCTGCGCGACCTGCACGGCGCGCTGACCGAGGTCATCGCCGCGGCCCGGCGCGCCCAGCAGCGCTAGCTCCCCGGCCCCCCGGTCGCGAGCCCGCCGAGCAGCAGCTCCAGCGTGAAGTCGAACCGCTCGTGCCCCTCGCCGGCGGTGAGCTCCGCGGCGTGGGCGACGGTGTGCGGGAAGCGGTCGGTGGGCAGTATCCGGAACCGCTCGACCACCTCGTCGCGATCGAGGAGCCGGCGGTCGGTGCGCTCGTCGGCCTGCCGGCGCAGGGAGGCCTCGAGGCTGTAGGCGCCGACGTAGAGGAACGCGGCGTCGATCGCCCAGGCGGCGTCCTGCGGCGACACCCCGCCCGCCAGGAGGATCGCGAGCAGGCCCTCGGTGAGGCGCAGGGCGTCCAGGCTGTGGGGGGCGGTGGACAGCGCGGCGCGTGAGATGCCCGGGTAGCGGAAGTACTCGTCGCGCAGCGCACGGCAGACGTCGACGACCTGCTCCCGCCAGCGTGCGGCGTCCGGCGCCGGCAGCGTCACCCGGGCGCAGAGCTCGCCGATCAGGAGGTCGTCGAGCTCGGCCTTGTCGCGGACGTGCGCGTACAGGGACGCCGGCCCGGTCTCCAGTGCCGTGGCGACCCGCCGCATCGTCAAAGCGTCGTACCCCTCGGCCGCGACCAGCCCGAACGCCGCGTCGACGATCCGCTCGACGGTGATCGGCGGCTTGCGCGGCCGCGACGCCCGCCGGGGCTGGTCGAGCGCGGCGATCTGCGCCGCCCACCGGTCGCGCGACGCTCCTCGGTCGGACACGTCACGAGCGTAGCAGTTGACACGAACAGTGCTCGCGCCTAGAACGATGTTCGTGACAAGAACAGCGTTCGTGCCGTCGGTTGCCGGTGGCTCCCCGCGCTCCCTGCGTGCGGCGTGGCTCGCGCTGACCGGTCTCTCGGCGGTCTTCCTGGTCGAGATGCTCGACAACTCGATCCTCACCGTCGCCCTCCCGACGATCGGCCGCGAGCTCGCGGCCTCCACGGTCGCGCTGCAGTGGGTGACCAACGCCTACGCCGTGGTCTTCGGCGGGCTGATGCTGGTGTTCGGCGCCGTGGCCGACCGGGTCGGGCGCCGCCGGGTCATGCTCGTCGGCCTGGTGCTGCTCGGGGCCGCGAGCCTCGCGACCGCGTTCGTCACCAGCGCGGAGCAGCTCATCGCGGTCCGCGCGGTGATGGGCGTCGCCGCCGCGATGACCACGCCCGGCTCGATCGCGCTGGCCTTCCGGCTCTTCGACGAGGAGGGCCTGCGCGTCCGCGCGATCACGCTGATCTCGACGGTCGGCCTGGTGGGGCTCGCCGTCGGCCCGACGGCCGGGGGCTTCGTGCTCGCGATCGCTCCGTGGCAGGTGCTGTTGCTGGTGAACGTGCCCGTCGCCGCGCTCGCGATCCTCGGCATCCGCGGCGGCATCGCCGCCGACCGGCCGGACGACCGGCACCGCACGCCCGCGGACGTCCCCGGCGGCGTGCTCGGCACCGCCGCCGTCGTGCTCGCCCTCGTCGCGCCCACGCTGTTCGTGGAGCGGGGCGCCGGCTCGTGGGTGCCGTGGGTCGCCACCGGCGCGACCGTCGTCGCGGCGGTCCTCTTCGTCCTGCGCGAGCGCTCGGCGCGTCACCCGCTGCTCGACCTCGCGCTCGTCGCCCGACCCCTGGTGTCGAGCGGCCTCGCCTTCAAGGCCGCCGCCGGGCTCGCGATCGCCGGCCTCGGCTACATGGTGACGCTGCAGCTGCAGCTCGCCTGGGGCTGGTCCCCGGCGCTCGCGGCCCTCGGCATGCTGCCCCAGGTGGTCGTCCTCGTGGCGGGCGGACCGTTCGTGCACCGCTTCGTGCGGTGGGTCGGCGTCGGCCGGGCCGCCTCGATCAGCGCCACGACGGTCGTCGCCGGGCTCGCCGTGTACAGCCTGCTGGGCGGCCTCGGCTACGTCTGGGTCGCCGCCGCCCTGGTGCTCGTGGCCGCCGGGATGCGCGTCGTCGGCGTCGTCGCGGGCTACAACGTGCTGAACGGCCTGCCGGAGAACCGCACCTCGATCGGCGCGGCGCTCGTCGACACCGCCTCCGAGGTCACGTCCGCCGTCGGCATCGCCGTCGCCGGCACCATCCTCGCGGCCCTGTTCACCGGGAGCATTGCCGCGCCGCACTGGACCGGGGCGCAGGCCGTGCAGTTCCGGGAGGCCGTCACGATCTCCGGCCTCGTGCTCACGGTCGCGTCCGCGGCGCTCGTCGGCTGGGCGATCCTCCGGATGCGCCGGCCGTCGGACGACCGCGTCGCGGTCTAGTAGGAGCGGGGCAGCCCGAGGACGTGCTGGCCGAGGTAGGCGAGCACGAGGTTGTTGTTGACCGGGGCGACCTGGTAGAGGCGGGTCTCGCGGAACTTGCGTTCCACGTCCCAGGTGTCGACGAACCCGTAGCCGCCGTGGGTGTCCAGACACGCGTTCGCGGCCTGCCAGCTGGCCTCACTGGCCAGCAGCTTGGCCAGGTTGGCCTGCTCGCCGCACTTCTGGCCGGCGTCGAACAACGCCGCCGCCCGGTAGCGCATCAGATCCGCCGCGGTGACCTGCCCGTAGGCCCGCGCGAGCGGGAACTGCACGCCCTGGTTGGCCCCGATCGGCCGTCCGAACACCTCGCGGGAGGTGGCGTAGTCGGTGGCGCGGGCGATGAACCAGTAACCGTCCCCGACGGCCTCGGCGGCGAGCAGGATCCGTTCGGCGTTCCACCCGTCGAGCACGTAGCGGAACCCTGTGCCCTCCTCCCCGATCAGGGCCGACGCCGGGACCCGCATGTGCCGGTAGCGGACCTCGTTGGTGGCGTAGTTGAACATCGTGCGCACCGGGGTCACCTCCAGCGCCTCGGGCTGCTCACGCCGGACCTCGCGCAGATCGACCAGGAACAGGCTGATCCCCCGGGTCCGCTCCGCGGGATCGTCGGCGCGCGGGCTGGTACGGGCCAGCACGAGGGCGAGGTCGGACTGCTCGATGCGGCTGGTCCAGTTCTTGTGCCCGCTGATCACGTAGCCATCGCCGTCGCGCACCGCGGTGGTGGCGATGTCGGTGGTGTCCGACCCGGCCTCGGGCTCGGTGATCGAGAACGCCTGCAGCCGCAGCGACCCGTCCGCGATCGCCGGCAGATAGGTCTGCTTCTGGGCCTCGGAGCCGTGCTTGAGCAGCGCCCCCATCGTGTACATCTGCGCGTGACAGCCCGCCGAGTGCCCACCGGAGCGGTTGATCTCCTCCAGCACGATCGAGCCCTCGGTGATCCCCAGCCCACCCCCGCCGTACTCGGCCGGGATCAGCACCGCCAGATACCCCGCCTCGGTCAGCGCATCCACGAACGCATCTGGGTACTCCCGCGCCCGATCCCGCTCCCGCCAGTACGAGTCCGGGAACCGCGTGCAGAGCTCGCGGACCTCCCCGCGCAGACGCTCCTGCTCCGGGGTGGTGACGATGGTGCTCGGGGCGTCGGCCATGGCGCACACTCCATCACCGCGTCCTGTCGGGTGCTCGGCGGCGGCGCCTTGACAACCCCACGGTTGAGCGCAACGCTGGGACTCGTTGGTTCGATATCCGTACTCCACCCCGGGGGAGCAGGCCGTGGCCGAGACGAAGGTCCTTTCCGTGGACGGCGCCGAGATCGTCTACGACGTCTACGGTCCGCTGCCGCCGGCCGACGGGCACCCGGTGCTGCTCATGATCGGCCAGCCGATGGACGCGAGCGGTTTCCGCGCTCTCGCGGCACGCTTCGAGGAGCGCACCGTCGTCGCCTACGACCCCCGCGGGCTCGGCCGCAGCACCCGCAGCGACGGCCGCGTCGACAACGACCCGGTCACCCAGGCCGAGGACCTCCACGCGCTGATCGCCGAGCTCGGCGCCGGGCCGGTGGAGGTGTTCGGGAGCAGCGGGGGAGCGGTCACGGGCCTGCAGCTCGTCACCGCCCACCCCGAGGACGTCGTGACCCTCGTGGCGCACGAGCCGCCGATCATCGGCGTGCTGCCGGACGCCGAGGCGGCCCACCGGGCGTCGACGCGGTTCCGCGACGCCTACCGGGCCCGGGGCTGGGGCCACGGCATGGCGGGCTTCATGGCCCTGGGGATGTGGCAGGGCGCGTTCACCGACGAGTACTTCGCCCAGCCGGCGCCCGACCCCGCGATGTTCGGCATGCCGACCGAGGACGACGGGTCCCGCGACGACCCGCTGCTCTCCGATCACTCTCTCGCCGTCACCGACTACGAGCTCGACGTCGACGCCCTCACCGCGGCGCCGACCCGCGTCGTCATCGGCGTCGCCGAGGAGACCGCCGGGACGTTCACCGCGCGGACGTCGGTGGCCACCGCCGAGCGTCTCGGCCAGGAGGCCGTGGTCTTCCCGAGCCACCACGGCGGCTTCCTCGACGGCGAGTTCGGCTGGCCCGGCAAGCCCGACGAGTTCGCCGTCGTGCTGCGCGACGTCCTCGAGGGTGTCTCCGCGCGGTAGGGCAGTGCAGCGATGCTTCGAACATCGAAGCATCGCGGACGGCCTCCTCCACGCGCCCCCTACGGTGCGAGCAGGCGCAGGAGGCGGGTGAGCTCGGCGCGGTCGTCGTCGCCGAGGGTCGCGAACACGCGATCGGCCTCGGCGGCGCGCGCCGCCTGCACCGCGCGCCCGAGCTCGGTGCCGGCCTCGGTGGCGACGACCTGCGTCGCCCGCCGGTCCTCGGGGTCGGGTCGGCGCTCGACGAGGCCGCGCTCCGCGAGCGCGTCGACGACCTCGGTGGCCGAGCGGGGCGCGATCCGCAGGTGCTCGGCGAGCTCGCCCGAGCGCACCGCGCCGTGGCGCAGCAGCACGCCGAGCGCCCGGAGCTGGGAGGGTGAGACGCCCCAGGGGGCGAGCGCCTCGCGCGACTGGTGGCGCAGCCGGCGCGCGACCTGCCAGAACGTCTCCGCGAGCGAGCTCTGCTCCGGGTCGTCGCTGCGCTCGTCATCCACGGGGAATACCCTTCGCGAGTTGTTGTTGTAGCCTCACGTTGAGGTTACCTCAGCAACCCACCACCGAGGAGTCGCCCCTTGCCCCGCCCCCCTGAACCCAGCCGTGAGACCCGTGCCGAGGACGCCGAGCTGGCGCGCCAGGTCTCCCTGCGTCGCGTCGCGCGCCTGTTCCGTCAGGACCGCCGGCCGCTGGCCGTCGTCGTCGCGGTCATCGTGGCGTCGTCGATCGTCGCCATGGCCTCGCCGTTCTTGCTCCGCGCCGTCATCGACGAGGCGCTCCCGCAGCGCGACCTGCGCCTGCTCGTCCTGCTCGCCGCCGGGATGATCGGCGTCGCCGCCGTCACCGCGGCGCTCGGCGTCGTCCAGACCTGGATCTCCACCGGCGTCGGCCAGCGTGTCATGCACCGTCTGCGCACCGACGTCTTCGCCCACCTGCAGCGCCAGTCGCTCGGCTTCTTCACGCGCACCCGCACCGGCGAGGTGCAGTCGCGCATCACCAACGACATCGGCGGCATGCAGACCGTCGTCACCTCGACGGCGACGTCGATCGCCGCCAACCTCACGACGGTCGTCGCCACCGCCGTCGCCATGGTCGCCCTGTCCTGGCAGCTCGCGCTCGTCACCCTGGTCGTGCTGCCGCCGGCCGTGCTCGTCAGCCGCCGCGTCGCGCGCATGCGCCGCGAGCTGACCGCGGCACGCCAGCGCGAGCTCGCCGACCTCAACGTCACGATCGAGGAGGGCCTGTCGGTCGACGCCGCCGCGCTGCACCGCACGCTCGGCACCGGCCCCGCCCTCGTCGAACGCTTCACGTCGTCCTCGGCCCGTCTCACCGACCTCGAGCTGCGCTCGCAGCTGGCCGGACGCTGGCGCATGGCCACGATGGGCGTCGTCTTCGCGGCCATCCCGGCTCTGATCTACGTCGGCGCGGGCCTGCCCTGGACCGTCGGCGCGCTCTCGATCGGCACCCTCGTCGCCTTCACCTCGCTGCAGGCGGGGATCTTCCGGCCGCTCTCGGGGCTGCTCGACGTCGGCGTCCAGGTGGCCAGCTCGCTGGCGCTGTTCGCGCGGATCTTCGAGTACCAGGACCTGACGGTGGACATCGCGGACCCGGACGACCCGGTGTCGCTCAACGACGTCCGCGGCGACCTGCGCATCGAGGGCCTGACCTTCACCCATCCCGGTGGCCACCGGCCCGCCCTCGACGACGTCGACCTGACGGTGCCTGCCGGCACGACGCTCGCGCTGGTGGGGGAGACCGGGTCGGGCAAGACGACGCTCGGCGCGCTCGTCGCCCGCCTCCACGACCCCGACGCCGGGCGCATCACGATCGACGGTGTCGACCTGCGCGACCTGCGGCTGGCCGATCTCGCCGGCGTCGTCGGGGTGGTCAGCCAGGAGACCTACCTCCTGCACACCACCGTGCGCGAGAACCTGCGCGCGGCCAAGCCGGACGCGACCGACGCCGAGATCGAGGCCGCCGCCCGCGCGGCCCGCATCCACGACGTCGTCGCCGCCCTGCCCGAGGGCTACGACACGATGGTCGGCGCCCGGGGTCACCGCTTCTCCGGCGGCGAGAAGCAGCGCATCGCCATCGCCCGCACGCTCCTGCGCGACCCGCGGGTGCTCGTCCTCGACGAGGCCACCAGCGCGCTCGACACCGAGACCGAGCGGGCCGTGCAGCTCGCACTCGACGACCTCGCGCGGCACCGCACCACGCTGACCATCGCGCACCGCCTGTCGACCGTGCGTCACGCCGACCGGATCGCGGTGCTCGACCACGGCCGGGTCGTCGAGACCGGCACGCACGCCGAGCTGGTGGACCGCGAGGGGCGCTACGCGGCGCTCGCCGCCTGAGATCCGACCGTCCGAGCCCCGGACACACGGAAGCCCGCCCCGACCAGGTCGGGGCGGGCTCGTCGGGTGGACGGGATCAGCGAGCGGCGCGGTCGATCCAGCGGGGGTCGACACCGTTGCGGTGCTGCTCGATGCGGCGAAGCCGCGTGCGCGCCTGGTGGGTCAGGCCATCGAGGCGGTCGAGGAGCTGGCGCAGCTCGGAGAGCTCGACGTCGAGGGCGTCGACCTCGGATTCGGGCGTGGTGCGTGCGGGCACGGCAACCTTCGTTCGGGTGCGGTGTACGGGACGTCTGGGCCGTGACGGAGACTACCGGATCGATCCAGACGCCATCCAGCCTACGCCTTTCCTGTCACCTGGTTGCGCACCACCGTTCCCGTCGCCGTCACCTTCGTCACCTCCGTGCCACTCCACGGACCACCTGGGCGACGAGGGTGCGGGCGAGCTCCTCGGTCAGCGGCTGGTCGGGGATCAGCAGCCGGTGGTAGCAGGCGCCCCACAGCTGGTCGACCACCGCTTCGGCGTCGACGTCATCGCGGAGCTCGCCGCGGTCACGCGCCTGCTCGATCGCCGTGACGGCGAGCGCCCGACGCGGCGCGGAGTAGTGCTCGCGGTACGCCGCGGCGAGCTCGGGGTCGGTCTGCGCCGAGCCGATCAGCTCCGCGATCACCCGTCCCGCGGGCGTCTCCGTCACCAGGCGGACGAACGCGGTGAGCTGGTCGGTGAGGTCGGCGGCGATGTCGCCGGTGTCGGGGAACGCGAGGGTGCTCTGCACCGAGCGGAAGTAGGCCTCGAGGGCGAGGGCGCCGCGCGACGGCCACCACTTGTGCAGGGTGGTCCGGCTCGCGCCCGAGATCGCCGAGATGCGCTCGAAGGTGAAGCCCGCCATGCCCTCGGCGAGCAGGAGCTCGCCCGCGGCGGCCAGCACCTCGCCGCGCACCTCGTCGGCCGGGCGCCGACCCCGTCCCCGGGGCCGGCGCTGGTCGTCCACGACCGGCGATGCTAGCGATCTCCCGGTCATGCCCGGACGTGCAGCAGGTCGTCGAGGCCGATCCGGCGGTAGAACTCCGTCCGCACGCGGTCGCCGACGGCGTTGACGACCTCGGCGCCGTCGATCGCGGCGTCGACGGAGCCCTGGTCGGCGACGTCGAGCTCGACGGTGCGCAGGTCCGCGCCCTGCTCGGCCGCGAAGGCCGCGGCGTCGGCGACGGCGGGCGCGTTCCGGCCGGCCGTGTCACGGATGCCGGCGTAGACGGTGTGGCCGGCGCGAGCGAGCGCGCGGGCGCTCATGGCCCCGAAGCCGCTCGAGGCGCCGGTGATGACGATGCTCTGGTGCATGTCCGGGCCTCTCAGGCGAGTCCGCCGTTGGCGAACAGGGTCTGGCCGTTGACCCAGCGGGCGGGTCCGGCGAGGAAGGCGACGGCCTCCGCGATGTCGTCCGGCTGCCCGAGGCGCTCGAGCGGCGCGACCTTCGCGAGCCCGGCGACCTGCTCCTCGGTCTTGCCGTCGAGGAACAGCGGTGTCGCGGTCGGGCCGGGCGCGACGGCGTTGACGGTGATGTCGCGGCCGCGCAGCTCGCGGGCGAGAACGGGGACGAGAGCCTCGACGGCGCCCTTGCTGGCGACGTAGCCGCCGTAGGTGGGGAACGACAGCCGCGTCACCGACGTCGAGAACGCGACGATCGCGCCGCCGGCGCGGACCCGACGGGCGGCCTGTTGGGCGACGACGACGGTGCCGCGGATGTTGGTGCGGTGCATGCGGTCGAGGTCGTCGAGGTCGAGCTCCGCGATGGGCGCCAGGACCATGATCCCGGCGGTGTTCACGACGACGTCGATCCCGCCGAACGCCTCCTCGACGGCGTCGAACGCGGCCTCCATCTCCGCCGGCTCCGCGACGTCGCCGCCGACGGCGATCGCCCGGCCGCCGGCCGCCTCGATGGCGGCGACGACCTCCTCGGCCCGGGCCTTGTTGCCCGCGTAGTGCACGCCGACGGCCATGCCGTCGTTCGCCAGCCGCTCGGCCACCGCGCGGCCGATCCCGCCCGAGCCCCCGGTGACGAGGGCGACGCGAGTGCTGCTCATGGGTACCTCCGGTAGATGTGGACGCTGTGCCCATATACAGAGAACCACGAAAAGGACACGCTGTCCACATCTTGTCGTTGAGTGCTGGAGGCGGTCAGTCGTCCGCGACCTCGAGCAGCGTCCCGCCGGTGAGGGCGACGAGCTCCTCGGCGGTGGTCGGGAACATCGAGTGCTCGTCCCCAGCGCCGGCCCAGACGGTCGGGTACGCGGTCAGCGCGACGTCGACGAGGCAGGGGAGCGGTGCCGGGTGACCGACCGGCGCGACCCCTCCGACGTGCTGGCCGGTCGCCCGCAGGACGGTGTCGGGGTCGGCGCGCTTGACGCGGCGCTTCGCGACGCCGAGGTGGGTGGCGAGGCGCCGGGGGTCGACGCGGTGCGCGCCGGACGCGAGCACGAGGACCGCCCGGGCCTCCTCGCCGGCGGTGAAGACCAGGCTGTTGGCGATCGCGCCGACCTCGCACCCCAGCTGCTCCGCGGCGGCCGCCGCCGACGGGACCGGGGTGTCGAAGGTCCGGATCTCCCGCGGCGACCCGGCGGCCTCCAGGGCGCGCTCGACCGCTTCCCGGCCGGTGACATCGTGCGTGCTCACGGCGCCGGAGGGTACGAGGCGCTCGTGCGGCGCACCTCCTGGACCGTCCGGCCTTCCCGGCTGGGCCCAACGGCCCCGTTTGCCGGAACGTCGCGCGGGGCCATCCTGGCTCGATGACCACGACGACCCGCCGCGCCTCCGCACCGCGCGCCCGCATCCGGGACCGGGGCCAGGTCGATGCGCTGGTCCTCGCCGCGCTGGCCGATGCCCCGCGACGTCACGACGAGATCGCGGACCGCCTGCGCGAGCAGGCCGGCGCCACTCTCGACATGCCGCTCTCGCGCCTCGTGCCGACGCTGCACCGCCTCGCCCGCAACCGCCTCGTGTCCCGCCAGTCCCGCGATCCCCGCCGCTATCGCCTCACCGACACCGGCCGTCGCTCGCTGACCGCCCGCCTCCGCGCCGCCGACGCCTTCGCCGAGGCCGTGCACAAGCTCGCCGACGGGTCGGGGGACTGACCCCACCGGACTGACCCCACCGGACTGGCCTGGGCCCTCTTCTCCCGTTCGGGCCCGCGGTGTCGGGGGTCCGCTCTAGAATCGAACACATGAGCGAACGGGGTGTGGGGACGGCGGAGCGCGCGGCGCTCGACCGTCTCCGTGCCCGGATGGTCGCCCTCCGGTGCGAGCAGTACCGGCTGCTGGAGGATGTCGCGGAGCTGGAGCGGCTCGGGGTGGCGGTGTCCACCGGGAACCGCACCACGGAGCGGTTGCTGCAGGACTCGTTGCGGATCGACCTGAAGGACGCCCGACGGTTGGTCGGCGAGTCCGAGGACCTGACTCCGCAGCTGTCGCTCCGGGGCGAGCCGTTGCCGGTCCGGATGCCCACCACCGCGCGGGTGATGGCCGAGGGCCTGGTCGACGACGACCATGTCGAGATCATCCGCAAGGCGATGGCGCGGCTCGCGAAGGCCGAGAACGTGGACCCGTGGGACGTGGTCGACGCGGAGCGCATCCTCGCGGACGAGGCGACGAGGTTGCCGCCGCGCGCCTTGGACAAGGTCGCGAAGCGGCTGCTCGATCACCTCGATCCCGACGGGGCGGCGCCGGAGGAAGGCGCCGACCGATGGGACGAGCTGTACGTGACCCGCCGCCGGGACGGCTCGCTGGTGATCAAGGGTCGGTTCCGCGACCCGGTGGACGCGGAGCTGATCTGGGAGGTCTTCGACACCCTCGCGACGCCGACCGGGCCGGACGACGCCCGCGACCGCCCGAGTCGCAACGCCTCCGCGCTGAAGGACCTGGTGGAGGACGCTGCGGGGCCGGGTGGCCTCGCGGCCGAGGCGCGTCGCGAGGGGGCGACCGAGCCGGACACCGAGCCGGACACGGAGCCAGGCGCCGACCCCGAGGCGGACGGCCGGTCGCCTGCGGACGACGTGCAGCCCGCCCTGATCCCCGAGCCGCGCCGCCCCGAGGCGCCCGCGCCGACCCGCGAGGCGCCGCGGAGCCCCGGCCGGCCGCTGCTGACGATCACCATGGATCTCCGGTGGCTGCAGCTGGCCGTCGGGCACGGCACGCTCGACTTCGGCGCCCTGTCCGATCCCGCCACGATCCGCCGCTGGGCCTGCGACGCCGAGATCGTGCCGATGGTGCTGGGCGCGAAGTCGGAGCCGTTGGACATCGGCCGTCGCTCCCGCCTGATCCCGGACGCGATGCGCCGGGCGCTGACCTTCCGCGACGGCGGCTGCGCCTTCCCCGGCTGCACGCGACGCCCCCGGCGGTGCCACGCCCACCACGTCGAGCACTGGGCGGCGGACGAGGGCCCGACGTGCCTCGAGAACCTGACCCTCCTGTGCCGCCATCACCACCAGGTGATCCACCACGGCCACTGGACCGTGCAGATGATCGACGGACTACCGTGGTTCACGCCCCCACGGTGGGTCGATCCCGAGCGAAGACCCCGACCCGGCGGACAACGCCGACTTCTCGCTCGCTAGCCCCCGCGCTCGTGCCGGGGTGCGGTCCCGGCCGGCCGTCGTCGTCGGCGTCGCGTCGCCCGCCGTGATCGTGGACGTGATGATGCACGGGACCGAGATCGACGTGCGCCCGGCGTCGAGGGGGAGGTGTCGGTGGACGAGGACGGAGCGTCGGTCCCGCCGGACGTGGGGGACGACGAGGAGGTCGGCCCGGAGGTCGGGGAGGAGGTCGGGGAGCTCGCCGACGGGCGGACGATCCGGTTCTTCTCGTGGGTCACACCGGGGGACGAGACGTGAGCGAGCGCCGCTACGACCCCACCCACGGCGAGTGGGTCACCTTCGCGACCGACCGTCAGGACCGGACCTACAAGCCGGCCGCCACCGCCTGCCCGCTCTGCCCGACGCGGCCAGGTCACGCGCCGACCGAGATCCCGCGCGAGCACTTCGAGATCGCGGTGTTCGACAACCGCTTCCCGTCGCTGTCGCCGCACCCGCCCGCGCCCGCGATCCCGGGTACCGACCTCGTCCCGGTCGAGCCGGCCTACGGACACTGCGAGGTCGTGGTGTTCACCGATGACCACGACGCGACGCTCGCCGACGTCGGCGTCGCCCGGGTGCACCTGCTCGTCGAGACCTGGGCGCGTCGGGTCGCCGACCTCGGCGCCGACCCCGGCGTCCGCTACGTGCTGCCGTTCGAGAACAAGGGCGAGGCGGTCGGCGTGACGCTGCACCACCCGCACGGCCAGATCTACGCCTACCCCGACGTGCCGCCGCGCCCGGCGCGCGAGATCGCCGCCGCCCGCGCCCACCACGACCGCACCGGGCGCTGCGTGTTCTGCGACGTCGTCGCGGCCGAGGCCGGCGGGGTGCGCGAGGTCGTCGGCGGCGAGCACTTCGTCGCGGGCGTCCCGCCCTGGGCGCGGTTCCCCTACGAGGTCGACATCTGGAGCCGGGCGCACGTCCCGTCGCTGCCCGAGCTGACCCCGGACGCGCGCGCCGACCTCGCCCGCGTCCTGGCCCGGGTGCTCGCCGGCTACGACCGGTACTTCGGCGTCAGCGCCTCGTACCTGATGGGGATCCACGCCGCGCCCACCGACGGCGCCGACCGCGACGTCACCCACCTCCACCTGGAGATCTGCCCGCCGCACCGGGGCGGTGGCAAGCTGAAGTACCTCGCCGGGTCGGAGACGTTCGGCGGCGCCTACCTCACCGACGTCGCGCCCGAGGTGGCCGCCGAGCGGTTGCGGGCGGCGTGCGCGGACGCGACGGTGCCGGCGTGAGCGCCGAGCCGACCGCCGACGTCGCGCACACCTTCCGCGACGCCCTCGGCCGCGACCCCGACGGCGTGTTCTCGGCGCCGGGCCGGGTGAACCTCATCGGCGAGCACACCGACCACAACGAGGGCCACGTGCTGCCCTTCGCGATCGGCCGGCGCTGCCGGGTGGCCGCCGCGGCCCGTGCCGACGACACCGTGACGGTGCGCTCCGCGCAGGAGCCCGACGACGTCGTCACCACCACGCTCGATGCGCTGCCGCGTGCCCGCGGCTGGTCGGCGTACGCCCTCGGGACCGTGTGGGCGCTGCGCGAGGCGGGCCTGCCGGGCGCGGGGTGGGACCTGGTGGTGGACGGCGACGTCCCGCTCGGCGCGGGGCTGTCGTCGTCGGCGGCGCTGGAGTCCGCGGTGGCGCTGGCCGTGGCGGAGCTGGCCGGCAGCGAGCTCGACCCACCCCTCGACCGGTTCGCGCTGGCCCGCGCCGGGCGCCGCGCGGAGAACGACGTCGTCGGCGCGCCCGTCGGGATCATGGACCAGGCGGCGTCGCTGCTGTGCCGCGAGGGGGCGGCGCTGCTGCTCGACTGCCGCACGCTCGAGGCCGAGCACGTCGCGCTCGGGCTGGGGGACCACGGGCTGGTGACGCTCGTGGTCGACACCCGGGTGCGCCACGACCTCGCCGACGGCGGCTACGCCGACCGGCGCGCCGCGTGCGTCGCCGCCGCAGGGGCACTCGGCGTCCCGGCCCTGCGCGACGCGACGCCGGAGATGCTGGACCGGCTGGACGGGACGCTCCTGCGCCGCGCCCGCCACGTCGTCACCGAACAGGCGCGGGTCCACCGCGTCGTGGACCTGCTGCGCGCGGGTCGCCCCGCGGACGTCGGGCCCGAGCTGACGGCATCGCACGCCTCGCTGCGCGATGACTTCGAGGTCTCGGTGCCGGCCCTCGACGCCGTGGTGGAGGCGGCCCTCGAGCGCGGGGCGCTCGGCGCGCGGCTGGTCGGCGGCGGGTTCGGCGGCAGCGCGCTGGTGCTCACCCCGGCCCGCGCCGCGGAGGACATCGCCGAGGCCGTCACGCGCCGGGCCGCCGCCGACGGCCACCCCGAGCCCGTGGTGCGCGAGGTCCACCCGGCCGGCGGCGCCCGGCGGGAGCGCTGAGCGGGTCGGGGTGAGGGGTCGGTCTCAGGCCGACACCACCCCGCGCGGGGCCGGGTAGTCCCCGGGATGCCCCCGCGTCCCGTCCTCCTGCCGCCGGCGGGCCGCCCCGTCGCGGTCGCGGTCCCCGGCCTCGGCCTGACGGCCGCGTCGTACGGGGGACTGGTCGACGCGCTCGGCGCCGCCGTCCCCACGGCGGTGGTCGCCCTGCCGGCGATGGGGCTCCGCGCGGACCCCGGTACGGCGCTCGACCCGGAGTCGTCGGCCGACGAGCTCGCGCGGCGCCTGGACGAGCACGGCCTCACCGGCGGGCCGCTGGTCATGATCGGGCACTCGGCGAGCTGCCAGGTCGTGGCCGAGCTCGCCCGGCGTCACCCGCACACGGTGGCCGGCCTCGTGCTCGTCGGCCCGACCGCCGATCCGCGCATGTCGCCCCGGCGCCGCCTGGTCGTGCGCTGGCTGCGCACCGCGGCGCGCGAGGACCCGCGCCGCGTGCCGGGCATGCTGCGCTCCTACGCGACGACCCGGCTGTCGGGGTTCGCCCGCGCGCTGCGCGCCGCCCGTCGCCGCGACCTGCGGGCCACCCTCGCGGCGACGACGGTGCCGGTGCTGCTCGTGGGCGGACCCCACGACCACCTGGCCCCGTCCGGCTGGCTCGACGCGCTCGCGGCGACCCGGCCGGGGATCGAGGTCGTCACCATGACCGAGGGGGCGCACAACCTGCCCCAGACCCGGCCCGCCGAGCTCGCCCGGCACATCGTGACGCTCGCCCGGCGCGTGTGCCGGGAGCCGTCGACGGGGTAGACGCCGTCCATGGCCGCACCGTCAGGACCCACCCGCATCACGATGACCGAGGGCGGGCCCTTCCTCGTCGAGGGCCCGGTCGAGCTGGAGCTGCCCGACGGGACGACGGTGACCAGCGAGCGGCCGGTCGTGGCGCTGTGCGCGTGCCGGCGGACGAAGCGCTACCCGTTCTGCGACACGAGCCACCGGCGGAAGGTCCGCCCGGCTCAGGCCGGCGAGAGCGCCCGGGAGACGAACGACGACTCCCCGGCGGACCAGGCCGCCGTGAGGTGATCGGCCAGCCGGTCCTCGAGCAGCGTCGACGCCTGGATGCCGAGCACGACGTCCGCGGCCAGCTCCGGCTCGCACTCGAGCAGCCCGGCGATGAGGTCCCGGCGCACGAGCTGCTCGTGCACCGCGTCGGCCTCGACGTGCTCGGCGTAGAACGCCGTCACCTCCGCCGGCAGGCCCAGCCGCTCGATCGCGCGCACGAGGCGCGCCGACCCCGGCGGTGACGTGATCTCGATGAGCGCGAACTGGCCCACCGACGCCCCGCGCCACCGACGGTGCAGCCCGAACAGCGACATGATGTTCACGGTCGCGAGCGTCTCCGCGGGCGCCACGTCGAGGTAGGCGCCGTAGGTGGTGTCGAGCCCGAGGCCCGTCATCATCTCGGCGTAGATCCGCGCATGCACCCGTTCGGGCCGCCCGGCGCCGTACTCGTCGTGCTCGACGGTCATCAGCGACGCCTTCGCGCGTCCCTCGACGCCGTCGAGCCGCGGGATCACCCAGGCCTGGGGGTCGGCCTCCTTGAGGTGGTAGAGCGAGCGCTGCGCGACGTACTCGTCGAGCTGCCAGCGCTCGCCGTCGCGGGCGAGGTGCCACGACGGCCCTCTGCCCTCGACGGGCTCCACGAGCAGGGCGTCGACGGCCGCCTCGACGTCGTCGCCACCCTCGACCTGCGCGCGTACGGCACCGAGGAACAGGTCCTCGAGGTGGCCGCGCAGGGCCAGAAGGTCGGGATCCCACTCCAGGACGTCGTCGACGCCGTCGAACGACCGGTAGTGCAGCTCGTAGCAGCAGTACAGCGCGAGCTGGAGGTCGTCCCCCAAGGGCTCGGCGTCGGGACGCCGGGGCAGCTCCGACGCCGGCCGACGTCCGGAGAGCACGTCGAGCACGGCGGTCGAGACCGGTCCTCGGGGACGGGGCAGGACGGGCACGGAGTGCTCCTTCACATCGATGGAGTTCGCGGTGGTACCCGATCGGGTCGCCGTATCCGACGGATCTCGCACGTGATGTCCGAGACCCCATGCGCGGACCTCCTCCCGGGTAACGCCTGGCCCTGGGTCGACGCCGAGGTCGGCGACCGGCGCGCCGTGCGAGGCGCCCGCGACCCGACTCGTCACCACCGAGCCGAGCCGAGGAGCCCATGACGACCGTCGCCCCCGACCCCCGCAGGACCTCGCCCGCTGCACCCGTCGACATCACGCCGCACCACCAGGTGCTCCGGGTCCCGGGCGTCTACCCGGTCCAGCGCGACACGTGGCTGCTGGCCGACGTCCTGCGCCGCGAGCTGACCGACCACGGGTGTGGCGCCGCCCGCGCGTGCCGGGTCCTCGAGCTGGGCGCCGGGGCCGGCGCCCTGTCGGTGGTCGCCGCGGGCGTCCCGGGGACCGACGTGACCGCGGTCGACGTCTCGCGCCGCGCGCTGCTCTCGACGCGCCTCAACGCCCTGCGGCAGGGACGCCGGGTGCGCGTGCGCCGTGGTGACCTGACGGCGCCGGTGGCGGGGGAGCGGTTCGACGTCGTCGTCTCGAACCCGCCCTACGTGCCGGCGGCCACCGACGACATCCCCGAGCACGGGCTCGCGCGGGCCTACGACGGCGGCCGCGACGGGCGCGCGGTGCTCGACCGGGTGTGCGACGAGGCGCCGCGCGTCCTGCGTCCCGGCGGGCGGCTGCTCGTGGTCCACTCCTCGCTCAACGACCCCGCCGTCACCGTGGCCCGGCTCCGCGCGCAGGGCATGGACGCCGAGGTCGTCGTGCGCCACGAGCACCCGTTCGGCCCCGTCCTCACCGCGCGCCACGCGCTGCTGCGCGAGCGCGGCCTGGTCACGGACGACCAGAGGACCGAGGAACTGGTCGTCGTGCGCGCCGTCGTGCCGCACACCAGCACGTCCGTCACCCACCCCGCCACCGAGCGCTGAGGAGCGAGGACAGATGCACCACCAGATCGACGTGACTGTGCCGGCCGCGGCGACCGACGAGGTGCTCGGGGAGCTCGAGGACCACGACGGTGTCCTCGCGCTGACCCTGCAGCGCGGCGGGTCCCTCAAGCCCGCGGGGGACGTGCTGTCCCTCCACGTCCTCAACCGCTCCATCGACTCCGTGCTGTCCACCGTGGACCGCGCCCGGGAGCACGGGCCGGTCACCGTCGCCACCGTGCGCACCGAGAGCGTGGTGGCCACCGGCGCGCAGGAGGCCATCGAGGACGACGCCGACGAGTCGCCCTGGGAGGAGTTCGAGCGGACGCTGCGCCACCACGGCCGCATGAGCGTCAACTACCTCGTGCTCATGGCCCTGGGCGGCGCGATCGCCGTCGCGGGCCTGCTCTCCCCACCGGTGCCGCAGGCCCTGGCGCTCGCCGCGTCGGCGATCATCGCCCCGGCCTTCGAGCCCGTCGCCAAGCTGGGCCTCGCCCTGATCCGCACCGACCTCTACCGCATCCGTCGGGCCCTGGTCTCCGTCCTGGTCGGCTACGCGATCCTCGCCGCGGCGGGTGGGGTCGCGTTCCTCGTGCTGCGGGCGCTGGGCCTCGCCAAGCCCGGCGTGCTCGCGAGCAGCGAGGGCGTCCACATGGTCATGGACCCCACGGCCGCCGACTGGCTGGTGGGTGCGGGCGGCGCGCTCGCGGGGCTCGTCATCATCACGTCGTTCCGCGAGGCCGTCCTCGCCGGCGCCCTCATCGCGCTGGCGCTGGTGCCGGCCGCGGGCCTCGTCGGTGTGGGGCTCGCGGCCGGCGACCTCGAGGTCGCGCTCGGTGGTCTCAAGCGCGCCGCCGCGGACATCGGCCTCGTGGTGGTGCTCGGCGGGGCGGTGGTGCTGGTCAAGGACCGCCTGCAGCACCACGGACGGCGTCCGCTGGCCTGAGACCCGTCAGCGCTGGTCCTGGTCCTGACGGCGGTCCTGACGGCTGTCCTGCCGGCTGTCGTCCTGCTGCGCGCTCGGCACCGCGTCCGGGTAGGGCAGCGGGCCGGGCGGCGGCTCGACGATCCGGGCACTCGAGATCATGACGACGATGAAGCCGAGGATCGCCAGGACCCCGAAGAGGACCAGGTCCGGCGTGTTGAGGTCGAGGAACGTGGCGTTGCCCGTGTTCACGCTGTACGCCGCGCCGAACACGAACAGCAGCAGGTAGGCCACGGCCTGGAGGCCGGCGAAGCGTCGCAGGAGGCTGCGGGACTTCAGGGAGACCACCGCGAGCACGGCGGTGACCAGCAGCAGGACGCTGAGGGCGGGGTTGAGCCGCAGGGCGAGCACGGTGTCCGGCACCTGGGCGGTGAAGCCCTCGCCCCAGCTCGAGACCACGCCGGCGACGCCGACCGCGGCCAGGACCACGGCCTCACCGGCGACGATCGCCGTCGCGATCCGTCCCAGCAGCCCCTCGTGGGGCACCGACGGGACGGGGTTGCCCTGGTCGTCGCGGCCGCCGGGGGCATAGGGCCCGGAGCCACGGCCGACCTGGTCGTGCTGCTCCGGGGTCCGCTGCGCGTCGGGGTTCGGAGGTTCACGGTGCGCATTCGAGGGTTCCGACATGCCCGCCGGGATGCCCAGTGGTGAGCGCCGACACAACCTCGGTCCCGCCCTCGGCCGGTCGTTCACGTGTCCCAGCGCACGGACCGATCGGGCCGCCGAACGCTTAGGCGGCGGGGGCGGTCGGGTAGCCGATGAGTGACCGGCCAGTAGGTCGGCCGATGTCCGGCCTCCGCGCCGGACCACGCGAACACACGCACGCAACCAGATGTGATCCCAGGAGAAGTGTGAGCACCACGAACGACATGATCGCCCAGCTCCGCGCCATGGTGCAGCTGACCCAGACCGAGGTCCAGGTCGCGCGTATCCGCGTGAGCCAGGCCCGCACCGAGGCCGTCCGTCGTGAGCTGTCCGAGAACGCGCGGAACGCCGAGCGACGCACCGAGGAGCTCACCCGCGAGCTGCAGCGTCTGGGTGGGGTGGCCGACGTCGTGTCGCCGCTCGTCGGTCGCGTCGGCGCGGTCGTCAAGGCCACCGTCGAGCAGGCCGGCCCGGTCGACGAGGCGCTGCTCGGCGACCTGACGCTGGAGCACCAGCTCCGTGACCGCGCCGTGTACCTGCGCGCGTTGGCCGAGGCCGCCAAGGACAACGGCGTCACCAAGCTCGCCGAGCGCATCCAGAAGGCGCACGAGGCCACCATCGAGTGGCTGACCACCGTGCTCGCCGAGCACGCGCTCGGCGGCCCGCCCGCCCTGCGTCCGACACCGCTGCAGATGGTCGCCGGCGGCGCCACCCGCGCCGTCAGCCTCCCGGTGAACTTCGCCCGCGAGCAGGTCAGCCGCTTCGCCGCGCGCCTGCAGCAGCGTGGTGACCAGGTCCGCACCGTCGTCGCCGACACCGCCGGCCGCGCCGCGCGCTTCGGCGAGGACGCCCGCGACGTGGTCGTCACCGGCCGCGACGCCGCGCTCGACCGCGCCGAGGAGGTCAGCCGCCGTGAGGGCGCCACCGACGCCGCCGCGGCGCTGCACGAGGCCCGCACCCGGCTCGGGGCGCTGCACGCCTCGGAGCTCCCGATCGGCAAGTACGACGAGCTCGGCGTGAACGACGCCGTCTCGAAGATCAAGCAGCTCGACCAGGTCGAGGACCTGAACAAGGTCATCGTCTACGAAGAGGCGAACAAGAACCGCTCGGGTGTCGTCTCCGCCGCCCAGACGCGCCACGCCGCGCTGGCCCAGGAGGTCGTCGGCATCCGCTGAGGCGGACCTGACAGCACACCCGCGGACCGGCCGTCTCGACGGCCGGTCCGCGGACGTGTGTCCGGGCCGCCCCGCGTCCCAGGAGGATCCGTGCCCGCGTTGGAAATCGTCACGAGCGTCGCGCAGACGCTGTCGCCCCTGCTCTACGCCGCGTTCATCGTGGTGATCTGGTTCCAGCTCCGCGCCGCGCGCGAGTCGGTGCGGGAGGTGCGCCAGGAGTTCCTCGCCGGGGGCCGCCCGGTGGTCGCCGTGCACGACGAGTTCGACCACGGGACCCGGGCCCTGAGCCTCGCCGTCGAGAACGTCGGGCAGGGGCCGGCCAAGAACATCACCTTCGAGTTCTCACACCCCATCGAGAGCTCCGACGGGGTCGAGATCTCCGGCCTGCCGCTGTTCACCATCGGCCTGACCTCACTGTCCCCGGGCGCCCGCATCACCTGCTTCTGGGACGACCTGGACGACCAGATGACGTTCCTGCGCAAGAACGGGCTCGACGGCGAGGACTTCGAGGTCACGGTGCACTACACCGACCTGCCCGGGGCGCAGTACTGGAACTCCTGGGACATCCAGCCCGCGATCTACGAGGGACTGCGCTCCCCGGCCCGTCCCGCGCAGCACGCCCACGACCAGGCGGGCGACGTCGCCGACGCAGGCGGCGGTGCCCAGGGCTCGCCCCCCGAGCCGACGGGCGAGCCGGCCATGGCCACGGCCTCCACGGGCGCGACCGAGGGCACCTGAGGCGGTCCGGCGCCGGGGTCCGCCTCAGGGTCCGCCTCAGCCCTTGACCGCCCCCACGATCGCGGCGACGAGCAGCACGAGCGCCAGCACGAGCAGCGCCACGGGGGAGAGGACCGCGAGGAGGATCAGCGCGAGGGACAGCCAGATCTTGGTACCGGTGCTCATCGCGCCGAAGGCACCCTTGAGCGCGGCGATGACCGGGTTCTTGCCCTCCATCTTCGCGAGGACGCCCTTCATCAGGGCGTTCGCGCCCACCCCGGTGGGCATGTTGCCCGACACGGCGTCGGCGGCCATGTCCCCGAGCTTGTCGGAGAGCTCCTCCACCTTGACGACGGCGGCGCCGGCCAGCTTGTCGAGCGCCGCGATGGCCACCTGCTTGAGCCGGTCGCCGGCGGAGGGCATCTCCTCGGTGGTCGCCTGGGGGGCCTCCGCGAGTGCGGGGGCCTGCGGAGCCGGACGGTCGTCGACGGCGGCCGCAGCGGTCATGGTGTGTGTCCTCCAGGCAAGGGAGCGGCCCTCGGCTGGACCGCTCGGAACGCAGGTGTCAGTCGTCCTGGCCGGCGTCGCCGGCCAGGCCCCGGGCGAGCGCGATCCCGTCGCGCATGCCCTCGGCGTAGGAGCGCGTCTCGCGCTCCTCGACGGTCGGGTCCTGCGCCGGCTCACTCTCGATCAGGGTGGTGAGGACCTGCTCGACCTCGGCCACACGTCCGGCCTCGATCAGTTGCTGCAGGCCGCTCAGGACCTCATCGGTCTTCTGCGACGTCTTCGCCACGGTGGGCCTCCTTCGTCGGCGGGCCTGTTGTGCGCAGCCAATCAGTAGCGCGGCCCCGGGGGACAGCGCCGCCACGGCGTTGGGCCCCGATGGCCGGTCGAGTTCGGCCGTTCGACCCGCAGGGGTGGACCGCCCGGGTCAGCCTCCTGACGCCGGGTCACCGGTTCTGCACGTGCTGGAATCCGAACCGGCCCTTGATGCAGAGGTGGCCGTGGGTGACGGAGTGGTCGGACGGGCTCGTCACGTTGACGATCTCGTTCTGCTGGACGTGCAGCTCGAGGTTGCAGCCGACCCCGCAGAACGAGCAGATCGTCGTCGTGACGGTCTCCTCCTCGGGATGCCAGTCGTCGGCCTCGCGCAGCTCGTGCTCGCGGACCGACACGAGCGCCCCGGTGGGGCACACGCCGATGCAGTTGCCGCAGTAGACGCACGCCGAGTCGGGCAGGTCGACGTCGAACTCCGTGGCGATGCGGGCGTCGAACCCGCGCCCGGCCGCGGCGATCGCGAACGTGAACTGGGTGTCGGTGCCGCAGGCGTTGACGCACTTGTAGCACATGATGCAGCGCGAGTAGTCCCGCACGTACAGCTCGTTGTCGATCTTGACGGGCTGCTGCACGGTGGCCGCGGTGGCTCCGTCCGGGGCGTCGTGGTGCCCCGCGTGGCGACGGTCGCGCTCGCCCGCGGCGGCCGGGGGCGCGGGCGGGCCGTAGCGCGCGGCGTCGACCTCGTACTCGCGGATCCAGCGCTGGACGTCCGCGCTCGCGCGGTCCATGTCCACCGACGACGTGAGCAGCTCGAGCACCATCCGACGGCTGTGGCGGACCTTCTCGGTGTCGGTGCGCACCTCCATGCCGTCCTCGCACTTGCGCGCGCACGAGGGCACCAGGGCACGCGAGCCCTCGACCTCGACCACGCAGACCCGGCACGCGTTGATGGGGTCCATGTTCGGTGCCCAGCACAGCGTGGGGGTGTCGGCCTGGGCCGGCGTGCCCTCGTCGTGCAGCGCGTCGAGGATCGTGGCGCCCTCGGGCACCCGGACCTCGCGGCCGTCGAGCTGCAACGTCACCCGGCGCTTGATCGTCCCGAGCATCACCGGGCCGCTGGTGAGGCGCTCCTCGGGCGTGCGGGTGGGCGCGGCGGGGTCGATGACGGTGGGCCCGACCGGAGACGACGGGTGGGTGTCGCCGTCGGTGCGCTCGCCCGGCGGCGGCCCCTCCTCGAGGGCCGTCCCGATCGCCGCACCGCCGACGGCCTCGTCCGCGCCGTCGATCGTCTCGTCGACCGGCGCGCTCGAGCCGCCGCCGGGGCCGGCAGGCCCCTTGCCCGTGGTGGTCATGCTGAGGGCACCTTCCCGTTCTGGGAGCCGTTCGCAGGCCGGTCGAGCAGCCCGAGCTGCAGCGCCGACGTGATCGCCGCGGGGGCGGTCTGGCCGAGGCCGCAGATCGAGGCGTCGCGCATGACGCGGGCCAGGTCCTCGAGCAGCGCCATCTCGGTCTCCCGCGAGCCGATCGGCGCGTCCCGCTCCAGACGGGCCAGGGCCTCCTCCTGGCGCACGGTGCCGACGCGGCAGGGCACGCACTGGCCGCACGACTCGTCGCGGAAGAACGCCGCGATGCGCCGCAGCGTGCCGGTGAGGTCGGCGTGGCTGTCGAAGACGAGGACGACGCCCGACCCGAGCGTCGCGCCGATGTCGCGCGCGCCCTCGAGCGTGAGGACGACGTCGAGGTCCTCCGGCATGACGAACCCGCCGGCCGCGCCGCCGAGCAGGATCGTGCGCAGGTCGCCCCGGACGCCGCCGGCGAGGTCGAGCAGCTGGCGCAGCGTGGTGCCGAAGTCGACCTCGTAGACGCCCGGCGCGCCGACCGCGCCGGACAGGCAGAACAGCTTCGAGCCCGTGGAGCGCCCGCCGCCGACCTCGGCGAACGACTGCCCGCCGATGCTCAGGACCTCGAGGACGTTGTAGAGCGTCTCGACGTTGTTGATGGCCGTCGGCTTGCCGAACAGCCCCGACACGCTGGGGAACGGCGGCTTGTTGCGCGGCTCGCCGCGGAACCCCTCGATCGACTCGAGGAGCGCGGTCTCCTCGCCGCAGATGTAGGCCCCGGCGCCCCGGCGCAGCTCGATGTCGAAGGCGAAGCCCTCGCCCATCACGTCATCGCCGAGGTAGCCCCGGGCGCGGGCGGCGTCGATCGCGGCGATGAGCCGGCGGGTGGCCAGCGGGTACTCGCCGCGGATGTAGAGGTAGCCGACGTGCGCGCCGGTGACGTAGCCGGCGATCGTCATCGACTCGATGAGCGCGAACGGGTCGCCCTCCATGAGCACGCGGTCCTTGAACGTCCCGGGCTCGGACTCGTCGGCGTTGCACACCAGGTAGTGCGGGCGCTCGGGGGCGCCGGCGACGCCCTTCCACTTCACGCCGGTGGGGAACGCCGCGCCGCCACGGCCGGTGAGCGACGAGTCCTCGAGCTCGGTGATCACCCGCGTCGGACCCATGTCGATCGCGCGGCGCAGCGCCGCGTACCCGCCGTGGGCGCGGTAGTCGTCGAGGCTGCCCGGGTCGACGACGCCGACCCGGCGCAGGAGCCGCAGCGGGCCCCCGCCCGGAGCGTGCCGCCCGGCCCGGTCTGCGGCGCGCTGACCCGGGTGTCGCCGAAGACGGCGTCGGCCTGGTCGGCGGCCCCCGCCCCGGGCGCGCGTGGTGGCCAGCACGTCGTCGGGCGCCGCCGGGGCCTGGCTGAGGTCGGGCTCGCCGGCGCGCTGGTGGAGGACCGCGGGCGCGCGCTCGCACAACCCCAGGCAGGGGCTGCGCACCCAGCACGCGTCCTGCCCCGTCCCCTCGGGGCCGAGTGCGTCGGTGAGCGCCGTCGCGATGTCCTCGCCGCCGTACGGGCCGCAGGCGACGTCGTCGCAGACGTGGACCACCCGCGGGGCCCGCGGCTCGACCGAGAACATCGCGTAGAACGTGGCCACCCCGTAGATCTCCGCGGGTGGCACGGACAACGTGCGGGCGATGTGGTTCAGCGCGCCCTCGGAGATCCACCCCGTGGCGTCCTGGGCCGCGTGCAGCACCGGCAGCAGCAGGTGCCGCTGAGCCCGCGCGTCGTGGCCGGCGTGGGCCGTGCGCAGGGGCCGGTCGTCGTGCACCGTCGGGTGGGCGAGCCCGGCGAACGCCCCGTCGATGGCGTCCCGCTCCAGGGCGGTGGGCTCGGCCTGCGAGAGGTGCAGGTCCATTCGTCAGCTCCCCGCCGCGGGCAGCGGGCTCGTGTGGGCAGCCGTCTGGGCCGCCTTCCGGGCGCCGATCTTCTCGACACGGACGGCGGTGGCCTTGAACTCCGAGGTCCCCGACTTCGGGTCCCACGCGTCGTTCGTCAGCACGTTGACGTCGACCTCCTCGCTGAAGTGCGGTGTGAACGACGCGAGCCCCGGACGCAGGGACGGGTCGATGCCGATCGGTGCCTCGACCGCGCCGCGACGGGACACGACGCGCACCCGCTCGCCGTTCTCGATGCCGAGGCGGGCGGCATCCTCCGCGTCGATGCGCAACGACTCCGGCCGGCGCATGGGGGAGGCGTAGCCGCCGGTCTGCACCCCGGAGTTGTAGGCGTCGAGCAGGCGGACGGTGGTCAGGCGGATCGGGAACTCGTCGTCGAGGACGTCGACGGGCGCCACGTGCTCGACCGCGGTGAACGGCGCCGGCGTCCCGCGGTCGGCGGGGTCGTCGGCCCAGAGCCTCGCGTGCATGAGCGGCGTGCCGGGGTGGTCGAGCGACGGGCACGGCCACTGGATGCCGCCGAGCTCGTCGAGGCGCTCGTAGCTCATCCCGGCGTGCCAGTTGAGCGACACCGAGCGCAGCTCGTCCCACACCTCCTCGGCGGTGGGCTCGCCCCAGTCGTGCCCGAGCCTGGTCGCCAGCGCGCAGATGGCGTGGGTGTCCGGGCGCGCGAGCCCCGGCGGGTCGATCGCCTTGCGGACGCGCTGCACCCGGCGCTCGGAGTTCGTCACCGTGCCCTCGTACTCGCACCAGTCCGCCGTCGCGGGGAACACGACGTCGGCGAGCTCCGCGGTGGCCGTGCGGAAGATGTCCTGCACGATCAGGGTGTCCAGGCCCTCGAGCATGTGCCGGGCGTGGGTCGCGTTGGCCTCGGACTCCGCCGGGTTCTCCCCGATGCAGTAGAGGGCCTTGAGCTCGCCGCGCTCCATCGCCTCGAACATCTGGGACAGGTGCATCCCGGGCTCGCGGGGGTAGTCGTCGGTGCCCCAGACCGACGCGAAGCGGGCGCGGGCGTCCTCGTCGTGGACGTCGTAGCCCCCCGGCAGCTTGGCCGGGATCGAGCCCATGTCACCGCCGCCCTGGACGTTGTTCTGCCCGCGCAGCGGCACCAGCCCGGACCCGTAGCGGCCCACGTGCCCGGTGAGCAGCGCGAGGTTGATCAGCGCGAACACGTAGTCGGCCGCGTTGTGGTGCTCGGTGATGCCGAGCGTCCAGCAGATCTGGGCGCGGTCGGCGCGGGCGTAGGCGTGCGCGAGCTCGCGGATCGTCGCCGCCGGGACGCCGGTGATCTCCTCGCCGCGCTCCAGCGTGTACGGCTCGACCGTCGCCCGGTACTCCTCGAACCCCGTGGTCGCGCGCTCGACGAACGCCTCGTTCACCAGGCCGGCGTGGATGATCTCGCGGCCGATCGTGTTGGCCAGCGCGATGTCGGTGCCGACGTCGAGCCCGAGCCAGGCGTCGGCCCACTGCGCGGTCGAGGTGTGGCGCGGGTCCACGGAGTACATGCGGGTGCCGCGGCGGATGCCCTGCAGCACGTGGTGGAAGAAGATCGGGTGGGTCTCCCGCGCGTTGGAGCCCCACAGCACGATGAGGTCGGCGTGTTCCGCCTCCACGTAGGCGGAGGTGCCGCCGCCGGCACCGAACACCGTCGTCAGACCGACGACACTGGGAGCGTGTCAAGTGCGGTTGCAACTGTCGACGTTGTTGCTGCCCATCACCACCCGCGAGAACTTCTGCGCGGCGTAGTTCATCTCGTTGGTGGCCTTCGAGCAGCTGAACATCCCGAAGGCCTCGGCGGGCACGCCGCGCAGGCCGGCGGCGGCGCGCTCCAGCGCCTCGTCCCAGGTCGCCGGCCGCAGCTCGCCGTTCTCGCGGACCAGGGGTTCGGTCAGCCGGACGTGGCGGGGCCTACGAGTGCGCATGCCGAGCTCTCCTTCACCGACGGTGTCGTCGTCGTCACCACTGTAGGTGGCGTTGCGAGCCCCGTCACACGACGCGTCCCGGCCGTCGGAACACGCGGCGGGGCCACGACCCGTCCGCCCCCGGAACGTCGAGGGCGCTGACCTGTTTGGGGGAGACCTCTGTCCGGGAAACGAGGTGCTGCCGATGCAGCGAGGCACACGTCCCCAGGAGGAGTCATGGCCGGTAACCCGAAGGTCGAGCAGGTCGTCGAGCAGGTCCGCGGCCTGAACGAGCAGATCATGAGCCGCGCGCGCCAGGGCGGCGAGGAGTCGCTGCGGGCGTACAAGGAGCTGCTCGAGAACGTCGCCGAGGCCGAGGAGGCCGCCGGGAACCGCACGGCGGAGTGGGTGCAGGCCTTCGCGCGCGCCCAGGCGTCGTTCACCCGCGAGCTCGCCACGGCCTTCCCCGCGCTGCTCGAGCGCCTCGGCTCGGGGCTGGGCAGCGTGGCCGGGACCGCGGCGGACCAGGCGCGCAAGGTGCCCGGCGCCGAGACCGCGGAGGGCGAGGCCAAGGGCGCGGTGTCGGTGGAGGACGACCTGCCGATCAAGGACTACGACGACCTGAACGTCGGTGACGTCACGGCGAAGCTCGAGGGGCTCTCGGCCACGGACCTGGGCAAGATCGACGCCTACGAGCGCCGCACCAAGAACCGCAAGACGGTGCTCGACAAGATCGCCTCGCTGCGCTGACGGGCTCGCCCCCACGTTTCGGGGGCGGCCGTCGTCGTCAAGACCGTGGGGCATGAGCAGCGAGCAGCCCCCGCCCCAGGAACAGACCTACCCCGGCAGCACCGGATCGATGGACCCCGAGCCGAACGACGAGATGACCGGCTACGTCGGGCGCGACCTGCTGGCCGGCCGGAAGGCCCTGATCACCGGCGGCGACTCCGGCATCGGGCGCGCCGTGGCCGTCGCCTTCGCCGAGGAGGGCGCCGACGTCGCGCTGGCCTACCTCTCCGAGGGCGACGACGCGACGCACACGAAGAAGCTCGTCGAGGCCCGGGGCCGTCGGTGCGTGTGCCTGCCCGGGGACCTCGCCGACCGCGACCACTGCCGCCGCACCGTCGAGCGCGCCGCCGACGAGCTCGGCGGGCTCGACATCGTCGTCAACAACGCCGCCACCCAGGAGCCGGTCGGGTCGCTCGAGGAGCTCTCCGACGAGCAGTGGGCCCGCACGTTCGACGTGAACATCCACAGCTTCTTCTGGGTCACCAAGGACGCGCTGCCCCACCTGGGGGAGGGCTCCGCGATCATCAACACGGGCTCGGTGAACGGGCTGCGCGGCAACAAGTCGCTCATCGACTACTCGGCGACGAAGGGCGCGGTCCACGCGCTGACGTACTCGCTCGCGCAGGTCCTGCTGCCGCGCGGGATCCGCGTCAACTGCGTCGCGCCCGGCCCGGTGTGGACCCCGCTGATCCCGGCGACGATGCCCGAGGAGAAGGTCGACTCCTTCGGGGCGCAGGCCCCCATGGGCCGCCCCGCCTCGCCCGACGAGATCGCCCCGTCCTTCGTGTTCTTCGCGTCGGACCGGATGTCCTCGTACTACACCGGCGAGGTGCTCGCGCCCATCGGCGGGGAGACGCTGCCGGGCTGAGGCACGCCCCACCGATATCGGCGTCGGGCCGCCGGGTAGCCGACCTCATGAAGGTCGTCTACGTGTCCTACCCGTCGTCCGACGCCGTCGACGTCGACGTCCCCGCCAGTGCGGACCGGGCCCTCGGGCTGCGCGAGTTCCTCTCGGAGCGCGGCCACGAGCTGGTCACGACCACCGACACCGGCGAGGGGCTCGACGCCGAGCTCTCCGACGCCGAGGTCCTGATCACGACGCCGTTCTGGCCCGTCTACCTCGACGCCGAGCGCGTGTCGAAGGCGTCGAACCTCAAGCTGGTGATCACCGCGGGCATCGGCTCCGACCACACCGACCCCGAGACCGCGAAGCAGCACGGCATCACCGTCGCCGAGGTCACCGGCAGCAACGTCGTCAGCGTCGCCGAGCACAACGTCCTGCAGATCCTCGCGCTGGTCCGGAACTTCGTGCCGGCCCACACGGAGGCCCGCGAGGGAGGCTGGGACGTCGCGAAGATCGCCGGGCCGTCGCACGACCTCGAGGGCAAGACCGTCGGCATCGTGGGGCTCGGGGCGATCGGCGCCCGCACCGCGCTGCGGCTCAAGGGCTTCGACGTGCGGATGCTCTACTACGCCAACCACCGGCGCTCGGCCGGCGAGGAGGCCTCGCTGGGCGTGCGCTACGCCCGTCTCGACACCCTGGTCGCCGAGTCGGACGTCATCTGCCTGGCCCTGCCGCTGATGGAGGGCAGCCAGGCGCTGTTCGGTCCGGAGCGGCTGAAGGCGATGAAGCCGGGGTCCTGGTTGGTCAACACGGCCCGCGGCGCCATCGTCGACCGCGACGCGCTGGTCGAGGCCGTCGAGTCGGGGCACCTCGCGGGCTACGCCGGCGACACCTGGTACCCCCAGCCGGCGCCGGCCGACCACCCCTGGCGCTCGCTGCCCGAGGGCTCGGAGGCCATGACCATCCACTGCTCGGGGATGACCCAGGAGGCGCAGGCCAAGATCGCCGAGGGCGTCCGCGAGATGCTCGGGGCCCACCTCGACGGCCGCCCGATGCCCGACGACTTCGTGGTCGTCGATCCGGCGGCCTGACCCGTGAGCGAAATTCACGGCTATAGCCGTGAATTTCGCTCACGTACCTACGCGGCGACCGGCTCGTCGACCCGGACCTCGGTGCGGGGGGCCGGGACGTCGGCCTCGGCGACCGGCTTCTCGCGGCCCGTCAGGCGGTCGACGAAGCGCTTGAGCTCGCCGGCCACGGGGAGCGAGAGCTTCCAGATCGACCGGGTCGACTGCCAGAACTGCTTCGGGAACGGGCCCGTCGTGTAGGGCAGGTCCCAGCGGGCGCAGATGTCGCGCACCTTCTCCGCGATCTCCGGGTAGCGGTTCGACGGCAGGTCGGGGAAGAGGTGGTGCTCGATCTGGTAGCCCAGGTTCCCGCTCATGAGGTGCATGAGGTTCCCGCCGGTGAAGTTCGCCGAGCCCAGCAGCTGGCGCAGGTACCACTCGCCCCACGTCTCGCCCTCGAGCTCCTCCTCGGTGAACACCTCGGCACCGTCGGGGAAGTGGCCGCAGAAGATGATCGCGTAGGACCACACGTTGCGGATGAGGTTCGCCGTCGCGTTGGCCGCGATCGTCGCCGGGAAGAACGGGCCGGACAGGGCCGGGAAGAACACGTAGTCCTTGACCGCCTGCTTGCCGGCCTTGCGCCCGATCTGGCGGAGCTTGGCCTTCATCTCCTCGGGGTCGGCGTCGAGCTTCGCGGCGCCGTCGATGTCGAGGTCGTGCAGCGCCACGCCCCACTGGAACAGGAACATCAGCAGGGCGTTGTAGAGCGGCTGCCCCAGGTAGTACGGGTGCCACGGCTGGTCGGACGAGACCCGCAGGATCTCGTACCCGACGTCCTTGTCCTTGCCGATGACGTTCGTGTACGTGTGGTGCAGGTAGTTGTGGGAGTGCTTCCACTGCTCCGAGGGGCAGACGTTGTCCCACTCCCAGATGGCCGAGTGGATCTCCGGATCGTTCATCCAGTCCCACTGGCCGTGCATGACGTTGTGGCCGATCTCCATGTTCTCGATGATCTTGGAGGCGGCCAGGGCAGCGGTGCCGGCGAGCCACAGCGGCGGCAGGATGCTGCCGACGAGCGCCACACGCCCGCCGATCTCGAGGCGGCGCTGCAGCTTGATCACGCCGCGGATGTACGCGGCGTCGTCCTCACCGCGCGACGCCTCGACGTCGCGGCGGATCGCGTCGAACTCACGCCCGATGGCCGCGACATCGGCCTCGCTCAGGTGCGTGAACTCCTTGATGTCCGAAATCGCCATGACGGCGGTGACCTCCGCGTCGAATCGAGTACTTGAAGTACGCGGTACCGACGGTACCGGCTCCGCGTCGCGACAGGGGCCGTGATCGCTGTGTCCCCGCGCACCGGAGGTGGCATGGCCCAGGTCACAGGGCCGACCCCGGGGAGGGCGGCGGCCCCGGGTGGGGCGGTCGGCGTCGCGTGGCGGAGGTCGGCGAGGATGCGGCCGGACACGAACGGGTGACGTCCGGCCCGACCCGGATCGCTCGGTAACGGATTGGTCACGGCCCGCGATACACGGTCACGGAGCAGAGGGGAGGGGCATGTCGACACCGACCTCGGTGCCGAGCGCCATCTGGGACGCCCGGGCCACGATCGAGCCCGGACGCCGGGTCGCCGGCCGCTACCTGCTGCTCGCGCCCGTGGGGCGGGGCGGATCGGGATCCGTGTGGCGGGCCCACGACGAGCTGCTGGACCGTGACGTCGCGATCAAGCGGCTCCACGGGGGCCACGCGTTCGACGAGTCCCGTGCCCGCCAGGTCCGCGAGCGGGCGCACCGCGAGGGCCGCGTGGCCGCGCGGCTGCACCACCCCCGCCTGGCCGCCATCTTCGACATGACCGAGCTGGACGGCGAGGTCTGCCTGGTCATGGAGTACGTGGCCGCGCCGTCGCTGGCCGACCTCCTCGACCGCGAGGGCCTCCTGCCGCCGGCCCGGGTCGCCGCCATCGGCGCGCAGGTCGCCGACGGCCTGTGCGCCATGCACAGCCGCGGGATCGTCCACCGCGACGTGAAGCCCGCCAACATCATGATCGGCCACGACGACGTCGTGACGGTCACCGACTTCGGCATCGCCGTGGTCGACACCGACCCGGGCACCTCCGACCAGCTCGTCGCGGGCACGCCCCACTACATGGCGCCCGAGCTGGCCCGTGGCGGCATCGCGACCGCGGCCGCCGACGTCTTCTCCCTCGGCGCGACGCTCTACGCCGCGCTCGAGGGCACCCCGCCGGCCGGCGACGGGGGCAACGCCCTCGAGGTGCTCTCCCGGGTCGCCACCGGGCACGTCCAGCCCGCCCGCCGCGCGGGGGACCTGACGCCCGTGCTGCGCAGCCTGCTCGACCACGACCCGACGCGGCGGCCGAGTGCCGCGGAGGCGGCGCGGATGCTCGCCGCCCTGGCCGGGACGCCGGCGTCCGGCCCGCTCCCGGCGATCACGGCGCTGGCCGGGCTGTCGGCTCCTTCCGGGTCGGTGCCCGCCGTCCGGCTCCCGAGCGAGTCCCGGGCCTCCGATCCCCGGCCGTCCGATCCCCGGCCGTCCGATCCCCAGCCGGACGCCGACGAGTCCCACACCGGCCCTATCGCCGTCCCGGCCGCCGTCTCCGCCGCCCTGGCCGCCTCCCGGGCCCGCACCCGCGTGGCCACGTCGGTGGATGACGGGGCGGGCGCCCTGCGCTCCCGTTCCTCCCGGAAGGTCGCCGCCGTCGGTGCCGGGCTGGTCGGGATGCTGGGCGCCGCGGGGCTCGTGGCGGCGTCGACGAACACGTCGGACCCGTTGCCGATCGCGGCGCCCGAGGTCGGCGCCACGCCCCTGGCCGCCCCGGTGCCGATCGCGGCGCCGCCGGTGATCCCGGCCGACCCCGAGCCCACCACGACCACCACGTCGTCGTCCCGGGCCTCGGCGGTCGAGGACGTGGCCTCGTCGTCGGAAGCCTCGGACTCCACGTCGACCACCACGCGGCGCACCCGTGACGCCGACGCCCGGGCCGCCGAGGCCTGGGACCGCTGGTTCGACCGCTGGCGGGCGCAGGCGCGCGCGGGCGACGGCGCCGACGACCGGGGCGACCACCGTCCCCGCGGTCGGGCGCGCGGTCACCACCGCTGACCGACGTCGCCGTCGCATCGAGCACTGACCGAGCGCGAACCGAGCACGGTCCGGCTGAGCCGGACGAGGGCGGCCTGCTGCGCCGATCGGGGAGCCGCGCCTAGGCGGTCGCGCGGTCCTCGTCGTGGGGGCTGCGGGGCGCGGGCACGCGCGGAGCCGGCTCCTCGCGGCGCGGCGCGGGCGTGCTCGGCGTCGCCGGCCTGCGCGGAACCCGGCGGATGCGTGGTTCGTGGATCAGGTGATCGTGGCCCCGGCGTGGCATCGTGCCTCCCCCGTGCCCGTCGATGACGGGCGTCGACCAGCGAGGCTAGGGCCACCCGTGCGGGTGACGCTGTACGTCATTGTGCGTACGTCGCCGCGCAGTCGGGCTCGCGACGACGGCCTTTCCGCCGAGGGGACCGCCCGGTACGTTCCGACTCCGGGGCGGCGGCCGGTGCGGACGAGGGGCCCGCACCGGCACATGCGCCCCGGTCCCCGTCGCTCGCGACGAGCCCGGTGCTCAGGCCAGCGCCTCGCAGAGCTCCAGGGGATCGGCGTCGGCCGCCAGGGGCAGCGGCGACCAGCGCGGCGCCCGCCGCGAGGCGGCGTCGCCGGTGACGGTCCACCCGGTGTCCGGCGTCCAGTGCAGCGCGCGCACGGACGGCGGCGGGTCGGCGAGCACGTTCAGCGTGAACCCGGACCCCGTCGTGTCGGGCACGGTCTCGACGTCGTCGCCGTCGAGCAGGTCCAGGGCGTGGACCACGGCCTCGGCGCACCGGGTGGCGTACTCCGGCACCCAGGAGTCCACCCAGGAGTCCACCCGGGACCCCGCCCAGGTCGTCGCGGTGCCGGTCTCGGCAGGGGGAGCGGTCATCGGTCGGTCACCTCCGGAGGTCCCCTCCAGGGGACCGCGTGGTTACCGACCAGTATCCCCGCGTCGGACGGGTGGTTCACTCCGGGTCGTTGTGGCTGTCGCCACCGACGCGATACGGCGTCGTCACCCCCTCGTACATGAGGTGTGCCATGAGCCCCTCGGCCGGATGGGTCAGGTTGTGGCAGTGGTCCATCCAGAGCCCGGGGTTGTCGGCCACGAACGCGATGTCGTAGGTGTGGCCGTCCTGCGCGTCGAGGCTGTCGACCCACCACGGGCTGCCGGTGGCCGGCACGCCGTCGCGGGCGAGCACGACGGCGTGGTGCCCGTGCAGGTGCATGGGGTGCAGCTCGCCGCTGCGGTTGTCGATGTGCATCCGGACGACGTCACCGGTGCGCACCACGTACATCGGCACGTCGGGCCACATGTGGCCGTTGACGGTCCAGAACAGGCCCGGCGCCCCGTCGATGAACCCCGGGCGGCGGCCGATGACGTAGTCGAAGCGCCGGGTCGCCGCATCCGGGTCGAAGGCCAGGGCGGCCGGGGCGCCGTAGTGCATCGGGTCGAGGTCGCGCGCGGGGCGGGGGGTCACCGGCAGCGGGCGACCGAACGTCACGGCCGAGGCCCCGCCGATCTCGACCCGCACGCCGGCGCCGTCGGCGGGCAGGTCGATCTCGAGGTCGGCGCGTGCCCCGGCCGTCACCGACAGCGCGTCGGTGGTGGGCGTCGGGGCGTTCACGTCGTGGCCGTCGATCGCGACCAGGCGGTAGGGCGCACCGCCGACCCACGTCTGGACCGGGCCGTTGTCGGTGTTCACGACACGGACGCGCACCCGCGTGCCCGGGGCGCCCTCGGCCGGGACGTCGCCCTCGAGACCGTTGACCGTGCGGCGGCCCTCGTAGACGTGGGTCACGGCGGTGATGTCAGCGGTGTCGTCCAGACCCTCGATGTCACCCAGCCCCTCGGTGGGCGTCACCACGAGGGCGCCGAAGAGACCGCCCCGGACCTGCGGGTCCGCCACCTGGTGCGAGTGGTACCAGTAGGTGCCGGCCTGGTCGGCGCGGAACCGGTAGACGAACGAGCCGCCGATCGGCACCGCGTCCTGGGTCACGCCGGCGACGCCGTCGTCACCCGCGGGCACGTCGTAGCCGTGCCAGTGCAGGGTGACGCCCTCGGCCACGTTCTCGTTGACCAGACGGACCTGCACCATCTGCCCCTGCACCGCACGGATCTCCGGGCCGGGTGTCGTGCCGTTGAGGGTGAAGCCGTCGATCACCCGGCCCGACGGCAGCGTCACGCGGCCGCCGCGCGCGACGAGCGTGACGTCGACGTCGGCCGGACCCGGCGGCTCGCGCAGGGCGTCCACCGACGCGCCGGCCATGCCCGCCGTGCCGTGCATCGCGTGGTCGCCGGCGGGGCCGCCGCCGAAGTCCGGCGTCCCCATGTCCGCCACGGAGTACGAGGCGGGCATGAGGCTGCCGAACCACATCCACCCGAGCGGCACCAGCACCACGAGCGCGACGACGACGGCCACCAGGGACCGACGGGGAACCCCGGTGCGCCACGTCCGGCGCCGCGCCCGCAGCATCTGGTGTCCTGGCTCCGGTCCGGTCCGCCGATCAGGCCATCGCGACCGGCTCGCGCGTGGTGCGCGGGACGCCCGTGAGGCGCGCGGAGAGCACGGCGGTGACGAGGATGGCCAGAGCCAGGGCGCCGTGGAGCATGCCCAGGGCCGGCACGGAGTGGGACACGATGCCGAGGAGCACCTGTGCCACGACCATGACGAACAGGGCCGCGGCGAGCGCCACGCCCCGGGGCAGCTTCGCGAAGAACGAGACGATCAGCAGCAGCAGCGCCACGGCCGGCACGATGATCGTGCCGTTCATCCCGTGGACCATGAAGCCCACGACGCCGTCGAACTCCACGCCGCTCTCCATCGACGCCTGGTCGAGCACGCCGCCGCCCTGGATCCAGGCGGAGAGACCGAAGAGGGCCCACGCGATGGCCGCCGCCTGGACGACCACCTCCAGGGCGAGGATCCAGGCCAGCACCCGATAGGTCGTCTGCACGATCGACCCCTTTCCGCGGGGTCGACGGGTCCGGCGGCGCCGGCTCGTTCCCGCACCAGTCCTTGTGGTGGTCGCCGGGTGGTCCGGCGTGGCGCTCACTGTAAGTCAGGTCACGGGCGGATGGCTAGGCCATCAGGGTGAGTAGATCGGCGCGAGCCGGGTGAAAGTGACGGAGCGTCGAAATGCGCCCACCACGACCGCAGCCCCGACCCCGGACCCCGAGACGTCCGGGGTGAGGTCCGGGGTCGGACCCGGGGCGATCCCGGAGGTCGGGCGCCCGTCCCCGCAGCAGGCTCGAGGTCATGAGCACACCCGGAACCCCTGCCCCGACCACCCTCGGCTTCCGACGCAGCGTCGGTGACCGCTGGATCGCCGGCGTGTGCGGCGGGATCGCCGCCCGCACCGGACTCGACGTCAATCTCGTCCGCGTGGCCGCGGTACTCCTGGCCGTGTTCGGGCACCTGATCGGTCTGATCGCCTACCTGGCTGCCTGGGCCCTGGTGCCCGAGGAGGGCCCGGAGGACCGCACCGACCCGGCCGGCCCGTCGACACCCCCGGCGGCCCCGACCACGGTCTGAGGCCCCGGCGCGGGCGGGCGATCTACGCTCGCCCGCGTCGTCGCGCAGGAAGGCCAGGAGGACACCCGGACATGCCCAGCCCGCCCTTCACGTCGGTGTACCACCAGGGCTTCGTGCGCGTCGCCGCCGCGACGATCCGCACGACGATCGCCGAGCCGGCCGCCAACGCGTCCTCACTGCTCACCGTGGCGCGCGAGTGCCACGACGACGGCGTCGGACTCGTGGTGTTCCCGGAGCTCACGCTCTCGGGCTACTCGATCGAGGACCTGCTGATGCAGGACACGCTGATCGACGCGGTCGTCGACGCGCTGGGCGATGTCGTCGCGGCGTCCGCCGAGCTCACCCCGGTGCTGGTCGTCGGCGCGCCCCTGCGCCACCGGCACCGCATCTACAACGGCGCGGTCGTGATCCACCGTGGGCGGGTGCTCGGCGTGGTGCCGAAGACCTACCTGCCGAACTACCGCGAGTTCTACGAGCCCCGCCAGCTCGCGGCCGGCGAGGGCGAGGGCGGCACCACCCGGCTGCTCGGCGAGGACGTGCCGTTCGGCTCCGACCTGCTCTTCGCCGCCACCGACGTCGACGGCCTGGTGGTGCACGTCGAGGTCTGCGAGGACATGTTCGTCCCGATCCCGCCCAGTGCCGAGGCGGCGCTGGCGGGGGCGACGGTGCTGGCGAACCTGTCGGGCAGCCCCATCACGGTCGGGCGCGCCGACGACCGCCAGCTCCTGGCCCGGTCGGCCTCGGCACGCTGCTCGGCGGCCTACCTCTACGCCGCGGCCGGCGACGGGGAGTCGACCACCGAGGTCTCGTGGGACGGCCAGACCAGCATCCACGAGAACGGTGCGCTGCTGGCCGAGACCGAGCGGTTCCCGGCCGGTGAGCGCCACGCCGTCGCCGACGTCGACCTGCGCCTGCTGCGCTCCGAGCGCCTGCGGATGGGGACGTTCGACGACAACCGGCGCCACCACGCGCGGACGTCCTCGACGACGTTCCGCACCGTCGAGTTCACCCTCGACCCGCCGACCGGCGACCTCGGGTTCCGGCGCGACGTCGAGCGCTTCCCGTTCGTGCCGACCGACCCCGCCCGTCTCGAGCAGGACTGCTACGAGGCCTACAACATCCAGGTCGCCGGCCTCCTGCAGCGGCTGCGGGCGATCGGCGACGCCAAGGTCGTCATCGGCGTCTCGGGCGGGCTCGACTCCACCCACGCGCTGATCGTGGCCGCCCGCGCGATGGACCGCGCCGGCCGTCCGCGCTCGGACATCCTCGCCTTCACGCTGCCCGGCTTCGCGACGGGCGAGCGCACGAAGTCCAACGCGCAGCGCCTGTCGGAGGCCCTCGGGGTCACGTTCGAGACGATCGACATCACCGAGACGGCCCGGCTCATGCTGCGCGAGCTCGGCCACCCGTTCTCCTCCGGCGAGCCCGTCTACGACGTGACCTTCGAGAACGTCCAGGCCGGGCTGCGCACCGACTACCTCTTCCGTGCGGCCAACCAGCGCGGCGGCATCGTCGTCGGCACCGGCGACCTCTCCGAGGCCGCGCTGGGGTGGTCGACCTACGGCGTCGGCGACCAGATGTCGCACTACACGGTCAACACCGGCGTCCCGAAGACGCTCGTGCAGCACCTCATCCGCTGGGTGATCAGTTCGGAGCAGTTCGACGACGACGTCGCCGAGGTGCTGTCCGACGTGCTCGACACCGAGATCAGCCCGGAGCTCGTGCCCGCGGACTCCGACCAGGAGATCCAGTCGAGCGAGCAGAAGATCGGGCCGTACAACCTGCAGGACTTCACCCTGTACTGGGTGCTGCGCTACGGGTTCCGGCCCTCGCGGATCGCGTTCCTCGCCTGGCACGCCTGGCACGACCTCGACGCCGGCTCCTGGCCGCCCGGCTTCCCCGAGGGCGACCGCGAGGCCTACGACCTCGCCGAGATCCGGCGGTGGCTGCAGGTGTTCGCGCAGCGCTTCTTCGGCTTCGCGCAGTTCAAGCGCTCGGCGATGCCCAACGGGCCGAAGGTCGTCGCCGGCGGGTCGCTCTCGCCGCGCGGGGACTGGCGTGCCCCGTCGGACTCCTCGGCGACGATCTGGCTCGAGGAGATCGAGGCGCACGTGCCGGAGTCGTGAGTCAGCCGGCGGCGCGCTTGTAGGGGTCGGCGGGGAACCAGCCGCGGGCCACGACGGCCTCGGACCACCTCGCCAGCGCGTCGACGGTGCGGTCGAGGCCGTCGCCGATGAGGTCGACGATCGGCTGCTGGGCGAGGTCGGTGGCCTCCTCGATGCCGGCGCGCACGCGGCGGCCCTCGTCGGAGAGCGCGTCCCCCTCGAGCAGGCCGCGACGCCGCAGGCGCCCGATCGCGGCGTCCATCGACTCCGGCGACCACCCGCGGGTGGACGTGTACTCCAGCAGGTCGAACCCCACCCACAGCTCGGTGAGGACGTTGGCCTCGATGCCGTCGAGCCCGGCGGCGACGCAGGCGGCGACGTGGGAGTCGCCGCGGTGCTCGCGCAGCAGGGACGTGGCGTGCCAGAGCCGGCCGTGGGCCTGGTCGGGCCAGGGCAGCGCCCCCATGCCCGCGAAGAGCGGGCGTCCCATGAGGTCGGCGGCGGCGAGCCCGGTGCGCAGGGTGTCGACCACGCCGTCCACCTCGACCTCGTCGACCCCCGCGAGCGCGCGGCCCTGCTGCAGCTGCGCCACCGAGCACGAGGCGCGGGCCTGGTCCCAGAGGCCGCCGGCCAGGTCCGGCTCGAACACGGCGAAGGTCGACGCCACCACCGTGCCGGGGACGTCGCCGAGCACCGAGGCGCGCCCGCCGACATAGCCGGCGAGGAAGTCGAGGCCCGCCGCCGCGGCCTGGTCGGCGGCCGGCTCGCTCCACACGGTCACCATGGCCAGCGGCTCGAGGGCGTCGCGCAGCCGGCGGGCCGGCGTCGCGGCGGCGGCCGGGTCGGCGACCGGCCCCGTCCGGGGTGTGCAGAAGGTGGCCCGGGCCTCCGCGAAGTCCATGACGCGGATCGTGGCTCGGGTCCTCCCGGGCGTCCAGCGCGGGCCGGGTCGGGCAGGGCGGTCCGCCCACCGGAAACCGGACTCGACGGACCCCACGGCGTCTGATCTTCTGTGCTCGTCGGCACAGGAGCGACGAGGAGGACGCGTGGGGCAGGTCGGTGACGGCGCTCGGGCGCCCGGCGTGCACGGACGCCCCCGCACGCCCATGCTGACCGGGAACCGCCGGCATCGTCCCCGTCGGCGCGACGACCGCCTGGCCCGGCCGGTGCCCACGGGAGCACCGCCCACGATCACCACCACGACGACTCTCGACTCTCAGGAGCAGCACCGATGACCATCACCCCCAGTCGGTCCGGATCGATCTTCGGTCACTCGGTCAAGCGCACCGAGGACCAGGGGCTGATCACCGGGGCCGAGAGCTACACCGGTGACCTGCCGATCGAGGGCTCGCTGCACGTGGTCTTCGTGCGCTCGCCGATGGCCCACGGGACGCTGAACTCCGTGGACGTCGAGGAGGCGCGCACGAAGCCGGGCGTCGTCGGGGTCTACGTCGACGGCGACCTGCAGATCGCCGACCGGCCCGGCCTGCCCGGCGTCGTGCCCGACGCGATGTCCCGCCCGCCGCTGGCCCGCGGGCGCGTCCGGTTCGTCGGCGACATCATCGCCGCCGTCGTCGCCGAGACCTCCGGCCAGGCGCTCGACGCCGCCGAGTCGGTGTTCCCCGACATCGACCCGCTGCCCGCGGTGGTCGGCATCGAGGAGGCCATGGCCGAGGGCGCCCCGGTGATCTTCGAGGAGCACGGGTCCAACGTCGTCGCGGGCGCCGGTACCGGTGAGGTCGAGGGCATCTTCGACACCGCCGACACCGTCGTCTCCGGCAAGTTCTACAACCAGCGTCTCGCGGGCGTGCCGATGGAGCCGAACGCGGCCGTCGCCGTCCCCGGCGAGCCCGAGGGCGGCGTCACCCTGTGGCTGTCGGTCCAGACCCCGCACGGCGCCCGCGACGCGCTCGCCGGCGACCTGGGCCTCGAGGCCGAGCAGGTCCGCGTGATCGCCCCGCGCGTGGGCGGCGGCTTCGGCCCCAAGGCCACGGCCTACCCCGAGTACTCGATCGCCGCCCGCGCCGCGATGGAGCTCGGGCGCCCCGTGCGCTGGACCGAGACACGCTCGGAGAACATGCTCTCGATGGTGCACGGGCGCGCCCAGGTGCAGCACGTCGAGCTCGGCGTCAAGAACGACGGACGCATCGTCGGTCTGCGCGCCTCGGTGGTCGGCGACGGCGGCATGTACCCGGCCGTCGGGACGATCCTGCCGAGCCTCACCCAGCTGATGGCCCAGGGCGTCTACGACATCCCGGCCATCGACTTCGCCTGGAAGACCGTGGTCACCAACACCACGACCACCGGGGCCTACCGCGGGGCCGGCCGTCCCGAGGCGACCCAGCTGCTCGAGCGCATCATCGACATGGCCGCCGACGAGATCGGCATGGATCCGCTCGAGATGCGCCGGAAGAACTTCCTGCAGCCCGACAAGTTCCCGATGACCAGCCTCACCGGCGCCGAGTACGACAACGCCGAGCACGAGAAGGCGCTCGACGCGGTCAAGGTCGCGGCCGACTACGACGGCCTGCGCGCCGAGCAGGAGCGCCGCCGCGCCGAGGGCAGCCGCACCGCCATGGGCATCGGGGTCGCCTCGTACGTCGAGGTCACCGCCCCGCTGGGGCTCGACGGCGAGTACGGCTCGGCCCAGGCGCACCCCGACGGCACGTTCACGGTCATGGCCGGGACGAGCGCGCACGGCCAGGGCCACGAGACCGCCTACGCCCAGCTCGCGGCGGGCGTCCTCGGCGTGCCGATGGAGAAGATCAAGGTCGTCCAGTCCGACACCGCGCTGGTGCGCAGCGGCGCCGGGACCCTGGGGTCACGCTCGCTGCAGACCGGCGGCAGCGCCATCCACAACGCGTCCGAGCAGCTGGTGTCGCGGGCCAAGGAGATCGCCGCGCACCTGCTCGAGGCCGGGGTGGAGGACATCGAGCAGACCGACGGCGGCTTCGGCGTGAAGGGCATCGCCGACCGCGAGATCACCTGGGCGCAGGTGGCGACGGCGTCGGAGGACGGGTCGGGCACCGAGGACGGCGCCGCCGCCCCGATGCTCCAGGAGCTCGACTTCAAGCAGGGCCAGTCGAGCTTCCCGTTCGGCTCCCACATCGCCGTCGTGGACGTCGACCTCGACACCGGCATGGTCCGCCAGCGCCGCCACGTCGCCGTCGACGACGCGGGCCGCATCCTCAACCCGATGCTCGTCGCCGGGCAGCAGCACGGCGGCATCGCCCAGGGCATCTCGCAGGCCCTCTACGAGCGGGTCACGTTCGACGAGGACGGCAACCCGACCAGCGGCAACCTGGCGTCGTACACCATCCCGTCGGCGGCGGACCTGCCGTCGTTCGAGACGTCGAACACCGAGACCCCGACCCACCTCAACCCGATCGGCGCGAAGGGGATCGGGGAGTCGGGCACGATCGGCTCGACGCCCGCGGTGCACAACGCCGTGATCGACGCGCTGTCCCACCTCGGGGTGCGGCACATCGACATGCCGCTGACCCCGGAGGCGGTGTGGCGCGCGATCGCGGGTGCGTCCGCCGGCGACCCGGCCGACCGCTCGCCCGCCGGCCCGGAGTACGCCGGGGAGCCGGGCCCCCAGCACTGACCGTCCCCTCCGGGAGCGATCTTCGGGCCTATGGGCCCGAGGATCGCTCCCGTAGCCTCCTGCCTCGGTCGGGGCGGGCGGGAGCGGGGGAGGGCCGGGGATGATCGCGTGGCTGGGGGACGCCCCGTTGCCGCTCTTGACGGCGGCGGTCTTCCTCGCGATCTACGTGGCGTGCGCGCTCGTCATCGCCGTGCTGGTCCTGGTGCGGCGGTGGGGGTACGGCGACGTGCTCGGCCCGCTGAGCCCCGGGCTGCTGGCCCCCATGGGCCTCATCTTCGGCCTGCTGACCGGGTTCCTCGTCGCCGATGTGTGGGCCGACCGTGACGACGCCGCGGCGTCCGTGAGCCAGGAGGCGAGCGCCCTGCGCGACATCGACCTGCTCATGGGCACGTTCCCCGCCCAGCAGCCCCAGGTCCGCACGCTGCTGCGCGGCCAGATCGAGCAGTACGTCGCCGTCGAGTGGCCGCAGATGGCCGACGGGCAGGCCACGATCAGCGTCGCGCCCGGCGGGCTCGTGCAGGTGCAGGACGTCGTGCTGTCCCTGCCGGTGCGGACCGAGGGCGAGCGCGTGGCCGAGGACCGGCTCGTCACCGCCGTCGACGCCGCCCTCGAGGCCCGCCGGACCCGACTCGTGCTCAGCGGATCGGCCATCGACCCGCTGCGGCTGACCGCGCTGTACCTGGTCGCGGTCACGACGCTCGCCGCGACCGCCTGCGTCCACGCCGACCGGCCGCGCCGCGCCGCGGTGTCCCTCGTCCTGCTCGGCACGGCGATGGCGCTGGCCCTCACGCTGCTCTGCGCGCAGGCGGCACCCTTCGCGGGCTACTTCGCGATCGACCCCGATCTCCTGCTGCAGGTGCGCCCCGCGCCGTGAGTCAGCTCGGCAGCACCCAACCGACGGGGTCGGCGAGGCGCACCGCCGACTCGGGGCCCCAGGAACCCGGCGCGTAGCTCTCGGGCTGCCGGTGGTCGTCGAGCACCTCCGCGGCCGCCATCCAGACGTCTTCGAGGCCGTCGGGGCGGGTGAACAGCGCGCGGTCGCCGGCGAGCACGTCGTGGATCAGGCGGACGTAGGGCGGGAGGGGGTCGCCGCCGGAGAGGCCGTCGAGCGGGATCTGGGTCCACGTCGTGCCCAGCTCGATCGAGGCGCCGGGCGTCTTGACGTTCATCGACAGCGCCAGGGCGCCGTCGCCGGCGAGGTCGAAGCACAGGACGTTGCCGCGCGTCGGCAGGTCCTTCGGGTCGACGGGGCCGTCGGCGGGGTCGCGGAAGACCAGGTTGACCTTCTGGTGGCTCTCGGCCATCCGCTTGCCGGTGCGCAGGAGGAACGGCACCCCGCGCCAGCGGTCGCTGTCGATCCAGAGGCGGGCGGCGACGAAGGTCTCGGTGGTCGAGTCGTCGGCGACGTGCTCGAGGTCGCGGTAGCCCTCGAACTGCCCGCGGACCACCTCGTCGCGCTGCAGCGGGCGGAACCGGCGCACGGCCTCGTCGCGGGCGGCGGCGACGTCGTCGGCCCGGAACGACGCGGGCGGCTCCATCGCGACCTCGGCCGCCACCTGGAACAGGTGGGTCACGAGCATGTCGAGCACGGCGCCGGTCGCGTCGTAGAACTCGGCGCGGTCGGCGACGTCGAGCGTCTCCGGCACGTCGATCTCCACGGCCGCGACGTGGTGGCGGTCCCAGGAGCTGCCGAACAGACCGTTGGCGAAGCGCAGGGCCCGCAGCTCCTGGGTGGCCTCCTTGCCGAGGAAGTGGTCGATCCGGAAGACCTGCGACTCGTCGAGCACCTCGTGCACGACCCGGTCGAGCTCCCGGAAGCTCTCCAGCGACGTGCCGAAGGGCTTCTCGTAGACCACGCGGGAGCCCTCGGCCAGCCCGTGCGCCCCGAGGGCGCGCGTGTACTCGCCGAACGTGGTCGGCGGCAGGCCGAGGTAGTGGACGAGCTGGGCCTCCTGCCCGATCTCGCCCCGCGCCTCGGCGATGCGGTCGAGCAGCTCGCCCGGGTCGTCGGCGGTGAAGCCGCCGCCGGCGAAGCGCAGCCCCGCGGAGAACTCGTCCCACGGGCCGTCCTCGGGCGTCAGGCCGCCGAACTGCTCGAGCGCCGCCCGGACGTCGTCGCGGAACTCGTCGTCGGTCTTCTCGCGGCGTCCGCTGCCGATCAGGCGCCACTCGTCGGGCAGGAGCTTCTCCTGCACCAGGCGGAAGAACGACGGCAGGACCAGGCGCTTGGCCAGATCCCCGGTGGCACCGAAGAGCACGAAGACGGTGGGGCCGGGGGAGTCGGGTGCGGACACGGGCCCATCGTGCCCGTGATCGTCGCGCGCCCGACACCCCGGGCCACCACCGTCCGGGGACGTCACTGCTGGGACGTCACTGCTGGGACATCACTGCTGTGCCATCACTGCTGGGACGCGACGAGCTCCCGGGCCTCCTCCTCGGTCGACACGGCCGGGTGCGAGCCCGGCAGCGGCTTCCCGGCGGTCTCCCGCAGCGAGAGCAGCACGATGGCGCCGACCACCCCGGCGAAGACCAGGTACACCGCGGGCCAGTAGGCCCAGCCCGTCCCGAGCACGACGGCCGTCATGATCAGCGACGTCGTCCCGGCGAACGCCGACACGAAGATGTTGAACGAGATCGCCAGGCCGCCGTACCGGATCTCGGTGGGGAACAGCGCCGGCAGCGTCGACGGGCAGGTCGCCGAGAAGAGGATCAGCAGCAGGCCCATCACGGCGAGGCCGATGCCGACCAGCGGCACCGAGCCGCTCTTGAGCACCAGGATCATCGGGAAGGCGAGCACGATCGTGCCGATCGACCCCACCCACAGGATCGGCTTCCGGCCGACGCGGTCGGAGAGCCGTCCCAGGAACGGGATGATGAACACGGCCACCCAGAGCACCCCGATCTGGAGCCACTGCGACGTCGTGCTGTCGATCGCGGTGCCCCCGACCACCTCGACGTTGTCCTCGAGGTAGGTCGGCATGTAGCTGGTGAGCATGTAGTTCGGGATGTTCCAGGCCACGACGAGTCCGCCGGCGGCGAGCATCGCGGGCCAGTACCTGCCGAACAGCTCCTTGAGCCCGGCACCGGCCTGCTGACCCTCGCGTTCCTCGGACTCCGAGAGCAGCGTCTGGAACGACGGGGTCTCCTCGAGCTTCACACGCAGGTAGACCCCGACGACGCCCAGCGGCAGGGCGATGAAGAACGGGATGCGCCAGGCCCAGGTGGACGCGAACTCGGGCGAGGACACGAGCGGGATGACCGTCGCGACGGTCGCGCCGAGCGCGTAGCCGATGAACGTCCCGCACTCGAGGAAGCTGCCGAAGAACCCGCGCCGCTTGTCCGGGGAGTACTCGGCGATGAACGTCATCGCGCCGGCGTACTCGCCGCCGGTGGAGAAGCCCTGCACGACGCGGCAGAGCACGAGCAGGATCGGTGCCCAGATGCCGATCGACTCGTACGGCGGGATGAAGCCGAGCAGGAACGTCCCGATCGCCATCATGATGACCGTGATCGAGAGGACCTTGGTGCGGCCGATCCGGTCGCCGAGCGGCCCGAAGAACAGCCCGCCGAGCGGCCGGACGAGGAACGACACCGCGAACCCGGCGAACACCCCGACCTGCGCGAGCGTGGGGTTGTCGGGCGGGAAGAAGTTCTCCTCGATCGTCGTCGCCAGGTAGGCGTAGACCCCGAAGTCGAACCACTCGGTGATGTTGCCGACCGCGGCCGCGCCGACGGCGCGCTTCATGGTGGCGTCGTCGGTGACGGTGATGTTCTCGGGGGTGTCGGGCACCCCGCCACCGCCACCGGAATCGGTCGTCGTCATGTGGTCTCCCCTCATGACGCGAGGGCTCCCGACGGCACTCCGGAGCGCCCTCGGAAACGTCCCGCGTCCTCCGACCGGACCGTCGCCGGCCCGGCTGCCCCGACAGGGAACGCATTCTGTCCGATTTGACGGAAACAACCCGAAAGTCGTTAACGTCCGTTTACTTCTCGTGGTCTCCGGACACTACTGAAGAGGGGTCGACCCCACACGGTGAAACGGTGCCGTCGCTGTGAGTGGGGTCATCCGCCTCCTCGCCGTGACCATGGAACACACCCCGGGTCCGACGCGTCATACAGAGCGGGTGCAGATAGCGCCCGTCGTTTCGCAAGCGTCCGCGGACCGCTCGGATCAACCGGATCCGGTCACCGGCCAGGACGCGTGCACGTGGTGAGGAGGAGCCGTCATGGCGGCAGTGTTCATCGGCATGATCGTGAGTGCGGGAGCGGGCGTCGGGGTGGCTTCGGCCCTCGCACGGCACGCCCAGCGGAACTGGGGCCGTGGCTCCGTGGCTGCGCAGGCCTGAGCCGCACCCGATCACGCTCCGACGGGCCGTCCCACATCGTGGGGCGGCCCGTTCGTGTGTCCGGGGCCTGCCAGCGTCCGGAGACCGTCAGCCGTCGGGGCGCAGGTCGGCCTGCATGAGCACCGTGTCGGCCCACTGGCCGTTCTTGTAGCCCACCGACGGCATGCGGCCGACCTCGACGAAACCCAGCCTGCGGTGCAGCACGATCGACGGGGTGTCGTGCTGCGAGCCGGCGGTCAGGGCGATCACCGCGACCACCTGGCGCACCTCGGTGCCCCGCATCCCGTCCAGCACCCCCGCCAGGAGGCGGGAGCCCACACCCCGCCCGGAGGCCTCCGGCGCGATGTAGATCGAGTCCTCGACCGTGTAGCGGTAGGCCGCGTGGGGCCGGAAGCGGGTGACGTGGGCGAAGCCCTCCACGGCGCCGTCGACCTCGGCGACCAGGAACGGCAGCCCCGCGGACCGGGCCTCGGCGATGCGGTCGCGCCACATCTGGTCGGACGGCGGGGTCTCGACGAACGTCGCGATCGAGTGCAGGACGTACCCCGCGAAGATCGCACCCACCCGCTCGGCGTCTCCGGCCTCGGCCGGGCGCAGCGAGAGCGAGGTGGCGGTGCTGGGGGAGGAGCGGTCGGCGGCCACGGGGCGATTCTGGACCTTCGCGCCCCGTCCTGTCCCGTTCCCGGTGGCGCCGGCCTACTCGACGCGGACGAGCGTGAACTCCCATTCGCCGGCGTCGTTGTGCCCGGTGCGCTCGTAGATCGCGTGCTGCTGGTTGCCGACGACGTCCGAGATCGTGCGCCGCACCCCGTGCTCGGAGCTCGGGAGCGGGATGCGCTGGACCAGCGGCGGCTGGTCTCCGGCCTCGTCCGGCTGCGTGATCTCCCCGACCCCCTGCAGGGGGCCGTTGACGTACCGGACCGCGAACTCCCTCATGTGCCCTCCCTGGCGCGTTCGGTGCACCCTACGACCCCGGCGCGCAATGGTCATCTTCGCCTCGCCCGGGCGATTGCACCGATCGGTGTACTGCTCGGGCGGATTCGACCACGTAGCGTGGTCCCGTGCGGTCCGCTCTCCTCCTGCTCGGCGGTCTGGTCCTCCTCGGGGCCGGGATCGTCGTGCTCGCGATCGGCGTGCCCGGCGCCGTCGTGGTCGGGCCCGCGCTCATCGTGGCCGGTGTCCTGGTCAAGATCGCGGGCTTCGTGCTCACCGGGGACCCGACCCCGTCCCCGTCGGGGCGCACGGTGACGACGCTCGGCACGTCCCCCGCGGAGCGCGGCCGCACCGGGGCGTCCTCGGGTCGCACCAGCGCGCTGCGCCGCGCCCGCTCGGCGCGCGCCGAGCGGGCCACGGCCCGGGCCACCGAGGCCGCGCGCGCCGTCGCGCTCGACCCGTCGCAGGCGGCCCGCCGCGGGCGGGGACGGCGGGCGTCCTGACCACCTGGGAGTACGCGACGCTGGAGATCTCGGCGGTCGGCCTCTCCGGGGCGCAGGACGCCGAGGCCGAGTGGCAGATCTACGCCATCGGCCCGGCGGGCGAGCTGATCCTCGAGGAGTTCCGCCCGTACCGCGTGGCCTGGGCCCGGGTGTACGCCGAGCAGCTCAACCTGCTGGGGCGCCAGGGCTGGGAGGTCGTCGCGCTCGCCGGCCCGCAGAACGCGCTGGTGCCGAGCGCACCCGGGGGCGCCACCGCCAGCGCGCCCCACGTCGTCGAGACCCGGTTCGTGCTGCGGCGGCCGGCCAGCTAGACGGGCCAGCGCTCCTGCCGCCAGGCCGCGTCCCAGAACATCCACTCGTACCGGCACGTCGTCACGAAGTGCTCCCGGACCCGGGCGCGCTCGGTGTCGGCGAGGGTCGGCCCGATCCGGTCGGTCAGCGCCAGCACGGCGTCGACGACGGCCTGGAACTCCTCGCCGCCGTACATCGCGATCCAGCGCGCGTAGAGCGGGTCGGGGGAGCCGGCCCCGAGCAGCGCCTCGCCGACCTTCGCGTAGACCCAGTAGCACGGGAGCACCGCGCCCAGACCCTCGGCGAACGAGCCGCCGTGGCAGGTCGCGAGCAGGTAGCTGGTGTAGGCGGTGGTCGTGGGCGCGACCGGCTCGGCGGCCGCCTGCTCCGCGGTGAGCCCCAGCGCCCCGGCGAGCTCGGCGTGCATCTCCTGCTCGGCGGCGATCGCCCCGGCGGCGTGCGCGCTGAACATCACCGTGTCGTCCGCGGACGGGGCGCGCGCCGCGAGCAGCGCGAGGGCGCGGGCGTACCCGCGCAGGTAGTGCGCGTCCTGCACGACGAAGTGACGGAACGCGGCGTGCGGCAGGGTGCCGTCCGCCAGGCCGGTGAGGAAGGGGTGCGCACGGACCTCCGCGTACACCCCGGCGCCCGCGTTCCAGAGCTCGTCGCTGAAGGCCACGGCGAGCACCCTGTCACGGGCCGGGTGGGATCGCGGGTGAGATCATCGGGTGGTGCTGGCGCGCCGGGTTCCGACCGAAGGGCACCTTCGCGCGGAGAGGTCGGCGAGGGCCGCCCCTCGCCGGGACGCCGGGGCCGGCGTCGCGCGGCGAGGAGCACGTTCCGCATGATCGACAGGCCCCGGCTGCTGCCGAACGTGCCCCTCGCGCGGGCCGCGGGCCTCGCGCTGGGGGTGCTCGCCGACGCGGTGCTCGGCGACCCGCGGCGCGGCCACCCGGTCGCGGTGTTCGGGTCGCTGGCGGCGCGTCTCGAGCGCCGGTGGTGGGCGGACCGGCGCGGACCCGGCGTCGCCTACGCGGGCGCGCTCGTGGGCGGGGCCGTGGCCGGCGGGATGCTGCTCGAGCGGGCCACGGCTGCACGTCCGCTCGCACACCCTGGTGACCGCGGCGGCCACGTGGACGGTGCTCGGGGCACCTCGCTGGCGGCCGAGGGCGCGGCGATGGCCGCCTCCCTGCGCGCCGGGGACGTCGCGGCGGGCCGGGAGCGCCTGCCCCACCTGTGCGGCCGGGACCCGTCGGCCCTCGACGCCGACGGCCTCGCCCGGGCGGCGCTGGAGTCGGTCGCGGAGAACACCGCCGACGCCGTCGTCGCGCCGCTGGTGTGGGGCGCGCTCGCCGGCGTGCCGGGGCTGCTCGGGCACCGCGCGGTCAACACCCTCGACGCCATGGTCGGGCACCGCTCGGCGCGCCACGAGCGCTTCGGGTGGGCCTCGGCGCGCGCCGACGACGTCGCCGGCGTGGTGCCCGCGCGCGTGTCGGCGCTGGTCACGGCCGCGTGCGCGCCGTTCGTCGGCGGGCGTCCGGGCGACGCCCTGCGTGCCTGGCGTCGCGACGCCCCCGCGCACCCGAGCCCGAACGCCGGCCCGGTCGAGGCGTCCTTCGCGGGCGCGCTGGGGCTGCGCCTGGGCGGGCGCACCGTCTACCCCTACGGCGTCCAGGACCGCCCGGTGCTCGGCGACGGCCGCGCCCCGACCGTCGCGGACCTGCCCCGGGCGGTGCGCCTCTCGCGCCTCGTCAGCGCCACGACCGCGGCGCTGGCCGTGCTGGTCGTGTCAGCCTGGGGGCCATGCTGACGTCCACCGTCAGAAAAGCCCCCATCTCCCGCGCTCAGCGCCGCCCGTAGCGGTCGGCGAGCTTCTCCTCCGTGCCCGTCGCGCGGGCGTCCCACGGGGTGCCGTCGGCGGCGTCGCGGGGGTCCTGGTCGTCGGCGTCCCGGCGGGCGTGGGGCTCGAGGCCGTGGGCGCGTCGGTACTCGAGGCGCGCGAAGTAGATCCACGCGCCGATCGCCATCAGCCCGAAGATCAGCCACTGCCAGGCGTAGGAGTACGAGGGGTTCGGGTCGGGCTGGGGGAGCGGGACCGCGGTGAGGACGCCGGGACCGTCGCTGAGCTGGACGTAGCCGGGGCTCGTCGGCACGCCGCCGACGGCCGCGATCGTCCCGGCGTTCGCGGAGTAGACCTGCCGGAGCCCGTCGGCGACGACCGCCGGCCGGTCCGGAAGGGGTTCGTCGCGGCGCAGGTACCCCGTGAGGGACACCGCGCCGGCCGGGGCGGGCGGGATCGCCGCCAGGCCGCCCTGCTCCTCGGAGCGGACGTAACCGCGGTCGACCAGCACGGTCTCGCCGGTCGTCGTGGTCAGCGGGGTCATGACCTCGACCGCCGGCTTGCCCTCGATGCTGCGCAGCCGGACGAGGACCTCGCCCTCGGGCCGGTAGGTGCCGGTGACCGTGACCCGGCGCCAGGCGACGTCGTCGGCGGGCTCGGCGCCGGGGGCGACGAGGTCGGTGCGCGGCACCGGCGCCGTCGCCACGGCCCGCGTGAGCGCGGCGTTGACCCCGTCGCGCTCGTCGCTGCGGTGGAACTGCCAGGGCGCGAGCAGGTAGGCGCAGGCGAAGGCGAACGCCGCCACGACGAGGGTCAGCGCGATCCATCCGGGCCGGAGCAGGAACCGCACGGGCTCAGGTTACGTGAGTGGATTCCGTGGCCATGACGACGAATATCGCTCACATATCCGGAGTGCCCGGGCGCCGTAGCCGCCGCCGAAGAGCACGGTGTGCACGAGCAGCGGGAAGAGCTGGTGCAGGCCGACGCGCTCGCGCCAGCCGTCCGCGAGCGGTGCCGCCTCGTCGTACGCGGCGAGCACCGTCTCCAGTTGCGGGGCGCCGAAGAGCGCCAGCATCGCCAGGTCGGTCTCGCGGTGCCCGCCGTGCGCCGCGGGGTCGATCACCCACGCCCGGGCGCCGTCCCACAGCACGTTGCCGGTCCAGAGGTCGCCGTGCAGCCGCGCCGGGGGTTCGGCGACGTCGGGGAACGACGCGCACGCCCGCTCGACGAGGGCGACGTCGTCGGCGGAGAACGTGCCCTGGTCGCGGGCCTGCCGGGCGTAGGGCAGGACGCGGTGCTCGGCGTACCAGGACGGCCAGTCGTCGCCGGTCTCGTTCACCATCCGCGCCTCGCCGATCCACGCGTGCACCGGGCCACCGGGCGGCGGCGACCCGAAGGCCGGTGCGCCCGCGGCGTGCAGGGCCGCCAGTTCGCGGCCGAAGCGCTCCGCAGCACCGGCGTCGGCCCGTCCCGAGGGCACGCGCGTCGACACGATCCGCCCCTCGGCGGTCCCCAGCACCTCGGGCACGGCCGCGGCGCCCGGCTCGGCGAGCCAGCGCAGCCCGGCGGCCTCGGCGGCGATCGACGACGGCTCGCCGCTCTTGACCACCACCTCGGTGCCGTCGTCGAGCGTGGCCGTCTGTACGCCGCGACCGCTCCCGGCCAGCAGCGACGCCACCGACGTCACGGGCGCACCCGGTCGACGAGCCCGGGCATCGCGGCCTCGACCATCCCGATCACCTCGTCGAACCCGTCGGGGCCCCCGTAGTAGGGATCGGGCACCTCGGCGCCCTCGGGCGCGTCGGGGTCGAACGAGCGCAGCAGCACGACGCGCTCGGGCGGAGCGCCCGCGGCGACGAGGTCGCGCACGTGGTCCTCGGTCGCGGCGACGAGCAGGTCGGCGTCGAGCTGACGGCGGTCGACCTGCTGCGCCCGGTGCGCGGTGTCGTACCCCCGGCCCTCCAGTGTCGCCGCCGCGCGCCGGTCCATCGGCTCGCCGGCGTGCCAGGCGCCGATCCCGGCGCTCGAGACCTCCACCGCGTCGGTCAGTCCGGCGTCGGCGAGGCGGGCGCGGAAGACCTTCTCCGCGACGGGGGAGCGGCAGATGTTGCCCGAACAGACGAAGACCACGTGCACGAGCTCCATGATCCCGGCGCCCACCCCGGGCAAGGCGCACCGGGCTCAACTGTGACGCTCCGCGTACGCAATCACTGGGCTGAACGGGCGATCTTCCCCGATCGTGCTACTGCGCGTCATAGATTGAGCGCCCGCGGGCGGGGGCGCTCGCACGGTCGAGGGGGATCGACGTGGGGGACGACGGACGCCCGGTCCAGGACGGATCGGTCCAGGACGAGCCGGCGCAGGCGCCTGCGCCGGAGACGGTGTCGGACCCCGACGTCCTGCACCAGGTGCTCACCCGGCTCGACGACCTCGACCGCCGTCTGGGCGCCGAGCAGGAACGGGCGCAGGCGCGCGAGGAAGTCATCGCCCACCAGCGGGCCGAGCTCGACGCGCTGCGCGACGAACGCCGCGGGCGGCACCTACGGCCCCTCGTCGTCGGGCTGGCGAAGCTCCGCGCCGAGCTGCTGGAGGACGCCGACCACGCAGCCGCGGACGACGCGTCCTCGGCCCGACACCGCGACACCCTCACCTACTACGCCGACAGCGTCGCCTCCGTGCTCGAGGGCTGCGGCTGCGAGCCCGTGACGGTCGCCGTCGGCGACGTCTTCGACGCGTCCGCCCACCGCGTGCGCCGGCCGGTCGCCACCGGCCCCGAGTCGCACGGCCGGGTCGTCGCCGTGCTCTCCGAGGGGTGGCTCGAGCGCGACTCGGGCCGCGTCCTCGCCCCCGCCGGGGTGGCCGTCGGCCGCCACGAGCCCGCCCAGGACACGCAGGTCGCCGGGGACACGCAGGACGCCGCCGGGGACACGCAGGACCAGGAGGTGGCGCACCATGCCTGACCGCGAACGCAGGGTCTACGGGATCGACCTGGGCACGACGTACTCGGCGGTCGGCTTCGTCGACGAGACGGGGCGGGCGTCGGTGGCCCGCAACGGCGAGGGGGAGGAGACGACGCCGTCGGTCGTCTACCTCGAGAGCCCGACGAACGTCGTGGTGGGCACGCAGGCCAAGGCGATCGCCAAGATCGAGCCCGACCACGTCGTCAGCCTCGTGAAGCGCCAGATGGGCACGTCGGCCGTCTACTCCTTCCACGGCCAGGAGCACACGCCGGAGTCGCTCTCGGCGCTGATCCTCAAGCACCTCGCGGCCGGGGCGGAGGTCGACGACGAGGTGCGCGACGTCGTCATCACCGTGCCCGCCTACTTCGGGATGCGGGAGCGGGACGCGACGCGCAAGGCCGGCGAGATCGCGGGACTCGAGGTCCTCGGGATCGTGCCCGAGCCGGTCGCGGCCGCCGTGCACTACGAGACCAGCCAGGGCGCGGTCGGGCGCACCGTGCTGGTCTACGACCTCGGCGGCGGCACCTTCGACACCTCGGTCATCCGCATCGACGACAACGCCGTCGACGTGGTGTGCACCGACGGCGACAAGGACCTCGGCGGCGCCGACTGGGACGCCCGGCTCGCCGAGCACCTCATGACCCGCTTCGTCGAGGAGGCCGCGCCCGACGAGGACCCGCGCGAGAGCGAGGACCTCGTGCAGGAGGTGGCGCTGCTCGCCGAGTCGGTGAAGAAGCAGCTCTCGAAGCACGAGTCGCGGCCGGTCAACCTCAAGCTCGCGGGCGCCGCCGCCCGCTTCGACGTGAGCCGCGCGGAGTTCGAGGCGATGACCGAGGACCTGCTCGACACCACCGTCGCCATCCTGCGCCGGACCCTCGACACCCTCCAGGACAAGAGCCCGGGCACGACGATCGACGAGGTGCTGCTCGTCGGCGGTTCCACCCGCATGCCCGCCGTCGCGGAGCGGCTGGCCGCGGAGTTCGGCTGGACGCCCCGGCTCTTCGAGCCCGACCTCGCCGTGGCCAAGGGGGCGGCGATCTGGGCGCTGTCGCGGCGGGTGGTGCAGGAGACCGCACGGGCCCGCGACGCCGCGCCCACCCCGGAGGCCGGCGACGCGCGGGCCCGCGAGGCGTTGTCGGCCATCGCGGCCGCGACGGGGATGAGCGAGGCCGACCTGGGCCGCCTGTCCGCGAAGTCCACCCGCAACGTGCTCTCGAAGGCCTTCGGGGTGCAGCTGGTCGACGGTCCGCGCCCCGACGACCGCGTCTACGTGCACCACCTCGTCGCCGCCAACGACCCGCTGCCCACCGGCGACCGGACCCTCGAGGCCTTCACGATCGCCGACGGCCAGCGCAGCGTGGAGATCGCCCTCTACGAGCAGGCCGGCACCGTGGCCAGCGAGGAGATGGAGGACAACGTCGCGGTCTCCGACGGCGCCGGACGGATCGAGGGCATCCCGCCCGGACCCGCCGGGGCGCCGGTGGACATCGTCCTCGGCATCGACGAGCAGGGCCTGCTGCGGCTGCGGGCCACGCACCGCTCCTCGGGGCGGAGCCTGGACATCGCGGTGACCATCGGCGCGCTGAGCCCCGAGGAGGTCGAGCGCGCGACCCGGGTGGTCCACGGACTGATGGTCACGGGCTGATGGCCCTCGACCAGCAGAAGGCAGACCAGAAGCAGGCTCTCGACCAGAAGCGCTACGAGGAGGAGGTGGTCCGGCCCCTGCGCGGGCGGACCGCCCAGCTCCCCGACGACCTGCCCACCCGCTACGCCGTCGACGCCCGGATGACCGGGCCGGAGATCGAGAAGCGGCTGCGGGAGGTCCGCGCCTACTGGACGAACAAGGCCCGCAGCGCGAGCCACGTCGGGCAGGTCTGCCAGGCGTTCCTGCGGGCCGACGAGCGCCTGCGCGCCGAGCACGGCGACCAGCTCGCCGACCCGGCCTTCTGGCGCCGGCGACGGCGCGACGGTGACCGGGCGCGCCGCAGGGCCACCGACCAGCTCGCGGCCGAGCTGTCCGGCTTCTACGGCGACCTCGGCCTGCTCACCCGCGAGCAGCTCGCCGCGGCCACGGGGGCCCACGCCGACCTGGAGGCCGACCAGGCCGAGCAGGCCGCGTCCGCCGCGGGCCTCGAGGTGGTCGCGGCGCGGGAGCTGCCCGGGGTGGGCGGGGAGAGCGGGGTGTCCCGCGACGCGGTGCGGACGCTCACCGACGGGCTCGCCGCCGCCGGCGCGCCGTCCGTCCCGGCGCTGCTCCACCCCGAGGCCGGCGCGTTCACGCTGCTCGACGCCTTCTCCGCCACGCCCGCGGCGCCGGGCGGCCTGGAGCTCGCCGCCGTCGAGGCCCGGATCGAGGCCGTGGCCCGCGGCCGCGACACCGCGACGAGCGGACCGGCCAAGCACGTCCTCGGACGTCTGCGGACCGCCGCCGTGCAGGGCGTCGACCTCCGCACCCTGTCCCTCGTGCTGCTCCTGGAGCCAGTGCGGGCGCAGCGGGCGGCCGGGGCCGTGCCGTCCGGGCTCGTCCGGCGCCTGGAGGCCGCGCGGCTCGCGCCCCGCGAGGCCCGCCGGATCGTGGTGCACCTGCTCGCCGAGAGCACCGCCGTCGTGCCCACCGACCCGCTCACCGAGCTGCGGACGCTGCTCGCGGAGGGCCGCCCCGTCGCCGCGGCGCGCCTGCTCGCCGTGCTGGACGACGAGGCCGCCGTCGAGGCGCGCCGCCTGCTCGAGGCGCGGACCCGCGAGGTCGAGGCGCTGCGCGACGAGGCGTCCGCGGCGCTGCGCGACGACCGCCCGGACCTCGCCGAGCAGAGGCTGCGCGCGGCGCTGGCGGTCGCCGCCGACCGGGAGGACCTGGCCGAGGAGCTCGCCCACGTCCCGCTCGCCCCGGTCACCGGCGTGGAGGTCGTCCCCGACGGGGCGGGCGTGCGGATCTCCTGGACCGCGCCGCCGAGCCACGCCGACGACGCCGTGTACCGGGTCGTGCGGCGCACCGACCGCGCCGCGCGCGACGCCGACGACGGGACGGTCGTCGCCGACGTCGCCGGTGCCCGCTTCACCACCGACCCGGCGCCGCCGGTGGGCCGCCCGGTGCACTACGCGGTGCTCGCCGGCCGGGCCGTCGGTGCGGCGCGGTCGTCGGCGGTCGCCGCGAGCGTCACCGTCGTCCCGCCCGTCGCCGACGTCGAGATCGTCGGCGAGCCGGGGGCGGTCGTCGGGCGCTGGCGGGCGCACCCGGGCGCGGTGGCCGTCCGGGTGCGACGGCACGCGGGGGCCGACGGCCCCGACGTCGCCGAGATGACCGCGACCCTGCGCGGCTTCACCGACACCACGGCCGTCGAGGGCGTCGAGTACCACTACGAGATCGCCGCGGTGTACGCCGAGCAGGGCCGCGAGCTCGTCGCCGAGCCGCAGGCCGGGCACGGGGGTGTCCGCGCGGACTCGGCGCCCGTCACCGCCCTCGAGGTCGCGCCGGAGCAGGACGGCGCCGAGGTCCGGCTGCGCGTGAGCTGGCGGACCCCGCGCGGGGCCGACGTCGAGATCCGCGTCGCCCGCACCCCGCCGCCCGGCGAGGTCGGCGCGCTGCTCACCGCGCGCGTGGTGGAGGCCTGGGGCACCGCGATCCCCGGGGTGCCCCGCACCCGGGACGGCTGGGACAGCCTGCTCGCGGCCGTGCCGCCCGGCCGGGTGCACGTCGCCGCGTTCACGCGGGCGCCGGCCGGTCGGGTGCGTGGGCTGGACGCCGACCACGACCTCGTCCCCGCCCCGACGCAGCTGCGTGCCCAGCGGCGCGGCGAGGATGTCGTGCTGTCCTGGGTCTGGCCCACCGGGGTCGCCGTCGCGGAGATCGGGTGGTCCGGCGGCGGCGACCGGACGACGCGAGCGCGCTACCGCGACACCGGCGGGTTCCACCTGCCCGCCGGGGTGACCGGCGTCGTCGAGGTGCGCGCCGTCGTCGGTGCCGGCCCCGACCGGAGCGTCTCGGCGCCGGTCGTCGTGCGGGTCGAGGCGCCGGTCCGGCCCGTGCGCTACACCGTCGCCCAGCAGGGCTCGCGGCTGCGCGGCACCCGCGAGTGCGTCGTGTCGGTGCCGCCGGGCCAGGGCAGCGGGACCGTCGACGTCGTCCTCGTGGCCAGCGAGGGCCGCGTCATGCCGCTGACCCCGGGAGCCGGGGTGGAGCTCGTGCGCCACCGCGTCGAGCTGTCGTCGACGCTGCCGACGGTCTTCTCCGCGCCGCTGCCCCGGATGCGGCGCCCGTACTGGCTGCGCTGCTTCTCCTGCGGTGACGAGGTCGCCCTCGTCGACCCGCCGGTCTCGGCGCTCAAGGTGTCGTGAGGGAGGTGTCGTGATGGCCGGCGTGCCGTGCCCGTACTGCTACCACCGGATCGACGACTCGGCCCTCGCGTTCCAGTGCACCGGGGTCGGGGCGCCGGGAGTGGAGGGGTGCCGCCGCGCACCCGATCCCGAGCGGGCCCGGCACACCGGCTTCGTCGGCGACGTCCACCCGACGTTCGTGCCCCCGCGCTCCCTGCGCTCCGCGACGCAGGCGGACTGCCCGCACTGCCACGGCCGCACCGGGGTGCGGGCGTGCCCCGTGTGCCACACCCCGCTGCCCACCACGTTCGTCGGCAGCCGCAGCCCGCTGGTGGGCATGGTCGGCGGCAAGGGCGCGGGCAAGACCGTCTACCTGACGGTGCTCCACCACCAGCTGCGCACGGTCGTCCGCCGCCGCTTCGACGCCGACGTGCGCCTCGTCGGCGACCGGCAGGGAGGCGAGACGAGCACCGAGGAGTACCTCGCGCGCTACCAGCGCGCGCTCTTCGAGGACGGCGAGCTGTTCGAGAGCACCCCCGCAGCACGGGAGAGCCGCAAGGAGCCGCTGGTGGTCGAGTGGCGCTCGCCGCGCCGCGGCCTGCTCGGGCGGACCTCGCTGCGCACGACGATCCTGTCCTTCTACGACACCGCGGGTGAGGACCTGACCTCCCAGGAGTCGGTGCACACCCAGGCCTACCTCGGCTCCGCCGACGGCATGATCGTCCTGCTCGACCCGTGGCATCTCCCCGGCGTGCGGGACCGCCTCGACGTCCCCGACGCCGCCGTCACCGGGGCGGACGGCCCGCTCGACGTGCTGATGCGGGTCACCGAGCTGCTGCGCGCCACCGGCGGGGTGAAGGCCCACCGGCCGGTGACGACGCCGATCGCGGTCGCCTTCGCGAAGATGGACGCGCTCTTCCCGATCCTCGGGACGTCCGACCCGATCTTCGCGCCGGTCCGGCCCGGCGCGGGGTACGACGACGAGGCCGGCGAGGCGGTCCACGAGTACGTCGCCTCGCTGCTGCACCGCTTCGACGCCGACGACGTCGACGCGCACCTGCGACTGAACTACCGGACCTTCCGCTACTTCGCGGTCTCGGCGCTCGGCGCGCCACCGGACTACAAGGTCAAGCAGGTCGACCCCGGCGGCGTGCAGCCGTTCCGGGTCGAGGAGCCGTTGCTCTGGCTCCTGCACCGCCTCGGCGTCGTCGACCGGAGCCGACCGTGAGTGGGCGGGAGCCGGCGGCGTTCGCGTCGCTGTATTACACCGACTGCCTGCCGGGGCAGGGTCTCGGCGGCGGCGCCGGGTTCGGGTTCCAGGCCCGCTCGGAGGGCGCGGGGGAGGACGAGCAGCGGCTGGTCCAGCGCGGCGCGCTCTACGAGGTGCCCGTGCGCTGGATGCGCGATCGCCGCCCCGTGGCCGACTTCCCGCCGTCGCTGGCCCACCTGCACGACGGGACCGGCGACGACGGAGCCGAGCGCGAGAGGACCTACGTGACGGCCGGGGGTCGCTACCTCGGCCGGGAGGCCAACGGGTACCGGGACGGCAACCAGTTCACCCACGCCGTCGTCACCCGCGAGGCCGGGTCGTACGGCCTGGTCCGGCCCGCCCAGCTCTGGGGCGCGTCGTGGTGGGCGTCGGTCCCGGCACCGACGACGTCGTGCGCCCCGGTCCCGCCCCACCCGGACCCCGGGGCGTGGGACACCGAGACCGTCCGCGAGCGGATCGCGGCCGCCCCCCGTGGTCGCGAGCGGCTGCTCGCGCTCGTGACCGCCCTCGGCGGCCTGCAGGGTGGCGCCGACCGGCGCCGGGTCCTGCTCGTCACCGACCGCGGCGACGACGCGGCGTGCTGGCTCGCGGCGGCCACGCTGCTCCTGGACCGCGAACGCGCCCTCGCGATCAGCTTCAAGATCTTCGCCACCGACCCCGACCGGAGCCCGCACGACGTCGTCGTCGCCCACCCCGACTGGGCCGCGCCGTACCGGCGCCAGGACGGCTACCTCGTCCTCGACCTCCTCGACGGCGCGCCGCCGGAGATCGTGCCGTCGGAGATCGTGCCGTCGGAGATCGTGCCGCCGGAGATCGTGCCGTCGGCGGAGGCGCTGTTCTGGGTGCCGCTGTTCCTGGGGGCCGACGACCCGCTCGACGTCGTCGACGCGGTCGAGGTCGCCGGCCAGCTCGCCCGCGAGGGCCGTCCCGACGGGCGCGCCGTCCCGGGGGAGGTCGAGCGGGAGGCGGCGGCGCTCACGGTGGGACTGCCGCTCGGCGTCGACCCCGGCACCGCGGTCCGGATCGCGGGCTGGCTGCGGACGGCGAGGCCCGGGGCGGTCGACGTCCTCGGGGCGCCGTTGATCGGGACGCTCGTCGCCCGGACCCACGACCACACCGCCCTCGTCGACCTCGACGAGGTCGCCGCGACCCGGGCGGCCGCGCCCGGCGCCGCCGAGCTCGGGTGGGACGCGGTCGCCGAGGCCGCGCGGCGTCGCCTGTTCGACCACGAGGCCGACCTCGCCGCGGACGGCGGCCCGGTGCCCGACACCCCGCTGCGCCCGGTCGCGGGGGAGCAGGCGCCCGGGGACGCCCCGGGCAGGTGGCTGCGCTCGAGCGCGTGGCGCAGCGGGCCGACCCGGCCGCGGCCCTGCGCCTGGCCCACCGACACGCGCTGCCCGTCCCGGAGAGCGTGGCCCGGCAGTTCGTGGGCTGGTGGGCCGATCACCCCGACGACCACCCCGACGCCGTCGTCGACCCGGACGGCGGGGCCGTCGGCCCCGCGGTGGTCGCCGACCTGCACCGCGAGCTCGAGCGCCGGCTCGGCGAGCCCGACCTCCGCGAACGGACCGCCGCCGACGTCGCGCGCCGCTGGTGGCGCCGTCCGGAGCCGCTGGCCGGGCGCATCCCGGTGCTCGGCGCGGTCGGGCGCCTGGACGTCGTGGTCGCCCGGGCCGCCGTCGACGCCGGCGGCGAGCCCGCCCGGCTCGCGCTCGCCGGGCTGGCCGCCGCGGTGGTGCCGGGACCGAACGGACGCTGGGTCTCCACGTGGGAGCGCGTCCTGGGGCGCGAGCCGGTCGACAACGCCACCGTGCGCCGGTTCCTCGAGGCGACCCCGCCGCAGGCGCACGACCGGGCGCTCGCCGTCGTCGCCTACCACTCGCTGACCCGGGCGCCCGCCGTCGACGAGGACGCGCGGGCCGCCCTCGACGTCCTCGAGAAGGCGGGCCTGCCGCCCCGGGCCCTGGGCCACCAGGACTGGCCGCCCGCGGACGCCTCGGTCACCGAGGTGGTCGAGCGCCTCGAGCAGGGTGCACGTCTCGACGAGGCCGGCGACCTCGGCCTGCTCCTGGCGACGGCCGCCCGGCCCACCCGCGCCGACCGCAACCGGCTGGTGCGCGCCGTGCGCGGGGCCGGCCCCTCGGTGGGTGGGCGGGTGCTCGTCGCGGCCGGCCCGTCGCCGCTGCGGGACACGATGCTCACCCAGCTCTACGCGTGGGCCGAGGGCGACCCCGACCACGCCCCGGACCCCCGGAGCACGGCGGTGCTGTTCGTGTTCGCGACGAAGGAGACCGCCGTGCGTGCCCGCGTCGGCCACCGGCACCTCACGAGGCTCGACGGCGTCCGCTCGGGGCTCGACGCGGACATCACCCGGGCCGTCACCGCTCTGCTCGCCGACGACGGGGAGCGGGCGGTCGACGACGGGGTCCTGGAACTGTGGCGGGAGCGCCGGAGGCCCGCCTCCTCGCTCGCCGCGCACAGCGGCCCGTCGTGGCGCGACCGGTTCGGCCGGCGGAAGAAGGGCTGAGCCGTGCCGCAGGCGGCCCTCGCGGCCCTCGCCGTCCTCGGGGTCACGGCCTACCTCGCGCTGTGCGCCGCGTTCCTCTGGTTCGTCGTGTGGCCCTTCGCGGGTTGGCTGGTGCTGGTGGGCGTGCTGCTCGGGGCCCTCGGGGCGCTGGTCGTCCTGCTCTCCGGCCCGTTCGCGGCCGACACCGACCTGCTCACCCCCGACGACGTCGACGGGCCCTGGTTCCCGCCCGCGCCCCCGGGCCACGGGCGTGACCGCGCCTGGCCGCACTACCTGGCCGGCCAGGCCCGGGTCGACGTCGGCGCGATGGCCCGCCGCGGGCGCGACGCGCTCGGGGCGCTCTGGTCGCCGCTCGGGGGCCTGCTGAACCCGCAGGCGTGGCTGGCCCTCTGGCCGCTCGGGATCGCCGGGCTCCTGCTGCTGCTCGCGGTCACCGTCGGCGCGGTCGTGACGGGGCTCGCGGTGCTCGCCCTCGTCGTCACCGGGCTCGCGCTCGCCGCGCTCGTGTGGGGCGCGGCCGGACGGCTCCTGCGGGCCGTCGACGCCCTGCTGCGGCGGCGCAACCGGGCCGCGGCGCGGTGCCCGTACTGCTTCTGGCGGACCACCCTGCCCGGCTACGCCTGCGCGTGCGGCCTCGTGCACCACGACGTGCGGCCGAGCCGGCTCGGCGTGCTGGTGCACCGCTGTCGCTGCGGGCGCCCGATGCCGACGACGGTGTCGCGCGCCGGGCGGGACCACGCCCCGCGCTGCCCCCAGTGCGACGAGGCCCTCGAGGACGGCTCGGGGGTTTGGACGGACGTCAGCATCCCGGTGCTCGGTCCCGTCTCGGCCGGCAAGACGAGCCTGATCTACGCCGGGCTCGAGGCGTTGCGCCGGCAGGCGGTCGCGGGCGGCGGGACGCTGGAGCCGCGCCGGGAGGCCGACGCCGCGCGCTTCCGCGAGGGCGTGGAGCAGGTCCGCGCGGGCCGTGTCGCCAAGACCGAGGCGGCCGCGCCGGTGGGTCTCGTGTGCACGGTGACCCAGGGCCGGCGCCGGGCGCTGCTGCACACCTTCGACGCCGCCGGCGAGCTCTTCTCCACCCGCTCGGCCACCGAGGACCTGCGGTTCCTGGACGAGGCCGGGCAGATGATCGTGGTCGTCGACCCGTTCTCGATCCCCGAGGTCGCCGACGAGGTGCTGCGCGGCCCGGTGGACGAGGCCGAGGCGGCGCCGGCTGTCGACCCGCCCGAGGTCGCCTACGACGCGACGGTGCCCCGGCTGCGCGACTTCGGCGCCCGCCTCGACCGCACCGACCTCGCCGTCGTCGTGGTCAAGGCCGACCTGCTCGTCGACCACCCCATCGCCGCCGACCTGCGGCCCGACCGGCTCGCCGTGCGCCGCTGGCTGTGCGACCACGGCCAGGACCAGCTGGTCGTCGCGGCCGAGCGGGACTTCGCCGCCGTCGGGTACTTCCTCGTCTCCTCGCACACCGGCTGGGAGCCCGACGACCGCCACACCGCTCTCGCCCCGCTGCGCTGGCTCGCCGAGCGGGGCCGCCTGCCGCTCCCGCCGGCGCGCACGGCCGTCACGGTCGGCGCCGTCGGGGAGCCGGCGTGAGCACGCCCCCGGTGCACGTGCGGGCCTTCCGGGCGGCGCTGGTGGTCCTCGTCCTGCTCGTCGTCCTCGTCGCGCTGTGGCAGGCCCCGTGGGACGGGATCGTCGCCGCCCTCGACCCGTGGGTGGACGGCCTGCGCCGGCAGGTCTATCCCTGATCCCGCCCGCCCGGTGCCGCCCGCCGCCGGTGGGCAGAATGGGGGGCCATGCCCCCCGTCACCGTCGTCGACGCCGTCGCCGCCCTCGAGGCGGCCTACCCGCCCGCGCTGGCGCAGGACTGGGACGCGGTCGGCCTGGCGGTGGGCGACCCGGCCGAGGGCGTCCGCCGCGTCCTGATCGCCGTCGACCCCCTGCCCGAGGTGATCGAGGAGGCCGTGACGGTCGGGGCCGACCTGCTCGTCACCCACCACCCGCTGCTGCTGCGCGGCGTGCACGGGGTGGCCGCGACCGGCCCGAAGGGCACGGCGGTGCACCGGCTGATCCGCCACGGCGTGGCCCTGTTCACCGCCCACACCAACGCCGACGCCGCCCGCCCCGGGGTGTCCGACGCGCTGGCCGAGGCGCTCGGGGTGACGGTGGAGGCGCCGCTGGCCCCGCAGGACGACGGATCCGTGGGGATCGGCCGGATCGGGTCGTTGAGCGCCCCCGAGTCGCTCGCCGACTTCAGTCGCCGTGTCGCCGACGCCCTGCCGGCGACGGCGTGGGGCGTGCGCACCGGCGGCGACCCGCAGCGCACCGTGCGGCGCGTCGCCGTCTCGGGCGGGGCGGGCGACTCGATGCTCCACCTCGCCCGCGCGGCCGGCGTCGACGTCTACGTCACCGCCGACCTGCGCCACCACCCCGCCACCGACCACCTCGCCGAGGCCGGCGCGCCGGCGCTGGTCGACGTCGCCCACTGGGCCTCCGAGCACCCGTGGTGCGCCCAGGCGGCTGCCGTGCTCGCCGCGGCCGCGCCGGAGCTGGAGATCACGGTGTCGACCACCCGCACCGACGCCTGGTCCCTCGGCAGCCCCTCGCCCGAACCGTCCTCAGCAGGAGCCGTGATCTCGTGAAGGCCGACCCGTCCGCCCAACGCCGTCTGCTCGACCTCGCCGGGCTGGACGCCGAGCTCGCCCGCGCGCAGCACCGTCGCCGAACCATGCCCGAGCAGACCGCGGTGGAGGACGCCGAGACCACCGTCCGCGCCCACCGCGACGCGGTCGTCACCGCGCGCACCTCGGTCGGCGACCTGGGCCGGGACGTGGCGAAGCTCGAGCAGGAGGTCGCGCAGGTCACCGCGCGCGAGGAGCGCGACCGCGGGCTGGTCGACTCCGGCGGCGTCTCGGCGAAGCAGGTGACCGACCTGTCCCACGAGCTCGACACCCTCGCCCGGCGCCGCGGCGTGCTCGAGGACTCCCAGCTCGAGGCCATGGAGCGCCTCGACGCCGCCGAGACCGACCTCGCGCACGAGCAGGCCGCCCTCGACGCCGCCGAGACCGCGCTCGCCGACGCCGTCGAGCGCCGCGACGGCGTGCTCGGCGACATCGACGTGCTGGAGGCGCGCCGCGGCGCCGAGCGCGCCGAGCTGGCGACGACCCTGCCCGAGGACCTCCTCGCGCTCTACGACCAGCTGCGCGCCCGCACCGGCACCGGTGCCGGCGAGCTCGTCGGTGCGCGCTGCGGCGGCTGCCGGATCGAGATGGACCGCAACGAGATCCGCGCCGTGGCGGCGGCCGCGCCCGACGACGTCGTGCGGTGCGAGCAGTGCGGGACGATCGTGGTGCGCACCGAGAAGAGCTCCGGGAAGGCGAGCGTATGACCACCGCGGGCTCGTGGACGGGGCGCGGGTCGACGATGCCCACCCGCCTGCTGCTGCTGCGCCACGGGCAGAGCCCGCTGTCGGTCGAGCGCCGCTACTCGGGCCGGGGCGACCCGGAGCTCACCCGCGACGGCCTCGAGCAGGCCGCCGCCGCGGCGACCGCGCTGGCGGCCCGGCACGTCGGCAGCAACGGGGACATCCGCGCCGTGATCAGCTCCCCGCTGACGCGGGCCCGCCAGACCGCCGAGCCGGTGGCCGGGGTGCTCGGGCTGCCGGTAGGGGTCGACGAGCGCCTCACCGAGACCGACTTCGGCGCCTGGGAGGGCCTGACCTTCTCCGAGGCCGCCGCGCAGGACCCCGACGTCCACCGTGCCTGGCTGGGCGACAGCAGCGTCAGCCCGCCGGACGGGGAGAGCTTCGACGTCGTCGCCCAGCGCGTCGACGCCGCCCTCGGCGACCTCCTGGGCCGGTTCCCCGGCCAGACCGTCGTCGTCGTCAGCCACGTCACGCCGATCAAGCTGATCCTGCGCCGCGCCCTCGACGCCGGGCCGTCGCTGCTCTTCCGCCTGCACCTCGACCTGGCGTGCCTGTCGGTCGTCGAGTTCTGGCCCGACGGCGGGGCCTCGGTGCGCCTGGTCAACGACACGTCGTACCTGGCTCAGCGGTAAGGGCCTAGCGGTACCTGGCCCGAGCGCCTACAGCCACTCGATCCACGCGCCGCCCGGGTGCGCGAGCCCGAGCACCTCGCCCTCGGCCGTGCCGTCGCGGGACACCGAGAGCTGCCCGACGACCCCCGTGACACCGGCGCGCGAGGCCTCCAGCGCGCGCGGCGGGACGGGCAGGTACTGGACGCTCTCGGTGCCCTCCGGGCCCAGCGGCACGAGCGGGTCCACCGAGATCCACACGAGGTCGCGGCCCAGCTCGGTGAGCTGGCGGCGGAACCGCGCCCGCTGCTCGTCGGTGAGGAACACGTGCACGTAGGTGTCGACGAGCACGAGCAGCGCGTCCTCGGGCATCCGCGCGCACAGGCCGACGACGTCGTCGACGACCTCGGCGCGCACGAGGTCCGCCGGGTGCGCGCGGGCGACCTCCGAGGCGGCCGCGAACCGGTCGACGGCCGTCGTCTCGGGCGGGATGCAGGCGGCGAGCCACTCGCGCACCCGGTGGTCGCCGAGGTCGAGGGGCTCGACGTCCACCCCGAGGCGCGCGGCGATCGTCGGCATCCGCGACGGCAGCGGGGCGGGGCGGCCGCGCAACTCGGGGGTGATCGTCAGCGCGGCGTCCGGGTCGCCGAGGGTCCGGTCGCCGAAGCGGTACCGGTAGCGGTCGAGGTGCAGGCCGAGGCCTGCCCCGGTGCCGAGGTCGACGAGCGCGAGGGGCCGGTCGGGGTCGAGCCGGCCCGCTCCGTGGACAGCCCCGAGGACAGCCAGCACGTCGGCGCTCCGCGCGACCTCGTTCATCTGGTAGCGGTGCTCGGCGCAGAGCTGGGCGAGCTCGGCGGCGTGCTCGCGGGCGAAGGCGACGAGCGCCGGCCGGAACCCCTCGTCGAGGCGCGGCTGCCCGGACCCGGGCGTCGGGAAGTAGCCGGCGAGCGGCTCGGGGCCCCGCCGGGCCACGAGGTAGCGGAGGGCGGCGCTGAGCAGCAGGGGCGGGAGCCGGTCGGCGGGGATGCCCGCGGCGATCCGAGCAGGTCGGGCTCGGTGGCGATCGCGCGGAAGAGCTCCGCGGTCAGCTCCCAGGTCGCCGGGGCGTCGGGCGGCGACCAGCCCGCCGCGATGCCCAGCGCCTGCTCGCGGACGTGGGCACGGTCGGCCGCCTCGGGGGTCGTCACGTCGACAGAGCCTGCCGAGCACCGGGCCGGTCGCGCAACGCGACCGGCCCGGGTCGGCCAGCTCAGCCGGGTCAGCCCTGGCTGATCGAGTCCAGCTCGGCCACGGCCTCGGGCGGCAGGACCAGGTCGGCGGCGGCCAGGTTCTCGCGCAGGTGCTCCCGCGACGACGTCCCGGGGATCAGCAGCATCGTCGGGGAGCGCTGCAGGAGCCACGCCAGGGCGGTCTGCTGCGGCGTCGCCCCGACGTCCTGCGCGACGCGTGCGAGCGTGTCCGACTGGAGCGGCGAGAACCCACCGAGCGGGAAGAACGACGTGTACGCGATCCCCTCGGCGGCGCAGTGGTCGACGAGGTCGTCGTCGGTGCGGTGCACCAGGTTGTAGTGGTTCTGCACGCACACCACCGGCGCCACCGTGCGGGCCTCGGCGAGCTGGGCGGGGGAGACGTTGCTGACCCCGAGGTGACGGACGAGGCCCTGCTCCTGCAGCTTCGCCAGCGTCGCGAAGGCCTCGGCGAGCGACTCGTCGTGGTCGTCGGAGACGCGCAGGTTGACGACGTCGAGGGTCTCCAGGCCGAGCCGCCCGAGGTTCTCGTGCACCTCGCGGACGAGCTCGTCGGGCGAGGTGTCGAGGTTCCACGACCCGTCGTCCCCGCGCCGGCAGCCGACCTTGGTGACGATCCGCAGATCGTCGGGGTAGGGGTGGAGGGCCTCGCGGAGGATCTCGTTGACGATGAACGGGCCGTAGTAGTCGCTGGTGTCGATGTGGGTGACACCGCGGTCGACGGCCTCGCGCAGGACGGCGATCGCCTCGTCGCGGTCGCGCGGCGGGCCCATGACGTGGGGGCCGGCGAGCTGCATGGTGCCGTAGCCCATGCGCGTGAGGACGAGGTCGTCGGCGAGCGCGAGGCGGTCGGTGAGTGCCGGTGAGGTCATGTCCCCACCCTGCGCCAGGCGGCACGCCGGTGGGGAGTGCCGGGTCGTCCTGGTACATCCCGTACCCCCCACGGGGTGGCGGCGGGCGGATGATCGGGGCGTGAGCACCGGTGAACTCGCCGCGTCCCTGCGCACCTGGCGCGACCGCACCGACCCCGCCGAGGTCGGCATGGCCGTCAACGCGCCGCGTCGCGCCCCGGGTCTGCGCCGCGAGGAGCTCGCGCTGCTCGCCGGCATCTCCATCGACTACGTCGTGCGCCTCGAGCAGGGCCGCACGCGCACCCCGTCGGCGCAGGTCTGCGCCTCGCTGGCCCGGGCCCTGCGGCTCTCCGATGCCGAGCAGGCCCACCTGTTCCGCCTCGCCGGGCACGCCGCCGACCGCGGGCGGATCTCCCGGCGCATCCCCGCCGGCGTGCGCCGGATCGTCGAGGCGCTGCACGACAGCCCGATCGGCGTCCTCGACGTCACCTGGACGCTGGTCTCCTGGAACCCGCTCTACGCCGCGCTCATGGGCGACCCGACGGCGCTCGAGGAGCGACGGCGCAGCACGCTCTGGCGGATCTTCACCGAGGGCGAGGCCAATGACCGCGTGCGCCACACCCGCGAGGAGCGCGACGCCCTCGCCGCGTCCCTGGTCGCCGACCTGCGCGGGAGTACCAGCCGCTACCCGCACGACCCGGAGCTGAGCACCCTCGTCGAGGACCTGTACCGCGCCAGCGACGAGTTCGCCGGGCTGTGGGACTCCGGCGTCGTCGCCGGGCACCACCAGAGCCACAAGACGGTCGTGCACCCCGAGGTCGGTGACATCGAGCTCGACTGCGACACCCTCACCACCGCCGAGGACGACCTGCGGCTGCTCGTCTTCACGCCCACCCCGGGCAGCGACGCGCGCGGGCGCCTCGACCTGCTGGCGGCGCTGGGGACGCAGGCGATGACGGCTCGTACGTAGTTCGCGACCTGTCCGGCGCGCCCGCGCGGTCCCACGCTCGTGAGCACGCATCGAGCAGGGGAGCACCCATGACCACGACCACCGACAACGCGACCATCGCCCGCGCGGTCTACGACGCCTTCGGCCGGGGCGACATCCCCGCCGTGCTCGAGCACTTCGATCCCGAGCTGGTCTGGGTCGAGTCCACCGCGCCCAACGCGGGCACGTTCCACGGGCCACAGGGCGTCGTCGACGGCGTTTTCGTGCCCATCGGCAACGCGTGGGAGGTCTTCCTCGTCGAGCCCGAGCGTGTGGTCGCCCAGGGGGAGCTCGTCGTCGCCGTCGGCACCTACCGGGGGACCAGCCGTGCGACGGGGAAGTCGATGGCGGCCCGCTTCGCCCACGTCTGGCAGATGCGGGACGGCCGGCTCGTGCACTTCGAGCAGATCGCGGACACCGAGTCGTTCAACGCCGCGCTGCGCTGATCACCAGGACAGGACGAGGGCAAGCGCGCCCGTCCCGGCGACGAGGCACGCCGGGACCGTGGCGAGCCCGGCGAGCGTGAACGTCCCGAGCGGCGCCGGTACGCCGCGGACGGCCAGCACCCGGCGCCACAGGAGCGTGGCCAGCGAGCCGACCGGGGTGAGGTTCGGGCCGACGTTCACGCCGATCAGCATGGCGAGCACCGCACCCGTGGCCGGGGTCGGGCCGAGCGCGGCGAGCAGGACGAGTGTCGCGGGCAGGTTGTTGACGAGGTTCGCGAGCACCGCCGCGATCGCCGCCAGCCCGAGCAGCGCCGGGAACGAGGTCCCGGCGGGCAGGAGCCCGGCGATCACGTCGCCCAGACCCCGCTCGGTCACCGCGGCGACGACGACGCCGAGGCCGAGGACGAACACGCAGAAGCCCGGCGAGGCCGCGGCGACGAGGTCGCGCACGTGGGTCTCGCGCGCCGCGAGCGCTCGGACCGCGAGCACCGCCGCGCCCGCCACCGCCACCCACACCGGCTCCACGCCCAGCGGCGACGCGACCGCGAACCCGGCGAGCGTGGCGGCCAGGACCCCGACGGCGAAACGGGGGAGCGGGGCGCCCGCGCCCTCCTCGTCGGGCCCGGCGGGCTCGGCGAGCTCCCGGCGGAAGGTGATCCGCAGCCCGACGTACTCCACGACCAGCACCGCGAGCTGCGGCAGGAGCATCAGCGCGGCGAAGCCCAGGAAGTCCAGGCCGGTCGCCCGGAAGGCGAGCAGGTTGGTGAGGTTCGCGACGGGCAGGAGCAGCGAGCCGCTGTTGGCCAGGTGCGCGCAGGCAAAGGCCGGCGGGGCCGGGCGCGCGCCGAGCCGTCGCACCGTGTCGAGCACGACCGGGGTCAGCAGCACCACCGTCGCGTCGAGGCTCAGCACCGCGGTCGTCAGCGCCGCCGCGACGACGACCAGCGCGAACAGCCGCTGCGGGCGCCCGTGCGACCGCCGCGCCAGCACCCCGCCGGCCCACCGGAACACGCCCTCGGCGTCCGCGAGGTGGGCCAGGACGAGCACCGCGGCGAGGAATCCGACGGTCGGGCCGAGCTCGCGCACCTCCTCCCACGCCGCCGCCGGCGTGAGGAGCCCGACGGCCAGCACCACGGCGGCGGCGGGCACCGCCGCGGCGGCTTCGGGGAGGCCCCGCGGTCGGGTGACCGCGACGACGAGGACGACGGCGAGGAGGCCGACCGCGAGGGCCGTGCTCATCCCGCCACCCTCATACCCTCAGCGGAGCCAGAGGTAGATCGCCACGGCCACGCCGAGCACCACGACGCTCCAGCGCAGCACCCCGTCGGGCATCTTCTTGGCGACGGCCATGCCGAGGTACCCACCGATCAGCGTCGTCGGCGCGAGCAGCAGCACCGCGAGCCAGTCGACGGGCGCGAAGAGGGCGAAGAGGATCACCGTCACGGTGCTCGTCACCAGCGAGAGCAGCACCTTCACGGCGTTGAGCCGCTGCAGCGTGTCGTGCGCGAGCAGCGAGAGCACGGCGATGAGCACCACGCCCAGCGCCCCGCCGAAGTAGCCGCCGTAGACGGCCGCGAAGAAGATCGTCGGGAGCAGGACCTTCGGGTTGTCGGCGGTGCGCTCCGACCGGCCCGTCCACTTCTTGATCCACGGCTGCGCCCCGAGGGTGAGGCTCGCGAGCAGCACCAGGACCGGCACCACGGCGTCGAACACGGACTGCGGGAGGATCAGCAGCAGCCCGCACCCGAGCGCGGAGCCCAGCGCGGCGACGATGCTCGTGCTGATCAGCCGCCGTCGCTGGCCCCGGAGTTCGCGGCGCGCGTTGACCGTCGAGCCGGCGTAGCCCGGCCACTGCGCGACGGAGTTCGTGACGTTCGCCGGCAGGGGCGGCAGTCCGACCGCGAGCAGCGCGGGGAAGACGATCAGCGACCCGCCGCCCGCCACCGCGTTGACCGCGCCGGCCAGCAGCCCGAGCCCGGCCAGCAGCACGATCTGGAGCACCGACGGGTCCGACACGGTGCGCGACGCTAACGGTCCGGGTCCTTGTAGGCTCGTCGACGCGGACGAGTCGGCCGGGCGACCGCGTCGGACCCCACGAGGGTCCGTCGAGGAAAGTCCGGACTCCACAGGGCAGGGTGGTTGCCAACAGCAACCCGGGGTGACCCGCGGGACAGTGCCACAGAGAACAGACCGCCATCGGGCTCGAGCTCCTGGTTCCGGCCCGGTGGTGAGGGTGAAACGGTGGTGTAAGAGACCACCAGCGTCCTGGGTGACCAGGACGGCTCGGTAAACCCCACCCGGAGCAAGGTCAAGAAGGTGCCCCGTCCGCGGGGCGCTGCGCAGGTCGTTCGAGGGCTGCCCGCCCGAGACCTGCGGGTAGACCGCTGGAGCCCGCCGGCGACGGCGGGCCGAGATGGATGGTCGCCACCCACGGGACCGCGAGGGCCCGTGGGGACAGGATCCGGCTTACAGGCCGGCTCGTCCGCCCCGCACCCCCTCGACCCGGATCAGACGGGCCGGACGACGCCGAGCTGTCCCTAGACTCCCGTCGTGGGCCTGAGTCTCGACACCGTCGCCGGCGAGTTCCCGCTCGTGCAGCGGGTGTGGTCGGCGCGCTGCGACGCCACGACCAGCTTCATCTCGGCCGCCAAGGGCGCCTCGATGATGGTGTTCGCGCAGCAGGGCGACCGGATGACGGCGCACCTCCGGGGGCCGGAGACCGCGGCCACGCCCCTCACCTGCCCGGAGGGCTGGGAGTTCTTCGGCGTGGAGCTGCAGCTCGGTGCCTACCTGCCCCTGTTCCCGCCGGCCGGTCTGGCCGACCTGAACGACGCTCTGTTGCCGACCCTGCCGGGCCACCGGATCGTGCTCGCCGGCCGGGACTGGGAGAGGCCGACCGAGCAGAACGTCGACGTCTTCGTCGACCGGCTGGTGCGCGAAGGACTGCTGTTCTTCGATCCGGTCGTCGACGGGATTCGCCACGGCGAACGGCCGCGGGCGATGTCGGAACGGACGGCGCAGCTCCGGTTCCGTCGGGCCGTGGGGATCTCACGCCGCAAGCTCGCCAGCATCGAGCAGGCACGGCACGCCGCGCAGTTCCTCGCGGCGGGCGGGTCGATCGCCGACGCGGTGACCACGGGCGGCTACTACGACCAGCCGCAGCTCGCGCGCGCGATGCGGTGGGCGACCGGCCACACCCCGGGCGAGCTGAGGTCCGGCGTCCCGTTCCTCGCGTTCTGACCCTGCTGCGCGGATTCGGTTCGGTACAAGACCGACCGACCACCGCGGTGGTCGACTCCGGCCATGCGCACACTGATCGAGTACGACCACCTCTCCCTCGACGGGAGGATCTCCGGGGACGGCTTCTGGGCCGCGCAGATGGCGATCCCCACCAACGACGAGCACCTCGAGTACCAACGCCGGCTCCTGGAGCCGGCCGTCGGTCTGGTGCTCGGACGCGCGACGTACGAGGGCTTCGCCGCGACGTGGCCGAGCATGACCGGCGGCATCGCCGACACGATCAACTCGCTGCCGAAGTACGTCGCGTCCACCACGTTGACCGAAGCGACCTGGAACGCCGAGGTCCTCGCCGGCGACGCCGTCGATGCCGTCGCCCGGCTCAAGGAGTCCGGCGACGGCACGTTGGTGAAGTACGGCAACGGCCCGTTCAGCCGGGCGCTCGTCGAGGCGGGGCTGGTGGACGAGCTGCACCTGAGCATCTCCCCGTTCGTCGCGGGGAGCGGTGAGTCACTGCTGGCCGGCATCGGCACGACCGCCCTGGACCTGACGGGCGTGACCGACCTCGGCAACGGCGCGGTGGTGCTGGCCTACACGCCGCGTCGGTGAGTCAGCCCGCCGCCTCGACGAGCTCCTGCAGGAACCGCGGCAGCCGGCCCGCGCCGAAGTCGTAGAAGCGCGCCCAGCTGGGCGTGATCGCGATCCGTGCCATCCCCTGCGTGTAGGTCTTCCGGCACTGCTCGACGAACTGCTCCGCCGTCGCCGCGTCCATGCTGCGCCGGGCGGCCATCACGTACTCCTCGACCAGGCCGTCGACGATCTCGACGCTCGCCCGGCCGCGGATCGACAGCGCCCGCGCTCCGGTCGGCGCGTCGCCGTCGACGGTCACGGCGACGTCCGGCCGGGCCGACAGCGTCGCGACCTTCGGTGACGAGGTGGCCGAGGCGATCACCACCTGCTCGCCGGTCCAGAAGAAGCCGACCGGGATGACCCGCGGCGTGCCGTCCGCCACCGTGTAGGCGAGGTGGGCCGCGGTCGTGGCGAGCAGTTCCTGCGCGCCGGGCTGAGCGAGCTCGCCGGCGATCTCCTGAGCGTCCATCGGTCGTCCCTTCCTCGGTGTGCGCGGTCTCGGCCGGGAGACGGAGCCGATCGTGCCGTCTCGACACGATCCCGCACACGGATCGGCCGCTAGCCTCGCCGCCGTGGCCCGGGTGCTGGTCGTGAACTTCGTGAGCCTGGACGGCGTGATCCAGTCGCCGCTGTCCGCCGACGAGGATCCCGACGACGGGTTCGCCGCGGGCGGCTGGGTCCCGCCCTACGGCGACGACACGATGGCGTCGTTCATGAGCGCGGCGACCACCACCGCCGCGGGCATGCTGCTCGGGCGCCGATCGTACGAGATCTTCACGGCCGCGTGGGCCGGGGCCGATCAGTCGGACCCGGCCGTCGCCGCGATGAACCGGATGCCGAAGTACGTGGTCACGCGATCCCCGGACGTCCCGCTGGCGTGGGGCCACTCCCGTCGCCTCGACGGCCCGGCCGAGGTGGCCCGGCTCAAGGACGAGGTCGACGGCGACCTCGTGGTCTTCGGGTCCGGCGGCCTGCTCGGTGCGCTCGCGGAGCACGACCTCGTCGACGAGTACCGCCTGCTGCTCGTCCCGGTGATCCTCGGCGGCGGCAAGCGGATGTTCGGCGACGGCAGCCCGCTCACCCACCTCACGCTGACCGCGACGACGACCACGTCGACCGGGGTGGTGCTCCTGACCTACACGCGGCCGTGAGCGGCGAGGTCCTCCGCGAGCTCCGCGAGGCGGGGGAGGACGGTGTCGCGCCAGCCCGGTCCCATGCGCTCGCAGGCGTCGCGCTGGCGGTGGTCGTCGAGGTCGAAGCCCGAGTGCTCCAGCAGGAGCCGGGTGCCGTCGCCCTCGGGGACGAGCCGCCAGGTCAGGGTCCAGACCTCGTTGAAGGTGTAGACGAAGCGCTCGTGGGGCTCGGAGACGACGACCCGGCACGGCACGGCGCCGAAGCCCGGCATCTCCAGATGGAACTCGTGCCCGACGACGTCGGCGACGTCGCCCGGCGCCCACCAGCGGGCGTGCGTCTCGGGGTCGGTCAGCGCCGCCCAGACCCGCGCCGGCGTCGCCCGGATGAACTGGTCGACCTCGATCGAGCCCGTCCGTCGGTAGCTCATTGCTCGTCCTCGCTCTCCAGGAGATCGGCCATGTCGCGCAGGCGGCGGCGCCAGAAGCGTTCGAACGGGTGCAGCCAGGCCCCGACCTCCTCGAGCGGGTCCGGGTTCAGCGAGTAGAAGCGCTGCCGCCCGCGCGGCTCGTCGGTGACCAGGGACGCCTGCCGCAGGACCGCGAGGTGCTCCGCGACGGACGGGCGGCTCATGTCGAACTCGGCGGCGAGGTCACCCGCGGTGCGCGGACCGTCGGCCAGCAGCTCGAGCAGCCGGCGGCGAGCCGGGTTGGCCAGAGCGAGGAAGACGTCCGTGGACACGCCAGCACAATATGTAGGAGATCGCCGACATGTCAACGATGTCCTACGCGTTGGATGCGCTGGTCGATGCCGCTGACGCCAGTGGTGGCCTCCATGGCCCGCAGGACCCGGCCGTTCACCGACTCGACGGACGACACCGCTCCAGGTCTACGAGCAGTTCCGGCGACACATTCACTCGATCAGAGGTAGAGGGTCGCGCGCAACGTCGCGTGAACGCCCTCTATGGTGACGATCGCTTGTAACGCGTGTGGTGGTTGTGACTGATGGGACGGATGATGCTCATGTTCACGGAACGGCAGCGCGTCATCCTGCGCCAGATCGTCAGTCCGCCCTACATCTATCGATGGGCCGGCCTGCTGACGACGGTCGGGCTGGTCGTCGGGGTCGCGGTCGTCGTCCTCGCCGACGTCGGCCGGGAGACCGTGCTCGCCGGGAGCGCGGCCCCCGCCGTCTCCGCGGGCGCGCCCGCCGGCATCCGGGCCCGGACCGCGGAGGACGCCCCCGCACGGGGTATGCCGGGCGCCGCGCGGCCGGCGATCACGTCGTCTCTCCTGAGTGTCACGTCGACGAGCACCGAGCGGCCGTCGGTGGCGCTCACGTTCGACGACGGCCCGACGCCGCAGTACACGCCCGAGGTGCTGGACCTGCTCAAGGAGTACCAGGCGCCCGCGGTGTTCTGCATGATCGGCAACCAGGCCGTCGCGCACCCGGAGCTGGTCAGCCGCGTGATCGGCGAGGGGCACCGGCTCTGCGACCACACGATGACCCACGACGCGACGGTCGGGACGAACACCCCGGACCTCATGAGCCGGCAGCTCTTCACCAGCCACGACTCGCTGGCCAACGTGCTGACGCCGCCGAACGTCATCGACTACTTCCGGGCGCCGGAGGGTCGCTGGTCGCCGGAGCTGGACCAGACCGCGGCGCAGACGGGCATGCGGCCCCTGGGCTGGTCGGTCGACACGCTCGACTGGACCCAGCCGGGCGTGGGCGGGATCGTCTCGAGCGTGCAGCAGTCGGTGCACCCGGGCGCGGTGATCCTCTTCCACGACGGCGGTGGGCCGCGCGAGCAGACCGTCGAGGCCCTGCGCCAGCTGCTGCCGTGGCTGCGCGACCAGGGCTACCAGTTCGTCTTCCCGAGCTGATCCCCCGCCGCGGGGTCAGTGCTTCCGGATCACCGTCTCCGTGCCGCCCTCGCGCCACGTGGTGACGTCCATGTGCTCGTCCCCGACGGCCACGGACGCGGCCCCGACGATGTCCGCCCGGAGGAACTGGTCGAACGTCGCGCCGCGCAGGTCGAGCCCGATGTCCTCGTAGACCGACACGGCGAACCGTTGGTGCAGGGCCTCGTCGCGCACGTCCTCGACCCGTCCCCAGATCTTCGCGTCGCCGTCGGTGACCTGCATGTCCACCGTCGCGGTGTGGAGAGCGAAGCGCGGATCGGCCGCGAGGTCGGCGAACTTGGAGGTGTCGGGCATGCCCACCAGCCACAGGTCGCCCTCGAGGAAGCGCGGCTCCATCGGGCTGATGCGGGGGAAGCCGTCAGGACGCAGCGTCCCGAGCATGCAGAGTTTGCCGGTGGCGGCGTGACGACGGGTGAAGACCTCGGCGATGCGGGGCGCGGCCGCGGCGAAGTCGGTCCAGAGAGCCATGGCACCGAACGGTAGAACGGCCCCCCGACAGTCCCCACTGCTTCGCCGGCGGAAATCTCAGGTCAGGGACCGGACGTCGGCGACGTCGTACTCGGCGACCTCGGCCGAGAGCATCGCCGCGCCCTGCTCGTCGCTGGGCCCGCTGCCGCGGAAGGCCTCGACGGCCTCCTGCGACTCCCAGCGCTCGAAGATGTTGATCCGGCCCGGGTCGACGATGTCGGCGCTCAGCGCGAAGTCGAGGCAGCCCGGGGCGGACCGCGCCTGCGTGACCACGGTCGTGCACTGGTCCAGGTAGGCCGCGCGGTGGCGGGGCTCGACCTCGAGGTGGCCGGCGACGATGACCATCGATTCTCCTTCGATACTCGTCAATCCTTGATAAGGACTGTAGCGGTCGTCGCACCGTGGGGGGATGGGAGCTCGTTGATCCGAGTGAAGCGTTGCGTGACCGATCCGTCACGCCCGGCGCCATCGCCGCTTCAGTCGTAGATCCGGGGGGGACGAAGTTGTCGCAGCCACCGACGCCGCAATGGGACGTGCAGCAGGGCCGTTGGGTCCTGCCGGAGCAGGCGCAGTACGCACCGCCGCCCGGCTACGCGCAGGCCCCGGGCGGCCACGGTGCCGCGTCGGGTGGTCCCCGGCACGGCGGGCAGAACCCGCCGTACGGCGCTCCGCAGGCCGGCTACGGGCAGCCGACAGGTCAGTGGCCGCCGCCTCCGCCGGCTCCGAAGAAGAGCCGCAAGTGGCCGTGGATCGTCGGCGGCGTGGTCCTCCTGATCATCCTCATCTCCGTGATCAACAGCGGGGGCTCGCCGGCCCCGACCGGGACGACGGGCGCGGCGCCGTCCGCTGCCCCGTCCTCGGCGCCGGCGGCGTCCACCGGCGGTGCCGAGAGTTCCGCACCCGCGGCGTCGGGCGTGGTCTTCGAGGTCACGGGGTCGGGTCGCGCCACGTCGATCTCCTACGGGACGAACGGCGGCGTCTCCCAGGCCAACGGCGAGCGCCTGCCCTGGACCGAGTCCGTCGAGGCGTCCGACGGTTTCGGGGTCTACTCGCTCACGGCGCAGTCGAACGGGTCCGGCGAGATCACCTGCCGGATCACCGTTGACGGCGAGGAGATCGCGCGCCAGACCTCGACCGGCCAGTACGCCGTCGTCTCCTGCAGCGGGAGCGACACCGGCTTCTGATCGCGGGACTGCATCTCGGGTCAGAGAGGGACGCGGGGTCGTCCGCCGAGGCGGGGTTGCTGGTCGGGGTCGATCCAGGCCGGCGGGGTGAACCACGGGAGTCCGTCCTGGATCTCGATGACCCAGTGCCCGGCGTGGATGAGCTGGTGGTGGAAGCGGCAGAGCAGCACCAGGTTGTCCAGGCAGGTCGACCCACCGTGGAACCAGTAACGGATGTGGTGGGCGTGGCAACGCCGCGGCCGGCGTGAGCAGCTCGGGAACGCGCAGCCACCGTCGCGCAGGTTCAGCGCCCGGCGCAGGGCATCGGTGACGGTGCGCTGAAGGCGCCCCACGTCCAGCGGTTCGGAGCGTGACCCGAGGACGATCGGGACGATCTCGGCGTCGCAGGCCAGGCGGCGCACGGTGTGCGGGTCGACCAGGGCACCGGAGTCCAGGGTGGCGTGCCCGATGCCCTGCTGCAGCCACCGCAGGTCCATCGTGATCGTCAGCAAGGCCCGCCCCGGACGGTCCACCGGCCCCGGGCGCGGGGAGGACGGTTCTGGGCGGCGGGGCTCGGGGATCAGGGCCTCGTCATCAGTGCCGGTGTCATCAGTGCTGGTGTCGTCGGTCGCGGTGTCGGGGTGTTCGTGGCCGGTGTCGTCGGCGAGGCCGCCGGGGCGGCGCGCGTCGTGCACGAGGTCCTTGAGCCCGTCGAGGCGGCGACGCTCCAGGCTGCGCGGATCGTCGGGCCCGAACGGGACCGCCAGCCCGTCGATCACCTCGACGAACGCCTCGGCATCGCCCGGATCATGCAACCGGCCCTTGAACGCCAGCGACCCGTCCCGGCGGCGCACCACCTGCAACTCATCGCAGGCGTCCTCGCCCTCGGGCGGGACATCCCCGTCGGGATCGAAGTGCTCGATCAACGCCTTCGCATACCGGCGCAGCATCCGCGGCGGCAACACCCGCGCGTGCTCGGCGAGCGTGCGCTCGGCCCCGAACCAATCGGCCACCGACAACCCGTCCACCCGATCCAGCCGCGTCATCGTCTCCCGGATCACGGTGATGTGCCCCGAGTGAATCTCCCCCGCCCCGGCGACGGTCGCGGTGACCGGCAACCGCGGCGGCAGCGGCTCACCGCGCAGCGACACCCGCGCCGTCAGCTCGGCGGCCTCACCCACCAGCCGCTTCGCCTCGGGCTGATCCACAGTGCCGCACTCCTGCAACAACCGGATCGCACTGCGGTCCCCGGTCTGCTCGGCCACCCCGAGCCGCTCCAGCTCCGCGATGTCCTCCAACAACCGGTACTGCTCGGCGCGCAACGCGACCATCCGCGTACGGGCACGATCGAGCGCCTCCCGCTCCACCACCCCCAGCACCCGTTCGCTCATGTGTTCGATCCTAGAACCGACCCCCGACAACGCCGGACCCTCAGCGGGTCCACACCTCCCACGCGTCCTGCACGATCCGATCGAGCCCCGAGCGTCGGGGCGTCCAGCCCAGGATCTCGCGGGCGCGGGCGGGGTCGACCGTGACGGCCGCGGGTTCGGGGGCGGCCTCGCGGTGGCGGACGGGGACCGGTCGGCCGAGGACCCGCCCGGCCGCCGCGAGGATCGCGGCGACCGACACCGGAGTCCCGCTGCCGATCGGGATCGCGCGGTACGACCCGGGTTCCGCGATGTCGAGCGCGGCGACGACGGCGTCCGCGACGTCGGCGACGTGCACCAGGTCGCGCACGGCCGAGCCGTCGCCGTTGACGACGAACTCACCCGCGGGCTCCGAGGCCGCCGCGAGGATCGCCGGGACCAGCCGGGTCCGGTCGGCGTCACCCGGCCCGGCGGCGTTCGCGAGCCGCAGCGAGATCGCGCCGAGCGCTCCGCCGACCGTCGCGTCGCGGGCGGCGAGGTCGGCGGCGAGCTTCGCGGCGCCGTAGGGGTGGGGCAGGGGACGGTGGTCGTCACCGATCGCCGCGGTGGAGGCGAGCACGATCCTCGCCCCCGGTCGCAGGGCGCCGAGCACCGCGCGGGTGCCGCCGAGGTTCGTGCGCCAGGTGCCCAGCGGGTCGGCGAGCGAGTCCCGGACGCGCACGACCGCGGCGAGGTGGCACACGGCGTCGACGTCGGCGAGCGCGGCGGCGACCTCGTCCGGCCGGTCGAGTGCTGCGTTCCGGGTGACGACGCCGGGGACGGCCCCGGACCTGGTCACGGCGACGACGTCGCGACCCGCGCGGACCAGCGCGGACACCACCGCGCGCCCCACGAACCCGTTCGCACCCGTGACCGCGACCCGCACGGCAGGAGCCTCCCAGACCGGGCCCGGGCGCGAGTGAGGCTAGCCTTACCCGCGCGCGGACCCTAGTGTCGTCACGGAGACCGGCGACACCGGAGGCGGACCGTGAGCGAGCACCAGCCCTTCTCCCAGGTCCTGCGTCGGGCGACCGCCGCGGCCCACGACCGCGCGCACCACTCCACGTACATGGCGGCCCTGTTCGGGGCGCGCCTGCCGCTGGACGACTACGCGACGCTGGTCGTGCAGTACTGGCACATCTACGGCGCCCTCGAGGACGGGGCCGATCGCCTCCGCGACCACCCGGTCGCCGGCGGGTTCGTGGTCGACGCGCTGCGGCGACGGGACGCCATCGCGGCCGATCTCGCCCACCTCCGGGGCCCCGACTGGGCCGACGACCTCACCGCGCTGCCCGCGACGGCCGCCTACGTCGAGCGGATCCGCGAGACGGTCGAGCACTGGCCCGCCGGGTGGGTCGCCCACCACTACACGCGCTACCTCGGCGACCTCGCCGGCGGGCAGGCGGTCCGCGGGCTGCTCACGCGCACCTACGGGGTCACCGGGGACGGGTCGCGGTTCTACGACTTCGCCGCGCTCGGCCCGGTCCCGCCGTTCCGCACGCGCTACCGCGCGCTGCTCGACGCCGCCCCGTGGGACGACGTCGAGCGCGTCCGCGTCGTCGACGAGGCGTGCCACGCCTTCGAGCTCAACATCGCGATGCTCGCGGAGCTCGCCGGCACGGTGCGTCCGGAGCACCTCGCGGCGTGACTCAGCCCGAGGAGTCGCGCCGGGCGATCGCGAGCCAGGCGGGAAGGTCGACGTGCCCGCCGACCGGCACGCGCAGCATCTCGGCCTGCGCCTCGTCGGGCACACGGCCCCGGTAGACGCTCTCGCGCAGGTCTTCGAGCGTCCAGCCGGGACGGGAGAACGCCCGCCGCAGGTCGTCGTCGGACACCTCGGGCCCGAACGCCGGGCCGGGGGCCAGGCCGAGGACGACGACGCGCCCGCCGGCGGTGACGACGTCACGCAGGGCGTCGGCGTACCGGCCCTGGTCGTCGGTGTCGAAGATGTGGAACAGGGCGCTGTCGAGCACGGTGTCGAATCCCCGCAGCTCCGACGGGTGCAGGGCGTCGGCCTCGACGAACGTCGCCGCCGTCCCGCGGTGGGCGGCGATCGCGCGGGCGCGGTCGAGGGCGGCCGGGGCCGAGTCGGCGCCGACGACGTCGTAGCCGCGGGCGGCGAGCAGGAGGGTGTTCTCCCCGGTGCCGCAGCCGAGGTCGAGCACGCGGCCGTGGAGCAGCCCCTCGGCCTCCGCGGCGACGACGGCCGGCTGCGGTTCGCCGATGATCCACGGCGGCTCGCCGGTGAGGTAGGCGTCCTGGAAGCGGGAGGGTGCGGGGGTCGACATGGGGTCCTCCGGAGATCGGGAGCGGTGCCGGGACCGAGCGTCCGACCTCGACGGGACTCGAGGTCAAGAGGCTCGAGTCCCGTCGCGGAAGAGGAGAGGAGGAGGACTAGTCGTGCGCGACGAACATCGTCACGTTGTCGCCCGCGAAGTTCGGCACGTCGGCCACCGCCGCCTGGCCCGCGTCCGACTCCATCCCGCCCTGGAGGTCCTCGAGCGAGTCGAAGGCGAGTTCGGCGATGAGGTAGTACGGCGGCGTGGTGCCGTCCAGCGAGGCGCAGTGCCGATAGGTGAAGGACCTGACACCGGGGATGGGCCCGACCAACGGCGCGTGCGTCGACTCGTAGTGCTTGTCGAAGGCCGCCGGGTCGGCGGGATGGTGGTAGAGGACCGTGAGGATGTGCATTGGATCACCTCACCACGCACGACGGCCCCGGGTCCACGGAACCGTCGGGTAACGGTCCGCGGCCCCGAGGCCGTCGTGGGGAGCTGGGGAGCTCAGGCGCGGGCGTGCTTCTCGATCACGGCGCCGAGGCCCGGGAGCGCCTCGATGACGTTCTCCTGGGCCTTCGGGCGGAGCTTGCCGTAGACCGACGTGATCGCGGCGCGGTTGCTGCGCTCGGCGCGACGGTCGGTGACGGTCAGGAGGGCCTCGGAGGCCTCCTGCGGGCGGGTGCCCAGGAAGGTGCCGAAGTCACCGGCGGCCTCGGTCGTGAACGTCGCCCAGAAGGGCTCCAGCTGCTCGACGAACTCGTCGAGCATCTTGTCGATCGCCTCGGGGATGATGCCCGGCTTGACCTTCTTCACCGCGGCGTAGCCGGTCTTGACGATGCCGCCGGACAGGCCGCTCTTGTTCGCGACCTCCGCGTCGACGAGCAGCTGCAGGTCCTCGACGACGGCGCCGCGGCGGTCGGAGTCGAGAAGGCGAGCCTTGAGGGTCTCGGCCATCGGGGTCCTTCCTCGGGGTGCCAGGGAGCGGCGCCGACCGTACGGGAGGCGCGACGTCCACGGACCGGCAGGGGGCCGTGAACCACATCCGTGTCATTCAGGCCCGTCGTGGTCGTCGAGGAACGTCTCGAGGTCGCGCCACGAGTTCTCGCGCGCCCGCCGACCCGCGAGCACGCCGAGGTGGCCGCCGGGGCGCACGACGAAGCGCAGGTCGGGGCTCGCGGTGAGCAGGTCGGTCGCGCGCTCGACGGCGGCGACCGGCGCGATGACGTCGTCGGCACCTGCGACCAGCAGGACCGGCACCCGGACGTCGGCCAGCCGGACGGGACGGCCGGCGAGACGCAGGTCGTCCTCGGCGAGGTCGTTCGAGCGGATCACGTGGTGGTAGATCTGCCCGAACGCGCGCCCGGGGTAGGCGGTCATGCTGGCCATGAGCAGGTCGACCGCCTCGATCTGCTCGAGGAGCTCCCGGTCGTCGAGGTGGGTCAGCAGCGTCACCGGCTTGGTCAGGTAGCGCTCGACGCTGGTCAGCTGGAACGCCCACTTCACCGCCCTCGCGGGGAAGGAGCCGAGCGTCCGGTAGGCCGTGGAGAAGATCCGCCCGCCGGTGTACTCCGCGACGGACCGGAACGGCGCCACCAGCGGCACCGCCGACACGTCGACCGGGGACGCGAAGGCCGTCACCGACCGGATCGGGGCGCCGGAGACACCGCTGGCGGCGCAGAGCAGGGTGAACAGCCCGCCGAGGCTCCACCCGGCGAGGTGGACCGCCGTGCCCTCGTGGCGGTCCGACACGGCGTAGACGGCCGCCGGGAGGATCTCGTCCACCCACAGCTCGAGGCCGCGCCGGTCGGCGGCCCGGCCGGAGGCCTCGTAGGTGACGATGTAGATCTCGCGGCCCGAGGCGAGCAGGTCCTCGACCAGGCTCGTGCCGCGCCGCAGGTCGAACGCGAAGTCCGGGGCCCCGAGTGGGGGCACCAGCAGCAGCGGCGCGAGGGACGCGTCGGGGGCGACCGTCGGCTCGTAGCGGTGGACCGTGTAGCCGTCCGCAGTGAGCACCGGCAGGCGCGGCATCCGGCTGGTGTCGGCGAGGTGGCCCTCGGTCACCAGGTGGCGGACGTTGTCCCACGCGCGGGAGGCGGAACGCGCCGGTGCCTGCAGGGCGCTGCCGGGCGTGGTGGCCCCGGCCGGGGTGGCCTCGCTCGTGGACGCGGAGGCCTCGTCGTCGGGCAGCTGGTCGGCGGTCACGCGAGCCGATGGTAGGGCCGCCCGTGGCGGGCGGCCGCGCGCCGTCACTCACGCGTCGTGAGGTGCGCTCACGGTGGGTGACTCGATCGAGGCGGTCTGCCGGGCGTTCGCGCTGCTCGACGGGGTGATCCGGCCCAACGGCGCTGGGCCGTCCGGGCCGCGCCCATTCCGCCCGATCGTCCGAGCCTCCGTCACGTCTCCGGTGCGTTGGACTGAGTGGCGCCGCCCCGGGATGTCTGCTCGGGGCGGCGTGGCGCCCCGCGACGAGAGGAACCCCGTGTTCGAGCCCCCGTCCGAGACGCCCTGCGATCCGCTGCCGACCGCGGAGAGCGGGCGGGCGGGACGACGGACCCGGCTCGCGGCGACCCTCGGTGTCGGGCTGATGGGCGCGGCGTCGCTGAGCACGGCGGTGTACCAGACGATCAGCCAGTCCTCGACCACCGTCGCGATGCCCGGGGCCGTCACCGAGCTCGACACCCCGCTCCCGTGGGGTGCCCCGGCCGCGGCGCCGGTCGGGTCCGTGACCTCCTCACCGACGATCACGCCGACCGTCGCCGACCTCGCCCTCCGCTCCGAGCAGCAGCCCCTGGCGCAGCCCGCGGGGTCCGTGGCGCCCGGTTCCGGCGCACCCGGCCCCGGCGTCCCGGCTCCGCGCCCGGTGGCCGATGCTCCCGCCGGCCCATCGTCGGTGGTCCGGAGCGGGAGCGGTGGTGGTGGCGGGCGTCCGACGTCCGGGACCTCCACGAGCAGCGGGGCGCCGTCCACCTCGACCGGGACGGGCTCGCCGTCCACCTCGCCGTCCCCGTCCCAGCCCCCGGCGAGCAGCGAGCCGACGACCCAGCCGACGACCCAGGCGAGCGAGACCCCCAGCGAGACCCCCAGCCAGACCCCCAGCCAGACCCCGAGCGAGACCCCGACCAGCAGCTCCCCGGCGTCCGAGGTGCCGTCGTCGGGCGGCACGACCTCACCGTCGGGGGACGGGGAGGGCTGAGTCGGCGGGCCGGTCTCGGAAACGCCGACGGCCCCGCTCCCTCACGGGGGCGGGGCCGTTCGTCTGATCTGTCGCGACCCGGCGCGGCGCTGTGTTCAGCGGCGTGGGGTCAGCGGCGTGGGGTCAGCGGCGCGGGCGGCGCAGGTTGGTCCGGCGCTCCGACTGCAGGTGGTACACCACGGCCGGCAGCACGACGAGGGCCACGAACGGCAGGCCGACCATCGGCAGCACGAACAGCAGCGCCAGGCCGACGAGCATGACGACGAGCGCGGTGACCGGACTGGTCGCGAGGGCGCCGAGGCGGCCGAGCGCCGGGTGGCGACGCGCGGCGGTGCCGACGCGATCCGCGACACCGGCGAGGCTCGCGGTGCGTCCGGCCGGCGCGGGGTGCGGCGCGGCGGGCACGGGACGGGGCAGGGTGGGCGTGCTGTGCGGCCAGGGGAGAGCCATCGGGGTGCGTCCGGTCCTTCGAGTTCGTGATCCAGCGGGGGCGAGTCGGGTGCCGCGCCGGGGTGACCGGCCGTGGGGGCCGGGAGAACTCCGGGGCGTCGCGGGGATCGACACCGGGATGACGCCTGCGGACCCAGGGAGGTTCCGCGGTTTCGGTATCGATTCGGCAACGACGGGTTTGGGCCCGCCGCCGGACGACATCTTCGTCCCTCACCCGATCGGACGGGATGACCCGGAAAGGTGATCCTGAACCCTCCTAGGCTGGCCCGGATGAGTGCCCCGACCGGACCCGCCGCCGAACCCGCCCTCGACCCCGGCATCCGTGCCCTGCTCGACCGGTGGGCCGACGAGCCGGAGATGTTCGACGGCACCGTCGCCGAGTCCCGCGCCCGGTTCGTCACGCAGATGCGCGAGGCCGGGGGAGCCCCGGCGCGGGTGCCCGAGCTGGGCGAGGCCGGCGGTGTGCCGGTCCGGACGCACCCTCCCGCGAGGCGGACGTCGGACGCCCTCGTGGTGTTCCTCCACGGCGGCGGCTGGGTGCTGGGCGGCGGCGACGTGTACGACGCGGCGGCGGACCGGCTCGCGGACGACCTGGGCGCGGTCGTGGTGGCCGTCGACTACCGGCTCGCCCCCGAGCACCCGTTCCCGGCGCCCCTCGACGACGTCCTCGCCGCGGTCCGGGCGCTGCTGGCCGACGGTCCGGAGCGCTACGCCCTCGTGGGCGACAGCGCCGGTGCCAACCTCGCCGCCGTGGCCGCCCTGGCGCTGCGCGACGAGGGCCGGGCCCCGGACGCGCTCCTGCTCGTCTACCCGCCGCCGGACTTCGAGGCGCGCTACCCCTCGCTCGCCGAGAACGCCGAGGGGTACTGGCTCTCCGCCCGCGACGTGCGGGCGTGCTCGAAACTCTACCTCTCCGGCCACGATCCCCGGGGCGACGCCCGGCTCTCGCCGCTGCGCGCACCGTCGCTGGCCGGGCTGCCGTCCACGATCGTCGCGAGCGCCGGCTTCGACCCGCTGCGCGACGCCGGGCACGCGTTCGCCGACGCGTTGATCGCGGCGGGTGTCGACGCCCGCCGCCGCGAGCACCCGGGGCTCGTGCACGGCTTCTACGGCTTCACCGCCGTGCCGGCCGCGGACGCGGCGGTGTCGGCGCTGCACGCCGAGCTGGCGCAGGTCTTGGCGTGATAGAAACAGTCCAGTCTGACCGTTTGCGACGAGGAGCGACCCCGTGAGTGCACCGTCATCCGGTGAGGCCATCGACCCGACGACCCTGACCGTCGGAGTGCTCGGCGGCACCGGCAACCAGGGCAAGGGCCTGGCCCTGCGCTGGGCGGCCGCCGGGATCCGCGTGATCATCGGCTCCCGGGCCGCCGAGCGCGCCGAGAACTCGGCGAGCGAGTACTGCGAGGCCACCGGCGTCGACCACGTCCGCGGGACCGACAACGCCACCTGCGCCACCGAGGCCGACGTCGTGCTCGCCGCGATCCCGTGGGAGTCGCACGCCGAGACCCTCAAGGGCCTCACCGAGCAGCTCAAGGGCAAGATCCTCATCGACTGCGTCAACCCGATCGGCTTCGACAAGAAGGGGCCCTACCCCCTGCCCGTCGAGGAGGGCAGCGCCGCGCAGCAGGCCGAGCAGCTGCTCCCGGAGACGCGCGTGACCGCGGCGTTCCACAACGTCTCCGCGGTCCTGCTCGCCGACCTCGACCAGCCGAAGGTCGACTGCGACGTCCTCGTGCTCGGCGACGACCGCGAGGCCACCGACGTCGTGCGGGCCCTCGCCGACGCCATCCCCGGCGTGCGCGGGGTCTTCGGCGGGCGGCTGCGCAACGCCTACCAGGTGGAATGCCTGACGGCGAACCTCATCGCGATCAACCGCCGCTACAAGGTCCACGCCGGTATCAAGATCACCGACCTCGACGGCTGACGCCACGTGAGTGATCCGGGTCGTCCCGACGACCCGGATCACTCACGTGGCCGCGGGCCATACTGGGTCGATGCGGGTCGGGCCGGGGGCGGCGCCGCTCGTCGGACGCGACGACGAGCTCGGTGTCCTGGTGGGCGCGGCGCTGTCGGGGCCCGGCGGGGTCACCCTCGTCGCCGGCGAGGCGGGCAGCGGGAAGACCCGGCTGCTCGACGAGGTCGCGGGCCGCGCCGCGGCGGCGGGCGCGCGGGTGCTGCGCGGGCACGCGGTGCCCGGCGGCGGCGCCTTCCGCCCGCTCGCCGAGGCGCTGACGGCCGCCGCGTCGCCGGCCCTCGCGCAGGACGAGCGCGTCGCGCCGTTCCGGGCCGTCCTCGCCCGCCTCCTGCCCGCGTGGACGGCGGGACCGGCCGACGGCGGGGCCGGGTCGCACCTCGTCGACCCCGTGCTGGTGCTCGGCGAGGCCGTCGGCGAGCTGCTCGGGGTGATCGCGGGGGTCAGCAGGGCCGTCGTGGTCCTCGACGACCTCCACTGGGCCGACCGCGACACCCTCGCGGTCCTCGAGTACCTCGCCGGGCGCCTCGCGACCACCGAGGTCCGGGTGCTCGGCGCGATGCGTTCCGACGAGCAGCCGCCCGAGGGGTTGACGCCGCTGCGCCGGGCCCGGGTGGCGACGGTGGACCTCGGGCGCCTCGGCCCGTCCGACGCCGCCGCCCTGACGCGCGCGGTGCTCGGCGACGAGGCCGACGACGACGTCCGCGACCACGTCCTGGGCGCCGCCGACGGGCTGCCGTTGCTGGTCGAGGAGCTCGCGGCCCGCCTCGCCGACTCGGGGGCGATCGTGCGGCGCGACGGCCGGTGGCACGCGTCGGGCCCACTGGCGACCGAGGTGCCCGAGGCGTTCGCCGACGCCGTCGCCGATCGCGTCGCCGCCCTCGCCCCCGGCGACCGCGACGTCGTGCGCGTCGCGGCCCTGCTCGGTCGTGACCTGCCGTGGGACCTGCTGCCGGTGGCCCGCGGGACCGACGCGGCGACGGCGGCCGCGGCCCTGCGTCGCGCGGTCGACGCCCGCCTGCTCGTCGCCACGGCGGACGGCGGGCTGCGCTGGCGCCACGCCCTGACCCAGGACGCCGTGCTCGCGACGCTGACCGGCCCCGAGCGCTCGGTGCTCGCCGCCGACGCCGCCCGCGCGCTGGACCGGGACGACCTCGCCGGGCCGGTGCTCGCCCGCGTGGCCGAGCTGCACGCCCGCGGCGGCGACCCCGACCGCGCCGCCGCCCTGCTCCTGCGCCACGCCCGCGAGCACCGGGCCGCGGGTGCCCGGTCGGCGGCGCTCGCGGTCCTCGAGCAGGCGACGGCGCTGGCGGGGGAGGGACACCGCGTCCCGGTGGCTCTCGAGCGCGTCGAGGTGCTCGCCCTCGCCGCCCGCACCGACGAGGCGCTGGCCGTCGGCGGGCCCCTGCTCGGCCGGGCGGACGGGCCCGCGCTCGCCGTCTCCCTGGCCCGCGCCTGCGTCGCGGCCGAGCGGTTCGCGGAGGCGCAGGACCTCCTCGCGCGCGCCGCGAACCCCGACGATCCGCGGGTCCTCGCCGTCGCCGCGCACGTCGCTGCGGGCACGGGCGAGGTGACGCGCGCGGTGGACCTGGCACAGCGAGCGCTGGTCGCCGCCCGGGGCGACGCCGCCTGCGAGGCCCTCGAGGTCGTCGGGCGGGCGCTGCGGCGCAGCGACCCGGAGGGGTCGGCGGCGGCGTTCCGGCGCGCGGCGGAGATCGCCGAGCGGGACGGACTCACCGACTGGCGCCTCCGCGCGCTCTCCGAGCTCGGCGTCGCCGACATCTTCGGCACCGGCGACGGCGACTCCCTGCGTCGCGCGCGGGAGCTGGCGCAGGAGGCGGGCATGATCGGCACCGCGACGATGCTCGAGCTGCAGCTGGTGGCCGTCGACAACGGCCGTCTCGGTCCCGTCGCCGCGGCGGCTCAGGCCGAGCGGGTCGCCGAGCGCGCCGGCCGCCTGGGGCTGCACGGCCCCCGTGCTCAGGCGCTGGGCTTCGTGTCGCGCGGGCGGGTGTTCGACGGCCGCCTCGACGAAGCCGACGCGCTGCTGACCGAGGCGACGGAGCTCGCCCCGAACCCCGTGCACATCGCCAGCGCCCGCGCGCTCGGGCGGGCCCACGACCGCTGGCTCGCCGGCGACACCGCGGCCGCGCTGCCCGCGTACGACGAGGCCGTCGACCACCTGCGCCGCGCCGAGGCGACGAGCCCGACCCCGGGGTGGGGGAGCGGGCGGTGCTCCGTACGGCGGTCGCGCCCGGCGACGCCGGCCCGCGGGAGGAGCTGCGCCGTTCCGACGTGCTGGTCCAGGCGCTCAACCGCGGCGCGCTGCACCTCTGCGACGCGGTGGCCGCCGCCGAGCGGGGCGACGACCCCGCTCCCGACCTCGCCGCGGCCGACGACCTCCTGGCCCACCGGCCCTTCTTCCGCCACCTCCTGCGCTGCTTCCTGCTCGAGCACACCGTGCTCGGCGACCCCGTCCCCGTCCTGCACGAGGTCCTGGCGTGGGCGGCCGGCACCGAGGAGGTGCGGCTCGCGGAGTGGTGCCGTGAGCGGTTGCGGGGCCTCGGGGCGCCGGTGCCGCGCCCCCAGCGCGACGTCGTCGACGTCCCGCCCGTGCTCCGGGCGCGGGGCGTCACCGGGCGGGAGATGGAGGTGCTGCGGCTCGTGGGCGCGGGCCTGGGCAACCCGGAGATCGCCGCGCGGCTGCACCTGTCACGGCGCACCGTCGAGACCCACGTGGCGAACCTCCTGGCCAAGACCGGCGCGGCGAGCCGGGTCGAGTTGCGGAGCCGGCTCCCACGCTGAGCGCCCTGGATCCGTGAGCCTCACGGATACGCCGCGGCACGGCGCCGAGCAGGGTCGGAGCCATGACACAGACACGCGAGATCACCACCGGCACCGTCGACGTGGGCGACGCCCGACTGCGCTACCGCGAGCGGGGGACGGGCGCTCCCGTCCTGCTCCTGCACGCCGGCGTCTTCGGCGACTGGTTCGCCCCCGTCTTCGACGAGCCCGCCCTCGACGGGGTGCGCCTCGTCGAGGTGCACCGCGCCGGGTACGGCGACAGCTCCACGCCGGAGACGCACCTGACCTTCGCCGACCACGCCCGCCAGGCCCGCACGCTCCTGCGCGAGATCGGCATCGAGCGCGCCACGTGGGTCGGGCATTCCTCGAGCGCGAGCATGGCGCTGCAGGGCGCGATCGACGCGCCCGAGGCCGTCGAGCGGCTGGTGCTCCTGGAGCCGGCGCCGAGCCCGGCCGGACCGTCGTCGGAGGAGCTCGTGCGCACGGCGGTCGGGCCGGCTGTGGGCGCCGCGCAGTCCGGGGACCTCCGGGGCGCGGTCGACACGTTCCTGACCGGGGTGTGCGGGCCGGACTGGGCCGCCGTCGCCCGGCAGCGCCTCGGCGACGACGCGATGGAGCGCATCGTCCGCGACGCCCGCTTCTTCTTCGCCGACGAGGTCGTCGCGGCGATGGAGTGGACGATCGACGAGTCGACGGCGGGGCAGGTCCGCACGCCCACGACGCTGGTCCACGGCGCCGCGCCCGCCACGAGGGCGCACGAGGAGACCACGCGCACGCTGGCCGGCTGGCTGCCGAACGCCGAGCTGATCGCCCTGCCGGGCGTCGGGCACTCCCTGCCGCTCGAGGACCCGGCCCTGGTCGCGAGGACGGTGGCTGACGCCATGTGAGCACTTCGAGGTGCTCCAGCACTCCGAAGTGCTCACATGGCCGAAGGCCACCTAGTCGAAGCTGTGCTCGGGGCCCGGGAAGACGCCCTCGCGCACCTCGCGGGCGTAGGAGCCCGCGGCGTCGGCGAGGACGGAGCCCATGTCCGCGTAGCGCTTGACGAACTTCGGCGTGCGGCGCGCGGGGTCGGAGAGGCCGACCATGTCGGTCCACACGAGCACCTGGGCGTCGCACTCCGGTCCCGCGCCGATGCCGACGGTCGGGATCGGCACCTCGGCGGTCACCCGCTTGGCGACGTGCGCGGGCACCATCTCGAGCACCACCGCGAACGCGCCGGCCTCGGTGACCGCGCGGGCGTCGGCGAGCATCTTGTCCGCCGCGTCCTCGCCCCGGCCCTGCACGCGGTAGCCGCCGAGGGCGTGCTCGCTCTGCGGGGTGAAGCCCAGGTGGGCCATCACGGGGATGCCCGCGTCGACGATCGCGCGGATGCGGTCGGCGTAGTGCGCGCCGCCCTCGAGCTTCACGGCGTGCGCGCCGCCGCTCTTCATGAACTCGACGGCCGTGGTCACGGCCTGCTCGACCGAGACCTGGTAGCTGCCGAAGGGGAGGTCGGCGACGACGAGGGCGTGCGGCGCGCCGCGCACCACGGCACGGGTGAGGATCAGCAGCTCCTCGGTGGTCACCGGCACGGTGGTGTCGTAGCCGAGCACGGTGTTGCCGGCGGAGTCGCCGACGAGCAGGACGGGCACGCCCGCCTCGTCGAAGATCCGCGCCGTGTTCACGTCGTAGGCCGTGAGCATCGGCCACCGCTCGCCGCGCGCCTTCATCTCCTGGAGGTGGTGCACGCGGGTGCGGCGACGCTGCGGGGGAGTGGAACCGGGTGAGGTCATCGTCGTCCGTCCTTGCCTCGAGGCCCACCGAGCGCGGCGGGTCCCCGGGTCGTCGGGAGGTTGCCGGGCCAACGCTCGCACCGCCGGGCCGACCCGGCCGCCCGCTGGGACCAGCCTCACAGTGGGACGTCGGACACCCCGTCGTACCGCTCGGGAAGCCCGTCACCGGACGGTCACGGGGCCCGTGGCAGGGTGATCGCCGTGCGATCCACCGCGAGCCGGCACCGCCGTCGTCCGAGGGCCCTCGTCGCGGCCGTGGTGGGGATCGCCGCCGTCCTGCTCGGGGGATGTGCGCAGGTCGTCCCGGGTGTCGCGGTGCCCGACCCCGCCGGGAGCGCTCCGCCCGGGCTCGAGGCCTTCTACGGCCAGCAGCTCGCCTGGGGTCCCTGCGCGCCGTTCGCCGCCACGGAGGAGGACCGCCAGATCTACGCGGACCCCTCGCTGCAGTGCGCGCGCCTGCAGGTGCCGCTCGACTACGCGGCCCCGCAGGGCCGCACCGGCACGATCGCCGTGCTGCGCCACGCGGCCCCGGCCTCGCCGGAGCGCATCGGCTCGCTCGTGATCAACCCCGGTGGTCCGGGCGCCTCGGGCATCCAGACCGCCGCGTACCTCTCGACGTCGCTGGCGTCGACGGAGGTCGGGCGCCGCTTCGACGTCGTCGGCTTCGACCCCCGCGGCGTCGGGGAGAGCGAGCCGACGATCCGCTGCCTCGAGGGCCCGGAGCGCGACGCCGACCGCCGCGACGACGACACCGACTCCTCGCCCGCCGGCGTCGCCCAGACCGAGACCGAGGAGCGCGAGACCGTCGACCGCTGCGCCCAGCGCACCGGCGCCGACGTGCTGGCCAACGTCGGGACGCGCGACGTCGCCCGCGACATGGACGTGCTGCGCGCCGCGCTCGGCGACGCCCGGCTGACCTACCTCGGGTACTCCTACGGCACCCGGATCGGCTCCACCTACGCCGAGCAGTTCCCCCGCAACGTGCGCGCGATGGTGCTCGACGGCGCGCTGGACCCCGACCAGGACCCGGTGACGGAGCTCGTCGAGCAGGGCCGGGGCTTCCAGGGCGCGTTCGACGCCTTCGCCCGCGACTGCACGACCCGCCCGAACTGCCCGCTGGGCCAGGACCCGGCGCAGACGACGGCCGCGTACCAGCAGCTCACCCGCCCGCTGATCACCGCGCCGCTGCCCCTGCGCGACGGCCGGGTGCTCTCCTACGCCGACGCCCAGCAGGGCACGATCAACGCGCTCTACGTCGAGGCGTACTGGCCCCGGCTGGTGCGTGCGCTCAGCGACCTGCGCGCCGGCCAGGGCTCGCAGCTCATGACGCTGGCCGACGAGTACTACGAGCGGAACCCCGACGGCACCTACGCCTCGTCGCAGGACGCCTTCGAGGCCATCCGCTGCGTCGACGACCCGCGCATCACCGACCCCGCGCAGTCGCTGGCCCGCGCGCAGGCCTACAACCAGGCGGCGCCGTTCCTCGACAGCGGCCGCGGCGTCTCGGCGGCGCGCGACAGCTGCGCCTTCTGGCCCGTGCCGCCGACGAGCCAGCCGCACCTGCCGCAGGTGCCGGGCCTGGCGCCGCCCCTGGTCGTCTCGACCACCGGCGACCCGGCGACGCCCTACCAGGCGGGCGTGGAGCTGGCCCGGGCCCTGGGCGGCTCGCTGGTGACGAAGATCGGCGACGAGCACACCGCGGTGTTCCAGAACTCGCCGTGCGTCGACGCCATCGCCACGCGCTACCTGATCGACAACACCCCGGCGCCGCCGAACGCGACCTGCCCGGCCACGTAGGTACGGGGTGACAGGGGAGACGGAGCGATCAGGGGAGCACGCCGGTAGGGGGAGTCGACCGTTGTGATCCGGGCCCCGCTTTCGGGGATCTGAACGCACACCTAGGGTCTGGCCCATGGATCGCCAGCAGGAATTCGTCCTGCGCACGCTCGAAGAGCGCGACATCCGCTTCGTGCGGCTGTGGTTCACCGACGTGCTGGGGTACCTCAAGTCGGTGGCCGTCGCGCCCGCCGAGCTCGAGGGCGCCTTCGCCGAGGGCATCGGGTTCGACGGCTCGGCGATCGAGGGCTTCGCGCGGGTCTACGAGTCGGACATGGTCGCGAAGCCCGACCCGTCGACGTTCCAGGTGCTGCCCTGGGAGACCGCGGGCGGCGGGCACTACTCGGCGCGCATGTTCTGCGACATCACGATGCCCGACGGCTCGCCGTCCTGGGCCGACCCGCGCCACGTGCTGCGCCGCGCGCTCTCGCGCGCCGCCGAGGCCGGGTTCACCTGCTACGTGCACCCCGAGATCGAGTTCTACCTGTTGCGCGACCTGCCCGGCGACGGCACGCCCCCGGTGCCGGCGGACACCGGCGGCTACTTCGACCAGGCGAGCCACGACGCCGCGCCGCACTTCCGGCGCCGGGCGATCGAGTCGCTCGAGGCCATGGGCATCTCGGTGGAGTTCAGCCACCACGAGGGCGGCCCCGGCCAGCAGGAGATCGACCTGCGCTACGCCGACGCCCTGACGATGGCGGACAACATCATGACGTTCCGCTACATCGTCAAGGAGGTCGCGATCACCCAGGGGGTGCGCGCGTCCTTCATGCCCAAGCCGTTCACCGAGCACGCGGGCTCGGCGATGCACACGCACATCAGCCTGTTCGAGGGCGACCACAACGCCTTCCACGACGCCTCGGAGCCCTACGAGCTGTCGAAGACGGGCAAGGCCTTCGTGGCCGGGGTGCTGCGCCACGCCCGCGAGCTCTCGGCGGTGACGAACCAGTTCGTCAACTCCTACAAGCGCCTCATCGTCGGCGGCGAGGCCCCCACCACCGTGTGCTGGGGCCACGCCAACCGCTCGACGCTCGTCCGCGTCCCGATGTACTCGCCGGGCAAGGCGTCGTCGCGCCGCGTCGAGGTGCGCACCATCGACACCGCGGCCAACCCGTACCTGGCGTACGCGGTGATCCTCGGCGCCGGGCTGAAGGGCATCGCCGAGGGCTACGAGCTGCCGCCCGCGGCCGAGGACAACGTCTGGATGCTCTCCGAGGGCGAGCGCCGGGCGATGGGCTACGAGACGCTGCCCCAGAACCTCGACGGCGCGCTCGCCGCGATGGAGCGCTCGGAGCTCATGGCCGAGGCCCTCGGCGAGCACGTCTTCGACTTCTTCCTGCGCAACAAGCGCGCGGAGTGGGACGCCTACCGCCGCAACGTCACGCCCTACGAGCTGGCGACGTACCTGCCCACCCTCTAGACGGGCCGCTCGAAGGTGACCAGGAGGCCCTCCACGCCGCCCGGGCCGAGGCGACCCTTGACGTCGGCGGCCGTGATGGCCTTGAGCTGCCAGCCGTCGGCCGCCTCGTCGTTGAGGATGCGCTCGAGCTTGTCGTCGGAGAGCTTGCCGCCCATCAGGCCCTCGCGGACCTGCACGACCTTGTACTGGAACCGCTGCATGCCCGCGATCCTGCCAGCGGACGGGCCTGGCGGGCCCGGTGCTGGAAAGCTCGGGGCATGACCGAGTCCGCGCCGTCGAGCCGCCCCGCCGGACGCACGGGGCGGGCCCCCGCCCGGCTCGGTCTCACCGACCCGGACGCGGGGACGCGGCTCGCCGACCTGGGCTGGTGGGACGGCGACGCCCCCGTCGAGGGCACCGAGCTCGCGGTGTGGGCCCTCGCCCGCAGCCCCGATCCGGATCTCGCGCTGCTGGCGCTCGAGCGTCTGCGCGAGTCGCTCGACGAGGCGGAGTGGGCGGCGCTCGCGGAGGCGCTGCGCGGCGACCAGGGTCTGCGCGGCCGCCTGTTCGGCGTGCTCGGGGGCTCCACGGCGCTCGGCGACCACCTCGTCGCCCACCCCGAGCGCTGGCGCAGCCTGCAGAGCGAGAGCACGCCCGGGCGCACCTACGACCCCTCGGTGCTGCCCGACCTCGAGGAGCGCACGCGCACGCTGCTGACCGCGGTGGGCGCCGAGGACGGGGACGCCGTGCCCCGCGCCACCGTGCTCGAGCCCGCCGGGGTCGGCGTGCTGCGCCTGGCCTACCGCGACGAGGTGCTCGCCCTCGCCGCCGCCGACCTGCAGTCGGTGTGCGAGCCCGAGCTGCCGGTGGTGCCGGTCGAGGTCGTCGCGGCCCAGCTCGCCGACCTCGCCTCGGCGGGCCTGCGGGCCGCGCTGGCCGTCGCCGACGCCACGGTCGCCGACGCCCTCGGCACCAAGGACGACCGCGAGCCCGGCGACCCGCTCCCGTGCCGCCTCGGGGTCATCGGGATGGGCAAGTGCGGCGGCCGCGAGCTGAACTACGTCAGCGACATCGACGTGATCTTCGTGTGCGACGGCCCGACGGACGTCGCCACCCGGCTCGCCTCGACGATGATGCGCATCGCCACCGAGGCGTTCCTCGAGGTCGACGCCAACCTGCGTCCCGAGGGCCGGCAGGGGGCGCTGGTCCGCACCCTCGACGGCCACGTCTCGTACTACAAGCGCTGGGCGAAGACCTGGGAGTTCCAGGCGCTGCTCAAGGCCCGCCCGGTCGCCGGCGACGAGGAGCTCGCCCGCGAGTACTGCGAGGCCGTCGACCCCATGGTGTGGAGCGCCGCCGACCGCGACGACTTCGTCGCCGACGTGCGGGCCATGCGCCGCCGCGTGGAGGACCACATCCGCGCCGACCACGCCGACCGCGAGATCAAGCTCGGCCGCGGCGGGCTGCGCGACGTCGAGTTCGCCGTCCAGATGCTGCAGATGGTGCACGGCCGCGGCGACGAGACGATCCGCAGCCAGAACACGCTCGAGGCCCTGGCCGCGCTCGCCGACGGGGGGTACGTCGGCCGCGACGACGCCGCCAACCTCGCCGCGTCCTACCGCTTCCTGCGGATGCTCGAGCACCGCGTGCAGCTGCAGAGGATGCGGCGCACCCACCTCTTCCCGCCCGACGACGACACCGCGGGCCTGCGGTGGCTCGCCCGCGCGGCCAAGCTGCGCGCCGACGGCTCCCGCGACGCCGTGGGGGTGCTCCAGCACGAGCGCTCGCGCCACACGGTGCGCGTGCGCCGCCTGCACGAGAAGCTCTTCTACCGACCGCTGCTCGAGTCGGTGGCCCGGGTGCCGGGTGAGGACCTGGTGCTCACCAGCGAGTCGGCCAACCGGCGGCTCAAGGCGCTGGGGTGGACGTCGCCGCAGGGCGCGCTCGGGCACCTGCAGGCCCTGACCAGCGGGGTCAGCCGCGCGAGCCGCATCCAGCGGGCGCTGCTGCCCGTGCTCCTCGACGAGCTCGGTCACACCGCCGACCCCGACCACGGGCTGCTGGCGTACCGGAAGGTCTCCGAGGCGCTCGCCGACACCCCGTGGTTCCTGGGCTACCTGCGCGACGAGGGCGTGGCCGCCGAGCGGCTGATGCGCGTGCTCGGCACCTCGCGCTGGGTGGCCGAGCTGATGCCGCGCACCCCGGAGGTCCTGCGGCTGCTCGCCGGCGACGGTCCGCGCGCCGACCTCGTGGCCCGGCGGCCCGAGGAGGTCGCCGCCTCCCTGCGCAACGCCGTCGGCCGCCACACCGACCCGGCGTCGGCGGGCCAGGTCGGCCGGTCGATGCGCCGTATCGAGCTGGTGCGCGTCGCGTGCGCCGACCTCCTCGGCCTGATCGACGTCACCGCGGTGTGCGAGGCGCTCTCCAGCATCTGGGTGGCGGTGCTCCAGGCCGCGCTCGCGGCCGCCGAGCGGGGCCTCGCCGACGGCGGGGGCCCGCCCCCGGCCCGGATCGCCGTCATCGGGATGGGGCGGCTCGGCGGCGGGGAGCTGGGCTACTCGTCGGACGCCGACGTCCTCTTCGTCTGCGAACCGGCCGACGGTGTCGACGACGCGGAGGCCGTGCGCCACACGAAGGCCGTCGCCGAGGCCGCGATCGCCGCCCTCGGCGCGCCGAGCCCCGACCCGCCGCTCGAGGTGGACACCAAGCTGCGTCCCGAGGGCCGCAGCGGCCCGCTCGTCCGCACGCTCGCGTCGTACCGGGACTACTACGCGAAGCTCGCGAGCACCTGGGAGTACCAGGCCCTCCTGCGCGCTCGCCCCGTCGCGGGCGACGAGGCGCTCGGGGCGGCGTTCGTCGAGGCCGTCGACCCCTACCGCTACCCGGCGGACGGGCTGCCCGACGCCCAGGCGGTGGAGATCCGGCGGATCAAGGCGCGCGTGGACAACGAGCGCATGCCGCGTCGGGCCGACAAGGCCCTGCACACCAAGCTCGGCACCGGTGGGCTCGCCGACGTCGAGTGGACCGTGCAGCTCCTGCAGCTCCAGCACGCCGGCTCCGTGCCGTCGCTGCGGACACCGTCGACGCTCGAGGCCCTCGACGCCGCCGCGAAGGCGGGCCTGCTCGACGCCGGCGACGCCGAGGAGCTCGCCGCCGGCTGGACCATGGCGACCCGGGCCCGCGGCGCCGCCACCCTGGTGCGCGGGCGCCCGACCGACGAGGTGCCGCACTCGGGGCGCGACCTCGCCGCCGTCGCCTCCGCGCTGGGCCACGACGCCGACGCCGACCCCGGCGAGTTCCTCGACGAGTACCGCCGCGTCACCCGCCGCGCCCGTGCCGTCGTCGACCGGGTGTTCTACCTGGTGGACTGAGCCGGGCTGGTGCACCTCCTGGTGCACCTCCGGTGCCAGCGCTGCGTCCACGCTGGCACTGGACGCCAGGATCGCCACAGGCTCGCCGGCGCGACACGCCGGTCGGTCGCACCGGGGCGCACCCGACCTCGCCCCGCACGACGGGCACGTTGCGCATGATCACCGAGCCTGCCGGCCTGCCGAACGTGCCCGTCGCGCGCGCTGAGCGACCTGCCCCGTCCCGGAACGCGCGAACGGCACCCTCGCTCCGTCGAACGAAGCGAGGGTGCCGTCCGCTGCGGTGCGGTGCCTCAGCAGACGGTGTCCGTGCGGGACGGAGGCTCGTCGACCGGGGTCGCCCGACGCGTCGGGAACGGGTCGTGGGGGAGCCGGGCGACCGGGATCGGGCCGGTCGGCGGGTCGACCGGACCGTGGGGGAAGCCGACGTGCGGCCCGTACGGACTCGCCGGCAGGGGCGCGGGCCACGTCGCCGGCGCCGCCCCGGGCACCACGCGGCGCCGCCAGCGGACGACGATCGTCGTCACCACCCCGCCCACGAGCAGCACCAGCAGCGTCGAGCCCCCGACGACACCCCACAGCAGCGCGCGCCGCTCGCTCGCGTCGCCGTCGCGGGCGTAGGCCTGCTCGGCGAGGGCGAGCTGGTCGCGCGCCCGGCCGTGGTCGGCCCGCAGCCGCACGGTCTCGCGGAAGGCGGCGACGGCGTCGGCGTTCTCTCCGGTGGCCCGGTGGTCCAGGCCCGCGCGGAAGGCGACGTCCACGGGACCGGGCTCGGCCCGCACACCGCGGCGGTCGAGCATCGTGCGCAGCGTCGAGGTGGGGGCGACGACGTCGAACGCGTCCGCGCTGCCGGGGCGCGTGCTGTTCAGCCCGACCACGCGGCCGGCGTCGTCGACCGTGGGACCGCCGCTCATGCCGGGGGCCCTCCCGCGCTGACCTCGACGACCGGGCCGCCGCCGCGGGTCCGCACCGCGGAGACCGTGGCGTCCTGCCAGCTCGGCGCCTGGCCCGGCTCCGTCGCGCGGTCACGCTCGCCGGGGTAGCCGACGGCGGTGACCGGGGTGCCCGGCGTCGGGTCCCCGCCCGTCGCGAGGGTGGCGGTCGGGAAGTCGGTGCCGTCGACGTCGAGCAGGGCGACGTCCCCGCGACGGATCGGCTCCGCGTCGACGATGCGGGCCGGCATCCGGGTCCCGGTCCCTGCGGTGTCGGCGCGGACCGCGGTGACCGTCCGGTCGATCGGGCTGCCGGGCGTCCGGCCCTCGAACTCGTAGCGCAGGAGGATGAAGGCGTAGAGCCGGTCGCGCGGGCCGACCCCGCGCGCCTCGAGCTGCCGGGCGAGGTCGCGGGCCATGGCGTTGCGGATGTCGTCGGGGTGCACGCAGTGGCCGGCGGTGGCGATGTGCCCGTCGCCCGACACCATCACCCCCGAGCACGTGCCGGTGACCGCGACGGTGCCGATCTGGCGGCCGGTGCCGCGCTCACGGACCACGGCGTCACTGCGGGTCTCGACGTACGTGACCGCGGGCAGGACCTCGGCGACGACCCGGTCGCGGGGCGGTGCGGACCCGGCGGGCGGGACGGCCGCGGCGGCCGGCGGGGCGGTGAGGAGGAGGGACGCGCCGGCGACGGCACTGGCGAGGACGGACATCCACGGACGGTTCATGGGGGGCTCGCTTCTCTGGGTCGACCGCGGGACCAGGGGCTCTGACCTGCGGTGACGTCGAAACTACGAAGCGCGACGGCCCCCGGGATGCGTAGGACTACGGGCCCGGACCAGGGGTTTCCGCGGGCGCGCCCGCGCGTGAGGTGCGCCGCGATCGGGGGTGCGTCCGGCCGGGTGGGTGGCGTTCGGGCCGTCGATGACCGACGATCGAACACGTGTTCGATGAGCGCGGTCCGGCGCAGCGCCGCAACGACCGGTCCGGCGCGCTGCAGCGCGACGAGGTCAAGCGCGTCTGGGTCGACCTCGCGATCGCGTATCCGCGCCCGGACGAGCAGCCCGTCCGTCCGATGCCCGAGGGCGTCGACCTCCAGAGTCGGGTCCCCGGCGAGCTGCTGGCCTGGCGCCGCACCACGACGGGGGAGTGGGTGGGCTGGGTGTGCCTGCCCGTGCGGCGCGGCGAGGAGATCCGCTACGTCTACCAGTACGTCGTCGCGGCGGCCCTGTCGCTGCGCGAGGACGTCCCGGACAAGAGATCACACGACGGTTCCCCCGGTCGTTGACCGAGCCGCTGAGCAAGCCGCCGACCAAGCCGCTGACCCTGTCGTGCCAGCATGGCGGGCATGTTCTCGGCACTCGGTCTCACCACGATGCGCGGCTGTGTGATCGGCTGGGTGATCAGCGCCGTGTTCCTGGTCGTCGGCCTCGTCTTCACGTTCACGCCCAACCCGGTGATCGGGATCGTGCTCTTCGCCGTCGGCGTCGTGGGCATCGTCCTCGTGACCCTCGCCGTCCTGCGCGTGCGCAAGGGGCAGGCCGGCTGACCCACGGACCGGGACGCACGACGGCCCGGCCACCACGAGGGTGACCGGGCCGTCGGCACTGCTCAGGAGATCAGCAGTTGAAGTACAGCTCGAACTCGTACGGGTGCGGCCGCAGGCGCAGGCCGGTCACGTCGTCGCGCTTGAGCTCGACCCACTTCTCGATCAGGTCCGAGGTGAACACGCCACCCTCGAGCAGGTAGTCGTGGTCGGCCTCGAGGTTGTTGATCGCGGCGTCGAGGCTGGCCGGGACCTGCGCGATCTCGGCGGCCTCCTCGGGCGGGAGCTCGTAGAGGTCCTTGTCCACCGGCGTCGGCGGCTCGATCTTGTTCCGGATGCCGTCGAGGCCCGCCATCATCATGGCGGCGAAGGCCAGGTACGGGTTGCCCGACGAGTCGGGGCAACGGAACTCGAGGCGCTTGGCCTTCGGGTTGTCGCCGGTGATCGGGATGCGGACGCACGCCGAGCGGTTGCGGTTCGAGTACACGAGGTTGATCGGGGCCTCGAAGCCGGGCACCAGGCGGTGGTACGAGTTGATCGTCGGGTTCGTGAACGCGACGAGGCTCGGGGCGTGGTGCAGGATGCCGCCGATGTAGTGGCGGCCGAGGTCCGAGAGGCCCGCGTAGCCGTTGGCGTCGTAGAACAGCGGCTCGCCACCCTTGAACAGCGACTGGTGGCAGTGCATGCCCGAGCCGTTGTCGCCGGCGATCGGCTTCGGCATGAAGGTGACGGTCTTGCCCGCCTGCCACGCCGTGTTCTTGACGATGTACTTGAACAACTGCAGGTCGTCCGCCGCGTGCAGCAGCGTGTTGAACTTGTAGTTGATCTCGGCCTGACCACCGGTGCCGACCTCGTGGTGCAGCTTCTCGAGCTCGAAGCCCGAGTTGATGAGGTTGGTGCCGATCGCGGCGCGGAGGTCCGAGCTCTGGTCGGTCGGCTCGACGGGGAAGTACCCGCCCTTCATGGACACCTTGTTGCCCTTGTTGCCGCCGACCTCGTCGCGACCGGTGTTCCAGTGGCCCTCGATCGAGTCGACCTCGTAGAACGTGCCGTTCGGCTTCGAGTCGTAGCGCACCGAGTCGAAGATGTAGAACTCGGCCTCGGGACCGAAGAAGCACGTGTCGGCCACGTCGACGGTGGACAGGAACTTCTCCGCCTTGCGGGCCACGTTGCGCGGGTCGCGGCTGTAGGCCTCGAGCGTCAGCGGGTCGTGGACGAAGAAGTTCATGTTCAGCGTCTTCTGGGCCCGGAACGGGTCGATCCGGGACGTCGCCGGGTCGGGCAGCAGCGTCATGTCCGACTCGTTGATGCTCTGGAACCCGGTGATCGACGAGCCGTCGAAGGCCAGGCCGTCGGTGAAGACGCCCTCCTTGAGCTCCGACGCCGGCACCGTGAAGTGCTGCATCTGGCCAGGGAGGTCACAGAACCGGACGTCGACGTACTTCACCCCCTCGTCGGAGATGTACTTGAAGACCTCGTCCTGATTGTTGAACACCCTCGGTGGCTCCTTCACACGCTTGCCGGGACGACGGGGGTCGAGTGGTCAGCGGAGGGCACCGTACCCACCGATCGTGGGCAAGGTCCGTGACCGTTCCAGGTGATCCCGACGCTAGGTCGGTGCTGTTGCTCGCCCGTCACCAGCATGTTTCACAGCAGTTAACGCGCACTGGGTGGCCGCGCGACGACGCAGCGCCCCCGGCCCCCGACGGCCGTAGCCTGTCACGGTGTCGTGGTTTCGTGAATGGCTGGACGGCGCGGGACGACCCGCCGGCGGTGACACGGCCGGTGAGGTGGCCACCGAGGGTCCCGCCCGGCCGGCCGGACGCACCCGGCCGGCCTCCCCGCCGTCGGACCGCGGCGAGGCGCCCGACGCCGACGGCTATCCCGGTGAGCGGTTCGGGCTCCCCGAGACTGGCCCCGGCTCCGTGGCGACGCTGCTGCGCCGCGGCGGGCAGTTCCTGCTCGACTCGCTGCTCGCCGGCGTCATCGCGCTGATCTTCACCTACCCGGCGCCGCCCCAGAACTGGAGCCTGCTGACCTGGGCGATCCTGATGGTCGTGCCGGTGGCGGTCATCGGGGCGACGCCCGCGATGGCGCTGCTGGGGATGCGCGTCGTGCGCCTGGACCGTCCGGAGTCGACCGGGGTCGGCCTGCTCTGGACGCTGGTGCGCACGGCCTCGGTGTTCTTCATCGTGCCGGCCCTGATCATGGACAGGGACTCGCGCGGCATCCACGACCGCGCGAGCCGCACGGTGGTCATCCGGACCCGCTGACGGCGACCGACCCAGCGCTACCGCCGGCGAGCGGTGCGCTGCATGCCCTTCATCTGCTGGGCGCCCTTGGGCATCGGGCCCTTCGGCATGGCCGGCCCGCTGCGGCTGGCCAGGGCGGCGAGGCGCTTCTCGACGGTCTCCATCTGGCTCTTGTCGATGTTGCGCGGGAGCTTGGTGACGTAGCGCTGGAGCTTCGAGAGCGGCACCTGGCCCTCCTCGTCGCCGACGAGGACCTCGTAGATCGGCACCTGCCCGACGATGCGGGAGACGCGCTTCTTCTCCTGCGCGACGAGGCCCTTCGTCCGGTGCGGCACCCCCTCGGCGACCAGGATGACGCCGGGCCGGCCGATGACGCGGTGCACGGCGTCCAGCTGCGTGGTGCCGGCGACGGCCTGGGTGACGCGCCACTGGCCGCGCATGTTGTCGAGCGCCCAGCCGGCGGCGCCGGGCTGGCCCGCGGCCTTCGCGTAGACGTTCTTCTGCACCCGGCGACCGAAGATGATCACGGCGAGGAGGACGCCGAGCAGGACGCCCGTGGGCAGCAGGAACCACTCCTGGCCGATGAGCAGGCCGATGCCGAACAGGACGAGGGCCGTGACGACGACCGCCCCGATCATCAGCGGCAGGAGGAGCTTGTCCTCCTTGCGCTGCATCTGGAACGCCTGCCAGATCTGGCTGAACCGCTCACGGCGCGCGGCCTTCGCGGCCTGCTTGGCGGCCTTCTTCTCTTCCTTGCTCGCCGCACCGGAGCCCTGCTTCGCCATGCGCACCATTCTGCCCTACGGGGGCATCACGCCGTCCACGCAGCGTGGGGTCAGGAGCGCGAGCGCGCGATCACCTCGCCGACCTCCTGGCGGGCCGGTCCCTCCTCGGCGAGCTCGGCCATGCCCTCCGGCAGCGCCTCGCCGCGGGCGATCTTCGCCTGCGCGTAGAGGCGCCCGGCGCGGTACGACGAGCGCACGAGCGGGCCGGCCATGACGCCGGGGAAGCCCATCGCGAGCGCCGCGTCCCGGTGCTCCACGAACTCCTCGGGCTTGACCCACCGCTCCACGGGGTGGTGGCGCAGGCTCGGCCGCAGGTACTGGGTGAGCGTCAGCAGGTCGCAGCCGGCGTCGTGCAGGTCCTGCATCGTCGTCGTGACCTCGTCGGGCGTCTCGCCCATGCCGAGGATCAGGTTCGACTTGGTCACGAGTCCGGCGGCGCGCGCCTTGCGGATCACGTCGAGGCTGCGCTCGTAGCGGAACCCCGGGCGGATGCGGCGGAAGATGCGCGGCACGGTCTCGAGGTTGTGGGCCAGCACCTCGGGGGCCGCGTCGAAGACGGGGCCCAGCTGGTCGTCCCGGCCGTCGAAGTCGGGGATGAGCAGCTCGACGCCGGTGCCGGGGTTCTGCGCGTGCACCTGGCGGACGGTCTCGGCGTAGAGCCACGAGCCGCCGTCCTCGAGGTCGTCGCGGGCGACGCCGGTGATCGTCGAGTAGCGCAGGCCCATCTGCCGCACCGACTCGGCGACCTTCTGCGGCTCCATCCGGTCCAGCGGCGAGGGCTTCCCCGTGTCGATCTGGCAGAAGTCGCAGCGCCGGGTGCACTGCTCGCCGCCGATGAGGAAGGTGGCCTCGCGGTCCTCCCAGCACTCGAAGATGTTCGGGCAGCCGGCCTCCTCGCACACCGTGGCGAGACCGGAACCCTTCACCAGGCCCTTGAGCTCGGTGAAGTTCGGGCCCGTGGCCACGCGCGTGCGGATCCACTCCGGCTTGCGCTCGATGGGCGTCTGGGAGTTGCGGACCTCGAGCCGCAACATCTTCCGTCCGCGTGCAAGATCCTGGCTGGGGCCGACCGTCACGGCCTCGACCCTACGCCGCACGGACGTGTCCTTCAGACCGATGTGGGCGGGGAAGGTTCGGACCGTGACCGGATGACTACCCTGATCGTGTGGACCTCCGGATCTTCACAGAGCCCCAACAGGGCGCCGCCTACGAAGATCTACTCAGAGTCGCGAGGTGCGCCGAAGAGGCGGGCTTCGACGCCTTCTTCCGCTCCGACCACTACCTCGCCATGGGCGACGCGAACGGGCTCCCGGGGCCCACCGACGCCTGGCTGACCCTCGCCGCCCTGGCGCGCGAGACGAGCACCATCCGCCTCGGGACGCTCATGACGGCCGCCACCTTCCGCTTGCCCGGTCCGCTGGGCATCACGGTGGCGCAGGTCGACCAGATGTCGGGCGGACGCGTCGAGCTCGGCCTGGGCACCGGCTGGTACGAGGCCGAGCACCGGGCGTACGGCATCCCCTTCCCGCCCCTGCGCGAGCGCTTCGGGATGCTCGCGGAGCAGCTGGAGATCCTCACCGGGTCCTGGCGCACGCCCGTGGGCGTCACGTACTCCTTCGCCGGCGAGCACTACACGTTCGACGACAGCCCCGGCCTGCCGAAGCCGTTGCAGACCCCGCACCCGCCGATCATCGTCGGGGGCAACGGGCCGTCGCGGACGCCGAGGCTCGCGGCGGACTTCGCCACCGAGTTCAACATGCCGTTCGCCGGCCTCGAGGCCCTCGTCGAGGGCCAGGAGCGCGTCGACACCGTGTGCCGCGAGCGCGGCCGCGACCCGGCGACCCTGGGCCGCTCCACCGCGCAGGTGCTCTGCGTCGGTCGCGACGAGGCCGAGGTGGCCCGCCGCGCGGACGCCATCGGCCGTCGCCCCGACGAGCTCCGCGCCAACGGCATCGCGGGCACCCCGGGCGAGGTCGTGGACAAGATCGGCACGTTCGGCGAGCGCGCGGGGATGCAGCGCGTGTACCTGCAGGTGCTCGACCTCTCCGACCTCGACCACCTCGAGCTCGTGGCCTCGGAAGTGGCGTCCCAGCTCGCGGCGGCCTGAGAGCCCCGCCTCGGTGTCAGTGGCGGACGGTCGCAGACATTGAGCGTCCGTAGTCTTCCGTCGATCACCGAGCGGGAGTGCTCGCGCGTCAGGCCCCGGCCGGCGTGCCCACGCGCACGGTGAGGCCGCCGACGGTGACCTCGGTCGCCGTGTCGGGCGCAGGCTCGTCCACGGTCAGCGTGCGCTCGGTGACCTCGAGGTCGCCCTTCAGGGCCGCCAGCACCGCGTCGCGGGTGGCCGCGCGCACCTCGTCGACACCCACGCGGCGCCCGAGCTCGGCGGTGAGGCTCGTGACCCCGGCGTCGCGGATGCCGCAGGGCACGATCGCGCCGAACGCCGCGAGGTCCGGGTCGGCGTTCAGGGCGAAGCCGTGCAGCGTGACGCCGCGCGCCACGCGCACGCCGATGGCGGCGATCTTGCGGGCGGGCGCGCGGTCGTCGGCGGGCAGCCACACGCCGCTGCGCCCGTCGATCCGGCCGGTGGCCAGGCCGTAGGAGTCGCACACGGCGATGAGCGCCTGCTCCAGGCGACGGACGTGGTCGACGACGTCGAACGGCTGGGCGAGCCCGATGATCGGGTAGCCGACGAGCTGGCCGGGGCCGTGCCACGTGATCTTGCCGCCGCGGTCGACGTCGATGACGGGCGTGCCGTCGGCCGGGCGCTCCTCGGGCAGCGTGCGCTTGCCCGCCGTGTACACCGAGGGGTGCTCGAGCAGGAGGAGCACGTCGGGGCCACCGTCGACCCGCGCGTCGGCGTGGGCGCGCTGGCGGTCCCAGGCCTCCTGGTAGTCGACGGTGCCGATCTCGTGCACCTCGACGGGCTCGGCGGCGGCGCGGCTGGAACGGCTCACGGGCTCGACGGTACCCCGGCGGCGAGGAACCGGAGGGCCTCCTGCGCCGTCCGCCGCCCGCTGACCAGCGCGCCCTGCACCGAGGGGGTGTCGCGGTGGTCGCCGGCGACGAACAGGCCGTCGCCCACGTCGACGGGGTGCTGCAGGCCGGCCGGGGTCGGGGGGATCGCGGCGGGCAGGGCGCGGGGTACGCGGACCGTCGCCAGCTCCTCCCAGGCGCCGACGGGCGTGCCCCAGATGCGCGCGAGCTCGCGCCGCAGCTCGGACCCCGGCAGCGGCTCGGGGCCGAGGACGGTGCTGGCGACGAGGTGCCGGTGGTCGGGGGAGTAGGACGGCGCGGCGGCGGTGAGCACCATGGTGTTGACCACCGGCCCGCCGGCGCCGTCGAGGTGCAGGAGCGCCTGACGGGTCGGGGGCTCGGGCGCCACGTGGTACTGCGTGGTCAGCGCGAACGTGCGCGGCGGCGGGACGCGGCCGGTGAGCAGCTCCGACGCCGCGGTGCCCTCGGTCGCGACGATCACCGCGCCGGCGCGCACCGTGCCGCGCGCCGTCTCCACGAGCCCGGGAGTGACCCGCTGTACGGGGGTGTCGAGGTGCACCGTCCCCGCCGGCAGCCGGGCGGCGAGCTGGGCCGGGACCGCGCCGATGCCGCGCGAGGGCAGCGTCAGGTCGCCGAGGGCGAAGCTGCGCCAGAACAGGGAGAACACCCGCGAGGAGGTCTCCAGGTCGCGGTCGCCGAGCACGCCGTTGAGGAACGGGCGCAGGAAGGTCTCGGTCGGCGCGCCGCCGAGGCCCCAGCGGGCGAGCTCGTCGGCGGTCGAGCGCTCGGGGGCGCGGGCCTGGGTCCGCGGTGGCACGACCAGCGAGCGCACGGCCAGCGCGGCGATCCGGGCCTTGGCGCCGACCCCGAGCAGCCCGTCGAGCGCGGTGCGCGGCGCCCACGAGGGCACGCGGCGCGGGTCGGCGAGGCGGTGCAGGCGGCCGTCGGCGTCGCGGACGGCGGCGCCCGGGACGAAGCGCCGCAGGTCGAGGGCCTCGAGGTCGACCGACGCGCGCAGCGCCGGGTACGACGTGTTGAGGATCTGGAACCCGCGGTCGACGAGGAACCCGTCGACGACGTCCGTGCGCACCCGCCCGCCGACACCGTCACCGGCCTCGCACACGACGACCGACCGTCCGGCCCGCGCCACCGTGCGCGCGGCCCGCAGCCCGGCGAGCCCGGCGCCGACCACGACGACGTCGACGGCATCGGGCAGGGGCTCCGGGACCGTCATCCGTCGAGCACCGCGTGCAGGGCCTCCGAGAGCGTGCCGTGACGGAACTCGAAGCCCTCGCGCTCGAGGACGCCCGGCAGGACGCGCTGGCTCACGAGCACGCCCTCGTCGGCGAACTGCCCGAGCGCGGCCCGCATCGCGAACCCCGGGACGACCCAGGGCGCGGGGCGGCTCATCTGCTCGGCGAGCACGCGGGTGAACTCGTCGTTGGTGACCGGGTCGGGCCCCGTGGCGTTGAGCGGACCGGAGACCGTGTCGTGCTCGAGCGCCCACACGATCGCGCCGATCTCGTCGTCGAGCGAGATCCACGGCCAGTACTGGGTCCCGGGCCCGAGCTTCCCGCCGAGCCCGAACTGGAACAGCGGCTTGATCCGGCCCATCAGCCCGCCCGACGGGGAGAGCACCAGGCCGGTGCGGACCAGGACGACGCGCGCCCCGCCGTCGACCGCGGGCTTGGTGGCGGCCTCCCAGTCGCGGCAGAGGTCGGCGAGGAAGCCGGTGCCGCGACGGGCGGTCTCGTCGACGGCCATCGCGCCCGTGTCGCCGTACCAGCCGACCGCCGAGCCGTTGACCAGCGTGGGGACACCGTGCTCGACGACGGCGCGGGCGAGGACGTCGGTGGGGATCATGCGGCTGTCGCGCAGCTCCTGCTTGCGCGCGCCGGTCCAGCGCTTGTCGCCGATGCCGGCGCCGCACAGGTTGACCACGGCGTCGGCGCCCTCGAGCGCGCCCGGCGCGAGGTGCCCTGCGGCCGGGTCCCAGCCGCGCTCGTCCGGGGCCTGGGGGGTCCGGCGGACGAGACGGACGACCTCGTGCCCGGCCTCCCGCAGGCGGGGGACCAGGGCGGTGCCGATGAGTCCGGAGGACCCGGCGATGACGACGCGCATGGGGTGATCGTCGCGGAGTGTCCGGCCCGACGCGACCCGGGGTCGGCGTTCGGCCGTGTCGCGGGAGGACCGGGCCCCGTTCCGCGCGAAGGGCACCTTCAGGCGGCTAGAGCGGCGAGGGGCGCCCTCCGTCGGAACGGCGCGGCTCGGGGCGGGCTCGGGACAGGACGACCGAAGGGCACCTTCGCGCGGCTAGAGCGCGTGAAGGTGCCCTTCGGTCAGAACAGGTGCGCGCGAGCTACAGGCCCAGCTCGCCCTCGAAGGCACCGCCCTCGAGGCGGTCCTTGATCGTCGTCAGGAAGCGCGCGGCGTCGGCGCCGTCGACGATGCGGTGGTCGTAGGACAGGCACAGGTAGGCCGTCGACCGGATGGCGATGACGTCGCCCCCCGAGTCGTCCTGGAGCACCACCGGCTTCTTCACCACGGCACCGGTGCCGAGGATGCCGACCTGGGGCTGGTTGATGATCGGGGTGTCGATCAGCGCGCCCCGCGAGCCGGTGTTCGTGATGGTGAACGTGCCGCCCGAGAGCTCGTCCGGCGTGATCTTGTTCGCCCGGGTGCGGTCCGCGACGTCGGAGATCTTGCGGGCGAGCCCGGCGAGGTTGAGGTCCCCGGCGTCGTGGACCACCGGCACGATCAGGCCGGCCGGCGAGTCGACGGCGATGCCCAGGTGCTCGGCGCCGTGGTAGGTGACCTCGCCCTTCTCGGTGTCGATCATCGCGTTGACCTGCGGGTGGGCCTTGAGGGCCTCCACGGTGGCCAGCGCCATGAACGGCAGGAACGAGAGCTTGACGCCCTCGCGCTTCTGGAAGTCGGCCTTCGCCCGGTCGCGCAGGCGCGCGATCCGCGTGAGGTCCGCCTCGACCACGGTCGTCAGCTGGGCGGAGATCTGCAGCGACTCCACCATGCGCTTGGCGATCGTCGCCCGGCGCCGCGAGAGCTTCTGCGTCGTGCCGCGCAGCCCCGAGGTGTCCGGCGCGGGCGCGCCGGAGGAGCCACGGGAGCCGGACGCGGACGGCTTCTGCACCTCGCCGCCGTGCACCGCCCCGCCGCCGGAGCCGCCCGAGGCCTGCGCCGCAGCCGGGGCGTCGCCCGCCGGAGTGGCTGCGGCGCTGTCCTGCTCGTCGGCGGCCTTGACCACGTCCTGCTTGCGGATGCGGCCGCCGACGCCGGTACCGGTCAGCGACGACAGGTCCACGCCGCGCTCGGCGGCGAGCTTGCGCACCAGCGGCGTGACGTACGGCGAGCCGCTCGCCTCGTCGCCCGCGGGGGCGGACGCCCCGTTGCCCTGCGTCGAGGCCTGCGACGGGGCCTTCTGCGCACCCGCGTTCGCGGGCCCGCTCGGGCCGGTGGGCTGCTCGGTCTCGTGGGAGACGTAGTCGTCGGCGCCGGACGCGGCCTGGGCGCCGGCCGGGGCCTGCGCGGGCTCCGGCTCGGCCGGGCGCTCGGGCTCGGGGCGCGGGTCCTCGCGCGGCGGGGCGGACTCGGCCTGCTGGGCCTCGGCCTGCTGCGGCTCCTGCTGGGTGGGGGCCGGCGAGCCCCCGCCGGACGCCTGCGAGGCGTCGCCGATCACGGCGAGGGCGCCGCCCACCTCGACGGTGTCGTCCTCGCCGGCGCGCAGCTCGAGCACGGTGCCGGCGACGGGCGAGGGGATCTCGGTGTCGACCTTGTCGGTGGACACCTCGAGCAGCGGCTCGTCGACCTCGACGGTGTCGCCGACCTGCTTGAGCCAGCGGGTGACCGTGCCCTCGGTGACCGACTCGCCCAGCGCGGGCATCTCGACGGTCGTGCTGGCCCCGCCGGACGAGCCGCCCGACGACGCCGCCGCCGCGGGCTGGGGCTCGGGCTCGGACTGCTGCTGGGGCTCGGGCTCCGGCTCGGACTCCTGCTGGGGCTCGGGCTCCGGCTCGGACTGCGACTCCTGGGCCGGCTGGGCGTCACCACCCGACGAGCCACCGCCCTCGCCCTCGTCGCCGATCACGGCGAGGTCGCCGCCGACCTCGACGGTGTCGTCCTCCTGCGCCACGATCCGCTGCAGCACCCCCGCCTGGGGCGAGGGGATCTCGGTGTCGACCTTGTCGGTGGACACCTCGAGCAGGGGCTCGTCGACGTCGACGTGGTCGCCCTCCTGCTTGAGCCAGCGCGTCACCGTGCCCTCGGTGACGCTCTCCCCGAGAGCAGGCATCTGGACGGTGTAGGCCATCGTGCTCGTGACTCCTCGTCGATCTCGCGGGTGTGGTCAGCCGTAGCCGAGATCAGCCGTGACTGTGCAGGGGCTTGCCGGCGAGCGCGAGGTGCGCCTCCCCGAGGGCCTCGTTCTGCGTGGGGTGGGCGTGGATGAGGTTGGCCACGTCGGCGGGCAGCGCTTCCCAGTTGTAGATCAGCTGGGCCTCGCCGACCTGCTCGCCCATGCGCGTGCCGATCATGTGCACGCCGACCACGGGGGCGTCGTCGCCGGTGCCGCCCTTGACGAGCTTGACGGCGCCGGAGGTCTTGAGGATCTGCGACTTGCCGTTGCCTGCGAGGTCGTAGGTCAGGGTCTGCACCTCGCCGTAGACCTCCTTGGCCTGCGCCTCGGTGAGGCCGACCGAGGCGACCTCGGGCTCGCAGTAGGTGACCCGCGGGATGCCCGTCTCGTCGATCACCGGCGGGTGCAGGCCCGCGATCTCCTCGGCGACGAAGATGCCCTGCTGGAAGCCGCGGTGGGCCAGCTGGAGACCGGGGACGATGTCGCCGACGGCGTAGATGTTGGCGACGCCGGTGTGCAGGCGCTCGTTCGTCGGGACGAAGCCGCGGTCGAGCGTGACGCCGTTCTCCTCGTAGCCCAGGTCGGCGGTGTTCGGGCCGCGGCCGACGGCGACGAGCAGCAGGTCCGCCTCGATCTGCTCGCCGTTCTCCAGGCTGATCGTCACCGAGTCGGCGCTCTGCTCGACGCCGGTGAACTTGGTGCCGGTCTTGAAGGCGATCTTGCGCTTGCGGAACTGGCGCTCGAGCGACTTGGAGAGGAACTCGTCCTCGTTGGGCACGAGGTGCGGCAGGGCCTCGACGATCGTGACCTCGCTGCCGAAGCTCTTCCACACGCTGGCGAACTCGACGCCGATGACGCCGCCGCCGAGCACGACTACGCGCTCGGGCACGTAGTCGAGGTTGATGGCCTCGGTGGAGGTGAGCACCCGGCCGCCGAGCTCGAGGCCGGGCAGCGTCTTCGAGTACGAGCCGGAGGCCAGGACGATGTGACGGCCCTGGTAGCGCTGCCCGTCGACCTCGACGGTGTCCTGTCCGACGAGCTTGCCCGCGCCCTCGATCAGCGTGACCTTGTTGGCCTTCACCAGGCCCTGCAGGCCCTTGTAGAGACGGGCGACGACGTTGTCCTTGTAGGAGTTCACGCCGCTCATGTCGATGCCCGACAGCGAGCTCTTCACGCCGAACTGCTCGCCCTCGCGCGCCGAGTCGGCGACCTCGGCGGCGTGCAGGAGGGCCTTCGTCGGGATGCAGCCGCGGTGCAGACAGGTGCCGCCGACCTTGTCCTTCTCCACCAGCGCGACCGAGAGGCCCAGCTCCGCGGCCCGGAAGGCGCAGGCGTACCCCCCGGACCCGGCTCCGAGGATGATGACGTCGTACGTGTCGCTCACTGCTGCTACTCCCGCGTCGGCGTGTGGCGTGCGGTGGCCCCGGCCCGGCATCGTGGTGTCGGGGAGGCGTTGTCCGGGTTCATCCTTCCACCTCCGCGAAACCCCCGCGGCCGACCTCAGCCGTTGCGGGAGATGTCGTCGAGCACGGCGGCGATCGTGCGCACCGGGACGCCGGTGCCGCCCTTGGGCGTGTAGCCGTGCGGGCCGCCGGTGTTGAAGGCCGGGCCGGCGATGTCGAGGTGCACCCACGGCACGCCGTCGGCGACGAACTCCCGCAGGAAGATGCCGCCCACGAGCATCCCGCCGAAGCGGTGGTTGGTGACGTTGGCGAGGTCGGCGACCCGCGAGTCGAGGTCGCTGCGCAGCTCGTCGGGCAGCGGCATCGCCCAGCCGCCGTCGCCCGCCGCGACGGCGTGGGCGGCGACCCGGTCGCGGAACTCGTCGGTCCCCATGACCCCGGGCGTCCGCGAGCCGAGGGCGACGAGCTGGGCGCCGGTGAGCGTCGAGGTCTCGAGCAGGTAGTCGGGGGAGTCCTCGCAGGCGCGGGCGATGGCGTCGCCGAGGACGAGACGGCCCTCGGCGTCGGTGTTGAGCACCTCGACGGTGGTCCCGCCGTACATGGAGAGGACGTCGCCGGGGCGGTACGCGGTGCCCGAGGGCATGTTCTCGGCCATCGGCACGGTGGCGACGACCTCGACGTCGAGCCCGAGGTCGGCGGCGAGGCAGGTGGCGGCGACGACGCCGGCGGCCCCGGACATGTCCGAGGTCATGTGGTCCATGTTCGCCGCGGGCTTGATCGAGATGCCGCCGGTGTCGAACGTGATGCCCTTGCCGACGAGGGCGACCTTCTTGCGGGGATTCGCCGGGCTGTAGGTCAGGCGGACCAGCCGCGGCGGCCGCGACGACCCGCCGCCGACGCCCAGGACGCCGCCGTAGCCCTGCTCGGCGAGCGCGGACTCGTCGAGGATCTCCACCGACACCCCGGCGGCCTCGGCCAGGGAGCGCGCCCGCTGCGCGAACGCGTCGGGGTAGAGGTCGTTGGGCGGGGTGTTGACGAAGTCGCGGGCGTTCCGGACGGCGCGCACGACCGCCGCCGCCCGGGTGACGGCCGCCTCGTCCCCGTCGCCGACCAGGCCGACGCGCGTGAGCTCGGTCGGCGCCGTCTCGGGGGCCTTCTTGTAGTCGGTGAAGGCGTAGTCACCGAGCAGCGTGCCCTCGATCGCCGCCGCGAGGTCGAGCGCGGAGAGCGTGGTGACGACGTGGGCGGCGTGCCCGTGCAGGGTCCGCGACGCGGCGCCGGCCGCGCGCCGGACCTGCTCGGCGAGGTCGGGCGTCTCGCCCGCCCCACCCGTGTCGCCCGGCTCGGCCCCGAGCCCGACGGCGACCACGAGCGGCGCCCCGATCGCCCCGCGGGTGGGGACCCGGGTGACCTCCTCGGCCTTGCCCGTGCCGCCGAGCAGGGCGACCAGACCCGGCAGCTCGCCGGCGAGGTCGCCGAGGGCGGACGTCGGGCCGACCACGGCGGGGTCGCCGCCGTCGGTCCCGGGGCGCACGCCGACGACCACGGCGTCCACGCCGGCGAGCGCGTCGGCGCCCGGGTCGGCGCCGAGGAGATCGAGGTCGGGAGTGCTGCTCACGTGGGGTGTCCTCCTGCGCCGGGCGGTGTCGATCACATGCTAGGACCGGGGCGGCTCCCGTACCGTGCCGCGGGTGTCCGAGACCGTGCCCGATGAGACCATCCCTGGGCGCCGTAGCCCGCTGCACGACCACCACGTCGCCCTCGGGGCGTCGTTCGCGCCGTTCGGCGGGTGGGAGATGCCCGTCCAGTATTCGGGAACGGTGGCCGAGCACACCGCCACCCGCGAGGCCGTCGGCCTGTTCGACGTCAGCCACCTGGGCAAGGTCCGCATCAGCGGCCCCGGCGCCGCCGCGTTCGTCGACCGCTGCCTGACGAACGACCTGTCGCGGATCGTGCCGGGCAAGGCGCAGTACACGCTGTGCTGCGGCGAGAACGGCGGCGTGGTCGACGACCTGATCCTCTATCTCGTCGGCCCCGACGAGGTCTTCGCCGTCCCGAACGCCGCGAACTCCGCGGGCGTCGGACGGCGCCTCGCCGAGGTCGCCCCGTCCGGGATCACCGTCGCCGACGAGCACGACGACCACGTGGTGCTCGCGGTGCAGGGGCCCGCGTCGCCCGAGGTGCTCGCCGAGGTCGGGCTGCTGACCGACCCCGACCCGCTCGACTACATGGCCTTCGTCGACGCGGAGTGGGCCGGTCGCCCGGTGCGCGTCTGCCGCACGGGCTACACCGGCGAGCGGGGCTACGAGCTCATCGCGCCGTCGGACGGCGCCGGGGAGCTGTGGGACGCGCTGGCCGCCGTGGTGGCCGAGAAGGGCGGGCTGCCCGCCGGGCTCGGCGCCCGCGACACCCTGCGCACCGAGGCCGGCCTGCCGCTGCACGGCCAGGACCTCGGCCCCGACATCACGCCGCTGCAGGCGCGGTGCGGGTTCGCCGTCGGCTGGAAGAAGGACGAGTTCTGGGGCCGCGAGGCGTTGCTCGCCGAGCGCGAGGCGGGTCCGCGACGCCGCTCGTGGGGGCTGCGCGCCACCGGTCGCGGCGTGCCGCGCGGGCACATGGCCGTGGTGCAGGGCGACGTCCCCATCGGCGAGACCACGTCCGGGACGTTCTCGCCGACGCTCAAGACGGGGATCGCGCTCGCGCTGCTCGACACCGCGGCGGGCGTCGAGGAGGGCGAGACGCTGACCGTCGACGTCCGGGGCCGGTCGCTCGAGTGCGAGGTGGTCAGCCCGCCGTTCGTCCCGTCGCACGTGCGGTGAGGATGATCGGGTGAGCTTCCCGACCGAGATCCCGGAGTCCGCGCCGGGCGTCTACCGCTTCCGCGCCGAGGCCGAGCAGGCCGGCCCCGTCGTGTTCACCGCGCCGAGCGACGTCGTCGGCGGCGGCTTCGGCCTCTTCGAGGACGCCGCCGTTCCGGGCCGCTGGGGCGCGATCCCGCACTACCACCAGGGGTTCTCCGAGTCCTTCTGGGTGATCTCGGGCCGGCTCGCGGTGATGAGCGGGGAGAAGTGGCAGGTGCTCGAGCACGGCGACTTCGCCCACGTCCCGGTCAACGGGGTGCACGGGTTCCACGCGGTGGGCGACGAGATGGCCCGCTTCCTCATCCTCTTCGTGCCCGGAGCGCCGCGCGAGGAGTACTTCCGGGGCCTCGTCGAGCTGTTCGCCCGCGGCGCGAGCACGGAGGAGATCGACGCCTTCGCCCTGACGTGCGACCAGGTCAACCTCCGCGACTGGCGCCACGACCCGATCCCCACGTGAGCGAAGTTCCCGGCTATAGCCGGGAACTTCGCTCACGGGGCAGGGCGGCTCACCACCGGGACCCGTCGCGCACGCTGACGTGCACGTGGTCGAAGTGCCCGCCCGTGGCGTCCTCGGGGTCGTACACCCCGCCGCCGCCGTAGGGCCGGCCCCAGCCGTCGCCGGCGTCGGAGCTCCCGGCGGACCAGATGCGCCCCTGCCAGATGATGTACCGGACGCCGAGCTCCCCGGCGTCCTCGCGCAGCCAGTGCGCCACGGCCCACCCGGCGGCGAGGTCGTCGCCCTCCGCGACATCGCCGTACCGGCCGGGGAAGAAGTCGCAGGCGCGCCCCTCGGGGTGGTCGCTCGACGGGTTCCACGCGTGCTCCGACCAGCAGGTGACCGAGCGGATGGGGGCGTCCGCACCCGGCGCGCCGAACCGGGCGACGGCGGCGTCGTGCAGGCGCAGGGCGGTCGGCGTGAGGCAGCCCGAGGTGGTCGGGTCCTGCTCGATGCACGACTCCGCCGGCGGGTCCACGGTCTCCCACAGGTCGCGGGCGGTGAGTCCGTGCTCGGACGCGGTCCACCAGAGGAGGCCGCCGAGCAGCGCCAGCGCCAGGAGCGCGCTCGTCCCGAGGGCGGCACGCGTCGTCGTCCCCACGACGCGACGACGCTAGGCGGCGGCCCGCGTGGTGGGCGTGAGGGTCAGCGGCGGCGGCCCGGGCGGTCGGCGGCGTCGTCGAGGTCGACGCCGACGTGCTCGTCGAGCCAGCGTCCGAGCGGCTCGAGGCGTCGCCAGGTCTCGGCCACCCGCTCACGCACGGCGGGCGTGTGCAGCTCGTCGGACGGCGGCCACGAGCGCCGGACGAACAGGCTCTTGTGGCGCAGGAGCTCCAGGCGGGGGTGCTCGGGGTCGGCGCCGCGCGGGCGGGACTTCAGCTGCTCGCCGTCGACGGTGAACCCGTCGGTGCGCAGGTCCTCGACGATCTTCTCGAGCTCCGGCCCGTGGCGGTCGTCGTCGACCGCGGTGCGGAAGCGCGCGACCTGCGCGGACGTCATCCGGTAGTAGCCGACGGCCACCATGATCCCGTCGGCCGAGACCTGGACGTAGCGCCCGCCGACGGTCGCGCCGCACTGGACCTTGTACGGCGTCTTGTCGGCGGCGAAGCGCACGTCGCGGTAGGGGCGGAAGACCTTGCCCGGGCCGAACTCGGGCTCGAGGTCGGCGAGCATCGCGACCATCGGCGCCCGGACGTGGTCGTCGTAGAGCGCCTTGTTGTCGGTCCAGTAGGCCTTGGAGTTGTCGGCCTCCAGGCCCTCGTAGAAGTCGACGACCGCCTCGCCGAAGCCCGGGAACGTCACGGGCCCATCTTTGCGTGTACACACGGGGCGTGCCCGGGAGCGTCCACGAATCGGTGCTCGACGCCATCGGCGCCACCCCGCTGATCCGCCTGCGGCGGGTGACCGAGGGCCTGGCGCCGGCGATCTACATCAAGGCCGAGTGGCAGAACGCCGGCGGGAGCGTCAAGGACCGCGCGGCGCTGTGGATGATCCGGGCCGCCGAGCGCTCCGGGGCGCTGGGCCCGGGCGGGGTGATCGTCGAGGGCACCTCGGGCAACACCGGGATCGGCCTCGCGCTGGTCGGCGGGTTCCTCGGCTACCGCACGCTGATCGTCGTCCCCGACACCACCGCGGCCGAGAAGATCGCCGCGCTGCGCGCGTACGGCGCCGGGGTGGTGCTGACGCCGGGCGGGCTGCCCCGCGACGACCCGCGCCACGTCATCAACCTGGCGGCGCGGATCGCGCAGGAGACGCCCGGCGGGTGGCTCGCCGACCAGTACGGCAACCCCGCCAACCCCCGCGCCCACCACGACACCACCGCGCCCGAGATCTGGGAGCAGACCGGCGGTCGCGTGACCTGCTTCGTCGCGGGCGTCGGCACCGGCGGCACGCTGTCGGGCACCGGCGCGGCGCTCAAGGAGCGGGGCCCGGTGCGCGTCGTCGGCGTCGACCCCGTGACCTCGGCCTACGGTGGCGGGGACGGCAGCCCGTACTACGTCGAGGCGATCGGCCACTACCGCCACCCCGACACCGTCGACGACCCCTGGCCCGCCAACTGGGACCGGTCCGTGGCCGACGAGATCGTGCGCGTCGACGACCGCACGACGATGCGCACCGCCCGCCGCCTGGCCCGCGAGGAGGGCCTGCTGCTCGGCGGCTCCTCGGCGACGGCCGTGGCGGGGGCGCTGATCGCGGCCCGCGACCTGGGTCCCGACGACGTGGTCGTCGTGATCGCCCCCGACTCCGGGCGGGCGTACCTCTCGAAGTACTTCGACGACGGGTGGCTGCGACGTCTCGGCTTCCTCGACGAGCCCGACGCGGACGTCCCGGGGCCGCTGGTGGGCGACCTGCCGGTCGTCGCGGTGCCCGTCGTGCGCGCGTCCTGGACGGTGGCGCGGGCCCGGGCGGCGCTCGCGCAGACGCCCGGCCCCGCGCCCGTGACCCACGACCGGCCCGACGGCGCGGCGGCCCCGTCGGAGATCCTCGGCGCGGTGACCTCGGCGGATCTGGACGGGCTGCCCGACGGAGACCCGGTGCGCCACCACGTCCGCCCGGTGCCGCCGAGCCTCGGTGCGGGGGAGGGGGTCGAGGGCGCGCGCACCCGTCTGGACGGCGCCGCGGCGGCCTGGATGGTGCGCGACGGACGGGTCGCCGGCCTGGTGACGCGGGCGGCGCTCGGTCTTGCCCCGTCGGACTAGGCTGGAACCATGAGTACGGCCTTCGCCCACACCCCGCACCCCGCCCCGGCGACCGCGGAGCGTGTGACGGAGGTACTCGCCGCACCCGGGTTCGGGAAGTTCTTCACCGACCACATGGTGACGATCTCCTGGGACGCCGCGCGCGGGTGGCACGACGCGACCGTCGGGCCCTACCAGGCACTGTCGATGGACCCGGCCTCGGTCGTGCTCCACTACAGCCAGACGATCTTCGAGGGGCTCAAGGCCTACCGCTGGGCCGACGACACGATCCACGCGTTCCGGCCGACGGCGAACGCGGAGCGCATGGCCCGCTCGGCCGAGCGCCTGGCGATGCCCCCGCTGCCCGAGGACCTGTTCCTCGGCTCGCTGGAGGAGCTGCTCGCCGTCGACGAGCGCTGGGTGCCGGCCGCGGGCGGGGAGGACTCGCTCTACCTGCGGCCCTTCATGATCGGCTCTTCGTCGGGGCTCGGCGTGCGCCCGAGCGAGGAGTACCTCTACATGCTCATCGCCTCCCCGGCCGGCGCGTACTTCCCGCGCGGGCTGGCGCCGGTGACCGTGTGGCTGTCCACCGACTACGTCCGCGCCGTCCCCGGCGGCACCGGCGAGGCCAAGTGCGGCGGCAACTACGCGGCCTCGCTCGCCGCGCAGGCCCAGGCGTCGGCGCAGGGGTGCGACCAGGTGGTCTGGCTCGACGCCCTCGAGCACCGGTGGATCGAGGAGATGGGGGGCATGAACCTCTTCTTCGTGTTCACCGACCCCTCGGGCAACGCCGAGGTCGTCACCCCCGAGCTCTCCGGCTCGCTGCTGCCCGGCGTCACCCGCCGCTCGCTGCTCGAGCTCGCCGAGGAGGAGGGCGCGACGGTCAGCGAGCGCCGGATCTCCACCGACGAGATGGAGAAGGAGAACGCGGCCGGGCGCCTCACCGAGGTGTTCGCCTGCGGCACCGCCGCGGTGATCACCCCGGTCGGCACCGTGAAGTACGAGGGCGGCGAGTACGACATCGCCGACGGCAAGCCGGGCGCGATGACCCAGCGCCTGCGCGAGCGCCTCACCGCCATCCAGCGCGGCGCGGCCCCGGACACCCGGGGCTGGATGACGCGCCTGCGCTGACGCGCGCGTCCACCTGACGGAGCGAACGCCCTATCGGCGTGCTCAGCTGGACGTTCGCTGCTTCTAGGCGTGCGAACGGCGCGTTCGCTCCCGCCGGCGCCTCCTCGGCGCGACGACACCGGGCGATCAACGGGGACTTTGCGCGCATAGAAGCAGCGAACAGCGCGTTCGCTGCGTCAGGCGACGGCGAGCACCGCGAGGGCGACGGTGGCCGCGAGCTCGGCGCAGGCGCCGAACACGTCGCCCGACACGCCCCCGAGGCGCCGGCGGGCGTGGGCGGCCACGAGGACGACGACCACCGCCGCCAGCAGGGTCGCGATCACCACGCGGAGCCCCAGCACCGGGAACGCGGCGCCGGCGAGCACCACCGCCCACACCGGCGCCAGCCACGCCGGCTGGGTCCCGGCGACCAGGGCGCCGAGCCCGTCCGGGGACGCCGCGGGCACGCCCCGTCGCGCCACCCACGCGAACGCGGCGCGCCCCAACCCCAGGGCCAGCGCGCCGCCGACGACCGCGACCACCAGGCCCCGCTCCGCCAGCGCCCCGAACGCCGTGGCCTGGATCCCGAGCACCACGACCAGCCAGATCACCGCGAACGCGCCGGTGCCCGGGTCCCGCATCACCGCCAGCATGCGCTGCGCGTCGCCGTGGCTGCCGAGCCCGTCGGCGAGGTCGGCGAGGCCGTCGAGGTGCAGCCCGCGGGTCGCCGCCGCCCCGAGGCCGACGGCCACGAGCCCCGCGAGCAGCCCCGGCGCCCCGGCCGCGACCAGGCCCGCGGCGCAGGCGCCCAGCAGGGCCCCGAGCACCACGCCCACGACCGGGACGACGGCGAGCGCCACCGCGGCGGCGGGCCGGTCGATCCGCCGCGCGTGCAGGGGCACGACGGTGAACATCGCGACGGCCAGCGTCACCCCGCCGCGGAAGGGGCCGGGCACGTCAGCCGACGCACACCGCGGCGCGTACGAGCCCGACCGCGGCCAGCGCCCCGGTGCCCTGACCGGCGCGCATCGACAGGTCCAGCAGCGGCTCGAGGCCCAGGACGTCGAGGGCGAAGGCCTGCGCGGGCTCGGTGCACCGCGTGCCCGCCGTCCACCAGGCGCGCGCCCCGGGGACCTCGGTGTCGGCGAGCAGCGCGGCCACGGCCGTCGCCGCGCCGTCGAGCAGCACCGGGGTCCGGCGACGGGCGGCCTGGGCGAGGAACCCGACGAGCGCCGCCAGGTCCGCGCCGCCGGCGACCCGCAGCAGGCCCTGGGGATCGCGGCCCACGGAGCGGGCGCGCCGCAGCCCGTCGCGGACCGCCGCGGCCTTGACCATCCACGCACGGTCGTCGATCCCGCTGCCGCGCCCGACGACGGCCACGGGCTCGCGCCCGGTCATCGCGGCCGCGAGCACGGCGACGGGCGTGCTGACGCCGACGGCCAGCTCGCCGGCGACCAGCAGGTCGGCGCCCTCGTCGACCTCCTCGTCGGCCACCTCGCGCCCGGCGCGCAGCGCCGCCGCCGCCTGGTCGGCGGTGAGCACGTCCTCGACGTCGAGGCGTCCGCCGCCGCGCACCACGGCGCGGTCGTCGCGCGCGTCGCCGGGCACCGGCGTGGCCAGCCCGACGTCGACGACCCGCAGCCCGGCACCCGCGGTCTCGGCGAACCGGGCGACCGCGGCCGAGCCGTCGCGCGCGGCCGCCACCCGCGCCACGGTCTCCCCGGGCGCGTGGGCGGAGACGCCCGCGGCGGCGATCCCGTGGTCGGCGGCGAACAGCACCGCCCGCACCCGCCGCGGCGCACGGGCCGGCGCCCGCCCCTGGCAGGCGGCGAGCCAGGCGGCGAGCTCCTCGAGGCGCCCGTAGCTCCCGTCGGGCAGCGCCGCGCGGGCCTCCTCGCGGGCGGTCTCGTCGGGGGGTGCGACACCCGCCGGGGCCGAGCTGGCGACCGGGTGCACGCGGTTCCTCCTGGCACGACGATTCGGGACGAGGTTCGGGGGCAAGCGATCCCGGCGCGACGGTAGCCGGTCAGCGCAGACGCAGGGGCACCCCGGCCACGAGCAGCCAGACCTCGTCGCACACCGCCGCGAGCGCCTGGTTCACCGCGCCCAGCTCGTCGCGGAAACGGCGGCCGGCGCTCGTCGAGGGCACGACGCCCAGCCCGACCTCGGCCGACACGAGCACCAGCGTCCCGGCGAACCGTTCGACGGCCGCCGTCAGCGATGCGCGCGCCGCGTCGACCGCCGGGGCGTCGCGCACCCAGCCGGCATCGTCGAGCAATCCCGTCACCCAGGTGGCGAGGTCGTCGACGAGCACCGGGTCACCGGGGTGCGCGTCGAGCACCGCCGGGAGGTCGCCGTCCTCCACCGTCCGCCAGCCGGCGGGGCGGCGGGCGCGGTGCACGGCGACGCGGTCGGCCCACTCCGGGTCGGCGTCCGGGTCGACGCCGCGGGCGGTGGCGACATAGAGCACCGGCGCGTCGGCGTCGAGCATCCCCTCGGCGTACGCGGACTTGCCCGAGCGCGTCCCGCCGAGGACCAGGGTGCGCAGGACCGCGCTCAGGCGATCGCGGTGCCGCGGGCCACCCGGGGCGCGGGCATCCGCAGGCGGCGCAGCTGGGTGGCGCGGGTGAACGCGTACCAACCGTAGGACAGGCCGCCGATCTGCTCGTCCGGGAACTTCGCCCGCACCCGCGTCACGACGTAGCGGCCGAGCATCACGCCCTCGAGCGCCATCATCACGAGCATGACCAGGCAGATCAGGCTGCCCGCGGTCTGCACCTGCGGGATCGGGACGATCACCGTCACGAAGATGACGACGGCCAGCGGCATGAAGAGGCCCATGAGGTTGCGCCGGGCGTCGACGAGGTCGCGCGCGTAGGCGCGGGCGGGCCCGCGGTCGCGGGGCAGCAGCACCGAGTCGTCGCCGGCCATCATGCGCTTGCGGCGGTCGGCGGAGGCCTTGCGGCGGTCGTCCTTGGTGCCGCGCAGCGCCCGCGCGCGCTTCATGGCCTCGCGCTGGGTCTTGGGGGCCGGCGCCACCGGTCCGCGCCGCTTGCCCTGCGCGTCGCGACGGGCGGGCGTCGGGCGTCCCTTCCCGGTGGTCTGGCGTGCCCCGCGCTCGCCGACGACGACCGTCTCGCGGTCGTCGGCCTCGGCGGTCGTGGCGTCGTCGGGCTCGGAGCCCGATCCGGTCGAGGTGCCACGGCGCAAGAAGTTCACGTCCCCAGAATAGGGCACCCGGACGGGCCTCCCCAGACCGCGAGACCCCTACGGTGCGCCGTATGCGTGTGCTGCTCGCTCCCGACTCCTTCGGCGGCAGTCTGACCGCCGCCGAGGCGGCCACGGCGATGGCCGAGGGCTGGGCCCGGAGCGAGCCGAAGGACACCGCCGTCCTGCTCCCGCTCGCCGACGGCGGCACCGGGTTCGTCGAGGTCCTGCACACCGCGCGCGGCGGCACCCACCACGAGGTGGAGGTCACCGGCCCCCTCGGGACGCCGACGACGGCGACATGGCTCGAGCTGGACGGGACGGCGTACCTCGAGTCGGCGTCGGCCTGCGGGCTGCACCTGGTCGACGAGCGCACGCCCCGCACCGCGGCGTCGGCGACGAGCCGGGGTGTCGGCGAGCTCATGACGGCAGCCGCCGGGCACAGGCCGTCCGCGATCGTCGTCGGGCTCGGCGGTTCCGCCTGCACGGACGGCGGGGCCGGGATGCTCGCCGCGCTCGGCGCCGTGGCCCGTGACGCCGACGGGGACGCCCTGCCCGACGGCGGCGGGGCCTCGCGCGGGCCGCCCGCCTCGACGGGCTCGCGGACGTGCGCGCGCGGTTCGAGGGCGTCGACCTCGTCGTGGCCGCCGACGTCGACCACGTGCTGACCGGCCCGGAGGGCGCCGCGGCGGTGTTCGGCCCCCAGAAGGGGGCCGACGAGGAGACCGTGGCCGTCCTCGACGCGGCGCTGACGACGTGGGCGGCGGTGCTGGGTGACGGACTCGCCGACCGGCCCGGGGCCGGTGCCGCCGGTGGGCTGGGCGTGGCGCTCGCGGCGCTCGGGGCGCGCAGGGTCGCCGGCGGGGAGCTGGTCCGCGAGGTCGCGGGCCTCGACGAGGCCCTCGCCCGCGCCGACCTCGTGGTCACCGGCGAGGGACGCCTCGACGCCCAGTCGCTGCACGGCAAGCTCGTCTCGGTGGTGGCCGCGCGAGCCCGTGAGCAGGGCGTTCCCTGCATCGCGCTGGCCGGCCAGGTGGACATGAGCACGGGGGAGGCCCTGGAGGCCGGGCTCGAGGGCGTCTACTCGGTGGCCGCGGACGCGGGCTCCGTCGAGGCCGCCCTCGCCGAGCCCGCCGCGCGGCTGGCCGATCTCGCCGAGGGCGTCGCCAAGCGATGGGGGGCGCGTCCTCCCGGGTAGCCGGGGGTGAGCGCGCGCACGCATGAGCACACGCCCGACGTGTGCGACGATGGAGACCGGCCGCGGGGCCTTCGAGATCATGTGGCGCCCCGAAGGAACACACGGCACCGCGACCGGGTTGTGCGCAGCGGGTAGTGCACAGCGTCCGTCCCGGGAGCTCAAGGGAGAACCATGACCGTCGAGAACCCGACCGCGCCGTCCGCGGTCACCGAGGCCGCGCACGGTGTCGAGCTGACCGACTCGGCCGCCGGCAAGGCGAAGGCCCTGCTCGACCAGGAGGGCCGCAACGACATGTCGCTGCGCATCGCCGTCCAGCCGGGCGGGTGCGCGGGTCTCAAGTACCAGCTCTTCTTCGACGACCGCAGCCTCGACGGCGACCTCAACGTCGACTTCAACGGGCTCACCGTCTCCGTCGACCGCATGAGCGCGCCGTACCTGCAGGGTGCGGTCATCGACTTCGTCGACACCATCGAGAAGCAGGGGTTCACGATCGACAACCCCAACGCCGGCGGGTCCTGCGCCTGCGGCGACAGCTTCAACTGATCCGACACCACAGCGGCCCCGGACCTCGCTCGAGGTCCGGGGCCGCCGTGTGTCCGGGGCCCTACAGGCCGGGGACCTCCGCGGCGACCTTCTGCCGCAGGTCCTCCGGCGGCTGCGCCCCCATCTGCGCGACGACGTGCGACGCGGCGACCGAGCCGATCCGGCCGGCCGTCCCGACGTCGAGCCCACGGGTCCAGCCGTAGAGGAAGCCGCCCGCGTAGGCGTCGCCCGCGCCGGTGGTGTCGACGAGCTCGTCGGCCGGGCGCGCCTCCACCTCCTGGCGGGAGCCGCCGACGCCGTAGATCGTCGAGCCCTTCGGGCCGTGCGTGACGACGACGACCTCGCAGTTGCCGCCCTTGTCGCGCAGCAGGCCCTCGATCGGGTCGTCCCCGACGAGCGCCGCGACCTCGTCCTCGTCGGCGATGAGGATCTCGACGTTCTCGCGGCACAGCTCGCGGAAGTACTCGCGGTGACGGTCGACACAGCCGGCGTCCGACAGCGTCAGGCCGACCTTCGCGTCGCTCTTCGCCGCGGCGTCGACGATCTTGCCGATCGTCCGGCGCGCGTGCTCGGTGTCGGCGAGGTAGCCCTCGATGAGGCTGACCGTGCTGCCGGCGACGTCGTCCTGCTCGATGTCGTCGGGCCCCAGCGCCGTGCAGGCACCGAGGAACGTCGACATCGTGCGCTCGCCGTCGGGCGTCACCATGATCAGGCACCGCGCGGTGGCCGGGCTCCCGGACAGCGCCGGCGTCGTGAACGCGACCCCGTGCGAGCGGATCGAGTCGGTGAACGAGCCGCCGAGGCGGTCGTCCGACACCTTGCCCACGTAGCCCGTGTCCGCGCCCAGGGCGGCGGCGATGGCGATGGTGTTCGCGACGCTGCCCCCGGAGCGCTCGGTGGTGTCGCTCGCCTCGGCGTACAGCTTCTCGGCCTGGGCCTCGTCGATGAGCGTCATCCCGCCCTTGGGCAGGTCGTGCCCGCGGATGGTGTCGTCGTCGCTGCGGAACAACACGTCGACGATCGCGTTGCCGATTCCCAGTACGTCCATGGATGCCTCTCGCTGGCGGTACGTCCTTCGGACCAACGTTCGACCCTAGGTGAAAGCCGCCATCAGAGGGACCGCACCGTTACGTCCGGCACGTTCACGCATACACCGGGTAGTTCGGCTCCGGGATCGCGGGGCGGATGCGCTCCTCGACGAAGATGCCGTGCCAGAGCATGAACACCAGGATCGTCCAGATCCGCCGCGAGTGGTCGACGGGGCCGGCCCGGTGGTCGTCGATGAGACGCAGGACCGCGGCCTTGTCGAGGATCGCGTCGGTCTGGGAGTCGCGGACGATCTCCCGGGCCCACTCGAGCATGTCGTGGGCGAGCCAGTGGCGGATCGGCACCGGGAAGCCGAGCTTGCGCCGGTTCAGCACGTGCGGCGGCACGATGCCCTCGATCGCCCGGCGCAGCGCGTACTTCGTGGTGCCGTGGGCGACCTTCTGGTCGGTCGGCAGGTGCGACGCGACCTCGAAGACCTCCTTGTCGAGGAACGGCACGCGCAGCTCGAGGGAGTTGGCCATCGTCATCTTGTCGGCCTTGACGAGGATGTCGCCGCGCAGCCACGTGAAGAGGTCGACGTGCTGCATCCGCGCCACCGGGTCCCAGGAGCCCGAGTCGGCGTAGAGCGGCGCGGTGATGTCGACGTGCGAGAGCTCGGGGTCGTGCCCGCGCAGGACCGCGGCGAGCTGGTCGTTGCGGAAGATGCGGGCGTTGCCGTAGTAGCGCTCCTCGAGGGGGAGCGCCCCGCGGCGCAGGAGGTCCTTGCCGCGCATGCCGTCGGGCAGCTTCGCCGACAGCGACCCGGCGAGCTTGCGCACCGCCCCGGGCAGCTTCTCGAACGGCGCGAGCGAGAGCGGCTCCTTGTAGATCGTGTAGCCGCCGAACAGCTCGTCGGCGCCCTCCCCGGAGAGGACGACCTTGACGTGCTTGCGGGCCTCGCGCGCCACGAACCACAGGGGCACCAGCGCGGGGTCGGCCACCGGGTCGTCGAGGTACCAGACGATGAGCGGCAGCGCGTCCATCATCTCCTGGGCGGTGACGGTGCGGACGACGTGCCGCACGCCGATCGCCTCGGCCGACTCGCGAGCGACGTCGACCTCGGAGTAGCCCTCGCGCTCGAAGCCCGTGGTGAAGGTGATGAGGTCCGGGTTGTGCTCCTTGGCGAGCGCGGCGATGACCGTCGAGTCGATGCCCCCGGAGAGGAACGCGCCCACGGTGACGTCGGCACGCATGTGCTTGGCCACCGAGTCGCGCAGGACCTCGGTGATCTCGGCGTGCACGCGGGCCTCGTCGTCGACCGGCTTCTCGTCGAAGGTCGGGACGAAGTAGCGCTCCGTCGACATCGGCTCGCCGGGGGAGACGGTGAAGCATGTCCCCGACTCGACGCGGCGGATCGAGCGGTGCAGCGAGAGCGGCTCCGGCACGTACTGCAGCTGCAGGTAGTGCTGCAGCGCGGTCGGGTCGGGCGCGGTGGTCGGCTCGCCGAGGCTCTTCGCGAGCTCGAGCAGGCTCTTCTTCTCGCTGGCGAACGCCACGCCGTGCGGGCCGGCGGAGACGTAGAGGGGCTTGATGCCGAACGGGTCGCGGGCGCCGAAGAGCACGCGCTCGTGGGTGTCCCAGATGAGGAACGCGAACATGCCGCGCAGGCGGCGGACCGCGTCGGGGCCCCAGACGTCGTAGGCCGCGACGATGGCCTCGGTGTCCCCGTCGGTGACGAACCGGGCGCCGTGGTCGCGCGCGAGCTCCTCGCGCAGCTCGAGGTAGTTGTAGATCTCGCCGTTGAAGACGATGCGGTAGCGATCGCTCGCGTACGTCAGCGGCTGGTGCGAGTTCTCGACGTCGATGATCGAGAGCCGGTTGAACCCCAGCGCCACGTCGTCGTCGTGCCACACGCCGGACTCGTCCGGCCCGCGGTGGCGCATGCACTCGAGGCTCGCCCGCACCGCGTCGGCGCGCGCCGCGCCCTCACCGCCGGGCGTGATCAATCCCATCAGGCCGCACACGCGTCCGCTGACACCTCCGGTTCCGGGGCCACCGCCGCCGCCCCGGCGGGGCGGGATGCGCTCAGTATGACGACCCGGGTGCGCCGCTCCGTGACACCCCGCGCGCCCCTCCGACAGCGCGTAGTGGCTCGCTCGGATAGTCTCCGCTCCGACGTCGGGGCCCGGGTCGCCGGGCCGCTCGCCGCACCGTCCGGAGCCGTCCTCGGCCCCTGGTCGGAGGGCGTGCACCGTGCGAGGAGGAAGGCAGCAGCAGTGCGCCGAGATGGGACGCCGCCCCGGGCCCGCACCGGGCGCGCACGCCGGGTCCTGGGTCTGACTGCGGCCGCCGTCGTCGTGGCGGTGACCACCTCCGGGTGCTCGGTGGAGGAGGTCCTCCGCTTCGGCTGGCCGGTCGGCGTCACGCCCGAGGCCGCGGACATGCGCACGCTGTGGACCTGGTCCGCGGTCGCCGCCCTGATCGTCGGCGCGCTGGTGTGGGGCGCCACGGCCTGGACCGTCGCGTTCCACCGCCGCAAGGCCGGCGCCTCGGACCTGCCGCGCCAGTTCCAGTACAACCTGCCGCTCGAGCTCGTGCTCACGGTCGTGCCGCTGGTGATCGTCGCGGTGCTCTTCTACTTCACGGTCGTCGTGCAGAACGTCGTCGACCGCGAAGCGGAGGGCAACGAACTGCAGGTGACGATCACCGGGTTCCAGTGGAACTGGGAGTTCGGCTACCCGCAGACCATCGCGCCCAACGGGCTCCCGGCCTCCGTCGTCGGCACCACGAGCTCCGTGCCGATCCTGGTGCTGCCCACCGACCGGCCGATCGCGTTCACCCAGGAGTCGAAGGACGTCATCCACTCCTTCTGGGTGCCGGAGTTCCTCTTCAAGCGCGACGTCATGCCGTACCCGGAGGAGAACGACCAGAAGAACACCTGGGTGATCGACCGGATCGAGCGTCCCGGTGCCTTCGTCGGCCGCTGCGCGGAGTTCTGCGGCGCCTACCACTCGATGATGAACTTCGAGGTCCGGGCGCTGCCGCCGGCCCTGTTCGAGCAGTTCCTCCAGATCCGCCAGCGGATCGATCCGCAGACGGGCCAGGGCTTCACCACCAACGCCGCCCTCGCGGCGATGAACTGCGGCGAGCTCTGCAACCCCGAGTCGATCACCACGCAGCCCGCCAACCCGGACCCGACCGCCCGGCAGGCGTTCAAGTGACCGCCCGCCCCACCCTGTCGAGAGCGAGGACCCGGTGAAGGTCGAATCCCGCATCTTCGAGATCCTCACGGTCTTCTGCTTCGTCTGCGCGATCGTGTACGGCATCCTCTCGGGCGAGGAGGTCGGCATCGTCGCCCTGACGCTGACCGGCGGCCTGACCCTCATCGTCGGCACGTACTTCCGCTTCGTCGCCCGGCGGCTCGAGGAGCGTCCCGAGGACAACCCCGAGGCCGAGGTGTCCGACGGCGCAGGCGACCTGGGCTTCTTCAGCCCCGGGAGCTACTGGCCCATCGCGGTCGCGGGCGGGACGGCCCTCACGGGCTTCGGCATCGCCCTGTGGCAGTGGTGGCTCATCGTCCTCGCCGGCGTCGCGCTCATCATCGCCATCTGCGGCCTCGTCTTCGAGTACCACGCGGGTCCGTCGGCGCACTAGTCGCTTTCGCAGGCCCTCACAGCCCCGCTCCGCCCGTCGGAGCGGGGCTGTGGTGTGTCTTGGTCGTTGCAGCGAACGCGCTGTTCGCTGCTTCTATGCGCGCGAACGGCGCGTTCGTGCTAGGGGGGACGGGGCGCGCGTCCGCAGGTGCCGAGAGGTTCGCGCGAACCGTGTCCTCAGGAAACGGTCCGACGGCACGGTGGCGCGCCCTGTCCGAGCTCGCCAGCCGGGCAGTCGATCCCGAACCGCCCCGGGCCCACGCCGCCGGGGGCTGGGAGGTTGGCCGACGAGGTCGTGCCGCTCCGGGGCGACGCTGCCGTCGAGGCGCGTCTGGTCGGGAGATCACCAGGTCGAAAGGCACCGGCACTGACGCCCGGACGGTGCGTTTCCGCCTGCTGATCGAGGCCCGGGCCCGGCGGGTTGCCGCGGCGACGGTGGAGCGGCCCGAGGGTCGCGTCTCTGACCCCTGCGGACCCCGTGGGCACCCTGTGCCCCTTCCCAGGAGCGAGCTGAGCGGGCGTCAGATGCCCTGTGAGGCGGGCTCGGTCCCCCGGTGGGGTCCCCGGAGCCGCTCACGCGCCCCCAGCGCCGTCCTCGGCCTGTCGCTCGCGCGACGCTGTGGCGATCCTGGCGTCCAGTGCCAGCGTGGACGCAGGGCTTGCACCAGCGGTGCACTGAGGAGGGCCAGTAACGACAACGGGCCGGCAGCGTCGATGACGCTCCCGGCCCGTGTCGTGCGGACGTGCTCCGACCTACTCCTGGATGTCGCGCGGGCGCCCGGCGTCCGGGCGGCCGGCGAGCTCGCGCTGCTCGCCGGGCTCGACCTGCATCGGGTCGCCGCCACCGTGACCGCCGGTGAGGGCTTCCTGCTCGTCGGCCGGGTCCGGACGGAACCAGCCGCCCTTGAGGGGCTGGCCCGCGGAGCCGAGGTCGTTCATGCGCTTCGGCACCTTGGCGCCCTGGTAGGCGAGCGGGACGGCGTGGCCGTGCTCGTCGACGCCACCCAGCGGCTGGTGCACCTCGATGAACTCACCGTGCGGCAGGCGCTTGATGTGCCCGGTCTCGATGCCGTGCTCGAGCACCTCGCGGTCGCTGCGCTGGAGGCCCAGGCAGATGCGGTAGGTCGCGAAGTAGACGAGCGGCGGGAGCACGAGCAGCCCGATGCGCCCGATCCACGTCATCACGTTCAGGGAGATGTCGAACGTGTAGCCGATGATGTCGTTGCCGCACGCCACGACCAGCCAGAAGTAGAAGGCCATGGCCATCATCCCGGTGGCCGTCCGCACGGGAACGTCACGCGGGCGCTGGAGCAGGTTGTGGTGGGCGTCGTCGCCGGTCAGCTTGCGCTCGATCATCGGGTAGAGCGCGAGCAGCGTGGTGAGGATGCCCATGCCGATCACGGCCGGGAAGAAGATCGCTGGGATCGTGTACCGGCCGAACAGGTACATCTCCCACGACGGCCACAGCCGGACGGCGCCGTCGAACACGGCCATGTACCAGTCGGGCTGCGAGCCCGCGGAGACCTTGGCCGGGTTGTACGGGCCGAGGTTCCAGATCGGGTTGATCTGGAACAGGCCGCCCATCGCCGCCATGAGGCCCACCGAGACGACGGTGAAGCCGCCGGCCTTGGTGGCGAACGTCGGCAGGATGCGGACGCCGACGACGTTGCGCTCGGTGCGGCCGGGGCCGGGGAACTGGGTGTGCTTCTGGAACCACACCAGCGCCACGTGCACCGCGATGACCGCGGTGATGATCCCGGGCAGCAGGAAGACGTGGACGATGTACAGGCGCGGGATGATGATGTCGCCCGGGTACTCGCCGCCGAAGATGGCGAACTGCAGCCAGGTGCCGATCACGGGGATCGACATGACGATCGCCGAGACGCCCGTGCGGATGCCGGTGCCGGAGAGCAGGTCGTCGGGCAGCGAGTAGCCGATGAAGCCCTCGATCATGCCCGTGAGCAGCAGGACGACGCCGAGGGCCCAGTTGGTCTCGCGGGGGCGGCGGAACGCTCCGGTGAAGAACGTCCGCATCATGTGCGCGATCATCGCCGCGACGTAGAGCAGCGCGGCCCAGTGGTGGACCTGGCGGATGAACAGGCCGCCGCGGACCTCGAACGAGATGTCCAGCGTCGACTCGTACGCCCGGCTCATGGAGACGCCCTGCAGCGGCTGGAAGACGCCGTTGTAGGTCACCTCGGTCATCGACGGGTCGTAGAAGACCGCCAGCCAGGTGCCCGAGATCAGCAGCACGATGAAGGCGTACATGTTGATCTCGCCCAGCATGAACGACCAGTGCGTGGGGAAGACCTTGTTGATCTGACGACGCAGCGGCCCGGCGGGGTGGAACCGGCTGTCCGCCTCGTCAGCGGCGGTGCCGACGAGCTTCATCGCCGTGCCGCCGCCCTTGCGGGTGGGTGTGGTGATCGCACTCATGAGCTTCGCTCCCAGAACGCCGGACCCACCGGTTCGATGAAGTCGCTGCGCGCGTACAGATACCCCTGATCGTCCACCGCGATCGGCAGTTGCGCCAGTGGACGGGTCGCCGGGCCGAAGACGGGCTTGGCGTACTCGTTCGCCTGGAACTGCGACTGGTGACAGGGACAGAGGATGCGGTTGGTCTGGTCCTCGTACAGCGACGTGGGGCAGCCCATGTGGCTGCAGATCTTGGAGTAGGCGAACAGCGCCCCGTAGTTGAAGTCCTCCTGGCCGGCCCGCTTGATCACGGTGACGTCGGGCCGCAGGTGGATGAGCATCACGGGCGAGTCGGCGGAATGGAGCACCTCGGCGAGCTCCTCCGGGTTCTCGCGCTCGGACTCCTTGAACGGGTAGACCGTCTCGATGGCGCCCGGGGCGAGGTCGCCGGGCCGCACGAGCACGACCTGCTCGGACTCGCCGGTGTCCCGTCGCAGGTAGACGCGCTCGCCGTCCTCGGAGTGCCACCCCGTGATGAGCAGGGGCGAGTTGGGCCCCTCCTTCCACGGGTTCTTGACGAGCCCGCCGAACGCGGCGACCAGCACACCGAGGCCGAGCACGCCGCCGGCGGCCCCGATCGACCGGTAGACGAGCTTGCGGCGCGTGATGCCGCTCTGCTGACCCGTCTGGACGAGGCGGGCGGCCGCGGTACGGCGGTCGATCTCGGAGGACCGGCCGTCGTGACGCTGCTGGATCGTCAGGTCCTCGGGCAGGAGCTTCTTCGAGTAGGCGATCACGCCCATGCCGACCGCGAACACCGAGAGGCCGAAGAGGAACCCGATGACCGGCGTGTAGAGGGCGTAGAGCACACCGCCCTCCTCGCCGGGCCCCCGGTACTCCCAGGGCCAGGCGATGAACGCCACGAGGAAGGCGACGCCCGCCAGGGCGGCGATGATGAACCAGCCCGCGACCTGGCGCTCGGCCCGCCGCTCGGCGCGGGTGCCGGGCACGGGGAACCGCTCACGGTTCGAGACGACCTCGAGGTCGTCGATCTGGTTGCCCAGACGGACGAGGTCCTCGGTGCTCATCCGGGCGAGCTCGTCGTCCGACGGGATGCGCGGGCCGTCGTGGGACTGCGTGGGCGCGTCAGCGCTCTGATCGGGGCGGGTCACTGGCGGGATCCGATCCACAGAGAGATACCGATGAGGGCGGCGAGACCGACGAAGAACGCCACGACGCCCTCCGGCACGGGGCCGAAGCCTCCGAGCCCGACGCCGCCGGGGTCCTTCGCGGGGTTCTCGGCGCCCACCGACTTGATGTAGCCGATGATGTCGCGCTTCTCCTCGGGGGAGAGCTGCGTGTCGGCGAAGGTGGGCATGTTCGCCGGACCCGAGAGCATCGCCGCGTAGATCTGCGACTCGCTCGCCGGGTCGAGGTTCGGCGCGAACTTGCCCTGGGACAGCGCGCCGCCGCGGCCGGTGAAGTTGTGGCACGAGGCGCAGTTGAGGCGGAACAGCTCGCCGCCGCGACCGAGGTCCCGGCCACGCAGTGCCTCGCCGCTCTCCTCGGGCGTCACCGGACCGCCGCCGTTGGCCTGGATGAACGCCCCGAGGGCGTCGACCTGGGCCTCGTCGAAGCGCGGGGGCTTGCGCTCGGCGACCGCACCCTGGGCCGCGAGCGGCATCCGGCCGGTGGAGACCTGGTAGTAGACCGAGGCCTCGCCGACGCCGATGAGGCTGGGGCCGCGGCCCTCCACACCCTGCAGGTTCGTGCCGTGGCACGTGATGCAGGAGTTGTCGTAGATCTGCTGGCCCTCGCGCACGATCGCGGGGTCCGCCGCGAGTGCCTGGTCGGGCTCCGGGGTGAACACCGTGTAGAGGCCGCCGACGGCGACCAGCGCGACGCCCAGGGCGAGCATCCCGGACAGGCGCCGGCGCATCTTCGTCCCGCGACGTGCCCGGGTGGGGGCGGGTCGCGGCTTCTCGTCACTCATCGGGTGCCCAACCTCGAGCTCTCCTCGGTGGTGGTGCGGTTGGTCCTGCGGGCCTTGCGGGGTCGCCGACACGGGTCAGCGGATGAAGTAGATGACCGCGAACAGGCCGATCCAGACCACGTCCACGAAGTGCCAGTAGTACGAGACGACGATCGCCGCCGTGGCCTGCGCCGGTGTGAACCGACTGAGGAACGTGCGTGCTATGAGCAGGATGAACGCGATCAGGCCGCCCGTAACGTGCAGCGCGTGGAATCCGGTGGTGATGTAGAAGACGGACCCGTAGGAGCTGCTGGAGATCGTCGTGGCGTGCTCGGTGACGAGGGTGTGGTACTCGAAGACCTGCCCGAGCACGAAGATCGTGCCCATCACGAACGTGATCGCGTACCAGCGCCGTAGGCCGAACACGTCGCCGCGCTCCGCCGCGAACACGCCGTACTGGCACGTGAACGACGAGGCCACGAGGATGATCGTGTTGACCAGCGCGTACGGCACGTCGAGCTCGGTGGGCTCGGGCGGCCATCCCTCCGTGGCGTTCGCACGCGCGACGAAGTACATGGCGAACAGCCCGGCGAAGAACATCAGCTCGCTGGAGAGCCAGATGATGGTCCCCACGCTCACGACGTTGGGCCGGTTGAGGGAGTGAATCCTCGCGCTGAAGGAAGGCGCCGGCGCACCCTGGGCGGTCGTCACGGGCGTCATGATGACACCTCCGCCCGACACCAGCCCGTCGGGGCGAGGGCGGATCGTGCGGTGTTCGGGGGACGGTCCGCACCCTCCGCGACCTGCACGCCCCTCACCTGCAGGTTCTCCTACCCGTCGTCGTACGTCGATTCGTCGTACCGATCGCCGGGCGTGGCGCGGCGGGTGGTCGTGGGGCTCGGTGCCCGTGGGGCCCGCCGGATAGCATCCGCCCCATGAGCGCCCCGAGCCCCACACTCACGGTCGTGGTGATGAGCCATCGTCCGGAGGTGCGCGAGGCCATCTCCAGCGCAGTGGGGCGCCGCCCCGCGCCCGACCTCCCGCGACTGCGCTTCGTCGAGGCGGAGAGCATCGGGGACGTCCTCGGCTCCTTCGACGCCGGCGAGATCGATCTCGCGGTCCTCGACGGCGAAGCGCAGCCCACCGGCGGGATGGGGGTGTGCCGCCAGATCAAGAACGAGAGCGACGACCCGCCGCCGATCATCGTCGTCGTCCGGCGCCGCGACGACCACTGGCTCGCGACCTGGTCGCAGGCCGACGCCGTCCTCGTGCAGCCGCTGGACCCGGTGACCGCCGCCGAGACCGTCGCCACCGTCCTGCGGGAGCGGGCCGCGCCCGCCGTCCGCGGGTGACGGCCGCGGTGGGGACGCCGGTCGCAGAGGTCCCGAGCTGGCCGGGCCTGCTCGGGCGCCTGCTGGCGGGCCACGACCTCGCCGCGGACGACACCGAGTGGGCGATGGACCAGGTGATGTCGGGCGAGGCGTCGCCCGCGCAGGTCGCGGGGTTCGTCGTGGCCCTGCGGGCCAAGGGGGAGACGGCGCCGGAGATCGCGGGGCTGGCGACGGCGATGCTCGCCCACGCCCGGCCCGTCGACGTCCCCGGCCCCGTGGTCGACATCGTCGGCACCGGCGGGGACGGCGCGCACACCGTCAACATCTCGACCATGGCGGCCGTCGTGATGGCGGCGGCCGGCGCCAGGGTCGTGAAGCACGGCGGGCGCGCCGCGTCGTCGCAGAGCGGGTCGGTGGACGTCCTCGAGGCCCTCGGCGTGCCGGTCGACCTCGGTCCCGACGCCGTCGCCCGCTGCGTCGCCGAGGTCGGCATCGGGTTCTGCTTCGCCCAGGTCTTCCACCCGGCGATGCGCCACGCGGGCCCGGTGCGCGGCCAGCTCGGCGTGCCGACCGCGTTCAACCTGCTCGGCCCGCTGACCAACCCTGCCCGCCCGGGCGCGGCGCTGATCGGGTGCGCCGACGTGCGCTTCGCGCCGATCCTCGCCGAGGTGCTCGCCGCGCGCGGGGACCGCGCCGTGGTCGTGCGGGGCGACGACGGCCTCGACGAGGTCACCACCGCGACGACGACCACCGTCTGGCACGCCGGGCCCGGCGGGGTGCGGGTGGAGACGCTCGACCCGACCGCGCTGGGCGTGCCGGTCTCCGGCCCGGGGGCGCTGCGGGGCGGGGACGCCGCCCACAACGCCGCGGTGGCCCGCGCGGTGTTCGCCGGCGAGCCCGGCGCGATCCGCGACGCGGTGCTGCTCAACGCCGGCGCCGCGCTGGCCGCCCACGAGGAGTCGGTCACCGGCACGGCGATGACCGACCTGCACGCCGGCGTGGCGGCCGGGATGCGCCGCGCCGCCGGGGCGGTCGACTCGGGGGCCGCCGCGGCGCTGCTCGAGCGCTGGTCGGCGGTCGCCCGCGCCGTGCGTGACTAGTCGAGTCCCATCGAGAACGCCGAGGCGTCGTCGCTCGAGGAGTAGGAGCGGAAGGCGATGTGCGTGGAGGTGCTGCGCACCCCGGACACGCGGCTCAGCCCGCCGGCGATGACGTCCGCGAGCTGCTCGTGCTCCCGGACGCGGACCACCGCGACCAGGTCGACGTCGCCGGCGCAGGAGTAGACCTCCGCGACGCCGTCGAGGTCCGCGATGGCCTGGGCGGTCTCGGGGATGTGGTCGGCGTCGGCGTGGACCAGCACGAAGGCCGTGATCAACGGGCCCTCCTCGTCGCTCGGGTGTGGCTCGGGGACCGGCCGCCCGGCCCCGGGTGCCGCGAGTCTAGGGCGGCTCGCCCGGCGCCCCCGCAGGCTCGCGCCGCGCCTCGCGGGCCCGCCCGACCCAGCCGGCCCAGGCGCCGGCCCCCGCGGCCGGCATCGCCCAGGGGGTGGTGGTGCGGACCATCCGCGTCCCGGGCCGTTCGAGCCAGCGGGTGACGACGGCGACCTCCTCGGGCGGCGCGCCGCACAAGGGGCCGTCGCCGGGGCGCACGGTCTCGGCGGAGGCCACGAGCGCCTCGACCACCGGCATCGGCGGCACGCCCCGACGGGCCCGCCCGGCCGCCGCCAGGCGGCCGTGCCGGACGACCGCGAGGTCCCACCCGCGTTCCCCGTCCGGGCGGGCGGCGATCATCTCCGGCGCCGCGGCCACGGCGGAGAGGCGCTGGACGCGCCCGAGGGCGGCGGCGAGGTCGGCGAGGCGGTCGCGGTGGGCCGCGGCGTCCTCGAAGCGCTCGGCGGCCGCGAGGTCACCCACCGTCGCCGAGAGCCGGCGCAGCCCCGTGTCGTCGGCACCGCGGACCAGCGCCCGGGCGTCGTCGACCACCGGCCGGTAGGCCGCGACGTCCACGTGGCCCGCGCACGGCGCCCCGCACCGGCCCATCTCGTGCAGCGCGCACGGCGTCCCGGACGCACCGCGCGCCGGGATGCGCTGGGTGCACGGCCGCAACGGGAGGGCGTCCTGCAGGGCCTGGACGGCGGCCACGGCGTCGGGACGGCGCCCGAAGGGCCCGACGGCGTCGGCGCGCGGCGTGCGGACCACCGAGAGCCGGGGGAAGGGCTCGTCGGTGAGCGCCACCCACCAGCCGCGGTGCGGGAAGCGGGAGCGCCGGTTGTAGCGGGGCGCGTGCCCGGCGAGCAGGCGCAGCTCCCGGACCTCGGCCTCGAGGGCGTGGGCGCACACCACCCAGTCGACCCGCTCGACCAGCCCGATCATCTCCTTGATGCGCGCCCGCTTGTCGCCGCCGGTGAAGTAGGAGCGCACGCGTCGTCGCAGGTCGCCGCTGGTGCCGACGTAGAGCACCTCGTCGCCGGGCCCGCGGAACAGGTAGACGCCGGGCTGCTCGGGGACGGCGTCGGCCAGGTGACGCTTCGCGCGCTGGACCGGGCTGACCTCGACCTGCAGCGCCAGGAGGTCCTCGAGCGTCGACACGCCGCGGCCGCCGACGCGCTCGAGCAGCCCGTGCAGGACGTCGACGGTGGCCCGCGCGTCGTCCAGCGCGCGGTGGATCGGGCGCGTGCCCGCCCGGAAGAGCGCCGCCAGGGCCGAGAGCCGGCACGACGGCGCCTCGTCGCGGGACAGGACGCGGCGTCCGAGCCGTGCCGTGCACACCACCGCCGGGCGCGGCCACGACGGCCCGTGACGCCGGCACGCCGCGCGCAGGTGCCCGACGTCGAACGGCGCGTTGTGGGCCACGAGCACCGCCCCGGCGCAGAACTCCAGCAGGCCCGGCAGCACCGCGGACAGGCGCGGGGCGTCCCGGACCATCGCCGTGGTGATGCCGGTGAGCGAGACGATCTGCGGGGGCACGGCGACGCCCGGGTCGACGAGCGTCGCGAACTCCCCGACGATCTCGCCGCCGCGCACCTTGACCGCCCCGATCTCGGTGATCGCGTCCGAGTCGGGCGGCCCGCCCGTGGTCTCCAGGTCGACCACGACGAACGTCACGGCCGACAGGGGCGTGCCGAGCTCGCCGAACGAGAGCTGGGGGTCCGGACCGGTGACCGGACGGGCGGGGGCGTCCATCGCGGCGGGACGCTAGGGGTGCCCCCCGACAGTCCCGGGTCGAGCACGCGCCGCACCGGGCTCACCAGCCCGGACGGTCGCCCGGGCAGGGCTAGCCTGGGCGGTCATGGAGGCCGGTGGCGACGGTGCGACGACGGGGGCACCCGCCGCGGCCGCCTCCGGGGACGAGTCCGACCGGCCCGACGAGGCCGCCAGGGCCGCCGTCCGCGTCCAGCTCCTCGAGCGCGCGCCCGAGGCCGTGCGGGCCAAGGTGGCCGAGCTCGCCTCCGTGGCCGTCGGGCACATGCCCGTCACCGACCTGCCCCCGCCGGTGCGCGCGGTGTCCCGCTTCGCGCCGTCGAAGCGGGCCCGGGCCGGTGCGGGGCCGCTGCTCACGGCGCTGGGGAGCGCCGAGGGCTTCGCCGCGTCCGTCGTCGGCTGGTGGACCGAGGAGCAGCCCGCACGGTGGCGCCCGGAGGTCCCCGACCCGGTGCACGCCGCGGCCGTGGCCGTGCTCGAGGGCCGGGACGAGGGCTCGGTCCTGGTCCGCGACCTGGGGGAACGCGCCGACGCCGCGCGCGCCCGCTCCGAGCGCGACGCCGCGGTCGCGAAGGTCGAGAAGCTCGAGGGCGAGGTGCGGCGGCTCACCGCGGACCGCGAGCAGGCCCGCGCCGCGGTCGAGGCCACCGCCGAGGAGAACCGCGACGAGATCGCGAAGCTCCGCGCCCGCCTCCGCGAGCAGGGCACGCGGGTGCGGCGCGCCGAGGACGAGGCCGCCGAGCTGCGGGCCGCGCGGGACGCGGGCGAGGGCGGGCTGCGCGCCGAGATGGCGGAGCTGCGGCGCGAGCGCGACCGGGCCCGCGAGGCCGCGGCGCACGCCGAGGAACGCGCGCGCCGTGCCGCCGACGAGCTGGCCGGGGTCCGGCGCGCGTCGGTCGAGGCACGGCGGGCCGACGACGCGCGCCTGGCCCTGCTCGTCGACACCGTCGCGGGAGCGGCCGAGGGCCTGCGCCGGGAGCTCGGCCTGCGCCCGGGGACTCCGGGCGCGGCCCGCGGAGCTGGTCGGGGCGGGGGCGACGGCGCCGAAGGCCCGGGTCACCGACCCGGCCGCGCTCGACCGGCTGCTCGCGCTGCCCGAGGTGCACCTCATGGTCGACGGCTACAACGTCACCAAGACGGGCTGGCCGGAGCTGTCGCTGGCCGCGCAGCGCGAGCGCCTGGTCGCCGCGGTCCAGCCGCTGGCGGCGCGCACGGGGGCCGAGACGACGCTCGTCTTCGACGGGGCGGGGATCACCGGGGTGCCGACGCACTCGGTGCGCGGGGTGCGGGTGCTCTTCAGCGACGCCGGCGTGCTCGCCGACGACCTCATCCGCTCCCTGGTCGGGGCGGAGCCGGAGGGCCGCCCGCTGGTGGTGGTGACCTCCGACCGCGCCGTCGTCGACTCGGTGCGCCGCAGCGGCGCCCACCCGGTGCCCTCCAGCGTCCTACTGGGCCGGCTCGCGCGCATCTGAGGGGCCCTGCGAGGTCAGGCGGAGCGGCGTTGTCGGGGGTCGCTCCTAGCGTGCGCACCATGACCCCGGACCTGCCGGGGGCCGAGGGTGTCGAGGCCGTCGAGAGGCCGTCGACACCATGGGGAGGCCGCTGTGCTCATCGACTGCGACACCTGCACGGTGCGCGACATCGCCTGCGACGACTGCGTCGTCGGGGTGCTGCTCGGCACGCCGACGGTCCCGGCCCGGGCCACGCCGTCCCCGGACGAGCCCGGCGGCCCGTTGCCGCTGGAGTTCGGCCCGGTGGAACAGCGCGCGCTCGAGGTCCTGGCCGACCACGGGCTCATCCCGCGGCTGCGGCTGGTGCCCCCGGCGGCGCCGCCGCGCGAACGTCCGGCCGGCGCTGTGGGGGCGCGGCGGGCCCGGGGCGTGGGGTGAACGCGCGCCGTCCGGCGCGCGCCGGGCCCTCCGCCGCCCGGGCGCCCACCGATCGCCGCCGCCGCGTGCGGAGGGCCGAGCACGGTCGGTTAGAGTCCGCGCACCCACCGCCGCCCGAGCACGGCGCGGTGGGCTCCGGATGGTGGCCGTCGGGGGCCGAGACGTCCGGTCCCGGGCCGTCCCGTGCGGGTGGCCGGAGGGTCCGGGGTCGCGGCTGTGCCGGGCAGCGCAGAGAGGACCCGACGACACCGTGGTGTCTCCCCGCCCCGCGGATCGCGGCGCTCGCCGCCGCCTCTCGGTGGCCGTGGTCGTCACGGCCGTCCTCGCGCTGCTCGCGTCCGGGGCGCTGCTCGGGGCCGGATCCGCGGGGTCCGCGTGGGCCGATCCCATCGTCCCGCCCGGAGCCTCCGACGCCGTCACGTCCCTCGCCCAGGCCAACGCCCGCGCGGCCGACGCCACGGAGGCGTCGCTGGACGCGGAGGAGCAGCTCGGGATCCGCCGGGGCGAGGCCGAGCGCACCCGCCGCGACGCCGACGCCGCCCGCGAGGTCGCCGACGCCGCCCGGGCCGAGCGCGACGTCGCCTTCGGCGCGGTCGACCAGGTCTCCCGCGCCGCCTACCAGGGCGGACAGCTCGACCCGCTGGGTGCGCTGCTGGGCGCGGAGTCCCCGCAGGCCTACCTGGACCGCACCTCGCTGCTGGACACCATCTCCGAGGAGAACCGGGTCCTGGTCCAGCGCTTCCTCGACGCCACCGCGGTCGCCGAGGGCGCCGAGCGCGACGCCGACGCCCGCGCGCTCGACGCCGAGCGTTCCGCCGCCGACGCGCAGCGCACCGCCGACGACGCCCAGCGCCGCAAGGACGACGCCGACCGCGAGGTCGCCGCGGCCGAGCAGGCCCTCGAGGACGCCTCACCCGAGACCCTGGCCGCGCTGCGCCGCGGCGGCACCACGAACTTCCCCACCGACATCGCCGGCACCGGGATCGCGATCGAGGCGCTGAAGGTGGCGCTGACCCAGCAGGGCAAGCCCTACCTGTGGGGCGCCACCGGGCCCAGCACCTACGACTGCTCCGGGCTGGTGCAGTGGGCCTACCGCCAGGTCGGGGTCGGGCTGCCCCGGGTGTCGCGCCAGCAGGCCCTGATCGGCATCCCGGTGTCCTTCCCGGACGCCCGGCCCGGCGATCTGCTGTTCTTCAACGAGCCCGTCACCCACGTCGGCTTCTACGTCGGCGACGGCAAGTTCCTCGAGGCCCCGCAGTCCGGCGACGTCGTCAAGGTCTCCGAGGTCCGCCGCAGCCTCTCGGGCGTGCGGCGCGTCGTCCTCTGATCGACCCGGCTGACTGCCTGATTGACACGGTCGTGGTCCGGGTCACACGCTCCGGACCATGAGCGCTGCCGACACGGTCACCGTGCCCCATCTCGGTTCCTCGACCATCGGGTACGCGCTCGCCGCGCCGTACGACGCGTCGCTGCCGACGCTGGTCCTCTCCAACTCGTTCACCACGTCGGTGGATCTCTACCGCCCGCAGTTCGCCGACGAGGAGCTCCGGCGCACGGCCAACCTCCTGGCGATCGAGCCGTACGGTCACGGCAGCACCCGCGCCGGGTACGCCGACTACACCTACTGGGACAGCGCGGCGGCCGCCCTCGGCGTCCTCGACGCCCTCGGCATCGAGCGGGCGTTCGTGCTCGGGACCTCCCAGGGCGGCTGGATCGCCGTGCGCATGGCGTTGCTCGCCCCCGACGTCGTCCAGGGCGTCCTCCCGCTCGGCACGTCGATGGACTTCGAGAGCCCGCGGAGCCGCGAGCTCGGCTGCTGGGACGGCATCTCGTTCTGCACCCCCGCGATCGACGCCCTCGCCGAGCCCGTCGGCGACGACTGGGTGATCCCCGTCGAGCTCGTCGACGCGGTGCTCGCGGAGGGCTTCGGCCCCGACGTCAGCGCGGAGGAGCGGGACTTCTGGCACAGGACCCACCAGCAGAACTACACCGGCGACGCCGGGCGCCGACGGCTCCGGACGAGCTCGATCAACCTGCGCGACCGCGACGGGCTGCACGGCCGGCTCGACGAGGTCCGGTGCCCGGTGCTCTGGCTGCACGGCACGGCGGACCCCGTGTACTCGGTGGCCAACGCCCAGGACGAGATCGGCCGCTTCACGCGCTCCCCGGAGGCCGAGCTGCGGATCGTCGAGGGCGGGCAGCACTTCCTGAGCGCCTCGCACCCCGAGGTCGTCGACGCGGCGGCGGTGGAGTTCATCCGCCGCTGGGCCCCGTAGCCCCTGCCCGCAGCCCGTCGCGGGGCGCGCCGGGGGCCCGTGACACGCTCCCGCCCGTGGCGCGCACGCTGCTGGTCACCAACGACTTCCCGCCCCGGCCCGGCGGGATCCAGTCCTACCTCCACGCCCTCGCCACGCACCTCCCGCCCGACGAGCTGGTGGTGCTCGCGTCCACCTGGGCGCGCTCGCCGGAGGCCGTCGAAGCGTGCCGGACGTTCGACGCGGCGCAGCCCTTCGAGGTGCACCGCCTGCCGACCACGATGATGCTGCCGACGCCCGGCGCCACCCGGCGGGCCGCGGAGCTCGTGCGCTCGCACGGGATCGACACCGTGTGGTTCGGGGCGGCCGCGCCGCTCGGGCTGATGGCGCCGGCGCTGCGACGCAGCGGGGCCGGCCGGGTGCTGGCGAGCACCCACGGGCACGAGGTCGGCTGGTCGATGCTGCCGGGCAGCCGCCAGGCGCTGCGACGCATCGGCGGCGACTGCGACGTCGTCACCACCGTCAGCCGCTACACGCGCGGCCGCATCGCGCCCGCCCTCGGCCCGGACGCCGCCCTCGAGCCGCTGCCGTCGGGCATCGACACAGCCCGGTTCCGGCCCGACCCCGGCGCCCGCGAGGCGATCCGCCGCCGGCACGGGCTCGGGGAGCGCCCGCTCGTGGTGTGCGTGTCGCGGCTGGTGCGCCGCAAGGGCCAGGACGTGCTGATCGCCGCCCTGCCGCGCCTGCGGACCGCGGTGCCCGGGGCGGCGCTGATGATCGCCGGCGACGGGCCCGACCGCGACCGGCTGCGCCGGCTCGCACGCCGCCACGGGGTGGCCGACCACGTGGTGTTCACCGGCCCGATGACGCCCGACGAGGTCGCGGGCCACCACGCCGCGGCCGACGTCTCCGCGCTGCCCTGCCGCACGCTCGGCGGGGGCCTCGACGTCGAGGGGCTGGGGATCGTGCTGCTCGAGGCCCAGGCGGCCGGGGTGCCCGTCATCGCGGGGCGCTCCGGCGGCGCGCCCGAGACCGTCCGGCCGGGGAGACCGGGCGCCTCGTCGACGGCCGCGACGCCACCGACGTCGCCGACACCCTCGCGAGCGTGCTCGCCGACCCCGACGCGGCGCGCGCGATGGGCGAGGCCGGGCGGCGCTGGATGCGCGCCGACTGGACCTGGGACGCCCGCGCCGCCCGCCTGCGGGCGCTGGCCGCCGGCTAGATCCGGCGCGCGAACGGGGAGTTCGTGCGCCTAGAAGCAGCGAACAGCGCGTTCGCTGCAACCAGGACCGAAGGGCTCAGCGCTCGTAGACCGCCTCGATGTCGGCGGCCCGGTTCTCGGTGATGACGTTGCGCTTGAGCTTCATCGTCGGGGTGAGCTCGCCGCTCTCCTCGGTGAAGTCGCTGGAGAGGATGCGCCACTGCTTGATCGCCTCGGCCTTGGAGACGGCGCGGTTGGCGTCCTCGATCGCGCCGGAGATCTCGGCCTGCAGGTCGGCGTCCTCGGCGAGGGTGGCCGCATCAGAGGCGTCCTTGCCGTGCTCGGAGCTCCAGCCCGGCAGGGCCTCGGGGTCGAGGGTGACGAGCGCCCCGATGTAGGGCCGGTTGTCGCCGACGACGAGGGCCTGGCTGACGAGGCGGTGGGCGCGCACGCGGTCCTCGAGCACCGCGGGGGCGACGTTCTTGCCGCCCGCGGTGACGATGAGCTCCTTCTTGCGGCCGGTGATCGAGAGGTAGCCGTCCTCGTCGAGGCTGCCGAGGTCGCCGGTGTGGAACCAGCCGTCGACGATCGCCGTGGCCGTCGCCTCCTCGTTGTTCCAGTAGCCGCGGAACACGACGTCGCCCTTCGCGAGGATCTCGCCGTCCTCGCCGATGGCGATCGTGACGCCGGGGATGGCCTTGCCGACGGTGCCGACCTTGATCGCCCGGTTCGGGTTGGCGGTGATCGCCGCGCTGGTCTCGGTGAGCCCGTAGCCCTCGTGGATCGGGACGCCGATGCCGCGGAAGAAATGGCCGATGCGCGCGCCGAGCGCCGAGCCGCCGGAGACCGCGCCCGTGCACCTCCCGCCCAGGGCGGCCCGCAGCTTGCCGAACACGAGCTTGTCGAACAGGGCGTGCTGCAGGCGCAGGACGAGGCCGGGGCCGCCCGCGTCGAGGGCCTCGCTGTAGGAGACGGCCGTCGCCTCGGCCATGTCGAAGATCCGGCCCTTGCCGTCGTTGTGCGCCTTGACCTTGGCGCCGTTGTAGACCTTCTCGAACACGCGCGGCACCGAGAGCAGGAAGTCCGGCTGGAAGCGGGGCAGCTCGGAGGTGAGCTTCTTCGTGTCCGCGAAGTGGCCGATCGTGTAGCGGTACTCCATCGCGGCGCACTGGATGACGCGGGCGAAGATGTGGGCGAGCGGGAGGAACAGCAGCGTCGAGTTCCCGGGCGCCATGAGGTCCGAGAACGTGTCGGCGACGGCGCGCACCTCGAACAGCAGGTTGCGGTGGGTGATCTCGCAGCCCTTGGGGCGGCCCGTGGTGCCCGAGGTGTAGATCAGCGTCGCGAGGTCGTCGGCGTGCACCGACGTCCGGCGCTCCTCCAGCGTCGCGTCGTCGAGGCCCGCGCCGGCGTCGCGCAGGGAGCTCACCGCGCCGTCGGCGCCGTCGATCTGCCACACGTGCTCGAGCTCGGGGAGCTTCTCGCGCAGGTTCTCGACGATGGCGCGGTGCTCGTCGGACTCGACGATCACGCCCTTGGCGCCGGAGTCGGACAGGCACCACTCGACCTGGTCGGACGACGAGGTCTCGTAGATCGGGAGGGTGACCGCGCCGGCCGCCCAGAGGGCGTAGTCGAGCAGCGTCCACTCGTAGCGCGTCGGCGAGATCAGGCCGACGCGGTCGCCGGGCTGCAGGCCGGCGGCGATGAAGCCCTTCGCGGCGGTGGCGACCTCGTCACGGAAGGTCGCGAACGTCACGTCCTGCCACTGGTCGTCGACCAGGCGGCGGTACGCGACGTCGCTGCCGTGCGCCTCGGCGTTGGCCCACGGCGCGGCGGTGAGGTTGTCGTCGTCGGCCACCTTGGCGGTCGCCGGCTCCGTGTACTGCTGCATCTCGCTCCACTCCTGCCCCGCGCGCCTCGCTGCGTCGGCTGTGACCATAGTCGCGGGGGACTACCTCCCGGTAGCCGGACAATCCGCCCACCGCGACCCCGGACGGCGCACGGCACGGCGCCTTGCCACGCTGGCGGCGTGGCGACCGTGGACGTGGTGGACGAGACCTTCCTCGCCGTGCCCCCCGAGCGCCTGGCCGCCGAGTTCGCCGACCCCGCCGCCTGGCGCCGGCTCTGGCCGGACCTCGCGCTCCGGGTGTTCACCGACCGGGGCGCGCAGGGCGTGCGCTGGAGCGTCGTCGGCGACGCCTGGACCGGGAGCATGGAGGTGTGGCTCGAGGCCGTCGGCGACGGCACGGTGCTGCACTGGTTCCTGCGGGTCGATCCGATCGGCGAGCCCCTCTCGCGCCGAGCCGCGACCCGCGAGGGTGTGCGTCGCCAACGGGCCGCGAAGGCCGTGGCGTTCGCGCTCAAGGACCGCCTGGAGGCCGGGCGGCCACCCGGTGTGCCGCCCGGCGGGGAGTCCCCGGTCACGTCCGTGTGACGGGGTGAGGTCGGGGTCACGGGTCACGTCCCCGGCCGCACGGCGCGTGCTGGCCGCCGGGGGCGCGGCGGTAGCCTCTCGCGCCATGGCCGACGAGTCGACGCAATCCATCACGATCGCGGCGCCGGCCCCCGACGTCCTCGGGGTCATCGCCGATTTCGACGCCTATCCCGAGTGGGCGGACTCGATCACCGCGGCCACGGTGCTCACCCACGACGACGAGGGACGTCCCGAGCAGGTCCGCTTCTCGCTCGACGCCGGGCCGATCAAGGACACCTACGTGCTGGCCTACGACTGGGTGGACGACGGCGTCACCTGGGACCTGGTCTCCGGCCAGATGCAGCGCTCCCAGCGTGGGCGCTACCGCCTGGCGGAGGACGGGGGGACCACCGAGGTCACGTACACGCTGTCGGTGGACCTCAGCGTCCCCCTGCCGGGCATGCTCAAGCGCCGTGCCGAGAAGCGGATCATGGATCAAGCGCTGACCGGGCTGAAGCGCCGCGTGGAGGGCTAGTGCGGGTCCTGCTGTTCACCGGCAAGGGTGGTGTCGGGAAGACCACCACGGCCGCGGCGACGGCGGTGGCGCTCGCCCGTGCCGGGCGCAAGGTGCTGGCCCTCTCGGCGGACCCCGCCCACTCCCTCGGGGACGCCTTCGCCGTGCCCCTCGACGGCGCCCCCGCCGAGGTCGCCCCCGACACCTTCCCGGGCCTCTTCGCGGCGCACATCGACACCCGTGCGCTCGTCGACGAGGCCTGGGAGCCGCTGCGCACCCAGCTCCGTACCCTGCTCGCCGGCGCCGGGGTCGACGAGATGGTCGCCGACGAGCTGACCGTCCTGCCCGGCGTCGAGGAGCTCCTCGCGCTCGAGGACGTCCGCCGGGCGACGGTCGACGGGCCCTGGGAGGTCGTGGTCGTCGACTGCGGTCCCACGGCGGAGACGCTGCGGCTGCTGGCCCTGCCCGAGGCGCTGGGCTCCTACCTGGAGCGCCTGTTCCCGACCCATCGCCGCGCGGTGCGTGGCGTGCTCGCGGGGATCGCCGGCAGCAGCGCGACGGTGGCCCGCTGGGACGCCGCCGCGGCGTCGCTGTCCCGCCTCGCCGAGCAGCTCGCGGGCCTGCGCGCCCTGCTCGCCGACCACCGCACGACGACCATCCGCCTCGTCCTGACCCCCGAGCGCGTGGTCGCGGCCGAGACCCGTCGCACCCTCACGGCGCTCGCCCTGCACGGGCTGCACGTCGACGGGATGGTCGCCAACCGGCTCGTGCCCGACGCCGGTCGGGGACGCGGCGAGGCCGCGACGTGGGTGCGGGCACGGCGCGCAGAGCAGGAGGCGGTGCTCGCCGACCTCGTCGGTGCCGGCGGGGACGTGCCCGTGCGCCGGGTGCCCCACCACGCCGGGGAGCCCGTGGGTGTCGACGCCCTCGCGGTGCTCGCCGACACCCTGTACGGCGACGACGACCCGCTCGACGGGCCCGTCGGGCGCGCGCTCGTCGCGGTGCGGCGGACCGCGGGCACCGGCACGCACCCCGAGAGCGAGTTCGTGCTCGACCTGCACGTCTCGGGGATCGGGGAGGCCGAGGTGGATCTCGCCCGCATCGGTGACGAGCTGGCGGTGACCGTCGACGGCCGCCGCCGCGCCGTGGCCCTGCCGCCCGTGCTCCGGCGCTGCGAGGTCACGGGCGCCGACCTCTCCGACGACCTGCTCTCGGTGGTCTTCCGCCCCGACCGCTCCGTGTGGATGACGTGACGGGGCCGCAGGGCGGGTCCGACCGCGCGGACCGGGACCACCTCACGGACGAGGCGCGGGCGACGGCGTCCGCGCTGCTCGACTGGCTCGGGACGCGGGTCGACGGTCTCGACGCCGGGATGCCGGACCCCGGGGCGGGGTCGGCGCGCCCGTCCCAGAGCCCCGGGCCGTGCACCTGGTGCCCGATCTGCGCGCTCGTCGCGGCATTCCGGGGCGAGCAGCCCGAGCTGACCGCCCGCCTCACCGAGCACGCCACGGCGCTGATGGGCCTGCTGCGGCTGATGGTGCAGGCACACCAGGACCCCTCGCACGGCCACCAGCACGGCCACCGGCACGGGCACCAGCACGGGCACCACGCCGCGCCGGGGCCGGCGGCGTCCACCACACCACCCCCGCCGCCCGGCTGGCCCGCCGAGTGGGGCGCGTGGGACGGCTGGGGTGTGGGTGCGCCCGACCCGGCTCCCGAGGACGCGGCCCGGGCGGAGGAGCCCGGACCCGAGCCCCACACCTCCGAAGCCGCCGCCACTCCGGAGCCCGCGAGCCCCCGGCCCACCCCGAGCCCGGCGGGCTCCCGCGCCCACGGTCGGCGGGTGCCGATCCGCCGGTCCTCGCCGCGCTCGGCCGCGTTCCGGGAGGCCCACACCACCGACGCTCCCGCCACCGACACGCCCGCCGCCGGGCCCACCACCCCGGCCGCCGGCCGGGGCGCCGCACCCCGGCCCGGGCCGAGGCCCCCGGGTGGCGGGCCCCGACCCGCGCCCCGGCGCCCCGGCGTCGCCTCCGGACCGCCGGCGAGGCCCACCGCCGCCGGCCCCGATCGGGCCGCCCCCGAGGCACCGGCGGCCCCGCCCCCGCGCGGCCCGCCCGCCCGACCGGCTCGCCCGCGGCCACCCCGCCCGCCGCCACGGCGCGGCCGTCGGTGCAGCGCATCGCCATCCGGCGCCCCGCCCGCCCCGCCCAGAAAGACCGGACCGACCGGACCGAGGGGAACGGAGAGTCCGCCGGCGACACCCCGTGCTGACCGTCGGGGTCGACATCGGCGGCACGTCGGTGCGCGCCGGCGTGGTCGACGCCGACGGCACCGTCGTCGCCACGGCGGCCGTGCCCACCGCCCGCGACGCCGCCGGCCTCGACGACGCGATCGTCGACCTCGTGCGCGGTCTCGCCGAGCAGCACCGCGTCGGCGCGGTGGGGCTGGCGATCGCGGGGTTCGTCGACCCGGACCGGCGCACCGTCGCGTTCGGCGCCCACCTGCCGTGGCGCGACGACCCCGTGGCCGAGCGGCTCGCGGCCCGCCTCGACGTGCCCGTGGTGATCGAGCACGACGCGAACGCGGCGGGGCTGGCCGAGCACCGGGTCGGCGCCGCCGTGGGCGCCCGGGTGGCCGTCCTCGTCGCCCTCGGCACCGGGATCGGCGCGGCGCTGCTGGTCGACGGGGCCGTGTTCCGCGGGGCCCACGGCGTCGCCCCCGAGCTCGGGCACCTCACGGTGGTCCGGGGCGGCCGGCCCTGCCCGTGCGGCAAGCGCGGCTGCCTCGAGCGCTACTGCAGCGGCACCGCGCTGGGGCGCTCGGCGGAGGAGCTGGTCGCCGACACCGAGGAGTTCTCGGTGCTGCGGGCGACGTGGGAGCGCGCGCAGCCGATCACCGGCTGGGACGTCGCCCGGGCCGCCGAGGCGGGCGATCTGCTCGCCGGGCGGGTCGTCGACGAGTTCGCCGACTGGCTCGGGCAGGCGTTGTCCCTGGTCGCCGACGTCTTCGACCCCGACGTCGTCGTGGTGGGCGGCGAGGTGTCCGCGTCGTCGGGCCTGTTCCTGGACCGGGCGCGCCGACGCTATGCCGAGGAGGTCACCGGGGGAGGGCACCGCCGGCTGGCCGAGGTCCGGCCCGCGATGCTGGGCGGTCGCGCCGGGATCGTGGGCGCCGCCCTCGACGCCCGCGAACGGACGGGCGTCTAGAGGATCGCGCCGTCGTCGGAGCCGTCGCTGCCGGTGTCGCGCCCGCGGCGCAGACCGAACACGAGCCAGCCGAGACCGGCGGTCATCGCCAGCAGGCCGGGCACGATGCCGAGCCCGACGGGCCCGCCGAGCAGGCCCGGAACGGCGAGCAGCACGACCCCGACGATCAGCAGGCCGAGCCCCAGCAGGCTGCTCACGCCGAGGCGCGGCAGCGGCGGGGGCTCCGGGGGCACGTAGTGCTCGTCGTGGGCGGGCTTCGGCGAGGGGCGCGGCACGTCGCGCGCGGGCGGGTCCTCGGCGGGCGGGGTGGCCCCCGGACGCGCGGCGGGGCGCGGGACGTCGGCGTCGAACGTGTCGCGGGGCCGGCGCTGGCCGCCGGGGGGCGTCGCGGTGCCGAGCCCGGTGGACGGGTGCTCCCGGCCCGACGCGTCGTCCGGGTCGGGCATCTCGTCCGGCCATCGCGGGGCACCGGAGGCCGCCCAGTCGGCGACGATCGAGGCGAAGGCCGCGTCGATGTCGTCCGGCACGCCGGGACGGTGGGGATCGCCGACGCCGCTGTCCGCGGGGTCGGGGCGGGTGTCGTCCGGCTCGGGCGCGGTCATGCGGGGGTCCCTGGGGTGGCGACGGCGGTGTCCGTGGCGTTCGGTCCGCCGGTGCGGTCGTCGTGCACGCGACGGACGAAGGCCAGGCTGTCGGTGAAGATCCTCGGAGCGTCGTTGTCGAGCGTGGCCACGTGGTGGCTGTCGGCGAGCACGACGTCGGTGACGTCGTGCGAGGAGATGCCCTGGAGGACGAGGGTGCTGTTGACCGGCTCCACCACGTGGTCGGTGGGGGAGTGGAACAGCAGGACGGGCAGGTGCACCCGTTCGAGATCGGCGCGCACGAGGCGCCAGAGCGTCGTCAGCGACACCGCGGCGCGCGTCGGCAGGCGGTCGTAGGCCAGCTCGGTGACGCCGGGCTTCTTGATGTCGTTCGCCACGCCCGGCACGAAGGGCACGATCCACTGGATGTAGGGCGCGATCGTCGCGTCCTTGCGCAGCGTCGTGACCGAGGGATTGACCAGCGCGATGCCCGCGAGGTCGTCCCCGCGCTCCTGCGCGAGGCGCAGCGTGAGCGTGCCGCCCATGGATTGCCCGAACACGAACACCGAGCGGTACTCGCGCCGGAGGTCGTCGACGGCGCGCTCGACCTCGCCGTACCAGTCGGTCCAGCGGGTGCGGTTGAGGTCCTGCCAGCGCGTGCCGTGGCCCGGCAGACGCGGCCCGCGCACGCCGATGCCGTCGGAGGCCAGGAACTCGCCCCACGCCCGCATGCTCTGCGGCGTTCCCGTGAGCCCGTGGCTGAGCACCACGCCGATCTCGCGCGACCCGTCGCCGGGATCGGAGACGAAGGGCTCGGCTCCGGGCAGGACGGGCACGATGGATCCTCCGACGAACGGCGTGGGCGGCGCGGCACAGGGACCGCACGAGGCGGTGGGAGCGGATCGGGAACCCTATCGTGGCATGTCCCACACGCCTGGGTCACGCGGTGGTGCCCGTGTCGCGCCGGGCGGTCCGCACGACGGGGTCGCGGGCGGCCGTTCGCATGATCGCGGGCGTCCGAGGGGGCCGATCGGGTCGTGTGACGGGTGGCGCGGAGGCTGTGTCGGGCCGCCGGTGGGCCCTAGGCTCGCGCGCGGCGACGAGGGCAGGGCGGAACGGGAGCGCGAGTGCTGTACTGGATCATGAAGTGGGTGCTGCTCGGCCCGCTCATGCGCGTGGCGTTCCGCCCGCGCGTGGTGGGGGCGGAGAACCTGCCGCGGCGGGGCGGCGCGCTGGTCGCGTCCAACCACCTCGCGGTGCTCGACTCCTTCGTCCTGCCGCTGATGGTGCCGCGCCGGATGGCCTTCCCCGCCAAGGCGGAGTACTTCACCCAGCCCGGGGTGCTCGGCACCCTCAAGCGCTGGTTCTTCACCGGCATGGGCCAGGTCCCCATCGAGCGCGGTAACGGGCGCGCGGCACGCGCGGCGCTCGACACCGGCATCGGCGTGCTGCGCGAGGGCCGGCTGTTCGGCATCTACCCCGAAGGCACGCGCTCGCCCGACGGCCGGCTGTTCAAGGGCCGCACCGGGGTGGCGCGCATGGCGCTCGAGGCCGGCGTGCCCGTCGTGCCCGTGGCGATGATCGGGACAGACCAGGCGAACCCCGTCGGCTCCCGCTTCTGGCGCCCGGTCCGCATCGGCATCCGCATCGGCGAGCCCCTGGACTTCTCGCGCTACGCCGGCATCACCGACGACCGCCAGGTCGAGCGGGCGATGACCGACGAGATCATGGACGCGGTGCAGCGGCTGTCGGGCCAGGAGTACGTCGACGTCTACGCCAGCACGGTCAAGGACGGCAAGGACAAGGGCGCCGAGGCCGAGGCCGCCTGATCCCGGCGGGGTCCCACCGTCCAGAATCACCCTCGTGGCCCGGTACTTCTACGACTGCGAGTTCATCGAGGACGGGACCACCATCGAGCTGGTCTCGGTGGGTGTCGTCGACGAGCAGGGCCGCGAGTTCTACGCGATCTCCAAGCAGTTCGACCCCATGCGGGCGGGCCCCTGGGTCCGGCACAACGTCCTCGACAAGTTGCCCCCGATGTCGGACCCGGCGTGGCGCAGCCGCCTGAGCATCCGCGAGGCGTTCTACGAGTTCGTGACCGCCGGCGAGGGCCCGGTGGAGCTCTGGGCCTGGTACGCCGCGTACGACCACGTCGCCATCGCGCAGCTCTGGGGCGCGATGCCCGACCTGCCGCGGGCGCTGCCCCGCTTCACCCGCGATCTGCGCCAGCGCTGGGACGACGTCGGGCGCCCCGAGCTGCCGTCGGCGCCCGCGGACGCCCATGACGCCCTCGCCGATGCCCGCCACAACCTGGCCCGATGGCAGGTCATCGACGCCCACTGGCGCGCGCTGCACGAGGGCCGCCCGGCCGCCGGGGCGTGATCACAGCGCGTGATGACCGCGCCCGGCCGACCACGTAGCGGGGAACACGTAACGGCCGCGTCACCGCCCTCTACGCTGGCGGGTGTGAACTGGTCCGTCGACCTGCCCGTGGACGCTCTGCCGGGCCTGCCGCCCCTGCCTCCCGCCCTGCGGGAACGCCTCGACGCCGCGCTCGCGCGCCCGGCGGCGCAGCAGCCCGACTGGCCCGACCCGGACGCGGTCGCCGAGGTCCGCACCGTCCTCGAGCACGTGCCGCCGATCACCGTGCCCGCCGAGATCGACCGGCTGCAGTCCCAGCTGGCTGCGGTGGCCCGGGGCGAGGCGTTCCTGCTCCAGGGCGGCGACTGCGCGGAGACGTTCGCGGACAACACCGAGCCGCACCTGCGCGGCAACATCCGCACCCTGCTCCAGATGGCGGTGGTGCTGACCTACGGCGCGTCGCTGCCGGTGGTCAAGATCGGGCGGATCGCCGGGCAGTACGCGAAGCCGCGCTCGTCGAACACCGACGCGCTGGGCCTGCCGTCCTACCGGGGCGACATGGTCAACTCGCTGGCCGCGCACGCCGAGCGCCGCATCCCCGACCCGGGCCGCATGATCCGCGCGTACGCCAACGCCGGCGCCGCGATGAACCTGGTCCGCGCGCTGACCTCCGGCGGCATGGCCGACCTGCACGAGGTGCACGAGTGGAACCGGGAGTTCGTGCGCACGTCGGCCGCGGGCGAGCGGTACGAGGCCGTGGCAGCCGAGATCGACCGGGCGCTGCGGTTCATGTCGGCGGCCGGGGTGAACGACCACTCCCTGCGCGGCACCGAGATCTTCGCCAGCCACGAGGCCCTCGTGCTCGACTACGAGCGCGCGCTGCTGCGGCTGGACTCGCGGGTCGAGGCGACCAGCCGTGACGACGCCCGCCTGTTCTCCCTCGGCGCCCACTTCCTGTGGATCGGCGAGCGCACCCGGGCCCTCGACGGCGCGCACATCGCGTTCGCGGAGCTGCTGGCCAACCCCATCGGCATCAAGATCGGCCCGGGCACGACGCCGGAGCAGGCGGTCGAGTACGTCGAGCGCCTCGACCCGTACCACCAGCCCGGCCGGCTCACGCTGATCTCGCGCATGGGTGCGGGCAAGGTCCGCGACGTGCTGCCGTCGATCGTCGAGAAGGTCACGGGGTCGGGGCACCAGGTCATCTGGCAGTGCGACCCGATGCACGGCAACACCGTCGAGGCGACCACCGGCTACAAGACCCGGCACTTCGACCAGGTCGTCGACGAGGTCCAGGGCTTTTTCGAGGTGCACCAGGGCCTCGGCACCCACCCCGGCGGCATCCACGTCGAGCTCACCGGCGAGGACGTCACCGAGTGCCTCGGCGGCGCCCAGGACATCTCCGACACCGACCTCGCCGGGCGCTACGAGACGGCCTGCGACCCGCGCCTGAACACCCAGCAGTCGCTGGAGCTGGCGTTCCTCGTCGCGGAGATGCTCCGGAACTGAGCGCCCGCCACGTCGGGTGGCGGGCCGGGCACGGTGCGAGTTCGCGCTGTCCCGCCGGCCCGCACCCGAGGATCGTGACGTCCCGATGATCGCCGCGCGGTGATCGGGGGAGGCGGAACGTGACCGGGTACCAGGATCTGTCGGCGCTGTTCGTGAACTGCACGCTGAAGCGTTCGCCGGAGGTGAGTCACACCCAGGGCCTGGTGGACCTCAGCGTCGGCATCCTGGAGAAACAGGGTGTGCGCGTCGACCAGTTCCGCGCGACCGACCACGACATCGCGGTCGGTGTCTGGCCGGACATGACCGAGCACGGATGGGCCACCGACGCGTGGCCCGAGCTCTACCAGCGGGTCCTCGCCGCGGACATCCTCGTCGTCGCCGGCCCGATCTGGCTGGGGGACAACAGCTCGGTGACCAAGCAGGTGATCGAGCGCCTCTACGCGTGCTCCCACCTGCTCAACGACGCCGGTCAGTACGCCTACTACGGCCGGGTCGGCGGCTGCCTGATCACGGGCAACGAGGACGGCGTGAAGCACTGCGCGATGAACGTGCTCTACAGCCTCCAGCACCTCGGGTACACGATCCCGCCGCAGGCGGACTCCGGCTGGATCGGTGAGGCCGGACCCGGCCCGTCCTACCTCGACCCCGGTTCGGGCGGTCCGTCGAACGACTTCACCAACCGCAACACCACGTTCATGACCTGGAACCTGCTGCACGTGGCACGGATGCTCAAGGACCGGGGCGGCATCCCGGCGTACGGCAACCAGCGCTCCGAGTGGGACGCCGGCTGCCGGTTCGACTTCGAGAACCCGGAGCACCGGTGAGCCTGCGGTCCGGCGACGGCGTGGCCGCGGGAGCCCTGCCCGCGTACATCCTCGACGACGCCGCGACGGTGGAGTACCAGCGGCTGGACCTGATGTCGAAGATCCTCGACCCCTGGACCCGCGGCCACCTCGAGGCACTCGGGGTCCGGCCGGGCTGGCACTGCCTGGAGCTGGGGGGCGGCAACGGCAGCGTGGCCGAGTGGCTCTGCGACGCCGTCGGCTCCGCCGGGAGCGTCACGTCCGTCGACATCAACCCGGCGCTCCTGCGGCTGGTGCCCGCGCAGAACCTGACGGTGCAGCAGGCGGACGTCCGGACGGACCCCCTCCCGAGCGGGCTGTACGACCTCGTCAGCTGCCGTGCCCTGCTGCACCAGATCGCCGGCCACGCCCCGGCGGTGCTCGAGAAGATGGCTGCGGCGGTCGCACCGGGCGGATGGCTCCTGGTCCAGGAGCCGGACTTCCACCTCGCACCCACCACGGAGCCCGCCGTCTGGGCCGAGACGTGGCGGGCGTTGATCGCGTGGGGACAGGACAACGGCGTCGACTGGCTCATCGGCCGCCGGTTGCCGGGGATGGTCGGCGCGGCCGGGTTCGCGCGGCCGCAGGCCACGACCGACGTGCAGAACATCCGGGGAGGCGACCGGGGCGCGCTCTACTTCAAGCTCTTCTTCGCCGAGGTGCGCGACCGGGTCCTGCGCAGTGGACGGCTGGACGCGGCGACGCTGGACGCCGCGACGGCGGTGCTCGACGACCCGGATCTCTGGACCCAGTGCTGGATGATGACGGCCGTCTGGGGTCGCAAGGACCCGGCGACGAGCTAGCCCGGCAGCCCCAAGCCCCAGCCGGCGGCACCGGCGGCGACGGTCGCGATCGAGACGAGCAGCAGCCAGGCGCCGAGCAGCCGGCGGGAGCGGGTGCGCGCCCGCCGGCGCTCGATCCGCTCGATGGCCACGTCGACGTCGTCCACCGCGCCGTCGGGCCTGCGGCGCACCGTGGGACCGGAGTCGGGGCCGGGATCGCGGTCGTCGTCCGCCTCGTCGACGTCGTCCTCGTCGAGGTCGTCCTCCGGCTCGTCGTCCCACGGCCGGCGCCCGGTGCGGGGCGACTCGCGGGGCGCGCCGTCGAGGTCGAGCAGCCGCGTGCCGCGCAGCGGCCGGGACCCGGCGGTGCCCGTGCGGCGCGGGGGTGGCGGCACCGGGTGGTAGGGCAGGTCGGTGTCCATCCGCACCCCGCGGACGGCGGCCAGGAAGGCGCCGGCGTCGGCGAGGCGGGCGTCGGGGTCGCGGTCGGTGGCCGCGAGCACGAGGCGGTCCAGCGCGCGGGGGATGCCGCCGACGACGGACGAGGGCGGCGGGACGTCGTGGTGCACGTGCCGGCGGGCGACGGCCACGGCGTCGTCGCCGCCGTGGGGCGGCACGCCCGTGAGCAGCTCGAACAGCACGATCCCGGCGGCGTAGAGGTCGCTGCGGGCGTCGGCGCGGCCGTCGGTGACCTGCTCGGGGGCCAGGTACGCCACGGTGCCGAGCACCATCTCGCCGGAGCCCTCGGGGTCGTTCGGGTCGGCGGCGTCGGTCTCCCAGGCCGCGGCGACCAGCCCGAAGTCGGCGACCTTGACGGACCCGTCGGTGCCCACCAACACGTTCTCGGGCTTCACGTCGCGGTGGACGAGGCCGCGGTCGTGGGCGACCTGCAGGGCGGTGACCACCTGCTCGATGACCGTCAGGGCGGCCGCCGGGTGGAGGCGGACCTGGTCGCGCAGGACGTCGCGCAGCGTCCCGCCCTCGACCAGCTCGAGGACGAGGAAGACGGTGCCGTCGGCGTCGCGTCCCTGGTCGTGCACGGCGACCACGCCGGGGTGCGCCAGGCGGGCCGCCGCCCGCGCCTCCCGCTCGAAGCGCCGGACGAAGGCGGGGTCGGCGGCGAGGCCGCGGTCGAGGATCTTGATGGCCACCGGACGGTCCAGGCGCAGGTCGCTCCCGCGGTGCACCACCGACATCCCGCCGCGCGCGAGGAGGCCGTCGACGCGGTAGCGCCCCTCCAGCACCGTCCCCGCGGGGTCGGCGGTCGGGACGGACGTCATGCCCCGATGCTACGAGGACGTCGGTGACCTGCGGGGATTCTCGTGTCCGACGCGCGGCCCCTCGACCGGGTGCGCTTGGCCCACGCGCCGCGCACCTAGGCTCCGACCATGACGACCTGGCTCCTCGTGCCCGGCGCGGGCGGCGTGGCCTGGTACTGGCACCGCGTGGTGGATCTCCTGCGGGCCCGCGGCGACGAGGCGATCGCCGTCGACCTCCCCGCCGACGACCCGGACGCCGGCGTGCCGCGCTACGTCGAGGTCGCGCTCGAGGCCCTCGGTGGCCGCCCCGACCCCGTGGTGGTCGGCCAGTCGCTGGGCGGGTTCACCGCGGTGGAGATCTGCCGACGCATCCCCGTGCAGCGGTTGGTGCTGGTCAACGCCATGATCCCCGCGGTGGGGGAGACGCCCGGGCAGTGGTGGACCGGGTCGGGGCACGCGGCGGCGAAGGAGGCCGCGGTGCGCGCCGCGGGACGCGAGGACGCCGGGTTCGCCCCCGAGTGGGAGTTCCTGCACGACGTCCCCGCCGACGTGGTCGGGGCCGGCGCCGAGCACCAGCGCGCGCAGTCCGACGGCCCGTTCGCCGACGGCTGGTCGCTCCCGGCGTGGCCCGACGTGCCCGTCACCGTCGTCGTGGGACGCGACGACCGCTTCTTCCCGCCGGACTTCCAGATCGGTCTCGCCCGTGCGCGCGCCGGCGTCGAACCGGTGCTCGTGCCCGGCGGCCACCTCCCGGCGCTCGCCCAGCCGGAGGCCCTGATCCGCGACGGTCTGGACACCCCGGGACACACGCGCGCACAGGGGGCCGGAGGGGCCGCACCTCTGGCACAGTGACGCCTGTGACCGAGTCCCTCGCCGCCCTCGTGGGCCATGACATCGAGGTCGTCTCGCTCGCCCAGGTCGCCGAGCGTCTCGGCGTGCCCCGCACGCGCGTCAGTCAGATGATCAAGCAGGGGCAGTTGCTGGGCGTTCGGGAGGACGACCGCTGGTCGGTGCCCGCCGCCTTCCTCACCACCGACGGGGTGGTGAAGGGCCTGCCCGGCACCATCCAGGTCCTCCGCGACGGGGGGTACGCCGACGGGGAGATCCTGCGGTGGCTCTTCGCCGACGACGACTCCCTGCCGGGCACCCCCATCGACGCGCTGCGCTCCGACCGGGGGCGCGAGGTCAAGCGTCGCGCCCAGGCGATGGCGTTCTGAACGGACGCAGTCCGCTCAACGCCTCCCCGAGCAGCCCGTGCCGGCGCAGCGCCGCCGTCAGCCGCGCGGCGCGCCGCACGCCGAGCCGGCGCACCAGGGCGGGGGCCAGCGCCGGGCCCGTCCACGCCCGCACGCGGTCGGCGCCGTCGGTGGGCGTGATCTCCAGCAGCGTCGGCGCGTCCCCCGCGACGCCGGACTCGGCGCACCAGGCCGCCACCCGGTAGTCGGCCAGCGGCAGCACCTCGAGATCCGGCCCGACGGTGTCCGCGACGGTGGTGCCCACCGCCCGGCACCGCGCGCAGGCGGCGTGACCCTCGTGCTCGCCGCCAGCCGCCGACGCCACCGCGTCCCCCACCGCGACCCCACGGCGTGGGCCAGGCGCGGCAGGGCGACCGCCGCGCGGCGCCCGTTCCCGACGGCCACCCGCCGGCGCAGCACGTCGTAGTCGGCGTCGACGATCTCGTCGAGGATGCCGCCGTAGAGCACGTGCGCGGTCCGCACGCACGGCCGCGACACGGGGTGGAGCAGGGCGATGCCGCGCTCGGCGCGCCGGTAGACCGCGCGGGTCCGGGCGACGAGGTGGGCCAGGGCCCGCCGGACCCGGGGGTCGGTGCGGCCGGTGCTGCGGCACCAGGCCAGCAGGTCGCGGTCGACGCCGAACGCCGCGAGCTCCGCGGTCGGCAGGTAGACGCGGCCGCGGTCGAGGTCCTCGCCGACGTCGCGCAGGAAGTTCGTCACCTGGAAGGCGACGCCGAGGTCGGCGGCGTACGGCTCGGCCTCCTCCTGCGGCACGACCGTCCCGAGCACCGGCAGCACCTGCAGCCCGATGACCGCGGCCGAGCCGTGCACGTAGCCGGAGAGGTCGTCGAACGTCGGGTAGTCGGTGACGGTGAGGTCCATGGCCATCGAGTCCATGAAGTCCTCGAGGTGGCGGTGCTCGATGCCGAAGCGGGCGACGGTGTCGGCCAGCGCGGCGACCACCGGCTCGCCCTCGGTCACGAGCGTCCGCGGGTCGGTGCCGGCGAGGCCTCGGCGCATGCGGGCGCGGACCTCCTCGAGCCGCGCGGCGACGGCGGCGGGCGAGGCGTCGGCGTCCGGGTCGTCGACGACGTCGTCGGCCATCCGCGCGAAGCCGTAGAGCGCGTGGATCGCCGGGCGCTGGGCCGGGGCGAGCAGGCGCGTGGCGAGGAAGTAGGTCCGGCCGTGCACGGCGTTCAGCGCCCGGCACTGCGTGTAGGCGTCGCGCAGCGCCGGGTCGGTGATGCCGGCGGCGTCCAGCTCCGTGGTGCTCACCCGGTGATCCGCGCCGCCGCGAGCTTGCCCGAGACGAGCACCGTCGGGACGCCGACGCCGGGCGTCGTCCCCGAGCCGGCGAGGACGACGTTGCCCTCGCCGCGCACGAGGTTGCCCGCCCGGAACGGGCCGGTCTGCGCGAACGTGTGCGCCGCCGAGAACGGGGTGCCTGCCGCGAGCCCGAGCCGACCCCAGTCGTCGGGGGTGATGAGGTGCTCGGTGACCGGCTCACCGAGCTCGATCCCGCGACCGGCCAGCACCCCGCGCAGCTCGTCGCGGTAGCGCGGGCCGATCCGCTCCCAGTCGAGCGGGGCCTTGTCGGTGTTCGGGGCGGGCGCGAGCACGGACACGAGCTCGTGCCCGTCGGGCGCCAGCGACGGGTCGGTGGCCGTCGGGTGCGTGACCAGCAGCGACGGGTCGGACATCAGCCGGCCCTCGGTGATGATCTCGTCGAACGTGCCGGCCCAGGCGTCGCCGAACGAGATGGTGTGGTGGCCGAGACCGGTGCCGGCGGGCACCCCGGCGTGCCACACGAACGCCGAGGGCGACCAGCGCATCGGCACCACGCGTCGCGGGGTGCGCCCGAGCAGGCCGTAGGAGACGGGGAGGTCGCAGGTCAGCACGACGGCGTCGGCGGCGAGGCGGTCGCCGTCGGCGCTCGGCTCGCCCGTCGGCACGGTGCGCAGCGCCCGCACGCGCCCGCCGGAGCGCTCCAGCCCGGTGACCGTCGTGCCGTAGCGGAACTCGGCGCCCGCGTCGGCGGCGGCGTCGGCCAGGGCCTGGGGCAGGGCCCGGACCCCGCCCTTCGGGAACGAGACGCCGGCGATCGTGTCCATGTAGGCGATCACCGCGTAGGCGGCGAGGGCCTTGGCCGGCGGGACGCCCGCGTACAGGGCCTGGAAGGAGAAGATGCGTCGCAGGCGCTCGTCGTCGAGGAACTTCGCGATCCTCGACCCGAGCCGTCCGAAGCCCCCGAGCGCGCCCAGCCGCGCCAGGTCGGGGCCCAGGACGTCGAGCGGCGAGTCGAAGTTCGCGTCGATGAACGTCGCCATCTGCACCTGGTAGAGCTCGGTGAGCCAGGACCGCAGCCGGCGGTAGCCCTCGGCGTCGGACGCCGAGACCTTCTCCCGGATCTCCTGCTCCATCGCACCCGGATCGGTGTGCACGTCGATCGCGCTGCCGTCCGCGAATCGCGCGTGGTACGCGGGGTGGAGGTCGACGAGCTCGAGGCGGTCGCCGAGCTTCTCGCCGACGGCCGCGAGGGCCTCCTCGATCAGCTCCGGCATCGTGATCACGGTCGGGCCGGTGTCGAGGCGGAACCCCCTATCGGCGTGCTGCCCCCCATGGAGGTCGAGACGGCCCGCGCGCCCGCCCGGCGTGGGGTCGCGCTCGACGACGGTGACGCGACGGCCCGCGCCGAGCAGGTGCAGGGCGGTCGCGAGGCCGGCGAGGCCTGCGCCCACGACGACGACGTGGTCGGTGGGGGACTGGACGGTGCGGGTCACGCGACTCCTGAGAGGTGGATCAGCGCGCGCGCCGGGTGGCGGCGACGGCCAGATCGGCGAGCCGGTCGGGGGCCGGGACGGCCAGGACCGGGGCGTCGGCACCGCGCACCGCATCGAGTGCGGAGGCGGTGAGCTCGGTGATGCGGCGTTCGACGTCGTCGACGACGCCGAGGGCGACGAGGGCCTCGCGGGCCGCGGCGACGCCCTCGGGGTCGAGGTGGGGGTTGCCCACGGCGCGCTCGACGACCGCGGCCGTCGTGCGGTCGGGGTGGGCGCGGGTCAGCGCGACGAGGAGGGTCAGCTTGCCCTCGCGCAGGTCGTCGCCGGCCGGCTTGCCGGTCACCGCCGGGTCGCCGAACACGCCCAGGAGGTCGTCGCGCAGCTGGAAGGCGATGCCGAGGTCGGTGCCGTAGCGGCGCAGCGCGGCGATCGTCGCGTCGTCGGCGCCCGCGATCGCGGCCCCGAGGTGCAGCGGGCGCTCCACGGTATAGGCCGCGGTCTTGTACCGGCTGATGCGCAGGGCGGTCTCGGGGCTCGAGTCGGACGACGCGTGTCCCTGGACGTCGAGGAACTGGCCGCCGAGCACCTCGGTGCGCATGGCCCGCCACGCCGGACGGGCGCGGGCGAGCGCGACGGGGTCCACCCCGGACTCGTGGAGCATGTCGTCGGCCCAGGCGAGGGCCACGTCGCCGAGCAGGATCGCGACCGCGGCCCCGAAGCGCGTCGGATCACCCGTCCAGGCGGCGCCGGCGTGCCGCGCCGCCCACCGGGCGTGCACGGTGGGCTCGCCGCGGCGCGTCGCGGAGTCGTCGATGAGGTCGTCGTGCACGAGCGCGCACGCCTGGATGAGCTCCAGGGCGCTCACGGCGCGCAGCACCGCGGAGGGGTCGTCGAGGCCGCCGGCGGCCCGCCAGCCCCACCACGCGAACGTGGGACGCAGCCGCTTGCCGCCGGCGAGGACGAATCGTGTGAGGTCGTCGACGGCGTCGGCGTACTCCTCGGCGATGTCCGCACACTCGGCGCGCCGGCCGGCGAGGTAGTCGGCCAGGTCGGCGGTCACCGCGCCGGGCAGGTCGTGCTCGATGGCGCGTCCGCCCTGCTCAGCAGGGCTGCCGAACGGGTCGTGGGCACCGTTGCCGGCTCGCGTCGAGACTCCGCCGAGCGTCATCCGCACTCTCCCCTCCGGACCGCAGACGTGTCCGGAACCGGAGCCTAGGGCCGTTCGGCCGACCTGGCCGATCGGGCGGTCCCGGTCACAACGGACCTCCGTAACCACACCCCGTCACCGTAGGGTCGCCGGATGGCTACTGTGACGGAGCGCATCCAGCGCGGGGTGCCCACGTTCTCGGCGGAGTTCTTCCCGCCCAAGAACGATGAGGGCGAAGCCACACTCTGGCGCACCATCCGCGACCTGGAGCCGCTCGACCCGGCCTTCGTGTCGGTCACCTACGGCGCCGGGGGCTCGAGCCGCGACCGCACCATCCGCACCACCGGTCGCATCGCCACCGACACCACGCTGACGGCGATGGCCCACCTCACCGCGGTCGACGCCTCGCTCGACGACCTGCGCCAGGTGATCGGCTCCTACCTCGCGGCGGGCATCAGCAACGTCCTCGCGATCCGCGGTGACCCTCCCGGGGACAAGGACGCCGACTGGGTGCCGCACCCGGCGGGGTTGAGCTACACCGAGGAGCTCGTCCACATGGTGAACCGCCTGGGCGACTTCTGTGTCGGCGTCGCGGCCTTCCCGTACCTGCACCCGCGGTCGGTCGACGAGGACACCGACACCCGGTTCTTCGTGCAGAAGGTGAAGGCGGGCGCGGAGTTCGCGATCACCCAGATGTTCTACGACGCCGACGAGTTCCTGCGCATGCGCGACCGGATCGCCGCCGCCGGCTGCGACATCCCCGTCATGCCCGGCCTGATGCCGATCACGACGCCGAAGTCGGCCGAGCGCGGCGCGGACTTCTCCGGCGCGCCGCTGCCGAAGCTCATGTCCGAGCGCCTCGACCCCCTGGTCGACGACGCCGCGGGCTATCGCGACGCCGGCATCGACCTGTGCGTCGAGCTCTCCCAGCGGATGTTCGACGAGGGCGTCACGAACATCCACTACATCAGCATGAACCGCTCGCCTGCGGTGGTGGACGTCGTCCAGCGCCTCGGTCTCGTGCCGGCGACGCCCCGCTCCTGAGGCCGTCCTGGCCCCGTCGGCCTGCGGGTCGGCGGGGTCAGTGGCTCGATCAGCGGCGTGCGCGTGTCTTGAGCTGGGTGCGCGACGACGCGGCCAGCACCACGACGATCGCGACCGCCACGGCGACCACCGCGAGCAGCAGCAGCGACCAGCCGATCCACGACGGGGCGTCGGGGTCCGGGTACTCGATCACCGCGTTGACGTCGTTGACGGTGCCCGGCTGCAGGGTCCAGCTGATGAGCCCCGGCGTCGCGGTGCCGTCGGTCTGGCGGATCGTGCCCGGGAACGCCATCTTCAGCTGCACGTCCGCGCTCTCCGGCGACACCCGGGTGAGGTCGACCTGCCCGGACACGACCACGCGGTCGCCCGCCCGGCGCATCTGCACCCGGATCGCCTGCGTGCTCGTCGGGCTGATCGAGGGGAGGAGGCGCGTGACCTCGTCGAACGACAGGTCGTCGAACTGCACCTTGGAGCCGATGTACCCGTCCTGCTCGTAGCGCTCGACGGAGACGTTCCCGCTGAGGTCGTCGGGCACCTGCAGGGGCGGGCCCTGCCCGGCGGGGGCCCCGTCCGGCGTGGCGATGTCGACGACGCCCGAGACGCGGTCGTCCGGGGAGACGGCCATGCCGGCGCGCACCCGCACGCAGCCCGTGCCCAGGACGCCGACGAGGGCCAGCAGCACGGCCAGGAGCACGAGGGTGCGGCGGCGGTTGCCGGTCGAGGGGTTGCTCGTCGAGGGGGCGTTGTTCGGGCGGGAGTCGGTCGTGGGAGCGGACGCGGGCACCCGCGCATGGTGCCAGGCGCCCCCGACGGTCCCGGTCAGGCGCGGCCCGGCCGGTGCGGCGTGCCGGGGGGCTCGAGGGGCAGGGTCCGGCCGAGCACCGCGAACGGCCGCGGATCGCTCGTGAACCGGTGGTGGCGCAGGACGTCGGTGAACCCGAGCCGGCGGTAGAGCGACCACGCCCGGGTCGGCGGGTCCGCCTCGGGGGTGGAGAGCAGGACGTGGCGGTTCGCCGGGTGCGCGAGCAGGCGGCGGGCCAGGGCCTCGCCGAGGCCGTCGCCCTGGACGTCGGGCCGCACGTGGAGCTCGGTGAGCTCGAAGTAGTCGTCGAGCACGGTGTCGGCCAGCTCGCGGCCGGCGGCGCCGCCCGCGAGCAGGCCACGGCGCACCTCCTCGAACCACCACTGGCCCCGCGCGCCCGGGTAGCCGTACGCGATGCCCCACAGCGAACGGTCGGGCCCGAGCGCGGCCGCGGCGTGCCACCCCGGGCGCCGGGAGTGCTCGACCCACATCGGGCGTCGCTGCCGCACCGTGCCCGGGGGATAGCCCATCGCGTGCACGTAGACGGTCAGCGCCTCGTCGAGCCGGGCCGCGAGGTCGTCGGGCGTCAGGTCGACGACCGTCGCGCGGGCCGGCGCGGCGGTCATCGGCCGGCTCCCGCGGCGCGGGGGGAGTCGGAGGCGGACACGCCGATATCTCACCACGCCCCGGCCGCGGTCCACGGGTCGATCTCCCCGGCCGGGTCCTCCCGGTGTGGTCGCGGCGGGGTCCCGGATCGCCTCCGAGGGGACCGGCCGATCGACTTGACGGCGTCGGACCGACCGGGTTCACTGGTTCCTATCGAACACGTGTTCGATCGCTCGGACGGCGGGGCGGGGGAAGCGCCCCGCCGTCCGGGAGTGCCGCCGGCTCCCCACGGTGGCAGGCACCCACTCGACCCGGGCCCCGGGTCGAGGAGCACGAGCCGCCGTGGAGGACGCATCGTGGTTCGCAGTCCGTCGCCGGTCCAGGTCCGCTGTGCGGACGGCGACCCGGTCGAGTTCCATCGCCGCCCGAACCGGCGGGACAGTCACTACCTGGTCACCGAGGTGCAGGAACGCTGGATCGAGGAGTCCCGGTGGCCGTTCCTCTCGGCCATGCCGGTCGGGGGAGACCGGTGCCGCTGCTGGCGCGTGCTCGCGTGCCGGTCCGACGAGCCGCACCTGCCGCCCGGCGAGTTCGTGCTGCGCATGCGCTCGGGTCCCGGCGTGTGGGACCTCCGCCGGGCCGGCTACTGACCCGCTCGCGACGCCCGATGCCCTGAGGAGATCACCATGACCAGCGCTCTCGCCATGCCCGGACTGTTCGACACCACCCCTCTGGAGGCCGCCCCGCGCGCGGCGGCGCCCACCGACGCCGGACCGGCGGTCCCCGCCCCCGCCCGGTCCGGCACGCCGGCGCGGTCGGACGAGCGCGGGGCCCCCACCCGCGCCACTCCGGCCGCGCCGGCCCCGCCGCCGTCGCGCACGGTGGTGCAGCTGCTCGGCGCCGCCCGCGACGAGCTGCGGGCCGCCCAGGCCGAGGACGATGCCGCCGAGCGCTTCCGGGCCGCCCACCTCGGGGCCCTGCGCGCCGCGGCGGCGGTGCTCGCCCTGCGGGCCCGCGCCAAGCGGGCGTCGCGCCCCACGGACGCCTGGACGCTGCTCGCGTCCGTCGCGCCGGAGTACGGCGAGTGGGCGGCCTTCTTCGCGGCCCACTCGGCGACGCGCTCGGCCGTCGAGGCCGGGGTGCGGGGCAAGGTGTCCCAGCGCGACGCGGACGACATGGTGCGCCAGGCCGATCTGTTCCTCGCCCTGGTCACGCGCACCGTGGCCGGGCGCGCACGCTGACGATCAGGTCTCGGGTGCCCGCCGGGCCCGCCCGCGGCCCGACCGGTTGGTGCGCGAGCGCACGATCCGCCCGAGCAGCGAGTCGAATTGGCTCGCGATCTCGCGGGCGCCCGGGGTGTCCCACCGCTGGATCGGCACCCCGGCGCCCTGGGCCTGCTGCACCGCGCTGCGGTCGGGCAGCGCCCCGGAGATGACGAGGGGGCCGAAGAGCTCGCGCAGCTCACCCAGGCGGAACTCGTGCTCCGACGAGCGCGCCCGGTACTTGTTCACCAGCACGCCCAGCGGCTGGAGGTCCGGGTTGTTCTCGCGCTCGGCCTGCACCGCCTCGAAGGCGCGCTGCACGCCGGACACCGCGAAGGTCGTGGGCTCGGTCACCAGGACGGCCCGGTCGACGGCCACGAGGGCGGAGCGGGTCAGCTGGCCGAGCGAGGGCGGGCAGTCGATGAGCACGAGGTCGTACTTCGCCAGCCCCGTCCGGGTGGCGCCGTCGTCGTCCTTGGGCAGGTCGCCGAGCAGACGCGCCAGGGCCCCCAGCCGCTGCGACCCCGGATCGGGGTGGTTGTGACGCTCGATGTCCTCCGAGCCCACGAGGACGTCGAGGTCCTCGCCCCAGGCGCTGGGGGCGATCGACGACGCGAGCAGCGCCGCCGACGGCCGTTCCATGGCCTGCGCGATCGTGGTCTCGGTGGCCTCGGGCTCGAGCGCGGTCGTCGCGTTGCCCTGGGGGTCGAGGTCGACCACCAGGGTCCGCAGACCGGCCCGGAGGGCGGATCCGGCAAGGCCGAGGACGACGGTCGTCTTCCCGACCCCGCCCTTGAGGCTCAGCACCCCGGTGACGTGCACGGGGGGAACCTACCGGTCGGTGCCCCCGCGCACCCGTCACACGTTCTACGGTGTCGCGGTGAGTCGCGCCCCGTCGTTCGCCCCGGTCGACGTCGTCGCCCGCACGCTGCGGGTCGAGCTCACCGCGGCGCGGAGCCGACGCGGGGGCGCGGCACCCCGCGTGCTCGACGTCGGCGGCGGCAGCGGCACGTGGGCGGTGCCCTGGCCGCCGACGGGTGCGAGGTCACGGTCGTCGACTCCAGCGCCAACGCCCTCGCGGTGCTGCGCAGCCGGGCGCGCGAGTCGGGGTCGCCGGCGGCGTGCGGGCCGTGCAGGGCGACGTGGACGCGCTGGCCGACGTGGTCGCCGACGCCGAGGCCGACCTGGTCCTCGGGCACGGGCTGCTCGAGTACGTCGACGACCCGGCCGAGGCGTGCCGGGCGCTCGCCCTCGCCACCGTGCCCGGCGGGGCGCTCTCGCTGCTCGTCGCCGGCCGGTTCGCCGCGGTGCTGTCGCGGGTCGTGGCCGGTCGGCTCGAGGAGGCGCGGCGCGTGCTCGTCGATCCCTCGGGGCGCTGGGGAGCCGGCGACCCGCTGCGCCGGCGCATGGACGTCGAGGAGATCCGCACCCTCGTCGAGGCGGACGGGCAGCTGTCGGTCGAGCGGGTGCAGGGGCACCGGGTGCTCGCCGACCTCGTGCCCGACGGCGTCCTCGACTCGGGCGGCGGCGTGCCCGACCCGCTCGCGGAACTCGAGGACATCGCCGCCGGCACCCCGCCGCTGCGCGACATGGCCTCCCAGCTGCACGTCCTCGCGCGGCGGCCGGGCTGAGCACGCCCCCCTCGGGTCATGCGCCCGGCCGGGACGCGGGCTGCGGGATCCTGCACGTCGACATGGACGCGTTCTACGCGTTGGTCGAGATCCGCTCACGGCCGGAGCTGCGGGGCCGCCCGGTGGTGGTCGGGGGCGGCCCGGAGCGCGGCGTCGTGCTCTCGGCGAGCTACGAGGCCCGGGCCCACGGGGTCCGCTCGGCGATGCCCTCGGCCCGCGCGCACCGGCTGTGCCCGCAGGCCGTGTTCCTGCCGCCGGACTTCGCCGCGTACTCCGAGGTCTCCCGCGCGGTCATGGAGGTGTTCCGCTCGGTCACGCCGCTGGTGCAGCCGCTGAGCCTCGACGAGGCGTTCCTCGACGTGTCCGGCGCGCTGCGCCGACTCGGGGCGACGCCGCTGGAGATCGCGGCGTCGATCCGCGAGCAGGTCGCCGCCTCCCAGGGGATCACCTGCTCGGTCGGCATCGCGTCGACGATGTTCGTCGCCAAGCTCGCCTCGCGGGTCGCGAAGCCGGACGGGGTGCACCTCGTGCCCGCCGACGGGGTCCGCGCGTTCCTCGACCCGCTGCCGGTCGGCGCGCTCTGGGGCGTCGGGGCGCGGACGGAGGAGGTGCTCGCCCGCCACGGCATCGCGACGGTCGGGGACGTCGCCGCGGCCGGGCTCGCCACGATGCGGCGGGCGGTGGGGAGGCCCACGCCGCCCACCTGTTCGCCCTGGCGCGTGGCATCGACGAGCGGCGGGTCGACCCCACGGCCGCGAGAAGTCCGCCGGCGCCGAGGAGACGTTCGCCCGCGACCTCGTCGACCGGGCTGTCCTGCGCCGCGAGCTGCTGCGCCTCGCCGACCGCACCGGACGCATGTTGCGCCGGCGCGCGGTGCGGGCGCGGACGGTCGCGCTCAAGGTCCGCTTCGACGACTTCACCACGATCACACGATCGCGCACCCTCCCTGCGCCGACGGATCTCGCCCGTGAGCTGTACGCCACCGCGGGCGAGCTCCTCGACGCGCTCGGGCCGATCGCGCCGGTCCGCCTGCTCGGGGTCCGGGCCGAGGGGCTCGTCCCGGCGGACCGCGCGCCCGAGCAGATCGTCCTCGGCGAGGCCGAGCACGGCTGGTCGGACGCCGAACGCGCCGCTGACCAGGCCCGATCACGTTTCGGCGTCGCGGCGGTCCGCCCGGCGAGCCTGCTCGGTGATCCGGACCCGACCCGGGCCCGCTCACCCGTCGATGCGGCGGACCCGGCGCGTGGTGACGGGCCGGATCGTCACCGAGAGCATCCGAGCGTGTCGCGAGCGGCGTCACCACGGGAGCCGAACGGATGATCAGGAGCGCAACACGCCGGTCCGGGTAGTGGGACTGCCACCGGACTCGTACGATGGGTACTGGACATCCCGACGATGCCCGCCAGACCCCCCGAGGTCGGGCGTCTTTCCATTCCGGTGCCGGAGGAGAAACATGCCGCTCTCCGAGCACGAGCAGCGCCTGCTCGAGCAGATCGAGCGCGCCCTCTACGACGAGGACCCGAAGTTCGCGTCCACCGTGCGGGGAGGCAAGCTCCGTCGCCCGTCGCGCCGGCGCCGCGTGCAGGGCATCGCCCTCTTCATCATCGGCGTCGTGATGCTCGTGCTGGGCGTCGTCTTCAGCTCCTCCACCGTGGGGATCATCGTCAGCGTCGCGGGCTTCCTCGCGATGTTCGGCGGCGCGATCCTCGCCATCACGTCCTTCGGTGCGCGCAAGAAGGAAGCCGCCGCCGCTGAGGGCGAGGCCCCGGCCGCGACCGAGAAGGAACGCAGCCGCTTCACCTCGCGGATGGAAGAGCGCTTCCGCCGCCGCTTCGAGCAGGAGTAGCCCTCCGCTCCTCGACGCCCCCGACGCGCCGCCGACCCCCGTGGTCGGCGGCGCGTCGTCGTTCCGGGGTCCCCGGGCGGTGGTGCTCATGATCAGGGGCGCGTCGTCACCCCCGAGGCGCGCCGGCGGGTGCACACCGTGCCCGGGATCTCCCGGCGGCCGTGGGGGTCGACGTGCTTGATCGCTGCGAGTGCTCCTGCGACCCCGCTACACGGGCCGGGAGGAGCAGCGGGGCCGATCACGGCCCGCGCGACGCCCCCACCTCGCCCCACCGGCCCGGCGCGACGTCCCCCACCCCGCCCCACCGAGCCGGCGAGGCCGCCCCCCACCCCGCCCCACCAGGACGCCCGGGACCCCCCACCCCGCCCCCCACCCCGCCCCATCGGCAGGCCGCGGCGCCACATCCCCTGCTCAGACGTCCCCTCTCGAACCCCGGAACGGCGTGTCGGCGGCCCCACGGGGCCTCGAGGCGCCAGGGTCGCGCTCGCGCCCCCCACATCACCCCACGCGCCCTGAGCAGGCAGAACACCCCGATGGGGGATCACGAGGTCCTCAGGATGGTTTGGTCGTGGGGGAACGTGGGGTATGGTGGTGAGCAGTGGGGCGGACGGGCCTCACCGGGGAGGTGGGCGCCGTGTTCCTCGGCACCCACACCCCGAGATTGGACGACAAGGGCAGGTTGACCCTGCCCGCGAGGTTCCGGGACGAGCTCGCAGGGGGGCTGATGATCACGAAGGGCCAGGACCACTGCCTCTACGTGTTCCCCCGTGACGAGTTCGAGCAGATGGCCCGCAAGGTGGCCGAGGCGCCGTTCACCGACGAGCGGGTGCGCGCGTACCAGCGCTACCTGTTCGCCGGCACCGACGAGCAGCGTCCCGACTCCCAGGGTCGTATCCCGATCACGGCCGAGCTCCGGCGCTACGCCGGGCTCGACCGCGACTGCACGGTGATCGGGGCGGTCAACCGCCTCGAGATCTGGGACAGCGCGGCGTGGGCGCGATACCAGGACGAGCACGAAGCCGGCTACGCGCAGGCCCAGCAGGAAGTGCTGCCCGGCGTCTTCTGACGCCGACCGCACCGACAAGCGAACACGTGGCGCCCTCGCGGGGCGCCGGGTCGGGTGCCGTGAGGCCCCGGTCCGCAGGGCGACAGCCCTGGCGCACCTTCCCCGGCGCCAGGTCCGTCGCCCTGCGGGCCGGGACGTGACGGCATCCGGCCGCAGCAGCAGACGACCGGGCCACGCGGCCCGGGACGACCAGTCGGTGAGGGGCGTTCGGTGGACGACGAGGGGCAGGAGCCGCAGAACGCGCCCGCCCGTCACGTCCCCGTCCTGCTCGACCGCATCGTCTCCCTCTTCGAACCGGCCCTCGCCGATCGCGACGCCGTGCTCGTCGACGCCACCCTGGGGGCTGCCGGCCACTCCGCCGCGCTGCTTTCTCGGCACTCGAGACTCACTCTTGTAGGTGTTGACCGCGACCGGTCGGCGTTGCGGCTCGCTTCCGAACGGCTGAGCGACTACGCCGAACGCACCCATTTCGTCCACGCGGTCTTCGACGCGATCCCCGACGTCCTCGACGACCTCGGGTTCGACGGCGTCCAGGGCGTGCTGTTCGACCTCGGCGTGTCCTCGATGCAGCTCGACGAGGACGAGCGCGGCTTCTCGTACGCCCGCGACGCCCCGCTCGACATGCGGATGGACCCGACGACCGGCCCGACCGCGGCCGACGTCCTCAACACCTACGCGCCCGGTGACCTGGTGCGCGTGCTGCACGAGTACGGCGAGGAGCGATCGGCCCGGCGCATCGTCGAGGCCGTCGTGCGCGCCCGGCGACGGGCTCCGTTGCGGACCAGCGCGGAGCTCGTCGCCCTCCTCGACGAGGCCATCCCGGCCGCCGCCCGCCGCACCGGCGGGAACCCCGCCAAGCGCACGTTCCAGGCGCTGCGGGTGGAGGTCAACGGCGAGCTGGACGCCGTCGCCGGCGCGATCCCGGCCGCGGTCCGCGCGCTGGCCGTCGACGGCCGGCTGGTCGTCATGTCCTACCAGTCCCTCGAGGACCGGATCGTCAAGCGCGTGCTCGCCGAGCACTCGCGCACCAAGGCCCCGCCGGACATGCCCATCGTCCGGCCGGAGGACGAGCCCGAGCTGCGTCTGCTGACCCGCGGCGCGGAACGGGCCGATGAGGACGAGATCGCCGCGAACCCACGGGCGGCGTCGGTGCGGCTGCGTGCCGCGCAACGTATTCGGGAGGCCGCATGAGCACCGGGACCCTGACCGGCCCCCGCCCGGGCACGACGAGCGCCCGGCCCGCGTCGCGGGACGCGGGCACGCGCCGTCCCGCGGCCCCGACACGCCCGGCGACGAAGCCCTCCACCCGGACGACGGACACGCGCGCCTCCGGCACCGCCCCGTTCGTTCTCCTCATCATGGTGCTGCTCACCGGGGGACTGGTGGCGACGCTGTGGCTCTCGACGGCGGCCGCCGCCGACTCGTACCGGCTCGACGAGGCCCGTCAGGTGGCCCGCGACCTCTCCGAGCAGAGCGAGCGCCTGCACCGCGACGTCGAGGCCGCGCAGTCGGCACCCGCGCTGGCCGCCGCCGCCCGGGCCCAGGGCATGGTGCCGGCGGGGAGCCCGCGGTGCTGGTGATCGCGCCCGACGGGTCGTCGCAGGTCGTCGGGGACCCGAAGCCCGCCCAGGCCGTCGCCCCGCCGCCGTCGGTCGCCGTGCCCGCCACCCCGCCCGCCGGCCCACAGGGCGACGCTGCCCAGAACAACGGCGCCCAGGCCGCCACCGACGGGCAGCCCGCCCCGGCGCCCGCCGGCGCCGCCGCGGCCGAGGACCAGCTGGTCGCGGTCCCCGACACGACTCCGGACACGACCCCGGACCCGGCGAACTCCGAGACCACCCCCGACTCCGCGGCCGCCGCCGACGACGCCTCGCCGGCGGCCCCCTGATGCCGCGCGGCTCTCCCACCATGAGCAGGGCCACGATGGGCAGGGCCACCCTGAGCCGGCCGCCGGCGCGCGGCCCGGGCGTGCGGGGCCCCGGTGGGCGTCGCCCGTCACCGCCGCCGCCCCCGCCGCGGCAGCCCCGCCGTCGCCCGGCCCCTCGGCCGCCGGACCCGCGGCGCCGCCTGCGGGTCGGCCGCGTGATCCTCGTGGCGGTCCTCCTGCTCTGCACCCTCAAGCTCGTCGAGGTCCAGGGCCTGCGCGCGGGAGAGCTGTCGGAGGACGCCGCCCGCCAGCGCACGACGAAGCTCGTGGTGCCCGCCGAGCGCGGCGCGATCCTCGACCGCTACGGCACCCCGCTCGCGTTCAGCGTCGAGGCCAAGGCGCTCGTCGCGAACCCCCGGCGCATCACCGCGGACTGGAACGACCCCGCGATCCGCAGCCAGCCCGGCTCGCCGACCCCGGACCAGCGCAAGTCCGCGATCGCCCTGGGCATCGGGCGCATCCTCGGCCTCGACCCCGGCCCGATCTTCGCGTCGCTGACCTCGGACCGCAGCTACGTCGTGCTCGCCCCGCTGGTCGACCCCGGAGCCGCGCGCCAGGTGCGCGAGGCGTTCCCCGAGATCGCCGAGGAGGACCGCGAGTCGCGGCAGTACCCCGCGGGCGACGTGGCCGCGACCGTCGTCGGCAGCGCCGCCTGGAACATGGACCGCCAGAAGATCCGCGGCTCGATCGGGCTGGAGAGCGCGCTCGACACCACGCTCGCCGGCCAGGACGGCTTCCGCGTCGTCGACACCGCGGAGGGCAGCGACGCCGTCATCCCCGGCACGACGCGCGCCGAGCAGCCCGCGCAGGCGGGTCGCGACATCGTCCTGACCCTCGACACCGACCTGCAGTACGCCGTCGAGCAGCGCCTGCGGGAGTACACGGCCCGCGTCGGCGCCCGCAACGGCAGCGCGGTCGTCCTCGACGCGCACACCGGCCAGGTGCTCTCGATGGCCAACTCCGGGTCGTTCAACCCCGCCTCCCCGGGCGCGCCCGGAGCGCAGCTGAGCAACCCGTCGGTGACGTCGCCGTTCGAGCCCGGCTCGGTCAACAAGCTCGTGACGATGGCCGCCGCCCTCGAGGCCGGCGTCGCCCGGCCCGAGGACGTCCTGCAGGTCCCGGGCAGCATCCGCGTCGCCGACCGCACGATCAGCGACGCCTGGTCCCACGGCACGATCAACCTCACGCTCAACGGCGTGCTCGGGCGCTCCTCGAACGTCGGCACCCTGATGACGGCCCAGCGCGTGGGCCCTGACCGGTTCGCGTCGATGCTCGAGTCGCTGGGCATCGGCACCCGGACGGGCATCGAGCTCCCGGGCGAGAGCCCCGGCTCGGTGCCGTCCCGCGAGGACTGGTCGGGCAGCACCTTCGGCAACCTGCCCATCGGCCAGGGCCTCTCGATGACCACCCTGCAGATGGCGAGCATGTACCAGGCCGTCGCCAACGACGGCGTGCGCGTGCCGCCGCGGGTGGTGGAGGCCGAGGTCGGCGCCGACGGCGTCCGCACTCCGTCGCCGACGCCCGAGGGGGTGCGGGCGATGAGCCCGGAGACCGCGCGGACGATGCGCGACATGCTGCAGTCGGTGACCCAGGACGGCCGCGGCGGCAACCGCGGCACGGGGCCGCAGGCGGCGATCCCGGGCTATCCGGTGGCCGGCAAGACCGGGACCGCCCAGCAGGTCGATCCGGGCTGCGGCTGCTACTCCCAGTCGAACTACTGGATCACCTTCGCCGGCATGTTCCCGGCCCAGGACCCCCGCTACGTCGTCGCGCTGATGCTCGACCGCCCGCCGGGCGGCGACTCGGCGGCGCCGCTGTTCCACGACATCGGCGCCTACCTCGCGCAGCACGGGGCCGTGCCGGTGTCCACGGCGCCGCCGCGCCAGGTGCCGCTCACGCTGCCGTGATGCTCCTGTGACTCCGATGCAGGCCACAGGGCCTGCGGAGGGACGACGGAGACGGTGAGTAGCCTTCGCGACCGTGCCCGCCGCACCGCCGAGAACCACCGATGACGCCCCCGGACCCGCTCCGGGGCGGGGTGGTGACAGCACCGCCGGCGCCGCCGGCGAGGGTCTCCAGGACGGCCCTCTGCGGCCCCTGCGCGTCACGCCCGTGACGGTCGCCGAGGTGGTCGCCCGGCTGCGGGAGACCGGCTCCGTGGAGATCGTCGGCGACGCCGACGCCCGGCTCACCGGGGCCACGCTGCGCGCGCACGAGGTGCGCCCCGGCGACCTCTTCGCGGCCCTGCCCGGCAGCCGTGCCCACGGCGCCGACTTCGCCGGCGACGCGCTGGCGCGCGGCGCCGCGGCCGTCCTCACCGACGCCGCCGGGGCCGCCCGCCCGGCGCTGCGCGAGGCCGCCCTCCCCGTCCTCGTGCACCCCGACCCCCGTGCCGCGATCGGGCCCGCCGCGGCACGGATCTACGGCGACCCCTCGACGCGCCTCGACGTGCTCGGCGTGACCGGCACCAGCGGCAAGACGACGACCGTCTACCTGCTCGAGGCCGCGCTCGCGGCGGCCGGGGCGAGCACCGGGCTGATCGGCACCGTCGAGACCCGCCTGGGCGGGCGTCGGCTGCCCAGTGCGTTCACGACGCCCGAGGCACCCGACCTGCAGGCCCTGCTCGCGACGATGGTCGACGAGGGCGCGACGCACGTCGCCATGGAGGTCTCGAGCCACGCGCTGAGCCTCGGCCGCGTCGCCGGCACCCGGTTCGCGGTCGGCGCCTTCACCAACCTCTCGGCGGAGCACCTCGACTTCCACGCCGACATGGAGGACTACTTCGCGGCCAAGGCGCGCCTGTTCGACGGGCGCTCCGCGGCCGAGGTGGTCTGCATCGACACGGCGTGGGGGCTGCGCCTGGTCCGCGAGGGCGGCGAGAAGAGAACGGTCACCGTCGGCACCCCCGAGGCCGACTGGCACGCCGCCGACGTCGTCGCCCTGCCGGACGGCACGCAGCGGTTCACCGCGCACGGCCCGGACGGGCTCGCACTGCCGGTCACCCTGCGCCTGCCCGGCGCCTTCAACGTCACCAACGCGCTGCTCGCGCTGGCCTGCGGGCACGCCGCGGGCCAGGACCCCGCCGTGCTCGCCCGCGGGCTCGCCCAGGTCCGGGTGCCCGGGCGCATGCAGCGCGTCGAGGCCGGCCAGCCGTTCCTCGCCGTCGTCGACTACGCGCACAAGCCGGCCGCGGTCGGCGCCCTGCTCGAGACGCTGCGGGCCCAGGCCACCGAGACCGGCGGGCGCGTGCTCACCGTCCTGGGCTGCGGCGGCGACCGCGACCGCGCCAAGCGCCCGGTGATGGGCCGGCTGGGCGCCCAGCTCTCCGATCACCTCTGGGTCACCGACGACAACCCCCGCACCGAGGACCCGGCCGCGATCCGCGCCGCGGTCCTGGACGGCGCCCGCGAGGTGCCCGACGCCCTGGTCGACGAGATCGGCGACCGCCGGGCCGCCATCGCCGCGGCCGTGGCCGAGGCGCGCCCGGGCGACGTCGTCGTGGTCGCCGGCAAGGGCCACGAGACCGGCCAGCAGGTCGGGGCGGAGAAGCTCCCGTTCTCCGACGTCGACGAGCTGGAGCGAGCCATCCAGGGCGGTCCCCGGTGATCGAACTGACCCTCGCCGACATCGCCCGCGTCACCGGCGGGCGGCTGCACCGCGCCTCGGGCGACGAGCGCATCACCGGCTCCGTCGAGTTCGACAGCCGCGCCGTGACCCCGGGCGGGCTGTTCGTCGCGCTGCCCGGCGAGCGGGTCGACGGGCACGACTTCGTCGACGCCGCGACGGCCGCGGGCGCCGCCGGTGTGCTCGCCGCCCGCGAGGTGGACGCGCCGGCCGTGATCGTGCCGCCGGTGTCGGGCACCTCCAGCTCCTACGTGCTCGCCGCGGACGCCGACGGTGCCGGGGCCGGGGTCCTCGCCGCGCTGGCCGCGCTGGCGCGCCACGTCGTCGACACCCTCGTCGCCGGCATCGGATCCGGGGGCGGCCTCTCCGTCGTCGGCATCACCGGCTCGTCGGGCAAGACGTCGACCAAGGACCTCACCGCGCACCTCTTGGAAGCGGCCGGCCCCACCGTCGCCCCGCCCGGGTCGTTCAACAACGAGCTCGGCCACCCCTGGACCGCGCTGCGCGCCACGCGCGAGACCCGCCACCTCGTCCTCGAGCTCTCCGCCCGCGGGCCCGGGCACGTCGCGGCCCTGTGCCGGGTCGCGCCGCCGCGGATCGGGGTCGTCCTCAACGTCGGCTCGGCCCATCTCGGGGAGTTCGGCTCGCGGGAGGCCATCGCGCAGGCCAAGGGCGAGCTGGTCGAGGCCCTGCCCGCTGCCCAGGACGGCGGCGTCGCCGTGATCGGCGCCGACGACCCGGTGGTGGCGGCCATGGCGCAGCGCACCGCGGCGCGCGTCGTCCACACCGGACGGGCGCCCGCGGCGACGGTCCAGGCGGTCGACGAGCACCTCGACGACGCCGGGCGCGCGACGTTCCGCCTGGTCACGCCGGCGGGCGAGACGCCGGTGACCCTCGGGCTGCACGGCGCCCACCACGTCGACAACGCGCTGGCCGCGGCGGCCGTGGCGCTCGAGTCGGGCCTGGACCTCGAGACCGTGGCCGCGCGCCTCGCCACCGCGGCGCCCCGCTCGCGCTGGCGCATGGAGCTCACCGAGCGTCCCGACGGCGTCCGCGTGCTCAACGACGCCTACAACGCGAACCCGGAGTCGATGCGCGCCGCGCTGGCGACGCTCGCCGCGATGGGCGGCCGCCACACGGCCGTGCTCGGCGTCATGGCCGAGCTCGGCGACGACGCCCCGCAGGCGCACACGGAGCTCGGCCGCGAGGTCGCCCGCACCGGTGTGCAGCGGCTCGTCGTGGTGGGGGCGACGGCCCGGTGGCCGCGCTGCACGAGGCGGCCACCGCCGGGGGCGTCGACTCCCACCTGGTGCCCGACGCCGCGGCGGCGGCCGACATGATCAGCGCCGGCGTCGCGCCGGGCGACGTCGTCCTGGTGAAGGCCTCCCGCTCGGCGGGACTCGAGCGGGTCGCTCAGATGCTGGTGGACGGCGCGCTGGTGAACGGGAGAGGAGCCCGATGAGGGGCGTGCTGGTCGCGGCGGGGGTCGCGCTGGCCGTGTCGATCCTGTTGACCCCGTACGTGATCCGGCTGTTCATCAAGCAGGGGTTCGGCCAGGAGATCCGCGAGGAAGGGCCGCAGAGCCACCGCGGCAAGCGCGGCACCCCGACGATGGGTGGCGTCGCGATCCTCGTGGCGGTGTGGGCGGGCTACCTCGTCGCCCACCTGGTCGGCGACGTCGCGATCTCGGCGTCCGGCCTGCTCGTGCTGATGCTCATGACGTCGTTGGGCGTCGTCGGCTTCCTCGACGACTTCATCAAGATCCGGCGACAGCGCAACCTGGGTCTGAACAAGACCGCGAAGCTGGTCGGGCAGCTCGTCACGGCGGTGCTGTTCGGCGTGCTCGCGCTGCAGTTCCCGGACGAACAGGGGCTGACGCCCGCATCGCCGAACCTGTCGTTCGTCCGCGACATCGCGGTGGTCAGCCTCGGGGCGGTCGGGTTCGTCGTCTTCTGCTACCTCGTGGTGACGGCGTGGTCGAACGCCGTGAACCTCACCGACGGGCTCGACGGCCTCGCCGCCGGGACGTCGGCGATGGTGCTGGCCACCTATCTGATCGTGTCGTTCTGGCAGTTCCGCAACGCCTGCGGGATGCAGATCGAAGCCGGCTGCTACCAGGTGCGGGACCCGCTCGACGTCACGCTCGTCGCCGCCGCGGCGATGGGCGCGTGCATCGGCTTCCTGTGGTGGAACGCGGCGCCCGCCCGCATCTTCATGGGGGACACGGGCTCGCTGGCGCTGGGCGGGCTGTTCGCCGGCCTGTCGATGGTCACGCGCACCGAGCTGCTGCTCGTCGTGCTGGGCGGCGTGTTCGTCGTCGAGGCGCTGTCGGTGGTGCTGCAGGTCGCGGTCTTCCGGACGACGCGACGGCGACCGTTCCGCATGGCCCCGTTCCACCACCACTTCGAGCTCGCGGGCTGGGCCGAGACCACGGTGATCATCCGGTTCTGGCTGCTCGCGGCGATCTGCTGCGCGCTGGGGCTGGGCCTGTTCTACAGCGAGTGGCTGGCGGCGTCGGGCGGATGACGGCCTGGCACGACCGGCACGTGCTGGTGGCGGGGGCCCGGCGCACCGGGGTCTCCGTCGTCGACGTCCTGCTGCACCTCGGGGCACGGGTGACGGTCGCGGACGGCGACCAGGCCCAGCTGGACCTGCTCGGCGACCGCCCGGTGGCCCGCACCCGGGAGCTCGCGGCGCTGCCCGACGGGTGCGACCTCGTGGTGACCAGCCCCGGTTTCCGCACCGACTCGCCGCTGGCGCTCGCGGCCGCGGCGACGTCGGTGCCGATGGTCGGCGAGCCGGAGCTCGCCTGGTGGCTCGGTGACGACCCGGCGATCTGCCCGGACGGCCCGCCGCGCTGGCTCGCGGTCACCGGCACGAACGGCAAGACGACGACCACGACGATGCTCGAGGCGATCCTGCGCGCGGCGGGGGAGGACACCGTCGCCTGCGGCAACATCGGGCTGCCCGTCGTGGACGCGCTGCGGGCGGGCCACCGGGTGCTGGCGGTGGAGCTGTCGAGCTTCCAGCTCGAGTGGTCGCCGTCGGTGCGCCCCTTCGCCGGGGCGGTGCTCAACCTCGCCGAGGACCACCTCGACTGGCACGGCTCGATGGCCGCCTACGGCGCCGCGAAGGCGCGGGTGCTGCGCGGTGACGTCGCGGTCGCGGGCCTCGACGACCGCGAGGCCGCCGCGCTGCTGATCGCCGCGCCGGCCCCGCGCCACGTCGGCTTCACCCGTGGCGAGCCCGGCCCGGGCGAGCTGGGGATCGTCGACGGGCACCTCGTGGACCGGGCGTTCGCCGACGCCGTGCCGCTCGCGCCGGTCGCCGACGTCGCCCCGCCCGGCCCGCCCGGGAGCTGAACGCCCTGGCCGCGGCCGCCCTGGCCCGCGCGCACGGGGTGGCGCCCGAGGCGGTCGCCGCCGGTCTGCGCGCGGTCGCCCCCGGCCCGCACCGCGGTGCCGTGGTGGCCGAGGCCGGCGGGGTCCGGTGGGTCGACGACTCGAAGGCCACCAACCCGCACGCCGCTGCCGCGTCCTCGCCGCGCATCCCCGCGTCGTCTGGGTGGCGGGTGGCCTGCTCAAGGGTGCCGACGTCGGCGAGCTCGTCGCCGCCCACCGCGACCGCGCCGCGCTGACGCGACACGCCCCCGAGGTCCCCGTCCTCGACGTGGGCGGGGGTGACGATGGGCCGGTGAGCGACGACCGGCAGGACCCCGACGCAGGCATGCGCGGCATGACCAGGGCGGCCCGGGCCGCCGCCACCCTGGCCGCGCCCGGCGACACCGTCCTGCTCGCCCCCGCGGCGGCGTCCATGGACATGTTCCGCGACTACGCGGCGCGGGGCGACGCGTTCGCCGCCGCCGCGCGCAGCGTCGCCGGCGGGGTGGGCCCGCACGGGGCGGCGTCGCCCCCGACCCGGATCCCGCCCCCGAGACCGTGAGCGGGCCCGGCGGCGCAGCGTGAGCGCGCCGGCCCGGCGGCCAGGGCAGCGCCCGGGCGTCCTGGCCCAGGCCCGCGCGGCCCTGCACCAGTGGCTCGAGCGCCCGCTGACCTCCCTGCACCTCGTGCTGGCGGTGTTCGGGCTGCTCACGGCCCTCGGGCTGGTCATGGTGCTGTCGGCGTCCGCGGTGTCGGCGTACGCCGCGGGCGGCTCGTCCTACGGCGTGTTCTTCCGGCAGGCCGTGTTCGCGATGATCGGGCTCGTCCTGTTCTGGGTCGGCCTGCGCGTCCCGCCCCGGCGCCTGCGGGCGGCGAGCCCGTGGCTGCTCGCGGGCTGCCTCGTGTTGCTCGTGCTCGTGCTCGTGCCGGGCCTCGGCGCCGTGGTCAACGGTTCGCGCAGCTGGTTCCGCGTCGCGGGGCTCTCGCTGCAGCCCTCGGAGCTGACCAAGATCGCGCTGGCGCTCTGGGGCGCGCACGTCCTCGTCCGCCACCGCCCGCACCCGCGGACCTGGCGCGCGGCCCTGCTGCCGTTGCTGCCCGTCGCACTGCTGGTCCTCGTGCTCGTGCTCGCCCAGCCCGACCTGGGTACGACGATCTCGCTGATGATCATCGTCTTCGCGCTGCTGTGGTTCGCGTGCGCGCCGCTGGGCCTGATGGCGTTCATCGTCTCGAGCGGCGTCGTGGCCTCGGTGGTGCTCGGCGTCGTGGCCACCTACCGGCAGAGCCGCATCACCGCGTTCCTCAACCCCGACACCGCCGACCCGCTCGGCCCGGCCTACCAGGCGCGCCAGGCGCTGTACTCCCTCGCCGACGGCGGCCTCTTCGGCGCGGGCCTCGGGCAGGGGCGCGCGAAGTGGGACTACCTGCCCAACGCCGACAACGACTTCATCTTCGCGATCATCGGCGAGGAGCTGGGGTTCGTCGGGGCGGGCGCGGTGATCGCCCTGTTCGTCACCCTCGCCTACGTCGGGCTCCGGATCGCCGCGCGCAGCGTCGACCCGTGGATCCGCGTCGTCGCCTCGACGCTCACCGTCTGGCTGGTGGCCCAGGCCTGCATCAACATCGGCTACGTCGTCGGGCTGCTGCCGGTCACCGGCATCCCGCTGCCCCTGGTGTCCTCGGGCGGCACGTCGCTGGCGCTCGCCCTGCTCTCCGGCGGCCTGCTCGCGAACTTCGCCCGGCACGAGCCCGAGGCCGCCGCCGCCCTGCGCGCCCACGGGCAGGGCCGTCTCGCCCGGGTCCTGCGGCTGCCCGAGCCGAGCCTGCCGCGCGCCGCCGCGACCGACCGCCCGGCACGACGGGACGGACCCCGGGGAGGGCCGGTGAACGCGCCGGGGCGGCCCCGGACGATGGGGGCATGACGTCGAACGAGCCCTCGGTGGTGGTGGCGGGCGGCGGCAGCGCCGGCCACGTCGAACCGGCCCTGGCCACCGCGGACGCGGTGCGCCGGCTGCGCCCCGACGCCCGGGTCACGGCGCTCGGCACCGAGCGGGGTCTCGACACCCGCCTGATCCCGGCGCGCGGCTACCCGCTCGAGCTGATCCCGCCGGTGCCGCTGCCGCGCAAGCCGAACCTCGACCTCGCGAAGCTGCCGCTGCGCGTGGTCCGCTCGGTGCGCCGCACCCGCGCGGTCCTGCGGGAGGTGGGCGCCGACGTCGTGGTCGGCTTCGGCGGCTACGTCTCCCTGCCCGCCTACCTGGCCGCGGCGTCGATGCGCCTGCCGATCGTGGTGCACGAGGCCAACGCCCGCGCCGGCGTGGCCAACAAGGTGGGCGCCCGGTTCGCGAAGGCCGTGTGCGCCGCGGTGCCGGGCAGCGGGCTGGCCGGGGCGGAGGTCATCGGCATCCCGCTGCGCCGCGAGATCACCGAGCTCGACCGCGCCGGGCTGCGCGCGGAGGCCCGCGCGCACTTCGGGCTCGACCCGCAGGGCCCGTGCTGCTGGTGTTCGGGGGCTCGCAGGGCGCCCGCTCGCTCAACGAGGCCGTGTCCGCGGCGGTCCCGGCGCTCACCGCGGCCGGGGTGTCGGTGCTGCACGCGCACGGGCCGAAGAACGGGCCCACCGTCGACGCCCCCGACTACCACCCGGTGCCCTACCTCGAGCGCATGGACCTCGCCTACGCCGCCGCGGACGTCGCGCTGTGCCGGGCCGGCGCGATGACCGTCGCCGAGGTGTCGACCGTCGGGCTGCCCGCGATCTACGTCCCCCTGCCGCACGGCAACGGCGAGCAGGCGCTCAACGCCCGCCCGGTGGTCGACGCCGGCGGCGGCATGCTCGTCGCCGACGCCGAGCTGACGGGCGAGACGGTCGCCTCCCTGGTCACCGGCCTCGTCGGCGACCCCGACCGGCTCGCCGCCACCGCCGCGGCGGCCCGGCGTTCGGGGCACGCGGGGGCGGACGAGACACTGGCCGCCACGGTGCTCGAGGCTGCGGGCGCGAGCGTGAGCGGGAGGACCCGGACATGAGCCCGACGGACCAGGTGGAGCAGCACCCCGCGACCGACCCCGCGACCGACTCCGCCGTGCCGCCCCTGCCCCACCTGCTGTCGCGGGTGCACTTCATCGGGGCCGGCGGCGCGGCGATGAGCGGGATCGCGCGCATCCTGCTGGCGCGCGGGGCGATGGTGTCGGGGTCCGACGCCAAGGACTCGCGCGCGGTGCTGGCGCTCCGGGCGCTCGGCGCCGAGGTCGCGGTGGGCCACGACGCGCACAACCTCGACCTCCTGCCCGGCGGGCCCACCTGCCTCGTCACGACGAAGGCCGTGCACCAGGCCGACCCCGACAACCCGGAGCTGCTCGAGGCCGCGGCGCGCGACATCCCCGTGCTCCACCGCTCCGCGGTGCTCGCCGAGCTCATGGCCGACCACCGCGCCGCCTGCGTGTCGGGCAGCGCGGGCAAGACGTCGACCACGTCGATGCTCGTCGTCGCGCTGCAGGCCTGCGGCACCGACCCGTCGTTCATGATCGGCGGCGACCTGCTGTCGTCGGGGTCGAGCGCGCACCACGGCCTGGGCGACGTCTTCGTCGCCGAGGCCGACGAGAGCGACGGCTCGTTCCTCGCCTACTCGCCGGCCGTCGCGATCGTCACCAACGTCGAGCCCGACCACCTCGACCACCACGGCACCGTCGAGGCCTACGTCGCGGTGTTCGACGCCTTCGCCGCGAGGATCGAGCCGGGCGGGGCCCTCGTGGTCTGCGCCGACGACCCGGGGGCCGCCGCCCTCGGCGTCCGCGCGGAGGAGGCGGGCGTGCGGGTGCGCCGCTGCGGGCGCACCGCCACGGGCGGAGACGACGCGCACGTGCTCGACTACCGCGCCGAGGGCGCGCTCGGGGTGCTGCGGCTGGCGGTGGCGGGGGAGGAGATCGAGCTGCGCCTCGCCGTCCCCGGCGAGCACCAGGCCCTCAACGCCTGCGCCGCCCTGCTCGCGGGCCTCGACCTCGGCGCACCGCTGGAGGGACTGCTCGACGGCCTCGCCGGCTTCGACGGGGTCCGCCGGCGCTTCGAGTTCCGCGGCAGCGCCGACGGGGTGCGGGTGTACGACGACTACGCCCACGCGCCCACCAAGGTCGCCGCGCAGTTGCGCGCCGCCCGCCCGGTGCTCGGCGGGACCGGACGGCTCATCGTGGCCTTCCAGCCGCACCTCTACTCGCGCACCCGCGACTTCGCCGCCGAGTTCGGCGCCGCCCTGTCGCTGGCCGACGAGGTCGTGGTGCTCGACGTGTACGGCGCCCGCGAGCAGCCCGAGCCCGGCGTCAACGGCGAGCTCATCGCCCGCCAGCTCACGCTGCCGCCCGAGCACGTGCACTACGAGCCCTCCTGGGGGCAGGTCCCGGCGCTGCTCGCCGACCTCGCCCGCCCCGGAGACCTCGTCGTCACCATGGGGGCGGGCGACATCACCGTCCTCGGCCCCGAGGTGATCTCCGAGCTGGAACGGCGCGTCGACCGGGCCGAGGCCGGCGTGCCCCCGGGGATCGAGCCGCGGTGACCGGCCCGGCCCGCTCCACCGGACGCCCGGGTCGGGCGGGCCGGTCGGGACGGACGGGCCGGGGAGATCGCCCCGAGCGGACGGCCCGGGCCGACGGCGCCGAGCGCCAGGAGCGGGCGCGGCAGCGTCGCACCGGGGGCGCAGGCGCCCGGCCCTCGGGTGCCGCGGCCGGTTCGCCGGGGCGCGCCAAGCGGGTCGCCCGGACCTCGGTGTCCCGTCCGGTGCGCCGTCGCCGGAGCCTGTGGGCCGGGCTCGCCGCGGCGCTCGTGCTCGTCGCCGTGCTCGTGTGGCTCACCGTGTGGTCGCCCCTGCTCGACGTCCGCGACGTCGAGGTCGTCGGGGCGGCGCCCGACCAGGTCGAGGCGGTGCGCGCGGCCGCGGGCGTCGCACCGGGCACGTCGTTGCTCTGGCTCGACGGCGACGACGTGGCCGCGGACGTGCGCACCCTGCCCCGCATCGCGTCGGTCGACGTGTCCCGCGACTACCCGGGGACCGTCGTCGTCTCGGTGACCGAGCGCGAGCCGGTGCTCGCGACCCCCTCGCCCGCCGGCGGGGTGCTGCTGGTCGACGCCACCGGTTTCGGGTACCGCACGATGCCCGAGCGCCCGCCCGGGATCCCGGCCCTCACGCTGCCGCCGGGCACACTCCCGTCGCCCGACGACCCGGGCACCCGGGCCGCCGCCGACGTGGTCGTGGCCCTGCCCGCGGCGCTACGGGCCGACGTCGTCGAGGTGCGCGCCAACGGTCGTTTCGACGTCGGCTTCGTCCTCACCGGCGACCGCGAGGTCCGTTGGGGCGCCGACGCGGACAACGAGCGCAAGGCCGCGGTCCTCGCCGCCCTGCTGACCCGCCCGGGCGTGGCGTACGACGTCTCGACGCCCGACCTCGCGGTGGTGCGCTGACAACCCTCGAGGAGCACTCGAGGGTGTCGACCGCCCGGCGAGTGGGCGACGTGAGGTGCGGACACGCCCGGCGCGCCTCGTGGAAATGCCGTGCCACGCCTGCCTACCGTGCGCACGTCGGACAGCGGCCCCTCAACATAAACCTCCAGTCGAGGTCGAGGGTTGCGACACGCCGGACCCGGACGACGACCGCCGCCAGACCCCGCACGAAAGGCGAACTCATGACGCCCCCGCACAACTACCTGGCCGTGATCAAGGTGGTCGGCATCGGTGGTGGCGGCGTCAACGCCGTCAACCGCATGATCGAGGTCGGCCTCAAGGGCGTCGAGTTCATCGCGGTGAACACCGACGCGCAGGCGCTCCTCATGTCCGACGCCGACGTCAAGCTCGACGTCGGCCGCGAGCTCACCCGCGGTCTTGGCGCCGGCGCGGCCCCGGACGTGGGCCGCCGCGCCGCCGAGGACCACCGCGAGGAGATCGAGGAGGTCCTCAAGGGGGCCGACATGGTCTTCGTGACCGCCGGCGAGGGCGGCGGCACCGGCACCGGCGGCGCGCCCGTCGTCGCGAGCATCGCCCGCAAGCTCGGCGCCCTGACGATCGGCGTCGTGACGCGGCCCTTCAACTTCGAGGGCAAGCGCCGCGCCACCCAGGCCGAGAACGGCATCACCGAGCTCCGCAACGAGTGCGACACGCTGATCGTCATCCCCAACGACCGCCTCCTGCAGCTGGGCGACGTGGGCCTCTCGCTCATGGACGCCTTCCGCAGCGCGGACGAGGTGCTCCTCTCCGGTGTCCAGGGCATCACCGACCTGATCACCACGCCGGGTCTGATCAACCTCGACTTCGCCGACGTCAAGAGCGTCATGAGCGGGGCGGGCAGCGCGCTGATGGGCATCGGCGCAGCACGCGGGGAGAACCGCGCGGTCGAGGCGGCCGGCAAGGCGATCAACTCGCCCCTGCTCGAGGCGTCGATGGACGGCGCGTACGGCGTGCTGCTCTCGATCGCCGGCGGCTCGGACCTCGGCCTGTTCGAGATCAACGAGTCGGCGTCGCTCGTCCAGGAGGCCGCGCACCCCGAGGCGAACATCATCTTCGGGACGGTCATCGACGACTCGCTGGGCGACGAGGTCCGCGTGACCGTCATCGCCGCGGGCTTCGACTCCGGGTCCCCGACGCACAAGAAGCTCGAGCCCCAGGCCCTCGGGTCGACGCAGGGCTCGTCGACGTCCACCGCGAGCGCCCAGGCCGGGCAGGTCCAGCGGCCGCCGGCCGGCACCCACGCCTCCCACGTCTCCCACGTCGGCGGGCCGACGCCCGCGGTCTCGGCGGCCCCGACGGTGCCCGGCTCCACGCCGGCCGTCGACCGCGCGTCCGTGGAGCGTCCGGCGGAGACCCCGGCCACGGCGACCGCCCCCGCGGGCAACGGCGCCAACGGCTCCACCGGCGCCAATGGCTCCACCGGCTCCCCGGCGGCCACGGCCACCGCTCCCGCGGCGTCCACCGCCACCGAGGGCTCCTCGACCACCCCGCCGCGCGAGGCGCCGTCCGCCCGCAGCGCGGACGAGGACGACGTGGACGTCCCCTCCTTCATGAGACGCTGAGGGAGTGGCGGTCCGCTCCGGAAGCAGCAGTCCCGCTCGTCCCCGGGATCCCGGGGACGGGGGAGCTGCACCCGTCCGCATCCGCCGGGTGGTCACCACCCGTGCGGGCGGCCGGTCGGCGGCGCCGTACGACTCGTTCAACCTCGGCGACCACGTCGGGGACGACCCGGCCGCCGTCGCCGCCAACCGTCGTCGCCTCGGCCAGGGCATCGGCCTGGGTCCCGAGCGTGTGGCGTGGATGAACCAGGTGCACGGCACCGACGTCGCCACCGTCACCTCGGCCGACGGCCCCACCCCGACGGCCGACGCGCTCGTCACCGACCGGCCGCGCCTCGCGCTGGCCGTCGTCGTGGCCGACTGCGTGCCCGTGCTGTTCGCCGACCCCACGGCCGGCGTCGTCGGCGCCGCCCACGCCGGGCGGCGCGGGGCGGCCGACGGGATCCTCGGGCGCACGCTCGAGGCGATGGCCGAGCTCGGCGCCGAGACCGAGCACGTCGAGGTCCTCCTCGGCCCCGCCGTCTGCGGCCTCTGCTACGAGGTCCCGGCGGAGATGCGCGACGAGGTGGAGGCCGCGCTGCCCGGCAGCGCCGCGACCACGCGGATCGGCACCCCGGGCCTCGACCTGCGCGCCGGGCTGCGCCAGCAGCTGGCCGAGCTGGGCGTCACCCGCGTCGACACCGACACGCGCTGCACCTTCGAGGACGACCAGCTGTTCAGCCACCGCCGCGCGCAACCCACGGGCAGGCTCGCCGCGGTGACGTGGTGGGAGTACCCGCGGCCGTGACCGAGGCCGCGACGGAGGCGTCGGACGGTGGTGCGCGCCGCGCGGAGCTGGCCGGGTCACTGGCCGCCGTGCGCGAACGCGTCGCCGCGGCCGCCCGGGCCGGGGGCGCGACCCCGCCGAGGTCGGCCTGCTCGCCGTCACCAAGACCTGGCCCGCCGAGGACGTCGCGCTGCTCACCGATCTCGGGCTGACGGCCTTCGGGGAGAACAAGGAGCAGGAGGGCGCGGCGAAGGCCGCCGAGCTCGCCGCCCTGCGTCCGGACGTCGCGGCGCAGTGGCACGTCGTGGGCCGCCTGCAGCGCAACAAGGCGCGGTCGCTGGCGCGGTGGGCGCACGCGGTGGACTCGGTCGACTCCGTCCGTCTCGTCGACGCCCTCGAGCGCGCCGCTTCCGCTGCCGTCGACGCGGGGGAGCGGACCACGCCGCTCGAGGTCCTGGTGCAGGTGAGCGTCGACGCCGACCCCGACCGCGGCGGCACGCCGGTGGACGAGGTCCCGGCGTTGGCCGACCGCGTCGCCGACTGCGCCCACCTGCGGCTGGGCGGGGTGATGGCGGTGGCGCCGCAGGGCGTCGAGCCGCGCGAGGCCTTCGCCACGGTGTGGGAGGTCGCGCAAGGGGTACGCGCGGCGCACGCGGGTGCGGTGACGCTGTCGGCCGGGATGTCCGGGGATCTCGAGGCAGCCGTCGAGTACGGGTCGACGGTCGTGCGTGTCGGAACGGCCTTGCTCGGGCGGCGGTGAGCTAGCGTCCCCTGTGAGTGAACGACACGGATGTGACTCATGCGCTGCACGGGGCGCGGGGTCCCCGTCGGACAGGGGAGACCGCCATGACCACTCTGCACCGAGTGAAGGCCTACTTCGGCATGGTCCCGGCCGACGAGCTGGACTCGTACGACGGCTACGACGACGACCGGTACGACCCCGAGCGTGACCGTCGCCCCGTCGACCGGCACACCGGTGACCGGCACCCGGTCGACCGCCACCGTTACGCCGCGGACCGCTTCGACGACCGGTTCGACGACCGCGACGGTGGCTACGACCGCTACGGCCGTGGCCGGCGCGACGACCGCGAGGACCGCGACGAGCCGGAGCGCTACGACCGGTACGACCGCTACGAGGAGCGCCGGACCCCGCGCCCGCGCGACCCGGAGGTCACCGAGATCCGCCGCGAGGACGTCCGCCGCGAGGAGGAGCCCGCCACCGAGACGGTGTCGCGGGCCGGCCGCGGCCGCAGCTGGGCCCACAACACCGGGCCGAGCCACACCTCGGTGCGCCCCACGACCCACCGCACCCCGCCGTCGCTGTCGTCGGCGTCCTCCACCGGCTCGTCCGGTCCGGCGTCGTCCTCGTCGTCGTCCGACACCGCCGCCACCCCGGCCGCGAAGGGCCCGACGGCGGTGCCGTCGGTCGCCGCCGACCCCGACCCCGCGAGCGGGCCCGCCGAGATCACCTCGCTGCAGCCCAAGAGCTACAACGAGGCCCGGCTCATCGGCGAGCGCTACCGCGACGGCATTCCGGTGATCATGAATCTCACGGAGATGGACGACGCGGGCGCCAAGCGCCTCGTCGACTTCGCCGCCGGCCTCGCGTTCGCCCTGCGCGGCTCCATCGAGAAGGTCACCAACCGCGTGTTCCTGCTCTCACCGCCGAACGTCGAGGTGTCCGCGTCGGACCGTCGGAAGCTGGCCGAGAAGAACTACGCCTCGACCTCCTGAGAGATCTCCTGAGAGGACCTGAGAAGATCGCCGGGGCGTCGGGTGTCACACCCGCGCCCGCCGGAGCGATGGACGGGGTGTGCGGCGCCCCGAGGGCCACGCACGGCCGCGGCACGCGGCCGATCGGGCGATGCGACTTCTGGCGCGCCGGATGGGCGTTCCTGTGCGCCGAGCGCGCTCTGGAGGGCTCGCAGCTGCCCGCCGGCCCCGGCGGTCCCAGGATCCGCTCCTGTCACCGCACGTAGAGGGACACGGAACGTCACGACCCGACCGGCGGATCGCCCTCCGACCCGAAAATCGGTAGGTCTGTGGGTTTCCGGGGGCCCGCTCGTGGCGCTGCGTCACCATTCGGGCGTCGAGGGCAGCGCGTCACTGGACCCGTCCATTATGGTTCTGTCGCTCGCAGCGGTCATACTCTGCGAGTGGCGGAGCTCGAAGAGCCCGAGGTACCTGGGGTTCCGCAGCCGAGGAGTGCTTGAGGAGATCCGATGCCGCTGACCCCCGCCGACGTTCACAACGTCGCGTTCAGCAAGCCACCGATCGGGAAACGTGGCTACAACGAGGACGAGGTCGACGCGTTCCTCGACCTCGTCGAGGCCGAGCTCGGCCGGCTGCTGGAAGAGAACAACGACCTGCGCGAGCAGGTGGAGCAGCTCGAGCAGCAGCTCTCGACGGCCCACGCCGATCTCGACGACGCCCGCAGCAAGGCCGCCGCGGCACCGAGCCAGAGCTCGGGTCCGGCCACGCAGGTCTCGGCGCCGCCGCCGAGCCGGCCCGTGGAGGACGCGCCGCGCACCGTGCAGCAGCCGATGCCGCAGCAGCAGCCCCAGCAGCAGCAGCCGATGCCGCAGACGCAGCAGGCCGTCGTGCCCCCGCCCTTCGGCATGTCCGAGCAGGGTGGCCAGGGTGCCGCCGTCAACGGTGGCGACCACCACGTGCAGGCCGCGAAGGTGCTCGGCCTCGCCCAGGAGATGGCCGACCGGCTCACCGCCGAGGCCAAGTCCGAGGCCGACGGCATGCTCACCGACGCGCGCACCAAGTCGGAGCAGCTGCTCTCCGAGGCGCGCACCAAGTCCGACAGCATGGTCAACGAGGCCCGCACGCGCGCCGAGACGATGCTGAACGACGCGCGCACCCGCGCGGAGACCCTCGAGCGCCAGGCCCGTGACAAGGCCTCCACCCTCGAGCGCGACGCGCAGCGCAAGCACAACGAGACGATCAGCCTCATCGAGCAGCAGAAGGGCGGGCTCGAGAAGAAGATCGACGAGCTCCGCACCTTCGAGCGCGAGTACCGCACCCGTCTCAAGACCTACCTCGAGTCGCAGCTGCGCGACCTGGACGGCCGCGGTTCCGCCGCGCCGGACAACGGCCGCAACGGCAGCGGCGGGTACGCCACCAGCGGCTACGGCTCGCGGGCCGAAGCCGGCAGCTAGGAACGCCGCGGCCCGCGCCACCCTCTTCGGAGGTGGCGCGGGTGAGAGGCCCCGAGCCGCCCCGAGGTAGGAGTCCGACCGTTGCTGCTCCTCGTCCTTCTCTGCGTCCTGGTCGCCTTCGGGCTCCTGGTGGTCGCCGTCGTCACCTCGGTGGCGACGTGGGCCTGGGGGTCCGTGGTGGCCAGCATCCTGGCCGCCGCCCTGCTCATCGCCGACGTCGTCCGTCGGCGCAAGCGGGAGCGGGAGGGCCGACGCCCGGCCGATGAGGTTCCTGCCTCGTCGACCGCGTCGTCGGAGTCGTCAGGACCGTCCACGCCGGGTTCGCCGTCCTCCGGGTTCGCCCCGGGAATCCACTCCTCGGGCCCGGGACAGGGCTCCCCGGAGACGGCGGCCCCGACGTCGGCCGGTCCGGCCTCGACGCCCGGCGCGCCCGTGCCCCCGGTCCCGGCCGGCGGGCGCGGTCCGCAGCAGGACGCGGGCACGGTGGCGGTCGGGACGGGGCCCCAGCAGCAGGGTCCGGGTCAGCAGGGTCCGCAGGGTCCGGGGCCGCAGGCGTCGGGTCCGCAGGGCCCCAACGGCCAGGGCGGCCCAGGGGCGCCGGCGCAGAACGGTCCCGCCACGCAGGGCCGGCCCGGTGAGCAGACCGAGCGCGACGGCAACGCCGGGCGCATCGCCGGGGTGGCCGGTGCCGCCGGTCTCGCCGGCGGCGCGATCGCGGCCGGTACGGCCGCCACCCGCGGCGGGGAGGCCTCGCCCAGCACCGACCGGACGTCGCGCTGGATCACCACCAACGCCCGCCCGGGCTCCGAGCCGTCCCGCGTCCCCGGCGCCCCCAGGGCTCGCGGCTGCTCGGGACGCTCCCCATGCCCGGCACCCCCGCCGAGGCGCGTCTCGGCGGCGGCCCGGCGCGGACGGGCGCCCCGTCCACCCCGGGCGGCACGCCGTCCCGCGGTGCTCCCGGACAGCCCGGCGGCGACGAGGCGGCCACCACCCGCCTCGACATGAACGACCTCGCCCGCATGCGGCAGGTCCAGGCCGACGGTGCGCCGCCGGCCGGCCGGTCCGACGCGGGCGCCGCCAACGGCGGCCCGCCGCCCGGGCAGCCGCCGCAGGGACCGCCCCCGGGCCAGGCTCCCCAGGGCCAGCCTCCCCCGGGCCAGCCTCCCCAGGGCGCCGGACGTCCTCCCGGCGGTCCGCCTCCCGGTGGGGCACCCAGCGCTCCGCCGCCCCCGCCGCCGGCGTCCCAGCCGGAGGAGGAGGTCGTCGACGACGCCGCCCGCCAGGCGATGGCCGAGCACGACGACGAGGTCCTCGTCATCGACGAGGAACCCCTCTTCCACCTGGGTCGCTGCAGCTACCTGTACGGCCGCGAGGTCATCCCGCTGCCCGCCTCCGAGGCGGTGGAGCTCGGGTTCACGGGCTGCTCCTGGTGCACACCGGTCGCGGCGCTCACCGGTCCCCGCAGCGCCGACACCCGCCGATGATCGGCCGCTGACCCACCTCTGATAGACCACAGCACGAGCGCGACGAGCCGGTGAATCGGCTCACCGCGTCCAGATCCCGGGCAATCCGGGCACTCCGCGATCGCTAGGGTCGTGCCCTCCTGGAGGGGAGGGGGCACGCGACGTGGACGATCTGCCCCTCCTGCTCGGCGTCGGTGCGGGCGTCGTCCTCGTCTCCGTGCTCGCGGTCCGCCTCTCCACCCGCGTCGGCCTGCCCTCGCTGCTGATCTACCTCGCGATCGGGGTGGCGCTGGGGGAGTCGGGCCTCGGCATCCGGTTCGACGACGCGGGCCTCACCCAGGCGCTCGGCGTCGCCGCCCTCGTCCTGATCCTCGCCGACGGCGGCCTCTCCACCCGGTGGACGACGGTCCGCCCGGCGCTGGGCCTCGGTGTCGCGCTCTCGACGATCGCCGTCGCCGTGAGCATCGGCGTCACCGGGCTGGCCCTGTGGGCGCTGCTCGGGCTCGACCTGCGGATCGCCTTCCTCTGGGGCGCGGTGCTCTCGTCGACGGACGCGGCCGCGGTGTTCAGCGTGCTGCGCAACCTCGGCCTCAAGGGCCGGCTGGTCGGCGCGCTCGAGCTGGAGTCGGGGCTCAACGACGCCCCGGTGTTCCTCGCCGTGGTGCTGCTGTCGTCCACCGCCGCGCTGAGCTGGACCGACCCGCTGCTGGTGGTCTACGAGCTCGTCGCGGGCGGTCTGCTCGGCGGCGCGCTCGGGCGTCTGGGGGCGCTGGGCCTGCGCCGGGCCGCGCTGCCGGCCACCGGTCTCTACCCGCTGGCCACGCTGTCCGTCTGCATCCTGGCGTTCGCCTCGGCGCAGCTCCTGCACGCCTCGGGACTGCTCGCGACCTACGTCGCGGCCCTGGTCCTCGGCAACTCGACGCTGCCGCACCGCGAGGGCAGCCGGTCGTTCGCCGAGGGTCTGGGCTGGCTCGCCCAGATCGGGCTGTTCGTGCTGCTCGGGCTCTTCGTCTCCCCGGACCGCCTGGGGGCCGCCCTCGTCCCCGCCTTGATCGCCGGCGCGGTCCTGCTGTTCGCGGCCCGTCCGCTCTCGGTCGTCGCGGCGGCCGCGTTCGCACGCGTGCCGTGGCGCGAGCAGGCCTTCCTGTCGTGGGCCGGCCTGCGGGGGGCCGTGCCGATCGTGCTGGCCCTCATCCCGCTCACCGAGGGCCTTCCCGGGGCCCAGGCCCTCGTCGACGCCGTGTTCGTGCTCGTCGTGGTGCTGGTCCTGGTGCAGGGGACGACGCTGCCGCTGGTCGCCCGCGCCCTCGGGCTCGCCGGGGACTCCAAGGTCGAGGAGATCGAGGTGGACGCCGCGCCGCTGGACACCCTGCGCGCCGATCTCCTGCAGATGACCGTGCCCGAGGGGTCGAAGATGCACGGCGTCTACGTCCGCGAGTTGCGCCTGCCCGAGGGCTCGGGGCTCAGCCTGGTCGTCCGCGACGGCGCGAGCTTCACGCCGCAGGACGCGAGCCGCATCCAGGAGGGCGACCAGCTGCTCGTCGTCACCACCGAGACCGCGCGGGCCGCCGCCGAGGAGCGCCTGCGCTCGGTCGACCGGTCCGGGCGTCTCGCGCGCTGGCGCGGTGACACCGGCGGGTCGCCGTCGCTGCGCCGGCGGCGGGACGGCGAGGACGGGACGGCTCCTGGGACGATGGAGCGGTGAGCAGCGCACCCACCGAGCCGGACAGCGTGCCGGAGGCATCCCGGGACCTCCCGCCCAGACGGCTCGCCACCCTCGCGGTCGTCGCGGCGGTGGTGATCTCCCTCGACCTCATCACCAAGATCGTGATGGTGTCGTGGCTGGCCGACGGCGAGCGGGTGCCGCTGATCGGCGACCTCGTGTCCTTCACCCTGGTCCGCAACCCCGGCGCGGCGTTCTCGTTCGCGACGGGCATGACCTGGGTGCTGACGCTCGTCGCGCTGGCGGTCGTGATCGGGATCGTGCGGTTCGCGCGGCGCCTGCGCTCGCGCGGGTGGGCGCTGGCGCTCGGGCTGGTGCTCGGCGGGGCGCTGGGCAACCTGGTCGACCGCTTCTTCCGCGGACCGGGCCCGCTGCAGGGCCACGTCGTCGACTTCGTCTCCGTCGGCTGGTTCCCGGTGTTCAACGTCGCCGACTCCGCGATCACGATCGGCGGGGTGCTGCTCGTGCTGCTCGCGCTGACGGGCCGCGACCTCGACGGCTCGTCGACCAGGGACGGGGCGACGGCATGAGCCTGCGCACGCTGCCCGTCCCCGACGGGCTCGACGGGATGCGGCTGGACGCCGGGCTGTCGCGGATGCTGGGCCTCTCGCGCACCGTCGTCGCGGAGCTCGCGTCGGACGGCGCGGTCCGGCTCGACGGCGCGCCCGCCGGGAAGTCGGACCGTCTGGTCGCGGGGGCCTGGCTCGAGGTCGAGATCCCGGAGCCGGAGCAGGCCGCCCTCGTCGTCACGGCCGAGGCCGTCGAGGGCCTGGTCGTGCTGCACGAGGACGAGGAGATCGTCGTCGTCGACAAGCCCGTCGGCGTCGCCGTGCACCCGAGCCCCGGCTGGTCGGGCCCGACCGTCGTCGCCGGGCTCGCCGCGCTGGGCATCCGGATCGCCACCGCCGGCGCCGCCGAGCGCCAGGGGATCGTGCACCGCCTGGACGCCGGCACCACCGGGGTGATGGTGGTGGCGAAGTCGGAGCGCGCCTACTCGCTGCTCAAGCAGGCGTTCCGCGATCGCACCGTCTCGAAGGTCTACCTCGCGGTGGTGCAGGGCCACCCCGACCCCAGCGAGGGCACGATCGACGCCCCGATCGACCGTCACCCCAAGCACGACTGGCGCTTCGCCGTCGTCACCGACGGCCGGCCCAGCGTGACCCACTACCGCACCCTCGAGGCGTTCCGCGCCGCGTCGCTGCTGGAGGTCGAGCTCGAGACGGGGCGGACCCACCAGATCCGCGTGCACTTCTCCGCGGTGCGCCACCCCTGCGTCGGCGACATCACCTACGGCGCCGACCCGACGCTCGCCCGCACCCTCGGCCTGACCCGCCAGTGGCTGCACGCCCACCGCCTCGGCTTCCACCACCCCGGCGACGGCCACTGGGTGGAGTACGTCAGCGAGCCGCCCGCCGACCTGGCGGGGGCGCTGGAGACCCTGCGGGCGGCGAGCTGAACACGCCCGGGGACGAGTCCGACGGCGGGCCCGTCCTGCGCTGGCCGACGGTGGCGATCGTGCTCGCCGTCGTGCTGGTGATCGCCCTGCTGACCGCGTGGGTGGCGGGCGCCGGCAGCACGCCGTCGCAGGGCGTGCCCGGGAGCACCGACGCCACCCGTCTCGGGCCGGCGCCGGGGAGACCGTCACGGGGTACCTGGCGCGCGCCGCCGTGGTGCCGCCGGGGCCGCCCGGGCCGCGTCCCGCGCTGGTGCAGTTCGCGGTCGAACAGGATCTCCCCGGCGCGGCGGCGGCCGTCGCGGGCACCGGGGCGACCGCCCGGGAAGCCGTGTTCCGGGTGCCTCTGCCGCGGGTGCAGACGGCGTTGCGGGGGTGACGCTCGACGCCTCGGGCACGGTCGACCCCGTCGCGGCCCTCCGCCTCGCCGAGGCCCGGGCGGGCAACCAGGCGGGGGAGCAGGCGCGGACGTCCTCGGGTCGCCCCGCCGCGGTGGCGGCCGCCGAGTCCGCCCGCCTGTCGGCCGGGTGCGCGTGCGTCGTCGCCCTCGTCGTCGAGACGGACCCGGCGGCGCTCCCCGCCCTGCGCGTCCGGCCCGGGGTGCGCGCGGTGGAGGTCGCGCCGCCCGGGGCGCGGGTCGGGGCGCTCGCGGTGTCGCCGCTGCTGCCGGAACAGACCGACGACGGGCGGGACCCGCCCGAGACCGTCGGCCCGGTACCCGACGACGGCCCGGTGCCGGCGGGATGACCGCCCGGCGCGTGTGAGAGGGCCGACAAGCGACCGGACGCCGTCGGCCCCTGGGGTCTGGCGTGGTGGAGGACGATGGAGGGTACGACCCCGAGGAACGCCCGGTGGGCGCGGTGGTTCCGGTTCCTGAATCGAACCGGCCAGCGCCGACGGGCACGAGCGCGAGAGGAGCACGGCACCATGACCGCCGATCTGTCGACCCGGGGCGAGCCCTCGGGGACGTCGATCACGGATGCCGATCCGCGCCCGCACGTCGTCGTGCTCGGCGCCGGGTTCGCCGGCATCGCCGCCGTCCGCGCCCTGCGCAAGGCGCCGGTGCGCGTGACCCTCGTCGACCGCCACAGCTACAGCACGTTCCAGCCGCTGCTCTACCAGGTGGCCACCGGCGCGCTGAACCCCGGCGACATCACCTACGGCGCCCGCGGCTTCGCCGCCCACACCGGCGCGCGCTTCCGCAAGGGCGAGGTCCTGGCGATCGACCCGGAGACGCGGACGATCTCCCTCGACCTCGGGCCCGACCTGCACTACGACTACCTCGTCATCGCCAACGGCGTGACCACCAACTACTTCGGGGTGCCCGGGGCGGCCGAGAACGCCTACCCGATCTACACGCGCGCCGAGGCCCTCGCCGTCCGCGACCGGATGACCGGCTACCTCGACCGGATCGCTGCCACCGGCGAGCGCCGCGGCGCCTCGGTCGTGGTGGTCGGCGGCGGCGCCACCGGCGTGGAGATGGCGGGCACGCTCGCCGAGCTGCGCAACACCGTGCTGCCCGACCGGTACCCGGAGCTCGACCCGTCCGAGGTCAACGTCGTGCTCGTCGAGATGACCGACAAGGTCCTCCCGCCGTTCGCCCCGCGCCTGCGGGAGTACGCCGCCGCGCAGCTGCGGGCGCGGGGTGTCGAGCTGCGTCTCGAGGCCGCGGTCAAGGAGGTCCGGCCCGACTCCGTGCTCCTCGCCGACGGCACCGAGCTCGAGGCCCAGATGACCATCTGGGCCACCGGCGTCTCCGCCCACGAGCGGGTGAAGAGCTGGGGCCTGCGGCAGGGCAAGGGCGGCCGGATCGTCGTCGGGGGTGACCTCCGCGTGCCGGAGCACCCCGAGATCCTCGTCGCCGGGGACATCGGCGTCATCGAGGACGACCCGCTGCCCCAGCTCGCGCAGCCGGCGCTCCAGAGCGGCGGGCACGCGGGCCGCACGATCGCCCGGCTCCTGGCGGGCGAGCCCACCGAGCGCTTCCACTACAAGGACAAGGGCACCATGGCGACGATCGGGCGCGGCTCGGCCGTGGCCGACATCGCCCACGGGCCCAAGCTCGTCGGCGTGCTCGCGTGGCTCATCTGGATGTTCGTGCACGTCTTCGCGCTACTGGGTAACCGGAACCGGATCATGGTGTCGCTGGGCCTGACCTTCCGCTACCTCGCGCAACGGCGCGGGCAGATGGTGGTCGGCGACCCGGGCTGACGCCCGCTGTGACCGAGGCGGCCTGCCTGCGCGTGCCCTGCCCGGGCATGCGAGGCTCCGCCGCGACCGACCTCGACGACAGAGCAGGAGCCCCGATGGCGCCCACCCCCGTCAACGTCACCGTCACCGGCGCGGCCGGACAGATCGGCTACGCGCTGCTCTTCCGCATCGCCGCCGGCGACCTGCTGGGGGAGGGTGTGCCGGTCCGGCTGCGGCTGCTGGAGATCCCGGACGCCGTGAAGGCCGCCGAGGGCACCGCGCTCGAGCTCAACGACAGCGCCTTCGAGCTCCTCGACGCGATCGACGTCTACGACGACGCCTCGAAGGCGTTCGAGGGCACCAACGTCGGCCTGCTGGTCGGCGCCCGCCCGCGCAGCAAGGGCATGGAGCGCGCCGACCTCCTCGAGGCCAACGGCGGCATCTTCAAGCCGCAGGGCCAGGCGCTCAACGGCGCCGCGGACGACGTCAAGGTCCTCGTCGTCGGCAACCCGGCGAACACCAACGCCCTCATCGCCCGCGCGAACTCCGACGTCCCGGCCGACCGCTTCACCGCGATGACGCGCCTGGACCACAACCGCGCCGTCGGCCAGCTCGCGACGAAGTTCGGCGTCCGCGTCGGCTCGGTCTCCAAGATGACGATCTGGGGCAACCACTCGGCCACCCAGTACCCCGACGTCACCTACGCCGAGGTCGACGGCAACCCGATCGGCGACCAGGTCGACCGGAGCTGGCTGACCGACGAGTTCATCCCGCGCGTGGCCAAGCGCGGCGCCGAGATCATCGAGGTCCGCGGCGCCTCGTCGGCCGCCTCGGCCGCCGCCGCCGCGATCGACCACGTCCACACCTGGGTCAACGGCACCAAGCCCAACGACTGGACCTCGGCGGCGATCGTCTCCGACGGCTCCTACGGCGTGCCCGAGGGACTCGTGTCGTCGTTCCCGGTCACGGCCTCGAACGGGAAGTTCGAGATCGTCCAGGGCCTCGACATCAGCGACTTCTCCCGCGAGCGCATCGACGCGTCGGTGAACGAGCTGGCCGAGGAGCGCGACGCCGTGCAGAAGCTCGGTCTCGTCTGATTTCGGCTTCGTCTGACATCGTTGCCCGCGTGAGCAGCGAACCCGTCGAGGTCTTCCGCGGCGACCAGCTCGCCGAGGGCGACCCGACGCCGGGGATGCGCCGCGAGGTGGCGTTCTCGACCGACGCGTTGTGGGCAGGGCTCGTGCACACCGATCCCGGTGCCTCGTCCGGCTGGCACCACCACGGCGAGCACGAGACCAGCCTCTACGTCGTGCGCGGCGCGATGCGCCTGGAGTTCGGCCCCGGCGGCGGCGACGCCGTCGAGGCCGGACCCGGCGACTTCCTGCGCGTGCCGCCCCACACGGTGCACCGCGAGTCGAACCCCACGGCCGAGCGCTCGACGGCCGTCATCGGGCGCGCCGGCGAGGGCCCGCCCACGGTGAACGTCGACGGCCCGGACCCGGCGTAGACCGCGGGTGGGCCGGTCAGGCAACCTGAAAGCCATGAGCCTCGGCGCCGTCCTCACCGCCATCGTGACCCCGTTCGCCCGCGACGGTTCGGTCGACGAGAAGGCCTTCGTCGACCTGATGGGCCACCTGTACGCGAACGGCACCGACGGGCTCGTGGTGTGCGGGACCACCGGCGAGGCGTCGACGCTCTCCACCGAGGAGCACCTGCGCCTCGTCGAGCTGGCCGTCGAGCACCGCCCGGCCGGGGCCACGGTCGTCGCCTCCACCGGCTCCAACGACACCCGGCACGCGTGCGAGATGACCGAGCGGGCCACCGCGGCGGGCGCCGACGCGATCCTCTCGGTGACGCCGTACTACAACAAGCCGAACCGGCGGGGCATGCTCGCGCACTTCGGCGAGGTCGCCCGGGCCACCGACAAGCCCGTGGTGCTCTACAACATCCCCTCGCGCTGCGTGGTCGACCTGCCCAACGACCTGCTCGCCGAGCTCGCCCAGATCGAGCGGATCGACTACGTCAAGCAGGCCAACAACGCCAACCTCGCGCCCGTCGACGGCCTGGGGATCTACGCCGGCAACGACGACCTGTTCGGCTCGGTGCTCGAGATGGGTGGCTGCGGCGGAATCCTCGTCGCGAGCCACGTCGTCGGCCCGGCGATGCGCCGCATGGTCGACGAGCCCGACCAGCGCGCCGAGATCGAGGCCTCGCTCAAGCCGCTGTTCGACGCCCTGGGCGTCACCACCAACCCGATCCCGGTCAAGGCGGCCCTCGACCTCCTCGGCCGCCCCGTCGGCGGCCTGCGCCTGCCGATGGTGGAGGCCGACGAGCACGAGCGCGAGGTCGTGCGCGCGGCGCTCGTGGGGGCGGGGCTGCTGTAGCCCGGCGCCCCTCGCGCACGGAGATCACGAGGGCGAGGAGCACCTCACGGGGCTCGTTCCGGTCGCTGGTGCACTGCTGATCTCGTGAACGGCGGCGTTGTCGGGGGTGCGGCGCATGCTGCGACTCGGGACGACCCCGAGGAGGAGCGATGGGCAGGCGCAGGCGCGACGGGCAGCGGCGGGCGGCGAAGGTGGAGGCGCGCCGGAGGCGCCGGGAGGCGATGGCGCGGCCGAGGCGCAGTGGTCCCGGGCCCGCCGGCGTGGCGCCCGCGACGTCCCGGTCTCCCCGGGTCGGCACCGACCGGGTCGCGGCGTTCGTCCCGGATTCCGTGGGGTGCGAGGACGGCCTGTGGGACGACCTCGAGGACGACGACGACTTCTGGGACGAGCTCGACGAGCTCGACGACGACCTGGATGACGACCTCGACGACGAGCCGGGCCCCTTCGCGGCACTCCAGGACCGCATCCGTGCCGTGGTCGCGGAGACCGTCGAGCGGCGTGACCCCGAGGTCGCCCGCCGCTTCGTCGCGGGGTCACCCCACGACGAGGCCCACCCGTTGCGGGGCGACCGGACCCTGATCGACCTGTTCGTCGCGTCGTGGCTGAGCAAGGCCCGGCGGCGGCGATCGGACCCCGACCTGGCCCGCCGCGCCGTCACCTGGGTCGACGAGCACCTGGGCGAGACCGCGCCGGTCGTGGCGGACGCCGCGCGTGTGCTCGGCCCGGCGGCTGCGGAGGCGAGCCGGGAGAACTTCCTGCGGACACCGCCCGACGTCATCGTCGCCCGGATCTGGCTGCTCGCGGCGGTCGTCGCCTTGGCCCCGGTGCGCGACCCCGTGCGGATCGACCTCCTGAGCGCCGCCGACGACGTCCACCGACGTGCCCTGGGGCCCCTGTGACACGTGGGACGAGCCCGGATCCGGGCGACACGCCGGGCCCCGGGAGGTGAGCAGCGCGGACGGGTGGAGGGCTCGGGGAGGGGCGTCGCTGTCGGGGGGCGCGGATAGGCTGGGGCCCATCCCGCCGACCCCGTCCCGCCTCGCGGGACCCCCTCGACGGCACCCCGTTCCCGGCGCTCCTGGAGGTCCCGCGACGTGACCGGCGACTCGTTCGTTCACCTGCACACGCACACCGAGTTCTCCATGCTCGACGGTGCCGCGCGCCTGGACGACCTGTTCGCCGAGGCCGCGCGCATGGGGATGCCGGCGCTGGCGATGACCGACCACGGCAACACCTTCGGCGCCTACGAGTTCTGGAAGAAGTCGAAGGCCCACGGGGTCAAGCCGATCATCGGCATGGAGGGCTACCTCGCGCCCGGCAGCCGTCACGAGCGCAAGCGGGCCACGCTCGGCGGGCAGGTCATCTCGGACGACAACCCGGGCCAGATGTACACCCACATGACGCTGCTGGCCGAGAACACGGAGGGGATGCACAACCTCTTCCGGCTCTCGAGCCTCGCCAGCCTCGAGGGGTACTACTACAAGCCCCGCATGGATCGCGAGCTGCTCGAGACCTACGGCAAGGGGATCATCGCGACGACGGGCTGCCCGTCGGGCGAGGTGGCGCGCTACCTGCAGCAGGACGACTTCGACGGTGCCTGCCAGGCCGCCAGCGACTACCGCGACATCTTCGGCGCGGAGAACTTCTTCTGCGAGCTCATGGACCACGGCATCGAGATCGAGCGCCGGGTCCGCGACGACCTCTACGACCTCAAGAAGAAGCTCGACCTGCCCGGTCTCGCGACGAACGACCTGCACTACACGTACGCCAAGGACGCCAAGCCGCACGAGGTGCTGCTCTGCGTCCAGACCGGCAAGACGATGAACGACCCGAACCGCTTCCGGTTCGACGCGCAGGACTTCTACCTCAAGAGCGCGCAGGAGATGCGAGCCCAGTGGGACGGCGTCTTCCCCGAGGCGTGCGACAACACCCTGGCCATCGCCGAGCGGGTGCACGTCGAGTTCACCGAGGGCCGCGACCTGCAGCCGGTGGCGCCGGTGCCCGAGGGCGAGACCGAGGGCTCCTGGCTGGTCAAGGAGGTCGAGCGGGGCCTGCACTGGCGGTTCCCGAACCGCGTCCCGGAGAACTACCGCAAGCAGGCCGAGTACGAGGTCTCGGTCATCATGCAGATGGGCTACCCGGGCTACTTCCTGGTCACGGCCGACCTGCTCAACTACGCCCGCTCGGTCAACCTGCGCGTGGGCCCCGGCCGCGGGTCGGCGGCGGGGAGCCTCGTCGCCTACGTCCTCGGCATCACCGATCTCGACCCGATCCACCACAAGCTGATCTTCGAGCGGTTCCTCAACCCCGAGCGCGTCTCCATGCCCGACATCGACATGGACTTCGACGAGCGCCGGCGCGGCGAGATGATCCGCTACGTCACCGAGAAGTACGGCGAAGAGAAGATCGCGCAGATCATCACGTACTCCACGATCAAGGCGAAGGCCGCGATCAAGGACTCCGCGCGCGTGCTCTTCGGGCAGCCGGGCTACGCCGTGGCCGACCGCATCACGAAGTCGATGCCGCCCGCGGTGATGGGCAAGGACATCCCGCTCTCCGGGGTGTTCGACCCCAGCCACAAGCGCTACTCCGAGGCCGCCGAGATGCGGGCCCTCTACGAGTCCGACGCGCAGGTCAAGGAGATCGTCGACACCGCCAAGGACCTCGAGGGCCTCAAGCGGCAGTGGGGCGTGCACGCCGCCGGCGTGATCATGTCCAAGGAACCGCTGATCGACGTCATCCCGATCCAGCGGCGCGAGGCCGACGGCGCCATCATCACGCAGTTCGACATGGGGGTCTGCGAGACCCTCGGCCTGCTGAAGATGGACTTCCTGGGCCTGCGCAACCTCACGATCATCGACGACGCGCTCAACAACATCACGCTCAACGGCAAGGAAGCGCTCGACCTCGACAACCTCGGGCTCGACGACAAGGCCACCTACGAGCTGCTGTCCCGCGGCGAGACGCTCGGGGTGTTCCAGCTCGACGGCGGGCCGATGCGCGACCTCCTGCGCCGCATGGCCCCCACCGAGTTCGACGACATCTCGGCCGTCGGCGCGCTGTACCGGCCCGGTCCGATGGGCGCCAACGCCCACAACGACTACGCCGACCGCAAGAACGGCCGCCAGGAGGTCACGCCGATCCACCCGGAGCTCGCCGAGCCCCTCAAGGAGGTCCTCGGCGAGACCTACGGGTTGATCGTCTACCAGGAACAGGTCATGGCGATCGCCCAGGTGCTCGCGGGCTACTCGCTGGGCAAGGCCGACCTGCTGCGTCGCGCCATGGGCAAGAAGAAGAAGGAGATCCTCGACAAGGAGTACGAGGGTTTCGCCCAGGGCATGAAGGACAACGGCTACTCGGCCGCGGCGATCAAGACGCTGTGGGACATCCTGCTGCCGTTCTCCGACTACGCGTTCAACCGTGCGCACTCCGCGGCCTACGGCGTCGTGTCCTACTGGACGGCGTATCTCAAGGCGAACTACCCCGCCGAGTACATGGCCGCGGTGCTCACCAGCGTCCGCGACGACAAGGACAAGGCGGCGATCTACCTCGCCGAGTGCCGCAAGATGGGCATCACGGTGCTGCCGCCCGACGTCAACGAGTCGGTGCTCAACTTCGCCCCGGTCGGCACCGACATCCGCTTCGGGCTCGGCGCGATCCGCAACGTCGGCACCAACGTCGTCGACGCCATCGTCACCTCCCGCCGTGAGAAGGGCGCCTTCACCGACTTCTCGGACTTCCTGCGCAAGGTCCCGCAGCAGGTCTGCAACAAGAAGACGGTCGAGTCGCTGATCAAGGCGGGCGCCTTCGACTCGCTGGGCCACCCGCGCAAGGGCCTCGCCCTGGTGCACGCCGAGGCCGTCGACGCGGTGATGACCACGAAGAAGGCCGAGGCGGACGGGCAGTTCGACCTCTTCGGCAGTTTCGACGGAGACCAGTCGGACGCGGACGCTGCCGATACGACGGGCATGTTCGACGTCAAGGTGCCCGAGGGCGAGTGGGAGCCCAAGCACCGCCTCGCGCTCGAGCGGGAGATGCTCGGTCTCTACGTGTCGGGGCACCCGCTCAACGGCCTCGAGCAGGTCCTCGCCAGCCGGGCCGACACCGCGATCACGAAGATCCTCGAGGGCGACGTCGCCGAGGGCGCGACGGTCACGGTCGGCGGCATCCTCGCCACCGTCACCCGGCGGGTGAACAAGAAGGGCGAGCCCTGGGCCTCGGCGCAGATCGAGGATCTCGCCGGTGGCATCGAGGTGCTGTTCTTCCCGCGCACCTACGCCGCGGTGTCGATCGACGTCGCCGAGGACGCGATCGTGCTGGTCAAGGGCAAGGTCAACAAGCGGGACGACCGCGTCAGCCTGTTCGTGGAGGACCTCGCGGTGCCCGATCTGTCCGGTGGGGTCGGCGGCGCGCCGGTCAAGGTCGTCCTCGAGAGCGCGCGCTGCACGCCGGAGCGGGTCGGCAAGCTCAAGGAGGTCCTCGTCGCCCACCCGGGCCCGAGCGAGGTGCACCTGACGCTGATGGCCGCCAACGGGGCGAGCCACGTGCTGCGTCTCGACGACGGGCTGAAGGTCCAGAACTCCGGCGCCCTCATGGGTGACCTGAAGGCCCTGCTGGGTCCACGCTGTCTGGGCTGAGCACGCTGACCCACGCTGGGAGGAGCCGGTCATGAGCGGTCGGGTGGTCCATTTCGAGGTCCCGTTCGACGACGGCGACCGCGCGCGGGCGTTCTACGGCGCGATCTTCCGGTGGACGCTGCAGGACATGCCCGGGATGGACTACACCATCGCGATGAGCGGGCCGGTCACCGAGACCGGGGAGCCGGAGGAGTCCGGGTTCATCAACGGCGGGATGTTCCAGCGGGGCCCGGACACCCCCCGCAGCCCGGTGCTCGTCGTCGACGTCGGCGACATCGACGAGACCCTCGCCCGCGTCTCCGAGTACGGCGGCACGGTGGTGCAGGGCAAGCAGCCGGTCGGTGAGATGGGCTTCGCCGCCTACTTCCGCGACACCGAGGACAACGTCATCGGGCTGTGGGAGACCGCGGGCGGCTGACGGTCACACCGCCAGCCCGTCCCAGGTCCACCGCGGCATCGCCGCTCCCGCCGGGACCTCGGCCCCGGGCGGCGAGTACACGAGCACGTCGGCCACCGCCCACTCCATGTAGGCGCGCAGGCATGCCCGGAGCTCGGGGTCGTCGGGCACGCCGGCGTCGTCGAGGGCCAGCAGGAAGCAGGCGAGGAAGCGGCGCCCGAGGTCGTCGATCTCCCCGTTGCCGCTGTGCAGCCACAGCACGTGCGTCTGGTCGGCGCACCCCCGCGAGTAGCGCGCGGGGCCGCCGAGCACCTCCGCCCAGTAGGCCGCCAGCCGCTCGACGTGCTGCGGGTGCAGGTGGGAGCCCGAGAACGGGTGCTCGAGCTCGGGGTCGGCGAGGCAGCGCCGGTGGTGCGCCCGGGCCAGGGCGAGGAACGCGTCGTCGCCGCCGACGGCGTCGTAGGGCGTCGGCCGTCCTGCTGTGGTCACGCCGGGAAGCGTGACCCGGTCCTGAGCATCCGACAAGCATCGGCCTCTTGACCCGGGCCGGGAACGCGGCGCACGGTCGAAGGCATGGCCGCCCCCACGCAGGACCGACGCACCGAGAACGAGATGTCTGCCTTCAAGCCCTCGCAGGAGGGCATCACGATGCCGCAGCCGCCCATCTTCGCGACGAGCGCCGAGGAGCGGCTGCACCGCAAGCAGCAGCTCGCGGGCGCGTTCCGCATCTTCGGGCGCTTCGGGTTCGGGGAGGGGATCGCCGGGCACATCACGGTCCGCGACCCCGAGGACCCGCACATGTTCTGGGTCAACCCGTTCGGGATGAGCTTCCGGCACATCCGCGTCTCGGACCTCATCGCGGTGAACCACGACGGCGACATCGTGCACGGCACCAGGCCGGTGAACCAGGCCGGCTTCGTCATCCACTCCGCGGTGCACCACGCGCACCCGGAGGTCGTGGCCGCCGCGCACGCGCACTCGGTGTACGGCAAGGCGTGGTCGTCGCTGGCCCGGCCGCTCGACCCGATCACGCAGGACGCGTGCACGCTCTACGAGAACCACGGCGTCGTCACCGAGGGCCGCGGAGCCGTCGTCCTCGACCCGGAGGTCGGACGCGCGCTCGCGACGGGGTTGACCGGCCGCAAGATGGTCTTCCACCAGAATCACGGGATCTTCGCCGTCGGGCAGACGGTGGCCGAGGCCGCGTGGTGGTTCATCAACACCGAGCGCAACTGCCAGGCCCAGCTGCTGGCCGAGGCCGCCGGGACGCCGACGCAGATCGACCACGTGAACGCGAAGTTCTCCGCCGAGCAGACCGGCACCGCCTACGCCGGCTGGTTCTCGTTCCAGCCGCTGTGGGACGAGGTCGTCCGGACGGACCCTGATCTGTTCGACTAGCGTTCGAGGGTGTGGAGGAACTCACGCCCGAGGTCCGCGAGCTGTGCAGCGCTCGCAACATGGCGCACGTCGCGACGCTGATGGCCGACGGGTCGCCGCACGTCTCTCCGGTGTGGATCGCGGTGGAGGGGGACCGGCTCGCGATCTTCTCGACCGCCGCGCACCTCAAGGTCCGCAACCTGCGCCGGGACCCCCGCGTCGCGATCTCGATCTGCGACGAGCGGAATCCGTACCGGTCGGTGGTCATCCGGGGGCGCGTCGTCGAGGAGATCGAGGACGACACGGCGATCGAGATCATGGACCGGATGAGCCGCCGATATGTGGGCCAGGACTTCCCGGTGCGCTCGTCGATCGTCTCGCTCATCGAGCCGGAACGCATCCGGGTCCAGGACCTGCCCTTCGAGCACCCGCAGGACGTCGCCGGCTGACGGCTCGTGCCAGAGTGACCGCGTGATCGTCGACGCCCACGTCCACGTCGCCCACCTCGCGCGGCTGAAGGTGCCGTGGGACCAGTGGATCGGTCCCGCGGGGGACACGGACGCGTGGGCGGCGGCCTACGACAGCGAGGGCGCGGCGATCCCGGAGAAGGTCTCGGGGCTGTTCGCCGCGGCCGGCGTCGACCGCGTGCTGCTGTTCTGCGAGTACTCGCCGAAGGCCACCGGGTGGCAGACGATCGAGGACATGCTGCCGCTGGTCGACGCGGACGCGGAGCGGTTCCGGATCGTCGCCAACATCAACCCGCACGTCCACCACCCGGTGGCCCGGGAGGTCGATCGCCAGCTCGACCTCGGGGCGGTCGCGCTCAAGGTCCACCCCGTGCACGCCGGCATCGCCCCGAACGACCCCCAGCTCTACCCGGCCTACGCGCGGTGCGTCGAGCGCGGCGTCCCGGTGATCGTGCACACCGGGCCGTCGACGTTCCCCGGCGCGACGGCGCGCTACGGCGATCCCGTGATCCTCGACGACGTGCTGCGCGACTTCCCGGACCTCACCCTCGTGCTCGCCCATGGCGGGCGGGGCTGGAGCTACGACGCCGCGGCGTCGCTCGCGCTCACCCGCGAGAACGTGTGGCTCGACCTCGCCGGCCTGCCCCCGCACAAGCTGCCCGGGTACTACGAGCGCTTCGGCTTCGCCCGCGTCGCCGCCAAGTCGGTGTTCGGGACGGACGCCCCGTCAGCCGATCCGGCCCGCAACATCGCGGCGATCCGCGAGCTCGGCCTCGGCGACGAGCTGACCGCGGGCGTGCTCGGCGAGCACGCGCGCCGCGTCTATCCCGGTCTGGACTCCCCGCCCCACCGCGTCTGACCGCGGCTGGAACGGGACCGCCCCGAGCCGTGTACTGTCCTGCCGTAGAGGACCGATCGGTCCGGGACCGTGTGGTCCCACAGAGGGAAGGAGCCGTCGTGGCACGGACGCCCGCACCCGGCACCCGGGAGCGCATCCTCACCACCGCGTCGCGGCTGTTCTACTCGCACGGCGTCCGTGCCGTCGGGATGAACCAGATCATCAGCGAGGCCGGCACCGGCAAGAACCTGCTCTACTCGCACTTCCCGACGAAGTCCGACCTCGTCGCGGCGTACCTGCAGCGCGCGCAGGAGTTCCGGGTCGCCGGCGCCCGCCGCGCCCGGGAGTCCGCGGACGGTGACGCCCGGTCGCAGCTGACCGCGACCGTCGCCGAGGTCGCCACCCTGGTGCAGCACCCCCGCTTCCGTGGCTGCGCGTTCCGCAACTACCTGGCGGAGTTCCCGGACGAGACGGGCGCCGCCGAGACCGACACCGGCGACGACGCCGCCCCCACGCCCGCCGGCGTCGCCCACGACTTCCTCGCGGCCACGCACGAGGACCTCGCCGCCCAGGTGGCGGCCCTCGACGTCGCCGACCCCGAGCGCCTCACCGAGGAGCTGTGGCTGATCATCGACGGGCTGTTCCTGCAGGCCACCTACCGGCGGCGCCTGGACGGACGGGTCGGGGCGGACGCCGCCGTCGACCTCGCCGGACGCCTCGTCGACGCCGCGATCGGGGACCAGTGACCACGTCCCCGCGCACCGTCCTGCTCATCACGTCGGCGGCGGCCTTCCTCTCGAGCCTCGACCTGTTCATCGTCAACATCGCCTTCCCCGACATCCGGGCGGACTTCCCGGGCACCGACCTCGGCGACATCTCGTGGGTCCTCAACGGCTACACGGTGGTGTTCGCGGCCTTCCTCGCCCTCGCGGGACGCCTCGCCGACCGCGTCGGGCACCGCCGGGTCTTCCTCGTCGGGCTCTCGGTGTTCACGGTCGCATCGATGGCCTGCGCGGTCGCCCCGTCGGTCGGCCTGCTCGTCGCCGCGCGGGCGGTGCAGGCCCTCGGCGCGGCACTCGTCACGCCGACGTCGCTGTCCCTGCTGCTCGCGGCCTACCCCGCCGAGCGCCGGGGGTACGCGGTCGGGGCGTGGGCCTCGATCGGCGCGGTCGCCGCCGCGCTCGGGCCCCCGCTCGGTGGCCTGCTCGTCGAGGCGTCCTGGCACTGGGTCTTCCTCGTCAACGTGCCGGTCGGGCTGGTGGCCCTGGTGTGGGGGTTCCGGGTGCTCCCGGACAACGTCGTCGAGGGCGCCGGCCGGCCCGACGTGCTCGGTGCGGTCGGGCTCGTCGTCGGCGTGGGCGCGCTGGCCTACGCGCTGGTCCGCGCGGCCGACCTCGGCTGGGCGTCGGTGCCCGTGATCGTGGGGCTGGCGGTGGCCGTGGTCGGGCTCGCCGGGGTGGTGGCGCGCTCGCGTCGGCACCCGGTCCCGGCGATCGACCTCACCGTCGTGCGCACCCCGGTGGTGGGGCTCGCCGCGCTCACGTTGGTCGCGTTCACCACCGGCTTCGCGGGCATGCTCGTCGTCAACGTCCTCTACCTGACCGGCACGTGGGGCTGGTCGGCGCCGGTCGCCGGGCTCGCGCTCGCGGTGGGCCCGGCGGTGGTCGTCGGGGTCGCGCGCCTCTCGGGCCGGCTGACCGCGCGGTTCGGCGTCGGCCCCGTCGCGGCCGTCGGCGGGCTGTTCTTCGCCGCGGGCCCGGCGTGGTGGGCGCTGCACCTCGGCGTCGAGGCCGACTACTCCCTGTCGAAGTACCTGGGGGGCATGCTGCCCGGCCAGATCGCCACCGGGGTCGGGGTGGGGCTCATGCTGCCGACGCTGTCGTCGGTGGTCGGGTCGGCGCTGCCCGCGCACCGGTGGGGCAGCGGCTCGTCGCTCATCAACACCGCCCGCCAGGTCGGCTCGGTGCTCGGCGTCGCGCTGCTGGTGTCGGTGATCGGCACCCGCACCACCGGGCGTCCCGAGGAGCTCGGGCTGGTGCGCGACGGCTGGCTGCTGCTCACGGCGGCCGGGGTGGTCGCCGCGGTCCTCGCGCTGGCCCTGGCCCGGGCGGAACGCCGGCCGGCGCCCACGGAAGTCGTTGAGGTCCGGACCGTCGGGGATTGCCCGGCGGGGCGAGCGGGGTAATCGAGGGCATGGCCATCGCAACGACGAACCCCGCCACGGGGGAGACCGTCAAGGAGTTCGACGCCCTCACGTCCGAGCAGCTGGAGGAGAAGCTCCAGCGCGCGTGGGACGCGTTCCAGACCTACCGCGACACGACCTTCGAGCAGCGCGCCGGCTGGCTGCGCGCCGCCGCCGACATCTTCGATGCGGAGAACGAGCGGCTGGCCGAGCTCGCCACGCTGGAGATGGGCAAGACGTTCGCCGCGGCCAAGGCCGAGGTGACGAAGTGCGCGCTCGGGTGTCGCTGGTACGCCGACCACGCCGAGGAGGACCTCGCCGACGTCGAGTGGCCGAAGCCGGCCTCGGCGCCGGAGCACGCCCGGATCTTCACGCGCTACCAGCCCCTCGGGCCGGTGCTCGCCGTCATGCCGTGGAACTTCCCGTACTGGCAGGTGCTGCGCTTCGCCGCCCCGGCGCTGATGGCGGGCAACGTCGGCCTGCTCAAGCACGCCTCGAACGTCCCCCAGGTCGCGCTCGCCATCGAGGACGTCCTCACCCGCGCGGGCTTCCCCGACGGCGCGTTCCAGACGCTGCTGGTCGGCTCGTCGGTCATCGAGGGCATCATCGACGACGACCGCGTCCGCGCCGTGACGCTGACCGGCAGCGAGCCCGCCGGGCGTGAGGTCGGCGCCCGCGCCGGCCAGAACGTCAAGACGAGCGTCCTCGAGCTCGGCGGCAGCGACCCGTTCATCGTCATGCCGTCGGCGGACATGGACTCCACCGTCACCGCCGCGGTGTCGAGCCGGATGCTCAACAACGGCCAGTCCTGCATCAACGCGAAGCGGTTCATCGTCCACGAGCAGATCGCCGACGAGTTCACGCAGAAGCTGGTCGAGAAGATGGAGTCGCTCACGATGGGCGACCCGATGGACGAGAACACCGATCTCGGGCCGATGTCGCAGGCCCAGGGCGTCGAGGATCTCGACTCCCAGGTGCAGGACTCCGTCGCCGCGGGCGCCCGCGTCCTCACCGGCGGCAAGCCCCACGGCGGGACCGGGAACTACTACCCGGCGACCGTGCTCGCCGACATCCCGAAGGACGCCCGCGCCTACTACGAGGAGCTGTTCGGGCCGGTCGCGCTCGTGTTCCGCGCGCAGGACGCCGACGACGCGATCCGCATCGCGAACGACTCGCCGTTCGGTCTGGGCGGCAGCGCCTGGACGAACGACGAGGACGAGAAGCTGCGCTTCGCCACCGAGGTCGAGTCGGGCATGGTCTACATCAACAAGGTCACCGAGTCGACGCCCGAGGTGCCGTTCGGCGGGGCGAAGAACTCCGGCTACGGCCGCGAGCTCGCGAGCTTCGGGCCCCAGTCGTTCGTCAACGCGAAGACGATCTGGATCCAGTAGGGGACGGGCACTCCAGGCCGAGGGCCCCGGCTGCGCGCATCGCGCCCGGGGCCCATTCGGCGTGCCGGCCGTGGAACACCTCGGCGGCGCGGTGGCCCACCCAGGCGTCGGGCAGGAGGTCGTCCGGGAGCCCGGGATCGAGGAACGGGAACCGGCGCCACGCGTCGACGAGGCGCACCTGCGCGGCGAGCACCTCGGCGTCGGTGGCGGGGGAGAGCTCGGCGAAGCGGGCGACGAAGTCGTCGTAGCGGGCCGCGAGGTCGCCCAGGTCCCAGGCGCGCGCCGCGAGCTCGGTGGAGGACAGCCCGCCCTCGTACTCGCCGGTGATCACGTGGGCGTCGGCCGGGTCGATCTCGGCGAGGACCTCGCGGACCTCGGCGAGCCGCCCGGTGTCCGTCGAGACCCACATCCCCGCGGCCGGTGAGCCCAGCCCGGCCCAGGCCAGGCGCGTGCGCAGCCGGTGGCGTCGGGCGCGCTGCTGCTCGGGGACGCTGGCGACGACCACCAGCCAGCGCCCGTCCCACGCCGGGCGGGCACGCCCGTGCGCGTAGATGCGGGCCGCGCCCTCGGTGAGCAGTCCGTGGCCCCAGGGGGAGAGGTCCCACCGGACCCGGCGCCCGACCCGCTCCGAGGTGAGCATCCCGTCCGCCGCCGTGCGGGCGAGCGCCTGGCGGGCGGACTTCTCCTCGACCCCGACGAGGCCGAGGACGTCGACGACGGTCTGGGTCCACACGGGCCGTCCGGCCGGCAGCACGACCTCGCCGAGCACCGTCATCAGCAACGAGCGCGCGCTGGTGGCCGCGACCTCGCGACGCCGCGAGAACGGGTCGGGCCGCTCCTCGGGCTCGCTCTGATCGGCGGTGGACATCCCCGTGATCCTAGAGCTCCATCTCCGGCTCACCGTTACGGTGCGCGGATGACGTCGCCGGTCACCTCGGGCCCAGTCCCCGCCGCGTCCTTGCGGGAGCTCGACCGGGCCCACGTCTGGCACCCCTACGGCCCCATGCCCGGGCGGAGCGATCCGCTGGTCGTGCGGTCGGCGCAGGGCGTGCGGCTCACCCTCGACGACGGCCGCGAGCTGGTGGACGGCATGTCGTCGTGGTGGGCTTCGGTGCACGGCTACCGGCACCCCGCGCTCGACGACGCCGTGGTCCGCGCGACGGGGTCGATGAGCCACGTGATGTTCGGCGGGCTCACCCACGACCCCGGCGTCGCGATCGCCGAGCGCCTGGTCGCGATCACCCCCGATCCGCTGCAGCACGTGTTCCTCGCCGACTCGGGCTCGGTGTCGATCGAGGTCGCGATCAAGATGTGCCTGCAGTACCAGCGGGCCCGCGGGCGTCCCGAGCGCACGCGGATGATGACCTGGCGCGGCGGCTACCACGGCGACACGTTCGCCGCGATGAGCGTGTGCGACCCCGAGGGCGGGATGCACGCGGCCTGGAGCGGGTTCCTGCCGCGGCAGGTGTTCGCCGACCGCCCACCGTCAGTGTTCGACCCCGCCTACGACGAGCACCTGCGGGCCGTCGCCGAGGCCCACGCCGGCGAGCTGGCGGGCATCGTCGTCGAGCCCGTCGTGCAGGGCGCGGGCGGCATGCGCTTCCACGACCCGCGGCACCTGCGCACGCTGCGGGAGATCGCCGACGCCCACGACCTGGTGCTGGTGTTCGACGAGATCGCCACCGGCTTCGGGCGCACCGGCACGCTGTTCGCGGCCGAGCAGGCCGGGGTCGCGCCGGACGTGATGTGCGTGGGCAAGGCCCTCACCGGCGGCTACCTGACGATGGCCGCCGCGCTCTGCACGTCCGCCGTGGCCACCGCCGTCAGCGAGGGGGAGGCCGGGGGGCTCATGCACGGCCCGACCTTCATGGCCAACCCGCTGGCCGCCACCGTGGCCGCCGCGAGCGTGGACGAGCTGCTGCGACGCGACTGGGCGGGCGAGGTCGCGGGCCTCGGGGCCGGCCTGCGGGAGGCGCTCGCGCCCGCCCGCGAGCTGCCGGGGGTGCGCGACGTGCGGGTGCTCGGCGGCATCGGCGTCGTCCAGCTCGACCACCCCGTCGACGTGCCCGCCGCCCAGGCCGCGGCCGAGGGCGTCGGGGTGTGGCTGCGGCCCTTCCGCGACCTCGTCTACGCCATGCCGCCCTACGTCACGCCGGCCGACGACGTCCTCCGCATCGGGGAGGCGATGGTCGCCGCGGCCCGTGCGGGATGAGCGTCATGTGAACGCAGCGTGACGCCGGTGTGAGACGGCGATGAGATGCGGATGAGGCGGTACGACACGCTCGTCCTTCTCGTCCGATTCGTCCAACTTCACCCGCCCGGTGTAGCCAGCCGCCCGGGCCGGTACGGACCGACCGTGCATGATCAGCGCGAGTTCTCCTTCTCGGAGCCGCATCACACCCGGACGAGCGACGCGCGGTGCCGCCTCGACGGTCCTGATCGGAACACAACGTAACGATCAACGTCGCGGTCCGACCGAGGGCGGCCGCCGGTAGGGCACAGTGAGCGCAGCGCCTCCGGGCCGCGGCGACGACGCCCGGCCGGTGACTCCGGGTGAACACCGTTCCCCGGACCCGCGAGCGCTCCCCGAGCCCCCGGTGATCGACACAGATCACCCCCGCCGGGCCGGTCCACGGCCCCCGACGGAGGACCCATGACCACCGGAGCGACCACCGTCCCCGAGGGGGACACCCCCACCCGGCGCGAGAACCTGCGCTCGAACCTGCGCTCGAACCTGCGCTCGAACCTCCCGGCTTCCCTCGTCGTCTTCCTCGTCGCCGTGCCGCTCTCGCTGGGCATCGCGGTGGCCTCGGACGCCCCACTGACCGCGGGGCTGATCGCCGCCGCCGTCGGCGGTCTCGTCGCCGGCGCCCTCGGCGGCTCCCCGCTGCAGGTCAGCGGACCCGCAGCGGGCCTCACCGTCGTCGTCGCCGATCTCGTCGGACGCTTCGGCTGGGGCGTGACCTGCGCGATCACCGTGGCGGCGGGGGTGGTGCAGGTCCTGTTCGGTCTGACGCGGACCGGCCGCGCGGCGCTCGCGATCTCCCCGGCCGTCGTGCACGGGATGCTCGCCGGCATCGGCGTGACGATCGTGCTCGGTCAGCTGCACGTCGTCCTCGGCGGCGAGCAGCAGGACGACGCGATCGCGAACGTCCTCGAGCTGCCCGGCCAGCTGATCTCCCTCCACGGCCCCGCCACCGCGCTCGGCCTCGCCGTCATCGCGATCCTGCTGATCTGGCCGCGGCTGCCGAAGAGCCTGCCCGGCTGGGTGCGCGGCATCCCCGCGCCGCTGCTCGCCGTCGTCCTCGTCACCGCCGTGGCCGGGGTGTTCGCGATGCCCGTCGAGCGCGTCGAGATCGGCGGGACGCTGCTCGATGCGATCACCCCGCCGGTGCTGCCCGAGGGGCAGTGGGGCGCGTTCGCGGTCGGCGTCCTCACCATCGCGATCATCGCCAGCGTCGAGAGCCTGCTCTCGGCCGTCGCCGTCGACCGCATGCACGCCGGGGCCAAGTCGGACCTCGACCGCGAGCTGATCGGCCAGGGCGCCGGCAACACGCTGTCGGGCCTGCTCGGCGGCCTGCCGATCACCGGCGTCATCGTCCGCAGCTCGACGAACGTCGCCGCGGGGGCGACGAGCCGCGCGTCGGCGATCCTGCACGGCGTCTGGATCGTCGTGTTCTCGGTGGCGCTGCTCGGGCTCGTCCAGCAGATCCCGATGGCCGTGCTCGCCGGTCTGCTCGTGGTGATCGGCGCGGCTGGTGAAGCTCGCGCACATGCGCGAGCTGCACCGTCACGGCGAGCTGCCGGTGTACGTCGTGACGATCCTCGGGGTCGTGGTCACCGACCTGCTCACCGGCGTCATCGCCGGGCTGGTGCTCGCGCTGCTGCTCGTCCTGCGCCGCGTCGTGTGGGCGTCGATCGAGGTCCAGGAGCCGGCGGCGACCCACACGGACGACCGCGACGCGCGCCCCTGGCACGTCGTCGTCGAGGGCGCGCTGTGCTTCCCGTCGATCCCGCGTCTGGCCCGCCGGCTGGGGCAGGTGCCCGCCGGGGCGCCCGTGGTCGTCGACCTCGTCACCGACTACCTCGACCACGCCGCCTACGACCACCTCTCGGAGTGGATCGAGCGCCACGAACGGGGCGGCGGGCACGTCCGCGTCGACGAGGTCGGGTCGATGGGCCTTCTCGACCGGCGCGCCGCGTCGTCCGGCGGGCCGGGTGCCCGTCGTCCCGGGCCCGTGCCGCGGTTCCTGAGCCCGTGGGCGGTGTGGCAGGCGGGGCACGAGGCGACGGGCGGCGGTCACGGCCACGCGCTCGACGCCGGCGAGGAGCCCGATGACCCGATTCTCACCGGCCTCCGGGAGTACCACCGCCGCGCCGCCGGTCTCGTCGCGCCGTACCTGTCGGACCTCGCCGACGGCCAGTCCCCGTACGCGCTGTTCCTGACCTGCTCGGACTCGCGGGTCGTGCCCAACGTGCTCACCTCGAGCGGGCCCGGCGACCTGTTCACCGTCCGCAACGTGGGCAACCTCGCCCCGGTCGGCACCGGCGCCGACGCCTCGGTGGGCGCGTCGGTGGAGTACGCCCTCGACGCGCTCGAGGTGCCGACGCTCGTGGTGTGCGGGCACTCCGGCTGCGGCGCGATGACCGCCGCGCTGCACGGCACGGGCGGCGACGGCGTGCTCGGGCGGTGGCTCGACGGGGCCGACGAGAGCCTCGCGCGGTGGCGCGCCGGCCACCCGGTGGCGGCGTCGGCCGCGACCCGCGGGGCCTCGGAGGTCGACCAGCTGGCGATGGTCAACGTCGCGGTCCAGCTCGACCGCCTCGCGCGGCACCCCGCCGTCGCCGGGGCCCTCGAGGAGGGGCGGGTGCGGCTCGTCGGGCTGTACTTCGACATCGCCACGGCGCGCATGTCCGTGCTCGACGGCGACCGCTTCGTGCCCGCGTCGCGGGACCGCCTCGGCGCCGGCGCCGCGGGTACCCCGGGCGACCCCGCCACCGCGGCCTTCCCGGCCCCCGACCCCGTCTGACCGGCCCTCACCCGTGAGCGATGTTCCCGGCTATAGCCGGGAACATCGCTCACGTAGGGCGCCTAGGGTGGCGGCCGTGAGCTGGCTGGGCGCGTGGCTGGAGGAGACGGCGGCGGCGCGCGCGGAGGCCGGGCTGCGGCGGACCCTGCGTCCGCGGGAGGCCGTCGACCCCGTGGTCGACCTCGCGTCCAACGACTACCTCGGCCTCGCCCGCGATCCCCGCGTCGTCGAGGCCGCCGCGGCCGCGCTGCGGACGTGGGGCGCCGGGTCGACCGGCTCGCGTCTCGTCACCGGCACCACGCGGCTGCACACCGACCTCGAGGACGCCCTCGCCGCGTTCACCGGCAGCGAGGCGGCGCTGGTGTTCTCGTCGGGCTACACCGCCAACCTCGGCGCGGTGACCGCGCTGAGCGGCCGCGGTGCGCTCGTCGTCTCCGACGTCGCCGCCCACGCCTCGCTCGTGGACGCCGCGCGGCTCTCCCGGGCGCGGGTCGAGGTGGCCCGGTGCGCCGACCCCGCGGCTGTCGACGCCGTGCTCGCCGCCCGCCACGAGGCCCGCGCGCTGGTGGTCGTCGACGGCGTCGACAGCGTCGACGGGGCCATCGCGCCGCTCGCGGAGCTCTACGCGGTCTGCCGGGAACGCGACGCCGTGCTGGTCGTCGACGACGCGCACGGGCTGGGCGTCCGCGGCCCGGGCGGGACCGGCACACTCGCCGAGGCCGGCCTCGCCGGCGCCCCCGACGTCGTGCTCACCGCCACGCTGTCGAAGTCGCTGGGCAGCCAGGGCGGGGTGGTGCTGGGCGCCCGTGCCGTCACCGAGCACCTCGTGGACGCCGCGCGCCCTTCATCTTCGACACGGGCCTCGCCCCGGCCGCCGTGGGCGCGGCGCTCGCCGCCCTCGAGATCGTGCGCGCGGAGCCCGAGCGGGTCGCGGCGCTGCACGCGGCGGCCGCCTCGGTGGCGGCGTCCGCCCGGGCGGCGGCGCCCGGCGTCGACGTGCCGGTGCCCACCGCCGCGATGGTCCCCGTCGTCCTCGGCGACCCGGTCGTGGCCCTCACCGCCGCCGCGGCCTGTGCCGAGCACGGCCTGCGCGCCGGCTGCTTCCGCCCGCCGTCGGTGCCCCCGGGCACCTCGCGGCTACGGCTCACGGCCCGGGCCGACCTGACCGCCGACGATCTCGCACTCGTCGACCAGGTGCTCCACAAGGTCCTGGGGCCGGTCGCGTCCGGCCGCTGACGACGCCCCGACCGGCCGTACCGGGCACCACCGAGCGTCGATCGACTCGTCACGCACCGTGGTGGCGCGGTACCCTCTCGGGCGAGCACCGGCAGCAGAGGGGGATGCGTGACCGCACCGCTGCGCGCGCGCCCCGATCTCGACGTCCCGGCCTCGCGCCACACGCTCAACGTCGCCGACGCCGTCGACCAGGGGCGGCGGGGCACCGCGTCCTGGGTCGAGCGGGAGCTCGCGCACGGCTCCAAGGTCTTCTACAAGGGCTGGCTGCCCGACGGCCGCCGGCCCGACCAGCACTGGCTCACCGGACCGGCGGGACCGCGCGGTGCCCGCGACGCGCTCGTGTCCGGGCAGATGGAGTTCCTCGACATCCCGACCGCCGTCGAGCGCTCCGGCGGCACCGCGGACGGCGTGATCGGGCTCTACCGCGGCGAGGTCGAGCGGGCCCTCGACGACCAGTGGCCCACGATCGCCATGACCCAGGAGAGCCCCGAGCTCCCCATGGCTGACAACCCGGCGCTCGTCTCGGAGTACGTCACCTGGGAGGCCGGCTTCGACATCCTCGCGGCGCGGTGGCCGGTCCGGCTGCTCTGCCAGCTCAGCGTCCCCCTCGAGAGCGAGACCTCGGTCTGGGAGACCGTCGCCGTCCACCACCGCGACGTCGTCGACGGGTTCTGGTCGGCGACCGCGGACGACGCCGGGGTCTGGAGCCCGCGCGGTGACCTCGACGCCCACGTCGCCCGCCGCTTCGGCGCCGCGGTGCACGGGGCGCTGCGCGCCGCCCGCAGGCGCGACGCGTGCACCGACCTGCACATCGATCTCTCCGCGATCGACTTCATGGACGTCTCCTGCGCGCAGATCCTGATGCTCGCGGCGCGCTCGGCCCCGGATGACCAGCAGATGGTGCTGCACGGCGGGCCGCGGTTCCTGCGCCGGCTCTTCGACGCGGTGGGGCGACCGGTGACCGTGCGCGAGAGCGAGGACGCGCGGTGAGCGACCCCGGGCTCGTCCACCTCGGGCTCCTCTACGACGGCCCCGAGGACCTCGTCGACAGCGCCGTCGCCGAGGTGCGGCGGGCCCTGGAGGCCGGCGACGACGTCCGCCTCATCGTCGACCGCCGCACCATGCGTGCCTTCCGCGACGCCCTGGGCGACGACGCCGAGGGCGTCACCTTCCCGCCGCCCTCGTCGATGCTCCCGCCGTCGGCGCCGGGGTTCCTCGCCACCGTGCGGGGCTGGGCCCGCCCGGACCGGCGCACGACGGTGCTGGGCCGGTACCCGTCGACGATGTCGGCGCCGGACTGCGGGTTCGGCGAGGACGCGCTGAACCTCGTGCTCGGCGACCTGCCCCTGACGCTGATCTGCTGCTGTCAGCGGGACCTCGACCCCGACCTGCTCGCCGTCGCCCGGCGCACCCACCCGCTGCTGGCGACCACGGCGGGCCCCGCCGACAACGCCGACTACCGCACGCCCCCCACGGCCAGCCCGACGCCCGCCGCGCTCTGGGGGACGGTGGCGGCGCGGCTCGAGGTCGACGGCACGGAGGACCTCGCCGAGGTGCGCCGTCGCGTCGCCGACGTCGCCGGCCGCGCCGGGCTGGAGGGCGACGCCGTCCGTGCCGCGGTGCTCGCGGTGCACGAGGCGGCCGTGCTCGCCTGCCGCGGCAGCGACCCCGAGCCCGCCGGCCTGACCCTGGAGATCCGCGCCCGCCCGGGCAGCACCCTGTTCTCCGAGGTCGTCGGCCCGCGCCGCGCACCGGTGCCCGACGGCGACCCGCTGTCCCACGTGCGGCCGTTCTGCTCGTGCGCCGTCCTGCACGACGACGCGGGCCGTCGCGCGGTCCGGGTGCTGACCACCGTCTGACCCCTCACCGCCGGGCCTGCACCTAGGCTCCCGCGGCGTGCGGACCCTGATCGTCACCGGCACGGGCACCGACGTCGGCAAGACCGTGGTCGTCGCGGCGATCGCCGTCCTGGCCCGGGCGGCGGGGGAGCGGGTCACGGTGGTGAAGCCGGCGCAGACCGGGGTCGGGCCCGCCGACGACGGCGACCTCGCCGAGGTCGTTCGCCTCGCCGGGCCCGTCGACACCGTCGAGCTCGCCCGCTACCCCGAGCCGCTCGCCCCGGCGACCGCCGCCCGGCGGGCCGGCGCGACGCCGGTGATGGCGGCGCAGGTGGTGGACGCGGTGCGGGCGATCGACGCGGACCTCGTGATCGTCGAGGGCGCCGGCGGCCTGCTCGTGCGGTTCAACGACCTGAACGAGACCCTCGCCGACGTCGCCGCGGGTCTCGACGCGCCCGTCCTGCTCGTCGCGAGCGCCGGGCTCGGGGTGCTCAACACCGCGGCCCTGACGGCCGAGGCCCTCGCCCGCCGCGGCATCCCGCTGGCCGGCGTCGTCGTCGGCGCCTTTCCGGCCGAGCCCGACCTCGCCGAGCGGACCAATCTCGAGGACCTGCCGCGGGTCACGGGCGCACCGCTGCTCGGGGTCCTGCCCGCCGGTCTGGGCGGGGCCGACCGGGACGCCCTGCTCGCCGCCGCACGGTGTGGGATCGGTCCCGTCCTCGGTGGTGGGTGGTCCCCGTCCGCAGCCTCGTGAGGCACACTGCGGCGCGGGACGGGCACGGGCGGTGCGGTGCGATCATGGTCATGATCGCGGCCGTGTCGGCACGGACGTCCCGCGACACCGTGTCCGACGAAGGGAGCCCTGCGTGACGGCCGTGGAGACCGGTGGGACCGGTGAGGAGACCCGCGAGGACGTGCTCGCCGTCGCCCGCGAGCAGGTGCTCGAGCGGGGGGTGGGCCTCACCGAGGACCAGGTCCTGGCCGTCCTGTCGCTGCCGACCGAGCGTCTCGAGGAGGCCCTGAAGCTCGCCCACGACGTCCGCATGCGCTGGTGCGGGCCGGAGGTCGAGGTCGAGGGCATCGTGTCCCTCAAGACCGGTGGCTGCCCCGAGGACTGCCACTTCTGCTCGCAGTCGGGGCTCTTCGAGTCCCCGGTGCGCGCGGCGTGGCTGGACAAGGACCGGCTGGTCGAGGCGGCCAAGCAGACCGCCAAGACCGGGGCCACCGAGTTCTGCATCGTCGCCGCGGTCCGCGGGCCGGACGCGAAGCTCATGGAGCAGGTGCGCGCCGGCATCGCCGCGATCCGTGCCGAGGTCGACATCAACGTCGCCTGCTCGCTGGGGATGCTCACCCAGGACCAGGTGAACGAGCTCGCCGCCATGGGCGTCCACCGCTACAACCACAACCTCGAGACCGCCCGCTCGCACTTCCCCGAGGTCGTCACCACGCACTCCTGGGAGGAGCGCTGGGAGACCCTGCAGATGGTGCGCGCGGCCGGCATGGAGGTCTGCTGCGGCGGGATCGTCGGCATGGGCGAGACGCTGGCGCAGCGCGCGGAGTTCGCGGTGCAGCTCGCGGCGCTCGAGCCCGACGAGGTGCCGCTGAACTTCCTGATCCCGAACCCGGGGACCCCGTTCGCGCACCTCGAGGTGCCCCAGGGTGCCGACGCGCTGATGACCGTCGCCGCGTTCCGCCTCGCGCTGCCGCGCACGGTGCTGCGCTTCGCCGGCGGCCGCGAGCTGACCCTCGGCGACCTCGGGGCCGAGCAGGGGATGCTCGGCGGGGTCAACGCGATCATCGTCGGCAACTACCTGACCAACCTCGGGCGCCCGGCCGAGCAGGACCTCGACATGCTCGAGACCCTCAAGATGCCGATCAAGGCCCTGAACGACACGTTGTGAGTGCCGTCGTGGAGCCGCCCGCCGCCGACGCCGGGGCCCAGCCCTTCTGCGCGTGGTGCGGGGGCGCCCGCGCCGAGGGCGACCACGCCGGGTGCGAGCGACGACTCGCCACCGTCGACCCGCCGCGGCACTGCCCGGTGTGCGCGCGGCGGATGGTCGTGCAGGTCGACCCCGTCGGCTGGACCGCGCGGTGCAGCCGGCACGGGGAGTCGGCGGGGGCGAACGGGTTCGGATGACGGCCGTCGACCCGGGAGACGCAGCGGAGCGGAGCTCGACCTTGACCGTGGACGACTTCCTGCCCCTCGAGCCCACGGGCCGGCTCGAGCGGGCCGAGCTGCGCGGGGACCTCCCGGGCGCGCTGCGCTACGCCGCGATCCTCGTCGTGATCGGGCTCCCGCTCGGGGCGCTGTGGGCGCTGCTGGCGCCCGTCGTGCACATGGTGGCGCTGCCCGGTGGGGGGTCGGGCTCGCCGGCGGGGGAGGCCGACCACGCCTTCGACGCCGTCGCGATCCATGTCCTGCTCGTCGCGTCGTTCGGGGTCATCGCGGGCGCGGTGGCCTGGCGACGCCGGCACCGGCGCGGCCCGGTGCTGCTCGTGGCCGCCGCCACGGGGTCGCTGGTGGGGGCGGTCCTCGCCGGTCGGGTGGGCGGGCTGCTCGCGTGGGCGGCCTCGCCGGTCCCGGTGCTCGTCGACCCCCGGGCGCTCGGCACGGCCGGCGCTCCCGGGGCGCCCGTGCCCGCCGTGCTGACGAGCCTGCCGCCGTCGCCGGGACCGTGGTGGATCGCGCTGGTCGCGGGCCTCGGGGCGGCGCTGACCTACGTGCTCTCCGCCATCGTCGACGGGCACGAGGACATGGGGCGGGACGACCCGCTCTGACCCCCGCTGGAGGCACCCCGTGAGTCGCATGGACGCCGTCGACCTGGCCTGCAAGCTGGTCCGTCTCGACACCCGGGGCGGTGGCGAGAGCGCGGCCGCGGCACTGCTCGCCGGGCACCTCGAGGACGCCGGGCTGTCCGTCGCCGTCCACGAGACCCGGCCGGGACGGGCGAACGTCGTCGCGCGCCACGGCGACGAGACGCCCGCGACGCTCACAGGGCACCTCGACACGGTGCCCGCCGACGAGGCGGTGTGGTCGTTCGACCCGCTCGCCGGCGACGTCGTCGACGGGCGGCTGCGCGGGCGGGGGAGCAGCGACATGAAGGCGGGCGTGGCCGCGGCGGTCGTCGCGGCCGCCGAGCACGTCCGCGCGGGCGGCAGCGGCGTGCAGGTCGTGCTGACGTTCGGCGAGGAGACCGGCTGCGAGGGCGCCCGCGAGATCCCGGCCGACGCACTGACCCCGTCCGGGACGCTGCTCGTCGCCGAACCGACCTCCAACCGCGTCGTCCTCGGTCACAAGGGTGTGCTGTGGCTGGTGCTGCGGGCCACCGGGATCCCGGCGCACGGCTCGCGACCCGACCTCGGCCACAACGCGCTCGTCGACCTGGCCCGGGCGGCGGTGCGGATCCACGAGCACGACGGGTGGCCGACGAGCCCGACGCACGGCGCGACGACGGCGAACGTCGGGATGATGCGCGCCGGCGTCCAGCCGAACGTCGTGCCGGACCGGGCCGCGCTCACCGTCGACCTGCGCCTGGTCCCCGGCGACACGGCCGACGCCGCCGAGGCCACGACCGTCGGGCTCGCGGGCTGCCCCGTCGAGACCGAGCGTCTCGTCGAGCTGCCGCTGATCGACACCGCTCCGGCCCGGGTCACGCGGGCGGTCGAGCTCCTCGGGGGCGGGACGCCGGGCTACGCCACCTACTTCACCGACGCGAGCGTGCTGGCCTCCGCCCTCGGCGGCGCCGACACGATCGTCTTCGGCCCCGGCGAGCCCGAGCAGGCCCACGTCACCGACGAGACCGCCCCGGCCGGCCTCATCGGCCCCGCTGCCGAGGCCTACCGCGCGGTGCTGGCCGCGCTGACCTGACCGGTGCGCATCGAGAGCTCCAGCCGGTCGCCCAGCGGGATGTCGACGGACCGGTAGCCGCTCCCGAGGTCCCGCACGCGGGCCAGGTAGGACGTGAGCACGTCGGGGAAGAGGCTCGTGTCGTCGGCGACGACCAGCGCGCCGGGACGCAGCGCGGGCTCGACGATCTCGAGCACCGGCAGGTAGAGGGCGCTCCAGCCGTCGAGCAGGAGCAGGTCGACGGTCCCGGGCAGGTCCCGCAGCGTCGCCAGCGCGTCGCCGACGCGCACGTCGACGAGGTCGTCGAGCCCGCTACGGCGCAGGCTGGCCAGGGCGGCGTCGGCCTTCGCGGTCTCGATCTCCGTGGTGATCACGCGGCCGCCACCGTTGTCGCGCAGCGCGGCGGCGAGGTAGATCGTCGAGATGCCGAAGGACGTGCCGAACTCGACGACGGTGCGCGCGCCCGTCGCGCGCACCAGCATCGCGAGCAGCTCGCCCACCTCGCGCGGCACCGCGATGTAGGCGTCGGTGAGGAGGTCGGCGGCCTCCTCGTCGGACGTCGGGAAGGAGCCGGGGAAGCGGGCGGCGAGGCGGGCGTGGAGCTCGGGCTCCTGGGCGTCGGCGGCGTCGAGGAGGCGGGTGAGCTCGTCGCGGACGGCGGGGGCGTCGAGGGTGGAGGTCATGGTCGTGACGGTAGAAAGGTACGTCGTTGCGGACCAGTGAATGGTTGTGCACCTACTATTGCGTGCCGTGCAATCCGTTGACCTCAACCTGCTGGCGACGCTCGACGCGCTGCTGCAGGAGGGCAGCGTCACCGGCGCCGCGCAGCGTCTGCATCTCAGCCCGCCGGCGGTGAGCCGCAGCCTGGCGAGGCTGCGCCGGCTGACCGGCGATCCGCTGCTGGTGCGGGTCGGGCGCGACCTCGTGCCGACCCCGCACGCCGACCGGCTGCGCGAGCGCGCCCACGCGGTGCACGCTGCCGCCCAGGAGCTCCTCGCGCCTCACGGGGAGGTGGACGAGGCCGCGCTGACCGCGACGTTCGCGGTGCGCACCGGTCCCGTGGCGGCCGCCGCGCTCGGCCCGGCCCTGCTCGCCGCCGTCCGCCGGCGGGCGCCGGGCGTGCGTCTGCGGCTGGTCGGCGAGGGCGACGAGAGCGTCGCGGCGCTGCGCGACGGGGAGGTGAACCTGGACGTCGGCGCCGCCGGGGACGAGCCCGAGCTGCACCACGAGGTGCTGCGGCACGACCGGATGGTGCTGGTCGGAGGCCGCGACGGCACGCTCGCACGGCGGACCGGCGACGGCGCGCCGACGCCGTCGATGCTGGCGGAGGTCGGGCACGTCAACGCGACCCGGCGCGGGCGTCGGACGGGCCCGCTCGACGACGCACTCGCCGTCCACGGGCTGGCACGCGACGTCGTCGCCACGGCGCCCGACCTCACGGCCGCTCTCGCCCTGGTCCGCGCCGCCGACCTCGTCACCCTGGCCCCGCGCTGGATCGTCGAGTCGCTGGGAGCCGACGACCTCGTCGTCTGGGAGGTCCCGACGCCCCTGCCGCCGTTGGTGATCGCGCAGTCCTGGCACCCGCGGACCGACGCCGACCCGGTGCACCGCTGGCTGCGGGACCGGGTGCGGGAGGTCGTCGCGGATCAGGTGACCGTGTAGGCGTCGTAGACGACGGCCGTGGCCCGCCGGCGGGCCACGGCGACCGTGAGGACCCGGGTCATCCAGCGGTGCTGCGGCGCCGCGGTCTCGAACGTCGCGCAGACGCGGAAGTAGTACGCCGACGGGTCGACGTCCTCGCCACGGCCCAGGGCGTCGAGCACCGCGCGCGGCCCGGAGCGCACCCCGCTGGTGCGGATGTGGACGAGCGCGCCGTCGTCGGCGCGCAGGGTGTAGCGGGTGTCGATGGTGACGGCGCCGTCGTCGTGGACGACCTGCCAGTCGGCCCCGCCGGGCAGGACGACACCCGAGAAGCGCTCGCCGGTGACCGTGCCCCCGACGATCGGGACGATGCGGCGGTGCCCCGCGTCGGTGACGCCGAGGTCGAGCAGCTCGCCGAGCTCGACCTCGACGTGGGCGAGGAACTCGAGGCCCGGGACGGGCAGGGTCACGAGCGGCCTGCCCTCAGTTCGGGCTGTGCTCGACCGCGAACTTGGCGCTCGGCGCCCACACCGCGCGCAGCTCGGCGAGCAGGACCGCCTCGCGGGTCATCGAGCGCCGGATGAGCTGCAGGCGCTGCATCGGGCAGGTCTCCTCGAGCAGCTCCTGGCGATCGGAGAGCGGCAGGAGGCAGTCGCCGGCGAGGATGTGGGCGAGCTCGGGGTCGGCGACGTCGGTCGCGGCCTCGTCGGTGAGGTCGGCGGGCATCTCGCCGTCCCCGCCGCCCTGCTGGCGCCAGGCGGTGGTGCAGTAGCGGCGGTGCGCGGCGCGGGCGGCCATCGCGAACGGCGCGAGGTCGGTGGGGGCGTCGCCCTCGTCGTCGGGGAGCCACTCGACGTTGGCGACGAGGTAGGGCGCCGTCGAGTCGTCGACGTCGACGAGGCGGAAGCGCCGGTCGCCGGTGGTCTGCAGGTCGAAGCGCCCGTCGGGCAGGCGCCGCACCTCGCGCAGCGACGCCGTGCAGCCGACATCGTGCAGGCCCTCGCGGCCGTCGTCGGGGCTCCAGCCCTCCCGCACCGCGACCACCCCGAACTGCTTGCCCGGGATCGTCCCCGTCACCAGGTCGATCGTGAGCTGGCGATAGCGGGGTTCGAAGACGTGCAGTGGCAGCGAGGCGCCGGGAAGCAGCACGGTTCCCAGCGGGAACAGGGGCAGCGTCTCGACCACGTCGACCACGCTACGACCCCGGCGAGCTCGCCGCCGGGTGGCGTCACACGGCGTCCCCGGGGGGCCGGAGCGCGGCGAAGGGATCGGTCACGCGCAACTCGTGCTCGGAGAACCGGTACATCGCCGCGGGGCGCCCACCGCTCGGGCCCGGCGGCGCGGTCTCACCGGTGGGCACGAGGACGCCGCGGCGAGTCAGCACGCGGTGCAGGTTGGTCGCCGAGACACGGTGCCCGAGGGCCGCGGCGTAGAGGTCGCGCAGCTCGGAGACCGTGAAGGCGTCGGGGGCGAGCGCGAAGCCGATGTTCGTGTAGGACAGCTTGGCGCGCAGCCGGTCGACGCCGTCGCGGGTGATCGCCCCGTGGTCGAACGCCGTCTCCGGCAGCGCGTCCACCGGGTGCCAGGCGGTGTCGTCGGGGACGGCCGGGTCGGCGTCGGAGGGCACGAGGCCGAGGAACGCGGTGGCGACGCGCCGCGGCGGCGGGCCGCGGTGGGGGTCGGAGAACACCCCGAGCTGCTCGACGTGGGCGACCTCGGCGAGGTCGACCTTCTCGGCGAGGTGGCGGCGCACCGAGGCCTCGACGTCCTCGTCGGGCCCCAGCCGGCCCCCGGGCAGCGCCCACCGGCCGGCCTGCGGCTCCCGCGCCCGCTGCCAGAGCAGCACGCTCGGCACCGACCCGGTGATGCGCAGGACGACGGCGAGCACGTCGTGGGCGTAGTTGCCCTGCTCGCCTGCGGTCTCCACGGAGAGTGATCGTAGGCCGTGCAAGCCCTGCGGCCTCGCTGGCACTCATCGCGCGGAAAGCCGCATCGTCGCGCGCCGGGACGTGGTGCGCGCCACTGCCCGTGACGAGTGCTGGCGTGGGCCTCGGGGTGACGGGTACGGTCGACCATGTTTTCGACCACGAGGCGAAAACCACCGAGACCGGCCGCCCTCGACGCCGAGGGGCCGCCGGGGGAGGAGACGGCGATGACCGTCACCGCTGCCACGGACCTCGTCGGGCCGCTGACCGCCGGACCCGGATGGGCCGACGAGATCCGCAGGCTCGCCCGGGAGCGCGACGCCGTGGTGCTCGCGCACAACTACCAGCGCCCCGAGATCCAGGACGTCGCCGACCACACCGGCGACTCGCTGGCCCTGAGCCGGATCGCCGCCGCGAGCGACGCGAGCACGATCGTCTTCTGCGGCGTCCACTTCATGGCCGAGACCGCGAAGATCCTCGCGCCGGACAAGACCGTGCTCATCCCCGACGCACGCGCCGGCTGCAGCCTCGCCGACTCGATCAGCGCCGACGAGCTCCGCGAGTGGAAGAGCGAGCACCCCGGTGCGGTCGTCGTCAGCTACGTCAACACCACGGCCGCGGTGAAGGCCGAGACCGACGTCTGCTGCACGTCGTCGAACGCCGTCGAGGTCGTGGCCTCGATCCCCGAGGACCGCGAGGTCCTCTTCCTGCCCGACCAGTTCCTCGGCGCCCACGTCAAGCGCATCACCGGCCGGGAGAACCTGCACATCTGGGCCGGCGAGTGTCACGTCCACGCCGGCATCAACGGCGCCGAGCTCACCGCGCAGGCACAGGCCGACCCCGACGCCGACCTGTTCGTGCACCCCGAGTGCGGCTGCGCGACCAGCGCGCTCTACCTCGCCGGCGCGGGCGCCGTCCCCGCCGAGCAGGTCCACATCCTGTCCACCGGCGGGATGCTCGACGCCGCGAAGAACACCACCAAGCGCAGCGTCCTCGTCGCCACCGAGGTCGGCATGCTCCACCAGCTGCGCCGCGCCAACCCCGACGTCGACTTCCGCGCCGTCAACGACCGCGCCTCCTGCGGCTACATGAAGATGATCACGCCGGGTGCCCTCACCCGGGCGCTGCTCGAGGGGCGCGACGAGGTGCACGTCGACCTCGGGACGGCCGCGCGCGCCCGTGGCGCCGTCCAGCGGATGATCGAGATCGGCCGGCCCGGGGGCGGGGAGTGAGCGCGGGGGACCGGGACGCGCAGCGCAGCGGAGCCGGACCCGTCGACTGGGAAACCACGGCCGACCTGGTCGTCGTCGGCTCCGGCGTCGCCGGGCTGACCGCGGCGCTGGCGGCCCGGCGCCGCGGCCTGCGCGTCGTCGTGGTCACCAAGGACGCCCCCGACGCGGGCAGCACGCGGTGGGCGCAGGGCGGCATCGCGGTCGTGCTCGGGGACGCGGTGTCACAGGAGGGGACGACTCCGTCGACGCCCACCTCGCCGACACGCTCGCCGCCGGGGGCGGGCTGGTCGACGCCCGCGCCGCCGGGGAGATCCTCGCCGCCGGCCCGGCTGCCGTCGCAGGACTGCGCACCGAGGGCGCGGTCTTCGACGGGCCCGCCGCGCGTCTCGCCCGCACCCGCGAGGGCGGGCACTCGGCGCTGCGGGTCGTGCACGCCGGCGGGGACGCGACCGGCGCCGAGGTGGAGCGCGCCCTGCTCGCCGCCGGCGACCGCGTCGCGCTGACCGTGCTCGCCGGCCACGCGGCGTCGTCGGTGCTCACGGGCCCGGACGGCACCGTGCAGGGTCTGGAGGTCCGCGACGCGGACGGGCGCGCGGGCCGGCTGGCGGCGCCCGCGGTCCTGCTCGCGACCGGCGGCGTCGGCGGGCTCTACGAGACGACGACCAACCCCGACGTGGCCACCGCCGACGGCTGGGCGCTCGCCCTGCGCGCCGGCGCCGCGCTGGCCGACGTCGAGTTCGTGCAGTTCCACCCGACGGCGCTCTACACACCACGAGCCCACGGCCGCGCCCCGCTGGTCACCGAGGCCCTGCGCGGCGAGGGCGCGGTGCTGCGCGACACGACCGGCGCCTCGGTCACGGCCGGCGTGCACCCGCTCGGCGACCTCGCCCCGCGCGACGTCGTCGCCACGGCGATCACGCGGCGGATCGCGGCGCTCGGCGTCGACCACGTCTGGCTCGACGCCACGGGCGTCCCGGACGTCGCCGCGCGCTTCCCGACGGTCGCCGCCTCGTGCGCGGCGATCGGCGTCGACCTCGCTCGCGACCCGGTCCCCGTGCGGCCCGCCGCGCACTACTCGTGCGGCGGCGTCGTCACCGACACCCACGGCCGGACCGGGGTGCCGGGGCTCTGGGCGGCGGGGAGGTCGCGCGCACCGGCCTGCACGGGGCCAACCGACTCGCCTCGAACAGCCTGCTGGAGGGCCTCGTCGTGGGTCGCCGCGCGGCCGACGACGTCGCGCGGGCGCTCGCCGGTCCTCGCAGGCTCGCCGAGCCCACCGAGACCCAGGCCCGGCCCGTGCCGGTCGCCGACCGCGCCGTCCTCCGGGCCGCGCTGACCCGCAGCGCCGGGATCGGGCGCGACGCCGCGGGGCTCGCCGCCGCCTCGGACGCCGTCGAGGCCGCCAGCACCCTGCGGCTGCCCGTGACCCGCGCCGAGACCGAGGACGCCGCCCTGACCCTCGCCGCACACGCCCTGCTCGCGGCGGCCGGGTCGCGCACCGAGACGCGGGGCTGCCACGTCCGCACCGACCACCCGGCCACCGACGACCACTGGCAGCGCGCCTCGAGCACCGTCGCGCTCGACGGCGAGGGACGGCTGCACGTCGGCACCACCGACGCCCGCCACGGAGGTGTGGCATGACGCTGTCCGGGACCCTGTCCCTGCCCGACACCCTCGACGCCGCCGAGGTCGACGCGGTGGTCGCGCGCGCCCTCGACGAGGACCTGCGCGACGGGCCGGACGCCACCACCGAGGCGTGCGTGCCCGAGGGCGCCGTCGCGGTGGGGAGTTCCGCACCCGCCCGGCGGGCACGCTCGCCGGCGTCGGCGTGGCCGTGCGGGTGCTCGAGCGGGTCTGCGGGCCCGACCTCGAGATCCTCGACGCACGCGCCGACGGCGACCGGCTGGCCCCCGGTGACGTCGCCCTGGCCGTCCGCGCCCCGCTGCGCACCCTGCTGACCGCCGAACGCACCGCGCTCAACCTGCTCGGCCAGCTCTCGGGGGTCGCGACGGCCACCGCGGCCTGGGTCGACGCCGTCGAGGGCACCCGCGCCCGCATCCGCGACACCCGCAAGACCGTCCCGGGGCTGCGGGCGCTGCAGAAGTACGCCGTGCGCTGCGGGGGCGGCGTCAACCACCGGATGTCCCTCGGCGACGCCGTCCTGATCAAGGACAACCACGTCGCCGCCGCGGGGTCGGTGACCGCGGCGCTCGCCGCCGCCCGCGCCGCGGCGCCGGACCTGCCGTGCGAGGTCGAGGTCGACTCGTTCGCGCAGCTCGACGAGGCCCTCGGACTCGGCGTCGAACTGGTCCTGCTCGACAACTTCACGCCCGCGCAGACCTCGCAGGCCGTGGCGCGTCGCGACGCCCGCGCGCCGGGCACGGGCCTGGAGGTCTCCGGCGGCCTGACCCTCGACACCGCCGCCGCGCACGCCGCCGCGGGCGTCGACTACCTCGCCGTCGGCGCCCTCACCCACTCCGCGCCCGTCCTGGACCTGGGCCTCGACCTCCGTCCGTGAGTGAAGTTCCCGGCTATAGCCGGGAAGATCGCTCACATGGGTGTGGTCGTCGTCGGCGGCGGGATCGCCGGGATGTCGGTCGCCGCGGAGCTCGCGCGCGACCATGACGTGCTGCTCGTCGAGGGGGAGCGCGAGCTCGCCCGGCACACGACGGGACGCTCCGCCGCGAGCTACATCCCGGGTCACGGCGCGGCGCCCGCCCGCGCGCTCGTCGCCGCCTCGCGCGAGCGCTTCGCCGCGCTGGCTGAGGAGGCAGGCCACGCGTTCCTGCGACCGCGGGCGGTCCTGCACATCGCGCAGGACGACGACGAGGAGCGGACGCTGCGCGAGGAGATCCTGACGCTCGGCAGCGTCGACGAGCTCACCGTCGCCGAGGCCGTGCAGCGCTGGCCGGCGCTGCGCGCCGACCGCGTGCGGGCGGCGGGCGTCGTCGAGGACGCCCAGGACGCCGACCCGCTGGGCCTGCACGAGCACTATCGCCGCACCCTGCGCGCCCGCGGCGGGGAGATCCGGACCGGCGTCCCGGTCACGGCGCTGCACCCGACCGCGACCGGCTGGCGCATCGCGATCGGGGACGACCACGTCGACACCGACCTGGTCGTGCTCGCCGCCGGGGCCTGGACCGACGGGCTGCTCACGCTCGCCGGCGCCGCGCCGATCGGCCTGCGCCCGCTGCGGCGCACGATCGCGATCGCCCGGATCCCCGACGGCGCGCCGGTCCGCCGCGACGACCCGTTCGCCGTCTCCGTGGGCGAGCACTGGTACGCCAAGCCGGAGGGCGAGTACCTGCTGGTCTCGCCGTCCGAGGAGACCCCCGCCGAGCCGGGCGACCCCCGCCCCGAGGAGCTCGACGTCGCCCGCGCCCTCGAGGCCGTGAACGACGTGACGACGCTGGGCCTGCGCTCGGTGGTCACCAGCTGGACCGGGCTGCGCACCTTCGCCCCGGACCGCTCCCTGGTGATCGGCGACCGCCCCGAGCACCCCGGCCTGCACCTGTTCGCGGGCCAGGGCGGCTCGGGCATCGAGACCGCCCCGGCGGCCGCCGTCCTGGCCGCCGCCGTGATCACCGGCGCGGACCCGCCCGCCGACGTCGTCGCCGCCCTCGAGGACCACGGCGCCGGGCTCGACGACGTGCTCGCCCGGCGCATGCCCACCCCCGGCGAGCGTCCGGATCGTCCTCGTTAGCCTCCCCCGTATGGGTGATGCCCGGCGACTGCTCGCCGCCGCAGTGGCCGTGCTGGCTCTCGTCCTCGCCGGCTGCGGTGGCGCGGGCGAGGAGACGCCGGCGACGATCCCGACCGCCGGGGCCCCGATCGTCAACGGCGCCGGGGCGGGACCGCTCGCGCCCCTGCCGCCGGAGGGCTCGCGCGAGGGTCAGCGGATCTGCGGGAAGTTCCAGTCGGTGCCCGTGGCGGGTGGACGCTACGAGGTGCAGAACAACGCCTGGGGCGCGACGACTCCCCAGTGCACCACGGCGTTCGACACCGGCTTCTCGGTGCAGGCGAGCCACGACAAGGACTCCGGACCGGCCGCCTACCCGTCGATCGTCGTCGGCTGCAACTACGGGACCTGCACCCGCGACGCGCCGTTCCCGCGCCCGCTGGCCGACCTCGGGGACGTGCGCTCGAGCTGGGCGGTCACCGTCCCGCGCCGCGGCGACTACAACGTCGCCTACGACGTCTGGCTCGACCCGACCCCGCGCCGCGACGGCGCCAACACCGGCGCCGAGCTGATGATCTGGCTGGACCGCACCGACCGCGTCCAGCCGATCGGCTCGAAGCGCGCCGACGTCGAGATCGGCGACGCACGGTGGGAGATCTGGCAGGGCGAGAACGAGGGCCTGCCGGTGATCTCCTACGTCCGCGAGGAGTCGACCACCACCGTCCTCGACCTCCCGATCAGCGACTTCATCACCGACGCCACCCGGCGCGGCGTCGTCGAACCGTCCTGGTTCCTCACCAACGTGCAGGCCGGCTTCGAGCCCTGGATCGGCGGCGAGGGCCTCTCGACCGACGCCTTCGCCCTCACCCGGAACGGTGTCTGAGTGCCCTCCTGAGGTCCGTGTGAGGGAAGCTCCACCCGTTCGGACGGGGGACGATGCTCCACCGAACGTCGCGACGAACGTAGCTTCAGGCGCGACGAGCGGTCGAGCAGCGAGGATGGCGACGGATGAACGGTCGACGACGGGCGACGAGCGGGATGATCGTGGCGCTCCTGGCCGTGCTCTCGGTGCTGCTGGGCGCGAGCCCGGCCACCGCCACGACGCCCCGCGTCGAGGGGACCCGGGTCTGCGGCAAGACCGAGTCCACCCCGGTGGCCGGCGGGCGCTACGAGGCGCAGAACAACGTGTGGGGCGCCGACACCCCGCAGTGCATCACCGCGTTCGACACCGGCTTCGTCGTCGACCCGGCCGACCACCACAAGGAGAACGAGCCGGCGTCGTACCCGTCGATGGTCTGGGGCTGCAACTACGGCAACTGCACGAAGGACAGCCCGTTCCCGAAGCCGGTCTCGCAGCTCGCCGGGCTGCGCTCGTCCTGGTCGGTCGCGGTGCCGCCGACCGGCGACTACAACGTCTCCTACGACCTGTGGATGGACCCGACGCCGCGACGCACCGGGCGTCCGACCGGACTCGAGCTGATGGTCTGGCTGAAGAACACCCCGCGCGTGCAGCCGATCGGGGAGAAGAAGGCCGAGGTCAGCATCGGCGGCACCACCTGGGACGTCTGGCTCGGCGCCATCGACCTGCCGACGATCAGCTACGTGCGCCAGCAGCCGACGCTCGAGGTCACCGACCTCCCGCTCGACCAGTTCGTCGCCGACGCCCAGCGCCGGGGCGTCGCCAAGCCCGAGTGGTACATGACGAGCGTCCAGGCCGGCTTCGAGCCCTGGATCGGCGGCCGGGGCCTGACGACGAAGTCGTTCTCGGCGACGCTCTGAGCTCTGCTCACGCCTCGTCGGGGTCCGCACTGTGCGGCACAGTGCCCTCCCGCAGGGCGTCGATGAGCCGGCGGTCCCGCTTGGTCGGACGGCCCGCGCCGCGGTCGCGCACCGCGACCGGCGCGGGCCGTTCCTCGGGCGGCGGGGGCGGCGGGGTGTGGTCGACGTAGCAGGTCACGGCCACGGGGGCGCCGACGCGCTTCTCGATGACCCTGGTGACCTCGACGATCCGGGGGATCTCGTAGACCCGCGTGCGGATCGTGTCGCCCGGCTTCACGGCGGTGGCGGGCTTGGCCGGGGTGTCGTTGACGCGCACGTGCCCACCGCGGCAGGCCTCGGCCGCGTCGGCGCGGGTCTTGGTCAGCCGCACGGCCCACAGCCAGCGGTCGACGCGTGTGGACTCCATCCCCGCCCAGTGTGCCGTCCCCCGCGACGGGATAACTGAGGGGACGTGGACCACGGCATCATGATGTTCCCGACCGACTACGCCATCGACCCGGCCGCGCTGGCCAAGGAGGTGGAGGACCGGGGCTTCGACTCCCTCTGGTTCCCCGAGCACAGCCACATCCCGACCAGCCGGGAGTCGCCCTACCCGGGCGGCGGCGACCTGCCGCGGATGTACGCCCACACCTACGACCCTTTCGTCGCGCTCACCGCCGCCGCGTGCGCGACGACGACGCTCAAGCTCGCCACCGGCATCTGCCTGGTCATCGAGCGCGACACGATCAACACCGCCAAGGAGGTCGCGAGCCTCGACCGCCTGTCGGGAGGACGCTTCCTCTTCGGGATCGGCGGTGGCTGGAACCGCGAGGAGATGGCGGACCACGGCACCAACCCCAAGACCCGGATGCGCCTCATGGGCGAGCAGATCAAGGCCATGAAGGAGCTGTGGACGAAGGAGGAGGCGGAGTTCCACGGGGAGTTCGTGGACTTCGACCCGAGCTGGGCCTGGCCCAAGCCGGTGCAGGACCCGCACCCGCCGGTCTACATCGGCGGCATGGGCCCCGGCGTCGAGGACCGCGTCCTCGACTTCGGCGACGCCTGGCTGCCGCAGCGCGTCGGCCCCGACAACATCGGCCAGTTCGAGGAGCGGGCGAACGCGCTCCAGCAGCGCGCCGCCGACGCCGGCCGCGGCCGCATCCCGATGTCGCTGTTCGGCGCCGAGACCTCGTCCGAGGCCCTCGACGGCTACCGTCGCATCGGCCTCGACCGGGCCATCTACGGCGTCAGCTCGGCCGACCGCGACACCGTGCTCAAGGAGCTGGACGAGCTCGCGAAGCTCGTCGGCTGACGTGCCCACGCTCGACGTCGACGACGCGCGCCGCCGGTTCGCCGCGGCGCGCGTCGCGCGTCTGGCCACGGTCGCGGAGGACGGGCAGCCGCACCTCGTGCCCGTCGTGTTCGCGGTCGAGGGCGACACCGTCCTCATCGCCGTGGACGCCAAGCCCAAGCGCCACCGCGCGCTCAAGCGCCTGCGCAACATCGCCGACCACCCGGCCGTCGCGCTGCTCGCCGACCACTACGACGACGACTGGAGCGCCCTGTGGTGGGTGCGTGCCGACGGGGTCGCGACGGTCACCGACGACGCGGCGGTGCTCGCGCGGGCCCGCGAGGCGCTCGGCACCCGCTACCCCCAGCACCGCGAGGAGCCCCCCGAGGGGCCGGTGATCGTCGTCGAGGTCACGCGGTGGTCGGGGTGGTCGTGGAGCTGAAGTGCTCCCGGTGGCGACGCGCCCACTCGCGGAACGTCGCCGGCGGTCGCCCGACCACCCGCTCGACGGTGTCCAGCACCTCGGTGCCGTCCTCGGTATCGGTGGTACGGGCGAGGATCGCGTCGACGACGACCTCGGGGAACCCGCCCCGGATCATGCCCGCACGGACGTCCTCGAGCGGCGGCTCGACCGCCCGCAACGGCCGGCCCAGGAGCTCGCCGAGCACCGCCAGCTCGTCGACCGGACGGAGCGCCTCGGGGCCGGAGAGCTGGTACACCGCGCCCGGGGTGGCGGCCGTGAGCGCGACCGCGGCCACGGCGGCGACGTCCGCCGGGTCGACGGACGCCGCGGGCCGGCGGGCGAACGGGATCGTCACCTCGTCGCCGCGCCGGATCTGCGGGGCCCACTGGAGGGCGTTGGACATGAACCGGCCGGGACGCAGGAGCGTGGACGGCACCCCGCTGTCGACCACGGCCCGCTCGACCTCGCCCGCCCACTCGGCGACCGCGTCGTCGCCCTCCCCGCCGGAGTAGACCGACAGCAGGACGAGGTGCGACACCCCCGCCCGGACGGCCGCGGCGACCAGCGCCGGGACGTGGGTGGGCCGCGGCGCGCTGCCGACGGCCTGCGACGACATGAGGAACGCGCGCTCGGCGCCGGCGAAGACCGCGTCGAGGCCCGCGGGCTCGTCGGCGTCGCCCCGTACGACCTCGACACCGGCCGGCACCTCGAGGGTCTCCGGACGGCGGGTGACGGCGCGGACGGGTCGGCCCGCCGCCGCGAGCTGCGCGACGAGCTCACGACCGACGTGTCCGGTGGCCCCGCTGACGACGAGCATGGTCTCATCGTTAGATATCGAACGGTGCGATGTCAAAGGGTAGGTTCTGCGTCGTGCCCGGACCTCCGCCCGAGACGCCGATCGGGCTCGCGCTCACCGGCGCCGCCCGCGAGGTCGCGCGCGCGTTCGACGCCGCGCTCACCGCGGCGGGCGGGTCGCTGTCGACGTGGCTGGTGCTGCTCGCGCTGACGACGCGGACGACGGCGAGCCAGCGCGAGCTGGCCGCCGCCGTCGGCATCCGGGGCGCCACGCTGACCCACCACCTCCACGGGATGGAACGCGACGGCCTGGTGACCCGCGAGCGCGATCCCACCAACCGCCGCGTCCACCTCGTGGAGCTCACCGAGGAGGGCCGGGCGGCGTTCCGCCGGCTGCGGACGGTCGCCGCCGCCCACGACCGTCGGCTGCGCGACGGCCTCACCGAGGAGGATCTGGACGTCACCCGCCGGGTGCTCGCCCGCCTGCGGGCGAACGTCGCCGGGTCCTAGAGGGTCACCCGGTCTTCCCGACCCGCAGGTGCTCCACGAACCAGTCGCGGGCGGCGGCCGAGGTGATCTCGAAGCCCGGGCCCGTGTAGGCGTCGAAGTGCCCGCCCGGCGCGATCACGATCTTCTTCGGGTGCACGGCGGTCTCGTACGCCGCGGCCGCGAGCTCGCCGGCGATGAGCCGATCGTTCGGCGTCACCACCATCTGCACCGGCGTCGGGGAGATCAGCGGGAGGAACGCGCGCGGCTCGTAGCCCTGGAGAAGCTCGACCGACCGCAGCGTCACCTCGTTCCGCCAGGACGGGGCGCGGTCCCGCTGGGTGCGGGTGAACCACTCGTAGGAGTCGGGGGTCGGCAGGGCCGCCGGCGCCGTCGGGTCCTCGGTGACGACGGGCATCATCGCCGGCTCGCCGCCCCGGGCGCGCTCGAGACGATCGGCGGCGAAGGCCTCCCACGTCGGTCCCCACGCGTCGATGCGCACGAGCGACTCGAAGCCCCGACGGCCCGAGACGAGCGGCGCCTGCCCGGAGACCGCCTTCACGCGCCGGTCGATCGCACCGAGCACATAGACGTGCCCGCCCGAGTAGCTGGAGCCCCAGGCGCCGATCCGGTCGGCGTCGACGTCGTCGCGGCTCTGCGCGTAGGTGATCGCGTGCTGGTAGTCCCGGATCTGCTCCCAGGGGTCGATCTCCTGGCGCGGCTTGCCCGGTGCGGCGTCGGAGGCGCCGAACCCGCGGTTGTCGTAGACCACGCACGCCAGGCCCGCGGCGGCGAAGACCTCGGCGTAGTCGTCGAGGTGCTGCTCCTTGACCGCCGAGAAGCCGTGCGCCATCACCACGCAGGGATGGCCACCGTTCGCGTCCGCGGCGTCGGGTGCGTAGAACCACCCGCGCAGCGTCGCGCCCTCGGCGTCGAAAGAGATGTCTTCGCGCATCGTCGCTCCCAGAAGTCGTCGACCCTGACGACCCGAGCGTGGCCTGCCGAGGTGCGGCGCGGATACCGCTCCCGCGTCACGGTTCGGTCAGCGTGCGGCGAGGTCGATGCGGCACTCGGGCGCAGCGCCCGGCGCCACCGGGGCGACCGAGACGACCTCGAACGTGCCGGTCAGCGCCACGCCGCCACCGGCCGAGGCGGGTCGCGGCGCGAGGTGCTCGGCGTCGGCGCCCTCGACGGTGATGCGGGTCGTCGCAGGCCTGCCGTCGGCACCGGGGCAGCTGTAGGTGCGCAGGAGGATCGTCGCCGGCTGCGCCGCGGGGTCGCCGCCGCGCAGCGCCGCCTGGTCGATCTGGACGCCGAGCTCGGCCCGGCCGCCCGCGAGCGTGCCGCCGCGGAACGAGTCCGGGTACGACACGAGCGCGGCCACCAGCCCGCTCGCGTCGACGTCGTTGCGGACCGTGCGGGTGATGTCCTTGGTGAACAGGCCGCGGGTGACCCCGGTCAGCACGAGCACGGCGAGGACGACGATCACCACGAGGAGCGCCGCCAGCACCCCGACGACGATCCGTGTCCGCCCCCGCGGCGGCGAGCTCTCCTGCGTCGACATGGACGTCCCCCGATGGTTGTGCTCGACCTGTCAGCAGCACGATCGGAGCAGATCTACGGAACGTTAGCGAGCCGATACGCCGAACGAGTGGCGGTGGCCGACGGCCTCGGCGCATATCGCGGTGTCGGTGCCCGGTGCGATCCTCGGCGCATGGTGGCCTGGCAGGACGTCGAAGAGGCGGCGCCGCAGTTCGCGCAGCGGGTCCGCGCGCTGTTCGACGCCCACAAGCACAAGACCCTCGCGACCCTGCGGGCCGACGGCTCGCCGCGGATCTCGGGGATCGAGACGGTCTTCGACGACGGCCGGCTGACCTTCGGCTCCATGGCCGGCGCGCGCAAGGGCGCGGACCTGCGCCGGGACCCGCGCTTCGCCGTACACAGCGCGACGGTCGACCCCGTCGAGGGCGCCGAGGCGCAGTGGCCGGGCGAGGCCAAGATCGCCGGCCGGGCCCACCTCGCCGGGGCGATCACGGAGGGTCCGGACGGCGACCTCTTCCACGCCGACATCGACGAGGTCGTCCACACCCACCTCGACGAGCAGGCCACGCGCCTCGTCGTCGAGTGGTGGACGCCCGCGCACGGGCTCCGCAGGGTCGAGCGGGAGTAGCCCGCTCACCAGCCCCGTTCGCGCCACTCCGACAGGTGCGGGCGCTCGGTGCCCAGCGTCGTGTCGTCGCCGTGGCCCGGGTAGACGTGGGTGTCGTCGTCGAGGCGGCTGAACACCTTGTGCTCGAGGTCGTTCATCAGCGACTCGTGGTGCTCCAGGGTGGCCGTCTTGCCGTGGCCGCCGGGGAACAGCGAGTCGCCGGTGAAGAGGTGGGCGCTGCCGGCCGGGTCGCGGTAGAGCAGGGCGATCGAGCCGGGCGTGTGCCCGTCGAGGTGGATGATCTCGACGAACGAGTTGCCGAAGGACACGGTGTCGTCGTCGCCGACCATGCGGTCCGGCGTGACGGGCAGCTCCGGGGCGTCCTTCTCGTGCGCGTAGGTGCTCGGGTGCACGGCGCCGACGACGTCCTCGAGCGACTGGATGTGGTCCCAGTGCTTGTGGGTCGTCGCGAGGGCGGACAGCGTGTCCCGGGAGGCGACGGTGTCGACGGTGTCGAGCAGCCGGTCGGTCTCGTTCGCCGCGTCGATCAGCAGCGCCTGCCCGGTCGCCTTGTCGACCAGGACGTAGGCGTTGTTGTCCATCGGGCCGACCGACACCTTGGTGATCGACACGTCCTGGAGGTCGCGGCGCGCGGCGGGGCCGGCGGGCTCGACATGGCCGGTGTACTGGTCGAGGAGGTCCACGCCCGGAAGGATAGTGCCGACGGGGATGGGCGCGGTCAGGACCGCGCGGGCTTGTAGCCCGCCTTCCGCAGCGCGTCCGGGCTCAGCGTCTCGCCGCAGTGCTCGCACCGCGGCACCTCGTCCGACGCGACCACGACGGCGAGGTGGCCGGCACGGGTCGCGGCGCACTCGGCGCGGCGTGCGGCGCGGTCCGCGCCGACGTCCTCGCTCCACGCCTTCCGCGACCGCAACCGGGCCAGGTCCGCGGGGTCGATCTCGCTCATGGACACCATCCTGCCCCCGCCGGGGAGGTCAGGGCCGCCAGGACGGATCGCGGCCCGCCACGGCGACGACGCGGTCGAGCAGCGGCGCGTCGGGCGCGACGTCGACGGCGGGGCCGAACGCCCCCATCTGGCGACCCAGGGGCGTGAGCTGGGAGAGCGCCTCGTACGCCTCCTCGAGCAGCGCGTCGTCCCAGGTCACGGTCTCGCCGAGTCCGCGGGCGAGGTCCCAGCCGTGCAGCACGAGCTCGCAGAACGTCATCGTCCCGACGACCGCGGACGGCAGCTCGGAGCTCGTCATCGTCGTCGTGCCCTGCCAGGAGGCCGGGTCGCTCCAGACGGCGACGAGGTCGGCGCGGTCCTTGCCGAGCTCCGCGGTCCAGTCGCCCCCGAGCGTCGGCGAGCCGGGCTCGGGCGGCGCGCCGCGGCCGGCACCGGCGAGCACCGGTGTCCAGGTGAGCATGTGCTCGGCGAGGTCGCGGACGGTCCAGCCCTCGCAGGGCACGGGGGCGTCGAGGTGGTCGGCGGCCGCGGCGACGAGGGCCTCGTGCGGCGCGGCCGCGGCGACGACGAGGTGCGGGCGGGGCGTGAAGTCGGGGAACACGGCACGGGACGCTAGTGACGTGCCGGCGCCCGGTCATGGACGAACGCGACAACCCGACGAGCGGGACCCCCGCGAGCTCGGCGGGCACTGGCGCACGGCCCAGCGGATCGACGTGCAGGAGCCGGACGCGGAGCTCGCCCCGTGGGTGGAGCGGCTGTGGACGGCGTCCTGGGAGTACGCCGAGCCCTACGCCCAGAAGATCGTGCCGCTGCCGCAGGTGCACGTGTCGCTCATCGACGAGGGGCCGCCGCGCGTCGTCGGGCCGCGCAGCCGGCACATGGTGCGCGAGCTGGCCGGCCGCGGCTCGGTGGTGGGCGCCGCCTTCCGGCCCGGGGTGTTCCGGGCGCTCTCCGACGGGCCGGTGAGCGCCCTCGTCGACCGCGAGGTCGAGGTGCCCGACGTCCCGGCGCTCGCCTCCGAGCCTGCCTGGGACGGTGCGATGGCCGACTGGCTGCGCGCCCACCTGCCCGGCGAGGGCCCCGGACCCGCGGCGCGGGAGGCCGGCGAGCTCGTCGCCCGGGTCGCCGCCGACCCCACGATCGCGCGGGTCGACCGGCTCGCCGCGGCGGCGGGGCTGGGAATGCGCAGCCTCCAGCGCCTGTTCTCCGAGCACGTCGGGTTGGGTCCGAAGTGGGTCATCCGCCGGTACCGGCTGCAGGAGGTCGTCGACCGGTTGGAGGCGGGCACGCGGGTCGACTGGGCGGGCCTGGCCGCCGAGCTGGGGTACGCCGACCAGGCGCACCTCTCGCGCGATTTCGCGGATCTGTTCGGTGAACCGCCCACCTGGTACGCCCGGCGCTACCCGTCGCCCTGAGCCACACGGACGGTCCCCGCCCCCGGGACCGGTCGTCGCCTCGGGGGGCCACCCGGCCGAGCTCACCCGGCCACCGGCGGCCGTTGTCGGGGGTCCCTCTTAGCATGGAGAACGCCGGGGGAGAGGCAGCTGAACCAGACGTCCGCTCGGGCGTGTCCCCACCTCGGCGCGCTCTCACCGGAGACCAGGAGGCCCTGCACGTGGTCGATCGTCTCGTCGTTCAAGGCGCTCGTGAGCACAACCTCACGGGCGTCGATCTCGACCTGCCACGGGACAGCCTCGTCGTCTTCACCGGCCTCTCGGGGTCCGGGAAGTCCAGCCTCGCCTTCGACACGATCTTCGCCGAGGGCCAGCGGCGGTACGTCGAGTCGCTGTCCGCCTACGCGCGACAGTTCCTCGGGCAGATGGACAAGCCCGACGTCGACTTCATCGAGGGCCTCTCGCCGGCGGTGTCGATCGACCAGAAGTCCACGAGCCGCAACCCGCGCTCGACGGTCGGCACCATCACCGAGGTCTACGACTACCTGCGTCTGCTCTACGCCCGCGCCGGCACGCCCCACTGCCCGACGTGCGGCGAGATCATCTCGAAGCAGACGCCGCAGCAGATCGTCGACCAGGTGCTCGACATGGAGTCGGGCCGGCGTTTCCAGGTGCTCGCGCCGGTCATCCGCGGCCGCAAGGGCGAGTACGTCGACCTGTTCAGCCAGCTCCAGGGCCAGGGCTACTCCCGCGTGCTGGTCGACGGCACGGTCTATCCGCTGGCCGAGCCGCCGACGCTGAAGAAGCAGGAGAAGCACGACATCTCGGTCGTGGTCGACCGCCTGTCGGTGAAGTCGAGCGCCAAGCAGCGCCTCACCGACTCGGTCGAGACCGGGCTGCGTCTCGGCGAGGGCATCATCGTCCTCGAGTTCGTCGACCTCCCCGAGGACGACCCGGACCGCGAGCGCCGCTTCTCCGAGCGGATGGCCTGCCCGAACGGCCACCAGCTCCAGGTGGACGACCTCGAGCCCCGGGCCTTCTCGTTCAACTCGCCCTACGGCGCGTGCACCACGTGCACGGGCCTGGGCATCAAGAAGGAGGTCGACCCGGAGCTGCTGGTGCCCGACGACGAGCTCTCGCTCGCCGACGGCGCCATCGCGCCCTGGGCCATCGGCCAGTCCGCCGAGTACTTCACCCGGCTGCTCACCGCGCTCTCCGAGCAGGTCGGCTTCCGCATGGACGCACCGTGGCGCAAGCTCTCGGCGCGGGTGCAGAAGGCCGTGCTGCACGGCTCGGACGACCAGGTGCACGTGCGCTACCGCAACCGCTACGGCCGCGAGCGCTCGTACTACGCGTCGTTCGAGGGCGTCGTGCCGTTCCTCGAGCGCCGGCTCGACCAGGCCGAGTCCGACAGCGCCCGCGAGCGCTACGAGGGCTACATGCGCGACGTGCCGTGCCCGGCGTGTGGCGGGACGCGGCTCAAGCCGGAGATCCTCGCGGTGACGCTGCGGCACGAGACCCTGGGCGACCGCTCGATCGCCGAGGTCTGCGCGCTCTCGGTGGCCGACTGCGCCGAGTTCATGAAGGGCCTGCAGCTCGGCCACCGCGAGCAGGTCATCGCGGGTGCGGTGCTCAAGGAGATCGGCGCCCGCCTGGGCTTCCTGCTCGACGTCGGGCTCGACTACCTGTCGCTGGCCCGCGCGGCGGCGACGCTCTCCGGCGGCGAGGCGCAGCGCATCCGGCTCGCCACGCAGATCGGATCCGGCCTGGTCGGCGTGCTGTACGTGCTCGACGAGCCGTCGATCGGGCTGCACCAGCGCGACAACCGCCGGCTGATCGACACGCTGTCGCGGCTGCGCGACCTCGGCAACACCCTCATCGTCGTCGAGCACGACGAGGACACCGTGCGCGCCGCCGACTGGGTGGTCGACATCGGCCCGGGTGCGGGCGAGCACGGCGGGCGCGTCGTCTACTCCGGCCCGGTCGAGGGGCTCGAGCAGTGCCCCGAGTCGCTCACCGGCGCCTACCTCTCGCGCCGCGAGCAGATCCCTGTCCCGGAGATCCGCCGCCCGATCGACCGGTCGCGCCAGGTCGGCGTCGTCGGCGCCCGCGAGCACAACCTGCACGACGTCGACGTCGCGTTCCCGCTCGGCTGCCTCGTGTCGATCACCGGGGTCTCCGGGTCGGGCAAGTCGACGCTGGTCAACGACATCCTCGCGACGGTGCTGGCCAACAAGCTCAACAAGGCCCGCCAGGTCCCGGGCCGGCACACCCGCGTCACCGGGATCGAGCACCTCGACAAGCTGGTGCGCGTCGACCAGTCGCCGATCGGCCGCACGCCGCGGTCGAACCCCGCGACCTACACCGGCGTGTGGGACCACATGCGCAAGCTCTTCGCCGCCACCAACGAGGCGAAGGTCCGCGGCTACGGGCCCGGGCGGTTCTCGTTCAACGTCAAGGGCGGGCGCTGCGAGGCGTGCGCGGGCGACGGCACGATCAAGATCGAGATGAACTTCCTGCCCGACGTCTACGTGCCCTGCGAGGTCTGCAAGGGCGCGCGGTACAACCGCGAGACGCTCGAGGTGCACTACAAGGGCAAGAACGTGGCCGAGGTCCTCGACATGCCGATCGAGGAGGCCGCCGAGTTCTTCAAGCCCATCGGCGCGATCCACCGGCACCTGCAGACGCTCACCGAGGTCGGGCTGGGCTACGTCCGGCTCGGGCAGCCCGCCCCGACGCTCTCCGGCGGGGAGGCCCAGCGCGTGAAGCTGGCCTCCGAGCTCCAGAAGCGGTCGATGGGCCGGACGATCTACATCCTCGACGAGCCGACCACGGGCCTGCACTTCGAGGACATCCGCAAGCTGCTCGGCGTCATCAACGGCCTCGTCGACAAGGGCAACACCGTCCTCGTCATCGAGCACAACCTCGACGTCATCAAGGTCAGCGACTGGGTGGTCGACATGGGCCCCGAGGGCGGCAACAACGGCGGCACCGTCGTCGCCCAGGGCACCCCGGAGCAGGTCGCGGCCGTCGAGGGCAGCTACACCGGTCAGTTCCTGGCCGACCTCGTCGAGCCGGAGGTCGCGCCGGTGCGCCGCGCCCGCGCACGCAAGGCCGGCTGACCCGGCGCCGGCCCCCGCTGCCGGGGAACACCGCAGCGCAGTGGTACGTTGTGACCTGAGCGACCAGCTCGGTGGGTGTTCTGCGTCCACCGAGCGGCAAGTGGAGCCCCGGCTCCCACCCGTCCGCCGCACAGGCGAACGGGTTCCGGTCCGCCATCGTGGCACGTGAGTGTCGGGGTGGACGCGTCCCGAGACGGGACGCGGGATCGGTCGACCGTGGGCCCTGCAGCCACCTGACGTGGCGCGGGGCCCGACGTTCATCGGGGCTCCTCGCGCCAGGGTCGCAGAGACAGTGTCACGGACCCGAGGAGAGCTCATCAGCACAGAGACCCGCATCAACGAGCGCATCCGCGTTCCCGAGGTGCGACTGGTCGGCCCCAACGGGGAGCAGGTCGGGATCGTCCGTATCGAGGACGCCCTGCGCCTGGCCCGCGAGGCCGACCTCGACCTGGTCGAGGTGGCCGCCCAGGCCCGCCCGCCGGTCTGCAAGCTCATGGACTACGGCAAGTTCAAGTACGAGAGCGCGCAGAAGGCTCGCGAGTCGCGGCGCAACCAGCAGCAGACGGTGATCAAGGAGCAGAAGCTCCGGCCGAAGATCGACCCGCACGACTACGAGACGAAGAAGGGTCATGTGACCCGCTTCCTCGGGCAGGGTCACAAGGTCAAGGTCACGATCATGTTCCGTGGTCGCGAGCAGTCTCGCCCGGAGCTGGGCTTCCGTCTGCTCCAGCGTCTCGCCGAGGACGTGGGCGAGCTCGGCTACGTCGAGGCGACGCCGAAGCAGGACGGTCGCAACATGACCATGGTGCTCGCGCCGAACAAGAAGCCGCAGAAGGCGCCGCGCGCGAATCAGGAAGCCAACCAGGACGCCCAGGAGCCGGCCCCCGAGCCGGCGAGCTGAGCGGTCCGCACGACCGGCCGGACCCATCCCCGGGTGGGCGTCGGCCGGGATCCCGGGCGTCCGTACCGTCGTGAGAACCACGGTGCAGGCGTCGACCACCCCGGCAGGAGACGGAGCGCAGCGGAGCTCGGCCATCGACTCCGGAGCATCCCGATCCGCACGAGGAGCAAGGACAGGACATGCCGAAGAACAAGACGCACAGCGGCACCAAGAAGCGCATCAAGGTGACCGGCACCGGCAAGCTGCTGCGCGAGCGGGCGGGCAAGCGCCACCTGCTGGAGAAGAAGTCCAGCCACAAGACCCGCCAGCTCTCCGGCAACGACGTGGTCGCGCCGCAGGACACCGGGCGCATCCGGCGCATGCTCGGCAACAGCTGAGCCTCACCGGCGTCTGAGCCCCACCCGGCCCCGGCCGACCCACCCCGGACGGATCACCTCCGCTCCCTGATCAGATCGAAGGCAGGACCACGTGGCACGCGTGAAGCGCGCGGTCAACGCGCAGAAGAAGCGTCGCACCACCCTGGAGATGGCCAGCGGCTACCGCGGTCAACGCTCCCGGCTCTACCGCAAGGCCAAGGAGCAGACGCTCCACTCGCTGACGTACGCCTACCGCGACCGCAAGCAGCGCAAGGGCGACTTCCGGCAGCTGTGGATCACCCGCATCAACGCGGCGGCCCGCTCCAACGACATGACCTACAACCGGTTCATGCAGGGCCTCAAGCTCGCGGGCGTCGAGGTCGACCGCAAGAACCTCTCGGAGATCGCCATCTCCGACCCGGCCGCGTTCACCGCGCTGGTCGAGGTCGCCCGGGCGGCGGTCCCCAACGACAAGAACGCGAAGAACGAGGACGCCGCCTGAGCGAGCTCCTCACCGAACGCACGCCGCGCGTCGTCGCAGCCCGCAAGCTGCTGCGGCGCGCGGCGCGTGTCGAGGCCGGGCGTTTCCTCGTCGAGGGCCTGCGCCCCGTACGGGACGCGCTGGCCTGGGCCGAGGACGACCCCGGCCCTCGTGAGAACCGCAGGGTGCACGACCTCTTCCTCACCGACGCCGTGGCCGACCGCCACCCGGACCTCGCCGGGAGGGCCGACGCCGCCGGCGTGCGCGTCGCCCTCGTCACCGAGAAGGCCGCGGCCGCCCTCTCCGACACCGTCACGCCCCAGGGCGTCGCCGCGGTGTGCTCCACCGTCACCGTCGGGCTGGACGAGGCCCTCGCCGGCGACCCGCGGCTGGTCACGGTGCTGGTCGGCGTGGCCGACCCCGGCAACGCCGGCACGGTCGTGCGCACCAGCGACGCCGCGGGCGCGGACGCGGTGATCCTCGCCGGGGAGGCCGTGGACCCCCACAACGGCAAGTGCGTGCGGGCGAGCATGGGCAGCCTGTTCCACGTCCCCGTGGCGGTCCACCGCGACGTCGACGAGGTGCTCGACGCCCTGCGGGCCCGCGGTCTGACCGTGCTGGCGACCGCGGGCGACGGGGACACCGTGCTCGACGCGACCGCCGAGGACCTGCTCGCCGGGCCCACGGCCTGGCTGTTCGGCAGCGAGGCCCACGGGCTCGACGACGCCGTCGCCCGCGGCGCGGACCGTCGCGTCCGCGTCCCGATCCACGGCCGGGCCGAGAGCCTCAACCTCGCCACCGCTGCCGCGGTCTGCCTCTACGCGTCGGCGCGCGTCCAGCACTGACCAGCGGCGGAGGCCGGTCGGAGCTCAGAGCTCGCCGGGCGGCGCGAAGCGGTAGAAGACCCCGCCGGGCGGCGTGGCGGCGAGGAGCAGCCACACCGCGTCCTCGAAGGCGCGGGCCCGCGAGAGGTCGCCGACGCGGACGGGGTCGTAGCCGGCGTCGCGGATCAGGGTCTCGGTGACCTCGACGGCGCCGTCGTCGGCGACGTACCAGTTGCTCGGGCGCACCCGCTGCTCGCCGATGCGGTCGAACAGGCTCGCGTAGTTCATGTTGAAGCTCTTGGCCACCGGTCCGCCGGTGGAGGCCTGCACCTCCTCGGCGTTCGACGGGACGTCGCCGGGCCGGTCGCCGAAGACGTTCGTCGCGTCGATGGCGATCTTCCCGGCGAGGCCGGTGACCTTCCCGAGCGCCGGCGTGATCTGGTCGCCGGGCACGGCGACCAGGACGACGTCCGCGTCCGACGCGTCCCCGCCGTCCCGCCCGAGCTCCCCGACGTCGTGTCCCGCCGCGCGCCAGAGCCGGGCCAGCCCGCCGCCGATGTTCCCTCGCCCGATCGTCACGATCCTCATGTCGGTCTCCTCCGCCGCGCACTATCAGTAGTTCACGTGTGAACCAGAACGTACGTCCGGCGTGGTTCACACGTCAACCAATCGCTAGGCTGCGGGCCGTGGACGAGGTGCGGTGGTTGGACGAGCGCGAGCAGCGGGCCTGGCGCGCCCTGATGGTGATGCAGGACGGGCTCTCCGAGTTCCTCGACCGGCGGCTCCGCACGCGCTGCGGGCTCTCCGGGGCCGACTACGACGTCCTGGCCCACCTGTCGGAGGCGTCGGAGGGGCGGCTGCGGCCCTTCGAGCTCGGCCGGCTGCTGCGCTGGGAGAAGAGCCGCCTGTCCCAGCACCTCGGCCGCATGGAGAAGCGTGACCTGGTGACGCGCGAGCCGTGCGCCACCGACCAGCGCGGGGCGGTGGTCGCCCTCACCGAGCGGGGCCGGGTCCTGATCGAGGCCGCGGCCCCGCAGCACCTCGGGGACGTCCGGGAGGTCCTCGTCGACCACCTCTCGCCGGACGAGCTGGAGACCCTGGCGGCCATCGGCGACACCGTGCGCGCGCGGCTGGCGGCTCTCGGGCAGGCGTCGGGTCCGGCAGCCTCGGCGGGTTGATCCGGGAGGCGGTCGCCGAACGGGTTCGACCTGCTCCGATACCATCGGCGACGCACCCGAGAGCGGCAGGAGCGAGACCACCTCGATGTCCGGCACCAACGACCTCTACGACCCCAAGCAGGTCGCGGCGCTCGACCCCGAGACCCTCGACGCGGCACGCGCCGAGGCGAGCGCGGCGTTCGCCGGCGCGACGACGCTCGAGGCGTTGACGGCGCTCAAGCCCGCGCACCTCGGCGACCGCTCGCCGGTGCTCACCGCGCGCCGCGAGATCGGGGCGCTGCCCCCGCAGGCGCGCTCGGAGTCGGGCAAGCGCGTCAACGAGGTCCGGCAGGCGATCCAGACCGAGTACGAGCAGCGCCTCGCGGTGCTCTCCACCGAGCGCGACGAGCGGGTGCTGGCCGAGGAGGCCGTCGACGTCACCCTGCCCGGCGACCGGCATGCCCGCGGCAGCCGCCACCCGCTGACCCAGATCTCGGAGCGCGTCGCCGACATCTTCATCGGGATGGGCTACGAGGTGGCCGAGGGTCCCGAGGTCGAGTCGGAGTGGCTGAACTTCGACGCGCTGAACTTCCTGCCCGACCACCCGGCGCGCACGATGCAGGACACGTTCCACGTCGAGCCGCCCGAGGCCCGGCAGGTGCTGCGCACCCACACCTCACCGGTGCAGATCCGCACGCTGCTCGCGCGCGACCTGCCCGTCTACGTCGTGTGCCCCGGCCGGACGTTCCGCACCGACGAGCTCGACGCCACCCACACCCCCGTGTTCCATCAGGTCGAGGGGCTGGCCGTCGACGAGGGCATCACGATGGCCCACCTCAAGGGCACGCTCGACGCGTTCGCCCAGGCGATGTTCGGCCCGGAGTCGGTGACGCGCCTGCGCCCGTCGTACTTCCCGTTCACCGAGCCGTCGGCCGAGGTCGACGTCTGGTTCCCGGAGAAGCGCGGCGGCGCCGGCTGGGTCGAGTGGGGCGGCTGCGGCATGGTCGACCCGAACGTCCTGCGGGCCTGCGGCGTCGACGCCGAGAAGTACTCCGGCTTCGCGTTCGGCATGGGTCTCGAGCGCACCCTGCAGTTCCGCAACGGCCTGCCCGACATGCGGGACATGGTCGAGGGCGACGTGCGGTTCACCTCGGCCTTCGCGGTTGAACCGTGATCTTGGCTGAGCCCTGACGTCCAGCCCTCCCGCCACCCCCACCCACGGAAGGTCCTGACCGAAGTGCGCGTCCCCGTCTCCTGGCTCCTCGAGCACGTCCAGCTGCCCCCGGACGGTGCTCCGCTGACGGCCGACGCCGTCGGCGAGGCGCTGATCCGGGTCGGGCTCGAGGTCGAGGACGTCCTCCCGATCCCCGCCACCACGGGCCCGCTGGTCGTCGGTCGCGTCGCCTCGATCGAGGAGCTCACGGAGTTCAAGAAGCCGATCCGCTACTGCCGGGTCGACGTGGGGCCCGAGCACAACGACACCGAGGGCGACGGCGCGGGCACCCGCGGCATCGTCTGCGGGGCCACCAACTTCGTCGAGGGCGACCTCGTCGTGGCCGCGCTCCCCGGCGCCGTGCTGCCCGGCGACTTCGCGATCGCGGCCCGCAAGACCTACGGCCACGTCTCCGACGGCATGATCTGCGCGCTCGACGAGCTGGGCCTCGGTGACGACCACAGCGGCATCCTCGTGCTCCCGCCCGGCACCGCCGACCCGGGCGACGACGGCGCGACGCTGCTGGGGCTGGACGACGCGGTCCTCGACATCGCCGTGACGCCCGACCGCGGCTACGCGCTCTCGGTGCGCGGGGTCGCCCGGGAGCTCGCGTGCGCGCTCGACGTGCCCTACGGCGACCCGGCCCTCATGGGCTTCGAGCTGCCGGCCCCCGAGGGCGACGCCTGGCCCGTGCACCTGGACCCCGCGTCCGGCTGCCGTCGCTTCGTCGCCCGCCGGGTCACCGACCTCGACCCCACCGCCCCGTCGCCGTGGTGGCTACGCCGTCGCCTGCTGCTGTGCGGGGTGCGCCCGATCTCGCTGGCCGTCGACGTCACCAACTACGTGATGCTCGAGCTCGGCCAGCCGATGCATGCCTACGACGCGACGAGGCTCAGCGGCGACATCGTGGTCCGCCGCGCCGGCGCCGATGAGAAGATCACGACCCTTGACGACGCCCAGCGCGCGCTCGACCCCGACGACGTCCTCGTCACCGACGACTCCGGCCCGATCGGGCTCGCCGGGATCATGGGCGGTGCCAGCACCGAGGTCGGGCCGGAGACCGCCGACGTCCTGCTCGAGGCCGCGACCTGGGACGCGCCGTCCGTGGCCCGCGCCGCGCGACGCCACCGCCTGCCCAGCGAGGCGGCTCGCCGCTTCGAGCGCGAGGTCGACCCCGCGGTCGCCCGGGCGGCCACCGACCGCGCCGCCTGGCTGCTCGCGAACTACGGCGGCGCCACGGTGTCGGCCGGCGTCACCGACGAGGGTGGGGTGCCGACGCCCGCGCCCGTGCTCATGGCCCTCGACCTGCCCGATCGCGTCGCCGGCACCCGCTACGAGCGGGGCGCGGTGGTGCGGCGGCTGAGCCAGATCGGCTGCGCCGTCGAGGTCGCCGGCGCCGACCCCGGGGGCAGCGGCGAAGCCGGCGTGCGCGCCACCCCGCCGACCTGGCGCCCCGACCTCACCCGCCCCGCCGACCTCGTCGAGGAGGTCCTGCGCCTCGAGGGCTACGCGGGCATCCCCTCGGAGCTGCCGGCCGCGCGGCCCGGCACCGGTCTGACGCTCGGGCAGCGCCGCCGGCGCCAGGTGTCGCGGGCGCTGGCCGACGCCGGGTACGACGAGGTGCTGCCGTCGCCGTTCGTCGCGCCGTCGGTGTTCGACGCGCTCGGTCTCGACGCCGACGACCCGCGCCGCCGCGCGCTGCGCCTGGCGAACCCGCTCGACGCCGACCGCGCGCTCATGGCCACGACGCTGCTGCCCGGTCTGCTCGACGCCGTGGTCCGCAACGTCTCGCGCGGTCTGCGGGACCTCGCGCTCTACCAGATCGGCCAGGTCGTGCGGCCCGGCGCCGACGGCCCGACCGAGGCCCCGGTGCTGCCGGTGGACGCCCGGCCCGACGACGCGGCGTTCGCGACCGTGCTCGAGGGCCTGCCCGACCAGCCGCTGCGGGTGGGCGCGGTGCTCGCCGGGGCGTGGGACCGGGCCGGCTGGTGGGGTCCCGGGCGCCCCGCGGACTGGGCGGACGCGATCGAGGCGGCGCGCCTGGTCGGCCAGGTGTACGGCGCCGAGCTGACCGTGACCTCCGACCGGCACGCGCCCTGGCACCCCGGACGATGCGCGGCGCTGCACCTGCCCGACGGCACCCTCGTGGGCCACGCGGGCGAGCTGCACCCGAAGGTGCTCGAGACCCTCGGGCTGCCCGCGCGCACCTGCGCGATGGAGCTCGAGCTCGACCGGCTCCCGCTGGTCGAGGCGCGCCCGTCGCCGGCGGTGTCGCCGTTCCCGCCGGTGCTGCTCGACGTCGCGCTCGTGCTCGACGCGGCCGTCCCGTCCGACGCGGTGGTCACGGCCCTGCGCGACGGCGGCGGCGACCTCGTCGAGGACGTGCGGCTCTTCGACGTCTACACGGGCCCGCAGGTGGGCGAGGGGAACCGCTCGCTCGCCTTCGCCCTGCGCCTGCGCGCCCCGGACCGGACGCTGACCCTCGAGGAGGCGTCCGCCCGCCGCGACGCCGCCGTCGAGACCGCTGCCGAGCGCCACGGGGCGCGTCTGCGCTGACGCGTCCGGGCGCAGCGCACAGCAGCCATGGCGGCCACCGGGGGCGGCGACCACCGCGCGGAGATCGTGCGGGTGGCGACGGCCACGATCGCCCGCGACGGCCTCCCGGCGCTGCGCGTGCGGGCGGTGGCGCGCGAGGTCGGCGTCAGCCACGCGACCCTGCACTACTACTTCCCGACGAAGGCCGACCTCGTCGCCGCGGTGCTCCACGGCCTGATCTACGAGGGCATCGCCGTCCCGCTGGTCGAGCGCTCCTCCGCGACGACGGCCCTCGACGAGCTGCGTGGTGTCCTGCACGGGGTGGTCGCGGGCTACGGCGACGACGCGCGCACGGCGGCCATGCTGGAGCTGCTGCGCCACGGCGACGCGGAGGAGGTCGTCGCCTCCCTCGGGCGATACATGGACCGGTGGCGGGGCTATCTCGTCGGTCTCGTGGCGCGGGGGCGGGCGGCGGGGGAGCTGCGCGCCGACCTCGACCCCGACGCCACGGCCGGGCTGATCATGGAGTTCTGCCTCGGCGCCCAGACCCGCGCGCCCCTGCCGGACGGCCTCGCCGCCGCCGGCGTCGAGCAGCTGGTCTCCCTGCTCAGCGTCTGAACGGCGCCGCTCAGATGTCAGCGGCGTGGCGCCGCGGACGTCGGACGTCCGTCGGGACACGCACTCGACCCGCGCCTGTCTACCACCTGGTTGACACGGGGCTGGACGGCTCGGCATCCTGTCTTCCACTTGGTAGACAGGAGGACGGCGATGTCGGCTCGGACGTGGCGGCAGCTGCTCGTGTGGCTGCACGTGGCGTCGTCGGTGAGCTGGATGAGCCAGGCCGCGGCGCTGGCCGTCCTGCTGTTCACGGCCATCGGGCCGGCGCCGATGCCCGTCCGGGTCGGCGCGGCGACGTCGGCGAAGCTCCTGGACACCACACTCCTCGTGTACTCCGCGAACGTCGCGACGGCGACGGGACTGCTGCTGGCCGCCACGACGAGCTGGCGCTTCTGGCTGCACCGCTGGGTGGCGATCAAGCTCGTGCTCACGACCGGCCAGCTCTACCTCGGCATCGGCATCCTGTCGCTGCGCATGGACGCCGCGGTCACCACCGCCACGAGCGGGGGTTCCGCCGGCGTCGCCGGGCTGGGCGCTGCGGCCACGCTCATGGCGAGCGCCTTCGCCGTGCAGGTCTGGCTCTCGGTCGCGAAGCCGGGAGGGAGGACGCGGCGTGCCGCGACCGTCCGGCGCCCGGGCTCGGCGCCGGCGTGGCTGTTCGCCCTCGCGGTCCTCGCCCCGGTCGTCGAGACGGTCCTGGGCGTCGCCGTCACCGGGCCCCTGCCGGTGCTGTCCCTCGTCGTGCTGACCGTCGCTGTGGTGCTCCGCGCCCGTGAGCGGAAGCCCGAGCCGGCCCTCACGAGCGCGAAGCGCCGACCAGCAGCCAGTCGAGCGTGACCTCGAGGTCGGCGCGGAGCTGGACGGGGGACAGGGTCGCGTCGTCCGCGGTGGCCAGGGCCGCGTAGCCGAGGGTGTGGACGATCAGCGCGCGCACCACGCGCCCGGCCGCGTCCTCGGCGACGCCGAGCCGCGCGAGCAGGACGGTCATCGCCTCGCCCAGCGCCCGGGCGCGGGGCCCGCGGGCGCCCTGGCGCTCCAGGTAGGCCGGCACGAGGCCCGGGTGGGCGACGAGCAGGTCGAACGTCGCGAGCATGACGTCGCGGAGGCCGGCCATCGGGTCGGCGTCGGCCGGCGGGGGAGCGAGGGCCCCGAGCACGTCGTCGAGCAGGGCGTCGACGAGCGCGGTCTTGTCGGCGACGTGGCTGTAGAGCGCGTTGGGGGCGACGCCGAGGTGCGCGGCCACCGAGCGCATGGAGAGCCCGGCCCGTCCGCGCTCGGCGAACACATCCCGCGCCGCGGCGAGCACGGCGTCGTACGTGAGTCCGGCACGCTGACCCGGGGTCCTGGGCATGGACGAACTGTACACCGTCCAGTATGCTGGACACCGTACAGTTCGACGGAGGGAAGCGCCGTGATCACCAGCTCTGCCGAGGTCGGGACCGCCGCAGGTGTGCCGTTCGTCGTGGTGCCACCGGAGAACGGGCCGCGTCCTGACGCGCCGGTGCTCGTCGGCTGGCACCTCATGGACGCACCGCGCAGCGAGGCCGCGTTCGCCGCGGCGCTGCCGCTGGCCGGGCTCGACGCCTGGCGGGTCTATCTGGGCCTGCCGATGATGGGGGCCCGGCTGCCGGCGGGCGGGATGGACGAGCTCATGGGCCGCGGGTACGAGGACGCGGTCCTGCTCATGCACGGGCCGGTCAACGCCGACGCCGCCGACGAGTTCGACGCGGCCCTGGAGGCGTTGCGCGCGCGGTTCGGGTTCGGCGCGGGGCCGCTCGGGCTCTTCGGCGGCTCGGCCGGCGCGGGCGTGGCGCTCGAGGTCGCGACGCGGCGCGACGACGTGGCGGCGGTGGTGGCGCTGAGCCCGCTGCTCCAGCTGCGCCCGGTGGTCGCGATCCTCGGGGCGCTCTTCGGCGTGGACTACCGGTGGTCTCCCGAGTCGGACGCCGTCGCCGCCCGGATGGACTACGTCGCCCGGGTCACCGAGCTGGGGCAGATGCCGGTGCGGCTGGTCGTGGGCTCGCAGGACGACGCGTCGGCCTTCCTCGGGCCCGCCCGGGAGCTCGCGGCGGGCGCTGCAGGCCCCGCGGACGTCGTCGTGATCCAGGGCATGGGGCACGCGCTCGCCGAGGAGCCGGGACTCGAGCCGGCGCCGCAGACCGCGCACGCCGCGGAGGCCGACGCCGCCGCCGTCGCGTGGTTCCGGCAGCATCTCGGGGTGTGAGCACCCCGGGCGCGTCGGAGATCGGCCTGCTGCGGCTGGTCGCCCAACGCGTCGTCGGGCCGCAGGCGGACGACGTCTCCGGCGTCGTCCGCCACCTCGGCGCCGTCCAGGCCCAGGATCTCCCGGGGGCGCTGCGATCGGTGGCGCTCCGGACGGCGAGCCGGTCGCGGGCGGCGGTCGTCGCCGCCTGCGACGCCGGTGAGGTCGTCCGCAGCTGGCCGATGCGCGGGACGCTGCACCTCGTCCCGGCGGAGGACCTCGGCTGGATGCTGCCGCTCGGGACGCCGCGGGCCCGGGCCCAGGCCGCCCGGCGGCGCGTCGAGCTGGGCCTCACCGACGCCGACATCGACCGGGCCCGCGCGCTGGCCCTCCCCGCCGTGCCCGCCACCCGCGCGGAGCTCTTCGCCGTCTGGGAGGAGGCGGGGCTCGAGCCGGCGAAGGGTCGCGGCTACCACCTGCTCGCCGAGCTCGCCCAGACCGGCGTGCTGTGCTTCGGCCCTCTGCGGGACGGCACCGAGCCCGTGATCGTCGAGGTCGCCCGCTGGATCCCGGCGCCCCGCACCCTCGAGCGCGACGAGGCGCTGGGGGAGTGGGCGCGCCGCTACTTCCGCTCGCACGGGCCCGTCCCCGCCGCCGAGTTCGCGCTCTGGACCAGCCTGACCGCGGCCGACGCCCGCACCGGGGTCGCCCTGGCGCGGCCCGACCTCGCCGCGATGGACGTCGACGGCGTCGAGTACCTGCTGGACCCCGCCGTGCCCGACCTCCTCGCCGCGCACCGTCGCGAGGCCGCGGGGGTGCACCTGCTGCCGGGCTTCGACGAGTTCGTGCTGGGCTACCGGGGCCGCGACGACGTCCTCGAGGCCGCCGAGCGCGACCGCATCGTCCCCGGCGGCAACGGGGTGTTCCGCTCGACCGTCGTCCACCGGGGCCGGATCGTCGGGACGTGGGCGGAGCCCCGGGGGCGGCTGGAGGTCGCGCGGTTCCGCGAGACGTCCACGCCGTCCGACACGGCCGTCGCGCGCACGCACGCTCGGCTCCCGTGAGGACCGCTCGTCGCCGTTCCTGAGAGCCATGAGGGCGTCGGTTACCCCGATCGGACGATCACCCGACCGGTGACCGCGCGGCACGGGTGGATGGACGGCTCGCGGCGCGTCGCGTTCTCAGGTGGCGGCCCCGACAAGATCGAGCTTCGTAGCGTGACCGAGTCGTGACCCCGGGGGCTCCCCCATCGCCCGGGCCGGCCGCCTCGACCCCGATCGCGAGGAGATCCACGCATGTCCAGCGCGCCCGAAGAGCCGCACCAGCTCGACCCGTCCCCGGACACGGGCAGCCGGTGGGCCACCGCGGACTTCGTGGTCGGGCGCGGATCGCTGCTCGTCATCGGGCCGGTGGTCGTGGCGCTGCTGTGGGCGTTCGGCGCGCTGCCGGCGTGGGGCGCGGCCGCGCTCGGCGGCTTCCTCTGCGTGGTCGCGGTGGTCTTCCTCGTCCGGCTGCGCGGCGCGCGCACGGGCGACGGCGCCGAGGGGCGCGCGTGGTCGTCGTCGGGGGCGGCTACGCGGGACTCGTGGCGGCGCGGGCGCTACAGGCGCGGCTGCCCGGCGGCACGCGCGGCGGCCGCCATCTCGGCGCGGGGGACGCGGGCTCCGGCATCGCCGGCATCACGGTGATCGACCCGCAGGCGCACATGACCTACCAGCCGTTCCTCCCCGAGGCGGCGGCCGGCGCGATCGAGCCGCGCCACCTCACGGTGCCCCTGCGCCGGGTCCTGCGACGCTGCGACGTGATCACCGGGTCGGTCGCCGCGGTCGACGACTCCAGCCGCCGCGTGGTGGTCAGCCTGCCCGACGGCGGCACCCGCGAGCTCACCTACGACGTCCTCGTGGTCTCGCCCGGCACGGCCCCGCGTCGCCTGCCGATCCCCGGCCTCGACGACCGCGCGCTGCCGTTCCGCTCGGTCACCGACGCCCTCGCCCTGCGCGAGCACGTGCTGTCCCGCCTCGACGCCGCCGCCTCGACGACCGACCTCGCCGAGCGCCGCCGCCTGCTCACCTTCACGGTCATCGGCGGCGGGTTCGCCGGGCTCGAGGTGCTCGGCGAGCTCGAGGACATGACGCGACGCGCCGCCCGCCACCAGCCCGCCTACATCGGCGAGGAGGTCCGCTGGGTGGTCCTCGAGGCGGCCGGGCGGATCATGCCCGAGGTCACCCCGGCGCTCGCCGCCCGCGTGCACGCCCAGCTGCTGCGCCGCGGCATCGAGGTGCGGGTCGGTGCCAAGATCAGCTCCGTCGAGGGTGGCCAGGTCGTGCTCGCCGGCGGGACGACGTTCGCCACCGACACGATCGTCGTCGCGGCCGGCTCGGTGCCCAACCCGCTGCTCGAGCGCACCGACCTGCCCCTCGACGCGCGGGGCCGCGTGCGCTGCGCGACCACGCTGCAGGTGCGCGACCGCGCCCACGTGTTCACCGCCGGCGACTGCGCCGCGGTGCCGGACGTGACCGTCCCGTCCACCCGCACGGGCGAGCCGGCCACCACCGCGCCGACCGCCCAGCACGCCGTCCGCCAGGCCCGGCTGCTCGCGCGCAACGTCGACGCCTTCCTCTCCGGGCGCCTGCTGCGCGGCTACCGCCACAAGAACGCCGGCGCGGTCGCCGGGCTGGGGCGCCGCCGCGGCGCCGCGCAGATCGGGCCGCTGCGCATGACGGGGTGGCCCGCGTTCGTGCTCCACCGCGCCTACCACCTGTGGGCGATGCCGACCGCCGACCGCACCGTGCGCATCGCGCTGGACTGGCTGGTGTCCGGGCTGCTCGGCCGCGACCTCGTGGCCGTGGGTCGTCGCGACGCCGCCCCGTGCCCGACGCCGACGCGCCGCCGACGGTCGCCCCGCGCGTCGAGGAGGACGCGACCGGAGAGACCGGCGAGCTCCCCGTCCTCCCGATCACCGGCGGCACCCCGACGTGGGGCGCCGACCCGACCGCGACCGGGTCGCGCCCCGTCGTCCGCCCGGCCCCGGCCGACCCGGCTGCCGAGCCGCTCCGCAGCGCCACCGACTCCCAGGGCATCCCGGCGCTCCAGATGGCCGCGATGCAGTCGGGCGACTTCCCCGCCGTGGACGCGGCGAAGGACGCCGTCCAGGAGCCGCACCCGTCGCTCCCGTTCGCCGGGCAGGGCTTCGCGGAGCAGCACACGGTCGAGGGGCACCCCGCCGACCGCTATCCGCTGCCCACGTTCCGCGAGCCCACCCCGTCGCTCTCGTTCGGGGAGCCGGTGGACGACCCGAGCCCGTCGGGGTCCTTCCGCGAGCCGCACCCGTCGTTCCCGACGGCCGCCCGCGACGAGTCGGCCGCCGGCCCCCGCGCGCCGTACCCGTCGACGAGCCGGCCCCGGCACTCCCTGAGCGCCGACCACAGCCGCCGCAACTGAGACCAGCCCGTCACCGCGGGAGAAATCGCCTGCGCAGCGCCCCGCTCGGTGGTGACATGGCGCCGTGGACGTCGCGTTCTCGAAGCGCCCCGACGGCGGGTCGCTCGCGCTCATCGACCGCGAGGACGGGGTGCGGCTGCGGCTGCGCTCCTACGACCGCACGGGCGAGGTCCCGCACGACGCGGTCCACCTCATCGGCGAGCGCGCACTGGGCCTGACCGGCGGGCTCTGGGGTTCCCTGCAGGCGGGCGCGCTGTTCGACAGCGTCGAGGTCGTGTCCGGCCGGCTGCGCCACGACCGCCGGCAGCGCTCCGACGCCGTCCGGCGGGAGAACGCGGCGGAGCTCCGGCTCGCCGAGACCGTCGTCGGCGTCCTCGCGCAGAGCCTCGGCGGCGACGGTCCGTCGACGAAGGCGGCGCTGGACCGCGCATGGGGGATCACCGGGACCGGCCCGAGCCCGTTCACGGCGGCGCAGGCCTCGGTCGCGGTCCAGGAGCTGCGCACCCTGCGGGACCGCTGGCGCGATCTCGCCCCGGACGAGACGATCACGTTCACCTGGCGCCCCGCGCGGCGCCGTCGCTGACCCCTCTTTGCATGGATTTCCGTGAGCATGCATAGTGATGCGTATGCGCGTCGCCGTGGCCGGAGCCAGTGGGTACGTCGGGGGTGAGGTCCTGCGGCTCGCCCTGGGCCACCCCGAGGTCGAGATCGGGGCGGTGACGGCGGGGGAGTCCGCGGGCACCGCGCTCGGCGGCCACCAGCCCCACCTGCCCACCCTCGCCGACCGGATCATCGCCGAGTCCACGCCCGAGCAGCTCGCCGGGCACGACGTCGTCTTCCTCGCCCTGCCGCACGGACGCTCCGCCGAGCTCGCCGCGCAGCTGCCGGACCACGTGCTCGTCGTCGACTGCGGCGCCGACCACCGGCTCACCGACCCGGTCGCCTGGCAGCGCTGGTACGGCGGCGAGCACGCCGGGGCCTGGCCCTACGGGCTCCCGGAGCTGCCCGGCGCGCGCGAGGCGCTGCGTGGGAGCCGCCGCATCGCCGTCCCCGGCTGCTACCCGACGGCGAGCACCCTGGCCGCGTTCCCCGCGGTCGCCGGCGGCCTCGTCCGCCCGGACATCAGCATCGTCGCCTTCTCCGGAACCTCCGGCGCGGGACGGGCCGCCAAGCCCCACCTGCTCGGCTCCGAGGTCATGGGCTCGGCCACCGCGTACGGCGTCGGCGGCGGGCACCGGCACACCCCGGAGATCGTCCAGAACCTCGCGACGGTCAGCCCGGAGCCGGTGCGGGTGTCGTTCACGCCCGTGCTCGCCCCGATGCCGCGCGGCATCCTCGCCGTCGCGAGCGCGCCCCTGGCCGACGACGCCGTCACCGAGGACCAGGCCCGCGAGGTCTACGCCAAGGCCTACGCCGCCGAGCCGTTCGTGCACCTGCTGCCGGCCGGCGTCCAGCCCGCGACCAAGTCCGTGGTCGGCTCGAACGCCGTGCAGATCCAGGTCGCCGTCGATCCCGACGCCGGGCGTCTGGTCGTCACCGCGGTCATCGACAACCTCACCAAGGGCACCGCAGGCGGCGCGTTCCAGTCGGTCAACCTCGCCCTCGGGCTCGACGAGACCCTCGGGCTCCCGACGACAGGAGTGAGTCCGTGAGCGCCACCGCCGCCCAGGGATTCCGGGCCGCCGGGGTCCGCGCCGGCCTGCGGGCCCACGGCGAGCGCCCCGACCTCGCGCTGGTGGTCAACGACGGTCCGACGCAGGTCGCCGCCGGGGTCTTCACCCGCAACCAGGTCAAGGCCGCGCCGGTGCTGTGGTCGCAGCAGGTGCTCGTCGAGCACGACCTGCGCGCCGTCGTCCTCAACGCCGGCGGCGCCAACGCCTGCACCGGGCCCGACGGGTTCGGCGACACCCACCGCACGGCCGAGAAGGTCGCCGACGTCCTGGGTTGCGGGGCCATCGAGGTCGCCGTCTGCTCGACGGGCCTCATCGGTGAGCGCCTGCCGCTGTCGAAGCTCCTCGCCGGGGTCGACGCCGCCGCCGCGGAGCTCGCCGACGGCGAGGAGGCCGGCACCAGCGCGGCCACCGCCGTGCTGACCACCGACACCGTCGACAAGCAGGCCGCCCGCACCCGCCACGGCTGGACGGTCGGCGGCTTCGCCAAGGGCGCCGGGATGATGGCGCCGAGCCTCGCGACGATGCTCGTCGTCATCACCACCGACGCCGTCGTGGACGCCGCCACCGCCGACGCCGCGCTGCGCGCCGCGACGTCGACGACGTTCGACCGCCTCGACATCGACGGCGCCACCAGCACCAACGACACCGTCCTGCTGCTCGCCTCCGGGGCCTCCGGGATCGAGGCCGACGCAGGAGCGTTCACCGAGGTGCTCACCGAGGTCTGCGACGAGCTCGCGAAGGGCCTGCAGGCCGACGCCGAGGGCGTCACCAAGCGGATCGCCGTCACCGTGACCGGGGCCCGCGACGACCGCGACGCCCTGCTCGGCGCGCGCACGATCGCCCGCGACAGCCTGGTCAAGACCGCGCTCTTCGGCTCCGACCCGAACTGGGGCCGGATCGCCGCCGCGGTCGGGGCGAGCGAGGCGTACGTCGACCCGCAGAGCCTGAGCGTCACCGTCAACGGCGTGCTGCTCTGCGAGGCCGCCGCCGCCGTCGGCGACCGCTCGAAGGCCGACCTCTCCGGCCCGGAGGTCACCGTCGACGTCGACCTCGGGCTGGGCGACGGGCGGGCCACCGTGCTCACCACGGACCTGTCGCACGCGTACGTCGAGGAGAACAGCGCGTACTCGACATGACCGACATCGACATCGACGCCGACCAGACGCTCACGTCCATCCCCGTCCCCGCCGACGTCCCCGACCGCCTCCACTCGGCCGCCGCCAAGGCCGGCGTGCTCGCCGAGGCGCTGCCGTGGCTGCAGCGCTTCCAGGGCGCGGTCGTCGTCGTCAAGTACGGCGGCAACGCCATGACGGACGACGCGCTGCGCCGCGCGTTCGCCGAGGACATGGTCTTCCTGCGCCTCGCCGGCATCCGCCCCGTGGTCGTCCACGGCGGCGGGCCGCAGATCACGAGCATGCTCGGCCGGCTCGGCATGGAGGGCGAGTTCCGCGGCGGCCTGCGCGTCACCACGCCCGAGACCATGGACGTGGTGCGGATGGTGCTCGTCGGCCAGGTCGGCCGCGAGCTCGTCGGGCTCATCAACGCCCACGGCCCCTACGCCGTCGGGCTCTCGGGCGAGGACGCCCGCCTGTTCACCGCGGCCCGGCGCACCGCGACCGTCGACGGCGAGGCGGTCGACGTCGGGCTGGTGGGCGACGTCGTCGACGTCAACCCCGCGGCGGTGCTCGACCTCGTCGCCGGCGGCCGGATCCCCGTGGTCTCCACGGTCGCGCCGGACGTCGACGGCGTCGTCCACAACGTCAACGCCGACACCGCGGCGGCCGCGCTGGCCGAGGCGCTCGGCGCGCGCAAGCTCGTCGTCCTCACCGACGTCGAGGGGCTCTACACCGACTGGCCGGACCGCTCGAGCCTGCGCTCGCAGATCGACGACACCGAGCTCGCCACGCTCCTGCCGAGCCTGGCCAGCGGGATGATCCCGAAGATGGAGGCCTGCCTGCGGGCCGTGCGCGGCGGCGTGCCGCGCGCCCACGTCATCGACGGCCGGGTCGCGCACTCGGTGCTGCTCGAGGTGTTCACCAGCGCAGGGGTCGGGACGATGGTCGTCCCGACGGACGGGAAGGAGGCCTGACGATGACGGCGACCGCCATGGAGACAGCTGCAGCGGGTGAGGACCTCCGCCGTCGGTGGGCCGCCTCGCTCATGGACAACTACGGCACCCCGCCGATCAGCCTCGTGCGCGGCGAGGGCGCGCGGGTGTGGGACGCCGACGGCACCGAGTACCTCGACCTGCTCGGCGGCATCGCGGTCAACCTGCTCGGCCACGCGCACCCGGCCGTGGTCGAGGCCGTGTCCCGGCAGGTCGCGACGCTGGGCCACACGTCGAACCTCGTCATCAACCCGCTGACCGTCGAGCTCGCCGAGCGCCTGCTCGGGCTGCTCGGCCACGAGGGTCGCGTGCTGTTCTGCAACTCCGGCGCCGAGGCCAACGAGACCGCCTTCAAGATCGCCCGGCGCACCGGCCGCCCGAAGATCATCGCCGCGGAGAACGCCTTCCACGGCCGGACGATGGGCGCGCTCTCGCTGACCGGGCAGCCGGCCAAGCGGACGCCGTTCGAGCCGCTCGTGCCCGGCGTGGAGTTCGTGCCCTACGGGGACGTCGAGGCGCTGCGCGCGGCCGTCGACGACGACACCGCGGCGGTGTTCCTCGAGCCGATGCAGGGCGAGGCCGGCGTCATCGTCCCCGCCGACGGCTACCTGCGCGCCGCCCGCGACATCACCACCGAGCGCGGGGCGCTGCTGGTGCTCGACGAGGTCCAGACCGGGGTCGGGCGCACCGGCCTGTGGTTCGCCCACCAGCGCACCGACGTCGTCCCGGACGTCGTCACGCTGGCCAAGGGCCTCGGCGGCGGGCTGCCGATCGGCGCCTGCATCGGGGTCGGCGCGGCCGGCGACCTCCTCGGCCCGGGCCAGCACGGCACCACCTTCGGCGGCAACCCCGTGTGCTGCGCCGCGGCGCTCGCCGTCCTCGACACGATCGCCTCCGAGGGGCTGCTCGAGCGGGCGACGGCCCTGGGGCGCGACGTCGCCACGCGGATCGAGGGTCTGGGCCACGGCCAGGTCGACCACGTCGACGCGGTCGGCATCCTCATCGGGATCGCCCTGCGCAGCCCGATATCCACGCAGGTGACCGCCGCGGCCCGCGAGTCCGGCTATCTGATCAACAACGCCGTCCCGGAGCGGGTGCGGCTCGCGCCGCCGGTGGTGGTCAGCGACGCCCAGCTCGACGGGTTCCTCGACGCCCTGCCCGAGGTGCTCGACCAGGGCGCCGCGGCGGCCGAGGCGGCCGGCTCGTGACCCTCCTGACGACGGGCGTGCGGCACTTCCTGCGGGACGACGACCTGACCCCGGCCGAGCAGGCCGAGGTGCTGGAGCTCGCCGCGGCGATGAAGGCCGCCCCGTTCGCCCGGACGCCGCTGGCCGGCCCGCGGGCCGTCGCGGTGGTGTTCGACAAGGCGTCGACGCGCACGCGGGTGTCGTTCGAGGTCGGCATCGCCGCCCTCGGCGGCACGCCCGTGATGATCGACGGGAACGCCGCCCAGCTCGGCCGCGGCGAGACGATCGCCGACACCGCCCGCGTGCTCTCGCGCTACGTCGACGCGATCGTGTGGCGCACGAGCACCGAGGAGCGCATCCAGGAGATGGCCGGCGCCGCGACGGTGCCGGTGGTCAACGCGCTGACCGACGGCTTCCACCCGTGCCAGGTCCTCGCCGACCTGCAGACGATCGTCGAGCGCCACGGCCGCACCGCGGGCCTCACGCTGACCTACCTCGGCGACGGCGCCAACAACATGGCCCAGTCGCTGCTGCTCGGCGGCGCCACCGCCGGCATGCACGTCCGGATCGCCGCGCCGGCGGGCTTCACCCCCGACGCGGCGGTGCTCGAGGACGCCGGGGCGCGCGCCGTCGAGACCGGCGGCTCGGTCACCGTCACCGACGACCCGGGCGCGGCCGACGGCGCCGACGTGCTGGTCACCGACACCTGGACCTCCATGGGCCAGGAGTCCGACGGCCGCGACCGCGCGGTGCTCGAACCGTTCCGCCTCGACGAGGCCGCGGTGGCCCGCGCGGGCGCCGGCGTCACCGTCCTGCACTGCCTGCCCGCCCACCGCGGGGACGAGATCACCGCGGGCGTCATCGACGGGCCCGCGTCGGCGGTGTGGGACGAGGCCGAGAACCGCCTGCACGCCCAGAAGGCGGTGCTGGCGTGGTTGCTGGAGCGGTCGCGATGACCGAGACCAGGGGTGTCACCAGTCGTGCCGCGCGCCAGGCCCGGGTCGTCGCGCTGCTCACCGAGCGCGAGGTGCACAGCCAGGCGGAGCTCGCGGGGCTGCTCGCGTCCGAGGGCGTCGAGGTCACCCAGGCCACGCTCTCGCGCGACCTCGACGAGCTGGGCGCGGTGAAGCTGCGCGGGGCCGACGGCGGCATCGGCCGGTACGTGGTGCCCGACGACGGCAGCCCGGTGCGCGGCGTCGTCGGGGGCACCGACAGACTGTCCCGGCTGCTCGCCGAGCTGCTGGTCTCCGCCGACCACTCCGGCAACCTGGCGGTGCTGCGTACCCCACCGGGGGCCGCGCACTACCTGGCCAGCTCACTGGACCGCGCGGCCCTGGCCGAGGTGGTCGGCTGTATCGCCGGTGACGACACGGTGCTCGTCGTCGCCCGCGAGCCCCTCGACGGGGCAGGTCTCGCGGCGCTGCTGCGGACGTTGAGCACCCGGACGACGGCGCGGTCGTCCTCGACCATCGAGCGTGAGCAGGAAGAGGGAGAGCAGTGAGCGAGCGGATCGTGCTGGCGTACTCCGGAGGTCTCGACACCTCCGTCGCCATCGGCTGGATCGCGGAGGAGACCGGGCGCGAGGTCGTCGCGGTCGCCGTCGACGTCGGGCAGGGCGGCGAGGACCTGGAGGTCATCCGCAAGCGCGCCCTGGACTGCGGGGCGGTCGAGGCGGCCGTCGCCGACGCCCGCGACGAGTTCGCCGAGGGCTTCTGCCTGCCGGCGCTGCGGGCCAACGCGCTCTACATGGACCGCTACCCGCTGGTCTCGGCGCTGTCGAGGCCGCTGATCGTCAAGCACCTCGCGGACGCCGCCCGCGCCCACGGCGCCTCGACGGTCGCGCACGGCTGCACGGGCAAGGGCAACGACCAGGTGCGCTTCGAGGTCGGCGTCGGCGCGCTCGCGCCGGACCTCGACGTGATCGCCCCGGTCCGCGACTTCGCCTGGACCCGCGAGAAGGCGATCCAGTGGGCCGAGGAGCGCTCGCTGCCGATCGACGTCAACAAGCGCTCGCCGTACTCGATCGACCAGAACGTCTGGGGCCGCGCGGTCGAGACCGGCTTCCTCGAGGACATCTGGAACGGGCCGATCGAGGACGTCTACTCCTACACCGCGAACCCCGCCGAGCCGCGCGAGGCCGACGAGGTCGTCGTCGGCTTCGAGGCCGGCGTGCCGGTGACGCTCGACGGGCAGAAGGTCACGGTCCTGCAGGCCATCGAGCAGCTCAACCGGCGCGCCGGCGCCCAGGGCATCGGGCGGCTGGACATGGTCGAGGACCGCCTCGTCGGCATCAAGAGCCGCGAGGTCTACGAGGCCCCGGGCGCGATCGCGCTGATCACCGCCCACCAGGAGCTCGAGAACGTCACCGTCGAGCGCGAGCAGGCGCGGTTCAAGCGCCAGGTCGAGCAGCGCTGGGGCGAGCTGGTCTACGACGGCCTCTGGTTCTCGCCGCTGCGCCGCAGCCTCGACGCGTTCGTCGACTCGACCCAGGAGCACGTCACCGGCGAGGTCCGGATGACGCTGCACGGCGGTCGCGCGGTGCCCACCGGGCGCCGCAGCGCGGAGTCGCTCTACGACTTCAACCTCGCCACCTACGACGAGGGCGACCTGTTCGACCAGTCGCTGGCCAAGGGCTTCGTGCAGCTCTGGGGTCTGCCGTCCAAGATCGCCGCACGGCGTGATCAGAATCTGGGGGATCAGGCCTGATGCCGGAAGGGTCTGCCCTCTGGGGCGGGCGGTTCGCGTCCGGGCCGGACGCGGTGATGGCGGCCCTGTCGAAGTCGACGCAGTTCGACTGGGTGCTCGCGCCCTACGACATCGCCGGCTCCCGCGCCCACGCCCGGGTGCTGCACGGCGCGGGGCTGCTCACCGACGAGCAGCTCGAGGCCATGCTCGACGGGTTGCGCCGCCTCGCCGACGACGTCGACTCCGGCGCGTTCCTGCCCGCTGAGGACGACGAGGACGTGCACACCGCCCTCGAGCGGGGTCTGATCGAACGGGCGGGGGAGGACGTCGGCGGGCGCCTGCGCGCCGGCCGCTCCCGCAACGACCAGATCGCCACCCAGCTGCGGATGTGGCTGCGCGACGAGCTGCGCGAGGTGGTGCGCGGCGTGGCGGGTGTGGTCGACGCGCTGCTCATCCAGGCCCGCGCCTACCCGGACGCCGCCATGCCCGGCCGCACGCATCTGCAGCACGCGCAGCCGGTGCTGCTGGCCCACCACCTCGCGGCGCACGCCCAGGCCCTGCTGCGCGACGTCGGCCGGTGCCGGGACCTCGACCGGCGGCTGGCGTACTCGCCCTACGGGTCCGGGGCCCTGGCGGGGACCTCGCTGGGCCTCGACCCGGCGGCCGTCGCCCACGACCTGGGGTTCGTCGACGCCGTCGACAACTCCATCGACGGGACGGCGTCGCGCGACCTCGCCGCCGAGGGCGCGTACGTGCTGGCCCAGATCGCGGTGGACCTCTCGCGGATCGCCGAGGAGGTCATCCTCTGGGCGACCGCGGAGTTCGGGTACGTGACGCTCGCGGACGCCTGGTCGACCGGGTCGTCGATCATGCCGCAGAAGAAGAACCCGGACGTCGCGGAGCTCGCGCGCGGCAAGGCCGGCCGGCTCGTCGGGAACCTCGCGGGGCTGATGACGACGCTCAAGGCCCTGCCGCTGGCCTACAACCGCGACCTGCAGGAGGACAAGGAGCCGCTGTTCGACTCGGCGGCCCAGCTCGCGATGGTGCTCCCGGCGATGGCCGGCATGATCAGGACGCTGACGTTCCACACCGACCGTCTCGCCGAGCTCGCCCCGGCGGGCTTCACGCTGGCCACCGACCTCGCCGAGTGGCTGGTGCGCCAGGGCGTGCCGTTCCGGCGGGCCCACGCCGCGGCGGGCGCCTGCGTCCGCGCGGCCGAGGCCCGCGGCGTGGGGCTCGACGAGCTCACCGACGCCGAGCTGGCCGAGTGCGACCCGGCGCTGACCCCCGACGTCCGCGCCGTGCTCACGGTCGCCGGCTCGATCGCCTCGCGCGACGCGCACGGCGGCACGGCCCCGAAGCGCGTGTCCGAGCAGCTCGACCGCGTCTTCGCCGCCGCGATCGAGGCCCACGCCTGGGCCGGGCGCCCGATCGACCGTCGCTGAGGGTCACCCCCGATTCGTGTCAGCGTCGGACCGTCGCAGACGTTGAGTCTGTCCGAATCGGGGGAGCACGCCGAGAGGGCCACGCACTCGATCGGAGACGGGCGCCTCGGACTCACGGTGCGTGGTCGAGACGCGCGACCAGGAACCTCGGCGCGACCTGGCGGTAGGCGTCGGTGACGATCTCGCCGACTTCCGCCCACTCCAGGCGCGGGGTGTCGAGGCGCATCCCGACCCACGCGCGACCGCCGAACCGCGGGACGAAGTACTGCTCGGGGTCCGCGGCGATCAGCTCGTCGCGGGCCCCGGGCGGCGCCGCCGCCCAGAACGCGATGCTGCGCTCGGCGAGCCGGTGGCCGGCGGGATCCACGAACTTGACGAACGACCGGCGGCGCACGAACCACGTCGGCGCGCCGTGCGTCGGGCCCTCGGTCACCTCGGGGAGCGCCAGGCAGCGGTCCCGGAGCCCGCGCAGCAGGTCCTCCGTCCGTGTGGATGCGGTCATGAGCTCCTCCCTCGGCCACGCCCGAGGATGCCGGACGTCGTTACGCTCGGACACCGTGATCGGGGGACGGTGGGGTCGGCGACTCCTGGTCGGGGCCGCCCTGGTCGCCGCGCTCGCCGGGTGTGCCGACCAACCCCCGACGCCGCCACCCGCGGCCCCCGTCCCGGCCGCCGCGCCGGAGCCGTCGTCCGACGCGATCGGCCCCCACGGACCGACGGTCTCGAGCGACCCCGCGGCGTTGGCCCGGGAGATCGAGACGGCCCAGGCCACGATCGCCGACCCCGCGCGGTCGCCACGCGAGGTCGCGGCCGCGGCGCGCACCGCCCAGGTCGCGTACGAGGAGCTCGCGTTCCACCCCGAGCGGCTCGCCCCGTCCTCGCCGCCCTGCCGCCGGGCCCCGCCGACGTCACGAACCGCATCGTCACGGCGGGCCGCGACCTGCTCGCGATGGCGAAGGGCGCCCCCGGCGACGAGCTCCCGGCCTGGCGCATCGCCGAGCCGCTCCCGCCCGACCGGCTGCGCGCCCTCTACGCGGAGGCCGAGCAGCGCTTCGGCGTGCCGTGGCACGTCCTCGCCGCGGTCAACCTCGTCGAGTCCCGGATGGGACGCATCGCCTCGCACTCCGAGGCCGGGGCCCGCGGGCCGATGCAGTTCATGCCCTCCACCTGGGCGAGCTACGGGCTCGGTGGCGACGTCGACGACCCCCACGACGCGATCCTCGGGGCGGCGAACTACCTGCAGGCCAACGGGGCCGACACCGCGGCGGGCGTGGACCGCGCGCTGCGTCGCTACAACAACGACCAGCGCTACGTCCGCGCCGTGCGCGCCTACGCCGGCGTGATGGCGGCCGACGAGCGCGCGTTCCTCGCCTTCCACGCCTGGGAGGTGTACTTCCGGACGACGTCGGGCCGGGTCCACCTGCCCGTCGGGTACGACGAGCCCCGCGCGATCCGGGCCGACGAGTACCTCGCCCGGACGGGGGCGCCGCGCTGACGGTCCGATCCTGCGGGGGAGGATCAGCGGCGATGACGCTCCTGGACGCCTCGGACCTCTCGGTCGACGTGCTCGAGGCCGCTCCGCGCATGCTCGGCGCCGAGCTCGTCGCCGACACCCCCGAGGGGGAGGTGCGCGTGCGCGTGGTCGAGGTGGAGGCCTACCGCGGCGCGGACGACCCCGCGTCGCACTGCTACCGGGGGCGGACCCCGCGCAACGCCGTCATGTGGGGACCGGCCGGGCACCTCTACGTCTACTTCGTCTACGGCATGCACTTCTGCGCCAACGTCGTCTGCCTCACCGAGGGCGAGGCCGGCGCGGTGCTCCTGCGCGCCGGCGAGGTGATCTCCGACCTGGGGCTCGCGCACGCCCGTCGCCCGACGGCGCGGGGACGCGACGCCGAGCTGGCCCGGGGCCCCGCGCGCCTGTGCGCCCTGCTCGGGCTCGGGCGCGAGCACAACGGCATCGACGTGCTGTCCGCGTCGTCGCCGGTCCGTCTCGAGACCGGGCAGCGGGTGCCGGACGCCGACGTCCGCACCGGTCCGCGCGTCGGCGTCGCGGCGGGCCAGGAGCGTCCGTGGCGGTTCTGGGTGGCGGGATCCCGGGCCGTGACGCCGTACAAGGCCGGACGCGCGCGGGCCGACGGTCCCGACTGGTGAGCCCGCGCGCGACAATGGCGCCGTGACCGCTTCGACCGGGGGCCCGCACCTCCTCGACGACCTCGCCTGGCGGGGTCTGATCGCCCAGAGCACCGACCTCGACGCCCTGCGCCGCGACCTCGACGCCGGCATGGTCACCCTCTACTCCGGGATCGACCCCACCGCGCCCAGCGCCCACATCGGGCACCTGCTGCAGTGGCTCACGCTCGCCCGGTTCCAGCGCGCCGGGCACCGTCCGATCGCCCTCGTCGGCGGCGCGACCGGCCTCATCGGCGACCCGAAGCCGACGTCCGAGCGGGTCCTCAACGACCGTGAGGTCGTCTCCGAGTGGGTCGGCAAGCTCGGCGCGCAACTGCGCCCGTTCCTGGACTTCGACGCGGGCGAGAACGCGGCCCTGCTGGTCAACAACCTCGACTGGACCGAGGGGCTCTCCGCGCTCGACTTCCTGCGCGACGTCGGCAAGCACTTCCGGGTCGGGCGGATGCTCGCCAAGGAGGCCGTGAGCCGGCGGATGGAGTCCGACGAGGGCATCAGCTACGCCGAGTTCTCCTACCAGCTGCTGCAGTCCTACGACTTCCTCGAGCTCCACCGCCGGTACGGCTGCACGCTGCAGACCGGGGGGAGCGACCAGTGGGGCAACCTCACCGCGGGCACCGACCTGGTCCACCGCGTCGAGGGGAAGTCGCTGCACGCGCTCGGGACACCGTTGATCACGAAGGCCGACGGCACCAAGTTCGGCAAGACGGAGTCGGGCACGGTGTGGCTCGACCCGAGCATGACCAGCCCCTACGCCTTCTACCAGTTCTGGATCCAGGCCGAGGACGCGATGGTGGGCACCTACCTGCGCGCCTTCACCTGGCTCGAGCGCGAGGAGATCGAGGAGCTCGAGCGGCTCACCGCGGAGAAGCCGCAGGCGCGCGAGGCCCAGCGGGCACTGGCCCGGGCGGTGACGGCCCAGGTGCACGGTCAGCAGGAGGTCGAGCGGGCCGAGGCCGCGAGCCGCGCGCTCTTCGGACGGGGAGAGCTGCGCGAGCTGGACGCCGCGACGCTCGCCGCCGCGGTCGCCGAGATCCCGTCGTACACCGCGGAGCGCTCGGAGCGCCCCACGATCGTCGACATGCTCGTCGGGACGGGCCTCGCCACCGGGCGCGGCGCGGCCCGGCGCACCATCGCCGAAGGTGGCGCGTACGTGAACAACGCGAAGGTCGAGACCGAGGACTGGGCGCCCGGCGACGGCGACCTCCTGCACGGCCGCTGGCTGGTCCTGCGGCGGGGCAAGCGCAACGCCGCCGGGGTGGAGCTGGCCGGCGCCTGAGCCGTTTCGCCTGCTGGGAGCGGGGGAACCTCCGATGACCAGGGACGACGCGCTGATCCACCCCCCGCGTGAGGGCAGGTTTCGAGCGTGTGTAGAGTTCTGGTCATCGCGAGATCAGGGGTTGCCCCCGGGCCTCGCGGAGAACTAGGGTAGAAAGGTCGCCCTCCGGAAGGTCTGGCCCTCGCGGGCTGGCTTGTACGGTGGTGTGGTTGTCCTTTGAGAACTCAACAGTGTGCTGAATGTTTGGTGGGTTTTATCCCGTCGGCATCGTGAGGACCCCTCTTTTGGGGTTCTCGGGTGTTTGATCGGGTTTCTTTGAGTGCGCTCGGCCTTGTTTGCCAGTGGGGTCGGGTGTTTTTGCTGGGACTGTTTTGTTCCAATGTTATTTGTTGGAGAGTTTGATCCTGGCTCAGGACGAACGCTGGCGGCGTGCTTAACACATGCAAGTCGAGCGGTAAGGCCCTTCGGGGTACACGAGCGGCGAACGGGTGAGTAACACGTGGGTGACCTGCCCTCCACTTCGGGATAAGCCCGGGAAACTGGGTCTAATACCGGATATGACCTTGAAGCGCATGTTTCTTGGTGGAAAGTTTTTTCGGTGGGGGATGGGCCCGCGGTCTATCAGCTTGTTGGTGGGGTGATGGCCTACCAAGGCGACGACGGATAGCCGGCCTGAGAGGGTGATCGGCCACACTGGGACTGAGACACGGCCCAGACTCCTACGGGAGGCAGCAGTGGGGAATCTTGCGCAATGGGCGGAAGCCTGACGCAGCAACGCCGCGTGAGGGATGACGGCCTTCGGGTTGTAAACCTCTTTCGCGATCGACGAAGCTCCATCTTCTGGATGGGGTGACGGTAGGTCGAGAAGAAGCACCGGCCAACTACGTGCCAGCAGCCGCGGTAATACGTAGGGTGCGAGCGTTGTCCGGAATTATTGGGCGTAAAGAGCTCGTAGGCGGTGTGTCACGTCGGCCGTGAAAACCTGGGGCTTAACTCTGGGCGTGCGGTCGATACGGGCATCACTAGAGTTCGGCAGGGGAGACTGGAATTCCTGGTGTAGCGGTGAAATGCGCAGATATCAGGAGGAACACCGGTGGCGAAGGCGGGTCTCTGGGCCGATACTGACGCTGAGGAGCGAAAGCATGGGTAGCGAACAGGATTAGATACCCTGGTAGTCCATGCCGTAAACGTTGGGCGCTAGGTGTGGGGTCCATTCCACGGGTTCCGTGCCGCAGCTAACGCATTAAGCGCCCCGCCTGGGGAGTACGGCCGCAAGGCTAAAACTCAAAGGAATTGACGGGGGCCCGCACAAGCGGCGGAGCATGTGGATTAATTCGATGCAACGCGAAGAACCTTACCTGGGTTTGACATGCACTAGACGCGTCCAGAGATGGGCGTTCCCTTGTGGCTGGTGTGCAGGTGGTGCATGGCTGTCGTCAGCTCGTGTCGTGAGATGTTGGGTTAAGTCCCGCAACGAGCGCAACCCTTGTCCTATGTTGCCAGCGGGTGATGCCGGGGACTCATGGGAGACTGCCGGGGTCAACTCGGAGGAAGGTGGGGATGACGTCAAGTCATCATGCCCCTTATGTCCAGGGCTTCACACATGCTACAATGGCCGGTACAGAGGGCTGCGAAGCCGTGAGGTGGAGCGAATCTCGTAAAGCCGGTCTCAGTTCGGATCGGGGTCTGCAACTCGACCCCGTGAAGTCGGAGTCGCTAGTAATCGCAGATCAGCAACGCTGCGGTGAATACGTTCCCGGGCCTTGTACACACCGCCCGTCACGTCACGAAAGTCGGTAACACCCGAAGCCCGTGGCCCAACCCGCAAGGGGGGGAGCGGTCGAAGGTGGGACTGGCGATTGGGACGAAGTCGTAACAAGGTAGCCGTACCGGAAGGTGCGGCTGGATCACCTCCTTTCTAAGGAGCTTCACCGAACACCATCAGCCGGCGTGTCCACAGGCGAATGTTCTGTGCACGCCCGTGCTGGTGGTGGAGGGCCCCAGTACCTCCCCGAACTCGGTCTTCGGACCAGGAGTCTTCGGACTCTGTGTCGGGGGTGGGAGGGGGTTGCTCGAGAAATGTGGAATCACCGAACTCCCGACTTTTCGAGGTTGGGCAGCACACTGTTGGGTCCTGAGAGGACAACCGGCCCCGCACTCTCTTCGGAGGTGTGGGGTGGTTGTTGGTCTCTAGGGGCGATCGTTCACCTGCTCCCCGTGTTGTGGGGGGTGTGGTGGCGGTTCGTGTGGTCGTTGAGAATTGTACAGTGGACGCGAGCATCTTTTGTTTCTGTGCACATTTGTGTCGTGATTTCTTGATGTGTGTGTTGGTCAAGTTGTTAAGGGCGCACGGTGGATGCCTGGGCATCAGGAGCCGATGAAGGACGTGGGAGGCCGCGATAGTCCTCGGGGAGCTGTCAACCGAGCTTTGATCCGAGGGTGTCCGAATGGGGTAACCCGGCACCCGTCATGGGGTGTCACCGCCGTCTGAATGTATAGGACGGTGGGAGGGAACGCGGGGAAGTGAAACATCTCAGTACCCGCAGGAGAAGAAAACAAGAGTGATTCCGTGAGTAGTGGCGAGCGAAAGCGGAAGAGGCTAAACCCCGCCAGTGTGAGAGCCGGCAGGCGTTGCTGGTGGGGTGTTGTGGGGTTCCGCGTATCAGGGCTGCCGCCCTGGTGCGGGTGTTCGTGGTGTTAGTCGAAGGCGTTGGGACGCGTCGGCGTAGAGGGTGAGACCCCCGTAGACGAAAACACTGCGTTCTCCCGTTGCGGTGTTCCCGAGTAGCAGCGAGCCCGTGAAATTCGCTGTGAATCTGCCGGGACCACCCGGTAAGCCTAAATACTCCCTGATGACCGATAGCGGACGAGTACCGTGAGGGAAAGGTGAAAAGTACCCCGGGAGGGGAGTGAAACAGTACCTGAAACCGTGTGCCTACAAGCCGTCAGAGCCTTGCGGGGTGATGGCGTGCCTTTTGAAGAATGAGCCTGCGAGTTAGCGGTACGTGGCGAGGTTAACCCGTTGAGGGGTAGCCGTAGCGAAAGCGAGTCCGAATAGGGCGATCGTAGTCGCGTGCTCTAGACCCGAAGCGGAGTGATCTACCCATGGCCAGGGTGAAGCGCCGGTAAGACGGCGTGGAGGCCCGAACCCACCAGGGTTGAAAACCTGGGGGATGAGCTGTGGGTAGGGGTGAAAGGCCAATCAAACTCCGTGATAGCTGGTTCTCCCCGAAATGCATTTAGGTGCAGCGTCGCGTGGTACTCACCGGAGGTAGAGCACTGGTTGGCCTAGGGGGCCTACAAGCTTACTGAAGTCAGCCAAACTCCGAATGCCGGTGAGCGAGAGCGCGGCAGTGAGACTGCGGGCGATAAGGTTCGTAGTCGAGAGGGAAACAGCCCAGATCGCCGGCTAAGGCCCCTAAGCGTGCGCTAAGTGGGAAAGGATGTGGGATCGCCCAGACAACCAGGAGGTTGGCTTAGAAGCAGCCATCCTTGAAAGAGTGCGTAATAGCTCACTGGTCAAGTGGTCCTGCGCCGACAATGTAGCGGGGCTCAAGCGCACCGCCGAAGCCGCGGCAACACCGCGTGAACACTGCTTGCCCTTGATGGCGTAGCTGGTGGTGGTGTTGGGTAGGGGAGCGTCATGCGGGCGGTGAAGCGGCGGAGTGATCCAGTCGTGGAGCCCGTGTGAGTGAGAATGCAGGCATGAGTAGCGATAGCAGAGTGAGAAACTCTGCCGCCGGATGACCAAGGGTTCCTGGGCCAGGTTTTTCCGCCCAGGGTGAGCCGGGACCTAAGGCGAGGCCGACAGGCGTAGTCGATGGACAACGGGTTGATATTCCCGTGCTCGTGTAGGCGCGTCCCTGGCGAATCCAGGTGTGCTAACCGCCCGAACCTCGGGTGTCTCCTTCGGGAGCACCTCGAGGGGAGCGCGGGACCCCGCCTGGTAGTAGCCAAGCGATGGGGTGACGCAGGAGGGCAGCTCCGCCAGCTAGTGGTAGTGCTGGTGCAAGCGTGTAGGCCGGTGGACAGGCAAATCCGTTCACCATCAAGGCTGAGACGTGACGCATAGCCGTTTGAGGCGAAGTAGAGTGATCCCATGCTGCCGAGAAAAGCCTCTAGCGAGTTCCTACGCGACCCGTACCCCAAACCAACACAGGTGGTCAGGTAGAGAATACCGAGGCGTTCGAGCGAACTGTGGTCAAGGAATTCGGCAAAATGCCCCCGTAACTTCGGGAGAAGGGGGGCCCTGTCCCGTGAAACCCCTTGCGGGTTAGCGGGGTGGGGCCGCAGAGACCAGGGGGAAGCGACTGTTTACTAAAAACACAGGTCCGTGCGAAGTCGCAAGACGATGTATACGGACTGACGCCTGCCCGGTGCTGGAACGTTAAGGGGACCGGTTAACCCTTCGGGGTGAAGCTGAGAACTTAAGCGCCAGTAAACGGCGGTGGTAACTATAACCATCCTAAGGTAGCGAAATTCCTTGTCGGGTAAGTTCCGACCTGCACGAATGGCGTAACGACTTCCCCGCTGTCTCGACCACAGACTCGGCGAAATTGCACTACGAGTAAAGATGCTCGTTACGCGCGGCAGGACGGAAAGACCCCGGGACCTTCACTACAGCTTGGTATTGGTGCTCGGTTCGGCTTGTGTAGGATAGGTGGGAGACTGGGAAGCGGTCACGCCAGTGATCGTGGAGTCAACGTTGAAATACCACTCTGGTCGAATTGGGCATCTAACCTCGGACCATGATCTGGTCCAGGGACAGTGCCTGGTGGGTAGTTTAACTGGGGCGGTTGCCTCCCAAAGGGTAACGGAGGCGCCCAAAGGTTCCCTCAGCCTGGTCGGCAACCAGGTGTCGAGTGCAAGTGCACAAGGGAGCTTGACTGTGAGACCGACGGGTCGAGCAGGGACGAAAGTCGGGACTAGTGATCCGGCACCACCACGTGGTTGGGGTGTCGCTCAACGGATAAAAGGTACCCCGGGGATAACAGGCTGATCTTGCCCAAGAGTCCATATCGACGGCATGGTTTGGCACCTCGATGTCGGCTCGTCGCATCCTGGGGCTGGAGTAGGTCCCAAGGGTTGGGCTGTTCGCCCATTAAAGCGGTACGCGAGCTGGGTTTAGAACGTCGTGAGACAGTTCGGTCCCTATCCGCCGCGCGCGCAGGAGACTTGAGGAAGGCTGTCCCTAGTACGAGAGGACCGGGACGGACGAACCTCTGGTGTGCCAGTTGTCCCGCCAGGGGCACGGCTGGTTGGCTACGTTCGGAAAGGATAACCGCTGAAGGCATCTAAGCGGGAAGCCTGTTCCAAGATGAGGTCTCCCACCCCTTCGAGGGTTAAGGCCCCCACCAGACCAGTGGGTTGATAGGCCAGACATGTAATCGCCGCAAGGCGTTCAGTGGACTGGTACTAATAGGCCGAGGACTTGCCCACACACACGTCAAGCAATCACGACGAGCTTGTGTGTGAACACGGCAAACAAACTGCGTAACGAAACAGAAGAAATTCTGTTCGCGTCCACTGTGCATATCCCAGCGACCACACACCCCACCCCACAACCGGGCAACCGGTCTTGTGGGGGTGGTGGGGTGTTCCGGTGGTCACAGCGGAGGGGAAACGCCCGGACCCATCCCGAACCCGGAAGCTAAGCCCTCCAGCGCCGATGGTACTGCGACCGACAGGTCGTGGGAGAGTAGGACACCGCCGGAACACCCGACCACCCCCACACCTCTCCTCCTCGTGAGGAGGGAACCCTGAACAGCGAGACTGATGACGGGCAGGACTCCGGCCGGAGCCCTGCCCTTTTTCATGCCCTGAGGAGGCCCGCCATGTCGTCGGATGCGTCGGACGGGGCCGGCTCGCGCGGAGCCGACGACGGCCCCCGCCAGGGGCGTGCCACCGGCTCGTCGCGGGACGACCGGCAGAGTGGCCCCCGTCGTGCGCCCACCGGCCGCGACCGCGGAGCCCCGAAGGGCGGCGGCACCGGCCGGCCCCGCAACGGCGACCGGCCTGCCCGCGACGACCGCGGTGGCCGCGGCGACGGCCCCGGCGACCGCCCTCGCGGCGGCGCCGACCGTCGTTCGGAGGGACGTGACAGCGAGCGCTCCGAGGGCCGGGGTCCCGGTCCGCGGGGTCGCGACAACGGACGCTCCGGCGACGCGGCACCCGGTGCCCGCGGCGGGCCCCGTCGTGGTCCGGGTGGCTCCGGCGGTCGCCCGACCGGTGGCGGCCCGGACCGTGGACGTCCCGCGCGCGACGGTGGCGGCGCCTCCCGCGGTGGTGGCCGCCCCGACTCCCGCGGACGGCCCGACGACCGGGGTGACGACCGCCCCCGCGGCGGCCCTCGCAGCGACCGGCCCGCGTCGGACCGCCCGCGTGACGATCGTCCGCGCAGTGATCGGCCTCGCAGTGACCGCCCGCGTGACGACCGTCCCCGCGGCGACGACCGAGGCCGGACGGAGCGTCCCCGCGGTGACCGCCCGGCCGGCGACCGCCCGCGCGACGACCGTTCCCGTGGCGACCGGCCGGCCGGTGGTGGCGGCGACCGGCGGCGGGACGACCGTCCCTCGGGCGACCGGCCTCGCCAGGACCGTCCCCGCAGTGACCGTCCCCGTGACGACCGCCTGGGCGGGCGCCCGGCGAGGGCCCGCGGCGACGGCCGCGACGAGCGCCGTCGCGACCCGCGCGCGGCCGACCCCGAGCGCCGCGGCGGCGCCGACGCGCGCCGGACCGCGCACGTCCAGGCACCGATCGAGCGACACCAGGACGCCGCCCCGCGGCCGGTCGCGCCGCCGTTGCCGGACGACATCACGCCCGAGCTCCTCGACCAGGAGGCACGGCGTGCCCTGCGGGGGCTCCCGAAGGACCTGGCCGACATGGTCGCGCGGCACCTCGTCGCGGTCGGCGAGCTCGTGGACGACGAGCCCGAGGCGGCGCTCGCCCACGCGCGGTTCGCGCGGCACCGGGCGAGCCGGGTCGCGATGGTCCGCGAGGCGTCGGGCCTCGCTGCGTACCACGCCGGCGAGTGGGCCGAGGCGCTCTCCGAGCTGCGCGCGAGCCGGCGGATGGGCGGCGACGGCCACCTGCCGGTGATGGCCGACGCCGAGCGCGCCCTGGGCCGCCCGGAGCGCGCGATCGAGCTCTCGCGCAGCCCCGAGGCCCGTGACCTGGAGCCCGAGGAGGCCGTCGAGCTGCTGATCGTGGTCTCCGGGGCGCGGCGCGACCTCGGCGAGGCCGACGCCGCCGTCGTCGGCCTGCAGGTCCCCGAGCTCGACGCGTCGCGCGACGAGCCGTGGGTGCCGCGGCTCTTCTACGCCTACGCCGAGGCGCTCCAGGCCGCCGGCCGCACCGATGACGCCATCCGAGCGTTCCTCGAGGCCGCCGGCACGGACCTCGACGGCGAGACGGACGCCGAGGAGCGAGCGATCATGCTCGGCGCAGGCGAAGGGGTCGTCGCGGCAGAGGCCGAGCCCGGGATCGCCGAGGCTCAGGACGACGCCGACGAGACCGACGTCGACGAGACCGACGCTCACGACGACACGGCGGGGCCGACGGCGTGAGCGGCTACGACGCGCTGCTCGTCGACCTCGACGGCACGGTCTACCGCGGCCCGGACGCGATCGACGGGGCCGTCGAGAGCCTCGAGGCCGCGCGCCACGCCGCGACCGTCTCCTACGTCACGAACAACGCCTCGCGCGGCCCGGACGAGGTGGCCGAACACCTGCGCGAGCTGGGCCTGACGCTGGAGCCCGGCGATGTCGTGACCAGCGCCCAGGCGGGCGCGGCGGTCGTCGCCGAGCACTGCGAGCCCGGGGCGCCGGTGCTGGTCGTCGGCGCCGAGGCGCTGGCCGAGGAGATCCGTCTGGTCGGGCTGACGCCCGTGCGTTCGGAGGAGGACACGCCGGTCGCGGTGGTGCAGGGCCACTCGCCCGACACCGGCTGGCGCATCCTCGCCGAGGCGGCGCTCGCCCTGAACCGAGGCGCGCACTGGGTCGCCTGCAACGTCGACCCCACCCTGCCCAACGAGCGGGGCTTCCTGCCGGGCAACGGGTCGATGGTGGCCGTGCTGCGGACCGCGTGCCGTCGCGAGCCCGAGGTGGCGGGCAAGCCGGCGGCGCCCCTGCTGCGCCAGGCCATCGAGCGCGCCGGGGCGCAGCGACCCCTGGTGATCGGGGACCGCCTGGACACCGACATCGCGGGCGGCCACGCCGTCGACGCCGACAGCCTGCTCGTCCTCACCGGCGTGTCCACGGCCGCGGACGTGCTCGGCGCGCCGCCCGAGCAGCGCCCGACCTACCTCGGCCCCGACCTGCAGGTCCTCGGCGGGGACCTCGACGCCATCCGCGTGCTCGACGGCGACACCGGCGGCTGGACGGCGAGCCGCGAGGACGGCGTCGTCGTGCTGGCGGCGGGCGCCGACGACGACACCGCCGGCGCCCTGCGGGCCCTGTGCCGGGTGGCCTGGGACGCGCCGGCCGGCGGCGCCGAGGTCCGTGCCGCCGACGACCGCGCCGAGAAGATGATCAGCACCCTGGGGCTCGCGACCGGGTGACGCGTTAGCGTGGACGGCGACAGGACCACCGTCCCGACGTCGGAGGACACGCCATGACTGAGCCCGGCGACGCCATCACGGCCGACGCCGAGCCCCTGGCCGTCCTGCGCGGGGCCGTGCGCGCCCTGCCGTCCGCCGACGGACCCGACGAGGCGTTCGACGCGGCCGAGCACGCCGTCCGCTTCGAGGCCGTGCACGACGCGATGGTCGCCGTGCTGGCCGACGTGGACCGGACCTGACCGCGGTGGCCCGGTCGACCGCGCGCCGGCTGCGGCTCGACGCGGAGCTGGTCCGTCGCGGCCTCGCGCGCTCGCGCGAGCACGCCGCCGGGCTCATCGCCGACGGGCGGGTGACGGTCGGCGGCTCGGTCGCGACGAAGCCGGCGACGGCTGTCGAGACCGCGGCGGCCGTGGTCGTCCGCGACGACGTCGACGACCCGGGCTGGGCGTCGCGGGGTGCGCAGAAGCTGCTCGGCGCCCTGGAGGCGTTCGCGCCGCGTGGCCTCGCCGTCGACGGCCGCCGCTGCCTCGACGCCGGCGCGTCGACCGGCGGGTTCACCGACGTGCTGCTGCGCCGCGGCGCGCGCGAGGTGGTCGCCGTCGACGTCGGCTACGGGCAGCTGGTGTGGGCGCTGCAGACCGACCCGCGGGTCGCGGTGCACGACCGCGTCAACGTCCGGTCGCTGACCCCCGGGGACATCGGGGGGCCGGTGGACCTCGTCGTCGCCGACCTGTCGTTCATCTCGCTGGGCCTCGTCCTCGACGCCCTGGTCGCGTGCACCGTCCCGGGCGGGGATCTGGTGCCGATGGTGAAGCCGCAGTTCGAGGTCGGCCGCGAGCGGCTGGGGTCCGGTGGCGTCGTCCGCGACCCGGCGCTGCGCGCGTCGGCGGTGCTGGGCGTGGTGGCCGCGGCCCGCACGCGGGGTCTCGCGCTGCGCGACGTCGTGGCCAGCCCGCTGCCCGGGCCGTCGGGCAACGTGGAGTACTTCTGCTGGCTGCGACGAGCTGCCGATCACACAGCGGACGAGCCGGCGAGCGCCCAGACTGACGACGAGGTGCTCGTGCGACGTGCCGTCGAGCAGGGGCCGGCATGAACGGACGACGGGGAGGAGCGCCGGTGACGGGGGTCGACGGGGCCGCGTCCGCGCCGATGAGCGGGGCGCACGCGCAGGACCCCCCGTCCCCGGACGGGGCGCGCGACGCGCTGCTGGTGGTGCACACCGGCCGCGAGGCGACGCGCAAGGTGGCGATCCAGGCCGCCCGCCGGCTGGCCGAGGCCGGTTTCGCGCTGCGGGTGCTGCCCGACGAGTACTCCACCGACGAGGGCCTGTTCGACGAGCTGCCCGAGTCCCAGCGCCCGCGCAAGGTCGAGGCCGACTCCGACGCCGCCTTCGGCATGGAGATCGTCCTGGTGCTCGGCGGCGACGGGACGCTGCTGCGCGCGGCCGAGCTCGCCCGGCACGCCCGGGTGCCGATGCTCGGGGTGAACCTCGGGCGGGTCGGCTTCCTCGCCGAGGCCGACATCGACGACCTCGACGAGGTCCTCGACGCGGTCGTCGGGCGCACCTACCGCGTCGAGGAGCGCATGACCGTCGACGTCGTGGCCCACCAGAACGGCACCGAGCTGGGCCGGACCTGGGCGCTCAACGAGGCGATCGTCGAGAAGATGAACTGGGCGCGGCTGCTCGACATCGTGCTCGAGGTCGACGGGCGCCCGGTGTCGGAGTTCGCGTGCGACGGCGTGCTCTGCGCGACGCCCACCGGCTCCACGGCCTACGCGTTCTCCGCGGGCGGTCCGGTGGTGTGGCCGGAGGTCCAGGCGATGCTGCTGGTGCCGAGCAACGCGCACGCGCTGTTCGCCCGGCCGCTGGTGATCTCGCCGGACTCGCGGGTGGCGCTGGAGGTGTCGGGCCGCGGCGACGCGGGCGTGCTCGTCTGCGACGGGCGTCGCACCATCGAGCTGCCGCCGGGCTCCCGGGTCGAGGTCGCGCGCGGACGCAACCCCGTCCTGCTCGCCCGGCTGCGCGTCCAGCCGTTCACCGACCGGCTGGTCCGCAAGTTCGGGCTCCCGGTGCAGGGCTGGCGCGGCCGGACGCACTGAAGCGTCGGCCCGGTGAGCGGCTCCGTCGACCGCCGGACACCGACCGTTCGACCATGTGTTCGATCGGATCGGCGTGTTCGGCCCCGCGGCGTCGGGGGCCCTGGTTATCGTGAGGCCCGTGCTCGCCGAGCTGAGGATCCAGGCCCTCGGGGTCATCGAGGACGCGACCCTCGATCTGCACCCCGGCCTCACCGTGGTCACCGGGGAGACCGGGGCCGGGAAGACGATGGTGGTCACCGGGTTGCACCTCCTGGGCGGTGGCCGCGCGGACTCGTCGCGCGTCCGTCGCGGCGCGGGGCGGGCCATGGTGGAGGGGCGCTTTCTGCTGCCCACCCCGGACGAGGTGGCCGACGAGGCCGACGGTGCTGACGCGGCCGGCGAGGAGACCCCCGACGGCGAGCCCCGCTCCGCGGTCCGGCTCGCCACCGACGCGGGCGCCGCGCTCGACGACGACGGCAGCCTGATCGCCGCGCGCACCGTCTCGGCCGACGGCCGCTCCCGGGCGCACCTGGGCGGTCGCTCGGTCCCGATGGCCGTGCTCTCCGACGTCACCGACGCCGCGCTCGCCGTCCATGGCCAGCACGAGGCGCTGCGCCTCCTGCGTGCCTCCGAGCAGCGCGCCGTGCTCGACCGCTTCGCCGGCGCCGCCGTCGCCGAGCCGCTGGCGGCCTACCGGCGCACGCGCACGGCGTGGCGAACGGCGACCACCGAGCTCACCCGCCGCCGCGAGCAGGCCCGCGAGCTCACCCGCGAGTCGGACATGCTGCGCCACGGCCTCACCGAGATCGAGTCGGTCGACCCGCAGCCCGGCGAGGACGCCGATCTCGTCGCCGAGGCCCGCAGGCTCGCCGACGCGGACGACCTCCGTGCCTCGGCCACGGCGGCGCTCGCCGCGCTCGCGGGCCCGCCGGACGGGGTGGGGGAGGAGCCCGACGCGGTCGGGCTGCTGGGCGAGGCCCGGCGGCGCGTCCAGGGCAGCGACGACCCGGCGCTCGCCGGGCTCGATCCGCGTCTGGCCGAGGCCGCCGCGCTGCTCGGTGACGCCGCCGCGGAGCTCACCGACTACCTCGCCCGCCTCGAGGCCGACCCCCAGCGTCTCGAGCAGGTGCTCGAACGCCAGGCCGCCCTCAAGAGCCTCACGCGCAAGTACGCGGCCGACGTCGACGGCGTCCTGGAGTGGGCGACGTCCGCGCGCGAGCGCCTCGCCGGCCTCGACACCTCCGACGAGGCGCTCGCCGCCCTGGCCGCGGAGGCCGAGCAGCTGGCCGGCGAGCTCGCCGGGCACGCCGCCACGGTGTCGGCCGCCCGCCGCGAGGCCGCCGACCGCTTCGGCGCCGCCGTGTCCGCCGAGCTCGACGGCCTGGCGATGGGCGCGGCGTCGGTGGCGCTCGCGGTGGGGGTGAAGGAGGCCGCGGGCGCCGATCCGCAGGCGCTCGAGGTCGACGGGCGGCGCGTGGTGGCCGGTCCCGACGGTGTCGACGAGGTGGAGCTGCTGCTCACCCCGCACGCCGGCGCCCTGCCCCTGCCGGTACACAAGGGCGCCTCGGGCGGGGAGCTCGCGGGTGATGCTCGCGGTCGAGGTCGTGCTGGCCGGCGCCGACACCACGCCGACGCTGGTGTTCGACGAGGTCGACGCCGGGGTCGGCGGGCGCGCGGCGGTGGAGGTCGGGCGCCGGCTCGCCCGGCTGGCCGCCACGCACCAGGTCGTCGTCGTCACCCACCTCGCCCAGGTGGCCGCGTACGCCGACCGGCACCTCGTGGTCGACAAGGGCGGGCTGCAGGCCGTCACGGGCACCGACGAGCACGGCGTGACGCGCAGCGCGGTGCGCACGATCTCCGACGGCGACCGCGTGGTCGAGCTCGCCCGCATGCTCGCGGGCACCGAGGAGACCGAGACCGGGCGCGCCCACGCCGAGGAGCTGCTGGCCGCCGCGGCGGCCGACCGCGCGTCGAGCACCGGGGACGGCGCGGCGCCCACCCCGATCGAGCGCGGTGCCGCCACGCGGCGTAGCGGAGGCCGCCGGAGTCGCCGGGCCGGGTGACCCCGGCGCCCCGGTCCGGCGCGTCGGCGCCGTACATCCGGCCCGTCCGGCGACGATCGGAGGCATGGGTCGTGGCAGTGGCGCGGGGTGGCGGGCATGAAGTGGCCACGGGGACGCACCGAGGACGCACCAGTCGGTGTCGTCGGCACGGCGCGCCTCGGCGGACGCTCGGGCGGCGCGCTCGCCCCGGAGCTGCTCCGCCGGGTGGGTCGCGGGGACGTCGCGGTGATCGACCAGGTCGACCTCGACCGCGCGACGGCGCACGCGCTCGTCGACGCCGGGGTGGCCGGGGTCGTCAACGTCTCGCCGTCGATCTCGGGTCGCTACCCGAACCTCGGCCCCGAGATCCTCACCGACGCCGGGGTGGCGCTCGTCGACGACGTCGGCGAGGGCGTGCTGCGCCGGGTCCGCGACGGCGCCGCGGTGCGGCTGCACGACGGCGGGGTCTACCTCGGCGACCAGGAGGTCGCCCGCGGCTTCTCCCAGACCGCCGAGACGGTGGCCGACCAGCTCGGGGAGGCCCGCTCGGGCCTGGCCTCGCAGCTCGAGGCGTTCTCGGCGAACACCACCGAGTTCATGGGCCGCGAGCGGGCGATGCTGCTCGACGGCGTCGGGGTCCCCGGCCTCGAGACCGCGGTCTACGGCCGCACGGTGCTGGTGGTCGCGCCGGGCGCGGACCGCGCCGCCGAGCTGCGGCGCCTCAAGCACTTCATCCGTGAGGAACGGCCGGTCCTGGTCGGGGTCGGCAGCGGCGCGGAGGCCCTGCGCGAGGCCGGCCACACGCCGGTCGTGGTGGTCGGCACCGCGCTGGAGATCGACCCCGAGCTGGCCCGCAAGGCCGTCGACGTCGTCATCCCCGCCGACCTCGACGGGCACATCGCGGGGCTCGCGCGGCTGCAGGACGCCGGCATCGACCCGGTCGGCTTCCCGTCGTCGGCGAACCCGGAGGACATGGCGCTGCTGCTGGCACACCGTCACGGGGCGTCGCTCGTGGTGGCGTGCGGGTTCGACGGCACGCTCACCGGCTTCCTCGACCGCGGCCGGTCGGGCAGCAACCCCTCGACCGTCCTGACGCGGCTGCGGCTCGGGCCGACGCTCGTGGACGGGGCGGCCGTGGCGTCGCTGCACCGCCACCGTGTCACCACCGGCGCGGTGCTGTTGCTGCTGCTCGCCGTGGCGGCGGTCGGCGCCGCGGCGCTGCTGGCCAGCGGGCTCGCCGAGCCCATCGTGATGCTCGTGCGCGAGGGGTGGCTCGCCGTCCTGGCCGCGTTCCAGGGGGTCGGGGGATGATGTCGCTGCGCTACCACGTCGTCTCGATCGCGGCGATACTGCTCGCGCTCGCCCTGGGCGTCGTCCTCGGTGCGTCGGCGCTCTCGGGCCGCGTGCTCGGCGCCCTCACCACCGACCGCGACGAGCTCGCCGGCCAGGTCGTCGCCCTGCGCGGCGAACGCGCCGCCGTCGACACCCGCCTGCAGGCCACCGAGCGCCTCGTCGCGGCCGGCGCCCCGTCGACCGTCGCGGGCGTGCTCCCGGGCCGGGGCGTCGCAGTCGTCGCCGCACCCGGCGCCGATCCGGCCGACGTCGCCACCGTCTCCGAGCTCGTCACCCGCGCCGGCGGACGCGTCACCGGCCGGCTCGCGCTGACCGACGCCGCCCTGGCCCCCGATCGGGCCGATGCGCTGCGCGCGCTCGTCCCGCGGCTCCTGCCGGCCGGGGCGCAGCTGCCGACCACCACCGACACCGGCGCGTTGACCGGTTCGCTGCTCGGGTCGCTGCTCGTGGCCCGGCCCGGGGGCATGGACGAGCAGACCACGGGACCCGAGGCCCGGACGGCGCTCCAGGCGCTGAGCGAGGCGGGGTACGTGCAGGCGCCCGACGCGCTCGACCCGGCGCCGGGCGAGCTCGCGCTCGTCGTCACCGGCGGCGGCACCGATCCCGCCCGCGACAGCACCCTGGCCCGCATGACCGGTGAGCTGGACCGCGTCGGGGCGGGCGCGGTGCTCGCCGGGCGCACCGGCTCGGGCGCCGTCACCGCCGTCCGCAACGACTCCGCCCTGCGCAGCGGGCTCTCGACCGTCGACGGGCTCGAGGGCCCGTCGTCGCAGGTGGCGACGGTCCTCGCGCTGCGCGAGCAGGCCGACGGGCGGACCGGGCTCTACGGTCCGGTCGCGGGAACCTTCACCCCGCAGACGGCACCGGCCCCGTAGAGCGGGGTCACCCGGGCGGGGCAGCGACACGGGGTTAGCATTGAGCCCCGTGGATCGTGGACTGCCTGGACCGAGGATCGCTCGAACGGCCCTCGCGCACGGCCCGGTGGTGTGACCGTGCAGCCGGCGCGCACCACCAAGCACGTCTTCGTCACCGGCGGGGTCGCCTCCTCGCTCGGCAAGGGGCTGACGGCCTCGAGCCTGGGTCAGCTGCTCACCGCCCGCGGGCTGCGGGTGACGATGCAGAAGCTCGACCCGTACCTCAACGTCGATCCCGGCACGATGAACCCGTTCCAGCACGGCGAGGTCTTCGTCACCGAGGACGGCGCCGAGACCGACCTGGACATCGGGCACTACGAGCGCTTCCTCGACCGCGACCTCTCGGCGCGCGCCAACGTGACGACGGGGCAGGTGTACTCGAGCGTCATCGCCAAGGAGCGGCGCGGGGAGTACCTCGGCGACACCGTGCAGGTCATCCCGCACATCACCGACGAGATCAAGTCGCGCGTGCTCGCGATGCGCACCGCCGACCCGGCCCCCGACGTCGTCATCACCGAGGTCGGCGGCACCGTCGGCGACATCGAGTCGCTGCCGTTCCTCGAGGCCGCCCGCCAGCTGCGCCACGAGGTCGGCCGGGACAACTGCTTCTTCCTGCATGTCTCGCTGGTCCCGTTCCTGGCGCCGTCGGGCGAGCTCAAGACCAAGCCGACGCAGCACTCGGTCGCGGCCCTGCGCAACATCGGTATCCAGCCCGACGGGCTGGTGCTGCGCGCCGACCGCGCGATCCCCGAGGAGATGACCCGCAAGATCAGCCTCATGTGCGATGTCGAGGAGGACGGGGTCGTCGCCTGCCCGGACGCGCCGTCGATCTACGACATCCCCAAGGTGCTGCACGGCGAGGGCCTCGACGCCTACGTCGTGCGCCGCCTCGGGCTGCCGTTCCGCGACGTCGACTGGACGGTCTGGGGCGACCTGCTCGACCGCGTCCACCACCCCACCGAGACCGTCGAGATCGCGATCGTCGGCAAGTACGTGGACCTGCCCGACGCCTACCTCTCGGTCACCGAGGCGGTCCGCGCCGGCGGGTTCGCGCACCGCGCCCGCGTCACCGTCCGCTGGGTGCCGTCCGACTCGTGCGAGACGCCGTCGGGTGCGGCGGCCGCGCTGACGGGCGTGTCCGGGGTCCTCGTCCCGGGAGGCTTCGGCATCCGGGGCATCGAGGGCAAGCTCGGCGCCCTGGCGCACGCCCACCGCAACGGCATCCCGACGCTCGGGCTGTGCCTGGGCCTGCAGTGCATGGTCATCCACGCCGCGCGGACCATGGCCGGGCTGGACGACGCGAACTCCGCGGAGTTCGACGAGAGCACCCCGCATCCGGTGATCTCCACGATGGCCGACCAGACCGACGTCGTCGCCGGCGAGCGCGACATGGGCGGCACCATGCGGCTGGGGTCCTGGCCCGCGGTGCTCGCCCCCGAGACGGTGGTGCGTGCGGCCTACGGCACCGGGAAGGTCACCGAGCGCCACCGCCACCGCTACGAGGTCAACAACGCCTACCGCGACCGCCTCGTCGAGGCCGGCCTCGTGTTCTCGGGGACGTCGCCGGACGGGTCGCTGGTCGAGTTCGTCGAGCTGCCGCGCGAGAAGCACCCGTTCTTCGTCGGCACCCAGGCGCACCCGGAGCTCAAGAGCCGTCCCACCCGCGCGCACCCCCTGTTCCGCGCCTTCGTCGCCGCGTCCCTGCGCCACGTCGCCTCGGAGCGCCTGGACCTCGAGACGGGGACGAACGGCGACCTGGACCCGGACGCCGAGGCCGGGCGGGACGACGACGCTCGTGTCGACGGCGTCGACATCCCGGCGGCGGCGTCCTCGTGACGCGACCCCCCGTCACGCCCGATTCGCTCGCCGACCCCCACGGCGGTCGCCCGCCCCACGACTTCACGGTCGAGGGGAGCGAGACGCTCTACGAGGGGCCGATCTTCGCGTTGCGCCGCGACGACGTGCGGATGCCCGGCGGGCGTATCGCCGGCCGCGAGAAGGTCGAGCACTTCGGCGCCGTCGCGGTCGCCGCCCTCGACGAGGACGACCGGCTCGTCATGATCTACCAGTACCGCCCCGCGCTCGGGCGGCGGCTGTGGGAGATGCCGGCGGGCCTGCTCGACGGCCAGGGCGAGGACCCCGTCGAGGCGGCGAAGCGCGAGCTCGTCGAGGAGGTCGGGGTCGAGGCCGACGAGTGGTCCACGCTCGTCGACATCTCGGGCTGCCCGGGCTTCGCCGACGAGTCGGTGCGCGTGTACCTCGCCCGCGGCCTGCGCTCGGTGGAGCGGCCGCCCGGGGGCGATGACGAGGAGGCCGACCTGGTGATCCGCCGGGTGCCCCTCGACGACCTCGTGGCCGGCGCGATGTCGGGTGCGCTGGTCAACGGTCCGTGCGTGGCCGGCGTGTTCGCGGCCGCGGAGGTCGTCGCCGGCCGGTTCACGCCGCGCGCGGTCGACGCGCCGTGGATCGACCGCCCGACCGAGTACGCGGCGAGGCGCGCCGCGCGCTAGGTGTCGCAGCGAACGCGCGGTTCGCTGCTTCTACGCGCGCGAAGTCCCCGTTGATCATCAGCTCGTCCGCGGCCAGCAGCCGGTCGCCGACCCAGAGGCTGTCGACGCCGGCGTCCTCGGCCATCTCGGCGAACTCGCCGATGCGGTCGGCCTCGTCGAGGACGTTCCCGAACTGCGGCAGCGTGGTCCCGAGGCGCACGGTGATCAGTCTCCGCCCGCCGCGCGCGGCACGCCGTGCAGGGGCCGGCAGCACCGCTATGGTCCCGCCATGAAGGTCGGTGTTCCACGCGAGGTCAAGGACCACGAGGACCGGGTGGCCCTCACGGCCATCGGCGTCACCGAGCTCGTCCGGCGCGGTCACGAGGTGTTGGTCGAGACGGGGGCGGGCGTCGGGTCGGCGATCACCGACGAGGCGTTCCGCGACGCGGGTGCCCGCGTCATCGACACCGCCGACGAGGTGTGGGCGTCGGCCGACCTGCTGCTCAAGGTCAAGGAGCCCGTCCCCTCGGAGTACCACCGGCTGCGCCGCGACCAGGTCCTCTTCACCTACCTGCACCTCGCGGCGTCGCGGGAGTGCACGACGGCGCTGCTCGACGCCGGCGCGACGGCCGTCGCCTACGAGACGGTGCAGACCGCCGACGGGGTGCTGCCGCTGCTCGCGCCGATGAGCGAGATCGCCGGGCGCATGGCGCCGCAGGTCGGCGCGCACCACCTCGAGAACGCGCAGGGCGGCCGTGGCGTGCTGCTCGGCGGCGTGCCGGGGGTGCGGCCGGGGCGGGTCGCGGTGATCGGCGCCGGGACGTCCGGGCTGGCCGCGGTGACGATCGCGGTGGGCCTGCGGGCGTCGGTGGAGGTCCTGGACGTCAGCGTGAAGGCGCTGCGCCGCGTCGACGAGATCTTCAACGGGGCGGTGCGCACGGTGCTGTCGAGCACCCCGGAGATCGAGCGGGCCTGCCGGGAGGCGGACCTCGTCATCGGCGCGGTGCTGGTGCCCGGCGCGAAGGCGCCCGTCCTCGTGCCGAACCGGCTCGTCGGCGAGATGCGCAGCGGTTCGGTGCTCGTCGACCTGGCCGTCGACCAGGGCGGATGCTTCGAGGACACCCGCCCGACCACGCACGCCGAGCCGACCTACCGCGTGCACGACTCGATCTTCTACTGCGTCGCCAACGTGCCCGGTGCGGTGCCGACGACCTCGACCCGGGCGCTCACCGGCGTGACGCTGCCCTACGTCGTCGCGCTCGCCGACCACGGCCTCGCGGGGGCGGCCAAGGCGGACCCGGCGCTCGCCAAGGGCGTGAGCGTCGTCGACGGCGAGCTCGTCACGCCCGCCGTCGGCGCTGCGCACGACCTGCCGGTGCGGCCGCTGTCCGAGGTGCTCCCGGGGGTGGAGGACCCGGCGTGACGAGGCCCGCGACGGCCGTCGACACCTACCTCGACCACCTGCTGGTCGAGCGGGGCACGGCGGAGAACACGCTGACCTCCTACCGGCGCGACCTCCGGCGTTACCTGGAGCACCTCGACGCGGCCGGGGTCACCGACCTCGCCGACGTCACCGAGCGCCACGTCGGCGACTTCCTCGTCGCGCTGCGCACCGGGCGCGACGGCGGCTCGGCGCTGTCGACGGCGTCGGCGACCCGCGCGGTGGTCGCGGTGCGCGGGCTGCACCGGTTCGCGCTGGCCGAGGGCCTCATCGCGGTGGACGTGGCGCGCGAGGTGCACCCGCCGTCCCCGCCGCGCCGGCTGCCCAAGGCGCTCGACGTGGCGACCGTCGACCGGCTGCTGTCGGTCCGGGGCGGCGACGGCGACGACGTCGGCGGGGTCCGGGACCGCGCCCTGCACGAGCTGCTGTACTCCACCGGCGCCCGGATCACCGAGGCGGTGGGTCTGGATCTCGACGACGTCGACGTCACCGCGCGCTCGGTGCGCCTGGCCGGCAAGGGCGGCAAGGAACGGATCGTGCCGATCGGCCGCCCGGCGATCGCCGCGCTCGAGGCCTATCGAGTGCGGGCTCGCCCGGCGCTGGCGGCGCGGGGGCGGGGGACGCCGGCGGTGTTCCTCAACGCGCGCGGGGCGCGGCTGTCGCGCCAGAGCGCCTGGGCCACGCTGCGCGAGGCCGCCGACCGCGCGGGCCTCGACGTCGCGATCTCCCCGCACACCCTGCGCCACTCGTTCGCCACACACCTGCTCGACGGCGGCGCCGACCTGCGCGTCGTGCAGGAGCTGCTCGGCCACGCCTCGGTGACCACGACGCAGATCTACACCCAGGTCACCGTCGACACCCTGCGCGAGGTCTTCGCGATGGCGCACCCGCGCGCCCGTATGTGAGTGATTTTCCCGGCTATAGCCGGGAAAATCACTCACATAGGCCGTTCAGCGCAACGGTTCGAGGCGCAGGGGGAGGCCGTCGGCGGGGACGGGCAGGGACGTGTTGTCCCAGCGCGGCCGGTAGCCCGGCGCGACGGTGATGCGGTGGTGGCGCAGCAGCTCGTGCAGGATCGCCGTCACCTCGAGCGAGCCGAACAGCATGCCCAGGCACTTGTGCACGCCGCCGCCGAACGGGATCCAGGCGTCACGGTGCGCGCGGTCCTCGCGGCGGTGCTCGGCGAAGCGCTCGGGGTCGAAGGTGTCGGGGTCGGTCCAGATCGCCGGGTCGTGGTGGTTGACCGCGCCCGCGACCATCACCAGCTGGCCCTCCGGGATGTGGTGGCCCAGCAGCGCGGTGTCCCGCACGGTCCGGCGCATGACGATCGGCACGGGCGCGGCGAGGCGCAGCGACTCCTTCATGACCAGGTCCAGCGTGCCCAGCGACTGCAGCGCGGCCGCGTCCGGCGGGCCGTCGCCGAGCGCGAGCGACTCCGCCCTGGCCCGCTCCTGCCACTCCGGGTTCGCCGCGAGGTAGTAGGCGGCGGCCGCGCTGGTGATCGTCGAGGTGTCGTGCGCGGCCATCATCAGGAAGATCATGTGGTTGACGACGTCGGCGTCGCTGAACGCCTCGCCCTCCGGGGTCCGGGCACGGCAGAGTGCGGAGAACAGGTCGTCGCCGTCACCCGCGCGCTTGGCCGGCAGGGCCTCGGTGAAGTAGCGCTCGAGCAGGGCGCGGCCCCGCAGTCCGGCGCGGTAGCGGGTGCCGGGCAGGTCGCGGCGCACGATCGCGCTGGCCGCCTGCACGCAGTCCATGAACGCCTGGTTGACCGCCTCGGCCTCCGGTCCGGAGCGCCCGTCCATGAAGACGCGGGTGGCGACGTCGAGGGTCAGGCGCTTGAGCATCGGGTAGATGCGCACCTGGCGGCCGGTCGGCCAGGCCGGGATCGTCTCGCGCAGGACGGGGACCGTCCGGTCGACGTAGCCGCGGACCCGGGGCGCCGTGAACGCCTCCTGCATGACCCGCCGGTGGGTGCGGTGGTCGTCGCCGTCGAGCAGCATCAGCCCGCGGTGGAAGAAGTCGTCGACGAGGAAGCGCCACCCGTCCTGCGAGTAGGCCTTGTCCGGGTTGGTGAGCACCGCGTGGGTGGCGTCGGGCCCGGCCGCGATCACGACGTCCTCGCCGACGAACCCGCACCAGGACACCGGCCCGAGCGCCGCGTGCCGCGCGCGGGTGAAGGCGTGGCCGTAGCGGATGTAGGACAGCGTGTGCCCGAGCACCGGCGGGCCGGGCGTGCCCGGGACCGGCGCGAGACCGGAGCCCGCCGGCGGCTCGGCCAGCGGCCGGACCTCCCGCGGGCGCATCCGCTCGAGCAGACGGCGGTCGACGCCCGGCGGCATCGGCGCGAGGACGGCGGACGACAGGCGCTCGCCCGTCACGGTGCGGACCGCGGACACGGCTACCTCCAGGGACTCCCGACAGCCACGAACGGTAGACACGAATGACGTCCGTGTCCACGACGAAGACGCATTCCACGTTCGCGTCAAGCATCCGCTATCGTCCGACGCCGTGCCCAGCTCGTTCACCGACCGCGCCCGCGGCCTCGTCCGCGACGAGGCCCTCGAGCGGGCGGCCGAGCTGCTCGTGGCCGGGGGATGGCGCGGGCTGCGGCTGCAGGACGTGGCCGACGGCATCGGGGTCAGCCGCCAGACCCTCTACAACGAGTTCGCGAGCAAGCAGGGGCTGGCCGCGGCGCTCGTCCTGCAGCGGACCGAGGCGTTCCTGGCCGATCTCGAGGCCGCTCTCGACGGCGAGGACGACCTCCACCGCGCGTGGACCGGGGCGGTGCGGTCGACGCTCGACACGGTGGCCCGCGACCCGCTCCTGCGCGTCCTGCTCACCGGCCAGGGCGCCGGGGACCTGCTCCCGCTGCTGACCACCGAGGCCGAGCCGCTGGTGGTGGCCGCGCGCGACCGTGCCGCCCGCTTCCTCCTCCGGCGTCGCCCGGAGCTCGACCCAGCCACGGCGTCGTCGGCCGCGGAGATCGCGGCGCGGCTGACGATCAGCCACCTCGTGCTGCCCCTGCACCCGCCCGACGCCGTCGCCGACCAGATCGCGACGGCCGTCGTGCGCTACCTCGCCGACCCGTGAGCGAAGTTCCCGGCTATAGCCGGGAACTTCGCTCACGTAGAAGCAGGCGCCCGACCCACCAGGACCACGCCGAGGGCGCCGAGGGCGGCGACGACGGCGAAGGCATAGAAGCCCCACGGGTAGGCGATGCCCGCCTGGAGCAGGGCGCCGCCGATGATCGGGCCGGCGATGGCCCCGAGGCGCCCGACGCCGCTGGCGGTGCCGAGCGCGGTCCCGCGGACCTCGGCCGGGTAGAGCTGCGAGACGTAGGCGTAGACCAGCACCTGGGCCGAGAAGACGAAGATGCCCGCGAGCAGCACGCTGACGTACACCCCGATCCCCGGCAGGCGGATCGAGAGCAGGGCCAGGAACAGGGTCGCGGCGGTGAACCAGCCGATGGTCGCCGGGCGCACGCCGATCCGGTTGGCCACGGTGCCCGCGAGCAGCAGCCCGAGGATGGCGCCGATGTTGAGCACGAGCAGCAGCGCGAGGGCCGCGCCCAGCTCGTAGCCCGCGGACCGCATGATCTCCGGCAGCCAGGTGTTGAGGCCGTAGACCAGCAGCAGGCCCATGAACGAGGAGATCCAGAAGGCGATCGTCGGGCGCGCGAACCCGTCGCGGAAGAGGGTGGCCAGCGGGTTCCGGCGCTCGGCGCGCCAGCTGCTGTCGCGGCTCCCACCGGCCTGGCGGCGGGCCAGGAACGCCGCGGACTCCGGGAGCTTCGCCCAGAGCAGGGGCAGGAGGATCAGTGCGGGCACCGTGCCGGCCACGAACATCGCCGGCCAGCCGAACGACGGGATCAGCAGGATGCCGAGCAGGGCCGTCAGGACCGCGCCGACGTGGTAGCCGGTCATGAGGATCGTCGTGGAGCTGCTGCCGCGCCCGGGCGGGGCGTACTCGGCGACGAGGGCGAGGGCCACGGGCAGCACGCCGCCGAGCCCGAGGCCCGCGAGGAAGCGCAGGCCGCCGAGGACCTCCGGGTTCGGCGCGAACGCGCAGGCCAGGGTGAGCACGGAGAACCCGGCCACGGTGCCGATCATCGTCGCCCGGCGGCCGATGACGTCGGCGATCGGGCCGACGGCCAGCGCGCCGACCATGACGCCGAGCAGTCCGACGGTGACGACCACCGACGCGCCGGCCGGGTCGAGGTCCCAGGTGGGGTCCCGGAGCAGCACGGGCATGACCACGCCGAGCACGACGAGGTCGAAGCCCTCCAGGGCGACCGCGGTCCAGCAGAGTGGGCGGACCCACCCGGTGGCGGCGTCGCGGGCGGTGGCGCCGCTGGTGGCGGCCCGGGGCTCGGTGGTCATCACGCACGTCCTCGTCGGGGTGGTTGGTGGCGGACAGTATGTGAGGCGTCACACGAGGCGTCACCAGCGGCTTCCGGTGACCGGGAGATGGCCACGGATCGGGCTGCCCTCGTCGCGCCGGGTGACAGTCCGGTGAAGCCGCTCATACCCCGGCGAGTCGCGCACGGACACGCACGGGGCGACTCCTAGGCTGATCGCACGAGTACTCGACCGGGCACGCGAGGGAGGGGCACCGCGATGGGGAACCCACAGGCGGTCCTCTGGTCACCCGATCCCGACGCTCCAGGACCCGCTGAAACCCCAGAAACCGTGCCCGCCGGGCCCGTGAAGGAGACCGTGGACGAGGTCCCGCCCGGTCGTCCGCGACGTGAGGTGCCCGTCCCTGGCCCGCTCGACGGCCACGGCCCGGCGACGGTCCTCGCGATGTGCAACCAGAAGGGCGGCGTCGGCAAGACGACGTCGACGATCAACCTCGGCGCGGCGCTCGCGGAGTACGGGCGACGGGTGCTGCTCGTCGACTTCGATCCGCAGGGCGCGCTCTCGGTCGGCCTCGGCGTCCAGCCGCACCAGCTCGACCAGACCATCTACAACCTCATCGTCGAGCGGAAGACCACCATCGACGAGGTCATCATGCCGACCTCGGTCGACGGGATGGACCTTCTGCCCTCGAACATCGACCTCTCCGCCGCGGAGGTCCAGCTGGTCACCGAGGTGGGCCGGGAGCAGACCCTCGGGCGCTGCCTGGCCCCCGTGCTCGACCGCTACGACTACGTCCTCGTCGACTGCCAGCCCTCGCTCGGGCTGCTCACCGTCAACGCCCTGGCCTGCGCCGACGGCGTGCTGATCCCGCTGGAGTGCGAGTTCTTCAGCCTCCGCGGCGTGGCCCTGCTGATGGACACGATCGAGAAGGTGCAGGACCGGCTGAACCCCAAGCTCGAGATCACCGGCATCCTGGCCACCATGTACGATCCCCGCACGCTGCACACCCGCGAGGTGATGACGCGCGTCGTGGAGGCCTTCGGCGAGCTCGTGTTCGACGCCGTCATCAACCGGACGGTGCGCTTCCCCGAGACGACGGTGGCCGGGGAACCGATCACCCGGTGGGCCACCAAGTCCGCCGGCGCCGAGGCCTACCGCGCCCTCGCCCGTGAGGTCATCGCCCGGTGACGCTGGCCCCCGAAGCACCCCAGGCGACCCAGGCGACCCAGGCTCCCGAGCGGAGCCGCTTCCAGGTCAGCCTGCACAACTTCACCGGCCCGTTCGACCTGCTGCTCCAGCTGATCGGACGCCACGAGCTCGACGTGACCGAAGTGGCCCTGAGCCGCGTCACCGACGACTTCATCGCCTACACCGCCGCCCTGGGCGACGACGCCGACCTCGAGGAGACCACCGGCTTCCTCGTCGTCGCGGCGACCCTGCTCGACCTCAAGGCCGCGCGCCTGCTCCCGCAGGCCGAGGTGGAGGACGAGGAGGACCTCGCGCTGCTCGAGGCCCGCGACGTGCTGTTCGCGCGCCTGCTGCAGTACCGCGCCTACCAGCAGGTGGCGGCGCTGTTCCGCGAGCTCGAGGGTGCGGCGCGCATGCGCTACCCCCGGGCGGTGACGCTCGAGCCCCGCTACGCCGAGCTGCTCCCACCGGTCCAGCTGGGTGTCGACGCCGACGGGTTCGCGGAGCTGGCCGCTGCGGTCTTCCGCCCGGTCCCGCCGCCGACCGTGGGGCTCGACCACCTGCACGCATCGACGGTCTCGGTGCCCGAGCAGGTCGAGATCCTGTCCGGGCGCCTGCGCCGGCGGGGGACGGCGACGTTCGCCGAGCTCGTCGAGGACTGCGAGCACGGCATCGAGGTCGTGGGACGCTTCCTCGCCGTGCTGGAGATGTACCGCTCCCGGGACGTCGCGCTCGACCAGCCCGAGGCGTTCGCCGAGCTGCGGGTGCGCTGGGCGCCGGGCGGTGACGCGGGGAGCGCCACCGACGAAGCGGAGCGGAGGTCGGCAGACCCGGCGGGCCTGGTCGAGGAGGACGGGTGACGGATCCCCTCGAGGAGATCGAGGAGGCCCTGGCGTCGGACGAGGAGCTCCTCGCGGCGCTGGAGGCCGTGCTGCTCGTCGTCGACACCCCGGCCCCGACCGACCAGCTCGCCGACGTCCTCGGCCAGCCGATCCCGCGGGTCAAGGACGCCCTCGAGGGGCTGGCCGCCGAGTACACCGAGCGCAGCCGCGGCATGGAGCTGCGGTCGACCGGGGAGGGCTGGCGTCTCTACAGCCGCGACCGCTTCGCCCCGTACGTCGAGCGCTTCGTCCTCGACGGGCAGCGCACCCGCCTGACGCGCGCGGCGCTGGAGACGCTGGCCGTCGTCGCCTACCGGCAGCCGGTGACGCGTTCCCGGGTCGCGGCGGTGCGCGGGGTGAACGTCGACGGGGTCATGCGCACGCTGGCCGCCCGCGGTCTGATCACCGAGGCCGGGACCGACGGTGCGGGCGGCGGGACGCTGTACCGCACCACCGAGCTGTTCCTCGAGCGCCTGGGCCTGGACTCGGTCGACGACCTGCCGCCGATCGCCCCGCTCCTGCCGGACGTGGACGACATCGACGAGTAGTTATCGCCGTGGCGGGAACGTGGGGTCCGTGCAGGAACTCCGCAAGACCACCGGCGGCGCGATCCGCGGCAGCATCGACGACGGGGTGGCGAGCTTCCTCGGCGTGCCCTACGCCGCGACGCCCGTGGGTCCCCGCCGCTTCGCCCGCCCCGAGCCCGCCGTGTGGGAGGGGGAGCGGGACGCGACCGCGCCGGGTCCGACGGCCCCGCAGCTGCCCACCGACCGCCCCGGGATGCCCGCGCTGAGCCCGGTCACCGGGCCGGGCTGGATCCCGGGCTCGGACTACCTCACCGTCGACGTGCGCACCCCGGACACCGCCGACCGGCTGCCGGTCCTGGTCTTCCTGCACGGCGGGGCCTTCGTCGGCGGCGCCTCGCGGGCGACGATCTACGACGGGACCGCCCTGGCGCGCGAGGGCGCGGTCGTCGTCTCCGTGAACTACCGGCTCGGGGTCCCCGGCTTCGCCGACCTCCCCGGCGTGCTCGCGAACCGCGGGCTCCACGACCAGATCGCCGCGCTGGCGTGGGTGCACGCCAACGCCGCGGCCTTCGGGGGCGACGCCGACCGGATCACGGTGTTCGGCGAGTCCGCGGGCGCCCTGAGCCTCGCCGCCCTCCTCGCGGCCGCGCCGCCGGGCCTCGTGCGGCGCGCGATCGTCCAGAGCGGCGGGGGATCGCACGTCCTCGCCCGCGAGCAGGCCGCGGTCACCACCGCCGCGCTCGCCGCCGACCTCGGCGTCGCGCCCGCGGACCTCGTCGACGTCCCGGACGAGGGCCTCGTCGCGGCGGTCGGGCGCCTCGCCGCGCACCCGCCGGACCTCGCCGTCGACGGCCTGCGCGACCCCCTGATGGGTCTCGCGCCGCTCGGTCCGGTGCTCGACGGCGAGCTGCTGGACCGCCAGCCCGTCGACGCGATCGCGGCCGGGGCCGCGGGGGAGGTCGACCTGCTCGTGGGCAGCAACGCCGACGAGATGGCGCTCTACCGCATGGTCTTCGACGTGCTCGGGATCCCCGCGCCCGACGAGGACGGTCTGCTCGCCGCGGTCGCCCGCCTGCACCCCGACCCGGCCGACGTCGTCGCGGCCTACCGGTCGGCGGGACGGGGCACCACGCCCGCCGAGGTGGCCGACGCCGTGGGGACCGACTGGATGTTCGGCGTCCCGACCCGCCGGCTCGCCGACGCGCACACCGGCTCGACCTGGCGGTACCGCTTCGACTGGCGCTCGCCGGGCCACGACGGGCGCCTCGGCGCGAGCCACGCGATGGAGCTCCCGTTCGTCTTCGACGTCGTCGGACGGGTCGACTCCGGCGCGCTCGCGGTGCCCGACACCGACGAGACCCGGGCCCTCGCGGCGCGGATGCGGACGGCATGGGTGGCCTTCGCCCGCGACGGCGACCCCGGCTGGCCGCAGTACCCCGGCACGACACGCGTCTTCGACACCGAGGACACGACCACCGACGCCCCGGACGGGCCGGAGCAGGCGGTCTGGGACGGCGTGCGCTAGGGGTCTCCCTCAGCCGGCGTCGAGGAACCGCACCTCGAGCTCGGCGAGGAACGCGTCGGCCAGGCGCTCGACGGCGTCGGCGTCGGGCGCGATGCGGTCGCCGTCGCGCAGCCCCAGCACCGAGCGGTCGACGACGTACTTGATGGCCTTGTTCGTCGTGAACACGCCCTCGTGCTCGACGAGCGACTCGGCCACCAGCTCGAGCTCGGTGACCGGGTTGGTGTCCTTGCCGGAGACCGGCCGCACGCGGTGCACGAAGCGCCGGTCGAGCGCGAGGAGCACGACGTTGCCGAGCTCCGGGTCGTCGTGCACGCGCAGCGCGGCCAGCTGGGTGGCGACGGCCTTGCGCGCCTGGTCGATCTCGTCACGGGTGAAGGTCTTGCGTCCGAGCACGGCTCCTCCTCGGGTCTGCGCCTGGGATGTCGGCGGGTCTCGAGTGGTAGTCGCAGGCCGCGCCGCAGATGTGACGAGCAGGCCTGCGTACGCTGGAGGACTGATCGAGCAGGGGAGTGGTGTGGGCGAGTCGGGTGAGGGCGGTGAGGGGATCCGCCTGCAGAAGGTGCTGGCCGAGGCGGGTGTCGCCTCGCGGCGACAGGCGGAGATCCTGATGCGGCAGGGCCGCGTCGAGGTCGACGGCAAGGTCGTCAAGGAGATGGGGCTGCGCGTCGACCCCGACCGCTCCGTGATCCACGTCGACGGCGACCGCATCGTCACCGACCACGAGACCGTCCACTTCGCGCTGAACAAGCCCGAGGGGATGCTCTCGACGATGTGGGACGACCAGGGTCGCCGCTGTGTCGGCGACGTCATCCTGGAGAAGTCCGAGGGGCAGCGGCTGTTCCACGTCGGGCGCCTCGACGCGGCCACCGAGGGCCTGCTGCTGCTGACCAACGACGGCGAGCTGGCCAACCGCCTGATGCACCCGTCCTACGAGGTGCCCAAGACCTACCTCGCCGAGGTCCGCGCCCCGATCCCGAAGGACCTGGGCCGCCAGCTGCGCGCCGGCGTCGAGCTCGACGACGGCCCGGCGGCCGTCGACAGCTTCAAGGTGATCGACCGCGACGGCGCCCGCGTCATGGTCGAGGTCGTGCTGCACGAGGGCCGCAAGCACATCGTGCGCCGCATGCTCGAGGCCGTCGACAAGCCCGTGCAGCGCCTCGTGCGCACCGCGGTGGGCGACGTCCGCCTCGGCGAGCAGCGCCCGGGCACCCTGCGCAAGCTGGGGCGCGACGAGGTGGGCGCGCTCTACAGAGCGGTGGGCCTGTAGTCGCCGGTCTGGAGGAGATCGCCCCCACCCGCACCGGACAGGGGCCTGCACCGCAGGGCACAATGGACTTCCGAACGGGGTGCGGGCGACGTTCGGGAGGCGGGACGGCATGCACGGGATGCTGCGCGGGGTGGTGGCCGTCGACGGCCCCTCCGGCACGGGCAAGTCGACCACCGCACGCGGGCTGGCGATGCGCCTGGACGCGCGCTACCTCGACACCGGCGCGATGTACCGGGCGGCGACGCTCGCGGTGCTGCGCTCCGACGTGCCGCTCGACGTCGCGAAGACGGCCGCCGAGGGCAACGACGACGTGGTCGCCGTGGCGCTCGGGGCCCGGGTGGAGCTCTCGACCGACCCCGCCGAGCCCCGCGTGCGCCTCGACGGCGAGGACGTGGACGCCGAGATCCGGGGCACCCAGGTGACCGCGGCGGTGTCCGCGGTCTCCGCGCTCACGGCCGTCCGCGAGCACCTGGTGGACGAGCAGCGGCGGATCGTCGCCGAGGTCGTCGAGGACGGCGGCGGGATCGTCGTCGAAGGCCGCGACATCGGCACCGTCGTGACGCCCGACGCGGGCCTGAAGGTCTTCCTCACCGCCTCCGAGCTGGTCCGCGCGGGTCGGCGCGACGCGGAGAACACCGCCGCCGGACGGGCGGGTGCACAGGACACGCAGGCCGACCTCGCCCGCCGCGACCGGCTCGACTCCTCCCGCACGGCGTCCCCGCTGCGCCCCGCGGAGGACGCGGTCGAGGTCGACACCTCGACACTGGACATCGACGGCGTGCTCGCACGCCTGCAGGAACTGGCCGAGGACCGCGGACTGGTCACCGGCCTCGCCGACGCAGGAGTCGGCCACCTAGGAGGATGACGTGACGCAGGACCTGCCCGCTTCGCTTCTCGGCGAAGGCACGGGCGACCTGCCCGACGACGACGGAGCACCGGTCCAGCCGGTGCTCGCCGTGGTCGGGCGCCCCAACGTGGGCAAATCGACGCTGGTCAACCGCATCCTGGGACGCCGCGAGGCCGTCGTCCAGGACGTCTCCGGCGTGACGCGCGACCGGGTGGCCTACGACGCCCTGTGGAACGGGCGGCGGTTCACCCTGCTCGACACCGGCGGCTGGGAGCCGGGCGCGAAGGGCATGCAGGCCGCCATCTCGGCGCAGGCGGAGACGGCGATGGCCACGGCCGACGTCATCCTGCTCGTCGTCGACGGCCAGGTCGGCGCGACGGCGGTCGACGAGGCCGTGGCGCGCACCCTGCGCCGCTCGGACCGCCCGGTGATCCTGGCCGCCACCAAGGTCGACGACATGCGGGCCGAGGGCGAGCTCTCGGCGCTGTGGCGCCTCGGGCTCGGCGAGCCGCACCCCGTCTCCGGTCTGCACGGCCGCGGGTCGGGCGACCTGCTCGACCTCGTGCTCGAGGCGATGCCCGAGAGCTCCCGCGACGACGGCCTCCTGCTCGAGGGCGGGCCGCGGCGCGTGGCGCTGGTCGGCAAGCCCAACGTCGGCAAGTCGAGCCTGCTCAACCAGCTCACCGGCGAGTCCCGCTCGGTGGTCGACTCGACCGCGGGCACCACGACCGACCCGGTCGACTCGCTCGTCGAGATCGACGGCGAGATGTGGAAGCTCGTCGACACCGCAGGCCTGCGTCGCAAGGTCGGGCAGGCCTCGGGCACCGAGTACTACGCCTCGCTGCGCACGAAGGCCGCGATCGAGGCCGCCGAGGTCACGGTGCTGCTGCTCGACGCCTCGGAGCCGATCAGCGAGCAGGACCTGCGCGTGGCCTCCCAGGTCGCCGACGCCGGCCGGGCCCTCGTGCTGGCCATGAACAAGTGGGACCTCGTCGACGACGACCGCCGCGACGCCATGGTCCGCGAGCTCGAGCGGGCGCTCGTGCGCTTCCCCTGGGTCGAGCGGATCAACATCTCCGCGAAGACGGGGCGGTCGGTGCGCAAGCTCGCGCCCGCCATGCGCACCGCGCTGGAGAACTGGGACCGCCGCGTGCCCACCGGCCAGCTCAACCAGTGGCTCTCCGACATCGTCGCCGCGACGCCCCCGCCCGTGCGCGGCGGTAAGCAGCCGAAGATCCTCTACGCGACACAGGCGCAGAACCGGCCGCCGACGTTCGTGCTGTTCACCTCGGGCTTCCTCGAGGCCGGCTACCGGCGCTACCTCGAGCGCAAGCTGCGCGAGACGTTCCCGCTGACCGGCACCCCGGTGCAGATCAACGTGCGCGTCCGCGAGAAGGGGAAGCGCGGCGGCCGCGGACGCTGATACATTTCCAGGACCAACCTGTCCTGAGGAGTGATCGACGTGCACGATCTCGGCCCTGCCGCACAGGAGATGGCCCGTCTGGTCGCCCTCGTGCCCGACGACCACCTCGAGCGGCCCACCCCGTGCGGGACGTGGACGGTGCGTGACCTGCTCGGCCACATGCTCGCCTTCAGCGCCCACTTCCTCGGCGTCGCGCGGCACGAGGCGGGGCAGGCGGGCGGGCCGCCCGCGGAGCTCCCGGCCGACTGGCGCGACGTGCTCGACGCCCGCCTCGCCGAGCTGGCCGCCGCCTGGCGCGAGCCGTCGGCGTGGGAGGGCGAGGGGTCGGCCGGCGGGCTGACGATGCCCCGCGCCCAGCTCGGTGTCGTCGCCACCGAGGAGCTCGTCCTCCACGGCTGGGACCTTGCGCAGTCGATCGGCGCCGACTTCACGGTGCGCGACGAGGACCTCGCGATCGTCGCGGAGTTCGTCGCCGGCTTCGAGCACGTCCCGCAGGAGGGGCGTGCGGGGCTCTACGGCCCGGTCGTCGAGCCGCGGGGTGCCGGCGAGCTCGACCGCGTGCTCACGCTCGCGGGCCGCGACCCGCAGCGGCCGGTGGCCGCCCGGGCCGGCTGAGGTCGCCGCCGGTCGTCACGAACGTCGCGACGGCACCACGGCGGCGGCGAGGGCGGCGCGGTCGGCGAGGCCGAGGCGGGTGCACGCGCGGTAGATGTGGCTCTCGACCGTGCGCACCGAGACGTGGAGGCGCGCCGCGATCTGACGGTTGGACAGACCCTCGGCGGCCAGCACGGCCACTTCCCGCTCCCGGCTGCTGACCGGGAGCGGAGCCCGCGCCAGCGCGAGCGCCGGGGTGCTGGCGCCCTCGCAGCGCTCGGCCAGGGCCCCCGCCCGGTCCGCGGCGTCGCCGCCGAGCGCGACCTGCCCCTGGTCGCGGGCCGCCCCCGCGGCGTGCGCCGCCGCGTCGGCCGCGGCCAGGAGGAGCCCGCACGCCTCGAGGTCGTCCGCCGCGGCGAGCAGGGCGTGCGGGTCCTGGGCGGCGAGACCGGCGGCGTGGACCGCGGCCGCCCGGGCGCGCGGGGTGCCGAGGCCCTCGGCGAGCAACCGCAACGGCGCCTCCTGGTCGCGGTCGCCGGCCCGCACGGCGGCGTGCCGGGCCACCATCTCGACCGCCCGCTGGCCTCGGGACGCCGCGGTGACCGACAGGCGCCGGGCCGCGGCCACGGCCTCGTGCGCCGACCCGCGGGCCGCCGCGATCCAGACGTGGGCCAGGGCGGCGTCGCCCTCGTCGGCCCGGAGCTCGGGGTGGCGGGTCTGCTCGCCGTGGCGGAGGGACTCCGCGGCACCGTCGGCGTCCCCGAGCTGGGCGCGCGCCTGGGCGATCATGGCGTGGAACCAGGCCGTCCAGCCGCCCCCGTGACCGGGGAAGGTCGGGAGGATACTTTCGAGCAGGCGCCGGGCCGTGGCCGCGCGACCGGCCTCCAGCGCGAGCCGCCCGTGGTAGAGCGCCGACCAGGTCGCCCCGTGCTGCCCGGGCAGGTCGTCCACCCAGGCGAGGCGCGCCGACGGCCCGTCGAGGACGCCCGAGTACCCGGCGTCGAGGATCTCGGCGAAGCCGAGGTTGCCCAGCATCGCCCCGAGCTCCGGCGCCCGTCGAGCGGCGTCCATGCCCCGGGCCACGAGCTCGCGCACCCGGCCGCCGTGCCCGCCGGCGAAGGCCTCGCCGTAGGCCGCGGCCCAGCACGCCCAGGTCGACGTCTGCGGGGACGCGCCTGGCCGTTCGAGCGCCGAGGTCGCCGTCGCGATGCCCGGGCCGACGTCCCCGGAGCCGACCAGCAGCGCGGCGCGGAACGCGAGGGACTCGGGCAGCGGCGCGCCTGCCGCGTCGACGCCCTCGCGGTCCAGCAGGGCGCGCGCGTCGTCGCCCCGGTCGAGGATGAACATCAGGACGTGGGCGCGGGCGAGCATCGCGCGGGCCCGTTCGGGCTCGGTGGTCGCGGACGCGGTGGCCGTGGCGAGGGCGGTCTCGGCCTCCTCGGCGCGCAGCATCCAGGCGAGCAGGAAGCCGAGGCCGAGGTGCGCGTCGAACCCCCCGCCCCCGTCCGCCGCGGCGCGCAGGAGGCGCTCGGCGAGCGCGAAGTCGGTCAGGTTCATCGCCTGCTCGGCGGCGAGCATCAACAGGGTCGCGTCGGGCGGGGTGTCGCTGTCGAGATCGAGGACGGCGCGCCGGAGGTCGTCGCCGGCACGCCGGGCCCCCGTGGTGCGCAGCGCGCGGGAGATCTCCCCGCGCAGCCGGCGCGCCCGCGGGACGCTCAGCCGGGCCCGCGTCACCTCGCCGTAGAGGGGGTGGGCGAGGTGCACCTCCGATCGGGCGCCCGCCGTGACCACCCGGATGAGCTCGCGTTCCGCGACACGCTCGACGTCGCCCGCCGTGGCGAGCTCGGTGAGCAGGCCCAGCCCGACGGGCTCCCCGAGGGCGACGAGGTCGAGCACGCGGCGCTCGCCCTCGTCGAGGGTGCCGATGCGCTCGAGCAGGAGGTGCTCGAGTGCGGGGGACAGGGCCACGGGACCGTGCCATTCCCAATGACCGTCGACGGCGACGAGACGCTGCGCGGCACGCTCGCCGTCGACGAGGTGCCGGAGCCACAGCACGTTGCCGCGCGTCGTGTCGTGCAGCCGTCGCTGCGTCTGGGCGTCGAGCGGGCCGCCGAGGGCGGCGCTCAGCAGGTCCGCGGCCTCGTCGGGGGCGAGCGGCTCCATCTCGAGGCGCTCACCGACACCGTCCTTCCAGACGGCGGTGATCGCCTCCGGGCACGGCTCGCCGGTCCGGACGGTGAGGACCAACCGGACCGCGTGCTCCACGGCGAGCTGGTGGACCAGCGTGGCGGAGACGTCATCGAGCATGTGCGCGTCGTCGACGAGCAGCAGCATGCGCGGACCCTCGGCGCGCAGCGCCGCACCCACCCGGGCGAGGGCGGAGACGGCGCCGGCCTCGTCGTCGGCGTTCAGCCAGGGCGCGAACGCCCCCAGGGGCACCTCGCGGGACGACGCGGACGCCGTCGCGACCGCCACCGTCTCCTCGGTCGCCGTGCGGGCGACGAGCTCGCGGGCCAACCGGCTCTTGCCGACCCCGGCAGCACCGGCGACCACGACGACGCCGTCACGCTCGAGGAGCGACGCCACCGCCCGGAGCTCCACGTCGCGTCCGGTGAACGGCCAGGACCGCACCGGGGCGGGACGCGCGGGTCGGGGCACCACGGTCCTCCGGGGACGGAGTGGGGGAGTCCGAAAGTCTGCCCCAACAGGCCCGAACGTGTGAAGCCAGGGTCAGCTCAACGGGGGAGCCGGCCCTCCAGCTCGGTGACGGTGGCCCGGGCGCCCCGCTCGTGCAGGGCGTCGAGGTGGGCCCGGTAGGCGCTCGTGAACCGCTCGTCGTCGACCAGGTCGCCGAAGAGGTCGCGGTCGGCGAGGAACGCCAGCGGCTCGTCGGGGTAGCGGCGCGCGGCGGCGATGCGGTCCTCGGCGCGGCCGGTGTCGACGACCTCGATCGGCTCGCCCTGCTCGTCGACGCCCTCGGCGTAGCGGGCCCAGGCGGCGACGATCAGCGCCGAGCGCTCGACCTCGCCGTCGTTCTCCAGGTTGATCCGGATGACCGGCACCAGCCAGGTCGGGATGCGGTCGGAGCTCTCCGCGGCCAGCCGGGCGAGCGTGTCGCGGATCTCCGGGTTCGCGAAGCGCTCGATGAGCGTGGCCTTGTAGTCGTCGAGGTCGACGCCGGGCACCGGCGCGAGCGTCGGTGTGGCCTCGCGGTCCATGTAGGCCCGGGTGAAGCCGGCGAAGAGCTCGTCGCCCGCCACCTCGTGGGCGTAGCGGTACCCGGCGAGGTAGCCGAGGTAGGCGATGGCCTGGTGGCTCGCGTTGAGCAGGCGCAGCTTCATGAGCTCGTAGGGCTCGACGTCCTCGACGACCTGGACCCCGACGTCCTCGAACGGCGGGCGGCCGGCCGCGAACCGGTCCTCGAGCACCCACTGCGAGAAGGGCTCGCAGACCACCGGCCACGCGTCGACGATGCCGGTGCTCGCCTCCAGTTCCTCGCGGTCCTCGTCGGTGGTGCGCGGGGTGATCCGGTCGACCATGGAGTTGGGGAACGGGACGTTCCCCTCGATCCAGTCGGCGAGCTCGGGATCCTTCCGCCGCGCGTAGGCGGTGATCATCGCGTGCGCCACGTGCCCGTTGCCCTGGATGTTGTCGCAGGACATCACGGTGAAGGGCCCCGTGCCGTCGTCGCGGCGGCGGCGAAGCGCCTCGACGATGTAGCCGAACGTGGTGCGCGGGGGCGTGCCGGCGTCGGCCGCGATGTCGGCCTGGATCGCCGGGTCGCGGTCGTCGAACTCCCCGGTGCTCGCGCTCTTGTGGTAGCCGCCCTCGGTGACGGTGAGGCTGACGATCCGCGTCGCCGGGTCGGTCATGCGGTCGAGCACGGCGTCGGGATCGTCGGGGGCGTAGAGGTAGTCGACGATCGAGCCGATCACCTGCGCCTCGCGCCGGCCGTCGGCGTGCTTGAGCACGAGGGTGTAGAGGTCGTCCTGCGCCTCGGTGACCTCGGCCATCCGCTTGTCGGACTCGAGGACGCCGACCCCGCAGATGCCCCAGTCCAGGGCCTGGCCCCGGCGCATGAGCTGGTCGACGTACATCGCCTGGTGCGCACGGTGGAACCCGCCCACACCGAAGTGCACGATGCCGACCGACACCGCGCTGCGGTCGTAGGTCGGACCCGGGACATCCGCGGGCAGATCGGCCAGGGTCGCCGCCGTCAGCGTCGTTGCAGCCACCCGGCCACTATGTCGTGCGACGGCCCGTGCGCGCAGCGCTGCGCTCAGACCGGGCGGGTCGCCCGCCGCCGCAGCAGGCCGCGGCGGGGACGGGTGCCGATCAGCCCGCTCTTCCCGTCCTCGATCAGCGACGCGACCGTCTCGGCGGCGTCCCGGCGGTTCACGCCGATGCCGCCGCCGGGTCCGCGCTTGATCCAGCCCACCACGTAGGTGCCCGGACGGCCGTCCACCCGCCCCGCGTGGTGCGGGACGGTGCCGGTCTCCTCGTCGAACGGCAGGCCCGCGAGCGGTCGTCCTCGGTGGCCGACCGCGCGCACGACGAGCCCCGCGCGCAGCTCGGTCGGCCCGTCCGGCCCGCCGACCCGGACCCCGGAGACGCGCTCGTCGCCGAGCAGCGCCTGCGTCGGCGCGTGGAAGCGCAGCACGACCTGCCGACGCCCCCGGTCGGCGGAGCGTCCTCGGAGCGGACGCGCCGCAGGCCCTGCAGCAGCGCCGCGTGGTCGCCGGGGGCCGCGGCGTCGATCGCCTCGCCCACCCGCGGGTCGTGGTCGTCGACGACGACCTCGAGGTCGTCGCGGTGGCGCAGCGCGAGCAGCTCGCCACGGGTGTAGGCGGCGTGCTCCGGGCCGCGCCGCCCGAGCAGCACGACCTCGCGGACCCGGCTCGACCGCAGCCGCTCGAGGGCGGCCGGGGCGATCGTGCTGCCCGCGAGCCGCGCCGGGTCGGCGGTGAGCACCCGGGCGACGTCGAGCGCGACGTTGCCGGTGCCGACCACCGCGACCCGCTCGGCGCCCGCCGCGTCCACCGGCACGGCGTCGGCGCCGATCTCGGGGTGGCCGTTGTACCAGCCGACCACCGTCGTCGAGGGCAGGTTCCCGGCGAGCTCCTCGCCCGGGACGCCGAGGGTCTTCGAGGTCGGCGCCCCGACCGCGTAGACGACGGCGTCGTGGCGGCGGGCCAGCTCGTCGACCCCGACGTCGCTGCCGACGTCCGTGCCGAGGCGCAGGCGCAGTCGGTGGTGGTCGTGGTAGCGGGCGAAGGACTCGCCGATGCGCTTGGTGTCCGGGTGGTCGGGCGCCACCCCGAACCGCACGAGGCCCCCCGCGACCGGGAGCCGGTCGTAGAGCGTGACGCGGGCCGTGGTGTGCAGGAGCAGGTCCTGCACCGTGTACATCCCGGCGGGCCCGCTGCCGACCACCGCGACGTCGAGCTCCGGGAAGTCGGCCGGCAGCACGCGGTCGAACCGCACGGGGCCCCAGTCGTGGAAGAGCGGCGAGCCCTCGGGCGGTCCGGCCGGCTCGGTGCCGGCGAAGTACTCGGCGTTGATCGCCGGGTAGTCCGCGAGCGCACCGGTGAGGGACTCGACGGGGTGGACCGCGTCGACCGGGCAGACCTCGGCGCACGCCCCGCAGTCGATGCACGTCCGCGGGTCGACGTAGAGCATGTCGGTGGTGCCGAAGTCGGGCTCGTCGGGCGTCGGGTGGATGCAGTTGACCGGGCACGCCGTCACGCACGAGGCGTCGGTGCAGCACAACTGCGTGATGGCGTAGGGCATGCCGGGTCCCTCGTGTTCTAGAGGACGTGCGCGGCGCGGTAGATCGCCTTGGCCGGCGCGGTGAGCAGGCCCGCGGAGTCGAGGAACTCCATCAGCCCCGCGCAGCTCGAGCGCAGCAGGGCACGGTGGTTCTGGTTGCGCTTCGCCTCACGCTTCGCCCGCTTCGGGTCGAGGCCCGCGTTCTCGTAGACCTTGCCGTTCCACATGCTCGTGACGATGAAGAAGCCGGCGAAGGCGACGACGAGGGCGTTGAACTGGCGACGGGCGGCGCCCGCACCCTGCAGCCGCTCGCGGGTCTCCTCGCGGGCGAAGCGCATGTGCCGCGCCTCTTCCACGACGTGGATGTTGTTGATCGTGCGCGCGAACGGGGCGACGCGCTCGTCGCGCATCCAGTCGCGCTGCATGACGTCGAGGACCTCCTCGGCCACGAGGATCGCGGCGTAGGCGGCCTCGCCCCGGGCGAGGGTCTTGAACACGCGCCCGCCCTCGATGACGTGGCGCGGCGGGCGGTAGGCCGGCGCCCCGAGCTTCTTCGCGCCGCGCGCGAACATGATCGAGTGCCGGCACTCGTCGGCGACCTCGGTGAGCGCCCACTGGAACGCGGGGTCCGTCGGGTCCTTCGCGTAGAAGTCCCGGATCACCATCTGCTGCAGGATCATCTCGAACCAGATGCCGGTGCTCGCGACCGACGCCGCCTCCTGGCGGGTCAGGGCCGCGCGCTGCTCCTCGGTCATCTCGTCCCAGTAGGGCGTGCCGTAGAGCGTGCTCCACTCCGGGCTCGCGCCGTGGTGCAGCGGATCGACCGGGCTGTCCCAGTCCACCTCGCGCACGGGGTCGTAGGAGAGCTGGTCGGACGAGTCGAGCAGCCGTGTCGCGACGTCCGCCCGGTGCGAGAGGTCCTTCTCTGCGGTCGTCATGATCTCCTCCAGGCCGTACCGCGGGTCACTGTTACCTGTGGTTAGTGATACCCAAGGTAGCGGTAACACCATGTCCGGCTGTGCCCACGTGTGACCGCCGTCATGGGGACGCCGATCACGCGGGGAGGAGGCGTTCGGGGGCCGCACCGGCGCAGGGGCGGGGCCGGGCCGGGGGAGCGCCGTGCGGTATCGTCGCCGACGTCGTGCCCACGGGCGTGGCGGTTCGGGACGTGGCGCAGCTTGGTAGCGCACTTGACTGGGGGTCAAGGGGTCGCAGGTTCGAATCCTGTCGTCCCGACGCAGCTCAGCGCTCGATGGATCTCCGTCGAGAGGCTGAGCGAGTCGGATGTGGTGCGGGTCGTGGTGCGACCCTCTCGATGATGGTCCGACCGGCTCGCGTCGATGACGCTAGGTCGCCGCGAGGCTCGTGTCGAACGCCGCGGAAGCTTCGCGTCGGTTCGCCGAGAAGGCCGTCTCTTCGGGTGTCCTTGTGCCTGTCATGCCTCGCCGCTGTGAGCGACGAGACCTCGGCGGGTCGGGTCACGCCTCGGCGGGTGACCGGGTCACGACGATCTTGCCTCTCGCGTGTCCCTGCTCGAGGTAGGAGAGCGCTGCGGGGGTCTGGTCGAAGGGGAAGGTGCGGTCGAGGGTGGGACGCAGCGCGCCGGCGTCGTAGAGGGTGGCGAGTTCGGCGAGGCGGGGGCCGTCGGCGTGCATGAACAGGAACGCGTAGCGCACACCGAGCTTCCGGGCCCGCCGGCGGACCTTGGCGCTCAGCGCGCCCATGACCGGGACGAGCATCGGTTTACCGAGCTGCCGGGCGAAGGCCGGGTCGGGCGGGCCGACGACGCTGATGGCCAGCCCACCGGGGGCGAGGACGGTCAGCGACTTGTCCAGTGTGGTGCCGCCGCGCGAGTCGAGGACGACGTCGAGGCCGCTGAGCACGTCGGCGAAGTCGGTGCTGCGGTAGTCGACGACCTCGTCGGCGCCCAGGGCGCGGACCTTGTCGGTGTCGGCGGCGCTCGCGGTGGCGGCGACGTGCGCGCCGAGGTGGTGGGCGAGCTGGACGGCGGTGGCGCCGAGCCCGCCGGCGCCGCCGTGGACGAGCACCCGATGCCCGGGACGGACCGCAGCGAGCTCGACGAGGGCCTGCCAGGAGGCGAGCGCGACCAGCGGCACGGCCGCCGCCTGTTCCATCGTGAGCGACGTCGGCTTGTGGGCGACGTCGTGCTCGTCGATCGCGATCCGTTCGGCGAACGTGCCGATGCGCAAGTCGCGCGGGCGGGCGTAGACCTCGTCGCCGACGACGAAACCGGTCACCTCGGCGCCGACGGAGGCCACGACACCGGCGACGTCGTGGCCCAGGGTGAACGGGCGCCGGTAGGGGAGCAGGAGCTTGAACTCGCCGTTGCGGATCATCGTGTCGAGGGGGTTGATGCCCGCGGCGGCGACCTCGACGAGCACGTCGCGGTCCCCGACGGTCGGCTCGGGCACCTCGGCGGCACGCAGAGCGCCCGGGCCGTACTTCTCCACCACGAACGCCTCCACGGCTGACTCCTCCCCGCGATCCGCCCGATCGCCGGGCGCGGTCTCCCGGTGCGGCCGCCCCGCCGTGAAGCGACGTCGGCTCTCCGAAGCGGGACTCGTTGAGGATGCCCTCCGGAAGGCCGTCGGGGTCGCCCGGGATCGGGCCGCGTTCCTCGTGTGACGTCGAGGTCGGGGTGTGTGCGGTCGACGCCGGTGTCGAGCACCGCGATGACGACGCGATGCTCGAGAAAGTCGGATCTGTGATCGACCGAATCCGGACGGTCCACGGCCCGTAACTGAACGTCCCCCGCTGGTCGGGGCCCACGGACCGGACGCGGAACAGGTGTGTCGCCGACAATTCGTTCAGCCCTCGGAGCAAATCCGGCCCGCGCTCCGCCCGATTGCCGAGCGATCGTTCCGACAACTGCCGTAATGGATCTGTGATGTAGCGAGAAGTGTCGGCAAATCCGGGGCGCGGGACTATCCCTGCGCGCCGGAAGGGGGGAGGGTGGCCCCGCTGCGCCATCCGGGGGAGGTCCGACGGGCATGCCTGTTCACCAGGGTCGACACGAGATGCCGGGGTGGCGGGGGTACCTGCCGGAGAGCGTCGACCGGGCCGCCCGCGCCAGGTCCGGTCGCCGGGACCGGGGCCTTCTCGGGTCGCCGTCGCGCCGCGTGGTGGCCGTCGGCGCCCTCGCGGTCTGCGCTGTCGCGGGGGGAGCCGTGATCACCACGAGGCCGGCCGGTCCGCCGGACACCTCCCCGGGCCCGGCCGACGAGGCCGTCTCCGCGTCCGCCAGGAGCTCGGCATGGACGCGCGAGGCCACGCCCGTCATCACGGCGATCGACACCGAGCTCGAGCGGATCGGCGAGGTCCGGCAGGAGTGGGACACCTCCTCCGTCGCCCGCCGCGACGGGCCACCGCCACGGGCGGTCCTCGCCCTGCTCGGGCGACAGGAGGAGCTGGCCGGGCATCGCGATGCCCTCCGATCCGCGATGGCCGTGATCCGCTCCGGGTCGGCCTCGGAGGTCGCGATGGCCACCGCCTGGCAGCAGCTCCGGGCCGCACAGGAGATGCTGCGAGCCCTCGACGCCGGTCGCGGCGCCCTCGGCGACCCGGTGGAGGCCACGGTCCTGCGACTGGCCCTCGAGAAGGACGTGCCGGCCGGTGGTCCGAGGCCGGACCGCGACGCGGTGACCTCGAGGACGTTCGAGGACACCGCCACCGTCGCGTTGACGGCGACGACGTCGAGACTGCGCGAGCCGTCGATCGGGGCGGCCACCTCGGCGGCCGGGGTCCCCTCGGCCTCGGGTATCGCACCCGAGCGGACGGCGCCGACCGCGTCGCCGACCGCCGCGGCGTCGGGTGCCGTCGTCCGGTCGGCCCCGTCCGACGGGGGTGCAGCCGCCGGTGCCTCGGAGACGGCCGGTCTCGCTGCTCCGACGGACCGCGGCGATTCCCTCGACGACGGCGTCCAGGACGGCCCCACGCAGGACACCCCGACGCCGCAGGCCTCGTCCTCGCTCGATCCGACACCGGACGCACCGTCCGAGCCGTCGATGCTGACCTTCGAGCGCCCGCCATCCGGGCCGCCGGACCCGGGGTCGGTGGGGGACGAGAGAACGCCACCCGCGTCCCCCACCGACCCCGGCCCCGATGCGGAGGCAGCCGCGTCGGTGGAGTGAGCGCCCGCGTGGAACGAGCGATATTTGACCGATCGACGTGACGACGCCGGGGCGTTTGAGAGAAGCTACGAGGGGGATGCGCCGCCGTCGGGACCTCTGGTCTTCTCGCGCGTCATGATCTACCCGCTCTAGGATGTCGCACGTGACCGGCAAGGGGACGACGCCCGCCGAGGACAGCGGAAAGAACCGCATCGCGGTCGTCATCGCTCTCCTGAGTCTGTGGGTCGCCATCGTGGGCGTCGTGGCCGCGGTACTCGTCGTTCCCAGTGACAATTTCCAGACGTTGATGGCGAGCACTTTCGAGCAGGAAGTCAACAGCCAGCAGGAGCTCGACGAGTTCGTCTCCACCCTCGTCGACCGACAGGACAATCACTTCTCGGAGCGCATCCTCGGCCGACGTGTCGAGCTCGAAACCAGCTTCGACGGCAAGCTGGGCGCGTTCCGCGTCAACGACCCTGACGTGACGGGCGATCCCGTGCTCGACCGGACCGGGCCGATGCACGACTTCCGGATTCCGACCACCAGGTGTCCGGGCAGCGAGGGCCGGCTGGTGCCCATGTACGTCTTCCTGAGGGGCCCCGTCGATAGTGGTCGGTTCGCGTGGTTCCCCGGCCGGGCCAGGGCGGCGATCAATGGCTATTGGGATGTGGACCGCGTGCGGAGTCAGTCTGACGGGAGCTTCTGCACCGTCGACCTCCGTCTGCACTCCGACTAGGCTCGCGAGCTGCCGCAGCTCACCGGTCGATGAATCTCCGTCGGCGTGCGGGCCTTGTGCTCGCCGACACCGGTCACGACCGTCCCAGCGCCGGCAGCCCCGTCTCCGTGACGTGCCGCAGGGCGTCGAGCCCGGCGGCGATGGTCGGCTGGTCCTGTGACCCCGCCCGGACGGCCGCGATGACGCGTCGGGTCGGCACCGGGTCGGTGGTGATCGGGATGCGCCGGGTGTCGTGGTGCGCGGGGAGGTCGGCGAGACGCGGGACCAGGGCGACGCCGAAGCCGCGGGCGACGAGCGCGGCGCCGGTGTCCCACTCGTCGGCGTAGTGGGCGATGTCCGGCGCGAAGCCGGCCGCCGTGCAGGCGAGCGTGACGAGCTGGTGGTAGGCGCGGCCGACGTTGCCGCAGATCCACGGGTCGCCGGCGAGATCGCGGAGGGCGACGACGCCGCGGCGGCCGACCAGAGGGTGGTCGGGGCCGACGAGGATGTCGAGGGGCTCGTCGAACAGCGAGTGCTGCTCGAAGGCGGCGTCGGAGGCCGGCGGGATGCTCGGCGTCGCGACGATGACGGCGAGGTCGGCCTCGTCGGCGGCCAGCAGGTCGAACGAGCGTCCGGGCTCGCTCTCGCGCAGGAACACGCGCAGGGCGGGGTGCTCGGTGCGCAGGTGCTCGAGAGCGCGGGGGACGACGACCGCGGCGGCCGAGGAGAACGCCGCGAAGCGCAGCGTCCCGCCGACGGCGCCGGCGCGGTGGGCGGCGAGATCGGCGCGCGCCTGCTCCCACGCGGCGGTGAGCGTCTCGCCGTGCTCGAGCAGCGTGTGGGCGGCGGGGGTGAGCCGCACGTTGCGTCCGACCGGCTCGAGGAGGGCGATGTCGAGCTCCCGCGCGAGGGCCTGCATCTGGTGCGAGACCGCCGACGGCGTGAGCCGGCAGACCTCCGCGGCGGCGGTGACCGTGCCGTGTCGCGCGATGGCCTGGAGCACGCGCAGACGCCGGTCGATCATGTACGCATCGTACAAGATCATAGGTTCGACGTTTCGATGGACGCGGACGAATCCGGACGCTGACACTCCAGGAGCACCACAGGCCACGACGGCCTCACCGGTGCTCCACCACGGCCCGAGCACGCCCGAGAGGAGCCCGACAGCCATGACGAGCGACACCACGAGCGCAGCCGTCGATCCGTACGCCGCGCTGCCGGCGCGTCCCGTCGATCCGGCGCTGTTCACCCACGAGGGCACCTACGCGCCGACCCGTCTGCCCGTCGAGCTCGCGTCGACGCTGCTGCCCGACGCCTACACGTCGCCGGAGTTCTTCGCTCTCGAGCAGCAGCGGCTGTTCACCACCAGCTGGGTCGCGGTCGGCATCACCAGCGACGTCGCGAAGCCCGGCGCCTGCATCGTCGTCGAGGTCGCCGGCCGGTCGATCTTCGTCACCCGCAACCGGCACGGCGCGCTGCGCGCGTTCCACAACCTCTGTCGCCACCGCGCGACGAAGCTCCTCGACGCCGACGCCCGCGAGGTCGGCAAGCGCGGGCGCATCCGCTGCCCGTACCACAACTGGACCTACGACACCGACGGGACGTGCCTCGGGACGCCGCTGTTCGAGGACTCCGACGTCCCCGCCGGCCAGGAGCCGATCTTCGACACGTCGGTGGCGAAGGGCTTCGACCGCGCCGACTACGGCCTGCTCGACGTCGCCGTCGAGTCCTGGGGCCTGTTCGTCTTCGTCAACCTCTCGCCCGACCCCGCGCCGCTGGCCACCCAGCTCGGCGACCTGCCCGAGCGCTTCGCCGAGTACCGGCTCGACGAGTGGGTCACCCAGCGGACCAGCACCTACGACGTCGCCGCGAACTACAAGCTCATCGGCGAGAACTTCATGGAGTACTACCACCTGCCCTGGGTGCATCCCGAGCTCAACCAGGTCTCCAAGTTCTCCGACCACTACCGGTGGCAGGGCCCCGGCCTGTACACGGGCATGTGCACCACGCCGGTGTCGCGCAACTCCGACGCCGGCGGATGGGACGGGCTCAAGGCCCTGAGCACGCTGGGCACGCAGGATGCCGACAGCGGGCGGTTCGTGTGGCTGTTCCCCGGCACGGCGCTGGTCGTGCTGCCCAACCACGCGTTCGTGCTGTTCAACCGCCCCGTCGCGGCGAACCGCACCGTCGAGACCGCCGTCCTGCTGGCCCACCCCGAGTCCCTCGAGGACGACGCCGCCGAGGAGGGGATCGAGCAGCTCGCGAAGTTCTGGGACCTCGTCAACCGCCAGGACCTCGAGATCGTCGAGCGCGTCCAGGAGGGCCTCGAGAACCCGGCCTACCGCGGCGGGCGGATGTGCTTCCGCTTCGAGGAGCCGCTGCACCGGTTCCAGAACATGGTCATCGACAAGATCGTCGGCATCGAGCGCGTCCCGGGCGGCGACTCCCTCGAGCCCGGCGACTCCATGACCCGCATGTTCCCCGACCCGTGACCGCCACCGTGGTCCACGGCGCGGTCGAGGACGACGAGCCCGCGCTCGCGGCCGGTGCCGCTGAGCTCGACACACACCAGGGAGAACCATCGTGACTGCGGACGCGGCCGACGTCGTCATCATCGGCGGCGGCCTCGAGGGCTGCGCCGCCGCCTGGGCGCTGACCCGGCGCGGCATCACCGACATCACCATCGTCGAGCGCGACACCGTGGGCTCCGGCGGCACGGGCAAGTCGTCGGGTGTCGTCCGCTGCCACTACGGGGTCTCGTCGCTCGCGGCGATGGCCACCCGCAGCCTCGAGACGTTCGAGAACGCCGAGGACGTCCTCGGGGCGGACGTCGGCTTCCACCAGACCGGCTACGTGGTCGGGGTCGGGCCCGAGAACGTCGACGCCCTGCACGCCTCGGTCGCCGACCAGCGCGCCGTCGGCGTCCGCACCGAGGACATCGACCACACCGACGTGCGCAAGCTCTGGCCCGTCGCCGACCTCGAGCCCTTCGCCGCCTTCGCGTGGGAGGAGCGCGGCGGGTACGGCGACGCCTACCAGACCGCGCAGGCCTTCGCGGGCGCCGCGCGCCGCGCCGGGGCGCGCCTGCGGCAGGGCACCACCGCCACCGCGATCCGCACGTCCGGCGACCGCGTCACCGGCGTCGAGCTCGTCGACGGCACCGCCATCGCGACCGGGCACGTGGTGCTCGCCGCCGGCCCGTGGTCGGTCGGCCTGCTCGCCGCGCACGGCATCGAGCTGCCGATCACCCCGCACCGCGAGCAGATCGTGCTCGTCGACCCCGGCCAGGACCTCGGCCCCGTCCCGGTGTTCTCCGACCTGGTCTCGCTGCAGTACATCCGCGCGGAGGGACAGGGGCAGGGGGGCGCCGGAACGCTGCTCTTCGGCAACTCCGACCTGTCGATCCTCGAGCCTGCCGACCCCGACCGGTACTCGAACCAGGCGACGTCGTCGTTCGTCGACCTGACCGTCGAGAAGGTCGGCGACCGCCTGCCGGGTCTGGCGAATCCGGCGATCGCCGCGAGCTACGCCGGCTGCTACGACGTCACGCCCGACTTCAACCCGGTCATCTCGGCGGCCCCGCTGGACGGGCTCGTCGTCGCGGCCGGCTTCTCGGGGCACGGCTACAAGATCTCGCCGGCCGTCGGGCGGCTCGTCGCCGACCTCGTCGTCGACGGCACGAGCTCCGACGCCGACATCCCCGCCCGGGACTTCCGGCTCTCCCGCTTCGCCGAGGGCGACCTGCTCCGGAGCCCCCACCCCTACGTCGGCGCCGGCCAGATGCGCTGAGGACGGAGACCCGCGATGGACCTCATGATCCATGAGCGCCGCGACGAGGCCGACGGCGTCGTCTCCCTCGTCCTCGGGCGGGCCGACGGCGGCGAGCTCCCGGCCTGGGCGCCCGGCGCGCACGTCGACGTGACCCTCGCCGACGACCTCGTCCGCCAGTACTCCCTGTGCTCCGACCCGGGCGACCGCCGGCGGTGGCGCCTGGGCGTGCTGCGCGAGCCGCAGAGCCGCGGGGGCTCCGAGCACGTGTTCGACAAGCTGCACGACGGCGACATCGTCGAGGTCGGCGAGCCGCGCAACCACTTCGTGCTCGAGCCGGCGCCGCGCTACGTGTTCGTCGCCGGCGGCATCGGGATCACCCCGATCCTGCCGATGATCGCCGCGGCGGAGGCCGCGGGCGCGGAGTGGACGCTGCTCTACGGCGGGCGCACGCGCACCTCGATGGCCTTCCGCGACGAGCTCGCCGGCCACGGCGACCGGGTCGTGCTCGCGCCGCAGGACGAGGTCGGCCTCCTGGACCTCCGGGGCCAGCTGATGGCTCCCCGTCCCAGCACGCTCGTCTACGCCTGCGGACCCGAGCCGATGCTCGACGCGCTGGACACGGCGATGACGGCGTGGCCCGCCGGCAGCCTCCACATCGAGCGGTTCACGCCGCGCACGATCGAGCCCGACGGCGCCGACGAGGCCTTCGAGGTGGCGTTCATGGCCAGCGGCGTCACCCTGGTCGTCCCCCCGGACCGGAGCATCCTCGAGGTCGCGCAGGACCGTGGACTGCCCGTGGACTTCTCGTGCGGGGAGGGCACCTGCGGCACCTGCGAGACGCCGCTGCTGGCCGGACGCGCCGAGCACCGCGACTCGCTGCTGACCGACGAGGAGAAGGACGCCCAGGACACGGTGTTCATCTGCGTCTCGCGGGCCGAGCGCGGCTGCCCGCGCCTGGAGCTGGATCTCTGAGCCATGCGCATCGCCGAGGTGCACGTGTACCAGAAGGACCTCCCGTTGAGCGGCGCGGTCTACCGCATGTCCGAGGGCGCGTACACGGCGCTGGACTCGACGATCGTGGAGATCGTGTCGGACACGGGCGTCTCCGGCTGGGGGGAGACGTGCCCGGTGGGCCCCACCTACGCGCCGTCCCACGCCCTGGGCGCACGCGCGGCACTGCAGCAGATGGCGCCCGGGCTGGTCGGGCTCCCCGTGACGGGTCCGCTAGCGATCCAGCGGGCGCTGCACGGGCTCCTGAACGGCCACGCCTACGCCAAGGCGGCGATCGACATCGCCGTGTACGACCTCGTCGGCAAGGCCCACGGCATGCGGGTGTGCGACCTCCTGGGCGGCGCGACGAGCGACCGGGTGGACGCCTACTACTCGCTGACCGTCGGCGAGCCGGACGACGTCGCCCGCACCGCCGTGGAGAAGATCGACGAGGGTTATCCCCGCCTCCAGGTCAAGATCGGCGGACGGCCGGTCGACGTCGACATCGAGACGGTCCGGAAGGTGTGGGACGCGACGGGCTGCACCCGTCTGGCCGTCGACGCCAACCGGGCGCTGACCTCCCGTGACGCCCTCCGGCTCAGCCGCGAGTGCGCCGACATCCCCCTCGTGCTCGAGCAGCCGTGCAACACCATGGAGGAGATCGCGGCGATCCGCGGGCAGCTGCACCACGCGGTCTACCTCGACGAGAACACCGAGTCCGTGGCCCACGTGCTCCGGGCGATCTCGCTCGGGGTGTGCGACGGGTTCGGACTGAAGGTCACGCGCCTCGGCGGGCTCGGCGCGCTGGCCACCGTCCGGGATCTCTGCGAGGCACGGTCCCTGCCCCACACCTGCGACGACTCCTGGGGCGGGGACATCATCGCCGCCGCCTGCGCCCACATCGCGGCCACGGTCCACCCGCGCCTGCTCGAGGGCGTCTGGCTGGCCGAGCCGTTCATGGACGGGCACTACGACGCGACGAACCCGGTGCGGGTCGAGAAGGGCCGCATCACGGTGCCGACCGGTCCGGGGCTCGGCGTCGTCCCCGACGAGGGCGTCTTCGGCGCGCCCGTCGCTTCCTTTGCCTGACAACCCTCAGAACAGGTGAGAGACATGACCATCCCCTCGAAAGCCCGGTACGTGATCGTCGGCGCCGGGATCCACGGGCTGTCGACCGCGTGGCACCTCGCCACGGAGCTCCAGGAGCGCGGCCTCGGGGACGGTGGCGACGTCCTGGTCGTCGACAAGACCGACATCGGCGCGGGCGCCTCGGGTGTGGCGTGCGGGGTGATCCGCAACAACTACTTCCAGCCCGCGATGCGCCGGCTCATGGCGCACTCGGTGGACGTGTGGGAGTCCGACCCGGAGGCGTTCTCGTACCACGGCGTCGGTTACATCCAGGCCGCTCCCGACGCCATGCGCGACGACGTGGTGCAGATCCACGCCGAGCAGCAGGCGATCGGCTACGAGTCCGTGCTCGTCGAGGGCGTCGACGCCTGTCACGAGTACATGCACGACATGTTCTCGGACTGGCAGGCGCCCGGCGTCTCGGTGATCCTCCACGAGAAGCGCGGGGGATACGCCAACAACGTGGCGTCCCTGCGGGGTCTGGCGGACAAGGTGCGCGCCGCCGGGGTGACCATCGCGACCGGCGTGACCGTCACCGGCATGCGGCTCGACGGCGGCCGGGTCGCCGCGGTCGAGACCGAGGCCGGGGCGATCGAGTGCGAGCACGTGGTCGCTGCGGCCGGGCCGTGGGTCCGCGACCTCTGGGCGATGCTCGACCTGCCGAGCACCGTCACCGTCCGCACGCCCGACGGACGCGTCATCCCGGACGCGCCGATGTGGACCTACTGGGCGCTGCAGGAGGGGATCCTCGACGTCGACCCGCAGGAGTTCATGGACAACCGCGGGGAGTTCCCGCCCGTGATCCACGTCGACTCCGACGCACCCCTCTACGACGACGTCGACGGCACACTGATCACCGACCGGATCTGGGGCATCTACTACAAGCCCGACTTCCACTTCGGCGGCGTGCAGGGCGGCGCCTCACCGGAGCCGATCGGGCGCCCGGCCGACACCGTCGCCGTCGACCCGTACGGGACGGCGAGCCCGGAGTTCGTCGTCGGCGACGACTTCGTGCGGATGTGGACCTCCGCGCTGGCCGCCTGCCACAAGCGCTTCGAGGGGCGTCGCGACATCTACCGCAAGGAGCCCTCGGGCGGGATCGGGGCCTTCACCCCCGACAGCTTCCCGGTGTTCGACACGTTCCGGGAGAACGCCTACGTCATCGCCGACTCCAACCACGGGTACAAGATGATCGGGGTCGGCGCCCTCGTGGCCCGTGAGCTGCTGGGCGAGCCCCAGGAGCTGCTCGAGCCCTTCCGCCTCGCCCGCTACGAGCGCGGCGAGCTGCACCCGACCAGCCATTCGCCCTTCCCCTGGAGCTGATCGGCATGCCCTGAGCTGCGCAGAGGGCGCTAGCCTGTGACCCACTTCATAGTGGGAGGTCGACATGGAGAGCCTCGTCGAGCCGGGCTTCGGTCCGGGCGTCACCGAGCTGATCGACCGTCTCAGAGCGGTGGGGGCCGGCGCGGAGTTCGGCCCCGAGCCGATCCGTGATCTGCTCGCGGACGCGCTGACCCAGGACGGCGACTGGCTCGACCAGGCCTGCCAGCAGCGCGACGGGGACCCCGTCGGCAAGGCCTTTCCGCTCTACCGCGCCCCCGACGGACGACTGTCCGTGCTCGCGGTGGTGTTCGCGCCCGGGGCGCAGACCCCCGTCCACAACCACGGCGCCTGGGCCGTGGTGGGCACCTACCGGGGCCGGGAGCGCGACACGTGGTTCCGGCGCGTCGACGGTGACGGCACGCCCGACCGTGTCGAGCTCGAGGAGGTCACCTCACAGGTCAACCCCGTCGGGACGGTCACGATCATCCCCGACGGCACCATCCACGTCGTGGAAGCGCTCGACGACCAGGAGGCGGTGTCGCTCCACGTCTACGGCACCGACATCGCCACCCAGCCGCGCAGCACCTTCGACCTCGCCACCGGCATCGAGACGCCCTTCTCGCCGCCCCTCTCGGACCCCCATCAGGACTGAGCGGGCCCGCACTAGGGCGTGACGATGGCGAAGTCGGGGTCCGGCGCGTCGGTCAACGCGTCCAGGCGTGCGAGGACGCCCGCGTCCCCGGCCAGCTCGACGCCGTCGGTGGCGCCGGAGGAGAGCAGGGCGAGCAGCTGCGGGCGCGTCAGCGTCACGGCCAGGTCCGCGTCCCGCTTCGCGGCCGTGGGGTGGTGGACGAGCACGCCGTTGCTCAGCTCCATGTGGAAGTGCTCGCCGGTGTCGCTCAGGGTCCAGGCGATCGCGAACCTCTCCTCCCACGCCTTCTCCCCGACGATGCGGATGGCCACCGAGTCGAACAGCTGGGTGACGGTCAGGGCCGGCGCCATCCCCGACGAGTCGATCTCGGTGTGCCCGATCGACGTCGCGCGGAGCTCGTGGGCGCCCGAGAGGTAGGCGTTGCGCCACGTCGCGTTCTCGGCGCCGTAGCCGAGCTGCTCCAGCACCTCGGCCAGCACCTCCCGCGCCGCCCGGTCGTCCGGATCGGCGAAGACGGCGTGGCCGGCGAGCTCGGCGGCGAAGCGCAGGTCGCCGTCGGCGCCGAACCGCCGGGCGGCGGCGACGGCGGCCTCCTGGCCGCCCAGCGCGGCCACGTAACGCTTGCCCGCCGCCTCGGGCGGGTGCTGCCAGAGGTGGGCGGGGTTCGCGTCGTACCACCCGAGATAGCGCTGGTAGATCGCCTTGACGTTGTGGTTGACCGAGCCGTAGTAGCCGTGGGTGTGCCAGGCCTTCTCCAGGGCCGGCGGCATCGCGAGCATCTCGGCGATCTCCGCGGCGACGTAGCCCTTGTTGATCAGCCGCAGGGTCTGGTCGTGCAGGTAGGCGTAGAGGTCCCGCTGCTCGGTCAGGTAGCCGATGAGGTCCTCGGTGCCCCAGGTCGGCCAGTGGTGCGAGGCGAACACGACGTCGCTGTCGCGGGCGAAGAGGTCGATCGCCTCGGCCAGGTAGCGCGACCAGATGCGGGGGTCGCGCACCTGTGCGCCCCGCAGCGTCAGCAGGTTGTGGAGGTTGTGGGTGGCGTTCTCCGCCATGCACAGCGCCCGCCTGTCGGGGAACGCGAGGTTCATCTCGGCCGGGCACTCGGTGCCGGGGGTCATCTGGAAGACCATCCGCACCCCGTCGATCGTCTCCTCCTGGCCGGTGTGCGTGATCTCGAGGGTGGGGGCGATCAGACCGGGCGTCCCGGTCGACCCGCCCGCCCCGAGGCCGATGCCCAGGGTGCCGGTCGGGCTCTTCGCGAGGTGGATCGCGGCGTAGTAGTAGCTGCGGCGCAGCATGGCGACGCCGGCGTAGACGTTCTCCGACACCGCGTGCTCGAGGAAGTGTTCGGGGGCGAGGATCGGGACGTCGGTGTCGGCGTCGACCACCCCGAGCACGCCGCCGAAGTGGTCGAGGTGCGCGTGGGTGTAGATCACCGCGGACACCGGGCGGTCGCCGCGGTGCCGGCGGTAGAGCGCCAGCGCGGCCGCCGCCGTCTCGGCCGAGATGAGCGGGTCGATCACGATGACGCCGTCGTCGCCCTCGACGACGGTCATGTTGGACATGTCGAAGCCGCGGACCTGATAGATGCCCTCGCTGACGTCGTAGAGCCCGTGCTTCGCGGTGAGCTGCGCCTGCCGCCACAGGCTGGGGTCGGCGGTGTCCGGACAGTCGGCGTCGAGGAACGCCCACTGGTCCATGTCCCACACGACGCGGCCGTCCGCGGCCGTGATGACCATCGGCTCGAGGGTCCCGATCAGGCCGCGGTCGGCGTCGGCGAAATCGCGCCGGTCCGAGACGTCGGCGCCGCGTGATCCGTCCTTGGTCAGCATGGTGCCGACGCTAGGAACCGGGGCCGCGGTCCGGTTCACCCGCGTGGGATGAGCGGTGCGTTCGCCCCCGCTCATCCCCGGCGGGGGAGCCGGATCCGGCGCCGGCCGCCCTACCCTCCCGGCATGGTCGAACGCACCGCCACGACACCGACGGGGTCGGGCGAGCACGCCGCTGCCGGCCGGGTCCGGGCCGCGATCTACGGCACCGTGATCGCCATGTCGGTGCTCGCCTACCTCGGCGACCACGAGCCCGGACCGTGGGTGACGGCGCTGACCGTCGCGGGCACCGGCATCGTGATCTTCCTGGCCGAGGCGTACGCCGAGGTGGTGGGACGCGCCTACACCGGCGTCGCCGTGCCGTCGAGACACGAGATCCGCGCGGCGGTGCAGCACAGCTCCATGGCTGCGGTGCCCGGGCTCGTGGCAGGGGTCGTCCTGCTCATCTTGGCGTTGCTGCGCATCGACCTCTCCACCCGCATCGACATCACGCTCTGGGTCGGGGTCGCGGCGCTCGCCTTCTGCAGCGCCCTCGCCGGGCGCGGTACGCACCGTCGACCGGCCGTCCGGTTGGCCTGGACCGTCGCGTCGATCCTCGTGGGTTCGCTCATCGTCGCGCTCAAGGCCGCGCTGCACTGAGCCATGAGCCGGAGGGTCGACCGGGCACACTCCCACCGTGCTTCGGAGCCACGCCGCGGGCGGAGTCATCGTCGATCCGGAGGGTCGGGTGGTCGTCGTCCGTCAACGGGCCCGGACGTGGTCGCTGCCCAAGGGCCACGTCGAGGCCGGCGAGGGCGTCCTCGACGCGGCACGACGCGAGATCGAGGAAGAGTGCGGGCTCACCGACCTCGAGCTCGTGCGCGAGCTGGGGTCGTACACCCGGTGGGGCTTCGGCCACGGGCTGCCCGAGCGCAAGACGATCACGCTGTTCCTGTTCCGCAGCCCCGAGGCCGGCCTGCAGCCTCGCGATCCGGCCAATCCGGAGGCTCGGTGGGTGCCACGGGACGAGGTCGCGGGGACGCTCTCGAACCCGGCCGACGCCGAGTTCTTCCGAGGGCATGTCCTGCCGTTGCTCGCCGAGACCTGAGGCGCACGCGCCACTCGGCCGGTGCCGTCCTGCTCCGTCCGGAGCAGTTCGCGGGGCGTTCGGCGCCACCTCGGGACGTCGTGTGATCGAGGGGGGCTCCGGGGGTAGAGCCCGACCCGGACGGTTCAGAAGCAGCCGGTCACGACGTCAGACCTGCTGCAGGAGACACCGCATGGCCATCGCCGATCGTCCCGTACCCCCGTCCCCGGCTGCGGAACCGGCACCGGCCCGGAGCCGTGCTCGTCGGCCCGCACCGGAGACGCCGTCGCGCCGCGACGGGGCGGTCATCGCCGTCCGCCCCGTCGACGCCGCGCACGGAGTGATCATCACCGTCTCCGGATCGGTGGGCGCGCCGGACGCCACGGAGCTCGGCGAGCATCTCCGGCGCGAGCTCGACCGCGAGCCCAGCGTGGTCGTCGTCGACCTGTCCGCCGTCCCTGCCTGCGACCGCGCCGGTGTCGAGGTCCTGTCACAGGTCCGGGACCGGGCGCGGGCCAGCGGGATCGCCCTGCACCTGGTCCATCTCGGGGCGCCCGACGCCCGGGCGTGGCTCGCCGGCGCCGGACTCCTCTGAGCCCGGGTGCCGGCTGTCGTCCTATCGGCGTGATCCACCCGCGTCGCGGCGGGAGCCGGAGGTGTCGGCGTTGTCGAGGAGCCACTGGGCGACGGCGGTGAGCTTCATGTTGGTCTCCTGGGAGGATTTGACCAGCATCTGGAAGGCGCCCTCGTCGTCGACCTTGAAGCGCTCGCGCAGCAGCCCCTTCGCCTGGCCGATGAGGTCGCGGCTGTCGACCGCGCGCTGCAGGTGGGTGGCGGTGTTCGCGCCGTAGAGCAGCATGGAGGCCTGGATGCCGAACAGTCCTGCCAGCGTCTGCGCGTCGTCGTCGAAGGCTTCGGGTTCGGCCGAGTAGAGGTTCAGGGCGGCTCGGACGCCGCCGTCGACCGAGAGCTGGGTCGACATCAGTGCCCGGTAGCCGGCTTCGGCGGCGTAGGGGGCGAACCGTGGCCAGCGGTCGGCGTCGGCCCGGGCGAGGTCCTGGGCGACGACGGTGCCGGTCTCGGGTGGGTCCTCGATCGCGGTGATGCACGGGCCCTCGTTGAGCTCGCTCTGCCTCTCGTCGAGCTTGCGGATGCCCTCGCTGGTGGGGTGGCGGGTCTCGATGCGGCCGTGCTCGGTGATCGAGATGCTGCCCGCATCGACGGCGGGGACGGTGGCCACGGCCGAGGCGACGATCTGCTCGAGGGTCTGTTCGAGGTCGCGCACGCTGCGGCGCTGGGCCAGGTCCTGGGCCGCGGTGCGCAGCGAGGCGACGAGGTGATCGTGGTGGCCGGAGGTCATAGGTGCTTCCCGCTGGTCGAGGGCCGGTGGGCACGAGGCGCGACTGGTCGACGCGCTGGTCGGGGCAGAGCCGAAGCGACATGCGCTGCGATCTGCCCTGCCCACGGCAGGCGGAGGTCGGGAAGGCACATGAAGTACGGGACTGCGGGAAGCGCTGTGGAACAGGCGCCCCGTGTCCGGGTGGCGGCCGTGCGGTCGACCTGCGTCACACCGTACAACGGTCCGTCCCCGCTGGTGGGGCGGCGCGGCCCCGCCCCCACGGCGCCTCGCGGCGGACGCGGGAGCGGGACCGGCCTCTCCGGCTGCGCTGGTGAACCGGACCTGCGGCGTACTCGCGTACACCGTCCGGTCCGGCTCCAGCCCACAGGCCGGTAGAGGTCATGTACCCGCGACGTTGATCTCTCTCACCCACGACCCGGGGCACGTCGGGTTGCTCGTGCCCCTGATCGCCCCTGGTGACGATCACTCGCCGGGACCCCGCGGGCGCGTCGCCTGCGTGGTGGGGAGGCGGTCACCAGCCGGTGAGGGTGGTGTCCTCGTGGCCGCCGCTCAGGAGCGACGACGCCACCGGCGGGAACACGATCACCGAGACGAGGCCGGCCGCGACCAGCGCGGCGTAGGTGCTCGGCAGGATGACGCCGAGATCGACGCCGATGGCGCCCGCGACCACGGGGATGCTCAACGAGGTCGCCTGCACGAGCCCCGCGGCGACCAGGCGGCGGCCTCCTCCGGCCAGGCCGGCGTAGAGGCCGGCCGGCAGGGCGCGGACGACGAGCAGCGCCGCCAGGAAGATCGGCACCTTCGCGAGCGTCGCGGGGTCGCCCACCAGGCCGCGCACGTCGATGCCCATGCCCGTGGAGACGAAGAAGAAGGGCACGAACGCCCCGAAGCCGACGGCCTGCAGCTTCGTCCGGAACAGGCTGTGCGTACCGGCCTCGTCGCGGTCGAGCAGGTTCAGCGTCACGCCCGCGAGGAAGGCGCCGAGGATCCCCTCGAGCCCGAACGCGGCGGCCGCGGCCGCGAGCAGCATGAGCAGGCAGACCGCTCCCCGGACGCGGATCTCGGCGGTGGTGTCCTGCAGCGCGATCAGCAGGTCGGCGAGGCGACGGGACCGCTCCACCCCGAGCAGGAGCACGACGATCCCGAGCACGAGACCGAGGAACACCCCCAGCAGCACGAGCCGCGAGCCGAGCCCCGCGGCGTCCCGGGCGAACAGCAGGGACAGCAGCACGATCGGTACGACCTCGGCGATCGAGGCCCCGGCGACGAGGACCTGCCCGAAGGACGTCCGGAGGACACCGGCGTCCTCGAGCACGGGCAGGACGATCCCCAGGCTGGTCGCGGAGAGGATCACGGCGATCAGCAGCGGGGACCGCACCAGGCCGGTGGCCGCCAGCCCGGTGCCGACGGCGCAGGCGAGGGCGAACGAGAGGGCGAACGCCGCGAGGGTGAGGCGCAGGACCCGGCCACGGAGACGGCGCAGGTCGACCTCGAGTCCCGCGAGGAGCAGGAGGAAGCCGAGCCCGACCGTGGCGAGCACCCGGACCGGGGCGTCGACGGTGGCCCACCCGAGCACCTGGGGTCCGACGACGGCGCCGGCGACGATCTGGACGACGATCTCCGGCACCGGCAGCCGGAGCCATCGCACCGTCAGCGGCGCGAGCAGCGCCACGACGGCGACGACCGCCGCCGACGCCAACGACATGGCCACGGGGCCTCCCTCCCGGGAACGCCGGCGTCAGCGCTCCGCGGCGGGCACCACGTAGGGGAACGCGTCCTGACGGGTCTCGGCCGCCGAGCTCGGCCGCAGACCGGAGGGGATGGCGGAGTCGGTGAGCAGCCGGTACATCACGGCCGGGGCGTCGTCGGCCAGGGTGCGCCCGTTCAGCGACACGAGACCGAACGCGGCCGGCGTCCCCACGGTGTAGGGCAGCACGTCGGGCAGCAGCCGGTCGGCCACCGCCCGCGCGTGGGCGTCGGCGTCGGCGGTGCCGGCGAACCGTGCCGCCGCGGCGACCATCGAGATCAGCCGGTCGCTGTCGTTGGCGTGGTCCTGCGACGGGTGCGCCAGGGTGTCCCGGGCGTACTCCTCGCTCTCGTCGGCACCACCGCGCGCCCGCAGCAGCGGCCACATCATCGGGATCGCGGCGCGGTTGACCCGGCGCCAGCCCCCCGCGTCGGTGGCCAGCTCGGCGACGGCCCACACCCCGATGCGCCGACCGGGTACGAGCTCCTCCGCGCCGGGGGCGGGGATCTCGAGGACGATCGCCTCCACCCGGGACCCGGCGAAGCTGTTCGTCGCCTCGTCCTCGTTCCACCCCGCCAGGTCGATGGGCTTCTCCTCCTGGAGGCCCTCGACGATGTGGGCCAGCTCGTGCAGGTCGAGGTAGAACGGGTCGGCGGCGGAGCCGGCCCACATCCGTGCGCCGCCGGCGAGCTCCACGACCTCCTCGGTGCGGCCCCGCCCGAGCAGGCGGCCCTCGGCGCCGTCGTCACCCGCGTCCGGGCCGGTCAGCTGTTCGAGCACCACGTCCTGGACGCCGTCGTCGTCGGCCGGGCCGAAGGCGAACCGGTAGGTGAGGCCCTCGCGGTCCTGGCCGTCGAGGTGGACCCGGAACTCGTAGCGCGCCTCCGGGTGGAAGCCGCGGGGACGGTCGGGCCCGGCCAGCGAGGTGTTGACCGTCATGACCATCGTCGCGCCCACGTCCCCGTCGAAGACGTAGAGATCGGGCAGGTTCAGGCGCGGGTCGCGACGCGACGCCGGCGAGTCGAGGTGGTGGGACACGGGTGCTCCGATCGCAGGAAGGGTGACGGGACGACGATCCGGCCGGAAGAGCGCGCCCGGCTTCAGTCAGCCGACTGCGTCCCCGACGTCCCCGACGCCCGCCCGGTTCGACAAGGGCCCGTGCGGGCGGTGATGCTCGGCGCCGGGATGCGTGATCCGGCCGGGGCGGGGGGTGGAAGGGTGTCGTCGCGCCTCGTGCAGGCCAAGCTCGCCGCACCCGACCTCGACGAGCGGCTGGTTCCCCGGCCACGTCTCGACGCCGACATCGCCCACCTTCTCGGCCGCCACCCGGCACTGGTCGTCTCGGCCGTGGCCGGCGCGGGCAAGACGGTCGCCGTGGCGCAGGCGCTACGGGCGCTCGGACGGCCCGCGGCGTGGGTGCGCCTGGACGACTCCGACGGGTCCGCGGGACGCCTGGTGGTCTACCTCGAGGCGGCGATCGGCCGGCACCACCCCGCGGTGGCCGGCCGGGCGAGCGCGGCGCTGCGGGACGGGGCGCCGACCACCGATTCGGCGGCGCTGCTCGTGGAGGACCTCGCCGGGACCGACCTCGTGCTGGTCTGCGACAACGTGGAGCGGGTCGGGACCAGCGCGGCGGCGATGGCCGTGCTCTCGGCCGTCGCGCGCTACCTCCCGGCGGGGACGAACCTCGTCCTGATCTCCCGGCACCCCGTCGCCCTGACGTCGATGGCCACCCATGAGCTCGGGCGCACCGGGGTGCTGGACGCCGAGGAGCTGCGGTTCCGGCCGGAGGAGGCGCGTACGGCCCTGGCGCGACGAGGGCTGGGCGGCGTCGACGTCGACGCCGCGATGGGAGCCGCCGGGGGATGGGTGACCGGGGTGCTGTTCTCCACCGGCGTCCGGCCCGGCGAGGACGGGCGGGCCCTGACGTCCTACCTCTACGACCACGTGTGGGACGACCTCCCCGCGGACCAGCAGGACCTCCTGCTCCGCACCGCCGTGCTCGAGGACGTGACCACGGGGGACGCGGCGGCCCTCGGCGCGGCGGAACCCGCACGCACGATGGAGCGGCTGCGCACGCGCCACCTGCCCCTCACGTGGGCCGCGGACGGGCGGCGGGCGGGCCTGCACCCCCAGTTCCGCGAGTTCGTCCTCGGGCTGGTGGCCGGGCAGGACGTCCTGTGGCAGGGCGAGGTCCGCCGCCGGCACGTCGCGCTGCTGATCTCCCGCGGTCGCTCGGAGGACGTCGTGGAGGCCCTCCTCGACGCCGGCGCCGTCGACGAGGCCTGGCCCCACGCCGCCGACGCCCTCCCGCTCGTGGTCGAGCGCATGGACCTGGCGCAGGCGGCCCGCTGGCTGGACGCGCTCGACGCCGTCCACCGGCCCGCGACGCCGGCGGTCTCGACGGCCGCCCTGCGTGTCGCGTTCGGTCTGGAGGAGTACCGGCGGGGGGCGGCACTGTGGGACGTCCACGGGGCGTCGTGGGTCGAGGACCTGGTCCGGACGGGGTCGCGGGAGCCGGTGGTGCTGCTCGTCTGGTGCCTGTGGCACCTGGGGCGGCTCACCGAGTCCCGCCGCGTGGCCGCGACGCTGCCCGAGGGGGACTGGCACCGGCGGGTCGCCCAGACCGTGCTCGCGCTGAGCCTGGACGACCCGCCGCCGTTCCCTGAGCTCGGCGCACCCCGGGGAGGTCCTCTCGAGGGCCTCCTCCTGCGCGTCGCGTACTCGCGGGGTCGCCTCGACCTGGTGCGGGACCCGCGGGACCGGAGCGGTTCGTGGCGCGAGGTGCAGGGCGCCCCGTGGCGGATCGCCGCGCTGCGCGCGGCGGGCCGGGGGACGAGGCCCTCGCGGAGTGGGAGCTCCGACGGGGCACGCCCCAGCCCCTCTGGCTCGACGCGCTGGACGGCGTCGAGCTGCTGCTCGACGCCGGGCGCGTCGAGGAGGCCCGGGCGGCCCTGGCCCGGGGACACGAGCGGGCCAGGACGTCGGGGTCGGCGATCTACCGCGTCCTGGTGCTGATCTACGAGACACGGGCGCACCTGCGCACCACGGGGGACCTCGACCCGGCGCGCCGGACCCTGGCCCGCGCGAAGGCCGAGGGCGCCGACGACCACGCGTTCACCCGCGACCTCGCGGCGCTGTGCCACGGCGTGATCCTCCTGCGGGAGGGACGGACGGAGGCGGCGGAGGCGACGCTGGGGCGGTGCGTGCGCAACATGCGCCGCGGAGACCGGCTGCTGGAGCTGCCCGCCGCCGCCTGCTTCCTCGCCGAGGCGCAGGCCCGCGGCACCGGCGTGCGGGCCCGGGCCGATGCCGACGCCAGCGCCGCCCTCGCTCTGCAGGTCGCGGAGGCCCACGGCAGCACCGCGCTCCTGCTCGCCGCGCTGGCCGAGGTGCCCGCGGTGGCGGTCCGTGGCGCCGCGGCCGGGACACCGGAGTCCCTGCGGTGGCAGGCCCTGGCGACCCGGGCCGGAGCGGGTGCCGACGAGACCGGCCCCGCCGAGGGCGCGCGGGTCGTCCTCGAGGAGTTCGGGGTGCCGGAGCTGCTCGTCGACGGTCGCCCCGTGGCGCTGCGCCGCCGCAAGGAGCTCGAGCTCCTCGCCCATCTCCTCGACCGTCCCGGTCGGGCCGTCCGCCGCGAGGAGCTGCTGGACGCGCTGTTCTCCGGTCGCGGGTACCCGGGCGCGGCGAGCTACCTGCGGCAGTGCCTGCACCGTCTGCGGGCCGCGCTCCCCGAGGGCGTCGACCTCGACCGCGACGGCGAGCGCCTCCGGCTCGTGCCCCCGGACGCGGTCGCCGGGACGTGCGGGCAGGTGCTCGCCGCTCTGCGCCACACCGGTGCCCGGGGCCGCGAGGAGCGCCGCGCGCTCCTGGCGGATGCCCTCCGTAGGGCGGACCGGGGGGTCTTCCTCGACGGCACGCCCGGGGCGTGGGCCGACACGCGCCGTCGCGAGGTGGCCGACCGCGTCGCGGCCGGACGCCTGGAGCTGGCGACGCTCGCCGCCGACGATGGTGACCTCGAGGAGGCGGAACGCCAGGTCGCGCGCGTGCTCGCCGACGATCCCTATCGCGAGCAGGCGTGGCGGATCCGTCTCGTCGTCGACGGGGCCGGCGGCGACCACGACCGGTTGGTGGAGCACTACCGCAGCTATGTGGCGGTCATGCGCGAGCTGGACATGGGCCCGTCGGCCGAGATGCACCGCCTGGTGGAGACGATCCGCGGCGTCACGGGGCAGGCCGGTCCGACCGGAGTACCAGCCGCGCCAGCTCGACCCTCGAGGTGATGCCCAGCTTCGGGTAGACGCGGTACAGGTGGCTGCCGACGGTCCGGTGCGACAGGAAGAGCCGCTGTCCGATCTCCCGGTTGGAGAGCCCCTCGGCCACCAGCCGGGCGATCTGGGCCTCCTGCGGTGTCAGCGAGCGCCACGGGTCGTCGCCCTGCCGTTCGTCCCCCGCGCCCACCAGCGCCAGCTCGCGCTCGGTCGACGCGACGAGCGGCGCGGTGCCCAGGGCCGTGAAGGTGGCGTGCGCACGCCGCAGGACGCGTCGCGCCGGGTCCGGCTGCCGGTGCCGGCGCAGCCAGGCGGCGTGGGCGAGCTCCACCCTGGCGCGGTCGAACGGTCGGCACTCCGCGCGCTCGAGGGCGTCGACGAAGCGGCCCCCGGCCCCGTGCTCGGGGCCCAGGACGGCCTCGGCGTACCCGGCGGCCGAGTGCAGGCCCGGCGGGAGCTCGGCGTCGGCCGACGCACTCTGCGCGACGAGCCATCGGACGAGGCCCAGCACCGCCGACACGTCGCCCACCCGCCCGGAGCGGGCCACCGCCCCCGCCAGCGGCACGATCGTCGGCAGGCAGTTGCGAGGGTTGAAGTCGGGCGCGCGGCGGTCGAACAGCGGCAGGAGCTGGGTCACCGCGGAGCCGGGGTCGCCGAGGTAGGCGCACCGGCGGCCCCGCGACTGCCGCAGCACCGCACCGATGTTGGTGCTGCCGCGCGTGCCCAGGACGCGCTCGGCCTCGGCGTCGAGCTCCGCGGCGCGCCCGGGTCGCCGTGGACCGCGGCCAGGAGGGCGGCGACGGTCAGGGCCGGGCCGAGCCACTCGTCGTCGCCCGATTCGCGGGCGAGCGCCAACCCCTCCTCGGCCGCCTCGGCCGCCGCGCCCCAGGCACCGCGCTCGAACGCGTTGAAGGCGCGCACCGTCTGCACCGCCGCGAGCGCGCCGAGGCGGCCCTGCTCCCGCATCCCGGCCGCGGCGCGGGCCAGCACCCGCTCCGCGTCCGCGAACTCGGTGACCACGTGCGCGGCCATCCCGAGGCGGAAGGCGTCGTCGGCGCCGTCGGTCGGCAGCGGGGCGCGGCGACGCAGCCGGCGCCGGACCTCGCCGCTCTCCTCGATCGGTGCCACCTGGACCAGCATCGAGAGCACCCGCGGGTCGAGGGGGTCCGCGGGCAGCCGGCGGACGGCGGCCCGCAGAGCCCGCCGGGACGAGGGCCCCGGGTAGACCCACCAGCAGCGCTGGGCGGCGACGGCGAGCAGCGCGATCGCGAGCTCACCGGCGCCGAGGGTGCGCGCCTCGTCGGCCAGCGCGATCAGGTGCTCGGGCTCGGGCCCGCCGGGTCCGCCGTCGTGCAGCCGGGCACGGAGACGTTCGGCCTCGATCTGGTGGAGCCGCTCGGGCCCGAGCTGCGCCGCCTCGTCGAGCAGCCGCACCGAGGTCTCGCGGTGACCCGCCGTCGCCGCGACGTCGGCGGCCTCGAGCAGGCGCGCGATCCGCTGGGGCCGGCGTGAGCTCAGGCGGGCGCTGCGCACCAGCGGCACGACGGCCGAGCCGGCGGCGCCGAGGCGTCGGGCCCGGGCGGCGGCCGCCGCGAGCTGGTCGGCGAGCGCGTCGTCCACGTCGGTCGTCACCGCCCCGCGGTGCGCGAGGCCCCGGTCGGGAGCCGCGACCACCGCGGCGAGCGCCAGGTGCACGGCCCGGAGGCGCTCGGGTCCTGCCCGGTCGCGCAGCGCCGACGCGAGCAGGGGTGGGCGAAGCGGACCGTCTCCGTGATCCCCGCCAGCAGCCCGGCCGCCACGGCCGGGGCCAGGACGGCCTCGTCGAGCTCCCGTCCCACGAGGAGGCCGCTGGCGGCGAGGACCTCGCCGAGCCCCGCCCGGCTGTCGCTCGCCGCCACGAGCAGGGCGTCGAGGGTGGCCGGGGCGAGGCCGTCGAGCCGGCGGACGAGGGCCTGCTCGATCCGGCCGCGCAGGGCACCGCACCGAGGTCGGCGCCCGCGGCGTGCAGGTCGACGCCCGCGACGACGGCCGGCAGCGAGACCAGCGCCAACGGGTTCCCGGCGGCCTGGTCGAGCACGACGTCGCGGACCGCGGGGTCGAGGCCGGGACACCGGTCGTCGAGCAGCCGCTCGGCGTCCCGGTCCGCGAGGGGGGACAGGTCGAGCACCGGCACGCCGGCGAGGCCCTCCGGCTCGCCCGGGGCCCGGGCGGCGAGGAGGACGACGACGGGATCGCTCTCGAGGCGACGGGTGACGAAGCCCAGGACCTGGACGGTCGGGTGGTCCAGGAGGTGGGCGTCGTCGACGACGAGGAGCAGCGGATGGTCCAGCGCGGGGACGGTCAGGACGTCGAGCGCGGCCAGGGCGACGGCGAACACGTCGGGCACGTCCGGTCCGTCGGGTACCTCGGCCAGCCCGAACCGGAAGACCTCGCGCAGGACCGCCGCCGGCTGGGGCGCCAGGGCCGTCACGTGCTCGGCGAGGGGGGCGAGCAGACGTCGCAGCCCGGCGTACGGGACGACCGACTCGGCCTCGGACCCCTGGCCCCGGAGCAGGAGACGGTGACCGCGGGCCCGCCACCGGTCCGCCGCCCAGTCCAGCATGGTCGACTTGCCGATGCCGGCCTCGCCCGACAGCAGGAGTCCGCCGCCGCGGTGGTTCGCCCCGTCGAGGACCGCGGCGAGCTCGCCCGCCTCGGCGGTGCGACCGACCGGGGGCGGCGACACGGTGGATCCCTGCGACACGGTCCCTCCTCGACGGGCGGACCGTAGGGAGCAGCCGTGACCGGGGGCGTGACCCGACGTCGGCGCTCTCGGTCACGCTCCCGGGGTCACGCCCCCGGTCACGATCGCGACCTACCGTGCGGGTGGCGGACCTGGACCCCGCCGGACGGGACGTGGCCGGTGACCGACGGGCCGGGGCAGACCGAGCTGCTCGGACGGGAGCCCGAGCAGGACCGCATCGCCCGCCTCCTCGGCGGCGACGGCGGGGGAGCCCTGGTCGTCTGCGGGCCGCCCGGGATCGGGAAGTCGGCGCTGCTCGCGTGGGCGGAACGGGCGGCGAGCGGTCGCCGGGTGCTGCGCGCGACCGGGACCGTGGCCGAGCTCGGCCTGCCCTACGCCGGCCTGCACCAGCTTCTGCGGCCCCTCCTCGACGGGAGGTCCGGCCTGCCCGCCGGCCGGGCCCTCGACGCCGCCTTCGGCCGCATCCCGGGCTCGCACCCCGACCTGTACGCGGTGGCTATGTCCGCGCTCGAGCTGCTCGCCGCGGCGGCCGCGGCGCAACCGGTGCTCGTCCTCGCCGACGACGTCCAGTGGATGGACCCCGCCAGCCAACAGGCGCTGGCCTTCCTCGCCCGCCGCACGGCCTCGGATCCCGTCGTACTGCTCGCGACCCACCGCGACGACGGACCGGGACCGATGCTCGACCGGTCGCTCGCGGTCGTCGACCTCGGCCCCCTCGACCACCGGGCCGCCACCGCGGTGCTCGCGGGCACCGCCGGCACCCTGGACCCACGGAGCCGCGCACGGATCCTCGACCTCGCGCGGGGCAACCCGCTCGCGCTGCACGAACTGCCGCGCTCGATCACCTCGTCCCTCGGTCACGACCTCGACCGGTGGCCGCTGACGAGGCGCCTCGAGAGCTCCTTCGTCGCCCGCGTCGGCGACCTCGGCGCCGCGACGACCGCCGCCCTCGAGATCGTCGCCCTCAACGACTCGGCGGATCTCCCCGAGACCCTCGCGGCCACCGAGCTGCTCGTCGGTCCCGTCGAGGACACGGTGCTGGCGCCCGCCGTCGTCGCCGGGCTGATCACCGTCGACGGCCCCGTCGTGCGTTTCCGGCACCCGCTGGTCCGCTCGGCGGTCCGTCAGCGCCTCGCGCCGGAGGCCCGCCGGGCCGGGCACGCCGTCCTCGCGCGGGTGGTGCACGACCAGCCGGAGCGGGCCGTGCACCACCGGGCGGCCGCGGCGCTGCACCCCGATGCCGTGCTCGCCGCCGAGCTCGAGGAGTCCGCCGACCGCGCCCTCGCGCGCGGCGCCGTCCTCACCGCCGTCGCGGACCTGGACCGCGCGGCGCAGCTCTCGGTGGAGGGCCGGGCGCGGCGGGACCGCCTGTTCCGGGCGGGCGTCCTGGCCCACGACCTGGGCGCGACGGCCGACGGGAACCGGCTCCGGGCGCAGTTCCGGGACCTGGTCGTCGACGAGGACGACCAGCTCCGCCACGCGTGGCTCGGCGAGCTGGCCGCCACCGATCGGGGCGGCGAGCACCGCGTCTCCGTGCTCCTGGAGCTCGCCGGGCGGGCGCAGGCGATCGGGGACGACGCCCTGGCCCGGACGTTCCTCCGGGCCGCGGCGCTCCGCTGCTGGAACTTCTGCCCCGACCGGCCCGTCGGTGCGGCCGTCGTGATGGCGGCCGACCGCCTCGGAGTCGCCGACCCCGCCACGCGGGCCGCGCTGCTCGCGCACGGTGAGCCCGTGGAGCACGCGCAGGAGGTGCTGGCGCTCATCGGTCGGGCCCGGGACGCGACGTACGACGCGGCCACCGCGTACCGCCTGGGGCACGCGGCCGCCTGCGTGGGGGCCTTCGGCGTCTCCGAGGAGCTCCTCGCCGAGGCGGCCGACGGACTGCGCCGGGAGGGCAGGCTGCACACGCTCGGGACGAGCCTGGTGCTGCGGGCGTGGTCGGCCCTGCGCCGGGGCCGTCTCGAGGTCGCGGTGTCGGCCGCCGACGAGGGCGCGCGGCTGTGCGCCGAGACCCACCAGCCGTTCTGGCACGCCTGCGGGTACGCCGCGCACGGCCTGGTCGCGGGTCTGCGGGGCGACGTCGACGCCGCCGACGCGCTCATCAGCGAGGCCGAGGCCGTCGCGGCCCCGCACCGCTTCGCCGCGGCGAGCGCGACGATCCTCGTGGCCCGCGCGACCGCGGCGGCCGGGCAGGGTGACCACGAGCGGGCCTTCGCCCACCTCGCCCGCCTGCACGACCCGGGCTTCCACCCGATGCACGGGCTGTGGTCGTTGGCGAGCCTCGCCGACGCCGCGGTCGCCTGCGGGGAGGCGGACGCCGCGGGCAAGATCCTGGCCGAGCTCCGTCCCGGGATCCGCGCGACGTCCTCTCCGGCCGGCCGGATGAACCTCGCCCACGCCGAGGTCGTCCTCGCTACGGACGACGAGGCCGAGGACCGGCTCCGCGCGCTGGCGTCCTCGCCGACGTGGCCGCTGGAACGCCACCGCCTGCTGCTCAGCCTGGGCGCCCGGCTGCGCGCCCGGGGCCGGGTGGAGGAGTCGCGGGCCCCCCTGCGCGCCGCGCGCGACGGCTTCGACGCGCTCGGGGTCACGCCGTGGGGACGACGGGCCCGCGAGGAGCTGCGCGCCGCGGGGGAGCAGAGTCGCTCGCCCGTCCGCGACGCGTGGGACGACCTCTCGCCCCAGGAGACCCAGATCGCGGTGATGGTGGCCGAGGGTCTGTCCAACCGCGAGATCGGCGAGCGACTGTTCCTCTCGCACCGGACGGTCGGGAGCCACCTCTACCGCATGTTCCCGAAGCTCGGGATCCACTCCCGGATGGACCTGCTCCGGCTCGCGGTCGACCGGGGACGGCGCCACCCCTAGCCGCCACCCCTAGCCGTCACCTCTGGCCGAGGCCGCCGCGGCGCTCCGTCCGGTGTGCGGCCCGGTGCCCGAAGGGCCCGGTCCGGGTGCAGGCAGGGAACAGAACGCTGCTCGGTGACGACACCCGCTCCCGACACCCCGGAGCAGCGTTCCCTCCCGGCCGTTCGGCACCACGCTCGGAGGAGACCCGTGCAGCACTCCACGTCCGACCACCGCCGCTGCCCCTGCCGGCTCGCCGGCTCCCGAACCGACGGAGGCACGGACGACGGGGAGCCCGAGCTCACCGACGACGCCCGCCGACGCATCCGGCGGGAGGCGGGCGGCGACCCGGCGGTGGCCCGCGACCTCGCGCACGCGCTGGTCCGGCTCACGGACCCGGGCGCCGAGCTCCTGCGGCGGTTCCTCCCGCTCACGCCGGCCCTGCTCGCCGACGCCGACCGCCGCCTGCGCCCGCTGCCCGCCGCGACCCGGCTGGAGGGTCGCCGACGGGCTGTCCAACCGCGAGATCGGCCGGCGCCTGCTCCTCTCGCCCCGCACGATCGGCTGCTACCTCTACCGGATGTTCCCGAAGCTCGGCATCACGTCGCGGGTGCAGCTGGCGACCCGGGTCCGGCGGGTGGCGAGCCCGGCGGAGGCTCGCGGGTGAGGTGCACGCCGTGGTCGACGACGTGGCGGGCGATCTCGACGGCGGCCTCGGCCACGGGGTCGGCGACGACGCCCTCGGATCCCTCGGCGTGGGCGATCTCCTCGAGCAGCCGGGAGAGGGCGAACAAGCCGTAGTGCAGCGTCCCGGCGGGCGGTGTCGTGACGACGCGGCGCAGCTCCTCGACGGCGCGCTCCAGCAGCGCCCGCTCCGCGGGGGTCACCGGGACCCGCTCCCGCCGTGGGGTTCCCGTTCCCGATCCATCGCTCCTCCTCGTGCCGGCGTCTGGTTCGAGGGCCAGTGGACGGCGGGGAGGGGCCCGGCGGCTTCCGTCGATCGACTGCGGGCGCTCCCACCCCCGTCCCCGACGGGCCCGGCGGTCGACAACGCAGTCAGGTGACCGAATCGGCCGGGACGTGCGCGGGGCGAGGCTCGTGACGTCGACCTGCTCCCGGAGGACCCCCCTCACCACCCCCCACCGAAAGGACACCCTCATGACTCCTGTGCTCTTCCTCCACGGATTGTGGCTCCACCGGAGCTCCTGGGCTCCCTGGATGGAGATGTTCGCGTCCCGGGGCTACGACCCCTACGCCGCGAGCTGGCCCGGCGAACCGGACACCGTCGAGGCGGCCCGCGCGAACCCGGAGGCGGTCGCGGACGTCGGGATCGACGACATCGTGGAGCACCACGCCAAGCTGATCGCCGAGCTCCCGGAGAAGCCGGTGCTCGTCGGACACTCCTTCGGCGGGATGTTCGCCCAGAAGCTCCTCGGGATGGACCTGGCGGCCGCCGCGGTCGCGATCGACGCGGCGCAGTTCAAGGGGGTGCTGCCCCTGCCGCTGTCGTCGTTGCACGCCACCTTCCCGGTCTTCCGTTCCCCGTCGAACAAGCACCACGCGGTGAGCCTGACCGCCGAGCAGTTCCGCTACGCCTTCGCCGGGGCGGTCTCGGAGGGGGAGTCGCAGGAGCTCTGGGAGGCCTGGGCGATCCCGTCGCCGGGCAAGCCGCTCTTCGAGGCGGCGTCGGCCAACTTCTCGCCGGGCTCGCCCGCCACGGTCGCCACGCGCAACCCCGACCGTGGGCCGTTGCTCCTCGTGATGGGGGGTCAGGACAAGACCGTGCCCGAGGCGATCACGAAGGCCGAGTACAAGAAGTACCGGGACTCGGGCGCGATCACCGACCTGCACGAGTTCCCAGACCGAGCCCACTCGCTCACGATCGACCACGGGTGGATGGAGGTGGCCCGGGACGCCCTGACCTGGCTGGGGGAGCACGGCTTCCCACGCTGACCCGCGGCCACGGGGACGGCGGCCCACCACCACCCACTCGCTCGTCGTCGTCGTCCGTCCGAGAGGCGAGACCTCGCCGACCGGGGAGCGTCGTCCCCGGCGCGCGGGGCGGACCAGAGTCGTCCGACTCGATCTCCCCGTCGGGGCGCACGCCTTCGGCCGAGAGCGAACCCCCACCTGTGCCCGCGGTGCGCTGGCTAGCGTCGGTCCATGGTCACGACGCGCGAGGTCACCTACGACGCCGACGGTCTGCTGATGGTCGGGCACATGGCCCGCCCGGACGGAGCGGGACCGTGGCCCGCGGTGCTGATCGGCCACGACGGGATCGGGCTCGACGACTTCCAGCGCCGCCGCGCCGACCACCTCGCCGAACGCGGCTACCTGGCCCTGGCCATGGATTACCACGGCGGCCGGTGGTTCGGCGGGGCTCCGGAGGCGATGCTGGCGCGGGTCCTGCCGCTGATCGGCGACCCCGACCGGATGCGGGCCGTCGGGCACGCCGCGCTCGACGTGCTGCTCGCCGAACCCGGTGCCGACCCGGGTCGGCTCGCCGCCCTGGGGTACGGCGCGGGCGGTTCCGTCGTCCTCGAGCTCGCCCGCGCCGGGGTGCCCTTCCGCGGTGTCGCCGTCGTCCATCCCGGCCTGCCACCCGCCCGCGCGGAGGACTGGGCCACGGTCGGCGCCACGTTCCTGCTCGCCACCGGCTCGGAGGACCCGCTGTGCACGCCGGACCAGGTCCTGGCGTTCACGACGGCCCTGGAGGACGCCGGGATCGACTGGCGGGTCCACGTCTACGGCGGCGCCCAGCACGCGTTCTGGGCGGCGCCGACCCACCCCGACGGCTCTCCGGCCGAGGGCACGACCCACACGATGTCGACGGTGCCCGGGGTGGCGCACCACCCCGCCCACACCGCCCGGGCGTGGCGCGCGGTGCTCGACCTGCTGGACGAGACGATCGGCGAGCTGTCTCCGGCACCGTCCGGACGGCGCTGATCGGCCGTCAGCGCGCCGCGAACCCTGGACGCCGGCCTCCGTCCCCGGTCAGGCTCCACGCCGTGCGGGCACCGTCGGCCCACCTGGCCAACCTCGACCTCAACCTGCTGGTGTCGTTGCGGGAGCTGCTGCGCGAACGGAACGTCACGCGGGCCGCCGCCCGCATCGGGGTCTCCCAGCCGGCGGCCAGCGCCGCGCTGTCCCGGCTCCGTCGCCACTTCGACGACGAGCTGCTCACGCGGCACGCGGGCGGCTACGTCCTCACTCCGCTGGCGGTCCAGCTCGCCGACCAGGTCGAGGGGGTCTGCACCGCGGCGGAGCGCCTGTTCGGCACCGGGCACCACTTCGACCCCCGGGCCTCGCGCCGCGGCTTCAGCCTGCTCATCGCCGACTACACCGTCGCCGTCCTCGGGACCGCCCTGTCGGCGGCGCTCGCCCGGCGCGCGCCCGGGGTGGAACTGCGTCTGCGGCTGGTGCGCGAGTCCTTCTCCGCCGACATCGGCGAGACGATCAGGCTCATCGACGGCATGATCGCGCCGCCTGCGGCGCGCTTCGACCGCCCCGATCTGCGCTCGGTCGACCTCTTCACCGACCGCTGGGTGCTCCTGATGGACGCCGCGAACCCCGCCGTGCACCAGGAGCTGACCCCGGCCCGGCTGGCCGTGCTGCCGTGGGTCGTGCCCTTCGCCCCGGAGCGTGGGTTCTCCGCCGCGGCGCCCATCACCCGCCAGTTCACCCGGCTCGGCGTCGAGCCCGACACCCGCGTGCGGGTGGAGAGCTACCTCGCCGTGCCCCACCTCGTGGCCGGCACCGACCGGGTCGCGCTGGTGCAGGAACGGCTCGCCCGCGACGTTGCCGCCGGCCTCGGGCTGGTCGTCCGCGAGTGCCCCGGCACCGACGACGAGGACGGCGCCGGCACGATCTGCGAGCGGTTCTGGTGGCACGCCGACCTCGACAACGACCCCGCGCACCGCTGGCTGCGGTCCTTGCTCGTGGAGCTGTCGGCGGAGCTGTGAGCCGTTCACCTGCAGGTATCGACGCGGTTGATGCCCCTCCAGGCCGGTTGTCTATTTCCGTGTGGTCCAGAGCACTGCCTAGCGTGCCTGACATGCCGCACCCGCTCACCGACCTCCCGGTCCGCACGGTGGTGCGGGAGGGGCCGGCCCATCCCGCCGATCCGGCCGACCACCGGGTGCGCGCCGACGTCTGTGTCGTCGGGGCCGGTATCGCCGGGCTGTCCGCGGCGGTGGAGTCGGCGAAGCTCGGCCGTGACGTCGTGCTCGTCGACTCGCTGCCGGTGCTCGGCGGTCAGATGGTGAACTCGCTGATCGGCCTGTTCTGCGGGGTCTTCGGCAACGCGCCGCAGCACCGGCGGCTGACCTACGGGCTCCTCGAGGACATCTTCGCCGACCTCGGCGCGAGCGGGGACCTCTTCTACCGCGTCGGCCACACGACGACCGTCGGCTACGACGAGGTCCGCCTGGGCCGGTGGGTGGAGGACACCGTCCGGGGCCACGGGATCAAGGTGCTCACCGGGGCGTCGCTCGCCGGGGTCGATCGCGAGGGCGACCGCGTCGTCGGCGCCCGCTTCGCCACCCGGTTCGGGCCCGTCGACGTGCGCGCCCACGGCTTCGTCGACGCGAGCGGCGACGCCGCCCTGTGCTGGGCGGCCGGGCTGCCCTGCCGCCTGCCCGACCGGGAGATCTACGGGAGCCAGCAACTCGTCGTCGAGCACCTCGACGAGTCGGAGCCGCCCGACCCCGCGCGCCTCTCCGCCCGGGTCGGCGCGAAGGCCGCCGAGTACGGCCTGCGCCGCCACGACGGGCTCGCGTTCTTCTTCCCCGGCCGGGGCACCGCCGTGCTGAACATGACCCACATCGAGGCGCCCCTCGACCCGTTCGCCGCCGCCGAGGCCCAGCTGGAGGGCAAGGCCCAGGCCGACCGGGTCGTCGAGTTCCTGCGCGCCGAGTTCCCCGAGGTCTTCGGCAAGGCCGCCGTGCGCTCCTACGGGCTGCCCGGCCGTCGCCAGACCCGTTGGGTGCAGGCGGTCCACCAGCTCACCGTCGACGAGGTCCGGGCCGGGACCCGGTTCCCGGACGCCGTCGCCCGTACCGCCTGGCCCATCGAGCTGCACGACACCCCGGACGGCTACGTCTGGGAGACCTTCGGGGCCGATCACCTGCACTACGTGCCGCTGCGCGCGATGGCGCCGCCCGAGGTCGCGAACCTGCTGGTCGCAGGGCGCTGCGTGGACGGCGACGCGGCCGCGCTGTCGAGCGTGCGCGTGATGGGGCCCTGCGCCGCGATGGGCCACGCCGCCGCCCACGCCCTCGACATGGCGGGCTCCGAGGGCAGCGTGCACGCGGTGCACGCCGGCCGGGCCGCCGAGCTCCGCGACCGCATCCGGGAGAACGTCGATGACTGAGCCGAGCCTCCGATGATCCTCACCGACGACGAGCAGCGCATGCGTGACGGCGCCGAGGGCCCGGCGGTGGCGGCCGCGATGGACCTGCTGGTGCGCTACGGGCAGGCCCTCGACGCCGAGCGTCTCTGCACCGTCCGCAACGTCGCCGGCACCACCACCCAGCCCTCGCCGGTCAAGGCCCGGTTGGTCGCCGAGGGTGGCTGGGACCGCGCGTTCTCGATCATCAACCTCGACGCGGACGAGACGCTGCCGATCCCGCCGATGGCCGTGCCGACCTGTCAGCTGCAGCAGGGCTTCGGGCCCGACTCGGTGGGCACGGTGCCCTATCCGCCGGAGTTCGTGGAGCTCCAGACCGACGGGGAGGCCTTCGTCGGCGCCCGCGGGGTGTCGGTGCTCGCGACCTGCACGCCCTACCAGGTGGGCAACCTCCCGGTGCGCGGCGAGCACTGCGCGTGGATGGAGTCCTCGGCCGTCGTCTACGCCAACAGCGTGCTCGGGGCCCGCACCAACTGCGAGGGCGGCGCCTCCACCGGCGCCGCGAGCCTCACCGGGCGCATCCCGTGCTGGGGCAACCACCACGACGCCCACCGACTCGGCACGCACCTGGTGCGGGTGGACACGCCGGTCTCCTCGTTCCGGGACTGGGGCCTGCTCGGCTACGCCGTCGGCGACGTCGTGCAGGAGGCCCGCCCGGTGATCACCGGCGACCACGCGCTGCCCGATCTCACCGACCTCAAGCACTTCGGCGCCGCCGCGGCCTCGTCGGGCGGGGTCGAGATGTACCACGTCGTCGGCGTGACCCCCGAGGCTCCGACGGTGACCGCGGCGTTCGGCGGCCGGCGGGTGCCCGAGCCGGTGGTGTTCGGCGATGCGGAGAAGCGGGCCGCCTACGAACGGCTCAACGACCAGGGCAGCGACACCGACGTCGACTTCGTGCTGCTCGGCTGCCCGCACGCGTCGCTCGACCAGATCCACGACGTCGCCCGGGCGCTCGACGGGCGTCGCCTGGCCGACGGCACCCAGCTCTGGATCATGGCGCCGCGGGCGCTCGCGGTGGTCGCCGAGCGCTCCGGCCACACCGCCGTCATCGAGGCCGCCGGCGGGCGGGTGCTCACCGACTCCTGCCCGGCCATGTCGCGCGCCGCGCCCGTCGGCACCCGGGTGTTCGCCACCGACTCGGCGAAGCAGGCGCACTACCTGCCCGCCATCCTCGGCATCCAGGCGTGGTTCGGCACCACGGCCGAGTGCGTCGACGCCGCGGTCACCGGCCGCTGGCGCGGGGAGCTCTCGTGACCGGCCTGCGACCGGCCCCGGCCCGGGTCGTCCTGCGCGGCCGGACCGTCGTGCCCGGCGTGGTCACCGGCGAGGTGCTCGTGTCGCCGGAGACGATCTCGGGCTGGGGCGGCATCGACCCGGCCACCGGGACGATCACCGAGGCGCGTCACCCCCTCGCCGGGGTCTGCTTCACCGGCCGGATCCTCGTCTTCCCCGGCGCCAAGGGGTCCTCCGGCTGGTCGGGCTTCTTCCAGACCACGCGGCTGCTCGGGACCGCGCCGATCGGGATGGTCTTCGCGGTCACCACGACGAAGGCCGCCCTCGGCGCCGTCGTCACCCGCGTGCCGGCCCTCGCCGACCTGGACGACGACCCGGTCGCCGTGCTGCGCACCGGCGACCGGATCCGGCTCGACGCGACCGCGGGCGTCGTCGAGCTCCTGGCGCGCACCGAGGAGGAGCAGTGAAGGTCGCGGTGATGGGCGCCGACGAGCTCGCGCCCGGCGAGCACCGGGTGGTGCAGGTGGGCCGGCGCTCGATCGGGATCTTCCGGGTGGGCGACGAGTACCACGCGCTCGCCGACCACTGCCCGCACCAGGGCGGGCCCCTCTGCCGAGGACGCGCCGCGCCGCTCGCCGTGGCCGGCGCGCCCGGCGAGGTCGCGCTCGACCCCGACCGGGTGTTCGTCGCCTGCCCCTGGCACGGCTGGGAGTACGACGTCACCACCGGCCGGTCCTACTTCGGTCCGGGTGAGGCGCCCGTCCGCAGCTACGCCACCGAGGTCGTCGCCGTCGACCCGGCCACCGGGCGCGTCCCCGGGCCCTACGTCGCCGACACCTACGCCGTGACCGTCGAGGACCGCGTGGTCGTCGTCGACACCGCCGCCCGTCGCCCCACCGACCCGGAGGAGACCGCATGACCACCGTCTCCGCGTCCGATGGCCTCGCCCGGACGACCCATGGAACGCCCCGACCCGCGGGCCGCCGCCCCGGCAGCCCCGTCGTCGACGCGGACATCCACCCCGCGGTGGTCCCGGCGCGGCTGGCCGTCGAGCTGCCCGCGCCCTGGCGGCGGCGCTACGAGCGCTTCGGGGTGCGCGGGGCCCCGCCCCGCGATCTACCCGCGGGTGCGCAACGGCGGCATGCGCGCCGACGCCCACCCGTCGTCGGGCCCGCCCGGCAGCGACCTGGGGCTGCTGCGCGAGCAGCTGCTCGACGCCTACGACCTGGTCGCCGGCGTGCTGATCCCGCTGCAGGGCCACACCTGGGGCGCCGAGGAGCCCGCCTACGCCGCCGCCCTGTGCCGCGCGCTCAACGACGTCCAGGTCGCCGACTTCCTCGACCCCGAACCCCGGCTGCGCGCCAGCATCTGCATCGCCCACGAGTCGCCCGAGCACGCCGTCGCCGAGATCGAGCGGCGCGCGGGCGACCCCCGCTTCGTCCAGGTGCTCTTCCCCAGCGGCACGCACCTGCCCGTCGCCGACGCCAAGTACCGGCCGATCTACGCCGCGGCCGCCGCGGCCGGGCTGCCGATCGGGATGCACCTCGGCGGGACCGAGGGACACCGCGGCGACGGCTGGCCGTCGTTCTATCTCGAGCAGCACGGCTGGTACGGCAACGCGATGGCCATGGCGCTCACCTCGCTCGTCGCCGGCGGGGTGTTCGACGAGCTCCCGGACCTGCGGCTGGTGCTCGTCGAGGGCGGGATCACCTGGCTGCCGTCGCTGCTGTGGGGGCTCGACGCGGGGTGGTCCGTGTTCCGCGACGACGTGCCGGGGCTGCACCGCCCGCCGTCGGAGGTCGTCCGCGAGCGCTGCTGGTTCACCACCCAGCCGATCGACGAGCCGGAGAACCTCGCGCACCTCGCGACGACGCTGCGCCACGCCGGCCTGACCGACCGGATCCTGTTCGCCTCGGACTACCCGCACTGGGACTTCGACGACCCGGTGACCGCCCTGCGGGTGCTGCCCGCCGACGTCCGGCGCCCGATCATGGCCCGCAACGCGGCCGCGCTCTACGGCGTCGACCTCCCCGGGGACGCCCTGTGAGCGCCGGGGGAGCGGTCGACGCCGACACCCACGTCGCCCCGTCGTCCCTGGCCGACCTCGCGCCCTACCTGCCCGCCTACTGGCGCGACTACGTCGAGGGTGCGGCGCTGCGCCTCGACCCGACGCAGGCCGGCGCCTACCCGCCGGGCGCCGTGGCGGCCGCGGCGCCGGTCGACGTGGCGACCCTGCGCGCCCGGGTGCTCGACGCGCCCGCCCCCGGCGGAGCGTCCGTCGACGTGGCGGTCCTGAGCGCGACCTCCGCGTTCGACGTCAGCCGCAACCCCTACTACGACGCGGCGCTGTGCCGGGCCCTCAACGACTGGGTCACCGCGACGTTCCTCGACCACGACCCCCGGCTGCGCGGCAGCATCGCCGTCCCGTCCGGCGACCCGGAGGCCGCCGTCGAGGAGATCCACCGCCGGGCCGGCGACCCCCGGTTCGTGCAGGTCACGCTGCCCGTGCGCGGGCACGACCACCGCTACGGGCACCGCCGGTTCCTGCCGGTGTTCGAGGCGATCGCCGAGCACGGCCTCGTCGCCGGGCTGCACGCCTGGGGCCGGGCCGGCTCCGCGGCGACCACCACCGGGTTCACCCACACGTACCTGCAGGACTACCTGGCCCAGGGGCAGATCGCGCAGGGGCAGCTGACCAGCCTCGTCGTCGAGGGGCTGCTGGGCCGGCTGCCCACGCTGCGGGTCGTCGTCGCCGAGTGCGGTTTCTCCTGGCTGCCACCGCTGCTCTGGCGCCTGGACAAGGAGTGGAAGGGCATCTGGCGCGAGGTCCCCTGGGTGACCCGCCCGCCCTCGGAGTACCTGCGCGAGCAGGTCCGGCTCACCTCGACCCCGGCCCACCTGCCGACCGACCCGGAGGAGCTCGCCGAAGCCCTCGAGATCCTCGACCCGGCCTCGCTCGTCCTCTACGCGGGCGATCACCCCCACGTCCACGGGGACGGCACGGAACGCCTGCTGGCCGCGCTCGACACCGCCGACCGGGCCGCCGTCCTCGGCGGGAACGCGAGGACCTTCCTGCTCGGACGGGGCGCTCCGACCCGTCCGTCCACGACCCGACCGCCCACGACCGATCCGCACCGTCGCGAGGAGGCTCCCCGATGACCCCCATCCGAGCTCGACGAGGACGGGTGCTGCGCCTGCTCGCCGTGCTGCTCGCCGCGTGCGCGGTGGTCACCGCCTGCGGCGGCGGCGACACCACCGACGACGGCCGCCAGCGCATGACGTTCCTGAACATCCTGCCGCTGGAGTCGTTGTCCTACTCCGCCGAGCTGATCGCGGACACGCAGGGGTTCTTCGCGGCGCGGGGACTCGACGTGACCTTCGAGACCACCCAGGGCTCGGCGCCCGCCATCCAGACCGTGCTCGCCGGATCGGCCGAGGTGACCCGCATCGGCGACATCGAGACGATGATCGCGGCCGGCAACAGGAACGCCCCGCTGGTCGCCTTCGGCGAGGTCATCCACCGCGGCACCATCCGCATGGTCTCCGCGGCCGACGACCCGATCACCCAGGCGGGGCAGTTCCGCGGCAAGCTCGTCGGCACCCCGTCGGAGGGCGGCACCAGCTCCATCACCCTCGACCTCGTCGCCGGTTCGGCGGGGGTGCCGCCCGCCGAGGTCCGCCGCCAGGTCGTCGGGCTCGCCCCCGGCGTGTTCGACCTGCTGACCTCCGGGCGCATCGACGCCTACATCGTCTCGCTGGACACCTCGGTGCAGCTGCAGCGCACCCGGCCCGAGGCCGTGGTCTTCGATCCCAACGACGCGATCACGGCGGGCGCGCAGGTCTACGCCACCTCCCGGGCGACCGCGCAGGACCCGGCGGAGCGGGACAAGCTGCGGCGCTACATGGCCGCCATCGACGACGCCGTCCGGTTCATCGCGGCCGACGAGGCGAACGGTTTCCGGAACACCATGGCCGCGATCTCGTCGAAGTACCGGGTGCCGGCGCTGGGCGACCCGGAGACGGCGCGGCTGGCGCTCGCGGGCTACGTCGACTCCTACACCGCGGGCGAGACCCCGGTGGGGATCTCCCCGCAGCGCTGGCGCCAGACGTACGACGAGATCACGGGCATCGGCCAGTTGCCCCCGGGCCTGGACCCGGCGCAGTGGCTGGACACCGGGATCCCGCCGACCGGGACCTCCTGAGGCCGGACCGATGAGCACCGCGAGGACAGGAGCAACCATGACCCAGGAGACCGTGGTCCGGCGGCCGGAGCCCGCTCCGGCGGCGCCCCTCGTCCCGGGACGGGCCGTCGGCCTGCGCGTCGCGGGCGTCGACAAGATCTACCCGACCCGCCGGGGGGAGGTGCACGCGCTCTCGGGGATCGACCTCGACATCGGCGCCGGGGAGTTCGTCTCCCTGGTCGGACGTTCGGGGTGCGGGAAGACGACCCTGCTGCGGGTGCTCTCGGGCCTGCTCGCCCCCACCACCGGCACGGTCGAGGCCGGGGGGCGCTCCGCGTGGGTGGGCGGGCGGCGCGACGACGCCGTGTTCGCCGAGTTCGGCCTGGTCTTCCAGGACGCGAACCTGTTCCCCTGGTTCACCGTCGTCGACAACGTCGCCCTGCCGCTCAAGCTGCGCGGGGTGTCCCGCGGCGAGCGCCGGGCCCGCGCGATCGAGCTGTGCGCGACGGTCGGGCTCACCGGCTTCGAGGACTCCTACCCGCGCGAGCTCTCGGGCGGGATGCGCCAGCGCGCGGCGATCGCCCGGGCCCTGGCCTGCGATCCGTCGGTCCTGCTCATGGACGAGCCGTTCGGTGCGCTCGACGCGATGACCCGGGACCGGATGAACCTCGAGCTGCAGCAGATCCACGCCGTCTCCGGGGCGACGGTGGTGTTCGTGACGCACTCGATCTCGGAGGCCGTGTTCCTCGCGGACCGCGTCGTGCTGCTGACACCGCGGCCCGGCCGCATCCGTTCGATCACCCCGGTGGACCTGCCCCGCCCCCGGGAGGCCGAGGTCGAGGCGACCGCCGGGTTCGGCGAGCTCGTCGTCGCGCTGCGCCGCGAGCTGGACCAGGAGGACTGAGCCGTGACGACCATCGAGAGCAGGACCGACGGCGCGGTGACCGCGGGCGAGCCGACCGGCGAGACGGAGTCGCCCTGGATGCGGCGGCTGCCCTGGGTCTCGGGCCCGATCATGCTGCTCGCCCTCCTCGGGATCTGGCAGTTCACCGTCTCCGTCGTCGGGGTCTCGGAGTTCATCCTCCCCTCCCCGGCCGCCGTCGCGGGAGCGCTCGGCCGGCTGCTCGCGGGCGACGACATCTGGGGCCACATCGGCGTCACGCTGCTGGAGGTGATCGCCGGGTTCGGCATCGCCCTGCTGGCAGGGGTGGCCGTCGGGGCGGTGCTCGGCCGTGTCGCCTGGCTGCAGCGGGCGGTCCAGCCGGCCCTGGTGTCCCTGCAGGTCGTGCCGAAGGTCGCCTTCGTGCCGATCTTCGTCATCTGGTTCGGCTTCGGTCCGACCTCGAAGATCGTCATGGCTGCCCTGCTCGCGTTCTTCCCGATCATGCTCAACGTGATGCTGGGCGTGCGCTCGGTCGACAGCGGTCACCGGGACGTCATGCGCGGGCTCGGCGCCGGGCGCTGGGCGACGTTCCGCAACATGGAGCTCCCGACGACGCTGCCCTACGTGTTCGCCGGGGCCGAGGTCGCCATCGTGTTCTCGGTGATCGGCGCGATCGTGGGGGAGTACCTCGGCGGCAGCGAGGGCCTCGGCTACCTCGTCGTCTCGAGCCTCAACGCCCTCGACGCGCCGCGGCTGTTCGCGGTGATCGTGCTGCTCGCCGTGCTCGGGTCCCTGCTCTACGTCGCGGTCACGACGGTGAAGAAGCTCGTGATCCCGTGGCACGACTCCGTGCGCACGGGCGTCTAGCGACCGGCGAGGACGCCGTCGAGCCAGCGGTAGAGGCGCTGGTGGAACACCGCGCGGCCGGTCATCTCGCAGTGTCCGGTGACGTCGTCGTCGTGGCCGAACTCGACGAACTCGGTGGGGCAGGTGAGGTGCTCGGTGAGCTTCCGCGCGTCCGCGCTGATGTCGTCGCCCGCGGTGCGGCAGACGAACGTCGGGCAGCGCACGAGGTGCTCGCGGCCCTTCATCGAGTACTCCCGCGCGAGCTCGACGTAGGCCATCGGGTCGTCGACGCCGTGCACCCAGAGGTTGCGCCGCAGCGCCCACCCCGCCGACGGCTTCCTCATGGTCGACTCGAGGGCCTTCTCCAGCACCGACAGCATCAGTCGGTTGCCGTCCGGGAGCTGGTGGGCGAGCACCCCGGGCATGCGGGCGATGACGGTGTCGTAGAGGTCGTAGGGCCCGGAGTCGGCGACGCAGGCCGCGAGGCGGTGTTCGCCGCTGGCGGCCCGCGGCGCGGTGTAGCCCCCGAAGCTCCAGCCGATGAGCACGAGCCGCTCGGCGTCCACCTCGGGGCGGGCCACCGCGACGTCGACGACGGGGGAGACGACGTTCTCCCAGTCCGGGCGGAACGGGATGCCCTGGTCGAGGATCACCGAGCCCTGCCCGGGGCCGTCGAAGGCGAGGACGTGGTACCCGCGCTCGAGTGCGGCGACCGCGTTGGCGAAGTAGAGCTCCTCGACGGTCCCGTCGTAGCCGTTGGTGAGGATGACGGTCGGGCGGGGCGTGTCGTCACCCGCGTCCCCGGCGCGGAAGAAGTAGCCGGGCAGCGTGGTGCCCTCGTAGGGGATTCCGAGGATCTCGGGCGGTGAGGCCAGCAGCGCCGCGCCCGCCCGGAAGGTCTCGGTCTGCTTGTGCGCGCTGCTGCGCAGCCGGTCGTCCACCGGCGTGCCCATGAGGAACAGCCCGGCCGTGCGGTAGTAGTTCGAGGCGCGCAGGTAGGCGTCCCGTGCGCTCACGGAGTCACCGGCCGCCGTGCTCGCCACCGCCGCCTGCTCGGCGCGCTCGGCGGTGGCGAGCCACTCGCGGTACCAGAGCTCGCCGTCGGTCTTCGTGATCCGCCGGGCGGTCTCCACGCACTCGCCGATCTCCGCCCCGCCCGAGCGGGTGTAGGCGAGGGCGCGGACGAACTGGGCATCGAAGAGGTCGTCGTGCAGGACCAGGGTCACCGGCGGTCTCCGTCTCGCGTGGCGGTGTGGGACCGGTCACCGTAGTGCGAACGGCGCAGTTCCGGATCGCGAACGCCCCCGCGTGATCGGCGGTTCCGGATCGACCGGCGAGCTCCGACGGAGCGGCGCCCCCGTACCGCCGGACCGTGTCCTGAGGACACGGTCCGCGCGAACCCCTCGACGGGTCGACCGCGCCTCAGCGGGTCACGGCGTCGGAGGCGGTGACCCCCGGGTCGTCGGCGAGGTCGTCGGACGACGTCTCCCGCAACGCCACCGTGCAGACGATCGTGAGCAGGCAGCACGCCGCGAGGATGATCGCGACGGTGACGGATCCGCCGCCGCCGGCGAGCACCGAGGCGAAGACGACGGGCGCGATCCCCGCGCCGATCCCGGCGATCTGGTAGCCGAGCGATGCGCCGGTGTAGCGGGAGCGGGTGGAGAAGAGCTCGGCGTAGAGCGCGGCGAGGGGCCCGTACATCGCGGGGTGGAGGACGCCCTGGCCGATGACCACCGCGAGCGTCAGCAGCAGCACCGCCCCGCTGTCGATCATGGGGAAGAGCAGGAAGGCGAACAGGCCCGTCGCGGCGGCACCGGCGAGCACCACCGGCCGTCGGCCCACCCGGTCGGACAGGGCCGAGAAGCCGATGATCCCGAAGATCGCGACGACCGAGCTGAGGGTGAGCGCGTTGAGCACGGTGGGGCGGGGGAAGCCGGCCTGCACGGCGTAGGAGATGACGAACGTCGTGAGCGTGCCCTGCACGGCGAACGCGGCGAAGCCGACGCCGATGGAGAGCAGGAGGTTGCGCGGGTGGTGCCGCAGGACCTCCATCAGCGGCGGCGACGCGGGCTTCTCCCGCGCGGCGTCCTCGAACACGGGGGTCTCGGCGACGCGGGCGCGGACGAACAGGCCGACGGCGAGCAGCACGACGCTGAACAGGAACGGGATGCGCCAGCCCCAGGCGAGGAACGCCGCCTCGCCGGTGAAGGAGGCCGAGGCCGCCAGCACGAGGCTGGAGAGCACCAGGCCGCTGGGCGCGCCCGCGTTGGTGAAGCTGGCCCAGAGGCCACGCCGGGAGGTGGCGTGCTCGGCGGACATGAGGACCGCGCCGCCCCACTCGCCACCGATCGCGATGCCCTGCAGGACGCGCAGGAGCACCAGCAGGATCGGGGCCCACACCCCGATCTGCGCGTAGGTGGGCAGGAGGCCGATCAGGGTGCTGCCCACGCCCATGATGCTCATGCTCAGCACGAGCATCTTCTTGCGGCCGATCCGGTCGCCGAAGTGACCGAAGATGATGCCGCCCAGCGGACGGGCGAAGTAGCCGGTGGCGAGGGTGCCGAAGCTCGCGACCGTGCCCACCAGCGGGTCGAGGTTCGAGAAGAAGACCTTGTTGAACACGAGCGCCGAGGCCGTCGCGTAGAGCAGGAAGTCGTAGTACTCGATGACGCTACCGAGGTAGCTCGACAGCACGGCTCGGCGGAGCTGTGGCCCCGATCGGTGGGTCTGAGTCATGGCGGGTGCCCTGTCTGCTCGTGGCGGGAGACGGCCGCAGGACCGGCGGAGTATCAAGGAACTTGACGTTAGAGAGCGCCTCCGGAGTGGTCAAGGCCACGCCTGATATCAAGTCTGTTGATATGCTGCCGTGCGTGACCGAGCCTGCGACCCGGACCGCCGTCGCCGGCGGTCAGCGCCTGACGTACCTGGTCAAGCGCCTGGAGATGGCCGAGCGGTCGCGGATGGAGGAGGTCCTGGGGCCGCTCGGGATGTCGCTGCAGCAGTACACGGCGCTGTCGCTCCTCGAGCGCCGTGGCGGGCTGTCGTCGGCGCAGCTCGCGCGCCGCCACTACGTGACCCCCCAGGCGATGCACCTGCTCGTGACGGCGATGGAGCGTGACGGGCTCATCGAACGTCGCGTCGACGGGGAGAACCGGCGGATCCTGCGGGCCTGGCTCACCGAGCGGGGCGAGGAGGCCCTGTGCGCGTGTCACCGGGCCGTCGACGACGTCGAGGGGCGGATGATCGCCGCCCTCGGCGACGACGAGGCCACGTCCTTCGCGCGGGCCCTCGAGCGGTGCCTCGCCGCGCTCGCCGAGCCCCGCGTCCCGCCCGCCGCCGGATCTCCCGTGAGGACACCCTGATGGATCTCGACCAGCTGGACGCCATCGACGTGCACGTCCACGTCGAGCAGGACAGCCACGGCTGCTTCTCCGTCGACCAGGAGCTGCTCGACGCGTCGGCCAAGTACTTCCGGGCCGACCAGGACCGCACGCCGACCGTGGCCGACATCGCCGAGCACTACCGCGCCCGGCGCACCGCCGCGGTCGTGTTCACCGTCGACGCGCCCGCCGGCACCGGGCACCCGCCGCTGTCCAGCGAGGAGATCGCCGACCAGGCGGCCGAGCACCCCGACGTGCTCATCCCGTTCGGGTCGGTGGACCCGCACGCGGGCAAGGCCGCGGTGGCGCGGGCCCGGCGTCTCGTCGAGGAGCACGGGGTGCGCGGCTTCAAGTTCCACCCCAGCCTGCAGGCGTTCGAGCCGAACGACGTGCGCTTCTACCCGCTCTACGACGCGATCCAGGAGCTCGGCGTCCCCGCGCTCTTCCACACCGGGCAGACCGGGATCGGTGCGGGCCTGCCCGGGGGGCGGGGCATCAAGCTGCGCTACTCCGACCCGATGCTGATCGACGACGTCGCCGCCGACTTCCCGTATCTGACGATCGTGCTCGCGCACCCGTCGGTGCCGTGGCAGGACGAGGCCATCTCGATCGCCACGCACAAGCCCAACGTCTACATCGACCTCTCCGGCTGGTCGCCGAAGTACTTCCCGCCGCAGCTGGTGAAGGCGGCCAACTCGCTGCTCAAGCGCAAGGTGCTGTTCGGCTCCGACTTCCCCGTCCTCACCCCCGACCGGTGGCAGGCCGACTTCGCGAAGCTCGAGATCAAGGACGAGGTGCGGCCGCTGATCCTCAAGGAGAACGCGACGCGGATGCTCGGCCTGGAGGGCGCGGCCTCGTCCTGAGCGGGCTTCTCAGAGGTGCTCGGCCAGCCACGCGGCGATCCGAGGGTGCCACGTGCGCTGCGCGCCGGCCCGGTCGAACCCTGGGGGATCGAGAGCAGGAGGCAGGCCGGCGGCGACGGCTCGCGGCCCGAACGGCGTGAGCGCGGCGAAGTGCCCGGCCCCCTCGACGACGTGGTGCGTCGCGTGGGGGACGCCCGCGGTGACGAGCGCGCCGTGCCAGGCCGGGGTGTGCTCGTCGTGCTCTGCGGTGAGCACCACCGTCGGGACGTCGACCTGCGCCAGGGCTCCGGGCGCGTCGAACCAGGGCGTCGCGGGCATGAGGAGGACGAGTGCGGCGACGCGCTCGTCACGGCTCACCGCGATCGGCCGCGCGACCCCGTCGGCGGTCTCCCACGGCAGGGCGTGGGGCCGTGCCCCGGCGAGGGCCAGCGCGGTCGCCGCCCCGAGCGAGTGTCCGACGAGCCCGATCCGGGGCGGCTCCGCGGATGCCCCCAGCGCCTCGAGGGCGAGATCGACGGCCTCGACCGACTGCCGCGTCCGCACCGTGAGCACCTCGGCCGTCCCGGCGAGCCCGTCGTCCCCGAGGCGATTGCCCGCGTGGGAGAGCGCGGCGACGGCGAAGCCCGCGTGCGCGAGGTCCGCCGCGAGCCCCCGGTAGACGTCGGGCGTGGACCCGGTGCCGTGCGAGAGGAGCACCAACGGCGGCCGCCCCGCGACGGGGCCGTCGGGCACGGCGTCGATCGCGAACCGGCCGTAGGGCGTCCCGACCGGGTCCCCGAGGGACGGGTAGGTGAGCAGCACCTCGGGGAGCGTGCGCAGGCCGATCGCCACGGGGGGACGGTAGGCCTGTCGCTCAGACGCCGGCCCTCTCGGCGGCGGGAGCGCGGGCGATCAGCCGGGACGCGGCGACCGCGCCGACCCCGGTCAGCAGGGTGATGATCACGAGGTAGCCCGAGGCCCCCACGATGCCCAGGGGCGAGGCCAGCAGCAGCGTGACGATGATCGGGGCGAGCGCACCGCCGACGATCGACCCGAGCTGGTAGCCGACGGAGGCGCCGCTGTACCGGATCGCGACGGGGTAGCACTCCGCGGCCAGGGCCCCGGACGGTCCCCACATCGGGGCGGACGCCCACCGGGCGCCGGCCACCGCGACGGCGATGAGGATCAACGACCCGCTCGCGAGCAGCGGCAGGAACGCGGCGGCGACGACGGCGGTGGCCAGCGCCCCGAAGAGGATCGTGCGGCCGTGCCCCCACCGGTCGGACGCGGCGGAGAACCACAGGATGATCGGCACCTCGATCACGGCGACGACCAGGACGACGCCGATCAGGGCGGCGCGCGGCAGTCCGAGCGAGCTGGTGCCGTACTGGATCGAGTACGTCGCGGCCATGTAGCCGATGCCGGTGATCCCGGTGAACATCGCGATCCCGCAGAGCACCTGCGGGAAGTGGTTGCGCAGCACCGACGCCAGCGGCAGGGCCATCGACCCGGACTTCTTGACCGCGACGAACTCCGAGCTCTCCTCGATGCGCAGCCGCACGTAGAGCCCGACGCCGACGAGCAGCGCGCTGAGCAGGAACGGGATGCGCCAGCCCCAGGAGCCGAAGGCCTCGGTGGACATCGAGGCGGCGAGCACGAGGAACATCGCGTTGGAGGCGATCAGGCCGAGCGGCACCCCGAGCTGGGGGAAGCTGCCGTAGAAGCCGCGCTTGGACTCGGGCGCGTGCTCCACCGAGATGAGCACCGCCCCGCCCCACTCGCCGCCCACGGCGAAGCCCTGCACGAGGCGCAGCACCACGAGCAGGATCGGGGCGAGCGCGCCGATCGTCGCGTAGGTGGGCAGGACGCCGATGAGCGTGGTGGCCACACCCATCGTCACCAGCGTCGTGACGAGCGTGGCCTTGCGGCCGATCCGGTCGCCGAGGTGGCCGAAGACCACGCCGCCGATGGGGCGGGCGAGGAACCCGACGGCGAACGTCGCGAACGCCGCGAGCGTGCCGGTGAGCGTCGAGACGTTCGGGAAGAACTGCGGCGCGAACACCGTGACGGCGGCGAGGCCGTAGATGTAGAAGTCGTACCACTCGATGGACGTGCCCACGAGGCTCGCGAGCGCGACCTTGCGGACCTCGCGCCCCGAGGGTGGTGCGGCGTCGGGCGGGGTGGTGGTCACGGGAGCCCTCCTCGGGCATCGGGAGCGGGCAGGCGGGGGATCGGGCGGGGAAACGGGCGGGGGATCGGGCGCGGGGATCAGGCGGGCATGCGCGCGGGCCGGCGGCCCGGGCGGGCGGCGAGGGCGTGCGAGACGCCGCTCGCGCTGGTGCGCACCAGCGGCGCGAGCACCGAGACCGGCGGCGTGCCCCGGTGCGCGACCACCGACAGGGCGGCGACGACCGCGCCGGAGGCGTCCCGGATCGGGGCGGCGACGGACACGGCGTCCGCGGTGACCTGCCGGTCGCTGACGGCGTAGCCGCGCTCGCGGACCGCGGCGAGGGCCTCACGGATGCGCGCCGGGTCGGAGAGCGTCCACGGCGTGTGGCGCGGGAACGGCCCGGCGAGCACCCGCTCGACGACGTCGGCCGGGGCGTGGGCGAGCAGCACCAGCCCCACGCCGGTGGCGGTGAGCGCGAACCGGCCGCCGACCCGGGTGAGCACGCCGACCGCGCGGGTGCCGGCGAGCCGCTCGACGTAGACGACCTCGTCCTCCTCGCGGACCGCCAGCTGCACGTTCTCGCGGGTCACCTGGCAGAGGTCCTCGAGGTAGGGGAGGGCACGCTCGCGCAGCCCGGGACCGCGCGGCGCGAGCGCGCCGACCTCCCAGAGCCGCAGCCCGATCTGGTAGCGCCCGGCGCCGTTGCGCTCGACCGCGCCCCAGGCCTCGAGCTCCGCGACGAGCCGGTGCGCGGTGGACAGGGGTATCTCGGCGCGGCGGGCGAGCTCGCTGAGCGTCATCGTCGGGCGGTCGTCGGAGAACGCGGCGAGCAGCCCGAGCGCGCGGGCCACCACCGGGCCGGTGCTCGCGCTCCGGGCGGCCGCCAGGTTCGTGGGAGGCGCGGTGGCGGGCGGCGCCGGGTCGGTGACGTCCATGTCAACTCCGGGTGTGCTCGAGGGCGCGTCGGAGTCTGGGGGACGCTCTGTGATCGACCCAACACACGTTTCCGGATGCCGGAAGGGCGGAATCGGTCGGCAGGGGCCTCAGGCGGGCACGAACCGGACCGGCACCGACGCGAAGCCGCGGAGCCAGTTCGACAGCCGCGGCGTGGACTCCCCGGCCGGCTCGAGCCGTGCGACCCGCCGGGCGAGGGTCCCGAGCAGCGCCTCGGCCTCCAGCCGCGCGATCACCTGGCCGACGCAGTTGTGCACGCCGGCGCCGAACGCGGTGTGGCCGGCGGCCCGGCGGTGGAGGTCGAACGTGTCGGGGTCGTCCCAGCGCCGGGGGTCCCGGTTGGCGGCGCCGAGCATGAGCAGGATCTTGGTGTCGGGGGCGACGACGGCGCCGGCCTCACCTCCGACCTCGACCTGGCGGGTGGCGGTGCGACCGATCACCGGGCTGGGCGTGTGGAACCGCAGCCCCTCCTCGAACGCCGCCCGCGCGAGGCCCGGGTCGTCGTGCAGGGCCGCCCACTGCTCCGGTCGTCGCGCCAGCTCGTGGATCACCGACGCGAACGCCAGGATCGTCGTGTCGATGCCCGCGGAGAGGAAGGAGCGCACCAGCAGCGCGGCCTCGTCGGCGGTGACGTCGCCGGAGTCGACGTAGGCGTGGATGGCCGCCCCGATCCCCTCCGGGGCCAGGGCCTCGCGGCGCATCTGCCACGCCACGTACTCCCGGGCGCCCTCGCCACGACGTTCGGCCTCGTCGCGCAGCACCCCCGGCGGACCCATCGACTGGAAGTTGAGGTCGGCGTAGGGCAGCAGGTACTCGCGGCCCTCGGGCGCCATGCCGACGGCGTCGGGCAGTACCGTCATCGGGAACCGCTCGGCGACGGCGACCGCGGCGTCGACCTCGCCCGCGTGCAGGGCGTCGTCGACGACCTCCTCGGCCGCGGCCGCGAAGCGCTCGGCCAGCCCGGCGAGGGCCCGCGGCTGCAGCACGCGGTTCATCACGCGGCGGGCGCGGGTGTGGGCGGGCGGGTCGGCGTCGAGCAGGACGCTCGGCGGGCGCCACGTCTCGCCGCGCCGGATGTCGGTGAGCCCGGTACCCGCGGCGGACGACCACGTCGCCGGGTCGCGGAACGCCGCCGCCACCTCCGCGTGCCGACCGGTGGCCCACACGCCGTGCGCCGGCAGCCACACGAACGGCGCCGCCTCGCGGATCGCGGCGTCGACCGGCAGCGGGTCGGCGAGCACGTCGAGGGCGAACGGGTCCACGTCGAGCTCCACCACGCCGTCATGACACCACCGCGCGGCCCGGCCGAGACATCGATCTCCCGGATGCCGGGAGGGGTCGTGGCGGGTGGCCGCGTGGCCTCCGCACGCTCGGTCGACCGCCACCACCGAGGAGCCGTCGTGACCGCCACCCCCAGCCCGCTGCGCGCCGCGCCCGAGACCTTCGCCCGTCGCGAGTGGCCCCGCGCCGCCTGGTACGCCGCCGCCTACGACGTCGAGGTGGGCGCGCACCTGCTCCCGCGCACCGTGGCGGGGGCGTCGCTCGTGCTGTTCCGGACGCCGTCGGGCGAGGCCCGCGCGCTGGAGAACGCGTGCTGGCACCGCCTGCTGCCGCTCTCGGAGGGGAAGCTCCTCGGCGACGAGGTGATGTGCGGCTACCACGGGCTGCGCTACGACGCCGACGGCCGCTGCACGTTCATGCCGTCGCAGAAGACGGTGAACCCGTCGGCGCGGGTGCGCTCCTATCCCGTCGCGGAGCGGCACCGCTTCGTCTGGGTCTGGACCGGCGACCCCGCCGACGCCGACCCGGCGACGATCCCGGACCTGCACTGGAACGACGACCCCGCGTGGGCCGGCGACGGCCGGCTGATCCACGTCGACTGCAACTACAAGCTGATCGTCGACAACCTCATGGACCTCACCCACGAGACGTTCGTGCACGGCGGCAGCATCGGGCACCGGTCGGTGGCCGAGTCGCCGTTCGAGGTGACCCACGGCAAGGGCACCGTCACCGTCACCCGCTGGATGATCGACGTGGAGGCGCCGCCGTTCTGGGCGCGCCAGCTCGAGTGGCGCGGGGCGCCGACGGGCAACGTCGACCGCTGGCAGATCATCCACTTCACCCCGCCCGGGACGATCGCCATCGACGTCGGCGTCGCCCCCACCGGCACCGGCGCGCCCGAGGGCGACCGCTCGCAGGGCGTCAACGGGTTCGTGCTCAACACGATGACCCCGGAGTCGCCCACCTCGACCCACTACTTCTGGGCGTTCGCCCGTAACTACGCGCTCGGCGACCAGCGGATCACCACGCTGCTGCGCGACGGCGTCTCCGGGGTGTTCGCCGAGGACGAGGAGGTGCTCGCCGCCCAGCAGCGGGCCATCGACGCCCACCCGGACAAGGAGTTCTACAACCTCAACATCGACGGCGGCGCGATGTGGGCCCGCCGGATGATCGACCTGATGCTCGCCGCCGAGGACGACTCCTACGCCGAGGCGGGCGCGCAGGCCGAGCGCGACATCGCCGAGCACCACCGCGCCGACCCCGGCGACGGCGCGGAGCGCGAGGTCGCGCGGGCGCGGGCGGAGGCCGAGCGCGCCCGGAGCGGGTCGTGAGCAGCACCTTCGTCGGTGCCCGGGTCCGCGCGGTGCGGGCCGTGGCCGACGAGGTGCGCCAGGTGGAGCTCGTCCCCGACGACGGCGCCCGCGCCTACCCGCCGGGCAGCCACCTCGACCTCGCGCTGGAGATCGACGGGCTGCCCGTGGTGCGGTCGTACTCCGTGGTCGGCGCGGCGCCCGAGGACGGTGCCTACCGGATCGCGGTGAAGCTGCTGCCGGACAGCCGCGGCGGCTCGCGCCGGGTGCACGGGCTCGCGGCGGGCGACCGCCTCGAGCTGCGCCACCCCACCAGCCACTTCGAGCTCGACCCGCGACGACCCGGCTACCTGCTCGTCGCCGGCGGCATCGGCATCACCCCGCTCGTGGGCATGGCCGAGGTCCTGGCCCGGCGCGCGGCCCCCGTGCGCCTGGCCTACGCCGGCCGCCGACGTGCGGCGATGCCGTTCGTCGATCACCTGCGCGGGCTCCTCGGCGACGCCGTCGTGACGGCCGCGGGCGAGGACGGCGAGCGGCTCGACCTCGCCGCCGAGATCTCGGGCCTGCACCCCGACGGCGAGGTGTACGTCTGCGGCCCGCCGCGGCTGACCGACGCGGTGCGGGCGTGCTGGGCCGCGCAGGGCCGCCCGGCGCGACGGCTGCGCACCGAGACGTTCGGTACCGCGGGGCGGCACCCGACCGAGGCGTTCGACGTCGAGGTCCGCGACCACGGGCTGACCATCCACGTCCCGCGCGACCGCACGCTGCTCGCGGCGCTGCACGACGCCGGGGTGGACATGGTGTGGGACTGCCTGCGCGGCGAGTGCGGGCTGTGCACGGTCGGCGTGCTCGGGGATGCCCCCGTCGTCGACCACCGCGACGTCTTCCTCGACGAGGCGGAGCAGCAGGACTCGACCCGGCTCTGCGCGTGTGTCTCGCGGGCTGTCGGCGGGCGCCTCACCATCGACACCGGCTTCCGCCCGTGAGGATCGGTCCCGCCGTGATCAACCTATAGCGCGCGACGGGGCTTGCGGCAAGCCCTCACCGGCGCCGGAGAATCCCCGCCCGCAGGCGGAGCGGGCGGCGGACGGGGAGCGGTCATGGCGGGCGAGCAGGACACGGGCAGCGGGCCGACCCCGTTCGAGGTCCACGAGCAGGGCGTCCTCCTGCACGGGACCAAGGCGGACCTCGCGGTCGGCGACCTGCTGGTGCCCGGGCGCGAGTCGAACTACGAGGCGGGGCGGATCATGAACCACGTCTACGTGACCGCCACGCTCGACGCCGCGGCCTGGGGCGCCGAGATGGCGCCCGGCGACGGGCCGGGGCGCATCTACCTCGTCGAGCCCACCGGGGAGATCGAGGACGACCCGAACGTCACCGACAAGAAGCTGCCGGGCAACCCCACCCGCTCCTACCGGACCCGCGAGCCCGTGCGCGTCGTCGGCGAGCTCGAGGGCTGGACGGGGCACACCGCCGAGCAGTTGCAGGCGATGAAGGACGGCCTCGCCGACCTGCGGCGACGCGGAGCCGCCGTCATCTTCGACTGATCGGTGCCCGGCGTCAGCGGCGGATCAGCCACCGGCTCCGGAACGTCAGGGCCCGTTCGGTGGCCGCGAGGGCCCCGGCGAGCCCCACGGCGATCGTCCCGCCGGTGGAGAGACGGATCGGCGAGGTGAACGTGCCGAGGTGCTGGGCGATCACCGGGCTGTGGGTCACCGTGTCGATGCCCTGCAGGAGCGCGACGGCGCCCGCGGCCAGGAAGACGACCACGGCCACGGCACCGAGGACGGTGCTGGTGCGCGGGAACCGCTCGCCGAACCGGGCGCGCAGGCCCTCCTGGGTCCGCGGGTGCGGGCGCAGCACGTGTTCGGCGCCGTCCTCGGTGACGTGGTGCATGCGCCTGAGCCCGTACTGGCTGGTGGCGACCTCGATGACGCCGCCGGGCACCGCGAAGGTCGCGGGGAGGTTCGCACGGGCGACCTGCACGCCGTCGCGGTAGAGGGAGGCGGGGCTCCTCGCGGTGGTGCTGTCGGCCGCGTGCCGGACGTCCACCTCGAAGAGGTGGCGGTGCCCGGAGGCGTCCGGCAGTTCGAGCGAGAACAGTGAACGGCTCAGGATCTGCCAGAGGCGGAAGTCCGGGAGCGGGCTGCCGTCGCCGGGCCTGACCCGGGAGAGCCGGCGGCGCCGTCGGTAGGTGGTGAACATGGTGTCGTCCCCGTCGGGTGCGGTCGGTGTCCACCTCACCGTCGACCGTGCCGCTGCGGCACGCTCCAGCCCGAGTGGCGGGGCTCACGGGGACGCCGATCGCCCGTCGAGATCCCGGGAGCGCGTGAGTACGGTCATGGTCGTCCGTCGGGGGTGACGCGGCCCGGTCAGGGCCCTGGAAGGGGCCGTGATGACCGCCGCGACGCCCCCTCCGGACGGTGCCGGAGGCCCGCTGGCGGGCGTCACCGTCGTCGACCTGACGTCCACCTTCATGGGGCCGTTCAGCACGATGGTGCTGGCCCAGTTCGGGGCGCGCGTCATCAAGGTCGAGCCGCCGTCGGGCGACATCGTGCGCGGGGTCGGCGACCGGGACGGCGACGGGCTGGGGCCGGTCTTCCTCAACGCCAACGTCGGCAAGGAGAGCGTGGTCCTCGACCTGCGGGACCCGCAGGACTACCGCCGGCTCCTGCTCCTCGTCGAGGAGGCCGACGTCGTGGCCCACAACCGGCCACCGGGGTCCGACGAGCGACTCGGCATCGACCACGCGACCCTCAGCCGGGTCAACCCCGGCGTGATCGTCTGCTCCATGCACGGTTACGGCTCCGACGGTCCGTACGGGCCGCAGACCGCCTACGACGACGTGATCCAGGCGGTGTCGGGGCTGGCGGCCACCCAGACCGGCCGTGGGGACCCGCAGTTCGTCCGCAGCCCCGTGTCCGACAAGGTGACGGGTCTCCTCGCGACGAGCGCGATCTGCGCGGCGCTCGTCGAACGTGCCCGGTCGGGACGCGGGCAGGCGGTCGAGGTCCCGATGTTCGAGACCATGGTCCAGTTCCTGCTGGTCGAGCAGCAGGGCGGGTACGTGTTCGACCCGCCCCGCGGCGAGGCGGGCTACCCCCGCACCGCCTCACCCTTCCGCCGCCCCTACCGCACGCGCGACGGGCTGGTGGGCGTGCTGCCCTACACCGACGCGCACTGGCGGGCGCTGTTCGAGGCGCTCGACGCCCCGGAGCGCGCCGCCGACCCGCGCTTCGCCTCCATCTCCGGGCGCAGCCGGCACATCGACGAGCTCTACGAATGGCTGGACGGGCGCCTCGCCACCCTGACCACGGACGAGGCGCTCGACGTCTGCCGGCGCGCGCAGGTGCCGATCGCACCGGTCAACGAGGTCGCGGACCTCTTCGACGACCCCCACCTGGACGCCGTCGACTTCTTCCCCCGCCGCGAGCACCCGCGGCTGGGGACCGTGCGGCAGGCGCGATCTCCGGTGCGGTTCTCGCGCAGCGGCTCTGCTCCGGCGACGCACGCCCCGGAGCTCGACAGCCACGGTCCCGGCGTCCGGGCCGACCTCGACCGCCGTGCCCGCGAGGCAGACCGGCCGAGGTGACGACGACGGTGATGACGGCGGGCCGGCACGGGTGAGGACGCCGCGTCAGTCGCCGTGCGGGCCCGTGTCCGGGTGGGCGACGACGGACAGGAAGCGGATCGGCAGCTCGACCAGCTCGGTCGGTCCGTGGACGCCCTCGCCGTCGAGCTGGAGCGCGTCGCCGCGGCGCATGTCGTAGCTCGCGCCGCCGTGGCTGTAGATCATGTGGCCCTCGAGCATGTAGAGCAGCTCGGTGCCGGGGTGCTGGAAGAGGGGGAACACCTCGCTGCGCTCGGTGAGCGTGACGAGGTGCGCCTCCATGCGCTTGTGCTGCCCGCGCAGGCCGCCGAGCAGCGTGTAGTCGTGACCGACGCGGGTGCCCCGGGCGACGATCCGCGCGCCCGCGCCGGCCGGGGTGTGCACGGCCTCGCGGTCGACGTCGGCGCCCCGGAAGAAGGCGGTGACGGGGATGTCGAGGGCGTCGGCGAGCCGGGCGAGGGTCGTGAGGCTGCAGGAGATCTGCGCGTGCTCGATCTTCGAGAGCATCGGCTTCGAGATGCCGGTGCGCACCGCCATCTCGGCCAGCGTCGCCCCGGAAGCGCGGCGCCGGGCGCGGACCTCCGCGCCGATCGCCCGCTCGAGCCGGCCCTCCTGCGACGCCGGGCGATCGACCTCGCGGGCTGCCGGGCCGTGATCGACACCCTGACCGGCGGCGTCCGTGCCCGCCGGGTCCTGCGTCGTCCCCTTCTCCCTCGGGCCGGGGACGTCGCGGCGGCTCATGGGCTCAGTATGCCGTCACCGCATCTGACCGGCGCCGACGTAGGGATGGGGGCTGCGCAGCAGATCGCCCTCGGCGAAGCGGGAGAGCCGGAAGTCCGACTCCGGGATGTCGACGTCCCTGCTCTTGCCGTCGACGACGAGGTCGGCCACCAGCCGCCCCACGGAAGGCGCGATCTTGAAGCCGTGCCCCGAGAACCCGGCCGCGACGAACAGGCCGTCGACGGGCGTCTCGGAGATCGCGGGGTTGAAGTCCGGGGTCACGTCGTAGCAGCCGGCGTACGTCGAGGCGATCGACGCGCTCTCCAGCCCCGGGAACCGCGTCCCGACCTTCTCCACGGCGAGGTCGAGGAAGTCGGAGCTGGCCTGGTTGGAGTACCGGTCGGGGTCGGCAGGCTCCAGCTCGGCGAGGTCGGAGTTGCCGAAGAGGATCTCCCCGCCGCTCGCCTCGCTCCGGACGTACTGCAGCGAGACCAGGTCGGAGAACACCGGCACCGGCCCGAGGTCCTGGCCGGGGTCGATGAGCACGATCTGCTCGCGGTGAACGGTGATCGGCAGGTCGACGCCGTGCGCGGCGAGCAGCGGCACCGACCACGGCCCGGCCGCGAGGACGACGCGGCGGGAGTGGATCCGCGTGCCGTCGGCGAGCGCCACGCCCGTCACCTCGTCGCCGGCCGAGAGGATCCCGGTGACGGTCGTGCCCTGCCGGAGCCGGACACCGGCACGCCGCGCGGCCCCGGCGAAGGCCTGCGCGGTCTGGTACGCGTCGCCGTACCCACCGCGCTCCTCCCACGCGAAGGCGGCGAAGGGCTCGAGGTCGGCCACCGGCCACAGGCGCTGGACCTCGGCGCGGTCGATGTCCTCGGTGCGGACGCCGACGGCGCGCTGGTTCGCCATCGACGCGTGCAGGGCCTCGACGTTCTGCGGGCCCACGCCGACCACATAGCCGGTCTGGTGGAAGCCGACGTCGGTGCCGAGGACCTCCTCGGCGTTCTCGAAGACGTCCAGCGCCTGGGTCGCCATGGCGGCCAGGGACGCGACGCCGTAGTGGCAGCGCACGACGCCGGACGACTTGCCGGTCCCGCCGTCGCCCACGGTGGAGCGCTCGACGATGACCACGTCGGTGACGCCGCGCTCGGCCAGGGCCCAGGCGGTGGCGCAGCCCTCGAGGCCGCCGCCGACGACGACGACCTCGGCGGTGTCGGTGCTGGTGCTCATCGCTCACGCCCCGGAATCCAGTCGGTGCCCGCGAGCGGCACGCGGGCCATGGCGGCGGCCTCGATCGTCAGGGCGACGAGGTCCTCGGGCTCGAGGTGCTGCACGTGGGACTTGCCGCAGGCGCGCGCGATCGTCTGCGCCTCCATGGTCAGCACGCGCAGGTAGTTCGCGAGGAGCTTCCCGGCGCGGACCGGGTCGAGCCGCGCCGAGAGCTCGGGGTCCTGGGTGGTGATGCCGGCGGGGTCGCGCCCGTCCTGGAAGTCGTCGTAGTAGCCGGCTGCCGACCCGAGCGCCTCGTACTCCGCGGCGTACTGCGGGTCGTTGTCCCCGAGCGCGATGAGGGCGGCGGTGCCGATCGCGACGGCGTCGGCGCCCAGGGCCATCGCCTTCGCGACGTCGGCCCCGGTGCGGATGCCGCCGGAGACGATGAGCTGCACCTTCCGGTGCACGCCCAGCTCCTGCAGCGCCTGCGCGGCCTGCGGGATCGCGGCGAGGATCGGGATGCCGACGTGCTCGATGAACACCTCCTGCGTGGCGGCCGTGCCGCCCTGCATCCCGTCCACCACCACCACGTCGGCGCCGGCGGCCACGGCGAGCTTCACGTCGTAGTAGGTCCGCGTCGCGCCGACCTTGACGTAGATCGGCTTCTCCCAGTCGGTGATCTCCCGCAGCTCGCCGATCTTGATGGCGAGGTCGTCCGGGCCGGTCCAGTCGGGGTGCCGGCACGCCGAGCGCTGGTCGATGCCGGGCGGCAGCGTCCGCATGTCGGCGACGCGGTCGGAGATCTTCTGGCCGAGCAGCATCCCGCCGCCGCCGGGCTTGGCGCCCTGACCGAGCACGACCTCGATGGCGTCGGCCTTGCGCAGGTCGGTGGGGTTCATGCCGTAGCGGCTGGGGAGGTACTGGTAGACGAGCGTCTTCGACTGATCGCGCTCCTCGGAGGTCATGCCGCCGTCGCCGGTGGTGGTCGACGTCCCGACCTCACTCGCGCCCCGGCCGAGCGCCTCCTTCGCCTGGCCGGAGAGCGCGCCGAAGCTCATCCCGGCGATGGTCACCGGCGTCTCGAGGTGCAGCGGGTATCTCGCGTGGCGGTCGCCGAGCACGACGTCGGTGTCGCAGCGCTCGCGGTAGCCCTCGAGCGGGTAGCGCGACATCGAGGCGCCGAGGACGAGCAGGTCGTCGAAGTGGGGGAGTGCGCGCTTGGCGCCCCAGCCCCGGATGTCGTAGACGCCCGTGCGGGCGGCGTGCTGGATGCCGGCGATCGTGGCGCGGTCGAAGGTCGCCGACTCGCGCAGTCCCCGTCCTGCGGCGTCCATCAGTAGCTCCCGGAGTGCTCAGAGGTGAAGTGGTAGAGGCGTCGCGCCGAGCCGTAGCGGCGGAACTCGCCCGGGTCGTGGTCGAGGTCCGCCTCGGCGAGGAGCTCGGCCAGCTCGGCGCGGTGCTCGTCGCGCATCGGCTTCTCGACGCAGTCCGCGCCGAGGGCCCCGACGGCGCCGCGGACGTAGAGCCGCGCCTCGTAGATCGAGTCACCCAGCCCGTCGCCCGCGTCGCCGCAGACGACCATCCGCCCGGCCTGCGCCATGAACGCGCTCATCGAGCCCACGGAGCCGCCGACGACGATGTCGACGCCCTTCATCGAGATGCCGCAGCGCATGGAGGCCGAGCCCCCGATCACCAGCAGACCGCCGTGCGCCGTGGCCCCCGCCGACTGGGAGGCGTCCCCGGTGACGCGGACCGTCCCGGACATCATGTTCTCGGCGACGCCGGTGCCGGCGTTGCCGTGGATGGTGACCGTGCCGCCGTCGTTCATGCCGGCGGCGTAGTAGCCGGTGTGCCCGCGGACGTCGACGCTGATCCCGCGGTCGATGCCGGCGGCGACGGCGTGCGCGCCGGCGGGGTTGAGGACCTCGTAGACCTTGCCCGACGGCCCCCCGCCCACCCCGTGGAGCTCGGCGTTGAGCTCCCGCACCCGGTCCGAGGCCAGGTCGAACGTGATCGTGTCGTCAGCCGGCCCATTCTTCATGAACGCTGCCATGCGTAGACCTTTCCGGGCTCGGGCTCGTAGAGGCGGGCGGACTCGATACCGGGCAGGCCGGCGAGGGCGCGGAACTCCGACGCCATGGCGACCCACGCGTCGGTCTCGGCGACGACGGCGGGCTTGCACGCGATGGGGTCGCGGACCACGGCGAAGCCGTCGGCGCTGGTGACGAGCAGCGTGTAGAAGCCGTCGAACGTCTCGCGCAGCGCGAGCAGCGCCTTCTCGAGGTCCTCGCCCTGGGCCAGGCGGGAGGCGACGAAGCGGGCGCCGACCTCGGAGTCGTTCGCCGAGTCGAACCGCACGCCCTCGCGCTCGAGCTCGCGGCGGATCGTCGCGTGGTTGGAGAACGAGCCGTTGTGCACGAGGCACTGGTCCGGTCCTACCGAGAACGGGTGGCAGCCGGCCGGGGTCACCGCGGACTCGGTGGCCATGCGCGTGTGGGCGAGGCCCTGCCAGCCGTGGGCGTCCGCGAGGCCGTAGGTCGCGGCGAGCTCGCGGGGGTGCCCGGTGCCCTTGTAGACGGCGAGGTCGCGGCCCGAGCCGATGACCACCGCGGTCGGGAACGCCGTCCGCACGCGCTCGACCAGGGTGTCGACGTCGATCGGGGCGGCGACGACCGTGGTGTCGCCGGCCGGGGTGACGACGGCCCCGTCGACGGCGAGCCCGCTCGTGTCGGCCCCCGGCGGCAGGAGCACCGAGACGGCGGCCTGGCCCTCGGGGCAGCGGCGGGTGTCGCCGTAGACGGCGACCCCGGCCGAGTCGGGGCCGCGCTCGACGACCCCGCACAGCATCGACTCCAGCAGGCGGCCGAGTTGCGGGTACAGCTCCGCGTCACGCAGGTGGAGTCCGACGATCCCGCACACAGGCGGTTCCTCTCTCTCGGACCGAAAGGGTCGCAGTGCGAAACATAATCTCCTGACAGGAGACACGGAAGACGTGGGTCGGTGTGACGTCCGCCGTCTCTCCCGTGGCGCGCGGGTGCGGGACGGGCGGTGCCCGGTGATCGCGTCCGTATCGTCGAGCCGTGCCCCGCTCGCTCCGTGGCGTGCTGCGCGCGGCCGTCGCCGCGTCCCTGCTCGCCCTCGCCGCCCTCGGCCGGCACGTCCGCCGCAACATGGGTGCTCCGCGCGCCGAGCTGCGTCGCGCGGCCGCGCGGTCACCGCACGCCCGCGACGGGGCGTTCGCCAACCGCGAGCCCGGCCTGCCCCGGCCGGACCTCACCCTGCGGCAGCTCGCGATGATGCTGCTCAACCGGTCGCCCCGCGGCAGGCCGCCGGGCCCGATCCCGCTCGTCACGCACGACGCCCGCCGTGAGCGCTCCGCGCTCGCGGTCACCTGGCTCGGCCACGCGACCGTGCTGCTCGAGCTGGACGGACGCCGGGTGCTCGTCGATCCCGTCTGGTCCGAGTACACGTCGCCGGTGCCCCGCTTCGGGCCGCGCCGGCTGCACGGGGTCCCCGCGTCGCTGGAAGAGCTCGGCGCGCTCGACATCGTGCTCCTCAGCCACGACCACTACGACCACCTGGACCGTCCGACGGTCACCGAGCTCGCCGACCGCACCGACGCGGTGTTCGTCGCGCCGCTCGGCGTCGGGGCGCACCTGCGGTCCTGGGGCGTCCCGGCCGAGCGGGTGGTGGAGGGCGACTGGGAGGACGTCGTCCATGTCGCCGGCCTGACCCTGACCTGCCTCGAGTGCCGCCACTTCTCGGGGCGGTCCTTCCGCCGCAACACCACGCAGTGGGCGGCGTGGAAGGTGGCCGGGCCGGAGCACGACGTCTACGTCGGCGGCGACACCGGCCCGAGCGAGGCCCACGCCCGCACCGGTGACGCGCACGGCCCGTTCGACCTGACGCTGCTCCCGGTCGGCGCCTACGCCGACCTGTGGCCCGACATCCACACGACCCCGGAGCAGGCCGTCGCGGCGCACGTCGACCTCGGCGGAACGGTGATGCTGCCCGTCCACTGGGCGACCTTCGTGCTGGGGTTCCACCCCTGGGCGGAGCCCGCGGAGCGGGCCCTGCGCGCCGCCGCGGCCCACGGCGTGACGCTCGCCCTGCCGGCCCCCGGGCGGCGTGTCGACATCGCAGGGGCGGCGGTCCCCTCCACCCCCTGGTGGGCCTCCGAGGACGACCGTGCTGTCGATCCCACGAGAGACGAGCCGCGCGAGGTCACGCCGTCCGCAGTCGGAGCGCCGACCCCAGCGCCCCACCCGCGACCATCGCGATGACCAGGCCGCAGAGGACCGTCGCCACCGGGGCGAGTCCCCAGATCTCGACGGCCACCCCGGCCAGCAGGCTCGAGACCGCGGCCGCGAGGTAGCAGAACAGGTAGACCGCGGCGAGGGTGCCGGCGTGCGCGCCCTCCGGGCTGCGGTCGAGCAGGACCCGCATCGCGCCGGCGAACGCGACACCGAAGCCCGCTCCCGCGACGACCGCGCCCACGAGGTAGACCGCGAAGCTCCCGACGGCGATGGCCGCGATGTAGCCCCCGATCCCCACCACCAGCCCGGCCGCACCACCGGTGAGCGCGCGCGACGGGGGAAGGCGGTTCGCCGCGAGCCCCGCCACGGGGCCGGCGAGGTGGTAGACGGCCACGGCCAGCGCGCCGCTGAACAGGTCGTGCCGGCCCAGCACCGAGACCGACAGCGACGGCGCCAGGGCCTGGGTGAAGCCGCCGAGGACGTAGGTCGCCGAGATGAGCAGGCACACCGCGGGGAACAGCGGGCGGGCGCTCGACGGGACGCGGACGACCGGTCGCAGGGACTGCAGGGCCCCGGGACGGCGCGCGATCGTCTCGGGCAGCACCGCCACCGCCAGGGCGCCCGCCGTCAGCAGGCCGGCCGTGACCAGGAAGGACACGGTGGGCGCGGTCTCCGGCGCGAGCTGCACCGCGGCCCCCGAGGCGAGCGAGCCGATCGCGATGCCCCGGGGGCGCGCCGCTGGTGATCGCCCCGGCCAGCCCGGGCCGGGACGGGGGAGCGAGGTCGACGACGAACGCCCCGAGCGCGCTGAGGGCGAGGCCGATCGACAGGCCCTGGGCCGCGCGCCCGATGATCAGGGGCGCCGCCGAGTCCACGGTCGAGAGGACCAGGCACGCCGCCGCGCCCACGAGGAGCGCCGGGACGGCGACGCGCCGCCGTCCCAGGTGGTCGGAGAGGCTGCCGCAGCACAGCAGCGCGACGAGCAGCGGGAGGATGTAGACCGCGAACGCGCCGGTGAGCGCGATCGTCGAGAGCCCGTAGGTCTGCTGGTAGACGACATAGAGCGGCGCGGGGACCCCCGCCGCGGCGCAGATCGCGACCAGCGAGACCGATGCCGTCGTGAAGGACGTGGCGGGTCGGATGCGGGCGCGGCGGAGCACCAGGGCTCAGGCCGTCGCGGGACGGACGGCGGCGGGGATCACGGGCACCGAGGGTAGGCCGCGGGAGGCGGTCCCGCCGTGGCTACCTCGGCGTCGCCCACGCCCCCTCGCGGCGGGACAGCAGGTGGATCGTCAGCCCGACGCCCAGGATGATCGCGAGCCCGAAGGTCAGCGCGGCGCCCACGGAGACGAGCCGGACGAGGAGCGCCCCGGCGAGGACGCCGACGGTGAAGGCCGCCAGCGCGAGCCCCCGGCGGATCACCTTGGGGTCGCCGCGGCCGGCGGCGCGCTCGGTGAGCACCCCGGTCATCGTCAGGGTGAGCACGACGGTGAGCAGGTCGGGGACCTTGAGGTAGCGGATCAGGGCGAGCTGACCGCCCATCGAGGCGGCGAGCAGCACGATCACCAGGGTGCGGACACCGGCCGGGAGCACGTCGCCGACGATCAGCACCAGGACCGTGACCGGGAGGGCGAGCACGGCCTTGTAGACCGTCACGTTGCGCAGCGCCCATCCGCGGTGCCCACCCGAGCGCCGGCAGATCCACGCCCCGGCCAGCACCCCCAGGACGAACGACCCCAGCGACACGAGCGGCGAGAAGACCGAGAACCCTTCCACGCCGGCGAGCCCGATCCCGATGAAGACGAGGTTGCCGGTCATCGACGACACGAAGACGCGGTCGAGGGCGAGGATGCTGACGGCGTCGACGACACCGGCCAGCACGGTCAGGGCCAGGAGCATCGCCGGCAACGGCCCGTCCCGGTCGTCGATCAACGCACCGCGCAGTGCCGAGCCGACCGTCATCCGACGATCCTGGCGATGACGGTCGGCCGGGTCACACCCGGACCGGTTCACCCCGCTTGAGCGCTGCGAGGTACGGGTCGGGCGAGAAGAGGGCCGTGACGATCGTGATCAGCACCATCGCCGACATGTAGACCGCGATCCAGCCCCAGCCCCCGGTCGCGTCGAGCAGCGCGGTGGCGATCACCGGGGCCAGCCCGCCGGCGAACACGCTCGCGCCCTGCGCCCCGATCGACGCTCCGCTGTAGCGCACCTCGGGCTCGAACAGCTCGGAGAAGTAGGCCGGCTGCGGCGCGTAGACGGCCGAGTTGCCGATGTTCACCGCGATCACCGTCGCCACCACGATGAGGAACAGCGAGCGGGTGTCCAGCGCCCAGAAGTACGGCCAGCTCATGGCGAGCAGCACCACCGAGCCCCAGAGCACCACGGGCCGTCGCCCGTACTTGTCGCACGCCCAGCCGTAGAACGGGATGCTGACCAGTCCCAGCGCGGACGAGATGATGACCGCGAGCAGGAGGTCGCTGCGGGCCAGCCCGAGCACGATCGTGCCGTAGGTCAGGACGAACGTCGTGTGGATGTAGAACGTGCTGTTCTCGGCGAAGCGCAGGCCGGCGGCGCGCAGGACGTTCAGCGGCTGGCGGCGCAGCACGGCGATGACCGGCTGCCGCTCGATCTTCCCGGCCGACCGGGTCTGCTCGAAGACCGGCGACTCGGCCACCTTGAGCCGGATCACGACGCCCACGACGACGAGCACGATCGACGCCAGGAACGGGATGCGCCAGCCCCAGGAGAGGAAGGCCTCGTCGGACAGGACGGCCGAGACGATCAGCAGCGAGAGGTTCGCGAGGAGCATGCCGGCCGGCACGCCGGTCTGCGGGAAGCTCCCGAAGAAGCCGCGGCGGTCCGGGGGCGCGTACTCGACCGCCATCACCGCCGCCGCGCCCCACTCGCCACCGAGGCCGATGCCCTGCACGACCCGCAGCAGCACCAGGATGATCGGCGCGGCGAGGCCGATCGACTCGTAGGTCGGCAGCAGCCCGACGAGGAACGTGCCGCCGCCCATCATCACCACCGACAGGACGAGCATCGACTTGCGGCCGATCCGGTCCCCGAAGTGCGCGAAGATCACGCCACCGAACGGGCGGGCGATGAACCCGACGCCGAAGGTCGAGAGCGCGAGCAGGGTGCCGGTGAGGGGGTTCGCCGTCGGGAAGAAGAGCTTCCCGAACACCAGCGCCGCCGCCGCGCCGTAGACGAAGAAGTCGAACCACTCGATGGACGTGCCGATCAGGGTCGCCCCCGCGACGCGGCGGGTCTCCTTCGCGGTCGGGGCGGGCCGTGTGCTCGGAGCAGGCTGCATCGGGGGAACCGGCCTTCCGCGAGGAGGGTGTCCGTTTTCCGTGTGACGCGCATCATACGAACGTGCGTGCCCGGATCACCAGACGTGACTGCTCGCGGACCGTCAGCGACTTCGTCAATCGCACCGGACGTTGAGCGCCAGCAGCGCCGGCGGCCCCTCGTCGTCGAGGCGCACGACGGTGCGGGCGGCGCTCTCCAGCCGCGGGAAGACCGTGCGGTAGCGGTCGAGCGGGATCTCCAGCAGCTCGCAGAGCAGCAGGCGCAGCAGCGACTGGTGGGCGACGACGAGGACCCGGCCGCCGCGGTGCTCCTCGGCGGCCTCGCGCAGGACCGGCAGGGCGCGCGCGACGGCGGCCTCGCCGGCCTCGCCCTGGGGGAGGGGTGGGTCGCCGGGCACGCGACGAACGCCTCGAGGGCCTCGGGGAACGCCTCGCGCATCTCGTCGCGGGTCAGCCCGTCGCCCTTGCCGAAGTCGACCTCGACGAGGCGCCGGTCGACGCGGCAGGTCAGCCCGGCGGCCCGCGCGGCCGGGACGGCCGTCTCGTGGGCGCGCCGCAGCGGGGAGGTGAGGACGGCGTCGAGGCCGGCGTCGGCCGCCCAGCGGGCGAGCTGCGCCCCCTGGTCGTGGCCGCGGTCGGTGAGCTCGACGTCCGAGCGGCCCGCGTACCGGTTGTCGACGTGCCAGACCGTCTCGCCGTGGCGGACGAGGACCAGCTCGGTCATGCGGTGTCCTCCGTGATCCAGCCACGCTCCCGGAGCGCGGCGCGGAAGGCGGTGTAGCGCTCGTCGAGGGCGGGGTCACCCCGGGGTTCGACGACCTCGGCAATGTGCACCATCGCGGCCGCGGCGGCCACGAGGTCGGGCTCGCCGCCCTCGGCGTCGACCGCCGCGCGGGCGAGCAGCGCCATCCCGACCGCCGGTTCGGCCTGGTCGGGGCGCTCGAGCGCCGCGGCCAGCACGTCGGCGCGCCGCTGGTTCCACCACCGGTTGCGGGTCGCGCCCCCGGTGATCGTGCGGCGGCCGCCGGTGCTGGCACCGAGGGTCGCGACGTGGTCGACGCAGAGGCGCTCGACGAAGGCGACGCCCTCGGCGAGCGCGGCGAACGCGGTGCGCTCCCCGACGGCGCCGACCAGCTCGTCGAGGGGGCGGGGACGGTGCCCGTCGAGCCAGAAGCCCCGGGCCTCCGGGGCGGCGAACGGGAAGCGCTCCCCGGTGCCCGAGAGGGGGTAGACGACGGGCAGGTCGGCCGGCGGGTCGGCGAGCAGGGCCTCGGTGTGCTCCTCGAAGCGGGACGGGTCGACCAGCTCGGCCAGGACCGCGGCACCGGTGCTCGACGCCCCGCCGGGCAGCCACCACCCGCCCTGGGGTCCGCGGTGGCAGTAGACGGTGCCGGTGGGGTCGTGCAGGAGGTGGTCGGTGACGCCCTTGAGGACGAGCGTGGTGCCCAGCACCGCGTTCCAGTCGCCCGGACGGACGGCGCCGGCCCCGAGCTGGGCGGCGCAGCCGTCGGTCATGCCGGCGAGGACGGGCGTGCCGGGACGCAGCCCGGTGGCCGCCGCCACGTCCGTGCCGACGCCGCCGAGGGCCTGGCCGGGCAGGACCACGTCGGGCAGCGCGTCGACGTCGAGCCCGAGGTCGGCCAGCACCGCGGCCGGCCAGCGCCCGTCGAGCACGTCGTAGCCGGTCTTGAGCGCGGTGCTCGTGTCGGTGGGGACGTCGTGACCGACGAGGTGGGCGGTGATGACGTCGGTCTGGTGGCGCACCCGGCCCACCCGGCCGTGGGGCTGCTCGTCGCGCAGCGCGAGCAGGGTGGGCAGGGCCCACGTGGCGCCGACGCGGTAGCCCAGGCGGTCCCAGACCGCGGCGCCCGCCTCGCGGACCCGCTCGACGTGGTCGCTCCCGCGGGCGTCGTCGTACATCACGCCGGCCGACAGCGGGGTGCCGTCGTCGTCGACGAGCACGACGGTCCCCGAGGTGCCGTCCACGGCGAGCCCGCCGACCGCGCCGGGGTCGATCGCCGCGACCACCTCGGCCAGCACGTCGTCGACGGCCCGGCACCAGGCGCCCGGGTCCTGCTCGTGGCGGGCGGACCCGTCGGGCCCGGCGGTGCGCCGGCTCTCGAGCGGGCGCGAGGCGCCGGCCCGCAGTGCGCCGGCGTCGTCCACCGCCACGGCCCGGACGCTCTGGGTGCCGAGGTCGATCCCGATCCACGTGCGGTCGGAGCGGACCATCGGGGACCTCCACGCTCGTCAGCAACGACCCAGATGTACCAAGTTCGGTGTGAACTTCACAAGCATGATGGGTCGTTCAGCCTGCTGCGACCGTCACCTCCACGTGCTCCCGCATCTCCACGACCAGCTCCTCACTCACGCCGTCGTCCACGACGAGGGCGTCGAACGCGTCGAGCGGCCGGAGCTGGTGCAGGGCACGACGCGGAATCTTGCTCGAGTCCATGAGCAGGACCGAGCGCGCCGCGGCGTCGAGCATCGCGCGCTTGACCAGCACGATGTCCTGCTCCTGGTGGTAGGTCATCGACCCGGTCATCGACGACGTGGACACGAACGCCGCGTCCACCGACATCCGGGTGACCGACTCCATGGCGGCGATCCCGCCGAACGAGTCGTGGGTGCGTGAGTAGTCGCCCCCGAGGGCGATCAGGCGCACCTCGGGGATCGTCTTGAGGATCTCGAGGGCGGGCAGGTAGTTCGTCACGACGGTCAGCGGGCCGACGTCCTCCAGGCGTTCCACGAGGGCCAACGCCGTCGTCGAGTCATCGACCATGATCGAGGAGCCGGGCTCCACCATGGCGAGGGCGGCGTCGGCGACCCTCGCCTTCTCGGCCCGGTGCACCGTCCGCCGGTACTCCGAGTGCGCCTCGAACACCGAGGTCGGCTGGGCCGACACGCCACCGCGGTACTTCCGGACGAGCCCGCGGCGGGCGAGGTCGTCGACGTCGCGGTGCACGGTCATGAGGCTGACCCCGGTGAGGTCGACCAGCTCCGCCGCGCTCGCCGAGCCCGCCGCCAGCACGTGATCGACGATCCGCTGCTGGCGGCTGGTCCTCGCGTGCACCGCGCGGGGCGCGGGCGGTCGGCCGCTCACGGGGCCCAGCATCCCGCAGTCGATCCCGGGTGCGGTGCGGGTGGTCGTCCGAACCGCCGACGGAAGTCCCTTTCTTCGATCACATCTGCGATGTTAATTTCCCAGTGCCGATGTGGGGAGAGACGATGACCGGTCCTGTACCCGGCCCCGCGGACCGGATCGCTCCGGCCGCCGTGGTCTTCGACCTCGACGGGGTGCTCGTCGAGAGCGAGCACCTCTGGGAGGAGATGTGGACCCGCTACGCGGCCCGGTCCGGGGTCACCTGGACCGCCGAGGACACCGGCCACGTCCAGGGCATGAGCGCCCCGGAGTGGGCGGAGCACCTCGCGCGTCGCGCCGGCACCGGTGACGCCGCCGAGGCCGAGCGGGCCGTCGTCGACGACATGGTCGAGGCGCTCGAGCAGGGGCGGATGGAACCCTACGACGGCGCGGTGGTGATGGTCCGCGAGGTCGCCGAGCGGGTGCCGGTCGCGCTGGCCACCTCGGCCGCCCGCCGCCTGCTCGACGCCGTCCTCGCGCGCCACCGGCTCGACACGACGTTCACGGCCACCGTCTCGAGCGCCGAGGTCCCGCGCGGCAAGCCGAGCCCCGACGTCTACCTCGAGGCCGCCGGACGGTTGGGCGTCGACCCCGCCGCCTGCGTCGGCGTCGAGGACTCCAGCAACGGCATCCGTGCCGCCCACGCCGCCGGCATGACCGTCGTCGCGATCCCGAACCCCACCTACCCGCCGAAGCCGGACGCCATGGAGCTCGCCACCCGGGTCGCCGACGGCGTCCCCGCGGCCCACCGCGAGATCCTCGCCCTGCTCGACGGCGTACCCACCGGAGCCGCCCGATGACGCGCGTACTCGCTGCCGGGGACGAGTTCGTCCTCCCCACCCTGTTCGACGAGGCCCTGCGGGGCGAACCCGACGTGGGTGACCTCGACATCGCCCACCTCACCTCGGGCTGGCCGCACGAGCCCTTCGGGCCGGTCGGGCCCGAGGGCGCGCGGGTGGAGGAGGCGTCGGGCACCGAGGACGACCTCGTCGCCGCCCTCGACGGCGCACGGGTCTGCCTGACGCAGATGGCGCCGTTCACGGCCCGGGTGTTCGACGCGGTCCCGGACCTCGAGATGGTCGCGGTGTCCCGTGGCGGCCCGGTCAACGTCGACCTCGCCGCGGCGGACCGGGCCGGCGTGGCCGTCGCGCAGGCGCCCGGCCGGAACGCCGCGGCCGCGGCCGAGTACGCGGTGGGCATGGCGCTCGCGGCGCTGCGCCGCATCCCGATGGCCGACCGCGAGCTGCGCGACGGGACCTGGCGCGGCGACCTCTACGCCTACGACGAGGCGGGCCTCGAGCTCGACGGCACCACCGTGGGGCTCGTCGGGTACGGCGCCATCGGCCGGATCGTCGCCCGGGTGCTCCGTGCGTTCGGCGCGACCGTCCTCGTCGCCGACCCCTACACCGACGAGGCGACGGCCGGCACCGATGGCGTCCGGCTCGTCGCGCTCGACGAGCTGCTGCGCTCCTCGTCGGTCGTCAGCCTGCACGCCCGGCTCTCCGACGAGACCCGCGGCATGATCGGTGCCCGCGAGCTCGACCTGCTGCCGCAGGGCGCGGTCCTGGTCAACACCGCCCGCGGCGGCCTGCTGGACTACGGGCCGCTCCCCGAGGCCCTGCACTCCGGCCGCCTCGGCGGGCTCGCGCTCGACGTCTACGACGTCGAACCGCCCCCCGACGACTGGCCGCTGCACCACGCCCCGAACGTCGTCGCCACCCCGCACCTCGCCGGGGCGACGAAGCAGACCGCGCACCGCGCGGCCTCCATCGCCGCCGGCGAGGTCGCCCGCTTCCTGCGCGGGGAGCCACTGCGGCACCCGGCGAACGAGGTCGCCCGCGCGCGCGCCGAGGGGGTGGCGTCGTGATCGTCGGAGTGGACGTCGGGACGTCGATGACGAAGGCCGACGCGTACGACGACGCGGGCCGCAAGCTGGCCTCGGCGGAGCGGGCGTCGCGGCTCGAGCAGTTCGCCGACGGCCGGGTCGAGCAGGATCTCGAGGACGTCGTCTCCTCGGTCGTCGACGTCGTGCGCCGCGTGGTGGCCGACGCCGGGCAGCCCGTGCGGGCCCTGGCCCTCACCGGGCAGGGCGACGGGCTGTGGCTGCGCGACGCCGACGGCGCCGCGACGCGTCCGCCGATCTCCTGGCTGGACGATCGTGCGGCCGACGTGGTCCGCGGCTGGCAGGACGACGGCACCGTCGCCGAGGTCTACCGCCGCACCGGTGTCGGGCTGTTCCCCGGCTGCCACGCGCCCCTGCTCACCGCGCTCGGACGCGACGAGCCGGAGTCGCTGGAGCGGGCCGTGGTCGCCGGCTACTGCGTCGACGCCCTGGTCCAGCGCCTCACCGGGGAGATCACCGTCGACGCCTCGGACGCGTCGCTGCCCTTCCTCGACGTCGTCTCCCGGACCTACGACGAGGGCGCGCTCGCGGCCTGCGGGCTCAGCGGGCGGCGCGGCCTGCTCGCCGACCCCGCACCGTCGGGCACCGTCTTCGCCCTCGACCGCCGTGGCGCGGAGCTCCTCGGCCTCCCCGAGGGCACCCCGGTGACCGGGGGCCCGTTCGACCTGCCGGCCTGCGCGGTCGGGGCCGGGCTCTCCACGCCGGGCGACGGCCTGCTGATCATCGGCACCACGCTGGCCTGCGAGGTGTTCACCGACCGCGTCGACCCGGACGAGGTGCCCGACCCCGCCGGGATGTGGCTCTGCACCCCGGAGGACGGCCTCTGGCTGCGGGCCATGCCGGCGATGGTCGGCACCGCGGGGCTCGACTGGCTGCTCGACTTCCTCGGCGTCGGCATCGACGCCCTCGAGGACCTGCTCGCGGGCACGAGCCCGGGCGCGGGGGGCGTCTCGGCGCTGCCGTTCCTGGCGGCCTCGGGGGAGCGGGCGCCGTTCGTCGACACCCGGGCCCGGGGGCAGATCGAGGGCGTCACGCTGGGGACGGGGCGCGGCGACGTCGTCCGCGCCGTGTGCGAGGGCATCGCCTACACCGCCAAGCACTGCTTCGAGCGCGCATCGTCGTCGTCCGACGGTCAGGGGCGGCTCGTGGCCTGCGGCGGCGGGTCGCAGTCGGGACCATGGGCGCAGATCTTCGCCGACGTGCTCGACCGCCCCCTCGAGGTGCCCGACGACCCCGGTCTCGGGACGCGAGGCGCGGCCGTGACGGCCGCGCGGGCCCTCGGTGACGACCTCGACCCCGCCGCGTGGGCGGCACCGTCGCGTACCGTCGAGCCCTCGCCCGACGCCCAGGGCTGCTACGCGGACGGGTACCTGCGCTACCGCGCCCACGTCGACACGGCCCGCGACTTCTGGGCGCGACAGGCCCGGGGTTTCGCCCGGGAGTAGATGTGCCCTAGGCGCGTCGCCGGGAGATCTCGGCGAAGCGCAGGACCCAGCGCCGCTGCCACGGCGTCTGCACCGCGCGGTAGTGGTAGTGCTCGCGCGTCCAGCTCACGGCGTGGCTGGGCGTGAGGCCGTCGAGGATCGCCAGGCAGGCGACGACGGTGCCGGTGCGTCCCTTGCCGGCCTTGCAGGCGGTCTCGACGTGCTCGCCGTCGTGGGCCCGGCGGTAGAGCCGCTCGATGGCCCGGACCGCGAGGAGCGGATCGCGTGGGACGCCGAAGTCGGGCCACTCGAGGCGCTCGTGCTCCCAGCGCGGCGTGTAGGGGACGCCGAGGTAGAGGCCGAAGTCGGGCTCGAGGCCGCTGGGGAGCGGATCCCGCACGCCGCGTCCGCGGACGACGGTCCGTCCGGGCAGGACGAGCGTGCCGGACCAGACATCGGACGGATCGGAGCGGGACGCCATCCGCTCACTGTGCACGAGGAGGTCGTCGGTCCCGGCTGATGGTCGTCACCCCGGCGGTGTTGGGTCGCTGCGCGTAGCTCGGTGCCCCGCAGACGGCGTATCTCGATGGGCCGCCGCGACATCGGGTTGCGTACAAGCGTTTGTCGGGGCGTGAGGCGTTGGCACCCTGAGGTGACCAGGAGGAACACCTCATGCCGCAACACCGCCTGCTCGACCGTCACGGTGAGGTCGAGGCCCGGCTCCGTCGGATGACCGGCGGGACGTCCCACCGTCGGCCTCCGCGCAACGCCCGCAACCTCACGGCCGTGGCGCTCGCCAGCGTCGTCGCCGGGGGAGCGCTGGCCTCCACCGTCGAGCTCACCTCCGCGGAAGGTCTGCCGTCGCAGCGACCCGGCTCGGACGGCGGCCCGGGCACGCCCACGCCGCCCGACCGCGTCGAGGAGCCCGACCGTGACGTGGCGGCGGCGCCGGAGGGCGACGCGGCTGTCGATCCCGTGGTGACCCCGACCCCGGCCGCGACCACCCCGAAGACGACCGCGCCGGCCGCCCCGCTGTGGCTCGCCGACGGCCCCGAGGCCTTCCGCGCCACCCCGTGGAACACCGTCGGGACGGCGCCACCGCGGATGGACGGCGACGCGCTGCGCTTCGCGGTGTCCGGGCCCTACCAGCGCACCGAGCTCGAACCCGCTGTCCCCGCGCTCGAGGAGGGCGACGAGCTCTACTTCGCGTTCTCCGTGCGGCTCGACGAGGCCTTCCCGGCCGACGGGTCGAGCCGTCAGGTGATCACGCAGTGGAAGAACGACAGCCCCGGCTCGGCGCCGGTCGACCTGCGGGTGTGGAACGGGCAGCTCGTCCTGCACGGCGGCCACGGGCACCCCTCGGGCCCGTCCACGTTCACGCGCAGCCTGGGCCCGGCGCCGGTGGGTCGCTGGTCCGACGTCGTCGTCAGGGTCAAGTTCTCCGCGAACCCGGACGAGGGCAGCGTCAGCGCCTGGCAGGACGGCGAGCAGGAGGTGGGCTGCTACCACCCGCCCGGCGGCACGCTCTATCCCGGCCAGACCAGCTACCTGAAGACCGGGCTGGCCCGCGAGCCCACGATCACCCGGCCCGCCGAGGTCGCCTTCCGCGACTGGACGGTCGGACCGACCCTCGGTTCCGTCCGCTGAGTCACGGCCTCGGGGTCACCGCGTCCGGGCCACGGCGTCCGGGTCACCGCGTCGAACGGAGGTCCGCGGGGACGGGTGAACCGTTCGGGTGTGCCGTCCGTGTCACGGGATGACCGTCGCCGATCGAGAGGACGATCCCGTGACCTCATCCACCACCGCCGCGACCCGCCCCGGGCGAGCCCGCCGGGCTGCCACCGGACCGTTGCGGGCCGTGCAGGTCACCGCCGTGCTCGCGGTGGTCGTCCTCGCGTGGCAGTTCGTCACCGCCGGGGAGCTGCTCCCACGGGGCGGTCCCGTGGAGCTGCACGCCGCGGGAGCGATCGCGCTGCACGTCGTCCTCGGTCTCCTGGCGATCGCCGCGATCCTGCTCGGCCGGGCGGCCCGCGGTCCCTGGTGGCCTGCGGTGCTCGCCGTGCTCGTGTTCCTGCTGTCGTTCGTCCAGGCCTACGTCGGCTCGCACGGTCCGCTCGCGGTCCACGTGCCGTGCGCCCTCGTCGTCACCGTGGGCACGGTGTGGCTCGCGGCGTGGTCGCTGACGCCTCGGTCCTGACCGGGGAAGGTGGACGGGTGTCGTCCGAGGCGGACCTGATCCGGCTGCTGCACGACCGTCACGGCGCCCTGCTCTGGTCGGTCGCGCTGCAGCGGACGGCCGACCCGGGGCGTGCGCAGGACGCGGTGCAGGAGACGTTGCTCCGGGCGTGGCGGCACCCCGACGCGTTCGAGGAGGCCAGGGGCGACCCCCGTCCCTGGCTCCTGCGGACCTTGCGCAACGTGCTCATCGACGAGTGGCGCGCCCGGGCGGTCCGCCCCGAGGTGCTCTACGACGACGTGACGGAGGCCGAGGTGCAGGCCGATCTCGCCGGTGTCGGGCGCAGCGTGGCCGACCACGCGGACGCCGCCGCACAGGCGTGGGTCGTGGGCGCTGCCCTTGCGCGGCTCTCGCCGGAGCACCGCGCGGTGCTGGGCGAGTGCTACTTCCGGGGTCGGACGGTGGCCGAGGCCGCCGGCGTGCTCGGCATCCCGCCGGGCACGGTGAAGTCGCGCGCCCACTATGCGTTGCGGGCGCTGCGCCTGGTGCTGGAGGAGATGGGGGTGGGCTCGTGAGCTGCCCGCACCGATTCGACGTCGCGGTCTACGTGCTCGGCGCCCTCGAGCCCGGCGAGCGTGCGGCGTTCGAGGCCCACCTCCCCGGCTGCGCCGCGTGCGCGCGCTCGCTGAGCGAGGTCGCCGGGCTGCCCGGCCTGCTCTCCCGCGCGACGCACCCCGGTGCTCCCGAGAAGGGCCCCGAGCTCGCAGCGCCCCCGCCGGACCTCCTCGAGGGCACCCTCCGCCGGGTGCGGCGCCGTCGTCGGGCATCCCTTCTGGTCGCGGCCGTGGCCGTGGTGCTCGCGCTGGTCGGGGGCTTCGGCATCGCGGCGTGGTCCGGTGTGTCGACCGCGGAGTCCCCGCCGGGCTCCGTCCGCGAGCTCGCCCTGCCCCCGGTCGCGGACTCGGAGACATCGGGCCTCGCCGGGCTCACCGCGCGGCCCTGGGGCACCCAGATCTCGCTGAGCTGCCTGTACCGCGGCGAGCCGCGGCCGACGCCGCCGCCGGACGCGCCGCGCACCATTTACGTCCTCGTGGTGCGGGGCGCGGACGGCACGGAGCAGGAGGTCGCGCGCTGGAGCCCCCCGCCGGGCCAGGACGCCGTCGTCACCGCGGCCACCGACCTGCCGCCCGACCGCGTCCGCGGGCTGGAGGTGCGGACCGCCGCGGGGGAGACGGTCATGCGCTCCTGAGCTGGGGATCGTGACCGTTCTGTGACCTGTCGAGGCGGTCGTCGGGGTCGTCGGCGGCCCGGGACTGTCAGGGGTCGCGGCTAGCGTTCCGGGTGTGAGCATCGACCAGGAATTCCGCTCCGGCCTGGCGGCCGAGCTGGATGCCCTGCCGCCCGGGGTGGGGCTGGTCGCTGCTCTGGAGCGCCTCTCACCGGCGGCGCTGACCGGTGAGGACCTCGCTGCCTACCTGCGCGGATGTGCCCGTGCTCAGAACCGCGGCGCGGCCCGGGTGCTGGACGCGATGCACCACCTGGGGCGGGCCCAGGCCCAGGGGTGCGAACGGCTCGCGGCGGTGGACGAGTTCTCCGGTGACGAGGTCGCCGCGGTGCTGGGCTGGTCGCGCACGATGGCGAGCCGCAAGCTCGATCTGGCCGAGGACCTGGCCGACCGGTTGCCGGCGGTCGGGGACGCGCTGTGGGAGGGGTGGCTCGACGAGCCCAAGGCCACCCGGTTCTGTGAGTGGACCCGCGATCTCGCCGACGACCACGCTCGGCACGTGTGCCAGGTGGTGCTTCCCGAGGCGCCGGAGCTGCCGGTGGGGGAGCTGATCCGGCGGATCGAGCAGACCGCGGCGGCCCTCGATCCCGAGTGGGCGGCGCGGCGGGCCCGGCGGGCCGAGAAGAACGCGCGCGTCATCCTCTCGCCGAACCCGACGGGGACCGCGACGTTCTCGGTGTGCGACCTGGCCGCGCCCACGGGGTTGGCGATGCGCGACCGTGTCGACGCGCTGGCCGCGGCAGTCCGCGGGCTCGGGGTGCTGACGCCGATCGGGGTGCTGCGCGCCGAGGTCGCCGCACGCCTGCTGGACGGGACGACCGCCGGGCTCACCGACCGCGACGTCGCCCTCCTGCTCGCCGCCGAGTACCACCGGCAGGCCACCCCTGCCGGCGACGACGGGCCGGGCGACGGCGGGCCGGGTGACGGCGGGCCGGGTGACGACGGGCCGGACGGCGACGGGCCGGACGGCGACGGCCCGGACGGCGGCGGGACCGCTGACGGAGGCCCTGACGATCGTGGCCTCGATGGCGACGGCCCGGACGACGGCGGGCCGGACGAGAGAGTCGGCGATGGCGGCCCGACCGACGAGGACCCGACCGACGGCGACCCGACCGAGGTGCCCGACGCTCCCGGCCTCGGACAGGGCCTCCTGGACCTCCCCGATCTTCCCGATCTGCCGCCGATGATCGAGGGCCGCGATCCCCGCTCCGGACGCGTCCGCTCCGGCACCACCGAACTGCGGCTGCGACTCACCACCGCCCTCGGGCTCGACGAACACCCCGCCGCCGTGCCCGGCTACGGCACGGTGCTCGCCCCCCACGCCCGCACCCTGCTGCACCGCCACCACGGCGGTGAATGGCGCATCGTGCTCACCGACGACGACGGGCGCCTCCAGCGCGTCCTGCTCGCGCGCCGCCGCCCCCGGCACCCTCATCGAGATACCGGGCCCCGGCCACGGGGCGAGCCCTGCACCGCGATCGTCGAGCTCCAGGTCCCGACGACGCTGCTGGCCGCCCTCACTCCCGACGACCACCGCACGCGGGCCGGCGACTGGGCGCCCCTGCTCACCGAGCTCCGACAGCGCCTGGGAGCCGGCCGCGACGGGCCGCCGACGGCAGGGCCCGACGACCACCTCCGCCGCCGACCCCGGGCGGAGACCGACCGCTGGGTCCGGGTCCGCGACAGGCACTGCATCGTGCCCGCCTGCCGTCGCCCCGCCCACCGCGCCGAGCTCGACCACACCATCGACCACGCCCAGGGCGGGCCCAGCGTGCACGCCAACCTCGGGGTCGTCGACCTGCACCACCACCGCGCCAAACACCACGCCCATTGGCGGATCCGCCAACCCTCGCCCGGGCACTTCACCATCCGCACCCGTGCGGGCGTCCACCACGTCACGCGCCACAAGAAGGTCCTCGAGCCGCTGCCGCGACCACGGCCCGCCGCCCGCCCACGACCACTGCCCGCCGACGGACCCCACGCAGGCCCCGACACCGACGACGTCAGCTGGCGCCAGACCTTCCTCAGGAGGACCGCCGGGCCCGCGCCGTCGGGCGGGACGAGGACCCCGCCGGCACGGAACGACACCGACGACCCGCCGCCGTTCTAGCTGCTCGACCCCCGCCCCGTCGGGGATGACGGACGCGCGAGCGGCCGACTACCGTGGGAGCGAGGGGGAGGGGTTCGCCGTGCGGGACGAGGAACTGATCGTCGAGTTCGCGCTCACGCGCCTGGACAACCCCGGCCTCGAGCTGGACGAGGTCGCCGCGCTGCTGGTCGCGCGGGTGGGGCCGGAGACGATGGTCGAGCTCGCAGGACAGAACCTCGCCGACCGCGGCGAGCTGCGCGGTGCCCTGTTCGAGACCGCGGTCGAGCGGGTCATGCGCGTCGTGCTCGCCCTGCGCGACGCCCCGCTCTGAGCCACCGACCCCGCGTCACACCCGCGTCGTCGACCCCGGCCGCACGATCATCAGCACGGTCACCGTCGCCCAGAGCAGGTTGAACCCAGAGCAGGTTGAACCCAGAGCAGATTGAGCCCAGAGCAGCTTGAACCCGGACGGCGATGCCGATCGTCGGCGCCGAGTCCGCCGACGCCCTCGCCGGCACCCGTGGACGCTGCTGCGCGCGCAGCGACCGAGTGATCACCCGTCCAGCCGGCGCCCCTGCGACATGACCAGCGCGTCGAACCGCGCCGGGCCGACGATGGTCAGCGCCCGCGCCGGGGTGTCGCCCACCACCTCGAAGCCGTGCTCCACGTCGCGGGGCAGGAAGAGGAACGCGCCCGCCGACGCGGTCCACCGCTCGTCCCCGCAGAACCCCGCCAGTTCGCCCTCGAGGACGTAGAACATCTCGTCCTCGCCCTCGTGGGTGTGTGCCGGCACCGTGAGCCCGGCGGGCGCCTCCTGCTCCATCACCGCGACGCGTCCCTCCGTGTCGCCGCCCTCCGCCTTCACCGTGAAGGTCGTGCCGTCGAAGTCGTACCGGTCGCCGCTGCCGGCGGGGCGCACGAAGAAGCTCACGCCCCGGAGTCTCGCCGATGCCGCCGGGCGATCGCGTCCGCCCGCACGCCCCAGGCGTCGGCGACCGGGCCCAGGTGCTCGAGCTTGTCGGGGTTGATCACCGTGCGGATCGCCTGGATCCGCCCCTCGAGGACGTCGAGCGCGATGATCGCGACGATCTTGCCGTCCTGGTCCCGCAGGATCGCCCCGGGCTGGTCGTTGACCGTGCGCGGGGCCATGTCGACCACTCCGGGCATGAGGGCCGCGAACCCGCCGACCAGCCGGGCCACGTTCTCGGACCCGACCACCGGACGGGCGAGCGCCGGACCCTTGCCGCCGCTGTCGGTGACGGCCTGCACGTCGGCGGCGAGCAGCTCGCGGAGCCCGTCGAGGTCGCCGTCGGCGAAGGCGTCGAAGAACCGGGCGGCGAGCTCCTCGCGCTCCCGTCGGTCGGCCGCGAACCGCGGCCGGCCCTCCTCCATGTGCCGGCGGGCCCGCACCGCGAGCTGGCGGCACGCCGCCTCCGAGCGCCCGACCGCCGCGGCGATCTCCGGGAAGTCGAACGCGAACACCTCCCGGAGCACGAACACCGCCCGCTCCCGCGGGCTCAGGCGCTCGAGCAGCAGCAGCGCCGCCATCGACACCGAGTCCGCGAGCTCCGCGGAGCGTTCCGGGTCCTCGTAGGGATCGGTCAGCAGCGGCTCGGGGAACCACGGCCCGACGTAGGACTCCCGCCGGACCCGGGCCGAGCGCAGGACGTCGATCGAGAGCCGCGTGACCACGGCCGACAGGTACGACTTCACCGACGCGGGCTCGGTAGCCGCCGACTCGTAGCGCAGCCACGTCTCCTGGACGGCGTCCTCGGCCTCGCTGACGCTGCCCAGGATCCGGTAGGCGATCGCGAACAGCAGCGGGCGCAGCTCGGTGAACTCCTCGGTGCGGGTCACGGCGCCGACCCTGCGGCCGACGGGGCCTCCTGGACCGGCCGCTCGGCGTGCGGCCAGCGGATCGCCCCGGGCAGGCGGCGCTCGAGGCCGATCGCGGCCACGGTGCCCCGGACCTGGACCTGCTTGGCGAGCACGGCCGCCCGGCCGGTCACGGCCCGTCCCCGGGCCACGTCGGTCGCGGTGGTCGGCTGCAGCACGGCGTGGCGCCGTCCGAGGCTGACGCAGCGGGCGGTGAAGCCGAGGTCGAGCGGCCGGTCGTCGACCGGACCGTCGAACCCGATCACGGTGTCCCCGACCAGCGCGTCCGCGGCGTGCGCGGCCGACGGGAACGCGAACTGGCAGGACATGCTGAACCGCTCGCCGTCCGGTGCGGGCGTGTGCCCGGCGTCGCCCACGGCGAGGACCGCCGGGTGCGACAGCGAGCGCAGCGCGGCGTCGGTGAGGACCGCGCCGCGGTCGTCCACGGCGATCCCGGCGTCGCGGGCCAGCGGGGCGCGGCGAACCCGCCGCACCAGACCGTGAGCCCGGACGGCACCTCGGCGCCGTCGTCGAGCACCAGGCGGTCCGGTGCCACGGCCCGCACCCGGGTCCCACCGAGCGCCTCCACACCGAGCTCCTCGAGCGTGCGTCGCACGTGCTCCGCCGCCTGCGGGGTGAACCACCCGCCGACCTCGCCCGCGGTCACCAGCCGGACCGGCACGTCCGGACGGCTCTCGGCCAGCTCGGCCACCGTCTCGAGGCCGGTGAACCCGCCGCCGACGACGCTGACGGGCGTGCCCGCGGGCAGCGCGGCGAACGCGGTGCGCAGCCGGTGGGCGGACGCCAGATCCGCGACGGCGTGGACCAGCTGACCGCCCGGCACGGGCGCGGCCGCGGTCGTGCTGCCCGTGGCCACGACGACCCGGTCGAACGCGAGGATCCGCACGCCGTCGGGCCCGGTGACGGTGGCGCGCCCGGCGTCCGGGTCGAGCGTCGTCACGTGGCCCTCGACGAGGGTGGCCCCCGCACCCAGCATCCGGCGCAGGTCGGGGGCGGGCACCGCGCGGCCGGTGGCGACGTGGTGCAGACGGAGCCGGTTGACGAACTGCGGGCGAGGGTTGACCACCGTGACCTCGGTGCGCCCGCGCGAGCGGCCGGCCAGCCGCACGGCGACCGTCGCGCCCGCGTAGCCGGCGCCGATGACCAGGACCCGCTTCTTCGGTGTGCTCATGTCTCCCATGACGAGACGGGGCCGCCTGCCGTGACATCACCACCCGGACGCCGGCAGACCCTCCAGCCACCGCACGGCCTCGTCGCGCTCGGCTCTGCCGAACACCCGGACGTGGCCGGGCAGGAAGAAGCCTGCGAGCTGGCTCATGGTCCGCACCCAGCCGAGGTCGCTGACCACCGCGCAGCCCTCGAGGTGGTGCATGGCCGTGAGCCCGAGCTTCACGTCGGCCCACGCCCCGTCGGGGGTCAGACCGCGGAACTCCTCGTCGACCACGCAGAGGATGCGCAGCCGGCGGCCCTCTCGTTCGGCGGCCTCGAGCATCGGTACGACGACGGCGTCGTAGTCCGCGCGGCTCAACGTCCCGACGGCGCGCACGGCGTCGATCCCGGCCGGCACATCGGCGTCTGTCTCGATCACCTGTGCAGTCCACTCCCGTCGGGCGTCGGGGACCAGACCTTCCGGTGCTCGAAACGGCGGTTGACGCCGGGTTCGCGACCAGATGGGGTCCCGGGGACGGACGACGCGGCGCCACGTGAGCACTCCCCGCACACCCCACGAGCACTGACAGGACTGCGCGCATGGTTGACGACGACCAGGACCCGACCGGGACCGACGAATGGCGGGAGGCGCTCGAGTCGGTCCTCGCGGTGGAGGGACCCCAGCGTGCGCACGACCTGCTCGACGAGCTGATCGCGCAGGCCCGCGCAGCCGGCGCGCCCGTGCCCTATTCGGCGACGACGCCCTACGTCAACACGATCGCGGTGGAGGACGAGCCCCCGCACCCGGGTGACCGCGCGGTCGAGCACCGGATCCGCTCGGCCATCCGCTGGAACGCCGTCGCGACGGTGCTGCGCGCGAACAAGGAGTCCTCCGAGCTCGGCGGGCACATCGCGAGCTTCCAGTCGGCGGCGACGCTCTACGACACCGGCTTCCAGCACTTCTGGCACGCGCCCTCGGCCGGCCACGGCGGCGACCTCGTGATGATGCAGGGGCACTCCTCGCCCGGCATCTACGCCCGCGCGTTCCTCGAGGGCCGCCTCACCGAGGAGCAGATGGACTCCTTCCGGCAGGAGGCGGACGGGAGCGGGCTCTCGTCGTACCCGCACCCGTGGCTGATGCCGGACTTCTGGCAGTTCCCGACCGTTTCGATGGGCCTCGGCCCGCTGATGGCGATCTACCAGGCCCGGTTCCTGAAGTACCTGCACGGCCGCGGGCTGGCCGAGACCGAGAACCGCCACGTCTGGGCGTTCCTGGGCGACGGCGAGATGGACGAGCCGGAGTCGCTGGGCGCGATCTCGCTGGCCGGCCGCGAGCACCTCGACAACCTGATCTTCGTCGTCAACTGCAACCTGCAGCGCCTCGACGGGCCGGTCCGTGGCAACGGGAAGATCATCCAGGAGCTGGAGGGCCTCTTCCGGGGCGCGGGCTGGAACGTCATCAAGGTGATCTGGGGGAGCCGCTGGGACCAGCTGCTCGCCGCGGACGCGACCGGGAAGCTCCACCAGCTCATGGAGGAGACGGTCGACGGCGAGTACCAGACCTTCAAGTCCAAGGACGGCGCCTACGTCCGCGAGCACTTCTTCGGCCGCTACCCGGAGACCGCGGCCATGGTCGAGGACTGGACCGACGAGGAGATCTGGGCGCTGACGCGCGGCGGGCACGACCCGTCGAAGATCTACGCGGCCTACTCCGCGGCGGTGAACGAGCCCGACCGGCCCACGGTGATCCTCGCCAAGACCGTCAAGGGCTACGGCATGGGCGAGGCCGGCGAGGGCCAGAACATCTCGCACCAGCAGAAGAAGATGGCCCAGGAGAACCTGCGGCTCTTCCGCGACCGCTTCGACCTCTCGATCGACGACGACGCCATCGAGACGCTGCCCTACCTGCGCTTCGACCCCGACAGCGAGGAGGGGATCTACCTCCGGAAGCACCGCGAGGCGCTCGGGGGCTCGCTGCCCGCGCGCCGGCGGACCTCGGAGGCCCTGGAGGTGCCCGACCTCTCCGCCTTCGGCGGCCAGCTCGCGGGCTCCGGCGACCGTGAGAACTCCACGACGATGGCGTTCGTCCGCGTCCTCAACACGCTGCTGCGTGACAAGAAGATCGGCAAGCGCGTGGTGCCGATCGTCCCGGACGAGTCGCGCACGTTCGGCATGGAGGGCATGTTCCGCCAGTTCGGGATCTTCTCCCGGGTCGGGCAGCTCTACACCCCCGAGGACGCCGGCCAGCTGATGTTCTACAAGGAGGACAAGAACGGTCAGCTGCTCCAGGAGGGCATCAACGAGCTGGGCGCGATGTCCTCGTGGATCGCGGCGGCGACGGCGTACTCCACCAGCGACGTCCCGATGATCCCGTTCTACATCTACTACTCGATGTTCGGGTTCCAGCGCGTCGGCGACCTCGCCTGGGCCGCGGGCGACCTGCGCGCCCGCGGGTTCCTGCTCGGCGGCACCGCCGGGCGCACGACCCTCAACGGCGAGGGCCTGCAGCACGAGGACGGCCACTCGCACCTGTTCTCGTCGGTGATCCCGAACTGCGTGTCCTACGACCCGACCTTCGCCTACGAGGTCGCGGTGATCGTCGCGGACGGGTTGCGGCGGATGTACGCCGAGCAGGAGGACGTCTTCTACTACCTGACCCTGATGAACGAGAACTACCACCACCCGGCGATGCCCGAGGGCGTCGAGGAGGGGATCGTCAAGGGTCTCTACCTGTTCCGGGAGGGGACGCCGGCCGTCGGCGCGGGGGCTCGCAAGAGCCGCGCCAAGCAGAAGCCGCGCGCCCAGCTCATGGGCTCGGGGACGATCCTGCGCGAGGTGATCGCCGCCGCCGAGATGCTCGAGGACGAGTGGGGCGTCGTCGCCGACGTGTGGAGCGCGCCGAGCTTCACCGAGCTGCGACGCGACGGCATGGACGTCGCCCGCTGGAACATGCTCCACCCCACCGAGACGCCCCGGCTCTCGTGGGTCGAGCAGTGCCTGGCAGACCGGCCGGCCGGTCCGGTGGTCGCGGCGACGGACTACATGCGCGCCTTCCCCGACCAGATCCGCGAGTGGGTGGGCGAGCGGCGCTTCGCCGTGCTCGGCACCGACGGCTTCGGCCGCTCGGACTACCGCAAGGCGCTGCGCGACTTCTTCGAGGTCGACCGGCGCTACGTGGTGGTCGCGACCCTGTCCGCCCTGGCCCGCGACGGCGCCGTCCCGGCCGAGAAGGTCGCCGAGGCCATCGAGCGCTACGGCATCGACCCCGAGCGCCCCGCGCCCGCGCACGCCTGACCCCCCGACGAGATCGACGAGACCGCGAGGCATCCCATGACGGCCCCCACTGCATCGGCTGATTCGACAACCGAGGTCTCGGTCCCCGACATCGGCGACTTCACCGACGTCCCGATCATCGAGCTCCACGTCGCGGTCGGCGACGTGATCGCCGTCGACGATCCGCTGGCCACGCTCGAGTCCGACAAGGCGACGATGGACGTGCCCTCGTCGCACGCCGGGCGCGTCACCGAGGTGCTCGTCGAGGTCGGCGACACCGTCAGCCAGGGCACGCCGGTGCTGCGGCTCGACGCCGCCGAGGGCGAACCGGTGGAGGACGGCCCGTCCGAGTCCCCGGAGTCGGAGTCGGCTGCCCCGATGCCGAAGGACGCGCCCGCGGCCGCCGACGCCGAGGTCACGGCGCAGGAGCCGGTCACGGAGAAGGCCTCGTCGAGCGCAAAGCCCCCGGCCGCACCCTCCACCCACGGCGCGGGCAACGGCTCGAGCAACGGCTCCGGGCTCCCCGTCCACGCCGGCCCGAGCGTGCGCAAGCTGGCCCGCGAGTTCGAGGTCGACCTGGACCAGGTGCCGGCCACCGGGCCCAAGGGACGGATCACCAAGTCCGACCTGCTGGCCTACGTCCGCGGCCCCGCGCAGGCGCCCGCCGCGGCGCCGGCGGCGGCCCCGTCCGGCGGTTCGGGCATCCCCGAGATCCCGGCGCAGGACTTCTCGAAGTTCGGTCCGGTCGAGACCCAGCCGCTGTCGAGGATCACCCGGATCTCGGGGCCGTTCCTGCACCGCTCGTGGCTGAACGTCCCCCACGTCACGCACAACGACGACGCCGACATCACCGAGACCGACCGCTACCGCAAGGAGCTCGACACCCAGGGCAAGGCCGAGGGCTACCGGGTCACGCTGCTCGCGTTCCTCATGAAGGCGTCGGTCTCGGCGCTCAAGGCCTACCCGACGCTGAACAGCTCGCTCACGCCCGAGAAGGACGCGCTGATCATGAAGCGCTACTTCCACCTCGGCGTCGCCGTCGACACCCCGGGCGGGCTGGTCGTCCCCGTCATCCGCGACGTCGACCGCAAGGGCATCGTCGAGCTGTCCAAGGAGTTGGGGGAGGTGTCGGCGCGGGCGCGCGACGGCAAGCTCACGGCCGACGACATGAGCGGCGGCACGTTCACGATCTCCAGCCTCGGCGGGATCGGCGGCACGGCGTTCACCCCGATCGTCAACGCGCCCGAGGTCGCCATCCTCGGCGTCGTGCGCTCGCGCGTCGCACCGGTCTGGGACGGCGAGGCCTTCGTGCCGCGCACCCTGCTGCCGCTGTGCCTGTCCTACGACCACCGCGTCATCGACGGCGCCCTGGCCGCGCGCTTCACCCGCCACCTCGCCCACACCATGGGCGACGAGCGCCGTCTGCTGCTGTAGGTGCGCTCCGCGCATGTGAGCACTTCGGAGTGCTATCGCACTCCGAAGTGCTCACATGGCCGCAGGCCACCCCGTCCCGTCCCCCGCAGAGGAGTACGCCATGGCCGGCGAGATCGTGGTCGAGGTCCCCGACATCGGCGACTTCACCGACGTCCCGATCATCGAGGTCCACGTCGCCGTGGGCAGCGAGGTCGCCCTCGACGAGCCGCTGCTCACCCTCGAGTCCGACAAGGCCACGATGGACGTGCCGGCCGAGACCGCCGGAACGGTCACCGAGATCCGGGTCGCGGTCGGCGACACGGTCTCGCGCGGCACGCCGATCATGGTCGTGACGCCGTCCGAGGGCGGTGCTGCGGGACCGCCGTCGACGCCGGCGCCGGCGTCCAAGACGGGCGCCTCCGAGCGGGTGCCGTCACGGCCCCAGGAGGCGCCGGCGGCGTCGTCCGACGGTGCCGAGGACCGCCACGTCGGGCTGGTCGTGCTCGGCGCGGGCCCGGGCGGCTACACCGCCGCGTTCCGGGCCGCCGACCTCGGGCTCGAGGTCCTGGTGGTGGACGCCCGCGACACCCTCGGCGGCGTCTGCCTCAACGTGGGCTGCATCCCGTCGAAGGCGCTGCTGCACGCGGCCAAGGTCATCGCCGAGACCAAGGAGATGAGCGGGCACGGAGTGAAGTTCGGCGCGCCGGAGATCGATCTCGACGAGCTCCGCACGTGGAAGGACGGCGTGGTCGACCGGCTGACCGGCGGGCTGAAGGGCCTGGCCAAGCAGCGGAAGGTCTCGACGCTGCAGGGGACGGGGCGGTTCCTCTCGCCGCACCGCCTCGAGGTCACCGCGCCCGACGGCGCGACCACCGTCGTCGGCTTCGACCAGGTCATCGTCGCCGCGGGCTCGGAGCCGGTCCGCCTGCCGTTCGTGCCCCACGACGACCCGCGCGTGCTCGACTCGACCTCGGCGCTCGAGATCGCCGACGTGCCGGAGCGCCTGCTCGTCCTCGGCGGCGGGATCATCGGCCTCGAGATGGCGACGGTGTACGCCGAGCTGGGCTCGAGGATCACCGTCGTCGAGCTGATGGACCAGCTCATCCCCGGCGCGGACAAGGACATCGTGGGCCCGCTGGCCAAGCACATCGGCGCGCGCTACGAGGACATCCACCTCTCCACCAAGGTCACGGGCGTCGAGGCCACGGAGAAGGGGCTCGTGGTGTCGTTCGAGGGCAAGAAGGCCCCCGAGACCGACACCTTCGACGCCGTGCTGGTGGCCGTCGGGCGCCGTCCGCTCGGCGCGGCGCTGGATCTCGACGCCGCCGGGGTCTCGGTCGACGAGCGCGGCTTCGTCGGGGTCGACGCGCAGATGCGGACGAACGTCCCGCACGTCTTCGCCATCGGCGACGTCGTCGGCCAGCCGATGCTCGCCCACAAGGCCGTGCACGAGGGCAAGGTCGCCGCCGAGGTCGCCGCCGGGCAGAAGAGCGCGTTCGACGCCCGCTGCATCCCGTCAGTGGCCTACACCGACCCGGAGGTGGCGTGGGTCGGGGTCACCGAGACCGAGGCGAAGGCGCGCGGCCTGTCGTACGGCTCGGGGACGTTCCCGTGGGCGGCGTCCGGGCGCTCGCTCTCGCTCGGGCGCTCGGAGGGCGTCACCAAGGTCCTCTTCGACACCGAGACCGACCGGATCCTGGGCGCCGGGATCGTCGGCCCCGCGGCGGGCGACCTCATCGCCGAGGCCGCCCTGGCCATCGAGATGGGTGCCGACGCCGCCGACATCGGCCTGACGATCCACCCGCACCCGACGCTCTCGGAGACCATCGGCATGGCCGCCGAGGCCTTCGAGGGCACCCTCACCGACCTCTACATCCCGAAGAAGGCCGGGAAGAAGTGAGGTCGGCGCCGGGGCCGGGCACCGTCTCCTGAGCGTGGGCCCGCCGCGGCGCGTGCCGATCGGCTCGGGCTGGGACTCCGACGCCGTCCTGGTCGACGGCCGGTGGGTCGAGCGCACGGCCCGGCGCCCCGCCGCCGAGGCGGGGCTGCGGCGCGAGGCGCGCCTGCTGCCGTGGCTCGCGGCGTGGCTCCCGCTCCCGTGCCGCGGCCGGTCGTGACGAGCGAGACGCCGCTGACCGTGCGCCATCCCTGGGTCCCGGGGTCGGCGCTCGACGCCCCGTCCGCCGACCAGGGGCGCCGGCTCGGGGCGTTCCTGCGCGCGCTGCACGACGTCCCCGTCGACGGGGCCGTGGCGCACGGGCTCCCGGACCCGGCCACGACCCGCGCGTGGCGGGACCGGTCGGTCGCGCGGTTCGAGGCCGAGGTCGCGCCCCGCCTGCCCGACGACCGCTGGCTGCGCGCCGCGCTGGACCGTCTGCGCGCGGCGCCGGCCGACGCCGTCGTCCACGGCGATCTCCGGGCCGAGCACGTCCTGGCCGCCGACGGCGAGCTCACGGGCGTCATCGACTGGGGGGACGCGCGCGCCGGGGATCCGGCCAAGGACCTCGAGTGGCTGCTCCTCGACACCGGCGTCGCTCCGGCCGTGATCGAGGCGTACGGCGCCGACCTGACCGCCCGCGCCCGCGACTGGCGGCGCGTGGGCCCCTGCTACGCCGTGGTGCACGGGCTCGACACCGGCGACGACGCCCTCGTCGTCGGGGCTCTCGGGAACCTGACGACCGGGCTGTGACGGTGCCGGCGGGAAAGTGGGGCCTTGTCAGGCCCGTCGTCCCTTCCGGACGCGATAGCGCAGGTGCGTGACCCGCCGGGCCAGGTCTTCGGTGTCCGGGGTCTCCCGCCGATGCACGAGCTCGAGCTCGACGAGCTCTGCCGGGAGACCCTCGAACAGGCGGCGCCCCCGCCCGAGCAGGACGGGCACGACGTGCAGCGCGATCTCGTCGAGCGCATCGACGCGCAGCAGGGCCTGCGCCGCGCCGGCCCCGAGGACCAGGACGTCGCCGTCCCCGGCCGCCGCGCGCGCCCGGCCCGCGGCTTCTGTCGGGTCGGTGGCGTACTCGACGGTCCCCGGCGGCGGCTCGTCGGGGACGTCGTGGGTCAGCACGACGATCGGGACGCCATCGTGGTGGTCACCGCCCCAGCGTCCGGCCAGCTCGTAGGTGCGGCGCCCGGCGAGCACCGCGCGGGTCGCCGTCGCCTCCGCATAGACCTCGCCGCTCGGCCCCGGGTCGTGGCGCCGGTCGAGCCAGTTGAACAGGCGGAACCCGCCGCGACCCAGGGGCGCCTCGGGGCCGTCGTCCGGGCCGGCGACGAAGCCGTCGAGGGAGACGGTCATGTCCAGGCGCAGGGCCGTCACGACTTCTCCCCGGACTCCGTCGCGGGAAGCACGCGGTAGCGCAGGGCCACCGTCCCCGGCCCGTCGAGGGTGCGGATCGGCTCGAGCTCGACGATCTCGGCGGGCATCTCGTCGTCGAAGAGGCGCCGCCCCTGCCCGAGCAGGACGGGCACCACCTGCAGCGCCAGCTCGTCGATCTCCCCGGCCCGCAGGAACGCCCGGGCCGCCTCGGCGCCGTGCAGCAGCACGTCCCGCTCGCCCGCGGCCTCCCGGGCCGCCGCCGCGGCCTCCCGGACGTCGGTGACGTAGCGGGCGTGGCCGGGGGCGGGCGCGTCGGGGACGGAGCGGGTGAGCACGATGATCGGGACGCCGTCGTGGTGGTCGCCGCCCCAGTGGCCGGCGTGGTCGAAGGTCCGCCGGCCGGTGAGGACCGCGCCGGTGGCCATCGCCTCGGTGAGCACGAGGGCGTCCACGTCGTCGTCGCTGCGGGCGGTGGCCGGGTCGTCGTCCGCCCCGAGGACGAGGGACTCGTGCAGCCGTTCCCCGCCGATCCCCAGGCCCCGATCGGGCCCGTCCTCCGGTCCGGTGACGAAGCCGTCCAGGGACATCCACATGTAGAGCACGATCCTGCCCATGGCGGGCCCTTCCGTGGGAGGTCCGGGGACGACAGTGTGAACCCGGTCGTCGGCGAGGACGAACCGTCACTCGGACACCCGACGGCGACCGGCCGTTCCCAGAAGGAGAACCTGAACGATGATCTCAGTGGGAGACAAGATCCCCGACGTGCCGCTCGCGACGGTCGGCGCCGACGGCGCCAACCCCGTGCGCTCCGGCGAGCTCTTCGGGACGGGGCGCACCGTCCTGTTCGGTGTGCCCGCCGCCTTCAGCCCGACCTGCAGCGACGCGCACCTCCCGGGCTTCGTGGCCAAGGCCGGGGAGATCAGCTCCAAGGGCGTCGACCGGATCGTCTGCGTGTCGGTGAACGACCCGTTCGTCATGGGTGCCTGGGCGAAGGACCAGGGCGTCGGCGACAGCGTGATCATGCTCGCCGACGGCGCCGCGCTCTTCGCTACGGCGATGGGCCTGAGCATCGACGCCTCGGACTTCGGGCTGGGCGTCCGGTCGTCGCGCTACGCGGCCATCATCGACGACGGCACCTTGACCTGGATCGACGTCGAGGCGGCCCCGCCGGACCACGAGGTCTCCACCGCCGACGCGGTGCTGTCCCACCTCTGACGGCCCACCTCTGACGGCCCACCTCTGACGGACCCGAGCCCGCGTCCCGTGCCTGCGGGGCGCGGGCTCAGCCGTCCCGGTAGGCGCGCACGACATCGTCGTACGACGTGTCGGCGGCCAGGCCCAGCGCCGCCGCGCGCGGGGTCTCGAACCGCGACGGCCAGCTGCCCACGATGGCGACGACGGCCGGGTCCTCGGCCCAGTCGACGAGCGCGCTCGTACCGGGCCCGGCGACGCGGTCGAGGGCCGCGGTCATCTCGCGCGGCGTGGTGGTGAGCGCCGGGAGGTTCATCGCGGTCCGGCTGCCCCAGGTGGCGTCGTCCACCTCGGCGGCCCGGAGGATGCCCTCCAGCGTGCGGTGCGGCGACGAGAGCGCCACCGGCATGTCCGGCGGCGCCGGGCACACGGCGCGCTCGCCGGCCAGCGGCTCGCGGATGATCCCCGACAGGAAGCTCGACGCCGCGGCGTTGGGAGGGCCGGGCCGCACCGACACCGTCATCAGCCGCACGGTCCGGCCGCGCACGAAGCCCTTGCGGGTGTAGTCGGCGACGAGCTGCTCGCCGACGAACTTCTGGATGCCGTAGCTGGACTGCGGGCGCGGCAGGGTGTCGTCGTCGACGGGGCCGACCGGCCCGATCGCCGGATCGCTGCCGAAGACCGCGAGCGAGCTGGTGAAGACGAGCACCGGGGGCACGGCGTGGCCGCGCGCGTACTCCAGCACCGCGCGGGTGCCGTCGAGATTGGTGCGCATGCCCAGGTCGAAGTCGGCCTCGGCGGCACCGCTGACGACCCCCGCGAGGTGGAAGACCGCGTCCGCCTCGTCGCCGAGGGTCCGGCTCAGCTCGCCCGCGATGTGCTCCACCCGTGGGTCCGCCGCGACGTCGTCGGCGGGCGCGACGAGGTCGACGACGACGAGCCGGGTCACGTCGGCCGGTGCCGCCCCGCCGAGCGCGACCGGCCCGGCGAGCAGGCGCCGACACAGCAGCGTCCCGAGGAACCCGGCCCCGCCGGTGACGATCACGCGCATGCGGCCTCCTCGAGGCGGTCGACGACGTCGGCGAGCGCGTCCTCGCCGCCCACGTTCCCGGCGAACACCACCAGGGGCGGGCCGCTCGCCGGCGCCCAGAGCGACACGATCCCCGGCAGCAGCGACCCGCGCACCCACGCCCGGTCGGCCCGCAGCGACTCGGTCGCGACGTCCGAGGACGTGATCCCGCCCTTCGCGAGGACGTAGGCCGGCGGGCTCGCGGTGACGACCCGCCCGACGAGCCCGGTGAGCGCGGCGCTGACCCGGCGCGCGATCTCCAGGCTCTCGGCCTCGTCGCGCCCGGTCACGAGCGTGCGCGAGGTGCTCAGCACGGTGGTGCGGTGCTCGAGGGACTCCGTGACCTGCGCGACCACGTCGTCGAGGTGCCGGTGGTCGGAGGCCAGCACCGCCGGGACGTCGATCTCGACGCGGGCGAGCTCCCGCCGCGCCCCGAGCCGCTCGAGCTGACGACTCGTGCGGGCCACGTGCGACCCGACGACGACGAGCCCGTGGCCGGTCCCGACGGCGTCACGGAGGTCGGCGTCGGCGATCGGCGGCTGCTCGCCCTGGCCGACGCGGGCGCGGACGAACGACGGGCCGACGCGGTAGACGAACCGTGCCCCGTCCCGCTCGGCGGCGAGGATCGCGAGCACCCCGGCGCGCAGGTCGTCGTCGACCACGGCGTCGAGGACGACCACCCGGGCCCGGGGAAGCGTCACCGGACCGGCGCGCAGGCTCCCGAGGCCGACCTCGGCGACGTCACCGGCCGGGATCGCCCCGCCGCTCTTCTCCGCGACCCAGTCGGCGAGGCGGGAGTGGCGGTAGCCGAAGGAGGCGTCGGCGGCGAACTCGCTCTCGGCCACCCGGGTGAGCGTGTCGCCGTCGCGCAGCCAGTGCACGCCGTCGAGGGTCACCCGCCCGGCGTCGGGGAAGGCGGGTGCGAGGACCACGGCGTCGGCGCCGACCTCGGCGGCGACCACGTCGGTCTCGAGCGGGAAGTGCCCGCGCAGCGTCGAGTCGCTGCGGCTGGCGACGATCACCTCGACGCCGCGGCGCCGCGCGACGTCGAGGCACGTCCGCACGACCTCGCGGGTGCGCGCCGCGGCGTCGTCGGGGGCGAGGCTGCGGGTGTTGGTCAGGACGAAGAACGCCGGCGCCCCCTGCGCGAGGGCCCAGTCGACGTCGTCGGGGCTCCATCGGGTGAGCACCGGGAGGTCGCGGACGGTCTGCGTGCCGGTGGGGTCGTCGTCGAGGACCACGACCGTCGGCGTCCCGGCCAGCGCCGCCCGGACCTCCTCGGCCGGCACCGTCCGCACCGGCGGCAGGCCCGCCAGCCGCTCACCGTCCTGCTGCATCGGCCCATGCTCCCCGATGGCGGGGCGTGCGGTCAGGAGGCGCCGGAGTCCAGCAGGGTGTGCAGCCGGACGATGCGGCCGTCCTCGACGAGGCCGATGTCGGTGCCCGTGACGACGGGCGCGCCGCCCGCGGGCCCGAAGCCCCACGAGAGCACGCCGAGGTCGCCGCTCACCCGCACCATGGCGGTGGGGCGGAAGGCGAAGTCCGGCGCGCCGTCGAGCAGCGCCGACACCTTGGCGTCGATCTGGTCGCGACCCCGCACGAGGCCCTCGGGGTCCTGGAACAGGACGTCCTCGGCGTACACCGCGGCGATCGCCTCGCGGCGGCGCGCGGCGTCGCGCTCGTTGAACACCCCGAGCAGGTTGCGCTGCATGAGCTCCTCGACCGTCGCCATGCGGCGATCATGCCTGTGCCCGCCGGGCGCGTCACCACCGACCACTCGTCGCGGCGGCCGTTTCCGTCCCGGCGAATGCGCGATTTCGGCGTGCCGAATATTCGAATTCGCGCCGACGACCTCGGTGAGGAGCGCCACCGGGAATCGCAATGCGCGGGGAACGGGTGCTACGTTCGTCGCAGCGAAGGGGAGTAGCTCCCAACATCGCGGTCGACACACTGACGCCCTGCGTCCGGCCGCGGAGGCCGCCGGTCCCACCGGTGGCGGGCGAGACCTTCGGCACCGACCCGTTCGACGGGTTCGGGCCGGAGCATGCGCCCTCGGTCCGATCCGACCGAGAGGAGCGCGCCCCCGTGACCGGCTTCCTGGCCGCCGCTGCCCTGAGCTTCGCCGTCATCTTCGTCGCGGAGCTCGGGGACAAGTCCCAGCTGATGGCGCTGACGTTCGCCACGCGCTTCCGGGCCCTGCCCGTGCTGCTCGGCATCACGGCGGCCACGGCGGTCACCCACGCGGTCTCGGTCGGCGTCGGTTACCTGCTCGGGGCCACGCTCCCCACCTTCTGGATCTCCCTGGCGGCGGCCGTCGCGTTCGTCGTGTTCGGGCTGTGGACCCTGCGCGGCGACTCGCTCTCCGCCGACGAGAAGAAGAAGAGCGGCGCCACCACGCGCTCCGCGTTCGTCACGGTGGGCGTCGCGTTCTTCCTCGCCGAGCTCGGTGACAAGACGATGCTCGCCACCGTCACGCTCGCCACCCAGTACCCCGGCACCGGCGGCGTCACGGGCGTCTGGCTCGGCTCGACGATCGGCATGGTCGTGGCCGACGGCCTGGCGATCATCCTCGGCCGGGTGCTGGGCCGGAACCTGCCGGAGAAGGCGATCCGGATCGGGGCCGCGGTGCTGTTCTTCGTGTTCGCGGTGTGGCTCGCCGTCGAGGCATTCCTCAACGGCTGAGGATCCATTCCCGCGCTTTCTCCCACATCCGACCGGGAGACTTCCCACCCGGGGTGACGTGACGCGAGGGACGGCGTCGGAGGATGCACCCATGACCGCGCCGTCCCTCCCCGCCGACGCCGTGGTCCGGGCCCGGGCCGCCGCGCGCGAGCGGCTGCTCAACGCGGCGGCACGGGAGCTCGAGCTCCCGCCCGGCGGGCCGGGGCCCTGGCGCCTCGACCTGCTGGAGAGCGGCGCCCTGGTGGCCGAGGTGACCGGGTGGTCGCCGTCGGGGCACCACCGGTGGGGCGAGGAGGTCGTCCTCGACACGGGGTCGCACACCCGGCCGGTGTCGCACGAGGAGTTCGTCCACCTCCTGCTCACCCTGCTCGACGCGGCCCTGCCGGACCCGTGCCTGCCGGACCCGTGCCGTGCCCCGACGGACCGGGTGGGGGCTCTGGGCGCGCAGATCCGCACCAGCGTGGCCCGCACGGCCCGCTACCTCGCCGCCCCGGTCCGCCCCGAGCCGGCGGATGCCCCCGGCCGGACCCGGCACGCCGAGCAGGCCGTGCGCACCGGGCACCCGTTCCACCCCGCGCCGAAGAGCATCGAGGGGGTCGACCACGAGGCCGCCGACGCCTTCGCCCCCGAGCTCGGGGTGTCCTTCCGGCGCCACCACCTCGCCGTCCACCCCGACCTCGTCGTGGAGCAGCGGGTCGCGCCCGGTCCCTGGACCCCCGACGACGTCGCGGCGCACGCGCCCGACGGCTGGTCCGTCCTGCCCGTCCACCCCTGGCAGATCACGCATCTGCGCGCGCTGCCCGGGACCTCGGCACTGCTGGCCGACGGGCGGCTGCGGGACCTCGGCCCCCTCGGGGCACCCGTCTACCCGACGTCGTCGGTGCGCACCGTCTGCGACCCCGCGTTCCCGACCGCCTGGAAGCTCCCGCTGCATCTGCGGATCACCAACTTCGTGCGCACCATCCCGGTCGAGCACGCGCACCGCGCGGTCGACGCGAGCCGGCTGGTGTCGTCCCTGCGGCCGGGGTGGCCGGCGCCCGGGTTCGAGGTGCTCGTCGAGACCGGGTGGCGGGGGGTCGACCCGGCCGCGGTGGGGGAGGACGAGGCGGAGGACCTGGTCACGCTGTTCCGCGAGAACCCGTTCGTCGTCGACCCCGCCGCCCCGCGGGTGCTCGCAGGGCTCCTCGAGCCGGGGCCGCGGGGCGGGGAGCCGACGCTCGTCGGCGAGATCCGGGCGGCCGGGGGCGACGCGGAGGCCTGGCTGCGGGCGTACCTCGCGGTCTCGCTGGTGCCCATGCTGGCGATCTTCGGCGCGCACGGCCTGGGCTTCGAGGCCCACCTGCAGAACACCCTGCTGCACACCGAGCACGGGGTCCCCGCGCGGTTCTGGGTGCGGGACATGGAGGGTGCGCACGTGAGCCGCGACCGCCTCCCCGCCGGCCTCGACGGGGCGAGCCCGCTGGTCTACGACGAGGACGAGGCGTGGCAGCGGTTGCGCTACCACGCAGTGGTCAACGGGCTGACCAGCGTCGTCGCGGCCCTGGGTGCCGCGCTCCCGCCGGGGGAGCCGGCGCTGTGGCGGGTGGTCGCCGAGGTGCTCGCGGAGGTCACCGGCCCGGGTGCTCCGTACGCGGCCGACCTGCTCACGAGCCCCGCCCTGCCGGCGAAGGCGAACCTCCTGAGCCGCTTCGCCGGGCGCGGCGAGAGCCCGCTCTACGTCGACCTGCCCAACCCGATCAGGAAGGCCGCGGGATGACCGATCGGGCCGACGACGTCCTCGTGCCCGCGCTGCGCGCACCGACCGCGACCGGAGTCCGCCGCCGCCTGTTCCGCCAGACCCTCGCCTCGCTGGTCTACGAGGGTGCGGTGGACGTGTCGGCGGACGGGACCGAGCACGTGATCGCCGGGCTCGACCGCGACGGCCGGCCCGTGCGCTACCTCTTCGAGGCCGACCGGGCCGTGGGGTTCGACCGCGTGCGGCTGTCGGCGGCGCCGGTCCGTCGCGAGGACGCCGACGGCGCGGTGGCCGAGGCCGCGTCGCTGCCGCGGTTCCTGGGCGAGGTCCGCGCGGCGATCCTCGGCGGTGCGCATCCCGAGCAGCTGGCGCGCTTCGCCGTCGAGCTCGAGGAGACGCGCGTCAAGGACGTACTGGCCGAGTACGTGCGGGCCGGCCGCGTCCAGGTGCTCGCCGACGCCGACCACGAGGCACTCGAGGGCCTGATCACCGACGGGCACCGCTACCACCCGGCCTACAAGTCGCGGATCGGCTTCGACCTCGACGACGACCTCGCCTACGGGCCCGAGTTCCTCCCGGTGCTCCACCCGTTCTGGGTCGCCGCGCACCGCTCGGTCGCCGAGGTCACCAGCTCGGGCGTCGGCCCCCCGGATCCCCGCGCCGAGCTGGGCCCGACGGCGGCGGCCGCGTTCGACGACCGGATCCGCGACGCGGGCGGCGACCCGGCTGACTATGTGTGGCTCCCCGTCCACCCGTGGCAGTGGCGCGAGCGCCTCCGCCGGGGGTTCGCCGACCTGCTCGCCGACGGCCGCCTGGTCGCCCTCGGCCCGGACCCCGCGCCGTTCTCGCCCCAGCAGTCCCTCCGCACCCTGAGCTGCCGCGACGACCCTACGCGCAGCCACCTCAAGACGGCGCTGTCGATCACGAACACCTCCACGTCCCGCGGGCTCGCCCCGCACACGGTCCGCAACGCCGCCCCGATCTCCGACTGGCTGGCGCGGATCGTGGCGCGCGACGACCACCTCGCCCGGGACGCGCGGGTGATCGTGCTCGGCGAGGTCCACGGCGTCGCCGTGGTCCCGCCGCCCCCGTCGGACCTGGTCCGCGCCGAGACCGAGGGTGCGCTGGCCGCGATCTGGCGCACGAGCCTCGCGCCGCGGCTCGACCCGGGGGAGCGGGCGGTCCCGGTCACGGGGCTGACGACGACCGAGAACGACGGCACCCCGCTGATCGCGCCCTGGCTCGCCGCGCACGGCGCCCGGAGGTGGGTCGAGGCCCTCGTCGACGCCGTCGCCCTGCCGCTCGTGCACCTGCTCGTGGCGCACGGGGTGGCGCTCGAGTCGCACGCCCAGAACATGTCGCTGGTGCTGCGCGACGGCCTGCCCGCGCGCGTGGCGCTCAAGGACTTCCACGACGGCGTCCGGTTCTGCCGGCGCCTGCTCGCCGACCCCGACGACGCCCCGGTGCTCGCCCCGCCCCCGGCGCACCACACCAACCGGAACTCGTTCGTCGAGACCGACGAGCCGACCCTCGTGACCGACTTCCTGCTCGACGCGTTCTTCTTCGTCAACCTCGGCGAGCTCGGGCTGTTCCTCGCCGAGCACGGGCTGATGGACGAGACGGCGTTCTGGACGATCGTCGCCACGCGGGTCCGGGCCCACGACCAGCGGCACGGCTCCGGGGCGTTCGACCTGTTCGCCCCCACCCTCGAGGTCGAGAAGCTGACCACCCGGCGGCTCACGCCCGACACCGAGCTGGCCCTGCACCGGGTGTCCAACCCGCTGCACCGGTTCGGGGGGCGCTGATGCTGCGTCCCAACGCCGTCCGGGCGGCCCTGGCGCAGGGCCGGGAGGTCCGCGGGCTCTTCTGTGCGATCCCGGCGCCGGCGCTGGTGGAGATGATCGGGTGCGCCGGCTACGACTTCGTCGTCCTCGACAGCGAGCACGCGCTCGTCGACCCGCAGGAGCTGGAGAACCTCATCCGGGCGGCGGAGGCGGTGGACCTCACCCCGTTCGTCCGGGTCCCGGCGGCCGACCCCGGCGCGATCCTGCGCGCGCTCGACGCCGGCGCCATGGGTGTCGTCGTCCCGCACGTGCGGACCCCCGACGACCTCGCCGCCGCCGTCCGCGCCGCCCGGTACGCGCCCGAGGGGATGCGGTCGCTCAACGGCGGGCGGGTGCCCGGCTTCGGGCGCCTCGACCTGCGCGAGTACGTCGCCCGGGCCAACGCCGAGATCATGGTCGTCGCGATGATCGAGGACGCCGAGGGCGTCGACGCCCTCGACGACATCCTCGCGGTGCCCGGCGTCGACCTCGTCCTCGAGGGCGCCGCCGACCTCTCGCAGTCCTACGGCGTGCCGTGGCAGACGCGGCACCCCCTGGTCCGCGAGGCCCTCGCCCGCATCGCCGACGCGTGCCGGGCGCACGGCGTCGAGTTCTGCGCCATCCCTCGGACCACCGACGACCACCGGGAGTGGGCCGCCCGTGGCGTCCGGGCCTTCGTGCTCGGCGAGGAGCGCGGGATCGCCGCCCGCGCGCTGCGGGCCCACCTCGAGGCCCACCGTGCCGACCAGGCCGACAGGGAGGCCCCATGACCACCCTCGACGCCCTGCTCCGCGACCGGTCGGCCCGCGAGGAGCCCGTCTGCCTGTTCGCCTACGACCTCGACGGCCTGCGCCGGCACGTCACCGAGGTGGTGGCGGCGCTGCCGCCGCGGTGCCGCATGTACTACGCGATGAAGGCCAACAGCGCCGCCCCGGTCCTCGAGACCCTGGCGCCGATCGTCGCCGGCTTCGAGGTCGCCTCGGGTGGCGAGATCGCCAAGGTCCGGGCCGTCGCCCCCGCCGCGCCGATCCTCTTCGGGGGACCGGCCAAGACGCCGTCGGAGATCTCCCACGCCCTCGACGCGGCGGTCACGCGCCTGCACGTGGAGAGCGTGCTCGAGCTGCACCGGATCTCCGCCGCGGCGGTGGCCCGCGGCACGACGGTCGAGGTGCTGCTGCGCGTCAACCTCGCGGGCCCGTTCCCGTCGGCCACCCTCGCGATGGCCGGGCGTCCGACCCAGTTCGGCATCGACGAGGCCGATCTCCCCGCCGCGACGGAGGCCGCCACGACGCTCCCGGGTCTGCGGTTCGCGGGCTTCCACCTGCACTCGCTGTCGAACAACCTCTCCGCCGAGACGCACCTGGAGATGCTCGGTCTCTACCGCGACACCGTCGTGGACTGGGAGGAGGAGCTCGGGGTCGTCGTGGAGGTGCTCGACGTCGGCGGCGGGATCGGGATCGACTACCAGGACCTCGCCCACCGCTTCGACTGGGACGGCTTCACCCGCGGGCTCGGCGACTGGGTCGACTCGATCCCCGCCCACTGGCGCGAGATCCAGTTCGAGTGCGGGCGCTACCTCACAGCCGCGTGCGGGAGCTACGCCGTCGAGGTGCTCGACGTGAAGCGCACCCACGGCACGGCGTGGGCGCTCGTGCGGGGCGGGACCCACCACTTCCGCCTGCCCGTCTCGTGGCAGCACAGCCACCCGTTCACGGTGCTGCCCGTGGAGCGCTGGGACCCGTCGGTGCCCCGCCCGTCGGTGACCGACGAGCGGGTGACGGTGGCGGGGGAGCTGTGCACCCCGAAGGACGTCCTGGCCCGCGACGTCCCGGTCGCGCGGCTGCGCGCGGGTGACGTCCTGGTGTTCACGCTCGCCGGTGCGTACGGCTGGGACATCTCGCACCACGACTTCCTCAGCCATCCCCACCCGGAGCACGTGTTCCTGGGCGGCGACCGGGCCTAGGCTGCCGGCATGCATCTGGTGATCGCCGGCCCGGGTCGCTACGACGGCGGGGTCGAGCGCCCGCCCGGACCGGACGGCGGACCGCCGGCCGAGGTCGAGATCGTCGGGTCGCGGGAGCTCGTCCGCACCGAACCGGACGGCACGGAGATCTACCGCGTCACGGTCCTCGTCTACACCCACGCCGGGGAGAACCGGGACGGCGTCCCCCGCTACACGCGGGACCGGGACTACACCGAGGAGCGGGCCGGGTAGGCGCCACGAGGCCCGCATGCTGACCGACGGCGTGATCACCCTGGCGGTGATGACCGCCGGCGACGCCGCGGCGCTCGTGGCCGGCGAGGACGACGCCATCGTCCGGCGGCTGGCGGGTGGCCCGGCGACCCCGGCGTCGGCCCAGCGGCACATCCGCGAGCGCGCCGAGGACTGGCGCGGCGACTGGTACCGGGGCGGGACGAAGCTCGCCTGGGGTGTCCGGGACGCCGCGACCGGCGCCCTGGCCGGGACGGCCGAGGTCCAGCTCGTGCAGCCCGAGCTCCCGGCGGGCGCGGCGAACCTGTCCTACAGCGTCTTCCCGCCCTTCCGGGGCCGCGGGTTCGGGTCGAGGGCCGTCGCGCTGATGTGCGCGTTCCTGGCGGCGCGGACCACCGCCACCCTGGCCGTCCTGCGCATCGACGCCGACAACGCCGCCTCGCTGCGCGTGGCCGAGCGCAGCGGGTTCCGGCCGGCCCAGGAGCTCGCGGGTCCCCGCGCGTCGATGCGGTGGTTCGCGCACGACTTGCGGACCCGTCCGGCGGCGGGCCTACAGTCACGCATGTTCTGTCCCGCGTGCGGTCTCGACATGTACTGGGTGGTCGCCGACGACGACCCCGTCGGCGGTTGGTGGCAGTGCGACGACGCGCACCGCTGGCGGCGCGCGTTCGGCGGGTTCGCGCCGCTGGACCCCTGAGTCGCGAGGCCGTGCCGCTCGGTCCCCACGCCCGTCGCACCATGGTCGCCGCCCTCGTGCCCGGGGCGGACGCGCTGGTCGGGCCGTACCGCGACGAGCTCGACCCGACGGCCCGGCGGGGCCTCGGCGCGCACCTCACCCTCGTGTACCCCTTCGTCGAGCCGGCCGACGTCACGTCCGCGACCGTCGACGCCCTGCGCGCGGCGGTGGCCCCGGTGGCGCCGTTCCCCTGCACCTTCGGGGCGCTGCGGTGGTTCGGGGCGCGGGTGCTGTGGCTCGCGCCGGACCCGGTGGCGCCGTTCCGGGAGATCGCCGACCGGATCCGCCGTCACGTCCCCGGCCCGGCTCCCGAGGAGCGCGAGCTCGTCCCGCACCTGACCGTCGGCCTGCGCCGCGCCGCCCCCATGGCGGCGCTGCGGGCCGCCGAGGAGGCGCTCGCCCCGCAGCTGCCGCTGACGGTCCGGATCGACCGCGTGCAGCTCATGGCGCGCACCGAGACCTGGGACGTCGGCGCCGAGGTCCTCCTGCGGGGCTGACCCCGACGGACCGTCAGCGCTTCTGGACGGTGCGGGCGAGGATGCCCAGCGTCGCCTTGAGCGCCTGCTCCGAGATCACCGGGAAGATGTCGCGCTCGGCCCACTCGGGGTGGATGGCCGACCAGTCGTAGTACGAGACGACCCGGGTGCCGTCCTCGACGGGCTCGAGGCGGTAGCCGTAGACGTGCCCGATGTACGGGCGCGCCTGCCCCTCGATCGTCCAGGCGATCTCGTGGTCGGGCTCGTAGACGGTGATGACGACGTCGACGTCGTAGCGCCCGAGGGGGCGGTCGCCGAGCGCCTCGCGGTCCATGTGGACGGTGAAGCGGTCGCCGACGGCCTCCACCGGCTCGCCCGTGGCCTGCATGAGCATGCCCGAGCTGTCGATGGCGACGTGTCCGTGCGGGTCGCGCAGGACGTCGAAGATCGTCGCCGGCTCGGCCTCGATCCAGCGGGGGACCTCGATGCGCTGCTCGCTCACGGTGCGGAGCATGTCACCCCCGGTCATCCGATCGCGGCCGACCCGTCGGGGGACGAGCGGAAACGCCGCCGTAACCCACGACACGTCCCGTCCGGCGACGCTGTGGGGTGACGGACCGGAGGGATCGGGCCGGGGGCGGGAGGACATGACCGACGCGCTCGCCGACGCCGTGCCCGGACCGAGCCCCGAGGACACGGTCGCCGCCCAGGTCCGTCGCCGCCGCGAGGCGCTCGGCCTGTCCAACGGCGCCCTCGCCGCCCGGGCGGGGATCTCCAAGGCGATGTTGTCGAAGATCGAGCACCGCCGGACGTCGTGCAGCCTGTCCACCCTCGCGCGGCTGGCCGACGCGCTCGCGGTGCCGGTGTCCGCCCTGCTGGACGAGGCCCCGGAACGCCACGCCGGGGGTCTCGTGCTCTACGTCCTCGAGGGCGCCCTGGTCTACGGCCACGGGGACGCCCGCCACACGCTGCGCGCCGGCGACGTCCTGGCGCTCGACGGCGAGGGCGAGCACGGCCCGTACGAGCTGCTCGAGGCGCCCGTCCGCTTCCGCTCGGTGGTCAGCCCGGACAGGTGAGGAACACCGCCCGGCCGGCGTGCGTTCCAGCGAGAGCACGCCGAGACCGAGGAGGTCCATCAGTGGCCACACAGACCGCCATCCTGGCCGGTGGATGTTTCTGGGGCGCGCAGGAGCTCCTGCGCAAGCGCCCGGGCATCCTGTCCACCCGGGTCGGCTACTCGGGGGACGAGAACACCCCGAACGCGACCTACCGCCGCCACGGCGACCACGCCGAGGCCGTCGAGGTCGTGTTCGACGACGAGGTGATCTCCTACCGCGAGATCCTGGAGTTCTTCTTCCAGATCCACGACCCGTCGACCCGGGACCGCCAGGGCAACGACAGGGGCCGCAGCTACCGCTCGGCCATCTACTACACGAACCCCGAGCAGGAGCGCGTCGCGCGCGACACCATCGCCGACGTCGACGCGTCGGGCCTGTGGCCCGGCAAGGTCGTCACCGAGGTGGAGCCGGCCGGTGCCTTCTGGGAGGCCGAGCCGGAGCACCAGGACTACCTGCAGAAGCAGCCCTGGGGCTACACCTGCCACTTCGTCCGTCCCGGCTGGGTGCTGCCGCGCCGTGAGACGACCTCGGCGTGACGGCGACGGTCGGCGCCGCGGACACGGACCTCGCCGGCGACTGGGCCGCCTGGCACGCGGAGCGCGAGGACGTCCTGCGCGCTCCGCACGGGTGGCTGAGCCTCACGGGGCTGCACTGGCTGGTGGGCGAGCCCCGCTCGTACCAGGACCTGCCGGGCACCTGGCGGGCCCGTGACGGCGGTGCCGACATCACGGCCGAGGCCGCGGACGGCGTCGTCGTCGACGGCGCCGTGGTGGACGGCACGGCCCGCGTCGAGCCCGTCGACGGCAAGCCCGGTGTGCTCGTGACCGTGGGCGAGCGCCGGGTCGAGGTGATCCGTCGCGAGGAGCACGTCGCGCTGCGGGTCCGCGATCCGCAGGCGCCGACCCTCCAGCGGTTCTCCGGGGTGCCGGCGTTCCCCGTCGACGCGTCGTGGGTGGTCACCGGGCGGTTCGAGCCCTGGGACACGCCGCAGCGCATCGACGTCGACACGGTGATCGACGGCCTGGGCTTCCACCCGACGGCCGTCGGCACCGTGCGCCTCACGGTCGGTGGCGCCGAGCAGGAGCTCGTCGCGCTGGCCGGGCAGGCGGGGGAGCTCAAGCTCCACTTCCGCGACGGGACGTCCGGGCACTCGACCTACGGCGGCGGGCGCACCCTGAGCACCGACGAGCCGGCCGCCGACGGCACCGTGCGGATCGACCTGAACCGCACGATCAACCTGCCGTGCGCGTTCAGCGCGTTCGCGACCTGCCCGCTGCCGCCGGCGGGCAACGTCGTCACGGTGCCCGTGGAGGCGGGGGAGAAGACCCCGGCCTGACGACTGGTTCATTTTTGCAACCACCCGGTGCTACGGTGGGACCATGACCGAACGCACCGGGCGTCAGGCGGGCAAGGTCGTGCTCATCACCGGCGCCGCCCGGGGGCAGGGTCGCAGCCACGCGCTGCGGCTCGCCTCCGAGGGCGCCGATGTGATCGCCGTCGACATCTGCGCGCCGCTCGACGGCGTCGCCTACCCGATGGCCACCCGCGAGGACCTCGACGAGACCGTCGCGGGCATCCGTGAGCGCGGCGGGCGGGTGAGCGCCCACGTCGCCGACGTCCGTGACGCCGACGCCCTCGGCAAGGCCGTCACGGCCGGGGTCGAGGAGCTCGGCGGCGTGGACGTCGTCCTCGCGAACGCCGGGATCGGGATGGCGTCGCCGCATGTCAGCGCCGCGCAGGCGTTCCGCGACCAGCTCGACGTCAACACCGTCGGCGTCTGGAACACCGTGCAGGCCGCCGCGCCGATCATGATCGCGCAGGGGCGCGGCGGCGCGGTCGTCGTCACGAGCTCGTCGATGGGCCTGTCCGGGCGCGGCGGCGACGGCAGCGGCCAGATGGACGGCTACATCGCGAGCAAGCACGCGCTGGTCGGGCTCGTGCGCGGCTGGGCGCACTGGCTCGCGCCGCACTCGATCCGCGTCAACTCGGTGCACCCCTCGGGCGTCGCGACGACGATGGTGCTCAACGACGCCGTCGCCGCCCTGTTCACCGACCCGCCGGCCGGCTCGGGAACAGGCCAGGTGCCCGACGTCGGCAACCTGCTGCCCGTCGGGCTCCTCGAGCCCGGCGACATCACCGCGGCAGTGTCCTGGCTGATCTCCGACGAGGCCCGCTACGTCACCGGCGTCGCGCTCCCCGTCGACGCGGGGTTCACCGTCCGGTGAGCCACCGAGGATCTGCTGCTGCTGATGTGCTGTGACGGAGAGCCGGCCCATGTGAGCGAAGTTCCCGGCTATAGCCGGGAACTTCACTCACGGGTCGTGGGTCAGGGGCGGCAGTCGCGGCAGGGGCGGTAGCCGGCGGCGCGGGCCCGGTCAAGGTTCGCGAACCCGTGGCGGTGGGCGTCGGTGATCCGGCGCGCGTGGTGGCACGACGGGAAGCAGACGACGCCGGTGGTGTCACTGCCGATCAGGCGGGTGCCCGCGGCGGCGAGGTCGGCGACCCGGTCGAGGTCCAGGCCCTCGCCGGCCAGCAGCGTCGCCTTGTCCCCGGCCCCGGAGAGGTACTGCCCGAGGCCGCCGTCGCCGCGCACCACGCGGTGGCAGGGGATGAGCAGCGGGACCGGGTTGCGGGCGAGCGCCGTGCCGACCGCCCGCACGGCCGTCGGGTGCCCGGCCTCGCGGGCCACCCAGCCGTAGGGACGGATCTGGCCTGCCGGGATGCGCGCCGTGGCGGCGAGGACCTTGCGCGCGAAGTCGCCGACGTCGGTGAGGTCGAGCTCCGGCGGCCCGCCGGTCCCGCGCAGGGCGGGCAGCAGGCCCCGGGGCGGGCGCGTCGCCGGGCGCACCGGGCGGCCGTGGCGCGTCCGGTAGTCCTCGAGGAAGACCTCCAGGTCGCCCGCGTACGCGGCGGTCCGGACGAGGCGCACGCCGCCGGCACCGGCGACGGCGTACACCTCGCCGAGCGGGCTCGGCGCGCGCACCCAGCCGTCGACCACGCGGTCGGTCAGGGTCGCGGGCGCCGGCTCGGCGAGGTCGCGCAGGGAGGCCAGCAGGGGGTCGGGGGCCTCTGCGGTCGGGGCGTCGGTCATGCCGTCTCCTCGGTGGTGTCGGCGGTCAGGCGGATCCGGAGCGCCGCGAGCCCACGGGCGGCGTGCGAGCGGGCGGTGCCCTCGCTGCAGGCGAGGACGGCGGCCACCTCGGCGACGGGCAGGTCGACGACGTGGCGCAGCACCACCGCGGTGCGCTGCGCGACCGGCAGCTCGGCGAGCAGCCCGGCCAGCCGGTCGCCGAGGTCGCCGGTCTCGGCGCGCTCGGCCGGTCCGGGGGCCGCGCTCGCGCGGTCGGGCACGGGGCGACGCCGTCGGTCCGGGGCCGGCGGGCGGCGTCGCGACGGTCGTTGCGGGCGGTGTTGAGCAGGATGGTCAGGAGCCAGGGCCGCAGGGTCAGGCCCTCGATGCGCTCCGGGGGTAGCCGCGCAGGGCGCGGTAGGCCCGCAGGAGCGCCTCGGCGGCGAGGTCCTCGGCGTCGGCCGCGCGGTCGGAGGTCCGGCGCGCGACCGCGTGCACCACGTCGCCGTGGGCGCGCACCACCGCCTCGAACCCCGCGTCGAGGTCCTCGACCAGCGCGGTGCGCAGCTGCTCGTCGTCCGCCACGTCCAGGAGAACACCAGACGCCCGCGATCCGTGGCGGGTCGGATTCGTCCAAGCCGTCGACGCCCCGGGACGGCAGGCTGCCGGCATGACCCCGACCGTGCGCCGCATCGTCGCCAACCTCGCCGTCGCCGACCCCGCCGCCGACGCCCCGTTCTGGACCGGCCTGCTCGGGCTCGACACCCCGATGGACATGGGCTGGATCGTCAACCACAGCGTGGGCCCCCACAGCGCGGGCCCATACAGCGCGGGCACCGCCCAGGTGCAGCTCATCAGCCGCGACGCCACCGCCCCGGAGGACAGCCGCGTCTCGGTGGAGGTCGCCGACCTCGCGGCGCTGCAGTCGGTCCACGACGGTGCCGTGGCGGCGGGATACGAGATCGTCCACCCGCTCACCGACGAGCCGTGGGGCGTGCGCCGGTTCTTCGTGCGCACGCCCCAGGGCGTGGTGGTGAACGTGCTCGCCCACCGGTGACCTGACAGGCTCCCGCCCCATGCGGACCTTGATCACCGGAGCGAGCTCGGGGCTGGGCGCGGGCCTGGCCCGCCGGCTCGCCGCGCGCGGACACGACCTCGCGCTCGTCGCCCGGCGCCTCGACCGTCTCGAGGCCCTGCGCGATGAGCTCGCGCCCACCGGGGTCCGGATCGTCGTCGCCGCGCTCGACGTCGACGACCACGACGCGGTCTTCACGACGATCCGCGCGATGCGCGACGAGCTCGGCGGGCTCGACCGCGTGGTCGTCAACGCGGGCCTCGGCAAGGGCGCGCCGATCGGGACGGGACGTTCGACGCCAACCTGGCGACGGCGCGCACCAACTTCGTCGCCGCCCTGGCGCAGTGCGAGGCCGCCATGGAGATCTTCCGCGCCCAGAACGCCGGACACCTCGTCGTCGTGTCCTCGGTGGCCGCCGACCGCGGTCTGAGGGGCGCCCAGACGACGTACGCAGCGACGAAGGCGGGGCTCTCCCACCTCGCCGAGGGCATCCGCGTCGACGTCGCCGACACCCCGATCCGCGTCACGACGCTCGCGCCCGGCTTCATCCGCACCGACCTCAACGAGGGCATGTCGATGCCGTTCGCCGTCGACGCGGAGACCGGCACCGAAGCCATGGCCGTCGCGATCGAGCGCGCGCCCGCCTTCGCGTACGTGCCGACGTGGCCGTGGGCGGCGCTCGGCCGGCTGCTGCGGGTGATGCCGACGCCGATTCTGCGACGTCTCACCTGACTGCCCCACGTGACTACGGTGGTTCGCGTGTCCGAACTGAAGGAACGACTGCGCACCGACCTCACCACCGCGATGAAGGCCCGGGACCAGGTCCGGGTCTCGACGATCCGGATGGCGCTGTCGGCGATCAACACCGAGGAGGTCGCGGGCGAGCAGCACCGCGAGCTCACCGACGAGGAGGTCACCACCGTCCTCGGGCGCGAGTCGAAGAAGCGCCGCGAGTCCGCCGAGGCGTTCGACGGCGCGGGCCGCACGGAGCTCGCCGAGCGGGAGCGCGCCGAGCAGCTCGTGCTGGCCGACTACCTGCCCGCCCAGCTCTCCGACGACGACCTCACGGCGATCGTCGCGGCGGCCATCGCGGAGACCGGCGCCGAGGGTCCGAAGCAGATGGGCGCGGTGATGAAGGTCGTCCAGCCGAAGGTGGCCGGGCAGGCGGACGGCCGGCGCGTGTCCGGCGAGGTGAAGCGCCAGCTGAGCGGCTCGTGACGCCGTTGGGCACCGCGCTCGTCACCGGCGGCGGCACCGGCATCGGCCGGGCCTGCAGCCTCGCGCTGCACCGGGCGGGCCACCCCGTCGCGATCTCGTACCGTCGCTCCGCCGCCGACGCCGGGTCGGTCGTCGACGAGATCACCGCCGACGGCGGCCGGGCGGTCGCCGTGCCGGCCGACGTCACCGACGACGCGGCCGTCCGGGCGATGGTCGCCGCGGCCCGCGAGCAGCTGGGGCCGATCGGGGTGCTGGTGAACAACGCCGGCGCGACGGTCCCGATGCCCCTCGACGACCTCGACGGCGCCACCGACGACGTCTGGCAGCAGATGCTCGCGGTCAACCTCATGGCGCCCTGGTACTGCGCCCGCGCCGCGGTCGACGACCTGCGCGCCGCCGACGACGGCTGCGTCGTCAACATCGGCTCGATCGCCGGGCTCACCGGCAAGGGGTCGTCGCTGCCCTACGCGGTGAGCAAGTCCGCCCTGCACGGGCTGACGCGCTCGCTGGCCCACGCGCTCGCGCCCGTGCGGGTCAACGAGGTGTCCCCGGGCCTCGTGCTGACCCGCTGGTGGGCGGGCGACGAGGACCGGGGCCGCGCGCTCGCCGCCTCGGCCCTGCTCGACCGGGAGACCACGCCCGAGGACGTCGCCGCCGCGGTCCTGGGGGTCGTCACGAGCCGCGCGATCACGGGCCAGACGATCGTCGTGGACGGGGGCCAGACGCTGTAGCGCTCAGGTCGTCAGGGCCCGCTGCAGCAGCACCCCGGCCAGGATCAGCCCCGCGACGGCGATGCCGATGCGCAGCACCGTCGGCGGGAGGCGGCGGGCGATGGCGGGGCCGCAGTAGTTGCCGACGAGCAACCCGCAGGTCAACGGCAGCGCCGCCGACCAGGCGACCTCGCCGACCACCGCGAAGGCGATCGCGGCGACGGCGTTGGACGCGCCGAGCAGCACGTTCTTCACCGCGTTGACGCGCACGAGCGAGTCGGCGAGGGCGCGCACGAGCAGGGCCATCATCACGACGCCCGCGGCGGCGCCGAAGTAGCCGCTGTAGACGCCCACGGCGACGACACCGACGACGGTCGCGGCGCGCCCGCCGCGCGTCGCCACCGGGGCCGCGTCGATCCGCGGGGGCCAGAGCAGCACGAGCGACGCGCCGGCGACGAGGAACGGCACGATGAGGGCGAAGGCGTCGGACGGCGTCACGAGCACGAGGCCGGCGCCGATGGCCCCGCCCAGGATCGTCAGCGGCAGCAGGCGCAGGACGCGGGGCGCCTGGCCCCGCAGCTCGGGGCGGGAGCCGAGCATCGAGCCGACGCTGCTGACCGCGAGGGCGATGGTGTTGGTCTGGTTGGCCGCCACCGGGGAGAGGCCGATCGCCAGCAGCGCCGGGTAGGAGAACAGCGACGCGAGCCCGGCCATCGACCCGGTGAGCCCGGCACCCAGGCCGGCGACCACCAGCAGCACGACGTCCATCGCGCGCCATCCCACCACCGGGAGGCACACGCCGCCCGGCACACTCTCGGGGTGTGGAGCGCCCGCCCGTCCGTGACGTCGACATCCGCGACGAGGGAATCCGCCTCGGTCAGCTCCTGAAGCTCGCCGGTCTCGTCGAGCACGGCGCGGCGGCGCGGGAGGTGCTGGAGGCCGGCGAGGTGACGGTCAACGGCCGGAGCGAGACCCGGCGTGGCCGGCAGATCGCGCCCGGGGATGTCGTGGCCCTCGCGGGGGAGCGGATCCGGGTGCGTCACTCGGACGGTTGATGAGTACAAACAACGAGACTCGGGGTCGACGTCCCGGCGAACCGGGTGGAACGACGGCGACCCCGAGTCTCGGTGGGAACAGCCCCACGGAGAGAGGTCAAGGTGGGGCTGAGCAGTAGCTTAGCGCCCCCGCCCGACACCGTCGTCGCTGGACACGGCGGCCGATCCGGTTGACATCGGGTCGTCCTGCGGTCGTGATCCTGCCGTCACCGTGTGACGGTGACATCACGTTCGGTCACCGCTCGCGGGCGGTCCCGGCAGACCGTGTGATCGGAGGTGAGACCTGCTCTATCGTGGCTCCCGCCCTCGCGTCATGGTCACCATCCCGGCCGCCGCGCGAGGCGGCTCGGCCGGTGGGATACGCCGATCGGGTCCACCGAGAGGAGCGGAGAGTGAGCGAGGGCGACGGCACCGAGCGGCCGCGCCGTCGCGCGCGCGTCGGTCGCACCGGCGCCCGTTTCCCGCGCGGGATCGTCCAGGACGACCCCGAGGACCGGGGCCCGGTCTCGGAGCCCGTCCCCGTCCAGGAGGCGCCCGAGGAGACCCCCGAGGACACCACCCTCGGACGCACCGGGGCCCGGTTCGGCTCGCAGGGCCGCCGCGCCCGCCGGGCGGCCGAGCGCGAGGCGGCCGAGGACGCGGTGGTGCCCGCCCAGGCCGCGCCGCCGCTGCGCCGTTCGGCGGTGTCGCCGCAGCCCGACGCCGACGACGCGCCGACCCTGCCGCTGTTCATCACCGCGACCCCGCCGCCGGAGAGCACGCGCACCCGCGTCCGTCCGTACGTCCGTACCGGCGGGCGCACGAAGGCGCGCGCCGACCTGGCCGTCGAGACCCTCGTGTCCATCCCGTCGCCACGCCCGCCGCTGGAGGACCCCGAGCACGTCGCGCTCGGCGACGTGGTCGGCGACCCGCGCTCGGTCGCCGAGGTCGCCGCCCTGCTCTCGGTGCCGCTCGGCGTCGCCCGTGTGATCATCGACGACATGGCGGGCGCGGGCCTGCTGCTCGTGCACCCGCGGGCCGTCGCCGCCTCCGGCGCCCCGTCCCGCGACATCATGGCGCGCGTGCTGGAGGGGCTGCACAGGTTGTAGAACGGGGGCATGACCGCGACGTCCCCGGCCACGCGCCTCACCGGCTACGCCCACGGCGGCGGCTGCGCCTGCAAGATCCCGCCCGGCGAGCTCGAGGACGTGGTGCGCGGGCTGATGCCGTCGCCGTCGACGACGCGCGAGGGCGAGCTGCTCGTCGGGCTCGAGGACGGGGATGACGCCGCCGCCGTGCGGATCCGCGACGGCCTCGCGCTGATCGCGACCACCGACTTCTTCACCCCCGTCGTCGACGACCCCTACGACTGGGGACGGATCGCGGCGGCCAACGCCCTCTCCGACGTCTACGCCATGGGCGGGCGCCCGGTGATCGCGCTGAACCTGCTGTGCTGGCCGCGCGAGGTGCTGCCCTACGACCTCGCCGCCGAGGTCCTGCGCGGCGGCCTGGCGGTGGCCGACCTCGCCGGCTGCCACGTCGCCGGTGGGCACTCGGTGGACGACCCGGAGCCCAAGTACGGCATGGCGGTCACCGGGATCGCCGACCCCGAGGCCCTGATCCGCAACGACGCCGCGCGCCCGGGCACGCCGCTGACGCTGACCAAGCCCCTCGGCCTCGGCGTGCTCAACAACCGGCACAAGGCCACCGGCGAGTCGTTCGCGGCGGCCGTCGAGGTGATGACCACGCTCAACGCCGAGGCCTCGCGCGCCGCCGTGGCCGCGGGCATCCGGGCGGGCACCGACATCACCGGCTTCGGCCTGCTCGGCCACGCCCACAAGCTCGCGCGGGCGTCCGGGGTCACCGCGGTGATCGACAGTAGCGCGGTGCCGTTCCTGGACGGCGCCCGCGAGGCCGCCCGCGACGCCTACGTGCCCGGCGGCTCGCGGCGGAACCTCGACTGGGTGCGCCCCCACGCGCGCCTCGATGTCGACGACACGATGGCCCTGCTCCTCGCCGACGCCCAGACCTCCGGCGGCCTGCTGCTCGCCGGCGAGATCCCCGGCCACCCCGTGATCGGCGAGATCGTCGCCGCCGAGGAGGGGATGACGCTCCGCGTCACGTGAGGGATCCGGGTCGTCCTGACGACCCAGATCACTCACGTGCGAAGCGTCTGCTCCCAGAGGTCGAGCGCGGCCTCGCGGACCTCGGCGACGTCGACGTCGTGGGTCGCGCTCTCCTCGTGCCCGCACCAGCCGTCGAGCACCCGCATCCCGCACACCCGGCACCCGCCGTGCCAGGAGACGAGCACCCGGTGCCAGACGCGGGTCAGCGGCGCCACGTCCGCGAGGTTGGCGTAGGTGAAGACGGCGACGGTCGGGGTGCCGACGGCGCCCGCGAGGTGCCGCGGCCCCGAGTCGTTGCCGAGCACCAGCGTCGCGCGCGACAGCAGCCCGACCAGGCCCGGCAGGTCGAGGGTGCCCACGGCCGTCTCGGGGGTCGAGCGCATGCCCGAGACCACGCGGGCGACCCGCTCGGCCTCCGACGGCCCGCCCGCGACGACCACCCGGGCACCGCGATCGGCGAGGTCCTGGGCGATCGCCCCGAGGCGTTCCTCCGGGTAGCAGCGCCGCGCGTCGGTGGCGCCGGGGTGGACGACGAGCAGCGGCGCGTCGCCGGCCGGCACCACCGTGCGCGAGGACGCGAGATCCTCGGCCGTGACCTCGACGCTCGGCTCCACGCGCGTCGGCGTGGCCCCGGCGGCGGCGGCCACCTCGAGCCAGCGCACGGTGTCGTGCTGGAAGGGCCAGTACGGCACCCAGCGGTCGGGGCGCGGCGCGTCCGGGGTCGCCGACCCCGCCGTCACGCGGGCGCCCAGCCGCAGCAGCAGCGCGTTGGAGTTCCGCCCGCCGCCGTGCATCTGCACCGCGAGGTCGTAGCCGTACGCCCGCTGCTCGACGGCCCAGGCCTCGACCTCGTCCGCGCTCGCGTCCGGCTCGGGACCGACCCGCACGCCGGGCATCAGGGGCACGGTGACGACCCGGTCGACCGGCGAGGGCCGGCCCGCGAGCAGCCCGACGTGGTGCTGGGCGCCGAGCAGCGTGATCTCGGCGTCGGGGTAGGTGGCGCGCAGGGCGGCCAGCGCGGGCTCGGCGACGACGTAGTCGCCGAGGCCGTTGGCCCGCAGCACCGCGAGGCGCCGGACGTCGGGGACCGGGGGAGCGGGGGTGGCGGGCAGGCCGAGGGCGGGACCGGCCGCGGGGGACGTCGCGCGGGAAGCCGAAGAGCGGGGCTCGACACTCGAGCCGGGAACGATCACGGCCGAGAGCCTACGGTCGGGGTATGGCAGCAGAGCAGCGCGCAGCGGTGGTGACCGGATCGGGCAGCGGGATCGGCCGGGCGATCGTCGATCGCCTCCACGGGGACGGGTGGTCGGTCCTCGGTGTCGACCTCAAGGCCGACGAGACCCTCCCCGGCCCCTCCCTCGGCGCCGACCTCACCACCCGCGAGGGCAACCGCGCCGCGATCGACACGGCGCTCGAGCAGTTCGGCCGCCTCGACCTCGTCGTGCCCAACGCCGGCTTCCAGCACGTCTCGCCGGTGGCCGACTTCGACGAGGACCGCTGGGACGCCCTCCAGGCGATCCTGCTGACCAGCCCGTTCCTGCTGGCCAAGTACGCGTGGCAGGCCCTGCGCGCGGCCCCGGAGGGCGGGCGCTTCGTCGCCATCGCCTCGGCGCACGCCCTGGCCGCCTCGCCGTACAAGGCGGGCTACGTCTCGGCGAAGCACGGCGTCCTCGGGCTGGTGAAGACCCTCGCGCTCGAGGGCGCCGAGGACCGGATCACCGCCACGGCCGTCTGCCCCGGCTACGTGCGCACCCCGCTGGTCGAGAAGCAGATCGCCGACCAGGCCCGCGCCCACGGGATCAGCGAGGACCGGGTGATCGAGGAGGTCATCCTCACCCCGCACGCCCGCAAGCGGCTGATCGAGCCCTCCGAGGTGGCCGACGTGGTCGCGTTCCTGCAGACCCCGGCCGGGTCCACCTTCACCGGATCCCCGGTGACGATGGACATGGGCTGGACGGCGCGCTGACCCTGCTGTGCCCGGAGGGTCCGGGGGATACTCGCCGCCGTGACCCTCCGCGAGCTCGCCGGCGAGCGATGGCTCACCGTGCCCAACGCGCTGAGCTTCGTGCGCCTGCTCGGGGTGCCGCTGTTCCTCTGGCTGCTGCTGGGGCCGCAGGCCGACGGCTGGGCGCTCGTCGTCCTGGTGGCCAGCGGGATCACCGACTGGCTCGACGGCCGGCTCGCGCGCGCCCTCGACCAGTACAGCCGCCTCGGGGAGCTGCTCGACCCGTTGGCCGACCGGCTCTACACCGTGGCGACGCTGGTCGCGTTCCTCATCCGCGGGATCGTGCCGTGGTGGGTGCTGGTGCTGATCATCGGTCGTGACCTCGTCGTCTCGCTCGCGCTGCCGCTGCTGCGACGCAAGGGCTACCTGGCCTTCCCGGTGCTCTACATCGGCAAGGCCGCGACGCTCAACCTGCTCTACGCGTTCCCGCTGCTGCTGCTCGCGCAGATGGACTGGGCCGGCGCCGACATCGCCCGCCCGTTCGCCTACGCGTTCACGGTGTGGGGGGTCGCACTGCACCTGTGGTCCGGCGCGCTCTACCTCGTCCAACTCGTGCGTTCCCCGGTCGCGACGGCGTGACGTGCACGGTCCCGGCTTGGCCCGCCGGTGTCCGGCGCTCTAGCCTGCCGCCGCCGCCCGGGGAGCCGGGCCGCACCGAGCACCAACCCCTGACGTGAGGAGTCGCCGGTGGTCCCCGAGGGCCTGCGCTACACCGCCGAGCACGAGTGGATCACCACGAGCGAGGCCGACCCGTCGGTCGTCCGCGTCGGCATCACCGACTACGCCCAGGACCAGCTCGGCGACGTCGTGTACGTCCAGCTGCCCTCGGTGGGGGCGACGGTGTCCTCCGGCGAGTCCGTCGCGGAGGTCGAGTCCACCAAGTCGGTCTCGGAGATCTACGCGCCGCTCGACGGCGAGGTCACCGCGGTCAACGACGGGCTGGCGGACACCCCGGAGCTCATCAACTCCGACCCGTACGGCTCGGGCTGGATGATGGAACTGCGCCTGCCCGACGCGCGCGCCCTCGAGGACCTGCTCGACGCGGCCGCCTACCAGGAGATCATCGACGGCTCCTGACCGTCCGCGGACCCTCGTCCGTGGAGCCCGGACGGCCGTCACCGTTGACGCTCCGCCACAGCACGCGGACTCTCGCTCACGGTGGGTGGGGAGGGCCTCGACCCCGTGACGGGGACCGGTACCGTGACGGCCACCTCGCGACGATCCGTCACCGAGGCCGGGGACGGGGCCCCTTCCAGGGTCCCGGAGCCGGCCGGGGGCGGGCGGGACACCTCGATCACGCACGAGACCGAGCACGACACGACGGAGGAGCACGGTGAGCACAGGCGGTCCCCCGGTCCCCCCCGAGCGTCAGGGCGAGACGACGTCGGTCTTCCGGGCCGACTTCCTGGCCGAGCCCGAGACCGAGTCCCGCGGCGCCCCGGTGTCCGGGGTCGACGCGCTGCCCACGGGCTCCGCGCTGCTGGTGGTCAAGCGCGGCCCCAACGCCGGGTCGCGCTTCCTCCTCGACCGCGACACCACGAGCGCCGGGCGGCACCCCGACTCGGACATCTTCCTCGACGACGTCACCGTCTCCCGCCGGCACGCGGAGTTCCGCCGCGACGGCGCGGAGTTCGTGGTGGTGGACGTCGGCAGCCTCAACGGCACGTACGTCAACCGCGAGCCCGTGGACACCGCGGTGCTCGCCAACGGCGACGAGGTGCAGATCGGCAAGTTCCGCCTCGTCTTCCTCACCGGTCCCCGTGACGGCGGGTCGGCCGGGGCGGGGGCGGGGCTGGAGTGACCGCCGCCGGGCTGTCCGAGCCGGGGGGATCCCCCCTCTCGATCGGCTCGGTGCTCGACGCGCTGCGTGCCGACTTCCCGGAGATCACGATCTCCAAGATCCGGTTCCTCGAGTCCGAGGGCCTGATCCGTCCGGCGCGCACCCCGGCGGGCTACCGGCAGTTCTCGCACGCCGACGTCGTGCGCCTGCGCTTCGTGCTGTCCGCGCAGCGCGACCACTACCTGCCCCTCAAGGTCATCCGGGCCCGGCTCGACGAGTTCGACCGCAACCCCGTCGACGGCGGCCCGACGCTGCCGGGGGAGACCCCGGGCGGCGTCGACGGCGCGCTCGCGACGGCGGCCCCGCCGAGTCCGGGGGGCCCGGGGGACCGGGCGGCCCCGGTGGCCCCGGTGGCCCGACCACGCCCGCCGGCCCGAGCGCCGCGGCCACCGCCCGCGTGCGCAGCCTCGCCTCGGTGGCCGACCGCGTCGAGCCCGACGAGGACCCCGACGGCGCCCGCACCGCGCGCGGGGACACCGTGAGCCGCGACGTGCTGCTCGCCGAGGACGGCGTGGACGCCTCGCTGCTCGACGGCCTCGAGCACCACGGCATCCTGCGTGCCGACGCCGACGGCCGCTACGAGCCCGAGGACGTCCTGGTCGCGCGCACCGCGGCCTCGCTCGCGCGTCTCGGCGTCGAGCCGCGTCTGCTGCGCTCGGCGCGCGCCAGCGCGGACCGCGAGGTGGGCCTGCTCGCCCAGCTCGTCACCCCCGTCGCCCGCAGCCGCGGCCCCGAGGCCGCGCGCCGCGCCGAGGAGCTCTCGGCCGAGCTGGCGGCGCTCTCCGGACGCCTGCACGCGCTGCTCGTCGGGTCGGGCCTGCGCCACGGTCTCAAGCGCTGAACCGGCCCGTCACGAGGGCGTCACACGGCCCTCGGCCCGCTGGGCGACGGAGCCCGCGGACGCCCTCGCGGACTCGGGCGCGGGGGTTCCCGAGCGTGTAGCGTCTCGATCCGTCGATCGAAGGAGGCGAGCCGCATGAGCGAGATGCGTGTCGTGGGGGTTCGGGTCGAGCTCCCCGCGAACCAGCCGATCCTCCTTCTCCGGGAGGCCGAGGGCGACCGGTACCTGCCGATCTGGATCGGCTCCGTCGAGGCCACGGCGATCGCCCTCGAGCAGCAGGGCGTCAAGCCCGCCCGCCCGCTCACCCACGACCTGCTCAAGGACGTGCTGGGTGCGCTGGATCGCCGGCTCGAGCAGGTCCGGATCATCGACCTGCAGGAGGGCACCTTCTACGCCGAGCTGGTGTTCGACGGCGACATCCGCGTCTCCGCCCGCCCCAGCGACTCGGTGGCCCTCGCGCTGCGGGTCGGTGTGCCGATCCACGCCGAGGAGGGTGTGCTCTCCGAGGCCGGTCTGGTGATCCCGGACGAGCAGGAGGACGAGGTCGAGAAGTTCCGCGAGTTCCTCGACTCCGTGTCCCCCGAGGACTTCCGCGGGGCGGATACTTAGTGTCGCGCCAGGTCCGAGCGCTGACCTCACGCTCCTTCGTCGCGTGACGTCAGCCGTCGGACGGCGCGAAGTACGGGGGCGGTACTCTCACCCTGAAGTCAAGGTCGAGAGTCGCCGCGCGTCGCGTTGACCCCCATCTCCGCCGCTCGTACCGTCGGCGCCACAACGGAACGAGGGAGGCAATCGGTGAGCGGTGGTCAGGACGGCGGACCCGCCGGCCCCGAGCTCGAGCCCCTCGGTCCGGAGGGCGAGCAGGGCTCGCTGTTCGCCGAGGAAGTGTTCGGCGACGGGCCGCCCTCGGGTGACGTCGTCGGGTACCGCGGGCCCGCCGCGTGCCAGATCGTCGGCATCACCTACCGCCAGCTCGACTACTGGGCGCGCACCAAGCTCGTGGTCCCGAGCATCCGCTCCGCGACGGGCTCCGGCTCCCAGCGGCTGTACTCGTTCAAGGACCTCGCGGTGCTCAAGGTGGTCAAGAACCTCCTCGACACCGGCGTCTCGCTGAACAACATCCGGGTCGCCGTCGAGCAGCTGCGCCGCCACGGCGTGCGCGACCTCGCGCGCATCACCCTGTTCTCCGACGGGGTCACCGTCTACGAGTGCACCTCCCCGGAGGAGGTCGTCGACCTGCTGCAGGGTGGCCAGGGCGTCTTCGGGATCGCCGTCGGCGGGGCCATGCGGGAGATCTCCGGCAGCATCGCGCGCTTCCCCGCCGAGCGGGCCGACACCGCCGTCGTCGACCCGTCGCCGGAGGACGAGCTGGCCTCGCGCCGCAACCGTGGAGCCCGCTCCGCCGGCTGACACCCAGCGGGTGACACGGGCCACGCGGACGCTGGGTCCGACCGCCCGACTGCGCTACCCTCGTCCCGTCGTACTTGGACACCGCGCGGGAGAGACCTGCACACAGAAGCCTCTGGCCGCAGGCGCCGAAGGAGCAACTCCTCCCCGGAACCTCTCAGGCATCCCAGACCGCGCGGAGGAGACGACCTCTGGAAAGAGGTGATCGGTTCCGGCCCCGGCCGGGATCGACCACCCGCCGATGGTGCAAGCCGAGGGTGAGCCCACCTCACCGGCGAAGCTCTCAGGCGCCCGCACGGTAGCGGGCAGCGGCAGAGGGGGAGGCCGTACGCGACGGACGGCACGATGATGGTGCTGTCCGCGGCGTGCGAGGCCCCTGCTCGCCCTGCCACCGGAGGCGTCATGTCCGCACCGCACGGTTCGCCCGCCCGCTCCTCCTGGGAGTCCGCTCCCCTCGCCGCGCTCGAGCACGGGGTGCCCTTCGCCGACCGGCACATCGGTCCGGACGCCGCGGGCCTCGCGCGGATGCTCGAGACGATCGGCGTCGGCTCGCTGGAGGAGCTCGCCGACACGGCGATGCCCAGCTCGATCCGCACCGACCCGGCCGACTGGTCGGACGACCCCACCGGCCACGCCCCGCCGCCCCCGGCGACCGAGGCCCAGGTGCTCGACGAGCTGCGCGGGATGGCCGCGCGGAACACCACGCTGGAGCCGATGCTCGGCCTCGGCTACCACGGCACGCTGACCCCGCCGGTGATCCGACGCAACGTCCTCGAGGACCCGGCCTGGTACACGGCGTACACGCCCTACCAGCCCGAGATCAGCCAGGGCCGCCTCGAGGCCCTGCTCAACTTCCAGACGATGGTCTGCGACCTCACGGGCCTCGACGTCGCCGGCGCCTCGATGCTCGACGAGTCCACGGCCGCGGCCGAGGCGATGCTGCTGCTGCGCCGGGCGGACAAGACGAAGTCCAGCCGCTTCCTCGTCGACGCCGACACGCTGCCCCAGACCGTCGCGGTGCTGGAGACGCGCGCGGAGGCGCTGGGCATCGAGCTGCAGATCGTCGACGTCTGCGGTGACCTACCCACGGACGACTTCTTCGGCCTCCTCCTCGCCGCGCCCGGCGCCTCCGGGGCGCTGCGCGACCACCGCGCGGTGATCGAGGCCGTGCACGACCGCGGTGCCGCGGTGATCGCCGCCTGCGACCTGCTCGCCGCCACCATGGTCACCCCGCCCGGCGACCTGGGCGCCGACGTCGCGGTCGGCTCCACCCAGCGCTTCGGGGTGCCGCTCGGCTTCGGCGGCCCGCACGCCGGGTTCCTCGCCGTCCGCCAGGGCCTCGCGCGCCAGCTGCCGGGGCGTCTCGTCGGGACGTCGATCGACGCCGACGGCGACCCCGCGCACCGCCTCGCCCTGCAGACCCGCGAGCAGCACATCCGCCGCGACAAGGCCACGAGCAACATCTGCACCGCGCAGGTCCTGCTCGCGGTGATCGCCGCGATGTACGCCGTGCACCACGGGCCGACCGGGCTCAGGACGATCGCGCGACGCACCCACCGGATGGCGGCCGTGCTGGCCGCCGGCCTGGTCAAGGGCGGCGTCGAGGTGGTGCACCGCGAGTTCTTCGACACCGTGCTGGTGCGCGTGCCCGGCGAGGCCCCGGCCGCCGTCGCCGCCTGTCGCGCCGAGGGCATCCTCGTCCGCGAGGTCGACGCCGACCACGTCGGCGTCTCCTGCTCCGAGCGCACGACGCGCGAGCACCTGCGGTCCCTGTGGCGCGCCCTCGGCGCGGGCGACCTCGACGTCTCGGACCTCGACGCCGCCACCGCCGACGCCGTGCCCGCCACGCTCGAGCGGACGTCGTCGTACCTCACCCACCCGGTCTTCCACCGCCACCGCAGCGAGACCGCCCTGCTGCGCTACCTGCGCGAGCTCTCCGACAAGGACGTCGCGCTCGACCGCAGCATGATCCCGCTGGGCAGCTGCACGATGAAGCTCAACGCCACCGCCGAGATGGAGCCGATCACCTACCCCGGCTTCGGCGACCTGCACCCGTTCGCGCCCGAGTCCGACGCGCCGGGGATGCTCCAGGTGATCACGGACCTCGAGGACTGGCTGGTGCACCTCACCGGCTACCACGCGGTCTCGCTGCAGCCCAACGCCGGCTCGCAGGGCGAGCTCGCCGGCCTGCTGGCCATCCGCGCCTACCACCGCTCGCGGGGCGACGAGCACCGCGACGTGTGCCTGATCCCGTCGTCGGCGCACGGCACCAACGCCGCGTCCGCGATCTCGGCGGGCATGCGGGTGAAGGTCGTGAAGACCACCGACCGCGGCGACGTCGACGTCGAGGACCTGGAGAAGGTCATCGGGGAGAACGCCGACACCCTCGCGGCGATCATGATCACCTACCCGTCGACGCACGGGGTGTACGAGCCGCGCGTCCGCAAGGTCTGCGCGGCGGTGCACGACGCCGGCGGGCAGGTCTACGTCGACGGCGCCAACCTCAACGCCCTGGTCGGGCTCGCCCGCCCCGGTCGCTTCGGCGCCGACGTCAGCCACCTGAACCTGCACAAGACCTTCTGCATCCCGCACGGCGGTGGGGGCCCGGGCGTCGGCCCGGTCGGCGTCGTCGAGCACCTCGCGCCGTTCCTGCCGAACCACCCCGCCCAGCCGTCCGCCGGGCCCGAGACCGGGATCGGCCCCGTCGCCGGCGCACCCTGGGGCTCGGCGTCGATCCTGCCGATCTCCTGGGCCTACGTCCGGCTCATGGGCGTCGACGGGCTGCGCCGCGCGACGCTGACCGCCGTGGCCGCGGCCAACTACGTCGCGAAGCGTCTCGACGAGCACTTCCCGGTGCTCTACACCGGGCCGGGCGGCATGGTCGCCCACGAGTGCATCCTCGACCTGCGCCCGCTGACCAAGGCCTCGGGCATCACGGTCGACGACGTCGCGAAGCGCCTCGCCGACTACGGCTTCCACGCCCCGACGATGTCGTTCCCGGTGGCCGGGACGCTCATGGTCGAGCCGACCGAGTCCGAGGACCTGGCCGAGATCGACAGGTTCATCGACGCGATGATCGCGATCCGCGGCGAGATCGCCCGCGTCGAGTCGGGGGAGTGGCCGGCGGACGACAACCCGCTGGTCCACGCGCCCTTCACCGCCCGCTCGGTGCTGGGCGGGGCGTGGGACCACGCCTACTCTCGCGAGGAGGCGGCCTTCCCGGCCGGCGGGCGCCCGACGAAGATCTGGCCCCCGGTGCGGCGCATCGACGCCGCCCACGGCGACCGCCACCTCGTCTGCTCCTGCCCGCCGCTGGAGGAGCTCGCGGAGTAAGGGTGCGCCTCCGGCGCTCGTGAGCAGTGTGGAGTGCTCTAGCGCTTCTCACTGCTCACATGGCCGTAGGCCACTCGTCGAGGGCCGCGCGGATCCCGTGCAGCGTGACGCCCCGGGCGTGCAGCACGGGAGCCGCGCGCCCGGTCTCGCGGTGGAGCATGCCCAGCAGGACGTGCTCGGAGCCGATGGCCCGGTCGCCGCGGCGCACCGCCTCGCGCAGGGCGAGCTCGAGGACCTTCTTCGCGCCGCGGTCGAAGGGGATGTGACCCCACAGGCGGCGGCGGCGACCGCCCGCGGCCCGGGTGTTCTCGAGCGCGCCCGGGCCGAAGGCCGCCTCGACGCGGGCGCGGACCTCGTCGAGGTCGATACCCACGCCGGCCAGCGCCTCGCGGTCGGGCAGGTCGGGAGGACCCGCGCGCCGCAGGTCCTCCTCGACCACCGCGAGGGTCACCCCGCGGGCGGCCAGCAGCGCTGCTCCGCGGGTGTCGCCCGCCCGGCAGAGCCCGAGCAGGAGGTGCTCGCTGCCGATGTGGTCGTCGGCGCGCTCGCGGGACTCCTCCTGGGCCAGCACGACGATCCGGCGCGCCGGATCGGTGAATCGTTCGAACATGGTCAGGCCTCCTCGAGGTTCCCGTGCCGGCGGTACTTCTTGTGCACCGCCTGCCGGCTGACCGACAGCCCGTCGGCGATCTGCTGCCAGGACCAGCCCTGGTCGCGGGCGTTGCGGACCTGCAGCTCCTCCAGGGACTCGAGGAGCGCCCGCAGGGACACCACCGCCGCGAGCCCCGTCGCCGGGTCCCGCGAGGACGCCGCCGCCGCCACCGCCGTCGCATCAGCCATACGTGTCAATCTAGGTTGACACGGCCCGGCATGTCAACCGACGTTGACAGTCAGAGCGCCGTGGCCCCCGGGGACAGGACGATCGGCACGGGCGAGGCCTCGAGGACGGCGGCCCCGGGGTCGCCGATGAGCAGCCGGGTGGCGGCGCCGGCGGGGGAGGCCCCGGCGACGAGCAGGTCACCCTCGCCCCACTCCAGCGACCGCACGGCCTCCTCGACCGTGTCGTCCGCGACCGCGACGGTCTCGGCGCCGGCGATCCCCAGGCCCTCGAGCGCCTCGCGCTGCGCGCCGATCATCTGCTCGCGCCACTGCTCGACGACCACCCGCTCGGCGTGCAGGCTCGCCTCCGGCGGCACCGTCGGCCCGCGCTGCGGGGCGAAGGACGCGACGCGCAGGGCGGCGTCGGCGCGGCGGGCGAGGTCGGCGGCCGTGGCGAGCACGCCGCGGGCGCGGCGCCCGGGGCCGAACGCGCAGGTCACGCGGGTGACGGGGCCGTCGGTGAGCGCGACGTGCCCGGCGAGCGCGACGGGCACGTCGGCGGCCCGCGCGAGGCGGGCGCCGACCGATCCCGGGCGCGGCGGGCCGTCGCCGAGCACGACCAGGTCGGCCTGGCGCGCGTGCGCGGCCCGGGCCAGGCCGCCGGGCACCGAGCGGTCCTCGATGTGCTCGACCTCGACGTCGACACCCTCGATCTCGGGGGTCACCTCCGCGGCCTCGTCGTGCCCGGGCGGCGAGACGGTGCAGACGACGAGCGGGCCACCGATCACCCGCGCCAGCCGCGCCCCGAGCGAGACCGCGGCGTCGGGGTCGGACCCGGGCATGTGCCCGACGAGCACGGTCACGATGACGCCTCCTCGTCCGTCGACCTGGCCGGAGTGCCGATGAGCCGTGAGTGGCGGGCCCCGTAGAACCACCAGAAGATCAGGGCGACCGCCAGCCAGAGGACGAACACGAGGTGGGTGATCCAGGAGAGCCCGAGGATGAGGTAGACGCAGGCCGCGATCGAGAGGACCGGCGTCACCGGGTAACCGGGCACGCGGAAGCCGCGGGGGAGGTCCGGCGCGGTGCGGCGCAGCACCATGACCCCGATCGACACGACGCTGAACGCCACCAGGGTCCCCACGCTGACGAGGTCGGCGAGGACGTCGAGCGGCACCAGACCGGCCAGCACGGCGACGGCGATCCCGACGAGGACCGTCGTGGGCACGGGGGTGAGGGTGCGCGGGTTCACCCGCGAGAGCAGCGGCGGCAGCATCCCGTCGCGGCTCATCGAGAACAGGATCCGGCTCTGGGCGTACATCGTCACCAGGGTGACACTGAAGATCGAGATGACGGCGCCCGCCGCGAGGACGATCCCCGGCCAGCTGGCGCCCGTCACCTGCGTGAGGATCGCCGCGAGCCCGGCCTCCTGGCCCTCGAACTGCTCCCACGGCTGCGCGCCGAGGGCCGCGACGGCCACCAGCAGGTAGATCACGGTGACGACGACGAGGGAGAGCATCAGGGCGCGGGGGAGCGTGCGCCGCGGGTCCTTGACCTCCTCGCCGGCCGTCGACACGGCGTCGAGACCGATGAACGAGAAGAACACCGTGCCCGCCGCCGCGCCGATGCCGCCGACGCCGAGCGGCGCGAACTCCGCGAAGTTGTCGGCGGAGAACGCGGTGAACGCCAGCCCGACGAACAGCAGCAGGACCGCGAGCTTGATGACCACCATGATCGCGTTCGCCGTGGCCGACTCGCTCACCCCGCGGATCAGCAGCAGGGTGCACAGGACGACGAGCACGATCGCCGGCAGGTTGACGATGCCGCCGGCGCCGGGCGCCCCGGACAGCGCCTCGGGCACCCGGACGCCGACCGTGCTCTGGAGCAGGGCGTTGAGGTACTCCGACCAGCCCACCGAGACCGCCGCCGACGAGACGAGGTACTCCAGGATCAGGCAGGCGGCCACGCCCATCGCCGCCGCCTCGCCGAGGGTGGCGTAGGCGTAGGAGTACGACGACCCGGACACCGGCACCGCCGAGGCCAGCTCGGCGTAGCAGAGCGCGGTCAGCCCGGCGGTGATCCCGGCGATCACGAAGGACAGGACCACCGCGGGCCCGGCCTTCGGGGTGGCCTCGGAGAGCACGAAGAAGATGCCGGTGCCGACCGTCGACCCGATGCCGATGGCCACGAGCTGACCGAGCCCGATCGAGCGTTTGAGGTCCCCGCCCTCGTGGCCGGCGGAGGCGTCCGCGCCGGTCTCGGCCGCCATGGTGGCGATCGGTTTGCGCCGCAACCAGGCGGTGCGGTCCGGTCCGGGCACACGTCCCCCTCAGGGCCTCGGTCAGGTGGTGATCCGCGTCGCCGTCGAGCGGGTGGCGGGGAGCTTAACCCGAGGAGTCCGCTACGGCGGAAGGGTGACGCGTGCGCCCGGCGACCAGCGCGAGGACGGCGGCCAGGATCGTCACGACACCGACGACCCAGAGCCCCGCACGCTGGCTGCCGGTGAGGTCGGCGAGCCCGCCGGTGACGTACGGCGCGACGAAGCCCGAGAGGTTCCCCAGGGAGTTGATCAGGGCGATGCCGCCGGCCGCGGCCGCCCCGGTGAGGAACTGCGAGGGCAGGGGCCAGAAGGTGGGCAGCGCCGAGCAGGTGCCGACCGCGCAGACCGTCACGGCCGCCATCGTCCAGAACGGGTTGCTCTGGTAGAGCGCGATCGGGATGGCGATCCCTCCGAGGATCATGGGCAGGGCGAGCCACCAGCGCCGTCCGGACTCGCCGGCGAGGAAGCCGCCGTCGCTCCGGGCGGCGGAGCGGTCGGCCGCGCGGCTCCAGAGCACCATGCCGATCGCCGCCACCGCGTACGGCACGGACGTGACCAGGCCCTTCTCGACGATGCCGAGCTTGGTCCCGAACTGCTGCTCGAACCCGGAGACGATCGTGGGCAGGAAGAAGCCCAGCGCGTAGAGCCCGTAGGTGACGCCGAAGTAGACGAAGGCCAGCACCAGGATGCGCGGCGCGGTGAGGGCCCGGCGCAGGGTCCAGTGGTCGGCGGCCTCCACCTCGGCGGACTCGGCGGCCAGCCGCCGGCTCAGCCACGTCCGCTCGTCCTCGGACAGCCACGTCGCCTGCTCCGGACGGTCGGTGAGGGCGAAGAACGTGACGATGCCCAGGATGATCGCGGGGATGCCCTCGAGCAGGAACATCACCCGCCAGCCCGAGAGCCCGAAGAGGCCGTCGCCCACGGAGATGATCAGGGCGCTGACCGTCGACCCCACCGCGGTCGAGATCGGCACCGCGACCATGAACCAGCCGACCGCGCGCGCCCGGTACTCGGCCGGGAACCAGAAGGTCAGATACAGGATGATGCCGGGGAAGAAGCCGGCCTCGGCCACGCCGAGCAGGAAGCGCAGGACGATCAGCACCGTCGCGTTCGGCGCGAACGCCATGATCGAGGCGACGATGCCCCAGGACACGAGGATCCGGGTGATCCACCGTCGCGCGCCGAAGCGGTGCAGCGCGAGGTTGCTCGGCACCTCGAGCAGCAGGTACCCGACGAAGAAGATGCCCGACGCGAGCCCGAAGACCGTCGCGGTCATGCCGAGCTCGGCGTTCATGCCGTTCGGCCCGGCGAAGCCGATGTTGACGCGGTCGAGGTAGTTGATGAAGTACAGCAGCCCCAGCAGGGGCATCAGCCGCCAGACGACCCGGCGCACCGTCCGCCGCCCGAGCTCACTGTCCGTGCTCGACCCGCTCGTCTCCGTCGACACCCGTTCAGTGGACCAGGTGAGTCACGGTCGTGTGAAGAGCGGGATCAGCCGCAGCTGCGCAGGGCCGAGACGTCGGGGGAGCCGCCGCGCTCGAACGAGATGTGGACGTGGTCCTCGTGATTGGCGGTGGCGCCGCCACGGTCCTCCATGCTCTCCCAGCCCGAGCCGGTGTTGATGCGCTGGTTCCAGATCACGTACTCGACGCCGAGGTCGCCCTTGTTGTCGATGACGCAGTCGGCGATCGCGTCGCCACTGGTGGTCATGAAGTCCAGCGCGTAGCCGCTCGGGTGGTCCGAGGCGTTGCCGCGGCTGCCGACCCCCAGGACGTCGTGGCCGGGGAAGACGCACTCCATCGCGTTGCCGACCTCCTGCACGGAGTCGGCGACGCCGCCGTAGGAGCCGGACGCGCCGCACCCGGTCACCGAGGCGGTGCGCTCCTGCTCGGCGGCGGCCTGCTGGCTCTGCCGTTGCGCGGCGGCATCCGCCGCGGCCTGGCGGGCCGTCGCGGCGTCGGCCGCGCGGTCGCGCTCGGCGGCCTTGATGAGGTCCGCGGACGCGGCGCCGCGGGAGGGCTCGCTCACCGGGGTGACGGCCGAACCGACGGACGACGAGGACGCCGACGCGGTGTCGGCGAGGGAGGCGCCCTGCGCGGAGAGCTCGAGCGTGGTGGCCGCGTCCTGGGGGTCCTGGTCGGGCAGGGCGATGACCGCCGGGCCGACGAGGGCGAGCGCGCTGCCGGTGAGCCCGGCCGCGACGGCGCCGTGGCGCATCGCGGAGCGGGCGGGGGAGCGGTGGCGCGACGCGCCGCGGACGGCGCCCTCGGGCATGACGAAGGGGACCGTTCGGGGCTCGCGTCGGCTCGTGCCTGCCTCTGCGTCACGGCCCCAGGGGGAGCGTTGCCGTGTCACGTTCTGCCTTCCGATCACGGAACGGCCTGGCGACACCGTCGGGGTCGGTGCTGCCGGTCGGGGAGATCGAAGGTCCGTCGTGGGGAGCGCCGTGACCTTCTCGTAACCGTTCCGTGAGCGAGAGTAGACGAACCGGACGCGTCGACCAGGCCGGGTTGCCTCCCCGACGGCGGACGGGAGGAACTCCGCGGTCGGCGGTCACGGGCCGCGACGACCGGGTCCCGCAGTGCGACGGCGGCCGGTCAGTGGCCGGTCAGTGGCCGGTCAGCGGCTGCTCAGTGGCCGGTCAGCACGCCACGCGGGCCGCGATCGCCCGGCCGAGCAGGGTGCCCGAGCGCCACGCGGTCTCGACCTTCGGGCTGCCCCAGCCGTCGCCGCAGAGCCCGACGAGGTCGTCGTCGAGGGAGAACTCCTCCTCGTGCGGCTGCGCGGGGCTCGCGTACGTCCAGCGGTGCGCGTGGGTCCAGGCCGGCGCCTCGTCCAGGCCGAGCAGCTCCGTGACCGCGGTGACCACCGGGCCGATCGCGCCGTCGGGGTCGTCGAGGTGCCGGCGCGCCCGCTCCGCGGTGGAGTGCGCGACGAGCACCGGGGCACCGTCGCCGCGGCGGTCGCCGTCGTCGGCGATGAGGTCGACGTCGGGGTGGCCGTTGACGAACGCCGCCGGCAGGCGCTCCCAGCCGCGGTGCCCGTAGCCCAGGGCCACCGAGATGACGGGGTTCCAGGCCCGGTCGGCGACGGCCGCGCTCGCGCGCAGGGCGGGATCGAGCAGGCGGGCGGCCTGCGGGTCGGGCATGGCGAGCACGACGGCGCACGCCGCCTTCCCGTCCACCGCCGGCCCGGGCGTCACCGACGACACCGTGTGGCCGGTGCTCACCGTGACCCCCTCGGCGAGGTCGGCCACCAGCGAGCGCAGGCCGCCGGGCGCCGACCACCGCTGCGGGCCCGACGTCGACGACCACGTGCCGTCCTCGCCGCGGGCGGCCAGCGTGTCGGTCCACGGGACCGCGAGCCCCCGCCGCTGCCAGTCCTCGACGACGGCGACGAACTCGCCGTCGCGCGCGGTGAAGTAGGCGGCGCCGAGGTCGACGACGTGCTCGGCTCCCTCCGGGAGCGGTCGCGCCGCCATCCGGCCGCCAACGCGCTTCGAGCGCTCCAGCACCCGCACCGGCGTGCCGGCCTCGGTGAGCGCGCGGGCACAGGCGATGCCGCTGATGCCGCCGCCGACGACCAGGACCTCGCGCCGCATCTCGGGAGACGTCACGAGCGTGCCCCCGACCTCGTCACGTGCGTGCTGTCGCGGACCGTGCCGACGTACTCCTCGACGAGGTCCTCCATGGCCACCAGCCCGACCGTGGAGCCGTCGGCGTCCACGGCGCGGGCGAGGTGCGAGCCCTCGCGCCGCAGGGCCGCCAGCGCCTCGTCCACCGGCGCCGACAGCGAGATCTCCGGGAGGGCCCGCACCCTCTCGGCCGGCACCGGGCGGTCGGCGGCCTCGTCGTCCGAGGCCCCGTCGCCGTCGCCGTCACCGAGGTCGAGCACGTCCTTGACGTGCAGGTACCCCGCGAGCTCGACGACCGGCGCGTGGTCGGTGTTCTCGCCCTCCGGCGTGATCGGGGTGGTGCCCGGCTCCATCGCGTCGGTGCCGAGGCGCGGGTGCGCGTCGGGTGCCGTCGGCGCCTGCACGGGGAAGCGCGAGAACCCGGTGCGGGCCACGGCCTCCTCCACGGCCCCGACCGTGGGGTTCGGGGGCAGCACGGTGACCCGGTCCAGCGGGATCAGCACGTCGGCGACGGTGTGCTCCGCCGAGCTCAGCGCCTGGGTCAGCCGGCGGGTCTGCGAGGCGTCGAGCAGGCCCTCGGCGCGGGACTCCGAGAGCATCCCCGCGATCTCCTGCGGGGTGTAGGCGGACTCGCGCTCGTCCACCGGTGTCACGCCGAAGGCCTTGAGGATGTGGTTGGCGACCCAGTTCAGCACCACGATCACCGGGCGCGTGACCTTGAGGAACGCGACGAGCGCGGGTACGAGCCACAGCGAGGTGCGCTCGGGCCCGGCGATGGCGATGTTCTTGGGCACCATCTCGCCGATCACGATGTGCAGGATCGTGACGATCGTCAGCGCGACCACGAACGCGATCGGGTGGATCAGGAACGACGGGACGCCGATCGGCTCGAGGACGACCTCGAGCTGGTGGGCCACCGCGGGCTCCCCGAGCGAGCCCAGCGCCAGCGAGCAGATCGTGATGCCCAGCTGGGCGGCGGCCAGCATCATCGAGAGGTGCTCGGAGGCCCGCAGCACGGTCCCGGCGCCCGCGGCGCCCTCGGCGTGCAGGGCCTCGAGACGGTCGCGGCGTGCGGAGATCAGCGAGAACTCCGCGCCGACGAAGAACGCGTTCGCCCCGAGCAGGGCGAACATCAGGAGCAGGGCGACGCCGTCGCTCACGGGGAGGCCTCCTCGCCGCTCACGGCGACCGCGGCGGGCACCTTGGGTGGTCGCACGACGCGGACCTCGGCGATGCGTCGGGCGTCGACGCGGGTGACGATCAGCTGCCAGTCGTCGAGCGTGACCGCGTCGCCGACGTGGGCCAGCCGCTGGAGCTCCGCGGTGATGTAGCCCGCGAGCGTCTCGTAGACCTCGCTCTCCGGGAACGACCAGCCCACGACCTCGGCCATCTCGTCGGAGCGCAGCATCCCGGAGACGATCCAGCTGTCCTCGCCCTCGTCGCGCACCCGGGCCGCCTCGCCGCGGTCGTGCTCGTCGCGGACGTCGCCGACGATCTCCTCGACGAGGTCCTCGAGCGTGACGATGCCCGCGGTGCCGCCGTACTCGTCGACCACGAGCGCCATCTGGAGCCCGGCCCCGCGCAGACGGTCGAGCAGCTCGTCGCCGTCGAGGGAGTCTGGGACGGTGGTGGCGGTGCGCATGAGGTTGCGCAGCTTGGTGGTCGAGCGCCGGTTGCGGGGCTCGGAGAACGCCTGCTTGACGTGGACGACACCGCGGATGTCGTCGAGGTCGCGGTCGACGACGGGAAAGCGCGAGAAGCCGGTGCGCACCGTCGCCGCGAGCATGTCGTCGACCGTCGCGTCCTGCGACAGCGACTCGACCCGCACGCGCGGGGTCATCAGCTCGTCGGCGCGGCGCTCACCCACCCGCAGGGAGCGCGCCATGACCTCGGCGGTGCCCTCGTCGATCGTGCCCTGCTGGGCGCTGGTGGTGAGGAGCGAGCCGAGCTCCTGGGGCGAGCGCGCCGAGCGCAGCTCCTCGGCCGGCTCGACGCCCAGGCGCCGCACGATCCAGTTGGCCGAGCCGTTGAGCCCGCCGATGAAGAACGAGAGCACCCGGGAGAAGCCGGCCTGGATGCCGGCCACCATCCGCGCCGTGCTCATCGGGCGGGCGATGGCGAGGTTCTTCGGCACCAGCTCGCCGAAGACCATCGACAGCGCGGTCGCGAAGACCAGCGCGATCACCGAGGCCGTCCCGCCCGCGGCGCCGGGCGGCAGGCCGAGGTCCTCGAGCAGCGGGGAGATCAGGGTCGCGATCGCGGGCTCGGAGAGGTAACCGGTGATCAGCGTCGTGATGGTGATCCCGAGCTGGGCCCCGGAGAGCTCGAACGACAGGTTGCGGTGCGCGCGCTGCACGATCTTCGAGCGCCGGTCGCCGACCTCGTCGACGTGGTTGTCGATCTGGCTGCGCTCGAGGCTGGTCAGGGAGAACTCGGCGGCCACGAAGATCGCGGTGCCGAAGGTGACGGCGACGAACCCGATGAGTCCGAGCACCGACAGGAGGACGTCCACGGAGTACCGGGTCCCCCGTCAGCTTCCGGCCAACCGGGCGGGGAACCCGCCCGTGGCGATGGGGCCCCACCGCTGCACCGTCAACCGGATCAGGCTCTTGCCCTGGCGGGCCATCGCCTCGCGGTAGTCGTCCCAGTCGGAGTGCTCGCCGGAGATCGAGCGGAAGTACTCGACGAGCGGCTCGAGCGCGTCGGGCAGGTCGAGCACCTCGGCGGTGCCCTCGACGTGCACCCAGGGGCCGTCGAAGTCGTCGGAGAGCACGCACATCGCCACCCGGGGGTCGCGGCGCACGTTGGTCACCTTCGCCCGCTCGGGGTAGGTGGACACGAGCAGGCGGCCCTCCGCGTCGATGCCCAGCGTCACCGGGGAGGTCTGGTCACCGCCGTCGGAGCGGCGCGTCACCACGATCGCCTTGTGCCGGGTGCGCAGGAACGCGTCGAGCTCCTCGCGCCCCACCCGGTCGTTCGTCGCCACGTTCACCACACCGACGAGCGTAGCCGCGTGCCCTGTGGCGTCCCGGCCTACGGTGATCCCGTGGCTTCCCTGGACGGCCGGCGGGTCGTGGTGACGGGCGCGTCGTCGGGCATCGGCGAGGCCGCGGCGCGGGCCGTCGCCGCCGCCGGTGCACGGGTCGGGCTGGTGGCACGGCGGGCCGAGCGCCTCGCCGGGCTGGCCGAGGAGCTCGGGGACGCCGCGGTCGTCGGGGTCGCCGACGTCACCGACGCCCCGGCGCTGACCGACGCCGTGGACCGTCTGGCCGCCCAGCTCGGCGGCCTCGACGGCGTGGTCGCCGCCGCCGGGACCATGCACCTCGGGGCCGTGGGCGAGACCGACCCGGAGCGCTGGCGCGAGGTGTTCGACGTCAACGTGCACGGCCTGCTCGCCACCGCGCGGGCGGCGCTGCCCCACCTCACCGACGGCGCGAGCTGGGTGACGATCTCCTCGATGTCCGGGCGGCGCGTGCCCTCGGCCGCGGGTGGGGTCTACGCGGCGAGCAAGCACGCCGCCCACGCCGTCGACGAGACGCTGCGCCGCGAGGCGGGGCGCGGGGCGTGCGCGTCACCACCGTCGCCCCGGGCTTCGTGGCCACCGATCTCATGGCGGGCGACCTCACCGCGGGCGACCGGGCCGGCCGAGACGACGTCGCCGCCTTCCGCGAGCGCATGCACGCCCAGGGCCTGACGCCCGAGCACGTGGCCGCGGCCGTGGTCCACGTGCTCGGGCTGCCGCCGGAGGTGTGCGTCGTGGAGTACGCGCTGACCTCGACGGCGCAGATGCGTTCCTGACCCTCGACGGGTGACCTGCGCCGCACGTGGTGGCGCGGCACCGGGCGCGGACGAGAACAATGGCGCGCCATGTGCGGGGAGCCCGGAGCGGGGAACGTGTCGTGAGCGGTAGCCCGTTCGTCGACTTCGACCGGGACTCCTGGTCGCAGCTGAGCGACACCAGTGCCGTGCCGCTCACCGCCGAGGAGCTCGAGGAGCTGCGCTCCCTGGGTGACCCCGTCGACCTCGACGACGTGCGCGAGGTCTACCTGCCCGTCTCGCGGCTGCTCGACCTGCACGTCCGGGCCACGGCGGGCCTGCTCGACGCCTATCGGCAGTTCCTGCGCCAGGACGAGCAGGCGACGCCGTTCGTGATCGGGATCGCGGGGTCGGTCTCGGTCGGCAAGTCGACGACGGCCCGGCTGCTGCGGCTGCTGCTCGCCCGGTGGCAGGACCACCCGAACGTCGCGCTCGTGACCACTGACGGGTTCCTGTACTCCAACGCCGAGCTGGAGCGGCGCGGGCTGATGCGGCGCAAGGGCTTCCCGGAGTCCTACGACCGGCGCGCGCTGCTGCGGTTCGTCTCCGACATCAAGGCGGGCAAGCCCGAGGTGCCCGTGCCGACGTACTCGCACCTGACCTACGACGTCCTCGACGAGCACCGGGTCGTCGCGCGCCCCGACATCCTCGTCCTCGAGGGCCTCAACGTGCTGCAGCCGGCCCCGCAGACCGGCGAGCGGGCGAGCGCGCTCGCGGTGTCGGACCTCATCGACTTCTCCATCTACGTGGACGCGCACCCGACCGACGTGCGCCGGTGGTACGTCGAGCGCTTCCTGGCGCTGCGGGAGACGGCCTTCCGCGACCCGGCGTCGTACTTCCGGCGCTACGCGGAGATGGACGAGACCGCGGCCCGGGCCCAGGCGGCGACCCTGTGGGACGAGATCAACGGGCCGAACCTGCGGGAGAACATCGCCCCCACCCGCTCGCGCGCGGATCTCGTCCTCACCAAGGGTGGCGACCACACCGTGCGGCGCATCCGGCTCCGGAAGCTGTGACCCGGGCAGCGCCGTGACCCGAGTGGCCCCACCGCATGACACGGCCGTGACGGACGGCGACACGTCGCCCGCCGGAGCCGCGGGGATGGGACCATGAGTCATGTCCACTTCCGCGACCGGGACACAGGCCGACCCGACCGGTTGGTCCGGTTCGTCCGACCCTGACCTCCCTTCGCGCCTGCGGCTGGCCGTCGGACGGCTCAACCGGCGCATCCGCGTCGACTCGAACGCGGCCCTGCCGCCGCTGCAGACGTCGGTGCTCGCGACGCTGGAGGATGCCGCGCCGCTGCGGCTCTCCGAGCTGGCGCGACGGGAGGCGGTCACCCCGCCGACCATGAGCCGGGTGCTGGCGGCGCTCGACGAGGCCGGTCTGCTCATCCGGACGCCGGACCCCCAGGACGCCCGGTCGGCGCTGATCCACCTCTCCGACCAGGGGCACCAGGCCATCCGGCACATCCGCACGGAGCGCACGGCCTCGCTGGCGCAGCGTCTCGACCGGCTCGACGCCGAGCAGCGCGCGGCCCTCGAGGCGGCGCTGCCGGCACTGGAGCGTCTGGTCGAGGAGTAGTCGAGGAGTCGCGGGGTGTAACGATCTGCACTCGGCCGACGACAGAGGGTGTGTCAGGTGTGAACGATGCGACCCCGGGAGAGCCGGTGCGGTTCCAGGCACCCCTGCAACGCCGACCCACGCCACCGGAGGTGGCCGACGAGCGCGAGGCGCTGGAGGGATGGCTCGACTACTTCCGGGCCCTGGTCGTGCTGGCCCTCGACGGGCTGGACGAGACGGCCCTGCGCCGGCGCATCCCCGCCGAGCGCGGCTCCAGCCTGCTGGGGATCGTCAAGCACCTCACCGAGCTCGAGCGCACGTGGCTCGTGGAGCGGTGGGGGGAGCGCGGCAACCCGACGGCGCACGCGCCGAGCTACGTCGACGACCCCGACCCGGGCTTCCGCTTCGCGGACGTGGAGCAGCCCGAGGACGTCGTCGGCTCCTATCTCGAGGTGTGCGAGCGCGGCCGTGACGCGCTGGCCGGCTCCGAGTCCCTCGACGACGCCGTGCGCGACGACCGGCGCGGGCACATCGAGCTCCGCTGGATCCTCCTGCACCTGATCACCGAGACCGCGCGCTACGCCGGCCAGGCCCAGGTGCTGCGCGACGCCGCGCAGGAGGCCGAGGAACCGGGGACGCTCAGCTCGCCGTGACCACCAGGTCGTCGTGCGCGAGGCTGACGAGGTCCTTGATCGCCCGCGACTCGTCGGTCGGCGCCTCGTAGGACCACGCCGCGTCGGTGAGCACGCGCCCGTCGTCGAGGCGCAGCGAGTAGTACGTGGCCCGGCCCTTGTAGGGGCACACGGTGCGCTTCTCGCTGGGCTCCAGCGTGGCCCTCAGCGCGTCGCGCGCGATGTAGAAGCGGTCGACCAGGCCCGTCTCGCCCAGCAGGATGCCGCCGGCCGCGTCGGCCACGGGCGCGCCGTCGGTGGTGGCGGCGGTGACGTGGCGGCTGGTGTTCCGCAGGTTGACGCGGTGGTACGGGTCGGGCAGGTGCCCGAGGACCTCGTCGTCCTCGTCGAGCCAGCGGTCGGCCGCTCCCGGCGCGAGCACGGCGCGCCCGGCCAGCCACGACGACTCGGCGATCGGGGTCGGGTAGGCCCACACCGCGTCGGGGACCACGCGGTCGCCCACGCGCAGGCTGCGGTAGGTCGCGTCGCCCTTGAACGGGCAGTGGGTCGTGGTGTCGCTGGGCTCGAGGAGGTCGGTGCGCAGGTCCTCCTCGGGCAGGTAGAGCTGGGGCGGCAGGCCGGTCTCGAACAACAGCGCCCCGCGGACGGTGTCGAGCACCGTCACCCCGTCGACCTCCGCGCGCACCCGCCGCGTGAACGGCTCGAGCAGCAGCGAGTGGGCCGGTCCCTCGACGGTGAACGTCCGCGTCTCCGGCACCTTGCGGGACAGCGGCCCACCGAACATGGTCAGCGCCACGACGACCTCCTCGACTCCGGGCGACTCTCTGCCTGGGCAACCCCCGCGGTCGTCGGCAATGTTCCCGGCGCGGGTCGCCGGATCAGGTCGAGCCCGCGGCCGTCGCCCCCGCGGCGGCCGTCGCGGCGACCGCGGAGTAGATGTCGGCGATCGCGCGCCGCACCGCCTCCGCCGCCCACTCGCCGTCGGCGATCTGCCTGCTCCGCGCCCGCAGCTCCCGCCGCGGGGCGTCGAGCAGCTTGTGCTCGGCCTTCACCGCCCGCACGAGCGCGACGAGGGAGGCGTCCTCCGGGCTCGGGGTGACCCCGTCGACGAGCGCCGCGTGCAGGCGCCCGCGCGCGGCCTCGCGGCGCGTCGGGTCGGCGGCGATCCACCGCGGGCTGAGCGGGATGAACCCGAGCATCGTGCGCTCCTCGAGGCGCACGGCGCCGTCGTGCACCAGCCCGGCCATGAGCGGGTCGCGGACCCGGCTCTGCAGCTTCTCGATCGCGGCCTTCGGCGTGGTGTCGGCCGGGAGGCGCTCGAGGGCGAGGTCGAGGACGTGGTCGCCGGACGGGCGCCGGTCGTCCACCACGAGGTGGGTGCGGAACCGGCCGTCGGCCAGGTGCGCGCGCCCGCTCAGCACGATCTCGAGCACGACGGCGCCCGCGAGGACCCGCGGGAGCGAGGTCGAGTCCACCAGCGGGGCGCCGGTGGCGGGGTCGTGCAGGAGCAGGGCCAGGTCCTCGGCGGTGCGCATGGCGTCATCGTCGCGTGACCGACCGTGGCGCGGCGTCCTCCTCAGGACGGAGATCGTGCGTGGCGGGCCTCCGCACCGGGGATGACGGGGGCATGACCCCACCCGTCGAGCCCGTGACGCGCGAGGCACCGGGCTACTCCGGGCCGACGATGATGACCCAGCGCTGGTGCGACGTGGCCTTCCTGCACTGGGCGGTCGACCCGGCGGAGGTGGCGCCGCTGCTCCCGCCCGGGGTGCGCCCCGACGTCCACGACGGCGTCACCTGGGTCGGGCTCGTGCCCTTCCGGATGGTGGGCGCCGGGGTGCTGCGCGGGCCGTCGATCCCGTGGCTGGGGACCTTCCCCGAGACCAACGTGCGGCTCTACACCGTCGACGACCGCGGGGTGCGCGGCATCGTCTTCCGCAGCCTCGACGCCACCCGGCTCGCCGTGGTCGCCGGGGCCCGCGCCGCGTTCGGGCTGCCGTACCGGTGGGCGACGATGCGGATCGACGACGGCCCGGAGCGCGGCTCCGTCGTCTACGAGACGAGCAGGCCCCACCCGAGCCGGGTCCGGGTGCGGGTGGGGGAGCCGATGGCGTCCGGCCCGCTCGAGGAGTTCCTCACCGCCCGCTGGGGTCTGCACGAGCGTCACCTGGGTGTCGACTGGTACGTCCCGAACGTCCACGAGCCCTGGCCGCTGCACCGCGCCGAGCTGCTGGAGCTCGACGACACGCTGCTGGACCGGGCGGGCTTCCCGGGGCTCGCCGGGCGCCCGCCGGACCACGTCGCCGCCTCGCCCGGGGTCTCCGTGCGCTTCGGTCTCCCGCGGCCCTGGCGGCGCCCGGCGATCCTCACCGCCGCGCGTACTGGAGGTCGGCGAACACCGCGACGGCGGCGGCCTGGGCGAGCACGATGACCGCGCCGAGCACCGTGAGCCGGTCCCAGGCGCCGACGACGAGGCCGAGGCTCGCGAGCACCCAGGCGGAGTTGCCGAGCACGACGACCCAGGTCGCCGGGCGCGGGATCACCGCCCGGCCCGCCAGGGCGACGAGCCCCGCGGCGTAGACGACGAGGAACACGCCGACCCCGAGGAGCAGGCTGCTCGGGAGCCCGAGCGCGGTGTCGAGCACGCCGGCCCCGGCGACGGCGGCGAGGCCGAGGGCGCCGGAGGCGACGGCGTCGAGGCGCAGGACGGCGCGCAGGTCGAGGCGGGTGGCGAGGGCGGTGGTCGTGGTCATCGGTGTCTCCTCCGGTCCTTCGAGTGCGTCGGGGAGAACTCTGCGGCGGCCCCGGTAGCCGGGTCGATGACCTCCGAGGTCATGGTCTCCGGTGCGGGGACCGTCCTACGGTCGATCTCGTGACCAGCACGCTCGACGCCCGCCCCGGCCCCGGCGACCTGCTGCGGGGCTGGCGCACCCGGCGCCGCCGCAGCCAGATGGACCTCGCCCTCGACGTGGGCGTCTCCACCCGCCACCTGAGCTTCGTCGAGACCGGGCGGGCCCGGGCCAGCCGGGAGCTGCTGATCGACCTGTGCGAGCACCTGGAGGTCCCGTTGCGCGAGCGCAACACCCTGCTCCTCGCCGCCGGCTTCGCCCCGACCTACGCGGAGTCGCGTCTCGACGCGCGGGGTCTCGAGGCGGTGCGCGGCGCGCTGGAGCACCTCCTCGCGGGCCACGAACCGTTCCCGGCGCTCGTCGTCGACCGCTGCGGCGACGTGGTGATGGCCAACCGCGCCGTCGGTGCCCTCCTCGCCGTGCTCGACCCCGCGGTGCTCGCCCCGCCGGTCAACATCTACCGCCTGAGCCTGCGTCCCGACGGCCTCGCGCCCCACGTGCGCAACCTCTCCGAGTGGGCCGGGCACCTGCTGCACCGCCTGGAACGCCTCGCCGACCTCACCGGCGACCCGCGCCTCGTCGCGCTGCGCGAGGAGCTGGCGGAGTTCGCGCCCCCACCCCCGCAGGGCGGCCCGGCGGCCCGCGCGGCGCACGTCATGCTCCCGCTGCACCTCGACCACCCCGAGGGCGAGCTGCGCTTCTACTCGACGATCACGCACTTCGGCGCGGCCTGGGACGTCACGCTCGACGAGCTCTCGCTGGAGTCGTTCGTCCCCGCCGACGCGGAGTCCCGCGCGGTGCTGGAGCGGCTGGCCGCGGCCGGGGGGTGACGAGTACCCGCCGCCACACCGCACGACGGGCACGTTCGGCAGGCGCGCCCGCCCGTCGATCATGCGGAACGTGCCCCTCGCGGCACGGCGGGACGCTCGGTCCTGTGCGCGTGCACCGCGATCACCGGGTCCCCTCGCGACGGGCGGCGCTGCGCGACGGGCTCGCCGAAGCCGCCGGCGTCGCGCAGGTAGGACGCGACGATGCCCGCGCGCCCCTCGTCGTCGGCGGCGAGCCACCCGCGGACCGCCTTGGTGGGGAAGCAGCGGTTCGAGAAGGTCAGCGCGAACGTCCCGCCGGGCCGGAGCACGCGGGCGACCTCGGCGCACACCGCGACCGGAGCGACGAGGTAGTCGACCGAGACCGTGCAGATCACGGTGTCGAAGGCGGCGTCGTCGAAGGGCAGCGCCGGGTCGGCGTTGAGGTCCCGCACCACCCGCGCGTCCGCCATCGGGTTCGCCTCGAGCTCGGCGGCGTTCATCCCGAGGACGGTGAGGTGCCGGGGGCGGGTGCGCAGGTGCGAGACCCACGAGCTCATGAGGTCCAGGACGTCGCCGGTGACGCCGACCTCGTCGTAGTACGCGCCGACCGCGGCGATCGCCTCGTCGTCGATGTGCTGCACCAGCCGCGGCGGGCCGTAGAAGCGGGCGTCGTCGCCGGTGTCGGCACGGTCGAAGAACCCGGGCGGGTAGTCGGTCACGTCGCCCGGGTGCCCCGGGGGCGGTCGTCACATGTGATCCGGGCGGTGCCGCGTCGTCCGGTCCGCGCGGGGTGGGGAGCATGGTCGCCATGGCCGAGCACGCAGTGGTCCTCCCGCCCGCCGCGCCGTCGCTGGCCGGCGACGGCGGGGGCCTCACCGATCTCGCGGCGTTCCCGGTCCTGCGCCCGGTCACTCCGCGCTACTCCGACCTCGGTGGCGACCGGCGGGTCACGACGGTGGCGCTCACCCGCTGGCTCGAGGAGGCGCGGGTGCAGGCCGAGCTGCCGCGCTTCCGGGCGCTCGTCGCGGACGGCGGCGGTCGCTTCCGGATCGTGCTCGCCGCGCAGCGTCTCCGCGCCCTCACGCCGGTCGCGCGCGGGGACGGGTACCGGATCGGGCTCGGCGTCCGGCGCATCGGCGGGTCCTCGTTCTCCTACGGCTACGGGGTGTTCGCCGGCGACCGCTGCGTCGCCGTGGGCGACTCGGTGACCGTGGTGGCCACCAGGTCGGGCCCGAGCGAGCTCCCGGACGAGCTGCGCGCCGACCTCGCGTCGATGGTGATCGACGAGCCGGGCGGGGCCGGCGCCCCGCGCCCGGAGCCGGCCCGCCGCGACCGGAGCCGCTACCCGACCGTGCACCGGCTGACCTCGCGCATCGGCGACGTCGACACCAACCGGCACGTCAACAACGTCGCGATCCTGTCCTGGTACGCCGACGCGGTCGCGGCCTGGCAGTCCGGGCGACTCGGCGACCCCGACGGCGGGCCGCCCGAGGAGCTGGCGGCGACCGCGTGGGAGGTGCAGTACGTCGACGAGGTCGCCCACCCGCGGACCTACGACGTCGTGCTCGCCGTCGACGCCGCGGCGGACGGCCTGCACTACCGGGCCGGTCTGTTCTCCGGCGAGCGGTGCGTGGGGCTCGCCGACGGCTTCGGCGCCGCCGGGCCGCTGGACCCGACCGGCGCCGGGCTCCGGCCGTGATGAGGACGCCGACGACGACGCCGCGCGAGGCGGAGACGGTGGTGCGGTCCGGGGCGCGGTGGGGCGTGGCCGCCGTGGTCCTGGCGCTCCTGGTCATCGGGGCCATGCACCTGGTGGGCCCGTCGTCGGCGGTCGACCCCGTCCGCCGGACGATCAGCGAGTACGCGCTCCTGCCGGGCGGCTGGCTCTTCGACGTCGCGGTGGTCGTCCTCGCGCTCGGCTCGGCGGGCGTGCTCGCGGCCCTGGTCGCCGCGCGTCTGACGCCCGCCCGCTCGCTGCCGTCGGTGCTGGTCGGCGCGTGGTGCGTCGGCCTGCTGCTCGTCGTCGCGTTCGAGAAGACGAACTGGTCGATCGGGCCGAGCGTCTCGGGCTACATCCACCGGTACGCGAGCCTCGTGGCGTTCATCGCCCTGCCGCTCGGCGCCCTGCTGCTCGCCCGGCGCCACCGTGGCGATCCGGCCGCCCGGCCCTTCCGGCTCGGCGTGCGGTGGGGATCCTGGCTCGCGCTCGCGTCGTTCCTGCCGATCGTCGGGGCCATCGCCCTGCGCGGCGCCATCGGCCTCCCGTGGTGGCGCGCGGTGCCGCTGGGCCTGCTCGAGCGGGGACTCGCCCTGGCCGAGGTGCTGGTCGTCGCCCTGCTCGGGCTCTGGGCGCTGGCGCACGCCCGGCGGTCCGTGGTCGCCCGGCCCGAGTAGCCGTACCGTCCCGCGAGGTGTGGGACGACAGCCTCGACCGGGCCCGGCGGTTCGCGGGGGAGTGGCTGGCCTCGCTGCCCGAGCGTCCGGTCGGGGTCCCGGTCGACGCCGCCGCGATGCGCGCCCGCCTCGACGGGCCCCTGCCGCCCGAGGGTCTGCCGGCCACGCAGGTGCTCGACGAGCTCGCCGCCGCTCTCGAACCCGGCCTCGTGGCGACCGGGGGACCGCGGTACTTCGGGTTCGTCACCGGCGGCGCGCTGCCCGCGGCGCTCGGCGCGGACTGGATGGTCTCGGCGACCGACCAGAACGTCGCCGCCGCGGTGATGTCGCCCGCCGCGGCCGCGGTCGAGGCGGTGACGACGCGGTGGGTGCTCGACCTGCTCGGGCTCCCGCCCGACGCGGCGATCGGGTTCGTCACCGGCGCCCAGATGGCGAACGTGTCGTGCCTGGCCGCGGCCCGCCACGCCCTGCTCGACGCGCAGGGGTGGGACGTCGGCGCCGACGGGCTGGCCGGGGCGCCGGTGCCGACCGTGCTGGTCGGGGCCAAGGTCCACTCCACGGTGCTGCAGGCCCTGCGGCTGCTCGGGTTCGGGTCGGACCGGGCGCTCCGGGTGCCGGCCGACGACCAGGGCCGGATGCGCCCCGATCTGCTGCGCGACCTCCTCGCCTCCGTCGACGGCTCGGTGCTCGTCTGCGCCCAGGCCGGCCAGGTCGACACCGGGGCGTGCGACCCGCTCGAGGCCGTCGCCGACGTCGTGCACGCCCGCGAGCAGGCGTGGCTGCACGTCGACGGCGCGTTCGGGCTGTGGGCCGCGGCCGCGCCGTCGCGTCGGCACCTCGTCACCGGCGTCGAGCGCGCCGACTCATGGGCCGTCGACGCCCACAAGTGGCTCAACGTCCCCTACGACTCGGGGATGGCGATCGTCCGCGACCCGACGGCGCTGACCCGGGCGCTGAGCCTCTCCGCCGCCTACCTGACGGTGGACGCCCGGGACCCGTCGGGCCGGACCCCGGAGAGCTCGCGGCGCCACCGCGCGCTCCCGATCTACGCGGCGGTGCGCAGCCTCGGGCGCCGAGGCGTCGCCGACCTCGTCGAACGGTGCTGCGCCCTCGCCCGGCAGGCCGCCGAGGAGCTGGGACACCATCCCGGCGTCGAGGTCCTCGCCGAGGTCGAGCTCAACCAGGTGCTGTTCCGCCCCCGCGACGTCGACCCCGGCGAGCTCTCCGGGGCGGTCGCCCGCGACGGCACCTGCTGGGTCGGCACCACCGTCTGGGCCGACCGCCCGGCCGTCCGCTTCTCGGTGTCGAACTGGTCGACGACGCCCGGGGACATCAGCCGGTCGGTCGCCGCGATCACGGCGCTGATCGACCGGGCCTGAGCCCCGCGCTACTCCTCCAGGTTCGCCGCGCACAGGGCGAGCAGCTCGGTCAGCGTCGCCACCTCGCGGGCGGACAGGCCGGCGAGCATCCGCTGCTCCACCTCGGCCATCACGGTCTCGGCGGCGGCGAGCTGCTGCCGGCCGGCGTCGGTGAGCGCCATCGGCCGGGCCCGCCCGCGCCCCGGCTCGCCGGGGGTGACGGACCCCGCCGTACGGAGCGCGCCCAGGACGTCGGCGAGCGACTGCCGGGTGACGAAGCACCGTCGCGCCACCGCCGCGGACGAGGCCCCGGGCAGGTCGGCGAGCGCGCGGAGCACCGCGTACTGGCTCACGGAGAGCCCGATGTCGCGCAGCGCGCCGTCGCCGGCGTGGCGCAGGGCCTGCTGCACCTGCTTGACCCGGTACCCGGGCCGGTCGTCGACCGGGGCTTGACTCATGTCAGGAACCTTACACACAATGGAGGAGTTCGTCAGGAACCTGACACACAAACGGAGGACCCCATGGCCACGTCGACGATCGACCCCGATGCCACCGCGATCGCGCTCATCAACGTCTTCACCGTCGACCCCTCCCGCCAGGACGAGCTCGTCGCCCTGCTGGACAAGGCGACCGAGGACGTCATGCGCCACCGGCGCGGGTTCGTCTCCGCGAACCTCCACGCGAGCCTGGACGGCACCCACGTCGCCAACTACGCGCAGTGGGAGACCGAGGAGGCCTACCGGGCGATGCTCGAGGACCCGGTGTGCCGGGAGCACATGGGTCGGGCCCTCGAGCTGGCGTCCTGCGAGCCGTCGCTGTACCGCGTCGCGTCGGTGCACCACGCCTGACCAGGCCCTCGTCAGACCGGGGCGAGCTCGCGCTCGGGCTCGGCGCCCACCGCCGGGACGTGGCGCAGCGAGACGGCGGCGAGCACGGCCACGCCGACCAGCAGTGCCGCGCACACCGCGGCGACGACGCCGAGCGCCCCGGTGAACGCTTCCCGGGCGGCGGCGAGCACCGTCTCGTCGCCGAGGGCGTGGGCGCCGGCGAGGCTGTCGCGGGCCTGCGCGGGGACGTCGGCCGGGACGAGCAGCCGGTACACGGCGACGGCCAGGCTGCCGATGCCCGCGAGCCCGGCCGCCATCCCGAGCTCCTGCCCGGTCTCCGAGAGCGCCGAGGCGGATCCCGCCTGCTCGGGGGGCGCCGAGCCGATCACCAGGCCGACCCCCAGCCCGCCCGGCAGGCCCATGCCCGCCAGGGCGACGGTGAACGCGACGACCAGCCACACCGTGCCGTGCCCGGCCGCGAGCGCCACGGCACCGAGCCCGACCGCGGCCAGCGCCAGGCCGCCGGCCATCACGGCGGCGGGACGCACCCGGGTCGCGAGCTTCGGCCCGGCGAGCACCCCGAGCAGCATCGCGACCGTGCCCGGCACCGTCGCGAGGCCCGCGGCGAGCGGGGACAGGTCGGCCACCAGCTGCAGGTACTGCGTGACGACGAGGAACACGCCGCCCATGACCACGCCGCCGAGCAGCATGGTCAGCAGCGCCCCGCGCAGCGCCGGCCGCGTGAACAGGGCGAGATCGAGCAGCGGGCGGGGGAGACGCCGCTGCCGGACGACGAACGCGACGCCCGCGACGACGCCGACGACCAGCGCGGCCACCGTGGGGACGTCGACGATCCCGCGGGCCAGCTCCTTCACTCCGTAGACCAGGGGCAGCAGCGCGAGCAGGGACAGCCCGACCGAGAGCGGGTCGAGCCGCGCCCCCTGGGTGTGAGCGCGCCCGCGCCCGGCGGGCAGCAGGCGCGGCCCGACCGCGAGCAGCAGCACCATCACCGCGACACCGGGCAGGAACACCGAGCCCCACCAGAAGTGGGCGAGCAGCAGCCCGCCGACCGCGGGTCCGAGCGCGCCGCCGGCCATGATCGCCGAGAACACGACGGCCACGGCGGAGCCCTGGGCGCGCGGGTCCGGGAACAGCTCGGTGACCAGGGCCAGCGCCGACGGCATGAGCGTCGCGCCGGCGATCCCGAGCGCGGCGCGCGCGGCGATGAGCAGCTCCGGGGTGGGCGCGAACGCCGCGGCCAGCGACGCCGCCCCGAACGCGGCCGCCCCCACGAGCAGGAGCCGGCGCCGTCCGACGCGGTCGCCGAGCGTCCCCATGGTCACGAGGAAGCCGGCGACGAGGAACCCGTAGACGTCGGTGATCCACAGCTGCTGGGCGGCGTCCGCACCGAGCTGCTCGGAGAGCTGGGGGAGGGCGACCAGCAGGACCGACAGGTCGAGCGCGACGAGCAGGGCGGGCAGGGTGAGGACCGCGAGCGCGAGCCGCGCGCGGGCGGGTGAGGGGGTCATCGCAGCGCCTCCGTCCAGGCGGTCCAGAGGGGCTGTTCGCGCTCGGCGACCCGGGCGGCGTCGGTGCCCGGCGCGTCGAACACCGTGAGGTGGACGCCGACGCCGGTGTCGGCGCCGTACGTCGCGAGGTCGGCGACGCCCGGGCCGGGGGAGTCCACGAGCAGGACGACGTCGCAGCGGTGCTCGCCGGGGGAGAGGACCTCGACCGTGCCCGCGAGCGAGGGCGTGCCCGTGAGGACGACGCGATCGCCGACCATCGCCCCGTCCAGACCGACGGTTCGGAGCAGGGCGTCGAACGCGGCGCGCGGGGGACCGGCGACCCTCGTCCCGGACTCGACGACGGCCGGACGCCGCCCCGCGAAGTGCGCGAGGTAGAGGCGCAGCGTCTCCAGGGCGACGCCCATGCCCTCGCGCAGCGCGTCGATCTCGTCGTCCCAGTCGTCGCCCGGCCCGAAGCCGCTCATGACCATGCGCACCACGCAGGTGCCCTCGTCGCGGGCGGCGACCAGCCACTCGGTGGCGAGGGTCGTCGACTGCCCGCCGGTGGACCACGGCGCCTCCGTGGCGAAGCGGTGCGGGGCGTCGTAGGCGGTGACGGTGCCCTGGGGCTCCTGCTCGGCCGCCTCGGCGGACCCGCCCATGTCGAAGCCGAAGGCGCCGCCGACGTGCTCGTCGACGCGGGTCGGGTGCAGCCAGGAGCTGATGCCGGGTCCGGTGGCGATCGCGTCCCAGACCTGCTCGGGGGTGCCCGGCACGGTGACCTCGAGGTCGACGGTGCGGGGGTCCTGGTCGGTCACGAGGGGTCCTCCTCGGATTCAGGGGTGGGGGCCGGGGTCGGATGGACGCCGACGACGAGTCGGTGGGGTCGCCCGGCCGGGTCGTGGTAGCGGGCGGCGAGGTCGCGCACCGCGGCGCCGAGCTCGTCGGCGAAGGCCGCTCGCTCGGCGGGCGAGGCGAACGCGATCTCGGTGTCGAGGGCGAGGGTCGCGAGGCGCTTGTCCTCGCGGTCGGCCCGGCGGGCGAGGTCGCCGACCTCGCCGACGATCCGGCCCGCGAGGGCGAGCAGGTAGCGGGCGGAGAGGCGGTCGGAGACCTTGGCGGGGTCGGTGGCCGCCGCCCCGAGCGCGGCCGGCGAGATCAGGTACGACGCCGCGGTCGCCTCGACCATCCGCTCGGTGAGCCCGCGCCGCGGACGCTGCCCCACCTCGCGGACCAGGCCGTGGGCCTCCAGCGTGCGCAGGTGGTAGTTGACCTTCTGGCGGGTCAGGCCGACCTGCCCGGCCAGGGTCGAGGCCGAGCCGGGCTCGGCGAGCGCGGCCAACAGGCGCGCGCGCAGCGGGTCGAGGGCCGCGGCGGCGGCGGCCGGTTCGTCGATCACGTCCACGTCGAGCACGGACCCACCAGAACATTGACAAAAGATTTTGTCAATACGACTCGGGTCGTACAGTGTCGTCGTGGCACGCACCCGACGGCACGACGCGGACGCCGGGGGACCGGCGGAGATCGTCGAGGCGAAGCACGCCGTCCGCCAGCGCGTGTGGGACGCCCTGCGCGACGGGAAGATCGCGCGGTTCCCGGGGGCGCACGGCCGCATCCCGAACTTCGTCGGCGCCGAGGCGGCCGCGGAGCGACTGCGGGAGACCGACGTCTGGAAGCAGGCCCGCACGCTGAAGTGCAACCCGGACTCCGCGCAGTGGCCCGTGCGCCAGCGCGCGCTCGAGGACGGCAAGACCGTCTACATGGCGGTGCCGCGCCTCGCCGAGGAAGCGCCGTTCTTCCTGCTCGACCCCGACGACCTCGACGACACCCCGCGCAAGGCGTCGTCCATCAAGGGCGCCTCGCGGTCGGGGCGCACGGTGGCCATCGAGGACCTCGAGCCGGTCGACCTCGTCGTCACCGGGTGCGTGGCCGTCGCCGAGGACGGCGCGCGCCTGGGCAAGGGCGGCGGGTTCTCCGACCTCGAGTTCGCCGTCGCCGGCGAGGCCGGGCTCGTCGCGCCGGACACCCCGGTGGTGACGACGGTGCACGAGCAGCAGGTCGTCGCGACGGGGGAGATCCCCGTGACCGACCACGACGTGCGCCTCGACCTGCTCGTCACGCCCGACCGCGTCGTCACCTGCACCCGGGAGGTGCGCCACCCCGGCCGCATCGACTGGGACGAGCTCACCGAGGAGAAGATCGCGGCGATCCCGCTGCTGCGGCGCCTGCGACCGTCCTGACGAGCTCGCCGGTTCGATCTCTCGGGAGTGCCGTCAGAGCTCGTGCGGCGGGGCCGAGGGCCGCTCAGCCGCCGATCCCGAGCACGGCGAGCCGGGCCTCGTCGAGGCAGGTCACGCGGGCGGTCGAGTTGGCGGGCGGGGCCATGACGACGCTCGTCGGCGAGCTGCAGACCGGGACGGTCGCGGTGGTGCGCGAGGTCGCGGTGTCCACCACCGACACCGTGCCGTCCCGGACGTTCGCGGTGTAGAGGTGGCGGCCGTCGGCGGCGTAGCTGACGTACTGCGGGCCCGCGCCGACCACCGTCGTCGCCACCACCTGGTCGGTGGCCGTGTCGACGATCGACACGGAGGCGTCGTCGTAGTTCGCGACCGCGACCCGCGCGCCGTCGGGGGAGGGGGCGAGCGCGTGCGGGCTGACGCCGACGGGGACCGTCGCGAGCGTCGCGCCGGTGCCCGCGTCCATCACGGTGACGAGGTCGGACTCGTGGTTGGCGACGTAGGCGCGGTCGGCGCTGAACGCCACCCAGTGCGGGTTGGCGGCCACCGGGAGGCGCCCGGTGATCGTGTTGGTCGTGGTGTCGAGGAGGTCGATCGTCGCGTCGTCGTGGCTCGGCACCCACACCGTGCGGCCGTCCGGCGCGGCGGCGAGGGCGTAGGGCCGGCGGTCGACCGGGACGACGGCGACCACGGCGCGGGTGGCGGTGTCCACCACCTGCACCACGTTGACCGCGTCGTCGTCGGTGTAGGCGCTGATGTAGGCACGGGCGCCGTCGACCGAGAAGGCGATGAAGCGCGGGGGAGCGGCGGGCACCGGGATCGTGTCGATCGCCGCCCCTGCGGCCAGGTCGACCACCGTGACCACCCGGGGGTCGCGGTTCGCGACGTAGGCGACGCGCCCACCCGGCGCCACGGTCATCGACCCCGGCGTGGCCGGCGTCGGGACCGAGCCGACCACCTCGGCCGTCCCGCTGCTCGCCGACGCCACGACGGCGCCGGCCGGGGCGCCGACGGCCCCGGTGCCGGGATCGTCCCCGCCCCGGAGCGCCACGAGCAGCACGGCGAGCAGCGCCAGGACGACGACGGCGGAGCCCGCGAGGACGACGATCGTCTGCAGGCGCGGGCGCCCGGACTGCGCGGGGCCGTCGCCCGGATCGCCTCCGCGTGCCGGGTCCGGGACCGGCGCGGGCGGCGGGGACTGCTGCTCGGTGGGTGGGTCAGCCGGTGGGTCAGCCACCTGGCCGGTCGGCGGGTCGTCGCCGGCCTCCACCTCGGGGCGGGTGCTCCGCGGTGTGACCACGGTGGCCCGCTCCGTGGTGGGGACGGCGCGCGGGGGCACGGTCGCCGTGCCGCCCAGCGCCGCGCGCGCCGCGTCGCCGAGCTCACCGGTGGTCGCGTAGCGGTCCGCGGGGTCCTTGGCCATCGCGGTCACGACGACCTCGTCCAGGGCGTCGGGGAGCCCCGGGACGGCGGCGCTGGGACGCGGGGGATCGAGGTGCACGTGGGCGTACATGAGCGCCGGGGCCTCGGAACCCTCGAAGGGCGTCCGTCCGGTCAGGCACTGGTAGAGCAGGCACCCGAGGGCGTACACGTCGACGCCCGTGTCGATCGGCCCGTTGGTGAACCGCTCGGGGGCCATGTAGTCGATCGTGCCGACGGTGGAGCCCGACATCGTCAGACCGAACGCCGTCTGGCCCACGGAGTGCGCGATGCCGAAGTCCATGACGTAGACGAAGTCGCGATCGGTGATCAGCACGTTGGACGGCTTGACGTCCCGGTGGATCAGCCCGTCGCCGTGCGCGGCGTCGAGCGCCTCCGCGATCTGGCCCACCAGGTGGACCGCGCGCTCCGGGGGCAGGGCGCCCTCCTCGCGCAGCAGGGTCGCGACGGTGCGCCCGCTGTCGACCAGCCGCATGTCGATGTAGAGGCGGGAGTCGATCTCCCCGAAGTCGTGGATCGGGATGATGTGCGGATCGCGGAGCCGGGCGGCCACGCGGGACTCGCGGCGGAAGCGCTCCTGGAACTCGGCGCTGCCGCTGAACAGCGGGGGGAGCAGCTTGAGGGCGACGACACGGTCCCGCTCCGTGTCGACCGCCTGGTAGACGTCACCCATCCCGCCGGAGCCGATGAGACGCTCGAGGCGGTACCGCCCGAACTCGCTGCCGTCCACCCGTGAGTGCCCCCTCGACGCCCGGTGCGGATGGGGCTGGATCGTAACGATCAATCGGGCACGAGGGGATGGGTCGCCGCGTCGGCTCTCTCCTGTCGAAATGACATAATGTCGATTATCGGATCGGGCTGGTGATGCGGGAGGGCCGGCCGCTCCGGGTGGTCGCCACCATCAGGGCCACCGTGCCCGCCGTCAGGGCCAGGGACCGCACGAGGTTCGCGTCGAGGAGGCTCGCGATCGTCGCCTCGTCCTGGCCGATCCTGTCGAGCCGGTCGTGCCTCGGGATCGCCCACGCGACCGTCGACACCAGCGACACGAGCCCGCTGCCCGCGACGACGCCCGCCAGCCCGCGCGGCACGTCGACCGGCCGGGTCCACGGGAACGCCGCGCACGCGAGGAACGACAGGAACCCGGGCACGATGACGACGAGCGGGATCGCCTCGTTGTACTGCGCGTGGTACGCGAGGAAGTCCTCGGGCGGCACGGCACGGAACAGTGGATAGGACACCGCCTGGGCCTGCCAGCCGACGCCCGTGGAGTACGCCGTCAGGGCCGTGAGGGCCACCAGGTGGGGTCGGCGCCAGTCGGCCCTGGTGCCGACTCCCCCGATGATCCGGGGACGGATGGTTCTCGTGTCGGTCATCGCGGTCCTCCCGCTCTTTGGTTAGAGTGATACTAACTCGATTTGGGCGGGAGTCAAACGAAATGTCGGCACGACGTCGGTACGACGCCTCCGGGCGCGAGCGCCGCGCCGCCCTGACGCGCCAGCAGATCGCCCTGACCGCCGTCGAGCAGTTCGTGGCGCAGGGCTACGCCACGACGTCGGTGGCCTCGGTGGCGAAGGCCGCGGGGGTGTCGGCGCAGACGGTCTACAACGGGTTCGGGACGAAGGCCGCGCTGCTCAAAGAGGGCTACGACCTCGTCCTCGCCGGCGACGCGCAGGACGTCCCGCTGGCCGAGCGGCCCGAGGTGCGGGCGCTGTACGCCGATCCCGACCCGGCCGCGTTCCTGCGGGGCTACGCGCGGCTCGGACGCGCGCTGCTGGACCGCCTCGGGCCGCTGGCGCTGCAGATCGGCGCGGGCGCGCTCTCCGGGGACCCGGACCTCGTGGCCCTGCGGGCGACCACCGACCAGGAGCGCCTGATCGGCACCGGCATGGTCGTGGGGCGCGTGGTCGAGCTCGGGGCCCTCTCCCCCGGCCTCGACGAGGACGTCGCGCGGGACCGCCTGTGGACACTCAACAGCGCCGAGGTCTGGCATCTCCTCACCGGCGCGCGGGGCTGGACCGGCGAGCAGTACGAGGACTGGGTCGGCGACGCCATGTGCGAAGCCGCGCTGGCGCCCGACCGTCGCCGTCCCGCTCCGTGATCGAGATCCGCTCGTCGGAGCCAAACGACCGGTGACGGCGCGCACTCGACGCATCGCACGCGACCGATCGGCCGCTGACCGGTTCGTGGCGCCGCCGACCGCGCGCCTCCTTCACAGCTCGCGGCGCATCGAGCACGGTGAGGACACGACCGGATCGCGTGACGGACTCTGTATCTCCGTAGAGTGATCGCCGGTCACGCTCAGTCGACGTGGGGGGACGTGTGGGACGCGCGGCGGTGGGGGCACCGCGGAGCGGGCGGCGGTGCAGCTCGTGACCGAGGAGTCCGACGAGATCAACCGGCTGGTCGCCGCGGTGGTCGCCGGCGACAAGGCCGCGCTCAACCAGCTGCTGGTGATCCTGCGCCCCCTGGTCGTGCGCTACTGCCGCTCCCGGCTGGGCACCGAGCGTTCCGGGGTGGCCGCGGACGACGTCGCCCAGGAGGTCTGCCTGGCCGTCCTGAAGTCGCTGCCGACCTACACCGACCAGGGCAAGCCGTTCCTCGCCTTCGTCTACGGCATCGCCGCGCACAAGGTGGTCGACGCCCACCGCCACGCCGGCCGCGACCGCTCCGATCCCACCGACGACGTGCCCGAGGGCTTCACCGACGCCGCGGGCCCCGAGCAGCACGCGCTCGAGGCGTCGGCGAGCGCCGAGATGCGCGCCCTGCTCGCGCAGCTGCCGCCCAAGCAGCGCGAGATCCTGGTGCTGCGCGTGGTCGTCGGCCTGTCCGCCGAGGAGACCGCGCTGGCCGTCGGCTCGACGCCCGGCGCGGTGCGGGTCGCCCAGCACCGCGCCGTCGCCAAGCTGCGCGGCGTGCTCAACGATCCCGACGACCGGGCCGGGCCCGACGACACCCCGCCCCGCGGGATCTTCAGTACGCGGGACGCAGCGGGAAGCCGGAGCGGGCGTCGGGGCCGAGCTTGACCCCCAGCACCTGGTGCAGCTGGATGTTGTTCACGTCGAACCCGACCTGGCACGCGGGCATGTAGAGCCGCCACACCCGCGCCCGTCCCTCGCCGGCCTCCTCGACACAGGCGTCCCAGTTCTCCTCGAGGTTCGCCGACCACCCGGCGAGCGTCCGCGAGTAGTGCTCCCGCAGGTTCTCCTCGTGCCGGATCTCGAAGCCGGCGGCGTTCATCCGCGAGATCAGCCAGCCGATCGGCAGCAGCTCGCCGTCCGGGAAGACGTAGCGGTCGATGAACGGGTCGGCCGCCGCGCGGTGGTGGTGATCGGGCCGGGTGATGCAGTGGTTGAGCAGACGCCCGCCCGGCCGGAGCTTCGCGTAGAGGAACTGGAAGTACGACGAGATGTTGCGGCGCCCGATGTGCTCGGTGAGCCCGATCGAGCTGACCGCGTCGAAGTCGCCCTCGGTGACGTCGCGGTAGTCGGAGTGCCGGATCTCGACGAGGTCGCCGAGCCCCCGGCGCGCGACCTCCTTCTGCGCCCAGGTGGCCTGGTCGCGCGAGAGGGTGACGCCGAGCGCCTGCACGCCGTGGTGCTCGGCGGCGTGCATCGCCATCTGGCCCCAGCCGCACCCGACGTCGAGCAGCCGCATCCCGGGCTGGAGCGCGAGCTTCTCGGCGACCAGCGCGTGCTTGGCGAACTGCGCGTCCTCCAGGGTGGCGGTCTCCGACGGGTAGACGGCGCAGGTGTAGGCCATCGAGGGCCCCAGCACCAGCTCGTAGAAGCGGTTGGAGACGTCGTAGTGGTGCTCGATCGCGGTCGAGTCGCGGTCCTTGGAGTGCCGGCGGCCGCGCTGGCGGTGCTCCTCGGGCGGCGGCGCGACACGGTGGCGGAAGCGCAGCGGCGCCATGCGCGCCGCCATCTTCAGCAGTGTCGACGGTGTGACGTCGGAGACCGTCAGCTCGCTCATCGCGGTCAGCGCCTGGTAGAGGCTGCCCTCGACGTCGAGGTGGCCGGAGACGTAGGCCCGGGCCAGGCCCAGACTGTTGGGCGAGGCGGCGAGGTACGCGAGGGCGGTCTCGCTGCGGACGTCGACGGTGGCCACCGGCTCGGCGGCCGACGGCGTCGAGGCGCTGCCGTCGTAGGCGCGGATGGCGACGGGGGCCTCGTCCCCGAGCACCGGTCGGAACAATTCGGCGACCTGCACGTCTGTCCTCCTCAGCCCGTCACGGTCTTGGTGTAGAGGTCGGGGAGGCGACCGTCCGGGTCGTACCGCGCCTTGAGCTCGCGGTACGTCGCTCCCCCGTAGAGCGCGTCGAACTCCTCGCGCCGGTAGCTCGACGTGGAGTACAGCGACTTGTGCCCGTCGAGATCCATGAGGACCTCCTCGATGCGCCGGTTGTGGTGGTCGGGCGCCTGGCCCGGGGCGAGCTCGGCGTCCGACCAGAAGCCGACGTTGACGTAGGTGGTGCCGGGGTCCAAGGGGTAGAGCGGCCACGCACGCCCGTCACGCTGCTTCAACGGGCACAACCACACCGGGCTGATGCCGATTTCCCGATGGAAGAACTCGAGGAAACCCGGGAGCCGGTCCACCGGCACCTCGACGTCCTGGATGATCGGCTCGACCCCCGCCGCCCCGTTCCGGCGGGCGATCGCCTGCGACAGACCGAGGCGACGGTCCAGGGCGACGAGCCGGCGGTAGACGTCGGAGCGGCGGTAGCGCGAGGGCCACAGGCGCCGCACCGTCGGGTTCTGCACGCCGAGGGCCCGCGAGCACCAGAACCAGTCGGTGTCCCAGCGCCACAGGTAGTCGTGGATCGTCAGGTGGTCCGTGTCGCGTTCCTGGATGGACCGGTAGTAGATCCCCTGCCCGGTGTAGTCCGAGAGGTACGGCGCGGTGTCGACCATCTCGCCGAGCGAGAGGTAGTGCTCCTGCGGGGAGAACACGGTGCCGTCGCAGAAGTCCACCCGCTCCCCCGCCCACCGCCCGGTCGCGGTGATCTCGGCGAGCGCCGCCGCGGTCTCCTCGGCGGTGTCGAAGCGGAGGTGGCGCAGCCGCACGAACGGCCGGACCGGGGCGAGCTCGATGCGCAGGCGCAGCGCGTACCCGAGCGTGCCGTACGAGTTGGGCAGGCCGGCGAGGAGATCGGGGTGGTCGACGGTCGAGAGGATCTCGCCGGTGCCGGTGAGGACGTCGGCCTCGATCACCGACTCGTGCGGCAGGCCGTCGCGGAACGACGTCGACTCGATGCCGAGCCCGACGACGGCGCCGCCGAGCGTGATGGTCTTGAGCTGCGGGACCACGAGCGGCATCAGCCCGTGCGGGAGGGTCGCGGCGACGAGGTCCTCGTAGGTCGTCATCCCGGCCACGTCGGCGGTGCGGGCGACGGGGTCGACCGACAGCACGCGGTCCAGCCCGTCGACGGCGAGCCCCCCACGAGCACCGCCGCCGTCCCGGAAGCGGAACAGGTTCGACGTCTTCTTGCGCAGCCGCACCGGGGCGTCCGGGGGGAGCTCCGCGAGCCCCCGCCGCACGGCGTCCACGGCGTCACGATGCGCGATTCCGGCGTCCGCGCCGACGGTCATCTGGGTGCCTCCTCCCGGATCTCGCGGAGCAGCGTATGCCCGCCGTGAGCCCGAGAGCACCGGCAATCCGATGTTCCGTACGCCACCTGAGGGATGGGTGGGTCGTCGGTGGAGCGGGTTCACCCCACCAGGTCGGCGACCAGCTCGATCCCGGTGCGACCGGCCTCGCTGCGATCCGAGACGGATTCCGGCGCGCGGGTGTCGGTCCACACCGTGACGAGGAACAACCAGCGGACCACGAGATAGACGATCAGCAGGAAGCCGATCAGGGCGCCCAGCGCCGCCACCGCGGGCGAGGTGCCGATGAGGCGGAAGTACAGGCCACCGATCTGTTGCAGGACGACGAGTCCCACCGCGGCGACCGCCGCCGCCGGCAGCAACGGGCGGAGGGCACGCGTCGGGCGCGGCAGGTGGGCCAGGCACCACGCGACGACGAGCCAGTTCGCGGCGAGCCCGATCGCGATCGACCCGACCGCCAGCACCGCCCGGGCACCGAGGGTGCTGGTCAGGCCCAGGAGGTCGAGCAGCCGCCTGCCCAGGACGCCGGTGAGCGACGCCAGCGCGAACGAGACGGCCAGCGCGACGCCGATGCCCAGCAGCGCGCCGACGTCGGAGAACGCGTGGCGCAGCCGGTGCTCCGGACACGGCCGTCCCAGCAGCGCGGTCACGGCGTCGCGCAGGTGGCTGATCCAGCTCCACCCGGAGACCGCCGCGGCCGTCAGCGCGAGCACGCCGAGGGTGCCGCGCTCGGCCACGACGACGTGGACGACGTCGACGACCTCCAGGCTCACCGGCTGGGGCAGCGCCACCGCGAGGAGGCCCTCCACCCGGTCGAACACGCTCTGGCTCGAGGAGAGCACGAACCCGACCGCGGACACCGCGAGCATCAGCAGCGGCACCAGGGCGAGCACGGTGAAGAACGTGACCGCGGCGGCGAGGTGGTCGCCGTGACGGGCGCGGTAGAGCCGACGGGTCTCGCGCAGACGCCGCCACGACGGCGCCATCCGTCCGGTCATCGGCCGGCGGACCCGTGGCCGCCACCCCACCGGTGCCATCGGATCAGGCAACCACGCCCGCCCCGGGACACCGCACCGGGGTCCGCCGCCCCGTGGTCCAGGGGCCTTTCAGTGGCCGACGCCGGCGTCCCCGGTGACCGCCGCGAGGACCCGCGGGAGCGCCTCGTCGGCGAGCGCGGCCATCTCCGCGTCGGTGCGGTCCTGGATCGGGTGCGCGACGTAGACCGCCGGCACGCTCGCGAAACCCAGGGCGCGCGCCTGGGCGTCGGTGGCGGTGACGAACTCCGTGGACGCGACGAACGTGGCCGTCACGCCGTCGGCCTCGAGGGCGGCCAGGTCGTGCACACTGCACGACGTGCACGAGCCTCAATCGGCGAGGGCCTCGATCACCACGTCGCACTCGGCGGCGATCTCCGCGCGCAGGTCGGCGGGCGCGGGGCGGGTGAAGGTCGGCTTGGCGTAGCGCCGGACCGCCGCACCCCGCTCGGCGAGCAGGGTCTCCAGGCGGTCGAGGAAGACCTCGCCGCGGGGCTTCGAGATGTCGAGCAGCCCGACGGTGCGCCCGGCGAGGTCGTCGGGCCGCGGCCCGACGGTGCGCGCGGCGGGGCGTGCCTCGTCGGTGGGGTCCAGGACGATCGATGAGCTCACGGGTCCTCCTCGATGACGCGGGTGACGGGCGTGCTGCCGCCGGGGCCGCCGACCCAGCCGCCGAGGACGGCGGAGAACTTCCCCGCTCCCCCGCCGGCGACGGCGATCATCAGCCCGCCGGGCCGGAACTTCGGACGCGGCCCCAGCGGCCGGTGCAGTGGGGCCGGCATGCCCTCGTCGATGCCGTCGGCGCCGCGCGCGATCTCCTCGGGCGCCAGCAGGAGCAGCTCGTCGAGCTCGGCGTGCAGGCGGGCCCGGTCCCAGCCCGCCTCGGCGAAGACCGCGGCGTGCTCGGGGACGACGACGAGCACCGCGTCGAACCCGGGCGCGATCTTGGGGTGCCCGACGTCGCGCAGCCCCGGGCGAGCGAGCGCGCCAGCGACCCCGGCGTCCGCGAGATCTGGTCGACGACGCCCTGGGCGCCCTCGGCGGCGAACACCGTCACCGCCGAGGCCCCCGCCGGCACCCCGCGCGACACCGACAGCGGCTCCCACGGCGAGTGCTGCTCGTCCTCGGCGAAGCAGAGCCCGACCTTGCCGGGCTGGCCCAGGGTCGCGCGGTCGACCTCGCCGGGACGGCCGCCGCCGACGTTGCGGATCACCAGCTGCAGCGCGCGCCCGATCGTCGAGTTCGCCCGGGTGCCCTGCCCCAGCGCGTTGCCCCCCGTGTTCACCCCGATCCGGCGCGCGATCGGGCCGTGGACCAGGACCGCCGGTGCGGCGGCCCAGGTGGTGGCGAGCAGGCCATGGGCGTTGAACTCCTCGGCGCAGGCGGCCTCCACGGCGGCGAGCACCACGGGGAGGTACTCGGGACGGCAGCCCGCGAGGACGGCGTTGATGGCGACCTTCTCGACGGTCGCCGGCACGAGGTTCGGGGGCACGGTGGCGACGACCTCGTCGGGCGCGCGCGACGTCCCGGCCAGCATCCGCAGCACCCGCGCCGGCGTCGGCGCCACCACCGGGAGGCCGTCGGTCCAGCCGCGGTCGTAGAGCGCCTCGGCCTCGTCCTCGAGCCCGGCGAGCTCGACGCGCCGGGCGTGCAGCTCGTGCCCGCGGGTGCGCACCAGCAGCTCCTCGGCCACCGCCGGGTCGTGGGTGCGGGAGCCGCAGCCCGGCTTCCAGTCGGTGAGGTCCGCGCCGAGGTCGGCGACGCCGGACAGCTCCCGCCAGCGCGCCCGGTCCCAGCCCTCGGCGCGGTCGGTCTCGGCGCCCTCGCGGCGGCGCAGCAGCGTCGGCACCACGTCGATGCCCAGCGCGAGGCTCGCGTCGAGTCCGGTGTCGTCGACGACGGCGACGCCGTCGGGGAACGCCGGGTCGTCCTGGCTGTAGACGATGGCGTCGAGGTCCCCGAGCACCGGCGCGACCAGCTGGCAGGTCGGGCAGTCCTGCTTGACCACCACGACGAGCCCGTCGTCGGGGATCGCCGTCGTGGTCACGGCGAGGACGCTACCCAGACCGGGCGCGGTCGTGTCGAGAATCCCGCGTCGGTTCCGTCCCCGGACCGAGAGCGCGCGACCGGCGCGCCGATCCGGAGGAGCACCGACCATGCGCACGCTCGTCGTCACCGCCATCACCTCGCTCGACGGGTTCGTCGCCGGGCCCGGGGGCGATCTCGTGGGCATGCCCTTCGACGAGGGCTTCAACGTCTACGCCCTCGAGCGGATCCGTGCCGCCGGCACCCTGCTGGCCGGCCGGCAGACCTACGAGGAGTTCCGGTCCTACTGGCCCGCCGTGGCCGACGACCCGGCGCAGGACGAGCGCCAGCGGGAGATCGCCCGGGAGCACGACAGGCTGGAGAAGGTCGTCGTCTCGGACTCGCTGGTGATCGAGCCGGGCGCGCCCTGGGCCGACATCACCCGGGTCGTCCCGCGTGCCGACGCGGCGGCGACGGTCGCCGAGCTCACCGCGGGCGACGGCGGCGACGTCCTCGCGTTCGGCAGCTTCCGGACCTGGAACCCGCTCCTCGTCGCGGGTCTGGTCGACGAGCTGCACGTCCTGGTCGGTCCGGCGCTGCTCGGGGCCGGGATGCCGCTGCTGGCGGAGGCTGCGCTGAACGGAACGGGTCGTGTCCCTCTGCGGCTGCTCGAGGCCCGGCAGCTCGCCGACTCGTCGCTCGTCCTGCACCGCTACGCCGCCCAGGGCTAGGACTTGCGCGCATGCCGCCCTCCATGCACCATCCATATGGATGGCTTAAGGAGGGCATGATGGCCGGTGAGCCGGACCGTACCGAGAAGATCACCGTGAACCTCGGGCCGGTCGACCTCGGCCGGATCGACCTCCTGGTGCAGGAAGGACACTTCACCAACCGCACCGACTTCATCCGCACCGCCGTGCGCAACCAACTCACGGCGAGCGCCCCCGCGATCGAGCACACGGTCGCGCGCCGCACCCTCGTGCTCGGCACGCAGCACTTCTCCCGCCCTGAGCTGGAGGCGATGCGTGACCGGGGCGAGCAGGTGCACATCCGGGTGCTGGGGCTCGCCACCGTCGCCGACGACGTCACGCCCGAGCTCGCGCTGGCCACGATCGCCTCGGTCGAGGTGCTCGGGGCCTTCCGCGCGAGCCGGGCCGTCAAGTCGGCGCTCGGGTCCCGCACCGTCTGACCGCTGTCCCTGGAGGCACCGTGTTCCGTACCGCCAAGCTGATCCGCGACACCCTGCGCGCCGGGACGGCGATGAACGGGACGAGCGAGGCCGCGCGCCTGATGCGCTCGGGCCGGCTCATGGAGGCCACCTCCGCCCTGCAGGAGCGCCTCGGCGGCGGCCTTCCCATGAGCGGGGGCACGATGCCGGCCTTCACCATGCCGTCGAGCACGATGCCGGGCGGTTTCTCGATGCCGGGCGGCTCGATGCCCGGGCCCCGGGGCGCCGCCGGCGCCGGGACGTCCGATCGCGCGCCCGGCACCGTCACCCGCGGCTCGGCCGGCGGCCTGGCCTACCGCCTGTACGTGCCCACCGGTGCCTCCAGTGACAGGACCGCTGGCGCACCGTTGCTGGTGATGCTGCACGGCGGCACCCAGGACGCCGACGCGTTCGCCGCCTGCACCGGGATGGACGAGGCGGCCGAACGGGCCGGGGTCGTCGTCGCCTACCCCGAGCAGTCGCGCTCGGCGAACGCGATGGGCTACTGGAACTGGTTCCGCCCCGGCGACCAGGCCCGCGACGCCGGCGAGCCCGCGATGATCGCCGCCGTGACCCGCGAGGTCACCGCGCAGCACGGCGTCGACCCATCGCGGGTCGCCGTCGCCGGGTTCTCCGCGGGCGCCGCGATGGCCGCGGTGATGGCGGCGACCTACCCGGACCTGTTCTGCGGCGCAGGCGTGCACTCGGGACTCCCCCACGGCGCCGCCCGCGACGTCGGCTCGGCGTTCGCGGCGATGTCCAGCCCGCCCCGGACGGTGACGGACGCCGGTCCGGTCCCGCTGATCGTCGTGCACGGCGACGCCGACCGCACCGTCGCGGCCGGCAACGGCGAGGCCGTGGTGCGGGCGGCGCTCGCCGCGAAGGGCGCCACCGAGCACGTCCGCGAGACCGGGCGCACCGAGGCCGGGCGCGACTGGACGCGGGAGCGCTGGTCCGAGCCGGGCGGCCGGGTGCTCGCGGAGTCGTGGACGGTGCACGGCATGGGCCACGACTGGTCCGGGGGCCGCGCCGGGGAGCAGTACGCCGACCCCGCGGGTCCGGACGTCGCCGCGGCGATGTTCGCATTCTTCGGGTTCAGCGGGACCGGGGTGCACCAGGGCCGCGAGGTCGGGTAGATATCCGACATGCCCGACCTCTCCGAGTACAACGCGAAGCGGGATCCGGCGCGCACGCCGGAGCCGTTCGGAGAGGTCGGGGAGGCCCCCGCCGGGGAGCGCTTCGTCGTGCAGGAGCACCACGCGCGCCGCCTGCACTACGACGTCCGCTTCGAGCGCGACGGCGTGCTCGTGTGCTGGGCGGTGCCGCGCGGGCTGCCCGACAAGCCCGGGGCGCCCCGGCTCGCGGTGCACACCGAGGACCACCCGCTGGAGTACCTGGACTTCCACGGCGAGATCCCCGCCGGCGAGTACGGCGGCGGAGCCATGACGATCTGGGACGCCGGGCGCTACGAGGTCGAGAAGTGGTCGGACACCGAGGTCGCGGTGACGCTGCACGGCGAGCGGGTGGAGGGCCGGTTCGTCTTCTTCAAGCCGGACCGGAGCGACCACGACGAGAAGGACTGGCTCGTCCAGCGCCGGAAGTCCGACGCTCCGGCGCCCGCCCGGAACAAGGCGGCACAGTCCCCGCGGGTCGCGGTGGGCGGCCGGTCGCTGCGGCTGTCCAACCTGGACAAGGAGCTCTACCCCGACGTCCCGAAGGCGTCGGTGATCGACTACTACGCCCGGGTCGCCGACACGATCCTCCCCCACCTCGCCGGCCGGCCCCTGACGCTGCGGCGCTTCCCGGACGGCATCTCCGCCCCGTCCTTCTACGAGAAGAACGCGGGGGCCAAGGCGCCGGAGTGGCTGCGCAGCGTCGAGGTCCCCACCCCCGGCAGCAGCCGGGGCACGACGACGGCCAACTTCGTGGTGGTCGAGGAGCTCGCGACGCTGGTCTACCTCGCCAACCTCGCGGTCCTCGAGCTGCACGTGCCGCAGTGGCGCGTCGACGACGACGACGTCGTCCAGCCGCCCGACGAGCTGGTGTTCGACCTCGACCCCGGCGAGGGCACCACGGTGGTCGACTGCGCGCGCCTGGCCGAGCGCCTGCGCGACGTCCTCGCCGCCGACGGGCTCACGCCCTGCCCGAAGACCAGCGGTAGCAAGGGCATGCAGGTCAGCGCCGCGGTGCGGGTCGACGACCCGGGGCGCACGTCCGCCTACGCGAAGAACGTCGCCGAGCTCCTGGCCCGCGAGACCCCGCGCTCGGTCACCGCGATCATGGCCAAGGACCGGCGACGCGGGAAGATCTTCGTCGACTGGAGCCAGAACAACACCGCGAAGACCACCGTCGCGCCGTACTCGATGCGTGCGCGCGCGGCGAACGGCGCACCGACGGTCTCCACGCCGCTGACGTGGGACGAGGTCACCGCGGCGACCGAGGTCCGGGAGCTGACCTTCTCCCCCGCGGACGTGCTGGCGCGCATCGAGGCCCACGGCGACCTCTACGCCGCGGCGCTCGGCGAGGGCCCGGATCACACCGAGCGCCCCGACCTCCCGGAGAAGCCGTCGGCGAGCTGAGGCGCGGTCTCTCCCTCTCGATCTCTCGGCAGTGCCGTCAGCGCGGGAACTCCCACAGCACTCTCGGGACATCGAACGGGAGAGCTGCCTTCGGGCCCCTCAGCCGAGCACGCGGTTGGTGACGCGGCCGACGCCGTTCACCACACCGCCGACGGTGTCCCCGAGCCCGCCGACGATCCCGCCACCGCGGGAGCCCGAGCCGGACCCGCCGCCGCTCCCGGAACCGCCGCCGGAGCCACCCGAGCCGCCTCCGGAACCGCCGCCGGAGCCACCCGAGCCGCTGCCCGAGCTACCGCCCGAGCCCTCGTCGTCGTCGGTGTCACGGGGCGTCCGGGTCTCGCCGCTGCTGCCGCCGGCCGTGGTCTCGTCGTCGTCCTCGGCCGCGGAGGTCGTCGTGGTGCGGCGGGTGGACGGTGTCGTGGTGTCGTCGTCGCGGGCCAGCACCCGCGGGGCGACGGTGACGGTGCGCGGGGGCTCGGCGAGCGCCACGCTCGGGTCCTGCAGCGGCGGGAGCACCGAGGCGTCGGCCGGCGACCCCGGCTGCTGCGGGCCGCGGGTTCCCGTGCCGGGGGGCACGGTGCCGTCCGGGAGCGTGCCCGGGGCGACGACCGGGAAGGTGCCGACGCGCGGCAGGGCGGTGTTCTCGCCGTTGTTCGCCAGCGTCGAGACCGCCAGCAGGACCACGGCGGCGGCCGCGGCGACCGAGGCGGCGGCCAGCCCCAGCCCCGGAGACGGTGCGAGCCACCGGCAGCGACGGGGGCGGCCGCAGCGCCGCGTCGACGGTGCCGGGACCGCGGGGGCGGCGGCGAGGGCGCGAGCTCCTCGGGGGCCTCGTCGAGGCCACGGCGGGCCCAGCTCGGGAGGTCGTCGGGGACGGACCCGGACGACCACCAGGAGGGCTCACCCCCCGACCCCTTCGGCATCTGCGCTCCCCTCAGCCCAGCGTGATCGCCGAGACTACTGCATGTGCACGAACGCCTGCACGGTGACCCGGGCCGCCACCGAAACGTGTCACGGGTCACGGCACTGCGCAGCCGCCGTCCGGGGAACGAGACCCGCATCGTGTGCGGTGCGCAGGATGGCCGCCCAGCGGGCAGACTCCGCGAGCGTGACCCCGGCGCAGCACCCGTACCTGGCCGGACGGACACCGCGCGCGTTCGCGCACCGCGGCTGGCACATCGGCGAGCTCGAGGGCCTGGAGAACTCGCTGGCCGCCTTCCGCCGGGCGGTCGAGGAGGGCTACACCCACGTCGAGACCGACGTCCACGCCACCGCGGACGGCGTCCTCGTCGTGCACCACGACGCGACCCTGCGTCGCGTCGCCGGCCACCCCGGGGTGCTGCGCACGATGCCGTGGGCCGACCTCGCCGGCGTGCGGCTGCGCGGGCGCGAGCCGCTGCCACGGCTCGAGGAGGTGCTCGAGGCGCTGCCGGACACGCGGTTCAACGTCGACCTCAAGGCGCCGGGCGCCGTCGCGCCGATGCTCCGTCTGCTCGAACGCGACGACGTGGCCGAGCGGGTGGCCGTCGCCAGCATGGACGAGAGCCGCCTGCAGACCGTCCGCGCGCGGTTCGGCGACCGCGTCGTCACCGGGCTCGCGAGCCGCTCGGCGCTGCGTCTGCGCGGCCGGGCCGTGACCCCCTCGCTGCTCCGGCGCCCGCTGGACCGTGTGCTCCGGGTGCACGGCGACCTCGCGCAGTTGCCGGTGCGGCTCGGGGCCCTGACGGTGATCGACCCCGCGATGGTGGCCGCCGCGCACGCGCTCGGGATCGAGGTGCACGTCTGGACCGTCGACCGGACCTCGGAGATGCACCGCCTGCTCGACCTCGGCGTCGACGGGCTCATGACCGATCGGCCCGATCTGCTGCGCGACGTGCTCGTCACCCGCGGGGCGTGGACCGCGCCGGCCTGAGATCCGGATGGCGCGCAATTCATCGCGCATGACCCGATACCGTGTGGAGGCGCGCCGGTCGGGGTACTCCGTGGCCGGTGTGCACCCGTGAGTCGGGTCACGCACGGGATGAACGGCGGGCACCGCGGGAACGAACCGTGGTGGTGCGGCGTTGAACCACGCGTGCCCGAAGGCCGTGCGTCCTCGGGTGCACTCGCAGTCGAGGAAAGGACACCATCATGGCCGACCGCGTCCTCCGTGGCAGCCGTCTCGGCGCTGTCAGCTACGAGACCGACCGCGACCACGACCTCGCCCCCCGCCGTTCCTTCGCCTACCGCTGCCCCAAGGGCCACGACTTCGAGGTGCCGTTCTCGGACGACGCCGAGGCGCCCGTGACCTGGGAGTGCCGCCTGCACGGCGACGAGGGCAAGCGGATCGACGGCACCGAGCCCGAGCAGAAGAAGTCCAAGCCTCCGCGTACCCACTGGGACATGCTGCTCGAGCGCCGTTCGGTGCCCGAGCTCGAGGAGCTGCTCGACGAGCGTCTCGGCCTGCTCAAGGAGCGCCGCTCCGAGAGCGCCTGAGCGTTCACGAGATCGTGAGGGCCGTTCCGGCATTCGCCGGGGCGGCCCTTTCGCCTGTTCAGCGGGGCCGCGCCCGGCGGCATCGCGCCCGGTCGCGCACGGCCCAGGACGTGATCCGCCACAGCGCCTCGCGGACCACGGCACCGCTCATCTTCGACTCGCCGTGGGCGCGTTCGACGAACGTGATCGGGACCTCGCGCACCCGCATCCCGGCCCGCTGCACGCGGAACGCGACGTCGACCTGGAAGCAGTAGCCCTCCGAGGCGACCGTCGCCATGCCCACCTCGGCCAGCGCACCGCGCCGGAAGCAGCGGTAGCCGCCGGTGACGTCGTGCAGCGAGAGCCGCAGGGCCCGGCGCGAGTAGACGTTGCCCGCGCGGGAGAGCAGGCGCCGGTGCCAGGCCCAACCCTCCGTCCCGCCGCCGGGCACGTAGCGGGAGCCCAGGACGACGTCGGCCTCCCGGGCCGCCGCCAGCAGACGGGGCAGCTGCTCCGGGGCGTGCGAGCCGTCGGCGTCCATCTGCACGATCCACCCGACGCCGTCGGCGAAGCCGTCGCACCCGCCGTCCAGCACCGCGCCGAAGGCGTCCACGTACGCCGCGCCGAGACCGGCCCGTGGCGCGTGGTGGTGCACCCGGACACGGGCGTCGGTCGCGGCGATCGACTCGGCGAGTGCCCCGGTGCCGTCGGGGCTGCCGTCGTCGACGACGAGGATCCGCACCGCGGGCAGGGTGTCGAGCAGCCGGGTGACGAGACCGGGGAGGCTCTCGCGCTCGTTGTACGTGGGGACGGTGACCAGCACGTCGGACCCGTCCGGACGTGGTCCCGTCACGCGGCGTCCCGCCGGCGCCGCACCAGCCCCACGGCCACCGCGCCGAGCCCCAGCGCGACCAGGACCCACTCCGGGGCGGCCCCCAGCCGCGTGGCGAGCGTCGTCGTCGTCCGCAGCGGCACCGTCTCGACGAGCAGCCCGGGCGTGAACAGCGGCCCGGTGCGCGCGACGAGCGTCCCGTCGGGCGCCACGATCGCGCTCTGCCCGCTCGTGGCGGCGATGACGACGGCGCGGTCGTGCTCGATCGCGCGCAGCCGCGACATCCCCTGCTGCTGGTAGGTCATGTCGCTGTACCCGAAGGTCGCGTTGTTGGTGGGCACCGTGAGCAGGTCGGCCCCGCCGCGGACGGCGTCGCGCACGGAGTCGTCGAACACGACCTCGTAGCAGGTCACGACGCCGAGCCGGGCCGGACCGGCGGGCAGCACGCCCGTGCCGGTGCCGGGCTCGAAGTCGGTGACGCGATCGACCAGCGGTGAGACGAGCTCGGCGACGCCGCGCAGCGGGATGTACTCACCGAACGGGAGGATGTGGCGCTTCACGTACGTCGCGCCGGGACCCCGGCCCGGCACCCAGACGATCGAGGCGTTGCGCGGCCCCTGGACCAGCGTCCCGTCCGGGCCGCGGGTGCCCGACAGCACGGCGCCGACCACCACCGGCACCCCGATCTCGTCGGTCACGGCCCGGATCTCCCGGGCCGCGTCGGCGTTGCGGATCGGGTCGATGTCCGAGGCGTTCTCGGGCCAGATCACCAGGTCGGGCCTGGGGGTGCGGCCCGCCCGGACGTCGTCGGCGAGGCGGCGGGTCTGCGCGACGTGGTTGTCGAGCACGGCCCGGCGCTGGGCGTTGAAGTCGAGGCCCGCGCGCGGGACGTTGCCCTGCACGGCGGCCACCGTGATCGCCGGACCCGGGGTGTCGGCGCGCACCGACGGCAGCGTCGCGAGCCCCGCGACGGGCCCGAGCAGGACGGCGACCAGGGCGCCCGCCGCGGCGCGGGGACGGCGCGGGGGCGCAGCGCGCGCACGAGGGCCCAGAGGCCGGCCCCGGACAGCGCCACGGCGAAGCTCACCAGCGGCGCGCCGCCGAGCGAGGCCAGCGGGGCGAACAGCCCGCCGGGCTGGCCGAACGCGACCTTCGCCCAGGGGAAGCCGTCGAAGGGCCAGCGCTCGATGAGGGCCTCGCCCGCCACCCAGACGCACGCCACCCACACCGGCGCCCCGGGCAGGCGCGTCACCAGGGGGAACAGCGCGACCGGGAGGGCGACCACCACCACGAGGGCGACGAGCAGGAGCAGCCAGACGGCGCCGACGTACTCGCCGGTCCAGTGCAGCAGCGGCAGCTGGTAGGCGACGCCGACCAGCGCCCCGAGCCCGAACGCGTTGCGCACCCGGCGCCCGTCGACGACGGCGACGATCAGCGCGAGGCCCAGCGGCGCGGCCCACCAGGCGCCGAACGGCGGGAACGCGACGTAGAGCAGGAGCCCCGCCACGACCGCGCCGAGGAGGCGCAGCCAGACGGCGCCCCGGGCGGAGCGTGCGGGTGTCGTCCGGGCGGGCTCGGGGTGGGCCGTCAGCACGAGAGCAGGTCGTGGGGCTGCCGGTTCACCGGCTCGCAGCCGTCGTCGGTGACCACGACGATGTCCTCGATGCGGGCACCCCAGCGCCCCGGGAAGTAGATCCCCGGCTCGATGCTGAAGGCCATGCCCGGCTCGAGGAGGAGGTCGTTGCCGGCGACGATGTAGGGCTCCTCGTGCACCTCGAGGCCGATGCCGTGCCCGGTGCGGTGCACGAAGTACTCGCCGTGCCCGGCGTCCCGGATGATCGCGCGGGCGGCCTCGTCGACGCTCTCGGCGGTGACGCCGGGCCGCGCCGCGGCGACCGCCGCCGCCTGGGCGCGCTGGAGCACCGCGTAGACGTCGCGGACCTCGTCGCCGGGCTCCCCCACCACGTAGGTGCGCGTGGAGTCGGAGTTGTAGCCCTCCGGCAGCGGCCCGCCGATGTCGACGACGACGACGTCGCCGGCCTGGATCACCCGGTCGGACACCTCGTGGTGCGGGCTCGCGCCGTTCGGCCCGGAGCCCACGATGACGAACGCGGCCTCGGTGTGGCCCTCCTCGAGGATCGCCGCGGTGATGTCCGCGCCGACCTCGGCCTCGGTGCGCCCGGCCACGAGCCATCCCGGGACGCGGGCGTGCACCGCGTCGATGGCCGCGCCGGCCCGGCGCAGCGCGTCGACCTCCACGTCGTCCTTGCGCATGCGCAGCTCGCGCAGCACCGGCGTCGCCAGCTCGAGCGAGGCCTGCGGCAGGGCGTCACGCAGGCCGAGGACGTGCAGGGCGGGCATGTCGGCCACCACCGCGACGCGGCGGGCATCCCCGAGACGGGAGGCGGCGAGGGCGTGCGGGTCGACGCCGTCGGTCCAGGTCAGCACCTCCATCGTGTCGACGGCGGTGCCGTCGAGGCCGGGGCGCTCCAGCGTCGGGACGACGAACGCGGCGTCGCCGTCGACGGGCAGCAGCAGGGCCGAGAGCCGTTCGTGGGAGTGCTTGACGACGCCCGTGAGGTACTGGAGATCGGGCCCGGGCGTGATCACCAGGGCGTCGACCCCGGCCTGCCGGGCGGCGGCCCGGGCGCGCTCGAGCCGGGCCGTCACGCGGTCGGACGCGAGGGTGCTGCTCATGGTCGCCGAGCCTAGGACAGGCGGGGCCGTGCGGGGTGCGCCCCGGGTCAGGTGCCCGGGGCGCACCCGCGGGATCACTCGGCGAGCTTCGCGAACGCCTGCGCCCAGAGGAAGTACTTGTTCGTGCCCAGGTCGCGCACGGTCTTGATGTTGAACGCTTCCTTGAGCTTCTCGGCGTCGCTCTCGCTCACGCCCTGCAGGGCGGCGACCGGTGCGTCGGCGATCTCCTGCGCGGACTTGGTCTCGTAGTCCTTGTCGAGCTTGGACGCGATGTCACCCATGGTGGGTCTCCCTCCGGTGTGTGGGACTGGCAAGCGGCCTGTGCCCGCTCGTCGCGGGCGTCACGCGATACTCATCCTCCGGACTGAGTAGTCCTCCCCTGGGCGGGCCGGTCCCGGCAGGCCAGGCTCCGTGCCATGAACACCCCGGTGCCGCAGGACGCGCTCGTCGCCCGCCTCGGTGACGACCTCGCGGGCGTGGCCCGCGAGGTGGACCGCATCCGCACGACCCTCCTGACGCTGCAGAGTGCCCCGCGGCCGGGCCTCCCGGCGCCGTCGCCCGTGCCGGCTCCCCCGCCGCCCGGGCCCTGGGCCCCGCCGGTCGCGTGGGCCCCGGCGCCCGCGGGCTGGGGGCCTCCGTCGCCGCCGGCTCGCCCCGTGCGCGCGCCCCGTCCGCCCCGCGCTCCCCGCGCCGCCTGGTCGCCGGCCAAGTTGCTCGCCGTCACCGGCGCGGCGACGACGGTGCTCGGTGTCGTGCTGCTGCTCGTCCTCGCGGCCGGGCGCGGCTGGTTCGGGCCCGAGGCGCGGGTGGTCGGCGGCGCCGTGCTCGGTCTGGCGCTGGTCGGGATCGGGGTCCGTGTGCGACGCCGGGCCGCGGATGCCGCGGATGCCGCGGATGCCGCGGATGCCGCGGTGCCGTCCGCCGCGGTCGCCCTCGCCGCGACCGGCGTGTCGGCGCTCTTCCTGACCGTGGCCGCCGCGGTCGCCCTCTTCGGGCTTCTCCCTCGCGCTCGGCGCCCCGTTCGCCCTGGCGGTCACCGCCGGCGGGCTGGTGCTGGCCGACCACTGGCGCCACCAGGGACTCGCCCTCGGCGTGCTCGTCGCCGCCGGGCTGGCCGCTCCCCTGGTCGTCGGCGGTCCGACGCCCACGCTCGTCGCCCTCGTGCTCGGTGCCCAGGTCGCGGCCGTGCTCGTCGCCCGCCGTCGCACCTGGCCCGCCGTCGCGACGACCGCCGCCGTGGTCTCGACCCTCGCGGCCCTCGGCGCCGCGATCCGGCTGCTCGCCGGCGTCCCCGACACCCACCTCGCCACGACCGTCGCGGTGCTCGCGGTCCTCGTCGCGGGCGGCGTCTCGGCCGTCCTTCTCGGTGCGTCGGGCCGGGTGGCCGCCACCGCCGTGCTCGGGGCCCCGGTGCTGCCGGTCCTGCTCGTCAGCATCGGCCTGGCCCGCATCCCCGGCACCCTCGTCGCCGGCGGTGTCGCGGTCGCGCTGCTGCTCGTCGTGGTCGCCCTCGACCGTGCCGGCGCTCCGACGGGACACCGCGCGCTCGCCCTCGTCGCCGGAGCCGGCGCCACCGGCGCGCTGCTGGTCGCGACCGTTCTCGCCATGGGCTCCGGCCCGCTGTCGCTCCCCTGCTCGCCGAGGCCCTGGTGCTCGGCGTCGCCGCCGTGGTGACCCGCCGGGCCGGTCCGCTGCTCGCCGCCGCCGTGCTGGGCGTCGTCGGGGGCCTGGTCGCGCTCGGGCTGGACGCCCCGATGGAGCTCGTCGCGAGCTTCCCGGCCCGCCCGTTCGTCGTCACCCTGCCGGGTGGCGCGGTCACCGCGGGCGCGGTCGGCGAGCTCGCCGCCGCCCTCGCGGTCGACCTCCTGCTCTCGGCGGTCGCCCTGGTCGCCCTGGTCGCCCTGGGCCGGCTCGGGTGGCTGCGCGACCGCGGCCGGGCCGCGACGGCTGCCGGCCTGCTCGGCGTCGTCGCGCTCTACGGAGCGGCCGGTGCGGTCGTGACCGCGGCGCTGCTGATCTCGCCCACCCGCGACGCGTTCCTCGTCGGCCACGTCCTCGTCACCATCTCCTGGACCGCGATCGCGCTGGTCCTGCTCGCGCGCGGCCTGAAGGACTCGCTGTCGCGGGTGCTCGGCGGCGTGCTGGTGATCGCCGCGGTGGTGAAGCTCGTGACCTTCGACCTCACCGCCCTCGACGGCCTCGCCCGCGTCGCGGCGTTCCTGGGGGCCGGCCTGGTCCTGCTCGCGGCCGGGTCGCGCTACGCCAAGGCCGTGGCCGCGGCGCCGGGAGCGTCCGGGGCGGACCGCACGACGAGCTCGGCCAGCTCGTCGGACGTCGGCCCCTCGGCGACCGGCGGCCGCCAGCCCGAGGCGTAGATCTCCTGGACCCGCGGGTGCACCGAGACCAGCGAGTCCGGCAGGGCCCGCATCGTCAGGTAGGGCCCGACGACGGCGAACAGCGAGCGGTCGACCGCGGTCGCCGACACGACGAGGTCGGACGTCGGCGGCCGGGTCGGGTCCACGTCGTGGCCCGCCCACCGGTCCTCTTGGGCGGCGTCGGCGGCGACATGGTCGAGGAACCACGGTCGGATCCGCTCGGTGCACCAGGAGTCGTGGGCGAGGGTCAGCGACTCGAGGTCGCCTCCGGACTCTTCGAGGAGCGCCAGCAGGTGCTCGAGCTGCATCAACGACGTCGCCACCCCGCGCCCCGCGGTCGGGTTCGTCGTACAGACGCTGTCCCCGACGAACACGAGACCCGGGAGCGGGACGCCGCCGTCCTCGTCGAGCTGGCCCCGGTAGGTGTTGTGCAGGCGCCCGCCCGGCAGCACCGGGGAGATCGGCGTCGCCCGGCCGGGGTCGGTCCAGACGTCGAGCATCGGGATCGCGCGCACCGCCGCCTCCCAGGCAGCGTCGTGGCGCAGGGCGGTCAGGCGGGCGTCGCCGCTCGGCCGGGCGATGAGCGCGGAGAACGTCCCGAGGTCGTGGCGGAAGACGATGACGACGTAGCCGTCGTGCTGGGCCACCGCCCCGATCGGGGAGTTCACGGGCCCGGGCTCGGCGCCGGGACGCAGGCGGTACTGACGCGACGTGTAGGCCAGGCCGCAGTCGACGGACTCGCCGGTAGGGCGCAGGTCGTCGGCCAGGCTCGCCGTCCGGCCGGTGGCGACGAGGACGAGGCCTGCGTCCAGCGTGGCGTCGCGGGCACGCACCCCGGCGGCGCGCCCGCGTTCCGCGAGGACGCCGTCGGCGCGGGCCCGGACCATCGTCACGCCCGGCTCGGCCTCGGCGACCCGTCGCATCTCCCGCTCGACCACCTCCCGGCGGCAGCGCAGACCGATGCCCTCCGTCGCGTCGGCGTCCGGCCCGCCCGGCACCACGATCGGCTCCGCACCCCGGGCGAGCAGGGCGTCCACGGCCTCGGGCATCTCGGCGCGCAGCACGTCGACGGCCTGCGCGCGGAAGCCGTGGGGATGGCGGAACTGCATGACCCCGCGGCGGTCCCAGCGGTCCTCGGACACCGGCCCGGGGTCGTTGTCGACCAGCCGGACGCGATGGCCCCGCCGCGCGAGCGCCACGGCACCGACGAGCCCCACGGGTCCGGCGCCGACGACGACGGTGTCCATGGCGGCTCCCCCGGGAATCGGTGCCGACCAGAGGACTCCGGTCGCGTGGGCCCGTCAAGCGCCGTGCCTCGGCGCCGGGGTGGGAGGCTGCCGCTCATGGACGCGCCGGTGATGCTGCTCGACTCGGCCAGCCTGTGGTTCCGGGCCTTCTACGGGGTCCCGGCCACCCTGACCGCGCAGGACGGCACGCCGGTGAACGCGGCCCGCGGGTTCTGCGACATGGTCGCCCGCCTGGTCCGCGAGCGCCGCCCCGGCGCCGTGATCGCCTGCCTGGACCGCGACTGGCGTCCGGCGTTCCGCGTGCGGGCGATCCCGTCGTACAAGGCCCACCGTGTCGACCCCACGATGGGAGACCCGTCCTCCCCCGTCGGCGGCGCCCCCGACGCCGAGGCCGCGCCCCCCGAGCTCGGCCCGCAGGTCGACCTCATCCTCGAGACGCTTGCCGCCATCGGGATCCCGACCGCGGGCGCCGAGGGCTACGAGGCCGACGACGTCATCGGCACCCTGTGCGCCACCGAGTCCACCGACGCGATCGAGGTCGTCAGCGGCGACCGCGACCTGCTCCAGCTCGTCCGCGACGAGCCGACCTCGGTCCGCGTCGTCTACATCGCCCGCGGCGTGTCGAAGTACGAGCTGTACGGGCCGGAGGACGTCGCCGCCCGCTACGGCGTGCCCGTGGCCCGGGCCGGCGACGGCTACGCGGAGATGGCCATGCTGCGCGGTGACCCCTCCGACGGCCTGCCCGGCGTCGCGGGCATCGGGGAGAAGACCGCCTCGCAGGTGATCTCCAAGTTCGGCTCGTGGGACGAGATGATCGCCGCGGTGCTCGACCGCTCCGACACGCGGATGTCGTCGGCCGTCCGCGCGAAGATGGCGCGGGCGGGCGAGTACCTGGTGGCCGCCCCCGAGGTCGTCCGCGTCGCCCCCGACGCCCCCATCGACTGGACCGGCGAGCGGCGCACCCTGCCCCATGAACCCGCCGACCCGGACGCGCTCGCGGCGCTCGCCGAGCGCTGGAACCTCACCGGCTCGGTCGACCGTCTCGTCTCCGCGCTGCGGGGCGAGTAGGGGCGGGTCGGTCAGCCGTCCTGGCCGCGGCCCTGGTCGGCGAGCCACGCCTTTGCGACGGTCTTCGGCGCGCGATCGACCCAGGCGTCCTCCACCAGCTCGCGCAGCTCGTCGACCCCGATCCGCTCCAGCCGCACGAGCACCGCGGGGAAGCCGTCGAAGTGCGGCGTCGTGAAGTAGACGGCCGGGTCGTCGGCGATCAGCGCTTCCTTGACGCCCAGGTCCGCCACCCGGACGCCGAGCACGTCGCCGTCGGGCAGCGGCACGCCCGCGGCCTCGAGGGCCGCCTCGTCGGAGCGGCGCAGCGGGCGCTCCCAGACGAAGCCCTTCTTCGACACCCGCCAGTGCGCCGACCCCCACGACACCGCCTCGTCGGTGCGCGGCAGGGCCAGCGCGAGACGGCGGACGTCGTCGAGCGTCGCCATCAGCGTGGTTGCCCGACCGAGTAGGTGCCGCTCGCGTCGATGATCGAGACGGGCACCTGGGCGGGCCGGCCGTCGACGGTCGCCGAGCAGGTGAACGTCGCCCCGGGCCGCACCTCCTGGTCCGACGGGCAGGTGACCCCGGTGATCTGGCGGCGCCAGTCCTCGGTGACCACCCGCGTGACGCCCTGCGTCACCGAGTCCGGGTCGAGGACGTCGACCCGGGCGAACCGCGGCCCGATGACGAACGCCAGGAGCCCCAGCACGATCAGCGCGATCACGATGAGGGCCGCGACGACCAGGCCCACCGCCTTCCACGGGAAGGGCTTGCGGGGCTGCGGCGGGTACGGGCCGCCCCAGCCGGGACCCGGCTGACCCCACCCCGTCGCGGTGCCGGGCGCCGCCCACACCGACGTCGGGTTCGGCCCGGGGCCGGGGGCGGGCTGCTGGACGTAGCCGGTCGGGCCGTAGCCGGGCTGGGGACCGTGGCCCTGGTGCTGGCCGTAACCCTGCTGGCCGTAACCCTGCTGGCCGTAACCCTGCTGGCCGTAACCCTGCTGCTGCCCTTGTCCCGGCGGACCCCAGGCGGTCTGCTGGCCGGTCTGGCCGTAGCCGGTCTGGCCGTACCCCGGCTGCTGGCCATAGCTCGGCTGTCCGTACCCCTGCCCGTAGCCGGGCTGTCCGTATCCCGTGGCCTGGCCGGACGGCGCGGCCGAGGGCTGCTCGGCCTGGCCGGGCTGCTGGCCGGGCTCCTGCTGGCCGGGCTGCTGCGGCGACGGGCCGCCGGGCGGCGCCCACGGGCTCGGATCGTCGGCGGTGGTCGCCGGGGCCGTCTGCCCGGGCATCCCCTCGGGCGGGGTGTCGTCGCGGGTGGCCGAGCCCGCACCGTTCGGCCTCGGGTCGTCCGATGCCGGGCGCTCCGCCTCGGAGCCCGTGCCCCCGCCGCGGGCGGCGCCCAGGGCGACTCCGGCCGGGCGCTCGGCTCCTCCGGCGGCGTGCTCACGGTCCTAGCCCTCCCCCACGGCGACGACACCGCGCCGGATGGCGCGGACCGCGTCGCCCGCGGCCCGGCCCACGGTGTCCTCGTTGCCGGCGACGGCGCGGATCTGGTCGAGCAGGTCGACGACCTGCCGACACCAACGGACGAAGTCTCCCGCGGACAGCTCGGTGCCGTGCGAGGTGGCCCCGGCGAGCACGACCGCGAGCGAGTCGCCGCGCACCCACCGGTGCACCGGCCACGCGAAGCCGAGGTCGGGCTCGCGGGTGCGGTCGAGTCGGTGGCGGCGCTCGTCGGCGACGAGGTCGTGCCACAGGGCCACCGTCTCCTCGACCGCCGACGTCGCGTCCTCGGGCACGCGGGGCACGCCGCCGTCGTCGCGGCGGCTGTCGTAGACCAGCGACGACGCCACCGCCGCGATCTCGGCCGGGCCGAGCCCGCGCCACACGCCGTGGCGCAGGCACTCGGCGACGAGGAGGTCGGACTCCCCCCAGAGCCGCGAGAGCCGACGCCCGTTCTCGGTGACGTCCTCGTCGTCGAGGTAGCCGCGCTCGCCGAGCAGCCCGCGGATGCGGTCGAACGTGCGGGCGAGCGAGTGCGTCGTCGAGCGCACGCGGTCCTGGAGCTGCTCGGTCTCGCGCTCGAGGCGCTGGTAGCGCTCGAACCACCGCGAGCGGTCGTCCCGGTCGGCCAGCCCGTGGCACGGGTGGGCGCGCAACGCACGGCGCAGCGACGCGAGCTCGGGATCCTCGTTCTCGGCGCCCCGGCGACGCCGGGACGACCCCGACCGGGTCGGCGGCTCGATCCCCGTCTCGCGCAGCGCGTTGGCGAGGTCGCGGCGCAGCCGCGGGACGCGGTGGTCCATCTTGCGCGGCAGCTTCATCGTGCCGAGCGCCGCGACGGGCTCGGGGAAGTCGGCGAGCGAGAGGCGCCCGGCCCACCGGTCCTCGGTGAGGACGAGCGGGCGCGGCTCCTGGTCGCGGGGGCTGCGGTCGATGCCCGGGTCGAGCACGACGGCCAGCCCGGCGCGCTTGCCGCCCGGGACGGCGATGACGTCGCCCGGCTTGAGCGCCTCGAGCGACGCCGCGGCCTCGGCCTTCTGCGCCGACCGGCCCTGGCGCGACAGGAGCTTCTCGCGGTCGGTCACCCGGCGGCGCAGGTCCATGTACTCGGCGAAGGACCGGAAGTCGCCCTCGTCCCCGGAGTGTCCGCCGGCGGCCTCGGCGTAGCCGGCGAGGGCCTCGCGGTTGCGCTCGAGACGCTTGGCCAGCCCGACGACGCTGCGGTCGGCCTGGAACTGCGCGAACGACTGCTCGAGCAGCTCGCGGGCGCTCTCGACCCCGACGCGGTCGACGAGGTTGACCGCCATGTTGTAGCCGGGGCGGAACGACGAGCGCAGCGGGTACGTGCGGGTCGAGGCGAGGCCGGCGACCTGTTCGGGGTCCACGCCGGGCACCCAGAGCACCACCGCGTGGCCCTCGACGTCGATGCCGCGGCGGCCCGCCCGGCCGGTGAGCTGGGTGTACTCCCCCGGCGTCAGCTCGACGTGGGCCTCGCCGTTGTACTTCACGAGCTTCTCGAGCACGACCGTCCGCGCGGGCATGTTGATGCCCAGCGCGAGCGTCTCCGTGGCGAACACCGCCCGGACGAGGCCGCGGACGAACAGCTCCTCGACGGTCTCCTTGAAGGCCGGCAGCATGCCCGCGTGGTGGGCCGCGACCCCGCGCTCGAGGCCGTCACGCCACTCCCAGTAGCCCAGGACGTCGAGGTCGGCCTCGGGCAGGCCCGCGGTCTTGCGCTCGACGACCTCGCGGATGACCGCCGCGTCGTCCGGGCCCGTCAGCCGCAGACCGGAGCGCACGCACTGCGTCACCGCGGCGTCGCACCCGGCCCGGCTGAAGATGAACGTGATCGCGGGCAGGAGCCCGGCGGCGTCGAGGCGCTCGATGACGTCCACGCGCGACGGCGGCCGGAAGCCCGATCCCCCGCCGCGCCCCGGCGGTCCGGAGCGTGCCGGTCCGCCGCGCCGGTCGTTCCCGCGTCCGCCACGGCCGGGCGGCCCGGACCGGGCGCGCCCGCCCCGGATCGAGGGCCCGCGGTCGACCTCGGCGACGGCACGCACGAGCGTCGGGTCGACCTTGAGCGCCGTCGTACCGCCGCGGCGCTCCTCGGCGAACAGGTCGAACATCCGGTGCCCGACGACCATGTGCTGCCACAGGGGCACCGGGCGGGTCTCGTCCACGACGACGGTGGTGTCACCGCGGACGGTGACGAGCCAGTCGCCGAACTCCTCGGCGTTGCTCACCGTGGCCGACAGCGACGCGATCTGCACGTGCTGGGGCAGGTGGAGGATGACCTCCTCCCACACCGCGCCGCGGAAGCGGTCGGCGAGGTAGTGCACCTCGTCCATGACGACGTAGGCGAGACCCTCGAGCGCCGGCGACTCCGCGTAGAGCATGTTGCGCAGCACCTCGGTGGTCATGACCACCACCGGGGCCGAGCCGTTGATCGCCGCGTCGCCGGTCAGCAGGCCGACCGCGTCGGCGCCGTGGCGCTCGACGAGGTCGGTGTACTTCTGGTTCGACAGCGCCTTGATCGGCGTCGTGTAGAAGCACTTCTGGCCGCGCGCCAGGGCGAGGTGCACCGCGAACTCGCCCACGACCGTCTTGCCCGCGCCCGTCGGCGCGCAGACCAGCACGCCGTGACCCTGCTCGAGGGCCAGGCAGGACTGCCGCTGGAAGTCGTCGAGCTCGAACGACAGCTCGGCGGCGAACTGCGAGAGCTGGGGGTGCGAGGAGCGGGTGCGAGCCTGCTCGTAGGCCTCGGCAGGAGAGCGAGTGGCCACGCCTCCACAGTGTCACATCCGGGCGGGGCGCCGCCGGATCAGGTGGCGTCCCACCGGTCGGTCGAGCCGTCGCTGCCCCGATCGGGGGCCTGTGACGGCGGGGGCAGCGGCTCGATGCGCGGAGCCGGCGCGGGGGCCGGCGTCGACGAGCCCAGGCGGTCGTCCAGCGGTGAGGGCTGATCGGGGTCCAAGCCGTCCCAGCCCTGCTCCAGCCGCCGGCGAGCCGCCCGCTTGTCGTGCACGCGGGCGACCTGGATGGAGACTTCGAGCAACAGGACGAGCGAGACGCCCAGGGCGAGCATCGAGATCGGGTCCTGACCGGGCGTCGCGAGCGCCGCGAACACGAACAGCCCGAAGATCAGTCCGCGCCGCCACGAGGAGAGCTGGGCGTAGGAGACGATCCCGACGCGGTTGAGCATGACCACCAGCAGCGGGAGCTCGAAGCTCACCCCGAAGATGACCAACAGGGCGATGAGCAGGCTGAAGTAGTCGGAGCCCCGCAGCACCGTGGTCTGGATGTCGCCGCCGACGGTGAACAGGAACTGCAGGGCCTGGGTGACGACGTAGTACGCGAGCACCGCCCCGGCGGTGAACAGCACCACGGCCACCGTGACGAACGTGTACGCGAAGCGCTTCTCCTTCGCGTACAGGCCGGGCGTGATGAAGCCCCAGAGCTGGGCGAACCAGATCGGGCTCGACATCAGGACCCCGGCCGTCGCGGCGACCTTCAGGCGCAGGGTGAACTGCTCGAACACCCCGAACGCGACGAGGCGGCACTCCTGCCCGCCCCCGAGCTGCACGCGGTTCTCCGGCGGCAGCGCGCAGTAGGGCTCGGTGAGGATCTGCCCCAGCGACGGCAGGCCGAACGGGTAGGCCGTGTACCAGAAGAACCCGAGCGCGGTACCGATCGCGACGGCCAGCAGGGCGATCGCGAGGCGTCGTCGCAGCTCGTAGATGTGCTCGACGAGCGTCATCGTGCCGTCGGGATTGGCACGACGGCGTGACCCGGGCCGGCGCAGACCGCGCCACCACCGGGCACGCGACCCGGAGGACGCAGTCATCGAGGGTTCAGGAGGTGGAGCCGGGCCGCGGGGTCGGGGTGGCGTCCGGCGACGAGGGCGCGACGCCGTTCGTGCCCGACGAGCCCTCGTCCAGCGCGCGACCCGGAGCCTGCGGCGTAGCGGAGGCCTCGCCGGGCTTGGAGGCCTGCTCGTCCTCCTTCAGCCCGCGGGTCTCGGCCTTGAAGATGCGCATGGACTGCCCGAGGCCGCGTGCCATGTCGGGCAGCTTCTTGGCGCTGAAGAGCAGCACCACGCCCACGATCGCGATGATGACCCATTCGCTCACGGTGTGGCTCCTTCCACGGTGCTGCTGATGCTACGCGTGCGCCGCTGCTCGAGCCGGACCCGCAGCGCGGCGGTGCGCGCCGTGAGCATCCCGGCCTCCCGGCCGAGCTGCTCCCGCGCGACGCCCGCGACGAGGGCGAACCGCTTGACCGGCTTGAGCGCGGCGACGACGACCAGGCCGAGCACGACCACCGCGGCGACGACCGCGACGATGCTCCACAGGTACGGCACGGCGCCGACCCTAACCCGGCGTCGTGACCCTGCGGTGAACGCCCGTGTGCCGCCGGGGGCCGGTGTCGCGGGCGTGCGCGGTGATCAGGAGCGCACGGTCCACCTCACGGTGGACGTCGAGGTGGACGGCGCTCTCCTGATCCTGGTCAGGCGCCCTCGCCGTACGCCGCCAGGGCCTCCCGGGCCCGGTGGCGGCGGGCCTCGACCAGGTCCGGCGGGGCCAGGACCTCGACGGCGTCGCCCAGGCCGAGCAGCAGGCGGACCATCCAGTCGCGGTCGCCGTAGCGCATGGTCACCCGGGCCGAGCCGTCGTCGTCGGCGTGCAGGCCCTCGACCGGGTAGTACTCGGCCACCCAGCGGGCGGCGGGGCGCAGCACGAGGGCGGCGACGTGGGCGCCGTCGTCGGGGCGCAGCAGGTCCTCCCCGACCCCTCGCGGCCGCGGGCCCCGGGCGGCGGGGCGGAGGGTTCGTCGAGGACCTCCGCGTCGTCCACGCGGTCCAGGCGGAAGAGCCGCACGCCCTCGGCGCGGCGGCACCATGCCTCCAGGTACACCGACGCGTCGACGAGCAGCAGGCGCATCGGGTCGACGACGCGGCGGCCGACGGCGTCGCGGGACGCCGAGTAGTACGTCAGGCGCAGCGCGCGGCCCGTCTCGACCCCGCGCCGCACCGCGTCCTCCGCCCCGCCCGGCGCGCGGCCCAGCCCGACGGCGACGCCCTCCCCCGTGACGGGCTCGGCGGCCTCGACCCCGACCCGGCCCGCGGCGTCCTCGATCTTCGCCAGGGCCCGCTGCACCGCGTCGGCGTCCACCACCCCGGGCGCGTCGGCCAGCGCCCGCAGCGCCACGGCCAGCGTCGCGGCCTCGTCGCCGGACAGGCGCAGCGGACGGCGCATGCCGGCGTCGAACGTGACGGTCACGGTGTCGCCCTCGAACGAGAGGTCGACCAGGTCGCCCGGCCCGTACCCCGGGAGCCCGCACATCCAGAGCAGCTCGAGGTCACGCCGCAGCTGGGCCTCGGCGACGCCGAAGTCGGCGGCCGCCTCGGCCACGGCGATCCCGGGACGGGCGAGCAGGTAGGGCACGAGCGTGAGCAGGCGCGGCAGCCGCTCGGCCACCCCGGCCGTCACCGCAGGCTCCCGGCGTCGGCGGCCTCGGGCGCACGGTCCAGCGACCCCCGCAGCAGCGCCACCACGGCGTCCCGCAGCTCGGGGGCTCGAGGACGACGGCGTCGGGGCCGTGGCCGGCGACCCAGCGGGCCGCGGTGTCGACGCGGGAGAGGTCGATCTCCACGACGTCCGGGTCGCCGCCGGGATCGGGCCGGGCGCCGCGCCGCAGGCCCTCCGCGCGCCCCGGGGTGAGGCGGATGCGGGCCAGGCCCGTGGGCGGCGGCGGCCCCGCGGAGGCGGCGACGAGCGCGACGAGGTCGACGTCCGGGGGCGGCGTCACGGCCCCGCGCGGCCCCGTCGCCCGGACGTCGTCACCGATGCGCGAGAGCCGGAAGCAGCGGACGTCGTCGCGGTCGCGGTCGTGGCCGACGAGGTACCAGCGGCCGCGCCAGGACACGACGCCCACGGCTCGACCGTGCGCGTCCGGGCCTGCGCGGACGGGTTCGACCGGTGGGTGAAGGTGACGACGCGGCCGGCGCGGCTCGCGGCCAGCAGCGGCGCGAACGCCGGCTCGGTGGCGCGGAGCCGGGGCTGCACCGCCGATGCGGCATCCGGGTCGACCGCGATCCCCGCCGCCCGCAGCTTCTGCAGCGCCGTGCGCGCGGCCCCCGCCAGCGCCGGCGAGTCCCACAGCCGCGCGGCCAGCGCGACCGCCGTCGCCTCGTCGGGGGCCAGGTCGATGTCGGGGAGCTCGTAGTCGCGCCGGGCGATCCGGTAGCCGTCGACGGGCTCGGCCATCGAGGACCGCCCGGTCTCCAGCGGCACCCCGAGCTCGCGCAGCTCGGCCTTGTCCCGCTCGAACATCCGGAAGAACGCCTCGTCGGACGCGACGTCGGCGTAGCCCGGCACCGTGGCCCGGATGCGCTCGGCGCTGAGGAACTGGCGCGTCGAGAGCAGGCAGAGCACGAGGTTGACCAGGCGTTCGGCGCGCGCGGACGGGCTGGTCGTCACTCGCGGGAGCCTACGGCCCCTCGCGCAGGTGTTCGAACGCCGGTGCCCCGGCGAGTCGGATCAGATCGAGTCCGAGCTGCGCTGCGCCCGCTCGATCCGCACCTGGCCGTCGTCGTCGCGGTCGACCTCGAAGCGGTAGCTCTCGCGGCTGGTGCGCCCGCTCGCGGTGGTGAACTCGATGTCGGCGGTGACCGTGTCGCGCCGCACCGCCACGTTCGTCGCCCGGACCTCGCGGATCCCGGACCAGAAGCTGCGGTACTCGTCGTAGCCGCCCGACTCGTCGCGGGCGCGGTCCGACAGCACCTCCCAGGCGCCGTCGATGTCGCCGGGCAGCGACGAGTAGTAGTTCACCACCACGGACGCGGGGTCGCCGGGCGCGGCCGGGTCCACCGGCGAGAGCGGCTCGGCGACCCGCGGCGTGGGCGTCGGGGAGGCCGGGGCGCCGCCGCCCAGGGATCCGCGGGCGACTCCGAGGAGAGGGCGGGCTCCGCGGGCGCGGCGACGGGCGGCGCCGTCCGGTCGCCGGTCCCGACGGCGACCGCCACGCCGACGCCCACGGCGAGGACGGCGCCCGAGGCCGCGGCCACGACGGCGACGCGACGGGAGCCGAAGCGCGAGGGACGGCTGCGGTCGGAACCGCCGCGGGAGGTGCGGCGGGGTCGCACGTCAGCAGGGCGCACGTCGGCGGCACGCACCTCCGCCGGACCCACCTCGGCCGGACCGGCGGCGACGGCCTCCGACGGGCCGGTCACCGGCGGGGGCGGCGCGACGGCGGGCGTCCCCTCGGCGGGGACGTCCTCCCCGGCTCCTCGTCCGACGGAGCCGACGGCGCCGGCACCGGGACCTCGGCGGTGCCCGTCACCCGCGGCGCGGGCACGGCGGCCTCGCGCGGCGCCGGGACGAAGGGCGCCGTCCCGCGGCTGCGCAGGGCCCGCTCGACGGCGCCGGTGCCGGGCCGGTGGGCAGGGTCGAGGCGCAGCATCGCGGCGAGGGGGCGTCCGAGCACGCCGGCGCGGGTGGCCGGGCGGAGCTTGCCCTCCGCCATGGCGTGGAGCACGGCGAGGGTGTTGTCGTGGTGCCCGCATACCAGCTCGTTCTCGACCGCGGCGTAGAGCGTGGCGCCGAGGGAGAAGACGTCGGAGGCCGGCGTGGGGTCGCCGCCCCGGGCGACCTCGGGGGCGAAGTAGCCCGGGGTGCCCGCGACGGTGCCGCCGCCGGTCGCCGTGGTGTCCCACGTGGCCCGGGAGACGCCGAAGTCGGTGATCTTCGCGACGCCGTCGTCGGTGATGAGGACGTTGCCGGGCTTGATGTCGCCGTGGACGATGCCCGCCTCGTGGACGGCGCCCAGGGCGTCGGCCACCTGCGCGCCCACCCAGGCGGCCTCGGCGGGCTCGAGCGGCCCGTGCTCGGCGATGAGGGCTGCGAGCGAGCGCGACGGCAGGTACTCCATGACGAGCCAGGGGCCGTGCCCGGTATCCGGGTGACCGTCCACGACGACGTCGAACACCGCGATGGCGCGCGGGTGCACGACGCGCGCCGCGATCCGGCCCTCGCGCATGGCGCGGGCCCGGGCGACGCGTTCCTCGGTGGCGTCGCGGTGGCCGCCGTCGGCGAGCTGCTTGACGGCGACGGTGCGCCGCAGACGCCGGTCCCAGGCCGTCCAGACGACGCCCATCGCGCCGGAGCCGATGCACTCGCCGATCCGGTACCGGCCGCCGAGCACCGTGCCGGCCACGGACGCGTCGACCGGCACCGGCGCGGCGTCGTGCATCGTGCTCGGCGCCGCCACGGGGCGGTGCAGGCGGGAGGTGCGGGGCTGGTGCTGCATCGAGTTCTCGTGCCGTCCTCGGGCGTCGTCGGTCGGTGCGTGCTGGGGCAGTGCGAACCGGGTTACCTCGTGCGCCCCCGACGCACGCCGCCGACGTGAGCGCGGTTACAAGGTCGCGATCAGTCGGTCGACGCGTTCGTCCACGGCGCGGAAGGGGTCCTTGCAGAGGACGGTTCGCTGGGCCTGGTCGTTCAGTTTGAGGTGGACCCAATCCACGGTGAAATCTCTGCCGGCGGCCTGGGCGGCGGCGATGAAGTCGCCGCGCAGCTTGGCGCGGGTGCTCTGCGGCGGGGTGTCCTTGGCCGCCTCGATCTCGCCGTCGTCAGTGACGCGGTCGACCATGTCCTTGCGCTGGAGCAGGTCGAAGATGCCGCGACCACGACGGATGTCGTGGTAGGCGAGGTCAAGCTGGGCCACCCGGGGGCTCGACAGGCCGAGGTCGTGCTTGGAGCGGTAGCGCTGCACCAGGCGGTGCTTGATGGCCCAGTCGATCTCACGGTCGATCAGGGAGAGGTCCTGGCGCTCGACGGCGTCCAGCGTGCGGCCCCAGAGCTCGAGCACGCGGTCGGTGACCGGGTCCGAGCCGCGCCGGGCGACGTGCTCGACGGCGCGGGCGTGGTACTCGCGCTGGATGTCGAGTGCGCTGGCCTCCCGTCCGCCGGCCAGGCGCACCGGACGGCGTCCCGAGAGGTCGTGGCTGATCTCGCGGATGGCGCGGATCGGGTTGTCGAGGGTGAAGTCCCGGAACTGCACGCCCTGCTCGATCATCTCGAGCACGAGGTGGGTGGTGCCCACCTTGAGCAGCGTGGTGACCTCGCTCATGTTCGAGTCGCCGACGATGACGTGCAGGCGGCGGTAGCGCTCGGCGTCGGCGTGCGGCTCGTCGCGGGTGTTGATGATCGGGCGCGAGCGCGTCGTCGCCGACGACACGCCCTCCCAGATGTGCTCCGCGCGCTGGGAGAGGCAGAACACCGCGCCCCGCGGCGTCTGCAGGACCTTCCCGGCGCCGGCGATGAGCTGGCGGGTCACGAGGAAGGGCAGCAGCACGTCCGCGATGCGGGAGAACTCCCCCGAACGCCCGACGAGGTAGTTCTCGTGGCAGCCGTAGGAGTTGCCCGCCGAGTCGGTGTTGTTCTTGAACAGGAAGATGTCGCCGCCGATGCCCTCGTCGGCCAGGCGGCGCTCGGCGTCGAGGAGCAGGTCCTCGAGGATCCGCTCGCCGGCCTTGTCGTGGGCCACCAGCTGGGTGAGCGAGTCGCACTCCGCGGTGGCGTACTCCGGGTGCGAGCCGACGTCGAGGTAGAGGCGCGAGCCGTTGCGCAGGAAGACGTTCGACGACCGCCCCCACGACACGACCCGGCGGAACAGGTAGCGGGCCACCTCGTCGGGCGAGAGTCGCCGCTGGCCGTGGAAGGTGCAGGTGACACCGAACTCGGTCTCGACCCCGTAAATCCTCCGCTGCATGCGCACCACCCTAAGCGTTCGAGGGGCCCTGTGATGCTCCTCGAGCGGCCGGGTCCCGGGTCTGCCCGACCGGATCACTACGGTCGGCCCCGTGGCACTCCCGGGACGTGGACTGGCATCGGACTTCTCCCACGGCGTGGGACGACGAGTACGCCAGGGCGCGCGCGGCAGCCGGCGGCGCCTCGCGGACGTCAACGAGCAGGACTGCCGGATCACCACCGCCATCGGCGCGCTGCCCTACACGGCCGCGGACCCTGCGCTGGCCGCGCTGACGAGGTCGGCCAACCACAGCAAGCTCTGGTTCGGCGTCGCTGCCGTGCTCGCCGCCGGCACCCGCCACACCCGCCGCGGCGCGCTACGCGGCACGTTGGCCATCACGGGGGCGAGCCTGCTGGCCAACGGCGTGCTCAAGCCCCTGGTCCCCCGCCGCCGGCCCGCGGCGGAGCTGCTGCCGGAGTACCGCTCGCTGGACTTCCCGCCCACGTCGTCGTCGTTCCCCTCCGGCCACGCCGCCTCGGCCGCCGCGTTCGCCACCGCCGTGGCGATGGAGAGCCCGAAGGCCGCGACGTGGGTCGTGCCGCTGGCCCTGACCGTGGCGTACTCCCGGGTGCACGTCGGCGTGCACTGGACCAGCGACGTCGCCACGGGCGCGGCGCTCGGGGCCGGCGTGGCGCTGGCCACACGGCGCTGGCTGCCGGTGCGCGACATCGACGAGGCCGCCGCCCGCCCCGTCGCCGGCGCGCCGAGCCTCCCCGACGGCGAGGGCCTCGTCGTCATGGTGAACAGCCGCTCGGGCAAGGCCGGCGTCGACCCGTACGACGAGCTCGTGAGCGCCCTGCCGCGTGCCCGGGTGCTGCGCCTCGAGGAGCACGCCGACCTGGCCGAGGCCCTCACCGACGCCGCCCGCCAGCCCGGGGTGCGGGCGCTGGGCATCGCCGGCGGCGACGGCTCCGTGGCCGCCGCCGCGCGGGTGGCCGAGGACCTCGACCTCCCCCTGGCGGTCGTGCCCGCCGGGACGCTCAACCACTTCGGGCGTGACGTCGGCGTCTACGACACCCAGGAGGCCATCGACGCGACGGGCGCGGGCGAGGCCGTCGCCGTCGACCTCGGTGAGCTGCGCATCCATCCCGACGCCGAGGGCCGCCAGGAGCCCCAGCGCGTCGTCTTCGTCAACACCTCGGCGTTCGGCGGCTACCCCGAGATGGTCCGGCTCCGCGAGAAGTGGCAGCCGCGGTGGCGCAAATGGCCCTCGGCGGTGGCCGCTCTGCTGGTGACCCTCAAGCGCAGCCGGCCCATCCGCGTCCGCCTCAACGGCGTGGAGCGGTCGGTGTGGATGCTGTTCGTCGGCAACGGGCCCTACGTGCCGACCGGGATGGTGCCGTCGTACCGGCCCCGCCTCGACACCGGCGTGCTGGAGGTCCGCTACCTGCGCGCCGACCGGCGTTTCGCCCGTGCCCGCGCCTTCGTGGCGCTGGCCACCGGCGTGCTCGGCCACAACCGGATCTACCAGGAGAGCGCCATGCGGTCGCTGGACATCGAGCTGCTGGACGGACCGGTCGAGGTCGCCGCCGACGGCGAGGTCGTCGGCAAGGGACAACGCCTGCGCTACCGGGTGGCCGACCACCCCGTGCCGATCTACCGCCGTGACGAGGCTCTGTGGCCGCACCGCGCCACCGCCCGCTGACCCGAAAGCATCCCGTGACCCCAGCCGTGCTCCCGGTCGTGGCCGCTCCCCGCTCCGACTCCCCCGCCTGGTCCTCCTGGCTCCAGCGTCTCGACCGCACCGCCGACCGCGGCCTCATCTGGGCCGCCGTGGCCGGTGGTCTCGTGGCCTCCGGGCGCGGGCCGCTGCGCCGCGCCGGGGTCCGCGGGATCCTGGCCGCCGCCGCCACGTCGACCGTCGCCCACGCGCTGGCCAAGCCCCTGCTCCCCCGCTCCCGCCCGTGGTCGCGGCGCTTCCCGTCGGCCCACGCCGCGTCCTCGACGGCGTTCGTCACCGGCGCGGCCATGGAGTCGCCGCTGCTCGGGGCGGCGCTGGCGCCGCTCGCGGTCGGGGTGTCGTCCGCCCGGGTGTCCCTCGGCGAGCGGACCTTCGCCGACGTCGCCGCCGGCGCGGTGCTCGGCGCCGGCATCGCGACGCTGACCCGACGCTGGTGGCCCGTGGTGCGCCACGCCCCGGCCCGCGCCCGTCCCGCGGGCGGCGCGCCGGCGCTGGGTGACGGCGCGGGGCTCGTCATCGTCGCCAACCGGTCCGCCGGCACCCCGGGCCCGCTCGAGACCCTCGGTCAGATCGTGGCGCCCGTGGTCGGGGTCGGCGGGGACGAGGACGAGGAGGACCCGGTCGCCGAGGTGCACGCCGAGATCCACGCGGTGCTCCCGAAGGCCCAGGTCGTCATCCCGACGCCGGGCGAGGACTTCGTCGTCGAGGTGGAGGCCGCCCTCGACCGCCCGATGGTCGACGGCGGCGCCACCCGCGCGATCGGGGTCGCCGGCGGCGACGGCTCGGTGGCGGCCCTGGCCGGGCTGGCCCAGCGCCGCCACGTCCCGCTGGTCGTCCTGCCCGAGGGCACGCTCAACCACTTCGCCCGCGACGTCGGGATCGACGACTCGCCCTCGGCGCTGGCCGCCGCCCGTGACGGCGACGCGGTGCTGGTCGACGTCGGGCTCGTCGACATCACCCCCGCCGAGGGCGAGGAGCGCACCGTCGCCTTCGTCAACACGGCGAGCCTCGGCGGCTACCCCGACATGGTCAAGCTGCGCGAGGACTGGGAGGAGCAGTGGGGCAAGTGGCCGTCGGCGGCCATGGCCCTCGTGCGGGTGCTCGCCGAGGCGACCCCGCTCGTCGTCGAGATCGACGGCCGGCGCCAGAGCCTCTGGCTCCTCTTCGTCGGCAACGGCGGCTACCAGCCGCGCGGCATGGCTCCGCTGTCCCGCCCGCGGCTCGACGCGCGGGTGCTCGACGTCCGCTACCTGCGCGCCGACGTGCCGTTCTCCCGCACCCGATTCATGATCTCGGTCCTCGCCGGCACCCTCGCCCGCAGCCGCGTCTACGTGGCGAACACGCGGACCCGGCTGTCGGTGCGGGTGGTGGGCCCGCCGGTCGGCCTGGCCACCGACGGCGAGGTGCAGCCCGACAGCGAGCGCTTCGTCTTCCGGATCGCGCCCAAGCCGGTGCCGGTGTACCGGTCGCGGGAGGAGATCCCGCGACCGTAGGGGACGCTCAGGCCTGCGGGTCGGCGCCGCCGGCGCCGGAGACCTCGTCGCCCGCGCCGGTGTCCTGGGCGGGGGTCTCCTCGGCCGCAGGGCTCTCGTCGCCGGGCAGCAGGGCCGCGAGGGCGGCGCCGGTCACCCGTCGGAACGTGCGGCGGGGACGGCGGGCGCGGTCGAGGACGGCCACCTCGAGCGCGTCGACGCCGAGGGGCTCGGCGGTCGAGGCGGCGGAGGAGCTCGACGAGGTCCCGTTCTGGGACTGCAGCGCCTCGAGGGCGATGCGCAGCGCGTCGCGCATCTCGAGGTCGGGCTCGTACGACGAGCGCAGCGCCGCGCTGATGGGCTCGGTGGTGCCGCCCATGACCACGAAGCGCGGCTCGTCGGAGATCGACCCGTCGTAGGTGATGCGGAACATCTGGTCGCGGTCGGGCGTCGCGCCGACCTCGGCCACGCACAGCTCCACCTCGAACGGCTTCTGCTGCTCGATGAAGCTCGCCCCGAGGATCTGGGCGTAGGCGTTGGCCAGCGAGCGACCGGAGACGTCGCGCCGGTCGTAGGAGTAGCCGCGGACGTCGGCGAAACGGATGCCGGCGGTGCGCAGGTTCTCGAACTCGTTGTAGCGCCCGACCGCGGCGAACCCGAGCGAGTCGTAGATCTCGGAGACCTTGCGCAGGGAGTTCGAGCGGTTCTCCGCGACGAACAGCACGCCGCCGGCGAAGGTCAGCACGACGACGCTGCGCCCGCGGGCGATGCCCTTGCGCGCGAGCTCCGAACGGTCGCGCATCAGCTGGTCGACCGACGCGTAGAACGGCATCGTCATGGCGGGGAGCGCTCCTGGGGTCGGGCGGTCGGGTGGGGTCGGGCGGGAGGGGGTGCTGTCCGGTGGGTGCGGCTCAGCCGCCGGGCTTCTCGCGACGGCCGGCGACGACGGCCTCGGCGACCGCGGCCGTCTCCTCCTGGGGCAGCGTCGTGGCGCCCTCGGCGTCGATGGTGACCACGATCGGGTAGATCGCGCGGATGGTGTCCGGGCCGCCGGTGGCGCTGTCGTCGTCGGCGGCGTCGTAGAGCGCCTCGACGAGGGTGCGCACGCAGTCGGCGGCCGACGCGGAGGGGTCGTGGCGCTTCTTCAGCGCGGACTTCGCGAACAGCGACCCCGAGCCGACGCCGGCGTAGTCGGTCTCCTCGTTGCGGCTGCCGACGACGTCGTAGGACACGATGCGCCCGGCGCGGGCCGGGTCGGCGGCGTCGAGGTCGTAGCCCACGAACAGCGGCACGAACGACAGACCCTGCATCGCGGCGCCGAGGTTGCCCCGCACCATGCCGGCGAGCTTGTTCGCCTTGCCGTCGAAGGTGAGCTGGACGCCCTCGAGCTTCTCGTAGTGCTGCAGCTCGACCGCGAACAGCCGCACGGCCTCGACGGCGAGCCCGGCCGTACCCGCGATGCCCGCCGCCGAGTAGTCGTCGGTGACGTAGACCTTCTGCATGTCGCGCGACGAGATGAGGTTGCCCATCGTGGCGCGACGGTCGCCGGCGATCGCGACGCCGCCGTCGTAGACCGCGGCGACGATCGTCGTGCCGTGCGCGGCGGCGACGTGCCCCGCCTGCTCGGGCGTCACGGGCCGGGCGTTCCCCCCCGGCAGGAGGTCGGGCCGGACCTCGCGCAGGAAATCGACGAACGAGGCCGTGCCTGCCTGGAAGTAGGCCGGGTGCAGGGCCGACGAGGGCTCCATCGGTGGGGGCGCTCCTAGGCAGGTCGTGTGGGCTGGATGGGTCTGTCGGGCGGGGCTGTCGAGCGGGGCTGTCGGGTGATGGAACACCGCCCCCGAGACCCGGCGTACCGGGCCGCGGGGGCGGCGGGGTTCTCAAGGTGTCCGGCGCGGGCCGCGAGGCTCCGCCGGGAGGTTACTGGCCGCCCTTCTGGACGTACGCGCGGACGAAGTCCTCGGCGTTCTCCTCGAGCACGTCGTCGATCTCGTCGAGGATCGTGTCGACGTCCTCGCCGAGCTTCTCGCGGCGTTCCTGGCCGGCGGCGGTCGAGTCCTCGCCGCCGTCGCCGTCGTCGCCCCCGCCCTGCCGCTGGGTCTGTTCCTGCGCCATGGCTGCCTCCCGGGTCCTCGGTACTGCAGGTGGAACCCTACCCATCGAGAGCGACATCCGCCCGTACCGCGGATCACTAACCCCGCGTCAGGGCCTCGACCAGCGCGCTGGCGTCCGCGGAGTTGTCGATGAGCTCGCCGACGTGCCCGCGCGTGCCGCGCAGGGGCTCCAGGGTCGGGATCCGCACCAGGGACTCGCGTCCGAGGTCGAAGATGACCGAGTCCCACGACGCCGCGGCCACCTCGCCGGGGTAGCGCTCGAGGCACCGGCCGCGGAAGTAGGCCCGCGTGTCCTCCGGCGGGTTGGTGACCGCGGCGCGGACGGCCTCCTCGTCGACCAGCCGCTTGATCGAGCCGCGGGAGACCAGGCGGTTGTAGAGACCCTTGGCCTGGCGGACGTCGGCGTACTGCAGGTCGATGAGGTGCAGCTTCGGCGAGTCCCACGGCAGGTTGTCGCGCTGCTGGTAGCTCTGCAGCAGGTTGAGCTTGGCCACCCAGTCGAGGCGGTCGGCGCAGCGCAACGGGTCGCTGCCGAGGTCGTCGAGGACCTGCTGCCAGATGTCGAGCACCTCGCGGGTCATCGGGTCGATCTCGCCGTCCTGCGTGGTCTCCTCGTGCTTCCAGGCGCGCTCGAGGTAGGCGTGCTGGAGGTCGAGCGCGGTCATCTTGCGCCCGTCGGAGAGCTCGACGACGGTCTTGAGCGTCGGGTCGTGGCTGATGCGGTGCACCGAGCGCACCGGCTCGAGCAGGCGCAGGTCGTCGAAGCGGACCCCGCCCTCGATCATCGAGAGCACGAGCGCCGCGGTGCCGCACTTGAGGAACGTCGAGTACTCGGCCAGCGTCGCGTCGCCGATGATGACGTGCAGCCGGCGGTACTTGTCGGCGTCGGCGTGGGGCTCGTCGCGGGTGTTGATGATGCCGCGCTTGAGCGTGGTCTCCAGCCCGACCTCGACCTCGATGTAGTCGGCGCGCTGGGAGAGCTGGAAGCCCGCCTCGTCGCCCGACGCCCCGAGCCCGACGCGGCCGGCGCCGCAGACGACCTGCCGCGACGCGAAGAACGGCGTCAGGCCGGTGATGATCGTCGGGAACGGCGTCTGGCGGGCGCAGAGGTAGTTCTCGTGCGAGCCGTAGCTCGCGCCCTTGCCGTCGATGTTGTTCTTGTAGAGCTGGATGCGCGGGGTGCCCGGGACGGTGGCGGCGCGCTCGGCGGCGTCCTCCATGACCCGCTCGCCCGCCTTGTCCCAGATGACGGCGTCGCGCGGGGTGGTCACCTCGGGGGCGGAGAACTCCGGGTGCGCGTGGTCGACGTAGAGCCGGGCGCCGTTGGTGAGGATGACGTTGGCGGCGCCGAGGTCGTCGAGGTCGCCGGTGTCCGGCGGCGGGCCCGCGCTCGGCCCGAGGTCGAACCCGCGGGCGTCACGCAGCGGCGACTCGACCTCGTAGTCCCACCGGGCGCGGCGCGCGCGGGGCACGTCGGCCGCCGCGGCGTAGGCCAGCACGATCTGGGTCGAGGTGATCACCGGGTTCGCCGCCGGGTCGCCGGGGACGGAGATGCCGTACTCGATCTCGGTGCCCATGATGCGGCGCGCGGTCATGCTCTCGACCCTACGGGTGCGACGGGCGCGGGGCCTGCTCCGACCCGGGGCCCCGCTCCGGGGCCCGCCACAGGACCGCGAACACCACCGCACCTGCCAGGACGGCCCCCGCCATCGTCGCCGCCATGGGTAGCGCGGAGCGGCCGCCGGCGATCCCGACGAGCGGGGCCGTGCCCGCCCCGACCAGGAACTGGGCGGTGCCGAGCAGCGCCGACGCGCTCCCGGCGTGCTCGGGGTGATCGGCCAGGGTGAGCGTCGTGGCGTTCGGGAGGACGAACCCGACGCCGATCACGGTCACGACGAGGCCCGCGAGGATGCCGGCCAGGCCCACGTCGAGCAGCGCCGACGCCAGCAGCACGCTCGTGCCGGTGACCGCGACGCCCAGCCCGACGACGAGCAGCCGCTCCGGGCGCACCCGCCCCGATCCCGCGAGACGGCCCGCCACCTGCACCGACGCGACGATGGCCACCGAGTTGGCGGCGAACACCCCCGAGAACCCCTGCGGCGAGAGCCCGTAGAGATCCTGCAGCACGAAGGTCGAGCCCGAGATGTAGGCGAACATGGCCGCGAACAGCAGGCCGGCGGTCAGGACGCAGGCCAGGACCCGCCGGTCGGAGAGCAGGACGCGGAACGAGGCCGCGGTGGCCGCCGCGCTCCCGGAGCGGCGCCGCGACCGGGGCAGCGACTCGCGCACCAGCAACAGCACCGCGACGCCCGCCAGGGTCCCGTAGACGGCGAGCACGACGAACACCCCGCGCCAGCTCGTCACGCGCAGCAGCTGGCCGCCGAGCACCGGCGCGACGATCGGGGCCACCCCGGAGACGAGCATCAGCGTGGCGAACGAGCGCGCCGACGACGTCGCGTCGCTGGTGTCGCGGACCACCGCGCGCGCCACGACGATGCCCACGGCCCCGAGCAGGCCCTGCGCCAGGCGCAGCCCGATCAGGACCTCCACGGTCGGCGCCACCGCGCACAGCACCGAGGCGACCGCGAACCCCGCCGACCCGATCAGCATCGGGCGCCGCCGCCCCAGCACGTCGGACAGCGGGCCCGCGACCAGTTGGCCGAGCGCCAGCCCGACCAGGCAGGCGGTCAGCGAGAGCTGGGCGACCGACGGCGTCGTCGCCAGATCCGCGGTGAGGGCGGGCAGGGCCGGCAGGTAGGTGTCCAGCGACAGCGGGGCGGCGGCGGTGAGCGCACCGAGCACCACGAGCCGGGCGCGGTGCGCGCGCCTGCTGAGGGTGTGGCTGCCGGTCCGCTCCTCCCCCGCCCCTGCCGTCGGGTCCTCCGACGGGGCGGGCCCGGTCACGCCGGGTCGTCCCCGGTGTCGGCCGGGTCCTCCGCCGTGAGCCAGCGCAGCAGGTGGTCGTGGACGTCCGGGTCGTTGAGCAGGTGGAAGTGGTGCGACGACGTCAGTGGCTGGACGTCGGCGATCGCGCCGCCCGCCGAGTCGACGGGCACCAGCATGTCGCCCAGGGCGTTGGCCAGCGGGTGGTGCTCGGAGCTGGTGACGCACGCGGCCACGGCGTGGTGCGACGCGTGCGCGAGCAGCGGCACCTCGGCGTCGGACACCCCGGCCACGAGGTCGCGGATGCCGGCGGAGCGCCGGTCGAGGAACTCGCCCCAGGTGGCCGAGCGCGACCAGCGCGAGAGCCCGGAGGCGAGCTGGTCGACGCGGTGGGCCAGCGGCGCCCCGCGGTGCGGCGAGCCGAGGTAGATCATGCGCCGGACCGTCGTGACCCACGGCTGACCGGTCTCGACGGCGTGGTGGCAGGCGTGGCGCAGCAGGAGCCCGCCCATCGAGTGCCCGACCAGGTCGAGCCGGCGCACCTCGGCGGGCCACCGGTTCCAGAGGTCGGTGAGCAGCAGGGACAGGGCGGCCCCGTTGTCGGCGATCCGCAGGCCGGAGTTGTAGCGCAGCAGCAGGGGCGTCGCGCCGGTGGCCGACGCCACGCGCTCGGCGTAGCCCTCCCCCGCGCTCGCCTCGCCGTAGAGCCGCCAGGCGTGCTCGGTCTCGCCGAGGCCGTGGACGAACAGCACGAGGCGGCCGAGGTCGCGCTCCGGGTGGTCGGCGACGGCCGCGCGCAGCTCCTCGGGGTCGGCGGGCAGCGCGTCGTGCTCGTCCTCGAGCGTCGAGGTGTAGAGCGCCATCGGGACGGCGAGGTCGTTGTCGAGGGCCACCATGTGGTCGCCGACCAGGCCGTTGATCGCCCCGGTGATCACGGCGCCCGTGGGGTTGCCTGTGATGGGTCGCCACTCCCCGGGACGGGCCAGGCCGGCGGCGACGCCGATGCCGCGCCCGGCGAGCTGGGAGATGCCACGCACCGCGGCGTAGACGCCCGAGCTGATGCCGTCGTGCACCACCTGCACGGGCCGCGACGCCGGGCCGAGCCCGACCCTGCGCAGCGCGCCGAAGACGGTGCCCGCGACGGCCTCGTGCGTGCCCTGGACGGGGCGCGACACGATGTCGATCGCCTCCGACGCGACGCCGGCCGCCCCGCGGACCTCGTTGCGATCCCTCGAGGGGGTGCGCTCCGGGGTGCGGGACGGCCGGGTGTGCTCGTCGGTCATGACCCGAGATTACCGGTACTGGGCGTACACAGCTTCTCGTGTCACAGGTACTGGCCGGTGTTCGAGGCCGTGTCGATCTCCTTGCCCTGCGCCGCGCCCTTGCCGGTGACGAGCGTGCGGATGTAGACGATCCGCTCGCCCTTCTTGCCCGAGATCCGGGCCCAGTCGTCGGGGTTGGTCGTGTTGGGCAGGTCCTCCGACTCGGCGAACTCGTCCACCACCGCGTCCAGCAGGTGCTGCACGCGCAGACCGGACTGCTGCGACTCCAGGTGCGACTTGATCGCGGCCTTCTTCGCCCGCCCCACGATGTTCTCGATCACCGCGCCGGAGTTGAAGTCCTTGAAGTACAGGACCTCCTTGTCCCCGTTGGCGTAGGTGACCTCGAGGAAGCGGTTGTCGTCGGTCTCGGCGTACATCCGCTCGACGACGCGCTCGATCATGCCCTCGAGGCACGCCGCACGGTTGCCGCCGAACTCGGCGATGTCCTCCTCGTGGACCGGGAGCCCGTCGATGAGGTACTTGCCGAAGATGTCCATCGCCGACTCCGCGTCGGGACGCTCGATCTTGATCTTCACGTCGAGCCGGCCCGGCCGCAGGATCGCGGGATCGATCATGTCCTCACGGTTGGAGGCGCCGATGACGATGACGTTCTCGAGCCCCTCCACGCCGTCGATCTCCGAGAGGAGCTGGGGCACGATCGTCGTCTCGACGTCCGAGCTGACGCCCGAACCACGGGTACGGAAGATCGAGTCCATCTCGTCGAAGAACACGATGACCGGCGTGCCCTCGGACGCCTTCTCGCGCGCCCGCTGGAAGATCATCCGGATGTGCCGCTCGGTCTCGCCCACGAACTTGTTGAGCAGCTCCGGGCCCTTGATGTTCAGGAAGTGCGCCTTGACGTCGCGGCTGTCCTCACCGCGGGTCTCGGCGACCTTCTTGGCCAGGGAGTTCGCCACCGCCTTGGCGATGAGCGTCTTCCCGCAGCCGGGCGGGCCGTAGAGCAGCACGCCCTTGGGCGGGCGCAGCTGGTAGGTCCGGAACAGGTCCGCGTGCAGGAACGGCAGCTCCACCGCGTCGCGGATGGAGTCGATCTGCCGCGAGAGACCGCCGATGTCGGTGTAGGCGACGTCGGGGACCTCCTCGAGGACGAGCTCCTCGACCTCGGCCTTCGGCACCTTCTCGTACGCGTAGCCGACCTTGGAGTCGACCATCAGCGAATCGCCCGGCTTGAGCTCCGGGCCGTCCGCCCCGAGCAGCGAGTCGGCCAGGTGGATGACCCGCTCCTCGTCGGCATGCCCGATGATCAGCGCACGCGTCCGGCTGCCGTCCTCGTCGGTGAGGATCTCCCGCAGCGCGCACACCTCGCCGATGCGCTCGTACTCGCCGGCCTCGACCACGGTGAGCGCCTCGTTGAGCCGCAGGGACTGCCCGCGGGTCAGCTCGGCGGTCTCCACCGCCGGCGACACCGCAACCCGCATGCGGCGGCCGGAGGTGAACACGTCCACGGTCGAGTCCTCGTGGGCGACCAGGAAGACGCCGTAGCTCGACGGCGGCTGCGCGAGCCGGTCGACCTCCTCGCGGAGGGAGACGAGCTGCGCGCGCGCCTCCTTCAGCGTTTCCGTGAGCTTGTCGTTGCGCTCGGTCAGCTGGGAGACGCGCTGCTGCGCCTCCCCCAGTCGCTGCTCGAGGATGCGCGCGTGCCGAGGGGATTCGGTCAGCTTGCGCCGCAACAGCGCGACCTCGTCCTCGAGGAAGCGCACCTGTGCTGCCATGTCCGCCGAGCCGCGTTCACCGCGGTCCCGGCCCTGGTCGGATCGGCCCCTGGGGTCGTCGTCAGTCGTCACGGCGCCCTCCTCCGCTACTCCGTGGCGCAACCGTACCCGCGAATCGAGGTGTCCGTGGAGTAGCGTCCCGGTGACGGACTTCTCACGCCACCCCCTTGCGTGGCGTCACGGTGGGTGAGTTGACGCGCACGGAGCCGCGTGTTTGCTCACCCTCGGTCGAGATCCGACCTGGTGGGGCTCAGCCCCGGCTGGGTCGCCGCTGGACGCGAGGGGGCGTGACGCCGTCCGCGAGCCGTCGCGCCGTCACGATGAACGCCGTGTGCGCGATCATCCGGTGCTCCGGGCGGACGGCGAGTCCCACCGCGTGCCACGGCCGGACCATCGCCTCCCACGCCTCCGGCTCGGTCCAGCAGGCCTGCTCGCGCAGCGCCTCGGTGAGCGACGAGAGCTGCGTCGTCGTCGCGACGTAGCCGACCAGCACCCCGCCCGGCACCAGCGTCGCGCGCACGACGTCGAGGCACTCCCACGGCGCGGCCATGTCGAGGACGATCCGGTCGGCCGTCTCCTCGGGGTCGTGGTCGGCGAGGTCGCCGACCCGCAGGTCCCAGTTCTCCGGGCGCTCGCCGTAGAAGCGCTCGACGTTCGCGACCGCGTGCTCGGCGTGGTCGGCGCGCACCTCGTAGGAGCGCACGTGGCCCGCCGGTCCCACGGCCCGCAGCAGGCTGCAGGTCAGCGCCCCCGACCCGGCCCCGGCCTCGAGCACCCGCGCGCCCGGGAAGACGTCGCCCCACATGAGGATCTGCGCGGAGTCCTTCGGGTAGATCACCTGGGCGCCGCGCGGCATGGCGAGCACGTAGTCGGGCAGCAGGGGGCGCAGGGCGAGGTAGGGCGTGTTCGCCGCCGAGAGCACCACGCTGCCCTCGGGGGCGCCGATCAGCTTGTCGTGCGCGATCGCCCCGCGGTGCGTGTGGTAACTCTGCCCGCGCTCGAGCACGAGGCTGAAGTGCCGGCCCTTCGGGTCCGTGAGCTGCACCCGGTCGCCGGGACGGAACGGGCCGCTGCGGACCGGGCCGCGCTCGTCGGGGGTGTCGTCGGGCGGGGTGTCGTCGGGGGCGGCGTCCTCGGGCGGGGTGTCCGCGGCCCCGCTGTCCTCGGCCCCGCTGTCCGCGGCCCCGCTGTCCTCGGGCGCGACGGTCTCGACCGGCGTCTCGTCGGTGACCGCTCCGTCGCTCTGCACGACGACCCACCCTAGGGACCGCGGGGTCCGGCGCCGCGAGGGGCACGTCCGGCAGCGCGCCGCGCCCGTCGATCATGCGCAACGTGCCCCTCGTGGCGAGGAGGACAGGAGTTGTCGGGGTGCCGACCTACCGTGGCCACCATGAGCACGCAGGCCGACGCGACGGATGTCCCCGCCGCACCGTCGCGCCCGCCCGCGCTCTCGCCGTCGCGGGCGGTCGACTTCCGGCGCTGCGCGCTGCTCTACCGCTTCCGCGCGATCGACCGGCTGCCCGAGACGCCCTCGCCCGCCGCGCTGCGGGGCACGGTGGTGCACGCGGTGCTCGAGCGGCTGCACGCCCTCGCGCCCGCCGACCGTCGCCCGGACGCCGCCCGGGACCTCGCCCGGGTCGTGCTCGACGAGCTCGAGCCCGGCGACCGCGCGCTGCTCGGCGACGACCCGGGGCTCGCCCCGCTCCTCGAGCGCTACTTCGCCCTCGAGGACCCGCGCGGGGTGACGTCGGAGGCGCGCGAGCTGCGGGTCGAGGCCGAGCTGGAGGGGCCCGAGGGGCCGACGCCCCTGCGCGGGCACCTCGACCGGCTGGACACCGGGCCGGACGGGCTCACGGTGGTCGACTACAAGTCCGGGCGGGCACCGCCGGTGCGCGGCGAGCTGCGGGCGCTGTTCGGGGTGCGGTTCTACGCGCTCCTGCTCGCGCGCAGCCGGGGCGTGGTGCCGACGGTGCGGCTGCTGCAGCTCGGCGACGTGACGACGCTGACCCTGCGCCCCACGGCCGCGGAGCTCGAACGGTTCGCCGGCGTGCTGCGAGCGGTGTGGTCCGCGATCCGCCGGGCCGCGCCCACCGGCGACTTCCGTCCGAACCCCGGCCCCGGGTGCGCCTTCTGCGACCACCGCCCGCGGTGCCCGGCGTGGGGCGGGACGCCGCCGCCCTACCCGGGCTGGCCCACGCCGCTGCCCGTCCCCCGCCCTCGGGAGCCGGGGTGACCCGTCGGCAGCTCGGCCTCAGCAACCCGGCGGCGCCCCGCCGGTGCCGTCGGGGAACGGCAGCGCGCACGGCGCCCGGCGCGGGGTGCCCAGCGCCCCGCCGCCGGGGGTGTCCTCGGTGCTGTTCGTGACGATGCTGAGCGAGGTGAACAGCCGCACCATCTGCCGGGAGTCGATGTTGGGGATCTCGTCCTGGGCGCCGGCCTGGGCGTTGAGGGCGTTGGAGGGCTCTCCGCCCGTCTCGTCGACGACGTAGGCGCCGTAGTCGCGGAACGCCTCGGCGATCTTGCGGGTGTCCGGCTCGGTGATCCAGCTGAGGTCGGCGTCGGGAGGCAGCCCCATGAGCGTCCCCATGTTCACCCGCGGGTCCGGGCCGCGATAGACGTCGCGGAAGGCCCCGTCGGCCCTGAAGGCCGGCCAGCGGAACCCCTCCTGCGCGGTGCTGCAGCTCAGCTCGCAGTTGAGGTTGATCTTCAGCGGGTGCCGGAGGGGCTCGGGCTTGGACATCTCGCCGGCCCGGATGGTGCCGCCGATCCCGGAGAGGTTCGAGCCGCCGTGGCAGCCGAGCCGGCCGTCACCGCGCAGCGGCACCGCGGGGAAGGAGACGTCGTAGGACGGGTCGCCTCCGGGGCGCAGACGCAGCGGCTGCCCGGCCACCACCGTCTCGCCGTCCGGGGTGTCGGCGAGGAACGTCGAGCAGTTGTTGTACGAGCCGTCGGCCGACAGCCCCGGATCGACGTGCACGTCGACGCGGCTGCGGGGCGACACCGCCTCGCGCACGGGGAACGCCGGGTCGACGCTGATGTTCTCGATGTCCAGGTAGACGTCGCGGGCCTGCGTGTTGAACGGCGCGAACTGCGCCGATTGCGCCAGGGGCAGGTTCCAGACGGAGTCCCAGGCGAAGGGATGCGTGTAGAGGTCGCGCGACGGCCCTCGATAGGGTTCCGGCCCCGAGCCCAGCCCGCCCAGCGACGTCGCCACCAGCACGCCCGCGATGGCCATGGCGGCGGTGAGCACCGCCAGCAGGACGCGTGTCCTGGCTCCCGTCACACGGTCCCCCTGGTCGGTGGCAGGCCATGATCGTAGCGAGGGCGACCCCCGGCCCCGTCCCGCTCCCCTCCCCGACCCCGCTCCGGAGAGCCCCCGTGACCCCGACCGAGCCCTTCTTCCGCCTCCTGACGCCCGCGGCCGACGACCCGCCCGGGGTCCAGCGCGTGCTCGCGACCGACTCGACGGCCGGTCCCTGGTTCCCCGGGGCGCAGCACATGGGCCCGCCGAGCGCGCTGCTGGTCCGCGCGCTGGAGCGCTGCGAGCCCCGGGACGAGGTGGTGCTCTCGCGCCTGACCGTCGAGGTCCTGGGGCGGGTTCCGGTGGGCGAGCTGACGGTGTCCGCCCGCGTGGAGCGCCCCGGGCGCACGATCGAGCTGGTGTCCGCGGAGCTCGCCTCCGACGGTCGGGCGGTGGCGCGCGCCGCGGGCTGGCGGCTGGCGGTCACCGACACGTCCGCCGCCGCCACCGACCCCGGACCGGCGATGCCCGGCCCCGACGAGGGCCGCGTCATCCCCACCCCCGAGGGCTGGCTGCCGGGCTACCTCGACGCCCTCGAGTGGCGCTGGATCGCCGGGCACCTGGGCGAGTCCGGGCCCGGGCAGGCGTGGGGCCGCCTGCTGGTGCCGGTCGTCGACGACGAGGAGCCGACCCCGTGGCAGCGCCTCGCCTCGGTGGCCGATTCCACCAACGGCGCGGCGTCACGCCTCGACCTCAACGACTGGCTGTTCGTCAACACCGACCTGACGCTGCACGTCCACCGCGCCCCGCGGGGCGAGTGGATCGGGCTCGACGCCGACAGCGTCATCGGCCCCGAGGGGCTGGGGACGGCGTTCTCGGTGCTCCACGACGAGCACGGACGGGTCGGACGGGCCGCCCAGGCGCTGACCGTCCGGCCGCGGTGACGGTCCGGCCGCGCTGACGCCTAGCGCGTGCCGTTCGTGGCGCCGATGGCCCGGCAGGACTGCAGCGACGAGGTCACGATGCCCGTGGCACCGAGGTCGGCGAGCTCGTCCATGATGTCGTTGACCCGCTTGCGCTCGACCATCGAGCGGACCGCGACGAACTTCTCGTTCGACAGGGGCGCGACGGTGGGCGACTCGATGCCCGGGGTCAGCTCGATCGCCCGTTCCTTGAGGTCGATCGGGCAGTCGTAGTCGAGCATGACGTAGCGCCGGGCGTAGACGACGCCGCGCAGCCGCTCGACGAAGCGGGACTTCGAGCGCTCGATGTCGGCCGTGTCCGGCGCCTGGTCGAACTTCGCGTTGCGGTCGATGATCACGGCCTCGGACTCCGTGATCGGGTCGCCGATCGCCACCAGGCCGTGCTGGGCCAGGGTGCGCCCGGAGCTCACGACGTCGGCGATGGCGTCGGCCACCTGCAGCTCGATCGAGATCTCGACGGCGCCGTCGAGGCGGATGACGTCCTTGGCCGCGATGCGCTGCTGGGCGAGGTTCGCCCGCACGAGCCGGGGATAGGACGTCGCGATCCGCTTGCCCGCGAGGTCCTGCACGGTCCACTCGTTGCGCGCCGGAGCGGCGTAGCGGAACTTCGAGTGCCCGAAGCCGAGGCGCAGCAGCTGGTTCACCGAGGCGCTGGACTCCTCGGTGAGGTCGTGCCCGGTGATGCCGAGGTGGAGCTGGCCCTCGGACACGTAGGTCGCGATGTCCTTGGGGCGCAGGTAGAAGAACGTGACGCCGTTGGCCTCGTCGTGGAGGCTCAGGTCGCGGCTGTCGGTCCGTTGCCGGTAGCCGGCGTCGCGCAGCATCGTCGACGCCTCTTCGGACAGGGACCCCTTGTTGGGTACGGCGACGCGGAGCACGGCTCCTCCTCCTGACACCTGTGGGTGTCGACTACAGGTGCTTGTAGACCTCGTCGAGCGTGAGACCGCGCCCGAGCATGATCACTTGGACACGATAGAGCAGCTGGGAGATCTCCTCGGCCAGCTTGTCATCGGTCTCGTACTCGGCGGCGATCCACACTTCACCGGCCTCCTCGAGCACCTTCTTGCCCTGGGCGTGGACCCCGGAGTCCAGCGCCGCGACGGTGCCGGATCCCTCCGGACGGTCGCGCGCCTTGGTCGTGAGCTCGTCGAAGAGCACGTCGAACGTCTTCACGTCGAGCCATCGTCGCACGGCGTCACGTGGGGTCGCACACCACGGGATTCTCCCCGTACGCCCGGGCTGTTCGTCCCTCGCTCGTCCGGGGCGCCGTCCGGGCTCTCCGGCGCGCCGAACGGGCGGTCGGTCGGGAAACCGGTCACGGCGCTGGTTCCTTCGTGCACGGGCGCTGTGCCGACCGTGTGACGGAGCGCTCAGCGCGCAACGGCCCGCGTCCGGTGGTCGCTCCCCGACCCGTCGCGGAGGGCGTCGCGGAGATCGTCGAGGGTCAGCCCGACGAGGCTCTCGCGCAGGACGCGGCGCTCCCCCGCCGGCACGGGCACCTCGGCGGGGACCACGAGCACCGTCGCGCCGGCCGCCACGGCCGAGCGCGTGCCGGTCGGTGAGTCCTCGACGGCCACGCTCGCGCCGGGGTCGACGCCGAGCCTCTCGGTGGCCAGCCGGTAGGGCGAGGGGTCCGGCTTCGTCGCCGGCACCTCGTCCCCGCACACGGTGACGTCGAAGAACTCGCGACCGATGGTGTCCAGCGCGACCTCGGTGAGCTCCCGGTAGGTACTGGTGACCAGCGCCGTCGGGAGCCCCGAGGCCCGCACCATCGCGAGGGCCTCCCGGGCGCCGGGGCGCCACGGGACGCCGCGGCCGAAGACCTCCGCGGTGCGGTCGGTCAGCCAGCGGCCGTCCGTGGCCACCCCGTCGGGGTCGTCCGGGTCGAGGCCCACCTCGGCCCGCACCGCGCGCACGGTGCGGGTGAGGCTCGATCCCGTCAGCTCCTCGCGGGTCTCGGCCGACAGCTCGCCGCCGTGGTGCGCCGCGAGCTCCTGGATCGTCACCGACCAGAGGCCCTCGGTGTCGACCAGCGTGCCGTCCATGTCCCAGAGGACCGCTTGCAACCCCACGCGGAGCTCAGCACTCATGCGTTGAAGTACTTCGCCTCCGGGTGGTGCACGACGAGCGCGTCCGTGGACTGCTCGGGGTGCAGCTGGTCCTCCTCGGAGAGCTCGACGCCGATGCGGCCCGGCTCGAGGAGGTCCACGATCTTCACGCGGTCCTCGACGTTCGGGCAGGCGCCGTAGCCCAGCGAGTACCGGGCCCCGCGGTAGCCGAGCTTGAAGTACTCCTCGACGTTCTCGGGGTCCGAGTCGGCCATGACCGAGCCGTCGGAGAAGCCGAGCTCCTCACGCACGCGGCGGTGCCAGTACTCCGCGAGCGCCTCGGTGAGCTGCACGCCGAGGCCGTGGACCTCGAGGTAGTCGCGGTAGGAGTTCTCCGCGAACAGCGTGTTGGCGAAGTCGGCGATGGGCTGGCCCATCGTCACCAGGTTCATCGGCAGCACGTCGACGCCGCCGAGCTCCTTGGCCTCCTCGCGGGTCCGGAAGAAGTCGGCCAGGCACAGGTGGCGGTCCCGCTTCTGGCGCGGGAACGAGAACCGGTGCACCTCCTTGGCGTCCGGGTCCGGCTCGGCGAGCACGATGATGTCCTGGCCCTCCGAGATCGCCGGGAAGTAGCCGGCGACCACGGCGGCGTGGGCGAGGATGCCCTCGGACTGCAGCCGGTCGAGCCAGTAGCGCATGCGCGGCCGGCCCTCGGTCTCCACCAGCTCCTCGTACGACGGCCCGTCCTCGCTGGCCTTGGAGCCGCGCAGGCCCCACTGCCCGAAGAAGGTGGCGCGCTCGTCGAGCAGGCCGGCGAAGTCCTTGAGCCGGATGCCGCGGACCACGCGGGTGCCCCAGAACGGCGGCTGCGGGACCTCGATGCGCCGGGCGACGTCGGAGTGGTCGGGGATCTCCTCCGGCTCCGCCTCCGCCTCGCGCTTGGCCTGGATGCGCTGCGAGCGCTCGCGGCGCTCCTTGCGCTCGGCCATCTTGGCCGCCTCGGCCTCGGTGCGCTCGGTGTCGCCGCTCATCACGGTGTCCATCAGGCGCAGGCCCTCGAAGGCGTCCTTCGCGTAGCGCACGTCGCCCTGGAAGAGCTCGCCGAGGTCGTTCTCGACGTACGAGCGGGTCAGCGCGGCGCCGCCGAGCAGCACCGGGTACTTCTGCGCGACCCCGCGGTCGTTCATCTCCTGCAGGTTGTCCTTCATGACAACGGTGGACTTCACCAGCAGCCCGGACATCCCGATCGCGTCGACCTTGTTCTCCTCGGCGGCCTCGAGGATGGCGTTGATCGGCTGCTTGATGCCGATGTTGACGACGTCGTAGCCGTTGTTGCTCAGGATGATGTCGACGAGGTTCTTGCCGATGTCGTGGACGTCGCCCTTGACCGTGGCCAGCAGGATCTTGCCCTTGCCGCCGTTGTCGTCGGCCTCCATGAACTGCTCGAGGTGCGCCACCGAGGCCTTCATGACCTCGGCCGAGGCCAGCACGAACGGCAGCTGCATCTTGCCGGCGCCGAACAGCTCGCCGACGGTCTTCATGCCGGCCAGCAGCGTCTCGTTGATGATCTCGAGCGGGTCCTTCTCCTCCATGCCCGCGTCGAGGTCGGCCTCCAGGCCGTTGCGGTCGCCGTCGACGATCCGGCGCTCGAGGCGCTCGAACAGCGGCAGCGCCGCGAGCTCCTCGGCGCGCGCGTCCTTGGCCGACGAGGCCGAGACGCCCTCGAAGAGGTTCATGAAGTGCTGCAGCGGGTCCGGGGTGTCGCGGGACTCGTCGCGGCGGTCGTAGACGAGGTCGAGCGCGGCGTCGCGCTGCGCGTCGTCGATCTGCGACATCGGCAGGATCTTCGAGGCGTTGAGGATGGCCGAGTCGAGGCCGGCCTCGGTGCACTCGTGGAGGAACACCGAGTTGAGCACCTGCCGCGCGGCCGGGTTGAGGCCGAACGAGATGTTCGAGAGGCCGAGGGTGGTCTGGACCCCGGGGTAGCGCTCCTTGAGCTGCTTGATCGCGTTGATCGTCTCGATGCCGTCCCTGCGGACCTCCTCCTGGCCGGTGGAGATCGGGAAGGTCAGGCAGTCGATGATGATGTCCTCGACCTGCATGCCCCAGTTCTCGGTGAGGTCCTCGATGAGGCGGAACGCCACGCGGGTCTTCCACTCCGCGGTGCGGGCCTGCCCCTCCTCGTCGATGCAGAGCCCGATGACCGCGGCGCCGTGCTCCTTGGCCACCGTCATGATCTTGATGAAGCGCGACTCGGGGCCGTCGCCGTCCTCGTAGTTCACCGAGTTGATCGCGCTGCGGCCGCCGAGCTGCTCGAGGCCGGCCTGCAGCACCGCGGCCTCGGTGGAGTCGAGCACCACCGGCAGCGTCGAGGCGGTCGAGATGTCGTGGGCGAGGCGGTCCATGTCGGCGTTGCCGTCGCGGCCGACGTAGTCGATGCAGAGGTCCATGAAGTGCGCGCCCTCGCGGGTCTGCGCCTTCGCGATCTCCACGCACTGCTCGTAGTCGTCCTCGACCATCGCCTCGCGGAACGCCTTCGAGCCGTTGGCGTTCGAACGCTCGCCGATCATGAGGAAGCCGGTGTCCTGGCGGAACGGGACGGCCTGGTACACCGACGCGAGACCCGGCTCCGGCTTCGGGTCGCGGTCGGCCGGCGTGAGGTCCTTGCACTTCTCGGCCAGGGCCTTGATGTGCGCGTTCGTCGTGCCGCAGCAGCCACCGACGAGCTGGAGCCCGTAGTCGGTGACGAACGAGGCGCAGTAGTCGGCGAGCTCGTCGGGCTGCAGGGGGTACTCGGGGCCGTTCGCGCCCAGCTCGGGCAGGCCGGCGTTGGGCATCACCGAGACCGGGATGCGGCTCTGGCGGCTCAGGGCGCGCAGGTGCTCGCTCATCTCGGCGGGGCCGGTGGCGCAGTTCAGGCCGATGCCGTCGATGCCCAGGGGTTCGAGGGCCGTCAGCGCCGCGGTGATCTCGGAGCCGACCAGCATCGTGCCGGTGAGCTCGACGGTGACGTGGCAGATGACCGGGATCCGCAGGCCGTACTCGTCCATCGCGCGGTAGGCGCCGAGGATGGCCGACTTGGCCTGGAGGAGGTCCTGGCAGGTCTCGACGAGCACGGCGTCCGCGCCGCCCTCGAGGGCGCCGAGGACCGACTCCTTGTAGTGGTCGCGCAGCAGCGCGAACGGCGCGTGGCCCAGCGTCGGCAGCTTGGTGCCCGGGCCGTTGGACGCGAAGACGAAGCGCGGGCGGTCGGCGGTGGCGTACTCGTCGGCGGCCTGTCGGGCGATCTTCGTGCCCTCGCGGGCGAGCTCGCGGACGCGGTCGACGATGTCGTACTCGTTGAGGTTGGCCCAGTTGGTGCCGAAGGTGTTGGTCTCGATGACGTCGGCGCCGGCCTCGAGGTGTCCCTGGTGCACACTGAGGACGGCGTCGGGACGCGAGACGTTCAGGATCTCGTTGCAGCCCTCGAGGTCCTGGAAGTCGTCGAGCGAGAGATCCTGGTCCTGCAGTGCGGTGCCCATGGCACCGTCTCCGATGAGCACCCGGGAGTGCAGGGCAGACAGGAATCCAGACTCACTCGAAGTAGTCATCACACGATCGTAACGTGATCGGCGAGCAGTCCCGGACGCACTGCGAGCCTCGTCACGACCCGTAGGCTGTGCGGGTGCCCGAGTCCGACGACCACCTCGACGAGCCCGTGCCCAGCGACGAGGCCGAGGGAACGGAACAGCTCGAGGCCCCCGACGACGCGTCGGAAACGGCCCCCATCAGCGACGACGCGCCCGTGATGCTGGCGGCGTTCGAGGGCTGGAACGACGCCGGGGACGCCGCGAGCACGGCCGTGGAGCACCTCGCCCTGCACTGGGACGCCACCGAACTCTCGGCGATCGATCCCGACGAGTACTACGACTTCCAGGTGTCCCGGCCGACCGCGCGGATGGTCGACGGGGTCAGCCGCGCCATCGACTGGCCCACCACCCGGCTCACCCGCTGCCGTCCCCCGGGATCGGCGCAGGACCTCATCCTCGTGCGCGGCATCGAGCCGAACATGCGCTGGCGCGCCTTCTGCGCGGAGATCATCGACCGGGCGCGCGAGCTCGGCGTCGGCACGGTGATCACCCTCGGCGCCCTGTTGGCCGACACGCCCCACACGCGGCCCGTCCCGGTCACCGGCACCTCGTTCGACAAGGCGTCGGCCGCCCGCTACCGGCTGCAGCGCTCGCGCTACCAGGGCCCCACCGGGATCGTCGGGGTCCTCCAGGACGCCTGCGTCCAGGCCGGGATCCCCGCCATCTCGTTCTGGGCCGCCGTACCGCACTACGTCTCGCAGCCGCCCGCGCCCAAGGCCACGATCGCCCTGCTGCAGCGCGTCGAGGAGGTCCTCGACGTCGAGGTGCCGCTCGGCGGCCTCCCCGAGCAGGCCGAGAAGTGGGAGCGCACGGTCTCGGAGATGGCCGACGAGGACGACGAGGTCCGCGAGTACGTCAAGGCCCTCGAGGAGGCCGGCGACGCCGAGACCGACCTCGAGGAGGCCTCCGGCGAGGAGATCGCGGCCGACTTCGAGCGCTACCTGCGCCGGCGCGGCCCCGGCGGCGACGGTCCCGGCGGCACCGCGGGTGGCCCGCCCGGGCCCGGCAAGGCCCCCTGGGAGCGGTGAGCGCCGCTCCGGCGGCAGAGCGCTCCGGGATCGCCCGGCTGCGGCTGGCCGCGCTCTACGCGGGCGGCTTCCTCGGCCCGTTCGGCGGCGGGGTCACCGCGTCGATGCTGCCCGAGCTGGGCGCCGACCTCGGGCTGTCCCCGTCGGCCGCCTCGGCGTCGCTGACCGCCTACCTGCTCCCGTTCGCGCTGCTCATGCTCGTGTCGGGGACGCTCGGCCAGCGCTGGGGCGCGGCCCGCACCGTGCGCATCGCCTACGTCGCCTATGTCGTGTTCTCGCTGCTCGGGGCCGTGGCGGGCTCCGGGTGGCTCTTCCTCGGGGCGCGGGCCCTGCAGGGGGCGGCCAACGCGTTCACCACTCCCCTGCTGCTCGCCTCGCTCGCCGCGGCCACGCCGCCGGAGCGCCTCGGGCGCTCGCTCGGCGTCATGGGCTCCCTGCAGGCGGCCGGGATGACGTTCGCGCCGCTGGTCGGCGGCCTGACCGCGGAGGTCGACTGGCGTCTCGCCTTCGTCGGCGTGGCCGTGGTCGCCGCGCTGCTGGCGGTGGCGGGGATCCCCGCCGACCCGCCCGCCGACCCCGGCGACCGGCCGCGCCTGCGCGACGCCTGGCGCCCGTCGGTGCTGCGGCTCGGGCTCGTCGCCGGGCTGGCGTGGGGCGCGCTGGGCGGGCTGTCGTTCCTCGTCGCCCTCCGCGTCGAGGACGCCTTCGCCCTCGGCGCCGGGCTCCGGGGCGCGCTGCTCACGGGCTTCGGCGTCGCCGGGCTGCTCACCGCGCGGCTCGTCGGAGCCGGCGTGGACCGCCTCGGGCCGCGCGTCGTCGTGCGGCTCGGCGCGCTCGCCGCCGCGGTGCTCGTCGCCGCGATCGGCCTGCTGCCGTCGGCCATCGCGGTGGCCGCGGTCTGGGCGCTCGCCGGGGCCACCGCCCAGCTGGTGCTCGTCGGAGTCAACGCGCTCGTCCTGCGCGGGGGCACCGCCGGCGGGGTGTCGGTGGTGCAGGCCCTGCGCTTCCTCGGCGCCGCCGCCGCGCCCGCGGTGTTCCTCGCGCCCTATCACCTCTCCCCGTCGCGGCCTTCGGCCTGGCGGGCGTCCTGCTCGCCGGGGCGGCGGCGCTGGTGCCGCGGCGCTGATCCGTCGCGCCGGCTGCGCGGCGACGGCGCCCGGGCGCGACCGACCCCGGCGCGACGCTTCGGTTTCCGAAGCGTCCCGTGCCTCGAGGGGCACGTCCGGCAGCCGTTCGAGCCCGTCGACCCTGCGCACCGTGCCCCTCGCGGACGGTCAGCGCGCCGACTGGGCCGCGACGGCGTCGAGGGTCGGGCCGCGCGGGAGGAGGTCGAGCACCGCCCGGGGAGCCGGCCGGGGCGTACCGAGTCCCAGGGCGGCGGCGCTCGCGGGGTCCGGGACGGCGAACACCCGCCCGCCCGGGTCGACGAGCACCCCCGCGGCAGGATCGGTCGAGGCGGGCTCGGCGGGCGTTCCCGGCGCGACCGGGACGACGTAGCTCCCGCCGCCGGCGACCCAGGCGCCGTCGAGCGGGGGGCCGACCAACGGGGTGGGCTCGACCGGCCCGGGGAACGCGGACGAGGCGAACACGGTGGCGGCGCCGGAGGCCTCGGCGCGCACGCAGGTGGTGGTGGCCTCGTCGTAGGTGACCAGCCGGGGGGTCGCCGACGGGTAGGCGCGCACGTCGACGACCGCGACGCGCGGGACGTCGGCCAGCCGGCCCGCCGGGACGGCGGCGATCCCGGGGTCGGCGCGCGGGTCGGGATTGGCGAAGCGGGCGAGCTGGGCGATCACCGCCGGCACCTCCTGCACCCCGGTGGCGGCGACGAGGAAGAAGCGCCCGCCGTCGGGGCTCACCACGGCGCCGACGGGCACGCCCAGCGCGGCGGTGCGGGCGTCGGCGGGCGCGCCCCGCTGCCGGGGACCTGGACGGGGACCAGCGGCGGGGCCTCGGGCAGCGTGCCGAGCAGGGCCGGGCCGGCGTTGCGGGGACGCGCGCCGGTGAGCTCCAGGCCGCGGACCACCGACCCCAGCGAGGGGTCGATCCGCGCCCGTCGTCCCTCGGTGACGAGCCAGAACCCGTCCGGACCGCGCAGCAGCAGCGCCTCGTCGGCCGCGAGCGGGCGCCCGGGCGCCGGGACCCCGCCGAGCGCGACGGTGGTGATCGCGGGGTCGGCGGCGGGGTCGGGCACCGAGGGGTCGAGCGTCGCGCGGTCGCAGATCGCCCAGGCGTCGGGGGCGGGAGCACCCGGGTCGGGCAGCACCGACAGGGCACCCGGGATGCCCGCCGGCGCGGTGCGGGGCGCGTCGGCGAGGGTGTCGTCGCGCACCGGCACCGGCGGCCCGCCCACCTCCGTGTTGCCGGCGGCCCCGGCGAGCAGGCGCGCGGACGCGAGGTTCAGGGCCGGGACCAGGCGGTCCGGACCGTGGGCCACCGCGTAGAGCGTCCCGGAGGGCTCGCCGCGCACCACCGACTCGTCGCGCCACCCCTCGTCGCCGCGCACGAGCCCCAGCACGGCGAACCCCACGAGCGCCAGCACCGCGAGCACCGTGCCCACGAGCAGCGCGCGGTTCTGCCGTCGCCCCGGGTCGTGGCGCGGCGACGGGTCGCGGCCGACCAGCGCGGACTCCAGGCGGCGCACGGCGAAGCGGTGCGCCTGGACCTGGGTCGCGGAAGGCGGCCCCGGGAGACGCGGCGGAGCGGAGCTCGACCCGTCGGAGTCGGAGGGCACAGCGGGATGCGTACCGCATGGGAGCGAGCCGGGTCGTCGGAACGACCCGAATCACTCGCGTGCGCGGTGCGCGTCCAGCTGGGCGAGGTCGACCCACTCGAGGGTGCGGGCGTGGGTGGCCTCGAGCACGACCGGCGGGGCGACGCCGCCCTCGAGCGCCTCCTGCCAGCGGCTCGCGCACAGGCACCAGCGATCGCCGGGCTTCAGTCCGGGGAAGCCGGCGTCGGCGCGGGTCAGGTCGTTGCCGCGCTCCGCGGAGTAGGTCAGGAACTCCTCGGTGACGCGGGCGCACACGGTGTGCACGCCCGCGTCGTCGGGACCGGTCTCGCAACAGCCGTTGCGGTAGAAGCCGGTGACGGGATCGTGACTGCAGTCGGCGAGCTCGCCGCCGAGGACGTTGCGGGGCATGCGCGGGAGGTACCCGCGTCAGCGCAGCGTGACCCCGAGCAGGGCGTCGGCCGCGTCGGCGAGGCGCGTCGGCCCGTCGGCGGTCCACCCCTCGCCGCCGCGGCGCAGGAGCACCTCGTCGGCCCAGGCGTCGATGGCGGCGAGCGCCCCGGGCGTGTCGAGGTCGTCGGCGAGGTGCGCGCGCACCCGGGCGATCGTGTCCTCGGGGTCGGGCCCGGTCGGCGCCGCGACCGCGTCGCGCCAACGGTGCAGCCGTGCCTGACCGCCGGTGAGCAGGTCCGCGGTCCAGGACCGGTCGGAGCGCCAGTGCCCGCTCATGAGGGCCAGGCGCACGGCCAGGGGGTCGACGCGGTCGGCCCGCAGGCGGGAGACGAAGACGAGGTTGCCCTTGGACTTCGACATCTTCTCGCCGTCGAGCCCGATCATCCCGGCGTGGCAGTAGTGCCGGGCCAGCGGGTGCGCTCCGGTGAGGGCCTCGGCGTGGGCCGAGCCGTACTCGTGGTGCGGGAAGGCGAGGTCCGAGCCGCCGCCCTGGACGTCGTACTGGTCGCCGAGGCGGTTCAGGGCGATGGCCGCGCACTCGACGTGCCAGCCGGGGCGTCCCTCACCGAGGTCGGAGGTCCACGACGGCTCGCCCTCGCGGGCCATGCGCCACAGCAGCGCGTCGAGCGGGTCCCGCTTGCCCCGGCGGTCGGGGTCGCCGCCGCGCTGCGGGAAGACCTCGCGCATCCGCGCCTCGTCGTAGCGCGAGACGTAGCCGAAGTCCCGGGTGGCGGTGTGGTCGTGGTAGACGTCCGGGAACTCGGGGTCGTCGGCGCGGTAGGCCGCGCCGCTGGCCAGGAGCTTGCCCACCAGCTCGCTGATCTCGTCCATGGCCTCGACGGCCCCGATGAAGTCCCGGGGCGGGAGGATCCGCAGGGCGGCCATGTCCTCGCGGAACAGCGCCGTCTCGCGCATCCCGAGCACGACCCAGTCGTCCTTGTCCCGCTCGGCCCGCTCGAGCAGCGGGTCGTCGATGTCGGTGACGTTCTGGACGTAGTGGACGTCGTGGCCCGCGTCGAGCCACAGGCGGTGGATCAGGTCGAACGCCAGGTAGGTCGCCGCGTGGCCGAGGTGCGTCGCGTCGTAGGGCGTGATGCCGCAGACGTACATCCGGGCGGTGGCGCCCGGCGTGGTGGGTCGGATGTCCCCACCCGCCGTGTCGTGCAACCTCAGCGGGGGCGGGCTGCCGGGCACCCGCGGGACGTCGACCGATGACCACGCTCGCATGCCCCCGAGCCTAAGCCCGTCGGAGCGGTGCCCGCCCCGACCCGTGGCGAACCGCTCGCGCCTGCGGTGCGAACACCGTGGTGGACCCCGGCCGGGTCGAGTCAGCAGGACGTCGTGGGCGAGCACTCCGCCCTGCACGGGATGACGGACCCGGCCGGGGTGGCCAGGAGTCGCGGGGGGGATCGACTCCAGCCACGATCGAGCGTAACCGCTTTCCCTCGCGGTGGCGCCCCGTGGTCGAGGCAGGGTCAATCGGACACGAGGCGTTGCGCCGTGTGGTGGATGCACCCCGCGCCCGATGCCTCAGCGTCGTCGGCGACTCGCCAGGTAGTCACTGACCACAGCGGCCCCGAGACCGTCCAGATCCGGATTGACGACCCGCCCGCCCGCACGCCGGGCGACGAGGTCGACGAACGCCTCCAGGCGCGGGTCCTCCCCGAGCATGAAGACGGTCATCGCCGCGTGCAGGCGCGCCAGCGCGTCGACCTCGTTGAGCGTCGCGCGCAGCGTCTCCGGGCTCGGCGGGTAGTCGAACGCCGCGTGCCCGTCCGGCTCGAGGTGTGCGGTCGGCTCGCCGTCGGTGACGACGAGGACCACCGGCGCCGCATCGATGTTCTTGCGCAGGTGACGGCCCGCGAGGAGAAGCGCGTGGTGCAGATTCGTGCCCTGCTCCCAGGCCCCCTCCAGCGCGGTCAGCTCCCCGAGCTCGACCTCCTTGGCAAGCCGGCCGAACGTGATGAGCTGCAGCGCGTCGCCCCGGAACCGCGTGGACACCAGGTGGTGCAGGGCCAGCGCCGTGCGCTTCATCGGCACCCAGCGCCCGTCGGCGACCATCGACCACGAGGTGTCGACGCACAGCGCCACCGCGGCCCGGGTGCGCTGCTCGGTCTCGACGATCTCCACGTCGGAGACGTCGAGGTCCCGCCGATCCCCGCCGGCCTTGCGCATCTCGGCGTTCAGCAGGGTGCGCGAGACGTCCCAGCGTTCCGTGTCGCCGAACGACCACGGGCGTGTCGCGCCCGTCGCCTCCCCCGCGGCGCCGGAGCGCTGGGTCTCCCGCTCGCCGCGGCGGGTGGAGATCGAGCCGACGACGTCGCGCAGCGAGGACTGCCCGAGCTGGCGCAGCGCCTTCGGCGAGAGCATCAGCGAGCCGTCGGCGGCGCGCTGGAACACGCCCTGCTCCTCCAGCTCGCGCTGCAGCTCGGCCAGGCGCTGGGCGTCGATGCGCGCCTGCTCGCCGAGGGTCGCCTCGAGGGCCTCGAGGTCGATGTCCTCCATCCGGGCGCCGGGGTAGGACTGCGAGAGCTGCTCGGCCAGGGCGTCCATCTGCCCCAGCTCCTCCATGGCCCGGGTGGCCTCGCCCATGCCCATCGGGTCGTCGCCGCGGAAGCGGCCCCGGCCCTGCCAGTCCTCGCCGGGGCGCATGCCCTGGAGCTGCTGGTCGAGCCGGGCGAGCTGCTCGGCCAGCCGCGGGTCGCCGAAGGCCTGCTGCATGAGGCCCTCGAGCTCGGCGCGCTGCTCGGCCGACAGCGAGTTCATCATCCGCTGGGCCGCGGCGGCCCTCTCGGCGAGCAGGTCGATCAGCTCGTCGGTGGTCTGCGGGTTCTCCGGGAAGAACTCGCCGTGCTTGGCCATGAACTCGCCGAACTGCTCCGCGGTGTCCTGGCCGCGCGCGTGCGCCTCGAGCAGGTCGTTCAGGTCCGAGATCATCTCGCGGACCCGCTCGACGTCCTCCGGCGTCGCGTTCTCCATCGCCTGCTTCATGCCCTGGAAGCGCTGGTCGAGCGCCTCCCGGCCCAGGAGGTCCTGGATCTGCTCGTAGGCCTGGCGCGCCTCGGCGTTGCGCCAGTCGTAGTCCTGCAGCTCCGCGACGGCCCCCGCGGGCGACGGGGGCAGCGCGTCGAGCTGCATCTCGCGGAACCGGGCGTCGTCGGAGTCCTCGGCCTGCAGGGAGTTCCGCTCGGCCTCGAGCGCCCGCTCGAGGAGCTCGCGGACCTCCTGCAGCGTCCCGTCGAGACGGTGCTCGCGCTGCAGTTTGCTGCGCCGCTCGTTGAGCCGGCGCATGAGGTCGTCGAGACCCTGCTGGTCGCCCAGCCCGCGGCGCATCAGCTCGCGCATCGCCTGCCTCGGCGAGGTGCCCTCCATGACGTCGCGGCCGAGCTCGTCCATCGCCGAGCGCAGGTCGAACGGCGGCGCCAGGGGGTCCGGCCCGTCGTAGAAGCGGCCGTAGGAATAGCGCCCGCTGCGCGGTCCGCCCTCGGGGCCGCCGCTCGGGTTCGGGTCAGCCGCCATAGGCCACCGTTCCGTCCTCGGCGTCGTCGTCCTTCGCCAGCTTGCGGGTGAGGTACAGGTGCTCGAGGGCGAGCTCGACGGCGCTGGCCAGGGGCCCGGGGGCCTCCGTGCCGGCGGCGCCGAGGCGCTCGGCGACCGTGTAGACCACCGAGATCGAGGGCAGGGCGTCGACGACGTCCTTGGCGGCGATCCGGTCGCCGGTGACGACCCGGCGGTCGCCCTCCAGGGCGGACACGCCCTCGGCGAGCGGGGTCAGGTCGACCCCGGCGAGGCGGGCGCGGGCGGTCTCGGAGATCGAGCGGCGCAGCAGGTGCGTGAGCAGCTCGTCCTCGCGGCCCTCCTCCCCCGACTCGAACTCGAGCTTGCCGCGCAGCACCGGCGGCACCGCCTCGAGGTCGACGGGACGGGCCACGGCGGTCTCCTCGCCGGTGACCGCGGCCCGGCGCAGGGCGGCGGCCGCGACGGTCTCGGCCGCCGCGATCGAGAACCGCGCGGACACGCCGCTGCGCTGGTCGATCGCGCCGGAGCCCCGCAGGTGGCGGGTGAAGCGGGCGAGGACCTCGACGAGGTGGTCGGGCACGTCGGCGACGAGGTGCGCCTCCTGGTGCACGAGGGCGATCTCGCCGGCGATCTCGAGCGGGTAGTGCGTGCGGACCTCGGCCCCGAAGCGGTCCTTGAGCGGGGTGATGATCCGCCCGCGGTTCGTGTAGTCCTCGGGGTTCGCGCTGGCCACGAGCATGATGTCCAGCGGCAGGCGCAGCGTGTAGCCGCGCACCTGGATGTCGCGCTCCTCCATGACGTTGAGCAGCGCGACCTGGATGCGCTCGGCGAGGTCGGGCAGCTCGTTGATCGTCACGATGCCGCGGTGCGCGCGCGGCACGAGGCCGTAGTGGATGGTCTCGGGGTCGCCCAGGCTGCGGCCCTCGGCGACCTTGACGGGGTCGACGTCGCCGATGAGGTCGGCGACGGAGGTGTCCGGGGTGGCCAGCTTCTCGGCGTAGCGCTCGGAGCGGTGCCGCCAGGTGATCGGCAGGTCGTCGCCCTCGTCGGCGACGCGGCGACGGCTCGCCGGCGTGATCGGCTCGCCGGGGTGCTCGCCGATCTCGGAGCCGGCGATCACCGGCGTCCACTCGTCGAGCAGGGCCACGAGGCTGCGCAGCAGGCGCGTCTTGCCCTGCCCGCGCTCGCCGAGCAGCACCACGTCGTGCCCGGCGAGCACCGCGCGCTCGAACTGCGGGAGCACGGTGCGGTCGAACCCGACGATCCCCGGCCACGGGTCGGCGCCGGCGCGCAGCCGGGCGAGGAGGTTGTCGCGCAGTTCGGTACGGACGCTCTTGGGCGTCGCCGCCGGGTGGCCGCTGCGCGCCAGCTCACCGGCGGTGGTGGGGAGATCTGCAGGAGCGGAAGGGGTGCTCACTCCCCCACGCTACGTCCGCGACGGCGATCCGGCCTCCGTGAGCGGAGATCGCGCGCGGAGCGCGGTGACCCGAAGGTGGCTCCTGACGTCTCGTCACGCAGCGTGCACTCTCGACGGTCACAGGAGTGGTCGCGATCCGTGGGGGGAACATGGCGCGTGCGACGGCCGCAGGGCGGCACCGTCGACCGGTCCCGCCCCGTCCGGCGCCGTCGTTGATGAACCGCCTGCTGGCGGCGCTGGCGTTCCTGCTCAGCGCCGGGTGCGCCGCGACGGGGATCGCGACGGGCGTCGCCACCGCCGAGCGTCCGCCCGACCCCTGCCCGCCCAGCGCCGCGTCCTGGCGCCCCGACCCGACACCGATGCGCGCGGCCGACCCGGTCGAGCTGACGATCGACCGCATCGACGCCTGCTCGTCGCTGGTGCCGGTCGGGGCGGGCGCCGAGGTGGACGGGGAGGTCGACGGGCAGACCCGGGTCGCGATGCCCTCTCCGCAAGCCCCGGAGCACGCCGGCTGGTTCCGTCCCGGCCCGGCGCCCGGAGCGCGCGGCCCCGCCGTGCTCGTCGGTCGCGTCGACGGCGACGGGCGCCGCGGTGTCTTCGCCGGCCTCGCCGACGCGACCGCGGGCGACCGGGTCACCGTGCGGCGCCGCGACGGGTCGACGGCGGTCTTCACCGTCACGGGGACCGTGCAGGTCTCGCCGGTGAAGTTCCCGGCCCGCGAGGTGCACGCCGACACCGGCGACGCCGAGCTGCGGCTCATCGCCTACGGCGGTGCCGCCGCCGGGGACGACCTGATCGTCTACGCCCGGCTGACCGGGCAGGGCTGAGTCCCGGAGAGACGACGTCGGCGGGACTCGCTCCGGTTCCCGAAGCATCCCTCGCGGAGAGGCTCCCGCTTGCGCACGACGGCGCGCGTCCGCTTCGCTCCGTGCCGCCGTCACGCGAGCGAGGAGGGGCCGGCCCATGGGCAGGATGGACGGGAAGATCGCGATCGTGACCGGGGCCGGGCGCGGGATCGGGCGCGGGATCGCCGAGAAGCTCGCCGCCGAGGGCGCCACGGTGGTGGCCACGGACGTCGACCGGGCGACGGCGAACGACACCGCGGCCTCCCTGGGAGGCGATGCGCTCGGCCTGACGTGCGACGTCGCGTCGCGGGAATCCGTCGACGCCGCGGTCGCCGCCGTCCGCGAGCACTTCGGCCGCATCGACGTGCTGGTCAACAACGCGGGCTACGACAAGGTCGGTCCGTTCGTCGACTCCGACCCCGCCGACTGGGACAGGATCATCGGGATCAACCTCTACGGCGTCCTGCACACCTCCAAGGCGGTGCTCCCGATCATGGTGGAGCAGGGCGGCGGGCGGGTGGTCAACCTCGCTTCCGACGCCGGCCGGGTCGGCTCGTCCGGCGAGGCGGTGTACTCGGCGGCCAAGGGCGGGATCATCGCGTTCACCAAGACCACCGCCCGCGAGATGGCCCGCCACCAGGTGGCCGTCAACTGCGTGTGCCCCGGCCCGACCGACACCGCCCTGTTCGCGTCGGTCACCGAGGACGACCCGAAGCTGCGCGACGCGCTGATCAGGGCGATCCCGCTGCGCCGGCTCGCCCAGCCCGCCGACCTCGCCAACGCCGTCGCGTTCCTGGCCTCCGACGAGGCCGCGTACATCACCGGCCAGACCCTGTCCGTCAGCGGCGGACTCTCGATGAGCTGACGACGCCCCACGACCACCGAGGAGTTCCGCGTGTCCTTCGAGGACTACCAGCAGCTGACGTTCGAGCGCCGCGACCACGGCGTCCTGCTGATCACCATCGACCGCCCCGACAAGTACAACGCGGCCGACGAGGGGCTCCACGGCGAGCTGGCCCGGGTCTGGCGCGACGTGGGCGCCGACGAGCAGACGCGCGTCGCGGTCATCACCGGCGCCGGGAAGGCGTTCTCCGCCGGCGGGGACCTCGCGATGGTCGAGCGGATGGCCGGCGACTACGACCGCGTCCAGCACATGCTCCGCGAGATGTCCGACCTGGTCTACAACATCATCGACTGCGACAAGCCGATCGTCTCGGCGATCAACGGCGTCGCGGTCGGGGCCGGGGTGGTCGTCGCGCTGCTCGCCGACATCGCCATCGCCGCCGAGGACGCGAAGCTCGGTGACGGGCACGTCAAGCTCGGCGTCGCCGCCGGCGACCACGCCGCGATCATCTGGCCGCTGCTGGCCGGGATGGCGAAGGCGCGGTACTACCTGCTCACCGGCGAGATGGTCACCGGCGCCGAGGCCGAGCGCCTCGGGATGGTGGCGAAGGCGCTCCCCCGCGACCAGGTGCTCGACGAGGCCCTGCGCGTCGCCGACACCCTGGGCACCGGCTCCCAGCAGGCGATCCGGCTCACCAAGCGCAGCCTCAACAACTGGCTGCGCAGCGCGGGACCGACCTTCGACCAGTCCGCGGCCTACGAGATGCTCACGTTCCTCGGCCCCGACGTCGTCGAGGGCTACACCGCGCTGCGCGAGAAGCGCGAGCCCCGCTTCCCGTCGGCGGCCGACTGAGGAACCCTCCGAGCGGACCGCGCGATCCCCGCCAGCGCGACGATCCATACCGGGACCTGCACGAGCATCGCGACGCGGAAGGCCGTGAGGTCGTAGGCGTCCGGGATCCCGGCGCCCTGCAGGTCCAGGGCGAGGCCGACGCACAGCACCACCGTGATGGTCGAGACGAAGCCGCCGACGTTGACGATCCCGGAGGCCCGCCCGAGCCGCGCGGGCGGGACCGCGGCGCGGGCCAGGTCGAAGGCCACCAGGGACGCCGGCCCCCCGCCGCCGATCACGACGACGAGGCCCACGAGCACGGCCATCGGTGCCGGGCCGGGCCAGGCGAGGACGACGATCCACGCCGTGGCCTGCGCGAGGACGGAGACGACGATCAGCCGGACGCGGCGCTGCGGCCACCGCCCGGCCAGCACCCCGAACAAGGGGCCGACGACGATGCCCGCACCGACGTAGAGCGCGAGCAGCCCGCGGGCGGTCCCGCTCGCGACGCCCTCGCCGCCGGTGAGGAACGGGAAGCCCCAGAGCAGCCCGAAGACGTTGCCCGGGAACGGGGAGGCGAGGTGGCACCAGAAGGCCAGCCGCACCCCGGGCTCGCGCAGCGCCGCCCCGAGCCCGCCGGCGACCGCCGGCGCACTGGTCAGGACCGCTCCGGCCGGCCCGTCGCGGACCACGACCAGCACGAGCACGGCCACGAGCACCGAGGTCCCGCCCGCGGCGAGGTACGCGGGCGCCCAGCCCGTGCCGACGACCAGCGCGGCCAGCGGGATCGCCGAGATCACCTGGCCGAGCTGGCCGAGGATGCCCGCGAGCTGGTTGTAGACGGGCACCCGCCGGGCGGGGAACCACGCGGGGATGAGGCGCAGGACGCTGACGAAGGTCACCGCGTCCCCGGCCCCGACGAGCATCCGGCCGACCACCGCCAGCCAGAACGGCGCGGCGAGCGCGAGCACCGCCTGCCCGACCGCGACCAGCACCGCCCCGCCGGCGATCACCCGCCGCGGCCCGACGCGGTCGACGAGCACCCCGGCGGGCACCTGGAGGGCGGCGTAGACGGCGAGCTGCACCACCGCGAGCAGCGAGAGCACGCCCGACGAGACGTCGAAGCGCTCGGCCGCCGTGACGCCGGTGGCGGCCAGCGACGACCGTCCGAGCACCGCGGCGACGTACGCGAGGACCGCGACGCCCCACACCACGAGAGCCCGCCCGGACCGGCGCGGGGGAACCACCGTGCTCACAGGGCCCGCGTCCCGCCGATCGGGAGGTCCCAGAGGTCCGCGAGGTCGCGCCCGGCGCGCACCCACGCGGCGCGCACGCGCTCGTGCGGCTCGGTGACCGGCTCACCGGAGAGCACGAACGTGCCCCAGTGGATCGGTACCACGTGCCGCGCGCCCAGGTCGGCGGCGGCCCGCACCGCCTCGGCCGGGTCCATGTGCACCCCACGGAGCAGGTGGCGGGGCGCGTAGGCACCGATCGGGAGCACGGCCACGGCGAGGTCGTGGCCGAGGTCGCGGTGCCGGGCCGCGATCCGCGCGGGGAACGGGCCGTAGCCGGTGTCGCCGGCGTGGACCACGCTGCGCCCGCCGGCCCCCGTCACCACCCAGCCGCCCCAGAGCCGCCGGCAGGTGTCGAGCAGGGTGCGCCGCGACCAGTGGTGGGCGGGGACGAACTCGACGGTCACCCCTCCCACCTCGACGTTCTCCCACCAGTCGAGCTCGGTGACGTCGGTGAACCCGAGCCGGGCGAGCAGGGGCCTGCTCCCGCCGCCGGCCAGCACCCGCGTCGAGCGCGGGAGACGGCGCAGGGTCGGCGCGTCGAGGTGGTCGTAGTGGTCGTGGCTCAGCAGCACGGCGTCGATGTGCGGCAGCTCTTCCGGGGTCACCGGCGAGGGCCGCAGGCGGGTGCCCGCCCCCGGGATGCCGCCCGCGAGGACGGGGTCGACCAGCAGCGTCACGCCGTCCACGCGCAGCAGCGTCGAGGCGTGCCCGAGCCACGTCACGGAGATCTCGCCGGGCCCGGCGGGCGGGAGCGGGAGGGCGTCGACGACCGGCACGCCCGACCCGTCGCGCTCGGCCCGGGGCGGGAACACGCGCAGCAGCTCGTAGGCCTGCCGCGGGCTGAGCAGGTCCGACGTGCGGCGGTGGTGGAAGTCGCGCGGCCAGCGCGGGTCCCGGCGGGGTGGGAGCAAGCGGGGTGGGAGCAAGCGGGGCGGGAGCAGCCGGCTCAGAACGCCGGCCACGGGATCGGGGGCCAGCGTCCTCCCGGCGCGGGCAGCTCGTTCGCGTCGAGCAGCTTCGACAGCCGGGAGCGCAGAGCCGAGACCTCGGCGCGGGTCAGGTGCTCGTGCAGGGTGTCGTCCAGCCCCGCCTTGTTGCCCGGGGACAGGGCCTTGCGCAGGCGACGCAGGCCGTCGACGACGTCGTCGGAGAGCGGCTCGCCCACCCAGCCCCAGAGCACCGTGCGCAGCTTCTCCTCGCGGTGCAGGCAGATGCCGTGGTCGACGCCGTAGACGCCGCCGTCGACGCCGGCGAGCACGTGCCCGCCCTTGCGGTCGGCGTTGTTGACGACGACGTCGAGCGCGGCCATGCGCCGCAGCGCCGGGTCGTCGGCGTGCACGAGCAGCGCCGGGTCGCCGGCGGCGTCGCGGGCGCGCAGCACGGTGCGCCAGCCCTGGCCGACCGAGCGCGCCGGGACGACGTCGACGAGCTCGCGCTCCTCGTCGGTGTCGATCCAGCGCTGGACCATGCCGGGGCCGAAGGGGCCGTCACGGAGCACCGTCGTCGGGACCACCCCGAACCCGGCCGCCTCGCTGACCAGGTACGTCGCCACCTCGCGCCCGGCGAGCGTGCCGTCGGGGAAGTCCCACAGCGGGCGCTCGCCACGCACGGGCTTGTAGACGCAGCGGCCCTCGACGCCGTTGAAGTCGATGACGCACAGCAGCGTCGTGTTGGAGGCCTCCGTGAGACGGCCCTCGACCTCCATCCGCCCGTGGAGCAACAGCTCCCGGTCCTCGGAGGTCGACCCGTTCGCGCCCGTGTCCCCGTTCACGCGCCTACTCGGGGGAGGCGACGCGTCGGTAGCCGTTCTGCCGCGGGCAGATGTGGCCCGAGGAGTCGAGCGGCTGGGTGCACAGCGGGCACAGACGCCGTCCGGCGCCGACCACCCGCTCGGCGCGCGTGGCGAACGCGCGGGCGCCGGCGGGCGAGAGGAACACGCGCAGCGCGTCGGGGCCCTCGTCGGTGTCGTCGAGGACGACCGACTCGTCGACCTCCTCCTCGGTGACCGCGAGCAGCTCGACGACGACGTTGCGGGACTCGGCGTCCCAGCCCAGCCCCATGGTGCCGACGCGGAACTCCTCCTCCACCGGCACCTCGAGCGGCGAGGTGTCGACCTCGTCCTCGGGCACCGTGACGGGGACGTCCGCGCCGAAGCGCCGGGAGACCTCCTCGAGGAGGGTGCCGATCCGCTCCGAGAGCACCGACACCTGCTGCTTCTCGAGCAGCACGCTCACCCTCCGGGCCGATTCGGTGGCCTGGAGGTAGAAGGAGCGTTCGCCGGGCTGCCCGACGGTGCCGGCGACGAACCGGTCGGGCTGGCGGAAGACGTGGATCACCCTGGGCATGGCTTCTCGATCGTAGGACTCACGGAGGGACCCCGCTGGAGGAGGTGCGGATCCCCTGGCGTCAACGGCGCTCTCATGCTACTCCGGTCGACCCCCCGACGGTGGCCTCCTCGGGCACGGCGGTATCGGACAGGGGGCCCCCCGGGGCGGCCGCGGTGGGGTCGTCGGCCGCGTCCGCCGAGCCCTCGGATTCCTCGCTCTCCGGCTTCGGGACCAGCGCGGACAGGTCGCCTCCGGTGTCGTTGACCCGCACCACGAAGGGCCGTGTCGGGGTGTAGCTGATGACGCTCACCGAGCAGGGGTCGACGACGATGCGCTGGAACGAATCGAGGTGCAGACCGAGCGCGTCGGCGACCGCGGCCTTGATCACGTCGCCGTGGCTGCAGGCCACCCACAGGGCGCGGTCGCCGTGCTCGGCGCCGATGCGCGCGGCCTGCCGGCGGATCGCCGCGACCGCGCGGGCCTGCATCGCGGCGAGGCCCTCCCCGCCGGGGAACACCGCGGCGGACGGGTGGGCCTGGACGACCTTCCAGAGGTCCTCCTTGCCCAGGTCGCCGAGCTTGCGTCCGGTCCAGTCGCCGTAGTCGACCTCGGACAGGTCGTCCTCGACCGTCGCCTCCAGGCCGCGGGCGGCCAGCAGCGGGGCCACCGTCTCCTGGCAGCGCTGCAGCGGCGAGGTCACCACGGCCGCCAGGGGCAGCTCGGCGAGCCGGTCGACCAGCTTCTCGGCCTGCGCGCGGCCGTGGTCGTCGAGACCGACGCCGGTGCTGCGACCGGCGAGCACACCCGACACGTTGGCCGTCGACCGGCCGTGCCGCAGAAGGATCACCGTTGTCACGACACGACCGTACGCGGGTGTCCGACTACGTCGCCGGGACGACCCCGTTGCTCACGGCGAGCAGGACGGCCAGTCCGAGCAGCACCCGGTACCAGACGAAGACGTAGATCGTGTGGTTCTCGACGAACCTCAGCAGCCAGGCGATCGAGGCGTACCCCAGGACGAACGCGATGATCGTGGCGACGATCATCTGCGGGATGCTCGGGACCACCACGAGGCTGCCCTGCACGTCGGCGGCGGACGGCTCGAGGATGTCGGGGATCTGGGTCAGCCCGGACGCGAACACCGCGGGCAGCGCCAGCAGGAACGAGAACCGCACGGCGACGGCGCGCTCGAGGCCCAGGAAGAGGCCGGCGCTGATCGTGCCGCCCGACCGCGAGACGCCGGGGATCAGCGCCATCGCCTGCGCGCAGCCCATGACGAGCCCGTCGCGCAGCGTGAGCTGGTCGGGGCCGCGACGCTGCCGCGAGTAGTGCTCGGCGGCGGCGAGGACGAGCGCGAACACGATGAGCACGGTCGCGTTGAGGTACAGGTTGCGGGCCGGGCCCTTGATCAGGTCCTCGAAGGCGAGCCCGAGGACGCCGATCGGGATCGAGCCGAGGATCACGTACCAGGCGAGCCTGTAGTCGTAGCCGCGCTCGTCCTTGCGGGCGAGGCCCACGAACCACGCCCGGAGCAGGCGCCAGATGTCGCCGAAGAAGTAGATGAGCACCGCGGTCTCGGTGCCCAGCTGGGTGACCGCCGTGAAGGCCGCGCCGGCGTCGTTGCCGAAGAAGAACGCCGAGGTGATGCGCAGGTGCGCGGACGACGAGACCGGCAGGAACTCCGTCAGTCCCTGCACGATCCCGAGGACCACGGCCTCGAGCCAGCCCATCGGGGCACCCACCTGCACGGGCACGGACGGTAGCCCACGGGCACCCCGTGCCCGCCTCCCCCTCGGGCCCCTCGGAGGTGGTCGTGACGCCTTCGTAAGCTGGCCGACCGTGGAACAGCGACGGCTGGGCACGAGCGGGCTGCGGGTCTCGCGCCTGGCGCTCGGCACGATGAGCTGGGGCCGCGACACCGACGCCGACGAGGCGGGCGCGTCGCTGCTCGCGTTCCTCGACGCCGGCGGCACCCTGGTCGACACCGCGGACGTCTACGCGGGCGGCGAGGCCGAGCGGATCCTGGGCGGTCTGTTCGACGACGTCATCCCGCGGGGCGAGGTCGTCGTGGCCACCAAGGCGGGGGCCCGGCGCGAGGACGGCCCGTTCGGCGGCGGCGCCTCGCGGGGCGCGCTGCTCACGGCGCTCGACGACTCGCTGGACCGTCTGAACACCGACTACGTCGACCTCTGGCAGCTGCACGCGTGGGACGACGACGTGCCGCTCGAGGAGACCCTCGCGGCCGTCGACGTGGCGCTGACCACGGGACGGGCCCGGTACGCCGGGATCGCGAACTACGCGGGCTGGCAGGTCGCCTCGGCCGCGACCCGGCAGGCCCTGACGTCGCTGCCGCTGGTGTCGGTGCAGTCGGAGTACTCGCTGCTGGAACGGACGGTCGAGAACGAGGTGCTGCCGGCCGCCGGCCACCACGGGCTGGGGCTGCTCCCCTGGGCGCCGCTGGGGCGCGGGGTGCTCACCGGCAAGTACCGCGAGGGCGTCCCCGCCGACTCCCGCGGCGCGTCGGAGCACCTGGCGGGCTACGTCGGGCGGCACCGCACCGAGCGCACCGCGCGCATCGTGCAGGCCGTCGTCACCGCAGCGCACGGGCTGGGCACCTCGCCGCTGGCCGTCGCGCTGGCGTGGGTGCGCGACCGGCCTGGGGTCGTGGCCCCGGTGGTGGGCGCGCGGGACGGGGCCCAGCTGCTGGGCTCGCTGGCCGCCGAGGACCTCGTGCTGCCCCCGGCCATCCGCGGCGCCCTCGACGACGTCAGCTCCCCCACCGCCCCGGACGACGAGACCGACGAGCCGGACACCCCGCCCTGGGAGTGATCCGGACGGCGTCGCGGTACGTGCGCGGAGCGCGATCGGGTGCGTACGGTGGACGTCGCTCCGCCACGTGTCCCGGAGGTGATCAGCTCGTGAACGATGCTGGTGATGAGGGTGCGCTCATCGGGGCGCCCGTGGTGGACGGCGACTGGGAGTACCAGCCCGTCCGCCTCCCCCCGGACATCACGCGCATCTCGGCCACCGTGCAGCTCGGCATCCGTGCCGAGTTCGGGGGCTGGGAGCTCGCCCGCACGCTGCTCTACAGCGACGGGACCCGGAAGGTCTGGCTGCGCCGCAAGGTCTCCCGCGCCCTCCAGGCCGGCCTCGCGACCTGACGAAGCGGCTTTCCTGGCACCCAGCGCAAGCCCTGCGTCCTCGCTGGCACTGGGTGCGCGGAATCCCGCTTCGTCAGCGAGGCGGTAGGAGCACCACGCGCCCGGTGGTCCGCCGCGCCTGCAGCTCCGTGAACGCCGCCGGCAGGTCCTCGAACGCGTACTCGGCGCCGACGAGCGGGTCGATCGCCCGCCGGGCCCAGAGCGCCTCGATCTCCCGCTGCCAGGCCACCACGAGCTCCGGCGCCCGCTGCTGGTACGCCGCCCAGTGCACGCCGAGCACGCCGTAGTTCTTCACCAGCGCGTGGTTGGTGGGCGCGTCGGCGATCCGGCCGCCCGCGAACCCGATCACCAGCAGCCGCCCCTCCCACGCCACGACCCGCCGCGCGGCGTCGAACAGGTCGCCGCCCACCGGGTCGTAGACGACGTCGGCGCCGCGGGAGTCGGTGAGATCACGCACGGCGCTGACCAGGTCGTCGTGACCCACGACCACCTCGTCCGCTCCCAGCGCCCGCACCACCGCCGCCTTGGCCTCGTCGCCCACCTGCGCGATCACCCGCGCCCCGGCGGCCTTGCCCAGCTGCACCGCGGCCGCCCCCACCCCGCCCGCGGCGGCCAGGACGAGCAGCGTCTCGCCCGCGTCGAGCGTCGTGCGGTGGTGCAGCGCGCACCAGCCGGTCTGGTAGGCCACGAAGAAGCCGGCGGCCTGGGCCGCGCTCATCCCCTCGGGCCACGGCCAGGTGGTGCGCAGCACCGCCTCCTCCGCGAAGCCGCCGTGCGGCATCGTCACGGGACCGAACACCCGCCGGCCGTCGTCGGTCACGCCCGCCACCTCGAGGCCGGGCGTGAACGGCGGCGGCACGCGTTCCTGGTACTCGCCTGCGGTGTAGAGGATGTCGGCGAAGTTCAGTGCCGCGGCCTCCACCCGCACGCGCGTCCCGTCCTCCGTCGAGGGGCTCGGGACGTCGGCGATCTCGAGCACCTCGTCGAACGGCCCGTACCGCGGCACCCGCCAGGCGCGCATTGCTCAGCCCTCCCCGTGCAGCGGCGGCGGGGCGCCGGCCTCGGCCGGGCCCGGGACGCCGCGGAAGCGGAACGGCGCCGGTTCCCGCCCGGGCTGGACGAACCAGCACTCCCCCGACTCACCCTTCTCCACCATCGACGACACGGCGTCGGCGACGTCGGACGCGCCGAGCAGCGGGAACCCGCCGAACCGGTCGCGGACGTCCGCGATCAGCGCGGTGTCGGTGAAGCCGGGGCAGACCGCCATCACGCGGATCGGCTCGCCCGCCAGGCTCGCCGCGGCGGAGCGGACGTAGCCGACGACGGCGTGCTTGGACAACGTGTAGATCGCGTCGCCCGGCATGCCGACGAGGCCCGCGAGGGACGACGTCGCGATCACCGTGCCGCCGCCCGCGCGCCGCAGCGCCGGGAGGGCGGCGTTGAGCCCGAACACGACGTGGTCGACATTGACGCCCATCACTCGGCGGTAGGCGGCGACGTCGAGGGCGTCGATCCCCGACTGGCCCCCGACCGAGCCGGCGTTGAGCACGACGAGGTCGAGGCGCCCGCCCCAGGTCTCCACCTCGTCGACCGCGGCGCCCACGGCCGTGTCCGACGTGACGTCGCAGGCCACGGCGAGTCCCGAGCACTCCGCCGCCACCCGGGTCGCGGCCTCGGCGTCGCGGTCGACCACGGCCACCCGGTGGCCCCCAGCGGCGAGCCGGGCGCACACCGCGGCGCCGATCCCGGCGGCACCTCCGGTGACCAGCGCGACGGGGGGCGCGTCCCTCAGCACCGGCGCAGGATCTTCTCGAGCACCCGCGTCCCGAACTGCAGGGCGTCGACCGGCACGCGCTCGTCGATGCCGTGGAAGAGCGCGGTGAAGTCGAGGTCCGGGGGCAGCCGCAGCGGCGCGAACCCGAAGCAGCGCATCCCGAGCTTCTCGAACGCCTTGGCGTCGGTGCCGCCGGACATCATGTAGGGCAGCGTGTGGGCCTGCGGGTCCTCCTCCTGCACCGCCCGGGTCATGACGTCGACGAGCTCGCCGTCGAAGCTCGTCTCCACGGCCTGCAGGTTGCGGATCCACTCGCGCTCGACGTCGGGGCCGAGGATCTCGTCGAGCTCACGCTCGAAAGCCTCCTGGCGCCCGGGGAGCACCCGGCAGTCGATGGTGGCCTCGGCGACCGACGGGATGACGTTCGCCTTGTAGCCGGCCGAGAGCATCGTCGGGTTCGCGGTGTCGCGGGTGGTCGCGCCGACCACGCGGGCGACCCCGCCGAGCTTCGCCACCGCGCCGTCGAGGGCGGCCGCGGAGTCGGTCGGGAACTCGATCCCCGTGAGCGCCGTGATCTCGTCGAAGAAGCCCTGCACCGACTCGGTGAGCACCAGCGGGAAGCGGTGGCGGCCCAGCCGGGCGACGGCCTCGGCGAGGATGGTCACGGCGTTCTCGTCGTGGATCATCGACCCGTGCCCCGGACGGGACCGCACGCGAAGCCGCATCCAGGCGATCGACTTCTCCGCGGTCATCACGGGGTAGACGCGGACGTCCTCACCGAGGGTCAGCGAGAAGCCGCCGACCTCACCGAGCGCCTCGGTGCAGCCCTCGAACAGGTCGGGACGGTTCTCGGCGAGCCAGTGCGAGCCGTACGCGCCGCCGGCCTCCTCGTCGGCGAGGAAGGCGAACACGAGGTCGCGCGGGGGGACGGTGCCCTCGGCGGCGAACTGGCGCGCGAGCGCCAGGATCATCGCGTCCATGTCCTTCATGTCCACCGCGCCCCGGCCCCAGACGTAGCCGTCCTGGACCGAGCCGGACAGCGGGTGGACCGACCACTCGCTCTCGTCGAAGGGCACGACGTCGAGGTGCCCGTGCACGAGCAGCGCGGGGCGCTCGGGATCGGCGCCCTTCAGCCGCGCGAACACGTTGTGGCGTCCGGGAGCCCCGGACTCGATCACCTCGGTCTCGAATCCCACCTCGCGCAACTTCGCGTCCACGTAGGCGGCGGCCTCGGCCTCGCCCGTGGTGGTCGCGAGCTCTCCGGTGTTCTGGCTGTCGATCTGGATGAGCTCGCTGGTCAGCGACACGACCTCGTCCTCGGCACGACCCATGCGCCGCATCCTGCCACCCACCGTGATCGGACCGCGCGGCGTCGTCTAGGCTGTGTTCCCGCAGGTCCGAGTGGCGGAATGGCAGACGCGCTAGCTTGAGGTGCTAGTGCCCTAGTAGGGCGTGGGGGTTCAAGTCCCCCCTCGGACACACTCCTCTTCTCTCCTTCCCCGATCTTCGCGGGGCGCCCACACTCGTCGCGTCATCGTGGCGAGGAGTGCGGAATGGCAGGAACGGATCGGGCGCTCGGCGTGCCCTGCTGGGCCGAGCTGGACGTCGACGATCCCGGTGCGGTGACGCCGTTCTACGCCGCGGTGCTCGGCTGGTCCGCGGACGCCGAGGGCGTCGCCGACCACCAGGCCCGCGTCCTGCGCCACGGCGCGAGCCCCGTCGCCGCGATCGGGTCGCCGGGCGTCGCGGCACCACCGGTCTGGACGCTGTACCTCGCGGTCGACGACGTCGACGCGGCCGCCGAGCAGCTCGAGGAGCTGGGCGGGCAGGTGCTGCACGGCCCCGAGGACGACGGCGCCGGCGGGCGGCTGCTCGTCGCGCTCGACGCGGGCGCCGCCGTGGTGGGCCTGTGGGAGTCCGACGACGGGATCCCTGCGCCGTCGCCCGGACGGCTGTGCTGGGCCGAGGCGGCCTCGGCGGAGCCGGGCACCACGCGCACCTTCTACCGCGAGCTCCTCGGGTGGGGGTTCGTCGACGGGGGCGACCAGCCCGGCCACCAGCACGGCCTCGTGGACGGTGCGCCGGTCGCGGGTCTCGGGCTCGCCGGCGACGCCCTGCCCCACTGGCTCCCGTTCTTCGCGGCGGCCGACGTCGACGCCGCCGTCGCGGCGGCCCGCGGGGCCGGCGGCGAGGTCGTGACGCCCGTGGCGCCGGGCCCGCGCGGGCGTCACGCCACCCTGGCCGATCCCGCGGGCGCACGCTTCGGTGTGATCGAGGTCGGCTGAGTCGCCGGCCGTGGCGCCGGCGCTGCCTCGGTACTGTCGATCCGGATGCCGAACGCACGGGGGGACGTCGTCGTGCCCCCGTCGCGCCGTGCGCCGCGGGGTCCGTGGTGGATCTGGCTGCTCCTCGCGGTCCTGCCCTGGACCTGGTTCCCCCTGCGCGACGAGCTGGGGCTCGTCGGCGACGTGGTGGCGATCGTGCTCCCGGTGCTCGCCGTGGTGGCGGCGGTCGCCGCCCTCGTCGTGGGACGGCAACGTGGCCTCGTCGCCGCGGTGTCCGTGCTGGTGGCCGGCGCGGTGGCGGTGGTCGGCCCGTGGACGCCGGTCGACGCCGCGCCGGTCCGCCCCGGCGCCGCGGTGACGGTGGCGAGCGCCAACGTCACCGGTCTCGAGACGACGCTGCCGGCGCTGCGGGCAACCGCCGCGGACGTGCTCGTCGTCGTCGAGGACACCCCGAGCATCGACCGGGAGCTCGACGCGGACCACCCGCACCGCGTCTACAGCGGCGGGATCCCGTCGGTCGGGGTGTACAGCCGGTTCCCGGTGCGGCTCCTGGACGGGACCGGCCCGGACCTTCCCGGGCTGCGGGTGGCGGTCGACGCGCCGACGCCGTTCGTGCTCTACGCGATGCACGTGCCGCGCCCGTGGTGGACCGGCGGCGGCAGCTACCAGGCGACCCCCGCCGAGCACCGCCGCCTCGTCGTCGCCCTCGCCGACCGCGTCGCCCGCGAGCCGGGGCCCGTGGTGGTGGCCGGGGACCTCAACTCGACCGACCGCGGCCGCGACTACCGGCTGCTGGCCGACGACACCGGCCTCACCGACGTCATGCGCGAGGGCTGGACCGGGCCCACCTCGGTGACGCAGTGGCAGGCGTTCCTCCTGCGCATCGACCACCTGATGGTCGGCCCGGGCTGGTGCGGCGAGGGTCCGCGGCGCTTCCCGCTCGCGGGCTCCGACCACGACGGCATCACCGCCGGCGTCGGGCCCTGCGCCTGACCGTCAGCCGGGCTCGACCTCGTCGCCGACCGTGATCGTGCCCGAGGTGAGGACGCGGAAGATCGCGCCGCCACGGCCGTGCATCGCCCGGGCCGCGCCCGGCCCGATCGTCTCGTCCATCACCCGGCACGGGGCGGCCCGGCGGACCACCTCGAGCACGACGTCGCCGACGACCAGGCGGCGGCCGGGCTCGGTGGGCACCTCGCCGTGGTCGAGGGTCAGGGTGCGCCGCGTCCGGTCCTCGGGCACGGGGGCGCCGAGCGCGTCGGCGGCCGCCGCCAGGTCGTCGCGGCTCTGGACGGAGACGTGGCGGTGCCGCGTGCCGTGGTAGCGGTCGCCGACGAGACCGCGCCCGGCCTCGGCCTCGACCCGGTCCACCGCGACCATCGGCGCCTTGCGGGCCGGGGCGGTGTGCAGGGCGGCGACCCGCATCGTCATGGCGCACCTCCACCTCTCCAGAGGTCGGGCGTGGGCCTCGTCATTCCCGGGCGGACCCGTCGTTTCCGGCTCGCGAGGCCGCGGGTAGCGCCTGGACCATGCCCCGATCGGACGCCGTCGCCCGACCGACCCTGCCCGAGGCCGCGGAGACCTATCGCCGCGCGGGCCACTGGCGGGACCGGACGCACCTCGACGACCTCCGGGACGAGCTGGCCCGCGATCCCGGCCGCACGCTGCTCGTCGACCGCTTACGTGGCCGGCGGCGGGTCCTGTCCGTCGCGGACGTCGTGGACGGTGTCGACCGGCTGGCCGCCGCGCTGCGGCCCCACGTCGGTCCGGGCGACCGCGTCGCCTACCGCCTGGCCCACCGCTGGGAGACCGTCGCCCTGTTCTTCGCGTGCGGCCGGCTGGGCGCGGTGGCCGTGCCGTTGCCGTCCTCGCTGGGCCCGGCCCAGGTCGAGCAGCGGACGACGGCCGTCGGCGCGGTCCTCGCCGTCGACGACGACGGCGCCGGTCTGATCGATCTCGACGATCTGCCGGACGCCGGCGACGCACCCCCGCGCGACGCGGCGATCGCCCCGGACGACGTCGCGCTCGTGCTGTTCACCTCCGGGACGACCGGGACGTCGAAGGCCGTCCTGCACACCGCGAACACCCTGCACGCGAGCACCTGCGGTGCGCTGGGCGCGCTGGTGTGCGAGGACCCGGGGCCCGATCCGCGCGTGATGACACCGTCGGTGGCGACCTACGCGATCGGCGTGATGACCAGCGTGCTGAGCCCCCTGCTGCACCGTCACGGCGCGGTGCTCGACGACGACGGCAGCCCGGAGGCGGTGCTGCGGGCGGTGCACGAGGAGCAGGTGACCCACCTGCTCGTCGGTCCCCGCGGCTACGACTCGCTGCTCGACGCGCTCGGTCCCGACGGCGCCGGCGCCGGCGCCGCCCCGCCGAGCCTGCGGATGATCGCCCTCGGCGCTGCCCCGCTGGCCCGGGGCGTCCTGCGCAAGGCCGACCGGCTCCCCGCGGTGCTGCGCATCCACTGGGGCATGACCGAGGTGCCCGGAGGCGGCGTCTCCCGCGGGCAGGAGGTCCCCGGCACGTCCTGGCACACCATGGGACACCCCGTCCCCGGCCTCGAGCGCGAGCTCCGCGCGGTGCCCGGCGGCGACGAGGGGCTCGGCGAGGTGGTCGTGCGCGGACCGCAGGTGGCCGTCGGCCTGCTCGACACGGGCGACGGCCACCTCGTGTGGTCGCCGACCGACGACGACGGCTGGTACGCCACCGGCGACATCGCCGATCGCGACACCACCGGCGAGCTCGCCTTCGTCGACCGCGACTCCGACGAGATCAAGGGCTCGAGCGGCATGATCATCCCGGGTGCGGAGGTGGAGGACCTCCTCGCGGGCCACCCGGACGTCGACGAGGTCGTCCTCGTGGCCTTCCACCCCTCGGAGCAGGCCGAGGCACCGGCGGCGGTCGTCGTCCCGGTCGACGGGCGGGCCCCCACCCTCCCGGACCTCCAGCAGCACCTGCGCGACCAGGGGACCACCGAGTGGTACCTGCCCGAGCGCCTCGAGGTGGTCGACGTCCTCCCCCGCGACCCCCAGGGCAAGGTGGACAAGAAGGCCCTGCGCGCCCGGATCGACGAGGGCGCGTGACCCCCGGATCGCGGGGCACTCGCACGCCGAGACCGCCATTCCTCGAGGGTCAGTCGTCCTCGTCGTCCTCGTCCTCGTCGTCCTCGTCGTGGTGGTGGTGGGCCTGGTCCTCGTCGTCGTGCTCCTCGTCGTGGGTGTCGTCGTGGGTGTCGTCGTGGTCGTCCGCCTCGGACGGTGCGGTGCTGTCCCGGTCGGTGGTCGGCTGACCGGTCGTGCGCCGGGGACGGGGATGGTCCCGACCGGTCGCCGGCGCGGTCGGCGTGCGAGGGGACGGAGCCGCCTGCTCGTGGCGCTCCCCCCGGGGGCGCTCGACCCAGGAATGTTCCGGCCGGGGGCCTTCCGCCCGGTGACCTTCCGCCCGGTGACCTTCCGCCTGGTGACCTTCCGACCGGTGACCTTCCGCCCGGTGACCTTCCGCCCGAGGCCGGTCCGTCCGGGGGCGTCCTGACCCGGATCGTGCGATCCACGGCTCGTCAGCGCCCACACGCTCGGAGGCGGCCCCGGACCACGGCGCCCGGGCTGAGCGGCGCGGGGAGGGTCCGTCGGTCTCGCTCCGCGGTGCCGACCCGGCCCGCGGACCCTGGGCCCTGCGTCGGTGGGACGTGTTGGCGGCCACCTCGTCCTGCAGCGCCCGGTACCGCACCCGGAGCCGGCGAGCGGCGTCGTCCTTCGGCGCCGCGGGAAGGCGGCGTTCCGCATGGGTCAGGGCGATCCGTGCTTGGGACAGGTCACCGCGTTCCAGTGCTGCCGACGCCCGGTCGAGGTCGACCGACGTGGCGAGTGCGACCGCATCGGGGGCCCTCGGGGCCGGTGGCGGCGTGCCCCACAGGATGACCACCACGAGGCCCGCGACGACGGCAGCGGCGGCTGAGGTGCCGGGAAGCAGCCGCCGGCGGCGGGGTGAGGTCACGCGGCCGCGGGACACCAGCACGGCGGCGCGGTCGACGTCCACCGACCAGGTCTCCGGGTGCCGCCGGACGGAACGGCGCCACTCGATCAGGACGGCCGCGAGCTCCCGCTCCACGTCCTCGTCCAGGTCCACGACGACCGGCTCCTCGACCGCCCGGATCCCCGCGGCGATGCTGTCGAGCAGGGCGTCGTCCGCCGCAGGGCCACAGATCCGCCCGCCGCAGGAGCACTCTCGATCCGGCCACCGGCCGTCGGGGCGCGCGGGGTCCCCGGGCTCGTCCACCGTCATCGCCGGCCCCGATGACCCGCAGGCGTCCCCACCACGTCCCCGTCGATCAGCTCGGTCACCCGTCGGTGCGGCGGTCGCCGCGCAGCGACGTCGACCGCCAACAACTGCCGCAGGCGGCACAGCGCCCGGTGCTGGGCGATGCGGACCGCGCCGAGGGTGATGCCGGTGGCGTCCGCGACCTCGTCGACACTCAGCCCGACCACGGTGCGCAGGAGGAGGACCTCGCGCTGCCGGTCGGGAAGGTGCTCGAGCAGGAGGTTCAACCGGTGCCGGACCGCGGCGTCGACGGCCAGCTGTTCGGGTCCGGAGGCGCTCTCGGTGATCTCGAGCAGCTCGGGCACGTCGGAGGTCGCCGCGCTGCGGTCCCGGCCGAGCGACCGGAAGGCGTTGGCCGTCTTGTGGGCGGCGATCCCGTAGACGAAGCCGAGGAACGGGCCGTCCTCGCGGCGCCAGCGCGACAGAGCGGTGATCACGGAGAGCAACACTTCCTGGGTCAGATCCTCGGGGGACATGACGGGCCGCTCGCGTCGCCCGAGCCGCGCCCGGCAATAGCGGTGCACAATCGGGGTGAGTCGGGTGAGCAATTCCTCGAGCGCGCGGCGGTCTCCCAGCGACGCCTCCGCCGCCTGCATGTCGAGGTCATCGACGACCACGTCCCCCCACGTCCTCCCGTTGTTCCAGGCGCTCCCCCGCACCATTCCTGCACGACGGGCCGCGCCGATCCCGGCCGTGCGACGAGGACGTCGCCGCCCGACGGGGAGGCCGCCCGCACGCCGAGGAAGAACGTCGACTGTGCCCCTGTCCGGTCACGCGGACAAGGAATCGTTACCGCTCCGAAGCCCGCGACGACCACCGCGGAGCCGGACGCGGGCGACGGCCGGGACCGACGGTCCGACGCGGCGGACGCTCCGAGCGGCCAAGAACGCGGAGAGTGAGATCGGGCTCGGAAGAGATGGCATCCGGACGAATGCACCGTGGCGAGCGCTCGGGCGCGCCGACCTCGAGGGCGCCGATCGCCGCCACTGATGCCGAGAGACCTCGACGATTGTGACGATCTGCGTTCGCTTGCTGGCTATCCGGCGTTGCTAAGCGTAGCTATTGATCGATTCATAGGTCCATCAGAGTGAAAGGTCGGTGTGATCCTGCCGTCGCGTAACGGGGAGTGGTGGCGCGGTGAAGTGGAACATGTAGGTCGACACAGCGTGGCGCGGCATGGGGGCGACATGGGTGAACCGCGGAAGGACCGGACGACACGGCCGCGCCCACGCGCGAGCGTCGGCGGCGCGGTCGCGTGCCCCGACGGAGCGGCCGGAGGTGGTCCCGACGCTCGTCCGACATCCGGCCCGCGTCCCCGGCCCCCGTCGGTCAGGACGGCCGGCCACAACAGAGCCCGACGGGGAGAAGCAGCATGACCATCATCTCCAATCCCCTCCAATACAACGAGGACGACCTGTTCGTCGACCTCCACTCCGTCGTCGACCGGTCGCTCTTCCTCAAGTGCGAAGGATTCAACTTCGCGGGCTCCATCAAATTGAAGGCCGCCGTCGGGATGGTCGAGGCGGCCGAGCGCGACGGACTGCTCAACCAGTGGTCGATCCTCGTGGAGTCGTCGTCCGGGAATCTGGGTGTCGCCCTGGCCATGGCGGCGGCGAGCAAGGGCTACCGGTTCCTCTGCGTGACCGACTCCCGGTGCAACGACACCACCCGCCGCCTCATCCAGGCCCTCGGCAGCGGGGTCCACGTCGTGGCGGAGCCGGACCCGGTCTCCGGCCTGCTGGGAGCCCGCCTCGATCACATCCGCCGGCTCTGCGCCTCCAGCGCGCGCTATGTCTGGCTCGACCAGTACGCCAACCCGAACAACTGGAAGGCCCACCACCGCACGACGGCACCCGCGATCGCTCGCCAGTTCCCCGACCTCGACGTCCTCTTCGTCGGCGCGGGCACGACCGGGACGTTGATGGGCTGCGCGCGCTGGTTCCGCTGGTGGAACCCCCGGGTGCGCATCGTCGCCGTCGACGCGGTCGGCTCGGTGAGCTTCGGTGGCCCGGCCGGTCGGCGACTCATCCCGGGCCTCGGCATGAGCGTTCCCCCGCCGCAGCTCCACGCGTCACTCGTCGACGACGTCGTCCACGTCGAGGAGGAGGACGCGATCCGCACCTGCCACCTGCTCGCGGCGCGCGGATTCGTCTTCGGTGGCTCCACCGGGACCATCGTCAGCGGAGCCGCCACCTGGCTGCGACGGCACGGTGGTGCCGACCTCACGGCCGTCGCGATCGCTCCCGACCTCGGGGAGCGCTACCTCGACACCGTCTACTCGCCGTCCTGGCTGGACGAGCACTACGGCGACGGTGTCTCCGGGGCGCCGGTCGAGGTCGTCGCCGACGTCCGGACGGCCTGACCCGTGCCGGGCGGCGGAGTGCCGGGGTCCGGCCCGACGGGTCGTGGCGGGCAGGAGGAGCGGTGACACCACGGGAGGAGACCGTCCGCCGCGCACACCGGGTCCTGCCGGTGACCATCGTCCGGCGAGGACGGACAGCACCCGGGCGACGGGAGGTGCGCGGCCTTCCGTCGACCTGGCGACCCGTCCCCGCGCTCCACTCGGTCGTGCCCGTACCGGCACCGCCGGTGCGGGTCACCGCTCCGCCGGGTCGGCGCCCGACACCCCGGCCCCGACCCCGGCCGGGCGTCCTGGTGCCGCTCTCACCGCGCCCGCGGGCGACCCCGGCGCCCGGGGGCACCGAGGGGCTGCTCGCCGAGGTCCTCGCCGGGGTCCTGGACCGCGACGAGGTCCCCACCGACGCCCACGTCTTCGACGACCTCGGTGCCGACTCGATGGTCATGGCCAAGTTCTGCGCCCGGGTCCGCAAACACCCCGGCCTGCCCTCGATCGCGATCAAGGACGTCTACACCCACCCCACCATCGCCGCTCTCGCCACCGCCCTCGCCCCGGCGCCGGCGGCCGCGCCCGGGGGCACCGAGGCGCTGCTCGCCGAGCTGCTCGCCGGGGTCCTGGACCGCGACGAGGTCCCCACCGACGCCCACGTCTTCGACGACCTCGGTGCCGACTCGATGGTCATGGCCAAGTTCTGCGCCCGGGTCCGCAAACACCCCGGCCTGCCCTCGATCGCGATCAAGGACGTCTACACCCACCCCACCATCGCCGCCCTCGCCACCGCCCTCACCCCGGCCCCGGCGCCCTCCACCGACCTCGTGCCGGCGACCGGCACGACGCCACGGGCCGGGCGACCCGCCGCCGCGGTGTGCGGGGTGATCCAGCTGCTGTTCGTCCTCGGCTACGCCCTCCTCGTCGCGGCCGGCGTCACCTGGGCCTTCGAGCGCATCTCGGCCGCGCCGACCCTGGCGGCCCTGTACCTCGACGCGCTCGTGATCGGCGCCGCGGCCTCCGCCGTGCTGGTGATCCTCCCGATCCTGCTCAAGTGGCTGCTCGTGGGCCGCTGGCGGCCGACCGAGTTCCGTGTCTGGGGTCCGGCCTACGTGCGCTTCTGGATCGTCAAGACCCTGATCCGGACGAACCCCCTGGTGCTCTTCGCCGGCTCACCGATCTACTCGGTCTACCTCCGCCTGCTGGGCGCGCGGATCGGGCGTGGCGTCGCGGTCTTCGGCCAGGTCCCCGTGTGCACCGACCTGTTCAGCGCCGGCGACGGGACCGTGGTCCGCAAGGACTCGCTCCACTCCTGCTACCGGGCGCACGACGGCCGCATCCAGACGGGTCGGGTGACCCTCGGGAAGGACGTCGTCGTCGGCGAGACGACGGTGCTCGACATCGACACCTCGATGGGTGACGGGGCCACCCTCGGCCACACGTCGTCCCTGCACCGAGGTCACTCGGTGCCCCCCGGCGAGACCTGGCACGGGTCGCCGGCGCGGCCGACCGACGTGGTCTACCGGAGCGTCGCCCCGATGCCCTGTGGCCGGCTGCGCCGGGTCGCCTACTCGACGGCGGTCCTGCTCCTCACCCTGATCGTCGTCGTCCCGCTCGGCGCCGGCGGTGCGGCGTTCGTCTTCCGCGAGGTGCCGCAGCTGGCCGCGCTGCTCGAGCCCGGCGTCGGCGCGTTCACCACCCCGGCGTTCTACGTCGAGACGGTCGCGGTCTCGGCCGTCCTCTACTTCGGCGTGATGCTGGTGGGCCTGCTGCTGGTGATGACCCTTCCCCGCCTGCTCGGTCTCCTCGTCCGGCCGGACCGCGTCTACCCCCTCTACGGGGTGCACTACTGGCTGCACCAGGCGGTGGTCGCCCTCACCAACGTCATGACCTTCACCTACCTCTTCGGCGACAGCTCGGCGATCGCGCACTACCTCGGCCGCCTGGGCTACGGGCTGCGGCCGCTGGTGCAGACCGGATCGAACTTCGGCATGGCGGTCAAGCACGAGAGCCCCTACCTGACCTCGGTGGGCAGCGGCACCGTGATCGCCGACGGTCTGTCGGTGATGAACGCGGACTACTCGAGCACCTCGTTCCGGGTCTCGCCGACCGCGATCGGAGCGCACAACTTCCTCGGCAACCGGGTCGCCTACCCCTCGCAGGGGCGCACCGGGGACGACTGCCTCCTCGCCACCAAGGTCATGGTCCCCATCGACGGCCCGGTGCGACACGGTGTCGGGCTCCTCGGCTCACCCAGCTTCGAGATCCCGCGGACCGTGGCGCGCGACTGTGACCTCGGCAGCCACGGCCCGGAGGAGGTGCACCGGCTGCTCGGACAGAAGAACCGCCATAACGCGGTCTCGATGGTGGTCCACCTGCTGGTGCGGTGGTTCTTCGTCCTCGAGCTCACCGTGCTGGTGGCGGCCGTCGCCACGCTCCCGGTCCACTGGGGAGCCGTGGAGATGCTCATCGCGGAGGTCCTCGTCCTGCTGTTCAGCGTCGCGTGGTTCACCCTGGTCGACCGCTCGGTACGGAGGTTGGCGGTGCGGGTCCCGGCGGGGTGCTCCATCTACGACGGCTCCTTCTGGCGCCATGAACGGTTCTGGAAGATCGCGATGCCGGACTGGATGCAGCTGTTCAACGGCACCCCCTGGAAGAACCTCGTCTGGCGACTGCTCGGCGTCCGGATCGGCGCCCGTGTGTTCGACGACGGTGCCGGCATCACCGAGCGGACGTTCGCGGCCATCGGTGACGACACGACGCTCAACGAGGGCGTGGTGCTCCAGTGCCACTCGCAGGAGGACGGCGCGTTCAAGTCCGACCACGTACGGATCGGCGCGCGCTGCACGCTCGGCGTGAGCGCCTTCGTGCACTACGGGACGACGGTCGGCGACGACGCCGTCCTCGCCGCGGACACCTTCCTCATGAAGGGTGAGGAGGTGCCTCCGGGCGAGCGGTGGGGCGGCAATCCGGCCCGCGAGATGGCGGAGACCACGGAGGGACATCGATGAGGTCGACGAGCGCCACCCTCGTGGTGGCGGCCGTGCTCGTCCTCGGCGCGGGCTGCGCGTCGGGCTCGGGATCGCCCCCGGTCCCCGCACCCGCGTCGGCGCCCGGTCCGACCGCCTCGGCGGCGCCGGTCGACGACGACGCCGCGTCGCCGGAGACGCCGGACGGTCCGGTGCTGGCGTTCGGTGCGACGCACGTCTTCGCCGACGGGAACGCGGTCACCGTGGCCGCCCCGGTCGCCGGGGCTCCGGTGGCCGGCGCGCCGTTCCCGCGCACCCTCGAGGTGACGGTCACCGTCCGGAACGGGACCCCGGTGGCCGAGGACCTGTCCCGGTTCGGGTTCGACGCGTCGGTCCCGGGGGCGCCGGGAGCGACGGAGGACCGGGAGGCGCCTGCCGTCGAGGACGGCCCGTCCGGGGCGCTGGCTCCCGGGGAGCAGCGGACCTTCCCGCTGCGTTTCGCCCTCCCCGACCCCGGGCCGGCCGAGGTCACCGTCGAGGTGGCGAAGGCCGACCAGACCGCGCCCGGGCAGGACGTCCCGGGCAGCGACGAGGCGCCGGGCACGGTGGTCGACTACGAGGGGCTGGTCTGACCCTTCTCGACGAGCGGGACGACCTGGGTCCCCAGGAGCTCGATGGAGTGCAGGAGATCCTCGTGCGCCAGGCGCGGGTTGGTCATCTGCAGGTTGATCCGCTCCACGCCCCCCAGCTGCTCGGAGACGCGCAGGACCTTCTCGGCCACGGTGCGCGGGTCGCCGACGAAGAACGCACCGTCGGGACCGCGCATGGCGTCGAACGCGCGCCGCGTCGGCGGCATCCCGCCGCGCTCGGCGGCGACCGTAGTGAACATCTCCTCCCACCCCGGGTAGAAGGAGTTCGTGGCCTTGGCGACGTCGTCGCCGAGGAAGCCGAAGCAGTGCAGGCCCACCCGCAGCGCCTCCGGCGGGTGCCCGGCGTGCTCGCCCGCGCGTCGGTAGAGGTCGACGAGCGGGGCGAACTGCTTCGGCTCGCCCCCGATGATCGCGATCATCAGCGGCAGCCCCAGCAGCCCGGCCCGCGCGAACGACTCGGGCGTCCCGCCGACCCCGACCCAGATCGGCAGCCGCTCCTGGGCGGGCCTCGGGTAGACGGGCTGATCGGTCAGCGCCGGGCGGTGCTTACCCGACCAGGTCACGACCGGCGACTCATTGATCTTCAGGAGCAGGTCGAGCTTCTCGGTGAACAGCTCGTCGTAGTCCTCGAACGCGAGCCCGAACAGCGGGAACGCCTCGACGAACGAGCCCCGTCCGACGACGAGGTCGACCCGGCCGCGCGAGATGAGGTCGATCGTCGCGAACTCCTGGAACACCCGCACCGGGTCGGCAGCCGACAGCACGGTCACCGCGCTGCGCAGGCGGATCCGCTCGGTGCGCGCGGCCGCCGCCGCAAGGATCACCGGCGGCGCGGCGTCGTAGTACTCGCTGCGGTGGTGCTCGCCGATCCCGTAGGAGTGCAGGCCGACGCGGTCGGCGAGCGCGATCTCCTCCAGGAGGTGCTCGAAGCGCTCCTCCGGGCCGATCTCGCGCCCGGACGACGGGTCGGTGACGCGGGCGACGAAGCTGTCGACGCCGAGGAGCACGGGGTCGGCCACTAGAGGGCCTTCTGCAGACGCGCGGCCAGGGTCGTCACGAACGCGGCCGGCTCGGCGAGGTCGCCGCCCTCGGCGAGCAGCGCCATGCCGTAGAGCAGCTCGGCGAGGTCCTTCTCGGCCTTGCCCTCCGACTGCGCCGACTGCAGTCCGGTGACCAGCGGGTGCGACGGGTTGAGCTCGAGGATCCGCTTGACCTTCGGCGGCTCCTGCCCCATCGCCCGGTACATCTTCTCCAGGGTCGGGGTGAGGTCGCCGGGATCGCCGACCAGGCAGGCCGGCGAGGTGGTCAGGCGCGAGGACAGGCGCACCTCCTTGACCTCCTCGGCGAGCTCGGTGCCCATCCAGGAGAGCAGGTCGTCGAAGCCCTCGGGGGTCTCCTTCTCGTCACCGAGGTCGACCTCGCCCTTGGCCACCGACGCCAGCGGGGTGCCGTCGAACTCGGAGACGGCGTCGACCCACACCTCGTCGACGGGGTCGGTGAGCAGCAGGACCTCGTAGCCCTTCGCGCGGAACGCCTCGAGGTGCGGGGAGTTCTCCAGCCCCGAGCGGGAGTCGCCGGTGGCGTAGTAGATCGAGTCCTGGCCCTCGGGCATGCGCTCCTTGTAGGCCGCGAGCGTCGTCGGCTCGTCGGCGCTGTGCGTCGACGGGAACGAGCAGATGTCGAGGATGGCCTTCTGGTTGTCGTGGTCGGAGAGCAGGCCCTCCTTGACGGCCTTCCCGAGCTCGCGCCAGAACGTCGCGTACTTCTCGGGCTCGTTCTCCTGCATCGCCTTGACGGTCTGCAGGACCTTGCGCACCAGCCGCTTGCGGATCATCTGGATCTGGCGGTCCTGCTGGAGGATCTCGCGCGAGACGTTGAGCGAGAGGTCCTGTGCGTCGACGACGCCCTTGACGAAGCGCAGGTACTCGGGGACGAGCGCCTCGCAGTCGTCCATGACGAACACGCGCTTGACGTAGAGCTGCACGCCGCGCTTGTGCTCGCGCATGAACAGGTCCAGCGGCGCGTGGCTCGGCAGGAACAGCAGCGCCTGGTACTCGAACGTGCCCTCCGCGGAGAGCCGCATGGTCTCCAGCGGCTCCTGCCAGTCGTGCGAGACGTGGCGGTAGAACTCCGCGTACTCCTCGTCGCTGACCTCGGACTGCGAACGCGCCCAGAGCGCCTTGCGGGAGTTGACGGGCTCCTGCGAGCCCTCCTCCTCGCCCGGGTTCAGCCGGATCGGCCAGGTGATGAAGTCGGAGTAGCGCTTGACGATGCGCCGCACCGTGTCCGGGTTCGCGTAGTCGTGCAGCGAGTCCTCGGCGTCCTCGGGCTTGAGGTGCAGGGTGATCGCGGTGCCCTGCGGGGCGTCCGGGGCCGGGTCGAGGGTGTAGGTCCCCTCCCCCGCCGACTCCCAGTGCACGCCCTCGGCGGTGCCGGCCTTCCGTGTGGTCATCTCGACCCGGTCGGCGACCATGAAGCTCGAGTAGAAGCCGATCCCGAACTGGCCGATCAGCTCGGCGGTCTGCTCCTCGGACTCCGCCGCCTTCATCTGCGCGAGCATCTCGGCGGTGCCGGACTTCGCGATCGTCCCGATGAGCTCGACGACCTCCTCGCGCGTCATGCCGATGCCGTTGTCGCGCACGGTCAGCGTGCGCGCCTCGGCGTCGGTGACGAGGTCGACGTGGAGGTCCTCGGTCTCGACCGCGACGTCCTTGTCGACGTAGCTCGCGAGCCGGACCTTGTCCAGCGCGTCCGAGGCGTTGGACACCAGCTCCCGCAGGAAGACGTCCTTGTCGGAGTAGATCGAGTGGATCATCAGCTGGAGCAGCTGACGGGCCTCGGCCTGGAACTCGATCGTCTCGCTCATACGTCCTCTCCCCGGGGTGGGTCTCGCGGTGCGCTGTCGAGGATATCGACCGCACGCCGCGCGTTCCGGGGGTGCGGGGCAGGGTGGCCTCAGCTCGACGGCGATCCGGAGCGCGCCGTCGAGACCAGAGATCGCTCCCGCTGCTCCGTGAACCCGATGTGACGGCGTCCCAGGAGCACCCGGGCGGATCATGGCCCTCAGCACGAGGGATCCGGCAGGAGACGCGCTGCGTCGAACCGGGGTATGGACACCGAGAACGATCTCGCCGCTCTCCTCCGTCGCCAGGACGGAGTGCTCTCCCGCGCCCAGGCACTCGCCTGCGGCCTCACTCGCGCAGCGATCGACCACCGCCTCGCCCGGGGGCTGTGGACGTTGCTGTGGCCGTGTGTGTACCTGTCGGCGGCGCATGCGCTCGGACCGAGGGTCCGGGTGCGGGCGGCGTCGCTGTGGCTGGGTCCGGGCGCCACGCTGATCGGCGCCGGCGCGGCGTGGTGGTGGCGGCTGCTCGACGAGCCCCCCGAGATCCTGCGCTTCGCCGTGCCACCGGAGCGGCGTGTCCGCTCACGCGCCGACGTGAAGGTCGTGCGGCGGGCCCTCGAGGGCGCGCGCACCATGCTGCACGGGGTGCCGGTGGTCCCGAAGGCGTACGCCGTGGTCGACGCCGCCGCGGAGCTGGGACTGCACGGCGGCGCCGCGCTCATGGATCGGGCCCTGCTGTCGGGTCGTGTGACCCTCGAGAGCCTGCGGCGCGCTCACCGCTCGCGTCTCGGCCGGCCGGGTTCGGTGATCGTCGCGCGTCTGCTGGCGCTCGCCGCCGGTGGCGCGCGGTCCGAAGCCGAGCGACGCACCCACGAGCTCCTGCGCGCGGCGGGTGTCACCGGCTGGCTCGCCGATCACCGCGTCGTGCTCCCGGGCTACGGGACCGCGGTGCTCGACCTCGCCTTCCCGGACGTTCGTGTCGTCGTCGAGATCGACGGCTGGGCCTACCACCGCGACCTGCCGGCGTTCCGCCGCGACCAGGCCCGTCAGAACGCGCTCGTCCTCGCGGGGTGGACGGTGCTGCGCATCAACTGGCACGAGATCGAGGGCGACGCCGACGCGATCCTCGCTGTCGTGGAGGCGGCCCTCGCCGCATGATCCCTCCGAGTGCTCCGGGAACCCGACGTCATCAGGTTGCGAGAGCACCCGGAGCGATCATGCTCCGTGGCCGGGCCCGCACCGCCCAGGCGGCCAGGGCCACGGCGGTGCCGACGATCGCGACGCCCAGTGGGACGTGGACCGCCAGAACGCCCGTGGCCCCGAGGGCGACCTGCGCGACCTCGACCACGACGAGCGCCGCCGAGACCCCGATCGGCCAGGCCGGGAGCCGGCCGGGTCGCCAGGCGAGCACCGCGAGGGGAACCTGCACCGTCGCGACCAGCAGCAACGTCCCGCCGACGGCCTGGTGGACGATCAGCCCGACCGCCGAGGCCTGGAGGATGCCGCCGGCGGCGACGGCCTGGACGACGGTCATGGCCGCGTGCAGCACGGCGACGATGCGGAAGAGGCCCACGGCCAGGCGATCAGCCATGGTCGTGGCTCGCGATCGTGGTCGCGGCCCGCTGACCGGGGCCGACGACGAGGAACTGCAGCATCATGCCGTCGTCCTCGTGGCGCAGCAGGTGGCAGTGGAGCATGTAGGGCACCTCCGGGTCGGTGTGCGGGCCGACGCGCACCAGCGCCCGCACGGTGGTCGACGGGGGCACGGCGACGGTGTCCTTCCACGCGCGCTCGCCCGCCGGGACGTCCGGGTCGAGCACCTGCATCCGGGCGTCGTGGACGTGCATGTTGTGCGGCAGCGTGTGCCGGTTGGTGAACTCCCAGACCTCGGTCGCCGCGGCGGGGACGACCTCGTCGACCCGGGACATGTCCATCGCCCGGCCGTTGATCCGGTTGTTCGAGAGCACGAAGCGGCGGGTGCGATCGCCCTCGGGGAGCGGGGTCTCGCGGGACAGCCGTGCCGGCACCGGGGGCGAGGCCGTCAGCCGGTCGGCGGGCCGCAGCTCGAGCAGGTCGAAGGAGTCGTCCGCCCCCGCCGCCCGCGTGACGCCGTTGACCGCCCCCAGGTCGTGGGACAGCGAGCGCAGCACCCGCCGGCGGCCGGGGGCGACGTCGACGACGACCTCGGCCCGCTCCCCCGGGGTCAGCACGACGCCGGTGACCGTGCGCGGCGCCGGGAGCAGGCCGCCGTCGGTGCCGACGAGGGTCAGCGGCGCCTCGTCCTCGAACGCCACCCGGTAGCTGCGTGCCGACGAGGCGTTGAGGACGCGCAGGCGCACCCGGGTCGTCGTGACGTCGAGGTACGGCGCGACCGTGCCGTTGACCAGCACCGTGTCGCCCAGCAGGCCGACGGCGTTGCGGTGCTGCTCGTCGAAGCTCCCGTCCGGGGCGAAGCTGCGGTCGGTGAGCACGAGCGGCACGTCGTCGACGCCGTAGGTCGAGGGCAGGGCGACCCAGCCAGAATCATCGTCGTCGTCGTCGACCAGGAACAGCCCGAACAGCCCCCGGAGGACGTGGCGCTCGGTCTGCCCGTGGGGGTGCGGGTGGTACCAGAGCGTCGCCGCCGGCTGGTCGACGCGCCAGGACGCCTCCCACGTGGCGCCGGGGGCGATCGGCTGGTGCGGGCCGCCGTCGGCGCGGGCGGGCACGCTCGCCCCGTGCCAGTGGGTGGTCGTGGTCTCGGGCAGCCGGTTGGTCACCCGGAGCACGACGTCGTCCCCGCGCGCCACCCGCACCGTGGGGCCCCCGAAGGGCAGGCCGCCGTAGCCCCAGGTCGGGGTCGCGACGCCGGGCAGGAAGGAGCTCGTGCCGGGGGCGGCGACGAGCTCGACGACCCGCCGCCCCGCGGCGTCGCGGGTGGACGGTGCGAGCGGCGGGATCGCGAGGGGCGTGGCGCGGCGCCCAGGAGGCGGACGCCGGGGTTGCCGTTCGCGCACCCGGCGACGGAGCTGACGGCCACGGCGCCGGCCGCGGCGAGCGTGGCGCCCAGGAAGCGGCGGCGGGACAACGGGGACACGACGAGGAGCGTCGCCGCGGGCGGGGGTGCCGGTCGTCGTCGCGACGACGTGTCCGCGTCGTACGCCCGGGGGCGTAGGGACCCTGAGGTGCGCTGCGCGCAGGTGAGCACTTCGGAGTGCTGGAGCACTCCGAACTGCTCACCTGCCCGCAGGGCACCTCGGGGTGATGAGCCCGGTCTCGTAGGCGACGACGACGAGCTGGACGCGGTCGCGGGCGTCGAGCTTGGTCAGCAGGCGGCCCACGTGGGTGCGGGCGGTGGCCGGGCTGATCACCAGGCGGGCGGCGATCTCGTCGTTGGTCAGCCCGCCGCCGACGAGCGCGAGCACCTCCCGCTCGCGCGGGGTGAGGACGTCGAGGCGCGCCGCGGGGACCCGCGGCTCCGGGCGTCCCGCGAACTCGGCGATGAGCCGGCGGGTCACCGCGGGCGCGAGCAGCGCCTCGCCGCGGGCGACGAGGGCGATCGCGCGGACGAGGTCGGCGGGCTCGCCGTCCTTGAGCAGGAACCCCGCCGCCCCGGCGCGCAGGGCGCGGTAGACGTACTCGTCGAGGTCGAAGGTGGTCAGCACGAGCACCGCGGTGCCGGCCAGCGCGGGGTCGGCGACGATCGTGTCGAGGGCGGTCAGGCCGTCGACACCCGGCATCCGCACGTCCATGACGACGACGTCGGGACGGGTCTCGTGGACGAGCGCGACGGCCTGCGCGCCGTCGGCCGCCTCGCCGACCACCGCGAAGCCGTCCTCGGTCTCGAGCAGGACGCGCAGGCCGGCGCGGATCAGCTGCTGGTCGTCGGCCAGGACGACGCGGATCACGGGGTGCCCGTCCCGACGAGCGGCAGCGCGGCCTCCACGACGAAGCCGTCGGGACCCGGCGCCGCCGACGAGCGCCCGCCGAGCACCGCGGCGTGCTCGGCGAGGCCCCGCAGCCCGTTGCCGGGGGTGACCTCGGCGGCCGGTCCCCCGTCGTCCACCACCCGCAGGCGCAGCTCGGCGGCGTCGCGCTCGAGGTCCACGGTGACCCGCCGTGCGTGGCGCGCGTGGCGCACGGTGTTGGTGACGGCCTCGCGCACGATGCGGAACGCGGCCTCGTCGACGGGCGCGGCCAGGGCGCCGGGGCTCCCGCGCACCTCCACGCCGACGCCCGCGAGCCGCGCGACCCGGGCGACCTCGTCGAGGCGCTCCAGGCCCGACGACTCCGGGCACTCCGGCTCGCGCAGCACGTCGAGGGTGACGCGCAGCTCGGCCAGCGCGGACCGGCTCGCCTCCTTGATCTCGAGCAGTGCCGCGACGGCCTGCTCCGGGCGCCGGTCGGCGACGTGGGCGCCGACTCCGGCCTGCACCGCGATCATCGCGAGGCTGTGCGAGACGACGTCGTGCACGTCGCGGGCGAGGCGCAGCCGCTCCTGCTCCACGCGGCGGCGGGCCTGCTCCTCGGCGCGCTCGCCGGCCTCGTTCTGCCCGCGGCGCAGCCCGCCGACCGCGACGCCGACCGCCACCGTGACGATGATCCACATGAGGCGGTCGCGGTCGGGCGGCGCGACGACGTCCTCCTGGAACGAGACGAGGCGCTCCAGCCCGAGCCACACCACGAACAGCACGACGCCGATCCCGACCGACCGGGGCCAGCTGAGCCGGGTGGCGACCGTGTACATGGCGACGGCGACCATCAACGACGCCGGCCCGTCGGGGTAGCCCATCCAGTAGTAGGGCGCCACGGTGAGCAGGGTCGAGGCGAGCACGGCCACCGGCGCGCGGCGACGCCAGACGAGGGCCAGAGCGGCGGCGACGATCAGCGCGGCGCCGCCGGGCCACCACGGCCGGTTGTCGGGCTGGGCGGTCAGGGCCGTGCCCAGGATCGACGCCGCGCCCAGCGCCGCGGCCAGCGCGACGTCGGTGGGCCGGGGCCACCACGACCGGGCGTTGGGGGTCACCCCGGTGACGCTAGGGGTGCGCCGGGGCGTCGTCGTCAGCGTTCCGACGTACGCGACCCGGGGATCCCTCGGGGTGGACCCCGGTCCGGGCGCCGGGGACACCTACCATCGATGGATCAATCGGTGACGAGGAATCGGGATGACGATGGCGCGCGGCGACGGTACGACGTTCGAGAAGCAGGTCCTCGAGGCGTCGGAGCGTCTGTCGGGCATTGCCGAGCGCACCCCGCTCCAGCGCAACACCCGGCTCTCGGCGGCCACCGGTACCGAGGTGTGGTTCAAGCGCGAGGACCTCCAGGTCGGGCGCTCCTACAAGCTGCGCGGGGCCTACAACCTCATCAGCCAGCTCGACGACGAGGCCCGGGCCGCCGGCGTCGTGTGCGCGAGCGCCGGCAACCACGCCCAGGGCTTCGCCTTCGCGTGCGCGGCGCACCGGGTGCACGGTCGGGTCGTCATCCCGTCGACCACCCCGCGCCAGAAGCGCGAGCGGATCGTCGCGCTCGGCGGCGAGATGATCGACCTCGTGGTCGACGGCGACACCTACGACGAGTCGTCGGCCGCCGCCACCCGGTGGGCCGAGGAGACCGGCGCGACGCTCGTGCCCGCGTTCGACGACACCCGCACGGTCGCCGGCCAGGCCACGGTCGTCGCCGAGATCGTCGAGCAGCTCGGCCAGGCGCCCGACACGATCGTCGTGCCCGTCGGCGGCGGCGGCCTGCTCGCCGGCACCGCCACCTGGCTGCAGGCCACCCACCCGCGCACCCGCGTCGTGGGCGTCGAGCCCGCGGGCGCCCGCAACGTGGCCGCCGCCCTGCACGCCGGGAGCCCGGTGGTGCTCGACGAGCACGGGTTCGACCGGTTCGTCGACGGCGCCGCTGTGCGCAAGGCCGGCGCGGTGACCTACCCGCTGATCCGCCGCTCGGGCGCCGAGCTCGTCGCGGTCGACGAGGGCCTGGTCTGCACCGAGATGCTCTCGCTCTACCAGACCGACGGCATCATCGCCGAGCCCGCGGGCGCCCTGGCCGGTGCCGCGATCCGCCCCGACGGGCCCGGCCTGGACCTCGTGCCGGGCGAGACCGTCGTCGTCGTCCTCTCCGGGGGCAACAACGACGTCTCGCGCTACGCCGAGGTCATCGAGCGCTCGCTGCGCTTCCAGGGCCTCAAGCACTACTTCCTCGTCGAGTTCCCCCAGGAGCCCGGCGCCCTGCGCCGCTTCCTCGACGAGGTGCTGGGCCCGGACGACGACGTGACACGCTTCGAGTACGTGAAGAAGGACAACCGCGAGTCCGGCCCGGCGCTCGTGGGTGTGGAGATCGGGTCGCGCGACGACCTCGAGCCCCTGCTCGAGCGCATGGCCCGCTCGCCGCTGCAGATCGAGGCGCTGGAGCCGGGCTCGCCGGCGTTCCGCTTCCTGCTCTAGAGGCAGACCCGGCTCGACAGATCGAGCGCCCACCGCGTGGCGGGTGCCGACCACCCGGGCCCTTGGTAGGGCTCGCCGTCGGGGCGCCAGCCGCGATGGGCGTAGAACGCCTGGCCGCCCGTGTTCGCGGTGTAGACCCACAGGGTGACCCGGGCGAAGCCCGCGGTGGCGAGGTGCGCGACACCGGCGTCGTGCAGCGCGCCGCCGGCGCCGGTGCCGATGACCTCCGGATCGAGGTAGAGGGTGTACAGCACCCCGCTCACCTCGGTGGTGTCGCCGGCGAGGTCGGGATCGCGCGACGGACCGACGGTGCAGTAGCCCCGCACCCGGCCCTGCTCGTCGTCCGCCACGAACACCGCCATCGGCTCGGGCGCGGCGATCGCCGTCCGGCGCACCTCGGCGATCTCGGCCGCGTCGAGGGCGTCGAGCCGCTCGTCGGCGACGATGCCGCGGTAGGCGTGCCGCCAGCCCGCGACGGTGATCTCCCCGATGCGCCGGGCGTCGGCGTCGACCGCGCGGCGGATGGTCCAGCGCACCGGCTCATTCTCCGTCGGAGGAGCTCGCGGCCGCGGCGCGGGCGGCGACCCGTTCCGGGACGGGCTCGGCGGCGACGGGGGTGACCGCGATAGCCGCGAGCGGGGCGAGGGCGGCCAGGGCGAAGCCCGCCGCGTAGCTCGAGACGCCGATGACCGCGCCGAGCACGGGCGGCGCGGCCGTCGCGACGATGTTCTGGGTGGTGTTCTGCACGCCGAGGGCCCGCCCGGACCAGGCGGTGCCGGCGATCTCCGCGGTGGCGGTGAACGCCAGCCCGTTGTCGGCGACGGTGATGATCGACCCCGCGGCGATGGCGGCCACCGCGATGATCCCGGTGGTCAGGTCGCCGAACGCGAACACGAGCAGGACGGCCGCACTGGCCACCGCGAGCTGGCGCATCGGGCGCAGGCGGGAGCCCACGCGGTCGGACCACCAGCCGCTGGCGATGCGCCCGCCGGCGCCGGCGATCTGGGCGCCCGCGACGAAGAACCCGGCCGCGGCGGGCGCCCAGCCCTGCTCGCGCACGAGGTACTCCAGCGAGAACGCGGAGATCGCGAACTGCGGGAGCACCAGCAGCGCGCTCGCCGCGTGCACCCGGGGCAGGACGACGATGCGGTAGGGCGAGACCGGCGGGGCGTCGCCGGGGCGCGCGACGGACGCGGCGGGTCCGCCGCGACGACCAGGACGAGCACCGCGCAGACCAGGCAGGCGAGCGCGGGCCAGCCCAGCGCGGCGAAGGAGCCCTCGCTCAGCGCGAGCGTCGGCAGCGCGAGCCCGGCGGCGGCCACCCCGAGCGGCTGGGCGGTCTGGCGGATCCCCATCGCGAGCCCGCGCTCGTCGACGTCGAACCAGCCCATGATCAGGCGCCCGCTCGCGGCGTTCACGGAGGCGGCGCCGATCCCGGCGAGCACCAGCAGGCCCACGGCGACGGCGATCGACTGCGGCGCGAGGAGCGCGAGCACGCCGGTGACCACGCCGCAGGCCCCGAGCCCTGCCGCCATCGGGAGCCGCTCGCCGACCCGGTCGACCACGGCACCCCAGGCGATCAGCGCGACGAGCAGGCCGAGGGTCGGCGCGGCGACCACCACGCCGACGGCGGCGAGGGAGAGCCCGCGCTCGTCGCGCAGCATGGGCACGAGGAACGGGACGCCGTACACGACGGCGGACGCCGCGGTCTGGGCCGCGACTCCGGCAGCGAGGACGGCCCAGCGTCGTCGGGAGCGCACCACCCTTGTCTACGCGATCGGTGCCCATTCCGCAGGAAATCACTCCCACATCGTGGGACAGCTCAACGTGATCCGAGACCCACCAGCAGGTCGGCCTCCCCCGTCCGGGTCTGACGCGACCACGCGACGAGCACGACGAGCACCGCGGCCAGCAGCGGGAGGTCGCCGAGCAGCCAGGTCAGGACCCCGGCCAGGTGCTGGTCGGCGAGCAGATCCGGCGCCCACGGCAGGCGCAGGCGCACGAAGAAGTCGTCGACGAACACCTGCCCGCTGCCCCCGCCCGCGGGCAGCACCGGCGTCCGCGAGACGGGACGGTCGCCGGCGAGCAGGGCGAGCCCGACGAGCGCGTGCACCGGCATCGAGGCCAGCAGGAACGTCAGCCGCGCGAGGTACGGCAGACCCGGGCCGTCGGGCGCGCCGCCCACCAGAGGGCCGAGGAACAGCACCCCGACTCCCACGAACCACAGCGTCATCAGCGGCTGCAGCCAGCCCAGCGGCTGGGTCAGCGCGAACACCGGGGTCAGGTACAGCAGCACGGGCGACGCGACGACGAGCACGAGGGCGACCAGCGGGTGGCTCGCCCGGCGCAGGGTCGGCGCGGCGAGGACGTGCTCGAGCCACTCCGCCGGGCCCTCCGGTCCCCCGGGCGGGGCCTCGCGCAGGGTGCGGCGCGCCAGCACGATCGGCGCGCCGAGCGCCCAGAGGAGGGGACGGCGGTCGCCACCAGCATGTGGCCCGCGACGTGGACGCTGAGCACCGCCGGGCCGTACCGCCCCAGCCCCGACGACGTCGCCACGACCAGCAGCGCGCACCCGCCGAACCACGCCAGCGACCGCCCCGCCGGCCACCGCGCGCCCTCGGCGGCGAGGCGGCGGAGCCCGCCGGCGTAGAGCGCGGCGAGCGCCAGGGCGAGCACCAGGGCGGTCAGGTCGGGACGCCAGGAGGTGGCGAGCACCTCGGGGTCGGGCGCGGCGGCCAGGCCGTAGCCGAGGACCGCGGTCGGGGTGCTCGTCGCGCCCGGGGCCTGCACCGGCGGGACCGCGCGGGTCGCGACCGCCGAGAGCCCGACGACGACCGCGAGGACGCCGAGCTCGACGGGCCAGGTCACGCGGCCGCTCCGCCGCCGCCACAGCACGGCGCCGGCCAGGACGCCGAGCGCCGCGGCGAGCAGGACCAGAGCGGTGTAGTCGGTGCCGCTGTCCGGCGCGCCGCGTAGGGCGACCGCCGCGGCCACGGCCCCCGACGCGATCGTCGCGGCCCCCGCGGCCGTGCCGATGCGGGCGGCGCGCCAGGTCGCCCGCGGATCGCGCAGGCGCAGGACCGCGAGCACCCCGAGCGTCCCCGTCCACACCGCCGCCGCGACGACGTGGCCCGCGACCGCGGGCAGGGCGAGGTCGTGCCCCACCCCGTCCGTGGCGTGCCCGGTCGCGACCGGGACGAGCAGGGCCGCGACGGCGAGCCCGAGGACCCCGGCGCCCCCGGTCCAGCGCCGCACCTCGCCGGCGGCCACGGCCGTCGCCACCCCGAGGGCGGCGGCGACCAGCCAGCTCACCGGCTCGCCGCGCGCGAGCATCACCGTCACGAGGTCCGGCCCGCGCGGGAGCCCGCCGCCCGTCGAGTCCGCGAGCGTCGCCGGCACCGACAGCGCCGCGCCGGCCGCGCCGACCCAGGCCGCCCACCGCGCGACGCCCAGCGCCCGCCGGCCCTGCGGGGTGAACGGCTCGCCGCCGGCGGGCGGGGTGGTGACGACGAGGGCGACGAGCAGCCCACCGACCGTCGCCGCGCCGGCCAGGTCCACCACCGTGCGCAGCACCGGCACGGCGACGCGGACGGCCAGGCCGGGGTCGGCGAGCCCGAGCTCCGGGTAGCCGACGGGCCCGCGCACGAGCACCGCAACGGCGGCGGCGAGCACCCCGAGCAGGGCACCGACAACCGCCGCTCGCCGCGTCACGGGTCGATCTCGCTCGGGTACCGGGCGCGGTACTCGTCGAGGTGCTGGGACTTGCAGACGTGCTGTTCCTTCTCGTTCTGCGCCTGGCGCATGCACTCGTCGAGGGTCCGCACGCCGCCGGTCTCGAGGTAGGTCACGGCTCCGGCGAGGGTGCTCCACTCCACGACGACCGCGATCCCGACGGCGACGAGACCGAGCGCCAGCCCGGCGAGGGGGCCGCGACGGCTCGTGTCCCGGGAACCGCGCAGGCGCGCGAGCGCGGCCAGGGCGACGACGACCGCGAGCAGCCCGAGCGCCAGCCCACCCCAGCCCGTCCACGCGCTGACCAGGGCCATGGCGCCCAGCACCGGCGCGGCCACGACGATGCCCGGACGCCGCGCGGTGCTGGCGTCCGGGCTGGCGTCCGTGGGTGGCGCGGCGGGCTCAGAGGACACGGCCCGATCGTGGCAAGTCGGTCCCGGTGGGCCGTCGCGGGGGTCGGCGGGGGCGTGGCGATTGCTTCGGTTTCCGAAGGGTCTCGACCGGGTCGTCCGGTTTCCGGGAGCTCGGCCGAGGCCCGAGGGGTTCGCCGAGGACGCTTCGGTTTCCGAAGTATCGGGGCGGGGCGGGCGGGGCCGGGGAGCTCCGCCGAGGGCCCACGGGGTTCGACGAGAACGCTTCGATTTCCGAAGCGTCGCGATCGGCCGATACTGGGGCTCAGCCCGGCGGGGCGAAGCCGCCCGACGAGGGCGCGGACTCGTCCGGGGGCGAGGGGGTGTGCGACGGGGCGGTCGCCGGCGGCGCCTCGGACGCGGGGGCGAACGGCACGGCGGGGCGTGCGTAGGGAGACGGCGGGGGCATGCCCGGTCCGGACGGCACGCCCACGGGAGCGCCCGCCGGGACCCACCCCGGAGGCCCGCTCCCCCGCGGCGCGGCGCCCGCCCCGGCCGTCAGGCGGTCGGTCTCGCGCCGGCGGCGCTCGCCCAGGACGGCGAGCAGGTAGGGCTCGGCCGGTACCCCGGCCGGCGGGGGCGGGGCGACGCGCGCGGACACGTCGGCCGCGAGCCGGTCGGCCAGCGACGCCCGCACCCCGCCCGCGAGCTGCGGAGCACGCACGAGGAACTGGCGGGCGGCGAGGGCCAGGTCGTCGGGAAGGCGGGAGAGCTCGCAGCCCCGCGCCCAGGCCGCGAGCCCGGGGTCGGGCGGCGGGAGGCTCTCGAGGCCCGTGCGCGGCAGCCGTTCGCGGACGACGACCGTGCCGGCGAGGAGGTCGCCGATCCGCTGCCCCTGGGCGGTGCTCGCCGACACCACGATCCCGATCAGGCCCGTGAAGAGCGACAGCAGCCCGAAGTCGACGATGAACCCGGCGAGCGCACGGGCGAGGGCGTGGCGGAACACGATCGGCCCGCCGTCGGTGCGCACCACCCGCAGCCCCATCGCGTACTTCCCCGGTGAACGTCCGCGCGTGAGCGTCTCCCACAGCAGCGGATAGCCGACGAACACGCCCACGACGGTGATCAGTGAGACCGCGGCGGCGAGCGCGGGGTCGACGTCCGCCCCGACCGCCGACATCACCAGCAGGACGACCAGCAGCAGCACCAGCATGATCAGGACGTCGAGCGCGAGGCCCAGCGCCCGGCTGGGCAGGCGGGCGGTGCGCACGTCGAGCTCGACCGCTTCCCCGATCACCACGCGGTCCACGACGGCCATCGTGCCAGCGTCGTGCTCGGTGGAAGGATCGGCGGTGTGGACGTCGACGCCTACGTGGCGGCCCATCGGCCCGACTGGGACCGCCTGGCCGCCCTGCTCGACCGGCGCCGCTGGACCGGCGACGAGGTCGACGAGGCCGTGGCGCTCTACGAGCGGACGGCCACCCACCTCTCGGTGGTGCGCTCGACGTCGCCCGACCCGGCGCTGGTGGCGCGGCTCTCGACGCTGGTCGCCCGCGCCCGGACCGCGATCACCGGCTCGACCGGCCCCTCGTGGCGCGACCTCACGCGGTTCGCCACCGTCGGCTTCGCGGTGGCGCTGGCGTCGTCGTGGCGCTGGTGGCTGACGACGCTGGCGGTCAGCGCGCTGGTCATGGTCGCGGTCGGGGTCTGGGTGGCCCGCTCCCCCGACGTCCAGGCGGCCCTGCTCCCGCCCGAGGAGACGCGCCGGCTGGTGGAGGAGGACTTCGCGTCCTACTACAGCTCCGACCCGGCGTCGTCGTTCGCCGCGAGGGTCTGGACCAACAACGCCTGGCTCGCCGCCGTCTGCCTGATCACCGGCGTGCTCATCCTCCCGGTGCTCTGGGTGCTGCTGCAGAACGTCGTCAACGTCGGGCTCTCCGGCGGGATCCTCGCCGCCAACGGCCGGGCGGATCTCTTCTTCGGCCTGATCACCCCCCACGGCCTGCTGGAGCTCACGGCCCTGTTCGTCGCGGCAGGCGCCGGGCTGCGGCTGGGGTGGTCCTGGATCGACCCGGGCCCGCTGACGCGCTCGGAGTCCCTCGCCCGGCAGGGGCGCACCACCGCGGGGATGGCGCTCGGGGTCGCCGTACTGCTGCTGATCTCCGGGGTGATCGAGGCGTTCGTGACGCCCTCGGGGCTGCCGACCGCCGCCCGGATCGGGATCGGGGTGCTCGCCGAGGCCGGGTTCGCCGCCTACGTGCTGTGGGGCGTGGTGCTGGTGCGCCGCCACGGTCCGTCCGCGCCGGCGCTGGCCGACCTCGCCGCCGATCGTCGCGGTCACACGCTCCCGACATGAGCACCGTCCCCGAGGACCTCCTCGTCGGGCTGCGTCGCGCGCGCGACCGCATCGACCGCGACTACGCGGAGCCCCTCGACCTCGACGCCCTGGCCGCGACGGCGGGCCTGTCGAAGTACCACTTCCTGCGCTGCTTCGCCCGCACCTACGGGCTCACGCCCCACGCCTATCTCACCGAGCGCCGCGTGGAGCGCGCCCAGGATCTCCTGCGCGCCACCAACCTCACCGTCACCGAGGTGTGCCGGCTCGTCGGCTACGAGTCGCTCGGGTCGTTCTCGACGCGGTTCCGGCGGCTCGTCGGCGCCAGCCCGTCGGAGTACCAGGCGCGCTGGGCGCGGACCGGGCCGCCGCGCATCCCGGGGTGCTTCGTGCTGATGCACGGGCTGAGCGACCGAGCAATCCGCGAGAAGCCGGTCGACGGGGTCCCGCGAGGAGAATCCTCCGCATGATCACGAACATCTCCCTGGTCACGCTCTACGTCACCGACCAGGACGAGGCCAAGAAGTTCTACTGCGACGTCCTGGGCTTCGCCGAGGGCACCGACGCGACCTTGGGCGACGGCTTCCGGTGGGTCACCGTGACGCACCCGGACCACCCGGAGCTCGAGGTGACGCTCATGGTCCCGGGACCGCCGCTGGACGAGGAGATGGCGGGCGCCGTCCGCCGGGCCCTGGCCAACGGGACCATGGGCGGCTTCGGGATCTCCACCGACGACTGCCGCGCCGAGCACGAGCGGCTGGTGAAGCTGGGCGTCGAGTTCGCCCAGGAGCCCGCCGAGCGTCCCTACGGCGTCGAGGCGGTGTTCCGCGACAACTCCGGGAACTGGCTCGTCATGGTGGAGCCCCGGCCGTACTCCGGCGAGGACTTCCCGCACGCCTAGTTAGAGCCGCCCCGCCGCCTTGAGCGCCAGGTAGCGGTCGGCGACGGCCGGGGGCAGCTCCTCGGGCCCCGCGTCGACGACCTCGACGCCCCGCCGGCCGAGGCGCTCGGCGGTCCGGCGCCGGGCGGCACGGGCGGTCTCGGCGGCCGCCGCGGTGTAGACGGCCTCGGCGTCCCCGCGCCCGGCGGCCATCGTCGCGAGCTCCGGGTCGTCGACGGCGGCGAGCAGCACGGTGTGGCGGCGCAGCAGGCTCCCGAGCACGGGGTCGAGGCCCTCGGTCACGGCCGCCTCGTCGAGACCCGTGACGAGCACGACGAGGCTGCGCTGCCCGGCGCGGGCGAGGACGGACGCGGCGAGCAGGCGCATGTCGGTCTCGACCAGCCTCGGCTCGAGCGGCGCCATGGCCGTCACGAGCGCGGGCAGCAGGTCGCCGGCCGTGGCCCCGAGCACCGAGGCCCGGACCTCGCGGTCGAGCGCGAGGAGGTCGACGCGGTCGCCGCCGCGGGAGGCCAGCGCGGCGAGCAGCAGCGCGGTGTCCAGGGCGGCGTCGAGCCGCGGAGCGTCGCCGACCCGGCCGGCGGAGCTGCGGCCGGTGTCGAGCACGACGAGGACGTGGCGGTCCCGCTCGGAGCGCCAGGTGCGGACGACGAGCTCGGTGGAGCGCGCCGAGGCCCGCCAGTCGAGCGAGCGGACGTCGTCGCCCGCGACGTACTCGCGCAGCGAGTCGAACTCGGTGCCCTGGCCCCGCACCTGGATCGCGCGGCGGCCGTCGAGCTCGCGCATCCGCGCCAGCCGGGAGGGCAGGTGGCGCCGGGACCCGAACGGCGGGAGCACCCGCACGCGGGCCGGGACGACGCGCCCGCCCTGGCGCGCGGCGAGGCCGAGGGGACCGAGCGAGCGGATCGTGACCCGGACCGCGTCCCGGTCACCCCGGCGGGTCGGGGTGAGCGTGGTGACCACCCGGCGCCGCTCCCCGCCGGTACGACGAGCCGGTGGCGCGCGGGCACCGCGCCGGCCGAGGGCTCCCAGGCGTCGCGCAGCACCAGGTGCGCGCGGCGGCGGCCGGGGTTGGCCACCCGTAGCGCGACCTCGAGCGAGGTCCCGAGGCGCAGGGTCGTCGCGCGGGCCGGGTCCTGCTCGCGGTCGAGGTGCAGGCTCCCCACCGGTACCGCCGCCAGCGCGTCCACGACCGCGAGCAGCGCGAGCGCCCCGGACACGGCCAGGACCCCGAGCAACGAGGGCACGAGGAGCCCCACGACCAGCGCGCCGAGGGCCACCAGCAGGGCCAGACGCCCGGTGACGGCCATGATCGGTCTACCGCGGGACCGGCACGGCGCCGAGCACCCCGGACACGACGCCGTCGGCGGTCACGCCCTCGAGCTCGGCCTCGGCGCGCACCGCGACCCGGTGGCGCAGCACCGGCAGGGCGAGGGCCTGCACGTCGTCGGGGGTGACGTAGGGACGACCCGAGAGCCACGCCCAGCTGCGCGCCGCGAGCAGCAGCGCCGTCGCCCCGCGCGGGGAGACCCCGAGGCGCAGGGACGGCGACGCCCGGGTCGCGCGGCACAGGTCGACGACGTAGGCGAGCAGCTCGGGCCGGGCGGTCACACGCGCCACGGCCGCCCGCCCGGCGCGCAGGTGCTCGGCACCCGCGACCGGGGCGACGCCGGCGGCCGCGAGGTCGCGGGGGTCGAAGCCCTCGGAGTGCCGGGTGAGCATGCGGATCTCGTCGTCGCGGGCCGGCAGGGGCAGCACGAGCTTGAGCAGGAAGCGGTCGAGCTGGGCCTCGGGCAGCGGGTAGGTGCCCTCGTACTCGACGGGGTTCTGGGTCGCGGCCACCACGAACGGGTCGGGCAGCGGGCGCGGGATCCCGTCCACCGAGACCTGGAACTCCTCCATCGCCTCCAGCAGCGAGGCCTGGGTCTTCGGCGGGGTCCGGTTGATCTCGTCGGCGAGCAGCAGGTTCGTGAACACCGGGCCCGGTCGGAACGAGAACTCGGCGCTGCGGCCGTCGTAGACCAGCGAGCCGGTGACGTCGCCGGGCATGAGGTCCGGGGTGAACTGCACCCGGCGCTCGTCGAGCGAGAGCGCCGCGGCCACCGAGCGCACGAGCAGCGTCTTGGCGACACCCGGCACGCCCTCGAGCAGCACGTGCCGGCGGGTGAGCAGGGCGATGACCAGGCCCGTCACGGCGGCGTCGTGGCCGACGACGGCCTTGGCCACCTCGCGGCGCAGCGCGAGCAGGGCCTCGCGGGCCTCGTCACCGCTGATCTCCCCCGTGCCGGTCACGCCTCCATCCGATCACGCCCGCGGTGCGGGGCCGCCGGGGGTCGCACCGGAGGCGTCCCGGACGGCGGAGCGCAGGCGGTCGAGCTCGCCCGCGAGCGCCACCAGCGCGGCGTCGTCGGACGGGGGCGGCCCGGCCAGGAGGGCGCCCACGGCCCCGGCCGGCCACCCGGTGCGGCCGGCCGCGGCGTCGACGACGGCGCCGTCCCCGGCACCGCGCGGGACACCGAGACGCCCGGCGAGGTCGCGGCGCGCGTCGGCGCGCAGGGCGGCCGCGGCGCGGTCGCGGGCCCCGGCGCGCCGGTAGAGCCGGGCCCGGCCCCGCACGGTCTCGCCGGCGGGGACGATCACCGGCAGGTCCTCGGTGACCACGCGCCCGAGGCGCCGCCCCCGCCACAGCGCGATCGCCAGCCCGGCGACGAGCAGCTGCACCGGGCCCCACACCCAGCCGGGCGGCAGGAGCTCGGAGGTGCCGCGCTCCTGTCCGGGCTCGGCAGGCGGCGGCACCGGCAGGTACCAGAGCAGGTCGGGGTGGGCGCCGAGGACGTCCATCGCGAGGGCGGCGTTCCCGCGCTCGTCGAGGACGTCGTTGGTGAACGGGGCCGCGTCCCCGACGACGGTGACGGTGCGCCCACGGTCCCGGACCTCGACCAGCGACACCGCACCGCTCGGGGTGCCCGTCGGGTAGCAGCGCGCCGCGGCCGGGTCGGCGGTGGAGTACGCGGCGCCGGCGAGGTCGACCGGTCCGGCGAGCACCGCGGCGCGCAGCCCGCACGCCGGCTCGGTGGGTTCGGGCAGCTCGACCGGCTCGGGGCGCACGGCCGGGGCCAGCGCGGAGAGGGTGCGCTCGTCGGGGCGCAGGAGGACGAGGTCGGCCCGGGACGCGGCGAGGGCGTCGCGCTGGCGCGTGCTGAGCTGCGCGGGCAGGGCGACGAGCACGGTGCGTCCCGCGCCGGCGGTCGCGGCGTCGAGGTCGGTGACGGTCTCGACCCGCACGCCCTGGGCCTCGAGGAGCGCGGCGAGCGCCCGCGCGCCGTCGGGCGAGGCGGCCTCCGGGTCCAGCTCCCCGGTGCGCGGCGCGGCGCCGAGCACGGCGATGACCAGCGCGGCGAGCAGCACGAGGCCGACGACGAGCACGGGGCCGCGCCAGCGACGTCGCGCGGTGGTCGGCGCCTCGGTGGTTGCAGCGAACGGCCTGTTCGCTGCTTCTACGCGCGCGAACTCCCCGTTGATCATGCGATCCCGACCGCGCGCGTGGCGGCCACCGCGTCGTCGGCGGCCCGCATCCGCTCGGCGGTCTCGGCGTCGGCGGGGCGCCCGCCGTACACCGTCTCGTCGAAGCGCCGCGCCGCGTCCTGCAGCGCCTCGGCCGCGGCGGGCAGCGCCCGGCCGCCCTCGCGGGCCGCGTCGCCGGCGGTGCGCCCGCGGCGGGGCTCGAGCAGCGTGCGCTCCTCGAGCGAGCGGACGATCGCGCGCATCCGCTCGCGCACCGCGTCGTCGAACCGCCCGGCCGCGGCGTGCTCCGCGGCGAGGCGTCGATGCTCGGCGGCGGTGCGGTCGGTGGCGCCGAGCACGGCGCCGGGCGCGGCCGTGGTGCGGGCGAGCGGGCCGAAGCGCCGCCGCACCAGGATCACCACGACCACCAGCAGCACGACGATCACCAGCAGGCCCCACCCGCCGCCGGGCGAGACGCCGGACGCCGCGCGCAGGAGGTCCTCGATCCGTCGCGCCAGCCACTGCAGCGCGGCCGACAGCGGGTCGGGGGCGGCGTCGGAGTAGATCGGCCGCGCGAGCTCCTCGCGGGCGAGCTCCCGGGCGGGGTCGGCGCCGAGGTCGATCGGTACCGCGTGCGGGGCGGGGCTCCCGGGCGGAGCGGGGCTCCCGGGCGGGACCATCAGCGTCCGCCGCCCCCGCCCACCGCGGCCCGCTGCAGCTCGATGTCGAAGCCCTCCCGGCGCATGCGCTGGTCGACGTAGAGCAGGCCGCTGACGCCCGCCTGGAAGGGCGTCGTGAGGGTGGTGGCGATGATCGCGCCGATCGCGGTGATCAACAGGACCGGGAGCGAGGTGATGGCGGCCGGGTCCCCGTTCGCGGTGGCGACGCCGAGCGCGGTGCCGATGAACTGGAACGGCAGCGCGATCACCGCCGCGATCACCGCAGCGATGATGCCGCCGAGGAGCTGGATGCCGAACACCGGCCAGAACCGGCCCGTGACGAGGAACCACGAGCGCCGCAGCGCCTCGGTGACGCCGACGCCCTCGAGGACGTAGGCGGGCGTGGCCAGCGACCACGAGACCGAGAGCCACACGACGACCACGATCGCCGCGAGCACCCCGATACCGATGACCACGCCGCCCAGCACCCCGTCGACGGCCAGCAGCAGCAGGCCGGGCACGGCGCCGACGACGAGGATCCCGAGGGCGATCAGCGCGACGAGCACCGCGACCCCCAGCACGCCCGGGACGCGCGGGCGGGCGGCACGCCAGACCTCGCCGGGGTCGACGGGCGCGCCGAGCACCGAGCGGCTGATGACCACCATGAGCACGCCCGTGAGCACGGCCGTCGCGACGAGCGTGATGATCGCGCCGACGAAGCCGGTGACGCCCGCGCCGGCCAGGAGGCCGGTGACCTGCGCGAGGTCCGGCGACCCGCCCAGCCCCTGCGCCGAAGACGTCACCACCAGCTGCAGCACCACCTGCACGATCTGGCTGATCACCGCGACGATCGCGGACGCACCCAGCACCACCCGCGGGTGCGCGCGGATGTAGCCGAGCGCCCCGTCGAGGACCTCGCCGAGACCCAGCGGGCGCAGCGGGACGATGCCGGGCTTGGGGGCCTGCCCGAAGCCGGGGGCGAAGCCCGGGCCGGGCCCGGGGCCGCCGCCGAAGCCGGGGGCCGGCGGGGCTGCCGTAGCCGGGACCGGGGCCGGGGCCGCCGGGCGCCTGACCCCCGTAGCCGGGGCCGCCGGGCCCCTGGTTGCCGTACCCCTGGTTGCCGTACCCCTGGTTGCCGTACCCCTGGCTGCCATACCCCTGGTTGCCGTAGCCCTGGTTCCCCGAGGCGCCGTAGCCCTGGGGCTGGGCGCCGTAGCCCGGCGCCCCGTATCCCGAGCCGCCCTGTCCCGGCGCGCCCTCCGCCGGGGACGCGAAACCCGACGAGGGAGGTCCCGACCCGCCGGCACCGCCCGCGGTGCCTTCCGCCGGGTCCCAGGCCGGGACCGAGGTGTCCGGACCGGGCGTGCCGCGCGGCGGGGTCGGTTCGTCGGCGCGGGCCTCCCGTGGCTCGTCGTTCTCGTCGGACGAGGGACCACTCACCTCGGGCACTCTCCCTCCGCACCGGCGCGTCCTGCACCGGACCCATGACGCGGCGATCGTGCCACGCCGGTGCGACCGGCACGCGCGGATCGCCGTCGGGCGTCTGCCACGATCCCCCGCGTGGCCCTGCACTCCGCGTTGTGGCGACGCCTCGACGTCGCCGACGGACTCGCGCACGGCGCCGTGTCCGACTTCGCCCCCGATCACGAGCACCCCGACGGTGCGCACCTCCTCGACGGGTCCGCCGTCGTGCGCGACGACAACGGGGCCTGGTCGCTGCGGTTCTCCGTGGTCGCCGACCGCGCGTGGCTGACCCGCACCGTCTTCGTCGAGGTGCTCGCCGACGACGGGCTCGAACGGGTGACGCTGTCGGTCGACGCGCTCGGGGACTGGACCCTCGACGGGCGGCCCTGGCCGGAGCTGCGGGGGTGCACCGACGTGGACGTCTCCGCGACGCCGCTCACCAACGCGCTGCCGGTGCGGCGCCTCGACCTGCCGATCGGCGGCGAGGCGGCGGTGGACGTGGCGTGGCTCGACGTCCCGTCGCTCGCCGTGCACCGCGTACGGCAGGTCTACCGCCGCGGCCCGGACGACGCCCGGGGCCTCGCGACCTACACCTACGCCGACCCCACCTACGGCGAGTTCGCGGTGACCGTCGACCCCGTCGGCCTCGTCGTCGCCTATCAGGGGCTGTTCACACGGATCGGCTGAGTAGGCTCGCGTCCGTTCGGCACCCGACGCTGCGGTGGAGGCGGAATCCGTGCGCCTCCCGTCGCTGACCTCCGGCCGTGCCCGCTGGGTGGTGCTCGCCGTGGTGCTGCTCGCCGCGGTCGTCCTCGCCCTCGTGGTGCCACTGCCGACGGCGCTGGAGCTGCGCGACCGGGTCCGCGACCTCGGCGCCTGGGCGCCGGTGACGTTCCTGCTGGCGCACGCGATCGTGACGACCACGCCGATCCCGCGCACCGCGTTCTCGCTGGCCGCGGGCCTGCTGTTCGGGCCCTGGCCGGCCCTGGCGCTCTGCCTGGTGGCGAGCACGGCGTCGGCGGCCGCCGGGTTCGGGATCTCCCGGCGCCTCGGCGGGCGCGCGATCGTCCGGCTCGGACCCGGCCGGGTGCGCCTGCTCGAGGCCCGCCTGTCGTCGCGCGGGCTGCTGTCGGTGCTGTCGGCGCGCCTGGTGCCGATGATCCCGTTCGCGCCGCTGAACTACACGTTCGGGGTGACGAGCGTGCGCTGGCGGCACTACCTCGGCGGCACGGTGCTCGGGCTGGTGCCCGGCACCACGGCGGTCGTGCTGCTGGGCGACGCGGTCACCGGGACGCTCTCGCCGACCCTGATCGTGATCTTCGTCGTCAGCGGGGCGATCGGGCTCGCCGGCGTCGCCCTGTGCGCGCGCCCGACCGGTGACTCCCCCGGAGAGCCGGAGTGAGCGTCAGCTGCCGGGCGGCGGGGCCGGGGCGCCGGTGGGCTCGGGCTCGCTGCCGCTGGTGCGCGGTCCCTCGGTGGGCACCGGGCCCTCGGGCGGCCGCGGCTGGTCCGCCGGGGCGGCCGGGGCCACCGGGTCGGGGGTGATGACGCCGGGCTGCGGCGCCGGGCCGGGCGGCGGGAAGCCCTCGGTGGAGAACTGCTGGGGGTTCGTCGGCGATCCGGGAGCCGGCTCGGCCGGGAAGACGCAGGCGCTCAGGCTGATGCCCCCGGCGAGCAATACGGCCGCCAGGGCCGCGGTGCGCCCGGCCGTCCGTCGGTTCGGCACTCGGTTCCCTCCCAGGTCGTCGCGCCGGTCTCCCCGGCGGCGCGCAGACGGTATCGCGTCGCGTCCCCACCTGCCGTGCACCCCACGTGCGTGATCTTCACAGCCATCACCGAGAAGATCCCGCACGACGGCGGCCGGCGAGGATGCCCCGCGGGCGGATCGAGCGCATCGGCTCCGGGCCGACGCCCTCCTCGCGCAGGACGTCGTTCGCCGCCGTGACCGCGGTGACCGCCGCGCGCTCCATCAGCGCGGACGGGACGTCGCAGGCCACCCAGTCGCCGGCCAGGCGCAGCCCGCGGGCGTCGGTGAGGACGCCGGGCCGCACGAGGTGGTAGCCGGGGTCGAACCCGGGCGCGTTGGTGTAGCGGTGCGCCTCGACGTCGATCACGCGCAGGTCGGCGGTCTCGGGCCAGAGCGCGGCGAGCTCGGTGCGCATCGCCGCGACGAGGTCGTCGGTCGGCGTCCCGGACGGGCAGGCGTACGAGTGCAGCTCGATCACCGACCCCCCGCGGTCCCGCGCCCAGCGCGCCGACCCGCCCTCGAGCCGGTGGAACAACGTCACCGAGTCGAGGACCTCCTCCCGGGTGACGCCGGTGAACACCGCGCGCGCCGGGTCGACGTCGCCCTCGCAGAACAGCCGGGCGACGACGTAGGGCTCGCCGCTCGGCAGCGCCGCGATCCGCCGGGCCAGCCCCGGGGCGGCGGCGACGAGCTCGGGGGACGCGGCCACGAGGTCGCGCGTGGCCGGGACATCGGTGGTGACGACGAGGTGGCGGGCGTGCCGGGCGGGCTCGCCCTCGACGTCGACGGCCCACCCGCGCGCGCCGTCGGGACGCAGGGCCACCGCGCGCGTCCCGGTGCTGACCGTCGCCCCGTGCTTCTCCAGCAGGCGGGTGAACGGCTCCCACAGCGAGGTGCGGTAGTCCTCGGTCGGGGCGTCCATGCCGAGGCCCTCGGGGTTGGCCGTGAAGTAGAAGTGGCACATCGCCAGGAACTCGGCGGCCGAGTAGCGCTGCTCGACGTTGAAGAACGAGTGCGCGAAGACCTCGAAGAGCATCGCCCGGCCGCGGTCGGAGAAGCCGAGGGAGTCGAGCAGCTCCGCGGCGCTGCGGTGATCGTGCTCGGCGTAGGTCCGGACGGGGTCGTAGTGCAGCATCGCCAGCGCCTCGTCGGCGTTCACGTGCCGCAGCTCGCCGAGCTTGAAGCTCGGGCTGCGCAGGACGAGGGCGACGAGGTTGAGCAGCGGGGTGCGCGGCAGCGCCGTGAAGTCCTCGGGCTCCCAGCCCACCGACGGGCGGCTTGCGATGGGGTAGCCGCCGACGTCGCGCAGGAAGCCGAGGTCCGGGTCGAGACGCCGGAGGATGTCGCGCAGCGTGTAGTACTGCCGGAAGAAGCCGTGGTAGCCGTGCTCGACCACCACCTCGCTGCCGTCGGCCAGGCGCCGGTCCCAGGTGCCGAGCCGCCCGCCGAGGTGCGGCGCCGCCTCGAGCAGCTCGACCTTCACGCCCCGCTCGGCGAGCACCAGCGCGGCACTCACGCCCGCGATCCCGCCGCCGACGACGAGGGCGCTCGCCTCCGGTGCCACCCGCTGAGGCAGGTCGGGCCGGGCGCGCACGTGGTGGTGGGGTCGGGACACGCGCCGGAGCCTAGGCCGGACGGTCGGCATGGGCCTGCGGAGACGGGGGCACCTAGCGGGGCGAGGATGAGTCGTGCACGTCCCGATCGGGACGTGACGAAGCGGGAGGGGACGCATGGCCGAGACCGACCGGGAACGTCGCGTGATCGACGAGGTCACGAAGGGACTGATCATCGGCGGATCGGTGCGCGACGCCACCGAGCAGAAGACGTTCGGCGTCGAGGACCCGTCGACGGGCGAGCTCCTCTGCGACGTGGCGGACGCCTCCCCCGAGGACGGGATGGTCGCCCTGAAGGCCGCGCACGACGCGCAGCCCGAGTGGGCCGCCACCGCGCCCCGTGAGCGCGGGGAGATCCTGCGCCGCGCGTTCGAGCTGATCACCGAGCGCGCCGACGACATCGCCCTGATCATGACGCTGGAGATGGGCAAGCCGCTGGCCGAGTCCAAGGCGGAGATCACCTACGCCGCCGAGTTCTTCCGCTGGTTCTCCGAGGAGGCCGTGCGGATCGCCGGCGAGTGGAAGGTCAACGCCACCGGGAACGGGCGCGTCCTCGTGATGCGTCAGCCGATCGGGCCGTGCCTGCTGATCACGCCGTGGAACTTCCCGCTGGCGATGGGCACCCGCAAGATCGGCCCGGCGATCGCGGCCGGCTGCACGATGGTCATCAAGCCGGCGAGCCTGACGCCGCTGACCATCCTCAAGCTGGCCGACATCCTCGCCGAGGCGGGCCTGCCCGACGGCGTGCTCAACGTCGTCACCACGACCTCCACCGGCAAGGTGATGGGGCCGCTGATCGCCGACGGCCGCATCCGCAAGCTGTCGTTCACCGGGTCCACCGAGGTCGGGCAGAAGCTGATCGAGCAGTCCGCGCAGCAGGTGCTCAAGACGTCGATGGAGCTGGGCGGCAACGCCCCGTTCGTGGTGTGTGCCGACGCCGACGTCGACGAGGCCGTGCAGGGCGCGATGCTCGCGAAGATGCGCAACATCGGCGAGGCGTGCACGGCGGCGAACCGCTTCTACATCCACGCCGACGTCGCCGAGGAGTTCACGAAGAAGCTCGTCGACCGGATGTCCGACATGAAGGTCGGGCGCGGCACCGAGGAGGGCGTCGAGGTCGGCCCGCTCGTCGAGGCCGACCAGCGCGACAAGGTCGCCGAGCTCGTCGACGACGCCGTGCAGAAGGGCGCCACCGTGCGCACCGGGGGCCGGATCCCGTCGGGTGCGGGCTACTTCTACCCGCCGACGGTGCTCTCCGACGTGCCCACGTCGGCGCGCCTGGCCAAGGAGGAGATCTTCGGCCCGGTGGCGCCGATCTTCACGTTCACCGAGGACGACGACGCGATCCGCGCCGCCAACGACACCGAGTTCGGCCTGGTCAGCTACCTGTACACGAAGGACCTGAGCCGGGCGATCCGTCTCTCCGAGCGCCTCGAGGCGGGGATGGTCGGGCTCAACCAGGGCATGGTCTCCAACGCGGGCGCGCCCTTCGGCGGCGTGAAGCAGTCGGGCCTGGGTCGCGAGGGCGGCACCGTCGGGATCGACGAGTACCTCGAGATCAAGTACGTGGCGATGAACGTGTAGGTGCGCTTCGCGCATGTGAGCAGTTTGGAGTGCCACAGCACTCCAAACTGCTCACATGGCCGGAGGCCACAGGTCGCCCAGGAGGGTCTCGTCGTCCAGGCGGTGGGCGGCCGGGGTGTCGTGCAGGACGAGCAGACCCTCGGGAAGGACGGCGAGGCCCTCGGGGCGGTCGCAGCCCACGCCGACGGTGAGCTCCGCGACCGTCTCGATCTCCTCGCGCGGGATCGCCGGTGGGAGCGGGGCGGCCGCCGCGCCGGGCACGCGCAGGACGCGGGCCGGCCCGTCGAGCACCATCGTCGGGCCCGCGAGGACGAGCAGGTCGTCACCGGCGCGGGCGAGATCCCGCACGCCGAGGCCGTCGAGGTCGAGGAAGACCTTGTCGATCCCGTCGAGGACCAGCTCGGTGCCGTCGACGCCGCCCTCGACGTGCACCACGAGGCCCAGCAGCACGGCCCACCCGCGCAGCACCGGCCCGCGCAGGCCGAGGACCACCCGCTTCCCCAGCACCGCGATGCCCTCGACGTCGAACCCGTTGTCCTTGCCCGGGATGCCGAGGAACGGGCCGAGGTGCTCGTCGTCGGCCAGCGCCCCCCAGAGCCCCCGCCGGCCCGACGGCAGGCGGGCCCCTGCACCGGGGGCGGGACGCGGGCCGTCCGGCCCGTCCTGCAGCGGCAGCCGGGCGAGCAGGCGCCTCGACTTCTCCGCCGACGTCCGGGCCAGGCGCGCGGGCACGTCGGCCGGGTTGGTGCCGGGCTTGACCCGCTTGCGCCTCGGGCTGTGCGAGCCGACGACCCACAGGCAGCCGTCGACGACGTCGAGACCCTCGGCGTCGACCTCCTCGCCGGGCTTCCCCGGCAGGTCGACGGCCTCGCCGAGCGGGACCTCCTCGGGGCTCCCCCAGCCCTGGCCGTCGCGCCGCAGCGCCAGCAGCGACGAGCCCTCGTCCGGGGCCACGAAGAGCGTGTCGCCGGCCGCGGCGACCCCGGAGAGGTCCACGCCCGCGGTCGGCGCGTGGGTTCCGAGGTGCAGGGGCACGGTCGTCGGGCTCATGGCGCTCACTGTCCCCGGAACGTGAAGACCGCGGTGCGCCCGTCCGAGGATTCGAGCCGCACGGTCGAGCCGTCCTCGACGAAGGTGCCGCCCTGTTCGACGCGGGTGACGATGCCGTCGTCGGAGATGTCCACCGAGCCCGGCGCCATCGCCTCCACGCGGAAGTCCACACCGTCGCCGTCGCCCGCGGGCCGGCGGGTGGTGCTCCGGCCTGACCCGCTGCTCTGGTTGCTGCCGGGCTGGTTCACCTCGATCGGCGTGCCCGTGACCGTCGCGCGGCAGTCGTTGCCGGAGCAGCTCACCGAGCTGCCGGTGCCTCCCGCACAGCCGGCGAGCAGGCCGGCCGCGACGAGGGCGACGGCCAGCGCGACGGTCGTGCGCAGGGCAGCGGGTGACGGGTGGATCGGGGCGGACATGCGGGCACCTCGCCGGGGCTCGAGGGGAGGATCTCGACCGGTACGACGGTCCGGCCCGTCCGGAATGTTCCCGCCGACAAGAAGAGCAGGACTAGAGCAGGACCTCCGCCAGGACCCGCGCGAGGTCGGCCGGTTCCCAGCCGTGCGCGGCCCCGGGCACCTCGCCGCGCTCGGCGTGCGGCAGCGCGTCGACCAGCGCGTCGGCGGCCTCGACGAACACCGGCCACGCGGACGTGCCGGTCAGCACCGTCGTCGGCGTCGTGACCTCCCGGGCGAGCGTGCCGTCGCGCAGGGCGTCGGCCGCCCACGCCAGCGCCTCGGCGTCGGCCGCCGTCGTCGGGGCGAGCCGCAGGTAGCGCTCGCGGTCCGGGCCGGCCAGCATCCCGTCGAGCCACTCCGGAGGCATGCCGTCCATCGCGAAGCGCAGCACCGCCTCGGGGCCGGCGGACCTCGCGCGCTCGACGATGCCGGCGTGCCAGGCCCGCGCGTCGGCGGAGCCGTCGGTGCCGAGCGGGGTCTCCCAGAGCACCAGGTGGTCGACGCCGGGGATGCGCGTGGCGGCGGCCAGGGCGATCGCGCCGCCCGAGGAGCTGCCGTAGAGCGCCGCCCGCCCGCCGAGCTCGTCGACCAGCGCCCGCAGGGCCTCCACCTCCCCGGCCAGGGTGAACGGCGGGTCGCCGGTGCTGTCGCCGCGCCCGGGACGGTCGTGGTGCACGACGTCGAACCGGCGGGCGGCGAGCTCGCCGCACAGGGTGCGGGTCGCGGTGTCGGTGGCCCGCATCTGCCCCAGACCGTCGACGAGCACGAGCGGCCGCCCGCCCGAGCCCTCGCGGTCGTAGGCGATGCGGCGGCCGTCGCCGGTGCGGACGTACACCGACGTCAGCCGGTCACGGCGCGCAGCCGGCGCACGACCTCGTCGGCGCCGAGGGCCCGGGTGACCTCGTAGAGGTCGGGGCTGCGCTGCGCCCCGGTGATCGCGACGCGCGCGACGTTGGCGGCGTCGCGCAGCATGCCCGGGTAGGCGTCCGGGTCCTTCTTGTACGTCTTCGGGTTGGGCGCGAAGCCGTGGCGGGTCGCGAGGTCGCGGATCTGCTGGAACCACGTCGGCTGGTCGCCCTCGTGGGTGTACGTGTCCGCGAGGTCCGCCGCGACCGTGCGCACCAGCGACGCGTCCAGCTCGCCGAACCGCTCGTCGCCGGGGTCGGTGACGTCGGTGAAGAGCTCGGGGAAGAAAAAGCCGTAGGCCTCGCGGAAGTCCGACCACTTCGCGAGGTCCTTGCGCGGGTTCTCCACGCCCACCCGCTCGACGTCGATCGCCGCGAGGGCGAGCTCGGGGTTCGCGTCGAGCACCTTGACGACCTCGGGGTCGTACTCGGCGGCCCACGCCCGCACCCCGGCGAGCACCTCGGGCCCGGGGAGCGTCGCGATGTGGTCGGCGGAGATGTCGCTGAGCTTCACCGTGTCGACCAGCGGTCCGGCGAGCCCGAACTCGTCGAGGCGCAGCGGTGTCGCCAGGGCCTCGGCCAGCGGGACCTCGGCCAGCCGCGGGTTGGCGAGCCCGCGCAGGTAGTACTGCACGGCGGGCACCGGGAAGCCGGCCTCGAGGTAGTAGTCGACGGCGGCCTCGGCGTCCTTGCGCTTGGAGAGCTTGCGCTTCGACCCGCCCTCCTGCTTCATCAGCGGCGCGAGGTGCGCGTAGTCGACGGGCTCGAAGCCCAGCGCGGCGAACAGCTGGCGGTGCGTCGGCACCGACGAGAGCCACTCCTCGGTGCGCACCACGAGGTTCGTGCGCATCAGGTGGTCGTCGACGGCGTGCGCGAAGTGGTAGGTCGGCAGCCGGACCGGGCTGTCCGAGGTCTTGAGGATGACCACGTCGTTGTGGTTGTCCTCCATCTCGACCCGCCCACGCAGGCGGTCGGTGAACGCGAACCGCTCCCCCACCTTCCCCTCGGACCGGAACCGCGCCACCCACGGCTTCCCGGCGTCGAGCGCCTCCCGGACGTCCTCGACGGACGCGTCGCGCCACGGCGCCCAGCGGCCGTAGTAACCGGTCGGCAGCTTGAGCGTGCGCTGCGCGTCGGAGATCTGCGCGAGCTCCTCCTTGGTGGCGAAGCACGGGTAGGCCGTGCCCTCGCGCATCAGCTCGCGGACGTAGGTCTGGTAGATCGCCGCGCGCTGCGACTGGTGGTACGGCCCGTACTCCCCGCGCGGGGCCGGGAGCGCGGTGTCGCCCTCGTCGGGGACGAGGTCGAACGCGTCGAAGGCGCGCGTGAACTGCGCGTCGGCGCCCTCCACCTCGCGGCTCTGGTCGGTGTCCTCGATCCGCAGGACGTAGACGCCGTCGGTGGAGTGCGCCAGGTCGCGCGACACCATCGCGGTGTACAGGCCGCCGATGTGCACGAACCCGGTCGGGCTCGGCCCGAACCGGGTGACGAGGGCACCGTCGACGAGCTCACGCGGCGGGTAGCGCTCCTCGAGCTCGGCGGGCTCGGGCAGGTCGGCCGGGAACAGGCCGTCGACGAGGGCGCGATCGAGCATGGCCCCAATCTACGAGGTGGCCCCCGGCTCAGACGGTCTCGGTCGGCGGGAGCCCCGCGTCGCCGGTGGCGTGGCGCCCGAGCCCGTTCGTCTCGGGCTCCGCGACGGCGGCGTCGGCCCGCTGCTCGGCCGCCGCGACGACCTTCGCGATCTCGGGGTTGGTACTGGTGTCGAACCAGTCCTCGACGTCGTCGTCGGTCTGGCCCGGACGCGAGGCGGGCGGCTCCTCGGGCGAGGGGTGGTAGCGGAACACCCCGTCCTCGCCGGGCGCCCCGAGCATCTTCGTGAAGCCCTCGAGCGCCTTGCCGAAGTCGCTGGGCACCACCCACATCTTGTTGCTGTCGCCCTGCGCCATCTGCGGCAGCGTCTGCAGGTACTGGTAGGCCAGCATCTCCGGCGTCGGGCGCCCCGCCTTGATCGCGGCGAACGTCTTCTCGATCGCCTTGGCCTCGCCCTGCGCCTGGTAGTACGCCGCGGCCCGCTCACCCTGCGCGCGCAGCATGGTGGCCTGGCGGTCGGCCTCGGCGTTGAGGATCGCGGCCTGCTTGGAGCCCTCGGCGTTGAGGATCGCCGCCTGCTTGTTTCCCTGCGCGGCGGCGATCGACGACTCGCGGTGGCCCTCGGCGGTGAGGATCATGGCCCGCTTCTCGCGGTCGGCCTTCATCTGCTGCTCCATCGAGTGCTGGATGGAGGGCGGCGGGTCGATGGCCTTGAGCTCGACGCGGACGACGCGCAGGCCCCAGGGCCCGGTGGCGTCGTCGAGGGCCCGGCGCAGGCGGGTGTTGATCGTCTCGCGGGAGGTCAGCGCCTCCTCCAGGCTCATCCCGCCGACGACGTCGCGCAGCGTCGTCGTGGTGAGCTGCTGGACGCCGTTGATGTAGTCGGAGATCTCGTAGACCGCGTTGCGCGGCTCGGTGACCTGGTAGTACACGACGGTGTCGATGGAGACCGTCAGGTTGTCCTGGGTGATCACCGGCTGCGGCGGGAACGAGACGACCTGCTCCCAGAGCGCCACCCGCTCGCGGATCCGGTCGATGAACGGCACCAGGATCGTGAGGCCGGGCGCGGCCGTGCGCTGGTAGCGCCCGAGACGCTCGATGACCGCGGCCTCGGCCTGGCGGACGACCGTGACGCTCTTGACCACCGCGGTGATGATCAGGATGAGCACGATCGCGGACACGACGTACAGCACGAGCGTGACGGGGTCCATCGGCTAGCTCTCTCCCTGCAGGGGCGGGCGGGACGGGTGCGCGGGCCCGGCGACGTCCGCCGTGACCACCGCCGTCGCCCCGCGGATGTCGACGACGACCACGGGGTCGCCGGTGGCCAGCGCGGCGCCCTCGTGCAGCGCGCGGGCCGTCCAGAGCGCGCCGCCGATGCGCACGGTGCCCGCGTCGGCGGGGGTGATCGGCTCGACCACCTCGGCCTGCGCCCCGAGCAGCGCCGTCGGCCCGGCGTTGGCGGTGCCGTCCTCGCGCGATCCGTGGATGCGGCGCAGCAGCGGCGGGCGCGCGAGCACGACGAGGAGGGTGGCGGCCAGCCCGAAGACCGCGACGTCGGCCCCGAGGGGCACGCCAAGGGCGGAGGCGCCGGCGGCGACCAGCGAGGCGACGCCGAGCATCAGCAGCACGAGGGTGCCGGACATGAGCTCGACCGTGATCAGGAGAACTCCCGCGACGAGCCAGAGCAGCGGGATCACACCGCTGAGTGTGCCACGCCGGGGTGTCGGTGGAGGTGAGTTCAGGGACCGACGGTCACGAAGTCGATCAGCTGTTCCATGGCCGTGATCAGGGGAGTCTCGAGGTCGGACCACGACGACACCGACGACAGGACCCGGCGGGCGCCGTCGCGGTCGTCGCCCCACCCGAGGGCCTCGCACACGCCCCGCTTCCACTCGATGCCGCGCGGGATGCTCGGCCAGGCCGCGATCCCGACGGCGGCGGGCTTCACGGCCTCCCAGATGTCGACGTAGGGGTGCCCGAGCACGAGGACGTGGGCCGCGGCGGGCCCGAGCTCGCGACGCAGGCCCTCGGCGATCCGGGACTCCTTGGAGCCGGTGACGAGGTGGTCGACGAGCACCCCGAGGCGCCGGTCGGGGCCCGGGCCGAACTCGCGGGCCGCCTCGACGAGCACGTCGGCGCCGTGCAGCGGCTCCACGACGACGCCCTCGACGCGCAGGTCGTGGCCCCAGACCTGCTCGACGATCGCGGCGTCGTGCAGACCCTCGACCCAGATCCGGTGCGGCAGCGCGGTCTTCGCGCGGACGTTCTCGACCCGGCGCGAGCCCGAGGCCGAGCGCTGGACGGCGGTGCCCGGCCCGGCGGCGCGCTGCGGCGGGATCAGGGTGGCGGGACGGCCCTCGTGCAGGAAGGCGGCGGGCTTGTTCGGGAAGAGCCGCCGGCGCCCCGCGGAGTCCTCGAGCACGACCTCGCGGATGTCCGCACGGATCACCGCGCCGCAGAACGTCTCGGCGGCGTCCTCGACAACCAGCCCGGGCTCGGCGACCACCGACACCACCTCGCGGGTGGGCTTGTGCGGCGCGAGCCCCGGCAGCCCGCCGGTGCGCCCGGCGCCCGACGACGGCCCGCCCCCGCCCGCGCGGCCCGGGGCGCGGACCGCCCCGCCGGTCGTGCGGAAGCCGGCATCGCCGGAGGAGCCGTGCATGCCCCGGCCCTGAGTCCTCGCCACGGGCCGGGACGCTAACGGCGCGCCATGATCGTCCGGGCTCGACACGCCCACGGGTGGTCGAGCGAGGGTCACCCTCGCTGCGGGCCGCCGACGCGAGGGGCACGTGGCGCATGATCGACGGGCCGGCGCGCCTGCCGAACGTGCCCCTCGTGGCCCGGCCGGCCCGAGCTCGCCAGAACGATCTCCCGGGAGTGCTGCCAGTGCTGTCGAGCGAGGGTCACCCTCGCTGCGGACCGCCGACACGAGGGGCACGTGGCGCATGATCAACGCGCTGGCGCGGCTGCCGAACGTGCCCCTCGCGGCCGGACGACCCTCACGACACTCCCGAGAGATCGAACTGGCGAGCCCGCCGCCCGGGAGCCCCACCGCCGCGGCGCCCGTATCGTGATCGGGTGCCCTGCGCGAGTGCTTCCCTGGCCGTGTGGAGCGCGGCGTGGCTCGCGGGCTCCGCCGCGGCCGACGACGTCCTCGACGCGCTGACCCCGTGGTCCGAGGCCCACGACGTGGTCGCCGCCGACGCCGCGACCGCCGCCGTCACCGACCTGCCGACCCCGGACCGGGCCGGCGCGGGCCTCGCGGTGCTGCTCGCGCTCGCCCGCAAGCGCAGCTCGCCGACGGGACCCGACGCCCGGATCGTCCTGCCCGCCGCCGGGGACGTCCGCGGGCTCCCGGGCCCCGCCTCCCTGCGCACCGCGGCGATGGAGGCCGGCGAGTGCGCGGTGCTCGCCGGTCCGGGGCTCGCGACGGTCCCCGCGCCGGTCGCCGACGGCGTGCTGCGCTGGACCGTGCACCTCGTCGACGACGTGCCCCCGGCCGCGCACCCGAGCCTGCCCGACGCCGAGCACGAGCTGCGCAGCCTCGTGCGCGACGCGGCCGACACCCTCGCTGCGCTCGACGTCGCCAAGCCCCGGCGGGGGGTGCGCGAGGAGATCGCGGACTCCCTCCGCCGCCGGCCCCGCCCGACCTGGCCGACGGGCACCCCGCCCCGTCCGCTGCGCGTGCTCCAGCACGCCGACGAGGTGGAGGCGATCCTCCTCGCGGCGTCCGGGGACGACCCCGGCGGCGCCATGTCCTCGTCGGCCGCGCTGGCCCGCAACGACGCCCTGCGGCCGCTGGCCACCGCCGTGCGGGGCGCCCGGGTCGCCGCCGTCGCCGAGACCGTCCGGGTGCTCAGCGCCGCCTAGTGCCCGTGGCCGTGCCCATGGCCGTGACCGTGGCCGTGGCCGTGCCCCTCGGACGATGACGACCCCGAGGAGTCGCCGGACGAGCCGGACGAGCCCGACGACCCCGAACCCAGGATCGGCTCCCCCACCCGCAGCGGGGCCTGCTCGTAGCGCCCCTCGTGCGCGGCCACCGGCCGGGTGTCCCCCCGCAGCTCCGGGTGCTTGGCCTCGAGCCGCTCGCGCTGCTCCCACTTGCGTTGCATCCCGGTGACGTACTCCCGGTTGCCGTGGTAGGTGCCCCGCCAGGTCTGGGGCATCTGCTCCTTGGCCAGGCCCGCGTCGGCGCGCCCGTGCAGGGCCGGGCGCGACGGCACCTTGCGGGCCGCGCCCCCGCACTCCGGGCAGGCCGGGGCGGGGGCGTCGCGCCCGATCAGGCGCTCGAAGCGCAGACCGCAGTCGCAGCGGTAGTCGTAGATCGGCACCGGGCTACCAGTTCGAGATCGACTTGCGGAAGATCTCCGCGAGGTCGTCCTCGGTGGGCGTCTTCGGGCAGGTGGCCAGGAGTCGCTGCTGCTTCATCGTCCCGTCGACCAGGTCGGGGATGTCGCCCTCGCCGAAGCCGACCTCGCCGATGCCGTTGGGGATCCGGATGTCGCGCATCAGCTCGGTGACCACGTGCGGCAGCTGCTCGGACGCGTTCGACTGCGTCTCGGCGTTGGGCCCGAGCATCCGCGCCGCGGCCATGTGCCGGTCGGGCGCCGCCTCGAAGCTGAACCGGAACGCCTCCGGCGCCGTCAGCGACACCGACATGCCGTGCGGCACCATCGCCTCGTCCGACGGGTAGCCGGCGGGGTGGAAGTCCCGCACCTGCCCGGCGATGGGATAGGCGTTGGCGTGCGGGATGTGCACCCCCGAGTTGCCGAACCCCATGCCGGCGAAGGTCGCCGCCATCATCATGTCCATCCGGGCGTCGACGTCCTCCTCGCCGCGCTCCACCGCCGTGCGGAACGAGCGGGCGAGCAGCGACATCGACTTCTCGCACCACAGGTCCGACACGGGGTTCGAGCCGCAGTAGGTCACCCGCTGCTCGGGCGACTTGCGGTCGAACGTCGTGTACCAGCGCGCGGTGTAGGACTCGAGCGCGTGGCAGACGATGTCCATGCCCGAGGCCGCCGTCACCTCCGGCGGCAGCGTCATGGTCAGCAGCGGGTCGACGACGGCGAGCGTCGGGCGCAGCCGCCAGTGGCTGATCCCGGTCTTCACGCGCAGCGAGAGGACGTCGAGGACGCACATCGCCGTCGACTCGGAGCCGGTGCCCGCCGTGGTGGGCACGGCGATGAGCGGCTTGAGCTGGCCCGGCGGGACCTGGGCGTTGCCGACCGGCTTGTTGATGTAGTCCATCAGCTCGCCGGGGAAGGTGGTCAGCAGGTTGACGGCCTTGGCGGTGTCGATCGCCGAGCCGCCGCCCACGGCCACGAACCCGTCCCACGGGCCCTGCTCGTGGGCGTAGCCGACGGCCTTGTTCATCGAGTCGTCGGTGGGCTCGACGTGCACGCCGTCGAAGATCTCGACGGTCATGTCGTACCGCCGGATCTGGTCGGCGATGCGGTCGGGCAGGCCCGTCTGCTGCATGCCCGGGTCGGTGATCAGCAGGATGCGCTTCGCGCCGTACTGGGCGAGGTCGAAGCCGATCTCGTCGCAGGCACCCGCGCCGAACTTGAGCGGCGGGGCGCCCCAGGTGAAGACCGATTCTTCGGTGGGTACCGGGGGGACGGTCATGGGAGGCGTGCTCCGATCAGGTGTAGTGGCCGCCGTTGCCCACGGTCTTGAGTTGGCGGATCTGGTCGGGGTCGTGTCCGAAGACCACGGTCGCGTCCGTCTTCTCGGCGACGCCGCGGATCTTCTCCACCGACGAGTAGAACTGGCCCATGTCGTTGACGATCGCGGCCGGCGTGGTGGGCGGGCCGTAGCTCTCACCCATGTACACGGCGTCGGACGTGAAGATCATGGTGCCGCTGTCGGGCAGGTCGACCTGCATCGACATGGTGCCGGGGGTGTGCCCCGGGGTCTGCAGGAGCGTGACGCCGGGGAGGAACTCGGTGTCGCCCGAGACCGTCTCCCAGTTCAGGTCCTCGTAGTCGGTCTTGAGGTGCGCGCCGGTGAACAGGCCGTCGAACCCGAACGCGAAGTCCTTCTCCTTGTCGGAGCAGACGAGCTTGGCGGTGGAGTCCTTGAACAGGCCGGCGTTGCCGCAGTGGTCGAAGTGCAGGTGCGAGAGCACCACGTAGTCGATCTGGTCGACCCCGACGCCGAGCTGCTGCAGGCGCGAGTCGAGGTACTCCTCGTCGCTGACCTTCTCGTAGGGGAAGAAGTCCTGCAGGCCCGTCGGGCCCCAGCGCTCCTCCCAGTCCCGCGGGCAGCTGGTGTCCCACAGGATCGTGCCGTCGGGGGTCTCGACGAGGACGCAGTGCGTCGGCACGTCGGCCCACTCGGTGGGCTGGTCGCGCATCTGGCGCGGGCGGATCGACCGCCCGGGCTTGAGCAGCAGCCAGGTCAGGTCCGCCGTCATCATCCCGCAGTCCAGGATGCTGACCTTGATCTCTCCGCTCGCAGCCATTCAGGGCTCCTTCGCCGTGCCACCGATGGGAGGGGGACGCGGAGGCGAATAGATGCAACTCCGGCCACGTGACGCCGGACACTAGCGATGCGAACGATCACTGGCAACACGCCGGATGGCGGCTGCCGAGCGACCGTTTCCCCTGCTCCTGCCCCTGATTGGCAAGAGCGTGGCGTCAGCTCCCGGGGCGCTTCGCGGGCTCGCAGCAGCCGGGGTGGCAGAGGGCCCCGTTGCACCCCACGCCGGCGCGCGGTGCGGTGCCGAGCTCGCGCACGGGGGCCCCGTCGACCTGTTCTCGGACCAGCTCCACGACCATCTCGACGAAGCGCGGATCCGACCCGGCGCTCGCGGCGCGGGCGAAGCCCATGCCGAGCTTCCCGGCGTGCTCGGCGGCCTCGTTGTCGAGGTCCCAGACCACCTCGAGGTGATCGGAGACGAAGCCCACGGGGCTGACGACCGCGGCGCCCACGCCCCGGTCCTGGAGGTCGTCGAGGTGGTCGACGATGTCGGGCTCCAGCCACGGGATCTGCGGCGGGCCCGAGCGCGACTGCCACACGAGGTCGTGCTCCGGGGCGCCGACGGCCTCGGCCACGAGACGGGCGGCCTCGGCCATCTGCCGCGAGTAGCGGTGCCCGCCCTCCTCCGGCGGCCCCGCGGTGCGGTCGGCGGAGACCGGGATCGAGTGCGCGGTGAAGACCAGGCGCGGGTCCTCCAGGCCCTCGCGGACGGCCCGCACCCCGTCGGCCACCGCCGCGATGAACAGCGGGTGGTCGTAGAAGTGGCGCAGCTTGACGAGGTCCGGCGCGGAGCCGGTGCGCGCGATGGCCGCCTCGCGGGCCCGCGCGATGTCCTCGTGGTACTGCCGGCAGGCGGAGTAGCCGCCGTAGGCGCTGGTCGCGAAGACGAGCGCCCGGCGCACCCCGTCCCGCGCCATCTCCGTCACGGCGTCCTCGGCGTACGGGTGCCAGTTGCGGTTGCCGAAGTACACCGGGAGCTCGCGGCCGGACTCCCGCAGGGCCCGCGACAGGTCGGCCACGAGGCGCCGGTTGAGCTCGTTGATCGGGCTGACGCCGCCGAAGTGCTGGTAGTGCTCCTCGACGGCGTCCAGGCGTTCCGGGGGCACGTTGCGGCCGCGGGTCACGTTCTCGAGGAACGGCCGCACCTCATCGGGCGCCTCCGGACCGCCGAAGGACAACAGGAGGACGGCGTCGTAGGCAGCGCTCACGCAGTCCAGCATCCCCCGAGGTCGCGGCGGCGACACGTTCACCCCGAGCGAGCGCACTGGGCTGTCCGGCTGACTTCGGTGGCGCCCGCCCGTGATCGGGATCACTCTCCGTGGCAACACGTCGGGAGGGCGCGGGATGGACAACGGGACGGACGGGACGGTCGTCGAACTGCGGGTGCACGGCGTGAGCGGCACCCCGCCCGAGGCCGTCCTCGACGCGCCGCAGGTGCGCCAGGTCGCCGGCGACGAGTGGGCCCGGATCTTCCGCGCGATCGACGACGAGGGCCGGGAGGTCGGGTCGCCCGGCCACGTCGTCGAGGCCCTGCACTGGGGCCGCTACACCTCGGGCTCGTGGACCTTCGCCCTGTGGCTGCTGCTCGTGCCGTTCGGGATGGTGAACGTCGCGCGGTTCATGCTGCCGGAGGGCACGGCGGGAGGACGCGCGCTCACGGTGGCCGCGGGTGCCCTGCGGGCGCTCGGCGTCCTGCTGACCTGTCTGGTCGCCCTCGGCGCGGGGATCGTCCTCGTGGACCTCGTCGCCACCCAGGCGCCGTCGGCGATCTCGGCCGTCTCGGCCCCTGTCCTGCGCGCCGCCGCCGTCCTCGCCGCCGGCGCCGTCGTCCTGGGCTTCTTCGTCCTGGCGCGGTCGTCGCTCGACCGGAACCTGCCGCTGGACGGCGGCGACGCGGACGCGGCCTCGGTGCTGGCCCGGCCGCGGGCCCTCGCCGGCGACCCGGACGTTCCCGTCCTTCGGCGCCTGCACCTCGCCGCGGGACTGGCGACGGTCGCCGTGGTCGGGCTGCTCGAGGCCGGTGGTGCCTGGCGTCCCGCCCTCGGGCTCACCGTGGCGCTCCTCGGGGCGGCGATCGTCGCCGTCACGGTGCTCGGTGATCCGCGCACCGCGTGGGAGGCCCGCGCCACGACGGGCGCCCGTATCGCGGCCGCCGTCGCGATCGGTGTCGCCGCCCTGGCGGTGCTGGTCGCGGCGGTGGCGACGGCGCTCGACACGCCGGCGCCGGCCGGGCGGGCGGGTCTCGACCAGGCGTGCGCGGTGCTCGTGGTGGCGGTGGTCGCCGCCCTCGGCGTCCTGCTCGTCGCGAACGTCGTCGTCGCGCGCGGCGGGGCGCGGCGGGACGAGGGGGACGGGCGCTTCGCCCCGTTCGCGCACGGGCTGGCGGCCACGGTCGTCGCCGCCCTCGGGGTCTTCCTCGGCATCGGCTACACCGGTGCCGCCGCCTTCGGCACGGCGAAGCTCGTGGAGGCCGCCGCCACGGCACCTCTCGTCGTGCCGGAGATGTTCTCGCGGGCCGTGTACGCCTGGGGGCTCAGCACGATCGTCGCGGCGGGGATCGCGGTCGTCGCCGCCGTGGACTGGCTCCGGCGCCGCGGCGACTTCCGGCGGCGGGCGCAGGACGCCTTCGTGGCGGCCGGGTTCGACGATCTCCCGGCGACCCGGGTCCGCGAGATCGGGACCGCGATGTGGATCGCCCGTGTGAAGCAGCACGTGGTGGCCATCGCCGCCACCCTGGCGCTGACGGGGGCGGTGCTGTCGCTCGCCGCCCTCGAGTCCGCCCTCCCCCAGGCCGTCGGCCACGCACCCTGGGACCTCCCCCGCTGGTTCGTGCTCACCGCCTCGACGCAGCACCCCCGGCCGGGCAGCGGGTGGGTGCTCGCGCTCGGGACGCTCGTGCTCGCCGCCGCGGCGATCCGGCTCGTGCTGCTGGGACGCGCCGCGGCCCGACAGAGCACCACCCGCCGCGGGGTGAACGTGGTGTGGGACGTCGTCGCCTTCTGGCCGCGCGCGGTGCACCCGTTCGTCCCGCCGCCGTACTCCCAGTCGGTGGTGCCGCGCCTCGCCGATCGCATCCGGTACCACCTCGCCGAGGGACGATCGGTCGTGCTCTGCGGTCACAGCCAGGGCAGCCTGATCTCCTTCGCCGCCCTGGTGCGGCAGGTCGGACTCGGCGGCGACACCACCCGGATCGGTCTGCTGACGCTCGGCTCGCAGATCCAGGTCCTGTTCTCCCGCGCGTTCCCGGCGGCCGTGAACCTCCCCGCCGTCCAGGGCCTCGTGGACGCCCTCGACGGCCGCTGGCGCAACCTCTACCGGGACACCGACCCGCTGGCGGGCCCGGCCCTGAGCTGGCGGCACCGGGACCCGGAGCCCGGCCTGGTCGCGCGCATCGGCCCGGGAGGACCCGAGGACCGCGGGGCGCGTGCGGTCGGCGGCGACTGGCGCCTGCTCGACCCCCCGGTGCCGGAGGACCCCGGGCTCCAGCGGCGGGCGCTGCTGCCGCTGCGCCGCCACAGCGACTTCTGGGCCGATCCGAGCTGGCCGCGGGCGGTCGCGGTCGTCACCCCGACCCGGGTACCGCTCGAGGAGTTCCGGCCTCAGGCGCCCATCGCGTGATAGCCGCCGTCGGCGTGCACCACCTCGCCGGTGGTCGCCGGCATCCAGTCCGAGAGCAGCGCGCAGATCGTCTTCGCCACCGGCGTGGGGTCCTCGAGGTCCCAGCCCAGCGGCGAGCGCTGGACCCAGGCCTCCTCGAAGGTGTCGAAGCCCGGGATCGACTTCGCGGCCATGGTGCGCACCGGACCCGCGGCGACGAGGTTCGCGCGGATGCCCTCGGGGCCGAGGTCGCGCGCGAGGTAGCGGGTGGTCGCCTCGAGCGCGGCCTTGGCGACGCCCATCCAGTCGTAGCCCGGCCAGGCGACGGTGTTGTCGAAGTCCATGCCGACCAGCGACGAGCCGCGCCCGAGCAGCGGCTTGCAGGCCATCGCGAGGGACTTGAACGAGTAGGCCGAGACCTCGACCGCGGTGGCGACGTCCTTCCACTCGGTGTGGAGGAAGTTGCCACCCAGGGCCTCCATCGGCGCGAAGCCGATCGAGTGCAGGACGCCGTCGAGGCCGTCGACGTGCTCGCGGACGCTGTCGGCGAGGCCGTCGAGGTGCTCCTGGTTCTGGACGTCCAGCTCGATCACGGGCGCCTCGGTGGGCAGCCGCTTGGCCACGCGCTTGACCAGCGAGAGGCGCCCGAAGCCGGTGAGGACGACGGTGGCCCCCGCCTCCTGGGCCGCCTTCGCCGCGTGGAAGGCGATCGACGCGTCGGTGATGATCCCGGTGACCAGGATCCGCTTGCCCTCGAGCAGGGTCACATTGTCTCCGTGTTGTCGCTGGCGGGTGTCTAGTGGCCCATGCCGATGCCGCCGTCGACCGGCAGCACCGCGCCGGTGACGTAGGCGGCGTCGTCGGAGGCGAGGAAGGCGACGGCCTTCGCGATGTCCTCCGGGGCGGCCGTGCGCCCCAGCGGGATCGACGCGAGGATCTCCTCGCGCCGCTTGTCGGTGAGCTCGGCGGTCATGTCGGTGTCGACGTAGCCGGGGGCGACGACGTTGGCGGTGATGCCGCGGCCCCCGAGCTCGCGGGCCGTCGAGCGGGCGAGGCCGACGAGGCCGGCCTTCGAGGCGGCGTAGTTCGCCTGCCCGGGCGCGCCGGTGAGCCCGACGACGCTGGAGAGGTAGATCAGCCGCCCGAACCGGGCCTTGACCATCCCCCGGATCGCGCGCTGGGTGACCCGCCAGGCCCCGGTGAGGTTGGCGTCGAGGACGTCGGTGAACGCGTCCTCGGGCATGCGCATGAGCAGCCCGTCGCGGGTGATGCCGGCGTTGGCGACGACCACCTCGACCGGCCCGTGCTCGGACTCGACCTGGGAGAAGGCGGCGTCGACGGAGGCGGAGTCGGTGACGTCGGCCGTGACCCCGTGCAGGCCCTCCGGCGGTTCGCCCGAGCGGTGGGTGATCACCACCGTGTGGCCCCGCTCCGCGAGCTCCCGCGCGGTGGCGAGCCCGATCCCGCGGTTGCCTCCCGTGACCAGCACGACGCGGCTCACGCGACTCCTCTCGTTCGGGTCCAACGGCGGCGGAAGGGTATCCGCTTTGCCCGCGTCCCGTGGGGACGCGACCGAACGGCGCCTTCCTGTCGTGTGACGGCGCTCATAGGGTTGTATCCATGACCGCGACCGACGTCCCCCCGACCCTTCCCGGCCGCCTCGGTGACCCCGGCCTCGACCTGCGCACCGACCCGCGGGCGAAGCCGGATCTCGTCGCCGCGCTGGCGGCCTTCGGGCTCGACGGGCCGGCGGCCGCGCCCCCGGTCACCCGCGCCGACGGCCCGGCGGCGGTGAGCGAGGCCGTCGGTGGGCTCCACGAGGGGTTCAGCGCCATCTACGCCGCCGTCCCGCTGGACCTGCCCGACGACGCCCCGGACGACGCCGTCGAGGTCACCGAGACCTCCGTGGCCTCCCCCGACGGGCACCTCGTGCCCCTGCGCCTCTACCGCCCCGCGGGCGTGGCCGGGCCGCTGCCGGGCGTCGTCTACATCCACGGCGGCGGGATGACGATCCTGGACGCCGAGACGCGGGTCCACGACCGCTGGTGCCGTGACCTCGCCCTGAGCGGCGTCGTCGCGGTGCGGGTCGGGTTCCGCAACGCGTGGACGGAGCTGGGCCCGCACCCCTTCCCCGCGGGCCTCGACGACTGCGCGACCGCCGTGCGCTGGCTCGACGACCAGCGCGGCGAACTGGGCCTGACCCGGATCGTGCTGCAGGGCGAGTCGGGCGGGGCCAACCTCGCGCTCGCCACCACCCTGCGCGCGAAGCGCAGCGGCGACCTCGACGCCATCGACGGTGTGCACGTCGCGGTGCCGTTCATCAGCGGCGGCTACGCCTGGGACGACGACCGCAAGCTCCGCGAGCTCCCGTCGATGATCGAGAACGACGGGTACTTCCTCGGCTGCGCCAGCATGGACCTGATCGTCGCCGCCTACGACCCCCACGCCCGCCACACCGAGGACCCGCTGGCCTGGCCGTACTTCGCGACGCCCGACGACCTCGCGGGCCTGCCGCCGCACGTGATCACGGTCAACGAGCTCGACCCGCTGCGCGACGAGGGCCTCGCCTACTACCGCAAGCTCCTCGCCGCGGGCGTCCCGGTCGCCGGGCGGACCAACCTCGGGCTCACCCACGGTGCCGAGCTGATCTTCCGGCAGGCCCTGCCCGCCGAACGACGCGCGGCGATCGCCGACATCCGCGCGTTCGTGGACGGACTGCACGTGATCCACGACTAGGGCAGGCGGCTGGGCAGAGGGTTAGGGCAGGCGCTGGCCCGTCACGATCGCGGTGACGACGCCGAGGAGCACGAGGATCGTGGCGGCGAGGAACCAGCGCCCCGAGAGGTCGACCATCCGCTCCTCGTAGCCGACCTGCTCGGCGAGGTTGGCGTAGGTCTCGCGCAGGTCGAGCTCGGTGGACGCGCGGCGGAAGTCGCCGCCGGAGAGCTGGGCGATCTCGCGCATCTGGTCGTCGGCCACGGCGACCGACACGGGGCGGCCGTCGATCTCGATCTCGCCGTACTCGGTGCCGAACGAGATCGCGGAGATCGGGACGCCCGCCGCGCGCGCCTCGGCGGACGCGGGGAAGGCGCCGCGGTCGTCGGCCGGGTCGGTGGTCGGCGTCGTCTGCTTGCCGTCCGAGAGCAGGATGATCCGGGCCGGCGGCGGGCCCTCCGGGCCCCGGATCTGGGAGCCGAAAGCCCGGATCGCCGCGAGGCTCGCGCGGATCGCGTCGCCGGTGCCCGTGGACTCCGCGAGCTGCAGCGACCCGATCGCGTTCTTGATCGCCTGGCGGTCGGTGGTGGGCGTGACCAGCGTGCTCGGGGTCGCGGCGAACGACGAGAGCCCGAGGTTGATGCCGGCGGGCAGCTGGTCGGCGAAGGCCGAGGCGGCCGTCTGGGCCACCTGCAGGCGGGAGGGCTCAACGTCGGTGGCGCGCATCGAGAGCGACACGTCGATCGTGAGCATCACCGTGGCGCGGTTGCGCGGGACCTGCGCGGTGCCCTGCGGCCCGGCCAGCGCGATCGTCATGAGCACCAGCGCGACCAGCAGCAGCGCCATCGGCACGTGCCGCCACCAGCCGGGCCCCTTGGGGGCGACGCGCTCGAGCAGCGCCAGGTTGGTGAAGCGCATCGTGTAGCGCTGGCGTCGACGGTTGATCCACCAGTAGCCGACCGCGAGCGCGGCGACGACGAGCAGCAGCAGGAACCACCAGGGGTGCGCGAACACGGTCACCGCCCCCCGGGCGCCGCGGTCGGCACGCGGCCGGTCGTCGCCCCACCCGACCAGCCGCGCTTGCGGGCGACGGCGAAGCGCACGACGTCGGCGATCCAGTCGCGGTCGGTGCGCAGCACGAGGTGCCCGGCGCCGGCCGCGCGCAGGGAGTCGGCGACCCGGCCCCGGTGGGCGGCGGCCTCGGCGGCGAAGCGCCGGCGCAGGGTCGGCGTCGTCGTCACCTCGCGGCGGCGCCCGGACTCGGGGTCGGCGAGCACGACGGTGCCGACGTCGGGCAGCTCCTCGTCGCGGGGGTCGACGACCTCGACGGCGAGCAGGTCGTGGCGGGCGCGCAGGGCCCGCAGCGCGCGCTCCCAGTCGACGTCACCGAGGAAGTCGGACACCACCACGACCAGGCCGCGACGGCGGGGCGGGCGCCGCAGCGCCTCGAGGGCGGCAGGCAGGTCGCCGCGCGTGCCCTCGGGGGCGGGTGGGGTCGCCGCGATCCGCCGCAGCAGCTCGCGGGCGGCGGTCTCGCCCCCGCGGCCGGGCAGGCGCACGGTGCGCTCGCCCGTCGCGACGACGGCGCCGATGCGGTTGCCGCCGCCGCGGGTCAGGTGGGTGACCGCCGCGCACGCGGCGATCGCCAGGTCGCGCTTCTCGCAGGCGGCGGTGCCGAAGTCGAGGCTCGGCGAGAGGTCGACGACGAGCTGGGTCTCGAGCTCGCGGTCGGCGATCGTCTCGCGGATGTGGGGCTCGGTGGTGCGGGCGGTGACCGACCAGTCCATGCGCCGCACGTCGTCGCCGGGCTGGTAGGGCCGCGGCTCCCCCGCCTCGGTGCCCGGCCCGGGCACGAGGCCCAGGTGGTTGCCCTGCAGCAAGCCGTCGAGACGCCGGCGCACCGAGAGCTCCAGGGTGCGCAGCGACGCCGAGAGCCGGGCCTGCGTGCGCTCCCCCGCGACCTCGTCGGGCCCGCTCGGGACCGGCGACGTGGGGGCGGTGCCCAGCCGGGACGGGGTCCGCCGGCCGGGCTCGTCGCCGGCGGCGCGCCCTCGGGCCGCGGACCGGGCTCGGGGACCCGCGCCGCCGGGGTGTCCGGGGAGACGGGCTCGCTCACGCGGTCACCCGCTCGTCCGACGCCGTCACCGTCCCGCCGCCGGGACGGGCGCCGGGCCCATGCCCACCGGGCGGGCCGACACCTGCGGGAGCGGGACGGTCTGGAGCACGCGGGTGACGACGTGGTCGACGGGGACGCCGTCGGCCAGCGCGTCGTAGGACAGCACGAGGCGGTGGCGCAGCACGTCGGGCGCGATGTCGACGACGTCCTGGGGCAGCACGTAGTCGCGCCCGCGCACCAGGGCCAGCGCGCGGGCACCGGCGATGATGCCGAGCGAGGCGCGCGGGGAGGCGCCGTAGGCGACCCAGCCGCCGACGTCGGCCATCCCGTGCTCGGCCGGGGAGCGCGTCGCCACCACGAGGCGCACGACGTAGTCGACGAGCGCGTGGTGCACGAACACCTGCGCCGCGACGTCCTGCAGACGGCGGAGCTCGGCGGGGTCCAGCACGCGGTGCGGCGACGGCGGGCTCACGCCCATCCGGTAGACGATCTCCCGCTCCTCGTCCGCCGTCGGGTACTCGACGAGGATCTTGAACAGGAAGCGGTCGCGCTGCGCCTCGGGCAGCGGGTAGACGCCCTCGTTCTCGATGGGGTTCTGCGTCGCCAGCACCAGGAACGGGTCGGGCATCGGGTGGGTCTCGCCGCCGATGGAGACGTGGCGCTCGGCCATCACCTCGAGCATCGCCGACTGCACCTTCGCGGGCGCTCGGTTGATCTCGTCGGCGAGCACGAAGTTGGACACCACCGGGCCGAGCTCGACGTCGAACTGCTCGCGGCCCTGCCGGTAGATGCGCGTGCCGAGGATGTCGGCGGGCACCAGGTCGGGCGTGAACTGGATGCGTGCGAAGGACCCGCCGACCACACGGGCGAACGTCTCCACCGCGAGGGTCTTGGCCACGCCGGGCACGCCCTCGAGGAGCAGGTGGCCCTTGGCCAGCAGCCCCACGAGCATCCGCTCGACGAGACGGTCCTGGCCGACGATCACCCGCTTGACCTCGAGCACCGTGCGCTCGAGCTGCTCGGCGTCGTGCGCCGGCGTCGCGGTGGTGCCCGTCGTCCCCGCGTCCGTGGGCTCGCTCATCGGCGCCCCTCCCCGACTCCCCGCACCCGGCGTCGTCCCCCTCGGTTGCTCGCTCTCCCACGGTCCGAACCGGACGTGGGCGTCCGGGGCGGCACGCTACCTGCCCGGTCACCAGGCAACTCGTCGGCCGGTATGGGCGTCGTGAGCCTCCCGCTACACCAGCCTGGTGACCGTCGGGACGATCTCCTCGTCGAACCGCACCGGGGCGATCCGCACCTTCTTGCCCGACTCGGGGGCCTCCACCATCTGGTCACCGCCGAGGTAGAGCGCGACATGGTGCACGGCGCCCGCGCCGTCGTCGTCGGCCCAGAACAGCATGTCGCCCGGCCTGCGGTCCTCCAGCGGCACCCGCTGCCCGGACTCGGCCTGGTAGCCGCTGTAGTGCGAGAGCTCCTTCCCGGCCCCGGCGAAGGCGTAGATCATCAGCCCGGAGCAGTCGAAGCCGGTCTTGTCGAAGTCCCCGAAGCTGTCGGCGACGCCGCCGTCGCGGATGCCCTTCGTCGGGCCCTGCGCGTCGCCGCCGCCCCAGGCGTAGACGACGCCGAGCTGCGAGAGCGCCCGTTCGAGCACGAGCTTCACCTCGTCGCTCATCCCGGTGGTGTCGACGCCGGCCTCCGCGAGCGCGTCCTCACCCCCGGCGACGCCCCCGGCGACACCCCCGGCGACGCGGCCGGCCCGCGCGGTGAGCCCTGCGGTCGCCGCGTCGCGCAGCCGGGCGTCGCGGGCGCTGTCCCGTGCGGTCGCGGCCTCGTCGAACGCCTCGGCGCGCTCGCGCTGGGCGGCGAGGTCCGGGTCGGCGTCCTCGAGCTCGCGCAACCGGGACTCGGCGGCGTCGCGCTCGGTGGTCAGCTCGCGCAGCCGGGCCTGCTGGGTCTCGGTGTCCGTGCGGACGCGGACGACCTCGCCGTCGGCGGCGGTGCGTGCCTGCGCGGCCCGCGCGGCAGCCTCGTCGGCTCGGAGGCGGGCGGCGCGGGCGCGGGAGTCGGCGTTGGCGGCCTCGATCCGGGCGTGCTCGGCGCCGTCGAGGGCCGCGCGCTGGTCGGCGGTGACGGCGTCGCGCAGGTGGGCGCGCGCCGCGACGTCCTCCGGGCCCGCGGAGCCCGAGAGCACCGAGAGCGGCCCGAGCACGTCGGCCTGCTGGAACCAGGCGGTGATCCACGCGTCGGCGTCCGCGCGGGCCCGCTCGGCGGCCGCGGCCGCGGCGTCCGCCCCGCGACGGCTCTCCTCGGCGGCGAGCCGCGCCTCGTCGGCGCGGGTGCGGGCGGCGGTGTCGTCGGCCAGGGCCCGGTTGGCGAGCTCCTGGCGCTGCCCGAGGTCCGCGGTCAGCGCGTCGAGCGCCGTCCTCGCCGCGGCGATCCGCGCGACGAGGCGAGCCGGCCTCGCCGGCTGGGTCGTCGGGGGGCAGGGTGCCCGGAGCAGATGTGGCGGACGACGGCGGCGTCGTCGTGGGGGGCGTGCCCGGTCCGGCGTGGGCGGCCGGGACGAGCGCCGGCACGAGGACGCCGGTGACCACGGCGATGAGAACCAGGCGGCGGGCACAGCGGCGGGTGCGGGGGGCGTGCACGCCGTCCTCCTCCGCCGGTCGTCGGTCTCGGGCTCGTCGGTCGCGGGGTGGAGGGTGGCCGTCGCACGCCCCGTCACCGGTGCGACACGCAGAGGTGTGGCGCGAATCGCCCGCCCGGGTGGGGTCTCCGGGCCGCTCGGGGTGCGCGGCGGCCCTCCGTCCGGGGTACTCCGAAGTAGGCTGGTGAGGGCGGGAGTGCGGCACCCGGGTGGGTGCGCGAGACTCCCGGCGAGACCCCCGTGTCGGGCGTCGTCACCGCGCCGGCCGGCACGAGCCGCGCCGTCGGACCACCACCGAGGACGACGCGGCAGACACCGAAACGACCCCGCGGTCGCGGCCGATCGCCACTCGCCGTCACCGTGAGGACCAAGGAGGAACGTGTCCGTGAGCTCGCCAGACCAGTCCGACGGAGCGACGGGGAGCGCCGACTCGTTCGGCGCACGGGGGACCCTCGAGGTCGGCGGCCAGTCCTACGAGATCTTCCGTCTGTCCGCGGTCGAGGGCTCGCAGCGCCTGCCGTTCAGCCTCAAGGTGCTGCTCGAGAACCTCCTGCGCACGGAGGACGGCCTCGTCACCACCGAGGCCAGCATCCGCGCACTGGCGGACTGGGACCCGACGGCCGAGCCCGACACCGAGATCCAGTACGTCCCCGGCCGCGTCGTGATGCAGGACTTCACCGGCGTCCCGTGCATCGTCGACCTCGCCACGATGCGCGAGGCCGTCACCGAGCTCGGGGGCGACGCCCAGAACGTCAACCCGCTCGCGCCCGCCGAGCTGGTCATCGACCACTCCGTCGTCGCCGACCTCTTCGGCACGCCGGACGCCTTCGAGCGCAACGTCGAGCTGGAGTACCAGCGGAACGAGGAGCGCTACAAGTTCCTGCGCTGGGGCCAGACCGCGTTCAGCGAGTTCAAGGTCGTCCCGCCCGGCACCGGGATCGTCCACCAGGTCAACATCGAGCACCTGGCGCGCGTGGTCATGACCCGCAACGGTCAGGCGTACCCCGACACCCTCGTCGGCACCGACTCGCACACCACGATGGTCAACGGCCTCGGCGTGCTGGGCTGGGGCGTCGGCGGCATCGAGGCCGAGGCGGCCATGCTCGGCCAGCCCGTCTCGATGCTCATCCCCAAGGTCGTCGGCTTCCAGCTCTCCGGCGAGCTGCCCGCCGGCGCCACCGCCACCGACCTGGTCCTGACGATCACCGAGATGCTGCGCGAGCACGGCGTCGTCGGGAAGTTCGTCGAGTTCTACGGCGAGGGCGTCGGCGCCGTGCCGCTGGCCAACCGCGCCACGATCGGCAACATGAGCCCGGAGTTCGGCTCCACGTGCGCGATCTTCCCGATCGACGACGAGACCCTCGAGTACCTGCGCTTCACCGGCCGCGACGACGAGCAGGTCGCCCTCGTCGAGGCCTACTGCAAGGAGCAGGGCCTCTGGCACGACCCGAGCCACGAGCCGGACTACTCCGAGACGCTGTCGCTCGACCTCTCGACGATCGTGCCGTCGATCGCCGGCCCGAAGCGCCCGCAGGACCGCATCGCGCTCGACGCCGCCAAGGAGTCGTTCCGCGCCGCGCTGCCCGACTACGTCGACGACGACGGGTCGGCGCGCAGCCAGTCCGAGGAGTCCGACAGCGAGTCGTTCCCGGCCTCCGACCCGCCCGCCGAGCACCCCAACGGCGACGCCGACCGCCCGCGGGTCCACCGCCAGCCGGTCGACCCCGACGGCCGGGCCTCGCACCCGGTGCCGGTGACGCTGTCCGACGGCACCCAGCTCGAGCTCGACCACGGCGCCGTCACCATCGCCGCGATCACCTCGTGCACCAACACCTCGAACCCCTCGGTGATGATCGGCGCGGCGCTGCTCGCGCGGAACGCCGTCGAGAAGGGCCTGGAGCGCCGGCCGTGGGTCAAGACGTCGCTGGCCCCCGGGTCGAAGGTCGTCATGGACTACTACGAGCGCTCCGGGCTGCTGCCCTACCTGGAGAAGCTCGGGTTCAACCTCGTCGGCTACGGCTGCACCACCTGCATCGGCAACTCCGGGCCGCTGCCCGAGGAGATCTCGCAGGCGGTCAACGACGGTGATCTCGCGGTCACCGCGGTGCTCTCGGGCAACCGCAACTTCGAGGGCCGCATCAACCCCGACGTGAAGATGAACTACCTGGCCAGCCCGCCGCTGGTGGTGGCCTACGCGCTCGCCGGGACGATGGACCTCGACCTCGCCACCGAGCCGCTCGGCCACGACTCCGACGGCAACCCGGTGACGCTGGAGGACATCTGGCCCTCGCCGCAGGAGATCCAGGAGACGATCTCCTCGGCCCTCTCGCCCGAGCAGTTCACCGAGGGCTACGCCGACGTCTTCGCCGGCGACGAGCGCTGGACGTCGCTCGACACCCCCGAGGGCGAGACGTTCACCTGGGACCCGGACTCGACCTACGTGCGCAAGCCTCCGTACTTCGAGGGCATGGACCGCGAGCCGAGCGAGGTCACCGACCTTGACGGCGCCCGCGTGCTGCTCAAGCTGGGCGACTCGGTCACCACCGACCACATCTCCCCCGCGGGTGCCATCAAGGAGGACTCGCCGGCCGGCCGGTACCTCAAGGAGAACGGGATCGAGCGCAAGGACTTCAACTCCTACGGCTCCCGTCGCGGCAACCACGAGGTGATGATCCGCGGCACCTTCGCCAACATCCGTCTGCGCAACGAGCTGCGCGACGGCGACGGCAAGGAGCTCCCGCAGGGCGGCTGGACCGTCGACTTCACCCGCGGCGGCGAGCAGACGGCGGTGTACGACGCGGCGCAGAACTACGCCGCCGAGGGCACCCCGCTGGTCGTGCTCGCGGGCAAGGAGTACGGCTCGGGGTCGTCGCGCGACTGGGCGGCCAAGGGCACGACGCTGCTCGGTGTGCGCGCCGTGATCGCCGAGTCCTACGAGCGCATCCACCGCTCCAACCTCGTCGGGATGGGCGTGCTGCCGCTGCAGTACCCGGACGGTCAGGACGCCGACTCGCTGGGCCTCACGGGCACCGAGACGTTCGCGATCTCGGGCGTCACGGCGCTCAACGACGGCGAGGTGCCCGACACCGTGCACGTCACCGCGACCCCCGAGTCCGGCGACGCGATCGAGTTCGACGCGCGCCTGCGCATCGACACCCCGGGTGAGGCGGCGTACTACCGCAACGGCGGCATCCTGCCGTACGTGCTGCGCAAGATGCTGGGCTGACCGAGCTCGCCATCCGGGACGAACGCGCTGTTCGCTGCTTCTATCGCAGCGAACAGCGCGTTCGCTTCTTCCGGGGGTCAGTCGTCCTCGGGCGCCTCGCCCCGCTCGGCCGCCGCGAGTGCCTCGCGGACCGTCTGCTCCTCGCTCTTGCCCCGACGCCAGTAGCCGGTGAAGCACACGTCGCCCTTCGGGACGCCGCGCTCGGTGACGGCGTGGCGGCGCATCGCCCGCACCGCCGACGCCTCCCCCGCGAGCCACACGTAGGGCCGGCCGGGCGGGAACACCACGCTCCGGAGGTCGTCGACGAGCCGGTCTGGCGTCGTCCAGGTCGTGGTGACGTCGCCGGCGGTGTCCCAGGTGAGCTGCTCGGTCACGTCGCGCACCGCCGCCAGCACCACCGCGCAGGCACCGACCGGCAGGTCCTCGAGGATCGCCGCGATCGCGGGGACCGCGGTCTCGTCGCCGACCAGAAGCACCCCGTCGTGCTCGTCGCGGGGTGCGTAGAGCCCGTAGGGGCCGGTGAGGGCGACGTGGTCGCCGGGCCCTGCCCGCAGGACCCAGTCCCGCGCCGGGCCGCTCTCGTGGAGGACGAAGTCGACGTCGATCTCCACCGGGTCCTCGCGGCGGCGGCGCAGCGTGTACGTCCGCATCGGCGAGCGCTCGGTGTCCGGCAGGGCGAGGTAGGTGCGGAACCACGCGCTCACGTCGTCGGGCCTCGCGTCCTCGGGCATCGGCGGGACCGCCGGCTCCACGTCCCCCGGCCGCGGGAAGAACATCTTGAGGTAGCCGTCGGGCGCGGCGGGCGGGAGGTCGGCGAGGTCGGGGCCGGCGAGGGTCACCCGGAGCACCCGCGGGGTGGGTCGTTCGACCGCGCGCACCACCGCGCGTCGCAGGCAGGTCGCCGGACGTGTCGCCGCCGTCGTCACGGGCCCACCCTTCGTCGCCGCTAGGTGAGGCGACCCTAACTTCTGCGGGTGTGGTCAGGGCAAGGGCGCATGTCCGGCGCCGCCACCGGTCAACCCCTCCGGCAGACGGAAGGAGTGGCCATGAACCTGCAGGAGACGGCACACGAGATCCTCGCCGGCGGCCGGGGGATCCTCGCCGCCGACGAGAGCACCGGCACGATCACCAAGCGCTTCGAGGCGGTGGGGATCTCGTCGACGGAGGAGACACGGCGGCGGTACCGCGACCTGCTGTTCACGACGAAGGACATCGAGCAGTACCTGGGCGGTGTGATCCTCTACGACGAGACCGTGCGGCAGGACGCCCTCGACGGCACCGGGATGGTCGAGACCCTCCGGCGGCGCGGGATCCTGCCGGGCATCAAGGTCGACGCGGGCGCCAAGGACCTCGCGGGCTTCCCGGACGAGAAGGTCACCGAGGGCCTCGACGGACTGCGGGAGCGCTTCGCCGAATACGCGGACCTCGGCCTGCGCTTCGCCAAGTGGCGCTCGGTGATCACGGTGTCCGACACGCTGCCGACGGCGACGGCCATCGACCTCAACGCCCACGGGCAGGCGCGCTACGCCGCCCTGGCCCAGGAGGCCGGCCTGGTCCCGATCGTGGAGCCGGAGTCGATCATGGACGGCGACCACGGCATCGACCGGTCCGCCGAGGTCACGGAGGAGGTGCTGGCCGCGGTCGTCGAGCAGTTGCGGCGCCAGCGGGTCGCCCTCGAGGGCGTGCTCGTGAAGACCAACATGGTGGTGTCCGGCTACGGCGGGCCCGACCAGGCCGGTCCGGACGAGGTCGCCGACCGCACGCTCGAGGTGCTGCACCGCACGATCCCCGCCGCCGTGCCGGGCGTCGTGTTCCTCTCGGGGGGCCAGGACGACGAGCAGGCCACAGCCAACCTCGACGCCATCGCCCGCCGCGGCCCGCAGCCCTGGACCGTGAGCTTCTCCTACGCCCGCGCGCTGCAGGGCCGCCCGATGGCGGTGTGGGCCGGCGCGGAGGAGAACGTCGCGGCCGCGCAGGACGCCTTCGCGGAGCGCCTGCGGCTCACCGGGGCGGCCAACCGGGGCGAGTGGAGCCCCGGGCACGCAGCCTGACGGCCGGCACGAGCCGCGCGAAGGGCACCTCGGGCCGAGTAGAGCGGCCGAAGGTGCCCTTCGCCGAATTCGCCGGGTGGTCGGAGTGCGGAGCACTAGACCGGACGGCTCTGACTCCTTCCCCCGCTCGTCGGTGTGACGTAGCGCGCACGGCCCATCACACGGACGTCACTCAACTGCTTGAAGGTCGTTGGCCCGGGCATGATCTTCTCCCCCCGGACGGCGGTCGGGGCGACGGCGCTGGTCGTGGCAGCACTGGTGCTCGCGGGGTGCGGGAGCGCCCCGACACCGCCGCCGCGGACGGTCGCGGTCACCCGGGCGGCGGTGGAGACGGGTGTCTCGGCCATGGGATCGGTGTCCGCGACGGCGACGAACAACATCGGCTTCGGACAGGGCGGCCAGCTGACCGAGGTCAACGTCGCGGTCGGCGACCGGGTCAACGCCGGCGAGGTCCTCGCGAAGATCGACGACTTCGGGGCGCGGCAGGCGCTCGAGCAGGCGCAGATCGGGCTCGAGGGCCAGGAGGCGAACTACCGGCTGGTCCGCGACAACACCGCCGTCGACGGGGCCGGGAACTCCGTGGCCCAGGCCCGGCGGATCCTCGAGGCCACCGAGGAGCAGGTCGACGCCACGCTCGACGCCGACGGGGACGCGATCCACCAGGCGGAGCGGGCTCTGGCCCAGGCCAAGCGCGGTGCTGCCGAGGCGCAGGCGCAGTTCACCGAGGCTCAGCAGGCCTGCGCCGCCGGGGGCGGGGCTGCCGCCTACAACAACCCGGCGCTCATCCCGCTCATGCCGCAGTCACCGTCGCCGGCCCAACAGGGCAACACCTCCTGCATCCTCCTCCCCGGCGCCCAGAGCCAGGCCGCGATGGCGCAGCAGGGCGTCGCGCAGGCCGAGAGCACGCTGGCCCAGGCCCGCACCAAGAAGCAGGTGGACGAGGCCTCCGGCCAGGTGCAGATCGAGCAGGCCCGCAACGGCGTGGTGATGGCCCAGAACCAGCTCGACTCGTCGGCGGCCATGCGCTCGCCCCAGCTCGACGCCGCACAGGCGCAGGTCGACAACGCCCGGCTCGGCGTGCAGAACGCCGAGCGCACCCTCGCCAACACGACCCTGCGGGCGCCGGTCGACGCGGTGGTCACCGCGGTCAACGGGGCCGTCGGCGAGTTCCTCCAGCCGAGCTCCGGCACGACGCCCCAGGCGCCGGGCGGCGAGGCCGCCATCCCGGGTGCCGCCGCGAACGCCGGCGCGGCCGCCGCGTCCGCCTCCTCCGGGGGCGGGGCCTCCCCCGGCCGACCCGGGGGCTCGCAGTTCCTGGTCCTGCAGAACGCCTCCGGGTTCTCGGTGGTCGCGCCCTTCCAGGAGATCGACGCCGCGTCGCTCCTGCCGGGCCAGGAGGCGCACGTGACCCTCGACGCCTTGCCCGACGCCGAGCTCCGGGGCACCGTGCTGGCGGTGTCGCCCGCGTCGACCGACATCGCCAACGTGATCAACTACTACGTCACCGTCGCGATGACCCAGCCGGACCCGCGGCTCAAGGACGGCCAGACCGCGCGCGCGGCGGTGATCACCGGCGAGGGGCCGAACGCGGTGAGCGTCCCGAACTCGGCGGTGCTCCGGCAGGGCGACCGGACGTCCGTGGTGGTCGTGCAGCCCGACGGCCGGCAGGTCCCGACACCGTTCACCCCCGGTCTCGTCGGCGCCGACCGCACCGAGGTGCGCAGCGGCCTGACCGAGGGTCAGCAGATCCTGCTGACGGCCCGCCGGTGAGCGCCGGCCCGGACGACACCGCGACGACCGGCCCGGTCGGCACCGATCAGGAGCCGGCCGAGGAGAGCGCACAGCCCCGCCGCCCGATGAAGCGCAGCACCCGCATCGCGCTGGCGGTGATCCTCGTCCTCGCGCTGATCGCGGCGGCTGGCTTCACGGTGAGCTACTTCCTCGACGCCCGCCAGTACGTCACCACCGACAACGCGCAGGTCGACGGCACCCAGATCCCGATCGTCGCGCCGACCAGCGGCACGCTCGTCGGCTGGACGGGCACGCAGGGTGCCGTGCTGCGGGCCGACCAGGTCGTTGGTCGGATCGAGATCGACGGCGGGTACGTGCGCCCGCAGCGCAGCATCCGCGCCCCCGCCGCCGGGACCGTCGCCCAGAGCGACACCACCGAGGGTGCCTACGTCACCGCCGGCACCCAGCTCGCGATCGCTTACGACCCGTCCGACGTGTACGTGACCGCCCGCGTCGACGAGACCGACATCAACGACGTCCGCCCCGGCCAGGTCGTCGACTTCACCGTCGACGCCTACAGCGACCGGACCTTCACCGGGTCGGTGCGCGAGATCCAGGGCGGCGCCGCGGGCGTGTTCTCGCCGCTGCCGCAGTCGAACAGCGCGGGCAACTTCCAGAAGGTCACCCAGGTGATCCCGGTGAAGATCGGGATCGACGACCTCAAGGGCCTGGAGCTCATCCCGGGCATGAACGTCGAGGTGAACATCCACCGCAACGGCTGAGCGGGCGGCTCACTCCATGACGCGCGGGCCGTCGCTCTTCGCCGGCTTCCCGCTGGGCAGCAGGAACGCGAGGGCGACGCCGAAGGCCGTGAGCACCGTGGTGACCAGCATCAGGTCACCGAACGACGTGTCGAACACCTGCGTCTGCAGCTGCTGGTACATCGAGTACTCCCCCAGCACCGAGCCGAACGTCTCCGGGTCGGCGGGCACCATCCCGGCCCGGTCCGCGTAGTCCTGGGACTGCTGGCCGGTCATCATCGCGGTCATCGCCGCCAGCCCGATCGCCGACGACGAGCGCTGGACGACGGTGTTGTAGGCGCTCGCCCCGTCGACCCGGCTCGGGGGCAGCGACGACAGCCCGCCGGTCATGATCGGCATCATGGCGAGCCCGATGCCCACCGCCCGGAACGCGAGGATCCAGGCGAGCGTCGTGTGCGAGGTGTCGATCGTGAGGTCGCTCAGCAGGTAGGTGCCGTAGGCGACGATCGCGAGCCCGACGACCGCCGGGTACCGGGCGCCGACGCGGTCGTAGATCAGCCCCGCCGCCGGCATGATCACGGCCATCACCAGCGCCTGCGGGAGCAGCAGCAGGCCGGTCTCGAAGGCGCCGAGGCCCTGGTTGAGCTGCAGCGACTGCGGGATGTAGAAGAGCACGCCGAACAGCCCGGCCGAGATGATCGCGATCAGCACCAGCGAGTTGGTGAACGCCCACGAGGTGAACACCCGCACGTCGAGCAGGGGGTGGTCGACCTCGAGCTCGATCACCACGAACAGGGCCAGCGCGAGCAGCCCGTACGTGATGAGGATGAGCACCGGGTAGGACGTCCAGCCCCAGTCCTCGGCCTCGTGCAGCCCGAGCAGCAGGGCGAACAGGCCCGACGCGATCGCCAGGAAGCCCATGAGGTCGAAGCGCTTGGTGCGGCCGCCGCCGAACGAGGGCAGCCAGATGATCGCCGCGATCGTGCCGACCACGCCGATCGGGATGTTGATGAAGAAGATCAGCCGCCAGTCGACGTACTCGACGAGGTAGCCGCCGAGCGTCGGGCCGATCGCCGGGGCGAAGACGATGCCCAGGCCGTACATGCCCATCGCGGCGCCGAGCTTCTCCTTCGGCACGATCTTGTAGAGCATCGTCAGCGCGACGACGGGGATCACACCGCCCGGGATCGCCTGCAGGACCCGGAACGCGATCATCGACTCGAGGCTCCACGCGAGCCCGCACAGCGCCGACCCGATCGCGAAGCCGACCATCGCCAGGATGTAGGCCCGGCCCAGCCCGAGCCGCAGACCCAGCCAGGCGCTGGCCGGGACGATGACGCCCTCGGCGAGCGAGTACGACGTCGAGACCCAGGAGATGTCCTCGGTGGTGACGCCGAAGTCGTTCTGCATCACCGGGATCGCGACGTTGACGATGCTGATGTCCAGCACCGACATGAACATGCCCGCCACCAGCACGAGCAGGGCGACGACCCAGTTCGTCTCCCGCCCGCCGGCCGGCGCGGCCGGGGCCGAGGCCGGGGTCTCGGTGGCGGTGCCGGTCGGGGTGTCGGTCGGGGCGGGCGCGGGCCGCTCGACGGCGTGGTGCCCGTTCGACCCCGGACGCGGGTCCTCGAGAGGAGCGACCTCCGCCTCGCGGGTCTCGGGCCGGGCGGTCACCGCGCCCCCACTGTGATCATCACGACGAGGCTACGACGCCCCGGCGCGGACCTCACCCCGAACGCACGTGACGGTGCTCGCTCACCGGCCCTCGAGCAGGGTGGTGATCTCGTCGACGGCCCGGCGCAGCTCGGTGGCGAAGCGCTCCATCTGCTCGCCCACGGCGGCCGGGGTGCTCAGGTGCACGATGAGCCGGGACGGCAGCAGGACGTAGGCGACGCCGATGCACTGCGTGCTCGTCGACCCGAACCCGAACACGCGCACGTTCTCCGACGGCGCGGAGCTCGTGGACATGAAGTCGTCGCGCATGATCCGCCAGCCCGGCGAGTCGACGACGGCGAGCGGCTCGGTGGCCCCGAGCTCGGCGCCGCGCCGTTGCTGGATCAGCGAGAGCTCCCAGAGGTGCTGCTCGGGCGCGTGGCCCGCCGCGCACGCCTGGGCACGCCGGACGTGGGCGCTCGCGGCCGCGTCGAACGCCGTCCGCCGGGCGTCGTCGTCCGCCGAGGGATCCTCCATGGCTCCGGTGAACGCGAGGATCTCCGGGGTGACGACGCGCATCGCCTCGGTGCGCCCGTGGTGGAAGCTCAGGGTGGCGATCGACTCGTAGGTGGCGCCCACGAAGCCCTTCGACCGCACGTGGGCGAGCTGGTACGCCATCTGCACCAGCGAGTCCGGCGAGGCGCCGAGCTTCTTGGCGCGGTCGCTGCCGAGGTCGTCGACGACCAGGAGCCGGGTCGCGACGGACGCCGCGAACTCCGCGAAGTCCTCGCCGGCCGCCCGGATGTCCTCCGCGCGCTCCTCGGTGATCGCGAACGGCAGGGGCGCGGCGTCCGGGACCCCCTGCGACCGGGCCCCGAGGGCCTCGGCGTGCCTGGCGGTGGACGCGTCGAGCATGCCGTCGACCAGCGCGAGCACGGTCGTCCCGTCGAGGCGGCAGTGCTCGGTGTTGATCCCGGCCGTGCCGTCGGGGAAGACCACGAACGTCACGGCCTTGTCGAACCACCGGTTCGCGCTGGCGCCGTGCAGGAGCTGCGCGCCGATGGCCCGGTCGTCGCCCCGTGCCTCGTCCTCCAGGCTCACGCAGAACAGCGCACGCTCGAGGTCGTCGAGCGCGGCCTCGTTGCCCTCCGCGAGCAGCGCCCGCCGGCTGGCGGCCCACTCGGCGCGGGCCTTGGTGGTCAGGTGGCCCACGCCGGGCCCGCGGGTGTCGCCCACCCGCGCCCGGATCGCGCGCAGCCCGTCGGCGATCTCGGCGGCGGTGTGCGCGGTGCCGTCGGCCCCGAGCACGTCCATCCGGAACGCGTGGCCGCGCACGAAGACCACGATGTGCCGCTCGCGCGACCGTCCGGGCCAGGCCTCGGTGTAGGGCGTGCGGGCGGTGTCCTGCCCGTCGCCGGGGATGCGCGTCGCCGAGAACAGATACTTGTGCTGCTCCATCGTCATCGGCGCGCCCTTGCGGGTGGCCGGCGGGAGCGTCTCGGTGTCGACCCGGTGCTTGTGGTCGAGCGCACCCAGGACGAGCCCCGCGGCGCGCGCGGCCTGGTCCGACTCGGCGGGGTCGGCGCTGTCGGTGAAGAGGAAGAAGAAGTTGGCGTTGAGCGCGATGCGGTCGCGCCGCCCGAGGTAGCGCGACTCCCAGAAGTCGTCGAGCCAGGTGTGGGTCGTCGGCTCGGCGTCGAACGCCTCGAGCGCCGCCTGGAGCACGGGGCCGGGTCCGTCGGGACGCAGCAGCTGGTCGACCGCGACGCGGGTCTGCGCCCGCTGGTCGTCGTCGAGCAGCGGATCGCACCACTCGAGGAACTGCGCGGCGCTGTCGGCCAGGGCCGGCACCGGGACCCGGGGCAGGTCGTCCTCGGCGTCGAAGGTCCCGGTCATGCTGGTCCTCTCTGCAGGTGGGCAGCTGGGCAGTCGGGGTCAGTCGAGCAGGGTGTCACCACGGACCGACGCCGCCGCGAGGTGCTCCGGCGCGATGCGGCCGAACAGCTGGCGGGTCCGCGTCGCCGAGCCGACGACCCCCGGGCGGTCGCTGAACGCGAGGATCGCCGCGTGCCGGGAGGTGGTGCCGTGCACGGTGCTCACGCGGTGCAGCGAGAAGCGGCCGCGGAAGAGCTGCAGGTCCCCCGGGCGCAGCTCGAGGCGGCGGACCGGCGCGCGGTCGCCGTCGAGCACCGCCCGCACCCCGGCGTGGTTCTCGTCGCCGGCGGCGCGGAGGCCCGGGCAGTACTCGAACACCCCGCCGCTCTCGGGCGCGCGGGTCAGCAGGCTGACGGCGATCTCGTTGGTGTCGAAGTGCCAGGGGTGGTCGCCGCCCGGCGCGACGACGTTGAGGGTCAGCCCCGCGTACGGGTCGGCCAGCGGGTGCACGGCGGGTACCTCGAAGCACGCGGCCAGGAGCCGGTGCAGGCCCGGGTGCTCGTAGAGGCGCTGCACGAGATGTCCGGCGGGGATTCGGTCACGCGCGACGAACGCGTTGCGCCGCTGCAGCACGACCCGCGCGGGGTGCTCGTCGGGCAGGTCGTCGTCGGGGTCGGTGTTGTAGACGTTCACCCGGGCGACCTCGGTGTGCGCGGCGCCCGCCACCTCGTCGCCCTGGGCGCGCAGCAGCTCCCGGCGCTCGGGGCGCACCACGTCGCGCAGCACCGTGGCGCCCTGCGCCCGCAGCTCGTCCCGGGCGCGTGCGACGACGTCGCGCCAGGCCGGGTCGTCGGGGTCGTCGAGGGGGTAGCGCCGGGTGTCGACGAACCCGTCGACGGTGTCGATCACGTCCGAACCCACGGCCGGAACCGTAAACGACCCCGCGCCCGGACGTGGGCCGCCGCCCGGCCGGGCCCGCCCCTCCGTCGGGGCGGGTCCGGCCGGACGCCTAGCGCGGATTGGTGATGAAGTCGGCGCAGCGCTCGCCGATCATCATCGTGGTGATGCACGGGTTGACCGTGATCAGGTCCGGCATGATCGACCCGTCGGCGACGCGCAGGCCGTCGACGCCCTTCACCCGCAGCTGCGGGTCGACGGGGGCCATGGAGTCGGAGTCCGCGCCCATCTTCACCGTGCAGGACGGGTGGTAGACGGTGTTGTGGGTGGTGCGGATGTACTCGAAGAGCTCCTCGTCGGACTCCGCCCCGGTGCCCGGCGCGAGCTCCTTGCCCACCCAGTCCTTCAGCGCCGGCGCCGCCGCGATCTCCCGGGCCACCCGGATCCCGCGGATCATGACCTCACGGTCGTGGTCGTGGCTGAAGTAGCGCGGGTCGACCTTCGGCTTGTCGTGATAGTCGCGGGTCGAGAGCCGCACCGTCCCCTTCGACTGCGCCCCGGTGACGTTCGGCGTGAGGCAGAACGTGTTGTCCGAGGTCGGGTAGCCATAGCGCACGATGTTCATGTCGAACGGCACCGAGCCGTAGTGGAACATCAGGTCGGGCGTGGTCCGGCCCTCGGAACCGGCGAAGATCCCGATCTGCCACCACTGCGTCGACGCGGTCGGCATCGGCTGCAGGGCCTCCCACTGCACGAGGCCCTCGGGGTGGTCCTGGAGGTTCTCCCCCACGCCCGGGGAGTCGACGACGACCTCGATGCCCACCTCGCGCAGGTGCTCGGCGGGCCCGATGCCCGAGAGCATCAGCAGCTTCGGCCCGTCGATCGCGCCGGACGAGAGGATCACCTCGCGGCGGGCGGTCACGTCGATGGCGTGCCGGGTGTCCGGGGTGCGCAGGCGCGCGCCGGTGGCCCGGGGACGCGGGCCGGACGTGTCGAGGTTCAGCTTCTCGGCCCGGTAGCCGGTCATCAGCGTCAGGTTGGGACGGCCCAGGTTCGGGTGGATGTAGGCCACCGACGCCGACGACCGCGAGCCGTCGGGCTTGGCGTTGACCTGGAACCAGTTCGCGCCCCGCAGCACCGTGCGGCCGGTGTTGAACGGCGTGGTCGGCAGGCCGACCTGCTCGCAGGCGGCCAGCAGCGCCTTGCCGCACGGGTCCTGGTCCCCCACCGTCCGGATGGTCACCGGCCCGTCGGTGCCGCGGCCCGGCGCCTCGGCCTCCTCAGTCGTGTCCAGCGCCGTCTCGAGCTTGCGGTAGAAGGGGTAGCACTCCTCGGCGGTCCATCCCTCGGCGCCGCCGGCGGCCCAGTCGTCGAGGTTCTCCTTGGGCGCCCAGAAGGCGATCGCGGAGTTGTGCGACGAGCAGCCACCCAGCACCTTCGCGCGGGCGTGGCGCATGTAGGAGTTGCCCGACTCCTGGGGCTCGATGGGGTAGTCCCAGTCGTAGCCCGACTCGAGCAGCTCCATCCACCGGCTCAGGTCGAGGATCGCGTCGTCGCCGACGTCCGACGGGCCGGCCTCGATGAGGCACACCGACACGTCGGGGTCCTCGGACAGGCGGGACGCGACGGCGCATCCGGCGGTGCCCCCGCCGACGACGACGTAGTCGAACTCGTTCTCGGCCATCACGCCTCCTGGGCGGGGGTGTCGGTGGGGACCTCGGCGCGCGCGTGCTCGGCCACGACGCCGGTCTTGTGCCGCTGCACGGTCCAGTAGTACGCGAAGCCGGCGCCGAGGATGATCCCCGGCAGCAGCACCCCGCCCCACTGCAGGTACCAGTGGAACGGCTCGCTGGCGTTGTAGACCTCGTTGCGGGGCCAGGCGAGGTTGATCGTCATGAACCCGCCCCAGAGCACCGCCAGGATGTTGACCGGGATGCCCCAGCGACCCAGGGAGAAGGCGCCCTCGCGGGGCTCCCACTCGCCGCGCAGGCGCTTGATCAGCAGCGGGACCGTCACCAGCAGGTAGGCGGTGTAGATCATGATGATCGCGATCGACGTGACCACCGTGTAGATCTGCGGGCTGAAGGTCACCAGCAGCAGGACGATCGCGAGCGCGCCGATCACGACCGACGAGACGATCGGCGTGCCGAACCGCGGGCTGATCGTGCACAGCTTCGAGCCGGCGGGCAGGTTGTTGTCCCGGCTCATCGCGAAGGCCAGGCGGATCGCCGCGGCGTGCACGGCGAGCGCACAGACGATGACCGCGATGACGACCGCGACGAGGATGACCGAACCGCCGAACGGGCCGAGCACGGCGAGGATGAGGTTCTGGAGACCGCCGAGGCTCGAGAAGGCCGGGTCGCTGAGGTCCGGAGCCGACATGAGCGCGAACAGCAGGATCAGCCCGCCGAGCAGGAACGAGAAGAACAGCGCGCGCAGGATCGCCTTCGGGGCGTTCTTCCGGGGCTCGTGCGACTCCTCGGCCAGCGAGCTCGCGGTGTCGAACCCGTACATGACGTACAGCGAGGCGAACATGGCCACGAGGAAGGCCCCGGCGTAGCCGAACGGTCGCCCGCTGGTGTCGACGCCGCCGGTGTCGAACACGATCTGCGGGCCGCGGACGATGTTGATCGCGAGCAGGACGATCAGCAGCACGGCCGCGATCAGCTCGATGAACACGCCCGCGGAGTTGATGCGCGCCATCAGCTGGGTGCCGAAGGCGTTGATCGCGGTGGTGAAGAGGATGAGGACCGTCGCCAGGATGACGCCGTTGAGGGCCTGCGCCGCCGTGTCCTCGCCGGTCGGGTCGGGGATGAACTGGAACCCGTCCCACAGCTCCGGCAGCGTCGCCTGGAGCGCCAGCGCGACGGCCGCGATCGACACGATCGACGCCGTCAGCATCGTCCAGCCGGCCAGCCACGCGGTGTGCGGGCTGGTGAGGCGCTTGGTCCAGTTGTAGATCGAGCCGGCCACCGGGAAGCGGGCGGCGAGCTCGCAGAAGCACAGCGCGACCATGAGCTGGCCGACGAAGACCATCGGCCACGACCACCAGTACGCCGGGCCGCCGGTCCCGAGGCCGAAGTAGAAGAGCTGGAACGTGCCGGTGAGGATCGAGATGTAGCTGATCCCCGCCGCGAACGTGTGGAAGCTGCCGAGGGACCGTACGAGGCTCGGCTTGTAGCCGAACTCGTCGATGTCCGCGGCGTCGGTCCCCGTGGCGTCCTTGTTGTCCGTACTCACGAACCGCTCCCTTGGCTGGAAGAGGGGAACCACCCGGTCGGACCCGGCCGGGTGTTGGTCCAGATGTGCTTGGCCTCCTGGTACTCCGCGAGGCCCTCGCGGCCGAGCTCCCGGCCGAAGCCCGAGTGCCCGAAGCCGCCCCACTCGGCCGCGGGCACGTACGGCCCGAAGTCGTTGATCCAGATCGTGCCGTGGCGCAGGCGCGCGGCGACCTCCTCGCAGTTGCCGTGGTCGGACGAGAAGACCGCGCCCGCCAGGCCGTAGGAGGTGTCGTTGCCGATGCGGACGGCGTCGTCGAGGTCGGTGAAGGTCTCGATGGTGAGCACCGGGCCGAACGACTCGTCGTGCACCACGGACATGTCCTGGGTGCAGCCGTCGAGGATCGTCGGCGGGTAGAAGTAGCCGTTCTGCAGGTCCGGGTCGGTCGGGCGCTCGCCGCCGCAGCGCAGCACCGCGCCCTCGGCGACCCCGGCCGCGACGTAGGCCTCGACCTTCTCGCGGTGCGCGGCGGAGATCAGCGGGCCGGTCTCGGTGCGGGGGTCGTCCGGCCCGCCCATGACGATGCGCTGGGCGCGCGCGACGAGGTCGTCGACGATCCGGTCGTGGGCCGACTCCTGGACGACGAGCCGCGCGCCGGCGGAGCACACCTGGCCGGAGTGCAGGAAGATCGCCGTCAGGGCGTTGTCCACCGCGGTCTCGTGGTCGGCGTCGTCGAAGAGCACCAGCGGGTTCTTGCCGCCCAGCTCCAGCGCGACCTTCTTCACCGTGGCCGCCGCCGACTCCATGATCTTCCGACCGGTCTGCAGGCCGCCGGTGAAGCTCACGAGGTCGACGTCGGGGTGGCTCGACAGCGGCGCCCCGGCCGCCGCGCCCGCCCCGAGGACGAGGTTGGCGACGCCGTCGGGCAGGCCGGCCTCGGCGAGCAGCTCCATCAGGATGATCGCGGTGTGCGGCGTCAGCTCGCTGGGCTTGAGGACGAACGAGCACCCCGCCCCCAGCGCCGGCGCCACCTTCCACGCGGTCTGCAGCAGCGGGTAGTTCCACGGCGTGATCAGCCCGCAGACCCCGACGGGCTCGTGGACGACCTTGCTGCGCGCGGCGGGGATGCCGGTGTCGACCAGCCGTCCGTCGTCGGTGGCGGAGATGTGCCCGAACCACCGGAAGCAGTTCGTGATGTCGTCCATGTCGATCTCGGACTCGACGACCCGCTTGCCGGTGTCGTCGGTCTCGGCCTTGGCGAGCCGGGCCTTGTCGCGCTGCAGCAGGTCGGCCACCCGCAGCAGGAGTGCGCCGCGCTCCGACGCCGGCACGGACGACCAGCGGCCGTCGTCGAAGGATCGCCGTGCCGCGGCGATCGCGAGCTCGGTGTCCTTCGGACCCGCCTCGTCGACCTCGGCCACGAGGGTCCCGTAGGCGGGAGATCGGATCTCCCGTCGTCCCCCGTCGACCGCCGACACCCACGCTCCGTCGATGAACAGCTGCCCCACGTCCGGCGCCTCCTCGGTCACATCACCCGGTCGGCCCTGTGCGGGCCGTAGTGAGTATCGACCCTCCCCCACCGTCGGCACCATCTCTTGACACGGACCACACGCGTGGCCACGAGGAGTGACACCGGAGCACGTGTCGCCCGGCGTGTCCGGGGAACACGACGGGGTGTCCGGACGCGCGCTGGTGGTCGGGGGCGGCATCGGCGGCCTGGCGGCGGCGCTCGCGCTGTGCCGGGCGGGGTGGGACGTCGAGGTCCGCGAACGACGGACGTCGCCGTGGGACGAGGGCGCGGGCATCTCGCTCTGGCCGAACGCCCTGCGGGCGCTCGACGCCCTGGGAGTGGGCGACGACGTCCGGGCCGTCGGGCACGCGAACGAGGCCGGCGGGATCCGGGACCGGCGCGGGCGCTGGCTCGCCCGCACCGACGACGCCGCGCTCGCCCGTCGGCACGGCGACGGGATCCTCGTGCTCGACCGCGCCGACCTCCTGCGCGTGCTCGCGGACGGCCTGCCCGCCGGGGCCGTACGGACCGGCGCGCCCGTGGACGGCCCCGACGCGGGGCCCGGGGACCTCGTCGTCGGCGCCGACGGGATCTCCTCGTCGACCCGCGCGCTCGTCGACCCCACCGCGCGGTCCCGCTCGACGGGCACTGTCGCCTGGCGTCTGAGCGCCGTCGTCGACGAGCCGCCCCGGGCCGGCGGCGAGACCTGGGGGTCGGCGCCTACGCGGGCGTCGCTCCCCACCGGGGCGGCCGCGTTCACCTGTGGGCGGTGGTGCCCGCCGGCGAGCCTGCCGCGTCGGATCTCGACGCCCTGCGCCGGCGTCTCGCCGGGTGGCACACCCCGATCCCGGAGCTCCTCGACCGCGTCGACCCGGCCACCGCGCTGGTCACCGAGCTGCGCTGGCTCCCGCCGCTGCGCTCGTTCGTCGCGAGCGCCCCGGGCGGCGGGCGGGTCGTGCTGCTCGGCGACGCCGCCCACGCCATGACGCCGAACCTCGGCCAGGGCGCCTGCCTCGCCCTCGAGGACGCCGCGACCCTCGGCGCGTGCGTGCGCGACGGACGCCTCGACGAGGGCCTCGCCCGCTACGACCGCCTCCGCAGACCCCGCACCGCCCGCCTGACCCGGACGTCACGGCTCGCGGGCCTCGTCGCCGGGATGCCCGGTCGGCTGCCGACGGCCGTGCGCGACGGCCTCGGCCGCCTCGCGCCGTCCGCCCTGACGGTGCGCGGGCTCGACGGCGTGCTGGGGTGGCGTCCGCCGGACTAGGCCCGGGCGACCAGGCGCGCCTCGCCGTCGCCCTCCTCGTGGTGGAGCACCTCGAGGTGGGAGAAGGCGGCCAGCAGCTCGCCGGGCGGCGCGCGGAACGGACCGCCGGTGTCGCCGACCTCGGAGAGAACCGAGATCACCAGCAGGCCGCCGGGGGCGACCAGGCCGGCGAGGGCGGGGTAGAGCGACGGCTCGCGGAAGCGCTGGCACACGACGACGTCGTAGGGCCCGGCGACCGGCAGCCCGTCGTCGAGGTCGGCCTCGATCCAGCGCACGGGCGTCGCGCCGGCGAGCTCCCGCCCGGCCGCGAGACCCACCGGGGAGACGTCGACGGCGTCGACGGTCAGCCCGCGGCGGGCGAGCCAGACCGCCACCGTGCCCCGACCGCACGCGAGGTCCAGCGCCCGCCCGGAGGCCGGGAGGAGGTGCTCGCGACCGACCAGCGCGCCGGGCGGCGCGGGCTCCCCGCGCCGAGCCCGTCGAAGCGGGCGTCCCAGCGCTCCCGGTCGGACGTGCTCACGGTCGGGTCGGGCTCAGGGCTTGCGGCCCACGACGCCGACGAGGCAGCGCTGCGCGGCGACGAGCGGCCGCAGCTGGGGGCCGTCCGGCCACCACTGCACGCAGAGCGTGAGGCCCGGGTCGACGAGGTCGAGGCCCGGCATCATCGCGAGGATCTGGTCCTTCGTGCGGAACGTGCCGCTGCCCAGAGGGCTGTGCAGGAAGACGTTCTCCATGCGCCGCGCGAGCTCGCTGTCCTCGTCCTGCGGGTCGAAGAAGTGGCTCAGCGCGACGTACGAGCCCGACGGCAGGGCGTCGATGTACTGCTTCATGATCTCGACGCAGGACAGCGGCCCGGACTCGTCGTAGTGGTGCAGCGTCCCGAGCTGCAGCAGCGCGATCGGGCGGGTGAAGTCGAGGTTCCGCGTGACCACCGGGTCGTCGAGCACCTGGCGGGGCTCGGTGAGGTCCGCCGGCGCGAAGAACGTCTGGTCGTTCTCCTCGAGCAGGGCGCGTCCGTGCGCGACGACCGTGGGGTCGTTGTCGACGTAGACGACGCGGGCCTCGGGGTTGAGGCGCTGAGCGGCCTGGTGGGTGTTCTCCGCCGTGGGCAGTCCCGAGCCGCAGTCGAGGAACTGGTCGATGCCGGCCTCGCCCGCGAGGAAACGGACCGCGCGCACCAGGAAGGCGCGGTGGTCCATCGTGAACTGGCCGATCTCGGGAGCGACCTGGCGCAGGCGCTCGACGACCTCGCGGTCGGCCGGGTAGTTGTCCTTGCCGCCGAGCGCGGTGTCGTACACCCGCGCGATGCTCGCCTTCGACGTGTCGATGTAGGCGGGAGCGGACCCCGGACGGGACGAGGAGTGCGCAGCGGTCATGACTTCCCATCGGGCGGTGCGATCACGGACGGTCGCTCACCCTAGGAGGGTAACCGTCACTGCTCCGGGACGGGTCGATCAGCGGACACCGACACGGGACGGCGTGTAACGTCTCGTGCCCGGCGGCACACGCCGTGGAGTCCCAGTAGTCGAACGGGGAGCGCACGAGCCGTGGCGGATCGGGACCAGACCGAGCCGGAGGGCACCGGGCCCACCGCACGCCGGATCATCCTGGGCGCGCAGCTGCGGCGCCTGCGGGAACGGGCCGGGGTCGCCCGCTCCGACGCCGCGTGGTCCATCCGCGGCTCGGACTCCAAGATGTCGCGGCTCGAGGCCGGCAAGGTCGGCTTCAAGGAACGCGACGTCGCCGACCTGCTGACCCTCTACGGGATCACCGACGACGCCGAGCGCGAGCTGCTGCTCGACACCACGCGCCGCAGCAACGAGCCGGGCTGGTGGCAGCCCTACGGCGACGTCCTCCCCGACTGGTTCGAGGACTACGTGGGCCTGGAGATGAGCGCCTCGCGCATCCAGACCTACGAGCTGATGTTCGTCCCCGGTCTGCTCCAGACCGAGGACTACGCCCGCGCGATCATCACGTCGGGCCACCCGGACCGCGCGACGCCCGACGACGAGCGCCGTCTCGCCGTGCGCATGCGCCGCCAGCAGGCCCTCGGGCGCCGCGACGCCCCGACGGTGTGGGCGATCCTCGACGAGTCCGTGCTGCACCGCCCCATCGGCGGCCCCTCGGCGCTGGTCGCCCAGGTCGAGCACCTGCTCGAGCTGTCGTCACTGCCCAACGTCGTCGTGCAGGTCCTGCCGTTCGGCCTGTCCGGGTACGCGGCCGAGAGCACCTTCTCGATCCTGCGGTTCTCCGAGCCCGAGCTGCCCGACCTCGTCTACCAGGAGCACCTCACCGCGGCGGTGTACCTCGACAAGCGGGCCGACGTCGAGTCCTACAGCCGCGTGATGGACCGGGTCGCCGTCGACGCGCTCACTCCGGACGAGACGCGCCAGCACCTATCCAAGATCGTCGCCGAGGGCTGACGTCCGGCGGGAGACCCGCCGGACGCGGTCTGCACGTGCACATGATCAAAGCACTTGCTACGGTGGCTGCACTGTCGGATGCACGTGCAGATGATCGAGGCGGTCGCATGGGCCACATGGCGAATGCACGAGTCGCCCTCCCCGACGTGGCGTGGCGCAAGAGCGCCCGCTCGGGCAAGCAGGGCAACTGCGTCGAGCTCGCGCCCGTGCGCGCGCGGGGCGTCGCGGTCCGCAACTCCCGCTTCCCCGAGGGGCCGGCGCTCGTGTTCTCGGTCGCCGAGATGAGCGCGTTCGTCGCCGCCGTCAAGGGCGGTGCCTACGACCACCTGCTCCCCGACGAGCTCGGCGAGCGCTCGGCGTGAGACGGCCCGGCACCCGCACCCTGTGGCTGACCTGCGCCGTCGACGGCGCGGACCACGCCGTGTCCGACGCCGCGTTCCTCGCCGCGCAGGGCGGTGACGGCCGGTACGAGGCCCTCTGCCGCGCCACCGTGTGGGCCTCGTCGCTGGCGGCGCCCCCGGCGGGACGCTGCCCGTCGTGCGCGACGGCGGCCGGCGAGACCGCCGCGGCGACACCCGATCGGCGCACCGGCGGGCTGTGGTCCCGGCTCGTTCCCCGCGCGTCGGCCTGATCGGGCCTCCGAGGAGTCCGTTCGGCGCAGAGTAATCACTCCGCATTCGGACGATAGGTTGCATCACCCGGACAGTGCGGATTCCCTGTTCGGTAGATTGCTCTCCGTGAACGAGAAACCTAGGCTCGTGACCGTATCGAGAGGCGAGCGAGAGGGATTCGTGATCACGGAGGCGACGCGACCGGCGGCCCGCCGGGGGGACACCCCCGGAGCCCCCGCGACCTCGGTGGCCCCGTCGACCTCGGTCGCGCTGGCACCGTCGCCGGTCACCGCGGCCCTCGAGACCCTGCGCGATCTCCCGGGGCTCGCCCACGCGTGCCTCCTCGACGAGGCCGGGCACGTCCTCGCCGAGATCGGCACCGACGGGCGCACCGCGGGCGCCGTGCTCGCCTGGGGCCGGCGCGCGGGCGGGGTGGCGACGGACCGGGGGCTCGCCCTCGAGGACGTCATCGTCACCTCGGACACCGCCCACCACCTCCTGAGGGCGGTCGACGGCGCCTCGGCACGCGGCTCCTGGGTGTACCTGCGGGTCGACCGGGAGCGCGGCAACCTCGCCCTCGCCCGGCGACGCCTCGCCGCCGTCGCGGCCCCGTCCCCGCCGGCGGCCCGGCCCACCCCGGCCGTGCCCCCGCCCGCCCCGCGGTCCACACCTCGGGCGCTGGGCGCTCCGCCTCCGGGGCCCGTCGCGACACCGCTCCCGTCCGCTGCGCCCCCGGCGCCGTCGGCGCCCGCGGCCCACCCGATGGGGGCACGTTCCCCCGTCGCGTGCCGGAGCGCTCGATCCCGCCCGCGGCCCCCGCGGCCGCACCGGCGGCGATCGCCGCCCCGCCCACCTCGTGGCCCACCCGGGGACCGGCAGCGTCGCCGGCCGCCCCGGCGCCCGACCTGGCCACCGACCCGCCCGCACTGCCGGAGCCCGTCGCCCGGCAGGGCAGGCACCCACGACCCGGCCGGCGGGACCCGTCCCACCGGCCGACACCGAGCACCGGCGCTCACCCCCGCAGGACAGCGCCGGTGTGCTCCACCAGCGGTGGCGCACCGATCCCGAGACGTTGCGTCGTGTCCTGGCGGGCCTGCTCCGCCTGGGGCGCGGCTCACCGCCGGCCGGAGCACCACCGCACGGTCCGCCACCGGCCCTCCCCGGCCGCTAGGCCACGACCACCTCTTCCGCTCCCACGACCCCGGAGCGGACCCCGATACGGAGGCAATCCATGAGCGACATCGAGTACGCCCTCAACCAGGCCGCCAACATCAAGGGCGCCTTCGCCGTGGCGATCGTCGACTACGACAGCGGCATGACCCTGGGCTCCCGCGGCGGCAGCGCCGAGTTCGACCTGGACGTCGCCGCGCCCGGCAACAGTGAGGTCGTCCGGGCCAAGTTCGACGTCATGCAGAAGCTGGGCCTGCGGGAGACGATCGAGGACATCCTGATCACCCTCGACTCGCAGTACCACCTCATCCGGCCGATCTACTCGAACAACGAGGACAAGCTCTTCTTCTACCTCGTGCTCAACCGGCAGCAGGCCAACCTCGCGATGGCGCGGCGCGACCTGCGGATGATCGGTCAGCGCTTCTACCTCGACGACCCGTCGTCGGCGGCGGCCGTCCCCGCGCAGGACCAGGGTTACTACCCCGCCGTGGGCCGTCGCTGACCACGAGCGACGGACGGGAGCGGCGAGGGTGGGGCGGCACCAGCATCTGACGTGTGTCCGTTCGGACGGGCTGTCGGCGGTGCTGCGCCCGTTGCTGGATGACCGCAGCATCGTCGCCGCCACCCTCGTCGACGTCGACAGCGGTCTCGTCCTTGACGGCTACGTCGACGCACCCGACGAGCACCCCACGCTCGCCGACCTCGAGCTGCTCGGGGCGAGCCACGCGGACATGGTCCGCGCGGCCGCCGCCGTGGCGGGCCCCGCGCTCGCCGAGCTCACCGTGAGCACCGACGACGGCCACCACCACGTCCTGCACGCCGTGCCCGACCCGCACGGCGACCGGCTGGTGGTGGCCGTCGTCGTGCGCGGGGCGGCCCGTCACGTCGCCCGGGCGCGCCGACGCCTCCGCACGGTGTCGGTGGACGCCCTCACCGCCGGGCCGAGCCTCGCCCGGCGGCCCGTCGACGGACGATGGGTGCTGGACGAGCCCGGGCCGGAGGGGCGTCGGAGGCCTCGTCGGACGACGAGGTCGGCGCCGACGAGCCCGCGGCGGCCGCGCCGGTCGGCACGTCGGCGCCCCTGCTCTCGGCCATGGTCCCGGGGAGCGCCACCGCACCCCGACCGGCGACGTCCACGATCGTCCGCCTCTCGGGGACGGTGTCCTCGGTGGCGTCGCCGGCGACCGACGGCGCGACGACGGGCCTCGCCAACGGCCTGTCCTCGCCGCTGGTCCCGGTCAGCGGCGTACGGCCACCGACAGTGCGAAACGGCCCTGCGGGTCGGTGAACCAGCCGTCGTGGGAGAACCCCGCGGCCGCCAGCTCGTCCCGGATGCGCTCCCGCGTGAACTTCGTCGAGATCTCGGTGCGCATCTCCTCGCCGGCCTCGAAGTCGATCTCGAGGTCGAGCTCCGCCACCCGCACGTGCATGGGGCGTCGGGCCCGCAGGCGCATCTCGATCCGGCTCGACTGCGGCACCCACACCGCGAGGTGCTCGAAGCCCGAGCGGTCGAAGTCGGCGCCCAGCACGCGGTTGAGCACCGACAGCACGTTGAGGTCGAACTCCGCGGTGACGCCCTGGGAGTCGTCGTAGGCCGCGACGAGCGTCGACTCGTCCTTGACGAGGTCGGTCCCGACGAGGAACGCCTCCCCCGGCTCGAGGGCGTCCGCCAGCGCGGCGAGGAAGGTCTGCCGGTCGGCGGGCTCGAAGTTGCCGAACGTCCCGCCGAGCAGCGCGACCAGGCGCCGGCCGCCGTCGCTCGGCACGCTGCGCAGGTCGCTGGTGAAGTCGGCGACCACCGCGTGCACGTCGAGCTCCGGGTAGGCACTGATCAGCCCCGGGACGGCCTCCTCGAGCGCCGACGGGGACACGTCCACGGGCACGTAGCGGCGCAGGGTGCCCGCGCGGTGCAGGGCGTCGAGCAGCACCGGGGTCTTCGACGACGACCCGGAACCGAGCTCGACGAGGGTGTCGGCCTCGGCGGTCCGGGCGATCGCGTCGGCGTGGGCGGCGAGGGCCTCGCGCTCGGCGCTGAAGGGGTAGTACTCGGGCAGCGCGGTGATCTGCTCGAACAGCTCGCTCCCCCGGGCGTCGTAGAGCCACTGCGGAGTGAGGATCTTGGGAGTCGACGTCAGGCCGCGCCGCGCGTCGGTGCGCAGTGCGGCGTCGGCGTCGTCGGCGGTGAGGTGGACATCGAGCGCGGGCAGGGTCATCGGTGTCGATTCACGTCCTGGGTGTCGGGGCGGGCGCCGGATTGGCGCGCCGTCGTTCACGGCGTCGGGAACGGGTCCCAGAGAGTTCGGGGGCGCCCCGGGAGAGCGCCGGGCCGCGACCTCGGACTACAAGGCGGCGACGGTGACGGACGGGGGGTCGTGCCCCTCGCCGGGCCGGGCGACGAGCAGCGAGCCGTCGGGGACCGGGGTCCAGGCCGGGTCGTCGTCCAGGGGCTCCGAGGCGACGGTCACCGCGCCGTCGGGCCAGGCCCGGTAGGACAGGGCGTGGTCGACGGCCGTGGCCACGACCTGCTCGCCGTCGCCCAGGAGCAGGTTGAGCCGCGAGCCGGGGGCGGCGGCCAGCGCGTCGGTGACGACGCCGTCGCCGGCGTCGGCGGGGTCCTTGCCCGCGGCGATCCGGGCACGGAGCAGGGCCCACAGCAGCGCCGAGTCGGTGGCCGCCTCGAGGGTGAGCAGCTCGAGCGCGGGGAGCGTGGCGGCGAGGTCGGCCATGCTGTGCGGCCAGCCGCGGACCACGCCGTTGTGGCTGAACAACCACGTCGACCCGCCGGCCTCGCCGCGGAACGGGGCGCAGGCGGCCGTGGACACCGGCATGCCGACCGTCGCCGAGCGCACCGCGGCGACCAGCGCCGTGGTCTCCACCGCCCGCGCGAGGTCGAGGAACGACGCGTCGGTCCACATCGGGTCGTCGCGCCGGTAGAGGTGCAGCTCCGCTGCACGTGAGCACTTCGAGGTGCTGGAGCACCTCGAAGTGCTCACGTGGCGAAGCCACCCCGCACCGAACCCGTCGGCGTTCACGGTGCCGCCGCCGCGCATGTCGGCCGGGGCGTAGCTCTGCACGAGCAGGGAGTGCGGCGGCTCGGTCAGCAGCGACGCCAGCGTCACCGGCGTCGGGCCCACGTGGGCCAGGTGGCGGCACACCCCGTTACGCCGATCGCGCGCAGCGGAAGCCGGAGAAGATCTGGCGGCGGATGGGCAGGTCCCAGTTGCGGAACGTGGCGCGGGCGTTGGGCGTGCCGACGCCGAACGACGAGCCACGCAGCATCCGGAAGTCGCCGCCGAAGAAGACCTCGGAGTACTCCTTGTACGGGAACGGCTCGAAGCCCGGGTAGCCCTCGAAGCCCGAGTCGCACCACTCCCAGACGTCACCGATCAGCTGGTGCACGCCGAGCGGCGAGGCCCCGGCCGGGTAGGCGCCGACCGGCGCGGGCTGCAGGTGGCGCTGGTCGAGGTTCGCGCGCTCGGGGCTCGGGTCCTCGTCGCCCCACGGGAAGCGTCGGGTGAGGTCCGAGGCGTGGTCGTAGCGGGCCGCGAACTCCCACTCGACCTCGGTGGGCAGGCGCTTCCCCGCCCAGGCGGCGTAGGCCGCGGCCTCTCCGAAGCTGACGTGCAGCACGGGCTGGTCGCCGACATCGGCGATCGCCTCGCGCGCCCCGAACGACGTCCGGTACCAGCGATCCTCGACCTTCTCCCAGGTCATCGGCGCGTCCCAGCCCTCGCCGGTGATGTGCTCCCAGCCGGCCGCGGACCACAGCGAGCGGTCGGCGTAGCCGCCGGCGTCGACGAACCGGGCGAACTCGGCGTTGGTCACCGGGGCGGCGTCCAGCCAGAAGTCGTCGACGCGCACGGGGTGCGCGGGCTTCTCGTTGTCGAGCGCGAACGGCTCCTCGGACGTCCCCATCAGGAACTCCGCACCGGGGTGGAAGATCTCGGTGCCGGCGAGCCCGGGCACGACCGAGGCCGGCGGCGGGTCGGCGTGCAGCACCGGGGCCCCGTCGCGCAGCTGGTGGGTCGCCAGCATCGTCTCCACGTGCTGCTGCTCGTGCTGGACGATCATGCCGAACACGAAGCCCCCGGCCAGGGTGCGGCGCTCGTCGAACGCCCCGGCCTCGAGGTGGGCCAGGGCCTTCTCGCGCACCTGGTCGCCGTACGCCCGCGCCTCGGCGGGGCTCAGCAGCGGCAGCTGGGGGCGCCCGGCGCGCGGGTTGGTGAACGCGTCGTAGTACTGGTCGAGGTCCTCGCGGACCCCGGCGGTCTCCTCGGTGTCCGGGGCGCCGCGGCGCACCAGCCAGTAGTCCTCCATGTTCGCGATGTGCGCGACGTCCCAGTGGAACGGCGACATCAGCGGCGAGTGCTGGCGGGTGAAGTCGGCGTCGTCCGCAGCGAACACGTCGTGGGTCAGGGCGCGCGTCCGGGCCCGCGCCGCCTCGAGGTCGGCGGCGAGGCGCCGGCGCAGCGCGGGGACGTCCCCGGTCGCGCCCTGGGTGTGGCTGGTGGCGGTCATGGACTGCTCACCTCCGAGGAGGATCGGTCGCCCGGCGACGGGTCCAGGTCGTCGGGAAGGAACGGCGGCGGGGCGGCCGCCGGGGGCAGGTGGGCTTCGGCGGGGTCGAGCGGCTCGTCGGCCGGGCAGCGCCCGCGCAGCACGCGCTCGCTGATCACGTGGTCGACCAGCTCGCGGACGTCGGCGTCGAGGTCGGCGAACGCGGGCCCGGCGAGTGTGCGGTGGGCCTGGGCGAAGACGTCGCCCGCGGCCCGGCGCAGGACACGGTCGTCGAGACCGTGGCGGGCGGCGGCGGTCCACCGGTCGACGGCGGGCTCGGCCGCGGCGCGGGCGCGCGCCACGGTGTCCCGGTCGTGCATCAGCGCGGCGACGACGACCAGCGGAACCACCCACTCGTCACCGGCCTGCTGGTCGATGTAGCGGACCTCGAGGTGGCCCTGCGGGCGCACGGGCGGGAAGAGCGTGGTCAGGTGGTAATCGAGGTCGGCGAGGGTGGGCGCGGTGTCGAGCGCGCCGCCGATCCACTGGGCGAACGTGACGTCGGGTGCCTCCCACGAGACCCCGCCGGCGCCGTCGCGGCGCACGCACAGCAGGTGGGTGTCGAGCGCCCGCCGCGCGTACTCCCGGCCGGGGTCGGCGCCCACGGTGGCGGGAGGCGAGGTGCGCTCGGGGTCGAGCGCGAGCCAGCTCGCCATGCGCGTCGACTTCCACCCCGTGCGGCGGCCGTGCACCACCGGCGAGTTGGCGAACGCGGCGAGCAGGACGGGCCCCAGCTCGTGGAGAGCGGCCCAGCGCCGGGCGACGTCGGCGCCCTCGCCGGCGTCGACGCACACCTGCACCGCCGTGGTCGAGCACATCATCGTGCGCCCGTGCGGGCCGATGCGGTCGAACGAGGCCTCCATGGCCTGGTAGCGCGGCACGTCGAGCACCCGCCGCGGGGGACGCAGCGGATCGCTCGCCCGCGGGACGGTGACCAGGCCCTCGGCGGCCAGCCGCTCGCGGATGGCGCCCGCGTCGAGGCGGACGGCCCGCACGAGGTCGCCGACGCTCGGCAGCGGGAGACTGGCGATCTCCACCTGCCCGCCGGGCTCGACGGTGACCGCGCCGCCCGCGGGGAGCGGGGTGGGTCCGGAGCTCTCGGGGGTCTGTCGGTGGGGGCGGTGGCCGTTGGTCTCGACCGTGCTCGGGGAGGGGAGGGTGGCGGGGGCGTGCGGGCCGAGGGCTCGGGCCAGCAGCGCGGGATCGAGAGGGTGGGCGGGGTCGTGGGCGTCGCGGACGAGCCACTCGAGCTCGGTGCCGACGAGGCGTGGCGGCCCGTGCTTGAAGCACACGGAGGCGACGTAGGCCTCGGCGGTCGCGCGGTCGGTCAGCGGCGACGCGGGATCGAGGGCGACCGGGTGTCGCATCACGGGCGGACCCGCCGGTGGTGACGTCGGGGCGCTCTGGACGCCACCCGAGTCGCGTACCGAGGGTGACGACTTCGGCACGGAGCCTCCCTGATCGACCGACCCGACAGGCCGCCGGGAACTGCTGCGGACGCGCACGGACGCTCAGCGACGCTACACGCGCCCTCGGCGCCCCGCATGGGGTCGAGCGCCGAGTGGCCGCGAAGCGAATGTCACTGTGAGTGGTTACTCAGGCCGCGCTCGGGCGTGAGGCGAACTGGGTGTGGTAGAGGTCCGCGTACCGACCGCTGCGGGCCAGGAGCTCGTCGTGTGTGCCCTGCTCCACCACGCGCCCGTGCTCGACGACGGCGATCGTGTCGGCCGCCCGCACCGTCGAGAGGCGGTGGGCGATGACGACGGCCGTGCGCCCGACCAGCGCCTCGGTGAGCGCCTCCTGCACCGCGTACTCCGACTCCGAGTCCAGGTGGGCGGTGGCCTCGTCCAGCACCACGACCCGCGGCGACGCCAGCAGCAGCCGCGCGATCGTCAGCCGCTGGCGCTCCCCGCCCGAGAGCCGGTGCCCGCGCTCCCCCACCACCGTGTCCAGCCCGGCCGGCAGCTCGGCGAGCAGCTCACCGAGCCGCGCGCGGACCATCGCCTCGCGCAGCTCCGCGTCCGTCGCGTCGGGGGCCGCGTAGGCCAGGTTGGCCCGCACGGTGTCGTGGAAGAGGTGGCCGTCCTGCGTGACGACGCCCACGGCGCCGCGGAGGTCGGCGAAGGACAGCTCGCGCACGTCCACCCCGCCGATCTCCACCCCGCCGCTGTCGACGTCGTAGAGCCGGGGCAGCAGCGAGGCGATCGTCGACTTCCCCGCGCCCGACGGGCCGACCAGCGCGAGCATGCCGCCGGGCGCCACCGACAGGCCGACGCCGTGCAGGATCTCGTGCTCCACCCGGTCGTCGAGGCGCGCGACCTCCTCCAGCGACGCCAGCGACACCTCGGAGGCCGACGGGTAGGTGAACCGCACGTCGTGCAGCCGTACCCCGAGGGGGCCGGCGGGCAGCGGCGTCGGCGTCGCCGGCTCGGTGAGGACGGGCTCCAGGTCCAGCACCTCGAAGACCCGCTCGAAGCTGACGAGCGCGCTCATGACGTCGACGCGGGCGTTCGCCAGCGAGGTCAGCGGGGAGTAGAGGCGCGTGAGCAGCAGCGCGAGGGCCACGACCGTGCCGGCGTCGAGGGTGCCGGTGACCGCGAGCCAGCCGCCGAGCCCGTAGACCAGCGCCTGCGCCAGCGCGGAGACCAGCGTCAGGCAGGTGAGGAAGACCCGGTTGACCATCGCCGTGCGCACCCCGACCGCGCGGACCCGGTCGGCCCGGTCGCCGAACTCGGCGGCCTCGGCCTTCGGGCGACCGAAGAGCTTGACCAGCGTCGCGCCGCCCGCGGAGAAGCGCTCGGTCATCTGCCCGGTCATCGAGGCGTTGAGGTCGGCCGACTCCCGCTGTAGCGCCGCGATCCGCCGCCCCATGCGCCGGGCCGGCAGGATGAAGATCGGCAGGAGGACCAGCGCGAGGAGCGTCACCTGCCAGGCGAGCGCCACCATGACCACCACGGCCAGGACGAGCTGGATCGAGTTGGTGACGAGGCCCGAGAGCGTCGAGGTGAACGCCCGCTGCGCCCCGATGACGTCGTTGTTCAGCCGGCTGACCAGCGAGCCGGTGCGCGTGCGCGTGAAGAAGGCCAGCGGCATGCGCTGGACGTGGGAGAACACCGCGAGGCGCAGGTCGTAGATCAGGCCCTCACCGATGCGCGACGACAGCCAGCGCTCGGCGAGGGTGAGGCCGGCGTCGACCACGGCCAGACCCGCGATGACGAGCGCGATCAGCACGACGGTCGAGGCCGGCGCGGCGCTGGTGATCGCGGAGATGACCCGCCCCGCGAGGACGGGCGTCGCGACGCCGATCACCGCAGATGCGGTGGCCAGGGTGAGGAACACCGCCAGCATGCGGTGGTGTCGGTGGGCGAAGCGCCAGATCCGCGGCAGCGTCCCCTTCGGCACGGAGCGCGGCACGCTGTCCGCCCGCGCCGCGGACTGCATCAACGACCAGGCGTCCATGGTTCGCCCTCCGCTCCTCGGACCGTGTACCCCGAGAGCGTGCGACCTCGACCATCGTCGAGGTCAAGCGAGCCGTCCCGTGGCCGGCGGGTGGTGGACCGCCGGATCCTCTGGAACGAGGTGTACCCCTCGCCGACACGGCCGAGGGGTCGCGCCCCTACTTCTTCTTCGTCCGCGTGGCGCCCCCACGCCCGCGCAGCGTCACGCCCGACTCGGACAGCACCCGGTGCACGAACCCGTACGAGCGGCCCGTGGACTCGGCGAGCGAACGGATGCTCGCGCCCTTCTCGTACTTCTTCTTCAGATCCGTGGCGAGCTTGTCCCGCTGGGTGCCCGTGATCCGTGCACCCTTCTTCAGATCGGCCATCTCGATCTCACCCCTTGCTCCGACCGCAGGTCCGGTCGAACCATGGTGATCGAAAAGTAGGATGTGCGCCACGGCACATTTCGCGTGATCGGTAAGCGGTTCGGCCGATCGGAGTGGATCAGCGTCCGTTTGCGGTACGCCGTCTACCTGCGGGAATGTCAGCTACCTTGCGACCGTGGCCGGCTGGGTCAGGCGAGCTCGACCAGTTCGAGGTGCTCGGTCGAGAAATGGTCCTCGGTGCCGTCGGGCAGCAGGATCACGCGTTCGGGCTCCAGGGCCTCGACCGCACCCGGGTCGTGGGTGACGAGCACGACCGCACCCTCGAATCGCCGCAGGGCGTCGAGCACCTTCTCGCGGCTGGCCGGATCGAGGTTGTTGGTCGGTTCGTCGAGCAGCAGGACATTGGCCGCGCTGGAGACGAGACCCGCGAGCGCGAGGCGGGTGCGCTCGCCGCCGGAGAGCGTGCCGGCGGGCTGCTCGAGCTGCTCACCGGTGAAGAGGAACGCGCCGAGCAGGGTGCGCAGCTGCTGCTCCGGGGTGTCCGGCGCCGCGCTGCGGGCGTTCTCCCAGACGCTGCGGTCCATGTCGAGCATGTCGTGCTCCTGCGCGAAGTAGCCGGTGCGCAGGCCGTGGCCGGCCTCGACCGCGCCCGTGTCGGGGTCCTCGGCGCCCGCCAGGATGCGCAGCAGGGTCGTCTTGCCGGCGCCGTTGAGGCCGAGGATCACCACCCGGGACCCGCGGTCGACGGCGAGGTCGACTCCGGTGAAGACCTCGAGCGAGCCGTAGGTCTTCGACAGGCCCTGCGCCGTCATCGGCACGCGCCCGCAGGGCGCGGGGGCCGGGAAGCGGATGTGCGCGACCTTGTCCTCGGTGCGCTGCTCGTCGAGCCCGTCGAGCATGGCCTGCGCGCGGCGGGCCATCTGCTTGGCGGCGACGGCCTTCGTGGCCTTCGCACCCATCTTCGCGGCCTGGACCTGCAGCGCGCCGGCCTTCTTCTCGGCGTTGGCGCGCTCGCGGCGACGACGGGCCTCGTCGTCCGCGCGGGCCTGCTGGTACTTCGCCCAGCCCATGTTGTAGCTGTCGAGCTCGCCGCGGGTGGCGTCGAGGAACCACACCTTGTTGACCACGGCCTCGATCAGCTCGGTGTCGTGGCTGATCACGATGAGCCCGCCGTCGTGGGAGAGCAGGAACGAGCGCAGCCAGCCGATCGAGTCGGCGTCGAGGTGGTTCGTGGGCTCGTCGAGCAGCAGCGTCGTCCCGGCGTTGCCGCCCGAGTCGCCGCTGGCGGCGAAGAGGATGCGGGCCAGCTCCACCCGGCGGCGCTGACCGCCCGAGAGCGTCTGCAGCGGCTGGGACAGCACGCGCGCGGGCAGGCCGAGGTTCGAGCAGATCCGCCCCGCCTCGCTCTCGGCGGCGTAGCCCCCGAGGTCGGCGAACCGCTCCTCGAGGCGGCCGTAGCGGGCGATCGCCCGGTCGCGCGCGGCGTCGTCGGCCAGCTCGGCCATCGCGGTCTGCGTCTTCTCCATGTCGCGCAGCAGCTCGTCGAGCCCCTTGGCCGACAGCACGCGGTCGCGCGCGAGCACGGTGAGGTCGCCCTCGCGGGGGTCCTGCGGCAGGTAGCCGACCGGCCCGGTGCGACGGATCGTGCCGCCGTAGGGCTCGCCGACGCCCGCGAGGCTGCGCAGCGTCGTCGTCTTGCCCGCGCCGTTGCGCCCGACCAGCCCGATCCGGTCGCCCGGCTGGACGCGCAGCGACGTCCCGGACAGCAGGATGCGCGAGCCGGCGCGCAGCTCGAGATCGGACGCGGTGATCACGGGAGGAGTCCTCGGGGAGGGTCGGTGCGGGCGGACGGGGCGCCACGCTGACCTTCCCAGTGTAGGCGACCGTCGCCACCGCCCCGGCCACACGCTCCGATCTAGGGTCGCCCCATGACCGACGCCACTCCCCCTGCTCAGGACCTCGCCGGGCGCACCGCCCTCGTCACCGGCGCGAGCCGGGGCATCGGGCTGGGGGTGGCGCGCCACCTGCTCGACCGCGGTGCCGCCGTGACGATCACCGCTCGCAAGCAGGCCGAGCTGGACGAGGCGGCGGCGTCGCTGGGGGCCCCGGAGCGCGTGCTCGCGCTGCCCGGCAACTCCGGCGACGCGGCCGCGCGGGCCGCCGCCGTCGACGGGTGCGTCGAGCGGTTCGGCTCCCTCGACGTGCTCGTCAACAACACCGGCATCAATCCGCAGTACGGCCCGCTGGTGCACGCGGACCTCGCGGCCGTCTCGAAGATCTTCGAGGTCAACGTGGTGGCCGCGCTCGGCTTCGTGCAGGAGGCCCACCGGGCGTGGATGGGCGGCCACGGCGGCGCCGTCGTCAACATGGCCTCGGTGGGCGGGCTGCGCTCGAGCGGCGTGATCGGCGCCTACGGGGCGTCGAAGGCCGCGCTGATCCGTCTGACCGAGGAGCTGGCCTGGGAGCTCGGGCCCGACATCCGCGTCAACGCCGTCGCGCCCGCGGTGGTGAAGACGCGCTTCGCGGAGGCGCTCTACGCCGACGGCGAGGACGCCGTCGCGTCCCGCTACCCGATGCGCCGCCTCGGGACCCCGGAGGACGTCGCCGCGCTCGTCGGCTTCCTCGTCTCCGACGCCGCGTCGTGGATCACCGGCGAGACCGTGCGGGTCGACGGCGGCCTGCTGGCGACCGGGAGCACCTGAACCCCACGAGCACCACAGGCGGACACGGGCAGAATGACGGTGAACGGGGAGGTGCACACCCATGGGCTTGTTCAGCAGATGGCGCCGCGGGAGCGGCGGCGTGGGCGGTGACGGACGGCGCCAGGTGCTCGACCGCGAGGCCACGAGCGCCGACCTCGACCACCTGCGCGCGTTCGCCAAGTCCCGCGAGGGCGTCGCGTTCTACGTCGAGCCCGAGACCACGGCCACCGACACGACGGTCGTCGCCGTCGCCTTCGACGGGGAGTGGACGCGCCGGCGCGTCGGGACCCCGAAGGCCGCGGAGAAGCTCGCGCGCTCCTGCAAGGTCGCGATCCACGACGTCCAGGTCACCGGCTACCCGCCCGAGATGCGCGCGTGGAACGCCCGCGCCAAGGCCGACCGCGCCGCGCTCGAGGAGATGGCCCGCCTCGAGGAGGACCGCGACCGGTGACCCGTCCGTGACCGCTGCCACGCCGGCGGCCCCGGTCGCCGACGTCGTGATCGCCGGGGCCGGTCCGGCCGGCCGTGCCCTCGCCCGGTCCTGCGCCGCGCTGGACCTGCGGGTCCTGCTCGTCGACCCCCGTCCCCACCGGCCCTGGACCCACACCTACGGCGCCTGGGCGCACGAGCTGCCCGACGACCTGCCGGCCGACGTCGCCGCCGCCCGCGGTCGCGGGGTGGCCATCGGCGAGTGGACCCACGAGCTCGACGACACCTACGTCGTCCTCGACACCGCGGCGCTGCAGGTGCACCTCACCGACCCGACGGTCGCCGTGCGGCGCGGCCGGGTCGTGGCCGCGGTGCCGGCGGCGCCCGGGCGGAACCCGGCGGTGATGCTCGACGACGGCACCAGCCCGAGCGGGCGCGTGGTCGTCGACGCCACCGGCGCCCGCCAGGCCCTGGCCCGCCGCGGCGCCGCCCGCGGGCTCGAGGGTGTCCGCCCCCGCGCCGAGCAGACCGCCTTCGGCGTGGTCGTGCCGCGCGAGGTGGCCGCCCACGTGAGCGGCGACCGCCTGCTGTTCATGGACTGGCGCGCCGACCACGGGCACGAGGGCTGGCCCACCTTCCTCTACGCCGTGCCGCTGGACGCCGAGCGCGTGCTGCTCGAGGAGACCTCGCTCGCCCGCCGCCCGGGGCTGCCGATGCCCGAGCTGCGCGCCCGCCTGCGTGCCCGCCTGCTCGCGGCCGGGCTCACCGAGGCGGAGATCCCCGACGATCCCGCCGACGTGGAGAAGGTCCGCTTCCCCGTCGACTCGCCCCGGCACCGCTCCCCCGCCGGCGTGGTGGCCGTCGGTGCCGCCGACCCGCTCGTGCACCCGGCCTCGGGCTTCAGCCTCGCGACCTCGCTGCGCATGGCCCCGCGGCTCGCCACCGTCCTCGCCGACGCCCTGCGGGGCGGCGCCGACCCCGCGGCCGCGGCCAAGGCGGCCCGGCGGGTGGTGCGCTCCCCCGCGGCGGCCACCGTCCACGCGCTGCGCCGCCGGGGCCTGGAGACGCTGCTCGCGATGCCGCCGGCCGACGTCCCGGCGTTCTTCGACCGTTTCTTCGCCCTCCCGGACGTCCACCGACGGGCCTATCTCGATGCCCGCGACGACGTCACCGCATCGCTCGCGGCCATGACCTCGTTGTTCGGAGGACTGACACCCCGCCTCCGCCTCCACCTGATCAGGGGAACGGTGCTCGGGGCCCGCAGCGTCCGAACGGAGCAGTAGCGGTACGCTCGCGAACCGGGATCGTGACGGGATCGTGACCTGTCACCGATGAAAGGGGTTCTCCGCCATGGGTGCCTACCAGACCGTCGCCGTCGGGACCGACGGCTCGGAATCGTCCTACCGCGCCGTCGACCGTGCGGCGACGATCGCCGCCGACAGCAAGGCGACCCTGCTCATCATCTGCGCCTACAAGCCGGCGAAGTCCACCGGCGAGGCCGAGCAGGCCCTCGGCGAGGACGCCGCCTTCCACGTCGTCGGCTCCACGCCCGCCGAGGAGACGCTGCGCGACGCCCGTGAGCGCGCCGCCACGAAGGGCTCGCTCGAGATCGAGACCGTCGCGGTGGAGGGCGACCCGATCGAGCGCGTCATCGAGACCGTCTCCGCCCGCAAGGCGGACCTCGTGGTGGTCGGCAACCGCGGCCTCAACAGCCTCGCGGGCCGTCTGCTCGGCTCCGTCCCGCAGGGCATCTCCCGCCGTGCGGGCAGCGACGTCCTCATCGTCCACACCACGTGACGGAGGGTCCGGAGCCCACCTCCGCGGACCCCTCCGACGACCCGCAGCGGTGGGCGCGCGCCCAGGAGCGGATCGAGGATCTGCTCCTGGGCGGGCCCCGGACCATGACCCGCGGGGAGGTCCACGAGCGCACCGGGCTGACCCCGGAGCACACGGCCCGGCTGTGGAGCGCGCTCGGCTTCCCCGCCGCCGGTGACGACGCCCGCGGATTCACCGAGGCCGACATCGACGCGCTGGAGCTCTCCGGACGCCTGCTCGACGAGGACACCTTCGACGAGGCCGAGGAGCTCGCCGTGGCCCGGGCCCTCGGGCAGGGCCTCGGCCGGCTCGCGGAGTGGCAGGCCAACCTCGTGCGGCGCACCATCGCCGCCTCGGGCCGTGCCGACGACCCGGACGCCGTCGTCGAGGCCGTCGAGGCGCTCGTGCCGACGCTCGAACGGCTCCAGTCCTACGTGTGGCGTCGGCACCTCGCCGTCACGGCCGGCCGGATGCTCTCCGTGCTCGCGCGTCCCGAGGGCGAGCGGCCCGAGGAGAACCGGGTCGTCGTCGGGTTCGCGGACATCGTCGGCTTCACCGCGCTGAGCCGGAAGATCGACGAGACCGAGCTGCGGTCCCTGCTCGAGCGCTTCGAGACCGTGTGCACCGACGTCGTCGCCCGGCGCCACGGCCGCATCGTGAAGACCCTCGGCGACGAGATCCTCTTCGTCTGCGAGCGCGTCGAGGACGCCGTGGACATCGCCTTCCGCCTGCACGAGCAGGTGCCCGACGAGGGCGGCCGCCTCACCCTGCGCGTCGGCCTGGCCCTCGGCGACGTCCTCCCTCGCTACGGCGACGTCTACGGCCCTGTGGTCAACATCGCGAGCCGCCTGACCTCCGAGGCGCGCCCGGGCACCGTCCTCGTCGACGAGGACCTCACGAACGCGATCCGCGAGGCCGACCTCGACGTCGAGGTCCGGGCGGTGCCCCAGCTCGCGGTGCGCGGCTACCGCCACCTACGCCCGCACGTGATCCGCGAGCGCGCCTGACCTACATCACAGCGAACGCGCTGTTCGCTGCTTCTAGGCGCACGAACTCCCCGTTGATCACGGCGAAGGTCAAGAGCGGGAACACACGAACGGCGGGCTCGCTGCTACGGAAAGCAGCGAACCCGCCGTTCGATCGTTCAGGGGGCGGAGCTCAGACGGTGAACCCCAGGGCGCGGAGCTGCTCGCGGCCGTCGTCGGTGATCTTGTCCGGGCCCCACGGGGGCATCCAGACCCAGTTGATGCGCACGTCGTTGGCCAGACCGCCGCCGGCGCCCTGGGTCAGCGCCGCGCGGGCCTGGTCCTCGATGACGTCGGTCAGCGGGCAGGCCGCCGAGGTCAGGGTCATGTCGAGCGTGACCACGGGACCGGCCGGGTCGCCCTGGACGTCGATGCCGTAGAGCAGACCGAGGTCGACGACGTTGATCCCGAGCTCGGGGTCGACGACGTCGCGCATGGCCTCCTCGAGGTCGTCGACCGACGGCAGCGCGTCGTCGGACGTCGCCGGGGCCTCGGGCATGCCGGCGGCACCCCGCTGGACGGTGTCTTCGCTCATGCTGTTCCTCCGGTCTGTGCCGACGCCTGCGACGCCTGAGCTTGGGCCACCGCATCCTTGAACGCCAGCCACCCCAGCAGCGCGCACTTCACGCGGGCCGGGTAGGCGGCCACGCCCGCGAACGCGACGGCGTCGTCGAGCACGTCCTCGTCCGGTTCGACCTTGCCGCGGCTCTGGACCATCGCCTGGTAGGCCTCGAGGGTCTCGAACGCCTCGCCGACGGTGTGCCCGACCAGCAGGTCGTGGGCCACCGACGTCGCCGCCTGGCTGATCGAGCAGCCGAGCGCGTCGTACGACAGGTCCTCGACCTTGGCGTCGAGCCCCTCGCCGCCGGTGAGGTGCACGCGCACGGTCACCTCGTCGCCGCACGTCGGGTTGACGTGGTGGACCTCGGCCTCGAACGGGTCGCGCAGCCCGCGGCCGTGCGGGTTGCGGTAGTGGTCCAGGATGATCTCCTGGTACATCGAGTCGAGCTTCACGGTGACACCCCTTCTGGGCGTACCCCGAAGAACTCCTGGGTGCGACGCACCCCGGCCACCAACGCGTCGATCTCGTCCAGCGTGTTGTACACGTGGAAGCTCGCCCGGATCGACGACTGCACGCCGAACGCCCGGTGCAGCGGCCAGGCGCAGTGGTGACCGACGCGCACGGCGATGCCGGAGTCGTCGAGCACCTGCGAGGCGTCGTGCGGGTGGATGCCCTCGATCTCGAAGGCCACGGCGCCGCCGCGGGCCTCCGTGCTGCGCGGGCCGAGGATCGAGACGCCGGGCAGGTCCTGCAGCTTGAGCAGGGTCGCGGCGGTCAGCTCGTTCTCGTGCGCCTTGACGGCGTCCATCCCGATCAGGTTCAGGTAGTCGACGGCCGCACCGAGGCCGATGGCCTGCGACGTCATCGGCACGCCGGCCTCGAACCGCGCGGGCGGCGGCGCGTACGTCGAGCCCTCCATGCGGACCATCTCGATCATCGAGCCGCCGGTGAGGAACGGCGGGAGCGCCTCGAGCAGCTCGCGCCGCCCGTAGAGCACCCCGATGCCCGAGGGGCCGAGCATCTTGTGCCCGGAGAACGCGGCGAAGTCGACGCCGAGGGCGTGCAGGTCGACCGGGGCGTGCGGCACCGACTGGCAGGCGTCGAGCACCGTGTAGGCGCCGACCGCGCGGGCGCGTCGCACCAGCTCCTCGACCGGCGGGACGGTGCCCAGCACGTTCGACTGGTGCGTGAACGCCACGACCTTGGTGCGCTCGGTGATCGGGTCGTTCTCGAGGTCGAGCCGACCGTCCCTGGTCACCGAGAACCAGCGCAGCGTCGCCCCGGTGCGCCGGCAGAGCTCCTGCCAGGGCACGAGGTTGGCGTGGTGCTCCATCTCGGTGGTGACGACCTCGTCGCCCGGCCCGAGACGGAACCGCTCGGCCGCCGCGTCGACGCCGTCGCCGACCGAGGCGTTGCTCATGCCGTAGGCGACGAGGTTGATCGCCTCGGTGGCGTTCTTGGTGAACACCACCTCGTCGACGTCGGCGCCGACGAACGCCGCGATCCGCTCGCGGGCGGACTCGTAGGCGTCGGTGGCCTCCTCCGACAGGGCGTGCGCCCCGCGGTGCACGGCGGCGTTGGACGTCTCGAGGAACGCCCTCTCCGCGTCGAGCACCTGGCGCGGACGCTGGGAGGTCGCGCCCGAGTCGAGGTACACCAGCGGCTTGTCGTCGCGGACGGTGCGGCTCAGGATGGGGAAGTCCGCTCGGATCTTCGCGACATCCAGGGTCGCACCCGCGGGAGCGGATGCGAGTGCGGTCATGCCGGCTGCTCCTCCTTGTCGGCGCCGAAGGCCCCGACGAACCGCTCGTAGCCGTTCTCCTCGAGCTCGTCGGCGAGCTCGGGGCCCCCGGACGCGGCGACCCGGCCGTTCACGAACACGTGGACGCGGTCGGGCGCGATGTACCGGAGGATGCGGGTGTAGTGCGTGATCAGCAGGATGCCGACGTCCGACTGCGACTTGTACTCGTTGACGCCCTTCGACACGACGCGCAGGGCGTCGACGTCGAGGCCCGAGTCGGTCTCGTCGAGGACCGCGATCTTCGGCTTCAGCAGCGACATCTGCAGCACCTCGTGGCGCTTCTTCTCGCCGCCGGAGAAGCCCTCGTTGACGCTGCGCTCGGCGAACGCCGGGTCGATCTCGAGGTCGGACATCGCGCCCTTGACCTCCTTGACCCAGTGCCGCACCTTCGGCGCCTCGCCGCGCGTGGCGGTGGCGGCGGAGCGCAGGAAGTTCGACATCGAGACGCCGGGGACCTCGACCGGGTACTGCATGGCGAGGAACAGGCCGGCGCGGGCGCGCTCGTCGACGGCCATCTCGAGGACGTCCTCGCCGTCGAGGAGGACCTGGCCCTTGGTCACGGTGTACTTCGGGTGGCCCGCGATCGAGTACGCCAGCGTCGACTTGCCGGAACCGTTCGGACCCATGATCGCGTGGGTCTCGTTCGAGTTCACGGTGAGGTCGACACCGCGCAGGATCTCCTTGGGACCGGACTCGGTCTCGACCTCGACGTGCAGGTCGCGGATCTCGAGGGTGGACATCAAGCCTCTTTCGGGAGTGTTCGTGGTGGTGGGGGGCGGAGCCGTCAGACCCCGACGACCTCGAGCTCGGCCTCGATGGCCGCCTCGAGACGGTCGCGCAGCGCCGGCACGCGGACCTTCTGGATGACCTCGCCGAAGAAGCCGCGGACGACCAGCCGGCGTGCCTGGGCCTCGGGAATCCCCCGCGCCATCAGGTAGAACAGCTGCTCGTCGTCGAACCTTCCCGTGGCGCTGGCGTGGCCGGCGCCGACGATCTCGCCGGTCTCGATCTCGAGGTTCGGCACCGAGTCGGCCCGGGCGTTGTCCGTGAGCAGCAGGTTGCGGTTGAGCTCGTAGGTGTCGGTGCCCTCGGCCGCCTTCCGGATCAGCACGTCGCCGATCCAGACGGTGTGCGCCTGGCCAGAAGATGACCCGAGCCCGCCGTCGACGCCCTGCAGGGCGCCCTTGTACATGACGCGCGAGCGGCAGTTCGGCACCGAGTGGTCGACGAGCAGCCGCTGCTCGAAGTGCTGGCCGCCGTCGGCGAAGTACAACCCGTCGAGCTCGACGTCGCCGCCGGGCGCCCGGTAGTTGATGACCGGGGAGAGCCGGACGAGGTCGCCGCCGAGCGTCACCGAGGTGTGCCGGATCGTCGCGTCGCGACCCACCGAGAGGTGCTGGGCGCCCACGTAGACGGCGTCGTCGGCCCAGTCGTGGACCTCGACGACCTCGAGCTTCGCGCCGTCGGCGACCACGAACTCCGTGTTCGCCGCGACCGTGCCCGAGCCGCGGTGGTCGAGGACCACGACGGCCTGGGCGTGGTGCTCGAGGCGCAGCTGCAGGTGCGCGAACGCGGTGGCGCCGGCCCCGGGGCCGCCGACGGTGATCGTCAGCGGCTCGTCGTCGGAGCGGGCCTCGTTCACCGTGACCACGTGGGCCTCGGTGAACGACGACCACGCCTGCGCCGCGACCCGGTCGGCGGGGATGCCGCCGTCACCGAGCCGGGCGTCGTCCCGGCCGACGGTCTCGTGACGGGTGCCGGAGCCGGTGAGGTCCGCCGCGGCGTCCCCGAAGCCGGAGACCACCGAGACGTCGATCCGGCCGTCGGCCGTCACCGAGGCGTCGTGCAGCCCGCGCAGGCGCCGCAGCGGCGTGAACCGCCACTGCTCCTCACGACCGCGCGGGACCTCGAAGGCCTCGACGTCGTAGGAGGTGAAGCGCAGCTCCCACGGCGCGAGCTTCGGGCTGCCCGCGGTCTTGATGCCCGGGTCCACGTCGAGGACCGGGGCGCCGGGGGCGTCGATGACGCCGCCCCCGGAACGCGCGACGGTGTCGTCGCTCATCCGACAGCACCCTCCATCTGCAGCTCGATCAGGCGGTTGAGCTCGAGCGCGTACTCCATGGGGAGCTCGCGCGCGATGGGCTCGACGAACCCGCGCACGATCATCGCCATGGCCTCGTCCTCGGAGAGCCCGCGGGACATCAGGTAGAAGAGCTGGTCCTCGCTGACCTTCGAGACGGTCGCCTCGTGGCCCATCGTCACGTCGTCCTCGCGGACGTCGACGTAGGGATAGGTGTCCGAGCGGCTGATCGTGTCGACCAGCAGCGCGTCGCACTTCACCGTCGACCGCGAGTGGTGCGCGCCCTTGTTGACCCGGACCAGACCTCGGTAGCTCGTCCGTCCACCGCCGCGCGCGACCGACTTCGAGATGATCGTCGACGACGTGTACGGCGCGAGGTGCACCATCTTGGCGCCCGCGTCCTGGTGCTGGCCCTCACCGGAGAACGCCACCGAGAGCACCTCGCCCTTGGCGTGCGGGCCGGTCAGCCAGACGGCCGGGTACTTCATGGTCACCTTGGAGCCGATGTTGCCGTCGACCCACTCCATGGTCGCGCCCTCTTCGGCCTTGGCGCGCTTGGTGACCAGGTTGTAGACGTTGTTCGACCAGTTCTGGATGGTCGTGTAGCGGCAGCGGCCGCCCTTCTTCACGACGATCTCGACCACCGCGGAGTGCAGGGAGTCCGACGAGTAGATCGGCGCCGTGCAGCCCTCGACGTAGTGGACGTAGGCGTCCTCGTCGACGATGATCAACGTCCGCTCGAACTGGCCCATGTTCTCGGTGTTGATCCGGAAGTAGGCCTGCAGCGGGATGTCCACGTGGACGCCCTTGGGCACGTAGATGAACGAGCCGCCGGACCACACCGCGGAGTTCAGCGCGGAGAACTTGTTGTCGCCGGCCGGGATCACCGAGCCGAAGTACTCCTCGAACAGCTCCGGGTGCTCGCGCAGCCCGGTGTCGGTGTCCATGAAGATGACACCCTGCTGCTCGAGGTCCTCGCGGATCTGGTGGTAGACGACCTCGGACTCGTACTGCGCCGCGACACCGGAGACCAGACGGCTCTTCTCCGCCTCGGGGATGCCGAGCTTGTCGTAGGTGTCCTTGATGTCGGCGGGCAGGTCGTCCCAGGTGGCCGCCTGCTTCTCCGTCGAGCGGACGAAGTACTTGATGTTGTCGAAGTGGATGCCCGAGAGATCGGAACCCCACTGCGGCATCGGCTTCTTCTCGAACGTGTTCAGCGCCTTGAGTCGCAGCTGGAGCATCCAGTCCGGCTCGCTCTTCTTGTCCGAGATGTCACGCACGACCGCCTCGCTGAGGCCGCGCTGCGCGCTGGCGCCCGCGACGTCGGTGTCGTGCCACCCGAACTGGTAGTTCCCGAGCGCAGCGAGGGTCTCCTCCTGCGTGAGCTCGGCGGGGGCGGTGGGGGTGGTCCGCTCCGCGGAGGTGGTCATACGACCTGCCTTCCCTTGACGGTGGTGGTGGTGACCTGCGCCGGTACGTGCGTGGTGCACGCGGCATCGCCGCGCGCGATCGTCGACAGACGCTGGACGTGGGTGCCCAGCAGCTCGGCGAAGACCTCGGTCTCGGCCTCGCAGAGCTGGGGGAACTCGGCGGCCACGCCGGCCACCGGGCAATGGTGCTGACAGAGCTGCGCGCCCGTGCTGGCAGCTCGGGACGAGGCGGCGTACCCCTCGCCGGACAGGGCGCCCGCGAGGGCCTCGACCCGGTCCGGGCGGTCGGCCTCCGCCTCGATGTCCTCGCGGTGCTCCGCGAGGAGACCGAGGATGCGGCGGCGGGCGAACGCCCGGACGGCGTCCTCCCCCGCGGCGTCGGCGAGCTCGCGCAGCGCCGAGATCGCAAGATCCGCGACGTCGTCCTCGCCGCGTCCGGCCCGGCGCCGTCCCTGCTCGGTGAGCAGGTGCTGGCGTGCGGGCCGTCCGCGACCGCGCCCGGAGGCGCGCGGGGCGTCGCGGGTGGAGACGGTGCCGTCGGCGACGAGGGCGTCGAGGTGACGGCGCACCGCCGCCCCGGAGAGACCCAGCACCCCGGCCAGGTCCATCGCCGTGGTCGGCCCGTGCTCCAGCAGGCGGCGGACGATGAGGTCCCGCGTGCGGCCGTCGTGTCCGTCGGTGCCCATGGTCCTCACCTCCTCGCTGTGCTCTCCACAGTCTATCCGCTATTTAGCAACGTCAGTCTTGCTTATTTATCGGCGCCGGGCAAAGTGGCGGCCCTGATCGGCGAGGTGATCGCCCTCACGCAGGGTTACCTACCCTCACCCCGGCTCTCACTCCGGCCTCCGGGGACGCCGACGAGGTCGTACGGGGCGCTCGGTATCGTCCCGTCGCGTGACCGGGACGGCGCAGGCCCCGCAGGCGCCTGCCGAGGTGTCCCCGTCCGTCACCCCGCCGGGTGCCGTCCCGCCCCCGCCGACGCCCGACGAGCGTCGGCGCCTCCGCACCGTGCGCCGGTTCGGCACCACGGGCGCGCTACTCATGGCCGTCGGCGCCCTCGGCTGCGGAGCCACGCCCGCCCCCGCCTACAACCCCCTGCTGGGCACGCGCGTGCTCGGCCTGTGGGGGCGCATGCCGACGGTCTCGCTGACGCTCGCCTACATCGGCATGGGCATGCTCGTCCTCGCCTGGCTGTGGCTCGGGCGCCTCGCGTGGCCGGGGCGTGTGCGCCTGTCGGTGCGCCAGCTGACGCGGATCCTCGTCATGTGGATGGTGCCGCTCGCCGTCGCGCCGCCGCTGTTCTCCACCGACGTCTATGGCTACCTCTCCCAGGCCGAGGTCGTCTCGCGCGGGTTCGACCCCTACGTCTACGGCGCCGCCCAGGCCCTCGGGCTCTCCGACCCGCTCGTCGCGAGCATCCCGACGATCTGGCGGACGACGCCGTCGCCATACGGGCCCGGCTTCCTCACCTTCGGGCGCCTCATCACCGGCATCGCCGGCGACGACATCGTGCTCGGCGTCTACCTGCACCGCGTGCTCGCGCTCGCCTCGTTGGGCCTGGTCATCTGGGCGGTGCCCCACCTCGCGCGCCGCGCCGGCGTCGAGCCGATCGCCGCGCTCTGGCTCGCGATCAGCCCGTTGGTGCTCTTCCACCTGGTCAGCGGCATCCACAACGACGCGATCATGCTCGGCGTCGTCCTCGCGGGCCTCGAGATCGGGATGCGACGCTCGTGGGTGCTGGGCGCGCTGCTCATCGGCCTCGGCGCCTCGGGGAAGATCCCCGCGGTGCTCGCGCTGGGCTTCCTCGCCGCGCACGTCGCCCGCGAGCGCGGGGGTGGGATCGGGCGTCTCGTCCGCTACGGCGCCGCCTGCTCGGCGCTCGGGCTCGGGATGGTCGCCGCGGTGTCGGTGGGCAGCGGGCTCGGTTTCGGGTGGATCCAGGCGCTCTCGGTGCCGAACCTCCTGCGCAGCTGGCTGTCGGTCACCACCGACCTCGGCGTCCTCGGCGGCTGGCTCGGCGGGGTCCTCGGCCTCGGCGACCACACCGACGCCGTCCTCGACCTCACCCGCGCCGCCGGGCTCGGCGTCGCCGCGCTGGTGTGCGTGCTGCTGCTGTTCATGGTGCTCAACGGGCGTCTGCACGCCGTCGCGGGCATGGGCTACGGCTTCGGCGCGGTCTTCCTCGCCGGGCCGGTGCTGCACCCCTGGTACCTGCTGTGGGCGATCGTGCCGTTGGCGGCCTCGGTGCGGAATCCGCGCATCCGCGGCTTCGCCGTCGCCATCTGCGCGATCGTCGCGCTGCTCGTGCCCCCGACGGGCGCCGACTTCTCGTTCCGGACCTACCAGCTCCCGATGGCCATCACCGCGGCCGCCCTGCTCGCGCTGGTCCCGCTGGCCGCGACGCGCGGGCGCGTGCCGCGGACCCCGGCCGCCTAGGCTGTCGGCGTGTCGGGATCCCCGGCCGCGCTCTCGGTGCGCGGCCTCGTCGTGCGCTACCAGGGGCGTGCGGCGGTCGACGGTCTCGACCTCGACCTCGCGCCCGGCAGCGTGCTGGCGCTCCTCGGGCCCAACGGCGCCGGCAAGACCACCACCGTCGAGGTGTGCGAGGGGCTGCGCTCCCGCGACAGCGGCGAGGTCCGGGTGCTCGGCGTCGACCCGGCGGGCGCGCCGGACACCCTGCGCGCCCGCATCGGTGTCATGCCGCAGGGCGGCGGTGCCTACCCCGGAGTGCGCGTCCGCGAGATGCTCGGCCTGGTCGCCGCCTGCGCCGCCGACCCGCTCGACCCCGACTGGCTCGTCGACACCCTCGGGCTCGCCGGGTGCGCCCGCACGCCCTACAAGCGGCTCTCGGTCGGCCAGCAGCAGCGCCTCGCGCTCGCGTGCGCCGTCGTGGGGCGCCCGGAGCTCGTGTTCCTCGACGAGCCCACCGCGAGCCTCGACCCGCAGGGCCGGCGACTCGTGTGGGACCTCGTGCGCGCGCTGCGCGCCGACGGCGTCGCGGTGCTGCTCACCACGCACCTGATGCAGGAGGCCGAGACGCTCGCCGACCACATCGTGATCGTCGACCACGGACGGGTCGTCGCCGAGGGCAGCCCCGAGGACCTCACCGCCGCGGGTGCCGACCGCGAGCTGCGCTTCCGCGCGGCCGCGGGCATGGACCTCGAGCTGCTGACGGCGGCCCTGCCCGAGGGGTGCACGGTGTCCGAGCCGAGCTCCGGCAGCTACCTCGTCGAGGGCGCCATCGACCCGCAGGTGCTCTCGACGGTGACGTCCTGGTGCGCGCGCCAGGGCGTGCTCGCCGACGACCTCCGCGTGGCCCGCCGCAGCCTCGAGGACGTGTTCCTCGAGCTCACGGGGAGAGAATTGCGCTCATGAGCTTCGAGGCCGGCACCTTCACGCCCGCCCCCGGGCGCGGGCCGCTGGGCCGGATGCTCGCCACGCAGGTCGCCCTGGAGACGAAGCTGGCGCTGCGCCAGGGCGAGCAGGTGCTGCTCACGCTCATCATCCCGCTCGCGCTGCTCGTGGGGCTCTCGCTGCTGGAGTTCGTCCCGCTGCCCGAGCCGCGCGTCGACTCGGCGCTGGCGACGGTGCTCGCGCTCGCCGTGATGTCGACGGCGTTCACCAGCCAGGCGATCTCGCTGGGCTTCGACCGGCGCTACGGCGTGCTGCGCCGGCTCGCGGCCACGGCGGTCCCCCGCTCCATGATCGTGCTCGGGCGCCTGGGCGGGATGGCCGCGGTCGTGCTCGTGCAGGTCGTCGTGCTCGGTGCCGTCGCGCTCGCGCTCGGCTGGCGCCCGGGGCTCGGCTCGCCGGGGTGGGCGCTGCTGCTCGTCGTCCTGGGCACCGCGGCGTTCGGGGCCGTCGGGGTGCTGCTCGGCGGCAGCCTGCGCGCCGAGCTCGTGCTCGCCGTCGCCAACATCGTCTGGTTCGTGCTGCTGTTCGCCGGCGGGGTGCTCGTCCCCGCCTCGGCGCTGCCGGGCCCGCTCGCCGTCGTCGTGCAGCTCCTGCCGTCCGGGGCGCTCGCCGAGGGCCTGCGCACCGCCCTGCTCGGCGGGACGCCTGCCCTCGGCCACATGGTCGTCCTGATCGTGTGGGCCGTCGTCGCCGGCGGGATCGCGACGCGCACCGTGCGCTGGACCTGAGCACCGCACTGCGCCGCGCCGCATCGCACTACCGGGCGTCGTAGGATCGCGGCCGTGCTGGAGCGCCTCCCCGCCACACCTCCCGGCCTGATGCGCGGCCTCGCGATGGCCGCGGTCGTCGGCCAGGCCGGCATCGCGGTCACGGGCGCGGTCGTCCGCGTCACGGGGTCCGGGCTCGGCTGCCCGACGTGGCCCCAGTGCTTCCCCGGCAGCCTCGTCCCGGTGCCGCACGCCGAGATCGCCGTCCTGCACCAGTGGGTGGAGTTCGGCAACCGGCTCCTCGGCATCGCGCTCGTGATCGTCACCGGGGCCTGCCTGCTCGCGGCCCTCAACGTGCGCCCACGCCGGGGACGGCTCGTGCTGCTCGCCGCCACGATGCCGCTCGGCGTGGTCGCCCAGGCGGTGATCGGCGGGATCACCGTGCTCACGGGGCTCGCCTGGTACACGGTCGCGCCGCACTTCCTCGTCACGATCCCGCTCATCTGGCTCGCCGTGCTCCTCGTGCGCGAGTCCTCCCCCGCCGCCATGGCCGCCCCGCCGGGCACACCCTGGCGTCCGGCCGTGCCCCCGGCCCTGCGCGGTCTGCTCGCGGTCGCGTCCGTGGTGCTCGTCGCCCTGCTCGTCGCCGGCACGCTCGTCACCGCAGCCGGCCCGCACGGCGGCGACGCGGCGACCCCGCGCCTCGCCGCCGTCCCGCTCCCGACGCTGGCGACAGCCCACGCGCACCTGCTGTTCGCGTTCCTGGGCCTGCTCGTGGGGGTCGGCTTCATGGTCCACGCGGTGTCCGTGCCGCGCGCCGTCGTCGTTCGCCTCCGGGTGCTCGTGCTGCTGACGCTCGCCCAGGGCGCGCTCGGCGGGATCCAGTACGCCCTCGGGGTGCCGGAGCTGCTCGTGGCCCTGCACGTCCTCGGCGCGGTCACGACCGTCGCCGCGGCGGCATGGCTGTGGTCGGCGACCGCCGAGCCCGATCTCGTCACCTCGGCGCCCCCGGCCGACGCCGCCTCGGCCCCCGCCCTCGCCGGGAGGACCTGACGTGCACGCCGTCCGCATCCCGCGCCACGGCGGGCCCGAGGTCCTCGAGTCCGTCGACCTGCCCGACCCCGTGGCGGGCGACGGCCAGGTGCTCGTCGACCTCGCCGCGGCCGGCGTCAACTTCATCGACACCTACTTCCGCGAGGGCATCTACCCGGCGCCGCTCCCCCTCGTGCCCGGCGTGGAGGGCGCCGGGACGGTGCGCGAGGTCGGCCCCGGCGTCACGGGCTTCGCGCCCGGCGACCGCGTCGCCTGGACCAACACCCTCGGCAGCTACACGACCGTCGCCGCGGTACCCGCCACCGACCTCGTCGTGGTGCCCGAGGCCATCGACCTCGAGACCGCGACCGCCGTCGCGCTGCAGGGCATGACCGCGCACTACCTCGTCCACGACACCCACCCGGTCGCGCCCGGCGACGTCGTCCTCGTCCACGCCGGGGCCGGCGGGATGGGTCTGCTGCTCTGCCAGATGGCGAGCGCACTGGGCGCCCGCGTCCTCGCCACCACCTCCTCGGAGGAGAAGGACGCCCTCGCCCGCGAGGCCGGCGCCCACGAGACGCTGCGCTACGGCGACGACCTCGCCGACCGCGTGCGCGCCCTCACCGACGGCGAGGGCGTCGCGGTCGTCTACGACGGCGTCGGCGCGTCCACCTTCGACGCCTCCCTCGCGAGCCTGCGCGTCCGCGGTGTCCTGGCCCTCTACGGCGCCGCCAGCGGGCCCGTCCCGCCCGTCGACCCCCAGCGGCTCAACAGCGGCGGCTCGCTCTACCTGACCCGCCCCTCGCTGCACTGGCACGTCCGCACCCCCGAGGAGCTCGCCGCCCGCGCCGACGCGGTGTTCTCGGCCGTGGCGGCCGGCGACCTGAGCGTGCGCATCGGCGGCCGCTACCCCCTCGACGACGCCGCCGACGCCCAGCGCGACCTCCAGTCCCGCCGCACGACGGGCAAGCTCCTCCTGCTGCCCTGACGGGCGCCCGACCAGCGTGGAGGTCGGCGGGACCTCTCCAGTTCGATCTCCCGACAGTGCCGTCAGCGCTCCCGCTCTGGTGATACTGCCGAGAGATCGAAATGGAGAGCTCGGAGTCGGGACGTCCGTCCGCCGTCGGCGGCGGGGACGCTCAGCGCGCCGCCGACCCATCGGCACGGAGAGCTGCGAACCGGAACCATCGACGTGGCGGCAGCGTCGAACCCGGATATGAGACTCGATCGACCGTTCCGTGGATCCGAGGCCGTGGCACGCGGGGACCTGACCAAGGGATGGCTGCGCGGGCCGGGGTTCGTGCCCCTCGCCCCCGATGTGTACGTCCCCTCGGATGTGCTGGTGGACCAGGTGACGATGGCGCGGGTCGCGATGCTGCGGCACCCCGAGGGCACGATCGCCGGCACCACCGCGGCGCTCTTCCACGGCGCGATCGACGCCGTGGTCGACGTCGGCCGGGGCGGCGCCCCCACCGAGGTGCTCGTGCCTGCCTCCGGCACCCGCTCGCTGGCCGGGCTCCGCGTCCGGTGTACCGACCTCCCCGGCGACGAGGTCGTCGAGTGGCCCGACGGCACCGACGGCGCCGTCCTCCGCCTCACCTCGCCGGCACGGACGCTGGTGGAGGTCGCGCGGGCACTGCCCACTGTCGAGGCGGTGGTCGTGGGCGACGCGCTCGCCCGTCGCTGCGGGGTCACGCCGGCGGAGGTCGTCGAGCTCGCCGACCGTCACACCGGCGAGCGGGGCATGGCTCGCGTGCGGGCCGCCGCGGCTCTGATGCACCCGGGGTCGGACACACCGCGACGCACCCGGGTGCGGCTCGGCGTCCTGCGGGCCCGGCTCCCGCCGCCGCTCGTCGACGTCGTCGTGACGCGGGCGGAGGGCAGCGCTGCCGTGGGTTCCCTGGACCTCTCGTGGCCCGAGAGGTCGTGCGGGGTGCTCGTCGACCGCCACCCCGACGTCGCGTGGGCCTGCGCGGAGGAGCTGCTCGCGCACGGATGGGAGGTCGCCTCGATCGGAAGGCAGGGCGAGCAGGCCGTCGACGAGGTGGTGGAGGACATCGCGACGTTCCTGGCGCGCGTCGACCGCCTGCGATGGCGCGACCTGCCCGACATGCGGGGGCGCTTCCCCCGCCGCCCGAGTGCGCCGAAGGTCTTCGACTAGAAGGGCCAGCCGAAGACCGGCCAGCCGATGGCGGAGTCGACCGCGACGGCGACGAAGAGGCCGGTCAGGTAGGTGTTCGAGAGGTGGAACAGCCGCATCGACTTCACGACCTCGTCGCGCTTCACGGCGCTGTCGAGGCGGTGGGCGGCGATCAGGAACCAGGCGCCGCCGAGGACGGTGGCGGCCAGGTAGATCCAGGACGTCGCGGGGATGAGGAGCGCCGAGCAGGCGACCATGGCCCAGGAGTAGGCGACGATCTGGCGGCTCACGCGCCGCGGCGAGGCGACGACCGGGAGCATCGGGATGCCGGCGGCGGCGTAGTCGTCGCGGTAGCGCATCGCGAGAGCCCAGAAGTGCGGCGGCGTCCAGAAGAAGATGATCGCGAAGAGCACCAGGGCGGGCCAGCCGACCGTGCCCGTGACCGCGGCCCAGCCGATCACGACGGGCATGCACCCCGCGGCGCCGCCCCAGACGATGTTCTGGCTGGTCCGGCGCTTGAGCAGCAGGGTGTAGACCAGGATGTAGAAGGCGATCGCGGCGACCGCGAGCCACGCCGCCACCCAGTTCGAGGTGAGGCCCAGCCACACCGCCGACGCCGCGCCGAGCAGGAGCCCGAACACCAGGGCGTGGGAGCGGGGTACCGCGTCGCGGGCCAGCGGACGCTTGCTCGTCCGGGCCATCTTCGCGTCGATGTCCGCGTCGACCACGCAGTTGAGGGCGTGGGCGCTGGCCGCCGCGCCGGCGCCGCCGACGAGCACCGAGAGCACGAGCCAGAGTGAGGGAACGGAGCGCTCGGCGAGCATCATCGCCGGCACCGTGACCACGAGCAGCTGCTCGATGATGCGTGCCTTGGTCAGCGCCAGGTACGCCTTCACGGTGGTGAGGAAGCCACTCCGCCGCGTCGCGGGAACCGGGCCGACCGCCGTGCTCACTCGGTGGCACCTCGCTGTGGTGGACGGGACTGCTTCGGTCACGACCCGCGTCTCCTACACGCTGTCGTCGGGGAAGTCTGCACCCCCGCGGCCGCGCCCGCTCGCGGGGGGCGCCACCTGGTCGCTGCGGTGTCCGCCACGTCACGGGCGGGTGACGACCTCGACGAGGATAGGGCCCGTGTTCGTGACGGGCGGTGAGGGTATTCAGCGTCGGCCGGGATGCACCAGGATCGACGCAGGTCCGAGTGGACTTGAATCGATCCCGTGGGAGCATCGCGCGGGCATCCCGAGACGCTCAAGGAAGGCACGGTTCGTGACCGCGACAGACGTCAGCAGCACACAGCCCGCGAGCGAGTCGGCCGAGGAGATCGAGGCGCTGACGACGCCGCATCGTCCCGACGACTGGTCCGACCTCGACCAGAGGGCCGTGGACACCATCCGGGTCCTCGCGGCCGACGCCGTGCAGAAGGCCGGCAACGGCCACCCGGGCACCGCGATGTCGCTCGCGCCGCTCGCCTACGAGCTCTTCCAGCACACGATGGTCCACGACCCGTCGGACCCGGGCTGGCAGGGACGCGACCGTTTCGTCCTGTCGTGCGGGCACTCCAGCCTGACGCTGTACCTGCAGCTCTTCCTCGCCGGCTACGGCCTGGAGATGCGGGATCTCGAGGAGCTGCGCACGTGGGACTCGGCCACGCCGGGCCACCCCGAGTACAGCCACACCCCGGGCGTCGAGATCACCACCGGCCCGTTGGGCCAGGGCCTCGCCTCCGCCGTCGGGATGGCGATGGCGTCCCGTCGTGAGCGCGGCCTGTTCGACCCCGACGCCCCCACCGGCGAGAGCCCGTTCGACTCGCACATCTTCGTGATCGCCTCCGACGGCGACATCGAGGAGGGCGTCACCGCCGAGGCGTCGTCGATCGCCGGGCGGCAGCAGCTCGGGAACCTCGTCGTGATCTACGACGACAACCACATCTCGATCGAGGACGACACCACCGTCGCCCTCGACGAGGACGTGGTGAAGCGCTACGAGGCCTACGGCTGGCACACCCAGGTGGTGCGCGGCGGCGAGAACGTCGTCGGCATCCGCGAGGCCCTCGCGAACGCGAAGGCCGAGACCGGGCGCCCGAGCTTCATCGCGCTGCGGACCGTCATCGGCTATCCGGCCCCGGACAAGATGAACACCGGCGCCGCGCACGGTGCCGCGCTGGGCGAGGACGAGGTCCGCTCCGTCAAGGAGATCCTCGGCTTCGACCCCGACAAGCACTTCGCCATCGACGACGACGTGCTCGCCCACACCCGGGCGGTCGGCGAGCGGGGCAAGGCCGCGCACGAGGCGTGGGACAAGCAGTTCGCCGACTGGGCACAGGCGAACCCGGAGCGCCGCGCGCTGCTCGAGCGCATGGCGCGCCGCCAGCTGCCCGACGGCTGGCACGCCAAGCTGCCGAGCTGGTCGGTCGGCGACGACCCCGTCGCCACCCGCAAGGCGCTGCAGAAGATCCTCGGCGAGATCGGGCCGGAGCTCCCCGAGCTGTGGGGCGGCTCGGCCGACCTCGCGGAGAGCAACAACACCACGATCAAGGGTGCGGACTCGTTCGGGCCGTCGACGGTCTCGACGAACCTGTGGGGCCAGATGAACCCCTACGGCCGCACGCTGCACTTCGGGGTCCGCGAGCACGCGATGGGCTCGATCCTCAACGGGATCGCGCTCCACGGCGGCACCCGCGTCTACGGCGGCACGTTCCTGATCTTCTCGGACTACATGCGGCCCGCGGTCCGGCTCGCGGCCCTGATGAAGCTGCCGACGACCTACATCTGGACCCACGACTCGATCGGTCTCGGCGAGGACGGCCCGACCCACCAGCCGATCGAGCAGCTCAGCTCGCTGCGCGCGGTGCCGGGCCTGTCGATCGTCCGCCCGGCCGACGCCAACGAGACCTCGGCGGCGATCCGCACGATCCTCGACAACCCCACCGGCCCGGCCGGCCTCGCCCTCACGCGGCAGAACCTGCCGATCCTCGAGGGCACTGACGCCGACGGCGTCGCGCGCGGCGGCTACGTCCTGCAGGACGCCTCGGGCGGACAGCCCCAGCTGGTGCTCATCGCCACCGGCTCGGAGGTCCAGCTGGCCGTCGAGGCCCGGAAGGTCTTCGAGGACGAGGGCGTTCCCACCCGTGTGGTGAGCATGCCGTGCGTCGAGTGGTTCCAGGCGCAGGACCGCTCCTACACCCGTCACGTCATCCCGCCGGACGTCAAGGCGCGCGTCTCGGTCGAGGCCGGCATCGCGCAGTCCTGGCACCGGTTCGTCGGCGACGACGGCGAGTGCGTCTCGATCGAGCACTTCGGTGCCAGCGCCGACTACAAGACCCTGTTCCAGCAGTTCGGGTTCACCACCGAGCACGTGGTCGAGGCGGGGCGTCGCTCGCTCGCCCGCGCCAACGAGACCTCGGCCTGATCCCGGTCCGCGTTTCGCAAAGGACACCCCCATGGCCAGCAACACCCCCCTCGCCGACCTCTCCGCGGCCGGCGTCTCCATCTGGCTCGACGACCTGTCCCGCCAGCGCATCGAGTCCGGCAACCTCGCGGGTCTGATCAAGGACTCCGAGGTCGTCGGCGTCACCAGCAACCCGACGATCTTCGCGAGCGCCTTCGCGGACGCCGATTACTACGCCGAGGAGCTCGACGCGCTCGCCGCGCGGGGCGCCTCGGTCGAGGACGCGATCCGCGAGCTCACCACCGAGGACGTCCGCCGCGCCTGCGACGTGTTCCGCGAGGTGTGGCAGCGCACCGGCGGCGTCGACGGACGCGTCTCCCTCGAGGTCGACCCGGGCAAGGCCCACGACACCGAGGCGACCGTCGCCGAGGCGGCCGACCTGTGGAAGACGGTCGACCGGCCCAACCTGATGATCAAGATCCCGGCGACGCCCGAGGGCATCCCGGCGATCACCCGCACCCTGGCCGAGGGCATCAGCGTCAACGTGACGCTGATCTTCTCGGTCGAGCGCTACCGCCAGGTGATGGACGCCTACCTCGCGGGCATGGAGCAGGCGCGGGCCAACGGCCACGACCTCACGGGCATGGCCTCGGTGGCGTCGTTCTTCGTCTCCCGCGTGGACTCCGAGGTCGACAAGCGCCTGGACGCCATCGGCACCGACGCCGCGCTCAACCTGCGCGGCACCGCCGCCATCGCCAACGCGCGCCTGGCCTACGCCGCCTTCCTCGAGGTGTTCTCCACCGAGCGGTGGGCCGCGCTCAAGGGCGCCGGCGCCAAGCCCCAGCGCCCGCTGTGGGCGTCGACGGGCGTGAAGAACAAGGCCTACCCGGACACGCTCTACGTCTCCGAGCTCGCCGCGCCGAACACCGTCAACACGATGCCCGAGGCCACACTCAAGGCGTTCGCCGACCACGGCGAGCTGCACGGCGACGCCGTGTCCGGCACCGAGGACGCCGCGCGCGAGGTCTTCGCGGGCCTCGCCCACGTGGGTGTCGACGTCGACGACGTCTATCAGGTGCTCGAGGACGAGGGCGTCAAGAAGTTCGACGACTCCTGGGGCGAGCTCACCCACACCGTGTCGGAGCAGCTCACGCGCCGCAGCCCGGAGCAGGCGTGAGCGCCGCGGGGGCACCCCAGGTCCGCATCACCGACGGCGCGCTCGCCGACGCCGCGGCCGCGCTGGTCGAGAAGCTCGTCGGGGACGGCGCCGCGTCGAAGCTCTCGGCCGGTGACCCCACCCTGTGGGGCCCGGACGCGGAGCCCGAGGCCAGCAAGCGCCTGAGCTGGGTGTCGCTGCACGAGAGTTCGCGCCCGCTCGTCGACGAGCTCGCGGCCCTGCGCCGCGGCCTGCACGACGAGGGCGTCGACCGCGTCGTCCTCGCGGGCATGGGCGGCTCGTCGCTGGCCCCCGAGGTCATCTGCGCCACCCGCTCGGGCGGGCCGGTCGGCGGCGACCACCCCCTGGTCGTGCTCGACACCACCGACCCGGGCCAGGTGTCCGACGCGCTCGCCGGCGACCTGAGCCGCACCGTGCTCGTCGTGTCGTCGAAGTCCGGCGGCACGGTCGAGACCGACAGCCAGCGACGGATCTTCTCCCAGGTCTTCGAGGCGAACGGCATCGACGCGGCGACGCGGATGGTCGTGGTCACCGACCCCGGCACGAAGCTCGCCGACCTCGCCCGCGAGGAGGGCTACCGCTCGCTCGTGGAGGCCGACCCCGGTGTCGGCGGGCGCTACTCGGCGCTCACCGCCTTCGGCCTGGTGCCCTCGGCGCTGGCCGGTGTGGACATCGGCGAGCTCCTCGACGAGGCCGCGGCGGCCGCCCCGGAGCTGGCGCGCGACGCGTCCGACAACCCCGCGATCGTGCTCGCCGCCGCGATGGCCGCGGCGCACAGCGCGGGTGCGGAGAAGGTCGTGCTCGCCGACACCGGCTCCGGGCTGGTCGGGTTCGGCAACTGGGCCGAGCAGCTCATCGCGGAGTCCACCGGCAAGCAGGGCACCGGGCTGCTCCCGGTCGTCGTCGAGGGTGCCGAGGCGCCCGGTTTCGCCGACCACGGACCGGACGCCACGGCGGTGGCGATCGGGCCGGAGGGCTCGGGCGCCCAGATCGCGGTGTCCGGCAGCCTCGGCGGGCAGTTCCTGCTCTGGGAGCACGCCGTCGCGCTGGCCGGCCGCCTGCTCGGCATCAACCCGTTCGACCAGCCCGACGTCGAGTCGGCCAAGCAGGCCACCCGTGACCTGCTCGCGTCCGCGTCCGACGGCGGCGGGTCGACCGGCTCCGGCGACGACACCCCGGTGCTCACCGACGGTCCGGTCGAGGTCCGCACCGCCGGCGACGGCAGCTGGCTCGGCACGCCGAGCACGCTCGCCGAGGCGATCCAGGCGCTGGTGGACCAGACGCCCGAGCGCGGCTACCTCGCGATCCAGGCCTACCTCGACCGGCTCGACGACGCCTCGTTCGAGACCCTGCGCCCCGAGCTCGCGAAGGCGACGGGCCTGCAGACCACCTTCGGGTGGGGGCCGCGGTTCCTGCACTCCACGGGCCAGTACCACAAGGGCGGGCACCAGAACGGTGCGTTCCTGCAGATCACGGGCTCGGTCGCCGACGACCTGGCGATCCCGGGCCAGCCGTTCTCGTTCGGCACGCTCGAGCACGCCCAGGCCATCGGCGACGCCGGGGTGCTCGCGGCACCCAAGAACGGCGGTACCGCGCGGCCCGTCCTGCGCCTGCACCTGGCCGACCGCGCGGCCGGCCTGGTGGCGCTCGCCAACGCCGTCCGGGAGGTGAGTCGGTGACCCGACGGTCGGTCACCGGGACGCCCGAGCACGACGACTGGGTCAACCCGCTGCGGGACGCCCGCGACAAGCGTCTGCCCCGCATCGCCGGGCCGTCGGGACTCGTGCTCTTCGGGGTCACCGGCGACCTCGCGCGCAAGAAGCTCATGCCGGCGATCTACGACCTCGCGAACCGCGGGCTGCTCCCGCCCGGCTTCGCCCTCGTCGGGTTCGCCCGGCGTGACTGGGCGGACGAGGACTTCGCCGAGGTCGTCCACGACGCCGTGCGCGAGCACTCCCGCACCCCGTTCCGCCAGGAGGTCTGGGACCGCCTGGCGGAGGGGCTGCGGTTCGTCCAGGGCACCTTCGACGACGACGACGCCTTCGACCGCCTCGCCGCCTGCGTGCAGGAGCTCGACGAGCAGCGCGGCACCAACGGCAACCACGCGTTCTACCTCTCGATCCCGCCGTCGGCCTTCCCGACCGTCTGCAAGCAGCTCTCGCGCTCGGGCCTGGCCGACGACGAGGGCGACGTGTGGCGCCGCGTGGTGATCGAGAAGCCGTTCGGTCACGACCTGCGCTCGGCGCAGGAGCTCAACGCGATCGTCAACGACGTCTTCCCCGAGGACGCGGTCTTCCGCATCGACCACTACCTCGGTAAGGAGACCGTCCAGAACCTGCTGGCCCTGCGGTTCGCCAACGAGCTCTTCGAGCCGATCTGGAACGCCCACCACGTCGACCACGTGCAGATCACGATGGCCGAGGACATCGGCGTCGGCGGTCGCGCGGGCTACTACGACGGCATCGGCGCGGCCCGGGACGTCATCCAGAACCACCTGCTGCAGCTCCTCGCGCTGACGGCGATGGAGGAGCCGGTCTCCTTCTCCCCCGACGACCTGCGCGAGGAGAAGATCAAGGTCCTCTCGGCCGTGAAGCTCGCCGAGCCGCTGGACGAGACCACCGCCCGCGGGCAGTACACCGCGGGGTGGCAGGGCTCGTCGGAGGTCAAGGGCCTGCAGCAGGAGGACGGCTTCCCGCCCGACTCGGTCACCGAGACCTACGCCGCGATCACCTGCGAGGTGAACACCCGCCGCTGGGCCGGCGTGCCGTTCTACCTGCGCACCGGCAAGCGGCTCGGACGGCGCGTCACCGAGATCGCGATCGTGTTCGAGCGGGCCCCGCACCTGCCGTTCGACCAGACCATGACCGAGGAGCTCGGCCAGAACGCGCTGGTCGTGCGCGTGCAGCCGGACGAGGGCGTCACCCTGCGGTTCGGGTCGAAGGTGCCGGGCTCGGGCATGGAGGTCCGCGACGTCACCATGGACTTCGGCTACGGCACGGCGTTCACCGAGGCCTCCCCCGAGGCCTACGAGCGCCTGCTGCTCGACGTCCTGCTCGGCGAGCCGTCGCTCTTCCCCACCAACACCGAGGTCGAGCTGTCGTGGCGGATCCTCGACCCGGTGATCGAGAAGTGGCATCGCGAGGGCACCCCGGACAGCTACAACGCCGGCACCTGGGGCCCGCCGTCGGCCGACGCCCTGCTCCACCGCACCGGCCGCCAGTGGCGCCGTCCGTGACGAGGAGACAACCGTGATCGTGGACCTGCCGTCGACGGACACGTCGGCGGTCAACCGGACGATGGTCGACCTGCGCGAGAGCGCGGGGGCGGTCGCCCTCGGGCGGGTGCTGACGCTGATCATCATCACGGAGGACGGCCCGGACGCGGAGGCCGCCATCCAGGCCGCCAACGACGCCAGCCGCGAGCACCCGTGCCGCGTGCTCGTGCTGGCCCGCGGCGTCCGCCGGGCGGCCTCGCGCCTCGACGCCCAGATCCGCATCGGCGGCGACGCGGGCGCCAGCGAGGTCATCGTCCTGCGCATGTACGGTCCGCTGGCCGACCAGGGCGGCTCCATCGTGGTCCCGCTGCTGCTGCCCGATGCCCCGATCGTCGCGTGGTGGCCGGGCGAGGCGCCGGTGTCGCCGTCCGAGGACCCGGTGGGCAGCGTCGCCGGCCGTCGCATCACCGACGTGGGCTCGGCGAAGTCGCCGTCCAAGGCGCTGGCCAAGCTGCGCCAGCGCTACGCGCCGGGCGACACCGACCTCGCCTGGAGCCGCATCACCAGCTGGCGCGCCCTGCTGACCGCCGCCCTCGACCAGCCCCCGCACGATCGCGTGACGCGCGCGGCCGTCGGCGGCGCGCCCGACTCGGCGTCCGCCGATCTGCTCACCGGCTGGCTGGCCTCGCGCCTCGGCTGCCCCGTCTCGCGCACCACCCGGGACGTGCCGGGTGGTCAGGGCGGGCAGATCGCGATGGTGCGCCTCGAGCGGGCGAACGGGTCGATCGAGCTGGTCCGCCTCGACGCGAAGAGCGCGATGCTCTCCCAGCCCGGGCAGCCCGACCGTCGCGTCGCCCTCTCCCGGCGCACGACCCGGGAGTGCCTGGCCGAGGAGCTGCGCCGGCTCGACCCCGACGACATCTACGCCGAGGCCATCGAGGCGATGCCGACGGCGCGCGGCCGGTCCAAGGGCACCCCCACCGCGGCGAAGGCGGACGCATGAGCACCCCCGAGATCGTCGTCCACCCCGACACCGACACGACGGCCTCCGACGCCGCCGACCGCCTGATCACCGCGCTCGCCACGGCCCAGGCGGCCCGGGGCACCGCGTCGGTGGTGCTCACCGGCGGCGGGGTCGGGATCGCGATGCTCCGCGAGGTGGCAGCCTCCGGCCGGCGCGACGCCGTCGACTGGGGTGCGGTCGAGGTGTTCTGGGGCGACGAGCGCTTCGTCCCCGCCGGCGACGCCGAGCGCAACGACGCCCAGGCCCGCGAGGACCTGATCGACGCGCTGCCGCTCGACCCGGCGCGGGTGCACCCGATGCCGCCCTCCGACGCCCCGGAGGAGGCCGGCGGCGGCGACCCGGACCTCGCCGCCGACGTCTACGCCAAGACGCTGTCGTCGGCGGCGGCGCGGCTCGGGGGCGACGCGATCCCGGCCTTCGACGTGCTGCTCGCCGGCTGCGGGCCGGAGGGCCACGTGCTGTCGGTCTTCCCGGACTCGCCCGCGGTGCACGCGACGGCGGCCGGGGTGGTCGCCGTCCGCGACTGCCCCAAGCCGCCGCCGACCCGGGTCTCGCTGACGCTCGCGGCGGCCCGCCACGCCCGCGAGGTGTGGCTGGTGGCCACCGGCGAGGGCAAGGCCGAGGTCATCGCCCGGGCCCACGCCGGCGCCGCCGAGACCGACGTCCCGATCGCCGGCCTCCGCGGCACCGAGCGGACCCTCTGGATCCTCGACGAGGCGGCGGCGGGCGACCTGTCCTAGCGCAGCGAACGCGCGGTTCGCTGCTTCTAGGCGCGCGAAGTCCCCGTTCGCATCGGCGCTACGGGTGCCGCCGGCGCCTCCAGCGCTTCCCAGGGACGCAGCGAGCGCTCGAAGAGCTCCCAGCAGCGGAGCTGGGCGAACCACGCACGGGCGACACGGAGGTCCTCTCGCGGCGTGTGCTCGCGGACCGGGCCGGTGGGCCAGGCGGCGTCGCGACCGGTGGGGTCGCCGGACGTGCGGGAGTCGGCGCCGTAGCGCGCGACGAGCAGGAGCCCGGCGACGACGAGGACGCCGAGCAGGGTGACCGTGAGGGCCATCGGGAGCTCCTAGAGATCGCAGTGAGCGGGACGTCCTCCACAGTGGCCCCCGGTGGCAGGTGATGCCACCGCCACTTCTGCTCAAGTGGCAGAGACAGTGGCAGAAGTGGCAGACTGCGGCCATGGACGTCCAGCTCGGTGCCGGGAGCCTCGCCCGCCTGCTCACCGGGTGGCGTGACGACGGCGGCACGGGCGCGAGTGCCCAGGCCGCGCTGGCGACCCGCGTCTCGTCCCTGCTCACCGACGGGCGGCTCGCCGCGGGGACGCGGGTGCCCAGCGAGCGCGAGCTCGCCGCGGCCCTGGGCATCGGGCGGGGCACGGTGGCCGCCGCCTACGAGCAGCTGCGCGAGGACGGCTACCTGGTGCGCCGCCGCGGCTCGGGCACCTGGACGGCCCTCCCGAGCGCGACACCGGCCGGGTCGGGCGGCGTCGTCCCGGCCGCCTTCGGCGGGGTCACGCCGACCCCGGCCGCCGGGTACACGCCGTTCGCGCCGATGGGCCCGGTGAGCGGATGGTCCCCGGGCCGCGACGTCATCGACCTCGCGCACGCCGCGCCGTGGGCGCCCATGGAGGCCGTGAGCGAGGCCGCGGCCCGCGCGCTGACCGAGCTGCCCGTGCACCTCGCGAGCACCGGCTACGACGTGCTCGGCCTCCCGGTGCTCCGCGAGGCCGTCGCGGCGCGCCTGAGCGCCCAGGGACTGCGCACCTCCGCCGACGAGGTCATGATCACCGCGGGCGCCCAGCACGCCCACGCCCTCGTCGCCCGCGCGCTCGTACGCCCCGGCGACCGCGTGCTCATGGAGCAGCCCACCTACCCCGGCGCCATCGACCTCGCCCGCCACGTCTCGGCACGCGCGGTCCCGGTGGCGATGGTGGAGCAGGACGGCGTCCACGGCTGGGACGTCGAGGCGATCGCGGCGGCGTTGCGGGCCGCCACACCGGCCGTCGGCTACCTCGTGCCCGACCACCAGAACCCCACCGGCGCCGTGATGGACGCCGAGACCCGGGCCGCAGTCGTGGCCGCCGCAGCGCGCCACGGCGTCCCGCTGGTCGTCGACGACTGCCTGCGCGAGATGTGGATCGACGCCCCCGGCCCGCCGCCGCTCGGCGCCTGGTCCACCGGCGGTGCCACCCCGGTGATCACCACGGGGTCGCTGTCGAAGACCGTGTGGGGCGGCCTGCGGATCGGCTGGCTGCGCGCCCCGCGGACCCTGCTGCAGCGGGTCGCGGCGGTGCGGGCGTCGGACGACATCTCGACCCCGGTGCTCGAGCAGCTCGTGGCCGTCGGGCTGCTCGAGAAGCTCGACGACCTCGTCGCGGACGGACGCCGGGTCCTGGCCCACCGTCGTGACCACCTGCGGGCGGCGCTCGCGCGGGCCGTCCCGGAGTGGCGGGCCCCGAAGCCCTCCGGGGGCTTCAGCCTCTGGGTCGACCTCGGCGCGCCCCGCTCCTCGGCCCTCGTCGACGCCGCCTCCCGTCACGGCGTCCTGCTCGCCGCCGGCCCCCGCTTCGCCACCGGCGGCGCCTTCGAGCAGTACCTCCGCCTGCCCTACACCCTCTCCACCGACGCCCTCGACGACGCCGTCGCGCGGCTCGCCCGGGCGTGGGAGTCGCTGGGGGTCGGCGCGGCCCCGTCGCTCACGACCGTCGTGTGAGGTCCTGCGACTCCTGCTCCCACGGCCGCAGACTGCGGTCGTAGGCCTCCCACAGGCGGCGGTGCGCCGCGACCCGGTGCGCCAGTTCGCCCAGCAGGACCGCGTCGCCCCGCACCGTGTGCGGCCGGCGGGTCACCGGCCAGGCCGGGTCGCGCCCGGTCGGATCCGCCTCGCTGCGCGTGTCCGCGCCGTAGCGCGCCACCGCGAGGAACCCCAGCACCAGCAGTACTCCCCAGAACGTGACCATCTCCGTCATCCCCTTCGCCGCTCTGCCGAACAGACACCATTCTCGAAGGCGGGAGCGCTGGACTCCATGGCGTTCTCACGGGGATAGTGGCCGGATGACGACGAGTTCGGAAGTACGGACGGGCCCGCGCCTGGAGAACGACAAGGTGCTCGACGAGACCAACCGCCGCATCCTCACGGAGCTCGCCGACGACCCCCGCCTGAGCATGTCGGCGCTCGGACGACGCGTCGGGATGTCGGCGCCCGCGGTCACCGAGCGGGTGCAGCGCCTCGAGCGCCTCGGGGTGATCCGGGGGTACCGGCTCGACGTCGACCCCGCGGCGCTGGGCTATCCCATCGCGGCCTGGGTCCGCGTCCGGCCCGCCCTGGGGCACGGGAAGATCGCCGAGCAGATCGCGGACCGGCAGCCCGAGGTCGTCGAGTGCCACAAGATCACCGGCGAGGACTGCCTGCTCATGCGCGTGCAGGTGCGCGACGTCGCCGACCTCGACCGGGTCCTCGAGGGCTGGCAGGAGCACGCCTCCACGGTCACCTCGGTCATCAAGAGCACTCCGGTCGAGCCGCGGAACATGGTGACCGTGGCCTGACACGGCGGGCCCGCAGGAGCATGATCAGAGATCCTGCTGGTCGTCGTGAGGAGTACCGAGATGTCCGAGCCGGGTTCCGCCACGGGCGCCGTCGTCGTCGGCGTGGACGGCAGCGACGGGTCGCGCGCCGCCCTCGAGTACGCGATGGACGAGGCCGCGCGCCGCGGCGTGCCGGTGCGGGCGATCATGGCCTACGCGGGCCCGGACGTCTGGTCGAGCGCCGAGGGCGTCATCCCCGACGCGCGCATCCTGCACGACGCGGCGGCGCGCGACGTGCGGGCTCTCGTCGACGAGGTGTCGGCGACGCGTGCCGCCCGGGGTGCCCCCGCGCCGCCCGTCGTCGAGGCCGACATCGCCATGGGCCCGGCGTCGACCGTCCTGATCCACCACTCCCGCGGCGCCGCGGTGCTCGTGGTGGGCCACCGGGGCCGCGGCGGGCTCGCCAGCCGGGTCATCGGCTCGGTCGGCCTCAGCGCCGTCATCCACGCCGAGTGCACCGTGGTCGTGGTGCGCGACTGAGTCAGCGCACGACCACGTCCACCACCACCGGGCCCGTCGAGCGCAGGGCCTCGATGAGGGCGGGCGCGAGCTCGTCGGGACGCTCGACGCGCACCCCCGGGACGCCCTGGCCGGCCGCGAGGGCGACGAAGTCGAGCCCCGGGAGCGCGGTGCCCACCGGCTTGCTGATCCCGAAGTGCTCGGCGAACTGGTCGAGGGCGCGGTAGCGGGCGTTGTGCACCACGACGACGGTCAGCGGGACACCCTGCTGCGCCGCCGACCACAGCGCCTGGATCCCGTACATCGCCGAGCCGTCCCCGACCAGCGCCACGACCCGCTCGCCACGACCCATCGCCATCCCCACCGCGGCGGGCAGGCCGTGCCCCAGCCCGCCGCTGGCGCAGGTGAAGAAGCTCGCCGGGCGGTCGAAGGGCAGGTGGTCGTGCATCGGCCCGCGGGTCGCCGGGGCCTCCTCGACGACCACGGAGTCGGCCGGCCGGAGGTCCGCGAGGGTCTGGAGCAGCAGCTCCTCGGTGATGCCCTCGTCCTCGGCCTCCACCCGCGCGACGGCCGCTCGTGGCGCCGGGAGGGGGCGCTCCGGCGGCGGCGGCCCCGCGAGCAGGGCGTGCACCCCGTGGCGCACGCCGGTGACGATCGAGGTGCCCACCGGCGTCCAGGCCGCGTGCGCCGGGTCGTCGGTGAGCTGCACCAGCGTCGTGCCCTCGGGCACGGCGGTGTCGCCCTCCACCACCCCCTCGGTGTGGAACGGGAACACCGGCGCACCGAGCACCAGCACGAGGTCGTGCTCGCCCAGCGCCGCCCGGATGCCGTCGTGCGCGGCCGGGAGGAAGCCGCCGAAGAGCCGGTGGCGCTCGGGGAACCCGCAGCGCGGCGACATCGGAGCGGCGTACACGCGGGCGGCGTGCCGCTCGGCGAGGGCGACGACGTCGTCGAAGGCGCCGTCACGGTCCACCTCGCCGCCGACGACGAACGCGGGCGCGCTCGCGGCGGCCAGGTGGTCCGCGACGTGGGCGAGCGCGTCGGGGTCGCCCGCCACCGAGCCGACGACCCGGTGGGCGGAGACCTCGCCGGCGGGCCGGTCCCAGTCGTCGACCGGCACCGACACGAGCACCGGCCCGCACGGCGGCGTGGACGCCACGTGGATCGCGCGGGCCAGGGTGGCGGGGACGTCGGCGGCCCGGGCCGGCTCGCGCGAGAACTTCACGTAGGGCTCGCCGAACTCGGCCGGGCGCTCGGCGAACAGGAACGGCTCCCCCACCAGCAGCGACCGCGCCTGCTGGCCCGCGACGACCACCAGGGGCGTGCGGTTGCGGAAGGCGGTGAAGACGTTGCCCAGCCCGTGACCCACCCCGGCGGCCGAGTGCAGGTTCACCAGACCCGGACGGCCGGTGGCCTGCGCGAACCCGTCGGCCATGGCGACCGCCACCGACTCCTGCAGCGCGAGCGCGTAGCGGAAGTCGTCCGGGAAGTCCCGGAACATCGGCAGCTCCGTGGAGCCCGGGTTCCCGAAGATCGTCGTGATGCCGTGCTCGCGCAGCACCGCGAGCGAGGCCTCCCGGACCGTGGTCACGGCTCGTCGACGAGGTCGCCCGCCAGGTACTCCTGGTACGCGGCGAGGTCGAGCAGGCCGTGGCCGCAGTAGTTGAAGAGGATCACCCGCTCCTCGTTCAACCGCGTGGCCTCGGCCGCCTCCTGGATCACCGACGCGATCCCGTGGCCCGCCTCCGGGGCCGGGATCTTGCCCTCGACGCGCGCGAACAGGACGTTGGCCTCGAACACCGCGCGCTGCTTGTGCGCCACCGCCTCCATCCGGCCCTCGTGCACCAGCTTGGAGATGATCGGCGAGTCGCCGTGGTAGCGCAGCCCGCCCGCGTGGATGCCGGGCGGCACGAAGTCGTGGCCGAGCGTGTACATGTTCATCAGCGGCGTCAGGCCCGCCGTGTCGCCGAAGTCGTACTCGTAGGTGCCCTTCGTCAGCGTCGGGCACGACGCGGGCTCGGCGGCGAGCAGGCGCACCGAGGGGTCGGGCAGGAACGGCAGCGCGACGCCACCGAGGTTCGAGCCGCCGCCGCACGGGGCGATGACGACGTCCGGGCGGGTCTCCCCCGCGTTCGCCAGCTGCTGCTGGGCCTCGAGGCCGATGATCGTCTGGTGCAGCAGCACGTGGTTGAGCACGGAGCCCAGCGCGTAGTGGGTGTCGTCGCGGCCGACGGCATCGCGCACCGCGTCGGAGATCGCGGCGCCGAGCGAGCCGGGGTGCGACGGGTCGTCGATCGGTGACGGGACGACGCTGCCGCCCCAGGTCTCCATGATCACCTTGCGGTAGGGCTTCTGCTCGAAGCTCTTGCGCACCATGTAGACCGCGCACTCGAGGTCGTACTGCGCGCACGCGAAGGCCAGCGCCGTGCCCCACTGGCCCGCGCCCGTCTCGGTGGCCAGGCGCGTGATGCCCTCGCGGGCGTTGTAGAACGCCTGCGGCACGGCCGAGTTCGGCTTGTGCGAGCCCGCGGGCGACACGGACTCGTCCTTGAAGTAGATCCGGGCCGGCGTGCCCAGCGCGGCCTCGAGGCGACGGGCGCGCACCAGCGGCGTCGGCCTCCACAGGCGCAGGACGTCGAGGACCTCGCCGGGGATGTCGATCCACGGGTCGGCCGACATCTCCTGGCCGATCAGCTCCTGGGCGAACAGCGGAGCCAGGTCGTCCGGGCCGACCGGCTCACGCGTCGCCGGGTGGAGCGGGGGATCCAGGGGCGTCGCGAGATGCGGCGCGACGTTGAACCACGCCGTCGGGAGCTCGGACTGAGCGAGCGCGAACCGTGTGTCGAGAGCCGGGGCCACCATGCCCCGGATGCTCTCAGCTCTCGCCGCGTCGCGCGCGGAGCTTGGCCAGCGCCTCGTCGAGGAGGGCCTCACCGTCGGCGTCGGAGCGGCGCTCCTTCACGTAGGCGAGGTGCGTCTTGTAGGGCTCCGTGCGCTTCGCGGGCGGGGGGTTCTTCTCGTCGGTGTTGGCCGGCAGGCCGCAGCGCGGGCAGTCCCAGCTCGAGGGGATCTCCGCGTCGACCGCGAACGACGGGCGCGTCTCGTGCCCGTTCGAGCACCAGAAGGAGATCACGGTGCGCGCCGCGCTCTCCCCGCGCTCGGACTCCCCCATCGGACCCGAGCCCACCCGGGTGCCTCGGATCGCGTTGCCAGTCGCCATCGCCGGAGTACCTCCGCGTCCAGGGGCGGCCCGGCCGAATGACCGAGGCCGCCCGTCAGCCTTCGATCTTGACGAGCAGCCCCGTACCGACGATGGAGATCAGCCAGATGGCACCCACGAAGAGGGTGAGCCGGTCGAGGTTCTTCTCCACGACGCTCGACCCGGCGAGGCTGGACTGCACCCCGCCGCCGAACAGCGACGACAGCCCGCCCCCGCGCCCGCGGTGCAGCAGCACCAACAGCACCAGCAGCAGGCTGGACGCGATGAGCAGGATGTCGAGGAACAGTCGCATGTCGGTGTCCGTGACCTCCGGGTGCCGACCCCGTCCGGGGCCGGACGGGGCTCTGACCGTCCCCGACGTGCGGGATCGGTGCCTGGAGAGGACGATACCCCGCCCTCGTGACGACTCCGTCATGACCCTGCGACGGAACGACTCAGGGCAGGGGGCCGCCCGCGGCGAGGGCGCAGAGCTCCGCGAAGCCCTCGGGGTCGAGGCTGGCGCCGCCGACGAGGGCGCCGTCGACGTCGTCGGACTTCACGAGGTCGGCGACGTTGTTCGACTTCACCGAGCCGCCGTAGAGGATGCGCACGCTGTCGGCGACGGTCGCGCCGTGCACCTCGCGGATCCGCTCGCGCAGGGCGTGGCACACCTCCTGGGCGTCCGCGACGCCGGCGGTCTTGCCGGTGCCGATCGCCCAGACCGGCTCGTAGGCCAGCACGATCTTCGCGACGTCGGCGGCCGTGAGGCCGTCCAGTGCCGCGTCGAGCTGACCGGTGCAGTGCGGCACGTGGGTGCCCGCGTCGCGGACCTCCTCGCCCTCCCCCAGGCACAGGATCGGGGTCAGGCCGTGCCGCAGCGCCGCGCGGACCTTGCGGTTGACGAGCGCGTCGTCCTCGCCGTGGATCGTGCGCCGCTCGGAGTGCCCGACGACCACCCACGTGCAGCCGAGCTTCGCCAGCATCGCGCCGGAGACGTCACCGGTGAACGCGCCGGAGTCCTCGGGCGAGAGGTCCTGGCCGCCGTAGGTGATCGGCATCGAGTCGGCGTCGACGAGGGTCTGCACGCTGCGCAGGTCGGTGAACGGCGGGAGCACCGCCACGTCGACGACGTCGTAGTACTTGCCGGGCAGGGCGAAGGCGAGCTTCTGGGTGACGCCGATGGCCTCGAGGTGGTTGAGGTTCATCTTCCAGTTGCCCGCGATGAGCGGCTTGCGGGCCATGTCAGCTCTCCTCGAGGACGGCGATGCCGGGCAGGACGTGGCCCTCGAGGAACTCGAGCGACGCGCCTCCCCCGGTGGAGATGTGGCCGAAGCGCACCTCGTCGAGGCCCGCCGCACGGATCGCGGAGGCGGAGTCGCCGCCCCCGATGACGCTGAAGGCGGGCGAGTCGGCCACGGCCTCGGCGACGCCGGTGGTGCCCGCCGCGAACGGCGCCATCTCGAACACGCCCATCGGGCCGTTCCAGAACACCGTGGCGGCGTCGGCGAGCTTCTCGCCGAACAGGCGGACCGTCTCGCTCCCGACGTCGAGGCCCAGCCAGCCGTCGGGGATCTCCGACACCGGCACCGTGCGGGTGTTCGCGTCGGCCGCGAACGCGTCGGCGACGACGACGTCGACCGGCAGCACGAGCGTGTCGGGGTACTGCGCGAGCAGCTCCCGGCAGGTGTCGAGCTGGTCGGACTCGAACTTGGAGTCGCCCACGCCCTTGCCCTCGGCGGCCAGGAACGTGAAGCACATCGCCCCGCCGACCAGCAGCGTGTCGACCTTCGGCAGCAGGTTGGTCAGCACCGCGAGCTTGTCGGAGACCTTCGAGCCGCCGAGGATCACCGCGTACGGCCGGGCCGGGTCGCCGGTGAGCCGCCGCAGCACCTCGGTCTCGCGGGCGACGAGGTCGCCGCCGTAGGCCGGGAGCTTGCGCGCGATCTCGACCACCGAGGCCTGCTCGCGGTGCACGACGCCGAACCCGTCGGAGACGAAGGCGCTGGGCCGATCCGGATCCTGGCTGGGCACGAGCTCGGCGAGCTCCGTCGCGAGCTGCTCGCGCTCGCCCTCGGTGCCCGTCTCGCGCGGGTCGCAGCGCACGTTCGCGAGCAGCGCGACGCCTCCGGAGCGCAGCCCCTCGGCCACGCCGCGGGCCGACAGCCCCACCACGTCCTGCGCCAGCGACACCCGCTGGTCGAGCAGCTGGCCCAGACGCCCCGCGACCGGCGAGAGCGAGGACACCGGGTCACGGCCGGGCGGCTCGCCGCCCTTCGGCCGCCCGAGGTGGGCCATGACGAGGACCTTGGCCCCGGCCGCGGCGAGCTTCGTGATCGTCGGCAGCGCCGCGCGGATGCGGCCGTCGTCGGTGATGGTGAAGCCGTCGAGGGGCACGTTGAAGTCCGCGCGCAGCAGGACGAACCGGTCCTGCACCCCGTCGGCGATCAGGTCGTCGACTGTCCGCATCAGAGCTTGGAGCCCACGAGCGTGGTCAGGTCGACGACGCGGTTGGAGTAGCCCCACTCGTTGTCGTACCAACCGACGATCTTGACGCTGCGGTTGCCGAGCACCTTGGTCATGCCGGCGTCGAAGGTGCACGACGCGGCCTCGCCGACGATGTCGGTGGAGACGATCGGGTCCTCGGTGTAGACGAGGACGCCCTCGAGCTCGCCCTCGGCCGCCTCCTTGAACGCGGCGTTGATCGCCTCGACGGTGACGTCGCTGTTCAGGGTGGCCGTCAGGTCGGTGACCGAGCCGTCGCTGACCGGCACGCGGTAGGCCATGCCGGTGACCTTGCCCTCGAGCGCGGGCAGCGCCAGCGCCGTGGCCTCGGCCGCGCCGCTGGTGGTCGGGATGATGTTCACGGCGGCGGCGCGGGCCCGGCGCAGGTCCTTGTGCGGCGCGTCGTGCACGCGCTGGTCGCCGGTGTAGGCGTGGATCGTCGACATGAAGCCGGTCTCCACGCCGAACTTGTCGTTGAGCACCTTGAGCATCGGCGCGACGCAGTTCGTGGTGCACGAGGCGTTGGACAGGATGTTCTGGCTGCCGTCGTAGGACGAGTCGTTGATGCCCATGACGACGGTCAGGTCCTCGCCCTTGGCGGGCGCGGAGATGACGACCTTCTTGGCGCCGGCCTTGAGGTGCTTCCCGGCCGAGTCGGCGTCGGTGAAGATCCCGGAGGACTCGATGACGACGTCGACGCCGAGGTCGCCCCACGGCAGCGCGGCCGGGTCCTTCTCGGCGTAGGCCTTCACCTCGGTGCCGTTGACGATCAGCGCGTCGTCGGAGTACTCGACGGTGCCGTCGAAGCGGCCGTGCACCGAGTCGTAGCGCAGCAGGTGCGCCAGCGTCTTGTTGTCGGTGATGTCGTTGACCGCGAGCACCTCGATGTCGGCGGTGCCCGCCGCACGCTGCTTCTCCAGGGCACGGAACACGTTCCGCCCGATGCGACCGAACCCGTTGATCCCGATGCGGATCGTCACTGCGCCTCGCCCTACCTCTCGTGAGTCGGCCGTTCCCGTCCAGTTCCCCGTGGGGGTGCCACCCTAACGAACACGGCCGTGCTGTCCGGGTCGCGCGAACGACGTCACGTGCCCGGTCAGTGGTCCGCCAGCTCCGCCATCTCCTCGGTGACCACCGAGGACGTGTCGGGCACGCGCATGTCCTTGGCCTTCTTGTCGGCCATGGCCAGGAGGCGCCGTATCCGCCCGGCCACCGCGTCCTTGGTCATCGGGGGTTCCGCCAGCTGGCCGAGCTCCTCCAGCGAGGCCTGCTCGTGCTCCACCCGCAGGCGCCCGGCCTGCACCAGGTGGTCGGGCACCTCGTCACCGAGCAGCTCCAGCGCCCGGTTGACGCGCGCCGTCGCCGTGACGGCCGCCTTCACCGAGCGGCGCAGGTTGGCGTCGTCGAAGTTCGCGAGCCGGTTCGCGGTCGCGCGCACCTCGCGTCGCATCCGGCGCTCCTCCCACGCCAGCACCGAGGTGTGGGCGCCGAGGCGGGTCAGCAGCGCGCCGATGGCGTCACCGTCGCGGACGACGACGCGGTCGGCCCCACGGACCTCGCGGGCCTTGGCGACCACGCCGAGCCGACGGGCCGCGCCGACCAGCGCCATCGCGGCCTCCATGCCCGGGCACGTGATCTCCAGGGCGGACGAGCGACCGGGCTCGGTGAGCGAACCGTGGGCGAGGAACGCCCCGCGCCACGCGGCCTCGGCGTCGCAGACGCCCCCGGAGACGACCTGGGGCGGCAGCCCGCGCACGGGACGGCCGCGCGGGTCGAGGAGCCCGGTCTGGCGGGCCAGGGAGTCGCCGTCGGCGGCGACGCGCACGACGTAGCGGGTGCCCTTGCGCAGTCCACCCTGGGAGAGCACGTGGACCTCGGGGCCGTGCCCGTAGAGGTCGTGGATCTCCCCGCGCAGGCGGCGGGCGCCGGAGCCGGTGTCGAGCTCGGCCTCGACGACGACGCGGCCGGCGACGATGTGCAGCCCGCCGCCGAAGCGCAGCAGGGCGGCCACCTCGGCGCGCCGGCAGCACGTCTTGGTCACCGCGAGCCTGCTGAGTTCGTCCTTGACCGCTGCGGTCATGGCCACCTTCGGTCCTCCTCCTGGTGGGGGCGGGCGGGGTCGGCACCGGGCGCGACGGCGGCAGGGCTGCCGTTCGTCCCGCCGGTCCGGGCCGGGCCCAGGGGGTCGCGATGATCGACCCGATGGTGGGCGGCCTTGGCGAGTGCCTCGGCCAGCGCCTCGGGGTGGTGCCGGGGACTGCCGTCGGGCGCGCCGACGGAGGTGAGGAGCGTGTCCGCGCCGAAGGCCTCGGCCCCGCGGCGCAGCAGGTCGGGCGCCGGGACCGCGTCGGTGTCGGCCACCACGACGTCCAGGCGCAGGCGCGGCGCGTGCGCGGCGAGCACCTCGAGGTGCTGCTCGGGCGAGAACCCGGCGGTCTCGCCCGGCTGCGGCGCGAGGTTGAGGACGAGGACCTTGCGGGCCTCGCTCTCGACCAGGGCGTTGAGCAGCTCCGGGACGAGCAGGTGGGGCAGGACGCTCGAGAACCACGAGCCCGGCCCCAGGGTGATGACGTCCGCGGAGCGCAGGGCGTCGCACGCCTCCGGGCACGCCCGCGGCCGGCGCGGGTCGAGCCGCACGTGCTGCACCCGCCCGGGCGTGGTGGCGACGGCGACCTGCCCGCGGATCCGGTGGGCGACGTCGCGTCCCTGGTCGCCGCCCTCGGGGCCGAAGATGCCGGTGACGTCGGCCTCGATGTCCACCGGCTGCGTGCTCATGGGCAGCACCCGCCCCGACACCCCGAGCAGGCGGCACGCCTGGTCGAGGGCCGCCACCGGGTCGTCGAGGACCTCCAGCAGGCCGGCGAGCAGCAGGTTGCCGACGGCGTGGCCGGCGAGCGCCCCGTGCCCGCCGTAGCGGTGCTCGAAGACCCGCTGCCACAGCGTGTTCTCGGGGCCGGGGTTCTCCTGGCCGGCCAGCGCACCGAGCGCCATCCGCAGGTCGCCCAGCGGCAGGATGTCCAGCTCGCGCCGGATCCGCCCGGACGAGCCGCCGTCGTCGGCGACCACCACGACGGCGGTGATGTCGTCGGTCAGGCGTCGCAGCGCCGTGAGCGTCGCGTGCAGCCCGTGGCCCCCTCCGAGGGCGACGGCCTTCACTCGCGCCCCACGTCGCGGTGCGACACCGTGACCCGCACGCCGTCCTGGCCGGCCATGCGCCTCGCGAGCTCCTCGGCGACGGCGACGCTGCGGTGCTTGCCGCCGGTGCAGCCCACCGCGACCGTCAGGTAGCGCTTGCCCTCGCGCCGGTAGCCGGCGCCGACGAGGCGCAGCAGCTCCAGGTAGCGGTCGAGGAACTCCTCGGCACCCTCCTGCGAGAGCACGTAGTCGCGGACCTCGGCCTCGCGCCCGTCGTGCTCGCGCAGCTCGGGGATCCAGTGCGGGTTGGGCAGGAAGCGCATGTCGACGACGAGGTCGGCGTCCGGCGGCAGCCCGTGCTTGTAGCCGAACGACACGACGGTGACGCTGTGCCCGACGTCCGCGGCGTGGTCGCCGAAGGCGCTCTCGATCGCCGCGCGCAGCTGGTGCACCGAGCGGTTCGAGGTGTCGACGACGAGGTCGGCCAGGTCGTGCAGCGGCGAGAGCAGCTCGCGCTCCGCGGCGATGCCGTCGGAGAGGCGCCCGTCGCCCTGCAGCGGGTGCGAGCGGCGGTTGGCCTCGAACCGGCGGATCAGCACGGCGTCCGACGCGTCGAGGAACAGCACGCGGGGCCGGTCGCCGCGCGCGTCCAGCTCCTTGATCACCGCGCCGAGGTCGGCGGTGAAGGCGCGGCTGCGCACGTCCATGACCACGGCGATGCGCGTGACCTGCCCCGACGAGCGGGTGCCCAGGTCCACCATCGTCTCGATCAGCTCCGGCGGGAGGTTGTCGACGACGAACCAGCCGAGGTCCTCGAGCACCTTGGCCGCGGTGCTGCGGCCCGCCCCGGACAGGCCGGAGACGATCGCGACCTCGATCCCGCCGGTGCGCACCGGTACCTCCGAGCGCCCCGTCATGTCGTTCCCCCGTCCGTCAGCGCCGACAGGATGGCCTCGGCGGTGCGGCGGCCGACGCCGGGCACCTCCATGACGTCCTCGACCGACGCGGCCCGCAGTTTCTTGACCGACCCGAAGTGCTTGAGCACCGCGGTGCGCCGGGCCTCGCCGAGCCCGGGCACCCCGTCCAGCGCGGACGCCGTCATCCGCGACGACCGCTTCTGGCGGTGGTAGGTGATCGCGAAGCGGTGCGCCTCGTCGCGCACGCGCTGGAGCAGGTAGAGCGCCTCGCTCTGGCGCGGAAGGATCGCCGGGTCCTCCTCGCCGGGCAGCCAGACCTCCTCGAGGCGCTTGGCCAGCCCGACCACGGCGACGTCGGTGACGCCGAGGTCGCCCAGGACCTCGGCCGCGGCGGCGACCTGCGGGGCGCCACCGTCGACCACCAGCAGGTTCGGCGGGTAGGCGAACTTCCGCGGGCGTCCGGTCGTCGGGTCGATGCCGGGAAGAGGCCCGTCGAGCTCCTCGGGCGCGATCTCCCCCGACGCCGGCGCGCCGTCGCTGGTCTCACCGGAGCACGCCGTGTCGGTGTGGTCGGGGGCCTCCTCGGCGGTCTCGCGGAGGTAGCGGGAGAACCGACGGCGCACCACCTCGGCGATCGCCGCGACGTCGCCGCCCTCCGCGCCGCCGCGGATCGAGTAGCGCCGGTAGTCGGCCTTCTTCGCCAGCCCGTCCTCGAAGACCACCAGGCTCGCGACGACGTCGGAGCCCTGGACGTGCGAGACGTCGGTGCACTCGATGCGCAGCGGCGCGGTGTCGAGGCCGAGCTGCTCCTGGAGCTCCTCGAGCGCCGCGCTGCGGGCCGTGAGGTCGCCGGCGCGGCGGAGCTTGTGCCGGGTCAGCTCCTCGCGGGCGTTGCGCTCGACGGTCTCGGCGAGGGTGCGCTTGTCGCCGCGCTGGGCCACGCGCAGCGACACCCGCGAGCCGCGCAGGTCGGAGAGCCACTGGGTCAGCGCCTGCGCATCGGCGGGCATCGCCGGGACGAGCACCTCGCGCGGCACCGGCTGCACGGCGTCGTCCGCGGAGCCTGCGAGGGCGGCCTGCTCGCCGTAGAACTGCGCGAGGAACTGACCGACCAGGCTCTCGAGGTCGCTGTCCGCCTCGGTCTCGACCACCCACCCGCGCTGGCCCCGGACCCGCCCGCCGCGGACGTGGAACACCTGGACCGCGGCCTCGAGCTCGTCGGTGGCGAAGGCGACGACGTCGGCGTCGGTGCCGTCGCCGAGCACCACCGCCTGCTTCTCGACGACCCGCTTCAACGCACCCGCGTCGTCACGCAGCCGCGCGGCCTTCTCGAAGTCCATGTCGGCCGCGGCGACCTGCATGTCCTTCTCGATGCGGCCGATCAGCTGGTCGGTGTGGCCGGCGAGGAAGTCGCAGAAGTCGAGGACGATCTGCCGGTGCTCCTCGGCGTCGACGCGCCCGACGCAGGGCGCCGAGCACTTGTCGATGTAGCCGAGCATGCACGGGCGCCCGATCTGGCCGTGGCGCTTGAACACCCCGCTCGAGCACACCCGTGCCGGGAACACCCGCGTCAGGAGCTTGACCGTCTCGCGGATCGCCCACGCGTGGGCGTACGGGCCGAAGTACCGCACGCCCTTCTTCCTGGGCCCCCGGTAGACCCGGAGCTGCGGGTACTCCTCGTTCAGCGTCACCGCGAGCACCGGGTAGGTCTTGTCGTCCCGGTAGCGGACGTTGAACCGCGGGTCGTACTCCTTGATCCAGTTGTACTCGAGCTGGAGGGCCTCGACCTCGGTGTGCACCACCGTCCACTGGACGGCCGCGGCGGTGGTGACCATCCGGCGGGTCCGGGGGTGCAGCCCCGCCACGTCGGCGAAGTAGGAGTTGAGCCGGCTGCGCAGGTTCTTGGCCTTGCCGACGTAGATGACGCGCCCGTTCTCGTCCGAGAACCGGTACACGCCGGGCGCTTCCGGGATGGTCCCGGTGGCGGGTCGGTACGTCTGCGGGTCGGCCATGATGGCACCAGCGTAGGCGCGTCCGTCCGGAGCTTCGGCGTGCACCCAGATGGGTGGAATCGGCGTGTCGCACGGCGTGTCGCGGCGTGTCGGTCTGGCGCCGCGCCGTGACCGCCTCACCGCGACCCGGTGCGCCTCCGCCGTTCCAGCGCCTCGCGCCCCGCCCGCGCGTCCGTCAGGTCGCTCGCGCGTCGGTGCAGCTCGTTGCCCATCGCCGCCACCCACCGCGCCACCACGAGCAGCTCCCCGTCCGAGAACGGCGCCTGCCGGGCCTGCACGTCGTCGAGCAGCGCCTGCCACGACAGGTGGTCCCTCGGCGCGACGAGGTGACCCACCACGACCTTGCGACGGTTGTCGGGGTCGCGCCACCGCGCGACCCGGCCCGCCTTCTCGAGCCCGTCGACGACCGCCGTCGCCGCGCCCGGACTGAGACCGAGCCTCTCGGCGAGCGCCGTCATCGGCATCCCCCGTGGCCGGTCGACGATCTGCAGGCACGCCAGCTCGACCTCCCGGAGACCCAGGCGCCTCGCCATCTCGTGGTGGTGGCGCCGCAGGGCGACCGCGAGGTCGTGGACCAGGGCCGTCGCCACCCACGTCCGATCGTCCACCCGGTCCTCCCCCGCTCCGACGGCCGACGCTACGAGGGAAGGCCTCCGGGCGGGGGTGGGTTCGTGGAAGTCGATCCTTCGGAAATCGAAGCGTCGCCGGGGTACGTGCCGCGGGTGTCGGAGGGACGGAGAGCCCGGCTCGATCCCGCTGACGACGATTCGAAAATCGAAGCGTCGCGGGCGGGGTGGACGCCGGCCCGGCGAGGTCAGGCGCGGACCAGCGCTGCGCCCTCGGCCATCGCCTGCAACTTCATCTCCGCCACCTGCGCGCCGACGCGGCCGAAGCCGACGAAGGTGCCGAAGCCGCAGTCGGTGCTCGCGATGACGCGGTCGGGGCCGACGACGCCGGCCACGCGCTCGAGGCGCTGGGCGATGAGGCGGGGGTGCTCGACGATGTTGTTGAGGGTGTCGACGACGCCGGGCAGCAGGACCTTGTCGTCCGGGATGCCGAGCGACGACAGCACCTCCCACTCGTGCTCGTGGCGGGGGTTGGCCGCCTCGAAGGAGATCATCGTGGGGCGGCCGGCGAGCACGGGTGGGAGCAGCTCGGCGAGCGGGGCGTCGAGGTGGTGCGGGCCCTCGTAGTTGCCCCAGCACATGTGCAGGCGCACCCGCGAGCCGTCGATCCCCTCGAGCGCGCGGTCGATCGCGGCCATGTGGCGCTCGGCGAACGCGACGAGCCCGCGGCGCCGGACCTCGTCGCGGCACCAGAACTCGGTGTGCGCGGCCATCGGGATGTCCGGGCAGTCGAGCTGGAGGATCAGGCCCGCGTCGACGATCGCGCGGTACTCCTGCGCCATCGCGTCGGCGAGCGCGTCGAGGTAGCTGTCGTAGTCGGGGTAGTGCAGGTTCGGGCTGCCGGTCGAGATGCAGCCGGGCGACGCGGCCGGGAGGAACGCGCCCCCGTCGGCGGAGTGCCCGGTCTTGTCCAGCGCGAGGCGCAGGGTGTCGATGTCACGCTGCACGGCGGCGGCGCCCACGTAGCTCACCGGGCCCTCGCAGTTCGCCGGCATGATGTGCGCGCCGGCCTCCCCGCCGTACTGCGCGATCGCCAGCTCGGGGGTCGCCTCGAGGTCGTCGATGCTCCACGGCGGCGCTTGGCCCCCGAAGCCGTCGAGGCGCTCACGGACGTAGTTGACGAAGCCGGGCTTGCCCATCTCGCCGTCGGAGACGACGTCGATCCCCGCGCCGTGCTGCATCGCCACGACGTCGTGGACGGCGTCGGTGACCGCGGCCTCGAGCTGGGAGGTCTCGCCCTTGCCCTCCTGGTGCAGGTACATCAGCCGGGTCAGGGTCTCGGGCCGCGGCAGGCTGCCGACATGGGTGGTCCGCACGGTCATCGCGTCGGTTCCTGTTCTCTCGGTCGGGCGGAGGGGGCCCCGGTGAAGGCGTCGGCGCTGAAACCCTCGAGGGCGGCGATCTGCGTCAGCACCGTCAGCCGGTCCGGGCGCGGGATGGACGGGTCGAGCTGCTGGTAGACGTTGAGCACGTTCTGGGCGAGGCGGCCGTGCTCGGGCAGGTCGGCGAACTTCCCGAGCTCGATCGAGGCGATCGCGTCGTCGACGTCCATACCGTCCTCGAACCGCCGGCGCGCCTGGGCCTCCACCGAGACCAGGTACTCCCGCATCACCGAGACCTCGGGCTTGCCGCTGATCGGACCGTGGCCGGGGACGATCGTGTCCACCTCGAGGTCGAGGATGAGGTCGAGCGCGGCGATCCAGCGGTCGATCGGGCCCGCCCACGCGATCGGGGTGCCGCCGACGAACAGGATGTCGCCGGCGTAGAGCAGCCGGGCGTCCGGCACGTGGACGAGCGCGTCGCCGGGGGTGTGCGCGGGTCCGACCTGGATCAGCCGGACCTCGCGGCCGCCGACGTCGACGCTCTCCTCGCCGGTGAACGTCCGGTCCGGCCCGGTCGCGGTGATGCCCTCGAGCTCGAAGGGCCCGAAGATGTGCCGGGCGAACTCGCCGAGCGCGCCGTCCAGGTGCTTGACCTTCGCGACGGTGTCGAGGGCCTCCTGCGTCATCAGCTCGGCGGCCGCTGCGGAGGCGAGGATCTCGACGTCCCGCGAGGCGACGAGCTCGTTGCCGTTGACGTGGTCGGGATCCGAGTGGGTGTTCACCAGCGTCCCGAGGGGGTGCGCGTCGGTGACCGGCCGGATGCCGTCGAGCATCTCCCGGGTCAGCGGGAGGTCGAACAGCGTGTCGACCATCAGTGAGGTGCCCGACCCCGTGACCAGGCCGGAGTTGCTCCAGCCCCAGCTGCCGTCGGGCTGCAACCAGGCGTGGCAGCCCTGGCCGAGGTCGTGGAGTCCCCTGCGGTAGTCCTGGGTGCTCATGCCGGGTCGTCCTCTCGGGGTGCTCTCGCGGGTCAGAAGCCGGTGCGCAGACGCGTGACCGGCGGGGCGGGGCGGACGACCTGACGGGTCTCCCCCAGCGCCTCCGACGCCAGGGAGACGACGTCGCCCGGCTGAAGCCAGCCCGTGAACGCGGCGGGGTCGGTGGTGTCGACGTGCTCGAGCAGGCATCCGCCGGGCACGGTGCCCGAGCCGATCACGTCGCCGGGCCGCAGGTCGGTGCCGCGCGACAGGAACGCGAGCAGCTCGCCGAAGCTCCAGTCCATGCCGGCCAGGAAGCCCTTGGCGATCCGGCGGTCGTTGACCGTCGCCGTGACCTCGAACGTGAACCCCTGCTCGCCGCGGTGGGGCTCGAGCTCGTCCACCGTGACGAGCGCCGGCCCGAGCGTGATCGCGCTGTCCTTGGCCTTGCCCATGCCGATGCCCTGCGCCATGTCGCGCATCTGGTGGTCGCGCGCGGTCCAGTCGTTGAAGAACGTGTAGCCGACGATGTGGCCCTCGGCGGAGTCCGGGTGCAGGTCACGCCCGCCGCGACCGATCACCGCGCCGATCTCGAGCTCGAGGTCGAAGAGCCCGGAGCCGGGAGCGATCGGGACGTCGTCGTACGGGCCGATCACCGCCGCGGGGTTGCCGAAGTAGAACGCCGGCGTCTCGGTCCACACCGGCGCGAGGTCGGTGGGCCGGCCGAGCGCCCGGTAGCAGCCGCGCAGGTGCTCCAGGAAGCACAGGCCGTCGCGCACCGAGGGCGGCCGCGGGATCGGGGCGAGCAGCCGCACGTCGTCGAGGGCCCGGACCTCGGCCGGGTCGCTGCGCGCCGCGGCGCCGGCCTCGGCGAGCCGCTCGCCGTCGTCACCCAGGAGCCCCAGGAGCGTCGTTCCGGCCGCGAGGCCGCGGACCGTGTCGCCGTCGCGGAGCCCGGCCCGCTCGCCGTCCCCCGCGTCGTAGGTGACCCATCGCACGCCCGATCGCCTCCTCGCGATGCCGGGACGAAGCTGGACCCAGGTCCAGCTTCCTGGTGCAACCTAGGTCACACCCGTGGGTGGGGACAAGACCCGGGTCCAGCTTCGTGGGGTCACGGGTGTGCTCTACTGATCGCGATGGACGCGCGAGCCGCGGGGACGGTGTCGGCCGGGCAGCCGGCGGGGCAGGAGCCTGTCGTCGGGTTCCCGCCGGTGAGCACCCGGGCCCGCAAGCGCGAGGAGCGTCGCGACCGCGTCTACGAGGCCGCGATCGGCCTGTTCGTGGCGCAGGGCTTCGACGCGACCTCGATGGAGGACATCGCCGCCCGCGCGGGTCTCGCCCGCGCCACGGTGTTCAACCACTTCGCCCGCAAGGGGCTCTTCCTCGAGGAGTGGGCGCTGCGACGGCGCCAGCGCGCGGCGCGGGCGACGAGCCGGTTCGACCCCTCGGTGCTGCCGCTGCGCGAGGTGCTCGAGCGGTACTTCGCGGCGCTCGCCGCGGTGAACCTCGAGACGAGGACCGAGACCAAGGCGATGATGCCGGCGTCGCTGAAGAGCAACGACGTGTTCCTCGACCACGTCCTGGCCAAGGACCTCGCCGCGCTGGTGGAGGCGAGCGGGGCGACGCTGCGCCCGCCGTCGGACCCGGCGCGGGTCGGGCGGCTCCTGGCGCTGGGCTACTACTCGGCCGTCGTCCGGTGGATCGACGCCGAGCCCGCCCCGTTCCGGCTGGACGAGGAGCTCTCCGCCGTCCTGGAGGCGGTGCTCGGGGGCGCGCTGGCGTCCTGAGGCGCCGGCGTCCCGAGGCTCAGGGCGTCGCGTCCAGGGGCGCCGGGTCGGACGGCCGGCGCCCGAGGACCTCGGTGAAGTAGGCCTCGAGGTCGGTGGGCTGCCCGGCGGCGTCGAGACGCGGGTGCTCCCGACGCCCGGCGGCCGCGTCCTCGACGGCGTCCTCGACGAGCACCCACTCCTCGGAGCCGACGACGAGGTAGCCGCGCAGCGAGCCGTGCCATGGCCGGCGCCATTGCAGGTAGGTCAGGTCGGTGCCGTCGATCTCCTGGACCTCGACCCGGTTGCCGAGCCACGACATGTCACTCATGGGGTTCTCCCTCCACGGGCTCACGGGAAGGGAGCGTCGTCGATCCCGCGTTCCGTACTTCAGGGTTTACCCACTCGGCCCTGGGCGACAGTCGTGGCGACGGTTAGGTCACGCACACTCCGTCAGCGGGTGTCGAGCACGACGTAGCCCTCGGCGACGCGGTCCGCGCCGAAGCCGGCGGCCTTGGCCTGCACCCGGCCCCACGCCCACATGCGTCCGCGCAGGTCCTCCATGTGCGCCGTCTGGCTCTTGTGCGCGCGCAGGGCCTCGACCTTGCGCTCGAAGGCGTCGGTGGTGTCGACGTAGTGGTCGGCGCCCTCGCCCATGTGCGAGATCCACACCTCGGACACGGTGTGGGCGTCGAGCCCCTCCTCGGCCAGGAGCTCGGGGTGGGCGAACGGGTTGCGGGCGTCGGGGTAGACCGCGCACATCGCGGCCTCGCCGACGGCGGTGTGGTCGGGGTGGCTGCCGTACATCGAGCGCAGGTTGCGCGTCGGCGACTGCGTGACGACCCGGTCCGGGCGGACCTTGCGGATCACCCTCGCGAGATCGCGCCGCAGCTCGTGGGTGACGTAGACGCGACCGTCGGGCCAGCCGAGGAAGTGCAGGTCGCTCACGCCGAGGATCTCCGCTGCCGCGCCCTGCTCGTCGCGGCGCAGGGTGGCCATGTCGGGACGGCTGATGCCCTCGTCGAACCCACCGGCGTCGCCGTCGGTGACGAGGCAGTACTCGACGCGGTGTCCCTCGCTCGTCCAGGTGGCGACGGACCCGCCGCTGCCGAAGTCGATGTCGTCGGGGTGGGCGACGATCATCAGGATCGTCAGCGCCTCGGCGGGATCGGACTGCTCGGGCTCCACCCCGATCAACCTACCCGTCCGGCGCGGCGAGGCGCCGGTAGAGCGGGCGGAGCACCTCACGCGCGTCGACCCCCTCCACGTCGAGCGGCGGCAGCTCGTCGAGCAGGGCCTCCGGGTCGGGCCGCAGACGGGTCGTGCGCTCGGGTTGGGCGGGCACCGGGACGCCCGGGCCGTGGAAGCGGTCGAGCAGGTCCTCGAGGGCCGTCGGGGTGCCCGCGCCCGCGTCGCGGCGGTCGCGCAGCGCCGCGAGCAGGGTCGCCCGGTCGCGGCCGCGCCAGCGCAGCAGCGCGAACGGGTCGACGTCGAACTCCTCGGCCGCCAGGTACGCGACGGCCGCGAGGTGCTTGCACGGCACCGACCAGTCGGGGCACGAACAGTCCATCGGCAGCTCGCCCGACCCCTGGGGGAAGAGCGAGAGGCCCACGCCGGCGAGGACGGCCTCGAGGTCGTCGGGCACCTCGCCGGCGAGCAGGGCCGCGGCGTACCAGGAGTCGGCGGCCAGCGCGTCGAGCACGGCCTCCCAGGCCTCGTCGGCGAAGGGCCGCAGCCCGATCCGGGCACGGTAGGGCTCGTCGCGGCTGCCCTGCACGGAGGCGGTGATCGCGCCGGGCTCGATCGCGAGGTCGACGACCTGCCCGGCCCGGGCGTAGGTCTTGCCGCGGTCGAGGCGCCCGCCGACGCCCAGCTGCGTCAGCACGGCGAGGAAGCGCCCCGACCACCAGGACTCCCCGATCGCGCCCCGGCGGCTGCGGGCGACCAGGCCGTCCTCGACGGGCTTGCGCTTGCCGTAGTCGGCGTAGCTCTCGGGGAACCGCTCCGAGAACCGGGGCCCGGAGCGGGTCTCACGCACCATCGTCGTCGTCCTCCTCCCCCGGTTCGGGCTCGTCGGGCTCCGCGTCCAGGCGGAGCACCTTCGCGAGGTCGTCGGTGGACAGGTCGGCCAGCCAGTCCTCGCCGTCGCGCACCGCGAGGTCGGCCAGCGCGCGCTTGCCGGCGATGAGGTCGTCGATGCGCTCCTCCAGCGTCCCCGCGGTGACGAGCTTGCGGACGCCGACGGTGCGCTTCTGCCCGATGCGGTAGGCCCGGTCGGTGGCCTGGTCCTCGACGGCGGGGTTCCACCAGCGGTCGAGGTGCACGATGTGCTGGGCGGCGGTCAGCGTGATCCCGGTGCCGCCGGCGCGCAGCGAGAGCAGGAACACGGAAGGGCCCCCGTCACCCTGGAACCGCTCCACCATCGTGTCCCGCGCCTTCCGGCTGACCCCGCCGTGCAGCCACACCACCTCGGTGTCGAAGCGGGCGGCCAGGTGCGGGGCGAGCATGTCCCCGAACGCCGCGTACTGGGTGAACAGCAGCGCCTTGTCCCCCGCGGCCAGGACCTCGGCGAGGATCTCCTCCAGCCGCGCGATCTTCCCCGACCGCCGCCCGATCGGGGAGCCGTCGTGCAGCAGCAGCGCGGGGTGGTTGCAGACCTGCTTGAGCTTGGTCATCGCCGCGAGCACCCGGCCGCGGCGCTCGATCCCCGGCTTCACGTCGTCGATCGTGTCGAGCATCTGGTCGACGACGACGCGGTAGAGCGAGGCCTGCTCGCCCGTCAGCCCGCAGCGCTCGATGGTCTCGATCTTGTCCGGCAGGTCGTCGACGACCGTCGGATCGGTCTTGAGCCGGCGGAGGAGGAAGGGTCGCGTGCGCCGGCGCAGGTCCTCGGCCACGTCGGTGCGACCGTGGCGCTCGACGGGGACGGCGTAGCGCTCGCGGAACGCCGAGGCGGTGCCGAGCATGCCGGGGTTGACCGCGTCCATGATCGACCACAGCTCGGCGAGCCGGTTCTCGACGGGCGTGCCGGTCAGCGCGAGGCGGTGCTCGGCGTCGAGGCGGCGGACGGCCTTAGCGCCGCGCGAGCGGTTGTTCTTGACCATCTGGGCCTCGTCGAGGACGACGCGGTGCCAGGCGACGCCCGCGAGGGCCTCGGAGTCGCGGACCAGCGTGCCGTACGAGGTGACGACGAGGTCGGCGTCCGCGGCGGCGGCGGCGGGGTCGGTGCGCCCGGCGCCGTGGTGCACGGCCACGCGCAGGTCGGGGACGAAGCGCTCGGCCTCCCGCCGCCACGTGGAGACCACCGAGGTGGGGCAGACGAGCAGGGTCGGGCCGGGTGCGGCGCCCGCGCCGCGCTCGTGGCTCTCCAGCGCCAGGACCTGCAGCGTCTTGCCCAGGCCCATGTCGTCGGCGAGGACGCCGCCGAGGCCGAGGCGGGCGAGGAACGCGAGCCACGAGAGCCCGCGGCGCTGGTAGGGCCGCAGCGTGGCGTGCACGCCGGGCGGGTCGTCGAGCGGCTCGAGGGAGGCCCCGCCGGCGAGGAGGTCGCCGAGCGCCCCGTCGAGGCGCAGCTCCTCCACGGGCAGCGGCGCGGGGACGTCGTCGGGGTGCGTGACGGCGAGGTGCAGGACGTCGCCGACGCTCGGGTGGTCCCGGCGTTCGGCGAGGAAGGCGAGGCCGTCGCGCAGCCGGTCGGGGTCGACGGCGACCCAGCGCCCCCGTAGGCGCACCAGCGGCGCCTTCGCCCGCACGAGCGCGTCCATCTCGTCGTCCGACAGGGCCTCGCCGTCGACCGCGAGGCGCCAGGAGAAGTCGACGAGGTCGTCACGGCGGAGCCGGGCGCTGGTGGTCACGACGCCCTCGGGCCCCTCGGCCTGCCCGGCGCCGACGAGCCCGAGGCGCGCCGGCCCGCCGCGCCAGCCCGCGGGCAGCAGGACCCCGAAGCCGGCGCGGTCGAGGTCGGCGGCGACGTGGGCGAGGAAGTGGTGCGCGCCGGCGAGGTCGAGGTCCATGCCGGTGGGCCGCGGGGTGCGCAGCGCGTCGCCGATCTCGGGGTAGACGCGCGCGGCGCGGCCGAGCTCGCCGAGCAGCAGGTCGGCCGGGTCGTCGAGCCAGCGGCGCAGCGCGGTGGGGTCGCGCCAGACGGTGCCGGCGTCGACGGTGAGGCTGGGGTCCTGGGCCGACTGCACGGCGAAGGTCAGCCGGAACACGGGCTCGGGGTCCTCGACGGCGTGCCCCAGGTGGTCGACCACCACCTCGTCGAGCCGGAACGACGCCCGCGCCGGGCCGGCGTGCGGCGCGCCGACGACGGCCCAGCGCCGCAGCCCGGCGAGCAGGGTCGCGGGCGGGGAGGTCCCGCCCAGCACGGGCTCGGCGCTCAGCGCGCTGCGCCCAGTCCGGGGCCGACGCCAGCTCCTCGCTGCCCGTGATGCCGGCGCGCGTGGGCGTCGACGGCGGCGGCGAGGGCGGCCTCGACGACGGCGGCCGCGGTCGGCGGGTCCTCGCCGGGCACGCGCTCGCACCGGCACACCGGCGGCAGCGCGGCGGCGAGGGTGTCCGCGGCGACGAGGTCAGGGCCCTGGAGGACGGGGTGCCAGACGAGGCCGTGCCCTCCCCCGCCTCGTCCGGCGCGGGCAGGACGCGTCCCCGGGCGATCAGGTCGGTGGCCAGCGCGTCGACGGCCCGCAGCGCCGCCACCGAGGGGCTCGCGCGGGTGCCGGCGGGGGCGACCGGCGGCGGCGCGCCGACCGGGAGCTCGAGGACCGGGACCGACCAGTCGGCGAGGACCGGGGCGCCGGTGTTCTCCCGCGGTTCCTCGCGCTCGAGGTCGTCGGAGTCGCGTGGGGCGTCGGGGTCCGAGGGCAGGGCGAGCACCGCGACGCCGGCCGTCGCCGCGCCGCCGGTGCCCCACACCGCGGCCAGGCGCTCGGCCGGTACCGCGAAGGGATGGGGACGCGCACCGCGGCGGGCCCGGCTCGTGGTGCGCACCGGCCGCTCGGGGTCCTCGGCCCAGAGGCAGACGCCGCGTCCGGGCGACCACAGGGCGTGCAGCGCGAGCACGCCCTCGCTCACACCTGCACGGAGCCGTCGACGACGCGGACGGGAACCTCGGTGAGCCCGGTGGCGGCGGGTCCCTTGCGCAGCGCGCCGGTGGCGCCGTCGAACTGGCTGAAGTGGTTCGGGCAGGTGATGACGCCGTTCTGGGGCGGGTCGACGGTGGTGCCCTGGTGCGGGCAGGAGGCGTCGAAGCCCTTGACCGTCCCGGCCGTGGGCTGGACGAGCAGGATCGTCTGCTCGCCCTTCGTGACGATCGTGCCGCCGCCGACCGGGACCTGGGCCAGCGGCGTGCCGCCGCCGGCCGTCGGCTGGGGAGCGGCCTGCGTCGGGGTGCCGGGCTGGAACTCGCCGGGGTCCGAGGAGCACGCGGCCAGCGCGCCCGGTGCCGCGAGGGCGGCGGCGAGCCCGCAGAGGACCGTGCGGCGGTTGGGACCGGTGGTGGTGGACACCGAGACCTCCATGATCGTGGTGGTCCGTCCAGTCTGCCCGCCGCCCCCGTCACCGCCGGGTGAGGCCCTCCGTGAGTGATGTTCCCGGCTATAGCCGGGAATTCCGCTCACGTAGGGGGTCAGGGGCTCGGCTCGTCGGGGAGGGCGAGGAGGCCCTCGACGACGTCCTCGAGCGTCGGGCCGGCGACGTGCGGGCGGGCGACGGCGTCGGGGATGCGGCCCTCGAGACGCTCGCAGAACCCGCCGAGCAGGCCGGCCGAGATCGCGCCGTGCACGTCCCACGAGTGGACGGCGACGAGGGCGGTGCGGGCCGGCGCGGTGGCGATCCGGTCGCACGCCCAGTGGTAGACCGCCGGCGGCGGCTTGAACTGCTTCAGCTCCGCGCACGACATGACGTCGGTGAACAGGTCGCGGACGCCGCCGGCCTCCAGCGCCACGGCGGCGACCTCCGCCGAGCCGTGCGTGAACCCGTAGGCGGGCACCCCGGCCTCGCCCAGGCGCCGCAGGGCAGGCGCGACGTCGGGGTGCACGGGCAGCTCGCGGAAGCCGTCGAGCACCGACGCGACCTGCGCGTCGGTGAGGTCGCGCCCGCTGGTGCGCCGCAGCATGTCGGCGGCGACGGTTGCGAACGGCGGTGCCTCCCCGGCGAGCGTCATCGCCATGCCCTGGTGCAGGAGGCGGGCGAAGAACAGCCACACCTCGTCCTCGGGGCGGCCCAGCGCGGCGAAGCGCGGGCGCAGGCCCTCGAGCTGCAGGCAGGTCTCGAACAGGTCGAAGAGGACGACCTGGGGACGGCGGGCGGGTGCTGTCATGTGAGCTCCTCCAGCACGCGGCGGGGCCAGGCGGGGCCGCCGTAGACGAAGCCGGTGTAGGCCTGGACGAGCGTGGCGCCGGCGTCGAGACGGGCGCGGGCCTCGGCGCCCGAGTCGATCCCGCCGACCGAGACGAGGGTCAGCCGGTCTCCCACGCGCCCCCGCAGGCGTGCCAGCACCGCCCGCGCGGGCTCGACCAGCGGCGCGCCGGAGAGCCCGCCGGAGCCCGCGGCGCTGACGACGTCGGGGGGCGAGGCCAGCCCGGCGCGGGCGACCGTCGTGTTGGTCGCGACGATCCCGTCGAGGCCCTGGGCCACCGCGAGGTCGGCGACGGCGTCGACCCCGTCGTCGTCCAGGTCGGCGGTGATCTTCACGAGCAGCGGGGTCGCGCCGACCTCCGAGCGCACCGCGGCGAGCAGCGGCTCCAGCGCGTCGACGCCCTGCAGGTCGCGCAGGCCCGGGGTGTTCGGGGAGCTGACGTTGACCACCACGTAGTCGGCGTGGGGGCCGAGGACCCGCGCGGAGTAGCGGTAGTCGGCGACGGCGTCCGTGGCGGTCTTGGAGCGCCCGATGTTGACCCCGACCACGGTCCCGGCGCCCCGCGCGCGCACGGCGGCCAGGCGCGCGGCGACGACGTCGGCGCCCGCGTTGTTGAAGCCCATCCGGTTGACCAGCGCCCGGTCGGCGGGCAGGCGGAAGAGTCGCGGCCGCGGGTTCCCGGGCTGCGGGCGGGCGGTCACGGTGCCGACCTCGACCGCCCCGAACCCCAGCCGCGCGAGCCCGCGCACGCCCTCGGCGTCCTTGTCGTAGCCCGCCGCGACACCGAGCGGGTTGGCGAAGCGCAGGCCCATCGCCGTGACGGGAGCCGACACCTCCCCGGCCGGGAGCAGCGGCGTCGCCGCCCGGAGCGCCGTCACCCCGACCCGGTGGGTCAGCTCCGCGGGCACCCGGGTCGCGACGTGGCGGAAGAGCAGGTCGTACGGGTTCATGCTCCCGCGGCGTCCGCTCCGGCCCGGCGGTACTGCGCGTGCAGCCGGCGCAGTGCCGTCACACCGCGCGCCGCGTGGCCCCGGTCGACGGCCTGGAGCGCCGAGATCGTCAGGTACTCGTCGTCGGGCAGGTCGAGACGGGCGAACTGGGCGCCGTCGGGGAAGCTCACCGCGACGACGTCCGACCACGGCACCCGGCGGGTGAGGATCGTCGCGCGCACCTCGACCCCGCCCGGCCCGGCCCGCAGCCGCGGGCGGGTGAACAGCAGGGCGCAGCCCGCGAGGATCGCGCCGAGCACGACCATCGCGATCTGGTCGGCGGGGCGGAAGTTGAAGCCCGAGGACTCGACGAACACCAGCAGCGCGCCCGCGCCGAAGAACGCGAACAGGAACACGGCCAACGCCGCGGCCACCCAGCGGATACGCACGGGGCGGACGTCGAGCTCGACCTCGCCGATGTCGACCGGCTCGAGGGGCGCGGTCACGACGCCAGCCCCCGCAGCGTCAGCGCCGCATCCAGCGCCGCGACGGTGGCCTCGAAGCCCTTGTCCTCGGTCGACGTCGGGGTGCCCGCGCGCTCCCAGGCCTGCTCCTCGGTCTCGACGGTGAGGACGCCGTTGCCGACCGGGGTGCGGGCGTCGAGCCCCACCCGGAGCAGGCCCGCGGTGACGGTGTCGCAGACGTAGTCGAAGTGCGGCGTCGAGCCGCGGATGACGACGCCCAACCCGACGACGGCGTCGTGGCCGTCGGCGAGACCCTGGCAGACGACCGGGAGCTCCATCGCGCCGGCGACGTGGACGACGGTCGGCACGGAGACCCCGGACTTCGCCGCGGCGTCGCGGGCCCGCTCGAGCAGGACGTCGGTGATGGCCGAGTTCCAGCGCGTCACGGCGATGCCCAGGCGCAGGCCGGAGGCGTCGGGGACGGAGGCGTCGGGACGCCCGGTGCCGCTCACGAGCGCCCGCCCACCGCCGGCCGGTCGGTGTCGGCCGGCTGCGCCACGACACCGTCCTCCTCGGCGTCGAGGCCCTCGAGGTCGTGGCCCATGCGGTCGCGCTTGGTGCGCAGGTAGCGCAGGTTCTCGGGCGTCGCCCGGGAGGGCAGCGAGACGCGGCCGAGGATCTGCAGGCCGTAGCCCTCGAGCCCGGCGCGCTTCTCGGGGTTGTTGGTCAGCAGGCGCATGCTCTTGATGCCCAGGTCGGCGAGGATCTGGGCGCCGGTGCCGTAGTCGCGGGCGTCGGCGGGCATGCCGAGCGCGAGGTTGGCGTCCACGGTGTCCGCCCCGGCGTCCTGGAGCTGGTAGGCCTGCAGCTTGTGGATCAGGCCGATCCCCCGGCCCTCGTGGCCGCGCACGTAGAGCACGACCCCGCGGCCCTCGGCGACCACCGCGGCCATGGCGGCGTCGAGCTGGGGCCCGCAGTCGCAGCGCCGGGAGCGCAGGACGTCGCCGGTGAGGCACTCGGAGTGCACGCGGACCAGGACGTCCTCGCCGTCGCCGAGGTCGCCGTGCACGAGGGCGACGTGCTCGATGCCGTCGAGCAGCGAGTCGTAGCCGTAGGCGACGAACTCGCCGTGGTCGGTGGGGATGTTGGCGTGCGCGACCTGCACGACCTGCTTCTCCGACCGGCGCCGGTAGGCGATCAGGTCCTTGATCGTGATGAGCGAGAGCTCGTGCTCGTCGGCGAAGACCTGCAGCTCGTCGAACCGCGCCATGTCGCCGTCGTCCTTCTGCGAGACGATCTCGCAGATCGCGCCGGCGGGCTCCAGCCCGGCCAGGCGCGCCAGGTCGACCGCGGCCTCGGTGTGCCCGGGCCGGCGCAGGACGCCGCCGTCGCGGGCCCGCAGCGGCACGAGGTGCCCGGGGCGCGCGAGGTCGGTGGGCCCGGACTCCGGGTTCGCCAGCACGCGGATGGTGTGCGCGCGGTCGATACCCGAGATCCCGGTGCCGATGCCCTCGCGGGCGTCCACGGACACGGTGTACGCGGTGCCGTGGCGGTCCTGGTTGATGGAGTGGGCCGGCGGGAGGTCCAGCCGGTCGCACGCCTCGCCCGTCAGCGGGACGCAGATGTAGCCCGAGGTGTAGCGCACCATGAACGACACGAGCTCCGGCGTGGCGTGCTGCGCCGCGAAGACGAGGTCACCCTCGTTCTCGCGGTCCTCGTCGTCGACGACGACGACGGCCTTGCCCGCGGCGATGTCGGCGATCGCCCGCTCGATGTGCTCGAAGCCGTCCACGAACTCCTACTTCCCCTGCGATGTGCCGGCCTGGAAACCCACGAGCCGCTCCACGTACTTGGCGACCACGTCGACCTCGAGGTTGACCGTGGATCCCACGGTGCGCTCCCCCAGGGTCGTCTCCCGCAGCGTGGTCGGGATGAGCCCGACGGCGAACGAGTCGTCGTCGACCTCGGTCACGGTCAGGCTCACGCCGTCCACGGCGATCGAGCCCTTCTCGACGATGTAGCGGGTGAGGCCCGGTCCGCCATCCTCCTGGGCCGCGACCCGGAACCGCAGCGTCGTCCACTGCGCGTGCTCGGTGCGCTCGACGACGGTGGCCGTGCCGTCGACGTGGCCCTGCATGATGTGCCCGCCCAGGCGGTCGCCCGCGGCCACGGCCCGCTCGAGGTTGACGCGCGTCCCGGCCGTCGCGCCCGCCAGGCTGGAGCGGCGCAGCGTCTCGCCCATGACGTCGACGCCGAACTCGTCCGAGGTCGGCTCGGTGACCGTGAGGCACACGCCGTTGACGGCGATGGAGTCGCCGGGGCGGGCGTCGGAGATCACCAGGGGGCCGCGCACGCGCAGGCGCGCCGCGTCGTCCTGTCCGACGACGCCGACGATCTCGCCGATCTCCTCGACGATCCCCGTGAACACTGCGGTCTCCTCATCGGCTGGTCCGGACGTCGCTGCCCGTCCGCCATCATCCTCACGACGTCGTCACCCGGCAGCACCACCGTGGTGACTCCTCTCTCACCCCGTGCCGAGGTGGTCGGACGCCGCCGCGGCCTGGGCCCGCAGCGCCTCGACGGCCTTGTTCGGGTCGTCGGCGCTGTAGACGGCCGACCCCGCGACGAAGCAGTCGACGCCCGCCTCGGCCGCCTGCTCCACGGTGCTCGTGCTGATCCCGCCGTCGATCTCGACGAGCACGGTCAGGTGCCCGGTGTCGACAAGGCGTCGCGCGGTGCGCACCTTGTCGAGCACCTCGGGCATGAAGCTCTGCCCGCCGAAACCGGGCTCGACGCTCATGACGAGCAGCGTGTCGAAGTCGCGCAGGACCTCGACCCAGTCCTCGAGCGGGGTGCCCGGCTTGATCGACAACCCGGCCAGGGCGCCCGCCGCCCGGATGTCGCGCGCACACCCGCGGGGGTCGTGAGCGGCCTCCGCGTGCACGGTGACGTTGCGCGACCCGGCCTCGGCGTACCCGGGGGCCCACCGGTCCGGGTCGTCGATCATCAGGTGGCAGTCGAGCGGGATGGGGGTCGACCGTTCCAGCGCCTCGACCACCGGCAGCCCGAGGGTCAGGTTGGGCACGAAGTGCCCGTCCATCACGTCGACGTGCAGCCAGTCCGCCCCCGGGACCGCGGCCGCCTCCTCCGCGAGCCGCGCGAAGTCCGCGGAGAGGATGCTCGGGGCGATCATCGGGATGCGGGACACGTGACGGATGGTAGTGGCCCCGGCGATGCTCGCGGCGTCAGGCGGTCAGGAGGCCGACGACCTGCCATCCGCCCACCCCGAGCCCGAGCACCCGGCGGAACGGGTTCACTCCGCGGACGAGCTCGTCAAGCCCCCAGACGAGCAGCGCGCCCCGTCCGACGAGGACGAGCGCCTCCGCCGTGGCGGGGTCGGGGACCACGAGGCGGGCCACCAGCGCGAGCAGGAAGACCACCAGCGCGGGGTTCGGCCACTGCCCGACGACCCACGGCGCCGACCCGGGCCCGCCGCGGGTGCGGTCGGCGAGCCACCAGTCGAGGACCCGTGTCACCGCTTGCGCAGGACCGCGGCGTACATCGCGTCGGTGCCGTGGCGGTGCGGCCACAGCTGGAGGCCCGGCGCGCCGTCCGGCAGCGCCGTGTCCGGCACCTCCGGCAGCAGCGCGGGGGTGTCGAGCACCTCGGCCCCGGTCTCCGCGGCGACGGCGGCGACGACGGCGGCGGTCTCCTCGGGGTGCGGCGAGCACGTCGCGTAGGTGACGACCCCACCGGATCGCGTGCGCTCGAGGCCGGCGCGCAGGAGCTCCCGCTGCAGCACGGTGAGCTCGGCGACGTCCTCGGGCCGGCGGCGCCACCGCGCCTCGGGACGCCGGCGCAGCGCGCCCAGGCCCGTGCACGGGGCGTCGACCAGCACGCGGTCGTAGGCGGCCTCGGGCAGCGCGAGCTCCCGGGCGTCGCCGGTGTGGACGCGCACCGGCAGGCCCTCGGTCGCCTGCTCGACGAGCCGCGCGCGGTGCGGGGCACGGTCGACGGCGTCGAGGGTGCCGCCCTCGATCGCGACGAGCGCCCCGAGCATCACGGCCTTGCCGCCCGGCCCCGCGCACAGGTCGAGCCAGCGGGTGTCCTCGCCCTCCACCGGCGCGCGGGTCGCCAGGAGCGCGACCAGCTGGCTGCCCTCGTCCTGGACCACGGCCAGGCCCTCGCGGACGGGGGCCAGGTCCCCGGGGTCGCCGCCCTCGGTGAGCAGGACGCCGTAGGGCGAGTAGGGCGACTCCTCGCCGCCGGTGATCGCGGCGAGCTCCTCGGCGGAGATCTCCCCGGGACGGGCGGCGAGGTGCACGGCGGGGCGGGTGTCGTCGGCGGCGAGGGCGGCCGACAACTCCGTGAGCTCCTCCTCACCTCCGAGAGCACGCGCGAAGACCTCGGCGATCCACCGCGGGTGCGCGTGGGTGAAGGCGAGCCGCCCGAGGTCGTCCGACGGCGCGAGCCGCTCGACCCACGCGGCCTCGTCGTGCTCGGCGACCTTGCGCAGCACGGCGTTGACGAAGCCCGTGGGCCGCGACCCGGCCCGGGTGCGCACGAGCTCGACGGCCGCGCCGACCGCCGCGTGCGGGGGGATCCGCGTGCGCAGCAGCTGCTGGGCGCCGAGGCGCAGGGTGTCGAGGACGACGCCGTCGAGCCCGTCGAGCGGGCGGTCGACGCAGGCACCGAGGATGGCGTCGAGCAGCCCCTGGGCCCGGCAGGCGCCGTAGGCGAGCTCGGTGGCCAGCGCCGCGTCCCGCCCGGAGATCCGGCGCTCGCGCAGCAGGGAGGGCAGGACGAGGTTCGCGTAGGCGGCGTCCTCGCGGACGGCGCGCAGCGTGTCGAGGGCGGCCTCGCGGGCGGGGTCGCCGGTCGGCGGGCGGTTCGGGCCCTGGCGGCCGCGGGGCGGCCCGCTGCGCCGCTTGTCGTCCCGCTTACGGGGTCCGCGGCCCGAGCGGTGCCCGCCGGGCGGGACGGAGCTGTCGGTCATCCGTCCCCCGTCGCTTCGCTCGCCTCTGTGACGTGCCCCGTCGCTTCGCTCGCCTCTGTGACGTGCCCCGTCGCTCCGCTCGCCCCGGTCACACGAACCGCTCCCCCGGCTCGGGCCGCACGCCGCGGGCCCAGTCGACGGCCGGCATCGGCTTCTTGCCGCCGGGCTGGACGTCCCCGAGCGCGACGGCGGCGCCCGCCGTGCCGACGAGGACACGACCGCGCTCCACACGGATGGCTCCGGGTTCGAGCCCGCCCTCGCCGGTGGTCAGCACGGGACCCAGTTTGAGCCGGGCCTCGCGGAACGTCGTCCACGCCCCCGGCGCGGGCGTCACCGCGCGGATGAGCCGATCGACGGCGGGCGCCGGATGGGTCCAGACGACGCGGGCGTCGTCGACGGTCACCTTGGGGGCGTAGGAGACACCGTCGGTCGACTGGGGCACGGGCGACAGCGTGCCGTCGGCGATCCCGTCGAGGGTGTGCTCCAGCAGGACCGCGCCCGACTCGGCGAGGCGGGCGAGCAGCACGCCCGCGGTGTCGTGGCGCCCGATCTCCTCGGTGACCGTCCCGTACACCGGCCCGGTGTCCATGCCCTCCTCGAGCGCGAAGGTGCTCGCGCCCGTGACCTCGTCCCCGGCGCGGATCGCGGCCTGCACCGGTGCAGCCCCCCGCCAGGCTGGGAGCAGGGAGAAGTGCAGGTTCACCCAGCCGTGCACGGGGATGTCGAGGGCCTCGCGGCGCAGCAGGTTGCCGTAGGCCACCACGGGACAGCAGTCGGGCGCGAGCGCGCGCAGCTGCTCGAGGAACGCGGGCTCGGAGGCCTTCGCCGGGGTCAGGACCGGGATCCCGGCCTCGTCGCCCAGGGCACCGACGGGGCTGCGCTGCGGCTGCTTCGACCGCCCGACCGGGGCGTCCGGGCGCGTCACGACACCGACGACCTCGTGCCGGGCGCTCGCGAGCAGACCGCGCAGGGCGGGCAGGGCGGGCTCGGGCGTGCCCGCGAAGACGATGCGCACGTCTCAGGTGGCCCGGCCGAAGAGCGGGTGCGGGCTCGTCTTGACCGTCGGCGGCGCCGCCAGGTCGAACCACGGCGCGCGGCGGATCTCGGCCATCGCCTCGCGCCGCGTCTCGGGGTCGAGCTTGTCGAGGAAGAGCACCCCGTCGAGGTGGTCGGTCTCGTGCTGGATGGCGCGGGCGACCAGCGCGGTGCCCTCGACGGTCTGCGGCTCGCCGTGGAGGTCCCAGCCGGAGGCGACGACGTGCTCGAAGCGGCGGCAGTCGAAGCGCAGCCCGGGGATGGACAGGCAGCCCTCGGGACCGAACTGCTCCGTGTCGTCGGCGGCGTTCCACGTCGGGTTGACCATGTGGCCCTCGACCCCGTCGGCACGGAAGACGAACACGCGCAGCCCGACGCCGATCTGCGGGGCAGCCAGCCCGGCGCCGCCCTCCTCGCGCATCGTCTCGTGCAGGTCCGCGACGAGGGTGCGCAGCTCGCGGTCGAAGTCGACGACGGGCTCGGCCTTCGTGCGCAGGATGGGGTCGCCGAACAGGCGCAGGGGCTGGGCGGTCATCGGTCCTCTCTCGGGGCTTCGACCGTCCAGTCTAGGGAGTCTCGGCGATCAGGGCTTCCAGTCGGGGTCGCGACCGATGAACCCCAGCAGCCGGGTCTGCGCGTCCGCGTCGTCGGGCACGGGCACCCGCACGCCGAACTGCCCGGAACTGCGTATGACCTCCTCCATCTGTTCCATGCCCTCGACGAGCGGGCCGGTGATCGCGGGGTCGAGACGATCGTCCTGGCCGGTCGCACGGGCCAGGTCCCAGGTGTGCATGAAGATGTCGGTGGTGTAGATCCGGTCCACCATCGCCCCGAGCTCCATCGTGCCCATGTGCGGGTTCTCGATCGTGCGTCCGGCGCTCTCCGGGTCGTCGAGGAGGGCCTGGATCGCCGCCGCGTGGGCGTCCCAGGCGCCGACCGGGTCGTCGGCGGGGTCAGGGCCCGGGGGCAGCGTCACGCCGACCCCGTGCAGGAAGCCCGCCGACCACGTCGTCAGATGGCCGACGACGTCGCGCGCGGTCCACTCGGGGACCGGCGTCGGCACGTCCCAGTCGGCCACGCCGTGGACCCGGTCGGTGAAGACCGCGGCGAAGGCGCGGTGGCGGTCGGCGGGGGTCTCGGTGGTCATGGTCGCCTCCTGGTGTTCAACCTGTTGGTTGAACAATGGCAGGCTCCGCTCCCGTCTACAAGGGGTCGAGCGGGTCGAGCAGCACGCGGACGGGCTCGCGCTCCTTGCGCGCCGAGCGCACGGCCTGGGCGGCGTGGAGCTCGCGGGCCAGCGTGCGGCCCTCGGTACGGGGCACGCGGACGAGGCAGCGCTCGGCGCCCTCGGTGCGCTCCTCGGCGCCCGGGAGCTTCGTGCCCGGTGGCAGCTCGACCGGGCCCAGCACCTCGACGTCGTCGGGCAGGGCCGCGAGCAGGTCGGCCACCGCGGGGGCGGGCCGTCGACCGCGGCCAGGCGCATCGCCGGCGGCAGCGACAGCTCGGTGCGCGAGGCGAGCTCGGTGGCGGCGTGCCCGACCGGGTCCCAGCGCACGAGCGCCTGGACCGCGGCCGTCGAGGACTCGGCGATCACGACCACCCGCCCGCCCTCGGACGCCGGGCGCACGAGGGCGGCCGCGCCGAACCAGCGTCGCAGCGTCTCCTCCCCGCCCGCAGCTCGGGCCGGGCGAGCAGCACGGCGCCGTCGAGCAGCAGCGCCGCCCCGTAGCCGCCCTCGGCGATCGGTTCGGCGCCCGGCGTCGCGACGACCAGGGCCGGGCCGCCGGGCACGGTGTCGAGCACCGGCGCCCCACCCCGGAGCTGCGCACCACGGTCTGCGGGAAGGCGCGACCCAGCTCCTCGGCGGTGCGGGCCGAGCCGACGGCCAGGGCGCGCAGCTGGGGCGACCCGCAGGCGCCGCAGCGGTAGGCGGCGTCGGGGTCCCGCACCAGCGGCACGTCGGCACCCCGTCGGCGCCCGCCGGCAGCGCCATCGGGCCCGCGCACCGGCGGCAGCGCGCGGGCTCGCGGCAGCGCGCACAGGCCACGGCGGGCAGGTAGCCACGGCGCGGGACCTGGACGAGCACCGGCGCGCCCGCGCCCAGGGCCGCCCGGGCCGCCTCGAACGCCACGCCCGGCATGCGGGCCGCCCGCGACGCGGGGTCGCGCAGCAGCTGGCGGTCGTCCTCACCGATCGAGGTGACCCGGGGCCCGCGGGCGCGGACGGTGGCGCGGTCGGCGACGACGTCGTGGGCCCAGCCGCTCGCGACGAGCAGGGCGGCCTCGGCGGTGCGCGCGAACCCGGCGACGAGCAGCGCCGCGCCGTCGCGGTGTGCCCGGGTCATGGCGACGTCGCGGGCGTGGGGATAGGGCGCGCGGGGCTCGGCGAGCGTGTCGTCGCCGTCGTCCCACACGGCGATCAGGCCCGGGTCGACGACCGGGGCGAACGCGGCGGCGCGGGTGCCGACGACGATGCGCACCTGCCCGCGCGCCACGGCCAGCCAGCGCCGGTAGCGCTCGGCGGGCCCGAGGTCGGCGGCGAGGGCGACGACGGCGTCCGCGCCCGCCACGGCCTCGCAGGCGGCCTGGACACGGTCGAGGTCGCGGCGGTCGGGCACCACGAGCACCGCGCCACGCCCGGCGGCGGCCGTGGTGGCCGCGGCCTCGGCGAGACGGGCGGGCCAGTCCTCGCCCGGCAGGGCCTGCCAGACGGCGTGCGCGGGCCGGTGCGCCGCGAGGGCCTCGAGCAGCGCCGGGCCCCGGGGATAGGCACCCCAGCCGTGCTGCTCCGGGGCCTCCGGGGCCGGCCGCTCCGCCGGCGTCTCCGCCTCCACCCGCGCGTGACGGGGCGGCACCGCGAGGCGCAGGACGTCGGCGAGCGTCCCGGCGTAGCGGTCGGCGACGGCCCGGCAGAGCCCGGCGAGCTCGGGGCCCAGGACCGGTTCCGGGGAGACGACCTTCTCCAGCCACCCCAGGCGGCCGGTGTGCTCGCTGGTGTCCTCGCGGGCGAGCACGAAGCCGTCGACCAGCCGGCCGGCGAACCGCACCCGCACCCGCGCGCCGGGGACCGCCTGGTCGGCGAGCTGCTCGGGCACCTGGTAGTCGAACGGCCGGTCGAGGTGCGCGAGGTTGACGTCCACGGCGACCTGGGCCACCGGGCGCTCGGCGGCGGGCACGCGCTCGTTGCGCAGGGGCTTGCGGGGCTTCTTCTCCGGGGGCGCGGGCTCCGGCGGGCGCTCGGGCGCGGCGAACAGCGCGTCGCCCGCCTCACCCACCGTCACGACCTCACGTCTACCAGAGCAGTGCGACGCGCCCGGACGCCGGAGCGGCCGGAGCGCGCCCGGGTTCCGGCGAAGGGCGCCGCTCGCCGCTCTACCCGCGCGAAGGGCACCTTCGGGCGGATGCGTGATCGCGCGTCGATCCGGCGAAGGGCTCCCCTCGCCGATCTAGCCGCGCGAAGGGCACCTTCGGCCGGAACCAAGCCCCGCCGAGACGCACGCCGGCCCGGCACCTCGGGGTGCGAGGTGCCGGGCCGGCGTGGGTCTGGCGCGCGAGGATGCGGAAATACTCGCGTTCAGTGCAAGCGAGGACGCAGGGCTTGCACCGGGAGGTGCACTACGTCGCGATCGACTTCAGGGCGTCGGCGCGGTCGGTGCGCTCCCACGGGAGATCGAGGTCGTCGCGGCCGAAGTGGCCGTACGCCGCGGTCGGCTGGTAGATCGGGCGCAGCAGCTGCAGGTCGCGCACGATCGCGCCGGGGCGCAGGTCGAAGACCTCGTGGATGGCCTTCTCGATCTTGGCCGGGTCGACCTGGGCCGTCCCGAAGGTCTCGACGAACACGCCGACTGGCTCGGCCTTGCCGATCGCGTAGGCGATCTGGACCTCGACGCGCTTGGCCAGGCCGGCGGCCACGATGTTCTTGGCCACCCAGCGCATGGCGTACGCCGCGGAGCGGTCGACCTTCGACGGGTCCTTGCCCGAGAAGGCGCCGCCGCCGTGGCGGGCGTAGCCGCCGTAGGTGTCGACGATGATCTTGCGGCCGGTGAGGCCCGCGTCGCCCATCGGGCCGCCGGTGACGAAGCGGCCGGTGGGGTTGACCAGGACGCGGGTGTTCGACGAGTCGAGGTCGATCCCCTCGAGCACCGGGTTGATGACCTTGGACTTGATGTCCGGGGTCAGCAGGTTGTCCAGGTCGATGTCGGCCGCGTGCTGCGTCGACAGGACCACGGTCTCCACGCCGACCGGCTTGTCGTCGTCGTAGGCGATGGTGACCTGGGTCTTACCGTCCGGGCGCAGGTAGGGCAGCGTGCCGTCGCGGCGGACCGCGGTGAGCTTGCGCGCGAGCCTGTGCGCCAGCCCGATGGGCAGCGGCATGAGCTCGGGGGTGTCGGCGTCGGCGTAGCCGAACATCAGGCCCTGGTCGCCCGCGCCCTGTCGCGCGATCTCGTCCTCGGAGCCCTCGACGCGGGTCTCGTAGCCCTCGTCGACACCCTGCGCGATGTCCTTCGACTGGGCGCCGATGGAGATCGACACACCGCAGCTCTCGCCGTCGAAGCCCTTGGCCGACGAGTCGTAGCCGATGTCGAGGATGGTCTTGCGGACGACGTCCACGTAGTTGACCTGGGCGTTGGTGGTCACCTCGCCGGCGACGTGCACCTGGCCCGTGGTGACCATCGTCTCGACCGCGACGCGGCTCTTCGGGTCCTGCGCCAGCAGAGCGTCCAGGATGCCGTCGCTGACGGCGTCACAGATCTTGTCCGGGTGGCCTTCGGTGACGGATTCGCTGGTGAACAGACGCCTAGCGGGCACAATCTCTCCCTGCCTCGACAATGGGACCCGTCCACACTAACGGCATCCCCAGGAATCACGAGGCCCCTGACCAGGCTGAATGCCAAGCGTGTCACAGAGCGGTTGTGTTCATCGACGAATCGTGAGAATGCGCCGATCAGTCGAACGCTTCAGGGCAACCGCTCGGCGACGGCGTCCCACACGCGCGCGGCCAGTGCTGCTTTCGAGCCCATGGGCAGGCTCAGCGACGATCCGTCGGCACCCAGCAGCCACCCCTCGTTGTCCTCGACCTCGAAGGCACGCCCGGCCCCCACGGCGTTGACGACGAGAAGGTCACACCCCTTGCGCTCGAGCTTCGCGCGCCCGTAGTCGAGGACGCTGCCGCCCTCGTCGCCGGTCTCCGCCGCGAACCCGACGACGAGCCGGCGCGGGACGTCCTCGGTGACCAGTTCGCGCAGGATGTCGGGGTTGAACTCGAGCGGGATCGAGGGGGCGTCCTGCCCCTTCTTGATCTTGCCGACGGACGTCGACGCGGGCCGGAAGTCGGAGACCGCGGCGGCCATCACGACCACGTCCGCGGCCTTGGCGGCGTCGAGCACGGCGTCGCGCATCTCCCGGGTGGTCTGCACGCGACGGAGCTCGACGCCGGCGGGCGGGTCGAGGTCGGCGACCGTGCCGGCCACCAGCGTCACGTCGGCGCCGCGCTGGGCCGCGACGCGGGCCAGCGCGTAGCCCTGACGCCCCGACGACCGGTTGCCCAGGGTGCGCACGGGGTCGAGCGGCTCCGCGGTGCCGCCGGCGGAGACGACCACCCGGCGGCCCTCGAGATCGCGCGGCAGGGGGAACGGCATGCCGCCGTCGTCGATCCCCCACTCGAGCAGCAGCCGGGCGAACTCGGCGATCTCGGGCGGCTCGGGCAGTCGGCCGCGACCGCTGTCGGCGCCCGTGAGGCGCCCGGACGCGGGTTCGAGGACGACGGTGCCGCGCCGCCGCAGGGTGGCGACGTTGTCGACGGTCGCCGGGTGCTCCCACATCTCGGTGTGCATCGCCGGGACCGCGAGCACCGGGCACCGCGCGGTGAGCAGCGTGGTGGTGAGCATGTCGTCGGCGCGCCCCTGGGCCATGCGGGCGAGCAGGTCGGCGGTCGCCGGGACGAGCACGACGAGGTCGGCACGCCGCCCGAGGGCGACGTGCTCGACCTCGGGGACGTGCTCGAACACGCCGGTCAGTACGGGGCGGCCCGAGAGCGCCTCGAACGTGGCCGCGCCGATGAACTCGAGCGCGGACCGCGTCGCGACGACCTGGACGTGGTTCCCGGCCTCGCGCAGGCGCCGGAGCACCTCGCAGGCCTTGTAGGCGGCGATGCCGCCCGAGACCCCGAGAACGATCTCCCGGGGTCGGGTGGACTCCTCGGTCACTCGCCCTCGGTGTGCTCGAGCAGGCCGGCGTGGATCTCGCGCATGGCCACCGACAGCGGCTTCTCGCGCGGGCCGGGCTCGACGAGCGGGCCCACGTACTCGAGGAGGCCCTCGCCCAGCTGGGCGTAGTAGTCGTTGATCTGGCGGGCGCGCTTGGCCGCGTAGATGACCAGCGCGTACTTCGAGCTCACCGTCTCCAGCAGCTCATCGATCGGGGGGTTGGTGATGCCCTCCGGTCCCTCGATGATGCCGGATCGTCCGATGGGAATGCTCACTCGCTCGCTCCTGCGGGGGTGGCGCCGGACTCAAGACCGGTCCGGCGGGTCGGTGCGGTCCCCCGACCTGCACGGCTGACAGGAGGACCGGCGCTCAACTCTACCAACCGGTGCGCGGTCTCCCCGACGTCGTGGTTCACGACGGTGACGTCGAACTCGCTGCTCGCGGCCAGTTCCTCGCGCGCGGTCGCCAGACGGCGGTCGACGACCTCGGTCGCCTCGGTGCCGCGACCGATCAGCCGGCCGACCAGCACCTCCCACGACGGGGGCTCGAGGAAGACGAACAGCGCGTCGGGGCGCTGCTCGCGCACGGCACGGGCCCCGGCGAGATCGAGCTCGAGCAGGACGGGTTCGCCCCGCGCGAGGTGCTCGTCCACCGGAGCCCGTGGCGTGCCCGAACGGTGCATGCCGCGATGGATCTCCGCCCACTCGAGCAGCTCGCCCTCGGCGATCATGCGGTCGAACTCCTCGGCCGTGACGAAGTGGTAGTCACGACCGTCGACCTCACCGGGGCGCGGGGCTCGGGTGGTCGCCGAGACGCTGAACCACAGCGGCGCGGCGATCCGTCGCAGCTCCGCGACGACCGTGCTCTTGCCGACCCCCGACGGCCCGGCCAGCACCAGCAGCCGGCCGGGCCCGTGCGTCGGGGGTGGGGTCACCGGCTCACTCGCCGGAGAACTCGTCGAGCAGGGCCTTGCGCTGCCGATCGCCCAGACCGCGCAGGCGGCGGCTGGGTGCGATCTCCAGGCGCTCCATGATCTGCTGGGCGCGCACCTTGCCCACGCCCGGCATGGCCTCGAGCAACGCCGAGACCTTCATCTTGCCGAGCACCTCGTCCGAGTCGGCCTGCTCGAGCACCTCGGAGAGGCTGGTGCCTCCACGCTTGAGGCGCTCTTTGAGCTCGGCCCGGGCACGGCGAGCGGCGGCGGCCTTCTCGAGCGCCGCGGCCCGCTGCTCCTCGGTCAGCTCGGGTAATGCCACGTTCTCCTCCGAAGGTCGTGACGACGGGCTCCGGTCGGTGCGACCGGCTCCCGTGGTGGCGTATTGGCTTGCCCAGTGATGGCGAACGTACCCCCCGCGGCCCGCTCCGACAGTCCGTGGGGCGGGAGTGTCCGCAGGTCGGACGGCCGTGGCGCCCACCGGCTCGTGATCGTCCGGTCAACGGCGTCACACGGCCGGGCTACCCAGTCAGTGACCCGTTCAGCGCTCCGACCGCGGCTCTCAGCGCTCCGAGGTCGGGGCCGGCGGTGAGGACCTCCCGGGCGCTGACGGGCACGACCGGTCCGGTGCCGCCGCCGAGCGCGTCGGGCGCGCCGAACGCGGTCGCCACGTCGGCGGGCGTGCCACCCTGCGCGCCCAGGCCCGGGACGAGGACGGGGCCGTCGAGGGCCGACAGGTCGAGCCCGTGGTCGCGGCCGGTGGTGCCCCGCGTCAGCCCGACGACCGCACCGGCCGACCCGTCCCCGGGGCCGTCACGGTGCGCCGCGTTGTGGTCGGCGAGGGCGTCGATCACCGACTGGGCGACCTCACGCATCCCCCTCGGAGCCCCACCCGACCCCGCGACCCACGCCTGGGCGGACTGGACGCCCGCGGCCTCCGGGTTGGACGTCCGGGCGAGCACGAACACCCCGCGCCCGGTGGCCACCGCGAGGTCCAGGGCCGGGCCGAGGGAGCCGACGCCGAGGTAGGGCGAGAGCGTGAGGGCGTCGGCGGCGAGCGGGGCGTCGTCGGCCAGCCAGGCCCGGGCGTAGCCGGCCATCGTCGAGCCGATGTCGCCGCGCTTGGCGTCGGCCACGGTCAGGACGCCGGCCTCCCGGGCGTCGGCCAGCGTGCGCTCGAGGGCCGCGAGCCCGGCCGCGCCGTACACCTCGTAGAGCGCCACCTGGGGCTTGAGCAGCGCCACGTGCCCGGCGAGCGCCTCGACCACGCCCCGGGAGAACCGCTCCACCCCGGCGGCGTCGGCGTCCAGGCGCCAGGCCGACAGCAGGCCGGGGTGCGGGTCGATCCCGACGCAGAGCGGGCCGTGGGCCGCGACCGCCTCGCGCAGCCGGTGGCGGAACGGGGCCCGGCTCACGGGGCTCGGGCTCACGAGCCGGCCACCCCCGCGGGCTGGGGCACCTCGACCGTGAGGGTCGCCGCGTCCCGTGCGCGCGCCTCGGCGAGGCGGGCGTGCAGGACCTGGAGCGACGTCACCCCGACCTCGCCGGCGATGGCCGCCTCGACGGCCTGCACGGCCGCCGCGGCGCCCTGGACGGTGGTGACGCACGGGACGCCGACGTCGAGGCAGGCGGCGCGGATCTCGTAGCCGTCGATGCGGGGCCCGGAGTGGCCGACCGGGGTGTTGACCACCAGGTCGACCTCCCCGGCGAGGATCCGGTCGACGATCGTCGGCAGGCCCTCGCCGCCCTCGAAGTGCTTGCGCACGACCTCGCACGGGATGCCGTTGCGCTCCAGGACGCTCGCCGTGCCGGCCGTCGCGAGGATCGCGAAGCCGAGGTCGGCGAGGCGCTTCACCGGGAAGATCAGCGAGCGCTTGTCGCGGTTCGCGACCGAGACGAACACGTGGCCCGACACGGGCAGCGGCCCGGCGGCCGCGGCCTGCGCCTTGGCGAACGCGGTGGAGAAGGCGCGGTCGATGCCCATGACCTCACCGGTGGACTTCATCTCCGGGCCGAGCAGGGAGTCGACGCCACGGCCGTCGGGACGGCGGAACCGGTGGAAGGGCAGGACCGCCTCCTTCACCGCGACGGGGTGCTCGCGGGGCAGGTCGGTGCCGTCGCCGACCGCGGGCAGGAGGCCCTCCTCGCGGAGGCCGGCGATCGTCGCGCCGAGCATGATCCGCGAGGCGGCCCCGGCGAGGGGCACGCCCGTGGCCTTGGAGACGAACGGGACGGTGCGCGACGCCCGGGGGTTCGCCTCGAGCACGAAGAGCACGTCGTCCTTGAGCGCGTACTGCACGTTCATCAGCCCGCGCACCCCCAGCCGGCGGGCCAGGGCGACGGTCGACTCCCGCACGGTCGCGAGCTCGGCGCCCCCGAGCGTGATCGGCGGCAGCGCGCACGACGAGTCGCCGGAGTGCACCCCGGCCTCCTCGATGTGCTCCATGACCCCGCCGAGGTAGACCTCGCCGTCGGCGTCGCAGATCGCGTCGACGTCGATCTCGATGGCGTCGTCGAGGAAGCGGTCCACCAGCACCGGGTGGTCGGGCGTGACCTCGGTGGCGCGGGCGATGTAGTCGGCGAGGGTGGCGTCGTCGTAGACGATCTCCATGCCCCGGCCGCCGAGCACGTACGACGGGCGCACGAGCACGGGGTAGCCGATCGAGGCGGCGATCTCGCGGGCGCCGTCGAAGCTGGTGGCCATCCCGTACGGCGGGGCGGGGAGCCCCGCGTCGTCGAGCACGCGCCCGAACGCGCCGCGGGACTCGGCGAGGTCGATGGCCGCGGGCGGCGTGCCGACGACCGGCACCCCGGCGGCCTCGAGGCCCGCCGCGAGCTTCAGCGGCGTCTGCCCGCCGAGCTGCACGACCACGCCCACCAAGCCCGGTCCCCCGAGGCCCGATACCTGCTCCGCGTGCACCACCTCGAGCACGTCCTCCTCGGTGAGGGGCTCGAAGTACAGGCGGTCGGAGGTGTCGTAGTCGGTGGAGACGGTCTCGGGGTTGCAGTTGAGCATCACCGTCTCGAACCCGGCGGCCCGCAGCGCGAACGCCGCGTGCACGCAGGAGTAGTCGAACTCGATGCCCTGGCCGATCCGGTTCGGCCCCGAGCCCAGGATGATGACCTTGGGCCGGTCGGTCTGCGCCACGACCTCGGTCTCGGCCGCGGGATCGGACTCGTACGCGGAGTAGTGGTACGGGGTGCGCGCCTCGAACTCCGCGGCGCAGGTGTCGACGGTCTTGTAGACCGGGCGCACGCCGAGGCGGTGCCGCAGCGCGCGCACGCCCGTCTCCCCCGCGAGCTCCGGGCGCACGGCCGCGACCTGGGCGTCCGAGAGCCCGGCGCGCTTGGCCCGGCGCAGCAGCGCCTCGTCGAGCACCGGCGCGTCGGCGATCTCGGCGCGCAGCCCGACGAGGCCCTCGATCTGCTCGACGAACCACCCGTCGATGCCCGAGGCCTCGGTGACCTCCTCGACGCTCGCCCCGAGCCGCAGCGCGCGCTCGACGGCGTAGAGCCGCCCGTCGCGCGGCAGCGACGCCTGGTGCAGGGCTTCCTTCACGTCCTCGTCGGGGTCCGGCAGCGTCCAGAACCCGCCGGCCTTGGTCTCCGCCGACCGCAGCGCCTTGTTCAGGGCCTCCGGGAAGCTGCGGCCGAGCGCCATCGCCTCGCCGACCGACTTCATCGTGGTGGTCAGCGTCGGGTCGGCGCCCGGGAACTTCTCGAACGCGAACCGCGGCACCTTGACCACGACGTAGTCCAGCGTCGGCTCGAAGCTCGCCGGCGTCTCGCCCGTGATGTCGTTGGTGATCTCGTCGAGGGTGTAGCCGACGGCCAGGCGGGCGGCGATCTTGGCGATCGGGAAGCCGGTGGCCTTCGAGGCCAGCGCGCTCGAGCGCGAGACGCGCGGGTTCATCTCGATGACGACGAGACGGCCCGTGGTCGGGTGCACCGCGAACTGGATGTTGCAGCCGCCGGTCTCGACGCCCACCGCGCGCAGCACCTCGATACCGGTGTCGCGCATGACCTGGTACTCGCGGTCGGTCAGCGTCATCGCCGGCGCGACGGTCACCGAGTCGCCGGTGTGCACGCCCATCGGGTCGACGTTCTCGATGGAGCACACGACGACGACGTTGTCCTTGCCGTCGCGCATGAGCTCGAGCTCGTACTCCTTCCACCCGAGCACCGACTCCTCGATGAGCACCTCGTGCACCGGGCTCGCCGCGAGGCCGGCGCCGGCGAGGCGCTCGAGCTCCTCGGGGGTGTACGCGAGGCCCGAGCCGAGCCCGCCCATCGTGAAGCTCGGCCGGATGACCACCGGGAGGCCGACCTCGGCGACGGTGGCCCGCACGTCGGCCATCGAGTGGCAGACCTCGCTGCGGGGGACGTCGCCGCCGAGGCGCCGGACGATGTCCTTGAACTTCAGCCGGTCCTCGCCGCGCTGGATCGCGTCGATGTCCGCGCCGATCAGCTCGACGCCGAAGCGCTCGAGCACCCCCGCGTCGTGCAGGGCGATCGCGGCGTTCAGCGCGGTCTGGCCGCCCAGGGTGGCCAGCAGCGCGTCGGGGCGCTCCACCTCGATGACCTTGGTGAGGTACTCGACGGTGATGGGCTCGACGTAGGTGGCGTCGGCGATCTCCGGGTCGGTCATGATCGTCGCGGGGTTCGAGTTGACGAGGCTGACCCGCAGGCCCTCCTCGCGCAGCACCCGGCAGGCCTGGGTGCCGGAGTAGTCGAACTCCGCGGCCTGGCCGATGACGATCGGGCCGGAGCCGATGACCAGGACGTGGTGGATGTCCTCGCGGCGCGGCATCAGCGCCTCCCCTCCTGGTCCCGGCCCATCATGTCCGCGAAACGGTCGAAGAGGTCGGCCGCGTCGTGCGGACCGGCCGCGGCCTCCGGGTGGTACTGGACGCTGAAGGCGGGGACGCCCTCGCAGGTCAGGCCCTCGACGGTGCCGTCGTTGGGGCACGAGTGGCTGAGGTGCACCCGCCCGAACGGCGAGTCGACGCGCTCGCCCGGCGTGCCGGCGACGGCGAAGCCGTGGTTCTGGCTCGTGATCGCCACCGTGCCGTCGGTGTGGTCGACGACCGGGACGTTGATCCCGCGGTGCCCGTAGCGCATCTTGTACGTCCCGAGGCCCAGGGCGCGGGCGAGGATCTGGTTGCCGAAGCAGATGCCGAAGAGCGGCACCTCGCGGCGCAGCACCTCCTCGGTGAGGGCGACGGCGTGCGCGGCGGCGGCCGGGTCGCCCGGACCGTTGGAGAGGAAGACACCGTCGGGCGAATCGTCGAGGAGCTCCTCGATCGACGCCGACGACGGCAGCACCCGCGTCTCGATCCCGCGCTCGGCGAGCATCCGGGGCGTGTTGGCCTTGATCCCGAGGTCGAGCGCCGCGACCCGCGCACGCGTCGTGCCCGTGGCCGCGACCGTGTACGGCGCGCCGGTGCTCACCGCGCCGGCGAGATCGGCGCCGGCCATCCCGGGGCTGTCCAGCACCGCGGCGCGCATCGAGGTGGGGTCGGCCAGCGCGTCGCCGGAGAACAGGCCGGCACGCATCGAGCCCGCCTCGCGCAGCCGGCGGGTGATCGCGCGGGTGTCGACCCCGGCGAGACCGACGACGCCCTGGCGGGCGAGCTCCTCGCCGAGGTCGGCCGTCGAGCGCCAGTTGGACGGGCGGCGGGCCGGGTCGCGGACGACGTAGCCCGCGACCTGGATGTGGGCCGACTCGTCGTCCTCGTCGTTCCACCCGGTGTTGCCGATGTGCGGCGCCGTGGCCACCACGATCTGGCGGTGGTAGCTCGGGTCGGTCAGCGTCTCCTGGTAGCCGGTCATCCCGGTGGCGAACACCGCCTCGCCCAGCGAGCGGCCGCGGGCGCCGAAGGCCTCCCCGCGGTGCATGCTGCCGTCCTCGAGGACGAGCACCGCGTCCTCCCGGCTCGTGCCGGCCTGGCTCATTCCTGCACCTTTCCGTCCTGCACCGTCCACCGGCCCCGCAGCATGGTGTGCACCACCGAGACCGGCATCTCCATCCCCTCGTACGGGGTGTTGTCCGCCCGGCTGGCCAGCGCCGCGCCCCGCACCGTCCAGGCGGCGTCGGGGTCGACGAGCGTCAGGTTCGCGGGCTCCCCCACCGCCAGCGGCCGCCCCTGGTCGGGCATGCCGGCGATCCGCGCGGGGGCCTCGCTGCACACCCGCGCCACGCCGCGCCAGTCGAGCAGGCCGGTGGTGACCATCGTCGCCACCACCACCGGCAGCGCGGTCTGCAGTCCCAGCATGCCTGGACGGGCGGCGGACCACTCGCAGTCCTTGGCCTCCACGGCGTGCGGAGCGTGGTCGGTGGCCACGCAGTCGACCGTGCCGTCGGCCAGCGCGCGGCGCAGGGCCTCGGTGTCGGCGACCGGGCGCAGCGGCGGGTTGACCTTGTGCACCGGGTCGTAGTCCTCGGCCGCCGCGTCGGTGAGCAGCAGGTGGTGGGGGGTGACCTCGGCCGAGACGCGGAATCCGTTGCCGCCGTCCATCGACTCCCGCGCCCATCGCAGGATCGCCGCCGAGCGGGCCGTCGAGAGGTGGCAGACGTGCAGGCGTGCGCCCGCCGCCGAGGCGAGCATCACGTCGCGCGCGACGATCGACTCCTCGGCGGTGGGGTCCCACCCCGCGAGCCCGAGACGGGCCGCCACCGGTCCGTCGTGGGCCTGCGCCCCGACGGTGAGCCGGTGGTCCTCGGCGTGCTGGGCGACCACGGAGCCCAGGGCCCGCGCGTACTCGAGGGCCCGGCGCATGATCAGCGGGTCGTTCACGCAGCGGCCGTCGTCGGAGAACATCCGCACCCGCGCCGGGGAGGCGGCCATCATCCCCATCTCGGCGAGCTTGCTGCCCTCGAGGCCGACGGTGACCGCACCGACCGGGTGCACGTCGACGAGCCCGACCTCGCGGCCGCGGCGCCAGACGTGCTCGACCACCACGGGGGAGTCGGCCACCGGGTCGGTGTTCGGCATCGCGAAGACCGCGGTGTAGCCCCCGAGCGCCGCGGCGGCGGAGCCGGTGTCGACGGTCTCGGCCTCCTCGCCCCCGGGCTCGCGCAGGTGGGTGTGCAGGTCGACGAGCCCGGGCAGGGCGACGAGGCCGTCGGCGTCGACGGTCTCGTCGGGGTCGTCGACGCTCTCGACGAGCATCCCGTCGCGCACGTAGAGGTCGGTGGGGTCCTCGCCGTAGGGGCGGGCGTTCCTCAGCTTGATCGTGCTCACGCCACGTCCTCCCCGGCCAACAGGTGATAGAGCACGGCCATCCGCACGTGCACCCCGGCGGTGACCTGGTCGGAGATCGCGGCGCGGCTCGAGTCGGCCACGGCGCTCGCGATCTCCATGCCGCGCACCGCGGGCCCGGGGTGCAGGACGACCGCGTGGTCGGGCAGCCGGTCGGCGCGGGCCTCGGAGAGCCCGAAGCGGATCGCGTACTCGCGGGCCGACGGGAAGAACCCGCCGTGCATCCGCTCGGCCTGCACCCGCAGCATCATCACCGCGTCCGGGCCACCGCCGAGGACGCCGTCCAGGTCGTGGCTGATCTCCACCGGCCAGCCGTCGACACCCACCGGGAGCAGCGTCGGCGGGGCCACCAGCGTGACGCGCGCACCGAGCGTGGCCAGCAGATGCGCATTCGAGCGCGCCACCCGGCTGTGGAGGATGTCGCCGACGATGGCGACGTGCGCCCCCTCCACCCGGCCGAGCCGGGCACGGAGGGTCGCCGCGTCGAGCAGGGCCTGGGTCGGGTGCTCGTGGGTCCCGTCGCCGGCGTTGACCACCGCGACGTGACCCTCCGCACCCAGGTGCGAGTGCGCGACGTGGTCGAGCCAGGCCGCGATGCGGTGCGGGGCGCCGGAGGCGGGGTGTCGCACGACGAGGCAGTCGGTGCCCGCGGCGGCCAGCGTGGAGGCCGTGTCGCGCAGGGACTCGCCCTTGCTCACCGAGGACGCGCTGGCCGAGACGTTGATGGTGTCGGCGCTCATCCACTTGCCCGCGACCTCGAAGGACACGCGCGTGCGGGTGGAGTTCTCGTAGAACAGCGTGACGACGGTGCGCCCGCGCAGCGTGGGGAGCTTGCGCACCGTGCGGCCGGTGAGCGCCTGCTCCATGTTCGCGGCGGTGTCCAGCAGGGCCAGGGCCTGCTCGCGGCGCAGGCCGTCGGTGGAGAGCAGGTGGCGCAGGCCGATGCCGGTGGGCTCGGGGCCCGTGGCCGAGGGACCGGTGGTGGGCGCACTCATCGCAGGCTCACCCCGTCCTCGCCGTCGACCTCGACCAGGCGCACCGCGACGTCCTCGGTGCGGTTGGTCGGGACGTTCTTGCCGACGTAGTCCGCGCGGATCGGCAGCTCGCGGTGGCCGCGGTCGACGAGCACGGCGAGCTGGACCGCACGCGGGCGGCCGTGGTCGCGCAGGGCGTCGAGGGCGGCGCGCACGGTGCGCCCGGAGAACAGGACGTCGTCGACCAGCACCACCACCGCGTCGTCGATGCCGACGGCCGGGATCTCCGTCTCGGCGAGCGCGCGCGTCGGACGCAGGCGCAGGTCGTCGCGGTAGAGCGTGGGATCGAGGGTGCCGGTCGGCACGGTGGCCCCGGTGATCTCGCCGATGCGCTCGGCGAGCCGGCGGGCGAGGAAGGTGCCCCGGGTCGGCAGACCGAGCAGGACGACGCGGGCGGTTGCGCCATCAGGGGCATTGCGTTCGATGATTTCGTGGGCGACGCGGGCGACGGTGCGCGCGAGGTCTGCCGCCGAGAGGAGCTCGCGCTCACCCTCGGCACCCGCTGCACCCGACCCGGGCTCGCCCCGGCGCCGTGACGGCACGCGGGTGACCCTCCTTCTCCGCCTCGCAGGACGGCTCTTAAAGGATGTCGATCAGGACGTTTCCCAACACTATCAGCGACGACGGGGCCCCTCGGTGCCGCCCACGGGACGCTCCGGACCGGGACGGCCCGGCCCCGGCACTACGCGCCGTGGTCCGTGTCCGGACGGAGTGCCACGAGCCACACCGGCCACGATCCGTCAGATCCCGGCTTGACCATGTGACGACCTGAGGCGCATCATCACTCTCCGTATCGACTTCGCTGGGTGCACGGGCGGGGCGAGCCGGGCGACGCGAGAGGACGGGGTGTCCGCCAGATGGGTGACTACGCGAAGGCGCTGGGGTCAAAGCTCCGGGGCATCCGCCAGCAGCAGGGTCTGTCCCTGCACGGCGTCGAGCAGAAGTCCGGCGGACGGTGGAAGGCCGTCGTCGTCGGTTCCTACGAGCGCGGTGACCGCGCGGTGACCGTCCAGAAGCTCGCCGAGCTCGCCGACTTCTACGGCGTGCCCGTGGCTGAGCTCCTGCCCGAGGGTCGCGTGCCCTCCGGGTCCGAGCCCGCGGCCAAGATCGTCATCAACCTCGAGCGCCTGCAGCAGCTGCCCGCCGAGAAGGCCGGTCCGCTCGCGCGCTACGCCGCGGCGATCCAGAGCCAGCGCGGCGACTACAACGGCAAGGTCCTCTCGATCCGCAACGAGGACCTGCGCTCGCTCGCGATCATCTACGACATGAGCCCGGGCGAGCTGTCCGACCAGCTCGTCGACTGGGGGGTCCTCCCGCCCGAGGCCCGCATCGCGCGCGCCCTGGACGAGTGACGACGGACTATCCGCTGGTGGGCTCGTCGTCGGCGGGCGGGGCGTCCTGCCCCGCCGGCGCGATCTCGACCCCGGCGGGCACCTCGACGCGGTCGGGGCTCGGCGGGGGGACCGTCCCGGGACGTCCCGAGGACACCCCGGCGAGCACGCCGTTGACGAACCGCGGCGAGTCGTCGGTCGACAGCTCGCGGGCGAGGTCGATGGCCTCGTCGATCGCGACAGGGTCGGGCACGTCGTCGGAGTGCAGGATCTCGTAGACCCCGATCCGCAGGATCATGCGATCGACCGCGGGCATGCGGGCCATCGTCCACCCGCGCGCGTACGACCCGATGACCTCGTCGATGCCGTCGCGGTGCGAGATCACGCCCTCGACCAGCGACTGCGCGAACTCCGACACCGGCGGGGCGTCCGCACCGGCGATGCGCCGGGCGAGCACCTCCTGCGGGTCCTCGCCGCGCGCCTCGGACTCGAACAGGATGTCCAGCGCCCGTTTCCGGGCCTTGGACCGGGAGCCCTTCCGCGCCTGGGGTGCGGTCACCTCAGCTGCTCACGCGGCCCAGGTAGCGCCCGTCGCGGGTGTCCACCTTGACCTTCGTGCCGGTCTCCAGGAACAGCGGGACCTGGATCTCCGCACCGGTGGAGACGGTGGCGGGCTTGGTGCCGCCCGTGGAGCGGTCGCCCTGCAGGCCGGGGTCGGTCTGGGTGATCTCGAGCTCGACCGAGGCCGGGAGCTCGATGTAGAGCGGGGCGCCGTCGTTGAACGACACCTGGACCTCCTGGTTCTCCAGGAGGAACCGGGCCTGGTCGCCGACCGTCTGCTCGGGGATCGGGATCTGCTCGTAGTCCGCGGCGTCCATGAAGATGAAGTCGGCGCCGTCGCGGTAGAGGTAGGTCATGTCGCGGCGGTCGACGTTGGCGGTCTCGACCTTGGTGCCGGCGTTGAACGTCTTGTCGACCACCTTGCCGGTCATGACGTTCTTCAGCGTGGTGCGGACGAAGGCACCGCCCTTGCCGGGCTTGACGTGCTGGAACTCGGTGACGGTCCAGAGGTTGCCGTCGATCCGCAGCACGAGGCCGTTCTTCAGGTCGTTCGTGGTCGCCACGGTGACGCTCTCTCCTACGGTTCGTCTCGGGACAGGGGAACCAGGTCCCGGGGGCTCTGCGTGAGGGCGGCGGCACCGTCGTCGGTGACGACGAGCGTGTCCTCGATCCGGACCCCGCCCCGCCCGGCCAGGTAGACCCCCGGCTCGACGGTGACCGTCATCCCTGCCTCCAGGGTAGCGGTCGCGGTCGACGACACCGCCGGAGCCTCGTGGATGACGAGGCCGACGCCGTGCCCGAGGCCGTGGACGAAGTGCTCGCCGAACCCCGCGGCCGCGATGACGTCGCGCGCGGCGGCGTCGACGTCGCGGGTCGCGACCCCGGGGGCGAGGGCGGCGCGCCCGGCGGCGGCGGCCTCCGCGACGAGGTCGTGGAGGTCGCGCTGCCAGTCCCCGGGCGTCCCGACGATCAGGGTGCGGGTCATGTCCGAGTGGTAGCCGTCGACGAGCGCGCCGAAGTCCATGGTCAGCAGGTCGCCGTCGGCCAGCGGCGCGTCGGTGGGCCGGTGGTGCGGGATCGCGGCGTGGGCGCCGGCGGCGACGATGGTGTCGAACGACGGGCCCTCGGCGCCCGCCTCGCGCATGCGCTCCTCGAGGTCGCGGGCCACCTCCCGCTCGGTGCGCCCGGCCTGCAGGCCGCCGGCGGCGATCATCCCGGCGAGGGCGACGTCCGCGGCGGCGCAGGCCTGGCGCAGCGCGTCGACCTCGCCCGCGTCCTTCACCGCCCGCAGCGTCTCGACCAGACCCGGGGCCCGCCGCAGCTCGCCCGCCGTCAGCGCCGCCGTCAGCTCGGCGTGGCCGTCGACGGTGACGTGGGCGCTGTCGAAGCCGACCGCGCCGTGCTCGCCGTCGGCGCCGAGGAGTCCGGCGGCGCACGCGCGGGTGATGAGGACCCGGAGGTCGGGCGTCTCGTGCGCGGCCTGCTGGGTGTAGCGGCCGTCGGTGGCGAGGACGGTGCGGTCCTCGCCCCGGTCGGCGTCGTCGCCGGCGTGGACCAGCACGGCGGCATTGGAGCCCGTGAAGCCGGTCAGGTAGCGGACGTTGACCAGGTCGGTGACGAGCAGGGCGTCGAGATCCGCCCCGCGCAGCAGGTCACGCAGCGCGTCGCGGCGCCGGGCATGCCCGCCCGGCGCCCGTTCGGGACGGGTGGGCTCCACACCCGTCAGCCTAGGTGAGGACGGGTGACAGGGGTCTCGTACGGTGTCGGTGTGCCCTATCGGCGTGCTCCTCTCCCCGCATCGATCCGGCTGCATCCCTGGGTGCTGCGAACGCTCGTGCTGACCGTGGTCTACGGCATCGCCGAGGCGTTGTTCGTGGCCCTGCGGTCCTCGGCCCCCGATCTGTCGAGCCTGTGGAGCATCGTGCTGCTCCTGGTCGTCGTCGCCGTGGTGATCGGCTGGGTGGGGGCCGAGATCGTCCTCGACCGGCGCCCACCGGAGTGGACGTGGTTCATCACCGCGCTCGCCACCGCGCCCGCGGCGGGGCTGCTGAGCTGGATCCTGCTCGCGTCCTTCGTGGACGACACCGGCGTCGCCGACCTCCAGGCCGCGCTCGTCGGGCGCGCCTCGTTCACCGCGCTGCTCATCCTCGCCGCGGTGTTCATCGGGTCGCGCCTGGGCTGGCTCTCGATGCGCCGCCACGGCGAGGGCGCCGACGACCCGATGCTCGACGCCGACGACGACGAGGTCGCGCGGCAGGCCGGTCTCGAGCGCCACGGTGGCGCCGGCGACGACCGGGCGGCGGCCGCAGCGCGTGCCGCGGCCCGGGTCGGCGTCACGCCCTCCCCCGCGCGGCGCCCGGACCGTCCGTCCCCGGCGTGCGCACCCCGGGACGCCGCTCGCCCGAGCGCGTGCCCGCCGCTGCCGGCCCGGAGCTCGCCGAGCGCGACCGCATGCCCGAGGCGCCCCGCCTGGCGGGCGAGCGGCGGGTGTCGACGGTGCGCACCACCGCCCGTCCCGCCGAGCCGGTCTCCTCGCCGTTCGGGGCCGAGGCGAGCACACCCGCCCGCGAGCGGCCCACGTCCGACGCCCCCGAGTCGCTCGAGCCGCCGGTCGTCGCGGTCCTGCCCGCCTTCCCGATGCCGGGCGGCCCGCTCGACGACACCGGCAGCCAGGCGGCCGTGCCGGACCAGGAGCCCGCGCCGGAGCAGCCCTCGCGCCGCAAGTTCGGGCTGCGCCGCCCGAAGTCCTGAGCGGCCCGGCCAGCGAGGCTCTGGGGGCTCAGCTCGCCAGGGCCGCGTAGGCCGCCGCGAGGTCGGCCGGGTCGGGGCCCTCGAGGCGCCCGGGCTGCGCCAGCCCGTCGAGCACGACGAAGCGCAGCAGGGCGCCGCGGGACTTCTTGTCCAGGCGCATGGTGTCGGCGAGCTCGTCGAAGGCGGCCGCCGGGTAGGTCACCGGCAGCCCGACGGACGCGAGCGTGGTGGCGTGCCGGTCGGCCGTCGCGTCGTCGAGGCGCCCGACGCGGCGGGCCAGCTCGGCGGCGAAGACCAGCCCGATCGACACCGCCTCGCCGTGGCGCCAGCGGTACCGCTCGCGGCGCTCGACGGCGTGGCCGAGGGTGTGGCCGTAGTTGAGGATCTCGCGCAGGTGGGACTCGCGCAGGTCCGCGGCCACCACGTCGCCCTTCACCCGGATCGAGCGGACGACGAGCTCGCCGAGCACGTCGCCCGCGGGGTCCAGCGCCGCCTCGGGGTCGGCCTCGACGAGCTCGAGGATCCGCGGGTCGGCGATGAACCCGGTCTTGATCACCTCGGCGAGGCCCGCCGCGAGCTCGGGACGGCTGACGGTGGCGAGGGTGTCGAGGTCGGCGATCACCGCGGTGGGCTCGTGGAAGGCGCCGACGAGGTTCTTGCCTGCCCCGGTGTTGATGCCGGTCTTGCCGCCGACCGCGGCGTCGACCATTGCGAGCAGGGTCGTCGGCACGTGGACGATCCGCACGCCGCGCATCCAGGCGGCGGCGACGAAGCCGGCGAGGTCGGTCGCCGCGCCGCCGCCCACCGCCACGAGGGCGTCGGAACGCGTGACCCCGAGGCGGCCGAGCTCCTCCCAGCAGGCGCCGGCGGTGGCGAGGTCCTTGCCGTCCTCGCTGTCGGGCAGGGCGAGCAGGTGGGTGCGCGTGCCCGCGGCCTCCAGGGCGCCGCGCACGGCGCCGGCCACGCCCGCGACGGCGGGCTGGTGGCAGACGACGACGGTCGCGGTGCCGGCGAGGGTCTCGGCGACCGCGCCCGTGATCCCGCGGCCGACGACGACGTCGTACGGCGCGGCGCTCGCGACGTGGAGGCGCTCGAGGACCTGCTCAGCGGGCACCGTCGCCCACCTCCGCGCGCAGGGCCGCCAGGACGGCGTCGACGACGTCGTCGGGGCTCACGTTGTCGGTGGCGACCTCGTGGCGGGCCACCGAGCGGTAGACCGGCAGGCGCTCCTGCAGCAGCGCGGAGAACGTCGCGCGGGGGTTGACCCCGGCGAGCAGGGGCCGCGCCGTCGACAGGCCGACGCGGCGGACCCCGACGGCCAGCCCGACGCCGAGGAACACCACGGGGTGCCCGTCGAGCAGGTCGCGGACCGCCTCGGTCATCACCGCTCCCCCGCCGAGCGCCAGCACGCCGTCGTGGTCGGCCAGCGCCCCGGCCACCGCGTCGCGCTCGAGCGCGCGGAACACCGGCTCGCCGTCGGTGAGGAAGATGTCGCTGATCGCCCGGCCCGCCGTCGCCTCGACCAGCGCGTCGCTGTCGGCGAAGGGCACGCCCAGGCGCTCGGCCAGCAGCGTCCCCACGGTCGTCTTGCCCGACCCGGGGGGCCCGACGAGGACCGCGACCGGGCTCACGGCACGCCCGCGCCGTCGACGTCCCCGGTGTCGACGTGGCGACGCGGGTCGATCGCCGCGAGGTAGGCCGAGGCGTTGCGGGCGGTCTCGCGCAGCGAGTCCCCGCCGAACTTCTCCAGCGCCGCCTCGGCGAGCACGAGCGCGACCAGGGCCTCGGCCACCACGCCGGCCGCCGGCACGGCACAGACGTCGGAGCGCTGGTGGTGCGCCGTGGTGCCCTCGCCGGTGACCACGTCGACGGTGCGCAGGGCCTTGGGCACGGTGGAGATCGGCTTCATGGCCACGCGGGCCCGCAGGGGCTCGCCGTTGGTCATGCCGCCCTCGATGCCGCCGGCACGGTTGGTGAACCGGGCGACGCCCGTGTCGTGGGAACCGTGGAGGATCTCGTCGTGCGCCGCGGACCCGCGGCGGCGCGCGGTGGTGAACCCGTCGCCGATCTCCACGCCCTTCATCGCCTGGATGCCCATGAGGGCCGCGGCGAGGCGGGCGTCGAGTCGGCGGTCGGCCTGGACGTAGGACCCGAGACCCACGGGCAGCCCGTGGGCGACGACCTCGACCACCCCGCCGAGCGTGTCGCCGTCCTCCTTCGCGGCGTCGACCTCGGCCACCATCCGTGCGGTGGAGGCCTCGTCCACCGCGCGCACCGGGCTCGCGTCGATGCGCTCGCCGTCGCCCGGCCTCGGGATCACGTCGGGCGTCGCGTCGGCGGTCCCGAGGCTGACCACGTGCGAGAGCACCTCGACGCCCAGGGCCTGCGCGAGGAACGCCTTCGCGACCGCGCCGAGGGCCACCTTGGCGGCGGTCTCGCGGGCGCTCGCGCGCTCGAGCACCGGGCGGGCCTCGTCGAAGTCGTACTTCGTCATGCCGGCGAGGTCGGCGTGGCCGGGACGCGGACGGGTCAGCGGGGCGTTGCGCGCGCGGCCCTCCAGCAGCACCGGGTCGACGGGGTCGGCGGACATCACCGTCTCCCACTTCGGCCACTCGCTGTTGGCGATGCGGATGGCGACCGGGCCGCCCATCGTCAGGCCGTGCCGCAGGCCCCCCGAGAGCTCGATCTCGTCGGCCTCGAAGCTCATCCGCGCGCCACGGCCGTAGCCGAGACGCCGCCGGGCGAGCTCGGCCGACACCTCCTTCGAGCTCACCGAGACGCCCGCGACCATGCCCTCGAGCACGGCCGTGAGCGCCGCTCCGTGCGACTCTCCCGCCGTCAGCCACCGCAACACGGGCCCATCGTTTCACGTCGCCGACGGTCATCGGGCGATCACGGTCGCGACGAGGGTGAGCCACGTCGCCGCGAGCAGCGGCGGGCCGTACGGGACGCGGCGCGCACCACCCGCGAGCACGAGGACGAGGACCCCGACGGCGGCGAGCACCGGGGCCGCCACCAGCCCGCCCCACGACGCGGCGGCCAGCGGCGCGCCGAGCGCGGGAGCCAGCTTGACGTCCCCCGCCCCCAGCGCGCCCGGCGCGGCGAGGTGCACCGCGGCGAACGCCCCGCCGAGGACGGCGGCTCCCAGGAGGCCGGAGACGAGGTGCCCGGTGCCGAGCGGGACCAGGGCGGCGAGGCCGAGCACCGCGCCCGGCACCGTCACGGCGTCCGGGAGGCGCCGGGCGACGAGGTCGGTGGCGCTGCCGGCGACGACGAGCACGCCGAGGACCAGCCACGCCGGGAGCCAGGTCGCGGGCACGAGACCGGCGGCCACGACTGCCGCCGGCACGGCCCAGAGCACGGCCAGCGCCCCGGCGGTCGGCAGGACCGGGACGAGCACGCCGCGACGCATCCGTGCGAGCAGGGCCCGCACGCCCACCGCGGCGAGCCCGCCCGCCGACCCGGCGACGACGACCGCAATGAGAACCGCAGCGAGGACCGTTCCGATGACCACGCCGTCGAGCCTGAGCCAGCCCGTTCACCCCCGTCACGCGCCGTCTCAGGACCTGTGGACATCTCCGGACGATGGGGACGGCGGACGGAGCAGCGGGCAGGGTCGAGGCCCGTCCGCAGCGCGGCGAACGCTTCGGTTTCCGAAGCATCCCGCCCGGAACAGATCAGGTCCCGCCGCGATGGGGGATTTCCTGACGTCTGACGCGAGCATGGCCCCCAAGCTGACACCGACGCGTGCTCACCCCGGCAGGGGCAGGAGGGTGACGTCGGTGGTGGCGGCGAGGGCCTCGTGCATCGCCTCGCGCGGCGCGGGCCGGCCCGTGAACTGCTCGACCTGGCCGAACGCCTGGTGCAGGAGCATGTCGAGGCCCGTGGCGACGGGCAGGCCCCGGGCCGCGGCGGCCGCGGCCAGGGGTGTCGGCCAGGGGTGGTAGACCGCGTCGAGGACCACCGACCACGGGGGCAGCGCCGCGACGATGCGCTCGGCCAGCCCGGGCCCGAGGGCGTCGGCCGGGGTGGTGTTGATCAACGACTTGGCGGTGACCAGGTGGCCCACGTCGAGGTCGTCCCAGGTGACGGGGCGGCGGTGGAAGCCGTGGGCGCGGGCTACCGCGAGGGTGCCGGCCGCCCGGGCGACGTCGCGCACCACCAGCGTCACCGACTCGCTGCCGACCTCGAAGACGCCGGCGATCGCGGCGCACGCCGTGGCCCCGCTGCCCAGGACGACCACGTCCGCGATGCCCGCGGCGATGCTCGGGAAGTCCCGGAGCTGTGCCGCGCGCAGGGCGCCGGCGATGCCGTCGACGTCCGTGCAGTCCGCGAACCAGCCGCCGTCCCGCGGTACCAGCGTGTTGGCCGCCCCGACCCGCCGGGCCCGGGGGGTCACGCTCGACGCCAGCTCGAGAGCCGCGCGTTTGCCGGGCATCGTCACCGACAGGCCCGCCCACGACGCGTCGCGGGCCGCGACCCAGCCGGGCAGCTCCTCGGCGGTGCACTCGACGGCCTCGTAGGTCCAGTCGTCGAGTCCCAGCGCGGCGTAGGCGGCGCGGTGCAGGACCGGGGAGCGGGAGTGCGCCACCGGCGATCCCAGGAGTGCGGCGCGCACGGTCAGTAGACCCCGCGCTCTTGGGCGAGGCGGCGGTTGGCGTCGTGCTCCTCGGGGGCGACCGCGAAGCAGGAGATGCCGTCGGTCTGGCACTTCACGAAGTACACCCACGGCCCCGGCGTCGGCTCGAGCGCGGCGGCGAGGGCCTCCGGGCTCACGGCGCCGATGGGGGTCGGGGTCAACCCGAGGTTGAGGTACGTGTTGTACGGACCGGGCCGCGCGCGGTCGAACGGGCTGGTCAGGAGCGTCTGACGGTCGAGGGGATAGTTCACCGTCGAGTCGAACTGGAGGCGCATCGGGACCGCCAGCCGGTTGTAGATGACCTGCGCGACCTTCCCGAAGTCGGCCGCGACGCCCTCCCGCTCGGCGAGCGACGCGACGATCAGCGCGTCGTACGGCGGCACCCCGCGCGCCTCGGCCTCCTGCACGAGACCGGTGGCCTCGAGCCGCGGCACCGACGCACGCACCACCTGCTCCAGCGCCTCCCGGGCGCCGATGCCCGGCGCGAGGTCGACGGTGCCGGGGGCGAGCAGACCCTCCAGCCGGCGGGCCGGCTCGGCGCGCCGCACGCCGTCGAGCGCCCACGACGGCACACCGAGCTCCGCAGGGTCGGTGTCGGCCATGGCGGCGCGCAGGTCCGCCACGGACGCGCAGCGCTCGGCGCCGGCGTCGTCGACGGTGCAGGTGGCCCGCGAGATCAGCGACAGGACGCCGGGCACCGTGGAGTCGCCCGCGCCGACGGTGTCGTCGAGCTGCACCCCGCTGCGGATCTCCAGGCGGCCGACCCGGGTGGCCGGGTCGAGCAGGGCCTCGACCGCGCCGGCCGACGACATCTGGCGGCGCAGCTCGTAGAAGCCGGGCTGGATGCCCCGGCCGTTCGGGTTGTCCTCCGCGGCGTCGCCGAACGACCGGGCCGAGGCCACCACGTCCTCGGCGACGAGCTGCTCGCCGATCTCGCGGGTGGACGAGCCGCCCGACACCTCGACGACGACCCGGCCGGTGCCGGGGCCGTCGTAGTCGGGCGGGAAGACGATCGGGAGCAGGTCGCGCGCGAAGAACACGCCGCCGGCGAGGACGACGACCAGCAGCACCGCGATCCCCGGCCACAGGAGGCGTCGGCGGGGTCGCTCCTCGCGCCCCTGGGGCAGGGCCTCGGTGAGGGCGTCGCCCCCCGGGGCGGGCGGTTCGTCGCCGAGGAGCCAGCCGGGGTCCGCCTCGGGCTCGGCCGGCTCCGGCTCGGGTTCCGGGTCGCCCCGGTCCTGGTCGCGCCGGTCCTGGTCGCGACGGTCGGGCCCACGGTCGGATCCGTACGCACCGAACGCGGTCCCCGCGACGTCGGTCTCGGCGTCGGCGTCGGCCGCGTCGCGTGCGATCTGCTCCGGGCGCAGCCACGCCGAGGCGTAGTGACGTTCGGTCTCGGCATCCCCGTGGTCGACAGGCCGCGCGACGACCGGGCGGCCCGATGTCTGCCCGCGCCCGGCGACGGGACGGCCGGCACGCACCCCCGGCCGCTGGGTGGTCGCCGACATCTTCACGATCCGGCGCCCGGACGGCGTCCCGTTCTCCGGCGCGTCCGGCCGACCGTGACGTCCGGTCACGTGTCCTCCGCGGTCGCGCCGCCGGCGGGACGCGCGCGGCGGGCGTCGAGGTAGCCCTGCAGGATGCCGACGGCCGCGGCCTGGTCGATCACCTTGCGCTGCTTGCGGCCCTTCACGCCCCGGTCCGAGAGCGTGCGCATGGCGGTGACGGTGGTCAGGCGCTCGTCGGACAGCACGACCGGGACGTCGCGCCCCGCCGCGGACAGGCGCCCGCGCAGGGCCGTCGCGTAGTCCTGGGCCTTCTGCGCGGCCGGACCCTCACGTCCGGCCAGCGTGCGGGGAAGCCCCACGACCACCTCGACCACCTCGTGCTCGTCGACGAGCGCCACCAGCCGGGCCAGGTCGGCGCCGGCCGATTCATCGTGATCGAGGGTAACGAGCGGTGTCGCGAGCACCCCGCCGGGATCGGACAGGGCGACGCCCACGCGCACGCTGCCGACGTCCACGCCGAGGCGCCGGCCGCTGTCAGCCGCCAGCGCGGGCCACCTCCGCGCGCAGGGCGGCGATGGCGTCGTCGATCCCGCCGACACCGCTGCCCCCGCCCTGGGCCAGGTCCGGCTTGCCGCCGCCCCGGCCGTTCACCGCGGGCGCGAAGGCCTTGACCAGGTCGCCGGCGGCCAGGCCGCGCTCGCGGGCGCCCTCGGTGGTGGCGACGACGAACGAGACCTTGTCCCCGTCGGGCGCGAAGAGCGCGACGACGCCCGGCCGGGCCTGCAGCCGCCCGCGCACGTCGCCGGCGAGCGAGCGCAGGTCTCCCCCGCCCACGCCCTCGGGCGTGCGGGCGGCGACGAGCGCGATCCCGCCGACGTCCTCGGCGCCGTCCACGAGCGACCCCGCCGAGGAGAGCACCTCGCGGGCCCGGATCGTCTCGAGCTCCTTCTCCGCGGCGCGCAGGCGGTCGACGACCCCGCCGATGCGCTCGGGCAGCTCCTCGGGCTGGGCGCGGAACTGCTCGGCGAGCTGGTTGACCAGCACGTGCTCGCGGGCCAGGAACCGGAAGGCGTCGATGCCGACGAGGGCCTCGACGCGGCGGACACCGGACCCGATGGAGCCCTCGCCCATCAGCTTGACCAGGCCGAGCTGGCCGGAGCGGCCGACGTGCGTGCCGCCGCAGAGCTCGCGGGAGTACTCGCCGACCTCGACGATGCGCACGGCGTCGCCGTACTTCTCGCCGAAGAGGGCGACGGCGCCGAGCTTGCGGGCCTCGTCCATCGACGTGACGAAGGCGCGCACCTCGTCGTCGCCGAGGAGCACGGTGTTGACCTCGTCCTCGACGTCGGCGAGCACGCTGGCCGGCACCGCGCCCTCCGACGAGGTGAAGTCGAAGCGCAGCCGGCCGGGGGCGTTGAGCGACCCCGCCTGGGCGGCCGAGTCGCCGAGGGCCTTGCGCATCCCGGCGTGCACGAGGTGCGTCGCGGTGTGCGCGCGCGAGATCGCGGCGCGGCGCTCGACGTCGATCTGGGCCGAGACCGGGGCGTCGAGGGTGGCCTCACCGTGCAGGACGCGACCGCGGTGCACCGACAGGCCGGGCACCGGGGTCTGCACGTCGGTGATCTCGATGGTGAACCCGTCGCCGAACAGCCGGCCGGTGTCGGCCTGCTGGCCGCCGCCCTCGGCGTAGAACGGGGTGCGGTCGAGCATGACCTCGACGTCGTCGCCCTCGGTGGCGGCGGGGACGCCGACGTGGTCGACGATCAGCCCCACGATCGTGGCGTCGGCGCGCTGGTCGGAGTACCCGAGGAAGTCGGTGAGCCCGGTGCGCTCCAGGACCTCGCGATAGGCGCTGGCGTCGGCCCCGCCGTGCTTGCGGGCGGCGGCGTCGGCCTTGGCCCGGGACCGCTGCTCGTCCATCAGCGAGCGGAAGGCGCCCTCGTCGACCTCGAGCCCGGCCTCCGAGGCCATCTCGAGGGTCAGGTCGATGGGGAAGCCGTACGTGTCGTGGAGGGCGAAGGCGCTCGACCCGGGCAGCGTCGTCGAGCCGGACGCCCGGACCTCGGAGACCGCCGACTCGAAGATCCGCGAGCCGGTGGCGAGCGTGGCGAGGAAGGCCTCCTCCTCGCGGCGCACCACGGCGGCGATCCGCTCGTAGGAGGTGACGATCTCCGGGTACGACGGGCCCATGGCGTCGCGCACGACCCCGGCCAGGTCGACGAGCACCGGCTCGGTGATCCCGAGCAGCCGGGCGTTGCGCACGACGCGGCGCAACAGGCGGCGCAGCACGTAGCCGCGGCCCTCGTTGCCCGGCACGACACCGTCGCCGATGAGCATGGCGCCGGTGCGGACGTGGTCGGCGATGACCCGGAAGCGGACGCCCTGCTCCTCGGTCCCCTCGTCGTAGGAGCGGCCCGAGAGCTCCTGCACGCGGTCGATCACCGGGCGCAGCAGGTCGGTCTCGTAGACGTTCTCCACGCCCTGCAGCAGGAACGCGACGCGCTCGACGCCGAGCCCGGTGTCGATGTTCTTCTGCGGGAGCTCGCCGATGGGGGCGGCCCCGTACTTCGGGCTCGCCTCCCCGCGGATGTCCTGCATGAAGACGAGGTTCCAGATCTCGACGTACCGGTCCTCGTCGACCACCGGGCCGCCCTCGAGGCCGTGCTCGGGACCGCGGTCGTAGTAGATCTCCGAGCACGGACCGCCGGGACCGGGGATGCCCATGTCCCAGTAGTTGTCGCGCCCGTCGCGGCGCTGGATGCGCTCGGGCGGCAGGCCGGCGACCTCCTGCCACAGGCGCTCGGCCTCGTCGTCGTTCTCGAAGACGGTGACCCAGATGCGCTCCGGGTCGAAGCCGAAGCCGCCGTCCTCCAGGGTGCCGGTGACCAGCGTCCAGGCGTGCCGGATCGCGCCTTCCTTGAAGTAGTCACCGAACGAGAAGTTGCCCGCCATCTGGAAGAACGTGTTGTGGCGGGTGGTGTGGCCGACGTTCTCGATGTCCCCGGTGCGCACGCACTTCTGGATCGACGTGGCCGTGTCGTAGGGCGCCGGGGCCTCGCCGAGGAAGTACGGCTTGAACTGCACCATCCCCGCGTTGACGAACAGCAGGGTCGGGTCGTCGAGGATCAGCGAGGCGCTGGGGACGGGGGTGTGGCCGGCGTTCTCGAAGTGGGCGAGGAAACGTCGGCGGATCTCGTGGGTCTGCACGTCTGTCCTGCTTCGCAGAGATGCGGGTGGGGGCGAGCGGGCGCGGGGGCCTCAGCGGGCGTGCGAAGCTCCCCGCCGTGGCGCTCGCGCGTGACGCGCGTCCGAGGCGGGTTCGGGCCGCACCGGGATCTCCGTCGTGTCCTCCACCATCGCGTACAGCTCCTCGGAGCGTTCGTTCATTCCGGCGCGCACCTCGGCGCCGAACGCCCCGAGCCCGGCGCCGAGCTCGCGCAGCCCCTCGCCGAGGCTGGTGCCGATCCCCGCCGGCGTGGCCTTCTGCGTGAACTCGTTGACCTTGCGGGTCGCGGTGACCCCGACGGCCACCCCGACACCGACCCAGAACAGACGCTTCATGCGCGGGCACTCCGCTTCGACTTCTTCGGGGGCGGGGCGTTCTTCAGCCGTCGGGCCTGCTGGGCCTTGCGGAGGCCGTAGGACAGCGCCGCGACCTTGACCAGCGGGCCGCCGAGCGTCGCGGTGAACAGCGTGCTCAGCGCCTTGGTGTTGGCCGCGACGGCCTGGGCGCTTGCGGTGACGCCGTCGACGCGCTCGAGCTGGGTGTTCACCGTGGTGAGCGTGACCCCGGCGTCGGAGAGCAGGGGCTCGGTGCCCTCGTGGGTCTTGCGGATCGCGATCGTGGCCTCGTCGAGCGTGCGACCGAGCTTGATCAACGGGATGGCGAGCAGCACCACCAGGATCACGAACGCCCCCGCGGCGATGATCGCCGCGATCTGGCCGACCGACACGGGTCCTCCTCGGTGCTGGGTGCGATACAGGTCCCCGGACCGCCGCCCGGCGACACCACCCAAGGGGCAGGGTCGTCGGCCGACACCTGGCGCAGGTGGCGGCAGGTTACCGTGCGCCGTCCGGGCCTCTCGGGGGGACGGTGATCAGCCCAGTGATCAGCAGGGCGGCAGTCCGAGACCCCCGCGGTAGGCCGGCGCGAGGTAGACCTCGGAGATGTAGCCGACCCGCCCGTCGGGCGCCCGAGCGCCCAGCCAGAGCTCCGAGACGGCCGCGTTCGGGTTCTGGCCGATGCTCGTCGACGTGAGGTCGGCATTGGTGATCGACTCGCCCGTGAGCTGGCAGACCGCGACGACCGTGGCACCGGTCCCCACGTCGGTGCCGGGGATCTTGCAGCCGGGCACGTTCGCGCAGCGTGCGACGGGCCGCTCCCCCAGGTAGGACGGCGTGCGGTCCTCGACCAGCTGCCCCTCCCCGATCGCCACCTTGTTCTGCACCACGACGGTGCGGGTCTCGACGGTCGGCGGGCTCGCCAGCACGACGACGAGGGCGGTCGCGAGGCCGACGACGAGCACGACGAGGGCCGCGAACACCGCGATCTCGACGCGCCGCCGGGTGGTGCGCGGTGCGGTCGGTGGCCCGGGGGCGTGCCCGGGCTCCGGCGGTGCGGCGGGGGCCGTGTCCCGCAGGGCCTCGTGGCGGACCCGCCAGCCCTCGACGTCGGCCGCCTCGACGCCGATCGCGGCGAGCACGTCGGTGACGAGGTCGACGTTCGGCAATCCGGGCCCGCGCGTCGCCGCCGCGATCGTCGACTTGCCCCAGCCCGAGAGCCCTTCCGCACGCCGGAACGAGACCCCGCGTCGTTGCATCGCGGCGAGGAAGTCGGCGCAGAACTGCGCGGGCGTGTCGCCGGGGCTCACCGCGCCGCCTGTCCGGGGCGTCGGCGTCGTCGCAGGTCATGCGCGTCCGGACGGTGTCCGGGACAGCGGCGGACGCCGCGTCGCGAACCGTCGGGGATCACAACGGGAAGGCTACGACGAGGCGGGCTCGCAGCGATGCCGGCCACGGGTGCTTCCGGGGGGCGTACCTGGGGACCTCACCGCTCGGGCCCGCCTCCCCGCACCACCTCGCGCAGCCGGGCCAGCCGCTCGCCGCGGTTCCGTTCGTCGCCCCGGCCCGCCGGGCGGTAGTAGTCACGGCCCACGAGCTCGTCGGGCGGGTACTGCTGGGCGACCACCCCGGCGCGGTCGGCGTGCGGGTAGACGTAGCCGACCGCGTTCCCCTGGGCCTCGGCCCCGGCGTAGTGCCCGTCGCGCAGGTGCGGGGGCACCGGCCCGGCGGCGCCCTGGCGGACGTCGCCCATGGCCTCGTCGATGGCCGTGATGACGGCGTTGGACTTCGGGGCCGTCGCGAGGTGGATCGTCACCTGCGCGAGGTTGATGCGGGCCTCGGGCAGCCCGATCAGCTGCACCGCCTGGGCGGCGGCGACCGCGGCCGGCAGCGCGGTGGGGTCGGCGAGCCCGATGTCCTCGCTGGCGTGGACGACGAGGCGGCGCGCGATGAACCGCGGGTCCTCCCCCGCCACGATCATGCGGGCGAGGTAGTGCAGGGCGGCGTCCGGGTCCGAGCCGCGGATCGACTTGATGAACGCCGAGATGACGTCGTAGTGCTGGTCGCCGGCACGGTCGTAGCGCACGGCGACCTCGTCGACGACGCGTTCGACGTCGGCCAGGGTCAGGGGTCCGGCGTTCCCCACGGCGTCGGCGGCGGCCTCGAGGGCGGTGAGGCTGCGCCGGCCGTCGCCCGCGGCGAGCCGCACGAGGTGGGCGCGGGCGTCGGGGTCCAGGGTCACCGCGCCGCCCAGCCCGCGCGGGTCGGCGACCGCCCGGTCGAGCAGCAGCCCGACGGCCTCGTCGTCGAGGGCGTGCAGGCCGAGGACGAGGCTGCGGCTCAGCAGCGGGGCGACGACGGAGAAGCTCGGGTTCTCGGTGGTGGCGCCGACGAGCAGCACCACGCGGTCCTCGACGGCGGCGAGCAGCGCGTCCTGCTGGGTGCGCGAGAACCGGTGGATCTCGTCGATGAACAGCACCGTGCGCCGCGGCTCGGCGGCGGCCAGGCGGCGGCGGGCGACCTCGATGACCCCGCGCACCTCCTTGACCCCGGCGTTGAGCGCGGACAGCGCCTCGAACGCCCGGCCCGTGGCCTGGGAGATCAGGCGGGCGAGCGTGGTCTTGCCCGTGCCGGGCGGCCCGTGCAGGACGACCGACGCCGGCGCCGCCCCCTCGACGAGGCGGCGCAGCGGCGCTCCCGGCGCGAGCAGGTGGTCCTGGCCGACGACCTCGTCGAGGCTCGCGGGGCGCATCCGGACCGCCAGCGGCGTCCCGTCCCCGCTGGTGGGGGCGGGGCGGTCGTCGACCACGCCACGGGTCACCGGGCGGCCAAGATCCCTCTGGCTGGGATCGGGGCCCGTCACCGGCGCCTCCGGCACCTCGACCTCGAACAGCCCGTCGTCGCTCACGCCCCGAACGGTACTGAGGCTCCCGACACGCTCCAGGTCGTGGCGTCGCACGGGACGACGTCGAGGTCGCCGCCACGGACCCGCAGACGGCGCCGGGCCCCGGGATCGGGGCCGGTGAGGACCAGCGGACCGCCGCCGTACAGCGTCGCCACCGAGACCCGCACGACGGCCTCGGCGAGGGCGAGGCCCGTGTCGGCGTCGTCCTCCGTGGCCGCCCGGAAGCGCCGACGGAGGGCGTCGGGCCGGGCGGCGCGCGCCCGGTCGATCACCTCGTCGATCCCGGTGGCGGGCGCGAGGGCCCCGTGCGGTCCGGCGAGCGTGTACCCGCCGGCCCACGCCCCGACCGTCCAGCGCCAGGGCGCCAGCCAGCGCGTGAGGGCGGCCGCGCGCCGCCGGGCCGCGCCGGGGTCGGGCGGGCCGAGCGTGTCCTCCCACGGGGCGCGGACCCGCCCCGATCCGCAGGCGCCGCACATCAGGCGGGGCACATCAGGCGGGGCGGGGGGACCGCGTGACGAAGTCCTGCGCGATCGCGTCGAACGTCGACCAGCGCACGCCCTCGTGGCCGTTCATGTGCTCGATGAGCCGCTCGAGGGCCATCAGCACCTGCGGGCGCCCGGAGACGTCGGGGTGGATGGTCATCGTGAACGCCGCGTAGTCGCACTCGCGGTAGGTCCAGTCGAACTGGTCGCGCCACATCTGCTCGATGTCGCGCGGGTTGACGAAGCCGTGGCTGTTCGGGCTGCCCTTGATGAACATCATCGGGGGCAGGTCGTCGAGGAACCAGTTCGCCGGGATCTCGACGAGGTCGGTCTCGTGCCCGCGCTCGAGGGGCTTCATCCAGCTCTCCGCCGGCTGGTCGTAGTCGATCGGCGTCCAGGTGTCGCCGACGCGGACGTAGTACGGCGTCACGTCGCGGTGCATGAGCGAGTGGTCGTAGCGGATGCCGCGGTCGAGGAGGATCTCGTTGGTCACGCGGCTGAACTCCCACCACGGCGCGACGTAGCCGGTGGGACGGCGCCCGCTGCGGCGCTCGATCAGCTCGACGCAGTAGTCGAGGATCGTCTCCTCCTGCTCGCGGGACATGGCCAGCGGGTTCTCGTGGCTGTAGCCGTGCACGCCGATCTCGTGGCCCGCGGCGACGCAGGCGTCGAACTCGTCCGGGAAGGTCTCGACGGAGTGGCCGGGCCAGAAGAACGTCTGGGTCATGCCTTGGCGGCGGAACAGCTCGAGCAGCCGCGGGACGCCGACCTCGCCGGCGAACAGCCCGCGCGAGATGTCGTCGGGCGAGTTCTCGCCCCCGTACGAGCCGAGCCAGCCGGCGACGGCGTCCACGTCCACCCCGAACGCCACGAAGATCTCTTTGGCCACGGTTCCTCCTCAGGTCAGGTGCTCGTCGAGGAGTGCCCGCGGAGACGCCGGGTCAGCCGCCAGGGCCAGGCCGAGCAGCATCCGGGCCTGCCAGGGGCTCAGGTCGCCGGCGAGCAGCCCCCCACGGTCGACCAGCGCGCCGCCGCCGGCCGCGTAGCGCGGCGAGACCGGACCCTCGGGGACACGGCTCGCGACGAGCACGACCACGCCGGCGTCGACGGCCTCGCCGACCGCCGCGACGACGTCCGGGCTCGCGTTGCCGATGCCCACGGCGGCGAGCACGACGCCCTGGCGCCCGCGGCGACGGCGGCGCGCACCAGCGTCCCGTCGGCGCCGTGGTGGGCGGCGACGACGTCGACGCGCGGCGGGTCGGTCTCGGTCGCGGGCAGGGGGCCGGCAGGGCGGGGCGCCGCTCCGGCCGGGTCACGCGCCGGACCGTCCCGTCGACCACGCGGTGCACGACCGATCCGCCGAAGGCGCCGGCGGCGAGGGTGTGACGCTTCGCGACGCCACGGGCCGCGAACGCCTCGTTGTCGAAGCAGACGAGCACCCCGTCGCCCCGCGCGGCGGGTCGGACGCCAGGGTCAGCGCCGCCCGCAGGTTCGCCGGGCCGTCGGCGCCGGGCTCGTCGGCGGCGCGCTGCGCACCGGTCAGCACCACGGGGCGGTGGTCGGCGAGCAGGAGGTCCAGCCCGTACGCGCTCTCCTCCATGGTGTCGGTGCCGTGGGTGACCACGACGCCGTCGGCACCCTCGTCGAGGGCCGTCGCCACCGCGGTGCGGAGCCGTCGGAGGTCGTCCCAGCCCATGGCGAAGCTCCCGGCGGTCGCGAGGTCGGTGACCGCGACGTCGGCGTCCGCTCCCGCGGCGTCCAGGAGCGCGCGTCCGTCGCGCGCGGCGCGCAGCGGGCCCGGGAAGCCGGTGCTGGCGATGGTGCCGCCGGTGGCGACGAGGTGGACGGGCATCGGTGCGCCTCCGCAGGCCGGGAACGACGGTGGACGACTAGGGTCGTTCCCCATGCGCGAGATCCTCACCGTGCTCGAGGCCGACGCCCGCGCCACGCCGGAACGGATCGCGGCGCTCACCGGGATCGCGGAGGACGAGGTGCGCGCGGCGATCGTGGCCTGGGAGGCCGAGGGCGTCATCCGCCGGTACAAGACGGTGGTCGACTGGGACCGCCTGGGCGACGAGCGCGTCACCGCGTTCGTCGACGTCACCGTCGCCCCCGAGCGGGGTCGCGGGTTCGACGACGTGGCCGAGCGGATCGCGCGGTTCCGGGAGATCCGGGCGGTGCACCTCGTGTCCGGCGCGCAGGACCTGCGGGTCGAGGTGGAGGGCTCCTCGATGAAGGAGGTCGCCGACTTCGTCGCCCAGAAGCTGTCGGGCGTCGAGCGCGTCACCGCGACGAGCACCCACTTCCTGCTGCGCCGCTACAAGGACGACCACCAGCTGCTCACCGAGCCCGAGCCCGACCAGCGGCTGTCGGTGATGCCCTGATGGGTGTGCCGCAGAAGCCCCTGTCGCGGGTCGTCGAGGCCTGCCCGCCCTCGGGCATCCGCAAGTTCTTCGACCTCGCCCAGACGATGACCGGCGTCATCACCCTGGGCGTCGGCGAGCCGGACTTCCCCACGCCGTGGGGCGTGCGCGAGGCGGCGATCCACGCGCTCACCCGCGGGGCCACCACCTACACCGGCAACTCGGGGCTGCTCGAGCTGCGCGAGCTGATCTGCGCCGACCTCGAGGCGCGCCACGGCACGAGCTACCGCCCCGCCGACGAGTGCCTGGTGACCTCCGGCGTCTCCGAGGGCCTCGACCTGGCTCTGCGCGCGCTGCTGAACCCGGGCGACGAGGTGATCGTCCCGGAGCCGTCGTACGTGGCCTACCAGCCGTGCGTGGTCTTCGCGGGCGGCGTGGCCGTGCCGGTGGCCAGCGACCCGGCGCAGGGCTACCGGCTCGATGCCGAGCGGATCGCCGAGGCGGTGACCCCGCGGACCAAGGCGGTGCTGTTCGGGTCGCCGTCGAACCCCACCGGCGCCGCGCAGTCCGCCGCGGACCTCACCGCGCTGGTGGCGCTCGCGGAGCGCGAGGACTTCTGGCTGGTCAGCGACGAGATCTACGACCGGCTGACCTACACCGACACGCACACCAGCACCGCGGCGGTGCCGGGCGCCTGGGACCGCACCGTCGTGCTGAACGGCTTCTCGAAGTCCTACGCGATGACCGGCTGGCGGGTCGGCTACGTCTGCGCGCCCGAGCCGCTGGCGGCGCTGATGCACCGCATCCACCAGTACACGATGCTCTGCGCGCCGCACGTCAGCCAGGTTGCGGCGATCGAGGCGCTGCGCAGCGCGGACCCCGACGTCACCGAGATGGTCGCCGACTACGACCGGCGCCGGCGGCTGTTCGTCAAGGGTCTCGACGAACTGGGGCTGAGCTGCCCGGAGCCCGGCGGCGCCTTCTACGCGTTCCCGTCCATCCGCTCGAGCGGGCTGTCGTCGCAGGACTTCGCCGAGCAGCTGCTCGAGGAGCAGAAGGTCGCGGTGGTGCCGGGCGACGTGTTCGGCCCCTCGGGCGAGGGCCACGTCCGCTGCTCCTACGCCACCGCGCTCCCCCTGCTCGAGGAGGCCCTCGAGCGCATGGGCCGTTTCCTGGCCGCCCGTACGTGAGCGAAGTTCCCGGCTATAGCCGGGAACTTCGCTCACGGGTCAGTTGAGCTTGCGCGTGCCGTCGGGCAGGCCGCCGCCCGCGTAGGCGTCCTCGGCCAGCTTGGCCAACGCGGTGAGCGCGACGTTCTGGCTCCACGGGCCGAACGAGCAGCGGGCGACGCCGAGCTCGCCGAGGCGCTTGGTGCTCGGCACCCCGGGTACGCCGATGACGTTCACCTTCTGCTCGCCGAGCGCGGCGACGAGCGCCTGGATCGTCTCCTCGTCGAGCTTGCCGGGCACGAAGAACGACGTCGCGCCGGCCTCGAGGTAGGCGCGGCCGCGCTCGATCGCGTCGTCGAGGATGACCTTCGGGTCGCGGTCGCCGCCGCGCACCCACGCGTCGGTGCGGGCGTTGAGGGCGAACGGCACGCCGGCCTTCTCGCCCGCCGCCACGGCCGCCTCGACGGCCTTCACCGCCTCGGACAGCGGCTTGAGCTGGTCCTCGAGGTTCGCGCCGACGATCCCGACGTCGATGGCGCGGGCGATCGTGCCGCCCGGGTCGCCGTAGCCGGCCTCGAGGTCGGCGCTCACGGGCAGCGCGGTCTGGCGCGCGATCAGCCCGACCTCGGCGATCATCTCGTCGCGCGGGATGACCTCGCCGTCGGGGTAGCCGCGCGAGGCGGCGATGCCGTGGCTCGCCGTGGCGAGGGCCTTCGTGCCGGGGGTGTTCGCGACCGTGGTCGCCGTGATCGCGTCCCACACGTTGACGACCACGAGCAGCTCGGGGTCGCTGTGGAGACGCTGGAGTTCCCGGGCCTTGTCGATGTTGCTGTCGGCGGTGCTCATGCCTCCGTCGTACGCCTTCCGGCGGCGCACCTAGGTGATCGCGTCACTTACCGGTGACCGGCGTCACTGTCAGCCTCTCTGGGTCGGCAGCCCACCACCTGCTGGCTCGCCCTCGACCAGCTGGGGGACCTCGTGACGACGTTCGCCGACCACCGCGACACCACCGTGCACATCCTCTGGATGAACGCCGGACTGTCGTGCGACGGGGACTCGGTGGCCCTCACCGCGGCCACCCAGCCGAGCATCGAGGAGATCGCGCTCGGCGCGCTCCCCGGGCTGCCGACGGTCGCGGTGCACTGGCCCCTGATCGACTTCGAGTCCGGGCCGGTCGGCGGCTCCCAGTCGTTCATCGACTGGTTCTTCAAGGCCGAGCGCGGCGAGCTGGACGGGCCGTTCGTCCTCGTCATCGAGGGCTCGATCCCCAACGAGTCAATCAAGTCCGAGGGGTACTGGTGCGGCTTCGGCAACAACCCGGTGACGGGGCAGCCGATGACCACCAGCGAGTGGATCGACCGGCTCGCCCCCAAGGCGCTGGGCATCCTCGCCGTCGGGACGTGCGCCACCTACGGCGGCATCCACGCCATGGCCGGCAACCCGACCGGCGCGATGGGCGTCGCGGACTACCTGGGCTGGGACTGGAAGTCCTCCGCCGGCCTGCCGATCGTCAACGTGCCGGGCTGCCCGGTGCACCCGGACAACCTCTCCGAGACGATCCTCTACCTGCTCTACCAGGCCGTGGGCGACGCCCCGATGATCCCGCTCGACGAGGCCGGCCGTCCGACGTGGCTGTTCGGCGCCACCGTGCACGAGGGCTGTGACCGCGGCGGCTACTACGAGCAGGGCCAGTTCGCGACCGAGTACGGGTCCCCGGAGTGCCTGGTCAAGCTGGGCTGCTGGGGCCCGGTCGTGAAGTGCAACGTGCCCAAGCGCGGGTGGATCAACGGCGTCGGCGGCTGTCCCAACGTGGGCGGCATCTGCATCGGCTGCACGATGCCCGGCTTCCCGGACAAGTTCATGCCGTTCATGGACGCCCCGCCGGGCAGCAAGGTCTCCGGCGCCGCCAGCGGCGCCTACGGCGTGGTGATCCGCAAGCTACGCGACATCACGGCGAAGACCGTCGACAAGGAACCGCGCTGGCGTCGCCCGGGGCGCCAACTGACCACCGGATACCGGCCCACCGCGTTCTGACGCGCGCACGACCCCGGACGACCACCACGCCGAAGGGATGCCCGCGATGACCGCCGTGGCACCGAAGAGCACGACCGGCAAGAAGACCGACCTCGTCGAGATGGCGTGGGACCCGATCACGCGCATCGTCGGCAGTCTCGGCATCTACACGAAAATCGACTTCGCGGCGAAACGCGTCGCCGAGTGCCATTCGACGTCGTCGATCTTCCGTGGCTACTCCATCTTCATGAAGGGCAAGGACCCGCGGGACGCGCACTTCATCACGAGCCGGATCTGCGGGATCTGCGGCGACAACCACGCGACCTGTTCGGTCTACAACCAGAACATGGCCTACGGGGTGCGGCCCCCGCACCTGGGCGAATGGATCATCAATCTCGGCGAGGCCGCCGAATACATGTTCGACCACAACCTCTACCAGGACAATCTCGCCTGCGTGGACTACTGCGAGAAGATGGTCGCGGACACGAACCCCGGCGTCCTCGAACTCGCGAACCGGACGCCGAGCCCGCACGCCGAGGACCACGGCTTCCGCACCATCGGCGACATCATGCGGGCCCTCAACCCGTTCACCGGCGAGTTCTACCGCGAGACGCTGAAGGTCTCCCGCTACACGCGCGAGATGTTCTGCCTGATGGAGGGGCGGCACGTCCACCCGTCGACGCTCTATCCGGGCGGGGTCGGCACGGTGGCGACGATCCAGCTCTTCACCGACTACATGACCCGGCTCATGTGGTACATCGAGTTCATGAAGCGGGTCGTGCCGATGCACGACGACCTCTTCGACTTCATGTACGAGGCCCTTCCCGGCTACGAGGAGGTCGGGCGGCGCCGCGTCATCATCGGCTCGTGGGGTGCGTTCAACGACCCGGAGCACTGCGACTTCGACTACACGACGATGTCGCACTGGGGCCGGAAGATGTTCGTCTCCCCCGGGGTCATCGTCGACGGGAAGCTCGTCACCACCGACCTCGTCGACATCAACCTCGGCATCCGCATCCTGCTGGGCAGTTCCTTCTACCGGGGCTGGGAGGACCAGGAGAAGTTCGTCGACCGCGACCCGCTCGGCAACCCGGTCTCGATGGACCACCCCTGGAACCAGCACACGATCCCGGCACCACAGAAGCGCGACTTCGACGACAAGTACTCGTGGACGATGTCGCCGCGCTGGTTCGACGGCACGGACCACCTCGCGATGGACACCGGCGGCGGTCCGCTGCCCCGGCTCTGGGTCACGGCGCTCGCCGGACTGGTCGACGCCGGCGGCTATGTCCGGTCGACGGGGCACAGCGTCGAGCTCAACCTCCCGCGCACGGTGTCGAAGCCCGAGACGACGTTCACGTGGACCCCGCCGGTGGACAAGCAGGGGCGTCCGCTGTCCAACGCCATCGAGCGGGACCGCGCCCGCACCTACTTCCAGGCCTACGCGGCCGCGGCCGCGATGCACTTCCTGGAGAAGGCGCTCGCCGAGGTCCGCGGCGGGAACACCAAGACCTGGGAGTCGTTCGTCGTGCCCGACGAGTCGGTGAGCGTCGGCTTCACCGAGGCCGTCCGCGGCGTCCTCTCGCACCACATGGTGGTGCGCGACGGGAAGATCGCGAACTACCACCCGTACCCGCCGACGCCGTGGAACGGCAGCGTCCGCGACAAGTTCGGCACGCCCGGCCCGTACGAGGACGCCGTGCAGAACACGCCGATCTTCGAGGAGAACGGCCCCGACAACTTCAAGGGCATCGACATCATGCGCGCGGTGCGCAGCTTCGACCCCTGCCTGCCGTGCGGGGTGCACATGTACCTCGGCAACGGCAAACAGCTGCACCGGGAGACGTCTCCGACCCAGCTGAACCTGCCCTGATGGAGCCGCCGGAGGCCGAGCGGGTCGCCGAGACCATCGCCGAGCTGCTCGACGGGATGTCGGCCGACCCCGCCGCGCGCGAGGCCGGCGAGGACCTCGTGCGCGTGCTCATGGAGTTCTACGGCGCGGGCCTGGCCCAGATGGTGTCGATCGTCCGGCTCGGGTCGGGCGGCGCGCTGGTCCACCGGCTCGCCGCCGATCCCCTGGTGGCGGCGCTGCTCGCCCTGCACGACCTCCACCCGGTCGACCTGCCGACGCGGGTCGGCCACGGCATCGACACGGCCCGGCGGCGCCTGGGCCACCACGGCTCCGGCATCAGCCTCGAGCGCGTCGACACCCACACCGGCACCGTCCACGTCGCGCTGGCGCCGGGCTGCGGCTCGTCGTCGGACACCGTCCGCGACGTCGTCCGGACCGCCGTGTCCGAGCTCGCCCCGGAGGTCGTCGCCGTCGAGTTCGTCACCGAGCCCGCCGGACCGGCACTGCTGCAGATCGGGGTGCGGCCCCCGAGTTCCGTGGCGGGGTCGTGACAGCCTCGTTGCGCCGCTTCCTGGCGCCCCGGGAGGCCCCGCCGGTCGAACCGGCGGTGGAGCGCTGCGAGCTGTGCGCGGCCGAGGTCGCGCCCGAGCACCCGCACCTCGTCGACGTCGCCGGCCGGGCGCTCAAGTGCGCGTGCCGCCCGTGCGCGCTGCTCTTCGTCGACCGCCCCCGCGAGATGGCCGGCACGGCGTACCGGACGGTGCCCGACCGCTACCGGTACGACCCGGAGTTCAGCCTCGGCGACGCGCAGTGGGACGCCCTGCAGATCCCGGTCGGGATGGCGTTCTTCCTGCGCAACTCGCTGCGCGAGGACGCCGTGGTGGCCTGCTACCCGAGCCCGGCGGGGGCGACCGAGAGCGAGCTCGACCTGTCGGAGTTCGTCGACGGGGTCGGCGCCGGACGGCTCGGCACGATGCTCGAGCCCGACGTCGAGGCGCTGCTCGTCCGGCACGACACCACCCGTTCGGAGTGCCTGCTCGTGCCCGTCGACGCCTGCTACCGGCTCGTCGGCCTGGTCCGGCGGCACTGGCGGGGGTTCGACGGCGGCGCCGAGGCGTGGAACCACATCGACCGCTTCTTCGACGACGCCCGCGCCCGGGCCCGCGACGTGGGGGGCAGCCACCGAGGAGGGCCGAGCAGATGACCCTGCCCTTCCCCCGCGCCGCCCCGGGACCCGCGTTCGGCTTCGCGGTGACCCACGCCGACCACGACCCGCAGGCCGCCGGCCCGACCCTGCGGCTGCACACCACGGTCACCGAGACCACGGGCACGCGGGTGCACGCCCTCGCCCTGCGCGCCCAGATCCGGCTCGAGCCCGCCGCCCGGCGTTACTCCCCCGACCAGCAGGAGCGCCTCGTCGAGCTGTTCGGCGACCCGTCGCGCTGGGGCCGCACGCTGAACCCGATGCAGCTGGCGACCGTGTCGACGGTGACGCCGTCGTTCTCCGGCGAGCAGGAGGTCGTGTTCGAGGTCCCGCTGACGTTCGACACCGACGTCGCGACCACCCGGTACTTCCGCGGCGTCGGCGACGACGGAGACGCCCCGATGCGCCTGTTGTTCAGCGGCACCGTCTTCTACGAAGCGCCGACGGGGGTGCAGATCGGGCTCGTCCCGTGGCACTCGGAGGCCACGTTCCGGCTGCCGGTGGCCGTGTGGACGGACATGATGGACGCCCACCAGCACGGGATGGCGTGGCTCCGGCTGCCCGAGCACACGCTCGCCGAGCTCAGCGCCTGGCGGGCGGCGCGGGCGCTGCCCACGTGGGAGCAGACGTTCACGGCTCTCCTCGCGGCCGCGGGTGACGAGCCATGACCGCCGCCGACCCCCTCGACGCCGTGGCCGCGGTCGCCGACGCCGTCCTGTTCGAGGGCTACCTGCTCTACCCCTACCGCGCCTCGGCACAGAAGAACGCGCTGCGCTGGCAGTTCGGTGTGCTCGTGCCGCCGGCGGTGTCGGCGACCCTCGCCGAGCCCTCGGCCAGCCGTACCGAGTGCGTGATCGACGCCCGGCCCGGCGCCACGCTCCGGCTGCGCCTGCGCTTCCTCGGCCTGCAGCGCCGGAGCATCGTCGACCTCGACGGCACCGAGCGCGACCGCCTCGAGGTCGACGGGGTCCCCCACACCGCCTGGGAGGAGGGCGTGCCGCGCCAGGTCGACGCCGCCGTCGCGCTCGAGTCCCTGGCCGGAGCGCCGCTGACGGTCGACGTCACGTGCCCGGCCAGGACGACGTCGGAGTGGATCCGCGACGCGACGGGCGCGCGGCGCGGGCACCTCGTCCGGCGCGCCGAGGCCGTCACGGGGCGGGTGGTGCTCGCGACCGAGCCGATCCCCGGGCCCTACGGCGCGCTGCGGCTGCGCCTCGACGTCGTCAACGACGGTGTCGTCGACCCGTCGACGCCGCGCGCAGAGGCCCTGCGCACGGCCCTGATCTCGGCGCACACCGTGCTGGGGCTCGACCGCGGGGCGTTCCTCTCCAGCGCCGACCCGCCGCAGTGGGCCGCGCCCGCCGTGGCGGCGTGCGTCAACGCGCACAGCTGGCCGGTGCTGGCGGGCCCACCGGGCGACGGCTCCCTGCTGCTCGCGACGCCGATCATCCTCGAGGACCACCCGCAGCTCGCCCCGGAGAGCCCGACGAACCTGTTCGACGGCACCGAGAACGACGAGATCCTCGCCCTGCGCACCCTCGCCCTCACCGACGACGAGAAGCGCGAGGCCCGGGCCACCGACCCGCGCGCCGCCCACATCGTCGACGCGGTCGACGCCATGGGACCGGCGATGTTCGAGCGGCTGCACGGCGCGATCCGCCCCGACGGCCGCGCGCCGGACGACATCCCGACGATCGCCACCCCCGGCACGCCGTGGTGGGACCCGGGCGCCGACGCCTCGGTGGACCCCGACTCCGACGAGGCGATCGTCGACGGCCGCCCGATCGCGCGCGGCAGCTCCGTGATCCTCGTGCCGGGCCGCGGCAGCGACGCGCAGGACACGTTCCTGCGCGGCGCGGCGGCCACCGTCCAGGCCGTCCTGCGCGACGTCGACGGCGGCACCCACGTCGCCGTGTCGATCGACGACGACCCGGGCGCCGACCTGCAGGCCACCCACGGCCGCTTCCGCTACTTCCGGCCCGACGAACTGGCGCTGGCCGACGGGGGGCCCTCATGAAGATCCTGGTCGCCGGGGTGGGCAACGTCTTCTTCTCCGACGACGGCTTCGGCTCCGAGGTGGCGCGGCGCCTGCTGGCCGCGCCCGAGACGCTGCCGGCGTCGGTGGAGGTCGTCGACGTCGGCATCCGCGGGATGCACCTCGCCTACCAGGTGCTCGACGGCTACGAGGCGCTGGTCGTCGTCGACGCGGCACGAGCCGCGGGCGCGCCGGGGACGCTGACCCTCGTCGAGCACGTCCTCACGGCCGCCACCGGCGACGCCGCCTTCGACCCGCACGGCATGGAGCCCGACGCCGTCCTCGAGCTCGTCGGCGCGCTGGCCCGCGGGGTCGGCGAGGGCGGCCTCGACCGCGTGCTCGTCCTGGGCTGCGTGCCCGCCGACGTCGGGGCCGGCATGGGGCTGAGCCCGCCGGTGGCCGCCGCCGTGGACGAGGCCGTCGACGCCGTCGGCCGGATCGTCGAGCGCCTGATCGAGCACCGTCCGTTCACCGAGGTGGGAGCGTCATGACCAAGAAGATCCTGTTGCTGGGCCTGCTCGGCGGCGTCGGCTGGATCGCGTGGGAGTCGCGCACCGACGTCCAGCGCTACCTGCGCCTGCGGGCGATGTAGCGCCGTGCACGAGTTCGGGGTGGCCGCCGCGGTGCTCGAGGCCGTCGACGCCCGGGCCGCCGGGCGGCGCGTCCGCGCGCTGCGGCTGCACGTCGGCGCGCTGCAGCGGCTCGACCGCTCGGTGTTCGACCAGGCCTTCGCGATGATCGCCGACGGGGGCGTCGCGCAGGACGCGACGGTCGACGTCGTCGAGATCGCCGTCGAGGTCCGCTGCCACGGGTGCGCCGCGACCGCGACCGGCCCCGAGCTGATCACGACGTGCCCCGGCTGCGGGGGCCACGACCTCGAGCTCGTCCACGGCGACGACCTCATCCTCGAATCGATCACGCTCGCGGACCGGGACGCCCCGGTCCGCGCGGAGCAGGAGGTGGGCTGATGTGCCTCGGCATCCCCGGTGAGCTCGTCGAGCTCGCCGACGACGACACCGATCTCGCGACGGTCTCCGTCGCCGGGGTCCGACGGAAGGTCAACGTCGGGCTGCTGATCGAGGACGAGGAGCTCGTGGTCGGCGACTGGATCCTCATCCACGTCGGCTTCGCGCTGGCCAAGATCGACGAGGCCGAGGCGGCCGCCGCCCTGGAGATGCTGCACAGCATGGGCCCGGCCTACGACCAGGAGCTCGAGGAGTTCGTGGCCTCCTCGACCGGGAGGGAGGGACTGTGAAGTACGTCGACGAGTTCCGCGACGGCGACACCGCCCGCGCGATCGGCACCCGCATCGCCGCGCTGGCCGAGCCGGGCAAGCGCTACGCCTTCATGGAGGTGTGTGGCGGGCACACGCACACGATCTACAAGCACGGCCTCGAGGACCACCTCCCCGAGTCGATCCGGCTCGTGCACGGGCCCGGCTGCCCGGTGTGCGTGCTGCCGATGGGGCGGGTGGACGACGCGATCGCCATCGCCCGCGATCCCGACGTGATCATGACGGCGTTCGGCGACATGATGCGGGTCCCCGGCAGCGACGGCTCCTTCTTCGACGCGAAGGCCGAGGGCGCCGACATCCGGATGGTCTACTCCCCGCTCGACGCCCTCAAGATCGCGCGGGCGAACCCGGAGCGCCGCGTGGTGTTCATGGCCATCGGCTTCGAGACGACCACCCCGTCGACGGCGATGACGATCCTGCGGGCGGCGCGCGAGGGCCTCGAGAACTTCTCGGTGTTCTGCAACCACGTCGTCGTCATCCCGCCGATGACCGCGATCCTCGACTCCCCCGACCTGCGCCTCGACGGCTTCATCGGGCCCGGCCACGTCTCGACGATCATCGGCTGCGAGCCCTACCGGTTCATCGCCTCCGAGCGCGGCAAGCCGTTGGTGGTCGCGGGGTTCGAGCCGCTGGACATCCTGCAGTCGATCCACCAGCTGATGGTCCAGCTCGCCGAGGGCCGCTGCGAGGTCGAGAACCAGTACGGGCGCGTCGTGCCGTGGGACGGCAACCGCCGCGCGCTCGAGGTGGTCGACGAGGTCATGGAGCTACGCGACACCTTCGAGTGGCGGGGTCTGGGCTGGATCCCGGAGTCGGCGCTGCAGCTGCGCGAGGCCTACGCCGCGTTCGACGCGGAGCGGCTGTTCACCATCCCCGGCCGCCGCGTCGCCGACCCGAAGGCCTGCCAGTGCGGCGACGTGCTTCAGGGCGCGCTGGAGCCGTGGGAGTGCGGGGTGTTCGGGACGGCCTGCACCCCGGAGACGCCGATCGGCACGTGCATGGTCAGCTCCGAGGGCGCCTGCGCGGCGTACTACAACTACGGGCGGTTCAGCCGCTCGCGGACCCGGGGGGCGACCTCCCTGCCCGACCCGGTGGTGGTGGGCCGGTGAGCAGCGACATCAGCGCCGGGTGGGCCCAGGACGCCCTCGACCGGGCTCCCCGGCAGGGACCCGACCGCAGCGAGGAGGCGGTGCTCGCCCGCATCGAGAAGGTGCGACGGCGTCGCCCGCGGGTGCGCGAGGAGCGGATCACCCTCGCCCACGGGGCGGGCGGCAAGGCGACGGCGACGCTCATCGACGCCGTGTTCCTCGAGGCGTTCCGCAACCCCGCACTCGAGCGGCTCGGCGACGGCGCCGCCGTGGAGGTCGACGGCACACGCCTGGCGTTCACCACCGACTCCTACGTCGTCTCGCCGCTGTTCTTCCCCGGCGGCGACATCGGCGACCTCGCGGTCAACGGCACCGTGAACGACCTCGCGATGTGCGGGGCGCGCCCGCTGTGGCTCTCGGCGGGCTTCGTCCTCGAGGAGGGCTTCGCCGTCGCCGACCTCGAGCGGATCGTGGCGTCGATGGCCCGCGCGGCGGCCGCGGCCGGCGTCAGCATCGTCACCGGCGACACCAAGGTCGTCGGGCGCGGCAAGGCCGACGGGCTCTTCGTCACCACAGCCGGGGTCGGGGTGCGCGAGCGACCGACGGTGCTCGACGCCGCGGCCGCCCGGCCCGGCGACGTCGTCCTCGTGTCCGGCCCGATCGGCGACCACGGGGTCACGATCCTCATCGCCCGCGGCGAGCTGGACATCGACGCCGACCTCGCGTCGGACACCGCGCCGCTGCACGAGCTCGCCGCGGCGGTCCTCGACGCGGGCGGCGAGGGGGTCCGGGTGCTGCGCGACGCGACGAGGGGCGGCGTCGCCACGATCCTCAACGAGATCGCCGTCGCCTCGGACGTCGCCGTCGTCGTCGACGAGACGACGATCCCGGTCCGTCCCGAGGTCGCCGGGGCCGCCGAGCTGCTCGGGATCGACCCGCTCTACGTGGCGTGCGAGGGCCGGATGGTGGTCGTCGTCGACGCGGAGCGCGCCCCGGCGGTGCTGGCGGCCATGACCGACCGGCCCGACGGCGCCGGGGCGGTGGCGATCGGGCGGGTCGCCGACGACCCGCCGGGCCTGGTGCTGCTGCGCACGGGCTTCGGCGGCACGCGGATCGTCGACGTGCTCGTCGGCGACCCGCTCCCCCGGATCTGTTGAGCCATCCCCAGGGAGGCAGAGATGAGTGAGGACGACAGCGTCCACAAGGCGTTCCGCGCGAAGGAGTACGCCCCGGAACCGGGGCCCGGCCGGGAGGTCTCGCCCGAGGAGGCCGCGGGGATGACCGACACCGACCCGGCACCGGAGCCGCCCCTGGGCGTCGGGGAGAGCATCAACGAGCGGGCGGAGGACGTGGCCCGCCGCGCCGAGGAGCGCGCGGGTCGCAAGGGCGCGACTGACCGGCCCTACGCCGCGGACACGGGCAAGGACGCCCGCGGCGTGCACCCCACGCCGTCGGTCACCGAGGGCAGCCCGGACCTCCCGCCGGGGGATCAGGGCGGCTGAACGGGGGTGCGCTCCGCGCACGTGAGCACTTTCGAGGGCTCTGGCACCTCGAAGTGCTCACATGCGCGCAGCGCACACGGCGACCTGGCCGAGGGCGATGCCGCCGTCGGTGCACGGCACCCGGGTGGGCACGAGCACCCGCAGGCCCGCGGCCTCCAGCCCGGCGCGGACCCGCTCGAGCAGGACGGCGTTGACGAAGACCCCGCCCGAGAGAGCCGCGGTGCCCACCCCGTGCTCGCCGGCCAGCCTGGCCACGGCGGCGACCGTCGCGTCCGCGAGCCCGTGGTGGAAGCGGGCGGCGATCCGGCCCGTCGCGACGCCGGCCGCCAGGTCCTCGACGACCGCGGCGACCAGCTCACCACCGGGCAGGACGTCGCCGGCGGTGACGGGGTAGGTGCCGCGCTCGTCGGGGTCGACGTGCTGCTCGAGCTCGATCGCGGCCTGGCCCTCGTAGGTGACGGTGTCGCGCACGCCCAGCAGCGCCGACACCGCGTCGAACAGCCGCCCGACGCTGGACGTGGCTGGCGACGCCGTGCCGGAGCGCGCCAGGGCGACGACGGCGTCCCAGCGGTCGGCGTGGCGGTCGCGCACGGCGGCTCGGACGTCGCCGAGGTGGGCCGCGGCCATCCGCCAGGGCTCGCGGACGGCGGCCGCCCCGCCGGGCATCGGGACCGTGGCCAGGTGCCCGACGCGGCGGTAGACCCCGAGCCCGGCGAGCAGGAGCTCGCCGCCCCAGATGGTGCCGTCCTCGCCGAACCCCGTGCCGTCGTAGGCGACGCCGAGCACCGGGGGGTCGTCGGGCGTCGCCCCGTGCTCGGCGAGGCAGGCGGCCACGTGGGCGTGGTGGTGCTGCACGCCGACCGTCTCGAGGTCGGGCTCGGCGTCGGCGCGGTCGAGCGCGTACCGGGTGGCGAGGTAATCGGGGTGCAGGTCGTGGGCGAGCACGAGCGGGGTGATGCCGAAGAGGCGGCCGAGGTGCCCGGTGGCCTCGTGGAACGAGCGCAGCGCGGCCGGGTTCGTGAGGTCCCCGAGGTGCGGGGACAGGAAGGCCCGCCGGCCGGCCGCGAGGCAGATCGCGTTCTTGACCTCGGCGCCGCACCCCAGCACCGGACGCCCGACGTCGAAGGCGAGCGGCACGGGTTCGGGGGCGTACCCGCGGGCGCGGCGGACGGGCAGCTCCGCGCCCTGGTGCAGGCGTACCACCGAGTCGTCGGTGCGGACGTGGATCGGCCGGTCGTGGGTGAGGAACCCGTCGGCGAGGCCCACCAGGCGTGTGCGGGCGTCGTCGTCGACGTGGGCGATCGGCTCGTCCGAGGCGTTCCCGCTGGTCAGCACGAACGGCACGCCGAGCTCGGCGGCGAGCAGGTGGTGCAGAGGGGTGTAGGGCAGCATCACCCCGAGGTCGCGGTTGCCCGGCGCGACGGCCGGCGCCACCGCCGCCCCGGGTCTGCGCGGCAGCAGGACGATCGGCGCCCGGCGTGACCCGAGCGCCTCCGCCGCCCCCGGCCCGACCTCCACCAGGGACCGGGCGTCGTCCAGGGACCCCGCCATCACCGCGAACGGCTTCTCCTCGCGGTGCTTGGCGGCGCGCAGCCGGGCCACGGCGTCGGCGTCGTCGGCGCGCACCGCGAGGTGGTAGCCGCCGAGCCCCTTCACGGCCAGCACCGCCCCGTCGCGCAGCCGGGCCGCGGCCTCGCGCACCGGATCCCCCGGCCCCCCGGGCTCCAGGACCAGCGTCGGCCCGCAGTCGGGGCAGCACGTCGGCTGCGCGTGGAAGCGCCGGTCGGCGGGGTCGTGGTACTCGGCGGCGCACGGCGCGCACATCGTGAAGCCCGCCATCGTCGTCGTCGCCCGGTCGTAGGGGACGTCGCGGACGATCGTGTAGCGCGGTCCGCAGTTCGTGCAGTTGACGAACGGATAGCGGTACCGGCGGTCGGCACGGTCGCGCATCTCGACGAGGCAGTCGCCGCACGTGGCGGTGTCCGCCGAGACGAGGGCGCTCCGCGCGCCGGTGACCGCGCTGCCGGTGATGACGAGCCCGCGGGCTCCCGTGGGCGGAAGAGCCTCCGACCGGACGGACTCGACCACGGCCAGGGCGGGCGGCCGCTCGCGGAGGGCGACGACGAATTGCCGGACCGCCGCCTCGCCGCCCTCGACCTCGACGACCACCCCGGCGGCGTCGTTGCCGACCGACCCCGCCAGGCCCAGCTCCCGGGCGAGGCCGTGCACGAAGGGCCGGAAGCCCACGCCCTGCACGATGCCCTCGACGTGCACCCGGACGCGGACCGGCGGCGGGACGGTCACGGCCGGACCCTCACGGCGGGCACGCTCACGGCGGGCACCCTCACGGCGGGCACCCTCACGGCGGCCCCAGCGCGGCGATCGCCTCCCCGGCGTGCACGAGCACGACGTCACCGACCGCGGCGTCCACGAGGGCCACCGAGACCTCCTCCTCACCGACCCCGGTGTCGACGCGGGCGGTGCCGTCGGGGTGCAGGGCCACCACGGTCACGCGGACCGCCTGGTCGGAGCAGGTGATGCAGACGGGGCCCTCGCAGGGCGCCGGGGCCGGTGGCACCGGTGGCCCGGCGGTCTCGCAGGCCAGGAACCAGGTCACGACGTCGCCTCCGTGCCCATCGCGCGCCCGCAGCGCCCGAGGAACGAGTGCAGCAACTGGTGGGTGGCCTCCAGCGTCTCGATCTGGCGGCGCAGGCTGTCCGACCCGGCCGGGGTCAGCGCGTAGGTCCGCCGCGCGGGCCCGGTGGCCGGGATGCTCCACGTCGACCGCACGAGGCCTTCGCGCTCGAAGGACCGCAGGGTGCGGTAGACGCCACCGGCGTCGGTGTCGTCGATCAACGAGGCGTGGAGTCGCTCCACGAGGTCGTAGCCGTGCGCGGCGCGCTCCTGGATCAGCAGGAGCAGGCAGGGGCGCAGGAAGTTCCGTGGTTCGCACTCGCCCATGGCCGCCCCCTGGCGTGGGTCCCGGGGCCAGGGGATCCGTTGCTCGTGTGGTGTGTATCACATAGGGTCGCACTGGTCGTGACGCCGAGCAAGGCCGCGAGCGAGGTGCTGGGACCGATGGACGATGCGACACGGGCCCTGATGGGGCTCTGGGACGTGGCCGGCGAGAACGTCCGCGCGCTGGGCGCCGAGGACTGGGCGCGCCCGCTGCCCGGCGCCGGCGTCGGGCCCGCCGACGTGGCGGAGCTCGCGATCCACCTCACCGGGGTGCACTACGCCGGGCCGGAGACATTGCGCGAGGCCGTCGCGGCGGCCCGTCACCGCGCGGAGACCCAGCTGGCCGGCCGCACCAGCGGCGACCCGGTGCTGGGCGCCCAGTGCCTCGACATGTGCCTGCACGTCCACGACCTGACCGCGGCCCTCGGCGCCCCGGCCGACCTGCGCGACCACGAGCCCGCCGCCCGCGAGGCGTGCCGGCTCGTCCTGCGGGTGCTGCCGCGTCTGCTGGTCGCGGCGGTGGGGGCCGACGACGCGACGCTGCGCGTGGCGGTGCGCCTCGGCGACGACCGCGCCGTGCACGTCACCCACGGCGCCGTCGTGCCGGGCCGACCGGAGGATGCCGCGGAGGCCGCGGACGCCGTCGAGATCGATCCGGGCGGGCTCCTGCTGTTGCTCGCGGGGCGCCGCGACGCCGAGTCGCTGCGCGACGCGGGGGCGCTGAGCTGGACGGGCCCGGCCGCGGAGGCGTTCGTCCACCGCGCCCGGCTGGTCGCGGCGTAGCCGGCGGCTAGCGGCCTCCGGCGAACGCCGGGTAGGGCGGCAGCACGGCCTCGCCGCCGTGGCGCCCGAGGGCCCCGACGACGGCTGCCGCGACCTCGGCGGTGGCGACGTGCCCGGCGCGCTCGGCGTCCGTGCCGAGGCGCCGCCAGAGCGCGCTGAGCACCGCGGGCGCGTCCTCGCCCGGGTCGGCGACGACCACGCGGGCCACCCGGCCGGACGGCCGGACACCCACGACGGCGGGCAGCAGCGCGCGCGTCGAGAGCCACACCCAGAGCACCTCGGCCTGCAGCAGGCGCTCGCGCAGGACCTCGAGGTCCGCGAGCTCGCCCCAGACCGGCGTGATCTCGGCCTGCCAGGCGGCCACCATCGCCTCGGCCATGCCCGGCGGCTGGGCGCGCGCCGGGCCGCCACTGGGCAGCGGCAGGCGCAGCGAGGCGCCCATCAGGGCGACGTCGCGGAAGCAGCCCCACTCGAAGTCGAGGAAGCGCGCGCCACTGCCGGTGAGCAGGCAGTTGTCGGGCCGGACCTCCGCCGGGCTGAAGGCCCGGTGGCCGGACCCGCCCAGCAGGCGGGCCGCGTCGCGCGCCTCGGCCACCCCGGCCGGCGCCGCCTCGACCCGCAGCAGCTGGGCGAGCTGGTCGGGCACCTCGGCCAGCGCCGCGCGGGCGTCGTCGGCCAGGGGTCGCGCCAGGTGCGCTCGCCGAAGCGGCGCAGCAGGGCCCCGAAGTCGTTCTCGCGACCCGCCGTGGCCGCCTGCATGCGCCCGAGCGCCCGGGCCCAGCCGAGCAGCGCGCGCTCGGCGGCCTTCGGGTCACGCTCCTCGAGGCGCTCGGCCAGGGTGGCGCAGCGCCCGAGGTCCTCGAGCACCAGAAGGCGATGGGCGGGGTCGTTGGCCACGAGCATCGGGCTCGCCCGCTCCTCCGACGGCATCGCCGTCAGCAGCTGGCACGACGCGGCCTCGTAGTGGAACCGGTCGATGCTCTGCTCGCCCGCCCCCGGCTCGTCGAGGAAGTGCTTGACGACGAGCGTGCGCGGCAGCGAGAAGGGGTTCTCGGCGACGCGCACCCGCACGACCAGCGACCGCGTGCTGCCGCCGAGGTCCTCCGGATCCGCCAGGCGGACCGTGGCGCCGTGGCGCCGCGTGAGGAGCTCTTCGGCCAGGTGCACCACCTCGGTGGTGCGATCGTCCGCTCCGTCCGGTCCGGTGGAGCGACCGTTCGAGGTATCCGCGTCGTCCGTCGTCAGGGGAGCCATCAGCCGGAGGAGTCTACCGGTCCCGGCGGCCCGCCGGGAGGGAATCGGGGAGCCCGCGGCGTTGCCGCGAGTGCCGGACGAGGACGAGCACGACGAGTCCGGCCAGCACGACACCCGCGACGTTCACGGCCAGCTGGAGCAGCGAGCTCAGCGCCCGCCCCCAGTCGCCGATCACCGCGGCCACCGCCGCGAACCCGGCCGCGGGCACCGTCGTCACCGAGATGAAGACCCCGACCAGGACGCCGGTGCTCTCGCCCGCGATCAGCGCGACCATGCCGGCGACGCCGGCCAGCAGCGCCACCACCAGCGAGAACGGTCCGACCTGGTAGATGAACGCGACCCCGGAGAGGTTGGTCAGCACGTCCTCGGGGATCAGGGCGATCGCCTCCGCCCCGGCCGCGGCGAGCGCGGTGACCGCGACGGCGATGGCGAAGCCGGCCCCGAGCGCCACCCCGGCGGACCGCGCCTTCGGCCCGTCCCACCGGACCGCGGCGACGGCCAGGGCGGCGAGCGGGCCGAACTCGGGACCCAGCACCATCGCGCCCACGACGGTGACCGGGGAGTTGGTGACGACGCCGACCGCCGCGAGCAGGCAGGCGATCGTCAGCATGACCACGAACGTCACCGACAGCCGGGAGCCCTGCCCCGTCCGCGCGAGCAGCTCGTCCCACACCACCGCGTCGACGCCCTCGCCCGGCGCGGCCTCCTCGGCGCGGTCGGCGGCGTCGGACACGACGGTGTCCAGGGTCTCGAGCACGATCCCCCCGCGCTGCCCGCAGTCGAACCCGCGCAGGGCCTCGAGCACGCCGTCGACGGACTCGCGCGCGATGTCGGCCTCCACGACGTCGCCGGGCGGATCCACCATCACGCCGCTCAGGCGCACGACGTGCGCCGCGCCCGGCTCGTTCGCGAGCACGTCGAGCACCTTGTCGACGAGGCCGGTCTCCGATTCCGGGCACAGGGCCCGCAGGCGGATCACCGCGACGTCGGGTCGAGCTCCGCGGCGCTGCGTCCCGCCGTCACTGGACCGGTCGCTCCTGCGGTTTCACCGGCGCCGCCGGTGTCGTCTGCGTCCCGGGCGCGGGAGCGTCGACGCCCGCCTCCTTGCGCTGCAGCGAGGTGATGGGGGCCGGCGCGGCCGTGAGCGGGTCGTACCCGCCGCCGGTCTTCGGGAAGGCGATGACCTCACGGATCGAGTCGACGCCGGCGAGCAGGGCGCAGATGCGGTCCCACCCGAACGCGATCCCGCCGTGCGGCGGCGGCCCGTAGGCGAAGGCGTCGAGCAGGAAGCCGAACTTCTCCTCCTGCTGCTCGGGCGTGAGGCCCATCAGCGCGAACACGCGCTCCTGCACGTCGCGCCGGTGGATACGGATGGACCCCCCGCCGATCTCGTTGCCGTTGCAGACGAGGTCGTAGGCGTAGGCCAGCGCGTTCTCGGGGTCGGACTCGAAGGAGTCGATCCACTCCGGGGTGGGCGAGGTGAACGCGTGGTGCACCGCCGTCCAGGTGCCCGACCCGACGGCGACGTCGTCGGTCGAGCCCGCGGCCTCGAACAGGGGCGCGTCGACGACCCAGACGAACGACCAGGAGCCCTCGGGGATGAGGTCGAGGCGGCGCGCGATCTCGCCGCGGGTGGCGCCCAGCAGGGCGCGCCCCTCGGCCCGCGTGCCGGCGCCGAAGAAGATGCAGTCGCCGGGGTTGGCGCCCGCGGCCTTGGCCAGGCCCTCGCGCTCGGCGTCGGTGATGTTCTTGGCGACGGGCCCGCTCAGGGTGCCGTCCTCGCCGACCAGCACGTAGGCGAGGCCCTTCGCGCCGCGCTGCTTGGCCCACTCCTGCCAGCCGTCGAGCGTGCGCCGCGCCTGGGAGGCGCCGCCGGGCATGACCACCGCGCCCACGTAGGGCGCCTGGAAGACGCGGAACGTGGTGTCGGCGAAGAACTCGGTGAGCTCGGTCAGCTCGATGTCGAAGCGCAGGTCGGGCTTGTCCGAGCCGTAGCGGGCCATGGCCTCGGCGTAGGAGATCCGCGGGATCGGCGTCGGGATCTCGTGGCCGCCGAGCTCCGACCACAGCGCGCCGACGATCGCCTCGCCGAGGGCGATGACGTCGTCCTGGTCGACGAAGCTCGCCTCGATGTCGAGCTGCGTGAACTCCGGCTGGCGGTCGGCGCGGAAGTCCTCGTCGCGGTAGCAGCGCGCGATCTGGAAGTAGCGCTCCATCCCGGACACCATGAGCAGCTGCTTGAAGAGCTGCGGCGACTGCGGGAGCGCGTACCAGGACCCCGGCCGCAGCCGGGCCGGGACGAGGAAGTCGCGCGCGCCCTCGGGCGTCGACCGGGTCAGGGTCGGCGTCTCGATCTCGAGGAAGTCGCGGTCCGAGAGCACGTCGCGCGCGATCTTGTTGGCGCGGCTGCGCAGGCGGATGGCCGACGCCGGGCCCTCGCGGCGCAGGTCCAGGTAGCGGTAGCGCAGGCGGACGTCCTCGCCGACCTCGGCGTGCTCGTCGAGCGGGAACGGCAGCGGCGCGGACTCCGAGAGGACCGTCAGTTCCGTGGCGCTGATCTCGACGTCGCCCGTGGCGAGGTCGGCGTTCTCGCTGCCCGCCGGGCGCTGCTCGACCGAGCCCGTGATCTGCACGCAGAACTCGGCGCGCAGGCGGTGCGACTCCTGCGCAACCTCGCCGGCGCGGAACACCACCTGCACCACGCCCGAGGCGTCGCGCAGGTCGATGAACACGACCCCGCCGTGATCGCGGCGGCGGGCCACCCATCCGGCGAGGGTGACGGTGGCGCCGACGTGCTCGGCGCGCAGCGTGCCGGCGGGGTGCGTGCGCATCATCGGCGGTGGTGCTCCTGGATCGGTCGGGCGAGTCACCTTCCAGGCTATCGACCGGGTCGACGCGGAACCTCAGCCGCTCTTGTCGGGGCCCGCCCGGTCGAGGTGCACCCGCAGGAGGACCCGGCGCTCGCGCTGCATGGCCTCGTCGAAGTCCGCCCAGTCGGGGTGCTCGCCGCCCTGCACCTGCCGGTAGAGGGCGCGCAGGCCCTCCAGCGCCGCGGGCAGCTCGACGATCTCGACGTCGCCCTCCACCTGGACCCACCGGCCGAAGAAGGCGTCGGGCAGGACGCAGAGCCAGGCCCGCCCCTCCCGGCGCAGGTTCTTCGTCTTGAGGGCGGTCTCGCGCGTGCTGATCGTCGCCGCGCCGTCGTCGTCGATGCCGACGACCACGGGCGAGAGCTGGGGCGCGCCGTCGGTGCGGCGCGTCGCGAGAACGGCGCGGTGCTGCTCGCGCAGCACCTGCCGGGCGTCGTCGAGGTCCATGCCCCGGAGGCTAGGGCCGCCCTCAGAGCAGGGACAGCTGCTCCGGGGGCGCCTCGACCACCTTCTCCGGGATCGCGGGCACGGCACCCTCCGGCCACGACCGCTCGGTCTCCCGCCCCTCGTCCCCCTGCCGTCCACCCATGGCGTGGCCACCGCCGGTGAGGCCGTGGCGGGCGAGCATCGGCCCGACGCGCGCGGCGAGGTCCTTGCGGTAGGCCGCGTCGACGTAGGCCCCGCGCCGGTAGAGGGCGGCGTAGCGCTCGATCAGCGCGGGGTGGTCACGGGCGAGCCAGGCGTGGAACCACTCCCGCGTGCCCGGCCGCAGGTGCAGGGCGAGCACCGACGCGCCGCTCGCCCCCGCCGCGGCGATCTCGCCCAGCAGGGCGTCGAGCGCCTCGTCGGAGTCGGTGAGGCCGGGCAGGACCGGGGCGACGAAGACCCCGCACGGCAGGCCGGCGTCGCGGATGCGGCGCACGAGGTCGAGCCGGGCCCGGGGCGTCGGCGTGCCGGGCTCGACGCGGCGGTGCAGCTCCGGGTCCAGCAGGGCCAGCGACACCCCGACCCCGACGGGCACGTCGCGCGCGGCGGCCGCGAGCTCCGGCAGGTCGCGGGCGAGCAGCGTGCCCTTGGTGAGGATCGAGAACGGCGTGCCGCTGGCCCCCAGGGCCTTGATGATCCCGGGCATCAGCGCGTAGCGGCCCTCCGCGCGCTGGTAGGGGTCGGTGTTGGTGCCCATCGCGACGTGCTCGCGGGCCCAGCGCGGCCCGCGCAGCTCGCGGGCCAGCACCTCGGGGGCGTTCAGCTTGACCACGACCTGGCGGTCGAAGTCGTCGCCCGCGTCGAGGTCGAGATAGGTGTGGGTGTTGCGGGCGAAGCAGTTGTGGCTGATCACCCCGTCGGCGACGAAGTCGCCCGTGCCGGTGGTGAGGTCGCCGAGGGCCCGCTCGCCGGGCAGCTCGTCCACCCCGACCACGACGCGCCCACCCGGCTCGTCGCCGGGCGGCGCCGGCGCCACCGGCGGCGATCCGGGCCGTCGGAACGCCTCGTCGGCCAGGGTCTCGGCGCCGACGAGTGCCTCGCCGACCCGCAGGTGCGGCCGCTCGTCCCCCTCGCAGCCCTCGGGCCGCACGTGGACCCAGCCGCGGCGCGTGAGGAAGCGGTGCTCGGCGCTGGCGACGATCGCCGTGCCGTCGAGCAGACGGACGCGCCAGGCCGCCTTCGTCGTGGTCCACGCGGCGTGCACCGGCGTCGGCACCAGGGACCGGACACCGTTGGTGCGTACCTCGGAGCCGACCACGAGATCGCCGACCCGGACGTCGGCCAGCCGGACGCTGGTGCCGTCGACCATGAGGATCCGGGTGTCGAGCGAGAGGCAGTACGTGCACACGTGCTCGCACCGGCTACCTCGTAGCTCCCGGGCCCGTTGCACGCATCTATTCGAACACTAGTTCGAACCCCGTGCAAGTAAAGGCGGGACCCAGCGAGCGACCCTACCGCTCGCCGGGTCCCTTGATCCCCGTCCTCCTGAAAGGACCGGAGACCCGTGCAGAAGCCAACCACTCACGTCCCTGCCGCCGAACCCGACCCCGAGCCCGACCCGACCGTGGTGGACAGGGTCTTCGGAGCGATCCTCGACGCGATCCTGAACAACACCTTCGAAGAGGTCGTGTTCCACAACCGGTCGCGGCGGTACCAGCGGTGGTTCTTGATCGTGGTTGGCCTGTCTCTCGGACTCTGCCTCGCGATGATGATCTACCACTTCGTCTCGGCGCAGCTGTGGAACAAGCTCGACGAGCTCCCGATGGCGCCGGTCTTCTTGGTGCTCTTCCTGGCCTTCGTGCTGATCATCTTTTTCGTCATTGGCGTCGCGCTCCAGCTCCCGGGCTTCCGGAACGTGCACCGCCGGAACCCCCGCCGCGCGCCGGTTCTGCGGGCTGTGCGGGCGTCCGCGCCTCGCGCGCGGGTAGGGGCAGCCACCCGCCCCCGGCGGGACCTCGGGAGTGACACCGACGAGCCTGGCGGTGTCGCGTGAGCGGGCTGATCTCGGGGGTCGTGTACTCGTACCGCTTCCTCAGCGGGCGGGAGATGGACGGGCGCCGCCGGACCAACGCCACCTGGCGACACCGCGGCAACGAGCGCACCCGCAACGACCTGTACGCGGGCCGCTGGGCCCACCTCCCCCGGGGTGCCCGGGCGGGGTGGCGGCTGGTTGCGCTGGCCGGCTTCCTGGGGCTGCTGTGGGGGTGGGTCTTCCGTCCCGAGGCGACCTGGACCGCGCTCCATGTCTTCGGGGTTCTGGCCCTGCTCGTGTTCTTTCACTGGCTGTGGCGACACCTCGACCGCGCCACCGTCCAGCAGCGGTGGGTCATGCCCCTCGCCATCGCCCTGGCCGCGCGCTGGGGCATCTCCTCGGGCGGCGACCCGCATACCTGGATCGACGTGCCCGCCGGCCATCGCTCGAACCCCGAGCGGCCTGTGCGCGTGATGCTGCCGCTGGACTACCGCGAGCGCGACAAGCAGCAAGAGGAGAGCGCCAAGCTCATCGCCCGCAAGACTGGCATCCCGGTCCGAGAGATGGACTGGGAAATCGACCTGGAAGGGCCGCGCTCCGTCCTGGTGGTGCGCGCGCAGAAGGTCCCGCCCGAGCTCGTGGGCTTCGAGGACGCCAAGCCGTACCTGGAGCAGGTCACGCCCACCACGCTGTTCCTCGGCCTCGACACGGACAGCTCCCCGGTCTGGATCAGCTGGGCGCTCGACTCGCCTCACCTGGCCCTGTCGTTCGGTTCCGGCGCGGGCAAGTCGACGGTGGTCCGTCTTCTCGCGGCCCAGACGCTCCGCATGGGCGGCAAGGTCATCATCTTCGACATCGCCAAGGAGGGCGGCTCGCACGGCGACTGGTGCCGTGACGCAGACGGCGAGCTCCTCCCGGGCATCGAGATCTACCGCGACGTCGAGTCCGGTCATGACGGCCTCGTGCGCTGGGCCGCTGAACGCAAGCGCCGCAGCAAGGCCCGATGGGAACGGACAGGCGAGACCTTCCAGCGGACGATGGTGGTGCTGGAGGAGCTGAACTCCACGACGCCTGAGCTGAAGGCGTACTGGGCCAAGATCAGGGAGACCGGCGAGCCGGCCAGCTCGCCCGCTGTCGAGGCGATCCGCACCATCGTCAACGCGGGCCGAGACGTCGACATGAACGTCATCGCCGTCGCTCAGCGGTTCGATGCCGCCGCCATCGGTGGTGGCGCTGTGCGGTCCTCGTTCATGCTCCGGGTGCTCTCTCGATTCGACGAGCAGGCCCGCCGCATGCTGATCGGCGAGATCACCGACCCGAAGCCCAAGTCGTCCAACCACCCGGGCCGCATGGTCCTGGCGGTCGGCGGTGAAGCGACGGTGGTCCAGGGTGCATTCCTGACGCCCGAGGAGACCGTCGAGTGGGCCACGAACGGACAGCCTCAGCCCGATAGCGCGAGTCAGAGTCAGGCGAGTCAGCGCGTTCTGCCTGGTCAGGTCGTCCCGGGCGCGGGTGACTCCGCTGACTCGGGTGACTCGCGGCCCGGCCGGGGTCGCCTGTCCCTCGTGCCGACGGCTCCCGACGAGCTCGCGGGGCTGCCGAACGTCGGTCGGGACCCGGCGGACACCCCCGCTGAGCAGGACGCGCAGCCCGCCTACGAAGCCGAGTACGAGGCCGTGAGCCTGCGTACCGCAGCCACGGACAGCGGTGTCGGCCTGGTGCCCCTGGACGTGAAGGCGCTGAAGAACATGCGCGACCGCTTCAAGGACAAGGGCTTCCCCGAGCCGATAGCTCGAGACCGGCAGGTGATGCTCTACGACCCTGCCGCCCTCATCCGGTTCGTCGCCGAGCACGAGGGGGCGGGCGTCCGATGATGACCACGACCCACCGCTCCGTCTCGATGGCCGTGGGCCTGGCCGAGGTCGCTGTTGTCGAAGCGCCGGTACTGGTGAAGGTCGGGCTGGTCGGCGTGGCGATCCACGCGGGCGCCTGGCCTGACTACGACCACACCGAGTCCACCCCCACGCGCGAGCTCGGGCCCGTGTCCTGTGCGCTCTCCGAGGCGATCCGGGCCCTGGCGTACGTCATCCAGCTCGCCACGGGCGACCGATCCGTGAACCTGGCGGACGACGACGGGGTGCACCGCGGCTGGACCCACACGGCCGAGGCTTGCGCTCTGGCCGGCGTGCTCACCTGGTTCACGGTCTCCCACATCTCGTTCCTGGCTCCGTGGTCAGTGGAGTTCGGCGTCGTGGCGTTCTCGGCTGCCTTCTCCCATGTGGTGCTCGGCGACATGCTCACGCCCGGCGGGGTGCCGCTGTCGCTGCTCTGGAACCTCGTGACGCCAGGTCGGCTGTGGCGTCGGCATCGAGTCCCGCTGTTCACCACCAACCACCCGAACGAGCACTTGATCTTTATGTGCGGCGTGCGGATGGCGATCGTCGTGGCGGCGCTCCCGGCCCTCGGACTGACGCTGAGCCCGTACACCTTCGTCGTCGCGGTGTTTGTGGGGTCAGCGTGGCACCTGGCCGTTGTATTCGGACTCATCAAGCGAGTGCGCGTGTGAATGGCCGGCACCGCGCCAAGCCAGAACCCCGCCGCAATCGTCCTCGCCGAGTTCAACAACATCGAATGCGTGCGTGGTGGAGCTGGCTTATTGCACGTCTCCGGGGCAAAAGGCTCTAGAGCTAGTTGATCAAGTTACCCCGTTTAGCTCCTAGCCGGACGATATCGGTTAGCTACTATTAGGGGCATGCCCGGTGACAATTCCCAGAACGGTCCCGTCTCGTCGATGCTAGTGCGGTTCGACAGCAATCCGTGGCTCCCTTTCGACATTGCCGAGTTCGCCACTCGAACCCGTCGCAGCAGGAACAAGGCCGCCATTCACCTCATCGAAGTCGGCCTGGAGCTCGAGGCCAGGAAGGCTGACGCGGTGAAGACCCAGCAGAAGATGGAGGACTTCGAGAAGAGGCTCAAGGTCCAGCCCGAAACCAATGTTGTCGACCTCCACGAAGACGGAAGGCAGTTCTGATGGGCTTCTCATACCGCAAGCGCAAGAAGCTGGGCCCGCTCCCGATCTGGATCAACGTCTCGCGGTCCAAGAAGGGCTGGTCGCACTCTTGGACGTTGAAGGCTGGGCCCTTCTCGCACAACACCCGACGCAACACCACCACGACGGACCTGCCGGGCGGGTGGAAGCACACGCACCGGCACGGCCCTCCTGCTCAGCGCCAGCAGCCCCGACGCTCTCACCGCAACACACAGAACCTCTTGCAGGAGAAGTACGACCGTCGCGCCGACGCAGCCCAGAGCCAGGCGCAGGAACACGAGGCTCAGCAGTTCCTGTACTCCTACCGACCGTCGCCCTGGCCTTGGGCGATCTGGGCGGCGCTGTTCGCGATGGCCGTGCTCGGCGGGGTGGCGTGGAGCGGCGCGATCTTCATGATCGTGATCGGCACGATCATCGGCCTGGTGCAGTGGTCGAAGTACCACCGCGCTCAGATGCAGATCAACGCCGTCCAGCCAGCGCTGCGGGCAGTTCCGCCCCACATGGACCCGGCCGAGGCGGAGCGCGTCGTCCGCAACTGGACGCCGCCCCAGGGATGGGAGAAGAACTCGTGATGCCCCCGGCTGAGCAGTCGACCTCGGGCGATCTGGCCCAGGAGTTCGACTTTGTCCCCTGGTTCTGCCCTCAGTGCGGCACCAGCGTCCGGCCCCGCGAGACCCCGGCCGGCACCTACTGCGCTCGCTGCTATCTGAAGCTCGAGACGTGCCGCGAAGGCGCGCCTCTACCCGAGAGGAAATGCTGACGTGTTCGCATTCCTGTTCGCGATCGTCGTGGGCGTAGTCATCAGCTGGTCGATGCGCACCATCTTCGAGTCTGACCAGGAATCGATGCCGACCCTACCGGCATCGCGTCCTGCTCCTGACGCTCCCTCCCAGCGCGACGAAGCACCCACCGAAGTGTTAGCGGTGGTTCGATGACCTGGTGGGAAATGGAGTTCTACCTTCCGGGCTCCCACGAGTACGTCATCGCAACCACGATCAACGACTTCTTCAGGACTCGACCGGACGGCACATACGAGCTCGTCGGGCCCGCGGCAACTGACCTGAGCTTCCTGGTAGAGGCCATCGAACGGGCGTTGTCCGAGCTCCGCACGAGACCGTCCAACGGCCAGATTCACTTCGACGGCCAAGTCCACCCCAGCGACCACGAGGGACCTGACGAGCCGCAAGAGTCAGACGAGGTATGAGGGAGGACGACCGGCCGCCCAGGAGACAGCACCCTCTGAAGATCGAGGACGTGGGGTGCACCTACTGCGGTGCTGAGGTCGGCATCCCGTGCCGGTGGGAGGTTCGCCGCCATCCGCAGAAGCCCTGGCCCTACCACCAAGCCAGGACCGACAGATTCATCCGCGCGCTAGACGCCCGAACAGTCGCGATCAGGCCCGAGGAGACGAAGGGGGCTAAGCAGCCGCAGAAGAAACGGAAGCCACCACGATCAACGAGCCCCGAGACCGGCCATTTGGCCGGCTCGGGGCTCTCTTGTGTGCGCCCTAGGGCGACGGGTCGCGCGTCTTTCGCGAAGGCACAGCTGCACGCTTCCGTTTACCGTGGGGCGCGACCTTGGTGCCGCGTCGTCGCGAGCCCATTCTTAGAGCGAGCGCTCGCTGACGTTCAGCGGCTTCGTTTGCCCTCGCTCGCCGACGACGGACGACGACTCCCGCGACCGCGCCGATCGCGCCGAGTATGACGGGGACGGAGATTCCAGTCGCAGTCCCATAGTTTCGAAAGAACTGCCCGACCATATAGGGAGGATTGGACCTGACATCTACCCGCTCGGTATAGTAAGCAACTGAGGATGGCAACGATGGCCGGTCGTCATCGACGACGGTAACTGTTAGGGTCAGCTGCTTTGGCCCGGATGCGGTGGCCTGAACATCCCACTGCCAATCCGCAACGCTTCTTGGGCCTACGTTGAGATCAAGTGGACGATCGCCACTACCGGGCTCCGCCCGATTGATGATGAAGTCGGCCCCAGACAGGTCCGCGCGCATATGGCTGCCTACTTCCGTCGCCACGTTGATCAGAGGCCTATCGGCCTGGGCGCGGGTAGCCAAGATTGCGTTGGAAACGTCACTCGCGGTTACCTGAACATGTTGCCAAGTGCCCTGAAGTATTGGTGACGGAGGCTTGAAAACTAACGTGCCCGGACGGTACGGCCGGATCCCGTGGTCACTGATGTTCCCGCAACGGATGCCCGGACCCGGGCGACAGGGGAAGGGACCTGGGCCGGGGGTTTGAGCGTCGCATGCGGACAGAATCGCTGCGAGGCTCACGAGGCACACGACCATGACCAGGGCTGAGACCCAGTGCTTGATGCCCTGGAAGACGGGCATCTCGCCATCACGCATGCCGAAGCGCAGCCCAGCCATCGCTGCTTCCCTGCACCGTCCCCCTCATGTACCGAGTGTTACAACGATCTCGATTGCCGCCAATCCGCGTCACTCGTTCGGCCTAGTCGAGTCGCACGATGTGCGTAGCTCCGCCTTCTCCCGCGATTCTGTTTCGGAAGCGCGAAGTATCGAAACAGGATCAGATAGCGGTAGGATAGGTGCCGATAACCTTGCTTATAGGCGGCCAGGATCCGCCCTCGGAAGGGGCCGACATGACGGCGGTTCAGAGCTCGTCGGGGGCGCTTCTTGCGCGTCTGGAGGGTGCGGCGGTAGCTCCCGTAGACCGGCAACTAAGCGCCTCAACGGCCGACCGGCTAGCTCGGGCCGTTCCGGAGAACACTCGCCGAACATACGAGTGGTGGGCGAACCACTATCAGGCATGGAGCGCCGCGACCAGCCGGACCGCGGTGCCCGCCACACCAGAGACGCTCACCGAATATGTGTCGAGCCTCTGCGATACCGGCTATGCGCCGGCCAGCATCCGCGTCGCCATCGCGACGGTCCGCACTGCGCACGCCGAGATGGGCCACGACGGCCAGCCCGACACTCGTCGGGCGCTGGAGGTTCTGAAGGTCCACGGCCGCGACCGAGCCGACGCCGGCCACAGCGAGGACGACGCCACGCCCGTCACCGTCAAGGCTCTGCGCCTGATGATCGACGCGCTTCCGAGCACGGGCGACAAGGCACTGCGCGACCGCGCGATCCTGGTCCTGGGGTTCGCGCTGATGGCTCGCCGGTCGGAGCTGGTCGGGTTGCGCCGCACAGACATCACCGAGACCTTGCACGGTCTCGAGGTCCGCATCCGGAAGTCGAAGACCGACCAGGCGGGCAAGGGCGCCCAGGTGAACCTGCCGCGCGGGCAGTTCCCCGACACTGACCCAGTGCGCGTCCTGGGGGCATGGCTCGCGGCTGTCGACCAGGCCGGCCACCACGACGGCCTGATCTTCCGATCGATCAGCCGCTGGGGGCGCATCGGCAGGGCGCTCCAAGGGCGCGCGGTGTCAGTGATCGTGCAGGACGCCGCCCGACAAGCCGGGCTGCCGAACCCCGAGCGGTACAGCGCGCACAGCCTCCGCGCAGGCGGAGCCACCGAGGCGTACAAGGCGGGCGTGCCGATCACCACCATCTGCGACCACGGCCGATGGAAGCGGGGCTCGCCGGTCGTCCTGGGCTACATCAGGGCCGTCGACCGCTGGCGCGACAACGCCATGAGCGGCGTCGGACTGTGAACGGATAGTCGACGCACTGATGGCAGGGGTAGGTAAGTACTCCGTTGGGCGCGAGCCAGGACGCTGGCATGTGACGCAGGCCGTGCTTGCACATGCAGCAAGATCTGCGCTACAACGTTCTAGGCACGACGCGACCTCCGGTTGCACCCATCGGTGAGGTGCGATGCGGTTGAAGCGGCGAAAAGGAGCATGCTGCCTTCGTAGCAGTTCTTGAGTCCAGCTGATCACCGACAGCTAGGACCTCTACTCACCAGCATCAGGGCTGGTGGCTAGAGGGCCTAGTTGCGCCCTCAGGCCACCAGGCCTGAGGGAACGGATCAGTGAGATGGCCTCGCTCCTAGGTTCTGCCGCGACACTCGCCCCCGGCGGTGCGCTTGTCCTCGTTCTCGCTGTCTTGGTGCCGATCGGGCTCGCGACGACGGCCATGCTCGTCGTGATCTTCATGTCGTTGCGCGGCACGAAGCCCGGGGAACGCGCAAAGATCCTCCGAGAGCTGCCAGCGGTGATCAGGGCACTCCGACCGCAGATGCTCGTGGGGCGCCGCAAGCAGCCCCCGCAGGAGCCCCCGCAGGAGCCCCCGCAGGAGTCTCCCTCCATCGGCCCGGCCCAGGAGCAGCTGGGCCCAGGTGGTGCACCGCCACAGGAACAGAAGGGCAACAGCCCCTGAAACACAACAAGCCCCCGACCCGGCGTAGTGCCAGGTCGGGGGCTCGTGTGTCGCTGGGGAGCAGAGTGTGACGCGCACTGCACTGGAGCGTGTTGTGCGCTCGAACTAGGCGCCGGTAATCTCGATCACGCGCACCGGCCACCAGCTGGGGCGCCTCCCTCTCACACGCAGGACCAGCTTCTGTTCTCAGGCCAGAAGCGGGGGCAAGCCATGACCTTGGCTTGACGTACGTGTGAGAGGACGGCCGATGTCATCGCTGGCTACCGCGAACAACACCATCGTTCTGGTCGTGGCCGTCGTCGCTCCGTGGGCGCGCTCGCTTGTTGTTCAGCTCGCCATCGCGATCATGTCCCTGCGCGGGACCACCCCCGAGGAACGACCCGCGATCCTCAAGGCGATGCCCGGCGTCTACAGAACGCTGCACCGCCCTGTGCTCCGACGGAAAGACAACCCTCCGCCTGCGAGCAAGTAGCCCGGCTCGAACACACGTGCGAACATGAGTCGGTGGACGAGCCGGGACTGTGCGCCAACGGCCACGTGATCGACCAGCCGTTCACGGCGCTGGTCGGGTGGCACCCGTGCGACTGCGCCCGGCACATCAGCGGCCGGGGCGGTCACCGCACCGTGAGGTGCGAGACGTGCGGCGCGACGAAGTACGACCCGCCGCACACCCGAGCTGACGAACCCGCGGTCTGGGGTCCTACTCAGCGGGGCGGGCGGACCGAGTCCGCAGGCTCCGGGTAGTTCTGGGAGCTGGTGAAGTAGCCGCCGGCCAACGTGGTCAGCGCACCGAGCACCGGGAAGACGAACACCTCGACGTAGTCGGGCAGGGGCGTGTAGTCGAGACCGCCCAGGGCCGACAGGAGGGTCATGGCGACCACTCCCCCGACGTAGGACCAGGCCGAAGCGCTGGTCACCTTGCGGTCGACGGGCAGAGAGCCGTCGGTGTTGGGCGACGTACGGGGTCGTACCTCCATGGAGCACACTCCTCGTGAGTGATCGGGACAGGCTGAGCGGTACATGGCCGACCGCTCAGGACTTCGGAGAGCGCCAGGCGTGCCTGGGCTCGCGGGGTTGCGGCTGCGGTGGCTCCGGGCGCAGGGGCGGAATCACCGGCAGCGGTTGAGTCGGCGCGTCGAGCAGCTGGCCGGTGTAGAAGTCCTGGATCAGCTGCTCGTAGATCAGCAGCCGGGTCATGACGAGGAGACGCAGCCCAGGCCCGACTCGCCACCGGCGAACGTCACCGGTGAGAGCGACGTGCCCTCGGGACATGTCGGGCCAGGGGGACCAGTCGCGCCCGGCTGTCCGTCCTCTCCGTCGCGGCCGTTCGAGCCGTTGCGGCCGTCGTTGCCGGGTGGTCCGGCAGGCCCCGTCGGGCCAGCGGGCCCGGTGCCGCCCGTCGCGCCCTCGGTTCCGTCCTGACCAGGCATTCCCGGCGCCCCGGCGACACCCGGCGAGCCCGGAGCCCCCGAGTTGCCGGTTCCGCCCGGGGCCCCGCCGACCCCGGCAGGACCGGCAGGCCCCAGGGGGCCGACCTGACCGGGCGCTCCGTCGGCCCCCGGCGCCCCGATAGCTGTGTCAGCCACGACCGCTCGAGCCTGCTGGCAGGTTCCGCGCTGGGTGAGCTCGATGCCGGCGGGTCCACCTTGGTCGCACGCCTGGACTACTGACGACGCCTGTTCGGTCGCGACGGTCGTAGCCGCCTGATACCCGACACCGAGCAGCGCGCCGGCCACCAGGATGCACAGCCCGAGGAACCCCTGGGCCGTACGCGAGCTGCCGAGCCGGTCCAGCTTCTCGCGGAGGTTCAGCACGACGTCTCCTTGGGGAACGGATTGCGCTCGCGGGCGATGTCGAGTTGTGCGAGCGCGTCGATGTACCGCTGCCGTGCGGCCTGCTTCTGCCGGTCGGTCGAGGCCGCCGGGGTGGCGAGGAGGACTCGCTGGGCGTTCGACTCCTCGCGGGCCGCGCGGTCGCGACCCTGGAGGGCCTCCAGAAAGGTGCGGTTGAGCGACGTCTGGCACTCAGCCCGCCGTTGCGCCTCTTCGCCCTGGTGGTACGTCTCTCCGGCCGTGTAGGCCGCGACCACGATCAGCAGGACGCCGACGACGGCCGACCAGTTGATCTTCCATCGAGGTCGCAGGCGATGTGACCTGGTCATAACGCGAACCTCCAAGGAGGCAACAGAACGACAGGCGCACGGTGCGACCCGCCAACACGAGGGGATGGCTCCTCCTGCGGCGCCTCGGGCGCGGCGGCCGTCTGGGGTGCCTCAGGAGGTGAGGGAGGTTGGTTGTTTCCGCCAGTGATCTGCTGGATGAGCGTCGAGACCGGACTACTGCCATCTCCCGACGAGCCGCCGTCCTTGCGTGAGAACGCAAGCGCACCGCCGACGACCGACAGAAAGATCGTGTGGACCCAACCGTCCACCTGATAGCCGGGAACAAGGAACTGAGCCGCGAAGTTCGCGAGCCACACGAGCGTGACGATGCAAACGATCCCGACGGCTAGAGGCTTGGGGAGCACGCCGTCCTCCGAGTTGTGCTGGGCTTCCGGTAGCCCACGGGTGTGGTGAGCGACGTCGGGAGCCAACACAACCCGGGCGGCTCAGGGTCGTGGTTCGTCTTCCGACTCGGAGCCGTTGTTGGACTAGGGCACGATGTTCTGCCCTCCCTTGGTCAGAGAACTGCGAAGAAGAGGCTGGTCGGGAGGCCACCGGGATCGGGGTCAGGACCGTCGTTCACGGTCAGAACCGCGGACTCCGTGAAGCTGGCTCCGTCACCCATTGCGGCAGCCACCGAGACGACGAACGTCTCGGTCAGAACGACGACGTCGCTGCTCGCCCAAGACGCGAGCAGCACGGCGAACTCAGAGAGCGACGCCCCATCCGCAGCCGCGGCAACCGCAGTGATCCGGCCCTGCTCACTGAGCTGGGCGGGGTCGACGATCGAGTAACCGTCGCCCGTGATGAGCACGGCCGACTCACCAAGCGACGCAGTGTCGGCGCCGGCCAACGTCCGAACCTCAGTCAGCGCCGCGCTCTCCGCCAAGCTCGCGGAGTCGGACGCTGCGCTCGTCCGGCGGAGGGTGGCGCTCTCTCCCATCGCCCCGGCGTCGGTCCGGGAGCTCGACCTCGTGAGCTCGCGGACCTCGGTCAGGGCCGCCTCGTCGGTGAAGCCCATCGGCGAGACGGTCAGCTGGGCGCTGTCCGCGAAGGCGATGTGCTCCTCGGCGGTGAGGCCCTCGAAGGTCGTGACCTCGCCCGAGTCCGATAGCACGAAGCTGTCGGTGTGCTCGAGGTTCGTCTCGTCGCCCACGAGCTCGACGCCGTCGCCGGCACCGAAGTTGTCCTGCCCGGTGGCGAAAACCGTCAGCGTTGCCGACTCGCCGAGGGTCGCCCCGTCGGTGCCCGCCGCCGCAACGGTCATCGCGGCGGACTCGCTGAGCGCCCCGCTGTCTGCCCGGCCCCCGGTCGCCGTCGCGACCGTCGTCTCCGACAGCGTGAAGCTGTCTGAGGTGGCGGTGCTCCGAGCGATGGTCATGCTCTCGCCGAGGCTGCCCTCGTCCGACGCCGCCGACGACCGAATGAGCGTGACGGACTCCGAGAGCGACGCGCTATCGCTCCGCGTCAGAACCTCGATGGAGGTGGAGTCGCCTGCGGTTCCTTCCCACTCAAATCCTGCGGAGTCACCATCGAAGTACGTTCCAGCCGACGACGCCTGCTCGAACAAGGCGGCGTCAAACCTAATGAAGTTGTTGGCCAACATGCTGTTTGGGTGCAAGAACATGCGGCCGTAAGTGGCCCCGGGTGGGGCCGTCGCGACCACCTCGACTCGCCCCCACGTGGCAGGCGACGGGTTGAGGGTTGCGCTGTCGGTATCGAAGTAGCCCGTCCCGTTGCCCGTGTACCAGTCGATGTCGAGGGTGATGACGCCGGTGCCGTCCCGGTTGACCCAAATCGAAGCTGCGTACTGCAGTCCGGCCGTTACCGGAACGAAGTCGAGCGGGAAGATGTTGAGCCGTCCGGCCGTCGGCCGTCTCGTGTACGCGAAGTACGACCCTGAGCGCGCGCCGTAGCCAGGGTTGATCTCGCGGGCGTACACGCCCACTGATCCGCTCGGAGCGGTGACATTCCACCGACCCGTGCCAGCCTCCCAAGACGGGTTCAGCAGCAGATTCCGACGGGGCACCGCTCACCTCCAAGGGATCACGACGTGCTGGCGAAGGTGAGCGGTGCGCCTGGAATCAGGAGAGCGAGAGGGTGATCGCGAGCGTCCAGGAGCTCGCGGACGTCTTCGTGCCGAAGCTCTGCACGAAGCGGTTCAGCAGCGTGGCGCCGGAGGACGCGTTGGCGATGCCCGCCTCGTTCCAGGCGAAGTTGGCGTCGCCGGTCGCCACGGTGGCGGTGAAAACCGCCTGGTTGGTCGACAGGCTGGGCGCGCCCGAGACGAGCTGACGGAACTTGTTGGTGCCCTGGAGGTCCGTCTGGCCGGCCGCAGCCGCGGTGCTGGAGTCACCGACGCACACACGGGCGTTGGTGCTGTTCAGCACCGTGCCCGCGCCGCCGGTCACGAGCGACCAGATCAGGCCCGCACCCGCCGTCAGCAGCAGGTTGGGGTCGCTCTCGATGACCTCGTACGGCGTGGCGCGCTCGGGGTCGTCGTCCGCGTGGAACTTGGAGACGGTCGCCCGCCCCTCCCACACGACGGCCCCGCACGAGCGCGCGAGCTCGATGGCCTCGGCCTTCGTCAGCTCCGTGGTCTTGGTCAGCTGAATGGTCTCGTCGAGGGTCGCGACGTCGACAGACATGGGTGTACTCCGATCAGGAGGGTGGGGAGCGAACTCAGGCCGGGAAGCCGCGCGCATAGGCCACGACGGCCCAGCGCCCGGTCGGCGCGTCGAACGTGGCGCCGAACCAGTCAGCGGTTCCGGCGGCCGTGGGGGTGATGTCGTCGGCGGTGAACGTGGAGCCGAAGTCCCAGACGTCCTCGTCGAAGGTCAGCTGGCGGGGCGCCCCGACGGCGGCGAACCTGATCCGCAGGGCCTGGCCCGGAGCGCCCGCGTCGGGCGCTGCGAGCAGGACGGCGGCAGAGGCGTTGAGCCGGAACCCGGCATACCGCGACGTCAGAAGGACCAGCGGCGAGCCGGGGTTGGTGATCGTCTGGACGCCGCTCGGCTGGTCGGGCGGATCAGGGTTGGCCGGCGGAACCCCGGTCTCGACGAAGCGGACAACAGCACCGCGGCCGATCTGTGCCATCACGCCACCACCGGGGAGATGGAACGGTCGACGGTCATGCGCCCGCCGATCGTTCGGTCGACGCGCCCCGAGGGGTCGACCAGGCTGAGCTCGTACTGCCCGAGCACCCAGCGCCAGTCCGCCGACATCTCGCTCGCGACGAACAGCGTCAGGGCCGAGTCGCCGAGGTCGAGCAGCCCCTCCCCTGTCGCTGGGGTGCTGGACCACCGGGCCTGGATGACCGAGCCGGTCTCCGGGTCCCAGGTGGTTGCGAGCCCCGAGGCCGACCAGCCGTCGGTGTCGAGCGGCGTGACGCCGTCCTCGCCCAGCAGGGGCCACGAGTAGCCCCAGTCAGAACTCGCAGGGACGACGAGATTGGTCAGGTGCACCATTCCCTCCTTCCGAGAGGTCGATCAGGAGGTCAGGGGCCCAGCCACACGCCGGACAGCCAGGTGCCGCCGAAGTCGTCGTCCTCAGCTGCACCGCTCGTGAGGTTCTGAGCGGTCGACGACGACTGCCAGGTGTTGAGGTAGATCGCGTCACCGACGCCGAGGCGCTTGATGCACCCGAGGGAGAGGGTCGTGCCCTCACCGTCGTTCCGGGCGGCGCCCTTGTACGACGCGATCGAGTTGTCGAACACCGATGTGCCGTTCCACATGATCTTCCCGGCACGGTCTCCCGAAGCGCTGAGCGGATACCGCTCCTGCGCCATTAGCAGCCAGACGCCCGCCCGCTTCGAGGTGACGCGGTTCGGCACCGCCGGGTCCCACATGCCGTCCGGGTCCTCGGAGTACGTCTGCCAGACCACCAGAGTGTCGGTGTTCTGAGTGATCGACTGATTCGACGTCCGCCGCACCTTGAACAGCGGCTTGTTCGTCCGCGTGTTGTCACTGAAGGTGGCGATGACCACGCGCTCGATTTCATTCCGGAGCGCATTGAGCTGCCACGCCGGAAGAATGTCGTCATCGTCGAAGACAGGCAGAACTGCCATAGCGAATGCCTCCTAAGATGCAATGGCGAGTGTCGAGCCCAGTCGGCCGAGCTCGGAGTCACCGATCACGCCGTATCCGGGAGGAGCGATGGGGCGCACCGCGTACGTGTCGTGCAGCCCAGTACTGCGGGAGAAGACCCGCTTCAGCTTCACGACGGTGGCTCGGATCGAGAGCTTGTCGGTGCGGCCGACCAGCCGGATTGTGTCCCCGAGCTGAACCCGAGGATCACCGACGAGTTCGATGTCCTCCAGGATCGGCAACGGGTTCGCCAGAAGGGCAAGGAGGCCGTTGACGATGCCGGCGATCCTGATCTGCGACTGCCGCCACTTCGAGGTCGGCAGCTCGAGAACGCGCTCGCCGTACCGAGCCACAGAACCGGGTGACTGGATCTTCTTGACCACCGGGTTGTCGAGCTCGGCCTTCAGGCCGGACAGACGGAAGGCGGCAGTTGGGTTGGTGCCAGATGCCTCCCAGGTCGACATCTGAATTGGCTTATCCCAGTAATTGCGAACGCGGAGGATTGCCGAGCGTGGGCCGTTCTGCCACACAGTGACGTACACAGAGTTCCACGGCGCAGGGAAGGCGGTGTTGGATGCGCTCGTCGCCACGAACCCGGAGGTGATCGTGGCGTTGACGGCCGTGTCCTTCCACTGCTCAGTGGACTTCTGCGGTACGTCCTGCCACGGCAGCACTGTCATCGGCGGAAGGGCGATCTCGTACTCCCAGATGCCCACCGGGATCACAAGCTCGTCGGGCGCATCCGTCGACCACACTGTCGGCATCACATCGGTTGCAGTTGTCGGGTAATGCGCCGTCTGCGTCGTCGTTGTGATCGTGTTGCGGACCGAGTCCGAAGACACCGTGTACGACAGCTCCGAGACCGAGTCGGCCAGCTTCACTGTCTTCTCGATGGTGCCGATGTTGGTCGTTAGGTTACGAGGCTTGTAGAAGAACTCCTTGTTCTCATCGAAGCCCACCAGGCCGTTCTCAGCCTGCATGATTTCCTGCATGAGCTTCCAGGAGTCCATGTTGACGACGTCCGGCAGGTAGTACATGTAGTTCGCGCCGCGAGGCACATCGGCCTCAGGGGTGTGGACCTCGCCCGTCCACGGAACCGCTGACGAGGTCGACTCCGGAGACGGCGATGACCACATCTGCAAGTGCGCCCAGGTGAGCGGAAAGTAGGCCTCGAGTGTTCCAACAGGAGCTGCCTGGTCCGGCCAACCACCGAACGTCAGAGACTTGGTGCTAATCGCGCCACCGAGCCGCATGGTGACGGTCATGCCCGTGGTGCTGGTCATCCGGGCGTGGAATCCAACGAACTTCCAGCCGGCGGCTCCTGCCGGAAACCGCACCGTGCCGGTCGTATTACCGACAGCAGACACGACGAACTCGTTGTTGACCGCGTCGTACGCCCCCTGCACCCGAGCGCCAGCACCTGATCCAGCGAAGGGCTTGAATGCCCACATTGTGCGAGTGCTCGGTGATGCTGCTGCGTCAGGCTGTACATCGAGCCACTGCGAGACACCGATACCGTTACCGGTCCTCAGCAACACCTGCTCGGTGGTGTAGTACGGGACAACCAGTGAGCCATCGTTGTAGGTGAGCCAGTTGCCTTCTTGGAGTGTCTCACCGAAAGGTCCGGTCTCAGCCGTATAGTCGGGTCTGCTTGTAGTGCTTCCTTGAAGCAGTCCGGTGATACCTGTTTCCGCAGGAAAACCACCATTACCAGTGACCGAGATCAGAAGGTCCTGGCGGACACGAGGGGTCGCCCAAATGTCGTTACGTCGCAAGATGTAATCGACGAACCACTGAGTGTTCACTCTGCCGGTGAAGTACTCCAAGGCAGTGTAACCGTAGAGCTTGGAGTAGCCATCGAGATTGCGCGCCTCGTAGCGACGGTCGATGGCGTAGGCAGGCAGCGTGATCGAGGCGCGGAGCCGGTCGGCCGGGTCGAGCGCCGAGATGCTGATCTTCGGGCTGGTCTCAGCGAAGTCGACGTCGCGGGTCTGGCCGGCGAACTGCGGGAGCAGCTTCGTGCCGGTCGCCGAGCGCAGGCCCATCGAGCAACGGACCTCGGTCAGGGGCAGCGGCTTCCGGTACATCGAGCCAGTCGGGCGGTACGGCGACAGCGACTCGGCGAGCGGCAGACCATCCGAGGCGCGCCCACCAATCGTCGCCTTCAGCGTCGACGAGGCGTAGCCGTCGATCTGGCTTGCGGTCTCGGGAAGGTCCGAAGTCAGCGACCGCTCGACCGTGACCGTCTCAACGCGGTCCTCGGAGGTGAGGACTGAGTCGGGGTGGTCGTAGAGCCCGGTTCGGTTCCAGTCGACCTCGAGCTTGACCGCGGGATATCGCGGCGTGGCGTCGACGGCCGCCGCGAGGGCGGTGTCTCCCTGCTCCTGCACGTCAGACCTCCTCGACGTCGAGGACCACGTCGAACTCCGACGGCGAGAGCGCCGTCGAGCGGAACTTGGGGAGGCGCACCTCAGGGCAACCGCCACCCGAAGACCAGGCAGTCGCGGCGGCGCCCTCTTCGATCTGGGGCTGGGCGACGTACAGCCCGACCCCGGCCGAGGGCGGAGTCCAGGAGACCCGCGGAGAGGCCCCGACAGCCGTCGACGACCCGACCGTCCAGGTGTGCACGACCCGGGTCCACGTCGCCGCTGCGAGGGCGACGGTCGTGCCCGTCAGGGTGGAGATCAACGAACCGACGAGGTTGAAGTAGGAGGCGGTCAGGGCGACCGTGCCGCCGCCAGTCGGGCAGTACACCCACACCGTGGAGGTGAGGGTCTCCCCCAGGAGCACCGGAACACGCCGGTTCTCCTGGCGGTCGAGGTGCGCGTGAAGCACGGACGTCGTGCTGGGCGTCAGCAGACCGCCCCGGACCGACCCGAGCCCGGTCGTCGTGACGAGGTCCTGATCAGTCCAGGTCCCAGAGCCCGTGAGGACCGGGTCCATCCCGAGCAGGCCGGTGGTGATGCCCGAGCCGCGCACCGACAGACGGTTGCGCCGCGTCGGGTCGATCATCCGCAGCGGACCGGGGCGAAAGCCGAGAAGGTGGTTCTCGATCAGGTCCCGCTCGGCGGTGGTCAGGGCGTGCCAGTCGAAGCCCCAGTTGCGGCGGGTGGCGACGATGTCGGTCGTGACGCGCCCACCGAGAGAGGTCTGCTCACCAGCGGTGCGCAGTGTGTCCTGCGGGACGACCCCTCCCCGGGGGATACCGGGGAGGGGCGCCATCCGTCCGAGCTGGCCCATGTAGAACACGCCAGAGGTGGCCACGACCTACCGCCTCTCGTTCTTCTCATTGGCCTTGTTGACCCAGCGAGCGAGGACCTGACCGCCCTGGCTGTCGATCACGAACTCCTTGCCGTCGAGAGCTGCCGCGAAGGCCTCTACGACGTCCTGCGTGGGCCCGGCCCCGCCGGTAGTCGGCGCGGGATCGGCAGGGGCCGGAGCGCGCCAGGAGGCGGCCCCCGCACCCACGCCGGCCAACGTCAGGTCCTGGGACGCGAGGCCCCTCTGGAGCTCGCCGACGATGTCGCGCCCGGCGTCGAACCAGGGCCTGCTAAGCAGGTTGTCGGCGGCGTTGTTCAGGGCCAGCGAGACACCAGCCCCGAAGTCGTCCGCCTTGATGCCGGAGCCCATGACCCGCCGCGTCATCACGAGGGCCTTGGACGCCAGGTTGCGCGCCGCGTTCTCGACGTACGGCAGGTACTTCGTGATGCCGACGCCGACGCCCTCCGGGATCGCCCGACCGACGACCTCGCGGAACAGCCGCGAGGGGCTGTTGATCCCGAGGAAGTTCTTGGCCGCGTTGAGGGCGGTCTGTGCGGCGTTGCGGACGGCACCCACCAGGGCGCCCACGCCACCCCGGACGCCGTTGACGACGCCCTCGATGATCGCCCGCCCCGCAGAGGCGAACGACCCGACGAAGCTGCGCACCGCGCTCACCGCGTTGCTGATGCCAGAGCGCACAGCCGCGACGACCGAGCTGAAGGCCGAGCGGACGGCAGCCAGCGCCGAGCTCATCGCATTGCGCATCGCCGAGACGACGTTGTTGAAGCCCGACCGCACGACCGACACGACCGTGCTGATCGCGTTGGAGATGGACGACCGGACCGAGTTGAACGCCGAGACGACCGCCGCGATGATCGACGAGCCCGCAGAGCGAACCGCGGCGACCGCGTTGTTGAAGCCGTTGCGGACCGCGTTGACCACGGTCATCACGGCCGACGCGACGACGTTGTACATCGTCGAGAAGCCCGACCGGACCGCCGCCAAGATGTTCGAGACTGCGTTCGTGACCCAGGTAACGGCCTCGTTCCACTTGGTCACAATGCTGGCGACCGTGTTGGCGAGCCACGTCGTGACCGTCGTGTAGATGACCATGAAGGTCGTGGCGAGCGTGGCGACGAAGTTCGCGAAGAACCCGACCACCGCAGCCTGGGCAGACTCGAAGCCAGCCGTGATGTTGGGGCCCAGGTTCTGGAAGAACGAGAACACCTGCGCGGCGACCAAGGTCAGGTCGTTCATCAGCCCGGCGAACCAACTCACGAACCCAGCCGCGAGCTGGAGCGCAAAGCCGAAGGCCACGATCGCACCGGTCAGGAGGACGATCCCGCCGGGACTGTTGAGGAAGTTCGCAACAGCCTCGGCCAGCTGCCGAACGCCGTCCACGATCACGTCAAAGGCGCCCGGAGGAATGGCGCCGATGACGTTGCCGATCGCTCCGGCGATCATCCCGAACGACTCACCGAGCGACGTGAAGTCGATGCGGTCGATGGCGCGCTTGATGCCGTCGAAGAAGAGCGCGACGCCAGGCCCAGCCCCGATGAAGAAGTCCGCTGCCTTGGTCAGGACCGAGAACAGGAGGTCGCTGATGGACGACAGAACCGTCCGCAGCACTTCCATACCCCGGGAGAAACGCCCGGAGTTGTTCATCATGTCGAACCAGACCGCGGTCTTGTTCGTGAGGTCGTTGATGATGTCGCCGAGCGACGCCACGACCGAGCCGTTGGCGGCGACCCGGAGGAACGCCCCAGCCAGGTTCGTGACGCCTGGCGTGATGGTCGAGATGAGCATCGCGACGTTGCCGAGTGACTTCTCGAGCAACGCCTGACCGGCGGGGGTGCGGAAGACGCCGGCCAGGGCATCGACCAGGCCCAGAGCCGAGCGGGTCACGACCGACAGACCGCGCGTCAGCGGCCCCTCGATGGTGCTCGCCAGCGAGGCGAGCGTGTCCCCGAGCTTGGTCTCGACGATCGAGCTGATCGCGCGCTTCAGCCCGTCCATCTGGGGCTTGATGCGCTCGACAGCCTTCTTGGCGCCGTCAGCCCCGAGCTGCATGATCGCGAAGGCCGCGCCACCAGCAGCGATCAGACCGGGCAGGCCACCAGCCGCAACGGCGAGAGCGCCGATCGCGAAGGTGACCGTGCCCGCGATCGCGGCCATCTTGACCAGTTCGAGCCCGGCCGAGAGTGCGGCGCCCGCTAGCTCCGTGACGATCGAGGCCGCTGCCAACATCGGCGGCCCGACCTTGCTGAGCGCGCCGGTTCCGGCAGCCCCCATCGAGATGAAGGCATCACCGACCCCGGCGACCTTGCCCCCGACGTTCGACGCAACAGACCCAAGCGAGCCGAACAGGCCGAGCGTGCTGCTCAGCCCCTGACCGACCGAGCTCAGGAACGAGCCCGCCCGGGACAGTCCGCCGTTGCGGTCTACGTCGATGTCGACGTTGACCGTGGCCTTCGCCGCGCGAGCGGCCGCGGCGACCTTGCCCTTCAGCTCAGCAGCGAACCCGGCGGCCAACTCCGGGCTGACTGGCACTTCGATGTCGGGGACGTTCGTCCGGCTGATCGCTGCGAGGCGGGACCGCAGCTTGCTGTCGTCGATGTCGATTTCGACGCGGAGAACGGCCTTGAGAGTGCGCTCCAGTCGCTCCAGGTAACCCTTGAGCTTGTCGGCGAACTCAGAGGTATCCGGGGCGACCCGGACATTGACTGAACCAACAGTCTGTCCACCAGGTGGCACGGGCAGCCTCCACTTCAACTATGAGGAGCGCCCGAGTGCCTTCAGCTCAGCGACCGTCATCGTTCGCGTCTGCGGCTTGACTCCAGGGCGCGTGACCGGCTTGGGCTTGCCGCCCTTACCGCCGCCGCGCTGGTAATTCGCGCCGGCCAACAGGTCGGCGACCTGGGCGAGGAGGTAGGTGTCGACAACCCACGCGCGGTGTTCAGGCCCGCCGCGAGCAGCGGCCTTTGTTGCGGAGTCGATCGGAAGCTGCTCGACCAGCGTCAGCACGCGCCTAGGCGTCAAGCCCGACCCGTCGCGCCACACATCACGAATGTCTATGCGGTGGTATTGCGACAGGTCGGACTCAACCTCGTTCGCGTACTTGCCTACTAGCTGGTCGAGCGCCCGGAGTTTCCCGGCTGGAACCCATCCATGTACTTCTGGAAGAGGGCCATCAGCTTGTCCTCGTCGAACCGGCCGTCCCACGCCTGGTACTGCTCGGAGTTCGCGGCGACCTGGCCGAGGGCCTGGTCCACGATGTCGAGCATGTCGTAGAGGTCGGCAGCGAGCTCGGCGCCGACCTCGTCGCCCTCCTTGCGGTCCTTCATCGCGTCGGCCAGCGGCATGATCTTGTCGAACTGCCGCATGAAGTCGGCGCGCTTCTTGAAGGGGAGCTTGCTGAGCGGCCAGAGGCCGGGGGCGTTCGAGAGGTCGGGCTCCGGCCGGTCGGCGGGAGCCGGGGCCGTCGGGGCGACCCGCTCGGGGGCCGCCTGCGGGGTGGCAGGAGGGCCCGCGTAGGGCGCCGAGTCCGGCAGAGCCGGGATCGGCGGCGGGGCCGACACAGCGTCGACCGGGCTGGTGGCCGGCGGCTGCCAGGGCGACCACGGCTGCACCGGGGGCTGACCCTGGGCGGCCTCGGCGGCGTACACGTCACTCGGGTGCGGAGCGGGGGTAGTCATTGCGCGCGGACCTCTTTACTCAGCGCGGACCCAGGGCAGGAAGAGAGACCGGCGGGCGCAGGGGGTCCGCGCAGACGAGCTGCGCCCGCCAGCCGATCAGGGGTGGAAGGTCAGGCGGTGTCGCCCAGGCCGGGGAACATGAAGTCCGCGAGGTTCTGACCCGTGATGCCGAGCCACGTGGCGCGGACGGGGAGCTCCAGCAGAGCCTCGACGTCAGCCTCGATGTCGTCCTCGGACTTGATCGAGACCTTCGGGACGTAGAGGTCGAGCTCGTCGTCGCCGTCGACGATGCGCACGAACAGCGCACGCTCAATCGGCACCGGCTGCAGCGCGACGCCGAAGACGTTCTCCTCGGAGATGTCGCCAACGCCGAAGTACATCGCGAGCGCTTCGTTGTCGAACTGGTGCAGGTTGAAGGTCATCGCGAAGGTGACCGGCTCGATGCGCTCGCGGAGCGCAGGGTTCTGCCAGGTGCCCAGCACCTCGGAGTCACCGCCGTCGCGAGTGATCGTGAGACCGTTCTCTCGCGAGGTATGGCCCAGGTTGGACCAGGTGGGACCAGCCGGAGCCGCCTCTGCGGTCGGGCGGGTAGTGCCGGGAGCAGCCGTGTAGAAGGACCCCGTCCCGGGGATGAGCACGGCCGAATCAGTGAGTGCCATGGTTGGCGTCCCTTCGGGCGGGAATGCGCGGACCCGCAGCGCGCAGGTAGCGCGCCCCCGGAGGGCAAGAGAGAACGATCAGGCGTTGGGCCGGACCGCCATTGACGCGAGGAGCTGGAAGCGCCAGGGCGCGTCCGTGTCCCCAGAGGGCAAGAAGCCCGAGGAGTTCACGTCGAAGCCGACCAGGTGGCCGGCCACTTCCCCGAGGTCATCCTCGAGACGTGTCTGTGCTCGCCGGGCGGCCCGCAGGACCAACCGGACGGACTCCCCGAGTGCCGCGGCTTGGCGGCGGGAGACCTTGGACCAGACGTGGAAGTCGACGGTGGCGCGGGCCATCTCGCCGTCGTACTCGTAGGACGTGTTGGCGTTGGTGATCAGGACGAGCGGGTACGTCCGCACGTCCTTGTCAGGCATCTCCGTGACCACCAGCAGATCGGGCCAGGCGTCGTCTTCGAGCTCGGCGCGGAGCAGCTGGGCGGTCATGCCTTCGACGTACGGCATCTCCGGAGCGACCATCACAAACCTGCCGCTCTGGTGACGATGTACAGGCCCGGCACGTAGCGCTCAGCGCGCTCGTTGAAGGCCCCGAACTCGATCGACAGCGCCGCCGGGTCCACCAGCGACACGAAGCTGTCGACGCGGCCGGAGCTCACCTCGATCTCGGCGTTGCCGGTCGCACGGTGCTGCGATAGCTGGGCGCCAGCTCGAGCACCGATCTCCTCGGCCTCGCCGCGAACCGAGCGGATCACGCCGGGCAGGTGCGCCACGATGTCTGCGGTGCGCGGACTGACCTCAGCCATGTCACCGCCTCTCGATCGTGGCAACCGTCCTGCTGGTGCGGGGTGAGCCCGAGTGGCGCCGGGGCTCCCCCACCACCGCCCACCGCTCGTTGCGCCAGACGACCTCGGCGTGCGGCCCGAGTTCGACGCCAGCACCACGCTCCAGCCGGAGGCGGTACTTGGCGCTGGTCGCCTGGCCGTCGCCTTCGCCCTCGTCGGCGCGAGGCTGCACCGACGCTCTACAAGTGACCCCTGTCGGGGACGCCTTGAAGCGCGGGTTGCCGTCGTCGTCCACGCCGAGCACCTGCGGGTAGACGGTGACCGTCTGAGTGCCACCGTCGAGCAGGCTCACGGCTCGTCCCGCGCCATGCGGCGCAGGCCGTGATCGTTGAGTGACAGCGACGCCATCCGAGGAGCACCCCGGAGGAGCGCCTTATCGTCGCGGTTGAGCCGGAGCCGGCCAGCAGCCACCGACGCATCGAACGTGTGCGAGTAGTCGCCGTCCGACTCCTGCCTGATCCCCTCGGGGTTCCGCAGGACGTTGGCGACCATGTTGCAGAGCACGTACCGGACCGTGGTCCGGGAGACGCGACCCTGCTCGACCTTGACCGGCAGTGCGCGATCAAGGTCGAGCAGGATGCCCTGAGCCGTGTCGAGCAGGAAGCCAACGGCGTCGAGCCGATCGGAAGGGATCGCCTCGCCGTACGTCAGCGCGACGTCGTCGACTGTTGCCCACACAGGTCAGTCCTCCTCGTCGTCAGCCTTCGCGGTCTTGCGCTTGGGCGTGGACTTCTTGGCGGGCTCGGCGTCCTCGACGGTGACCGTGGCCGACTCGTGCAGCGTCGCCGCGTCGCCCTCGTCGGTGGGGTCCTCCTCGTTGGCCGGCTCGGCCACAGGAGCGTCGCTCGGCTCGGCCGATACCTCGACCCAACCGAGCGAGGCCAGGAGGTCCATGTCGCCCTGGTTGTGGACCTGACTCCGCGAGTTGCCGTGCGGGTCCGTCATGTACCGGGCCATCAGGAGGCCTGACGCAGGACGGCGAAGGGGTACGCCCCGTTGGGCCGCTCGATCGTCTTCGGGATGGCGACCGCGTACGCCACCCGCATCACCGCGCGGAGGGCAACCATGTCGCGCTCGGCCAGGTTGATGCCGCCGACGGTGGCCTGGTCGAGGAACTTGTAGCGCACGTCCTGACGGATGCCGATGATCACCTTGCTGGCGTCGCCAGCGATGAAGTCGGTGTCCGGGGTCGTGTCGGCCCAGGAGCCGTTGGTGACCCACTTGATCGTCTCGCCGTACACCATGTCGGTGTTGCCGTCCCCACGGAACGACTGCAGGTAGATCGGCGAGCCGTTCTCGTCGCGGAGACCGCGGAGCTGCTGACGCAGCGAGCGCTTCGCGAACTGGATGTTCACGTCGAAGTCGTCGGCCTCGACCGCAGCCCAGGTCCGGTTGACGTCGTCGGCGAGGTCCACCGCCCCGACCGTGACCGAGTTGCTGGCCGCCACGGCGCCGGGAACGATCGCGGCGTCGGTCCAGGTCGACGGCTTGTTGGTGCCGAAGAGGACCGCGGCGTCCACGATGCGGCCGAACTCCTGGGCGATGGCCGGGCGGACCTCGCTCCAGATGTCGAACTCGGAGTCGTCGAGCACGTTCTCGTGGATCGGGACGATGACCGCCAGCTCCTCGGCGATCAGGTCCTTGTTGACCCACGCCATCGTGCTAGTCGGCTTCACGCCGCTGGAGTCCGTGGCCTCCGAGACCCACGAACCAGTGGGGAGGGCCGAGAGCACCGGCATGCGGGACTGCTTGGACGACATGGGGACCGTCCGGAAGCTCGACAGGGCCACCGAGGACTTCTCGGCGTCCTTGACGATCTCCTTGATGTCCTGAGTCGCGAGCAGGGCCGCAGCGTCACTGCGGGAAATCTGAGCCATGACGATGGCCTTCCTTTCAGTGGATGACCGCCGTCAGCGGTCTCTAGGCAACGCCGCGAGCGGCGCGGATCAGGTCGTTGAAAGCAGGTGAAGTCGGCCCGGAGTTGCGACCAGCGCCCTGGTCCGGGTCGGGGGTGCTCACACCGGCAGTACGGGTGAGAGCGGTGGCGACCTTGGTGATCGCCTCAGCCGACGGAGCCCCGTCAGCGAGCAGACGCGTCGGGTCGACGGCGCCGGCCAGAGCCTCGATGTCCGCCTCAGACAGCCCCGCCCGCGCGAGACGACCCTCGAGCTTGGCGACCGCCAGGTTCTGCGCGGCGTCGAGCTTCAGGGCGTCCGTGTCGGCCGTGGCCGTGCGGAGCTGGTCGCGCTCCTCGGAGAGCTTCCTGGCGTCATCGGGGCTGAGCCAGCCGTCGACCTGGCGACGCTCCTCGTGCTTGCGCGCGAGGCCCTTCCACTTCTCGGCCTCGGCCTTCCAGTCCGTCTCCGGCTCGGCCGGTGTCTCGGGCTGGGCGGGTGGCGTCGGCGGAGTCGCATCAGGCGTCTCGGTCGTCGGGGTGGTCTGCTCAGGGTCCATCGGTTCTCCCGTGTCGGGCGCGCACGCCATGTCGGCGTGCAGTGGGCACTACTTCCGGCCAAGACCCGTGCGGGCTAGCGGCCGAGATCAGAGGAGCCAGTCCAGTCGTGAAGAGGGCGCGCGAGCATGTCGCCCACTTCGCCGTGGCGCTTCACTGTCGAGAGCAGGACATGGCGGTAGTCGAGCCCGTCGCGTCCGGTGCGGTCTGACTTGCCAGTCAGCTCGGCCACGGCCGCATGGGCTCGTTCGAGGAGGTCGTCGTCCAGGACGTGGCTGACCTGGCCGAAGATCGCTTCGACAGTGCAGTCACAGCCCGGGTGGATCGGGTTCAGGCGATCGCGCCGGTACCGCTGGGTCGAGGCGATGACGCACAGAGCGCACGACTCGGTGCCCTGAAGCACTCGACGCCAGTACTCCGGCCGGACGCCCTCGGGCAGGCCGTCCATGGCGGCGCGGCTAGCCGAGGCGTACGTCATCTGCATGTCGAGGTCGGCGATGCCCTCCAACCGGAGGGACCCCTTGCGCTCGGCCAGATCGCGCTCGTCGCCAGCAGAAAGCGACTTCAGCAGAGCCCGTGCTGGCCGGCGGTACACCTCGGTGTCGTCGACGCCCTCGCGGAGGTTGACGACAGCCGAGTCCGGGATGCGCGGCGGGGGCACGGGGCGGCCCGTGGCCGCCGTAGCCCGAGCTGCCATGTCGGCGGCCACCGCCCCGGCAAGGGCCCGTTGCGCACCCCGTACGAGCGGTACGGCCTGATCGACGAACTTGTCGATGTCGGGTCCGGTGTAGCTGTTCTGGTTGGTGAACAGGAGCAGAAGCGCCCGGATCAGGCGTTCGATGATCTGGCGCCTGATCAGGTTCACATTGCCTCGGCCACGGGTGTGGCCGGCGTGGGCTCAGCTGGCGGCTGCGCCGTCGGGGGCTCGCCCGTGGGCCGCGTACCCGGCTGGCCGGTCGGCAGCGTGAGCGAGGACGTCAGGGCCTCGGCCGCGACCTCCGCACGCAACTGCTCGACCTGCTGCGGAGAGTCGCCCATGCGCTCGGCGACGATCGACAGCGGGTAGCCCACACCACGGAGCTTGGAGCCGTAGTCAGCCACCTGTGCCGGGTTGAAGTTCTCCGGCCGAGCGAACGCGAGCTCGCCGCTGGTGAGGTCGGCGTCCACTCCCGCGTACGGGGCGCAGAGCGCCAGGACCTCCTCCAGCCGCTCGCCCCAGCGGGTCGTGGCTTCGCGGACGCTTGCGTTGTGGCCGGCGTCGAGAGCGTTGATCGCCTCAGCGCCGATGTTCACCATGTCGCCGGGCAAGTAGTAGACAGGCGTCAGGGTCACCGCGGCGAAGGCCCGCATGTCGGCCTCGACACCACGGAGGATGTCGCCGGTCATCGTCTGGGCGAAGTCGCCGAACTTGGGCTCCGGGTCACCGGGCTCCCCCTGCGACACAGCCCAGAGGTTGCTGGTCGACGGGTCGAACGGCGCCACGGGCTCGCCGGTCACCGGGTCCTCAGTGATGGGGATGTTGATGCCCCACCGCTGCCGGAAGGCGGAGTACCGCTCCGACGCGAGCCGGTTCAGCAGCGTCAGGTTCAGCCGGTTCTGGACGTCAATCCCGCCACCGGAGAACACCGGCACCGGCTCCTCGCCGTCGTCACCGGCGCTGAACTCAACGACCGGAACGTCAGCACTGGAGCCCGCCGGATCGGCGCGCACCTGCCACTTGCCCTCGCCGAACTCAGGGAGCTGCGACCCGTCCGACTTGTCCCTGGTCTCCCAGTGGTGTCGCCGGCCAGGCAGCCACAGCGTCGCGTACCAGCGGCCCTTGATCGGGTCGTGCCAGAGTCGCAGCGCAGCCAGGCGCGTCGTGTCGTCGGCCGGGTCGGTCTCGACGATGACGTTCTTCGCGGACTCGATCGACACGCGGGCCTTGCCAGCTCGGCGGGAGTCCGCGCCGACGATGACGTACGACGACCCCACCGACCATGCCTTGCGGTAGATCGAGGACTGGCGCCCGTCGAGCCGGGCGTCCTGCCAGAGCTGCCACACCTGACGGTCGACGTCCTCGCGGCCCGTGCCCGAGCGGAACCCGATGGCACGGGTGCGGTGGACGCGGCTCTCGACGGCGATCTTGCAGAGGTTCGTGCGGGCCAGCCGCTGGAACCGCTTGTACGCGTCGCGCGCCTTGTCCGGCCCCACTGGGAGGTCGTGGTCGCCGTCGTACAGGCGCTGCCAGTAGTCCACGTAGAAGCGACGTGCCTTGATCTTCTCGCCAAGGCGAGCGAGCCACTGCTCTGGAGTGAGGTCCGAGGCTTCGGCCACGATCTACCCCCTCTCAGAAGCCGACGATGCGACGTGTTCCTGCACTACGGCGTCCGATGCCGAGCGCGATGGCGTCCTGTCGGGCCTCATACGCGAGAGTCGCCGCCACGATGGCGTCGATCTTGCGCGGGCTCGACGGGAACTCCTTGTGGATCTGTGTGCCGACCCGCGACTCACGGCGCTTGGCGTTCAGCGCGTGCCGGCGGAATCGGGTGTCGCCTGTGTGGCTGAGGTGCTGGCTGATGACCGCTTCACGGAAGCGAGCCAGAGCCTCAACAACCGCCCGAGAGCGCGTCATCGACCACTCAAAGGGCCGTGCCTGTGTGGCCCGAACGCGAGCGCGCCGGCCAAACTCTGAGGTCCAGCGGTCCAGGTAGTCCTGCCAGTGCGCCGGGTCGGCGTACATGCCCGCGACCGTGAACCGCTCGAACGCCTGGTGCACAGCGCCGTCGATTGCCTCGCGGTCGACCTGCCAGCCAACCGCTTCGGGCCCGTCGGGCTGCTCCTCCAGCGCCAGGAGCTCCAGGTGCCCGTCCTCGACGCGGCACGCCACCAGAGCAGTGGAGTCCTCACGAATCGAGCCATCGAAGCCGAGCGTCACGACGTCGCCGTCGTGGAGGGCTTTCGTCGCGTCAGCGCACTCGTCCCACTGGTCAGGCCGCAGCCACGCGTCAGAGGCCGCGGTGACCTGGTTGAGCCAGTAGCGCCGCGAGTCACTGGGGTCGTTCTGGGGGTCCCAGATGTCCGAGATGATCCTGTCGAGGTCCATCCACTCGGACGCGGGACCGTACGCAGCCTTCAGGCCGGCCAACAGCGACTCGCGGTCGGTGAGGTCTGTGTTGAGCGGGGCTTGGCGGTGGTCGAAGAGGAGGCCTGTCTCCCGGACACTGCCCTCTGCGATCTTCTGCGCGTAGTTGTGCGTCAGCTCGGCCACCGACTCCTCGCCGGGCCGGTACATCGTGCTGGTCTCCAGGGACCAGGGATCGGCTTCCTTCCGCTTCCCCAGGTTGCGGCCGACCGTCTTGTGCATCCGCTTCAGCTCAGGAAGCACGTACAGGTGCGTCTCGTCGAAGACGGCGAAGGTCTCCTTGCCGCCGTCCTTGCTGGAGCCGGAGGCGGTGCTCGGGACGATCTCACCGGCTTGGCGGGCGAGCAGGATGCGCGTACTGGTCTGCGACGACTTGCCGAAGTTGATGCCGGGGTACTCGTCGCCGAAGTGCTCGGAGACGTGCTGCATCATCGTCGACACGTTGTCGTAGGTGTTGCCGCTCTGGCCCTCTTCGGTGGCGAGGCACCTGATGTAGGGCGAGCGCACCGGCCGAGCTACCGGCTCACCATCTGCGTCCCAGCCGGCGAACCGCACCGGGAAGATGCCCTCAGCGCACGCCAGCATCCCCGCGAGCTCGCTCTTGGCGCGGCCCTTGGCCCGCGACAGGAAGGCTCGGCGCTTCACACGGCGGCCGGTCTCCGGGTCGATGCGGTACGCCTTGACGATGAACTCGTAGAACTCGTCGTCGATGACGATGGGCTCGCCCATGACGTCGCCCGGGCCGTGGCAGAGATAGTGCTCGAGGTACGGGACGAGCTGGTGCCCCAGGCTCGGGAACTCGCCCTCGTAGTCGGGCCCTCTCCAAGGCACTCGTCCTCCCGATTGTGGTGATCGAAAAGATGCGGTAAGCCGTGCGTGTGGTGAGTCCGACCGAGGGCGCGACGGAGAGTCCGAGCGACAGTCCAGCGCGAGGCTCAACGCTGAGTGATCGAGATAGCACGAAGCGTGATGTCGTTCGCGAAGCAGCCGCCACCTCGCCCGAACCTGAACGCAAAGTCGAACCTGAACGCAAGGTTGACCCCGTACTTCAGCTTGCGTTCGACTCTGCGAAACAGAAGCTGGCTCAGCAGGACGCCACGCTCGCGGCGCTCAGAAACCGGGCCACTGGACTTCTGGCCGCATCATCCGTCGGAACGAGCGTCGCGGCCGCAGTCGGTCTGCTGAACCTCGATGCCGCTCGCGGCAGGGTGTACCCAATCTGGGCAGGCTGGACGATGGTGGCTCTGGTTCTGGCCGTCGGCGTCTGTGTCATCATCGTCATCTGGCCAGCGCAGAAGTGGGGCTACGGCGTGGCCCCCGGGCGAGTGTTGGAGGACGTTGGTAAGCCGGTCGACGCCGTGTTCAAGAACGTCACGACAGCCATGATCCGCTTCGCGGAATCGAACGCCAAGTCCGTGAAAATGCGCCAGAGAGTCTTCGAGAGCGGGGCGGCGCTGTTGATCATCCAGACTGCACTTATCGCACTTTCACTCGGCCTGGGGGGACGAGTCGGATGAAGGACGACCCTGGTTCCGATGACGATGACGATGACGATGACGATGAACTGAGGGACTACGTCTGGACGTCGGCCAACTTCAGACAGTACCGCAGCCGAAGCCGAAGCCGAACCCAGAGGGAAGAGTTCCCGAGAGAGAGGCAAGAATCGCCGCGCTTCCCTGACGATCCGGATCGAGAGCAGTTAAGAGCGGAAGCGGAGCGCATTCTTGAATCCCGAGCCGACCTGGAGGCTCGAATCGATAAACTTAGGAAGGAACTGCACAGCTCAGAGCCATACCGTTCTTCCCGATGCGATAGCGGGAAATCCGCCGAAGAATCGAAAGGACCCGCGAGACCAAAAGGCGAAGGGGACGGGCAGAGTGACGAAGGACCCTAGTTCCGATGACGATGACCTTAAGGATTACGTCTGGACCTCGGGCAACTACACGTCGGCCGAGCGGTTGGCACCCCTCAACGTGTACGCCGACGGCGACGCAGCCACAGTTGAGGTTGACGACGACGGCGGCGATTATTCCGCCCTTGACCTGAACAAGGAAAGGCTCGACGACAGGCACTTCGACGCCGCCCAGCCGGATGCGAGAATTGACCGTCTCGAGCGGGTTGCTCTTGACCTTCTTCGCACTGCGCATTGGGGAGTCCTCGCTCCCGACGTGGCAGATGAGCTCGCTGCAGAGATAGCTACCCTCCTGAACCGCGCCTGGAGCGGAGGGCTGCCGTGAGCAAGGACCCTGAGTCCGAGGAGGAACTGAGCGACTACGTTTGGGTATCCGCAAACGTGAAGGGCGTACGAATCAGAATCGACAAGATTGATGGCTCGGTCTTTGCCATCGGCAAGAGCGCGGCATGTCACGGTATGGTGGAGACGTCCGTTTCCGATACCGAGGACGAGTCTGATCCCGAATTCGAGCATATCGATAGAGAGGCCGACGACAAGTCCGAAGAGTAGCCCTGCGTGGACTTCTACTCCGCGATGCGGAGGTTCCTGCGGTGTGCGGTTGCGTCGGTGACGGTGGCCGGCCCGGTCTGCTTGTCGGTGTCGGGCTTCTCCACCTTCATCTTCAGGCGCATGCGGTCCTCGGGCGTGGCTCCGAACTTGGCGACCCGGAGCCGTACCTCGGCCGCGAACTCCCACTTGTCCTTGGTCCACATCGTGTGATGCATGAGCATCGTGTCGATTAGGAACTGCCACCCGAGGTCGGGCTCGCCGGCGAGCAGCGGGTTACGCCGCAGGGCATCCCACAGGTCGCGAGTCTGTGGGTGCCAGTCGCCGCCGTTGGGCAGGACGCCCATGGGCAGCTCGGGCCCGTGGAGCTCGCCGTCGTCGACCAGCGTGGTCATCTCAGCGTCACGTCGGGCGGTATCCCGGGCTCGAGACCGCTGTTCCTTGGGGGCGAAGCCGTTACCAGCCATCGGACACCTCCTGATTCGGACCCTCGGAGAGTTGCGCGCACCGCGAGCCGTAGCTACGTCCCGGCGTTGCATGACCCGGGAGGAGGAGACCCTCCCCACCCCCGACCACTGCATCTGCCACCGTCGCGCGCCTGCCAGCACCACTCGGTGCTTCTGTTCTGTGCTGCGTGTTCTCACAACCTCAACTGCGGTGTCGCAGCGCATGTGCTTGTGACTTCTTCTTGCGTGTTCGCATCGCCCATGACCAACAGTCACACCCACACAGGCCGACGAGTCAGACCATGCCTGGGTGCTGGGTCCTCTCCTGGACCCTCTTCCCCCACCGAGCCTTGTTGCCTTGCTGCGCTGTCTTGGCCTTGTGGTGGTGGGAGCACAGGGATTGGAGGTTCGCGAGGGCGTGGTCGTGCGGATCGTCGATGTGGTCCACGTCGGTGGCTCTCTCGGGACACCGGGTGTCAGCAAGGGGGCCACTCAGCAGCACGTGGCGGCACCGATAGCCGTCACGCCTCAGCGCGGCCGCCCTCCTCCGGGTCCAGTCGCGAGGGAGGGTGTCACGTCGCGAGGGGCCTGTTCGCTTCCATCCGCCGGCCACGAGCACCTCCAGGCGAGGTAACGCCAAGGACGATCAGTGCGAACCTCTCGTCGTGCCACCCGTAGTGATCCAGATGCCGCAGACGTCCATCTGGACTCAGCTTCTGCCAGCCCTGGTGGGCGTGTTCGGCGCGGTGCTTGGTGTCGCTGTGACGTCGTGGGCTACCCGTAACAGGGAGCGGGGGCAGTATGTCTGGGAGCGCCGCGCCAACATCTACCTCGAGCTGATGCGGGATGTTCGCGCTGTCGATAACGCGGTGTTCAATCACCGAGAATGGGTTCTGCGCCATAAACAAGACGGCGAGGATAATCCTCCAACCCTCGCGCCCTTGACATTCGAGGACCCAGCGAAGTTCGAGGAACTAGCACTGTTCTGTTCCCATGTCGTGGTGAACCGCCTGAGCTACTACCTCTTTGAGTACAAGGAGTGGAAGAAGTTCCATGACGACTGGGGCCCTGAACTGCTGAGAGACCTTGGGAACGAGCTTCGCAGTGAGGCTGCGTATGATCTGCGAGTCAAGCGGTACCGCAGGAAGGACCGAGCGGAGGACGCCAAGGAGCAGGCGTACGTCTGGCGCGCCAGAATCCGAAGGCTCTTGAAGAAGCCCATCAAGTACTACAGAAACCGACAGTTCTGGCGCGAACGAAGGGGCGCTGACTGAGGTGCAGAGCATTGGCCTCGGGGAGGCGCTGAGCGTGTGGTTCAGCGGGCAGAAGCTCGACGGGATGGCGCTCTACGGCCTGTCGACCGTCTGGTGGAGCCGCATTGCGAAGATCGCGACTTACGCTGCCGGACTTGTCGTAGTACTCGACATCATCGGCCCGGAACGAATTCGAGCTTACGGCCGCCGACTGAAGCGACGCGTCAATACACCACAATGGCTCGAAGCCACACTGGCTCTCATTTTCATCTCGGCTTCTCTAGCGGCATTTCTAAGTGCATTTATCGAATTTCGATTCCTTGAGCCACTTAGACTGCCCGCGGTAATCGCCCTCTTCGCGGTGACGCCCGTGGGAGCGCTCTTAGGGTTTGACGAACAGTCGGCTTCAGTAATCGCAACGGTCCTGGAGAGTCCCCGGACCGTACGAGTGGTGCGTATCGCCAGCCTCTCGCTTCTGTCGGCCGCGTTCTTTGTGGACCTGCTGACGTCCTAGATCAGGCGTCGGCCATCTGCCGGCCGGGGTGCCGGGTATCGACGTAGTGCTCGACTCCCCCGCCGGCCACGGTGCTGACCTTGTACAGGTTGCCGCCCCAGACGCCCTCGTACTTGTTCTGCTCAGCGTCGGTCCGGCACTGCTCGCGCACGGGACACGAGTGGCAGTAGCCCATCCAGGCTTGACGCACTCGATCCTCACGCATCGCCCGGTGCTCGCTGGGCGGCGCCGGGTTGAACAGAGCCCACGGACCGTCGACCCCGGTGGAGCCGCAGGCGGCGCGATCCGCCCAACGCTCGTCGCCATCGACAGCGACGAACGGGCTCTTGGTGCCAGACATCAACGCCTCCGCTCTCACCCACGCGTACTCCGGCGACTCACCCCTACTCGGCGCGGGAACCGCGTCGGGGCGTTCGGTCCGGCCGGGTCGGAACCGGTCCGTGCTGCCCGAGCCGTACTGGCCGCTCACGGCCTGCCCGGCTTCCGAGCGGCCCGCGTACCCCTCGGCCGTCCGCAGCGCCCTACGGCCAGCCGCACCGTCAGGTCCGTAAGCCGACCCGCTCCGTCGAGCTAGGTGTGCGCTCTTCGTAGCCAGCCAAATATGTTCCGTGAGCAATTGGACTAGGAGTAATTGTCTGATCACAACTAGTCGCCTTCGCGCATCTATGGATCATCCGCGCTGGCCCGCTATCAACCTATTGGTGGATTTGCAAACCCTTGTGACAGTCGACACTCATGCTTGACTTGAGGCCGCAGGCCTCCGGGCTGGGTAAGGCTGCCGTGCCCGGGATCGTGCCGACCGAAGTGAAGACTCGCTCAGATTGGAGATGACTCAGATTGGCCGCTCTATCCCAATTCGGACCTTCCCTCCCGCAGTACATTGCTCCGGGTGAGACAAGATCGATTGACCACGGCGATCCGGCCCCTAGGGGTACGATCGGCGAAGAATTCTGGAGCGTGTTCGTGGTGCCGCACGATACGAACGAGGACGCCGACATAGAAGTCACATCTACCGCCGTTGTAATCGCAAACGGCGAAAGGCGACTGCGCTATACAGTACGGAACAACAATGCGAACAGCGGAGTTACCTTTGTTCGCTTCTCGCTCCGGGCAGCCCCAGAGGGGCGAGGGCCGATACCAGGGATACAACAATGAAGATTCGAGTGGTTTACGATCAAGAAGGAGTTATCAAAGCTGCTGCTCCTGCGATCGAGGGAAGTGATTGCCCAATCGCCAAGCAAGGGGAGCAACTCGACAGCTTTGAGGTCCCGGAAGAAATTGGAGAGCAGGAGCTGCCCGAATTCATTACCGGACTGAGAGTGGATGTCGAATCAAACTCGCTTCGAGAAGCATAGGAGCTGTCAGAGATGGCCGACATCCGATACATCATCAACCAGCGAGCCCAAGCGATATTTTTCGAGGACTCAGAGAATTGGGGATTCAACACATACATAGGTGGAACGCACCACTTAAGGAACTTCGAGAATGTCGGGGGGCCCTGGGTCCCCTGGGCCTGGACCCCTCAAATGTGGCCGGGCCACCACTTCACGTTTTCCGACTCCGGAGTCGTACTATGGTACATGCACCAGAATGGTAACTATTTGTACGTCTATAAGCTTGGCTATCAGCAGGGGGCCGGAGGTCACATTGCTGGCGCAAGCAGCTCGTGGGGCACGAAGGATCTCATACTCGATGCTAACGGTGGAATAACAGCTATCCAGGTGTGAGCTAACGCCTCGTCTCACCACAACGTGCCGCACGTCGACTCTCGGGTGCGGAGCCGCCCTAGCCCGAGAGTCGACGCAGCGGTAGAACCGGCAGCGGAGTTGTGTGCAACCCAGGCTGTCGTTTCCGGTTCTCGTTGAGGATCAGCTTGGCGTCCTGGCGCTCCATCTGCCATCAGGCGAACCAGGGGCGCCACCACAACACCCTGAACAGTTCGTCTTGCCTCGGTCCGGCAGCGCACCCTGCAACGCGAGAAACGGGGCGAACGTCAGTTGGAACGAGCGAGGCCCGGGGAGCATCCTCAGACGCTCAACCCGGGCCTCGTGACAGAAAGCTGATCTTCGGGAACCGTAGCGTTAACTCGGTCGCCGCGCTAGTCCGGAACCGAACTACTTTTCGGCAGTTCCGACAACACGCTGCTAAACCCCAGCGAGCTCGGCCCTCATGTCGAGTTCCCCTGTGTCGATTTCGTCGACGCTCGCGCGGGCGGCCTCACGGGCAGCATTCTCCGCTCGCTTCTCAGCGAGCATCTTCTTGCGATCCTGAATGCGCTCGTGTGCAGAGAACGCGTCTCCCAGCCGGTACAACGGCCGGGCGCGGTCGTCAGCACCCACAGCAGCGAGCCATCCCTGACGGGCCCAACGCCGGACGTTCTGCCCCGATGTCTCGACGCCACCAGCCGACATCAGGCCCGCGATCTGAGCCGTGGTGCCGACAGCCCAGTCCGCCTCGGTCTTCAGCCAGGCTCGGCGCTCGTGGACGCCCCAGACGGTGCCGCACGTCGGGCAGACCACGTCGTCGTCGCCGGCCCGGACGTAGAGCACGGCGTTGCACAGAACCTCGTCGACCTCAGCGCCGCACTCCCCCACGAGCCGCTTGGCCACCTTGCGGTCAATAGCTCGGCGGGCGTCCCGGGTGGCGCCCATGAGCTCGACGTACGCCTCACCCGCGTTCCCGAGCATCCGCAGGGTGTCGTAGTGCTCCACCAGCAGCCGGGCGGCGAGCACGCCCTCAGTCAGCTGGGCGGGCAGGCGCGAGGGATCGCGCGGGTCTCGAGTGGCGTACACGGCCGGGAGTGAGCGGACCTGGGCCGCGACCACCACTGCCCGGCACCACCGGAGCAGGACGGCCTGAAGGTCCTTCAGTGCCTCGCTGGCCTTCTCCTCGAACGCCAGGGGTGTCTCGTTGCCGCGCCGGCCACACGACTCAGTCCCAGACGCCGTCTGCCGTGTGATGCTCAGGTCCAGGTCCTCTACCAGCGCACGAACCCCGGAGAGTTCACCGAGCAACCGCTGGGCGCAGTCGTTGCAGAGGTACGAGTCCCCACTCAGCTCAGCGCCGCAGGGGAAGCACTCGTTCGCGGAGGAAGGGCGTTCAGTCACAGTCGGCTCCACAGTGTTCACATTTGCTGAACATGAACGACAGGGCCTCCCTGGGCCTCCCAACGTCGTGTCAGAACGATAGCTGGGCGGTGGCATCAGGCGCTCGCGCGCTCCCGCGTAGGAACGACCGGACACTCATTGCAATGCGCCGTGTGTGCACACGAGAGTCTGGTGAACTGGATATTTATCTCGGGTACGCGCCTACGCGCGAGACCCTGGGAGTACAGGGAGTATGGGAGTACTGGGAGTATCCGAGGCGGTCGACGAAAACTTCCTAAACGCGATTGATGAATTCTGTTGATTTATAGGTACTCTTACGCTTAGTAGCGATCTTCGTTACCTGCCGAAGTCGACGGTCTTCGCCGTTTTCGACCCCCTGAGTACTCCCAGTACTCCCGAGTACTCCCACCGTCTACCTGCGGAAACGCCGTACTCCCACGTAAGTACTCCCACGCCCCTGAGTACTCCCACGCGGCCCCCGGGAGTACGACGCGGGCGGCCGGGAGTACTCCGCCGTGGCGGCCCGCTCGGGCGCGCGCGGACCGCCTCGGGGGAACCCGGCCGTGGCCAACTGGCCCTGGCCTACTTGTGCTTGTCGATGTCTGCCCGCATGAGCCGGGCTAGCTCGGCGACTTGCTTGTCCGCCGCCTTGCGGGCCTCGCCGTAGTTGTCGGTCTTGGCGGCACTGCGCGACGCCACGATGGCCGTGAGAGTCTCGTTCGCTTTGAGTGCCACATCCGCGGGTGCCAGCATCCCCAGCTCACTAAGCATCTTGGCTGCGTCTTCGAATCTGGTGCGATGGAACGCATCATCGAGCCCGCCGTCGCTCTCATTGATCGCATCAACTAGCGAAGCGAAATTGCTACAGAAAGACAGAGTCTCGACATAGACCTTCCGCTTCTCATCAAAGATGCGGGCGTCTCTCTCGCGCTTCCTGGTGAGGTGCGCCGTCGTGAGGGTTCCGAGGTAGCCGACGATCGCACCAGCTCCGGTGCCGATGACTCCGATCAGAGCAGGATCCACGAAGATCAGCGTAGGTCAAAACGGACTACGGCCAACCTTCGACCCCATACACGACAAAGCCGCAGCCCCTCTGAGGCTGCGGCTCTCGTTGCTACTGCGCGGCGCTCTGCGCCGGCCATGTTATGCGGCGCGGGCCTCCTCGTGGGCAGCAACACCTGCGGCGGTGACCCGGAAGCTCCTGGGGTCCTCCGTCAGGGACTCGATCACCCCGTCGGCGACGCATTCCTCCATCGCTGCGTCGAAGATGCCGTCCTTCCGGTGGTCCTTGTGGACGCTCCTCCGCAGCTCAGTCCGCTTCATGGTGTCGCTCTCCTGCCCGCCCGCGGCGTGCAGGGTCCTCGCCTTCACCAGGGCCGACCGGATACGTCGGGCGGCCGTTGCGATGGCCTTCGTCTTCGTGTCGGTGATGACGTCGTCGCGGGCCAGGGTGCGGGTCGCCTCGGCCTTGCCCCTAGCGATGTTGCTCTTGTGCTCGGTCTCCGCGAGCGTGTTGAGCACGTATGAGCGCGTCATGCTGCTGACCTTCATCAGCATGCCGGCCAGTTCCCAGTCCGCGTCGTTGATCTTGTCGTGGCGGTTGTCCATGAACATCAGGGCCGCGGCCACCTTCAGCTGCATGAGCTGCGCGTGGCTGTCGAGCTCGTCGCCCTCGTAGTCGGCGAACTCCTTGGCGTCGATCTCGCGCTGGATGAGCTCGGCTGCTTCCTCCGGGATGGCGATGATCCGGAGGTCCGCCTTGTTGACCGGAACTTCGAGAGCCAGGAACTCAGACTTCAGCTCGGCAGGGTTCAGCCCCAGGTCCATGCTGGCCGACCCGTCCGCCTCCGCTTCGGCCTCGGCAGCCTCGGCGTTCTCGGACTTGATGTTGTCCTCGGCGCCGTCCGAGCCCGAACCCGAGTCCTTCTTGCTCTTGGCGCCACCGCGCATCGCTGCGGCAGCCCACCCGTGATCGCTGTCCCAGTCCTCACGCGGGACACGGAACAGGCGGGGCTCGGGAGCCGTAGGCATCTGGCACTGCGTCCGCACCGGGTCAGTCGCCGGCATCCACAGGAACCGCTGCGGGGTGCCGCCAGCCGCCTCACCGAGGATGGCCCCGGCCCGTCCGGGCTGCACATTGACCGTCATCGTCATCCGGTAGCGGTGCTTCTGGATGGTGACGGCCTTGTCCTCGGTGGCGTAGGCGAACCCGAGCCGGTCCCCAGACCACGCCTTCCGAAGCTCGGAGCCGAGGGTGGACGAGTCCCGGTTCTTCAGGGCGTTGAGGGTGTCGACCTCAGAGCAGACGAACATCACGGAGTTCGCCTGGTTCACCTGGACGTACGGCTTGCCCTTGGGCTTGAACTTGACCGCGAACTGCTTGTTGATGCCCTCGCCAGAGCCCGGGGTGACCTGCTTCAGCTCCTTCTCCAGCTGGACGTAGTCCTCGGCCGCTCCGGCGCTGGTGTCCTTGCCCCCGCCGGACTTCGCGACGGCCGCCATGAAGAAGTTCAGTCCAGCCTCGCTCCCGACGGTGCCCGGCAGCACATAGCTCGGCGGGACTGCCGTCAGCACCATGCAGAGCGCGTTGCCGAGCAGCGCCCAGGGAGACACCCGGCGTGCATACGCGAAGTCTCGGACCTCCGTGAGGACCGGCCGCGCCTCCCAGAACTCCTTGCCGATCTCCATGATGTCGAGCTCGTGGGGCAGCAGCCGATCACGCCAGTCGCCGAAGGACGGCCGGGCGGCATTGCCCGCGAACATCCCGCCGAGCTCGATGTCGGATACTCCGATGCCCTCGGGCACGTCGTAGTTCTCGCGGACCCACCGGACAGCCGCGCTGAAGTCGCCGTCGTGCTCTGCACGAGCGATGACCCCGAGCTTGTCGTGGGCGGGGTAGTTCTGGCCGGGGGCCGGTTCACCGGCCCAGTCGACCGACGAGGAGAAGATCGTCAGACGCTTGTTGTTCAGGTGGTTCGAGACCGCCGAGCGTTCCTTCGTGGAATCACCCGGCCGCATCCACCACTCTTCGACGCCGGTCGAAGCCTTGACCGTCTTGACGCATTTCCACCCGAGCACGCCGGCCATGACCTCGCGCCAACTGACGTTGGCGTCGAACCAGTCGCCGACCGTCTTCGCCCCGCTCGCACGGACCGTCTGCGCAACCCCGACGTAGGCCGGGGCCTCCTCGCGGGTCGGCAGCTCGTCGAGCGTCCGGGCAGCCGCCCAGAGCGCGGCCTTCTCGGCCGGGGAGACCCGGACGACCGTCTCAGGTCCGCCCGAGAGGTCCTTCCAGGCGCGACGAGGCGCCACCTTGCCGACCAGGACCTTGCCGGCCTCGTGGTCAGCGCGCGTCGCGAACCGGGCGCCCTTCCCCTTGTGGACCGGCCCGCCCGAGGGAGCGCAGACGATGAAGCCACCGGCACCGCGAGTCTCAACGAGGACCTGGGTGTGGTTGGTCTGCTCCTCGGGGTCGTCCTTGCCTGCGGCGGCCCGCTTCTTCGCCTCGTCGGGGCTGAACTCTCTGCGCATCGCGAGCTTGGTGTTCGGGTCGGGGTTCTCCACCTGGTAGACGCGGTGAACGCCGCCCCCGGGCCCCCGGTCCGCGTATCCGGCGGTGATGCGGGCGAGGAGCTCGGTGAGGCCCGCCGCCTCACACGCCGCGACGAAGCGCTCCTCGGTAGCCGCGTCCTCGGTCTCGAGGCACTCGAACTCGCCCATCCCGAGCGCCAGACCGAATCCGGCCGGGCGGCCGTCGGAGCCCTCAGCCCCGAACATGTCGGTCATCTCAGCCTCGGTGGGCTGCGCGATCTGGTACCGCTTCCAGCTAGCGCCCAGCGGGGCCTTGCTGCCGTCTTCGCGGACCGCCACAGGTGACGCCCCCGCGTGCCACCACCGCCAAGCCCGAGCGTTGACGGCAGCTCTGCGAGCCTCCTCGCTGTTGGCTCTCTTGCTGGTCTCGCTCACGCTGCCGCTCCGATCGTGTCGGCGCTTGTGACAACAAGCCGGCGCCGATGGGTGTTGTTCTTGATCACAACCGTGTCGCTGATGCTGACCCAGCCGCGTCCGGCATCACCTGACCCGTGGTGGTTGCCGAAGCACGAGCACTCGCAGTCCGAGCCCCTGGCGTTCTGGCAACGCCGGTCACACACCGTCCGCGAGTTGTAGTCGAGCAGGAGCTCGACCGCGGAGAAGTGGGCAAGGAGTTCCTCGACCACCTGATCCAGATACGCCCGGTTGACGACCCAGACCACCGAACCCCGGCGGGTCATCTGGATCGAGATGCGCTTGCGCCACCCGACAGCGCGATGGAGCCGACTGCCCCAGAGGTAGGGAAGGGCCTCGCCCGCATATCGCGATTCGCGAATGGGATGAAGTGCCTGGGGCACCTTGATGTACACATACGGCCCGGGCATTCCGGTCTTGCGTCCGTCGTCGCTCTTCAGCGGTCGGAACACAATCGGCGTGGCCGAATTTGCGTCGGCGTTACCCCTAGCGGGGCTGGGTGAGGAAGCGCTACGCTTCAAGGGTCGATCCTTCCGAACGGGTTCGTCCGCCGGGTTAGCCTCCGGCGAACTGGATGAGCATCCACGTACTCGGCCCTGACTCCGTTTGTCCTCCTGCGGAGTCGGGGCCGCTTACGTTATAGCCTCGTTACGCTCTGCCGCTATTCGCTAGGCGGCTCTCGGTCGACGTTCTGACTTGCGCAATCCGCGGCATTCCTCGGACCGGCACCTCATCCTCGAGACACGGTCGGAATCTCCGCCGTGGACCCTCTCGTCGAACGGCCCGAACTCCACCAGGTAGTACCCGGTGTCCTTGTACGGAGAGTTCTCGCACAGGCAGTGCGCGACGCGGTGGCCGTTGTCTGACCCGACCGGCTCGTTCCTGCCGCTCGCACCGTGGAAGTGCCAGCACTGCTCGTGCTCGCACCAGACGACGAGCTGACGGCCGTTCTTGGTGCAGTACGCGGGGAGCGTGGGAATGTCCATTGTTCTCAGCCGAAGCCTTTCGCTACAGTCATGGTTCCGAGCCCAACCAGCCCGGACAGAATCGTGTTCATCGTGACCAGTTCGTCCTTGACCTCCACGAGCGCCTCGACGACGAGCTTGTTCGCGTCGACGATCTCCTGTCGTGCGGCGTCGATTGCAGAAGAAGCGTCGGCCAGTTCAGCCGCGACCCCCTGCATCACCTCGGCGTGCTCAGACACCCCGATCGCGATCAGTTCGACAGCGTCCGGTGCAACCTCGGCGCCCCCGCTGAGGGAGTCCCGAATACCGCCGAGGTGCTCCTCGATCTGGCCCAGGGTCTTGAACATTGGTCCTCCTCTGAAGGAACGCATCAGACGGGCTTGGAGTGGTTGAGCAGCCACTCGCCCGTGTTCGGGCCGGTGGCGACGCGACGGAGCGTGCTGGCCTTCGCCTTCATCCAGCCCCAGTCGTCGTCGTTCGGCGGAAGCGGCGCCCCGGTGATCGGGTGGCGACGCTGCTTTGTCTGCACCCAGGCACGCCACGCCTGCTCGTGGAACCGATCGGTGGCCATCAGTGACGCCTCGTCCGAATCGTCCTCCACCAGGCGACAGCAGCCGCGGTCTCGCTCCGCTCCTGTTCCTCGCGGATGATGGCGTTGGCCTTCTTGATGTCGCGGTGGACCATGTAGGTCACCCACCCGCCCGTGAACCCGACGATGAGGCAGGCCAGCACCATCTGGCCGTAGGCCTCGATGAACGCGCTCATGCCGACTTCTCCGTCACCACAGCGGCCATGTCGGCCGGGATGCCGTACTCGTCGCACAGGTCGAGAATGGCGAGCCGAACCACGGTCGCCTTGCCCTTGCCGACTCGACGCACGAGCTCGTTCGCCCTCGCACGCTCAGCCGCGTTCATGTTGACCTCGGCCCAGCCCTTGCGCTTCTGGTCTTCGGGAGACTTGAGTCTGGACATTCGTGTCCCCTGTTCGCCTTTCGTCGGTTATCGTCGGGTTATTCCGACTAGACGAAAACTACCCCTCCGAAATAGCCCGGCGCTACTCCGGCGCCGTTCTTCCGAAAACTATTTTCAGACAGTTCTGTTCCATTAGCAGAACCCTGAAATAGCGGGATAGCAGTCAGCTAGCGCGCTCAGTTGGCCGGCGTGGCTGATCGCGGCTCTCACTCCGCACCAGGCGCGTCAGGTCAGCGCGCTGCGGTTCAGTCAGCTCCGGGGCCTCAGCGGCAATACGGGTCGCCAGGGCGTCGAGCTCTTCCATGATTCCTCCGGAACACACCGCAACTCCCCGAAGTTGCGAGGACCGCGAGCTTCCCCACTCACGATCCTGACCGTGCCCAGAACGCTACCGCCCGGCGCGACTCCGTCAAAATGGCTCGGTCGCTACTACACCTGTAGTTTCTGGATACCTAAACGCTTCTACCCGAACGACTATTCGGGGCGCGTTTGCATTCCGCTGAGAAGTGTGGTCAGGACTCGCGCCACGTGATGCGGACGGTGTCTGCGTTGAAGCGCGACCCGCCCGGCTGACCGGCGGACCCCGGCAGCACGGTCACCGTCATGAGCCGATCGAGGATGCGCCGCTGTGCGGTGATGCTGAGGTCGGCCCAGACCTCGTCGGGACGCTCGCTCCCGAGTAGCGGGGCCACCGGGTCAACCTGGCCGGCCTGGACGAGCTGACGGTCCAGCTCGGTCAGCTGCTCCTGGATGCGCCCTCGGATCGCGTGGTACGCGGTCCTGTCGATCGCCAGCTCGGCGTAGTCGGCTGCGGCCTCAGACAGGCGGGTCTGTAGCGCAGCCTGCTGGGTGCGGATCGCCGTGAGATCGATCGGCTCCTTACCGGGCGGGGCGAACGCAGCGATGGCGTCTGGCCGGCTCAGGCGAGCCAGCAGCACCTTGGTCACGAACTCCTCGATGCGGTCGGCCCGGCGGGACACGTGGCTCAGCGACGGGCACCTCAGGATGCGTGTGCCCTCGCGGTTGCCGGTGACGACCTGTCTGCCGCAGACACCGCACAACGCGAGCCCCGACAGCAGGTACTTAGTGGAGTTTGTGGGGTGGGTGTTGATCGCCCGGTGGCGGCCCTTCAACAGATTGAGCGCAGCGGTGAAGGTGGCCTCGTCGACGACGCCCGGCCACGCAGCCGGACCGACGATCTCGTGCCACCGCTCGCGCAGCCCAGAGCGCCCGTCCTTGCCCGGGCGCAGACGACGCACCCCGCGCAGCCCCGCGTTGCGTGGGTTGGCGAGTACGGACTTCACCGAGGCGTAGGTCCAGGCGTGACCCTTGGGCGTCGTGATCTCGCGTTTGTTGAGGGACGTCGCGACACCGCCGAGCGACTGGTCCGCGAGGTACTGGTGGTACATGTCGGCCAGGACGGGCGCCTCGTCGGGATGAAGGTGCATACCGTCGGCGGAGTAGCCGAACGGCCTCGGGCCGCCACTGCGCATCCCGGCCTCCGCACTCTGCTGTCGCTGGCGCTTCTGTCGTCGGCTCTTGGAGTCGACCTCGCTCCGGGCCACGGACCCCTTGATGCGGAGGTGGAGCCGGCCAGAGTCGGTCGCGATGTCGACGTCCCCGCCCACGGACGCCAAGGCGATTCCGTGGTCGTCAGCTAGCTCGATGAACTGCTCGATCTCGATGGGGCGACGCGTGAGCCGGTCGATATCCCAGACCACGACCGCCTCGAGCGCACCCGTGCGGATATCGTCGAGCATCGCCTCGTACTCGGGGCGCCGACGCCCGGTGCTAGCTGATACGTCGTTGTCGACGTAGTCGCGCAGGACCGTCCAGCCGTTCCGCTCAGCTAGCGCGTGCGTGTCCTCTCGCTGACGGGTGACGCCGAGTCCTTCGCCAGTCCGATCCGAGGAAATTCGCAGGTAGCAACCCGCACGCCGCGTCACGCGCTATAAGGTAGCTTACCTAGCTACGCGCACGCGTGGCTGCACCCGCGATAGGGGTTCACGGTCCACGCGAAGGGCATCGGCGACGCCCCGGGCACGCGGTTGAGCACCGAGCGCGCCCGGACCTCGTGGAAGGTGATGCCGGCGAACTCCGGCGTGCGGACGCTGCGCACGAGGCCCTTGAGCGCCGGCATGCCCGGCAGCTCCTCGGGGCCTCCCGCGACCTTCTGCTCGTCCCACCGCACGCCCACCATTCGAACACGTGTTCGAGCGGTAGGCAAACCCCCGTCCGGCGGCCACCATCGTGCCCGTGGACGACGCCCGGCGCCTCTGGACCTTGCTCGAACCCCTGCACGCGGTCACGTACTTCGCCCCCGAGGCCCGCGCGGCCGCCGACGCGGTGGACCTCAAGGGGTTCTGGATGGGCTACGTCGCCCAGCGCGCGGCGCCGCTCGGTGCCGTCGGCCCGGAGGTGGCGTGGGCGTCGTTCCACGGCTTCCACCGCGACCGCATCCACCGCGCGCTGCCCGACGCCTGGGCGCTCGCCACCCCGCGACCTGCCTCGAGGCCCGCCTCGCGGGCGTGGACGCGACGCTGCGGCGACTCCTCGCCGACCTCCCCGGCGGCGTCGACTCCGACGCGGTCGCCGAGGCCGCGCGGCTCGCCGGGGAGGCCGCCGACGCCGCGGACACGGCCGGGCGCGTGCTCGCCGCCGCGAACCAGGCCCTCCCCGCCCGGCCCCGCCGCACCTCGCGCTGTGGCAGGCCGCGACGACGCTGCGCGAGCACCGGGGCGACGGCCACGTCGCGGCGCTCGTCGCCCACGACGTCGGGCCGGTCGCCGCCCACCGGCTCAAGATCGCCGCCGACGAGTCCTCGGGCAGCCTCCGGGAGTCCCGGCAGCTCGACGACAGGACGTGGGCGGCGGCCGGCGAGGAGCTGGCGGTGCGCGGGTGGCTCGATGCGCACGGCGCGCTCACCGCCGACGGACGTCGTGCCCGCGACGAGGTCGAACGCGCCACCGACCGCGCGGCGTCCGGGCCGTGGCGGGCGCTCGGACGGACGGGCACCGACCGGCTCGCCGGCCTCCTCGGGCCGCTCGTCGCGGCCGTCGTCGACACGGGCGCCGTCCCCTACCCCAACCCGATCGGCCTCCCGCGGCCCTGAGATCCCGGGTTTCGGTACCCGCGGTACGCGGTACTAGTCGGTAACACCAGAACGGAGTAGCCGATGAGTGCCTTCACCCTGGAACTGACGCCCGCCCACCACGAGCTGATCCGGCGCACCCACGCCTTCGCCGAGGACGTCATCCGGCCGGCGGCGGCGAAGTACGACGCCGCCGAGGAGTGCCCCTGGGAGATCGTCGACCGGGCCGCCCAGGAGGGCTTCTACAACGCCCTCTTCTACGCCGACCTCATCTCCGACCCCACGGGTCTCTCGCTCCCGCTGTTCCTCGAGGAGATGTTCTGGGGCTGCGCCGGCATCGGGCTCACGGTCGTGCTCCCCGCCCTCGCGCTGTCCGCGCTCAACCAGGCCGGCACCCCCGAGCAGCTCGCCCGCTGGGCGCCCGAGATGTTCGGCGAGTCCGGCGACATCAAGCTCGCCGCGCTCGCCGTGTCCGAGCCCCAGGGCGGCAGCGACGTCGCCAACCTGCAGACCCGCGCCCGCAAGGAGGGCGACGAGTGGGTGCTCGACGGCGAGAAGATCTGGATCGGCAACGGCGGGATCGCCGACGTCACGATCGTCAACGCCGTCGTCGACCCCGAGCTCGGCACCAAGGGCCAGGCGATGTTCGTGGTGCCCAAGGACACCCCGGGCATGGAGCAGGTCCGCCGGCTGCGCAAGCTCGGGCACCGGGCGTCGCACACCGCGGAGCTGCGGTTCGAGGACTGCCGGATCCCCTCCGAGCACCTCCTCGGTGGGGAGGACAAGCTCGAGCACAAGCTGGAGAAAGCGCGCCGCGGTGAGGGCAAGCCCGCGGCGCTCGGCACGTTCGAGCAGACGCGGCCGATGGTCGCCGCCATGGCACTCGGCGTGGCGCGGGCGTCGTTCGAGTACGCCTGCTCCTACGCCCGGGAGCGCGAGGCCTTCGGCAGCCCGATCATCGACAACCAGGGGGTCTCGTTCCCGCTCGCCGACCTCGCCGCCGACATCGACGCCGCGCGGCTGCTCACCTGGCGCGCGTCGTGGATGGCCGCCAACGGCGTGCCGTTCCAGGCCGGCGAGGGTTCGATGTCGAAGCTCAAGGCCTCCGAGGTCGCCGTGCGCGCCGCCGAGCAGGCCGTCCAGACCTGCGGCGGGTGGGGCTACGTCGACGACCTCCCGGTCGAGAAGTGGTACCGCGACGCGAAGCTCTACACGATCTTCGAGGGCACGAGCGAGATCCAGCGGATGGTCATCGGACGCACGCTGAACGACCCGGAAGCCACCGACACCCCGCTGCACCACCACCTGCCCGGTGACCGGGGCGGCGTGAGCCGGAAGTTCGGCCACGGCTCGCTCGCCCGCGCCCGGGCCGGAGGGGCGCTCATGAACCTCGCGAAGAAGGCGCCGGACTCGGTGCTGCGGCTCGGCGGGAAGCTCGCCTCCCCCGGCACGTGACGGGAATGGTCCCGGAGATGATGGCCGGGTGACCTCCTCCCGGCCCGCGGGGCGCCGCACGCGGTCCGCGACCGCGGAGGAGGACGCCGGCGACGACGCGGTGACCGGTCCGATCGAGGTGCCGCGTGACCGACCGGCCCGCCGGCGACGCGCGGACGCGCCCCTCGAGGCGAGCCACGGGCACGGTCACGGCCACGGGCACGGCGGCGGCTCGCTGGACGGGGCGTCGGCCACGCGGGTGCGACGGCTCCTGGCCCTGCTGCTCGTGCCCTGCGGGCTGGCGGTGCTGGTGGGCCTCGTGGTGCTCGCCCCGTCCCCGTCCGAGTACGCCCGGGTCGCGGAACGGGCCGCGACCGGCCAGGGCGCGCCCGGGCTCGGGGCGCAGACCCCGGTCGACGCCGAGGTCCTGCGCGCCGCCGGGGAGTCCGACTGCACCGACCCCAACCTGCCCTCCCCCGGCGAGGGCGAGGGCTGTGTCGCGGTGACGCTGCGCCTCCAGGACGGGCCGGCGGCCGGGAGCACGATCGTCACCCTGGCGCCGACCACACCCGGCTCGCCACACTTCGCCGTCGGCGACGCCGTCGTGCTCGGCTGGGGCGGCGGGGACCCGGCGGACCCGCTGACCTACACGATCGTCGACTACCAGCGGGGCCTTCCGCTTCTCCTGCTCGGCGGCCTCTTCGCGCTCGCGGTGCTGCTGCTCGGCCGCTGGCAGGGACTCGCCGCTCTCGTCGCCCTCGGCGCGACGCTCGGCGTGCTCGCGATCTTCGTCCTGCCCGCCCTGGCCACCGGGGGCCCGCCGGTCCCGGTCGCGCTCACGGCCTCCGGGCTGATCGCCGGCATCGTGCTGCCGCTGACGCACGGCCTCTCGGCCCGCACGGCGACCGCAGCGCTCGGCACGCTCGCGAGCCTCGGGCTCATCGGCGTCCTCGCCCTGCTCTTCGCCTCGCTGTCGCATCTCACCGGTCTCGGCGAGGAGGCCTCGGAGCTCGCGGGGGTGGTGGGGCCGGGGCTCGACCTGCGCGGCCTGCTGCTCGCGGGCGTGATCATCGGCGCGCTGGGGGTGCTCGACGACGTCACCGTCACCCAGACCAGCGCTGTCTGGGAGCTCCATCGCGCGGACCCGGCCGCCCGGCTCGCCGACCTCTATGGTGCCGCCATGCGTGTCGGTCGTGATCACGTCGCCTCGGCGGTGAACACGCTCGTGCTCGCCTACGCCGGGGCGGCGCTGCCCCTGCTGCTGCTGTTCGCGCTGGCGGGCCGGGGTCTCGGCGACCTGCTCACCGCGGAGGACGTGGCGCAGGAGGTCGTCCGGACGCTGGTGGGCAGCATCGGCCTGGTCGCCTCGGTCCCGGTGACGACCGTCCTGGCCGCCGTCGTCGTCCGCGCCGTCAGCCCCAGCACCACCCCGACCACGAGCCGGAGCCGTCCCGCATGAGCCGCCCCGCCCTGCCCCGGTCCGTCGAGGCCCCGCCGAGCGGCGTGCTCGACACGGCCCGCGCCCTCGTCGTCGCGTCGACCCGCACGGCCGTGGAGCTCACGCTGCAGGGGCCGACGATCGTGCGGGGCCTCGCCGACCTCGCCCGCACCGGCGCCGGGACGGCTGCCGACCTCAGCCCCCTCGTCGTCGACGCCCTGCGCGCGCTGCCACGGCTCGTGCGGCTGCTGGAGCAGCTGGCGCCGGTGGCGTCCGGGCTCCAGCACACGCTCGACGAGATCGCGCCCGACCTCACCCGCCTCTCCTACGCCGTCGACGCCCTCGACCGGCTCGGTGGTGCCGTCGACGACCTCCACGCCCTGGCCCGCGCGGTCCCGGCGCTGCAGGCGATCGCCGGGGCGGCGCCCGACATCCGTGTCCTCGGCGAGGCGGTGCCGGCGCTGCAGGAGATCGGGCGGGCTCGCGAGGACATCGCGACGCTGGCCAGCGCGGTGCCCGCGCTCCAGGAGCTGGGCCGGGCCCGGGGCGACATCGCGACCCTCGCGAGCGCCGTGCCCGCCCTCCAGCAGATCGCCGGCGCCGCCCCCGACATCCACGCCCTCGGCGAGGCCGTCCCCGCGCTCCAGGAGATCGCCGCGGCGCGCGAGTCCATCGCGACCCTCGCGAGCGCCGTGCCCGCGCTCCAGCAGATCGCCGGGGCGGCGCCCGACATCCGCGCCTCGGCGAGGCCGTACCCGCGCTGCAGGAGATCGCCGCGGCCCGCGGTGACCTCGCCGCCCTCGCGAGCGCCGTGCCGTCCCTCGAACGCCTCGGCTACGCCACCGACGACCTGCAGGTCATCGCGAGCGCCGTGCCCGCCCTCCAGCAGATCGGCGAGGCGGCCGGGCAGCTGGAGACCCTGGCGGGCGCGGTCCCGTCCCTCGAGCGCCTCGCCGGCGCCGTCGACGACATCGGCACGATCGCCGGCGCCACCGGCACCGTCGAGCGGATCGCCGAGGGCGTGCCCACCGTCGGGCGGCTCGCCGACGCCGTCCCCACCGTCGTCAGGCTGGCCGAGGCGATCCCGACCCTCGAGACCCTCGGCGGCGCGGTCGACGACCTGCACGCGCTCGGCACCGCCGTCGCCGACCTCCACCAGCTCGCCGAGGCCGCCCCGGCCCTGCAGCAGATGGCCGGCGCGGTCGACGAGGTGCGCAAGCTGACCGGGGCGATCGAGCACGTCGAGGTCCTCGCCCGGCACGCCGACACCACGTTCCCCGACGTGCCGCCGCGCCTGGCCAATCTCGACGCCGGACTGTCGACCGCCGCCGGCGAGCTGCAGAAGGTCAGCCCCGACCTGCGGACCCTCGCCGGTCGGATCGACAACCTCGACGAGCAGATCAAGGTCCTCGCCGATGCCCTCGCCCCGCTGCAGGGCACGACCGAGCGCCTCGGTCGCGTCGTCGACCGGCTGCCCGGGCGCAAGAGGTCGGACGAGCGGTAGCGGGTCCCGACCGAGCCGGCGGGTGCTCTCCATCTCGATCTCTCGACAGTGCCGTCAGTGTCCCCGCGCTGGTGACACTCCCGAGAGATCGAACTGGAGAGGTCGCCGACCCCCCTCGGGGACGACCGGCGGCGCCGCGAACGCCGACGGCCCCCTCGCCGCGTGGGCGAGGGGGCCGTGGCGTGTTCAGGAGTTCCTACTTGCAGGGGTCTTCGGGCTCCGGCTGGGGCTCCGGGTCCGGCTGGGGCTCCTCGTGGCCGCCGTTGTCGGGCTGCTCGTGCCCGCCGTCGTCCTCGTGGCCGGCGTCGGGCTGCTCGTGGCCGCCGTTGTCCTGGCCGCCGTCCTCGTGACCGCCGTCCTCGTGACCGCCGTCCTCGTGACCGCCGCCGTGCTCACCCTCGGGCACCTCGGGGAGCTCCGGCACGTCGGGCAGGGTCGGCTCCTCGCACTCGCCCCCGCCGGGGATGACCTCCGGCGCGGTGAGCTCGAAGTCGTAGGTCGTGGTCGGCGTCGCGACGAGGTCGACCGCGGCGTCGAGATCGGGGTTGCCACTCCCCTGGTTGATGATCACGCCGGTGACGACGATGCCCTCCGACATGAGGTAGGCGGACAGCGGCTTGTCCCCGCCGTTGTCACAGCGCGTCTGGTCGCCCGGGATCACGTCCGGGATCTCCCTGGTCGAGCACCACCGGCCGGTACCGGCCTGGTAGCGGTGCCACTCCCCCGGCGTCCGCTCCGCCGGCGTGGTGTTGTAGACCGGCTCGTAGGTGAGCGTCGAGAAGCCGCCCTCGGCCGGACCGTTGAAGTCGACCTCCAGCTGCAGGCTCGGGAACTGGTCCGGGAAGTCCGCCGAGTCCTGGTAGGCCGAGTACGCCGACGTGGTCCAGGCCGCGAGCTGACTGTCCGGGCTGGTCGCCGCGAACCTCTTGATGATCGAGGCCTTCGCCTTGCCCTCGTCGCCGGGCGTCTGCAGTCGGAGGGCGGCCTCACCCCCGCCGGTCGGCGCGCCGAACGCGTCGGAGACCTCAGCGGTCCCGGGAGCTCGGGTGTCGAGAGTCGTGAACGGCGCCAGGTCCGGCTCCACGTACGTCGTGCCGATCACCGGTACATCCGACAGGTCCAGGGGGTCCGCGTTGCCGGACCCGACCATCGCGACGGCACTGCCGCCGACGATCAGGGCCCCGGTGGCCGCGAGTGCAGCCATCCCCCGACGTCCGAGTTTTGCCCTGTGAAGACCCATGTGTGTGATGCCTTTCCGCCCCTTGGGTGATGTGGCCGCAGTCGAACCACACGCCGAAGTAACGAAGAGGACACGGTGGGGTGACGAAGAATCCGTCCGAAAGACGTAATCCAGGGTCGGCGATCAGAGGATCACGCTGGATTCCTCAGCCCGCTCCCGACGGCAGGGCGGCGCCGGTGTCCTTCAGCTCGACGCCCGAGAGCTGCAGGCGGAAGGACTCGATCAGGAGGGCGGCGAGGATCTCCGCGGCGCCGTCGTAGGTCAGGCCGTCGGGCGGGCGGATGTTCGAGACGCAGTTGCGCTCGGAGTCCACGCGCCCCGGCCGCGGCTCGAAGGTCAGGTAGGCGCCGAGGGAGTCGGGCGACGACATCCCCGGGCGCTCGCCGATGAGCACGAGCACCATGCGCCCGCCGAGCGCGACGGCGATCTCGTCGCCCAGCGCCACCCGGGCCTGCTCGGCGACGACCACCGGGGCCACCGACCAGCCCTCGAGCCGCGGCAGCAGGGCGTCGACCACCGCCACGGCGTGGTCCTGCACCGCGCGGGCCGACAGCCCATCGGAGATCACGACGACGAGGTCGTGCTCGCCGGCCTCGAGGCCGTGGTCGGGAGCCAGACGACGTCCCAGGTCCGGGCGCTGCAGGTACTCGGCGCGGTCGGCGGCCTGTGAGTGCACGACCGGCCCGGCCCGCTCGCCGAGCCCGGCGAGGATCGCGTCGGCGTCCAGCGCGGTGTGCACGGCGTCGCGGGCCTGCGCGTGCGCGGCGGCGAGGCGGAGGTTCTCGGCGGTCGACAGGCCGTCGCCGGCCCGTCCGAGGCCCACACGCGCCCTCGTCGCGGCCCGCAGCGCGTCCCAGGGATCGACCTCGCTCATACCATCAACGCCCGGATCGGCTCGGGTACCAGCTGCGGCACGCGTCCGGCGTCGTCGAGCAGCCCCACCGACCCCAGCCACGCCTCGAACTCCGGCGCGGGCCGCAGCCCGAGCGTCTGGCGGACCTGCAGGACGTCCTGGAACGACAGCGACTGGTAGTTGAGCATGATGTCGTCGCCGCCCGGCACCGTGATGACGAACGAGCAGCCGGCGGCGCCCAGGGTGAGCAGCAGGGTGTCGGTGTCGTCGGCGTCGGCCTCGGCGTGGTTGGTGTAGCAGACGTCGACGCCCATCGGGACGCCGAGCAGCTTGCCGCAGAGGTGGTCCTCCAGGCCGGCGCGCAGGATCTGCTTGCCGTCGAAGAGGTACTCCGGGCCGATGAAGCCGACGACGGTGTTGACGAGCAGCGGATCGAACGCCCGGCACACGGCGTAGGCGCGGGCCTCGAGGGTCTGCTCGTCGACGTCGTGGTGGGCGTCGGCCGACAGCGCCGAGCCCTGCCCCGTCTCGAAGTACGTGACGTTGTTGCCGACGGTGCCGCGGTGCAGCTCGGACGCCGCGGCGTGGGCCTCGCGCAGCTGGTCCAGCGTCACCCCGAAGCCGCGGTTGGCAGCCTGGGTGCCGGCGACGGACTGGAAGACGAGGTCGACCGGCGCGCCCTGTTCGAGCAGCTCCAGAGTGGTGGTCACGTGCGTGAGCACGCACGACTGGATCGGCGCCCCGAGCCGCTGGCGCGCGTCGTCGATCAGCTCGAGCAGGGCGCGCACCGTCGAGGGCCGGTCGGTGGCGGGGTTGATGCCGACCACGGCGTCGCCGGCGCCGTGCAGCAGCCCGTCCACCAGCGACGCGGTGATGCCGACGGGGTCGTCGGTCGGGTGGTTGGGCTGCAGGCGCGTCGCCAGACGCCCCTCGAGGCCGAGCGTCGTGCGCAGACCCGTGACGACGCGGGTCTTGCGGCCCACGGCGACCAGGTCACCGACGCGCATGAGCTTGCTGACCGCCGCCACCATCTCGGGCGTGAGCCCCGGCGCGAGGTCGCTCAGCGCGGTGGTGTCGGCCTCCCAGGACAGCAGCCAGTCCCGGAAGCCGCCGACGGTCAGCGACCGCACGGGCGCGAACGCGGCGGCGTCGTGGGAGTCCATGATCAGCCGCGTGACGTCGTCGTCCTCGTAGGGCACGACGGCCTCGTCGAGGAAGTGCGCGAGCGGCAGGTCGGCGAGCACCGTCTGGGCGGCCACCCGCTCGGCGGCGGACTCGGCGGCCACGCCGGCGAGCACGTCCCCCGAGCGCGCCGGCGTCGCCTTGGCGAGCAGCTCGCGCAGGTCGGCGAAGCCGTACGAGTGCCCGCCGAGCGTGGTGGTCCAGCTCATCCGATCTCCTCCTCGGCCGCCGCCAGTGCCGCGAACTCCTCGTCCGGCGCCGACGCGACGAGGTGGTGGCGTGAGTAGAACCCGAAGTAGGTCATGAAGACGGCGAAGGCGCCGAGCGCGCAGAGCGCCGCGACGACGTCGACCAGGAACGTCGCCACCACGGCGGCGAGCGCCAGCACCAGCGCGACGCCCGTGGTGATCCGCCCGCCCGGCGTCCGGTACGGCCGGGGCATGTCGGGGTTCCGGACGCGCAGGACCTGGTGCGCCACCATCATCAGCACGTAGGACAGCGTCGCCCCGAACACCGCGAGGTTGATGAGGATGTCGCCGTTGCCGGTCGCGGCGAGGACGAAACCGATGGCACCGGGCACGATCAGCGCGAGCGTCGGCGCCTTGCGGCCGTTCGTCCGCGAGAGCACCCGCGGCAGGTAGCCCGCGCGCGAGAGCGCGAAGGTCTGGCGCGAGTAGGCGTAGATGATCGAGAAGAAGCTCGCGATCAGGCCGAGCAGACCGATGTAGTTCACGGTCGTCGACAGCCAGGTCGACCCGCCGGCGCCGGCCTCGAGGGCGCTGACCAGCGGGTTGTCGCTCTCTGAGAGCCCGAGGGAGCCCTGCGCGCCGGGCGCCAGGAAGAGCACGGCAGCCGCCGAGACGGCGAGCACGCCCATCGCCACGATGATCCCGCGCGGCACCGCGCGCACGGGGTCGCGCGCCTCCTCGGCGGCCAGCGGGACGCCCTCGACGGCGAGGAAGAACCAGATCGCGAACGGGAAGCTCGCCCACACGCCGACCAGGCCGAACGGCAGGAACGGGGACGCGCCGACGGCGTCGCCTGCCGGGATGTCGGTGAGGTTCGCGGTGTCGAAGGACCCGATGGCGCCCAGCGCGAAGAGCAGGAGGCCGGCCAGCGCGATCGCGGTGATCACGAAGGTGACCTTGAGGGCCTCGCCCACGCCCAGCAGGTGGATGCCGATGAAGATCACGTAGCAGGCGAGGTAGACCCACCAGCCGTCGGTGATCCCGAACAGGCCGAGCGACTCGACGTAGCCCCCGATGAACGTCGCGATCGCCGCCGGCGCCACGGCGTACTCGAGCAGGATCGCCGCACCCGTCGCGAAGCCGCCCCACGGGCCCATCGCGACGCGGGCGAAGGTGTAGCCGCCGCCGGCCGCAGGCAGCGCCGAGGACATCTCGGCGAGCCCGAGCACCATGCAGGCGTACATCACGGCCATGAGCACCGCGGCGATCGCGAGGCCGCCCCAGCCGCCCTGCGCCAGCCCGAAGTGCCAGCCCGCGTAGTCGCCCGAGATCACGTACGCGACGCCCAGGCCGGCCAGCAGGACCCAGCTCGCGGAGCCCGCCTTCAGCTGCCGTGCGGCGAGGTAGTCACTCCCCGCGCCCGTCCCGGCGTTCGACTCCACCCGATCCGCCATGCGTGTCCCCTTCCACCGTCCCCCGGATGCCACAGCGTGAGGCAGGTGTGAAGTCCGTGGGTGACGATGGGGTTGCGATCGCCGACGTGCGTGATCTCCTCAGTGACGGCTCAGAAGATCACGCACGACGGCTCAGTCACTGAGGTTCGTGCGGCAGCGGTTGAGCAGGGCGCGCAGGTCGGCGCGCTCGGCGTCGTCGAACCCGTCGACCATGATCGCCTCGACCTCCGCGGCCACCGGGGCGAGCCGCTCGATCAGCGACCACCCCTCGTCGGACAGGCCGATGAGCACGCGCCGCCCGTGCGCGGGGTCGGGGGTGCGCGTGATCCACCGCCCGCGCTCCAGGGCGGCGACCAGGTCGCCCATCGCCTGCGCGCTGACGAAGGCGTTGCGGGCGAGCTCCGCGCTGGTCTGCCCCTCGCGACGCGCGAGCACCGTCAGCGCCGTCCACTGCGGCACCGTGATGCCCGATCCCCGCAGCCGCTCGTCGAGGCGGGCGCGTACCGCAAGCTCCACCTGCTTGACGGCGTAGAGCAGAGAGGGCGGTCCCTCGGTCCTCGTCACCGCACCCTCCCCGGCGCCTTCCGTCGAGGCGACCGCCCGGATAATATCAACCTTCTTGACATTTCAGGTATCGCCCGGAAGGGGATCGATGGCGCCGCAACTGCCTCCGTCGCTGACGCTGGAGCATGACGGGCCGGTCGCCGTGCTGCGCCTCGCGCGGCCGGGCAAGCGCAATGCGCTCGACGACGCCACCGTCCGGGGGCTCGAGGCGTTCTTCACCGCGCCGCCGGCGGACGTGCGCGCCGTGGTGCTCGACGCCGAGGGCGACCACTTCTCCGCCGGGCTCGACCTCGCGGAGCTCGGGGCCACCGACGGCGTGGCCGGTGTCGAGCACTCGCGCTTCTGGCACCGCGTGTTCGACCGGATGGAGCGCGGGCGTCTCCCGGTCGTCTCCGTCCTCAAGGGCGCCGTGGTGGGCGGCGGCCTCGAGCTCGCCGCCGCCACGCACGTCCGCGTCGCGGAGAGCTCCGCGTTCTACGCCCTGCCCGAGGCGCGCCACGGCCTCTTCGTCGGGGGCGGCGGCTCGGTGCGGATCCCCCGGCTCATCGGGGTGCACCGCATGACCGACCTGATGCTCACCGGCCGCGTCCTCGACGCCCACGAGGGCCTGGCGCTGGGCATCTCCACGTACCTCACCGAACCCGGCGAGGGCTTCGCGAAGGCCCTCGAGCTGGCCCACCGCATGGCCGACAACCCGCCGGTGAGCACGTTCGCGGTGCTCCAGGCCCTGCCCCGCATCGCCGCCGCGCGCGACGAGGAGGGCTACCTCATGGAGTCGCTCATGGCCGCGATCTCCTCGAGCAGCGACGAGGCCCAGGACCGCATGAGCGCCTTCCTGGACGGACGCGCAGGGAAGGTCCGCTGATGACGACACCGGCTCCCCCACCGGCGGGCACCGTCATCGCCCGCTTCGTCGACTGGCTCGCGACCGAGCGCGGGCTGGTGTTCGACGACTACGACGCCCTGCAGCGCTGGTCGGTCACCGACCTCGACGGCTTCTGGTCGGCGATCGCCGAGTTCTACGCGGTCCCGTTCCACGAGCCGACCCGCACGGTGCTCGAGAGCCGCCGGATGCCGGGCGCGGTGTGGTTCCCGGGGGCGACGCTCAACTACGCGGAGCGCGCCGTCGAGGGCCCCGAGCCCGACGACGACGTCGCCCTGCTCGCGTACTCCCAGACCCGCGAGCCCCAGCAGTGGAGCCGGGGCGAGCTGCGGGACGCCGTCGCCCGCGCCCGGGCCGGCCTGGTGCGCCTCGGAGTGGGCCGCGGGGACCGCGTCGCCGCCTACGCCCCGAACATCCCCGAGACGGTGGTCGCGCACCTCGCCGCCGCGAGCCTCGGCGCGGTGTGGGCCTCGTGCGCGCCGGAGTTCGGCGCGCGCAGCGTCATCGACCGCTTCGCCCAGATCGAGCCGACGGTCCTGATCGCCGTCTCCGGCTACGTCTACGGCGACAAGCCCGTCGATCGCAGCAGCGAGGTCGCGGCGCTGCGCGCGGCCCTCCCGAGCCTGCGCCACGTCGTCGCCGTGCCCTACGGCCCCGGCTCGATCCCGGACGCGACGGCGTGGTCGGAGCTGGTCGGGACCCCGGCGGCGCCGGCCTACGACCCGGTGCCGTTCGATCACCCGCTCGTGGTGCTGTTCTCGTCGGGCACCACCGGGCCGCCCAAGGCGATCGTGCACGGCCACGGCGGGATCACCGTCGAGCACCTCAAGAACCACGGGCTGGCGTGGGACGTGCAGCCCGGCGACCGGATGCTCTGGTTCACCACGACCGCCTGGATGATGTGGAACGCGCTGGTCTCCGGGCTGCTCCACGGGGCGGCGCTGATCCTCGTCGACGGCAACCCGCTGCACCCCGACCTGGCGTGGCAGTGGCGCCTCGCCGCCGAGGCCCGGACGACGCACTTCGGCTCCTCCCCCGGCTTCCTCATGGCCTGCCGGGCCGAGGGCGTGCACCCCGCGCGCGACCACGACCTGTCCCCGCTGCGCCAGGTCTGCGTGGCCGGCAGCCCCCTGCCGCCCGAGGGCTACCGCTGGGTCGCCGACGAGTTCGGCCCCGACGTCCTGTTGCTCGTCGGCAGCGGCGGCACCGACGTGTGCTCCGGGATCGTCCAGGGCGGGCCGTGGCAGGAGGTCGTCGAGGGCGAGATCTCCGGCCGCGAGCTCGGGGTCGACACGGCCGCGTTCGACGAGGCGGGCCACGAGGTGGTGGGCGAGCGCGGCGAGCTGGTGATCCGGTCCCCGATGCCGTCGATGCCGTTGTTCTTCTGGGGCGACGACGACGGCTCTCGACTGCACGCCGCCTACTTCGACACCTACCCCGGCGTGTGGCGCCACGGCGACTGGGTGCGGTTCTCGCCGTCCGGTTCGGTCGTGGTCTCCGGCCGCTCGGACGCCACGCTGAACCGCGGCGGCGTGCGCCTGGGCACCGCCGAGTTCTACGCGGTCGTGGAGGAGCTGCCCGAGGTGGCCGACAGTCTCGTGATCCACCTCGAGGACCCGGCGGGCGGGCCCGGCGAGCTGCTGCTCTTCGTCGTGCCGGCCCCGGGCCACGAGGTCGACGACGCGCTCGTCGCCCGGATCCGCGGCGAGCTGCGCTCGTCGCTCTCCCCGCGCCACGTGCCCGACCGGATCCACGGCGTGGCGGCGGTGCCCCGCACCCGGACCGGCAAGAAGCTCGAGGTGCCCGCCAAACGGATCCTGCTCGGCGCCGACCCGGACACGGTCGCGTCGCGGGACGCCCTCGTCGACCCGGCGGCGCTGGAGCCGTTCGCCGCGCTGGCCCGCCCATGAGGATCGCGGTCGTCGGGACCGGCGTCATCGGCGAGAGCTGGGCGCGGCTCTTCCTGGCCCACGGCCACGAGGTCACGGCCACCGACCCCGCGCCCGGCGCGGAGGACCGGCTGCGGGCGTCACTCGGTTCCGCGGAGCACCTGCGGTTCACCGACGACCTCGCCGCGGCCGTCGCCGACGCCGACTTCGTCCAGGAGAACGGCCCGGAGCGTCTCGAGGTCAAGCACGAGCTGCTCGCGGTCGTCGACGCCGTCGCCCGGCCCGAGGTCGTCGTCGCCAGCAGCTCGTCGATGCTGCGCCCCACCGACCTCGCCCACGGCGCCCCGGCGCACCCCGAGCGCGTGCTGGTCGGGCACCCGTTCAACCCGCCGCACCTCGTGCCGTTGGTGGAGGTGGTCCCCGGGGAGGCGACGTCACCGGCCGCGGTCGACGCCGCCATGGCGTTCTACGCCTCGGTCGGGCGCTCGCCACTGCGCCTGCGCGCCGAGCTCCCGGGCCACCTCGCGAACCGCCTGCAGGCCGCGCTGTGGCGCGAGGCGTACTCGCTGGTGGCGCGCGGGGTGGCGACGGTCGCCGACGTCGACACCGCGATCACCGAGGGGCCGGGCCTGCGGTGGGCGGCGCTGGGCCCGTTCACCAACCAGCACCTCTCCGGCGGCCCGGGCGGCATCGCGCACGTCCTCGAGCACCTCGGGCCCGGCACCGAGGCGCTGTGGGCCGACCTCGGGACGGTGTCGCACACCCCGGAGCTCGTGGCCCGCATCGTGGCCGGCGTCGACGAGGCCCTCGCCGGGAGCGACAGCGCCGACCTCCTCGCCCGCCGGGACGCGGTCATCGCGGCCGTGCTCGCCGCCCGAGCTGCCGAGGACGGCTGACCGGTCCGGTCACATCCGTGCCCGCCCGCGCGTCTCCTCGTCGACGTCCCCGACGACCCGAGGAGCCCACGATGGACGCCCGCACCCTCACCTACCGGACCACCACCGCCGTCACCGTGGTCGTGCTGCTCTCGGGCGGCCTGGCCTACCTCCTCGGCGCCGAGTGGGCCGTCGCGGGCGTGATGGCGCTGGGCTACCCCGCCTACGTCGTCACCCTGCTCGGCGTGTGGAAGGTGCTCGGCGCGGCCGCCCTCACCGTCCCCGGCTACGCGCGGCTCAAGGAGTGGGCCTACGCCGGGGTCGTGTTCGACCTCAGCGGCGCGACGGTCTCGCACCTGGCCTCGGGAAGCGCCGCGTTCAACGCGGTGGTGCCCACGACCCTGCTCGTCGTCGCGGGCGTCTCCTGGGCGACTCGTCCGGCCTCGCGACGCCTCGCGGCGGCCACCGAGCGCCGCGAGCCGACGGCCGAGCCCGTTCCCGCCGTCTGATCAGGCGGATACTGGCTGGTATCGCTCGCTGAGCGAGCGATACCAGCCAGTAACCTGCGGTCAGGAGTCCTCGAGGGCCCGGTCCACCGCGGCCGCCGCGCCGTCGAGGGCGATGGCCTGCTGGGATCCGTCGGCGAGGTCCTTGAGCTGGATCTCCCCGGCCTCGAGGTCGCGCTCGCCGAGCACGAGCGCGAAGCGGGCGCCCGAGCGGTCGGCCGCCTTCATGGCGCCCTTCAGCCCGCGGCCGCCGTAGGCGAGGTCGGCGCGGATGCCTGCGTGGCGCAGCGCTCCGATGATCCCGACGAGGCGGTCCTTGGCCGCGTCGCCGAGCGGGACGCCGAAGACCTCCACCCGCGAGGCCGTGTCGAGCCCCGCCTCCTCCACCCGGCACGCGAGGAGCGCGCGGTCGACGCCGAGGCCGAAGCCGACGCCGGAGAGGTCCTGCCCGCCGAGCTCGGCCATCAGGCCGTCGTAGCGCCCGCCGCCGCCGATGCCCGACTGGGAGCCCAGGCCGTCGTGGACGAACTCGAAGGTCGTCTTCGTGTAGTAGTCGAGCCCCCGCACCATCCACGGGTTCTCGACGTAGGCGACGCCGAGGTCGTCGAGGTGACGCTTGACCGCCGCGTGGTGCGCGGCCGCCTCGTCGGAGAGGTGGTCGATCATCAGCGGGGCGTCGGTGAGCTGCTCGCGGACCTCGGGGCGCTTGTCGTCGAGCACGCGCAGCGGGTTGATCCGGGCGCGTTCGCGGGTGGCCTCGTCGAGGTCGAGCTTCTCGAGGAACCGCGTGAGCTCCTGGCGGTACTGCGGCCGCGTGGTGGCGTCGCCGAGGCTCGTGATCTCCAGGCGGTAGCGGCGCAGGCCCAGCGCGCGGAACCCGGCGTCGGCGACGGCGAGGACCTCGGCGTCCAGGGCCGGGTCGTCGACGCCGATCGCCTCGACGCCGACCTGCTGGAGCTGGCGGAAGCGCCCGGCCTGCGGGCGCTCGTAGCGGAAGAACGGCCCGGTGTAGCGCAGCTTGACCGGCAGCCCGCCGCGGTCGAGACCGTGCTCGATCACCGACCGGACGACACCCGCGGTGCCCTCGGGCCGCAGGGTCACCGAGCGGCCGCCGCGGTCGTCGAAGGAGTACATCTCCTTGCTGACGACGTCGGTGGACTCGCCGACGCCGCGGGCGTAGAGCGCGGTGTCCTCGAAGACCGGCAGCTCGATGTGGGCGTAGCCCGCGCGGTCGGCCTCGCGGACGAGGGTGTCGCGGACGCTCGTGAACTCCGGCCCGACGTACTCGGGGATGCCCTTGGGCGCGCTGAACCCGCCGGACGGGACCGACGCGCTCACAGGTGGCGTCCGGGCGCGTTCGTGAGGCCCTGCACGAAGGGGTTGCTGTCGCGCTCCTGACCGACCGTCGTCATCGGCCCGTGGCCGGGCAGGACGGCGGTGTCGTCGGGCAGCGTGAGGATCTTGTCGCGCAGCGAGGCCATCATCTCCTCGGTGGATCCCCCGGGCAGGTCGGTGCGCCCGATGCTGCCCTGGAACAGGGTGTCCCCCGCGATGAGGAACGGGCGGTCGTCCTCGGTGGCCGACCGGAAGACCACCGACCCGCGGGTGTGGCCCGGGGTGTGGTCGACGGTCAGGCGGAGGCCGGCGAGCTCGAGGTCGGCGCCGTCGGCGAGCACCTCGACCGACCGCGGCTCGCGGAACTCCAGCCCCGGGTACATCTGCGCCAGCTGCGCGCCCATGGGTCCGACGGCCTTGAACGGGTCGGCGAGCATGAAGCGGTCCTCGGGGTGGATCCACGCCGGGATGTCGTCGCCGTCGCAGACCGGCGTCACCGACCACATGTGGTCCATGTGCCCGTGGGTGAGCAGGACGGCCACCGGGGTCAGGTCGTGCCGCGCGATCACCTGGCGCAGCCCGTCCTCGGCGTCCTGCCCGGGGTCGACCACGATGCACGATTCCCCGGGGGCGGGCGCGACCACGTAGCAGTTGGTCTCGAACACCCCGGCCGCGAAGGCCTCGACCAGCACGTCCTCGTCCTCCTCGGACAGATCGGTTCGCTTCCCCACCCTAGTCGAGCCCATGCTCCGGGCCCGGCGGCGCGGTTCCTACGATGCCCCCGTGCCGACGAACGAACAGCGCCGGAAGGCCGCCAAGAAGAAGCTGGAGCGTCAGCTCGAGCGACGCGCGGAGCGGGCGAGGCGACGTCGGCAACGCCTGACCATCATCTCGGTGGTCGCGGTCGTGGCGGTGGTCGCCGTCGCGGCGGGGATCTACTTCGTCGTGGCCGCCGAGGACACCCCGCCGCCGACCGCCGCGCCGTCGACCTGCACGTACAACCCGTCGGAGGCGGCGGCCAAGCCGAACACCCCGCCCGACGCCAACCCCCCGACCACCGGCACCGTCGACGTCACCCTGCAGACCACGCAGGGCGCGATCCCGATGACGCTCGACCGCGCGTCGGCACCCTGCGCGGTCAACGCGGTGGTCAGCCTCGCCTCGCAGGGCTTCTACGACGACACACCCTGCCCGCGCCTGGTGACCGGCCAGGGCCTCCAGGTGCTCCAGTGCGGCGACCCGACCGGCTCCGGCTCGGGCGGCCCGGGCTACCAGTACGCCGAGGAGCCCCCCGCCGGCCTGCCGCCGTTCCCGGGCGCCGAGGGCCAGGCGTCGACCTACGCCCGCGGGCTCGTGGCCATGGCCAAGAGCTCGCAGCCGGGCTCGACGGGCAGCCAGTTCTTCCTCGTCTACGGCGACTCGGCCCTGCCGCCGGAGTACTCGGTGGTCGGGCGGATCGCGACCCCCGGGCTCGCGGTGCTCGACCGCGTCGGCGCGGGCGGGGACGACGGCTCGAACCAGGCCGGGGGCGGCGCGCCGCGCATCCCGGTGCAGATCCAGCGCGCCGTCGTCGCCGCGCCGCCGGCGCCCTGACGTCGATGTCAGCGGCGTGGCGCCGCAGACGTCGAGTGTCCGAATTCAACGGAGCACGCCGATAGGGCCACGCAGATGACCGCGACATCCGATTCGTCCAAGCCGGCGAGGCGACCGCCGCCCTAGCGTTCCCCCATGGATGAGGACGCTGTCGCGCGCGAGATCGTCGCGCTCGCCCGGGACTGGAACTCGGCGATCGTCTCGAACGACGCCGACAAGATCGGCGAGTTCATGACCGACGACTGGGTGATCGTCTCGTGGAGCGGGGTCACGGGACGGGACGACTTCCTCGCGTACGTGCGCTCCGGCGCGCTCGGCCACACGCGGATGGAGCCCGCGAGCGAGCCCCGGGTGCGCGTTCACGGGGACGTCGCGACCCTCGTCGTCCGCGTCGTGAGCACCGCCCAGTACGGCGGCGCGGACATCGACGCTGACGAGTGGACGTCGGACGTCTTCGTCCACGCCGACGGGCGGTGGCGCTGCGCGCTGACGCACATCACCCCGGTGTCGCCGACGTCCTGACGCGAACGGGGACTTCGCGCGCATAGAAGCAGCGAACAGCGCGTTCGCTGCAACCCCTCAGGCGCTCAGGGGCAGCGCGCCCGGGTGCAGGGGCGCCGGGAGGTCGGTCGTGCCGTCGGGGTCGAGGTAGCGGTCGACGGCCGCGGCGGCCGAGCGGCCCTCGGCGATCGCCCACACGATCAGTGACGCCCCGCGGTGGGCGTCGCCGCAGACGAAGACGCCGGGCGCGTCGGTCTGCCAGTCCGAGCCGCAGCCGACCGCGCCCTTGGGGTTGCGCTCGATCCCGAGGGCGGGCAGGAGCGCCCGGTCGTCGGGGCCCGTGAAGCCGATGGAGAACAGCACGAGGTCGCACGGCATCTCGTGCACCTCCTCCGAGGTCGGCACGACCTCCCGCCGGCCATCGGCGTCCCGGCGCACCTCGACCGAGGAGAGCTCGACCGCCCGGACGTGGCCGCGCTCGTCGCCGACGAACCGGCGCACGGCGGTGGCGAACAGGCGCTCGCCGCCCTCCTCCAGCGCCGGCGGCGTCCGGAACACGTACGGCCAGGTCGGCCACGGCGACGACGAGTCCTGCCGGGTCGTCGGCGGCGGGGGGTACTGGTCGAGCTGGTGGACGGCGAGCGCGCCCTGGCGGGTCGCGGTGCCGTAGCAGTCCGCCCCCGTGTCGCCGCCGCCGATGATGACGACGTTCGCCCCGCGGGCGTTGATCGGCGACGGGCCGTCGCCCTCGCACTCGCGGTTGGCGGGCACCAGGTACTCCATCGCCAGGTGCACGCCGTCGAGGTCGCGGCCCTCGATCGTGCGGTCGTCGCGGCCCTCGAGCGCGCCGACGGCGAGCACCACGGCGTCGTGCTCGCCCTGCAGCCGCTCCACGGGCAGTGCCGCCGTCCCGACCTCGCAGTTCGTCACGAACCGGGTGCCCTCGGCGCGCATCTGGTCGAGCCGGCGGTCGAGCTCCCACTTCTCGAACTTGAACTCCGGGATGCCGTAGCGCATGAGCCCGCCGAGGCGGTCGTCGCGCTCGAAGACGGTGACGTCGTGCCCGGCGCGCGTGAGCTGCTGGGCCGCCGCGAGCCCGGCGGGCCCCGACCCGACGACGGCGACGCGACGCCCGGTGCGGTTGCTCGGCATCTGCGGGACGACGTGCCCGTCGGTCCACGCGGCCTCCGCGATCGACCACTCGACGCGCTTGATCGCCACCGGACCCGGCTGGCTGGTGATCGACAGGACGCAGGCCGCCTCGCACGGCGCCGGGCACAGGGCACCGGTGAACTCCGGGAAGTTGTTCGTGGCGTGCAGGCGCTCGCTCGCGCGGTCCCACTCGCCCCGGCGGACGAAGTCGTTCCACTCCGGGATGAGGTTGCCCAGCGGGCAGCCGGCGCCGCCGGAGTGGCAGAACGGGATGCCGCAGTCCATGCACCGCGCCGCCTGGGTCTGCGTGCCCTCGCGCGTCGCGGGGTCGGTCAGCGGCGCGTAGAGCTCGTGCCAGTCGGTGCGGCGCTCCTCGACCGGACGCTTGGGGTTGTCCTCACGGGAGTACTTGAGGAACCCGCGTGGGTCAGCCACCGGCCGCCACCTCCATGATCACCTCGTGGGGGTCGCGCCCCTCGGTCTGGGCCCGCTGGGTCGCGTCGAGGACGCGCTGGAAGTCGTCGGGCATCACCTTCGTGAACCGCGGCACGGCCGCCGCCCAGTCGTCGAGCAGCGCCGCCGCCCGCGGCGACCCGGTGAGGTCGCGGTGGCGCTCGACGACGCCGCGCAGCCAGTCCGCGTCCTCGTCGTCCACCTCGAGCAGCGACACCATCTCGGGGTTCACGCGCACCTCGGGCAGGTCGAGGACGAAGGCGATGCCCCCGGACATCCCGGCGCCGAGGTTGCGGCCCGTCGTGCCGAGCACGACGACGCGGCCGCCGGTCATGTACTCGCAGGCGTGGTCGCCGGTGCCCTCGACGACGGCCAGCGCCCCCGAGTTGCGGACGCAGAACCGCTCGCCGACCTGGCCGCGCAGGAACACCTCGCCCCCGGTGGCGCCGTAGGCGATGACGTTCCCCGCGATCACGTGCGTCTCGTCGACGGTGCCGGCGAAGGGCGCGTCGTCCGAGGGCCGCACGATCACCCGGCCGCCGGACAGGCCCTTGGCCAGGTAGTCGTTGCTGTCGCCGACGAGGTCGAGCGTCATGCCCGGCGGCAGGAACGCCCCGAACGACTGCCCGGCGGACCCGGTGAACTCGACGTGGACCGTGTCGTCGGGCAGGCCGGCGTCGCCGTAGCGGCGGGTGATCTCGGCGCCGGTGAGGGTCCCGACGGTGCGGTTGACGTTGCGCACCGGCATCTCGAGGCGCACCGGCGTCGCGTCGGACAGGGCGCCCTCGGCGAGCTGCATGAGGGTGCGGTCCAGGGCCCGGTCCAGGCCGTGGTCCTGGGCGCGCGTGCGGATGCGGTCGGTGGGCGCGCCCTCGGGCACGTCGGGGACGGTGAACAGCGGCGTCAGGTCGATGCCCCGGGCCTTCCAGTTGTCCACCGCCTCGGCGGCGTCGATCAGCTCCGCGTGCCCGATGGCCTCGTCCAACGTGGCGAAGCCGAGCTCGGCGAGGTACTCGCGGACCTCCTCGGCGATGAACCAGAAGAAGTTCTCCACGAACTCCGGCCTGCCGGTGTAGCGCTTGCGCAGCTCCGGGTTCTGGGTCGCGACGCCCACCGGACAGGTGTCGAGGTGACAGACGCGCATCATGATGCAGCCGTTGACGATCAGCGGCGCCGTCGAGAACCCGTACTCCTCGGCCCCGAGCAGGGCGCCGACGATGACGTCGCGGCCGGTCTTCATCTGGCCGTCGACCTGGACGGTGATGCGGTCGCGCAGCCCGTTGATCATGAGCGTCTGCTGGGTGTCGGCCAGGCCGACCTCCCACGGCGCCCCGGCGTGCTTGAGCGAGGTCAGCGGCGCCGCGCCGGTGCCGCCCTCCCACCCGGAGATCAGCACGACGTCGGAGTGCGCCTTCGCCACGCCCGCGGCCACCGTGCCGACGCCGACGGACGCCACGAGCTTGACGTGGATCCGCGCGTGCTCGTTGGCGTTCTTGAGGTCGTGGATGAGCTGTTTGAGGTCCTCGATGGAGTAGATGTCGTGGTGCGGTGGCGGCGAGATCAGGCCGACGCCGGGTGTGGAGTACCGCACCTCGGCGATCCACGGGTAGACCTTCTGCCCCGCGAGCTGGCCGCCCTCGCCGGGCTTCGCACCCTGGGCCATCTTGATCTGGATGTCGGTGCAGTTGACGAGGTACTCGCTGGTGACGCCGAACCGGCCGGACGCGACCTGCTTGATCGCGGAGCGCTTCGACGGGTCGTGGAGCCGGACCGGGTCCTCCCCGCCCTCGCCGGTGTTCGACTTGCCGCCGATGTTGTTCATCGCGATCGCGAGGTCGGTGTGCGCCTCCGCCGAGATCGACCCGTACGACATGGCGCCGGTGGCGAAGCGCTTGACGATCTCGGTCGCCGGCTCGACCTCGTCGATCGGGATCGGGGTCCTGTCCTCGGTGCGCAGCCGGAACATCCCGCGCAGCGCGCCGCCGGAGGAGATCAGCCGGTTGACCTCGGCGGTGTAGCGCTGGAACACGTCCCACTGCTTGGTCCGCGTGGAGTGCTGCAGCAGGAACACCGTCTCGGGGCTGAACAGGTGCAGCTCGCCCTCGCGGCGGTAGGCGTACTCGCCGCCGACGTCGAGGGCTCGGTACGCCCGCTCCCCCGGGTTCTCCGGGTGCGCCTGCCGGTGGCGCTCCGCGGTCTCGCGGGCGACCACGTCGAGCCCGCCCCCGCCGAGCTTGGACGAGGTGCCGGTGAAGAACTCGTCGACGAACTCCTGCGAGAGCCCGACGGCCTCGAAGACCTGGGCCGCGGTGTAGCCCGACACCGTGGAGATGCCCATCTTCGACATCACCTTGCGGACGCCCTTGACCAACGCCTTCACGTAGTGGTCGATGGCCTCCGGGCACTCGATGTCCTGCAGCCACCCGCTGGTGATCATGTCTTCGATCGACTCGAAGGCCAGGTACGGGTTGACCGCCGCGGCGCCGTAGCCGAGCAGCAGCGCGATGTGGTGCACCTCGCGGGCGTCGCCGCACTCGACGACGAGGGCGGCCTGGGTGCGCTCTCGGGTGGCGACGAGGTGGTGGTGCACCGCCGAGACCAGCAGCAACGCCGGGATGGGCGCCCACTGCGCGTCGGAGTCGCGGTCGGAGAGCACGAGGATGCTCTTGCCGGCGCCGATCGCCTCGGATGCCTGACGGCGCACGCGGTCGAGGGCGTCGGCCAGGGCCCGCTCGCCGCCGTCGACCTCGTAGAGCCCGGAGATCACCGTCGCGGCGAAGCCGTGCATGTCGCCGTCGTCGTCGATGTGGATGAGCTTGGCGAGGTCGTCGTTGTCGATCACCGGGTCGGGCAGCACGACCTGCCGGCACGAGGCGGGGCCGGGGTGGAACAGGTTCTGCTCCGGTCCGATCGCCCGCGTCATCGAGGTGACGAGCTCCTCGCGGATCGCGTCGAGCGGCGGGTTGGTCACCTGCGCGAAGAGCTGGACGAAGTAGTCGTAGAGCAGCCGGGAGCGCGCCGACAGGGCCGCGGTGGGGGTGTCGGTGCCCATCGACCCCAGCGGCTCCGCGCCGGTGGTGGCCATCGGCGCGAGGAGGACCCGCAGGTCCTCCTCGGTGTAGCCGAAGGTCAGCTGCCGGCGGACGACCGATGCGTGGGTGTGCACGATGTGCTCGCGCGGCGGGAGGTCGTCGAGGTGCACCAGCCCGGCGTGCAGCCACTCGCCGTAGGGCGCCTCGGCGGCGAGCTCGCTCTTGAACGCGTCGTCGTCGACGATGCCCGCAGAGCCTTCCCCCGTCGCTGCGCTCGCCCCGGAGCGGGTGTCCACGAGGAACATCCGCCCCGGCCGCAGGCGCCCCTTGGCCAGCACCCGCGACGGGTCGACGTCCAGCACCCCGGACTCGCTGGCCAGCACCACGCGGTCGTCGTCGAGGTGCCACCAACGCGCCGGGCGCAGGCCGTTGCGGTCGAGCGTGGCGCCCATGAGCGTGCCGTCGGTGAACGTCACGCACGCCGGGCCGTCCCACGGCTCCATGAGGCTCGCGTGGAAGCGGTAGAAGTCGCGCTGGTCGGTCGGCATCTCGGCGTGGTTCTCCCACGCCTCGGGCATCATCATCATCACCGCGTGCGGCAGCGGCCGGCCGCCGAGCTCGAGGAGCTCGAGCACCTCGTCGAAGCTCGCCGAGTCCGAGACGTCCTCCGGGCACACCGGCATCGCGCGCTGGAGGTCGCCGGGGAACAGGTCGGTGGCGAGCAGCGCCTCGCGGGCCCGCATGCGGTTGCGGTTGCCGCGGATCGTGTTGATCTCGCCGTTGTGCGCCATCACCCGGTACGGGTGGGCCAGCGGCCAGCTCGGGAAGGTGTTGGTGGAGAACCGGCTGTGCACCACGGCGATGGCGCTGACCAGGCGCTCGTCGCGCAGGTCGGGGAAGAACAGCGGCAGCTGGTCGGTGGTCAGCATGCCCTTGTAGGTCATCGTGCGGCTGGACAGCGACGCGATGTAGAGCCCGCAGCCCTCCTCGGCGGACTGGCGCTCCGCGCGCTTGCGCACGATCCAGGCGAGGCGGTCGAGCTCGATCCCCGCGGCCTGCCGGTCGGGGGTGGCGACGACGATCTGCGCGAAGTGCGGCATCGCGCCACGGGCGACCGACCCGACGTCGGCGCCCTCGGGGTCCACCGGGACCTCGCGCCAGCCGAGGACGTCGAGGCCCTCCTCGGCGACGATGCGCTCGAGCAGCGAGATCGCCTTGGCGCGGTCGTCGGGGTCGGCGGGCAGGAAGGCGAGGCCGGTGGCGTACGCCAGGACCGGCGCGCCGCCGTCGGGCGACGTCCTGGGCTCGGGCAGCGCGAAGTCGACCGTGGCCCGCAGCAGCGCGTCGGGCACCTGGAGCATGATCCCGGCGCCGTCCCCGCTCGTCGGCTCACTGCCGGCGGCGCCCCGGTGGTCGAGGTTGTGCAGGACGACCAGGGCGTCGCGGACGATCGCGTGGGCGGCGACGCCGCGGGTGTTCGCGACGGCGCCGACCCCGCAGGCGTCGTGCTCGTACGCGGGGTCGTAGAGCCCTTGCGGGCCCGGGGCCGAGCCGGCCTTCGACACAGGCATCTCGTGCCTCCTCGTCGTCGCGCGGGTGGTGGAGACCCGGGGACGACGGTGGCCCAGGATGGATGACGGCGTTGCCACCCGCCGCGCGGCCTGCGAGCGGCGGGTCCGTGGGTCGAACCCGGTGGGGAGGGTGACGGGCACGGATAACGGCGGCGCCGGACCCCGACGTCCTGCGCGGTGCGTGCCCGATCCTAGTCCGTCAGCGGGCGCGTGGCAGGCCCGCCCGTGAGGTGTGCGTCAGCTCGTGGCGCGCGACGGAGGCTCCGCGGGCGCGTCCTGCTCGCGTTCCTGCTCCGGGTCGGCGGGCTCCGCGTCGACGCTGCTGGCGTTCGACGCCCCGCCCTTGCCGCCGGCCTCGGCCGCGGACGACTTCTCCTTCGAGCGCGCCTCGACCTCGTTGTCGGCGCGCTGGTCCTCGTCGGGATCCCCGGTGCTGTTGGTGCTGGCCACGGAGCCTGGCGTACCCGGGTCCCCGTCGCCCGAACCGGCGGCGTCACGGCCGAAGACCTCGCGGGGGCGGCCACGGTTCACGATCATGTAGATCACCGCTCCGACGAACACCACGGCGGCGACGACCACGTTGATCCGCACGTCGCCGAAGACGCGGGTCGCCGGGTCGGTGCGCAGGAGCTCGATGACGAAGCGCCCGGCGGTGTAGCCCGCGACGTAGAGCGCGAACGCGCGGCCGTGCGACAGCCGGAACCGCCGGTCGGCCCAGACGACGAGCGCGGCGACCGCGAGGTTCCAGAGCAGCTCGTAGAGGAACGTCGGCTGCACGACCACGATCGGCGTGGTGTCGACGGCGACGCCGGTGAGGTTGTCCGGAGCGCCCGTCGAGGGGTCGATCCGGCGGTAGATCTCCAGCCCCCACGGCAGCGTCGTCGGCGCCCCGTAGAGCTCCTGGTTGAACCAGTTGCCCAGGCGGCCGATGGCCTGCGCGGTGACGATGCCCGGCGCGGCGGCGTCGGCGAACGCCGTCAGCGGGATGCCGCGGCGCCGGCAGCCGATCCAGGCGCCGACCCCGCCCAGCGCGATCGCGCCCCAGATCCCGAGCCCGCCCTGCCAGATGAACAGCGCCGCGATCGGGTTCCCGCCGGGGCCGAAGTACGTCGGCCAGTCGGTGGCCACGTGGTAGAGCCGCCCGCCGACGAGGCCGAAGGGCACGGCGTACACGGCGATGTCGGTGACCGTGCCCGGCTCACCGCCGCGGGCGACGAAGCGGCGCTCGGTCCAGAGGATCGCCACGACGATGCCGGCGATGATGCAGAGCGCGTAGGCCCGCAACGGGATCGGCCCGAGCTCCCAGACGCCCTGCGGCGGGCTGGGCAGGTAGGTGGGCAGGGCCGCGGCAAGCACGGCCGCCACGCTATCTGCCGTGGGTCAACGACCGGTGTGCTGGCCCCGCACGCCGGCGGCGAGCTCGGTGGTGAGGCGGGCGACGGCCGCCCGGCCGTGCTCGGCGGCGCTCACCAGGGCGGAGCCCACGATGACGCCGTCGGCGAAGGTCGCGACCTCGCCGGCCTGGGCGCCGTTGCGCACGCCCAGCCCGACGCCGATCGGGAGGTCGGTGTGCGTCCGCGCCCGCGCGACGAGGCTGGTGGCGGTGTCCGAGACCGCGTCCCGGGCGCCCGTGACACCCATCGTCGAGGCGGCGTAGAGGAAGCCGCGGGTGGCCGCCGTGGTGGACGCGATCCGCTCGTCCGACGACGACGGCGCGACGAGGAAGATCGGGGCGAGGCCCTCGCGGTCGGCGGCGGCGAGCCAGCCCCCGGCCTCGTCGGGCACGAGGTCCGGCGTGATCACACCGAGCCCGCCGGCCGCCGCCAGGTCGCGGGCGAAGGCGTCGACGCCGTAGCGCAGCACCGGGTTCCAGTAGGTCATCACCACGGCCCGCCCGCCCCGCTCGGCGAGCTGCTCGACGATCGCGAGGGTGTCGCGGACCCGGACCCCGCCCTTGAGCGCGGCGTCGACGGCGTGCTGGATCACCGGGCCGTCGAGCACCGGGTCGGAGTAGGGCAACCCGACCTCGACGAGGTCGGCGCCCGCGTCGAGGGCCTGCGTGAGCAGCCCGAGCGAGCCCTTGATCGTCGGGTAGCCCGAGGGCAGGTAGGCGATCAGCGCGGCGCGGTCCTCGGCCTTCGCAGTGGTGAAAACCTCGGCGAGGCGGGTGATGCCGGTGCCGGTCGTCGTCACAGCTCCCGCTCCCCGCTCGCGACGGCCCCGTCGGCGTCCTCGGCCGGCGGCGGTTCCTCGGTGGGCAGCGACTCGGGGTCGACCACCCCGAACCAGCGCGCGGCGGTGTCGACGTCCTTGTCGCCCCGGCCGGAGAGGTTGACCAGGATCGTGGCCTCCGGACCGAGCGTCGTGCCGAGCCGGATGGCCCCGGCGATCGCGTGGGCCGACTCGATGGCCGGGATGATCCCCTCGGTGCGACACAGGAGCCGGAAGGCCTCCATGGCCTCGGCGTCGGTGACGGGCTCGTAGCTCGCGCGCCCGGAGTCGGCGAGGAACGCGTGCTCGGGGCCGACACCCGGGTAGTCGAGTCCCGCCGAGATCGAGTGCGTCTCGAGCGTCTGGCCGTCCTCGTCCTGCAGCAGGTAGGACATCGCGCCGTGCAGGGCGCCCGGGGTGCCGCCGGTGATCGACGCGGCGTGCCGGCCGGTCTCGACACCGTCACCCGCGGCCTCGTAGCCGATGAGCCGGACGTCGGCGTCATCGAGGAACGGGTGGAAGATCCCGATGGCGTTCGACCCGCCGCCCACGCACGCGACGACGGCGTCGGGCAGGCGCCCGTACGCGGCGAGCACCTGCTCGCGGGCCTCCAGGCCGATGACGCGGTGGAAGTCGCGCACCATCATCGGGAACGGGTGCGGCCCGGCGGCGGTGCCGAGGATGTAGTGGGTGTGGCCGACGCTCGCGACCCAGTCGCGGTAGGCCTCGTTCAGCGCGTCCTTCAGCGTGCGCGAGCCAGTGGTGACGGGCACGACCTCAGCGCCGAGCAGCCGCATGCGGGCGACGTTGAGCGCCTGGCGCTCGGTGTCGACCTCGCCCATGTAGACCATGCACTCGAGGCCCATGAGCGCCGCCGCGGTCGCGGTGGCCACGCCGTGCTGGCCCGCGCCGGTCTCGGCGATGACCCGGGTCTTGCCCATCCGCTTCGTGAGCAGCGCCTGACCCAGCACATTGTTGATCTTGTGCGAGCCGGTGTGGTTGAGGTCCTCGCGCTTGAGCAGGATGCGCGCCCCGCCCGCGTGCTCGGAGAGCCGGCGCGCGTCGGTGACCGGTGAGGGACGGCCGGCGTAGTCGCGCTGCAGGCGGTCGAGCTCGGCGAGGAACGCCGGGTCGTGGCGCGCCTTCTCGTACTCGGCGGCCACCTCGTCGACCGCGGCGATGAGCGCCTCGGGCATGTAGCGCCCGCCCCAGCGCCCGAAGTGTCCGGTGTCGTCGGGTTCGTGCGTGGTCCCGGCGAGGCCCTGGCTGGCCGTGCTCGCCGTGCTGGCCGACGTCATCGTGGAGCTCTTCCTGCGGGATGTGCGGGGGTCGTCGGCGATGCTACGAGGCAACGCGACGAAGAATCAGCGCGACCGGTATTCAGGGCGAAAGGGATTCAGCGTGCCGGCTTCGGGCACGCGGGGTGCGACCCCGCGGTGACCAGCTGGCGCACCGCCGCCCGCGGGTCCTCCGCCGTGGCCATCGACTCGCCGACGAGCACGGCGTCGGCACCGTGGCCGGCGTAGGTCATGAGGTCGCCGGGCCCGCGCACGCCCGACTCGGCGACGCGCAGCACCTCGCCGGGCAGGCCGGGGGCGATCCGGCTGAACACCGAGCGGTCGACCTCGAGGGTGTGCAGGTCGCGGGCGTTGATGCCGACGAGCTTGGCGCCGGCACGCAGCGCCATGTCGGCCTCCTCCTCGTTGTGCACCTCGACCAGCGCCGTCATCCCGAGGGAGTGCACGCGGTCGACGAGGGCGTCGAGGGCGTTCTGCTCGAGCACCGAGCACATGAGCAGGACCAGGTCGGCGCCGTGGGCCCGCGCCTCGTGCACCTGGTAGGTGCCGATCACGAAGTCCTTGCGCAGGATCGGGATGTCGACCGCGGCCCGGACGGCGTCGAGGTCGTCCAACGAACCGCCGAAGCGCCGCTGCTCGGTGAGCACGCTGATCACCCGCGCGCCGCCGTCGACGTAGCGGCCGGCGAGCCAGGCGGGATCGGGGATCTCGGCCATCGGGCCCCGGGACGGGCTCGCGCGCTTGATCTCCGCGATGACACCGATGCCGGGGCCCTGCAGCGCGGCGAGGGCGTCGAGGGCCGGCGGTGCGGCCGCTGCGAGGTCCTTGACGGCCGCGAAGGGAACGGCGGCTTCGCGGGCGGCGAGGTCGGCCCGAACCCCGTCGAGGATCTCCTCCAGGACGCTCACGCCGGGTCTGCCCCTTTCCCCCGTCCGAGTTCGCTCCATGTTAACCCGCTGCCCCTTCCGTGCTGCCCACCCCGTCGGGAGGGCCGGAGCCCTGCCTGCGGGAGGGATTCGGCGCTGGTTCGGCCGAGGGATCGTGGGTCGGTTCCCGTGTCGGGTCCCGGCCGTCGTCGAGCGCCTCCCACAGCGCCCGGTCCGGGTCGGCGGGTGGCACGCGTGGCGCGTCCCTGCCGCCCGGGGCGTCGTAGCGCGCGCCCATGCGCGGCAGGACCGCGGCCCACCGGGCGGCGAGCAGACCCGCCGCCAGCATGAGCAGACCGCCGACCACGCCGACGATCGGGCCCGCGGGCACCGCCTCGGCGGGCAGGGGCCGGTCGCCGGGACGCAGGCCGACGGGCAGCGCGGTGGCCGTCGGGGCGACGAGTCCCACCACGCCCCGCAGCACCGCCCAGAGGCCGGCGACGGCGACGAGGGTGCCGACGACCCGCCGGCCCCACCCCGACGTCGCGAGGAGCCCACCGACCGCGGCGAGGCACAGGAGCGCCCACGGCACGAGGATCGGTTCGGCGCTGGCGCCCTCGGCGGTGTTCGTGCGGGGCGCCGGGAGGCCGTCGATCACCTGGCTCACCCACGTGGCGCGCGACGACCCCCACAGCACGGCGGCCGCGACCACGAGCAGCACGACGACGAGCCCGAGCAGGCGCGCCGGGGCGTGCCCGCCGGCGGGCGGGTGCGGCGCCGCCGCGCTCACGGCGCCGCCGGAGGGGATCGGCGAGCGGGACCGTGGCGGTGCCGTTCGAACCCGTGCCCGACGGCGCCGCGAGCGTGCCCGCGGCGGCGACGGCGGCCAGGACCGCGCGCGCCTTGTTGACGCACTCGGTGTCCTCGGCGACGGGGTCGGAGTCCGCCACGATGCCGCCGCCGGACTGCACGTGGGCGACGCCGTCGCGCAGCAGGCCCGTGCGGATGGCGATCGCGGTGTCGGCGTCGCCGGCGAAGTCGAGGTAGCCGACGATGCCGCCGTAGAGCCCGCGCCGGGTGGGCTCGAGCTCCTCGATGATCTCCAGCGCCTTCGGCTTCGGCGCGCCCGAGAGCGTGCCGGCCGGGAAGCACGCGGCGACGGCGTCGAACGCGGTGCGCCCGGCGGCGAGGCGCCCCGTGACCGTGCTGACGAGGTGCATCACGTGGCTGTAGCGCTCGATCTCGAAGAAGCGGCGCACCGTCACCGTGCCCGGCACGCACACGCGTCCCAGGTCGTTGCGGCCGAGGTCGACGAGCATGAGGTGCTCGGCGCGCTCCTTCTCGTCGGCGAGGAGGTCCTTCGCCAGCAGCGTGTCCTCCTCCGCGTCCGCCCCCCGCCAGCGCGTGCCCGCGATGGGGTGCGTGGTGGCGACGCCGTCCCGGACGGTGACCAGCGCCTCGGGGCTCGACCCGACGATCTCGAAGGGCCGGCCGTCGGCGTCGGCGAGCCGCAGGAGGTACATGTACGGGCTGGGATTGGTCATCCGCAGCATCCGGTAGATCTCCATCGCGTCGGCCGACGTCTCGGTCTCGAAGCGCTGGGAGAGCACCACCTGGAACGCGTCGCCGGCGCGGATTCGCTCCTTGGCGACCTCGATCGCGGCGTGGTGCTCCTCGGGCGAGCGGCGCCGCCGCACCGTCGGAGGACCGGCGGGCGCGTCGACCGAGGCGACCGTCGACGGCGCGGGCGCCCCGAGCTCGGCGGTCATGCGGTCGAGCCGGGCGAGCGCGTCGTCGTAGGCCGCGTCAGCCCGCTCGGGGCTGTCGTCCCAGTTCACCGCGTTGGCGATGAGCGTGACGGTGCCCTCGTGGTGGTCCAGCGCCGCGACGTCGGTGGCGAGCAGCATGACCATCTCGGGCAGCTGGAGGTCGTCGGTGGCGTGCTCCGGCACGCGCTCGAGCCGGCGGACCGCGTCGTAGCCGACGTAGCCGACGAGCCCCCCGGTGAGCGGCGGCAGGCCGGGCAGCGGGTCGGTGCGCAGGCGCTGGAGCGTCTCGCGCAGGACGACCAGCGGGTCGTCCGAGTGCGCCTCGTCGTCCGGGCCGCCGGGCAGACCGACCGGCACCTGCCCGGTCCACACCGCGCGGCCGTCGGCCTCCGTGAGCGTCGCGGCGCTGCGCGCCCCGACGAAGCTCCAGCGCGACCACGACTCGCCGTGCGCCGCGGACTCGAACAGGAACGTGCCGGGCCGCCGGCCCGCGAGCTTGCGGTAGAGCCCGACGGGCGTCTCCCCGTCGGCCAGCAGCCGCCGCGTCACCGGGATGACGCGGTGGTGCGCCGCCAGGGCGTGGAACCCCGCGCGATCGGGTACGACCGCGCCGAGCGGGGCGGCGGAAGGGTCGGAGACGGCCACGGCCCCATTCTGGCCCCCGGCCCCGACAGCCCCCGGCAACCGGGTCCGCGGTCGCGCGCGGGGCAACCCGTCGGAGCGAACGGGCGGTTCGCTGCTTCTATGCGCCGGAACTCCCCGTTGATCGGTGCGGGGGCCGCGGCTCTGTCGGACGAGGGGCACGTTCGGCAGGGGTGCCTGCCTGATGACCATGCGCAACGTGCCCGTCGCGGAGGACCCGACTTGTGCAGCGAACGCGCCGTTCGCTGCTTCTACGCGCGCGAAGTCCCCGTCGATCACCGACGAGGGGTCGCGGGGGTCTCCGGTCCTTGCACGTCGGCGTCCGGCGTCGGCTCCCCGGCCGGCGCCGTCGGCGTGGCCCGGGTCCGCGCCGCCACCGCCACGGCGCCGAGGACGACGGCGCAGCCGACGAGCTGGAGCACCCCGGGCACCTCGGCGAGGACCAGCGCGCCGAGCAGCACGGCGCCCACGGGCTGCAGCAGGAGGATCGAGGCGCCGGTGGAGGACGCGAGGCGCGGCAGCGCGGACGCGATGAGCACCCAGCCGACGACCTGGCCGACCACCGCCAGCACGACGAGCCACATCAGGGAGCGCGCGTCCGGCGCGAGGTCGACGCCCTGCCAGAACGAGCCGACGGCGAACGACGTCACCGCGGCCCCGACGGTGGCGATTGCGACCGGGGTGAACCGCTGGCCCGGGCCGGCGCCGAGGCGCACGAAGAGCAGGTAGCCGGCGTAGGCGGCCGCGGCGATCAATGCGGTGACCGTGCCGCGGACCGGGGCGACGCCCGTCACCGCCTCCGGGTCGCCGAGGAGACCGCCGGCCAGCGCGACGCCGACGAGCATCACGGGGACGGCGAGCACGAACGTGCGGCGCACCCGCTCGCCGAGGACGAGGAACGCGAGCAGCGGGAGGATCACGACCTGCACGTTGACCAGCACCGTCGACACCCCGGCCCCGACGGCGTGCACGGACTCCGCCCACAGCGTCATGTCGAGGCCGAGCAGCGCGCCGCCGACGAACAGCACGACCGGACGGTTGCCCGTCGTGGGCGACGACCGCAGGCGGCGCCGCCGCTCGAGCAGCGCCAGCGGTACGAGCAGCGGGAGCGCGAGCGCGCAGCGGAAGAACGTCGCGGTGCCCGGGGTGACGTCGGCGAGCGCGATGAAGATCGGCGAGAACGCGATGCAGAGGCTGCCGGCGACGGCGACCAGACGCGGGTCGACGCGGGGCACGATCGAGGGACCGGCCGGGGCGGGGCCGACGAGGGAGCGCGTCACGCCCTCGATCGTCGGTCCGATGACCGTTGAGGACCAGCGAGGTTTCCTGCCTCGAACTCGTTAGAGTCGCTACCGTGTTCGCCCTCGACCGGCTCCGGGCCCTCGACGCCCTCGCGACGCACCGGTCGGTGGCCGGCGCGGCGGCCGCCCTGCACCTCACGCCGTCGGCGGTGTCGCAGCAGCTGGCGAAGCTCGACCGCGAGGCGGGCGCGGTGCTCACCGAGCCGGCCGGGCGGGGACTGCGCCTCACGCCCGCGGGCCGGATGCTCGCCGAGCACGCCGCGGACATCCTCGCCCGCGTCGCCGCCGCCCGGCTCGACCTCGACCGGCTGCGCGACGAGGTCGTCGGCGAGCTGCGGATCGGCGCGATCCCGACGTCGGTGCACGCCCTCGCGCCGGCCGCCCTCGCCCGCCTCCGGGCGACCTACCCGGACCTGCGGGTCGCGCTCGCCGACGGGGAGGCCGAGGAGACCGTGCCGGCCGTCCTGGCCGGCGACCTCGACCTGGCCGTCGTCGAGAACTGGGACGGCTCGCCCGCCCCCGTCCCGGCCGGCACCTCGCGCGCCCGTCTCTGCGACGACGTCATCGACCTCCTCCTGCCCGCCGACCACCGCCTCGCCGGTCCGGGACCGGTGGACCTCGCCGAGGTCGACGACCTCGACTGGGTCGCCGACGGCGTCCACACCCGGGCGGGCGCGTGGCTGCTCCAGACCCTGCGCCGGGCCGGACTCCAGCCGCGGGTGACGTGCCAGGTCTGCGGGTTCGGGATGCACGTCGAGCTGGTCGCGGGCATCGGGGTCGCGGGGCTGGTCCCGCGCCTGGCCCGTCCCCCGCTCCCGCCGGGCGTCGTCGCGGCGACGACCACGCCGCCGCTGCGCCGCAGCATCGACGCCGTGTGGCGCACCGACCGCGGGACCGCGGCGGTGCGGGCCGCGGTCGCGACGTTCACCGACGTCGCCGCCGAACGCGACGCGGCCCAGGAGAGGCCGGCTCAGGCCTCGGGGCCGAGCAGCTGGTCGGCGTCGAAGCAGGTGTGATCGCCGGTGTGGCAGGCGGCGCCGGACTGGTCGACCAGCAGCAGGACGGTGTCGCCGTCGCAGTCGAGGCGCACCTCGACGACCTTCTGGACGTGTCCCGACGTCGCACCCTTGATCCACAGCTCGTCGCGCGAGCGGGACCAGTAGGTGCCCTCGCGGGTCGCGATCGTGCGCGCCAGGGCCTCGTCGCTCATCCACGCGACCATGAGGATCTCGCGGGTGTCGTGCTGCTGGGCCACCGCGCAGACGAGGCCGTCGGGGGTGCGCTTGAGCCGCGCGGCGATGGCGGGGTCGAGCGTCCAGGTCTCGCTCATCGGACCTCCACCCCCTCGTCGCGCAGCGAGTCCTTGACCTCACCGATCCGCATGATCCCGAAGTGGAACACGCTCGCCGCGAGCACCGCGTCCGCCCCCGCCGCCACGGCAGGCCCGAAGTGCTCGACGGCGCCCGCTCCCCCGCTGGCGATCACCGGCACGTCGACGAGCGAGCGCACCTTGCTGATCATCTCGAGGTCGAAGCCGGCCTTGGTGCCGTCGGCGTCCATCGAGTTCAGGAGGATCTCGCCGACCCCGAGCTCCTGGCCGCGCTGCGCCCACTCCAGGGCGTCGATGCCGGTGCCGCGGCGACCGCCGTGGGTGGTGACCTCGAAGCCCGACGGCGTCGGCTGCCCGTCCGCGGGCACGCGCCGGGCGTCGACCGACAGGACGATGCACTGCGAGCCGTAGCGGCGGCTGGCCTCGCCCAGGAACTCCGGGCGGGAGATGGCGGCGGTGTTGATGCCGACCTTGTCGGCTCCGGCGCGCAGGAGCTTGTCGATGTCCTCGTTCGTCCGCACACCGCCGCCGACCGTGAGCGGGATGAACACCTGCTCGGCGGTGCGCCGCACGACGTCGTAGGTGGTCTCGCGCTCGCCCGAGGAGGCGCTCACGTCGAGGAAGGTGAGCTCGTCGGCGCCCTCGGCGTCGTAGAGCCGGGCCATCTCGACGGGGTCGCCGGCGTCGCGCAGGTCGACGAAGTTGACGCCCTTGACCACCCTGCCCGCGTCGACGTCCAGGCAGGGGATCACGCGGACGGCGACACCCATACCGTTCAGCCTAACCGCGTCCCCCGTGAGTGATCTTCCCGGCTATAGCCGGGAACTTCACTCACGTACGGGTCGTCGCCAGCGCCTCGGCCAGGGTGAAGTTGCCGGCGTAGAGGGCCTTGCCGACGATCGCGCCCTCGACCCCCTGGTCCGCGAGACCGTTGAGGGTCCGCAGGTCGTCGAGCGACGACACCCCGCCCGACGCCACCACCGGGCGGTCGGTGCGCGCGCACACCGCCTCGAGCAGCTCGGTGTTTGGCCCCGTGAGCGTCCCGTCGCGGCCCACGTCGGTGACGACGTAGCGCGCGCAGCCCTCGGCGTCGAGGCGGGCGAGCACGCTCCAGAGGTCGCCGCCGTCGGAGACCCAGCCGCGCGCCGCGAGCCGGTGGCGCCCCTCGGAGATCTTGACGTCGAGGCCCACGGCCACCCGGTCGCCGAACTCCGCGATCGCCGACGCGCACCAGGCGGGGTCCTCGAGCGCCGCGGTCCCGATGTTGACGCGCCGGCAGCCGGTGTCGAGCGCCCGGCGCAGCGAGGCGTCGTCCCGGATGCCGCCGGACAGCTCGACCTTGATGTCGATCTTCTCGACCACCGAGGCGAGCAGCTCCGCGTTGGACCCGCGCCCGAAGGCGGCGTCGAGGTCGACGAGGTGCAGCCATTCCGCGCCGTCGGCGGCCCAGGCCCGGGCCGCGTCGAGGGGGTCGCCGTAGCCGGTCTCGGTGCCAGCGACGCCCTGGACGAGGCGGACGGCCTGTCCGTCGACGACGTCCACGGCGGGCAGCAGGTCGATGGTCACGGCGCGCGATCGTAGCCAGCGGCGCTGGAGGACCCGAGCAGAGCCGCCTTCCGGCGCTCCAGCAGCTCCCGTTCGGCGACGGTGCGGACGAGATCGAGGGCACGCTCGATCTCGGCGACGGCCTCGTCGACGCGGCCCAGCGTGGTGAGCATGTCGGCGCGCACGGCCGGCAGCAGGTGGTAACCGGCGAGCGTCGGCTCGCTGCTCAGGGGCTCGAGCACCGCGAGCCCGGCCTCCGGGCCCTCGGCGCGGGCGACGGCCACGGCCCGGTTGAGCTCGATCACCGGGGACGGGGTGAGCGCCGCGAGCTCGCCGTAGAGGGCCGCGATCGCCGCCCAGTCGGTCTCGTCGGTGGACCGGGCGCGGGCGTGGCACGCGGCGATCGCCGCCTGGAGCACGTAGCGCCCGCGACGCCCATCCGCCTCGGCGCGGGCCAGCGCGGCGAGACCACGTCCGAGCAGCACGCGGTCCCAGCGCGCGCGGTCCTGGTCGCCCAGCAGCACCGGCTCCCCCGACGGCCCGACGCGCGCCCGCAGGCGCGAGGCCTGCAGCTCCATGAGCGCCAGGAGCCCGTGCACCTCGGGTTCGTCGGGGGCCAGGGCGGCGAGGACGCGACCGAGGCGCATCGCCTCGACGCACAGGGACGGGCGCGTCCAGTCGACCCCGGTGGTCGCCGCGTAGCCCTCGTTGAACACGAGGTAGATCACCTCGAGCACCGCGCCCAGCCGGGCCGCGAGCTCGTCGCCGACGGGCACGGCCAGGGCGTCGGGCCCCACGCCCGCCAGCCGCTTCTTCGCCCGCGAGATCCGCTGCCCGATCGTCGGCGACGGCACGAGGAACGCATGGGCGATCTCGTCGGTGGTCAGGCCGCCGAACAGTCGCAGGGTGAGCGCGACCCGGGACTCGCGGGCGACCGCCGGGTGGCAGGTGGCGAAGAGCAGCGCGAGGACGTCGTCGCCCACCGCCGCCGCCCCGTCCCCGACCGCCGCGTCCGCGGCCGGCGCGGCGCCCGGCTCGTCGAGCAGCTCGGTCTTGCGCGCCAGGTTCTGCTCGCGCCGGATCACGTCGATCGCGCGGCGCCGCGCGGTGGCCGCGAGCCACGCGCCGGGGTTGTCGGGGACCCCGTCGCGCGGCCACTGCTCCATGGCCGCGACGAGCGCGTCGTGGGCGAGCTCCTCGGCGAGGCCGACGTCGCGCACGACCCGCGCGACGCCGGCCACGATCCGGGCGGACTCCATGCGCCACACCGTCTCGAGGACGGCGTAGGGGTCCGTGGCGGTCGTCGTCCTCAGCTCCCGTGCTGCTGGGTCTGGCGCGCCCGCAGCTCCTTCTCGGCGTCGAGCACCTCCTGCGGCGCGAGCCCCTCGAAGTCCTCGGCCTCGGTCACGCGGCGCACCTCGAGGCGCTCCCCGTCCCGGAACGGCGCGCGCTTGGCCCAGGACAGGGCCTCCTCGAGCGAGTCCACCTTGAGGATCCAGAACCCGCCGACCAGCTCCTTGGCCTCGGTGAACGGACCGTCGCTGACGGTCGGCTCCTCGCCGTCGAACGTGACCGCGGCGCCCTGCGAGCTGGGGGCGAGGCCCTCACCGGCGAGCAGCACGCCGGCGTCGACCATCGCGGTGTTGAACCGGCCCATCTCCTCGAACATCGCGGGGTCCGGGGGCGTGTCCTTCTGGGCGTTCTCGTCGTACTTGAGCAGCAGCATGAAACGCATCGGGGATCTCCTGGTCCGTCTCGGTGGGTCGGTCAGGCCTGCTGGCGCTCAGCGATCCGCTGGCGCAGGGTGGTCTCGGCGTCGAGCAGCTCGGCAGGCGCGACACCCTCGAACTCGGCCATCTCCGGGATGCGGCGGACCTCGAGCGTCACGCCGGGGCCGATCGGGCAGCGCCGCGCCCACTGCACGGCTTCCTCGCGGGACGCGACCTCGAGCATCCAGAACCCCGCGACGAGTTCCTTGGCCTCGGTGAACGGGCCGTCGGTGACGCTCGGGCCCTCGCCGTCGTGGGTCACGAGGAACCCCTCGGAGCTGGGCGCCAGGCCCTCGGCGGCCAGCAGGACGCCGGCGTCCACGAGTTCGGTGTTGTACCGGCCCATCGCCTCGAAGGCCTCCTCGGCCGGCGGGGCGTCGGCCTCGCCGATCCTCATCGACTCGGGGGCCTGCATGATCAGCATGTAGCGCATCGGTCGCTCCTCGCGGCTCGTCGACGGGGCACTCTGCCCCGCCGCTCGCCCACGCGTCGAACGGCTCCGGGGTTCTTCGACACGGTGGTCGGGAATTCTCGGGAGAATTCTCAGCGGAGTGCGCCGAGCCAGTTGGTCAGCAGCTCCGCGCCCGCGTCGCCCGACTTCTCGGGGTGGAACTGGGTGGCCGACAACGGCCCGTTCTCGACGGCGGCGACGAAGTCCTCCCCGTGGTGCGCCCACGTGACCCGCGCCGGCCGGAAGTGCTCGGGCGCCTCCTGCTCCCAGCGGCGCACCGCGAAGGAGTGGACGAAGTAGAAGCGGGTGGCCGGGTCCATGCCGGCGAAGAGCACGCTGTCCTGCGGCGCCGACACCGTGTTCCACCCCATGTGCGGAAGCACGTCGGCCTGCAGCTTCTCGACGGTCCCGGGCCACTGCCCCGCGCCCTGGGCCTCCTCGCCGAACTCGACCCCACGCTCGAAGAGCACCTGCATGCCCACGCAGATGCCGAGCACCGGGCGCCCGCCCGCGAGGCGCTGCTCGATGAGGCGCTCGCCGGACACCGAGCGCAGGCCCGCCGCGCAGGCCGCGAACGCCCCCACGCCGGGCACGACGAGGCCGTCGGCGGCGAGGGCCGCGCGGTGGTCGGCGGTGACCTCGACGTCGGCGCCGACCCGCTGCAGGGCCCGTTCGGCCGACCGGAGGTTGCCCGAGCCGTAGTCGAGCACGACGACGCGCGGCGAGCGGGTGCGGGCGGGGTTCTCCGTGGTCGACGGGGACGAGGTGGTCACGATCGCCAGGCTACCGAGGCACCTGGAGCACGAGCAGGCGTCCCGGACCGTCCGGGTCGGGCCCGTCGGCGCCCGCGACGGGGCTCGCGTACCCCTGCTCGGCGAGCGCGGCGACCTGGGCGTCGTACCCGCCCTCGATCCACGTGTCCTCGGGGATCGCGGCCACCACGTACCCGCCGGCGACGGCGGCCCGCGCGAAGCCGGTGAGGGCGCCCGGCCCGAGGTGGCCCGGGACGAGGGCGCCGACGCAGGTGACGACCCCGAACTTGGCGCGGGCGCCCGGCACGCCGCGACTCAGGTCGGCGGGGCCCAGGTCGTGGTAGACCCGCCGCCGCCGGGCCTGGCGGATCATGCCGCGGGAGAGGTCGAGGCCGTCGAGCGAACCGAACCCGCGGGCGGCGAGCGCGGCGCCGATCAGCCCCGTCCCGCACCCGGCGTCGAGGACGTCGGTGCGCGGGTCGACGATGTCGGCGACCCGGGCGGCGACGCGCTCGGGCCCGGCGTGCCCGAGGAGCGCCGCGACCTCCTCGCCGTCGTACGTGGGCGCCCAGTCGTCGTAGAGGCGGCGGACCTCCTCGACCTCGCCCGCCGCGAGGACGGCCGCGAGCCGATCCTCGACGTCGGTGGCCACCTCAGGCGCCGGGCACGAGACGCAGCACCGCGGCACCGAGCGCCAGCACCGCGAGCACGGCGCACACGACCGCGCCGAACTTGTTGCGCGACCAGAAGCTGACCACGCCGCCGACGAGGAACCCGGCGAGCGCGAGCAACCCGACGATCAGCAGGTCACCGGAGTTCACGACTCCAGGACACCCTTGGTCGACGCGGGGCCCTCGAGACGCGGGTCGGGCTCGGTCGCAGCACGCAGGGCGCGGGCGAGCGCCTTGTACTCGGCCTCGGTGATGTGGTGGGGGTCGCGACCACCGGTGACCCGCACGTGCAGGGCGATGCCGGCGTGGAAGGCGATCGACTCGAAGACGTGGCGGTTGAGCACCGTGGGGTAGTTGCCGCCGACGACGAACCCGGCCATGGACTCGGGCTCGCCGGTGTGCACGCAGTAGGGCCGGCCCGAGACGTCGACGACGGCCTGCGCGAGCGCCTCGTCCATCGGGATCCAGGCGTCGCCGAACCGCCGGATGCCGGACTTGTCGCCGAGCGCCTGCTTGAGCGCCTGCCCGAGCACGATCGAGACGTCCTCGACGGTGTGGTGGGCGTCGATGTCGACGTCCCCGGTCGCCCGGACCACCAGGTCGAGCGCGCCGTGCTTGCCCAGCGCGTCGAGCATGTGGTCGAAGAAGGGCACGCCGGTGGCGACCTCCGTGTGCCCCGTGCCGTCGAGATCGATCTCGACGAGCACGCTCGACTCCTTGGTCACCCGCTCCACGCGTCCCGTTCGCCCCACGTGCCCAGGCTACGCACCCTGGTCAGGAGCACGCTGCCACCCCGAACGGCCGATCGTGCTGGTCCCTCCTGTCACCTAGCGTCGACATGGTCGCCTGACAGGGGGAGTTCACGTGACGACGACGACCTGGCTGATCGTGATCGGGGTCGTCCTCGTCGTGCTCTACGTGTGGTCGGTGTTCCACTGGCCACGGCAGCGCTGCCGCAAGTGCTACCCCGCCGCCGGGCGGGACTTCGGCCCGCTCCCCGGGTCCTGGACGTTCCGGAGGTGCCGGCGCTGCAACGGGCGGGGCTGGCACGTGCGGCGCATGCGTCGCCTCCTCGGCGGACCCCTCGACGACGGCGCCGGGGTCTACCAGGGCCCCTAGCTACCGGCGCACGACCCGCGCGTGGACGTTCCCGCTCTCGCCCGGGACCAGCGCCTCGACCCGGTACCCCGCGGGCAGGGCGTCGAGTCCCTCGAAGAGCCGCTCCCCCGCACCGGCGAGGATCGGGACGATCACGAGGTGCATCTCGTCGACGAGCCCCTCGGCGAGGAACGCCCGCACGGTGGACGCGCCGCCGCCGAGCCGGACGTCCGCCCCGCCGGCGGCCTCGGTGGCCTGCGCGAGGACCTCGGTCGGGGTCGCCTCGACGAAGTGGAAGGTCGTCCCGCCGTCCATCGGCAGCGAGGGACGCGGGTGGTGGGTCAGCACGAAGACGTCGTGGCCGTAGGGCGGGGTCTCACCCCACCAGCCGCGCCAGCTCTCGTCCGGCCACTCCCCGCGGATCGGGCCGAACATGTTCCGCCCCATGATCGTCGCCCCGATGTCCTCGCTGCCGGCCAGGAACTCGGCGTGGTCGACCCCTGCGCCCTCGCCGCGGAACGACGCGGACATCCACTCGTGGAGCCCGTCGACGCCGTCGCCGAACGGGGCGTCGACCCGCTGGTCCGTCCCGGCGGCGAAGCCGTCGAGGGTGAGCGTGAACGCGTGGACACGCAGGCGGGCCATGACATCCTCCCGGACTCGATAGTGGTTGCAGTTCACAACTGGTTGAGGGGAAGGTAATGACTTCCGGTGGTAAGTTGCAACCACTCTCACCGGGAGGTCGGATGCGACAGGACGGGCGATCGGGCTGCCCGATCAACAGGGCGGTCGAGGCGCTCGGCGACTCGTGGACGCTGCTCGTGCTGCGCGACATCGTCTTCGGCGGGCGGCGCCACTTCCGCGAGCTGCTCGCGAACTCCGAGGAGGGCATCGCCTCGAACATCCTCGCCGACCGGCTCCAGCGCCTCGTCGCCGACGGCATGCTCACGCGCGACGACCCGGGCCGCGGCCGGCGCGCCACCTACAGCCTCACCGAGTCCTCGATCGCGCTCGTGCCGGTGTTCGCCGCCCTGGGCTCGTGGGGTCGTCGCCACCGCGAGACCACGGAGGAGCTCGCCGTGCGCGCCGAGCTGCTCGAGGACGGCGGCCCGGCGATGTGGGAGGACTTCATGGCCGAGCTGCGCGTGACCCACCTCGGCGCGCCGGACCCGCCCCACCCCCGCGAGCCGGTGCTCGCCCGCCTGCGCGCCGCCCGCGACGCGGCCCGGGAGCGCGCGGCCGGCTGATCGTGGGGCACGAGAGGCACGTTGCGCATGATCGACGGGTCCGGGCGCCTGCCGAACGTGCCCCTCGGCGCGACCTCTCCATTTCGATCTCCCGACAGTGCCGGCAGTGCACGAACGCTGAGCGCACTCCCGAGAGATCGTTCTGGAGAGCCCCGGATCAGGCGCGCAGGACGTCCGCGCTGACCTCGAGGAACCGGTCGTTCTCCTCCGGCGTCCCCACCGTGACCCGCAGCATCCCCGGGATGCCGACGTCGCGGACGAGGACGCCGGCGTCGAGGTAGGCCTGCCAGGCCGCGTGGGCGTCGCCGTGCCGGGACGGGAACCCGCCGTAGAGCAGGAAGTTCGCGGTGCTCGGCACGACCCTCGCGCCGAGGTCGGTGAGCGCCGCCGCGATCCGGTCGCGCTCGCGGGACAGGGTGGCGACGAGCGCGAGGGTGTCGTCGGCGTGCTCCAGCGCCGCGAGCGCCGCGGCCTGGGTCAGGGCCGAGAGGTGGTAGGGCAGCCGGACGAGCATCAGCGCCTCGATCACCGCCGGGGCGGCCGCGAGGTAGCCCAGCCGGCCGCCGGCGAAGGCGAACGCCTTGGACATCGTGCGGCTGACCACCAGCTTGTGGCCCAGCGGCTCGAGCAGCTCGACGGCCGAGGGACCGGACGAGAACTCGACGTACGCCTCGTCGACCACGACGAGCCCGGGGGCGGCCTCGGCGATGGCCCGCAGCTCGTCGAGCTCCACCGACTGGCCCGTGGGGTTGTTCGGCGTCGTCACGAACAGCACGTCGGGCTGCTTCTCCGCGATCACGCCGACCGCCTGGTCCGCGTCGAGCGAGAAGTCGTCGCGCCGAGGCGCGGGCACCCACTCGGTGCGCGTGCCGGCGGCGAGGATCGGGTGCATCGAGTACGACGGCTCGAAGCCCAGGGCCGTGCGCCCCGGCCCTCCGAAGGCCTGCAGGAGCTGCTGGAGCACCTCGTTGGAGCCGTTGGCCGCCCAGAGGTTCTCGGTGGTGAGCCGGACGCCGGTGGCGCGCGTGAGGTAGGCGGCCAGCGCCGCGCGCAGGGCCGTGTGGTCGCGGTCGGGGTAGCGGTTGAGGGTCGCGGCGGCCTCGCGGGTGGCGACGGCCACGCTCTCCACCAGGGCCGGCGGCGGCGGGAACGGGTTCTCGTTGGTGTTGAGGGCGACCGGGACCTCGAGCTGCGGCGCGCCGTAGGGGCTGCGTCCGCGCAGGTCGTCGCGCAGCGGCAGGTCGTCGAGGCCGACCCCGGCACCGATCACGTCGGACAACTCAGCGGTCCTTCCGGCGCCCGAAGCGCGCCGTGACGGCCTGGCCGTGCGCGGGGAGGTCCTCGGCGTCGGCGAGGGCCACGACGCGGTCGGCCACCTCGGCCAGCGCGTCGGCCGAGTAGTCGACGACGTGGATGCCGCGCAGGAACGTCTGCACCGACAGACCGCTGGAGTGCCGGGCGCAGCCGCCGGTCGGCAGCACGTGGTTGGAGCCCGCGCAGTAGTCGCCGAGCGAGACCGGGCTGTGCGGCCCGACGAACACCGCGCCGGCGTTGCGCACCCGGGCGGCCACGTCGCGCGCGTCCCCGGTCTGGATCTCCAGGTGCTCGGCGGCGTAGGCGTCCACCACCCGGAGCCCGTCCTCGACGTCGGCGACCAGGATCGTGCCGGACTGGGGCCCGCCGAGGGCCGTGGTGATCCGCTCGGTGTGCTTGGTGGTGGCCACCTGGGCGTCGAGCTCGGCGTCGACGGCGTCCGCGAGCGCGGGCGACGTCGTCACCAGCACCGACGCGGCGGCGGGGTCGTGCTCGGCCTGGCTGATGAGGTCGGCGGCGACGTGCACGGGGTCGGCGGTGTCGTCGGCGAGGATCGCGATCTCGGTGGTGCCGGCCTCGGAGTCGATGCCGATGCGCCCGCGCAGCACCCGCTTCGCCGCCGTGACGTAGATGTTGCCCGGGCCGGTGACCATGTCGACCGGCTCGAGCGGCGACCCGTCGGTGTCGACGCCGCCGTAGGCCAGCAGGGCGACGGCCTGCGCGCCGCCCACGGCCCACACCTCGTCCACGCCCAGCAGCGCGGCCGCGGCGAGGATCAGGGGGTGCGGGCGCCCGCCGAACTCGGCCTGCGGGGGCGAGCAGACGACGAGGCCCTCGACGCCCGCGGTCTGGGCCGGGACGACGTTCATCACGACGCTCGACGGGTAGACGGCGAGCCCGCCGGGCGCGTAGAGCCCGACGCGGGACACCGGCACCCACCGCTCGGTGACGGTGCCGCCGGGCACCACCTGCGTCGTCGTGTCGACGCGGCGCTGGTCGGCGTGGACCGCGCGCGCCCGCTCGATCGAGGTCTCGAGAGCGGCGCGGACCTCGGGGTCGGTCGCGTCGAGCGCCTCGCGGAGGGCGGCGTGGGGCACGCGAACCGACTCCGGGCGCACCCGGTCGAACTGCTCGGCGTACTCGAGGGCCGCCTCGGCACCGCGCTCACGCACCGCGTCGATCACCGGGCGGACCCGCTCGACGACGGCGTCGACGTCGACCGCCGCCCGCGGGAGCAGCGCCCGCAGCTCGGTGGGGCCGGGGACGGAGGTACGCAGGTCGATCCGGGACAGCACGGCTCCAGGGTAGGTGCCTCCGGCATGTGAGCACTTTCGCGGGCCATGGCACGCGAAAGTGCTCACATGCGCGCAGCGCACCTCGCGAACACGAACCAGCGCATCGCGGCGTACATGACCACCGCCTCGCACGTCCCCGCCGCGAGCCGGGCGAGCGGGTAGGGCGCGCCGGCGGCCGCCAGCCCGTGGGTCACGCCGAGCACGATCACCGCGTAGTTCGCGGCGACGACCGCGACGTAGCGCCCGATCTGGGTGCCGACGGGACGCTCCGGCTCGAAGTTCAGCCACCGGTTGAGCACGAAGCTCAGAGCGAACGCCGTGCCGTAGGCGACGGTGATCCCCGCCCACAGCGGGAGGCCCAGGCCGTCGACCAGCAGGGAGAGCAGCAGCAGGTCGACGGCGAAGGTGAACCCGTTGACGACGGCGAACCCGACCATGCTCGGCGCGACGACCCTCCGCAGGCGCCGCGGCAGGACGGCGACGACGGCCGTGCAGGCCGCGCGGAAGCGCCTCCGGGCGCCCGACTCCGTCACCCGGCCATCGCACCCGGCGAGCGACCCCGCCCGCGGAGGACCGGCGGACGGGGGCGTGACCGTCAGGTGAAGATCAGGCGCCGTTGCGCGTCACCGAGAACGACGAGGTCCGCAGCCCGGTGCCCCCGGTCCAGGGCTCGAAGCCGGCCTGGACGCTGGTGAGGTACCAGCTCGACTTCACCACCCCGGCCCGGGTGGCCTCGCGGACGAAGTCGGTCAGCGGCAGGTTCGACACCGAGGTCACGGGCGTCTTGCGCACGAAGGAGATCACCGGCAGGTCGATCCGGCCGTACCAGACCTCCCAGCGGGCGCCGGCGAGCGTGATCTCGTAGCGCTTCGTCCCGATCGGCTGCACCCACGAGGTCCGGTTCAGCCAGATCATCATCTCGGCGCCGGTGTTGCGTCCCGCCTGGGTGGCGATCGGGTCGAACCAGATGTCGTAGGCGGTGTTGTACTGCTGGGTGCCGCCGCCGGTCGGCCGCGACGTCACCCAGCTCGAGCGCAGGTTCCCGAGGTCGGAGACCTTGCGCGGGAACGGGCTCTTCACCGTGCAGTAGCCGTAGACGCAGCCGCGGTAGATCGACGGGTAGCTCGCCGGGCCCGTCGTGTTCGTGTGCCGGGCGGTGTCGACGGTGAAGCCGACGCCGCTGCCCGCCGCGGTGATGCACTGCTCGGTGCTCGCGCCCCAGCGGTTGTTCTGCGCGACGTACATCGCGCCGGCCAGCGGGAACGACCCGAACTGGTCGCAGGTGCGCGCGGGCGCCGCCTGCCCCGACCCCGCCCCGGCCAACAGGCCCGTCGCCATCAGTGCCCCGATCAGCGCGCCGATCATCCAGCGATTCGCGTACCGCAGTCGTGCCAGGCCCTCGGCCATCGTCGTCCCCCCGCAGAAGTCGTCGGCCGCTCAACTGCGGGCGACACGAAAGGATGTGATCCGAACGGGTGTGTTGTGGCAGGGGCGACGGGCCACACTGTGCGGCGTGAGTGCGAAAGCCGAGATCGGCGTCAGCGGACTGGCCACCATGGGGCGCAACCTCGCCCGCAACCTCGCCCGTCACGGGCACGCCGTGGCTCTGCACAACCGGACCTATCAGAAGACGAAGGACCTGGTCGACCACTTCTCCGACGAGGGCACCTTCGTCGCCGCGGAGTCGGCGCAGGAGTTCGTCGACTCCCTCGAGCGCCCGCGCCGCATCGTGCTGATGGTGCCCGCGGGCGCGGCCACCGACGCCGTCATCGACGAGTTCACCCCGCTGCTCGAGCAGGGCGACGTCGTCATCGACGCCGGCAACGCCCACTTCCTCGACACCCGCCGTCGCGAGAAGGCGCTGAGGGAGCTGGGCCTGAACTTCGTCGGCATGGGTGTCTCGGGCGGCGAGGAGGGCGCCCTCAACGGGCCGTCGATTATGCCCGGCGGGCCCAAGGAGGCCTACGACGCGCTGGGCCCGCTGCTCGAGGACATCGCGGCGAAGGTCGACGGCGAGCCCTGCTGCACCCACATCGGCGCCGACGGCGCGGGCCACTTCGTCAAGATGGTCCACAACGGCATCGAGTACGCCGACATGCAGCTCATCGCGGAGGCGTACGACCTCCTGCGCAAGGGGCTGGGTCTCGACCCCGCGGCGATCGCCGAGACGTTCCGGTCGTGGAACGCCGGGCGCCTCGACTCCTACCTCATGGAGATCACCTCCGAGGTGCTCTCGCACGTCGACGCCGACACGGGCAAGCCGTTCGTCGACGTCGTCGCCGACGAGGCCGAGCAGAAGGGCACCGGGCGCTGGACCGTCCAGGGCGCCCTGGAGCTCGGCGTCCCGGTCACGGGCATCGCCGAGGCCGTGTTCGCGCGCTCGCTCTCGGGCGCCCGCTCCCTGCGTGACGCCGCCCGCGACCTGCCCGGCACGTCCGGAGCGGTGCTCGAGGGCGCGGCGGCCGAGGGCTTCGCCGACGACATCGAGCAGGCGCTCTACGCCTCGAAGATCGTCGCCTACGCCCAGGGCTTCAACCAGATCCAGGCCGGCGCCGCCGAGTACGACTGGTCGATCGACCTGGGCGCGGTCGCCTCGATCTGGCGCGGCGGCTGCATCATCCGGGCCCGCTTCCTCGACGAGATCACCGCCGCCTATCGGCGCGACCCGGAGCTGCCCACCCTGCTCACCGACTCCTCGTTCCGCGAGGCGCTGGCGGGCGCGCAGGACTCCTGGCGGCGCGTGGTGGCCGTCGCGGCCCAGCTCGGCATCCCGGCGCCCGGGTTCTCGACGGCGCTGTCCTACTACGACGCGCTGCGCGCCGAGCGCCTGCCCGCGGCCCTCGTCCAGGGCCAGCGCGACTTCTTCGGTGCCCACACCTACCGGCGCACCGACCGCGAGGGCACGTTCCACACCCTCTGGGCCGAGGAGGGGCGCGCGCAGGAGGAGCGGTGATGCCGGCCCGTCCTCGCTCTCCGGTCAGCCCTCGAAGAGGCGGGTGACCGGGGAGACGACCTCGGCGAAATGCACGTCGCCCACCCGGGCGACAAGGCACACGACTTCATCGCCGACCTCCACCCGGGTGCGCAGGTCCCGCGACAGCGGGAGGTACGCCTCACCGCTTCCACCGATCGTGGCGGCGGAGCGCCACTGGTCCTTCGGCGCTCCGGTCCACCAGGCGACCAGGCGGGCGTCCCCGCCGTCCACGGGGTCGGGAGCCTCGGGCGAGCCGTAGCGGAACGTCGCTCGGACCCCGTCGGGGGTCAGCACGACCTCCGAGACCCAACACCGGCGCCCAGCATGCAGCGTGAGGGTGCCGCCGAAATGCGGGCGCGGCGTGCGACACCGGGTGCCCGGCCCCGGGTCGGCCCAGCTCGACACGGACAACGTGCTCACCGGAACGTGCTCCGCAGCGACGCTGTCGAAGGCCGGCCCGTGGACGGGGTCACCGGCCAACGATTCGTAGGCCATCCCGACGGACGCGGTCTCGCCGCTGTTCAGCCGGCGCCACGCGGCGTCGAGGTACACGCGGAAGAGCTCACCGCTCTGATGGAGTGCGAACCGGTAGCGCGTCGGCCGGGACCGCGTGTTGGTCGCCGTGACGACGGTGGCGGAGCGCTCCGAGGGTGAACCGTGGGTCAGCCACTTGGTCGAGAAGTTGGACTGGGCCCAGTTGTCGTCGAGCACGATCTCCTTCGTGTCGTCCCTCGGGTCCTTGTAGGCGAGGACCTGGACCTGGACGCAGTAGTGATCGACCTCCGCGCCGGTGACCGGATCGGTGACCGACTCGGGCACCCAGGTGACGAGCGCCTGGTTCGAGCCGGGCTGGCTGGACGAGATGCGCTTAGGGACGGGGAACTTGTCCGGATCGGGGAGCCACTCGACCGCACCCCCCGTCGTGGTGAACGGGAGCCACCCGACGCGGATCTGCACCTCGGTCGCGTCGAGGGTGCCGGTGTTCCAGACCGTGACCCGTATGGTGTTCGGGACGCCCACGGTGACGCGCGGCGCAACGTCGTCGGCGGCTGGCAAGAGCTCGATGTCCTTGCTCCGATAGTCCCCCCGTCCGGGTGCGGGATGGATGAGCAGCTGAGGTCGGTTGGCCTCCAGGTACTCGATCGTCATCGTCGCCGTGTCGGCGCCACCGGCCCCGGGCACCGCGGTCGCCGTGGCGACGAAGTCGTACATCCGGTCCGGGTTGGTGACGTCGCTGTCGCGGTAGTTCTGCCCCGTCTCCAGACCTGGTCCGTCGCGGTCGACGTCGAGCGGGAGCCGCAGGATCGGCGGGCGGGCCACGCCGCCGAGGAAGGGCAGCTCGTCACGCGGCTTCGTCCCCGGGGGCGGGACCCGGACATCCGTGCCCAGCACCAGACGGGACTGCGCCGGGTGGTGGAACTCCTCGTCGAACTCCTTGACGTGCTGGTCGCCGACCTGACCGGACTGTCGCCTGCGGTACTCGAAGAAGTAGCTCCATCCGTCGTCGATCGGGATCTCGACGGCCGCCTTCTCCGTGCCGGGCGGTCCGGCGGCGTTCAGGGCCTCGATGGCGTGCAGCGTGACCTCGCCGCCGCTGTCGCTGACACGGAAGTCGAAGACCTGGACCCAGCTGCGGGGCAACCATCCGAGCCGCATGCGGTTGGCGACCGACAGGTGCGGGCCCCGGACATTGGCGTGCATCAGGTCGCCGGCGCCGATCAACCGGGGCGCGATCTCGGACGGGATGTCGTAGCCGCCGTCGTAGAGGTCGTCGAGGCCGAGGGTGTGTCCGAGCTCGTGGCAGAGGTCGAAGGTGTTCGTCTCCGGACGGTGATAGGGGTGGAGGGGGTCCGTCGCGAGGTATCCGGGGAAGGCGCTCGGCATCAGGACCGTCGGTATCTTCCGTGGCGCATGCGCGCCGACGATCGGGCTCCACTCCCAGTAGACGAATGGGTCCTCAATGGCGTGGATGTACCGAGCGGGCAGGGACGTCCCGTCGCCCACGGGCACCGGCGAGTCCGGCATCGGCGTGCGTACGACGAGGACCACGGCGTCGGCCCCTCGGAGGATCGCGTCGCCGTCGAGTTCACCGTCGAGATAGCGGCTCACCGAGGTGCCCAGGACGTCGCGGGCCTCGTCGCGGTGGATCCAGCCGTCGTCCAGGTCGCCGGGAGTGCTCTGCTCGAACAGTGTGCCCCAGCCGTACTGGAAGGAGAACGGCCCGATCTCGTCCTCGATGGTCACCGGCCCGAGCACACGGTCCCCCGCCAGCTCGATCGTCGTGCCGTGGCTTCCGGCCTCGAAATAGGACACCTCCTCGAAGTACGTGCGGGCCGACACCGCCGGCCCGCGCAGCCGCTCGTCCCACTCCGCGGTGAGCGCGGTGACCTCGGAAGGGGTGAAGGACCCCTCCGCGGTGCTGGCCAGGACGACCGCGACCTTCCAGGTCCCCGGCGCCGCCTGACCCTCGGTGTAGTTCGGGGTCGCCCCGGCACCACCCCAGTTGAACAGCGTTGACGGACCCGTGAGCACGACGGGCGGGCCGATCTCGTCGTCGGGCCAGCCGGCGGTCACCCGGTAGCGGTGGGTGCCGAGGACGTCGCCGGTCGACCGTTCGAGTGCCTGGACGTGGTACTCCCCCGTTCGCATCCCGGCCAGCACGACGATGCCGTCGGTCCCGTCATCCGCCCGAGGTTCCCGTCCCGCGGAGACCGAGCCTCCGTCCGGGCCCTCCACCACGGCGAAGTCGACGTCGTCGAGAGCCCGACCTCCGAGGTCCACTCGTAGCCGTGTCCACCCGCCGACTGCCAGGAGCGCGAGCGCCGGCGTCATCGGCAGGTCACCCTCGTCGAGCCCCCACTCCCGGGCGATGAGCTCCCCGCCGATCGTGGCGAGCAGGATCGCCGACCCCCACCGGGCCGCGCACGACACCGGGCCCGCGCCGGACTCCGTCACCTCCGAGCCGTCGACGCCCAGCAGATGCAGTCCACCGGCGTCGTCGACGGCGAGCACGCCGTCCGTGCCGGGCGGGGCGTCGAGCACCGTGACGATCCCGGTGAGCGCGTGCGGCAGGGCGGCCACGGCGCCCGCGCCGTCGACGAGAACGACCGTCTGATCCCCGTCGGGCGGGCCCTGCAGGACGACCGTCCGTCCGCGCTCACGATCGACCGCGATCGCCCGGGCGGCGGGCTGGTCCGCGACGATCACGGTGGCGTCGCCGGTGTCCGGGTCGAGACACATCAGGTCGGCGCTCCCGCCCCGGTCGACGAGCAGCAGGACGAGCATCCCGTCCGTCTCGGCCGCGAGAATCGGCCCGGGCATCGTGGCCAGCGCGAGCGCGCCGGCGCGGTCGACGCGGTCGCGCGGTGCCACCCACACCGCGCCCCCGCGCTCCGCCACCACGACCCGCAGACCGTCCGCGAGGGCGCCGACGGCCACGGGGTCGGCGAAGCCTCCTCCGCGCCTGCGCACCGCCCCGTCGAACAGCCGGATCGTCGTGATGGCTCCCCCGGGACCGGCCACCCAGACCGCGTTCGCGGGTCCGTCGAATCCCATGCCCGTCGCCGCGACATCGCGCGCCACCGTTGTACCCACCGCACTCCACCCCCGTGGACCAGCACCACCTGCGGAAATGTTGACGCAAAGTACTCGCGACCATTCCCGTGTGGCGATCAAGTCACCCGAGAAGAGCAGCATCTGCTGCGCAGAGTGCACAACAATATGGTCAGATCGGTCGAGAATGGTGGAAAGGCGATCTCGCGCCGCGGCGGGAGAACGGCGGCATCTCCGGACGTTGGGAGGTCATGCTCGCCGCCACTCCCCCGACCGACTCCGGCCTCGCCGGATGGGCGACCGACCTCATGGCGACGTTCGGCGCGCCCGGCGCCGGCCTGATCGTCGCGCTGGAGAACCTGTTCCCGCCGATCCCGAGCGAGATCGTGCTGCCGCTCGCAGGCTTCGCCGCCGGGCGCGGCGAGTTCTCGGTGATCTCGGCGATCGTCTGGACCACGGCAGGCTCGGTCGTCGGTGCGCTCGTGCTCTACCTGATCGGCATGCTCGCCTCGGACGCATGGCTGCGCCGCGCCCTCGCGACGATGCCGCTGGTGCACGAGCGCGACGTGATCAAGGCCGAGCAATGGTTCGACCGCAACGGGCGCCTCGCGGTGTTCGTCGGCCGCATGATCCCCGGGGTGCGCTCGTTCGTCTCAATCCCGGCGGGTCAGCGCCGGATGCCGTGGTACGAGTTCACGGCGCTCACGCTGCTCGGCAGCCTGATCTGGAACGCCGTCTTCGTCGGCGGCGGCTACGCCCTCGGCTCGCGCTGGCACCTCGTGGAGCGTTACGCCGGGTTCTTCGAGACGGCCGTGATCGTCGTGCTCGGTGCGCTCGTGATCACCATGCTGATCCGGCGCTACCGGCGCCACCGCGAGGTCAGGAAGATGGAGGCGGAGACCCAGGTGATCGAGCGCCCGACCTTCTGGTGACGAGCTACGCGAGACCCATCTTCGAGCGGTTGCGGGCCTTGTGCCGCTCGTTCGAGTCCAGGATGACCTTGCGGATGCGCACCGAGCCGGGGGTGACCTCGACGCACTCGTCCTCGGAACAGAACTCCAGGGCCTGCTCGAGGGACAGGATGCGCGGCGGGGTGAGGCGCTCGAGGACGTCCTGCGAGGACTGACGCATGTTGGTCAGCTTCTTCTCGCGGACGATGTTGACCTCCATGTCCTCGGACCGGGAGTTCTCGCCGATCACCATGCCGGCGTAGACCGTGGTGGTCGGGCCGACGAAGAGGTCGCCGCGGTCCGCGAGCAGGCCGACGGCGTGGCCGGTGACCGCACCCGGGCGGTCGGCGATCAGCGAGCCGGAGATGCGGGCGCGCAGCTCGCCGACCCAGGGGCCGTAGCCGTCGAAGAGCTGGTTCGCGATGCCCGTGCCCCGGGTCTCGGTGAGAAACTCGGTGCGGAAGCCGATGAGGCCCCGCGACGGCACGCGGAACTCCATGCGGACGTTCTGTGACGACGCCGAGTGCTGCATCTCGAGCAGCTCGCCCTTGCGGGCCGCGAGCAGCTGGGTGACGGCGCCGAGGTGCTCGTCCGGGACGTCGACCGAGAGGCGCTCGAACGGCTCGTGGACCTTGCCGTCGACCTCCTTGGTGACGACCTCGGGCTTGCCGACGGTGAGCTCGAAGCCCTCGCGGCGCATCTGCTCGACGAGGATGGCCAGGGCCAGCTCGCCGCGGCCCTGCACCTCCCAGGTGTCGGGGCGCTCGGTGGGCAGCACGCGCATCGACACGTTGCCGACGAGCTCGGAGTCGAGCCGGTTCTTCACCAGGCGTGCGGTGAGCTTGGAGCCGGGCTTGGGGTCCCGCCCGGCCATCGGCGAGGTGTTGGTGCCGATGGTCATCGCGATCGCGGGCTCGTCGACGGTGATGCGCGGCAGCGGGTGCGGGTCGTCCGGGTCGGCGAGGGTGTCGCCGATGGTCACCTCGGAGATCCCGGCCACCGCGACGATGTCGCCGGCGTCGGCGTACTCGGCCGAGACCCGCTCGAGGCCCTCGGTGCGCAGAAGCTCGGTGACCTTCACGCGGGTGACCTGGCCGTTCTCGCGGCACCAGCCGACCTGCTGGCCACGGCGGATGCGCCCGGAGCGCACGCGGCAGAGCGCGATGCGGCCGAGGTAGGCCGAGGCGTCGAGGTTGGTGACGTGGGCCTGCAGGACGCCGTTCGGGTCGTCGGCCGGGGCTGGCACCTCGGTCATCAGCGTGTCGAACAGCGGCTGGAGGTCCGGGGAGTCCGGGACCTCGCCGTCGACGGGCCGCTGGGTCGAGGCCTTGCCGGCGCGGGCGCTGGCGTAGATCACCGGCAGGTCGAGCAGGTGCGCGACGACGTCGTCGTCGAGGTCGAGGTCGGTGGCCAGCTCGAGCAGCAGCTCGAGGGACTCGTCGACCACCTCGGCGCAGCGCGCGTCGGCGCGGTCGGTCTTGTTGACGACCAGGATCACCGGCAGGTGCGCCGAGAGCGCCTTGCGCAGCACGAACCGCGTCTGGGGCAGCGGGCCCTCGCTGGCGTCGACCAGGAGCACCACGCCGTCGACCATCGACAGGCCGCGCTCGACCTCGCCACCGAAGTCGGCGTGGCCGGGGGTGTCGATCACGTTGATCGTCACGCCGTCCCGGTGGATCGCCGTGTTCTTCGCGAGGATCGTGATGCCCTTCTCGCGCTCGAGGTCGCCCGAGTCCATGACCCGGTCGACCAGCTCGGCGCGCGCGGCGAACGCCCCGGACTGACGCAGCATGGCGTCCACCAGGGTCGTCTTGCCGTGGTCGACGTGCGCGACGATCGCGACGTTGCGCAGGTCGGCGCGTCCCGAAGTGGACTCGGAACGCTCGGGGGCGGTGACGGACACGCGAGGGACTCCAGCCGGAGAAGACAGTTCGACCTCTCCAGGTTACGGCCCGTGATCTCGACCACCGGCGGCGACCGGGGTGTCCCCGGACACGTCGGCCGCGAGGACCTCCCCGATCCGGGGTGCGAGCTTGGCCAGATTGTCACCCCAGACGGCGTGCACGGCCCCCGATCGGGCCCGGTGCACCCCGTCACCGAGGCCCCGTCCGGACACGCAGCGCAGCTCCGCGACCGGTCTCGGGTCGAGGCGGGGCAGGTGCCGGCGGACGTGGTCGACGACCGCCTCGCGGGACCGGCGGGCGACCTCGTCGGCGCCGAGCTCCCACGCCGTGTCCTCGTCCGGCAGGTGCCCGCCGACGGCCCAGTGCCGGGAGCTCGTCCGGTGCTGGTAGGTGCTCGCGAGCGGCCCGTCGGGGCGTCCGTCGAGGTGACAGGGCCCGTCGGCGGGCCCGTCGAAGGCGAAGCGGGCGTGGTGCTCGAGCGCGTCGGGCACGTCGATGCCCAGCGGCGCCACCAGGGCGGGGGTGCCGACGCCCGCGGCGACGACGACGGCGTCCGCGGCGTCGCTGCCCTCGTCGGCGTACCGGACGGTCCCGTCGGCCGTCACGGCCTCGACGGCCCGGCGCTCCGGGTCGACGGCCGCGCACAGAAACGCCCCGGCCGCGGCGAGGTCGAGCACCCCGCCCGCCGCGTCGTGCAGGACTCCGCGCACGACCCGGTGGATCGCGCCGGCCTCCGCCATCGCCGCCGCCCAGGCAGGCACCCGCGGCCCGCTGACGATCGTGCCCCCGGCGCCGAGGAACGTGCGGCCCGCCCGGAACGACCACTCGTCCCACAGCTCCGCGGCGCGGCGGGCCTCGGCGACCAGCGCGGCGTCGCCGTGCGCGGTGCGGAAGATGCGGGTGTCCCCCGCCGACCGCCCGGACATCGGCTCGCCCGCATCGACGCAGCGCACCGTCGCGCCCGTGCCGCGCAGCGCGTACGCCGCCGACAGCCCGACGATCCCGGCGCCGACCACCACGACCCGCATGTGCACCCCTCCCGACCCCGAGTCGGGCTCAGGGTGCACCCCGATTCGCCGGGCCGCAGCGGCGCGCAGCATCGAGGCCATGAGGATCGTGGTGTGGGTTCTGGTGGGTGTCGGTGCGCTGGTGCTGCTCGGCGGGGTGGTCCTGCCGCTCGTGCAGTGGCTGCTCGGGACGCTGGTGTGGCTGATCCCGGCGGCGCTGGTCGTCGGCGGCGGGGTCTGGCTCGTCAAGCGGTCGCGGGACCGCAAGGAGGTGGGCGCGCGGGGGCGGCCGCAGCAGATCCGCTGAGCCTCAGCGGGGCGTCGCCGCGAACTTGGCGACGGCCTCCTCGGTGACCGGCGTGAACAGGTTGACGAGGGTGCCGTCGGGGTCGCGGAGGAGCAGCGCGCGGTTGCCCCAGGGCATGGTCGTGGGCTCGGTGACGAACGCAGGCACCCACGGGCGCAGCCGGACGAACTCGGCGTCGACGTCGTCGACGAGGAACTCGAGGATGGCCGACCGGTTCGCACCGGACTCCGCCGAGCCGGCGCCGAAGAGACCGACGGTGCGGGTGCTGCCGATCGCGAGGGTGCCCGACATCGTCACCAGCTCGGCGAAGTCCGGGGTCGACCACGTGGCGGACGCACCGGTGACCCGCTCGTAGAAGGCGACGAGCCGGGCGACGTCATCGGTGATCACGCGGACGGAGACGAGGTTCATGTCGTCGACGCTAGAAGGGCATGCGGTCAGGAAGCGCCCGGATTCCCGGCCGAGTTCGCGAGTCTCCGGGCCAGGTCCCGGACGTGGTCGCGCAGCGCGTCGGGTTCCTCGACGACGAAGGGCCGGTCGAGCCCGGCGAGGGCGGCCGGGACCCAGTCGAGACGCTCGGCATGGAGGCGGACGCGCACCCAGCCGTCGGAGTCCGGGACCGGCTCGACGACCGCCACGCCGCGCGGGAGCCGGGTTCGGACGTGCTGCGCGGACGCCTCGACCCGGACCGAGACGGGCGTGCCGCGGGGTGCGGCGGCAAGACCGGACAGCACGCGTTCCTCGGGGTCGAAGCCCGACGGTGGCGTGAACTCGCCCGTCATCACCCGGGCGTGGTGCACGCGGTCGAGCCGGAACGTGCGGACCTCGCCGCTCGCGGAGTCGTCGCCGGTGACGTACCAGCGACCGGCGTGGGCGACGATCCCGTACGGGTGCAGGGTGCGCGTGCTGGTCCGTCCGTCGCGGGACGTGTACTCGAGCGCCACGGGCCGGTGGTCCCGGGCGGCCTCGGCGAGCGTCAGCATCACGCGGGTCTCCGGGGACGCCTCCGGCTCCCGCGCCGGACCGGTGATCCTCGCGGTCTCCAGCAGCGCGTCGAGCCGGCGCGCGAGCGCGGCGGGCAGCACCCGGCGAATCTTCGCCGCGGCCCTCTCACCGGCGTCATCGATGGCCAGTCCCGCCCGCTCGGCGCTGAGGACCCCGAGCAGCACGGCCAGGACCTCGTCGTCGGTGAGCATGAGCGGCGGCATGCGGAACCCGGGCGCGAGCTCGTATCCGCCGTAGCGCCCCCGGATCGAGCGCACCGGCACCTCGAGATCGAGCAGGTGCGCGACGTAGCGACGGACCGTGCGTTCGTCGACCCCGAGCCGCTCGGCGAGCTCCGCGACCGTCCGTGTCCCACCGCGCTGCAGGATCTCCAGCAGCGCCAGTACGCGGGCGGTCGGCCGGGTCACGCGGGGAGTGTCACCCGGGCTCAGCCCTTCTGGGCGCGCGGCGACCGGGGTGAGAAGACGCCCTCGACCGCGAAGGCCGGCAGGACCGCCTTCGAGAGCGGGCGGGAGACCTCGGCGAGGCGGGCCATGCCCTCGGCGCCCAGATGGCGCCAGGGCCCCAGGGACATCCGGGTGGTGTGCTCCTCGATCTCCCGACGCAGCGCGGCACCGTCCTCGGTGAGCGCGCCGTCGCCGTCGAGCAGGCCGCGCTCGACGAGCCCGGCGGAGGCGTCGCTCCACTGCTCGGGCGACCACCCGCGGCTCTGCTGGGCGAAGCCGACGGTGAAGCCCGTGCCGGTGGCGACGTGGGTGATCAGCGCCTCGATGCCCGACAGCCCGGCGGAGAGCAGGGCGTGCAGGTGGGCGTCGCCGCGGTGCTCGCGCAGGAGCGTCACCGCGTGCCAGAGCATGAGGTGCGGCTCGTCGGGCCAGGGCAGGTCGGCGTGGGCGGCGTAGAGCGGGCGGTCCTCGCCCGTGGCGCCCTCGCAGGCCTTGCGGGCGAGCTCGGCGGACTCGGTCACCGCGGCCGAGGAGACCTGGTCGCCCAGCAGCCGTCGCAGCGACGAGTCGGCGGCCCGCAGCCGGGCGTTGACGACGTCGGCGGGGGCCGCGGACGCCCAGACGCCCGGCACCGAGCGCGCGAAGAGGCCTGCGTTGAAGTTGAAGAACGTGGCCGCCACGACGCCGGGCCCGACCGCGCCCATCGGGGCGGCGCGCTGGGCGAAGTACTGGGCGCGCGGCTTCGTGATCCCCAGGGGCGCGAGCTCCTCGCCGACCTCCGGGACGAAGTAGATCTGCGAGTGCAGGGGCTCGAGCCGGCCGGTGAGGGCGGCGGCGTCGGCAGGGGAGACGGTGTCGGTCGGGGCAGCCACGGCGGTCACCGTCTCACGCGGAGCCCGCCCGCGCGCCCGGCACACTGGGACCCATGGCGTCCTGGCCCACGCGGGCCCCGCTCGGCGGGCTGGCCTCGCGCCGGCGCGCCTTCGTGCTAGCGCTGCTCGGGGTCGGCGCCGTGCTGCTGGTGCTGATCGGGATCGCGGTGGCCCGCGAGTACCGGGTGCCGCCGCCCGCCGACCCCGCCGTCCCCGGCGCCGTGGTGCTCGTGCCCGGGTACGGCGGCAACCGCGCGGCGTTCATCGCGCTCACCGAGCGCCTGCGCGCCGAGGGTCGCCGCTCGGTGATCGTCGAGCTGCCCTCCGGCGGCACCGGCGACCTCGTGACCCAGGCCGCCACGATCGACGACACCGTCCGCGGGCTGCTCGACGAGGGCGCGCCCTCGGTCGACGTCGTCGGCTACTCCGCCGGCGGGGTCGCCACCCGCGTCTACCTCGACCGCGGGCGGACCGCCCCGGCCGTGCGCCGCGTCGTCACCCTCGGCTCGCCGCTGCGGGGCGCCGAGCTCGCCGCCGCGGGTGGCGCGCTGGTGCCCGGGGCCTGCCCGCGCGCGTGCCAGCAGCTCGCGCCGGGGAGCGCGCTGCTCACCGGCCTCGCGACCGCGCCGGCCGGGGTGCCCTGGCTGTCGCTGTGGACCGCCGACGACGAGACCGTCACCCCGCCCGACTCCGCCGAGCTCCCCGGCACCGACGCCGTGCGCCTCCAGGACGTCTGCTCCGACGCGACGATCCCCCACTCGCGCCTGCCGGTGGACCCGCTGGCGGTCGGGCTCGTCCTGCGGGGCCTCGGCACCGGTCCCCTGCCCACCGCCGACCCGGACGCCTGCGACGCCCTGCGCGACGAGGGCCGGAGCTGACCCCGAGACCTAGCTGGTGACGTCCTTCGTCGTGAAGTTCGCCCAGGCGGCGAGCATGAGCACCACGACGTAGCCCGCCTGGAGCCACAGCCCGGACGAGATGTCGCGCAGGAAGATCGGGTCGCGGAAGAAGTCGACCCAGGCCAGCCAGTACCGCGTCGGCAGGTAGGGCGTCACGGACGACGCCGCGTCGAGGCTCACGAGCACCTGGCTGGTGATCAGTGCGGCGAGGGCCCCGAGGGTCGCGCCGAGCGAGGACGCCGTGACCGTCGAGAGGAACAGGGCGATCGCGGCGACGCCGAGCATCGAGACGACCACGTAGCCCATCGCGCCGAGCAGGCGCGCCGCGAGGTCGGCGGGCCCGAGCGCCTCCCCGGACAGCGACGAGACCGACGACTGCGCCCGCTCACGCGCGGCCTGGTCGTCGGCGGCCACCGTGCTGTCGCCGGTCTCGGCGCCCGGCTGCGCCCCCGACTGCGACGCGTCGGACCCGCCGACCTGGCCGCCGGCCGAGGAGGGCTGCTGGCCGCCGGCCGGTCCCGCGCCCGCGACCGCGTCGTCCCCGCCGGTGACCTCGGGCAGCGCGCGCACCACGGCCACCGGGTCGCCCGCCCCGAACAGCGAGACCCCGACGACGTAGGAGGTGCCGGCGACCGAGAGCACCGCGACCACGACGAACACCACGATCGCGACGAGCTTGGCGCCCAGCAGCGCGGTGCGGCGCACCGGGCGTACGAGCAGGTAGCGCAACGTGCCCTGGGACGACTCGCCCGCCACGGCGTCGCCCGCGACGACGGCCACGGCCACCGGCAGGAAGATCGGCAGGACGAGCGCCAGCGCCGCGGCGGGGTAGAGCGAGCCGGACTGCAGCACCGCCGACAGGAACGCCGCGCCCTGCCCCGGCGGCGGGGAGATGCGTGTGGTCGCGAGGAAGACGGCGACCACCGCGGGCAGCAGGCACAGCAGGCCGATCGCCACCCAGGTGCGGGGACGGCCGGCGAGCTTGATCAGTTCGACGCGGATCACGCGCGGGCCCCCCGGTCGCGCGCGGTGTCCGAGCCTGGCCCTGTCAGTGCGACGACGACGTCCTCCAGGCTGCGGCGCTGCTCGGCGAGCCCGTCGAGGGGCACGCCGTGCTCGACCAGGTGGCGGGCCAGTGCCGACGGGCCGCCGGGGGCGGCGTCGACGACGAGCGTGTGGTCGTGGCGCTCGGCCACCGCCCGGCCGAGCAGCCGGGCCGCGCCGTCCGGGTCGGGGGTGCGCACCACGAGCCGTCCCGTCGGGCCCCGCACCGCGTCGAGGGCGTCCTCGAGCACGAGCCGGCCCCGGTCGACGACGCCGACGGTGGTGCACAGCGCCTCGATCTCGGCGAGCAGGTGGCTCGACAGGAAGACCGTGGTGCCCGCGGCGTTCAGCTCGATCAGCAGGTCGCGGACCTCCCGGATGCCGTGCGGGTCGAGCCCGTTCGTCGGCTCGTCGAGCACCAGCAGCCGGGGCCGGTTCAGCAGCGCGCCCGCCAGACCGAGGCGCTGGCGCATGCCGAGCGAGTACGTGCGGACGGGCCGCCGGTCGACCGCCGCGAGCCCGACGCGCTCGAGGACCTCCTCGACCCGCTGGCGCCGGCGCCCGTCCCGGCCACGCCGGGGCCCGGACGCGTCGAGCAGCGCGAGGTTGGTCCGCCCGGACAGGTGCGGGTAGGCGGCCGGGCCCTCGACCATCGCCCCGATCTCCGGCAGCACGTCGGCCACCCGGTTCGGCACCGTCGCCCCGAGGACCGTGATCTCGCCGCGCGTGGCGTACACGAGCCCCAGCAGCATCCGGACCATCGTCGTCTTGCCCGACCCGTTCGGGCCGAGGAAGCCGTAGCGGGCGCCCTCGGCGACGTGCAGGTCGACGTCGTCGACGGCGACGTGCGACCCGAAGCGCTTGGTGACGCCGCGGGTCTCGATCACGAGCCCGGACGACGGCGGCCGGGCGTCGATCCGCTGGGTCTCCCGCGTGCTCACTGACGGCCCCCCGCCAGCAGGTCCGCGGCCCCGGAGTCGAGCGCGGCGGGCGGGACGAGCCCGGCCAGTACCCAGGCCCGGGCGCCGTCCTCGCTGCGCACCACGGCGAGCGAGAGCAGCGGGGTCTCCAGCGCCGAGCCCTGCCCGTCGACGGTCAGGGTGCGCCCGGCCCCGGCGCGGTCGATGCCGCCGAGGAGGGTGCCGGCGAAGTCGGCGGGCAGCGGCACCGCGATCAGCTGCCCGAGCGTCGTGCCGTACTGGCCGAGCGCCGGGAAGCGGCGCTCCGGCGGCACGCGCTCCCGCCCGGCGAGCACTGCGGGCAGGGTGCTGCCGTCGCCGCGGCCGAGGACGCCGAAGAGGTCGGACGTGGGGCTGCGCGTCACGCCGGCGCCCGGTCCGCGGCGCGGCTCGAGGGCCGTCGGGTCGGGCGGACCCTCCTCCAGGTCGCCGAACGCCGTGCTGATCATCGGCTCGGCGACCCCGCGGGCCCGCACCTCGACGGCGACGGGCAGCCCGGTCGCCGGGTCGGCCCAGACGTCGAGCGCGTCGACCGTGGTCTCCGGGTCGGCGACCGTGACGCGCACCCCCGCGGCGTCGACGCCCGCGACCCGCCGGGAGGGCAGGGCCGTCGCAGGGTCACTTGAGGCCGTGCCGGCGAGCAGGCGCCGGGCCAGGTCGGGCGGGAGGAGGTCCTCGGAGCGGGGCAGGCGCACCTCCGGGTCACGGGCGACGATGGTCAGCAGCTCGGCGCCGTAGTCCCAGACGGCCTGGCCGCGCGGGGTGACGTAGCGGTCGCGCTCCCCCACCGCCGACAGCACGTCGGTGCGTGCCCGGTCCGGGCCCGCGTACCAGCCGCGCATCCGCGTCACGCCCGAGAGCAGCGTGGTGACGTCGGCGAGGGCGGCGATACGCGGGAGCCCGAGCGTCGCGCGGGCCTCGGCGTAGCCGGTCCACCCGACCCCCGCGGACGCCGCGATCCGGTCGCGCAGCTGCTGCGGGTCGGCCTGCGCGTCGCTGGGACGCGCCGCCAGCAGCGCGGGGACCCCCACCAGGAGTGCGCCGACCACGGCCACCACGGCCCATCGCCACAGGGCACGCCCCGCGGCCGTCCCCGACCGTCCCGCCACCGGCGTCCCGACTCCCCTCACTCACGTCCCCGTTCGAGGGTGCCACCGAACCGTGCGGGCGGTGGCTCCCTGGTGAGGCGCTAGTCGCCGGGGGTGCGGGCGACGGTGACGGGATCGTTCGCGCCGGCCCGGTCGGTCGGCTGGTCGGGCGGCTGGTCGGACGGCTGCTCGGGCTCGGGCGCCGTGAAGTACCGGACCTTGACGAGGCTCGCGACGGTCGTGATCAGCAACACACCGACGATGACCGCCAGCGAGACCTCGATCCCGATCACGGGGACGTCGAGGGGAGCGCCGTCGTTGAGGAACGGCAGCGTGTTGGTGTGCAGGGCCTCGAGGATGAGCTTCACGCCGATGAAGGCGAGGATCACGCCCAGGCCGTACGAGAGGTAGACGAGCTTCTGCAGCAGCCCGCCCAGCAGGAAGTAGAGCTGGCGCAGGCCCATCAGCGCGAACATGTTCGCGGTGAACACGATGTAGGGGTCGCGGGTCAGGCCGAAGATCGCGGGGATCGAGTCCAGCGCGAACAGCAGGTCGGTCATGCCGATCGCGATCATCACCATGAGCATCGGCGTGACCATGAGCCGCAGCCGGCCCCGCGCGTCGCGGCGCCGGACGACCGACTTGGTGCCGAGGTAGTCGTCGGTCACCGGCAGCACCCGGCGCACGAGGCGCAGGGCGGCGTTCTCGCGGAACTCCTCGTCCTCGTCGTCCGTCGTGACGACCTTGATGGCCGTGAGCACGAGGAACGCGCCGAACAGGTAGAACACCCAGCTGAACCGCTCGATCACCGCGGCGCCGGCGAGGATGAACCCCCCGCGCAGCACCAGGGCGATGAGGATGCCGAACAGCAGCACCCGGTGCTGGTGCACCTTGGGCACCGCGAAGGCGCCCATGATCAGCAGGAAGACGAAGAGGTTGTCGACCGAGAGCGAGTACTCGGTGACGTAGCCGGCCACGAACGCCGTCGCGGGCTCCTGGCCGGCCACGAGGAACAGGCCGACGGCGAAGACCGCGGCGAGGGCGATGTACACCGCCACCCAGCGCGCCGCCTCGCGGACACCCACCTCGTGGGGGCGGCGGCCGACGATCGCGAGATCGAGCGCGAGGACGGCCAGCAGGCCGACGATCGTGGCGGCCCACACCCAGAAGGGCACGTTCACGGGGGTTCTCCGATCTCCGGGGGCACGTCGGGACGGACGCCATCCACCGGAGGTCTCTCCCGCCGCCGAATCGGCGACCGAGGGCCCCGGGCACCGAGACTTCCGATGCCGTGCTGACGAGGCCCCCGCGTGGGGATACTCCCCTCCGCTACGGAGTGTGTCACTGATGTGAGCGCAGGGCGAAGGCGGCCCTCGGTGGCGATGCGCACCGGGCCGTGGGGAATAGGTCGCTCACGACCGGTTCAGACGAACCGGGATACCGTGCGCCCGTGATCAGCCGCCCGCTCCGGGCCCTCGGAGTCCTGCTCGCCGTCCTGCTCGTCGGGGCCGCGACGGTGGCCGCAGCTCCCGCGCCCGGTGGCTCGGTGCGCAGCGAGGACCTGCGCATCGACGTCCTCGACGGCCCGGCGCGCGACCAGCCACAGAGCCTCGACGCGACGCTCTGGCTGCCGGCGACCTCGGGCCCGGCGCCTGCGGTGCTCGTGGCCCACGGCTTCGGCGGCAGCAAGGACTCGGTGGCCGACGAGGCCCGCGCCTGGGCGGAGCGCGGCTACGTCGCCCTCGCCTGGTCGGCGCGCGGGTTCGGCGAGAGCACCGGGCAGATCGCCCTGAACTCCCCGGAGTACGAGGTCACCGACGCCCGCCAGCTCGTCGACCGGCTCGCCGCGCGGCCCGAGGTGCGCCAGGACGGGCCCGGCGACCCGCGGGTGGGCGTCACGGGCGCCTCGTACGGCGGGGCGCTGGCGCTGCTGCTCGCCGGCGCGGACCCGCGCGTCGACGCGACCATCCCGATCATCACCTGGAACGACCTCGGCCAGTCGCTCTTCCCCGACCGGGCCGGCCCGGACCCCGCCACGACGCCCGCGGCGAGCGCCGCCGCCCCCGACGGGGTGTTCAAGCGGGCGTGGTCGGCGCTGTTCTTCGGCAGCGGCTCGCGGCCCGGGCCGGGCCAGGAGCAGGCCCCGCCGCAGGTCTGCGGGCGCTTCGTCCCCGAGGTCTGCGCGGGGTACGTCGCCGCCATCACCACCGGGCGCGAGCCCCGGCCCTCGCGTCGTTCTTCGACCGCGCCTCGCCCGCGAGCGTGGCCGGCCGCATCAGCGCGCCGACGCTGCTCGTCCAGGGCGAGCAGGACACGCTCTTCGGCCTCGACCAGGCCGACGCCACCGCCCGCCAGATCGCGGCCGGCGGGGGCACCGTCGCGGTCAGCTGGTTCGCCGGCGGCCACGACGGGGGCGAGCCCGACCGGCGCACGACCGAGCGGATGCAGGCCTGGTTCGACCACCACCTCGCCGGGACCGGCGCCGACCCCGGCGCGGCGTTCACCTACGTCGTCCCGTCCGGGGTGCAGGCCCGCCGGGCCCCCACGCAGCGCACGATCACCGCGAGCGTCTACCCCGGCCTGGACGGCGGGCCGGGGACCGTCCGCACCCCGCTGCCGCTGCGCGGCGAGGCCCAGGACATCGTCGCGCCGGCCGGGGCGCCCCGTCCGCGATCTCGTCGGTGCCGGGCCTCGCGGGCCTGGCCGGGGGCGCGGCCGGTGGTTCGGGTGATGGCTCCGGGGACGGCTCCGGGGACGAGGAGGAGGACGACGGCGGCGGCAGCTCCGGCGGCGGTGGGGGCGGCGGCGGTGCCGGCGGCGGGGTGGCGGGGCCTCGGCGCTGCTGGGCCGGCTCGCGAACGACCTCCCGGGCCAGGCGGCGCGGTTCTCCACCGACCCGCTGCCCGCCCGCACGGTGGTCGCCGGTACGCCGGAGGTCCGGCTCACGGTGTCGTCGGTGCCGGGCGCGGTCGCCGGCGAGCCGGTGCTCTTCGCGAAGGTCTACGACGTCGCGGCCGGGGACGGCGCGCCGGGCACCCGCACGCTGCTGGGCAACGCGGTCTCACCGATGCGCCTGCCCACCCCGGGACCGACGCCGACCGAGGTGTCGGTGAGCCTCCCCGCCGTGGTCGCGACGCTCGCCGCCGGCCACCGCCTCGAGGTCGTCGTCTCGACCACCGACCAGGCCTACGCCGCCGCGACCGCCCCGGCCGTGCACCGGATCGGCCTGGCCGGCGACTCCACGCTCTCCGTGCCCTCGGTGCCCGGCGACGTCCGCAGCGGGACCTCGGTGCCGATCGCCCCGCTCGCCGCGGCGGGCGTGCTGCTGCTCGGCGTGCTCGTCGCCTGGCTCGTCGCGCGGGTCCTCGCGGTCCGCCGCCGGCGCCGCGACCTGGAGCCCGGCGGTGTGCTCGCCCTCGAGGAGGCGCTCGCCGACACCCCGCTGGTCGTCCGCGGGCTCTCGAAGTCGTGGCCGAGCGGCCTGGTCGCCGTCGACGACGTCTCGTTCACCGTCGAACGCGGCCAGGTCCTCGGCCTGCTCGGCCCCAACGGCGCCGGCAAGACGACGACGCTGCGCATGCTGCTCGGGCTCATCGCCCCGACGGCGGGCGAGCTGCGCGTCTTCGGCCGGCGCGTCGTCGCGGGGGCGCCGGTGCTGGGGCGCGTCGGCGCCTTCGTCGAGGGCGCCGGGTTCCTGCCGCACCTCACCGGGCGGGACAACCTCGAGCTCTACTGGGCGGCCACCGGACGCCCCCGCGACGAGGCGCACCTCGAGGAGGCCCTGGACATCGCCGGGCTCGGATCGGCCGTCGACCGGACGGTGCGCACCTACAGCCAGGGCATGCGCCAGCGCCTCGCGATCGCGCAGGCCATGCTCGGGCTGCCCGACCTGCTCGTGCTCGACGAGCCGACCAACGGCCTCGACCCGCCCCAGATCCACGCGATGCGGGAGGTGCTGCGCTCCTACGCCCGCGCCTCCGAGGGCCGCACGGTCCTGGTCTCGAGCCACCTGCTGGCCGAGGTCGAGCAGACCTGCGACCACGTCGTCGTCATGCATCGCGGCCGGGTCGTCGCCACCGGCGAGGTGGCCGAGCTCGTCGCGAACGGGCAGGTCGCGGTGTCCGTCGACGCCACCCGGCGCGACGAGGCCGTCTCGGTCCTGCGCGGGCGCAACGGGGTGCGCGACGTCGAGGCCGACCCGGGCGACGCCGACGTGGTCCTCGTCGACCTCGGCGACGTCGACCGCGCCGCCGTCGTCCGCACGCTGGTGGAGGCCGGCTTCGACGTCCGCGGCGTCGGGCCCCGGCGCCGTCTCGAGGACGCGTTCCTCGCGCTGATCGGTGAGGAGGTGCCCCGCTCGTGACCACCACCGTGGACGGGTCCCGCACGCTGCCCGTGCGCGTCGAGCTGACCCGGCAGTGGCGCCGGCGCCGCACGCAGGTGACGCTCGCGCTGTTCGCGCTGCTGCCGGTGATCCTCTGGATCGCCTTCTCGGTCGGCGACGCCCCCGACCAGGGCGCCGCGGCCACCAGCCTCACCGACCTCGCGCAGGCGTCGGGGGTGAACTTCGCGGTCTTCGCGCTCTTCTCCTCGGCGAGCTTCCTGTTCGTGGTGGTCGTGGCGTTGTTCTTCGGCGACACGGTCGCCAGCGAGGCGTCGTGGTCGTCGCTGCGCTACCTGCTGGCGATCCCCGTACCCCGGGTGCGCCTGCTGCGCCAGAAGGCGATCGTGGCCGCGCTGCTCTCGCTGGCGACGCTGCTCGTGCTGCCGCTGGTGGCCGTGGTGCTCGGCACGCTGGTGTACGGGGCGGGCGACTACCTCTCCCCCACCGGCGAGTCGCTGCCCTACGGCACGGCGCTCGTGCGCATCGCCCTCGCCGTCGCCTACCTCGCGGTCCACCTGCTCTGGGTGGCCGGCGTGGCCTCGCTGCTCTCGGTGGTCACCGACGCCCCGCTCGGCGCCGTCGGCGGCGCGGTCCTGATCTCGATCCTGTCCCAGATCCTCGACACCGTCGACGCGCTGGGCTCGATCCGGAACGTGCTGCCCACCCACGACGTGTTCGCCTTCGCCGACCTGCTCACCCTCGACGTCGACGGCACCGACCTCGCCCGCGGCGTCCTCTCCGCCCTGGTCTGGTGCATCGCCTTCGGCGCCACGGCGGTCTGGTGGTTCCGCCGCAAGGACATCACGAGCTAGCCCGACCGGCGCACTCCGTGTGCAAGCCCTGCGTCCACGCTGGCACTCAGCGCCAGGAAATCCGCGTCGATCACCGAGGGCGACGCCTGGCGATCCGGGGCGCTCCGGCGCGCCGCGACGGGCACGTTCCGCAGGCCGCGACGCCGGTCGATCATGCGCAACGTGCCGCTCGCGGCGGTCAGGAGTGCTGGGTCCTCGCGACCTCCGCCGCGGTGTGCACGACGCGCCGGGCGTCCACGCCACGCAGCTCACGGCGAGGACCAGCACGCTCGCGAATCCCCAGTCGTCGTCGCTGCCGGATCTCGATCACCGCCGCCCGGGCCCGGACGGTCACGTGCGGGGTCCTGAGCACCACGACGAACCCGCCGGCGCTCCTGTCGGCGACGGTAGTGCAGGACCTCTACAGGCGGCCTCGCCAGTTCGATCTCCCGACAGTGTCGTCAGTGCGGTCGCGCCGAAGAACACTGACGGCACTCCCGAGAGATCGACATGGAGAGCCCCGGTCAGCGCGTGCGGACCCTCAGCCCGTGACCTCGATCGTCAGCGGCCCCTCGGCGTCGGGCGCGTCGATGGTCGCCTTGCCGCCCGGGCGCAGGGCCCCGGCGACGATGCGCTTGGACAGCGCACGGTCGACCTCGCGGGTGACGACGCGGCGCATCGGGCGGGCGCCCAGCGTCGGGTCGTGCCCGCGCACGACGAGGGCGTCGACGGCGGCGGGCGTCACCTCCAGCGACACCTCCTGGGCCGCGAGGCGCTCGCGCGTGCCGTCCAGCAGGAGCTCCACCACCCGGCGCCGGGCCTCCGGGTCGAGCGGGGTGAACAGCACGACCTCGTCGACCCGGCCGAGGAACTCGGGACGCAGGGCACGCGCGAGCGCGGAGAGCACCGCCGACCGCGCCTCGTCGGGATCGCGGCCCTCGGTCAGCGCGCTCGCGCCCAGGTTGCTGGTGAGGATGACGACGGCGTCGGCGAACGAGACCGTGCGCCCGCGCCCGTCGGTCAGCCGGCCCGCGTCCAGCACCCCGAGCAGCAGGGCCAGCACGTCGGGGTGCGCCTTCTCGATCTCGTCGAGGAGCACCACGCACGACGGCGTGCGCCGGATCGCCTCGGTGAGCTCGCCGGGGCGGTCGTGGCCAATGTAGCCGGGCGGCGCGCCGGTGAGGCGGGCGACGGTGTGGGCCTCGCGGAACTCGCCGAGGTCGAGGCGCACGAGGCGCTCGTCGGAGCCGTGCAGGGCCTCGGCCAGGGCACGGGCGAGCTCGGTCTTGCCCACCCCGGTGGGCCCCGCGAACAGGAACGACGCCACCGGTCGTCCCGGTGCGCCCATCCCCGCGCGCCCGGCGAGCACGGCGTCGGTGACGGCGTCGAGCGCGTGGTCCTGGCCGACGACGCGCCGCCGCAGGTGGTCGGCGAGGCCGAGCAGGCGGGTCCGCTCGGAGTCGGTGAGGTGGGCGACGGGCAGACCGGTCCGGTCGGCGACGACCTGGGCGATGTCGGAGACCGAGACCGTCCCCGAGGCGCCCGGGTCCTCCGCGCGCCGCAGCCGCACGCGGGCCGCGGCGGTGTCGAGGGCGTCGATGGCCTTGTCGGGCAGGAAGCGGTCGCGCACGTGGCGGGCGGTGAGCTCGACCGCGGCCCGGCGGGTGTCCTCGGGCAGCCGCACGCCGTGGTGGTCCTCGTAGCGGCCCTTGAGGCCGTCGAGGATCGCCACGGTCTGCTCGATCGTCGGCTCGTCGACGGTGATCGGGGCGAAGCGGCGCTCCAACGCCTGGTCGGACTCGACGTGGCGGCGGTACTCCTCGAGCGTCGTCGCGCCGACGACCTGCAGCTCGCCGCGCGCCAGCGCCGGCTTGAGGATGTCCGCGGCGTCCATCGTCCCCTCGACGCCCGCGCCCGCCCCGACGACGGTGTGCAGCTCGTCGAGGAAGAGCACGACGCCGCGGTCGGTGGCGGTGACCTCGTCGACGAGCCGGCGCAGCCGCTCCTCGAACTCCCCGCGGTACTTGGTGCCGGCGACGAGCCCGGCGAGGTCGATGGCCACGACTCGCCGACCCGACGGTCCGGGCACGGTGCCGGCGGCGATGCGGGCGGCGATGCCCTCGACGATCGCGGTCTTCCCCACGCCCGGGTCGCCGACCAGCACCGGGTTGTTCTTGGTCCGGCGCCCCAGGATCTCGAGGACGGCGGCGACCTCCCGCTCGCGTCCGACCACCGGGTCGAGGCGCCCGGCGCGGGCCTCGGCCGTGAGGTCGCGCCCGAAGCGGTCGAGCACCGGGGTGCGGGTGTCCCCGCGCGGCCGCCCGGGCGGCGGGTCGTCCCGGCCGTCCCGTCCGTCGGGGGCACCCAGATCACCGAAGCCCTCGACGAGCTTGCCGATCAGGTCCTCGAAGGGATTGGACCACTCCCCGGGACGGTCGGGCCCGCGGCGGGCGTCGTCGCTCACCGCTCCATCATGCGCCTAGGCAGGAGTCAGCAGGCGGGCTCGACCGACAGGACGCCCGGCAGGGTGCGGACGCGGTCGGCGAACTCGGCGCACTCCGCGCTGGTCAGCGCGACCGTGCACTGGATGCACGAGCAGCTGACGCCCTCGTGGACGTCGACCGAGAAGTCGGGGACGCGGTAGCCGAACGAGCAGAGCGCCGACGCCAGGTCCATGACCCCGGGCATGCCGCCGGTGGTGAGGATCGTGAAGGGGCGCGGCAGCCGGGACATGCGGCGGGGGGCGGCGGGAAACGCCGGGGTGGCGGGCTGCTCGAGCGTGGTCACGGGTGACTCCAGGGATCCGTGGGAGAGGTGGATCCGAGCCAGGTCTCGGCGGACCGCCCACTGATGGTGAGCGGTGATGCGCGCCGGGGCCCTGGCTACCCGGCGCGCCGAAGTACTACCTCGAGACGCTTCGCCTGCATGACGATGATGTTACCCCCGCCACTCCCACTGCGTCGAACCGACCCGCCGCCCGTCGGGATCAGACCATCACGATCCCGCCGTCGATCATCACCGCCTGCCCGGTCATGTAGTCCGCGTCGCGGCTGGCGAGGTAGGAGACGAACGACGCGACGTCCTCGGGCGTCTGCACCCGGCCCAGCGCGATGAGCTGCGAGTACTGCTGGAGTGCCTCGCCCTTGCCGGTGCCGAGGTAGCCGCCGAGGCCCTCGTCGATCTCGTCCCACATCGTGGTGCCGACGATGCCCGGGCAGTAGGCGTTGACGGTGATCTGGTGCGGCGCCAGCTCCTTCGCCGACGCCTGCGTCAGCGCCCGCACCGCGAACTTCGACGCCGAGTAGTGCCCGAGGTGGTCGAACCCCTGGTGCCCGGCGATCGACGCCGCATTGATGATCTTCCCGCCGTGCCCCTGCTCGATCATCGCCTCGGCGGCCGCCTGCAGGCACCACAGCACTCCGCCGACGTTGATCGACAGCATCCGCTGCAGGTCCTCCGGCGAGACCTCGAGCAGCTTCTTGACCTGCGCGATCCCTGCGTTGGCGACCATCACGTCGATCGACCCGAACCGCTCGCGGGTCGCGGCGACGAGCGCCTGGCAGGCCTCGCGGTCGGCGACGTCGGTGACGGTCGACGCGGCCTGCCCGCCCTTGTCGGTGATCTCCTGCGCGACCTCGGCCGCGGTCGCCGCGTCGATGTCGGACACCATCACGGCCAGCCCGTCGGAGGCGAGCCGGCGGGCGATGGCAGCGCCGATCCCCCGTCCGGCGCCGGTGACGACGGCGACGCGCGTCCCCGCGGCGGTCACGGGTGCACCAAGATCTTCACGTTGGTCTCCTTGTGGTCGATGAGCTCGCGGAAGCCCTGGTCGACGATGTCGGCGAGGGCGATGCGGCCGGTGATGAACTGGTCGACGTCGACGACGCCGTCACGGATGAGGTCGATGACCTCGGGGTGCCGGCCCGCGTAGGCCAGCGACCCGATGAGCCGGATCTCGGAGAACACCAGCGAGTTCACGTCGAAGGTCGCCGGGTGGCCCCAGATCGAGACGTTGATGCAGGTCCCGCCGGGACGGGTGGACGCGACGGCCTGCGCGAGGACGGGATCGAGGCCTGCGCACTCGAACGTCACGTCCGCGCCGGCGCCGTCGGTGAGGTCGCGGATCGCCTCGGGCACGTCGACCTCGGTGGGGTCGAGGACGTGGTCGGCACCCGCGCCCGGTGCCTTGGCCTTGCGGGCGTCGGCGGGCTCGACCACGACGACCTGACCGGCGCCCAGCGCCTTCAGCGCGGCGGCGGTGACCAGCCCGATCGGGCCGGAGCCGAAGACCGCTGCGGTCTGCCCCTTCTCGATCCCGGAGAGCTTGGTGGCGTGGTAGCCGACGGCCAGGGGCTCGACGAGCGCGCCCTGCTCGGCGGTGAGGCCGGCGATCGGGTGCACCCACCGCTGGTCGATCACCATCTTCTCGGCGAACCCGCCCTGGTCGCCGTCGAGGCCGACGAAACCCAGCGAGCGGCAGATGTTGTAGCGCCCGGCCCGGCACGCGACGCAGACCCCGCACACGTCGTAGGGCTCGGCGACGACCCGGTCGCCCTCGGACACGCCCGTGACGCCCTCGCCGACACCGGAGACGATCCCCGAGAACTCGTGGCCGAGGGTGATCGGCACCGCGCCCCCCGTCAGTGGGTGCGGCGCCTGCGTCGTCGGCGCGAAGATCGGCCCGTCGAGGTACTCGTGCAGGTCGGTGCCGCAGATGCCGCACCACTCGACGGCGATCTGCACCTGCCCGGGCCCGGGTCGGGGCTCCGGGACGTCCTCCACGCGGACGTCACCGCGTCCGTGGAAGCGAGCGGCCTTCATGGGTCCTCCTGAGGTGGGCGTGACCCCATCCCACGGGAGTGAGCCCGGTCACGACCAGGGTTGCAGCGGTGTTGCGTTCCCGACGCCGAAGAGGCGCGCCTCGTCCTGCGGCGTCGGCGCGAGCACCTCGACGCCGGGCGCGATCCGGTACGGGCGGGCGGCGATGAGCCCGCCGAGCACGCGTCGCAGCCGCGAGAGCTCGGCGCGGACAGTGACGAGGTGGGCGCCGTCGTCGTAGAGGACGCGGCTGATCGCCGCGGCGTCCATCCCCCGGCTCCCGGCGCGCATGAGGAGCGCGAGGATCTGCAGGTGGCGCCGGCTCAGGGCGTGCCGCCACACCTCGTTGCCCTCGACCACCGCGCCCGCGGGCTCCGCGTCGAGGTCGAGGCGCAGGCGCGTCCGGCCCGGGCCTGCGGCGTCGGACGGGCGCAGCATCCAGCCGCCGGGCACGCGGTCGGGCAGGCAGGCGCCCAGGCCGTGGACGAGCATCGCCTCGCCCGCCCGGGGCACGCCGACGCGTTCGCGCGGGGCGAGGCCGGTGGCGGCGGCGACCCAGCCGTGGTCGTCGACGACGAGCGCGGGCCCCGTGCTCCGCGCCAGCATCGGGGCCGCGATGGCGCGCAGGCCCTCGAGGCGCGTTTCGTGCGCGCCCCACAGGCCGGTCTCGGCGAGGCGGACCGCGGTGTGCACGAGGGCCACCGTCGTCGGGTGCACGGTCGGCGCCGGCCCGGAGAGGTCGACGACGCCGAGCATCTCCCCCGTGCGCGGATCGTGGATGGGGCTGGCCGTGCAGGTCCACGGGTGCTGGGCGCGCACGAAGTGTTCGGCGGAGAACAGCTGCACGGACGCGTGCTCGGCCAGCGCGGTGCCGATGGCGTTCGTGCCGACGGAGGCCTCGGTCCAGTCCGCCCCCGGCATGAAGCCCAGGGAGTCGGCGAGCCGCCCGACCCGCACCGCGCCCTCGCGCCAGAGCACGAAGCCGTCGGCGGCGGTGACGACCATGATGTGCTCGGCGTCCTCGGCGACCGCCGTGAGGCTCGCCCGCAGCTGGGGCAGCACGCCGGCGATGGGCGACTCCGCCCGCCGGCGCTCGACGACGTCCGGCGCCGCCGGGTCCTCGAGGGACCGCCCGTCGGGGGCGACGCCGTAGGACAGGACCCGGTCCCACGACCGGCTCACCACCCGGCGCAGCGCCGTCGTCGGCCGGGTGCCCTGCAGCCGCGCGTCATGGGCCTGGTGGAGCAGGCGGGCGTGCTGACGAAGGTCGGTGCTGCGCGTGACCGCGCAGACCCCGTCGTCCCCGTGAGGCACGAGAACCCCCTCGACGTCGACGGACCTCGCCGCAGCCTAGGCAGCGCTCGTGAGCCGCGCCATAGACCGGCCGCCGTTCCCTGCCCGCCGAACTTCGCGGCGAGGCGGACCGCACCTGTCCGCCATCGGTGCGAGCCTGCGGGCATGAGCCGCGACATCCAGATCACCTTCGACTGCGCCGACCCGGGAAAGCTGGCGACGTTCTGGGCCGAGGCGCTGGGCTACCGCCTCCAGGACCCGCCGGAGGGCTTCGCCACCTGGGACGACGCCCTCGAGGCGTTCGGCGTCCCGCCCGAGCACCGCAACGACGCCTCGGCGGTCAACGACCCCGACGGCCCGGGCCCGCGCGTGTTCTTCCAGAAGGTGCCCGAGGGCAAGCAGGTCAAGAACCGCGTGCACCTCGACGTGCGCGCGGCGCCCGGGCTCGCGGGCGAGGAGCGCATGGCGGCGCTCGAGGCGGAGGCCGCACGGCTCGTCGGCCTCGGCGCGACCCGCCTCGAACGGCACGAGCCCGCGCCCCCGCTGCAGGGCGGGCACATCATCCTGGCCGACCCCGAGGGCAACGAGTTCTGCCTCGACTGACACCGGGCACCCCGCCCCGTGACCGAGCCGCTGGATCTGTTCGAGACGGACGCGCCCGACCTCGAGACGCTGCGCGAGCGCGCCGCCGGGTGCACGGCGTGCGAGCTCCACCACGACACCACCGGGACGGTCTTCGGCTCCGGTCCCCCGCAGGCGCGCCTGGTGATGGTCGGCGAGCAGCCCGGCGACCAGGAGGACCGGCAGGGTGCGCCGTTCGTCGGACCGGCGGGACGCCTGCTCGACGAGGCCCTCGAGAGCGCCGGGATCGCCCGCGACGACGCCTACGTCACGAACGCCGTCAAGCACTTCAACTTCCGCTACCAGGGCAAGCGGCGCATCCACGAGACGCCGAAGGCCGGCCACATCAAGGCCTGCCGGCCGTGGCTCGACGCCGAGCTCGCGCTGGTGAAGCCCCAGGTGCTGCTCACCCTGGGCGCGACGGCGGGGAAGGCCCTGCTCGGCTCGTCGTTCCGCATCACCGCCGAGCGCGGCGAGCCCCGCCCGTGGAACGACCTGACCCTGGTGCCGACGATCCACCCGTCGGCGATCCTGCGCGCCGACCCCAGCCGCGGGCAGGACCGCGACGAGATGATGGAGGGCTTCGTCGCCGACCTGCGCCGCGCGGGCGAGCTGCTGCACGCCTGACGACACCGCCTGACTACACGGGCAGCCCCAGGCCTCGCGCGATCAGCATGCGCTGCACCTCCGACGTGCCCTCGCCGATCGTGAGGATGCGCGCGTCCTGGTAGTGCCGGGTGACCGCGGTGTCGGCCATGAAGCCGTAGCCGCCCGCGACCTCGGTCGCCAGGTACGCCGCCTTGTTCGCCGCCTCCGAGGCCACCAGCTTCGCGGTGGCCGCCTCCTTCGCGATCGGCCGGCCGTGGTCGTACTTCCACGCGCCGTCGTAGGTCATCACGCGGGCGGTGGCGGCCAGCGCGGCGATGTCGGCGACCTGGAAGGCCACCCCCTGGTGGCCCCCGAGCGGCGTGCCGAACGAGGTGCGGTCGGCGACGAAGCGCCGGGTGTCGTCCAGGCACCCGAGGGCGAGCCCCGTGCTCATCGCGGCGATCGGGAACCGGGCCCACGTGAGGAAGCCGAGCGCCTCGCGGTACCCGCGCCCCTCCTCGCCGAGCAGGGCGGAGCCCGGGACGCGGACCTCGTCGAAGAACAGCGGGTGGGTGTCGGACGACCGCCACCCCAGCTTCGCGTAGGGCGCGCCGACGGTGACGCCGGGCGCGTCGAGCGGCACGAGGAAGGCCGAGACCGGACGCCGGGACCGGCCGTTCGCGCCCGGCGTGGCGTCGCCCGTGGCGGCGAAGAGGATGACGTAGCGGGAGAACGGCGTGCCGGAGTTCGTGATGAACTGCTTCGACCCGGAGATCACCCAGTCGCCGCCGTCGCGGCGCGCCGTGGTGGCGATGTTGCCGGCGTCGGACCCGCCGGTGGGTTCGGTGAGCCCGAAGGACACGAAGGTCTCCCCCGTGCAGGCGCCGGGCAGCACCTCGCCCAGCAGGTCCTCGCGGCCTTTGGCGAGGTGGGCGAGCAGGGCGATGCTGATGGCCTGGACGTGGACGGTCACGGACAGCGAGGAGTCGACGCGGGCGAGCTCCTCGGCGGTGAGGCAGAGCGTGCGCAGGTCGGCGCCACCGCCGCCGTAGCGCTCGTCGGCGAGCAGCCCGTAGGCGCCGAGCCGGCCGGCCGCGCGGGCGAGGTCGGCATCGAAGACCCCGGCGATGCTGCGCTCGGCCGCGCCCGGGGCGACCTCGCGCTCGCAGAACCCCCGCAACGTCGTCTGCCAGTCCCGGTGGTGGTCCTCGAGCGCCCAGGGCACCCCGTAGTCCTGGTCGTCGAGCGTGTCGGGCTCGAGCTCGGGGTCGATGCCGCTGGGGCGGTCGGACGTCTGAGTCATCGCGGGCTCCTGGTCGTGGAGGTCAGGCGCCGGCCACCCGACTGGCCTGCCCCGCCCAGTGCGGTTCGCGCAGGGCCTTGCGCAGCAGCTTGCCGACGACGTTCTTGGGCAGGGGGTCGTGGGTGAACTCGACGGCCCCGGGCTTCTTGTAGGACCCCAGGGCCCCGCGCACCAGCTCGGTGATCTCCGCGGCGGTGACGGTCGCGTCGGGGGCTACGCGGCAGACGGCCATCGGGGTCTCGCCCCAGCGCTCGTGCGGCACCGCGAACACCGCCACCTCGACGATGTCGGGGTGGTCGGCGATGGCGGACTCGAGCTCGGCGGGCCAGATGTTGAAGCCGCCGGAGACGATCATGTCGTCCGCCCGGTCGAGGACGTAGACGTAGCCGTTCCCGTCGATCCGGCCGATGTCCCGGGTGCGGACCCACCCGTCGACGAGGCGGGTGGCGGTCAGCTCGTCGTCGTCCCAGAAACCGCGCATCTGACCCTCGACCTGCGCCCAGAGCTCGCCCTCCGCCCCGAGGGGCAGCACGGTGCCGTCCTCGTCGCGGACCTCGATCCGCGCGAACGGCAGCACCTTGCCCGCGGCGCGCAGCGGGGACGACCCGGGGATGTCGGAGAACCACTCCTGCGGCGTCATCACGGTCAGCGGGACGGCCTCGGTCTGGCCGAACACCTGGTGCAGGACGTCGCCGAACGCCGCCCGCCCGGCCAGCGCGGTGGCGTCGGTGATCGGCGCCCCGCCGACCAGCAGGCACTCCAGCGCCCCGAGGTCCCGTCCGGACCGCGAGGGGTCGGCGGTGAGCATCTGCACCATCGAGGGCGGCGCGAACATGTGCGTGACGCGGTGCCGCTCCATCAGCGTGAGCACCTTGGCGGGTTCGAACGCCCCGAAGAGCAGGTTGGCGCTGCCGTGCAGCCACGCCGGCAGGAACAGGTAGCCGGACGCGTGCGAGATCGGCCCGGCGTGGCCGACGACGCTGTGGTTCTGCAGGTTCGGCAGGCGGTAGTACCAGTTGCGGCAGTTCACGAGCCAGTCGTGCTGGGTGTAGCCGACGCCCTTGGGCCGGCCGGTCGTGCCCGCGGAGTGCCGGATGACGTACCAGTCGTCGGCCTCGACGCGGATCTCCGGGTCGACGGCGGACTGCGCGGCCAGCCAGTCCTCGTAGCCCTCGTCGCGGACGAGCAGGTGCTCCAGGCCGGCCGCCCCGTCGGTGGGGTCGTCGAGGCCCTTGACCTCGTCGGCGTGCGTCGCGTCGACGACCAGCACCCGGGTCTGCGTCTGCTCGATCATCTGCTGGTGCGCCCGGCGGGCATTGCGCGCGTAGAGCGGGACGCGGACCGCCCCGGCGATCGCGACACCGAGGAACAGGTCCGCGGCGCCGAGGTCGTTGTCCTCCACGCTCGCGACACGGTCGCCCGGCCGGACCCCGAGCGCCCGCAGACCGTTGGCGGTGCGGACACCCCGATCCCAGGCCTCGTCGAAGGTGAGGCTCCGGCGGTCGGTGACGAGGGCCGTGCGGTCACGGTGCAGCGTCATGGCCTGGCGCATCAGGCTGGGCACGTCCACGGGCCGCTCCTCGTCGTCCGACCGGGTCCGACGCGGCGGACGTTAGGGGGAGCGTCCTGCCCCCACTACCCACGAACGAGGGGGCGCCTCAGGGCAGCAGGCCGCCCGCGCGGGCGCGGTGGACGGCCTCGCCCCGCGTCCGGCTGCCCAGCTTGGCCATCGCGGACTTGAGGTAGGACTTCACCGTCTCGACGGTGAGCCCGAGGCGCGCCCCGACCTCGCCGTTCGCATGGCCCACCGCCACGAGGGCGAGGACGTCGAGCTCCCGGGCCGAGAGGTGCACCGCCGGCGGGGACGCCGCCCCGGGCTGGTGCAGTCGCGCCGCGAGGACGTCGAGCCGTGACCGGGCGGCCGGGTCGGTGGTGCTCGCCCGCGCCGCACGCAGGACGGCGTGCAGCTCGCGGGCCTCCTCGCGCGAGAGCAGGACGTCGCACGCGTCGGGACCGGGGCGGCCTGGGATCTCGACGGCCCGGGCCGGACGGCGGCCCGCACCGTCGCGGCCATCCGGGCGAGGAACCGCTCGCCGAACTCGACCGGGCGCCGCATCGCGCCGTACACGGCGCCGTGCAGGGTGCCGTCGACCCGGACCGGCAGCGCGAAGACCGCGCGCAGGCCCTCGGCCGACACGGCCTGGTCGAACTGGTGGGTGATGCCCGGGGCGCGGGCGTAGTCGGCGACGGCGAGCGGCCGCTCGACCGCCAGGACCTTGCCGCCGAGCCCCTGCCCGACCGCGGTGACCAGGCCGTCCATGCTCCCGGCCCGCGCGCCGCTCATGTGCCCGAGGCAGAAGGTGCCGTCCCGGGCGTCCAGCGACGCGGCGAACGCCATGTCGAGGGCCTCGACCTCCGCGAGCGCCCGCACGGCGCTCGCGAGGGGCGGGCTCGCCGCGGGACCGGGCTCGGCGGGGACAGCAGCCACACCCACCTCCCCGAGCCCGGACCGGGCACAGCGATGCTAGGTCATCGGTGTGGTCCGGGTCACGGTACGGGCGGCGGCGCTCAGCTCACCCCGGCCGCGTCCATCCCCCGCATCTCCTTCTTGAGGTCGGCGATCTCGTCGCGCAGGCGTCCGGCCAGCTCGAACTGCAGGTCGCGCGCTGCCGCCATCATCTGGTCGGTGAGCTGCTGGATGAGGTCGGCCAGCTCCGCGCGCGCCATGCCCTCGGTGCTGCGGTGCTCGACGATGCCCGAGCTGCCGCGGCCGCCGGCCTCGCCCGCCGCACGCCGGCCGCGGGAGCTGTTGCGGGCCGAGCCGCCGACCTCCACCGACTCCTCGGTGTCCTCGGCCTCGCGGTAGACGCGGTCGAGGATGTCGGCGATGTTCTTGCGCAGCGGCTGGGGGTCGACACCCCGCTCGGTGTTGTAGGCGACCTGCTTCTCGCGACGCCGGTTGGTCTCGTCGATCGCGTAGCGCATGGAGTCGGTGATCTTGTCCGCGTACATGTGTACCTGGCCCGACACGTTGCGGGCCGCGCGGCCGATCGTCTGGATCAGCGAGCGCTCGCTGCGCAGGAAGCCCTCCTTGTCGGCGTCGAGGATGGCCACCAGCGACACCTCCGGGAGGTCGAGCCCCTCGCGCAGCAGGTTGATGCCGACCAGGACGTCGTACTCCCCCGAGCGCAGCTGGCGCAGCAGCTCCACGCGCCGCAGGGTGTCGACCTCGGAGTGCAGGTAGCGGACCTTGATGCCGAGCTCGAGCAGGTAGTCGGTGAGGTCCTCGGCCATCTTCTTGGTCAGCGTGGTGACCAGGACGCGCTCGTCCTTCTCGACGCGCGTGCGGATCTCGCCGACGAGGTCGTCGATCTGGCCCTTGGTCGGCTTGACCACCACCTCGGGGTCGATCAGACCGGTGGGGCGGATGACCTGCTCGACGAACTCGCCGCCGGCCATCCGCATCTCGTAGTCGCCCGGCGTCGCCGACAGGTAGACCGTCTGCCCGATGCGGTCGGCGAACTCCTCCCAGGTCAGCGGCCGGTTGTCGGTGGCCGACGGGAGCCGGAAGCCGTACTCGACGAGGTTGCGTTTGCGGGACATGTCGCCCTCGTACATGCCGCCGATCTGCGGGACGGTCACGTGCGACTCGTCGATGACCAGCAGGAAGTCCTGCGGGAAGTAGTCGATCAGCGTGGCCGGCGCGGTGCCCGGACCACGGCCGTCGATGTGGCGCGAGTAGTTCTCGATGCCGGAGCAGAAGCCGACCTGGCGCATCATCTCGACGTCGTAGCTGGTGCGCATGCGCAGCCGCTGGGCCTCGAGCATCTTGCCCTGGCGCTCGAGCTCGGCCAGGCGCTCCTCCAGCTCGGCCTCGATGGCCTTGATGGCCTTCTCCATGCGCTCGGGCCCCGCGACGTAGTGGGTCGCCGGGAAGATGCGGACGTCGTCGACCTGCCGGACCACGTCGCCGGTGAGCGGGTTGAGGTAGTAGAGCGCCTCGATCTCGTCGCCGAAGAACTCGATGCGGACCGCGAGCTCCTCGTACGCCGGGATGATCTCCACGGTGTCGCCGCGGACCCGGAACGTGCCGCGGGCGAAGGCCATGTCGTTGCGCTGGTACTGCACGTCGACCAGGGCGCGCAGCAGGGTGTCGCGGTCGAGCTCCTCCCCCACGGCCAGCTGCACCGAGCGGTCGAGGTACGACTGCGGCGTGCCGAGGCCGTAGATGCAGGACACCGAGGCGACCACGACGACGTCGCGGCGGCTCAGGAGGTTGGACGTGGCCGAGTGGCGCAGCCGCTCGACGTCCTCGTTGATCGAGGAGTCCTTCTCGATGTAGGTGTCCGTCTGCGCGATGTACGCCTCGGGCTGGTAGTAGTCGTAGTACGAGACGAAGTACTCGACCGCGTTGTTGGGCAGCAGCTCGCGCAGCTCGTTGGCCAGCTGGGCGGCCAGCGTCTTGTTGGGCGCCATCACGAGCGTCGGGCGCTGCACCCGCTCGATGAGCCAGGCCGCGGTGGCCGACTTGCCGGTGCCGGTGGCGCCGAGCAGCACGATGTCGTGCTCCCCGCCCTTCACCCGCTTCTCGAGGTCCTCGATGGCCGCGGGCTGGTCGCCCGCCGGGGAGTACGGGCTGACGACCTCGAACGGCACACCGGTGCGCTCGATCTCGCCCACCGGGCGGTGCTCGGAGTGCGCGAGCGCCTCGTCGGGCAGCCCCTCGGGGTTCTCCCCCTCACGGGCCGAGCCGGGAACCTCTGTCGCGAACGCCATGGGATCGAGGTTAACCGCGCCCCCCGACAGCGGGGGGCGCGACCGTGTCGGCCGGGGGTCAGGGGCCGTCGCCGCCGCTCGCCACCCGCTGCCACGAGCTCCGCAGGGGCGCGGTGTCGTAGCAGATGGTGAGCCGCGCGATGAGGTCACGCTCGTCGGTGAGCGTCACCAGGTCGACGACGTCGAAGGGCGCGGGCGTGCCGTCGCCGAGCACCCAGGCGTAGTGGAAGGCGAGCGCGACCTCCCGGTCGTCCCGGGGATCGACGTAGATGCGCCGCAGCTCGGTGCTCGACGCCGACGAGTCCGCGAACAGCCCGGGGTAGAAGCGCTCGGCCGGCAGCGTCCCGTAGAGCGGGGACGCCACCTCGCCGCCCGGGGCGAAGCACGCGAGGACCTCGTCGACCGAGCCGGCGTCGAGCGCGGCCAGGTAGCGGTGCAGGACCTCCGGCGTCGTCACCGGCGCTCCTCGCGCCGCCGGGCGGCCGCCGCGAACCCGTCGAGGAGGCACCTGAGGCCGAAGTCCCAGCGCGACCCCACCGGACGGCCGGGGTCGGTCATCACCGCGGTGAGGGCGGGATAGCGGTCGGCGTGGGCGGCGACGAGGTCGCGCATCGTGCTCCCGCCCGCGGGGTCGGCGGTCCACGGCCGGGTGCCGGCCGAGGCGGTCGCGAGGGTGGTGCGCAGGTGCCCGAACAGCATCGACACCGCGTCCATCCGCTCGTCGGGCGCCAGCCCGAGCGGCTCGACGACGCGCACGGCGGCCTCGACCCAGCCGACCTCGCGGGGCCCCATCACCCGCTCGCCGACGGTGACCCACGGCAGCCAGGGGTGCCTCGTCCAGACGTCCGACACCAGGCGGGCGAACTCCTCGGCCTGCTCGCGCCACGTCCCGGCCAGCGCCTCCGGCCCCGGCGGCTCCTCGACGGCGGCGTCGATCATGATCGCCTCGAGCTCGTCCTTGTTGGCGACGTAGCGGTAGAGCGCCATCTTGGTCAGCCCCACCTCGGCGGCCACCCGCTGCATCGAGAGCCCGGCCAGTCCGTCGCGGTCCGCCACCTCGACGGCGGCCCACGCGATCTCGTCGAGCGACAGACCGCGACGCGGGCCCCGCGTCGGCTCGTCCGGGCTCCGCCAGAGGAGAGGGCCCTTCGGCCCCTGCGCCGACGCCGGGTCGTCCGTCCCGGTCGTGCTGCTCATCCGACCCGTCCCTTGCCTCGGCGGTCTTACTGTGTCTAGCGTACACAGTATCCACGGGACACAGTTTCTCCGACGGAGGTCGCCATGACGCTCACCGCCCCGACCCCGACCACCGACACCACGGCCTCCCGTGGCCGCGCTGCCGTCCGGCGCCGCCGGCGGGCGCTCGGGATCGTCCTCGCCGTCGTGGTGACGCTCGCGGTGTGGCTGCTGGGCCACCTCGCGGGCGCCGACTACTGGATCACCGACAGCCAGGGCACCGTCCGCATCGACGGCGTGGTCACCGCCCAGGTCACCGTGGTGCTCGGGCTGGTCGGCTGGGGCGTGCTCGCCCTGCTCGAGCGCCTGAGCCGCCACGGCACCACCGTCTGGACCGTGCTCGCCGTGGTCGTCGTGGCCGCCTCGATGATCCCGGTGGCGCTGGTCGAGGCGACCACGGCGACGCGCGTCGCCCTCGTCGCGGTCCACCTCGCCGTCGGCGCCGTCCTCGTGCCCGCCTTCGTGCGCGCCCGCTCCTGATCCGACACCCCCGACACCCCGGAGGACCACCGTGCGCTCGATCTTCGTCAACCTGCCCGTCGCCGACGTCGCCACCAGCCGCGCGTTCTTCGCCGCCCTCGGCTTCGGTTTCAACGACCAGTTCAGCGACTCGAGGACCGCCTGCCTCGTCATCGAGCAGAACATCTTCGCGATGCTCATGACCCCGGAGCGCTTCGGCGACTTCGTCAACGGCGAGATCGCCGACGCGCAGAAGACCACCGAGGTGCTGGTGGCCCTCTCCGCCGACAGCCGCGAGGAGGTCGACCGGCTCCGGGCCGCGGCCCTGGCCCACGGCGGCGGGGAGTGGAAGCCGAACCAGGACCACGGCTTCATGTACGGGTGCTCGTTCACCGACCGGGACGGCCACGTCTGGGAGGCCGTGTGGATGGACCCGGCCGTCGCCTCCGGCGAGGCGGCACCCACGCACACCTCTTGACTCACCCCGACCCGGCACCCGTCCGCCTCGTGGGGGCGGGTGCCGAGACGTCGTCGGGGACCGCCCTGGTGACCTAGGGTCGCCGCTCGTGGGCCTGCACCCTCCGAAGATCGAGACGTTCGACGTCGCCGCCGGCACGAACACCGACCCCAAGGGCTTCGTGCGTGCCGTCGAGGTCTATCGCGAGGAGCCGTTCGGGCTCTACGTCAGCCGTCCGATGGTCGACCACCCGACGCTGACCCACCTGCGATCGTGGCTGCTGCCCGGTCTCGGCGTCCGGGTCACCGACTTCAGCTGGCGGCCCGGCCACGAGCGCCTCCAGGACCACTACCTCGACATCGTCGACATCACCCGCGACGGGACGACCTGGTGGACCGAGGACCACTACATCGACCTCGTCGTGCACACCGCGGAGCGCACCGAGGTGCTCGACCTCGACGAGTTCGCCGAGGCCGTCGCGGCCGGCGTCCTCGACGCAGAGCGGGCCGAGCGGGCCCTGGGGACGAGCCACCGCACGCTCGCCGGCCTGGCGGGTCACGGCCACGACCTGGACCGTTGGCTCGCGGGTCACGAGGTTGCCCTGACGTGGGAGTGATCCGCGTCACCCCGTGAATGACACGTCTGACATTCGGGTAGGGCCCGCCTCGGTGACCCTCCATCGAGTGTCCTAGGGTCCTGCTCCGTGAGCCCCGTCGTCTCCCGCCAGCTGGTCGAGGTCGTCGACATCCGTAGCGCGACCCGCACCCTCCCCCTCGCCCCGGACGAGGTCCTCGAACAGGCCCTCGACCGATGGCAGGTCACCGAAGGTGGCCTGCGCACCACGGTCCTGAGCCCCGAGGACCCCTTCGTGCTGGCCGAGACCTGCTGGTACGTGCCCGAGCACGGCCTGCGCCTGCGGCGACGCCGGCCGCGGGACACCGACGCGGCCGATGTGACCACCGAGATCGGCGCCGTGCGCATCGACGTCGACGACGCGCGGTGGCGCTGCACCGACCTCCTGCTCGGCCTGGAGATCCTGGACGGGCGCCCGGCCCGGGTGGCGCACCACGCCGACTTCGCCGCCGCCGTCGCGGGCGGGGTCCTCTCGGCCACCGACGCCGACGAGGCGATGAGCACGGTGCACCGGGTGCTCGGCGAGCTCGGCGAGGCCCGCCACGACCTCGACGCGTGGACGGGGTCGCTGGGGATCGGGTCGCTGACCCGCTACTGATCGCGAGAGGCTCCGGGTATGGGCCCTCTCGTCGTGGTCGTCCTGGGTTTGCTGGCGATCGCGGCGGTCCGGCTGCTGGCCGACCGGATCGGCGTCGCCGCACCGCTGCTGCTGGTGCTCCTCGGCGTCGGCGTCGCCCTCCTGCCCAGCGTGCCGGTGGTGGAGATCGAGCCGGAGTGGATCCTCGCCGGCATCCTCCCGCCGCTGCTCTTCTCCTCGGCGGTGGCGATGCCCGCCATGGAGTTCCGGCGCGCGTTCGGCGCCGTCAGCGGCCTGTCGGTGCTGCTCGTGGTCCTCTCCGCCGGCGCGATCGGGCTGCTGCTCACCGTCCTCGTGCCCGACCTGGGCCTCGCCGGCGGCATCGCCCTCGGCGCGATCCTCAGCCCGACCGACGCCACCGCCACGGCGATCGTGCGCCGCACCGGGGTCACCTCGCGGGTGGTCACCGTGCTCGAGGGCGAGGGCCTGCTCAACGACGCGACGGCCCTGGTGCTCCTGCGCGCCGCGATCGCCGCCGGCGCGGCCTCGGTGTCGATCGGCGGGGTGCTCGGGGAGTTCGCGCTCGCCGTGGTCGTCGCCGTGGTCCTGGGCCTGGTGGTCGGCCGCCTCGGCCTGATGGCGCGGCGACGGGTGGCCGACCCCACCGTCAACACCGTCCTCTCGTTCGCGACGCCCTTCGTGGCCTCCCTGCCCGCCGAGGCGCTCGGGGCGTCCGGGCTCGTCGCGGCGGTGGCGGCCGGGCTCGTCACCGGCCACGGCGCGATCCGCCATCTCTCCCCGCAGCACCGCCTGTCGGACAAGGAGAACTGGCGGACCGTCGAGCTCGTCCTCGAGGGGACGATCTTCCTGCTGATGGGGCTGCAGCTCGCCGGCGTGCTGGAGGAGCTCCACCGCGACGGCGGCTCGGTCGGCCCCGGTCTCGGGATCGCGGCCGCGGCGTTGGTGGCGACGGTCGCGGTGCGCTCGGGCTACGTGTCCGTCCTGGTCGTCTGGCTGCGTTCGAGCGCCCGCCGCGGGGCCGAGAGACTCCCGACGCTGAGCAACATGAGCGCGCAGCTCGAGGCGGGCGAGCAGGTGACGATCCGGGGCCGCGCGGTCTCGCTCACCAGCCCGAGACGTCTCGCGGCGTTCCGCCACCGGCTGCGGCTCCAGATCGCCGACATCGACTACTTCCGCGCCGCCCCGCTCGGGGCACGCGAGGGCACGGTGATCGTGTGGGCGGGCATGCGGGGTGCGGTGACCCTCGCCGCCGCCCAGACCCTGCCCGCGGACTTCCCCGAGCGCTCGCTGCTGGTCTTCGTGGCGTTCCTCGTGGCGACGGGGTCGCTGCTGCTGCAGGGCGGCACGCTGGCGATGCTCGTGCGGTGGGTGGCGCCCGCGCCGGCCGAGGTCCCGACGGCACAGGAGCAGGCGGTGCTGGCCGAGCGGCTGACGGACGCCGACATCGAGGTGCTCGACCGCTACGCCGAGGATCCCGACGTCGCGGCCTTCCGGGCGCGCCTGGCCGACCGGGACGGGCGCCCGGACCCGGCGCTCTCGTCCGACAGACGCGTCCGCGTCCGCCTGGAGATGATCGAGGCACAGCGCGCCGCGCTGCTCGACGCCCGCGACGAGGGCCGGTTCGCCTCGGCCGCGCTGACCACGGCGCTGGAGAACCTCGACGCGGAGCAGATCAGCCTGGAGCTGCGCAGGCGCCCCGCCGGGTGAGTCTCCTCAGGGCAGCGCGACCTCGGTCCGCACGGCGTCGGGGTCGGTGCGCACGCGCTCCGGATCCTTGCGCGCGGCGTCGCGCGCCTTGACGATCCCGCGCGCCTGCTTGGCCTGACGCCGGTCCTTCGCGTCGAGCACGAGGATGCGCGCCGGGCAGCCGGGGTCGGCCGAGCCGTGCCGACCCGCGTCGACGACGGGGAACCCGGACACCGCGAGCGCCTCGGCGAGCTCGATCCCGGGACGGTCGGCCTCCACGAGGAGGTCGACGACAGCCGGCGCCGGCAGGCCGGGCACGGCACCCGGGCCGACGTGCTCGACGCGGCGCACGGTCTCGCCGCCGGCCACGGCGACGCGGGCGGCCAGCCGCCGGCCGACGGCGGCGCGGTCCTCGGCCGGCGTCACGACGTCGGTCGGCACCTCGACGGCGCGCCGGCGCTCGACGTTCCCGGCGAACGGGACGAGCCGGGAGTGCCACAGGCGCTCGACCTGCTCGCGCAGCGCGCCCGCGGCCCCCGCGTTCTCGAGCCACACGTCGGCGGCGGCCCGGCGGGCGTCGTCGTCGGCCTGCGCGGCCATCCGGGCCCGGGCGTCCTCGACGGTCATGCCGCGCGCCTCGGTGAGGCGGGTGACCCGGACGTCCACTGGAGCGTCGACGACGAGCACCAGCGCGAACGCCGCGCCCATGCCGTTCTCGACCAGCAGGGGGACGTCGTGCACGACGACGGCGTCCTCGTCGGCCTCGGAGACCAGCTCGGCGGTCCGCCCGCCGATCAGCGGGTGCAGGATCCCGTTCAACTTCTGCCTCTTGGCGTCGTCCGCGAAGACGATCTGCCCGAGCGCCGGCCGGTCGAGGGCCCCGTCCGCGTCGAGCACCTCCTCCCCGAACGCGGCGACGACCTCGGCGAGCCCGTCGGTGCCGGGTTCGACCACCTCACGGGCGATCGCGTCGGCGTCGATCACCACCGCGCCCAGTTCGGTCAGCGTCGCCGCGACCGTCGACTTGCCCGCTCCGATCCCACCGGTGAGTCCCAGCCTCAGCACCCCCGCAGTCTGCCCGAGCGGGGGTGGGCGTCACTCGACCCGGGGTCGAGACCGATCGGCGAGTCACTCGTGTCCCAGTCGTCACACCGCTACGGTGGCACCTCACCAGCACCACACTTTTCGGGGAGTCGCCGCCGTGTTCCGTTCGCGCCGCACTGCGGGCCGTCATCGCCTCGGCGACCCCGGACTGGTCTCGTGCCGGGCCATCCCCCAGATCGCGGCCGCCCTCGCGGTGCCCGAGATCGCCCGCCGCGGCCTGGTCGAGCGCCTGCTCGCCGGCTCCCGGCACCTGCGCCCGGCCTTCGAGCGCTCCGCAGCGCGCCCGGCGCCCCGCGCCGCCGTCGCCTGACGCAGCGAGGGCGCCCTTCGCTGCGCCCCACGCAGCCGGGGCGTCCCTCGCTCCCCCACGTCCGTGCGCCTCGCGCGCCGCGAACGGGGACTTTGCGCGCGTAGAAGCAGCGAACGGCGCGTTCGCTGCACCCTCTCGAGGCGTTCGCTGTACCGCACGCCGAGCCCGGGAACGACGACGGGCCCCCACCCCGCGAGGGGTGAGGGCCCGAGGTCGAGCAGTGCCGGAGGTATCAGCCGCCGGAGAGCTTCTCGCGGAGTGCCGCGAGCTGCGCGTCGCTGGCGAGCGCGCCGCCGCCGCTCTGGGACGGCGGGCCCTGGCCCGGGTCCGACTCGTCGTTGTCGCGAGCGGCGGGGGCCTCGTCGTCCCCACCCTCGGACGACGGACCGCCCGAGGAGTAGTTGGCCGGCGCCGCCTCGGCGGCCTCGGCCTCCTGCTCCTGCGTGCGCTGGAGCTGCGCGATGTGCTGCTCGTAGCGGGCGTACGCCGCGGCGTACTGGCGCTCCCACTCCTCGCGCTGGGTGTCGTAGCCCTCGCGCCAGTCGCCCGAGTCGGGGTCGAAGCCCTCGGGGTAGATGTAGTTGCCGGCGTCGTCGTACTCGGCCGCCATGCCGTAGAGCGCCGGGTCGAACTCGGTCTCCGTGGTCATCCCCTCGTTCGCCTGCTTCAGCGACAGGGAGATGCGGCGACGGTCGAGGTCGATGTCGATGACCTTGACCATGACGTCGTTGCCGACCTGCACGACCTGCTCCGGCACCTCGACGTGGCGCTCGGCCAGCTCGGAGATGTGGACCAGGCCCTCGATGCCCTCGTCGACGCGGACGAACGCACCGAACGGCACGAGCTTCGTGACCTTGCCGGGCACGATCTGGCCGATCTGGTGGGTCCGGGCGAACTGGCGCCAGGGGTCCTCCTGCGTCGCCTTGAGCGACAGCGAGACCCGCTCGCGGTCCAGGTCGACGTCGAGGACCTCGACCTTGACCTCCTGGCCCACCTCGACGACCTCGGAGGGGTGGTCGATGTGCTTCCAGGAGAGCTCGGAGACGTGGACCAGACCGTCGACGCCGCCGAGGTCGACGAACGCACCGAAGTTGACGATCGAGGAGACCTGGCCGGACCGGATCTGGCCCTTGGCGAGCTGGTTGAGGAACTCGCTGCGCACCGCCGACTGGGTCTGCTCCAGCCACGCACGGCGGGAGAGGACGACGTTGTTGCGGTTCTTGTCCAGCTCGATGATCTTGGCCTCGATCTCCTTGCCCACGTAGGGCTGGAGATCGCGGACGCGGCGCATCTCGACCAGCGAGGCGGGGAGGAAGCCGCGGAGGCCGATGTCGAGGATGAGTCCACCCTTGACGACCTCGATGACGGTGCCCTTGACCGGCTCGTCGTTGTCCTTGAGCTGCTCGATCGTGCCCCAGGCGCGCTCGTACTGCGCGCGCTTCTTGGACAGGATCAGCCGACCCTCCTTGTCCTCCTTCTGGAGGACGAGGGCTTCGACCTCGTCGCCGACGGCGACGACCTCGTTGGGGTCGACATCGTGCTTGATGGACAGCTCGCGCGAGGGGATGACCCCCTCGGTCTTGTAGCCGATGTCGAGCAGGACCTCGTCCCGGTCGACCTTGACGATGGTTCCTTCGACGATGTCGCCATCGTTGAAGTACTTGATCGTCTCGTCGATGGCGGCGAGGAAGTCCTCTTCCGACCCGATGTCGTTGATCGCAACCTGGGGGCTGGTCGACTGCGGGGCGGTGTGGGTGTCGATGGACATACGGTGGACGGCTCCGGGAACATGGTCAGATCGAGTGGGCAAGGGCTCCACGGGAGTGGGTCGTCTCTGCGACGCGTGCACCGGTGAACCTCGAGCAGGACCGGAGACGAGGACCGCCGCCCACCGCTGCCACAGAGGGCACGCGGAACAGGGCGAGACCACTGACGTGGACCTTCATCGTAACCACGCCCGGCAGTGCCCGGCAATCGGGGCACCTCTCGTTCGCGCCCGGCGTGTCGCAGGGCACCGCCACGGCGTGTCGCGCTCCTCGAGGAGCGTCGCCGGGGGGCACGGCCCGCGCATCCGGGCGTGTCAGGATGCCCCGGTGGCGCCCCCTCCTTCCTCCGCGCGCGCGGAGGGGCATGCGCAGGGGGTGCCCGCGGCGGGGTCCTCGGTAGAGGGGGTCTCGGCAGAGGCGGGCTCGACAGAGGGGGTCTCGGCGGAGGAACTCCTCGGCGCCGCCGGCGTCGCCCGCCGCTCGGTCGGGCCCGCGGAGTCCAGCGCGGCCAGCCGCGCCTGGTGGGACGCCGACGCCGACGACTACCAGGACGAGCACGGCGCGTTCCTCGGCGACGACGACTTCGTCTGGTGCCCCGAGCGCCTGCGGGAGGAGGACGCCCGGCTGCTCGGTGGCCCGGACGCGCTGCGCGGCGCCCGGGTGCTCGAGGTCGGCTGCGGGGCGGCGTCGTGCTCGCGGTGGCTCGCCGGCCGCGGCGCCCGGGTCGTCGGCCTCGACCTCTCGGCCGGGATGCTCGCCCACGCGCGGGCCGCCGACCGGCGCACCGGGGCCGTCGTGCCCCTGGTCCAGGCCGACGCCGGGGCCCTCCCCTTCCGGGACGGTTCCCTCGACGCCGCGTTCTCCGCGTTCGGCGCCCTCCCGTTCGTGGCCGATGCCGCCGCGGTGGTGCGGGAGGTGGCCCGCGTGCTGCGGCCCGGGGCGCCCTGGGTGTTCGCGGTGAACCACCCGATGCGCTGGATGTTCCCCGACGACCCCGGCCCGGACGGGCTGACGGTGTCGCAGTCGTACTTCGACCGCACGCCCTACGCCGAGGTCGACGACGCCGACCGCGTCGTCTACGTCGAGCACCACCGCACGCTGGGCGACCGCGTGGCCGACGTCGTGGGCGCAGGCCTCGTCCTCGAGCGCCTCGTCGAACCCGAGTGGCCCGAGGACCTCGACGAGGTGTGGGGCCAGTGGTCGCCGCTGCGCGGGGCCCTCTTCCCCGGCACCGCGATCTTCTGCTGCCGCCGGCCCGGGAGCGCGGTCGCGTGATCGGCCGGTCGCGGACCACGCCGTCGGGCCGGGCGCCCGAGGTGGTGCTCGACGACCTCCTGCGCGAGCAGCACTCCCGGTTCGCCGACCTCGACCCCGCGCTCCCGCCCGCGGTGCTCCCCCGCCCGGCGACGTCATCGTGGTGGCGGGCGACGGCGGCGAGGCGGCCGGCGTCCTCACCCACCACAGCTGGCCCGCGGGCAGCGCTCCCCTGCTGTGGTCGGCGGCCGAGGTGACCGAGCTCCACCCCGTCCTGGGCTCCGCGGGCCTGCGCGGCGTGGAGGGCCTGGTCGCCGAGTGGCGCGCCCGCATCCCCGCCCGCGTGCGGCACGCGTCGGACTCGGCGGCCGTGGTCACCTGGCCCAGCCGGGACGTCGTCGCGTCGCGCGCGTTCCTCGACCACGGCCTCGTGCCCCTGGCGGTGCTCGCCGTGCGCCGCCCCGGCCCGCCGCCGCCCCCGCCGTCCCCGGACCCGCACCTGCGGGTCCGGCGCGCCCGCGAGGACGACCTCGACGGGTGCGTCGAGCTGGCCATGCACGAGATCGCGTACTCGAGCCTCGTCGGCGGCAGCGTCATGCGCCCCGAGGCCGAGGCGGTGAAGCGGACCGCGCTGCGCGAGCGCTGGGGGCGCGACGAACCGATCTGGGTCGCCGAGCGCGACGGACGCATGATCGGGCTGCTCGAGTGCGGCCTCGCCGACGCCTCGCCGGGCAGCTGGCTCGCGGGCCTGCTGCCCGTCGGACGCTGGGGCTACGTCAACTGCGCGTCGGTGCTGCCGGGTCGCCGCGGGCAGGGGGTCGGGCACGCGCTGGTCGCCGCCGCCCTGCCCGGGCTCGAGCCGCCCGGGTCCCGGGGGACCTACCTCTACTACAACCCGCCCAACCCGGTGTCCTCGGTGTTCTGGCCGCGCCTCGGCTACCGGCCGCTGTGGACGCTCTGGGAGGTCCGGCCCGCGACCGCGTTGCGGTGATCCTCGGAGGCCCTCAGACGCTGCGCGCCAGCGCGTGCTCCACGAGCGTGATCAGGACGTCCGTGCACGACGCGTCGTCGCGGGCGTCGACGGAGCGGATCGGGCAGCGGGCCGGCACGGCGAGGGCGTCGCGCACCACGTCGACGTCGACGCCGTCGGTGCCCGGGAACGAGTTGAGGGCGACGACGAACGGCAGCCCGCGGTTCTCGAAGTAGTCGATCGCCGCGAAGGAGTCGTCGATGCGCCGCAGGTCGACGAGCACGACGGCACCCACCGCTCCGCGGGCGAGCTCGTCCCACATGAACCAGAACCGCGACTGGCCCGGCGTCCCGAACAGGTAGAGCACGAGCGAGTCGTCGACGGTGACGCGACCGAAGTCCATGGCCACCGTGGTCGTCGTCTTGTCCGGGACGATCGAGGTGTCGTCGACGCCGTCGGACAGGCTGGTCATCTGCTGCTCGGTCGACAGCGGCGGCACCTCGGACAGCGCCGCGACCAGCGTCGTCTTCCCCACGCCGAAGCCGCCCGCGATGAGGATCTTGAGCGGGAGCAGGTCGCGGGCCTCGCGGGTGGCGGTACCCCCGGCGCTCACCCTGCGGTCACCGGGCTCGGAGTCCATCGAGCAGCCTCTCCAGGAGTTCACGGCGGGGACGGCCGTCGGACCCCACCAGCGGCAGGTGGACGGCGAGGTGGTCCTCGGCGGCGAGGTCACTGACGAGGACGCGGGCCACGCCGATCGGGACGCCGAGCAGCGCGCCGATCTCGGCGAGCGACTGCGGCACGGTGCTGGCCTCGACGATCGCGCGCGCCTCGGGCGGAAGGCCGGGCGCCTTGGCGAGACCCGTGTCGGTGGCCGTCACCAGCGCCTCGATGGGCATGTCGGTCCCGGCCGCCGACCGGGTCCGACCCGCGGTGAACGCGTAGTTGGGGACGACCCGGCCGCCGTCGGCGTGCGGACGCTGGCGACGGTCCACGGTCACGGTGCGATCGGGTCCTGGGCCCGGGCCGATCGCGCCGCGCCGGGCGTGAGGGCGTGCCCGACCCGCGAGGCCAGCATGGTCATCTCGTAGCCGACGAGACCCATGTCGGCCGTGCGGTCGGTGACCACGGCCAGCGTCGAGCCGAGGCTGATCGAGGTCGCGAACAGGTAGCCGCCCGCCATCTCGACGATGGTCTGGGCGACCGGCTCCGACTCGAGCAGCGTCGCGGTCCCCCGCGCCAGGCTCACCAGCCCGGAGACGGCGGCGCACAGCTGGTCCGCCAGGTGCTGGTCGACCCCGTCGCTCACCGCGAGGCGCAGGCCGTCGGCGGAGACGACGAGGACGTGCCGCACCCCCGGCGTCCCGCCGGCGAAGTCCGAGAGCAGCCAGTCCAGCCCGCTGTCGGTCGGTGCACTCACGTCTGCCTCCCGGAGGTGGTCCCGCGGTGCGGGTGGTGGTCGTCCGCGGCGGAGCCGGACACGTCGGCGGGCTCGCCGATCGCGGAGCGGGCCGCGGCGCGGCTGGCCTGGTAGGCCGACAGGGCGTCCATGGCGTTCCGCCCGGCGCCGGTGCCCGGCGTCTCCCCGGGCGGCGCGGCCGGGCTCGCGGCGGTCGCCGCCGGGATGCCCGGCGTCACCGCCGCGGCCGGCTCCGGGGACGCCGGATGAGCTCGGGGGCCAGGTGGCTCTGCGGGCGGCGGCGGGCGAGGACGATCCCGTTCGGGCCGACGACCGGCGGGGCGTCCTCGTCGGACCGGCGCGGCGCCGGGGCCGTACCGGCGGTCTCCGGCACCTCGGTGCCGGCGTGGCGCCTGCCTCCGCCGTGGGTCTCGACGACCGGGGCTCGGGCCGGGTCGGGGGCGGGGTCGGGGGCCGCCGGGGGCGGCACGACGATCGGGTGGATGAGCCCCCGCCGGGCCGCGCCGGCCGGGCGGCCGCCGGCGGGCATGTCCTCGACCGTGGCGTGCCCGTCGGACCCGTCGGCGGCCTCGCCCTTCGTGCCGGCCCCGGCCTTCGCCTCGGCCGACACCGGGGCGTCCGCCGTCGCGGGGGTGTCGGAGGAGCGGTCGCCGTCCTGGTCGGCCCCCGGGGCCGCGTGCGCCCCCCGCCGGGCGGGGCCGTCCCCGAGCGCCGGGTCCGTGCCGTGGGTCCCGTTGGACCCGTTGGACCCGTTGGACCCGGCTGCCCCGTTCGTCCGTCGCTCGCCCGGCCAGGCGTGCCGGCCGTCGATGGCGATCGGGCCCGAGACCGGGGCTCCGTGGGCGGGGGTGGAGTCGTTGCCGTTGTCGCCGGACCCGCGGCGGGGCGCGGGCACCGCCGAGGCGGGCACCCGCTCGAGGCCCCGCATCCCCTGGTCGCCGACCGTCGGCACCGTCGGGGAGGTCTCGGCGAAGAGGGTGGCCGGGACGACGAGGACGGCGGTGACGCCGCACCCGGGGGTCGGGGTCAGCGACACCTCGATCCCGTGGCGCTCGGCGAGCCGGGCCACGACGTGGAAGCCGAGGCGGCGCGCCGCGTCCGAGACGTCGACGTCCTTGGGGTTGGCCAGCAGCTCGTTGGCCGCGGCGAGCTCCACGGGCGGCATCCCGATGCCCGTGTCCTCGATGATCAGCAGGTGGGAGCCCGGCGCCCGCAGGTGGGGCCGGCTCTGGATCGACACCACGGCCGTCGGCGGCGAGTAGCGCGCGGCGTTCTCCACCAGCTCGGCGATCATGTGCGTGAGGTCGGCGACGGTGCTGCCGAGGATGCGGGGCCGTTCGTCGACGGCGAGGGTGACGCGCTCGAGGTCCTCGGTCTCGGCCACACCGGCCCGGACGACGTCGCGCAGCGCCACCGGCGCCGACCACACACGGGCGGGCTGCTCCCCGGAGAGCACGAGCAGGCTCTCGGCGTTGCGCCGGACCCGGGTGGCGAGGTGGTCGAGGCGGAACAGGTCGGCCAGCGCGTCGGGGTCGCGCTCGCGCTCCTCGAGATCGTTGATGATGTCGAGCTGCCGGTGGAACATGCTCTGGTTGCGCCGCGCCAGGTTCAGCAGCAGTTCGGAGGTGAACTTCTGCTGGCGCACCTGCGCGTCGTGCAGTTCCGTCGCGAGATCCGCCCGCCGCCGCTGCTCGTCCTCGGTGAGCTTGCAGAAGATCGCGACACCGAGGCACGCGAGGAGCACCGCGCCGCCGTGGATCATCGACCACACCCACGGCGAGTGCTGCGCCGCGTGGTGGTTGAACATCAGCGACGGCACCAGGAGCGAACCGATGCCGTGGCTCAGCGTCGTGAAGGCGATGTTGAAGACGAACGGCGCCCAGTGCTGGTACAGCGTCAGGAAACCGATGATCACGAAGAACGAGAAGTGGGCCTCGATCGACCCGCCCGAGAGGATCACGAGCCCGACGCAGCACGACGACAGGCCCGCGGTGACCCACAGCGAGCCCGCCATGCGCCCCTTCGAGAACCATCCGGCCGCCGCCGTGACCAGCGGGACCAGGGCGATCACGGTCGTCAGCGCCGGGGGGTTGCCGACGACGAGACCGAAGATCAGCAGGATCGGCGTCTGCGCGATCAGGACCGACAGCAGGAAATGGTGACGCCGCAGCCATGCCGCGTCGTCGACCATGTCCCCGCGGGGGAGGTAGTCCAGGACACGGACCATCCGGCGTTTCACCGTCCTACTCCGGAGGCGGATGACGAACGCGCGGAACCGTACACGCGCCGTTCACCATTCCCGCGGAGAACCGGGAAACGGGGTACCACCGTGCCGATCGGTCGCCCACGATTTCACACACCGCATTCGCGGGTGTGTCCACAGCGGCCGGACGCCGAGGTCGACAGCGCCGTCCGGCGCGTCGCCTCTGGGCTGTCCGGGTGTGTTCACGAACGCCGACAGGCCGTGGAAAAAGCGTCCGAAAGAGTCCGGGCGTGCGCCGCCCGTGGTCCGGGCGGCGTCAGGAGAAGAATCCTCCCGGAGCGTCCGGTCCCCGCCCTTCGACCGGTCGGAGCACGCCGGCAGTGGCCAGATGCTCCGGGGACGGAAGAGCACGCGGGGTGACGGCCCGCGCGCCCTCCGACGTCACTGACCGGGGGATGCGGTCTGTTTCTCCTGACGCGTCCCCCCCATGACGGCGCGGACGCAGATCGGCGGGGTCGGCGAGGTCCGGCGGGACCTCGTCCGGGCGTCGGGTGCCCCATCCGCTGGTGGCCAACGCGCGGTACGCCTCAGCGAGTCCTTCGGCGAGCGCGGGCGGCAGCCCGGCGGCCTCCTGCGTCGCGGCGATCTCGGTCATCTCGTCGACGAAGCGCCACGCCTTGGTGGCCGCGACCGCCGCCGAGGCGACGCCCGCGCCGGGGAAGTCGAGGCGCACGTCCGCGAGCACCTCGTCCAGCACCCCGTGGGCGTCGGCGGTCACGAACGCCTGCGCCAGCAGCGCCTGGTAGCCCTTGCGCACCGAGGCGGTGCACATCTTGGCGGCGCTGGCCGCACCGACCGGCCCGTCGAGGACGATCCAGCGCACACCGGGCGCAGCGAGGGCGGCGACGTCCCCGGCACGCGGCCCGGACAGGAACACCCGGGTCGGGGTGGACGCGTCCGGACGGGGCGGCGGGCCCGAGATCGCGCCGTCGACGAGGTCGCCCGGCAGTCGCTCGGCGACGGCCCGGACGGTGTCCGGGGAGACGGCGTCCATCTCGACGGTCAGGGGCCGGGCGCCGGTGGCCTCGCACGCCGCGGCGAGGGTGTCGCCGGCCGCGCGGGCCGCGCCGGGCGGGACGACGAGCAGGACCACGTCGGCAGCGCGCACCAGGTCCTCGAGCCCGCCCGCGTCCTCGAACACACCGCGGGCGCGGGCGACGGTGTCGCCCGAGTGCCCTGCGAGGCTCGTCAGCACCCGGTGGCCGCCCTCGGCCAGGCACCGGCCGAGGGCCGTGCCCATCGCGCCGGGGGCGACGACGCCGACGGTGGTCATGCCCGCATCATGTCGCTGATCATCCCGCCGCGCGCTCGGCCTCCGGTACCCGACCGGCCCGCGCCGGGACGAAGCGCACGGCGTCGTCGTCGACCCGGCTGCGACGCAGCGCCACCGCGTCGATGGCGTAGTTCATCGCGAGGCGCCACGGCGCGCGCGTGCCCTGCTTGGGCAGTTCGTCGATGGAGCGCTGGACGTAGCCGGCGCCGAAGTCGAGGAACGGTGCCTCCTCGACGTCCGGGTCCCGCTCGGGCACCGCGACGCCGAGCCCGTGGTCGCGCAGGTGGCGCAGGAGCCGGACGACGTACTCGGCGACGAGATCGACCTTGAGCGTCCAGGACGCGTTGGTGTAGCCGATCATGTAGACGAGGTTGGGCACCCCGCTGAGCATCATGCCCTTGTAGGCCATGGTGTCGGGGAGGTGCACGGGCTCGCCGTCGACGACGACCTCGGCGCCCCCGAACATCTGCAGGTTCAGCCCGGTCGCGGTGACGACGACGTCGGCCTCGAGCTCCTGACCGGACGCGAGGCGGATGCCGTCCTCGGTGAAGGTCTCGATGGTGTCGGTGACGATGTCGGCCTGCCCGGAGCGGACGGCGCGGAAGAGGTCGCCGTCCGGGACCATGCACATCCGCTGGTCCCAGGGGTCGTAGCGCGGGTTGAAGTGGGTGTCGACGTCGTAGCCCTCAGGCAGCGCCGCCTGCGTCGCCCTGCGCAGCAGGCCGCGCACGAACCGCGGGAAGCGCTGGCTGATCTGGTAGAGCGCGATGATCTGGGCGATGTTCTTGGTGCGGGTCAGCGGGTCGGCCACCGACCGCGGGAGCCACCGCGACAGCACCTCGGCCACGGGATCGGTGCGCCCGATGGAGAGCACGTAGCTCGGAGAGCGCTGCAGCATCGCGACGTGGGCGGCGGCGCCGTGGTCATCGGAGCCCTGGAGCATCGCCGGCACCAGCGTCACGGCGGTCGCGCCGCTGCCGATGACGACGACGCGCTTGCCGGCGTAGTCCATCTCGGGGTCCCAGAGCTGGGGGTGCACGACGGTGCCCCCGAAGCGCTCGAGGCCGGGCAGGTCCGGCGTGTAGCCCTGGTCGTAGCGGTAGTAGCCCGAGCACATGAGCAGGAACGAGCAGGTCAGCGGCTCCTGGCCGGGCAGCTCGAGCGTCCATCGCTGGGCGTCGGAGTCCCACGACGCCCGGGTGAGGCGGTGGCCGTAGCGGATCTTCTCGTCGACCCCGTACTCCTGCGCGGTGTCGCGCACGTACTCCAGGATCGAGGGCCCGTCGGCCAGGGCGGTCGCGCTGCTCCACGGCCGGAACCGGTACCCCAGCGTGTGCATGTCGGAGTCCGACCGGATGCCCGGGTAGCGGAAGAGGCTCCAGGTGCCGCCCAGGTCCTCGCGAGCCTCGAGCACCGCGTACCGGGTGCCCGGCAGATCGCGCTCGAGGTGGCAGGCCGTCCCGATCCCGGACAGTCCCGCGCCGACGATGACCACGTCGAGGTGCTCGGTACTCACGCGTACCACCGTAGCGGGCGGTACGCGGCGGTACCAGTCAGCGGGCCCGCCGTCACACCCCGGTGGTCAGTGCGCGGCCTGGTCCCACGACCGGCCGAAGCCGACCGACACCTCGAGGGGGACGTCGAGCTCGAACGCGGCGCCCATCTCGCGGCGCACGAGATCGGTCACGGCGTCCTTCTCCTCGGTGGCGACCTCGAGGACGAGCTCGTCGTGCACCTGCAGCAGGATCCGCGAGCGCAGGCCCTCGTCGCGCAGCGCCTGGTGCACCCCGAGCATCGCGACCTTGATGATGTCGGCGGCGCTGCCCTGGATCGGGGCGTTGAGCGCCATCCGCTCGGCCATCTCGCGACGCTGGCGGTTGTCGCTGGTGAGGTCGGCCAGGTAGCGGCGGCGGCCCAGGATCGAGCTGGTGTAGCCGTCCTTGCGGGCCTGGTCGACCACCTGCCGCAGATAGTCGCGCACCCCGCCGAAGCGCGTGAAGTACTCCTCCATCAGCTCCTTGGCCTCGTCGGTGGAGATCCGGAGCTGGGCGGAGAGCCCGTAGGCGGACAGGCCGTAGGCGAGGCCGTAGTTCATCGCCTTGATCTTGGCGCGCTGCCCCTGCGACACCTCGTCCTCGGCCACCCCGAACACGTGCGCCGCGGTGACGGAGTGGAAGTCGTAGCCCGACTGGAACGCCTCGATCAGCGCCTCGTCGCGCGAGAGGTGCGCCATGATGCGCATCTCGATCTGGGAGTAGTCGACGGTCATGAGCTCGCCGAACGCGCCGTCGGCGGAGTCGGAGCCGACCACGAAGGTGTCGCGGATGCGGCGGCCCTCGGCCGTGCGCACCGGGATGTTCTGCAGGTTCGGCTCGGTGGAGGAGAGCCGGCCGGTGCGCGCGATGGTCTGGTTGAACGTGGTGTGGATGCGCCCGTCGTCGGACAGCGCGTCGAGCAGCCCCTTGACCGTCACGCGCAGGCGCGTGGCGTCGCGGTGCTCGAGCAGGTGCTCGAGGAAGGGGTGCGGGTTCGACTCGTTCAGCGTCTGCAGCGCGTCCGCGTCGGTGGTGTAGCCCGTCTTGGTGCGCTTGGTCTTCGGCATCTCGAGCTCGTCGAACAGCACCACCTGGAGCTGCTTCGGCGACCCGAGGTTGATTTCCTTGCCGATGACGTCGTACGCGGCCTGCGCCGCGGCCTGCACGCGCGCCCCGAACTGCGACTCGAGGTCGTGCAGCGCGCTGACGTCGACCGCGATGCCGGCGGCCTCCAGGTCGGCCAGCACCGCCAGCAGGGGCAGCTCGAGCTCGGTGAGCAGCGCCGTGCCGCCGAGCTCGGCGAGGTCCTCGTCGAGCTTCTCGGCGAGGTCGGTGACGGCGCGGGCGCGCAGCATCTCGGCCTGCGCGAGCGCGGTGTCGGCCTCCTCCTCGCCGCCGTCGAGCGTGAGCTGGTCGCCGGCGTCACCGCTCTCCTCGACCCGCAGCTCGCGGCGCAGGTAGCGCAGCGCGAGGTCGGCGAGGTCGAAGCTGCGCTCGCCCGGACGGGCGAGATAGGCGGCCAGGGCGGTGTCGCTGGTGACGCCCGCGAGCGCCCAGCCGCGCGCCCGCACCGCGTGGCTCGGACCCTTGATCTCGTGGCCCGCCTTCGGCAGGGCGGGGTCGGCCAGCCAGCCGGCGAGGGCCTTCTCGTCGTTCTCGAAGAGCGTGCGCACGTCCACGAACGCGCTCTCGCCGTCGGCCGCGGCGAGCGCGATGCCCTCGAGGTCGCCCGCGCCGTGGGCCCAGGTGCCGCGGAACGAGAGGCCGGTGCGCGAGCCGTCGCGGGCGTGGTCGTCCAGCCAGTCGGCCACCGCGCCGGGCTCGAGGGCGGCGCCGCGGACCTCGAAGCCCTCGTCGGCCTCCGGGAGCGCGGCCGTGAGCGTGGAGAACAGCCGCTCGCGCAGGACCCGGAACTCGAGCTGGTCGAACAGCTGGTGCACGGCGTCGCGGTCCCACTGGCGGACCTCGAGGTCGTGCGGGCCCGCGCCGATGCCCTCGACGTCGCGGACGAGCTCGGTGAGCTGGCGGTTGAGCACCACCGAGGAGAGGTTCTCGCGCAGCGCGTCGCCGGCCTTGCCGCGCACCTCGTCCACGCGGTCGACCAGCGCGTCGAGGGATCCGAACTCCCGGACCCACTTCTGCGCCGTCTTCTCCCCCACCCCGGGGATGCTCGGGAGGTTGTCGCTCGGGTCGCCCCGCAGCGCCGCGAAGTCGGGGTACTGCTCGGGCGTGAGGGTGTAGCGCTCCATGACCTGCTCGGGCGTGTAGCGCACGAGATCGGACACGCCCTTGCGCGGGTAGAGCACCGTGACCTCGGGGCTGACCAGCTGGAACGCGTCGCGGTCGCCGGTACAGATCGACACGCTCATGCCCTCGGCCACGGCCTGCGTGGTGAGCGTCGCGATGACGTCGTCGGCCTCGTAGCCCTCGACCGCGAGCACCGGGATCGCGAGCACCCGCAGGATGTCCTTGATGAGGTCGATCTGGCCGCGGAACTCGTCGGGCGTGGCCGACCGGTTGGCCTTGTAGGCCGCGAACGTCTCGGCCCGGAAGGTCTGCCGCGAGACGTCGAAGGCCACCGCGACGTGTGTCGGCTCCTCGTCGCGCAGCAGGTTGATGAGCATGGACGTGAAGCCGTAGACGGCGTTCGTCGTCTGGCCCGTCGTGGTGCTGAAGTTCTCCGTCGGCAGGGCGAAGAACGCCCGGTAGGCCAACGAGTGCCCGTCGAGCAGCAGCAGACGTCCGCGCCCGCCCGCCGGGGCGTCCGGGACGGTCTCGGGCTGCGTCGATTCGTGCTGGGTCGCCGTGCCTGTCGGAGCCACGCCGCGAGTCTAGGGGCGACCCCCGACACACCCCGGACGCCCGGGCGGCCGCGCCCGATCGCCCGCCCTACCCTGCGGGGATGACCAGCTCCCCGGCCCCCGAGTCCTCCGCGGTGCCCGAGATCGAGGTCCAGTACCCCGACGAGCAGCTCGCCGCCCGGATGGGCATCGAGATCACCGAGTGGACCAAGGAGCGGGTGGTGGGCACGATGCCCGTCACCGGCAACCGCCAGCCCTTCGGCCTGCTGCACGGCGGCGCGAACGGCGTGCTCGCCGAGACCCTGGGCTCCACGGCCGCCGCGATGCACGGCTGGCCCGAGCGCCTCCCCGTCGGCCTCGAGCTCTCCTGCACCCACCACCGCTCGGCCCTCGACGGCCTGGTCACCGGCGTCTGCACGCCCCTGTCGGTGGGCCGGACGATCGGCACCTTCGAGATCGTGATCACCGATTCCGAGGACCGCCGCGTCTGCACCGCCAAGCTCACCTGCGTCTATCGCTCGCGGCCGCCGGGCTCCCGCGGCTGAGGGACGGCGCCGACCAGGAGCGCGTCGGCCCCCCGGCACATCGCCGCGACGACGTCGCCGGCGGGGCGCACGTCGGAGACCGCGCCCACCGCCTCCCCGGCGTAGAGCGCCATCGCCGCCACCGTGCCCGTGACCGCCCGCGACGGCGGCATCCCGTGCCCGCGGGTCAGCGCCATCTCGCCGTTCGGCGTGCGCAGGACGCCGACCTGCCCCTCGGGCAGGGCACGGACCGCGGCGACGGCGGAGCTCAGCACCCGGGCCGTCGGCCGGGTGGCACACAGCGGGCACACCGCGAACGCGTCGGTGATCTCGGTCGACCCGGAGCGGGCGGCGAGCACCGCCGCCACGTAGTCCGGGTGCGCGCCGCTCTCGGGCGTCGCCACGAGGCGGGTGCCGAGGCGTGCGCCGGCCGCGCCGGCGGCGAGCACGTCGGCCAGGCTCCGGGCGTCCTCGATCCCGCCCGCGGCGAGCACCGGCACCGGCACCGCCGCGACCACGCTCGCGAGGAGGGCACCCAGCGGTTCGTCCCCCGGACGTGGCCGCCGGCCCCGCGCCCCTGCGCGGTGACCAGGTCGACACCGGCGTCCACCGCGTCGACGGCCTCGGCGAGCGACCCGACCTGCCAGCTCGCGAGCGCGCCCTCGGCGTGCACGGCGTCGACGGCCGCACGGTGGGGCCACGACCAGAAGAAGTCGACCACCCGGGCATGCGCGGCGGCGCGGCGGACCGTGTCGAGGGCGACGCCCTCGCCCACCAGGTTGACCGCGAACACCCCGCCGGCCAGGTCGGTCTGCTCGGCGAGGTCCGCAGGGACCTCGCCGCCGGGCGGCACGGAGATCGTGCCCAGCCCGCCCGCCGCGGCGACCGCCCGGGCGAGGGCCGGCGGGGAGATCGCCCCCATCGGGGCCTGCTGGACGGGCAGGCGGCACCCGACCAGGTCGGTGAACGTGGTCCTCGGCATCGCGGCCACCTCCGTCACGGGCACGGCCTGCCCGGACCCGACCACACCGGACCGGGCGGTCCCACCGCCGAACGGCCCCACCGCCGGACGGTTCGCGGGCGGTGGCACGGCGACCCCGCTCCGTGGCCCCCGTCCGACGCTCTGGTGGACGGGGCCGCGGGCGCGCTGCAATGGGCCCATGTCCCGCCCCTGTCCCGTCGTCGGCCGGGACGCCGAGCGCGCCCTGCTGCACGGGCGGGTCGGGGCGCTGACCGACGGCGCCGGCGGCGCGGTCCTGGTCACCGGCGAGGCCGGGATCGGGAAGTCACGACTCCTCGCCGAGGTCGCCGACGCCGCCCGCGCCGCGGGGCTCCCGGTGCTGCGGGGCCGCGCGGTGCCCGGCGGAGGCGCGTACCGGCCCTCGCGGAGGCCCTCGCCCCGCCGTTGCGCGCCGGACCGCTCCCGGAGACGCCCCGGCTGCGGCCGTTCCGGACGGCGCTCGCGCGGCTGGTCCCGGGCGCGGTGGACGGTCCCGTCGACCCGCCAGCGGGCCCGGGCGCCGACCCCGCCGTCGTGCTCGGCGAGGGGGTCCTCGCGCTGCTCACCGAGCTCCACGGCGACGGTGGCGCCGTGCTCGTGCTCGACGACCTGCACTGGGCCGACGCCGACACCCTCGACCTCCTGCACTACCTGGCCGGCACCGTCGACGCGGGCCCCGTGCTGCTCGCCCTGGCCGCACGGGACGACGAGGACCACCACGGCGTCGCCGCCCTCGCCGCCCACCCGGACGTCACCGTCGTCGCGCTGGACCGGCTCGGCGCCGAGGCGGTGGCCGCCCTCGCCGGTACCCGGGCGAGCCCGCCGCGCGATCTCGGCGATCTCCTCGCCCGCTCCGAGGGCCTGCCCTTCCTCGTCGAGGAGCTGCTCGACGCCGGCCCCGGCGCCGTACCCCCGAGCTGGGCGGGGCTGGTCGCCCGACGGCTGGGAGCTCTGCCCGACGGGGCACGCGCCGTGGTCGACGCCGCGGCGGTCGCCCCCGGAGACCCCGACCACCGCCTGCTCGCCGCGGCCACCGGCGTCGACGAGGCCGGGGTGCTCGCGGCGCTACGGGCGGCGGTGGCCGCGGGCCTGCTCGCCGCCGCCGACGGACGTCTCGCCTGGCGCCACGCCCTGACCCGCGACGCGGTGCTCGCGGCCCTCCTCCCGCCCGACCGCGCGGCGGTGGCCGGCCGGCTCGCGGCGGCGTTGGAGGCGCGGGCCTCCCCGGCGACCGGGAGGCGGCGGCCGCGCGCTTCGCCGAGGCCGGCGACCACGGGCGGGCGACGACCCTGCTGGTCGACCTCGCGCGCCGCGACGCCTCCCGGGGCGCCCTGGGCCACGCCGAGGAACTGCTCGTGCGGGCCGGGGAGCTGGGCGCGGAGCCCGGTCGCGTGGCCGCCGAGCGGGTGCGGGTGCTCGGACTGCGCGGCCGGGCGGCCGAGGCGCTGACGGTCGGCGCCGCGGCGCTCGAGTCCGGCGAGGTGGTCGGCGACGAGCACGCGGAGCTCTGCCTGCGCCTCGCCCGGGCCGCGGTGCTCGGCGGGCGCTGGGCCGAGGCCGAGCAGTGGATCGCGCGCGCCGGCCGTCCGGACGACGCCCGCTCGCTCGTGCTCGCCGCCGACGCCGCGTTCGGGGCCGGCGACACCGCCGCCGCCACCGTGCGCGCCCGGGCAGCCGTGGCGGCCGCGGAGGCAGGGTCCGGCAGGGACGAGACCCTCGTCGAGGCGCTGCTGGTCCTCGGCCGCTGCGCCCTGACCGACGACGACCTCGACGGCGCGGCGATCGGGGAGCGCGCGGCGCGCCTCGCCGGCGAGCACGGGCTGACGCCCTGGCGGGTGGAGGCGCTCTTCGCGCTGGGCGCGCGACGCCTCAGCGCCGGCGACGTCCGCGCGACGGGCCTGTCCGAGGCCCGGGAGCTGGCCGAACGGCACGGGATGCTCGCCCAGGCCGCCCAGTGCGACCTGCTGCGCTCGGACGCCGCGCTGCAGCTCGACGGACCGCGGGCGGCACTCGCGATCGCCCGGCCCGCGATCGAGCGGCTGGGGCTCCTGCACCTCACCTCGCTGCAGGGCATGGCCGAGCTGTTCGCCGGCGGGGCCGCCGCGCTCGCCGGCGAGCGGGCGGAGGCCGCCGCGTTGCAGGCCGCCGGCCTCTCGCGGGCGGACGTCTCCCCGGAGATCGCCGTCCTCGGGCCGCTCGTGCCGGCGCTGGCCGCGCTCCTCGCCCACGACCTCCCGCGGTCCGCAGAGCTCCTCGACCGCTCCGTCCCCGCCGCGCTGGCCCACCGCAGCGCGGCCCCCTCGCCTTCTACGGGCTCTGGCCGCTGCTGCGCACCGCGGTCGGGGGACGCGACGCCGAGGCCCGCGACCGGGTGCGCGGGCACCACATGATGATGACGCGCCCCAACGCCGGCATGCTCGCCTACGCCGACGCGATCGCCGCCGGGCGGGCGGGGCGCGGTGCGGAGGCGACGACCCTGGCCGCCGAGGCGGCGGGCTTCCTCGACGACACGTCCTGGTGGCACCGCCTCGTGCGCACCGTCGTCCTCGACGCCGCCGTGCGCGACGGCTGGGGCGACCCGGTGCCGGCGCTGCGCGCCGACCTCGCGGTGCACTCCCAGGGCGACGACCCGGGTGCCCGCGCGCTCGCCCGCACGTGCCGTGACCTGCTGCGGGCCGCCGGCGCACCCACCCGGACGTCGCGCACCGCCGACCCGGTGCCGCCGGACCTGCGCCGGCTCGGGATCACCCTCCGCGAGGCCGAGGTGCTCCGGCTCGTCACCGAGCACCTGTCCAACGCCGACATCGCCGGGCGCCTGCACCTCTCGACGCGCACCGTCGAGTCCCACGTCGCCCGGCTGCTGGCCAAGACGGGGACGTCCGACCGCAGCGGGCTACGGACGTGGGCGCGGGAGGCGCCGTTGATTCCGTAGTCAGCACGGATCCGGTGCGGCGGCCGCGCCACGACGCTCGACGCCATGGGAAACGACCTCCTCGTCATCGGCGCCGGCCCCGCGGGCCTCGCCACCGCCATCTCCGCCGCCCGTCACGGAGCGCGGGTGCTCGTCGTCGAGCGCCACCACAGCACCTCGATCCACCCCCGGGCCTCGGGGCTGAGTACGCGCACCATGGAGATCTTCCGAACCTGGGGCGTGGCCGACGACGTGCGCGCGGCGAGCTCGAACGTCATCGCCCGGGCGGCGTTCGGTCGGACCCTCGTCGACCCCGACCTCACCGAGAACCCGATCGGCTTCCCCCTCCCCCGCGAGGCCCTCGCCGTCAGCCCGTCCTTCCCGGCCTGCTGCGCGCAGGATCTCCTCGAACCGATCCTGCTCGACGCGGCCCGTCGTGCCGGGGCCGAGATCCGGTTCGCGACGGAGCTCGTCGACCTCGCCGTCGACGACGAGGGCGCCTGGGCGCACGTCCGCGACCGGGACACGGGCGCGACGACGGCGGTGCGCGCCCGGTTCGTCGTGGGTGCCGACGGCCCGCGCAGCCGCGTGCGGACGGCGCTCGGCATCGACGTCGAGCACCTCGGCGGGATCGGTCGCCACGTCCAGGTGCTGTTCCGGGCCGACCTCGGAGCCGTGATCGGCGACCGGGCCCACGGGCTGTACGCCCTGGAGGGCGGCCTGATCATCGCGTTCGGCGACCAGCGGTGGGGCTACGCCCGTCCGTGCCCCACCGACGCCGACATCCCCGTCGACGACGCGCACTGGACGGCGCTGCTGCGCACGGCCACCGGCATCCCGGACCTGTGTCCCGAGCTGCTCGGGACGGCCGTCTTCGACCTCGTCGCCGAGCTCGCCACGGCGTCGCGGGCAGGGTCGGCGTTCCTCGTCGGCGACGCCGCGCACCGCATGACCCCGGTCGGCGCGGTCGGGCTCAACACCGCGGTCCACGACGGACACAACCTGGGCTGGAAGCTGACGTGGGCGGCTGCCGACCGTGCCGGCGAGCCGCTGCTCGCGAGCTACGCCGCCGAGCGAGCGCCCATCGGCGCGCGGAACGCCCGCCGCTCGGTGCAGCCGGGCGTACCCCACCCCGCCGACGGCCTCGCCGGCGACCTCGGCACGGGCTACACGTCCGCGGTGCTCGCCGGCGCCGCCCCGGCTCTCGTGGAGCCGGCCGACCTCGCCGCGGCACCCGGCGAGCGGGCCCCGCACGTGTGGGTCACGGTCGACGGCCGGCGGTGTTCGACCCTCGACCTGTGGGACGGGCGCCTGACGCTGGTGACCGCCGACCCGTCGTGGCGCGCCGCCGCAGCGCAGGTGTCGCTCGCCGCACCCGACCTCGCCGGCCCCCGGCTCGTGAGCGCCTACCGGCTCGCCGAGGGCGGTGCGGTGCTCGTGCGTCCCGACGGCCACGTCGCCTGGCGGGCGGACGCACCCGTCGCCGACGCCGTCGGAGCGCTCACCGACGCCGTCGCGGCGGCCGTCGGGCTCACCGGTGCCCGAGCGAACGGGGAGTTCGTACGCCTAGAAGCAGCGAACCACTCGTTCGCTGCAACGACCGGCGAGCCCGAGCCTCAGCTCACGCCCAGGTAGGCGTCCTGGATCGTGGAGTCGGCGAGGAGCTCCGCGCCGGTGCCGGAGCGGGTGACCTCGCCGGTCTCCATGACGTAGGCGAAGTGCGCCAGGCCCAGGGCCTGCTTCGCGTTCTGCTCGACGAGCAGGACGGTCGTGCCCTCGTTGTTGATCTCGGTGATCACCCGGAAGATCTGGGCGATGAACTGCGGCGCGAGCCCCATCGACGGCTCGTCGAGCAGCAGCAGGCGGGGCTTCGCCATGAGCGCGCGGCCCATGGCGAGCATCTGCTGCTCGCCGCCCGAGAGCGTGCCGCCGGCCTGCGAGCGCCGCTCGGCGAGCCGCGGGAAGATCTCGTACACGCGCTCGAGGTCGGCCGCGAACTGCGGGGTGCGCCGGTCGGAGCGCAGGTAGGCGCCCATGTCGATGTTCTCGGCGACCGTCATGCCCGGGAAGATCCCGCGCCCCTCGGGCACCTGGCTGATGCCCCGGGCCACCCGCAGGTCGGCGCGGACGGAGTTGAGGTCCTCGCCGTCGAACCGCATCGACCCCGACTGCAGGCCGAGGATCCCGGAGATCGCCTTCATGGTGGTCGTCTTGCCCGCGCCGTTCGCCCCGATCAGCGAGACGATCTGGCCCTCCTCGACGCGGAGATCGATCCCCCGCAGGGCCTGGATGCGCCCGTAGGCGACGTGGACGTCCTCGAGCTCGAGCAGGCTCACTGGTCGGACTCCTCATCGAGGTCGCCGCCCAGGTACGCCGAGACGACCGCCGGGTCCCTGCGGACCTCGTCGGGGATCCCGTCGGCGATCTTGCGGCCGAAGTCGAGCACGACGAGACGGTCGGTCACGCCGAGGACGACGCGCATGTCGTGCTCGACGATGACGACCGTGTACCCGTCGTCGCGGATCTTGAGGATGAGCTCGGAGAGCCCGTCCTTCTCGCTGGCCGAGAACCCGGCGGCGGGCTCGTCGAGACACAGCAGCTTCGGCTCGGTCGCCAGGGCCCGGGCGATCTCGAGCCGGCGCTGGTAGCCGTAGGGCAGGGCCGTCGCCTTGTCCGCCGCGCGGTCGGCGATGCCGACGAACTCCAGCAGCGCCATGGCCTTCTCGACGGCCTCGCGCTCCTCGCGGCGGTGGCGCGGGAGCCGCAGCAGCGCCCCGGGCACGGACGTCCGGTGCCGCGCGTCGGTGCCGACCACGACGTTCTCCAGCGCCGTCATCGCCCCGAACAGCCGGATGTTCTGGAACGTCCGGGCGACGCCGGTCTGGATGATCTTGTAGCGCTTCATCCGCGCCAGCGACTGGCCCTCGAGGAGGATGTCGCCCGACGTCGGCCGGTAGACGCCGGTCATGATGTTGAAGCAGGTGGTCTTGCCGGCGCCGTTCGGGCCGATCAGCCCGAGGATCTCGCCGCGGCGGACGTCGAAGCTGACGTCGTCGAGAGCCGTCAGGCCACCGAAGCGCACCGTCAGCCCGTCCACCGCGAGCAGGGTCTCGCCCTTCGCGACACTGATCTCCCGGTCGGGCGCGACCGAGGCCGACACCGCCGCGTCGTGCTCCGCGCGCTCGGCGGCGTCCATGCGCTCGAGGGACTCGAGCAGCCCCTCCTCGCTCGGGGGCGTGTCGAGCGACGTGTCGGTGGACGACGGCTCGCTCATTCCCCACCTCCTCGCGGCGAGGTGCCGGCGTGGTCGTCGGGCACCGTCTCCGGCAGGTCGCCCCGCGCCTTGCTCGACGCCGTCAACCCGCTCGGCGCCACGGCCGTCCCCGCCCCGAACAACTTCTGGTACGCCTGTCTGCCGTTGGCCAGCAGGTGCTGGCGCATCCCGAGCAGGCCCTGCGGGCGGAAGATCATCAGGACGATGAGGGCGACGCCGAAGATCAGGAAACGGTAGGTCGGCTCGAACTGGAAGCGGTCGGGGATGTACGAGACGAGGAACGCCCCGAGGATCACGCCGACCTTGTTGCCCTGCCCGCCGAGCACCACCGCGGCGAGGTAGAGCGTCGACGTCGTGATGTCGAAGCGCTGGTTGTTGACGTAGCCGACCTGGGCGGCGAACAGCGTGCCCGACAGGCCACCGACCGCCGCGCCGATCGCGAAGGCCCAGATCTTGAACCGGTAGGTCGGGACGCCGGAGAGCTCCGCGGCGTCCTCGTCCTCGCGCACGGCGATCCACGCGCGCCCGACCCGCGAGCGCTCGAGGTTCCCCATGAACAGCAGGACGATCACGATGATCATGACCGCGAGCCAGTAGAAGCCCAGGGCGTCGGTCTGCGAGAAGATCGGGGTGCCGTCGGGGAAGTCGCCCCCGGGACGCGCGATGTTCTGGAAGCCGCGGTTGCCGCGCAGTGGGTCGACGTTGTCGGCGAGCAGCCGGACGATCTCCCCGAAGCCGAGGGTGACGATCGCCAGGTAGTCGCCGCGCAGCCGCAGCGTCGGCGTCCCGAGAATGACCCCGGAGATCATCGTGACCACCATGGCGATCGGCACGATGACCAGCCACGGGTAGCGCACGCCCAGCTCGGAGTCCGGGCTGGACAGCAGCGCCGCGGTGTACGCGCCGATGGCGAAGAAGCCGACGTAGCCGAGGTCGAGCAGGCCCGCCTGCCCGATGACGACGTTGAGCCCGATCGCGATGAGCGCGAACACCGCCGCGTTGAACAGCGAGATCGGGAAGTCGGTGTAGGGCTCGGTCGTGATGATCGGCGGGTTGAGCACCGGCAGCGCGAGCAGGAAGAGCACGACCGGGACCATGTAGCCCCACTGCGCCGGCCGGCTCTTGGCGTTCCACCAGTGCGAAATTCCCGCCATCCGTTCCCTCATGCGCGGGACCTCGCCAACGACTCGCCCAGGATGCCCGTCGGCCGGAACATCAGGATGAGCACCAGCAGCACGAACGCGACGACGTCGCGCCAGTCGCCGCCGAACAGGCTCTGCCCGTAGTTCTCGACGACGCCGAGGATCAGCCCGCCGAGCAGGGCGCCCCGCAGGTTGCCGATCCCGCCCAGCACCGCCGCGGTGAACGCCTTGATGCCCAGCAGGAAGCCGCCGTTGTAGACCGCGCCCTGGGGGATCGTCATGAGGTAGAAGAGCGCCGCGACGCCGGCGAGGATGCCGCCGACGGCGAACGTGATCATGATGACCCGCTCGCGGTTGACGCCCATCAGCGTCGCCGTCGCCGGGTCCTGCGCGACGGCGCGGATGCCGCGTCCGAGGCGGCTGCGGTTCACGAACTGGTCGGCGACGACGAACATCGCGAGCGACGCCAGGATGATGACGATCTGCAGGTTCGTGATCGGGGCGCCGAAGATCGTGAAGACCGGCTGGGGCGGCAGCAGGCGGATCGTGCCCTCGGGGTTCGACCCCCGCCAGATGCGGATGACCTGCTGGATGGCGAACGAGGCGCCGATCGCGGTGATGAGGAACGCGAGGCGCGGTGCGTTGCGCCGTCGCAGTGGTCGGTAGGCCACCCGTTCCAGGCCGACGGCGGCGAGGCCGGACACCGCCATCGCCACGAGCCCGGCGAGGATCAGGTCGAGGATGATCGCCGCGATCGGCAGGTTCGGGATCGCGCCGGGCTCGAAGCCGAGGCTGATGAACGTCAGGTAGGTCGCGAACACCCCGATCACGAAGATCTCGGAGTGCGCGAAGTTGATCAGCTGGAGCACGCCGTACACGAGGGTGTAGCCCAGCGCGATGAGCGCGTAGACGCTGCCGTAGGCGAGCCCGTTGATCGTGTTCGCCCAGAAGCGGTCGGCGAGCAGACCGACGTCGAAGTTGATCCAGGGCTCGGCGTGCACGACCAGCGGCGCGGCGTGCGCCACGGCCAGGTCGAGGACGGAAGTCGGGATGACGCGCTCCCCGGGTGCGTCGGGCGCCCGCCGGGGCGGGCACGGAGGGGTGCCGGTTGGGCAGTGTCGATCAGCGTGGCGTCGGGTGCCACAGAGGGTCCGCCACTAGGGGTCCGACACCCGACGGCCGCGCCCCCGCGCGACGCTGCGCGGGGACGCGGCCGAGGGTGTCAGACGGGTCGGTCAGCCGATCTGGGTGTCGGTGACGATCTGGTTGCCCTGCACCCGGTACATCCAGACCGGGGTGTTCGTGAGCTCGCCGGTCGGGCTCCACGCGAACCGCTTGGTGAGCCCCTGGCCCTGGTAGCTGCGCACGAAGTTCAGGAGCGCGGCGCGGTCGGCGGCACCCTGGTCGATGCCGCGCAGCAGGATCGTGGTGACGTCGTACGACTCCGCCGAGTAGGTCTGCGGCGGGACGCCGAAGGCCTGACGGTAGGCGTTCGTGAAGTCCGTGAACCCCTCCTGCGGGACGCACGGGCAGGACAGGAGGCTGCCGTCGGCGGACCCGGCCGCGTTGACGACGTACTGCTCGTCCTTCACGCCGTCGGGGCCGATGAACGTGGTCTGCACGCCGGCGTCACGCAGCTGCTGGATCAGCGGCGCGGCCTCCTGGTAGTAGCCCGCGTAGAAGATCGCCTGCGGGTTGGCCTGCTGGACCTGACCGATGATCGCCGAGAACTCGCGCTGGTTGGTCTTGACGTCGATCTGGCAGCTCGCGCGCGGGCCGAGGGCCTGCGTGACCGTGCCCGCGAGCCCGATGCCGTAGTCCGAGTCGTCCTTGATGACGCAGACGTTCTGGGCGTTGAGGCGGTTCTGGATGTACCCGGCGACGGCCGGGCCCTGGACGGCGTCGTTGCCCAGGCCGCGGAAGAAGTTCGTCCACCCGTTCTGCGTCAGGCCGGGGTTGGTCGCCGACGGGGTGATGTTGACGAGGCCGGCCGCGTTGAGGGCCGGGCCCATGGCGCGGGACTCACCGGAGAACGGCAGGCCCACGATACCCAGGACCGCCGGGTTGTTGATCAGACCGGTGGTCGGGCCCACCGCGGTGTCCGGCGTGCCGCCGGTGTCGGCGCGCACCAGCGTGACCTGGCAGTTCGGGTTCGCCGCGTTGTGCTGGTCGACCGCGAGCTGCGCGGCGTTGACGATGGCGATGCCGAGAGCGGCGTTCTGGCCCGCGATGGTGCCGGCGTAGCCGATGGACGTCCCGGGAGCGCAGCGCCCCTGGCCGTTGCCGGCGGGCAGCGCGGCGTCGGTGGGCTGGGACGGTGCCCCGGCCGCGGGACCGCCGCCCTGCTGCTCGCCTCCCCCCTGGTTGGCGCAGCCACTGAGGACCAGCGCCACCGCTGCCGCGAGCGCACCCACGGCTGCGATCCGTCGTCGGATCACGTCCACCTCCGTCACAGTTCACGTCGGGGTCGCGTGATCACCGCTCGCCCGGTCGGGTGTGGAAGGTATAGGCGTGTGAGGTCTCGGACGCAAGCGCATGCGCTGTCGTATCCGGACCGTAACGTCCGAACCGGTCCAGAGATCCGCTCCGTGGACGCAGGCGGGCAGGGCCGGGTGGCTCAGTCGGCAGGGCCGACGACCGCCCACCGCCCCTGCTGGACGCGGTACACGGTCACCGCATCGGTGCTGACGTCCCCGAAACGGTCGAACGAGAGCGGCCCCGTGATGCCGTCGCCGTGGAATCCCTGCACCGCGCGCACCATCTCCGGGCGCAACGCCGGCGTCCACTCGCCGTCCTCGGCGAGGCTCCGCACGGCGGAGTCGACGAGGACGTTCGCCGCGTCGAACGTGAACGCCCCGTACGAGCCGATGCTCTCCGGATAGCCCGCGCGGCGGTACGCGTCGACGAACTCGCGGGCGGCCGGCAGCGTCTCGGGCGGAGGGCCGACGGAGGTGCCGAGGTCACCCTCGCGACCACCCGCCGTGACGTAGCCGGGGTTGACGATGCCGTCGCCACCCACGACCGGCACGCTCACGCCCCCGGCGGCGAGCGCCGCCGACAGCGGGCCGCCCTCCGGGTACTCGCCGCCGTAGAACACGGCGTCGGGTCGGGCGGCGGCCACGGTCGACACGACCTGGGCGCGCGGCGTCCCCACCGGTGCCCGGACGCGCGCGACGACCTGGCCGCCCTGGGTCGCCAGCTGCTTGGCGAACTCCTCGGCGATGCCGTCGCCGTAGGTCTTGCCGTCGGACACCACCGCGACGCGGCGCTTGTTCTCGGTGCGCGACAGGTAGGTGGCCGCGGCCGGGCCCTGGACGGCGTCGGTCGCCACGGTGCGGAAGAAGGTCTGGTACTGGCGCAGGGGTGCGGTGACGGCGTTCGCGCCGCGGGTCAGGCTCGTCGCCGTGCTGCCCGGGGAGACCTGGACGACGCCGGCCTCGCCGAGGACGGGCTGCACGGCCTGGGCCACCGACGAGTTGAACGGACCGAGGACGCCGATCAGGGACGGGTCGCGGGCGAGTGTCGCCGCGGCGGCCGCGCCGACCGCGGGGTCCGCGCGGTCGTCCTGGCTCTGCACGGCCAGGTGGTAGCCCGGCACGGCGCAGCGGGCGTTGGCCTGGTTGATCGCGACGTCCGCCGAGTTCTTCATGCCGACACCGACCGACGCCAGCTCGCCCGACAGCGGCGCGATGAGCCCGACGACCAGCGTGCCGCGGCTGGTGTCGCAGTCGCCGCCGTCGCCCGACGAGCCGCCGGATCCCCCGCAGCCGGCGACCACCAGCGCGAGGGTCGCGACGAGCGCCGCGACAGCCACCGTGGGTCGAGCTCCGCTGCGCTCCGTCTCCCGGCCTCCCCGACGTCCTCGCGCGCCCACTCGTTTCAACCCCTGCCGTGTCCGACCTCGATACGTGGCGGGAGTCCACGGTAGGTCACGGCCGGGCGACGACCGCGACGGGGACCGTCACGGCCCATCCGCGCTGATCAGCGCGGCGCGACCCGAGCAGGTGACGGCTGGTCACCCACAGGCCGCGCTCACGCTGGGTGACGTCAGCCGAAGGTCTCGACGACGGCGTCGGCGACCGCCCGCATGGTGGTGCGCCGATCCATCGCCGTGCGCTGGATCCAGCGGAAGGCGTCGGGCTCGGTCATCTTCTTCTTGGCCATCAGCAGGCCCTTGGCGCGCTCGACGGCCTTGCGGGTCTCGAGACGGTCGGTGAGACCCGCGACCTCGGCCTCGAGCGCGGCGACCTCGGCGTACCGGGAGGCCGCGAGCTCGATCGCCGGGACCACGTCGGTCTTGGAGAACGGCTTGACCAGGTAGGCCATGGCGCCGGCATCGCGGGCGGACTCGACGAGCTCGCGCTGGCTGAACGCCGTGAGCATGACGACGGGGGCGAGGCGCTCCCCCGCGATCGTGCGCGCGGCCTCGAGCCCGTCGGTGCCGGGCATCTTGATGTCCATCATGATCAGGTTCGGGCGGAGCTCGCGGGCGAGGCGCACGGCCTCCTCGCCGTCGCCGGCCTCGCCGACGACGTCGTACCCCTCCTCGCGCAGCATCTCCACGAGATCGAGACGGATGAGCGCCTCGTCCTCGGCGACGACCACCCGCAGCCCGGCGGGCGCGGCCTCGGCCTCCGGAGCGGCGGCGGCCTCGATGTCGGTCTCGGTGACGATGTCGGCCGACTGGCTCATGTGCGGCTCCCTCTCGATGCGCGTCGTCGCGCCACCCCAGCACGCGCGACGCTGCGTCGACCCCGGGCGGCGGTCCCGCCCGCCGGTCCGGCACAGGGCCGTGACGACCGGTTCGGGCAGGCCGTTTCGATTCAGGGACGATACCTCGACTACGGTGACCCACCGACGGTGACGCTTTTCTCCTGTGGATGCCGTAACACGCCCCCGTAGCCCAATCGGCAGAGGCAGCGGACTCAAAATCCGTCCGGTGTGGGTTCGAGTCCCACCGGGGGCACTCTTCGTGGCGGGTCACAGGCTTGCCGTGAGGCACGGAGCCGGCCCTGTGGTCCGTTGACGGGCCGCTTACTCGTCTGACCCGGCTCGGTGGACACACGGCTCGACCGCCCCTGGCTCTCGGAACACCTGGCTCGATCACCGTCAACCAAGAAGGTCCGGGGGTCTGGGTCGCTCGTTGCCGATTCCGGGGACACGACGGTGTCACTCGCCGACTGCGCAAGCACGGGGCTTCCAAGTCTGCCGCCCGAGCCGAGCTCCACAAGGCGATCGAGGAGCGTCAGAGAGGCACCTCCCGAGCAGGCGGCCTCTCCCCCGGCGCGACCTTCGCCGAGGCCGCCGAGCTCTACCTCGCCAAGATCGCCCGCAAGCGCGAGGACACGACCCTGGTCGAGTACCGAGCCCGGCTCGACAACTACGTCCTGCCCGCGCTCGGTGCGCTCCGACTGCGGGAGTGCACCGTCGCGCAGCTCGACCGCTACTTCGACGCGCTGAGCGAGAGGTACTCCGCCAACACCCGCCGCAGCGTGCGAACGGTGGTCGTCGGCGTCATGCAGCAAGCGGTCATCCACGGTGCGATCGACAGCAACCCGGCTCGCGAGATCGAACGCATCGAGCAGACCCGCGGGAAGCGGAGGGCTGGCCCGCGTGGACTCACTGTCGACGAACGTCGGGCCCTGCTCGAGTGGCTTGACTCCTCGTCGCCCGACCCGACCGTCCACCGCCTGCAGCGCCTGGCACGTCGGGCCGAGCTCCCTGACCTCGTTCGCTTCTTCCTCGGCACCGGTCTCCGCATCGGAGAAGGTCTTGCCATCCGCCGGCTCGACATCGACCTCGAGGGTGCCGTGGTGCGCACCAGCGCCGGAGAGGTGCGAGTCCCGGTGCTCGCGGTCGCCGAGAACCTCGTATGGGTCAAGGGCAAGGGCCTCACCAGACATGAGGGCAAGAGCGACGCGGCCCTGAGGCTCCTCCCGCTGCCGTCGTTCGCAGTGCAGGTAATAGAGCGTCGCCTCGACACCCCGGCGAGCCGCCACGGGCACCCGATCTCCACGCGCGGTCGCATCCCGGCGCCGTCAGCGACGCGTTCCACCGTGGCGACCCGACTGGCCTCCCCAGCCCCGGCGCCCCAACCAGCACGACCACGCCCGTCGCTACCTCGCAGGCGAGCGAGGAGCCGACCCCAGATCCCTCACCGGCCACAACCGACTCGTCGGCCCCGCGTCTGGGCCCGGACGGACTCACCAGCGACGAGCGCGAACGCATCCGGGCATGGGCCAACGAGGAAGGCATCGAGGTCAAGGCCCGAGGCCCCCTCAGCAAGAACCTCTTCGGCAACTACCGCTCCGACACACTCGACGCTAACTGCACTCGCGACTCGTCCGGTATGAATGCGGATTGGGAGATCGCAGCAGTCCGCCAACGACAGCAACCTCCTCTGACCGCACCACGAACCGCCGTTAGCCGTTAGTCCGCACCACGGCGCAATCGGGAGGTAGCGCAGACTCCACCGCCGGCGATCATCGCTTAGGCCAAGGCCTTAGGTGTCGTGACCGCGCTCGCGGCGGGTGGACGCAGTGGACCCGATAGGGAGCCAGTTTGCCGGTCGCGTCGCTGCGGCCGCTGCCCGGTGTGGCGAGGAGGCGTGACCGGGCATCATCTAGGCCTCCTGCCCGCCGTTCACTGCAACCGCTCATGCATTTCTGAGGCTGGTCAGCGCGGCGGCCGTGCGGGACGACGCTTAAACGACAGCTGCCGCCGGCAGTGAATTGCGTGGCACTCGGCGGCCGCTTCGATGCGGAGTGACGGCCGGTAGGACGACCGCGTTGTGCGGTGCGCGCGGGGTCAGCGTTGTTCAGCGTCGGTGCTCTCGTCGAGTAGATCGGTTTCCAGTAGCTGTGTCGCCCATGTCTGGAAGCGCTGTGGTGTCCAGCCTAGGTCTGCGGTGCACAGGTGATACATCTCCGGGCTGAGTAGTGCCGCGTAGCGGTGTCCGGCGTCCTCGCCCGAGATTCCCGGGCGTAGGGCGCCGTGGAGGAAGTCCGCGGCGAGGGCGGTGACCTGGGCGAGCCGGCGTTGAAGCAGTCGTTCCCGCAGCGCGACCGCGAAGGGTTCCCGGTCGGCCGCGGCGCGGATCACGGCGTGGATCGGGCTGGTGCGCGCCAGCGTGTGACAACTGGCATCGACCCAGCCTCGCAGCCGCTGGCGTGGGCTCGGCAGACGGGCGACGGACTCGAGCCATCGCTGTTGTTCGCTGACCGCACCTTCCGGTCCCATGATCGCCGCCTCGATCACGCCCTCGAGTAGGCCGCTCTTGCCCTTGAGCGAGGAGTAGATCGTCTCGGGGGATATCTCGGCCTCTTCGGCGACCGCCGCGATCGTCGTGCCGGCGTATCCCCGCTCGAGGAACAGCCGCCGGGCGGCGTCGATGGCGCGCCGTCGGGTGTTGTGCATCTGCTCCGTGCGCACCACCGACCGGTAGGTACGCCGCCGCCCCTTGACCGGCCCTCCCATATTGAGGACAGTATCAGTCAGTTCATCCCAGCCGCGGTGTACTCAATCTTGGGGAGGTGGCTGCGGTGTCAGCACATGCTCTTGCACCCGGCGGCGGTCGGTCGTTCGGCCCGGGGATCAACGTCAAGGTCGAACTCGGGGACGGCGGTGACTTCGCGATGTTCGAGTCCGCGTTGCCGCCGTCGTTCGACGGACCACCGCCGCACGTGCATCGCGTCTACGACGAGGCCTTCTACGTCCTCGACGGGTCGGTGGCATTCACCCTCGATGGACAGACCAGGGACTGTCCCGCCGGATCGTGTGTGTTCATCCCGCGCGGGGTGCCACATGGTTTCGACAACCCGGCCGACATGCCCGCCAAGATTCTTGTGATCACCACGCCCGGGGCGATCCAGCTCGTCGAAGACATCTACACCCTCATGGGCGGCGACGGCCCGCCGGACCCCGAGGCGATGGCCGCGCTCTATGCCCGACACGACAGCGAGATCGCCGTAGCCAACCGGAGCTGAACACTTCAGCCGACCGTGAGCTGAGCACGGCGCCCGGGCATCGGCCACGCCTGGACCTTCGGCTCCACCCGACACTCGACGGCTGGCACCCTGATCGATACGGCGAACTGATCGACCTGCCTCGTCTTGGTGGGGTGCGCTCCGCGACCTTCGCCGATGCTGCATCGCGTCGAGGACCATGGTGGGCCGGGACCGGCCGTCCGACGACCGACCGACCGACCGACGACATCGCCGCCACCCAGTCGCGCTACGCCACGGAAACCTCGACCGACTACGCGATCTGAGGGGCCGCGTCGAGCGGCCGCCCGGCCGCGCTCCTCATCGTCGTGACATCTGGAGCCGCACACACTCTGCCGATGTTCCACTCCCGCGGGCCGTCCGCGGCGCCGTGCTCGAGGGCGCGCCTCGGCCTCGCCGTCACCGGAGCGGCCCTCGCCGTGGTGCTCGGCGGCTGCGGCGCCAGTGCGGCGGCGCAGCCCCCTCCACGGTTCGACCACAATGTCGATCACTGTCCCGGCCACAACGCGGCGGACGTGCGCTTCCTGCGCGAGTTGATCCCGCAGCGCATCCAGGGCGTCGCCATGGTCAGTCAGGTCGGGTCGAGGGCTGCGTCACCGGAGGTGAAGGCCCTGGCGGGACGCATCGACATGGAGCAGGAACACGAGATCGATCAGATGAACCAGATGTTGATCAACTGGGGGGAACGCCGTCCCCAGCCCGGCACGACCGTCCCGGGCGAGATGCTGAGCGACGATCAGTTGCAGCAGCTGGCGGCGACCGGCGGGCCCGCGTTCGACCACCTGTTCCTCCAGTTGATGATCGATCACCATCGTGCGGCGACCCGACCTGCTCAGCTCGAGCTCGCCGAGGGACTCGATCCCGGGACCATGGCGCTCGCCGGCCGGCTCGTCGCCGCCCAGGAGACCGAGATCGTGCAGATGGAGGCTCTGCAGGACGGCCACTAGCTTGCGCCTCGTTACGATCCGAGCACCCGGTCCACGAGCGCCCGAATCTCCTCGCCGGTCGGCGGTACCGCTCTCGCCGCCAGCCCCCCGACAAGGATCTCAACCCACACCCGGCGCGTCCCGGGCTCGATCGTGTGCCCGCGCTCGAACGTCGCCTCGACCTCGCTCCTCCACCAGTCCCGCCACGTTGAGACCTCCGACGCGAACGGGTCGGGCAGCGCACCGCCGAGGAAGAGGATGCGGGCGAACGCCGCCGAGCGTGGATCACTGCGCAAGAGGTCCGCGAGATCGAGGACGAAGAGCCGCAGGCGAGCGCCGGGTTCCGTACCCGTGTTCGTCAGTGAGCCGAGGAGATGCGTTTCGCTGACGGGGCCATCGCTCCGCCCACGCGACGTCGAGCAGCGTCCCGACGGTCCCGAAGCGCTGGACGAGCGCCGCCGGCGTCCGTCCGGCCCGGTGCGCCACGACGGCCTCGCTCAGGCCGTGGTGGCCCCGCTCGGCCAGGACGTCGAGAACCGCATCGATGAACGACTCGCGCACCTCGGCGCGGCGGGTGTCCTGGTCGACCCGCCACGCCATCGTGAGGCGGCGCCGTTTCCCGGGTTGCACCGCCCCGCGATCCACCTGTCGCCGGGCAGCGCGCGACCTCAGCCGAGCTCGGCGAGCAGGGCGGTGAGCGCCTGGCGTTCGGCGGCAGGGTCCGGCGTGCCCGCACGCAGCTGCGTGAGCACGTCGTCGATTTTCGTGTCCACGCGCGTCCAGGCCGCGTCGTCGCGGGCCTCGAGCCGGCCCTGGGCCTGGTCCCAGGCGGTCTCGAGGTCGGTCACGCGGGTGGTGGCCCCGGACTGGTCCCCGGCATTCAGACGGTCGAGCGTGTCCTGGGTGATGGTCCGGAACTCCGAGAGATCCCCGAGGGACGCGTTCGGTCCCGTCGCGGGGGCGCCGGCCGCGGGCGCGGCACTTCCCTGGGCGACCGCACCGCTCGCCGCGGGCGCGCTCGCGTCCTGCAGGGCGGCGGTGCGAGCGACGTAGCCGGCGCCGGCCGCGGCGACCAGCACGCCCACCACGACCACGGTCTGCACGAGCCCGCTCGCACGCTGGGGCCGCACCTGGACCGGCCCGGTGACCGGGTCCTCGTCCGTCACGAGCTCGGTGACGTCGGCCCGGCTCACTGCGAGGTAGATCACCGTGCCGACGATGGCCACGAGGAAGATCACGCTGGTCACGGTGCTGCCCAGGCCGAGCCCGCCGTGGTCGGGGGTCTGCGCGAGCAGGTCACCCAGCGAGGCGCCGAGCGGCCGGGTGAGCACGTAGATGATCCAGAAGGCCAGGACCGGGTGGAGCCCCATCCGCCAGGCGATCGCGATCACGGCGATCACACCGGCGACGATCGCCAGGGAGACGAGATACCCCAGGCTGAGGGCCTCCGCCATCAGGTCGCCGGCGGCCGTGCCCAGGGCGAAGGTGAAGAGGACGGCGAGCCAGTAGAACGTCTCCCGCCGTGTGGTCGTGATCGAGTGGATCGAGAGCGTCCGCTCGGAGCCGTACCAGGCAAGGAAGATCCCCGCGAGGATCACGGCGAAGCCGATCGTGCTCGCCTGGAGCGGCACGCCGATGTTGTCGGTGAGGTTGTCGGTGACCAGCGTGCCGAAGACGCTGACCAGCGCGACAGCCGTCCAGTACAGGCCCGGGACGTACCGCGGGGCGCGGAACTGCAGGACCATGATCAGGGCGAGGAGCACGCCGGTCGCGATCGAGGTGCCGGTCAGGCCGAATCCGAGGTCGATGTTGAGGAAGTCGGCCGCCGTCTCCCCGACCGTCGTGCAGAGCACCTTGATGATCCAGAAGTAGACGGTGACCTCGGGGACCTTGTTCAGCATCACGCGCCGCGTTGCGAGCGCCTGGTGGGTCGTCATGGCGCACACGATCGGCAGCGTTCGATGTGACAGTGATGTGAGCAGCTCTCACCGGAAGGGCGTCGACGTCAGATGGCCGACGGCGAAAGCGGCGGCCCGGTCGGTGGCGCCCTCGTCGTAGGAGCGGTGTGTCCCGAGCAGGGGCCCGCGACGACCGCAGATGGCGTCGCCGGTGGTGCAGAGGTCCAGCGCACGGTCGCGCACCGCGCTCGGTGCGGTCTCGAGGGTGGTGCCGCGGGACCCGAGCGGATTGCCGAACACCACCACCGCCGCGGTGCGCGCGACGACCGCGGCGTCGAGGACCGGCAGCCCCCGGGACCGGTCGCCGGCGGGCAGCCCGAGAGCCGCCGAGATCAGCACGGCGCCCTGCGAGTAGCCGCCCAGGACGAACACCGTGCCGGGACACGCGGCCACCACCGCCCGCGTGTGCTCCACGACGTCGACGACACCGGACCCGACGTCCTGGTCGCCCGCGGCCGGGTACTCCACGCCCCGGGCGCGGACGGTGCCCGGCGGCATCGCGGCGACGACGGCCCGGGCGAAGGCGTCCCCGATCCGGCCGAGGCCTGGTGGTTGGCTCGTCCCCCGGGCGAAGGCGATCTCCACCGGGGCGCATCCGGTCGCAGTCGGCGCCACCGGAGGACGGCCACCGCACCCGGTGAGCAGGAGCACCAGGGCGGCGACCACGACGCCGTGCGCGGGCCTCACGCGGATTCGGGACACCGCCACGACGGTGCTCGCGACGGATGTGCCGACGATGAGTCGTCAGTCGCCGTACTCGGCCGTCTCCAGGAGGCCGTGGAGGTCGAGGCCGGCGTCCAACGTCGCCCCGAGGGCGACCGCGGCGGCGAGGACGAGCAGGGCCGCGACCAGACCGAGACGCCGTGACCGGGTCGGCGGCGGGACGAGCAGGGCCCCGACCCGCCGCGGCACGGGTCCCGAGGTCATGCCCGGACCCCACGCCGGCATGGCGGGACCGGCCCGGTGCACCAGGAGCGCCGCGTGACCGACCGCGCGCGCGACGACACCCCGGTCCCCCACCGACCGCACGGCCTCCTCGTCGGCGCAGCGCTCGGCCGCGTACGCGACGGCCCGACCCCAGGGCGCCAGCAGCGGGTTGAGGGCCTCGGCGATCGCGGCCAGGCCCAGGACCACGTGGTGGTGCTTGGCGATGTGGGCCCGCTCGTGGGCGACCAGTGCGCCGCGTTCGTCGTCGCGAAGCCCGTCGAGCATGCCGCTGCTGACGACGACGTGCCCCGGTCGCCGGCCAAGGCGCGGCTGGGCCACGGCGTACGGCATGGGATCGACGACGACGACGACGTCGGCGGCGGACCGCGGGTCGGCGGGCAGGTCACGGACCACGAGCCGGTAGCGCCGCACGAGCCCGGCCACGGTGACCGTCGCCCGCACCAGCAGGGCGGCGAGGACGAGCGCCGCGAGCGCCCCGATCGGGATCGCCCAGGGCTGGTGCAGCGCGAGCACGTCCGGCGACCACTCGCCGATCCGGGCGACCTGAGGAATCTGCGCGATCGCCGCCGCCACGAGCAGCGCCAGCGACGTCGTGCTCGCCGCGGCGACGAGGACGGTGCCGCCACCCAGGAGCACGAGCGCCGTGCGCGGGTGCAGGTGATCCGGCAGAGAGCGCGCCGTGCCCGCGGAGCCGCGGGCGATCACAGCGAGGGACACCAGCAGAGGAACGTAGACGGCCAGAGTCATGTCACTCACCCAGCAGCCGCCGCAGGAGCTGTTCGTCGTCGTCGGAGAGGTCGTCGACGAAACGCGCGAGCACCGTGTCGCGGTCGAGCCGCTGGTCGAGCACCCGGCGCATCCGGCGGGCGGCGAGGCCCGGCTCGTCGCTCACGGGCTCGTAGGCGTGCGCGCGACCGGCCCGGCTCCGGCGCAGCGAGCCCTTCTCGTGCAGCCTCGTGAGGATCGTCTGCACGGTCGTGTAGGCGAGGTCGCCGCCGACGGCCACCTGCACCTCCGACGGTGTCATCGGGGTGCCCGACGCCCAGAGGACCTCGAGCACCGCCGCCTCGAGCGTCCCGCGCGGGCGCCGCGCTCCCTCGCCGCCGCCGTCCACCACGTCCGCTCCTCCGTCGATCGGGGTCACCTCCTACACGTCTGTAGGGTCGGAATGCGAGGGAGGTGGCCGCCGGTGCTGCTCGCATTCAACCCGCTCAGCGCGACGTCGTGGCTCTCGAGTCTCGGCACCCTGGGCGTGTTCCTGGTCCTGTTCGCCGAGACCGGGCTGCTGATCGGGTTCTTCCTGCCGGGGGACTCGCTGCTCTTCACTGCGGGCCTGCTGGCGAGCACCAGCGTCACGGCGCCGCTGCACCTGTCGTTGCCGTGGGTCCTCGTCGCGGCGGTGGCCGGGGCCCTGCTCGGCGCCCAGACCGGTTTCGTGATCGGCCGGCGTGCCGGGCCGGCGCTGATGTCCCGATCGCGCTCGCGCCGGCTCCACGAGGGCGCCGCACAGGCCGAGGGGTATCTCGCCCGGTACGGCCACGGCAAGGCGATCGTCCTCGCCCGCTTCGTCCCGATCGTGCGCACGGTGCTCAACCCGCTGGCCGGGGCGCTCGGCGTCCCGACCCGGACCTTCACGCTGTGGCAGGTGGTCGGCGGGCTCCTCTGGAGCGTCCTGCTCACCGTGGCCGGCTACGTCCTCGGGGCCTCGATCCCCGGCGTCGACCAGTACCTGCTCCCCGTCATCGCCGTGATCGTCGTCGTGTCCCTGCTCCCGCTGGCCATCGAGATCGTCAGGAACCGTCGAAGGGCCTCCGAGGAACCTCCCCGCTGAGGCCGTCCCGCCGCCGCGCGACCACCAGGTCGACGACGACCACCGCCCCGACCGCCACCACCGCGAGGCACCAGCCGGCGAGGACGTCGCTCGGGTAGTGCACGCCGAGCACAACCCGCGAGACCCCGACCGCGACGATGGCGAGTCCACCGCCGAGCGTCGCGGCGACGAGGTGGCGGTGGTGGTGTGCGAGCACGAGGTGGGCGATCAGCAGCAGGACACCCGCCGAGACCAGGGCGTGTCCCGATGGGAACGAGAACCCGCTCGCGGCCACGGCCCGGAGCTCGAGCGGCGGTCGCGGGCGTACCACGACGAGCTTCATGCCGACATCGACGACCAGGACCGCAGCCAGCCCGCCCAGCCCGAAGGACACCGGGTGCCACGAGCGCCGTCGCAGACCCAGCACCAGCGCGACGACCACGAGCAGCGTGATCATCGCGGTCGGGCTCCCGAGATCGGTGACGACCACCATCACGGCGGTGAGGCCAGCCGGTCGGTGCGCCGCGATCTCCGTCACCACGGCCGTGTCGAAGGCCGCGAGGAAGGGCGTCGACACCAGCGTCGCCCACAGGGCCAGGAAGGCTCCCAGGGCCACCAGGGTCACGACGACCGCTATGAGCACCGGGGACGCCGCCGGGACCGGGCGCACCGGTGGCACCGGATCGGCGGGTTCGGACGTACGGGACAGGGTCATGGGACGAGCGTTCTCGGTGGACATGTCAGTGCGATGAGAGCCGGGCTCTCACATCGACGTCTCATCGACCCCGGCGCACCGTCGCCGAGTGTCCCCCGTATCGCACGCCCTCCGCGTCCGCATCCCTCTGCGCCTGGCCACCGGCGCGGGACGTCTGGCGGCCCGCACCTCGCGCCGCCTCGGGATCGGCGCCGGCTCCGTCATCGCCGGGCGTGTGGCGCTCGGCCTCCGGCCGGACGTCCTGTCCGCGCTGGCCGCCGGCCGGCGCACCGTGGTCGTGACCGGGACGAACGGCAAGACGACGACCACCCACCTGGTGGTCGCAGCACTCGGTGGTCCCGATGGGCTGGGACCGATCGCCCACAACGCCGCCGGCTCGAACATGACCGACGGTGCGGTGAGCGCCCTCCTCGCGGCGCCGACGGCGCGACTGGCCGCGCTGGAGGTCGACGAGCTCCATCTCGGGGAGATCCTCCGTGCGGTGCGACCCGCGGTCGTGGTGGTGCTCAACCTGAGCCGGGACCAGCTCGACCGGGTCTCCGAGGTCCGGGCGGTGGCGGAGACGGTCCACCGCACCGTGACCGCTCACCCGGGCACCGTCGTCGTGGCCAACGCCGACGACCCGATGGTGGTGTGGACGGTCGGCGCCGCCCGGGAGCGGGTGGTCTGGGTCGCGGCCGGCGGCGGGTGGGACGGCGACACCCGGGTGTGCCCTGCGTGCGGTGCCCTCCTGGACAGACCGCACGACGGACCCTGGTCGTGCAGCGGCTGCGGCCTGCGGCGCCCCGACCCCGCGTGGTGGTGGCAGGAGACCGTGGACGGCGCGACCGTCGGCCACCGCTTCGTTCCGCCGGTGGCGCTGCCGCTGCACCTGCCGGGTCGGGCGAACCTCGGTAACGCGGTGATGGCGCTCGCCGCGGCGGACTCCCTCGGGACGCCGATGGACCGTGCGGCGCCGCGACTCGGCGCGCTGCGGGATGTGGCGGGCCGCTACGGCGTCGTCGTCCACCACGGGCGACGGGTCCGGGTGCTGCTGGTGAAGAACCCCGCGGGATGGCGGGAGGCCGTCGACGTCCTCGTCCCCGGCCGGCCCGTGGTTGTCGCGATCAACGCCCGCGAGGCCGACGGCCGTGACGTCTCCTGGCTCTGGGACCTCGAGACCGGTCCCCTGGCCGGGCGACTCGTCGTGGCCGCCGGCGACCGCGCGGCCGACCTCGGCGTCCGGCTCGGGTACGCCGAGATCGCCCACGACACCGAGCCCGACCCCCTCGTCGCCCTCGACCGCCTGCCGGACGGGGACGTCGACGTGCTGGCGACCTACACCGCGTTCACCGACCTGCGCGCGCGCCTCACTGCGCCCGCCGCGTCCCGGGAGCTCGTGGGGGCCGGCCGTGGCCGCTGACAGCGAGGTCGGCATCGCGGTCCTGCTGCCGGACCTGCTCGACACCTACTCCGACGCCGGCAACGCGCACGTCCTGGCTCAGCGGTTGCGCTGGCGCGGGCTCGCCGCGCGGATCGTGCCGGTCCCGAGCGGGGCGGCCCCTCCCACCGACTGCCGGCTCTACCTGCTCGGCGGCGGCGAGGACGCCGCGCAGGACGCGGCCGCGGGCTGGCTCGCGCGCCACCGCGCGGTGCTCGCCGACGCGGCCGAGGACGCCGTGGTCGTCGCGGTCTGCGCCGGGCTCCAGCTGCTCGGTCACCGGACCACGGATGCCGCGGGGGTCACCCGGGAGGGCCTCGGTCTTCTCGACCTCACCACCCGCGCCGCGGCGCGCCGCCAGGTCGGCGAGGCGGTCAGCCGGTCGGGGCTGCCCGGGGTGGGGCGTCTGACCGGCTTCCACAACCACCGCGGGGTCAGCCGGCTCGGGCCGGGGGCCTGGCCGCTCGCCCGTCGCGAGCGGGGGCCGGCGAACGATCCGTCGGGACAGGACGAGGGCGCGCTGTCCGCCACCGCAGCGCAGGACCCGGAGGGTCCGGGGATCGTGGCCACCTATCTGCACGGGCCCGTGCTGGCCCGGAACCCGCTGCTCGCCGACCACCTGCTGCGCCGGGCCGTCGGCGAGCCGATGCCCGAGCTCGATCCCGGACGCCTGCCCGACGTGGCCGGCCTGCGGCGGCGCTACCTGGGCGCACGGGACTGACGTCTCTCTCATCCGGCGGACATGTTCGTCGTCCTACCGTGACCTCATGCGCGTGCTGGTGGTCGAGGACGAGGTGCGGATGGCCGCGTTGATCAAGCGCGGCCTCGAGGAGGACGGCTACGCCGTCGACGTGGCCGCCACCGGCACGGACGCCATCTGGCAGGCCGGCGAGTTCCCCTACGACGCGGTGCTGCTCGACGTGATGCTGCCCGGCGCCGACGGCTTCGAGGTGTGCCGGAAGCTGCGGGAGGACGGCCGGTGGGCGCCGATCCTCATGCTGACCGCCCGCGACGAGGTCACCGACCGCATTCGCGGGCTCGACGTGGGCGCCGACGACTACCTGACCAAGCCCTTCAGCTTCGGCGAGCTCGCCGCGCGGGTGCGTGCCCTCATCCGCCGCGGCGGCGGCGACCGTCCGACGGTCCTGCGCGTCGGTGACCTCGCGCTGGATCCCGCCTCCCGGCGCGCGTGGCGGGGCGAGCACGAGCTCGTGCTGTCGACCAAGGAGTTCGCGCTGCTCGAGCTGTTCCTGCGCCACCCCGACGAGGTGCTGTCCCGCACGACGATCCTCGAGCACGTGTGGGACTTCGCCTACGACGGCGTCTCCAACGTGATCGACCAGTACGTGTCCTACCTGCGCCGCAAGGTCGACCGCCCCTACGGCGTCGAGCAGATCGAGACCGTGCGGGGCGCCGGGTACCGCCTGCGCTCCCCCGCCGTCGACCACCGCGCCGCGCGCACGGAATGATCGCGGACGAGCGACCCCTGGGGGTGGGACCATGCCGCTGCGGGTGAGGCTCGGCCTGCTCTTCGCCCTGGCGACCGCCGCCCTCGTCGGTGCCGTCGCCTTCGTTTTCCTCCTGCAGCTGCGCGCGAGCCTCGAGGCAACCCTCGACACCTCCCTGCAGAGTCGGGCGGCCGTGCTCGCCGACCAGTACGCGCTCGGCGGGCCGGGCGCGCTGCGCCTGAACCAGGACGAGGAGCCGATCCAGGTCCTGACCGCGGACGGCGCCATCGTCGCGAGCTCCCCGGAGGTCGCCGGCGCGCCCGTCCTCGGCGCGGCCGCCCGGAGGGACGTCCTGGCGCGGCGCCACGGCGGGTCGCGGCCATTGCGGTTCACCGTCGCCGAGGGCGACGACTCGACCCGCTACCTCGCCGCGATCCTGCCCGGCACGGCCGACGAGATCCTCATCGTGGGCACCGGGACCGACATCGCGGAGGCCGCCGACGAGCGGGTCGAGCAGGGGTTCCTGTTCCTGGGGCCGCCGACGGTGCTCATCGCGGGGCTCGGCGCCTGGTGGCTCGCCGGCGCGGCGTTGCGCCCCGTAGAGCGCATGCGACGCCAGACCGCGGAGCTCAGCGAACACGACGACGGGGCCCACCTCGCCGTGCCCGCCACCCGCGACGAGATCGCCGCACTGGCCCGGACGATGAACGGGCTGCTCGACCGGCTCCGGGACTCCCTGGAGCTCCAACGCGGCTTCGTCGCGGACGCGGGTCACGAGCTCCGCACCCCCCTGGCGACGCTGCGCGCGGAGCTGGAGCTCGCCGCCCGCCCGGGCCGCAACGCCGACGAGCTGCGCCTCGCCGTGACCTCGGCGACCCAGGAGACCGAGCGGCTGATCCGGCTCGCCGAGGACCTGCTCCTGCTCGCCCGCGCCGAGGGCGACCGACCCTTCCTGCGCACGGTGCCGATGGACGTGACGACCGTCGCGGCCGCGGCCGCCCGGGGGGCCTCCGCCCGGTCCGGCGCGCGGGACATCGACATCGTCGTGGAGGGGCCCGACCGGCTCGAGCTGAACGCCGACCCGGACCGGCTCCGGCAGGCCCTCGACAACGTGCTCGCCAACGCCGTCCGCCACTCCCCCGAGCACGGCATCGTGCTCGTGACGCTGTCCACCCCGGCAGACGGGGTGGCGCGGATCGAGGTCACGGACCAGGGTCCCGGGTTCCCCGAGGACTTCCTGCCGCACGCCTTCGAGAGGTTCCGCCGCGCCGACACCGCCCGAGCCCGGGCGGACGGCGGGAGCGGCCTGGGGCTGGCCATCGTCGAGACGATCGTGAGAGCCCACCAGGGGCGGGTGAACGCCGCCAACAGCGAGGCCGGGGGCGCCAGAGTCACGCTGGAGCTGTCCCTCGGGAGCAAGGTTCCCAGCCCGGCGATGTGAGGACGATGTGCGCCGCCATCGTGATCACCGGCGGCGCGGACCGCACACATCACGGTCACATCGGTGATTCCCGAATCTCGTGGGCATGCTCGACACCGCCCCGAACCGCCCGTCCCCCGAGCCGCCGGGCCCGCACCGCAGGCCCCGCCGTCCGAGCCGGCTCGTGATCGTCGCGACCGTACTGGCGCTGCTCCTGGTGCCGGTGGAGTTCTCCTACGGCCGGGCCCTCGCCGCACCGGGGTCGGCGCCCGTGTCCGTCCGCACCGTGGAGTGGCTCCGCGACCACGGCGCCGGACCGGTCGTCGACCTGGTGGAGTACTGGGTCTACTCCCGCAACCGCCCCACCGGCGCCGCCCCCGACCCCGCCAGCCTCCCGCGCGTCGCGTCGTCGGCGGGAGCCACCGGGGTGCTGCCCACCCCGCTGCCCGTGACCGCGAGCGGCGCCCTGCCGGGCGAGGCCCAGTGGGTTCCGTCGGCCCAGGTCGTCGGCGCCGACCACCCCCTGTACACCGGGTACTTCCGGCCCGACCCGACCGCGCCGAGCGTCATCGCGGGTGTGGCCTGGATGAACAGGTCGCTGATCAGCAGCCACCTGATCGCGGGCACGATCGAGCCCGTGCCGCCCGGAACCGCGGCGCCCGCCGACGAGGCGGGCGGCCAGGTCCCGACCTCGCTGCGCCCCGACCTCCTGGCGACCTTCAACTCCGGGTTCAGGCTCAAGGACGCCCGGGGCGGCTACGCCGTCAACGGCCGCGAGATCCGCCCTCTCGTCGACGGCGCCGCCTCCCTGGTGATCGACACGTCCGGGCGGATCACGATCGGCCAGTGGGGCCGCGACGTCCGCTCCGGGCCGGACGTCGCGGCCGTGCGGCAGAACCTCGCGCTCGTCGTGGACGGCGGCGCCCCGGTCCCCGGACTCGACGCGAACCGCACCTCGGCCTGGGGCACCTCCCGCAACCAGCTCCAGTACACGTGGCGCTCCGGGCTCGGCCTCGACGCCGGCGGCAACCTCGTCTACGTGGCCGCCGACCAGATATCCCTCTCCGGGCTGGCCCAGGCGATGACCGCGGCCGGGATCGTCCGTGGCATGCAGCTCGACATCCATTCGCAGACGGTCGGTTTCCTGAAGTACCGCCCGGGCCAGGCCGCCTCCTCGGGCCGGGGATCGCGGCTCCTGCCCGGCATGCACGCCGGCCCGGTGCGCTACCTCGAGCCCGACCAGCGCGACTTCCTGGCCGTCACCGCCGCCGGCACGACGAGCTCGCCGTAACCGGTCACCGCCGTGCCGGTGGGTCTCCAGGCAGCGGGCTGGGGGCGCCGAGCTGGAAGGTCAGCAGGACAGCCACGATCGCCTGCGCGGCGAGCAGGGCGACCAGCACGACCAGCTGGAAGCGGGCGGCGTCGAGGGGGCTCGCGCCGCCGAGCAGCGCCCCGATGAACGCGCCGGGCAGGGTCACCAGGCCCGTGGTGCGGGTCTGGTCCATGGCCGGCACCAGGGCCTCGCCCGCCGCGGTGCGGGCGACGTCGCGCGCCGCCTGGCGCGACGTCGCCCCGAGCGCCAACCACGCCTCGACCTCGTCCCGGCGGGCCCGCAGACCGCTGAGCAGGCCGCGCCCGGCCAGTGTCGCGCCGGTCATCGTGCCGCCGATGACGATGCCGCCGGCCGCGACGAGATAGCGCGCGGAGAACGGCAGCACGCCGACGGCGAACACGATCCCGAGCGTCGCGGCCGCTCCGGCCACGCACGACACGACCACGGCGCGACCCGCGCCCTCCAGCCCCTGGAGACGTCGGGTGGCGGTCCAGGTGGCGGTGCTGATCATCACCAGCAGGACGACGGCGGTCAGCGGGGGCGCCGCGAACACACCGCCCAGCGCGAGCCCGACGAGGGTCAGTTGGACGGCGCCGCGCAGGACCGCGGTGATCGGGGCCCACCCGAGGCGCACGCCGCCCAGACGCAGCACGACGGTGAGGAGCAGCAGGAGCAGGACGAGGGCGACCACCAGCCGCACGAGCGCGTCGACGTCCACGATCACGGCGCTCCCTCCCGTCGACTCACACGGCGGCCACGAACCCGCTCGAGACGGCGACGAGGACGAAGAGCCCGAGCAGGACGCGGTACCAGACGAACACGTAGATCGTGTGGTTCTCCACGAAGCGCAGCAGCCAGGCGATCGTCGCGTACCCCACGGCAAGCGCGATGATCGTCGCCACCGTGATCTGCAGCGGCGACGCGACCACCTGGCCGGGCGCCACCGGCTCGGTGACGTCCTTGAGCGAGTAGAGGCCCGAGGCCAGCACGGCGGGCAGCGCCAGCAGGAACGAGAACCGGACCGCGACGGGCCTCGTGAGACCGAGCGCGAGGCCGGCACTGATCGTCCCGCCCGACCGCGAGACCCCGGGCACGAGGGCCAGGCACTGGGCGAGGCCCATGAGCAGTCCGTCGCGCAGCGTCAGCTGGTCGGGGCCGCGCCGCTGCGGCCCGTAGCGCTCGGCCGCGGCCAGCACCAGGGCGAAGACGATCAGCACGGTGGCGTTGAGGTAGAGGTTGCGGGCCGGGCCCTCGATCGCGGACTTGAAGAGCAGCCCGAACACCCCGATGGGGATCGAGCCGAGGATCACGTACCAGGCGAGGCGGTAGTCGTAGCCCCGCGCGCCCCGGTCGCGCAGCCCGGCGAACCACGCCCGCAGCAGGCGCGAGATGTCGGACCAGAAGTAGATCAGGACCGCGGTCTCCGTGCCGAGCTGCGAGACCGCGGTGAACGCCGCCCCCGCGTCGTGGCCGAAGAAGAACGCCGACGTGATCCGCAGATGCGCCGATGACGAGATCGGGAGGAACTCCGTCAGGCCCTGCACCAGGCCCAGCACGATTGCTTCGAACCAGCTCATCGTCGCGACAACCTACAGTTCTGTAGGAACGAGTTCGGACGGCACCTCGTCCGGCCGGGTGCGCGCGGCGGCCAGGTGCGCCTCCGCTGTGAGGCAGAGGACCAGCCAGCATCCTCCGACCATCCAGGCGCCGAGCACATCGCTCGCCCAGTGGACCCCGAGGTAGAGCCGGCTGAGCCCGACCAGGACAGCGACGGCGGCGGCCGCCGCCGGGAGGACGACCCGGGCCACCGCCCCGGAGCGCCGCGCGAGCAGCACGGCGAGGACGCCGAGGACCGCGGAGGCGACGACGGTGTGGCCGGACGGGAACGACGAGTTCGTCTCCACGGCGAGCCGGACAGTCTCCGGTGGACGAGGTCGGTCGACCACGAGTTCGAGGATCTCGACGAGCAGGCCGGCGCCGAGGGTCACGCCCGCGACGAGGCGGGCCTCCCGCCAGCGCCGCCGGTGCGCGAGCACGGCGACCACGAGGAGGCCGAGCGCCGCCATCGCGAGGCCCCCGGCCACGACACCGATCACGTCGGCGGCGGCGGTGAGTCCCGGGGTGCGATGGGCGACGACCCAGGCGAGCACCGCGGGGTCGAAGCCCGTCACGCCAGTGTGGTCGGTGACCTCGTCCGACAGTTCACCGACGGCGACGGCCAGAGCGACCCCGGCTCCCCACCCGAGAGCGACGACGATGCGGCCCGGGCGCCACGGATCCCGCGCTCCCGCGGCCCGACGGCGGCGCCACATCACCAGTCCGGCGACGCCGGCGGCGACGATCGCTCCACCGGCGAGGGCGCCGACGCCCAGCGCGTGCTGGACCGCCGGCCACGACGTCCCGGCGAGGAACCCGGCGCCGACGACCGTGGTCGCCCACAGCACCCCGCCGACGGCGTTCCAGGCGAGGAACACCGGTCGGGGGACCCCGACCGCCCCGGCCGCCGCGGGGACCACGGCCCGCAGGAACCCGATCCAGCGCCCGACGAAGACCGCGGGCCCGCCCCGGCGCGCCACGAGGTCCTCGGCGGCGGCCCAGCGCTCGTGGCCGACCCAGGCTCCGAGGCGCCCGGAGCGCAGCGAGGGCCCCAGCGCCCGTCCCAGGCCGTAGCCGACCTGGTCGCCGGCGACGGCGCCGACGCATGCGGCCAGCACCATGCCCGTCAGGTCGGCCTGCCCGAGGGACGCCAGCACCCCGCCCAGGAGCATCACGGTCTCCCCCGGGAACAAGAGACCGACGAAGGCCGCGGACTCGAGGGCCGCGAGGAGTGCCACGAGGCCGTAGGTCCACGGTCCGGTCACGGCGTGGAGCATCGACGTCAGGTCCATGGCCCCGAGCCTGTCCCCGGGCCGATGTGAGGCTCATGAGATCGCGTCGGTCACAGCTCGCCCCCGTCACAGGTCGCGCAGCACAGAGGGGGCCGCCCTCCGGGCCAGGCCGGTCGCGGTCGCCGCGGCAGCGGCCAGGGCCGCGACCGTGACCACCCCGACGACCGCGAGATAGCCCCACGGCACCGTCATCGCCGCGGGTGGCGGGTCGAACACCCCGGTGAGGACGGACACGAGCATGCGGGAGAGCGCCCAGCCGAGCGCCGCCCCGGAAGCCAGGCCGCCCGCGCCGAGCAGGATCGCCTCGGCACCGGAGAGCCGCCGCAGGTGGGCGGGCCGCGCGCCCAGCATGGCCGCGATCGCGAAGCTCCGGCGCCGCTCCGCGAGCCCGAGCGCGAGCACCAGGCCTCCCGCCCCAGCCGCGAGGGCCAGCGCGAACCCGAGCTCCACCCGCCCGAGGCCCGCGAGGTCGACCGAGGTGAGGCTCGTGCTGATCTGGTGACGCGCAGCGGCGATGTCGGTGACGGCCGCCCCCGGCCCGAGGAGCGCGCCGATCCGCGCGGCCACGCCCGCGGTGTCCCGGCCCCCGGTGTCGATGAGGAAGGAGCCCACCGCGTCGCTCCCTGTGGCGGACGCGACGTACCCGGCGTTCGCGACGAGGAAGCTGTCCTTCGGGGCGGTCGGGAACTCCGTGACGATGCCGGCGTAGTGGAACGGCACCGTCCTCGGTGTGCCGGTCCGCGCGTCGGTCAACCTGAGGTTGATCAGGTCCCCCGGGACGAGCTGGAAGTCGGTGACGGTCTCCGCGCTGACCAGGACGGCGTCGGGGGTCGCGGCGAGACGGTCGAGCAGGGCGCGGGCCGATCCACCCTGCACGTACTGGTCGGTGAAGGTCGTCGCCCGCGGGAAGGTGGCCGCGTCGATCCCGTAGAGGTCCTGGAGATCGTTGCCGACGTAGGCGAAGCGGTGCTGCAGCGGATCCACCGCCCGCACGCCCGCGACGGTCTGCAGAAGGGCTCCCGCGGCGGGTCCGACGGCGGCGCCCGGCGGCTCGGTCACGGTGACGTCGGCGCCGTTCGTGAGCTGCGCGTCCACCTCGGCCTGCGCCTTGTAGGTCGCGGTGAACGACGCCGTCGACGCGGCGAAGGCGAGGGCGAGCCCGAGCAGCACGATCGACCGGGCCAGCGCCCGGCGCCGGTGCGACGCCATGGACGCCGCGATCGGCGCGAGCCGGCCCGCCACCGGGCGCAGGGCGCGGGCGACCACCCCGCGGCCGCGCCCGAGACCCAGGTCGGCCAGCCGGAGGACGAACAGCCCCGCGCCGATCCAGAGGAGCGCAGGCCCCGCGAACGCCCAGTACGACACCGAGATGCTCGGCACCCCCTCGGGAGCCAGGACGAGCTGGTAGCCGCCGCGGCTGCTGAGCCAGAACACGACGCCCGCCGCCGCGAGCAGCACGACGTCGAGACCCGTGCGCGACCACCACGGGGCCGTGGCTCCCGTCGCCGGGGCGCGGGCGTCCGCGACGGTCGCCCGGCTCAGGTCGCGCCACGCGGGCACCAGCACCGTGGCGAGCGCGATGACCACGCCGACCGCGACCGCGGCGCCCACCCAGGCCACGGCCGCTCCCGGCGTCGCCCCGAAGCGCGCCGAGCCGAAAGCGAGCCGTCCGATCGCCGCGGCCGCTCCGACGCCGATCGCACCGCCGACGACGGCGACCAGGGCGGCCTCGACGGCGGCGAGACGCACGAGGACCGGGGCGGGCGCACCGCGCACGCGCAGCAGGGCCTGTTCCCGCCGGCGCCGCTCGGCCCCGGCCGCGGCCGTCGCCGCGGTGAGCAGCCCGGCCATCACGGCCCCGGGGACGCCCAGGAACAGGAACAGCACCTGGGCGTAGGCGGCGTCGGAGCGCGCCTTGTCCAGGGTCGCCGCCAGGTTGTCCCCGACCACGGCCCCGCCGGCCGCGCGAACCTCGAGGTTCCGGGCCGCTCCGGTGACCGCGACGTAGGCGGCCGCCGGGTCGTCGGGCAGGGCGTGGCTGCGCGCGGCGTGGATCTGGGTCACGGACGGCAGGGCGAGGGATCGCCAGGTGGCCTCGGGCAGGAGGAGCACGTTGTCCGGCGGCGCCGACGGCTGCGCGCCGCCCGGGGCGCCCACCTGCTGGAACAGCGAGTCGGCCTGCGGCAGCGCCACGATCCCTTCGACGACGACGGACGCCGGGGGTAGGCCCGGGCGGTCGACGGTCACGGTGTCGCCGGGCACGGCGTGCAGGTTCGCGGCGGTCTGCTGGGCGAGGCTCACCCCGTCGGCCCGCCCCGCCAGCACCCGGACCTCGCCCGGGAACGTCGAGAGATACCCCGCCGGCAGGCCGAGCACCACCGCGCCGCCCGTGGTCTGCGTGCTCACCGGGGACCCGGGCGTCGCCCGGGACGTCGGGGTGGTGGCCCCGAGGCCGTCGGCGCGGGCGAACCCGACCGGGAGCGCGGCGCTGGTCCCGGGCGCGGACGCCACGACCTCGCGAACCTGGTCCGCGCCCGCGCCGGAAGCGACCTGGACCTGCCAGTCGACGGCGACTCCCGCGGCGGCGCGGGTCGTCATCGTCGCCCGGGAGGCGGCGAGGAAGGTGCCCAGGACCCCGAGCAGGGCGACCGCGATCGCGATGCCCAGCGCGGTGGCGGCGAGCCGTCCCGGCCGGCGACGGACCAGGCCCGTCAGCCAGAGCCACGTCACGACGGCACCTCCCCTCGGTCGCCGGCGCCCGGCGCAGCCGCCCGTCGCGCATCGACCAGTGGTCGGTGAGCCGCTCGGCCACCCGGGGGTCGTGGGTCGCGACGACGAGCGCGGCGTCGAGGTCGTCGGCGACCTCGAGCAGCGCGCCGACCACCGCGTCGCCGGTCTCGCGGTCGAGCCGCCCGGTGGGCTCGTCGGCCAGGATCAGCTGCGGCCTCGCCACGAGGACCCGGGCCACGGCCGCGCGCTGCGCCTGCCCACCCGAGATCTCGTCGGGGTGCTTCGCGGCGAGCTCGCCGATCCCGACGCGGTCCAGCGCTCCGGCGACGAGATCCTCGGTCGCGCCGGAGGCGTCGGCGAACAGCAGGGGCAGCGCGACGTTCTCGGCGACGTCGAGGTCGGGCACCAGGCTGGGGCCCTGGAAGACCATGGCGACGGTGTCCGGGCGTCCCGTCGGGGTCCCGCCCCACCGCGGCCAGGCGAGCCGTCCGGCAGACGGATCCTCGAGGCCGGCCCAGAGGTGCAGCAGTGTCGACTTCCCGGAACCGGACGGGCCGGTGAGCGCCACCCTCGCCCCGCCGGTGATCGAGGCGTCGACGTCGTCGACGGCGGTCACGCGGTGGGTGCCCACGCGGTAGTGCCGGCTCAGGTGCTCGCAGGACAGCAGCGGCTCCGTGTGCCGCCTCGCCCACGCCGAGGTCCCGGCATCCGGGAGCTTCACGACCGGACCGCCCCGTCGACGAGGTGCACGCGACGGTCGGCGGCCGCGGCGACGGCCGGGCTGTGGCTCGCGACGAGGACCCCGACCCCGCGCGCCACCGTGTCCCGGAGCAGCGCCAGCACCTGCGCCTCGGTCTCGCCGTCGAGCTCGCCGGTCGGTTCGTCGGCGACCAGGACCGGCGGATCGTTGGCCAGCGCGACCGCCAGCGCCGCGCGGGCGGCCTCCCCGCCGGAGAGCCGGCTGGGGCGTGCCTCGGCCCGGGACGCCAGACCCACGTCACCGAGCAGGGCGTGGGGCTCGGGGCGCACGGGGCGATCGCCGAGGGCCTGTGCCACGGCGATGTTGCCGGCGACAGAGAGATGCTCGACGAGGTTGTCCGACTGTCGCAGGACACCGAGGTGCCGGGCCCGCAGCCGGCAGCGTTCCGTTTCGCTCACGCCGGTGACCCGGTGGCCCGCGAGGTGGATCTCGCCCCCATCGGGGCGGTCGAGGCCGGCCAGGCAGGAGATCAGCGTGGACTTGCCCGAGCCGGACGGTCCGACCAGCGCCACCATCTCCCCGCGCCGCACCGTGATCGACAGCCCGCGCAGCGCGAGGGTCTCGTGGCCCCCGACACGGAAGAAGCGGTGGATGTCGCGGCCGGTCAGCACCGCCTCCCTGGGTTCCGGAGCGCTCATCGCATCCACCGCAGGGAGTCGGTCACGGCGCGCCACGGGTCGACGTTGTCCGCGCCGACCGGGCCGGAGAGGCTGATCACCAGCTCCTGGCCGGAGTGCCAGAAGGCGTAACGCTCGATGGTGTCGGTCCGTGTCCGTCCGGTGACGGGGTCGGGCGGCGCGACGGCCTGGTAGGTGGCCAGCACGGCGGTGCCCGCGTTGCGCGTCACGGTCGTCACGGGCCCGGGGACGAAGCCCGGGACGCTCGCCTGCAGCGCGGGCAGGTCCTGGGCCGTCACGCCGGCCTCGGTCGGTGCTGCCGGCATCGGGCGGGTCTCGAGCCGCACGGCGTTGAGGTTGTCGGTGAAGACGACGGCGCCTCCCGCCGTCGAGCGCGCCCACCCCTCGGGGACCGACACCGTGAACGTGCCGTCGGGCGCCGGGTAGGGGACGTAGACCTGGTTGTCGGGGATGTCGCCGCTCGGGTTCACCTCCGGCGGGCCCGCCGACGTCGGCGGTCCCGTCGCCGGGACCGGTGCCGCCGGGGACGCGGGCGGGGCCGAGGAGGCGGGCGGGGCCGCGACCGCCGGGGTCGCCGGCGACGAGCACGCCCCGAGCACCGGGACGAGCACGGCCGCCACGGCGGCGAGGGCGACCGGCCAGGTCCGGGGAGGGCGCGCGGCCCGCGGCCGGAGAGGTGTCGCGATCGGACGGGTCATGACCCGCACCCTGGGCCGCGCACATGTACCGGCCATGAGAGCGCTCCCGGGCCGCGCCACACATCCAGGTCTCATGGTCGGCGACGCATCCTCGAGCCATGAGCCGCGTTCACCCCTGGGCCCTGGATGCCGTCCTACTCCTCGCCGTCCTCCTCACCGGCGCCGTGTTCTCGCTGTTGGCGATGATGACGTAAGTCCGGGGGCGATCACCTCTTACCGCCCTCCGACCTGAGCCACGTCGACGCTTCACCACGGCCGCGCACGGTGGCGATCACCAGTTCGACGAACGAGGTGATCGATGAACGCCACTCCCGGCCGCCACCGGCCGCGTCCCGCTCCCCCACGACCGCTCGCCCCCTCGGTGTGGCAGCGGGTCCGCCGGACGGTGACCGCCGGCGTCTTCCTGACCGCGACCGTGGCCGGTGTCGGCGTCGGTCTCCAGGGCGCACAGGTGTCTCCGGTCGCACCGCCCCCAGCCGGTGTCGCCACTGACGTCGCCGCCGCGGCGGACGCCCCGGCGGTCACCGTCGCCGACGGCCCGCCCCTCCGGGTGGACCGCGGACGCGGCGACGGCGGACAGGGCGGGCAGGGCAGACAGGGCGGACGGGGCGGACAGGGACGCCGCGGATGAGCGCGACACCGTTCGCCCGTCGGGTCCTGGCGGGGCTCTGGCTCGGCGGCCTCGCTGCGGCCGCCCTCGCCCTCATCGGCCTCCCCCCGGGCCCGCTGGCCGTCGAAGCCGGCCTGATCGCCCACGTCACCGGGCTGCTCGCGGGCTACCTCTCGGCCGTGATGGTGGCGCTCATGTCACGCACGCCGGTGCTGGAGCGCCGGGTCGGGTCCGACGTCCTCGCCCGCTGGCACGCCCACGGCGGTCGGGCGTTCATGGCCCTGGTCGGGACGCATGCCGTGACCGCCGTCGCGGCCTGGGCCGGCAGCCGGGGCCAGGATCCCGTCACGGCGCTGATCGCCGTCCTGGGCCTGCCTGGGTTGCTCGCGGCGACTGTCGGCACGCTGCTGTTCGTCGCCATCGTCGGGATCTCGGTCTGGGCCGCGCGGCGCCGGGTGTCCTACGAGGTCTGGCATCTCGTCCATCTGCTGACCTACCTGGCGATCGCGCTGTCGTTCGTCCACGAGCTCGCCGGGCCGAACCTCGCCGGGCAGCCCGTGGTGCAAGTGGTCTGGACGCTGATGCACGCCTGGGCGTTCGCCCTGGTCCTGCGCTACCGGGTGATCGCCCCACTCGAGAGCGTCTGGCGCCACCGGCTCCGGGTCGAGGCCGTCGTCCCCGAGGCCGACGGGGTGGTGAGCGTGATCATGCGTGGACGCCACGTCGCCGAGCTCGATGTCGAGGCCGGGCAGTTCTTCCGGTGGCGGTTCCTCACCCGGACCACGTGGCGGACCGCCCACCCGTTCTCGCTGTCCGCGATCCCGCGGGGCGACCTGCTGCGGATCACCGTCAAGGCGCTCGGTGACGGCAGTCGACTGATCCACTCGGTGCAGCCCGGCACCCTGGTCCTCGCGGAAGGTCCGTCCGGGGCACTGACCTCCCGGCGGCGCACCCGGCGCTCGGTGCTGCTCGTGGCCGGCGGTGTGGGGATCACGCCCATGCGGGCCCTCTTCGAATCCCTCGACCTGCATGGCGGCCGGCTCACGCTCCTCTACCGGGCCTCGAGCCCGGCGGACGTCGTGTTCCGCGGCGAGCTCGAGGAGATCGCCCGCCGCCGCGGCGCCGAGATCGTCTGGATGGTCGGCCCGTCGTCGCGGCCGGAGAACGCGGTGACCGCCGCCAACCTGCGCCGGCTGGTCCCCGACATCACCGCGCGCGACGTCTACCTCTGCGCCTCCCCAGGACTCTCCGCGGTGGTCCGCGCCGCCCTGCGCGACGCGGGCCTTCCCCGCATGCATCTCCATGAGGAGGCCTTTGCGTTCTGAGCGCTCTCTTACCTGGTTCCGACCGGGAGCACGTCGTCGATTCACCCTCCGCGATCACTGTGAACCACATCGGATCGCTCCCCCTCACAGGAGGCCACATGTCCACCACACAGGAGTCCCGGAGCACGCCGGAAACCCCCGCGCTCCGCGCCTCGGACGCCGACCGGGAAGCCACCGTCGAGGCGTTGCACCGGGCCCTCGGCGAGGGGCGACTCGACGTCGAGGAGACCGGCGACCGGGTGGCCGCGGCCTATGCCGCACGCCACTGCCACGAGCTGCCGCCGCTGCTCGCCGACCTCCCGACCGGCGGGACGACCGGGCCGGACGCACCCTCCTGGGCCGACCTCTGGGCCTCGCTGGTCCGGCGCGCGCGGATGCTCGTGACCGGCGACCGCAGCCAGGGACTCCCGACCGCTGTCCAGCAACGGACCGCGGCGCTGATCGCCTCGCTCGCCCTCGTCTGGCTGCTCGTCTGCGCGGTCGCCGGTGCCGCGCTGGTGAGCGCGTGAGCGCCGAGGTCCCGGGGACCCGCCCCCGGCTCCGCGCCCTCCGCCGCCGTCCCGCGGCGATCCTGCTGGCCGCCGCCGTCGGACTCGGCGTCGTCGGGGGCGCCGGCGGCGCGTTCCTCGGCGAGATCGGTTCCGTGGGCTCCGTCGAGAACCACCTGGAGCACCACGGTCACGACCGGGACGACGCCCCGCTGCCCCCGCCCGCCCCCGTCCTGCCGGGCTGACACCGCTCCTCGCTGGTGCCCGACTTCACCCCCGTCCTCGCAAGAAGGGTCCGACGATGTCCGTCATCACGAGCGCCGAGTTCACCCACCGGCGCCGTCGCCTCGCCCCGGTCCCGACCGCATCGCGCACGGTCCGCCGGCCGGCGCCTCGCGGGCGCGTGCTCGTCGTCAGCGCCTCGGTGGGCCAGGGCCACGAGGGCGCCGCCCGCGAGCTCGCGCGCCGACTCACCGGTCGGGACCTCGAGGTCGAGGTGGTGGACTACCTGGACACGCTGCCGTGGACGGTCCGGCACGCCCTGCGCGACCTCTACGCGCCGGCGGTGCAGTACACCCCGGCGCTGTTCGAGTGGATGTTCCAGCGCCTCGAGCACCGCGGCGGACTCCGGAACGTCGCGCAGTGGGTGATCCGGGCCGCAGAGGACGGGGTCGCCTACGCCGCTCGGGACGCGGACGTCGTGGTCGCCACCTACCCGCTCGCCGGTCAGACCTTCGGCCGGCTGCGCGACGCCGGCCGGCTGTCGGCCACCGCGATCACCTACCTCACCGACCCCGCGGCGCATGCGCTGTGGTGCCACCCCTCGGTCGATACCCACCTCACGGCGACGCGGGCGACCGCGCTCGACGCCACCCGCTACGGCGTCGCGGCCGTCTCCGCCGGGCCGCTGTGCTCCCCGCGGTTCGCCCGCCCCGTCCAGGGGCGCCGGGCACTGCGTGCGGAGCTCGGGCTCCCGGACACCGTGCCGGTGGTCCTGCTCAGCGCCGGGTCGCTGGGCATGGGCGCCGTCCCCGAGACCGTCACCGCCGTGCTCGCGCACCCGACCGCCCGCGTCGTCGTCCTCTGCGGCCGCAACGAGTCGCTGCGCCGCCGGCTCGCGGCCGTCGCCCGCGTGATCGCCCTCGGGTGGCGTGACGACGTCGCCGACCTCATGTCGGGCGCCGACGTGCTGATCCACAACGCCGGCGGGCTGTCGTTCACCGAGGCCCTCGTGGCGGGCCTGCCGGCCGTCACGTTCCTGCCGATCCCCGGCCACGGGCGCGCCAACGCGGCCGTCCTGGAGGACGCCGGGATCGCGCCCTGGCCCCGGAGCACCCCCGACCTCGTGGCCGCGATCGAGCGCATCCACCGGACGCCGCGGACCGCGCGTCGCCCATGGTTCGAGGGCGCCGACGCCGCGCAGGTCGTCGCCCACGCCGTGTCCGCCCACCACCCTGAACTGCAGCTCGTGAGCGGGTTCTGATGATCCCGACGATCTGGTGGGCGGCGGTCGTCGCGGTCGTCGCGGCGGCGTTGCTGGGGAGCGCCAGCGTGGCCCAGCAACGGGCGACGCGTGCGGTGCCGACCTACCGGGCCGGCGACCCGCGGCTGGTCGGCGCTCTCGTCCGACGGCCGTGGTGGTGGGCCGGCACCGTCGCCTCGCTGGGCGGGCTGGGCCTCCAGGTCCTGGCCCTGACCCTCGGGCCGATCATCGTCGTCCAGAGCACCATGACCAGCAGCATCGTGTCGGTGACGCTGGCCGAGTGGGCGATCCTGGGCCGCAGACCCACAGCACGCGCGACCGCCGGGATGCTGCTGACGACCGTGGGACTGGTCGGGGTGCTGCTCGCCCTCTCGCCCACCCCTGGACCCGTGGGCGCCGCCCCGTCGACCACCGCGACCTGGGTGCTCGGCGCGACGTGCGCGGCCACCGTGGTCGCGCTCACCGCCTGGGCGCGCCGGGGTCGCGGTGCGGCCGCGTCGCTCGCACCGGCCCTGGCCACGGGCCTGGGGTACGGGGTCACCGCGATCGCGCTGAAGCTCGTCGGCACCCAGCTCGCGGGAGGCTGGCTCGAGCCGCTGACCCACCCCGCGCTCTACGTCGCGCTCGTGCTGGGCCCGTTCTCGATCCTGCTCAGCCAGAACGCGCTCCAGCACGGCCGTGTGGTGACCGCGGTCGTCTCGCTGATCCTCGTCGTCGATCCCCTCGTGGGACTCGTCGCCGGCATACTCGGGTTCGGCGAGCAGGTGACGGTCACCGCCGCGTCGATCGCGCTCGCCGCCGGGAGCGGCGTCGTCCTGCTGCTCGGAATCGGGGTGATCCAGGGGGCCTCGGCGCGAACGATCGACCCGGCCGTCACGCAGAGGCCCGACCGGCCCGACGGTCGCCGCGCGACTCCCCCGGTCCTGGTCGGCACACGGCGCTGATCCGATCCGCCGCGGCGCGCCGTTGCCAAATCCTACTTCTCTGTAGTAATAAGACGAGCCTCACCTCAGATCGGTGAGGCTCGCCTGAGTTCGGACGACGGGGGTAGTGGATGCTGGGGAATGCCCTGATCGGGCTGCGCGAGGGCCTCGAGGCCTCGTTGGTCGTGAGCATCCTGGTCGCGTTCCTGGTCCGCACCGATCGTCGTCGAGAGCTCCCGAAGGTGTGGCTCGGCGTCGGGCTCGCGGTCGCCGTGAGCATCGGGGTGACCCTCGCCCTGACGCTGACCGAGCAGGCGCTGACGTTCGAGGCCCAGGAGACGTTCGGCGGGTCGTTGTCGATCGTCGCGGTCGGCTTCGTCACTTGGATGATCTTCTGGATGCGCCGCGTCGCCCGGTCGATCTCGAGCGAGCTGCGTGGTGGCCTGGAGAAGGCGATCGCGATGGGCTCGGTCGCAGTCGTCGTCATGGCCGCGCTGGCCGTCGGACGCGAGGGTCTCGAGACGTCGGTGTTCTTCTTCGCCGCGGTCCAGGCCGCGGGGGAGACCACGGGGCCGCTGATCGGTTTCCTGATCGGGATCGCGGTATCGATCGTGCTCGCGTACCTGATCTACCGGGGCACGGTGAAGCTCGACATGGGGAAGTTCTTCACCGTCACCGGCGTGCTGCTGGTCTTCGTCGCGGCGGGGATCCTCGCCTACGGCGTCCACGACCTGCAGGAGGCCGGACTCCTGCCCGGCCTGAGCACCCTGGCCTTCGACGTCAGCGCCACCATCCCGGCCGACTCCTGGTACGGCGTCCTGCTCAAGGGCGTCTTCAACTTCTCCCCGCAGACCACGGTGCTCCAGGCCGTCGTCTGGGCGCTGTACGTCGCCGTCGTCCTCACCTTGTTCCTCCGCCGTCCCCGTGTGCCGGCGACCCCGAGGGCCCCGTCGGACATGGGTTCCGTGGCCCGCCAGACCCTCTGACGAGGAGAACGATCGACGCGCGCTTCGCCGACGTCGACCGGCTCCTCGAGCAGTACCGCGCGGGTGACGGTTTCGTGCTCTACACGCAGCTGACTCCGGACGACACACGCCGGATGACCGAGTCGATCGACGCGCTCGACGAGCCTGTGAGCCAGGTCGCGGCCGTCGTCGCGGCCTGAGGGCGGGTTCTTACCGAACTCGGAAGTCGACCACGTCGGGGCTTCACCTGGGTCCGCGATCTTTTCATCGTCGGTACAGGGACCTCACAGGTCCTGCGGCCGGCGGTACCTCGCGTCCCCGACGACTCCCTGGAGCCCCCGGTCATGTCTGACCTCATCGCGCGCATGCGACCTGCCCTGAGCAAGGTCCCCGAGATCACGGTCATGTTCTGGGTGGCCAAGCTGCTCACGACGGGCATGGGCGAGACCACGTGGGACTGGTTCGACGGCTCGCTCGGCCAGGCCGTCGCCGTCTCCCTCACCAGCGTCCTGTTCGTGGCCGCAATGGTCACCCAGTTCGCGGTCCGCGCCTACAACCCCTGGGCCTACTGGTTCGCGATCGTCATGGTCTCGGTGTTCGGCACCACGATCGCCGACCTGGCCCACAACGACTTCGGCATCCCGTACACCGTCTCGACCCTCGTGCTCCTGGGCCTGGTCGGGCTCACCTTCGCCCTCTGGTACCGGGTCGAGGGGACGCTGTCGATCCACTCGATCACGACCCGCCGTCGCGAGGTCTTCTACTGGACCGCCGTCCTGCTGACCTTCGCGCTGGGCACCGCGGCCGGCGACTGGACCGCGAGCACGCTGCACCTGGGCTACCTGCCCTCGGGCCTGATCTTCCTCGTCGCCTTCGTGCTGCCCGCGGTCGCCTACCGATGGTTCGGGCTGAACGCGATCGTCGCCTTCTGGCTCTCCTACATCATGACCCGCCCGCTGGGCGCCTCGTTCGCCGACTACTTCGGCGGTCCCCGCGGCCGCGGCGGCATCGCCCTGGGCATGGAGCCGGTCAGCATCGTCCTGACCGTCGTCATCGTCGCAGTCGTCGCCTACTTCGCCATCACCCGCGTCGACCGCCCCCGCGGTCTCGCTGCCTGCGCCACCGCCGAGATCGCGTCCTCGCCGAGCGCACGATGAGCATCGACACCGCTCCGCGGCCGACGCGGAACCCCTCGGCCCCCGCGTTCGTCACCGGCCTCCGGGACCACGGGACGCGGATCGCGGTGCTCGACGGCGACGAGTCGCTGACCTACCTCGAGCTCGCCGACCGGGTCGACACCGCTGCTGTGAGGGTGGCCGGGCCGCGGAGGCTCGTCCTCGTCGAGGCGACGAACACCCTCCCGGCGCTGGTCGGCTACCTGGGGGCGCTGCGGGCGGGGCACGTCGTCCTGCTCGCCCCCGGGGCCGACGCGGCGACGACGAGCGGGCTCGTCGCCGCGTGGGAGCCGGACGTCGTCGTCGCGGCCGACGGACAGCTGCGGGTCGACCGTGCGGTGAGCCGGCACGACCTGCACCCGGACCTCAGCCTGCTGATGGCGACGTCCGGGTCCACCGGCTCGCCGCGGCTGGTCCGCCTGACCGCGTCCTCCCTCGACGCGAACGCGGTGGCGATCGCCTCCTCGCTCGGGATCCGCTCCGACGACCGCGCGGTGACGACCCTGCCGATGCACTACTGCTACGGGCTCTCGGTCGTCCACAGCAACCTGCACGCCGGCGCGGCCCTGATCCTCGACGAGCGCTCGGTGACCGATCCGTCGTTCTGGGCGGACTTCCGGGCCCGCCGCGGCACCAGCCTGCACGGCGTCCCCTACACCTTCGACCTGCTCGACCGCGCCGGGTTCACCGGCATGGACCTCCCCCACCTGCGCTACGTCACCCAGGCCGGCGGGCGCCTCGCGCCCGACCAGGTGCGCCGGTGGGCCCGGCTCGGCGCCGAGCGGGGCTGGGACCTGGTCGTCATGTACGGGCAGACCGAGGCCACGGCCCGCATGGCCTACCTGCCGCCGTCGCGGGCCCTCGCCGCCCCGGAGGCGATCGGCGTCCCCGTCCCCGGCGGGGAGCTCCGCATCGACGGACCGGATGCCGACGGGATCGGCGAGCTCGTCTACGCGGGTCCCAACGTCATGCTCGGCTACGCCACCACCCCCGCCGACCTCGCGCTCGGGCGCACCGTCGACGCCCTGCGCACCGGCGACCTGGGGCGGCGCCGCGACGACGGGCTGGTCGAGGTCGTCGGGCGCCGGGCCCGGTTCGTGAAGCCCTTCGGTGTCCGCGTGGACCTCGACGGTCTCGAGGCCCTGCTCGCCGGCCAGGGCGTCGCGGCCGCGGTGACGGGCACCGACGAGGGCCTGGTCGTCGCCGCCGTGCACGAGGCCCCCCACGACGCGGGGCCGCTCACGACCGCCAGCCGCGAGCACGACCTCGCGGCGTCCGTCACCGAGCTCCTCACCGCCCGGCTCCCCCTCCCCGCCCACGCGATCACGGTCGTGGTGGTCGACGAGCTCCCCCGCCGGGCGAACGGCAAGCTCGACCACCCCGCCGTCGCCGCGCTCGTGCCGGCCCCGTCGGCGCCTGCTGCGGTCCGCACCGGGCTCGTCGCCCGGCTGCGCTCCCGTCTCCGCGGCGATCGGCCCACCCGGACGGTGCGGGGAATCTTCGCCGAAACCTTCCCGGGCCGCGACCTGCCCGACGACGCCTCGTTCGTCGACCTCGGCGGCGACTCCCTGACCTACGTCCGGGTGTCCACCGAGATCGAGCGGGCCCTCGGACACCTGCCCCACGAGTGGGACCGCACGCCCCTGGGCGAGCTGGCCCGGCGGAGCCCGCGGCGGTCCCGGGGCGCCACCCTCGAATCCGTCGTGGTGCTGCGGGCCCTGGCGATCCTGCTGGTGGTCGGCGAGCACGACCACCTCTGGACGCTGCTCGGCGGCGCGCACCTGCTGCTCGCCGTCGCCGGCTGGACCTTCGCGCGCTTCCTGCTCGGCCCCGGCGCCGACACCGGGCGAGCGCGCTCGCTGCGGATCCTGCGCAGCGCCGCGCTGGTCGCCGTACCCAGCGCCCTGTGGATCCTCTTCCGCGCCACCACCCAGAGCGACGTCCACGCCGCCGACGCCCTGCTGCTCGGCTCGGTGTTCCACCCGCTGGTCCAGGGCTACTGGTTCGTCGACGCCCTGGTGCAGATCCTCGTCATCACGGCGGCGCTGTTCGCGATACCCGCCGTGCGGCGCCTCGACTGCCGCGCCCCGTTCGGGCTGGCCGCGGCCACGATGGCAGCCGCGCTCGCCCTGCGCCTGCTGCCCAGCTACGACCACACCATGGTCGCCGACCTCTACAGCACCCACCTGGTGCTCTGGCTGTTCGTGCTCGGATGGATGCTCCAGCGGGCCACCACCGTCCCGCAGAAGTGGGTCACGGCGATCGCGGCAGCCGCGCTGGTCGTCCCGTTCTTCGGCACCGAGTACGACCGCGCCGGCATCGTGCTCGCCGGACTCGCCGTCCTGATGCTCGTGCCCCGCGTCCGGCTGCCCCGCGTCCTCGCCGGGCCGGTCGGCGCCGTCGCCGCCGCGTCGCTGGGTATCTACCTCACCCACTTCGCCCTGCTCCCCCTGCTCACCGTCGGCGTGCCCCCGGTGCTGCTCGTCCCGGTCGACCTGCTCGTCGGGATCGTCGCCTGGTGGCTCGCGACCAGCGGCGTCCGGCAGGTCGCCGACAGGATGCGGACCGCGAGGGCGCCGACGTGACCGAGCGACCGATCGTCCGGGGGCTCGCCGCGGGCGGAGCGGTCGTCCTGGGCCTCCTCGGGGTGGCGTTGCTCGTCCCCGCCCACGACGCCCTCGTGCCCCGCGCAGGCCTGCTCGGCCCGCTCACGCCCCTGATCGTCCCCGTCTACGGCCCGGCCCTCGTCGCCGTCGGCCTCGCCGCGACGGCGGGCGCGTCGGTCCTCGCCTGGCGCTGCCGCGGGGTGCAGCGCCTCGCCGGGGCCGCGGCCGTGGTCTGCGTCGTCGCCACCGCGGCGCTCGCGGTGCCGGTCGGTGCGGTGGTCACGGCGACCGTCGCCGCGGGCGGCTCGGTGGACCCCGTCCGCGCCCTCCTGATGCCGTCCCCGGCGCCGGCGGGCCCCGACGAGTCCCCCGTCTATAGCACCGGACCGGACGCCCTGCCGCTGCACCTGGCGATCTACCGCCCGGCCCCTGCCACCCGGGCGCCGCGCCCGATCCTGATCTACGTCCACGGCGGCGGCTGGGTCAGTGGATCGGAGCTGGTCCGGGCCACGGAGATGCGACGGTGGGCCGACGCCGGCTGGCTCGTCGTCAGCGTCGAGTACACCCTGGCGCGCGACGGCGCGCCGACCTGGGACGTCGCCGGGCCCGAGGTGGCCTGCGCCGCGGCCCGGGTCGCGGCCGACGCGCCCGCGCAGGGCGCCGACCCGACGCGCATCGTGCTCCTCGGCGACTCGGCGGGCGGCCAGCTGGCCGTCTCGGTCGGGTACCACGCCGCCTCGGGCACCCAGCCCTCGTGGTGCGGCGGCGCGGTCCCCACCCCGCGGGCCGTCGCCGTCGAGTACCCGGCGGTCGACCTGGCGGACGGCTACGCGGGTGGCTCGCGCTCGACCTACACCGGCGGGAGCCCGGACCAGGTCCCCGAGCGGTACCGCGCCGTCTCCGGTGCTGCGGCCGTCACGGCGGGGGCGCCGCCGACCCTGGTGATCGTGCCGGCGCGCGACGGCACCGTGCCGCCGGGCGGGCCCGCGCGGTTCGTGCACGCCGCCCGCGACGTCAGCGTCGACGCGCGGCTGGTGTCGATCCCCTACGCCGACCACGCCTTCGACCAGGTGGACGGGTCCCTCGGCGAGCAGGCGGCCTTCTCGATCGTCCGGCGGTGGGCGGACGACCAGGTCGGGCAGCGATGACCGCCGCGCGACCCGCCCGGCGGGTGAGCTGGGACCTGCTGCGCTGCGCCTTCCTGCTGATGGTCGTGCTCTACCACGGCACGTTCATCGCGCCGCTGGTCTACCACCAGTTCGCGCCGCGCATCCTCGTGTTCGCCCACCAGATCGGGGCGAGCCTGCTGCTGGCGCTCTCGGCGTACTTCGTGGCCGCCGGACTGAGCGATCCGGCCCGCGCGACCGCCCGGTGGTGGTGGTCCCGCGTCACGCGCCTGCTCCCCGCCTTCGTCGTCGCCACCCTGCTCGCGTTCGCGGCGCTGCGCTGGCTCGCCCCCGCAGGGATGTTCCACCCGAGCCTCTACAACCTGGTCACCAACCTGGTGATGCTGTGGAACTGGAACGGCGTGCGGCACTGGTTCTACGTCGACCCGTCGTACTGGACGCTCCCGCTGCAGCTCATGGCCTTCAGCCTCGCCCCCCTGCTGCGGCGCAGCCGCCTCGGTCGCGGGCGGGGACTGCGAGTGCTGCTGTGGGCGGCGGTGCTCGTCCCGCTGGCGCAGTGGCCCCTCGAGCAGACCGCCGGGCCGATCTACGACACCGTCGCCGACGGCCTCGGGCTCTACCGCTGGCACCTGTTCGTCGCCGGGGTAACGGTCTGGATGCTCGCTACCGGCCGCGTGCGTCGCGGACACGGCGCGGCGCTGCTCGCGACCTGCGTAGCGGCCCACGCCGTGCAGATCGGGACGCTCCTGCAGCACGGCGGCCTCGCGACCGACCCGTGGTCGGTGCTCGGGGTCGGACTCGGGCTGCTGGCCATGACGGCGGCGGCGATCGGCCCCGACGTCGCGGCGTGGCTTCCCGGCCCGGTCGTCCGTGCGGTGACCTCCCTTGCGGGCTGCTCCTACGGGATCTTCCTGGTCCACCAGACCCTCGGCGACGTCCTCATGCTGCGCCTGCAGGAGGACTTCGGCGCCGGTCCCGGCCTGCAGCTCGCGGCGATGCTCCTCAACGGGGTGGCCGTCGGGGCGCTGCTGACCCGGTTCGTCGAACGCCCGGCGCACCGTGCCCTGCTTCGGACCTGGGACCGGCGTCACGAGCCGGACCGCCTCCCCGCCGTGAGCCGCGGGGTCCGCCCGGTGGGCGTCCCGCTCGGGGTGTCCGCGTTAACGACGAGAGGATGGGGTCCATGGCGAACCGCGTGCTCATCGCCGACGACGACCGGGCCATCCGGGAGTCCCTGGCCCGGGCCCTCGAGCTCGAGGGATACGAGGTCGCGCAGGTCGACGACGGCGTCGGCGCGCTGGCCCGGGCGCGGCAGGCCGACTTCGACGCCCTGGTCCTCGACGTCATGATGCCGACCATCGACGGGCTGGCCGTGTGCCGCGTCCTGCGCGCCGAGGGCGACCGGACCCCGGTCCTCATGCTCACCGCGCGCGTCGAGACCCCCGACCGTGTCGCCGGACTCGACGCCGGCGCCGACGACTACCTGCCCAAGCCCTTCGAGCTCGACGAGCTGCTCGCGCGCCTCCGGGCCCTGCTGCGCCGAGCCGCGCCGGTCGCGGTCGCCCCCGGGCAGGACCCCGCGCTGAGCCTGGACTCGCTGCGCGTCGATCCGGCCGCCCGCCGGGTGTGGTGGGCCGAGGCGGAGCTGACGCTGTCGAAGACCGAGTTCGACCTGCTGGAGCTGCTGGTGCGCAACGCGGGGATCGTCCTGGACCACTCCACCGTCTACGAACGCATCTGGGGCTACGACTTCGGCGCCGACTCGAAGAACCTCGCGGTCTACATCGGGTACCTGCGCCGCAAGCTCGTGGCCGCCGGCGCACCGGCGCTGATCCACACCGTCCGGGGCGTGGGCTACACGATGAGGCTGTCGTGAACCTGCGCACCCGCCTCGCCCTGTCGTTCGCGCTCGTCGCCGCGGTCGTCGCGGGCCTCGTCGGAGTCCTGAGCTTCCACGCCGCCTCCGACCGCGTGATCGGGGAGATCGACACCCAGCTGCGGTCGGCGACCACCGCCATCGCCAGCGGCCAGACGCAGATCCTGGCCCCGGTCCCGGCGAGCCGTTCCGGTGATGCGGGCGGCGGCCGCGGCGGTGGCGGCAGTGGTGGCGACGGCGATGGTGGCCGCGATGGCGACGGCCCGCGCATCGCCGGGCGCCAGCTCGTGGCCCAGGCCGTGACAGCCGACGGCGCCGTGCAGGCGATCGGTGGCCTGCCGGTGACCCTCCCCATCACCGACGCCGAGCGGAGCCTGGCCGCCTCCGGCACCGCCGGCGACACCCAGGTCGTCGAAGTCGACGTCGGGTCCGACACCTTTCGCGTACTCACCACGGCCCTCGGCGACGGTCGCGGCGCCTTGCAGGTCGCGGCCGATGTCGACGAGGCCGAGGACGTCCTGACCGGCGTCGCCATCGAGATCGCCCTGGTCAGCCTCGGCGTGCTCGTCGTGGCCGCGGCGGCCGGATGGCTCCTGGCCTGGCGGATCACCCGCCGCCTGAAGACCCTCGTCGGGGTGGCCGAGCAGGTCACCGCGAGCGGCGAGCTCGACCTTCAGGTCCCGGTCGGCGGCAAGGACGAGGTCGGGCGGCTCTCCGCGTCGCTCAACACGATGCTGGACCGGCTGGCCGCCGCGCGCGCCGACCAGGAACGCCTCGTGCAGGACGCCGCGCACGAGCTGCGGACGCCGCTCACCAGCCTGCGCACCAACGCCAGCGTGATGCGCCGTTTCGCCGCGCTCTCCCCCACCGCACGCGACCGGTTGGTCGACGACGTGGTCGGCGAGACCCGCGAGCTCAGCCACCTCGTGGACGAGCTCGTCGAGCTCTCGCTGTCCAGCCGGGGACCTCAGGACCGGGGCGACGAGCCGGTGGACCTCGCAGAGGCGGCCGAGCACGCCGCCGAGCGCGTCCGGCGGCGCACCGGACGGCAGATTCATGTGGACGGCGACGGCTCGGTCGTGCGCGGCTCCCGTCACGGCCTCGGGCGAGCGATCAGCAACCTCGTCGAGAACGCCGCGAAGTTCGACGCCGACGGCCACGAGCCGATCCACGTCAACATCCGGAACGGGGTCGTCACCGTCACCGACCAGGGGCCCGGCATCGCGGCGGGCGACGCGCACCGCGTGTTCGACCGCTTCTACCGCGCCGACGTCTCGCGTGGCCTGCCCGGGTCCGGGCTCGGGCTCTCGATCGTCCGTGAGGTCGCGGAGTCCCACGGCGGCAGCCCGTTCGTCGCCGACGCACCGGACGGCGGGGCCCGCGTGGGCTTCTCCGTCGACCCGTCACGGCTCTCCCCGACGTCCGCGACGACCTGAGGATCCGAGGGCCGTCGTCCCACATCGCGGTCACATCTTCGGACGCCAGGCTGGTTCCGTTGGGACGACGGAGATGGCCCGATGAGAGGCAGCTCCAGGGACCCCGAGCGACCGTTGAGCGGCGCTGGCTGTTGCCGCCGACCGGGTACCGCATTGGGTACCGCTTACGTCACACCACGGCCGCCGATGGGTCGAGACAGCACCTGATCGACATTGGCGAGCATGGCCGCTGAGCAGCACCGATGATCACGGTGAACCACCACAGCCTGGAAGACTCAGCACCCGTCCGGTGTGGGTTCGAGTCCCACCGGGGGCACAGCTCGCGACAGGTCAGCACGGCTGCGCGGGCCCGGACACGGTCCGTCTCGCCCCTGACTCCGTGACGACGATCGTCCCATCGCTTTCGCCTCCTGTGTGGTCGTTCGTCAGGGCTGGGACCCGACCGTGGCGAGCCGGGAGGCCAGGAGCGGTCCGGCGACGGCAGCGACGACCAGGCCGGGGAACCGGCCCGCCGGGATGAGCCAGCCGGCCGGGGTCCAGAGGAAGTAGAGCGGTGAACCGGCGCCGCACACCGCGGACGCCAGGCCGGTGACCACCACCCAGCGGGGCAGGTCGGCGGAGCCGCCGAGGACCAGCGCCGCGGTCAGGGCACCGAAGCCGACGCCGTGCACCGGACCGCCGGCGACGAACGCGGTGCGCGACATCCGCAGCGCGGTGTCGTCGTCGACGTCGCGCAGGGTCAGGGTGGTGGCCAGGGCCGCGGAGGTGGCGAGCGAGACTGCGGCGACCGCGCCGCCCGCGACGGCGGCTCGCTGCAGGGCCGGGGAGCGGGTGGCGGCGCGACGGGCGACGGTGCGGGTGAAACGGGCCAGGGCCACGGCGGAGGCGGTCTGGCCGAGGGCGCTGAGGCGGGCGGCGCGGCGGCTGCCGCGGAAGTAGGTACGCACCTCGGCGCCGTCGGCCCAGGGACGCGGGAAGGGGGTCTCGGCCAGCGCGATCGCGCCCCCGACGCCGCCCAGGAAGCTCACCCCGATGAGGGGCCCGGTCAGGTCGGTCACGGCCGCACTCCGGCGAATGCGTCGCGGTGGGCCTCGGCCCAGGCCGCGAAGGGGCGGGCGGGACCACCGAGCACGCGCTCGACGGTGGGCAGGACCTCGGTGCCGGCGTCGCTGTCGAGGGTCCGGGCCAGCGCGGCGTCGATGGCCGCCTCGGACATCCCCCCGCGGGCCATCCCGGCGCGGATCTGCTCGAGGGGCGGCTCGACGACCCGCAGCGGCCGGGCCACCATCGTGGCGATCGCGGCGAGCTCCTCGACCGGGGTCATCACCGCGGGGCCGGAGAGTGGGTGGACCCCGCCGTCATGGTGACCCGCGGTGTCGGTGAGCGCCGCGGCGGCGACGGCGGCGATGTCGGCCGGGTCGATCGAGGTCGTGGGGCGGTGAGCGAACGGGATGACGACGTCGTCGCCGCGGGCGATCTGCGGGGCCCAGGCCAGGGCGTTGGACATGAAGCGCCCGGGCCGCAGCACGGTGGTCCGCAGACCGCTCTCGGTGACCGATCGCTCCGAGTGGCCCCACCAGTCGGCGAACACGTCGCCGCCCTCGCCGCCCTGGAACACCGAGAGCAGCACCAGGTGCCGGACACCGGTACGCACGGCCGCGTCGACCAGAGCGGGCAGGTGGGTCGGCCGTGTGGCGGTGACGTTCTCGGCGGACATCAGGAACGCCCGGTCCACACCGGTGAACGCCTGCGTCAGGGACGCCGGGTCCGCGGCGTCGCCGGCGACGACCTCGACCCCGGACGGGACGGTGAGGTCGTGGGGCTTGCGGGTCATGGCGCGGACGCGGTGACCGGTCGCCGCGAGCTGGGCGACCAGCTCGCCGCCGACATGGCCGCTCGCGCCCGTGACCAGGATGACCTCGGTGTCGGTCATGGCGGGTGTTCCTTCCGGTTGGGGTCGATCTCAGCGGGCGGAGGAGGCGGCGGGGCGCCCCGTCGTGATCAGGAGGGCGGCCAGCACGGCGGCGGCCACGAGCGCGCCCGCCGCCGCCCCGACGGCCGTCGTGTAGCCGGCGACCAGGGCGTCGACGGTGGGTCGGCCCGACGACGTGGTGGCCGCGGCCGTCGCCACGGCGGCGACGGCGTTGAGCACGGCGACCCCGATCGAGGCGCCGAGCTGTTGGGCAGTGGAGACGACCGCGGCGGTGACGCCGGCGTCCTGTCGGGGGGCCCGGCCGGTGGCCAAGCTGATCACGGGGGTGAACACGGCGCCGATCCCGAGGCCGACCAGCAGCTCGGCAGGCAGGACATCGGTCAGGAAGGTGCTCTGCGCGGAGAGGCGGGTCAACAGGACCATGCCCGCCGCGGCCACGAGCAGGCCGGGCACGACCAGGACACGGGCCGCGACCCGGGCCATCACCCGGCCGACGACCTGTGCGCTCGCGAACAGCGCCGCGGACAACGGCAGGAAGGCCAGCCCGGTGTCGAGCGGCGAGAACCCGAGCACGACCTGGAGGACGTAGGTCAGGACGAGGAAGGCGCCGAGCATCCCGGCCACGGCCAGGGCCACGGTGAGGCATGCGCCGACCAGGACGCGGTCGGCGAGGATCCGCAGCGGCAGCAGGGGCGCCGGCGCGCGGGACTCCCGACGCACGAACGCGGCCAGCAGGACGCCCCCGACCAGAAGCAGCCCGACCGCCCACGCCGCGGGCACCGCGCCCGAGCAGGTGACGACCACCGCGATCAGCGCGGTGGTGACCAGCAGCGCGCCGGGACGTCCCAGCGCCGGCCGGCCACGTCACCGCCGGCGCGCGGCAGGTACCGCGCCCCGAGGGCCGTCACCGCGACGATCGGCACGTTGACGAACAGGCAGCCGCGCCACCCGACCGTCTCCGCCAGCAGCCCACCGAGCACCAGCCCGATCGCGCCGCCGCCGCCGGCCACGGCGCCGAACACCGCGAAGGCACGTCCGCGGTCGCGTGGGTCGGGAAGCTCACCGACAGCAGCGCGAGCACGGTGGGCGCGAGCAGCGCGGCGAAGGCGCCCTGCAGACCCCGGGCCGCGGCCAGCACCGCGAGGTCGGGCGCCAGCGCGCCGAGACCGGACGCGAGCCCGAACCCGGCCAGCCCCACCAGGAACGCCCGGCGGCGGCCGAGCCGGTCGGAGACCCGGCCGCCCAGCAGCAGCAACCCCCCGAATGCGGTGGTGTAGGCGGTGATCACCCAGTGGCGCTGGACGTCGGGGAAGCCCAGCGCGGCCTGGGCCGAGGGCAGCGCGACGTTCACGACCGTCCCGTCGAGGGCGATCGTGAGCTGCGCCAGCGCGACGACGACGAGCGCGACCCAGCGCCGGGCCGGCGGCGCGGCGACGCCGGACCCCCTGCGAACCACGGTGTCCATCGAGCCTCCTCGGGTCGAGGATTACGTTAGATATCGAACGGTTAGTCGTCAATGCGTTAGACGACGAGGGGCTAGGGTGGCCCCATGCCCGAGTCCGAGTCGCCGCACGGTGGACTGCCGCTGGGTCGGTTGCTCACCACCACCGCGCGGGAGGTCAGCCGAGCCTTCGACGCCGCGCTTGCCGCCGCCGGCGGATCGCGGTCGACGTGGCTGGTGCTGCTCGCCCTGACCACCCGCCGCACCGCCAGCCAGCGCGAGCTCGCCGTCGAGGTCGGCATCCAGGGCGCGACATTGACACACCACCTCAACGGCATGGAGGCCGACGGCCTGCTCACCCGTCGCCGCGACCCGGCGAACCGCCGGGTCCACCTCGTCGAGCTCACCGACGCCGGGCGCGACGCCTTCGCCCGGCTCCGCGGCGTCGCTCAAGACCACGACCGGCGCCTGCACGCCGGCCTCGACCCCGACGACCTCGCCGCGGCGCGCCGGGTGCTGACCCTGCTACGCACGAACGTCGAGGCCGACACCGGGCGCGTCTGAGCGAACACCTGGCGCACACGGCCAGGAACGGGCGGGGGTCCGAATTCGCGAGCCCCGAGAGTGCGGACCGGCCGTCGGTTGCTGCCTCGGCCGCCCTTCTGTCGGGCGGGACCGGTCGGGCGACGGCATTCGATTCCGCCGCAGCGGAGGACGCGTGCGCGGCGGGCGTTCGCGAGCCATACCCGGGCTGCGCGGACCCCGGCCCGAACACCCTGGGGGTCACCCCCAGCGTTGCGCGGTCCGGCCGTGGGGCATCCGCAGACGCCACCGAGGCGTCCTCGTCCGCGGCGAGTCGGAGAAGCGCCGGCGAGGCACGTCGGGCGCCGGCGCGGTCGCGCTCACCGACCGGGGGCAGCCGGGAGCACAGCGGCCTGCATCTGGGCGGCCAGCCATCTCCGGTACTGATCCTCGGACCACCCGCGGTCCCGCACGAGCGAGCCGTAGAGCGCGGGATCGTTGAGCACCCACAGCGCATCGACGGCGTGGCCCTCGGCGAGATCGGGCCGCAGGGGCCCGGTCTCGCGGGCGCGCCGGAGCACCATCTGCGCGCCGAGGCGGCGGTTGCGGACCAGGGTCGTCCACAGCTCGCCGATCTCGGAGGAGTCGGCGGCGGCCCGGTGGACGACCTCGAAGATCCAAGCCGCCCTGCGCCCGATGAGCGTGCACACCTCGGCATAGGCCGCGAGCACCGCCGAGGGCTGCTCGGCCTGCCACACCGGCGCGAACCAGGGCCGGTCAGCCACCGACACCGGCCCGTCATCGCCGGCCAGCGCCTCATCGACAACCTGCCGCAGCAACGCGGGCTTGGACCCGAATGCGGCCGCCACCGTGGGTCGCGCCACCCCAGCCGCGTCGGCGACCTCCCGCAGGGACGACGCGGTGTAGCCACGCTCGGCGAACAACTCCGCCGCCGCGGTGACCACGGCGCGCCGTGTCCGCAGCGCAGCCTCCTCCCGGACCGGGGACCGGTACCGGCGCCGGTCCGCCTTGACCTCAGCCATCTCGCGAGCATACTCGCGTCTATCCAATAGACGTCGTCTACCGAAAGGCGGGACCATGTCGAGTTCCACGACCGCTCGCCCCCACCACTACCGCGCGGACGAAGGCGAGGCGCTGTGATTCCTCGGCAGCCTCGCCACGATCAAGGTCGGGGGCGCCCACACCCGGGGCCGACTCACCGTGGTCGAGTTCGTCAACCCGGCCGGCTTCGCTCCGCCGCTGCACCGCCACCTCGAGGAGGACGAAGCCTTCTACGTCCTCTCGGGCACCGCACAGTTCCACTGCGACGAGCTGGTGTTCGACGCCGGACCGGGAGACTTCGTCCTGCTCCCGGTCGGGCGGCCGCACACCTTCGTCGTCGGCGCCGACGAGGAACTGCGCGCCCTGCAGATCACCACACCGGCCGGGTTCGAGGAGTTCGCGGCCGAGGTCGGCGAGCCGGCGAGCCGGCGCGAACTCCCCGAACCAGGCCCGGGCGACCCTCGGGTCCTCGGCCACGCCGCCGCCCGGCATCACCTCGAAATCCTCGGACCACCACCCATCGCGACCCCGTGACCCGCGGAGGGGGGGACGGGCCGGGTCCGGTACGGCGCCGCGACTCATTCCGACCAGCTCACATCCGAGTTCGCGGACGGTGATCTGCAAGGCAGCCGCAAGAGGCACACGAGGGCGAGGGTGGAGGCTCGTCGTCGGGCGGGTACCGGCGACACGGTCGGCCTCTCGTTCCCGTCCTCATGACGGAGTCGAACACCATCCGAGCGCTGCGCGCGTCACGGGGGCGCCTCTGCGTGACTGCGTTCACCTCGCCCACCGAACGCCTCTGGCCGCAACCTCGCCGCGGCCAGCTGGGCCTCGGAGAGCTCGGCGCCCGCTGCCCTGCCGCCGGACCCGCTGGTCGCGAGTGTCTGCTCCGGACCCGGCGCCTGGCTCAGACGGTCGGAACGGTCCCGCCGTCGATCACGTACTCGGCGCCCACGATCGCCGAGGCGCGGTCCGAGACCAGGAACCCGACCAGGTTCGCGATCTCCTCGGTGTTCGCGAATCGTCCCAGAGGCACTCCTCCGAGGGAGTCGTAGATGGTCTGCTCGGCTGCTTCACGTGTGAGGCCGTTGCCCTCGGCGATCCGGTCCACGAAGCGTTCGTAGGCTTCGGTCTCGATCCCGCCGGGGCTGACGGCGTTGACCCGTACGCCGCGCGGCGCGAGCTCGTTGGCGAGTCCCTTGCTGTAGGTGCGCAGCGCGGCCTTCGCTGCGGCGTACGCAAGGGACGCGTCGTACTGGGGCAGTTCGCGCTGGATCGAGGTGAAGTGCAGCACCACGCCCGACCCGGCCTCGAGCATTGCCGGGAGAAGAGCTCGATCGAGCCGCACCGCTGCCAGCAGGTTGAGGTTCAGCTCGGTGAGCCACTGGTCGTCGGTGATGACCACGAATCCACCGGACGGTGTCGATGCGCCCCCGACGACGTGGACCAGGATGTCGAGTGCGCCGCCGGCCCCAGCGATCCGAGCGGCCACGGCGTCGGCACCGTCGATCGTCGACACGTCCGCTCGGATGAATCGGTCAGCGGGTTCGTATCCGTCGGGCATCGTCCGGGCCGTCACCCAGACGTCGGCGCCCATCTCTCGCAGTCTCTCGACGACGGCCTTGCCCGAGCCCTTCGAACCGCCCGTGACCAGCGCTCGGCGACCGTCGAGACGATCGCGATCTGAACTGGACATTCTGTTCTCCGGTGACGATCGACGTGTCAGGCTTCGTGATTGGCGATGACGAGTTCGGTGACGAGGTCATCCCGCAGCGTGAACCGGTAGTCGAGCTCGGCGACGCCACCCGGGAAGGTGCCCTCGAGTCGCAGGGTGACCACGCAGTGGGCGTCATCGACCCGGCGGGCGCCGATCTGCTCGGTCGTGTACTCGAACTCGGACCCGGCGTCCCGGAGGAACGCGTGGACCTGCTCCCGGCCGCGGACGGTCTCGCCCTGGTCGACGACGACCGCATCCTCGGCGAGGTACGACGAGGCGGTGGCGGCGTCGTGAACCACGTGGGCGGAGAGGAAGTCGCGGACGGTGGCCGGGAGCGAATCGGTCGGGAGGTCGGTGTGCTGTGTCATGAGCCCACCGTGTGACCTCCCGGCGCGGGAGGGTCAAGCCGTGGACTCTCCCCTGGGGGGAGCGTTCAGGGTGAGGGGGTGCTGAGCATCGGGGAGTTCTCGCGGCTGACCCATCTGAGTGTGCGGACCCTGCGTCGGTATCACGAGGCGGCTCTGCTGGAACCCGCCGTGGTGGACGGGACCACCGGCTACCGCTACTACGGCGTCGACCAGATCCCGACTGCGCAGGTCATCCACCGGCTCCGCGAACTCGACGTCCCCCTGAGCGATGTGCAACGGATACTTCGGACCTCCGATCCCGGTGTCCGGGCGACCCTGGTTGCGGGCCACCTGCAACGCCTCGAGGACGAGCTCGACCGCACCCGGGCCGCGGTCGTGTCGCTGCGCCGCCTGCTCCGGCCCGACGCCGCGCCGATCGACGTCGAGCTGCGTGCGGAGCCCGCCCGGACGGTCGCTGCGGTGGCGGACGTCGTCGGGCATCGCGACGTGACGACCTGGTACGCAGGCGCGATGGCGGAGTTGGAGGCGGCCGTCGGCGTCGCCGTGGCCGGACCGCCGGGCGGCAGCTACGACAACGCCCTCTTCGAACAGGAGCGCGGTCACGCGCTCGTCTACCTGCCGACCGCTGCGCCACCGCGCACCGGGCGCGTGCACCCCGCGACCCTGCCGGCCGCAGAACTGGCCGTCACCACCCACGTCGGCGAGCACGACGGCATCGAGGTCACGTACGGCGAACTCGGGGCCTGGGTGGTGGAGAACGCGATGTCGGTGGCCGGGCCGGTCCGGGAGGTCTATGTCGTCGGCCCACGTGACACACCCGATCCTGCGGCGTGGCGCACCGAGATCGGCTGGCCGGTCTTTCGTGTCACCTGAGGCGGTCAGTGCGGCGCGGAGTCGTGGATCTACGAGGCGCAAGGAGCTCGAATCCGTGGGTCGGCAACCGTGGCGAGATCGGCGATGGTCGTAGACGGGGCCGCCGCCGGTGGTCGAGGCCTGCGATCCGGCCACGTCACCTTGACCGGGCCGGAGTGCCAACCGCTGAGCCGGAAACCTCAAGACCCCGGGCCGTGAAGCGCGAGGATGTTGACCGAGACGCCCTCGACGCCTTCGACCACGAGCTGCTCACGCAGCGCGGCCGCCGCGTCGTGGACGGCGTCCTCGGGGTAGGGGCCGTACACATGGATGCCCCCGACCGACAGATCGGCGGCGAGGAGAATGTAGTCCTCGGCGGGCGGGAATCCCAGGGCGGCATCCAGTATTTCGCCGAGGTCGAGTGCGCGCTCCTTGCCCTCACCACACCCGTTGGGGATAGACCCAAGAATGCCGGGCAAGCTCTCAAGATCGAGGATTCTGGCGCTGCCCGGCACGGAAGTGTCGCCAGCCCCTTTCAAGGGACGCCGTCCGGTGTCGAACAGATGCCTCACATCACCCACCTGACCGCCTCCATCGCCCGATACTCGGAGATGAATTCGTGCCCGTGCGAAACCATCGTGACGCCCCCTCCGGACCACGGCGTGCGCGAACGACAGGCACCGGGGGCAGGTGTACGACGTTGGGCTCAACTCTCACTTACATTTAATGCCTTGGGCAATCCGCTGAACGAGCGAATCCAGATCGATGGAGTGTCACCTCGCCCAGATCAAGTTCAACGGCGGTTTCCGACCCGTACGACGGCCGTCGAGCGCAGCCGATCCCAGCCGGTGCCGACCTGACCGCCGTCCCACCCAGGAGGCGGCAAGGCCCCTCGTTGGACGGTCCCGGCCTCGTCTCCGTTTTCGGGGCGGCCCTTCGCCCCACAGCCCATGAGCTCCGGTTCCCCCCGAGAGCACGCGGCCGGCCGCCTTGCGGGTGCGACCGCTCGTGGCGGTCGGGCGCGCGTATTCGTCCGGGCCCTTCGGTGGCTAGCCTCGCCGCTCCGTCGCTGTCCTCGAGGAACAACAGCATCGGGAGGCACCAGGTGACAGCTCCGTCGCACCCGGCACGAGGCACGGCGTCGACCGGTGGCCTGGTCAGCCGTGACGGAACTCGTCTGCGCTCGTGGACCAACGGCGCTGACGGCATCCCTCTCGTGATCAGCAACGGGCTGGGGGCGCCTCCGGCGGCGTGGCCTCTGCTGACCGACGCCGGCTGCGGCTTCTCGGCGGTGTCCTGGAGCCACCGAGGCCTCGGTGGCTCCGAGCGTCCCGTCGACCCGGCCCGCATCTCCGTCGAGGACCACGCCGCCGACCTCGAAGCGACCATGGACGACGCGGGCTTCGAACGCGCGGTGCTGCTCGGGTGGTCCATCGGGGTCGACGTCGCCTTCGAGTTCGCCCGCGCCCACCCCGAACGGGTGGCGGGCATCCTCGGGGTCGGCGGGCTGCCCGGCGGCTCGTTCCGGGCGTTCGGCCCACCGGTTCAGCCTGCGGCCGTGCGCGAGGGGCTCGGTCGGGGCGCCGCGTGGCTGCTGCGTCTGATGGGGCCGCCCGCGGCGGCACTGGCGTACCCGGCGGTGAATGTCGCGCGGGCACTCGGGGTCGACCACGTCGCCCCGCTGCCGGACCTGGCGGCGTCGACGCAGGTCGCTCGGGAGTTCGCGATGCACCCGTGGACCTGGTACTCCGAGCTCCTCCTGGCCGCCGGGAACCATCCCCCGATCGACACGGGCTTCGTCGCGTTCCCGGTCACCCTCGTGGGCGGCACCCTCGACATCGCCGTCGCGGCCGCCGACATCCGCTCCGTCGCCACGACGATCCCGCAGGCCCGGTTCGTGCCCCTCGTCGGCACGCACTTCCTGCCCCTCGAACAGCCCCACCGACTCCACCAGGAGCTCATCGCCTTGGCAGAACGGGCCGGGTTCCGTCCCTAGTCAGCTCTGGTCGCCGACCCACGCACGGACGTAGCGGCGAACGCGGTGCATGCGCAGGACGTTGCCTGCGTCATCGACGTGGACACGGTAGGTGGCCATGAAATCGGTGGTGTCGGGAACCCGGCGCAGGTCGACGACCTCGACGTCCAGCACCCAGTCGTCGCCCTCCCGACGCAGCGCGACGACCTTCTCGGCGTCCTTGCCGGTCAGGTGGGCGACCTCGATCATCGCGGCCCGCGACACGTCCTTGGCGTGAGCGCGGGAGAAGGCCATGGGCTCATCGTCCTCGCGGAAGAGAACACCGGCAGCCCGGGACATCGCACGCTCCCGGAACCGGCTGAACCTACCGACGCGTCGCGTCGTCCTCGTTCCTGTTCTTCCTCTTGTCGATCCCGTCCTCGACCGCTCCCCACGCGAGGACTCCGACGACCGGGGCCACGGCCACCGCGACGAACTTCACGACAGAGCCGAGGACTTTCAGGGCAAGGCCGGAGAGGACCATGACGCTCCTGGGTTCGTGGGACAGGCGAACGTTCAACGCTCCTCGCTGCGGACCGGTGACGGCTCAGTTCCGGCGCCTGTCGGGCAGCAGCAGGCGGACGACCGCGAGGTCCGTCCGCTCGCGCTCCCGCCCCTCGGCACGAGGCGGTGTGGTTTCGGTACGCAACGAGTTCGGGCAAACAGGGGCTACCGCGCTGTGGGCTGGGACCGGTCCGGGCGGCGTGCCAGAGGCACGCCGGAGGTCCGGTTCAGAAGCGCAGCCGGGCGGCGGAGCTCCGTTCGTCGGGGGTCCGCCGCCGGCGACGGAGCTTCGTTCGTCGCGTAGGACGGGCTCCACCGGGCGCTCGACGCCCCCGCGAGCAGCGGATGCGCCTAGGCTGCGGGCACAGTGACACAGGAGATGAGCGGAACCGACGAGCTGGTCAGCGCTCTGCGTCGAGCAGCTCGGTCGCTGGTCCTGCACAGCAACCTCGGCGACCGCGACGGTCTGCTCGGCGACATCGTCGCGGCCGGCGTGTCCACCGTGGCCGGGGCCGACGGCGGCGGCCTCTCGCGGGTCGAGGCCGACAAGGTCCGTTCCAGCCACGCCACCGACGCGTTCGTGGGCGAGCTCGACCGACTCCAGTCCGAGCTCGGGCAGGGGCCGTGCCTGACCGCCGCCTACGACCCGCCCGCCGACGGGATCATCCTGGTGCGGGACCTCGCGGACGGCGACGCGCCCCGGTGGCCCGAGTTCGCGCCGCGCGCGGTGGAGCTCGGCTATCGGGCGATGCTCTCCGTGCAGCTGTACTCGAGGAACAGCCGCGGCCACGCCGCGCTGAACTTCTACTCCCGTCGCCCGGACGCCTTCGACGACGGCGACCAGCGGGTGGCCAGTTTGTTCGCCAGCCAGGCCGCGATGTTGCTCCGTGGTGCCGACGAGGCCGCCGGCCTCAGCTCGGCGCTCGACAACCGTGACGTCATCGGCCAGGCGAAGGGCATCCTGCGCGAACGGCACACCCTCAGCGACGACCAGGCGTTCCAGATGCTCGTCTCCGCCTCCCAGGACACGAACGTCAAGCTCATCGACGTCGCCCGCTTCCTGTGCAGCGAGGTGGATCGGCGACGCGCCGACAACGGCCCCGGAGCGCCCACCCCCTAGCCCGCCGGACGGTCAGGGTGCAGGGGGCGAGCCGGCCGACGACCTCAGGGCTCCCCCTCCGCGGACTCTCCCGAGAGGCCCGGCGGGTCGACGAGCTCCCTGGGCAACGGCGCCGTGCACCGGACGGGCTCGAGGGCGGTGAGCTGGAAGCGCACGACTTCCCGGACGGGCCCCGGGCAATCGAGCCGCCACCCGAGCACGCCGGTGCTGGGAACGGTGAGCCCCCCGAACATGCGGTGCTCGAGGATCTCCGCGCCGAAGGGCACCTCGCGGAAGCGGCCGGAGCCCTCGGGGTCGCCCCAGCGCATCGTGCTGATCCGACGGGGCAGACCGCCCCGGTGCAGGGTGAGCCGCAGCGATACCGGGGCCCCGGCCACGACGAGGGCCACCGAAGCGCTGTCCCGGTCCTCGACGGTCCAGCGCGCGGTGTCCGAGGGCAGCAGCACCGGCGGGACCCACATCGCGCTGAGGGCGGCGTGGGCGACGTCGGCGCGGGCGAGGTCCGGTCCGACGAGAGCGGGGTGGAGGCTCCGTCCCAGCAGGGTCGTGCTCCGTCTCGCCTCGCCGTCCACCCAGGAGTCGACGACCCGGAGGCCGCCGACCATGCGGATCTCGCGGAAGTACCCGTGCGTCGGGAGCGTCACCTCGTGGCTGCGGAACGGCCACCACAGGGCGCCGATCCGGATGAGCCCGCGGCTCCGGGTCCGCGCACCGACCACGCCGGCGGCGGCGGAGCACACCGAGCAGTCCCGATAACGGTCCGCCAGGGCGGGCGACGCCGCCGTCGCGCTCTCGAGGACCGGCTCCGACTCCCTCGTCTCCGTCACGTTCCCTCCACGTTCGACGCTGCGACGGGTCTCCCGCCCGCAGATCACCGTGTCGTGGGAGCCGGGCTCGGCGGCAGGGTCTCCGGTATCCCGCAGCGGCGTCCGGGAGGCCCTGTCCGTCCGGGCCCTCCGGCCCTGCGCGCAGCCGCGTCCGGACCCGACGGTCGGGGCATGAGCGCGAACGCCGCGGCCACACCGTCCCGAGGGCCCGTCGCGCCCCCGGAAGCCCTCCTCGAGGATCCGCCCGTCCGGCTGGTGATGGCCCCGATCGAGCCGAGCGAGGTACCGCTCACCATGCCCGTGGCCACCGCGCTGCACGCCCTGCGCGAGCGCGGGACCGATCACCTCGTGCTCCGCAACCACGGCCGGCTGTGCGCCGTCGGTGAGGTCGACCTGCTGCGCCATCTCCTCGAGGCAGGGACACGACCGGCACGGATGCTCGACCCGATCTCGTCGATCGCGAACCCGGCGCCGACCGTCGACCCGGAGCTGCGCCGCTCCCGGGCTGCGGAGCTGATGCTGGCCCACGACGACACGCTGCTGCTCGTGGCGTCCGGCGGCGAGGCTCGCGGCCTGCTCGACGCGCGAACGGTCCTGCGCAGTCTCGCCGGACCTCAGGGTCTCGGCAGCAGGGCGATCTTGCCGACCTGATCGCGGCGTTCGAACCGTGCGTGCGCGGCACGGACCTCGGTCAGCGGGTACGTCGCCGCCACGACGGGCCGTACGTCGCCGCGACGGGCGGCCTCGACGAGCAGGGCGAACTGCCCGGGGGTGTGCATCGTGGAGCCCAGCAGCGCAATGGAGCGGAGATAGAGGGTCCGCAGGTCGAGCTCGACGACGGGGCCCGCGAGGGATCCCGCGACCACCCATCGACCCCCGGCCCGGAGCTGCGGCAGGAGGCCGGTGAGGAAGTCGCCGCCGACGACGTCGGCCACGGCATCGACCCCGCCGGGGACGAGCTCGGAGAGCCGCTGCCCGACGTCACCGGCCCGGCGGTCCAGCACCTCGTCCGCGCCGGCCGCCCGGACGGCGTCGGCCTTGTCCGCCGAGCACAGCGCGATCACGCGTGCGCCCCGCCCCGCGGCCAGCGAGACCAGGCCGAGACCGACCCCGCCCGAGGCTCCGGTGACCAGCACGGTCTCGCCGGAATGCACGGCGGCCCGTTCGAGCATCCCGATGGCGGTGCCCGACGAGATCGGGAGACACGCCAGTTCGACATCGGTCAGGGGGGAGCCGGTCACGTCGTGAGCACGGTCGGCCCGCACCACCAGCTGTTCGGCGTATCCGCCGTCGGCCTCGCTGCCGAGCACCTCGGCCACCAGGGGCTCGGGCCCGTCGCTGTAGCGCAGCACGGGGTCCACCAGCACACGCCGGCCCAGCCGTGCCGGATCGACGCCCTCGCCGGTTGCCGCGACGTAGCCGCAGACATCGGCGCCCTGGATGCGGGGGAAGTCCACGGGGCCGAGCCACCCGGAGGGCTCGTCGCGGCCGTAGGCGCCCTGGCGGGTCCACACGTCGGTGTTGTTCACCCCCGCCGCGGCGACGTCGACGAGGACCTCTCCCGGCCCGGGGCTCGGCGCCGCGACCTCGCGCACCTCCAGGGCGTCGACGCCGCCGTACCGGGTGAGCACCGCTGCGAGCACGAGGACCTCCGGGCTGTCAGGACCGGAGGCGGAGCACCGCGTGCCCGACGCCGGTCTCGTGGGGGTCCGCGAGCAGGACGGCCCCTCGGACGGAATCGTCGTCGAAGGCGTCGACGTACACGTCCGCGTGTAGACCGCGCAGGGCGGCCTCCACGGTCGCCGACTCGGCCACGATGCCGGCCACGACGGCCTCACGGACGCTGTCGGTGTGGGTGCACACCGCCACGACGGGGTCACGTCGCCACGGCAGATCGAGCGTCAGGGTGTCCGCGGGCACCGAGCCCGGGCTGTGCCAGGCGGGGTTCCCGTCACGGGTCGGACCGTTGAGCAGGTGCAGCCAGGCGCCGCGTGACCCCGCAGCGTGGGCCACGTCGACGACGCGCGCCTGGTCGGCCGGCGCGGCGTAGCGCGGCGACGCTCCGGTCCCCCGGTACCGGTTGACGCGACGTCGCGCGAGGTCCATCGGGGCCGCGGGCCGTCGGCGGGTGCCCGCGACCACGGCCAGGGGTTGCGCGTCCGGGGTCTCGGCGATGACGGTGCGGGGCGCCCACCCGAGTGCGCGCAGGGTGTTCTCGACCGCTCCGACGAGGCGCCCGAGCTGCACGAGCGCACGATGGCGGGGGATCCCCGCCGACGGGTCGAGCGCGAGCTCGATGCGCCGGTCGTGGACCGACACCGAGCATGCGGGTGCCGCCGGCCCACCGAGAGGTTCGAGCGCCTGCAGGAGAGCGGAGATCTCGGCCGGGGACCACCGGCCGGCCGGGGTCGAGGGTGCACGGGTCGCGCTCATGAGCCGGCGTGGGCCGCGGTCGGCGGTGCCACTCAGGCGATCGGTCCCACGGGCAGCGGTCCGGCCAGCGCCGACGCGTCCTGCGGCGCCGTCTCCTCCACGCCCCGCGACGGCGGCACGACCGTCACCGGGCACGGGGCGCGCAGGACCACGGCCAGGCCGACCGAGCCGAGCAGCCGACTGCGGAAGCCGCCCCGGCCCCGGTGGCCGACGACCAGCAGGGCCGCGTTCTCGGCCTCCTGCACCAGCACGTGCGCCGGAGACCCCGACAGGGCCACGACCTCGACCGGGACGGCCTGCTCCTCGGCATCCATCCCGCCGCGGAGCTCCTCCACCCGGTCGCGCGCGCTGTCCTGCACGGCCTGGCGAAGGCTGCCGTCGTCCGCCAGCAGCGGCATCCCGTAGTCGGCCATCCAGGCGTCGGGCGGCTCGTGCGCGACCACGGCACGCACACCGAGACCACGCCGGGCGGCCTCGTCCACGGCGTACCGCAGGGCCTCCTCGGCGTGGGCCGAGCCGTCGAACCCCACCACGATCGTTCCGGGGCCGTTCTCCGTTCCGTCCATCGTGCACTCCCGTCGTCCGATCAGCGGTTGTTCCCGGGGACAGCGTGCCGACGGGCAGGGCCACGGCACCGGAGGCGGACGGCCCTGCCTCGGGGGTCCTTCGGTCCCTGGTGACCCGCCGGAGCGGCACGGAGGCTGGTGATCGAGGACGAGGAGGTGCCCCGTGCACCAGGAGACGCCGAGCGCGCCGGCCCGCGGGGGCGGACCGCCGACCGGGACCGAGGTCGAGGAGCTGCTGCACGCTGCGGCGCTCGCCCCGTCGAGCCACAACAGCCAGCCGTGGCGGGTGCGCTGGCACGACGGCGCGGTCGAGGTGCACGGTGACCCGGCGCGGATGCTCCCCGCCGCGGATCCGGGGGGACGCGAGCTGCGGATGGCGTGCGGGGCAGCCCTCGTCAACGTCCGGCTGAAGGCCCGCACCCAGGGTCGCCGGGTGCACGCACAGCTGATGCCGGACCCCGAGGACCCCTGGTTCCTCGGTCGCGTGCGGCCCGGAGCGCCGCTGATCCCGTCGGACTGGGAGGTCGAGCTCGCGGCGGCCATCCCGCGCCGGCACACGAACCGGCACCCGTTCACCGGGCCACCGCTGTCGGTCACCCTGCGCGCGGAGCTCGAACGGGCGGCCTGGCGGGAGCGCTGTCGGCTGATCGTCGTGGCGGACCCGCGGGAGCGACGCCGGCTCCGTGAGATCACCGTCCAGGCCCACCGGCAGCAGCAGAGCGATCCCGCCTTCCTCGCGGAGTGGGAGCGTTGGGTCGGGAACCCCGAGCGGGTCGACGACGGACTCCCACCCGCGGACGCCCGGCGCGCACCCCGCCCGGACGGTGCCTGGCGTCCGCGGGACTTCGGGGGGGCGGTCCCCGACGCCGACCGCCCGACCGCACCCGCGGAGCCCGGCCACGACGAACCGACGATCGCCGTGCTCACGTCCTACGACGACACCGCGCTCACCCACGTCAAGGCCGGACAGGCGATGCAGCAGGTACTGCTCACCGCGACCGCCCGGGGCGTGGGCGCCTCCTTCATCGCGCCCCCGGTGGAGCTCCCGGACGTCCGGACCGAGGTCCGTTCCCTGCTCGGCGGCGTGATGTGGCCCCAGGTCGTGCTCCGGCTGGGTCGGGGGCGTCCGGTGTACCCGACCCCGCGTCGTCACTCGGAGGGCTGAGGGTCGAGCGGGACCCACCAGGAGAGCCGCGTCCCGGAACCGGTGGCCGAGCGGCCCACGTCGGCGTCCCCGCCGAGGGCACGGGCGCGGGCCACGAGATTGGACAGACCGCTGCGCGCCACGTTCTCGGGGATACCGGCCCCGTCGTCGGTCACGTCCACCGCGAGGATGTCGTCCACCGAGACGGTGACGACGACGGAGTGCGGGGCACCGTGCCGGACGGCGTTGGACACGCCCTCCCGCACGACGGCCTCGACCTGCACGACGAGCTCCTCGGGCACGGTGTCGACCGCCCCCGAGAGCCGCACCACCGGCTCGAGGGCGACGTGCGCGGACATCTCGGCGACCGCGCCTCGTAGACGCCCGCCGAGGCCGGTGCCCCCTCCGACGACGTGCAGGTCGAAGATGCTCGTGCGGATGTCCCGGATGATGCCGTCGATCTGGTCGACCGCCTCGTTCACCCTGTGCGCCGCCTCGGGAAGCGCGGCGAGGCGGGCCTGGGTGGCCTGCAGCCCGAGGCCGACCGCGAAGAGCCGCTGCAGCACGTGGTCGTGCAGGTCGGCGGCGATCCGCTCGCGGTCGGACGCGACGTCGAGCTGGCGGCGCGCGCGCTGCGACTCCGCGAGACGCAGGACGAGGGCGGCCTGGTCGGCGAAGGAGGCCACGGCGGACAGGCCCTCGGCGTCGAGTGCCTCCGAGCCGGCACGACGCACCACGACGAGCACCCCGGTGATCGCCGTGGTGCCGTCGAGCGGCACCAGCAGGGCCGGGCCGAAGCGACGGTCCTGCCCGTCGACGGTCAGCACGAGGTCCTCCTCCACGCGGGGCGCGTGGATGCGCGCGACCGAGGCCAACGCGGAGCCGTCGAGTCCGAGCCGGGCCCCGACCGGCAGACGGTCCTCGAGACCGACGCTCACCGTCACCCGCACCGGAGGCGCCACGTCGCCCTCGGCCACGGCCGACGGCGGCGTCGTGATGATCGCCCCGGACCCGTCGGCGAGCTCCGCCGCGCGCTCGGCCGCGAGCACCAGCGCCTCACCCGGGTCCGCGCCGGCCAGGACCTGCGTGGTGATCTCGCCGGAGGCCTCCAGCCAGCGTCGCCTGCGCTGCCCCTCGAGCACCAGCCGCTCCGTGCCCTGGTGCAGACGCGCGTTCTCGACGGCGACACCGGCCGCGGCCGCGAGGGCGACCGTCACGTCCTCGTCCTCGGCGGTGAAGTCACCGCGACGCTTGTCGGTGAGGTAGAGGTTTCCGAACACCACGCCCCGGACCCGGATCGGCACCCCGAGGAAGCTCGCCATCGGGGGGTGGTGGGCCGGGAAGCCGACCGAGGACGGATGCGCGTGGAGATCGCTGAGCCGGAGGGCTTCGGGGCGGCGGATCAGCTCACCGAGCAGGCCGAGGCCCCGGGGCAGGTCCCCGATCCGCGCCCGGGTCTCGTCGTCGAGCCCGGTCGTCACGAAACGGGCCAGTCCGGTGCCGGCCTCGTCGAGGACGCCCAGCGCGCCGTAGCGGGCGTCGACCAGCTCGGACGCCACCTCGACCACCCGGCGCAGCGTCGAGTCCAGATCCAGTCCCTCGGCGACCGCGATCATCGAGGAGTACAGGGCCCCGACGTGCTCCGGGCCCCCGGTGCCGGCGGCGGGACCCTCGTGCCGACCCACCGACGTCAGCTTTCGCCGCCGGGCGCCGGTGCTGTCGCCCACGATGTGTGTCTCCTGCTCCTCGGGGCGGACTCCGGGCCCCATCGTGGCCCTGGGCCGGCGGCGTGACCAGGGTCGGAGGTCCCGACGCTCACGCGGCCACCGGGGGATGGTGCGGGCACGCGGTCCGGTGGTGGGTGTCGACGTGCACGGTGCCGGGGACGGCGGCGGCGATGACCGTGGCGAGGTGCTGCTCCACCGGATCGTCGAAATCGTCGCAGAGCGCGACCTCGCCCTCCCTCGCGTGCACCGTCCACCGGCTCCATCCGGCGTAGGCGTCGAGCTTGCGCTCCACCGCCGCGCGCAGGTCGGCGTCGCTACGGGCGAGGACCCGGGTGATGTCGAGCCGGGTCACGATGCCCACGAGCCCGTCGTCAGCGACGACGGGGAGGCTGCGCAGGCCGCGGTCCACCATGAGCACGGCGACCTCGGCGACGTCGGTGTCGGGGGGCACGGCGCACGCGGTCCGGGTCATCACCTCGCCGACCCGGGCCGGCGGCCCCGGGTCGGCGTCGCGGGCTCGCAGGACGTCGGACACGGTCACCACTCCCACCAGCGCCCCGCCGGCGACGACCGGCAGCAGGGCGAACCCGTACCGGCTCAGGAGCCGGGCGGCGCGGTGCGCCGACGTCCCCGACGACACGGTGAGCGGTGCCGGTGTCATCACGTCGCGGATGAGCATCCCGGCGCCTCCTCCCAGAGATACGGGCGCCGGCGGACGTCGGCCACGGTGAGCGTCCGACACCGTGCCGGTACGCCGTCAGGGTCGTTGGTCCCCTCCCCCGCGGCCACGGGGACCCACGCCCGACGCCCCGCCGGACCGGAGGTCCCGGGTCCCGCGGCCCGACGACCCTGACGATCGAGGACGCCGCGGCGTGGGATGAGGCCATGAGCGTCCTCGACGGTTCCCGCGCGTCCCTCGACCAGCGGATCCTGCTCGCCGACGGGACCCCCGTCGATGTCCGGCCGCTCGGCCCCGACGACGCCGAGGCGCTCGTGCGCCTGCACCGGGAGCTGCCCGAGCATGACCGCTGGCTGCGCTTCGCCACCGTGTCCTCCCACGGTCTCGCGCCCTACGCGACCGCGGCGGCGATCTCCGGCCAGGTGTGGGGAGCCTTCCTGGGTGCCGAGCTGGTCGGGGCGATGCACCTCGCCCGCGACGCCGCCGCCTCCGCAGAGGCCGAGGTGGCCGTGACCGTCGGCCATCGGATGCAGGCGCACGGCGTGGGCACCGCCCTGCTCGAGCGGGCGGTGCTCGAGTCCCGTCGCCAGGGCATCCGCCGCTGGACCGCGGAGGTGCTGACCGAGAACACCGCGATGGTGCGGGTGTTCGCCGATCTCGGCCTCCCGACCATCCGGCGCCAGGACGGCCCGTCGATGCATGTCGTCGTGACGCTGCCCGACGACGACGATCCCGAGGGCACCGCCCGGTACACGGCTGCCGCACTCACCCGGTCGTCCCGAGCTGGACGCGCCGGTCTGGAACCGGCACTGCGGCCCCGTTCGGTCGCGGTGGTGGGCGCCGGCCGGAAGCGCGGGTCGGTGGGTCGTGCCGTGCTGGACACGCTGGTCGCCGGGGGCTTCGCCGGGCGGGTCGACGTCGTCCACCCCGACGCGCCGATGATCGGGACGATCCCCGCGGTGGCGTCGGTCGAGCTCCTCCCGGAGGCCCCCGACCTGGTGATCCTCGCGACCCCTCCCGACGCCCTCCCCGCGCTGGCAGAGGCGTGTGGGCGGCGCGGAGCCCGCGCGCTGCTGATCGTCACCTCCGGTCTGGCCGCCGCCGGGGTGGACGGGGCGGTGCTCGCCGCGGTGCACCGGCACGGGATGCGGCTGATCGGACCCAACTGCCTGGGGCTGGTCGACACCGACCCCGAGGTGCACCTCGACGCCACGTTCGCCCCCGGCGCGGCGCCGTCCGGCACGGTCGGCGTGGTCACCCAGTCCGGTGGGGTGGCGATCGCCGTCCTCGAGGCCCTGCGCGGCCTCGGTCTCGGCGTCTCCACCCTCGTCTCGGTCGGCGACCGGTACGACGTGAGCAGCAACGACCTGCTCGCCTGGTGGTCCGGGGACGCCGCCACCAGCGTCGCGGTGCTGCACGTCGAGTCCTTCGGCAACCCGCGGGCGTTCTCCCGCCTCGCCCGCCGCGTCTCCGCACGGATCCCGGTGCTCGCGGTCCGCGCCGCCAGCAGCGACGTCGGAGCCCGGGCGGCGGCGTCGCACACCGCCGCCTCGGCCACCCCGCCGTGCGGCGCGACGCGCTCTACCGGCAGGCCGGGGTGCAGCCGGTCGACGACCTCGGCGAGCTGTCCGGCGCGCTGGCCGCCCTGTGCTGGAGTCCGCCGTCACCCGGCGACCGGGTCGCCGTGCTCGGCAACGCCGGCGGCACCAACGTGCTCGCCGCGGACGCGTGCGTCGCGGCCGGGCTCCGGGTCCCCCTGCTGGCCACCGCCACCCGGGAACGGCTCGACGCCCTGCTCCCCGCCACCGCGGCCACCGCCGGACCGGTGGACACCACCGCCGCCGTCGACGAGGCGACCTTCGCCGCCTGTCTGGAGGTCCTGCGCGACGCCGAGGAGATCGACGCGGTCGTCGCCGTCGTGTGCCCCACCGCGCTGGGCGACCCGGGCACCGCGCTCGGCCGGGAGCTCGCCCGGCCGGGCCGGCGTCCCGTTCCCGTCCTGACGGTCGCCCTCGACCAGCGGGTCCGGGTCGCCGCGGTGACCGCCCCGGACGGACGTCCGGTCGCGGCGTCGTTCGCCGACCCGGCCGACGCCGTCGACGCCCTCGCCCACCTCGTGCGGCGCGGAGCCGACCTCGCCCGCGACCCCGGGCGCCCGCTGCCCGCGGGGGAGCACCCGGTGGACCTCGCGGCGGCGCGCGACGTCGTCGGCGCGGTGCTCGCCCGCGCCCCGGGGGAGGATGGCTGGAGCCCGACGAGTGCGCGGCGCTGCTGCGCGCGGCCGGTCTCGACCTCCTGCCCGGCCGGACCACCCGCACGGTGGACGAGGCGGTCGCGGCGGCGCGGGACTACGGCGGGCCGGTGGCGCTCAAGGCCGTGGCCGAGGGCGTCGTGCACAAGTCCGAGCGCGGCGGGGTGATCCTCTCGGTGGAAGGCGACGACGCCGTGCGCGCAGCGGTGACGGGGTTCGCCGGGCTCTTCGGGAGCGCGTGGCACGGCACCGTCGTGCAGCCGATGGCCCCGCCCGGGGCGGAGATGCTGGTGGGGGTGGCCGGCGACCCCGACTTCGGCGCGCTCGTGACCGCCGGCGTCGGCGGGACGGGCACCGACGTCGCCGACCGGCGCTGGCACCGCCTCGTCCCGATGACGACGACGGACCTGGCCGAGCTGCTCGACGAGCTCCCCCTGCACCGCGGCATCGCGGCCCGGCTCGTCGACCGCGACCGACTCGCCGTGGTGATCGCCAGGGTCGCCCGGCTGGCCGAGCTCCTGCCGCAGATCGCCGAGATGGACCTCAACCCCGTGGTCTGCACGCCCGATGCGTGCCGGCTCGTCGACGCCCGGGTCCGGGTCGCCCCGGTCACGGGCCCTCCCCCGCCCGGGCCTCGGGACGACGTCACGACAGGAGACAACCGATGACCACCACCTCCGGGCCGCCCTCGGAACCGCAGCACATCGCCCCGAGCCGCCCGGTCCGCGTGGTCGACGAACGGACCTCGGTCGCCGAGGCCCTGCAGGTCATGCGCGTCGCGGGGGTGCGCCACCTGCCGGTCGTCACCGGCGGCCGGTGCGTCGGCGTGCTCGTCGACCGCGACGTCGTGGCCGCCGCCGTCGAGGGTGTCACGGGACCGGTCGCCCCGTGGGCCCGCTCCCCGTGCCCACGGTGGCCCCCGGGGACCCGCCCCCGGTCGTCGCCCGCGCGGTGCTCGCCGGCGGGCTCGACGCGGCCCTCGTGGTGGACGACGGTGTCGTGGTCGGCATCGTCACCGCCACCGACGCGCTGGCGGCCCTCGCCGGGGAGCCGACGACCTGACCACGCGCCCCGGCCGGCAGGCGCTTGACTCCGCGCGGCCGCAGTCCAGGATGGTATCGGTACGCCATGCGGGATGCCGTCCGAGAGAGGGTGGGCAGTGCCGGACCGCCCCGACTCCTCGGTCCCCTCGGAAGGTCTCTCCTTCCCCTCGGTGGCGCGGCTCGAGCTCGACGAGCTGCTCGACCAGCTCATCACCCGCGCCACCGAGGTGAAGCTCACCCAGGGTCGGCTGCGGGGCCTGCTCGACGCGACGCACCACATCACGGCGGGTCTGGAGCTCGACGACCTCGTCCAGCGGATCGTCGAGAGTGCCCGGGCCCTCGTGGGCGCCCGCTACGCCGCGCTCGGCGTGGTGCGCGACGGCCGCCTCATCCGCTTCGTCCACGTCGGCATGGAGCCCGCGACCGTCGCGTGCATCGGCGCGCTCCCGCAGGGCAAGGGGGTCCTGGGCTGCCTCATCGACGACCCGAAGCCCCTGCGCCTGACAGACCTGAGCACCCACGAAGCGGCCGTCGGCTTCCCCGAGGAGCACCCGCCGATGCACTCCTTCCTCGGGGTGCCTCTCCGCGCAGGCGGCACCGTCTACGGCAACCTCTACGTCACCGAGAGCGAGCGCGGCGACGCCTTCTCGGCGGAGGACGAGCAGCTCCTCACCGCCCTGGCCGGCGCGGCCGGGATCGCCGTGGAGAACGCGCTGCTCCTCGACGCCGCCCGCCGCCGGGAGGCGTGGCAGGCCGCCTCGGCGCGCCTCGCCGGCGACCTGCTCGCCGGGGAGCTCCCGCCCGAGGGGGAGCTCCAGCATCTGCTCGGGGCCGCGGTCGACGTGGCCGGGGCCCACGGGGCCGCCATCACCGAGGTCACCGACGCCGATCCGGGACGCGCGACGGTCACCGCCGCGGCCGGCCAGCTCGACGACTGGGCCGGTCGGACGGTCGCCACACCGGGCTCGATCACGCAGGCCGCCCTCGACGCGGGCGGTCCCGTCCTCATCGCCGACGCCGCGTCGGACGCGCGCACGACCGGCGTGGTCGACCGGGCCCCCGAAGTGGGGTCGGTCCTCGCGGTGCCCCTGTCCGCCTCACGGGGCGGGCCCGGGACCCGCGCGGTGCTCGTCCTGACGCGCGCCGCCGGCGGGGACGTCTTCGGCACGGTGGAGGCCGAGATGCTGCTCGGGTTCGCGGTCCACGCCACCACGGCCGTCGAGCTGGCGCGGGGCCGGCGCGACCGCGAGACGGTCCGGGCTCTCGAGGACCGGGAGCGGCTGGTGCTCTCGCTGTCCGAGCAGGTCCTCCAGCGGGTCCAGCGGGTCGGGCTCGCCCTGACCAGTACGGCCTCCGGCGCCGAACCCGCTCTGCGCGACCACCTGCTCGCCCAGGTCGCCGAGCTCGACGACGTGGCGCGCGCGGTGCGCGACACGGTCTTCCCTCGTTGAAGACTCTGCTCAGCGCATGCTCTCGTGGTCGGGGCCGGTGAAGCGGCGCCAGGCCGCCTCCCAGGCGCGCAGGCGCATCCGGTCCAGGACCCAGCGCAGCCCGACGAGCAGGGAAAGGGAGATCAGGAGGTCCCCGAGCAGGATCGCGACCGTGGTCAGGAGTCCCTGCTCCACGGGGTAGGAGGCCGTGATCGGCGCGAGGGTCGGCCGGTCCTCTCGGTCCACCCACAGCACCCGCGAATCGCCCGGCCGCGCCGTGGGGCCGACCCGTATCTCGGACACGCGCATGGTCCCGTCGGCCGCCCTCCAGCGCACGGGCGCCCGCAGATCGTCGGCGGTGACGTCGCTGCGGGCCGAGTTGTGGTTCTCGGGCCGCGCCACCACGGTCGCGGTCACCTGGTGACGCTCCGCCCACTGCTCCTCGACCTGGGGGGCGAGCGCCGCGGTGACCTCGCTGCCGATCGTCAGGGCCACCGGGACGATGATCAGGCCCACGAGGAGCAGCACCCAGCGTGAGGTGAGCTCGATCCCGTCGCTGCGCCGCCGGAGCGACGAGCGCTTCGGCAGGAACAGGCCGATCGCCCGGGACACCGCTCCCGTCGTGCCCATGGTCGTCGCCCCTCCGGTCGTACCGCCGTCCCGTCGAGGGTGGACAGCCGACAGCGGCTCCGGCACGGGCCGCAGACCCGTTCCCGGCGGCCGTGCGGCCCCCACTCGGGGGGACCACCGGCGGGACCTTGGGCCCTGATCAACCACCGGCCGAGGAGCGCACCGTTGTCGGCGAACCCTGCTGCGACGCGGGGCCGACGCGGGAGGGCATCGAGATGGCGCTGGATCTGGCGCGCTGGCAGTTCGGCGTGATCACCGTCTACCACTTCCTCTTCGTCCCGCTGACCATCGGCCTGTCGCTGCTGGTCGCGATGATGCAGACCGCGTGGGTGCGCACCGGTGACGAGCGCTGGCTGCGCATGACGAAGTTCTGGGGCAAGCTCTTCTTGATCAACTTCGCCATGGGCGTGGTCACCGGGATCGTCCAGGAGTTCCAGTTCGGGATGAACTGGAGCGACTACAGCCGCTTCGTCGGCGACATCTTCGGGGCGCCGCTGGCCATCGAGGGCCTGCTGGCGTTCTTCCTCGAGTCGACGTTCCTGGGGCTCTGGATCTTCGGGTGGGGCCGGCTGTCGAAGAGGGTCCACCTCGCCACGATCTGGCTGGCCGCGATCGGCACCGTGCTCTCGGCGTACTTCATCCTCGCCGCGAACTCCTGGATGCAGCACCCGGTCGGGTCGACGGTCAACCCGGCCTCCGGGCGCGCCGAGCTCACCGACTTCGGCGCCGTGCTCACCAACTCCACGGCCGTCGGCGCCTTCACGCACACGATCACCGCGGCGTTCCTCTCCGCGGGCATGTTCATGCTCGGCATCTCGGCCTGGCACCTGGCGCGGAAGAACGAGACGCGGGTCTTCCGGTCGTCGCTGCGCATGGCGCTGGTGACCGTGCTGATCGCCGGGGTCGGGGTCGTCGTCACCGGCGACCTGCAGGCCCGCCTGATGACCCAGCAGCAGCCGATGAAGATGGCCGCCGCCGAGGCCCTCTGGAACACCAGCTCGCCGGCCTCGTTCTCCCTGTTCACCATCGGCAGCCTCGACGGCTCCCAGGAGGTCTGGAGCGTCCGGGTGCCCAAGGTCCTGTCGTTTATGGCCACGGGAGACCCCGACGGCACGGTCGAGGGGATCAACGACGTGCAGCGCGACTCCGAGGCCCGGTTCGGGCCCGGGGACTACACACCCAACGTCCCGATCGCCTACTGGACCTTCCGCGTCATGGTCGGCTTCGGTGCCTTGGCCCTGCTCCTCGCCCTGGCCGGCGCCTGGCTGCAGCGCGGGGGACGCGTGCCGACGGCCCGGTGGTTCACCTACGCCGCCCTCGCCGGCATCGGGTTCCCGGTGGTGGCCAACTCGGTGGGCTGGATCTTCACCGAGATAGGCCGACAGCCGTGGGTCGTCTACGGGACCATGCGCACCGCCGACGGGGTGAGCCCCTCGGTCGGTCCGGCCTCCGTGGCCACGTCGATGATCGTGTTCACGGTCCTCTACGCCGTGCTCGCCGTGGTCGAGGTGACCCTGCTCGTCCGCTACGCCCGCAAGGGACCGGACCCGCTGCCGCCCCCCGACGAGGCGGCACCGACCGAGGACGCGCCGCGCCCGCTCGCCGTCGCCTACTGACCCCGCCCGACCCACGGAGATCGAGGACATCATGTTCGGGCTCGCCCTGACCGACATCTGGTTCCTGCTCATCGCCCTGCTCTGGACGGGCTACTTCGTCCTGGAGGGCTTCGACTTCGGCGTCGGCGCGCTGCTCGGCGTGCTGGGCCGCGACGAGACCGACCGCCGCCGGGTCGTCAACACCATCGGCCCGCTCTGGGACGGCAACGAGGTCTGGCTGATCGTCGCCGGCGGCGCCACGTTCGCCGCGTTCCCCGAGTGGTACGCGAGCCTGTTCTCGGGCTTCTACCTCGCGCTGCTGATCGTGCTGGTCGCGCTGATCGGTCGCGGGGTCGCCTTCGAGTACCGGGGCAAGGTGGACGACGACCGCTGGCGCCGGCGGTGGGACGCCGTGATCATTGGGTGCTCCGCGGTGCCCGCCCTGCTCTGGGGCGTCGCGTTCGCCAACATCGTGGCGGGTGTGCCGCTGGACGCCGACCACGAGTACACCGGCACCTTCGTCACGCTGCTCAACCCCTATGCCCTGCTCGGCGGGCTCACCACCCTGCTGGTGTTCCTGATGCACGGCGCCGTGTTCGTCAGTCTCAAGACCGACGGGGACCTGAGGGCGCGAGCCCACCGCCTCGCACTGCGCCTCGGCCTGGTCGCGGTGCCGGTCGCCGCCGCCTTCCTCGTCTGGACCCAGCTCGCCCACGGCAAGGGCTGGACGCTGGTCAGCGTCGCGGTGGCCGCCGGCGCGCTCGTCGGCGCCGTCGTGCTCGTCGGCCGGGGCCGCGAGGGCTGGGCGTTCACCCTGACCGCCGCGACCATCGTCGCCACCACGGTGACGCTCTTCGGCTCGCTCTACCCGAACGTGATGCCGTCGAGCACCGACCCCGCCGGCACGCTGACCACGACGAACGCCGCGTCCACGCCCTACACGTTGCAGATCATGACCTGGGTGGCGCTGGCGGTGACCCCGATCGTGCTGGCGTACCAGGCCTGGAGCTACTGGGTGTTCCGTCGCCGTCTCACCCGGGACGACATCCCCGCGGCCACCGGCCTGCCGCCCCGCGGCACCCGTGCCGGGGTCCAGCCCGAGGTGCCGGCGACCGTTCCGGAGCAGCGGTCCGGGGACCTCGAGGAAGAACGGCCCGAGGTCCGGCGGTGAAGCCGCTGGACCCCCGCCTGCTGCGCCACGTCCGCCCGGCGCGCACCTTCGTGGTGCTCACCGCCGCGGTGGGCGTGGCCACGGCCGGCCTCGTCGTCGCCCAGGCCGATCTGCTCTCGCGGATCGTGGCCCGGGCCTTCCTCGACCGCGCACCCTCGCCGCCCTCGCCGCCCTCCTCGTCGGCCTGGCCGTCGTGGTCGCGGGACGCGCCCTGCTGGCCTGGGCCAGCGAGGCCGCGGCGGTCCGCGCCAGCGCTCGTGTCACCGGGCAGCTGCGCGCCGACCTCATCGACCACGCCCTGCGCCTGGGACCGCGTGATCCCCGCCTGCCGTCGGCCGGGGAGCTCGGCACCCTCGCCACGCGCGGGGTGGACGCGCTCGACGGCTACCTGCGCCGCTACCTGCCCACCCTCCTGCTCGCGACGACCGTCCCGCTGCTGGTCGGGGTGCGCCTGCTGACCGCCGACTGGCTCGCGGCGGTGATCGTCGCCGTGACCGTGCCGCTGATCCCCCTGTTCATGGTGCTCGTCGGCCTGCGCACCCGCGACGACACCGCCCGCCGCTGGCGGGCCATGGCCGTGCTCGGCCACCACTTCCTCGACCTCGTCGCCGGGCTCGACGTCCTGGTCGCCTTCGGCCGGGCCGGCGCCCAGAGCGGACGCCTGCGGGTGGTCGCCGAGGAGTACCGGCGGACCACGATGCGGACCCTGCAGGTGGCGTTCCTGTCGGCACTGGTGCTCGAGGTGCTGGCCACCCTCTCCGTCGCGCTCGTGGCCGTCTCGGTGGGGCTGCGCCTGGCCGGCGGCCGTCTGGACCTCGCCACCGGGCTGCTGGTGATCATGCTGGCGCCCGAGATCTACCTTCCACTGCGCGCGGTCGGCGCCCGCTTCCACGACAGCATGGAGGGCCTGGCCGCGGCCGACGACGTGTTCGCGGTGCTCGAGACCCCGACGGCGGACGGCTCGGGGGCCCGCCGCCCGGCGCCGGACCCCGCGCGGGTGCCACTGCGCCTCGAGGGCGTCGGCGTCGACGGTCGCGGTGGATCCGTCCTCGACGATGTGGACCTGACCGTGGGACCCGGCGAGACCGTCGGGCTGCGCGGGCCGAGCGGGGCAGGCAAGTCCACCCTGCTCGATCTCGTCACCGGGCTGCGGCGGCCCGACCGCGGACGCGTGTCGGTGGGTGGCGTCGGGCTCGACGACCTCGACCCGGAGGCCTGGCGGGCGCGGATCGCCTGGGTGCCCCAGCGACCGGTGCTCGTCGTCGGGAGTGTCGCGGACAACATCCTCCTCGGGGCTGCCGACGCCGATGATCACGCCGTCCGACGCGCCGCCGCCGTGGCGCGGGTCGATCTCGCCCTCGATACCCCGGTCGGAGAGCAGGGCGCCGGTCTGTCCACCGGCCAGCAGCGGCGCGTCGCGCTGGCCCGCGCGCTCGTCACCGACCGCCCCCTGCTGCTGCTCGACGAGCCCACCGAGGGGGTCGACGCGGACACGCAGACGGCGCTGCTGGCCGCCCTGCCCGAGGCACTCGCCGGGCGGAGCGCCGTCGTCGTCAGCCACCGGCCGGAGGTCCTGGCCGCCTGCGACCGCGTCGTCGCCCTGCCCCACCGGCGTACGCCGGCGGGGTCGAGCAGCGTCACCCCCGGAGATGCACCCACTCCGGCGGTCCGGCCGGCCGCACCGGCGTTCGTTCCTCCTGCCTCGCCCGAGCGGGTCCTGCCCGAGGGAACCATCCGCGGTGCGCTGCGGTGGCTCGCCGCCGCCGTCCGTCCCCGTGGGACCCGGCTCGCCGGCGCGGTCGTGCTCGGCGCGGGCGCTCTCGGCAGTGGCGTGGCGCTCGCGGCCACCTCGGCCTGGCTGATCTCCGCGGCGGCGCTGCAGCCCCCGCTGCTCACCCTGATGGTCGCGATCGTCGCGGTCCGCGCGTTCGGCCTCTCGAAGGGCGTGCTGCGCTACCTCGAGCGGCTGGCGTCCCACGACGCCGCCCTGCGCCTCGGCGCGGACCTGCGGGTCCGGGTCTGGCAGGCCCTCGTCCGGCGGGGCCCGGCGGCCACCGCCACGCAGCGCCGGGGCGACCTCCTCGCCCGTCTCACCGGCGACGTCGACGCCCAGCAGGACGTCCTCGTGCGCGGGCTCGTCCCCGCCGGCTCGGCGCTGCTCGTCGGTGCGGGCCTCGTCGGCCTCTTCGCGGTCCTGCTGCCCGAGGCCGCCCTCGTGCTCGCGCTCGGTCTGGTCCTCGCCGGTGTCGTGGCCCCGCTGCTCGGCGTGGTCGCCGGCCGCCGGGCCGCGCGCACGACGGCCGCCGCCCGCGCCGCGGTCGCCACCGGCACCCTGGAGCTGCTCGAGGGTGCCGCGGACCTGCTCGTCCTCGGCGCGGCCGGCCGGCGACGTCGGCGGCTCGCCGACCACGACGCCGACCTCGCGGCGCGGACCGTGGCCCAGGCGGGGGCGCCGGGATCGGCGCCGGGCTCGGCATCCTCGGCAACGGGCTGGCCATGATCGGCGCCACCGTCGCGGGCGTGCTCGCCCTGGCCGACGGGCGGCTCGCTCCGACGGCGCTGGCCGTGCTCGCGCTGACGCCGCTCGCCGCGGCCGAGCTCGTCGCCGGGCTCCCCGACGCCGCCGCCCGCCTCGCCGAGGCCGGGCCCGCCGCCCGGCGGCTGGCCGAGCTCGAATCCCGGCCGGCGCCGGTGGCCGATCCCGCACGGCCCGCACCCGTGCCCTCCGACCCGGCCGTCACCGCCGAGGCCCTGGCCGTGCGCTGGCCGGACGCGGTGTCCGAGGCGGTCAGCGGCGTGACCTTCGTGCTCCCGCCCGGCGGGCGCACGGTGCTCGCGGGCCCGTCCGGGGCCGGCAAGAGCACCGTCCTTGCCGCACTCCTGCGGTCCCTTCCCGCCGCCCGCGGTGCCGTCACGCTCGACGGGCACGACACCGCGACGATGGCCGCCGAGGACGTCCGTGCCCGGTTCGGTTGGTGCGGCCCCGCTGCGCACCTGTTCGACAGCACGCTGCGCGAGAACCTGCGCCTGGCCCGCCCGGGTGCGACGGACGACGAGCTGGTCGTCGCGCTGGGCCACGCCCGCCTCGGCGCCTGGTTCGCCTCGCTGCCCGACGGGCTCGAGACGGCCCTCGGGGACCACGGCGGGGCGGTGTCCGGCGGCGAGCGCCAGCGCCTCGCGGTGGCCCGGGTCCTGGTCGCCGACCGCCCGATCCTCGCCCTCGATGAACCCACAGCCCACCTCGACGCCCCGACTGCCGCCGCGCTCGCCGACGAGATCAGCGAGCTCAGTCGCGGTCGGACCGCGATCGTCGTGTCCCACCGCCCGGGGGAGTTCCCCGACCTCCCGGTGGTCACGGTCGGCTCCGGCACCGCGCCGAGCGTGCCCGGACCGCGGCCGGAGACCACCGCGCGCGCGGCCACGCGACCGGCCTGACCCCTCCCCCACGCGCACTCGCCGTGGAGGAGGGCCGGCCGAGGGCCGTCAGGCCGTGAGCGACGAGGCGCCGAGGGGGCCCGCCGGTGTCCGGGCCGCCCGGACGGCGACGACGTCACGGACGATCGCGGCGTGGACCCTCCGCACCGCCGCGTCGGTGGCGATCCAGGTCCGCAGCGTGCGCGCGGCGACCGCGTCGCCGTGCTCGGACAGCACCAGGAGCTCCACGAGCTCGTCCCGCCAGCCCTCCGTGCTCCGCCGCGTGTGCACGGTCCGGAGGGGGTCGGGCGTGCTCGGGCGGGTCAGATCGGTGGCGGTCATATGAGAGCTCCTCGGTCCTGATCGGTCGACGGGATCATCCACGCGCGTCGGGGCGCGTCCCGACAGCGACCAACGGGCCACGGTCGAGGCCGAAGGTCCCGCACGGCCCGGAGAAGGCCGTCCCGATCACTCGGCGGACGACGCCGCGGTGGTGACGGCCGGGCCTTCGCCGGGGTCACGGTGGAGGGGCAGCGGTGGGACGACGACGACGGGGCAGGTGCTGCGCCGCACCACGCCGGGCGTCGCGCGGTGGTGGTGGAACCACGCGCCGGTGACGCCGAGGACGAGGACCTCGGCCCCGCGGGCGCGGTCCAGCAGCGCCCGGTCGACGTGTTCCCCGGTGACCCGCACCGCGACCAGGGGCGCGCCGCGTCGCTGCGCGCGGTCGGCGGCGAAGCGCCAGGCGCCCTCGCAGCCGGGCGTGCCGTCGTCCCCGACGAGCACCGGTGCGTGGTCCCCTCGCGGCGCCAACGGGTCGTAGTCGGCGGTGACGACCACGAGGGGGACGTCGACGTGCCCGGCGAGCCCGCGGACCACGCCGCCGATCAGGAGATCGCCGATGCGGCCCAGCCCCTCACTGCCGACGACCAGCAGTGCGGCGTGGGCGGCCTCCGCGTGGAGAACCCGCACCACCCCGCCCTCGACCACGGCGGTCTCGACCTCGAGCTCCGGCACGACCTCCCGCGCGACCCCCTCGGCGGTGTCGAGCCCGACGCGAGCGAGACGCCGCAGCCCCGGCGCCGCCGCGGCCGCCCGGCCGGGGTGGCCGCCGACCGGGGGCGTCAGGGCGTGGACCAGTCGCAGGCGGAGTCCCCGGTCCCGGGCCTCCACCGCCGCCCACCGCACCGTGCGCTCGTCGTGCGGCCCTCCGACGCCGACGACCACCGGCGCACTCACCGTGCCCCCCGGAGAGCGGCGGTGAGCGCGATCCCGAGCTCGTCATCCCAGGCCTCGGCACGCGCCGCCTCGCCGTCGGCGAGCCGCGCCGGCGCGGCACCGACTTCCACGACCTCGGTCGGCACATGGTCGTCGAGGTCGCGGGCCGCCACCGCCCGGGCCACCTCCGCCGTGTGGCCGAACATGGACTCGAAGACCACCAGGGCACGGGCCATCCGGCCCACCTCCTCCTGCGCTGCGGACGCTCCCGACGCTGCCCGGGCGAGGTCGGCGGCGGCAGTGACACAGGGCCCGGATACCGGAGGGCGTGCGTCGTGGCGCCCGTCGTGGTCTCGGGACCTGCGTCTCTCCAGGAGGTGACCTCCGGACCTCGACCGCGAGGGACCCCCACGGTGAGCTGGTGCGGTCGAGAGGAGCCGCCGTGGAGACCACACCGCACCGCCGGAGCACCGAGGCCTGGGAGCTCGTCGCCCACGCCGTCGATCTGCGTCGGCGCCGCGTGCCGCACGTGACCCTGCTCGCCGCCCTCGACCAGGCCCGGAGGTCCCTGCACCACGAGCCGTGCCGGGACGCCCGTCGCACCCTCACCTGGATCGTCGGCGCACTCGAGCACGGCGAGCCCGACGCCGGCATCGACGCCGCCCTGCGGGCCGCCGCGCACGACCTGGCCAAGCCCCCGTCAGGAGACGACGCGCGATGACCACCCCGACCACGGACGCCGTCCGGACGGCGCTGCGCGACGCCGTCGCCACGTCGCTGCGCGCTCCCTCGGAGCACAACGCGCAGCCGTGGCGGTGGGTTCTCGGGCCCGACCACCTCGACCTCCACATCGACCGGAGTCGTCGCCTGCCCTTCACCGACGAGCGCGGCCACGGCGTGCTCCTGGGCTGTGGGTGCGCTCTGCACCACCTGCGGGTGGCGCTCGCCGACCGCGGCTGGCACGCCGTGGTGCGTCACCAGCCCGAGGACCCCGAGGGACGGCCGCTCGCCCGGGTGCGGATCCGTCCGGCCGGGGCCGCCGTCCCTGGAGACGCCCACCGGCAGGCCGCGGCCATCGACCGGCGGCACACGGATCGCCGCCGGTTCTCGGGCCGCTCGGTGCCCCCGGACGTCCTCGGCGCCGTCGCCGACGCGGCGCGTCCGTTCGGCGGGGTCCTGCACGTGGCGTTCGGAGCACACCGCACCCTGTTCGCCGAGGCCATGCGGGAGGCCGCCGAGCGCCAGCCCGAGCAGGAGGGTTACGCCACCGAGCTGTACCGGTGGACGCACCGCTACGCCGGGGCCCGTGACGGCATCCCGGCCGCCGCCCGGCTCGAGGGGCCGCCACCGTCCTACCGCGACCTGGTCCTGCGGTGGTTCCCACGGGGGACGCTCCGCCAGCCGCGCGGCGGGATGGATCACGAGGACGCGTCGATGCTGGCGATCCTCACCGCGGTCGACGAGGAGCCCGTCTCCGTCCTGCGTGCCGGGGAGTCCCTCAGCGCGGTGTTGCTCGAGGCCACCGCGCTCGGCCTGGCGACCACACCGATCACCCAGGTGCTGGAGGTGGAGGAGACGCGCGAGCGTCTCCGGCACCTGATCGTCGGCGCCCACCGCCCGCCCGTCGTGGCGTTGCGCATCGGCTGGCCCTCCGAGCGTGGCGACGCCCTGCACCCGACACCGCGGCGGCCCCTCGATCACGTGCTGACCGAGGTGGACTGACCGGAGCGGACGGGCTCTCTCGTCCACCCACGTCCGGATCGATCTCGCTACGTCTGCTCGACGGGGACCACGACCACCGCGCACGGCGCGCGCACCACGGCCCCGTGGGCGACGGACCCCAGCAGCCACCGGGTGAACCCGCCGTGCCCGGTGCGTCCGACCACCACGACCGGCGCCCCGCGCTGCTCGGCGACGTCCACCAGGGCCTCCGCCGGATCCTCCCCACGGACCACGACGTCCACCTCCGGGGCGGGATGGCACCGCCGGTCCTCCCCCACGACCTCGTTCACGACCTCGCCCACGAACTGCTCGACCCGGGGCTGCAGGGCACGGCGCACCTCGCTCAGCGTCGCGGCACCCATCGGGCGGAAGCCGACCATGACCGGCGGTGGCGCCGTCCCGGTGACCGCGACCAGCCCGACACCACGCCGCGTCGCGTCCTGCAGGGCGTAGCGCAGAGCCACCGCCGAGGCCACCGACCTGTCGATCCCGACGACGACCGGGCCGTCCGCCTCCGCCTCTCGGGGCCGGTCCACCAGCACCGGACAGGACGCGAGCGAGAGCACACGCAGAGCGGTCGAGCCGAGGACCGCGCGGCCGACCATCCCGCGCCCGCGGTGGCCGACGACCAGCAGCGCGGCGGTGCGGGCCGCCTCGGCGAGCAGCGGGGCGGGAGACCCGGCCCGGACCGAGAGCTCGAGCGGGACCCCGCGCAGCGTCGCGGGCAGGGGCATCGTCGCCTCGTCGACGAACCGGCGCGCCTCCTCGAGCACGGCGGTCGCCAGCCGGTCCGGCTCGCCGCCATCGGCGTTCCCCGTCGCGCCCCACGACCCCGGCGCGGGATAGACGAGAACGGCCGTCACGGCCTCCCCGCGCCGGGCGGCCTCCTCGAGAGCCGTCATCAGCGCGGCAGCCGCCGTGGGCGATCCGTCGATCCCGACGACGACGCCCACAGGTCCGGTCATGTCGGAGGCTCTCCCCCGAGCACCGTGCGCAGCACCGTCGTGGTGGTCACCAGCCGCAGGGGCCCGCCGCGGACGGAACGCACGGGCAGGGCGGGCAGGCCGGTGGCCAGCAGACGGTGCCCGGCGTGGCGCACCGTGTCGTTCTCGTCGAGGACCTCGACACCGCAGGGGCGGTCGAGCAGCTCGTGGAGCGTCCGCCGGTGCTGAACGAGCGGCCCTCCGGCGGGCCAGCGCTCGGCCAGGCCGCCGGCGGTGACGACGGCGATCGGCAGGCCGTCGCGGACGACGACGCCGCACCGGACGTGGTCCTCGTGCAGGCGGGTCCAGGCCTCGGGCAGCGGCGTGGTCTCCTCGAGAACGGTCGCGGGACGGGCGACCGTGTCCACCGGAGCGTCGAGGTCGACCGGGGACCCGGGAGCGGACAGGGGCGGTGCGGTGGACACGACCAGGTCCTCAGGCTGCGACGGGCTCGGGGACGACGGTCACGGGGCAGGCCGCGTGGAGCACGCACCCCAGGCCGACCGAGCCGAGCACGACGCTCCCGAAGGCGCCGCGACCGCGGTGCCCGACGACGAGCTCGTCGGCGTCCCCCGCGAGCTCGACCAGCACCTCGGCGGGCCGGCCGGCCCGCGTCTCGACCTCGATCTCGGGCAACGTCAGCTCGTCCTGCATGTCCGCGCGGACCTCGTCGACCATCGCGCGCGCGGCGTTCAGCTCGTCCCCGTGCAGCGCGTCCGGATCGGGCAGGGCGACGCCGGACGTCGCCCCGTAGCCCCAGGCCGCCCACATCTCCGGCGGCTCGTAGACGGCCACCGCCCGGACCCGGGCGCCGCGCCGGGCCGCGGCCCGGATCGCCTCCTGCAGGGCGCGACGCGCCCCGCTCGAGCCGTCGATCCCGCAGATGATCACGCCGCCCCGGGCGTCGTCGTCGGTCATGGTGCTCCCTCGCTCGGTGCGGCCTCGTGCCGCGTCCCACCGTGGGGCGCAGGGGTCGTCCCCGGTCAGTGCCGGACGGTCACGTCTCGTCCCGAGTACCGGGGCCGAAGGTCCCGAGCGGGAGGGGTCGGGCTCGGGACCACCAGGAGCGCCGGGGTGGCCCGGGCGGAGGGACGACGAGGACGGGGCACCGGGCGCGCCGCACGGTCCGGGCCACGGGTGAGGGCGTGACCGTGCCGAGGAGTCGGCCCCGCGCGGAGCGTCCGACCACGAGGAGCCGGGCCTCGCACGTCGAACCGATGAGCTCGACGGTCACGTCGCCCTCGCCGACCCGTACCTCGACGGGCACCGAGGGGTGGGTGATGCGCCAGGCGGACAGTCGGTCCGCGCAGTCCTGTCGTTCCTCGTCCGCGCGAGCGGCGGCGTCCTCGGTGGTGACGACGGTCCACCGGGCGGGATCACGGAGGCGCAGCACGTGGACCGGCGCGCCCCGCTGCTCGGCGGCGTCGAAGGCCGCGCCGATCGTCTCCTCGGTCGTGCGGTGGGCCAGGGCGAGCACGACGGCTCCCTGCGGGTGCGGCGGATCGGTGGGCACGACCGTCACCGGTTCGTAGGCGGTGTCGACGAGGACGTCGACCTCGGGCAGCGACTGGGGCACGACGAACAACCGTGCTCCCGCCGACGCACGACCCAGCCGCTCGGTCAGGGACCCCGGGTCCACGAACAGCGCCCACACGTGCCCGAGCAGGACACCGACCAGCGCGATCGGGCCGGCGTGGGCGTCGGTGGGCCGGTCGGGCGGAGCCGCGAGGTCGGGATCGACCAGGATCTCGATCCGGGCCCCGGTCCGACGCGCGTGCCGGCGTGCCCAGGCGACGACGGCGTGCCGTCCCGATCCGGGCGGGGCGAACGCCCGGACGATCCCGGGGTCGGGCGTCGGACCCCCACCCCCGGTCGGGCCGGACGAGTCGATCGTCATGCCGGCACTCAGGGGTGCTCGTCGAGCGGGCTCACCGGAGGTTCCCGGCGACCCCCGCGGACACCGCCGTGACCCGGTCGTCGGCGGACGCTGCCCGGGGGTGCTCGCGCGGCGGAGGGACGACGGTGAGCGGGCAGGGAGCGTGACGCAGGCACCACCAGGAGACCGAACCCAGCACGGTGCTCGCGACGCCGCCCCGTCCGCGGTGGCCGACGACGAGCAACTGCGCGCCGACGGCCGCCTCGGTCAGGACCGGACCGGGATCGCCCGCGACCGCGCGTACGGCGATCGGGGGCGCGGCGGCCTCGGGGTGCTCGGCGAGGTCTCCGGCGACGACCTCGTCCACCTCGGTCCGAGCGGCCGCCTCGGCCGCCGCGGCGACCGCTTCGCGCTCGGTGACGATCGGGAGGCGGTTCACGACCGCGAGCCGCTCGGGGGAGATGAAGGCCGCGACGACCTCGAGCCGCGCCCCCCGTCGACGGGCCTCGTCCAGTGCGTGTCTCAGGGCCGCCCGCGACCCCACCGAGCCGTCGAACCCGACGACCATCCGCGGCGCACCCGCCCCGCCCGTGCCTGCTCCAGCGCTCATCACGCGCCTCCTCGCTCCGTGTGCGGGCCACGGTGCGGCGCGACGGCGGGCGACGGGCAGGGACCCACGGCCCCGACTCGACGGCCCGAGGGCCCCTGTCCCTCCGACGGCGCCTCCCCACAGGCTCGGTCGTGGTCCGGAAGGAGGTCGTCATGGTCGCCACGTCTCCCCCGCGCGGCACACCCACGAGGGCTCCGGCCCGCGCTGTCCTGGTCGTGCTCGAGGCCCTGCTCGGCGGGAGCGCGGTCTACGGAGCCGTCGGACTGCTCGCCGGGACGCTGGGCATGTCCGACGACTGGCTGGTGGGGACACCGTTCGCCGACTGGGTCGTCCCGGGCGTGGCCCTGCTGCTGGTCGTCGCCGCGCCGATGCTCGGCGCGGCGTTCCTCGAGCTGCGGGGGCACCGTGCGGCCCCGACGGCGTCGGTGCTCGCCGGGGTGTCACAGGTCGGGTGGATCGCGGTGCAGCTGCTGGTGATGCAGCGCTACTTCGTGCTCCAGCCGGTGGTCCTGCTCGTCGCCGCCGCGATCCTGCTCGTCGCCGGCGTCCGGCACACGCGACCCGCGACCTCGGCAGGACGGACGTCACCGTGACCGACGAGCAGTCACCCCTCCCCCGTCCCGAGGCGGCGCGCGCCCTCCTGCGGTGCATGCTCGCGTCGGTCCGCCTGCTGCTGCGCCGGCGTCTGCGTCTGCCCGGGCGATGGGTCGGCACCCGCGTGTGGTTCGCCGACGGCACCTCAGCGTGGATCTACCGGGAGACGGTCGTCCGCGGGGCGGTCGCGGAGTCCCCGTGTGCGCTGGTCGTGCGCTTCCGTCTCCGGGGTGTGCGCGGGCCGACCGCCCACAGGGTGTTCCGGGCCGAGAGCCTGCTCAACACCCCGCTGTTCGTCGGCTTCCCGGGGTTCGTCGCCAAGTGGTGGCTGGCCGCCGACGAGCACGGGGTGTACCGCGGTCTCTACGAGTGGGACGGCGCCGACCGCGCCCGGGCCTACGCCCGCGCGTTGTGGCGGGTGCTCGCGCTGGTGAGCGTGCCGGGCTCGATCGACTACACGGTCCTCCCGGGCCGACATCGTGACGATCTGCTCGGCCCGGTGGGCGCCGGAGCGCCGGACGGGGTCCCGTCGCCGGGCGGCGCCCGCCTCAGGGCACCAGGACCGCGGCCCCCGTGATGCGGTCGGCGGCGAGGTCGGCCAGGGCATCGCCGGCGTGCTCGAGGGGGTAGGGGACGGTGCTGACCTCGAGGTGGTGCTCGCCGGCGAGGCGCAGGAACGCGCGGGCGTCGGTCCGGGTGTTCGAGGTGACGCTGCGCAGCGTGCGCTCCTGGAACAGGTGGCGCTGGTAGTCCAGCGGCGGGACCTCGGTGAGGTGGATGCCGGCGACAGCCAGTGTCCCGCCGCGGTCGAGGGCCTCGAGCGCCCGTGGCACCAGGTCCCCGACCGGCGCGAAGAGGATCGCCGCGTCGAGCGGCTCCGGGGGTCGGTCGGCCGCGTCCTGCGCCGACGCGACGCCGAGACGCAGCGCCAGCTCCCGGGCGGCCGGGCTGCGCGTCATCACGTGCACCGTGGCTCCCTGCGCCAGCGCGACCTGCGTGGCCAGGTGGGCGCTGCCCCCGAACCCGTAGACCCCGAGGCGGCCGCCGGCCGGGAGTTCGGCGCGTCGCAGCGCGTGGTGGCCGATGATGCCCGCGCACAACAGCGGCGCGAGCTCCGTGTCCGTGTAGCCCTCCGGCAGACGGTGCGCGTAGTCCGCCGGCACGGTCGTGTGATCGGCGTAGCCGCCGTCGGCGTCCCAGCCGGTGTAGAGCGACCGCGGGCAGAGGTTCTCGGCACCGCGGCGGCAGAAACGGCACTCGCCACAGGTGCGGCGCAGCCACGCCACACCCACGCGCTCGCCCTCGACGAACCCGCGGACCCGCTCCCCGACCCCCACCACCCGGCCGACCACCTCGTGCCCCGGCACGACGTCCCGTCGGTGGACCGGGAGGTCGCCCTCCGCCACGTGCAGGTCGGTCCGGCAGACCCCACAGGCGAGCACCCGGACGAGGAGCTCGTCGGGCGCGGGCGCCGGAGTCGCCACCTCGACCCTCTCCAGCGGGCCCTCGGCAGCCGGTCCCGGACGGTGCACCCGGAATGCCCTCACGCGGTCCTCCTCGGCCGGGAACGATCGACGCCTGTCCCTCACGCTGCCCGCCGCCCCGCGGGGCGCCAGGGACCGGAGGCACACCCGTGAGCGCCGGTGGTCGCTCGAGAAGGGGCCCACCGAACCTGCCCGGCACCGGCTCGCGGCGCCACCGTGGGCCCGGGCCCGACCGGCCGGGCGGACCGACCGGCGCCCCCGAGGGCAGGAGGCGCGCCATGATGTGGGACGGCGGCGGCTGGGCGGTGGGATGGATGGTCCCGCTGATGAGCGTGAGCTTCGTTCTCTGGTGGGTGCTGGTGATCGCGGTCGTCCTCGCCGTGCTGCGGTGGTGGCGGATGTCGGAGGCCGGCGCCGGACCACAGCAGGACGCCCGGCAGATCCTCGACCTCCGCTTCGCCCGTGGCGAGATCGACGCCGACGAGTACGCCACTCGCCGGCGTGCCATGACCGAGCGCTGAGGGCCAGAACCGGGGCGTCAGACCTCGACCACGGTCCAGGACCCGTGGCGCCCCGGGGCGCGCACGGCCGTCACGGCGGTCGCCACGGAGTCCTCCGCGGGTCCCGACGTGTCGACCGTGGTCGCCTCCGGCCAGGGGTCGGCGTCGGCCGACATCACCGCGGCGACGAGCGGGGTGGCGTCGGAGGCCGACCCGCGGCGTGCGCGGAGGCGCGCGTCCGCCAGGTCCCGTGGGGCGTCGCAGCGCAGCGCCACCAGCTCCGACGAGGTCCGCGCGGCGAGCGCCGCCGCCCCGTCCCGCCGCCGGGCGTCGGTCCACGACGCGTCGAGCACGACCGTCTCGCCCCGACCGAGCAGTTCCCCGGCGCGGTGGAGCAGGGCCGCGTAGGTGGCGTCGGTGTGCTCCTGCCGGTAGAGGCCGTCGCGGTACTCCGCGCCCGCGGGGTCCGTCGGGGTCAGCCCGGCCAGCTCCTTGCGCACCCGGTCGGTGGACAGCAGCACGGCCCCGAGCCGGTCGGCGACGCCGCCGGCGACGGTGGTCTTGCCCGTCCCCGGCAGGCCGCCGACGAGCACGAGACGGACCCGGGCGTCCTGCAGATGGCGGTCGACGAGGTCGAGCAGGTCGCGGGCCTCCGCGGCGTCCCCGCCACCCTGGTCGACGCGGAGGCAGGTGACGGCCGCACGGACCGCGGCCCGGTAGGCGACGAAGTGGTGGCTCAGGGCCGGCGGTGCCGGGTCGGCGGCGAACTCCGCGTAGAGCTCCAGGAACCGGGCCGCGGGCTCCGGCCCGCCGAGCCGTTCGAGGTCCATGGCGAGGAACGCGGCGTCGTCGAGCCCGTCGACGTAGCGCAGCCGGTCGTCGAACTCGAGGCAGTCGAGCAGGACGGGTCCGTCGGGTAGGCAGAACACGTCGTCGGCCAGCAGGTCACCGTGGCCGTCGACGACGCGGTCCTCGGCCCGGCGCGCCGCGAACAGGTCCGCGCGGCCGTCGAGGAACGCGGTCGCCTCGCGAGCGACCCGGTCGACGACGTCGGGAGGCAGCAGCGCGCCCGCGTGGCGACGGAGGCCATCGAGGACCCCCTCCCACCGGGTCCGCGCCGCCTCGCGGGAGCCCTCGCGCGTGACGGCCGGTCCCCGCGCCGCGGCACTGTGGAATCCCGCGAGCCGTCGGGCGACCGCCCGCAGGTGCTCCTCGACGGGCTCGCCCGCGCGCACGAGCGCCGCGAGGCTGCGGTCGGCCGGCATGCGGCGCATGGCCACCAGGTAGTCCTCGGCCTCGCCGGACGGCCCGAGGACGGTCTCGAGTCCGAGGTAGGCCTCGGGGCTGAGACGCCGGTTGAGCGCGATCTCCCGCCGGCAGGCCTCCCGACGGAGCTCCACCGTGGTGAAGTCGCAGAAGCCGAGGTCGACGGGCTTCTTCATCTTGTGCACGCGGTCGCCGAGGAACCACAGCACCGCGGTGTGGGTCTCGCGCACGCCGACGGCGAGCCCGTCGGCGTCGGGCGCCCGTCCGCTCCGGGCGGCGGCGCCGAGCGGGTCGGTCATCGGACGACGCCCGCCCCGGTGCGGGGACCGTCGGCCCATGCACCGGCCAGAGGACCGAGGACGAGCACCGGGCACGGCGCGGCCAGGAGCAGCGACCGGGTCGTCGAGCCGAGGCCGACGAGGTCCTCGGCGTCGTGGCACCGGTGCGCGACGACCAGCAGGTCCGCCCCGAGGGCACGCTCCACCAGCAGCCGGGCCGGTCGGTCCTCGGCGACCACGACGCTCGTCGCGACGTCCGGGAACCGGTACTCACTCGCGCTGACGAGGCCCTCGATCCGGGCGCGCGCGTCCGTCTCCTCGTCATCGAGGTCGGCGTCGCGACGGCGGGCGACCCGCCCGGCGTCGTAGGTGACCTCGTCGACCGCATGGACCACCTCGACCGGCTCCGCCGACATCTCCGCGATCCGCAGAGCGCGGTCGAGCACGACCGCGGCGCCCGGGCCCTCGTCGAGCCCGACGACGACCACGGCCCGCGGGGGCACGGGGACCGCCGAGGGCGCGCGGTCCTCGCCGAGCACCAGGACGGGACAGGGCGCGATCGCGATCAGCTCCTCGGTGGTCCGGCCGGCCGCGCTGCCCAGGCGGCGGTGGCGGTCCCCGACCACCAGCAACGACGAGGCTCGGCAGGCCGCGGCGATCGCGCTCGCGGGGTCGCCGGTGGCGCAGGTGCGGCGGACCTCGACGTCGGGCGCGGTCCGGCTCAGGTAGCTCTCGGCCCGCTCGCCGGCGTCGCCGTACGACGGTGCCTCGGACCCCGCCGGGGCGTCGGCGTGCACGACGCGGACGGTGCGGTCCCGCCGGCGGGCCTCGGCCACGGCGCGGTCGAGCACCCGGGTCCGCAACAGGCCGTCGCCGACGCCGACGACCACGGAGGGGACGCGAGGAGTCACCCTCGCGCCCATCGACGTCACGGTCATCAGGCCCCCTCACCCGCGTAGGTGCGCTCGGGACGCGCCCAGGTCGCGGCCGCCTGCGGGGGCAGCACCGCGACCGGGCAGGGCGCGAAGCGGACGACCTGCTGGCTCGTCGACCCCAGGAGCGCGCCCCCGACGGCCCCGCGCCCTCGCGAGCCGAGCGCCACCAGGCTCACGCCCGAGCGGGCGATGTCGAGGAGCGCCTCACTCGGCGCGCCCCGCCGCACCACCTCCTGGACGACCAGCTCCGGGTGCGCCGTGGCCAGGCCGCTCCCGACCTCGGCGAGGTCGCGGCGCCGGGTCTCCTCGTCGGGGCCACCGAGGCGCGGGGTGACGCTCGCGGTGACGAGCGTGCTGCGGGACCGGTCCGCGACGTCGGCACCGAAGGCGATCGCGCCCCGTGCCTCGATCGAGCCGTCGACGCCCACGAGGACCCCTCGCGAGGCCTCGTCCTCGGCGGGCGCCCAGTCCGGGGGCACCACGATCACGGGGCAGGGGGCGTGGCCCATCACGTGGGCGATGGTCCGACCGACGCCCGTGTCGGCGAGCCCGCTCCCGGGCCGGGCGCCGATCACCAGCAGGCGCGCGCGGGCGGCCGTCGCGACGAGCGCAGGCCCGGCGACACCGTCCACCACCGAGAGTCGCACCGGGACCTCCGATGCCACGGCGCCGGCGACCTGGCGGGCCTGCTCGAGCAGCGCGTGGGCACGCCCCGACGGGCTGCGGAGCTCGTCGTGCGGACGCTCCGAGGGTGGCAGCACCTGGACCAGGTCGAGCGGCAGGTGACGACGGGCGGCCTCGCGCGCCGCCCACCGGACCGCGCCGGCGGTCGCGGGGCTGCCGTCCACGCCGACGAGCACGCCGGCCGGTGGCGTCGAGTGGTCGATCATGCGGGCCTCCTCGGGAGGGAACGGCGCCGCGGTCGCGGCCCGCGCACCACGCTCCCGCCGCCTCCCCGCCCCGCGTCAGGGCCCGACGGCGCGATGGAACGGGACTTCCGGCAGGTCCTCAGGGCGTCGCCCGGACCGACGCCGGCGTGGGCGCTACCGGGGAGCCCGGCGGCTGCGGCACGGGGTGGGGCTCGACCCGCGCATCGGGGCCGGGGAACACCAGGCTGCGATGGTCGTCGTCGAGCCACCGTACCCAGAACGGCGGCGTGCCGTCGGCGTGGGTGACCGCCACGATCTCCCCCTGTCGGCGGGACGACGCGTCGGTCAGCCCCTCCACGATCAGCCAGTTCCCGACCTGCGCCCTCATCCCGAGCCTCCCTCGCCGCCGTCACCGTGTGGTTGTTCGAGGTCCTCACACCGACGGGGCGCCGACCAGGGCCATCCGCACCGGCTCGCTCGGGACCTCCGGCAGGGGCCGGGCACCCGGAATGCGCGAACGGTCCGGCCGGCCACGGGCCGACCGGACCGACCGGGACGTCAGCGCCGCGCGCGCAGCGGCTCGTCCCAGGTGGTGATCAGCGCGTAGAGCACGATCACGTCGAGCGCGATCACGAGGATCGACCACACCGGCGCGGCGGCGACGAACGTCAGGTGCAGGATCGAGGAGAGCGCCACGAGGGCGACGGCCGTCCCACGGGCCCAGCTCGGCGCGTCACCCAGCAGGCTCGCCCCGACGATCGCGACGAGTGCGCCGAGCGCCAGGTGCACCCATCCCCACCCCGCCAGCGACAGCACGAACACCGCGCCGCCGACGGTGACGTAGTACGACGGCGTCAGCACGGCGACCAGGCCCTCGATCACACCGAAGACACCGACGATCATCATCACGACGGCCCCGAAGCGAACCCATGCGGCCGCCCCACTCCGCTCCGGTCCGGTCGGGGCCGGACCAGCACCGGTACTCGGTGCCCCTCGGTACTCCCTCGGATCGGTCTGCTGGGTCATGACGTCTCCACCTCCCGGCGATACGACGGACACTCGTCCAGAGGACCGTCCCGCCACCCCCGGGGGCCGGGCAGGGACCAACGGCCCCTCCGGGGGCGCCCCACGGTCCCGGTTCCGCTCGCCCGGATGTGGGACCGGTGGAGAGACGCACTGCGCGCGCGCCTCCGTCCCCGCGGAGATCCTTGGCCGGAGTTGCGGCCCTCGGGTGATCGTCGGCGAGCGGAGGGCCGACCTAGAGTTCCTCCGTCGCCGAGGGCCCCGTGGTCCGGCGACCGCCGGGCCGTCGGCTGCGCTCGCCTCCCCCCGTGAGAGCGGCCGACGGTCCGGGTCGGGTCGGATCGCGCGGCGGGAGTCCCCGGGGAACGCCGTCCTGCAGCCGCTGCCGGGCCAGCCTCTCGAGCAGTTCCGGCAGCGCACCGGGTGGCGCCCCGTCGAGGTCACGCCGGCATTGATCCACCGTGCGGGACACGACCGCGGCGCGCTGGGCCGGGAACTCCACGGAGAGGCGTGCCACGGCGCCCGCGGTGGCGTGGGCGGCGTCGTCGTGGTGGCCGCCGGGCGCGGCGGTGCGGACGGGTGCGTCCGGCTCGGGGCCGGGCGGGCGTCGAGAACTCATCGCGTCCTGTCGTGGTCCTTCCCGGGACGGCGCCGGTCGGTGACGCCGTGGCGACCACGTCACCGTGGACGGGGTGGACCCGGGTCGGCAGGGTCGAACGTCCCGAGTGGAGGGAGGCGCGCGTTCGGCCGTCGGGACCCCGGCTCGGATCACCGCGCGGCGACCTCGGCACGCACCTCGGACCCTCGCGCGGACCCGCGACCGGGTGGGGGGACGACCGCGACGGGACAGGGTGCCCGGTGCACCATCGCGCGGCCCACCGAACCGAGCAGGAGCCCGGTGAACCCACCGCGGCCGCGGGACCCGACGACCAGGAGGCGCGCACCGCGGGCGCGGTCGAGCAACGACCGGGAGGGGTGGGAGCGCTCCACGACGGAGGACACGGCGAGATCGGGATACGCCGCCGACCGGCCGGCGAGCTGCTCGGCAAGCAGCCGCCTCTCGTCGTCGACGATCGCGTCCCAGCCCAGCAGCGGCTCCGTCACCGGGTCGAAGAGCGGGTCCCACCACGTGTGGACCGCGACGAGCGGGCAGCTCGCGAGGTCCGCGGCCGCGACGGCGAAATCGATCGCGGCGTCGCTGGCCGGCGAGCCGTCGACCCCGACGACCACGGGTGCGGCGGGCTCGGTGGGCTCGTCGCCGCGGACCACGACGACGGGGTCCACGGCGTGGGCGGCCACCGACGAGGCCACCGACCCGACGAGCGTGCCGCCGAGTCCGCCGGAGCCCTGCTCACCCACCACGAGCAGGGCGTCGTCCGCCCGCTCGAGCAGGGCCGGTGCGGCCGCGCCGTCCACGACCTCCGTCGTGACGGTCACCGACGGGGCCGCCTCGTGCGCCACCGCCACGGCCCGTGCGGCGATCTCGCGGGCGTGGTCGAGGAGATCCTGCTGGTAGCGACGCCACAGCGAGGCGTCGGCGACGAGAGAGGGGTCGACCCCGCCGTAGGCGTGCACGACGTGCAGGCCCCGGCCTCGGGACGCTGCGGTGCGGGCCGCCCACCGGACGGCGCGCAGTGACGACTCGGAGCCGTCGGCACCCACCACCACGGGCCGGCCCGTCCCGGGGCCGTCGCTCGCCATGTCGGCCATCAGGCGGCCGCGGCGTGGCGGGGGGCCCGCGTCGCGATGACGGCCCCGATGTGCACGTGGGCGAAGTCCTCGACGACACCGTCGCCGAGGACCCGCCCGATGCGCACACCGGCGAAGTCCCGGACGTCGCCCTCGGCGTCCACCCTGCCGATCGCCACTCCGCCGTGGTCGGCCACCCTGCGTTCCGCGTCCATCGTGCGCTCCTCACCTCGACGGGGCGTTCCTCGTCCGAGTCGAGGGTCGGTCGTGACGTCCGCCGACACCCGGGTCCTCCGGGCCCCGTCGGGCGGGCCGATGGTCGCTGGCTCCGCGCCACCTCCCGCACACACGCCCGGGCCGGGCCGCCGTCGGCGGCCCGGCCCGGGTGGCGGGACTCAGCCCTTCTCGATGGCGACGGTCGTGGGTTCCGCGCCCGCGGCCGGCTCGGGCATCGGGACCCGGACCGTCAGGATCCCGTCCTTGTAGGACGCGGCCACCGTGGAGGGGTCCACACCGTCGGGCAGGGGCAGGCGTCGGGCGAAGGTGCCGTAGCGCAGCTCGTGCCGGTGGTACCCCTTGTCCTCGGTGTCCTCCTCGATCCTGCGTTCGGCGCGGAGGTCGAGCATCCCGTCGGCGACGGTCAGGCTGAGGTCCTTGTCCGGGTCGATACCCGGCATCTCGGCCTTGATCACCAGGTCACCGTTCTCCCGGTACTCGTCGACCTTGATCACCTCCTCGGGGGCCCGCATCGCGGGCGCCCCCATGCCCGCACGGGAAGGGCGCGCATCCAGTCGTCGAACATCCGGTCGAACTGCCGGAAGACGTCGGCCGAGGTCGTGGGTGTCTGGCGTCGGATCAATGACATGTTCTCCACCTCCGGACCCGACGTTCGGACCCGGCCCGACCCACCCCCAGGGTCGAAGGACCCGCGACCGGCGTCGTCCGGCCCTCCGGGCCCGGGGCGTGCGGCCGTGCGCGGTACGCCCCGGGCGCGGACGGCGTCACACCGGGCGGTGCGTGACGACCGTCCCGCGCCCGTCCGAGCCCGCGTCGCCGAGGCGGGAGCCGTCCGGAGGACCGGCGAGCAGGACGGGAACCGACGCGTGCCGGCCGAGCCGGGTGGCCACGTCACCAAGCAGGTGCCGGGTCAGGCCCGCCCCGCGACGTCCCAGCACGATCATGGAAGCGCCCTCCGCCTCGGCCACGGCCTCGAGGGCCCGGGCGGGCTGACCCGCGACCACCTCGATCGCCACGTGACCTGCGGGCGCGGCGGGCTCGAACCACGCCGCGCGCTCGACGAGCATCGCCCGGGCACGCACCCGGCGCGGGTCGTCCTCCGCACCGTCGGCCGCGTCGGGATCCACGACGCCCACGAGGACGACGCGCACCCGCGCGGTGTCGAACAACGTCGCGGCGAGGCGTACCGCCCGGTCCGCGCCGGCCGATCCGTCGACGCCGACCACGATCGACGTGCCGCTGCGGGAGGCCGGCTCGGCGCCCTCGACGACCGCCACGGATCGGTTCGCCCGCTCGGCGGCGATCGGGATGAACAGCGGGCCGAACACGGCGCCGAGGACGTACCAGCGCCAGTCGCGGTAGCCCTGCCGGCCGAGGAGGACGAACGCCGCCAGCACCCCCGCGACGATCCACACGACGACGCCGACGGTGAAGGTGGACATGCGGGCTCCTCAGAACGGGCGACGTGCGATCCCGGCCCCCGCACCCTCGCGCCGACCCACCCAGGGCGTCAGGGGCTCCGGTCCCGATCCGCCGGGCCGTCCTTCCCCCTGCGGGCCGGGCAGGGCTACGGGACCCGGTCGACACCGGCCGATCGACCCTGCCCCCGGCCGGCGTCGACGGACACCCTGACCCCATGGACGATGAGCTTCCGGGCCGTCACGCACACGCCACCGCGAGCGGGCGCACCGCTCGCGCCGAGGGGATCGCGCTCGTCGTCGCCGGCTACGACGACTCGGAGGAGGCCGTCGAGGCCGTGGGCTGGGCCGCCTCGCTGGCACGGCGGACCGGCAGCGCCCTCCGGGTCGTCTGGGCCTGGAAGATCCGGGACGTCTGGGACACGGCGGTGGCCGCCGACGACCAGCACTCCGGCCCTCACCTGGCCGAGCTCGAGGACGTCGCACGACGCCACCTGACCGACGTCCTCACCGACCTCCTGGGCCTCGACGCCGCACACGTCGACCTCCACCTGCGCCAAGGGCCCGACTCGGCGGACATCCTGCTCCACGCGGCGGCCGACGCGGACATCCTCGTCGTGGGGTCCCGTGGACGGGGACGCGCCGCCTCGGCCGTCCTCGGTTCCGTGAGCGCCCGGTGCGTGCGCGACTCGTCGGTCCCGGTGCTCGTGATCCCGCACCGCATGGTCCGGTCCGCGGGCCCCGAGCCGGTCGCCGTGGGCCGACGACACGAGCCGTGATCGTCCGACCGACCGGTCCCCGCCGGCACCCGGACGCCGCGGACGTACCGATCACGCGGGTGCTCCCTCGTCCGGGTCGGGCACGCCGGGCTCGGCGCTGTCCTCGCGCAGGAGCCGACGACGCAGGTGGTTGACGTCGCCGGCACGGTGGCGGAGGGCTGCGGCGAGCCGGTCGAGCATGTCGGCCAGCTCGTCGAGGTGCTCGACCGGGACGTCCTGGAGGGCCGCGTGGACGTCCTCCCGGAAGAGCCGCCCCATGATCGCGGCGGCGCGGCGCCCGCGCGGAGTCAGGTCGACGAGCGTGCTGCGTCGATCGGTCGGGTGGGGACGGCGGACCGCCAGACCCCGCGTCTGCATCCGGTCGACCAACGCGGTGCCGGCCGGCGCGCTCACCCCCAGTCGGACGGCGAGCAGCGACACCGGCACGGCGCCCTGCCGGCCGAGGTCCGCCAGCGTGAGGACCTCACCGACCCCGAGCCCGAGCACGTCCGCGAAGGCCCTGCGGTAGGCGTCGACGGCCAGGACGAGGTCGCGCATCCGGTCGGGCATGTCCGTCCGACTGGTGTCCACGGCACCTCGCACTCTCGACGTCGGGCGGGCGGTCGGCGGAGCGGCACGGGGAGCCGGAGCTACCGTGCGGCCCGGGAGCCCCCGCCCGTACCCGGGGGCACGATCGCGACCGGGCACGTCGCCCTCCGCACGAGCCCGGGACGCGTCTGCGGGCGGCGATGCCGCAGCCGGCCGTGCTCCCCCACCCCGATCACGACGAGCTCCGCGTCGCGGGCCTGGTCGGCCAGCACCCGGTCCGCGCGCTCCTCGGCGAGGACGACACGGACGTCGGCCGGCCGCGCCGATCCCAGTTCGGGAACGTCCTCGCCGAGCAGCCGCACGTCCTTGCCTGCCCGCACCACGACGAGGGGAGCACCGCGGGACTCGGCCCGGAGAGCGGCGAACCCCAGAGCCTCCCGGCAGCCCTCCGAGCCGTCGTCCCCGACCACGACGGGGGCGTGGCCCTCCGCCCTCTCGCGCGCCCGCGCGTCACAGTGGTGCGGCACGAGGACGACCGGCACGGGGACCTCCCCGGCCAGGCCCCGGGTGGTCCTGCCCAGGGCGAGCTCCCCGAGCCTGCCGAATCCGTCGCTGCCGAGGACGAGCAGCGAGGCGACGCGCGCCTGGGCCCGCAGCACGGCGACAGGATCGCTCTCGACGAGGTCTTCGACGATCGGGAGGTCCGGGGCGACGTCGCGGGCTACGAGCCGCATCTCCCGTAGCTCCTGACGGGCCAGCAGGAACAGGCCCTGCTCGGCGTCGACGCCGACGAACGAGCGCCCCGGATAGCCGCCGCGAGGGACCACCAGCCCGTGCACCAGCCGGAGCGCGACGCCGCGGTCCCGGGCCTCGGCGGCGGCCCAGTGGACGGCGGCTCCGGCCCGTCCTCCGAGCGGCACGCCCACCACGACGTCGGCGCCCATCCTCTTCGGCGTCGGCGCTGCTGTGGCGGGGTCGCCCACCGCCGGCGCGGAGACCATCGGATCCGACACGGCCCACCTCCTCGTCCTACCGCGAGGGTCACGCCGTTCGGCGAGCGACGGCCAGGGTCGGAAGGCCTGGTGACCCGGGCCGGCCGGCCGTCGTGCGCACCCGGAGGAGCGCGGCGCCCGAGGCCGTTCGGCCATGAGGAGGTCCACCGACGCGGACCGGGGTGACGGCCGCCGTCACGGCCGTCCCGACCGTCGGGCGGAACCACCGATGCGGGCGGGCCCGGAGAAGACCAGCGCCACGCCGAGGACGTAGCCGACGTCGTACCAGGCTCCATCGTTGTGCACCTCGTCGATGCCCACACCGTCCTCGAACAGCGACACGAGGAAGGTGATCGGGAGGATCAGCCCTTGCCAGAGCCCGAGCCAGAACCCGGCGACGGGCGGCACCGCGAGGCGGGCGCCGTCGTCGGCGACGGCTGCGCACCCACCGAGCAGGAGAGCCGCCGCGACGAGGAGCAGGACGAGCGACGCCCGGCCCGCCCGGCCGCGGTGAGGGGCACCGGGCCCGACTCCCGTCCGCGTCATCGCGCGGTCCGGACCGTCGCTGTGCCGGCCGTCGGGGCGGTCGGCGGGGTGGTCGGGACGGGTACGACCAGCACCGGGCAGGGAGCGTGCAGCACGCAGCCCAGACCGACCGAACCCAGCGCGACGCTGCGGAACGCCCCGCGGCCCCGGTGTCCCACGACGAGCAGGTCCGCGTCGCGCGCGGCCTCGATCAGTACCTCGGCCGGGCGGCCGGCGTGCGCCCGGACCTGCACCTCCACCCCGTGGTCGGGCTCGGTGGCCATCACCCGGTCGACAGGGCGCGGGCCCGCCGGTCCAGCTCCGCCTGGAGCTCGCCCTCGTTGCCCAACGGCAGGTCGAGGTACTCCGCGAGCGTCAGACCGCGACGTTCCCAGGCCGAGACGACCTCGAGCCGCCCTCCGAGCCGGGACGCTTCGCGGAGCGCTCTCCGCAGGGCCGCTTCCCCGTGCTCGGAGCCGTCGACCCCGACGACCACCAGCGGTCTCTCCTCCGACATCCCGATCACCCTTCCCTCCTCCCGGAGCGGCGGCGCCGGTCGGCCGGGAGGTCCGACGGACCCGGCGACCCCAGGGTCGTCCGCGTTGCCGCCGTCGATCAGGGGCGAAGGCCCGCCCGACGGTCCCGCGGCTCGGGGACCTACGACCCCCGACGCGACCTCGTGCTCGGCGGCACGGGGAGACTCGTGAGCTCTCCCGGGACGACGATCACCGGGCAGTGGGCCCGGCGCAGACACCCGGCGGCCACCGACGTCATGGTGCGCGCGTCCTCGCCGTGGCCCACGACGAGGGCGGCGGCCTCGGCGGACTCCCGGACGAGCACGTCGACGGGACGGCCGGGCACGGCCCGGGTCTCGATCGCCATCGGGCCCTCCGCGGCGAGCGGCGCGAGCGCGGGGTCGGACAGCACGTCGTCGACGAAGTCCCGCAGTGTCGCCTCCTCGGCCTCCAGGACCGCGGCCCGGTCGGGCACCGGGAGCAGGTCGCCCCCGGGCAGCGCGGCGAGGGCGCCCCAGAAGTAGCCCGCGGCGTCGCACGCCGTGACGACCGTCAGCCGGCCGCCACACGCCGAGGCTCGGCGGACGGCCTCGGCGAGGGCTCTCCGTGAGCTGGTCGAGCCGTTGACCCCGCACAGGACCTGCGGGGCACGGTCGGGGCGGCCGCGAGACACGGTCACGCCAGGACCGGCGCCGGCGCCGGGTGCGGGACGCCGTGCGGTTGGGGCTCCCACCGCCGGAACGCCGCGTAGCCGCACCCGGCCGCCACGGCGACGGGCCAGCTCACCACACCTGTGACGGCGAGGGCAGCCACACCGAGGTAGATCGGCACGGGGTTCGCCGGAAGTCGCGCCCGGAGCCGGTCGATCGCGACCGCGGAGCGGTACACGCCACGGTCGAGGACGTCCCCGACCCGCTCGGGACCGGAGCGGGGCTTCTCCGTCGTCCCCGTCGTCTCCGACGCGCTGCCGTCCGAGGCGAGGAGCTCGTGTGCCGTCATGACATCGACCCTGGACGCCCCGGGCGACGGCCCGTGAGGGTCGAAGGTCCCGAAGAGGCCCTGGCGATCGGGCCCGTCAGTACTCCTCGGGCTTGACCTTGTTCGCGAGGACGGCGGCCTGCACCCGGCGTTGCATCCCCAACTTCGCCAACAACGCCGACACGTAGTTCTTCACCGTCTTCTCCGCCAGGTACATCCGCTGTCCGATCTCCCGATTCGTCAGCCCCTCCCCGATGAAGCCCAGGACCTCCCGCTCCTTGACCGTCAGCTCCGCCAACGGATCCGGAGCCTCACTCCGCGACCGCAACCGACCCATGAGGGCGCTCGCCGCCCGTCCGTCGAGCAACGACCCTCCTGCCCCCACCTCTCGCACCGCGTTCACGATGTCGTTGCCCCGCACGTCCTTGATCACATAACCCGCGGCCCCCGCCAGGACCGCGTCGAACATCGCCTGCTCATCGGTGTACGAGGTCAACATCAGACACGCCAACTCCGGCATCCGGGACCGCAACTCCCGGCACAGCTCGATCCCGGTGCCGTCCGGCAGACGCACATCGAGCACCGCCACCTGCGGTCGCAGCGCCGGGATCCGACTCAGGGCCTCGGCCACCGACCCCGCCTCACCCACCACCTCGAGATCCTCGTGACCGTCCAGCAGGTCCGCCACCCCCCGCCGCACCACCTCATGATCATCCACCAGGAACACCGTGGTCACGACACGCTCCTTCTCCTGCAGCTCGTCGGGTTCGGGGGACGGACCGGGGCCGACGAGCGTGAACGCGACGACATCCGTGATCGCCAGCATCGTCCTTCGCGGCGGCGACGGGCAGGGTCGAAGGTCCCGACGATCAGGTGTCGCCCGGCGGCGAGGATCGAGGCACGACCCGCACCGGGCAGGGCGCGTGCAGCAGGCAGCCCAGCCCGACCGAGCCGAGCAACGCGCTGGCGACCGCGCCGCGGCCGCGGTGGCCCACGACCAGCTCGTCGGCACCCTCGGCCGCCTCGACCAGGACCTCGGCGGCATCGCCGGGAAGCGCGACGACATCGACCTCGGGACGCCGCAGGTGCTCCCCGCCGAGTTCGTAGGCGACGTCGGTGACCATCCCACGGACCGCGGCGAGCAACTCGGTCTCGATCTGGGCGCGGCTCGGCAGGGGCGCGCCGGGGGTCGGGCCCAGCCGCCACTCGGGGGGCTCGTAGACCGCGACCACGTGCAGGCGGGCGCCTCGCCGGGACGCGGAGCGCATCGCGTCGACCAGCGCCGCACGCGAGCCCGGCGACCCGTCGACCCCCACGACCACGGTCGGGCGGCCTCCCTCACGCGCCGGCACCCGGGTGCCGTCCTCCCACACCTTCATGATCGCTCCCCGCGTCGCACCGGTATCGCGCCGGACGATCCGCCCTCGGCCGGCCCGACCCCAGGGCCGAACGTCTCTCCGGAGGTCCCGGGACCCGTGGCCCGCCCTTGCGGGCCCCTGAGGAGGACGACCAGCCCCACGCCGGTGACCGCCGCCATCACGAGCGCCATGAGACCGCCGGCGACGAGACCGACCAGAACGGTCACGGGGACCGCCTGGCCGGCGTGCCAGAGCGGCGTCGCGACGGCGAGGAAGATCCCGAGGCCGAGCAGCCACGCCAGGGCGGTGACACCGATCCACGCGGCGGCGGGCTCGACGTGACGGCGGAGCTCCCACCACTGGGCGAGGCCGATCGTCAGGAGGACCAGGAGGCCCAGGGCGACCGTCGACACGACCAGCACGGGAGCGGGCCAGGCTGCCGTGACCGTCGCCGTCGTCGACGGCAGGAGCGCGAGGAGATAGGCCACGGCCGCGGCCCCCGCGGTCGCGAGGACCCAGCGGGTCACCGAGATCGCGGGGAGGGCGCTCCGGAGGACCAGGGCCTGCCCCGTGCCGAGCAGCGCTCCCTCCACCGCCCCGGCCGCGACCAGCAACGGTAGGGAGAGGACCACGGGGGACCCGACAGTGAGCACCCCGACGACCGCGGCCAGGGCGAACCCGAGGACCTCCGCCAGGGCGACGACGGGGACCCACCGCCGCAGCAGAGCCCGTTCCTGGTGCCCCATGGTTCCTCCCCGACGATCTCCCACGGGTCGTGCCGAACGTCCCGTCCACCCGAGACGTTGCCGGGCCGAGCATCTCCGGCACAGGGACCGAGGTCCGGTCCGCCGGGGTCCTCGGACCGGGACCGGCGGGCTCTCGGCGGCCTCCGCCGTGACCTCCGGCCCTGGTGCGGGGAGCCCGCCCGCCGACACCGTCGCGCCCCATGACGAGGCCCGCGCCACCCGGCCAGGGTCTCGACGACGTCGAGGCGGCCGCGCTTCTCGTTCGGGAGGGACCGAACGAGCTGCCGCGCCCCCGCCGACGCTCGGTCGTGCGACGGGTGGGCGCGCAGCTGGTCGATCCTCTGGTCCTCGTCCTCGTCGGGGTCGCGGTGGTCACGGTCGCGATCGGCGACCACACCGACGCGGCGGTCGTCCTGCTCGTCATCGTCGGCAACACCTCTGTCGGGGTGGTGCAGGAGATCCGGGCCGACCGCGCCGTCGAGGCCCTGGACCGCCTCGGGGCCGCGAGGGCACGGGTCCGGCGCAGTGGAGTCGTGCGCACCGTCCCCGCCCGCGAGGTCGTGCCCGGGGACGTCCTCGTGGTGGCGGCCGGCGACGTCCTCGCCGCGGACGGCACCGTGGTGTGGGGTGAGTCGCTGCAGCTCGACGAGGCCGCGATCACCGGCGAGTCGATGCCCGTGGAGTCGCACCGCCCCGGCACGGAGGTCCTCTCGGGCAGCGTCGTCATCCGCGGACGGGGCGAGATCGTCGTCGGGGCGACCGGGCCGGCCTCCGCGATGGGGCGGATCGCCGAGGGCCTGGTGCGCACCCGGTCGCGCCGCACCCCGCTGCAGCGCCAGCTCGCCGTCCTCGGCCGTCGGCTGGCGCTCGTCATCGCGGTCGCGTGCGTAATCGTGTTCGTCCTCGGCATCGCCCGCGGCGAGCCCCCCGTACTGATGCTCGTGGCCGCGCTGAGCCTCGCGGTCGCGGCCGTGCCCGAGTCGTTGCCGGTCGTCGTCACCCTCGGGCTCGCCCTCGGGGCCCGGCGCATGGCCGCGCGGCACGCGGTCGCCCGTAGCCTGCCGGCGGTCGAGACGCTCGGGGCGGTGACCCTGCTCGCGACCGACAAGACCGGGACGCTCACCGAGGGCAGGCTCCGGGTCGCCGAGACCTGGACCGACCCCGAGCAGGACGCCGCCGAGGAGCTCGCCAGGACCGCGGTGCTGGCCAACGACGCGCCCGAGAAGGGCTCGGACGGGGCCGATGGGTCCGTGCCGGGCGCGGATCCCATCGACGCCGCGCTCGTCGACTGGGCCCGCGGCCGCGGGATCGACGTGGCGGCCGTCCGGGCCCGCCATCCTCGGCTGGGTGCGCTGCCCTTCGACGCCGTCCGCCGGCGGATGACGACCTGGCACAGCGGCGATGCGGAGTCGTTCCTGGTCGTCGGCAAGGGCGCGCCCGAGGCCCTGCTCCCCCCGCCCGGGATCTCGGTCCGGGCCGACCGGGCGCGCGACTGGGCGGAGGACGCGGCCGCGCGTGGGCTGCGGGTGCTCGTGGTGGCCGCCGCCCGTCGCACGGCGCTGCCCGCGGTCGCCGAGGTGGAGCAGGGTCTGGATGTCGTGGGCGTCGTGGCGCTACAGGATCGCCCCCGAGCGGCGGCCCGCGCCGCCCTCGAGGGCTGTCACCGGGCGGGGATCCGGACCGTGGTGCTGACCGGCGACCACCCCTCCACGGCCGCCATCGTCGCGGGGCAGGTGGGGCTCACCGGCCGGGGCGGGCGGCCCGCCCGGGTCGCAACTCCCGACGAGCCCGACGACGAGGCCGACGGGTCGACCGGCGACCGGGAGCGCGCGCTGCTCGACGCCGACGTCGTGGCGCGATGCCGACCCGAGCGCAAGCTCGACCTCATCGTCGGCTGGCAGGCCCGGGGCGAGGTCGTGGCGATGACCGGCGACGGGGTGAACGACGGACCCGCGCTCCGGCGGGCCGACGTCGGGGTGGCGATGGGCCGGCGCGGCACCGAGGTCGCGCGGCAGGCCGCCGACCTCGTGCTCGCCGACGACGACCTGGGCACCGTGGTGACGGCGGTCGACGAGGGGCGGCGCATCCACGCCAACGTGCGGCGCTTCCTCGCCTACGCCCTCGCGGGAGGGCTGGCCGAGGTCCTCGTGATGCTCGTCGGCCCGGTGATCGGTGTGGCGCTGCCGCTGCTCCCGGGGCAGATCCTCTGGATCAACCTCCTCACGCACGGCCTGCCCGGGGTCGCGTTCGGCACCGAGCCGTCCGAGCCGGGCGTCATGGCGGCCCCGCCGCGACGGCCCGGCGCGTCCGTGCTCGCGGGCGGGCTCTGGCTCGCGGTACTGGTGGTGGGTGCGTCGGTGGCCGCGCTGACCGTGGGCGCCATGCTCCTCGTCGGTGGAGACGACCCGCGCAGCGTCGCGTTCCTGGTGCTCGGCCTCGGCCAGCTCGGTGCGGCTGTCGGGCTGCGGGCCCGACGACCGCGGGGCTTGCCACGGCACGGGCGGGACTGGTTGTCGATCGCCGTGGCCGCGGCCGTCCTCGCTCAGATCGCGGCGGTGACGGTGCCCCCGCTGATGACGCTGCTGCGGACGACGACACCCGCGCCCGGCAGCCTGGCCGTGGCCCTCGGCGGGGCTGTGATCGCGGGTCTCGTCGCCCGCCGGGTCGGCAGGCGCCGAGTGACGTAGATCGTCCCTCCGGGCGTGCCCGTGACGGTCGTCCCGCAGCCTCGCCGACTCGCCTAGGCTCCGGCCGTGCTGGTCCTGAGCCGAGAGACCGGTCAGGGCGTCCGGGCCGCCGACGGCAGCGTCGTCGGGCACCTGCGGGACCTGACCGCCCGGCTCGGAGCCGAGCACCCGGTCGTCGCCCGGCTGGCGGTGGGCTCCCGACGACAGATCACGCACCTGGTGCCGTGGAGCGCCGTCGCCTCCTTCGAGCGTTCCGAGGTCCGGCTGCGCGATGTCGGGCCGTGGGACCGGTTCGTGATCGGGCGCGGTGAGGACCCGCTGGAGGAGGACGAGCTCCTGCTGGTGCGTGACGTGCTGGACACCCAGATCGTCGACGTGGCCGGCCACCGGCTCTCGCGCGTGTCCGACGTGGTCATGACCCGGCTGGCCGACGGTCGGCTCGAGGTCGCCGCCGTCGAGGTCGGTAGCGGTGCGGTGGTCCGCCGCCTCGGGCTGCGGCGGCTCGGCGAGCGGCTGCCCCTGCGGGCCGTCGACTGGCGCGACCTGCACCTGACCTCCGCGCGGGGTCACGACGTCCACCTCGCGACGACGACGGCCGCCGTGCACCAGCTCGATGCGCACGATCTGGCCGAACTGCTCACCCGGCTCGACGTCACGAGTGCCGCCGAGGTCGTCCAGGCGGTCGGACCCCGGCGGGCCGCCGGCGCGGTCGCTCGCGCCCACCCGGCCGTCGGCCGGAGCATCATGCTGGCGCTCGAACCGGCCGACGCCAAGAGCGTGATCGACGAGCTTCCCGCCGACGCCCACGAGCGGTACCGGACCGTGGTGAGCTCGCAGTCGCCGCTGGGCGGGCGCCGGTTCCGGCGACTGCGGGGGTGGCGGCGGCACGGGCCGCCGACCGCCCGTGCCGCGCACCACCGTCCCGACCCGGAGGGCGGCCGTGACCTCGACCGGTGACCGGGCGCCGGGCGGCAGCGTGCGCACCGGCCGCCGCACCCGGCTCCTGGCGCTGGTCGCCGTCCTGGGGCCCGGCCTGCTCGCCGGGTTGTCCGACGACGACCCGGCCGGCATCACCACCTACTCGGTCCTCGGCGCCCAGTACGGCTACCAGCTGCTCTGGGTGCTCCTGCTCTCCACGCTCGCCCTGATCGTGTTCCACAGTCTCGGCGCGCGGATGGGGGTGGTCACGGGGCAGGGGCTGATCGGGCTCATCCGCCAGCGCTACGGCGTCCGCGCAGGCGGGATCGCGCTCGTCGTTCTCGTCGCGGCCAACGTCGGCACCACCTGCGCCGAGTTCGCCGGCATCGCCGGGGGCTTCGAGCTGTTCGGGGTCAGCCGCTACGTCGCCGTGCCCGTCGCCGCCGTGGCGGTGACGGTGCTGGTGAACCGCGGCAACTTCCACCGCGTCGAGCACATCCTGATCGGGCTGTCCGCCGTGTTCGTCGCCTACGTCGCCGCCGGGATTCTCGCCGGCCCCGACTGGGGACAGGCCCTGCACGGCCTGGTGGTCCCCACCATGCCGCTCACCCGCGACGCCGTGCTGATCGCCACCGCCACCGTGGGTACCACTCTCGCGCCGTGGGGACTGAGCTTCATCCAGTCCTATGCGGTGGACAAGAAGCTCACCGTCGCCGACCTGCGCTACGAACGGATCGATGTCGCCACCGGCGCGGTGCTCACGGGAGTCATCGGCTTCTTCGTGGTGGTGGCCTGCGCAGCGACCCTGCACGTCCAGGGGGTCGCGATCAACGACGCCGCCGACGCCGCGGGCGCGCTCGAGCCCCTCGCCGGGAGCCTCGCGAGCGCCCTGTTCGCGGTCGGGCTCATCGGGGCGGCGCTGCTCGCCGCGGCCATCCTCCCGCTGTCCACGGCCTACTCGATCTGCGAGTACACCGGCTCCGAGGCAGCCCTGGACGACAGGTTCACGGACGCCAGGCCGTTCTACCTCTCCTACGTCGTGGTGATCGGGGTGTCGGCGCTGATCGTGCTCCTCCCCGGCGCACCGCTGATCCCGATCCTCGTGCTCTCCCAGGTCCTCAACGCGGTCCTGCTGCTACCCCTCCTGGTGTTCATGTACGGGATCGCCCGCGACCGCGACCTGATGGGCGACCACACCGCGAGCCGGCCCGCGGCCGCGCTCTACCTCGCCACCATCGCCGTCATCGCCCTGTGCGTCGGAGCGCTGTTCGTGCTCAGCGTGGCGTAGCAGTGGCGGCCAGCGATGAGATCCGGAGGTTCGTGCGGTCCGACTCGAGGACCGTCGACATGGCGAGGAGCCGTCTGGTCCTCCGCCGGGCGTGAACGCGCAGGACGCCCCCCTGGTTCCGGAAGTCCTGGGTGACCTGCAGAACGGCGGCCCAGGTCATCAGCGCGAGGTAGTCGAGGCCGTCGAGGTCGAGCTGGAAGTCGTCGCCCGCGCCCTCGATCGCGCACTCGAGCACCGCGCGAACGGTCCTGGTGTTGAGGATGCCCGCGTCGCCGTACAGCCGGAGTCCGCCGTCCACGGGAAAGGACGCGGGACCCTGGCCGTTCTGACTCTCGATCCGCAGGTGCAGCCCGTCTCGAATCAGCTCGCGCAGGAGATGATCGAGTCTGGGACCGAGGTCCTCCTGGAGGAGCACGAGACGATCCGAGGGACTCGCCCTCACGACACGGGGTGGAGCTGCAGCGTTCATGGGTCGCGCTCCGGGACAGCGTCGGGCTCTCGACGGACGCGTCGGCGCCGTCGTGGAGTGCGCTGCGCACGGGCCTCCTGTCGGAGCGCCGGCGCAGAGGCACGGTCGCCACCACGACGGGGGCTGGGCCTGATGACTACACGGTGACGATGGACCTCACCGGGTCGAGGTCGCAATGCCCCCTGAATCACATTCGGGCACCTGAATCAGTGCCATGCAATCAGGTGGTGTCAGACCGGCCATCGATGGCCTCCGGCGGCGTCCATTCACGGGCGCCTCGCACTCGAGGAGATGCGGTGGCGGGATATCGGGATCGTCGAGGACCTTCACGTCTTCCTCGTCGTGGTGATACTGCTCGGCAGCCTGCTCTTCCGCACACGGCCCTGCGAAAGGGCACCACCACGGCGTGGAAGGGGTTCGACGTCGGAGTCCGGTCGGACCGCGAGCTCGGGCCCTTCGGCCCTGAGGGTCTGCCGACGCGGTGACCACCGTGTGGTCATGGTGCAGTGGAAGCGGGGTCGCCGGCCCGTGCTCGGCGGGCTGCTGATCATCGTGATCACGGCGTTCGCCGGCACGGCCTGTGGTACGCCCCCGACGACCTCGGTCGCGCCGACGGCAGGCGGCCTCGACGTACCGATGCCGATGATGGGAGGGCCGCGTGTCGACGAAGCGAGCTACCTCGCCGAGATGATCCCCCACCACGAGGAAGCCGTCGCTGCCGCGACACAGCTCGCGCGATCGCCCCGTCCCGAGATGCGCGCACTGGGGCAGCGCATCGTCGCCACCCAGAGCGTCGAGATCCAGCAGATGACCGGGTGGCTGGCGACGTGGTACCCCCGGCAACCGCGACCCGAGTACCGCCCGATGATGCGCGACCTCTCCGCGTTGTCCGGCGACGACCTCGACCGGGCCTTCCTCACCGACATGATCCCCCACCACATGAGCGCGGTGATGATGTCCCAACGTGTCCTGATCGCCGGCGGACCCCTCCACCCCGAGGTCCTCGGGTTCGCCGGCACGGTGCGCGACGTACAGCGCAGCGAGATCGTCCTGATGCGCGGGTACCTGACCAGCTGGTTCCCGACCTCGACCGGCCCCGGCGGGATGGGCCCCGGCGGGATGGGCCAGGGCGGGATGGGCCAGGGCGGTGGGTGGCCGCGGTAGCGGCGGGTCGGCCACGTCTCAGCCCTCTGCGGCGGCGTCGGCGTCGGCGTCCTCCAGCACCCCGACCGCGGTGAAGCGGACCGACTCGCCGGGGTGCAGCGCCAGCACGCGGTCGCCACACCCGACCCGAACCGGCCCGTAGGCCCCCGGCCCCGCGGACACCTGGACCTCGCGCCCGGACACCACGACGTCCACCGGTCGGCCGCGGTACTGGAGGGAGAACTCCAGCCGGCCGAACCGGCGTGGCCAGTGGGGGTTGAACCAGAGCGCGTCGTGCCTCGTCTCGAGCCCGGCGAAGCACCGCTGCAGCAGATCGACACATCCGGCCATCGCGCCGAGGTGCACACCCTCGGCGGTCGTCCCGCCCTGCACATCGGCGATGTCGCTCTGCAGTGCCTGTTCGAAGTGCTCGAGTGCCTGCGCCCGGTGGGCCCGGGCCAGGACCCAGGAGTGCACGAGGGCGCTGAGCGTGGAGCCGTGCGCCGTGCGGGCGACGTAGTACTCGATCGTGCGCGGGATGACCTCGGGCGGGAGTGCGTAACCGAGGCCGGTGAGCAGTGCGCGGAGCTCGTCGGCGGAGAAGACGAAGAACAGCATGAGCACGTCCGCCTGCTTGGAGGCCTGGAACTCGTCCACCGAGCGGCCCTCCGCCTCCAGGATGCGGTCCAGTCGTCGGATGTCGCCGTAGCGGCTCCGGTAGTCGTCCCAGTCCAGCTCCGGGAGATCCCGGTAGCCCTCGAACTGGCTGATGATCCCGTCCGGCGCGATGGGGACGTACATGCGGCGTGCGACGTCGCGCCAGCGCAGGAGCTCGGTCGGAGTGATCGCGAGCCGCTCGACGAGCTCGGTCCGACGGGCGGTCGGCAGCGCGGCGAGCACGTCCTGGGCCCGTCCCAGAAGCCAGACGGTCATGACGTTCGTGTAGGCGTTGTCGTCCAGCCCGGGCGTCTCGGCGCCGGGGTAGCGGCTGCTGAACTCGTCCGGCCCCATGACCCCGCGGATGCGGAAACGGTCGCGGGCCGCGTCGTAGGTGGCGAGGCCCGCGAAGAAGCGGGTGATCTCGAGCATCGCCTCCGCCCCGTGGTCGGCGAGGAACTCGAGGTCGGCGGTGGCCTGGTAGTACTGCCAGATGTTGTACGCGACGGCCAGCCCGACGTGGCGCTGCAGGGAGCTGGTGTCCGGCATCCACCTCCCGGAGCGCGGGTTGAGATGGACCCGCTGGCTCTCCTCCCGACCGTCACTGCCGGACTGCCATGGGTACATCGCCCCGGCGTGACCGTCGGCACGGGCAGCACGTCGCGCCGCATCCAACCGGCGGGTGCGGTAGCGCAACAGCGCCCGCGCGAGCCCGGGCAGACGCAGCGTCAGCACCGGGAAGACGAAGAGCTCGTCCCAGAACACGTGCCCCCGATAGGCCTCCCCGTGCAGGCCACGCGCCGGGATGCCCGCGTCGACGTCGAGGTTGTGCTCCGTCAGGGTCTGCAGGACGTGGAAGAGGTTCAGGCGCAGGCTGCGCAGCGTCTCGTCCGTCGTGGCCTCCTCGCCGTCGGTGAGGTCGAGTCGGAAGCGCCGCCACAACTGGTGCCACGCCAGCTCGTGGGTCTCCAGGAGCTCGTCGAAGGTCGGCGCGTCCGCCAGCGCGGAGACGGCGGCGGTCGTCGGCTCGGCCACCGCGGGGTCCCGCGAGGTCACCAGGGACACGATCTTCTCCACCGCGAGGGGCTCGCCGCGGCGTAGCTCCGGATCGAACTCCAGGCACACCGAGTCCGATTGCGCACACAGCCGAGGGGCCGGACTCCGGGTGCCGCTCCCGGGCACGACCGTGACCCGGGCGGCCTCGGCGACCAGCACCTGCGACCAGGTGGTCCGCGCCGCCAGGAACACCGTGCCGGGTGCGGGGTGCCCGGTGCCGATCGTCTCGAGATGCCGGCCCGCCAGGTCGCGGTAGCGCTCCACCCCGGAGTTCACCACGCGGCCGTCGAGTCCGGAGGCGATCCGGAGCCTGCCGTCCCAGTTCTCGGCCGTGAACACCGTGTGCAGCCCCGCGAGGTAGGGCTGCGCCATGTGCACGAAACGTCGTTGCCGCATCGTCGTGCGTCGACCCCTCGGATCGTCGAAGCGTGTCACGCGGATCAGCAGGCCGCGCCGCAGGTCCAGGGCCACCCGGTGCTCGACGACGTTCCGGGCGGACAGCTGGATCCACTCACCGTCCTCGATCGCGAACCGCAGGTCCGTCCAGTCGGGCAGGTTGACCAGGCTCTCGTTCTCGATCGTGACGCCGGCGATCTCGTCGCTGAGCCGGTTGTAGCAGCCGGCCGCGTAGGTGCCCGGGTAGTGCACACCGTCGGCCACCGACTCGGGGGCGGCTCCCCGCGTGGCGAAACGCCCGTTCCCGAGGGTGCAGAGTGCCTCGCGTCGGCCCTCGTCCGCGAGATCGATGCCGTGCCACTCCACGGTCCACGCGTCCGCCACGTCGCCCCTTCCGGTCCGTCGGTCCGCGCGATCAGCCCGCGGCGAGGTCGGACACGATCTGCTCGGTCCGTTCCCGGAACATTCGCCAGCGGCGTTCGTTGTCGTGGACCAGCTCGGCGGACTGGCAGCAGAGATCGGCAGCGCGTGCGATCACCTCGGCCGCCGACCTCATCCGGGACGGGCTGACGCGGTCGGCGGCCAGGTCGGCTCTCAGCGCGTCGGGAGTGAGATCGACGTGGTCGAGCATCTCGGCGGCGCGGAGGAGGAGCACCGCGATCACCGACTGCATGTGGGCGGCGAGCCAGTCGTTGGTGATGATGCGGTGCCGCTCCCCCATCACGTCGGCCAGGGCATCGACCTCGAGCAGGGAGGCCGCGACCTCCCAGCTGCTCTGCATCGCGGCGGCCAGCCACTCCCCGCCCCGTGCGAAGCCGTCGGCATGCGTCCGGAGCTCCGCGATCATGGCGGTGATCTCGACGGGCCGGCCTCCGCCCTCCATGAACAGGGCGCCGTCCAGGGCGATGGCCGCCTCGCTGTTGAGGTCGTCCGCCCCCTCGTACGGGTTCATCGCGGCCCGGGGCGTGGGGACGACGGTCGACCAGCGGTCAGCCAACGCCTGGAGCGTGCGCCCGTGACGCTGCAGACGCAGGGCCGTCTCGAGGGGCGAGGAGGAGTAGAACCGCTCGTGCTCCCCGTGGAAGTGGGCGAGGTTGAGGATCGCCTCGAGCGGGAGCGAGGTCGATCCGGACGGCGAGGTCATCTCGACGGCTCGTTCCTGACGGGTGGCGCGGACCCCCCGATGATGGGCTCGGTACATCCAGGTCGGCAGAGTCGCCCGACCCGCGCCGAGGAGGTCGACCGACCTCACCGACCGCTGCCGGCGCCGACGGCCGAGACCCTCATGGCGGATCGGCGGGTGAGACCAGGAGGACGATCTCTGCCCCGGATGTGCCGCGCGCGGCGCGTGCGTGGGCCTCGCCGTGCCGTCGTCGAGGTGATCGGCGCGCGGGCCGGGGCGAGTCCCGGGCGGCGGCGGCGCTCAGGACCGCGCCGTGGTCGCCCCCGCGAGTGCCTCCCGCACGCGCGTCAGGCGGGCGCCGGCCTCGTCGGCGACGGGCGCCAGGCCGGCGATGCCGGTCATCGCGACCATGACCTGCGGGTCGAGCACCTCGACGATGCTCCGGGCGCCGTCCGCCTCCGCGCGCACCGTCACGGTGCAGGGCAGCAGGAGACCCACCGACCGGTCGACCTCGAGCGCGCGGTGTGCGAGCGCCGGGTTGCAGGCACCGAGGATCACGTAGTCCTCGAACTCGACGCCGAGCTTCGCGGCCATCGTGGCCTTCACGTCGATCTCGGTGAGGACGCCGAACCCCTCGGCGGCGAGCGCCTCGCGCACCCGGGCGACCGCGTCGATGTAGGGCATGTCGAGCCGGATCTCGCTCGTCTCCATCGTCGTCCTCTCGTCGTTCGCTCCGGCCCGTGGACGGCCGGGTCAGTGGTGCTCCGTGGTCTCCCGGTCCAGCTCTGCACCCACCCACGCGAGGAGCCGGTCGCCCGGTGGTGCGCCGACCTGACGACCGACCACGCGACCGGAACGCAGCAGCAGGAGCGTGGGGATGCTCCGGGCCTCATAGCGGGCGGCGACGGAGGGCGCGGCGTCGACGTCGACCTTGACCACCTTGAGCTGCCCGGCGTACTCCCGCGCCGCACGCTCCACGACCGGAGCGACCATGCGACACGGCCCGCACCAGGCGGCCCAGAGGTCGACGAGTACGGGCAGGCGAGCGCCCTCGGCGATGTCGGCGAAGTCGTGGTCGTCGGCGTCCACGATCCAGGGCAGCGCGGCGCGGCAATGACCACACCGAGGGCTGCCGGCCGCGGTCGGGGGGATGCGGTTGGCACGCCCGCACTGGGGGCACGACACGGGCAAGGACACGCTCGGAGCGTCCCTCGCCCGCGGGGGCCGGGCCAGGGTCGTCCGGGCGTCCGAGCCGGGCCCTTGGGCGTGCGACCGACCACCCGGGGTCCCTGTGCACGGCCACCGGCACCTCGCACCGTGCCGACATGGACACCGAAGGCCGGCGCGGACGACCCGCACAGGTCGCCCCACCTCCCGATCGGCGACCGGTGAGGCAGCGCGTGCTGGTCGCCGGTGCAGCGCTGACCGGCGTCGGCTACGTCGCGTTGCAGCGTCTCGGCCGGTCCTTCGGGAGCACGAGCGCAGAACGGCACCGCCTTCTCCCCGGTGACGAGCTCTGCCCCGAGCCGCAGATCGTCACCACGCACGCCACCACGATCCACGCGCCCCCGTCCCACGTGTGGCCCTGGCTGGTTCAGCTGGGCTGGGGCCGCGGCCAGTGGTATACCGCCCGCTGGGTCGACCGGCTGTTGTTTCCCGCCAACGGCCCCAGTGCCGAGACGTTGCGCCCGGAGCTGCAATAGCTGGCGGTCGGCGACCGCATCCTCGACGGTCCACCCGAGGCGCTCTGCGCGTTCGTCGTCGAGCGGCTCGACCCGCCGCAGCACCTGGTGCTGCACTCCACCGAGCACCTGCCACCGGGCTGGGCCGAGCGCTACCGCGCGGGCATCGACTTCTCCTGGGCCTTCGTCCTCGAACCCGCCGGCGTCGACCGCACGCGATTCGTCTTCCGCACCCGGGCCCGACTGCGGCCGTGGTGGGTCGCGGGCCTGTACCGGGCGCTCGTCGTGCCTGCCGACTTCGTCATGTCCCGCCAGATGCTGCGCGGGGTCCGGGCCCGCGCCGAGGCGACCACCGACGTCGACCTCGCCCGACTCGACGATGAAGCGGAGCAGCCGGGCGCTACCGCGACGAGCTCGAAGTGACGTGATGGAGACTGCTGCTGCGCGCCGACCTCTCGGACACCGCCGACGCCGACGCTGCCCCGAGCGCCCACGGCGTCGTCCGAACCGATGGCCGGGATCACCGTGAACGTGTGCGCGCGGACGGCCCGTCTCATACCCCCAGGGGTATAGTAGTGGTACAGCGTCCCGACCGGGACGCCAGAGGGGAGCCCACCATGCAGGTCCAGGCCGCCGAGCTCACCGACGTGGTCAGCCGGCTCCGGCGGGTGGAGGGTCAGATCGCGGGGATCGTGCGCATGATCGAGGACGGCCGCGAGTGCAAGGACGTCGTCACCCAGCTGGCAGCCGCGTCCCGCGCTCTCGACAAGGCGGGCTTCAAGATCATCGCGACCGGGCTGCGGCACTGCATGACCGAGACCGACGACGGCGAGCGCTCCGTCGACGTCGCGGAGATGGAGAAGCTCTTCCTCTCCCTCGCCTGACCGCGCCCGCCACGATTTCCAGACCGACGCAGCAACGGTAGATACCCTACCGGGTAGGGAACCATCATGATCGATGTGCAGATCATCGCCACCACGAGCCTCGGTGACCGCAGCTACCTCGCCCATGACGGACGGGTCGCGCTGGTCGTCGACCCGCAGCGCGACATCGACCGCGTGCTCGCCCTGGCCGACGAGCTCGGCGTGCGGATCACCCATGTCGCCGAGACCCACATCCACAACGACTACGTCAGCGGCGGCCTCGAGCTCGCCGGCCGCACCGGCGCGACCTACCTCGTCGACGCCCGCGACCACGTCGGCTTCGACCGCACCCCGGTGCGCGAGGGCGACGACATCGTCGTCGGGGCGATACGGCTTCGACCGTTGGCATCCCCGGGCCACACCCACCACCACCTGTCCTACGCCCTGGCAGACGCGTCGGGTGCCGTGCACGCGGTGTTCACCGGCGGCTCGATGCTCTACGGCACCACCGGGCGCACCGACCTGGTCTCCCCCGCCGACACCGTCGAGCTCACCCACGCCCAGTACCACTCCGTCCGCCGCCTGGTCGACCGGCTCCCGGCCGACGCCGTGGTGTACCCGACCCACGGATTCGGCAGCTTCTGCTCGGCGACCCCGCCCACGGCCGAAGCCTCCACGGTCGGCGAGCAGCGGACGGCCAACCCGGCGCTGACCCGGGACGAGCAGGACTTCGTCGACACCCTGATCGCCGGGCTCGGGGCCTACCCCGCCTACTACGCGCGCATGGGGCCCACCAACGCGGCCGGCCCCGCGCCGGTCGACCTGTCGGCGCCGGAGCCGGTCGGGCCCGTCGAGCTGCGCGCCCGCCTGGAGGCCGGCATCGGGGCCGGCCAGTGGGTCGTCGATCTGCGTGAGCGCACCGCGTTCGCCGCCGGGCACCTTCCCGGCTCGCTCTCGTTCGAGCTCGCCGAGCCCTTCGTCACCTACCTCGGATGGCTGCTGCCCGAGGACGCCGAGCTGACCCTCGTCGGCGAGACACCTGAGCAGATCGCCGACGCCCGGCGCGAGCTCGCGCGGATCGGCATCGACCGCCTCGCGGGTGCGGCCACCGGCCCGATCGACACCCTCGCCAGCGACGCGACCCTGGCGTCCTACCGGGTCTCGGACTTCTCCGGCCTGCTCGCCCGGGACCCGGCGACGGTGACCGTCGTCGACGCCCGCACCGAGAACGAGCGCGCCGGCGGTGGCGTGGCCGGATCGCTGCACATCGCGCTGCACGAGCTGCTCGCCCGACGCGACGAGGTTCCCGATGGCGAGGTGTGGATCTACTGCGGGTCCGGCTACCGCGCCGCGGTCGCGGCCTCCCTGCTCGCCACCGAGGCCGGTCGGGACCGCGAGCTGGTCGTGATCGATGACGACTGGGCCGAGGCCGCCGAGTCCGGACTGCCCATCGCCCACGACCAGGCACCCGCACCCGTCGGCTGAGCGAGTACGCACCCCGACGACTCGAGAGGACTCCCCATGACCCCCGGCGCCGCCCCGACGACAGGGGCCGACGACGCCCGTGCCCGCGTGCCGGCGCGGGCCCCGCGAGGCTGAGCGATGTTCGGGCTCGCGGCGCTGCTCGGCGCCGTGGTCGGCGCGCTGCTGGGCCTGGTCGGCGGGGGCGGCGGCATCCTCGCCGTCCCCACCCTGGTCTACGGGCTCGGGCTCCCGCTCTCCGCGGCCGTCCCGGCCTCGCTCGTGGTCATCGGACTGGCATCCGCGGTCGCCGTCGCTCCCCGCGCCCGCCGGGACGTCAACTGGCGCCTGGCCGCGATCGTCGGGGCCGCCGGGGTACCCGCCGCCCTGCTCGGCGGCGTGGTCAACCACCGGCTCGACCAGCAGATCCTCCTGCTGGCCTTCGCCGCCATCATGATCGTCGCCGGGGTCCGGATGCTGCGCGCCACCGACGAGTCCGGCGGCGTCTGCGACCTACCCGACGGCGGGGTCGCGTGGCGACGCTGCCTGCCGCGCGCGATCGCCACCGGGCTCGCCGTCGGGTTCCTGACCGGTCTGCTCGGCGTCGGCGGCGGATTCCTTCTCGTACCCGCGATGATCATCGCCCTCGGACTGCGCACCCCGATCGCTGTGGCGACCTCGCTCGTCGTCATCGTCGTCAACTCGGCCGCCGGGCTCGCGCCCTACCTCATCGGCGCCGACGCCGGCGTCGGATTCGACTGGCCGGTCATCGCCACGTTCGCCCTGGCCGCCATCGTCGCGTCCCTCCCCGCCGCGCGGCTCGCCCGCCACATTCCTGCCGCCCGCCTGCGACGCGGGTTCGCGGTGCTGGTCCTGCTCGTCGCCGTCGGCGTGACCACGCAGGTCCTCGTCACCGTGACCGCGTGAACCCCACCGACCACGCCCCCACCCCCAGGAGAGGAACAACCATGGCCACCGTCCGAGAGATCACCGTCGACGAGCTCGCCGCCGCCCGCGACGACGTGGCGCCCCCGGTCGTGCTCGACGTCCGCGGCCGCGACGAGTACGCCACCGGGCACGTCCCCGGCGCGCTCAACATCCCGCTCGACGAGCTCCCCGGTCACGTCGGCGAGCTGCGCCACGTCGGACCCATCGCCGCCATCTGCCGCTCCGGACGCCGGAGCATCGAGGCGGCCGAGGCTCTCGGTGCCGCCGGGATCAGCGCCGTGTCGGTGGCCGGCGGAACCAGCGCCTGGACCGCGACGGGCCGGCCGACCCACGTCGGCTGATGCACCTGGCCCCGGACCCTGCCGATCACCGTGCCGCACCGGCCGACGGTGCCACGGAGTCGCCACGCCGTACGTCGGCGACGGTGGCGTCGAGGAACAGGATCGGGAAGGTGCGGATGCTCCGGTCCTCGACGTCGAAGGACGGCCTGTTCTGCACCTGCAGGTGCAGGTGGGGCTCGCCCGAGTTGCCGGAGTCACCGACCTGGCCGATCACCTGGCCGCGCCGGACCTGCTCGCCCGCCCGGACGCGGACGCTGCCCTGCTCCAGGTGCCCGTAGAGGACGTAGTGGCCGCCGCCGATGTCGAGGATCACGTGGTTGCCGGCCATGTCGCGCCGCGTGTACCCGCCGATGGGGAGGTCGGGGAGACCGTCCGAGGCTTCGGTGACCCGCGCGTCCGAGACGGCGAGAACGGGCTGCCCGAAGATGAGGAAGTCCTCCAGACGGCTCCCGTCTCCGTCGTGGGTCCGGCCGTCGACGACCTCGACGAAGTCGATGGCGTCACGTTGCACGGCGAGCGTCCAGTGGTTGTTGACCAGCGCGCTCCGCCCCGCCGAGATGGCCTCCCACCGACCGGCCTGCGGCAGCCCGACCACGACGGGGTCGCGGGGGGCGGTCACGGTGCCGACGAGCTGGGCGATGAGGACCGCCGTGCCGAGCAGGGCCAGCAGGTTGGTCGCGAAGGAGATGCGCTGCAGCGGGAGGGCGACCAGGACCGCCGCGACGGCCAGGCCGATCCAGAACACCGCGGTCACGAACGGTTCGGCGCCAGGGAGGTAGGACCGCCAGACGAAGAACGTGCCGGGAAGTCCGGCGGCGGCCAGGACCGCGAGGAAGAGCCAGAGGTTCGCGGCCTGGAGCCCGAAGGTCCGCCGTGCCAGGGAGCGCGGTGAGCCTGCGCCGGCACGGACCCGGCGAACGACCATGACGACGGGCAGGACGACGGCGAACGCGACCATCGCGATCACCGTCTCGCCCGTCTGGTAGGCGCGGACGCCGGAGACGAGCCCCGTGACCCCCAGGATCAGCTCGCGGTGTCCGAGGACGGCCGGGGCGGGGAACTCGCGCGTCTCGGCCAGACGCGGGATCGCCACGCACACGGACGCCACCGCGCCCAGGACGACGGGTACGGACTCGAAGGGAAACCGGCCGACCAGGAGATCCGCGCCGACTGCGACCGGGACGAACGCGGACGCCGTGAGAATGGCCAGGACGAGATTGCGCCGGGTCGCGGCGACGCCGCGATGCCGATGACGTACGTCGGGCTCGATCGAGAGCATGACGAGCACACCCAGGACGACCACGACCGCGAAGGCCGGCAGGTCGAGCACCCCGAGGGCGGTCGCGGCGAACCACATCACCGACAGAGCGCCGGCACACCACCGCGCCCCGGCGGACCTGCCGGGATCGGGGCGTCGAGCGATACGTACCTGCGTCGTCGACATGGTCACACCTCCGCGGTCGGAGAGGGACCCTGCTGTGTGCGCCGCACGCCGCGGAGCCGACGACCATCTCTGCCTCTCGCGAAGGCGACCCTGTCGTGTCCGCGCCGCTCGCCGCAGCCCGCGAAGGTCCCCCCGCTCCGGGCCGAAGGTCCACTCCCGGACGCTCCTCCCGCTCCTCGCGGGGTTCCGACCGGAGCCACGGGCCCCACGACCGTCCCACCGAGGTCGCACGGCCCTGCGCGAACCCTGACCGGCGAGGAACGCTTCCGGTCATGAGATCGTCCACGGCCTATCGCCTCTGGCTCCCGAGTTGGCTGGGCTTGCTGCTGCTGGCCGTGCTCAACGGCACGGTCCGGGGCACGGTCCTCCAGCCACGGCTCGGCGAGGAGACCGCCCGCCGTGTCGCGACCGTCGTGCTGCTCGCGGCGTTGACCGCCTACGTGCACCGGCTGCAGCGACGTCACCCGCTCCCGCAGGCACCCCGCGGGCCCGAGACGCGATGACGCCCACGAGCGTGGTGCTCAGCTCGGGCGTCGGCGTGGCGTTGATCGCGACCGCACTGTTCGACGTCTTCGCCACCCTGTTCTCGCACCCGCGGCGGCACTCGCTGAGCCGAACGGAGATCAGCGCGACGTGGTCGGTGTGTCATCACCTGCCGGGTTCGCGGACCCTGGCACTTGCCGGCCCCCTCTCGTTCCTCGTCGTCGTGGCGAGCTGGACGACGTTCCTGGGGTTCGGCTGGGCCCTCGTGTACTGGCCGTGGATGCCCGAGGGCTTCCTGCACGCGACGGAGCTCGGCGCCGTCGGCACGAGCCTGCTCGACGCCCTGTCCTTCTCGCTGGTCACCCTCAGCACGCTCGGCTACGGCGATGTCTCGCCCGCGCACGGACTGCTGCGCCTGGCCGCCCCGCTGGAGGCCCTGCTGGGACTGGGGCTGCTGACCGCGAGCGTGTCGTGGTTGCTCTCGATCTTCCCCGTGCTCTCCCGGCGCCGGGCCCTGGCCTACGAGATCCGCCTGCTGCAGGAGGTCGGCAACGACAGCGCCGACCCCGGCCCGCCGGAACCGCTGCCCCCCAGCGTGTACGCCGACCTGACCTCGCGGCTGGTGGCCAGCGAGCGCGACCTGGTCACCTTCCCGATCACCTACTACTTCCACGACGACGACGTGCGGTTCGCGCTGCCGGCGGTGATGAGCCATCTGCTGGACCTCGCCGAGCAGGCCCGCCGACAGAGCACCTGCCCCGACGCCCATTTCCACGGCGGGCTGCTGCTGCGGGCGATCGACGACTTCGCCGCCGGGATCGTCGGCCGCTTCGGGCTCCCGGGCGACTCGACGCGGGACGTGCTCGAGGCCTACGCCCGCGACCACGCCGTCGGAGGCGTCGGCTCGGGTATCGATACCCCGGGGCCGCCTCCTCCCGGCGGCCACCGCCTCCCGGAGGACCGGGGGTCGTAGGTTCGACAGGGGAGCCGCCGGCTCAGCGGACCGACGCGGTGCCAGCCCCCGATGCGTAGGCCGATCAGGGCGCCGTGCCGGGGCGGGACGACCGCGCCCAGGCATCTCCGGGCCCTCGGTCGCGTCCCGCCGGGCCCACCGGCCCTGCTCGACGGGGCTTCCCGGTGGCGATCTGGTCTGCCGGCCCGAGCGGCCGGGTTCGACGACAGGAGGAGCTCCATGGCTTCCACGACGCGGGGCCGACGCGCCGGCACCCCCGAACGAACCGACATCGCAGCAGCGACGGCGGCGGGCACCTCGACGAAGACCGCCACCACCGCCACGGCGGAGAGCGCGACCGACACCGCACAGCCCGCACCGTCGGGCGGCATCACCGGCGCCCTCCTCCGCGGTGCCCGTGCGGTCGTCGACACGTTGAGCGCGCCCGTCCCCGACGGCTTCCTCGGCCGGCACCCGCGCATGACCGCGATCGCAGTGGACGAGCGCGTCGAGGACGATGCCGTCGTCGTCGACGCGGAACTGCCCGGCTTCGCCCCCGGCGACATCACCGTCGCCGCGGAGGGCGGTCGACTGCTCCTGCACGCGGTGCGCGAGGCCGCTCCTGGGACCGATCGGTCGGACACCGCCGGCCTGCGCCGTCGCGAGCGGCGCACGGGCACCTTCCACCGCGAGCTCGCCGTCCCGCCGGACACCGACCCGTCGACGATCACCGCGTCCTACGCCGACGGCGTGCTGACCGTCCGTATGCACCTGCCGGCACCACGGACGCCGACCGAGCGTGTCGAGATCCCCGTACGGCATGTCGAGCGGGCCCCGGGCGGCGACACGGAGGACGGGAGTCCGTCCTGAGCGCGACCCCCGAGCCGCGCCGACGGGCGGTGAGGTGGCGTCAGGGCCCGGGCGTCGTGGGCACCAGGGCGGTGAGACGGAACCGGAAGAACTCCCGTCGGCGGGCGTCGGGCCCGTCTGGATACCAGCCCACCGCACCTCTCGCGGGGACGATCGAGGTGCCGAAGCGCCTGATCGCGGACACCCGACCGCCGAACGGGTGCGCGCCCCAGCGTCCGGTCCCTCCGGGGTCGCCCCACCGCAGCGTGCGGAAGGCCCGCAGCTGGCCGCACTCGTCGAGGTGGAGATGGAGGTCCACCGGGGTCTCGCCGACCGGGAACCGCACGCGGAGGTGTCGGTTGTCGATGGCGGTCCACACGACATCCGGAGCCGGCAGCAGAGCCGCGGGCGCCCAGATCGCCTCGGCACCGCAGCGTCCGGCGGCGCTGCGCGCGACGTCGGACCCCTCGACGTCGACCAGGGGCACCCGGCCCGCGAGGCTCCAGTGCATCCGACCGGCGCCGGCGCCTCCCGTATCCGCACCGCGGATCAGCCCACCGACCGTCGCCGACCAGTGGAAACCCTGTCGTGGGGCGAGTTCCTCCTCGGCGCGGAGCGGGAGCCAGAGCGGTCCGAGCCGCAGCCATCCCCGCATCCGCAGGCGTACCGCGGGGACCACCGGCGCCCCCGGGAGGAGCGATCCCGCGAAGTAGCGCACCACCGCGGGCGGCACCCGGTCGCGCAGGTCGCAGGGCCAGAACACCGCCGGCTCGGGCGCGGCGGGGCCGGCGGGCGGGGACGGGTCAGCGGGTGTCGCGGCCTGTGCCCCGGGGCCGAACAGGCCGTCGAGGTCTCGCTCGGTGATCATCCGACGACCTCCTGCGTGTCGGCCACCCGGTCGGCAGTCTCCACAGACGTCAGGCTCCCTGCGGAAGGTCCGCCGGGGTGCTGCGCTCGGCTGAAGAGGCCAACCAGGCGGCGGCCTCGTCGAGGGCGTCGTTGCCGAACACGCGCATCGGGAAGGGCACCAGGAGACCCGCGAGGTGGACCAGCTCGGCGACCCAGTGGATGTCGCTCACGAGGGCGTACCCCTCGATCTCGTGCCACAGGCCGGGATGCCGCATCCACGTCCCGGCCTTCTCCCACACCGCGCCCGCGGTGAAGCCCTCGTACTCCGGGCCGAGCTGCAGCAGGACGCGCACACGTCGGCCGTCCGCCTGGGCCTCGTCGAGCATCGACCCGACCACGCTCGCGTAGTCCTCGGCGGTGATCGTCCCGACGGCCTTGATCGCCACGATGCCCTGGGGCATGTCCGGGATCGTCTCCAGCATCGTCTCCTCCTCCGATCGGTCCTGCTGTGGGATGGCGCGTCGGGTGGCGGTGACGGCCCGCCGCGGTGACCGGGGTCAGGGGTGGACGTTCGCCCGGTGGTCCCGGGGTCCGCGGACCTCGGCCCCGGAGCGTGCGTCGCCGGCCGCCGGAACGCCCGCGTCCTCGGCCCCGGCCCCGGCCCAGCCGATCGCCACGTCGAGGTCGTCGTAGGGGAACCGACGGACCTCCGGGTGCAGGGCCACGTCGGCGACGGCCGCGCCCGCGGCGGGCAGGACGCCGTCGACGGCGAGTGCGAGGCGCCGGACGCGGTACTCGTGCCCCGCCACGAAGCCGAGGTGGTGCCACAGCGCCGGGAGGTTCGCCCAGCCCGGGATCCGAGGGGCGTGCACGACCAGGCCGCGGAGCTCGCGCGCGGACCGCAGCTCGTCGTCGACGGCGGCCGCCAGCGCATCGATGTCCTCGGTACGCAGTGCGCGGTCGACCTCCGCGACGACCACCCCGGTCGCGGGGTACGTCCGGGTGTGGATGCGGGGACCTCCGTGCAGCGCCAGGAGCCACGCGACGGCCTCGTCCCGCTGCCGGATCCCGAACACGCGCAGCGGATACGGCACCGCGAAGGCCGCGACGCGGCACGCCACCCGCATCCAGGCGAGGTCGGTCACCACGGCGAAGGCCGCGAAGCGTCCGATGGCGCGGGCGCCCAGCCGCAGGTCCTCCCAGAGCGCGGCGGGTGTCACTCCGGCGTAGTCGTCCTCGATCTGGCAGAGGACCCGGAGCCGTCGGTCCGCGCGCTCGGCCTCCTGCAGCAGAGGTAGCACGACGGCGTCGTACTCCTCACGGGTGAGCAGACCGCCGGCCCGGACGCCGTCGATCTCGGGCGGGACGTCGGACAGCTTCTCGATCATGTCTCCTCCGTCGGTCTCGACCGCCCTCCGTCAGCGTGCCGCCACGGGGCCGGGCCGCAGCCGGCCGGCGACGAGCAGCGTCACGCCCTCGATGACGATCTGGATGCCCAGCAGGAGGCCCAGCAGGGACGGGACGGCGATGGTCAGGTTGAACAGCACGACCAGACCCAGAATGATCGACAGGATTCCGCTGACGATCAGCAGGGATCGGGCCTGTGGCACCTGGGCCCCGGCGAACAGCCGGGTCACGCCGACGACGAGGAACAGCGCGCCTGCCAGCAACGTGAGCGCTGCGGCGCCCGCCAGCGGGTCGCGGACGATGATCACGCCCAGCACGATGAGCACGGCCCCGCCGAGCGCGGCGGACCAGGAGACGCCGGACTCGCGGCGGACGAAGGCGCCCACCAGCGTCACGACACCCGATCCGATCGCGATCCAGCCGAGGAGCAGCACGGACAGGATCGTCGCGACCACCGCGTTGCCCAGCACCAACAACCCGGCCAGCAGCAACAGGATCCCGAGCGCGACGTCCCAGCCGGTCCTGCGTCGTTCCATGACGGTCGCCATGACCATCTCCTTCCGCTCCGTGGCGGGGACGATGCTGGGGGGCGGGTGCTCCCGGTAGGGGCTTTCGGACCCGGTCGTGAGGGGGCGTCGGTCCCCCTCCGGGCCGGAAGGCCCGGTCCCTCGGGCCCGAGAGCCTCTCGCCACCCCGCTCGACCCGGCGTTCGATGGTGGTCGGGCCCGCGGTCAGGCCGTGCGCCGTGCTGGTTCGAAGCCGGAGAGGATGGGTGTCGATGTTCGAGACGGCCCTGCACGAAGGGATCACCCGGGCACAGGACGGGTTACGGCAAGCCCGCCGCGAGGGCCTCCCCCACGAAGCGACCGCCTACGCCGCGCGCCTCCTGGACCTGGTGGACCGGGCTCGTGAGAACGGTATCGACACCACGAGCTGGGTGGACCCGGAGCTGATGACCGCCGCACTCGCCTCGGCCGGGGACACCTGACCGTCCCTGTCGACGGAGTCGTCTCGCGCCCGACCCGTGGTGCCCTCGGGTCCGGTCCAGGCGGAAGATCACTCAGGACTCCGCCACAATGCCGTCATGGGCAAGCCACGCGAGCAGCGGCTCGGGGAGGTCTTCGTCAGCCTCGCCGACACCCTCGTTGCCGACTACGACGTGATCGACCTGCTGTACAACCTGAGCACCGCCTGTGTCGAGCTGCTGGCCGTCGACACCGCGGGGATCATGGTGACCGATCGGAAGGGCTCGCTGCACACGGTGGCGTCCTCCCACGAGCGCACCGAGCTGCTGGAGCTGTTCCAGCTCCAGAACAACGAGGGCCCCTGCCTCGACACCTTCCGCCAGGGCCAGCCCGTCACCTGCCTCGACCTGGACCGTGCGAGAGGGCGGTGGCCGACGTTCAGCGCCCACGCCCACGACCGCGGCTACCGATCGGTCCATACCCGACCGATGCGGGTCCGGGACACGGTGATCGGCGCGCTCAACCTCTTCGGCGACCAGACGGGCGCGGTGTCCGAGACCGACCTGCTCACCGCTCAGGCTTTCGCGGACATCGCGACGATCAGCATCATCAAGGACCGCACCGCCGACACGCTGAGCCAGCTCGTCGAACAGCTCCAGACCGCCCTGGACAGCCGGGTGATCATCGAGCAGGCCAAGGGGATGCTCGCCGAACGCGGGGGCGTCGAGGTGGACGAGGCCTTCTCGCTGCTCCGCAGCTATGCCCGGAACCACGGCGAGCGCCTCACCGAGGTCGCCCGCAAGTTCCTGGACGGCACCGTCGACCCGATGACGAGCCGACCCCAGGGCAGCGGCCGCCACGCCTAGCGAACCCTCGGGTGCCGCTGCGACCCCGTGCGGACCGGGCGCTACTCGCCGAAGGCCACCCGGACGTCGTCGGTGGTGGTCGGTGCCCGGCGTGCCGGACCTCCGCGCTCGGTCTCGACGGGGTCGAGCACCACCTCGTCGGCCACGATCGCGGGGTCGACGCGGAGGACCGCGTAGCCACCCACGGCCCCGGCCCCGAAGCCGGGAGCGAAGATCCTCGAGGGGCGGTCGATCACGCCGTCGCGCACGGCGTCGTGGATGGCGATGGGGATGCTCGCGGCCGACACGTTGCCCATCGACTCGATGTTGAAGTAGAGCTGGTCGGCCGACAGCCCCGCCTTCGCGGCCAGGTCGAGGATCATCGTCTTGTTGGCCTGGTGCGGGACGATCAGCTCGATGCTCTCCAGCAGGCTGCGGCCGGGGTCGTCGGGATCGGTCTGCTCGGAGAGCTCGCCGAGCATCTGGTCCAGGTAGCGCTGCACCAACGACTTGACCTCGGGGCCGTAGACGGTGATGTCGTTGTCGAACTCGGGGTTCGGCCAGATGATCGAATTGACCTCCGACGCCGGCCCGCTCGCGTAGGTCTGCAGGACCTCGACGTCGACCGGGGCGCCCTCCGCGGCCGGGGCCACGACCATCGCCGACGCCCCGTCGCCGAAGATCATTCTCGACGTGCGCGCGCTCCCGATCTTGTCGGAGAACTTCTCGACGCACACCAGCAGCACGGGCCGCCGGACCTCCTGGATCTGCCGGACCGCCTCGGCGAGCCCGTAGGGCAGCCCGGCGCAGGCCGCGACCATGTCCATCGACGTGTGGGTCTGCGCCAGCCCCAGCTCGCCGGAGACCCAGCAGGCGATGGACGGAATCTGGCGGTTGCTGGTGCACGTGCTGACCAGGACCGCGCCGATCTCGTCGGGCGACCGGCCGGACTTCGCGAGGGCCGCGCGCGCGGCGTCCAGCGCGAGGAGCTGCGGCTCCCGTGACGTGTAGCGCCGCTGGCGGATCCCGGTCTTGCGGCCGATCTCGTCGGCGCTCATCGGCGACCACGAGAAGCTGGCGTTGCGGATGACGTCGACGTTGTCGCAGACGTGCTCACCGCGCACCACGGCCAGGGCCTCCAGTGCGGGCCGCACCGCGAAGGCTTCACGCACCCGCACCGGGGGGTACGGCGTCCGGGGCGACACCGTCTCGACCGGGACGCTCGGCGTCTGCGCCACGGCGGGGCCCGTGTCGCGGGCCTGTTTGACCCGGTCGATGAACGCCATGACGTCGCGGTTGCGCGGGTGGAAGGTCACGACGAAGTCGTCGGGGCCGATGTCGGCGGGGTGGCGCAGCGTCGTCCGGGAGCCGTCCCACGGGTAGAGGTTGTGCAGCACCATCGCCCAGCGCGTAAGGGCCTCGAGCTCGGGCACCTCCGCCTCGGCATCGAGGATCTCGTCCACCGGGAAGAGGTGGTGGTCGGGATCGTGGTCGGGCATGACGAAGGTCAGGGCGTCGGGCTGCGCCAGGAACTCGGCGACGGTCGGCTTGATCGCCGGGAGCTCGGTGGCGTGGTGCAGCTTGTGCCGGAACACGTCGAACAGCAGGGCGAAGATCCGGTCCTCGGTATCGGCGACCCAGCGCGACGGCAGCTCGTGGAACGCACGCTCGACCGCCGCGACCTTGCGGTCACGGTCCTCCCACGGGGTCAGCACCGGGAGGAAGACGTCGTCGCGATGCCGGGGCACGTCACGCCACCGCATCGGACGCTTGTCGAACATCGTCATCGAGTACCGGTTGACCCAGAACAGGTTCTGGCCGAGGTCGCGCAGCAGCTCGAAGCGGCTCGGGTAGGAGCCGCTCTCCACCCGGTGGAGGATGTCGGTCCCCGTCGGGGCCTTCGCCTCGAAGTCCCGCTCGATGACGGCGGTGAACTGGTCGAGCGTGTCGAGGACCGTGAAGTCCAGCTCGCCGAAGAAGTTGGCCGGGAAGACGAGGCGACCACTGCGGTTGATCACGAACGGCTTCACGGCATCACCTTCGGCGTCCTGCGCGATCGATGGCCGGTCAGCCACGTCGTCGCCGACTCTAGAAGAGTGGCGACGCTGCGGGGCCTGCGCGAGCGTGCGCTCCTCATCGCTCGTCGGGCTCCAGCTCCGTCGCGATGCGGAAGTCCACCTGGACCTGCCGGTAGGTGACGCCGGGAGTGACCTCGTCGGGCAGCCCCTCGCGCCGCGTCCCGGCCCACGATCCCGGTCCCGCGTCGCCGTGGAACGTGACCTCGTCGTCGCGGACGTCGTGGAACGTCATCTCGTCCGCGCGGACGGAGCTGCTGAACGAGATCGGCCCGTCGTCGCTCATTTCTCGCCGCTCTCGTCCCGCGTCCTCGACCTCGTCGTCGTGCCGGACGCCCGGCGACGCGGGGCGGCGGTACGGCGCTCCGTGCCCGACTCCCGGCGAGAGGCCTGACCCTCCGACCGCGTCCGGCCCGACGCCGAGGCGCTGCGGCCCTCCGACGCGCGGCGCCGGGCTCGCGGCCGTCCGCTCGCGGCCTCGTCCTGCTGGTCGTCCTGCTGGTCGGCGTCCTCCTCCTGACCCGACGCACTGTCGCTTCCGGCGTCGGTGCTGTCGCCGGCGTCCTCGTCGTCGCCGGCACCCACGGCGTCCCGCGCCGCTCGGCCGACGTCGCCCGCCGTGCGCGTCACCGCACCGACGGCGTCGCCGGTCGAGCTCCCGACCTCCTCGACCGTGCGCCCTGCGCCCCGGCCCACCGTCTCGGTGGCCGACCCGGCCCCCTCGCCGACGTCCTCCACCGCGCCGCCCACGCTCCGGCCCAGCTGCTGGGTCGCACCACGCGCTCCCTGTCCGACCTCTCGGACGGCCTCTCCGGCGCCCTCGCCGACCTGGTCGACGGCATCGCCGACGCCCCGGCCGAGATCGCTCGCGGCCTGACCGACCCCCCGGGTGACCTGCTCGAGGATCTGGGGATGGCGGTCGACCGAGTCCAGCACCCGGGCGATGATCGATCCGACCTCGTCGAGCCGGACCCGCAACTGCGCCTGCGCCTCGACGCCCTTGATGTTCAGCTGGACCCGTCCGAGGGTGGCGTCGACGCCGACGTTGAGCTTCAGCAGGTCGAGCACCTCGGCCTGCAGCGACACGTGGGCCCGCAGGTCCTCGACCTCGAGGTCGATCTCGTCGACCTTGAGCAGCGGGACGTCCAGGAACACGTCCGGGGCGTCGTCACTACCGGTGCCGTCGTTCTCGCTCTCGTGCGGATCGTCGGGCATGGCACACCGTCCTCGTCGAGTCGTCGGTGCGTCGACGTTCCCCCTCCTCACGGGCACCCAAGCGCTCCCCGCGCTACCGAGCCGAGAGTTGCCCCACGAGGACGTTCTCCCTGGTCCTCACGCTCCTGACTCGGTGAGCCGTCTGCCCCTGCCCGCCACCACGGGCACCCTCAGGCGGTCCCGGTCGTCGGCGTGACCTCCCGCGGGCGCGCCGGTTGGAACAGCTCGACGAGGTTGCCGTCCGGGTCGGCGATCAGGACCTGGCGGCCTCCCGGGCCGGCGACGAGGTCGCTGCGGAAGGGCAGGTCCGCGGCGCGGAGGCGGGCGATCTCGGCGTCCAGGTCGTCGACGACGAGATGGATGCGGTTGCCCCCCCGGTGTCGCCGCGTCCGCGGGTGTCGCCCGGGCACCGGAGCTCGCGGGGCCCGAGAGCAGGAGCCGGAGTCGACCACGGAGGACGTCGGCGAAGGCGGGCGCGGCGCTCATGTGGAGCGTGAAGCCCAGGTGCCCGGTGTAGAAGTCGATCGCGGCCCCGACGTCGTCGACGAGGTAGCGGACGCTGGCGTACTGCTCTGGTGGGTTCATGGCTCACCCTCTCGGTGACGGTGTCGTGGCGAGGACGGGAAGCAGGTGCCCGACGCGCGCGTCGATCTCGTCCGCGGCGCGCTCGAAGGCCTCGTCGCCCGATGCGTCGGCCGTCGCGGGGTCCGGGATGCTCCAGTGCATCCGTCGGGCGGGGCCGGAGAAGCCCGGGCAGACCTCGCGCGCCTTGTCGCACAAGGTGATGACGAGATCGAACGACTCGGCGGCGACCTCGTTCAGGTGCCGGGGTCGCTGAGCGGAGACGTCGACGTCGAAGCGGCCGCGCAGCACGCGGACGGCGCCGGGGTGCAGGCGCTCCTTGGGTCGGCTGCCCGCGCTCGTCGCCCGGACCGCGCCGGCCGAGCGGAGCGTGAGGAGGGCTTCGGCCACCGGCGAGCGCGCGCTGTTGCCGGTGCAGACGAACAGGACCGACAGCGGCCGGCCACTCCCCTGCGGAGAAGCGGGGTCAGACGGCGGGTGAGTCGGCTGCAGCGCCGGATGGAGCGCCGTGCCGCTGCCGGCCAGCGCGCGGGCGCAGCGATCGAGATCGAGGTGGTAGTAGCTGTCCCGCCGATCGGCGGAGCTGCGGGTGGCGGTGACGAGCCCGCCGTCGCGGAGCAACCGCAGGTGGTAGGAGACCAGGTTCTGCGGCTGGTCGAGCCGCGTCGCCAGCTCCCGGACGCGGAAGTCGCTCCCGGCGAGCTCGGCCATCAGCCCCCAGCGCACGGGGTGCGCTGCGAGCTGCACGAACGCCGGTGGTGCGGCCTGTTGACCCGGAGACGACACGGGCAGCAGTATGCGCGCCGTCCGGGCAATGCATCAAACACAGTTGATGCATTTCCCGTCGGGCGACCGAGGGGGGCCGAGGTGACCGACCCACGGCTGGCGCGCCGGCTCGGGGTGACCGACGCCGTGCTGATCGGGCTCGGCTCGATGATCGGCGCCGGCGTGTTCTCGGCGTTCGCGCCTGCGGCATCGGCCGCCGGTGCCGGGCTGCTGATCGGTCTGGCCGTCGCCGCAGCGGTCGCCTCCTGCAACGCCACCGCCTCGGCGCAGCTCGCGGCGCAGTATCCGGTCTCGGGAGGGACCTACGTCTACGGCCGCGAGCGGCTCGGGGACTGGTGGGGGTTCCTCGCCGGCTGGGGCTTCGTCATCGGCAAGACGGCCAGCTGCGCCGCGATGGCCCTGACCTTCGCCGCCTACGCCGTGCCCGCCTCGTGGCAGCGTCCCGCGGCCGTGGGCGCCGTCGTCGTCCTCGCCGCGATCAACTACCGAGGGATCACCCGCACCGCCCGGCTCACCCGCGTGATCGTCGGCGTCGTGCTGGTCGCGCTGGCCGTGGCGGTCGTCGCGGGGCTCGCCGGAGGGACGGCCGGGGCCGCCGGCCCGGTCGCGGATGCGGTCGAGGAGCCGAGCCCGTTCGAGGTCCTGCAATCGGCGGGACTGCTGTTCTTCGCCTTCGCGGGCTATGCCCGCATCGCCACCATGGGCGAGGAGGTGCGCGACCCCCGGCGCACGATCCCGCGCGCCATCGTCACGGCCCTCGCCATCGCGGTCGCGGTGTACGCCGTCGTCGCGGTCACGCTCCTGCTCGTGCTCGGTCCGCAGCGGCTCGCGACGTCGCGGGCTCCGCTGGCGGACATGGTGGCCGGCGCGGGCTGGGCCTGGGCCGTGCCGGTGGTCGCCGTCGGGGCCTCGGCGGCGGCGCTCGGGGCGCTGCTGGCGTTGATCGCCGGAGTCGGTCGGACCACCCTGGCCATGGCCCGTCGGGCCGACCTCCCCCGGTGGCTCGCCGCGGTCCACCCACGCCACGAGGTCCCGCACCGCGCGGAGATCGCGATCGCCGTCGTCGTGTCGGTCCTCGTGCTCACGGTGGACCTGCGCGACGCGATCGGCTTCTCGTCGTTCGGCGTGCTCGTGTATTACCTGATCGCCAACCTCTCGGCCTTCACCCAGCTGCCCGACCAACGCCGGTACCCGCGCGGGCTCCAGGTCGTCGGGGCCGCCGGATGCCTGCTCCTCGTGGCCACGCTGCCCCGACAGGCCGTGCTGTCCGGACTGCTCGTCTACGCCGTCGGCGTCGCGTACCGCGGCGTCAGGTTGGCCGTCGCTCGACGATGACGACGACAGAACCAGCCGTCCGCCTAGCGGCCGAGAACGCTGGGCGCCCGCAACCGCGGTTCACGGATGAACTCGGGCGGGCCGTCGTCCCTGAACGCGAACGCGAGGAAGGCACCCGGCTCCTGGGCGAGGTCCACCCAGTAGAAGCGCAGCAGCGTGCCGTCCGGGTCGGTCACGTCGACGACAGCCTCGTGCGGCCCACGATCCTCCACCGGCGTGTAGTCGGCCCCGAGCATCTCGCTCCGTTCCTGGACGACGGAGAGACTCTCCCGGCTGCTCATGTGCAGCGCCACGATGTCGAACCCGTCCAGATGGGGCGTGCTGGAACAGTGCTGCCTCAGGCGTAGAGCGAACGAGAATCCGCCCTCCATCGACCGCACCGCCGCCCCGCGGAGCTCACCGTTCTCGATGAACTCGTAGGTCAACGTGAGGTCCATCAACCGGCAGTACCAGTCGACACTGAGCTGGAGATCGGTCACGGGAATCTTCACGTGCAGGACCTTCGTGATGCCGATACCCACCGCAGGCTCCTCGTCGAAAGGTGTGAGAGATCGCGATCCCGATAGTCTGGCCCTCCTCCTCGTCCGCGTCACTCACCTGACCCAGGGCACACACGCAGGCACTTTGTGTCGGCCTCGCGCCCCCGACCGTCCGTCGATGCGGCCGCTGTTCACCGCCAGGAACCTGAAGGATCTCGCCCGAACTCATCCAGAGAGACAGGGAGGAAACGGTCTTCTTTCTAGGCGACACCGAAAGCGGTCAACGCAACGACGAAGGAGACGGCGGAAACGGTGAGAAAAGATGTCCACTCCCCGGTGGCCGAGGTGAGGCTGGTGGGTGGACCCGTTTCCGTTCGGTGAGAACGGACGCCGACGCTCACGGGCGCCCGTCGTCGGGCGGGTCGAGGTGGTTGATCGCCTCGAACACGGTTCTGCGCATGTCCTTGACGAGATCGCTGACCTCGTCGAACTGCCGATGCAGGCGTCGGCGGTGGTCCCCGGCCGGGCTCGTCGCCAGCAGTCCCGACAGAGCGATCTCGACCCCGATCAGTCGTTGCAGGGTGCGTTCGTTGAGCTCCGTGGCGAGCTGCTCGCGCTCCTGGAACCGTCGTAGTCGCGCCTGGTTGCGGCGTGCGCGGACCAGCGCGAGAGCGGCGCCGGCCTCCGCGGCGAAGACGCACACCATGTCGCTCTCCGCGTCGTCGAACGGGGCCTGCTCGCGGGTGCGGGCAACGATCAGAGCGGCCTCGAGCGTCCCCGCGGCCCCATCGACGACCGGGGCGGCCGCGATCGGACCCACCTCGGGTGCCCGCTCGGCTACTCCCGCCGTGCGTGGGTCCGCGGCGGCATCGGGGATGACCAGCGGGCGGCCGCTCGACACCACCACCTCGGTGATCGAGTTCTTCCGAGGGATCCGTCGTCCGGACCACGCCTCCATGCCGCCCACCGAGGCCGGGATCTGCACGGTCGCCGGATCCTCGGGATCGACGACGGTGATCGCGACACCGTGCGCGTCCGTGGTCTCCGCGACGATGCTGACCAGCTGGTGCCAGGCTCCGGCCTCGTCATCGTCGGCCTGGCGCAGCAGCCACGCCAGGAGTCGCAGCGCCGCGGCCTCCCACCGGCGTTGCTGGCCGAGGTGGCGCTGCGACCGCACCCCGGAGACGGCCTGCCCGGCGATCGTCGCGAACACGGCCAGGAGTTCCGCATCCACCTCGCCGGAGGGACCACCGTCCTCGACGACGTAGAGCTGCCCGTAGATGCCCGAGGCGGCGCGGATCGGAGCGCTGACCACCCTCGACGATGGCGGCGGCGCGGAAGCACGGTCGATGTCCATGCTCGCCGCGCGGGGCAGCGGGACGTGGGTTCGACCGTCGGCGATCTCGTCGAGGACGAGGTCACCGACGGTCAGGCGCCGGAGCCGCTCGAGCAGATCGTCGCTCAGTCCGCGGTGCACCACCCGGACGCCCTCCCCGCCCGACGGCGCCATCCCGAGCGCTACGGCGCCGGCATCGCCCACGAGTACCGAGACCGCCTCGAGAATCCGCCCGGGGAGGTCGTCCTCCTCGTCGCCACCGCTCCACAACGCCTCGGTGGCCGCACGGAGCCGCTGCAGCCCCGTACCGACACCCGCGGCCTCCGTCATCGGGAGTGCGCGTCCGAGGGCCACGGGCCCTGCCCGGGGGGACGCGTCCCGGAAACACTCGTACGCACACGGTCACTGTGGCAGAGACGCGACACCGTGCGCCTGCTCCGAACGTCGGTGGCGACCGGCGCCGTTCGGCAGGGTCATCGCCCCGCCGACTCGAGCGTCAGGTGAACGCAAGGTTGAGGGCTTAACGATCCGTCCGTGGTGAGCGAACCTTCCCCGAGACCTCGACAGGGCTCGACTCCGTCGGTGAGTTCGGGCCCGGAAGGACATCCGTGAACGATCCTGCTCCCCGGTTCGGTCCGCACCGTCCTCCGCCCGGTTACCGTCCCGGGTCGGTGGCCTTCCCTCGTCACGACGACCAACCGCCGCCCCGGCCCGATGAGTACGACGAGGACCGGACCGAGGGCGGGAACCCTGGGACGTCGTCCCACCCGCCGCCGGCCGTTCCTCCGGTGCCGAGGGACATCCCGCTGACGACACGCCGACGCGATGACTCCCTGACGCCTACCTCGAGCTCGACGGCCCCGGGTCCCCCCACCCCGCGCATCGGAGCGGGCGGCCTGCCGCCCGGCTACCGGCCCGGATCGGTGGCGTTCCCGACGGAGGAACCGACGACGGGCCGGCGTCGCCGCCGGCTCTGGGCGATCCTCGCCGTCCTGATCGTCGCGGGGGTGGTCGTCGGGCTGCTGGTCAGTGGATTCTCCGCGGCGTCCCCGGCTGTCTGTCAGGGTCTCGACGACGGGCAGGACGCGCTGAGCGCGACCCGGACGGCCTATGGCGCGGCCGGCGCCTCGGAGGCCGGGCAGCGGATGCTGCGGCAGGCCGCGGCCACCGTTCGGGCCGCCTGCCCGGAGCACTCCGGAGAAGCGAGCCAGATGGACGCGTTCGCAAACCTGCTCGACCTGGAGCGGGCTCTCGGTGGCTGAGCCGGTGACGAGACAGCCCCGGTCCCGCGTGTTCGACGCGATGCTCGGTGCCGCCGGCCTCGGGCTGCTCGTGGTGGTCGGGTTCGTGCTCAGTGGGGCGTTCCGGGTGACCCCGCTCTACGACGACGACCCGGTCCCGCGCAGCTCGACCGCACGGAACGAGTGCCAGGCACTCGTGATCGACCGGATCGGGGACCTGGACGCCGTGAGATTCGACGGCGGGAACTCGTCCGAGGTGCTCCGACCGGATCGGTCGTGGGTGATCCGTGGCGCGCTGGAGGTGCGTGAGACCGGCGGGGACGAGCGCAGTGGCGAGTACGTGTGCGACGGGTTGCGGGAGCTCCCGCCGGGGTCGGACCGCTGGCGATCGGATCGCGTGACCGTTCTCGGCGTCTAGCACCCCGCGCCGGCTCCGGAGGCGGCGAGCACCGGCACGTCGACAGGACATCGCAAGCTGCGCGTCCTTCCACCCCGCGTGTGCGGGAGATTCCATGGTCACGGCGACCACGCAGCCGGGGACGGAGGGGCGCTCGGATGGACTTCTCGGCCATCATCTGCCCGGAGACCGGGGTCTCGGCGAGCGAAGCCGCGATGCGGGCCCTCCTGGCCCGCGACCACCTCGACGGAGACGTCACCCATGCCGTCGGAGGATCGCTGGTGGACCGCCGGCGGGCCATGATCGAGGACGTCCGGGTCCTGACGGGTCTGCTGGCCGGCGAGCTCGTCGCCCTAGCGGAGGACCCGGCCCCGCGTTTCGACGCATCCCGCCGCGCTGCGGAGGCGCACCGCGCGACCCTGCGGTCCGACGAGTTCGCCTTCCACACGGCTCTGGCCATGCGTGCGCTCGACCGGGCGACGCGCTCGGACTGACCGCACCGGCCGTTCGGGGCAGCACTCGACCGCCGCGGCTGACGTTCGCCTGACGAAAACCCGACGGGTCTTGGCTCCGTGAGGTGCCTCCCCTGAGCTGAGCGCCATGTCCGTCACAGCATCCGCGGCCGGCGCCGTCGATCTCCTCGCCTCGGGCGGCGCCTCCAGCGGCACCTTCGCCGCGATCGAGGACGCCATCGACGCGGTGTTCACGCCGCTCTCCGAAGGCCTGTCGGCGCTCGTCTTCGCCGAGATCCCGCTGTTCGGCGTCTCGTTCCCGTGGATCGTCGGGTGGCTCATCCTGGCGGCGCTGATCTTCACGGTGTACTTCCGGGCGCCCCAGTTCCGCAACTTCCGGCTCGCCATCGGGATCACCCGGGGCCGCTACACCAGCGACGACGAGCCGGGGGAGATCCCGCATTTCCAGGCCCTGACCTCGGCGGTGTCGGGCACCGTCGGGCTCGGGAACATCGCGGGTGTCGGCGTGGCGGTGACCATCGGCGGCGCGGGCGCGACGTTCTGGATGATCTGCGCCGGCCTGCTGGGGATGTGCACCAAGTTCGTCGAGTGCACGCTCGGGGTGCGCTATCGGGAGCACCACGAGGACGGCACCGTCTCGGGTGGTCCGATGCACTACCTGCGCCGCGGGATCGCGGAGCGGTTCCCCTCGGTGTTCGGCCGCAACCTCGGCAAGGTCCTCGCGGGCCTCGCCGCGATCTTCATCCTGTTCTTCGGGGTGGCCGGCGGGAACATGTTCCAGGCCAACCAGACGTTCGCGCAGCTCACCGAGGTGACCGGCGGCGAGAGCGGTCTGCTCGGCGGCGACGGTGCAGCTCTGATCTTCGGGATCCTGCTCGCCCTCGTCGTCGGCTTGGTGATCTTCGGCGGGGCCCGGTCGGTGGGCCGCGTGACCAGCCGCCTGGTGCCGGCGATGGCGATCATCTACGTCCTCGCCTGCCTCACCGTGCTCCTGGTGAACCTCCCGCTGGTGCCGGCCGCCATCAGCGCGATCTTCGCGGGCGCGTTCACCGGCGCCGGCGTCGCCGGTGGTGTCATCGGCGCGCTCATCGTCGGGTTCCAGCGGGCAGCCTTCTCGAACGAGGCCGGGCTGGGCTCCGCGCCGATCGCCCACTCCGCGGTCAAGACCCGCCACCCCGCTACCGAGGGCTACGTCGCCATGCTCGAGCCCTTCGTCGACACCGTCGTGATCTGCACGATGACCGCCCTGACGATCGTCGTGGCCGACACCCCGTACTGGCGTGAGGCCCAGGCTGCTGCCCTCGCCGGAGAGGACCCGGCCGGGGTCACGGTGACCTCATCGGCGTTCGAGACCGTGCTGCCGTGGTTCCCGTACGTCCTCACCCTGGCGGTCGCCCTGTTCGCGATCTCCACCATGATCACGTGGGGTTACTACGGGCAGAAGGCCTGGACCTACCTGTTCGGCCGCACCGCCGTCTCCGAGCGGGTCTATCAGGTGATCTTCTGCCTGTTCGTCGTCGTCGGGTCGGTCCTCACCCTCGGTGCCGTCCTGGACTTCGCCGACGCCGTCCTGTTCCTGCTCGCGCTGTTCAACATCACCGGCCTGTACCTCCTCGCGCCCGTGGTCAAGGAGGAGGTCGAGGCCTTCCGCGCTGCTCGCCGGAACGGCGACGTCGTCGAGATGGCGCCCGCGGAGCGTCGCGCGGTGACGCGAACCTGACGATCGTCTGACGACGGGGCCGCCCGGTGCTCCAGCAGGACGACCGTCCTCGAGCGGACGGGTAGCGTCGCCGCACCGTCTGCTCGGGGAGGACCTGTGATGGCGACCCGCGTCCTGCTGGTGGAGGACGACGAGCGTGTCCGCCAGGCCCTCGGGCTGGCCCTGGCCGACGAGGGCTACGACGTCGTCGAGACCGCCACCGGGGAGGAGGCGCTCGAGCTGGTCGACCCCGACCTCGACATCGTGCTCCTCGACCTCATGCTGCCCGGCATCGACGGGATCGAGGTGTGCTCGACACTGCGCTCACGCGGTGACCTGCCGATCATCATCGCCACCGCTCGGTCCGACACCGCCGACGTCATCGCCGGACTCGAGGCAGGCGCCGACGACTACGTCACCAAGCCGCTGGTCGCCGGAGAACTCGCCGCGCGCATCCGGGCACTGCTGCGACGGCGCCGCCCCACCTCCGGCGGGCCGTCCGAGGAGGACCAGGCCGGCCGGTGGCACCTCGGGGACCTCACGATCGATCCCGGTCGCGAGGCGGTCACGCGCGGCGAGACCCCGCTGCACCTGACACGGACGGAGTTCCGGTTGTTGCTGGAGCTGGCCTCGGCGGGTGGGAACGTGGTGACGCGGGAGCAGCTGCTGCAGCGGGTGTGGGGATACGACTACTTCGGTGACACCCGTCTACTCGACGTCCACGTGCGTCGCCTGCGACGCAAGATCGAGCCGGATCCCGACGACCCGGAGCTGGTGCTCACCGTGCGCGGCTCCGGATATCGCGCCGGGCCGTGAGCGACCAGCTGGCCCGACGTTGGCGCTCGGTGTCACTGCGCTGGCGCGTCGCCCTGGCCTTCGGACTCGTGACCACCGCGATCGCCGGACTGTTGTCGATCGTCACGTGGCAGTTGGCGTCGAGCTACATGCTCGAGCAGCGGGAGCGCGGGGCGACCAGCCAGGCCGTCGTCGACGCCCGGCTCGTCGCCGACAGCCTCCAGCGCGGCTCGGAGGACCTGCCCACCCTGCTCGTGGGGCTGACCGGCGAGACCGGGGCCGGCGTGCTCCTGCGGGCCGGCGGAGCATGGACCACTGCCGGGCGCCAGGTCGACGTGGACGACGTGCCCGTCGCCCTGCTCGCGGGGGCGCCTGCGCGCCAGCGCCTGGTTCTCGACGGTGCGCCGGTGCTGGCGGTCGCCCTCCCGGTCACCCCGGCCGGTGACCTGTTCGTCCTGCTCGTGCCGCTCACCGAGCTCGACCAGACACTGCGGTTCGTCTCCTCCGTCCTCGTCGCGGGAACGATCCTGGCGGGGCTGCTCGGGGTCCTGCTGGGCTGGTGGACCGCCCGACGGGCCCTGTTGCCGCTCACCGAGCTCACCGATGCGGCGGGCCGCATGGCCGAGGGCGATCTGACGGCACGGCTCCCCGACCGTCACGAGGCCGACCTCGCCCCGATCGCGACGCGCTTCAACGCCACCGCGGACGCCCTCGCCGAGCGGGTGCACCGTGACGCGCGGTTCGCAGGCGACGTCAGCCACGAGCTCCGGACCCCTTTGACCACGATGATCAACGCCGGCGAGGTCCTGCGCCGTCGCCGCGACGACATGCCCGACACCGCCCGGCGCGCGGTCGACCTCCTGACCGCGGATGTCCGGCGCTTCCACCACATGGTCGAGGACCTGCTGGAGATCTCCCGTGGGATCCAGACCCCCGACGAGGACGACGTCGAGTCGGTGGATCTCGCCGTGGTCGTCGAGAACGTGCCCGAATCGCTGGTCGAGGGCGGTGTGCTCGACATCGAGCGCCCCACACCGCTGGTGTCCGCCGACCGGCGGCGCCTCGACCGAGTCGTGGCGAACCTCTGCGAGAACGCGCGCCACCACGGCGGGGGCCTGGTGCGCCTCGGCGTCCGGCGCCGGGACGGGTGGGCCGTCATCGAGGTGGACGATGCGGGCCCCGGGGTCCGGGCCGAGCAGCGGGACCGCGTCTTCGAGCGCTTCACCCGCGGACCCCGAGCCGGACGCGACGGCGCCTACACCGGCGGCACCGGCCTGGGGCTCGCGCTGGTCGCCCAGCACGTCCGGGGTCACGGCGGTCGTGTCTGGGTCGAGGACCGGCCCGCAGGCGGGGCGCGCTTCGTGGTCGCCCTGCCCGAGGTGCCGTCATGAGACGCCGCACCGTCGCCCTCCTGGTGGCATTCGGCGCGGCCTCGGCCGTCAGCTGCGGGGTCGAGCCCCAGGACGCGCCGGAACCCCTGCCCGCCACGACCCCGGTGGTGCTGCCGCCCTCGGTCACCCGGGAACCCGGCCTCGATCCCCCGTCGACGACGCCCGCCTCGACCTCGCAGCCGACGAGCACCGTCGCACCGACGCCCTGAGCCGGCTCAGCCCGGAGCGCCGGTGGCGAGGGCTCGACACGACGGAACGGCCGCGGCCTGCGCCCCGAGCGACGGCGGCAGAGCCAGGTCGGGCAGCGAGACGGCACGGCCCGCGAGCACCAACCGCCCCCGGGCCTTCTGCAGGACGGCGAGCAGTGTGTCGTCGGCGACCTCAGGGACCGCGCGCAGGTCCTCGCGGAGCATCGCCATCTGCTCGGAGCGCTCACGCAGCAGCCCGACGACGGGCTCGGTCACCATCTGCCCCGCCTCGACGGGCGGCGGCCCGGCGCGGTTGATCCCGTCCGCGGCCGCGTCGAACGCGGCGATCCGGACATCGAGGTAGGCCGACATCTGCCCGCGCGAGGCGAGGAGGTCGTCCGGCCGGATCTCGGGCACGGGCTGCGCCGCGATCACGGCCGGTGTGAGCGCGGTGCACACCTCGGCGAGCCACGTCTCGGGCGTCGGGTTGCCGGACGGGTCCTCCGGGCCCAGCGGGCGGGGCTGCGGCGGGGCGGCCTCGACCCCGTTCGAGCAGGCGGTGAGGAGGCCCAGGGCCACGAGGAGCAGTGGGATCACGTAGCGGCGCACTCTCGAGGCGTGCCCCCGCCCGCGCGGCCGAATCGCTGTCTCGGGGCATCGTCAGGCGATCGTCAGCAGGTCACGGTCGCCTCGGGGAGCAGGACGTGATCACGTGGTTGCATGGCGAGACACGGCGGCGAGGAGCACGACCGTCCTGCCGTCGACCGGCCCGTCCTGCTCCTCCGTGGCGCCGTGGCCGTGGCCCTGGCGGGCCTGCTGGTCGCCGTGCTGATGGCACCGGTCGCCATCGGCGCCGGCACGCTCCTCGCGCGGGCGTCGACCGGCGTCGACGCCACGTCCACCGGCGTCGTCGACGACGGTGCCGACGCCGCCACGGTCGTGACGGACGCGGCCGGAGCACCGATCGCCCTGCTCTACCGCCGGTTCCGCCTGCCGGTCGGCGCGGAGCGCATCGCCGACACGATGCGAGCGGCGATCGTCGCGATCGAGGACCAGCGCTTCTACACCCACGACGGCGTCGACCCCCGGGGGGTGGCCCGCGCGATCGTGACCAACGCGGTGTCGGGGGCGCCGCTCGAGGGTCAGGGCGCGTCCACGATCACGATGCAGTACGTCAAGAACCAGCGCCTCTACGCCCTGGCCGACACCCCGGAGGAGCGCCGCGCCGCCACCGCCGACACCGTCGGACGCAAGCTCACCGAGGTCCGTCTCGCCCACCGGATCTCCGATCGGCTCACGAAGGACGAGATCCTCACCCGCTACCTCGACCTCGTCTACTTCGGGCGTGGCGCCTACGGGGTCGAGGCGGCGGCGCGCACCTGGTTCGGGACGAGCGCCGCGACGCTCACCGTGCCCCAGGCGGCCCTGCTGGCCGGGATGGTGCGCTCCCCCGGCGGCTACGACCCGATCGACCACCCCGAAGCGGCCCGCGACCGCCGCGACCAGGTGCTCACCGCGATGACCGAGGTCGGCTCGCTCACGCCTGACCGGGCCGCCACGGCACGCGCCGCGCCGCTCGGGGTGCGGCCCGACCCTCGCTGCCGGCCGAGGGGTGCGTCGGAGCGCGACCGGGCACCGGCTTCTTCTGCCGGGAGGTCGTCGAGCGCCTCGCCGCGTCCGGACTCGACCCCTCCAGGCTCGCCACCGGCGGGTACACGGTGCGCACGACGCTCGATCCCCGCGTCGCCGCGGAGGCGCGCGAGGCAGCGCTCGACGCGATCGATCCCGACCGGGAGGTCGCCGCCGTCGCGGCGGTCGTGGCGCCGGAGACCGACCGGCGCCCGGTGCTCGCCCTGGCCGCGAACCGCACCTACGGCAACGACGCCGCGGCCGGCGAGACGGCGCTGCCGCTCACCACCGCTCCCCTGCGCGGCGCCGGATCGGTCTACAAGATCTTCACCGTGGCCGCCGCCCTGGAGCGGGGCCTGGTGGAGCCCGACACCGAGCTCGACGTCCCCGAGCGCTACACCTCCCGCGTCTTCGACGACGCCGGCGACGACTACACCGTCGAGAACCTCGGCTCCCACGACGACGAGCTCACGCTGCGCCGAGCGCTCGCCGAATCACCCAACACCCCCTTCGTCGCCCTCACTGACCGCCTCGGCTCGGTCGACCCGGTCGTCGACGTGGCACGCCGTCTCGGGCTACGGACGACACTCGCTGCTCCCGGTCCCGACGGGCGACCGCTGGCCGAGCGCGTGCGCGAGACCGAGCAGGCCTCGTTCACCCTCGGACCCGATCCCACGAGCCCGCTGGACCTCGCGAACGTCGCCGCCACCATCGCCGCCGGCGGCATGTGGTGCCCCACCACGGTCGTCACCCGCGTGACCGACCGCCACGGTCGCGACGTCACCCCTCCGCTCCCTCCATGCGAGCGTGCGGTGTCCGCCGGGGTGGCCGGCGACCTGCGAACGGCGTTGTCGGACGGCAGCGTCGACGGGACTGCGTCCGGGGCCGCCGAGGACGCGGACTGGGACCGCCCGATGATCGGCAAGACGGGGACCACCCAGCGGTCGACGTCGGCGGCCTACGTCGGCGCCACCGACCGCTACGCCGGGGCGGTCATGACCTTCTCGACCGGGGCCCCGACGCCCGTTTGTGTCGATCCGGTCCGGACCTGCTCCGACGGGGACCTCACCGGCGGGTCCGTTCCGGCCGGGACGTGGTTCGACCTCATGGCGCCGCTGCACCGCAGCACCACGGACGCCGGGGCCGACACGCACCGCCCACCCGACGGCGAGGAGGATTGATCCACCCACCCCGAGGGAGACACGGATGTGAGGTTCCTCCGCCGACCCGGACGGCCGCCACGCGGACGCTTCCGACGCGTCCTCGCCTCCGCGTCGACACATCGGGTCCCGGCACTCGCGGGCGAGTCGGCGTTCTTCACCGCGCTGGCGGTCTTCCCCGCGCTGCTGACCGTCGTCGCGATCCTGCGCACGGGCGGGCCGGCGCTCGGGGCGGGAGCCGATGCGGCCGCGGCGGACGGGATGACCCGTCTGCTGCGGGCGGTGCTCACCACCCGCGGCAGTGCCGCCGCCGACGCTGCGGCGACGCTGTTGACCACCAGCACCACCGGGCTCCTCACCGTCGGCTCCCTCGCGGCGCTGGTCCTGCTGGTCCGGGCTCTCCGCTCGGTGCTGTACGCGCTGGCCACGATCGCCGGGCGTGCGCCCCGCTCGTGGCGCGCCGCGGTGGGACTCGCCGTGCTGCTCCTGCTGGGCGGCGCGACCGTCACGGCGGCGGCCGTGCAGGACCCGCTGCTGGTGCTCGACCTCCCCGCCGGGCACCTGCTGTGGCGTTTCCTGCGGTGGCCGGCCGTCGTCGTCGCCCTCCTCGGGTGGGCGGTGCTGGTGCTGCGGACCGGGATGCGGCCGGGGCGGCGGACCTGGCGCGTCACGGCGGTCGGCGCGATCGTCGCCGTCGGGGGCTGGCTCGCCGCCAGCGCCCTCTTCCCGCTCTACGTCTCGGTCGTCGGGCGGCTCACCGCAGGCCTCGGTGCCCTGGGAGGCGGTCTGATCCTGCTGGTATGGCTCTACCTGCTCACGCTCTCGCTCTACGTCGCCGCCGAGATCGTCCGGGAGCTGTCCGAGCCCGGCGACGCGGAACGCGGGCGGCGACGTGTCCCCGACTGACACGCCCCCGAGCGCACGACCCGCACCCCGATCCCTTCCTCCGTCGTCAGCCCACCGCAAGGGATCTCTGCGGCGAGGTTCACCTCGTCCGTGGTGATGTCGGTCGGAACGACTTCCCCGACGACGAGGACCTCCGGCGATGAGCCTGCTGCTCGGCAATCTGCGCGATCTCCTCGGCGAGCCGCCCGACGGTGGATGGACGTGCCCTCCCCCCGACACCCCTCCCGCCGGCGGACGCGCCCGGAGCCGTGACGTCGACGGGATCTCCTCCCGCCGGCGGCCGGCGGGTCCGACGGCGCGGCACGGCTCCTCACCCGACGGCCGGTGCTCGTGAGCACCCGCGGTCGCCGGCACGGCGGGAGCGATGACGAGCCACCCCCCTCACCGTCGTGCGGTGACGGTCCGCCCGACGGCGCTGCTGGTGGCGAGGGTGACGCCGCCGAGGACGGCGGCGGTCGCGACCGGGGCCTGTCGGCGTCGTAGCGCCTTCACGGCAATACCCGTCCACCGCGCCGCCCGGGTCGACAACGGCTGCGCCGTCGCCAGCACCAGCGTGGTCGTGGCCCGGAGCAACCCTCTGTTCTCCCGCATCGGCACGCCCCCTGTCGCTTGAATATCGAGTGACTCTACTTTCAAGCGACCGTAGGATGCGCGCCGTGCCCCGGCAACCGGCGAAGCGCCCGACCACGCCCGCGGGTCCGCGGGCCGACCTGCTCGCCTGGGCCGTGCACGACCTTGCTGTCGCGATCGCCGAGGCCGACGTCGCCATGAGCGCCGTCCTCGGGGTCACTCCCGGGGACTACCTGGCCGTCAAGCACGTTCTGCTGCGTCCTCATGAACTCGGTCCCACGGAACTGGGCCGCCTGCTGGGGATGTCCTCGGGCTCGGCGACAGCATTGGTCGACCGCCTGGTGGAAGCCGGCCACGTGACCCGTCACCCTCACGAACGGGACCGTCGACGGCGAGTCCTTGCCGTGTCCGAGGCGTCGCACCGGCGGGTGCTCCAGGAGCTGGACGAACGTGCTGCAGACGTCGAAGAGCTCGCCCAAGACCACAGCGCCTCAGAGCAAGAGGCGATCACGACGTTCATCCGGGCTCTGGCAGCACGTCACCGACGCCGGCCGACCTGAGCGACCACCGTCGTGATCCGTTGATCGAGCGCTCAGCACGCTCGAACGGACCGTCGCCCCAGGCACCGGACCCGACGTCGCCGAGCCACGGCGAGGCTCAGCCGTCCTCCGGCTCGTCCGACCGCTCCGGCTCCGCGCTCCCGGTGGCGGGTCCGCGTCACGCGCACGGGCGGCAGCCGGACGTCCCTCGTCGTCGTACTCCTCGTCGGGCAGCCCGACGTTGCGGTGGGCGCGCTGAGCCGCCCGTTCGTTCTCCTGGCTCATCACTCCTCCTCGACTGGTCGTGTCGTGCGGCTACTCGGTGCGGTTCACCGTGGTCGACCGGCCCCCGACCGACACCGGCACCTGGGAGAGCTCGGCGACGGTGGTCTCGCCGAGCGAGGGGTCGAGCTCCTCGTCGGCGTCGGCGAGTCCCGATCCCTCGGCCGGCTCCTCGAGGTCCGCGCCGTCCTCCTGGGCGTGCCTGCCGTTGCCCGTCGCGGTGAGCACGGACCCCGCGGGCCGCGCCGCCGCCCGCAGGCCGGGCATCGGGGAGGCCTCGGTCCGCATCCGGACGACGAACCGCTCGGTCGACAGCGCCTTGAGGAAGCCGACGCACATGGCGATGAGCACGAGGCAGAAAGGCAGGCCGGCGAGGATCGAGGCGGTCTGCAGGGCGCTGAGGGCGTCCGCCCCGCTCGCGGCGCCCGCCGCGAGCAGGACCGCTGCGATGACGCCCTCCATCACCGCCCAGAACAGGCGCTGCTGCCAGCGTGGGTTCGGGTCGCCGCCGTTGGTGAGGATGTCGACCACGAGCGACCCGGAGTCCGACGACGTGGCGAAGAAGAGCACCACGACGATGATCGCGACCGCGGAGGCGAGCACCGAGGCGATGGCCCCGACCGGGAGCTGTTGCAGCAGCACGAACATGCCGGTGTCGGTCGACGCCTCGGCCAGGGGGTTGGCGGGGTTCTGCTCCAGCAGGTTCAGCGCGCTCTCCCCGAAGATGGTCAGCCACACCATCGAGGCGCCGACCGGGGCGAACAGCGCACCGGCGATGAACGAGCGGATCGTGCGCCCGTAGGAGATCCGGGCCAGGAACATGCCGACGAACGGCGACCAGGAAATCCACCAGCCCCAGTAGAAGAGCGTCCAGCTCGCCTGCCACTCCTGGGCGGCCGGGTCGCCGGGGTAGGTCTGGAAGCTCTGCGCCGGCAGGTTCTGGAGGTAGTTGCCGACGTTGCTGACGGTCGTGTTGAGCAGGTCGCGGGTGGGCCCGAAGGCGAAGACGAACACCATCAGCGCGAACGCGAGCCACAGGTTGATCAGCGACAGGTTCCGGATGCCCTTGTCGATCCCGAGCATCACCGACGCGACCGCGATCGCGGTGATGCCCAGGATCAGCGTGATCTGCAGCGGCGTGCTGTTCGAGATGCCGAACAGGGTCTCCAGGCCGGCGCCGACCTGCTGGGCCCCGAGGCCCAGCGAGGTGGCCAGGCCGAACAGGGTGCCGAACACCGCGAGGACGTCGACCAGGAAGCCAGGCCAGCGATTGATGCGCTCACCCAGCAGTGGGTACAGCGCGGACGCCGGACGCAGCGGGAGGCCCTTGCGGAACGCGAAGTAGCCCAACGCCAGACCGAGCGCGATGTAGATCGCCCACGGGTGCAGGCCCCAGTGGAAGAAGGTCAGGAACATCGCGTTCTGCGCGGCCTCGGGTGTCCCCCCGGCACCCACGGGAGGCTCCTGGAAGTAGCTGACCGGCTCGCTCACCGCGTAGTACACGAGACCGATGCCCATGCCCGCGGTGAACAGCATCGCGAACCACGACATGGTCCCGTACTCGGGCTTCGAGTCCGCCGGACCGAGCCGGATGCGGCCGTAGCGCGACGCCATCAGCACAATGACGAAGATCAGGAACCCGCTGGCACTGAAGATGTAGAGCCAGCCGAAGTTCGTGACGATGAACGAGTTCACCGCACTCGCCGCCGTCGACAGCGAGGACGCCGACAGGACTCCCCAGAGCACGAGGGCGAGCGCGATCAGCGCCGAGGAGATGAACACCGGCGGGCTGGTGTGCTCGCGGAAATAGCGGATCAAGGAATGGATCCCTCCTCCGGCCGCGGGAAGCCGGTCACGGGTCGCCGGCGCCGGGCGGCGCCGGTGAGGGGCTGAGCAGGACGAGGGGGACGCCGTGCTCGGCGTCGGCGCCGAGGCGCTCGTAGGCTTCGGGCGAGCCGTCGATGTCGTGGCCCACCATCGCCATCAGCGCGGCCGCCGTCCGGGGGTGACGTCGGGCGTAGTCGGCGAGGCGGCGACCGGACTCCGCGGACGGCAGTGGGTCGGCCCACCCGTCACGGCGACGCCGCCCGACCTGGTAGCTGACCTCGGGATGGGCGAGGACGTTGCGGAACCACTGCGCCCTCGCGCCGTAGCCCGACGCCACCAGGTAGGAGCCCGGGGCCTCACCCCGTCCGACGACCTCGAGCACCACCTGTCGCGGACGTCCGGTCGTGCGCCCGACATGGGTCAGCAAGACGAAGCGACGTCCGAGAAGCGCCCCGAGGCCGCAGCGGTAGGCGAGGATCGGCGCCCGGACGAGGGCGCGGGACAGCCCTCGATGTGCCAGGCCGGCAGTCGGCATGCACTCCTCCTCGCTCGCTGTCCGGGAACGAGTGCACCCCCGGATCGTCCGCCTCGCCATCGGTCTCCGGGTGTCGTCAGGCGATCGCAAGGCGGTGAGCACTTACGGCACAGGGGTCGGATTCGTTGACACCAGGGGACGGTGCGCGGCCGGCGAGGGGGCGGCCGGCGCACCGTCCCCTCCGTTGCCACCCGTCACGAGGAGAGAACCGAGATGGACGACCACCGCGCCACCGATCGCCCCGGCGAGGTCGTGGGGAGGTCCTAGGCGTGCCGGGCTCCGCTCGACGCCGTGGCCCGTCGATCCTGCTCGGTGTGCTCGCCGCGGCCGTGCTGCTGGGGGTGAACCTGCCGCCCGCCTTCTCCTACGTCGCGCAGTGGCGCCACGACCGGCTGGTCAACAGCCTGCCGTACATGCAGCGGCACGGACGGTGGGACGTCGTCGACGTTCCTCCCGCGGACCGGGTCAACGCCATCCACGGCGCCCTGCTCCCGAGCGGCAAGGTGCTGCTGATCGCGGGCTCGGGGAACAAGGAGGACCTGTTCGCCACCAAGGCGCTCAAGAGCCTGCTCTACGACCCCCGCGACGGCTCGACGCGCATGATCCCGGTCCCCGACGACATGTTCTGCGGCGGCCAGACCCTGCTCCCCGACGGCCGGCTGCTCGTGGCCGGGGGCACCGCCCGCTACGAGAAGCTCTCCGGCGCGGTCACCCACGCCGCCGGCGCGATGCGGGTCAAGAACGAGAACCCGGACGTCGCCCGCTCCGTGCCCGCCGGCACCGAGTTCGTCTCCCCCGCCGGGCAGCGGTATCGCAGTGCGCGCGACGCCCTCGTGCCGCCGGCGGCCAAGTCGACCACCGGCGCGGGGGCGACCGTGACCGCGAGCGAGGTCACCGTGTTCGTGGAGGCCGTGGTGCCCGGACCCGCGGCACAGAATCCCGACCGGGAGCAGTACGCCATCGCGGGCCTGCCTCCCGAGCAGAGCCGCAACCTCTACGGCCTCGGCGCCCCGATGACGCTGGACAAGCAGGACTACCAGGGCACGGACAAGGCCTTCACGTTCGACCCGGTCACCGAGACCTGGTCGCGGGTCGGCGACATGGCGTTCGCCCGCTGGTATCCGACCCTCACCCCGATGGTCGACGGACGTGTGATGGCCACCTCCGGCCTCGACGGCGTCGGCGAGGTCCTCAACGGTCAGACCGAGATCTTCGACCCGGCCACGAACACCTGGACCGAGCGCAAGGACCTCACGCACTACTTCCCGACCTATCCCGGCCTGTTCACCACCGGTGCGCCCGACCGGATGTTCTACACCGGCACCACCGCCGGCTACGGGCCCGCCGACCAGGGCCGGGTCCCCGGGCTGTGGGACCTCGACGACAACGCCTTCGAGCCGGTACCGGGCCTGCGCGACCCGGACCTGCTCGAGACTTCCGGTGCGGCCTGGGTCGGGCCCGTGCAGGAGCAGCGGATGGCGGTCGTGGGCGGCGGCGGCATCGGTGAGAGCCCCCGCGCCACCGCCCGCATCGACCTCGTCGACCTCGACGACCCCTCGCCGCGCTTCATCCCGGGCCCGGAGCTGCCCGTGCCCACCCGCTACCCGAACCTCGTGACCCTGCCCGACGACTCCCTGCTCATCAGCAACGGCTCCGGCGACTACCGCGGCAAGGGCGCCTCCGACCACCTGCTCGCACGTATCTATCACCCCGGACCCGACGGCGGGACGCTCACCGTGGCCGCCGACCCCGAGGTGGGGCGGAACTACCACACCGAGGGGCTCCTGCTCCCCGACGGGCGCGTGCTCACGGCCGGCTCGGACCCGCTGTTCGACGACGAGAACAACACCGTGCCGGGCACCTTCGAGCAACGCGTCGAGATCTACTCGCCGCCCTACCTGTTCCAGGGGCCACGGCCCGAGATCGGCGAGGCCCCGGGCTCCGCCGAGCGCGGCGACACCCTCACCGTCACCACCCCCGACCCCGAGCGCATCGACCGCGCCCGACTGGTCCGGCTCGCGAGCTCGACCCACGTCAACAGCGTCGACCAACGCTCCGTCGCACTCGACCTACGCCGCACCGGCCCGAGGCTCGCGCTCGACATCCCGGCCTCGATCCAAACCGTCCCGACCGGCTTCTACCAGCTCTTCCTCGTCGACGACCGCGGCGTCCCCTCCACCGGGCGCATCCTCCGGGTCGGAGGGGCCAGCGCCGACCCGGCGGAATGACCACCGACCGCTCTCAACAGATCGCACGCCTGGCAGCCGGTCCAGCAGCCGGTGCAGGCCGCGAGGGCCCGACCGCATGTGCGGCCGAAGTCCCCCAGTGGCGGACGGACGGCCGCTCTTCCTGAAACGCGTGCGTCGAATTAGACTGGTGGTCGAACCACCGGTCAGGATGCGCGGAGGGCCTGATCATGAAGGTGCTCGTCGTGGGCGCGGGGATCGCGGGACCGACGCTGGCCTACTGGTTGTTGCGCGCCGGGCACGAACCCACGCTCGTCGAGCGCGCTCCCGAACTGCGGCGCGGCGGCCATCTCGTCGACTTCTGGGGTGCCGGCTTCGACGTCGCCGAGAGGATGGACATCGTCCCGGAGCTCCGGCGTCGGGGACATCGCTTCGCCGAGGCTCGTGCCGTCGGATCGAGCGGGCAGCGCATCGCGTCGTTCACACCGTCCGCGGTCATGGGCTCGGACGACCGCTATGTCAGCATCCGCCGGTCCGATCTCGCCGAGGTCATCTACGAAGCCCTCGACGGACGGGCCGAGACCATCCTCGGCGACACGGTCAGTGCGGTCGAGGACGACGGGAACCGCGTGCACGCGACCTTCGAGAGCGGGCTCCAGCGGGAGTTCGATCTTGTGGTCGGCGCGGACGGGCTGCACTCCCGGGTGCGCCGGCTGGCCTTCGGTCCCCAGCAGCAGTTCGAGAGATACCTCGGGATCGTGGTCGCCGCTTTCGACGTGACCGGGTATCGCCCGCGCGACGAACGGGTCGCCATGATGTACGCGGGCCTCGGATTCCAGGTCGTCCGGCTGTCGTTGCCGGACGACGTCACGATGTTCCTCATCACCCTCCGGCACGAGCGGGACGTTCGTGCGGACACCCTCGCCCAGCAGCAGAGGCTGCTCCGGGATCGGCTCTCGCGACGTGGGTGGGAGACCTCCGAGATGCTGGAGGTGATGTCGGATGCCAGAACGTTCTATTTCGACCGTGTGAGCCAAGTCCGCATGCCGACGTGGTCCCGTGGCCGGATCGGGCTCGTCGGCGACGCGGCGGCGTGCCCGTCGTTGCTGGCCGGGCAGGGCTCGGCGTTGGCGATGGTCGAGGCGTACGTGCTCGCGGCCGAGTTGGCCGGCTCGACCGGCGACCACGTCCAGGCGTTCGGCCGCTACGGCGCTCGGCTGGCGCCGCTGCTCCGTGCCAAGCAGGACGCCGCGCGGGGGCTGGGCCTGGCGTTCGCACCGAAGAGCCGGTTCCAACTTCTGGTCCGGAACACCGGGATGAAGCTGATGGGACTGCCATGGGTGACCGACCGGGTCATGGGCAAGAGCTTCCGGGATGCCGTCGAGCTCCCCGCCTCGGCCACGTTCCAGCCGTCGCCCTGAGCGCATGGTCCGCCCGAGGTTCTTCAACCTCGCACACCAGCAGCAGCAGGCGATCGTGCGTGCCGCCGTCGACGAGTTCGCCACCCACGGCTTCCATGACGGATCCCTGAATCGGGTCATCGAGGCAGCCGGGGTGTCCAAGGGCTCCTTGTACTACTACTTCGACGGCAAGGAGGACCTCTACACGTACGTCACGCGCCTGGAGTTCGAGCGTCTCTTCGCCGGTCTGGGTCCTTTTCACGCTCCCGTCCATGGCGGTCCCGACGACTTCTGGTCCGGGTTGGAGGGCTACTACGTCGAGGTGATGGCAGCCTTCTCCGCCTCCCCGCAGCTCGGAGCGCTGACGCGGGGCTGGCTCGCGGCGTCGGGCAACCCGGCCCTCAGCACCGCGCAGCAGGAGATGGAACGGGTGGCGCTGCCCTGGATCGAACGGACGCTCGCGGCCGGACAGGACCTCGGCGCGATCCGCGCCGACCTACCCTCCGGTCTGCTGGTCGCGGTCGTCGTCGGCATGGGCCAGGCCATGGACACATGGCTCGTGGCCGAGCAACCCGATCCCGACACCCGGCAGCGGCTGATCCACACCTTCGTCACCATGATCCGCGGAGCCCTGGAACCATGAGTAGGCTGCGTGGGCTCGATCGGGGAACCGGCGACGGAGTTGCTCCGCGATGGGCCCGGTGGCGCGACCCCGCGGTGCTCGTCGTCGCGGTGGTGGTCGTGGGACTGGGGGCCGGGGCCGGCGCCATCGTCTTCCGAGAGTTGATCTTCGGCTTCACACGGCTCTTCACCGGGCAGCAGGACTACACCGCTGTCCCGGGAGCGCCACTGCCGTGGTGGCCGGGGGCTGGCCGGTGGTTCCTCCTGGCCGTGCCGGTGGTGGGTGGGCTGCTCTACGGGCCGCTGGTCTACCGCTTCGCCCGCGAGGCCCGTGGTCACGGCGTGCCCGAGGTGATGCTCGCGGTCGCCGAGGGGGGCGGACGGATCCGCCCGCGCGTCGCGGTGGTCAAGTCGCTGGCGTCCGCCCTGTGCATCGGCTCCGGGGGCTCGGTGGGCCGGGAGGGCCCGATCGTGCAGATCGGGTCGGCCCTGGGCTCGAGCATCGGCCAGTGGTGGCGCCTGTCCGACAGCCGGCTCCGTCTCCTGGTCGCCTGCGGAGCGGCCGGAGGAATCTCGGCGACGTTCAACGCGCCGGTCGCCGGCGTCTTCTTCGCCCTCGAGATCATCCTGCTCGACTTCTCCGTGGTGTCCTTCGTGGTGATCGCGCTGGCCTCGGTGCTGGCGAACACGGTGGCCCGCGGGTTCGAGGGCGCGCAGACGTTCCTGTCGCTGCCACCGTTCAGCGTGGGCTCCGCGTGGGAACTGCTGGCGTTTGCGGCCGTCGGCATCGTCGGAGGTCTCGTCGGGGTCGTGTTCACGCGAACCCTCTATGGCGCCGAGGACCTCGTCGACCGGCTCTGGCGTGGACCGGAGTGGCTGCGGCCCGCCGTCGGCGGGATCGCGCTGGGCGCCGTGCTGTTCGCCCTGCCCCAGATGTACGGGGTCGGCTACCCGGTCCTCGAGCAGGCCGTCAACGGTGGCTACGCGGCAGGGTTCCTGGCGATCCTGTTGATCGGCAAGCTCGTCGCGACGAGCCTGACCCTCGCCATCGGCGGCTCCGGTGGCGTGTTCGCGCCGTCGCTGTTCCTCGGAGCGATGGCCGGCTCCCTGCTCGCCGACGGACTCGGTCTCCTGAGCCCGGGCACCTCGACCGGCAGCGTCGCCCTCGTCGGGATGGCCGCCGTGCTCGCCGGGGCGACCCGCGCCCCGATCACCGCCGTGGTGATCGTCGCGGAGATCACCGGCGAGTGGGCTCTCGTCCTCCCGCTGATGATCGGTGTCGCCGCCGCGACCGCAGTCAGCCGCCAGCTGCAGACCGAGACGATCTACACCGAGAAGCTGGCCAGACGGGGGATCCGACTGGCGCCACCCGGTACCCCTCGGTGGGCCCGCCGCACCGTCGGCGACGTGCTCCCCGACGCGGCTGCACCCCCGACGGGCCTCGACGGCGTCGGCCGGGAGCGCGGCGTCGTGCGCTGGTCCCCCGTGCTCGAGCACCACGGAGGTCTCGGTGCCGCCGTGGACACGTTGCAGCGATCGGGGTCCGCGACGCTCCCCGTGCTCGACCCCGACGGGTCACGCCTGCACGCCGTCGTGGGCATCCCCGATCTGCTCCACCATCACGACGCGCCCGCGGACGACGGCGAGGGGGACGACGAGCAGCATCCGCGCTGCGTCGTCGAGCTGGCCGAACCTGCTCCGCCCGGCTGGGAACCTCCCCGGGGCTTCGTGCGACTGAGCGGGCCGGAGGGGACCACGCTCCTCCTGGGTCCACGACGAGACCTCGACCGTCTGATCGCCGACCTCACCCCTCCGCCGCCGGTCGACGAGTCCGGCGACACCAGCACCACCGGCGACCCACCCACCCCCACCCCGTAGCGGGCTCGCGGGAGCGACGGCGGCGGGTTGAGTCGGTGCGGACCCGGCACGCCGCCGCGAACCCCGGGCACGACTCGTCGAGCGGACCTGACAGAGCTCGGGAGAGCGACATGCCCGCACCGAAAGCGTCCGTATCCCGGCCCCACGGTCCATAGCGAGCAGAGAAGCTTGCGGGTTCCTGACAATCGCCGGACGCCCGTCTGAGAGGGGCGCGATCCCGCGTTCACGCTGATTCGACTATTCGCAGCAGGAAAATGCCGTCGGTCGCGCTCGACGGACCCGCGAGCGCCCGCTCCCACCATTTCTTCTCAGGCTCGATGCCACCTGCGGGTGTTCTTCCTACGGTTCCTCGCCATCGGCTCGCCGAGCGTCGTCGTTCTCCCCCGAACCCGTCGCCCGACTCCGACGAGATGACCAGGACAACCACACCCTCGAGCGCGGGACGGGCTCCCTCAGCACGTCTGCCGTTCCGCGCCGTGGCGGCCAGGAGGTTCCCGTGCCCCGACGCGGAAGACATCGCACCACCAGACCCGTTCGCATCGTCGCCGCTGCTGCCGCCGTGCTCGTGGCCGGCGGCGTCGTCGTGGCCGCCGGCTCGGCGTCCGCCCACACCGGGTCGGACTCCACCGACGGCTCCGGCCTCGTCAGCAGGCTCACCGAGTCACTCGGCACGAGCGGAAACGACGACCAGGCATCCGACGGATCCGACGAACAGAGCTCGGAGAACCAGCGCACGGACCACGACTCCAGCGACCGCGACCGCGACCGCGACGACTCCGACTCCGACTCCGACTCCGGCGACCGGGGCGACCGGGGCGACCGGGGCGACCGGGGCGACCGGGAGGGGGGTTCCGGCAACGACCGGAGGGACGACCGCAACCGGGGCGACCAGGACCGGAGCGACCAGGACCAGAGCGGCGACCACAACGGCGACCAGAACGAGGACCGGAAGAACGACGGGAACGACGGGAACGACGACGGGGACGAGGGCCGGGCCGAGGAGCAGTTCAAGGGCCGGGACCAGGCCGCGCCGCCCGACGCCTCCGACTTCGTCGACATCCGGCAGGTCGATCCCGGTTCCGAGGGCGACGGCGGACGCTTCTCCGCAGCCGGCACCTTCCGCGTCGACTGCGGCACGAACGCCGACGGCTCCCACCGCAACAGCGACAACATCGTCCTGGGGCCCGGCAAGCGCAACGCCGCTCAGCACGTCCACGACTACGTCGGCACCACCGCCACGACCTTCGCGTCCTCGGACGAGGAACTGCGCTCGGCGAGCACGACCTGCACCAACGGCGACCGGTCGACCTACTACTGGCCGGTGATCCGCGACCTCAACAGCACCGGGCCCGACGCCTTCGACGACGGCGGCGGGCTGGACGGCAACTTCGGCTCGGTCCTCCCGGCCGCGTCGGTCGACCTCACCTTCCACGGCAACCCCACCGACGACGTCGTCGCCGCACCCCAGGGACTGCGCCTGGCCACCGGAGACGCCAAGGCGGGCACCAACGGCCAGGAGAACGCCAACGCGAAGTGGACCTGCACCGGGTTCGAGGACCGGACGACCACCCGGTACCCGCTCTGCCCCCAGGGCAGCAGCCTCGTGCGCATCCTCGACTTCCCGAGCTGCTGGGACGGCGAGAACACCGACTCCGACGACCACCGCTCACACGTGGGGTTCCCCGAGGAGGACGGCACCTGTGACCGTGGCACGGTGCCGATCCCGGCCCTGCGGATGACGCTGACCTACGACCGGCCCGACGGTCGGGCGTTCGCCCTGGACTCCTTCCCGGACCAGCAGCACAACCCGGTGACCGACCACGCCAGCTCGATCAACCTGATGCCCTCCCGGCTGATGGACCGCGCCGTCAGTTGCATCAACTCCAGACAGGCCTGCTGACCTCATTCGACGTTCACGGGGCCGCCCAACTCCATGGTTGGGCGGCCCGTGGACGTTCAGACCGAGCAGGGGGCGTCGCCTCATAGGCGGTCGTCGATCGCGGAGTTCGCTTGGCGCACCACGAAGTGACGCCGACGTCACGAGCGGAGGGAATGACCGGAGCGGGGCGCCGAGCGCGGTCTCGATGGCTCAGACACGACCGTCGACCGCCCTGGCACGGGGTCCACCAAGCCCGGCTGACCTAGCCCTTCCGGGATAGATCGATCCAACACTTCATTTCGCGTCTGCGGCCCGATCGCTCTCGATCCTGGTGATCTCGAAAATCCCCTCGATGTCGACGTCACCCTGCTCGCGGAACCCGAACGACCGTCCGTCGACGCCATAGAGAAATATGCCGCTGCTCGCAGAAGTGCATCAGCCGGGCTGGCCGCGTCCGTCGACAGGTCCTCCCGTTGAGGGGAACCCTGCCGCCCCGGGTTGATCAGTACATGCTTCGAGGGTCTATGCGCACCTTGCGGCGGCCCCACCCTCAATGACACGGGTCGATCAGCTGAGCTCGCGCGCTCGAGCCCGTGACGTCCAGGCAACGCCGACTCGGCGGCACCGGGCAGTCGGGGGGCGGCGTGGCCCTAGCTTCGCTGGAGCAGCCACCGGACCGGATGGTCGGGGTCGGACTGGTATCGGCACAGCCGTCCCGTGCGAACCCGATCATGCAGGTGGCGACCCAACCAGGGGTCCGCCTCAGCGATCCGGGCCAGAGCGCCGACGATCGCTTTGCGGACGGCCACCCGCGCGCGCTCGTCGTGCGACCCGGTCGTGCGGCGGCGGCCGACAAGCCCGGTCGCGCCGACGAGGTAGTCGGCGATCGCCCCACGTTCCTGGCGCCGGTCGACGTTCTCGTGGACCGTGAGCTGGGCATCGAGCTCGGCGAGCCGGCCCCGGAGCATTCGCCGGGACTCCTCATCGAGGATGTCCAGTCCGCCCTGCTCGACCACCACACCCCCGCCGGCAAGGGCGAGCACGGGCACGTCTGAGTCGGCGTGCCGCAACAGGGTGTGCAGGTGTTCGAGTCCGCGCACGCGAGGCAGCACGACCTCGGCGCCGACACGTCCGACCATCCACAGCCCGCCGGGCTGCTCATGGAAACGCACCACGACCTCGTCGGCCGCGGTCTGCGGCTCGGTCGGCCCCCGCGCGAGCAGCCGGTCGCGCCACCACGTCGCCCCGACGCGTTCATAGGTCGCGAGAGCGGCGGCGCGATACCGGGCCGCGGTGTCGTGGTCACCGAGCAGGGCGGCCGCCCGGGCCAACGTGTCGTCGGTGACGCCGTGCCACATGACGGCGCCGGCGTTGAGGACCGATCGTCCGGCATACGGTGCCACCAGCCCGGCCGCGGCCGCTGTCACCTCCCGATCGCCCACCGCGAGCGCCCCCTCGAGGACGCATTGAAGGGTGAGCAACCAGTCGGAGTCACGGGGAAGTTCGGCCAGCGTCTCGGCCGTGAAGCCGCCGATCATCTCCCGCACCTTGTCCGGACGCCCGGCCCCGATCCACATCACGGCCGCTTCGGCACGCACCACCGCGACCCCGTGGTCGAGGGCGAAGTGCTCGTACTCCGGCGCCTCGAGCGCACATCCCTCGGCGTCATCGCTGCACCACGCCAGGTAGCCGCGCATGGCGTGCAGCACGCTCTCCGAGTCCGGGATCGCCGCGGCCTTCGCCGCTGTCTCGGCCTGTTCGATCAGCAAAGGCCCGACATGAACGTGGTCGCGGAGCATCTCCAGGGCCAGCCGCCGGCTGGCCGCGAAGAACCGTGCTCGGGCTGACTCCTCGCCCAGCACCTCGAGGGCGCGCATGAAGCGGTGCATGCGCGGCAGGTCGAGCACCTCCCACGCCACGGTCAGGCCCCAGAGATGTGCCTGGAGCCGGGCGTCGGGGTCGACCAGGTGCGCCGCTGCGTCGCCGAGTCGGAACGCCCAATCCTGCCGGCGGGCGAGCTCGTCGGGACCCCAATGCGCTGTGAGCGCCGCATCCAGGGCGTCCGCGAGCAGCACCATGTCGCTCGCCCGCTCGGCGCCGGCCAGAGCCTCGTCGGCGAAGGGGCGGGCTCGCAGCGGCTCGTTCGCGTAGGACCAACAGCGGGCCAGTGCGGCGGCGAGACGGACCCGAGCCGCCGGGTCGGCGGCCATCTCGTACGCGGCGTGCAGCCGCACCGGCAGCAGGCCGGGCGTGAGGTTGTACTGCTGTCCACGGGCGAGCCCGAGCACGGCCGCGACCCGGGTGTCGAGATCGCCTCCGGTCTCGGCGAGATCGGCCGCCCGGCCGTAGAAGGCCATCGCGGCCTCTCCGTTACCGCGCTGCCACGCGGCCTCGGCACGAGCAATCATGCTCGCCGAGGCCGCTGTGGGGTCCATTCGTCGGAGGTTACGGTCAGGGCCGGAGGAGAGGCACTTCCTCGGCATGCCGCAGCTGAAGGGCCTCGTCCCAGTCGCCGGTGCAGTAGACCGACAGCTCGCTGATCCGACCGCCGCGGACGATGCAGTGGATCAGCTCGCGGCAGTACCACTGCTGGGCCTCGGCGGTCCATCGCTCCTCGAACTGGATCAGGAAACCGCGGGATGTCCGGTCCAGAGCCTCGACCCGCACGGTCCCCCGAGAGGGATGCTCGCTCTCACGGATCCCGAAGATCGTGTCCACGCCCCGGCCCTGGACCCGCCAGTGCGGCAAGGACAGGTCGACGAAGACGTCCTCGGTGAACAGGTCGTCACACCGAACGCCGACCTGCAGCCACCGCACCAGCCGGTCGGCCAGCTCGGCATGCTGGTCGTCCGGCCGAACTGCGGCGCCGATCGGGGCGGTCACGACTGCGCCCCGGACACCGCCGTGATGTTGCGGCCGATGACGTCCATGACCGGTCGCAGATCGCCGGTACGACTGAACTCGACGATCGAGGTCCCGGCGGCGATCAGTGGCCGGTGTCCCGGCGGCGCGACGTACGCGTCGCCCTCGACGTAGGTCTCCTCGTGGTCCGGCCACCGGAAGGTGATCTGCCCAGCCGTGACGTAGCCGAGATGCAGGCAGGTGCAGGCATCGCCAGGCAGACCGCGGAAGTACGGCGCGACGTCCAGGTCCTGCTTGAACGTCTCGAACGAGACAGTGTGGTCATCGAGCTCGGCGTACCGGCCCTCGACGACGTCCAGGTCGATACCGACGGGTGTGGTCGAACGGGATGCGCTTGGCATCGGTTTCCTCCGGAGTGGACGGGATGCGGTCACACAGAAGGCGTGAGATCCCGTGTCACGATGTTCCGCAGCATCGGCGGACCCGCCGTGCCTGTCGCAGGGTGTGCTGTTCGACGACGAGAACAACACCGTGCCCGGCACCTTCGAGCAACGCCTCGAGATCTACTCGCCGCCCTACCTCTTCCAGGGACCACGGCCCGAGATCGGCGAGGCCCCGGACTCCGCCGAGCGGGGCGACACCCTCACCGTCACCACCCCCGACCCCGAGCGCATCGACCGCGCCCGACTGGTCCGGCTCGCGAGCTCGACCCACGTCACCAGCGTCGACCAACGCTCCGTCGCACTCGACCTACGACGCACCGGCCCGAGGCTCGCGCTCGACATCCCGGCCTCGATCCACACCGTCCCGACCGGCTTCTACCAGCTCTTCCTCGTCGACGACCGCGGCGTCCCCTCCACCGGGCGCATCCTCCGGGTCGGAGGGGACAGCGCCGACCCGGCGGAATGACAGCACCCCGGGCCCTGACTTTCCCGCCGGGACGGAGCAGGATGACACGTGGTGTGCCGGGAAGCCTGGTCGGCGGCGACAGCCTGCTGCCCGCGACCGGGAGGTTGATCCGAGATGGCCACCGACGCCGCATTCCCCGAGCCCGTGGCCGCCCGAGGTGCCGCCCTGGACGTCCTCGTCTCCGGGGCGAGCGTGGCGGGTCCGGTGACCGCCTACTGGCTGCACCGCGCGGGCCACCACGTCACGGTCGTGGAGCAGTCACCGCCGCGGCGCAGGCCCGGTGGGCACGCGGTGGACCTGTTCACCCCCGCCATGGACGTCATCGAGCGGATGGGAGTGCTCGAGGCGGTCCAGGACCGGGGCACGGGCATCGAGCGCATGACCGTCCGGCGCGAGCACACGCGCCGCGACGTCACGATCGACATGACCCGGCTGATGAGCGCGCTCTCCGACCGTCACGTCGAGATCCTGCGCGACGACCTGGGCGCGATCCTCTACGACGCCACCCGGGCGGACGTCGAGTACGTCTTCGGCGACCGGATCAGCGGGCTCACCGACGACGGTGTCGCCACCTTCGAGCACGCACCCGCGCGGCGGTTCGACCTGGTGATCGGCGCCGACGGGCTGCACTCCGGGGTGCGAGGGCTCGCGTTCGGCGCCGAGACCGAGTACTCGCGCTGGCTGGGCGGCTACATCGCCGTCGCCTCGATCCCACGCGACCGACACCTCGCCGGCCACATGACCACCCTGCTCGGGGTGAACCGCATGGTCGGGCTGTACAGCGCGCGCCACATGACCGATGCCCGCGCGTTCTTCCTGTTCCGGCCCGGCGCCGAGCTCGCCTACGACCACCGCGACGTCCCGCGCCAGAAGCAGCTGCTGCGGGAGGCCTTCGGCGACCTCGACGGCGAGGTGCCCCGTCTGCTCGACGAGGTCGACCGGGCGCCGGCGTTCTACTTCGACGCGATCACCCAGCTCGCCATGGACCACTGGACCCGGGGTCGGGTGGCCCTCGTCGGCGACGCCGGCTACTGCCCCGGCCCCGCGGTCGGGGGCAGCACCAGCCTCGCCGTCGTCGGCGCCTACACCCTCGCCGGCGAGCTCGCCGAAGCCGGGAGTGATCCCGCGATCGCCTACCCCGCCTACGAAGCGGCGATGCGCGACTACGTCCAGCGCAGCCGCGGGTTCGCGACGACGATGGCCCGGCGCCTCGTACCGGGGACGCGGGCCGGCGCGTGGATGCTCATCGCCGGGACCTCACTGCTCACCCACCTGCCGACGGCCCTGGGCCGCCGGCTCGTCGCCCTCGGGAGCGGTGATCTCGGCCTCCACGAGTCGATCGAGGTCCGCGACTACCCGGCGTTGGCACCCTAGAGAAGGTCTTCCGCAGCTTTCTCGCGTGAACGGCGTGCCGTGGCGCTAGGGACCATCGACGAGGTGCTCGATGTCGTCGTTGTGGCCGACCGCGAGGATGACGTCGTCGCGGGACACGACGGTCTCGTTGGTCGCGTAGGTGAAGGAGCCCTCGTCCTTCTTGACCGCGACGACGGTGACGCCGTGCTTGCTGCGGATCTCCGTCTCGCTCAGGGGGACGTCGAGGATCTCCCGGGGAGGACGGAGCTTGGCGAGGGCGAAGTCGGCGTCGATCTTCATGTAGTCGAGCACGTTGCCCGAGACGAGGTGGGCCACCCGCTGGCCCATGTCCTGCTCGGGGAACACGACGTGGTGCGCGCCGATCCGTTCGAGGATCCGTCCGTGGTGGGCGCTCGTGGCCTTGGCCCAGATGTCGTCGACCTCGAGGTCGACGAGCAGCGAGGTCACCAGGATGCTGTCCTCCAGGTGGTCCCCGATCGCGACCACGGCCCGGTGGAAGTCGCCGACGCCCAGCTGCCGCAAGGCCTCCACGTCGGTGCAGTCGGCGGTCACCGCGTGGGTGAGCTGGGACGACAGGTTCTGCACCGTCCGGTTGACGCTGTCGATCGCGAGGACCTCGGTGCCCTGCCGCTCGAGCTCGAGCGCGATCGCTGTGCCGAACCGCCCCAGCCCGATGACCACCACCGGCTCGTGGTGCGTGTCAGCCAATGATGGTCCTCTCCTCCGGTCGCTCGTAGTGCCGGGTCCGCTCGCGCAGTGCCAGCGCCGACGCCAGCGCGAGCGGCCCCAGCCGGCCCACGAACATCAGCACGACGAGCACCACCTGTCCGGCCGCCGGGAGCTCCGCGGTGATCCCCGTCGAGAGCCCGACCGTACCCAGCGCGGAGAGGACCTCGAAGAGCACGCGGTCGAGGCCCTCGTCGCTCACCCCGAGCACCACGAACGTGGAGGCCACCGCGAGGCCGACGCCGAGCAGGGCCACCGCCAGTGCCTGGCGCTGGTTGGCGCTCGGGATCCGGCGACGGCCGACGTCCACGTCGCGTTCCCCGCTCATCTCCGCCCACAGGACCGCCGCCAGCAGCCCGAACGTCGTGACCTTGATACCCCCGGCGGTGCTGGCGCTGCCGCCGCCGATGAACATGAGGACGTCGGTGGCCAGCCAGCTCTCGGGGGTCATCGCCCCGATGTCGACGGCGTTGAACCCGCCGCTGCGCGGCATGACCGCGGAGAAGAACCCGACCAGCACCTTCCCGGCCACGCCCATCGGGCCCAGCGTCGCCGGATTGCCGTACTCGAGCACGATCAGCAGCACCGTCCCGACGATCAGCAGCACCCCGGAGGTGATGAGGGTGATGCGCGTCGTCACCGACCACGACCGGGGCCGCCACGCGCGGACCAACTCGAAGATCACCGGGAACCCGAGGCCCCCGACGATGACGGCGAGGGCCACCGGGAGCAGCATCCAGGGATCGCCGGCGAAGGCGGTCATCCCGTCGGACCACAGCACGAAGCCCGCGTTGTTGAACGCCGACACCGCATGGAACACGCTCTCCCACATCGCCGTCGCCGGCGCCACGCCGTACGCCGTCGCGAGCCGCAGGGCCAACGCCACCGCCGTCACGGCCTCCCCGGCGAGGCTGAAGAGCACGACGTTGCGCAGGACCCGGCGCACGTCGCTGAGGTCGAGGTTGCCGGACTGGGCCTGCGCCACCAACCGGGCCCGCAGGCCCAGACGCCGGGACACCAGCACCACCAGCAGCGACGCCACGGTCATGATGCCCAGCCCGCCGACCTGCATCAGGGCGAGGATCACCACGTGGCCCGGCGTCGACCACGCCGTGCCCGTGTCCACCGTGACCAGCCCGGTGACGCAGACCGCGGACGTCGCGGTGAACACGGCGTCGAGGACGGACGCCGCCTCCTCGCCGGCGGACGAGACCGGCAACAGCAGCAACCCGGTGCCGATCGCGATGCCCACGGCGAACGCCCCGGCGATGATCTGTCCCGGGTTGCCCGCACGCGGGCGATGACCACCCGGGCGCCGACGGACCTTCACCACCGCCAGCTACTACCCCGTCGGGGACCTCCGGTCCCACCCCATGGCGTCAGCCGCTGAACAGCTGGACGCGGACGTCCTCGAGGTGCCGCTCCTACTGGTCGAGGATGTCGTCGGGAATCAACTCGGCGAGCAGTCGCCGGACGCGGTCATCGATGTCGTCGCGGATGGGGCGGACGGCGTCGACGTCCTTGCCGGCGGGGTCGGTGAGCTCCCAGTCGAGGTAGCGCTTGCCGGGGAAGACGGGGCAGGCGTCGCCGCAGCCCATGGTGATGACGACGTCGGCGGCCTCGACGTCGTCGGTGGTGAGCTTGGTCGGGACCTCGCCGGAGAGGTCGATCCCGAGCTCGTCCATCACCTGCCGGACCGCGGGGTTGATCGAGTCGGCGGGCGCGGAGCCGGCGGAGCGCACCCGCACCGAACCCGCGGCGTGGTGAGCGAGCAGGGCGGCGGCCATCTGCGAACGCCCGGCGTTGTGCACGCAGACGAACAGCACCTCAGGTCGCTCAGGCACGGAGGGTCTCCTCCTCGAGCGCGGGATGGGTGGCGGGGAAGAGTCGACGGCGCAGCCAGAGAGACACGTAGACCAGGGCCACCAGCACCGGCACCTCGATGAGCGGGCCGACGACGCCGGCGAGGGCCTGGCCGGAGGTGGCGCCCCAGGTGGCGATGGCGACCGCGATGGCCAGTTCGAAGTTGTTGCCCGCGGCGGTGAACGCGAGCGTGGTGGTGCGCTCGTAGCCGAGCCCGGCGGCGCGGCCGAGGGCGTAGGAGCCGGCCCACATCAGCGCGAAGTAGATCAGCAGCGGCAGCGCGATCCGGACGACGTCGAGGGGCCGGCTGGTGATGGCGTCGCCCTGGAGGGCGAAGAGGATGACGATGGTGAACAGCAGCCCGTAGAGCGCGAACGGCCCGATCCGCGGCAGGAAGCGGGACTCGTACCAGTCGCGGCCGCGGGCGCGTTCCCCGAGGCGGCGGGTGAGGTAGCCGGCCAGCAGTGGGACGCCTAGGAAGATCAGCACCGAGCGGACGATCGCCCAGGCGGAGACGTCGAGCCCGGCGGTGGGGAGCCCGAGCCAGCCGGGCAGCACGGCGAGGTAGAACCAGCCCAGGGCGCCGAAGGCGATCACCTGGAACACCGAGTTGAGCGCGACCAGGACCGCGGCGGCTTCGCGGTCGCCGCAGGCGAGGTCGTTCCAGATGATGACCATGGCGATACAGCGGGCGAGCCCGACGACGATCAGCCCGGTGCGGTACTCGGGCAGGTCCGGGAGCAGCAGCCAGGCCAGGGCGAACATCAGCGCCGGCCCGATCAGCCAGTTCAGCACCAACGACGACACCAGCAGCCGCTTGTCGCCGGTGACGGTGTCGAGGCGGTCGTAGCGGACCTTCGCCAGCACCGGATACATCATGATCAGAAGACCGACAGCGATCGGGAGCGAGACCCCGTCGATCGCGACCGCGCCCAGCGCCTCCCCGAGCCCGGGGATCAGCCGGCCCGCGAGCAGCCCGACGACCATCGCCGCGAGAATCCAGATCGGCAGGAACCGGTCGAGGGTGGAGAGCTTCGCGACGACGCCTGCCTCTCCGGGGTCGGTCGCGGCGGTGGTGTTCTCGGCGCTCACGCCTCGACCACCGGGAGGGCCTCTTCCGCCGTTCCGGGCACGAGCACCGCGGACACCGTCGCGAGCAGCTCGGGGCGCACGCGGTAGTACACCCAGGTCCCGCGTCGCTCCCCGGTGATCAGTCCGGCCTCGCGCAGCACCTTGAGGTGGTGGCTGATCGTGGGCCCGGACAGGTCGAACACGTCGGTCAGGTCGCAGACGCACGCCTCGCCGCCGACGTGGGAGGCGATCAGCGAGAGCAGCCGCAGTCGCACCGGGTCGCCCATCGCCTTGAACACCCGTGCCAGCTCGATCGACTGCTGCGCCGACAGGGGCTCACGCGCCAGCGGCTCGCAGCACCCCACGACCTCGGCGAGCTGAGCCAGCACCCGCTCCTCGTCACCCTGCTTCGACATGCGTCTACCTTGACACGCGTCGAACCAGGGTGCAACGTCTGGTTCGACCGACGTCGAAGCAGGCGTCGGAGGAGTTCGAGGAGGACGTCATGTCCCGTGTGCAGCTCGCCCTGCGGGTCTCCGACCTGGAGGGCTCGATCCGCTTCTACAGCTCGCTGTTCGGGGTGGAGCCGGCCAAGCGCCGGCCCGGCTACGCCAACTTCGCGGTGGCCGAGCCGCCCCTGAAGTTGGTCCTGCTGGAGGGCGAGGCCGACCGCCCCACGGTCATGGACCACCTCGGGGTCGAGGTCGGGTCCACCGACGAGGTCCACGACGCCACCGCGCGGTTGTCGGAGCTGGGCCTGTTCACGCAGGTCGAGGACGACACCACCTGTTGCTACGCCCGCCAGGACAAGGTGTGGGTGCAGGGCCCCGGCCACGAGCCGTGGGAGGTCTACACCGTCAAGGAGGACTCCCAGGACTTCGGCACCCACGGGGTCGCCAGCACGATGCCCGATGACGTCAGTACCGAGAGCCGCGAGGCCTCGGCGTGCTGCGGGGTCACCGCGTGCTGCTCGCACGACGAGCAGTCCACCGAGCCCGGGGTGACCGTCACCGAGGCCAAGACCGCTGCCGGCTGCGGGTGCGTCGCGTGACCACCGATCACGGGGACCGGTCGGCCGTGGCGCGCGAGCGGGTCCGCGCCCGCTACGCCACCGCGGCCGGCCAGGTCCGCGCCGGCCTGACCCCGAGCTGCTCCGAGACCGACCCGGCCGGCATGTGCGGCGACGCCTACGACCCCGCTCAGCTCGCGGACGCCGGAGGTGCGGGTGCGGCCAGTCTGGGCTGCGGCAACCCGCTCGCGGTCGCCGAGCTCCTCGAGGGCGAGACCGTGCTCGACCTCGGTTCCGGCGCCGGCCTCGACGTGCTCCTCTCGGCCCGCCGCGTCGGGCCCGACGGGTTCGCCTACGGGCTGGACATGACCGACGAGATGCTCGACCTCGCCCGCCGGCACGCCACGGAGGCCGGCGCCACCAACGTCGAGTTCCTCCGAGGCCACATCGAGGCCATCCCACTCCCCGACGCCTCGGTCGACGTCGTCATCTCCAACTGCGTGATCAACCTGTCTCCCGACAAGCCGGCGGTGTTCGCCGAGATCGCCCGCGTGCTGCGACCCGGCGGGCGGGTCGGTGTCTCCGATCTCATCGGCGACGACGAGACCGATCCGGCCGCCCTCGCCGAGGCCGCCGCCTCGGCCGGGGCGATCACGGGAGTCCTCACCCGGCCCGACTACCGCTCCGGACTCCTCGCGGCCGGCCTCACCGCGGTGACCATCATCCCCACCGTCAGGGTCGCCACCCACGTCCATTCCGCGATCGTTCGAGCCTCGCGCCCGATCTCGCTCAGTGGTAGGCGTGCACGACGGCGTGCCCCTTTCCCCGACTGATCATCCACCGGTTGATCGGGGTGGTGACGACGAAGGCCACCAGCAGCGCGAACGCGAGCGCCCCCCAGAACAGGGCACTGGTGATGCCCGCGTCCATCGCCCCGGGCACGCCGAGCACGACGGCGTTGTCGACGATCTCCATCACGATGATCGAGACCGTGTCGGCGGCGAGGGCGACGCGGAGCGCCTGGCGGAACCCGACGCCGGCCCGCAGCACCCCGCGCATCGTGAGGGCGTAGCCGAAGACGAAGGCGAGCGCGACCGCCAGGACCACGGTCGCGACGTTGTGCAGCCCCAGCGCGGTCCCGATGACCATGCCGAGGACCTCCCCGATCGCGCACCCGGTCAGGCAGTGCGCCGTGGCCCGGGCCGCCGTGGACCAGGACACCGACGCCCAGCCACCGGCTCCGTCGTGTTGGTCGTCCATCGCGTGCCTCCCACGCCGGATCCATCCGTACAGATACCCCCCAGGGGTATCCAGTGATACTCCTCGACGTGTCCCACGACAACCCTTCGGCGGCCGCGATCTCGGGCGACCGCCGAACAGGGAGCCGGGGCGCCGATCCGCGTCGACGAATGCGGCGCCACGGACGCGCGTGTGGGTGGTCGAGGGCCGAGAACGCCCGGTGGGACCGCGTGTCCCGCTACCGTCACCGAGTGGGTCGGGGGACCCTCCTTGCGGTCCATCGGGGGTTGGGCGTGTCGTCTCGTTTCGAGGTTCCGCTCTCGCGGTTGTTGGCCTGGGGTCAGCCGCATCCGGGCGAGCAGGGGGCCGGAGGGCCCGAGCGCCTCGGCCCGTGGGGTGCGCGGCAGCGGTATCACCGGGCGCTCTTCCTGGTGATCGGCTTCTGGGCCGTCGTCACGTGCGTCGCGGCCGCCGTCTACCCCTTGGCTGCGATCGTGCTCGCCCTGGCAGGCCTCGCTCATGTCGTCGCCGGCTACCGGGTCGAGCAGCGGCGCCGAGACGAACGAGCGAGGCCCGGCGACCGGACATGACATCGGGCCGCGCCGGTCGATGAGGCGTCAGCCCTTCGCTTCGCGGACGTCCGTTCCCTGCTCGGCGAACGCCTTGAAGTCCTCCATGTGCCGGCGCGTCTGCTTGCGGAAGGCGCCGGGCATGACGAGCCCCACCAGCCGCATCGCCATCCCGTCGAACCGGTGTTCGTTCTCGCTCTCCCAGAGCGTCGTCTCCGGACCGGTTTCCGTCAGCCGCTCCCGCGCGGCGCTCCACATGCCCTTGCCGACGATCTCGCGGTCGAACTGGACGACGCTGTCCCGCGGAATCCCGTGCAGGCTCGCCGGTTCCCGACGCGTGATGGTCTCGGTGGCTTCCATCGTCTGCCGCCCCATCTGCATCACGACGCGCGACTCGGTACCGACCTGCCCGTGCGTCCCGCTGATCGGTTCGTGCAGCACCAGGCCGCGCAGCCACATCGGCAGATGTGCGGGGTCGGCGAGCAGTTGGGCCACCCTCTCCCGCGGCTGGGCGATCTCGATCGACACGGTGTACTTCATGGCGGAGTGCTCCAGGCTGTCCTCGACGACCAGGGCACACTAGCGGCCGCGATTTATATTAGTCCAGTCTTATAAGAGCGCACCGCGCGCCTCGGCCTCGTTCGCCGGGGCGGCATACTCGAGCGTCGTGCGTTCCCGACCGTGCCCGTGCGGCCTGCCCGAACCTTTCGACGCGTGCTGCGGCCGGTATCTCGGCGACTCCGACACCGCAGCTCCCACCGCCGAGGCCCTCATGCGGTCGCGCTACACGGCCTTCGCACGCGGCGACGCCGACCACCTGCTGCGGACCTGGCACCCGTCGACCCGTCCGACGCACCTGACACTCGACCCCGCGATCCGCTGGACGCAGCTGGAGGTGCTCGATCGCGTGGGCGGCGGCCTCTTCGACAGCGACGGGGTCGTCGAGTTCCGCGCCCACCACCGCGAGGGTCCGCAGAGCGGGGTCCTGCACGAACGCAGCCGTTTCGTCCGGGAGAGCGCGCAGTGGTTCTACCGGGACGGGACGGCCCGTTGATCCCAAGGCCGGTCCGGACGCAGCCGGTACGAGGGCCCGATCGCCCGCCCGAGAAAATCTCCCTCGGCCACGCTAGACATGCTCGGAACGACAGGTGTACTTTCCCTGTCGCGCAACGAGAAGATCACGAGACACGGGAGATCGCGTACCTGCCCGTGATGCACGTCGACGCGAACGAACACCGGGGAAGGGAGGTCGGCGCACCGTCAGCTCGTCCGGGTCATCGTGACCCGGACTCACCGACTCGTCGGAACGGATGGTGATCTTCGGTTATCGAGCTCCCCCGATCCCCGCAGCACCCGCTCGTCGGTTCCTGCGGTACGAGGCCGGCTCCCGAGCCGGCCGACAGTGTGCAGACCTGATCCCCCAGGGGCCCCGGCGCAGAGGCGCCGGGGCCCCTCGTCTGTCGGAGGTGATATTGGCCCGAGAGTCCGAGGCCGTGACGCAACGGCTCGACGACGAGCACTACCCCGCCTACTCCATCGGCCGTGCCGCCGAGATGGTCGGCGCGACCCCCGGCTTCCTGCGCAGCCTGGACGAGGCGAAGCTCCTCGACCCCCAGCGCTCCGGAGGAGGCCACCGCCGCTACTCCCGCCACGAGCTCCGGCTGGCCGCCCGTGTCCGGGAGCTCCTCGACCACGGCACCGCCCTCGACGCCGCGTGCCGCATCGTGGTCCTCGAGGACCAGCTCGACGAGGCGCGGCGAACCATCGCCGGTCAGCGCGACGGGTGAGGTCGCGTAGGCCGGGACGCTGCCCTCCCACCGACGTCGCGCAGCGCCTCGGGGCCGAGGACATCGCCGTCACCGACAACTACCTACCGAGCTGGTTCGCGCGCTACCTGCCGGCGATCCACGTGCCCCTCATCGTGGCGTCGGGGTGGTTCCACGCCAGGAACATCCGCAGCCGTCGACCGAAGGTGGATCGTGCGCGTGGCTGCGGGGGCTAGCCTCGGAACACATCGTTCGGCGCCCCGGTCCCCGGTGCTTCGCGGCAGGCACGACGCGACAGCAACAGGTGACCACGTGACCCTGATCGACCCCACCCGGTTCGGAGATCCTGCTCGGCGGCCTGCGCCTCGTGCGTACCTGCGAGCTCCTCGAGAGGCCGGCGCCGACGGGAGCGGACCCGGCAAGGATCACGACCAGGCCGCATGGAGAGCGCGGTGTCGCCGCGTGGCCGGCGACATCGCTCGTGTGCGAGTCCTCGCCCGCTCCCACGCCGGTGACCAGGAGTGGGACGAGGTCGACGCCCTGCTCGATCGAGTCGGCATCGCGTTGGGTCGCGATCTCGGGCCCCCGAGCGCGCGCCGATGACGGGGGACGGTCCAGGACCGGCGCGATGCACCGCGCGACTCCCTGACGACGGGGTCTGCGCCGGACTCTTCCAGGCCCCCGAGCCGGGCGGGTTCGCCGCCGGCGACCTCACCGGGCTCCCCGAACCGGTCCAACGGTGCCTTCGCGCCGCCATCGTCCCGGGCACCACCCTCGCCCAGACCGCCCGTCTACGGATGCGCGGCCACATCAAGGTCCGCCGGTGGTTGCCCTTCCACGCCGAGCAGACCCTCAGCCCCCACCGCGGCTTCCACTGGCGCGCTCGCGTCGCGCGAGTCATCGCCGGTTCCGACCGCTACGTCGACGGCGTCGGCGCCATGCGATGGAGCCTGCTCGGACTACCGCTCGTACGTGCCGCCGGGACGGACGTGACCCGCAGCGCAGCCGGACGACTGGCCGGCGAGACGATCTGGCTGCCGACCGCGCTCCTCCCCCGCACCGGGACCCGATGGACCGTGCAAGGCCCGGACCAGATCACCGTCAGCCACCACATCGGGGCCACCACAACCGAGGTGACCTACCAGCTCGACGCCGCCGGGCACATCACCGCGCTGGCCTTCGACCGCTGGGGCGACCCCGACTCCACGGGCACCTGGGGCTGGCACCGCTTCGGCGGCGACCTCAGCGGCCACCGCACACTCCACGGACTCACCATCCCCACCACCGGACGGGTCGGATGGCACTACGGCACCACCCGATGGGACGCCGGCGAGTTCTTCCGCTTCCAGATCACGAGCCTCGACCCGGTCGTCGCGGCAGGCTTCTCCACCGCGTGAGCGAGCTCCACATCTCCTCGTCACTCCGGCACGTCGGCGAGAGAGAGAGGAACTCCCTCCGGAGGCCGTGCGGTCGTGGACATCGCTGTCGAGAACCCTGGCCACCGACCGCGCAGCAGCATCCCGAGGAGACACGATGAGCGCGATACCACGACGACAGCAGCCCGACGTGACCCGTGTGCTCCTCGCCGACGGGTGGCACCTGGTGGAACAGCGGACGTTCGAGCTGGACGGCCACAGCTTCGGGTTCGCCGAGCTCGTGCCGGTCGAGGGCGAGCACGGCGAACTCATCGCGACCTGTCGCTTCATCACCGGCCCGCTCACGTCGGTGTTCGCGGTCGAATCCGAGCCGACCCCGACCGACAACGTCCCGGGGCAGCCCTCGCGACCCCCGGCATGGCCGTAGCCGGCTCACCAACAACGGTCCGGACCTGACGGCATCCGACCGCCACCGTCGGCAAGGGCACCGCGCCCCGGGTTCAGCGCGACATGTCGTCCTGCTCGCTGGTGGCCGCGGGCCGGGTCGCGGTCCAGCTGGCGAGCAGGGACAGCGCGTCGGCAGAGGGCGTGGCCGGTTCGGGGCTGTAGACGGTGAGGACGAGACCGGGATCGGCCGGGATCGGCATGGTCTCGTAACCGACCTCGAGGTCACCGACGACGGGGTGGTGGAAGCGCTTGGTGCCGGTCTGGTGCAGGCGCACGTTGTGCTTGGCCCACCGCACCCGGAACTCCTCACTGCGCGTCGAGAGTTCTCCGACCAGGTCGGAGATGCCGCGGTCGTAGGGGTCGCGCCCGGCCTCGGTGCGCAGATTGTTGACCGCGACGTCGGCCATGAACTCCCAGTCCGGGTAGAACTCGTGCGCCCGGGGGTCGAGGAAGCAGAACCGCACGAAGTTCACCGGCACGCTCGGATCGGGGTGCTGCGGGTCGGGGTAGAGCGGGGCGTAGAACGCATAGCCCAGGGCGTTCGCCGCCACCAGGTCCTGGCGGGCGTTGCCCACGATCGCCGGCACGGTCATCGCGTCGAGCAACCGTTGGACCATCGGCCGGACGATGCTCGAGCGGCGGGCTCGGGGGCGTGCCCGTGCGGGGCCGGTGGCGATGCTCCGGTGCAGGTCGGCCAGGTGGGCCCGCTCGGCCTCGTCGAGCTGCAGGGCACGGGCGATGGCGTCGAGCACGGCCTCGGACACGCCGCCGGCCTTGCCTCGCTCGAGCTGGGTGTAGTAGTCGATCGACAGCCCCGCGAGTGTCGCGACCTCCTGGCGGCGCAGCCCGGGCACGCGGCGCTTGCCGGCGTCGTACACCGGCAGCCCGACCTGGTCCGGGGTGATCCGGGCTCGCCGGGAGGCCAGGAACTCGCCGAGCTCGACACGGTTGTCGGCACCACTCATGGCTCCACGGTAGGTCCGGCTCGCCGACCGTGCGGGGTGCCACCACGAGGGGTGCTGGCAGCACCCCCCTGCTGGCACCTGTGTCGATGGCTCCTCCCACGGGCCTGCGAGAAGGCGTTGTCTCGAGGTCGCCGGAGCGGCCATCTGGATCGCGCCGGGATCACCACACGCACCGAGAAGGAACCGCTATGCGAGGAGCAGTACTGCACGCCCCCGGCGACGTCCGCGTCGAGGACCGTCCCGACCCGACGATCGAGAAGCCCACCGACGCGGTCATCCGCCTGGCCGCAACCTGCGTGTGCGGCTCGGACCTGTGGCCCTACCGCGGCATCGAGGACGTCACCGCACCGGCGCCGATGGGCCACGAGTACGTCGGCGTGGTCGAGGAGGTCGGCAACGAGGTCCGCGACATCCGTCCCGGGCAGTTCGTGGTCGGCTCATTCTTCGCCTCGGACAACACCTGCGAGATCTGTCGCGCCGGCTACCAGCCCTCCTGCCCGCACGCCGAGATCATGGGCACCCTCGGTGCCCAGGCCGAGCACCTGCGCGTCCCGCTGGCCGACGGCACTCTCGTCGCCACCCCCGGCACCCCGTCGGACGATCTCATCCCCAGCCTGCTCGCCGCCTCCGACGTGCTGGGCACCGGCTGGTTCGGCGCCGTCGCCGCCGAGGCCGGCCCCGGCAAGACCGTCGCCGTCGTCGGCGACGGTGCGGTCGGGCTGCTCGGTGTTCTCGCCGCGAAGCAGCTCGGGGCCGAGCGGATCATCGCCATGAGCCGCCACGAGCCCCGTCAGCAGCTCGCCCGGGACTTCGGTGCCACCGACATCGTCGCCGAGCGCGGCGACGAGGGCGTCGCGCGCATCAAGGAGATGACGGACGGGTTCGGTGCGCACTCGGTGATCGAGGCCGTCGGCACCCAGGAATCGATGATGCAGGCGATCAACTCGACCCGCCCCGGCGGGCACGTCGGCTACGTCGGGGTCTCCCACGACGTCTCCCTGCCCGGCCTGCCGCTCTTCTTCTCGCACGTCCACCTGCATGGCGGCCCCGCCCCGGTACGGCGCTTCCTTCCCGAGCTCATCGAACTCATCACCCGCCGCGAGATCGACCCGGGCAAGGTCTTCGACCTCACCCTGCCCCTCGGCCAGGCCGCGGAGGGCTACCGCGCCATGGATGAACGACGCGCCATCAAGACCCTGCTCACCCCGTAGGCGGGTCTCTCCCGACCCGGGCACCCACTCCATCCCGAGGAGAGGTCCATGGAACTCGAACCCGTTGCTCCGACCGCGAAGGCGCCGGATGAACGCTTCACCGGCGACGTCTACGTCGACATCTTCCACACCCCGCGCGAGCCCTCCCGGTTGATCGGCAGCCTGGTGCGCTTCACCCCGGGCGCGCGGACGAACTGGCACTCCCACGCCCTGGGCCAGACCCTGCACTGCACCGACGGCGAGGGCTTCGTCGTCTCCCGTGACGGCACCGTCATCCGCCTGCACCCCGGCGGCACCGTCTGGACCCCGCCGGGCGAGGAGCATTGGCACGGCGCCACCGATGCCCATCTGATGTGCCACTACGCCCTGCTCGAAGGCACCGGAGACGGCGACGGCACCACCTGGCTCGAGCCCGTCACCGACGAGCAGTACCAGCAGGCCACGACGTGACCGGGCGGTTCGACGGCAGGGTCGCGTTCGTGACCGGCGCGACCACCGGCATTGGGCGCGCCACGGCCGTGGCGTTCGCCCGCGAGGGCGCCCATGTCGTGGTCGCCGACATCAGATTCGAGGGAGCGCAGGAGACCGCCCGCCTCATCGAACAGGACGGCGGTCAGGCCCTCGCCGTGGCCTGCGACGTCTCCCGCGCCGAGGACGTCGACGCGGCACTCGTCGCCGTCATCGAGCGCTTCGGAGGCCTCGACGTCGCGTTCAACAACGCCGGGGTCGAGCAGCCCCGCAAGGCGGTCACCGAGGTCTCCGACGACGAGTTCGACCGCCTCGTCGCGATCAACCTGCGCGGGACCTTCCTGACGATGCGCGGCGAGATCGAGCTCATGGCGCGCACCGGCGGAGGCGCGATCGTCAACATGGCCTCGGGCGCCGGGGTCCGGGGCTTCCGCGACCAGGCCGCCTACGCCGCCACCAAGCACGCCGTGATCGGCCTGACCACCTCGGCCGCCCTCGAGCAAGGGGCGCAGGGCATCCGCATCAACGCCGTCTGCCCCGGCATCATCGACACCGAGATGATCGGCCGCCTCACCGGCGGCACCGAGGAGGGCTACGCGTCGGTCGTCGCCCAGGAACCGATCGGCCGCCTCGGTCGCACGGAGGAGATCGCCGCGGCGGTGCTCTGGCTCTGCTCGGACGAGGCCACCTTCACCGTCGGGCACGCGATGGTCGTCGACGGCGGCCAGACCGTCTAGTTCCGCACCCCGATCCAGGAGGGACCACCCATGGCCCAGAACCCGCTCGCCCCGGCGTGGAACGACCTGGCCCACTTCCCCCGCGCCGTCGCCTACTCCGTGGGGCTCGTACGGCCCGGTCGGCTCGACCCAGACGGCGCGGGCCTGCTCGCAGGACTCGCCGAGGGCACCACGATCACCATCTCCCCCACGACCTGAGAGGGCATCGCCATGCCGACGTACGACTTCTCCGGGCAGACCGCCTTCGTCACCGGCGCCGGCTCCGGCATGGGCTTCGCCACCGCGCGGGCCTTCGCCGAGTCCGGTGCGGCGGTGGCGCTCGCCGACCTCGCGGGGGAGGCGCTCGACGCCGCGGAGCACGAGCTGCGCGACGCCGGGCACCGGGTGCTCGCCGTGCCGTGCGACGTCAGCGACGAGGACCAGGTCACCACCGCCGTGCGCCGCACCGTCGAGACATTCGGCGGCCTCGATCTGGCCTACAACAACGCCGGCATCCAGTCGCCGGTCACCGACGCCGCCGACGAGACCGCCGAGGTCTTCGACCGGGTCAACGGCGTCAACCTGCGCGGCATCTGGGCGAGCATGAAGCACGAGCTCGGACAGATGCGGCGTCAGGGCTCCGGCGCGATCGTCAACTGTTCCTCGCTCGGCGGGCTCGTCGGCCTGCCCGGACGCGCCGCGTACCACGCCTCCAAGCACGGCGTGATCGGCCTGACCCGCAGCGCCGCCGTCGAGTACGCCCCTCGCGGCATCCGCATCAACGCCATCTGCCCCGGCACCATCGAGACCCCGATGGTCACTCGCATGATCGACTCCGGGGACCTCGACCGCGTCCAGGCGGAGGCCAACCAACCCATCAACCGCCTCGGGACCGCCGAAGAGATGGCCGCTGCCGTGCTGTGGCTGTGCAGCCCGGGCGCCGCCTTCGTCGTCGGCGTCGCCCTCCCGGTCGACGGCGGTTACACCGCCGTCTGATCCCGTGTGGATCGCTGGCCGGAGTCCCGGCGCGCGGAGCGCTCTCTCCGTGATCGTGCAGCATGTCGCCCATGACACCGGAACGCACCGGCCGGCTGCGGCTCCTCGCCGGGATGGTGATCGCGAACCGGCCATGGCGTCTGGTGCTCGGCATGCGCAGCGCGCTGGCGGCGGTGATGGCCACCAGCGCCTACCTGGTGATCACCTCGACGATCTGGCAGCTCGCCAGCTCGCTGAGCCTGACCAAGCTGATCGTGACCATGGTGGCCGCCGTGATCATGATGGTCGTCTGGATCATCGGCGCCCACCACCTCTGGCGGCGCCGGGACGAGCTGGGCGAGGGCTGGGATCCGTTCCTGTGGAACGCGTCCACCGTCCTGACCCTGCTGCTCGGGGTCGTGACGATGGCGGTGGCCGTATTGGCCTTCAACATCGTGGTGACTGTGTTCTTCCTCGAGCCGCCGGTCTACTCCAGCGACGCCGCCACGTGGCCGGGCTTCGTCGACCACATGCGGCTGGCGTGGTTGGCCACGGGCTTCGCGACGGTCGCGGGAGCCGTCGGCTCGGGGCTCGACAGCGATGCCGCGGTGGAGGCTGCTGCCTACGACGGCGAGCAGCGTCGCGAGGCGTCACGCGAGGAGTCGTCAGCACGCTGATCGGCCTCCATCGCGGAGGAGTTCGACGCCGGGCCACGCCGGTCCCCGGCTAGCGCCTCGCCTCGATCGAGCCCCACCGCTCGTCGTCGTTCCACGACACCGGGGCGAAGCCAGGCACCCCGCCCGACGGGTGCGTGTGGTTGTGGACGTCGCGGCTGTCCCGGTCGGACCACACCGAGCCGTCCCACGCGCGGTACCGCCGACCGTCGAGAACTTTGGGGAGTGCCGGGTCGTCCTGCGTCATGGTGTTTCCCTCGCGCTCGGTGGCGTCACCATCCCGCCACCGTCAGCAACCGGCAAGGGACCAAAACGATCACGGAAAAGGATCACCTGCGCCTGCCGGGCAGGCGTGCGTGCCGGATGTCGGCACGTCGCCGACCCCTCGGGAGTCGAGACCGTCGAGGAGACGGTCCAGGCCCCAGAGGTACTGCTCGACGCTGTTGTACGCGGCGATGACCTCGACCTCGGCGGCGGCGCGCGGGTAGCGATCGGACGGGATCGAGAGGGCCGCACGTCGAGCGGCCGTGCGGTCGGCGTCGTCGAGGGGGTCGGTGTCGGGCCCGAGGTCGGCGACACCGAATGCGACGGCGCCGAGCACATAGGTCATGAGCAGGTACGACGCCCGCGCCGCGTCCTCGCCAGTGAGACCGGCGTCGGCGAGGACCTCGAGGAGCGCCTCCCCCGCCGCCAGCGCGTGCGGGCCGTCGAGCGGCGAGTTCAGCAGGAGCGGCGCCGACCCCGGGTGGGCGAGCAACGTCGCCCGCACCTCGACGGCGTAGCGCGCCAGCCGGTCGCGCCAGGGACGGGCAGGGTCGAGGAGGAGCCCGCGGTCCACCTGCCCGAGGAGCTCGTCGGTGACGGCGTGCAGCAGGGAGGTCTTGGTCCGGAAGTAGGTGTAGAGCGCGTTGGGGGCCACTCCGACGGCGGCGGCGACGGCGCGCATCGACAGGGCGTCGGCCCCGCCGCGGTCGAGCAGCCCGACCGCGGCGGCCAGGATGTCGCCCTCGGTCAGCGACCGCCGGGGCCCCGGTCGAACTCCAGAGCGCTGGGCCATCCGTGCATCGACTCCTTGACGCGACTCCGGACAGTGTCCAGACTCTGGACATCGTCCAATCTCTGGACACTGTACAAGTCGGGAAGTCGCCATGGCCATCGCGCCGCCAGGACCCCGCTTGACCGGCGCGCTGCTCGTCTCCAGCGCGGTCGTGGTCACCTTGGCGTTCGCCGGCCTGGGCTCGGCCTTCGATGACCCGGACGTCCTGGGCGAGCCCGCCGGTCAGGTGCTGGCGGATTTCGGCGCTCAGCCCTGGCTCGTGGGGAGCCTGTTCGCCCTGCTCGCCCTGGGGGCGGCGATGCTGGCCCCCATCGCACTGGGCACCGCACGGCCAGCGTGGACGGTCTTGATCCTCGTCGACCTCCGGCGACGTTTCGCCCTGCCCCGGCTCTTCGCCGTCGTCGGCCTCGTGTCCGCCGTGCTGATCCTGGCCGGGCTGCTCGTCCCGCTGGGTGTTCCCGGGGCGGACGCGACGAACTTCGCCGGCTTCCTCCTGTGGAGCGCGTGGATCGTCTGGTTCGGCGTCCTGGTGTGGCGCGGAGCCTTCCGCGCCCCCGCCGCACCTGCACCGGGCCCGACGGCCCGGCCCCTCCCTGCCTGACACACGCGTCCCGCCACGGGACGACGCCGACCGATCGAAGGAGGTCGTGATGGGTCCGATCCGAGCCGATGCCGACGCCTCACTCTCGCTTCCGCGCCTCTACGCCCTCAGGGCCGGCTATCTCTTCTTCGCCGTCGGACTCGTCGTGACGAAATGGCCGCTGCTCATCGGCCACGACCTGGCCTGGCCGCTGTTCGAGGGAATCGAGACGTCGATCCTCGTGGCGTTCTCCCTGCTCGCGCTGCTGGGCCTGCGCTACCCGGTGCGGATGCTGCCGGTCCTGCTGCTCGAGTGCCTCTGGAAGCTCATCTGGGTCACCGCGGTCGCCCTCCCGCTCTGGTCGGCCGGTCGGATCGACGAGGCGACCGGGCAGGTGCTCTTCGCCTGCCTCTGGGTCCTGGTCATCGTCGCCGTCATCCCCTGGCGTTTCGTGCTCTCCCACTACGTGACCGCGCCCGGGGACCGGTGGCGCCCCGATCAGATCGCCGATCCGCCGCGACCGCCCGCTCCCGCGGCGACGCGAAGAGATGTTCCGATCACATGACCACCGCCCCTCCTCGGCCCGCCGCGTCACGCCCGGCCGGCGCACGCTCGGTGGCGCTGACGTGGGCGCTCTGGACCGCGGGGTTCGTCGCCTTCCCGCTGGCCGGACTCGCCGGTACCGCCGTCGTGGGCCGCGTCGACGACCCACTCGCCGCCGTGCTCGGTGGGGCCGTCGCGGGCCTGGTCATCGGCGCCGCCCAGGCCCTCGTGTCGCGGCGGCGACCGCCCGCGCTGCGCTGGACCGTCGCCACCGGCGCCGGCATGGGGCTCGGGCTCCTGATCGGTGCGGTCGCGGTCGGATACCGCACGGGCCTCGGCGATCTCGCGGTCCAGGGTGCCCTGACCGGCGTCGTCCTCGGGCCCGCTCAGGCGCTCGCCCTGCCCGGCGGAACAGCTCGACGACGTCGCTGGCTGTGGGCCGCTGCGGCTCCGGCGCTCTGGGCCCTGGGCTGGACGGCCACCACCCTCGGCGGCATCGACGTCGAGAGCCAGTACACGGTGTTCGGCGCCTACGGCGCTCTGACCTATAGCGCACTGTCGGGGTTGCTACTGATCGCCGTCCGCCCCCGCTTCCCCACCGACGTCACCTCCCCCACCCTGCCCCGGCGGTCTCCGTGAGCGCCGCCCCGGCACGTGGTCTTCGGGACCCGCACCACCCGACAGCTCGTCGACATCGTCGACACGACACGAGGACGCCCTGATGACCACCGAGCAACCGGCGCCGGAACGACCCGCGATCAGCGCTCCCGCGACGATGACCGCGGTCGTGCAGGACTCCTACGGCGAGGCCGAGGACGTCCTGCGGATCGAGGAGATCGACCGCCCCGTCCCGGCCGCCGGGGAGGTGCTGCTGCGGGTGCACGCGGCCGGCGTGGACCGGGGCGTCTGGCACCTCACGGCGGGGCTGCCCTATCCGGTTCGCCTCGCGGGTTACGGCCTCCGGGCTCCCAAGGACCGCGTACGCGGACGTGAGGTGTCCGGACGGATCGAGGAGGTCGGCCGGGGTGTGACCTCGTTGCGCGTCGGCGACGAGGTGTTCGGCGTCGGCGAGGGCTGCTTCGCCGAGTACGCCTGTGCTCGGGCGGACAAGCTCGCCCACCGATCCCCGAGCCAGACCGCCACACAGGCCGCCGCCACGAGCGTCTCGGCCCTCACTGCCCTGCAGGGCGTGCGCGACTCCGGGCGGGTGCAGCCCGGGCACCAGGTCCTGGTCATCGGGGCGTCCGGTGGCGTGGGGACGTTCGCCGTGCAGATCGCGGTCGCCCTCGGGGCCGACGTCACGGGCGTGTGCCGCACCTCCAAGGTGGACATCGTCCGCGCCGCCGGCGCGCATCACGTCATCGACCACACCCTCTCCGACATCACCGACTCCGGGCACCGCTACGACGTCGTCATCGACATCGGCGGACACCGCTCGCTCACCCATCTCCGGCGGGCGATGACCCCGCACGGGACGCTCGTCGTCGTCGGGTCGGAGACCGGCGGGCGGTGGCTCGGAGGCTTCGACCGCTCCCTGCGGGCCCCGTTGCTCTCTCGCGTCGTCGGCCAGACCCTCGTCCCGCTCATGATCGCTGAGAACGCCGCGGACCTGGTGGCGCTCCGCGACCTCGTCGACGCCGGGTCGGTGACACCGGTGATCGACCGGACCTTCCCGCTGGACGAGACGCCGGCGGCCATCCGTCACGTGAGCGACGGCCATGCCCGCGGCAAGGTCGTCGTCGCCATGTGAGGCGCCCGCCCCGTCCCATCCGGCACCTCATCGTCGGCCGGAGGCCCGCTCGCGGAGCAAGGAACCGACATGTCGACCCTCGACATCCCGCCCGTCCCCACCACATCCATCCCGAGTACGCCACCGACCGGTCCGGCACCCCCCGGTGGCCCGACGACCGCCTCGACCCGCAGGACCGCCGCCCTCGTCGGGCTGCTCTTCCTCACCGCCACCGCCGCGTTCATCGCCGCGGACACGATCAACGGCGGGATCCTGTCCCGGTCGGACTTCCTGCTCGGCGCTTCCGCTCACACCAGCGCCCTGGCCACCGGCGCGGTGCTCGTCGCCGGGCAGTTCGGCGTCGTCGGCATCGCCGTGCTGCTCTTCCCCCTGCTCAGGCCCTACGGCGAGTCGCTGGCCCTGGCCCACGTCGGCTTCCGGATCGCCGAGCTCGCGGCGAGCCTGTTCTACCTGGCCATCCCGCTGCTGGTCATCGAGCTGGGAGCCGTATTGCGCGACGGCAGCGTCGACGCGTCGGTCTCCCCAGCGCTCGGAGCGCTGTTGCAGGCGCAGTACGGCGTGGCGACCCTGCTGATCTACCTGGTCACCACCGTCGCCGGGATGTGCATGGCCACGCTGCTCTATCGCTCGCGGCTGATCCCGCGCTGGCTCGCGATCCTGGGCCTGATCAGCTACCCGACCCTGCTGCTGGGCTGCGTCCTCGACCTCTACGGCCTCGCCGACGTGACCCAGGGCGCCGGACTCGTCGCGCTGGTCCCCGGCGGCCTCTTCGAGCTCATCCTCCCGATCTGGCTGCTCGCCCGAGGATTCGCCTTCCCGGGGAACGCGACATGACCCTCACCGCCGATCCCCCCACCGCCGCAGATTCAGCCCCGAGGGGCTCGACGCGGAGAACCGCCCTCCTCGCGGGCACGCTCTACCTGATCACGTTCATCGCGTCGATCCCGGCGCTCGCCCTCTACGGCCCCGTCCTCGGCGACCCGGGATATGTCCTCGGGCCCGGACCCGACGTCGGCATCCTCTGGGGCGGCTTTCTCGAAGTGATCACCGCGCTGGCCTGCATCGGCACGGCGATCGTCCTGTTCCCGGTCCTCAGGCGCCAGAACGAGGCGACGGCGCTCGGCTTCGTCGCCTCCCGCACCCTCGAGGCCGCGACCATCGTCGTGGGGGTCGTGACGCTGCTCGCCGTGGTGACCCTGCGGCAGGACCTCGCGGGGGCCACCGGAGCCGAGGCGACCTCGCTCGTCGTCACCGCCGAGGCCCTGGTCGCCGTCCACACCTGGACGTTCCTGCTCGGCCCCGGATTCATGGCGGGCGTGAACGCCCTGCTGCTCGGCAGCCTGCTCCTACGGTCCCGACTCGTGCCCCGCGTCATCCCCGCCCTGGGACTCGTCGGCGCGCCCCTGCTGCTCGCGTCGAGCACAGCGACGTTGTTCGGCGCCTACAGCCAGCTCTCCGTCTGGTCGGCGATCGCGACCATCCCGATCTTCCTCTGGGAGCTGTCGCTGGGCCTCTGGCTCGTGATCAAGGGTTTCACACCTTCGCCTCTCACCGGCGCGACGGGAAACGCCGGCTCTCCGCCGCCACCCCGCGTCACGAAGCCCGCCTGATCTCTCGCGAGACCTCGGACGGCAGACCCCTCTTCGTCGAACTGCAGCAGGAATTGCTGCGCCGACCCGTTCGGGTTCGCGGCCGCGTGGGCGTCCTGATCGAATGGCACCGCCGTGACCCACGGCTTAGGATTCCGTCAATTCTGTGACGCCCCGGACCCCGGCGCCGAATGCTCGCACCGACGGGCAACCAGGCTGGGGGGCCGCAACATGGCGCAGGGTATCCACGAACCGTCGACGCCGACGTCGGGCGACACGCCCTCGGACCGGCTCCGCCAGCCGGGCGTGGAGCTCACCTACACCGGTGACCGGCCCACCCTGACCGTCACGGGCCAGGTGGACCGCGCGAAGATCACCGAGGTGTCCGGCACCGTCCGCGGCCTGCTCGCGGTCGGGGTCGACGAGCTGGTCGTCGACCTCACCCACGCCTGGGACAGCGCCGCGCTGCTGTCGGTCCTCGCCCGCACCCGCGCCGACCTCGCCGAGCGCGGGGGGACACTCCGGCTGGTCGGCGTGGCGCTGCCCGAGTTCCTGGCCGCCTTGACCGCCGCATCGCTCGACGAGGTGTTCCTCGTCTACGACGCCGTCCGCAGCAACGCCGAGGACAGGCACTCCGCCCCCATGGCGTCGGTACAGCGACGCGTCGACTGGTCCCCCTAGCCACGACGCCCTCGGCCCTGCACACCCGCATCGTCATGTGAACCCGGCGAGGGCCTCATAAGGCGCGCCTTCTCGAATCAGTGACGCTGCGCATCGACCGGACGGGGTCATCTCCCCCGCCGACCGCGACCCTGGGGAGATCCACGACGGCGAAGCGAGGTCACCATGACAGTTCCCCAGCCGGTGCCGGAGTCCCTCCGCGGTCCCGGCCTCGCCGAACGCCTGGCGGCCGGGCCGGTCGTGTGCGGGGAGGGCTACCTGTTCGAGCTCGAGCGGCGGGGCTACCTGCAGGCCGGTGCCTTCGTCCCGGAGGTGGTCCTCGACCATCCCGAGGAGGTCGCCGCGCTGCACCGGCAGTTCGTGCACGCGGGCTCGGACGTCGTCGAGGCGTTCACCTACTACGCCCACCGCGAGAAGCTGCGTGTGATCGGCAAGGGCGACATCCTCGAACCGCTCAACCGGCAGGCGCTCGAGATCGCCCGCGGGGTGGCCGACGGCACGGGCACGCTGCTCGCGGGCAACATCTGCAACACCGGGGTCTACGACCCGGCCGATCCCGCGACGCACGCCACCGTGCGCGAGATGTTCACCGAGCAGGTGGGCTGGGCCGCGGAGGCCGGCGTCGACTTCGTCATCGGCGAGACGTTCCGGTGGCTCGGGGAGGCCGAGATCGCTCTCGAGGTGATCCGCGCGGCGTCACTGCCCTCGGTGCTGCTGCTGGTGGCCGGGCAGGAGCCGGTGACCCGGGACGGGGTCGCGATCCCGCAGGCGTGCCGCGAGCTGGCCGCTCGGGGCGCCGACGTGGTCGGCCTCAACTGTGTGCGCGGACCGGCCACGATGCTGCCGTTGCTGGGACCGATCGCTGCGGCGGTGGACGTCCCGGTCGCCGCGTTGCCGGTGCCCTACCGCACCCACCCCGAGCAGCCGACGTTCCACGCGCTGCGCGACCACGGGCCGACCGCGCTCCCGGAGGACCTCCCGTTCCCGACGGCGCTCGACCCGTTCACCTGCCACCGGTACGAGATCGCGGACTTCACCCGCCGGGCCCGGGCCGCCGGCGTGGGCTACTTCGGCCTGTGCTGCGGCGCGGCGCCGCACCACCTGCGGGCGATGGCCGAGACGTTGGGGCGCACCCCGCCGGCCAGCCGGTACTCACCGGACATGTCGAAGCACGTCTACCTCGGGGCCGACCCCCGGTTGCGGCCGTCGAACCAGGAGTACCGCACCTTGCTCTGACCACCTCACCCAGGACTCGAGCCGACGCTGCGGAACCGGTCGAGGCCCTTGAAGATCGCCACCAGGACGACGGCCACCACGAGGACGAACGCGGTGTTGCGGATCGACGCCCCGTAGCCGATCTCGTCGACGTCCAGGAACGGGTAGGGATACCAGCCGACGAGCGCGCCCCGGATGAAGGTGTAGGCGATCCAGAGCATCGGCCAGAGGAACGCCCAGGCGATGGTCCTGCGGTCGATGCGAGGGCGGGGGCCGAAGACCAGCCAGCCGAGCAGGGTCGCCCAGGGGGCGATGTAGTGGAAGCCGATGGTGGCGACGAGCTGCCAGCCGGTGGGGTGGACGTAGCGGACGAGGACCAGGTCGAAGACCAGGCCGGTGATGGTGATGCCCAGCAGGGCGTCGAGCCGGAGGATGCGCCAGATCCGTCCGTCCCGGGCGGGGTGGACCACCAGGGTGGCCGCGGCGATCAGCACGAGGATGTTGCTCTGGATGGTGAAGTAGCTCAGCGTCTGGATCATCCGGGTCCCGATCCCCAGCGAGCCGACGGCCTCGCCGGTGTTGGGATCGGGGCCGCCGGTGAGAATCAGCCCCAGCTGGATGACCAGGGCGGCCGCGACGTCGACGACGATCAGCAGGTGCCAGAGGCGGGACGCCTGACCGGCCCGGCCAGGTGTCGACGTCGGTCGCGTGGTGGTGGCGGTCATGGGTGTGCGCCTCGTGGTCGTCGAGCAGGGGTGATCCGGACTCTTCACGAGGAACGGCGGACGGTGAACGTCGCGACACGAAAGTGCCCGCGCCGGAACGCCCTGACTAGGAGGGGGCGACGAAGCCCGCGATCCGGAGCGCGAAGTCGCTGTACTGCTCGGCCACCTGCTCGGCCGTCAACGGGCCCCCGGGTGAGAACCACCGGGCGACGCTGACGCACATCTCCAGCACCCCGAACGACGCGACCCGAGGGGTCTCGACGACGAGCACACCCTGGTCCGCCCCTTCCTCGATCAGGTCCCGGACGGCGCGCTCGTGGCGTCGGCGGAGCTCGAGGACCTGGGACAGGACGGGCTCGTCGACGCTGGCGACGTCCCGGTTCACGATCAGCGCCTCGCGTCGGTGGGTGGCGTGGCGCAGCGCGTAGACCCTCGCCGCCTCACGCAGGCGGCTCACGACGTCGTCACGACCGTCGACGGCGGCCTCGAACTCGTCCCACACCTCCCGGGACGTCCGCAGCACGATCTCGGCCAGCAGCTCCTGCTTGGAGCTCATGTGGTTGTAGAGGCTGGGCGTCCGGATCCGGAGGCGCGCGGCCACCTCGCTGAGCGCCGTTCCGTGATAGCCCTTCTCCGCGAAGAGGGTCGTCGCCGCGTCGCGCACCGTCGCGGGCGTGACGGCGGCGCGATCGCCGGGCGCGGCCGGGGCACTCACGGTCGTCATCGTCTCAGCGCGGTGGGAGCCCGGCGCCCGAGGCACCGACGATCCGGAGGGCGAACCGGCTGTACTGATCGGCGACGGCCCCGGCCGTGAGCTCGCCGTCGTCGGAGAACCAGCGCGCGATGCTCACGCACAGCTCCCGGATGGCGAACGACGCGAGGGCCGGCGACTCGACGTGGAAGTCGCCCTGCGCGACGCCGCGGGCGATGACGGCTCGCAGGGCGTGCTCGTGCTCGCGACGGCGCGCCTGCAGGTCGCTGCGCGCCGGCTCCTCGAGGCTGCCGGTGTCGCGGTTGACGACGAGCGCCTCCCGGCGGTGCGTGGCGTGGCGGTGGGCGTAGACCTCGGCGGCCCGCCGGAGCTGCTCGACGGGCGGGTCGTCGGGGTCGACGGCCTCGTGGAAGTCGGCCAGCACGCCCGCGGTGGTCCGGTCGACGATGGTGCGCAGCAGCTCGTGCTTCGAGTCCATGTGGTTGTAGAGGCTCGGGGTCCGCACCTGCAGGGCCTCGGCGATCTCGCTCAGCGCCGTGCCGTGGTAGCCCCGCTGCGCGAAGAGCGTCAGGGCGGCGTCGAGGACGACCTCCCGGGTCAGCGCCGCGCGGGTGGCGCGCCGGGGCGCGAGGTCCGGCGAGGAGGTGCCCACGGGCACATCGTGCCATGACGAATGAGCGTTAGTGAGCCTTGCTCTGGTCCACCGACACCCCTACGGTCACTAACGAGCGTTAATTGGTCGAGGAGGCGCGATGCTGCGTACCGAGATGATCCGGCCGCTCCACGTGCTGCTCGAGGGCCACGCCCGCACACGTGGCGAGGCGACGGCGTTCGCCGACGAGGACCGCGAGATCTCCTACGGCGAGCTCGTCCGCACCACCGCCCGCCTCGCCGGCCACCTCGCCGCCCTCGGCGTCGGGGCCGGCGACCGGGTGGCGATGGTGATGGCCAACGCCGTCGAGACCGCGGAGACCTACCTCGCCGTGCCCCGGGCCGGAGCCGTCGCGGTGTGCCTCAACCCGGACGCCGGGCCCGCGGAGCTCGAGTACATGCTCGGCGACTGCGGTGCGCGCCTGGTCGTCACCGACGTCGCCCACGCCGACGTCGTCTCCGGTCTCGTCCCCCCGGACGTCCCGGTGGTCCTGGTCGGGGGGACGACGCGGCAGTGGCCGTCGTACGCCGAGCTGATCGGGCGCGAGCCGGACGTGCCGGCGCCCGACCCCGACGACCTCGACGCCACGGCGTTCATGCTCTACACCTCGGGCACCACCGGGCGTCCGAAGGGCGTGGAGCTGAGCCTGCGCAGCTGCCTGTGGGTCGTGGCGGCCTGCTGGGCGCCGATCATGGGCCTGGGCCCGGACGACATCGTCCTGTCCGCGCTGCCACTGTTCCACTCCTACGCCCTCGACCTGTGCGTGCTCGGGGTCGTGGCCACGGGAGCGGGCGAACGGATCCTGCCCCGGTTCTCCTCGAGCCGCGTCCTCGAGCTGCTCGCGACCGGCGCCTACACGGTCCTGCCCGGTGTGCCGACGACGTTCTCCTACCTCCTGCAGGCCGCAACCGCGCGCGACGGCGGCGGGACCCCCGCGCACCGGCTCCGCGTCGCGGTCTCGGCCGGCGCGATCCTCCCGGCGGCGGTCAACGAGGCGTTCGAGCGACTGTTCGGCGCGACCCTGCTCGACGGCTACGGGATCACCGAGACCTCGACGATGGTGGTGATGAACTGGCCGCACGGGGCCCGTCCGTACGGCTCCTGCGGGCTGCCGATCCCGGGTCTCGCCGTCCGGCTGGTCGATCCGGCCACCGGCGTGGACGCGCCACCGGGCGGCGAGGGCGAGCTGTGGGTGCGGGGCCCGAGCATCATGCGCGGCTACCACGGCAAGCCCCAGCAGACCGCCGACGTGCTCGTCGACGGCTGGTACCGCACCGGCGACCTCGCCCGCGCCGACGTCCACGGCTACCTCACGATCAGCGGCCGCACCAAGGAGATGATCATCCGGGGCGGCGAGAACATCTACCCCGCCGAGATCGAGAACGCCCTGCTCGACGCCCCCGGCGTCGCGGACGCCGCCGTCGTCGGACGGCCGCACCCCGATCTCGGCGAGGTGCCGGTGGCGTTCGTGGTCGCCGACCCCGGGACCGACGGAGGACCGGACGTCGAGGCCCTCCGGGAGCACTGCCGCCGCCAGCTCGCGTGGTTCAAGGTCCCCGACGGCTTCCACCTCACCGACACCATCCCCCGCACCGGCTCGGGGAAGATCAAGCGCTTCGAGCTCGCCCGGCGCCTCGACGACGTCGCCGGGCCGGCGCTCCCGGTGCCCGCACCCCGGAGCCTCGACCAGGAGGTCGTGACATGGAGCTGAGCAACGATCTCGCGAGACCGGCCTCGCCTCCCGACGAGGGGGCCCGACGGTGAAGGTCGGCGACATCGAGATCCTGCCGGTGATCGACGGCACCGGTCGCGAGAACGCGCGCGAGGTGCTCTCGGTGCCCGGAGAGGACCGGTGGGCCTGCCACCCCGAGCACCTCGACGCCCGCGGCGACCTCGAGCTGACCCTCGGCGGGTTCCTGCTGCGCACCGGGGACCGCACCGTGCTCGTCGACGCCGGGGTCGGACGCATCCACAACGACCACTACGCCGGCGGCGGGTTCCTCGACGCGCTCGCCGGGCACGGCGTCTCCCCCGCCGACGTCACCGACGTCGTCTTCACCCACCTGCACTTCGACCACGTCGGGTGGGCCACCAGCAAGGGCGAGGTGGTGTTCGGCAACGCCACGTACCGCGTGCACGCCGCGGACTGGGCGCACTTCGTCGACGCCGCCGACGCCGAGCCCGGAGCGGTGCGCAAGCTCGCCCCGCTGCAGGACCGTCTGGAGGTGTTCGACACCGAGACCACCCTGGCGCCCGGTCTCGACGCCCGTCCCACCCCGGGCCACACGCCCGGGTCCAGCACCTACGTCGTGTCCGGCGGGAGCGAGCGCGCGCTGCTGGTCGGCGACGTCGCGCACTCGGTCGTCGAGCTCGAGGAGCCCGACTGGGAGGCGACGTTCGACGTCGATCCCCGGGCCGCGCAAGCGATGCGCAACGCCCTGGTCCACGAGGTCACCGACACCGCCGACCTCGTCGTCCCCGCCCACCTCCCCGGCCTCGCCCACGGCCGGATCGTCACCTTCGGCGACCGCCGCCGCTTCGTTACCGTCTGAGGAGCACCCCATGGATCTGCAGCTCGCCGGCACCACCGTGCTGGTCACCGGCGCCGGGCAGGGGCTCGGCCGCGCCATCGGCGAGGCGTTCGCCGCCGAGGGCGCGCAGGTCGCGTTCGGCTACAACACCTCCGCCGAGGGCGCCGAGGCCGCGGCGGAGGCCGTGCGGGCCACCGGCCTCAAGGCCACCGCGGTCGCCGTCGACACCCGCGACGACGCCGGCGTCGCCCGCGCGCTCGACACCGTCGAGTCCGAGCTCGGGCCGATCGGCGTGCTCGTCAACAACGCGGCGGTCACCAGCCGCGGCCGCTTCCTCGAGCGGTCGGCGTCCGACTTCGCGGCCGAGATCGACGTGACCGTCACCGGGACCCTGCGCATCTCCCACGCCGTCGCGCAGCGCATGGCCGAGCGCGGCGGCGGGTCGATCGTGTCGCTCATGGGCGACTCCGGACGCGTCGGGGAATCGGGGCTCACGGTCACCGCCACCGCCCGCTCCTCCACCCTCGGGCTGACCAAGTCGCTGGCCAAGGAGCTCGCCCGCCACGGCATCCGAGCGAACGCCGTGTCGATCGGGCTCGTGCAGACCGACCGGTTCTCCGACCACGCCGGCGGGACCGACGAGGAACGCCTCAAGAAGATCACCGCGCTCTACCCGTTGCGTCGTCTCGGCCGCCCCGAGGACGTGACCCCGACGATCCTGCTGCTCGCCTCGCCGTGCTCGGCGTGGACCACCGGCCAGGTCGTCTCGGTCAACGGCGGCTTCGCCATGCCCTGATCGCCCTCGCTCCGCACGGACGCACCAGCGAGAGAAGGACCATGACCACCACGTCACCGGCACCGGAGCCGACCGCCAGCGGGACCGCGGTCCGGCGCAAGGAGGACGCCCGGCTCCTCACCGGCCGCGGCCGCTACGTCTCCGACCTCGCGCTGCCGCGGATGCGTCACGTCGCGTTCGTGCGCAGCCCGCTGGCCCACGCCCGGATCACCTCGGTCGACGTCGGCGAGGCCCTCGGGACCGACGGCGTCAGCGCGGTCTTCACCGGCGACCACCCCGCCCTGGCGTCGGTGGCGCTGCGCGCGCAGTCGGGGCTCCCGGGTTACGTCGAGACCGACCAGCCGCCGCTGGCGCGCGGCAAGGTCCGCTTCGCCGGCGAGGCGGTGGCCGCGGTCGTCGCCGACGACCGCTACCACGCCGAGGACGGCGCCGAGGGCGTCGACGTCGAGTACGAGCCGCTGGTTCCCCAGGTCTGTGCGTGGGCCGACCCGGACCGGATCACCGACCCCGTGCACGACGAGGCACCGGACAACGTCCTGCTCTCCCGCACCTTCCGCGCGGGCGACGTCGAGGCGGCGCTCGCGGAGGCCGCGGTCGTCGTGGACCGCGAGGTGACCACCAACCGGCACGGCGGCAACCCCATCGAGTGCCGAGCCGGGGTCGCGCGCTACGAGATCGCCGACCGCAAGCTGACGTTCTGGTCCGGAACCCAGGTCCCCTACATCGTGCGCACCCAGCTCGCCGAGCTGCTCGCCCTGCCCGAGGGCAACATCCGCGTCATCGCCCCCGACGTCGGCGGCGGCTTCGGGGTCAAGGCCGTCCTCTACCCCGAGGACGTCGCCCTGTGCCTGATGGCCATGGCGATGCCCGGGGTCGCGCTCAAGTGGGTCGAGGACCGCGTGGAGCACCTGCTGTCCGCGACCCACGCCCGCGAGCACCGCTACGTGCTGCGCGCCGGGTTCGCCGCCGACGGGGAGCTGCTCGCGGTGAAGGCCGACGCGTGGTGCAACGCCGGCGCCTACTCGGTCTACCCGTGGACCGCCGGCATCGAGCCCCTCATGGCCGGTGGCCTGCTCACCGGCCCGTACAAGCTCGCGCACTACGAGTGCACGGTCCGCGGCGTCACCACCAACACCAGCCCGTCCGGCCCTTACCGCGGCGTCGCCCGACCCTCCACGGTGTTCGCGATGGAGGCGCTGATGGACTCCGGCGCGCGGGCGCTGGAGATGGACCCGATCGCGCTGCGGCGGCGCAACCTCATCCTGCCCGCGGACATCCCCTACAGGATGCCGTCGCGGCTCGTCGACGACTCGGGCGCCTACGAGGCCTGCCTCGACCAGGCACTCGAGACGTTCGGGCTCGAGGGCTGGCGCGCCGAGCAGCAGCGCCGGCGGGCCGCCGGCGGGAAGCCGCTCGGCATCGGGATCGGTATCTACAACGAGCTCACCGGCCTCGGGCGGGCCGCGTCGGCGGGCCCCCGCATGGCGTTCCGCACCGGTCACGACGCCTGCACCGTGCGGATCAACCCCGACGGTGCCGTCACCGTCTTCTCCGGCGTCACCTCCCAGGGGCAGGGCCTCGAGACGACCATGGCGCAGGTCGTCGCCGACGCCCTGGGCGTCACGTACGACGCGGTCGAGGTCCGGATCGGCGACACCGACGAGTCCCTCTGGGGCTTCGGCGCGTTCTCGTCACGCCAGGCCGTCATCGGCGGCGGCGCCGCCCACCTCGCCGGCGAGCACGTCCGCGCCAAGGCACTCGCGCTGGCCGCGGCGCTGAAGGAGGCCCCCGTCGAGGACCTCGACCTCCGCGGCGGCGAGGTCTACATGGCCGGGCAGGAGAAGCCGATCATCTCGCTGGCCGAGGTGGCGAGGGTCGCCTACCTGCAGTCCGACCGCTTGCCCGAGGGCTTCGAGCCGGGGCTCGAGGGCACGAAGTTCTACGACCCGATCCGTGGTGCCTTCGCCGCCGGCGTCCAGCTGGGCGCGCTGGAGTTCGATCCCGCCACGGGCGAGATCGGCATCCTGAGCTGGGTGTGCGTCGAGGACGCCGGGCGGATCGTCCACCCGGTGATCGTCGACGGGCAGATCGCCGGCTCGATCGCCCAGGGCATCGGCGGGGCGATGTACGAGCACCTCGTCTACGACGAGGCCGGGAACCTCACCACCGGCACGCTGCTCGACTACCTCATGCCGACCTCGGGCGAGATCCCCGAGCTGACGATCGGCCACGTCAGCACCCCGGCCGCCAACCCCACCGGCGTCCGCGGTGTCGGCGAGGGCGGCACGCTCGCCCCGAACGCCGTGGTCGCGGGCGCGGTGGCCGATGCGCTCGGGGTCGAGGTCGACGACCTGCCGGTCACCCCGGCGTCGGTGTGGACGCTCCTGCAGGGGGTGACGCCGTGATCCGCGACGACCGCCTCGCCGGGCCCCGGCGGCCACGGACCACCGCTCCCGGGAGGACCCGATGAAGTGCCCACCCTTCGACTACCACCGGGCGACCGGCGTGGCGGACGCCGTCGCCGTCCTCGACGCCGCCGACGGCGAGGGGAAGATCCTCGCCGGGGGCCAGAGCCTGATGCCCGTCCTCGCGCTGCGCATGGCCCGCCCCGAGGTCCTGGTCGACATCAACCACGTCCCCGGCCTCGACCGGCTCGAGCGGCGCGGCGACGCGCTCCACCTCGGCGCCCTCGTCCGCCATCTGACCCTCGCCGAGCAGGACCAGCACCCCCTGCTCGCCGAGGCCGCCCGCTGGATCGGGCACACCGCCATCCGCAGCCGCGGCACGGTCGCCGGCAGCCTCGCCCACGCCGACCCCTCGGCCGAGCTGCCGTCGGTCCTGCTCGCGTGCGACGGCACCGTCCACGTCGCCGGACCGGGCGCGACCCGGCGGGTCGGCGCCGCGGACCTCTTCGTCGGCGCGCTCCAGACCGATCTGGCCGACGCCGAGATGATCACCGAGGTCGAGCTGCCCGTCCCCGACGCCTGGGGCTTCTCCGAGTTCGCCCGCCGCCACGGCGACTTCGCCGTCGTCTCGGCCGTCGCCGTCCGCTTCGGCGACCGCCTCCGTGTCGTGGTCGGCGGAGTGGCCGGCGTCCCGCACCTCGTCCCGCCCCCCGACAGCGCCCCCGACCTGCTGACCGTCTCCGGCGCGGTCGAGGGCGACCGCGTCTCCGAGATCGCCGACGCCGCCGCCCGGGGCGTCGAGCCGGCCTCCGACCTGCACGGGAGCGCCGACTATCGGCGCGCCCTCACCCGCGAGGTCGTCCGCCGCGCCCTCGCCCAGCTCGCCGGGACCCCGACGAGCGACCGCAGCCCCGTCCCCGCCTGAGGAGGCCGACGTGCAGATCTCCCTCACGGTCAACGGCGAGCGCCATCGCGTCGACGTCGAGCCCCGCCGCACCCTGGCCGACGCCCTGCGCGAGGACCTGGGGCTCACCGGCACCCACCTCGGCTGCGAGCACGGCGTCTGCGGCGCCTGCACGATCGTGGTCGACGGCCGCCCCGTCCGCGCGTGCCTCATGTTCGCCGTCCAGGCCGACGGCGCCGCGATCTCCACGGTCGAGGGCCTCGCCGCCGACGACGGCACCCTGCATCCGCTGCAGGAGGCGTTCTCGCGCTGCCACGGCCTGCAGTGCGGCGCCTGCACCCCGGGCATGCTCATGACCGCCCTGTACCTGCTCGACACCGAGCCCGCGCCCAGCCGCGACCGCATCCGCGCCGAGATGGCCGGCAACATCTGCCGCTGCACCGGCTACGTCGGCATCGTCGACGCCGTGGAGTCGGCCGCCGCCCAGCAGCGCGAGCTCGCCACCGAGGCCTGACGGTGGGCCCGACGGAGTCCGTCGACACGGACCCGGCCGCGGTCCGGGCGTGGGCCCGGCACCTCGGGCGCGCCTGCGATCCGCCGGCGCTGCGCCGGGAGCTGGCCGCGGGGTCGCTGCCCGCTGCCGCGCAGGCCGCGGCGGCCCGGGCCGGCGACCGCACCGCGGTCGAGGTCGACGGCGACGTGCTCACCCACGCGCGGCTCGACGCGGTGGCCGGGCGCGTCGCGGCACGCCTGCGAGCCCGTGGCGTCGGCCGGGGTGACGCCGTCGTGCTCGTCGCCGGGACGTCCCTCGCCCTCGTGGTCGCCTACCTCGCCGTCCTGCGGCTGGGCGCGACGGTCGTGCCGCTCGACCCCGCCCAGCCCGTGGCCGCGAGGGACCGCATCGCCGGGCTCGCCGGCGCCCGGGTCGTCCTCGACGGCACGGCGCTGCGCGACCTGGTCCTCGAGGCCGCGGACGAGCCCGATCCCGTGCCGGTCGGCGACGAGCCGCGGCCCGGCGACGTCGCCGTCCTCGCGTTCACGTCGGGCACCACCGGCGCACCGAAGGGCGTGCCCATCACCCACGCCAACCTGCTCGCCTCGGCCCGCGCCGCGATGGCCGCGTGGCGCTGGGCCGACGACGACGTCCTCGTGCACGCGCTCCCCCTGTTCCACCAGCACGGGCTCGGCGGGCTGCACATGACGCTGATCGCCGGCACCACCGCCCGGATCGCCTCCCGGTTCGACCCCGACGGGCTCCTCGCGACCGACGGCACCGTCCTGTTCGCGGTGCCGGCGATCTGGGCGCGCCTCGTGGACCACCCCCGGATCGGTGCCCTGCGCTCGCTGCGCCTGGCGGTGTCCGGCTCGGCGCCGTTGTCGGCCGCGCTCTCCGATCGCGTCGCGTCCGCGATCGGGCAGGTGCCGTTGGAGCGCTACGGGCTCACCGAGAGCGGGCTCGACGTCTCGAACCCCTACGACGGCCCCCGCGTCGCCGGGACCGTCGGGTTCCCGTTGCCCGGCATCGAGCTGCGCCTCGGTGAGCAGGACGAGATCCAGCTCCGTGGCCCCCAGGTGATCTCCGGGTACCTCGACGGGGCGGCCCCGGAGGCCTTCCTGCGCGACGGCTGGTTCCGCACCGGCGACCTCGGTCGGCTCGACGAGGAGGGCCGGCTGACGATCGTCGGTCGCCTCAAGGAGCTGATCATCACCGGCGGGTACAACGTGGTCCCCCGTGAGGTCGAGGTGGTGCTCGAGGAGCAGCCCGGCGTCGTCGAGGTGGCCGTCGCCGGGCTGCCGAGCGAGCGGTGGGGCGAGGAGGTGACCGCGTTCGTCGTCCCCGGGGACCCGGCGCCCCACGAGGACGCGCTGCTCACGGCGGCCCGCGAGCAGCTCGTCGGCTACAAGGTCCCCAAGTCCGTCCGGTTCGTCGACGCGCTGCCCCGCAACGCCATGGGCAAGATCGTGCGCACCGCTCTCGGCACGGAGGAGCACCCGTGAGGATCACGACCGACGACGGCGTCGGCCTCGCCGTCCACGTCACCGCACCGACCGACGCCGACTCCGATGCTGACGACGGGCCGGGTCCGCCGATCCTGTTCGTCCACGAGTTCGGCGGCGACCACCGCTCGTGGGATCCGCAGGTCGCCGACTTCTCCCGCGCCCACCGCTGCGTCACCTACGACGCCCGCGGCTACCCGCCCTCCGACGTGCCGACCGACCCCGCGGCGTATTCGCAGGACCGCGCCGTCGCCGACGCCCTCGCGGTCCTCGACGCCTCCGGCACCGAGCGCGCCGTGGTCGTCGGCAACTCGATGGGCGGGTTCGCGACCCTCCACCTCGGACTGCGCCATCCCGAGCGCTGCCTCGGCCTCGTCGTCGCGGGCTGCGGCTACGGCGCCGCCCGCGAGCACGCCGACGCCTTCCGCGCCGACGCGCTCGCCCTCGCCGACGCCTACGACCGCGTGGGGCCGCCGCGGTCGCCGCCGAGTACGGCCACCGCCCCGCCCGCCAGGCCCTGCGTCGCCGCGACCCCGCTGCCCACGAGCAGCACCTGCGCATCCTCGCCGAGCACGATCCCGTCGGCGCCGCCCTCACCATGCGCGGGGTGCAGGCCGCGCGGCCGTCGTTGTTCGACCTGCGTGCCGACCTCGCCACGATGTCCGTGCCGACCCTGCTCGTGGTGGGCGACGAGGACGCGGAGGCGATCGACGCCAACCTCATGCTGCGCGGGACGCTGCCCGACGCCGGCCTCGCGGTGCTCCCCCGCGCCGGGCACCTCACCAACCTCGAGGACCCGCACCTGTTCGACCACCTCGTGCGGACGTTCGTCGCCGGGCTCGGGGGCTCCTCGACGCGGTGACGAGCGGGGTCGGCGTCAGGACGACGGTGCGGCGCAGACCGCGATGAAGACCAGGCCGTCCGGGCCCGCCCGCAGGAACCTCGACGAGTCCACCGTGACGGCGACGTACTGCCCGGGCCCGACCGGGATCTCCTCCCCGTCGACGACCACCCAGCCGTGACCCCGGAGGACGGCGTAGGCGTCCTCGGCGTGGTCGTCGACGTGGTCGTGGGGAACGGTCTCCTCCCCGGCGGGCAGCTCGATCTGGTAGAGGCCGAAGGCCGTGAGCCCGAGGGCCTCACCGACGCGCTTCTCGAACGGACTCGCCGCGGGATGAGGTCCCCGACCGACACCGAGGTCGGCGGCGTCGACGCTGTAGTGGGTCACGGACGGAACCTAGGACAACGACCGGCCGTCAGCCGAAGAACACCTCGGCCTCGTCGAGGCGGGCCGTGGGGACCGTCTTGAGCTCGGCGGTGGCCTCGTCGAGCGAGACCCGCACGATGTCGGTGCCGCGCAGCGCGACCATCACGCCGGAGTCCCCGTCATGCAGGGCCGCCACGGCCTGGACGCCGAACCGTGTCGCGAGGACACGGTCGTACGCGGTGGGCGTGCCCCCGCGCTGGATGTGACCGAGTACCACGGCGCGGGACTCCGCACCGGTCTCCCGCTCGATCTCGTCGGCCAGCCAGGTGCCGACCCCGCCCAGGCGGCGGTGGCCGAAGGCGTCGGTGCCGCCGGCGGCGATGAGCTCGTCGCCGCCGTCGGGCACCGCGCCCTCCGAGACGACGATGACCGGGGCGTACTCGTTGCGGAAGCAGCTGTTCACCCAGTCGCACACGCGAGCCACCGTGAACGGCCGCTCCGGCACGATGATCACGTTCGCACCGCCGGCCATGCCCGCGTGCAGGGCGATCCAGCCGGCGTGGCGCCCCATCACCTCGCAGACCAGCGCTCGTCGGTGCGACTCCGCGGTGGTACGCAGCCGGTCGATCGCCTCGGTCGCGATGTGCACCGCGGTGTCGAAGCCGAACGTGTAGTCGGTGGCGGCGAGGTCGTTGTCGATCGTCTTGGGGACCCCGACCACCCGGACGCCCTCCGCGGCGAGCCGGGCCGCCGCGCCGAGGGTGTCCTCGCCACCGATCGCGATGAGCGCGTCGACGCCCTGGGCCGCCATCGTGGCGCGCACGGCGTCGGCGCCGCCCTCGCCCTGCGCGTAGGGGTTCGTGCGCGACGAGCCGAGGATGGTGCCGCCCCGCGCGAGGATCCCGGCCACGTCGGCGAGGTGCAGCGGCCGCGACGCCCCCTTGAGCGGCCCCCGCCAGCCGTCCCGGAAACCGATGACCTCGTCGCCGAAGGCATCGGCGCGGTGCACGACGGCCCGGATGACAGCGTTGAGCCCCGGACAGTCGCCGCCGCCGGTCAGCATCCCGATACGCACGATGTTCTCCTCGTCGAGAGTCGCCGCGCGCCAGTGTGCCAGCTCACCTGGACCGGTTCAGCTCCGCCTCGCGGCCGTGGTCATTTGACCGAAGCGCGGCGGCGGTGCCGCGCCCTAGCGTGAAGTCCAGGCCGGAACGCACGTGAGACGGAGTGATGATGGTGGCGACCACGCGCGGTTTCCTGGGGCGGCGCAAGGAGCGCGATCCGCGTCTGCCTCCGGGGCAGTACGACGTCGGGGCGGGGTGGCCGGTGCTGACCGCCGAGGCCACCCCGCGGGTGGACGCCGACAAGTGGAGCGTCACCGTCGACGGGCTGGTGGACACGCCGACGACGTGGACGCTGCGGGAGCTGCGGTTGTTGCCGCCGTCGGTGTACGCCGGCGACATCCACTGTGTGACGACGTGGTCGAAGCTGGACACGAACTTCACGGGGATCTCGGTGGACACCTTGTTCGCCGCGGTCGGGGTGCGCCCGGAGGCGACGTTCATCGTGGAGACCTCGACGACCGGTTACACCACCAACCTCCCGATCGCAGACGTGACCGGCGGCAAGGCGTGGCTGGTGTGGGAGCACGAGGGCAAGCCGTTGGCCCGGGAGCACGGGGATCCGGTGCGGATGCTGGTGCCGCACCTGTACTTCTGGAAGTCCGCGAAGTGGATCTCGAAGATCACGTTGCTGGACCACGACGAGCCCGGTTTCTGGGAGGTGAACGGCTATCACGAGCGAGGCGATCCCTGGCGTGAGCAGCGCTACGACGGGGACTGATCCCGCCGTCCTCGACGACCGTCGTCCGCCGGGCGGAGCACCGGGTAGATGTCCGTGCTCTGCGCGGTGGCGATGACCGCGTCCTCGGGACGGATGCCGGAGAGCCGCACCGACTGGGGCGGCAGCACCGCATCCAGCAGCCAGTCGGCGGCCAGCCGGACGCGGTTCGCCACGCCGGGGAGCGCGAGGAGGTGGTACCCGCGCGCCGCCAGCTTGGCGGTCGGTCCGGTGATGGGGAACCCGAGCGGGTTCGCGACGGCGTCCCGGCCCCCCAGCACCGTCGGGCGCGCCTGCGGTCCGTCCTGGGGCCCGCGGCCCGCGCCGGCTCCGCCGTGACCCATTGACCGCCTCCACCTCGCCGGTGCTCCGAGGGCCGAGTCTGCGAGCCGGCTCGTCGTCGGCATCAGTGATCCGACCCGCGCCGGGGCCCCGGTCGATCGCCGTGGCCGTTTCACTGATGCCCGGCGAGAGTGCAGGCTCCAGCCTGGGCGAGCGTTGCCGGACCATGGCGAGCACGACCTCCAGGAGGTGAACGGCGATCACGAGCGAGGTGACCCCGGACGTGAGCAGCAGCGCGTCGGCAGGGATCCACGACCGGTTCCGCGTTCCCGACGATCGCGCGGGCGGCCCGAACGACCGACGCGCGGCCGCGAAGTGGCGCGACGCGCGGGTCGTCGAGGTCGCGCACCCGGCCGTCGACGCGGTGGTCCTGCGCCTGGCCGTGCCCGAGCGCGTCCAGCACCACCCCGGCCAGCACTACGTCGTGCGCCTACGTGCCCCCGACGGCTACACCGCGCAGCGCTCGTACTCGGTCGCGTCCGCCCCGGGCGACGACCTCGTGGAGCTGTTCGTCGAGCGCATCTCCGACGGCGAGGTGTCGGGCTACCTCGCCGACGTCGTCGAACCCGGCGACGAGCTCGAGGTCCGCGGCCCCATCGGGCGCTGGTTCGTCTGGACCGGGCGCACCCCGGCCGTCGCGATCGGTGGCGGCAGCGGCGTCGCCCCGCTGGTCGCGATGCTGCGCCACGTCAGCGACCTCCGGCACCCGGAACGCCTGCGGCTGGCGGTCAGCGCCACCACCCGCGCCCGCCTGCCCTACGCCGACGAGCTCGAGGCCGCCGGCGCCCGGATCGCGCTCACCCGCGCACCGGGCGAGCACGCCGGACGCCTCGACGCGGCGGCGATCGCCGAGCTGGTCGACCCGGCGGCCACGGTCTACCTGTGCGGCTCCGCGCGCTTCACCGGCGCCATGGAGACGCTGCTCGTCGACGCCGGCCAGCCCGAGGGCAGCATCCGCGTGGAACGCTTCGGCCCCACCGGCGGTTGATCACCGAGCATGGCCGTCCTGGTGGCACTCGGATCGTTCGTCGCGACGCTCCTCGGAGGGGCGCGGGCCGTCCGGCTGCGCGACGAACGCCATCTCGTCCTCGGCCTGGCCGCCGGCGTGATGCTCGGCGTGGTGTTCTTCGACCTGCTGCCCGAGGCCATCGAGCTGTCCCCAGCCTCCGGGTCCGGACCGCCCGCCTTCACCCTCGCCCTCGCCGCGGGGTTCCTGTCGCTGCACGTCGCGGAACGGGCGATCGCCCTGCACCACGGCCATCGAGCTGTTCACGAGCACGGGCATGAGCATCAGCACGAGCACGCGCAGGAGCACGGACGAGAGAAGATCGGCCTGACCGCGGCCGGGGCGCTGGTGCTCCACAGCACGCTCGACGGCGTCGGGATCGGGGCGGCCTTCCAGGGCGGCAGCAGCGTCGGCATCCCGGTGGCGGTGGCGGTGATCGCGCACGACCTCGCCGACGGCTTCAACACGTTCACGCTCACCGAGCTCTACGGCAACTCGCGGGCGCGCGCCTTCCTCCTGCTCGGGCTCGACGCCGTGGCGCCGGTCGTCGGCGCGGTCATCGGCACCGCGATCCGGTTCCCACCCGGCGTCCTCGGGCTCTACCTGGGCTACTTCGCCGGGGTGCTGCTCGCCATCGCGACCACCGACGTCCTCCCCGAGGCACACGCGGCGCACCCCGCGAGGACCACGGTGCTCCTCACCGTCGTCGGGGTCGGTGCCATGTGGCTGATCACCACGCTCGGCCCCTAGGCCGGGACCCGAGCCGACCGGACAGCCCGGCCACGGTGAGCGCCAACGCGGCGCAGACGAGCCAGACGACGACGAAGCTCGCCTCGGACGAGACCGGCCTCGCGGCACCGGGCACCGTCGTCACCATCCCGGCCATCACCGCCGCGAAGACCGCGCCCGCGACCGCCCCGCCGACGGTGCGTGCCGTGTTGACGATCCCCGAACTGATCCCGACCGAGTCGGCGGGGGCACGCCGGACGACGTACGCCGACAGCGCCGAGATGACGAGGCCGTTCCCGAGACCGATCAGGACCTGCCACGCCACGAACCCCGCCGCCGACGCGTGCGCGACCACCGTCAGCAGATAGCCCACCGCCGTCAGGAGGGACCCGACGACGAGGGCGACGCGACTCCCCCACCGCTCGGCGACCAGGGGCGCCACCAGCGTGCCGCCGAAGGCGGCCACCCCGAACGTGAGCAGCGCGGCGCCGAGGGCTCCCGGCCCCAGCCCGAGCCCGACACCGCTGCTCCTCGGCAGCCCGAGGAACAGCGCCGTGGCCGGCTGCCCGCCGAACAGCTCGGCGCCGAAGAAGAACCCCGCGAGGAGCGGGACACCGAGTCCACCGCGCAGCACGAGCGCGAGGTCGACGAGCGGGGAGTCGACCCGACGCTCCACCGCCACCCACACCCCCAGGACCGCGAGCCCGCCGACGATCCCCACGAGGACCAGCGCGCTCCCCCAGCCCCACCTGCTCCCGTTCCCGATCGCCGCCAGGAACAGCACCAGGCCGAGACCCGGCAGGGCGGCGCCCGCCAGGTCGGCGCGGCCGTCCTTGCGCAACGTGGTCTCCGGCACGAGCAGCCGCGTGACCGGGACCGTGGCGATCATGACGACGGCAGGGATCCACAGGGTCACCGACAGGCTCAGGTACTGACGGGCCACCCCGCTGAGGAGGAAGCCGACACTCCCGCCGATGGCCAGCGCACCGACGAGCAGGGACACGGCCCGTCCCGACCGTTCGCCCGCGCGCTCGCGGACGATCGCGAACTCCAGCGGCAGGAACGCGAGGAGGGGGCCCTGGATCGCGCGCCCCACCAGCAGGAGTCCGAAGGTGGGCGCCACGGCGACGAGCACCGCACCGGCCGCGACCAGGGCCGCCGAGATGACGAGGAGCCGGCGGTGGCCGTACAGGTCCCCCAGCTTGGCGATCAGGGGGACGCAGACCGCGGTCGAGATCAGGAAGACCGCGCTGACCCAGTTCAGGTCCCCCGCAGTGACGCCGTAGCGCTCCAGGAGGCTCGGCAGCAGCGGCGGGAGCCAGGCCTGGAGGACCCCCGAGGCCAGCTCCAGGACGACGAGGAACCCGACGACGGACGACGTCGCGGCCCCGGAGAGCGACGGGCGAGCGGACGGGGACGACATGGCCGCTCCTGGTTGCCGGGGCATGCACCGGAGAGTTCGAGGCTCTCGGCGCCTCGAGGCCGGCGCATCGGTGTTGTGACTGCGGGCCCGAGCGCGTAGTCGGCCGACGCGCGTCCTACCCGTCGATCAGCCCCTGCAGGGCGCCACCGAGCAGCTCGTCCTTCGGCAGGAACCCGACCGCGCCGACGCGCTGCGCCGCCGTCCGGTTCCCCGCATCGGCGTCGGTGGAGATCAGGACGACGCGCGGGGGCGACGGGAGGGCCACCAGCTGCTCGGTCAGCCCGAACCCGTCGCCGTCGGGCAGGCCGATGTCGACGACCACCGTGTGCGGGCGCCGCTCGACCGCGCACGCCACGGCCTCGGCGACGGTGCCGGCCTCGATCACCTCGTAGCCCCAGCCGCTGAGGATGCGGGCGGCGAGACCGCGGAAGCCGGCGTTGTCGTCCACGACGAGCACCAGCCCCGTCGTCCTCGCCGGGGGATCACCCTGGTCGCGCGCCGAGCGCCCTCCGGCGGGCCTCGGGCCGTCCGCGAGCGGCGGCCCCGACCGCGCATCCCCGCCGTCCGCTGCCCCACGGGAGTCCGAGACGCGGATCGGGGACGCCATGGCGAGACCGGCGTGGCGGGAGTGGGACGGCCGGGTGTGCGAAGGCAGGCCGAGCGTCCGGCGCAGTGCGCCCGGAGCCCTTTTCACGGTCTTACACTAGCGCACCGGCAGGTGGCGTTCCGTGCCTCGCACGGAGACGGTGCACCCCGGATTCCGGCCGCGGGAGCGCGATCCGATGCCCTGCCGGTCACGGCTGCCGGAGCCGGCGAGGGATGGGGGGCGTCGATCAGCAACCGCATCGATGGGACGGCCCCCGCCCACGGTCCCGTCGACCGACGCCCCTCGAACGCCGAGCGCACCGCGCTGCGACGTGTCGCCGGTGTCGCCGCCGACGGCGGTCCGACCGAGGCGCTGTTCGGCGCCGTGACCACCGAGGCCGCCGCCCTGACGGGCTGCCCGCTCCTGGCGCTCGCCAAGTTCGAGGACGACCTGGACCACGGGACGATCGTGGCGCAGACCGGCGACCACATCGCCGTCGGCGTCCGGTTCGCGGTCACCGGGACGAGCATCGCGGCGCGCATGGTGAGGTCCGGTCGCGCCGAGCGGATCGACGACTACACCGGAGTCGACGGCGCCGAGGTGGTGATCGACCGCGGCCACAGGGCGGCCGTGGCCGTGCCCCTCGTCGTCGGCGGGAACCTCTGGGGCCTGCTGGGCGCGTCGTCGACGGTCGGGCCGCTGCCGCGCGGCACGGAGAACCGCCTGACCCTCCTCGCCGAGGTCGCCGCGGCCGCGATCGCGAGTGTGGAGGCCCGCGACCGTCTGCGGACCCTGGCCGACGAGCAGGCCGCGCTCCTGCGCGTCGCCGCGCTGGTGGCCGGCGGTGCCACGGAGAGCGTCGTCTTCCAGGCGGTGGCGACGGAGGCGGCCGGCCTCGTCGGCGACGAGGCGACGACGCTCGTCCGCTACGAGGGTGGGCGCACCTTCACCGTCCTCGCGGAGCGCAACGGGCCCGCGGCGGTCGGTGTGCGCTACACGATCCCCGAGGACGACGAGGGCACGTCGGCGGAGGTCCTGCGCACCCTGCGGCCCGCGCGGCGCGACAGTCACGCCGACATCGCGGACCGGTCGTACTCCCTGCGGGAGTTCGACGTCGGGTCGAGCGTCTCGATCCCGATCATCGTCGAGGGCCGGCTCTGGGGATGCCTGGGCACGCTGACCGAGGGCCGTCGCCTGCCGTCGGGCACCGAGCAGCGTCTCGTCAAGTTCGCCGAGCTGATCAGCGTGACCATCGCGAACGTCCAGGCCCGCACCCAGCTCCAGCGCTACGGCCGGGAGCAGGCCTCCCGGCGCCGGGTCGCGGAGCTGGTGGCGCGCGGAGCCGCGCTCCCGGAGGTCTTCGACGCCGTCGCGTTCGAGGCGTCGACGCTCCTCGGGGGCCTGCCCGCGAACCTCGCCCGCTACGACGACGTCCGCACCTGCACGGCCGTGTCCGAGTCCGGTGGCGGGGTGCCCGTGGGGTCGCCGGTCCGGTGGGACCCCGCGGTGCCGACCGAGGTGGCGGTGCCGGTGGTCGTCGAGGACCGCGTGTGGGGCGTCCTGTCGACCGTGACCTCCGGACACCCGCCGCCCCCCGACGCCGAGGAGCGACTGGCCGAGCTCGCGGAGCTCGCCGCCGCGGCCATCGCGAACGCCGAGAACAGGGAGAAGCTGCGGGCGTCGCGAGCACGGGTCGTGGCCACGGCGGACGAGACGCGACACCGGCTGCAGCGGGACGTGCACGACGGTGCCCAGCAGCGCCTCGTCCAGACCGTCCTCACCCTGCGGATGGCCCTCGATGCGGCGGACGAGGGAGAGGACGCCGTCGGTCTCGTCGGCGAGGCCCTCCAGCACGCGGAGAGTGCGACGACCCAGCTGCGCGACATCGTCCACGGGATCCTCCCGGCGTCGGTCACCCGCGGCGGCCTGCGCGCCGGCCTCGAGACACTGATCGCCGACCACACGCTGCCGGTGCGGCTCGACATCAGCCGGTACCCCAGCGGCCGGCTCCCGGGCGACGTCGAGGTGGCCGCCTACTTCGTCGTCAACGAGGCCCTGACGAACGTCGTCAAGCACGCGCAGGCCGGCGAGGCCCGCGTCACCGTCGCGGCCGGGACGGAGGCGCTGACCGTGGACGTCCGGGACGACGGTGTCGGCGGGGCCACCTTCGGAGGCGGCAGCGGGCTCGTCGGCCTCACCGACCGGGTCGAGGCGATGAACGGCTCGCTCGCCGTCTCGAGCCCCCGCGGCGGAGGAACGACGGTGCACGCGACCCTGCCGATCCGGTGGACCGCGGGGTCCGGCCCGGCGGCCGCCGCTCCGCCGGGCTCGACCTGACGGTCCGAAATCCGCTCCGGAATCCCTTCTCCAGCACGGGGTGGAGGCCCGGCACCGGCTAGTGTTCGCCCGTGGAGTCGTCCCTGCGTCTCGTGGTCGCAGAGGATCAGGCCCTGGTGCGCGAGGGGATCATCCGGATGCTCGAGAGCGCCGGGCTCACCGTGGTCGGCGCCGCCGTCGACGCCGTCGACCTCGTGCGACAGGCACGGCAGCACCAGCCCGACGTCATCATCACCGACATCCAGATGCCGCCCGGCCGCTCCGACGACGGGCTGCGCGCGGCGATGGAGATCCGCGAGCTCTACCCGGGGATGGGCGTCATCGTCCTGTCGCAGTTCCTGGAGGACCGCTACGTCCTCGATCTGGTCGGGGAGCGCGCGGACGGGGTCGGGTACCTGCTCAAGGAACGCGTGGCCGATCGGACGATCCTCCTCGAGGCCGTGCGTAGCGTGGCGGCCGGTCAGTCGGCGCTGGACCGTGACGTGATCGCCCGCCTCGTCGGTCGGCGGCGCGCCACCGGGCCCCTGGACGACCTCACGCCCCAGGAGCGACGCGTGCTGGCCCTGATGGCGGAGGGACGATCGAACACGGCGATCGCCGACGCGCTCACCGTGACGGTCCCGACCGTGGAGCGGCACGTGAGCGGCATCTTCACCAAGCTCGGCCTCCTGCCGTCGGAGGCGGAGCACCACCGTCGCGTCGTCGCGGTGCTCAAGTACCTCCAGCACTGACCGTCCCCTCGGTCGACAGAGCTGCTCCGGATGCCCACCACGGCCTGAGGGGTGGCACCCACGGGCGGTGGGCCAACCCGTGCACGACCGACGTGTGCGCTCCACAGCGTTCCGCGCCGCTCCTCGGCCAGGCTGGGCGGGCCGGTCGAGCGCGACCGGCGCGCCACGGCGGGGGAGTCCGATGCTCATCGAGCGGTCACCGCGCGCCGAGGCCCCGCCGCCCGCCTCGTCCGCCTGGCTGCTGCTCCACCGCGACCACGTCTCCCCCGCCCTGCCGCCGCTCCTGGCGATCTCGTCCGATCCCGCGCGGGCGGCCGCGGGCGATGTCGAGGCGCTGGACCGCGAGATCCGCGACCTGTGGCGGGAGACGGATCCCGCCCGGGTCGTCCGGGTGGCCACGGCGGCGCTCGCCCTGGGCCGGGGCTCGGAGTGCCGGGCGGCGTTGTGGACGGTGGTCGAGAACGGCCGGGAGGGCGGCGACGTGACCGCGGGCATCAGGGCGATCTCGCTGCTGTGTGCCGACGGCTTCGTCACCGGCCGATGGGACGAGTGCCTCCGCCTCGCGGACGAGGGCACCGCCCTGTGCGCGGTCCACGGACACCGCCTGCTCGCGGGCCCGCTGCGCCTGGCCCGGGCTCTCGTCGCGGCGGCGAGGGGGGACCTCGGACCGGCCGCCGCTACCCGGGGGAGCACGCCCTGGGCCGGGACGGTCACCGCGTCGCGGCGCTGGCGGCCCTGGCCGACGACGACCTCGAGCGGGCCCACGAGCACGCGCACGCGATCAGCCCCGCGGGCTCGCTGCCTCCGCGCAACCATGCCGCCCTCGCCGTCGCGCTGGACCTCGTCGAGGTCGCCCAGTGGACCGGTCGCACCGGCGAGGCGGCCCGTCACGCCCGCGCCATGCGGCAGGCGTCCCTCGCCGCGCTCTCCCCGCGCTTCGGCATGCTGGCCCTCGGCGCGGAGGCCGTCGCGACCTCCCCGGGCGCCGCGGCCGCCGACCTGTTCGAGCAGGCGCTGGCCACGGCCGGTGGTGAGCGATGGGCCTTCGACCACGCGCGGATCCAGCTCGCCTACGGCCGCCATCTCCGGAGGAACCGGAGCACCGCGCCGGCCCGGCACCACCTCGACGCGGCCCTCGCCACCTTCCGGTGGCTCCGCGCCGAGCCCTGGACCGAGCGGACCCGCGACGAGCTCCGGGCCGTCGGGGCGAGGACCGGCGCGTCGGCTCGGGGGTGGGGACGCCCGTCCCTGGCACCGCACGAGCACGAGGTCGCCTCGCTCGCGGCGTCCGGCCTCACGAACAAGCAGATCGCCCGGCGACTCCATCTCTCGCCCCGCACGGTCTCGGCGCGGCTCTACCAGGTCTTCCCCAAGCTCGGGGTCACGTCCCGCGCCGGCCTCCGGGACGCCCTGACGGACCTCGCCGTCGCGGACGAGCGACGGACGTCGTGACCGCGCCCTCGCCCGCGCGGAGGGACGACGAGGGAGACGCTCCACCGTGCGGCCGCGGGCCGACGCCCGCCGTGCTCCGGACCGTCCTGCGGCAGGCCGACGACCTCACCCCCGCCGGACCGGCCCGCGCCCGGCGCCTGGGCCGTGCCGCGCACCGGAGCGCAGAGGTCACCGGGGACCTCGCAGCGGTGCCCCGGCTGCTCGCCGACGCCCGCCGGGCCGATCCCCACGCCGCCACCGGCCTGACGTGGGTGACGGCGGCGGCCGCGAAGCAGCTCCACGGGGACGGCGACATCGACACGTCGCACCGGGTGATCCTCGAGGCCCTCGAGTCGAGCCTCCTCGACGGCGACATCGAGGGCCGCCTCGACGACGACGTCGTCGACGCCCTCCATCTCCTGCGGGACGTGTGCGCGACCGGGGGTCGTGACGAGCTGTGGGCCCCGCTGCTCCGCCTCCTGGAGCGCCTGCGCCCGCTGCTGCCGGACACCCTCCGGGTCCCCGGCGGTACGGCGACCGCCCTCGGCCCTGTCCTCACCGCCGTCGACGGCCTGGCCGACGAACGCGATCCCCGGCGCATCGTCCGGGTCGCCACCGCGGCGTCGGACTTCGACCGCGGGGCGGGGTGCGGGGACGCGCTCCGGCGGGTCGTGGCGGACGGGCGCTCCGGAGGGGCGGTCGCCTCGGCGGTCACCGCACTGCGGATCCTCGCCCTGGACGCCTACCGGGAGGGACGGTGGACCGCGGCCGAGGACCTCGCCACCGAAGCGCTCGAGGCCTGCACCGACCGCCGTCTCCCGCTGCTCGCCGCACCCGCGCGATGGTGTCTCGCCCTCGTCGCCGCCGCCCGCGGGGACGACGCCGCCGTGGGTGCCCTGACCGACGAGCTGACCGCCTGGGCCGTGCCCCGGGGCGCACGGCAGCTCGTCGTCCACGCGGGCCAGGCCCGGGCCCTGGCCGCCCTCGGACGCGGCGATTTCGAGGACGCCTGGCGCGAGGCCACCGCCGCCGGCCCGGCCGGTCTCCGGGCCCAGGGCCCGGCGCAGTGGGCGACCCTCGACGTGGTCGAGGCGGCCGTCCGCACCCACCGGTTCCCCGAGGCGCGCGCCCACGTCGCGGCCGTACGCGCCGCCCTCACGCCGGCGCACAGCCCGCGCCTCGCGCTCCTCGCCGCGGGCGCGACCGCGATGGCGGCGCCCGACGACCGCGCCGGCGCCCTCTACGAGGCCGCGTTCGCCCTGCCCCACGCGCAGCGGTGGCCGTTCGACCTCGCCCGCCTCCGACTCGCCCACGGCGAGCAGCTCCGGCGTGCCCGATCGACGACGGCGGCGCGCGAGCAGCTCCTGCTCGCGCTCGACACCTTCACCGATCTCGGGGCCCGCCCGTGGGTCGCCCGGGCGAGCACCGAACTGCGCGCGGCCGGTCACGCCACCGACCGGGGGGTCGGCGGACCCCCGAGGGCGGGGCAGCCGTCCCTCACCGCCCAGGAGCGCGAGGTCGCGGGTCTGGCGGCGTCCGGGATGACGAACCGGCAGATCGCCGACCGGCTGCACCTCTCCCGCCGCACGGTCGACGCCCACCTGTACCGGGTGTTCCCGAAGCTGGACATCACCGGGAGGGCGGCGCTGCGCGACGCCCTCGACCGTCTGGGCGACCGGCAGGCAAGCGCAGGTCAATACACGGATGCCCCGCCGGAGCCGGCGGCGCAGCCTGGAATCCCGCGATCCGACAGCCCGAGATCCGGCAGCCCGAGATCCCGAAGCTGAGCCCCCGAGGAGCACGCCATGACATCCGAGCCCACCACCGGGACCACCGGGACCACCGACGCCGTCGACGACCTCTCGACCACCCTCAAGCGCACCGTGCTCCAGCACGAGTCCTCGACCATCCCCGGCCGCGAGATCGTCCAGGTGCTCACCGAGATCCCCTGCGGCGTCGAGTCCGGCTGGCACTTCCACCCGGGCGAGGAGGTCGGCTACATCGCGGCCGGCACCGTCGAGATGAGGATCCAGGACCGGCCGACGATCACGCTCCGGACGGGCGAGGGCTTCCTCATCCCGCCGCGCACGCCGCACAACGCACTCGACCTCGGGCCCGACACGGGGCGGATGCTGTCGACCTACATCGTCGGGATCGGCGAACCCCTCACGACGCTGGTCGACGCTCCGCAGACCTGATGAGCCAGGGCTACTTCTCGATCGCCGAGACCGACGAGGTGCGCTCGGCCCAGGAGCGCCTCGGCAGCCGCGCCGCCGTGGCGCGCCGGGCGCGGACGCAGGGCTCCTCGACCGACCCCGAACCGCGCGACCGCTTCACCGCGGCGGAGCAGGAGTTCGTCGGCGACCGCGACGGCTTCTACCTCGCGAGCGTCTCGAGCACCGGCTGGCCGTACGTCCAGTTCCGGGGCGGCCCGCCGGGCTTCGTCCACACCCCGGACCCCCACACGCTGGCGTGGGCCGACTTCCGCGGGAACCGGCAGTACATCAGCACCGGCAACGTGGAGGGTGACGACCGGGTCTCGCTGTTCTTCATGGACTATCCGCACCGCGCGCGCCTGAAGGTGTTCGGCCACGCGCGGATCGTGGGCGCGCGCGACGACCCCGACCTCCTCGCCGGGCTGACCGTCCCCGGCTACCGGGCCGTCGTGGAGCAGGCGGTCGTCGTGACGATCGCGGCCTTCGACTGGAACTGTCCGCAGCACATCACCCCACGGTTCAGCCCGGTCGAGCTCGAGTCGCTGCTGGGGCGGGACGCCGGCACCGAGGACGTCGATGCCGGCTGACCGGGAGCTGTCCGAGATCTACGCGCGCCTCGGCACCCTGGACGCCGTGCTGGCCGATCTCGTCCGCCGGCACGGACGCCCCGACCCCTTCGTGTGGTCGCCCGCGTACGACGCCGCGCGGACGACCTTCGCGAGCCTGCTCCTGCACGTCATCAGCCAGCAGATCTCGACCGTGGTCGCCGTGCAGTTGTTCCGCCGGGTGGAGGGCGCCGCCGGCGGCACGCTCGACCCGGAGGGCGTCGTCGGGCTCGGCGCGGATCGGCTGCGCGAGCTGGGACTGTCGCGGGCCAAGGCCACGACCGTCGTCGGCGTCGCCGAGAGGCACCTGGCGGGGACCTTGGACACCGACCGCTTCGCGGGTGCCTCCGACGACGAGGTGACAGCGGCCCTGACGGCCGCGCGCGGGGTCGGGCCGTGGACGGCGCAGATGTTCCTGATCCACCAGCTGCGCCGTCCCGACGTCCTGCCCGCCGGCGACCTCGGCATCCGCCACGCCGTGGGGGCGGAGTGGCCGGGGCGGTGGCAGGAGCAGGGCTCCGCTCTCCCGTCGGCCGCGGAGGTCGCACAGCTCGGCCGCGGATGGCGGCCCTACCGGACCTACGCCGCGGCGCTCCTCTGGGCGTCGCTGCGACCGGCCGCGGACGCACCGCTCACGGCGTCCGGGCGCGGCTGACCCCGATCATCGAGTCCCGGGTGACGAGGGCGGCGAGCTGCTCCTGCGTCCACCCGTCGGTGCCGGCGGGACGCATCGGCATCACGAGGTAGCGCATGTTCGCGTTGCTGTCGTGCACCCGGATCCGCACCTCGTCGGCGACGTCGGTGCCGAACCCGGCCAGGACCGCCCGCGGCTCGCGGACCGCCCGCGACCGGTACGGCCGGCTCTTGTACCAGTCGGGCGGCAACCCGAGCAGCGCGCGCGGATAGCAGGAGCACAGCGTGCAGACCACGAGGTTGTGCGTGTCCGGGGTCTGCTCGAGGACGACGAATCGGGCCTGGTCGTAGTTGTCGATGCCCGACTGCTCGACCACCGCGGTGGCGTCGTCGCGCAGGCGGGCCCGGAAGTCCGCGTCGACCCACGCGCGGGCCACCAGCGCGGCGCCGATCGTCGGGTCGTGGGCATCGAGGGTCTCGACCATCGCCCGGACCTCGCCGGCGCCGATGAGGCCCTTGGCGACCAGCAGCTCCCGCATCGACTCGACGAGCACCTCGAAGTAGTCCGGCTCCTCGGCGGCGGACTCGACGGGTGCGTGGGCCTCGCTCATCGCGCGTCCTCCTCGGCGTGCTCCAGCCAGTGCTCGTAGATCTCCAGCTCCAGCACGTCCTCGGGAGCTCCCCGGTAGTCGGGCCACAGGGCGACCTGGGGGATGCGGACGCGGTAGAGCTGCACCTCGGTCCCGGCGTTGACCCCGTAGGCCTCGCGCTCGGGGTCGAGGAACCGCGGCAGCACCCGCTCGATCACGCCGACCCCTCCGCGCACGTAGACCGGTGTCCGCACGTGTCCCGGGGCGTCACGGTCGGCGATGCGGACACGCTGCCCCGGGGCGAAGGCCGCCGTCACGGGTCGGCCGTCAGCCGGCGCCGGACCTGCGCCATCGTCTCGCCCAGCTCCTCCGAGGTGATCAGGCCCTTCTCGATGAGCACCTTCGAGGCCGAGACCGCCCACCGCTCGTAGTAGGTGAGCGAGGAGAGGATCTGCCCGCCCAGGTCCTCGACGCCGCGCCGCTTCTCCTCGGTGTTCACCAGCTTGTGGGCGTCGAGGACGTTGAGCAGCGCGTGGCACGTCTTCTCGAAGGGCGTCATCTCGTGGTCGTCGCGGGTCACCGGGCCGCCCGGGAGCCGCCCGCCCATGTCGTGGGTCGGCCGTACGATCAGCTCGCTCTTGTCGGTCATCCGGCGATCTCCTCGGACGAGGCGGCGTCGTGCGCCAGCCGCTCGAGCAGCCCGTGCATCCGCTCGAGGATCGTGGGGACGGGGTCGGCGCCCGGGTCGATGTCGAGTCCGCGGGGGTCGCGGTACCCGATGGCGGTCCGGCCGCCGGGCTGCGCCCAGACCAGCAGGCGCAGCGGCAGGTCGTGGCCGACCCGAGGGTCGGCCTGCATCAGCCGGGTGCCGACCGCCGGGTCGCCGAACACGAGCACGACCTCGTCCGGGAGCTCCAGACCGACCGCACGGGCGGCCGCGGCGTGGTCGATGCGGGCGAACACCGCGATCCCGGCCTCCTCCAGCGCCCGCTCGAGCCGTGCGACGACGCCGGCGACGTCGAGCTCGGCCTCGACCACCGTCAGTGGTGGCGCCACGGGCTCAGCTCGCCACGGCCGTGCGGTCCAGCGCGTCGAGCACCACGTTCGCGACCTCCTCCGCGTGGGAGATGCCCACGACGTGGGACGCGCCCGCGATCTCGACGGTGCGCCGGGCGTCCGCGCGCTCCGCCATGATCCGGTGCGCACCGACGGGGATGTTGTGGTCGAGCTCGCCGAACACGAACCAGCTGGGGACCGTCTGCCACAGCGCCTGCTGCCCGGCGGGCTCGAACAACGCCTCCTGGGTGACGGGGCGCTGCGTGATCGCCATCCGCGCGGCCTGGTCGGCCGGCAGGTCGGCGCAGAACTGGGCGTGGTACTTGTCCTCGGCGATGTAGGTGTCGGTGCCGCCGCCGGCCAGGGGCACCGGGACCAGGGTGTCGCCGAGGGTCGACCCCGGGACGAGCGCCGAGGCGTCGCCGGCGCTCTCGCCGGGCGCGAGGGCGAACCCGGCGATGTAGACCAGCGCGACGACGTCGCCGGCGTCCGCGGGGACCCCCGACAGGACGGCCCCGCCGTAGGAGTGGCCGACCAGCACGACCGGCCCGTCCAGGGTCCTGATCAGGTCGGTCAGCAGGGCGGTGTCGGAGGCCAAGCTCCGGAGCGGGTTCGCGAAGGCGATCACGCGGCCCTCGGAGGGCAGCCGGTCGAGCAGGCCGTCCCAGCTCGACGATTCGGCATAGGCTCCGTGCACGAGCACGATCGTGGGCGTCATCTCGGTCCTCTCCTCCAGGGTGTGCGGGCGTGGTGGGGGGCGACGGAACCGTCGCCGGGCGGGCGCCGATCCCACGAGGAAGCCGGACACGATCTCGGCCACCTGCTCGGGCTGGTCCTCGACGAGGAAGTGGCTGGCGTCCACGCCCCGGCCCGCGACGCGGCGGGCCCACGGTCGCCAGACGTCGAGGACGTCGCCGTAGAACCGCGGCAGCGCGCCCCGCGCGCTCCACAGCGCCAGGAGCGGGCACTCGATGTACCGCCGCCCGCGGTCCGCCTCGTCGTGCTCGCGGTCGATGCCGGCCCCGGCGCGGTAGTCCTCGCAGATCGCCTCGACCGTCCCGGGGTCGTCGAGCAGCTCCCGGTAGGCCGCCATCAGGTCGGGCGGATACCGGTCCGGAGCAGCCCCGAGACCGAGGGCGCGGACGTGGAGGTCGAAGAACGCGTCGGGATCGGCGCCGATGAGCCGCTCGGGCAACGGGGCGGGCTGGGCGAGGAACGCCCAGTGCCAGTAGCCGAGGGCCATCGCGGCGTCGGCACGCGCCCACACCTCCCCGGTGGGCACGACGTCGAGCGCGGCCGCCGCGGTGACGCGCTCGGGATGGTCGAGCGCCATCCGGTAGGCCACACGACCGCCGCGGTCGTGCCCGACGACCGCGAACGCGTCGTGCCCGAGCGCGGACATCGCCTCCGTCAGGTCGAGCGCGAGCGCCCGCTTCGAGTGGGCGGCGTGGTCGGGGGTCGGTGTCGGCCGGAAGGAGGCCCCGTACCCGGGGAGGTCCGCGACGACGACGGTGTAGCGATCGCTCAGGAGCGCCGCGGTGGTGTGCCACATGAGGTGGGTCTGCGGATACCCGTGCAGCAGCAGGATCGGCGGACCGCTGCCGCCGACCCGGGCGAAGACGGTGCCCCGCCCCGTCGCCACGGTGCGTTCGGTGAACCTCTCGAACACGGCCCCTCCTTCCTCCTCGGTGGCCGTCAGGCCGTGCCGAGGGCAGCGCGCAGGAACGCGGTGGCCTGGGCGACGGACGCGCGCGTGGCGCGGGTGTCGGTGAGCGAGTTGAGCAGCATGAAGTCGTGCACGGTGCCGTCGTAGCGGACGGTGGTCACCGGGACTCCGGCGCTGCGGAGCTTCGCGGCGTAGGCCTCCCCCTCGTCCCGCAGGACGTCGGCCTCGTCCACCATCAGCAGGGTCGGCGGCAGGCCGCGCACCTGCTCGACGGTCGCCTGGTTCGGCGAGGCCGTGATCTCGGAGCGCCGGGCGCGATCGGGGGCGTAGGCGTCCCAGAACCACTCCATCGACGCGCGGCTCAGGTAGTAGCCGGTGGCGAACCGGTCGTACGAGTCGGTGTCCATCGCGGCGTCCGTGACGGGGTAGTACATCGACACCTGCACGAAGGTCACGTCGCCGCGGTCCTTGGCCATGAGCGCGAGGGCCGCGGTCATGTTGCCGCCGACCGACTCGCCGGCCACGGCCATGCGGGTGGGGTCGAGGCCGCGGGCCGCGCCCTCGCGCACGATCCACTGCGCGGTCGCGTAGCCCTGCTCGATCGCCACCGGGTAGCGCGCCTCGGGCGAGGGGGTGTACTCGACGAACGCCACCGCGGCGCGGGCCCCGACGGCCAGCTCCCGCACCAGGCGGTCGTGCGTCCCGGCGTTCCCGAGGATCCACCCACCGCCGTGCATGTAGACGACGACGGGCAGCACCGACCCGGCGTCGCGGGGCCGGACGAGCCGCACGCGCACGTCGCCGACCGAGGCGGGCACGGTGACCCACTCCTCGTCGACGGGCAGCTTGTCCACCGGCTGGGCCTGCAGGTCGTCGAGGACCTTGCGGGCCCCCTCCGGACCGAGGTCGTAGAGGAACGGGGGCTTGCCGGTGGCCTCGACGAGATCCTGCGCGGCGGGTTCGAGGACGACCTGCGGGGTGCCGGTCACCGTGCGGCGGAGGGGTCGGCGAGGAAGGCCAGGAGCTCCTGGTTGATCTCGCTCGCGTGGGTCACGCACATGACGTGGGGTCCGCCGTCGATCTCGACGTACCGGGCGGCGGGCAGGGCCGCGTGCAGGCGTCGCCCCTGGCCCTCGATGGAGAGGATGCGGTCCGCCGTGCCGTGGAAGATCAGGGCCGGGACGTCCACGTGCGGGAGGTCGGCGGCGTAGTCGTCGAGCCAGGTCGGCACGCAGGCCCACGTGGCGTACGCGGACGCCTCGGCCCCGGCGTTCCACAGCGCGCGGACGGTGTCCTCGCTGACCCGCTTGCCGAGGTAGTCGTCGAGGTTGAGGAAGTCCCCGATCAGCCCGCTGAGCCACGCGAACCGGTCGTCGAGGATGCCCTGCTGGACGCCGGCGACGGCCTCCGCGTCGACGCCCTTGGGGTTCTCGGCGGACTTGGTGAACGACGGGGCCAGGCTCTCGATGAACACGACGCTGCGCAGGCGGTCGGTGCCGTAGCGGCCCATGTACCGGGTCAGCTCGCCGGTGCCGAGCGAGAACCCGACGAGGGTCACGTCGCGCAGGTCGAGCTCGGTCAGCAGCCGGTCGAGGTCGGCGGCGAGGGTGTCGAAGTCGTAGCCCACGGCGGGCCGGCTCGACCGCCCGAAGCCACGCCGATCGTAGTTGATCACGCGGTAGCCGGCGGCGAGCAGCGGGTGCAGCTGCGGTTCCCACGACCGCCCGTCGAAGGGCCAACCGTGGATCAGCACGACCGGTCGCCCGCTCCCCTGGTCCTCGTAGTAGAGGTCGATCGGGGCGCTGTTCTCCTGGCCCACGGTGATCGTGCCCATCCGGAACTCCTCTGCTCGGTGGCCTCGCCCGGCCCGTCCCGGGGCGAGAAGGCCTGGCACCGAGCATCGGGCGCGGAGCAGGGGCGCACATCAGTCATCTGTCCATGGGCGTGCACCGAGGACGGCTCGCGAGCACGGTCAGTTGACCGATGTGCCGTCCGCCCGGCCGACGTTGGCTGGGCCCTGCCCCGCCGAGAGGTGCACACCGGTCCGAGGAGCGCAGCGATGATGAGCGTGAGCGATGCCGAGCGAGCGACGGCGGCGGTCCGTTCGCGGTTCCGGACCGTGCTGTTCGCCGGAGGACCGGTCCCGAGCTGGCACGAGCGTGCCGCGTGCGCGTCGGCGCCCACCTCGATGTTCTTCCCCGAGACCGGGGGCACGCTCCAGGCGGTCACCGTCCGGGCGGCGAAGCGCGTGTGCGCCGGCTGCGTCGTCCGCGAGCAGTGCCTGGCCGACGTGATGGCCTACGAGTCTCGGGCGCACCGCCGGTACGGCGTCGCCGGCGGGACCTCCGCCGCCCAGCGTTCGCAGCGGGGACGTCGTCACCGATGAGCCTGCTGATGGGGCGGGACCTCGGGGTGTTGTGGGACCTCGTGGACCTCGCGCCCCGACCGTCGCGAGTGCCGGCGCGGGTCCCGTGCCGGCGTCGCGGAGTCGCCGTGACGCCACGACGACGTCCGATCCGAGAGCCCCACCCGAACCGGGAGCGAGACATGGGACAGCTGGCAGGCAAGACCGCGCTGGTCACCGGCGGCAGCACCGGCATCGGCTTCGCCACCGCCGCGAGGTTCGCCGCGGAGGGAGCCGAGGTGATCATCACGGGGCGTCGGCAGACCGAGCTCGACGCGGCCGTCGACGAGCTCGGCGAGCACGTCACCGGGATCCGGGGGGACGTCTCCGACCTCGCCGATCTCGACCGGCTCTACGCCGCGATCGAGGCTCGCGGCCGGGGGCTGGACGTGCTCTTCGCCAACGCGGGCGGCGGCGGGTTCGCCTCGCTCGAGGAGCTGACGCCCGAGCAGTTCGACCGCACGTTCTCGATCAACGTGCGCGGCACGGTGTTCACGGTGCAGAAGGCCCTGCCGCTGCTCCACCGGGGAGCCTCGGTGATCGTCACGGGGTCGACCTCCGCCGGCCGCGGCGTGCCCGCCTTCGGCGTCTACTCCGCCAGCAAGGCCGCGGTGTACCAGTTCGCCCGCGTGTGGGCCGCCGAGCTGGCCGGGCGCGGGATCCGGGTCAACACCATCGTCCCCGGCCCGACCGAGACCCCGGGCCTGCTCGGCCTGGTGTCCCCGGGCGAGGCCCAGGGCCTCCTCGACGCCGAGGCCGCGCGCCTCCCGTTGGGACGGCCCGGACGCCCCGAGGAGATCGCCAACGGCGCCCTGTTCCTGGCCTCCGACCAGTCCAGCTTCATGACCGGCAGCCAGCTGTTCATCGACGGCGGCGACGTGCAGACCTACGCCGCCTGAGCGCGGGGACACCGTGCTCGAGGAGTCAGCCGATCCGGGGCCGCACGGGGATCTCCGCCCGCACCGTGGTCCCGCGGCCCCGGGGCGAGCGCACGACCATGCGGCCGCCCAGGGCGCCGACCCTGTCCATGAGACCCGACAGACCGCTCCCCTCTCCCCCGGCCCGGGCGCCACCGACGCCGTCGTCGCGGACCTCCACGGAGAGCTCGGCGTCGTGGATCCGGATCGACACGCTCGCGGAGGTGGCGGCGGCGTGCTTCGCCGCATTCGTCAGGGCCTCGGCGACGAAGAAGTAGGCGTTGTTCTCCACGACCTCGGGCAGCCGCCGCGGCAACGACCCGTCGACGGTGACCGGCAGCGAGGCCCGCGTCGCGAGATCCTCCACCGCCGTGACGAGGCCGCCGTGGGTGAGGATCGGCGGGTGCAGGCCGCTGGCGATCTCGCGGAGGTCGTTGATGGCCTCCTGCGCGTGCGCGACCGCCTCGTCGAGCAGCTCCCCCGCCCGGGCGGGATCCCGCGCCACCTCCTCGCGGGCCAGCTGGGTGCTGATGAGCACGCTGACCAGGGACTGCTGGGCGCCGTCGTGGAGGTCGCGCGCGACCTGACGGCGGACGACCGCGGCGGCCTCGACGATCCTGCGCTGCGCCGCGCGGCTCTCGGCCTCGCGGATCGCGGCCGCGTCCCGCTCGCGGACCGCCTGCTCCGCGGCGCGGCGCTCGGAGACGTCGGTGAACGCGAGCACGGCGCCCGGCCCGCTGGTCAGCGCAATGGGCGCCACCCACCAGTCGACCGGGAAGAGGGAGCCGTCACGGCGTTCGAACCACTCGTCCGCGCCGTGCGCCGCGTCGCCGGACCGGAACGGCTCCTGCATCGGGCAGTGGCCGCGCGGGTAGGGCGAGCCGTCCGGCAGGCGATGGACGGTGTCGTGGCTGTGGCGGTGGTACAGGTCGCTCGGGTGGTCGTACCCGAGGGCCGCGACGGCGGCGGGGTTGGCGAAGACGATCAGTCCCTGCTCGTCGAGGACCCACACGGGCTGCGGGGCGTCCGTCAGGATCTGGGCGAGGAAGTCTGCCGCCGGCTCCACTCCCACCCCCTCCGGGCACGCCCGTTGCGGCTCCGGGGAGGTGGTCACTCCCCGGCGGCCGCTGGCGACGACTCTACGGCCGCCGACCGATACGCGGGCGCCCCGACGAGATCGGCAGTGAGATGACCGAGGCGTCCCGCGTCGCGAGGGGCCATGGTGAACGGGGCTGCACGCCACCCCTCCCCGACCTGGAGTCGACATGACCACGAACCACTCGCCGGCGCCCGCCTCCGGGCCTCTGCACATCGGTGTCGACGTCGGGGGCACCAAGATCGCCGCCGGTGTCGTCGACGACGACGGGCGGATCCTCACCTCGACCACCCGCCCGAGCCCCGCCGGCGACGCGCCGCAGACGCTCGGTGCCGTCGTCGACGCGGTGCGCGAGCTGCGGGCGACCCACGACGTCCTCGCCGTGGGCGTGGCTGCGGCGGGGTTCGTGGACGCCGAGCGTGCCGTGGTGATGTTCGCCCCCAACCTGGCCTGGCGCGACGAGCCGCTGCGCGACGAGATCGAGCAGCGCACGGGTCTGCCGGCGGTGGTGGAGAACGACGCGAACGCGGTGGCCTGGGCCGAGGCCCGCTTCGGCGCGGGGCGGGGCGAGAGCCACCTGGTGGCCCTGACCGTGGGCACGGGGATCGGCGGCGGGGTCGTCGTCGACGGCCGGGTGCAACGAGGGCGGTTCGGGGCGGGTGCGGAGGTCGGCCACGTCGTCATGGTCCCGGGCGGACGGCCCTGCCCCTGCGGGCTCCAGGGCTGCCTGGAGCAGTACGCGAGCGGCAACGCGCTCCTGCGACGGGCCCAGGAGGTGGCGACGACGTCGCCGGTGCTCGCCGGGGACCTCCTGGCCCGGGCCGGAGGGCGCACCGACCACATCGAGGGATGGATGGTCACCGAGGCCGCGCGGGCCGGCGACGTCGCGGCGCTCCAGGTCTTCGACGAGGTCGGGGTCTGGCTCGGTCGGGGGATCGCACAGCTCGCCGCGGTCCTCGACCCCGGCATCGTCGTCCTCGGCGGCGGGGTGTCGGCGGCCGGCGACCTCCTCCTCGACCGCGTGCGGGACGCCTACGCCAAGAACCTCACGGGACGGGGGCACCGCCCGCTGCTGCGCATCGAGATGGCCGCGTTCGGCCCCGAGGCCGGGATGATCGGCGCGGCCGACCTGGCCCGCGACGTCGCCGGTCCCGGCCTGAGGGCCGCGTCGGGGTAGCCCTGTCCGGGCGGGGCTGACACGCTGCCGGTGTGAGCGGGTGCCGCTCCCGGTCCTCGTCGTCCACGGCGCGTTCCGCCTCCTCTCCGGGGTCGTGCAATGGATGGGGCCACGAGGTCATCGCCGGGGCGGGGCGACCTCCACGACCACGTCTCGGCGCGCGACGACCTGCACCGCCTGGGCCGCGAGCAGGCCGCGCTGCGCCGGGTCGCCGAGCTCGTGGCGCACGGCGCACCGGCCACCGACGTCTTCGGCGCCGTCGCGGCCGAGGCCGCCGGCCTGCTCGACGGCCAGGCCACCACCCTGACCCGGTTCGACGGGGACACCGCGCTCGCCGTCGTGGCCGCCCCCGCGGGTCCCGCACCGGTCGGGGCGCACATCGCGTTCGGGCCGGACACGTTGCCCGACAGGGTCCTGCGGACCAGGGGCGTGGTCCGTGTCGACGACTACACCGGGCAACCCGACGCCGAGCTCGCCGCCTCCTTCGGCCTGGGCGCGGCGGTGTCCGCGCCCGTCACGGTGGCCGGCGAGGTGTGGGGAATGCTCACCGCCACGTCCGGCGACCGCCCCCTGCCGCAGGACACCGGTCCCCGCCTCGAGCAGTTCGCGCGGCTGGTCGCCGCGGCGCTGGGCACCAGCCAGGCACGCAGCGATCTCCGTGCGCTCGCCGCCGAGCAGGCCGCGCTGCGCCGGGTCGCCGAGCTGGTGGCGCGCGGGACGGCCTCCGAGGAGGTGTTCGTCGCGGTCACGAACGAGGCGTCGGCCCTGTTCGGCGACCTCCCGGTGGCGCTGATGCTCTACGACGACACCGGCGCCGTGGTCGTCGCCACCTGCCACTGCCCCGCGCCCGTGGGCCTGCACGTGCCGTTCAGCGCCGGCACGGCCGTCGACCGGCTGTACCGCACCGGGCGGCCCGCCCACGTCGACACCTACGAGGGCACCCCGATGGCGAGCATCGCCCGGGAGGCCGGCATCGCCTCGACCACCGCCGTCCCGATCACGGTGGAGGGCCGGGTGCGGGCCACGCTCGTCTCGAGCAACACCCTGCCCGCGACCCGTGACGCCGTGGAGGCGCGCCTCACCCAGTTCGCCGAGCTGGCCGCCGTGGCGATCGCGAACGCCGACGCCCGGGCCAAGCTCACCGCCTCGCGGGCGCGCGTCGTCGCCACCGCCGACGAGACCCGCCGGCGCCTCCAGCGCGACGTGCACGACGGCGCGCAGCAGCGGCTCGTCCACACGATCATCGCGCTCAAGCTGGCCAGGGACGCCCTCGCCACGGGCTCCTCGGCGGCCGACCTCGTCGACGAGGCCCTGGCCAACGCCGAGCGCGCGAACGCCGAGCTCCGCGACCTCGTCCACGGCATCCTGCCGGGGTCGCTCACCCGTGGGGGCCTGCGCGCCGGGATCGAGTCACTCGTCGCCGACATCGCGGTCCCCGTCGACGTCGGCGTCACCGCGCCCCGCCTGCCCGCGGCGACGGAGACCACCGCCTACTTCGTCGTCGCCGAGGCCCTGACCAACGTGGTCAAGCACGCCGGCGCCCGCCGGGCCCGCGTGCAGGTCGACCTGGAGGGCGACGACCTCCTCATCGAGGTCCGCGACGACGGCGTCGGCGGCGCCGACCCGACCCTGGGCACCGGACTCGTCGGGCTGCTCGACCGCGTCGACGCCGCGGAGGGCAGCCTCGCGATCACCAGCTCGGCCGGGATCGGCACCACCGTGCGGGCCACCCTGCCGTGCGGACCCGGGCCTCGGGGGCACGCCGGACCGTGAGGGCGGCCCCACGGATCACGACGACAGGTTCCCGCGCAGCACGCTCGACGCGTGGGCCGGATCGCCGTCGTAGCGCTCGGCGGAGACGTCGACGACGGAGTAGCCGGTCATGTCCAGGCCCGCGGGCATCGTGAAGGTGCCGTGCCCGTTCTCGCCGAGGGCGCCGATCGCGATCATGCTGTCGGTGCGCTCGTCGAGCAGCCAGACCTCGTAGTAGCCCTGCTCCGGCGCCGGCGGCATCGTCGCGCTCACCTCGATGCGCCGCTCGCCGCCGGCCTCGACGACGCTGACCTTCCCGGTGGCACCGGGCGGCCCGGCGGCGACGGCGGACAGGGACGCGGACGCGATCTCCTCCGTCGCGGGCGGGCCGTCGGTGAACCCACCGGCGGCCGCGATCGCCACCGCGGCGACGAGTGCGGCGGCGGCCGCCAGCGCGCCGACGACGAGGCCCCGACGTCGTCGCGGCGGCCGGACGGGACGGACGGCGGCGGGCGGGGGGTCGGCCTCGAGGGCGAGCTCGGCGGCGATGCTGGACCACACGTGGTCGGGGGGTGCTTCCAGCGGTGCCGGTCCGGCCTCGCGGGCGAGCGCGACCGTGTCGCGCATCGCCGTCACCTCGCTGCGGCACTGCGCGCACTGGTCGAGATGGGCGGAGAGGGCGTCGACGACGGGCTGCTCGCCCAGGGCGACCAGGGTCAGCCGTTCACGGTCGGGATGCGGCACCTTCCACCTCCCTCCTCGTCCGGAGACGCTCGATCCCCCGCCGGAGGTGACTCTTGACCGTACCGAGGGGTAGACCGGTGACGGCGGCGATCTGGGCGTGCGTCAGGTCGTCGTAGAACGCGAGCTCGATGACGCGCCGTTGCTGGGGGACGAGGTGGGTCAGCTCGTCGGCGGCGACGATGCGGTCGAGGACGCGGTCCGCCGAGGGTTCGGGCGCGGAGGGGTCCTCAGTTCGTTCGAGGACGCGCTGGAGCCGGGCGTCACGCTGGAGCACCCGCAGGCGGTCGGCGACCTGCCGGCGCGCGATGCCGAGCAGCCACGCCGGCAGGGTGCCCCGGTGCGGGTCGAAGGTGTGCCGGCCGCGCCACGCGGTGACAAAGGTCTGCTGGGTGATGTCCTCGGCGTCGACCCGGTCGGGCAGGCTGCGCAGGCCCAGGGCGAACACCAGACGTCCCCACCGGTCGTAGGCGGCGCGCAGCGCGGCCTCGTCGCCGGTGACGAAGCCCTCGGCGAGCCGGACCTCGTCGTCGGACGTCATGGCCCTCCCGTGGGAACCGCGGTGACCACCACGTTGTCCCGGTAGGACCGGGTGCTCTCGTCGAACGGGCCGCCGCAGGTGATCACGACGAGGCGAGGGGCACCGGTCCGCGCGAACAGCCGATCGAGGGGCACCTGGTCCTTGGACCACTGGTCGCGGGCCACGACCGCGTAGGACCGGACCTGACCGTCCGGACCCGCGAGGACCAGTGTCGACCCCGGCTCGAGCTCCCGCAGGTCGAACAACGCCCCCTCCTGCCCGGCACGGTCCACGTGGCCGGCCAGGACCGTCGAGCCCTGCTCCGCGTCGAACCCGGGGCCGTAGCGGTACCAGCCGACGGTCGCGACGTCCTCGGGGATCGCCATGCCGCCGCTCTCGCGGTCGACGCCGACCGGGAGCACCGGCACGTCCACGCCGAGGGCCGGGATCCGGAGACCGACCGGCGCCGTGCCCGCGCGCGGCGCGGACGAGGCCGCCGTGACGCGGGGCGCGGGCACCGGGTCGGCGACGGCCGCCACGGCTGCCGGGGACGAGGAGACCTGGTCGGTCGCCGGCCAGAAGGCGCCCGCGAGCAGGAGGAGGGCGCCGACGGCGACGCCGGTCAGGGCGGACACGCGGCGACGCCGCCCCGGGCGGGGCGGCGTCGGGCGTGAGGTGTCAGGAGCGCGCACGGACCCAGGCCGCGCCGGAGCCCGCGAGCACCAGCAGACCCAGGACCCCGAGGCCGAGGCCGACGGGCAGGCCGTCGTCCGCCAGGCCGCCGGAGCCACCGGCCACGCCACCGGGGGCGCTGTGCGCACCGGTGATCGTCTGCGTCACCAGCTGCAGCGTGTCGTCGCTCGCCGAGCCGATGGCGTAGGCGACGGTGACCGTGCCCTCGCCGAGGTCGAGCGAGGCCGGCCCGATGACGACGTCGTCGGTCCCGGCGAGGACCACGTCGGCCGAGACCGTGCCGGCGGGGACGTCGGCCTGGGCGCTGTTCGGGTTGGTGAGCCCGGTCAGCGCCGCCCGGCCGTCGACGCGGGCGTCCACGGCGGGGGCCGCCGCGGTGTGCCGCACCACGAGCCGGGCGTCACCGGCCGGCACCGAGGCGACGTCGTTGACGAACGGGGTGAGGGTCGGCTGGCCCTGCTCGGACAGGTGCGCCACGACGCTGATGTTCGCCCCGGCCGGGACCTCGGCGTCCTCGGCCGCGACGAGCGGGGCCTCCGACGCCGGTGCGCCCGCCGCCCGGACCGCGAGGTCGTAGGTGCCGGCGGGCAGCTCGAGCGGGCCCGCGACGGTGCCCGGCGCGAAGTCCGACACGGTCTCGGTGCCGTTGACGTAGACGTCGACCGCCTGCCCGGGGATGCCGTGCACCACCGAGACCTGCGCCGGCTGGTCACCCTCCCCCTCTGCCGCGGACGCGGCTCCGGCGAGACCCACGGACGTGCTCAGGGCGAGGGTCGCCGCGGCGACGACCGTGAGGATCCTGCGTGTCGGGATCATGGAGCTCCAACCTCGGGCGGACGGTGTTGGCGAGTACTACGTCCGCTACGCCCGATACGGATGCGGCAGAACGCCGGGCGACCGATTCCTTTGCGGGGTCGCGGCGGTCTACCGGTGTGAGGCGCGACCGCAGGACGGGTCGGCCTTCCCGGAGACGCCGACCCCGAAGGACGGATCGCCATGAGCCTCCCCACGACGATGCGCGCGCTGCAGCAGACGTCCCTGCGCGGGCCGCAGGACATGCACCTGGTCACCGATGCGGCGGTGCCGAAGCCCGGCCCGGGCGAGGTCCTGATCCGCGTGAGCGCCGCGGGGGTCAACTTCGCCGATGTCTCGAAGGCCCACGGCACGTTCGCCGACGGACCGAGGCCGCCGTACCTGGCCGGTTTCGAGGCCGCCGGCGAGGTCGTCGCCCGCGGTGAGGGGGTGACCGGCACGGACGTGGGGACGCATGTCGTCGGCGTCGGTGACGGCGCCTTCGCCGAGTACGTGGTGCTCGCCGCCGCCGCGGCGATGCCGGTGCCGGCGGGATGGACGGAGCAGCAGGCGCTCGGCCTCGTCGTGAACTGGCCCACCGCTCTCGCGACCCTGCGGCACCTGGGCGGCGTCACCGCCGGGCAGAGCGTGCTGATCCAGGCCGCGGCCGGCGCCACCGGTCAGGCCGCGGTCACGCTGGCCACGCACCTCGGCGCGACGGTCCTCGCCACCGCGTCGCCGAGCAAGCACGACGTCGTGCGCGCCCTGGGCGCCGACCACGTCCTGGACTCCCGCGGCGGTGACCTCGCGGGCGAGGTGCTGCGCCTGACCGACGGCGCCGGCGTCGACGTCGTCCTGGAGTCGGCGGGCGGGGCCGCGTTCGCGGCGAGCCTGGCCGCGGCGAAGCGGGTCACCGGCCGTGTCGTGGTCTACGGCCTGGCGGGCGGCGACGCCTCCGTCACGAACCACGACCTGGTGTACCGGCACCAGGTCCACCTCGTCGGCTTCAACCTCGGCACGTTCATCCAGGCCGCGCCGCACCTCTTCGGAGAGGTCATGCGGGAGCTCTGCGCGCTCGTCGCCGCCGGAGTGATCACGCCCGGCCGGCCCACCTCGTACGACCTGGCCGACGGCCCGAAGGTGCTGGCGGACCTGGAGAGCCGGGCCACCGTCGGCAAGACGGCCCTGCTGCCCTGACACCCCCGTACCCTCGCGAGGTGGCGTCGCAGCTGCGCACGGACGATCGGTTCGGCGACGATCGATTCGGGCAGGAGACCGAGCAGTTCCGCCGGGAACTGCTGGCGCACTGCTACCGCATGGTCGGCTCGGCCCACGACGCCGAGGACCTGGTGCAGGAGACCTACCTGCGGGCATGGCGGTCCTACTCCGGGTTCGAGGCCCGGTCGTCGCTCCGCACCTGGCTCTACCGGATCGCCACCAACGTCTGCCTGTCGGCCTCGGCGGCCCGCCCCCGGATGCTGCCGTCCGGCCTGACCGGGCCGTACGACGGCACCACGGGCCCGCCCGGTCCCGTCCCGCCGGACGAGGTCTCGTGGCTGGAACCGCTGCCGGACGCGTGGATCGCCCCACCGGCCGACGATCCCGCCGCGGTGGTGGTCGCCCGCGAGACGGTGCGGTTGGCGCTCGTCGCCGGCCTGCAGCACCTCCCCGCCCGCCAGCGCGCGATCCTCCTCCTGCGTGACGTGCTGGCGTTCTCCGCGGCCGAGACCGCCGAGGTCCTGGAGACCACCACCGCCGCGGTCAAGAGCGGGCTCCAGCGCGCCCGCGCGCGGCTGGACGAGGTCGAGCAGGAGCCGATCGGACTGCTCCCACCGACCGACCGGCGGGCCCGCGCCCTGCTCGACGGGTACATCGCGGCCTTCGAGCACTCCGATGCCCGCCTGCTCGAACAGGTGCTGCGCACCGACGCCACCCTCGAGGCGACGCCGTTCCGCGACTGGCAGTCGGGCCGGGCGATGTGCCTCCACGTGCTCGACACCTACGTGCTCGGGACGCCGGGCGACTGGCGGATGATCGCCACGACGGCCAACGGGCACCCCGCCGCGGCGGTGTACCGCCGGGATCCCGACGGCACCCCGAGGGCCGACGGCGTGGTGGTCCTGGTCCCCACGGCCGGCGGCGTCTCCCGGGTGGTCAAGTTCCACGACCCCGGGCTCGTCGTGATGTTCGGCTTCCCGGACGTGCTCGCGACCTGAGTCGCGTCCGGGACCCGATACGGGTCTCAGCCGGACGCCGCGTCGCGGCTCGACCGCTCGGGCGGGAAGGCCATCTGCGGATGGTGCGGCACCTCGGGCGACGAGGTGTCGAGGGGCACCGAGACCGAGCGGACCAGGCCCAGCTGGGTCGACTGCCGCGGCAGGACGGCGTCGAGCACCCAGTCCGCCGCGGTGCGCAGCCTGTTGCCGGGCATCGACAGCAGGTGGTAGCCGCGGGTGATCGTCTTGGCGGGCAGCCCGGAGAGCCGCAGGTGCAGCGGGTTCGCCGCGGCGTCGGTGCTGCCGAGGTCGACGAGGAACCCGAGGTCGCGGTGGCGGTAGCGCCGGGTCCGGCCGCGGCCGAGGGACGCCGCGACGTTGCGGCCGGCCAGCCGGCCCTGGCGCTCGGCGTGCTGGGCGGTCATCGCGGTGAACTGCCCGGGCCTGCCGGGATCGGGCACGGCCGCGGCGTCGCCGCACGCGAACACCTCGAGGTGCCCGGGCACCGTCAGGGTGGGGTCCACGACGACCCGTCCCTCGGCGAGCTCGAGGCCGACGTCCTCGATCAGCGGGTCGGGGCGGACACCGACACACCACATCAGGGTGCGCGTCGGCACGTGCTCGCCGTTGTCCAGCCGGACCCCGTCGGAGGTCACCTGCTCGACGGTCTCACCGGTGCGCACCTCGACCCCGCGCTCGCGCAGGACCCGGTCGGCGGTCGCGGAGAGGTGCCGATCGAGACCGGCGAGCACCTGGCCCCGGCTGACGAGCACCCAGCGCACGTCGTCCTCGTCCAGCCCGCGAGCGCGGGCCAGGTCGCGGGTGAACAGCTGGCCCTGGGCGGTGACCTCGGTGCCGGTGTAGCCCGCGCCGACGACGACGAAGGTGCACCGGGCACGGCGCTCGTCGGGGTCGTCGCTGCCGGCGGCGAGCGCGATCTGGCGGATCAGGTGGTCGCGTGTGTAGAGCGCCTCGGGGATGCCACGGAAGCCGTGGGCGAACTCGCTGAGCCCGGGGATCGGCATGAGCTTGTGGACGCTGCCGACGGCCAGGACGAGGCGGTCGTAGGTCGTGGTGTGGTGCCGGCCCTCCGGGTCCATCCACCGCACCGTGCGCTGCGCGAGATCGAGCTCGTCGACCTCGCCCTGGGCGAGCGTCACCGGGGCCGGCAGCGTGTCGTCCAGCGACACCGAGATCCGCCGGGGTTCGAGGACGCCGCTCGCCACCTCGGGGAGCAGCGGCAGGTAGAGGAAGTAGTTGGTCGGGCTGACCAGGACGATCTCCACTGCGTCGCCCGTCGTGCGCGCCAGGGAGCGGGCCGCGTTGTAGCCGGCGAACCCACCGCCGACCACGATCACGCGGGGCCGTGATCCCGCCCGCGGTGTGGCCGCACCCGTTCCCCGCTGTCTCCGCGTCATGGGGCGGGCTTCCCCGGCGAGCGCGTCGATCACACGGGGCGACACCTCGGCGCCGCCACGGGGCGGTGCGCGACGGTCGAGGCCCGCGCCGCCTGCCCGCGCCAGCGACCGATCGCCAGCCCCACGCAGGTGAGCCCGAGCAGGACCGCGAACGCCGTGCGCTCGCCGACGGTGACGGAGGCGCCGAGCGCGACGGTGGCCGTCACGAACCCGGCGACGACGTTCTTCGTGATCATCGTGCCCACTCCTCCTGGACTCGGCTCCGTTCCGGAGGTGGGACACGCGGCGGGCCGCGAACGGCACGGTGGTGATCGTCACGGGCGGTCGGCGGGGCTACTCCGCAGGAGTGCTCCGACCCAGAGAGCTCAGGTACCGGATCGGCGGGATCAGCAACCGGTAGATCGGCCGCACCGCCTGCCCCGGGAGGCTGCCGTGGCGCTCCTCCTCCCAGACCCGGGCGCGCGGGTGCTCCTCGAGCAGCCGATCCCCCAGGGACCGGGGCGCGCCCGTGCGTCCGGTGGTGCGCATCTCGATGCGGCTCAGGTGCTTCGTGCTCATGAAGCCGTACTGGCTCGGGCTCACGAGCCGGGCCGGCGCGCCGTGGTCGGCGTCGAGCGGCCGGCCGTCGAGGTTCTCGGCGATGAGGACGTTCGCGGCCAGGGCATCCTCGAGGGTCGCGACCGACCGGTGGCCGTCCAGTCCCACGAAGGCCACGTGGGTCACCGGGGCGCTCCGGTCGAGCACCGGCTCGATGACCTCCCGGAAGACGGTCTCGAAAGCCACCCCCTCCCACCGGAGGTCGACCGCCGACCACCCGGCGACGCAGTGGAGATCCGCGCGGATCTCGCAGCGCGGGAGCCGGGCGAGGTCGGCCGACGTCAACGACACCGTGGCGCTCACCGCCCCGCCGACCTCGATCGCGTGGTCGGGAGGGACCTCCGGGGGCGGGTGGTGGAGATGAGTGCCGAACCTCGGGAAGCCCTCGACCGGGCGCTGGCCCGGCGGCATCCGCAGGCCGTGGCGCGTCGTGATGCTCATGGTGACCCCGTCTATACGACGCCGTATACCGAGCTCGGGACGCTACCAGCATGTGTACGGTGCCGTATAGAAGTGAGTCCGACGGAGAGGGCGATTCATGGCGGTGGCCCGCACGGCCCGGCACCGGTGGATCGACGAGGGGCTGCAGGCGCTGGCCGCGGGCGGCCCGGACGCGGTCCAGATCGAGTCGCTGGCGCGGGCGCTGGGCGTCAGCAAGGGCGGCTTCTACGGCTACTTCGCCGACCGGCGCGCCCTGCTGGACGAGGTGCTCGACACCTGGGAGTCCCGGAGCACCGAGCGCGTCCTCGAGCAGGTCGAGCACGAGGGTGGCGACGCCATGGACCGGGCGCGCCGGGCCGCCGAGCTCACCTTCAGCCCCGAGCTGCGGCCCATCGACCTCGCGGTGCGGGACTGGGCCCGCCGGGACACCGCGGTCGCCGAGCGCCTGCGACGCGTCGACGACGTCCGGATCGCCTACCTCCGCACGCTGCTGCGGCCGGTCTGCGCCGACGACGAGGACCTCGAGGCCCGCTGCCTGATCGCCTTCTCGGTGGCGATCGCCGACCGGCTCATCGCCGCCGACCACGGGACACGCACGCGCTCCGACGTGCGCAAGGCCGTCCGGCGGCAGCTCTTCACGCCGGCGCCGGGGTCGCCGGTCGTGCTCGCGGATCGCGGGGACGGGTCACTACCGTCGGGAGGATGACGGGGTCGGGGACGCGCGGCGGTACGCAGATCACCAGTCTCGAGCAGTTGCGGGCGGTCGTCGGCGAGCCGATCGCCCGCGCGCGGACCAAGGTCCGCGCGACGTTGGACGACGTCGACCGCGCCTTCATCGCCTGCTCGACCCTGCACTTCCTGGCCACCACGGGCGCGGACGGCTCGCTGGACGTCTCCCCCAAGGGCGACCCGGCGGGTGCCGTGCTCGTGGCCGACGACCGGACCGTGCTGCTGCCCGACCGCCCCGGCAACCGCCGGGTCGACGGGATGATCAACCTGCTCGACGACCCCCACGTGGCGCTGCTGTTCCTCGTCCCGCGCCGCGGCGACACCCTGCGGGTGAACGGGCGCGCGCGACTCCTGCTGGACCCCGACGAGGCCGAGGCGTTCGAGATCCGCGGGCACCGCCCGCGCATCCTCACCGAGGTCACCGTCGACGAGGTCTTCTTCCACTGCCCCAAGGCCCTCATGCGCTCCCACCTCTGGGACCCGGACGCGTGGCCGGCCGTCGACCTCCCGAGCGTCGCCGAGATCGCGCACCGGACCAGCCCCGACTCCTCGCTCGACGAGCTCGAGAGCCGCTACGCGCCGGAGAACTACCGCAAGCTCCTGTACTGACTCTGGTTCACTGCGCCGGGTGGGCCGCGCGGAACGTCATCCGGCGGGCGGCATCCTGGACGCCGCCCGGGAGCTGGTGCTCGGCGAGGGCCTGCGCGCCGCGACGGTCGACCGCATCGTCGTGGCGAGCGGGGCGCCGAAGGGGTCGATCTACCACCGTTTCGGGACGGTGGACGACCTGCTGGCCACGATGTGGCTGCGCGCGGTCCGCGCCTCGCAGGCCCGCTTCCTCGCCGCGCTGGAGGGCGACGACGCCACGACCGTCGGGGTCGCGGCCGCCCTGAGCCTCTACGACTTCGCCCGCGACGAGCCCGACGACGCGGCCCTGCTGATCCTCCTCCGACAGCAGGACGTCGGGCGGCACCGGCGCGACGAGGAGCTCGCGCGGCAACTGGCGACGGTGAACGCCCCGCTCGAGCGCGCGCTGGAGGACCTCACGACCCGACTCCACGGCCGGGCGACCCGCGCGGCGGTCGAGCAGACGGTCCTCGCCGTCGTCGACCTCCCCCTGGGGGCGATCCGCCGTCATCTCCTCGCCCGCCGCCCGCCGCCCCCGGAGCTCCGTGCGCCCCTCGGTCGCGCGGTGCGGGCCGCCCTGGCGCAGGCGTGAGGACTCCGGTCGGAGGGGTGCCGTTTTATTAGACGATCTGGTCTACTACAGCGGTCGCGCGACGAGGGAGGTCCACGGTGTCGGAGCGATCGGACGTGGTGCGCCGGCTCTTCGCGGCCGTGGAGGCCGGGGACCTGCCGGCGCTGCTCGACTGCTACGGCGACGGGATCGAGATCCGCGAGGCGCCGTCGTTGCCGTACGGAGGGGTGTACCGGGGCCGGCGCGGGGCCCGGGACCACGCCGAGGCGTTCGTCCGGGCGTGGGGTCCGTACCGGGATCGGCGGGAGCCGCTCGGGGCGAGCGTCGGCGAGACCGACGACGGGCGGGTCGTGGCGGTGTTCCGGCACCGGGCCGTCGACGGGACCCGGGGCCTGCGGCTCGACGAGGACGAGGTCGGGATCTACGAGGTCCGCGACGGGGTGGTCGTGCGATCGACGATGCTGCACGCCGACCCCGAGCGCCTCGCCCGGTTCCTCGCGCCGGGGTGCGGGCGATGACCGGGCGCGTGCGCTGGGGACCGTGGGCGGGCGTCCTGCTCTGCCTGTGCTGGGCACCGATGGCGGTGGCGGTCCCGCGGTTCCCCGACCTGCGGTCCGCGGGCACGGTGGTCGGCTACTGGTCCACCGACCTGGCGACGATGCAGGTCGTGGCGCTCTCGGTGAGCGTCGGCTACCTCTTCCTGCTCGTCTTCCTGGGCGCGCTCGCGGAACGGCTCGCCACCGACGTCCGCGTCCGCGCGTGGTCCTGGACGGCCGTCGGCGCGGCGTGGATGTTCACGACGGCGTTGAACGTCGCGATCGGCCTGGTCCTGGCCGCCGGCCTGGTCGCCGGCGTCGACCCGGCGAGCGCGTACGCCCTGCACGTGGGCGGGTTCGTGCTCGCCGCGCCGGCCGCGTTCGCCGGGGTCGCGTTCTTCGTGGCGGTCACGGTCGTGGCGTTCTCCTCCGCCGTCCTGCCCCGGTGGTCGGGGTGGCTCGCGCTCGTCGGGGTGGTCGCCAACGTGGGCGCGGTCGGCGGGGTCGGCACGCTGACGGGCCCGTGGAACTCCGGCAACGGCGTCCTCGGCGGGATCGCCGCGCCGCTCGGGCTGCTCGTCGTGTGGATCCTGGCGGTCAGCGTGTCGTGGCTGCGGGAGCCGGACGACCGGTCCCGGGTCCTCGCGGCGTCCCGGTCATGACGCGCGGCCCGCGGCCCCGGGACACCGACACGCTGGCGGCGATCTTCGCGGCGGCCGGCGTCGCACACTTCGCGGCGCCGACCGTCCTCCACCCCGTCGTCCCCCCGTGGATGGCCGCGTGGGCACGCCCCGTCGTCGCCGTCTCGGGTGTCGCCGAGCTGGCCGTCAGCGGGGCCCTGCTCCACCCCGCGACCCGGCGGCGGGGCGCGCAGGGTGCCGCCGGCCTCATCGCGGTCTTCCTCGTCACCCACGTCGACGCCGCGGTGCGGACGCGACGGGATCGCGCGCGCTGGATCGAGCGCCCCACCGGGGTGACGCTGCGCCTGGTCGGCAACACGGCGTTCGTGGCCTGGGCCCTGACGGTGGCCCGGTCCGCGGGTCCGCGATGACCCCGGAGGGCGAGCGACACGTGGTGGTCGCCGCGGCGCTCGTGGACCACCGGGGCGTCCTGCTGTGCCACCGTCGACCGGACCGCCGGTGGTACCCCGACGTCTGGGACCTCCCCGGAGGGCACGTCGGCCCCGACGAGACGGCGCGGGCCGCGGTGGACCGCGAGTGCCGCGAGGAGCTCGGCGTCCGGCTCCTGGAGGCGACGGAGGTCCCCGTGGACACCGGCGACCCGCGCGTCGAGCTGACCCTGTTCACCGTGCGGGCGTGGGTCGGGGTGCCCACCAACACCGCCCCCGAGGAGCACGACCGCATCGCCTGGTTCACGCGCGCCGACCTCGACGCCGAGCGCCTCGCCAGTGATCGGTACCGTCCGCTGCTCGTGAGAGCGATGGAGCCGACACGATGAACGACGATCTCGAGGCCCGCTACCTCGCCTACCTGGCCGTCCTCAACGAACGGCGCCTCGACGACCTCGTGCACCTCGTCCACGAGCGACTGACCTACAACGACGAGGAGATCACCGGTCGCGGGTACCGCGACATGATCGCCGCCGACATCGCCGCCGTCCCCGACCTCGTGTTCGACCCGCACCTCGTGGTCGTCTCCGGGGACCGGGTGGCGTGCCGCCTCGTCTTCCGGTGCACGCCCACCGACACGTTCCTCGGGTTCACGCCGGACGGCGAGCCGGTCTCCTTCGCGGAGCACGTCTTCTACCGCTTCGACGAGGGCCGCATCGCCGCGGTGACCTCGCTGATCGATCGCTGGTCGATCGCGGCCCAGCTCCGGGACCGCGCGCGACCCTCGCGGTGACGCACCCACCACGGCACCATCTCCGAGCATGGGCGCTCCCGGGGGACCGACGCTGATGCGACCGGCGGGCCCGGTGGACGGGACCGGGCTCGGGGCCTACCTCGAGCACCTGTCGTCGACGCGCGGCCTGCAGTTCGACGACCACCGGGACCTCTGGCGCTGGTCGGTGGCCGAGCCCGAGGCGTTCTGGGCGTCGATCTGGGATCACTACGGGGTGCCGGGGAGCTACGAGCGGGTGCTCGGCTCGTCGTCGATGCCGGGCGCGCGGTGGTTCCCGGGAGCCCGTGTCAACTACGCCGCGCACATGATGGGCACCGACGCCGACACCGACCGCACCGCGATCATCGCCCGCTCCCAGACGCGCGGGCCGCGGGAGCTCACGTTCGGCGAGCTGCGCGACCAGGTGGGACGCGCCCGCGCCGGCCTGCAGCGCCTCGGCGTCGGCCGGGGCGACCGGGTCGTCGGGTACCTGCCGCACGTTCCCGAGACGATCGTGGTGTTCCTGGCCGCCGCGAGCCTCGGAGCCGTCTGGGCGGCGTGCGCGCCGGAGTTCGGCGCTCGCAGCGTCGTCGACCGACTCGGCCAGCTCGAGCCGACGGTGCTGCTCGCCGTCGCGTCGTACCGGTACGGCACCAAGGAGATCGACCAGCGCGACGAGCTGGCCACGATCCGCGAGGGGCTGCCGAGCGTCCGTCACGTCGTCGGGCTGGACTACGGGCCGCACCCGGTGCCCGACGCGATGGCGTGGGACGAGCTGCTCGCCGAGCCCGGGGAGCTGTCCTTCGACGAGGTCCCGTTCGACCACCCGCTCTACGTGCTGTTCTCCTCGGGCACCACCGGGCTGCCGAAGGCGATCGTCCACGGCCACGGCGGCATCCTGCTCGAGCACCTGCGGCTGTTCGGCCTGCACTTCGACATCCGCCCCGGCGACCGGACGCTGTGGTTCACCACCACCGCCTGGGCGATGTGGAACATCACCATCTCGGTGCTGCTGCACCGCGGCGCCGTCGTGCTGCTCGACGGCAACCCGCTCTGGCCGGACCTCGAGGCGCAGTGGCGGCTCGCGGCCGAGACGGGCGTGGCGCTGCTCGGCGCCAGCCCCGGCTACCTCACGGCCTGCCGCAAGGAGGGCGTCGTCCCGCCGCGGTGGCCCGAGCTCCGCCAGCTGGGGACCACCGGCGCGCCGCTGCCGCCGGAGGCGTTCGACTGGGTCTACGAGCACCTCGGGCCCGACGTCATCCTCAACCCGTTCAGCGGCGGCACCGACGTGTGCAGCGGCTTCGTCGGCGGCGGGACCTGGCAGCCCGTCTACCGCGGGGAGATGTCCGGGCCGGGCATCGGCCACGACGTCGCCGCGTTCGACGACGACGGCCACCCGGTGGTCGGGCAGCTGGGCGAGCTCGTGGTGCGGGCGCCGATGCCGTCGATGCCGGTCGGGTTCTGGAACGACCCGGACGGCGAGCGCTACCGCGAGGCCTACTTCGACACCTACCCGGGCGTCTGGCGGCACGGGGACTGGGTGCGGTTCACCGACCGCGGCAGCTGCGTGATCACCGGGCGGTCGGACGCGACGCTGAACCGCGGCGGCGTGCGGCTGGGCACGGCCGAGTTCTACGACGTCGTCGAGGACATGGCGGAGGTGGCCGACTCCCTGGTCGTGCACCTCGAGGACGACGAGGGCGGATCAGGCGAGCTGCTGCTGTTCGTCGCCCTCGTTCCCGGCGCGGAGCTGGACGACGACCTGCGGTCCCGGATCGCGAGCGGGCTGCGTCGCCACCTGTCCCCGCGCCACGTCCCGGACCTCATCGCGGCCGTCCCGGCCGTGCCGCGGACCCTGACCGGCAAGAAGCTCGAACGGCCGGTCAAGCAGGTGCTGCGCGGCCGTCCGGTCGAAGAGGTGATCAGCCCCGACGCGGTGAGCGGGGCGGACGCCGTGCCGGCCTTCCGGGACGCCTACCGGCGGTAGCGACCGGCTCAGGTCCCGGGTGCCGCCACGGCGTCGCGGAGCAGGCCGGTGGCGGGGTGGCAGTTGACGTACTCGTAGTACTGCTCGCCCGCGTCGAACACCGACACCTCGTGGTAGAGCCGCAGGGTCGGGAGCCGTTTCGCCGTGCTGACGAACGCGACGAAGACCCGCAGGTGGCTGGGGTGGGTCTCGGCCCACTGCTCGAGCCGGTCGAGCGAGCGCCAGTGGGAGATGGCGTAGGTCTTGTCGATCGGCACACCGTCGAGGTCGATGCCGCGGACGTAGCGGTTGCTGTAGCAGCCGAGCCGGTGCCCGCGGTCACGCAGGAAGTCCATGGCCGCCCGCAGGGCCGGCTCGATCTCGGTCAGGTACAGCTCCCGCTCGTCCGGGTCGGCGTCCGGCCATTCCTGGCCGGAGCGGATCAGGGCGACGTTGTCGTGGCCCCGGACGATCACCCGGCCGCCGCGCGCCGGGTCGCCCTCCGCCGACAGCTCTCCCGCCGGACGCATCCGGTCGGTCTGGGAGAGCGGGATGCGGTCGCGCATCGAGCCCCAGTAGGCGTGCTCCTCGACCTCGTCGCTGACGCCGTCCATCACCCCGCCGACGCCGGGGAGGCGGTCGGTGAACGGGTAGAGCGTCTCGAACTGGTCGACCCGCGGGGAGGCGATCTCGCGGAAGAACCCGACGTTCGCGGTGAGCCGGTCGTCCGAGTCCCACCACCCGGCGACCTCGGGCCGCGCGAGCCAGCGCCCGTAGGTGTCGGGATCGCGCCAGTAGCCGACCGCGACGAGGTTGTCGTAGCCGGCCGCGTCCTCGTGGTGGGTCGTGTCCCAGGCGCCCGGGCCGTCGTCCAGCCCGAAGCCGTCGACGAGGTGGCGCAGGGCCGCGAGCGCCTCGTCCCGGTGCTCCTCGCCGCGGTACTGCACGCCGAAGTAGCCCATCACCACCTGCGTGAGGTCCTCGGCGCCGCGCGCGACCCACACCGGGAACGGCGGCCGGTAGTCCTCCCCCGCCCGCCGCGACAACGTGCGCGGACACTGCAGGTGGGTGTCGATCGCGGATTCCACGCGCGCCTCCCGGGGCGGTCCGTGCGGGGCGGGGGACGGTCGCCATCTCACCATCGATCGGCCGGAGAGCGACCCCAGAGCGACCGCAGAGCGACCGCGACGACGCACGGTGAGTCCAGGGTCACCAGGTGATCCGGTGACGAACAGGCCTACCCGTTCGTCCTCGGGGCAGTCCGATGTCGTACCCCTGCTTGAGGAGCCCGCTGTGTCCGATCGTCACGTCAAGCCCACCGACGACGGCTGGGCCGTCGAGAAGCCCGACGCCCAGCGTCCGAGCGCCAAGACCCCGACGCAGGCGGAGGCCGTGAAGCGGGCCGTGGAGATCGTCGCCAACGACGGCGGCGGCGAGGTCGTCGTGCACGGCACCGACGGGAAGGTCCGGGAGTCCCGCACCGTCGCGTCGGACGCCCAGGACACGGCTCGCACCGCGGCCGCCCTCGCCGCGAGCGCGGCGGGCGAAGGCGCGCGCACGACCGCTTCGGCCGCCGCGGCCGAGGTGTCCGACACCGCCGAGGACGTCGCCGACGACGCGTCGGTGACCGCGAAGAAGGTGGCCGGCCACACCCGTACCGGGGCCGAGCACGCCGGGGCCACCGCCGACGCCGCCGCCTCCGGGATCGGCGAGCAGGTCGACGCCGTGAGCCGTGGCGAGAAGAGCCTCGAGGCCGCCGCCGACGACGCCGCGACCATCGCGGAGACCGCCGGCGCGCAGATCACCGACCAGATCGACCGCACCGGTCGTGAGGTCGCCGGCGAGACCCGCGCCGCGGGCCGCCGTGCCGCCGCCCGCGTGGACGCCACCGCCCGCGAGGCCGGTGACCAGCTCGTGTCGGGCGCCGACCGCGCCGCCACCATCGGTGCGGGCGTGGGCGAGCAGGCCGAGACGGCCGCCGACCGCGTCGGCAAGCAGATCCACGCCGTCACGGAGTCGGCCGCCGCGCCGCTCGACCAGCTCGCGAAGGCGCTCAACCCGGTGCGCGTCGCCGGCCGCGTGGTCGGCGTGGTGGCTGCGGGCGGCCTGTCCCTCGTCGGGCGCGGCGCGTCCCGCGGCACTGCGGCCGCCCAGCGCGGCGCCCGCAAGGTCGCGCCGCGCTGACGGACCCCGCCGGGGAGCGTTCCGCGCCGGGCGCCGGCAGACCGTCGGCGCCCGGCGGGCGGACCGGGGTCAGAAGTACGTCTTGCGGCCTCCGACGCCGCGTCCCACCGCACCCAGGATCGTCAGGATCAGGCCGACGACGGCCAGGATGATGCCGATCGTGTAGAGGATCGGGATGCTGAGCACGTAGCCCAGGATGATCAGGATGACACCGAGGATGATCACGAGCGGTTGCTCCTCACTCGGGCAGCGGTGCCCGCAGTAGTCGATTCGTCACGCGCTGAGGCAGCCCGTGCGGCGGATGGGACCACAGCGAGGGCGCCGGGACGTCGAGGCGCACCGACGCCGTCCGGGTGTTCAGCCCGGCGTGTCGTCCTCGTCGGGTTCGTGCCACGACAGGGCGGTCGACTCCGGGAAGTCGACTCGTCGTGCGGCCAGGACGGCGGCCGCGACCACGACCTCGCTCGTCAGATCGAGCACGTCGGCGAGCACGTCCCGCAGGGAACCGCTGACGGTCACCCGGCGGCGCCGGGGGATTCGACGGCGTCGCGAGGAGGGTTCACGGTGGCTCCGGGGGTCGTCACCACAGCGCGGGCCGCCGAGGACGATCAAGAGTCGCAGGTGGCATCTGCGCGCGTGTCGTCGAGCGGGCACGTCGGAACGGCCTAGTGCCCGGGGCCTCTCGCGACGGTGTAGTGCAGGTGCAGGACACGGTCGCCCTGGACGATCCGGTCGGCGTCGTCCAGCAGCACGGTGCCGGTGTGGGAGCCGAAGAAGCGGACCCCCTCGCCGAGCACCACCGGGGCGACGTCCATGGCGACCTCGTCGACGACGCCCGCGGAGAACGCCTGGCCCCCGAGGTCGCCGGCGGTGACGGCGACGAGCCCGTCCCCCGCGAGCTCCTTCGCCAGCGCCAGGCCGGCCTCCACCGAGTCGGCGACGTGGAACGGGGCGCCCGGGTGGGCCGCCAGCCAGTCCTCGGGCAGGGGCCGGTGGGTGACGACCACCAGGTGGTCGCCGGCGGCGGGCTTGCCGTCCCACCCGTTCGTCGTGTCGAACAGGTGGCGGCCGATCACGGTGACGGCGATGGCGTCCCAGAACGGCTGGAGGTACTCGGAGGACGCTCGCGAGACCGGGAACGTCCAGCCGCTCGGCCGCGCGGTCACCGTGGTGTCGCCGTTGAAGTACCAGTCGAACAGGGGGCCGACGGTGTCGTCGGGGAGGGCGATGAACCCGTCCACCGACACCACGGCCTGGATCACGACTCGTGCCATCTCCCGCTCCTCACGCCTCGTGGTTCCGCAGCCAGGCGACGTAGTCCGGTACGGCGCGCTCCACGTCGTACTCGGGGACGAATCCGGTGTCGCGCTGCAGCCGGGTGATGTCCAGGTGGCCCTCGGGCGGACGCCCCGTGCTGTGGCCCGCCGGAAGGGCGAGGTCCGCGCCCGGGACGGCAGTGTTGATCGCGGCGACGACCTCGTCGTACCGCACGAGCCGTCCGCTCGAGACGTTGTAGACGCTGTGCTCCAGCCGATCGGCGAGCATCAGCAGCGCGACGGCCCGGCCGCAGTCCTTCACGTAGCAGAGGTCGGTGGCGTCGTCGGCGTGTGCGGGCGGGCGCGGTGGTGTCAGGTCCGGGTCCTCCCCGCGCACCGCGGCGCTCAGCAGCCGCGGGAGCGCGAAGAACGGCGAGTCGGGCAGCCCGAGAGGGCCCCAGATGGTGCCGATGCGCAGATTGACGACGTCGAACCCGGCGTGCGCGGCGGCGAGGCTGCTGAAGAGCTCGGCGGCCTTCTTGAACACCGGGATCTGGTGCGGAGCGATCACCGGGAGCGGCGTGTCCTCGCGCCACGGGGAGCCGTCCACCCCGAGGTACACCGCGATCGTGCTGGCCACCGCGAACCGCCGCACGCCCCAGGCCGTCGCGGCGGCCAGCGCGTTGAGCAGCGCGGTGCTCTCGGCGCGCAGGTAGGCGACGGGGTCGGGCGAGTCGTGTGGCGCAGCGGCGAGGTGCACGATCCCGGTGATCCGGTGCCGCGTCCCGAGGTCGAGGAAGGCCTCCCCGTTCGTGGTGTCCAGCGGTTCGACGATCACCCGGTCGTCCGGCTCGTCGGCGAGGAAGTCGGGCACCCGGGTGGAGCGGTGGGACGTGAGCACGACCGACTCCCCGAGGTCGAGCAGCGCCCGTGCGGTGTGCGACCCGATCGAACCCAGGCCGCCGGTCACGAGGATCATGGTCAGGACGCTAGGTCGGTGGCGCCGTCCGCTCTTGTACGGAACGGCCATCGCGCCCCAGCATCGGCCGGTAGGCGGCGGCGTGGTCGTGGTCGTCGGCGCCACCGCACGCCGCGCGGTACTGCGCGAGGAACTCCGCGGGCGTCACGCCCGCGAGCCTGCGGCACTCCCGCGTGAGGTGCGCCTGGTCGTGGTAGCCCGCCTCGACCGCCCAGAGCGCGAGGTCCCCCGGTGCGCCCGCGTCGACCGCTGCCTGCACGCGGGCGGTGAAACCGTGGAAGCGCAAGGTGCGCTGGAGCTCCTTCGGCCCCATCCCGATCGCGGCACGGCAGCGACGCCGCAGCTGGCGTTCCGAGACCGGCAGCAGGTCCGGGAGCACCGCGGTTCCGCCACGCCACGGCATCAGGTGCCGCACGGCCTCGCCCACCACCGGGTCCGGCTCACCGATCGAGCGGGCGAGGAGGGCCTGCAGCCGGTCGAGCGCGGCGTGCGGTGAGGGGGCGTCCCCGAGCACGTCCGTCAGGCGGGCGAGGTCCCGCCACACCTCTGCGCCCGACACGTCCTCGTCGGCCAGTTCGTCGGCCGGCATCCCGGGGAGCAGCCCTCCGAGCACGCCCGGACGCAGCCGGACCCCGACCACGGTGCCACCGGCCGGGAGCTGCCGGTACCTCGCCGCCGTCAGGGGTCCGAGCAGCCGCGGCTCGTCGCCGAGGACGCAGAGCACCTCGGCCCCGCCGTGGGGCACGGACCGCTGCGCGATCGGCTCCGCACCGACCCGCTGGATCCACACCGACGACGCGAGGCCCGCGAGAGCCGGCGCCGGCGTGCGATCCAGGTACGACGATCCCGGGGCCACGCCGACATCCTCTCGCGGTCGCGTCCGCGACGGAGGACGCGGATCAGGGCCGGGTCGGGTGCAGCTCCTGGGTGCCGATGACGCGCAGCAGGTCGAACTTCTCCCGCGCGTCGGTGCCCTCGGTGGGGAAGAGCACGAGCAGCGCGAGGTCGGACTCCGGGGTGAGCAGGACCTCGCAGGTCACCGCGACGAGGCCGACCTCGGGGTGGTGGAACCGCTTGCGGTCGGCCCGGCGCTCGGCGACCTCGTGGCGCTCCCACAGTGTCGCGAACTCGGCGCTCGCCGCGCGGAGGTCGGTCACCAGCGAGGTCACGTCCGCGTCCCCGCCCCGTCGCGACCACACCGCTCGCAGGTCGCGCACGTGCGACGCGGACAGGCCCGCCCGGTCCTCCGGCGGGCACATCTCGCGCAGGACCGGGTCGGTGAACCAGCGCCACGCCCCGTTGTTGGCGCGCCCCGGTTCCGGCGCGAGCGGGCCGGTCAGGGCGTCGGCGAGCCGGTTCTGCCAGAGGACCTCGGTGAGGTCGCTGAGCACCAGCACGGGCACCTCGGTGAGGTGGTCGACGAGGCGCATCAGGCCCGGGGGGATGTGCCGGCCGGCCCGGCGTGGCGGCGGGGTGAGGCCCGCGAGGTGGAACAGGTGGTCGCGCTCGTCGACCTCGCAGCGCAGCGCCCGGGCGACCGCTGCCACGACGGACGCGGACGGGTGCGGCCCGCGGGCCTGCTCGAGGCGCGTGTAGTAGTCCGCCGAGACCCCGGCGAGCGCCGCGACCTCCTCCCGGCGCAGGCCCGGCGTGCGGCGCCGCGCCCCGGCGGCAGCCCCACGTCGGCCGGGCGGAGGAGCTCGCGGCGGCGACGCAGGAAGTCGGCGAGCCCGGCGCGGTCGATCACGTCCCCCAGCATCGGCGCCCGGGGCGTCCCCAGCCAGGGTCGACCGCTCCCTGGATGGGTCGACCCTGCCCGTCCGGTATTCTGCGACGCACGGTGGAGCCATGACGACGCCCTCCCCTGGTCTCCGCCGCCTCGGCCGCACCGGCCCGCAGGTCACCTCGCCCGGCCTCGGCGCCATGGGCCTCTCCGGCGCGTACGGCGCCGTCGACGACGACGAGGGCGTCCGCGTGATCCACGCCTACCTCGACGCCGGCGGCACCCTGATCGACACCGCCGACTTCTACGGCAGCGGCCACAACGAGGCGCTGATCGGCCGCGCGCTGCGGGACCGAGACCGCGACGACGTCGTGCTCTCGGTGAAGTTCGGCGCCCGGCGCGGGCCCGACGGCACGCTGCAGGGCGTCGACGCCCACCCCGCATCGCTGCGCAACTTCCTCACCTACTCGCTGCAGCGCCTCGGCGTCGACCACGTCGACGTCTACCGGCCCGCCCGTCTCGATCCGGCCGTGCCCATCGAGGACACCGTCGGCGCGATCGCCGAGCTCGTCGAGCAGGGCTGGGTGCGCCACGTCGGGCTCTCCGAGGTCGGGGCGGCGACGATCCGGCGGGCGGCCGCGGTGACCCCGGTCAGCGACCTGCAGATCGAGTACTCCCTGCTCCAGCGCGACCTCGAGGACGAGATCCTGCCGACCTGTCGCGAGCTCGGCGTGGGGATCACCGCCTACGGGGTCCTCTCGCGCGGCCTCATCGGCGGCAGCGGCACGCTCGAGGGCGGCCGTCGCATCACGCCCCGCTTCGCCGACGGCAACCGCCAGCACAACGAGGCCCTGGTGGCGCGGCTGGCGGAGTCGGCCGAGCGCCGGGGTGTCACGGTCGCGCAGCTGGCCCTCGCGTGGGTGGCGGCGCGCGGCGACGACATCGTGCCGGTGGTCGGCGCACGGCGGGTCGCGCAGGTGACGACGATGCTCGAGCCCGTCGCCCTGTCCGCCGCGGAGGCCGAAGAGCTCGCCGCGCTGATCCCGCGCGGCGCCGTCGCCGGCGAGCGGTACCCGGCGTCCGCGATGGCCGACCTGGACAGCGAGCGCCGGACGACCGTCTGATCGCCTGCGCTCGTGCTGCCGGTCACAGCGCCTTGAGTGTGCCGTGACGGCACGGCGTGTCCTGGATCGGCACACGCCACCGGGAGGACCAGATGACCGTGACACCGCAGCACCGCGACCACGAGATCCCGACCGACCCACTGCCGGCCGCCGCGCCGGCGTCCTCGACGACGCCCACCGTCCTCGACCAGATGGGCGGCCCGAGGGGGTTCGTCTACTCCTCGGTGCCCGTCGTCGTGTTCGTCGCCGCGAACACGTTCCTGCCGCTGCCGGTGACGATCGGGGTCTCGGTCGCCGTCGGACTGGCCCTGACCGCGCTGCGTCTGGTGCGCGGGGAGCGCGTGACCAGCGCGGTCGGGGGCCTCGCCGGCCTCGCCGCCGCCGTGGGCGTCGTCGCCTGGACCGGGTCGGCGAAGGACTTCTTCGTGATCGGCATCTGGGCCGCCCTCGCCGGCTTCGTCGTCGCCGTCGGCTCGGTGCTCGCCCGCCGCCCGCTGACCGGGGTCGTCTGGAACCTCGTGCACGGCGGCACCCACGACTGGCGCGCCGACCGCACCGTGCGGCGCGGGCACGACATCGCGACCCTGTGCGCCGCGGCCGTGTTCGGGGCGCGGTTCGTGGTGACGGAGTGGCTCTACCTCGCCGACTCCACCACCTGGCTCGCCGTCGCCAAGCTCGCCCTGGGCACCCCGCTGACGATCCTGGCCGGTCTGGTCGTCGTCTGGGCGTTCCGCCGGACGAGCGCGCGCCTGCTCGGCGAGGATGCGGCGTGAGCACCGTGGCACCGAGTCCACCCCGTCCCTGATCCGACGAGCCCGGGAGAACGATGAGCACCGTCCACGACTTCACCGTCTCGGACACCCACGGCGCGGCGACCCCGCTCGCGGCCTACGCCGGCCGGGTGCTGCTGATCGTCAACGTCGCGAGCAGGTGCGGGCTCACCCCCCAGTACGAGGGCCTCGAGGCCCTCCACCGCCGCTTCCACGAGCGCGGGCTCACGATCCTCGGCTTCCCCTGCAACCAGTTCATGGACCAGGAGCCCGGCACCGACGCCGGGATCCAGGAGTTCTGCCGGACGACCTACGACGTCACGTTCCCCGTGCTCGCCAAGGTCGACGTCAACGGTCCCGAGGCCTCGCCGCTGTTCGGGTTCCTGCGCGCCGAGGCGCCCGGTGACTTCGGCCCCGGCTACGGCGGTTTCTACGACGCCATCAGCCGCCTGCGGCCCGACGCCGCCCCCGGCGAGGTGGCGTGGAACTTCACCAAGTTCCTCGTCGGCCGCGACGGCCGGGTCCTGCGTCGCTACGAGCCCCCGGTGCTGCCCGACCAGATCGCCGCCGACCTCGAGGAGCTGCTCTAGCCGGCGTCGTTCCCGGACCGTGACCGGCGGTTGCACCCATCGGCTCTACCCCGCCTCCGGCCCCCGGACGAGGCTCGTCACCACATCCGTGTCGGGGGCGAACAGGGAGGACGCGATGGTGGACGACGGCGCGACCGGGAACGGGGTGGAGGCCCCGGGGAAGGACCGGCGGATCCCGTGGTGGGGCGTCGGCTTCGACGTGGTGCGCCGGGGGTACGACCGCGACCAGGTCGAGGCGGCCCTCGACCGCGCCCAGGCCGACCTGCGGGTGATGACCGCCGACCGCGACGCGATGGTGCGTGCCGAGGAGCAGGTCCGCGCGGAGCTCCGGGAGGCCCGGAGCGACGTCGACCGGATGGTGTGCGCGCCCCTCTCCCTCGACGGGGTGTCGACCCGACTGCAGCACCTGCTGCGGCTCGCGCAGGAGGAGGCGGACGAGGTCCGCGAGCAGGCCGCCGCCGACGCCGGGGCGGTCGCCGAGCGGGTCCGCGACCGTGCCCGGGCCACCGAGGCGGACGCCCTCGCGCGCGCCGATCGCATCGTCTCGGACGCCGACGGCCGGAGCCGCGCCCGCCTGACCCACGCCACCGAGCAGGCCGCGTTGATCGTCGCCGAGGCCGAGAAGCAGGCCCGGGCGCTGCGCCGGGAGGCCGAGCGCGCCCGCGACGACCTCGAGCGCCGGCACGACGAGCTCGTCGCGGAGCAGAAGGAGCTGCTCGAGCGGACCCGCGCCGAGGTCGCACGGCTGGAGGACGAGGCGGCGGCCGACCGGCGGCGACGGGACGAGGACGCCCAGACCCGCCGGCACCGCGTCGAGGAGGACGTCGAGGCCGCCCTGACCGCGCGACGGGCGGAGGCGGCCGCGGCGCTGGCCGACGCCGAGGAGCGGCGCCGTCGGGCGGAGGAGCGCGCCCGTGCGACCGAGCAGGAGGCGGCCACCCGGGTCGACGCCGCCGCCACGGCGGTGGGCGCCCTCGAGGAACGCCGCCGCCGGGCCGCCACCCAGCTCGCCGAGCTCAAGCGGGCGCTCGACCGGCAGGCCCTCGACGAGCCCGCCGACGACGACCCGGCGAGCCCCCCGGTGCTCGTGGCCGCCGGTGGCGACCAGGGCGTGGCCTGACCGTCAGACCTGGGCCTGCTCGCGGGCGTGGGCGACGAACGTCGTCGCCGCCGGGCCGAGGGTGTCGTCGCGCCGGAGCACGAGGTAGAGGCATCGTTCGATCGGGTCGCCTTCGAGCCGGGCGAGGTGGACGTCGCTGCGGGTGTGACGCTCCAGCGCCCACGAGCTGACGACGCCGACGCCCTCGCCGGCGGCCACGGCCTCGATCACGCCCTCGTTCGTGTCCCGGATGACCCACTCCTGGTCGGAGATCAGCGGGGTGCCCCGGGTGGCGAGGGCATCGGTGAACGAGCGCCGCGTGCCGGACCCCTCCTCGCGCTCCACCAGCGGCGTCGCGGCGAGCTGCGCCACGCTCACCGGCGCCGAGGAGTCCAGCGCGTGCCCGCGCGGCACCGCCAGCACGATCTCGTCGGCCGCGATGACCTCGGCGTCCAGGTCGTCGCCGTCGGGCTCGGCGCCCGCGAACCCCACCTCCGCGCTCCCGTCGCGCAGGGCCGCGAACACCCCGGCCGAGTCCGTGACCACGGCGTCGACCACCACCTCGGGGTGATCGGTGGTGAACGTCTCGACGAGGTCGGGCACGAGGAACTCGCCCGGGATGCTGCTCGCGGACACGGCCACGGCGGTGGCCGAGGCGTACGGGTCGTCGACGTCGACGGGCTCGGCGATGTCGTCGGGGGCGGTCATGCGGTCCTCCTGGGGGTCGTGCGGCACGTCGTCGCACCGCGGCACGGGTGACGGCGTACCCACGATGGCCGCCCGGATCGCACCGATCGCACCCCGGTCGTCACCTCAGGCGACGGCGGTCCCCTCGAGCTCGACCACCTGACCGGGGACCGGGCGACGTCGATGATGTCGTAGCTCGCCAGCGACACCAGTCCGGTCACCCGGTGCGGCCAGAGCGCGGCGACGACGCACAACGAGAGCCCACCCCAGTCGTAGCCGGCGAGGATCGCGGTATCGAGACCCAGGGCGTCGAGCAGTGCCAGGAGGTCGGACCCCAGCGCGGCCTGCTGCCCGCTGCGCGGCGTGCTCGCGGCCAGGAAGCGCGTCGGCCCGTGCCCCCGCAGGTACGGACGCACGACCCGCGCGCCGCGCGCCGTCAACAGCGGCACGACCTCGTCGTAGGCGTGCACGTCGTAGGGGAAGCGGTGGGAGAGCACGACCGGCCACCCGTCGGCGGGCCCGTCCTCGACGTAGGCCGTCGCGAGGACCCCGGCGGTGACGATCTCCACGGCGCGCCTGCCTTCACGGTCGGGGTCGAGGACGTCGCGAGGGTAGGACCGCGTGTCACCCTGCGCCCGTGACCCCGACCGTCGCCGACGTCGCCGTCGCACTGCGCCGGCTGGCCGGTGAGTGCGGCGAGGACGTTCTGCCCGGCGCGTCGGACGAGGAGATCGCAGCCCTCGTCCGCCGCGTCGCCGCCCTCGGGGCCACCGTCCCGGCCGACCACCTCACCCTCCTGCGCGACCAGGACGGCTTCGAGGCCGACGGGCTCCGGGTGTTCGGCACCACCGCGCGGCGCCTCACACACGGCGCGGTGCTCCCTGCTCTGGACGACGTCGCCCGCGACGTCGAGGGCGGCGAGCTCGACGAGCACCTCGTCCTCGCCCAGGGCAGCAGCGCCCTCTACGCCGTCCACCGGCGCACCGGCGCGTTCCACGAGCTGGACGTGGTGCCCGGCCAGGTGCTCGCCGTGCACGCCGACCTCGCCACCCTGCTGATGACGGCCGTCGATACCCGGGCCTGACCCCGACCCGATCCGGCGCGACGGTGTTCGCCCTGACGACGCCCGCCGTACACCCGGGGCGGCGACGCTGACGGGCGTGGACGACGACGCCGCCCCCGAGGAGGCCGTCGGCGGGTCGTCCCCGCCGCCCGCTCCGCCGCGCGGCCTGCCGCTGCCGCGCCGGGTGGAGTTCTGGGGCGACCCGCCGCCGGCGACCGTGGTGGTGGCGCTGGCCTTCGCGGTGGTCCGCGATCCCGGCGGGCGGATCCTGCTGGCCCGCCGGATCGACACCGGCAACTGGGAGCTGCCCGGCGGCGCGATCGAGCCCGGCGAGACGGCCACCGGCGCCGCCGCGCGCGAGGTGCTCGAGGAGACGGGCGTGGCGATCGCCGTGAGCGGGCTCGCCGGGGTGTTCTGCGACCCCGCCCACGTCATCGTCTACCCCGGGTCCGGCCAGGCGCGCCAGCAGCACGTGACGCTCCTGCACGCCGTCCCCGCACCCGGCGAGGTCCCCGGACCGCGCCCCGACCACCGCGAGACCGACGACGCCCGGTGGGTGGAGCTCGACGACCTCGCCACCCTGCCCGTCCACCCCTCGGTGCACCGGCGCCTCGACCACGCCCTGCGCCACCTGCGCGGGCAGACGCCGACCTACGTGGAGTGACGCTGGGAACCTGACATCGTGTCCTGGGCTCCCTGCTGCTCCACGCGGCGCCTGCCGACGAGAGCGAGCAGGAACAGCACCGTGCCCACCACGACGAAGGCGCCACCGAGCAGCCAGATCTCGAGCGACTGCTGGGTGAGGAGCACGACGCTGGCGATGATCGCGAGGACCGGGACGACGACGGGCACCCGGAAGTGCTCGTGCGCCACCTCGTCCCGCTTGAGCACGAGGCACGAGACGTTCGTCGAGATGAACACGAACAGCAGGAGCAGCACGGTGGTGTCGGCGAGCGTGCTGATGGTGCCGACGAAGCTCATGCCGATCGTGGCCGCGCCGACGACGACGATCGCCACCCAGGGCGTGCGGCGGGTCGAGGCGACGCGGCCGAACACCGACGGCAGCAGGCCGGCCTCGGCGAGCCCGTAGGTCGCGCGGCTGGCCATGACCATGAAGAGCAGCGCCCCGTTGGCGATCGCGACCAGCGCGACCAGCGAGAACAGCCACCCGGGGATCGGCAGCCCGGACGCGGTGATCACCTCGAGCAGCGGGCCGGTGGACGTCGCCAGGACGTTCGGTTCCACCACGATCGCGGCCCCGAGCGCGATGAGGAGGTAGACGAGGCCGGCCGTGGCGACCGCCCCGAACAGCGCACGGGGGTAGGCCCGGCTCGGCCGCTTGACCTCCTCGGCCATGTTCGCCGCCGCCTCGAAGCCGAGGAAGGAGAAGAACGCGACCACCGAGGCGGCGAACGCACCGACGAGGAGCGGCTGGTCCGGCGAGGGAGTGAGGACGCGCGTCGGGTCGCCGCCGCCGCTGCCGAACACGATCGCCGCGACGACGATCACCAGCACGAGCCCGCTGGTCTCGATGATCGTCGCGACCGCGTTGGCGGCCAGGGACTCCCGGACGCCGCGGAGGTTGATGGCGGTCAGGAGCAGCAGGAACACGATCGTCACCGGGACGACCGGCAGGTCGACCAGCGCCGCGAGGTAGTCACCCGAGAACGCGTTCGCCAGCAGGGCAGCGGTGACGATCCCGGAGGAGAGCATGAAGAAGCCGACGAGGAAGGTGAGGAACGGCGTCCTGTACGCCCGCTCCGCGTACCGCGCAGCGCCCCCGGCGTGCGGGTACTTGCTGATCATCTCGGCGTAGGTCCCGGCCGTCAGGAGCGCCACGGCCAGGGCGATCACCAGTGGCAGCCACAGCACGCCGCCGACGTCCTCGGCCATCGTCCCGACGAGCGTGTAGATGCCCGCGCCCAGCGTGTCCCCGACGATGAAGAAGAAGAGCAGCACCGTGCCGACGGTGCGTGCGAGCTTCGTGTCCTCATCCGTCGATCCGGTCGTCGCTCCCCCGTCGCTCATGGGGAAGCATCGTCGCCCACACGCGGCCGATCCGCGGGTCGGGCGTCAGGACGTCCAGGTGCGCAGCCACACGGTGTGCGGGGAGCGGCGCAACTCGGCGAGCGCGTCCTCGGGGATCGCCGACTCCGTGTCGGTGAGCACGTAGCCGCGTTCACCGCGGGTCGAGAGCGCCTGGCTGACGACGTTCACCCCGGCGTCGAGCAGCAGCTGGTTGATGCCGGCCAGCACGCCGGGGGTGTTGGTGTGCAGGTAGCCCAGCCGGGAGCTGCCCGGCGCCGCCGGCAGCGCCACCTCGGGGAGGTTCACCGACAGGGCGGTGACGCCCGTGCCGACGAACTGCAGCAGCTTGGTGGAGACGAACCCACCGATCTCCTCCTGCGCCTCCTGGGTGGAGCCACCGACGTGCGGGGTCAGGATCACATTGTCGAGGCCCCGCAGGGGCGACTCGAAGACGTCGCCCTGGGCCTTGGGCTCGACGGGGAACACGTCGAGGGCCGCGCCGGCGATGTGACCGGAGAGCAGGTGCTCCCGCAACGACTCGTCGTCGATCACCATGCCGCGCGAGGCGTTGATGAAGATCGAGCGCGGCTTCATCAGCGCGAACTGCTCCGCGCCGAACAGCCCGGCGTTCCCCGGCCGCCCGTCCACGTGCAGGCTCACGATGTCGGCCTCGGCCAGCAGCGCCTCCAGCGACTCGACCTTGCGGGCGTTGCCGTGCGCGAGCCGGTCGGCGGTGTCGAAGAAGATCACCCGCAGGCCCACCGCCTCGGCGATGTTCGACAGCTGGGTCCCGATGTTGCCGTACCCCACGATGCCCAGGGTGCGACCGCGGAACTCGTGGCTGCCGCGCGCGGACTTGTCCCAGATGCCCTCGTGCATCCGTTGGGTCTTCTCCGGCAGGCGCCGGACCAGCGCGATGATCTCCCCGAGCACCAGCTCCACCACGCTGCGGGTGTTGGAGAACGGGGCGTTGAACACCGCCACCCCGCGCTCGGCCGCCGCACCCAGGTCGACCTGGTTGGTGCCGATACAGAAACAGCCGACGGCCAGCAGGTCCTTGCCCGCCTCGAGCACGTCGGGGGTGATCGTGGTGTTCGACCGGATCCCGAGCACCGACACCCCGGACAGGGCATCGGCCAGCTCGGGTCCGCTCATCGCGCCCGAACGCGCGTCGACCTCGACACCCTGGGCACGGAAGGCCTCGGCGGCGACAGGATGGATGTTCTCCAGGAGCAGGGCTTTCACGCCGCGAGCGTAGGCCCGGCGCGCACGACGCACCGGAACCCGATGTGGCTCATGCCGGTGTCGACCATCTGCGGGCGCCGGGCGGCGGGCCGGTAGCGGCGGCAGTAGCTGTCGGCGCACAGGAACGATCCGCCCTTGACCACCTTGCGCGGCACGGCGAACTGCGGCTGGTGCGGGTCGTAGCTCGTGTCGACGGCGGGGCCGCGGGGATCGCTCGGCACGCAGCACGGGGCGCCGGCCGCGGCCCGCTCGGCGTACCAGTCCGCCGTCCACTCCCAGACGTTGCCGGCCATGTCGAGCAGGCCGTAGGGGTTGGCGGGGAACGACCCGACCGCCGACGTCCGCCCGTAGCCGGGGTCGGCGCGCCAGGGGAACGCGCCGTGCCAGAAGTTCGCCCGCCGCTCGCCGGGCCCCTCCGGGTCGTCGCCCCAGGTGTAGGCGGCGCCGTCGAGCCCGCCGCGGGCGGCGGCCTCCCACTCGGCCTCGGTCGGCAGCGCCCGGCCGGCCCAGGCGGCGTAGGCCTCGGCGTCCTCGTGGGCCACGTGGACGACGGGGTGGTCGGCCCGCTGCGCCAGCGACGAGCCGCGACCCTCGGGGCGGCGCCAGTGCGCGCCCGGCGTCCAGGTCCACCACTGGTCGAGGTGCCGCAGGTCGACGGGGCCGGCGGTCGGGGTGAAGACCATCGAGCCCGGCAGCAGGTTCTCCGGCGGCGCCCCGGGGAAGTCGGCCGGGTCGAGGGGGCGCTCGGCCACCGTGACGTAGCGCGTCTCGCGCACGAACGCGGCGAACTGGGCGTTGGTCACGGGGTGGCGCTCGATCGCGAAGGCGCCGACGGCGACGCGCCGCGCGGGCGCCTCCTCGGGGTAGAAGTCGTCCGAGCCGAGGGTGGAGGTCTGCGCCCCGACGCGGACGAGGTCGCCGGTGATGGTCGTCGGCACGCTCACGCGAAGACCGTGGTCCAGTCGTCCTTCACGCTCACCACCGTCCACCCCTGGTCCCGGGCGCGCGCGAGGACGTCCTCGGCGCCCGCGGTGTAGTCGAACTCCCGCTCGGCGTCGTCGTGCAGGACGAGCAGGCGTAGCGCCGGACCGTCCGGTGCGCCGGAGAACTCCATCATCGACAGGTCCCCGTTGGAGTTCCCGATGGACAGGATCGGCCGCCGCCCGATCCGGCTCCAGATCCGGATCGGCTTCTCGTCGCCGTCGTCGAAGAAGTCCATCTCGGCCTTGTAGAGCAGGTCGGCGCGGCCGTCCCCAGCACGGTAGGTGAGGCCCAGCGCGCTCCCGATGACCCGCTCCGGCGGGACCCCGTAGAGCTCGCCGGCGATCGGGCGCATGAAGTCGCGGTCGCCACCCGAGGCGATGTAGACGGTGAACCGGTGCGCCTCGAGGAACCGGAGGAGCTCGACCATCGGGGCGAACGCGCACCGGCGGTACGGGATGTCCAGGGTCGGGTGCTCCGCGTCGGCGAAGAACGCCGAGACGGTCCGGTCGTACTCCTCGATCGTGACCGTGTCGAAGGCGCGCGGGATGGCCGCCATGAGCAGCAACATGTCGCCGTCGTCGCCCTGGTAGTGCTTGACCATCGCCGCGCCGAACCAGTGCAGGTCCTGGTCACGGGCGGCCTTGTAGGGCTGCTGCTCCCCCAGCGACGGGTCGTCGGCCGCCAGCTCGCCGAGCCGGCGGATGGTGAAGTCGAGCTGGATGGGCATGGGCTTCTCGCACCAGAGCGTGCCGTCGTTGTCGGCGACGACGACGCGTCCCTCGGGCGGGACGTAGTCGGGCCCGGACTCGTCGCAGACCCGCGCGACGAAGTCCTCGACGGCCACCCGGGTCGCCGTGTCGTTCCAGGAATCGAGTCCGACGACCACGGTCAGTCCCGGGCGAGGAAGGCGTGGAGCTTCGCGACCGCGTGGTCGATCGTGAAGCTCGCGGGCTCCTGGCGCGGCGGGTACTCCCGGAACGTCTCGAGGAACGCCGTCGCGATCGCCGTGCCGTACATCGCGATGTAGTCGTGGTCGAGGAACCAGTCCCAGTAGGTGTTCGACGTGATGTCGGCGCGTTCGAAGGGGTCGGTGCGCAGGTTGAAGAGCTTCGGCACGCGCAGCACGGTGAAGGGCTCGGCCCAGATGCCCAGCGTGCCCTCCTTGCGCTGCTCCATGAACACGATCTTCCAGTTCTCGAAGCGGATACCGAGCACGTCGGCGTCGTCGGAGAAGTACATGAACCCACGGCGGGGCGAGTGCTCGACCTCGCCGGTCAGGTACGGCAGCAGGTTCCAGCCGTCGATGTGCACGCGGAACTGCTTTACGCCCACCTGGTGCCCCGTCTTGAGCTCCTCGACGATGTCGGGGTCGCCCGCGGCCGCGAGGAAGGTCGGCAGCCAGTCGTGGTGCTGGACGATGTCGTTCGAGATGGAGCCCGCCGCGATGTGGCCCGGCCACCGGATGACCTCGGGCACGCGGAACGCGCCTTCCCAGTTCGTGTCCTTCTCGCTGCGGAACGGTGTCGTCGCGCCGTCGGGCCAGGTGTTGGCGTGCGGCCCGTTGTCGGTGGAGTAGATGACGATGGTGTCCTCGGCGAGACCGAGCTCGTCGAGCAGGTCGAGCAGCTGCCCGACGTTGCGGTCGTGGTCGATCATCGTGTCGTGGTACGGCGACTGCCAGAAGCCGGCCTGGCCCAGGCTCTCCGGCTTGGTGTGCGTCCGGAGGTGCATGTGGGTCATGTTCATCCAGCAGAAGAACGGGGTCCCGGCCTCGTGCTGCTTGCGGATCCACCCCGCGCACGCCGCGGTGGTCTCGTCGTCGATCGTCTCCATGCGCTTCTTCGACAGCGGGCCCGTGTCCTCGATGCGCTGCTTGCCGACCCGGCCGTACTTCGGGTCGATCGTGTCGTCGTCCTCGTCGGTCGCCCAGCAGTGCAGGACCCCGCGCGGGAGCTGGATGTCGTGCAGGCGGGGGTACTGCTCCTTGCCGGGGAAGTCCGGCAGCTCGGGCTCCTCCTCGGCGTTGAGGTGGTAGAGGTTCCCGAAGAACTCGTCGAACCCGTGCACGGTCGGCAGGAACTTGTTGAGGTCGCCCAGGTGGTTCTTGCCGAACTGCCCGGTCGCGTAGCCCATCGGCTTCAGCAGTTCGGCGATCGTCGGGTCGGCCGGGTCGAGCCCGACGTCGGCGCCGGGGAACCCGACCTTGCTCATCCCGGTGCGGTACACACTCTGCCCGGTGATGAACGCGGCCCGCCCGGCGGTGCAGCTCTGCTCGCCGTAGGAGTCGGTGAACCGCATCCCCTCGGCCGCGATCCGGTCGATGTTCGGCGTGCGGTACCCCATCAGCCCGTCGCTGTAGCAGGACAGGTTGGTGATCCCGATGTCGTCGCCCCAGATGACGAGGATGTTCGGCTTCGAGTCAGGCACGGAGGAGCTCCTTCGGGGTCATCGGGGGACCTCGCGCATCGAGACCACGCGCAGGCCGAGCGACTGGAAGCGGGCGAGGATGCCGTGGAGGTGGGCCTCGTCGAGGACCTCGCCGTGCATGACGGTCTCGGGCACGGCCTCGGCCACCTCGAGCTCGTCGAACTCGCCCGCGACGTCGTCGGAGAGCCGACCCTGGACGCGGAACTCGTAGCGGCCGCTGGACATGTCCGGCCTCCCCGGGCTCCGTGTCATCGAGGGAGACGATGGCCGTCCCGGGTGCGGGTGCGCCTCCTCCGCCGGGGATGAGCCGGGACGACGGGGCGGTGCCGGGACGTCGCGACGTGGTGGGCGGAGGAAGGCCGACGACGTCGCCCGGCCCGGGCGCGTCACGGGAGGTCACCCGCAGGGGGTGAGGCGCCCCCACCGTCGGCACCCGAGGCTCTGGCGTGCCACGACCCGGCCGATCGCGCCGTCCCCCAGGGGTGCTCGAGAAGGGAACCGACCATGGGTAGCGCGATCGGCGCGGTCCTCCCGCTCGCCCTCGGGGTGGCCCTGAGCCCGATCCCGATCATCGCGGTCGTCCTGATGCTGGCGACCCCGCGCGGCGGGGTGAACGGCTCGTCGTTCCTGCTCGGCTGGCTGGTCGGCCTCTCCGCGGTCGGCACGATCGTCCTGCTCCTCTCCGGAGGATCCGGCGGGAGCGACGGGAGCGGGCCGGCGACGTGGGTCGGCGTCGTGAGCGTCCTGCTCGGGGTCGCGCTGATCGTGCTCGCGGGGCTGCAGTGGCGCCGCCGTCCCCGCGGCGGGACCGCCGCGCTCCCCGGCTGGATGGCGAGCATCGACCGTTTCAGCCCCGTGAAGTCGGCGGGCCTGGGCCTCGCCCTCTCGGCGGCGAACCCGAAGAACCTGCTCATCACCGTGGGTGCCGCGGCAGCCATCGCCCAGGCCGGCGTCTCCCCGGGCGGGCAGGCCGTCGCCCTCGGGCTGTTCGTGCTGCTCGGCACCCTCGGGCCGGGCGTGCCGCTGGCGATCTACGTCGGCCTCGGTGCGCGGTCGCAGCGGATCCTGGAACGCCTGCGTGGCTGGATGGCCGTGCACAACACCGCGATCATGTGCGTGCTGCTGGTGGTCATCGGGCTGAAGCTCGTCGGCGACGGCATCTCGGCCCTCGTCGGCTGAGCGACCGCCGGGCTCGCAGACGGACGACTGGCCACCGTTCGGGTGTCGCCATGTCGGGTGAACCAGGTGCGACACACGTGGCAATCCGGCGAATCCGACCTGATCAGTCGGCAGGCGGGGATCCACTCCCCGCTCCGGCGCGCTAGAACGGCTCGGACGGCTGCAGCAGATCGGTCGCGGGGGGTGGCATGCGGCGAGCGAAGATCACCGTGCCGCTCCGGCCGCCCGGCTTCGTGGAACGCCCGTCCGTGCGGGCGGCCCTGGACGCCCAGAGCGGGCCCCCCGAGCGCGGCCGCGTCGTCCTGGTCAGCGCGCCGGCCGGGTACGGCAAGACGGCTGCGGTCACCGACTGGGTCCGGGCCGACCCGGACGTCGCCGTCGCGTGGGTGGGGCTCGACGCCGGCGACCGCGACGAGCACCGCTGGTGGGCCTCCGTGCTCGCCGCGCTCACGGCCTGCCCGGCCGTCGCCGAGGACAGCCCGCTGCACCGGATCGCGCCCTCGTGGAGCGACGACGCCGCGCGCGACGAAATCGTCTCCGACGTCCTGGAGGCCCTCGACGGCCTCACCACCCCGGTCCGGCTGGTGCTCGACGACCTCCAGACGATCGTCGACCACAGCGCCCTGATCGGCCTGCAGGAGCTCCTGCGCCATCCCCTCCCGATGCTCACCATCGTGCTGTCCAGCCGGTACGACCCGCCCGTGGGGATCGACCGGCTGCGGCTCGACGACCGTCTCGGGCAGGTCCGGGTCGACCAGCTCGCGTTCACCGAGCCGCAGGCGGCGGAGCTGTTCCGTCGGGAGGGGCTCGAGCTCGACGACGACCAGACCGCGACGCTCGTCGCGCGCACCGAGGGCTGGGTCGCCGCGCTGCGGCTGGCGAGCCTGTCCCTGCACCGCCGCGACGACCCGGCCGCCTTCGTCCGCGAGTTCGCCGGCGACGACCGGTCCGTGGCCGACTACCTCGTCGGCGAGGTCCTGGCCCACCTCGGCGAGCGCGAGCACGCGGTGCTGGCCGCCGCGACGGTCACCTCGCCGCTGCACCTCGACCTCGCCGTCGCCCTCACCGGTCACGACGACGCCGGCGACGTCCTGGACGGGCTCGCGACGAGCACGGCGATGGTGACCGCGACCGACCGGCGTCGCGAGTACTACCGCGTGCACGAGCTGCTGAGGTCCCACACGCTCGCCCGGCTGCGGCGAGGCCGGCCCGACCACCTCCGCGGCCTCTACCGGCGGGCGGCCGCATGGCACGACGCCCGGGGCGACCACCTCGAGGCCCTCCGGTGCGCGCGCCTCGCGGGCGACGTCGACACCACCGAGGTCCTGCTCCGTGCCCGCGCCGTCGAGCTCCTGGGGCGCGGAGAGTTCGACGCCCTCGCGCAGTCGGAACAGATGATCGCGGGGTCCGGAGCGGACCCACGGGTCCGACTCGTCCTGGGGCTGGCGGCCCTGGAGAACGGCGACCTCGGTCGCGCGGACGAGCTCGTCTCCGCCGCCGATGCCGAGCTGACCGACCGCGAGAGCGACGACGTCACCGTCTTCCGGCGCATCGTCGCCGTGCGGGCGTCGCTCGCGCGCGGACGAATCGAGGACGTCGCGGCCGCCGCCCACGCGATCCGGACGGAGTCCGTGACGGGCATCCCGCTGCGGGCCCTCGCGCTCGCGGCCCGGGCCAGCGGGCTCGTGTACGCCGCGCCCGAGCAGGCACACCGCGACGCGACCGAGGCCCTCGCCCTCGCGGAGCGGTACGGGTGGCCGTACCTCGCCGTCCAGGCCCGGAGCTCGCTGGGGGTCGCCCGACTCCTCGGCAGCGACAAGGCCGGGTCACTCGAGCACGCGCGCGCCGTGGTCTCGCGCGCGACGAGCCAGGAGTGGCCCCGCAGCCCCGGGCACCAGCGCGCCCGCGTGGTGGTGGCCTCGGCCGAGCTCCTCGGCGGGCGCCCGGACGCCGCCCTGCGCCATCTGTCGTCCGGGGAGGTCGCCGCGGACCACACCCACCCCCAGGTGACGACGGCGATCGAGGTCCTGCGCGCGGCGGTGGACCACGACACGGGCCGGCCCCTGGCCGGCTGGCAGCGCCTCCGCAGCATCCGGCGGGCGGCCTCCGACCTCACCCTGACCGACCCGCAGGTCGCGCTCGCCGCCAACCTCGAGCAGCACGCGGCCCTCGGGCTGGGCCGGGCCCGGGAGGCGGCCGAGGTGACGCGCGCCGCCGCGTCGCAGCTGGCGGGCTCGGTGGAAGGGGCACTCCTGCACGCGCGCCTCCAGTGGAGCACCGCCGGCGACGCCGGGGCCCGCACGCTGCTCGCCCCGGTCTTCGCCCGGCGGCTGCGCCTCCTGACCGGGCTCGGCATCGTCGACGCCCTCCTGCTCGACGCCGAGATCGCCGCCACGCTCGACGAGCACGCCTACGTCCACGAGCAGCTCTGCCGCGCCCTGCGTCTCGCCGCCCGGTTCGACCTCCGGCGCCCCTTCACTACGCTCCCCGAGCCGCTCCGAGCGCACCTCGCCGGCCACCACGGCGCGTTCGGCGCCCTGGACGCCCTCGTCGACGAGATCCTCGCCCGCGGCCCGTCCGACGTCGAGGCGGTCCGGGACCCCCTCACCGACCGCGAGCGCACCGTGCTGGCCTTCCTCCCGAGCCAGCGCTCGTCGGTCGAGATCGCCCAGGACCTCGCCGTCTCGCTGAACACGATCAAGACCCACCAGCGCGCGATCTACCACAAGCTCGGCGTCGGGAGCCGCCGCGAGGCCGTGGCCCGCGCCCGCCACGTCGGGCTCATCGACGCCCCGCAGGGACCCGGCGCTCCGGAACACCGGACGACGTGACGCTGCTCCCCGGCGGTTGACTCCCGCGGTGGGGGTCGCGAACATCCCCCGCCATGGGTGAGCGCAGGGTGCTGACGTGGCGACTCCACGTCGACCTCATGCGCGTCGCCAGTTCCGGCTGTCGCTGACACACCGAGCCCGGCCCCGGGCTCACGACGCCTCCCCGTCCCTCCCCCGTCCCGGGAGCCCGTGTGTCCACGACCGCCAGCCCGCTGTCGACCGAGTCCACCCACACCCCGCGCCGCGTCGCCCTCGCGAGCGCCATCGGCACCACGATCGAGTGGTACGACTTCTACCTCTACGCCACGGCCACCGCCCTGGTGTTCAACCAGCTCTTCTTCCCGTCGATCAGCCCGACGGCCGGCACGCTGGCGGCGTTCGCGACCTACGCGGCGGGCTTCGGCGCCCGCCCGATCGGCGCGGTGATCTCGGGTCACCTCGGCGACCGGCTCGGACGCAAGGCCGTGCTCATCGCCGCGCTGGTGACGATGGGCGTCGCCACCACGGCGATCGGGCTGCTGCCCACCTACGCCACGATCGGCGTCTGGGCCCCGGCGCTGCTGGTGGTCCTGCGGATCGTCCAGGGCCTCGCCGTGGGCGGCGAGTGGGCGGGCGCGGCGATCCTCGCCGTCGAGCACGCCCCGGAGCGGCGCCGCGGGTTCTTCGGCAGCTTCACCCAGCTCGGGTCGCCGGCCGGGATGCTGCTCGCCACCGGCTCGCTGTTCCTGGTCCGCGTGATCGCCGGCGACGAGGCGTTCCTGGCCTGGGCGTGGCGCCTGCCCTTCGTCGCGAGCATCGTGCTCGTCGGCGTCGGGCTGTTCATCCGCCTGCGCATCCAGGACGCCCCGGAGTTCCGGGCCCTGCGCGAACGCGGTGACGTCGCCCGCCTGCCGGTCGTCGAGGTGCTGCGCGCCGCCCCGCGCAACGTCGTCCTCACCACGGGGCTGCGGCTCTCGCAGATCGCCCTGTTCGTCCTGCTCACGACCTACGGCCTGACCTACATCGCCGGCGAGCTGGGCAAGGCCAGCAGCGCGGGCCTGCTCGCGGTGGTCGTCACGTCCGCGCTGGGGCTCGCCACGACGCCGCTGTGGGCGATCCTCTCCGACCGGATCGGGCGCCGGACGCCCTACCTCGTCGGCTCGATCGGCGGCACGATCACGCTGGCCCTGTTCTTCCTCGCGGTCGGTACGGGCTCGACGACGTTGATCGTCCTGGCCATGGTGCTCGGCATCAACGTCACCCACGACGCGATGTACGGGCCGCAGGCGGCGTGGTTCGCCGAGCTGTTCTCGACGCGGTTGCGCTACAGCGGTGCCTCGCTCGGCTACGGCATCGGGTCCGTGGTCGCGGGCGGGTTCGCGCCGCTCGTGGCCGCCGCCCTCGTCGGCGCGACGGGCTCGTTCTGGCTGGTCGTGGCGTTCCTCGCCGTGCTGTCGGTGCTCACCACGGGCGCCGCCCTGCTGGCGCGGGAGACTGCGCTCGAGCCGCTCGCACCCTAGGAGGCACGTGTCCCGCCGCATCCACCTCAACGCGTTCGCCATGAACTGCGCCGGCCACCAGTCGGCGGGGCTGTGGCGCCACCCGCGCGACGAGGGGTTCCGCTACACCGACGTCGAGCACTGGGTGGATCTGGCCCGGGTGCTCGAGGACGCCGGGTTCGACGCGCTGTTCCTGGCCGACGTGCTGGGGATCTACGACGTCTACGGCGGCTCGCGGGACGGCGCGCTGCGCGCCGGCACCCAGGTCCCGCTCGGCGACCCGATGCTGCCCGTGCCGGCGATGGCCGCGGCGACGTCGCGGCTGGGGTTCGGCATCACGGTCTCGGTGAGCTACGAGCACCCCTACGCCCTGGCCCGCCGCTTCACGACGCTCGACCACCTGACGAAGGGGCGGGTGGCCTGGAACGTCGTCACCGGCTACCTGGCGAGCGCGGCGGCGAACCTCGGCCTGGGCGAGCAGCTCGCCCACGACCAGCGCTACGAGATGGCCGAGGAGTACCTCGAGGTCTGCTACAAGCTGTGGGAGGGCTCCTGGGAGGACGACGCCGTCGTGCGCGACGCCGAGCGCGGCGTCTACACCGACCCGGCGAAGGTCCACGACATCGGCCACCACGGCACCTGGTTCGACGTGCCGGGCCCCTTCCTCTGCGAGCCCTCGGCCCAGCGCACCCCGGCGATCTTCCAGGCCGGGGCGTCCCCGCGAGGCCTGGCGTTCGCCGGGCGGCACGCCGAGGCGGTGTTCGTCTCGGGGCCGTCGACGACGGTGGTCGCGAAGTCGGTGGCCGGCATCCGCGCGGCGGCGGCGGAGGCCGGGCGCGACCCGGAGTCGGTGACGGTGTTCGTGCAGCTCGCGCCGGTGGTGGCCGAGACCTCGGAGGCGGCGCGGGCGCAGTACGAGGAGTACCTCGCGGTGGCCTCGACCGAGGGCGCGCTCGCGCTCTTCGGCGGCTGGACGGGCCTCGACCTCTCGGGCGTCGATCCGCACGAGCCCCTGCGCCACGTCGAGACCGACGCGGGCCGCTCGGCGCTCGCGTCGTTCACCACCGACGACCCGGATCGGGAGTGGACCCTGGCCGAGGTCACCGCGCACCTCGCCGTCGGGGGCCGTGGTCCGGTGGCGGTGGGGTCGCCGGGCGAGGTCGCCGACGAGATGGAGCGCTGGGTCGACGAGACCGGCGCCGACGGCTTCAACCTCGCCTACGCGGTCACGCCAGGCACGTTCGTCGACGTCGCGGAGCTGGTCGTGCCCGAGCTGCGGCGCCGCGGGCGGATGCCCGCCACCCCGGCGGCCGGGACGCTGCGCGAGGTCCTCGGCGGGGCGGGCCCTCGGGTCGCCGCGTCCCATCCGGCGGCTGCGTACCGGCGCTGATCCACAGGGAGCAACGCCGCGCCGAGCGCCCGTACGGGTCGGCAGACGCGGCGGAGGCCTGGAATGATTGTGCGCGACCGTCGTCGGGTGGGTACCGCGCAGGTGTCGTCGTGAGGGAGGTGGAGCCGGGTGAGTGGTGACGTCGAGGAGCACCGGTCCCCCGTCCCGACCCCGCCGCCCGGCCCCGCGGAGCCGTTCGACCGCCTGACCGAGCTGGCCTGCGACGTCGCGTCCGCCCCGATCGCCCTGGTGAGCCGGCTCGGCGACGACGGCGTCCGGGTGTGGCACGCGGCCCCCGGCGCGGACCCCATCGACCGGGAGGTGCCGGTCGCCGAGACCCTCTGCCGTCTCGTCGCCGACGCGCAACATCCCGTCGTCGTCCCCGACGCCGACGGGATCTCCCGCGACGGGGAGTCCGCGGCCGTGCTCGCCGTCGGCATCCGCGCGTGGGCGGGGTTCCCGATCCGGGACACCGACGGCGCTGTCCTGGGCTCGCTCACGGTCGTCGACACCCGGTCGCGGCCCTGGACCGACGAGCAGGTCCGCCGGCTCGCGGGGATCGCCCGGGCGGCCGGGGACGAGATGGCCCTGCGTGCCGACCTCGACATCTCGCAGCGCTCGGCCGACGAGCTCGCGCACCGGCTGCAGGCCTCCGACCGCGCCGCCCGCGCCTCCGACCGGGACGCCCGCCGTGCCTACGACCGCGCCGAGCGCGCGGACGCCCTCGCCACCGCCGCGCGCCGGCAGGCGGGTGCCGCGGTCGAGCTCGCCGAGACGCTGCAGCAGTCCCTGACCCCCCAGCACCCCCCGCGCGTCCCCGGCATGGAGATCGCCGCGCGGCACCGCGGCCCCACCGACGGCCACTCGTACAGCGGGGAGGTCCTCGGCGACTTCTACGACGTGTTCGCCACGCCCACGGGCTGGGGCGTCGTCGTCGGCGACGTCTGCGGGCACGGCGCCGACGCCGCCCGCACCACGGCGCTCGCCCGCTCCACCGCCCGCGCCCTCGGGCACAGCGAGCCCGACCCGGCCCTCGTGCTCACCGCCGTCAACGGCGTCCTGCACGACTGGTTCGACACCGCGCGGAGCTTCGTCACCGCCGTCTACGCCCAGATCACCGACCACGACGCCCCCGAGCCCGCCGGCCTGACCGTCCAGATCGCCGCCGCCGGGCACCCCCCGGGCGTCGTCTGGCATCCCGGGGGTGCGGTCACCGAGCTCGACGGCGGCGGTCGCGTGCTCGGTATCCGCGCCGAGGCCGACGTCGCCGCCCAGACGATCACGCTGCCGCCGGGCGCGGCGCTCGTGCTCCACACCGACGGGGTCACCGAGGCCCGTGCGGCGGGCAGCCGGGAGCAGTTCGGGGAGGACCGGCTGCGTCGGGCCCTCGAGGCGCTGCCGGCCGGGGCCCACGCGGACGCCGTCGCCGACGCCGTCCTCGCGGCCGTCGACGTGCACACCGACGGGCACCGCGACGACGACACGCTCCTGCTCGTGGTCCGCTCCCCCGGCGCCTGAGTCAGCGGATCAGCTTCTGGACGTCGCGGAACGCGGCGTGGTCGCTGTCGTGCAGCCACTCGAACAGCACCATCTCGGTGGTGACGACGTCGACGCCATGAGCGCGCAGGCGCTCGAGGGCCCGGCCGTGGTTCGCCGGGGCGCGGCTGCCGACGGCGTCGGCGACCACGGCGACGTCCCGGCCCTGGGCGCGCAGGGCGAGGACGGTCTGGAGCACGCAGACGTGGGCCTCGCAGCCCGCGACGACGATCGTGCCCGGCCCGGGGTCGACGTCCGCCGCGAAGGACGTCTTCGCCTGCGCGGGACGGGGCAGGAGGTCGGCGATCTCGCCGACGGTGGGGCCGAGGCCCGCCGGGTTCTGCTCGGTGGCGTGGACGTCGACGCCGGTCAGATCGGCGCCGCGCACGAGCCGCACGGCGTTCTGCAGCACCTCCGCCCCCGCGCTGATGGCCGGCATCAGGCGTTCCTGCAGGTCGACGACGAGCAGGACCGAGGACTCGGCGGACAGCAGCGGCATGCCCCGACCCTAGGACGGTTGACGCGGCACCCCCAGCGGCCGTAGGGCATGACCGTGACGATCTCCCCCGCCGGCGCCACCGACCGCGTCGCCGAGTACACCGAGCGGTTCGCCGCCTTCCTCACCGCGGAGGTCGAGCCCCTCGAGGCCGACCTCGCCCGCCAGGACGTCGGCTCGCCCTGGAACCCGCGCCTCGACGAGGCCGGGCGCATGCACCCCGCCGTCTGGGAGGCGCGCCGGGAGGTCCAGCGCCGCTCGGCCGCGGCCGGGCTCTACAACCCCCACGTCGGCGCGGCCGTCGGCGGCGGGGGCTTCGCCCGCGCGGAGATGCAGCACGTCGAGGAGTACGTGTACCGGCACTCCGGGCTCGGCCTGGGCCTGGCCGCGCTGGGCTGGACCGAGGGCGCGAACCCGGCGATCGAGCACTGCTCCGACGCGGCCCGGGAGCAGTGGCTCGAGCCGCTGATCGCCGGTGAGATCACCGCGGCGTTCGCCAACACCGAGATCTCCGTCGGCACCGACGTCCTGGCGATGGAGACCCGCGCACGCCGCGACGGCTCCGACTGGATCCTCGACGGCACCAAGGCCTGGATCACCAACGCCCACTTCGCCGACGTCGTCCAGGTCACCGCGGTCACCGAGCCCGGCGCCGGCACCCGATCGCTGTCGATGTTCCTCGTCGACGCGACCGCCCCCGGGTTCTCCCGCGGCCGCGACATCCCGACGATGCTCGACGACGGCCTCACCGGCGAGCTCCACCTCGACGGGGTGCGGGTACCCGCCGAGAACGTCGTCGGCGAGGTGGGCGACGGGTTCGTGCTGGCCATGGCCTGGATCAACTGGCGACGCCTCTGCCGCGGCGGGATGTGCGCGGGCTGGGGCGGGTGGCTGCTGGCGCGGGCCGTCGATCGCGCCCGGGAGCGGACCTCGGGCGGGCGGCCGATCGCCGAGCTGCAGGCGGTGCAGCACATGCTCGCCGACATGGACGCCGACGTGTACGCGGCCCGCGCGGCGTCGCTGCAGGCGCAGGCCGAGCTCGACGCGATGCCGGGCGGCGCCTTCGGGATCCCGCTGCACGCGGACGCGCCGCGTCTCATGAGCCTCGTGAAGGTGATCAACGACGAGGCGTTCTTCCGCGTCGCCGACCGCGCCGTCCAGGTGCACGGCGGCACCGGTCTGCGGCTGGGCTCACCCGAGGAGAAGCTCTTCCGCCTCGCCCGCAACCTGAAGATCCCCGCAGGCACGGTGGAGATCCAGCGCAACGCGATCGCGCGCGGGCTGCTCCGGCGCGGGCAGTGACGCTCTGCCCCCGAGGTCTGGCCGCGGTCACCGGACGCTTCCAGCCCGTCCACCACCAGCACCTCGAGCTGTTCGCGCTGGCGCTCGCCGAGCACGACCACCTCGTCGTCGCCGTCACCAACCCCGACTCCGGGGCGCGCCACGAGGCGGCGACCTCGACCCACCGCCACACCGACGCCGCCAACCCGTTCACCTACTTCGAGCGCCTGCGGCTGCTGCGCGCGGCGCTCGAGGGGGCGGGCCTGGCCGACCGCGCCTCGGTCGTGCCGTTCGACCTCACCCGCCCGCAGCTGTGGTCGGAGTACGTCCCGCTGGGGGCCCGCCACTTCGTGCGCGCGTTCTCGGCGTGGGAGGAGGACAAGGCGGGACGGCTCGCCGACGGCGGCTACGCGGTGACCGTCGTCGACGGCGACCCCGCGACCAAGCTCGACGCCGCCGCCATCCGCGACGGCTTCGCCGACGGGACGTGGGAGGCGATGGTGCTCCCGTCCACGGTGCCGGTGCTGCGGGAGCTCCTGGGGACGCGGCCGTGAGGCCGCCCGGGTACGGCGAGACCCAGCCGCGTCTCGACGACGACCAGCTGCCCGTGGTGCTCGTCGTCCTCGACGGGCTGGGCGACCGCCCCGTGCCCGAGCTCGGCGGTCGCACGCCGTCCGAGGCCGCGGCCACGCCCGTCCTCGACGCGCTGGCGGCCCGGGGGCGTCCGGCTGGCACCTGCCCTTCGGCTGGGGGCGCGCGCCGTCGTCCGAGCTCGCGCACTGGGCGATGTTCGGGTTCGCCGACGTCCCCTTCCCCGGCCGCGCGGTGCTGGAGGCCCTGGGGGCGGGGGTCGACGTACCGGCCGGGGTCGCGATCACCCACGCGGCGCTGCGGACGGCGCAGACCGACGAGGCGGGGCGGGTGTGGATCACCGGGCGGGTCGGGCCCGACGACACCGACGACGCGTCGCGGTTGCTCGACGACCTGGCGGGGCTCGCCCGGAGGCACGACGCGCAGCTCACCCCGCTCCCCCGCCGGGGCGAGGCGCTGCTCGCGCTCACCGGGCACGCGAGCGGCGCCGTCACCGACTCCGACCCGTTCTTCGAGGACCGCCATCCGTGGCTGCGGGTGCTGCCACTGGCCGAGGAGCCTGGGGCCGCGCCGACAGCCTCCGCCCTGGAGACGCTGCTGCGCGACGCCCGGGCCGCCCTGCGCGCCCACCCCGTCAACCGCGCCCGCACCGACCGCGGCCTCCCCGCGCTGGAGGTGCTGACGACGAAGTGGTCGGGCGTGCGGTCGCCGATCCCGTCGTTCACGGAGCACAACGGCGTCGCCGGCGCCGCGGTGACGAGCACCGGGCTCTACCGGGGCCTCGCCGCCGTGCTCGGGATGGCGTCGCGGCACCTGCGGCCCTCCGACGACGTCGCCGCCGATCTCCGGGCCCGCCTGGCCGCCGCCGACGACCTGATCGACGCCGGTGCGCGCGTCGTGCACGTCCACATCAAGGCCACCGACGACGCCGGGCACACCAAGCGCCCGCGGGCCAAGCTCGACGTCCTCGAGGCCGCCGACACCGGGCTCGCCGGCCTGCACGAGCTCGCTGATCGTGCCGTCGTCGCGGTCACCGGCGACCACGCCACCCCGTCCACCGGCGGCGTACTGCACACCGGCGACCCGACGCCGCTCGTCGTCGCCGGCCCGACGGTGCGCCCCGACGCGGTGACGGCGTTCGGCGAGGCCGCTGCCCACGCCGGCTGGTACGGCGTCGTCACGGCCCGGGAGCTGCTCCCGCTGCTGATGGGCCACGCGAACCGGGCGGCGTTCCTGGGGCACCGCGCCGGCCCCCGGCGCACCGTCGCCCTGCCCGACGACCCGGAGCCGATGATCGACCCCGCCCCGACCCGTGAGTGATTTTCCCGGCTATAGCCGGGAAAATCACTCACGTAGGGGGCCGGTCATGCCCGCGGCTCGGGCCCCACATCCAGGCGCGTGACGATCACGAGGGCGTCCTGGAGCAGGACCGTCACCGGGGTGGAGTCGACCACCGCGGCGAGCTGGGTGCGCAGGTCGTGGTCGAGGTCGGCGAGCAGGCCGACGCGCCGGTGCACCGTCGGCGGGTGCCCGGCCTCGAGCGCGACGTCGACCTCCACGTCGCACGCCTCGACGTCGTGGCGCTGCAGGAACGTGCGCACCGACATCGCGGTGCACGACGACAGCGACGCCGCGAGCAGCCCGAACGCCGTCGCGCCCTCGGGCTCGCCGTCCCCGGTCGGCACGACGCAGTCGAGCGCGAGCCCGTTCACGTCGAGCGACACCACACGTCCGTCACCCTCCGGGAGGCGACCCCGGGCCCACGCCGCCGGCGCGTCCATGGACCCCACCTTTCCACGGGTCGGCGGCGGGAGATCGCTCAGGCGGAGCGATCGTGGTGACGGGCACGGGCGAGGTGCTCGCGCCGCTCCTGCTCGCTCTCCCCGCCCCAGACGCCGTAGGGCTCCTCGACGCGCCGGGCCCAGTCCCGGCAGGGTTCGCGCACCGGGCAGCCCGAGCAGATGCTCGCGGCCGCGGCGACGCGTTGGCTGCGCCGGGGGTCGCGTTCGCCGTCGGGATGGAAGAAGACCTCGGAGTTCATACCGCGGCACGCCGCGTGGAGCTGCCAGTCCCAGTGGTCGTTGATCGCCCACGGCAGCCGGGAGACATCAGCCATTGATGCACACCTCCTACCGACCGTCGTACACCTCGGCGGCGACCGTGGCGCTGTAATCCACGTCTCGCGCGCCGAGGCGTCTGCGACGGACCGGTCGTGGGCAACCGGCGAGGTTCAGGCGGCGACGGCGACCGTCGGTTCGGGGGTCCGGCGGCGGTCCCGACGGCGCCCGACGACGCCCGTCGAGAGCGCGTGCGCCCAGGCGAACGGGCGCCAGTCCTCCAGGCGCACCTCGAGGCGGTCGACCACCGCGACCAGCGCGGCCGGGTTGTGGGTGAGCCCGCAGTGGCTGCTCGGGACGACCACGTTCTCGCAGAGCTCGCCGTCGTCCTGCCGGCAGCCGTCGCCGTGCAGGAGGCCGTCCCACGTCGAGTAGATCGCCACCGAGCGCACCGGCACCGGGCGCCGGACCAGGTCGACGACCTCGCCCGTGCGGTCCGAGAAGCCCCAGTGCTGCTCGGCGAGGCGGAAGGCGGCGGTCACCCGGTTCTCCTCGGCCTCGGCCCGCCAGGGCGACCCGAGGCAGACGATGCGCTCGACGGCGTCCGGCCGGACGTGCGCGAGCCACCGGGCCATGAGCCCCCCGAGGCTCCAGCCCACGATCGCGATCGGGCGCTCGTGGCGAGCGTGCAGCTCGTCGAAGCGCGCGAGCAGCCCGTCGAGGATCGTGTCGGTGAAGCCCTGGTTGAGGCCGAGGGTCCACCGGTGGGTGTGGAAGCCACGGTTGCGCAGGTGCGCCCGCAGCGCGCCCGTGGCGATGTCGCTGGTGAGGAACCCGGGCAGCACGAGCACGGGCTGTCCGTTACCGCGGCCGCTGCCGGGCAGGACGTGCCGGACCGCGTGCCACGCGGCGGTCTCGACCGACGCACGTCCGAGATCGGTGACCGTGAGCCACCAGGCGGGGAAGGGAAGGAATGCACCGGCAGGGCCGGCCTCGGGACGCCGCGTCGTCGACGTCGATCGGGGGGCGTCCATCACGACCACCTCCTCGCGGGGTCGCCACGACGCGACTCCGTGTGGCCGTCTAGTACCCCTTCGTGGTCCCGTACACGCCCGGCGGAACCCGGCTACCCCGATCGAGCGACCCGTCAGAAGTACGCGCGGGTGACGAGATCGGCGACGCAGGCCGGCTTGGTCGAGCCCTCGACCTCGATGGTCACGCGCGTGACCAGCTGCAACCCGTCGTCCCCGACGTCGGTGGCGTCCACGAGCGTCGAGCGCGCCCGCACCCGCGTCCCGGACCGCACGACGTTCGGGAAGCGCACGCGCTCGAGCCCGTAGTTCAGGCCCATCCGCGTGCCCTCGACGCGGCGCAGGCCGTCGAGCAGCAACGGGAGGAGCGAGAGCGTCAGGAAACCGTGCGCGACCGTCGCGCCGTACGGCCCGGTGGCGGACCGGTCGGCGTCGACGTGGATCCACTGGTGATCGCCGGTGACGTCGGCGAAGCCGTCGATGCGGTCCTGGCCGATCTCCAGCCACTCCCCCGGCCCCAGCTCGCGGCCCAGTGAGGCGACGAGCTCGTCACGCCCGTGGAAGGTCTCCATGCGGCATTCCTACCGCGCAGGGCTACACGCGCGCCGCACGGATCGCGTCGACGAGCGAGGTCGGCGCACGCCCCAGCAGGTTCTCGAGCGCCGGGCTGTCGGTCTCCAGCTCCCCGCGTGCGGTCGAGAGCTCGAGGGACGTCACGAAGCCCGCCGTGTCCTCGTCCACGCCTGCGGCGCGCAGGATGTCGGTGTACTCGTCGGCCGACACGTCGCGGTAGACGACCTTCGTGCCCGTGGTCTCGGTGATCGCCTCGGCGAGCTCGCTCATGGAGAACGCCGGCCCGCCGAGCTCCCAGTAGCCCTGCTGGTCGGCGATGTCGCCGAGGAGCAGCGAGACCGCGGCCTCGGCGTAGTCGGCGCGCGTGGCGGCCGAGACGCGTCCGTCGCCCGCGGCGCCGACGATCTCGCCGCGCTCGAGGTACTCGTCGAGCCGGCCGGTGTAGTTCTCGACGTACCAGCCGTTGCGGGCCACCGCGAACGGCAGGCCGGACGCCTGGAGGAGGTCCTCGGTGCCGGCGTGCTCGGGCGCCAGCGCGAGCTCGGTCTCGTCGGCGTGGAGCACGCTCGTGTAGACGACGAAGCCGACGTCGGCGGCGTCCGCGGCGCGGATGACGTTGCCGTGCTGCGTGAGGCGCTCGCCGACCGTGGGGCTGGAGACCAGCAGCAGGCGCTCGATCCCCTCGAGGGCGGCGTCGAGCGTCTCCGGACGGTCGTAGTCGGCCTCGCGGACGCCGACGCCGAGGGCGGCCAGCTCGTCGGCCCTGGCGGTGTCGCGGACCAGCGCGAACACGTTGCGGGCCGGGACGCCGTGGCGCAGCAGGGCGTCGACGGCGAGGCGGCCGAGGTGACCGGTCGCGCCGGTGACGGCGTACGTGGCGGTGGGAAGGACGGGTGCCTCGCTCATGGGCGCCAGTGTGCCCGTGCGGCTCGTCGTCCAGACGTCACGGTCCACGAGGGGTAGGAGTCGCGACGCGGCGGGCACCATGGAGGTGATGAGGGTGGCGACGGGGGGCGGCGTCGCCACCTACGGAGCGGTGCTGCGCCTCCCGGGTCTCACCCCGCTCGTGACGGTCGGGTTCGCGGCCCGCATCCCCGCCACCGCGACGGCCGTGGTGCTCACGCTGCACGTCGCGGTCGGTCTCGACGCCGGGTTCGCCGCCGCGGGCCTGGTCGGCGGGGCGGTGACGGCCGGCGTCGCGCTCGGGGCCCCGCTGCTGGGCCGGCTGATGGACCGCCGAGGGCTGCGTCCCGTCCTGCTGATCTGCGGGCTCGCGCAGGCCGCGTTCTGGGGCGTCGCGTCCCTGCTGCCGGTGACGGCGCTCGCCCCCACGGCGTTCGTGGCCGGGATGCTCATGCCGCCCGCGTTCTCGGCGGTGCGCCAGTCCCTCGCCGCCTCGGTGCCCGACGAGCACCAGCGCCCCGCGTTCGCCCTCGACGCGATGTCCACCGAGGTCGCCTACGCGGTGGGCCCGGCGCTCGGCACCCTCGTGGCGATCGCCTTGCCCGGCCGTCCCGGTCTGTGGGCCGTGGGCGGGGCGTTCGTCCTCGCCTCGGCCGCGCTGGCCCGGCTGGACCCGCCGCTGCGCCTGGCGGGCACGTCCGGCGAGGACCGGGCCGCGCCCCCGGTGCGCTCGTGGTTGCGCGGCCCGATGCTCGTCGCCCTGGCCTCGACGGGGGCGGCGATCCTCATGCTCACGGCCACCGAGCTCGCCGTCGTCGCCGGCCTCACCGCCCGTGGGGAGACGGCCTGGTTCGCCCTGGCCAACGCCGTGTGGTGCGCCGCGTCGCTCACGGGGGGCTGGATCTACGGCGGGGCCCGGCGCCCGCCCCCGACCGCGGTGCTGCTGGCCCTGCTCGCGCTCGGGTCGCTGCCGGTCGCGCTGGGCGGGCCCTGGTGGACCGTGACGCTCCTGCTGATCCCCGCCGGCGCCTTCTGCGCGCCGGCGCTGGCGTCGGCCACCGAGACCGTGGGGCGCCTGGCCCCCGACGGCGCACGCGGCGTGGCGATCGGGCTGCACAGCTCCGCGCTCATGGCGGGCGCGGCGATCGCCTCGCCGCTGTCCGGCGTCCTGATCGACACCGTCGCCCCGGCCGCCGCGATCGCCGCGGCGGCGGCGGTCACCCTCGCGGTGGCGACCGCCGCGGCCGCGGTCACGCGCGCCCGCACCCGGTGACACAGTCAGTTCCGACTGTTTATGGTGCGCAGGAGCACCTCGTCGACCACGGGAGGAACCCGATCATGGATCTCCAGGGCGTCTCGGCCCTCGTCACCGGCGGCGCGTCCGGCCTCGGCCTGGCCACCGCGCAGGCGATCACCGCCGCGGGCGGGCGGGTGGTCGTCGCCGACCTCCCGTCGTCGAAGGGCAAGGAGGTCGCCGCGGACCTCGGCGGCGAGTTCGTCGCCGCCGACGTCACCGACGCCGACGCCCTGGGCTCCGCGGTCGCCGCGGCCGAGGCCGCCGGCCCGTTCCGCGCGCTCGTGCACTGTGCGGGCATCGGCAGCCTCACCCGCGTCGTCGAGAAGAACGGCGACCCGGGTGACATGGAGTCCTTCGAGCGGGTCATCCGCGTCAACCTGTTCGGCTCGTTCAACGCGCTGCGCCTCGCCGGCGCGGCGATCGCGCGCACCGAGCCGGTGAACGGCGAGCGCGGCGCGATGATCATGACGGCCTCCGTGGCGGCGTTCGAGGGCCAGATCGGGCAGATGGCCTACTCGGCGTCGAAGGGCGGCGTCGTGTCGATGACGCTGTGCGCCGCGCGCGACCTCGCGTCGAAGCTGGTCCGCGTCAACACCATCGCGCCGGGGCTGTTCGACACCCCGCTGTTCGCGACGCTCTCCGACGACGTCCGCAAGACCCTCGGCGAGTCGGTGCCCAACCCGCGCCGCCTCGGTGACCCCGCCGAGTACGGGCAGATGGCGGTCTCGATGCTGCAGAACCCGATGCTCAACGGCGAGACGATCCGGCTCGACGGCGCGATCCGGATGGCTCCCCGATGAGCTCCGGCGAGGAGCCCGTCCTCCGCACCGAGCGCGACGGCACCACGCTGGTCATCACCATCGACCGGCCGAAGGCGCGGAACTCGGTGAACACTGCGGTCGCGGAGGGGATCGCGGCGGCGCTCGACGAGCTCGACGGCGACGACGCGCTGGTCGCCGGCATCCTCACCGGGGCCGGCGGGTTCTTCAGCGCCGGCATGGACCTCAAGGCCTTCCTGCGGGGCGAGCGCCCGCACGTCGGCGACCGCGGGTTCGCCGGCATCACCCAGCGCCCGCCGTCGAAGCCGCTGATCGCCGCGGTCGAGGGGCCGGCGCTGGCCGGAGGGTGCGAGCTCGTGCTGTCCTGCGACCTCGTGGTGGCCTCGGAGGAGGCGACGTTCGGGATCCCGGAGGTCAAGCGGGGCCTCGCCGCCGCGGCCGGCGGCCTGATGCGCCTGCCCGCCCGCATCCCGCGCACCGTCGCCATGGAGCTCGCGCTCACCGGCGACCCGATGAGTGCCGCCGATGCGCACCGGTGGGGGCTGGTCAACCACCTCACGCCCGCCGGCGGGGCCCTCGAGGGCGCCCGCGAGCTCGCCGCCCGGATCGGGGCGAACGGACCGCTGGCGGTGCGGGCGAGCAAGCAGGTGATCGTCGAGTCCCCCGACTGGAGCGCGCAGGACATGTGGCGCCGTCAGGGCGAGATCCTCGGCCCGGTGCTGGACAGCGAGGACGCCCGCGAGGGCGCCGCCGCCTTCGCCGAGAAGCGCGCCCCGGAGTGGAAGGGCCGCTGACCAGCTCACGAGAGAGACGAATCCACCCGTCCGGGTGGATCTCCGGGAGGCCCTGCGGCCGCGCTCGTTGAGCGCGTCGACGGCTCCGGTGATCACGAAGCCGCGCCGACCGCTTCGTGATGGGTGCTCTCCATGGTCACGTCAGATCCCGCCCGCCATCGGCTCCGCCCGCCCCGGCGTCCGGTCGGGCGCCGGGCCCGCCTGGGGGTGGTGGGGGTCGCGGTGGCGCTGCTGTCCGCGGGTGGGGTCGCCGACGGAGCGGCGAGCACCCTCCCGATGACGACACCACCCGGCGCCGCGCCGTGCGACCTGACCGCACCGGCGGGCTGCACCTTCACCGCCGCGAGCGGCCGGGTCCCCGTGACGATCCCGGCCGGGGTCGACCGCCTCGTCGCCTTCGTGACCGGCGGCGAAGGAGGGTCCCCCGGCGCCGACCGCGGCGGTTCCGGCGGCGGGGGCGGCGAGACCATCGCCGAGTTCTCCGTCCGACGGGGGCAGGTGCTCACGGTGTGGCCGGGACGCCGTGGAGGCGCCGCGACCGTCGGCGAGGGCTTCGCCGACGGCGGTTCGCGGGGCCGGGGCTACACCGCGAACGACGGCGCGGCGGGCGGGGCGGCGAGCGCGGTGCTGGCCGGCACGACCCCGTTGGTCGTCGCGGGCGGGGGCGGCGGTGGTGGCGGGAACAACGGCACCCGCGGCGGTGACGGCGGCTCGGGGGGCTCGCCCGCGGACGACGGGGACGACGGGAGCGGGGCCTGCTACGTCGGGACCCGCGGCGTCCAGGTCGGCTTCCACGGCGACGGTGGCCCCGGCGGTGGAGCACGCTCGACGCGCGGCGAGGCGGGCCGGACCGGCTTCCTGGGCCCTGGCGGAGGCGGCGGCGGAGGCGGCCACGCGCGTGGTGGTGGCGGTGGCACCCCGGGCACGGGGTGTGCGGCGGTGCCGGCGGGGGCGGCGGGGGACGGTCGTCGGTGGCCGGCGGAGCTCGAGCGCTGGCCTTCAGCGGGGTCGCGGGCAACGGGGACGGCACGGTCACGCTGCGGCGCTACACCGGGAGCACCCGCTTCGACTGCGAGCGCAGGTCGGTCCCGTGGGCGGTGCCCGCGGGTGTCGGACGCGTCTTCGCGATCGCCGTCGGCGCCGAGGGCGGCCGTCCGACGGGCGTCACCGCGGGGCACGCCCCGGGCCACGGGGCGCGGGTGGCCGGCGACCTCGACACCGGCGCGACGCGGCGCCTCGACGTCACCACCGGGTGCGACGGCAACCGCGGACCGGGCTACGGCCTGGGCCGGGGCGGCTCCCGGGGCACGGCCCGCCCCGCGGACTCCGACGACGGAGGTGGGGGCGGCGGCGCCAGCGCGATCCGCGCCGGCGACCGGTCGCTGCTCGTCGCCGGCGGCGGGGGCGGCGCCGGGGCAGCACCGCGACCGGCGCACCGAACGGGTCGCGCTACGCCGGTGGCGCCGGCGGGCAGGCGGGCGACGGCCCGGGTCCGGCGGGCGCCCGGGGCGGGTCCCGCGGCGAGGGCGATTTCGGTGACGGTGGCGGTGGAGGACCCGGTGCCCGTCGGCCCGGCCCCACCGGCGGCGACGGCGGCACCTCGAGGACCGGCGGGGGCGGCGGCGGAGGCGGTGGCGGCTGCCTGCGCGGCGGCGACGGCGGGAGCCACGGCGGCGAGTTCGGCGGGGGCGGCGGCGGGGGCGCGGGCGACTCCTGCGCCGACGCCGCGGTGACCGGCGCCCGGATCACCCCGAGCACCGACCCCGGCGACGGCTTCGTCCTGCTCGTCTACTGAGGGCCGCTAGGTGCGCTCCGCGCATGTGAGCACTTCGAGGTGCGCGGAGCGCACACCTCAGAGGGTGTCCTCGCCGTACATCTCGCCGAGCGGATCCATGATGAACTCGACGCGGGCGCCGTCGGGGTCGTGCGTGTAGATCGAGACGTCGGACTCGACCATGTACTCGATCCCGAGTTCGTCGAGGCGGCGCTTGATCCCGTACCACTGGCTGCCGGGCACCGAGATCGCGATGTGGTGCAGCCCGCCGAGCACTTCGGCGTAGGGGCTCGGGTCGACGCCGGGCAGGTCGAAGAACGCCAGGTTGTTGCCGTTCCCGACGTCGAAGAAGAAGTGCGTCGAGCCCGCGAGGTCGCGGTTCTCGAACAGCACGGTGACCGGGAAGCCGGCCACGTTCTGGTACCACTCCACCGTCGTGCGCACGTCGCGGCACACCAGGGCGGTGTGGTGGATGCCCTTGCCCGTCGACGGCGGACGGTGATCGGTCGGGACGAGGAACTCCTCGCGGATCCGATCGCGGGCGGCCGTCAGCCGCTGCCGCTCCTCTTCGCTGATCAACGACGACTTGTCCGCGCTCATGGCGCAAACCGTAGACCGTTCAACCGAGATCGTGGACCGCCAACGATCCCGCGTCGCGCTCCGCCTTGCCGCCCGCCGCGCCGCCGTCGCGGGTGAGCTCGGCGAGCATGCGGTAGGTCAGGCTGCGCGGGCGCAGCCCGAGGTCCGCCGCGGCCTCCTCGTCGAGCCGTTCGACCAGCGTCTTCGAGACCAGCCGCTGCCCGCCGGTCGCCACCTGCTCGACGCGGGCGCACTCGTTGACCTCGTCGCCCAGCGCCGTCACCTCGAGGCGCCCGCCGGTCACGACCTGGCCGATGAACAGGTCCGCGCCCCAGTGCGCGCCGACGTTGAGCCGGCAGTCCTCACGGGAGACCTCGACGCCGGTCTCGGCGAGGTCGGCGACGACCTCGGCCACCGCGCTCGGCAGGCCCTGCACGACCCGCAGCGCCGCCGACGCCGCGTCGGAGTCCGAGCCGTGGCCCTCGGTGAGGAAGTAGGCGCTCGCCCCGTCCCCGGCGTGCTTGCCGACGATGCCGCCGTGCCGCGCGACGAGGGCGTCGAACGCCGTCGTGATCCCGCGGATGAGCTCGAAGTAGACGGGCGTCGGCAGGCGGCGGGACAGCGGGCCGGAGGAGTCGACGTCGGCGAAGACGATGGCCGCCGGGCGCTGCGCCGGTTCCGACAGGTCGGCCATCCGCGTGAACATGGCCTCGTCGCCCTCGCTGACCAGGGCGAGCACCCGGGCCGGGAGCAGCGGCGCGTAGATCAGCGCGGCGCCCATCGGCGAGCCGTCGGCGTGGCGCAGGCCGACCCCGAGCATGCCCACCGACCGCCGGCGGGACCCGACCTGCAGGTCCAGCGGCAGCACCCACAGCGGCGCCGCGGGGCCGTTCTGGTCGTCGAGCCGTGGGTGCAGGTCGTGGCGCAGCGTCTCGACGGCCTCGGGGGTGAGGAGGTCACGCCACAGCGGGCGCTCGAGCACCTCGTCGACGTGCTCGCCGTAGCCCACGTCGGTGTCGTGGTCCGCGCCGGCGAGCATCAGCATCTGCTCCGACACCCAGGCCAGACGCCCGTGCGCGTCGATCACCTGAGCGGCCGTCCGCCCCGCGGCCAGGGCGGTGGCGACCTCACCCAGCGGTCCCTCGGGTCCCCCCACGGCGCGGGAGCCTACGGACCACCGAACGGGTGACCCGTCATCGACCGGCGGTGCTCCGCGTCGTGGACGAGCACCCCGAGGAGCTCGCCGACGTGGTGATCACGCGCACGCGAGAGGACGTGACGTCCCGCACGGCGCTGGGTGATCAGGCCGGCGAGGCGGAGCTTGGCGAGGTGCTGCGACACGGCCGGGCGGGTCGCCCCCAGGCGACCCGCGAGGGTGGAGACGTCCAGCTCATCGCCGCAGAGCAGCCACAACATCCGCAGACGCGTGGGGTCGGCCAGCATCCGCAGGCCCTCGACGGCCACGTCGACGTGCTCGGCGGGTGGGAGCTCGGCCCAGCTCCCACCCCGTTGCACGTTGTCGTGTGCGCACACGCTTACGTATTGTGCCAGAGGGCGGAGCCGTGTTGGCATCCCTTCGGACGCCGGCCCGACGACGACCGCCCGCCCCGGTGGAGGACATCGACATGAGCAGCCCGCTCGACCGCCCGGTCCCCCGGACCGCGACGCGTCCGTTCTCCGGGGGCGGGTCCGCCCGGCCCGGCGGCGAGCGGGCGCTCGACCTGCCGTCGCGCCTCGCGGTGCGGGCCTGCGGGACGGAGCGCAGCCACGACAGCCAGGAGGGCCCGGTCAGCCCCGACGGACAGCTCGGCCCCGGCGGACAGCTCGGCCCCTCCGGTCTCCTCGCCGACATCCTCGCCCTCCACGACGCCCTGGCCGCCGAGCCCTCGCTCGAGCCGGGCCCGCGCACCGACGCGCTGTTCACCGCGCTCGTCGAGCTCGCCGTCGCGCCGCGCGCGCCGGAGGAGGTGGACGCGGTGCTCGCCGACCCGCGGCTCACCGAGCGCCTCCCCGACCTGCGCGCCCGCTGCGCCGCCGGCGAGTACGCCCTCGAGCGCGCCTGGGCCCACCGGGTGCTCGCCGCGGACGACCCGCACGCCGCCCTCGAGGCGTTCCCGTACCTGCAGAACTACCGCGACCTCACCCGCATCGAGTACCACGCCGTCGCCGGTCACGCCCCGCGCGCGCCGCGTCGTGCCCTGTTCGTCGGCTCGGGGCCGCTGCCGCTCTCGGCGCTGCTGCTCGCCCGCCACGGCGTGCAGGTCGACGCCGTCGACATCGACCCGGAGGCCGTGTATCTCGGCGGCCGGCTCGCCGCGGCGCTCGGCGACGACGTGCGCGTCGCCGCCGGCGACGTCCTGTACCTCGGCGACCTCGGCGACCTCGCCGACCACGACCTCGCCGACTACGACCTCGTCTGCGTGGCCGCCCTCGTCGGGCTCGACCCCGGCGAAGGCCGCGGCCCTGGCCCACGTGCGCGCCCGCATGCGGCCCGGCGCCCTCGTGCTCGCCCGCAGCGCCCACTCGTTGCGCGGCCTGCTCTACCCCGTGCTCGAGGTGGCCGGCGGCGACCTCGGCGGCCTCGACCCGGTGGCCGTGCTGCACCCCCACACCGACGTGGTCAACTCGGTGGTGCTGGCCCGCGTCCCGGCCTGAGCCGTCGCGACCCGGGCAGGGCAGGCTGGACCCGTGCCCACCACCCGCACCGGCCCGCACCCCGTGGCGGTCGGGGCCGTCCTGCTGCTGGCCGCGATGATCGCCGCGGCGCTGTGGAACTCCGACGCCTCGGGGACCGGGGCGCGGAACGTCGGCAGCACGGAGGCGGCCCCCGCCCCGATCGCCGCGCCGCCCGGCGCGACCTGCGCCCCCACGGTGACCAACCCCGGCGGACGCAACAACTACGACGACGACGCCCCGCTGGACGTGCCGCTGGGACGGGGCCTGGTGATCACCGGGATCGTGCGCGACACGGCGTGCCGTCCGCTGCCCGGCGTGCCGGTGCAGGTGTGGCTGCAGACCGCGCTGGGCAGCGAGCGCGAGAACCGGACGACGGTGCTCACCGGGCCCGACGGGCGCTACCGCGTGGACACCGACCCGGCCGTCGCCCAGTTCGGCGAGCCGAACGTCCACGTGGCCCACGACGTGAGCGGCCCGTGGCGCGCCGTCTTCCAGCGCCACGTCGTCGACTCCGAGGACACCCTGGCCGTCGTCGACCTCACGCTGGTGCCGTCGTCGTGAGCGCGGTCCGGGTCGTCGGGGCCGCGGCGGCGCTCGGCGGGGCGTTCCTCGTCGTCCTCGCCCTCGCGGGTCCCCACCTCGCGGGGGCACCGGTGCTGCTCGTGGTGTCGACGCTGGCGGCGTGCCTCGCCGTCGCCGCGCTCGCGGTGCAGCCCTGGCTGACCCGGCGTCGCGTCGGGGTCCACGTCCGCGTCGGCGGGATCGTCGCGGTCCTGGTCGCCCTGCACGTCGTCGCCCTGTTCGTGGAGGACCCGGACGACGCCCTGTTCTCGATGTCGCCCGACGGGCCGACCCGGGCGCGCATGGCCCTGTTCGCGACCGTCCTGCTCGCCGTCGTGACCCTGCTCGGGGTGCTGCGGCGGCGTCTGCGCTGGTCACCGGCCACCTGGCGGTTCCTCCACGGCAGCCTCGCCGCGCTCGTCGTCGTGCTCGGCGTCGGCCACGCGGTCCTCATCCAGGGCGCGCTCGACGGGTGGGGTACTGCCGTGCTGCTCGTGCTCGGCGGCCTCGGGGCGGTCGGCGCGGTGGGGCGACTGACCGCGGTCCTGCGCCGGGCGTCCTGACCCACCTCATCCCCTACGGGTGAGGAACGCGCCCGTGCCCGGCGGAAGAGTGCACCCATGACCGAGGGCCAAGCCGGATCCGGGGCCGCCCCCGTCGGCGGACTGCGCGCAGGGCGAGGTGTGCTCGCCGTCGCCTGCGTCTCGACGTTCGTGGTGAACGCGAACACGTCGGCCGTGAGCATCCTGCTGCCGTCGATCGCGGCGGACCTCGACACCTCCATCGAGCTGCTCCAGTGGGCCGTCACCGGCTACCTGCTGGTGGGGGCCGCGGTGATCGTCACGTCCGGGGCGCTCGGGGACATCCTGGGGCGACGGCGGGTGTTCCTCGCCGGGCTGGCCCTCTTCATCGCGTCCTGCGCGCTGATCGCCCTGGCCGGATCGGGCGCGCTGGTGGTGGTCGGCCGTGTCATCCAGGGAGCCGCGGGCGCGACGATCCTGGCCTGTGGCCTGAGTCTGCTCTCGGTCGCCTCGTCCGGGGCCCAGCAGATGCGCGCGGTCGCGCTCTGGGGCGCCGCCGCCGCGGCCGGCGCGGCCGCCGGCCCGCTGGTCGGCGGTCTCCTCGACGAGGCCACCGGGTGGCAGGGCCTGTTCTGGATCGACGCCGCCATCGCCCTCGTCTGCGTGCCGCTCACCCTGCGCACCGTGCAGGAGTCGTCCGACCCGAACCGGCCCCGCACGATCGACTTCGCGGGGACGGCCCTCATCGCGGGGATCCTCGTGCCGTTCGTGTTCGCCATGACCAAGGGCGCCGACTGGGGCTGGGTCTCGGTACCGACCCTGACCTGCCTGGTCGTCTCGGTGGCGGCCACCGTCGGCTTCGTCGTCGTCGAGGGACGGGTGACCGCCCCGCTGGTCGACCTGCGGCTGCTCCGGAACCTGGCGCTGGTCGGCTCGACCCTTGCGATCCTCATCGGCGCCGGCGCGATCGCCGCCCTCGGGCTGCTGATGAGCCTGTACTTCCAGGACCCGGCCGGCCTCGGCATGTCGAGCCTCGCGGCCGGTCTGGCCTCGCTGCCGGTGGCGGCGCTCGTCATTCTCGTCGCCCCCGCGATCACGCCCCTGACGGGCCGCTTCGGCACCCGCCCGATCATCTCGGCCGGGTTCCTGCTCCTCACGGGCGGCTTCGCCGCGCTCGTGTTCGTGCAGCCGAGCTGGACCTACGCGACGTTCGTCCTGCCGCTCCTCGCGATCGCCGTCGGGCTGGGGCTGTCCAACGGGCCGGCCTCCGCGATCTCGACGTCCTGCGTCTCCCCCGCCGACGTCGGGGCCGCGTCCGGGATCTCGAACATGGCCCGCTACGTCGGCGGCGCGGTGATGACCGCCGTGGCCGCCGGGATCTACGGCAACGTCGGCCTGGCCCGCCAGGGCGTCGGCGAGTCGCCGGAGGACGCGCTCGCGAGCGGATTCGCGGCCGCGTCGCTGGCCCTGGCGATCTTCTCGGCCACCGGGATCGTCCTCGCCGTCCTCGCCCGCCGCCGCGCCCGGCGCGGGCCGGCCGTCGTGGAGTACGCGGCGGCGGCCGCCGCGACCACCCACACCGTGCCGGTGCAGGAGGTCGGGGACCTGGTCGCGGCCGCTCCCCGCGGCCCGACGGCGCGCCCCGCTGACGGGGCGCGCCGGCCCTCACGACACCGGCGTCGCGACCCGGTCGGACGACGAACGCTGCGCCGGGATCGGCGCCGGTCCGCGCCACGCGCCGTAGCCGGCGTTCGTCGCGGCCTGCGCCGCGCCGATCGCGTGCTTCGCGAGCTGGGCGGGGGTCATCTCCGTGCGCTGCTGCCAGCGCCGGCCGGCGCCGATCACGGCCGCGCTCCCGAGCGCCAGGCCGAGTGTCGCGATCGTGCCGCCGATGCCGGTGAGCACGGCCCCGCCCATCAGCAGGCGGGTGTTGACGAGGTGTTCCGGATGTGAGGACAAGGGAACCTCCAGTGCATTCGGTCCACCCACCGTCGACCGACCCCGGGGCCCCCGCATCACCCGCATCAGATGACGGCCGGCGGCGCGCCGGGGCGGGTCGCCGCCCACGCCGTGGCGAAGAGGACGAGGCGCGCGCTCAGGTAGATCGCCACCAGCAGGCCGAGGACCGGGCCGAACACGAGGCCGGCCGGGGAACCGGTGACCCAGCCGAGGTAGACGGTCCCGATCCGCTGGATCACCTCGAAGCCGACCGCGGCCAGGAGCGCGGGTCGGACGGCAACCCGCAGGGGCAGCCGTTCCCGGGGCAGGCGCGCGATCACCCAGAGCAGGACCACCAGGTTCGCGGCGAGCGACAGCGCCAGCGTCATCGTCGCCGCGGCGACCGTCCGGACCCCGCCGGCGCCCTCGTCGCCGGCCACCGCCCCGGTGAGGAGGTCGCCGAGCGTGGTCAGGCCGACCGCGACGGCCAGCACCGCGGCCAGGCCGAGGAGGGCGACGGTGTCGGACAGGGCCCCCGCGAGGTAGGGCGGGCCCGCGGTGCGCTGACCCCACTGGGCGGACAGGGCCTCGCGGACCCGGTACATCCAGACGAGTCCCGTGTACACACCCAGCACCAGACCGAGCACGCCCACGGTCTCGCTCTGGCGCAGGGCCTCCGCCACGAGCTGGTCGACCGTCTCGGCGAGTCCGGGCCCCACCGTCGCGACCACCGCCCGGTGGAAATCCTCCAGCAGCTCGGGGTCGCCGAGCAGGACGTACCCGGCCACGGCGAAGGCGACCATCAGCAGCGGGACGAGCGCGACGACGCTGAAGTAGGTGATGGCGGCGGCGTAGTGGTCGCCGTGGCGCTCGAGGTACTGCGCGGCGGCCCGGACGAGGTGGTCGATCCACGCGTGGCGTCGGAGCCGCCCCAGACCCAGGAGCTCGTGATCGTGCTCCGCGCCGCGCGCCGGCGGCGAGGGGCCGGCGTCCCCGGTCGTCACTCGACGCGGTCGGCGACCGCCGAGACGACCGCCTGGGCACGCTGCCGGGCCTCGTACCGCGCGAAGATCTCGCCGATCACGCCGACGAGCAGGCCCCACGACGCGACGACGAAGAGCCACGTGCCGGCCCGGGTCAGGGCGGGATACAGGAAGAAGATGCTGCCGATGACGAACGCGACGTTGCCGAACAGGGCGACGCCCATGTGGACCCACGGGATGTCGTGGGCGTAGCGGCGGATGTGCCGGACGTAGATGAAGAGCAGCATGATCGCCTCTCGCTGGCCGTGCGCTCAGGCACCGGGGTCCGGGGCTCGGGGCGCGGGGGGTGTGAGCTCGTCCCGGAGGGACTGGGGCAGCCGGGGGCGCCAGCCGACCCCGAGCAGCACCCCGACCGTCAGGAGCACGATGAGCAGCGCCTGGCCCGGGAGCCCCAGCCAGAACAGGCCGACGATCAGCAGCAGCCCGACGACCACGACGACGAGCCGGATCCGCGTCGCGCGGCCGCCGCGGCCGGACGCGCGGTGCCATCGGCGCGCGAAGGAGGGGTCGTCCGCGGCCAGGGACCGTTCGGTCTCCGCGAGCACCGACCGTTCCGCGTCGTCGAGCGGCATCGTCGACTCCTCTCCCGGCGTCACCCGGGTCCCGCGCCGAGAGGTCCGACGCTCCACGAGCGTCGCGCCCCGCGCCCGCGGGTGGGTCACCCGGCGGGGATGAATCAGGCCGCCTCCGGGGCGGGAGCGACGCGGGGACCGGGGTCGGGCAGCCGTAACGTCACCACGTAGGCGACGACCACGCCGAGGATCACGAGCGGCATCACGGTCAGGCCGTCGGCACCCAGGAAGAGCGTGGCCAGCAGGACCGAGGTCAGCGGCAGGCGGAGCATCCCTACGGTCATCGCGCCCATGCCGATCGCGGCGCCGGAGAGGGCGTCGAGTCCGGGCAGGTGGGCGAGCGCGGTGCCGCCGGCGGCCCCGATGAACATCGCCGGGAACGTGGGCCCGCCGCGGAAGCCGGCGAGCGCCCCCGCGTACGCCAGTCCCTTGCACGCGATGAGGAGCAGGAGCGCGCCGACGCCGTAGGCGGCGGGGTCCCTCAGCAGCGGGCCGAGGGCGTTCTGCCCGGAGAAGAGCACCTCGGCGACGTCGTGGCCGGTGACCCCGGCGTAGAGGATCGCGAGCGCCGCGATACCGAGTCCCAGCACGGGGATCAGGACCAGCGCGCGCCGCACGACCATCGGCCGCACCCAGAGCGCGGCGGAGCGGATCAGCCAGCAGAGCAGGGCCGCCACGACACCGGCCGCCACGGCCCACCCGAGCGCACCGAGCGTCGGGTCGTCCGCGGGCGGTAGGCCGGAGACGGCGAGCGAGAAGGTCCCGAAGCCCGTCCAGGAGCCGAGGCCGACGAAGACCAGCGACCCGATCCCCGCCCCGAGCAGCCCGGGGACCAGCACCATCGTCGCCGTGGCGCCGCCGAGGCCCGCCGCCTCCATCATGAGGAACGCCGCGGCCAGCGGGGAGCCGAACAGCGTGCTCACGGCGGCGAAGCTCCCGGTCGCCGCGACCACCGAGGCGACGCCGGCCGGCACGTTCCCCCGCGGGCGAGGCGGACGGCCAGCACGGCGAGCCCGCCGCCGAGGGCGATCAGCGGCGCCTCCGGCCCGACGACCACGCCGAGCCCGATGCTCGCGAGCGCCGCGGCGGCGATCCCGCCGAGCTCGCGCCCGGCCGGGAAACCGCCGGCGTGGAAGCCGTCGGCCGGGGACTCGCCCCCGTGGCCCGGCAGGTACCGGATCACGGGGGCGACGAGCAGGCCCGCCACCCCGAGCGGGATGAGCGGCCACCACAACGGCGGTGTGGCGTACCCCAGCGCGAGCGGCGCCGAGGTGAAGGCCCAGGTCTGGAGCGCCGCCGTCAGGAGGAGGAACCCGTAGGCGAGCGCCGAGATCGGGACCCCGAGCACGGCGGCCAGGCCCAGCAGGCCGAGATAGCGCCGCGACCGCAGGACGTCCATCGGCGCGACGGGCGCGTCCGTGCTCGCCGGCGGCGCGACCTCAGCGGTCACCTCGCACGTCCTCTCCCCTGGCTCTGCTGTCCCCCGACTCCGTCCCGACCCGTCAGACGGCGTGCGCGTCGGAGAACACCTCGCGGAGCTGGGCCTCCTGCTCGCTCGAGAGGTTGGTGTGCAGGAGCTCGCCGTCGACGCCCCGGAAGGCCTCGGCCACCTTGTCCGGCACCCCGTCGGAGGTCAGCGCGAACAGCGCGGAGGTCCCGGGCGTCACCTTCTCCCGCACCTCCTTGATGAAGTCGTCGTCGATCCCCACGTCGGCCAGCGAGGCGGACGCCGCGCCCATCGCGGCACCCACGAGCAGCCCCAGGATCGGGACGAAGAAGATCAGCCCGAAGAGCAGGCCCCAGAAGCCGCCGCCGAGGGCGCCCGATCCGGCGAGGTGGTTCAGCTGGCGGGTCTTCGGCTTCTTCGCCCCGTCCACCCACGAGACGACGGCGCCGTCGTGGATCCTGATCGCCTCTTCTCGCTGCAGGCGCTCCAGGATCTGGAGGGCCTCGTCCGCCCCCACGGCCGTCGGGAACTTCACCGCGGTCAGAGTCGCCATCGATCTACCTCTCGTCCGTGCCGTGCGGAGCCCCGAGGGCGCCGCCGTCCGACAGCGACTCTCGGCCGGGACCCGCCGCCTGGCATCACCTCATCGGGATGAGTCGGGGGATGTCGGGGCACCGGAGATCGCGTCTCCCCCGCGGCGGGGGAGGCGGTCGGCGGTCGACGCCCGCGACGCTGGGCCGATGCGCGTGGTGGCGGTGTCGGGTGCGGACATCGATCGCATGGCCGACCGGCTCTTCCTCGAGGGACGGCGCCAGCAGTCGGCCTTCTGGGTGCTGCTGACGCTGGCGGCGATCATCGCCGGCGCCGGGGTCGTCGCCGACTCCGACGCCACGGTGATCGGCGCGATGATCGTCGCGCCGCTGATGACCCCGATCCTGGGCACGGCCCTCGCCGTCGTCCTCGCCGACCGGGCACGGATCCTGCGGGGCGTCACCACCGTCCTCACGGGGGCCGCCCTCGTCGTGGCGCTCGGGTTCCTGCTGGGGCTGCTCGTGCCGGAACCGGTGGTCGCCGCCACCAACTCCGAGGTCGCCTCCCGGGTCAGCCCCGACCTCATCGACCTGGTCGCCTCGCTGGCCACGGGCCTGGTGGGCGCGTTCGCCCTGGTCCGCGACGACGTCTCGGACACGCTGCCGGGCGTCGCCATCGCGATCTCGCTCGTGCCGCCCCTGGCCGTCGTCGGGCTGACGCTCGAGTCCGGCGAGCCCGGCCAGGCCCTCGGCGCCCTGCTGCTGTTCGCGTCGAACGTGGCGGCGATCGTCGCCACGGGCACCGGGCTGCTCCTCGCCTATCGGCTCCGGCCGGCGGCGGAGGCGGCCGGCCGCCCGGTCGGCCGGCTCGGTCGGGGGACGATCGCGGTGGTCGCGGGCTTCGTGGTGCTCGTCGCCGTGCCGCTCGCGGCGGGCAGCTACCAGGTCTACCGCGACGCCTCCACGATCGCGGGCGTGCGCCCGGTGGCCGAGCAGTGGGCGGCCGGGGCCTCCGCGCAGATCGTGTCCGTCACGGGGACCGCGGCGGCGATCCGGATCGAGGCCCTCGGCCCGCCCCCGGGTCCCGACGTCGCCCCGCTGCGCCGCGCGCTCGACGCGGCGGGCTACGCCGACGTGCCGGTCGAGGTCTCGCTCGTCCTCGGCGGCACCCGGAGCCTGCCCGCCGGATGAGGCGTCAGTCGGTCGCCGAGCTCAGGCGGCCCCGCCCGCGGTCGACGGCGCTGAGGATCGCCCGCACGACGTAGCCCAGCAGGAGCAGGTTGGCGAGCATCTGGACGGTCACCACGACGCGGGCGGCCGTCGACACCGGCGAGATGTCCCCGAAGCCGACGGTCGCGAACACCGTGACGGTGAAGTAGACCGCGTCGGTGCGCGCCATCGGCTCGGAGAACGACGCGGGGTCCACCTGGGACAGGACGGTGTAGGTCCCCGCGAACAGCATCAGGAACAGCGGAAGCGCCACCGCCAGGGTCTCGAGGGCCCGCAGCGACGGGTAGGGCGACCGGGCGATCCCCCGGACCTGCCAGCCGATGAGCGCGCCCAGGACGGCCAGCCCGACGACCAGCCGGACGAGGGTCCCGACGTCGACGGCCATCCGCAGCGGGACGACGTAGAAGACCACGACGATCAGGACCGCGTAGATCAGCGCCCGGACGAGCGCGACCGCGGTCCGCCCGCGCGGGAGCGCCTGGGCGGTGGTCACCTCCGCATCCCCACGTCACCCCTCACGGGGCGACCTTCTCGGGGGGAGGCACGACCTCGTCGGCGGCCTCGGCGGGTTCCTCGTCACCGTCCTCCTCCGGGTCCCCCGGATCGGACCGGAGCAGGGCATCCGCCCACCGGGCACCCGGGTCGATGTCGACGAGCAGGGCCTTGGCCAGCAGGGTCAGCGGGACCGCCAGCAGCGCCCCGAGCCCACCCAGGACCCAGGCCCAGAACAGCAGCGTCACGAACGTGACGGTCGCCGAGAGACCGACCGAGTCGCCGATGAACCGCGGCTGGATCAGCGACTGGATGATCACGTTGAGCAGGCTGTAGACGACGATGACGATGACGAACAACGACCAGCCGCCGGTGAGCAGCGCGAGGATCGCCGGCGGGATCAGCCCGAAGATGAAGCCGATGTTCGGGATGTAGTTGGTGATGAACGCCAGCACGCCCCAGAGGATCGCGAGCGGCACGCCCATGATCTCGAGGGCGATGGTGTCGAGGACCGCGACGATGAACCCGAACACGGTGGTGACGAAGAGGTAGCTGCGGGTGCCGCGGGCGAAGGTGTCGAGGGCCCCGACGATGTGCGGGCGGTCCCCGGCGATGCTGTCGAGCCGCTTGTCGAAGGTGGCGGCGTCGGCGATGAAGAACAGCAGCAGCGCGAGGACGAGGATGATCACGCTGGCCAGGCCCGACAACCCGGCGAGGACGTCGCCGACGTAGGCGGCGACGGAGTTGAGGCTGATGCCCTGGGTGGCCGACTGGATCTGGGCCGGCCCGACCCCGAACCCGGCGAGTGTCTTCTTCAGCCCGTCCAGCATCGCGTCGAACTGGTTGCTGTACTGGGGCAGCACGGTCGCGAGCTGGCCGACCGAGACGGCCAGCACCGCGGCCAGGGCGAGCAGGCCGGCGTAGACCACCACGATCAGCGCCAGCGTGGCGGCCCACGTGGGCCAACCCTTGCGCCGCGCCCACCTCTGCACCGGGTGCGCCGCGACGACGATCATCAGGGCGAGGAACAACGGCCCGATCAGCCACGCGGCGGCCCGCATGCCGGCGACCGCGATCACGGCGGCGGCGATGCCCAGCAACAGGGTCAACCCGCGGGGGAAGCCCCCGGGCGACACGGGCGCGGACTCCCGCTTCGGGCGGTGCCGACCGTTGGTCGGCGGCGTGTGAGCGGGTTCGAGTGGGTCCGCTGAGGGCCCCACGCCTTCCAGCGGTGTGGTCATGCCCCTCAGTGTGGGCAGGTGACGCGCCCTCACATCACCTCCAACAGATGATTCCGCCCCGACCGGGTTTCATCTGTTGCGGGTGACGCCGGGCCTCGGGACCGGGGGCCACGCTGCCCGGGGCAGGGGGACGAGGTCCCGGACGGGGGGCGCGTGCACACCGGAGTCGGCAGGACCCGCCAACGGGTCGGCGTCGTGGTCGCGCGCCACGAGGGCGCGCTGGTCCTGCGCGTGTGGCGCCGCATGATGGCGATCAACGGGTACGACCGGGCGCTGGCGCTGGCGGCGCAGGCCTTCGCCGGGCTCATCCCGGTGCTGGTCGCCGTGTCCGCGCTGTCGCCGCGCCCGATCCGCGCCTCGGTGGGGCCCGCGGTGATCGCCGCCCTGGGGCTGACCGGCGACGCGGCCAGCGCGCTGACGTCGCTGGTCACGCGCCCACCGGCGGTCCAGCCGTTGACGATCATCGGCAGTGCCCTGCTCGTGCTGTCGGTCCTGGGCTTCACCCGGGCGCTGCAGCGCACCTACGTCTCGGCGTGGGAGCTCCCGCCGAGCGGACTCCGGGGCCTGGGGCGCGGGTTCCTGGCCGCCGCGGCGCTGATCCTCGTGTTCGCGGCGCTCGTGGCGGTCGGACCGCTGCTCGCCGTCCTCGACGGCCACGTCGTGGTCGCGGTGATCGTCAACGCGGTCGTGGCCACGCTGCTGTGGTGGCCCGTCCTCCAGGTCCTGGTCGGCGGTCGGATCGGATGGCGGGCCCTGCTGCCGGGTGCCGCGCTCAACGGGTGCGGTCAGGCCGTGGTGTTCGCCCTCTCCGCGACCTATCTGCCGCCGGCCATCTCCGGCGCGGCGGCCGAGTACGGGCTGATCGGTGTCGCCGTCCCCGTGATCTCGTGGCTGGTCGTCCTCGGGTGGCTGCTGGTGCTGTCCGCCGTCCTCGGCGCCGAACTGGTCCGAGGTGGGTCGGTCACAGGTGGGTCGGTCAGAGGTGGGTCAGCGGGCGCCGGGACGGGTCACGAACGGGACGACGACGTGAGAGCGACGTCGTGACCCCTCTTTCCGAAGGGATCCCCGGGGGTTCTCGGGAATCGTCGAGCGTGACGGCGTGCCCGATGGAGCCGAATGAACGCTCATTCCCTCGAATGGTGCGCGCCGTCCCGAGTGGATTGGCGACGTCCGAGTCCGAGGCATAGTCTGTGGCCGAGCCCACGCCCGGACCCCGCGTCGCACTCGCATCGAAGAGCGGACAGTCTCGGGGGCTGACCATGGCGCAACGTGTTCACGAACGATTCGGTGCCCAGGCCGACGAGCCGGCACCTCCTCCGCACGACACGGCGATCGCCGGCGTCGTGGTCGAATACTCCGGTGACCGTCCCTCGGTGACCGTGACGGGTCGGGTGGACCGCGCGAAGGTCACCGAGGTGTCGGGCATCGTGCGGGGACTGGTCGCCGTGGGCGTCCGGGTCCTGACCGTCGACCTCACCGCCTCGTGGGACGGCGCCGTTCTGCTCCCGGTGCTCGCGCGCGCCCGCGCCGAGCTCGCCCACGACGGCGGTTCCCTGCACGTGGTCGGCGTGGCCCTGCCGGAGTTCCTCGCCGCGCTGTCCGACGCCCCGCTCGACGAGGTCTTCCTGGTCTACGACACGGTCCGCAGCGAGGTCGCCCCCGAGACGCGGCGGACGAGCTCGGTCCGGCGCCGCACGGACTGGTGAGGCCACCGGTCGGCGCGGCGGGACCCGAACGCGCCCACCCCCGGCCGCTGGTGCAGCCGGGGGTGGGTCGAAGTGACCGCGGTCAGGCCTGCTGGCCTCGGCGGTCGGTCGCCAGCGCGTAGATGACGGCGATGTCGACGGCGATGATGATGATCGACCACATCGGGTAGGCGGCGATGAACACGAGGTTGGCGAGCGCGCTCAGGCCCGCCAGCACGATCCCGGTGAACCGTCCCCACGCCTTCCCCGCCAGCACCGCGAACCCGGCGGCCAGGATGAGGATGCCGAGGAGCAGGTGCACCCAGCCCCAGCCGGCGAACGACAGCGAGAGCACCAGGCCCTCTTCGCCCACGAGGAAGTAGGTCGGGCTGAAGAGCGCCACGAGGCCCTCGACGATCTGGAAGGCCCCCAGCAGGATCATCATGATCCCGGCGAACGAAACCCATCCGCTGAAGTCGTTGGTGTCGTGCCCGTAGTGGGCCGGCTCCCTCAGATACGCGGCCTGTGCCCCGAAGGTGGGGGTCCGGTCCTCCTTCTGCACTCCGTCCACGTCGGTCATGTCGTACTCCTCATCGGCTTCGGCCCCGGGGCCGGCTCCGTCGTGCTCCCGTCGGGTGGCGGGGGCGAGGAGGCCACTGTCGTACCGCGGCGACCTGCGCGCGTCACCCACGGAAGATGACTCGGCGCGCGCGGACCGCTCATCCTCAGCGGGGGATGCCCGGCCGCCACCCTCCCGCTGTCCTGGAGGCCGGTCGACACGGCCGACCGAGGCGAGGGAGAGCGACATGGTGGACGAGCGGGGCGCACGTCGCGGGGTTCTGCCGATCCCCGACCGCCCGCACCTCGGGGTCCTCACCTATGACGCGAAGGACCCCGACACCGCGTTCCCGCCCATCCAACCGCTGCTCCCCCCGGCCGGCGCGCCGAACGTCCTGGTCGTCCTGGTCGACGACGTGGGCTTCGGCGCCGGGAGCCCCTTCGGGGGTCCCGTGCGCATGCCGACCGCGGAGCGGCTGCAGCGCGGCGGCCTGACCTACAACCGCTTCCACACCACCGCGCTCTGCGCCCCGACGCGGGCCGCCCTGCTCAGCGGCCGCAACCACCACTCCGTGGGCATGGGGATGATCACCGAGACCGCGACCTCCGCGCCCGGTTCGAGCGGACTGCGCCCGAACACGAAGGCGGCGGTGCCCACGACGCTCAAGCTCAACGGCTACTCGACCGCGCAGTTCGGCAAGTGCCACGAGGTACCGCCCTGGCAGACGTCGCCGATCGGCCCCTTCGACGCCTGGCCCACGGGCGGGGGTGGCTTCGAGTACTTCTACGGCTTCATCGGCGGGGAGAACAACCAGTACTACCCCGCTCTCTACGAGGGCACGACGCCGATCGAGCCGGAGAAGTCCCCGGAGGAGGGCTACCACCTCACGGAGGACCTGGCCGATCGCGCCATCGACTGGGTGCGGGCCCAGAAGGCGCTGGCGCCAGACAAGCCGTTCTTCATGTACTTCGCCCCCGGAGCCACGCACGCGCCCCACCACGTCCCGCCGGAATGGTCGGACCGGTACGCCGGAGAGTTCTCCGACGGCTGGGACGCCCAGCGGGAACGGACCCTCGAGCGGCAGAAGCAGAACGGCGTGGTGCCGGCGGATGCCGACCTGACCCCCCGGCCGGACCAGATTCCGGCGTGGGACGAGATGGACCCCGCGCTCAAGCCGGTGCTCGAGCGCCAGATGGAGGTCTACGCGGGCTTCCTCGAGCACACCGACCACCACGTCGGCCGGCTCGTCGACACGCTCGAGAGCATGGGGGCGCTGGAGAACACGCTCGTCTACTACATCCTGGGCGACAACGGAGCCTCGGCCGAGGGCACCGTCAACGGCGCCTTCAACGAGATGGCGAACTTCAACGGCCTCGCCGCGATCGAGACGCCGGAGTTCATGGCGTCGACGAAGGACAAGCTCGGCACGGAGGACGCCTACAACCACTACGCGGTCGGCTGGGCGTGGGCGATGTGCTCGCCGTACCAGTGGACCAAGCAGGTCGCCTCGCACTGGGGAGGCACGCGCAACGGGACGATCGTGCACTGGCCGGCCGGCATCCGCAGCAAGGGCGGGACGCGCTCGCAGTTCTGCCACGTCATCGACGTCGCCCCCACCGTGCTCGAGGCCGCCGGCATCCCGGAGCCCGACTTCGTCAACGGTGTCCAGCAGGCGCCGATCGAGGGCACGAGCATGGTCTACAGCTTCGACGAGGCCGACGCCGCCGAGCGGCACGACATCCAGTACTTCGAGATGGCCGGGAACAGGGGCCTCTACTACCAGGGCTGGAGCGCGGTCACCCGCCACAGCACCCCCTGGCTGCCCCACGAGGTGCTGCCGCCCCTGGACGACGACGTGTGGGAGCTCTACGACGGCACCACCGACTCGACCCAGGCGCACGACCTCGCCGCCGAGATGCCCGAGAAGCTCGCGGCGCTGCAACGCCTCTGGCTGATCGAGGCGGTGAAGTACAACGTCCTCCCGATCGACGACCGCCGCTTCGAACGCCTCAACCCGACCATCGCGGGACGACCGCAGCTGGTCACGGGCACCACCCAGGTGCTGTTCCCCGGGATGAGGCGCCTGAGCGAGCACAGCGTGCTCGACGTCAAGAACCGGTCGTTCGCCGTGACCGCGGCGATCGAGACGCCGGAGAAGGACGCCACCAGCGGCGTGATCCTGGCCCAGGGCGGCCGGTTCGGCGGCTGGGCGCTCTACGTCGTCGACGGCCGCGCCCGGTTCACCTACAACCTCCTCGGGATGACGGAGTTCGTGACCACGGCGGAGGAGGACCTTCCTTCGGGCCGTCACCAGCTCCGCGTCGAGTTCGCCTACGACGGTGGCGGCCTCGCCAAGGGCGGCGACGTCGCGCTCTACTACGACGGCCGCCGCGTCGGGAGCGGCCGCGTGGACCAGACCCAGCCGATGATCTTCTCCGCGGACGAGACCACCGACATCGGGGACGACTACGGCACCCCGGTCAGTGCCGATTACTCCGGCGCCTCTCGGTTCAACGGGCGCATCGACGTCGTGCAGATCGACCTGGGCGATGACGACCACGCCCACCTCATCGACCCGGCCGAGGTCGCGCGGATCGCGACGTCCCGGCAATGACCGCCCCGCCCACGGGGCCCGGGCCCGCCGCCGCTGACACCACCGCCCCCGGTCCCGCCGCCCCCGAGACCGGCTGGCACGTCGACGTCCCGCTGATCGGCCCGGTCGGGTGGCCCCCGACCGGCAACCTCGCCTTCCTCGCCGCCATCGGCGGCCTGGCCGCGCTCGAGGTCGTGGCCTGGCCGGTGGCGGCCGCCCTGGCGATCGGCCACGTCCTCGCCCAGGCCCACGACCACCCGGCGCTCCGTGGGATCGGCGAGGGGCTGGAGGACGCCTGAGGGGTACCGCACCCGGTCGCAGGGAGGTCAGAGGAGTCCCCGGGCCTGTGCCGTCTGCACCGCCGACCGCCTGCTCTGGACCCCGAGCTTGGTGTAGATCGTCTGGACGTGGGTCTTGACGGTGCTGCGCGACACGCTCAGTGCCGCGGCGATGTCGTCGGACGACATGAGGGACGGCAGCAGCTCGAGCACGGCGAGCTCGCGGTCGGTCAGGCGCGCGTTCGCGGCGGGTTCGCCCGCGGCACGGGTGACGGCGCGGACCCGGGCGGCGAAGGGCTCGTCCCGGTCCTGGTGCTCCGCCAGCAGCTCCCCCACCTCCTCGCCCGCCTGGACGAAGGGCCGGACCAGGTCGAGCGGGCCCGCGAGGGTCAGCGCGGCCCGGAGGCCACGACGGGCGGCGTCGGGCTGCCCCGCCCGGACGTCCGCCGTCGTCTGCACCAGCTGCGCCTCGACGACGACGTGGGGCAGGAGCGGGACGTGGGTGCCCGCCACGATCCCGGACACGCGGGCCGAGGCCGCGGCGGCGCGGTCGCGGTCGAGCTCGGTCCACGCGGCGAGGAGGGCGACCTCGGCCGACGCGTCGTCCCGCGCGGCGAGACCGCTCGCTCCGTTCCGGGCACCCGCCGGGTGCCCGAGCCGCAGGGCCGCCCGGTGCTCGAGGAGCGCGCCGATCGCCTCCAGGCGCGCCGGGAGCGGGTGCGCGCCGAGCTCGGTACGCGCACGCCGGATCTCCGCCAGCCCGTCCGCGGGCTCGCCCGCGTCCGCCCGCGCCGCTCCACCCACCACCCGCAGGGCGTACCGCAGCGTCGGCGGCAGGGTCGCCTCCGGGCGGCCCAGCGCGCCTTCCGTCGAGGACCGGGCGGTCTCCGGGTCGCCCTGCTGGAGCGCGGCGTAGGCGTGCAGGACGTGGGCGAGGGTCACCCACGCCGACGGCTCCCACGGTGACCGGGGAGCCGGCGCGGCGGCGTCCTCGCCCAGCGCCTCGCCGCTGTACGTCCGCGCCGCGACGTGGTCGCCCTGCACCGCGGCGACATACGCGAGCAGCGTCCGGCACTGCACGGCCGCGAAGTCGAAGCCGTGGCGATCGGCGATCGCCAGCGCCTCCTCGAGCCCCTCGCGGGCTCCGTCCAGGTCGGTCGTGGGGAGAGGGGCGAGCCCTCGGCCGAGCGCCTCCAGCACGGCGAGGACCGGGGCGTCGGGCGACCCGGCCGCGATCACGTCGGCGACGGCCGCGCCCAGCGCCCGCAGGTCCTCGGCGTCGAGGACGAGCGTGGCTCCCAGGGCGGTGGCCGCGGTCCTCGGCGCACCCCGGCGGGCCGCCCCCGGCGTCGAGGCCAGGGCCTGCCGCAGCGGGCGTGGTTCCCGGTCAGGGCGAGGCGCAGCGCGAAGCGGTCCAGCAGGTCCGCGAGCAGGGCGGGGTCGTCCCCGCGACCGGCGTGCCCGAGGGCGGCGACGGGAGCCTCCCGGCAGGCCCACCACCGCGCGGCGCGACCGTGCAACTCCGCGGCCAGGACGGGCCGGCGGCGATGGAGCTCGGCGTCCAGGTAGGTCCGGAGCAGCTCCAGGATGCGGTACTCGTGCTGGTCCCCGGCGAGCTCCTCCAGCAGCGACGTCTCGCGCTCGAGGCGCTCGAGGACCTCCACCGCGTCCTCGCGTCCGGTGAGCTCCACGGCCAGCGCCCCGGGGAGCGGGTCGGTGATGCTCGCGACGGTGAGGAACTCGCGGGTGTCGGACGGCAGGGTGTCGAGCACCTCGCCCACGAGGTAGTCGGCGACCGAGCGGTCGTCGCCCGAGAACGCCGCCAGGAAGGCCTCCGGCGACTCCGCGTTCCGCATCGCCTGCACCGCGAGCCGGAGGCCGGCGGCCCACCCGCCCGTCCGGCGCTGCAGCCGCCGGGTCTCGTCGGCGGACAGGGTCAGGCCTGCGCGCTCCGTGAGGACGGCGGTCTCGGCGGGTGAGAAGGCGAGGCGATCCGCCCGCAGCTCCCACAACCGGCCCTCGAGCCGCAGGCGCGGGAGCGACAGCGGGGGGTCGAACCTGCTCGACAAGAGCAGCCGCAGACCCCGGGGCCGGTACAGGACGAGCGACCGGAGCTCGCCCATCGCTGTGGCGTCGACGACCTCGTGGACGTCGTCGAGGACGAGGGTGATCGGCGCATCCGGGACGTCGAGCGCGTCGCAGAACCGGGCGAGGAAGTCGCGGTCATCCGCGCCCCGCGGCGGGGCGAGATCGCGCACCTCGGCGCCGGCCCGCGGATCCCGGGCCAGCGCCGCCAGGATCGCCGCCCAGAGCAGTCGGGCGTCGTCGTGACGGTCCAGCGACACCCAGGCCGTCGGGGCGTGGCCGGCGGCCCGCCCGGCGAGCGCGAGGGTCTTCCCGTACCCGGCGGGCGCGCTCACGAGCCCGATGCCCGGCGCGTCCGGGACGTCGAAGCCCGCGAAGAGCTCCGGGCGGGCCACGACGTCGGGGGGCACGCCCGGCACGGTCGTCTTGCCCCGAGGGATCACGCCGCCCGCTCCCCTCGTCCGCCTGGGACGAGGCTAGAGGCCGGGCGGTCACCCGCCCAGGATGCGGCGCTTCTGCGTCTCGAACTCCGCCTCGCTGAGGACACCCTGGGCCTTGAGGTCGCCGAGGTCCTTGAGCTGCGCCAGCACCTGGTCGTAGCCGCCACCGGCGGCCGCCGGCGAAGCCTGCTGCGGGGGGGCCTGCTGAGGCGGCGCCTGCTGGTACTCCTGCGGGGGGTACTGCTGCTGGTACTCCTGCGGGGGGTACTGCTGCTGCGGGTACTCCTGCGCCGCCCACCGACCCGCCTGGCGTCGGGAGACGCGGTTGGAGACGGCGGTCGCGGTGCCCGCGACCATCGCGGTACGGGCGAGGCCACGGAGAAGACCGGGCATGGTGGAGGTCCTTTCGCTGGTGGGGTGGCGCCGGTCAGGCGACGTACTCGGTCGCGTCCAGGGCGCCGACGAGCGCATCGACCGTGATGCGGCCCCCGGCGACGACCTGGGCCCCGCTGCGACGCAGGGCACCGACCAGCGGTGCGGCCCACGAGTTCTCGTAGACCACGAGGACGGCGACCCGCCCGTCCGCCAGCACCTCGCCCGCCTCGTCGATGTCCTCCCGGTCGACCAGCCCCGACCACGCGCCCTCGAACACCGTGAGGTCGAGGTCCTCGTCCGCGTCGATCTCGGCGATCGTCAGGGTGCTGACGACACCGCCGGTCTTGCGGACGAAGACGAGGTCGAGGATGCGGATGATCCCCCGGTCGACCAGGTCGACGAGCAGCGGCAGGCTCTCGCCGGTCAGCCGGTCCCCGTCGAACTCCATCACCAGGAAGTCGATCGGGCCCATCTCGCTGGCGTCGTCGGTCATCGTGGTCCTCCCGGAGGCTCTGGAGCCTGCTGTGTGCGTGGTACCGGCGACGATCCACGGGATGCCTGCTTCCCAGCATCACCCGGACCGGAGGAGGTCGGGGGTACGGAGGACGTCCGGGATCCGGTCGGGCTCCTCGGCCTCGGCGAGCAGGCCCGCGTCGTAGGCTGCGACGACCGCGGCGCGCCGGTCGTTCACGCCGAGCTTGCTGTAGATCGCCCCGACCTGGGTCTTGATCGTGTTCGGTGAGACGTGCAGGTCCTCGGCGATCTCGGTGGTGGTCGACAACGAGGGCAGCAGCCGCAGGATGGTCGACTCCCGGTCGCTGAGGGCGGACCCGCCGGTCGACCGGCCCCGGACACCCGCGGCCAACGCCCGGCGGGCGAACCCGTCGGCGGCGCCGAAGCTCCCGACCTGGTGCGCGAGGAGCTCCCGCACCGTCCCGCAGGCGTGGGTGAAGGGGCGCACCAGCTCGAGCGGAGCGGCGCGGTCGAGGGCGTCGATGAGGTGCCGACGGGCGCGGGCACGGTCCTGCGCCAGCTCCGCGTCACCCGCGGCGAGGAGCAGCGCCTCGACGGCGGCCTCGGGGAGCAGGGTCGGCGCGGACCCGTCGAGCACCGGCCGGAGCCCGCGCTCCTGAGGCCCCGTCCCGCCCTCCCCGGACCCCGCTCCGCGGCGAGCTCGCGGGCCACCATGAGGGTGACCTCACCGGTCGGGCCGAGGCGCGCGGCGAGCCAGCGCCGGACGGCCCGGGCGTGCGCGGGCCGCTCGAGCACGACCGCGGTCTCGTGCTCGAGGATCGCCGCCATGGCGGCCTGCGGGGCCACCAGCTCCCGGTCGGCGAACGCGGTGCGCGCCGCCTGCATCTCCTCGAGGCCGTGGGCGAACCGGCCCTCGTCCACGTCGGCGGCGCCGTGGACGACGTGCATGAGCAGCGTCTCGGCCGGGTGCAGGCCGTCACCGGCCCGGGCGAGGAGGTCGGCCGCGTGGTGGCGGGCCTCGTCCGGCCGTCCGCGCAGGAGCGACCCGTAGGCCAGCGAGGACCGGCCGGAGACCGACCAGACCGAGCCGTCCCGTCCGCCCGGGTCGCTCGTCGCAACGGCCGCCGTGGCGCCCGTCGCCGCGATCGCCTCCCGGCCGTGCCGGACCATCCCGGAGGCGTCGCCCCCCAGCACGGCCGCCGTGGCGAGCAGCGCAGCGCACTGTTGGGCGAGACGGTGGTGCCCGAGCTCGGCGGCCCGGGCGGACGCCGTCTCCAGCGTGGCGACCGCCCCGCAGCCGTCGCCGAGGACGAAGAGCCGGGTGGCGCCGTCGAGGGCCTCCGCCAGCACGCCCCACGCCGCAGCGCGGGCGCGCCGTGCCCGCTCGTCGCCGGGTGTCCGCGCTGCGGCGGGCTCGGCGGGTTCGAGGGTGGCCGCCGCCAGGTCGCCGAGGGCGCGCAGCGCACGCAGCTCGGCCGCGTCCTCGGTCGGCGAGCCGCGCAGCGCCACCGCGGTCGCCTCCCTCGTGCCGCCGCCCAGGGCCGGCGGCACGAGGCGCAGCCCGGGTCGGCGTCCACGGTGGCCGGGGCGAGCGCCGCCCAGGACCGGCGCAGCGGCTCGCGGTCGCCGGTGAGGAGCAGCGGTACGGCCCAGCCGCGGACCAACCGGGCCAGGAGCGCGTCGTCGCCGGAGGCCCGGGCGTGCTCGAGGGCCTGCGCGGGGAGATCGTTCGCCGCGGACCACTCGGCCGCCCGGACGTGGAGCCGGGCCCGGTGGGCCGGCCGCCGGTCGAGCTCGCCGTGGAACCACGCACGCAGCAGCGCCGGCATCGCGACGTGCCCGTCGGGGTCGACGGCCACCAGCGAGGTCTCGCGCTCGAGCCGCTCGAGGGTCGGGACGGCGTCGTGGCGCCCGGTGAGCTCGACGGCGAGCGACGGCGCGACGGTGGTCGCCACACTGAGGTCCTCGAGCACCGTCCGGTCGCTCTCGGAGAGCCCGCCCAGGACCTCGTCGCGCAGGTAGGCCGCGGTCGCGCGCTCGCCCCGCGGGAACCCGGCGAGGAGGCCGTTGACCTCGACCGATCGTCGGGCGGCGGCCGCGACGAGGCTGATCCCGGCGGCCCATCCGCCGGTCAGGGCGTGCGCCCTCTCCACCTGGCCCGACGACATCCGCGCCCCGCCCCGCGAGAGGAGCGACGTCACCTCGGGGACGGAGAAGCGCAGGCGGTCGCCGGGCAGGTCGACGACGCCACCCTCCAGGCGTAGGCGGGCCAGGGGCACCGGCGGCGGGGTCCGCCCGGACAGGACCAGGCGGAGGCGGGCCGGCCGGTAGCGGATCATCGTCTCGAGCTCGTCGAGCACCGCGGGGTCGGTGAGCTCCTGGACGTCGTCGAGGACGAGCCGGACCTCGACCGGGAGCATGTCGAGCACGGCGAGCACGTGCCCGGTGGTCGGCGGCCGGTCGGGGCCGTCCGACGGAGGACCGACGAGGGCGCCGGCGAGGTCGGGCACGCACGCGGCGACGGCGTGGGCCACCGCGGCGGGGAGGCGTCCGGGCCGGTCGTCGGTCGGGTCGAGGGCCACCCACGCCGTCGCGACGGGCGACGTCCGGGCCCAGTCGGCGAGGAGCAGCGTCTTGCCGGCGCCGGCGTGGGCGCGCAGCGTGGTCACCGGGGCCGTCGCGACCGCCGCCTCCACCAGGGCGCTCAGGTGGTCCCGGGGGACGAAGCCGGTCGGCAGCGCCGGCGCGCCGACCTTCGCCGCAGGGACGCGCCGACCGGCGACGGAGACCATGCCGACCTCCACGCCCGTTTCTCGAGGCCTCCCCCGTGGGTGGAGGAGACTCCTGTGATCGTCCGGAGCGGAGGGTGAGAAGGACTCATTCTCGGAGCATGAAATGAGATCCCGGAATGACCAGGCCGGGTCAGAGGAGCCGGAGCTCCCTCGCGCGGCGCACGGCCTCGCGTCGTCCACCGACGCCGAGCTTTCGGTAGACCGTTTGCTGGTGCGTCTTCACCGTGTTGATGGAGACACTCAATTCCGCGGCGATTTCGGAGTTCCCGAGCGTGCTCGACAGGTAACGCAGGATGACGGTTTCGCGCGGGGTGAGGGGGGCGGGTGTCCGCCGGGACGGATCCGGCGCGGGATCGAGCTGACGGCTGAGGCGGCTCATGAGCTCGACGGCGAAGGCGGCGGCGCCCGTGCCGCGCTCGATCCGCCGGCTCAGCAGCCGGCGCAGACCGTCGGCGCGCACCGTGAACGGCCGGCGCAGGTCGTGCGGGGCCGCGGCGCGCAGGGCGCGGTCGAGCGCGCGCAGGGCCGGCTCGTCGTCGCCCCGGGCCGCGGCCGCGAGGGCCCACAGGAGGTCGGTGGCGACCTGCATCCGCACCGTCGACGGCCCGCCGCCGAGGCCGGCGAGGAGCTGCTCGGCACCGTCGGGATCGCCCTCGAGCAGGTGCATGCCGGCCACGGCGACGACGGCCTCCGTGGTGTCGTGCGAGTGCAGTCCCGCCAGCGCGGACCTCCCCCGGACCGGATCGTGGAGCTGCGTCGCGAGCTCCGCCTGCGCGAGCAGGCTGCGGTCGAGGAGCCTCGCCGGCACGACGGACGGGGCCAGGTCCCGCGTCCTCGTCTGCAGCCCGAGCAGGGCGGCCTCCGGGTCGGTCTCGGCGCGCCGGTGGGCGCGCAGCACGGCCACGGTCAGCTGGACGTGCGGTTCGGGTGCCGCGGCCTCGATCTCCTCGGCCCTCCGCACCCACCCGTCCGCCTCGGAGAGCTCCCCGGCGTCGAGGTGGGCCCAGGCCAGGGCCAGGTACGCCGAGGCCACCTGCACGGTCGGCGCCGAGCCGGTCGTGGTCGCCCGGGTGACGACCTCACGGGCCTCGGTCCGCGCCGCCGTCAGGTGCCCCCGCGCGCACTCCAGCAGGGCCAGCTGCGCCTGGGCGTTCAACCGGGGCAGCACGATCCCGGCCGCGGGCTCCGCCTCCATCGCGGCCCGCAGGTGGACCTCGGCGGCCTCGAGCTCCCCCAGCCACAGCTCCGCGGTGCCCTGGTTGCTGAGGGTGAGGACGCGGACGAGGTCCCAGCCCGCCAGACCGAGCTCCGCGAGCTCGCCCGGATCGAGGGGGATGCGCCGGCACGCCGCCGCGAGCCCGTCCAGGTCGCCGCGCAGCCGGGCGTCGGCGAGGGCGATCAGGTCCAGCACCAGGCGCACCCGGCGCGCGCGGGCGCCGGGAGCGCCTCGAGTCGTGCCTCGGCCGCGCCGATCAGGTCCGCGAGCTCCTCGTCGTGCCCGTACACCATCCGGGCGCCGGCGAGCCCCGCCGCGAGCTCGGGGTGGGCGAGCAACGCGTCGCGGGACACGGCGGCGAGCATCGTGTCGAGCTCCCGGCCCCGGCCCCGCAGCACGAGCCCGACGACGTGGACACCGACGAGCTCGGCGGCCAGCGGGAGCAGGCCGCCGGCGAGCGCGAGCCTGATCGCCGCCTCGGGCAGGGACCGGCGCCGGTACCACTCCGCGGCCCGTCGGTGCAGGTCGCGGCGCGCCCGCGGCTCGACCATCCGGCTGCGCAGGACGTCGGTCACGAACCCCTGCAGGCGGAACCACCGTCCGCCTTCCCCGACGGACTGCACGAACAGGTTCGACGACGCCAGCTCGGCCAGCATCTCGGCCCCGTCGTCCTCGCCGGTCACCGCGTCGGCGAGCTCGGCACAGACCAGGTCGAGGATGCAGATCTTCTCGAGGAACCGCAGCGCGCGCTCCGACTGCGGTGCGAGGACCTCGCTCTGCAGGTAGGCCGTCACCGTGTGGTCGTCACCGGAGAAGGACGCGAGGAAGCGCGCGACGTCCACGCCGGCGGCCCGGAGCGGCAGCGCGGCCAGCCGAAGACCGGCCGCCCAGCCGTCGGTCCGCTGCACGAGGAGGTCGAGCTGGTCGGTGGTGAGCTCGACACCGACGAGGGCGAACAGCTCCCGGGCCTCGGGCGGCACGAACGCCAGGTCGGCGGCGCGCACCTCGGCGACCAGCCCGGCGAGCCGCAGCCGGTGCAGCGGCCACGGCGGGTCGCGGCGGGTGAGCACCACCAGGCGCAGCCCCGCGCGCGGAGCCGTGATCAGTCGTTGCAACCCGGCCCACACCTCGGGGGAGGTGACCCGGTGGACGTCGTCGAGCACGAGGACGGTCGGTCCGACGACGTGACGCACGGCGTCGGCGACGCGGTCGGCCGGGTCCGAGCCGGACCCACGGTCGTCGGCGGCGCGGCGCAGGAGCACGTCCGCCGGCGTGCCGACGACCGCCGCCAGGGCCGTCGCGACGGACCGCCAGAAGGTCTGCGGGGTGTCGTCGCCGGGGCCGACCGTCAGCCAGGCGGGACGCTCCACGGGCCGCGCGGCGAGCCAGGAGCCGACGAGCACCGTCTTGCCCCACCCCGCGGAGGCGGACAGGAGCGTGACGGGCGATTCCGCGCCGAGATCGAGGAGGTCGTACAGGCGAGGGCGGTCGACGATGTGCAGCGCGACGGGAACCGCGTACTTCACGTCGGAGGGCGTGTCGACTTCCTCGGCGGGCATCGTCACCCCCGGCCTCGGAACGCCTCTCATCCTGCGCGTGACGGTATCATTCTCACGGGGTGACTCGGCGAAAAAAGAATGTCGTGCACCATTGAACGAAGTCTTCTCGGACACCACGCGCCGCTGCCCGGCGCAGGAAATGTCCGCGGACACGAGAAATGGTCCCGGACGGTGTCGGGACGGTCTCGGTCCGTGGTCCGTTCCGTGGCGCCCACCCTCCTCCCGGGGTGATGCCGGCGGACGCGGGGGGTGCGAGCGTCGCCCGGTGAGCGCCGACGTCATCGTGCTGGGCCTGGCGAGCGTGGTCCGCCCGACGTCCGTGGCCGCGGTGTACGCGTTCCTCGCGGCCCGGTCCCCCACGCCCCTGCTGCTCGCCTACATCCTCGCGGGCCTCGCGCTCAGCCTGTCCGTCGGCGTCGCCGCGGTGACGATCGTCCACGTCAGCCCGCCGCCCCCCGCGGTGACCAGCACGGGCCGCTCCGTCGCCTACCTCGTGCTCGGCGCGGCCTCGGTGGGGATGGCGCTGTACTACGCGTTCCGGGACCCGCCCGACCGCCCGGCGGTGGAGCGCCCGGCCCGCCCGCCGGGGCGTTGCGGCGGCGCCTCGCCCAGCCGACCGTCCCGAACGCCGCGGTGGCCGGGGTGGCCACCCACCTGCCGGGCGTGTTCTACCTCGGGGCACTCGCCGCGATCGTGGCCGACCGGCCCGGCCTCGTCAGCGGCCTGCTCCAGGTCGGTGTGTACAACCTGCTCTGGTACGCGGTGCCCCTGGCCGCCCTGGCGTCCTGGACGTGGCGCCCGGAGACCACCCGCGACAGCGCGGCGCGCCTGACCGCCTGGGTCCAGGCCCACAAGAAGCACCTGATCGTCACGGTGTTCGTCCTCGTCGGGGTGTACCTCGTGGTCGTCGGCGTCGTCGACCTGGCCTCCGGGTGAGAGGGTGCCCCTCGTGGGTGGGGGTGGGCTTCCGGATGGTCGTCGGCGGGTTCGGGTGACCGGGGACGTCCCGGGGCCCGCCGCGGCCGACGGGGGCCACTACGGGCTCGTCCTCGCGCTGCTCGTGGCCGGGTACCTGGTGGGCGCGCTGGCGACCGACACCTGGGTGAGCCTCCTGACGGTGGTGCTCTACCTCGGCGCCCTGGTCCTGGCCATCCGGTCGTCCCGGCTGGGCCGGCCCGTGGTGTGGGGGCTGCGGATCGGGGCGACGGTGGGCTCGGCGGGGTCGCTGGCCGTGCTGCTCTCGAACCCCGGGGACGGGTTCCGCGGGGCGGCCGCGCTGTGGCTCGCCCTCGTCCTCGGCGCCACCGTCGTGCTCATCGTCCGGCACATCCTGCGGCACCGGGTGGTCACCCTCCAGACGATCGCGGGTGCCCTGAGCGCCTACCTGCTCATCGGCCTGATGTTCGCGGAGATCTACACGGGCATGTCGCGGCTCGGGACGGCGCCGTTCTTCGCGAACGGCCAGGCCCCCGACTCCGCCACGGTGCAGTACTTCAGCTTCACGACCCTGACCACGCTCGGGTACGGCGACTTCACCGCCGCCCGCAACGCCGGACGGGCCGTCGCCGTGCTCGAGGCCCTCCTCGGCCAGGTCTTCCTGGTCACCCTCGTGGCGCGGCTCGTGTCCAACTTCGGCAACGCGACGGCCCGCGCGAGGAGGACGGCCGAGTCGACCGAGGACGACTGAGGACTACTGAGGACGACGGGGGAGGTCCTACGGCACCACGCGGTGGAACGACGTCACCTCGAGCCCGAGGGAGCGGCACAGCGCGAGGAGCCCGTGCAGCGCGGACTCGTCGACCACCTCGGTGGAGATGACGGTCTCGGCGGGGACGACGTCGATGGTCGTGTCGGGGAACGCGTCGCGCGCCCGCTCCGAGAGCCGGCCCGCCACCCTCAGCTCGTACCGGTGCCCGTCCACCTCAGTCCCGCCGATCGGCCCGGCGGTCCGTGCGGCGCCGGTGACGGCGCATCACACCGACCCCGAACCAGATCAGCGCCCCGACGAGCGCCGTCACCACGGTGAAGAGCCACAGCGGCCAGGTGAAGCTCCAGAACAGGAACGTCAGCGTGATGCGGTCGGTGTTCTGGATCATGAAGATGACGAGCAGACCCACCCCGACGAGCGAGGCGATCGCCCCGGCCCCGAGCCGGGCTCCGCCGGAACCCTCCGCGGTGGCTCCGGAACGCTGCTGGACCATGGGATGTCCTCCGGGCGGGCCGTGACGAATCGGGGCCACCGGAGCGTGGCGCGGCGGCCGGGTCCCTGGCATCACCCCGCCGGGATGACGTCGGCACGTTCCCGGCCGCACCCCTCACGCCCCGACCCTCACGCCATGGCCCGGCGGCGCCGGTAGGCGCCGCCGCCCGCGTAGCTCGAGAGGTCGACGACCAGCGCCAGCGCCAGGAACAGGAAGTCGAGGCCGACGACACCTCCGGACGCCACGAGGAAGTAGGTCAGCGTCGTCCAGGGCAGGAAGAGGAAGCCCAGGACCGGGAGCAGGAACGTGCCGAAGACGGCACTCCACTGCAGCGGCGAGACCAATGCCCACACGAGGATGACCGCTCGCGGCCCGATGAGCAGCAGGATGATGAACAGGCACATGGGGTCTTCGTAGACAGTCGCGCCGCATCGGTCCCCACCCCCCGGGGATGAGATGTGCGGGGACGACTCCCCCGGGTGAACGCACCCACCCGATCGTGGGCGAGCCGGGGCCGCCCGACCCGGCGCGCCACTAGCGTCGCCCGCGATGGACACCCCGATCTTCGCCGAGGTCGCCCGCCGCGGGACGGACACCGGGCCGAGTGCCGCGACGGGCGCCGTCACGAGGGCTCAGGGCGCGCACGAGGTGGGCCGTGACGGAGGTACCTCGGTGACCGATCTCCTGCGCCGCCAGGCCGAGAACACCCGGACGGACGCAGGGCGCTCGGCCGCCGCGGTGTACGTCGGCCACGTCCCGGGCCTGATGAGTTTCCGCCTGCCGGCCTAGAGGCCGTCGCGAGGGCCGCACAGCACCCCCCGTCGCGGTTAGGGTCCGGACCGTGAGCGCGCCACCTCGTCCGTTCCAACGCCTCGCGATCGTCAATCGTGGCGAGCCCGCGATGCGATTGATCAACGCGGTCCGGGAGTGGAACGCCGAGCACGACGGCGCGCTGCCCCCGATCCGGACGATCGCCGTCCACACGGCCGTGGACCGCCACGCGATGGCGGTGCGCGAGGCCGACGAGGCCGTCCTCATCGGGCCCGACGACCCCGACGACATGGGGCCGGTGCCCTACCTCGACCTCGCCGAGCTCGAGCGCGTGCTGGTCGCCCGCCGGGCCGACGCCGTCTGGCCCGGCTGGGGCTTCGTCTCCGAGCGCGCCGAGTTCGCCGCCCTCTGCGAGCGCCTCGGGATCACGTTCGTGGGCCCGGGCTCCGAGACCATGCAGCGGCTCGGGGACAAGATCGAGTCGAAGCGCATCGCCGAGAGCGTCGGCGTGCCGATGGCCCCCTGGAGCGGTGGGCCCGTCCCCGACGCCGAGGCCGCGAAGGAGGCCGCCGAGAAGATCGGCTTCCCGCTCATGGTCAAGGCCACCGCCGGCGGCGGGGGCCGGGGCATCCGGTACGTGGCCCGCGCCGAGGACCTCGAGGACTCCTTCGCCCGCGCCTCCGCCGAGGGCGAGCGCACCGCCGGGGACGGCACCGTCTTCCTCGAGGGCGCGGTGAGCGGTGGGCGCCACGTCGAGGTGCAGGTCGTCGCCGACGCGTACGGCGGCGTCGTCACCCTCGGGGTCCGCGACTGCAGCGTGCAGCGGCGCAACCAGAAGGTGCTCGAGGAGTCCTCCTCCACCGCCCTCGACGCCGAGCAGGACCGCCTGCTGCGCCGCAGCGCCGCCGACCTCGCGCGCGCCGCGGGCTATCTCAACGCGGGCACCGTGGAGTTCCTCTACGACCCCGCGCAGGACGTCCTGTCGTTCATGGAGGTCAACACCCGGCTCCAGGTCGAGCACCCCGTCACCGAGGCCGTCACCGGCGTCGACATCGTCAAGCTCCAGCTGCACGTGGCGATGGGCGGCGCCCTGGCCGAGGTGCTGGGCGACGAGGTGATGGCGGATCCGATCCATCCGCCCGCGTCGGGTCACGCCATCGAGGCCCGCCTGACCGCCGAGGACCCCGAGCACGGCTTCGCCCCGGCGCCCGGCGCCATCCAGCACCTCGTGCTGCCGGCCGGGCCCGGCATCCGCGTGGACACGGGCGTGGCCACCGGCGACGTCATCCCGCCGCAGTACGACTCCATGATCGCGAAGGTCATCTCGTGGGGGCGCACCCGCGACGAGGCCCGGGCCCGGCTGGCGCGCGCGATCCGCCAGACCGCCGTGGTCGTCGAGGGCGGCACCACCAACAAGGCGTTCCTGCTCGACCTGCTCTCGCGCCCGGAGGTCACGCAGGGCACCGCGGACACCACGTGGCTCGACAGGATGATGGCCGAGGGCTACACGCCGCCGCGCCGCGTCGACATCGCGCTGCTGGCCGCCGCGGTCGAGGCGCACGGCGCCCACGAGTTCCGCCAGCAGGGCCGGCTCTTCCTCTCCGCCGAGCGCGGGCGGCCCGAGGTCGGCCACGAGGTGTGGCACCAGGTCGACGTGCGGGTCGTCGGCGAGTCCTACCGGCTGCGCGTCGCGCGCACGCGCCCGTCGCACTACCGCGTGGTGCTCGACGGCGACGGCGCCGAGGGCGTCGACGTGGTCGTCGAGCGCTCCGGGCGCTTCGAGCGCCGCCTCACCGTCGGCGGTCAGACCTTCGGCGTCCTCTCGGTCACCCAGGGCTCGGACTACCTCGTCGAGGTCGACGGCGCCGTCCACCGCATCTCCGGCGGCGAGGCCGGGCTCGTGCGCGCGCCCGCCCCCGCCATGGTGGTGTCGATCCCCGTCTCCCCCGGCGACACCGTCGCCGAGGGCGACACCGTCGCCGTCGTCGAGAGCATGAAGCTCGAGACCGCGCTGCGGGCCCCGGTCTCCGGCCGGGTCGCCGAGGTCATCGTCGACGCCAACACCCAGGTCGAGGGCGGCACCCGGCTCGTCCGGCTCGAGCCCGACGCCGACGACACCGGCGGCGGCTCCGGCGCGGACCGCGTGAGCCTCGCCGCGCTCGCCCCGCCGGTCGCCGACGCCGACCGGGCGGACGCGCGGACGCGGGCCCACGACGCGCTGGACGCCCTCCACGCCCTCGTCCTCGGGTACGACGTCGACGAGCGCGAGGCCCGCCCGCTGCTCGCCGCCCTCGACCGCGCCCGCGACGAGCTCCCCGCGGACGACCCGGACGTGCTGCACGACGAGATCGACATCCTGCGCACCGTCGCGGACCTCTCGGCCCTCTCGCGCAACCGCCGCCTCGAGGGCGGGGGCGAGGTCGACGACACCGCCGTCGACGAGGAGTCCACCCGCAACCCGCAGGAGTACCTCTACGCCTACCTGCGCTCCCGCGACCCGGACGCCGAGGTGCTGCCCGAGTCGTTCCGCCTCAAGCTGCGACGCGCGCTGGCCCACTACGGCGTCACCGACCTCGACAGCGCCCCCGAGCTGCTCGGCCCGGCGCTGTACCGCATGTTCCTGGCGCACCGCCGCGCCGGCGCCCTCCAGCCGGTGGTCGCGGCGCTGCTCGGGGCCCGGCTCCGGCACCCGGAGTCCGCGGCCCGCGAGGGCGAGGCCTACCGCACGGTGCTCGACCACCTGGTGGCCGCCACCCAGGTGCGGCACCCGCAGATCGGCGACCTCGCCCGCCAGGTGCGCTTCCGCTGCTTCGACGCGCCGCTGATCGAGTCCGAGCGCGCCCGCGTCCAGGCCCGGGTGCGCAGCGAGCTCGACGCGCTGTCCGACGACCCCGACGAGCGCGCCACCCAGATCGACGACATCGTCGCCTCCGGGGAGCCGATCCTCGGGGTGTTCGCCGAGCGCCACCACGCCGTGATGCTCGAGGTGATGACCCGGCGGTACTACGGGCTGATCCGCGACGTGGGCGACGTCCGCGTCGTCGAGCACGGCGGCCGCCCGGTGCTGACGGCCCGCTACACCCACGACGGGGTCTCCTACGTCGTCGTCGCCACGGTCGCGACGGTCGACGAGCCCGAGGGCGCCACCGCCCCGGAGACCGTGTCCACCGACCTCCACCAGCTCGTCGAGGCCCTGCCGGCCGGCGACCGGGTGCTCATCGACCTCTACGTCGCCTCCCCGCGCGGGCCGGAGGCCAGCGACGGTCCCGACGACCGTGCCGCGCGCATCCAGGACAAGATCGCGTCGATCCCCGCGTCGGTCGCCCGGGTGACCGTCGGGGTCCGGGGCACCGACGGCCAGGGGGACGGCGCGACGAGCTGGTTCACGTTCCGTCCCGACACCGACGACGCGACCTCCGTGGCCGGCCAGCTCACGCCGATCGAGGACCGGACCCTGCGTGGCCTGCACCCCATGGTCGCCGAGCGGCTCGGTCTGTGGCGGCTGCGCGACTTCGAGCTCACGCGTCTGTCGTCGGCCACCGACGTCCACCTGTTCCACGCGCAGGGCCGCAACGTGCCCGAGGACCGGCGGCTGATCGTCACCGGCGACGTCCGCGACCTCACGGTGCTGCGCGACGACGACGGGAACGTGCGGGCGCTGCCGCAGGTGGAGGCCGTGCTCGACGCGGCGCTCGACAGCCTGCGCTCGGTCCGCGCCGCCGACTCCGACCTGGCCGGCCTGCGCTGGAACCGCGTGCTGCTCTACGTGTGGCCCGTCGTCGAGGTCCCCCTCACCGAGCTCGACGGCATCGTCCGCACGCTCGCGCCGCGCACCGACGCCCTCGGCATCGAGCAGGTCATGGTGCGGTTCCGGGCCCGCGACGGCGCCCCGGACGACCCCTCGGCGCCGACGCACGACTACGTGCTGCGGATGACCCGCCCGCCCGGCGCCGGCCTGACGCTGCGGGTGACCGAGCCGCCGTCGCACCCGATGGCCGAGCTCGACGCCTACACGCAGAAGGTGATCAAGGCGGAGCGGCGCGGCGCGCTCTACCCCTACGAGCTCGTCCCGCTGGTCACGCGCAACCCCGACCCCGACGGGCCGGCCGGCACGTTCACCGAGTACGACATCGACCCGGAGACCCTGCGGCCGGTGCCGGTCGATCGCCCCTACGGGGCGAACACCGCCAACATCGTGCTCGGCATGGTCACCACGCCGACCCGGCGCCAGCCCGAGGGCCTGACCCGCGTGCTTCTGCTCGGCGACCCCACGCGCGCGCTCGGGGCCATCGCCGAGCCGGAGTGCCGGCGCGTCCTCGCCGCGATCGACCTCGCCCGTGAGCACGGCGTACCCGTCGAGTGGTACGCCGTCTCGGCCGGCGCCAAGATCGCCATGGACTCCGGCACCGAGAACATGGACTGGATCTCCCGGGTGCTCCGGGCGATCATCACGTTCACCCAGGACGGCGGCGAGATCAACGTCGTCGTCACGGGCATCAACGTGGGCGCCCAGCCGTACTGGAACGCCGAGGCGACGATGCTCATGCACACCCGCGGCATCCTCGTCATGACACCGGACTCCGCCATGGTGCTCACCGGCAAGCAGTCGCTGGACTACTCCGGCGGCGTCTCGGCCGAGGACAACTACGGCATCGGCGGCTACGACCGGATCATGGGGCCGAACGGGCAGGCCCAGTACTGGGCGCCGGATCTCTCCGGCGCGGTGGAGGTGCTGCTGCGCCACTACGCGCACACCTACGTCGTGCCCGGCGAGCGCTTCCCGCGCCCGGCGCCGACCGAGGACCCGGTCGACCGCGACGTCCGGAGCTCGTCCCACCACGGCGACGGGTTCACGACGCTCGGCGAGATCTTCGACCCCGCGAGCAACGCGGAGCGCAAGAAGCCCTTCGACATCCGCTCGCTCATGAAGGGCGTCGCGGACACCGACCACGCCACGCTCGAGCGCTGGGCCGACATGCACGCCGCGGAGTCCGTCGTCGTGCTCGACGCCCACCTCGGCGGGAACCCGGTGGAGCTCATCGGTATCGAGTCCAAGCCGATCCCCCGCCGGGGTCCGCCGCCGGTCGACGGCCCGGGCCAGTGGACGGCGGGCACGCTGTTCCCCCGCTCGTCCAAGAAGACGGCGCGGGCGATCAACGCCGCCAGCGGCAACCGTCCGGTGGTCGTGCTGGCCAACCTCTCGGGCTTCGACGGCTCGCCGGAGTCACTGCGCGGCCTGCAGCTGGAGTACGGCGCGGAGATCGGCCGGGCGGTGGTCAACTTCGACGGACCGATCGTGTTCTGCGTGGTCTCGCGCTACCACGGCGGCGCCTTCGTCGTGTTCTCCGGGACGCTCAACGACCAGATGGAGGTGGCCGCGGTCGAGGGCTCGTACGCCTCGGTGATCGGCGGTGCCCCGGCGGCCGCGGTCGTCTTCGCGGGCGACGTGGCCAAGCGGGTCGCCGCCGACCCGCGCGTCGCCGAGCTCGAGGCCCGGATCAGCGAGCGGCTGGAGCGCGGCGAGGACGTCGCCGAGCTGCGGACGGAGCTGAACGCGATCCGCCCGGTCGTGCGCTCGGAGAAGCTCGGCGAGGTGGCCGACGAGTTCGACACCAAGCACTCGGTGGCCCGCGCCCAGGAGATGGGCTCGGTGCACCGGATCGTCGAGCCCGAGCGCCTGCGGCCCTACCTCGTCGACGCGGTGCGGCGCGGCGTGGCACGCACGCCGGAGTCGGGGTCGGGGTCGGGGTCGGGGTCCTCGACGCCGGGTTCGGCGGACCCGGTGGTGTCACAGACCTGAGCCTCGGCGGGCTCCCGCTGCTCTGGCAGCGGGAGCTGGTCGTCCCCGGCGCGCTGGGGCCGTCGGTAGTGGCTGACCACCCACCCCGACTCCCGCGCGTGACCCCGGACGAACGCCATGCGTCCAGGAAAGCACGGGTGGCTACCGCACGACGAGGACGAGGCCCCTGCTCTCGGCGCTCTCGCGGGCGCAGGTGAGCACGCGGGCGACGTCCGGGTCGGCGGCCCGGTCGCCCGCCTCGACGACGAGGGTCAGCGACGCCCCGGGGCCGGCGCCCGCGATGACGCCGTGGAGACGGCAGCTCAGGACCGCGGCGGCGCGGGGACCGGCGGGCACGGCGATCACGATCTCGCCGGTGTCGTGGTTCGTCGGGCTCTCGGGCATCACGGTCGTCACGGGTCCTCCTCGGGCGCCTGGGGCGCCGACGCGGGGATCGGGTGACCGCTGCGTCGACCCGGCCTTGGAGACTGTGGTACCCCGTCCGTGTCGTGTCCACGCTCTGCGACACGCGGGACCCGGTCGTCGCGTCGTGATCGCTCGTCCGGCCCAGTACCGGTCACCGTTGACCGTTACCGCGACCTCCGGGAGGGTGCGGGGCGTGGAGTTCACCGAGATCGAGTATTCGGTCGCCGACGGGATCGCGACGATCGTGCTCGACCGCGAGGCGCGCATGAACGCGTTCACCGGACAGATGTGCGACGAGCTGGTGAGCGCCTGCGACGCGATCGACGCCGACGACGCCGTGCGCGCGCTCGTGATCACCGGACGGGGACGTGCCTTCTGCGCGGGCGCGGATCTCGGCGGGGGCGGCAGCACGTTCGACGCCCGGGGCCGCGAGAAGGCCGAACGCTACGGCGAGGTCAACGGCGTGGGCCGCGACCGGGGCGGCGTGGTGGCCCTGCGCTTCGCCGCCCTGACCGTGCCCGTGATCGCCGCGATCAACGGGCCCGCGGTCGGGGTCGGCGCGACGATGACGCTGCCCATGGACGTCCGCATCGCCGGCGCGTCGGCGCGCTTCGGATTCGTCTTCGCGCGCCGGGGCATCGTGCCGGAGGCCGCGTCGAGCTGGTTCCTCCCGCGCGTCGTCGGCATCTCGCAGGCGATGGAGTGGGCGATGACCGGCCGGGTGTTCGGCGCCCGCGAGGCCCTCGAGGGCCGCCTCGTCTCGAAGGTCGTGCCCGACGAGGACCTCCTCGACACCGCCTACGGCCTGGCGCGCGAGGTCGCCGAGAACACCTCGGCGGTGTCGGTGGCAGTCACCCGGCAGATGATGTGGTCGATGCTCTCCGCGTCGTCGCCGTGGGAGGCGCACGCCCTGGACTCGCGGGCGATCGTCGAGCTCGGCCGCGACGGCGACGCCGCCGAGGGCGTCACGGCGTTCCTCGAGAAGCGGGCACCGGAGTTCCCGCTGCGACGCACCCGCGACCACACCGATCTCGTGCCCCGGTGGCCGCAGCGACCCTGAGCCGGGTCAGGCGGGCAGTCGGTCAGGCAGGTTGGGCCTCGGCGGGCAGGGGCTCGGGCATCCGCACGGCGCCGACGAGGCGCGCGATCACCGACGCGTCGCCGGTGTAGACCAGCGAGCCGTCGTCCTGCGCGTCCTGGAGCGGCCGGCCGCCGTAGACGATGCCGGCCAGCGTGATGGGCGAGCAGCGCACGGTGACGTCGGCGCCGGGCAGCTCGCCGCGCTCGATCTCGAGGGCGCCCCGCCCGAGGTGCACCCGGAACGGCTGGTCGTCGAGCACGAGCTGCATGGTCACCACGTCGTCCCCGGCCTGGTCGGGGGCGAACATCGTGCGCAGCGAGAGGATGAACGAGTCGACCTTGATGCTGTCGGACTCCGGGAGCGAGCGCGCGGCCCAGCGGCCGAGCGACTGCAGCACCGGCTCGAGCTCCTGGCCCCACTCGGTGAGCTCGTAGACCGCGGACGCGGCGGGCGGTGGCAGCCGCCGGCGGCGGAGCACCCGCGCGTCCTCGAGCTCGCGCAGGCGCTGCGAGAGGACGTTCGGGCTGGCGTGCGGGAGGCCGACGCGCAGGTCGGTGAAACGCTTGGGCCCGAGCATCAGCTCGCGCACCACCAGCAGCGCCCACCGCTCCCCGACCAGGTCGAGCGCGTGGGCGGCGCCGCATCCGTCGAAGTAGTCCCGTCGTGCAGCCATATGGCCACCTTATCACCGGATACGTCTACCGACCTGCGAGGTTGCTTTGTAGGACCATCACGATCCGTGCTCGGCCGCCACCACTCCGTGCTCCCAGGCCCAGGCGATGAGCCGCGGACGGTCCGGCAGGCCGAGCTTGTCGAGCACCCGGCCGAGGTGGGTCTTCACGGTCGTCTCGCCCAGGTGCAGCCGCGCGGCGACCTCGGCGTTCGACAGCCCCCGGGCCACGGACGCGAGCACCTCGGTCTCACGTGCGGTCAGGGCGGCGAGCTCCCGGGGCGGCGTCGGACGCGGACGGGCCCGCGCCACGGCGGCGACGACCCGCGGCACCACCGAGGGATCGAGCGCCCCCTGACCGGCGGCGACGCGGCGCACGGCGTCGAGCATCTGCTCGGGCGGGGCGGTCTTGAGCAGGAAGCCCGCGACCCCGGCGCGCAGGACGGCCTCGAGGGTCTCGTCCTCGTCGAGGGTCGTCAGGACGAGCACCCGGGCCGGCGAGCCGGCCTGGGCGAGCTCGCGCGCGGCGCCGATCCCGTCGAGACCCGGCATCCGCACGTCCATGAGCACGACGTCGGCGCGCGCCTCGAGCGCGACCCGCACGGCCGCGCGCCCGTCGCCCGCCTCGCCCGCGACGACGAGGTCCTGCTCGCCCTCGAGGAGCATCCGCAGCCCGGCGCGGACCAGCAGCTCGTCGTCGGCCAGGACGACGCGGATCGGGCTCACTCTGCCGTCACCGCCGCCGCCCGTGCCGCTGCGGCGACCGGGGCCGGACCGAGGGGCAGCTCCGCGTGCACGCGGAACCCGCCGCCCTCCCGAGGGCCGGCGTCGAGGGTGCCGCCGAAGAGCGTGGCGCGCTCGTGGAGGTGGAGCAGGCCGTGCCCGCCCGGGCGGTCGGGGTCCGCGTCGTCGTGGCTCGCCCCCCGCCCCCGGTCGAGGACGGTGAGCGTGACGAGCCCGGGGCGGTGTGCGATGACGACCTCGGCCTCGTCGACGGCGGCGTGACGCAGGACGTTGGTGAGGGCCTCGGCGACGATCCGGTAGGCCGAGGTGTCCATGGCGGGGGCGAGCGCGACCGACTCGCCCTCGTGGAGCACCCGGACCCGCAGACCGACACCACCCAGCTCCTCCACGAGCCCGTCGAGACGGGCGAGCGAGGGCGCGGGGCCGACGGCGTCCCCGTCGTCGGGACGCTCGCGCAACCCCCCGACCACGCGGCGGAGCTCGTCGACCGACCGGCGTCCCAGCTCCTCCACGGTGCGCAGTACGTCCCCCTCGGGCGTCTGGTCGAGACGGCGACGCACGACCCCGACCTGCAGGGTCATGACGCTCACCGTGTGGGCCACGGCGTCGTGGAGCTCGCGGGAGATGCGGGCGCGCTCCTCGACGACCGCGAGGCGCCCGGAACGCTCGCGCTCGGCCGCCAGGGCGGCGGCGAGCTCGCGCAGCTCGCGTCCGCGCCGCCGTTCGCGGCGCAGCAGCCAGCCCAGCGTCCACGCGCCGCCCATCGTCGCCGCGAAGAACACGAACTCGAAGACCGATTCGCCATCGACGACGATCGACGCCGCGGCGCTGAGCGCCGCGAGCACGGCCCCGAGGGCGCTCCACCGCGGCGGCAGGCGCAGGCCGCCGTACGCGATCAGCACCATCATCGTGACGAGCGCGGTGCCGCCGATGCCCGGGGAGTCGGGGACGAGGAAGACCTGCACCGGGAAGCTCAGCACGGCGGCGAGCACTCCGAGGGCGGGCACGAACGGCGCGACACCCGCCCCGACGATCAGGACCGCCATCGGCAGCAGCACGGTGCCGATCGGCGTCGCGCGGTAGGTCAGCGCCTCGACGAGGCAGCAGGCCGTCACCAGTCCGGCGGCCGCGAGGGCCACGAGGAGACGGGTGACGAACGGGCGCATCACGCGGTCCCCCATCGCGCGGACTCTAGGCCGCGCGGCCCCGTCACGGGTCCTCCTGCGGGAGGACCCCGGGTGGACCGGCGGAGGATCAACACCGACCGCGGACACGATTCGTGATCGTAAGCGGCTTCCTACGGTTCTCGTATCGCTCGATGAGAGCAACGAGACCGTCCGTCATCACCAGGGAGCCACCATGAGCCTCACGACCGACCCGACCACCGTCCTCGCCACCGGCGCGCACCGCAGCGCTGACGAGGCCGCCGGGGCCCCTGCCTTCGTCCGCATCGCCGCCGGCCTCGCCCTGGTCGCGTTCCCGCTGCTGTTCACCGCGGGCATCGCGACGTCTCCACCGCAGGCATCGGACTCGACGGCGGACTACGTCGCGAGCCTCGGCGCCGACCCGTCGCTGACCGCGCTGTCGGCGGGGCTCCTGCACTACTCGTGGGTGGCGTTCGCGCTCGGCGTCCTCGCGACCATCGGGTTGGTCCGTGGGCCCCGCGGCCGGGTCGTCGTGCCGGTCGCCGCGATCCTCGCGTCGTTCTCGGCGATCCAGCTCTCGGGCCTGCTGCTCTCCGACTGGTTCACCGGCGCCGTCGCCCGGGCCGTGCCGCTCGAGGCGGCCGGCGCCCTGACCGAGGGCGTCTGGGGCGACCCGTGGGTGACCACCTGGCAGCTCAGCGGCCAGGTCGTCGGCTTCGTCGGCATCCCGCTCGTGATCGCCGCCCTGGCCCGGGCGGGCGTCGTCAGCTGGTGGCTGCTGGCCGCGCCGGTGATCGGCTTCGCCGGCTTCTTCGTGCCGCTGCCCGCCGCGATCCTGGTGGGGATGTTCGTCAGCTCGGCGCCGATGATCGTCGTCGGCGTCCGGCTGATCCGGCGCGCCTCGGCCCGCGTCCGCCGCGAGGAGCTCGCCGCCGCCTGATCGACGGGGACTTTGCGCGCATAGAAGCAGCGAACAGCGCGTTCGCTGCTTCTACACGCGCGTGTGGGATCAGGTGCCGGGGGCGATGAAGAACTCGAGGGCGATGTTGTCGGGGTCGCGGAACGAGACGCCCGAGCCGTAGTGCGCCTTCTTGATCCCGCCGTGCTGGATGCCCAGCTCGTCGAGGCGGTCGCGCCACTTCTCGAGCTCGGCGGTACCCGAGAGGCCGAAGCTGATGTGGTCGAGGCCGGTGCGGCGCTCGTCGGCGCGGTCCTTGGCCTCCCGGCCCATGTGGGTGTGCAGGCCGAAGAGCAGGCCGCCGTCGAGGGCGTAGACGACGTGGTGGAACTCGCCGCCCTCCTCGTCCTCGTCGAGCACCGGGTCGGCGCCGAAGAGCCGGGTGTACCACTGGGTGCTGGCGTCGAGGTCGGAGACGGTGATCGCGACGTGCTGCAGGCCGGGGAAGGCCATGGGATGAAGCTCCTTTGCTTCGCGGGAGTGGTGCCTCGCGGGGTGGACGGTCAGTCGTGGTGCTGCCAGACCGGGTCCCGCTTCGCCAGGAAGGCGGACATGCCCTCCTGCGCGTCGCAGGTCATGGCGTTGGTCGCCATCGTCTCGCGCATCTGCTCGTAGGCGGCGTCCTCGGGCAGGTCGACCTGCCGGTAGAACGCCTCCTTCCCGATGCGCAGGGTGACCGCGCTGGCGTCGGCGACCTTCGCCGCCATCCGGGCGACCGCCCCGTCGAGTTCGCCCGGGGCGACGACCTGGTTCACCAGCCCCCACTCGGCGGCCGTGGCGGCGTCGATGACCTCGCCCGTGAGCAGCAGCTGCATCGCCCGCTTGCGCCCGATCGCGCGGGTGACCGCGACCATGGGCGTCGAGCAGAACAGCCCGATCTTCACGCCGGGGGTGCCGAAGACGGCGTTGTCGGCGGCGACGGCGAGGTCGCACGCGGCGACGAGCTGGCAGCCGGCGGCGACCGCCACGCCCTGCACGGCGGCGATCACGGGCTGGGGCACGGTGTGCAGTGCGCTCATGAGGTCGGTGCACACGGCGAAGACCTCGCGCTCCTCCTCGAGCGTCCGGGCGATCATCTCGGAGAGGTCGTGACCGGCGGAGAACGCCGGTCCCTCGGCGCGCAGGACGATGACGCGCACACCGTCGCGCCCGGAGACGTCGGTGATCGCGGCGAGCAGCTCGCGCATGGTGGCGACCGACAGGGCGTTGCGGCGACGCGGGTTGTCGAGCGTCAGCACGGCCGTCGGCCCGTCGACCTCGATCCGCACGGCGGAGTCGGCCGTCGCGGCCTCGGCCCGGGACGCAGTCACGCTCATGCGTCCACGTCTATCAGTCGCCCGGCGACGGGGCCAGGGTCCGGGCCACCCGCCCGTCCGACCGGGCAGGGGCCGGGACCGGAACTGGCACCCCGGGCTCAGGCCATCGCCGAGCCGTGCGCCGACCCCCCGGAGCCGCGGCGGTCCTCGCCGTCGGGATCCCGGCCGTCGAACCCCATCCAGATCGTCCGCCGGTCCTCGTGGTTGCGGGCCTCGTCGGCCGCCCTCATGCGGCGGCGCTGCTCGTCGTCGGCGGTCCCCTGCGCGATCGCCCGCGCGGCGTCGGCCATCGCGGCGTCGGCCGCGGCTTGAGCGGGCGAGGCGGGGTAGGACTGCCGGTGGGCATCCTCGGGCTCGTCGTCGTCCTCCCCGCGCTCCCGGCGGTAGGGGTTGTCCGGCGGCAGCTTCGACGAGACGCGTCCGTAGGCCCCGAGCAGGAGCAGGACGAGCCCCGCGCCGATCGAGAAGAAGACGTTGGGGAGACGGAAGGCCAGCAGGTTGTACGGGGTGCCGATCAGCGCGAGGTTGCCGAACGCGGAGACCAGGAACAGCGTCCCGATCACGATCATGACCGTCGACGCGAGCTTGCCACCGCGGACGGCGGCGGCCAGCAGGATCACGGCGGTGACCACGGAGACGGTGGAGAGCGCCCCGTTGGTCGAGAGCCCGCCGGCCATCGTGGCGCCCTCGGTGTCGAAGAAGCCGAGGCCGCCGACGAAGCCGAGCACGCCGATCGTCGCGATGACGAGCGCGACGACGACCGCACCGACCCGGTGCACCCAGAGGACGCCGTGGTCCGGGGTGACCGCGTCGGCGACGCGGGCCCGGGTGCCGCGCTCGTCCTGGTCGGCGCTCATCGCCGGCCCCGCTCGGCCTCGCGCCGGGCCTCGGCGCCGGTCTCGCCCGCGTACCCGAGGTCGCGGCCCGCGGCGCGCCCGACGAACTCGTCGGTCTCGCCGGTGCCCGTGACCGCGCCCTGGTCGCCCTGGTGCTCGGTGTGCTCGCCCCCCGCGACCCGCGAGGCGGCGGTGCGCGGGTCGTGCCCGGCGTCGGTCTCCGAGGGATCGGACACCGGGGACGGCCCGACGGGTCCGCGCTCCCCGGTCAGGCGTGCCCGCCAGCGGGCGAGGGTGTCGGCGACGGACATGACGGGTGCTCCCGGGGACGAGGGGTCCGGACCCCCGGGCATAGGCGCGGCACGGGGCGCCGAAACGTCACGCTCGGGTCGCGGGGCGCACCTCACGGCGCCGGGCGGAGACCCTCACCCGCGCTACGGCGCTCACCAGCGGTGCGCGGCGCGCTCCCCCCGGTCGAGGTACGCCGGGTCCAGCCACGGCGGCACCTCGGCCGGGACATCGACCTCGGCCTGCTCGTCGCGGTAGGTGACGGTCGCGCGGTGCCCGTGGACCTCGACGTCGACGTGCTCGAGGTTGGCCGGCTCGCCGACGTCGTGACCGAGGGCCGCGCTGGCGAAGGCCCGCAGGAGCGCCGAGTGCGAGCTGGCGAGCGCCACGGTGCCCGGCGCCTGCGCGCGGATCCCCGCCCAGGCGCGGTAGGCGATCACCTGGGGCGGCTCGAAGTGCAGGTCGGTCGACACCATCCAGCGGTCGATCGGCCCGCCGAGCTTGGAGCCCGCGCCGAAGTCGGTGTCGAAGCGGTCGAAGGCGCGGGCCCAGTCGGGGAGCTCGCCCTCGAGCCCGAGCCGGTGCTTGGCGACCCCGGAGGACTCCCGCGCCTCGCCCCCGTAGAGGAACTGGAGGCTGTCGAACCGGGCGTCGGGCACCAGCTCGCCGACGGCGACGTCGGAGTCCGGGCCGAGCTCGGCGAGCAGCACCTCGCGCAGCGTCACCGCCGTCGCCGTGCCGCGGGCGGTCGGCGCGTGCGGCATCGTCACCCGGGCCCCGGCGGGCAGGACGGCGGCGAGCTCCTTGCCCTTGGCCCGCGCCTGCGCCTCGCCGTGGTCGGTGAGCCCGACGTCGTCGAAGTAGCCGTGGGTCTCGCCGTGGCGGATCAGCAGCACCCGACTCATGTGCTCCACCCTGTCGCGATCACCTCGGCGTCGGCACCCCGGGTTCCGTGGTCGCGAACGGGGCGAGCTCGAGATCCGCCGGGGTCCGCGCGCCGGCGAGCGCGAGCGTGAGGTCGAGCTCGGCGAGCACGTCGCGGGTCACCTGCGCGACCCCCGCGGCCCCGGCCACCGCCAGGCCGTAGGCGAACGGGCGTCCCAGGCACGCCGCCGTCGCGCCGAGGGCGAGCGCGCGGGCGACGTCGGACCCGCTGCGCACCCCCGAGTCGAGCAGCACCGGCGCGCGCCCGTCGACGGCCTCGACGACACCGGGCAGGGCGTCGAGGCTGGCCACCGACCCGTCGACCTGGCGCCCGCCGTGGTTGCTGACGAGCACCCCGTCGACGCCGGCGTCGAGCGCTCGACGGGCGTCGTCGGGGTGCAGGACGCCCTTGAGCACGATCGGCAGCCGCGTGCGGGAGCGCAGCGTCGCGATGTCGTCCCAGCTCAGCGTGGGACGCGAGTAGACCCGCAGGAACGTCTCCACCGCGGCGCGCGGCAGGGGCGAGCGCAGGTTGTCGGCGAAGCGCCCGGGGTGGTGGCGGCTGATCTCCACCAGGGTCCGCACCGCGGCCGGGGTGGGGGGCGGGGTCGGGCGCCGCGGACCGGCGGCGGTCTCGCGGGTGAGGCGCGCGAACACCGGGTCCGACGTGTACTGCGCGATGCCCAGGCCGCGGGCGAACGGCAGGTGCCCGAGGTCGAGGTCGCGGGGGCGCCAGCCGAGCACGGTCGTGTCGAGGGTGACGACGACCGCGCCCGCCCCGGCGGCCTCGGCACGGGCGAGGAAGCTGTCGACGAGGTCGTCGGACGTCGACCAGTAGAGCTGGAACCACCAGCCCGCACCGGCCCGGGCGCGCGGCCCGATCTCCTCCATCGGGAAGCCCGCCTGGTTCGAGACGATCATCGGGACGCCCGCGTTCGCGGCCCCCTTGGCGACGGCGAGGTCGGCGCGGCGGTGCACGAGGTCGAGCGCGCCGATCGGCGCGAGCAGCAGCGGGTGCGCGCGGCGCTGCCCGAACAGGTCGACGGAGGTGTCCCGCTCCCCCACCCCGCGCAGCATCCGCGGCACGACGCGCAGGCGCTCGAACGCGGCGCGGTTGGCGCGGACGGTCTCCTCGCTGCCGGCCCCGCCCGCGACGTAGGCGTACGCGCGCCGCGACATCGACCACCGCGCGCGACGCTCCAGCGCCGGGAACGCGGTCGGCACCGCGGGCCGCCGCCCCGCGATCCCGCCCCGGTAGACCTCGTCCTGCCGCACCCGCCCGCTCGCCGCCACGCGGGCATCCTGGTGCAAGCCCTGCGTCCACGCTTGCACTGAACGCGAGGAAATCCGCATCCTCGCCCCACACGGGTCCACGGAAGGAGCGCGGTGAGCGCAGCAGCAGGTTCGGTCGGCGGCACCACGGCGGCGGCGCTGGAGGCGACGGTGCGGGGCTACATGGACGCCTGCACGGCCGGCGACGCCGACGGGATCGCCGGCTACCTCTCGGGCAACGCGCGTCACTACTTCCCGCCGGACATGTACGACGGGCCCTGGAAGGGGGCCCGCGTGATCGCGCAGCGCTGGGCCACCGCGGTGCGCGAGCGGGGGTCGTCGTGGACCGTCGACGCGATCGTCGTCGACGAGCCCCGACGGCAGGCGGTCTGCGAGTGGACCCACCACAAGGGCTCGCTCGGCGTGATCCTGCGCGGTGCCGAGTGGTACGAGTTCGACGACGACGGCCTCATCACCGAGATCCGCGCCTACTACGCCTCGCCCCAGGCGCCCGACCACACCCGCCTCGAGCTCGGCGGCTTCGACTACGCGGGCCGGGGCTATCCGTACGCGTAGTTCATGATCGACGCGGATTTCCTGACGTTGAGTGCCAGCAAGGACGCAGGGCTGGCACTCAGCCCAGGAGCGCGGTGATGTGCCCGAGCACCACGGGCCACGTCGGGTGGGTCGGGTCCACGAGGGTGAAGTGGTCGCCCGGGACCTCCACGAACACCGCGTCGTCGCCGGCCGCGCGGGCGGCGGCGACGTAGCGGCGGCTGACGGCGATCGGCACACGGTCGTCGTCGGGGGCGTGCACGGCGCGCACCGGCACACCGAGCGGCAGGTGCGCGACGGGGTCGGCCTCGGCGTAGCGCTCGGGCACCTCGTCGGGCATCCCGCCCACGAGATCGGGCACGGCCGTGTCGCCGACGCCGTCGCGCGCGGCGTCGGCCAGCGTCAGCACCCCCGCCAGCGACACCACGCCCGCCACCGGGACCCGGGACGCCACCCACGTCGCGAGGTGCCCGCCCGCGGAATGGCCGACGACCACGCACGGCGCCTCGACCAGGCCCACCGCCGCCGCGACGTCGTCCAGCGTGGCCGGCCACGGCGCCTGCCCGACGCGCCGGTACTCGACGTTCCAGACCGTGTGGCCGCGGGCGTGCAGGTCCGCGGCGACCGGCGCGATGTGGTCGAGCCCGACCCGGGCACGCCAGAACCCGCCGTGCAGCAGCACCACGGTCCCGGCACCCGAGCCCCGGCGGACCTCGACGAACTGCGACGGGTCGTCCCCGTACGTCACGCGCTCAGCGCACACGCAGCATCGCGTCCAGCTCGACCGCGAACCCCCGCGGCAGCGCCCGCACCCCGATCGCGGTGCGCGCGTGCTCCCCGCGCGCTCCGAACACCTCGGCGACCAGGTCCGACGCCCCGTCGACGACGCCCGGCTGGTCGGTGAAGTCGTCGGTGCACGTGACGTAGCCGCGCAGGACGAGCACCTGGGCGACGCGGTCGAGCGAGCCCAGCGCGTCGCGCGCCTGGGCCAGCAGGTTCAGCGCGCACCCCGGGCCGCGGCGTAGCCCTCGGCGACCCCGAGGTCCGCGCCCAGGCGTCCGACGTGCCCGTCGGCACCCTGGCCGGCGAGGTGCAGCGTGTCCCCGGCCATCGTCCAGCCGCGGTAGCGCCCCGCCGGGCGACGCAGGGGCGGCAGCTCCAGCCCCAGCTCGCCCAGCTTCTCCTCCGGAGTGCTCACGGCGACCACACCCTCCGTCGCGCCGGCTCGTCCGCCGGCAGCCCGAGCGCCCGCGCGACCCGGGCCGTCGATGCTGCCGGGTCGGTCACCTCGAACAGCTCGGCGGCCATCCCGGCCCGGCGGGCGCCGTCGAGGTTGGCGGCGAGGTCGTCGACGAACAGGCAGCGCCGCGGGTCCTCGCCGAGCGCCGAGGCCGCCGCGAGGAAGGCGTCCGGCGAGGGCTTGAGCACCCCGAGCTTCGCCGCCTCGAGCACGCCGTCGAACTCGGCGACCGCGGGGAACCGCTGCGGCCAGTCGTCGCCGAACCAGTGCGCCATGTCGTTGGTGAAGGCGACGACGCGCACGCGCCCGGCCACCCGCGCGATCAGCCGCAGCACCTCGGACCGCACGTAGGAGCAGTCGCGCCACAGCGACCCGATGTCGATGTCCGGGCGGCGCGCGGCGAGCTTCGCCCAGTAGTCGCGCTCCTGGAGCTCGCCCCGCTCGACGGCGCGGTACTCGGCGTCCACGCCGATCGGGCCGGCCGGGAACCCGGGCACCGCCGTCGACTCGAACAGCGTCGGGATCACGACGCCGCCCATGTCCAGCAGCAGGGTCCCGCTCGCCCCGCGCGTGCGGCGCAGCGCCTGGCGACGTCGCGACCGGACGGCGTCGACGGGCGGGGGCGGGCCCGGCCGGTCGCCCGGCGGTGGCGCACAGGACGTCACGCCGGCTCCAGCACCGTCACCACTCCGGCGCTCCCGTCCACCCGCACCCGCTGCCCCGTGCGCAGCGTGGAGACCGCGTTCCCGGTGCCGACGACGGCCGGCAGGCCGTACTCGCGGCAGACGATCGCGGTGTGGCTCATGATCCCGCCGACGTCGGAGACCGTGGCCGCGACGCGACCGAACACCGGCGCCCAGGACGGCGACGTGGCCGGGCAGACGAGGATGTCCCCGGGCTCGATCGACGGCAGCTCCGAGGGGTGCGTGACGACGCGGACCGGGCCCTCGACGACGCCGGGCGAGCCCGCGGTCCCCCGCAGCACGCCCTCCTCGGAGTCGGAGCGCAGCCACTCCGCCACCGTCGACGTCGTGATCCCCCAGAGCATCACCGTGAACGGCTCGTCGATGGTCGTCGGCGGCGGGCCGAGCGCCGGCGGCGGCTCCCACGCCCGCAGCGCCGTGTAGATCTCGCGGCGCCGGGCGATGATCGGGCGCCAGTAGTCCGCGCCGCGGGGCCGGGAGCCGACCGACCAGCCGGCGACGCAGTCGTAGATCGCCTCGGCGACCTCGTAGCGGCGCAGGAAGAACATGTCCTCGGGCTCGTCGAACTCGCCCATCGCGGCCAGCGCCCGCGAGAGCTCGTGGGACTTCGCCCAGAACGTCGCCCACATCCAGTGCTCGATGTAGAGCACGTGCTCCTCGATGTAGACGAACACCTGGCGCGCCAGCGCGAGGGTGTCGTCGAAGGTCGCCCGCTCGGCCTCGGGGAGCAGCTCGCGGTAGCCCGCGGTGATCCGGTCGCGCTCGGAGAGGACCTCCTCGGTCGGCCGGTCGATCGTCGTCCCGTCGGCGAGCCGGCGCAGGTACTCGCGCACCGAGGCCAGCGGGATGTTCGGGTCGTCGGCCCAGGTGGGGTAGGTGTGGTACCCGCCGGGGTGGCCGGGGTCGGTGTTGATGAGGAACCAGGGGTCGGCCGTGCGCTCCCAGTCGGCCACCCACTCGGTGCCCGCCGCGTCGGAGCGCAGGTCGGCGAACAGCGACGCCGCATCCTCGGTGGCGTTGATGCGGTTGGCCAGCCCGAGGCGCACCGCCTCCTTCGCGAGGCGCTTGAGCTCGTCGTCGGGCCGGTAGAGATCCACCCGCAGGCCGCCGACCATCCGCGAGATCGACTGGTCGGAGATGTCGGGGAACGCCGCGCGGCACATCCCGAAGAACGTCAGGTAGGCCGCATAGCCGATGTTGAGCAGCTCGAAGTGGTACTGGTACGTCTCGTACATCGTGAGCACGAGCCGGTCGAAGTCCCGGATCATGCGGAACCCCGCGGAGTGCCCCGTGTGCTGGTAGACGGTCTCCTCGGGCTCGAGGTCGGGCAGCGGGTCGAAGCGCAGCGCGCGGATCTCCTCGAGCTTCGCCATGACCTTGGCGCGCCACTCGTCGTAGATCGCGTCCCAGCGCTCGTAGTAGTGCCCGGCGCGCTTCCCGAACTCCTCGGCGCGCGCCGCGATGTCCTCCGGCGGCGCCGGCACCGGGGTCACGTAGAGGCGCCCGTTGACGATGCGCTGGTCGACGCCGAACGCCGGCGGCATCGCGAAGACGCGCGTGTTGAACGCGCCGAGGGCCTGCCACCAGCACTCGCACTGGATCTCGTCGTAGGGGTGCAGGACGTCGGGGTGGTGCAGGCGATCGGCGAACCAGAACCGCTGCTCGTCGAGCTCGCGGCGCTCGGGACCGAAGAGGTGGTACCAGTCGTACATCGACTCCCAGCCCTCGGCGCCGTCCGGCGTCGGGACCTCGAACGGGCTGGGGAAACGGTCAGCCGCCATGGTCGGAGCCTTCCTGCCGGGTGGTGCGGGTGAGGGTGGCGAGGACGGCGGACAGCGCCGATCCGGCGCCCGTCCCGCCGGTCGCCGAGCGGGGCGCGCGGGCGCTCCACACCGTCTCGGGTCGGGTCTGGAGCAGGTGGATGTGCGACGGTCCGCCCGGGTCGGCGACGGCGAACTCGCCGTCCTGGGGCGTCCCGGCGTCGCGTTCGACGCGTCGCGCGACGGCGAGGAGCTCGGCGAGCTCGGCGTCGTCGAGGCAGGGACGGTCGCGGTCCTCGGGCGGGACGTCGGCGACGACCGTGCCCGGCCGCTCGTCGGTGCGCGTCATCCGCGTCGGCTTGACGGCGATCTCCCGGCGCAGGATCTCCCCGCTGATCTTGTCGAGGACGAAGCGGTCGGGGGTCACCTCGCCGGAGACCAGCGGCTCGCCGAGACCCCAGACGGCCTCGCAGACGACGGTCGAGCGGTCGCCGTTGGCGGGGTTGAGCGTCATGAACACGCCGGCCGCGCGCGCGGTCACCATCTCCTGGACGACGACGGCCATGGCGCCCGCGTCCCCGCCCGCGCGCTGGCGGTAGGAGATCGCCCGCGCGGTGTAGAGGCTCGCCCAGCAGCGCGCCACCGCGTCGGCGACGGCGTCGGCACCCCGGATCTCCAGGTAGGTGTCGTGCTCGCCGGCGAACGACGCGCCCGCCGCGTCCTCGCCGACGGCCGAGGAGCGCACCGCGACGCGGGTGTCCGTGCCGACGAGCGTGGTGTAGGCCTCCCGCACGGCCTCGAGGACGGGACCGGACCGCGACGCGGCGAGCAGCGCCTCCCGCGCCCGGCCGGCGGCCTGCTCGAGGGCGTCGAGCGGGGTGTCCGGGCCCACGTCGCGCAGCGAGGTCTCGAGGTCCTCGGCGCCCTCCATCGCCGCGGCGAACGCGACGGTCGACACGACGAAGCCCGTCGGGACGCGTGCGTCCAGGGCCACGAGGCGACGCAGCCCCGCGCCCTTCCCGCCGACCAGGGCCGCGTCCGCGGCGGCCGGGTCGTCGAGGCCGACGATCCAGGACGTGCCCACGGCGGGTGGGCTCACGGCTGGTCCCAGCCGGCGACGAGCGCGATCACGGCCGCGTCCACACAGCTGCGTCCGGTCACGGCGGCGGCGGCCTCGTCGGTCGCGATCAGCACCGTCGAGCCCGTCCCGGCGTCGAGCAGGTCCACCGCGACCCGCCGCTCCCCGGACTCGGGCTCGCGCACCAGCACCATGCGCACGCCGCCGAGCCCGTCCACCGAACGCTCGGACCAGACCCGTCCGACGACCTCCCCGAGGATCATGAGGACTCGATCGCCCGCGTGAGCCGGTCGGCGCTCCCGTTCTCCAGCAGCCCGACCGAGACCCCGTGGGGCTTCGGGTACACCTGGGCCGCGCGCAGCTCGCCGTACTGCTCGACGGCAGCGGACCCGGCGTTCACGGCCTGGCGCACCGCGGCGAGCGAGCCTCGGACGGCGACCGCGAGGTAGCCGCTCGAGACCCGGTCGACGGTCACGGTCTCGACGTCGGCGGTCTTCATCATCGCCTCGATCCCCGCCGCGAGCGCCACCACGCCGCGCGTCTCGAGGATGCCGATGGCACCACTTCCCCGTTCGGCCACGATCAGCTCCCCACCATCGCCATGTCACCCGCGAGCGCCTGCACCGGCAGGCACGGGCTCGCGAAGACGATCGACTTCACGGCCCGCCCGGACACCGCGCGGGCGACCTCCTCGCCGACCTCGACGGCCTCCTCGACCGTCGCGAGGTCGCCGGTGACGGCCACCGCCACCAGCCCGCCGCCCAGGCGCACGGCCCCGCGGACCTCGACCTCGGTCGCCTTGACCATGGCGTCGACGGCGTCGAACACCGGCACGAACCCCTCGGCCTCGATGAACCCCACTGCCCGTGCCATCAGGACTCCTTCTCGGTTTGCTCGCCCCACCACACGACCGCCGCCCCCGTGCCCCACACCGGGCCGTAGGCCAGGACCTCGCCCGGGCCGTCGACCACGCCGGCACCGTCGAGGAACGCGAACGCGCGGAACTGGCTGTCGGCCTGCGCCGCCGCGGCGTACTGCGGACTCATGGCGAGGACCTCCTCGCGGTCGCCGGCGCGGATCGCGTCGAGGACCTTGCGGTTCCAGCGGTCGTGGGCGTCGGAGACGCGGTCCTCGGCGGGGGTGATCCAGCGTCCCGTGAGACCCGACGACAGCCCGCTCACGGCGACGACGCCGAGCGTGCGGCCCAGGTCGCGCGCGGCCCGCACCCCGGCCGCGGCGACCTCCGCCATCGCCGACGGCTCGGCGTAGAGGTTGCACGAGACCAGCGCCCAGCGACCCTGTCCGTGCGGGTCCAGCAGCCGCGACGCGACGATCGTGCCGGTGTCGACGGGGAAGCCCTCGTAGAGCGTGCGACGGGCCTGCATCCCGGCGGCGTCGATCGCGTCGGCCCAGCGGTGGGCGAGGTCGGTGTCGATCGCCAGGTCGTGGTCGAGGTGGCCGTAGTCGTAGCGGTACCAGTTCTCGTCGGTCCGCCGTCCCCGCAGCCGGGCGTCGCACTGCACCTGGTGCCCGAGCACCGTGAACCACTGCGTCGAGAGCAGCAGGACGGTGTCGACGCCGGCAGCACGCAGGCGGTCGCCGACGGTCCGCGTGGCCGCGGCGAGCTCGGCCCAGCTGGGGGCGGGATCGCCGGCCAGCAGGTGGGGCATGGCGGGGATGAGCGCCGCGGGCACTCGGCCTGACGTCATGGGGCGACCCACTCCACGACGGCGTTGCCGGTCGCGATCACGGTGCCGTAGGCCAGCACGTCGCCGGCGATGTCGGGCCAGCCCATGGCGGCGAGCAGCCAGGTGAGGCTGCCGGCCTTGGTCTCCGACGAGGTCGCCTCGATGTGCTTCGGGACGGCGTCCTTGAGCCGCGACGTCGGGCCCTCGCGGATGGTCTGGAGCAGCTCCATGTCGCCCGCGTACTGCGCATGGTTGAACGGTCGCTCGGCGCTCATGTCCTCGGGGAGCTCCGGCTCGGTGTCCCAGTGCAGGTGCGAGAGCGAGTTCGATCCCAGCAGCACCGCGCGACGGCCGGTGCGCTCGATCGCGCGGCGGGTGGCGGCGCCCAGCGTCTCCATCTCGGCGAGGGAGGCGTCGGAGTAGTAGTACGGGTTGTTGTTGGCCGAGAGCGACACGACCGGCAGGTCCCACTCGGGGTTCGCCAGGTGCAGCGCGCCGATCGTCGCGTAGTCGACGCGGACGCCGTCCTCGCGCAGCGCGCTGGTCACCAGGCCCGCGCGCTCACCCTCCTCGACGATCGCCTCGGCGAGGTCGACGTCGGTGCGGAAGTCGTAGTGGTACCGGAACAGGTGCGGGAAGATCGGCTCGACGGAGATCCCGCGCGGGTTCGGGACGCAGTTGACGTGGTGGCCGACCATCGTGATCCAGTGCGGCGCGTGCACCACGAGCACGTCGGGGCGGTGGGCCCGCAGCCGGCGGCGCAGCTCCTCGTAGCCCCAGCGCAGGACCTCCCAGCCGCCCGTCGAGCGGGGCTCGTTCTGCGGCGGGTTCTCCGCGTACACGAGGTGCGGCGGGTGGGGCGCGAGGTAGCCCGCGACGATGCCGGCCTTCTGCTCTCCCGACGCGCGGATCGGCGCCGGGGCCGGGACGGCCGGCGTCCCCGCCGCGCGCCGCGCACCGGACCGGCTGCTGCCGGCCGGGACCTGGAAGACGCGCGCCATGCCGGCGGACGCTAGGGCGGGCGGGCGACCCGGACCCAGCGTCGTGTCCCGCAGGGCTGGACACGGTGGGGACTGGACATGGCTGACTGCGCTGCGGAAACTCGGCCGATGGTCTCCGCGGTCGGCAAGGCGGCGGCTCTGTTGCGCGCCTTCGACCCGGGCGTGGACGTGCTCTCCACCCGCGCGCTGGCCGCCCGCACCGGTATCCCCCGCTCGACGGTGCACGTGCTCGCCACGACGCTCGCGACCGAGGGGCTGCTCGAGACGGTGCCCGGTCGCGGTTGGCGCCTGGGCCCGCTGCTCGTGGGCCTGGCCGGCCAGATCATCGAGCGCACCGGGCTCGTCGCCGCCGTCGAGGGCGCCCTGGGCGGGCTCCTGCGCCACGCCGGCCAGGAGGTCCACGTCGGGCAGCTCGTCGGCGGCTGGGTCGTCTACCTGCACCGCGAGGCCGGGCCGGACTCGATGGGCCGGGCGACGATGGACAACCGCGTCGGCCTGCGGGCGCCGGCCTGGCGGGGCGGCTGCGGCAAGGCGGCGCTGGCGCGGCTCGCGCCCGCCGAGGTCGACGAGCGGATCGCGCGGCTCTGCCGGGACGAGCGCCTGGACCCGCCGGACGCGGCGCTGCTCGCCGATGAGCTCGCGGCCGCGCGGAGGCGGGCTACCTCGTGTCGTCGTCGTTCCAGGCAGGGCGGACATCGGTGGCCGCCGCGGTCGTCGACGGCGACGCCCGCCCGCTCGGTGGGCTCTCGGTGGCGGGCCCGACCAGGCTGTTCACCCGGGCCGTGCTGGGCCGCACCGTGGAGGACGTGGTCGCCGCCGCGGGCCGGGCCCGCCTCACGGTCTGCACGCCGGGGGCGAGGTCCGTCGCGGTACCCGCACCACGGCGCAGTCCCATCACCGGTCCCACAGCCGGTCCCACACAGCGGAACGCGGTGGTTCCACCCCGGCGCTGAGCGGTGCCAGAGTGCAGGCATGAGTGCGCCCGCGAAGGTCCCCGCCGCGATCGTCGGCCCGGGCAACATCGGCACCGACCTCCTGGCCAAGCTCGCGCGCAGCGCGCGCATCGAGGTCACCGCGATGGTCGGCGTCGTCGAGTCCGAGGGGCTGGAGCGGGCCCGCGCGATGGGCGTGGCCGCCTCGTCCGAAGGTGTCGACTGGCTCCTGCGCCAGGACCCGCTGCCCCGCATCGTCTTCGAGGCCACCTCGGCCAAGGCGCACGCCGCGAACGCGCCCCGCTACGCCGAGGCCGGCATCCGCGCGATCGACCTGACCCCGGCGCACCTCGGGCCGATGGTGTGTCCGGCGGTGAACATGCCCGACCACCTCGACGCCCCGAACGTCAACATGATCACCTGCGGCGGCCAGGCGACGATCCCGATCGTCGCCGCGGTCTCGCAGGTGGCGACGGTGGACTACGCCGAGATCGTCGCGTCGGCGGCCTCGCGCTCGGCGGGCCCGGGCACGCGCGCCAACATCGACGAGTTCACCGAGACCACGGCGAAGGCCGTCGAGGAGGTCGGGGGCGCCACGAAGGGCAAGGCGATCATCATCCTGAACCCCGTCGAGCCGCCGATGATCATGCGCGACACGGTGTTCTGCTCGCTGCCGGCCGACGCCGACACCGACGCGGTCGCGGCCTCGGTGCACGCGATGGTCGCCCGCGTCCAGCAGTACGTCCCGGGCTACGCGATGCGCGCCGAGCCGCAGTTCGACCCACCCACCGACAAGTGGGGTGGGCGCGGTCGCGTGGCGGTGTTCCTCGAGGTCAAGGGCAACGGTGACTTCCTGCCGGAGTACGCCGGCAACCTCGACATCATGACGGCCGCCGCGGCGCAGGTCGGCGAGCTGGTGGCGGCGGAGATGACGGAGGCAGCGGCATGAGCGAGCGCGCGGGAGCACGGCCCGAGATCCGGCACGACGTGCGGATCACCGACACGACGCTGCGCGACGGCAGCCACGCCCAGGCCCACCAGTTCACCGAGGAGCAGGTGCGCGACACCGTCCGCGCGCTGGACCGGGCCGGGGTCGAGGTCATCGAGGTGACCCACGGCGACGGGCTGGGCGGGTCGAGCTTCAACTACGGCTTCTCGCACACCGACGAGCTGAAGCTGATCGCGGCCGCCCGCGAGGAGGCCACCCAGGCCCGGATCGCGGTGCTCCTCGTGCCCGGCATCGGCACGGTCGACGACCTGCGCCGTGCCCACGACGCCGGCGCCGAGATCGTGCGCGTCGCCACCCACTGCACCGAGGCCGACGTCAGCCCGCAGCACTTCGGGGTCGCCCGCGACCTGGGCATGGAGACCGTCGGGTTCCTCATGATGGCCCACCGGACGTCGCCGGAGGACCTCGCGAAGCAGGCCCGGATCATGGTCGACGCCGGCTGCCAGTGCCCGTACGTCACCGACTCCGCCGGCGCACTGCTCATGCACGACGCCCGCGCCCGCTTCGAGGCGTTGCTCGCCGAGGTGGGCGACGAGGCGTGGGTCGGCTACCACGGCCACCAGAACCTCTCCCTGGGCGTCGCGAACTCGGTGATCGCCGCCGAGGTCGGGGTCAAGGAGATCGACGGCTCGCTGTGCGCCCTGGGTGCCGGATCGGGCAACTCGCCCACCGAGGTGATCGCCGCCGTGTTCGACCGGATGGGCATCGAGACCGGGCTCGACGTCACCGCGCTGCTCGACGCCGCCGAGGACGTCGTCCGCCCCTACCTGCACCGCTGGCCCAAGATGGACCGCAACGCCATCACCCAGGGGTGGGCCGGGGTCTACTCCAGCTTCCTGCTCCACGCCGAGCACGCCGGCGAGCGCTACAAGGTCCCGGTGCCGGACATCCTGCGCCGCTGCGGCGAGCTGGGCCTCGTCGGCGGGCAAGAGGACATGATCATCGACATCGCCCTCGAGCTGGCACGCGAGCGTGAGCAGGGTCGGTGACCTGACGTGCCGATCCTCGAGGTGCACGTGGTCGAGGGCGACCACTCCCCCGGCGAGCACGCCCGCCTGCTCGAGCTCCTGAGCCGCCGCTACGCCGAGGTGCTCGAGTCCCCGCTCGAGCGCATCCGTGCCTACGTGACGGTCCACGCGCGGGAGCACTGGGCGACGGGCGGCGAGACGGCCGCGAATCCGGACAGTGAGCCTGCGCCCTACTTCACCGCGATCGTCCTCGAGGGCCGGCCGGTCGAGCAGCGCCACCGGCTGCTCGCCGAGTTCACCGACCTGATCGTGGAGGTCCTCGGCGCGACGCGGTCCCGGGTGCGCGGCCGGATCATCCAGGTGCCGCCCGACGACTGGGCCATCGGCGGCGTGCCGGCCTCGGGGGCCCGCCGGGACGAGATCGCGGCCCGTCGGAGATGACCGGCGGTGCGCGCGGCGTCCCGACGTCCCGCGCGCTCGAGCGAGGTCGCGCGTCCTTCGGCCGGAGGCGGTGGCAGGAGGCCTACGCCGAGCTGTCGCGCGCCGACGACGAGGCCGGACTCGGGACCGCCGATCTCGAACGGCTCGCCGTCGTCGCGTACCTGACCGGGCGGGACGGCGAGTGCGACGCACTCCGGGAGCGCGGTCACCGGGAGTGCCTGGGCCGCGGCGAGGAGGTCGCGGCCGCCCGGTACGCGTTCTGGCTCGGCTTCGGTCTACTCCTCCGCGGCGAGGAGATCCGGGCCGGCGGGTGGCTGGGTCGCGCGCACCGGCTGCTGGACGAGGGCCGGCACGACTGTCCCGAACGGGGCTACCTCCTGGTGCCGGTCGCCATCGCCCAGCTGGGCGCGGGCGACCCCGCGGCGGCGCTCGCCACGTACGAGCAGGTGGGCGCGATCGCCGAGCGCTTCGCCGACCCGGACCTGATGGCGTTCGGACGGCTCGGCCGGGGCGAGGCGCTCGCCGCGGCCGGGAGGAGCACCGACGCCGCGGCGCTGTTCGACGAGGTGATGGTCGCGGCCACGGCGGGCGAGCTGTCGCCGACCGTCGCCGGCATCGCCTACTGCGCGGTGATCCAGGCCTGCCAGGAGATCTCCGACCTCCGACGGGCCCGGACATGGACCTCGGCGCTGACGCGGTGGTGCGCCGCCCAGCCGGACCTCGTCCCCTTCCGGGGCCAGTGCCTGGTCCACCGAGCCGAGATCCTGCTGCTGCAGGGTGCGTGGCCCGAGGCCGCCGAGGCGGCCGGCGAGGCCTGCGAGCGCCTCGCCACCCCGTCGGATCGACCGGAGACCGAGGCCTCCGGCCACCCGGCGGCGGGCGCAGCGTTCTACCAGGTCGCCGAGCTGCACCGGCTGCACGGACGGGTCGCCGAGGCGGAGGCGGCCTATCGCGAGTGCTCCCGCTGGGGCCACCAGCCCCAGCCCGGGCTGGGGCTGCTGCGACTCGCCCAGGGCCGGGGCGAGGTGGCGGCCGCGGCGCTGCGGCGTGCGCTCGCGGAGGCGACCGCACCCGATCGGCCCGCGCTGCTGGCCGCGCACGTCGAGGTCCTCCTGACGGCCGGCGACACGCCGCCGGCCCGCGCCGCGGCGGACGAGCTGGCCGTGCTCGCCGCACGGTCGGACGTCGCGCTGCTGCAGGGGATGGCGGCTCAGGCGGCGGGCGCCGTCCTGCGCGCGGAGGGTCGGCCGGTGGACGCGCTGGCCACCCTGCGTGCGGCCTGGCGAGAGTGGCACCAGCTCGACGTCCCCCACCACGCGGCCCGCGTCCGGGTGCTCCTCGCGATGACCTGCCGGGACCTCGGTGACGACGACGCCGCGGAGATGGAGCTCGACGCCGCCCGACGGGTCTTCGCTGCGCTCGGCGCCGCGCCCGACCTCGCCCGGGTGGCCGTGCTGACCCGCGCGGCCGACCCGGCGGGCGGCCTGACCGAGCGCGAGGTGCAGGTCCTCCGCCTCGTGGCCACCGGCCGCACCAACCGCGTCATCGCCGCGGACCTGGTCCTCAGCGAGAAGACCGTCGCCCGGCACCTCGCCAACATCTTCGCCAAGGTCGGCGTGTCCTCCCGCGCGGCGGCCACGGCCTACGCCTACGAGCACGGGCTCGTGTAGCCCGCCTCACCGAGCTGCACAGAACCACCCACGCCGGAGCCCGTGACCTGCACATCCCGCCCGATGCGGCACGGTGCCCGGTGTTCCTAGCGTCGTCGAGGTCCGAGTCGCCGCCGCGAGGTGAGGTCCCGATGTCCACCACCACCACCACCACCACCCGGGCCACCGCCGCCCACGACGAGCTCCGCACACAGTTGCGCGGCGCGCTGCTCCGTCCGGGAGACGACGGTTTCGGGGACGCGACGTTGCTCTGGAACGGGCTGATCGCCAAGACGCCCGCCCTGGTGGTGCGCCCGACCGGGACCGCCGACGTCGTCGCCGCGGTCGACGCCGCCCGCGAGCACGCCCTCGCGCTCTCCGTCCGGGGCGGAGGCCACCACATCGCGGGCACCGCGCTCGTGGACGGCGGGCTCACCCTCGACATGTCCGCGCTGCGCGGCGTGGACGTCGACCCGGTCGCCCGGACGGCGACGGTCCAGGCGGGCTGCGTACTGGGGGACGTCGACCGCGAGACCCAGGTGCACGGACTCGCGACGCCGCTCGGGTTCATCTCGGAGGTCGGGGTGGCGGGGCTGACGCTCGGCGGCGGGATGGGCTACCTGAGCCGACGGTTCGGGTGGACGGTGGACAACCTCCTCGAGGTCGAGATCGTCACCGCCGACGGCCGCATCCGGCGAGCGAGCCGGGACGAGTCCCCCGACCTGTTCTGGGCGGTCCGCGGGGCCGGTGCCAACCTCGGCGTGGTCACCTCGTTCACGTTCCGGCTGCACGAGGTCGGGCCGATCGTCCACGGCGGGCTGATCCTGTGGCCGTTCGACCGGGCCGACGACGTCCTCCGCGCGTACCGCACGATCGCCGCCGAGGCTCCCCGGGAGCTCAGCGTCTGGATGCTGATGCTGCACGCCCCGCCGGCGCCGTTCGTCCCCGAGCCGTGGCACGGCCGCCGGGTCTGCGCCATGGTCGTCTGCTTCAGCGGTGCCCCCGAGGACGCGGACGCAGCACTCGCACCCCTCCGGGCGATACCCGACCCGGTCGTCGACCTGGTCGGGCCGATGCCCTACACCGAGGTGCAGTCCTACCTCGACGACGGCGAGCCCAAGGGCCACCACTACTACTGGAAGAACGAGTTCGTGGCCGAGCTGTCCGACGAGCTGCTCGCGACGACGCGAGAGCTGTTCGCGCAATGCCCGATCCCCGAGGCCGAGATCGGCTTCCTCCACCTCGGAGGAGCGATCGGCGACCACACGGACGACGACGGCGCGGTCGGCAACCGTGACGCCCGCTTCGTCTTCGCGATCACCGGCATGTGGGAACCGGGCCACCCGGGCGCGGAGGGGTTCCCCGCCTGGGTGAGGGCGGGGTGGGAACGGGTCCGGCCGTTCTCCACCGGCGGGAACTACGTCAACTTCCAGACCGCCGACGAGGGCGACGAGAGGGTGCGGGCGACCTACGGCTCCCGGTACGACCGCCTGCTACGGATCAAGGAGATCTACGATCCGGACAACGTGTTCCGGTCCAACCGCAACGTCGGCCCCCGTCGACCGAGCTGAACTCCATGCCTTGTGTGGAATATGCCGGGTGAGGCATGCTCGGCGTCGTGACCACCGAGCCGGACACCGGGACGTGGGCGGCGCTCGCCGACCCGCACCGGCGGGCGATGCTGGGGCTGCTGCGTGAGCGGCCCCGGGCGGTCGGCGAGCTCGTCGACGCCCTGGCGCTCAGCCAGCCCAGCACGTCGAAGCACCTGCGGGTGCTGCGCGAGGCGGGGCTGGTGCGCGCGCGTGCCGACGCCCAGCGCCGGGTCTACGAGATCGACCCGGCGCCGCTGGCCGCGCTCGACGTCTGGCTCGCGCCCTACCGGCGGATGTGGTCCGACAGCCTCGACGCCCTCGAGCGGCGCCTCGACGAGACCTCACCCCTGCCCGGCGTCTGGAAGGACACCCCGTGAACCCCACCGGCAGCTACCTCGAGATCGACGGACGGCCCGCCCTGCGCTTCGTCCGCGAGTACCAGCACCCCGCCGAGCGCGTGTTCGTCCTGCTGACCGATCCCGCCGAGCTCGCGCACTGGTTCCCGGCGCGGGTCGCGGCGCCGACCTGGTCGACGGGCGCGACGGTGACGTTCTCGTTCGAGGCCGACGGGGACGGCGGGACCGGCACGGTCCTCGCCCACGAGCCACCACACCGGATCGCGTTCTCGTGGGAGGGCGAGGAGCTGTGGTTCACCCTCGAGTCGCTGCGCGACGGCCGGTCGCGGCTGACGTTCACCCACCTCATGGACGAGCGGGACGCGGCGTCGCGCAACGCCGCCGGGTGGGACGTCTGCCTCGAGGCCCTCGCGGCCGCGATCGACGGGACGCCGGCTTCCCCGCCGGGCGGCCGCAGCCCGGAGTGGGAGGCGCTCTACGAGGGCTACGTCGCCGCCGGCGTGCCCTCGGGTGCGGCGATCCCCGGCTGAGGGCCCGCGGCGACGGGCACGTTCCGCAGGCGGACCCACGAGTCGATCATGTTGAACGTGCCCCTCGTCGGCGGCGGATCCGACGGGCGGGGACCTGCGCCGTCCGCCCCGGCGGGCAGACTCGCGACCCGTGACCGATCCCCTCGACGCCCTCGACGCCGGCCCCGAGGTGGCGGACGCCGACCTCACCGGCGCCGACCCCGAGCGCGTCCGCGACCGCCTCGAGCGCAGGCACGGCACCCCGTGGGTGCTGCGGCGCTGCGTCCTCGACGAGCTCGACCTCTCCGGGGTCGACCTCACCGGGGCGACGTTCGACCGCGTCCGGGCCACCGGGGTGCGGCTGCGCGGTGCGGTGCTCGACGGGGTGCGGGTCGACGGCGGGTCCCTGGCCGCCGCCCAGATGCTCGACGCCGACCTCACCGACGCCGTCCTCACCGGCGTCGACCTCTCCCGCGCCCAGCTGGTCGGCGCCCACCTCACCGACACGGTCTTCCGCGATTGCCGCATGGTCGGCGTCGACCTCTCGGGCCTGCGTGACCTCGCGGTCACCTTCACCGTCGACGGCTGCTCGCTCGCCCTGGCCCGGCTCGCCGACTCGCACCTGCGCGGCTGGCGCCTCGACCGCGTCGACCTCTCCGACGCCGACCTCTCGGGCGCCGACCTGCGCGACGTCGTCCTCACCGACTCGAAGCTGCGCGGCACGGACCTGACCCACGCCCGGCTCACCGGGGCCGACCTGCGCGGCGCCGACCTCGGCGAGATCACCCCGGAGACGCCCGCGGTCCTGCGCGGCGCGATCGTCTCGACCGAGCAGGCCGCCGACGTCTGCCGGGCGCTGGGCCTCCAGGTGGTCTGAGTCCCGGGGGGGTCGGGCCGGCCGGGCGGTCGCCGCGCCGCAGGACGGCTCCCGGCACGAAGGACCCAGGACGACGGGCTGCGGCACACTGCGCGGGTGATCCGAGGCGTCGCCGTCGCCGTCGGCGTGGTCCTGATCATCGTCGTTCTGCTGGTCGGGGGCCTGTGGCTGTTCCAGCGCGCGCTGGTCTACGTCCCCTCCCCCGGTCCGGTGCCTGCGGCGGCGACGGTCGTGGCCCGCGGTCAGGACGTCGTGCTGACCACGGCCGACGACGTGCGACTGGGCGCCTGGTTCGTGCCCGCGAGCGGCCCGCGACGGGACGTGACGGTGCTGGTGGCGAACGGCAACGCCGGCGACCGCTCGATGCGGGCACCCCTGGCCGCGGCCCTGAGCGCGCGGGGCCTCGACGTGCTGCTCTTCGACTACCGCGGCTTCGGCGGCAACCCGGGGAGCCCGAGCGAGGAGGGCCTGTACGCCGACGCGCGCGCCGCACGCGACCACCTCGTGCGCGACCGCGGCGTCCCGCCGCAGCGGATGCTCTACCTCGGCGAGAGCCTGGGCTCGGCGGTCGTCGCCCGGCTCGCGACCGAGTCACCGGTCGGCGGCATGGTCCTGCGCTCGCCGTCGGTCGACCTCCCCGCCGTCGGCGAGCGGATCTACCCCTACCTCCCGGTGCGCGCCCTGCTGACCGACCGCTTCCCGGTCGCCGAGCCCGTCGCCCGGGCCGGGGTGCCGACGACGGTCGTGCTCGGCGAGGCCGACAGCCTCGTCCCGCCCGCCCAGAGCCGGGCGGTGGCCGACGCCGCCGGCGCGCCGGTCGTCGCCGTCCCGGGGGCCGACCACAACGACGCGGCGCTGAGCCACGGCCCGGCGGTCGTCGACGCGGTCGTCGACCGCGCGACGGCGCTGACCTGCTGATCGTTCCTCAGAGGCCCCGCCGGGCCCCCATGTCCAGGGCCAGGGTGGACCCGGTCAGCGCCGCGGCCTCGGGGTCGAGGAGGGTCGCGACGGCCCAGCCGACCTGCTCGGGGGTCACCAGCGCGCCCAGGGGCGACTCGGCGCGGCGCTCGGCGAGGATGTCCTCCACGTCGACCCCGCGCGCCGCGGCCCGGTCGGCGGAGAGCCGGCGCAGGCGGTCGGTGTCGGCCGGGCCGGGGGCGACGAGGTGCGCGGTGATCCCCTCGGTCCGTAGGCGTCGGCGAGCTGGCGCACGAGGTTGGCGAGCGCGGCGTTCGTGACGCCCGCGCCCGGCACGTGCGGCGACGGCTCGGCGCCGTAGTGCCCGCCGAGCGCCACGAGCCGCGAGCCCTCCGCCAGCCACGGGTCGGCGGCGCGCACGAGACGCAGCATCCCGCCGACCTTCAGGGCCACCGCCGCCCCGAGCGCCGCGGGCTCGACGACGTCCAGGCCGCCCACCGCCGGCAGGCCGGCCGCCTGCACGACCATGCCGACGGGCGCGTCCCACGCGGCCAGGCCGTCGGCGATCGCCTGCCGGGCGCCGTCGTCGCCGATGTCCGCCGCGCACCCCACGACACCCTCGTCGTCGGCGCTCAGGGCCTCGAGCGACGCCGCCGAGCGGGCCACGGCCAGCACCGGGACGCCGCGGGAGCGCAGGCGGCGCACGATCGCGCCCCCGAGGGCGCCGGTGGCGCCGACGACGACGGCGAGGGGTTCGCTGTTCACGGGGCGCGACCCTAGGCGTCACCCGGGAAGCGCACCCACGCCGCCGTTCGGCGGCGGGCAACGTTCCCGGGGGTGGAACGTGTTGCTTGCCTCACAGTGCCGCTGGGATGAACGGTGACCTCGCGCTCATCGTCGAGGAGGAACAGATGGCCAACGTGGTGCCGGTGGACGACTTCGCCACGGGCGAGTGGTACCCGGGGTACAAGCCGGAACACTTCGACATGCCCTGGATCGTGGACCCCGCGAGCCCGTTCAAGCCGGGCGACGAGCAGGGCTTCTGGTTCCTCGACTTCCACTGGTCGCGAGGCCTCACCCCGCTCGCCGCCACCCTGTGGAGCGGCGACGGCTACTGCTGGGGCACCCAGCACGCGGCCGAGTCCCTGCCGCTGCCCCCCGGGCGCGGCGTCTCGGCGCGCTTCGCCGGCACCCACCTCTACGGCTCGGCGCTGCCCGAGACCGACCCCAACGAGATCGGCGCGCGGGCCAACCGCATCGCGACGAACCTCCCCCACTTCCTGCAGAACTACCGCAGCATCTGGGAGGGCGGCCGCGACGAGCTCGAGAGCACCTGGCAGTACTTCCGCGGCGTCGACTTCGCCGGCACGCCCGACCTGACCGACCTGCTGACCAAGGGCCGCCGCTACCACAAGCGGGCCATGGAGATCCACTTCGGCGTCATGTACCCGATGCTGGCCAACTTCCTGGGCTTCTACGGCGCCTGCGCCGACATGGGGATCAACCCCAACGAGATCGGCAAGTTCCTCCAGGGCGAGGACACCAAGATCATGGAGACCGACCGCGAGGTCTACCGGCTCGCCATGCGGGCCCGGGCGGCCGGGCTGTCGGACGTCTTCGACACCCACGAGCCGCACGAGCTGCGCGCCGCCATCGGTCGCGAGCCCGGCGCCGGGCCCTGGCTCACCGAGTTCGACGACTTCCTGCAGGTCTACGGCTGGCGCGCCGAGGCCACCTGCGACGTCGGGGTCCCGAGCTGGATCGAGGACAACACGATCCCCCTCGGGCTGATCAAGACCTTCCTCAAGAAGGACGACGAGCACGACTTCGAGGCCGCGGCCCGCAACGCGATGGCCGAGCGCGAGGAGGCCATCGAGAACGCGCGCACCGGCCTCACCCGCGAGGAGCAGGCCGTCTTCGACGCGGGCCTGCAGTCCAACCAGGAGGCGAACTTCCCCTGGTGGCAGGACGACCACAACTACTACATCGACCTCAAGGTCATGCTGCCCCTGCGGTGGGGGTGCCAGGAGCTGGCGCGGCGGGAGAACGCCGACCACAAGGACGACATGCTCTACCTGTTCTGGCCGGAGCTCATGGACGTCGTCAGCGGCCGCAAGCCCTACCAGGGTGAGCTCAAGAGCCTGGTCGGCGAGCGCCGTCAGTACTTCGACCACTGGCACGCCCGGCGCAGCGAGATGCCGAAGGTGCTGGGGACGATCCCCGAGGCCGTCGAGGACCCGATCCTCATCGAGATCTTCGGACTGAACCCGGGGTCGATCAAGGCCGTGCAGAACCCCGACGCCGCCAAGCAGACCGTGATGAAGGGCGTCCCCGCGGCCAAGGGCACCGCGCGCGGCATCGCCCGCGTCCTGCAGTCCTCCGACGAGATGCACCGCCTCGAGCCCGGCTCGATCCTGGTCTGCGAGTCGACGTCGCCGAGCTGGACGCCGGTCTTCGGCAAGATCGCCGGCGCGGCCTGCGACGGCGGCGGCATGCTCTCGCACGCCGCGATCGTCGGCCGCGAGTACGGCGTCCCCACCGTCACCGCGCTGGGCGTCGCCACGATCTCGATCGCCGACGGCGACGAGATCGAGGTGGACGGCACCACGGGCACGGTCACCATCCTGAACAAGGCAGGCACCACCGCCACCACCACATCCGCAGCCACCACCACACCGGCACCCACCGCCGACGCCCCCGCGGGAGTCGCCGGGTGACCGCCGCCCCGGAGGTACCCATGACCGCGGCCGACGTCGGCGAGCCCGACGGCACCAGCGAGGCCACCACCCACAGCTGCGACGCCGTCGTCTGGATCGACGAGGTGGACCCGCAGCAGGCGATCGCGGCCGGCGGCTCGAAGATGGGCAGGCTCGCCGAGCTGATGCAGTCGGGCGTGCAGGTCCCCCAGGGCTTCGCCGTCACCGTCGACGCCTACTCCCGGCACTGCCGGGAGTCGGGTCTCGACGAGCGCATCGACGCGGTGATCGACCGGCTCGGGTCGTCGCCGACCGACGCCGAGGTGGGGTCGGCGTCGGCGGAGATCCGCCAGATGTTCCGGGAGACCCCGGTGGGCGCCGACCTGACGGGTCGTCTCACCGAGGCCTACGAGGAGCTGTGCCTGCGCTGTGTCGACGTCAACGTGCCGGTGGCGGTGCGCTCCTCGGCGACGGGCGAGGACGCCGCCGACGCCTCGTTCGCGGGGATCTTCGACACCTACCTCGGGGTCTCGGGCATCGAGCGGGTGCTCGACGCCGTCCGCAACTGCTGGGGCTCGCTGTTCACCGGGCGCGCGCTCGCCTACCGGCTGCGCAAGGGCATCAGCCACCACGCGATGCCGATCGCCGTCGGGGTCATCGAGCTCATCCACGCCCGCGCGTCGGGGGTGGCGTTCTCGGTGCACCCCGTGACCGGCAAGACCGACCGCATCGTCGTCGAGACCAGCTGGGGCTGGGGCGAGGCGATCGTGCAGGGCCTCGTGGACCCCGACCACGTCGAGATCGGCAAGGCCGACGGGCGGGTGCTCAAGTACGACGTCGCGCACAAGCGGATCGTCTCGGCGTTCGACTTCGCGGTCGGCGCGGTCACCGAGATCGACATGCCGGCCAAGCTGGCCGACCGGCGGGTGCTCGACGAGGAGCAGGTCACGGCGATCGCCTCGGCGGTGCGCTCGATCGAGGAGCACTACGGCTACCCCGTCGACGTCGAGTGGGTCATCGGGCGCCACCGTCGTGCCGGCGACCCGGTGTGCATCGTGCAGACCCGGCCGGTGACGGTGACCGCGGCGCCGGAGGAGGCCACGCCGGCCACGTACGACCCCGTGGCGCTGGCCCAGAAGTACCTGTTCTCCGGGAAGCCGATCCCAGGGCGCTGACGCGCCACGTGAGTGATCCGGGTCGCCCTGGCGACCCGGATCGCTCACGTGCGCTTGCGCCTCCCCCGGCCGGGGAACACGCCGTCCGTCGTGCACGACCGGACGGAGGATCGTCATCAGCTCGTCGGCCGAGACCACCACCCGAGCCGCGCGAGGCCTCCGCGGACCGACCGCGGCCGCCGTCGTCGCCCTCGCCTTCCTCATCACGATGCTCGGCGCCACCCTGCCGACGCCGCTCTACCCGATCTATGAACAGGAGCTCGGGTTCGGCGGGGTGATGGTGACGCTGATCTTCGCGGCGTACGCGGTCGGCGTGATCGCGGCGCTGCTGCTCTTCGGACGGCTCTCCGACCAGGTCGGCCGGCGCGCGGTCCTGCTGCCCGGGCTCGCGCTCTCGGCGATCTCCAGCGCCGTGTTCCTCATCCCCGACACCATCCCGACGCTGTTCGTCGGCCGCGTGCTGTCGGGTCTCTCGGCCGGCATCTTCACGGCGGCGGCCACCGCGGCACTGGTCGACCTGGCCCCGGAGGGCCGCCAGGCCCGCTACAGCCTGCTCGCGGCCTGCGTGAACATGCTGGGCCTGGGCCTGGGCCCGGTGATCGCCGGCGCCCTCGCCCAGTACGCCCCGGCGCCGCTGTACCTGCCCTACGCGGTGCACATCGTGATGGTGCTGCTCGTGGGCGCGCTCACCTGGTCGGTGGCCGAGCCGATCGAGATACCCGAGGGCCCCGTCAGCTGGCGCCTGCAGACCGTCTCGGTGCCACCGGAGGTGCGGGGCGTGTTCGTGCGGGCCGCGATCGCCGGCTTCGCGGGGTTCGCGGTCCTCGGCCTGTTCACCGCGGTGTCGCCGACCTTCCTGACGCAGGTCCTGCACGTCGAGAACCATCTCGTCGGCGGCCTGGTCGTCTTCACCCTGCTCGGCGCCTCGACGGTCGGGCAGATCGCGTCGTCCCGCCTGGGCCTGCGGCCTGCGCTGCTCCTCGGCTGCGCCGCCCTCGTCGTCGGCGTCCTCGGGGTCGGCGCCGCGATCGTGCTGACCTCGCTGCCGCTGCTCGTCGTCGGCGCCACCGTCGCGGGCGTCGGCCAGGGCATGAGCTTCCGTGCCGGGCTCGGCGCGGTGAACGCCGGCACCCCGCCGGAGCGCCGCAGCGAGGTGGCGTCCAGCTTCTTCCTCGTCCTCTACGTCGGGATCTCGCTGCCGGTGATCGGCGAGGGCCTCGCGTCGGCGGCGTTCGGGCTCGTGGTCTCGGGGGCGGTCTTCGCCGGCATCGTCGCGATGCTCGGCGCGATCGCCTTCGTCAGCCTCCTGCGGCAGCAGCCAGTCGACGCGTGATCACGTCGGCGGTGTCGGTGACGAGCGTGGTGTAGCGGCGCATCGTCGCCCCGGCCGCACGGTCCACGGGGACGGCGACACTGACCGCCGCGACCCCCTCGCCGGCCCCGTCGCGGATCACCGCTCCCACCGAGACGACGCCGAGGCGGCTCTCCTCGCGGTTGTCGGCCCAGCCGCGCTCGGCGATCTCGCGCAGTCGACGGCGCAGGGTCGCCGCGTCGGTGATCGAGTGCGGCGTCGGGCGCTCCGGGGTCCACCAGGCCAGGCGGGCCTCGAGCTCGTCGGCGGGGAGCGCGGCGAGCAGCACCTTGCCCGTGCTCGTCGTCGTCGCCGGCAGCCGCGTGCCGACGCGCGCGAAGATCCGGACGGTGTACGGGCTCTCGAGGCGCTCGACGTACACCGAGTCCATGCCGTCGAGCACCGCGAGCTGCACGGTCTCCCCCGTCGCGTGGCGCAGCCCGGCCATCGCGGGCATCGCCGCCTCGTGCAGACCGACGTGCGGGGCGACGCTGGCGCCGAGCTCGTGGACGGCCAGCCCGAGGCGGTAGGTCCCCTCCGGGCTGCGTTCGAGGAGGCGTTCGTCGGCCAGCGTCGCGAGCAGCCGGTGCACGGTGCTCGTGCCGAGACCCAGGCGGCGGGCGAGCTCGGCGACCCCCAGCTCGCGGTCGGCGACCGAGAACTCCTTGAGCAGCCGCGCCGCGTTGCGCACCGAGCTCAGCTCCCAGCTCGGTCGCTCCGGCACGTCGGCGACGCTAGTCGGGGATCGGCGGCGCCGGGACCTCGAAGGCGTTGAGCAGCGCCGACGTCGCGAGGTACATGCCGATCAGGTGGACCAAGTCGAGCACCCCGTCGCGGCCGAAGGCCTCCTGCGCGGCGGCGTAGGTCGCGTCGGACACCCGGTGTGTGCGGACGAGCTCGTCGGTGAAGCGGTGGGCGGCGAGCTCGTCGGGGGCGAACCCGTCGGTCTCCCCCGAGCGCAGGCCGGCGATCACCGTCTCCGAGAGCCCGACGGTCCGGGCCACGGCGACGTGGGCGTAAATCTCGTAGTCGGCCTGCCACGCGACGCCGACGGTGAGGATGACGACCTCGCGGAGGGTCTTCGAGAGCGACGATCCGCGCTGGTCGGTCTGCACCCACTGGTTGAACGCGCGCCCGGGCGCCGGGCGCAGGGTGAAGGCGTTGAACGGCCCGATGAGCCCGCCCTGGTCGTCGGTCGGGGCGAACCCGGAGCGCTCGGCCCAGCGCGCGGAGCGCCCGACGATCTCGTCGCGGGCGGCGCGCTGGTCGTCGTCGAGGTCGATCGCCTCGTTGCGGGGCAGGCGCCCGCCCCAGTCCCGGTCGTCGGCGCCCGGGTGCACGGAGATCGTCATCTCGCCGACGCTAGTGCTCCCGTCCGCCGGACCGCGAGCGAGAGCCCGGCGGCCACGAGGCAGAGCGCGCCGGCGCCCCACCACGCGCCGTCGTAGGCGCCGGTGAGGTCGCGGACGAGGCCGGCGCCGACCGCGGCGATCGCGGAGCCGACCTGGTGCGCGGCGAACACCCAGCCGAAGACGATCGGCGCCCGCGCCCCGAACCGCTCGCGGCACAGCGCGACGGTCGGCGGCACGGTGGCGACCCAGTCGAGGCCGTAGAAGATGATGAACGCCCAGAGCGGCGGGGCCGCGGACGGCGCGAGCAGGAACGGCAGGAACGCCAGGGACACGCCGCGCAGCACGTAGTAGACGGCGAGCAGCTTGCGCGGGTCGACGCGGTCGGTGAACCAGCCCGACGCGATCGTGCCCAGGACGTCGAACACGCCGACGACGGCGAGCAGGCCCGCGGCGGTGGTGGCGGGCATGCCGTGGTCGTGGGCGGCGGGCACGAAGTGGGTGTTGAGCAGGCCGACGGTGGTCGCCCCGCAGATCGCGAACCCGCCCGCGAGCAGCCAGAACGTGCCCGTGCGGGAGGCGTCGCGCAGCACGGTGAGCGTGCGGCGGACGGCGCCGCCGACGACCACCTCCTCGGGCTGCACGTCGCCGGGCTCGGCACCGTAGGCGAGCGTCCCGACGTCCGAGGGCCGGTTGCGCAGGAACAGCAGCACCAGCGGCACGACCAGCAACGCGCCCGCCGCGATCAGCAGCGACGCACCCCGCCAGCCCACCGACCCGGCGAGCGACGCCATGAGCGGCAGGAACACGAGGCCACCGGCCGCCTGCGCCGCGGTGAGCACCCCGGAGACCAGCCCGCGCCGGCGCACGAACCACCGTCCGGTGACGACGGCGACGAACGCGAGCGCCATCGACCCGGTGCCCACCCCGACGAGGACGCCCCAGAGCAGGACGAGCTGCCAGACCTCCGACATGAACACCGTCAGCCCGCTGCCCGCGGCCACGAGCACGAGCGCGACGGAGACGACGCGGCGCATGCCGAAGCGCTCCATCAGCGCCGCCGCGAAGGGCGACATCACGCCGTAGAGCAGCAGGTTCAGCGACACCGCCGACGAGATCGTCGCCGTCGACCAGCCGAACTCGGCGTGCAGCGGGTCGATGAACACCCCGGGCGCCGACCGGAACCCCGACGCCCCGAGCAGGGTGACGAACGCCGTCGCCGCCACGGCCCAGGGCCACGCGGAGGGGCGGCCCGGTGGGTCGACGGCGGGTGGGGAGTCGGGCCGCGTCTCGGTCACGAGCAGACAGCCTGCGCGAGGAACGATCGCCGAACCAGTGGCCCGAACGCCACAACGTGCAAGAATCCGGCCATGCCCGCTCCCGACGGACGTCACGTCGTCGCCGTCCTCGCCCTGCCCGAGGTCGTCGGCTTCGACCTGCAGATCCCGCCGCAGGTCTTCGGCTCCGCGCAGAGGGACGGGGCACCGCTCTACGACGTGCGCGTGTGCGGCCTCGGGCCCGGCCCCGTCCGGTCGACGGCGGGTTTCTCGCTGCTGCTCGACCACGGGCCGGAGGCCCTCGCCGCCGCGGACACCGTCATCGTCCCCGGCACCCACTACGTCCCGGCCCGCCGCGACGGCGTCCTGCCACGGGAACTGCACGCCGCCCTCGACACGGTGCCCGACGGCGCCCGCTGGATGTCGATCTGCACCGGGGCCTTCGTGCTCGCCGCGGCCGGACGGCTCGAGGGCCGGAAGGTCACGACGCACTGGGCCCGGGCGGACGACCTGCGCCGCCTGCACCCCCGCCTCGACGTCGACGAGTCGGTGCTCTTCGTCGACGACGGCGACGTCGCCACCTCCGCGGGTCTCGCCGCGGGGCTGGACCTCAGCCTGCACGTCCTGCGCCGCGACCACGGCACCGAGGTGGCCAACGCCGTGGCGCGCCACCTCGTGATCGCGCCGTGGCGCGACGGCGGGCAGGCCCAGTTCATCGACCACCCCCTGCCGGCCGCCCCGGAGGGGGCGACGAGCGCGGTGCGGACGTGGGCGCTGGAGCACCTCGACGCCGACCTGGACGTCGCCGGGCTCGCGGCCCGCGCGTCGATGAGCGTGCGGACCTTCACGCGCCGCTTCCGCGCCGAGACCGGCACGTCACCGCACGCCTGGCTCGTCGCGCAGCGGGTCGCGCGGGCACGGCGCCTGCTCGAGGGCAGCGACCTGCCCGTCGACCGCGTCGCCACCGCCGCCGGCCTGGGGACGGCCGCATCGCTGCGGGCCCATCTCGCCGACGACGTCGGCCTGTCCCCGCTCGCCTACCGCCGGCGCTTCCGGCGGCCCTGACACGACGCAATCGGGCTCGCTGCCGACCAGCGGCTTCCCCGACCTCGCCGCCCTCGGGGCCCGGGCGGCACCCGGCCGGAGCTCACGTCCGGCGGCGCCGCGCCTCCGCTGAGCGCGGCGGGGCCGTGCGCATGTGGTCGCGCACCGGCTCCAGCAGGTCCGCGAGGCGCTGCGCGTCGGCCCGCGAGAGCGGCTCGAAGAGCATCTGCCCGACGACCTCCTCGTGACCCGGGAGCACCGTCGCGACGAGCGCGCGGCCGGCCTCGGTGATCGTGAGGGTGACACTGCGCTCGTCGTCCACCGACGGCGCGCGGGCGACCAGGCCGGCCTTCTCCAGCAGGCCGGCCTGGTAGGTCAGGCCGCTGCGGCTGTGGACGATGGCGTCGGCCAGGTCGGTCATGCGGTGGCTGCCCGTCGGGGACAGCCGCAGGCGCATGAGGATCTGGAAGCGCACGAAGGTCAGGCCGCCCGCCTCGCGCAACTGCTGCTCGATCGCGTACCGCAGCAGGTCGGACACCTCGACCAGCGCGAAGTACGCGCCGAGCTGCACCGGGTCGACGGAGTGCGGCGGCTCGGGCACGCCGGGAGTCTACTTGCTTCGAGTTCGAAGCATAGCTAGCGTCGGAGGCGCTTCGAGTTCGAAGCAACCAGCGACCCATGAAGTGATCCCGTGAAGCGAGGCCCGGACGTGAAGGCAGTGCGGTTCCACGAGTACGGCGGCCCGGACGTGCTCCGGTACGAGGACGTCGAGCAGCCCGTCCCCGGACCCGGGGAGGTGCGGGTGCGGGTCGCGGCCACGACCTTCAACCTCGTCGACGACGGCATCCGCGGCGGCTACCTGCAGGGACCCTTCCCGGTGGCCCTGCCGCACACGCCGGGCATCGAGGTCTCGGGCACGGTCGACGCGCTGGGTGACGGCGTCGAGGGGCTGTCCCCCGGCGCGGAGGTCGTCGGCTTCCTGCCGATGGTCGCGGACGGCGCCGCGGCCGAGTACGTGGTCGCGCCGGCCGAGGGGCTGACGCGCGCGCCGTCCGGCGTCGAGCTCACCGACGCCGCCGCCCTGCCGATGGTGGGCCTCACGGCCTGGCAGGCGCTGGTCGACGACGCGAAGCTGACGGCCGGGCAGCGCGTGCTGATCAACGGCGCGGGCGGGGCCGTGGGCGGCTACGCCGTGCAGCTCGCGAAGCACGCCGGCGCCCACGTCATCGCGGTCGGCAGCCCGCGCAGCAGCGCCGGGCTGCGCGCGGCGGGCGCCGACGAGGTCGTCGACCACACCACGACCGAGGTGACCGCCGCGGTGACCGACCCGGTCGACGTCGTGCTCAACCTCGCCTCGATCGCACCGGCGGAGCTGAGCGCGCTCGTCGGCCTCGTCCGGGACGGCGGCGTCGTCGTGAACACCGTGCCCGGGACGCCGGCCCCCGCCGACGAGGCGCGCGGCGTGCGGGCGATCGACGTCTTCGTCCGCAACGACGCCGAGCAGCTGGCCCACCTGGTCGCCCTGGTCGAGGCCGGCGACCTGCGGATCGACGTCGCCCGGCGCGTGCCGCTGGCGGAGCTCGCGGGCGTCCACGCCGAGGCGGACGCGGGCACCCTGCGCGGCAAGGTGGTCGTCGTGCCGACCCCGGCCTGAGCATCCCGACCGGGCTCCATCCCGCGGAGAGGGACACGGCCCTTCTCGTGGCCTCGCCGGCTCCCTAGCGTCGTGGACACCGCCACACGCCCCGGAGGGCCGCATGCTGACCGCTGAGCAGAACGAGGAACTCACGGCCGTCGAGGCCGGTACACCGATGGGCGAGGTGCTGCGCCGCTACTGGTACCCGGTCGCGTTCGCCCGCGAGCTGCAGGAGTTCCCCGTCAAGCGCGTCGAGCTGCTCGGGGAGTTCTTCGCGCTCTGGCGCTCGCCGTCGGGCAAGTACGGGATCATCCCGGAGCCCTGCCCGCACCGGAAGGCGTCGATGGCCTACGGCGTCGTCGAGGGTGACGGCCTGCGCTGCCCGTACCACGGCTGGAAGTTCGACACCGACGGCGCATGCACCGACCAGCCGGCGGAGAAGGAGAACACCAACTTCGCCGAGCGGGTGCGCGCCACCGCCGGGAAGGTCGAGGAGCTCGGCGGGCTCGTCTGGGCCTACATCGGCCCGGACCCCGCGCCGCTGCTCCCCCGCTTCGACGTCTACGTCATGGACGGCTACCGCGACATCGGCTGGGCCGACATCCCGTGCAACTACGTGCAGGTCATGGAGAACGCGGTCGACCCGCACCACGTCGAGCACCTGCACGGCCGCTACTTCGAGTTCATCGGGAACCACGAGGGCTTCGTCGCGCCGGCGTCGTTCGGCAAGAAGCACCAGCGCATCGGCTTCGACGCGTTCGAGTGGGGCATCATCAAGCGCCGCGTGCTCGCCGGGGCGTCGGAGGACAACGACGACTGGAAGGTCGGGCACCCGCTCGTCTTCCCGTACAACATGCGCGTCGGCGGTGGCGGCATCCACCAGATGCAGATCCGCGTGCCGATCAACCGGACGACCACCCGGTTCATGCTCTACACCGTCCACGCTCCCGAGGGCTACGAGCCGGTCGAGCAGCAGACGGTGCCCGACTACGAGATCCCGGTGTTCGACGAGCGCGGCCACCACGTCGTGAACTACGTCGAGGGCCAGGACATCATGGCCTGGTGCACCCAGGGTCGGATCACCGACCGGACCACGGAGCACCTCGGCCGCTCGGACATCGGCGTCGCGCTGCTGCGCAAGATGTTCCGGCAGTCGATGCAGGCCGTCGCCAAGGGCGAGGACCCGCTGGGCACCATCCGCGAGCCCCACGAGCGCATCGACCTGCCCTGCGAGAAGGACAAGTTCCACGCGGGCGGCGCCGAGTTCGCCCTGGACTTCTGCAACATGGGGTCGACGCGCTACTCCCCGGACCTCGAGGCCATCCGCCAGGTGCACATCACCGCGGCGGCGCGCGTGGAGGCGGACAAGGAGGCCGGGCGGACGTCGTTCACCCCCGTGGGCGGGATCGGGACGGCGACGCTCGCTCCGGAGACCTCCGCGCAGGTGGACTCGGGGACGATCCCTCGGTGAGGCCGTCCCGTGGGAGCGTGGCCGACGTGACCCCAGCCGACGGCTCGCCCGGCGCCCGCATCGACCGGCGATTCGCCGCCGACGTCGAGGCCCACCGGCGCGACGCTCCGCGGTTCTGTCCGCAGTGCGCGCGAGACCTCGGGCTCGCCAACGAGTTCTGGGAGGGCGACCAGCGCCGGTTCTACTGCTGGTGCGCCACCTGCGACTGGACGGGCGAGGTCACCACCACCGGCGAGACGGCGATCGGGCACGAGCCGGAGCACTGAGCTTGCGCTCAGAGGGGGACGCGGGGTCGTCCGCCGAGGCGGGGTTGCTGGTCGGGGTCGATCCAGGGCGGTGGGGTGAACCACGGCAGCCCGTCCTGGATCTCGACGGTCCAGTGGCCGGCGTGGATGAGTTGGTGGTGGAAGCGGCAGAGCAGCACCAGGTTGTCCAGGCGGGTCGACCCACCGTGGAACCAGTAACGGATGTGGTGGGCGTGGCAACGCCGCGGGCGGCGTGAGCAGCTCGGGAACGCGCAGCCACCGTCGCGCAGGTTCAGCGCCCGGCGCAGGGCATCGGTGACCGTGCGCTGCAACCTGCCCACATCGAGGGGCTCGGAGCGTGACCCGAGGACCATCGGGACGATCTCGGCGTCGCAGGCCAGACGGCGCACGGTGTGCGGGTCGACCAGCGCCCCGGAGTCCAGGGTGGCGTGCCCGATGCCCTGCTGCAGCCACCGCAGGTCCATCGTGATCGTCAGCAAGGCCCGCCCGGGACGGTCCACCGGGGTCGGGCGCGAGGAGGACGGTTCTGGGCGGCGGGGCTCGGGGATCAGGGCCCCGTCATCAGTGCCGGTGTCATCAGTGCCGGTGTCATCAGTGCCGGTGTCATCAGTGCCGGTGTCATCAGTGCCGGTGTCGGGGTGTTCGTGGCCGGTGTCGTCGGCGAGGCCGCCGGGGCGCCGCGCGTCGTGCACGAGGTCCTTGAGCCCGTCGAGGCGGCGACGCTCCAGGCTGCGCGGATCCTCGGGCCCGCACGGGACCGCCAGCCCGTCGATCACCTCGACGAACGCCTCGGCATCGCCCGGATCATGCAACCGGCCCTTGAAGGCCAGCGACCCGTCCCGGCGGCGCACCACCTGCAACTCGTCGCAGGCGTCCTCGCCCTCGGGCGGGACGTCCCCGTCGGGATCGAAGTGCTCGATCAACGCCTTCGCATACCGGCGCAGCATCCGCGGCGGCAACACCCGGGCGTGCTCGGCGAGCGTGCGCTCGGCCCCGAACCAATCGGCCACCGACAACCCATCGATCCGATCCAGCCGCGTCATCGTCTCCCGGATCACGGTGATGTGCCCGGAGTGAATCTCCCCCGCCCCGGCGACGGTCGCGGTGACCGGCAACCGCGGCGGCAGCGGCTCGCCGCGCAGCGACACCCGGGCCGTCAGGTCGGCGGCCTCACCCACCAGCCGCTTCGCCTCGGGCTGATCCACAGTGCCGCACTCCTGCAGCAACCGGACCGCACTACGGTCCCCGGTCTGCTCGGCCACCCCGAGCCGCTCCAGCTCCGCGATGTCCACGAGCAGGCGGTACTGCTCGGCGCGCAACGCGACCATCCGCGTACGGGCACGATCGAGCGCCTCCCGCTCCACCACCCCCAGCACCCGTTCGCTCATGTGTTCGATCCTAGAACCGACCCCCGACAGCCCGGGCCCGAACGGGGAGAACGGTCTACCGCTCGGCGGTGATGTTCCAGCTGTTGAGGTTGCCGCGGTCGATGGCGACACCGTCGGACACCGTCAGCGTCCAGGCACCGGAGACCGACTGCCCGACCAGGGGCGCCAGAGGGCTCCCGGGCTGGCGGCTGTCGAGCTGCAGGTTGAGGTTCGGGTTGGCGCGGGTGCAGTCGTTGCTGTCGGCGAGGACCGTCTGCTGGCCCTGCGGCGAGCGCAGGGAGACGACGAGGTCGCAGGTGTAGGGATGCGTGATCGACACGCCCACCTGGATGGCCGAGACCGTGCCCGAGCCGTCGAGTTCGATCGTGTCCGTGACACCGGCGGGGCTGGAGTCCGGGATCGCGAGGTTGCGCTGCGACGCGCCCGTCACGGTGCCGCCCGCGCCCAGGGTGATGACGAGCACGATGGCCACCACGAGGACGACCAGCAGCGCGACGCCGCCGAGGATCCAGGGCAGGGCCTTGTTCTTCTTCTGGGGCGGCGGCCCGTAGCCGTAGCCGGGCTGCCCGTACCCCTGCTGGCCGTAGCCGGGCTGCCCATACCCCTGCTGTCCGTAGGGCTGGCCGTAGCCGGGCTGCCCGTAGCCCTGCTGGCCATAGGGCTGTCCGTACCCGGGCTGGCCATACCCCTGCTGGCCATATCCCTGCTGGCCGTAAGGCTGCCCGTACCCGGGCTGCTGGCCGTAGCTCTGCTGGGACGGGTCGCCGGTCTGCCCGCCGTAGTACGGCTGCGGACCGGACTGGCCGTACTGCCCCGGCTGCTGCTGCCCGTACCCCGCCGCGGACGGGTCGGCCTGGGGCCCGTGCTGGGTGGGCTGGGACCCGAAAGACTCGGGCCGGTTCGGGTCGCCGGACCCGCCGAAGGGGGAGGACACGCGCGGCAACATACCTGTCGCAGCCCGTACCGGACCCGGTCCCGTCGGACGCTTCCCGTTCGATCCCGGCGCCGTTCGTCGATCACGCCTCGAGAGCGGACGTTCCGGGACGAACACCTCACTCCTGGGCGTGCGCCCGGAGCCGTTCGGACCAGGACAGCGCCCGAGGCGGGTCCCCGACGTCGGCATAGACGTGCCCGTCGATCTCGCGGACGGGGTGCGTGCCGAGCACGTGCTGCGGCGAGGTCGAGCACTCCCCTGTGTCGACGTCGAAGCGGTACCAGTGCCACGGGCAGACGAGCGTGCGCCCGTCGCGGACCCAGCCCTGCTCGAGCGGGCCGCGGTTGTGCGGGCAGTGGGCGTCGACCACCCGCCACCCGTCGGGCAGCTCGAGCGCGACGAAGCGCCGGCCGTCGTCACTCTCGACGACGCCCGGCCCGTCGACGCGCACGAGGCTCATCTCTGACCTGACGCCCTCAGCGCGGCGAGCGACTCCCCTCCGACGAACCAGTGCTCGGGCTCGCACTCGGTGACGACGACCCGCACGTTCCCCGCGGGCGCCCCGACCGCGCGCGACACGGCGGCGGTGACCTCCTCCCCGAGTGCGGCGAGCTGCTCGGGGGTCCGACCCCGGGCGAGGGTGATCTGTACGAGCGGCATGCGAGGCCTCCATGGGTCCCGTGAGTGAAGTTCCCGGCTATAGCCGGGAACTTCACTCACGTACAGGCGAGCTCCACCGTCCCCAGACGGTCGATGGTCACGGTGACGACGTCGCCGGGGGCGACGGGCGTGGCGGCGGTGAGTCCGCCGGAGAGGATCACCTCGCCGGCGGCGAGGCCCTCGCCCGACGCGGCGAGACGGCGCACGAGCCAGGCGACGGCGGCGGCCGGGTGGCCGAGGGACGCGGCCCCCGACGCCGTGGCCACGAGCTCGCCGTTCTTCTCCAGCAGCACGCCGACCAGCCGGACGTCGACGCCCGCCGCGGGCACCGGGCTGCCGACGACGAACCGCGCGGCCGAGGTGTTGTCGGCGACGACGTCGGCCATCGTGAAGCGGTAGTCACGGAACCGGGAGTCGAGGATCTCGATGCCCACCGCGAGGCCCGAGGTCGCGCCCAGCACGTCGGAGGCGGTGACGTGCTCGCCCGCGAGGTCGCGCCCCATCTGGAACACGATCTCCGGCTCGGCGCGCGGCTGGATGAGCTCGCCGGTGCGCAGCGGCTCGCCGAGGTCGAGCGCACCCGCGCCGGGCAGGAAGCCGAACACCGGGTCGGACACCCCGACCTGGGCCTGCTTGGCCCGCGACGTGACCCCGAGCTTCCACCCCACCCGCGGCCCGGCCTGCTCGCGCAGCACGCGCTGCACGGCGTAGCCGGTCTCCAGGTCCAGGTCCCTGACGTCGTCGGAGAGCGGCTCGATTGCCGTGCGCTCGGTGACGGCCTTGGTCAGGCGCGCGGCGAGGTCGTGGACGTCCACGGAAGCCATCAGGTCGTCTCCTTCACGCGGATCGTCACGGGCCCGAGGCGGTCGAACTCCGCCCGGCACACGTCGCCGGCGTTCAGCGGCACGGCGGCGTGCAGCGCGCCGGTCATGATCAGGTGGCCGGGCTCGAGCGCGACGCCGGCCTCGCCGAGCACGTTGGCCAGCCAGGCGACGACGGCCAGCGGGTCGCCCAGCGCGGCGGCACCGGCACCCGTGTCGACGAGCTCGCCGTTGCGGGTGAACGTCATCCCGATCAGCCGGGTGTCCAGTCCCGCGAGCGGCACGAGCCGCGACGACACCGCGACCGCGCCGTTCGACGCGAGGTCGGCGACGGTGTCGGCGAGCTTGATCCGCCAGTCGGCGATGCGGGAGTCGACGATCTCCATCGCCGCCGCCACCCCGGCGATCGCGGGCGCGACATCGGTCGGCGTGATCCCGGGCCCCTGCAGGCGCGAGCCGAGCACGAACACGATCTCGGCCTCGACCTTGGGCGCGATGAAGCGGTCGAGCGGGATCGCGTCGCCGTCGCGGTAGACCGTGGACGAGAGCACCGGACCGTAGTCCGGGGTGTCGATCCCGATCATCTTCTGCATCGCCGCCGACGTGACGCCGACCTTGTGCCCCACCACCCGGTCGCCGTCGGCGAGCAGGAGCGGCACCAGCTCCTGCTGGATCGCGTAGCCGTCGGCCATGCCGAGGCCGGGCTCGGCGTCGGTGAACGGCGGGATCGGCACGCGGGTGCGGCGGGCCTCGTAGAGCGCGCGCGCCTTGGCGGCCGCGTCGGTGACAGGCACTCAGCTCTCCTTCTGCAACGACATGACGTCCTCCGACCAGCCCAGACGCCGGGACACGGCCTCGCCGGCCTCGACGACGACGCGGGCCAGACGCTTGCGGGGCATGGCACGGAACCGGCTCACGGGCGCCCCGATCCCGATCGCCGCGACCACGGCACCGTGCCGGTCGCGGATCGGCGCGGCCAGGGAGGCGATCCCGATCTCGCGCTCGTCGACGGCGTCGGCCCACCCGCGGGCGCGCACGGTGCCGAGCGCCCGGCGCATCTCGTCGGGGTCGGTGATCGTCTGCGGGGTGTGACGCGTCAGGGACGCCGTGGCGAGGAAGCGCTCGCGCACGGGCTCGGACGCGAACGCCATGAGCACCTTGCCGGAGCTCGTGCAGTGCACGGGCACGCGCCGGCCGGTCTCGGTGAACAGCCGCAGCGCGTGGCTGGACTCCAGGCGGTCGACGTAGACGACGTCGTGCCCGTCGAGCATCCCGACCTGCGCGGACTCGCCGGTCTCCTCCCGCAGGTGGGCGAGCACCGAGCCGGCGGCGGCGTGCAGGTCCATGTGGACCCGCACCGCCTCGCCGAGCTCGAAGACGACGAGGCCGAGCCGGTAGCCGCCGGTGGCGGGGTCCTGCTCGACCAGCCCCTCGGTGGCGAGGGTGGTGAGCAGCCGGTGCACCGCGCTCTTGCCCAGCCCGAGGCGCCGCGCGAGCTCCGAGACGCCGAGCGACTCCTCGCGCGTCAGGAACGCCTTGAGCAGTCGCGCGGCGTTGGTGACGGTCTGCAGGGGCGCGTCGGTCACACCGGTTCCTCGGTGAACGCCTTCAGCAGCACCTTGCGTACGCCGTCCGGGTCCGGGGTCGCGCCCGGGCGCAGCGACGCGTCGACGGCCTCGCCGACGGTCGCGTCGTGGGGACGGATGGCCCGGGCCAGCAGGATCTGCGCGCGGGCGAGCCCGGCGACGGCGGCGCCCTCCATCTCGTCGACCAGCGCCTCGCGCCCGCGGGCACGGTCGCGCAGGCGCTCGAAATCGCGCGTGGCCGCGGAGTGCGCGCTCGCGAGCCCCGAGCCGACGTGGCCCGCGTGGTGCGGCGAGAGACCGGAGCCGGGCTGCGTGACGACGTGGTAGACGACGGTCGCGATCCCCAGCGCGCCGCGGACCTTCTCCGACGCCGGCCCCTCGGACTCGTCGATCAGCCCCAGCGCCGGCACGACGACCGGGTCGTAGAACCGGACCGTCCACTCGAGGCCCTCGAACTCGCCGGGCAGCTCGACCTCCTGCCCGCGCGGGGGCCCCAGACCCTCCGTCGTCGCCAGGATGTGCAGGTTGCGCGCGCCGACCGCGGCCACCGTCAGGCGCCCCGCCGCGAGCAGCGGCAGACGGCCCTGCACGGCGGGCGGGAACGTCGTCGCCTGCTTCACGTAGGCGCGGTGGATGCCCTCGACGTAGCCGGCGACGGCCTTGCGCATCGCCATCGGGTCCGCCATGCCGGCCCCTCCCGTCAAGCCCTCGCCGCGATCGGCGTTCCGCAAAGCGGAACGCGCTGTCTTCCTTCCGGAACGCTAGGGCGGTTAGCGTCGTGGCGTCAAGGAAGCCGGCTCGCCCGGGAAAGGGCATCTCGCATGGGAATCCTCCGCCTGGCCCACGTCGACGTCCGCACGCCAGACCTCGATCTCTCCACCGCGTACTACACCGAGGTGATGGGTCTGCAGCAGGTCCAGCGCACCGAGGACGCGGTCTACCTCAAGTGCTGGGACGAGGAGGACCACCACTCCCTGCGCATGCGCTACAACCCGCGCACGGGGCTGGACTCCTTCACCTTCCGCGTCGAGGAGGAGGACGACCTCCACGACTTCGAGAAGAAGGTCGAGGCCTACGGCTGCCCGACGCAGCGGGTCAGCCGCGGCGGGGCGATCGGGCAGGGCGAGTCGATCCGTTTCGAGGTCCCGTCCGGCCAGATCATGGAGCTGGTCTGGGACATCGAGAAGACCGGCAACATCCTCGGCAAGCACAACCCCTCGCCGGTCCCGCCGCCCGACATGCAGGGCATCGCGCCCCCGCGCATGGACCACATGCTGGTCAACGCGGAGGAGGTCGCGGAGTCGGCGGCGTTCTTCATCGACGTGCTCGGCATGCGGATGACCGAGCAGGTGCTCGACGGCAACGGCCACCAGCTCGGCGTGTGGCTCGCGGGCAACACCCGCTCCCCGCACGACATCGCGATCGTCAACGGCCCCAACGGGGCCCTGCACCACTGGGCCTACTGGCTCGACGACTGGGACCAGATCCGCAAGGCGGCCGACACGCTCGCCTACAACGGGGTGCAGATCGACCAGGGTCCGACGCGCCACGGCGTCACGCGCGGCAACACCATCTACTTCTTCGACCCGCTCGGCATCCGCAACGAGGTCTTCACCGGCGGCTACTGGGTCGACCCCGACACCGAGATCCTCACCTGGACCGAGGACAACTTCGGCAAGGGCCTCTTCTACTACGAGAACGTCATCAGCCAGCGGTTCCTGCGGATGCACACGTAAAGGGGACGACACGGACGTGGCCACCACATCGGACCGGATCATCCGGCTGCAGCACGTCGAGGTCCGGGTCCCCGACCTGGAGCTCGCCACCGCCTACTACACCGAGGTCCTGGGCCTCATCGAGACCGCCCGCGACGAGCGCGACGGCGCCCCGCGGGTCTTCCTCAAGTGCTGGGACGAGCGTGAGCACCACTCGGTGATCCTGCGCGAGGCCCCCACCTACGGCCTCGACCACATGTCGTTCAAGCTCAACGAGGCCTCCGACCTCGACCACTTCACCACGAAGCTCGAGGCGGCCGGCGTGCCCGTCAAGCGGTTCGCGCTCCGCGAGCTCGGGCCGGGCTGGGGCGAGGCCATCCGCTTCGAGTCGCCGTCGGGACACCTCGTCGAGCTGACCCACGGCACCGAGCGGATCGGCAACATGCTGCCGAAGACGAACCCGCCGCCGCGTCCGCAGGACCTCATCGGCATCGCGCCGCCGCGCCTGGACCACCTGTTCGTCATGGCCGAGGACGTCGAGGCGTTCACCGCGTTCTTCACCGAGCTGCTCGAGTTCCGGCTCACCGAGCAGATCCTCGCCAACGACGGCCACCAGCTCGCGACGTTCCTCGAGCACTCGCACACCCCGCACGACATCGCCGTCATCACGGGCCCGAACGGGGCGCTGCACCACTTCGCGTTCTGGCTCGACGACTGGAACGCGATCCGCGAGGCCGCCGACGCGCTCGCCTACCACGGCGTGAACATCGACGTGGCCCCCACGCGCCACGGCGTCACCCGCGGGTACACGACCTACTTCTTCGACCCGGCGGGCAACCGCAACGAGCTCTTCACGGGCGGCTACTGGGTGGACCCGGACTTCGAGCCGATCACCTGGACCGAGGAGGAGATGGGGCGGGCGATCTTCTACTACCACCGCCAGGTCAACGAGCGCTTCTTCACGGTGCACTCGTGACCGGCGTCGACGACCGGCCCGACGCCCGGTCGGTCCACCGCTACGAGGCCCCGGACTACCTGTCGCGCTACCGCTCGCGTCGGGGTGGGGACAAGGCGCCGGAGTCCGCCAGCGCTGCACCGGCCTCCCCCGAAGCACCGCCGGAGGGTGACAACACGCCGCTGTACCTGCGCCGCTTCCGGGAGCGGGGCTCGGCGGCCGCGGACACGGCGACGGTCGAGTACGACGGGAAGACCTTCACGCCGGCGCTCGCCGAGGCGAGCCGGGGCAAGGAGGTCGCGGCCCCCGTCGAGCGGCGGGCCTCCGAGAAGATCGTCTGCGAGATCTCGATCATCCGGCACGGCATCACCCAGGGCTACTCCACCGACGCCGGGCTGACGCCGATGGGCGGCTGGCAGGCGCACCGCCGCGGCCACGAGCTCGCGCGGCGCTTCGACGCCGGCGACAGCGTGCGTCTCGTCTGCGCCGACACCAACCGCGCCCGACAGACCGCCGACCAGCTCTACAACGGCGTCACCGACGGGCTCCAGATGTGGGGCATCGACGCCGAGATCACCCGACCGGAGCCGATCCCGGAGCTGCGCAACTTCGGCGTCTGGACCCCCGACGGGCTGCGCGACGTCACCTCGGCGTTCCGCCAGTACCAGGCCACCAACGAGACGCTCGAGCGCCTCGCCGTCGGCGACCGGCCGCGCTGGCTCGTCGAGATCGACCGCTTCTACCGGACCCAGCTGGGCGGGGCGGACCCGATCCAGGAGTGGCTCACGATCCCGATGATGTACTTCGAGCCGCCGGCGATGTGCGTGCGCCGGTTCTGGCGCGGGTTCCACCGGCTGATCACCGAGTCGACGCAGGAGGACGGGTCGCTGACCCACCGCCGCATCCTCGCCGCGACCCACTCGGGCCCGATGCGCGCGTTCGCCACCTGGGCGCACGGCTACGACCCCGGCGAGCCGTTGAACACCGAGGAGATCCGGGTCAAGGTGCGCGAGGGTGGACGCAGCGCGTTCGTCTCCTACCGCAACCGCGTCACCGAGGTGAACGTCCCACCGCCCGACGAGTTCCCCCAATGGGAAGAGACCGGGGAGGCCTGATCCGATGACGGTGCTGTCGTTGCCCCCGCTCGACCTCGACGCCGCCGTCGCGCCGGGCTCCGGTCCTGACGACGACTCCCCGCTGCGGTCGGTGTCCACCGCCGTGGCGGTGCTCGACTGCTTCGCCGAGGAGGCCGAGCTCGGCGCCACCCGCGTGGCCGCCCGCCTCGGGATCGCCAAGAGCACTGCCTGCCGGATGCTGGCCGCGCTGGCCACCGGTGGGCTGCTCGAGCGCACCGGCTCCGGGCGCTACCGCCTGGGCCTGCGGCTGTTCGAGTACGGCCAGCTCGCCGTCGACCGCCTCATGCTCCGCGACGTCGCCCTGCCCGCCATGGGCGAGCTGCGCGAGCTGCTGCGCGAGACGATCCAGCTCGGCGTCGTCGTCGGCACCGACGTGCTCTACGTCGAGCGCACCGAGGCCGCGAGCATGAACGTGCGCTTCCGCAGCGAGCACCGCCGCAACCCGGCGCACTCGTCGAGCACCGGGCGCGTGCTGGCCGCGGGCGACCCCGCGCTGGCGACGGCGATCCTCGAGCGCGGGTTCGTCCGGTACACGCCGTTCACGGTGGTCGACCCGCAGCGCTACCGGCAGATCCTCGCGACCACCCGCGAGCAGGGCTACGCGACCTCGCGCGAGGAGTTCGAGCCCGGCTGGTCCTCCATCGCGGCGCCGATCACGATGATGCGCGGCGGCCGCCCGCACCCCGTGGCGGCGCTCTCCGTGGTGGCCCCGACCTCCCGCGTCCTCGGACACCGCAAGCCGGCGGTGGTCCAGGGCGTCCGCCGCGCCGCCGCCCGCGTCTCGGCGGACCTGGAGCGCGCCCGCAGTTAGTCCGCGTGGCACCGTCCCGGTGCAAGCCCTGCGTCCACGCTGGCACTCAACGCCAGGATCACCACATCGTCGCTCGCGTGACACGCCGAGACGTGAGCGCGGCCTCGCGCAGGACATGAGCGCGCGACACCCTGGGTAGCCACGGGTCCGTGCCTGTGACGGACCACCAGCGCGCGCCGCGCCCGGACGACGAGGCGACCCCCGACCCGCGACGGTGGAGAGCCCTCGCCGTCTGCATGCTCGCCGGCGTCATGATCTTCGTCGACGTCAGCATCGTGAACGTCGCGCTGCCCTCGTTCACGACCGGTCTCGGCGCGGGCCCGGCCGACCTGTCCTGGATCGTCGCGGGCTACACGCTGACGTTCGGGCTCGCGCTCGTGCCGGGCGGGCGGCTCGGCGACCAGCGCGGACGCCGGCGCATGGTGATCGTCGGGCTCGTGCTCTTCGCGCTGGCGAGCCTCGCGGCGGGGCTCGCACCGTCGCCGCTGTGGCTCGTCGTCGCCCGCCTGGTCCAGGGCCTCGCGGGCGGGCTGCTCAACCCGCAGCTGCTCGGGCTGATCCAGCAGATGTTCCCGAGCGCGGAGCGGGGCACCGCGTTCGGGGTGTTCGGCGCGGTCAACGCGTCCTCGACGGCGCTCGGGCCGCTGCTGGGCGGCCTGCTGATCGCGCTCGGCGGCCCGCAGGAGGGCTGGCGCTGGGTCTTCCTCGTCAACCTGCCGTTCGCGCTGCTGGCCCTCGTCCTCGCACCCCGCCTCCTGCCCGCACCGCCACCGCGGTCGACGCGCACCCGCACCTCGCTCGACCCCGTGGGCGCCGTCCTGCTCGGGCTGGCCGTCGTCGGTGTCCTGCTCCCGGTCGTCCTCGCCGAGCGCGACCCGGCGAGCGCGCCGTGGTGGACCGCGGCCCTCGGCCTCGCGCTCGGGGCCGGCTTCGTCGTCTGGGAACGGGCGTACGCGCGGCGCGGGAAGGACCCGCTGGTCACCGCCCGCGTGCTGCGCAGCTCCGGCTACGTCCTGGGTACGAGTCTGGGCGCGCTCTACATGGCGGGCTCGACGGCGATCTTCTTCGTGCTCACCGTCTACCTCCAGCAGGGCCTGGGCTACTCCGCGCTGCTCGCCGGGCTCGCGACGACGCCGTACGCGATCGGGTCGGCGGTCGCCGCGGCGTGGGGCGGGCGGGTCGTCGGGCGGTTCGGGCGCCCGCTCGTCGTCGTCGGCACCGTCGTCATGGCTCTCGGGATCGGGGCGACGCTGCTGATCGTGTCGCTGCGCAGCGACCCGTCGACCGGCCTGCTCACCGCGCTCCCCCTGTTCGTCTCCGGGATCGGCAGCGGCCTGGTGATCACGCCCAACCAGGCGCTGACGCTGAGCGCCGTGCCGACCGAGCAGGGCGGCACCGCCGGTGGGATGCAGCAGACGGCACAGCGCATCGGCTCGTCGCTCGGGATCGCGGTGGTCGCGACGGTCTTCTTCACCGTGCTCGCGGCGTCGGGCCAGCAGTTCGGCACGGCACTCGCCGCGGGCCTCGCTGTGGTCCTCCTGTGCGTGCTCGCGGCGTTCGCCCTCGGGCTCGCCGATGTGCTGCGGCGGCGACGCGGGCCCTCCGCGACGCCCCCGATCGGTGACGTCGGGACCGGGGTGCTCTCCGGGACCGGGACGGACCCCGGGCCGCACGCGACCGTCCCGGGTCATCCCCACCACTGATGACCGAGCGTGCCCGTCCCGCCGAGCCCGCTCATGATCGAGGCGGATTTCCTGACGTTGAGTGCCAGCGTGGACGCAGGGCTTGCACCGGGGCTGGGCGTTCGCGTAGCGGGAACGACGTGATGCCGCCCGTCCCGCCGCCCTCCTAGCGTCGAGGACATGCAGCGCAGCACCGACCGCGTCCTGACGACCCACGTCGGCAGCCTCGCCCGGCCCGAACCCCTGCTGGACACCATGCGGGAGAAGGAGCACGGGCGGCCGTACGACGCCGACCTCTTCGCCCGCCAGGTGACCGATGCGGTCGCCGAGGTCGTCGCGAAGCAGCGCGAGGTCGGGATCGACGTCGTCACCGACGGCGAGATGGGCAAGGTCAGCTTCGCGACCTACATCCAGCGCCGGCTCGGCGGCTTCGAGCCCGCGTCCTCCGGCGAGCGGCTGCTGCCGCCGTCGTGGCAGCTCGAGATCGACGCCTTCCCGGAGTACTACGACGGCTACCTCGGCAAGTACTCGAAGACGGTGGCGCCGATGGTCAGCGTCGCCTGCACGGGCCCGGTCTCCTACATCGGCCACGACGAGCTGCAGACCGACATCGCCAACCTGCACAAGGCGGTCGCCGGGGTGTCCGGCGTGGTCGAGACGTTCATGCCGTCGACCTCGCCGCGCGGTTTCGGCCGCAACGCCTACTACGCGACCGACCGCGAGTACTACGAGGCCGTCGGCGAGGCGCTGCGCGAGGAGTACCTGGCGATCATCGAGGCCGGGTTCCTCCTGCAGATCGACGACCCGTGGCTGATCGAGATCCTCTCCGACCCGACCTTGGAGCCCGCCGAGCGCGACCGGACCGCGCGCGAGCACGCCGAGATCGTCAACCACTCCCTGCGCGGCGTCCCGACCGAGAAGATCCGTCTGCACACCTGCTACGGCCTCAACCACGGCCCGCGGGTGCACGACATCTCCATGGGCGAGGTCGCGCCGTACATGCTCGGCATCCAGGCCGGCGGCTACTCGTTCGAGGTCGCGAACCCGCGGCACATGCACGAGTGGAAGGTCTGGGAGGACCCCGCGGTCCGCAACGCGCTTCCCGACGGCGCGGTGCTGATCCCCGGCCTGCTCGGCCACGCCCAGAACTACGTGGAGCACCCGGAGCTGATCGCCGACATGATCGGCTGGTACGCCTCGTGCGTCGGGCGCGAGAACGTCATCGCCTCCGCCGACTGCGGCTTCTCCTCGCGCGCGAGCTACGCACCCGAGGTGCACCCGACCGTCGTGTGGGAGAAGTTCCGCGCGCTGTCCGAGGGTGCCGCGATCGCGACCTCGCGCCTCTGGTCGTAGGCACGACGCGGAAAGGGGAGGCGGGTCGGCTGGGCATCCCCCCGGAGCCCGGCAACGACCCGCCTCCCCTTCCCGTCGCGCGCCCGGCCGGAGAGCACAGGGCGACCGCGAGGACGTCAGAGCGACCCCCGACGACCGTCGTCCCGCCCTCGTCGCCCAGGCTCACCGAACTCCGTCGCCGGGCACATCAGCAGAAATGACTAGCCCGCCCGCAGGGTGCCCATGCCGCTGGACGGCGTCCTGCCCGCCACCTACCGTCTGTCGTCGTGCCAGGTCAGGGGGGTGCTCCCGGCGGTGCCGGGACGACGACGGCCGCGGCCGCCGCCCCCTGGCGCGCGACCGACGCCGCCGCGCTGGCCCGCTCCTGGGACCGGGCGCGCGCCGGCAGCGCGCTCACCGTCGTGCTCACCGGCGACGCGGGCGCCGGCAAGACCCAGCTGGCGCGGGGTCTCGCGGCGCGCGCCGAGGACGACGGCGGGATCGTCATCTCCGGGTCCGCCGTCGACGTCGGCGAGCAGCTGCCGCTCTGGCCCGTCGCCACGGGACTGCGACGGCTCGCCCGGGCCGCCGACGACGCGCCGGACCGGGTGCTCGCCGCCCGCGCCGCCCTCGAGCCGTGGCGCGAGGAGCTGCGGCCTCTCCTCGACGGCGGGACCACGCCGGCACCGTCGGGCGGGCAGCTGCTCGAGCTGGTGCGCCGGGTCCTCGTCGGGCTCGCCGCCCGCGCGCCCGTCCTCCTCGTGATCGACGACCTGCACTGGGCGGACCGCACCACCCGCGAGCTCGTGGTGTCGCTCGTCGCCCACCTCGCCGACGAGCGCGTCCTCGTGGTCGTCACCGCCCGCTCCGAGGGCCTCGACGTCACCCACCCGCTGCGCCGGATGCTGCCCGAGCTCGCGCGCGACCGCGCCGTCCGCCTCATCGAGCTCTCGCCGCTGCCCCACGAGGCCGTCGCGACGATCGTCCGCGACGACGGGGGCGACGCCGACCTCGCGGGCCTCGTCTGGCGCCGCTCGGGAGGCAACGCGTTCATCGTCGCCGAGACCCTCGCCGCCGTCGCCGAGGGCGCCGCCGACGGCCTCTCCCCGGGCTGCGCGGCCTGGTGCTCGGGCGCCTCGCCGGGCTCGGCCCGGTGGCCCAGCGCGTCGTGGCCGCGCTGTCGCTGGGTGAGGAGCCGGTGTCCCACGGACTGCTCGCCGAGGTGGTGCGCGCCGCCGACGAGGACGAGCTGCTCGCGGCGCTGCGCGAGTCGGCGGAGGCCGCGATGGTGGTCGTCGACCCGCACGTCGAGGGCTACGGCCTGCGGCACGGCCTCATGCGCGACGTCGTCGCCGCCGAGCTGATGCCCGGGGAGCGGCGGAGCCTGCACCGTCGCTACGCGCTGGCGTTCGAGACGGTCTCCGGCGACGGACGTGAGCACGCGGCCCCGGACCCCGCCGTCGCCCTGCGCCGCGCCCACCACTGGGCCCGCGCCGACGACCCCGAGCGCGCGCTGCCGGCCGTCGTGCACGCGGCGCAGGTCGCCGAGGAGATGCACGAGTTCGGCACCGCGCACCGCCAGTGGATGGCGGCGCTCGAGCTCTCCGCCGCGCGCCGCGCGCCGACCACCCTCGCGCACGCCCACGCTCCCGCGCGCTGCCGCCCGCCGACCACGAGGCCAGCGCGCTGCTGCGCCACGCCGCGGACACCGCCCACCTCGCGGGCGAGTACGACGCCGCCGTCGACCTGCTGCGCCGCCTCGTGCCCGACTCGGCGACCGTGGGGCGCACGGAGCTCCCGTCCGCGGTGCGCCTCGGCCGCACCCTGCTCGACGCGGGCCGCACGGGCGACGCGGTGCACGTCCTGCACGACGCGGGGCTCGCGGCCACCCGGATCGGCGACGACCCCGCCCTCTCGAGCGTCCACGCCGCGCACGCCGAGGCCCTGCTGATCACCGGCGACGTCCGGGGCGCCCAGCGGGAGGTCGAGCGGGCGCTGGACGTGTCCCGCCGCCGCGGGGAGCAGCCCGAGCAGGCCCCGATGCTCGCCACGCTGGGCTTCGCCCTGGCCTACCTCGAGAGCCCCGACCGGGGCCTCGCCGCCGTCGCCGAGGGCCTCATGATCGCCGAGCGCCCCGGCGACGGCGCCGCCGTCGGGCGCGCCTACCAGGCGTGGGCGGACCTGCTCTCCGGCCCGCTGGGCGAGCTGCACGAGGGCGTCGAGATCGCGCGGCAGGGCGTGGCGCGGATGCGCGACCTGGGCCTGGCCCGCTCGGCCGGGGTGCGCCTGCTGGCCACGACGGCCAGCGGGCTGTTCCGGCTCGGGCGCTGGTCGGAGGCCTCCGACGCCGTCGACGAGGCCTGGGCGCTGAGCCCCACCGGCGCGGACGCCCTCGAGGTGCGCCTGGCCCGCTGCCGGCTGCAGGTCGGGCGCGGCGAGTTCGGGGCGGCCGACGAGGACCTACGCGCGGTCGACCTGCTCGCCCTCGACGGCACCGGCGAGGACCCCGCCGCCGAGGACCCGGCTGCCGAGGACCCCGCTGCCGACGACCCGACCCACACCGTCGCCGACCCCGGCGACACCACCGGACCCACCCCGCTCGCGCCGCGCCGGGCACCGTCGCCTCCCGGTACCGCGTCCCGCTGCTGACGCTGCGCTCCGGGGTCGAGATGTGGCGGGGCCGGCCGGACCTCGCCCGCGACCTCGTCGCCCGCGGCCTCGACGTCGCCGAGCACACCCCGGACGACGTCTTCCTCGTCGCGCCGCTGGTGTGGCACGGGCTGCGGGCCGAGGCCGAGGCGGTCGCGCACGGCATGGCCACCGACCGCGCGGCCCTCGACCGCCTCCTCCGCCACGTGGCGCATCTCGAACGCCGGGTCCCGCACACCCTGCCCGCGCTGCGCCGCACGGTGCTCGCCTACGTCCACATGTGCCACGCCGAGGCGGGGCGCGCCGCCGAGGCCTCCGACCCGGTGGCCTGGGCGCAGGTCGCGCAGGCGTGGAGCGCGCTGCTGCACCCCTATCCGCGGCCTACGCCCTGCTGCGCCGTGCCGAGGCGCTGCTCGCCACCGGGGCGCGGCGCAGCGAGGCCGCCCGCGCGCTGCGCACCGCCGCCGAGACCGCGACGGCGATGGGCGCGGCGCCGTTCCTCGACGAGATCGCAGGGCTCGCGCGTCGCGCACGGCTCGACGTCGTGCACGCCGGCGACGCGGTGGTCACCACGCGCGACGACGGACCCGGGCCGGCGTCGCGACGTGCCCCCGAGCTGTCGTCGCTGACCTCGCGCGAGCACGAGGTCCTCGCCGTCCTCGCCGAGGGCCTGTCCAACCGGCAGATCGCCCAGCGCCTCTACATCAGCGAGCGCACCGTGGCCGTGCACGTCTCCCGGGTGCTCGCCAAGACCGACACCCGCTCGCGCACCCAGGCCGCCGCCCTGCTGCAGCGCGTCCGTGCCCGTCCCTCCGGCTCCGATCGAGGTCCACCATGACCGACGACGACCACTCCCTCGCCGGGAACGTCGCCTCCCTGACCGGCCTCGCGCATCAGAAGCTGACCGACGTCCCGTCCGTCGTCGCCCGCCTGGACCGGATCTCGAGGGTGGCCGCGGCGCTCGGTCCGCTCGGCGAGGACGACGGGATGGCCTGCTTCGCGCGCCTCTACCTCCAGATCACCAGGGACGTCCTCAAGGCCTACGACGACCGCTCGCTCTTCCGGTGCGGCGACTTCGTCATCGAGCTCGACGTCGCCTTCGCCCAGCGCTACCTGGACGCGATCCACGCCCACGGGACCGCGGGCGAGAGGGCCCCGGCGTGCTGGGAGATCCTGTTCGACCGCCGGCAGGAGGCAGGCATCGACCCGTGGCGCTTCGCGGCCACCGGCGTCAACGCCCACGTCAACTTCGACCTGGCGTTCGCCCTGCTCGACGTCTGGGAGAAGTTCCCCGACGCCCCGTTCGGCACCACCGACGCGCAGTACGACGACTACCGGGCGATCAACACCATCTTCGAGCGCAACATGGACTCGCTGTGCCAGGAGTTCGACGCGCCGTGGTCGGACGTCGGCGGCCACGACTCGATCTTCGACAAGGCGGGCAACGTCCTCGGCGACCTGCTCGTGGTCGGCACCCGCGACCTCGCCTGGACCTTCGCCGAACGCATGTGGCGCCACCGGGACGAGCGCGATTACCGCGCGGTCCCCCTCGCGACGCTGGACAAGGTCGCGACGGGCTTCGCGAGGGCGCTCATCTGACCCGTCCGTAGGGTAGCGAGGTGCCCCGTCGCGACCCCCCGCTCCCCCAGCGCCACGGGCTCGACCCGGCGCGGGTGCGGATGCCCGACGAGGGGCCCTGGGCGACGCTGCGCGATCACCTCGTCGAGCGGCTCCCGGTGCCGCCCGCCCGGGTCGACGCGATGCTCGCCGAGGGGCGCATCGTCGACCACGACGGCCCGCTGGGCCCTGCGACGCCGTTCGTGCCGCGGTCGGTGGTGTGGTTCCACCGCGATCTCCCCGACGAGGCGCCGGTGCCGTTCGACATCGACGTCGTGCACCGCGACGACGAGATCGTCGTCGTCGACAAGCCGCACTTCCTCGCCACGATCCCCCGCGGCCGCCACGTGCGCGAGACCGTGCTCGTCCGCCTCCGCGAGCGGCTCGGGCTGCCGGCGCTGAGCCCCGCGCACCGGCTGGACCGCGTGACGGCCGGGCTGCTGCTGCTCGTCGTCGACCCGTCGCGACGCGGGACGTACCAGAACCTCTTCCGCGACCGGCGGGTCGCGAAGGCCTACGAGGCCGTAGCTCCGCTCGACCCGGACGTCGACCTGCCGCGCGTCGTGCGGAGCCGGATCGTCAAGGAACGGGGTGTCGTCACCGCGCAGGAGGTGCCGGGCGAGCCGAACGCCGAGACGCTGGTCGAGCTGCTCGACGCCCGGGAGGGGCGGGCGCGCTACCTCCTCACACCCCGTACCGGGCGCACCCACCAGCTGCGGGTGCACATGGCCTCGCTCGGCCTGCCGATCCTCGGGGACCCGTTCTACCCCGAGGTCCGCGACGTCCCGCTCGACGACTTCCGCGCGCCGCTGCAGCTGCTGGCGCGCGAGCTGTCGTTCCCCGACCCGCGCACCGGCGAGATGCGCCACTTCACCAGCCGGCGCAGTCTGCAGGCATGGGACGACCCGCAGGGGTGGCGCACGGGACCGTGACCGACACCGATCCACTGATCGTCTCGGCCCTGCTCGACACCGAGACGCAGGCCGGGCTCGACGCGCAACGCCAGCGCCTCTTCCCGTCGAAGCGCCTCGTCGTCGGCGCGCACCTGACGCTGTTCCACGCCCTGCCGGGCGGTCGCGCCGATGAGGTGGTCGCCGCGCTGGACGAGCTCACGGCGCGCCCCCCGATCGCCGGCCGGGTCCGGGCACCGTTCGCGCTCGGGCGCGGCGTCGCCTACCGGATCGAGGCCCCCGGGCTGGACGCCGTGCACGCGGCGATCGCCCGGCGCTTCGCCGGCGACCTCACCCGCCAGGACAGCCGGCGCCCGCACCACCACGTCACGGTGCAGAACAAGGTCGACCCGGAGACCGCGAAGGCGACGCTCGCCGAGCTCGTCGCGTCGCACGCCCCGTACCCGGCGACGGTCACCGGCCTCGCGCTCTGGCGCTACCGCGGCGGGCCGTGGGAGTCGGTGCGCGAGTTCCCGTTCCGCGGCGAGGGCTGAGCTTCCCGCGCTCCCCTCCGTTCTCGGGCACGATGCCGGGCGTGCCGGATCTGCCCTCTCTCGACGTCCCCGTCGTCGCCGCGCCGATGGCAGGCGGCCCGTCCACCCCTGCCCTCGTCGCCGCGGTCGGCGACGCCGGCGGGCTGGGGTTCCTGGCGGGCGGCTACCTGAGCGCGGACGCGTTCGACGAGCAGCTCGCCTCCTGTCGTGGCCGCCCCCTGGCCGCCAACCTCTTCCTGCCCGCGGACCCCGACCCCGACCCCGACGGGCGCGCCGCGGCGGTCGCCGCCTACGCCGAGGACCTGCGCGGCGAGGCCGAGCGGAGGGCGTGGCGCTGGGCGAGCCCCGCACCGACGACGACGCCGTCGACGCGAAGATCGCGGTGCTGGCGCGGCACCGCCCGGCGGTGGTGTCGGTGACCTTCGCGCTGCCCTCGCCCGCGCGGTTCGCGGCGCTGCGGGACACGGGCGCGGCGCTGATGGCCACGGTGACGTCGGTGGACGAGGCCCGGGCGGCCGCGGCGCAGGGCTTCGACGCGCTGTGGGTGCAGGGCGCCGAGGCCGGCGGGCACCGGGGCGTGCACCACGACGGCGGCGGCGACCCCGAGGCGGGCGCCGCGCCGCTCGCGCGCCTGCTCCCGGCGGTGCGCGCGGCGACGGACCTGCCGCTGTTCGCCGCGGGCGGGATCACCGACGGCGCCGGTGTGGCGCGGGTCCTCGCCGAAGGAGCGGTCGCCGCGGCGCTGGGCACCGCGTTCCTGGGCTGCCCCGAAGCCGGCACGTCGGCCACCCACCGGGCGGCCCTGCTGAGCTGGTCGCGCGACACCGTCGTCACCCGGGCCTTCACGGGGCGACCGGCGCGGGCGCTGGCCAACGCCTTCAGCGACGCGCACTCGGCGGCGGCTCCTCCGGCCTATCCGGAGCTGCACCACCTGACCCGGCCGCTGCGGGCCGCGGCGTCGGCGGCCGGGGACCCCGACGGACTGCACCTGTGGGCCGGGACCGGCTGGCGGGCCATCACCGAGGAACCGGCGGGCGAGATCGTCGCGCGGCTCGAGCGGGAACGCCGCGCGGCCTGAGAGGAGACCTCGGACGAAGCCGGGACGACGTGCGGCCCGTCCCCTGGGTACGGGGACGGGCCACCGGGATATCCGGGTCGAACTAGAAGTAGGTCTTGCGGCCACCCACGCCACGGCCGACGGCACCCAGGATCGTCAGCACGAGACCGACGACCGCGAGGATCGCGCCGATCGTGTAGAGGATCGAGATGCCGGTGACGGCCCCGATGATGATGAGGATGACGCCGAGAATGATCAACTTTTCTCCTTGGTGGTGCAGTGAGCAAGCCTTGGGGACTGCCAGTTACCCGGCCACATGAACGAGGACACTCCGCAACCGGACCATTCCTGGATCGTCCATTCGCGTCACACCGTCTACGACGGACGTACACTGAGTGTGCAAGTGGAGGACGTTACTGCGCCGGCCGGGGACCGATTCCGGCAGGATCGGGTAATAGTTCCCGCTGCGGCGGTTGCGCTCGTGCTCGACGGCGAGGACCGGCTCCTCGTCCTCCGCACGCACCGTCACGTGGTCGACCAGGACGGGTGGGAGCTCCCCGGCGGCGTCGTCGATCCGGGTGAGGATCCCATGACCGCGGCCTCGCGGGAAGCCGCCGAGGAGACCGGGTGGCGGCCCAGCGGTCCGGGGCGCACGCTCCTCGCGTTCGAGCCCCTGCCCGGCACCGCGGTCGCGCCGATGTCGGTGCACCTCTGGACCGGCGCGGTGCGCGGCGACGTCCCGCTCGACCCCCTCGAGCCGGGCCGGGCGCGGTGGATCCCGTTCGCCGAGGCCGTGCGTCTCACCCTGGCCGGCGAGATGCTCGGCGCCGGCTCGCTCGTCGGCGTCCTCGCCCTGCAGGCCGAGCGCACGGCGACGTGAGCCGAGGCGCCCGGAGCTCAGTCGCTCTGGACGGTCAGGCCCCAGCCGGTGAGCGTGCCCTGGTCGATGCCGACCCCGTCGACGACCTGCAGGCGCCACTCCCCGCCGGCGGCCTGGCCCACGAGCGGTGCGAGCGGGCTGCCCGGCGTCGCGCTGTCGAGGTCCACGGCGAGGTTCGGGTCGGCGCGGGTGCAGGTCGCCGGGTTCGCGACCTCGACCGGCGTGCCCTGGGGCGAGATCAGGGTGACCGTGAGGTCGCAGGTGTAGGGGTGCGTGATCGTCGCCTCGACGTGCACGTTCTGGACCGCGCCGGAGCCGTCGAGGGTGATCCCGCTGGTGACGCCCGCCGGGTCGGCGTCGGGGATCGCGACCGCGCCCGACGACACCCCGATCATCGTGCCGCCGCCGGAGAGCAGCACGACGGCGCCCACGATGCCGGCGACGACCACGAGGGCGATCCCGCCCAGCAGCCAGCCGATCCAGCCGCGCTTGCGGGGTGCGGGCGGCGGGCCGTAGCCCGCGCCCGGCATCGCGCTCGTGGGTGACTGGCCGGGTGGGCCGTAGCCGGGCTGGCCGAACCCCGCCGGGCCGTAGCCGGGCGGCGGGTAGCCGCCGGCCTGCCAGCCGGGAGCAGGCTGGCCCCACCCCTGACCCGGCGGCGCGTAGCCGGGTGGGGACGCCGGCGCTCGTCCGACGGCGGTGTCCTGAGCCGACTCCGGGAGCTGACCGACCACCTGGGTCGGACGCGACGAGGGGTCGCCCTCGGGGGCGGAGGAGCCGAACGGCGGGACGGTGGTGGTCATGGCGGTCTCCCGGGGAGGGCAGGGTGCGGGGGTCGCGCCCCGAGGGCGAGCCCGGAGCGCGTGGCACGCAGAGTAATCAGCTCCGGCTTTGCTGAGACCAGCCTTCACTCGTTCGGCGCAATGTCAGCTTCACTCCGTGAGTGATGCGCGTCGCTCGACGGCAAACACTTTGACGTCCTACTATTTGCGGCGAGGCCCGCCGACCCGTACTGCGAGGAACGATGACGGACGAGCTGTACGTCCCGACCCACCCGATCCGCTTCGTCACCGCCGCGAGCCTGTTCGACGGGCACGACGCGGCGATCAACATCATGCGGCGGATCCTGCAGCGGCAGGGCGCCGAGGTGATCCACCTCGGGCACAACCGCTCGGTCGACGAGGTGGTCACGGCCGCGATCCAGGAGGACGCGCACGGCGTCGCCATCAGCTCGTACCAGGGCGGGCACGTCGAGTACTTCAGCTACCTCGTGGACCTGCTGCGCGAACGCGGCGCGGGTCACGTGAAGGTCTACGGCGGCGGCGGGGGCGTCATCGTCCAGGACGAGATCGACCGCCTGCACGCCCACGGCGTCGAGCACATCTTCTCCCCCACCGACGGCCAGCGCATGGGCCTGCCGGGGATGATCAACACGATGATCCGGACCTGCGACGTCGACCTCGGCGCGCAGCCCCCGTCGAGCTGGGACGGTGTCTTCGCCGGCGAGCCGGCCACGCTCGCCCGCGCCCTCTCGGTGGCCGAGGCCGGGCAGCTGCCCGACGAGATCCGCACGCGCGCCGCGTCGACGCTCGAGGGTCGGCCCGTCCCGGTGCTCGGCATCACCGGCACCGGCGGGTCGGGCAAGTCGTCGCTGACCGACGAGCTCGTGCGCCGCTTCCGCCTCGACCAGGAGGACAAGCTCCGGATCGCGGTGCTGGCCGTCGACCCGACGCGGCGCAAGGGCGGGGGCGCGCTGCTCGGCGACCGCATCCGCATGAACTCCCTCGGCGGGCCGCAGGTCTACTTCCGCTCGATGGCCTCGCGCAGCCAGAAGGGGTCGAACTCGGGCGGCACGCTGCCGGAGCACCTCGCCGACGCGATCGCGCTGCTGCGCGCCTCGGGGGTCGACCTCGTCATCGTGGAGACCCCCGGCATCGGCCAGGGCGACGCCGGGATCGTCGACCACGTCGACGCGTCCCTGTACGTCATGACGCCCGAGTTCGGTGCCGCCTCGCAGCTCGAGAAGATCGACATGCTGGACTTCGCCGACGTCGTGGCGATCAACAAGTTCGAGCGCCGCGGCGCCGACGACGCCCGCCGGGACGTCGCCCGCCAGCTCGTCCGCAACCGCGACGCGTTCATCTCCTCGTGGGAGGACATGCCGGTCTACGGCACCAGCGCCGCGACCTTCCACGACGACGGCGTCACCGCGCTCTACGGGCACCTGCGCTCGATGCTCGCGGGGCTCGGCCTCTCGGTGGGCGACGGGCGCCTGACGATCCCCGACACGAAGACGTCGACCGACTACGCCGCCTCCATCCCGCCCGAGCGCGCCCGCTACCTCGCCGACATCGCCGGCACGGTGCGCGACTACCACCGCGGCACCGAGTCGATGGTCGCGGCCGCACAGAAGCGCCAGGCGCTGCGCCGGGCCACCGAGGCCCTCGGCGACCGCGACGCCGGCGTGCTGCCGGACGTGCTCGCCGAGGCGGAGCGCGACCTGCCGGGCGAGGCTGCGGCGCTGCTGGACGCCTGGCCCGCGACGGTGGAGGCCTACGCCGGCGACGAGATGGTCGTCCACGTGCGCGACAAGGAGCTGCGCACGCAGCTGACCCGCGAGACGCTCTCGGGCAACAAGGTCAACCGCGTCTCGCTGCCGCCGTACACCGCCGACGAGGAGATCCTGCGCTTCCTGCGGCGGGAGAACCTGCCGGGGTACTTCCCGTTCACCGCCGGGGTGTTCGCGTTCAAGCGCGAGGGCGAGGACCCGGCCCGGATGTTCGCCGGCGAGGGCGACGCGTTCCGCACCAACCGCCGGTTCCACTACCTCTCGCAGGACTCGCCGGCCAAGCGCCTGTCGACCGCGTTCGACTCGGTGACGCTCTACGGCCACGACCCGGCGACCCCGCCCGACGTCTACGGCAAGGTCGGCACCTCCGGGGTGTCGATCGCGTCGCTGGACGACATGAAGGTGCTCTACTCCGGGTTCGACCTGACCTCGCCGACCACCTCGGTCTCGATGACGATCAACGGGCCGGCGCCGGCGATCCTCGCCTTCTACCTCAACACCGCGGTCGACCAGCAGGTCGACGCGTTCACCGAGCGCGAGGGCCGCGCGCCGTCGGAGGACGAGCGCGCCGAGCTCGCCGCCCACGCGTTCCAGAACGTCCGCGGCACGGTGCAGGCCGACATCCTCAAGGAGGACCAGGGCCAGAACACCTGCATCTTCTCCACCGAGTTCTCGCTGCGGATGATGGCCGACATCCAGCAGTGGTTCATCGAGAACAAGGTCCGCAACTTCTACTCGGTGTCGATCTCCGGCTACCACATCGCCGAGGCCGGGGCGAACCCCATCAGCCAGCTGGCCTTCACGCTGGCGAACGGCTTCACCTACGTCGAGTCCTATCTCGCGCGCGGGATGGACATCGACGATTTCGCCCCGAACCTGTCGTTCTTCTTCTCGAACGGCATGGACGCGGAGTACTCCGTGATCGGCCGCGTGGCCCGACGCATCTGGGCGGTCGCGATGCGGGAGCGCTACGGCGCCAGCGAGCGCAGCCAGAAGCTGAAGTACCACGTGCAGACCTCGGGAAGGTCGCTGCACGCGCAGGAGATGAACTTCAACGACATCCGCACGACGCTCCAGGCGCTGTGCGCGCTCTACGACAACGCGAACTCCCTGCACACCAACGCCTATGACGAGGCCGTCACCACCCCGTCGCAGGAGTCGGTGCGCCGCGCGCTGGCCATCCAGCTGATCATCAACCGCGAGTGGGGCCTCTCGATGAACGAGAACCCGCTGCAGGGGTCGTTCGTCATCGACGAGCTGACCGACCTCGTCGAGGAGGCCGTGCTCAAGGAGTTCGACTCGATCGCCGAGCGCGGCGGCGTGCTGGGCGCCATGGAGACCGGCTACCAGCGCGGCAAGATCCAGGACGAGTCGATGCTGTACGAGTCGCGCAAGCACGACGGCACGCTGCCGCTGGTGGGCGTCAACACCTTCCTGCCCCCCGAGGACGCCGAGCAGGAGGCGCCGGAGCTCGAGCTCTCCCGCGGCACCGAGGAGGAGAAGAACTCGCAGCTGCAGCGCGTCGAGGACTTCCAGTCGCGGAACGCCGACGCCGCCCCCGAGGCGCTGCGCCGGCTCCAGGACGCGGCCACCTCGGGCGGCAACGTCTTCGCCGAGCTCGTCTCCGCCGCCCGTGTCTGCACCCTGGGCCAGCTCACCGACGCGTTCTTCGAGGTGGGCGGGCAGTACCGCCGCTCGATGTAGTCAGGTGCGCTCCGCACCTCAGGACGCCACGAGCCACGTCCCCGCGGTCTCGTGGGCCTGGGCGCGCACGCGGGCGGCCAGGGGGCGCAGCTCGGCCATCGCCGGCACGGTGTCGGCGAGGGTCAGCTCGGCCTCGATGACCGTGACGTCGCCGCCCCACACGTCGCCGAGGATCCGGACCAGCCAGCCGGTGCCGTGGTCCCAGCCCTCGCGCGGGGTGCCGGGCCCGTAGCCGCCGCCGCGCGAGACCACCAGTGCGACGGGGCGCCCGGCGAGCGGCTGGTTCCCGGGCGCGAAGCGCGGGTCGGTGATGAGCACGTCCACCCACGCCTTGAGGTGGGCGGCGATGCCGAAGTTGTAGAGGGGCGAGCCGATGACGAGCGCGTCGGCGGCGACGACCTCGTCGGCCAGCTCGCCCACCAGGGCGACCGCCGCGCGCTGCTCGGGTGTGCGGTCGGCCTCCGGCGTCGCGCCGGCACCCATGGCCGTCGTCCAGAGGTCGACGGGCAGGGGTTCGCGGCCGACGTCGCGCCGGACGACCGTCCTCCCCGGGTGCTGCTCGAGCCACGTCTGCTCGACGGTGTCGGCGACCTCGCGGCTCACCGAGCCCTCGGTGCGGATGCTGCTGTCCAGGCGGAACAGGGACATGGGGACGACCTCCGGATCGCGACGTGCTGTCGCTTAGATGTTCTGCTCGACAGACTATCGTGTCAACAGAAGGGTGGTGAGATCGCGTATCGTGAGACCGTGGCCACTCCGCAGCGCGTCGAGTCCGACCTCGGCTGGGCGCTCGGCCGGGTCGCCCGCGCTCACCTGCGGGTGGCGCAGGAGCAGGTCGCGGGCCTGCCCGGGGGCCCGCGCGGCTACCAGGTGCTCGTCGCGGCGGCGCGCGAGGAGTCGAGCACCCAGCTCGCGCTGGCCCAGAAGCTCGGCGTCGACCGCACGGTGATGACCTACCTGATCGACGAGCTGCAGGCCGCGGGCCTCGTCGAGCGCCGTCCCGACCCGGCCGACCGCCGGGCCCGCCGCGTGGTGCTCACCGAGGCCGGCGGCGCGCGCCTGTGCGACCTCGAGCGCCGGCTGCGCGAGGCCGAGCAGCACGTCCTCGCCCCGTTGACGCCCGAGGAGCAGGACGTCCTGCGCGGCCTCCTGCAACGCGTGGCCGAGGTGGACCCGGACACCGCGTCGGCCTGCGAGGTCGCCCGCGATCTAAGCCAGGAGTGCTGAGAGCTCCCCGTCGAGCGCGGCCAGGAAGCGGTCGACGCCCTCGGCGCCGCCCAGCACGGCGTCGTCCGCCGCGATCCCGAGACGCACGCGGCCCGCGTAGCTCAGGATGCTCACGCCCAGCGCGAGCTGCCCGGAGCACGGCACCCAGAACAGCAGGTCGCGCACGCGCGTCCCGGCGATCTCGAGCTCCCGGACGGGACCCGGGACGTTCGTGATGATGAGGCTCGCGGCCTCGGCGTAGCGACGCACGAGGCCCTGGGTCCAGGCGGCGCGGCCGTGGCCCGCCGTGGCGATGCCGATGAAGGTCGCCAGGGCCTGGTTGGTCCGCTTGATCGAGGACATCACGCGGTGCATCCGCTCCACGCGGCGGCCCGGGTCCGGCTCGTCGGTGGGGATGGTCGGGAGCACGAGGCCGAACTCGTTGCCCAGCCAGTGCGACACCGGGCGGTCGAGGCGGCGCAGGTTGGTCGGCATCACCGCACGCAGGCGGGGACTGTCCTCGCCCAGGTACTCCCGCAGCGCGCCCGAGATCGCCGCGCACAGCACGTCGTTGACGCTCGCCCCGTGCTCCTTGCCGACGGCCTTGACCGCATCGAGGTCGACGGCCCGGGTCCAGCGGGCGGACTTCGCGGTGCCCAGCTCGCCCTGCAGCGCGGTCTCGGCCTCGGCGGGCGGGCGGACGATGAGCGCGGTCGAGTGCCCGATCGCGCTGCCCGTCGCGGCGAGCTCCTCGCGGCCCTCCGGACTCGGCCAGCGGGCGACCGTGCGCCCCAGCCGCGAGAGCCGCTGCGGGAGCTCCCGACGGACGAGCCGGACGTCGCGGACCCCGCGGCGGCGCTTCGGGGGCGCGGCGTAGGCCACCGGGGTGCCCTCGTCGGTGCCGGGCGGGTCGTCGGCGAGGGCGTGGAAGAGGTGGTTGAGCGCGACGCCGTCGGCGAGCCCGTGGTGGATGCTCACGAGCACCGCGGAGCCGTCCTCGCCCGCGCCCTCCGCCCCGCGGTAGCCGGTGAGCACGTGGATCGCCCACCAGGGCCGGTCGGTCGGCAGCGGGCGCGACATCAGGGTGCCGACGTGCGCGGCCAGCGCGGCGTCGTCGCCCGGCGCGGCGAGGTCCACCGTGTCGACGTGCGCGGCGAGGTCGGGCTCGTCGTCGACCCACCGGACCGGACCGAGACCGCCGGCGGGCCAGGTCGGCCGCTGCCGGAAGCCCGGGTAGACCGCGACCCACCGCTGCGCCACCCGCTCGCGCACCGTCGCGACGTCCACCGGTCCGTCGCAGAACAGCACCCCGTGCACGACCATGCGGTTCGTCGGCTGCTCGAGCTGCAGCCAGGCCGTGTCGATGCCCGACGCCCAACGGTCCACGGTGCCTCCGGTCACGGGGAAGATGGCGGTACCGACGGTATCGGATGACTTCGGGTGGCACCCTGGGGGCATGGACGTCGTCGACGATCAAGACCGCCGCGTCGGGCTCCCCGACTCCGTCGACCGGGTGGTCAGCCTCGTCCCCTCGCTCACCGAGGCGCTCGCCGTGACCGCCCCGGGCCTCCTCGTGGGCGCGACCGACTGGTGCACCCACCCCGACGACCTCGACGAGCACGGGGTCACGCGCGTGCGGGGCACGAAGAACCCCGACATCGAGACGATCGTCGCGCTGCGCCCGGACCTCGTGCTGGCCAACGCCGAGGAGAACAAGCCCGAGGAGCTCGACAAGCTCCGCGAGGCCGGCGTCGCCGTGTACGTCACCGACATCCGGACGGTCGACGGCGCGCTGCGCTCGCTGGAGCGGATGCTCGCCGCCTGCGGCCTCGAGCGGCCCGCGTGGATCGACGGCGCCCGGGCCGCGTGGGACACCCTGCCGCTGCCCGACGGCCCGCGCCGCGCCGTCGTGCCGATCTGGCGCAAGCCGTGGATGGCGGTCGGCTCGGACACCTTCACCGGCGCCGTGCTCGCCCGTCTCGGCATCGAGAACGTGCTCGGCGACAGCCCGGAGCGCTACCCCCGGTTCGACCCGGCGGACCTGCCGGCGCACGACCTCGTCGTGCTGCCCGACGAGCCGTACCGCTTCACCGCCGACGACGGACCCGAGTCGTTCGCGGCCCCGTCCGCGCTGGTCAGCGGGCGGTTGCTCACCTGGTACGGGCCGAGTCTGCTCGAGGCCGCGCGGGTGCTGCCGGCCGCCCTGGCCGCCGCGGAGACGACGGGGGCCGGCGCGGCGCCGTGACCCGCCTCAGGCCCTCGTGGGTCAGGCCGAGGACGCCGCCCGGCGGACCTCCTCGTGGGAGCCCTCGATCTCGATGCGCGCGAGCGCCCCGGCGAGGCGGCCGACCTTCTCGGCGCCGCCGCCGTAGCGCGCGAGGTCGTCGGCGGACTCCCCCAGCCCGAGGGTCGACGCCGCGCGCAGGGCCCGATCGTCGGCGAACGGGGAGACCTCGTCCCAGAGCACCTGCACCTCGCGCAGGAAGACGTCGGCGACAGCGTCGTCGACGCCGGGCAGGTCGGTGAGCAGCGCGCGCTCCCGGCCGGGGTCCTGCCCGGCCTCCTCGCGCAGGCGGCGCAGGTCGCCGTCCCAGGTGTCGCGGACGGCCACCGCGAGCGCCCGCAGCGTCCCGGCGTCGCCGGAGGCGCTGTCGTCGCCGTCGGCCCGGTCGTCGCCCTCGACGGCCGCACCCAGCTCCTTGGCCACGTCCTGCTCGTCCGCGTCCGCGAGGTCGGCGGCGGTGTGCCACCGGTTGGTCACCTCGTGCGCGGCCCGGGCCACCTCCGTGGTCTCGCCGCGCGGCGCCACGAGGACGGCGGTGACCAGCAGGTCGAACAGCCCCGCGGGGTTGTTCGTGCGCCGGAGACCGATCTCCTCGGCGAACCCCCGGCCCTCGCGCTCGAGCACCGCCCGGGCGATCTGCTTCTGCTCCTCGTCGAGAGTGTCGTCCATGGCCACGGAGGTACCCGGCGCGGGAGCCGCGGCGAACCCCTCAGGTCTGCGTGACGCCGCCGTCGACCGTGATCGTGGTGCCCGTGACGTAGGACCCCGCGTCGGAGACGAGGAAGACCAGGGCCGCGGCGAGCTCCTGCGGATCCCCGATCCGCCCGGCGAGGACGCGCGGCATCATCTTCTCGAGGTAGCCCTCGGCGTAGCTGTCGGTCATCTCCGAGGTGAAGAAGCCGGGCGCGAGGGCGTTCACGCGGATGCCCTTGCGCGGGGTCCACTGCTGGGCCAGGTCGCGGGTGAGGCCGATGAGCCCGGCCTTCGACGCGGAGTACGCGGCCTGCGGGAGCCCGGCGGTGGTGAGCGCGAGGATGCTGGAGACGTTGACGATGCTGCTGCCGGGCTGCATCACCTTCCCGGCCGCCTGCGCCATCCAGTAGCAGCCGTTGAGGTTGACGTCGATGACCTCGCGGAACTGCTCCGGGGTCTCCTTCGTCGCGGGGTAGGCGGTGCCGAGGCCGGCGTTGTTGACCAGGATGTCGACGCGCCCGAACTCGCTCATCCCGGCGTCCACGAGCGCCTGGCAGTCCTCGGGCTTGGCGACGTCGGTGCCCACGGCGACCACGCGGCGACCGAGCGCCTCGACGGCCTTGCGCGTGTCCTGCAGCTTCTCGGTGCGCCGGGCGCCGAGCACGACGTCGGCGCCCGCCTCGGCGAGCGCGGTGGCGAAGACCGCCCCCAGCCCGGAGGACGCGCCGGTGACCACGGCGACGCGGTCGTCGAGTCGGAAGCGATCGAGGATGCCCATGGTCACAGGACCGTAGGGCACGTCCGCCCGCTCGCGCTCCTAGGCTCGGGCGGTGATCGCCGGGTGAGCGGGGTGCTCGAGGGCTTCCTCGTCATCGCGGTGATCGTGGCCGTCGGGCTGCTCGTCGGGCGGCTCGGGCTGCTGCCCGACTCGGCCACCGAGACGCTCTCGCGCACGGCGTTCTTCGTCGCCACCCCGGCGCTGCTCTACGTCACGCTCCTGCGCGCCGACGTGGCGCGGGTGCTCTCGACGGGCCTGGTGGTCACCGCGCTCGCGGCGCTGACGGTGTGCGCGCTCTACGTGCCGGTCGGGATGCTGCGACGCCGGCCGGTCGGCGAGACCGTGGTCGGGTCGATGGCCAGCGGCTACCTCAACGCCGGCAACCTCGGGCTCCCGATCGCCACCTACGCGCTGGGCAGCGCCGCCGAGATCGCGCCGTCGCTGATCTTCCAGCTCGCCGTGCTGACGCCGACGTACACCACGCTGCTCGACGTCGTCGCCACGCACCGGCGCGGCGAGCGGCCCGGGGTCGCCGGGTCGCTGCTGGCCCCGCTGCGCAACCCGTTGCTGCTGGCCACGGCCGCAGGCCTCGGCTGCAACCTCGCCGGTCTCCGGCCGCCCGAGGGGCTGCTCGCGCCGATCGAACTGCTGGCCGACCTGGCGGTGCCGGCGATGCTGCTGGCGTTCGGGCTGTCGCTGGCGCACGCCCAGCGGCCGGGTCGTGACGACGACGTCGTGTGCCTGTCGGCGGTGATCGTGCTCAAGAACCTCGTGCACCCGGTGCTGGCCTGGGCCATCGGGTCGGCGTTCGGGCTGAGCGGCCCGGCGCTGCTCGCGGTGGTCGTGAGCGCCGCCCTGCCGACCGCGCAGAACGTCTTCGGCTACGCCGTGCGCTTCGACACCGGCGTGGCCCTGGCGCGCGACGCCGCGCTGCTCACGACGTTCCTGAGCGTGCCGGTGCTGCTGGTCGCGGCGCTCTGATGCCCCGTGAGTGAAGTTCCCGGCTATAGCCGGGAACTTCACCCACGGAGGGGTCAGGCGGCGGCGAGGGCGGGCTGGGGCGCGGGCTGGGGCGCGGGCTCCGGCTGGGGCTCGATGAAGGGCTCCGGCTCGGGCACGGCTACCGGCTCGCGGGACTCGCGGCGGCGGCCGCGGACCTCGAGGCCGCCGGAGAGCCCGAGCACCGCGAGGCCGACCACGGCGAGGACCGCGCCGACGAGGGCGGGCGCGAGGTAGCCCAGGCCCGCGGCGATCACCATGCCGCCGAGCCAGGCGCCCAGGGAGTTCGCGACGTTCGACGCCGACTGGATCGCCGCCGACGCCATGGTCGGCGCGTCGCCGACGAGGTCGAGGATGCGCGTCTGGATCGCCGGGCCCAGGGCCAGCGAGAACATGCCGGCGCCGAAGAGCGAGAGCACCGCGAGCACCGGGTGGTGCACGGTGACGACGAAGCTGACGAGCACCCCGGCCAGCGCGACCAGGCAGACGTAGAGGGTGGACATCGGGGCGCGGTCGGCGGCGCGCCCGCCGAGCACCGAGCCGGCGGTCATGCCCAGGCCGACCACCGCGAGCAGCAGGGTGACCGTGGCGGTGGAGAAGCCGCCGACCTCGGTGAGCATCGGGGAGACGTAGCTGTAGCAGGCGAACATCGCGCCGAAGCCGAAGATCACCGCGGCGAGCGAGAGCACGACCTGGGGGTGGCGCAGGGTCCGGACCTCGCGGGTCAGGGCGCCGGGGCCGGTGGCGCTCGGGTCGGCGCGGGGGACGAACGCGGCGACGGCGGCGACGGCGACCAGGCCGATGACGCCGACGACGGCGAAGGTCGCGCGCCACCCGGCCTCCTGGCCGAGCAGCGTGCCCAGCGGGACGCCGACGACGTTGGCGATCGTGAGCCCGAGGAACACCCGGGAGACCGCGGTGGCGCGCCGGTCGCGGCCGACCATGGAGGCGGCGGCCACCGAGGCGGCGCCGAAGAACGCACCGTGCGGCAGACCGGTGAGGAAGCGGACGGCGAGCAGCGACGTCATGCCCGGCGCGAGCGCCGAGAGCAGGTTGCCGACGGCGAACACGCTCATGAGGCCGATGAGGACGGGGCGGCGGGGCAGTTTCACGGTCGCGGCGGCGAGCAGGGGCGCGCCGACGACGACGCCGGCGGCGTAGGCCGAGATCAGGTGGCCGGCGTCGTTGATCGGGACGCCGAGGTCGCCCGCGACTTGGGGCAGCAGGCCCATGATCACGAACTCGGTGGTGCCGATGCCGAAGGTGCCCAGGGCTAGGGCGAGCAGGGCGAGAGGCACGGGAGCTCCTCGAGGGGACGTGCGTGGGGTTTTCCGTTCGTCGTCCACGGTTCGTGCGCTGGCGCCATAAGTCGAAGAAGATGCGAGCCGCAACGCATAAGCTGAACTGATGCCGACGCTGCGCCAGCTCGAGTCCTTCGTCGCCGTCGTCGACGAGGGATCGTTCACGCGGGCCGCTGACCGGCTGTTCGTCACCCAGCCGGGCCTCTCGCAGCAGATCGCGGCGCTCGAGAAGGAGCTGGGTGGGTCACTCTTCAGCCGCCTGCCGCGTGCGGTGGCTCTCACCCCGACCGGGCGGGCGCTCCTCCCCCACGCCCGCGCCGCGGTCACCGCTGCCGAGCGCGGGAACGCCGCGGCGCGCCAGGTCACCGGCTCCGAGGGCGGCGAGCTGCGCATCGCGTGCGTCTACTCGGTGAGCCTCGGCCTGCTGCCCGGCGTCCTGCGGCGCTGGCGTGCCGAGAACCCGGACGTCACCGTGCGCCTGTTCGAGCACCGCCACGGCGACACGCTCGCCACCGCCGTGCGGGAGGGGCAGGCCGACGTCGGCGTCGGCCCGGTGCCGCCGCAGTGGCGCGGGCGCCAGCGCAGCCTCGGCACCGAGGAGATGGTGGTGCTGCTCCCGCCGAACCTCGGGGCCGACGACGTCATGTCCCCCGCGGGAGGCGAGATCGCCCTGAGCCGCCTCGAGCACGTGCCGTGGGTGCAGTACGCGCCGGACCACGCGCTGGCCGACGTGCTGATCGACGCCTGCGAGCGGGCGGGCTACCGGCCCCGGGTCGCGGTGCGCACCGAGCAGACCGCGGTCGCCCCGCTGCTCACCTCGGCGGGGATCGGGCCCAGCCTGGTGCCCGCGGCGATCGTCCCGCCGGTGTTCGCGGGCACGATCGCGCGACCGGTGCCCAGCGCCGACCGCGAGCTCGCCGCCTACACCGGGGCCGAGCCCGACGCCCTGACCACGCGGTTCGTGGGCCTCGTGGCCCGCGCCGCGGTCCTGATGCCCGACCACGTGGCGTCGGCGCTGTCGCGCTCGTGATCGGGTGTCCGTGCTAAGACACCCACAAGCACCCACCACCTCCGGAGGTCACAGCACCGTGGATTCTCGCCCGACGACGGCCGTCATCGGCGGCGGGACGATGGGCGCCGGCATCGCCCACGTCCTGCTCGCCGCCGGCTCCCCGGTGGTCCTGGTGGAGGCCGACGCGGCCCGCGTGGACGCGGCGCGCCAGGCGGTGGAGGCGAGCGTCGACGGCGCGGAGAAGCGCGGCAAGCTCCCCGAGGGCACCTCGCGCGACGACCTGCTCGCCCGCCTGACGCTGCGCACGTCCGTCGACGAGCTCCCCGACGACACCGCGCTGGTGATCGAGGCCGTGCCCGAGCGCGTCGACCTCAAGCAGACCGTGCTCGGCGGCGCCGCCCGCGCGTGCCCCGCCGCGGTCCTGGCGTCCAACACGTCGTCGCTGTCGATCGGCGCGATCGCCGCCGACCTGCCCGGCGACCGCGTCATCGGCATGCACTTCTTCAACCCGGTGCCGGCGCAGAAGCTCGTCGAGCTGGTGGTGCACCCCGGGACGTCGGAGGAGACGACCGCGGAGACCCGCGGCTGGGTCGAGGCGGTGGGCAAGACCGCGATCGTCGTCAACGACGCCCCCGGCTTCGCGACCTCGCGCCTCGGTCTCACCGTGGGGCTCGAGGCCATCCGCATGGTCGAGGAGGGCGTCGCGAGCCCGGAGGACATCGACACCGGCATGCAGCTCGGCTACCGCTGGCCGATGGGCCCGCTGCGGCTCACCGACGTCGTCGGGCTGGACGTGCGCCTCGCCATCGCCGAGCACCTCACCGGCGAGCTCGGCCCGCGGTTCACCCCGCCGCAGCTGCTGCGCGACAAGGTCGAGCGCGGCGAGCTCGGGCAGAAGTCCGGGCGCGGCTTCTACGACTGGAGCTGACCCGATGGATCTCGGACTCGCCGGCCGCGTCGCGATCGTCACCGGCGGCTCGCGCGGCATCGGGCTGGCCTGCGCCCGGCAGCTGGCCACCGAGGGCGCCCACGTGGTGCTCGTGGCCCGCGGCGCCGAGGCGCTCGAGCACGCCGCCGGGCGGGTGCGGGCCGCCGGGCCCGCGACGACGGTGCTGCCGATCACCGCCGACACCACCGACGACGCGTCGGTCCGGGCGATGGTCGAGCGGGCGGTGAGCGAGCTCGGCGGGGTCGACGTGCTGGTCAACGCCGCCGCTCCGCCTGCCGGCGGGGGTCCGGTGCCGCCGCTGGCCGAGCTCACCGACGAGGCCGTGCTCGACGCCGTCGACACCAAGGTCGTCGGTTACCTGCGCACCGCGCGCGCCGTCGCCCCGCACATGACCGCGCAGGGCTGGGGCCGGATCGTCAACGTCTCGGGGCTCAACGCGCGGCGCACCGGCTCGATCGCGGGGACGGTCCGCAACGTGGGCGTCGCGGCGCTCACGGCCAACCTCGCCGACGAGCTCGGGCCCCGCGGGATCGGCGTCGTGGTGGTCCATCCGGGCTACACGGAGACCGAGAGGACCACCGGGATGGTGGCCGACCGGATGGCCGCCACCGGGCGCTCCGAGGACGAGGTCCGGGCCGAGCTGGCCGCCGGGACCAGCCTGCGCCGCATCATCACCGCCGACGAGGTGGCCGACGTCGTCGTCTTCCTGGCCTCGCCCCGCGCGATCGCGGTGACGGGCGACGCGATCGGCGCGGGCGGCGGCGAGCGGGGCGTCGTGCACTACTGAGGTGCCGAGACAGCAACGAACGGGCGGTTCGCTGCTTCTACGCGGACGAACTCCCCGTTGATCACGAGCACTGACCGACCCCACACGTACGAACCGGCGCCCCCCTCGAAGGGGGACGCCGGCTCGTATCTGGGAGGAAGTGTCAGCTCGGGACCCGCACGGTCCCGGTCGTCCCACCGTCCGCTTGTCTCGCCCAGCGGCGTGGAGTCTGGTGTGGATCAGCTCCCCTGCGCGGTACGGCGCGGGGTCGACCGGGTCCTCGTGATGCGGTGCGGGGTATTCCCTGCGTCCAATCCATCACCTCTTCCCGGTCATCCAACTGGGTCATGTGCGCGGTGCGCTCATCCCTCAGCTCGTGTGATCAGCACCACAGCGACACCTCTGAACATACTCGCGCGAGGGGTGCGGTCAAGGGGTCCCACGCTCCATGGCCAGGAGCAAACGCTTGCGTTGGATACCGGGTCCCCCACCCGAGGGAACCCCCGCCGCGGTCAGGACGCGATGGCACGGGACGAGCAGGCTCACCGGGTTCCGGGCGTTCGCGGTGCCCACCGCCTGGGCCGCGCGCGGGCTCCCGATCGCCGCCGCGAGCGCCCCGTACGTGGTCGTCGCGCCGTAGGGCACCTCGCGCAACGCGTCCCAGACGGCCCGGGCGAACGGGGTGCCGGGAGGGTCGGCGGGCAGCGTGAACGTGCGCCGCTCCCCGGCGAAGTACTCGGCGAGCTCCCCGGCGAGGTCGTCCAGCGCCCCGCAGGCGCCGTCGTCGGGCTCGCCGAAGGCCGGGTCGGGGTCACGGCCGGGGCGGTGGCGGCTGCGCTGGTCGTGGACGTGCAGGCCGCGCACGGCGCCGACCTCGTCGTCCCAGGTCAGGGTCAGCGGCCCGAGGGGGCTCTCGATCACGCGGAAGCGTCGCGAGGGTGCCGTCACGCGTCCTGGTCTACCCACCCGGGTAGGTCCTGATCGTGCGTGCCATCGGAGTGAACTCATACGGAGGGCCCGAGGCCCTCGAGGTCGTCGAGCTGCCCGAGCCCCACGCCGGGCCCGGCGAGGTCCGGCTGCGCGTGCGGGCGGCGGCGGTGAACCCCACCGACACCCTCGCGCGCGACGGGACGCGGGCCGAGCGCCAGCGGAAGGACCCGCCGCCGTACGTGCCCGGCATGGACGCGGCCGGCGAGGTCGACGAGATCGGCGAGGGCACCGACACCGAGCTCCACCTCGGCGACGCCGCGATGGCGGTGGTCGTCCCCGACGGGAGCCACGGGGCGTACGCCGAGTACGTCGTGGTGCCGGCCGCGTCGGCCGTGCGGGCGCCGTCGGGGACCTCGGCCGTCGAGGCGGCGACGCTGCCGATGAACGCGATGACCGCGCGCCTCGCGCTCGACACCCTCGCGCTGGCGCCCGGGCAGACGCTCGCCGTCACCGGCGCGGCCGGCGCGCTCGGGGGCTACGTCGTGCAGCTCGCGAAGGCCGACCGGCTCACCGTCGTCGCCGACGCCTCCGAGGGCGACGAGTCGCTGGTGCGCGGGCTCGGCGCCGACGTCGTCGTCCGGCGCGGCGACGACGTGGCCGCGCGCATCCGTGAGAGCCAGCCGGGCGGGGTGGACGCGCTCGTCGACGGGTCGCTGCAGGGCGACGCGCTGCTCGACGCGGTCCGCGACGGCGGGAAGATCGCCACCGTGCGCGGTCACCGCGGCGCCGACGAGCGCGGCATCACCTGGCACCCGGTGCTCGTGCGCGACGTCGCGACCGACCACGCCGCGCTGGACGTCCTGCGCCGTCAGGTCGAGGAGGGCGTGCTGACCCCGCGCGTCGCCGATGCGATCCCGGCCGAGCAGGCGCCCGAGGCCCACCGCCGCCTCGAGGCCGGCGGCGTCAGGGGGCGCCTGGTCCTGACGTTCTGATCACGCACGAAGCACTCAGCCGAACGTGTCCACCAGCTCCGAGGCGCAGAGGACGAGGAAGAGCACCGCGGCGCCGGTCAGCAACGTCGTCGACAGCCAGCCGTTGCGCCACTCGCGCGGGGCCCGCTTGCTGCCGAGCAGCCACAGCAGCGTGATCGCCAGGAACGGCATGAAGAACGCCCCGAGCGCGCCGTAGGCGACGATCAGGACGAACGGGCGGCCGAGGAACAGCAGGATCATCGGCGGGAACGTCAGCCACAGCAGGTAGGCCCGGTACGGGACGCTGCGGGTCGCGTCCTCGCTGAGCTGCCCGGCGGCGGCGAGCTCCTCGGGCGTGCGGGCGACGGCCTCGCGCCGGGTGCGGACGAAGTCGGTGACCATGAGGCTCACGCCCTGCCACACCCCGAGCAGGGACGAGAACGACGTCGCGAAGAACCCGACGAGGAACAGGGTCGCGATCACCGGGCCGAAGCGCTGCCGGAGGATCTCGTCGAGGTCGAGCAGGCCGCGGTCGCTCTCGACCAGCGCGATGTTCGCGGTGTAAAGCAGCTCGGCGCCGACCACCAGCATCGCCGCCACGAAGATCCCCGTGGTGATGTAGGCGACGCGGTTGTCGAGGCGCATCACGCGCATCCACGAGCTGTCCCGCCAGCCCTTGGCGTTGATCCAGTAGCCGTAGGCCGCCATCGTCACGGTGCCGCCGACGCCGCCGACGAGGCCGAGGGTGTAGACGGCCGAGCCCGACGGCAGCACGGGGAGCAGGCCCGCGAGCATCGCCGGGACGTCCGGGAGCACCAGGATCGCCAGGCCGACCACCACCACGAACATGACGCCGACCAGCGCCGTCATGATCTTCTCGAAGATCGCGTACGACCCGAACCAGACGAGCACCAGGCCCAGCAGCCCGCACGGGATCCCCCACGCCGGGATCGAGCCGCCGAACATCGCCGCGAGCGGCAGCGCCGACGACGTCATCGCCGTCGCGCCGTAGACGAAGCCCCAGATGACGACGTAGACGACGAAGTACACCGTCGTCCAGGGCCCCAGCGACCGCCAGCCCGCGAAGATCGTCGAGCCCGTCGCGAGGTGCCAGCGTCCCGTCGCCTCCGCCAGCGAGATCTTCACGACGACCCCGAGGACCACGGCCCACAGCAGCGTGTAGCCGAACTCCGACCCGGCGACGAGCGTGGCGGCCAGGTCGCCCGCCCCGACGCCGGTCGCGGCCACGACGATGCCCGGGCCGACGATGCTCCAGCGGCGGGTCGGCTGCTGCGCGGCGGTGGTGTCGGTGTCGTCCGTCCCCCGATCGGTCATACGGGGCAGTTCACCACGTCCCTCCCGCGTCACGGGAGTGTGCGATCGCCACGGCCTGCTCGGGCGTGCCGTGCCAGGCGGGCCCGTGACCGGGCAGGAGCACGCCGGCGTCGAGCGGCGCCAGCGCGTCGAGGGCGACCCCGGCCCGGGCCGGGTCGTGGTCGAAGAACGCCGGCAGGCGCTGCGGTCCGGTCCGGGCGGTCGTCGGGTGGCCGGTGACCAGGGCGTCGCCGCTGACCAGCACCCCCGCCTCCGGGAGCAGGTAGGCGGTGTGGCCGCTGGTGTGCCCCGGGGTCGGCACGGGCAGCGGGGCGCCGGGCAGGTCGAGGGGCGCCTCGAGGGCGGTCGCGGTCGGGACGGCGACGGTCCGCAGTGCCCCGAGCCGCACGGCGTGGACCGCCCACGCGAGCACCCGCGGCCGCCAGGCGTGGCGGGCGACGTCGGCGGGACCCGCCTGCTCGACGACCTCGCGCCGGGCGTGGCGGACCTCGGCCGGGCCGGTGAGCACCGGGAACCCGGCACGCGCGGCCAGCGGCGCGAGCCCGCCGACGTGGTCGACGTGGGCGTGGGTGACCAGCGCGGCGACGACGTCGCCCGGCCCGCGGCCCACGGTGGCGAGGGACGCCTCGAGCGCCGGGGCGTCGCCCGGGTAGCCCCCGTCGATCACCGTCACGGCGTCCCCGTCGACGACGAGCACCCAGTTCACCGCGGACCCGCGCACGAGGTGCACGCCCGCGGCGACGGTCTCGACGATCACGGGGTGCGGACGCCGACGTGCTCGGCGAGGAAGGCGGCGACGGCGGGCCGGGTGGCCTGGGCGCCCGGGCTGCCGAAGGGGTAGTCGAAGACGTGGTCGGCGTGCGGCACCTCGACCAGACGGCCGGGGACCCCGGCGTCGCGCAGGGCGCGGTCGTAGGCCAGCACGCGGTCGGGGAAGACGAAGTGGTCTGCCGAGCCGAGGACCACGAGCGTCGGCGGGAGGCCGGGGCGGACGAGGTCGACGGGTGACGAGGCGCGGGTCTGCTCGGGGTACTGCGCCGCCCGGCCGCCGAGCACGGCGTCCTGCAGCGACCGGTCGACCAGGCGCAGGTCGGTCGCTGGGTAGTAGGCGACGACGGCGCGGGGTGTCGGCGCTCCCGGGAGGTCGCCGTCGAGGATCCCCGCAGTCGTGCTGATCGCGAGCGTCGCGCCGGCGGACTGGCCGGCGAGGACGACGCGGTCCGGGTCGAGGTCCTCCTCGGCGGCGTGCGCGACGGCCCAGGCCGCCGCGGCCGCGACGTCGCGCCGCTGTCCCTCGCCGACGGGCGACGGGGCGGCAGGCGGTACTCGACGCTGACGACGGCGTGGCCCCGGTCGGCGAGCCAGCGGTTGAGCGCGGTGCGGTCGTCGCGCTCGCCGCGCACCCAGCTGCCGCCGTGCACCCAGACGACCACCGGGTGGGGGCCGGGGCCGGCGGGGCGGTAGAGGTCGAGGTGCAGCGGCCGGCCGAGCTCGTCGACCCCGTACTGCTCGGTGCGGTCCGGGCGCCCGTCGGGCTGGCCGGTGACGGTGAGCGCGGCCCACCAGTCGATGGCGGCCCCCTCGGCGCGGGCGGTGCGGGTCTGGTCGACGAGGACGGCGCCGAGCCCGACCGTCGCGACGAGGGCGAGCGCGCCGACGACGATCCCGGTGCGTGGAGAGCGCAGCGCCCAGGCCAGCCCGCCGAGCCCGACGCCGGCGAGCGCCGCCAGCGCGGCGTGCAGGGGGTACTGGCCGGTGACGAACGACCCGAGGAACCCGATCACCGGGAGCCGCGGGGCGTAGCTGCCGACGGCCACGAACAGCACCGTGGCGAGCCAGACCACGCCGACCACGCGCACCAGCCACACCAGCACCCGGTGCCCTCCTCGCCCGCGCCCGACCTCGATCACCTCATCACCCGCGCCGTCCCCTGTCGCAGCGAGCGTCCTGTTCGCTGCGTCTACGTGCGCGGGGTCCTGAGGTGATCGGTCGGCGGGCTGAGGTCTCGCTCACGGCCCGGGACACTCATGATCGAGGGGGATCTACTGACGTTGAGTGCCAGCGTGGACGCAGGGCTGGCACACCCCGTGCGCCAAACGGCTCAGCCGAAGGCGGCGGGGACGCGGCGCCCGGGCGGGGCGGTGAGGACCCGGCGGACCAGGACCGCGACGACCGCCACCAGCGCCACGAGGGCCGCCACCACCACGGCCAGGGGCGGGCCCATGACCACGATCGCCCCGAGCGCCCAGACCACCGAGACCGCGTAGGGCAGCGCGGCGGCGCCCCGGGCCACGACGGCCGCGGCGATCGCGCCGGTGACCAGCAGGATCAGCGCCCCGAGGACGGTCGCGACGCCGCCCTCGCCCGGTGCGCCGAGGAAGGTGCCGGTGGTGGCCGCGCCGACCACGGTCGCGACGCTCACCCAGCCCGCATACAGGCCGACGGGGCCGTGGAGCATCAGCCGGTCGGCGGCGTCGGCCGCGGGGTGCGCGGTGAGGCGGGCCATGGCGACGGCGAGCACCACGAGCAGCGCGACGATGATCACCTGGGCGAGCACGACCGCCTGCGCGGAGAAGGCGAGGATCCAGCCGGTGTTGAAGACCCCCGAGGCCACGAGCCACCAGCCCGTCGCCCGGTGCACGGGCCGCGACGGCTGGCCGGGCAGCACCTGGCGCACGGCGAGCAGCAGGATGCCCGCGTAGATCACACCCCAGATCGAGAAGGCCGCGGGCACCGGCATGACGACGGTGGTGTTCTCGCGGGCGACGACGCCGACCGACAGGCCGAACGCCCCCGAGCCGCCGAGCCCGCCGGCCACGATCTGCAGCAGCGCGACCAGCAGCAGGGCGCCGGCCCGCACACGGTCACCCACGGTGGCCCTCGTCGTCGGGCCGGCCACGGTCGCGGTCATGAGCTATCCCTCCATCGTCGAACCTCTCGATGGTGGAGATTACCCGGATCGCCGCTAACATGCACGGTGTGACGGAGGCCGGTCGGCGCGAGCTGGTGGAGCTCCTGCAGGACTACGCCGACGAGGCCGGCCGGCTCGGCCACGCGTTCGCGGCCGGCCAGGGGCTGCACCGCACCGACGCCCAGGCCCTGCTCGCCGTCCTGCGGGCGGAGCGGGCGGGCGCCGCGCTGACCCCGGGGCGCCTCGGCGAGGAGGTCGGGCTCTCCTCGGGGGCGACGACGGCCGCGGTCGACCGCCTCGAGCGCCTCGGCCACCTGCACCGCGTGCGCGACGAGGTCGACCGCCGCCGCGTGACGCTGCACCACGACGCAGCCGGCGCCGACGTCGGGCGCGCGTTCTTCGGTCCGCTCGCGTCGCGGCTCGACGGCGTCCTCGCCGGCTACACGCCCGACGAACTGGCCGTGATCCATCGTTTCCTCGCAGAGGTCGTGGCCGCGGTCACCGAGCACCGCGCCGACATGTCCGAGGGAGGGCCGTCCTGAGCTCGCCGCTGGCCGCGCGCGCCCGTCTCGGGGTGGTGGCCGTCGTCGTCCTGGCGGTGCTCGCGCTCGTCGTCACGCTCGTCGTCGTGCTCTCGGACAGCGAGATCACCGCGAACCCGCGCTGCACGATCACGGCGCCGCCCGACTCCCCCGGCCTGCCCACCTCCTGGACGCTCACCCCGGATCAGGCCGACAGCGCCGCGACGATCGTCGGCGTCGGCCGCAGCCTCGGGGTGCCGGACCGCGCGGTGACCGTGGCGCTCGCGACCGCGATCCAGGAGTCGGGGCTCGCGAACCTGCGCGGCGGCGACCGCGACTCCCTCGGCCTGTTCCAGCAGCGCCCGAGCCAGGGCTGGGGGTCCGAGGACGAGATCCTCGACCCCGTCTACAGCGCCACCGCGTTCTACACCGCGCTCGTGCAGGTCCCCGGCTGGACGACCATGGACGTCACCGTCGCCGCGCAAACCGTGCAGCGCAGCGGCTTCCCCGAGGCCTACGCCGACCACGAGCCCGAGGCGCGCCTCATGGCCGTCGCCCTGCTCGGGCAGGCGCCGGGGGCGTGGACGTGTGTCGACCTCCCGGCCACCCCGCCCGCCGACCCGGGCACCGGCGCGGTCGCGGAGCTGGCCACCCGCGAGCTCGGGACCTCGCGGCTCTCCGGCGCGCAGCCCGCGGAGAACGGGTGGGCGCTGGCCACCTGGCTCGTCGCCCACGGCGAGCGTCTCGCGCTCGAGAGCGTCACCTACGACGGGCGGACGTGGACGGTCGCGTCGGGGGCGTGGGCGTCGTCGGGCCCGGCCGACGGCCGGCTGTCGCTGCGCCGGATCGGGCAGCCGGCCTGAGGTGCCGGCCTGAGGTGCCGACCTGCACGTGATCACCAGGTCGAAACGCACCTCCGAAGACGTCGGTGGAGTGCTTCTCAGCCTGGTGATCAACGGTCGGGCGTCGTGATCCCGGCTCCAGGGAGGTCGGGGAGATCACCGCGCGAGCAGCAGGAACCCCGCGCCGACGAGGACGAGCACCGCGAGCACGACGAGGGTGATCCCGATCCGCCGCACGGCCGACCACGGTTCGTGCTCGCCCGCGCTCGGCCCCTCGTCGGGGACGTCCTGCGGCCGCGTCGCCGGGACACGACCGCCGCCGGGAGCGGAGCCGGAGCCCCGGTCCCGCGTCGTGATCACGTCGGTGCGCACGGTGGGGTCCGGGGCGGCGAAGCGGCGCAGGTCGTCGGCGAGCTCGCGGGCGTCGTGGTGGCGCATCGTCGGCTCGAGGGCCATGGCGCGCAGCACGAGGGCGTCGAGGTCGGGCGAGATGTCGCGCACGTACCGCCGGGGCGGGACGGGCGACTCGCGCAGCCGCTGGGACGCCACCTCCACCGAGCTCGGACCCTGGAACGGGGTCCGGCCGGTGAGCAGCTCGTAGAGGGTGCAGCCGACGGCGTAGACGTCCGAGCGCCCGTCGAGCGCCTCGCAGCGCACCTGCTCGGGCGAGAGGTAGGCCGCGGTGCCCATGACGACGCCGGTGCCGGTGAAGCCCTCGACGTCCGCGACCTGCGCGATGCCGAAGTCCATCAGCTTCACGGTGCCGTCGCTGCAGCGCATGACGTTGCCCGGGTTGACGTCGCGGTGCACGATCCCGCGGTCGTGGGCGGCGGCGAGCGCCTCGCACACCGGCACCAGCACCGCCGCGGCCTGGTCCGGCTCGAAGCGGCCGCGTTCGCGGAGCTCGTCGCGCAGCGTGCGTCCCTCGACGCACTCCATGACGACGAAGACCTCGGACCCGCCGGAGAACCCGACGTCGTGCACGGCGACGACGTGCGGGTGGTCGATCACGGCGGCCGCGCGGGCCTCGTCCCGCAGCCGCCCTCCGTACTCGGCGTCGCCGCGGAGCTCGGCCGGCAGCAGCTTCACCGCGACGGTGCGCCCGAGCTCGCGGTCGACCGCGCGGTGGACCTCGGCCATCCCGCCGCGCCCGATCAGGCCCTGCAGCTCGTAGCGGTTGCCGAGCACGCGCGCCGTGCCCGCGTCCTCCCCCACGTCCGCGCTCACATCCGCCGCGTCCGTGCCGCGTCGCCGCCCCCGAGCAGGGCGTCGAACAGGTAGCGGTTGTCGACCATCGCCTGGCGCATGTCCTCGGTGTCGGCGCGGCCCTCCTCGACCTCGGTCGAGGTGCGGTGGGCGGCGCGGTAGCGCTCGACGAGGTCGGGGTGGTCCACCGAGATCATCTTGGCGCGCTCCTCGAAGCGCTCGACCGGATAGCCCCGCTCGCGCATCACCTGCTGGACGAGCAGGTCGGCGTCGCGCAGCCCGGTCGACGGGTGCTCGACGAACGTCGACTGCGCCGCCTCCCAGGCCTGACCGAAGCGGTCGCGCTCGTCGCCGCCGAGCTCGCGCACCTCGATCTCGCGGCGCCGCTTGAGCCGCGCCCGCAGCTCGCGCTCGCCGTTGCTCGTCCCGTACTCGTCCACCACACGGTCGTACTCGTCGCCGAACTGACTGCGCAGCGCCGCGCGGCGCGATCGCGAGCGGCTGCGCGAGACGACGACGAGCACGATCCCGAGGATCAGCACCAGTACAGCGACCCCGACGATGATCAGGACCGGATCCATGCCACCCCTCCGTGCGCCAGCTCGGTATCGCTGACGATCAAACCATCGGGTGCCCAGCAGACCCCGGCGAGGAGCACCGTTCGGGTGACGAGTCGCCGAGCGGTTCTCCCTCGTTACTCCGTGCGATCAGCCGCTCACGACCATCCAGCTCAGCACCGGGGTCGACTGGAGGTACACGAGGACGCACATGCCCGCGAGGAACACGAGGCTCCACAACAGCACCTTGCGGAGGATCTCCCCTTCGCGACCGCTCATGGCCACCGCCGACGCCGCGATCGCCAGGTTCTGCGGCGAGATCATCTTGCCGAGCACGCCGCCGGAGCTGTTGGCCGCGGCCAGCAGGATCGGATCGAGTCCTGCGCCCCGCGCCGCCGTGACCTGGAGCGCGCCGAACAGCGAGTTCGCCGACGTGTCCGAACCCGTGACCGCGACGCCGAGCCAGCCCAGCACCGGCGAGAGCACCGCGAAGAAGCCGCCGGTGCCCGCCAGCAGGCCGCCGAGGGTCAGCGTCTGGCCCGACGTGTTCATGACGTAGGCCAGGGCCAGCACGGCCATGACGGTGACGATCGCGGTGCGCAGCTGCACCAGGGTGCGCCAGTACGCGGTGAGCGCGGCGCCGGGCCGCAGCCGCAGCACGATCGCCGTGAGGATGCCGGCGATGAGCAGGATCGTGCCCGCGGCCTCGAGCCAGTTCAGGTTGAACGTCTGCGTGGAGACCGGCTTCCCGGCCTCGGTGACCACGTTGAGCCCCGGCCAGCTGAACTTCGTCGTCGTGGCGCCGAGCGCGTCGTCCACCGCCGGGATCTGCTGGATGGAGAACAGCGCGATGATGATCAGGTAGGGCACGTAGGCGAGGACCGTGTCGCGCCGGCTGTCCCGATGGTGATCGTCGTGGGCGGCCCCCTCCGGAGCCTGCGGCGTCCCGGGCTCGTCCCCGGTGCCTCCGCCTCCGGAGCCCACGGTCACGGGCTCGCGGGTGTCGGACGAGGCGTCGGCGCCGACCATCACGTGGCGCGGCGGGCGGATGCGCACGAGCAGCACCACCGCGCCCGCGGCGAGCAGCGCCGCGACGATGTCGGTGAGCGCGAGCGAGAAGTAGTTCGAGGTCACGAACTGGGCGACCCCGAAGACGAGGCCCGCGACCAGCGCCACCGGCCACGTCTCCCGGATGCCCTTCCACCCGTCGACGAGCCCCACGAGCACGAAGGGCACGAACACGGCGAGGATCGGGGTCTGGCGCCCGACCATGGCGCCGAGGGCGTCCTCGGGCAGGCCGGTCACCTGGGCCAGCGTGGTGATCGGGACGGCGATGGCCCCGAAGGCGACGGGTGCGGTGTTGGCGACGAGCGCCACCACCGCGGCCTTGAGCGGGCTGAAGCGCAGGGCGATGAGCATGACGGTGCAGATCGCGACCGGGGTGCCGAAGCCCGCCAGCGCCTCGAGCAGCGCGCCGAAGCAGAACGCGATGATCACGGCCTGCACGCGCTGGTCGTCCGAGACCGAGCCGAACGAGCGCCGCAGCACGTCGAAGTGTCCGGTCACGACCGTCATCTGGTAGATCCACAGCGCGTTGATGACGATCCAGAGGATCGGGAAGAAGCCGAAGACCGCGCCCTCGGTGCCGGCGAGCAGCGCCTGCCCGACGGGCATGCCGTAGGCGAGGATCGCGACGAGCAGCGCGACCGCGAGCCCGATCAGCGAGGCGAGCCAGGCGCGCACGCGCAGACCGCCCAGCAGCACGAACAGGGTCAGCAGCGGGAGCACCGCGACCAGCGAGCTCCAGACGAGCGAGCCGCCCAACGGGGTGTCGTTCTGGATGTACACGAGCCCACCTCCCGCGCCCGCCCGACCGCCGTGCCGAGCGTGGTGGCGCAGAGTGCCCCTTTCGTGTCCGTCTGTCGACACGAAGCGCGGAGAGAGGCCGAAAGGCGCAGGTGTTGCGGTCGGACGACGCATCTGGCGGTCGCGCTCCGCAAGGAGGACCCTGCACGCCGTGACCCCGACTCCAGCGACCGGGACCCCGTCGGCCGACTCCGGGCCCTCCACCGACCGTCGCTTCTTCGGCCACCCGCTCGCGCTGGGCAGCCTGTTCTCGGTCGAGCTGTGGGAACGCTTCTCGTTCTACGGGATGCAGACCGTCATGGCGTACTACCTGTACTACGCCGTGACCGAGGGCGGGCTCGGTTTCCCCGAGGCCTCCGCGACCAGCATCATCGGCGCCTACGGCGGGCTGGTGTACCTCGCGGCCGTGGTCGGGGCCTGGGTGGCCGACCGGCTGCTCGGCGCCGAGCGCACGCTGTTCGTCTCGGCGATCACGGTGATGGTCGGGCACGTCGCGCTCGCGGTGCTGCCCGGCGTCGCCGGCGTCGTGGTCGGCCTCGTGCTGGTGGCGCTCGGCAGCGGTGGGGTGAAGACGTCGGCGACCACCGTCGTCGGCTCGCTCTACGCCCGCGACGACCCGCGCGCCGACGCGGGGTTCTCGATCTTCTACATGGGCATCAACATCGGCGCCCTCATCGGCCCGCTGCTCACGGGACTCACCCAGGAGCTCGCCGGCTTCCACTGGGCGTTCGGCCTCGCGGCCATCGGCATGGCGGTCGGCCTCACGATCTACGCCCTCGGCCGGCGCGGCCTGCCCTCGAGCGCCGCCGCCGTCCCCGACCCGCTGCCCGCGGGCGCCTGGCTGCGGCCGGCCCTGGGCGTCGTGGTGGTCGTCGCACTCGTCGTCGCCGGCTTCGCCACGGGCGTCCTGACCGCGGCGAACCTCTCGACGGCCGTCGCCATCGTCGTCGCGCTGATCTCGATCGGGATCTTCGCGATCATGCTGACCAGCCCGAAGGTCGACGGCGACGAGCGCAGCCGCGTGCGGGCGTTCATCCCGATGTGGCTGGGCAGCGTGGTGTTCTGGTCGCTGTTCCAGCAGCAGTTCACCGTGGTCACGCTCTATTCCGACACACGTCTGGACCGGAACCTTTTCGGTTGGGAGTTCCCGGTCAACTGGCCGAACTCGATCCAGCCGTTCTGGGTCATCGTGCTCGCCCCGCTCTTCGCGCTGATGTGGACGAAGCTCGGCGACCGCGCGCCGTCGACGCCGGTGAAGTTCGCCCTCGGCGCGACCGGGATGGGCATCGCCTACCTGCTCTTCCTGCCCTGGGCCGGCGGGACGGGCAACACCACGCCCGTGCTCGCGCTGGTGCTGATCCTCTTCGTCTTCACCCTCGCGGAGCTCAACCTCTCGCCGGTCGGGCTGTCGCTCTCGACCCGCGTCGGCCCCGCGGCGTTCCGCAACCTCACCGTCGCGCTGTTCTACCTGACGATCTCGCTGGGCTCGGCGCTCTCCGGCACGCTCGCGGGCTACTACACCCCCGAGAACGAGGGTGCCTACTTCGGCATCACCGGCGCCGCGGCCATCGTCCTCGGGCTCATCCTGTTCGCCCTCTCGCCGTGGATCCGGCGGGCGATGCGGGGCGTGCGTTAGGCCTGCAGGTGTCAGCGGCGTGGCGCCGCAGACGTTGAGCGTCCGATCAGGGGAGCACGCCGATCGGGCCACGCAGACGCTCGCGCCTCGCCCAGGCGCTGCAGCTCCCGGCCGTCGCGCGCCGACACGACGGTCGCCGGCGTGAGCAGGACCGGGATCGCCACGGTCGCGACGACGAGCGCGGCGCCCACGCGCTCGAGCGGGAACGCGTACACGATCACCACGCGCAGCACGCTCTCCACGAGCCACGTCGCGCCCCACACCGCGGTCATGCGACGCAGCAGGAACCGGAACCGCGGCACCTCCGCCCAGCCCGCGGCGAACCCGGCCGCCCCCTCGGGGTGGCGGGCCGCGGCCAGGGGCTCGAGGTAGCCGTAGAACAGCGGCCGCCCGCGCCGGCAGCTCGCGAGCATCACCGAGCCCACCACCGCGAACACGACCGACGCCTTCACGAGGAGCAGGCGGGGATCGTGCGTCACCAGCGTGAGCCCGAGACCGGCCGCGACCAGCAGCGCGACGAGCACCGTCTGCGCCGAGACCCGGCGCTCGCGCACCACGGTGACCACGAGCGTCACCACCGACACCGACCCGGCCCCGACCAGCGCCGGCACCGTCGCGACCCCGCCCAGGCGCAGCACGCCGAACACCGCCAGCGGGCCGCCGACGTCCACCAGCACCGGCGCCGCCGACCGCAGCACGCCCCGCGTCCGCTCCTCCATGCCGACCTCCCCGGTCTTGTCGCCGAGAACTTTGCATGACAAACTCGTCGTCACGCAAGACCGATCCGGGGAGCAGACCGAGGAGCACGCCATGGCCGCGTCACCGACGCACGAACCCACCCACGAGCCCGACCGCCCCCTGTCGCCCGCCGAGTCGCTGAACCTCATGGAGGAGCAGGGACGACGGACCCGGGCGGACCTGCGCCCCGATCCGCTCGGGATCTTCCTGCCCTGGGGTCTCGCGTATCTGGTCGCGTTCGGCGCGGTGTGGCTGACGGTCGGGCCCGGGGTGCTGCCGCCGCTCGTCACGACGGTCGTCGTCGCCCTCGCGTTCGTCCTCGCCCTGTCCACCGTGGTGCTGACCACACGACGGACGTTCCGGGGCGTCGCCGGGCCCTCGCAGCGGGTCCGCGCGCTCTACGGGTGGAGCTGGCCGCTCGGCTTCGCGGTGCTGGGCGTCGCCAACAGCCAGCTCGTGGGCTACGGCGTGCCCGGGCCGGTCATCTCGCTGATCTGGTCGGGCTCGGCACTGATCGTGGTCGGGCTGCTGACGATCGCGGGCGGACTCCTGTGGCCGGGCAGCGGGCAGTACGCGCTCGGCGTGTGGATCCTCGTCTCCGCGGCCGCGAGCGTGGTCGTCGGCTACCCGGCGAACTTCCTGGTCCTGGCCCTCGCGGGCGGCGGCGGCTTCATCGTCCTGGCGATCGTGTCGCGGCGGCGGATGCGGCGGGGGGCGTGAGCACCGAGCAGCGGGACGACGCGGCCGCGGAGCAGGCAGCGGCGGTGCCCGACCTCGACCCCGTCATCCACGCCCAGGCCCGGCTGCGGGTGATGGTCGCGCTCGCGGCCCTCTCCCCCGACGACCGGATCACCTTCCCGCGCCTGCAGCAGCTGCTGGAGATGACGGCGGGGAACCTCTCGACGCACCTGCGCAAGCTCGAGGACGCCGGGTACGTCGAGGTCGCCAAGGCCCACCAGGGCCGCACACCCGTCACGTGGGTCGCCCTCACCGTCGCCGGACGGCGGGCGTTCGAGGACTACTCCGCGGTCGTCCGCGCGATGCTCGGCTGAGCGCGGACACCGGCGTTATCGTCGGGCCCCGACCCGACGAGGGATCTCGACGAGGGGGACGACGATGAGCGACGACGACGGCACGACGCCCCGCCGGCGTCTGCACATGCCGATCGACGACCGCATCCCGCCCGAGCAGTGGACCACCGAGCAGCCCTCGGGGCCGAGCCCGACGCAGGGCAACGAGGCGATGGCCGAGGAGCAGCGCCGTCGCCGGGAGATCGAGTACGGGGCGGGCGGCGGCGTGTGACCGCAGAGCCGCTCGCCGTCGAGGAGCACCGCGCCCACCTGCTCGCGATCGGCTACAGGCTCACCGGCTCGCGTGCCGACGCCGAGGACGCCGTGCAGGACGCGTGGCTGCGTTGGGACCGGCTCGGTGCCGACGGCCGCGCGCAGGTCCGCGACACCCGGGCGTGGCTGGCGACGGCCGTCGGGCGGCTCTGCCTGGACCGGGTCCGCTCGGCCCCGGCCCGCCGCGAGCGCTACGTCGGGCCGTGGCTCCCGGAGCCGCTGGTGACGACGGGGCCCGACGACGTGCTCGACGCCGTCGTGGCCCGCGAGGACGTGCGGATCGCGGCGCTGCTCGTCCTCGAGCGCCTCTCCCCCGACCAGCGCGTCGCCTTCGTCCTGCACGACACCGCCGGCGTGGGGTTCGACGACGTCGCCGACGTGCTCGGCTGCACGACGCCGACCGCCCGCCAGCTCGCCTCGCGGGCCCGGAAGGCGGTCGGCGCCGCGGCCGACGCCGGCGACCTGCCCGACGCCGTCCCGGAGCCCGAGCAGCGCCGCGTGCTCGACGCCCTGGTCGCGGCCCTGGCCGCGGGCGACGTGCCGGCGCTGGTCGCGGTGCTGCACCCGGACGCCGCGCTGCGCACCGACGGCGGCGGGATCGTCAAGGCCGCCCGGCGCATCGTGGTGGGCGCGGACAAGGTCGCGCGCCTGCTCGTCGCGCTGGTCCACGAGGCCGGGCCGGAGCTGCTGGCCGGGGCCCGGCCGGTGCTGGTCAACGGCGAGGCGGGCCTGCTCGTGCCCGCCGAGCCGGCCCCGATCGTCGTCGCCCTGACCGTCGACGGGGGCCGCGCCCTCGCCGTGCACGCGGTGCTCACCCCGGAGAAGGCCCCGCGGAAGACACCGCCCTGACCGGCGAGGTGGCCGGCACCTCGCAGGAGGCCGCGAAGCCCTGGGTGTGCAGCCCGAGGGCGAGGTTCATGCGGGCGCGCTGGTTCTCCACGGCGATCAGGTAGGTGAGCTCGACGAGCCCCGCGTGGCCGAGCCGGGTGTCGAGGTCGGCGACCTGGGCGTCGGTGACCGTCGGCGGCTGCGCGGTCATGGCGTCGGCGTAGGCGAGGATCGCGCGCTCGTCGTCGTCGAAGTCCGGGTCGTCGGGGGCTCCGTCGGCGGCGGCGCGACGCAGGTGGTCGCCGTCGAGACCCTGGCGCAGCCAGAGCATCTCCCCGAAGTCGACGCACCACGAGCAGCCGACCTGCGTGGCCGTGCGATAGACGGCGAGGTCACGGAACCGCGCCGGCAGGACCGTCGCGGCCCTCTCGGCGAGCGACTCGGCGATCGCCGACGTCCGGAACAGGCCGGGGTGGTGACGCAGCGCCCGGAACGGCTCCGGCACCTCGCCGAAGCGCCGGCGGGCGTAGGCGTAGGCGAGGCGGCCGAGGACGCCGGCGTCGCGGTCGGGGACGAGCGGGATGCGGGACATCGGGGGCCTCCGGGGGTGATCGGGCGCTGTCGGAGGAAGGACGGCGCAGCCGCACGGAACGTGACACCGTGAGCGCCATGGAGGCCGATGACTTCGCCGACGTCCTGTCCTCGGTGCGCGAGTTCGTGCGCGAGGAGGTGGTGCCGCGCGAGGACGAGATCGAGGCCGCCGACGAGGTGCCCGCCAAGCTGCGCGAGCAGTGCAAGGCGATGGGGCTCTACGGCTTCGCGATCCCCGAGGAGTTCGGGGGCATCGGGCTCTCGATGCGCGAGGAGGTCGAGCTCGCGATGGAGCTCGGCTGGACGACGCCGTCGCTGCGCTCGCTGTTCGGCACCAACAACGGCATCGCCGGGCAGGTGCTGCTCACCGGCGGCACCGCCGAGCAGCAGCAGGAGTGGCTGCCGCGCCTGGCCTCGGGCGAGGTCGTCGCGTCCTTCGCGCTCACCGAGCCCGACGCCGGGTCCGACCCGTCGTCGCTCACGACCAAGGCCGTGCGGGACGGCGACGAGTGGGTGATCACCGGTCAGAAGCGCTGGATCACCAACGCACCGCTGGCCGACGTGCTCATGGTCTTCGCGCGCACCGACGCGGAGGCCTCCCCGGCCAAGGGCATCTCGACCTTCCTCGTGCCCACCGACGCCGCCGGCGTCTCGTTCTCCGAGCACGACGCGAAGATGGGCCAGCGGGGGTCGTGGACGTGCGAGGTCTACCTCGACGACGTCCGCGTGCCGGCGGCGAACCTCGTCGGCGGCGACGAGGGCCTGCACCGCGGCTTCGTCACCGCCATGCGCTGCCTGGCCCACGGGCGGCTGCACATCGCCGCGCTGTGCATGGGCATGGCCGCACGGCTGGTGCACGAGACGACGGAGTTCGCGACGGTGCGCGAGCAGGGCGGGCACGCGATCGCGACCTACCAGCTCGTGCAGGGCCTCGTGGCCGACTCGGTGACCGACTGGCACGCCGGGCGGGCGCTGGTCCGTGAGGCGGCCAAGGCCTACGACGACGGCTCCGACACCACCCTCGGGCCGTCGACGGCGAAGTACTTCTGCTCCGAGGCCGTCGGGCGCATCGCCGACCGGGCGGTGCAGGTCCACGGCGGCTCGGGCTACATGCGCGGCGTGCCCGTCGAGCGCATGTACCGCGACGTGCGCCTGTTCCGGATCTACGAGGGCACGAGCCAGATCCAGCAGGTCATCATCGCCCGCGGGGTGCTGGGAAGCGCTGCGCGCACGTGAGTGACGTGGGTCGTCCTGACGACCCACATCACGCACGTGCGAAGCTTCGATCATGGCGCTCGACGGCGGCATCCTCGCCGGCCTGGTCCGCCCCGGCGCACGCATCGCCCTCGCGGACGGCTGCGGCAGCCCGCGCGCGGCGTACCCGCTGCTCTCGGCCCTGGCGCGCGAACGCGGGGACCTGCGGCTCGTCACCGGCTGGCTGCCCGGCCCCGCCGACGGGCTCGAGCTCGACGCCTTCGCCGACGCGCGCACCGTGATGCCGGGATGGGGCCTGCGGACCGCCGCCGAGGCGGGGCACATCCACGCCGTGCCCGCCCGGCTCGCGGCCATGCCCGCGCTGCTGGCGGGCCCGCTGCGCCCCGACGTGCTCGTGGTCGCCGCGGCGCCGGGGCCGGTCGGGGCGGTGCTGGGCGCCGAGGTGTCCTGGGTCCGCGCGGTGATCGACCTCGGCGTGCCGCTCGCCGTCGTCCTCGACCCCGAGCTCCCCGCGCCGCCGCCGGGCCGCCGCTGCCCGACGAGCAGGTGTTCGTGCTCGGCGAGGCGCCCGGCGGCCCGCACGCGCCGGCACCGGCGGCCACCCCGAGCGCCGAGCACGAGGCCATCGGCCGCCACGTCGCCGGCCTGCTCACCGACGGGGTGCGCCTGCAGTGGGCGCCCGGGACGCTCGGCGCGGCCGTGGTCGACGGGGTGCGCGCCGCCGGGGTCCGGGTGCATGCCGACTCCGGCCTGCTCGGCGACGGGGTGGTCACCCTCGACGAGGCGGGCCTGCTGCTCTCCGACCCCGTCGCCACCTACCTCGTCGGCACCCCCGCGCTCTACGCCTGGGCGGACGCCCGCGGGCGGGCCGGGCACCCGGTGGTGCACCGGATCGAGCACACCCACGAGCCCTCGCGGCTCGCCGCCGAGCCGCCGCTCATCGCGGTGAACACCGCGGTGGAGGTCGACCTCGACGGTCAGGTGAACGTCGAGGGCACCCGGAACGCCCTGGTCGGGGGCATCGGCGGGCATCCCGACTACGCGGCGGCGGCCGCCCGCTCGACGCGCGGGCTCTCGGTGATCGCGGTCGCGTCGCAGCACCGCGGCCGGTCGACGCGCGTCGAGCACCTGTCCCGCCCCGTGACGACCGCCGCGCACGACGTCGACGTCGTGGTCACCGAGCACGGGCCCGCCGACCTCCGCGGACTGGACCGCGCCGAGCGCCGCCGGGCCCTGGACGCGGTCTTCCCGGGCTGAGTGCGCGGGGCCCGCCCGCCGAGATCGTTCACGGCGGGACGACTCCCCCGCCCTAGGGTGGGTAGCCGGACGACGTCCGTCCACCTCGCCGACCTCCAGAGGACACCCCATGGCCGACGGCACGACCGCCCCCCGCCCGCACCTCGCCGCCGTGCCGGCCGAGGCCGCCACGCGCACGCCGGCCCTGCCGTCCGAGGAGGCCCAGCAGCCGTACGACGCCCCCGACCTGCTCGCCGCCCTCGACGCCGGGGACGAGGAGGCCGTCCGCGCCTGGTTCCGCGCGCACAGCCCGGACCCGGCGAGCCTGCTCGTCTACGGGCTCTACCTCGGCGCGGGGATCGCCGGGCTCATGGAGTGGCCCGCCGTCCTGCTGGGCGTGGTCGGGCAGGTCGTCATCGACCGGCGCTTCGGTGGCGTCGAGGCCCTCGCGGCCGAGCTGCGCGCGAAGCTCGACGGCGCGCTGCCCGCCCGGAGCTGACTCCGGCGCCGGATCAGGACCGGACGAGACGGGCGATCGCCGCGGAGGCCTCCTGGACCTTCTCGGCGGCCTCCTCGTCGCCCGCCTTCGCGGCGTCGACGACGCAGCTGCCCATGTGCTCCTCGAGCAGCCCGAGGGCGACGTTCTGGAGCGCGTGGGTCGCCGCGGAGACCTGGGTGAGGACGTCGATGCAGTACTTGTCGTCCTCGATCATCTTGGCGATGCCGCGGACCTGACCCTCGATGCGGCGCAGCCGCCGCAGGTGGTCGTCCTTGTGGCCCGCGTAGCCGTTCATGACCCTCCTGGGCGCCGTGGTGCAGCGCCCAGATTACCTGGCGTCGACGGTCGGCCCGAGCGCCTGACGCACGGCGCCGGCGGCCGCGTTGACCGACTCGCGCGCCGCGTCGTAGCCCCGGGGCGACTCGACCATCGGCTCGTTGGTCATCACCGCGACCACGAAGCGCCCGTCGACGACGGCCACGGAGTGCATGTCGCCCCGCGAGCCCAGGCAGCACAGCCAGCCCTGCTTGACCGGCGAGCGCCCGTCGAGGAAGCCGTAACCCTGGTCGAACCCGTCGCCGGCGATGCGGGGCGCGTCGGACATCGACCGCAGGACCAGGTCGCGGTCGGGCGCCGGGAGCTCGACCTGCACGTGCCGCAGGAGCTTCACCATGTCGCGCGCCGAGGTCTGCACCTCGCCCCACTGGGAGGGGTCGTCCGGGCTGGTCGTGTCCTCGAGGCCCACCGACCGCGCGACCCGGCTGATCGCCGCGGGGCCGTCGTACTCGGTCCACAGGGCGTTCATCGCGGGGTCGCTGCTGGAGCTCAGGGCGGCGTGCACGAGGCGCAGGTCGCGGGCACCGAGCTGGATCTCGCCGGCGCGCTGACGCTCGAGCATGTCGACGACGAGGAAGAGCTTCGCCAGCGACGCGGTGTTGAACGTGTCCTCGCCGTTCGACCCCGGCGCGAGCTCGCCGGTGGCCGTGTCGGCGACCGAGACGGCGACGCGGAAGTCGTCCCGCGCGCCCGCCTCCTCGCCGGCGGTGGCGGCGCCGGCGAGGTCGACCTCGGGCGCGTCCGGGGCGGTGGGCGGCGCGACCGTCTCGGTGGTGTCGTCCGGCGGCAGCGCCAGCGCGGCCAGCGTGCTCGAACCCCCGTTGAGGCTGTCGACGGTGACCAGCGTGCCGGCCACCACCGCACCGACCACCGCGGCGCCCAGGCCCAGCGGCAGGCCCGTGGTCCGGCGGCGCCGGGGGCGCTCCTCGATCGTCGGGGCGCCGCAGGTGCCGACCGCCGCGGGGCGTCCGCGCTGCGGACCGAGGAGCTCCGGCGGGTCGCGGGTGCCGGCGTCCCGGCCGGCGTCTCCGCGCGGCGGGCGACGGCCGGCTGCGGGGCGGTACGGGGCTTGCGCGCCGCCTCGTCCGGCGACGGAGCGGGCTGCGGCGCGCGGGTCGGCCGGGCCGGGGGCTGCGGGGCCGGGGGCTGGGGAGCCGGGGGTACCGGGGGCCGTGCCGCGGCGGGCTGGGGTGCGGCGGGCTGGGGTGCCGGGCGGGGAGCGGGCGCGCCCCCGTGCCGCGGCGGCGGCGCGTGGTGGCCGGGAGGCGGACCGGGTACCCGGGCGTGCCGGGACGGCGGCCCGCCGTACGCCGGGGGCGGCACGAACGGCGCGGGTGCCCGGTGACCTGCGGAGGGGGCCACCGGCCGGGGTCCGGTCAGCACCGCGACACCCGAGCCCTCGGGCGCGCGGTGGCGCGCCGGAGCGGCGACGGGCCCGCCGGAGCCGTACGGGCGGGGGCGTCCCGCGGAACCGTCCGGCCCCGGCTGCGGCGGCAGCCGGTAAGAGGTCACGAAACCATCACACCACTTCGCCGCGCGTGATCGACGACCACCCGGCCACTTTCGGGCCGGCGATTTGACACTCATACCCCCCAGGGGTACTGAGGAGGTGTCGAGAGAGGGAGGTCTGCGGTGAGTGCACCGTCCGTGCCGTCCGCCCCGGCGCCCACCGGGGCCGACGCCCGGCGCGTCGAGCTGGCCATCACCGGCATGACGTGTGCCTCGTGCGCCGCGCGCATCGAGCGCAAGCTCAACCGCCTCGACGGCGTCACCGCCAGCGTCAACTACGCCACCGAGAACGCCCGGGTCGACCACCCGGCGTCGGTGGGGGTGGACGACCTCGTCGCCACCGTCGAGAAGCTCGGCTACGGGGCCACCGTGCCCACCCCGGCGGGAACCCCCGGCGACGACGACCGCCCCGGTCCGGGCGACGCCGACGTCCTGCGCACCCGCCTGCTCGTCAGCCTGGCGCTGACGCTGCCCGTCGTCGTGCTCGCGATGGTGCCCGCCTGGCAGTTCACGTACTGGCAGTGGCTCTCCGCGATCCTCGCCGCGCCCGTCGTCGTCTGGGGCGGTCAGGACTTCCACCGCGCGGCCTGGACCAACCTGCGACACGGCGCCGCGACCATGGACACCCTGGTGTCGGTGGGCACGCTCGCCGCGCTCGGCTGGTCGTTCTACGCCCTGTTCCTCGGCGGCGCCGGGATGCCGGGCATGAGCCACGGGCTCTCGCTGACCGCTGCCGGCGGGCCCGACGCCATCTACCTCGAGGCCGCGTCGGCGGTGACCACGTTCGTGCTGGCCGGGCGCTGGTTCGAGGCGCGCGCCAAGCGCCGGGCCGGCGACGCGCTGCGCGCCCTGCTCGACCTCGGGGCGAAGGACGTCGCCGTACGCCGCGACGGGCGCGAGGAGCGCATTCCGGTCGACCGGCTCGTACTCGGCGACGAGTTCGTCGTGCGCCCCGGCGACACCGTGGCCACCGACGGCGTCGTCGTCGAGGGCCGCTCGGCGATCGACGCCAGCGCCATGACCGGCGAGTCGGTGCCCGTCGACGTGGGCCCGGGCGACCGGGTCAGCGGCGCGACGGTCGCGGTCGGCGGGCGCCTCGTGGTGCGCGCGACCGCCGTCGGCGCCGACACCCGCCTGGCCCGGATCGCCCGGCGGGTCGAGGAGGCCCAGAACGGCAAGGCCGAGGTGCAGCGCCTCGCCGACCGCGTGTCCGGGGTGTTCGTGCCGGTCGTCATCGCCCTCTCGCTCGGCACGCTCGCGGTGTGGCTGCTCCTCGGGGCGGGGGCGTCGGCGGCGTTCACCGCCGCCGTCGCCGTCCTCATCATCGCCTGCCCCTGCGCGCTGGGGCTGGCGACGCCGACCGCGCTGATGGTCGGCACCGGGCGCGGCGCCCAGCTGGGCATCCTGCTGCGCGGCCCCGAGGTGCTCGAGTCCACCCGCCGGGTCGACACCGTCGTGCTCGACAAGACCGGCACCGTCACCACCGGCGAGATGGCCCTGGTCGACGTCACCCCGCTCGCGGGGGTCGACGAGGACGAGCTGCTGCGCCGCGCCGGCGCCCTCGAGGACGCGCTCACCCACCCCGTCGCCCGCGCCGTCGCGGACGCGGCCCGCGAGCGGCTCCCCGAGCTGGATGGAGTCCTGCCCGCCGCCGTCGACGTCGCGGCCCGTGACGGCCTGGGCGTCCGCGGGACCGTCGAGGGCCGCACCGTGGTCGTCGGGCGCACCCGGCTCCTCGACGCCGAGGACGTCGCCGTCGACGCCGAGCTCGCCGACGCCGTCGCCCGCGTCGAGGCCGGTGGCGCCACGCCCGTCGCGGTGGCGTGGGCGGACGACGCCGGTGTGCTGACCGCCCGCGGCGTGCTCGCCGTCGCCGACACCGTCCGGCCGACCTCCGCCGACGCGGTCGCCGCGCTGCACGGCATGGGACTGCGCACCGTCCTGCTCACCGGCGACCACGAGACCGTGGCCCGCGCCGTCGCCGACCAGGTCGGCATCGACACGGTGATCGCCGGGGTGCTGCCCGAGGAGAAGGCCGACGAGGTGGCCCGCCTGCAGCGCGGGGGCGCGGTCGTCGCCATGGTCGGCGACGGGGTCAACGACGCCGCCGCCCTGGCGCGCGCGGACCTCGGGCTCGCGATGGGCACCGGGTCGGACGCGGCGATCGAGGCGGGCGATCTCACCCTGGTGCGCGGCGACCTGCGGGTCGTGCCGGACGCCCTGCGCCTGGCCCGGCGGACGCTCGGGACGATCAAGGGCAACCTGTTCTGGGCGTTCGCCTACAACGTGGTCGCGCTCCCCCTGGCCGCGCTCGGCCTGCTCAACCCCATGATCGCCGGCGCGGCGATGGCGTTCTCGAGCGTCTTCGTGGTCGGCAACAGCCTCCGGCTCCGGCGCTTCACGCCGCGCGGTGGTGCCGGATGAGCCGGCGCCGGCACGCCGTCGTCCACGCTCTGCACTGACGTCCTGATCTAGCCTGGGCGACGTGCGGAATGCGTTCGGGACCACGTTCGACGTCGAGGGCATCTACCTCAACACCCCGTCCATCGGGGTCCCGCCGCGGCCGGTGGTCGACGCCGTCTCCGACGCGGTCGCGGCGTGGGGACGGGCGGAGTCCTCGCCGCCGCAGTTCGACGGCGCCGTCGACACCGCGCGGGCGTCGTTCGCCCGGCTCGTCGGGGTGCCGTCGGCGTCGGTGGTGCTGGGCAGCGCGGTGTCGGGCCTACTCGGGCTCGTCGCGGCGTCGTTGCCGGCCGGGACGCGGGTGCTCACCGCGGACCGCGAGTTCACCAGCGTCACCTTCCCGTTCGCGGCGGCCGGCCACGAGGTGACCGAGGTGCCCCTCGAGGACCTGCCGGAACGGACGGTCTCGGCCGACGTGGTGGCCGTGAGCGTGGTGGCCTCCGCCGACGGCGCCCTGGTCGACCTCGACGCCCTGCGCTCGGAGGTCGGTCCCGACACCCTCGTCGTCCTCGACGCGACCCAGTCGCTGGGCTGGCTGCCCGCCGACCTCTCCTGGGCCGACGTCGTCGTCGCCGGCGGCTACAAGTGGCTGCTCTCGCCGCGCGGTGCCTCGTGGATGGCGGTCTCCGACCGGCTCGCCGAGCGCCTCGTCCCGCACCAGTCCGGTTGGTACGCCGGGGGCTGGGACGCGATCTACGGGCTGCCCCTGCGCCTGCACCCCGACGCCCGCCGCTTCGACCTCTCCCCCGCGTGGCTCGCGCACGTCGGGGCCGCGACCGCCCTGCCCTGGCTCGAGAGCCTCGACGCCACCGCGGTGCACGACCACGGGGTCGGGCTCGCCAACCGCCTGCGTGCGGGGCTCGACCTGCCATCGGCCGAGTCGGCGATCGTGGCCCTGCGCCACGAGGGCGCCGCCGACCGGCTCGCCGCCGCCGGCATCCGCGCGGCCCTGCGCGGCGGGGCCGCCCGCCTCGGCTTCCACCTGCACAACACCCACGCCGACGTCGACGCGGTGCTCGAGGCGCTGGCCTGACGCCGTCCGCCGCCCTCGCGGGCGCGACGGGCACGTTGCGCAGGATCGACTCGCCCGGGCGCCTGCCGAACGTGCCCCTCGCGCAGGCGCGACCTCTCCATGTCGATCTCTCGACAGTGCCACCAGTGTCGTCGTGCCCCAGGACACTGGCGGCACTGTCGGGAGATCGACCTGGAGAGCACCCGACACCGAACCCCGCGGGCCGGGCCCTGCCCGGGCGTCAGACGGGGTCGCGCGGGTACTGCTGGGGCGCGTTGACGGCGCAGTAGGTGCAGGACTCGGTGGGGAAGCGGGCCGGTTCCTCGGGCTCGGCCGGTGCGGCCGGACCCCGCCGGGGCCGCAGCAGCACCGCCGAGAGCAGGGCGCCGACGACGAGCAGCCCGGCGGAGATGGTCATGGCCGTCGCGAATCCCGCGGAGAACGCGGGCGGGTCGGTGTAGTCCTGCCCGGAGATGCCCGCGACGGCCGGGATCAGCGCGACGGCGAGCAGGCCGGCGGCCCGGGCGATCGCGTTGTTGACGCCCGAGGCGATGCCGACGTGGCGGTCGTCGGCGGCGTCGAGGACGGTCGCGGTGAGCGGGGCGACCGTGCCCGCGAGCCCCAGCCCGAACAGCGCCACCGCCGGCAGGACGTCCACGAAGTACGACGCGCCGGCCCCGATCCGGCCCAGCAGGACCATCCCGCCTGCGGCGAGCAGGAGCCCGACCGTCATCGGCCAGCGCGGCCCGATGCGCTGCGCCAGACGCCCCGAGCGGGCCGAGAGCAGCAGCATGATCACGGTGATCGGCAGCATCGCCGTGCCGGCCGCGAGCGGGCTGAACCCCGCGACCACCTGCAGCTGGAGGACGACGAGCACGAAGTTCACGCCCAGCGCCCCGTAGACGAGCAGGGTGATGACGTTGGCGGCCGTGAAGCGCGGGTTGGCGAACAGCTCGCCGGGCACGAGCGGTGCTCGCGAGCGCCGCTCGACGAGGACGAACGCGAGGAGGGCGAGCACGCCCACCACCCCGGTGACGATCACCGCGGGGGTGCCCCCGTCCTCCCCGGCGGCGGTGAGCGCCCAGGTCAGGGCCCCGAGGCCGGCGACGGCGAGCACCGTGCCGGGCACGTCGAGGTGGTGGCTCGCCTGCGGGTCGCGTGACTCCGGGACGTGCCGCAGCGCCACGACCACGATCACCACGGCGAACGGGATGTTGATGAGGAACACCGCGCGCCAGGTCCACTCGACGAGGAAGCCGCCGAGGAACGGGCCGATCGCCCCGGCGACGCCGCCCAGGCCCGACCACGCGCCGATGGCCGCGGCCCGGTCGCTGCCGTGGAAGGACGCGGAGATCAGCGCCAGGCTCCCCGGGGTCAGGAGCGCGCCACCGACCCCCTGCAGCGCGCGCCCGGCGATGAGGAACTCCACCGACGGCGCGAGCCCGCAGAGCGCCGAGGCCACCGCGAACCACACGACGCCGATGACGAAGACCCGGCGGCGGCCGAAGCGGTCGCCGAGCGAGCCGCCGAGCAGGATCAGGCCGGCGAGGGTGAGCGTGTAGCCGTTGATCGTCCACTGCAGCGCCGCGAAGCTCGCGTCGAACTCGGCGCCGATGCGCTCGAGCGCGATGTTGACCACTGTCGAGTCGAGCAGGGCCAGCCCCGACCCGAGCACGGTCGTCAGCAGGATCCAGCGGCCCCTGGCGCTGCCCATCCGGATGGTGTCGGCGCCGCCGGCGGTGTCGGTCACAGCCTCAGCATGCGCGTCGCACCCGTACGTGACGAGATCGGCCGCCCCGATACCGTGCACCCATCGTGACGACCGGCCTCTCGCTCCCGTTCGAGCTGCCCTCCAGCAGCACCCTCGACGGCGCCCTCGACGAGCTCACCGGCGGCCAGACGCAGGCCACGCTGGTGATCCTCGCGGGCCTCGTCGCGCTGCTCGTCGTCGGCGTCCACGGCACGTGGCGCCTCGCCCGCAACGTCGTGACCATCGCCCACGAGGGCGGGCACGCCCTGGTCGCGATCTGCTCGGGGCGCACGCTGACGCGGATCCTCCTGCACTCCGACACCTCGGGCGTCACGGTGTCGAAGGGACGCCGCGACGGGCCGGGCATGGTCGCGACGGCCGCCGCCGGCTACGCCACCCCGCCGGTCCTCGGGGTCGGCGCCGCGGCGCTCGTGGCCGCGGACGCGATCTCGGCGATGCTCGTGATCGCCGTCGTCCTGCTGCTCGCGACGCTGATCCTCATCCGCAACGCCTACGGCGTGCTGTCGGTGGCGCTCACCGGTGCGGTCTTCGTGGTGGTCGCGGCCTACGGCTCGGCGAACGTGCAGTACGGGTTCGCGTGCTTCGTGACCTGGTTCCTCATCCTCGGCGGGCTGCGCACGGTGCTCGAGGTGCAGCGCAAGCGCACCCGCCGCCGGGCGCCCGACTCCGACGCCGACCAGCTCGAGCGCCTCACCGGCGTCCCGGGCGGCATCTGGGTGGCCCTGTTCGCCCTGGTCGGCATCTTCGCGCTGATCGGCGCCGGCCGGCTGCTCGTGGTCTGGCCGCCCGTCTGACGTGAGCGAAGTTCCCGGCTATAGCCGGGAACTTCGCTCACGGCGTCACCGGCGAAGGACGCAGTCGGCGCACTTCCCGCCGCCGGGCACCCGGTAGTAGAGGCAGCATGTGGTGCGGGCGAACCCGATGCCGCTCGGGTGGCCGGGGTCGGCGACGAAGCGCCCGAACCCCGCGAAGGGCTCGTGCTCGAGCACGCCCCGCACGATCGCGAGCGCGGCGTCGTGGCGGTCGGGGCGCTCGCCGCCGAGCACCCGCACCGCCCCGGCGAGCGCGGACGTCGCGTTGCCCCACAGCACCTGCTCCGACACCGACTCCGGGCCCGGACGCCCGCGACCAGCGGCGCGAGGTGATCGCGCGCCAGCACCTCGGCGAGCGCCGCCGCCGTGAGCGGGTCGTCGGGAGCGCCCAGCTCCGTGCCCGTCAGCCGCTCGGGGTCCGCCCACAGCGGCACCGGCCCGCCGGCCCAGGGGCGGGCGTGCAGCACCGTCCGCGGCGACAGGTCGGGCAGCACGCCGGTGGTCGCCGCGCACAGCAGGATCGACACCGGGCGCGACGCCAGCGACTGCGTGAGCAGCGACGCCGCGACCCGCCGCCCGGCGTCCAGCCCCTCGGCGACGGCGGCCAGACGGTCGCCGACCGGATCGGGACCGGTGTCGGGCACGGCGTACAGCGACGCGAGGGGCCGCCACGACGGGTCCGCGGCCTCTTCGTCGCGGGTCGAGATCGCGAAGAAACCGCCGACCGCGTCGGCCTCGGCGAGCACCGCCCGGACGCGGACGATCGGGGCGATCGGGGCAGCCGGGTTCCCCTGACGGCCGGTCGATTCGACGCCCACAGCGACCCATGCTGGAGGACATGAGCCTCTCGAGCACGGGGGGACGTCACGGGCGCCGGATCGGGCCGGCCCGTTTCTCGTTCTGGATCGACCACGCGGGCACCCTCGGTCCGACTCTGCTGCGCTACGACCTGCGCGGACGCGGTGTGCGGCGCGGCGCCCGGCTCGGGATCGACGGGCGCTGGCACGCCAGCACCCAGCCGGACTCGCTCCTGTGGTTGCACACCGGCTCGGGGGACGCCATCGACATCGACGAGGCCCGCGCGGTCGCCCGGCAGCTCGGCTTCCCCGACCTCGTCGTCACCGATCCGGTGGTCCTCCCCTGACGCCCGCCGTCACCCCCTGCTCCGAGGTGGTCACGCTCCGCCACATCCCGTCGAGACCGGGGAGGTCGCTGCTCCGCCGATCGGTCCCGTTCCGTTAGGTTCGTCGCCATGCTCGACTCCGGCGTCCGTCTCGCCGCCGCCTTCCTGCCGGTGGGAGTACCGGTGATCGTCGGTCTCGTGCTCGCCGTGATGCGCCGCCGCTCGCTGCCGACCGTCACGGGCCCGGCCATCCTCGGGCTGGCGCTGCAGCTCGTGGTCGTGATCATCACGACGTTCCTCGTGGCCGCGGCCTCGCTCCAGGCCTTCGGTCTGACGCCCGAGACGCTCCTGCCGCTGTCCAGCGCGCTCGGCTTCGTCGTGATCGTGCTGCAGGTGCTGTCCTGGACGCTGCTGCTCATCGCCCTCTTCCGGCGGCTGCCCTCGACGACGGAGCCGGCGACGTCGGCCCCGACGCCCGTGCCGGCGATGGAGCAGGACCGCACGCCCACCGGCCGCCACGCGCTGCTCGACGACCGGGGCGCCCAGGTCGTGGCCGAGGAGGGCACGACCTTCCTCCCGATCGGGGGTCCTCGCGCCGAGCCGTCCTCGATGCCCCCGTCCTCGATGCCGCTGCCCTCGATGCCCGTGCCCGGCGGGGGCCGTCCGGGGCCCGGCACCCCCGCCCGCGGCTACCCCGCCATGGGCCACCCCGGACCCGGCCGACCGATGCCCGGGCCTCCGCCCGTCGAGGACCCGCCCGGCGAGGAGCCCGCGGACACCGAGACCTTCGCGGCCGGGCCGGTCCCGCCCGTGCAGGACGAGCCCGCGGCCCAGGACGACGAGCGCTACCCGGGCTCCCTGCAGGACGCCCCGGCGGACGCCACCGGCGAGGACCAGCCCGCGGAGGACACCGAGTACCCGGGCTACCTCGAAGGCCTCGACGCCGACGAGGAGCCCTCGGACACCGGGTCGATCGCGCCGGAGCAGCAGGAGGTCCCGGAGACCGCGGTGTTCGCGACCGCCGAGCCCGCCGAGCCCGAGTCGGTCGCGGAGGACGACGTCGTCGCCGACGAGGACACGGTGGAGGAGCAGGCCGAGGACGAGGACCCGGCTCAGGACCCGGCCGCCGATGAGGCGGTCGCCGACGAGCCTGTCGCGGAGGACCCGAGCGACGGTCCGGGCGACGACTCGCGGGACGACTCGGGGAACGACTCGCGGGAGGACCCGACCGGCACAGACGAGGCGACCGAGCAGGCGGACGATCCCGTCCCCGCCGGCGCCGCGACCTCGGCCGCCGCGCCGACCCCCGGGCACTACCTCGGCACCCCGCAGCGCCCGCAGACCCCGGCACCGCCTCAGACCCCGCAGGCCGCGGCACCCCCGCAGTCCCCCGAGCCCCCGGCGTCGCGCGGCGGGCACCCGTGGTTCGACCCCGACGGCGACGCGGCCCGCCGTGCCGCCGAGCACGCCGAGCAGTCGGCCCAGGCCGAGCCCGTCGAGCAGGCCGGGCCGCCCCACGCGAGCTCGACCGAGGGCCGCTGACCAGCCGGTCAGCGAGCCCCGCGCGTCAGAGCGTCAGCGCCCCGCACTCCAGATCGAGCAGGGCCCGCTTCCGCGCGACGCCGCCGCCGTAGCCCGTGAGCGACCCGTTCGCCCCGACCACGCGGTGGCAGGGCACGACGATGCTGATCGGGTTGCGGCCGTTGGCGAGCCCCACGGCCCGGGAGGCCGTCGGCGACCCGAGCGCGGCGGCGAGCTCGCCATAGGTCGTGGTCCCGCCGTAGGGGATGTCGCGCAGCGCCGCCCAGACCCGCTCCTGGAACGCCGTGCCGTGCAGGGCGAGCGGGAGGTCGAAGGCCGTGAGCTCGCCCGCGAAGTAGGCCGCGAGCTGCTCGCGCACCGGCGCCAGCCCGTCGTCGGCGCGCGGCCCGAGCGCGTCGGGCGCGGGACCGTGGCGGTGGTCGGTCATGTAGAGGCCGGACAGGACGCCGTCCTCGGCGCGCAGGGTCAGCGCCCCGAGTGGGCTGTCGACGACGGTGTGCGAGGTGCCCATCGCGGCCCAGTGTGCCCCTCAGCGGGCCCCGAGGCCCCGCACCCGCTCGGCGGTGACGACGGGCGGCTCGCAGGCCTGCTCGTGGCCGGCGTGCTCGACGCCCTCGATCTGCAGCGTGCTGTGCTCGAGCCCGAAGCGCTCGCGCAGGACGATCGTGGCGCGGTCGAGCACCCCGTGCTCGCCGCAGTCGGCGGTGGCGCAGCCCTCGTCGGAGATCACGAGGTGCGCAGAGACGGCGGGGCTGCGGTCGTTGATCGCCCAGACGTGCAGGTCGTGGACCTCCGCGACGCCCTCGACGTCGAGGAGCGCGGTGTGCACGTCGTCGACGTCGATACCCGCGGGCGCGCCCTCGAGCAGCACGTGCCCGGTCTCGCGCAGGAGGGCCACGGTGCGCGGGAGGAGGATCGCGACGATCACCAGTGAGGCGAGCGTGTCGGCGTAGGCCCATCCGGTGGTCATCGTGACCACGGCCGCGGCGAGCACGGCCACCGAGCCCAGCGCGTCGCCGAGCACGTGCAGCGCGGCGCCGCGGACGTTCATCCCGCCGCTGCCGCGCTGCAGGACGGCGAGCGCGACGACGTTGCCGACCAGACCGACGAGGCCGTAGACCAGCAGCGCACCGCCGGGCACCTCGGTGGGGCTGGCGAGGCGCTCGACCGCCTCGATCGCGACCCACACCGTGACCCCGAGCAGCAGCACCGCGTTCAGCGCCGCGCCCAGCACCTCGGCGCGGCCGAGCCCGAAGGTCCGGCGCCGGCTCGGCGGGCGGGCGGCGAGCGCGGAGGCGGCGAGGGCGGTGCCGAGGGCGACGACGTCGGTGCCGACGTGCCCGAGGTCGGCGAGCAGCGCCAGCGACCCCGTGAGGACCGCGCCGACGGCGCCGACGACGAGCACCAGCGCGGTGATGCCGAGCGCGACACCGAGCCGCCGCCGGTCGTCGGCACCGGCGCCGTGTCCGTGACCATGTCCGTGCCCCACGGCGCCGACCATACATGCACACATACGCATACGGGCGCGGCGGCGCCGTACGCCACACGTCCGGGCATCGGAGGGCCCCGACGGCCCTAGAGTGTGCCGGTGCCCGTCAATCCCTGGCTCGCCGTCACCGGTGGCACGGCCGGACCGGGCTATGCCGCGCGGTTCGCCGCGCTCGAGCGCGAGGGCCAGGACCTGCACGGGGAGGCCCGGCGCGTCGACGCCCTGCTCCGCGAGAAGCTCGGCCGGCCGGGCGACGTCCTCGACGCCGGCTGCGGCACCGGGCGCGTCGCGATCCGGCTCGCCCGGCTCGGCCACCGGGTGGTCGGCGTCGACCTCGACGCCTCGATGCTCGACGAGGCCCGCGCCCTCGCACCCGAGCTCGACTGGCGCCTGGTCGACCTCGGCGAGCCCGGAGCGCTGCACCTCGACCACCCCGTCGACGCCGTCGTCGCCGCCGGCAACCTGTGGCCGCTGCTGACCCCCGGCACGCACGCCGAGGTCGTCTCCGGGCTCGCACGCCACCTGCGGCCCGGCGGGCTGCTCGTCGCCGGCTTCGGGCTCGACGGCGAGCACGTGCCGTTCACCCTCCCCGACGGCGTCGGGTTCCCCACCCTGGCCGACTACGACGCCGCCGCGGCGGCCGCCGGCCTCGAGCTGACCGCCCGCAGCGCCGACTGGGCGGGCGAGGAGCCCTACCGCGGCGGGGGCTACGTGGTCAGCGTCCACACCCGGGAAGGACACCCCTGATGGCCGTCGATCCGCGCGGACGTGACCTCAAGACGTTCCTGTCCGACGACCCGGGTGGTCCCGTGGTCATGCTCAACCTGCTGCGGTTCCGGCCGGGTGGCCGCGAGTCGTACGCCGCGTACCTCGCCCACTTCCGCGCCCACGCCGAGCACCGCGGCGCCGAGATCCTCTACCTGGGCGACGGCGGCACGGCGCTCGTCGCCGACGACGGGCAGGCCTGGGACGCCGTGCTGCTGGTGCGCTACCCGGACCGGCAGGCGTTCAGCGACATGGTCGCGGATCCGGCCTACCAGGAGGGGACGCACCTGCGCACCGAGGCGCTGACCGAGGCCGTGCTGCAGGCCACGGCCCCGTGGACCCCGCCGGAACCGCGCCCGCACGCCTCATGACCGAGGCCGATCCCCGGGCGCTGCTCGTCGTCTTCGTCATCGCCCTGGGCGTCACGGCGATCGCCCGCCGCTACGCGCTCTCCGCGCCGCTGCTGCTCGTGGTGGTGGGGCTCGCGATGTCGTTCGTCCCCGGCATCCCGGTGGTGCCCCTCGACCCGGACCTCGTGCTCTTCCTCGTCCTGCCCCCGCTGCTGTACTCGGCGGCGCTGGAGAGCTCGACGCTGCGCCTGCGCGAGAACATGAAGCGGATCAGCCAGCTGGCGATCGGCCTCGTCGTGTTCAGCACCGCGGTGGTCGGGATCGCGGCCTGGCTGCTGGTGCCCGACCTGCCCCTGGCCAGCGCGCTCGTGCTCGGCGCCGTCGTCGCCCCGCCCGACGCGGTCGCCGCGGCGTCGATCGGCCGCCGGCTCGGCCTCCAGCGGCGGCTCATGACGATCCTCGAGGGCGAGAGCCTGCTCAACGACGCCACCGCGCTGACGCTCTTCCGCGTGATGCTCGCCGTGGCGATCGCCACGACCACGGTCGGCACCGGCGTGACGATCCTCGAGGGCCTCGGCGAGTTCGCCCTGGCCGCGGTCGGTGGCGTGGCCCTCGGCGCCGGGCTCGGCTGGGTGCTGCACCGCATCCGGATGCGCCTGCACGACGGCGTGCTCGAGAGCTCGGTCGGCCTGCTCGTCCCCTTCGCGATCTACCTGCTCGCCGAGGAGCTGCACACCTCCGGGGTGCTCGCCGTGGTCGTCGCCGGGCTCTACCTCGGGCACAAGGCCACCGAAGCCGGCTACGCGACGCGCCTGCAGGACCAGGCGGTGTGGAAGGCGCTCGACACGCTGCTCGAGGCGCTGGTCTTCGCGCTGATCGGCCTGCAGCTGCGGGTGGTGGTCGACGGGCTGGGCGAGGACGCCGGGCGCATCCTGGGCGTCTCGCTCGCCCTGCTGGTCGTGACGATCCTGGCCCGTTTCGTCTGGGTCTTCCCGACGATCTACCTCCCACGGGTGCTGCCGAAGGTGCGCCGGGCCGGACCCGCGCTGCCCTGGCGGGGCCCGTTCGTCATCTCCTGGGCCGGCATGCGCGGCGTGGTGACGCTGGCCGCGGCGTTCGCGATCCCCGTCGGCGACGAGATGACGCCCGGGATGCCGGGGCGCAACGTCGTGGTGTTCGTGGCGTTCGTCATCACGGTCGGCACCCTGCTGCTGCAGGGCCTCACGCTGCCCACCCTCATCCGCCGCCTGCACGTGCAGGACAAGGGCGGGCAGCGCGACGTGCTCGACGAGGCCGCGGTGAAGCAGGCCGCCGCCGAGGCCGCCCTGTCCCGCCTGGACGACCTCTCCGACGACTCGACCCCCCAGCACGTCACCGAGCAGCTGCGCACCTGGGCGCAGCACCGCTCCAACGGCGCGTGGGAACGCCTCGGGCGCTCCGACGAGGAGATCGGCGAGTCCCCCTCGGTGGCGTTCACCCGCCTGCGCCGGGAGATGCTCACCGCCGAGCGCGACACCTTCGTGCGCTTCCGCGACATGGGCCGCATCGACGAGGGCGTTCTGCGCGAGATGCTCCGCGAGCTCGACTACGAGGAGGCGATGCTCGACCGCTAGCGAGCCCTTCAGACCTCCGTCTTGAGGATGCAGATCCCCAGGTGGGCGTCCTCCACGGCGTCGCGGGCCGCGCTGCCGAGGTCGGGGTCGGCCTTCGCCGCCACCCGCGCGCTGTCGGCGGCCTGCTCGAGCTCGATGATCGCGTCGCGCCGGGCGTCGTCGGCGGTCGCCATGGCCTTGTCGGCCTTGGTGTCGAACTCGCGGACGACGGCGGCGGTGACGACCGACGCGCCCGCGTCCTCGTCGACCGCGCGGCGGCACGTCGCGATGCGGCCGCGCACGTCGGTCAGCCGGCTCAGCATGTCGGTGGTGGCGAGCATGGGTCCTCCCCCGTGTGGTGGACCACCATCACCCCACGCGCCCCGCGGCCGCCCAAGGGACGGGAACTACGTACCAGGACCTACGTCGGCGCCGGCAGCAGGCCGATCAGCTGCGCGCGCTGGACGGCAACGAGGCGGTCGCCCGCCCCGAGCTTGCGGTAGATGCGCTGGAGGTGCTTCTGCACGGTGCGCTCGCCGACGTGGAGCCTGCGGGCGATCGCCCGCGCCGTGTGGCCCGACGCGAGCAGGGCCAGCACCGAGGACTCCCGGGGCGTCAGCCCGCCCGCGCTCGCCGCCTCCAGCGCACACGGACCCACCAGGTGCACCCAGCGGGCGTAGCACGCGATCTGGCGGTCCAGGCCCGTGAGCAGCCGCTGGATGCGGCGCGCGAGGGCCACCTCCGGCACGGTGTAGTCGTCCTCGCGCCCGACCAGGAACGTGCGGTTCGCCGTCGGGCCCAGGCACAGCGGCATGGCCATCTGGGAGGACATCCCGCCGAGGTACTCGGCGCACAGCGACCGCCACTGGTCCTGCAGACCGACCGACGCGACCATCGTGGGGACGTCGGCCACCTGCATCGCCCGCGGGTCCCCGCTCGCGAGGTACCACCGCAGCAGCGGGTGCTCCCGCGGCGCCTGCTCGATCGTCCATCGCTCGATCTCCGCGCGGTCGACGCCGCCGAGGTCCGCGGGCCACGGCCGCTGCTCGATCACGTCGCCGTCCTGGCCGTAGTACGACCCGGCCGGCGCGTCGAAGGTCCCGGCGAGGAGCTCGACGACCTCCTCGGCGGGCCAGGCCGTCAGAGGCTGGGCGACCAGGTCCGCGACGAGGTCCAGCCACGCGTTGTCGTGCGGTGTGGTGAGCATGGGCCGACCTCGACACCGGGGTCCGTGATGAACTGCCCGCAAGGATCCTCCGACGACGCTGCGTGGTCGAGCATCCCTCCCCGTTCGGCCGCAGACGTCACCCGGACGCTGCACTCACCCCGATCGCGCGAGCACCCGGATCTCGACCGGCATCGTGCGCAGGGTGTCGAGGGCCCGCCGTTCCCGTCGCAGCGGGAGCCGGGCGAAGAACAGCAGGTCGAGCGGGTACCAGAGCCCGACCCAGGCGATGACGAGGAAGACGCCGTTGCCCAGGAGGTTCTGGAAGAACTCCGGGACGTCCGGGGCGAGGAAGTCGGTCGAGAGCAGCAGGCCGATGACGAAGAGCGGGAGGCCGGGCCGCAACGACGCGAGCCCCTGGCGGTAGAGCACGTGCGCCTCGCGCTCGACGCCCTCGAGGCGCCGCTGCGCCCAGCGTCGCAGGGCCCTGTCCAGGCGGGCCGTCGTCGCGGCGACGTCCGGGCCGGCGGCGGACGCGGGCATCTCGAGCACCAGCCGGTCGCGGCGCCCGACCCGTCGGCGCGAGAGCACCTCGCTGAGGATCTCCTCGACCGCGGGCACGGTGCGCGTGTCGTCCCCGTCGTCGTCGAGCAGGCCCGCCGGGTCGACGGTGACCATCTCCTCGGGGCGGCGCAGGCGCACCACCACCGGCACGCCGGTCACAGCGCCCACCGCCGCTCGGTCGTGAACGCGACGGTCACCGAGCGCTCGTACCCGAGCTCGGCGAGCCGGTCGTGCAGCGCCTGGCGCACCAGGTCGCCGTCGGCCACCGTGCGCACCGACGAGTCCTCCCCCACCACGAAGTCCACCTCCACATCGACGCGGGAGCCGACCTTCGACGCCCGCAGGAACGCCTCCCCGATCCCGAAGCGCGCGCGGACCGACTCGACCGCCTCGTCCAGCGCGGCTCGGGTCTCCTCGGGCGGGGACATCGAGAGGATCTCGCGCATCCCGCCGCCGACCAGCCGGAACGGGATGCGCAGGAACAGCAGGGACACGATGACGACCATCGCCGGGTCGACGTAGGCCGCGAGGTCGGGGCGCCCGATCCCGACCAGCACGATCGCGATGACGAACCCGACGAGCACCCCGACCGAGAGCAGCGTGTCCCCGAACCACTCCGCGGCCTCGGCGCGCACCAGGTCGGACCGCCCGCCCCGGCGCATCAGCACGGTGACGACGGCGCCGCTGACGGTGGCGACGATCGCGTACGCCAGCGCCCAGCCCGTGGAGACCTCGCGGCCGCCGGCGATCAGGTCGGAGATGCCGCCGACCACGGCGTAGACGCACAGCCCGGCCAGCGCGATCGCCTTGACGACGACGGTGACGGGCTCCCAGATCTCGCGACCCCAGGGGTAGCGCTCGTCCGCGCCCGCCCGCGAGGTGCGCAGCGCGATCACCGCGAGGATCGAGAGCCCGATGCTGATGAACGACGAGAGGCCGTCGAAGACGATCATGGACGAGCCGCTGAGGATGCCCCACACCGAGGAGACGAGGGCGAAGGCCCCGGACGCCCACACCGAGAGCAGGAGCAGGCGCCGATCACGCCGGTCGGGGTCCACGCGGTGATCGTGGCGGTCCGACCGCTCCGCGTCGAGAGAGTCTCGATCACTCAGAGGATTGTCAGACGGCGGTCCGCATCGGACACTGCGAGGAGTACTCACCCCTTCAGCCCAACGAGCGACGACCATGTTGCTCAATGTGACCGTCCCGAGGAGACCCACATGACGGTGACGGCCCCGCCGGAGGCGGAGACCGAGACCGGCCCGTCGCGCGCCGACCGTGCGCGTGCCGGTGCCACCGAGCTCGCCCGCCGGACGCGGCACCGCCCGGTGACGGCGACGACCGTGCTGCTGCTCGCCGTCGCGGGCATCGCCACGGGGGCGTTCTGGAGCCCGCTGGCCGGCCGGACGTGGGCCGACGCCGTCGCCACCGGCCTCCCGCCCCTGGAGGCCGGTCACTTCTGGACGATCCTCACCGCGCCCCTGGTCGCGCTGCACCCTGTGAGCGCGCTCGTGCTCCTGGTGGTCGCCGCGGTGGCGCTCTTCTGGGCGGAGGGCCGCCTCGGGTCCGGGCGCACGGCCGCGGTGCTCGTCACCGGCGAGATCGGTGCGGTGCTGGTGACCCTCGCGCTGGTCGCCGTCCTCGCCACCACGGGATGGCTCTGGGCGGTCGACCTCTCGACGTCGCTCACCGCGGGCCTGTCCGCCGGCCTCGTCGCCGTGGTGGCCGTCGCGTCGGCCACCGTCCCCGCGCCCTGGCGGCTGCGGCTGCGGCTCGCGCTCGCCCTGCTGGTGTTCGTCGGCCTGCTGTTCCTGGGCCACCTCGCCGACGTCGAGCACTTCCTCGCCCTCGCCGTGGGCCTGCCCCTGGGCTCCCGCCTCGCCGGGTCGGCGTCGGCCGACTCGTCCGCCTCCGTCGGGGGGCACGGACGCCGGGAGTGGCGGCAGGTCGCCGCGGTCGGCCTCCTCGCGATCGCCGCGATCCGCGTGGTGACGCTCGTGGTGCCCGTCGTCGGCCCGCTCGGGGACACGGCGTCGGACTCCACGGTCATCGAGACCGTCGTGTCGGTGGTGATCTCGCTGCTGCTCGCCGAGGGTCTGCGCCGCGGGCGCCGGATCGCCTGGATCGCCGGCCTGGTCCTCGGGGCCTTCTACACGCTGGTCGGGCTCTTCGTGATCGGCGCCGTCGTGTTCGCGCAGGTCACCGACCAGATGGATCAGCTCGAGCTCGTCGGCCTCGCGGTCTTCGTGCCCAACGCGGTGCTGTGGGCCGCACTGCTCGTGTGGCTCGTCGTCGGCCGCGCGGCCTTCGCCGTCCCCTCGCGACGCCGTCTGCGGCGCCGGTCGGGCGGCAGCGCGTCGGGCCCGGAGGTGGCCCGCGAGGCGCTGCAGCGTCTCGGCGGCTCGAACCTGTCGTGGATGACGACCTGGCCGGAGAACCGGTACCTCGCCCACGAGGACCTCCCCGAGGGCGGGGTCACCGCCTACCGGGTGCACGCCGGCGTCGCGGTGGCCCTCGGCGACCCGATCGTCGCGCCCGCCGAGCGCGCCACCGCACTCGAGGAGTTCCGCGCCACGGCCGAGCGCTCGGGCTGGGTGCCCTGCCTGTTCTCGACCACCGAGGCCCTCGCCGAGCACGCCCGGGCCACCGGCTGGCGCGCGCTGCAGGTCGCCGAGGACACCCTCGTCGACCTCGAAGGGCTCGAGTTCAAGGGCAAGGCCTGGCAGAACGTGCGCAGCTCGTTCAACCGGGCCGGCAAGGCGGGGATCGAGCACCGCATGGTCACGCTCTCCACGGAGCCGCGCGCGATCGTGGCGCAGGTCCGGGCGATCTCCGAGGAGTGGGTCGGCGACAAGGGGCTGCCCGAGATGGGCTTCACCCTCGGCGGGGTCGAGGAGGCCCTCGATCCGGAGGTGCGCACCGGGCTCGCCGTCGACGCCGAGGGCACCGTCCACGGGGTCACCTCGTGGCTGCCGGTGTACGGCCCCGACGGCGCCGTCGTCGGCTGGACCCTCGACGTGATGCGGCGACGCCAGGACGGGTTCCGCGCGGTCGTCGAGTACCTCATCGCCCAGGCGTGCCTGACCTTCCAGGCCGAGGGCGCGCGCTTCATCTCCCTGTCCGGCGCCCCGCTGGCCCGCGCCGGCGACGAGGAGGACGGCGCCGGGGACGGCGAGCTCGTCCTCGACCGCGTGCTCGACCGCATGGGCGAGCTGCTCGAGCCCTACTACGGCTTCCGCTCGCTGCACGCGTTCAAGGCGAAGTTCCAGCCGCGCTACGAGCCGATGTTCCTCGTCTACCGCGACGAGGCGGACCTCCCGCGCGTCGGCCTGGGCATCGGGCGCGCCTACCTCCCGCACGCGCGGGTGCGGGATCTCGTCGCCCTCGTGCGCAGCTGACTAGGCTCGCCGGCATGGCCGACGACACCCTGGACACGATCCACGCGCTCGTGGACGAGGAGCACCGCCTGCGGGCGCACGGCGAGGCGATCACCGCCGACGACCGGGCGCGCCTGGCCCAGATCGAGGAGCAGCTCGACCAGCTGTGGGACGCGCTGCGCCGCCGCCGCGCGGGCAGCGAGTACGGGGGCGACGCGGGCTCGGCGACCGGGAAGCAGGTGCACGACTACCTGCAGTAGGGCTGGCGCGGTCCCCGTCCGGGCGAAGGGCACCCCTGGCCGCTCTATCCGGCCGAAGGTGCCCTTCGCGCGGACCCCGGTCAGCCCGCGGGCACCGCCGATGCGGCCACCGGCGGCGACGGGAACCCGCCGACCGCCTGCTCGAAGGCGTGGGCGACGCGCAGGCAGGTGGCGTCGTCGAACTGGCGTCCGATGATCATCAGCCCGACCGGCAGACCGTCGGCCGGGGCCGCGGGCACCGACGTCGCCGGGTGGCCGGTGACGTCGGTCGGGGCCGTGTTGACGATCATCTCCAGGGCCCGGGCGACGCCCTCGGCCACCGGGGCGTCGTCGGCGACGATGGGCGTGGCGAGGATCGGCACCGTGGGCATCACCAGCACGTCGTACTGCGCGAGCGCCGCGTCGTAGCCCGCGCGGGCGGCGGGCAGGAGGTTGCGCGCCATCGCGTAGTGCCGGCCGTGCTCGGTGGCCAGGGCGTGCCGGCCGGCCATGGTCACCATCTTCACGGTGTCGGAGAACAGGTGCCCGCCCGCGGCGCGCGCCCGGCCGTAGTGCGCGATGAGGTCCGGGTCGTAGAGGCCCTCCCAGTTCATGCCCCAGCCGTTGCCCTCGATCATCTGGGCGACGACGCCGTCCGTGGCGACGACGGTCCAGAGGTCGAACGCGTGCCGGTGCCACGGCACCGACACCTCCTCGGCGGTGAGGCCGGCCCGCGTCAGGGTCTCCACCGCGTCCCGCACGCTGGCGTCGACCGCGGGCACCGACAGACCCGCGTGCCCGAAGCCCTCGCTGACGACCCCGACCCGCAGGCCCTCGGCGCCCCGCTGGATCTCGCGCAGGTAGTCCACCGGCGCGATCGTGTCGGGCTGGCGCGGGTCGAGCCCGTCCCGTCCCGCCATGATCCCGAGGGCGAGCGCCGCGTCCGCGACGGTGCGCGTCATCGGGCCGAGGTGATCGATCGTCGCCTCGATGGGGAAGGCGCCCGTGTAGGGCACGAGCCCGTGGGTGGGCTTGTGGCCGACGATCCCGCTCATGGCGGCGGGCATGCGGACCGAACCGCCCTGGTCTCCCCCGGTGGCGAGGTCGACCTCGCCGGCGGCGAGCAGCGCCGCGCTCCCGCTCGAGGAGCCGCCGGTGATGCGGCTCGGGTCCCAGGGGTTGCGCACCGGGCCGGTGTGCGAGGTGTGGCTGGCGCCGGAGAAGCAGAGGTCCTCGCAGACCGACTTGCCCGTCACCGTCACGCCCGCGTCGAGCAGGCGCGTCACGACCGTGGCGTCCCGGGACGGGACGAAGCCGTCGATCAGGCGCGAGCCGTTGGCCATCGGCACGCCGGCGACGGCGGTGTTGTCCTTGACCGCGAGCGTGCGACCGGCCAGCGGGCCGTCCGGGGCGCCCTCGATGTGGCAGCGGGCGTACCAGGCGCCCCACCGGTTCTCGCCCTCGGCGGGCCACGACCACTCCCGCTGCGGCGTGGCCGGGGCCTGCGCGGCCCAGAGCTCCTCGACGCGGTCGTAGGCGCCGAACGACCCTTCGACCAGCGGCGCGAAGGCCGCGAGCCCGGCCTCGTCGAGACCGAGGCCGTCGCGCGCGGCGAGCGCAGCCAGCTGTTCCGGGGTGGGGGGCGTGACGGGCACGGCGTCTCCTCGGGGGATCCGGGACGGGACCTGGTCGGGAGCCCCACCGTAGGGACGGGGACCGACCGGCGGGTCACGAGCGGGTGACGGTGCTCCGCGACGCCCGCCGGCGCTGGATCGCCCGCTGCAGGACGCCCTCGACGGGTCCGGTGGCGAAGAGCAGCAGCAGCGGCCAGTACCCCCACTGCGGCGCCACGAGCGTCACCACGAGGACCACGAACAGCAGGCCGGCCGTGGTCCCCGACGCGGCGTACCGCGCCCGGGCCTGCTCCTCGGGGGCCCGTGTGCGCCCGATGAGCACCGTCATGACCGTCAGCAGCGCGCTGCTGACGAACAGCATGAGCACGTAGAAGCGCAGCGTGAACGGGTCGGCGGGGAAGGTCCCCACCATCTCCGTGGGGAAGGGCAGCACGACGATGGTGAACAGCCAGGCCGTGTTGACCCACACGATCGCCGGGCCGACCCGCCGCGCCCCGTCGAACACCCGATGGTGCGCGGCCCAGAACCGCGCGATCACGACGAAGCTCAGGGCGAAGCTGCCGATCAGCGAGAGGTTGTCGGTGAGGATGCCCAGCCCGGAGCCGGTGGGCTCCTCGACCTCGGGCACGAGCTCGGCGAGCGGCAGCACCAGCAGCGTCAGCGCGATCGCGACGACGCCGTCGCTGAACGCCAGCAGCCGCTCGGGGCTGAGCCGGTCCGGGTCGACGTCCCGGTCGACGTCGGGGTCGACGTCGGGGGCCGGCTCGGCGTCGGTCACCGCAGGTCCTCGACGTGCTGGGTCTCGTTGACCGAGCTGACGCGGCGGGCCCCCGAGCGCGAGACCAGCACCCGGGACACCGAGGTGTGGTGCAGCGGGAACGTCAGCGGGCGCTCCAGGCCGAGGATCATCGCGAGGTAGGTGTTGATCACGCCCGCGTGGCAGACGACGACGGCGCTGGCCCGCGGGTCCTGGCGGGCGGCGATCGCGTCGAGGGCCGCGACCACGCGCGACGTGAAGGCGGGCCCGTCGACGAACGACGGGTAGACGCCGGACCGGATGGCCTTCCAGTCCTCGTCGTCGGGGTCGCGCTCGTGCACCGGGCGGTAGGTCGGCCGGCCGCGGTCGAACTCGCAGAGGTCCTCGACGGCCGCCGGCTCCGGGACCCCGAGCAGGCGCACCGCCGGGTCCGCGGTCTCGCGCGACCGGCGCATCGTCGAGGTCACGATCTCGGTGACCTCGTCGCGCTCGGGCGTCGCGGCGAGCCACGCGGCGAACCGCTCGGCCTGCCGTCGGCCCTGGGCCGAGAGCCCGGGGTCGGCGCCGACCCCTCGTCCGGCCCGCCGGGCTCGACGGTCGCCGCGAGCGGCTCGCCGTGGCGGACCAGCACCAGCTGCGTCACGCCTCGGGCACGGCGGATCCGTGGCCTGCGGCGCGGAGCCCGGCGCGGATCGACTCCGCGGCCCGGTCCATCCCGCCCTGGTCGGGGTCGCTCTCGGCCTGGCTGAAGTCGAACGCCTCGAGGCCCCAGGCGGGGTGCACGTGGACGTGCAGGTGCGGGACCTCGAAGCCCGCCACCATGAGCGCCACGCGCGGCGGCGACCAGGTGTCCCGGATCACGGAGCCGATGGCGCGCGCGACCGTCATGACGTGCTCGAGCAGGCCGTCCGGGGCGTCGAGCCACTGGTCGACCTCCTCCCGCGGCACCACCAGCACGTGTCCGGGCCCCAGGGGGTTGATCGAGAGGAAGGCGACCACCCGGTCGTCCGACCAGACGAAACGCCCCGGCAGCTCGCCGTTGATGATCTTCGTGAAGACGGTGGCCACGCCCGGGATCGTATCGGCGCGTCCACGCGGCCGGTCGGCGCCGTCGGGGGTGCCCCGTATTCTCGGCCTGCGCATCGGGCACCCCGTCCAGCGTCTCCCCTCTCACCCCGTTCTCCCGGAGGAAGCCCTGATGCAGCCCTGGCCCGGCACGTCCTACCCCCTGGGCGCGACCTACGACGGGGCCGGCACCAATTTCGCGCTCTTCAGCGAGGTCGCCGAGCACGTCACGCTGTGTCTGTTCGACGAGACCGGCGAGGAGATCCGGGTCGCCCTGCCGGAGCGGGACGGGTTCGTCTGGCACGGCTACCTGCCGGGCATCGTCCCGGGGCAGCGCTACGGCTACCGCGTCGAGGGCCCGTACGACCCGGAGCAGGGGCAGCGCTGCAACAGCCACAAGCTGCTCATCGACCCGTACGCCAAGGCCCTCGACGGCACACTCGGCACCACGTACGCGTGGGACGAGGCGCTCTTCTCGTACCACTTCGACGACCCCGACGAGGTCAACCACGACGACTCGGCGCACCACGTGCCCAAGTCCGTGGTGATCAACCCGTTCTTCGACTGGCACGACGACCGCCCCCCGCACACGCCGTACCACGACACCGTGATCTACGAGGCCCACGTCAAGGGGCTCACGCACCTGCACCCGGACGTCCCCGAGGAGATGCGGGGCACGTACTCCGGCGTGGCCCACCCGGCGACGATCGCCCACCTCCAGCGCCTCGGCATCACGGCGATCGAGCTCATGCCGGTGCACCAGTTCATCCACGACGACGCGTTGATCCAGCGCGGGCTGCGCAACTACTGGGGCTACAACACCGTCGCCTTCCTGGCCCCGCACTACGGCTACGCGACGCCGACGGCCACCGGGCGCCCGGCGCCGGGCGCGCACGTCCAGGAGTTCAAGGCGATGGTGCGTGACCTGCACGCCGCGGGCATCGAGGTGATCCTCGACGTCGTCTACAACCACACCGCCGAGGGCAACCACCAGGGCCCCACGCTGTCGATGCGCGGCATCGACAACCAGGCCTACTACCGCCTCGTCGAGGACGACGAGCGGTACTACATGGACTACACGGGCACGGGCAACTCGCTCAACGTCCGGCACCCGCACACGCTGCAGCTGATCATGGACTCGCTGCGCTACTGGGTCACCGAGATGCACGTCGACGGCTTCCGCTTCGACCTCGCGTCCACCCTCGCCCGCGAGTTCTACGACGTCGACCGGCTCTCGACGTTCTTCGACCTCGTCCAGCAGGACCCGGTGATCTCGCAGGTCAAGCTCATCGCCGAGCCCTGGGACGTCGGCCCCGGCGGCTACCAGGTGGGCAACTTCCCGCCCGGCTGGACCGAGTGGAACGGCAAGTACCGCGACACCGTCCGCGACTTCTGGCGCGGGACCCCGGGCACCATGGGCGAGTTCGCGGCCCGGCTCACCGGTTCGTCGGACCTCTACCAGGACGACGGTCGCCGTCCGTACGCGTCGATCAACTTCGTCACCGCGCACGACGGCTTCACCCTCAACGACCTCGTCTCGTACAACGAGAAGCACAACGAGGCCAACGGCGAGGGCGGCCAGGACGGCGCCGACGACAACAACTCCTGGAACCACGGCGTCGAGGGCCCCACCGACGACGAGGCGATCCGCGAGCTCCGGCAGCGCCAGCGCCGCAACTTCCTGGCCACGCTGTTCCTGTCCCAGGGCGTGCCGATGGTGCTGCACGGCGACGAGATCGGGCGCACCCAGTACGGCAACAACAACGGGTACTGCCAGGACTCCGAGATCTCCTGGATGGAGTGGTCGCCGGAGAAGTCCGACTCGGAGCTGATGGACTTCACTGGCCGGGTCTCCGAGCTGCGCGCCTCCCACCCGGTGTTCCGTCGCCGTCGCTTCTTCAACGGGCGCACCATCCGTCCGGTCGCCGGGGACACCGAGGCCCAGCGCGACATCGCCTGGTACACCTCGTCGGGCGAGGAGATGACCGACCAGGACTGGGAGTCGAGCGAGGCGGCCGTGCTCACGGTGTTCCTCAACGGCGACGGCATCCTCGAGAGCGACGCCCGCGGCCAGCGCGTCGTCGACGACTCGTTCATGCTGATCTTCAACGCCCACTACGAGGACGTCGACGTCACGCTGCCCGGCGAGGGCTTCCCGCACCGCTGGGCCGTCGTGCTCGACACCACGAGCGGCGAGGTCGTCGTCGGCACCGCCCGCACGATCCAGACCCGGGCGACCCCGAGCCTGCCCGAGGACCTCCCCGAGCACATCGGGGGCGACGTCCTGACGGTCACGGCGCGTTCGATGCTGCTGATGCAGCGCACCGATCTGACGGAGCAGGCGTGAGCATCCCGTCGTCCACCTACCGGCTGCAGCTCTCCCCCGCGCAGGACTTCGCGGCCGCCCGGGGGCTCGTCGACTACCTCGAGTCCCTCGGCGTCGGGGCCCTGTACTGCTCGCCGATCCTGCAGGCCGCGCCGGGGTCGACGCACGGCTACGACGTCGTCGACCCGACGCGGGCCAACGACCAGCTGGGCGGCGAGTCCGGGCGACGCGACCTCGTCGCCACCCTGCGGGCCGCGGGGCTCGGCGTGCTCGTCGACCTCGTGCCCAACCACATGGGCGTCGCGGTCCCCAAGGCCAACCCGTCGTGGTGGTCGCTGCTGCGCGACGGGCCCGACTCGGAGTACGCGTTCTGGTACGACGCCGACCTCTCGCAGCCGCTCCTGATCCCCGTGCTCGGGTCGCCCGACGACGTCTCGGCGCTGGAGCTCGTCGACGGCGAGCTGCGGTACTACGAGCACCGCTACCCGGTGGCGCCCGGCACCGGGGACGGCTCTCCGCAGGAGGTGCACGAGCGCCAGCACTACCGGCTCGTGCACTGGCGGCGCGGCAACGCCGAGCTGACCTACCGGCGCTTCTTCGACGTCTCCGACCTCGCCGCGGTCCGCGTCGACGACCCGGCGGTCTTCGACGCCACCCATGCCGAGGTCCTGCGCTGGCGTGCCGCCGGCCAGCTCGACGGCCTGCGCATCGACCACCCCGACGGCCTGTCCGCGCCCGGCGCGTACCTGCGGCGCCTCCGCGCAGCCCTGGGCGAGGAAGCCTGGTTGCTCGTCGAGAAGATCCTCGGTCCGGACGAGACGCTGCCCCTGTCCTGGCCCGCCGACGGCACCACGGGCTACGAGGCGCTGCGCGAGATCGGCGGCCTGTTCGTCGACCCGCGCGGCGAGGCGCTCGTCGACGCCGTCACCGCCGAGCACACGGGCGTCCGCGAGGGCCTCTCCCCCACCGAGCACGCGGCGCGGCGCCTGGTCACCGACGAGATCCTCGTCGCCGAGGTCCGGCGCATCGCGGCCCTGGTGCCCGGCGACGACGACCCCGAGAAGGTGCGCGACGCCGTCGCGGAGCTCCTGTGCTCGTTCCCGGTCTACCGCTCCTACCTGCCCGAGGGCCGGTCGTCGCTGGACCGCGCGGCCGACACCGCGGCCACGGCGCGCCCGGAGCTCGCCGGGATCGTCCGCACGATCCACGCCGGCATGCTGGCCGAGCCCGACGGCGCGCTGACGCGTCGCATCGAGCAGACCAGCGGGATGGTCACCGCCAAGGGCGTCGAGGACACCACGTTCTACCGCTGGAACCGGTTCGTCGCGCTCAACGAGGTCGGCGGGGCCCCCGACCGCTTCGGCGTCGCGGCCGGCGAGTTCCACGCCCGCGCCGCGGCCCGGGACGCCGCGACCCCGGCGACCATGACCACGCTCTCGACGCACGACACCAAGCGCTCCGAGGACGTCCGTGCGCGGCTCGCCGTGCTCAGCGAGCTCACCGCCGAGTGGGGCGCCTTCCTGCGCACGGCCTCGGCGCGCCATCCCCTCCCCTCGCCGTCGCTGGAGCTGCTGGCCTGGCAGTCGGTGCTCGGGGCGTGGCCGATCACCGAGGAACGCCTGGCGGGCTACCTGACGAAGGCCTCGAAGGAGGCGAAGCTCGTCACCTCGCACGTCGACGCGGTGCCCGAGGTGGACGAGGCGATCGCGGCGTGGCCCGGGCAGGTGCTCGGCGACCCCGAGACCGTCGCGGAGATCGAGGCGTTCGTCGCCGCGATCGGCGGGCACGGGCGGTCGAACGCGCTGGGCCAGAAGCTCCTGCAGCTCGCCGGGCCCGGAGTCCCCGACGTCTACCAGGGCACCGAGCTCTTCGAGTACTCGCTCGTCGACCCCGACAACCGGCGTCCCGTCGACTTCGACCTGCGCCGCCGGCTGCTCGAGCGCCTCGACGGCGGCTGGATGCCGTCGCTCGACGCCGACGACCCGGACGAGCTCGCGGCGGTGAAGCTCGCGGTCACCTCCGCGGCGCTGCGCCTGCGGCGCTTCCGCCCCGAGCTGTTCACCGGCTACGCGCCGCTGCCCGCCTCCGGGCCGGCCGCGTCGCACGCCGTCGCGTTCGCCCGCGGGGTCCGGCCGGTCGCGAGCGGCTCGTGGCCGTCGCGACCCGTCTCCCGGTCGGCCTGCAGGCGTCCGGGGGGTGGCGCGACACCGTCCTGCCGCTGCCCGCCGCCGCGGACGACTGGACCGACGTCGTCACCGGCCGGCCGGTCGACGGCTCCGCGCCCGCCCTGGGTTCGCTCCTGGACCGCTTCCCGGTCGCGCTGCTGGTCCGCCCGGCCTGACCCGCGTCCACGAGGTCAGGGTGGGGAGCAGAGGCGGGCGAAGCCATCCCGACCGGACAGAGGCTCTCCAGTTCGATCTCTCGGGAGTGTCGTCAGTGCGACCGGCGGGGCCGGCGTCACGGACAGCTCTGGTGGCACTCCCGAGAGATCGATATGGAGAGCTCCTCTCAGCGGTGACGCGGCCTCGGAGGCAGGGCGACGGTCGGGGCCTCCGGACCGCCGAGCGTCTCGGTCCGCGCCTCGTCCTCGGCGGGCGACCCCGGGGCCGGTGAGGGCGCCGCCCGGGGGACCACGCGCATCTCCCGCACCACGGGCTGGGCGCCGGTGGCGTGGTCGGCCGCGCGCCGGGCCTCGGCGGGGTCGGTGCGGCCGCGGTCGGCCAGCGGGACGTCGGCGGCGGCCCGGCGTCGCGAGGCCCGCCGGTAGAGCAGGCCCGCGACGACCAGCGCGCTCGCCAGGAGCGGGACCACGAGGGTCCACCAGGTGCCGCCCCGGAACGACGCGTTGACCACCGCGTGCGCGACGGCCACCGGGAAGCAGACGTACGAGGTCCAGTGCACGACGAGCCACGCGCGCTTGGACAGGTAGCGGCGCAGCGAGCTCGAGATCACGACGGCGAGCAGCAGGTCGAGCGCGACGGCCCCGAGGCCCACCGGCCACGGGTTGAACGACGCCGTGCCCGGGACGACGACGTGGAACCAGCGCAGCGGCAGGTACGGCGTCACGAGCACGGCGACGACGTGCAGCGCGACGAACACCACGGTGATCAGCGCGAGGTTCCGGTGTAGCGCCACGAGCACGAAGCGCGGCATGGCCTTCGCGGCGGCCCTGCTCATCGACGTGTTGTGCAGCGCGCCGAGCGCGAGCACCACGCCCATGAGCAGCAGGGACACGAGCCCGAGGGCGCGCGAGACGTTCCAGAGCTCGATCACGGGTGAGCGCTCAGCGGTACTCGGCCGTCGTGACCCGCGGGACGTCGGCGGCGGTGGAGGACGCCGAGATCCCCGCGTGCAGGCCGACCACCAGCATGGCGGCGGCGACCGTGATCCAGGCCGTCAGCTCGACGATCGTGCGCTTGTTCTGCTCGTGCTGCGCGAGCTTCGCGCTCCGGCCACCCGACGCCACCTGCCACCTCCCGCCTCGACTCCCACCAGGATGACCGATTGCGGAGTGTGGTCGGGGAGGAGGCCGGTCAGCCGACGGGTGTCGGGACCCAGCTCCGGAGCACCTCGAGACCCAGGACCTCGGGCCGTCCGGCCGGCTCCGGCCCGAGCAGGCGCGCGAACGCGGGCCCGAGCCGTTCGGACAGGAAGCGCTCGGCGTCCTCCCGCGAGGTCCACAGCGTGACGACCCGCAGGTCCCCGTTCTCGGTGCGTCCGCACCACCGACCCTCCATCCCGTCGGGCGTGCCGGCGTCGGCGGTGACCGCGTCGAACTGCTCGACGCTCCGCAGCGGTGGGGTCGCGATCAGCATCCAGGACATGGGGTCCTCCTCGTCTCCGGCGGCCGGGGTCGGCCGCGCGGACGACGTTAGGGACGCCGGGCACACCGGACATCCGGTGAACCACGGAGCCCGCTACGGAGTCCGGTCACGCACCACGCGGGCGGCCACACCGCTGCGGGAGGCGACACCGAGCTTGGCGAGGACGTGCTGCACGTGGCTCTCGACCGTCCGCTCGGAGACGACGAGACGGCTCGCGATCTGGCGGTTCGTCAGGCCCTCGGCGACCAGGGCGGCCACCTCCGCCTCCCGCGGGCTCAGGTCGTGGTGCCGCGCCGGCCGGAGCCGGTCCGCCAGTGCCGTCGTGCGGTCGACCCAGGCCGCCATGCCGAGGGCGCGGGCGAGCCGGTCGGCCTCCCGCGCGGTGACGGCGGCGCGGTCGTGGTCGCCCGGCGCGCCGCGCCCGTGCAGCGCGAGCGCGAGGTGGTACTGCGCCTCGGCGACGAACCCCGCCGCCCCGGCGCGGTCGGCCGTCGCCACCGCGGCGTCGAGGTCCTCGACCGCGTCGTCGAACCGCCCGAGGTCCAGGGCACCACGGCCGAGGGTCAGCTCGACGGGACCGAGGAAGAACACCCCGGTGCCCGCGGCGAAACCGCCTCGCCACCGCTCGAGGCCCTCGAGCAGGACGGCCAGATCGTCGTCCAGGCCGAGCTCCCCGCAGAGCGCCGCCGCCGAGGCCTGCATCGACACCACGAAGAACACGGGCAGCGACCAGGTCGCGAGCGCCCCCGCCCGCCGGTAGGAGGCCGCCGCCTCGTCCCGCCGACCGGCGGCCAGCAGGAGGGTCGCCCGCGCGATCCGCATCTGGGTCCGGAAGCGCGGCGGCGGGTCGAAGTCCTGGTCCAGGAAGCGTTGGGCCTCCGGACGCACGCCCACGTGGCGGGCCAGGGCGACCTGGAGCCCGAAGAACGCGCCGCTCGCCGGGGCCGGCTCCACCGGCCGCATCCGCGCGAACCCCTGGGCGGCGGCGGCCGCGGCGTCCTCGAAGCGACCCTGCGCCTGCGCGACACACGCGGCGACCCGGTGGAGGTGCCAGGCCGGGACGGGCCCGCCGACCCGGTCGACCACGCCCCCCAGGACCGGGAGCTCGTCGGCGGCCTCGCGCAGCCGTCCGCTCTCGACGAGCGTGTCGATCCTCCACAGCTCGCCCCACATGGCGGTGCGGGCACTCCCGGTGCGTCGGCCCAGCGCGATCATCTCGGTGGCGAGCTCCGCGCGCTCGGCACGGCCGGCCGGTCCCGGGCAGGCCTCGTGGCGGGCACGGAGCGCCGCCGCCAGCGCGCCGTCGTCCCCGGTGGCCCGGGCCAGCGTGAGCGAGGCGGTACTCAGGGCACCGACGCGGTCCTGGTCGCCGTCGTAGAACGCGAGCTGGCTGCGTCGCGCGAGGAGGCGGGCGCGGAGCGGGCCCCCGGGGCTGTCGGCCAGCGCCTCCTCCGTGAGCTGCTCGGCGACGGCGTCGACCGACGGGTCCGGGACCGCGTCGAGGACGAGCGCGGCCTCGGCCAGCAGGTCCGGCCGCCCGGCGGCCCGGGCTGCGCTCGCGGCGGCCTCGACGGCGGCGACCGCGGTGCCCAGGTCGCCGGCGGCCTGGGCCGCCCGCCCGAGCGCGGCCCGGAGCTCGCTCCGCACGACCTCCGACGGGCCCGGTGCGATCGCGAGCGCGGCCTCGTAGAGCCGGGCGCCCTCCTCCGGAGCGAGGCGCGCGACGGCGTCCTCGGCCGCCCGGACCGTCCACGTGCGGGCGCGGTCGGACTCGCCGTGGGGCGCCAGCTCGCGCCAGTGCCGGGCGATGTCGGCGAGGTGCTCGGCGAGATCCCCGGCGTGCCGGGCCTCGATGGCCTCGGCGACCGCACGGTGCCGGGTCAGCCGCTCGCCGGTGGTCAGCGAGGCCTCGACGGCGTCGCGGGTCAGGGCGTGGACGAAGCGGTACTCGCCGGTCCCGACCTCGTCGACCAGCCCGTGCGCCCGCACCTCGTCGAGCCACGGGAGGCACGCCGCCACCGGCTCGTCGAGCGCGGCGGCGACGAGCGGGAGCGTGAAGTCCCGCCCGGCGACCGCTGCGGTCTGCACGAGGCGGCGGCCGTCGGGCCCGAGGCGGTCGAGGCGGGCGGCGACGACGTCGAGCACGGTGCGCGGGGGCCGGTCGGATCGCCACGAGCCGTCGGCGATCGCCCGCGCGATCTCGCGGACGAACAGCGGGTTCCCGCCCGTGACGTCGAGGACGGTCCGCGCGGTGGCGTCGTCGGTCGCGTCGTCGGTGCCGGCGCCGAGCTGGGTGCGGACCTCGTCGAGGTCGAAGCCGCGCAGGTCGAGCCGCTCGGCGCCAGGGGCGCCGGCGAGGTCCGGCAGCATCCGCGGGAGCAGGCTGCCCGGCTCGGCATCCCGGTAGGCGGCGACCAACAGCACGCGGGCCCCGGTGACCGCTGTCGCGGCGTGGCGCAGGACGTCCAGGGAGGCCTCGTCGCTGCGGTGGATGTCGTCGACGACGACCACGAGCCCGTCGGGCTCCCCCGCCGCGTGCAGGGCGGCGACGACGTCCTCGACGACCCGGAAGCGGTCCTCGGGCGACGGCGCATCGCCCGCCAGCACGTCGACGTCCGCACCGATGCTGCGCAGCACCTGGCGCCACGGCCAGAACGCGGGCGCCCCCGTCGCCTCCGCGCAGCGCGCCCAGGCGACGGCCGTGCCGCGCGCGAGGGCCCGGCCCGCGAGCTCCTGGGCCAGCCGGGTCTTGCCGATCCCGGGCTCGCCCGCGCAGAGCACGAGACGCCCCGAGCCGGCGCGCGCCGCGTCGAGCCAGCCCTCCAGGAGCTCCAGCTCACGGGCCCGACCGACCAGCGCACCGCTCGCGGCGCCCATCGTCAGCTGCCGGGCACCGACGACGGCGTGACCTGGTGCGACATCGACGATGCTCCCCCCGGTGGGTCCTCCGCCCCAGTGTCGCGCCGGGGCGGAGGTGGCACCAGGAGGCCGACCTCAGCCCAGCAGCGAGGCGTCGGCCGGCGAGAGCCGGTCGGTGATCGTGTTCTTCTGGTGCCAGTAGGGGTAGAGCAGCGGCGTCGCGCTGACCTCGTCGAGGCGGGCGACCTCGTCGTCGGTCAGGGCGAGTTCGGCCGCGGCGAGGTTGTCGGCGAGCTGCTCCTCGGTGCGGGCACCGACGACCAGCGAGGTGACGCCCGGCTTGCGCAGCAGCCAGGCGTTGGCCACCTGCGCGACCGAGACGCCGTGGGCGTCGCCGACCTCGGCGGCCGCCTCGATGATGTCGTAGAGGCGCTCGCGGTCGTGCACCGGCGGCTCGGACCACTCGCCGAGGTGGCGCGAGGTCTCGGGGTCGTCCTGGCCGCGGCGGAACTTGCCCGAGAGCAGGCCGCCGGCGATCGGGCTCCACACGAGGATGCCGAGACCCTGGTCGATCGAGACGGGGACCAGCTCGTTCTCGGCTTCGCGGGCCTGCAGCGTGTAGTGGATCTGCTGGGAGACGAAGCGCTGGAACTCGTGGCGCTCCGAGACCCCGAGCGCCTTCATGATGTGCCAGGCCGAGTAGTTCGAGCAGCCGATGTAGCGGATCTTGCCCTTGCTCACGAGGGTGTCCAGCGCCTCGAGGGTCTCCTCGAGCGGGGTCACGCCGTCCCAGCCGTGCAGCTGGAAGAGGTCGATGTGCTGCACGTCGAGGCGGCGCAGGCTGTCCTCGACGCTCTTGACGATGTGCTGGCGCGACGCGCCGGCGTCGTTGGGCCCGTCACCCATCGGGAAGCGGCACTTGGTCGCCAGGAACAGGTCGTCGCGGTGGTTCTTGGTGGCCTGGCCGACGATCTCCTCGGACACGCCCGCCGAGTACATGTCGGCGGTGTCGACGAGGTTGACGCCGTGGTCGACGCACAGGTCGATCTGGCGGGTGGCGCCCTCGACGTCGGTGGCGCCGAGCTTGGAGAACCCGCCCTTGCCGCCGAAGGTCATCGTGCCCATGGTCATCGTCGAGACCTTCAGTCCCGACCGTCCGAGCGTGCGGTACTCCATGGCCACCGGATTCCCCCGCCGGCGCCGACGGGAACGTGACACGCGCGAAGGTGCCCCTCGCCCGCTCGACGCGGGCGAAGGGCACCTTCGGCCGGAACGGGGAGACGCTCAGCCGCGGGTCGTCAGGTCGGGGCGCACGGCCAGCAGCACCCCGAGCACGCCGTAGCCGACGATGAAGTGCCCGCCGGCGACGACCGAGCCGACCGTCGGGCCGAGCAGCGCCATCGCGGGCAGCGCCACGAAGACCCAGGTCTCGGCGACGACGGGCCAGGCCCGCAGCGCGCCGCGCCAGCGGCCGGCCACGGCGACCTTCACGCCCAGGACCGCCATGCCGAGCATCGACAGCGGCCAGAACGGGTCGAGCACGGTCGCCGCGGTGCTCCACTCGCCGCCCATCGCGGGCAGGGTCAGCAGCGACTGGACCGTGGCCACGCCGAGGACCACCGACTCCACGACGATCATGGAGCGGGCGAGACGCGTCGTGCCGGTGGCCCGCGTGCGCCACATCGCGGCGAGCAGGCAGAACACGCCGAGCTGGAAGAACACCCCGCTCAGGTCGATCATGAAGCGGCCGATGCCCGTCTCCTGACCGCCGAAGATCATGAACGGGATCGCGTAGGCGGTGGCCCCGACGGCCAGGCCGACGCCCAGGGCCCGAATCGCGCCGGTGCCCGCGCGGGCCTCCGGGCTCCCAGGACCCGGACGGGGCTCGGTCGGGGCAACAACGGGAGCAGCGTGAGCGGCGAGGGCGGCGTCGGTCCGGACGCGGGCGGGGGTGGTGCGGACGGTCGTCATGGCGGGCTCCCGGGAGAAGCGGTCGGTCGGGGCGGCGGGGCGGTCGGCCGGGGTCATGGGGAGAACCCTGGGCGGCGGCCGTCCCGGTCCGGCAGGGCCGCGCGCCCCGCTCCGGTCCCGTCGATGTCCCGGCCGGTCGGGACACCACTCGGGACCCACTCGGGACACCACTCGGGACCGCGACCCGGGGACAACCGGCCCTCCCACCTGGGACGATCACCGGTGTGCGAGCGACGGCCGAGGACACCGCGCACCCCGTCGCGGACCCCGCCCCGCCGGCGCCCCGGACGACGAACCGGCGCCGCGACGTCGCCCTCGGGCTGGCCGCGCTCGTCGGTCTCGCAGCGGCCGTGGTGGTCCTCGCCCTGCAGGTGCGCCATCGCGACGTCGTCCTGACCTTCGCCGAGGGCGGCGGCGCCAGCGACATCGTTCCCGGCCTCGTGCTGCTGTTCTCGGGGCTGCTCGTGCTGCGCGGCGCGGACCGCCGAGGGCGGCCGGTGGGGTGGGTCCTCTCGCTCGCGGGCGCGGGCTGGCTGGCGACGGCGCTCGCCGCCGGCTGGCTCACCGAGGCCTCCTCGCTGAGCCCGTCCCTGCCCGGCGCGTCCCTCGCCTACGCGATCGGCGCGCGCTACGGGGCCTTCCTGCTGCTCGCCCTGCCGCTCGTCCTGCTCCTGTTCCCGGACGGCCGGCTGCCGCGCGGCCGGGTCGGGCGTCCGGTGGCGCTGGCCAGCCTGGCGGGCACCGCGCTGCTCCCCGTCACGCTGCTGGTCGTCCCCTCCTCGGTGCCCCGGGAACGCGCCGGCGGCGTGCTCTCCCCGCAGGAGGCCACCCTCGACCTCGACCCGCACTCGATCCCGCTGCCGATCTGGCCCGCGGTCCTGGACGTCGCCTTCTTCCTGCTGCCCCTGAGCATGGTGGTGCCGTTCGTCGTGGTCGCCGTCCGGTACCGCCGGGCCACCGGGCGGCGGCGGCTGCAGCTGCGGTGGCTGGTGTGGGCCGGGCTGGTCGACGTCCTCGCGATCGGGGTGGGCCTGCTGTTCGGCGAGCCCGTCCCGACGCTCGCCCTGATCGCGGCGATCACGGTGACGTGCGGGGCCGTCGTCGTCGCCGTGGTGCGCGAGCGCCTCTACGACATCGACCGGCTGCTGCCGACGACGGTCGTCGCCGTCGCCCTGGGCCTCCTGGTGCTCGCCGTGGACGCCCTGGTGCTGCTCGTCGCCGGGGCCGCGTTCGGCGGGCGGGACTCGGCGCTGCTCGCGGTGGCCGTCGTCGCCGTGCTCTACACCCCGCTGCGCTCCCGGCTCTGGCGCGCCGCCCGGCGGCTCACGCGCGGGTCCCGGGACGACCCCTACGCCGCCGTCTCGACCCTCGCCGGGTCGCTCGAGACGGCCGTGGCGCCCGGCGAGCAGCTCGGGGCGCTCGCGCGCTCGGTGGCCGAGGCGTTCAAGCTGCCCTACGTCCGCGTCGAGATCGACCGCGCCGACGGCGCCCGGGCGGTCGTCGAGCACGGGCACACCGACCGGCTCACCGCCGACCGCACCGTCGAGCTCCCCATCCGCTACCGCGACGAGACGATCGGGCGCGTGGCGGTGGCCGAGGGCCGGCGGCTCTCGGAGTCCGACCAGCGCCTGCTCGGCGACCTGCTGCGCCAGGCCGCGGCCGCCGCGCGTGCCGGAGCCCTGTCCGCGTCCCTGCAACAGGCCCGCGCCGACCTCGTCACCGCCCGCGAGGAGGAGCGCCGCCGCCTGCGCCGCGACCTGCACGACAGCCTCGGCCCCGGCCTCGGCGCCGTGACCCTGCGCATCGAGACCGCCCGCGGCCTCGCTCCCCGCGACCCGGAGCGCGCCGACGCCGTGCTCGAGCAGGCCGTCGGCGACATCGGCACGCTGCTCACCGACGTCCGGCGCCTCGTGCACGATCTGCGCCCGCCGGCGCTCGACGAGCTCGGCCTGCTCGGGGCGCTGCGCACCCAGGCACGCCGGCTCTCGGGCGACCGTCTGGAGATCGACGTCGACGGCGATCCCGGGGCGCTGTCCGCGGCGGTCGAGGTCGCCGCGTTCCGGATCGCCTCCGAGGCCCTGACCAACGTCGTGCGGCACGCGGCGGCGACCCGCGCCGCCGTGGTGCTCGACCGCCGCCCCGACCGGCTCGTCGTCACCGTCACCGACGACGGGCGCGGGATGGCCACCGACGTCGTGGCGGGCGTCGGGACCCTGTCGCTGCGCGAACGGGCCGCCGAGCTCGGCGGACGCACCACCGTGTCCTGCCCGCCCGACGGCGGCACCGTCGTCACCGCCGAGCTGCCCCTGGAGGTCACGTGATCCGCGTGGTGCTGGCCGACGACCACCCCGTCTACCTCGACGGCCTCGCCGGGTTGCTCGCGACGGTGGACGGGCTCGAGGTGGTGGGCACCGCGACCGACGGCGCCGCCGCGGTGGAGACCGTGGCCTCTCTGCGGCCCGACGTCGTGGTCATGGACGTCCGCATGCCGGTCCTCGACGGGATCGCCGCGACCCGGCGGATCGTCGACGCCGACCCGGGCGTCGGCATCGTCGTCCTGACCATGAGCGAGGAGGACGAGACCCTCTTCGCCGCCCTGCGCGCCGGGGCCCGGGGCTACCTGCTCAAGGGCGCCACGAAGGCCGAGATCGTGCGGGCGGTGACCGCCGTGGCCGAGGGCGATGCGATCTTCGGCCCGGCGCTGGCCCGCCGCGTCGGCGAGTTCCTCGCCCCGCGGGCCGCCTCGGTCGACGTCTTCCCCGAGCTCACCGCCCGCGAGCGCGAGGTGCTCGACCTCATCGCCGCCGGCCGCGCCAACCCGCAGATCGCGTCGGCGCTCTTCCTGTCCCCCAAGACCGTCCGCAACGTGGTCTCGGCGATCTTCACGAAGCTCCACGTCGCCGACCGCGCCGAGGCCATCGTCCGGGCCCGCGAGGCGGGGCTGGGACGCCGTGGCCCGTGAGGGGGACCGGACGCGGCCCCGCCGTCAGGCCTCGGTCGGGAGCGCCATCGCGAGGACGCGGGCCGGCGCGCTATCCGGGGCGGTGAGCACGGCGGTCTCCGCCCCGGCGCGCCGCGCCGCCTGCAGCACCTCCAGGACGAGGCCGACGCCGGCGCTCGCGAGGTAGCCGACGGCGCGCAGGTCGACCTCCAGGCGCCCGCGGCCCTCGACGGGCCCGAGCATCGCGTCGCGACAGGCGGCCGCGGCGGCGAGGTCCATGTCGCCGGTCAGCACGAGGCGGCGTACCGCCCCGTCGTCCTCGACGGTGACGGCCGCGGGGGTGCCCGGCGGCGGGGCGACGACGTCGTCGGCGTCGTCGGTCGCCCCGTCCGGCGCGCGGACCTCGGGCGGCTCCTCCGGGCCCGCGCCGACCATGCGGAAGGTGACCTCGGTGCCGCCGCCGGCCCGCGGCGTCACCTGTGCGTCCTCGGTGAGCTCCCGGACGATCTTCAACCCGCGCCCGCGGTAGCCGGGGTCGAGCGGCGCGGGGCGCCAGGTGCCCCGGTCGCGGACGACGGCGTCGACGGCGCCGTCGGCGCGGCGGGCCAGCCGGACGTCGACCTGGCCGGACCCGTCGCCGTCGCGGTACGCGTGCTCCACGGCGTTCGTCGCGGCCTCGCCCAGCGCGAGCTGGAGGTCCTCGAAGGTGATCTCGGGCAGCCCCGCCGCCCGCGACCACCGGGTGACCCGGCGCCGCAGGAGCGCCAGCGAATCGGGTCGCGCCGGGAGGTCCAGCTCCAGGGGCGGCGGCGCCAGCCGGGCGACGACGAGGGCGACGTCGTCCGAGCGGGAGTCGAGGTCGCGCAGCAGCGCGCTCGCCATCGGGCCCGGGCCGGCCGCCCGGTGCTGCTCGGCGGCCGCGGCGAGCCGTGCGAACCCCTCGTCGAGGGCCTCACCGCGCCGCTCGACCAGGCCGTCGGTGTAGAGCACGAGGACCGCGCCCGGGTCGAGGGTCGTCACGGCCTCGCCGTGGTCGCGGTGCCCCGGGGGCAGGCCGAGCAACGGCCCGTGGCCCGCGGGGTCGTCGAGGTAGCGCACCGCGGCACCGTCGGCGCCGACGAGCAGCGCGGGCAGGTGACCGGCACGGGCCCAGCGCAGCTCGCCGGTGCTCGTGTCGAGGGTCAGGCACATCGCCGTCGAGGCCCGCGAGCCCGGGATGCGCGAGGTCAGCCCGTCGAGCAGGCCCAGGGACCGCGCGGGGCCGTGCCCGGCGAGCAGGTAGCCCGACAGCGCGGTGCGGAGCTGTCCCATGACCGCCGCGGCGCCGGTGCCCTGGCCGACGACGTCGCCGACGGCGATCGCGACGCGGTGCTCGTCGAGCTCGACGACGTCGTACCAGTCACCGCCGGCCTGCGTGCCCGTCGCGCCGGGCAGGTAGCGCGCGGCGAGGCCGAGCCGGTCGAGCTCGGGAAGGCCCTGGGGCAGCAGGCTGCGCTGGAGGGTGTCGGCGATCTGGTGCTCGGCGCGGTACAGGCGGGCCCGGTCCAGCGCCATCGCGCAGGGCTCGGCCAGCGCCTCGAGGGTGATCCGCTCGGTGCGCAGGACGCGCGCGCGGTCGGGCAGGCCGACGCCGATCGCGCCGACCGTGGTGCCCGCCGCCACGAGGGGCAGGGCCACCGCCCCGCGCACCCCTCGCGGCGCAGGAGGGCGTGGAGGGCGGGGTCATCGTGGTCGGGCGAGGGATGGCCGGGGCCGCCGACCAGCCACAGCGCCTCCCCGCGGCGCACCGCGGTGCCGACCATCGTCGCCTGCTCCTGGCCCGCGGTGACCACGGCCGGGTCGACGTTGCGGGCCGCGAGCGGCGTCAGCGTGCGCGCGTCGGGCTCGTACTCGAAGACCGCGACGCGGGCCGAGGCCCCGAACAGCGCGCGGAGGTGCTCGACGGTCACGTCGGCCACCTCGATCGGGGTCGCCGCGGCCGAGAGCTCGCTGGTGGCCCGCTGCAGCAGCGACAGGCGCTCGGCGACCGCGCGCTCCTCGGCGAGCAGCAGGGCGTTGTCCAGCGCGAGGGCGGCGCGCCCGGCGATCTCCTCGACGAGGTCGCGGTCCTCGTCGGTCCAGTCCGGGCCCTCCGGCGAGCGCTCGAGGGACAGGATCGCCACGGCCCGGTCTCGGACCGTCAGCGGGAGGTGCAGCGCGCCGGCCGCCGCGACCGCCGCGCGGCGCGCCAGCGCGTCGCGCTCCCCGTCGCCCACCGAGTCGGCCGACAGCGGCTCGGCCACGCGGGAGCCGGAGGGTGCCTCGGTGCGCACGGCGACGCGGGCGGCGCCGGGCTGGCCCTCGTCGTCCACGGGACGGGCCGAGGCGCGCGCGGCGAGCCGGACCTCGACGAGCAGGCGCACGAGGAGCTCGAGCCGGTCGACGACCTCGGTCTCCCCGTCGAGCTCCGCGCCGATCCGGGCGAGCAGACGCTGGCGGTCGGCCTCGAGCGCCCGGACGTTGACGTCGATGCAGCTGCCGACCCACCCCGACGGCCCGTCCTCGCCGGGCAGGGCGACGGCCTGCTCCACCACACGGTGGTAGACGCCGTCGGCGCGCCGCAGCCGGTACTCGACCTCCCAGCCGAGGCCCGCCGCCGTGGCCTCCGCGGTGACCGCGCGGTACTGCTCCCGGTCGTCGGGGTGCAGGCCGTCGCGCCAGCCCTCGCCGAGGTCCTGGGCCGGGTCGCGGCCGGTGAAGCGGCGCCAGCCCGCGTTGTGGAAGGTGCGCCCGCCGTCGGGGTCGGCCACCCAGATCATCGCCGGCGCGAGGTCGGCCATCGCGGTGAACCGGACCTCCGCCCGGCGCCGCGCGCGGCCGAGCTGCAGGTGCGCGTCCACGCGGGCGAGGAGCTCGGGGGCGGTGAAGGGCTTGACCAGGTAGTCGTCGGCCTGGGCCGCCAGCCCCTGGACGGCCTCCTCCTCCCCCGCGCGGGCCGAGAGCAGCAGGACCGGCACCCGCGCGGTCCGCTCGTCGGCGCGCAGGCCCGCGAGCAGGGCGAGGCCGTCGCGGCGCGGCATCATCACGTCGGAGACGACGAGGTCCGGCGGGTCGGCGAGTGCCGCCTGCAGCGCCTCCTCGCCGTCCGCGGTCAGGCGCACGTCGTGGCGCGGGGCGAGCAGGCGGCGCAGGTAGGCCCGCATGTCGGCGTTGTCGTCGGCCACGAGGACGCGGCCCCGGGTGCTCTCGGTCGCGGGCGCGGGGAGGCCCGCGGGCAGCTCGGGGGTCGGCGGCTCGGCGTCGGTCGACCCCGCGCCGTCGGGCAGCCAGCGCAGCGCCTCGGCGACGAAGGACTCGGCGTCCGGCGAGGGCTCCAGGGGCTCGGTGGTGGTGAGCTCGGTGGATTCGGCCCCCGCCGTCGGCGTCACGATCTCCATCCGGTGCGCCCGCCCGAACGGGATCGTCACCGTCATCGTGGTGCCCACGCCGGGCTCGCTGGTCGCGCGGACCTCGCCGTCGTGCAGCCCGACGAGCTCGCGCACCAGCGCCAGGCCGATGCCGCTGCCCTCGCCGGAGCGCGCCCCGGGGCTCTCGACACGGTGGAAGCGCTCGAACAGGCGCGGCAGCTCGTCGGCGGGCACCCCGACACCGGTGTCCTCGACGTGCAGGACCGCGGCGTCGGCGGTGGCGTCCACGCGCACCGAGACCCGTCCGGAGGCGGTGAACTTCAGGGCGTTGGAGAGCAGGTTGAGCACGACCTTCTCCCACGCGTCCCGGTCGAGCAGGACCGGTCGGCCCACCGGCGGGCAGTCGACGACGTAGTCGAGGCCCGCACGCGCCATCGCGGACGCGAACACCGCCGCGAGCTCGGCGGTGGCCGAGCCGAGGTCGACGGGGACGGGGTGGGTCTGGCGGCGGCCCGCCTCGAGCCGCGAGAAGTCGAGCAGGCTGTTGACCATCCGCCCGAGGCGCTGCCCGTTGCGGTGCACCACCTCGAGCTCGGCGCGCCAGCGCTCGGGGTCCACCTCGGGGGCGGCGCGCAGCTCGGCGACCGGGCCCATGATCAGGGTCAGCGGGGTGCGGAACTCGTGGCTGACGTTGGAGAAGAAGTCGGTCTTCGCGCGGTCGAGCTCGGCGAGCGCCTCGGCGCGGCGCCGTTCGGCCTCGTAGCCGCCCGCGTGGGCGAGGCCCGCCGTGATCTGGCCACCGAGCAGCTGCAGGAAGCTCGAGGTGCGCTCGTCGAACTCGCGGTGGGGGTTGACGCCCGCGACGAGGACCCCGGCGATCCCGTCGCCCTCGGCGCCCGACGCCGCCGCGAGCGGGACGAGCACCGCCTGCGTGGCCGGCCGGTCCCACGCCCCGTGGGGCAGGTCGCCGTCGATCCGCGCACCCAGGCCCTCGACGAGCACCGTCTCGCCCGCCCGCACCCGGTCCAGCGGCCAGGGACCGGCGCCGGGCTCGATCACCTCGGGCGCGATCGCGGAGCCGCGGGCCGCGCCCGCGCTCGCCGCCAGCCGCGCGGGCCCGGCGTCGTCGTCGAACAGGTAGACGAGGCCGAACGGCAGGTCGCGGTCGGCGTCGACCAGCGTGCGCTCGACCGCGCGGAGCACCTCGTCCTCGGAGCGGGCGCTGCCCATCGCGGTGGCGAGATCCCGCATGGTCGCCATCTGCCGGTCGCCGATGACACGGTCGGTGTTCTCGGTGACCACGCAGAGCATTCCGCGGATGGCGCCGTCGGTGTCGGCGAGCGGGCTGTACGAGAAGGTGTGGTAGGTCTCCTCGGGATAACCACTGCGTTCGAGGAAGAGGAGCAGGTCCTCGTCCCAGGTCGCGACGCCCGTCTCCAGCACCGACGCGATGCGCGGCCCGATGTCCGGCCAGATCTCCGACCACATGACGTGGGCGGGCTTGCCCAGCGCCCAGGGGTGCTTCGACTGCAGCGTGTCGCGCCAGTACGCGTCGTTGTAGAAGCACGTGAGCTCGGGGCCCCAGGCCATCCACATCGAGAATCGCGTGGTCAGGAGCATCTGCACGACGGTGCGCAGCGGGGTGGGCCAGCTCTCGGGCTCGCCGAGGGGCGTGGCGCTCCAGTCGACCGACGCCATGTCGGCGCCGACGCGCCCGCCACCCGCGAGCAGGGCACGCGTGCCGGGGTCAGCATCGCCGCCCATCGACCACCCCCGTGCACCGTCCTGCCCGGACCCCATCCGCCCGCGCGTCCATCATCCCGGCTCCCCGCCACGCATGCGACGTCGGCCCGTCGGGAACGATCGGTCCCGTGGCACAGGAGTTCGCGGTGTGGGCCCCCGACCGTACGACGGTCGGACTGGTCCTGGACGACCGGATCGAGACGATGACGGCGGGAGCGGACGGCTGGTGGTCGGTCACCGTGCCGGACGCCGGTCCGGGGACGGACTACGCGTTCGCCCTCGACGGCGGCGAACCGCTCCCCGACCCGCGCTCGCGATGGCAGCCGCACGGGGTGCACGCCCCGTCCCGGGTCGTCGAGGTCGAGCCCTCCCCCGCCGACGCGGCCTGGACCGGCCGGTCCCTCCCCGGGTCGGTGATCTACGAGATGCACGTCGGCACGTTCACCGAGGGCGGCACGTTCGCCAGCGCGGAGGAGCGGCTCGACCACCTCGTCGAGCTCGGCGTCGACCTCGTCGAGGTCCTGCCGGTCAACGCCTTCGACGGCACGAGGGGCTGGGGCTACGACGGCGTGCTCTGGTACGCGGTCACCGAGAACTACGGCGGGCCGGTGGCGTTCCGGCGGTTCGTCGACGCCTGCCACGCCCGGGGGCTCGGGGTCGTGCTCGACGTCGTCTACAACCACCTCGGACCGTCCGGGGCCTACCTCGACCGCTTCGGGCCCTACTTCCTCGGCGAGAACGTCTGGGGTCCGTCGCTGAACCTCGACGGGCCGGGGTCGGACACCGTGCGCCGCTACATCCTCGACAACGTCACGATGTGGCTGCGCGACTACGGCGTCGACGCCCTGCGCCTCGACGCCGTCCACGCCCTGCGCGACGCCCGGGCGACCCACCTGCTCGAGGAGATGGCACAGCACGTGGCGACGCTGTCGGCGCACCTGCGCCGCCCGCTGACCCTCATCGCCGAGTCGGATCTCAACGACCCGCGGCTGATCACGCCGCGCGAGGCCGGCGGGTACGGGCTGGACGCGCAGTGGTGCGACGACATCCACCACGCCCTGCACTCGGCGCTCACCGGGGAGACCCAGGGCTACTACGCCGACTTCGGCGCGTTCTCCGTCCTCGCCGACGTCCTGCACCACCCGTTCCACCACGCCGGCACCTGGTCGAGCTTCCGCGGGCGCACCCACGGCCGGCCCGTCGACACGCTCACGACCCCCGGCCACCGCTTCCTCGCCTACCTCCAGGACCACGACCAGATCGGCAACCGCGCCGCCGGTGATCGGCTGTCGGCCACCGTGTCGCCGGGCCTGCTGGCCTGCGGGGCGGCGCTGGTGCTCTGCTCGCCGTACACCCCGATGCTGTTCATGGGCGAGGAGTGGGGCGCGTCGACGCCGTGGGCGTTCTTCGTCGGCTTCGAGGACCCCGCCCTGCAGGACGCCGTGCGCGAAGGCCGTCGCGGGGAGTTCGCCGAGCACGGCTGGGGCGCCTCCGACGTGCCCGACCCGACGGCGCTCTCGACGTTCGAGGACTCACGGCTCGACTGGTCGGAGATCGACCGCGAACCCCACGCCTGGCTGCTCGGCGTGCACCGGGAGCTGATCGCCCTGCGCCGTGCCCACCCCGAGCTCACCGACCCCCACCTCGACCGGGTGCGGGTGGACGCCGACGCGGACGCGCGCACGCTCGTGGTGCACCGCGGTGACCTGCGGCTGGCGGTCAACCTGGGCGGGGCCCCGGCGACGCTGCCGGTGGCGGCGCGCGAGGTGCTCTGCGCCCCGTCGGGCGTCGACACTGCCGCCGCCGACTCCCTGACCCTCCCGGCGGAGTCGTTCGCCCTGACCCGTACGTGAGCGAAGTTCCCGGCTATAGCCGGGAACTTCGCTCACGGGGCCTACAGCAGCGGCACGAACGACACCGGCATGAACCGCTCGACGTGGCCGTCGCGGCGCATCCGGACGAGGTCGCCGCGACGGCCGTGGCCCACGGGGCAGACGAGGACGCCGCGGTCGGTGAGCTGGCCGAGCAGCGTCGCCGGCACCTCGCCCTCGGCCATCGCGGCCACGGAGATCGCGTCGAAGGGCGCCTTGTCGGGGGCGCCGGCGCGCCCGTCGCCGTGGCGGACCTCGACGTGGTGGCCGGTGGCCGCGAGGGCCGCGCGGGCGCCGGCGGCGAGCGAGGGGTGGTACTCGATGCTGATCACCTCGCGCGCGCACCGCGAGAGCACCGCCGCGGCGTACCCGCTGCCGGTGCCCACCTCGAGCACGCGCTCGCGCCCGGTGAGCTCCAGCAGGGCGGCCATCGCCCCCACCATCGCGGGCGCGGAGATCGTCTGGCCGCACGCGATCGGCAGCGGCCCCGGGCCGTAGGCCTCGTCCGCGCGGTGCGCGGGCACGAACCGGTGGCGCGGCACCTCGAGCATCGCCCGCAGGACCCGCGAGTCGGTGACCCCCTGCCGGCGCACCTCGGCGACCATCGCCCGGCGACGACGCGCGCGGTAGCTGGCCACGCCGGAACGCTTCCGCACCGGCGACGCGCCGGTCAACGGCTCACGGACGGAACGCCTCGATGTCGGCGGCGAGCTCCTCGGCCGGGACGGGGAGCACCGAGGGCGGCAGGACGACGGGGCTGCCGAGGCGCCCGGCCTGGGTGCGTCCGACGCGGGCGCGGGCCGGGGTGGTGCGGGCGAGGACGGCCTCGGGGTCGCGCACCCCGATGACGAGCATCCCGCCGCCCCGGGCGGGCAGGACGTCGATCGACCCGACCTCCGACCAGGGCAGGAACCCGGCCGTGACGATCGACCCGCCGTCGTCGATGCCCTCGGGCGTGGCGACGAGCAGGGGGCGGCCCCGCAGCAGGCGCACCGCCGCGCGCACGGTGCCGACCCCGAAGAACACGATCAGGACGAGGCCGAGCACGAGGCTCGCGGTGCCCCCGAGGGTCGCCAGCCAGATCCCGGCCGCGAGCCCGACGACGCCCGTGGCCAGCGCCAGCGCGGGGGCGGTGCGGGGCGCGCGGACCTCGAGACGGCCGGGTTCGCGGGTCACGGCCGGACTCATGCGCACCATCGCTTGTGCTCGGCGCGCAGGTCGCGGTCGGCCACGGCCACCAGGCCCGCCGCCCGGGCACGGTCGGACGCGCGCGCCGTGGTGTCCGCGTCCGCGACGTCGCTCGGCAGCCACACGGCGCGCCCCCCGACGCCCGCGACCTCGTCGATCACGGCGTCCCAGGCCGCCGGCCCGCGGCAGACCACGACGAGATCAGGCGTCGGGACGTCGGCGAGCGTGGGTGCGCAGAGCCGCCCGAGGGTCTCGACGACGTGGGGGTTGACGAGGTCGACGGCCCACGCGGTCCGGTCGAGCAGATAGGCGCCGAGCCGGAAGCTGGGCCGGTTGAAGCGGTCGGAGACCCCGAGCAGCGCCACCCGGCGCACGCCGGTCAGGAGCGCGCCGACGGCGGCGTCGTCCAGCGCTTCGGTGGTCACGTCGTCCATCCTCCCGCAGCCCTGTGAGCACTTCCGGCCCCTAGGGGGGCGGATAGTGCTCACGACCGGGAGAACTTGCGGCGGCGTGCGGCGGCGCCCAGAGTCGTCCGGTGGCCACGGTCGATCTCGTCCCTCCGCGCACGCGCCCGCGGACCGCCGAGGAGAACCTCGAACGCGCGCTGGCCGACCGGGTGGACGGCGAGGTGCGCTTCGACGCCGGGTCGCGCGCCACGTACGCCGTCGACTCCTCGAACTACCGCCAGGTCCCGATCGGCGTGGTCGTCCCGCGGACGATCGACGCCGGCGTCGAGGCGCTCGCCGTGTGCCGCGAGCACGACGTCCCGGTGCTCTCCCGCGGTGGCGGCACGAGCCTCGCCGGGCAGTGCTGCAACGCCGCCGTGGTGATCGACTGGTCGAAGTACTGCACGCGCATCGTGTCGGTCGACGAGGACGCGCGCACCTGCGTCGTCGAGCCCGGCATCAAGCTCGACGACCTCAACGCCGCCCTGCCCGGCCGCCTGATCTTCGGCCCGAAGCCCGCGACGCACGTCAGCTGCACGCTCGGCGGGATGATCGGCAACAACTCCTGCGGGTCGACCGCGCAGACGTTCGGCAAGGTCGCCGACAACGTCAGGCGCCTCGAGGTGCTCACCTACGACGGCCTGCGGATGTGGGTCGGGCCGACGTCCGAGGAGGAGTACGCCGCCATCCAGGCCGCCGGCGGGCGGCGTGCGGAGATCTACCGGGGGCTGCGGGCGATCGCCGCCGACCACGCCGGGCTGGTGGCCGAGCGCTTCCCCGACATCCCCCGCCGCGTGTCGGGCTACAACCTCGACGACCTCCTGCCGGGCCCCGACACCGACGGCACCGGCCTCGACCTCGCTCGCGCGCTGGTGGGCTCGGAGTCGACGCTCGTGACGGTGCTGCATGCCGAGCTCGACCTCGTCGTCGAGGCCCGGCACACCGCGCTGGTGGTGCTCGGGTTCCGCGACATCGTCGCGTCCGCGCGCTGCGTCGACGCGATCCTGCCGCACGAGCCGCACTTCCTGGAGTGCATCGACCGCGTGATCGTCGAGTTCCAGCGCGTCAAGGGCGTCCACCAGCGTGCGATGGCCGCGATGCCCGAGGGACACAGCTGGCTGATGGCCCAGATCCGCGACGACGACCCCGCACGGGTCACCGAGCGCGCGCAGGCGCTGGTCGACGATCTGGCCCGCCTCCCCGACGGCCCGTCCGTCCTCACCGTCACCGACCCGGGAGAGCAGGCCGAGCTCTTCGGCATCCGGGAGGCGGCCCTGCCCGTCTCGGCACGCGACCCGCGCACCGGGCAGGACAACTTCGAGGGCTGGGAGGACGCGGCCCTGCCCACCGACCGCCTCGCGGACTACCTGTCGGAGTGGGTCGCCCTGCTCGAGGAGTACGGGTACAGCGAGGGCACGGCGATCTACGGGCACTTCGGTCACGGCTGCATCCACACCCGCATCCCGTTCGAGCTCGGCTCGACGGCGGGCGTCGCGGCCTACCGCTCGTTCATGGAGCGTTCGGCGGACCTGTGCGTGAAGTACGGCGGGTCGCTCTCGGGCGAGCACGGCGACGGGCAGTCGCGCGGCGAGCTGCTCCAGCGGATGTACGGGCCCGAGCTCGTGGCGGCCTTCGAGTCGGTCAAGGCGCTCTTCGACCCCCACAACAGGATGAACCCCGGCAAGGTCGTCCACCCCTTCCGGCTGGACGAGAACCTGCAGATCGGTCCCGACTACGACCCCGTCGAGCCCGCCTCGGCGTTCTCCTACCCGTCCGACGACGGCCGCTTCACCCGCGCGGTGGAGCGCTGCATCGGGGTCGGGCGGTGCCGGCGCACCGAGGGCGAGGTCATGTGCCCCTCGTACCGCGCCACCGGCGAGGAGCACCACTCCACCCGCGGCCGCGCACGCCTGCTCTGGGAGATGCTGCGCGGGCACGAGGACTCGCCGATCACCGACGGCTGGCGCTCCACCGAGGTCCGCGACGCCCTCGACCTGTGCCTGGCGTGCAAGGGCTGCCTGTCGGACTGCCCGGTCAACGTCGACATGGCGACCTACAAGGCCGAGTTCCTGCACCACCACTACGAGGGCCGGCAGTGGCGCCGCCCGCGCTCGCACCTGTCGATGGGCTGGCTGCCGGCGCTCGCCCGCGTCGCGTCACCGCTCGCGCCGCTGGTCAACCGGATCACCTCGTCCCGCGTGGCGGGGCTGCTCAAGAGGGCCGGCGGCATCGACGAGCGCCGCGCGATCCCCGCGTTCGCCACCCCGCGGTTCACCCACTGGTTCCGCGAGCGGGGCTCGCGCGGCTCCGGCGAGCGCGGCGAGGTGCTGCTCTGGCCGGACACGTTCACCGAGTTCCTCCACCCCAGCGCCGGCGCCGACGCCGTCCGCGTGCTCGAGGCCGCCGGCTTCACGGTGCGGGTCCCGGAGCAGGAGCTGTGCTGCGGCCTGACCTGGGTGACGACGGGCCAGCTCGACGTCGCCGCGAAGGTCCTCGGACGGACGCTGGACGCCCTCGCGCCGGCCGTCGGCGACGGCATGCCGATCGTGGGGCTCGAGCCGAGCTGCACCGCGGTGTTCACCGACGACGCCCCGAACCTGCTGCCCGGGCCCCGCGCCGACGCGATCGCCGCGGCGACGACCACCCTCGGACGGCTGCTGGCCGAACGCGCGCCGGACTGGACGCCGCCCGGGCTCGCCGGACGCGAGGTGATGGTCCAGCAGCACTGCCACCAGCACGCCACCGGCGGCTACGGCGCGGAGGCCGACCTGCTGCACCGCGCCGGCGCCGAGGTGGAGGTGCTCGACTCCGGGTGCTGCGGGCTCGCCGGCAACTTCGGGTTCGAGCAGGGGCACTACGAGGTGTCGGTGGCCTGCGGGGAGGCGGTGCTCCTGCCCCGGGTGCGGGACGCCGACGCCGCCACCGCGGTGATCGCCGACGGCTTCTCCTGCCGCACCCAGATCGACCAGCTCACCGAGCGCCGGGGCGATCACCTCGCCTCGCTCCTCGCCTCCGGCCTCCCCGACGAGGAGTTCCTCCCCTGGCCTTCGTGAGCCATCCTGGGGTCCCACAGGCCCGAAGTCCGCTCACGGGAGACGGGGGACCGACGATGGCGATCGCGGTGGAGACCACCTTCCACGGGGTCACGCTGGCCGAGTACGACGACCTGCTCCGGCGCCTCGAGTTCCGGCGCGGCGGCGACTCTGAGCCCGGCTGCCTGTTCCACTACACGATCCCGACCGACGACGGGTTTCGTGGCGTCGACGTGTGGGAGTCGGCCGAGGCGTTCGAGCGGTTCGTCGGCGGACGGCTCGCGCCGGTCCTCGAGCACCTCGGGATCGAGCGCCCCGAGGTCGCGATGTCCGAGGTCCACAACTACCTGATCGCGCCTGCGGAGCGTCGCGGCTAGGACAGAGCTGCCCCGAGGCGCTCGAGGGCCTCGGTGAGGACGGGGCGGGACATGGCGAGGTTGAGGCGCATGCCCCCGCGCCCGGCCTCCCCGCACGCCGCGCCGTCGGTCATGACCACGCCCGCCTCGCGGACGAAGAACGCCGACGGGGGCTCGTCGAGGCCCAGACCAGCCCCGAGACCCCGGCCGTCGAGCCACGCGAGGTAGGTGCCCTCGGGGACGGTCACCCCGAGCCCCGGCAGGTCGGCGGACGCGAGCAGGGCGCGGTTGCCGTCCAGGTAGGCGAGGACGTCGTCGAGCCAGGCCCGCGCGTCGCGGTAGGCCGCGGTGGTCGCCAGCACCCCGGGCGTCGCGGTGCCGTGCTCGGCGAGGTAGCCGGTGGCCTCCCAGTGCGCGGCGTCGGCGTCGTTCGACAGGATCACCTGCCCGCACTTGAGCCCCGGGGTGTTCCAGGCCTTGGACGCCGAGGTCGCGGTGACGGTGTGCCCCGCGGCAGCCGCGGACGTCGCGGCGTAGGGCCGGTGGCGGTGGGCGTCGAACGTCAGCGGCGCGTGGATCTCGTCGCTGAAGACCCGCCCGCCGTGGCGCTCGACCACCTCGGTCACCGCGGCGAGCTCGTCGACGTCGAACACGCGACCCGTCGGGTTGTGCGGGTTGGTCAGCACCAGCAGGCCCGCGCCGTCGGCGAACGCGCGGTCGATCGCGTCGAGGTCGAGCACGAACCGCGCGCCGTCCCGGGCCATGGGCACCTGGACCAGCTCCCGGCCGAGCATCGCCGGCACGGTGAGGAACGGCATGTAGGCCGGGGTCGGCAGCACGATCGCGCTGCCGGGCCGGGTGAAGTGCCGGACGGTCGCGGTGAACGCGGTGAGCACGTCGGGCACGGGGCGCACCCGGGCCGGGTCGGGCGCCCAGCCGAGTCGCTCGCCCCAGAACGCCGACGTCGCCGCGGCCATGTCGGCGACCCAGTCGTCGGGCAGGTAGCCGAAGCGCGACCCGTCGGCCGAGGCGCGGACCGCGTCGGCCACGGCGTCGGCGACCGGGTAGTCCATCTCGGCGACGAACGCCCCGATCAGGCCCTCGCGCTCGCCACGTCGCCACGAGCCGGGCGTCGACCACTTCCAGGAGCCGCCCGCCCGCATGTGCGCGGCGGTGAGGGCGTCGAACCGGTGGGACAGCGTGGTCGGATCGGCGGTCACGCCCGTCGATGATGCCATCGACGGCTCAGCGCGCGTCCTCCCCGATCTTGTGGACGCGCAGCAGGTTGGTCTTGCCGACGGTGCCGGGCGGCGAGCCGGAGACGATCACGACGAGCTCGCCTGCGGCGAAGCGCCCGATCTCCAGCAGCGACGCGTCGACCTGACGGATCATCGCGTCGGTGGTGTCCGCCCAGGGCACGAGGAAGGTCTCGACGCCCCAGCTCAGCGCGAGCTGGCTGCGGACCTCGGGGATCGGCGAGAACGCCAGCACCGGCAGCCGGGTGTGCAGGCGGGCGAGCCGGCGGACCGTGTCGCCGGTGCGCGTGAACGCCACCAGCGCGCGGGCGTTGAGGCGCTCGCCGATGTCGCGCGCGGCGGTGGTCACCACGCCGCGCTGGGTGCGCGGGACGTGCTGGATCGGCGGCACCGAGGCCGGGCCGACCTCGACCGCCGCGACGATCCGGGACATCGTCTGGACCGTCTCGATGGGGTAGTCGCCGACGCTGGTCTCGCCGGAGAGCATCACGGCGTCGGCGCCGTCGAGCACGGCGTTGGCCACGTCGGAGGCCTCGGCCCGGGTCGGCCGGAAGTTGTGGATCATCGACTCGAGCATCTGCGTCGCCACGATCACCGGCTTGGCGTTCTCGCGCGCGATCTGCACCGCGCGCTTCTGCACCAGCGGGACGTCCTCGAGCGCCAGCTCGACGCCCAGGTCGCCGCGGGCGACCATGATCGAGTCGAAGGCGAGGACGATCGCCTCGAGCGCGTCGACGGCCTCGGGCTTCTCGATCTTCGCGATCACCGGGAGGCGCGAGCCGTACTCGTCCATGATCTTGTGGACCAGCTCGGCGTCCGCGGGCGAGCGCACGAAGGACAGCGCGATCATGTCGACGCGCAGGCCGAGGGCGAAGCGCAGGTCGGCCTCGTCCTTGTCGCTCATCGCCGGCACCGACACCGCGGTGTGGGGCAGCGAGATGCCCTTGTTGTCGGAGACCCGGCCGCCCTCGATCACGCGGCAGACGACGTCGCGGCCCTCGACGGCGGTGACCTCGAGCGCGACGTTGCCGTCGTCGATCAGCAGCGACTCGCCGGGACGGGCGTCGTCGGCGAGGCCCTTGTACGTGGTGCCGACGCGGTCGTGGGTGCCCGCGACGTCCTCGGTGGTGATCGACACCGTCTCGCCCGTGGCCCACATCTGCGGGCCGTCGGCGAAGCGTCCGAGTCGGATCTTCGGGCCCTGCAGGTCGGCCAGGATGCCGACCGCGCGGCCCTCGCTGTCGGCCGCCTCGCGCACGAGGCGGTAGATCCGTTCGTGCTCGGCGTGCTCGCCGTGGCTGAAGTTGAGACGGGCCACGTCCATGCCGGCGCGGACGAGGTCACGGATGGCCTCGGGCGTCGACGTCGACGGCCCCAACGTGCACACGATCTTCGCTCGTCGGCTCACGGCCCTCATGGTATCCCGCTCTGCACCGATCCAGCAGTGGCCGGGCGCCAGAGAACGTCCGGCGGCCCGCGCGACTACGGTGAGGCGGTGACCCTGCCGACGATCGGAGCGGATCCCCCGGACGGCGCGGGCGACACCGGAGCGGCCGCTGCCGGGGGCGGCATCCTCCTCCAGGGACGCAAGCGCTGGGAGGTCCCGCCGGCCCTCGAGATCGCCACCGCGCTCGCCTGGCGCCTGCTGCTCCTGGGTGCGGCGATCCTGGTCGTCATCTACGTCCTGGGCCTGCTCGGGGCGGTCGTGGTGCCCGTCGTCCTCGCGCTGATCGCGGCCTCCCTGCTCGCGCCGTCGGCCCACGCGCTGTCGCGCATCCGGTGGCTGCCGCACGCGGTGGCCACCGCGATCGTCATCGTCAGCGGCGTCGCCGTCGTCGGGGGCGTGTTCTACGGCGTCGGGCTGGCCTTCGTCTCCGGCCTCCCGGAGCTGTCGTCACAGCTGCTCGCCAGCGTGGCGGGCATCCAGCAGTGGCTGCGCACCGGCCCGCTCGGGCTGAACAACGAGCAGTTCACCGAGGTCGGCAACCAGCTCTTCGCCTACCTCCAGTCCAGCCAGGCGACGCTCGCGCAGAGCGCCCTCGGCGCGGTGAGCACCGTGGGCGAGGTCCTCACCGAGCTCCTGCTGGCCCTCTTCACGCTGATCTTCTTCGTCTACAACGGCGGCACCGTCTGGCGCTTCGTCCTCGGCGCGGTCCCGCGCCAGGCCCGCGACCGCGCCGACATCGCCGGACGCCGCGCGTTCGCCTCGCTCGTCGGCTACACCCGCGCGACGATCCTCGTCGCCGCCGCCGACGCGATCACCGCGGGCGTCGGGCTGTGGCTGATCGGCATCCCGCTGCCCGTGCCGCTGGCCGCGCTCATCTTCTTCGGCGCCTTCGTGCCCACCCTCGGCGCCGTCGTCTCCGGCGTCGTCGCGGTGCTCGTCGGCCTGGTCAGCGGCGGCATCACCGACGCCCTGCTCGTCGTCCTGCTGCTCGTGCTGGTGCAGAACCTGGAGGGCTACATCCTCCAGCCCCTGCTGCTCGGGCGGTCGATCAAGCTCCACCCGCTCGCCGTCGTGCTGCCGATCGCCTGCGGCCTCGTGCTGGCCGGCATCGCCGGTGCCCTGCTCGCGGTCCCGCTCGTCACGGTCATTGACGCCGGGGTCCGCTCCCTCATGCGCCCCTCCGACGGTCCCGGGCTCGACCCGGAGTCGGTCGACGCCCTCGACCCCCGTTCCGCCCGTCCCGACTGGCACACCGACGAGCAACCCCCGCGCAACCTCGTCGCCCGGGCCGTCGACGCCCTCCGCGCACGGTCGTCGTCGGCCTGAGCCCGGAACGGAGCCTCAGCTCGCGGAGGTCACCCGGTAGACGTCGTAGACGCCCTCGACGTTGCGGACCGCCTTGAGCACGTGGCCGAGGTGCTTGGGGTCGCCCATCTCGAACGAGAAGCGGCTGACGGCCACGCGGTCGCGCGAGGTGGTGACCGACGCGGAGAGGATGTTGACCTTCTCGTCGGCCAGCACCTTGGTGATGTCGGAGAGCAGCCGGTGCCGGTCGAGGGCCTCGGCCTGGATCGCGACGAGGAACAGCGCGCTGGACGACGACGCCCAGTGCACGTTGACCAGACGCTCGGGCTCGCTGCGCAGCTCGTCGGCGTTGGTGCAGTCGGTGCGGTGCACGCTGACGCCGCCGCCGCGGGTGACGAACCCCAGGATGCCGTCGCCGGGCACCGGCGTGCAGCAGCGCGCCAGCTTGATCCAGACGTCGCCGGCGGAGTCGTCCATGTCGTCGATGACGACGCCGACGTCGCCGGTGCCGCGCCGGCGCTGGACCGTGGAGGGCGTGGCGCGGTCGGCCAGCTCCTCCTCGTTCTGCTCGACCCCACCGAGCAGCGCCACGAGCCGCTGGACGACGTGGCGCGCCGAGACGTGGTGCTCGCCGACCGCGGCGTAGAGCGCGGAGACGTCGGCGTAGCGCAGTTCGTGGGCCAGGGCGCCCATGGAGTCGCCCGAGACGAGGCGCTGCAGCGGCAGGCCGGTGCGCCGCGCCTCGCGGGTGATGGCCTCCTTGCCGCCCTCGATCGCCTCCTCGCGGCGTTCCTTGGCGAACCACTGCTTGATCTTCTGCTTGGCCCGTGGCGAGGCGACGAAGCCCAGCCAGTCGCGCGACGGGCCGGCGCCCTCGGCCTTCGACGTGAAGATCTCGACGACCTCGCCGTTCTCGAGCTCGCGCTCGAGGGCGACCAGCCGGCCGTTGACCCGGCTGCCGATGCACCGGTTGCCGACCTCGGTGTGCACCGCGTAGGCGAGGTCGACCGGCGTCGACCCGCTGGGCAGCGTGATGACGTCGCCCTTCGGCGTGAACACGAAGATCTCGCGGGTGGCGAGGTCGTAGCGCAGCGACTCGAGGAACTCCCCCGGGTCCGCCGCCTCCCGCTGCCAGTCCAGCAGCTGGCGCATCCACGCCATCTCGTCGAGCTCGAGGGTGCCGTCGCCGTTCGAGCCGTTCGAGGAGCTCTTGTGGGTCCCCTTGGGGGTCTCCTTGTAGCGCCAGTGCGCCGCGATGCCGTACTCGGCGGTGCGGTGCATGTCGTGGGTGCGGATCTGCACCTCGAGCGGCTGCCCGTCCGGCCCGATCACGGTGGTGTGCAGCGACTGGTAGACGCCGAACCGCGGCTGGGCGATGTAGTCCTTGAACCGCCCGGGCATCGGCTGCCACAGCGCGTGCACCATGCCCATCGCGGCGTAGCAGTCGCGCACGTCCTCGACGAGCACGCGCACGCCGACGAGGTCGTGGATGTCGTCGAAGTCCTTACCCTTGACGATCATCTTCTGGTAGATCGAGTAGTAGTGCTTCGGCCGCCCGAGCACCTCGGCCTTCACCCGGGCCTCGGTGAGCTGGCCGGACACCTCGTCGATCACCGAGCGCAGGTAGGTGTCGCGGCTGGGCGCGCGGTCGGCGACGAGACGGACGATCTCGTCGTAGCGCTTCGGGTGCAGGATCGCGAACGCGAGGTCCTCGAGCTCCCACTTGACCGTCGACATCCCCAGCCGGTGGGCCAGCGGCGCGAGCACCTCGAGGGTCTCGCGGGCCTTCTTGGCCTGCTTCTCCGGCTTGAGGAAGCGCATCGTGCGCATGTTGTGCAGCCGGTCGGCCAGCTTGATGACGAGCACGCGCGGGTCGCGCGCCATCGCCACGACCATCTTGCGGATCGTCTCCGCCTCGGCCGCGGCGCCGAGCTGGACCTTGTCGAGCTTGGTGACGCCGTCGACGAGGTGCGAGACCTCGGCGCCGAAGTCGGAGGCGAGCTTCTCGAGCGAGTAGTCGGTGTCCTCGACGGTGTCGTGCAGCAGCGCTGCGACCAGCGTGGTCGTGTCCATCCCGAGCTCGCCGAGGATCGTCGCGACCGCCAGCGGGTGCGTGATGTACGGGTCGCCGCTCTTGCGCATCTGCCCGTCGTGCGAGCGCTCGGCGATGTCGTAGGCGCGCTGCAGCGTGGCCATGTCGGCCGACGGGTGGAGCTCGCGGTGCACCGCGGCCAGCGGCTCGAGCACCGGCTTGACCACGCCCGAGCGCTGGGCGGTGATCCGGCGGGCGATGCGGGCGCGCACCCGGCGCGTCGCCGAGGGCGGGCGGGTGGCGCTGACCGGCGGGGCCGGCGAGAGGCCTGCGGACTCGAGGACCGCGTCCTCGCGCGTGCCCCGGTCGTCGTCGGTGCCGTCCGACGGGGCGGGTTCGGTGGCCAGCGGTGTGCCCGTGGCGTCGACGTGCTGGCTCACGCGTCGTCCCCTTCCCCTCCGACCGACGGGCGGGGCCTGCGCCCACCCGTGTCCGGAATCCATCCAGGATATCCCGGCATCGGCGGGGTGTCCGGTCGCCGGCGGCCCGATCGGACGATCGGTCGTCCACGATCGGTACGCGTGGAGGACGGCGGCCCACCCGGGCCCGTGACGACCCGGGCGCGCGCCGGGCGGTCGGTCAGTGGTCGGTGGAGCGCCGGTCAGCGCGCGAGCAGCGCGTGGACGTCGTGGCCGCCCAGGCGCGCGCGGCCCTCGAGGGCCGGCAGCTCGAGCACCACCGAGAACGCCGCGACGACCGCGCCGGCGCCCTCGACCAGCTGGCACGCCGCGGCCGCGGTGCCGCCGGTGGCGAGGACGTCGTCGACGAGCAGCACCCGCGTGCCCGGGTGGAGCACGTCGGCGGGTAGCTCGAGGGTGGCGGAGCCGTACTCGAGGTCGTAGGTCCGCCGCGCGGCGACCGCGGGCAGCTTGCCCTCCTTGCGCACGGCGACGACGCCCACGCCCAGCGAGTGGGCCACGGCCGCGCCGAGCAGGAAGCCGCGCGCCTCGATGCCGACGACGACGTCGACGCCGGTGCGCGCCGCCGGGGCCGCCAGCAGCCGGGTGGTCGCGGCGAGCCCCGGCCCGTCGGCGAGCAGCCCGGTGAGGTCCCAGAACCGGATGCCGGGCGTCGGGAAGTCGGGGACCTCGCGCAGCAGGCTCGCCACCAGGTCGAGATCGGTCACGTCGAGATCGGCACGGTCGTCGTCGGGTGCGTCGCTCGCGGTGCTCACCTGCGGCGCTTGCCCGACGGGCGCCCGCTGCGGCCCGTGGGACGGGCACCGGGACGCGGAGCTGCGGCCCGGCCGTCGCCGTCGCGGGCGCCCGAGCTCCGGGCACCGGCCGCGGCGACCTGGCGGGTGTCGAGGACGTCGGTGGACGGGCCGTTCGCGGCCGCCCCGGCGCCGTCCCCGCCCTCGGTGCGCCGGGCGTTCTTGGCCCGGCGGGCCGCGACCTTCTCGGCCTGCGCGGCCCAGCGCTTGTCGCGCATCGCGAGGTCGACCACGATCGGCGTCGCGAGCAGCACCGACGACGCGGCACCGACGATGGTGCCGACGAGCTGGACGAGCGCGAGGTCGCCGAGCACGCCGACCCCGAGCAGCACCACGCCGACGACGAACAGCCCGATCAGCGGGAGCGCCGCGATCAGCGAGGTGTTCAGCGATCGCATGAGCGTCTGGTTGACCGCGAGGTTCGCGGCCTCGGCGTACGTGCGTCTCGTGAGGCCGAGCAGGCCGCGGGTGTTCTCCCGGACCTTGTCGAACACGACGACCGTGTCGTAGAGCGAGAAGCCGAGGATCGTCAGCAGGCCGATGACCGTGGCCGGCGAGACCTCGAAGCCGACCAGCGAGTAGACGCCCGCGGTGATGATGATGTCGTTCGCGAGGGCGATCAGCGCCGCGAGCGCCATCCGTCGCTCGAAGTAGAACGACAGGTAGATCGTCACGAGCACGAGGAAGACGACGAGCGCGATGCCCGCCTGCCGCGTGATCTCGCCGCCCCAGCTGGCACTCACCGCGCTGTCGGAGATCGCGTTCTGGTCGGGCGCCCCGGACGTCCCCAGCGGCTGGAACCGCTCGAAGAGCGTCTGGCGCAGGGCGATGACCTGCGCGACGTCCAGGCGCTCCGAGCGGATGATGATCGTCGAGGAGGCGCCCTGGCCCGCGCTCTGCACGGAGGTCGCCTCGAGGCCGACCGCCTGGGTGTAGGCCTGCTCGACCTGCTGCGTCGCGATCGGGCCGTTCGCCCCGACGGCCGGCATCTGGACGCTCGTGCCGCCCTCGAAGTCGATGCCGAAGTTGAAGCCCCGGATCACCATCGACAGGATGCAGATGATCAGCGCGACGCCGAAGACCGCGTACCAGGTCTTGGAGCGCCCGACGATGTCGATGCCACCGTTGCCGCGGTAGAGCGAGTCGAGCCGGCTGCGGCGCCGCGGGCGGGCGCCGTCGTCCCGCTCCTCGGGGGCGTCGGCGGCGGCCTCGCCGGTCGGGTCGTCGTCGAGGTCCGTCCCGTCGTCGGCCTGGTCGTCCCCCAGGTCGTCCCTCACGTCGTCCCTCGGGTCGTCCCGGACCTCGTCCCCGGGCGGGGCGTCCTCGGCGCGGCGGCGCCCGCCCGCGCGGCCGTTGCCGCGGCCCGCGGGTCGGTTCGTGTCACCGCTGGTGACGGCGTCGGTGCGGCGGTTGTTCGGGCCGCTGGTGGACCGGGTCATCGGGCACCCCCACGTCCGGCGCGGTCACGGCCCGGCGCGGTGCGGGATCCCGGGCGGCTGGAGCCCCCGCGGGTCCCCGTCCCGCTCCCGGCCGGGCGCCGCCCGCCCGCGCGTGGGGGACCGCCACCGGGTCGCGGGGCATGGCGCACCGCTTCCCCCAGACCGGACCACGCGGGGCTGGCGAACAGCCGCGAGTTGGACGCGAGGGCGAGCAGCGGGTGGGTCACGAGGAACACCACGACCAGGTCGAGGACGGTGGACATGCCCAGCGTGAACGCGAAGCCCTTCACCTGGCCGACGGCGAGGACGTAGAGCACCACCGCCGCCAGGAAGCTCACGGCGTCGCCGGAGAGGATCGTGCGTCGGGCCCGGACCCATCCGCGGGGTACCGCGGACCGGAAGCTGCGCCCGTCGCGGACCTCGTCCTTGATCCGTTCGAAGAAGATCACGAACGAGTCCGCCGTGATGCCGATGGCGACGATGAAGCCGGCGACACCGGCGAGGTCGAGGGTGAAGCCGATCCCCCGCCCGAGCAGCACGAGGACGGCGTAGACGACGAGCCCGGACAGGATGAGCGACAGGATCGTCAGCACGCCGAGCGCGCGGTAGTAGAAGAGCGAGTAGAGGAACACCAGCGCCAGGCCCACGATGCCCGCGATCAGCCCGGCCTGCAGCGACGCCAGCCCGAGCGTCGCCGACACGGTCTGCGCCTCGGACGTGTCGAACGACAGGGGCAGCGAGCCGTAGCGCAGGACGTTCGCGAAGTCGGTGGCCGACGCCTGGTTGAAGTTGCCGGAGATCTGCGCGTTGCCGTCGAGCAGGGGCTGGACGATCCGCAGCGCGGAGACGACCTGCGAGTCGAGGACGACGGCGTTCGAGTTGTTGACGTTCGCGCTGGTGTAGTCGGCCCACGTGTTCGCGGCCTGGCCGCCCTTGAACGCGAGGTTGATGATCCAGCCGACGCCCTGGGGGTTGGGGTTCGGCTGCGCGCTCGCGACGTCGGTGCCCGAGAGGATCGCGGGCCCGAGCAGGTACTTCTCCGTGCCCTCCCGGTTGCACGAGACCAGGGGCCGCGCCGGGTCGTCGTAGCCGCGCAGAGGGTCTTCGACGGCGCAGTCCAGCGCCAGCGCCGCCTGCTCCTGCACCGCCGGGTCGTCGCTCTGGCGCGTCGCCTTCGCCTCGGCGATCGCCTGGGCCAGGCGCGGGTCCTGCGACGTCGCGCCCGGGTCGCCGCCCGGGGTGGCGTCGGAACCGGGGCTGCTGCCGGAGGCCGTCGAGCGGCACGCTCTGTCCGGCGGGGGCCTGGCCGGGCGTGCCGGCGCCGGTCGGCCCGCCGGGTGCTCCCGGCGCCGTGGCTCCCGGCTGCCCCGGCTGACCCGGTTGGGGGCCCGCCGGGATCGGTCCGCCGAGCACGGGGCGGAAGTACAGCCGCGCCGTCTGGCCGAGCGAGCGCGCCTGGTCGCCCTCCTGGCCGGGCACCGTGATGACGAGGTTGTTGCCGTCCTGCACCACCTCGGCGCCGCTGACGCCGAGCCCGTTGACGCGCTGGTCGATGATCTGGCGCGCCAGGTTGAGCTGGTCGGGCGTCGGCGCGGCGCCGGTCTCGGTGCGCGCGGTCAGCGTGACCCGGGTGCCGCCCTGGAGGTCGATGCCGAGCTTGGGCGTCGGCGACCCGTCCCCGGTGAAGAAGACCAGTCCGTAGAGCGCGGCCACCAGCACGACGAAGGCGGCCAGGTAGCGCCCGGGCGAGAATCGGACGGTCGGAGGGGCCACGCTGCGTTGCTCCAGATGCTCGGGTCGGTCAGCCGGGGAGGGGCTCGCCGCGAGGGTAGGCGCCGGACCCGGCGCGCCCGGCGGCGGCCCGCCCCGGTCGGATCAGGAGGAGCGCGGCGACGAGACGTTGTCCGTCGAGTCGGCCTTCGCGTCCTTGATGTCGGAGTTCGTCTCCGTGACGTGGGTGCCGTTGGTGCCGGCGTCGACGACCGGGGTGCTCTCGGTCGGGATCGACGACTGGGGCACGACGTCGTCCGACTCGTCCAGGTCCTCGACGACCTCGGGGTCCTCCGGAGCCACGAGCTTCTCGCGCACGGCGGCGCGCAGCCAGGTGGTGACGACGTCCGGGGCGATCTCGAGGTCGATGGTGCGCTCGTCGTCGACGTCGACGATCGTGCCGCTCACGCCGCTGGTCATCACGACCACGTCGCCGACGTTCAGGCTGCCCTGAAGGCTCTTCTGCTGGTTCTCCTGCTTCTTGCGCTGCCGGCTGGACATGAACACCAGACCGATCATGAACAGGATGAGCAGGGGGAAGATGAGATCCATGGTTCTCCGTCCACCGGGCGGGTGACCCTCGTGCGACCCGCGCATGTCCGGTTCCGAGTCTGCCAGCTCAGCCGAACAACGTGCCCTGGCCCCGTGGGTCGTCCCCGGGATCGTCGGTGCTGTCCGCGCCGGTGGCGGGCGGTTCCTGGCCGAGATGACGCCACGCGGCGGGCGTCGCCACGCGCCCGCGCGGCGTGCGGGCGAGCATCCCCGCCCGCACGAGGTAGGGCTCGCAGACCTCCTCGACCGTGCCCGGCTCCTCCCCCACGGCCACGGCCAGCGTGGACACGCCGACCGGCCCGCCGTGGAAGCTGCGCACCAGCGCGCTGAGGACCGCGCGGTCGAGACGGTCGAGGCCGAGCTCGTCGACGTCGTAGACGGCCAGCGCCGCCCGGGCGACGTCGCGCGTCACCGCGCCGTCGGCGCGGACCTCGGCGTAGTCGCGCACCCGGCGCAGCAGGCGGTTGGCGATGCGGGGCGTGCCCCGGGAGCGGTGGGCGATCTCGCGGCCGCCGTCGGGGCGCAGGTCGACGTCGAGGATCTGCGCGCTGCGCCGGACCACGAGCTCGAGATCCTCGGGCTCGTAGAACTCCATGTGCCCGGTGAAGCCGAAGCGGTCGCGCAGCGGGCCGGTGAGCGCGCCGGCCCGGGTGGTGGCGCCCACCAGCGTGAACGGGGCGACGTCGAGCGGGATGGACGTGGCGCCAGGGCCCTTGCCCACCACGACGTCGACGCGGAAGTCCTCCATCGCGAGGTAGAGCATCTCCTCCGCGGGCCGGGCCATGCGGTGGATCTCGTCGATGAACAGGACGTCGCCCTCGACGAGGTTGGAGAGCATGGCGGCGAGATCGCCCGCGCGCTCCAGGGCCGGGCCGGACGTGATGCGCACGGGACTGCCCAGCTCCGCACCGATGATCATCGCGAGGCTGGTCTTGCCCAGGCCGGGCGGACCCGAGAGCAGCACGTGGTCCGGCGGGCTCCCGCGGCCCAGCGCGCCGCGGAGCACGAGGTCGAGCTGCTCGCGGACCCGGGGCTGACCGATGAACTCGGCGAGCCGGGCGGGGCGGAGCTTGTTCTCGAGGTCGCTCTCGCCGTCGGCGGGCGTGCTCGCGAGCGCCCGCTCGAGGCTGGCCTCCAGGTCGTGCTCGCTCATCGCGGCCCGAGCCTGGAGAGCGCGGCGCGCAGGACACCGGAGGAGTCGTCCGGGCCGGACGGGCCGCCGAGCACCTCGTCGACGGCCTTCTCGGCGGGCTTGGCGGCGAAGCCGAGGCCGACCAGTGCCTCGACCACCTGGTCGCGCAGCGTCCCCGCCGCCACGGCCGAAGCGGGCGTCCCGTCGGCGTCCGCGGCGCTCGGCGGGGCGACCTTGTCGCGCAGCTCGACCACCAGGCGCTCGGCGCCCTTGCGCCCGATGCCCGGCACGCTCATGAGCGTCGTGAGGTTGCCGTCGGCCAGTGCGTGGCTCAGGGCCGCCGGGTCGAGCACCGCCAGCGTCGCCAGCGCGACGCGCGGCCCCACCCCGGACACCGTCTGGAGCAGCAGGAACATCTCGCGCTCGGAGGCGTCGGCGAACCCGAAGAGCGTCAGCGAGTCCTCGCGCACCACCAGCGCCGTGTCGAGGCGGGCCTGCTGCCCGCGGCGCAGGCGGGCCAGCGTGTTGGGCGTCGCCTGCACGGCCAGCCCCACACCCCCGACCTCGACCACGGCGTGGTCGAGCCCGAGGCCCAGGACCTCCCCCCGCACCGACGAGATCACCGCACGACCCTCCCGACCCTCGTGGCGAACACGCGTTCGAAGGCTACCGGGCACCTCCGACACCGCCGCGCAACGCCGCGCCCACGTCCCGGGCCGACCGTCGGGGACGGACGACCTCTCCAGAACGATCTCTCGGGAGTGCCGCCGGTGCGGGGACGCTCACGGCACTCTCGGGAGATCGTTCTGGAGAGCTCATCCCGTCAGGTGGTCCGCCAGCACCGGGGCGAGCACCGACGGGAGGACGAAATGCTCCTGGCCGGGCATCGTGCGGTGCTCCGCACCGGGCACCGCGGCGGCCAGGGCGGCGACGGCCTCGGTCACCCAGGCCGGGCTCGCGCCGCCGTCGAGGGCGAGCAGGGGTGTGCGCAGCGCCGCGAGCCGGTCGCTCGGCAGGGCGTCGCGGACGACGAGGGCGACGTCGTGGGGCAACGACGGGGCGAGCGCGACGGTCCGCGCCCAGAACGGGGTGGCCCGCAGGCGCTCGACCGGTGCGGGCGCGGCCGCCGGGAAGCCGCCGAGGAACACCGCCGCGGCGTCGTCGGGGCGGCCGTCGCGCAGGGCCGCCATCGTGGCGGCGGCCAGGTCGTGGCGCGGGGACGGGTCGTCGGTCGCGAGGCGCCACGGCGGTTCGTGGGCGACGACCCGCCGGGCCGGCACCCCGCGCAGCACCGCCTCGAGGACCAGCACCGCGCCCGCGGAGTGCGCGTAGTGGGCCGGGGGTCCACCGGCGTGGGCGACGACGGCGGCGAGGTCGGCGACCTCGGCCGCGACCAGCGCCTCGCCGTCCGGCCCGAGGGGTCGACCTCGGGGTCGGGCGCGCCGCCCGAGTCGCCGCGTCCCCGGCGGTCCCAGGTGTGGACGGTGGCCCGGTCGGCGAGGGTCTCGGCGAGCAGGCGGACGCTCGCCCGGTCCTGCAGGGCACCGGTCGTGAGCACCAGCGGCGGGCCCTCGCCGACGGTCTCCACCGCGATCCGCGTGCCGTCGGCGGAGAGGACGTGCGCCAGGGTCAACGGGCGGCCTTGCGCGCGGCGGCGAGGCGGGCGCGGTGGTGCTTCGCGACCTCGGCGGCGCGGGCCTCGGCCTCGGCCATGCGGGCGATCATCGGAGCGCGCCAGCAGTGGCAGACGGCCAGGGCGAGGGCGTCGGCGGCGTCGGCGGGGCGCGGGGCGACGCCGAGCGAGAGCACCCGGGTCACCATCGCCGTCACCTGCTCCTTGCCCGCGCGTCCCGAACCGGTGACCGCCGCCTTCACCTCGCTCGGCGTGTGGAACGCGACCGGCAGGCCCGCGCGTCCGGCGACCAGCGCGACGACCCCGCTGACCTGCGCCGTCCCCATCACCGTGCGCACGTTGTGCTGGGCGAACACGCGCTCGACGGCCACGACGTCGGGCCGGTGCTCGGCGATCCAGGCCTCGACCGCGTCGGCGACCGCCGCCAGCCGCTGCGCCACCTCCGCCTCGGGCGGCGTGCGCACCACGTCCACGGCCACGGCGCGCACGGACCGCCCGCCGGAGCCCTCGACGACGCCGAGACCACAGCGCGTCAGCCCGGGGTCGACGCCCAGTACCCGCATGGGTCGCGACGCTACGGGGCGCCGGCCCGCCGACCGGCTCTCGTCCCCGTCCCCCGGCGTGTCCCGCGGTGCCCCGCCGGTCGGGCGGTGTCTTCTCGCGCTGGTGATCAACGCCGGGATCGTGCGGCATGCTGACCCGAGCCGCACCCCCGCGAGGAGGACCACCGTGAGCAGCCCGACCGAGGAGCCCCGCCCGCCCTTCCCGCCGTTCGACGAGGAGTCGGCACGCGCGAAGGTGCTGGCCGCCGAGAACGGCTGGAACACCCGCGACCCGGAGAAGGTGGCGCTCGCGTACACGGTGGACACCGTCTGGCGGAACCGCGACGAGTGGGTCACCGGCCGCGACGAGGTCATCGGGTTCCTGACCCGCAAGTGGGAGCGCGAGCACGACTACGCGCTGCGCAAGGCGCTGTGGACCTACGGCGGCCACCGGATCGCGGTGCGTTTCCAGTACGAGTGCCGCGACGAGGACGGCCAGTGGTGGCGCAGCTACGGCAACGAGAACTGGGAGTTCGCCCCCAACGGCCTCATGGCCCGACGGGAGGCGAGCATCAACGACCTGCGGATCACCGAGGACCAGCGCCGGATCCACGGGACGCGCGCCGACGGGGACACGAGCGAGATCCCGATCTAGGGCCTGGTCAGGGTCGCGGCCCCGGGTCGTCGTGCCGGAAGGTGACGCTCACCCGCGGGCCGGCGCCGGGCCACTTCGGCACCGTGTGCTGCCAGTCGTGCTGGCAGCGCCCGCCCATGACGAGCAGGTCGCCGCCCGCGACGGTCAGCCGCGTCGACGGCCCGCCGCCCACGGGCCGCAGGCCGAACCGCCGTGGGGCCCCGAGCGACACGATCGCGACGATGGGCGCCTCGTGGGTGTAGCGGACGCGGTCGCCGTGCCAGGCCACCGAGTCCTCGCCGTGGCGGTAGTAGTTGGCCGCGACGCGGTCGAAGCGCACGCCGTACCGCGCCGTGAGCGCCCCGGCGACGGCCGGCGCGGGGTCGGGCGCCTCGGGGACACGCCATCCGCAGGTCAGCCGCGGCTCCATCACGTCCTGGTCGTACATCCGGCGCCGCCGCTGATTCCACGGCGCCTCGGCGACGATCGCGTCGAACCAGGCGTCGGCGCCGGTGAGCCAGGCGGGGGCGAGATCGACCCACGACGTGTCGTCCAGGACGATGCGGCGCGGGACGACCGTCGGATCGGGAGCGGGCTCGCCCCCGCCGAACAGCGAGGGCGTCCACGCGGCGGTCATCGCCCACGAGTAGAACACATGTTCGAGCGAAGGGGGAGGTCTCGGTGGCGAGCAAGCACATCGTCGTCCAGGGGCAGGTGCAGGGAGTCTTCTTCCGTCAGAGCGCGCAGGACACCGCGGGCGATCTCGGTGTCGCCGGGTGGGTGCGCAACCGCGACGACGGCTCGGTCGAGATGGTCGTCGAGGGTGACGACGACGCCGTCGAGCGCATGATCGCCTGGGCGCACGAGGGCCCGTCGCAGGCGCAGGTGACCGGCGTCGACGTCACCGACACCGAGCCGCAGGGGCTGCGCTCCTTCGACCAGGCGTGAACGTCACCGCGGGCCAGGTCCGCGCCTTCCGCCTGCGCCGCCAGCACGTCGCCCGCCGCGACGGCACCGATCCCACCGCGATCGCCCGGCGCCTCGTCGGGGTGCAGGCGCAGGTCCCGTCGGCCGCCGCGCAGGCCGTCGCCGTGCGCACGGCCGACGGCACCGCGGACGACGGCGCCGTCGACGCCGCCCTGGCCACGGGCACGCTGATCCGGACCTGGTCGCTGCGCGGGACGCTGCACCTCCTCGCCGCCGACCAGGCGCCCGCCGTCCTGGCGCTCCTCGCGGCGGCCCGCACCTGGGACAAGGGCTCCTGGCAGCGCGAGTTCGCCACGGCCGCGCAGATGGAGGCCCTCGAGGCCGCCGTCGCCGAGGTGCTCGCCGACGCCGTCCTGACCCGCGAGGAGCTCGTCGCGGCCCTCGTCGCCCACAGCCGGGAGGAGGGACTCGCCGAGTCGCTCGGCTCCGGCTGGGGTGCGGTGCTCAAGCCGCTGGCCTGGCAGGGGCTGCTCTGCCACGGCCCACCCGCCGGGTCGCGGGTGACGTTCGCGCACCCGCGCACGCTGGTCCCGGACTGGCCCGGGCTCCCGGACCCCGACGAGGCCGCCCGCGAGGTCGTCCCCGCGTTCCTCGCCGCCCACGGGCCGGCGACCGCGACGGCCTTCGACGCCTGGCTCCTGCGCGGCGCCACGCCGAAGAAGCGGCTGCGGGCGTGGTTCGCCGACCTCGTCGCGGACGGCGCGCTCGCCGAGGTCGGCGTCGACGGCGAGACCCGCTACGCGCGGGCCGAGGACGTCGACGAGCTCGGGGCCGCGGGGCCGGGACTGCGTCTCCTGGGCCCCTTCGACCCCTACGTCCTCGGCGCCGGCACCGGCGACCCCGACCTCGTCCCGACCGCGCACCGCGGCGAGGTCAGCCGCGCCGCCGGGTGGATCGCGCCGGTCGTGCTCGACGCCGGCCGGGTGGTGGGCACCTGGCGCGCCGACGACGACCGGCTCGAGGTCACGCCCTTCGGCACCCCGCTGCCCGACGGGGCGCTCGAGGACGAGCGCGCGGTCTGGAGCCGGATCCTCGGGCGCCCGCTCACGCTCCGGGGGTGAGAGGGCTCCGGCCGTCGCGCACCAGCAGGGTGGCGACCAGCCCGGCGTGGTCGGTCGACGGCAGCTCCTGCGTGCTCACCTCGACGGCCGAGATCGGCCCGGAGACGAGGACGTGGTCGATGGCCGCGAACGGCGGCAGCGTGGAGTCGGTGGGCCACGTGCCCCGCAGCCCGCCGCCGACCGCGGACGCCGCGTCGCGCCACGTCCCGGGTGCCAGCAGCGCGCGCAGCGGGCGGTGGTCGAGCGTCGCGTTGAGGTCGCCGATCACCAGCCGGGGCGGTCCCCCGACCGGCGCCGGGCCCGGGAGCTCGGCGATCTCGCGCGCCCATCCCCCGGGGTCGTCCCGGAACACCGGCGCCGACGGGTGCGCGACGACGACGTCGACCGGCCCGCTCGGCGCGAGGACCCGGGCCGTGACCTGCGAGAAGACTCCCGGCCGCAGCACCAGCCCGGAGGGGGCGAGCGGGTGGCGGGAGACGAGCGCGGTGCCGCCCGCGCCCCGTCGCGCCGCCGACTCCGTGAACGGCAGCTCCGCCCGCAGGCCCGCGGCCGCGAGACGCTGCTCGGCCTCCGGGGTGATCTCCTGCAGGCCCAGGACGTCGACACGACGGTCGCGGGCCAGCGCCACCACCGCCGCCGGGTCGGCCCGCCCGAACTGCATGTTCACCGTCGCCACGACCACCGGCGTGCTCCCCGGGCCGGCGGCGACCACCGGGTCGCCGTCGTCGAGGGCCCGCGGCACGACGATCGCCCCGAGCACCACGGCCGCGGCGAGCGCCACCACGCCGGCCGCCCAGCGTCGCCGGACGAGCGCGAGCACCGCGACCACGATCGCGACCACCGCGACCACCGGCGTCCCGGACAGGAGCGCGAAGGCGATCGGCGACCCGGGCGCCCCCCACCACCAGAACGGCACCCACAGCGCGACGAGCACCGCGCCGAGCAGGAGGATGCCGTCGAGGAACCGGGACACGCCTAGGACCCGGGCGCCGGCCGCTCGAGGCGCAGCAGCTCGACGCCGGCGCTGTCGACGAGCCGGCCGGTCTCCTCGTAGCCGGCGCGGCGGTAGAGCCGCAGGTTCTCCTCGCTGCGGGCGCCCGTGACGAGCCAGGTGACGTCACCGGCGGCCAGCTCGGCGTGCGCGCGCTCGAGCAGCGCGCGGCCGACGCCGTGGCCCTGGGCGTCGGGCGCGACCGAGTAGCGGGCCAGCTCGGCGCACCCCGTCCCGGTGCCGACGCGGTCGCCGCGCAGACGCACCGACCCGATCAGCCGCGCGCCGGCCCAGGCGCCGAACGCGCGCACGTCGGGCCGCTCCAGGTCGGCCGCCAGCTCCGCGACCGTCTCCCGCAGCGGCGGGATCTCCGTGGTGCCGTAGCGGCGCGCCTCGGCGAGGTAGGCCGCGTACTGCACGGTCAGGGCCTCCCCCGCGTCGCCCGCGGCGAGCGGGGCGACGACGCAGGGAGCGGTGGGCGGCACCCGGTCAGCCGACCTCGGCCATGACCTCGTCGGACGCGTCGAAGTTCGAGTAGACGTTCTGGACGTCGTCGGAGTCCTCGAGCGCGTCGATGATCCGCAGGACCTTGCGGGCCCCGTCGGCGTCGACCTCGACGTTCATCGACGGCACGAACGACACCTCGGAGGAGTCGTAGTCGATGTCCGCCTCCTGCAGCGCGGTGCGGACGGCGACGAGGTCGTTCGACTCGGTGAGCACCTCGAAGCTCTCGCCGTAGTCGTTGACCTCCTCGGCGCCGGCCTCGAGCACGGCGAGCAGCAGGTCGTCCTCCGACAGCGCGCCGCCGGACTGCTCCTTGGGGACGATGATGACGCCCTTGCGGTTGAACAGGTAGGCCACCGAGCCCGGGTCGGCCATCGCGCCGCCGTTGCGGTTCATGGCGGTGCGCACCTCGCCGGCGGCGCGGTTCTTGTTGTCGGTGAGGCACTCGACGAGCACCGCGACGCCGCCGGGGGCGTAGCCCTCGTACGTGATGGCCTGGTAGTCGGCCCCGCCCGCCTCGGCGCCCGACCCGCGCTTGACGGCGCGGTCGATGTTGTCGTTGGGCACCGAGGTCTTCTTCGCCTTCTGGATGGCGTCGTAGAGCGTCGGGTTGCCGGCCGGGTCGCCGCCGCCGGTGCGGGCCGCGACCTCGATGTTCTTGATCATCTTGGCGAACATCTTGCCGCGCTTCGCGTCGATCGCGGCCTTCTTGTGCTTCGTGGTCGCCCACTTGGAGTGGCCGCTCATCGCTTCCCGCCCTTCGTCTCGCGCGTGTCCTCGACCGCGGGCGCCGCTCCCGGGGCGGACCCCGGCCGGCGCAGGTGGCGGCTCGCGCCGCACACGCTCCTGGCGATCCAGTCTAGGTGAGGTCCCACCCGCGGCGACGGGACGGTACGGTGCGGATTCCCGGCCTGAGTTTCCTTCCGCTACCCAGGGAGCAGCATGGACGTCACCACGCGCGAGCGCACCCACACCTGGTCCGACCCCCGGACGCTCGCCGCGGCGGCGACCGAGCGCAACGGCCTGTCGTTCCTGGCCGCCATGGCGGACGGGACGCTCCCGCCGCCGCCGATCATGACCCTCGTCGGGGCCGCCGTGGAGTCCGTGGAGCGCGGGCGCGTCGTGTTCACCGTCGAGCCCGCCGAGTACCACTACAACCCGATCGGCTCGGTGCACGGCGGGATCTACGCGACCCTGCTCGACTCCGCGCTCGGGTGCGCCGTGCACAGCACGCTCGAGGCCGGCGTCGGCTACACGAGCCTCGACCTGTCGGTGAAGTTCCTGCGCCGCCTCACCGCCGACTCGGGCACCGCCCGCGCCGTCGGCCACGTCGTGCACTCCGGGCGCAGCACCGCGCTCGCCCGCGCCGAGCTGCTCGACGGCGCCGGCCGCCTCGTCGCCGAGGGCACGTCGAGCTGCCTCATCCTGCGCGGCTGACGCCCTGACGCCCCCGCACGCTCCCCCACCCTGGCGCGCGGGGGACGGCGGCGTGTGATGGGCTCGCCGCATGCCGCATCGCCTCGCGCGATCCCTGGTCGCGGGCGCCACGGTCGCCCTCCTGGCCCTCGCCGTCGCGTGCGGGGGCGCCGCCGCTCCCCCGCCACCCGGGGGTGACGGGGACGCCGTCGTGCCGGCCGCCGGACCGGGCCCCGCCCCGGCGGGCGCCGCGACCCAGGGCCTCGTGGCCTCGCCGGTGACGGTGCCCCCGGGGGATGCCGGGGCCCCGTTCGACGCGCCCCGCCAGGCCCTGATCCCGGACGGCTGGTCGATCGCGGTCTGGGCGCGCGTGGACTCCGCGCGGATGGCCGTGTTCGCCCCCGACGGCGCCCTGCTCGTCTCGCGGCCCGGCGCCGGCGAGATCGTCCGCCTCGTCCCGGGACCGGACGGGCCGACGACCACGACGCTGGCGTCCGGCCTGACCCAGCCGCACGGGATGACGTTCGTCGGCAGCACCCTCTACGTCGCCGAGAGCAACGCGGTGCGCTCGTACCCCTACGAGGGCCCGGCCCTGGGCACGCCGACGACCGTCGTCGACGACCTCCCCGACGCGCGGAGCCCGGAGCTGGGCGGCGCATACGCCCACGCGCTCAAGAGCGTCGCCGTCGGTCAGGACGGCTCGGTCTACATCTCGGTGGGCTCGACGGGCAACGTCTCGCCCCAGGACCGCGAGGCCGACCCGCAGCGGGCGTCGATCCTGCGCGTGCCGCCGGGCGGCGGTGCGCCCGAGCCCTTCGCCCGCGGCGTCCGCAACGGCACGGGCCTCGCCGTCGCCCCGGACGGGGCGGTCTGGACCGCGGTGAACAACCGCGACAACATCCCGTTCCCCTACGACCGGCCCTACGGCGAGGACGACGGGTCGGCCCGCGGCCGGGTCATCCCCGACTACGTCGACGACCACCCGCCGGAGGAGCTCGCCCGGCTCACCCCGGGCCGCGACCTGGGCTGGCCGTACTGCAACCCGGACCCCGACGTCGCGCCCGGTGTCCCGGGCAGCGCCGTCGACCCCTCCGACCCGCCGTTCGTGGCCGACGCCGAGACCAACCCCGACGGCCGCGCGCTCGACTGCGGGACCCTCACGCCGATCGAGCAGACGATGGGCGCCCACTCGGCCCCGCTCGGCCTCGCCTTCGGCGCGACGCTGCCCGCGCCCTACGGGCAGGGCGCGCTGGTGGGGGTTCACGGCTCGTGGAACCGGCAGTCGCCCCGCGCGCCCGAGGTGTCGTTCTACCCGTGGCGCAGCGGCGACCTCGGCGGCCAGCGCACCCTCGTCGGCGGCTTCCAGGCGCCCGACGGGTCGCGGTGGGGACGGCCGGTCGCGGCGGTCCCCGGCCCCGACGGCGCCGTGTACGTCACCGACGACGAGGCGGGCGCGGTCTACCGCCTGGCACCCCCCGGTCGCTGACTTCGGTCGTGCCCAACCGTTTGCCGGGCGGCCGTGTGGGGCAGGACACCCCCATGAGCGATCAGATCACCGTGACCAGGACCGTCGACGCCAAGCCCGAGCAGCTCTTCTCGCTGCTGGCCACGCCGGCCCGCCACCACGAGTTCGACGGCGCCGGCATGCTCAAGGGCGTCGACGGCCGCGGCGAGGTCAGCGACGTCGGCGACCAGTTCGTCATGAACATGTACAACGACGCGCTCGGCGACTACCAGATGCTGAACACGGTCACCTCCTACCAGGAGAACCGCGAGATCGCCTGGGCGCCGCAGCTCCACCCGCTCGACGGCTACACCGACAAGCTCGGCGACGTCACGGCGAAGGGCCACGTCTGGACCTGGAAGCTCGAGCCCTCGGGCAACGGCACCGAGGTCACCCAGGTCTACGACTGGAGCGGTGTGCAGGACGAGTCGTTCCGCGGTTTCTTCCCGATGGTCACCGAGGAGCAGATGACGACGACCATCGACAACGTGGCCGGCGCGGCGTCCTGAGCCGAGGTCAGGGGTCCGTCCCGACGGGGGCGGGACGGGCCCCGGGGCCCGGGGTGCTGCGCACCCGGTCCGACGCGGCGAGGCGGTGGCCCTCGGCGCACTCCTCGACGAGGTGCACCGGCGCCCCGCAGCCGTCGTGACGCACGACGACCGGCGGCCCCGCGCCGCCGTCGAGATGGGCGTCGCCCCAGGTCATCAGCGCGAGCAGCACCGGACGCAGGTCGTGCCCGGCCCGGGTGAGCCGGTACTCCCGCCGCGCCCGACGGCCCGGCTCGCGGTACTCCGAGGTCTCCACCAGCCCCGCGTCCACCAGCACCGCCAGGCGCCGGGCGAGCACCGTGCGCGCGATCCCGAGGTGCGCGACCAGCTCGTCGAAGCGGCGCACCCCGTGCAGGAGGTCGCGGACGACGAGCACCGTCCACGGCTCGCCGAGCACCGCCATGGTGCGCGCGATGGAGCACGTGGCGCTGTCGCGCTCCCGCCAGGGAAGCGTCGTTCCTGCCGGCTCCGTCATCCGACCTCCCTCACCAGCCCGATCGCCCGCGCCAGGGTGTCCAGCCGCTCGCCGAGCGTCTCCCCCGCCGGGTAGAGCCGGACCGTGGTGATCCCGGCGCCGCGCCACGCGGCCAGCCGCTCGCGCACCACGTCCGGCGTCCCGATCAGCGTCGTCGCCGCGACCATCGCCCGCGGCACCGCCCGCGCCGCGTCGTCCCGGCGGCCCGCCTGCCACAGCGCGTGCACCTCGGCCGCGACCTCCTCGTAGCCCTGGCGGGCGTAGGCGTCGCGGTAGAAGTTCCGGCTCGCCGAGCCCATGCCGCCGAGGCTGAACGCGAGGCCCGCCCGGCGCTCGTCGAGCATCGCGTCGATCCGGCCGGGGTCGTCGGTGAAGGCGACCTCGGCGCCCTGGCAGAGGTCGAGGTCGGCGAGCGTGCGTCCGCTCGCGGCGGCCCCCTCGGCCAGCGCCTCGAGCGAGGTCGACGCCCCCTCGGGGACGAAGCTCGTGCCCAGCCAGCCGTCGGCGACCTCGCCGGTGAGCCGCAGCATCCGCGGCGAGAGCGTCGCGAGGTAGATCGGCACGCGGTGGTCCGACGTCACCGACACCCGCATCGGGCGCGCCTCGCCCCCGGGCAGCGGGAGCCGCACGTGACGCCCGTCGTGGGTCACCTTCTCCCCCGCCATGACGCGGCGGACGACCTCGACGGTCTCGCGCATCCGTCCCAGCGGGTGCGCGAACGGCACCCCGTGCAGGCCCTCGAGGACCTGGGGACCCGAGCTGCCCAGCCCCAGCAGGAAGCGCCCCTGCGACATCTCCTGCAGCGTCAGCGCGGTCTGGGCGATCAGGGCCGGGGAGCGCGTGCCGACCTGGACGACGCCGGACCCCAGCAGCATCCGGTCGGTCCGGGCCGCGATGTAGCCGAGCGGGGACGGGGCGTCGGAGCCCCAGGCCTCGGCCACCCAGCACACGTCGAGACCGAGCCGCTCGGCCTCGACGACGAAGTCGACCGTCTCACCCCACGGCGCCCCGGAGGCCTCGATCGTGGTGGCGGTGCGCACCTCAGGACTCCGCGCGTTCCTTGATCCCGGCCAGCGTGCGCTCGATGCTCTGCTGCCACTCCCGGCACCGGTGGGCGACGATGCGGTCCTCCTTGTCGGGCATCCTCTCGATGACCGTGGTGAGGTTCGACGGACCGGGACCCATCCGCGCCCACTGCCGCAGCTCGGTGCCGCCCTCGACCGGCGTGAGGGTGAAGAGCCAGATCGCGCTCGGGTTCTCGGTGTCCATCACGGCCCAGGAGAAGCGGCGCTCCTCGTCGCACTCCACGACGGTCGAGACCGTCTCCCACTCCCCACCCTGCGGGTGGGAGTTGCGACCCCGGAAGCGGTGGCCGACCGCCGGCGCCTCGCCCTCGGCCGGTCCCTCGGGTGCGGGCAGCCAGTGCGCCTCCTGCAGCTCCTCGGAGGTGTCGGCGACGAACTGGATGTCCCGGACGAGCGGCCAGACCTGCGCGGGCGGCGCGGCGACGTGGACGGTGGCCTCGACGGTGGGGCCCTCGGCGTAGCGCATCACAGGAGCCTATCGCCGCTGGGTCGCTCGGCGATATCCAGCGATCAGGCGCGGACGGTCTCGCGGACCCGGCGCAGGAAGAGGTCGTGCAGGCGGGCGTCGCCGGTCTGCTCGGGGTGGAACGCCGTCGCCATCACCGGGCCCTGGCGCACGGCGACGACCTTGCCCGACGCCGGGCCCGCGACGCTGCCCGGCACGCGGGCCAGCACCTCGACACCGCGGCCCGTCGACTCCACCCACGGGGCGCGGATGAACACCGCGCGCACGGGGCCGCCCGCGATCCCGGTGACCGCCAGGTCGGACTCGAACGACGCCACCTGCCGGCCGAACGCGTTGCGGCGCACGGTGATGTCGAGGGCGCCCAGCTGGTGCTGGTCGGGCCGGGCGTCGATGGCCTCGCGCGCGAGCAGGATCATGCCCGCGCAGGAGCCGAAGGCCGGCATCCCGGCGCGCAGGCGCTCACGCAGCGGCTCGAGCAGCTCGACGGCCTCGAGGAGCTTGGACAGCGTCGTCGACTCGCCGCCGGGCAGCACCAGGCCCGCGACCTCCGCGAGCTCGGAGGGCCGGCGCACCGGGACGGCCTCGGCGCCGCAGGCGCGCAGCGCGTCGAGGTGCTCGGGGATGTTGCCCTGGAGGGCCAGGACGCCGACGGGTGCGCTCACGCCTCCAGTCTAGGAGCGCCGGAGCTACCCGCCGGTGCCGCCGGGATCGCCGTAGCGGGCGCGGTACTCGTCGAGGTGCTGGGAGGCGCACATGCGCTCCTCCTGCTGCCCCTGGGCCTGGGCCATGCACTCGTCGAGGGTGAGGCCCTCGCCGAAGGTGCCGACGCCGAGCAGGCCCGGCACGACGAGCCACGCGCCGACGATCAGGCCGATCAGGGCGAGCACGAAGCCGCTGAGCGACATCGCGCCGCTGCGGTGCCGGTCGTGGAACGCGCGACGGGACCCGATGAACCCCACGACCACCCCGAGCAGCCCCAGGACGAGGCCCGGCCACCCGAGCCAGCAGGTGCCGACGGCGAGCAGCCCGAGGGCGAGCGCGGCGGTGCCGAGGCCGCCGTCGCGCTCACGCTGGTCGCGGTCCTCGCGCGCGGGCGGCGGAGCGGACGTCATGGCGCGATCGTGCCATCGCGCCCTACTCGGCGGCGTTCGGGTAGCGCTCGTTGAACTCGGCGAGGTGCTGGGACTTGCACATGTGCATCTCGCGGGCCGTACTGGACTGGGCCATGCACTGGTCGAGGGTCAGCCCGTCGCCGAAGCCCCCGGTGCCGAACAGCGTCGGCCACACGATCACGGCGCCCACGACCAGCCCGACCAGCCCGGCGACGAGCCCACCGAGCGACGCGGCACCGTCGGTGGCGAGGTTCCGGAACGCGCGGCGGGCGCCGAGGAACCCGGCGACGACCGCGGGCAGGCCGAGCACCACCCCGGCCCAGCCGGTCCAGCACGTCGCCGCGGCGAGCAGGCCGAGCACCAGCGCCGGCGTCCCCATGCCGTTGCGCTGCGCCGGCGGCTCGACGTCCTCCTCCTCGCGCTCCCGGGACGCGGGGCGGCGGGGGCGGGCGCCTGCTGGGGCTGGGGCTGGGGCTGGGGCGGGGGCGGGGCTGACGGGGTCGCCCGCATCGTCTCAGTGCGGGCGTCGGCGTCGGCGTCGGAGCCGTCGGTGCCCCCGGACCCGTCCGAGCGGTCCGAGCCGTCACGTCCCGGCCCGGTCGGCCGCAGCCCGACCAGGCGACGCGGGGACCCGTCCGACGCGGTCATCGCCCGGATCGTCCCACGCCGCGTCGTGATCTTGGTGTGAGCCTCACCAGCCGCGCGTGGCGAGCCGCTCGTGCTCGGGCATGTCGGCGGTGGTGCGCCCGACCATCGCCTCGCCGAGCCCGGCCGAGACCTTCGCGATCACGTCGGGGTCGTCGTGGAAGGTCGTCGCCCGCACGATCGCCTCGGCGCGCCGGGCGGGGTCGCCGGACTTGAAGATGCCCGAGCCGACGAACACGCCCTCGGCCCCGAGCTGCATCATCATCGCCGCGTCGGCCGGGGTCGCGATGCCGCCGGCGGTGAACAGCACGACCGGCAGGCGGCCGGACTCGGCCACCTCCTGCACGAGCGCCACCGGCGCCCGCAGCTCCTTCGCCGCGGCGTAGAGCTCCTGCGGGTCCATCCGCGACAGCGCCCGGATCTCGGACCGGATCGCCCGCATGTGCCGCGTCGCCTCGACGACGTTGCCGGTGCCGGCCTCGCCCTTCGAGCGGATCATCGCCGCGCCCTCGCCGAGACGCCGCAGGGCCTCGCCGAGGTTGGTCGCGCCGCAGACGAAGGGGACGGTGAACGCCCACTTGTCGATGTGGTGCGCCTCGTCGGCCGGGGTGAGCACCTCGGACTCGTCGACGTAGTCCACGCCGAGCGACTGCAGCACCTGGGCCTCGACGAAGTGCCCGATGCGGGCCTTGGCCATCACCGGGATCGAGACGGCCTCGACGATGCCGCGCACCATGTCGGGGTCGGACATGCGGGCCACGCCGCCGTCGGCGCGGATGTCGGCCGGCACGCGCTCGAGGGCCATGACGGCCACGGCGCCCGCGTCCTCGGCGATCTTCGCCTGCTCGGGCGTGACCACGTCCATGATCACGCCGCCCTTGAGCATGTCCGCGAGGCCGCGCTTGACCCCTCCGGTGCCGACGGCGGTGGCGGGTTCGGGCCTGGTCACGGTGGGTCCTCCGGGGATTCCTACGACGATGCGGGCGTGGACGCGATGGTACGGCCCGTCGTGGGGGTGCCCGTCGTGATGCGGTGCACGCTCGGCGCGGACCACCGACGCCGTGCGGGGCTAGTGGATGGCGAGCGGGACCCCGCCCGGCTCGAGGGCCCGGGGGTCCGCGAGCAGATCGGGGAGCTGGTGCGGGTGGACGACGTCGAGCGTCACGGCCAGCTCGGCCGGGGTCCACCAGCGGTGTCCGCGCACCGTCCGGGCCTCGTGCTCGGTGAAGGCGCTGGTGTCGATGTCGCCGGTCGGGACGTGCACGGCGTGGAAGAGCTCGCGCCCGGCATACGTCGTGCCGTCGGCCTCGAAGACCACCTGGCGCACCCAGAGCGGGCCCTGGACGGCGGCCGGGTCGACGTCGAGCCCGGTCTCCTCGCCGACCGTCCGGACGGCGGCCTTCACCGGCTCCTCCCCCGGCTCGACGCCCCCGCCGGGGGCGAACCAGAACGCTTCGGCCGGGCGCGCCGGGTCGATCCCCTGGAAGAGGAGCACGCGGGCGTCACCGTCCACGACGATCACCCGGACCGCGTCCTGGGCCGTCCGCATCGCCGGCGGCGTCGCGGTGGCGCCGTCCGGTCCCGGCTCGGCGATCTCGAAGTAGCGCGGTGCCGGCGCCGTGCCGGCCAGGTGCAGCCAGCGCACCATCCGCCGACCGCGCAGGGCACGCGTGTCGCGCACCGCGTCGTTGTGCACCCGGCGGGCGACCGAGACGCGGACGTGGGCGTCGGCCAGCTCGGCGGCGAGGTCGGCGGGCAGCGCGGCGGTGTCGAGGGCGCCGAGGGCCCGGGTCAGGTCGCTCTCGGCCGCCTCGCGCTCCGCGTCGAGCCCGCCGTCGGAGGCCGCCCGCGTCGCGGCGACCGCCCGGGCGGCCGCGCGCAGGGCCCGGCGGTCCGGGTCGGTGAGCGCCACCGGCCCGGCGGTGGCGGCGATCGCCCGCACCACGGCGGCCCGCCGGTCGAGCACGGCCGCGAGCGCCGCCGCGGCGGCGTCGGTGCGCACGTGCAGCCGGTCCAGCCGACGCGCCCGGGCCACCAGCACCCCGGCCGTCACGACGACCACGAGGAGGACCGCGAGGACGACGAGGACCACCAGCACGCCGGTAACACCGAGGAGGGTCACGACGACGACGGTAGTTCGGCCTCCGCGCCGGACTGCGCCCGGGCACCGAGCCGGCCGCCGGGCGCGACACGGCGCGGATCGGCGGCCACGGCGACCTCGTACACCCTCAGAACGGCGGCCGCGACCACCGACCAGTCGAACGCCGCGACCCGCGCGCTGCCCGCCGCACGCAGGGCGTCGCGGCGCGCCGGGTCGTCGAGCAGCGCGCCGACGGCGGCGCTCCAGGCGTCGACGTCGCCCGACGGCACGACGACGCCCGCGGGGGGTTCGCCGAGCACGCGGCGGAAGGCCTCGATGTCGCTCGCGACCACCGGGGCCCCGGCCGCCATGCCCTCGGCCAGCACGACCCCGAAGCTCTCGCCGCCCGTGTTGGGCATGGCGAGCAGGTCGACCGAGGCGAGCATCGACGTCTTCGTCGCCTCGTCGACCGCGCCGAGCAGGTCGATGCGGTCCGCGAGCTCCGGGCCCGCCTGCCGGCGCAGTTCGTCCTCGTCGCCGCGCCCGACCACCACGAGCCGCAGGTCCGGGCGGCGGGCGACCAGCGGGCGCAGGGCGTCGAGCAGCAGGGGCATCCCCTTGCGCGGCTCGGTGTAGCGGCCGACGAAGCCGACGGTCGCGCCGTTGCCGTGTCCCGCGTATCCGGGCAGCGGGGGCGCGTCGGCGAACGCCGCGACGTCGACGCCGTTGGGGATCTCGACGGCGTCGCCGCCGAGGTGCTCGACGTAGACCTGGCGGGCGAGCGGCGAGACCGCGATCCGCGCCGTGACCCGCTCGAGCAGCGGGCGCAGCAGGGGCTCGAAGAACGTCATGGTGCGCGAGCGCGGCGTCGACGTGTGGAAGGTGGCGACGACCGGACCCTCGGCGACCATCAGCGCGAGGAACGACAGGCTCGGCGCGGTGGGCTCGTGGACGTGCAGGACGTCGAAGTCGCCCTCGCGCAGCCAGCGGCGCACCCGCGCCAACGACACCGGCCCGAACGTCAGCCGCGCGACCGAGCCGTTGTACGGGATGCCCAGCGACTTCCCGGCGCGCGTGACCCCGTCGGGCACCGGGGTGTCCGACCCCGCGGGCGCCAGGACGTCGACAAGGTGCCCGAGACCGGTCAGCGCCCGCGCGAGGTCGAGGACGTGGGCCTGGACCCCGCCGGCCACGTCCAGCGAGTACGGACACACGATCCCGATGCGCATCAGGGAACCGAGCCTACTGGGGCCCTCGCGCCGGTGATCTGCCGCCGCACGAGCGGGGGTTCCACGTCGGCGCCGGACGCCGCGGCGTCGGGAGCACGACGGGCACGTTCCGCAGGCGACGCCTCCCGATGGTCATGCGCAACGTGCCCCTTGCCGACCCGTTGTCACCGCGAACGGGGAGTTCCGACGCAGAGAAGCAGCGAACAGCGCGTTCGCTGCGGATCGGACTCCGGCGGCCGGCGCGGAGCCCGGTCGCGGCGGGAGGAGAACGCGCACGGCCGACCCGGGCCGCAGGGGCGGCCCGGGTCGGCGAGGCAGCGCGGAGGGTCCGCACCGCGGCGGGACCGGAGCTCGGCGAGCAGGGCGACGCGGTCGGAGCCCTCGTCGAGGACGAGGCGCAGGCGGCGGCAGGGCAGGTCGATCAGGAGATCCATCCCCTGATCGTCCTGCCCCGGTCCACCGCAAATCACTGCGGCGCGAGCATGTCCTCCAGCTCCTTGCCCTTGGTCTCCTGCACGTACTTGCTGACGAACAGGAACGACAGGAGGGCGAAGAAGGCGTAGAGCCCGTAGGCCAGGGTCAGGCCGACGTCGGCGAGGGACTGGAACGTGACCGTGACGAGGAAGTTCGCAAGCCACTGCGCGGCGGCCGCCACGGACAGCGCGGCGGCACGCAGCCAGTTCGGGAACATCTCACCGAGCAGCACCCAGACGACCGGGCCCCACGAGACCGCGAACGCCACCACGTAGAGGTTCGCCGCGACCAGCGCGATCGGGCCCCACGGCCCGGGCAGGCTCGGCTCCTCGGAGCCGTCCGCGCCGACCGTGATGATCGCCTGCGAGAACGCGACCGCCATGATCCCCAGCGTCACGACCATGCCGGCCGAGCCGCCGAGCAGCATCGGCTTCCGGCCGACGCGGTCGACGATGAGGATCGCGACGACCGTCGCGAGCACGTTCACCAGCGAGTTGATGACCGACGCGAGGAACGAGTCGCTCTCGGAGAACCCGACGGCCTGCCAGAGCGTCGTCGAGTAGTAGAAGATCACGTTGATGCCGACGAACTGCTGGAAGACCGACAGCAGGATGCCGACCCAGACGATCGGGCGCAGGCCCGCCGCGTGACCGCGCAGGTCGCGCAGGCTGGGCTTCTCCTCGCGCTCGAGCGTCACGGCGATCTCGCGGACCTTGGCCTGGACCGACTCGACCGGCTGTCCGAGCACCTGGGCGAGGACCCGGCCGGCCTCCTCCATGCGTCCCTTGGCCACGAGGTAGCGCGGCGACTCGGGGATGCGCAGGGCGAGGACTGCGTAGATGACCGACGGGATGACGCCGACGAGGAACATCCAGCGCCACGCCGGGAGCCCCAGCCAGAACGTCTCGGCGGCGCCCCCGGCGACGCCCGCGAGCAGGGCGTCGGAGAGCAGGGCGACGAAGATGCCGAGCACGATGGCCATCTGCTGGAGCGACGCGAGCCGCCCGCGGATGTGGGCGGGCGCGATCTCGGCGATGTAGGCGGGGGCGATCACCGAGGCGATGCCGATGCCGACGCCGGCGAGGATGCGCCAGATGATGAGGTCCCAGACGGCGAACGCCAGGCCGGACCCGATGGAGCTGATCGCGAACAGCGCGGCGGCGATGAGCATGACGCGCACGCGGCCGTACCTGTCGGCGGCGGGGCCGGCGAACCAGGCACCGGCGGCCGAGCCCAGGAGGGCGCAGGCCACGGCAAAGCCGGACAGCAGTGGGCTGTCCTGCAGGCCGAACTGGTCGTTCAGGGCGTCGACGGCGCCGTTGATGACACTGGAGTCGAAGCCGAAGAGGAAGCCGCCGACGGCGGCGACGATGGAGATGAGGATCGCCTTGGCGGTCGTCTTCTCCCGTGAGCCGGGCGCGTCCGCCCCTGATGCTGATCCTGCGGTGCTCATCGATCACTCCCCGGAACGGATGTGTCGTCATTAGTCCGGGCGAGATCGGCGGCGCCGACCATCCCGGATTCCCAACCCAGCTCGGCGAGCCGCACCTCGGCGACGGGCCGGTGCCCGCGTCCGGTGAGGTTCCCCCGGAACATCGCCTCGACCCGCTCGCGCAGCAGGTCCCCCGCGGCGGAGACGCCGCCGCCGAGGACGAAGAGCGTCGGGTCGAGCACGGCAGCGAGCTGGGCGAGGCCCAGCCCGATCCAACGGCCGATCTCGTCGAAGCAGTGCAGGCCTCCGACGTCCCCCTGCTGGGCGCAGGCCGTCACCATCTCGCCGGTGATGGCCTCCGGGTCGCCCCCGGCCATCGCGAGCAGCCCGGACGCGAACGCCGGCGAGTGCCGCGCGATCTCCCGCGCCTCGGTGACCAGCGCCCGCCCGGAGCCGTACTGCTCCCAGCAACCCTGCAGCCCGCAGCCGCAGCGGCGGCCGTACGGGACCATCGTGATGTGGCCGATCTCCGCCGCCACCCCGTAGCCGCCGCGCAGCAGCCGGCCCGACGAGATCAGCCCGCCGCCGATCCCGGTGCCGATGGTGATCGCGACGAGGTCGTCGTGGTCGCGGCCCGCGCCGAAGCGGGACTCGGCCCACGCGACGGCGTTGGCGTCGTTCTCCACCACCACCGGTAGCCCGAGCTGCGAGGTGAGCTCGCCCTTCAGGTCCTCGTCGCGCCAGGCCAGGTTCGGCGCGAAGAGGACCTTCGCCCGTCCCGCGTCGACGAAGCCGGCCGCGCCGATGCCGACGGCGTCGATCTGGTGGTGGCTGCCCAGCTCGCGGACGGCGTCGGCGATGGCCTCGAGCACCAGGTGGGTGTCGGTGGCCGGGGTCTCGCGACGGGTCGAGGCGATGAGCTTGCCGGCCTCGTCGACCACGCCCGCCGCGATCTTGGTGCCGCCGACGTCGACGCCGACGGTCAGCCCGCTCATGACGTCCTCACCAGCTCGCCCCGCCCGAGCGCGGACAGGTCGATCTCGCCCATGTCGGTGACGACGACGTCGGCGCCCTCGGCCGCGAGCGCGTCGACGTCGTCGGCGCGCGACACCCCGAGGGCCCCGAACCCCCCGGCCTTCGCGGCCTGGATGCCGTTGACAGCGTCCTCGGCGACGAACGCGCTCCCGGGCTCGACGCCGAGCTCCCGCGCGGCGGTCAGGAAGATCTCGGGGTCCGGCTTGCCGTGGGCGAAGTCGCGGCCCGAGACGTCGACGTCGAACACCTGGTGCAGGTTGCCGGTGCCGCCGAAGCGGGACAGGTCGATCTTCTCGAGGAACATCTTGGCGTTCTTCGACGACGACGCCGCCGCGACCGGGATGCCCGAGTTCCGGACGGCGAGCACGAAGCGCACGGCGTCGTCGTAGGCCGAGAACCGGCCCTCGGAGATCAGCCGGATGATCATCTCCTGCTTGTGCTCGCCGTACTCCTTCACGCGGCGGTCGATGTCGGGCACGCCGAAGTACTCGAGCGCCGCCGTCGCCCCGGCCGTGCGGGGCTTGCCCGACATGCGCTCGTGGTAGAGCGCGGGCGTGAACTTCTCCGGGGAGTAGCTCGTCTGCCCGGCGATGTCGGCCCACGGGCCCGCCATGAGCTCGCGCAGCGACTCGCGCCAGGCCTCCTCGTGGGGGGAGTCGACGAGGACGCCGTCCACGTCGAAGATCGCTCCTGTGTAGCCGCTCATGCGCCGTTCCCTCCGTGGTCGTGGCCGCCGTCGGAGGTACCGGTGACGGTCGTGCTCGAGCTCTGCGGGGTGCCGTCCGCGACGGTGGGGGTGGGTGTCGCCGCCCCGGAGGACGCTGCGGAGGACGAGCCGGTGGACGCTGCGGTCGACGCTGTGCCGCCGGACGTCGCCCCGACCGCGTTGCGGGGTGCGATGCGTCCCTCGCCGTCGAGCGGGACCGTCCACTCCTGCCCGGCGCCGAGCTCGCGGACCTCGCCGCCGAGCCCGATGCGCACCGGGTGGCTGAAGCCCTCGGACTGCACGGCGACGGTGAGCTCCCCGGCGCCCACCGACACCCGCAGCGTCGTGCCCTGGAATACCAGCGAGAGTGCGAGGCCGTCGAGGCGCAGGGTGAGCCGCGGGTCGAAGGTCAGCACGCCGTCGCGGGCGCCGGCACCGAGGTAGGCCCGCTGGAGGAGGTCGAGGGTCCCCGACATCACCCCCATGTGGATGCCCTCCTTGGTGGTGCCGCCCTGCACGTCGCCGATGTCGGACTCGACGGCGACGAGGAAGCGCTCCCAGGAGCTCTCGGGGTCGATGCCGGCGAGCACCGCGGCGTGCGCGACGAGCGAGAGCGTCGATCCGTGCGAGGTGCGCCGGTCGTAGTAGGCGATGGTGCGCCGCGCGAGGTCCTTGTCGTCGGCGATCGCGTCGTAGCCGAGGCGGGAGAAGATCTCGCGCAGCTCGTCGTCGCCGAACAGGAAGAACAGCATGACCGCGTCGGCCTGCTTGGCGAGCTTGTAGTGGTCGGGGTCGTCACCCTCGGCCTTGAGGATGCGGTCCATCCGCTGGATGTTCTTGTGCTTCGCCCGGTAGCCGTCCCAGTCGAGCTCGGCGAGGTCCGCGTAGCCCTCGAACTGCGTGATCACCGGGTGGCCGTCGTCGTCGCGGTGGGTCGGCACCGTCATCGACGTGCACATCTCCGACCAGCGCGCGATCTCGTCGTCGGTGATCCCGAGCCTGCTGCGCAGGGCGCGGCGGCGGCTCTTGGGCAGCAGGGCCAGCACCTTCGGCGCGGTCGCGCAGATCCAGGCGACCATGACGTTGGTGTAGGCGTTGTTGCGCAGCCCGCCCGCCTCGGCGCCGGGGTAGCGCTCGTGGAACTCGTCGGGCCCCATCACGCCGTGGATCTCGTAGCGCCCGGTGTTCGGGTTCTTGTGGGCGATCGAGCCCCAGAACCGCGCGATCTCGAGCATCAGCTCGGCGCCGTAGTCGCGCAGGAACTCCAGGTCGTCGGTGGCCTGGTAGTACTGCCAGACGTTGTAGAAGATCGCGGCGTTGACGTGGCGCTGGTTGTGCGAGTGGTCCGGGTCCCAGGTGCCCGAGAGCGGGTTGAGGTGGACGACCTGCGTCTCCTCGGTGCCGTCGCTGCCCGACTGCCACGGGAACATCGCACCGGCGTAGCCCTCGGCGCGCGCGGCCTCGCGGGCCTCGGCGAGACGCCGGTAGCGGTACATCAGCAGCCCGCGCGTGATCTCCGGGAGCCGGTAGTTGAGGAACGGGTAGACGTAGAGCTCGTCCCAGAACACGTGCCCGCGGTAGGCCTCGCCGTTGAGCCCGCGGGCGGGGACACCGGCGTCGTGGCGGGCCGTGTGCCGCGAGCAGACCTGCAGCACGTGGGCCATGTGGAAGCGCAGGAGCAGCTGGATGGTCGGCTCGCGCGGCAGCTCGATGTCGCAGACGTCCCAGTACTCCTCCCAGGCGTCGACGTGCTCGGCGAAGCAGCCCGCGAAGTCCGGGTAGCGCTCGACGTGCCGGCCGGCGGCGGTGAGGGTCTCGGTGATCGCGTTGTCGTGGCTGGTGAAGAACGAGACGATCTTCTCCACCCGCACGGTCTCGCCCTCGGTGATGTCGAGGTCGAGCACCTGCTGGATGTAGTCGTTCATCTGGTGCAACGTGCGCGCCGGGTCGACCTTCTCCCAGCCGCGGCCCCGCCCGCGGTAGATCCGGGTGCGCGCGGCCTCCGAGACGTAGAGGTTCGACTGGCGGGTGCGCACCTTGAGCGCGATGACCTCGGGCCCGAACGTGCGGGGGGTGACCGGGTCGAGGTGGCGGCCCTCGAGGTCGCGGTAGCGGGCGACCATGGTGTTGTCGACGCGGCCGTCGATCGCCGAGACGATGCCGATGCGCCCCGACCAGTTCTCGGCGGTGAGCGTCCACTCCATCGCCGCCTGGTGGCTGTGGGCCATCGAGACGAACCGGCGGCTGCGCAGGGTGGTCTCGCGGCCGTTGCGGTCGCGGAACCGGAACACCCGGCCGACCGTCGCGGTGCGCACGTCGTAGGTGTGCGTGTACTCCAGCACCTCGACGTTGGAGAGGTCGATCGCCTCCTCGCCCTCGATGCGCAACTTGAGGACGAGCCAGTTCGGGAGGTTGACGAGGTCCTCGTTGAGGACCGGGCGGCCACCGAGGATCGTCGTCTCGCGGTTGAAGCCGCCGTGCGCGTAGGTGCCGGCGTAGTGCACCGGGGCCTCGGTGTCCTCCCACTCCGCGGCACCGCGGGTGCAGAAGTAGCCGTTGCCGGTGCTGGTCAGGGCCTCGCGCAGACCCTCGTCGTCGGGGACGACCCCGGTCCAGGTGATCGTGAAGTCGTCGGCGACCGCCCCGCCGGGCAGGACCTCGCCGGTCGGGGTCGTGCGGGCGCTCCCCGTGGTCTCGGTGGTCGAGGGCGTCTGGTCGGTCGTGGTCACGATCGTCTCCGTACTCCGGGAGCGGGCAGCGGGGTGATCAGCGGGATCGTCTCGCTCATCGGGCTCATCGAGCCAGGCCGTCGAGGAAGCGGCCGACCTCGTCGACCGTGGCCAGGACCGCGGTCGCCGACGTGTCGCGGGACGGGGCGTCCTCCGGGTCGATCACGAGGATGCCGACGCCTGCCGGGCGACCGGCGTCGGCGCGGGCGACGAGCGCCCGGAACGCGTCCTCGTCGGTGACGTCGTCGCCGAGGTAGATCGGGACGATGTCGGGGTGGTCGAGGTCGAGGACGTCCAGGAGGTGCTCGACGGCCTTGCCCTTGTTCCAGTCGATCTTCGGCTGGATCTCGTGGACGAACTTGCCGGGCGTCACCCGCAGCTCGCCCGGGTGCTCGGCCAGCACGGCCTCGACGAGCGCGGCCACCCGAGGGCGGTCGGCGTCGGCGACGTGGCGGTCGTGCAGCGCCACCGACGCGTGCTTGGGCTCCACGAGCGTCCCCGGGATGTCGTCCGCCGCGGCGCGGACCCGCTCGGTGACCTCGGCGACGAGACCCTCCCAGCCCTGGGACGCCTCGTGGACGATCGGTCCGCGGGCCGGGTCGTAGATGTCGAAGCCGTGGCTGCCGGCGACGATCAGGTCGTCGACGCCCATCAGCTCGGACACCACCGCGCGGTCCCGTCCGGACACCACGCACACCGAGCAGCGCTGCGCGAGCGCCCGCACGATGTCGCGCATGTCGTCGCTCATGATCGCGTCCTCGGGACGCGGCACGATCGGCGTCAGGACGCCGTCGTAGTCGAGGAAGACCGCGGGTCGGCGACCGTGCAGGCGCTCGGCCACCTCGGGGGCGTCCAGCGCGTGCGGTAACCGATCCGCCGTCGTGGTCGCGCCGGAGACGGAGCGATGGGAGGAGTACGCCGATAGGGGAGCTCGACCGTTGTCGTCAGACACCGTCACCAGGGGCCTCCGCAATCTCCGGGCGCCGTTGTCATGTGATGCGAACCACAAGGCTAGGGCGGCGTCCATGACGTCGTCAACGGATGAACACAGCGGCGCGATCTTCGCGGACGCGACGGGCTCGCGCCACGTGGAGTCGACACGTCCGCACCACCGGGTGTCGGGCTGTGACCGCGGCGTGCGCAGGGGGGTGGTGGACCCCGGCCCTCAGGGCGCGGTGGTGGCCCGGTCGAGGGCGAGGGCGAGGGCGCCGAGCACCGGGGCGTGCTCGGCGAGCTCGGCGACGACGACGTCCGCCGTGCGGGTGGTCCCGGGGAGCGCGGCGGCCTCGAGCGCGGCGTGGAGGGGGCCGAGCAGGAGGTCGCCGGCCTGGGCGAGCTCGCCGCCGACGACGATGCGCCGCGGCGTGAGCACGGTGCAGAAGCCGGCGAGGGCGGCCCCGACGTGGTGCCCGGTGTCGGCGAGGACGCGGCGGGCTGGGGCGTCGCCGTCGCGGGCGAGCGCGACCATCTCGGCGACGGTTAGCGGGCCGCCGACGAGCGGCTCGAGCAGCGCGGTGACGGTGCGCGTGGACACCACCGTCTCGAGGCACCCGCGGTGCCCGCACCGGCACACCGCGGCGTGGCGGTCACCCGGGTCGACGGCGACGTGGCCGATCTCGCCCGCGGTGCCGTCGGGGCCCCGGTAGAGCCGCCCGTCGAGCACCAGCCCGGCGCCGACACCGTCCGAGAGTTTGAGGAACACTCCGTCCCGGACCTCGCGCAACGCCCCCCAGCGCTGCTCGGCGAGGGTGCCGAGGGTGGCGTCGTTGTCGACCCAGCTCGGGACCCCGAGGTGCTCGGACACCCGACCGGCCACCGGCACGCCGATCCACCCCGGGAGCACGCCGGAGGCCCCCACCGCACCCGTGGCGCGGTCGACCGGCGCCGGCAGCCCGACCACCGCGCCGCGCAACGCCTCGCGCCGGACGCCGGCCTGCGCGAGCGCCTCGTCGATCAGGCTCGCCGCGGTCGCCAGGCCCTCGGCGACGCCGTGGTAGTCGGGCAGGTCCGCCCGCAGCTCGGAGCGCCCGGGCGGACCCGGGTGCCCGGCGGCCGCGGACGGGTCGGCGACGTCGGCCAGGGCGACCCGCAGGTGCCGGTGCCCGACGTCGATGCCGGCGACCACCCCGCCCCGCGGACGAGCCGGACCGCGCGGACGCGCCTCCCCGCACGCACCTCGTCACCCGCCGTGAGCAGGCCCGCGGCGCCGAGGTCCCGCACGATGTTCGACACCGTGGCCGGCGCGAGCCCCGTGGCCCCGGCGATCTCCGCCTGCGTCGGCGCGCCGCCGGCGCGGACGGCGTCCACCACGCGGCGACGGTTCGCGTCGCGCAGACCGGACGGCGATCCCGGTCGCGGGCCCGTGTTCATGAGATGAACGATAAACCGCCAGCGTGTGCTCCACGTCACGCTTCCTGCGAACGGAGCAGCGATCACCACCGGGTGCACCGGTGGGACGGAGGAGTCGGGCGGGGCCGGTGGGACGGCCGGCTCAGTCGCGCCAGACGCGCTGGAGCATGTGCCAGTCGGCGGGGTGCTCGGCGATCTCGGCGGCGAAGTGGTCGGCGACCGCCTGGGTCGCGGCCGGGACGGCGGCACGGTCGGGCACCGGGACCGGCGGGTGGATGCGGAACCCCCACCCCTCCCCCGAGCCGTCCCCCGGGTCCTCGGTGAACCACAGCCCCACCGGCAGCAGCGCCGCGCCGGTGCTCGCGGCGAGCGCCGCCGGGCCGGGCGGCATCGTCGCCCGCCCGCCGAAGAACGTCACCGGCACGCCGTGGGCGGAGAGGTCGCGGTCGGCGACGAGGCAGACGACCCGTCCCTCGCGCAGCGCCCGCACGAGCCCGCGCACCGGGGAGTCGCCGCCGGTCATCGGCAGGATCTCCATGCCGAGGGACTCGCGGTAGGCGACGAAGCGCTCGTAGAGCGACTCGGGGCGCAGGCGCTCGGCGACGGTGGTGAAGCGCCCGGAGTGGGCGACGAGCCAGAGGCCCGCCATGTCCCAGTTGCCGGAGTGGGTCAGCGCCACGACCGCCCCGCGCCCGGTCGCGAGCGCGGCGTCGAGATGCTCCTGGCCGTACACCACGGGCTTGCGGACCAGCGCCTCGTGGTCCATCCCCGGCAGCCGGAACGCCTCGCGCCAGTACCGCGCGTAGGAGCGCACGGCCGCCGCGGTGAGGGCGTCGAGCTCGTCGGCGCCGGCGTCGGGACGGACGCGCGCGAGGTTCGAGCGCAGCCGGCGCACCCCGGTCCGCCGCGGCGCGCGGCCAGGTCGGCGCCCGCGGCGAACGCCCAGCGCGCCACCGGCTCGGGTACCGCACGCACCAGCCCCCACCCCGCCGCGTAGCCCAGTTCGGCGGCGCGCTGCGCGGGGGTGACGACGGACGGCGAGGTCTCGGTCGCGGTCTCGGTCACGCGGTCCCCTCGGAGTTCTCGGGATGGTCGGTGACGCCCGTCGCCGCGCCGTACTGCTCGCGCGCGCTGTGCCACACCGCCACGATGCGCTGGCCGACGGTGATCACCGAGCCGATCGTGAGCAGCCACAGCGCGACGTCGAGCGCGTAGGGCACGCCGATCCCGGTGAGCCCGACACCGGCGAGCCCGAGGATCAGGCGCTCGGCGCGTTCCACCAGGCCGCCGTCGGCCCGCAGGCCCGCGGCCTCGGCGCGGGCCTTGATGTAGGAGATCAGCTGGCCGGTGATGAGGCAGGCCAGAGCGAGGCCCGCGAGCAGGGGCCGGTCCTGGGTGAACGCCCACCAGGTGATGCCGGCGAAGACCGCGCCGTCGACGAGGCGGTCGCCGACGGAGTCGAGCACGCCCCCGAAGGGACTCGTCACCCCCCGCGCGCGGGCCATCGCGCCGTCGAGGACGTCGAGCAGCGCGAAGACGGCGACGACGATCGACGCCGCGAGGAGGTGCCCGGTCGGGATGAGCCACAGCGCCGAGGCGGTGGAGGCCACGGTGCCGAACACGGTGACCGCGTCGGGGTGCACGCCGCGCCGGACCAGCCAGGACGCGGTGGGCTCGACCACGCCCTTGATCGCGGCGCGGGCCCACTGGTTGATCATGGCGAGGGCCACGCCGCGGACAGGACGGACCGTGTCTCGGCGAGCAGCTGCGGGATCACCTTCGTCTGGCCGATGACGGTGATGAAGTTGGCGTCGCCGCCCCAGCGCGGGACGACGTGCTGGTGCAGGTGGTCGGCCAGCGAGCCGCCCGCCACGTGCCCGAGGTTGATCCCGACGTTGAACCCGTGCGGGGCCGCGACCGTGCGCAGGGCCCGCACCGCCTGCTGGGTCACCGCGACGAGCTCGGCCGACTCCTCGAGGTCCAGCTCGTCGAGGCCCGCGACGTGGCGGTACGGCACGACCATGAGGTGCCCGGGGTTGTACGGGTGCAGGTTGAGCACGGCGTAGACGCGCTCGCCGCGGTGCAGCACCAGGCCGTCGTCGTCGTCGAGGGTCGGGATCCGGCACAGCGGACACTGCCCGGACTCCTCGCCGGTACCGGCCGCGCCCGCGATGTAGGCCATCCGGTGCGGCGCCCAGAGGCGCCGGAACCCGTCGGGGGTCCCGGCGCCCCGGAGCTCGTCGAGATCCCCGGACTCCGCGATCTCCGGCGCTGCGTCACCGCTCATCAGGGCAGGAACTTCTCCGCGTCGGGTGAGACGTTCTCGCGGCGGCGGACCCAGTCGACGACGGCGGCGACGGCCTCGTCGACCGGCACCCCGTTGCGCTGCGACCCGTCGCGGAACCGGAACGAGACCGCCCCGTTCCATCGGGTCCCGTCGCTTCGCTCGCCCGAAGCGTCGGCATCCTTCCCCCCTGCGAGCAGCAGGAACGGCACCTTCTGCAGCGTGTGGTTCCGGATCTTCTTCTGCATCCGGTCGTCGGAGTCGTCGACGTCGACGCGCAGCCCCTCGGCGCGCAGACGGTCGGCGATCTGCGCGACGTACTCCGCCTGGTCGCCGGACACCGGGATGCCGACGACCTGCACCGGCGCCAGCCAGGCCGGGAACGCGCCGGCGTAGTGCTCGGTGAGCACCCCGAAGAAGCGCTCGATCGACCCGAACAGCGCGCGGTGGATCATCACCGGCCGCTGCCTGCTGCCGTCGCTCGCGGTGTACTCGAGCTCGAAGCGGTCGGGCAGCATCAGGTCGACCTGGATGGTCGACATCTGCCAGTACCGCCCGATGGCGTCCCGGGCCTGCACGCTGATCTTCGGCGCGTAGAACGCGGCGCCGCCCGGGTCGTCGACGAGGTCGAGCCCGAAGTTCGAGGCCGCCTCGCGCAGCGCGTCGGTGGCGTCCTCCCACTCCTGGTCGGTCCCGATCGACTTCTCCGGGTTGCGGGTGGAGAGCTCGAGGTAGAAGTCCTCGAGGCCGTAGTCGCGCAGCAGGTCGAGGACGAACGTCAGCAGCGAGGTGATCTCGCCGGCCATCTGCTCGCGGGTGCAGTAGATGTGCGCGTCGTCCTGGGTGAAGCCCCGCGCGCGGGTCAGGCCGTGCACCACGCCGGACTTCTCGTAGCGGTAGACCGTCCCGAACTCGAACAGGCGCAGCGGCAGCTCGCGGTAGGACCGCCCGCGCGCCCGGTAGATCAGGTTGTGCATCGGGCAGTTCATCGGCTTGAGGTAGTAGTCGATGCCCTGACGCTTGACCGTGCCGTCCTCGGCGCGCTCCTCGTCGAGGTGCATGGCCGGGAACATGCCCTCGCGGTACCAGTCGAGGTGACCCGACGTCTGGAACAGCTCGCCCTTGGTGGCGTGCGGGGTGTTGACGAACTCGTAGCCGGCCTCGGTGTGGCGCTGGCGGGAGTAGTCCTCCAGCTCCTTGCGGATGATCCCGCCCTTGGGGTGGAACACCGCGAGCCCGGAGCCGATCTCGTCGGGGAAGCTGAACAGGTCGAGCTCGGCGCCGAGGCGGCGGTGGTCGCGGCGCTCGGCCTCCGCGACGCGCTCGAGGTAGGCGTCCTGCGCCTCCTGCGACTCCCAGGCCGTCCCGTAGATGCGCTGCAGCTGGGCGTTGCGCTGGTCGCCGCGCCAGTAGGCCGCCGCGGAGCGCAGCACCTTGAACGCCGGGATGTACCCGGTGGTCGGGATGTGCGGGCCCCGGCACAGGTCGCCCCAGACGCGCTCGCCCGTGTGGGCGTGCACGTTGTCGTAGGCGGTGAGCTCGCCGGCCCCGACCTCCATGATCTCGGAGTCCTGGTCGGCGTCGGTGCCCTTGAGGTCGACCAGCTCGAGCTTGAACGGCTCGCCCGCCAGCTCCTCGCGGGCGGCGTCGAGCGAGGCGTACTCGCGGCGCACGAACCGCTGCTTGGCCTTGACGATCTTGCGCATCGCCTTCTCGAGGGCCTCGAGGTCCTCGGGCGTGAACGGCCGCTCGACCGCGAAGTCGTAGTAGAAGCCGTCGGCGATCGGCGGCCCGATCCCGAGCTTGGCGTCCGGGAAGAGCTGCTGCACCGCCTGGGCGAGCACGTGCGCCGCCGAGTGCCGGATCACGGCGCGGCCGTCCTCGGTGTCCGCCGGCACCGGTGCGACGTCGACGTCCTCCTCGGGCGCCCAGGCGAGGTCCTTGAGCACGCCGTCGGGGGCCCGGACGACGATCACGGCCTCGTGCCCGGTGAGCGGCAGCCCGGCGTCGCGGACGGCCTGGCCGGCGGTGGTGCCCGCCGTCACCCGGACGCTGTCGGCGACGGCGGGGCGGGGCGGGGCGGGCGAGGACACGGCGGACTCTCCGAAACATCGAGGGTGGTCCGTCGAGCTTATCGAGCGCCCGCGACCACCGTGTCCGCCCGGCCCGAGCGGGGCGTCCCCCGCCCCACCACCGCCTCCAGGAAGGCCGCGATCGCCCGTACGGCGGCGAGGGTGCGGGGGGTGGGCACGAGGTCGAAGCCGTGCTGGGCGTGCGCGAGCTCGGCGTGCACCACCGGCGCCTCCGACACCGCCCGCAGCCGGCTGACGAACGCGCGGCTCTGCGCGGGCACGACGATCGCGTCGGCGGAGCCGTGCAGGACCATGAACGGCGGGGCGTCGGGGTGCACGCGCGCCGCCGGGGAGGCGGCCACGTACGGGTGGGCGTCCTCGCCCAGCGCGGTCGGCATCATCGTCTCGGCCAGGAGCTCGTCGAGGGTGCCGCTGCCGTCGTCGCTGGTCAGGTCGTAGATGCCGTAGAGGCAGACGGCGGCGGCGACCGACGTGTCGGCGTCGGGGAACCCGGGCTGCCAGGCCCCGGGGGTGAGCGCGGCGAGCGCCGCGAGGTGGGCGCCGGACGACCCGCCCGTGATCGCGATGCGGGCCGGGTCGCCGCCGTGGTCGGCGATGTGGGCGCGGGTCCAGGCCAGCGCGCGCTTGACGTCGACGATCTGCGCGGGCCAGCGCTCGGCGGGCCCGAGGCGGTAGTCGACGCTGACGCACACCCAGCCGCGCTCGACCATGTGGGCCATCAGCGGGTGGGCGTCGGCGGCCTTGCTGCCCGACGACCACGCCCCGCCGTGGATCTGCAGCAGCACCGGCGCCCGGGCGTCGGCGGGCAGCAGCGGGTCGCGCCAGACGTCGAGCAGGTTCGCCACCGGGTCCGGGCCGTAGGCGACGTCGCGGACCGTCGCGTATCGGTGGCGCGCGAGCACGGAGCGCACGACGCCGGCCCGCGCCGGGAGCTCCACGGGGCCGATCTCGGCGCGCAGCGCCTCGGCGAGGACCTCGGAGTCCGCGCGCGCCCGGCGGTCCAGGGTGAGCAGCACCCCGACCGCACCCGCGGTCACGGCGAGCCCCGCCTGCCCCGCGGGGTGCCACAGCGCCCCGCGGCGGGCCGCGACACCGGCCACCGAGCCGAGGAGCACGGCCGTGGCGCGCGGGGTCTCGGTGGCCGTCGAGGACAGCAGGCTGCCCAGGACCGCCGCCGGCCAGCGCCGGGTCAGCGGCCGCAGGCCCGCGCCCGCGACCAGGGCGGCGAGCGCGCCGACCGCGAGCGCCGTCCGGGCGCCGGGTGCCCGGAGCGCCGCGAGGAGCGCCTGCGCGGACCGGTGCACCCCACCATCCTGGCCCTCCCCCGGACCGGGCCCCGCGCCACGGCCCGGGCGAGTCGCGCACGACACGGCCGGCCCGCGACGGGACAGATGGTGACGCGGCCCGCCGTCGTCCCTCCTGGCGTCTTCGCCCGATCCTGCGACACTGGGCGCGTGAGCGACGGTGTGTGCGCGGCGTCGGACGCCCCGCGACGGCACCCGTGGGCCGACGTCCCCGACACGGCCCGCGACCGGCTGCGCCCCGTGGTGCTCGGCGCCGGCGACGAGATCATCGCCGAGGTGCGCGCCGAGGTCGCCGAGTACGCGCTGTCGATGAACGGCGAGTTCGGCCGGCGCATCCGGCTCGGGGTCTCCGTGGCCCTCGACCAGTTCCTCGACCTGCTCGGCACCGACGCCGCCCTGCCGGACACCACCGTCTACTTCGAGCTCGGCCGCGTCGAGCACCGCCACGGCCGCACCATGGACGCCCTGCAGAGCGCCTACCGCATCGGCTCGCGGGTGCTCTGGCGCCGCATCGCGGGCACGAGCGGCGAGCACGGGCTCGAAGCGGAGTCGATCTTCCGCCTCGCCGAGGCCCTCTTCGCCTACATCGAGCAGCTCGCCGCGGCGTCCGTCTCGGGCTACGCCTACGAGCAGTCGCTGGCCGCGGGATCACGCCAGGCGCGACAGCACGCCCTCGTCGAGCGTCTGTGCCGCACACCCGCCCCCGAGGGCGCCGAGCTCGAGGCGCTCGCCCGCGAGGCGGGCTGGTCGACGCCCAAGACGGTCGCGGCGCTGGTGACCAGCGAGGAGTCGCTGCCGCTGGTGTGCCGGCGCCTGCCCCCGGACGTCGCGGGGTCGGTCGTCGACCGCCTGGGCGTCGTCTTCCTCCCCGATCCCGAGGGGCCGGGGCGGCTCGAGGTCGTGGCCGACGCGCTGCGCGGCACGACGGCGGTGCTCGGGCCGACGGTGGAGCCCGACCAGGTGCCACGCACCGTCACCCGCGCCCGCGCGACCTGGGCCCTGCACCTCGAGGGCCACCTGGGCGACGAGGGCCTCGTGCGCTCCGAGGACCACCTGCTCGCCCTGCTCCTGCACGCCGACGTCACGCTCACCGCCGACCTCGTGGCCCAGCGCCTCGAGCCCCTGCGGCGCATGACGTCGGCGGCCCGCGACCGCGCGGTGACGACGCTGACGGCCTGGCTCGACGCGCACGGCGACGTCGGCGAGGCCGCCACGCGCCTGCACGTGCACCCGCAGACCGTGCGCTACCGGCTCGCGCGCCTCAAGGAGGCGTTCGCCGGGGTGCTGGACGACCCGGTGGGCCGCCTCGAGGTCGCCCTCGCCCTGCGCGCCGGGGGGCCCGCCCTCGCGGAGGGCTGAGCCACCCGGCGCGAACGGGGACTTCGTGCGCCTAGAAGCAGCGAACAGCGCGTTCGCTGCGACCAGAGGTGCCTCAGGCGGCGGCCGGGGCGGCGGCGTCGAGGGACTCGGCGCGCCGGCGGCCGAACGGCAGCGCCCGCAGGCGCCGCTTGGCGAGGCCCTTGTGGCCGCCGGGGAACGACAGGCGGGCGATCTTGGCGAGCACGCCGCCGTACTGCTTCCACATCGGGCCCGCGTGGTACGGCAGCCCGTAGCGGCGGCACAGGTCGCGCACCTGCGGCGCGATGGTGCCGTAGCGGTTCGAGGGCATGTCCGGGAAGAGGTGGTGCTCGATCTGGTGCGAGAGGTTCCCGGTCATGATGTGCAGGAGCTTCGAGCCCTCGATGTTGGCCGAGCCCAGCATCTGACGCACGTACCACTCGGCCTGCGTCTCGTTCTCCAGCCGCTCCTCGTCGAAGGTCTCCACCTCGACGGGGAAGTGACCGCAGAAGATCACCGCGTGCGACCAGACGTTGCGGACGAGGTTGGCGAGCAGGCCGCCCACCAGCGCCGGGACGAACGAGGGCCCGGACAGCGCGGGGAAGACCACGAAGTCCTTGAGGGCCTGCTTGCCGGCCTTGCGGCCCATCGCCTTGAGCTCGGGCATCTTCTCGGCCCAGGTCTTCTCGCCGCGCTGGACCTGGTCGATCTCGAGGTCGAAGGCCGCGATGCCCCACTCGAAGATCATGGCGAGGCCGGCGTTGGTGAAGGTCTGGAACAGGTAGATGGGCTCCCACGGCTGGTCGGGGTCGACCCGCAGCACGTTGTAGCCGATGTCCCGGTCCTTGCCGTGCACGTTGGTGTACGTGTGGTGCAGGTAGTTGTGGGTCTGCTGCCAGCTCCGGGCGGTGGAGACGTGGTCCCACTCCCAGGTGGTGGAGTTGATCTCCGGGTCGCGCATCCAGTCCCACTGGCCGTGCAGGACGTTGTGGCCGATCTCCATGTTCTCGAGGATCTTGGCCAGGGCGAGCGACGCGGTGCCGACCACGAACGCCGGCGGGAACAACGCGCCGAGCAGCAGGACGCGTCCCGCCGCCTCGAGGCCACGCTGGGTCCGGATGACGCGGCGGATGTAGCGCGCGTCGTCGTCGCCGAGCGACGACATGACCTGGTCACGCAGGACCTCGAGCTCGGCGCCGAGGCGTTCGATGTCCTCGGTCGACAGGTGCTCGGTCGACGGCGTGATGTGCGCGGTGCTGGCCCCGGGGCGGCCGGGACCCATCGGCGTCTTGGCCTGGTTGATGCGGGTGATGTGCTCGGGAATGGTCTCGAGGGTGGTCACGAGGCCTCCTCTGTCCTACGGGAGTCCGGGGGGAGCTGGGCGAGCGCCCGTCGGCCCGCTGCTGATCACTACCCCGACGGTAGGGACCGCGCCGACGCACGGGCTACGCGAGGAGTGAGGACTCCGGGGCGAAACCTGTTGCATGACCTCAAAGCCGGGCCCCACACCGCCACCAGGAGCCCGGATCCGTGACCTCGCCCACGTCCGGGTGGCTCGCGACCGCGTGTCAGCAGCGGCCGAGCAGCTCCACGAGCTCGGCCACCGACGCCGGGTGCCGAGGCGCGTTGCGGCTGACCGGGTCGGCCAGGGCCGTGCGCGCCAGGGCCTCGCGGTCGTCGGGGGCCGCACCCAGGTCGGCCACCGAGACCCGCGTGTCGACCTGCTCGAGCAGGCCCCCAGCGCGTCGGGCAGGGCGGCGGGCCCGGGCAGGCCGGCAGCTTCGGCGGCGCGTCCCCACCCCGCGGGGTCGGCGTCGAGCGACCACGCCACGACCTCGGGCAGCACGGCGGCCAGGGCCGGCCCGTGCACCGCGCCGGTGTGCAGGCTCAGGGCGTGCGCGAGCCCGTGCACCAGGCCCAGTCCGCTGCGCGTGAGCGCCTGCCCGGCCAGGTGCGCCGCGACGAGCATCTCGGCGCGCGCCCGCGGGTCGCTCCCGTCGGCCACCGCCACCGGCAGCCACACCCACGCCCGGCGGACGGCCTCGGCGGCGAACGCCTCGGACATCGGGTCCCGGCCGCGCGAGGCCAGCGACTCGATGCCGTGCACCAGCGCGTCGACGCCGGTCGCGGCGGTGGCCGCGGCAGGCAGGCCGAGGGTCAGCTCCGGGTCGAGCACGGCGACCCGGGGCACGACGCTCGCGTCGCCGCAGTAGACCTTCTGCCGATTCGCGGGGTCCTCGAGCACCCCGAAGCCGTTCGTCTCGGCCCCCGTGCCCGCCGTGGTGGGGACGGCCACGAGCGGGAGCCCCGCCGCGGGCGTCACCCCGCTGCCGTCGGCCCGGGCGCCGGGCGACGGCGCGAGCAGCGCGATCCCCTTGGCGGCGTCGAGGCTCGACCCGCCCCCGAGCGCGAGCACCGCGTCGAGGCCCAGGGCCCGGGCGTGCTCGGCGCCGTCCTCGACGACGGCCACCGTGGGGTTGCCGCGCACCGCGTCGAACACCTCGACCACCGCGCCGGACGCGGCGAGCGGCCCGACGACGGCGTCCACGACCCCGGCTGCGCGCAGGCCGGGGTCGGTGACCACGAGCACCCGCCGCGCGGTCAGCGCGGCGAGGTGCGCGGGATTCGGGCCACCGCGCCGGGCCCGAAGTCGACGACCGGCCCGGGGCCGGACAGGAACGCGGTGCCGGCGGCCACGCCGGCGCAGGGGGCGTGGACGTCGGTGCGGTCGGCCGTGCCGGTCACGGGACTCCTCCTGCGGGTGTGCGGCTTCTCTGTGGGTGGCGGCCCCGGCTCCGAGGGGGGGTCAGAGCCGGGACCGCCGTCTCGGGGGTGCCCGTCAGGCGAGCACGGCGCCCAGCCCGGGCGCCTCGGGCACGACGAGCATGCCGTCGGGGTCGGGGCGCAGCGGCTCGGCGAGCAGGAAGTCGCGACGCTCCGGGGTCCAGCCGCCGGCCGGGTCGTCGGGGAACTCCAGGTAGGGCCCGGCACCGACGCCCGCGGCGACGTGCAGGTTCGCGAGCAGGCCCAGGCCGTTGGTCCAGGTGTGCGGGGTGAAGCGGCGGTGCCGCGCGCGGGCGGCCTCGGCGAGCTGGCGGGACCGCGTCATCCCGAGGGCGAGCACCACGTCGGCCTGGTAGACGTCCAGCGCGTCGGCCTCGAGGAGCGCCAGGGTCTGCGGCAGCGAGTCCAGCATCTCCCCCGCCGCGATCCGCACGCCCGGGTTGTCCGCGCGCAGCAGGCGGTGCCCGTCGACGTCGGCGTAGGGCAGCGGCTCCTCGACCCAGGCGACGTCGTACTCGGCGAGGCGCCGGACGACCCGCCGGACCTCGGCGAGCTCGAGCGGCTCGGTGACGTCGCCGCCCATCCGCCAGGCCTGGTTGAGGTCGACCATGATGTCGAGCCGGTCGCCGACGGCCTCGCGGACCGCGGCGACGGCCGCGACACCCTGCCGCAGCCGCTGTGGGTGGGCCCGGATCTTGACCGCCCGGATGCCGTCCTCCACCAGCCGGTGGGCGTCCTCCGCCCGGCGCCCGGGCGGCTGCTCGGAGCACCAGGACGCGTAGACGGGCACGCGGTCGGTGACGCCGCCGAAGAGCGTGGCCACGGGGAGGCCGGCGACCTGGCCGACGATGTCCCAGATCGCGGACTCGAGCGGCCAGAACCGCCCGGCGTGGAAGCCGATCGACTCGATGCGGCGCACCTGGAGCTCGGTGGCGAGCGGGTCGCTGCCGAGGAAGAGCTCGCGGTGGGCGTCGAACCCGGCCATGGTGTCGCCCGAGCCCACGCCGACGACGCCCTCGTCGGTCTCGACGCGGACGATCGTCGCGTCGAACCGGGTGCGGGGCTCGGGGTCCCAGGCGGCGTGGCAGGGCGGGTCGAGGACGGTCTCGCGGTGCTCGAGACGGATGTCGGTGATCTTCACGTCGGCCTGTCCCCCTCGCGGTCCGGCGTGGGTCAGTAGAGGAGCCGGCGACGGAGGGGGCAAGAATCCGTGCGGTGAGCGCAACTCCGCTGCTGGGGACGGGTCTGCTGGGGACGGCCGTGCTGGGCCTGCACCTCGCCGCCGTCTGGTTCTGCGTCGGGCTGGTCTGGGTGATCCAGCTGCTCGTCTACCCCGGGTTCGCCCACATGGTCGGAGGCGACTGGGTGACGGTCCACGACCGGCACACGCGGATCATGGGCCTGCTGGTCAGCGGGCCCTGGGCGGTGCAGGGGCTGACGTGCGCGGTGCTGCTCGTGTGGCGGCCGCCCGGCGTCCCGTTCGTGCTCGCGCTCGCGGCGGGGCTGTGCGGGGCCGCCACGGTGGCCGTGACCGTCGCCGTGTCGGTGCCGTGCCACCAGCGGCTGGGGCAGGGGTGGGACCCGGCCGTGCACGCCCGGCTCACGCGCACCAACTGGTGGCGCACCGCGGCCTGGACGCTCGGCGGGATCGTGGCGCTGGCGATGCTGGGACTGGCGGCATGACCCGCCCCCGCTCGACGGGCCTGCGCCGCGACATGGAGCTGCTCGACGTGCTGTCCTCGCCCGAGGCGCTGACGGCCGGGCTCGGCGTGGCGCGGGTGGCCGAGGAGACCGGGCGCCAGCCCAGCCAGGTCTCGCGCGCCCTCGCCGCCCTCGAGGAGGAGGGCCTCGTCGAGCGCGACCCGGCGAGCCGGCGCTACGCCCTCGGCTGGCGGCTCTACGCCTTCGCCGCCCGCACCACCGAGGCCCGCCTGGTCGCGCTGGCCCGTCCCGCGCTGATCGCCCTCGCCGCGCGCACCGGCGAGCAGGCGTCGCTGTGCCGCCTGCACGGGGCCCGGGTGGCCACGCTGCTGACCGCCGACGCCGCCGGCGGGCCCGCCCGGGCGCGCTTCGACGTCGACGACATCCCGGCGGCGACGACGTCCACGGGCCGGGTGCTGCTCTCCGAGCGCGACGAGGCGGCCGCCCGGGCGGTCGGCGCCGATCCCGAGGTCCTGGCGCGGGTGCGCGCCGCGGGCCACGCCGTGGTGGACGGCGAGTTCGACCCCACGCTCGCCGGCGCGGCCGCTCCGGTGCGCGGGTTCCACGGCGGGATCGTCGCCGCGCTCACCGTGTCCGGCCCCGCGCCGCGCCTGCGCCCCCACCTCGCCGCCCACGCCGCCGCCACCGCCGCGGCCGCGAGCGACCTCTCCGCGCGCCTGTCTCCCCCGTGAGCGAAGTTCCCGGCTATAGCCGGGAACTTCGCTCACGTACGGGGCAGGAACCAGACGCCGAGGCCGACGAGGGCGACGGCGCCGCCGAGCACGCACACGCCGATCCAGCCGCCCGCGGGGTAGACGATCGACGTCGCCGCCGAGGCCAGCGTGCCGCCGACGAACACCGAGGTCATGTACGCGGTGGTGATGCGGCTGCGGGCCTGCGGGGCGAGCGCGTAGATGACGCTCTGGTGGCTGATCTGCAGGCTCTGCTGGGCGAGGTCGAGCACGACGACGCCCGCGATCAGCGCCACGATCGACGCGCCGCCGAGCCCGAGCAGCGCCCAGCTGGCCACGAGCACCACCAGCCCCAGGGTGACGACGAGCCGACCGTGGCCGCGGTCGGCGAGCCGGCCCGCGAGCGGCGCCATCGCCGCCCCCGCCAGGCCCGCGAGGCCGAACAGGCCGACGACCGCCGGACCGAAGCCGTAGGGCGGCGCGGAGAGCAGGAAGTCGGCCGAGGTCCACAGGATCGTGAAGCACCCCATGCCGACCGCGCCCAGCAGCATGCGCCGGCGCAGCTCCGGCTCGTGGCGCACGAGCCCGAGCACCGAGCCCAGCAGGCGCGGGTAGCTCGTCGCCTCCGTGGGCGCGACGACCGGCAGCACCAGGCGCACCACCACGGCCAGCACCACCATGACGCCCGCCGCGAGCGCGAAGACCCAGCGCCACCCGCCGGCCTCGGCCACGAACCCGGCGACCGTCCGCGCCCCGAGGATGCCGATCAGCAGGCCGCTCATCACGGTGCCGACGACGCGGCCGCGCTCGTGGTCGCCGGCCAGCTGCGCCGCCAGGGGCACCGCGATCTGCGCGACGGCGGAGGTCACCCCGACCAGCGCGACGGCCGTGGCGAGCAGCGCGAACCCCGGCGCCGCCGCGGCCAGCCCGAGCACCACGGCGCAGCCGAGCAGCAGCAGGCTCACCAGCCGCCGGCGCTCCAGCAGGTCACCGAGTGGGACGACGAAGGCGAGCGCGAGCGCGTACCCCACCTGCGACGCCGTGACGAGCAGCGCGGCGGTGCCGTTGCCGACACCGAACTCCTCGCCGATCGTGTGCAGCAGGGGCTGCGCGTAGTAGATGTTCGCCACCGCGGCGCCGCACACCACGGCGAGCAGCAGCGTGCGGGCGCGCCCGATCCCGGTGGTGGACTCGGCGGTCGAGACGTCGGCGCTCACCGCACGACCGTGCCGCAGGACGCGATCACGGACCCGTGGTCGAGACCGAGGCCACCGTCGCCGTGCCCGGAGCGTCACGACACGTCCGGTTCGCGGCCGGCCGGCGCGCCCGACGCGGGAGGCCGGCCCGCGACGCGTCCAGGAGATCGTCGCCGTCCGGGACGGTCACGGTCGCCGGCCCCACCCGCAGCGTCCCCGAACCCAGCGCCGCGCACCGGACCCCGGCGCGCCCGCGGAGGGCGGCGTGCGCGCCCGGGGCGAGCACCACGTCCATCCAGGCGCACGGGGCCGCGGGCCGGCCCCCGCCGAGGCGCACCGGCCCGTCGCCGGAGTCGAGGGCGAACTCGCGGGAGCGCAGGGCCTCGACGTCCAGCCCGCGGGTGAGGATCGTGCGGCGGGCCGCGACCGGATCGAACGGCGGGACACCGAGCTCGGTGGCGACGGCCTCGAGCGCCTCGATCGCGAGCACGGTGACCGCGGCGTCGCGGTGCGCGGCCTGCCCCGCGTAGCGGTCGCCCACCACCCCGTACCCGGCGCGGATCTCGATGTGGTCGGGCGTGCCGGTCGGCACCGTCACGGGGCCGTCGCCCGGGCGTCCCTCGTAGGCGTGGCCGCTCGAGACGACGAAGCCGACGATCTCGATGCCGATCACCTCGCCCACGGTAGGCCCGACGAGGTGGGGCGGCTCACGCCCGCCGTCCCGGCCGCCGTCGCTGTGCCGAACGCCGGAGCCGGCTCTCAGCCATCTGCCGATCGGGGCGACGAAAGGGCAGGTGAGTGACACTCCGGCGTCAAAGCGACATCCGATTTCTCACGATGGTGTAACGAAATCCGGTCTGTGTACGGTATCCCTGGCAGGTCGCCCACCGATCGGGTGAGCAGCGACCACGGACGTGGGCACACGGTGACGCGAGTGAGGTGACGTGGCGAGCAGCCAGGCCGTACGGGTCGGACGAGCGGGCGCGACGTCGCCGCGCAGCTCCGGCCCCGCCGACCCGGTGACCGGTCCCGTGGGTGTCCGCACCCGCCCGGCCCGCCGCTCCTCGGACCACGACGCGCCCACCATCACGCTGCGCACCACCATCGCGCCCGCGCCCGCCCCGGCGCCGGAGGGCGGCTCCGCCTCCCCCCGCACGGGCCGCAGCACCCGCCGCGCGACGGCCGCCGCCACGGCGGTCACCACCGTCAGCGTCCTGGTGCCGGCCCACAACGAGGAGGCGGGCATCGCGGCCACGGTGGAGGGCCTGCTCGCGCAGGACGTCCCCGAGTGGCTGCACATCGCCGACGTCGTCGTGGTGGCCAACAACTGCACCGACCGCACGGCCGAGATCGCCCGCCGCTACCCGGTGACGGTCGTGGAGATGGCGCACAACCCGGACAAGAAGGCCGGCGCGCTCAACCACGGCTGGCGCGAGACGGCGCGCGGCGCCGACCTCGTGCTGACCATGGACGCCGACACCGTGCTGCTGCCGGACACGGTGGCGGCGATGGCCGACGAGCTGCGCGGCAACGCCGTGCTCGGCGCGGTCTGCGCCCGGTACTGGGCGACGCCGGGCCGCGGCCTGGTCTGGCGGCTCCAGCGCCTCGAGTACACCCGCTACGACGACCTGCGCGATCTGCGCCGCTGGCGGGTCTCGGTCGCCAGCGGCGCCGCCGCCATGTACCGCAACGCCGCCCTCGAGGCCGTGGCCGCCCACCGCGAGGCCGGCGAGCCGTGGGACGGCACGTCGCTGATCGAGGACTACGCGCTGACGCTGGAGCTCAAGGCCCGCGGCTTCCGCGTGGCCGCCGCCCGCAAGGCGCACGTCTACACGACCCCGCCCGCCTCGTTCCGCGAGCTCTGGGTGCAGCGCATGCGGTGGGGACGCGGCGGGATGGACGAGTGCCTCAAGCGTGGCTGGTCCACCTCGACGCGGCTGGACTGCCTGTCCTACGTCCTGTTCGGCTTCAGCGTGTTCTTCCGCGTGCTGTTCCTGACGATGCTCACGCTGATGATCATCTACGCGGTCCCGTTCCGGTACGCGTTGATCGGGCTCATCCCGCTCGGCGTGATGTGGCTGGAGCGGATGACGTCCATGTGGCGGGTCCCCGACCGCGGGTGGCGCGACGTCGTGCTGTGCGCGGTGCTGGTGATCGAGGACTTCTACGGGTTCTTCCTGGAGCTGTGTGCGGTGGTCTCGGCGTGGCGGTGTCTCAACGCCCGCCGCCAGGCCTGGTAGTCGGATCGGGATCGTCGAGAGAATCGGGAAGAGGACGGGATGTACGGCGAGCACTCGATGTACCTCACGAGCGCCGTCGGTGGCGGCACCACCGGCTTCGCGCTGGCCGCGGCCACCGGCATCAACGCCATCGCGGCGGTGCTCATGGCGGTGACCGTGCTGTTCACGCTGCTGCTCGTGGTGCGGATCGTGCGCCGCAGCCTGCGTCCGTTCCGCTGAGGTCGCGTGTCCTTCGACGACCGGCGTCGCAACGTCCGCTCGCTGCTCTTCTTCCTGCTCGCGCTGCTCGGCACCGTGGTGATCTCGGTCGCCTCGTCGGTGGCCGGGACGGCGTCCGACGAGACCGTCGCCGGCCCCCGCTACGTCCCGACCGCGCTCGACCAGGCGCTGCCGCCCTCGCCCGAGGCGCGCCCCGGGCCCCGCGTCGCGCTCACCTTCGACGACGGCCCGTCGCCGCAGCTGACGCCGTACATCCTCGACGTCCTGGCCGCCAAGCGGGTGCCCGCCACCTTCTTCCTGCAGGGCGACCACTCCGAGCAGCACCCCGAGCTGGTGCGCCGCGTGCATGACGAGGGCCACGTCGTGGCCAACCACGCCTGGGAGCACCCGTGGTTCCCGGACCTGACGCCCGAGGAGGCCGAGGTCGAGATCCAGCGCACGAACGAGGTGCTCACCGAGGCCACCGGGGTGCGTCCGACGCTGTTCCGCTACCCGTTCGGCCAGCCCTCCCCCGGCGGTGACGCGGCCCTCGCGCGCCTGGGGATGTCGAACGGGGTCCACTGGAAGTGGACGTCGAACAAGCCCGGCGATTTCCAGTGCCCGGGCGCCGACGCGCTCGTCGACTACGTGCTCACCGAGTCGGTGGACCAGGCGATGATCCTGCTGCACGACTCCGGCGACACGATCGGCTGCCCTCCCGCGCAGCTCGAGTACCTGCCCCGGGCCATCGACGCGCTGCGCGCCCGCGGCTTCACTTTCGGGGTCGTCGCCCCGTCCCCGACGCCCTCGGCGGTCAACTCGGGGTCGCGCGCGGCCGTCGTCCCCCGATGACGCGGATCCTCCTGGTGCTGGCCGTCGCCCTGCTCGCAGCCGCCTGCGCCCGCGCCCCCGCCGCGGAGCCCACGGGACCCACGCCGTCGCCGCTGCCGGACGCATTCGCCGACCGACTCGTCGCCGACGGTGTGCCGGACCCGTTCGGTGCCGACGGGCCGCCCGGCGCCCTCGCCTGGACCAGCGCCATCCAGGCACCGAACCGCCAGACCGACCGCGACGTCGGCGCGGCCGGGATCGCGCACGGGCTCCTCGCGCTCGCCGCGGCCACCCCCGACCCGGCGGCCCGCGAGCGCCACCTCGCCGGGGCCCGGTCCGCGGGCGACTTCCTGCTGGGCGCCTCACGCGGCGGCCGGGTGCCCGACTACGTCAACCCCGACGGCCCGGCGGCCCGCGCCTACACCTCGTTCGACGACGGCGCGGCCGGGGTCGCCGAGGTGCTGTGGCGCCTGGGCGACGCCACCGGCGACGACCGCTATCGCGCGGGCGCCCGGGACTCGCTGCGCTGGGTGCTCGACCGCGCCGAGGGCGTCGACGGCGTGCCGTGCCCGCGGATGTGCCGGTGGGCCTGGGTCGACGGCGGCAGCGAGCCGCCCTCCTACCGCCACGGCATGGGCGAGGGCCAGGCCGGGATCGTCTACGCGCTGTCGGTGATGGCCGAGCGCACCGGCGACCCGGAGCTCGCCGCGCACGCCGCGGGCGGGGCGGCGTACCTGTCCAGCCGTCTCGACGACGACGGCGGACTGCCCGAGCGCGCCGACGAGCCGAGGCGCAACACCGGGTTCCTCTCGGGCACCGCCGGCGCGGCGTTCGTCTTCCTGCGGATGTACCAGGCGACCGGCGACGAACGCTGGCGCCGCGACGCGGAGGCCGCGCTCGGCTTCCTCGACCGCACCGCGCAGCCCGCCGGCGGAGGCCTCACGTGGCCGCTGCTGCTCGGCGCCGGGTCAGGGGCACTGACGCCGGACAACCCGAACAGGGCCACGGGCATGGAGGAGGGCGCGGCCGGGATCGGCTGGGTGTCGCTCCAGGCCCACGCGATCCTCGGCGACCCCCGCCACCTCGAGCGGGCGCGCGGCGCGGGCCGGTGGCTCGTCAGCGTCGCCCTCGACGAGCCCGTGGGCCTCGCGTGGGCCGAGTACGAGGGCAGCCGGACCGTCCACGCCTCGACGAACAGCGGCGCCGCGGGCACCGGCTGGTTCCTCGACTCCCTGGGCCGCGTGACCCGCGACGGCGAGTTCGGCGCGGCGGCGCGCGACGCCCGCGCCTGGCTGCTCGCCGTCGCCACCCCCGACGGCCACTGGGGCGCGACCCGCCAGAACGGGACGTGGACCCTGGGCGGCGAGCCCTCGTGGCACTGGGGCTCCGCAGGCGTGATCGGCTTCCTGAGCAGGCTCGCGGGCGGTCCCGTCGACAGCCCCGGGATGCAGGAGGTCCTCGTGCCCCTGGAGGGCCCGGCCACCGGGTAGGCAGGCCCGTGGCGGGAAATTAGTTCCCGATCGTCCGCCGCCGGGCCCGTGTCCGCGGGGGTTGACTCGATGTCAGCCGGAGTCGTGTGTGCGACCCCGGGACATGCAGGGACATCGAGGAGGCTCCCGTGACCGTCGTCGACCTGGTGGTGCTCGCGGTGGTCCTGATCGCCGCGCTGCGCGGCTGGCGCCGTGGCGGCACCGGACTCGTCCTGCGCGCCGCCGGCGCCGTGGCCGGCGTGCTGATCGCCGGCGCGCTCGCCCGCTGGCTGGTCCCGCTGCTCGTCGCTCCCGACGCGACGGTCTCGCGCGGGGCGATCATCATCGGCGCCGCGCTCGTCGGCGCCCTCGTCGGCTGGGGCGTGGGCCGCCGTCTCGGCGAGACCCTCGCCGCCCGCCGCGGCGGTGGGTTCCGCCGGCCCGGTCTGCCGGACCGCGCCCTCGGCGTCGTCGCCCACGGCGCCCTCGCGCTGATGCTGCTCGTGCTGGCCGTCGGGGTCGTGTCCGCGTTCGGTCCCACCGGGCTGGGCGACGCGGCCCGCGACAGCGCGGTGCTCGGCGCCGCCGCCGCGCACCTCCCGAACCCGCTCACGCTGCTCCCCTCCGGGAGCGCCACGCTCGCCGCCGGGGGTGCGCGATGAGCCCGATGACGAACGCCCGCTCCGCCCTCACCTGGCCCCGCCTGATCGGCGCGGCCGCCGTCGGCCTCCTGCTCCTGACGTGGATCGCCTCCGGCTCGTTCGTCATGGCCCTGCTCGTGCTCGTCCTCGTCGCCGGCACCGCCGGGCTGGCGTGGATGGTCGTCTCCTCCACCGGACGCGGTCCGCGCGGCGGCGACGGCTCGTCGGAGGTGCTCGAGGCGCTGCCGACGACGGATCTCGCCCCGCCCACCCCGTCGGACCGGGTGCGTCGGGCCGTGCGCCGGCTGCTCGGCCGGCCTTGGGTGCACGGCGACGGGCTCATCCGTGCGGCCGCCCGCCGGCTCGCGTCCGAGGAGTCGCTGGTGTGGACGCCGCGCGGCCAGCGCGTCGCGGCCCCGCACCTGTGGGTGGAGTTCCACCCCGACGACCTCGCCGACGTGGCCGCCCGCTGGCCGCTCGAGGTGCTCGCCGACGAGCTGCTCTCGGGCTACCTCGAGCACGCCCGCGACACCGACGCGCGCCGCCTCGCCGAGCGCACCTTCCTGCACCTGCTCGCGGGGGCCGACGTCCCGGTCGGGCGCGTGCTCGTCACCGCGGCCTTCTCCCGGCCCGCCGCGACACCCGTGGCGACGACCTCGGCGGTGGACCCGACCCCGTCGTCGCTGTCGTCCCCGCCGGCGGCAGCCATCGCGGCGACCCCCGTCGCGCCCCGCATCGCGGCCGACGGCTCCGGCCGTCCGCCGTCCTCACCCGGGCCTCGCCCGGCCGTGCCGCGGGCAGGCGGCCGGCCCGGGCGGGCTCTTCCGCCCCCACCTCGGCCGGCTCAGGCGCGGGGGCCGGCCGGGGCTCCCCGGGACACCGTCGGGGGGTCCCGGGGAGCAGGCGGTGCCCGCTCCCCGTACGTCGAGGAGCACACCGAGGAGCACACCCAGAAGCACACCGGGAAGCCCGGGACACGGACGACCGTCGTCACCCCGACCGCCGGATCCCGGCCCGGACCCCGACCCGGCGCGACGCTCGTGCAGCGGGTCGCCGACAGGGCCCGTGACGCCGCCCGGGACGCCACACGCGGCCGTGCCCCCACCCCCGTCGGCGGTCCGCGCGACGAGGAGACCCGGGCCCGTCCCCGCGTATCCTGGGGTCGGCCGGCGGAACCCCGCCGCGACGGGGGCGGCTAGGGGCAGCACGGCCCTCCCGCCCACGGTGGACGGGAGGTGTCGTGACTCGACCGGTCGCCCGCGCTCCGCAGGCACCCGCCCCCGGCACCCCGCGCATGGCCCTCGGCGGCCTCACCGTCCTCGACGTCCGCACCGAGCGCGCCCAGTCGGTCCCCTGGGGCGAGCGGGTCACGATCGGGCGTGGCGACGGCACCGGCCGCCGGCCCGGTGAGGGCGCGGGCGCCGCGCGGCACGTCGCGGTCCCCGACGACCGCGTCTCACGCCTGTCCGTCGAGATCGAGGTGCGCGACGACGCCTACCTGATCATCAACCGGCAGCGGCACGGCGGCCTGCTGACCCTGTTCGTGCCCGGCGTCCCGGGCAAGGACCGCATCCGCACCGGCAACGGCCTGCTCGTGCGCGACGACCGTTCCTCGCTGGGCCTGTGGTTCCCGGACGGCCAGGAGCTGACCCTGGCGCTGCTGCGCTTCGCCCCGACCGCGGCCGCGGGCGTGACCACCAGCGGGGGCCTCGCCGGCGGCCGCACCATCGACACCTCGCTGCCCACCGCGGAGACCTGGTGGTCGGTGCTGGTCGCGGCCTGCGGGCCGACGCTCATCGCCGCCGCGACCGCCGGGGCGGGCACGTCGCGGGAGGTGCACGGCGACGCCGACCAGATCGCGGAGTGGCACCGCGCCGAGGGCCGCCCCGCGCCCAGCCCCAAGACGCAGAGCGAGGCCTTCCGGCACGCGCAGCGCTGGCTGAGGGGCCTGCGGCTCAACGACAAGACGCGCGGCTGGCGCATCGCGGTCGTCGAGCAGGTCATCCACCTGCGGCTGGTGACGATCGACGACGTGCGCCTGCTGTTCCCGAGCCAGGCACCTCGCGCGACCCGCTGAGCTGATCGATGGGCTACTCGCTGAGATCCCGGTCCGGCAACGCACCGAGCGTGGCGAAGGCGTCCAGGTAGGGCTCCACATCCCCGCGCACCGTCCACGCCCGCAGCTGGGCCGCGGAGCGCCGGGCCATGAGAGCGCGGGCGAGGTCGAAGTCCGTCGCCCGGACCTCGACCGCCGGCTCGCCCTCCCCCGACACCCACGACCACCCGTCGCCGACGAGCGCGATCGGGGGCGCCCCGGGGTCGAGCCGGGCCGCGAACCGCGCGGCGAAGCGTTCGCGCATCGCAGCCATCGCCGGGGTGTCCTGCCCGCCGGGCACGACGAGCGCGCCCCGCAGGTCCTGCTCGTGGATCGTGATGTCACCCAGCGGCCGGGTGCCGTGCTCGGCCATCCAGGCGCGCAACGGCTCCGCGAGCCCCTGCCACTCGGCCACGAGCGCGTCGATGTCCCGGTCGCGCCGGGCCTCGACCTGGCGCGCGGTCCACGCCTCGTTGTGGTCGTCGGGCTCGTCCCCGGCGACGACGTCGGCCCCGAGGCCCACCATGTGCGAGAGCAGGTCACGGACCGTCCAGTCCGGGCACGCGGGCACGGTCGCCGCTGCACGGGGCGCGGGCAGGCCCGTCACGAGGTCGATGACGCGCTCCTGTGCGCGTGTCCATTCCACGATGCCGTCCACGGGATGGGACCCTCTCACCCGGCGCTACCGTGCGTGTCGACGAAAACCGACCGAACGTCCGGTGAACTGAATCGGTCGACCGCTCGTCGCCCTACTCGCACGTCACACCGAGTTGTGTGTCACTCGGTTGTGTCAGAGTGGACGAATGTCACGCGAGGGGGACGGGACGATTCCGGAGGGTGGCCCAGCCACCCCTGACGCCATACGCCACGCGCCGGGCTATCTCGCCCGGCGCCTCCACCAGGCCTACACGGCCGCCTGGGCCCGCAGGGTCGATCCGGTGCTCACCGGACCTCAGTACTCCGTGCTCGTCACGGTGGACGCCCATCCGGACCTCGATCAGGGCTCACTGGCCCACACCGTCGCGCTCGACCGCTCCACCATGGCGGACGTGTGCCGGCGGCTCGAGGACCGCGGACTCATCGCGCGCACGCAGGCGCCTGCGGACGGGCGGCGCAAGCTGCTCGGGCTCACCGACGACGGACGGGAGGCCTTGGCCCGGGTACACCGCCGGGCACGCGAGCTCGAACAGGAGCTGATGGCGGAGCACGCCATCGATGTCGACCAGCTCCTGGTCCACCTGGACGCCCTGTCCCGGCGATGGGAGACCGTCGCCTCCGCGGGGCCGTCCGGCTGATCCGCCCGGCTCAGCGCCCCGGACCCCGGCGCTGACCCTCCAGCCGCTGCGCCCTCATCAGCAGCATCGCCGCGCCCGTCACGAGCGCCGCGGCCACCGCGACCGTGAAGATCGCCCATGGCACGAAGGCCCCGGTCGCCAGCGCGAACGCCCCGAAGTACAGCGCGGCCGCGACGTAGATCGCGACCTGGAGGCGACACAGGAACCGATTCCGGTCGGTGTCGTTCGGCGGCCACGCGATGCCCGGCATGCGGAGCACCGTACGCGGCGGTCCCGACCGCACCCCGCTCAGGCCGCCGACGCGAGGACCACGGCGCCGCCGCCCTCACTCCGAGCGTCGCCGTACCGTCGCCGCCGTGCCCCCGACACCCGCCGTCGACCACCTCGTCGTGGCCGCCACCGACCTCGACCACGGCGTGCCGGCCCTCGAGGAGCAGCTCGGGGTCCGGCTCGGAGCGGGCGGTCGGCACGCCGGCTTCGGCACCCACAACGCGCTGCTGAGCCTGGGCGGGAGCACCTATCTCGAGCTGATCGCCGTCGACCCCGAGGCCCCCGCACCGGGCCGGCCCCGCTGGTTCGGGCTGGACGACCCCGGCGTCCGGGCGCGCCTCGCCGACGGCCCGCGGCTGCTGCACTGGGTCGCCCGCCCCGCCGTCCTCCCGCCCGGCCCCGACGACCACGGCGAACGGCTCCGGCTCTCCCGCGACGCGCTGTCGTGGACGCTCACGGTGCCCGCCGACGGTGCGCTCCCGGCGGTGGCAGCGGACGCGTTGGCGGAGCCGTACCGAGCCTCATCGCCTGGGACGGGGCCCACCCCACCGACGGGATGCCCGACGCCGGCGTCCGGCTCGAGCGCCTGGTCCTCGCCACGCCGGACGCGCCCGCGCTGCGCCGCCGGCTGGCGGCTCTCGGACTCTGGGGCTGCGTCACCGTCGCCGACGGACCGCTGCTCCTGCGCGCCGAGCTCCGGACGCCCGGCGGCCCGGTGGTGCTGGAGAGCTAGCTGCCGGACGGGGACGGTCCGACCGACGAGGCGTCGAGCCCGGCGGGGTCCGCGGACCCGCGGGGGGCACCCCGGCGCGCGACCTCGCTGAGGAGCCAGCGGGCGACGTCGATGAGCTTGAGGTTGGTGCTCTGGGAGGACTCGACGAGCATCTGGAAAGCCTCGGTCTCGTCGACCCCGAAGCGTTCCATGAGGACGCCCTTGGCCTGGCCGATGACGTCGCGGCTGTCGACGGCCCTGCTGAGGTGGACGGCCTGCTCGCTGCCGTGCACGAGCATCGCGGCCTGGACACCGAACAGGCCCGCCAGCAGCCGCGCCTCGGAGTCGAACACGCCCGGCTCGGCGGCGTAGAGGTTGAGCGCGGCGCGCATCCGCCCGTTCGTCGTGAGCTGGGTGGAGAGCATCGAACGGTAGCCCGCGGCCACCGCCGCCGGCGCGAACCGGGGCCACCGCTGCGCGTCGACCCCCGCGAGGTCCTCCGCGATCACCGCGCCGTCCTCGGCCGGGCACTCGAGCGCGGTGACGCAGGGCCCCTCGTGCAGCTCGCCCTGCAGGCGGTCCAGCTCGGAGATGCCGCGGCTGGTCGGGTTGCGGGAGTCGATGATCCCGTCCTCCGTCACCGACAGGCCGCCGGCGGTCGCGCCGGGCACCGTCTCCACGGCCGCCGAGACGATCTCCGACAGCGTCTGTGGGAGATCCCGGATGCTGCGTCGGTCCAGGAGGGTCCGGGCTGCTCTGCGCAGAGCGACGACGAGCTGATCAGCCTGCCCCGGGTGCACCGTGCGGTCCCCCACCTTTGCGGTCGCGACGAGAGAGGCGGGGCGGCCACCGGACGACGTGCCGCACTGCCGGTCTCGTCACGCGCGCGCCGACGACCCGTCCCGGGCGGGGTGCCGGCGACCGTCGGCGCGGAGAGACCTGGCAAGCGCCGGCCGTGCCTGCGCCCCGATCCACGAAGCGGCCGTCTGCTCGACCGCGGCGCCGCTACTTTACTGGTACAGCGTGTGGCGGTCATCCGGGACACGGCACGTGGGGCGGACACAGGAGTCCGTCGACCGCGATGGGACGGTCAGGCGGTGATCCGACGGGTGGACGGGCAGTTCGGCGTCGGCCCGACCGCGGCGGAGGTCGCCGCCGCACTGCCGGGCGACGACCTCGTCCCCGCCGCCCAGGTCGTCATGGACCGTGGCTTCGCGCTCCCCGGCCCGCCCGACCTCGTCTGGCCGTGGTTCGACCAGCTCGGCAAGGACCGCGCCGGGTGGTACCTCCCGCGTCGGGTGGAGACGCTGGTCCCCCGCTCGCGACGGGCGCTGCGCCACCTCGACCCCGGGATCCCGTCCCTGCGCCCGGGCGACGTCATCGCGGACTGGGGCGGACCGGGCGCCACCTTCGAGATCGTCACCCACCGGGCCCCGGAGGTCCTCGTCCACCGGTCCGCGCGCGGGGACCTGCGGATCAGCTGGACGATCGCGCTGCGACCCGCGGGCGCGGCAGGCACGCGGGTCCATCTCCGGTTCCGCATGGCGGGCGTCCGCCGCGTGCGCCTGGCCCGGGTCGGCGGCGGGCTCCTCGACCTGCTCACCGTCGCGGGCCTCGCCGCGGGGCTGCGCGAGCGGATCCTCGATCAGGAGAGCGACGGCACGACCTGAGGCAGCCGCCTACCCCGACTGATGGACGATCTGGATGAGGTTGCCGCAGGTGTCGTCGAGCACGGCGGTGGTCACCGGCCCCATGTCGACGGGCTCCTGGGTGAAGGTCACGCCGAGAGCACGCAGCCGGTCGTACTCGACCTTGACGTCGTCGACCGTGAACTGCGTGAACGGGATGCCGTCGGCGACGAGCGCGTCCTTGAAGGGCTGCACGGCCGGGTGCCCGCTGGGCTCCAGCAGCAGCTCGGTGCCGCCGGGGTCCTCCGGGGACACCACGGTGAGCCAGCGGTCCTCGCCGCCCAACGGGATGTCGTGCTTCGTGGCGAAGCCCAGGACGTCGACGTAGAACCGCAGCGCCTTCTCCTGGTCGTCGACGAAGACGCTCGCCATCTGGATCCTCACGTCGGTTCCTCTCCCCTGTCCCCCGCGAGCCAGCGCTCGGCGATCGTCCGCAGCGGTCCGGTGTCGATGTGGTGGAACTTGTACCGGCCCTCGCGCGTGGTCCCGACGAGGCCGGCGGCCTCCAGCACGTCGAGGTGCTGCGAGATCGCCTGCCGCGTCGAGCTGAGCCCGTGCTTCATCGTCAGGCGGCCACAGAGCTCGAAGAGCGTCTGGCCGTCACGGTCGGTCAGCTCGTCGAGGATCGTGCGCCGGGTGGGGTCGGCCAGGGCCTTGAAGACGTCGCCCACGGCCGGAACATTAGGCAAGTCACGACTTGCCTGTCAACGACTCACAGGATGGCGCCGACGTCCTCGCTGCTCTCGGGGAGGATGGCGCCGGCCTCCATCACGTTGGCGCCCGGGATCTCGACGATGAAGATGCCGAGGTCCTCCTTGGCGTCGCCCGTGATCGCGCACCAGGCGTCGGCGAGACCGTTGATGAGCTTGGCGCGCACCTCGGGCGAGCGACCGGACCGGATCAGCCCGACCATCCGGGGCCCCTCCACCGCCTCGCCCGCGACGAACACGCTGCCGGGCGCGACCTCGGTGAACGAGCACTGCACGTAGGTCCCCGGGGCGCCGGTGACCTCGGCGTGGACCGTGGTCATCGCGGCGGCCACCTCGGCCTTGTGCTGCAGCGTCGCTCCGCCGGTGGGCACGGTGAACTGATAGAAGGGCACGTCATCCTCCATGGGTCGGACTCGATTCGAGTCCGACCGTGACAGAGCTCCGGCGAGCGCGCAACCTGCTGGGACTCGAAACGTGTCCTACCCTGGTGCGCGTGAAGCACGACGATCTGCAGGACGTCTACTGCTCGGTGGCCCGCACGTGGTCGGTGATCGGCGAGCGCTGGACGATGATGATCCTGCGCGAGTGCTTCCGCGGGGAGCGCCGCTACGACCACTTCCGCGACAAGCTGGGCATCGGCAGCAACGTCCTCAACGACCGGCTCCGGCTGCTCACCGCGGAGGGCGTGCTGGACCGCGTTCCGTACCAGGACAGCCCGCCGCGCCACGAGTACCGCCTCACCCGCAAGGGCGCCGATCTCTACCCGGTCCTCGTGACGCTGATGAGCTGGGGCGACACGTACAAGAACGACGTCGCCCCGGTGCGCCTGATCCACCGCACGTGCGGACACCCGGCCGAGGCGCGCGTGACCTGCAGCCACTGCGCGGAGCCGATCGCCTGGCGGGAGATGACCGCGGAGCTCGAGCCCGGGGCCTGGTAGGGCGGGCGTCCCTCTCCCCACCTCAACGTATCGCGGCCGACGGGGCTTGCGGCAAGGCCCGGGTCGTTCCGCACACTCTCCCGGCTCGTGCCCTGACCTGCCGAGATCCTGACCTGCCGAAACCGGGAGACCTCGTGATCGACGTGATCATCGTCGGCGGTGGACCGACGGGGATGGTGCTCGCCGCCGAGCTGCGCCTGCACGACGTCCGGGTCCTCGTCCTGGAGAAGGACGCGGAACCCACCCCGGTCGTCCGCTCGCTCGGGCTGCACGCGCGCAGCATCGAGGTGATGGACCAGCGGGGCCTGCTGGAGCGGTTCCTGGAGCTGGGGACGACGCACCCGATCCGCGGCTTCTTCGCCGCCCTCCCCGCCCCGCCGCCGGAGCGGCTCGACACCGCCCACCCCTACGTCCTGGGCATCCAGCAGCCCGACACGGACCGCCTCCTGTCCGAGCACGCCGTCGAGCTCGGCGCCGAGGTCCGGCGGGGCTGCGCCCTGGCCGGTCTGGAGCAGGACGACGAGGGGGTGACCGCCGTGCTGGCGGACGGCAGGCGGCTGCGGGCCCGCTACCTCGTCGGCTGCGACGGCGGCCGCAGCCCGGTGCGCAAGCTGCTCGGCGTCGCCTTCCCCGGCGAGCCCGCCTCGGTCGAGACGCTGCTCGGCGAGATGGAGGTGACCACCCCGCAGGACGAGGTCGCCTCGGTGGTGGCGGGGATCCGCGCGACCCAGTCCCGCTTCGGCCTCGGGCCCCTCGGCAACGGGACGTACCGCGTCGTCGTGCCCGCGGACGGCGTGAGCGAGGACCGCTCGACCCCGCCGACCCTCGACGAGTTCCGCCGGCAGCTCCGGGCCACCGCCGGCACCGACTTCGGCGTGCACTCGCCGCGCTGGCTCTCCCGCTTCGGCGACGCCACCCGGCAGGCCGAGCGCTACCGGGTCGGACGGGTGTTCCTGGCCGGCGACGCGGCGCACGTCCACCCGCCGACCGGAGGGCAGGGCCTCAACCTCGGCATCCAGGACGCGTTCAACCTCGGGTGGAAGCTGGCCGCCGAGATCGGCGGCCGGGCCCCGGACGGGCTGCTCGACAGCTACGAGAGCGAGCGGCACCCCGTGGCCGCCGACGTCCTCGTCAACACCCGCGCCCAGATGGAGCTGATGTCGACCGACCCCGGTCCCCAGGCGGTACGGCGGCTGATGACGGAGCTGATCGAGTTCGAGGACGTGAACCGGCATCTGGTCGAGAAGATCACCGCGATCGGCATCCGCTACGACGTCGGCGGGCATCACCCGCTGCTGGGCCGGCGTCTGCGCGACATCCCGCTCGGCCGGGGTCGTCTCTACGCCCTGATGCACCGGGGCCGCGGGCTGCTGCTCGACCAGACCGGCAGGCTCTCGGTGGCGGGACACGCGGATCGCGTCGACCACGTCGTCGAGACCAGCGAGGAGCTGGACGTGCCCGCGGTCCTGCTGCGCCCCGACGGGTACATCGCGTGGGTCGGTGACGACCAGGAGGATCTGCGCGGGCCGCTGGCCCGGTGGTTCGGCGCTCCGACCGCGACGGAGATGCGCTGACGCGACGACCCGGCCGAGCACGTCTCGTCACATACGGAGGTCGGTGTCGTGTCACGGGCTGAGGAAGCTCGCTTCGACCTCGACGAGCCTGATCTGCCGCAGCTCCAGACCGGCCGCGGCCTGGTTCTCGGCGTTGTCGGCCACCTCCCGACGGAAGGCCTCGGCGGCCTCGCGGGAGGTGAAGGTGACGACAGCAACGCTTTCTCGGGCCTCGCGATCCATCATCCAGTGCCCGCTCACGACGCCACCGTGCCGGCGCACCCCCGGGACGATGAACTCGTGCAGGCCCTGCCGGCTGATGGCCTCTCGGGTCAGGTCTCTGCCGAAGGTCGCGATGGTCGCGTAGCTGGCGTCGCTCATCCCCTCAGAATCCCGAGAGGTCGCCGGGGAGCCAAGACTCCCGGGAGCCGGTGGAGCCCCTGACGCAGGAACGAGGCCCGACACCCTTCCGGCACCGGACACCGTCGGATCACGTCACGACCGGCCGCCGTCTCAGGGCGTCCCGGGGGGCGGTTCGGCGGCTCGACGGAGCTCCTGCGCGTCTCGCCGTTCGGCGTCGGCCCTCCGACGGGTGATCCGCGCTCGCTCACGGGGATCGGTGGCGCCGGCGTGGCGGGCGCCCGTCTCGCGCCTGTCGGCGATGCGGTCATAGGTGCGGGCGAGGGCCTCAGCCGTCTCGGCGAGACGCAGGTAGGCCTTCCGAGCCAGCTCGATGGAGTTCTCCGACCGCGCCAGGAGCTCAGCTTGCTCGGCGCGGTGTCGGGCCGTGACGCACAGCTCGCGGTCGACGGCCAGGTCCCGGTCACAGACGTGCCGGGCCACATCGTGCAGTGGGATCCCGGTCGCGTCGGCGTACGCCCGCAAACCCTGGTCGGCCTCATCGAGGTCCACGAGGTGCACCTCCGCCAGGACGCCTTGGGCCCGCAGCACCTGGATGTCGCGCCAGTCGCCTGGGTTCAGCTCGTGGTCAGCCATGGGACCTCGTCGGCCCGGGCTCTCGACCTACACGAGAGTGATCTACGACAGGGACCGGGCCGACGCTCTCGCTCCCGAGTGTGGTCCGGGTCGCCTCGATGGTCCAGCCGTCGCCGCGGGGTTCGTCCGGGTCGCCACTCCGACGTCATCGACACACGGGTCGGCTTCGGGGTCTCCCTCGGTGGCGCGGGGCTCTGACCTGCCGGGCCGTTCGTGCCGGTGCAAGCGCCCCGTGACGGCGTCGTGCCGCCGATCCACGGCGATCCGCTGCCCTGCTCCACCCTCATCTGGTCAGGGTGATGCGGCGGGGCCGGGCAGCCGAGGACTCTGCCGAGATGACCGGAGTGCTCCGTGCTGGTGTGGACCGCGACGCCACCACGGTCGGGGCGACGGCGATCGCCGACGTGCGCCGGGCGGCCCCGCCGCTGCATGACGTCGCGGCGCCGGCGGGCACCTGCATCGAGTACTGGTGCGACACGCGAGCACGACAGACAGCGGCCGGAGCCCCATCGGGCGGGCCGGAGCGGGCCACCGAGGTCCGGGAGTCGCCGTGACGTCCAGGACGGCCGACGGCACAGCGCGGGATCGCCTTCGATGGTGGGACGGGCGCCTCCTGGCCACCTGGATCGCCGTCAACGCGGCGGCCTACATCATCATCGTTGCCGGCGGCATCGTCCTCGAGACGGTCGCGTCGAGCGTCACCAGGAGCCTGGCCGAGCAGCACCGCGTGCTGGGAGTGCTCGTCGTCGCGGTGCTCGGAGCAGGCCTGCACGGTGTCGTCCTCGGACGCTGGCAGTGGCGGCTTCTCGTGACCCGCATGCCGACCCTGACCCGGCGTCAGTGGGTCACCGCGACGTTCGTGCCGGCGCTGATCGTGTGGCTGCTGGCGATCGCACCCGAGGCGGTGGACATCCTGGCCCAGGGCGGGGACACACTCGCCGTCTTCAAGAACGGCTTCGTCCAGGCCCTCGTGCTCGGCCCGCTCATCGGGCTCTCCCAGGCGACCGCGTTGCGCGCCGACACCACGCGGTGGATGTGGTGGTTCGCCGCCAACGTGACGACCTACCTCGTCGGAGCAGCCGCCTACGAGTTCGGGAGGTTCTTGCTCGCCGGGTTCGCTCCCGGGTCCTGGATCACCCCGGCGTTCCCGCTGCTCGGGTTCCTGATCCACGGGATGTGGATGCTCTGGGTCACCGCACCCGAGGCCACGGCGTCCGGACGCCGCACCGATCTTCGCCCGGCATGACGAAGGCCCTGGTCGGCGGCTCGTGCGAGCCTGTGACCAGGGCCTCGGTGCGTGGGCGATACTGGTATCGAACCAGTGACCTCTTCGGTGTGAATGAGCCTCTGCTCATCCATCAAGCCCCGTCTCGTACTCCCGCGTACGGCTTGACCTGCTGTTTCGTGATGCAGCGTCCGGCTGATGGGGGGCACTTCTCGTTGCTCATGCTGCCTGGATGCTGCATTGGTCTTGTCCTTGGCGTTGGCAGCCGGTGGCGTGTCTTGGCCCCGGTCGGCGCAGTGGCTGTCGGTGTATCAACCGGCGCCAGATCCGACATCGCGTTCCCCTCGGGCGCAATCGAGGTCGAGTCCTCTGCGCACGACGTCGTCGGCGACGGCGGTGAGACGCCGCTGACTCCCGCGGGCGTAGGCGCGGAGGATTCTGAAGGCTTCCTCGGGACTCACGCGGTGGTGCCGGGCGAGATAGCCCTTGGCCTGCTCGATCACCAGGCGGGTCTCGAGGGCGCGGCTGAGGTGGCTCGCGTGATGGCTGCCGTAGAGCATCAGGGCGGCCTGGACCCCGAAGAGCCCGGCGACCCTCCGGGCCTGCTCGTCGAACGCGTTCGGGGCGGCCGAGTAGAGGTTCAGCGCCGCGCGGAGGTGCTCGTCCGCGGAGAGCTGGGTGGACATCAGCGACCGGTACCCGGACTCCACGGCCCGCGGAGCGAACCGTGGCCACCGGAGGGCGTCGTCGCCGGCAAGGTCCCTGGCCAGCACGACACCGTCGCCCGCGGGATCGTTCAGGGCGGTCATGCACGGCCCTTCGTCGAGGTCGCTCTGTGCCCGGTCCAGCTTCTCGATCTCCCTGCTCGTGGGGTGACGCGTCTCGACCAGGCCGCCGCGGCACAGGGAGATGCTGCCGGCGTCCACCCCCGGGACGGTGTCGACGGCGGAGGCGACGATCTGGGCCAGCGTGACCTCGAGGTCGTAGATGCTGTGGTGGACGTCCAGCCGCTGGGCAGCGTGGCGCAGAGCAACGACGAGCTCGTCGGACTGATCCGGGTCCATGAAGCGGTCCCACCTTCGAGACTTGCGGTGGGGACACAGCCGGCAGCACGACGACCGTGTGCCGAACAGGTAGAGCCGAAGCGCCATGCGCTGCGCTCTACCCTCCACCTCAGTCCGGTGGTTCAGGACGCACATGTGGAGCGGGACCACCGGGCGCGCACCCTCGCGAGGGACGGGCACCCATGTCCGAGAACGGACCGAGATTTCGACCCGCACCGCCGACGGTACGTGGGACGGACGCAGCTCGACCGGTCTCGGTCTCGCAGTGCGCCCAGCGGCTCGCCGGAGGTGATCGGGAGCCGTTCGCGGTCCAACTGGCTCCTTCTCGCGTCCCATGGACCGTGCTCGGGTTCTCTTCCCGACCTCGGCGAGGGGGAACGCGAACACCAGGTAGGCCACCAGGAATGCCGGTCGGGTCAATCGGCATCGACCCAGGCCTCACCTGCGGGGACCGCAACGGGGGCCTGGGCCGACCCGCACGGCTGCTTTGGTGAACCGAGTACCGGTTCATTGCGTGATCCGGTTTGCTCAGTCTGCCCGATGGTTCTCAACGTCGAAACCGCTGGACTTGCAGCGGAGACCTCACTTGGGGGCGACGGTGTTGCGCTGGCCTCGCTCGTGGGCGAGCCAGTGGGCGACGTCGTGGAGCTTCATGTTGGTGTCCTGCGACGAGCTGACCAGCATCTGGAAGGCGGCGTCGTCGGTGACGTCGAAGCGCTCCATGAGGATGCCTTTGGCCTGGCCGATGACGTCGCGGGTCTGCAGGGCCTGGTTGAGGCCGGCGGCGCGGTCGGCGCCGTAGAGCAGGGTGGCGGCCTGCAGGCCGAACAGTCCGGCGGTCAGGCTCGCGTGGTCGTCGAAGACGTCGGGGCTGTCCGAGTAGAAGTTGAGCGACGAGCGCCAGCGGCGGGTGACCGACAACGAGATCGACAACACCGACCGGACACCGAGCTCCACCGCGCGCGGGGCGAACCGAGGCCAGCGTTCCCTGTCTGGGCCGGCCAGGTCGTGGGCGACGAAGATGCCGCTGGGTGGGGGCTCGTCTGCTGCGCTGACGCACGGCCCCTCGTGGAGTTCCGCCTGGAGGTCGTCGACGCGGCGGCTCTGGTCGTCGGACGAGTGACTCGTGCTTACCTTGCCGGCCTCGGTGCGGGTGATGCCCCCGCCGGTGGCACAGGGAACGGTCTCGACGGCGGCCTCGACGATGCGGTTCAGCATTTCGTCCTGGTCGTGCTTCGCGCCGTGCTCGACCAGCCGTTCGACAGCACGTCGCATCGCGGTGACCAGGTCGTCGTTGCTGCTCACGGTCATCGTGCGAATTCACCCTCCGCAGTCGTCACAGCGCCCGGACGGGCGGCGCGCCGGGGGCTGGGGCGAGCTGTTGGCCTGCGGCTACGTTACGTGTACGTCGGTGCAGGTCACCACCGCCGGCTGAGCCCTTCGCCGGGCAGACCAGATGACATCGGACTCGCCGGCCCCCTGCGCCCCGGATCACCTCGCGCGAAGAACCGGCGAGGGCCACGTCTCACCAAGTGGCGTGCACCCCGGTCAGCGAGCAGGGACCTCGGTGAACGGCGTCCCCGCCCGCCGGGGGGCTCAGCGGGCGGGGACGCCTCTTCCGGGCGCATGAACGTGACCGGGGGTGAGGGTCACGCCGTTCGCACCCGTGATCAGTGCGGGGTCCGCGCTCAGCACGTCCCAGCGATGTTCGGGTCCGACGGCGCGGCGAGTTGTGGGGCGAGCACCTCGTCGGCAATCCAGCCGAGGGAGAGTCCGCGGCTCTCCGCGCGAACGAGGAGGATCATCGCCGCCTGGTCGACCGACACCCCGAGGCGCGCAGCGAGCACACCTTCTGCCTGGTGGACGACATCGTCGAACTGCTCGGGGTCCAGGGGGTCCACGCAGTCTCCTCTCGCTCGTCGACCTCAACTGATGAGGACGTCGACGGCGGGGGCAGGGCCGACGCGTGCGTCGTCAAGGGTGAGGGCCGACTCGCATGCTGTACAGGTCCAACCAGCGCGTACATGTGCTCGCTTGGTGGACACCGTTGTCCTGCACCACTGCGGGACCCTCGAGACACTGGTGCGCACAGACCCGTCCTGCCCACCCGGACGCGTGCTCGGGGTCTCTCCCTCGGCGCCGCGGGTTCTGTCCATCCCGGGCGCCCATGCGGGTGCACGCGCCCCTCTCGTCGTGAACCGCCAGCTGAACCAGAAGGGCACGTCTGCCCGTTGCCTGTCGGCTCGATGCGCTACTCCTCCGCGCCCCGTGACAGGCATTCACAAGGTCCTTGCGCAGGACCTCAGGCGATCTTGGTCGTTGCTGCCGCTACCAGCGGAAACGGTCTCTCGCAGTGCTAATGCGCGCGATCCTGTTCCGTCGTGGTTCCGCGGTCCGTGCAGTACGGGTCACCGACGACCCGGTACAACGCCTGAGAACGCCAGGTCCCGGCCGCCGCGTTCAGCGCGTGTGCGGGGTCCAGTTCTAGCCATCTCGTGTGTCGTCGCCGGCTCTTCTGCTCGGGCCGACCGACGCGTCGGCCTCACGGTCGATCTCGCCTTGCTCTCGGCGCGCTTGCCGACGCTCGCGATTCAGCGCCTCGCGGCTGCGGTCGATACGATCTTTGGAGCGGGCCACGGATTCGGTGCTGCGGTCCAGCGTGGCGTTGGCGCGGGCGAAGCGGTCTATGACCGGCAAGCTGCTGGCTCGCGCCAGCTCGTCGAAAGACGCCTCGCGAGTGTCAGCCCGGGTCTCTCGCGCGTCGGCCTGCTGTTCACGCTCGTCGGCGCGGACCTCTCGTTGGTCGGCCTCGACCTCCCTCTCGTCGGCGGCCATGTCGCGAGTGTTGGCGGCTCTTTCCCGAGCGTCGGCGGCCCTGTCTCGTTCGTTGGCGGCTCCGTCTCGGGCGTCGGCAGCTCGGTGTCGGGCGTCGAGATGGGCGTTCCCCTCCTGGGGGTTTGCATCGTTGTCGGGCGTTGTGTGTCGGCGGTGAAGGACCGTCTCGACGACAGCTTCTCCCGTGAGGGACGTAGGACGTTCCCGGTCGTCGCTCATGATCTCGCCCAAACCATCACAAACACCTCACGATGCGTCCGGTTGTGCGGTCACAACGAGCCGCGGCGAGCGGGCGGTGCTAGCCAGCCGGCGCGACGCTCCGCCGTGATCGAGGAAACCTCAGTTCAGTACCGCGGCTCGTGCCTCATCGAGCATGTTGCTAGCGGCGTCGTGCACAGGCAATCGCGAGGCCTTCGCCCGTCGCTCGATCGCGGCCACGGCCTCGTCAATGCTGATACCGAGTCGCGCCGAGAGCATCCCCTCGGCCTGGTGGAGCTCGTCGTCCTCGTGCCACGTCAGCTCGTAGCCCACAAACGCGTCCATCGATCCGCCTCTCGTCGTGGCTGCCTTGGCGTAGCGCACGGCGGGGTCTTGGCCGATTCTGACCGCTCCACGGTGCTCGACTCGGTGCGATCCGTCCAGCTCCGATCGTGTGGCCTCGGGGTCTCTCCCTCGGCGGCGCGGGCTCTGCCCTGCCGGGCCGCCCGTGCGGGTGCAAGCACCCCGGTCGTCCTGAACCGCCGGCTGTGGCTCCTGGTGGTGCTTGCGGCTGTGCGGGCGGTCTGGCAGCCCTCCGGCGCGTCGTCGTGGGTGAGGCCCCGCCCCGACCACCACCTCTCCCCTGCCGCCGGCTCGGTTGCTGTCGGGGGCTCTCCTGAGGTCGGTGCCCTGGGTGAAGGGGCGGAGCGCCCTTCCCGCCGGAGGCTCGTCCTGCTTCCGGTCGCCGCCATGGTCCAGGGCCTCGCTGCCGCCGCCGTGGTGGGCGGCCCGGGGGCCGGCCGCGCGGCACGGGACGAAGTCAGGAGTGAGAGCGTGGCCGGCCCGGAAGGGCCGGCCACCCCCGGCGCGCCAGCGCCGGACGTGACCGCTGGTGGTGCCCGGTGAGCGGGCGGGTTCTCGGTAATGGGCGAACAGGTCTTCAGTAATGGGCGAACAGGTCTTCACAAGACCAGGCAGCGCCGGGGAGCCAACGAGCGCCTGACCCCGGGTGAGCGGGTGGCGAAGGCCCAGCACCGACGCGACACCCGCTGGGCCCGCCGGTCGCAGCTGCGGCCCATCACGAGCCTGAGGCGCGTACGGAACTGCGGCACGCCGCTCGACCCCGACGGCGGGGTCACCCTCGCGCTCACGAGGGGCGAAGACGGCTCCCGGTCGGCCGGCTACTCCGGGCTCGCGTCGTGCGGTTCTGTGTGGGCGTGCCCGCAGTGTGCCGCAAAGATCGCCACTCGGCGGGCTGACGAGCTGTCCAAGGTGATGCGCGCGGTCGACGAGGCCGGCGGCTCGGCGTTCCTGCTCACGCTGACCATGCGCCACGCTCGAGCAGACCGGCTCGGCCTAACCAAGGATGAGCGCGCCCGGCTGCGACACCTCGAGGAGAACCGGGCGAGCTACGAAGCGGCCAACGCCAACCACTGGAACTTCGACGAGCGCGAAGCGGAGGCCGAGGCCATCGAGGAGCAGACCCTGCGTCAGGCCCGCGGCTGCTGGGACGTCCTGTCCGACGCCTGGGCACGGGTCACGTCCGGCGGGGCATGGCAGAGCGACCAGGAGCTGTTCGGCGGCCTGCTCGGCTGGGCGCGGGTCGTGGAGGTCACCGACGGCGACAATGGTTGGCACGTCCACATCCACGCCTTGCTCTGCTTCGGCGAGCAGGTCTCCGCCGAGCTCGTCGCCGGCTCGGTCGGCGCGCGCATGTTCTCCCGCTGGCGCGCGGCGTTGGAACGCAAGGGCTTCGACGCCTCCGAAGAACACGGCTGGGACCTGCGCCGGGTGCAGCTCGGCGACGGCGACCTGGCCGACTACTTCACCAAGATCGCCCACGAGGTCACCGGCTCACACCGCAAGGAAGGTCGGCGCGCAGGCGGCCGGACCCCGATGCAGCTCCTCGCGGACGCCGTCGACACCTACGAAGAATCCTCGCTAGCGCGGTGGTGGGAGTGGGAGAAGGCTAGCGAAGGCCGGCGCCAGCTCACCTGGTCCACCGGCCGCCGCGACCTACGCAAGCTCGCCGGGTTAGGTACCGAGGCGACCGACGAGGACATCGCCACGGAGGACCTCGACGCGGAGGTCCGCCTCGGGCTGAGCGGGGACGCGTGGGCTTGCGTCGAGCGCTCAGGGCTTGGGTCAGAGCTGTTGGCGGTTGCCGAGGACGGTGGTCTGGATGCAGCCCGTGTATGGCTCAGCGGTCGCAGTCTCGACTGGATCGACGACCCGCAATCGAAGTGCCCGCGACCTCTCAACCCGTGAGATGGCTGGCCGGCGGCTGGCATCAGAGCGAACAGTCAGTTCTTAGGTGGGCAAAGCGGTAGAGGTTCGACGGAGGCGCCAAGTTGAAACTCAGCCTCTGAATACTCTGGCCCGTTTGAGCAAAACTGTCGGTAAATGATGTTCGACTTCGGCATCCGCAGAACACCACGCTCATCTCGTTCGTAATATACGACTTCAGTGGGAGTTTCACTCAGAACAAAGACCGTGATCGGCCCTTGACTCCTTGTCACGAGGGCCTCCGGCGCGAGCCACATCCCTCTAGTGGCGACCGCGCCGAGAACAACTACCGCAAGGATTGTCACGACGAAACCTCGTTTGTGGATCGCGTCGTAATACCATGCGCGCCGCCCGGCCGGCGACCCGTTCGGATCATACTCGACGTCTGGGTCGATGCCGGCGAAGACCGCACCGAGAAAAATCACGGCCTGCATGACTCCAACGATTAGAATATTCGTGTAGAACATCGGCAGGGTCAGGAGTATAGCCACGATCGTGAGCAGTCCCGCCATGCCGATCCAGAATGGTGGCCTGTCGCGAATCAGTCGCCCTACGTAGAACGCGGCAACAGCACCGAACAGGACCGACAGAGCGATCGAGATATCGACGAATATGATCGCCGCGAAAGTCGTGGGTGGCGTGAATTGTACGATTGCACGGGCGGTAGACAGCTCAAAGTTCGCAACCACAACCGCGCGAAGGCCCATGGCAGGTAATAGGAGCAGCGCGACAAGAGCAAGAGAGTCCCGAACCACCCCAAGCTGTCCGGATTCCGATAGCCGCGTTAGCGAAAGCGGCGGAGTATCATCTAACGGTGTCTTGTGCACTGGCTCGGGAGCACTACTAGTCCCACGGAACGCACTGTGAGGAGGCCTGTGCCCACTTGGCGTCATTCGCTGAGCATATCCCCCTGCTACGGGCGGGGATCAACTGGTCTGGCTGACACCTTCCTCGTCTTCTCTTGTTGCGCCTGGACGACGAGTACCCTTCTTGGCATACGCAGACTTGTATTGCTCCGCCGGGAGCCAGGGCCATTCCTTGTCCTCGCGGTTCATCCCTGGGTGAAGATGCCCGCTAGGTAGTGCACTGATTCCGAGTTCCTCCCGCATGGCGTTCCGCATGAAGTGGATCATTTCCTGGGTCTTGAACCACCACGGTACGTGATCCATGAAATAGCCGTCCGAAGCCGACTCCTCTGCGACCTCCGAGAGGGCCGCCGAGACTCGGCCAGCAAGGTCCACCACATCCGCCGACGCGATTAGCTGTACTTGTCGCAGTGCCGGCTCCAACTCCTCATCCAGTCGCACCCGGAACTCAAAGACGCCTTGGTCGACGAGCTGTTTATCTTCCTCGCTCGGCGCACCGGCGTTCTGATCGTAGGCGAGAAAGATCGCGGTCCCGTCAATCTCCTGCAAGAGATCTTCCGCCAATCCTAAGTACTCGGCGTATAACTTGCGTCGGTCTTCCAGCCAACGACGATCGTCCTCTCGCCTCTGCTTTGCCACTTCGTTCCGTCTATTGATGGAGCCAGTTAGGAGCACGCCACCTAGGCCGCCGATTAGCGTGAAGACGCCGGTAAGAATGGCCGGAAGTGCAAATGACAAGGGTTGTCCTCCGTCGGGTCCGGCGGGCACGGGCTAGAACTTGGGCGCCCTGGCGTCGGGGTCTTCTAGCTTGCAGGTGCCCGGCGGGAAACGACGCCACTGTCGCCGCAACGTTGTACGCGGTGTAGAGCCCCAGCCCGATCACGATCGCGGCCTGCACGCCACGGCTGGAGATCGGGGTCGCGAACAACATCGTCACCGTCGGGTTCCTGCGCGGCGCGTCGTGGGCGGCGCGTGGGCTGCGGGTGCCCTGGCCGACGACCCGCGACGACGACGGCGGGCAGTGGCGGCGACTACTGGGGCGCGGACTCTCGGGTTCGGCCCTTGGCACACCTCCGACAGCTAAGGGCCATCACCATATAGCTGCTCAGCGCCGGTAGGTACTCTCTCGTCGCTGTGAGCGAGGACGAGGTCACGAGGAGAGCCGGGTCGGCCAAAGGTCCGAACTACGACGACCTGCATGCCACGTTGGTCGGCGCGATCCGTTACGTACCAGCGGGCCAGTCGCTGGACGCTGCCGCGCATGAGGCGTTGCTTCGACTCAGGTCCGCGGGGCTTCCGGTCCCACCTCGACCGCCTGACGACCCGGTCCCCGCGGACGGGCCGCCGTTCGCGCAGGGCCTCGCCGACGCCCCGCCGCACCCGGAGGAGCCGGCCTAGGAGATGTTGGGGGGGGACGATGGATGTCGGGGACGTGATTGCGCTTGTCGCTCTTGTCGTATCAGCAGGACTGAGCGCTTGGGCTGCGATGTCGGCAGCACGGGCGGCCCGTGCTGGACGAGACAGCGCAGACGCGGCACAGCAGTCCCTCGCGGTCGCGCGATCGCAGGCCCGGTACGCAGCGGAACAAGTCAGCATCTCGCAGGGACTGCGGGATGACCAAGACGCGCCGGCTTTGCGGATCACACTCGAAAAGGCCGACAAACTCGGGGAGTGGATTCTCCGCGTCAAGGTGACAGAAGCGCGCGGCATCTACGAAGTCAGGCCGATCGTCGAGGAGGCAACTGGTAGCTGCCGCCTGGCGCCAGGGGTCCGCTTGGGTCGAGATGTTGCAGTCGGAGACCAGCCGGCGGTGCGACTGAGCAGCGGCGGAAGCTTTGGGGTTCGCATCGCAACAAAGACTTACCTCGATCGCTTATGGCTTCGCCTCGTGGTTGCCTCCACTGAACTCCTCGACGGAAGCAGCTCGGATTCCCCTCGGACGTGGTACGCCTCGTGCGAGCGGAGCTTGACCCGAGACGATGCGACAGTTCCGCCGATTCTCGGTGGTCAAGTAGAGGAGGAGTGATTACTGTCCGGCGCGGATAGCAGTGATCAGCAGGAATAGCGGCTTCTTGAAATTGTTTCGCCACCACTCGTCGGACTGAATTCGCTGTGCGGACGGGTGCGGCTCATTCAGGCCTGCGATCAAGAAGCCCGCTGCAGTGAGCGCCGCGGCATAGAACTCCAGCGGACGAAAGTTCATATGAACCTCGTCGGGAGACTCAATGCCGGCCACGTTGAAAGGCTGCGAGATGGTTCGTTCCGTGAAGTAGGTCGACACGGGAATGGAGCCCGAGGCATCGCGTTCGGCGTGAGCTGTGTAGAAGCAGGGATGAAGCATGAGCGCGACAAGCCTCCCGCCCGGGCGAAGAACCCGTCCTAACTCAACGAGCGCCCGTCCTGGGTCTGCCACATCGCTCAGGACGTGATTGCAGACGACGAGGTCGAAGCTGTCGTCCGGCTCTGGAAGGTCTTCGAGGCTCGCGACCGTGTACCGCAGGCCCAGGCGCTCAGCGTCCTCGTGCGCTCTGGCAGCGGTGATCAGAGAGTCGGAGATATCGACACCGACGACCCGCGCTCCTCGCTCAGCGAGGAGCCGACCCATGTAGCCCTCGCCGCAGCCGGCGTCGAGCACGTCGAGACCCTCGCACGGGGCGACGGCGTCGAGCACCGCATCGTTCGTCAGCTCGGTGCGGTAGCGGTCCAGACCCTCGCGGATGATCTTGACCCAGAAGTCGGCATTCTGCGCGTAGGTGTCGGACCCGCTACCACTGCTGGTCAAAGCTGCTGCCTCCGCGAACGCTCGCCGTGCCCTCAAGCTCCGTGAGGATAGCGTCGCAGGCGGTTGCCGCCTCCGGCAGAGAGACCCGCTCACGGCGCGCTCGCAGCGACGCACGGAGGTCGTCGCGGCGGAGTCCGAACGTCTCGTCGCGGCCCACGATCGTCGGGATAGACGTCTTCGCGAGGTAGATCAGGTACGCGTCGTTGTAGCCCTCGACCTCGCGGATCACCTCGTCTGCCGTGTGTCGGAGCAGCAGGGACCGCGGCAGGGAGAAGTCGGGTGTGGGCTTGGCGTCGTGCGTGTAGGTGGGGAACGCCCAGTCCTCGACCATCGCCAGTAGCGGGGAGGACTTCACTGACCGGCTGTAGCCGGCGGCCAGGTCGGCGTCGTTGGTCGCCATGATCTGGCCGATCACTGAGCTGCGGAACGCGAGTGCGGTGTTGCGGCTGACCTCCCCGGCCTCGACGCTCGCCGGCTCTCCGGTGCTCCGCGAGATGTGGTGCATCAGGTTGGCCTGCGCCACGATCGCGTGGAACGAATTCGAGCGACCGCTGAGCTGATCGACCATGGTCGAAGCTGCTGCGACGAGCGGGCCGGCGTCGACCAGCAGAGCATCGCTGTCGTTCGTGCCGAACACGAAGCCGAGCGCGTAATCCTGCTCCCGGCCCCAGAAGCGGGCCAGGTGAGCGGCGGCCTGCCGGATATCCCCGTCCATCACGCACGCGGCGGTGTCGAGTGCGTTGCTCAGGTACTGCTCGGGGACCCGGCGCTCCTGGACGAGCCGACGGAAGGCCCGGGTGTCGACCTCGACGTCCTGGGCGCTGAGACGGTCGGCGAGCCTGTTGCGACGGTCTGCGAGCGAGTAGCCCAGGACGTACTCACCGACTCCAGGCACGACCGCCACGATGGCCTGCAGCGAGCTGCCCTTGACGCGATCGAGCCAGTCCGGGTTGTCCCAGAGCCGACACACGGTGCTCTCGTCGAGTCCGGCGAGAAACGCGACGTCAGCCATTCCGAAGCCGGACGACTCGGCGATCCGCGCCAAGGATTTCGGTGCGACAGCCATAGCCGTGATCCTCAAATTCGCGGGCGAGCAACTGTCTCTATTCTAGACAAGACGACCGCGCGGAACAAGGGTGTTTGCGTGCGCGCAAGTGGCTCCCGTCGAATCGGGCCGCGGGCGTACAGGGAAGCGTAGGTGACGCATTAAGGGGCCGCATCCCAAGCTGTTTCTGTCGCCGCATACGGCGGTGACACACAGAGGGGATGGCGAAGAAATGTTCGAATTCAACGCGCCGATCGACACCGGACAGATGCAGGCCATCGCCACGGGCCACGCGCAGACCATGGAGCGCTGGGAGGACGGCCCGAACGGCCGCCGCTCCTCGGGCCAGCCGCTGATCGACGAGGCCACCAACGCGCCAGTGCGGATCTACGACGTGATGCTGCCGACCGGCCGCGACGGCCGTCACGAGCTGCACGGGGTCCGGGTGGCCTCGCACGAAGTGCCGGAGCTGGTGCCCTACTCGCCAGTGGAGCTGCCCGGTCTGAACGCGAAGGTTCGTCAGGCCCGCAACGGCGGCAAGGGCGTCGAGGTCTCCTTCACCGCCGACGCCATCGCCCCCGCCGCGGTCTCGGCCCCGCGCCCGACCCGGCGCTCGTCCGAGGGTGAGGCGGCGTGATGCGCTGGCAGACCCGCGGCTCCTGCCGCAGCCAGGACCCGGAGCTGTTCTTCCCACCCGACGAGGGCCAGGGCCTCGACGAGAGCTCCGCGGTGCAGGAGCAGGTGGCCGCTGCCCGGCAGGTGTGCCGGTTCTGCCCGGTGCAGCGTGAGTGCTTGGCCTGGGCGCTGGACTCCGGTCAGGACTACGGCATCTGGGCGGCCACCACTCCGGGCGAGCGTCGCCTGATGCGCCCGCTGCGCCTGGCAGGCGTGCCCGATCCGGTCGCCGACGCCGAGCCGATGTGCCCGGCGTGCTCGCTGCTGTTCCCGATGCCCGCGGTCGACGGCGAAGTGTGCCCGGCCTGCATCGAGCGGGGGGCGGCCTGATGCCCCGCCCGCTCCGCGCTCCCGGTTGGAGGGCAGGCGGCTTCCACTGGTGCGCCGGATGCCAGGGCTCCGGTCGCTCCCGCTACCGCAGCTGGGGCCGCAAGGGCTGGACGACCAAGTCCGGCCGCTGCCCGATGTGTCGGGGCAAGGGCGGCCGGTTCCAGAACCACGACGCCCGCGGGCGCGGCTCCATGGGGAGGATGCGATGACCACCGACCACAACGGCGCTCTCGCGCCTCGCCGGCCGGTCTGCGACGGCGACGCCGGCCGCCGCTCCGGGCTGGGCCGGCTGCTCGACCGCCGGCGCGCCTGGTTCGAAGAGCGGCGCTACCTCGAGGAGTGCTCCCGCTACGCCGCCGCCGTGCGCTGGGAGTTCCGCGACGCCTGCGAAGCGCTGCGGGTCTGCCAGTGGATCGACACCCCCACCGGCCTGTTCGTCCGCACCCCCTACGTCCGCCACGTCACCGTCGGGCCGCCGGTCACGTTCACCGTCGAGCTGATGCCCGGACAGCGCTGTGCCGACATCGCCGAACAAGGAGCACGCCTCGCCGAGTCCCTCGGCGGCGCGGGTCTGCGCGTCGAGCCGCTGGCCGGCCGCTACGCGAAGGTGACGCTGCTGGACCGCGACCCGCTCTCCGATGGGTTTGCGTTGCCGCCGTTCTCGCTGGGCTCGGCTACCGAATGGCTTCTCCTGGGCCGCGACGAGGCTGCCACAACCCTCGGGCATGCCATCTCTGAGGCGGTGCACGTCGCGGTGCAGGGCATGACCCGCTCGGGGAAGACCTCCGCCTGTTACGGGTGGCTGTCCTCGCTCGCCGCGGCCGCTGACGTCCTGGTGGCCGGCGTGGATCACACCGACCTGCTGCTCGGCCGCCCGTGGGACGGCACCGCACACCGCGAGTGGCAGTCCACCGGATCGGCTGCCGAGGACGTGGCCGCCCACGCCGACCACCTCGACCGCCTCGTCGGGGTCATGCGCAGCCGGCGAGACCGCATGGGCCGTTACACCGACCGAGTCACCACCAGGGCCGACTGCCCGGTGATCCTCTGCGTGCTGGAGGAGTACCCGCAGCTGCTCGACCTCGCCGACGCCCAGTCGAGCAAGGCCAACCCGCTCGGGCAACGCATCCGCATGGCTGTGAAGGCCATGGTGGCCGAAGGAGGCAAGTACGGGCTCCGGGTGCTGATGCTGGCCCAGCGTTTCGAGGCCACCGCCGTGGGCGGCGGATACGTCCGCGACCAGTTCGGGCTGCGCATCTCGTTCTCGGTGCCGACCGACTCGCTGGTGATGCTGCACGGCGAGGACGCCCGCGAGCATGCCGGCACTCATGCCGTTGCCGATAAGGGCGTGGCTCTGGTCTCTGGCCCCGGACGTCCGCTGACCCGCATGCGGGTGCCGTTTCTCGGCGGTTACCGCGAGTACGTCCAGCGCATCGAGACCACCGGGCGGGCCGCCTGATGAGCCTCTTCGCGCTGATCGTGATCGCCGGGCTCGTCACCGCGCTGCTGGTCAAGAGCCACAAGACCGCCCCCGCGCTGTTCGCCGGTCTGCTCACCGCCGGGCTGGTGTTCGCCGCCTTCCCGACCCTCGGTCCGGCCGTCACCAGCGGCACCGCCGAGTTCGCCCACCAGCTCGGCGCCGCCACAGACCGCGCCGCGAACCTCCACGAGGAGACCCGATGAACGACAAGCCCCTCAGCCTCGCCGGCTGTGTCGCCGAAGCGGCCGAGACCGTCCGCGAGGCCAACCACGCCACGATGCAGGCCCCGTTCGCAGCCAACGACGCCTACGACGTCGTCGGCCACGTCGGCGTCCTGGTGCACCGACACGGCCAGCTCCTCGACTTCCTGAGCGATCAGCTCCGCCGGGCCGACCCCGCCGGCTACTTCGACGACCGCGGCCACGACCCGGCGGTCGCGCTGTGCCACGCCCACGGCGCCCTCACCGATGCCCGCGGCCTGGTCGCCGATGTCGGGGCCTTCCTCGACCGCGCCCACAACGAGCTCGGCCACCTCGGCCGCATTACCACGGAGGACTGACCCATGGAACAACTGACCTACAGCGTGGAGGAAGTCGCACGGCTTCTCGGCACTGCTCGAAGCGCCACGTACCTTGCGGTCCGCGAGGGCCGTATCCCCGCCGTTCGGATGGGCCGGCGCTGGCTGATTCCCCGCGAGCGCTTTCACGCTTGGCTCAACGGACGCGAGAAGGACGCGGCCTGATGGGCTGGGTCCAGAAGGTCGAGAACCGCAAGTGGCGCGTGTTCTGGCGCGACCCCGCCGGCTACCAGCGGTCCAAGACCTTTCCCACCAAGAAGGACGCCGACACGTTCCTTGCCGAGACCGAGGCGGCCAAGAGCCGTGGCGTCTACGTCTCTCCGCACGCAGGCCGGACCACCTTCGCCGAGCACGCGGCGGCGTGGATGGCGTCCTGGAACACCGAGGACACGACCTCGGCGCGCGACAGGTCGGTGATGCGGACTCACGTCCTCCCGCAATGGGGCCGCTGGCAGCTCGGCAAGATCGACCACCTGTCGGTCCAGTCGTGGGTGACCGAGATGGGCCGGACCCGCTCACGCGCCACCGTCGCCGAGGCCCACCGACTCACCTCGGCCGTGCTGGGCTCGGCGGTGCGTAACCGGCTCATCGCCTTCAACGCCGCCCTCGACGTTCGCATCCCGAAGCGCCGCAAGACCGACACCGACGAGCGGATCATCAGCCGGGCCGCGCTGCGCGGGACGCTGCTCCCGGTCGTGCCCGAGCGCCACCGAGCGCTGATCGCCACCGCCGCCGGCGCCGGGCTCCGCTGGGGCGAAGTGGCCGGGCTGATGGACGACGCCCTGGACGTCGACGCCGGAACGCTCCGGGTGATCCGGACCGTGGTGGAGGTCGCCGGGCACCGGTCGTTCAAGCCGTTCCCGAAGTCCGCCGCCGGCCGCCGCGAGATTCCGCTCCCGCCCTGGGTGCGGCGACTCATCGGCGAGCACGTCGAGCGGTGGCCCACTCCCCCGACCTCGCCCGTCTTCGCCAATGAGATCGACGGACCGCTCGGCCGCACCGCGTTCCGCGCCCGCGTCTGGCGACCTTCGCTCGTGCGCGCCGGGATGATCGGCGACGTCCGGCGGGCCAACGACGGATTCGTCGGGAGCTGGACCGACCGCGACGGCGAGAAAGACCAGATCACGATGCGCACCGAGTACCAGGCCGTCATGGAGGTCTCCCGCCGGCACTACGGCGGGCTGCGCTTCCACGACCTGCGCCACTCATACGCGACGTGGCTGGTTGACGACGGCGTCCCGCCGAACATGGTCCAGCGGGTCATGGGCCACGAGCGGGCCTCGACGACCCTCGACCTCTACACCCGCCGGACGGCCAACACCGACCGCATCCTCGCCGCTCTCAGCGACGACGACGAGGACACCGACGACGAGGGAGACCGCTGATGGCTGCTGCATTCCTGCTGCATCGATCTTCGGCAGACATGACGAAGGCCCTGGTCGTCGGCTCTTGCGAGCCTGTGACCAGGGCCTTGGTGCGTGGGCGATACTGGTATCGAACCAGTGACCTCTTCGGTGTGAACGAAGCGCTCTACCCCTGAGCTAATCGCCCGCGGCCTCGACGAGACTAGACCATCATCAGAGCGGGCTCTGCAGCCAGGTCCAGTGCCCGAGGCCCACCAGCTCGGCCACGAGGTACGGGGCGCCGAGCAGCCAGAGGGTCGCCAGGACGATGGCGCAGGTGAGCAGGCCGAGCAGGCACTTGACGACGATGCTCTGCCGTCCGACCCACGCCATCCAGCGGTCGTAGTGGTGCCGGGCGAAGCGCAGGACCCGGCCGGCCCAGGTGAACTCGGTGGCGAGGATGCCGAGGCCGGCGAAGACGATCAGCCAGCCGGGGCCCGGGTACGGGATCGCGATGATGCCGGCGACGAGGACCAGGCCGCCGAGGACGCCGACGACGATGCGCCAGATCAGGTTGGCGCGCGGGTTGCCGCGCACGCGGGCGCGGAAGTGCCGCAGTCGCGTGCGGAGGGTGCGGTGTCGGGGCGGAGCGGTGACGGTCGCCGGATCGTCGGTGGGCGCCTTCTCAGCGGTCGCGGTCGACTGCTCGGCCGGTTCGCTCACGTTCCCACCTGTCCACTCGCGACGACTCGGGTCGGCGTGGCGGGCGCCGTCCGGCCCGGCTCGATCGACACCGCGAAACCGGCGAACGGGACCGCCGCCGTCGTCGAGGGTACGGAACTCACGGCCGGGGTCTGCTGGGTGACGTCGAAGGTCCCCAGCGGCCGCGGTGTCCCGTCGGCGAGGCCCCAGAGCACGTAGACCTCGTCGGCCCCGTTGGCGCCGAGCCCGCTGGTGAGCACGCGGGCGCCGCTGCCGTCGTCGACGACGAGCCCGACGAGCGCGCCGTCGGGGCTGGCCAGCGTCGCGTGCGTGACGCCGGGGTGCCCGCGTCCCGGAGCACGTCGACCACGGAGGCGTCGCGCTCGGCCTGGGCCGCCGCCGCGGCGGCGTTGTCGCGCTCGGTGCGCAGGGACTGGTTGGCCACGGCGAGGCCCCCGACCGCCGCGACGACCAGGGCCACCGCGGCCACCGCGAGCCAGCGGGAGGCTCGCCGCCGCGGCGAGAGCGGCACGACGGTCGCCTCCCGCTCCTCGGCGGCGGGCTCGGGCGCGGCAGCGGCCGGCTCCGCCACCGGGGCGCCGGTCAGCTCGGGCAGGTCGACGCCCTCGCCCGACGCCGCCGACTCGGCCGCCACGGCGTCGAGCAGCCGGCGACGCAGGTGGCGGGGCGGGCTCACCGGGACGACGGCCTCGGCGAGCTCGCCGAGCGTCTCCAGCGTCTCGTCGACCGTCTGCCGACAGGTCGGGCAGGTCTCGAGGTGGGCGGCGAAGTCCGCCTCCTCCTCGTGGTCGAGGGTGTGCAGCGCCCAGCCCACCGCGAGGGCGTCGTGGGCGCCGGTGTGGGAGTCGGGGACGGCCCTGTCGCTCATCGTCCCTCCTCGTCCACCTCGACGTGCGGGCCCAGGAGGGCCCGCAGCTTCTGGGTCCCGGCGAACATCCGGGACTTCACCGTGCCCAGCGGTATCCCGACGAGGCTCGCCACCTCGCGCTGGGTGTAGCCGCCGAAGTACGCCAGGGCGAGCGCCTCGCGCTGGTCGGCCGGCAGCTGACCGAGCGCGTCACGCACCTTCCCGGCGACGACCGCCCCGAGGGCAGCCTGGTCGGCGCCCGGCCCGGGCGGGACGTTCCACTCCTCGCCGTCGGGGCTGGGCGGCACGGTCCGCTTGCGGCGGGTCGCCTCGCGCCGCACCGCGTCGACGGCGCGGTGGTGCACGAGGGTCAGCAACCAGCTCGAGACCGCGCCGCGGTCCGGGTCGAACCGTCCGGGGTCCCGCCACACCACGAGGAACGCTTCCTGCACCACGTCCTCCGCCAGCGACTCGTCCACACAGATACGACGGGCCAGGGAGTACGCGGGGCGTCCGAACCGGTCGTAGAGCTGCGCGAGGGCGTCCGCACTGCGCTCGCCGATCTGTTCGAGCAATGTGGCATCGGTCACACCAACAAGACCGTCGTCGTCACGCTCCGGAGCCGCCTCCGGGACTCCTCGCGACGCGTCCGTCACTGGGCGACCCTCTCCTCGGGTGTGTATGTCCGGGTCAGACAGGCGTCAGGCTAGTGCTCCCGGGGCAATCACGGACGCCCGGCCGGGGTGGGTGGTTCGTTACGGAACCGAACCGGGTAAGTCGCCCATTGGTTGCCCGTCCGGTGTGATGCATGCGTGAGCCGGGTGAACCGCCGTCACAGGGTCGCTTGCCAGTCGTTTCCCCGAACGACAGCAGCGTGCGAAAGGCAGCCACATGCTCAACGACCACACGACGATCCGCTCGACGGCGGTCTTCGACCTCGTCGGTCCGCCGAACCCGCCCGTGCCCGTCCAGGTCGAGATGCGTTACGACACTCGCGACCCGTACGCCGTGCAGGCCGCGTTCCGCACGGGCCGCGCCGGATGGGTGGAGTGGGTGTTCTCGCGGGACCTCCTCACCGAGGGACTGCTCGGCACCTCGGGCGCGGGAGACGTCCGCATCCGCCCCTCCGACGGTGACGCCGAGTCGATCGAGATCGAGCTCAGCTCCCCCTCGGGCCACGCCACCTTCCGTGCCGCGAGCCGTGAGGTGTCGGAGTTCCTCGCCCGCACCCACGAGATCGTCGCCCCGGGTGCCGAGGACGACTGGCTGGATCTGGAGCACGCGCTGGGCCTGCTGCTCTCGAGCGATCCGAGCTGACGGACCCCCCCCGCGGGAAGCGGGGGGCGCACGGTGCAGTAGTGTTCTCTTCGTCGGCAACGGCGGGTCCGGAACCCCGAAACCCGCCGGCCACACGCGGACGTAGCGCAGCTGGTAGCGCATCACCTTGCCAAGGTGAGGGTCGCGGGTTCGAGTCCCGTCGTCCGCTCGGGAGGGCTCCTCGGCATCAACTTCTCCAGGGTGAGCCGGACGACCTCCGGATGCCTGGCGCAGTGGCCGAGTGGCTTAGGCAAGGGCCTGCAAAGCCCTGTACGCGGGTTCGATTCCCGCCTGCGCCTCGGGCGATTAGCTCAGTGGGAGAGCACTACCTTGACACGGTAGGGGTCACTGGTTCAATCCCAGTATCGCCCACCCCAGAAGCCCTGGTCAGCGACCTGGAATGGTCGACGGCCAGGGCTTTCTGCATGTCCGGTGCCGAATTCCCGGGGAGGTCACCGTGACCGATGTGCCCGACGACGACCTGGGCGGCGACCCGGCCTGCTGGATGCACCGGGTCTGCGCCGAGTGCGGGCGGCTGGCCGACGAGGATCCGCCCACGCGGTGCCCGTCCTGCGGCGCCCGGCTCGAGGTCGACTAGCTCGAGATCGACCGGCTCGGGGTCGACCGGCTCGGGAACGTGCCAGGCTTCCCTCAGGGAAGCTCGGTTCCTTCTCGTTGTCCGGTTCTCTAAGATCACTCGACGTGACGATCGATGTGCCGCTCCCCCGGTCGGGCGACATGCGGACCGAACGATCCACCTCCGGGACCTCCGGTCTCGTCGCGCCCGGCACGCTCCGTGTCCTGCGCATGCTGGCCGCCCATCCCGAAGGTGTCGATCTCGCCGATCTGAGCGGCCACCTCGGGCGTCCGAGCACCCCGGTCGTCCAGGGACTGCTCCGGGCCGGCCACGTGGAGCGCACGGCCGCCGGCGGCTACCGCCTCCGGCCCGTCCCGACCGCGCCGCGGCGCGACCTGCCCGAGGTCCTCTCGGACGCCGTCAGCGATCTCTACCGGCGCACCCGCGCCTGGACCTACCTCGTCGAGTGGGCCGACGACGACCACATCGACGTCGTCGACCTCCGCGGGCACCAGGGTCTCGGGCTCGTCCCCGAGCTCCCGGCGCGGATCCCGCCGTCGATGGCGCACGCCCTGGCGGTCAGCAAGGTCCTCGTGGCGCACCGCCCCGGTCGCCGCGCCCGCCTGGACCCGGGCCGCTGGCGGGCCTACACGCCCGCGACGATCACCTCGCCCGACGCCTACGACGCCGAGCTCGCGCGCGTGCGGCGCGACGGCTACGCGGTCGACCGCGAGGAGTACGCCGCGGGCTTCGCGTGCGTGTGCGCCCCGATCGCCGATCCCGGCGGGCGGGTGAGCGCCGCGATCGCGGTGTCGCTGCCCGCCGCGCGGCTGCGCGACGGGCTCGACCGGCTCGCCGCGGACGTCACCGACGTCGCCCGCACCGCCCACCGGCGCTGGTACCGGTAGCCGGGCCCGGCGCCGCAGGGATCAGCTCTCGTCGTACTTGTCCGCCGCCTTGTTGCGCTGCTCGGCGATCTCGAGCGCGTGCGCGGCGGTCTCCTTGTCGGGATAGGGACCGAGGCGATCGGCGGCGCGGCAGCCGTCCCACGGCTCCACCTGATGGTGCTTGAGGCAGAAGTACCACTCGTTCTCGTGGGCCACGGGTCCATGCTGGCACGGTTCGGCCTCCGGGAGGGGACGACGCGGCGGGGCGAGCGGCGGCAGGCGCCCGGTCGCGGGATCCACGAAGCGGGCGTGCAGGTCGCGCAGCCGCTCCTCCCCCACACGCTCGCGCTCCGGGCGCGCGGCGTCGCGGCGCACGCACTCCTCGAGGTCGGCGACGACGTCCTCGACGTGCCAGTCCGCCCCGCACTCCTCGGCCAGCGCCAGCCAGCCCCGCGCCACGGCCGCGCGCAGGTTCGTGGCGTCGACGACGACGTCGACCCCGTCCTGCAGCATGCCCTGCACCAGCCGGCGCTCCGCGGCGGAGATCATCCGCTCGACCGCGTCAACCGGAGCCGCGTAGTCGGGGTCGACCATGCTGCGCCGCAGGTCGTCGCGGTTGACCCGCACGATCCGACCCGGTCGGCGCGAGGCGACCAGTGCCCGCGCCCAGGTCGTCTTGCCCGACGCGGGGAGCCCGCGGGTCAGGAAGAGGGTCGGCACACCGCGGGGCCCGTCAGGCGGCGCGGCTCGCCCGCGGGCGCGTCGCGGCGAGGATGAAGTCGGCGACGAGCGCGGGGTCGTCGCCCATCGGGACGTGCCCGCAGCCCGGCAGGACGTAGACCGCGGCGTCGGGCAGGGCGCGGCGCAGCCGCCCGGACTGCCAGCGGGGCAGCAACATGTCCCGCGAGCCCCAGCCGACCGTCGTCGGCACGGCCGAGCGGGCCGGCGCGATCCAGGTGTCGAAGTGGGCGAGCATCGTCGCGAACGACGAGCGGGGGTGGCTCAGGCCCTGGAGGTCGGCGCCGACCTCCACGGGGTCGATCCGCGACGGGTGGGCCAGCAGCAGGCCGAGCAGCGCGGTGCGCAGGATCGGCGTGGCGAGCATCCGCTCGAGGCGCTGCGAGGGGATCACGGCCAGCGCGGCGTGGGCCCCGCCGAGGATCGCGCGGGCGTACACACGCTCGGCCCGCGACCAGAACCCGGCGGGCGAGAGCGCGGTCGCCGACCGCACCGTGCCCCGCGCCGCGAGCTCGAGGGCGACCAGGCCGCCCATCGAGTTCCCGACGGCGTGGGGACGGTCGAGGCCCTGGGCGGCGCAGAACGCCTCGACCGCGTCGGCGAGCGGGGCGATGTCGCCGCCGTAGTCGCCGGGCAGATCGGGCGAGTCGCCGTGGGACGGCAGGTCGACCGCCCACAGCTCCCGCTCCTGCGCGAGCAGCGGCACCACGCGGTCCCAGCCCTGACGCCGGTGCGTGATCCCGTGCAGGAGCAGCACGGGCTCCCCGGTCCCGGTGCGGGTGTGCGCGAGCTCCACGGCGCCTCAGTGCTCCCGCGGGTGGACGATCACCTTGCCGGTGACCCGCCGCTCGGCCAGCTCGTTGATCGCCGACGCCGCCTCGGCCAGCGGGTAGGTCGCGCTGATCGGCGGAGCGAGGCGCCCCTGCGCGATGTCGTCGAGCATCGCGTCCCACTGCCGGCGCATGAAGCCCGTCCGCTTGGAGGCGTACGCCCCCCAGCCGGCGCCGACGACCGAGATGTTGTTCAGCAGCAGCCGGTTGACCTTGACGGTGGGGATGTCGCCCGCGGTGAAGCCGACCACCGCGAGACGGCCGTCGTCGCCGAGGGAGCGCAGCGAGTCGGTGAACCGGTCGCCACCGACGGGGTCGACGACGACGTCGACGCCCGCGCCGCCGGTGATCTCCTTGGCGGCGTCCTTGAACCCCTCGACGAGCACCGCGTGGTCGGCCCCGGCGGCCCGGGCGACCTCGCCCTTGCCCTCGGAGGACACGACGGCGATCACCGTCGCCCCGCGCGCCTTGGCGAACTGGATGCAGGCGACCCCCACGCCGCCGGCGGCGCCGTGCACGAGCACCGTCTCGCCCTCGGCGAGGCGGCAGCGGGTCTCGAGCACGAAGTGCGCGGTCAGGTAGTTCATCGGCAGGCCGGCGCCGATGTCGAAGGACACCGCGTCGGGCAGCGGGAACACCAGCTCGGTCGAGGCGGCGACGGCCGTGGCGAACCCGCCGAGCACCGGCATCGCGGCCACGCGGTCGCCGGCGCTGAAGCCGGAGCCGTCCGGCGCCTCGCGCACCGTGCCCGCGACCTCGCTGCCGAGCAGGAAGGGCAGGTCGGGCTTCATCTGGTACTCGCCGCGGGACAGCAGCAGGTCGGGGAAGACGACGCCGGCCGCCTCCACGTCGATGAGCACCTGGCCGTCGCCGACCGTGGGCTCGTCGACCTCGGCGACCTCCACCGCGTCCGGCCCGTCGAGCCGGACGACCTGTACCGCGCGCACCGCGACCTCCCGTTCCGGCCGACGGGACCGTCAGCCGTGACGGTTCTACAGGAGCGCGGCGGGGATGTCAGGTGAAGCGGTAGACCGTGGTGCGGGTCGTCTCGCCGCCCTCGAGGTCGAGGGTCCCCACGACGTCGTAGCTCCCGAGCGCGGTCACGCGACGCCGCGGCAGGTACTCGCGCCCGGGGTCGCCGACGACGACGTCGACGCCGGCCGCGACCGCCTCGTCGCAGAAGCGCTCGACGTGCCGGGCCATGGGCTGCTCGTAGAACACGTCGCCGGCGAGCACGAGGTCGACGTCGAGGGGCTCGTCGGCGTCCAGCACGTCGCCGACCACGTCGATCTCGACGTCGTTGGCCTGCGCGTTGAGCACGATCGCGGCGCGGGCCCGCGCGTCGGTGTCCGAGGCGATCGCCGCGGTGGCGCCCGCGCGCAGGGCGGCGATCGCGACCAGTCCCGACCCCGAGGCGAGGTCGAGCACCCGGCGGCCCCGGACGAGGTCGGGGTGGTCGAGGACGTGGCGCGCGAGGGCCTGGCCGCCGACCCAGGCGAACGCCCAGAACGGCGGCGCCTCCTCGTCGATCGCCGACCACGTGCGGTGCATGTCCTCGGCGAGCAGCAGGGTGACCTCGGGGACCAGCGGAGGTCGGCCGGGCGTCGTCCAGTCCCGGATGCCGTCACCGGCGGTCATCGCCGGCTCCGGAAAGTGACGCCGCGCAGACGCTGTGCGATGGCCCGTGCTTTCCCTACCCTGAACGCCACGCCGACACAGGCGTCCCAGCCCCAGGCTTCACAGCCGCACCGCCGACCGACGTGCCGTCCGAGGAGGTCCTCATGACCGTTCCGCCCGGTGGGCCGGCCGACGAGGACGCCGTGCTGCTCTACGTCGGGGGTCCGCTCGACGGACGCGTCGAGGTGCGCGAGGCACGCCACGGCACCCCGCTGCCGACGGTGACGCACACCCACCTCCACGACGGCCCGAAGGTCGTCCACGTCTACGACCTGCATCCGCTCACCCCGTCCGCCGGCGTCTACCACCTGCGGCTCAGCGAGGTGCCGGCCGATCAGTCGCCTGCCGCGAGGTAGCCCAGGGCGCACAGCGTGCCCCACGCCCCCGCGACGCCGGCCGCCTTGGCCCGTGCCGTGCTGTCCGGCAGCGACGTCCCGAGCAGGACCAGGTCGACGACGTCGGACCCGACCCGCACGGCCACGGCGGTGCGCAGCGCCCTGCCCGCCGGGGCGAGGGCCATCGCCAGCCCGCACGCGAGGTCGCGCCCGCCGAGGGCACGCACCCCGATCGCGGTGGCCGTCGGCAGCGGCGCCCCCTCGGCCTGCAGCGCGGTGGGCTTCGTGAACAGCTCGGGGCGGGCGATGATCGCCACGCTGTAGCCGGCGGTGGCCACGCCGAGCAGGCGGGGGAACCAGGTCAGGTCGCGGGAACGTCGCGAGCGGGAGGAGGACATGGCCTCGTGTACCCCTCGTCGATCATCGGCATCCACCGATGAGTTCCGGGCGCGGCGTCGGTCTCCCCCACGACACGTCCCCACGCCGCCGTCCGCGATCACCCCGGAGGACACCCGTGCCCACCCTCACCGCCGCCCTCGACGTCCCCGGGGCCCGGCTCCACCACGAGGTGCGGGGCGACGGCCCGCTCGTGGTGCTGCTCGGCACGCCGATGGGCGCCGACGCGTTCGCGGGCCTCGCCGACCTGCTCGCCGTCGACCACACGGTGCTCACCACCGACACCCGCGGGATCGGCCGCAGCCGGGTCGACGACCCCGACGCCACCCCGACACTGGCCACGCGCGCGGACGACGTCGCGGCCCTGATCCGGCACGTCGACCCCGACGGGGCGCGCGGACCGGTCACCGTCCTCGGCTCCAGCGGCGGCGCCGTGACCGCCCTGGCGCTCGCGGAGAACCACCCCGGCCTCGTCGACACCGTCGTCGCCCACGAGCCGCCCCTGGTCGAGCTCCTCCCCGACCGCGACGACCGCCACGCCGGCGAGGACGTCGTCATCGCACGCTGGTTCGCGGGCGATCACCTCGGCTCCTGGCGGGCGTTCCTCACCAACGCGGCCATCGAGATGCCCGAGGAGATGATCGAGATGATCTTCGGTGGTGAGCCCGACCCGGCGGCTCGGGCCGACGGCGACTACCAGAACGCCCACCTCCTGCGGCCGACGACGCACTTCCGGCCGGACATCCGGGCCCTCCGCGCCGGCCCGCGGATCGTCGTGGGCATCGGCCGGGACTCCACCGGCCAGCTCTGCGACCGCAGCTCCCGGGTGCTGGCCGACGCGCTGGGCCTCGAGCCGACGCTGTTCCCCGGCGGCCACATCGGCTTCGCCGAGGACGCGGTGGCCTTCGAGCCCGTGCTGCGGTCGGTCCTGCCGGGGTCTCGCTAGCTCCGGGGCTCCTCGGCGGGCGGGAGCCGCAGCATCAGGCGCAGGGCGCGGCTGAAGAGGTCGGCCCGCACGGCGTCCTCCCCGAGGACGCGCCGCAGCCGGATGAGCCCGTGGTAGAGCGCGGCCGCGACGACGACGAACTCGTCGTCCCGCACGGCGTCGCGCACGGCCGGGTCGAGGTTCTCCCAGTCGCGGGAGAGCACATCGGTGGCGAAGCGGGCGAGGCGCACCTCGTGCTCCGCGAGACGATCGGCGAACTCGGGGTGCCGCACCGCGTAGAGCCAGACCTCGGCGTCGAGCAGGGCCTCCTCGCGGGAGTCGGCGACGTCGGAGACGAGGCGGTCGAGCGCGGCGAAGGTCTCCTCCGGGTCGCCCGAGACGATCGTGGACTTCAGGTCCACCGCCACCGAGGTCTGGTCCTCGACCAGCGCGGTGAACAGCGCCTCCTTGCTCGCGAAGTGCACGTAGACCGACCCGACCGACACCCCGGCGGTCTTCGCGATCTCCTCGACCGACGCCGGGCCGTACCCGCGTTCGGCGAACACCCGGCGCGCGGCCTCGAGGAGCGCCTCCCGGGTCCGGGCCTTCGTCGCTGCGCGCCGCCCGAGGGGTGCCGCAGCCGCCACCTCGCCACCCTCGGTCACGTGCCGCGCTCCTCCTCGCCCCACGGACGGCCCTCTGGTCGCCGTCCCGCGGTGACGGATCGTAACCCGGCCGCGGTCCACCGGGTGCGGGTGCGATCGCGGACAATGGACCGGTGACCACCTCGACGGCGCTCCTGCCCGCTCCCGGCGCGGATCCCGACGAGCTCTACGAGGGGTTCGCGGGCTGGGCCTCCGAACGCGGGCTCGACCTCTACCCGGCCCAGTCCGAGGCGCTGATCGAGCTGGTCTCGGGATCGAACGTGATCCTCTCCACGCCCACCGGCTCGGGGAAGTCGCTGGTCGCGCTCGGCGCCCACGTCACCGCGATGTCCCGCGGCGAGCGCAGCGTCTACACGGCGCCGATCAAGGCGCTGGTCTCGGAGAAGTTTTTCGCCCTCGGCGCCCAGCTCGGCTACGCCAACGTCGGGATGCTCACCGGCGACGCGGCGGTGAACCCGGAGGCGCCGGTCATCTGCTGCACCGCCGAGGTGCTGGCGAACTGGGCGCTGCGCGAGGGCCCCGGCGCCGAGGTCGGCCAGGTCGTCATGGACGAGTTCCACTACTACGCCGACCCGGAGCGCGGCTGGGCCTGGCAGGTGCCGATCATCGAGCTGCACCAGGCGCAGTTCCTGCTGATGTCCGCGACGCTCGGCGACGTCTCGTTCTTCGCCGAGGACCTGACGCGGCGCACGGGGCGCGAGACCGCGGTCGTGGCGCACACCGAGCGCCCCGTCCCGCTGTCCTTCCGCTACGCGCGCACGCCACTGCACGAGACGATCACCGAGCTCCTCGCCGGGCAGCAGGCGCCGGTGTACGTCGTGCACACCACCCAGGCCGCAGCGATCGAGCAGGCGCAGGCCCTGATGAGCCTCAACGTCTCGTCGAAGGCCGAGAAGGAGCGGATCGCCGAGCTCATCGGGGCGTTCCGCTTCACCGCCGGCTTCGGCAAGACGCTCTCGCGGCTGGTGCGCCACGGCATCGGCGTGCACCACGCCGGGATGCTGCCGAAGTACCGGCGCCTCGTGGAGACGCTCGCCCAGGCCGGGCTGCTCAAGCTCATCTGCGGCACCGACACCCTCGGCGTCGGGATCAACGTCCCGATCCGCACCGTGCTGTTCACCGCGCTGACGAAGTTCGACGGCCAGCGGGTGCGCCACCTGCGGGCTCGCGAGTTCCACCAGGTCGCCGGACGCGCGGGACGGGCGGGGCACGACGTCGCCGGCTACGTCGTCGTCCAGGCCCCCGAGCACGAGGTGGAGAACGCCAAGCGGCTCGCGAAGGCCGGCGACGACGTCAAGAAGCAGCGGCGCGTCGTGCGGGTGAAGCCGCCCGAGGGGTTCGTCTCGTGGTCGGAGAAGACCCTCGAGAAGCTCATCGAGGCCCAGCCCGAGGCGCTGACCAGCCAGTTCCGTGTGTCGACGGCGATGCTCCTGCAGGTCGCGTCCCGCCCCGGGGACTTCTTCGCCGCGATGCGCCACCTGCTCGAGGACAACCACGCCGACCGCCCCACCCAGCGCCGCCTGATCCTGCGGGCGATCGCCCTGTTCCGCGGGCTGCTCGAGGCCGACGTCGTGGAGCGCCTCCCCGAGCCCGACGCGTCCGGGCGGACCGTGCGGCTCGTCGACGACCTCCAGGTCGACTTCGCACTCAACCAGCCGCTCTCGCCGTTCGCGCTCGCCGCGTTCGACCTGCTCGACCGGGAGTCGCCGACCTACGCGCTCGACATGGTCTCGGTGGTCGAGTCGACCCTCGACGACCCGAAGCAGATCCTCCGCGCCCAGGAGAACTCCGCCCGGGGTGAGGCCGTGCAGGCGATGAAGGCCGAGGGCATCGAGTACGAGGAGCGCATGGAGCTCCTCGAGGACGTCACCTGGCCCAAGCCGCTGGCCGAACTCCTCGGCGCCGCCTACGAGTCCTACCGCACCGGCCACCCGTGGGTCGCCGACCACGAGCTCTCGCCGAAGTCGGTGGTGCGCGACCTCTACGAGCGCGCCATGAACTTCACCGAGTACGTCTCGTACTACAAGATCGCCCGGTCCGAGGGTCTCGTCCTGCGCTACCTCACCGACGCCTTCCGCGCGCTGCGCCAGACGATCCCCGAGGCCGCCCGCACCGAGGACATCGACGACCTCGTCGCCTGGCTCGGCGAGCTGGTGCGCCAGACCGACTCGTCGCTGCTCGACGAGTGGGAGAACCTCGCCAACCCGAGCGAGCTCGACGCCGCGGGTGACGACGCCCGCCCCGTCGACCAGGGGCCGCCACCGGTGACCCGCAACGAGCGGGCGTTCCGGGTGCTGGTGCGCAACGAGATGTTCCGCCGGGTGGAGCTGTTCGCCCGGCGCTCCCCCGCCGACCTGGCGGCGCTCGAGGACGACGGACCGTCCCTCGACTGGTGGGCCGACGCGATGGAGGCCTACTTCGCCGAGTACCCGACACTCGGCTCCGGCCCCGACGCGCGCGGCCCGGCGTTCTACCGCGTCACCGTGCAGGGCCGGACCTGGCACGTGCGGCAGGTCCTCGACGACCCCGAGGGCGACCACGACTGGGCCATCACCGCCGAGGTCGACCTCGACGCCTCCGACGAGCTCGGCGCCGCGGCCGTGCACGTCACGGCCGCCGGGCCCATGTCGACGGTGTAGTCAGCGGGCCCACCACGGTGTCGGGTTCCCGGCTTCGCGGGCCCGACGACGCTCGGCGAGCAGCCGACGCTCGATGGTCGCGTCGGCCATCGCCCGGGCGCGCGCGAAGACGACGGTCGCCACCCCGGCGACCGCCGTCGCGGCGATCGCGTGCTTCCGGCCGTGCAGCGCCTGGTTCCCCACCATCTCGCGCAGCGAGCGCCGCAACGCCCGGCGCTGCGCGTCGAGGACGGCGTCGCGGGTCGCGTGCGGCCGGACCTCCACCTCGATCTCCTGCTCGTGGTCCGGCGAGGACGACCGGGCGACGTGCCCGGCCTCTTCGAGCCGGCGCAGCATCTTGGCGACCGCGCTGCGCGTGAGGCCCAGCCGCTCGCCGAGGCGCCCGCTGCTCATCGACCCCTGCCGCCGGCACACCTCGAGACACAGCACCTCGCCCGGCGACAACCCCACCGCCCGCGCCACCTCGTCGCGATACCACTGCAGGGCGGGACCGAGGTCGTCGAGGAGCAGCGTGACGAGCTCGTCCGTCGCGTCCTCCTCCTCGGCCGCCCGACCCATGCCGTCCAGCGTCGCCGACCGTCCGTCGCTCCGGGGTCGGTTCCGACGAAGACGAACCGTGTCCTCAGGACACGGTCTGGCCGGGGTCGGTGACCGCGACGTCCCACCGTGTCCTCGGGACACGGTCTCCGCGTGCGGGGTCAGGCCCCGAGGAGCTCCACCTCGTCCCGGGCCCGCGGCCGCACCGAGCCCGGCGAGGTGCCGACGACGCGGCGGAAGGCGCGGCTGAACGCGGCCTCGGAGCGGTAGCCCATCGCGCCGGCGACGGCGGCGACGGTGGTGTCGCCGGCCCGCAGGCGGTCGTGGGCGACGAGCATCCGCCAGCGCGTCACGTAGGCCATGACCGGCTCGCCGACCAGGGCGGTGAAGCGCGCGGCGAAGGTCGACCGGGACAGGGCGAGCTCGCGGGCGAGGCCGGCGACGGTCCACTCGTGAGCGGGGTCGGCGTGGACGAGGGCGAGCGCGCGCCCGATGTCGGGGTCGGCGAGCGCGCCGAGCCAGCCCGTGCGCGCCGACGGGTCGTGCGACAGCCAGGCCCGCAGCATCTGCACGACGAGGACGTCGGCGAGCCGGGTGATCACGGCCTCGCCGCCGGGCCGGGTCTCCTCCACCTCGAGCGCGATCAGCCGCAGCGTGTCGTGCAGGCGCGCGGTGAGCGGCGAGACCGGCACGTGGACGATGTCCGGCATCAGGGCCACGAGCCGCTCGGCCATCGGGTGCTCGAGCCGGACGGCGCCGCAGATCATGGTGGTCGGCGCGCCGTCGCCGCCGTAGCTGATCGTCGCGTAGCGCTCGCCGTACCAGGTGTGCGGAAGCGTCAGGACGTTCGGCGCGGGCGAGCGGGGCGGCGGGTCGGTCGAGCGCAGCTCGTGCCCCTCGCCGCGCGGCAGGAGCACGACGTCGGACGGGGACAGCGTCACCACGTCGTCGCCGACGACGATCGTCGCGGTCCCCGAGGTCACGACGTGGAACCACAGGCAGCCCGGCGTCTCGGGCAGCCGCAGCCCCCAGGGCCCGCGCAGGTCGGACGAGCAGTAGAAGGTCCCGCTCATCCGCAGGACGTGCAGGGCCGCGCCCACGGCGTCGGACGGGGTCCAGGGCGGGTGGGCCGGTCGTACGGGTGCCGGGACGGTCACGGTGCCCAGCCTCCGGCATCGGAGAGCTGATCGTCCACGAGATCGGACGATCGAGCAGGAGAACCGGCGCCACGGCGATGGTTCGTCCGACGGGACCGGCCCAGTGTTGGACGCACCGGATCACCGAGCACGGAGGAGACGCCATCATGATCACTGTCCTGGGGGCCAGCGGGAACACCGGCGGACGCGTCGTGCGCCGGCTGCGCGAGGGCGGGGAGGCGGTGCGGGCCGTCGGTCGCGACGCCGGCCGTCTCGCCGACGCGGCCGCGCACGGCGCCGAGCCGCACGTCGCCGACATCACCGACCGGGCGGCGCTCACGGGGGCGCTGGCCGGCGCGGACGCCGCCTACGTCCTCATGCCCCTCGACCTCGCCGCGCCGGGCTACCGCGCCCAGCAGCAGCAGGTGGGCACCGCGATCGCGGGCGCGCTGGCCGACGCCCGCGTCCCCCACGTGGTGGCGCTGAGCTCGCTCGGCGCCGAGCTGGCCGCCGGGACCGGCTTCCTCGAGACCCTCCACGAGCAGGAGCAGCGGCTCGCCGCACTCGACGCCTCCGTGGTGCTCCTGCGGCCCGGCCTGTTCTTCGAGTCGTTCCTGCCGGCGCTGGCGCCGATGCTCGCGACCGGGGTGCACCACGACACGATCGACCCGGAGGTCGCGCTGCCGATGGTGGCCACCGCCGACATCGGCGACGCCGCCGCGGCGCTGCTGCGCGACCCGGACGCCGTCGGCGTGCGCGAGCTGCCCGGACCCGAGGAGCTCACCGTGCCCGACGCCGTCGCTCGGCTCGGCGCGGCGATCGGCCGGCCCGGGCTGCGCTACGAGCGCCCGCCCGAGGACGTCATGCGCGCGGTGCTCGTCGAGGCGGGACTGCCGGCGGACCTCACCGAGGAGAACCTCGCGATGAACGCGGCGTTCAACCGCGGCGTCGTGCGGCGCCACGGGGTCGGTGTGCTGGCGACCCCCACGACGATCGAGGAGTGGGCCCGCCGCGCCGTCCCGGTGGCGTGAGGCGGGCTACTTCTTGCGGGTGCGCCCGAGCGACGGCGGCGGGACCACCGGCCCGAGGTCGCCGTTCGGCGCCTCGTCGAGGTCGACGATCACCGGCGCGTGGTCGGACGGACCGGTCCCCTTGCGGGCCTTGCGGTCCACCCAGGCGGCGGCCCGGCGCGCGGCGACCGGGCCGCCCGCCAGCACGAGGTCGATGCGCATGCCGCGGTCCTGGTGGAAGGCGCCGCCGCGGTAGTCCCAGTAGCTGAACGCCCGGTCGTCGGGCCAGCGCTCGCGGATCACGTCGTGCAGGCCGGTCTTCATCAGCGTCGCCAGCGCCTCGCGCTCGGGCGGGGTGACGTGGGTGGACCCGGCGAACGCCTCGACGGAGTAGATGTCCTCGTCGGTGGGGGCGATGTTGAAGTCGCCCGCCACCACCGTCGCGTCCGGCTCGCCGGCCTCGACGAGGTCGCGCAGGGCCGCGAGCCACTCGAGCTTGTAGGCGTAGTGCGGGTCGTCGGGGTCACGGCCGTTGGGCACGTAGACCGAGGTGACCCGCAGGCCGTCACAGGTGGCGGAGACGGCGCGGGCCTCCTGGTGGGGGTAGCCGGGGGCGCCGGGCAGGCCCTCCACGACGTCGTCGAGCCCCACCCGGGACAGCAGTGCCACGCCGTTCCAGCGGCCCTCCCCGTGGTGGGCGACGGCGTAACCGCGCTCGGCCAGCGGGGCGGCGAAGCTCTCGGCGAACGCCTCGTCCGACAGCTTGGTCTCCTGCAGGCAGACCACGTCGGGCGCTCGCTCGTCGAGCCAGTCCAGCAGCCGGGGCTCCCGGGCCTTGGCGGAGTTCACGTTCCAGGTGGCCAGTCGCACGCCCGCCACGCTAGCCGGGCGTCCATCCGGCGGCCGGGGGAACCCGGACGGTGTCCGTTCCGTGCGGTCGGACGGGGTACTAGCGTTCCCGCATGCCCGCGACCACCCCCGTGACGAACGAGGACCGGCTGCGGCGGATCGAGCAGATCACCGACACCACGCTCGCGCACCTGGACGTGGCCGATCTCCTCGACGAGCTCCTCGACCGGGTGCGTGCCCTGCTCGACGCCGACACCTCAGCCGTCCTCCTGCTGGATCCCTCCTCGACCTATCTGGTCGCCACGGCCGCGCGCGGGATCGAGGAGGAGGTGCGCCAGGGCGTCCGCATCCCCGTCGGCAAGGGGTTCGCCGGGCGCATCGCCGCCGAGCGCCGGCCGGTGATCATCGACGAGGTCGACCACTCGAACGTCCTCAACCCGATCCTGCGGGAGAAGGACATCCGCTCGCTGCTCGGGGTGCCCCTGGTCGCCGAGGGCGAGGTCCTGGGCGTCCTGCACGTCGGCACCCTCACACCGAGGCGCTTCACGATGGATGACGCGGACCTGCTGCAGACCGCCGCCGACCGGATCGCCCTGGTCACGCGCACCCGCCTGTCGGACCTCGACCGCGCGGCGGCGTCGGCACTCCAGCGCAGCCTCATGCCCGGCGCGCTGCCGCGGGTCACCGGCATCGAGTTCGCGGCGCGGTACATCCCCGGCGACGCGGGCGGTCTCGGCGGCGACTGGTACGACGTCTTCTCCCTGCCGTCCGGGCGCCTCGGCGTCGTCATCGGGGACGTGGTCGGGCGCGGGCTGCAGGCCGCCGTGATCATGGGCCGCCTGCGCAGCGCCCTGCGCGCGTTCGCCCTGGAGGAGGACGACCCCGCGGAGGTCCTCGAGCGCCTGGACGGCAACGTGCAGCACTTCGAGGAGAACGTCATGGCGACGGTCCTCTACGCGATCTTCGAGCCGTCGCTGGAGCGGGTGTCGCTGTCGAGCGCGGGCCACCTGCCGCCGATCATCGCGCAGCCCGGGGAGCGCTCGGCGCTGCTCAACGTGCCGATCGACCTGCCCGTCGGGGTGTCGGTCGGCCCCCCGCGGCGCACCACCACGATCGATCTCCCGGACCACGGGCTGCTCTTCCTCTACACCGACGGTCTGGTCGAACGGCGCGGGAGCCCGCTCGACGCGGGCCTGGACGCGCTGTGCGAGGTCGTGCGGGCCGAGGAGGCCGAGTCGGTGTGCGGCGGGGTGCTGCACCGCATGATCGGCGCGACCCCGGTCGGCGACGACGTGGCGATGCTCGTCGCCCACCGCCTCGGCACGCCGTCGGTGGTGCCGCTGAGCATCGTCGTCCCGGCCGTGACGCGCACGCTGTCCGACGTCCGCTCCTCGGTCCGCCGGTGGCTCGCCGCCGCCGGGGCGTCGCCCGAGGACGCGGCCGACATCCTCGTCGCCACCGGCGAGGCGTGCTCCAACGTCGTGGAGCACGCGTACGGGCCCGCCGGCGGGACCCTGGTCGTGCAGATGGAGCTGGAGGGGGCGACGGTCGTGGGGACGGTGCGCGACAACGGGCGATGGCGCCCGGCGCGCGGGCAGGAACGCGGGCGGGGCACCGCGCTGATCCGCCAGTGCAGCGACGACATGGACGTGACCGCCGGGCCCGGCGGCACCACCGTCGTCTTCCGACGTCACCTCACGGGGAGCAGCCGATGACCGCCGCGTCCGTCGTCGTCCACCCGGAGGGCTCGGCCGTCCGCATCGTCATGGGCGGCGAGATCGACCTCGAGAACGCGCTGGAGGTCGAGGAGCAGCTGACCGCGGCCATCACGAACGAGACCTCGGCGGTGACGCTCGACCTGGCCGACCTCGCCTACCTCGACAGCGCGGGGCTGCGGGTGCTGTTCGCCCTGGGGGCGCGCCTCGAGGTGCTGCAGATCGAGATGTCCGTGCTGGCCCCGCCGGGCTCGCTGACCCGGCGGGTGCTCCAGCTCTCGGGCTTCGAGGGCGTGGCGGCGCTGGACGGCTGAGCCGTCAGCCCTGCTCGACCGAGCGCCGGACCGTGTCGAGCGTCTGCTCCATGCCCCGGCGGTTCGCCCCCGGCACGTCCCACGCGCGGGCGCGGCCGACGACGTTGGCGATCGGGCTGCGCCGGTCCTGCCAGTACTGCTCGATGCGGGTCCGCCCGCCCTCGGGGACGAGCCGGAAGCCCCAGCGCGCGACCGGCTGGCCGAGCAGCGAGACGTCCCAGCTGATGGCCCGCTGCGGCTCGTACTCGACGACGGTGCCGTCGGTCGACCAGCGGAGCAGGCCCTTGCGGTTGTGGCCCTTGAACCGCGCACCCGGCTCCGGCCCGGTGGCGCCGCCGACCCAGTCGACGCGGTGGCACTCCGGCGAGATGTCCCCGATCCGCGCCGGGTCCCCGACGAGCTCCCACACCCGCTCGGGCGGGGCGTCGACGGTGCGGGTGACGACGACGTCGTCGGCCATGGGTTCCTCCGAACGGCGGCAGCGGGACGATCGCACCGTAGTCGGACGATCGCCCCGCTGCTCACGTGAGGTTGTTCCCCGGCGCCGGAATCGTTCCCGGTCCTGGGTTAGCGTGGCGAGGCCCCGCGGCGTGGCGGGCAGTCCGTCCCGACCGTTCTCTCGACGACCCCGGGGGGTCCGCCGTGACGCTCGAGCTCGACGATCTGCGCGTCCGCAGCCTCGGTGACTGCCGCTACGACTCGCCGTTCGCGGAGATGCTGGCCACCAAGCGCACGTCGCCGCACTACGTCCACGAGGACGACCGCGTGCTCGTGGACGACACCGTCTCCGTGCTGCTGGAGCGCGGGGTGCCCATCGACCAGCTGCCCAGCCTCGAGGCGGCCGGGCCGCGCCGGAAGGTCTTCTTCGACCCCGACGCCACGAACGTCGGCATCGTGACCTGCGGCGGCCTGTGCCCCGGGCTCAACGACGTGATCCGCGGGATCGTCCAGGAGCTCACCGAGCACTACCGCGTCGCGCACATCTACGGCTTCCGCAACGGCTACGCGGGCCTGACGCCGAAGCACCGCGAGCGCGTCGTCGAGCTCGACCTGCACGCCGTCCGGGACATCAACAACGACGGCGGCACGATCCTGGGCAGCTCGCGCGGCGACCAGGACCCCGGGGAGATGGTCGACACCCTCGTCGAGCTCGGGATCGACGTCCTGTTCGTCATCGGCGGCGACGGCAGCATGCGCGGCGCGATGAAGCTGACGAGCGTCATCGACGAGCGCGGCCTCGACATCGCGGTCATCGGCATCCCCAAGACCATCGACAACGACCTGCCCTACACCGACCAGAGCTTCGGGTTCCAGACGGCGTTCGCGCAGGCCACGGAGTTCATCGCGTCGGTGTTCGTCGAGTCGCAGGCCGCCGAGAACGGCGTCGGCATCGTCAAGCTCATGGGCCGGCACTCCGGCTTCATCGCCTGCTACGCGGCGCTGTCCAACAACGACGCCGACTTCGTGCTCATCCCCGAGGTGCCCTTCGTGCTCGACGGGCCGGACGGGGTGCTGCGCCGCGTCGAGGACCACGTCCGCCGTCACGGCCAGGTCGTCCTCGTGGTCGCGGAGGGCGCCGGGCAGGAGCTGCTCGAGCAGGAGGAAGGGACCACCGACGCGTCGGGCAACACCAGGCTCGGCGACATCGGGCTCTACCTCAAGGACAAGATCACCGAGCACCTGACCGAGGTCGACCTCCCGCCGACGGTGCGCTACCTCGACCCGAGCTACGCGATCCGCAGCGTCGCCGCGAACGCCTACGACAGCGTCTACTGCGTCCGCCTCGCCCACGCCGCCGTGCACGCCGGGATGGCCGGGCGCACCGAGACCGTCGTCGTGCGCTGGCGCCGCCGGTTCGTGCACATCCCGATGGCGCTGATCACCGGGCACCGCAACCAGGTCGACCCGGACGGCGACCTGTGGATGTCGGTGATCGAGGCGACGGGCCAGCCCGCGACGTTCGGCGCCTGACCGTCACTGCGAGTCAGAACTACGCCCGTTTGCTGCGCTGAACGGGCGATGCGACCGTTGCCACAGCGACTCGGCGGTCGCATAGTGTGGCGATGGGTGTCACGGTCCGGCTCGCCGGTCCGTTGCGCGTGGAGCGGGGCTCGCCGCCCGAGGCGCTGCGCATCGGGAGCCCGAAGGAGCGACGGCTGCTCGCGCTGCTCGCCGCCCGGCGACCGGCGGTGCTCACCGGCGACCAGCTCGCCGAGGAGCTCTGGGACGGCAGAACCGGCCGGTCCCCGCGACACCCCGCGGCCGGCGTGGCGACGCTGGTCAGCAGGCTCCGCAGCCGCCTGGACCCCGAGATCCTGGTGGGCGACCGGTCCGGCTACCGCCTCGGCGCGGCCCCGGACGTCACCGTCGACCTCGACGAGGCCGCGCGCCTGCTCGACGAGGCCGACCGGCGGCTCGCCGGCGGGGCCGCCGGGCTCGCCGCGAGCGCCGCCGCCCGGGCTCTCGGACTGCTGGGCACCGGGGAGCCCCTGCCCGGGGAGGCCGACGAGCCCTGGGTCGTGGCGGCCCGCGCGGAGTGGCGCGAGCTGGTCCGGCGCGCCCGCCACACCGACGCGCGGGCCGCGCTGGGCACGGGCGACGCCGACCGGGCCCGGCGGGCCGGGGCCGACGCGGTGGGCGCCGACCGGTTCGACGAGACGGCCCACCGCCTGGTCATGCGGGCCCACCAGCTCGCCGGCGAGCCCTCGCGCGCCGTCGAGCACTACCACCGGCTGCGGACCGAGCTCGCCGACGAGCTCGGCGTCGAACCCGCCCCACGGACGCGGGAGGACTACCTCGCGCTCCTGCGGGAGCAGGGCACCGGCCGGGACGGACCCGAGCCCCGGGCCGGTCCGCCGGGCGCACGCCACTGCGTGGGCCGCACCGACGAGATCGCCCGGCTGACCCGACGCTGGGACGCCGCGACCCGCGGGCGGTCCGGGCTCGTGCTGCTCGCCGGCGAGGCGGGGATCGGCAAGACGCGGCTCGCCGCCGAGGTCACGGAGCTGGCCGCGGCCACCGGCGGGCGGGTCGCGTCCGCGCGCTGCCACGCCGCGGAGCGCTCGCTGTTCCTGCAGCCCCTGGTCGACGCGCTCGGCCCGGTGCTCGCGGCGCTCCCCGGGTCGTGGCCGGTGCACGGTCCTCGCGCGCAGGTGCTGGCGGCCCTGTTCCCGGACCTCGTGCCCGACGGGACGCCGGCGCTCGAGCGCCCCGAGCCGCGCCGGGTGTTCGCCGCGCTCGCCGCCCTGCTCGTCGACGTCACCGCGACCGCACCGCTGCTGCTGGTGATCGACGACCTGCACAACGCCGGCCTCGCCACGGTCGAGCTGCTGCACTTCCTCGCCCTGCGTCCCGGGGGCGCCCGGCTCCTCGTGTGCGCGACGGTGCGCGCCGAGGAGGGCGTGACGGCGCTCGCGCACCTCGACGACGTCGCCGAGCGCCTCGACCTCGGCCCGCTGGACCACGCCGCGGTCGCCGCGCTCGCCGACCGGGTCGGGCGTCGCGACCTGGCCCCGGCGATCCATCGCCGCACCCGCGGGCACCCGCTGTTCGTCGTCGAGACCCTGCGCGGGCTCGACTCCGGCGAGGTGGGCGTGCCCGAGACCCTCCAGGCCGCGGTGCTCGCGCGCGTCCGGCGCCTCGGGGCGGAGGTCGAGGAGCTGCTGCGGGCCGGGGCCGTCCTCGGGGCGACGGTCGACCCCGAGGTGGCCGCGGGCCTGCTGGAGCTCCCGGTGCCCGAGATCGCCCGCCGGTGCGAGCGGGCCGCCCACGCGCGCCTGCTGGTGCCGGTCGGGGCGGCGTACGAGTTCGCGAACGACCTGGTGCACGAGGTGCTCCACGCCAGCACGCCCGCGCCCGTGCGCCGCCTGCACCACCGGCGCGCGGCCGACCTGCTGGCCGCGACCCCGGAGGCGGTCGGCGCCCACGCCGCGGCGGCCGAGGACTGGCCGCGGGCCGCGCGCGCCCTGCTCCTGGCCGGCGAGGCCGCCGCGCGCCGGGGGCGATGGGCGACGCCGAGGCGCTGCACGACCGCGCGCTCGCCGCGGCCGAACGCGTCGCCGACCTCGAGATCGTCGGCCGGGTGCTCCTGGCCCGCGCCGGTGCCCGCGAGGGCCTCGAGCGTCACGAGGAGGCGTGGACCGACCTGCGCAGCGCGGCGCAGGCGGCCCGCGAGGCCGGCGACCGGCGTCTCGAGATGGCGGTGCTGCGCCAGCTGGGCGGCGACGTGCCGATCGCGCTGGGCATCCCGCCCGCCGAGTGCGTCACGTACCTCCGCGGCGGCCTGCGGCGGGCCGCGACGCTCGGGGACCGCGTGGCCGAGGCCGACCTCCGCGGCCGCCTCGCGGTCCTGGCGACGAACGACCTGCGGTTCGGCGAGGCCCTCGACCAGGGCCGGCGCGCGGTCACCGTCGCCCGCGAGACCGGCGGCGACCGGGCGCTGCTCGTCGGTCTCGACGGCCTCAAGACCGCCTACGCCTACGCGGGCATGGTCGACGAGCTCGCCGGGGTGGTCGACGAGCTCGAGCCGCTCGCCCGGCGCCTCCAGGACCGCGGGCTCCTGCAGTGGGTCGTGTTCGAGGGGTCGTTCCCGGCGGTCGCCGCCGGCCGGTGGGACGAGGCGCGGGCGCGCATCGCGGAGGCGATCGCGGTGACGGAGCACTCGGGGTACGGCGGCCACGACGTCTGGTTCCACGCCCATCTCGGCTGGGTCGCGCGGCTGGAGGGCGACCTCGACGAGGCCCTGCACATCGGGCGGCGGGCGGTGGCGCGGTGCGGGGAGGCCGGGCACCGGTGGTGGACGCCCACCGCCTGCTCCCTGCTCGCCGCGACGCTCCTGGAGCGCGGGGGCACCGAGGACGTCGCCGAGGCCCGGACCGTGGCCGGGCGCGGTCTGGCGCTCGCCGGGCGCGACGGCGCGGCGGCCTGCCGGGTCCGCTGCCTCGCCCCGCTCGCCGAGATCGCGGCGCGGCACGGCGACGACACGCTCCTCGTCGAGGCCGACAGCCTGCTCGCCGGCGTCACGGCACCGCCGGCGGCGGCCTGGCTGCTCGGCGCCGACGCCTACGTCTCGGTGGCCCGCGCCTGGATCGCGCGGGACCGGCCCGCCCGCGCGCGCCGCACGCTCGCGCCCCTGCGGGCTGCGGCGCGGGCGCACGGCTGGCGCCACCTGGCGGAGCGGGTGGATCGGATCGGGGCCACGGCGCCGGTCGGGAGCGCGGCGCCGACGCCGGTGTAGGCGCAACGAGCGCGCAACGGCCCCGGTCATCGTGGCCGCGTCCCGGGGAGGAGCCCCGGGCGAGAAGGAGGGCCGAGCGATGGCCGTGGACATGGACAAGGCGATGGAGTTCATCGGCAAGGTGGTCGGCGACCTCGGCGCCACGATGGCGGCCGGCGGGATCGTCGTGGGCCACCGGCTCGGGCTCTACCGCGCGCTCGCCGAGGGGCCCGCGACGGCCGAGGAGCTCGCCGAACGGACCGGCACGACACCCCGCTACATCAGCGAGTGGCTCGCCGGGCAGGCCGCGGGCGGCTACGTCCAGTACGAGCCGGCGACGGGGACCTTCTCGATGACCGAGGAGCAGGCCTTCGCCCTGACCGACCCCGACGGACCCGTCTACCTGCCCGGGGCGTTCGTCCTCGCCCTCGGGGCGCTGCGGGCCGAGCCCCGCATCACCGAGATCTACCGCTCCGGGGCGGGCATGGGGTGGCACGAGCACGACGACGATGTGTTCGCCGGCTGCGAGACGTTCTTCCGCCCCGGCTACAACGCCCACCTCGTCGCCGAGTGGATCCCGGCCCTCGACGGCGTCGAGGCGAAGCTGCAGGCCGGGGCGCGTGTCGCCGACGTCGGCTGCGGCCACGGGTCGTCGACGGTGCTGATGGCGCAGGCCTACCCGGCGTCGACGATCGTCGGGTCGGACTACCACGACGCGTCGATCCAGACGGCCCGCAAGCGCGCGGCCGACGCCGGGGTCGCCGACCGCGTGACGTTCGAGACCGCGCCGGCCCAGACGTTCTCGGGCTCCGGCTACGACCTCGTGACGTTCTTCGACTGCCTGCACGACATGGGCGACCCGCTCACCGCCGCGCGCCACGTGCGGGAGACGCTCGCCCCGGACGGCACCTGGCTGATGATCGAGCCGATCGCCGGCGACTCGCTCGCCGAGAACCTCAACCCGGTCAGCCGGGTCTACTACGGGTTCTCGAGCTTCATCTGCGTCGCGGCCGGCCGTTCCCAGCCGGGCGGCTACAGCCTGGGCGCCCAGGCGGGCCCTGCGGCGCTGCGCCAGGTCATCACCGACGCGGGGTTCACGCGGTTCCGCATCGCCGCGCAGACCCCGTTCAACCACGTCTACGAGATCCGCCCGTAGGCACCGGGCACCGGCCGAAGGGGGACGACGTGCGCGCGAGAGAACCGGACGATGTCGGCGCGGTGGTCCGCGACGGCGTGACCATCGGCTACGAGGTGTTCGACGGGCCCGAGGGGGCGCCGACGGTGCTCCTGCTGACGTCGTGGGCGATCGTCCACATGCGGCAGTGGAAGGCGCAGGTGCCGTTCCTGGCGCGGCACTTCCGGGTGGTCACCGTGGACGGCCGGGGCAACGGGACCTCCGACCGCCCGCGCGGCGCCGCCGCCCACCTCGACCGGGAGCACATCGCGGACGCCGTGGCGGTCCTCGACGCCACGGGGACCGACCGGGCCGTGGCGGTCGGGCTGTCGATGGGCGCGCGCCACGCGCTCCAGCTCGCGGCGTGGCACCCCGAGCGGGTCGCCGGTGTCGTCGCGATCGGGACGGCGCTGCCGTGGCCCCTGCCGCCGGGGTTCGACGAGGTCCGCGACACCCACGAGGGGTGGGAGAAGGCCAACGCGCACTACTGGCGGGCCGACTTCCGGGGCTGGGTCGAGTTCTTCATGTCCCGGGTCGTGCCCGAGCCGCACTCGACGAAGCAGTTCGAGGACCTCGTGGGCTGGGGCCTCGAGACCGACCCGGAGACCCTGATCGACACGGTGCCGGGGATCGCCGAGCCGACCGAGGCCGACGCCGAGGCGATCTGCCGCGCGGTGCGCTGCCCGGTGCTCGTCGTGCACGGCGACGCGGACGCCGTCACGCCGTACTCCGGCGGCGTGGCCGTCGCCGCGTGGACGGGCGGCTCGCTCGTCTCGATCCCCGGCGGCGGCCACGCCCCGACCGTGCGGGACCCGGTGCGGGTCAACCTGCTGATCCGCGACTTCGTCCGGTCGCTCGCCGGGCCCCGGCCGGGGCGGGTCAGCTGGGTCCCGGCCCGCGCGCGGGAGCGCCGGGTGCTGCTCGTCAGCTCGCCGATCGGCCTCGGGCACGCCCGCCGCGACGTCGCCATCGCGGAGGCCCTGCGGCAGCGGTGCCCGGACGTCGCGATCGACTGGCTCGCCCAGCACCCCGTCACCACCGTGCTGGGCCCCCGCGACCGGCTCCACCCCGCGAGCGCAGGCCTCGCCACGGAGAGCGCCCACATCGAGTCGGAGGCCGGGGAGCACGACCTGCACGCCTTCCGGGCGATCCGGCGGATGGACGAGATCCTGCTGGCGAACTTCCACGTCTTCCACGACGTCGTCGACGCGGCGCACTACGACCTCGTCATCGCCGACGAGGGCTGGGAGATCGACCACTTCCTGCACGAGAACCCGGAGCTCAAGCGGTCGCCCTACGCCTGGCTGACCGACTTCGTCGGCTGGCTCCCGGTGCCCGACGGCGGCCCCGCGGAGGCGGCGCTGACCGCCGACTACAACGCCGAGATGGTCGAGCACGTCGCCCGCTACCCGCGGTTGCGCGACCGGTCGGTGTTCGTCGGCGAGCCCGAGGATCTGGTGACGTGTCCGCTCGGACCCGGGCTGCCCACGGTCCGCGACTGGACGCGCGAGCACTTCGCGTTCGCGGGGTGGGTGTCGACGGCCGGGCCGCCGCGGGACCGCGAGCGTCTGCGGGCCGAGCTCGGGTGGCGGGACGACGAGTCGGTCTGTGTGGTGACCGTCGGCGGCTCGGGGGTCGGCACCGCCCTCCTGCGTCGGGTCGCCGCCGCGTACCCGTGCGCCCGGGAGCGGGTGCCGGGGCTGCGGATGGTGCTCGTGACCGGTCCTCGCATCGACCCGGCGAGCGTGGCGGTGCCCGACGGCGTGGAGGTCCACGGGCACGTGCCCGACCTCGAGCGGATGCTCGCGGCCTGCGACGTCGCCGTCGTGCAGGGCGGGCTCACCACGACGATGGAGCTCGCCGAGGCGGGCCGCCCGTTCCTGTACTTCCCGCTGGCCCACCACTTCGAGCAGCAGATCCACGTGCCGCACCGGCTCGACCGGCTCGGCGCGGGGACGCGGATGGACTACGCGACCTCGACCCCGGAGTCCATCGCCGCGGCGATCGCGGAGGCGCTCGCCACCCCCGTCCGGTCCGCCCCGATCGCGGGCGACGGTGCCGCGAGGGCCGCGGAGCTGCTCGCGTCCCTGCTCGACCGACCCCTCACGGAGACGTCACGACCACTGCCGTGACCCCCGGGACGCCCGCCACCCGGCTCCCCGGTGATGCGATCGCCCTCGCCGCCCACCAGCGCTCGAAGTTGCGCGCCGCCGCCGAGCACGCCCGGCGCGCGCTGCCCGGGCCGCTCGGCGACCTGGTGCACCGCGAGCTGCTGGCCTACGCCGAGTTCGGCTACCGGATGACGAGCGACGCGCTCATCCCCCGGCTCGCCGCCGACATCCTGGCCAGGCCGGCCGCTAGTTCACCTTGACGAGGTCCACGACGAACACGAGGTGCGCGTTCGCCGGGATCACCGGCGGCACGCCCCGGGCGCCGTAGCCCTGGTGCGGCGGGACGACGAGCACGCGCCGGCCACCCTCGCGCATCCCGGAGATGCCGAGCTTGAAGCCGTCGATCACGCCGTTCAGCGGGAACTCGACCGGCGTGCCGCCGCGGCCCCACGAGGAGTCGAACTCGCCGGAGTCCGAGACGCGGATGCCCTGGTACTGGACCTGCACGGTGTCGCGCGGTCCGGCCTCGGCCCCGCCACCGATGACGAGATCGGTGATGTCGAGGTCGTTCGGCAGGGTGTCGGGGGTGACCGCCGCGCCCGGGGCGCGGGTCAGGTCGTCGGTGTTGTCCACGGTGACCGCCATGGTGGCGACCCTACGGGCGATCGGCCGCCGCCTCCGCAGGGGCGGCCGCCGAGGCCAGCTCCTCGTCCTCGCGCGGGTCGTGGTCGCGGCCGAGGGCGAGGCCGACGACCGACAGCACGCACGCGAACGCGACGTAGGCCGCGGCGGCGGCCCAGCCGAGGTCCGCCTGCAGCGAGGTGAGCAGCAGCGGGGCGACGGCGCCGCCGAGGACGCCGGCGACGGTGTAGCCCAGCGAGGAGCCGGAGGAACGCAGCCGCGGGGAGAACTGCTCGGTGATGAACGCGGCCTGCGGCCCGTACGCCGCCGCGTGCAGGACGAGACCGCCGACGACGCCGAGCACCAGCAGGCCGAACGACCCCGACGCGACCGCCGGGAAGAGCACGAACACCCAGATCCCGGCGCCGACGACGGCGACCGCCGACACCAGGCGCCGGTTGATCCGGTCGGACAGCGCGCCGAACGCCGGCACGAGGCCGAGCTGGAGGGCCGAGCCCATGAGCACCGCGGAGAGCACCTGCGCACGCTCGAAGCCGGCGGTGCGGGTCGCGTAGGTGAGCACGTAGACGGTCAGCAGCGAGTACGAGACGTCGGGCCCGAGGCGCGAGAGGATCGCCGCGACCAGCCCGCGCGGCTGGGTCCGGATGACCTCGCGGATCGGGGTCGCCGACGTCTCCCCCGACGCCTGCAGCGCACGGAACACCGGGGTGTCCTCGAGCGTGAGACGGATCCAGAGGCCGAACGCGACGAGCAGCGCCGAGAGCAGGAACGCGACCCGCCAGCCCCAGTCGAGCAGCTGGTCGCCGGTGAGCGTCGCGGCGAGCACGGCGAACACGCCGTTGGCCAGCAGGTTGCCCGCGGGCGGGCCGATCTGGGCTGCCGACGACCAGAAGCCGCGCCTGCGGGGATCACCGAACTCCCCGGAGAGCAGGACCGCGCTCCCCCACTCGCCGCCGACCCCGACGCCCTGCGCGAAGCGGAGCAGCACGAGCACGATCGGCGCGGTGACCCCGATCGTCTCGTAGGTCGGCAGCAGACCGATGAGGACGGTCGCGAACCCGATCAGCAGCAGCGTGGTGACGAGGACCCGCTTGCGGCCCAGCGTGTCGCCGAGGCGCCCGAAGACGAAGCCGCCGACCGGCCGCGAGATGTAGCCGACGGCGAAGGTCGTGAAGGCCAGCAGCGTCCCGGTCAGCGGATCCGAGCCGGGGAAGAACAGCTGCGGGAAGACGAGCGCCGAGGCGGTGCCGTAGACCGCGAAGTCGTAGTACTCCAGCGACGTCCCCGACAAGGACGCGACGAACGCCTTTCCCCTGCTGGCCATGTGAGTGATATTCCCGGCTATAGCCGGGAATATCACTCACGGGGCGGAAGACCGAGCACGGAGCGGGCCTTGGCGCCGACCGTCTCCTTCACGCCGTTGGCGATGATCGCGAGGGCGTCGCCGTCGGCGAGCTGGGAGCGGGCGGTGTTGAGGGCCTGCTGGATGGTCACGTGCGGCGGCACCAGCGGGATGTCCTTGTCGACCTTCGCGTCGACGACGAACGGCCGGTCGGCGGCCAGCGCGCGGTCCCACGTCCCGCCGATCGCGGCGCGGTCGGTGAGGGTCTCGCCGCCGAGGCCCAGCAGGCGGGCCCAGTCGGCGTAGGGGACGTCGGGCAGGGACTGCGACTGCGGGTCCGGGGCCTCGCCGAGCATCCCGCGGGTCTCCCAGGACACGTAGGACAGGTCGTCGTTGGACAGGACGAGGACGACGAACCGCGGGTCGCTCCAGGTCTGCCAGTAGCGCTGCACGGTGATCAGCTCGTTGACCCCGTTCATCTGCATCGCGCCGTCGCCGATCAGCGCGACCACGGGACGGTCGGGGTGGGCGTTCTTCGCGGCGATCGCGTACGGCATGCCGCCGCCCATCGACAGCAACGTCCCCGAGAGCGACCCGTACTGGCGCCCGCGCAGCGTGACGTCGCGGGCGTACCAGGAGGTGGCGGTGCCGCAGTCGACGGCGAGCAGCGCGTCGTCGGGCAGGCGGTCGGAGAGCTCGCGGACGACGAGCTCGGGATTGAGCGCGCTCGTGTGGGCGTGGGCGCGCTGGACCGAGTAGTCGTCCCAGGCGGCGGTCCAGCGCTCGACGCGGGCGCGCCACGTGTGCTCGGTCCGCTCGCGCAGCCGTGGCAGCAGGGCGGCGAGCGTCGGGGCGGCGTCGCCGGTGAGGTTGACCTCGGTGTCGTAGCGGATGCCGCAGCGGGATCCGTCGACGTCGATCTGCACCGCGCGCGCATCGCCGGGCGCCGGGTAGTACTCGGTGTAGGGCATCGTCGAGCCGACGATCAGCAGCGTGTCGCACTCGCGCATCAGGTGGTAGGACGCCGTGGTCCCCAGCAGCCCGATCGCGCCGGTGTTCCAGGGCGAGCGCTCGTCGACGACGCCCTTGCCGAGCAGGGCCGTGGCCATCCCGGCGCCGAGCGCGTTGGCGACCTCCGTCAGCTCGGTGGAGGCACCGAGCGCCCCCGCGCCGGCGAGGATCGCGACCTTCTCCCCCGCGTTCAGCACCTCCGCCGCGGCGTCGAGCGCGGACTCCGGCGGGGTCGTGATCGCGGACGAGGGGACCGCCGAGGTGTGGTAGTAGCCGTGGGCGTCCGGCGGCTCGGGCACCGCGGCCTTCTCGAGCACGTCGGAGGGCAGGATGATCACCGAGACCGTGCGGTCGGCGAGCGCGGTGCGGCAGGCGCGGTCGACGACGTGCCGGACCTGGCTCGGGTCCTTCACCTCGGCGAGGTAGCCCGCGACGTCGGAGAACAGGGCCCCGAGGTCGACCTCCTGGTAGTAGCCGCCGCCCTGCGCGGTCTGCGCGGTGTGCCCGAGCAGGGCGACGACGGGCTGGTGGTCGAGCTTCGCGTCGTAGAGGCCGTTGAGCGCGTGGATGGCGCCGGGCCCGCCGGTGACCGCGCAGCAGCCGATCGCCGAGCCCCCGTACTTCACGTCGGCGCAGGCGGCGAACGCCGCGGTCTCCTCGTGCCGGACCTGGACGAACTCCGCGTCCTCACGCTCGGGCAGCGCGGTGAAGAACCCGCCGATGCCGTCGCCGGGATAGCCGTAGAAGCGGTGGACGCCCCACTGCGCCAGACGGTCGAGCACGTGCTCTGCGACGTTCCTGGGTGCACTCACGCCCCGAGGCTCCCCGGTGCGGCACGGCGGCATGTGGGGGCGGCGCAGGCATCGACGTGTGACACGAGTCATGCGTAGCGTCATCGTGTCGACCCCCACGACACCCCGATCGCAGAGGAGACGCACCGGTGAGCAGGTTGCGCTTCGGCACGTTCCTGGCCCCCTTCCACCCCGCGGGCATCAACCCCACGCTCGCGCTGCAGCGCGACCTGGAGCTGGTCGAGCACCTCGACCGGCTCGGGATCGACGAGGCGTGGATCGGCGAGCACCACTCGGCCGGCACCGAGATCATCGCCTCGCCGGAGATCTTCATCGCGGCGGCGGCGGAGCGCACGAAGAACATCAAGCTCGGCACCGGGGTGACGTCGGTCAGCTACCACAACCCCCTGTGGGTGGCCGACCGGATGGTGCTGCTCGACCACCTCACGCGCGGCCGCACGATGCTCGGCGTCGGGCCGGGCTCGCTGCCGTCGGACTCCGCGATGATCGGCCTGAACCCCACCGACACGCGTGAGCTGCTCGACGTCAACCTCGACATCATCATGCGGCTGCTCGCCGGCGAGAGCGTCACCGAGCAGACGAAGACCCACAACCTGGTCGACGCCCAGCTGCAGCTGCGGCCCTACACCGAGCCGCGCTTCGACATGGCCGTCGCCGCCGTGGCGTCGCCGACCGGACCGCGGCTCGCCGGCCGTCACGGCACCGGGCTGCTCTCGATCGGCGCGACGCTGACCCAGGACGGGTTCGACGCCCTGGCCCACCACTGGAGCGTGGTCGAGGAGCGCGCGGCGCACTTCGGGCAGCCGACCCCGGACCGCTCGGGCTGGCGTCTCGTCGGCCTCATGCACATCGCCGAGACCCGCGAGCAGGCCTACCGCGACGTCGAGTTCGGCATCGAGGAGTGGTTCCGCTACTTCCAGAAGACGGCGGCCTTCCCGCAGATGGCCGTCGAGGGCGGCGACGTCAAGGAGATGATCGACTTCGTCAACGAGGCCGGCATCGGGGCGATCGGGACGCCGGAGGACGGCCGCGCGCAGGTCCAGCGTCTCGCCGACCAGTCGGGCGGCTTCGGCTGCATGCTGCTCATGGGGCACGAGTGGGCCAACCCGCAGGCGACGAAGCGCTCCTGGGAGCTCGTCGCCGAGCAGGTCGTCCCGCACTTCCAGGGGTCCGGCCGCACGCACGCCGAGTCGACGCTGGCCGCGAAGGGCCGGGCCGCCGCGGCGCGCGAGGGCCACTCGGCCTCCCAGATGGCCGCCGTCGAGCACATGACCAACAAGTACGCCGACGAGGTGGCGTCGAAGGGCTGACGACCCGTGAGCGAAGTTCCCGGTTATAGCCGGGAACTTCGCTCACATGTCGAGGGGCGGCAGCGGGCGCAGGGGGCCGTCGAGCGGCTCGGGCGGGGTGCCGTCCGGGCCGAACGGCGTCCCGCCGAGCTGCTCGCGGTGGTGCGGCTCGAGCCACACCGAGGGCTCCGGGCCCAGCGGCACGATCTGCGTCGGGTTGATCGACGTGTGCACCTGGTAGTAGTGCCGCTTGAAGTGGTCGAAGTCGACTGTGTCCCCGAAACCGGGGGTCTGGTAGAGGTCGCGGGCGTACGGCCAGAGGTTGTCGAACTCGGCGAGCTTCTGCCGGTTGCACTTGAAGTGGCCGTGATACACCGCGTCGAAGCGCACCAGCGTGGTGAACAGCCGGATGTCGGCCTCGGTGATGTGGTCGCCGACGAGGTAGCGCCGGCCGGCCAGGCGCTCGTCGAGCTCGTCGAGCCGGGCGAACAGCGCCGTGTACGCCTCCTCGTAGCGCGCCTGCTTCGTCGCGAAGCCCGCCTTGTAGACGCCGTTGTTGACGTCGTGGAAGACGCCCTCGTTGACCGCGTCGATCTCCTCGCGCAGCTCCTCCGGGTACAGCGTCGGCGCGCCCGGACGCTGGTACTCCGCCCACTCGATCCCGAGGTCGATCGTGATCTGCGGGTAGTCGTTCGTGACGAGCAGCCCGCTGGACTCCTCCACGATCGCCGGGACGGACACCCCGTTCTCGGTGCCGTGCTCCGGGTCGCGCGCGAGGTAGGCCTCCGAGAGGTACCGGTAGCCGAGCACCGGGTCGCGGCCGTCCTCGTCGAGGGAGAAGCGCCACGACCGGTCGTCCTGCAACGGGTCGACGATCGCCAGCGAGATCGCGCCCTCGAGCCCCATCAGGCGCCGCACGATGACCGAGCGGTGCGCCCAGGGGCAGGCCAGCGAGGCCACCAGGCGGTAGCGGCCGGGCTCGGCCCGCCACTCCTGCTCCGAGGACGGCGAGGCGACGATCCGGTCGGTGAACCGCGGTCCGCGCCGCTTGAAGGATCCGCTGGACTCGGCGTACGGGCTGTTGCCCACGGTGGTGCTCATCGGGGGCTGTATGCCCCACACGCGGCCCCCGGCAACCCGCGGCGAGGGGCACGTTCCGCAGGCCCCGACGCCGGTCGATCATGCGCAAGGTGCCCCTGGCGAGACGACACGGGACGATCGGCGCAGCAGTCGGGAGACATCGTGCTCGATCGTCCGACGTCCGGCGACCATCACCGAAGGGCTGACCGACTGCCACGCCCCCGCTCGACGTCGTGGTGACCGACCCGGACCGGGGTCCGCCACCCGAGGAGCACCCATGCCGCGCACCGTCATCGCCAACATCACGCTCTCCCTCGACGGCTACGCCGCCGGACCGGGCGGGGACATGTCCTGGCTCATCGAGACCGCCCTGCACGAGCAGTGCGCGTCCGGCTTCGCCGGCTTCTACCGCGGCGTCGACACCGTCCTGCTGGGCCGCACCAACTACGAGGGCTTCCACGGCTTCTGGCCGTCGGTGGCCGACGACCCCGCCGCCGACCCGCGCAGCCGCGATTTCTCCCGCTGGTTCGACGACGTCGAGAAGGTGGTCGTCTCCCGCACGCTCTCCGAGGCGACCTGGACGAACGCCCGGGTCGCGAGCGACCTCGAAGGCGAGGTCCGCGCGCTGCGCGAGGCGCCCGGCCGCGACATCGCGGTGCTCTCCAGCGTCAGCGTGATCCGGGCCCTGCTCGCCGCGGACCTGCTCGACGAGCTGCGCATCGTCCGGGTGCCGGCGATCCTCGGGGCCGGCCTGCCGATGTTCGACGGCCCGCTCCCGGCCTCGACGTGGTCGACGGAGTCCGTGGCGACCATCCCCACCGGCGCCGTCGTCACCCACCACCGCCGACGGTGATCCTGAGGCGCGGTGACCCGGAGGCGGGGACCTGTCGATTCCCGCGACCGCTCCGCGACGTCATGATGAGGGCCCCGCCACGGGGCCCCGGAGTCGAGGAGACGACATGGGCCAGTACCTGATCCTGCTGTACGAGGACGAGGCCTCCTGGGCGGCGGTCGGTGAGCACGAGGCCGGCGAGATCCTGGCCGCCCACGGCCGCTTCGGCGCGGCGCACGGGGACGTGCTGCGCGGCGGCGGGTGGCTCCACCCGACGGCGACCGCCACGACGGTGCGCAGCCCCGGCGGGGGCGGCAGCCAGGACCGCGACGGGTTCGCCGCGGGCGAGGACGCCCTGGTCACCGACGGGCCCTTCGTCGAGACCAAGGAGGCGCTCGGCGGGTTCTACCTCGTCGAGGTCCCCGACCTCGACACCGCGCTGGCGCTGGCCCGGGAGGTGCCGGCGCCGTTCGGCGGCGTCGAGGTGCGACCGCTGCGGGACATGTGAGATCGCGATGAGCGCCGACCCCGCCGGGGCCGTCGCCGACGCGCACCGTCGCGAGTGGGCCTCCGTGCTCGCCGCGACGGTGCGCGTCACGCGCGATCTCGACCTCGCCGAGGAGTGCGTGCAGGAGGCCTACGCCCAGGCGCTGGTCGCGTGGGCCGACGGCGTCCCGTCGCGACCGGGTGCGTGGCTGACCACCGCCGCCCGGCGTCGCGCGCTCGACCTCCACCGCCGGGCGGCCGTGGCCGAGCGGGCGCTCCCGCTGCTCGTGGTCGACGAGACGGCTCCGGAACCCCTCGGGGCACCGCCCGACGACCTGCTCGCGCTGCTGTTCACGTGCTGCCATCCCGCGCTGACCCCCGAGGCCCGGGTCGCGCTGACGCTGCGCCTGCTCGGCGGGCTCTCGACACCCGAGATCGCGCGCGGGTTCCTCGTCACCGAGCCGACGATGGCCGCGCGGCTCACCCGGGCGAAGAAGAAGATCGCGGCGGCCGGGGTGCCGTTCCGCGTGCCGGGTGCGGACGAGATGCCGCGCCGTCTCGGCGGGGTGCTCAGCGTCGTGCACCTCGTGCTCACCACCGGCCACACGGCGCCGACCGGGGCGACGCTCGTCCGCGCCGACCTCCTCGACCGGGCCCACGACCTGGCGCGCCTGCTGCGCTCGAGGTTCCCCGACGACCCCGACGTCGCCGGGCTGCTCGCGCTCGTCCTGCTCACCGATGCGCGTCGCGGGACCCGCACCGGCCCCGACGGCGAGCTCGTCCTGCTCGCCGACCAGGACCGGTCCCGCTGGGACGCCGCGATGATCGCCGAGGGCCGTTCCCTGGTCCTCGAGGCGTTGCCGGCCCGGCCCGTGAGCCGCTACGCCGTGCTCGCCGCGATCTCCGCCGTCCACGCCGACGCGCCGGAGGCCGACGACACCGACTGGGTCGAGATCGTCGGGCTCTACGACGTGCTCGCCGCGCGCTGGCCGTCGCCCGTCGTGGCGCTCAACCGGGCGGTCGCCCTGGGGTTCGCCGACGGTCCCGACGCCGGCCTCGCCGCGCTGGACGCCCTCGCCGACGAGCCCCGGCTCGCCGGGTACGGCTACCTCGCCGCCGCCCGCGGGGAGCTGCTGCACCGGGCCGGACGGTCCGACGAGGCGCGGATCGCGCTCGGGGAGGCGGCGATGCTCACGGCGAACGACGTGGAGCGCGACCTGCTCGCCCGGCGGCTCGAGGCCCTCCCCTGACTGACCCGGCCTGAGACAGCCGCTGCCGGACCCGCGATCCGGGTGCGACCATCGGGAGGTGACCAAGGCCGTCCAGGACCTCATGGTCGCGGTCGAGCGGGCCCGCGACGCCTTCGCCACCGCCGTCTTCGCCGACGGCGACCTCGAGGCCGCCATGGCACGCGTCGCCCCGGACGTGGCGTTCTCGACGCTCCCGGCGGGCACCGGGGCGCGCGGCGCGGACGCCCTGCGTCGCCACCTCGCCGAGGACGTCCTCCCCCACCGCCCTGCCGACCTCATCACCACCCGCGTCTCGCGCACCGGCGACCGGTTCCGGGTGGTCGACGAGGCACGCGTCGCCTTCACCCACGACCGCGAGCTGCCGTGGCTGCTGCCCGGCGTCGCCCCCACCGGCCGGCACGTCGAGGTCCTCGCGATCTCGGTGGTCGCCGTGCGCAAGGAGCGGGTCACCGAGTACCGGACGCTCTGGGACCACCACGGTCTCCTCGCCGGCCTCGGGCTCCTCCCGGAGGTCGCGGGCGCGGGGTGACCCTCGGGGTGTCGGCGCCGCCGATCGGGGGCACAATCTGTCGGCGTCCCCACCGTCGCGGACCCACCAGGAGGGAACGCCGACCAGGAGGACGACCGATGAGCGACACCGGACAGCGCTCCGCGCGAGCCGACCGCGTCTCCACCGAGGGCACCGTCGCCTCCGAATCCGAGCACTCCGCATTGCGCGCGGACATCCGCCTGCTCTCGACGCTGCTCGGCCGCACGGTCGCGGCGCAGCACGGCGACGACATGCTGGAGCTGGTCGAGAAGGTCCGCCGGCTCGTGCGCGAGGTCCCGGAGAGGGGCGACACGGAGATCCGCGACCTGCTCGGCGAGCTCGACCCGGGCACCGCCGCGGTGCTCGGGCGGGCGTTCGCGACGTACTTCCACCTCGCGAACCTCGCCGAGCAGCTGCACCGCGCCGAGGAGCGTGCGGCGGTGCACGCCGACGGCCGCGGTCCCCTGCACGAGGTCGTGGACCGGCTCGTCGCCGACGCCGACCCGAACGAGCTCGACACCGCGCTGTCGCGCCTCGAGCTCAAGCCGACGTTCACCGCGCACCCGACGGAAGCGCAGCGCCAGTCGGTGCTCGGCAAGCTCCGGGCGATCGCGGACGTCCTGGCCCGCGGCCTGCCCGAGGAGCAGGCCGAGGTCCGGCTGCACCGTCTCGTCGACCTCATCTGGCAGACCGACGAGATCCGCCCCGAGCGTCCGACGGTGCTCGACGAGGCCCGCTCGGTGTCCTACTACCTCGACCAGCTCGGACGCCGCTCCGTGCCCGAGGTGCTCTCCGAGCTCGACGAGCAGCTCGCCCGCGTCGGCCTGCACCTGCCGGAGGGCTCGCGGCCCCTCGTCCTGGGCTGCTGGGTCGGCGGCGACCGCGACGGCAACCCCAACGTCACCGCCGAGCTGACGCTCGAGACGATGCGGATCTACGGCGAGCGCGGCGTGCGCATCCAGTCCGAGCTGCTCGAGGACCTCGTCCAGGAGCTGTCGGTGTCGACGCGGCTGGTGGGGGTCAGCGAGGACCTGCGGCGCAGCCTCGCCCGCGACCGCCGCGCGCTGCCGGAGGTCTACGACCGGTTCGTGCGGCTCAACGCCGAGGAGCCCTACCGGCTGAAGTGCTCGTACATCCACGCGCGGCTGGAGAACACCCGGCGCCGCTACGTCGAGGGCACCCCGCACCAGCCGGGGCGCGACTACCTCGGGGCCGACGAGTACCTGCGCGACCTCGTCGTCATGGACCGCTCGCTGCGCGCCCACCAGGGCGAGCGGATCGCCGACGGCGGCCTGCGCGACGTCATGCGCTCGGCGAACGCCGTCGGGCTGCACCTGGCCAGCGTCGACGTCCGCGAGCACACGAACTTCCACCACACGGCGCTGCAGTCGCTGTTCGACCGCCTCGGCGAGCTGGACACCCCGTACGGCGAGCTCGACCACGCCGGGCGCACCGAGGTGCTCTCCAAGGAGCTGGCGGGACGCCGGGCGCTGACCCCGCGGCGCAACTGGGAGGGCATCGGGGACGACAGCTTCAAGGAGACGCTCGAGGTCTTCGACTGCATCCGCACGGTGCAGGAGACCTACGGCGAGGAGGCCCTGCACACCTACGTCATCTCGATGGCGCAGAACGTCGACGACATCCTCGCCGTCGCGGTGCTCGCCAGGGAGGCCGGTCTGGTCGAGATCACCGGCGGGGAGGGCGACGCCGTCGAGGCCGTCGCGTCGATCGACATCGTCCCGCTGTTCGAGACCGCGACCGAGCTGAAGATCTCCGGGGACCTGCTCGACGGGATGCTCTCCGACCCGTCGTACCGGGCGCTCGTGGCGGCCCGCGGCGACGTCCAGGAGATGATGCTGGGCTACTCCGACTCCAACAAGGGCGCCGGTCTGACCACGTCGCAGTGGTCGATCCACACGGCCCAGCGCCAGCTGCGCGACGTCGCCGCCAAGCACGGCGTGCGCCTGCGCCTCTTCCACGGCCGCGGAGGTTCCGTCGGGCGTGGCGGCGGGCCGGCCGGCGAGGCGATCGCGGCCCAGCCGCACGGCGTCGTCGACGCGGTGATGAAGGTGACCGAGCAGGGCGAGGTCATCTCCGACAAGTACTCGCTGCCCGCGCTGGCGAAGGACAACCTCGAGATCATGCTCTCGGCGGTGCTGGACGCGACGCTGCTGCACCAGACCTCGCGGGTGGAGGCGGCGACACTCAAGCGCTGGGACGAGGCGATGGACGTCATCTCCGACGCCGCCCAGGACGCCTACACGAAGCTCATCGAGCACGAGGGCCTGCCGGACTTCTTCACCCAGGCCACGCCGGTCGACGAGCTCTCGATGCTCAACGTGGGCTCGCGGCCGGGCAAGCGCCCCGGCGCCGGTGGCCAGACGTCCCTGGCGGACCTGCGCGCGATCCCGTGGGTGTTCGGCTGGACCCAGACACGCATGATCGTCCCCGGCTGGTTCGGGCTCGGCAGCGGCCTGAAGGCCGCGCACGACGCCGGCTACTCCGAGGTCATCGACGAGATGCGGGACTGGGCCTTCTTCGCCAACCTCATCTCCAACGTCGAGATGACGCTGGCGAAGACCGACATGCGCATCGCCGGGTTCTACGTCTCCGAACTCGTCGACCCCGAGCTGCAGGAGGTCTTCGAGATCATCAAGGCGGAGCACCGGACGACCGAGCGCGAGGTCCTCAAGCTCACCCCCGGTGACGAGCTGCTCGGCGGCAACCCGCTGCTGCGCCGCACGCTGGACATCCGCGAGGGCTACCTCGAGCCGCTGCACCACCTGCAGGTGCACACGCTCGCGGAGCGCCGCAAGGTCGACGAGCCCGACCCCGACCTGCAGCGGGCCCTGCTGCTCACGGTCAACGGGATCTCGGCCGGGATGCGGAACACGGGGTAGCCCCGCTCAGTCCCGGGTGCGCGCCGGGGCGGTGTCGGCGAGCACGGCCTCGCAGACCCCGGCGAGGACGAGTGCGGCCTCGCGCACCGCCCGGGACGACGCGGGGTGCCCGGCGCGGGCCTTCCACGTGGCGATCTGCTCCTGCGCGGCGCGGCGCAGGTCCTCGGGTCCCGCGTCGTCCGCCAGCCCGAGCCGGGCGGCGGCGGACGTCCCGGCGCCGCCCGTGAGCCGTTCCGCGGCGGCCTGCTCGCCCGCCGGCAGCACCACCGCGCCGCGGCGCAGCGCGTCGGCGAGCTCACCCTCGGCGAGCTCGCGCGCGCCCGCCAGCCGGGCGCGCTCCACGGCGTAGAGCACCTGCCACGACCAGTCGCGGCCCCCGGTCCCCCGGCGCGCGAGGGCCTCGAGGCCGTCGAGGGCGCGGCGGGCGCGCAGGGGCGCGGGCAGGCGTGGGGCGTCCGGGACCGGCGAGGCGTGCAGCTCGGCCACGATCTCCCGCATCCGCGGGACGGCCGGCGGCGGCACCTCGAGCCCGTCGAGCAGGTCGCGGACCGTGTCGAGGAAGGCGCTGCCCTCCGGTGCCGCGCCGGGGGTGGCGGGGGTGTCGGGGGCGGGCAGGGTGATCGGGCCGGTGGCGGGGTCGGGGTCGGGTTCCGGGGCCGTGCCCGGGGTCGTGTCCGCCAGCGGGATCGAGCCGGCGACCGTGGTCCCCCGCCCCGGGGCGGAGTCGAGCGCGACGGTGCCGCCGACCGCGGTGATGCGCGTGGCGACGTTGCGCATGCCCCGCTGGTGGCCGGCGGCGGACGGGTCGATCGCGAAGCCCGGGCCGTCGTCGCGCACCGAGAAGCGCAGGATGCCGTCGACCTCCGCGACGGTGATCGTGACCGCGGCACCGGGCGCGTGCTTGCGAGCGTTGTTCACCGCCTCGAGGCAGCAGAAGTAGACGGCCGCCTCGACGTCGGTGCCGTACCGGCGCCCGGGCGGGACGCCCGCGGCGTCGACGGTGACCCCGGACCCCGCACCGGCGGACCCCGCACCGGCGGTCTCGTACCGCAGCGTCTCGACCACCCCGCGCTCGGCGAGGGTCGCCGACGAGACGCCGGTGGCGGTCTCGGCGAGCACCGCCTCGGCGATGTCGACCTGCTCGAGGATGTGGCCGAGCCGGTCCCGGGCGGCGTCGAGCTGCCCCGCGCCGACCTGGTGCTCGGCGAGCCCGAGCGCGAGGCGCAGCGACACCAGGTGGTGCTGGGCGCCGTCGTGTAGGTTGCGCTCGAGGGCGCGGCGCTCGCCGTCCATCGCGGCCACCGCGGCCCGCCGGGAGGTCGCGATCTGCTCCCCGTGCGCCACCGCCGCGCGCAGCTGGCGCTCGAGCTCGATCTCGACGCGGTGGGCCTGGAGCACGGCACCGAGGCTGTCCGCGACGTCCGCGAGCAGCTGCCGGCGCTCGCTGCCCCCCGCGACCGCCTCGCCGTCGACGGCCAGCACGCCGACCTCGTCCTCGCGGTGCCGGATCGGGAGAACGACCGACGCGTCGGCCTCGCCGGCGTCCTCGCGTCGCCACCGGAACACCCCGTCGCGCAGGCCGGGGCGGTGCGCGGTCAGCTGGACCGTCCGGGCGCCGAGGTGCCGGCCGATCGCCTCGGGCAGGCGGTCGAGCTCGGTACCCGGCGCGGCGGTGCGGGTGAGCTCGGTGATCTCGAGCAGCACGCGGTACGGGGTCGGGCGGCGGCCGTGCAGCAGGCGTTCGACGAGCCGGTCGGCACGCGCCGACACCGCGAGGTAGACCAGCGCGCCCACGACCGCGCCGACCACCCACGCAATCGGTCCCTCGCGCGCGACCGCGAGGACCAGCGCGACGGCCCCGCCGACCGCGACCACCACGACGACGGTGGTCAACGCGCGGTGCAGCCGGTCGGCGGCCGAGCGCACCCACGGGCGGTAGGCGGCCAGGACGGCGAGCGCGAGGGCCGCCGCCGAGAGCCTGGCGAACCAGAAGAGCAGTGCGGTCGGTGCGCCGCCGCCCCCCTCGTGGCGCGCCGTCGGGTCGTCGAGCGTGAGCCCCGGCTGGCCGAGCAGGGCCATGACGACGGTGACCAGGGCGAGCACGGTGGCCGTCGCCAGCACACCGGTGAGCACGGTGATCAGCAGCCGCGCCTGGTCGCGCCGCTCGGGACTCGAGCCCGTGCGCAGGTGACGCGACACACCCAGTGCGCCCACCAGCGGCACCCCGAACCCGAAGAACACCACGCAGCTCACCGTGTGCGGGAGGAACGCGGTGCCCATGCCCGCGACGAACAGCGCGATCCCCGCGAGCGCGACGAGCAGGCGCTGTCCGCCGCGCACGGCCGCCACGCCCGCCGGGAACAGCAGCAGCGCCCCGACGTAGGCCGCGCTCGCGACCCCGTGCAGCAGGACCTGGTGCAGCTCGCCGATCTCGAGCCCGGAGCCGCGCCGGACGACGAGCGTCGCGGCGTGCGCCTGGAGGTTGAACGCGCCCGCCGACCCGATCATGGCGAGGATCAGCAGGCGGATGGTCCAGGTGCGCCCGCCGCGCCGCCAGAGCACGACGGCGACGACGAGGTTCACCGCGCTCGCGAGGTAGTCCAGCACCGCCTGCCCGACCGGCTCGCCGAGCGCGCCCGCTGCGACGACCCCGCCCGCCCAGGCGTTGCCCGCGCCCGCCGCGGCGCCGACCGCGTCGCCCACGGCGGGCACGTGGGCGGCGAGCGCCACCAGCGCCCCGAGGGCGAGCCAGACGAGCGTCAGCGCGGAGCAGGCGACCAGGGCCACCCACCACGCCGGCACCGTCCACCGGGAGGTGGTTCCGGCCTCGCCGCGGGCGTCGTCGGGGGCCGGGGAGGTCGGCGGCGCGAGGGTCCCGGTCATGCGACACCCCCGGCCCGGGTCGGCTCCGCCCCCTGTCGGCGTGCTCCCCCGATGCCCCTCCCCGGCGTCCAGCAGCACCGGCCGCAACCGGTCCGGCAGCCAGGCGCGGAGCTCGAGGCGCCCGCCGTGGTCGACGAGGTCCAGCGCGCCGCCGAGCGCGGCGAGGCGGTCGACGTCGTCGACGAGGGCCGCGCGCAGCTCGTCGGCGTCGTCGGGGTCGTCGTCGGTCACCCGGACCTGGACGAGGTCGCCGTGCCGGTCGAGGTGCACCTCCAGCGGCGGGCGTCCGCCGCGCGCCGCGAGCAGCGAGATCGCCGACGCGGCGGCGTAGTACAGCCCGGACTCGATCTCCCACGGGAGCCGCTCGGCCAGCCGCCCGGAGAGGTGCACCGGCCGCGGCAGGTCGGCGATCACCTCCTCCAGCGCCGAGCGCGGGCCCTGCTCGCGCAGGACGGCGGGGTGGACGCCGCGGGCGATGACCCGGAAACGGTCGATCAGCTCCGTCAGCCGCTCGCGGGCCTCCTCGACGTGGTGGCGCGCCATCTCGGGCGCTTCCTCGTCGTCCGCGTCCTCCAGCGCCTCGGCGGCGTCGGTGATCGACTGCCGGAACGCCGCGAGCCGGTCGGCCGTCGCCCCCTGCAGCTCGGTGACCAGGCGCCGGCGCTCGACCTCACGCGCGACCTCCAGCCGGCGGCGCGACGCGGCGGTCTCGGCGGCGAGCTCGTCGACGCGGCGGACCCGGGCGGCGAGCTCGGCGCCCCGCGCGACGCCCTGCAGCACCAGGTGGGCGCCGCCCGCGACGTCGCGCACCAGGCGCCGGTCGCCGGCGGTGACCGGTCGCCCGGCCTTGCCGATGGTCAGCACCGCCCGCAGGCGCTCGCCGTCGAGCACCGGCACCGCGTGGTCGACACCCGGGCGGGCCAGCAGCGCGCCCAGCGAGGCGACCCGTTCGCCCCCGTCCGGCGGGAACGCCGCCTCGGCGACCAGGACGTCGCCGACCACCAGCCACACGACCGCCCGCTCGGCGGCCGTGCCCTCGCCGAGGACGCGGGCGAGGCCCGGCAGGGCGTCGGTCAGCGAGCCCTCCCGGACGCGGGCGGCGGTGTCGGCGAGCACGGTGTACGGCGTGGGGGCCGGGCGCGGGCCGAGACGCCCGGCGACGCGGTCCGCCCAGGGTCGGGCCGCCCGCGCCGCCGGGACGGCGAGCGCGGCGGCGACGAACGGGCCCACCACGGTGGCGGGCGCCGGCCCGGCGAGCAGCGCCCCGAGCGCCACGACGACCGCCAGCACGGCCGCGACGACGCCGCCGAGCAGCACCGGCCGCACCGGCCATCCGAGTCGTCCGGCCGTGCGCACGGTGATCAGGCGTCGCCGCGCTGCGAGCGCAGGTAGGTCAGGACGGCCTGCACCCGGCGGTGGTGCGCCGAGGTGTCGGCGTGCAGGCCGAGCTTGTCGAAGATGTTGGCGACGTGCTTCTCGACGGCCTTGGCGCTGACGAACAACGTCGAGGCGATCCCGTTGTTGGACCGGCCCTCGGCCATCAGCTTGAGCACGTCGCGCTCGCGCTCCGAGAGCGACGCGACGAGGTCCCGCTTCTCGCTCCGGGGGCGCTCGACGAGCCGCTTGGCGAGCTCCGGCTCGATGACGATCTCGCCGTCGGCGATGCGGGTCAGCGTGTCGGAGAGGACCTCGACGCTGCCCACCTTCTCCTTGAGGCGGTAGCCGATGCGGTCGGTCCCGATCTCGAGGATGCGCATGAGGTAGTGCGACTCGGCGTAGTGCGACAGGAACAGCAGCCCCATGTCCGGGTGCGCCGCCCGCAGCCGCTCCGCGGTGACGAGCCCACCGTCGGGCTCGGGGGGCATGCGGATGTCGAGCAGGGCGACGTCGGCGGGGATCGTCGAGAGCTGCGCGACCAGCGGGTCGCCGCCCGCCTCGCAGGCCACGACCTCGTGCCCCGCCGCCTCGAGCAGCAGGACGAGCCCCTGGCGGAACAGGGCGCCGTCCTCGGCCACGGCTACGCGCACGGGAACCTCGCGGTGATCTCGGCCGGTCCGGTGAGCTCCGCGCAGCCGCCCAGGGGGGCGGCCTCGTCGAGCACCGTCCGGCGCTGGTCGGGGTCGACCCCGCTCAGGGTCAGGACCAGGGCGTCGTCCTCCACGCGCACGCGGATGCCGATCCCGGGACGGCCGGGGGTCGCGTCGGCGGCGGCGAGGCACCCGGCGACCGCGAAGTAGGCCGCGCCCTCGGCCGCGGTCCCGCACCGGACGTCGGCGACGTCGACGCGGGCGACCGCCCCGGTGGCCGTGACCAGCTCGCGCAGCGCCGGCCCGAGGCCTGCCTCGTCGAGCAGCGGCGGGTAGAGCGCGCCGGCCACCTCGCGGAGCTCCTGGAGCGCGCTCTCGAGCTCGGACTGGAACACGTCGAGACCCCGGTGCCAGGCGTGGTCCGCGGGGTCACCGTCCCGGCCCGGCGCGTCCGCGCGGAGCACCCCGAGGCGCAGGGCGAGGGCCGAGAGCCGCTGCGCCGGTCCGTCGTGCAGTCGTCGTTCGAGGGTCTGCCGGTCGCGCCACCGCTCCGCGCTGCGGCGAGCGTCGTCACGCCCCGGGGTCATCGGGGAAGCCTCGTCCCGCGACCGGGTCCTGCGCCAGAGGGAGGAGCCGGCACGGACGCGGGGACGACGCCCTCTCCCCCGTCGTCGCCGATCACGGCGCGTGCGCATCGCGACCTCCATGCTGGTCACCGACCGTCGATCCGTCGCCGGTGAACGGGCCGCGAGGTTACTATCCGTCAAGATTGCCGGAGGAGGGGACGTGTCGTACAGCCTCGGGATCGATCTCGGCACGACCTTCGTGGCCGCGGCGATCTCCCGGGACGGGCAGCGGGTCGAGATGGTGCCGCTCGGTGACCGCACGGTCACCGAACCCTCGGTCGTCCTGCGCCGCGACGACGGGTCGCTGGCCGTCGGCGACGCCGCGGCGCGGCAGGCGGGCAGCCGTCCCGGCGACGTCGCGTGGGGGGTGAAGCGGCGACTGGGCGACCCGACGCCGGTCGCGCTGGGCGGCGAGGCCCGCCCGGCGGGCGAGCTCCTCGCCGCCATGCTGCGCGACGTCCTCGCGAGGATCACCGCCGAGGAGGGTGAGCCGCCGTCGCGGGTCGTCCTGACCCACCCGGCGAACTGGGGTCCCTACCGGCGCGGGCTGTTCGAGGACGTCGCCGCCGAGGCCGGTCTCGAGGACCCGCCGATGCTCACCGAGCCCGAGGCCGCCGGCGTGCACTTCGGCGTCACCCGGGGTCTCGCCGAGGGCGAGCTGCTCGGCGTCTACGACCTCGGCGGGGGCACGTTCGACGCCGCCGTCCTGCGCGGGCGCGCGGCGGGCGTCGAGATCCTCGGGGCGCCGGAGGGCATGGAGCACCTCGGTGGCGTCGACTTCGACGAGGCCGTCCTCGGCCGTGTCGACCAGGCCTGCGGCGGCGCGGTGAGCGAGCTGGACGCGCACGACTCCCGGGCCCGCGCCGCCGCCGCCCGCGTCCGGCAGGACTGCGTCGTGGCCAAGGAGACGCTGTCGGTCGACGACCGCGCGAACGTCCCGGTCCTGCTGCCCACGCGGCAGGAGGAGGTGACCGTCACCCGCGACGAGTTCGAGGCGATGATCCGCGCGCCGCTGACCTCCACGGTGGACGCGCTGCGCCGGGCGCTGGAGTCCGCGGGCGTCGGCGCGGACGCGCTCACGGCGGTGCTGCTCGTCGGCGGGTCGTCGCGCATCCCGCTCGTCGCCCGCATGGTCGGCGAAGCGCTGGGCTGCCGCACCGTCGTCGACAGCCACCCCAAGCACGCGGTCGCCCTGGGCGCCGCCGTGGTCGCGGCCCGCGGGTCGGCGGCGGTCGGCGGCCTCGCGGCGGCGCGCCCCTGGGCGCCGACGGGACGACCCGGCCCACGAGCCCGCCGCCGTCCCCGGCCGCCCTGCCGGTCAACCTGCCTGTCACCTATGCCCCGAACCCCACCGTCGTGCACTCCCCCGACCCCATGGCCGCGACCCGCGCGCTGCCCCGCGACCCGGCCGCCGTCCGTGCGGCCGCCGCGCAGGCGCCGGCGCCTTCCCCGCCGAGACCGGGACCGGGTCGCGGGCCCGGCGCCCCGCCCGGTCCGGGCGCCCCGCCGCCCGGGCGACCCGCCGGTCCGGCCCGACCTCCGGGCGGTTTCGACAGCGGCTACCACCCGCGCCCCGTCTCGGGCGGCCACGCCGGCCCCGACCGGGGCGGACCCGCGCGCCCCGGCCCCCGCCCGCCGATGCCCCCGCCCGGACACCGGCCCCCGCCCGACCCCTGGGCCGGCCCGCCTCGCCCACCCGGCCCCGTCGGGCCCCGGCCGGAGCCCACGGGAGCCCCGGCTCCCGGACCGCAGCCCCCCGACACCCCGACGATCGTGACGCGCACGCCGGGAAGCGCCGATCCGCCGGCCGGCTCGACCCGCACCCGCACCGTCGTGATCGCCGTGGTGGCCCTGCTCGTGCTCGCCGGTCTCGTCGCCGCCGCGGTGATCTACCTCCGCTGACACGGGCGGCGCGTCCTCCGTTCGGCGCACTCCCGGCGCCGCTCGACGCGGGAATCGCTGACCCTGCGGTGGCCGGCACCCCCATTCCGGGTATCGCGTGATCACTCTTTCGGTCGTGCGCTCGTCGGGGACGCGCACGAAGGGTCGGATCGGGGGTACACCGATGGGCGAGGTCGAGCGCACGCACGAGGTCGGGGCGGAGTGGTCTCCCGACCAGCCGACCGTCGCGTCCAAGAGGTCCCTGGTGGCCCTGTCCCACGCGATCGAGGCGGTGCTCGCCGGACCGGTGACGACGCCGACCGTCGTCGTCGCCCTCTTCCAGCGCCGGGCCTACTTCGCGCGCGAGGCCGCCGTCTACGAGCGGGTCGCCGCGTCGGGCGCGGTCGTCGTGCTCGGGTTCGCCGAGGACGAGATCGACAGCGAGGACAGGGCGACGGCAGGGGGACGACGGCAGGGGTCCCGGCGGGCTGCCGGGTCGTCGCCCTCGACCCCGACGAGCCCCTCGCCGACGAGTGGAGCGTCGTCGCCGTCGGACCCCGGGCCGGCGCCTACCTCGTCGCCACCGACGCCCACCAGATCGACCCCACCGAGTACACGCTGGAGGCCGGGCGGGAGTTCGTGGGCCGCTGGGGCTGGTCGCGGGTGCAGGCCGCGAACGAGCTCGCACGCCTGCGCTCGGCGCTGGGCGCCCGCCTCGACACCGCCGTCGGCCACACCGTCGACGCGCTGCTCGCGCAGGTCATGCCGACCGGGGCGCGGCCGCCGCGTCGGCAGGGACGGACGGCGAGCGCTGGGCCACGCACGCGCTGCACCGGATGGTCCAGCGGATGCAGGACGCGCGGGAGGGCAGCCGGGTGCTGCGCGCCCAGCTCGTCGACGCGCACGCCGCGGTGGCCGCCCGGAGCGCGGCGCACGTCGACCCGCAGTCGGGCCTCACGACGCCGGAGTTCCTCTCGCGCTGGGCGGACAACAGCGGGCCGACGGCGCTGCCGGTGGGCGTCGCGCTGGTGGACGTCGAGGCCCTCGACGGCGCCGAGCACCGTCTGGGGCGCCGCGCGGCGTACCACGCCGCGCGCCGGGTGGCCGCCGCCGTGAGCGAGCCCCTCGGCCCGGTCGACGCCGCGGTCCGCCTCTCCGAGCGCGCCTTCGCCCTCATCGTGCCCGGCGCCTCGTCGCGCCACCTGGCGTCGCTGGTGGACGCCGTGGTCGAGCAGCTCGAGCTGTCCTCCGACGGCTACCCGAACGTCCCGCTCGTCGGGCCGATCGCCTGGACGGTGACGCTGGCCCGCCCGCTGCCGCTCGACGACCTGCACCTCGCCCTCGGCACCCCCGAACAGCCCGCCAGCACCCTCGCCGGCGATCCGATCGTCGTCCGCGAGGTGCCCGATCCGGTCGGCGCGCATCATCGCCGGAACGGCACCGGGCCCGACCCGGAGCCCGAGCCCACCACGGAGCGCATGCCGCGGATCCGCATCCCGGAGGACGTGGCGAGGTCGGGGTCGGGCTCCGACGGCGCCGAGGTCTCCGAGCTCGTCTCGGGCCTCCCCCGCCGCACGCCCCGTCCCTCGGCGGTCCGGTCGGCGGCGCTCTTCCGCCCGTCCGCCGTCGTCGGCGACGAGACGCCACCCACGGCGTCGTAGCCGTCCGCGGGGTTTGTCCCGGGTCGCGCGGCGGTATCTCGACCGCGATGACCCCGACGCTGATCGACCCGCCCACCCCGGGCTGTCCGAAACGGATGGTCTTCGGCCCCTGCGGCGGGGTGCGCGGCGACGGGTCCTGCGAGCTGGACGCCGGCCTCCCGTGCCCGTGGTGCGACCCGTCCGGGCCCGCCGCGATCCGGGCGTGGCCGGAGCCGGTCGCCGCCGCCCCGGTCCCGGACCCAGCGCCGGTCGTGCTCACCGACCTCACGGCTCCGCCCTACGACCTGCGGGCCACGCGCGCGATCCTCGAGACGCTGGCGCCGGTGTCCGACGGCCTGCTCATCGGCGAGGACCAGCACTCCCCCGACTTCCCGCCGACCATGATCGCGGCCGAGATCCTCGCCGCCGGCGGCGCCCCGTGGATCACCCTGACCTGTCGCGACCGCAACCGCGCCGTGCTCGAGCAGGAGCTCGCGGGGCTCGCCGAGCTCGGCGTCGCCGGGGTCCTCTGCGTCACCGGCGACGCGCGGGGCCCCGACGTGCGGCCCGAGATCACCCAGGTGTTCGACCTCGACAGCACCCGCCTCGCGCACCTCGCCGCGACCGCGGGCGTCCCCGCCGCCGTCGCCGTCGTCCCGGCCGCCCCGCCCGCGGAGCGCCGGGCCGAGGCGCTCGCGGAGAAGCAGCGGGCCGGCGCCACCCTCGCCGTCGCCAACCACGTGGGGTCGCCGGAGGACCTCGCGTCCTTCCTCGCCGAGGCGCGCGACGCCGGCGCCGACCTGCCGGTGATCGCGGGCGTCGCCGTCTACACCGACGCCGACACCGCCGCCGTGCTGTCCGCCTTCCCGGGCCTCGCCCTCGACCCCGAGGCGGTCGCCGCCGTGCTCAACGCCCCCGACCCGCTCGCCGCCGGGATCGACGCCGCGGTCGCCGAGGCCGAGGCGATGCTCGAGGTGCCCGGGGTGGTCGGCGTGAACCTCTCGGGCCGCGCCTCCGCGCGCGGCTGGCGCGTCGGCACCGAGGTCAAGGCCGAGATCGCCTCCCGGCTCGCGGGGCGGCGCTCGTGAGCACGGAGGACGACCTCGGGTCGGCGCGCGACTCCGCGATGGAGGCCGAGTTCGACACGGTCGCGGCCTGGACCGAGGAAGCGGTGCGCGCGCTCGGGCACGACCACGCGATCCCCGCCGGGTGCCGGGGCAGCGGCTCGCCCGCCGACCTCGCCTGGATCGCGGGCGGGCTGGACCTGCACGGCGACCAGCGCTTCCTCGACTCCGGCGCCGGGCTCGGCGGACCCGCCGCGTGGCTGTCCGAGCACCTCGAGGGCCGCTGGTCGGGCCGCCCGGTGCTGACCGAGCCGATGGTGCACGCGGCGCAGTCCGCGCGGCGCCTGTTCGGCTTCCCGGTCGCCGCGGCGGCGTCCGAGGACCTGCCGATCGCGACGGCGAGCGTCGACGCGGCGTGGTCGCTCGGCGTCCTGTGCGTCACCGCCGAGCGCGCGCGGATGCTCGCCCAGCTGCGCCGCGTCCTCGTGCCGGGCGGGCGCCTCGGGCTGCTCGTGCTGCTCCACGCCGGCGCGCCCCTGCCCGAGGAGCCCGAGGGCAACGACTTCCCCACCCGCGACGAGCTGGAGGGCCAGATCGTCGAGGCCGGCCTCCGCGTGGACGACGAGGTCGACGCCGCCCGCCTGCCGGGGGCGCCGATCGCCTGGAGCGAGCGGGCGGACCGCGTCGAGGAGTACATCGCGCGCCACCACCGCGACCACCCGGCGTGGCAGCAGGCCGCGGAGCAGGACCGGATCATCGGTCGGCTGATGGGCGAGCGCCTCATCACGATGCACCTGCTGCGCACGACGGCGGTGTGACGGCACCCGAAACCCGATCTGGTCCCCCTGTGCTCCCGCTGCGGCAGGCGGCACGGCCGGACGAGGGACACACGGGTGGCCGGACCACCCGACGCGGAATCGGTTCAGCTCGGCGCGACACCGCCCGTCGCGCTCGTCGGGGCGACCCCGGACGGCTTGTATGGAGCGGAGCCGCCCGACACGGGTCCCGCGTCCGCGGTGCCGTCGGACGGCTCCGGGAGGAGCTCAGGTGACCTACGACGCGGTCAGTGCCTACACGGTGCTGTTCGGCGACGGCGAGGGCCCGGCGGCGGTCAGCGTCCACGGCTCGGCCGACGAGGCGTGGGCCGCCCTCGACACGCTGGTCCGCGGACGCTCGCGCCGCTGGCGGTCCCGTCCGGCCCCCGCCGACGAGCAGCGCGTCACCGAGCTCGCGGAGCGCTGGCGCCGGGCCGACCCCGAGCGCCGCTACTGGCATGTCGCCCCGCACCGGCTGCGCGTCACCATCCCGGCCATCGCCGCGACGCGGACGCCGCGACCCGCCTGACCGGGCCGGCCGCGGTCGGCTCCAGGACGCTGGGCGCTCGTAGGGAGGACCCCACCCCGAAGAGGGGTAGGCCCTCCCGACGCGTGGCCCGCCGCCGATCACGATCGTGACCAGGAGAGATGCCAGGCGAGGGACCCGGCTCCTGGACACGGAGGTGGGTCATGGGTCCGTCGGTGAACGATCACCTCCGCGAGGTCCGCGCGGCGCTGCGGGTGGCGACGGCCGTCTCCGCCACCCTGCTGCTCGCCGCCGTGGGCACCCGGAGCGCGACGCCCGAGACCCCCGTCGCCACAGCCCGCGCCCTCGTCGTCCTGGTGCACGGCTTCGGTGCGGGGCCGGACTGCTGGGACGCGGCGATCCCCGCCCTCGGCGGGCCCGGGGTCGCCGTCGTCACCCACCGCTACACGTGGACCTCGAGCGTGGAGACCCTCGGCGCGCAGCTCGCGGACGAGGTCACCGACCTGGCGCGTCGCAGCGGCGCCCGGTCGGTCACGCTCGTCGGCCACAGCCTCGGCGGCGTGATCGTGGCCGCGAGCCTCGCCGGCGGGCGCCTCGACGGCGTCGTCACCCGCGTCGTCACCGTCGCCGCGCCGCTGCGGGGCACCCGCTGGGCGCACCTGTTCCCCGTCGGCGCCGTGCGCGACCTGCGCGCCGGCTCCCCCGCCGTGCCGGCCGGCATCCCCTGGCTGGCCGTCGCCTCCCGGGCCGACGTCGTCGTCGACGTGCACAGCGCCGTCCCGGAGGGCGCCGAGACCGTCGTCGTCGACGGCGTCGGGCACTGCGGTCTGCTCAAGGACGTCGACGTGCTCGCCCGGATCGCCTCCGCAGCCGTCCCCGCAGCCGTCCCCGCCCGCCGCGAACGGGGAGTTCGTACGCGTAGAAGCAGCGAACCGCGCGTTCGCTGCGGAACCCGGCCCGCCGCCCCGGCCCTCGTCGTGGCGTGAGGGCAGAGAGCGCTAGACCAGGGGGCGGTCGGTCGGGTTGATCGGGCGCGGCAGGACGTCGCGGCCGGTGAGCATGGCGTCGACGCCGGCGGCGGCGGAACGCCCCTCGGCGATCGCCCACACGATCAGCGACTGGCCGCGCCCGGCGTCGCCCGCGGCGAACACGCCGGGCACCGAGCTCTGGTAGTCGTCGCCGCGGCGCACGTTGCCCCGGTCGTCGTACTCGACGCCGAGGCTGTCGAGCAGGCCCTCCTTCTGCGGGCCGAGGAAGCCCATCGCGAGGAAGACGAAGTCGGCCGGGATCTCCCGCTCGCTGTTCTCGACGGGCACGAAGCGCCCGTCGACCCGCTCGACGTCGACCAGCCGCAGCGAGCGCACGTGGCCGTGCTCGTCGCCCAGGAACTCGTCGGTGTTCACCGAGAACAGGCGCTCGCCGCCCTCCTCGTGCGCCGACGACACCCGGAAGATCATCGGATAGGTCGGCCACGGGTTGGCGTTCGGCCGCTCGGACGGCGGGATCGGCATGATCTCGAGCTGGGTGACCGACGCGGCGCCCTGGCGGTGGGCGGTGCCGACGCAGTCGGCGCCGGTGTCGCCACCGCCGATGACCACAACGTGCTTGCCCTCGACGTCGATGAACGAGCGCTCGTAGTCGCCCTGCTGGACCTTGTTCGACGGCGGCAGGTACTCCATCGCCTGGTGGATGCCGGTGAGCTCGCGCCCGGTGATCGGGAGGTCCCGCCACGCGGTGGCGCCGACGGAGAGCACGACGGCGTCGTGGTCGGCGCGCAGCTTCTCGACCGACAGGTCGCCCTCGGCCGGGCCGCCGACCTCGACGCCCGCGAAGAACCGCGTCCCCTCGGCGACCATCTGCTCGAGACGGCGGTCGAGGCGCTTCTTCTCCATCTTGAACTCGGGGATGCCGTAGCGCAGGAGCCCGCCGATGCGGTCGGCCCGCTCGTAGACGGTGACGTCGTGCCCGGCGCGCGTGAGCTGCTGCGCGGCGGCGAGCCCCGCCGGCCCGGAGCCGACGACGGCGACCGACTTCCCGGTCTTGATCTCGGGCGGCTGCGGGCGGACGAACCCCTCGTCCCAGGCGCGGTCGATGATCTCGATCTCGACCTGCTTGATCGTCACGGGGTCGGAGTTGATGCCGAGCACGCAGGCCGACTCGCACGGGGCCGGGCAGAGCGTGCCGGTGAACTCCGGGAAGTTGTTCGTGGCGTGCAGGCGCTCGATGGCCTCGGCCCAGTCGTCGCGCCACACGAGGTCGTTCCACTCGGGGATCATGTTCCCGAGCGGGCAGCCCTGGTGGCAGAACGGGATGCCGCAGTCCATGCAGCGCCCGGCCTGCTTGCGCAGCGTCGTCGGGTTGAGCTCCTCGTAGACCTCGTGCCAGTCACGGATCCGGATGTCGACCGGCCGGCGACGCGGGAGCTCCCGGCCGGTGGTCATGAATCCACGGGGGTCAGCCACGAGCGGCCTCCATGATCGCTTCGTTGACGTCGCGGCCGTTGCGCTCGGCGTCGGCGGTGGCCTCGAGGACCCGCTTGAAGTCGGTGGGCATCACCTTGGTGAAGCGCGGCCCGGCGGCGTCCCAGTCGGTCAGCAGGGCGTGGGCCACGGCCGAGTCGGTGAGCGCGTAGTGCCGCTCCACCATCGTGCGCAGCTCGGCCAGATCCTCCTCGCCGACGACCTCGAGCTCCACCATCTGGTGGTTCACCCGGCCCTCGACGAGGTCGAGCACGTAGGCGATCCCGCCGGACATGCCCGCGGCGAAGTTGCGCCCGGTCGGCCCGAGGATCACCGCACGCCCGCCGGTCATGTACTCGCAGCCGTGGTCGCCGACGCCCTCGACGACGGCCACCGCGCCGGAGTTCCGGACGCAGAAGCGCTCGCCGACCTTGCCGCGCAGGTACACCTCGCCGGCGGTGGCGCCGTAGAGGATGACGTTGCCGGCCACGATGTTCTGCTCGGCGACGAACGGGGCGTCGGGGTGCGGGCGCACCGAGAGCCGCCCGCCCGAGAGGCCCTTGCCGAAGTAGTCGTTGGTGTCGCCGATGAGACGCATGGTCACGCCGCGCGGCAGGAACGCGCCGAACGACTGCCCGCCCGACCCCGTGAACGTGATGTCGATGGTGTCGTCGGGCAGGCCCGCGCCGCCCCAGCGCCGGGTGACCTCGGAGCCGAGCATGGTGCCGACGGTCCGGTTGACGTTGCGCACCGGCAGCTCGAGGCGCACCGGCGTGCCGTCGGCGATCGCGCCCTCGGCGAGCTGGATCAGCGTGTGGTCCAGCGCCTTCTCCAGGCCGTGGTCCTGCGGCACCGCCTGGTGCAGCACGGTGGCCGCGGGCACGTCGGGGCGGTGCAGGACCGGCGAGAGGTCGAGCCCCTCGGCCTTCCAGTGCGACTCCGCGGCGCGGGTGTCGAGGACGTCGGTGTGCCCGATGGCCTCGGAGATGCTCCGGAACCCCAGCGCCGCCAGGTGCTCGCGCACCTCCTGGGCGATGAACTCCATGAACGCCACGACGTACTCGGCCTTGCCGTCGAACTTCTGGCGCAGCACCGGGTTCTGGGTCGCGACGCCGACCGGGCAGGTGTCGAGGTGGCAGACGCGCATCATGATGCAGCCCGACACCACCAGCGGCGCCGTCGCGAAGCCGAACTCCTCGGCGCCGAGCAGCGCGGCGATGACCACGTCGCGGCCGGTCTTGAGCTGGCCGTCGGTCTGCACGACGATCCGGTCGCGCAGGCCGTTGGCCAGGAGCGTCTGCTGGGTCTCGGCGAGGCCGAGCTCCCAGGGCCCGCCCGCGTGCTTGATCGAGCTCAGCGGCGAGGCGCCGGTGCCGCCGTCGTGCCCGGAGATCAGGACGACGTCGGCGTGCGCCTTCGACACCCCCGCCGCGACCGTGCCGACACCCACCTGCGAGACGAGCTTGACGTGCACGCGCGCCCGCGGGTTGGCGTTCTTGAGGTCGTGGATGAGCTGGGCGATGTCCTCGATCGAGTAGATGTCGTGGTGCGGCGGCGGCGAGATCAGCCCGACCCCCGGCGTCGAGAACCGGGTCTTCGCGATCCACGGGTAGACCTTGTGGCCGGGCAGCTGGCCGCCCTCGCCGGGCTTGGCGCCCTGCGCGATCTTGATCTGGATGTCGTCGGAGTTGACGAGGTACTCGCTCGTGACGCCGAAGCGCCCGGACGCGACCTGCTTGACCGCCGAGCGCCGCGAGTCGCCGTTGGCGTCGCGGGTGAAGCGGCCCGGGTCCTCGCCGCCCTCGCCGGTGTTGGAGCGCCCGCCGAGACGGTTCATCGCGATCGCGAGGACCTCGTGCATCTCCTGCGAGATCGACCCGTAGGAGATGGCGCCGGTGTTGAAGCGCTTGACGATCTCGGAGATCGGCTCGACCTCGTCGATCGGCACCGGGGTGCGGCCGGTGTCGGCGGCGTCCTTGAAGCCGAACAGCCCGCGCAGCGTCATCAGCCGCGAGCTCTGCTCGTCGACGGCGGAGGTGTACTCCTTGAACGTGTCGTAGTTCTGGGTGCGCGTGGAGTGCTGGAGCTTGAACACCGTGTGCGGGTTGAACACGTGCAGCTCGCCCTCGCGGCGCCACTGGTACTCGCCGCCGACGGCGAGCTCGCGGTGGTCGGGGCGCACGCCGTCGGCCGGCCAGGCCTGACGGTGGCGGATCGCGACCTCCTCGGCGAGGACGTCGTAGCCCACGCCGCCGAGGCGCGAGGTGGTGCCGGCGAAGCAGTCCTCGACGACCTCGGTGCCCAGCCCGATGGCCTCGAAGATCTGGGCGCCGACGTAGGAGGCGACCGTCGAGACGCCCATCTTGCTCATCACCTTGCGCACGCCCTTGGCGAGCGCCTCGACCACGTTGCGGGTCGCGGTGCCGGAGGTGACGCCGGTGATCACGCCGCGGTCGATGAGGTCGTCGACGGTGTCCAGCGCGAGGTAGGGGTTCACCGCGCTCGCGCCGTAGCCCAGCAGCAGCGCGACGTGGTGGGTCTCGCGGACGTCGCCGGCCTCGACGACGAGGTCGACGCGCGTGCGGCTCTTCTCGCGGACGAGGTGGTGGTGCACCGCACCGGTGAGCAGCAGCGACGGGATCGGCGCGTGCTCGGCGTCGGAGTGGCGGTCCGTCAGGATGATCACGCGGGCGCCGTCCTCGACGGCCGCGGAGACCTCCTCGCGGATCTCGGTCAGCCGGGCGCGCAGCGCGTCCCCGCCGCCCGCGACGTCGTAGAGCCCGGAGACGAGGTACGGCGCGAAGCCGGGCATGTCGCCGTCGTCGTTGATCCCGGCGAGCTGCGCGAGCTCGTCGTCGTCCACCACCGGCATCGGCAGCACGACGCGACGGCACGACGCGGGCGAGGCGTCGAGCAGGTTGGTCTCCGACCCGAGGTGCACCTGCAGCGAGGTGACGAGCTCCTCGCGGTAGGCGTCCAGCGGCGGGTTGGTGACCTGGGCGAAGAGCTGGATGAAGTAGTCGAACAGCACGCGGCTGCGCGACGAGAACGGCGCGAGCGGGGCGTCGTTGCCCATCGAGCCCGTGGCCTCGGCCCCGCTCTGCGCCATCGGGCGCAGCAGCAGCGAGACCTCCTCGCCGGTGTAGCCGAAGGTCTGCTGGCGGCGCACGAGCACGTGGCGGTCGAACTTGTCGCGCGACCGCGACGGCAGGTCGGCGAGCTCGACCATCCCGGCGTGCAGCCACTCGTCGTAGGGGTGCTCGGCGGCGAGCTCGCCCTTGATCTCGTCGTCGTCGACGATCCGGCGCCCGACGGTGTCGACGAGGAACATGCGGCCGGGCTCGAGACGGCCCTTGCGCACGATCGTCGACGGGTCGATGTCCAGGACGCCGACCTCGGAGCCCAGGACGACGAGCCCGTCCTCGGTGACCCAGTAGCGGGCGGGACGCAGGCCGTTGCGGTCGAGCACCGCGCCGATCACCGAGCCGTCGGTGAAGGCCGCGAGCGCCGGGCCGTCCCAGGCCTCCATCAGCGTCGAGTGGTAGCGGTAGAAGGCGCGCCGCGCGGTGTCCATCTCGGCGTGGTTCTCCCACGCCTCGGGGATCATCATGAGCACGGCGTGCGGCAGCGTGCGCCCGCCGAGGTGCAGCAGCTCGAGCACCTCGTCGAAGGTCGCCGAGTCGCTGGCGTCCGGGGTGACGATCGGGAACAGCCGGTCGAGCTCGGCCTCGCCGAACGCGCCGGTGGCGAGCATCGACTCGCGCGCGGCCATCCAGTTGCGGTTGCCGCGCAGCGTGTTGATCTCGCCGTTGTGGGCGAGGTAGCGGTACGGGTGCGCGAGGCTCCACGCCGGGAACGTGTTGGTGGAGAAGCGGCTGTGCACCAGCGCGATCGAGCTCGTGGTGCGCTCGTCGGCGAGGTCGGCGAAGAACGGCTCGACCTGCTCCTCGGCGAGCATCCCCTTGTAGACGACGGTGCGCCCGGACAGGCTCGGGAAGTAGGTCTCGACGCCCGCGGTGCGCGACTCGTGCTCGACGCGCTTGCGCAGGGCGAAGGCGCGGCGCTCGAGGGTCAGGACGATGCCCGCGTCGTCGTCGCCGGCGTTCGGGGTGTCGACGACGTGGTCCACCTCGGGCGGCAGGCCCACGAAGAGCTGACGGAAGCGCGGCATGACCGCCCGCGCGGTGGGGCCGATGCCGGCGCCGTCGGGGTCGACGGGCAGCTCGCGCCACGCGAGGACCTCGAGGCCCTCCTCCGCGGCGACGTGCGCGACGATCACCTCGAGGTCGGCCGGGTCGGCGTCCGCGGGCAGGAAGGCGTTGCCCACCGCGTAGCGGCCGGCGGGCGGGAGCTCGACGCCCGCCTCGGCCAGCAGCGGGCGGTAGAGCCCGTCCGGGACCTGGATCAGGATGCCCGCGCCGTCACCGGTGTTCGGCTCGGCGCCCCGGGCACCCCGGTGCTCGAGATTGATGAGGGCCGTGAGGCCACGGCTGACCGTCCGGTGGTCGCGACGGCCCGCGATGTCGGCGACGAAGGCGACGCCGCAGGCGTCGTGCTCGAAGGCCGGGTCGTAGAGGCCCTCGGCCGGACGACCCTTCGCGAGGGTCCCCGTCCGCTGCGCACGACGTCCGGTCTCTGGGCGTCCGGTCTCAGCCACGTGGCCCCTCCCATCGTTCTCGCGTGCAGGTGGTGGTCGCCGGTCGCCCGGCGGGGGTGGACAGCGGGGTAGACAGTGGGGCGGGGAGCGTGACGCTCACCCCGGAGACAGCCCGGCGCACCGGTCGGCGGTGGACGACCGGAGGGGCAACCTGACGTTAACCTCCGCCGCCGCCGCAGCGCACGGGGTGGACGCCTCCGAAAGAGTGCTCATCGCCACGTGGCGGCAACCCGTCGTCACGGCGTCGTCACAGCGTCTACGACGCTGCGTCGTCGGCCGCCCCGTGACGCGGTTCAGCGTCTGGAACGCCTGTCCGTGGCGCCGTAGGGGTCGCGGCCGGGCATCCCGGCCGCGGCGACGTCGCCCGGAGAGCGCGGTGAGCCCAGCGAGGCCTGGTGACCCCCTGAACCCGCTGCCCTCGTGATCGATCCCGACACGCCGGTCAGTCTGCCGGGCGACACACCGGGACGCCAAGGGGCGTTACCGAGCGGTACGACGCTGCCCCCGTCCGGGGGACACCCGATGCCGGGCGCGTCGGGCCTGATCAGGGCCGGATCCGGCACCGATCCGGGCCGGGATCAGTGGTGGAACGAGGGCTGCTGACCCTCCGCGGGCATGGGCGACGAGAGCCGGTCGAGGTAGGCGGTGGCGCTGGTGATGTCGTCCAGCAGGCGGTCGGCGAGGTCGCCGGACAGGCCGTTGCGGACCACGATCCGCTGCACCGTGCGGTCGGACAGGGCGTCGGGCAGCGGGTAGGCCGGCACCAGCCAGCCCCGCATCCGCAGCCGGTCGGAGAGGTGGTGCAGCGTCCACCTGTCCGTGTGGCCGGGCTTCAGCCGCCACGCGAACACCGGGATGTCGGAGCCGTCGTTCCACAGCTCGAACGCCCCGATCGAGGCGATACCGGCGGCGAGGTGGCGGGCGACGGCCTGCGAGCCGCGCTGGACCTCGGTGAACCCGGCCCGGCCGAGACGCAGGAACTGGTAGTACTGCAGCAGCACCTGCGCGCCGGGGCGCGAGAAGTTCAGCGCGAAGGTCGGCATGCTCCCGCCGAGGTAGCTGACGTCGAAGACGAGGTCCTCGGGCAGCCACCGGCGCTCGCGCCAGACCACCCAGCCGACCCCCGGGTAGACGAGGCCGTACTTGTGGCCCGAGGTGCTGATCGAGTGCACGCGCTCGAGCCGGAAGTCCCACCGCAGCTCGGGCTGCAGGAAGGGCGCGACCATCGCGCCGGACGCCCCGTCGATGTGGATCGGGACGTCGAGGCCGGTGTCGGCCTGGATGCGGTCGAGCGCCGCGGCGATCTGCTCCACCGGCTCGTACATGCCGGTGTAGGTGACGCCCATGATCGCGACGACGCCGATGGTGTTCTCGTCGACGTGGGACGCGAGGTCGTGGCCGTCGAGCACGGGGCGCTCGTCGGTGATCGGGACGTAGCGGGGCTCGACGTCGAAGTAGTTGCAGAACTTCTCCCAGCACACCTGGACCGCCGAGCTCATCACCAGGTTGGGGCGTTCCGTCGACGCGCCGGCCGCCCGGCGCGCGTGCTGCCAGCGCCGCTTGAACGCGAGGCCGCCGAGCATGCAGGCCTCGGACGACCCGGTGGTCGAGGTCCCGATCGCCTCCTCTGGCGACGGCGCCTGCCAGAGGTCGGCGAGGATCCGCCAGCACCGCTCCTCGATGGCGGCGGTGCTCGGGTACTCGTCCTTGTCGATCATGTTCTTGTCGGCGGACTCGGCGTAGAGCCGCCCGGCGTGGTCGTCCATCCACGTGCCCACGAACGTCGCCAGGTTCAGACGGGCGTTGCCGTCGAGCATCGTCTCGTCGTGGACGATCTGGTACGCGGTGGCGGGCAGGATCTCGTCGTCGCCCAGTCGGTCGCGCGGTTGACCGGCGAGCTCGGCGGGGCGGGAGAACACCGGGCGCAGCTCGTCCCGTTCGGCAGGGCCGGTCATGATCCGGACCCTAATGGGCACGGGGCGGAGGTGTTCGCGTGTCGCGACGGGGTATCCGATGTCGGTCGAACGCGTGTTCGATGATGTCACGTCCACCGAGGAGAGTTCCGTGACCGACCCGCACGAGGTCAAGCAGCAGGGCACCGACCCGTCCACCACCTCCTCCGCCGAGAAGGACAACGCGAACTGGGTCACCGGCGACGAGCCGATGACCGGACCCCAGGCCAGTTACCTCGAGACGCTCGCCCACCAGGCCGGCGAGGAGCCGCCGACCGGGCTGACCAAGGCGCAGGCGTCCGACGAGATCGAGCGGCTGCAGGGCTCGGTGACCCCCTCCGGCGGCGACGGCAACGGCGGGGACGGGGACGGGCAGCCCGACCTCTCGCGCCAGGAGCGCCCCACCACCGACTGGGTGACCGGCGACGAGCCCATGACCGGACCCCAGGCCAGCTACCTCGAGACCCTGGCCCAGCAGGCGGGCGAGGAGCCGCCGAAGGGACTGAACAAGTCGGAGGCCTCGCGGGCGATCGACGAGCTGAGGCAGAAGGCCCAGTGAGGCTGGTCTGGCCCCTGGAGGGCACGAGCCCCCGGGCCGCGCCGGAGAGGGAGCTGGACCGCGACGGCCTCGCCGAGCTCTACGCCCACCCCGAGGGCGTGCTGCGCGTCAACTTCGTCGCCAGTGCGGACGGGGCCGTCGCCGTCGAGGGCGTCTCCTCCGGACTCGAGGCGCCCGGGGACCGGACGGTCTTCGGCCTCCTGCGCGAGCTCGCCGACGTGATCCTGGTCGGCGCGGGCAGCGTGCGCGCCGAGGGCTACCGCGGCGCGCGCACCTCCCCCGGGCGCGAGGCCCGGCGGCGGGCGCGCGGGCAGTCGCCGGTGCCGCCGATCGCCGTCGTCACCACCCGCGGGGACCTCGACCCGGCCTCACCCCTGTTCACCGACACCGCCGTCGCCCCCCTCGTGCTCCTCACCGGCGCCACGCCCGACATCGTGCGCAGCGCCCTGGCCGGTGCGGGGGCCGAGGTGGTCGACGTCGGTGGCGATCCGGGCTCCACCGCCGACGCGGTGGTCGGCGCCCTCGCCGACCGGGGTCTGACCCGCGTGCTGTGCGAGGGCGGCCCGGCGCTGTTCGGCGCGCTGCTGGACGCGGGCCGCGTCGACGAGCTCTGCCTGAGCCTCGCGCCGCAGCTCGAGGGCGGGGCCGCCGGGCGCATCGTCGCCGGCGCCGGATCGGGTGGTCCCCGGCCGCTGCACCTCGCCTCGGTCGTCGCCCACGACGACGGGCTGCTCCTGCGCTACCAGGTCGGCGGTGCCCGGCCGTAGGAGACGCCGGTCACCTTTGTGGTTCTTTCGGGTGACGATCCATGACGACCCGGCCGCTGGTGGGTCCCACGGGTATCGGATCGGCAGACGATCGGGTCCTCCGGTCCGTAGAGATCTCCTCGGAGATCCCTCCAGAGATCCCCAGCGACGCGCACCAGGGAGCGCCCCACCATGACGCAGAGCCCCAGCACCGCCACCGGCTCCGAGGCCGCAGCCGTGTCGAGCGGTCGGACCGGGACCGGAAGCACCCCGGCCCGTCTCGCCGACGACACGGGGCAGGGCAAGACCACCATCGCCTCCGGCGTGGTCCAGAAGATCTCCGGCATCGCCGCGCGCGACGTCTCCGGCGTCTACTCGATGGGCGGCGGGGTCTCCCGCGCCTTCGGCGCGATCCGCGAGCGCATCCCCGGCGGCAGCGGCACCTCGCAGGCCGCCGGCGTGCAGGTCGAGGTCGGCGAGAAGCAGGCCGCGATCGACCTCGACATCGTCGTGGAGTACGGCGCCGGCATCGTCGAGCTGGCCCGCGCGGTGCGCCGCAACGTCATCGCCGCCGTCGAGCAGATGACGGGCCTCGAGGTCATCGAGGTCAACATCGCCGTCAACGACATCCACATGCCGGGCGACGACAGCGACGACGACCAGGGGCAGCAGGCGCAGTCGCAGCCCAGCACCCGCGTCGAGTGAGCACTCCCGACCCCCGGCGCTCCGCCCACCCGAGCGGTACCGCCGTCGCCCCGGGCACCCCCGAGGCACCCGGTCTCGGGCCGCTGCCCGAACGGATCGCCGAGGAGCTGCTCGCCCACCCGGGCGTCGCGGCCCTCTCGGGCGGTCCGTACGGGACGGTGGCGAGCTACCTGCCCGGACGTCGCCTCCCCGGCATCGTGCTGGGCGAGGGCGACGAGCCCGACCGGATCGCCGTGGTCCTGCACTACGGCGCCCCGGTGGAGAAGACGGCGGCCGAGCTGCGTCGCATCGTCGCCCGGGCCCACGGGTCCCGGCGGGTCGACGTGATCGTCACCGACATGGAGCTGCCGGAATGAACGCCGCGTCGTCCGTCGACGTCCGGGCGGAGCTGCGCGCCTTCGTGCGCACGCACCACCCCGACGTCGGCGGTGATCCGGCCGCCTTCCGCGCGGGCCTCGCCGCGTTCCGCGCGAGGCTGCGGCAGGCGCCGGGCGGGGACGGCGACCCCCGCTTCGACGCGCCGATCGTCGTCGTGTCCGACCGCCGGCTCGCCCGCCTCGGGCGGATGGGCCGGCGCCTCGCGCGCCGGTACGACCCCCGCCGCGGGTCCGCCCGCGTGCTCTAGAGCTTTCCCGCCCCGCGCAGCGCGGGGCGGCGCACACCGTGGAGGTAGTGGTCATGAGCGCCACCCGTGCCGGCATGTTCGTCGGCCTCATCCTGGGCGTGGCGGCCGCCGCCGGCGGCCTGCAGGGCTTCTTCATCGCCCTCGTGCTCGGGGTCCTGGGCTTCGTCGTGGGCCGCGTGCTCGACGGCGAGCTCGACGTCAACCAGTTCGTCGGGCGCGGCCGCGACCGATGAGCACCCCGACCGACGGTCCGGCGGCCCCGGACCGGGCGCCTGGTGACGCCCCGACCACCCCGGTGTCGCGCGCCGGGACGGTGCCCCTCACCGAGACGACGCGGGGCACGGACCCGGCACCGGCCGCCGCTGTCGCCCTCGCGGACGACGAGGAGGCCGCGGAGCGCGGGCGCCTCGACGTCGCGCTCTCCGTCGTCCGCAAGATCGCGGAGTACGCCGCGGACCACACCGCAGGCACCGTGCGCACCCAGCGCCGCCTGGCCGGGCTGGACCTCGGCGAGTCCGGCACGAGCGCCAAGGTGTCCGGGTACGGCGAGCAGGTCGACCTGCGCCTGGAGGTGCCGCTCGCCTACCCGGCCCGCATCACCGACAGCGCCGCCGCGGTGCGCGACCACGTCCGCGAGCGCGTGCAGGCCCTCACGCCCTACCGCGTCCGCACGCTGGACATCGGCGTCTCCGCCCTCACCGACCCCGCCGCCCGGGCGACCCCCCGGACCCCGACCTCCCGGACGGAGTGAGAAGTGCGCCTGCTCCTGCGCGTGCTCGCGCCGCTGCTCGGCCTCCTGCTGGCCGTCGTCGGCCTGGCGGTGGTGGTCGAGACGGTGACGCTGTGGGTCTCGCCGACCTCCAGCCCCCTGATCGTGCCGTGGCCGACGTGGCAGGCCGCCGCCGAGGGCCTGACCTGGCAGTCGGGCGGCGTCCGCGCCGCCGCGATCGTCGTCGGCGTGATCGGCCTGTTCGTGCTGATCCTCGGGCTCGTCGCCCGCCGCCACGACGTGTTCCTCGCCGACCCCGTCCCCGAGGTCACGGTGACGACGTCGCCGCGCTCGATCGCCCGGGCCGTCGGCCACGAGGTGCGGGCCCACGACGAGGTCGTCTCGGCGTCGGTCGTCGCGTCGGCGAAGAAGGTCACCGTCAAGGCCGCCACCCTCGACCCCGCCGCCGAGGTGCGCGACACCGTGCGCGAGCTCGTCGAGACGACGCTGGCCCGCCTGCCGCTCGCCCGGCGCCCGCGCGTCGCGGTGTCGGTCACCACCACCAAGGGGGTCAAGTGAGCCGCCGCTCGCGTGCCGCCGTCGCCCGCTCCGCCGGTGGCGACCGCACCCTGACCACCGTCCTCGGCCTCGTCCTCGTCGCCGCGTCGGTGCTCGCCCTGCTGGTCGGCTACGGGGTGTTCGGGAGCTTCCGCGCCCAGCGCCCGGTGATCGACCCGATGATCGTCGAGTGGGCGTCCGCGCACGCCACCGCCGCCCGGTGGATCGCCATCGGCATCGGCGTCGTGCTCTTCCTGATCGGCCTGTGGTGGACGCTGCGCTCGCTGCGGCCCGAGCCGCGTCCGGACGTCTCGCTCTCCGAGCTGCCGGGTGAGCGCCTCACCGTCGAGCACGCCGCGATCTGCGACGCCGTCCGTCACGACGCCGAGCTCATCGACGGCGTGAGCCGCGCCCGCGCCCGCCTCGTCGGCACGCCGCAGAAGCCGGCGCTGCGCCTGTCCCTCACGCTCGTCGAGGGCACCGACGTCCGCGACGTGTGGGCCGACCTCGACGGCCGGGTGCTCGCCCGGGCCCGCGAAGCCTTCGCGGTGTCCGCCCTGCCCACGGCCGTGCGCCTCGAGCTCGACGCCACCTCGGCGCCGACGCCGGCGCGGGTGCAGTAGCTCAGCGAGCGATCAACACCTCCGCGAGGTCGAACCGCACCGGGCGCTCGAGCTGCTCGAAGGTGCACGACGCCGGGTCGCGGTCGGGGCGCCAGCGCTTGAACTGCGCGGTGTGCCGGAAGCGGACGCCCTCCATGTGGTCGTATTTGACCTCCACCACGCGCTCGGGGCGCAGCGGCACGAAGGACAGGTCCTTCTGCGCGTTCCACCGGCTGTGCTCGGCCTCGCGCGGGGTGCGCGTGCCCTCCTCCTGCGCGGCCCACGCCCACGGGTGGCCCTCGAAGGACGTCACGAGCGGCTGGAGCTCGGCGAAGAGCTCGCGGCGCTTCGCCATGGGGAAGGCCCCGATCACGCCGATGCTCTGCAGCGACCCGTCCTCGGTGTGCAGCCCGAGCAGCAGCGAGCCGACGGCGTCGGGCCCCGACTTGTGCACCCGGTAGCCCGCGACGACGCAGTCGGCGGTGCGCTCGTGCTTGATCTTGCTCATGACCCGCTTGTCGGGCTGGTAGGTCAGGTCGGCCTTCTTCGCGATCAGGCCGTCCAGCCCCGCGCCCTCGAAGCGCTCGAACCAGTCGCGGGCGGTGTCGACGTCCTCGGTCATCGGCGTGAGGTGCACGTCGGGGCGCTCGAGCCCGCCGACGACCTCCGCCAGGCGCTCGCGGCGCTCGGTGAAGGGCCGCCCCGTGAGGTCGTCGTCGCCGAGCGCGAGCAGGTCGAACGCGACGAAGTGCGCCGGGGTCTCGACGGCCAGCCTGCGCACCCTCGACGCGGCGGGGTGCACCCGCTGCAGCAGCGCCTCGAAGTCGAGCCCGGTCCCCTCGGCGTCGACGACGACGATCTCGCCGTCGATGACGCAGCGCGGCGGCAAGGCGGCGGTGAACGCCTCGACGAGCTCCGGGAAATAGCGCGTCATCGGCTTCTCGTTGCGGCTGCCGATCTCGACCTCGTCGCCGTCGCGGAAGATCACCGACCGGAAGCCGTCCCATTTCGGTTCGTACCGCTGCCCGGCGGGGATCTCCGCCACGGCCTTGGCCAGCATCGGGGACACGGGCGGCATGACGGGCAGGTCCACGAGGGCATCATGCCGCGCAGGCCGCCCCCTCACACCGGGCACCGCCCCCGGGAGTCAGACTCCCGGGGTCCGCTCAGAGATCAGATCGCGAGGAGCGCCGCGTGCCCCGTCCGACGACCCGGGCTGCCGTCGGCCTCGTGCCCGAGGTCGTGCCCAAGGTCGTCCTCGTGGTCCTCGGTGCCGCCCTGCTGCTCGGGGCGTGCGCGGTGGGGCCGTCGCAGCGCCCGCCCGTGGCCACCCGGGTGGACGACACGATGACGCCGGTGCCCGCGCCGGAGACCGCGCTGCCCGGGCCGCCGCCGTCCCTGCTCCCCCGCTGCTGCCGGCGCCCGCGGCGCCCGCCGGGTTCACCGACTGCACCTCCGAGATCCGGACCTCGATGGGCGCCGCCGCCCTCGGCGGGCGGGACCTGCGCTTCGGGTGCCAGAGCGTGCCCGTCGGCGGCGGCCGCGGCGGGGCTCGTCGCGCGCCGAGGTCGGGGTGCTCCAGGTGACGGTCGGCCCCGTGCCGCCGGGCGGGCCGGTCCCGGTCGCGGTGGTCGGGGACGCCGGCGGGCCGACCGGCTCCGAACGGGCCGTGCGGCTCGCCGCGACCGCGCCCGCCCCGATGCTCGCGGGGACCGCGTTCTACGGGGTGGACCTGCGCGGCACCGGCAACTCCGAGCCGGTCGACTGCATCACGCCCAGCACGCGCGAGGCCCTCGTCGACGCCGACCCGCTCGCCGCCGACCCGGTGTCCCTCGCCCCGCTGCGCGAGGCCGCGACCACCGCCGCGCGCACCTGCACCCAGGTGCTCGAGAACGCGCTGACCGACTACCGCACGGGCGTCGACGCCGAGGACCTCGAGGAGGTCCGGATCACGCTCGGGGTCGACCGGCTCCACGTCGTCGGGGTCGGCGACGGCGCGGGCGTCCTCGCCACCTGGGCGCGCCGGTACCCGGCGTCGGTGGGCCGCACGGTGCTCGACGGCGTCGCCGACCCCACGACGACGTTCTCCCAGCGCGCCCGCGAGCGCGCCGCCGCCGCCCGCGAGGCGCTCACCGCCTTCGCCTCCGACTGCTCCGCGCGCCCGGACTGCCCGCTCGGTCCGGACCCTGCGAGCGTCGTGGCCGGCATTCTCGCGAACGTGCGCGCGGCGCCCTGACCGGCGCGGACGGCCGGCGCGTCACCGACGGCACGGTCACGCGGGCGCTGGTCACCGGCCTCGCGGAGCCGGCGCGGTGGTCCGGGCTCGCGACGGCGATCGCGGCGGCGGGCCAGGGCGACCCGGCGGGGATCCTCGGCCTGCTCGCGCCGATCGAGGTCGACGGTGGCGGCTTCGACGCCGATGTGCTGCTGACCTGCAACGACACCGTGGAGCGCCCGACGCCCGACCAGGTCGCAGGAGACGCCGAACGGGCCCGCGCCGCCGACCCGCTGTTCGGGGCGTACTTCGCCCACGACGCCCTGCTGTGCGGGTCGTGGCCGGTGCCCACCGAGGCGCCCGAGGTGGGCCCCGCGGCCGGCCCGCCGTCGCTGGTCGTCGGCACCCGCGGCGACCCGGTGACCCCGCTCGCGGGCTCGGAGCGGGTCACGACGCAGCTGGGCTCGGCCACGCTGGTCACCTGGCTCGGCGCCGGGCACGGCGCCTACCCGGCGACGCCCTGCATCCGCGACGCCGTCGGCGGCTACCTGCGCGACGGCGTCCTGCCCCAGGCGGGGACGGTCTGTCCCCCCTGAGAGGTTCGTGACCTCCCGGGCCGGGCACGGCCCACCTGCGTAACCTGCGCGTCGTGCAGCTCCCCCGCCTCGTCGACGCCGCGCTGGACCGATTGGTGGTGCCCGGTTACTCCCGACTGGGGTACACCGTGCGGCGGGCGGGCTGGTCGACGCTGCCGGCCGGGTGCCTCTCGGGGCGCACGATCCTCGTGACCGGAGCCGGCGGCGGCCTGGGCGCGGCCACCGTCCGCGAACTCGTCGCCCTCGGCGCGCGCGTGGAGATGGTGGTGCGGAACCCCGAGCGGGGCGAGGAGACGGCCGCCGCGGTGCGTGCCGACCACCCCGGCGCCGCCGTCGACGTCGCCACCTGCGACGTGTCCTCCCTGGCCGACGTCCGGCGCTACGCGGCGGAGGTGCGCGACCGCGAGGCCGCGGTGCACGGCCTCGTCCACAACGCCGGCGTCATGCCCCCCGAGCGCACCGAGACCGCCGAGGGCCACGAGACGGCGCTCGCCACGCACGTGCTCGGGCCGTTCCTGCTCACCCGCGAGCTGCGCCCCGTGCTGCGCGCCGGCGCGAGCCCCACCGCCCCGTCGCGGGTCGTGTTCGTCTCCTCCGGCGGCATGTACACCGCGGCCCTGCACGTCGACGACCCCGAGTTCCGCCAGGGCACGTACTCGGGCGGGGCGGCCTACGCCCGCACCAAGCGGATGCAGGTGGTGCTCGCCGAGCTGCTCGCCGACGACCTGGCCGGTGACGGCACGGTCGTGCACAGCATGCACCCGGGCTGGGCCGACACCCCCGGAGTCGCGAGCTCCATGCCCGGCTTCCACCGCGTCACCGGTCCCCTGCTGCGCACCGAGGCGCAGGGCGCCGACACCGTCGTGTGGCTGCAGGCGGCCGCCGAGCCCGGACACAGCACCGGGGTGTTCTGGCACGACCGCGCTCCCCGTCCGACGCACTACCTGCCCCGCGGTGGGGAGAGCCCGCAGGCCCGGGCCGCGCTCTGGACGCTCTGCGTGGATGCGACCGGAGCGGGCGCGTGAGCGAGGGACAGAGCCCGACCTGGAAGCGCCGGGGGCTCGACGAGGTGCGCACCGAGGCGCCCCTGGCGGCCCCGCTGCTCACCCCGGAGCGCCGCGCCCTGCAGGACACCGCGCGCGCGTTCGCGATGGAGGAGGTCCTGCCGGTCGCCGACGAGCTCGACCCGCGCCGCGAGGACATCCCGCAGTCGCTGCTCGACCGGATGGGCGAGCTGGGGTTCTTCGGGATCCTCGTCGACGCCGAGCACGGCGGGCTGGGGCTCGGGGTGGTCGAGTACTGCCTGGTGTCCGAGGAGCTCGCCCGCGCCTGGATGAGCGTCGGCAGCATCATCGCCCGCGGCAACGGCACCGGCTGCGCCTCACCCGATCCCGAGCGCCGCGCCGAGCTGCTGCGCGCCAGCGCCGCCGGCCGCTACATCGGGGCGATCGCCTTCTCCGAGCCCCACGCGGGGTCGGACCTCGCGGGTGTGGAGTGCACCGCGCGCCACGACGGTGACGGCTGGGTCGTCGACGGCACGAAGCGGTGGGTGGGCCACGCCCTGTCGGCGGACTTCCTGCACCTGCTCGCCCGCACCCGCCCGCCGCGCGAGGGCGAGAGCCGCTCCGACGGCCTCGAGCTCTTCCTCGTGCCCAAGGAGCGCGGGAGCTTCCCCGACGGCGTGACCGGCACGCCCATCGACAAGATCGGCTACTTCGGCCTGACGACCTGGGAGCTGCAGCTCGACGGCCTGCGCCTGCCGGCCGACGCGCTCCAGGACACCGGTCAGGACGAGGGCCAGGGCTTCAAGGACAGCCTGCGGTGGCTGGGCACCGCGCGCGTGCAGACCGCGGCCCGGGCCGTGGGGCTGGCGCGCGGCGCCCTCGAGGACGCCGTGGCCTACAGCCGCCGCCGCGAGCAGTTCGGTCACCCGATCGCCGATCAGCAGGCGCTGCGGCACAAGCTCGCCGACATGGCCGCGGCCGTCGACGCCGCTCGGACGCTGTGGTGGCAGGCCGCGTGGCTGCTCGACGAGGGCGCACCCGGCGGTGACGTCGCCGCGTCGTCGGCCAAGCTGTTCGCCTCCGAGACCGCGGAACGCGTCACGAGCGACGCCCTGCAGATCTTCGGCGGCAACGGCTACACCACCGAGCACTCCGTCGAGCGCTACTGGCGCGACGCGCGCCTCACGACCATCTTCGAGGGCACCTCGGAGATCCAGCGGAAGATCATCTCGGACGCCCTCCTGAAGCCCTGAGCCCGGATGCGCGAGATCCGTTCGGCCGGATGCCGAGTGTGTGTTTCACCCGGTCGGCGCCCCGGAGCCGGGCGTTGGCGACCGTTCACCCGCCGATCGCGCGGCACACACCGCTCGCGAGATCGACGGTCGACCTCGGAGTGATCGACCCATCACCGTGGGCATGCCGAGCCGCGATGACACGTGGTGATCGAACGGTTGCCTGCGGTTCGCAGGGGACGACTCGGGCGGGGGACGAGCAATGACGGACGCGGTGGAGTTCGCGCGGGTGGTCCATCCCGCGCGGGCCGACGAGGCACAGCGGATGCGCCACGAGGCACGGGACTGGCTGGCCGGACTGGACCTGGAGCAGGAGGCCCGGGAACGGGTCCTGACCGCGGTGTCGGAGGCCGTGGAGAACGCCGTCGAGCACGCCTACCCCGAGGACGCCGAGGGCACCGTCGAGCTGACGCTGTGGGCCGAGGCCGACGCGGTGAACGTCCGGGTCACCGACAACGGGCACTGGTCGGAGGGGTCCGTGCCCGCGGACCCGGGATCACACGCGACCCGGGGGCGCGGCTTCGTGCTCATGCACCGCAGCGTCGACAGCGTCGCGATCCGGCACACGGCGGCGGGGACGACGGTGGCCCTGCGCCAGGAGCGCGAGCCGCATCCCTAGGCGCTGATCAGGGTCGGGCGGTCAGCCCGGCCAGCACCTGGTCGAAGAAGCCGAGCAGCTCCTCGCGCAACGCCGCGTGCTGCTCGGGCGGCGCCTGGCCGAGCAGCTGGCCGGCGCTGGAGAGCATCCCGAGCACGACCGCCGGATAGGACGCCCCCGGCGCGCGGGCCAGGTGACCCTCGCGCGCGAGCCCGTCGAGCACCCGCGCGATGAGCGCGTAGGCGTAGTCCCGCTCGCACTCCTGCCACCGCTGCCACCCGAGCGCCAGCGGCCCGTCGCGGAAGACGATCGGCCCGTACGTCGGCTCGGTGCAGGCCTCGAGGAACGTCGTGAGCGCGGCGCGGGCGCCGGTGAGCTGGTCGGGCGCGCCGTCGAGGGCCGCGCCCAGGCGCTCGTGCACCGCCGCCTCCTGGGCCGAGAACACGGCCTCGAAGAGCGCCGCCTTGCCCGCGAAGTGGTGGTAGACCGCGCCCTTGGTCATGCCGGCCACGGCGGCGACGTCGTCGATCGACGTCTCGGCGAAGCCCCGGACGGCGAAGAGCTCGGTGGCCGCCTCGACCAGCCCCGCCCGCGTCGCGGCCGTCGCCTCGGCGCGGGGTGAGGTCACGCGGGGCACCTGCGCAGGGTACGGATCGCGGGCCGTCCGGCCTACGGTGCTCGGGTGAGCGGTGACCCTGTGGACCAGGACGGGACGGCCCCCGTCCTGCGCGTGCTCGGCCGGATCTCCTCGACCCTCACCGACCGCCGCGAGGCCCCGTGCCAGGGCGACGAGGGCGGCCCCGAGGCCGTCGTGCGGTTCGCGCCCGACCTCGTCCCGGCGCTCCGCGACCTCGTCGTCGGCCAGGAGATCCTGCTGATCACCTGGCTCGACCGCGCCGACAGGGACGTGCTCGCCGTGCACCCGCGCGGCGACCTCTCGCTCCCCGAGACCGGGGTGTTCGCCACCCGCTCCCCCGACCGCCCCAACCCCCTCGGCCTGCACCACGTCCGCGTCCTCGCGGTCGACGGGGACGTGCTGCGGGTGTCCGACCTGGAGGCGATCGACGGCACGCCGGTGGTGGACGTGAAGCCGGTGCTCGGCCCGGTCGGCGACCGCTGCCACAACCCGGGTGCGGGCGCGCCGGGTTAGAGCAGCACGTCGTCGACGTGCACCTGCACCGCGACGGGCTCGAGGCCGGTCACGGCGCGGATGCCGTCGGCCACGACGGTCCGGATGCGCGTCCCGAGCGCCTCGAGGTCCTGCCCGTAGTCGGCGGCGAGGGTGATCGCGACGACCGTGGAGCCGCCGACGACGCCCGCCGTCACCTCCGGCCCGGGGCCGTCGATCACGCTCGTCTCCGGGCCCTCGCCTGCGGCGACGAGGCGGCTCAGCGCCACGCGCACCCCCGGCACCCGGGAGGCGAGGTGGCGCGCCAGGGCCACGACCACCCGCGCGCTGACCCGCGTCCGGCCGCGGTCGCTCTCGATGCGGCCGAACTCGGGGTCGGCGGCCACGCCGCGGATGCTGCGCAACGCCTCGTCGAGCAGGCCCTCGGGAGCCCGCGGGCGGTGGTCGGACACCGCGCGCACCGGGGCCCAGAGCCGCTCGAACTCGGCGAGCGCCGCCTGGCAGTGCGGGCAGGTCTGCTGGTGGGCGTCGCGCCGGTCGCCGGCGCCGTCGGCGACCTGCTCGACGAGGGCGTCGGTGTCCCGTCCGCAGGGCAGGCGGCCCGAGGCCGGCATCGGGGCACCGGTGGGGGTGCGCTCCTGGGTCATGTCCAGTCCTTCATCTCGGACATCAGCGTCGCGCGGGCACGGGCGAGCCGCCCCCGGACGGTGGCCTCGGTCGTCTTCGTCACCGTCGCGGCCTCCCGGTAGGACAGTCCCTCGAGCTGGACCAGCACGAGCGGCACGCGCTGGTCGTCGGGCAGGGCGGCGATCGCCCGGAGCCCGGCCTGCAGCTCCTCACCGGCCAGGACCTGTCGCTCGGGGCCCGGCACCGAGGGATGGTCGGCGGCGTGGTCGGCATCCGGGAGCTCCTGGTGGGGCCGCTGCCCACGGCGGTGGTTCAGGCAGCGGTTGACGACGACGCGGTAGAGCCAGGTGGTGAAGGCGGCACCACCGGTGAAGCCCGACAGGGCCGTCCAGAGCTGGATGACGACGTCCTGCGCGACGTCGTCGGCGTCGGCGGCGCTGCCGAGCATGCGCAGGGCGATCCGGTAGATCCGGTCGCGGTGCCGCCGGACGAGCTCCTCGTAGGCGTGCCGGTCGCCGGCCCGGACCTTGCCGATGAGCCAGCGGTCGGCCTCGTCGTCCAGACCCGAGGACCGCCCCTCGTCCGGGCCGGAGCGTCGGCCCGGGGTGCTCACCGGGGAAGCCTCTCACGATCGGCCGTGCACGACCGGAGATCGTCGCCCGGGCGGGTGAGGGGCGGGTGAGGGGCCGTTGCTCGTCGACGGGCGTCCCGGCACGGGGACGCCTAGCGTCTCCTGATCGTGGGTTCACCCGACCGCGCGCCGAGGTTCCTCGCGACCGTCACCGGATCGCCGTCCCACGCGCGGGCCGTGCTGCCGTTCGCGCGGGCCCTGGCCGAGGCCGGGCACGACGTGCTCGTCGCGTGCCCGGAGGAGCTCGCCGGGGTGTTCACGTCGGCCGGGCTGCGCGTCGACCCCGTGATGCCGCCGATGGCCGCCACCGTCGCGACGCTCGGGCCCCAGCTGGCGGACCTCGAGGGCCCGCGGGACATCGGCGTGATCGCGCCCCTGCTGTTCGGGGGCGCCCACGTGAGCGACACCGTGCGGCTCCTGCGCCCCGTCGCGGAGCGGTTCGCCCCCGACCTCGTGCTGCGCGACGGCACCGAGCTCGCCGGCATGCTCCTGGCCGAGGAGCGCGGCATCCCCCACGTCGCGGCGCCGTCCGGCGGGGGTCAGCAGCTGCGTCCCGTCGCCCTCGATGCGGCGCTCGTCGCCCGCAGCCGCGAGCTCGGCCTGGAGCCCCTGCGGACCGGCGCGGCGCTGCACCGGTACGGCCGGCTCGACTGCCTGCCGCCCGCGTGGTCGTTCGCCGCCGACGGCGTGGGCCCGGCGTGGTCGTACCGCCAGGACGACGAGGTCGCGCGTGGCGACGTCCTGCCGGCGTGGATCGGGGACCTGCCGGCGGGCCGGCCGCTGGTGCTCGCGGCGATCGGGACGGCGCTGCCGATGATGGCGGGGGCACGTCCCGGCGAGGCCCGGTCCGGCGGGGGCGCCCGCCGGGAGCTCCCCGGTCGACCCGTCGGGAGCGCTGCGCACGATCGTCGACGGCCTCGCGGCGATCGACTGCGAGGCCGTGGTGGCGACCGGCGGTCTGCCCGTCGCCGACGGCGCCCCGCCCGCGGGCCACGTGCACCTGCTGGACTGGGTGCCCCAGCCGCTGCTGCTGTCGTGTGCGGACCTCCTGCTGACCCACGGCGGCTACAACAGCATCCGCGAGGCCGTGCGCCACGGCGTCCCGATGGTCGTGCTGCCGCAGTTCGGCGATCAGGAGGCCAACGCCGACCGGGCTGAGGCGCTCGGGCTGGGGCGTCGCAGCGCGCCGGACCCCGGGGCCGTGGCCGCGACGGTCCGCTCGGTGCTCGGCGACGGCGCGATCCGCGCCGAGGTCCGCCGGGCCCAGCGCGCGATGCTCGCCCTGCCGCCGGTGTCGGTGGCGGCGGACGACCTGGCCGCGCTGGCCGCACGGCCTCCCGCACCGGTGCGATGATCGGCCGATGGCGCCACACTCCGATCCCGGGCGGGCCGTGGACGTCCCCGGGTGGGCGGCGTGGCTCGACGACGCCCACCGGACCGGTGCGTTGCTCGACGCCCCGTCCCCCGACGAGCTCGACGTCCCGGCCGCCTACGCGGTCCAGCGCGCGCTGACGAGCCTCCGGGAGGGCCGCGGCGCGCGGCGGATCGGGTGGAAGCTCGGCTACACGTCGTCGGTGATGCGCGAGCAGATGGGCGTGGACTCCCCCAACCTCGGCCCGCTCCTGGACACGATGGTGATCCCGCCCGGGTCGGTGGTGCCGCCCGGCCTCGTCCAGCCGCGCGTGGAGCCCGAGATCGGGATCGTCATCGGTGCCGACGGCCGCCCGGCCGGGGCACGGGCGGTGCTCGAGGTCGTCGACTCCGTCTGGCGCGACTACCGTTTCACCCTCGAGGCCAACACCGCCGACGGCTCCTCGGCCGCCGGGGTCGTCGTCGGGGACGCTCTCGAGGGCGACCTCGCCGAGCTCACCGTCGAGCTGTGGCGGGACGGGACGCTCGAGGCGACCGGCCGCGGGGACGCCGCGATGGGCCACCCCCACGCCGCGGTGGCCTGGCTGGAGGGCCGGCTCGCCGCGCGCGGCGAGGCGCTGGAGGAGGGCGATCTGGTGATCACGGGCGGACTGACCCGCGCGGTCCCGCTGGCACCCGGCGGGATCGTGGAGGCGCGCTTCCCGGGGACCAGCCTGGCGGTGCGGCGGTGACCGGCTACCCCGGCCCGGCGGTGGAGGTCGGCCACGTCGAGCCGTGCCCGCGACGGGTGCGGGCCCGGCTGGACGGGCAGGTCGTCGTCGACACCCTCGAGGCGCGCTACTACTGGGAGCACCCCTGGTACCCGCGATGGCTCGTGCCGGCCGCGGACGTCACCCCTGCGGCGCTCGCGGCGGACCCCGAGCACCGGGAGATCGAGGGGTTGATCGCCCTGACCTGGCCGGCGTTCGACGCGTGGTTCGAGGAGGACGAGGAGGTCCACGTCCACCCGCGCAACCCGTACGCGCGCGTCGACGCGCTGCGCTCCCGGCGCCGGGTGCGGGTGGAGCTCGACGGCGTCCTGCTCGCCGAGTCGGACGCGCCGGTCCTGCTCTTCGAGACCGGGCTGCCGACCCGCGCCTACCTCGACCCGATGGCCGTGGACATGACCCGTCTCGAGCCCTCGCCGACCTCGACCGCCTGCCCGTACAAGGGCGTGACCAGCCGGTACTGGTCGGTGCGCACGCCCGCCGGGCGCTATGACGACCTCGCCTGGTCCTACGACCACCCCGCGGCCGGCGTCGCCCGCATCGCGGGCCTCGTCGCGTTCTACGACGAGCGCGTCGACGTCAGCGTCGACGGCGTCGCCCGGGAGCGGCCGCGCACGCACTTCGCCTGAGGTCACGCTCGGTCACATCTGGGCGGCCCGCGCCAGGAGCCAGGCGGCGATCTCCTCCCCCGCCGCCAGGCCGACGCCGCGCGTCACGGCCACGTGCGCGGCGCGCCAGCCGGCGGCGTGCAGGGCCCCGTCGGCAGGCTGGATGCCGGCGTCGGAGGCGAGGAGCAGGTCCGCGTCGAGGGGCGAGTCCCCGGCGGCGAGCAGCCGCGTGGCGGCCACCCGCTCCCGGACCTCGGCCACCGCGACGCTCTTGTCCAGTCGCGCCGGCAGGAGGTGGACCTTCGCGCCGTGCGTCGCGACCCGCCACCCGCAGGCGTCGCAGTCCGCCGCGAGCTGGTCGAGCCAGTCCGCCGCCGGGTCGGCGACGCGGGCGACGAGCAGGACGCCGTCGGCGTCGCGCACGGGCCCCCTCGTCGCGGGGTCGAGGCGCGCGAGGTGGCGGGTGACCAGGTCGGCGGCCTCGGCGACCGGCGCACCGTCGGCGAGCAGGTCCCGGACCCGCGCCTCCCAGGCCGGGTCGGGTGCCCCGTCGACCAGCAGGACGCCACCGCTCGCGCACACCGCATACCGCGGGGTGCCCCCGATCCCCGGCCCGAGCCCGAGGCGCCGGAACTCGGCGACCGAGCGCGTGGTGGCGGGGACCCACGTCGTGCTTCGGGCGAGCTCGGCCAGTGTCGCCGCGGTCCGGCGCGTGAGCATCGCGGTCGGCACGCCCCGCCGGCGCTCGAGGCACAGGACGTCGCCCGGCACGTCCGGCCCGGCCGCACGGGCCGAGTGCACGAGGGTGCGGTCGAGGTCGGTGGCGACGAGCGTGCTCACCCTGCGTGCCACGGCCGCAGGACGCCCACACAGCGGTAGGGCGAGCGGAGGCCGGCGACCGGGTCGGGCAGGGGACGGATCGGCACGCCGCGCTCGGCGCACAGGTGGCGCACGGGGTCGAGGTCCGGCCCGGCGTCCGGAGCGAGGTGGACCGCGCCGGGGTCGCGCCGCAGCAGCGCCCGGGTCGTCTCGCCGATGCCGGGACGGAGCCGGCGCGGGTCGGTCAGCCCGAGGTCGGCGGCGAGCGCGGCCAGGTACCGGGGTCCCCGGGCGGTGTTCCCCGGGTCGGACGGCAGGGCCGCGGCCGAGGGCCGACCCGTCGGGAAGTGCGCGCTGACGGCGTCGAGGAAGGTCGCGGTCCGGTCGACGCCGGCGAGCCCGGGGTAGGACTTGGCGCCCTGGTAGCTGCCGGGCGGCAGCAGGTCCGGGCGGTCGACCGTACGCGAGACGAGGCCGCCGACCGTGGCGTTGAGGCAGGCCTGCGGCACCAGGAGATCCTCGCGCGAGCCGTACAGCGTGGCCCGGTGGGCGGGGTCGGCGAGCACCGCGACCGTCGGGTCGACGACGACGCCGGTCTCCCGGGCGTAGCGGGCGAGGTCGGCGGCCACGTCGTCGACGATGCCGCCCGCGCCCGTCCAGGCGTCGACGAACACGAGCGCTCCCGGGTCGTGCGCCGCGACCAGGGCGTCGAGGGCCGCGCGGTCGAGCCCCCGGCCGCGCAGCACGCTCATCGCGTAATGCGGCAGCACCACCCCCGGACCCGCGCGGCCCACCGGCGCACCAGCACCCCGACCGGCGTGCCCGCCCGTGCCAGCGACACCAGCACCGCGTCACGTCCGCGCAGGGCGAGCACGCGGTCGGCGAGAACACCGACGGCCCCGGCCACCGGCGCGGCCGACCGCTCGAGCGCCCGGACGACCACCCGCTCGTAGTCCGGGGCGGGCGCGGGCTCCTGCGGCAGGCTCTCCGAGTAGTGCCGGCCGCTGCCGAGCGCCGCCTCCCGCTCGGCCGTCGGCGTCTCGAGGGCGATGGCCGACAGGTCGCTGAGCAGCCAGGCCACCTCGTCGCGGGCGAAGGAGCCGAACTCCGGGCCGCGGCGCGCGGTGGCCGTGCGCGGTCCCCCGGCCCAGGTCCCCGACACGGCACCACGGCCTCGACGATGCGCGTCGTGACCGCGCCCAGCCGCGACAGCAGGCCGTTCGGCCGACGCAGCGCCGGCGTCCGGGCGGCGGCGTCGATCACGAGGACGACGGTGTCGTAGTGCCCGTGGCCGGGGGCCCCGAGCCCGTAGACGTAGCGCTCCGGGGCGTGTCCGAGCGCGACGTCGTGCGCGGCGAACGCGAGGCCCGACCGCACCGGGTAGCCGGCGACGTCGCGGGCCACGAGCGGGGAGCGGGTGGTCGCGGCGAGGTGGACGTCCGCGCCGCCCGCCGCCAGGGTCTCGGCCAGGCGCAGGGGCAGGTAGAGGAGCTCCTCGCAGCCCAGGACCAGCACGCGGCCCGGGCGGGGGCCGAGGGCGTCGGCCAGGCTCGCGGCCGCTCCGGGGACCGCGCGTTCCAGCGCCGCTCGTCCGTCGCGGTCGAGCCCGTGCCGGGCGCCCTCGGGCGCCCCGTCGAGCGGGAGGTGGACGGTCACCGTCTCGGCCCGCCCCTCGGGCCGGGCGGTGGCGTCCTCCCAGGCCCGGAGCAGGTGGGCGGCGCGGTCGAGGACGTCGGCCGGTGGGTCGAGCCGCGACCGGGCGGAGGCGACGACGTCGATCCGCACGCCGAGGTCGTGGGCCACCCGCTCGACGGCGTCGTCGGAGTGCGCGCGCAGGTCGGCCAGGGTGGCGACGAGGTAGCGCCGGCGCGGGAGCAGGCGGTGCAGGGCGCGCAGGGTCGTCGCGGCGGTCCGGCCCGTGGTCAGCTCGTCGTCGACGAGGACCAGCGGCCGGTCGGGGGTCCAGCGCCCCGGGTCGTCGGGCACGAGCACGTGCTGTGGCGCGTGGCTGTGCTGCTCGTCGAGGGCGACGAGCACGGACGCGCCGGGGACGACCCGACGCGTGGTGTGCACGACGTGGTCGGCGTCCAGCCCCTCGGCGACGAGGTGGGCGAGAGCCGTGGCGTTCTCGGCGTACCCGAGCACGAGGGGCCCGCCGCCCGCCGGGGTCGCGGTCTCCGCGAGACATCGCCGGATCGTGTCGGCGAGGTCGTCGGCCGCCGCGCGCATCCGCCGTGGTTCGGTGGGGAGATGCTTGCCGAGCACCCGGGACACCGGCAGGTGGGCGCGCCGCGGATTGCGGCGCAGGGCGAGCCCGACCACGTCCTCGACCGGCACCGCCCCCTCGTCGGGTCCGAGCACGAGACCGAGGGCGTCGCGGACGACCTCGCCGGGCCACGCGTGATCAGGCACGAGTCCCCGTGATGCCAGACCTCGCGCGAGAAAGCCACACCCGTGTCCACCCGACGGTCAGGATGGACAGGATGGTCACGACCGATCCGGCCGATCCCGTCCGGCACTGGCCCCTCGCGGAGCTCGTCGTGCGCACCCCACGGCTCGAGCTGCGGCCCGACGACGACGCCGGGCTCGCCGCGCTCGCCGACCGCGCGATCGACGGGGTGCACCCGGCCGACGAGATGCCGTTCCTCGAGCCGTGGACCGACGACGCCGGCGATCCGGGCTTCGCGCGGGGCATCCTGCAGTACGCGTGGCGCTGCCGTGCGGAGATCGTGCCGACCCGCTGGTCGGTGAACTTCCTCGTCCGTGAGGCCGGCCGGGTCGTCGGGATGCAGACGCTCGCCGCGACCGACTTCGGCGTCCTCGGCGAGGTCCGCAGCGGCTCGTGGCTGACCCGCTCGGTGCAGGGCCGAGGCCTCGGCACCGAGATGCGCCACGCCGTCATCGGTCTCGCGTTCGACCACCTCGGTGCCCGCGCGGCCCGGACGAGCGCCTTCGCCGACAACGTCGCCTCCCGTCGGGTGTCGGAGCACCTCGGCTACGCGCCCGACGGCGTCGAGCACCACGTCCGGCGCGGCCGCGCGGCGGTGCTGCTGCGCAGCCGACTCACGCCGGAGACGTGGCGGCGCCCCGCCTGGACGGCCGAGGTCGACGGCCTCGGGCCGTGCCGGGAGCTGCTGGGGGCACCGATCACGCCGTGATCATGGCGGATCGTCCGCCGGGTCTGGGTTGTCGGTCGGGGTCGATCCACGGCGGCGGGGTGAACCACGGGAGGCCGTCGATCATGTCGATGGTCCAGTGCCCGTGGTGGATGACCTGGTGGTGATGTCGGCAGAGCAACGTGAGGTTGTCGAGGCAGGTGGGGCCGCCGTCGGCCCAGAGGTCGATGTGGTGGGCGTGGCAGCGGCGGGGTCGGCGTGTGCAGCCGGGGAAGGCGCAGCCGCCGTCGCGGTAGTTGAGCGCCCGGCGTATCGCGTCGGGGATGAGCCGGGAGCGGCGCCCGATGTCGAGCGGCTCGGACTTCGACCCGAGGACCAGGGGGACGATGTCGGCGTCGCAGGCCCACCGTCGGACGGTGGCCGGGTCGGACAGCGCCCCGGAGTCCAGCGTGCCGTGCCCGATCGCGAGCTGCAGCCAGCGGTGGTCCATCGTGATCGTCAATAGCGCCCGCCCCGGCCCGCGGGTGGTCTCCGGTGCCGGGGCTGCCGGTGCCGCGGGCTCGGGGCGGCGGGGCTCGGGGATCAGCGCGTCCTCGAGCGGCGCGTCCTCAGCGGTGCCGTCGGCGGTGTCGGCGTCGGGCTCGGGCCCGGTCTCGTTGTCGGTCTCGTGGTGGCGGGTGTCGGTGACCAGCCCGTGGGGTCCGAGGGCGTCGGCGAACACCTCTTTGAATGCGCACGCCTGCCGGTTGCCCAACGGACGGTGGTCATCGGCGCCGGTCGGGGTGGCCAGCACCCCGATCCCTTCGCGGATCATCTCGGCGTCGACCGCGTCGTGGATCCGGATCCGCATCTCCAACGTGCCGTCCGGACCCGAGGTCATCTTCAGGTCGTCGAACAGGTCCGCGTCCTCATCCGGCGCCGCACCGTCCGGGTCGAGCCGGCGTAGCAGCGCCTCGGCGAGGCGCCGCAGGATCGCGGGCGGGAACAGCGTCGCCTTCTCCGCCAGATAGGCATCCGCGGCCGGGACCTCGGCCGGGTCGACGTGCTCCATCTTGTCGATCTTCTTCATGGTGCGGCGGATGATCGCCACGTGCTCCGGGGAGATCTCCCCCGACGCCAGCACGGTCGCGGTGCACGGCAGACGCGGCGGCAGCGGCTGACCGTGCAACGAGAAGCGCGGAGCCAGGTCCTCGGCCTCGGCGACCAGCCGCCCGGCCTTCGCCGGGTCCAACCGCCAGTTCTCCTGCAGCAGGCGCTCGGTGCTGCGGTCCCCGGTCACCGCAGCGAGCCCGAGACGATCCATCTCGGCGATGCGCTCCAGGCGCCGGTAGTAGGCCTGGTTGCCGGCGATCTCCTCGGCGCGCGCGGCCGCGAGCGCCTCGCGCTCCACGACACCCACGCCTTCGCTCATGTGTTCGATTCTAGAACCGACCCCCGACAACGAGGGGCCACTTCACGAAGAACCCCGCTCCACCTGCCGCTGAGCCCGCCGCCGCTCGACGAAGGCGCGCTGCTTGGCCGCCGCGCCACAGGCGCTCATCGAGCACCAGACACCCGAGCCGTTGCGAGAGCCGTCGTAGAACGCCGTCCGGCACAGCGGGTCGCGGCAGGCCTTGAGGCGCGCCCACGTGCGCTCGTCCACCTCCAGGGGAGCCGCGACGACCGTGGCCAGCACCCGCCGGACCGCGCGCTCCTCGTCGGACTCCAGGCGGAACGGATCGGCCCGCACCCGCAGCCGTAACCCCGCCGCGGCGTCGTCGAACCGCTCCACGGCCTCGGCGTCCACCGCCAGCTCGGGATCGGTGTGCCGCGCGAGCACCGCGCGCAGACCGGCGCGGACCGTCCGCGCGAGATCGAGGTCGTCCGGCCCCACCGCGTCGTCGGTGACGTCCGTGCCGCGGGCCCGGCACCAGGCGGCGAGGTCGGCCGGTGTCCGCAGACCGTCCTCCCCCACGCCGTCGGCGGTGCGCCCGAACCAGGTGTCGAGCAGGTCGGTCACGAGGCCCAGCGGCGCCGGGGGCGGCGTGCGACCGAGGACGGCCAGTCGTGGATCCACGACGAAGAAGTTACCAGCAAAGTCCGTTGACCGGTCACTGAGTGACCGGCTACTTTCGTTGAGCGGTCACACCACCGCACTGCACCTCGAGGAGAAGCCCGTGTTCCGTGGATTCGCCACCGTGAACGTCTTCGCCGACGACGTCGTCGCCGCCCGCGACTGGTACGCGCAGGTGTTCGACGCCGAGGCCTACTACGCGATGCCGCCGGCGCCGGCCGCGCCCGCGTACGTCGAGTTCCGCGTCGGGGACGACGCCGACGAGTTCGGCATCATCGACCGCCGCTTCGCCCCGTCGGGGTCGCGCGACGCCACGGGCCCCGCCGGCGCGGTCGTCCACTGGCACGTCGACGACCTGCCCGGCACGGTTGCGCGCCTGCTCGCGCTCGGGGCCACGGAGTACCAGCCGCTCACCGAGCACGGGGACGGCGGGTTCGTCACCGCGTCGGTGGTGGACCCGTTCGGCAACGTCCTCGGCGTCATGCACAACCCGCACTTCCTCGAGATCGCCGAGGCCCGCGCGGCCGCGGTCGCGGCCTGACGACGTCACCCGAACGGCGGCAGGTGACGGCACGACGGGCGCCCGCTCCGTGCGCCCCACCGGACACGCCGAGGGACACGCCGAGGATCGCGCCACCATCAGGGTGAACTAGAGGCTGAGGGATCGCGGGCTGTGGATCACGGGGTAGAGCCTGGGCAACGACCGGCCCAGGGGGGATCGATGGCGTACGTCGCGCCGCTCGGCGAGCGGACTTCCGAGCTCCGTGGCTCGCCCCTGCGCCGGCTCGTCGGTGGGATGCTCACGGTGCTCGGGATGGGCGTCTGCATCGGGACGCTGCTCGTCCTCCTCGCGGACGCGGTCACCGAGGACACGCCGCGACGGACCCCCGCCGGCGCCGAGCCCGCGACGATCTCCCTGCCCTACGGCGGCCAGCTCGAACGGCCCGACCCGGGGGACCTCATCGAGCCGGGCGGCCTCATGGGGCTCGGGCTCCTCGCGCTGGGGCTCGGCAACGGACTGGTCTTCGCGTTCGCGGCCGCGCTCGACGGCACGCGGGGCCCCTCGGCCGCCGAGACCCGCCGTCGCCTGCGCAACCGCCGCGGTCGCGGCGCCGTCCCGGGCGGGCGGCGCGAGGTCGCGCGCACCGTGGTCGTGCCCGCCGCGGCGCCCGCGGCCTCGGCCGGTCTGCTCGGCGTGGTCGAGGCCGAGGACCTCCCGGCCCGCCGGAGTGCCCCCGGCCGCGCGGCCCTGGGCACGACCTACGCCCCGATCCCGGCGCCCCGCCGACCCGAGCCCGAGCGCCACCCCGTTCGCCGACCCGAGCCGAAGCGCCTCCAGGCCCGGACGCCGATGCCGGCGCCCGCACCGGAGCCCACGCCCGAGCCCACCCCCGCAGAAGAGCTCGTCGAGGAGCTCATCGAGGACCTCGTCCCGGAACCCGCCGAGGAGCCCGCGGAGGTCCCGGAGGTCCCGGCGGTCCCGGACGTCCCGCAGCCCGTCGTCGACGACGTCCCCGCACCCCGCGCCCCGCGCCGCCCCTCCCCCGTCCCGCGGGACGGCGGCGACGGGCGTCCGTCCCCCGCCACCCGGCGCGGCACGGGTCCCTGGGGCTGGCGTCCCGCACGGCCGGACCCGGTGCCGTGGCGCAACCCGCGGCCGTGGCCGGCGCTCGCCGGCGCGCACTGAGACCGCGCGCACTGAGACCGCGCCGACCTACCGCGCCAACCTCTCCTCGATCGTCCGCGTGAAGGCCTCGAACACCGGCCCGGCGGGCGGGAGGACCTGAGTCACGAGCACCGCGGCCAGGTCGTGGCGCGGCCAGGAGTACCAGAGCGTGCCGAGCCCCCCGGCCCAGCCGTAGCGGGGCCCGGCGGGCGAGTCGACGACACCGACCCCGAGCCCCCAGCCCCCGCCGTCGAGGAACGGGGCGGCCGCGGGCGCCGCGCGCTGTTCGGGCGTGAGGCGGTCGGTCGTCATCGCCGCGACGGCGGCGGGATCGAGGATCCCGGCACCGCCGTCGAGGAGCATGCCCGCGAAGCGCAGCAGGTCCTCGGCCGTGCCGACGAGCCCGCCCCGGCCGTCGGGGAACGCCGGCGGGGTGAGCCAGCGGCTGTCGGTGACGCCGTCGAAGTCGACGAGCGCACCGTTCTGATCGCGCGCGAACGCCGGGACGAGACGGGCGGGATCGGCGACGAACCCGGTCGCGTCGGTGCCGAGCGGGGCGAGGAGGCGGTCGGCGAGCAGGTCGCCGAGCGGACGACCGCCGGCACGGGCCACGAGGACGCCGAGCACCGCGGCGGACAGCTCGTAGCGCCAGACACGACCGGGCTGGTCGAGCAGCGGCAGCGTCGCGAACCGCGCGATCCACTCGTCGGGAGGGGGCGGACCGTGCGGGTCGGGCGGGCCGAAGCCGAGCCCCAGGGCCGCCGCCCGGTCGACGGTGGGGCACGGGCCCTCGGTGACGAAGCCGAAGCCCATGCGCATCGTCAGCAGGTCCTCGACGGTGATCGGGCGTTCCGCGGGCACGGTGTCGCGGACGGGATCGCTCGGCGAGACGTCCAGGCTCCGGAGCACCCGGCGGTCGGCGAGCTCGGGCAGCAGGCGGTCGACGGGCTCGTCGAGAGCGAACGCCCCGTCGGCGACGCGCTGCATCGCCAGCGCCGCGACCAGGGGCTTCGTGTTCGAGCTGAGCCGGACCACCGCGTCGGGACGCAGCGGGGTGTCCCCGCCGGGGCGGGTGGTGCCGACGGCCGCGAAGCTCGTACCCCCGCGGTGGCGGACCCCGACGACCGCGCCGGGTACGAGGCCCGCCTCGACGGACCCGCGCACGCCCTCGATCACGTCGTCGGCGTGCACCGGCGCCCCCCCGGGGATCGGTCTCCTCGATCAGCTCCGCACCAGCGGAGCCCGCGGGGCGACGGCGTCACCCGGCGGATCGGCACGGTATCCGAGGACCTCGGGGTCGCAGAGGGGCCGATCCCACCCGGGCTCGATCAGCCGTTGAAGCCGCCTCCGGCGGGCCCGACGGGGCTCGGCTCGGGGCGGACACCGCCGCCACCGCCGCCGCCCTCGGGGCCGTCGTCCGGGTCGGGACCCGTGGCGGGCCGGGCGGCGCCGCCCGCGATCCAGATGCCGACCTCGGCGCCGCGCTCGAGCTCCTCGCCCGCCGCCGGCTCCTGGTCGGCCACGTGGGCGCGCCCGGCGCCCGTGTGCACCGCGTTGCGGCCGACGGCGAGCACGCCGGCGTCCAGGGCGCGGTCGTGGGCCTCGGCGGCCGGCAGGCCCACGAGCTCGGGCATCGTGGCGGTGGTCGTCCCGCCGTCGGTCGCGTCGTGGCCCATCGTGGTCCCACCCTCGGCGTCGGTACGCGTCTCGTCGGTGTGCATCGTCGCCTCCTCCGGCATGCCGGTCATGGCATATCGGTACCCATCCTGCCGTGCCCCTGACGCTGAGTCGGTCATCACCCGCCCCCCGCGCGGGCAGCACCCCGGCTGAGCTGGGAGAACGGCGACCGGCGGAGTCACGCTCCGCGCCCGGTCGCCGCGACGGCCGTCAGCCAGGTCCGGACGAGGTCGCAGGCGCCGTCCACGTCCCCGGCGACGCCGAGGGTGTGGGCGGGGCCCTCGAGGTCGTCGGTGGCGGTGAGGCGCACCCGCAGGTCGCCCTCGTCGAACCACACGCGCACCATCAGCGCGGCGCCGGGCGGGACGCCCGGGGACACCCCCGCCGACCCCGACGCCACGGGGGTCACGACAGCCCCGAGACGAGCACGGTGACGACGAGGTGGGCGTTGACGCCGATCACCACCACCGCGAGCACCCCGGCGACGGCCGTGACCGCGGGGCGGGTGGTGAGCGCGCCCATGAGCGCGCGGCGCCGCCCGAGGTCGAGCACCGGGACGAGGGCGAACGGGATCCCGAACGAGAGGACGACCTGCGAGATCAGCAGCACGAGCGTCGGGTCGGTCCCGAGGCCGAGCAGGAGCAGTGCCGGGCCGAGCGTGACCGCGCGGCGCACCCAGAGCGGCACCCGACGGCGCAGGAACCCCTCCATGATCACCTGCCCGGCGTAGGTCCCGACGCCCGACGAGACGAGGCCGGACAGCAGCAGCGCGACGGCGAAGGCCCCGGCCGCGAGCGGCCCGGCGAGGGTGCCGAGCCCCGCGTGCACGCCCTCGAGGTCCTCCGGAGGCTCGATCCCCGGGCGGAAGAACACCGTCGCGGCGACGACGAGCATCACCGCGTTGAGCACGCCCGCCGCGCCCATCCCGACGGCGAGGTCGACGCGCTGGCCCCGCAGCGCGGCCCGTGTCCCGCCCGCGCGCCGGCGGGCGGTGGGGGTGAGATCGGAGTGCAGGTAGATGACGTGCGGCATCACGGTCGCGCCGAGGATGCCGGTGGCGAGCACGAGGCTGCCGGTGCCGTCGAGACCCGGCACGAGGCCGCCGGCGACGAGGGCGGGGTCGGGCGAGGTCTGACCGAGGGTCGTGAGGAGGCAGACGACGACGCCGACGAAGAGGGCGACGACGAGCAGCTCGAAGCGCCGGGGACGGCGCTGGTGCACCGCGAGCAGCGCCCACGCGACGACACCGACGGCGATGCCGCCGGGCAGCAGGGGCACGCCGAACAGCAGGTTCAGCGCGATCGCGCCGCCGACCACCTCGGCGAGGTCCGTGGCGATCGCGACGGCCTCGGCCTGCACCCACAGCGTCCGGGTCAGCGGGCGCGGGTAGTGCTCGCGGCACAGCTGGGGGAGGTTGCGGCCGGTCGCCACGCCGAGCTTCGCGGAGAGGTACTGGACCAGGACGGCCATGAGGTTCGCCGTGACGACCACCCAGAGCAGCAGGGTGCCGTGGGACGCGCCGGCGAGCGTGTTCGTCGCGAAGTTGCCGGGGTCGACGTACGCGGTGGCCGCGACGACCGCGGGTCCGAGCAGCGGGAGCAGGCGGCGGATCCGGCCGGGAGCCGGGGCCGGGGGCCGGGTCGTCTCGATGGCCGGGCTCGCGTCGGTGCTCGGGGTCCCGACGTCCGGGGCGGGCGTCACGTGCGGTGGGGCGACGGTCATCGACCTCTCCGGGCAGGGCGGCCGGTCCGGGCGACCCGGGCCCACGAGGGCCCGGGCCGCCCGGCGACGGGCCGGTGACGGGGACGTCAGCTGGTGATCAGCTGCCGGTCGGCCCGTACTGGCCGGCGGGGGTGGACATCTCCATGTCCGCGGTGGCCTGGACGAGCTCCATGAGCTCGCTGTCCAGCCCGGGCCCGAACTCCTCCGGACGCTCGACCGCGATCTCCATGGGCGCGCCCTCGGGGGCCTGCTCGGTGGAGAGCTCCGTCCCGTCCTTCGACGGCGACGGGCCGTTGAACACCTTGGCGGCCTCGTTGAGCTGGTCGATGTTGAACGTGTACTGCTTGGACTGCAGTCCCTGGTCCAGCAGCGTCTTGACCTCGGGGAAGCGCTCCGCACTGGTCTTCGGGATCGGCAGGAGCTTGTTCCACTCCACGCCGAGCGCCTCGAGGGCCTTCGCGTAGGCGTTCTCGTGGGCCTGGTCGCGCACGATCAGGTACGCGATCGTCGACCGTGCGGTCTTGTTGGCCGTCATCTCGTAGAGCCGGCACTTCTGCAGGCGCCCGGTCGACTCGAGCATGAGGTTGTAGAGCAGGTTCAGCGGCAGGTTCCCGCTGTCGTAGACGTACTTGCCCGTCCACGGGTCACCCTGCGCGTCCACCGGCAGCGCGCCCTGGGCGCCGACCAGCCAGTGGTGGATGTTGCCGCCGCCGAGCGCCACCGACAGCGGCGTCGCCCCGCCCTCGCCGGGCTCGTCGAGGTGGGTCGGGTTGCCCTGGTACCGGGGCGAGCCGTCGACGAGGCGCGCGATCGTCGTGGCGATGAGCTCGACGTGGCCGATCTCCTCGGTGCCCACGCCGTAGAGCAGGTCGCGGAACGGCTTGCCCGTCGGCCCGCGGAAATTGAAGCTCTGGAACAGGTACTGCATCATCGTGCGCATCTCGCCGAACTGACCGCCCAGCCCCTCCTGCAGGGCGTTCGCGGCCGCCGGGTCCGGCTCGTCCGGGACGATCTCGTTGATCAGGCGCTGCACATGGAAGAACACAGGGATCCTCTCGAGGGGTCGATCGGTGCGTGCCCCACCCTCGGAGGCCGCCGTCCCCCGGTCGTGCCCCTCGACGTCGCCGGGACCGTCCCCGCCGCGTGCCCCCCGCGTCGCCCCGCCGTCCCCGCACCGTCCCTGCGCCGTCTCCCCGCCGTCTCCCCGGTGTCTCGATCGCGTCTCCGGTGGGCACCCGATCTCTGCCCGCCCCGTGACGTCCGTCCGAGTCGCCGGTCGGGTGTGGTGTCCCTACCGTGAGCCGTGCGCGTTGAGGCCGACAGTCGCGCCGCCCTCCCCGGTCCCGTGCGGGCCGGCCACTTCCTCGAACAGCCGGACCCGTTGTGGGAGGTCCGGCGGGAACGGCGGCGAATGACGCTCGACGTGCCGATGCCCCCTCGGGCGGCACACCTGTATCTCGTCGGCCGGTTCGCGTGCCGGGTCGGCGACGAGGACGTGCGGCTGACACCCACCGCCGAACGGGTCCTCGCGTTCCTGGCCCTCGCCCGGCGCCCCGTCCGCCGGCACCAGCTCGCCGGCACCCTGTGGCCGGACGTCACCGACCGACAGGCCCTGACCCGTCTGCGCTCGACGCTGTGGAAGGTCCCCGCCTCCCAGCGCGCCGCGCTCGTGGAGGCCGACGCGACGAACGTGTCGCTGCACCGGGACGCGGGCGTGGACCTCTACGCCCTCGACGACGACGCCCCGGCCGACGACGACGGGGGCGTGTTCGACGCCCCGATGCCGCGCGGCGAGCTCCTGCCCGGGTGGGGCGACGACTGGGTGCTCGTCGAGCGGGAGCGTCACCGCCAGCTGCGCCTGCACGCGCTCGAGGACCGCTGCGCGCGGGCGTGCGTCGCCGGGCGGTTCGCCGACGCCCTGCGCGCCGGGCTCGAGGCGGTGGCGCAGGAGCCGCTGCGCGAGAGCGCCCACCGGCGCGTCATCGAGGTGCACCTCGCCGAGGGCAACGGCGCGGAAGCCCTCACGCAGTTCGAGGGCTTCCGGACCCTGCTGCGCGCCGAGCTCGGCCTGCCGCCGTCGGACGCGATCCGCGCGCTCGTCCGTCCGTTGCTGGGTCGTCCGGCGGACTGATGTGCGCGCGTTGACGTGATCTGGACCACACCATAGCGTCGGGTCCCGGGTGTTCGCCCGATTCACCAGAGATTCGGAGCCAGTCACCATGGCCACCTACGACCCCCGCACCGCCACCGGCATCCCGACAGAACCGGTCGGCTCGATGCCCCGCCCGCAGAAGCTCCAGGACGCCTACGCCGCCTACGACGAGGGAAAGATCGACAAGGCGGCCCTCGAGACCGAGCAGGAGGCCGCGGTCCAGGACACCATCGACCGCTACGAGGCCACCGGCGCGCCGATCATCTCCGACGGCGAGCAGCGCTGGTCCTCGTTCGCCACCTACCCGATCACCGACACGCTCGCCGGCACCGGCCTGGCGCCCTCGCTCGGCCCGGGCGGCCAGTTCTTCGCGATCTTCGCCGACGGCCACGGCCGCCAGCTGCCCAAGCTGGTGAAGGGCCCGTTCGAGTACCAGAACTACGCCTCGGACTCGCTGGAGAAGTCGATCGGCAAGGCGAAGGCGCCGATGAAGCAGGCCGTGATCGCGCCGTCGATGCTCGCACTGCTCTACCCGCTCAAGGAGCCGGTGGAGGGCTACAGCCGCGAGGACTTCGAGGCCAAGCTCATCGACGAGTGCGAGAAGGACATCCGCCAGGCCTTCGCCGCCGGCGCGGCCCGCGTGTCCGTCGACTTCACCGAGGGCCGGCTCGCCACCCGCGAGGACCCGCGCAACCCCTGGACCGGGGCCGGGCTGCTCCCGCACTTCATCGAGCTGAACAACCGCGTGATGGCGCGCTTCAGCGCCGAGGAGCGGAAGTCCATCGGCATCCACACCTGCCCCGGTGGCGACCGCGACTCGGTGCACTCCGCCGACGTGCCCTACAACAACCTGCTGCCCGAGATGTTCAAGATCAACGCCGGCTACTTCCTCATCCAGCTCGCGAGCGAGCGGGAGAAGGACCCGGTGTACGAGTCGATCGGGAAGAACCTGCGCACCGACGCCGACGGCGTGACGCAGATGGCCTACATCGGCGTGATCAATCCGGGCAACCCGCGGGTGGAGAGCGCCGACGAGGTCGCCGGCCGTCTCGTCCGGGCCGCGGACTTCATCCCCAAGGAGCAGCTCGGGTCCACCGACGACTGCGGGTTCTCGCCCTTCTCGATCGACGAGAAGCCGAACCACGGGTCGCCCGACTTCGCCCGCGACGTGGCGTTCCAGAAGATCGCCAACCGCGTGGAGGGCACGCGGATGGCCGCCGAGAAGCTCGGGGTCTCCTGAGCCGTGTCCCCGCAGTTCCGGGCCGGGCGTTCCGACCGCTCCCCGGGACGTGAGCTGCTCGCCGAGCTCAACGCCCTGCTCGACACCCAGTACCCCGGGCGTTCCGCGCGTCCGGGGTCGGTGACGACGCCGGAGGAGATGGCGCCGCCCCGGGGCCGCTTCCTCGTCGGGTACGACGACGGGGAGGCGGTCGCGATCGGCGGGGTGCGCCCGCTGGGGCCGGACGTCGCCGAGATCAAGCGGATGTACGTGGCGCCCGGCGCCCGCTCGCGCGGAGTGGGCCGGGCGCTGCTCGCCGCGCTGGAGGACGCGGCGCGGGAGCTCGGCTACGCCCGCGTGCGGCTCGACGCCGGGGAGGAGCAACGGCACAGCCGCGCGCTCTTCGCCGACGCCGGGTACCGCGCGATCCCCGCGTACAACGGCAACCACATCGCGGTGTTCTTCGGCGAGAAGATCCTCTGACGCTCACGTCCTATGGTGTGGATCACATCGAGGTGCGACGATCGTCCGCGACCGCGAGATCGACATCGAGCACCGGGAGCGATGGATGGCGGATTCCGGTGCGGCGGCGGCGTGGCACCAGCGCGCCCTGGCCGAGATCACCCGGTGGCCGTGGCTGCAGAAGGTCAACGACCGCGCCACCGCCGTCGTCGACCCCGTCTACGACCGCTTCCGCAGCAACCCCGTCCTCGAGCTGATGCACGGCGGGCGCTGGCTCGGGCACTCGCTGCACCCCGCGCTCAGCGACCTCCCGATCGGGTTCTGGTCCGCCTCCGTGCTGCTCGACTCCGCAGGCCAGGACGTGGCGCCCCGGGGTCGCCGGCTCGACCCGTCGTCGACGCTGAGCGCCGCCGGGCTCGCCGCGGCCGCCGCGACCGCTGCCACGGGGTGGGTCGACTGGAGCGTCAGCGACGGCGAGGACCGCCGCGTCGGGCTGTTCCACGGCCTCCTCAACGTGGCGGGCGTCAGCCTCCAGGGCGCGTCGCTCGCCGCCCGGCTCTCCGGTCACCGGCCGACCGGCCGCGCCCTCGGCGCCGCGAGCCTCGGCGTCACCGTGGTGGCCGCGTACATCGGGGGCCACCTCGTCCAGGGCCGGGCCGTGATGGTCAACCGCGTGGCCACGACCACCGGACCGACCCGGTGGGTCCGCGCGGTCGCCGAGGAGGACCTGCCCACCGACGGCGTGACGGGCGTCGAGGTCGAGGGCCGGCACGTGCTCCTCGCCCGGCGCGACGGCGAGGTGCACGCGATCGACGACGTGTGCAGCCACGCCGGTGCGCTGCTGCACCGCGGCGAGACCGACGACTGCACCGTCACCTGCCCGCTGCACTTCTCGGTGTTCGACCTCCGCGACGGACGCATCGTGCGCGGACCGGCCCACCACCCCCAGCCCGTCCTGCCCGCGCGCGTGCGCAAGGGCTGGATCGAGGTCCGCGGCTCCGCCCCGGCGCCGCGGTCCCGCCGTCCGGCCGACTGAGTCCGACCCGCGAACCGAGAGGAACCACCACCATGGCCTGGGAAGCAGTGGCGGACGACGACCAGCTCGACGAGGGCGACATGATGGTCGTCCAGATGGGCGGGCAGCCCATCTGCGTCGTCCGGCTCTACGAGGACGAGGCGGTGGCCGTGCACAACACCTGCACCCACCAGCAGCAGCCGCTCAACGAGGGCTACCTGCAGGAGGACGACTCCCTCATCTGCCCGGCGCACAACTCGCGCTTCGACCTGCACACGGGCATCCCCACCGGCGTCCCGGCCGTGGACCCGATCCCGACCTACGCCTGCAAGATCGAGGACGGCGCGATCTGGGTCGACTTCGAGCAGCAGACCAACGACGCGGCCATCCCGCACAAGCCGTACTACACGTGACCCCTCGGGAGAACTACGGCGTTTCGGCGTCCGCCAGCCCGGCGTAGGTGTCCCGCAGCTCGCGCTTGAGGATCTTGCCACTGGGGTTCTTCGGCAGCTCGTCGACCAGCACGACGTACTTGGGCGACTTGAACCCGGCGAGCCGTTCCCGGGCGTGGGCGACGATCTCGGTGCCGGCGGCGGTCTCCCCCTCGCGCAGCACCACGGCGGCGGCGACCGCCTCGATCCACTCGGGGTGCTTCACGCCGAACACGGCGACCTCGCTGACGGCGGGGTGGGAGTAGATCGCGTCCTCCACCTCGCGGCTCGCGACGTTCTCCCCGCCGGTGATGATGATGTCCTTCTTGCGGTCGACGATCGTGAGGTAGCCGTCGGCGTCCATCACCCCGAGGTCGCCGCTGTGGAACCAGCCGTGGCGGAAGACCTCGGCCGTCGCCTCCGGCTTGCCCCAGTACCCGCGCATCACGTGCGGCGTGCGGTGCACGATCTCGCCGACCTGCCCCACCGGCACCGGCCGGTCGTCCTCGTCGTGCAGCCGGGTCTCCACGTTCAGGCTCGGGCGTCCGGCGGTGCCCGCCTTCGCGATCTGCTCCTCGGGGAACAGGACCGTGGCGTTGGGGGCGAGCTCGGTCTGGCCGTAGTAGTTGAAGAGGCGGACGCCGGGCAGGCGCCGGCCCAGCTCCTCGAGGACGGCCACCGGCATGATCGCCGCGCCGTAGTAGCCCTTGCGCAGCGACGACAGGTCGTGCCGGTCGAACGACGGCGAACGCAGCAGGCGGATCCAGACCGTCGGCGGGCAGAACATCTTCGTGATGCCCTCGGCCTCGACCGTGCGCAGGATCAGCTCCGGGTCGGCCGCGTCGACGATGACGCTGGTGGCGCCGAGGTAGACGTCGGGCGTGAGGAAGTCGTGCAGGGCCGCGCAGTGGTAGAGCGGCAGCGCGTGTAGCTCGACGTCGTCGCGGTGGTACTCGCCGTCGACGATGTCGCTGACGTACTGGGCGATGAGGTTGCGGTTGGTCATGATCGCGCCCTTGGGGGCCGACGTGGTGCCGCTCGTGTAGAGCAGCTGCACCGGGTCGTCGTCGCCGATCTCGACGTCCGGCGGGGTGGCGTCGTCGTGCTCCAGGAGCCGGTCGAACGACGTCCAGCCGGGCCGGTGCCCGATCACCACCCCGAGGGACAGGGCCACCTGGGCCGCCCCGAGCGTGTCGACCAGCGCGTCCTCGACGATCGCCGCCGTCGACCCGCTGTCCTCCAGCACGTAGCGGACCTCGGAGGCGACGAAGTTGAAGTTCACCGGCACCGAGATCGCGCCCAGCCGCGCGAGCGCGAAGTAGGCGACGACGAAGGCGTAGGAGTTGTGCGAGAAGATCGCCACGCGCTGGTTCCGCACGACCCCGCGCTCGGCGAGGGCGTTCGCCACGCGGTTGGCGTCGGCGTCGAGCTCGGCGAACGTCCGGCGGGTGTCGCGGTGCACCACCGCGAGCTTCGCCCCGTACTTCAGCGCGGTCCGCGCCAGCAGGGTGCCGATGGTCTGTCGCCGGACGCGGGCGAGGTCCGCGGTCCAGGGCGGGAGGTACCGGTCGATGTCGTCCATCTGGTGCTCCTCGTCGACGTCCCGGATCCCGACCGCGCACACGGACCCTTCCAGATCAGGGCGACGATCCGGGTCGACGGAGGTACCGCACGCCGAACGCCCGGCCCGCCCACGCGCCGAGGGCACCGACCAGGCCCAGCCCGCTCAGGACGAGCAGGTAGGCCGCCAGCCAGACGTGCTTGAACACCTCGAAGTAGCCGTCCCCCAGCACCGCCGCCGCGACCAGGCCCAGCGCGGTGACCGCGGCGAGGCCGGCGGCCAGGCACCAGCGCGCGGCCGCGGGCGCATGGCGTCGCCAGAGCACCGAGCTGCCGGCCGCGGCGACGGCGAGCAGCACGAGCGCCGTCGGGAGCCACGCCGGCCACGGGGTGCCGTCGAGGACCGCGCGCAGGGCGGGCCCTTGCGACCCGGACCAGCCGACGTCGCCGCCGGGGCCGGTGGGTCGGGCGGGGTCGCCGGGACCCGCGGCGAGGTAGGGCAGGTCGGCGCGGGTGGTGGCCTGCAGCCCGACCCCGAACCCCCGCAGCAGTGCGCCCGGGTCCCGGACCAGCGCCTCGTGGGCGGCGGCGCGGGTGGCGTCGGCGTCCTCGCCGATCGCCCGGACCCACCAGTCCGCGGTCGGGAGCGGCGGCCCGTTGAAGAACCCGTCGCCGGCGACGTCCGCGGCCTCGGGCGGCAGGCCGAGCGCGGCGGGGCCCTCGGGACCGAGCTCGGGCAGCGCGAGCGTGAACACCACGTCGTGGACGTTCGCGCCGCCGTAGACCTGGTCCTGGAACTGCACGGCGGCGCCGATCGGCACGGCGACCGCGAGGACCGTGACCAGGGCGATCACGGGCCCGAGCCGCCGCCGGTGGCCCACGGTCACCACCGCGCACGCGACCACCGCGGCGACGAGGACCGGGAGGTAGCCCACCTTCGCCGTGGCGGCGACCGCGCCGCCGAGGGCGGTCAGGGTCAGCGCGACGGTGCGGCTCGCGCGCTGGCCGGGGCGCGTCACCAGCAGCGCGGCGATCCCGCACGCCACCGCGAGGGCGCCGAGGAGCCCCGCGGGCTCGCCGTAGGTGGAGACGAAGAACCGCGTGAACGCCGGGAGGGCCAGCGGGGCCACCGGGACGAGCAGCACCGCGACGCGTCCGGGACCCGACGCCGAGGCCGCCCAGGCCGCCGACGCCACGACCAGCCCCACGAGCGCCGCGTACCACCAGGCCACGGTGGAGAGCGCCACCGAGCCGTCGCCGCCGAGCAGGGCGGCCCGGAGCACGAGCGCGGCCGACGACGGCGTCGACATGCCGCACGTCGGGCTCGTCACCACGGCGAAGTCCGTGACGACGCCGCCCTTCCAAGCCGCGATCCGGTCCACGGTGCGCGGGACCATCCCGAGGCCGCAGAAGAGCCGGAAGCCGTCGCCGTTGTCCTCCACCCCGAAGGTCCGGCCCGCCGGGAGCCCGAGGGTCAGGACGACCAGCGACGCCGCGGCGACGCCCGCGCCGAGGGCGAGCGCGACCCGGCGCGTCCCGTGCCCCATGACCCTCGGCGTCACGACGCCACGACGAGGGGCCGGACCGCCGGCGGGTCCGGCGCGGGGTCCGTGGCGGGACGACGGGCGCACACCGCCCACAGGGCGAAGGGCACCGCCGCGGCGCCGAGGGTCAGGTCCAGCTCCCCCGCCGGTCCGCCCGCGATCCGCCGGGCCAGCGACAGCACCGACGGGGCGAACAGGACCGCGGCACAGAACCAGCCCACGGCGCTCGGCGTCGACGGACGGACCAGCACGAGCGCGGCGAGCAGCAGGGCCGCCGCCACCAGCCCGACGACGACGATCCCGGTCGTGAGCCCGCGGTCCCCCGTGACCTTCGCCGCGACGTGCCACGGCGAGAACCGTGCCGAGCCGCCGAGCAGGAACGGGACGATCAGCACCGCCCACACCGCGCTCGCCGTCGCGCCCACGAGCACGGCCCGTCGCCACCCCGCGAGCGCCCCGACCGCCGCGGCCACCACCATCACGACCAGGGCCAGGTGCGGGCGGGTGCAGGTCGCGATGCCGAGCGCCGTCCCCGCTGCCACGAGCGCCGGGACCGACGCGCCCCGGGCGAGGGCGAGGGTCCCCGCGGCCGCCGCCACGGCGGGCACCGCACCGGTGACCAGGTCGTCGCCGACGACGAACTCCCGCACGACCTCCAGCCCGCCGAGGGCGACGCACGCCCACAGCAGGGTCGGCCCGGTGCGGCGCCACGAGCCGCTGTTCAGCAGCGGCAGCAGGAGCAGCAGCCCGGCGACGTTCTGCCACGCCGCGTCGCCGGTGAGCCACGCGAACGGGGCGGCCATGAGCAGCGCCCCGGGCAGCGGGGTGATCGGGTTGCCGAGGTAGGTCACGCCCTCGTAGGGGTAGCGGCCGTCGGCGAGCCGGGCCAGCGCGACGTCGAGGGCGTCGGACCGGTCGCTGCCCACCCCCATCGCGTGCCCGTACGCCGCGGGGAAGCCGAGGACGAAGAGCGCGACGAGGACGGCGACGGCGACGGCGACCAGGGTCGGCAGCACCCACGCGGGCGCCCGGGAGACGGCCCGCGTCGCGACGGGCAGGACCGCGACGACCACGACGGCGCACGTGACGGCGTAGACGACGCCGCCGGTCGTCCCGCCCAGGTTCGTCGCGGTGTGCCACGAGACCACGGCGAGGATCAGCGCCAGGCCCGTCGCCGCGGCCACGTCGCGTGCCCGAACGGGGACCCCGACCTCCAGCATCGCTCCCTCACCGCCGTGGCACGCCCGTGCGGGCCTGCGGCAGAGTAGCGGGCGGCCGGACCGTGTCCCGGGGACACGGTCCCCGGAGCCGCACGACGGTCGCGCTCAGGTGACCGTCTTCCCCGTCGTGTCGGCGCGTGCCTTGCTGGGCTGCACCCGCTTCGGCTCGCCCGGCATCTTGGGGTACTCCGGCGGGTAGGGCAGGTCGCCCAGGTCGTGGTCGCGCTGGTCGCGCTCGACCCACTCGAGCACGGTCTCCAGCCCCCGCGGGTCGTCGTGCATCCCTGCGTGGGCGTCCCCGCGCTCGGCGAGCACGCCGGCGGCGGTGAGGACGTCGAAGTCGTCGGGGTCGACGTCGGCGAGGTCATCCCAGCGCAGCGGCATCGAGACCGTCGCCCGGGGGGTGCCGCGCACCGACCAGGCCGAGGCGATCGTGCGGTCGCGGGCGGCCTGGTTGTAGTCGAGGAAGACGCGCTCGCCGCGCTCCTCCTTCCACCAGTCCACGGTGGCCTCGGTGGGGATGCGCCGGCACACCTCGCGGGCCAGGGCGATGACCGCGCGCCGGACGCCGACGAAGTCCCACTCGGGGCGCACCGGCACCATCACGTGGATGCCCCGCCCGCCCGAGGTCTTCGGGTGGCCCCGCAGGCCGGCGTCGTCGAGCACCTCGCGCAGCACCCCGGCGACGCGCACCGCGTCGGCGAAGTCGGTGCCGGGCTGGGGGTCGAGGTCGATGCGCAGCTCGTCGGGCTCGTCGACCCGGCCGCGGCGCACCGGCCAGGGGTGGAAGTCGAAGGTGCCGAGGTTGGCCGCCCACACGGGGGCGGCGGTGACCGTCGGGCAGATCTCCTCGGCGGGCCGCCCGCTGGGGAAGCGCACCTCCACCGTCTCGAGCCACGGCGGAGCACCCTTGGGCACGCGCTTCTGGTAGAAGAACTCGCCGGTCACGCCGTCGACGAAGCGCTTCAGATGGGTGGGCCGCTCGTAGAGCACGGCGAGCAGCGGCTCGCGCACCGCGACGTAGTGCTCCACGACCTGGCGCTTGGTGATGCCGCGGTCCGGGAAGTAGACCTTGTCGGGGTTGCTGACGCGCACGGCGATGCCGTCGACGTCGATCTCCTCCGCCGGGGACTTCGCCACCCGCGGAAGGCTAGGGGACTACTCCCCGCCGGTCACGCCGCTCTCGTCGGCGGTGCGCAGCCGGTCGGCCAGGACCTGCAGCTCCCCGCGCAGCCGGATGAGGTCCTCGATCGGGAGCCCCGTCTCGGCCTGCACGCGCCGCTGGACGGCCATCACCGGGTCGCGGAGGGCCTGGCCGTCGGGGGTGCAGGACACCTCGACGGTGCGCTCGTCCTCGGGGCGGCGGCGGCGCACGACACGCCCGCGCTCCTCGAGACGCTGCAGCAGCGGCGAGAGCGTGCCACTGTCGAGGTGCAGCTCCCGGCAGAGCCTGCCCATCGTCACCGGCCCGTGCTCCCAGAGCACCAGCAGGACGACGTACTGGCTGTAGGTCAGACCGAGTGGTGCGAGGCCCTTGCGGTAGGACGCCGAGATCGCACGCGAGGCGTCGTGCAACGCGAAGCACAGCTGCGCGTCGAGCGTCGTGCACGCCGAGGTGTCCGTGGTCATGCCTGACAGGGTAGGCCTGATCGGCCCGATCGGGGGGTACCGTGGCCAGGTGAGCCTGTCCGAAGGTCCCTCCGGAGATCGTTTCCGGGGTCGCGGCGCCGGTGAGACGGCCGGTCCGCCCGGCCGGTTCGCCGACGATCTGATCGGACTGGACCCCGACGATCCCGAGGCGCGCGCCTTCGCTGCGCACCTCGACCGCATGGAGAAGGCCAGCCCGTCGACGTTCACCGTCGAGGGCCAGCTGGCCGGGGTGCGCGACTTCGCCGAGTCGGCCAACCGCGCGGACGGTGCGCGCCGACTGGCCGCCGTGGTCCTGGTCACCCTCGTCCTCCTGGGCACCGGATACGTCATCTTCGAGGCGCTCGAGGTCGTCCTCAGCACGTACTCCTGACTCCCCCTCGACTCGGCGGCATGCGCTGGCGCGAGCGCTTAACCTGGATGCATGAGCAGTGACGCATCGATCGGCACCCCCAAGGTCAGCAAGTCGGACGCCGAGTGGCGCGAGCAGCTCAGCCCGGAGGAGTACGCGGTGCTGCGCCAGGCCGGCACCGAGCGGCCCTTCACCGGCGAGTACGACGAGGTCTTCACCGAGGGCGTCTACTCGTGCCGGGCGTGCGGCGCCGAGCTCTTCCGCTCCGACACCAAGTTCGCCTCCCACTGCGGGTGGCCGTCGTTCTACGCCCCCTCGGCGGACGACAACGTGATCCTGCGCGAGGACCGCGCGATGGGCATGACCCGCGTCGAGGTCCTGTGCGCGACCTGCCACTCGCACCTGGGCCACGTGTTCAGCGGCGAGGGCTACGGCACCCCCACCGACCAGCGCTACTGCATGAACTCGGTGAGCCTGCGCCTCGAGCCCCTGGAGTCCACGGGCTGAGTCGACGGCCTGACCTGATCGGGTCGGCGGGCACGTTACGGTCGTCTCCCGATGTCCGTTGCTCTGACCACGCGTGACCGCCCCCGCCGCGTGCTGCGGGCCCTCGCCCGCCACCTGGCCCCGATCCAGCCCCGCCGTCTGCTCGTCAGCGCCGGCCGCCGGCTCACCCCACGACACCTCGCCGGTCTGCGGACCGCGCTCGGCGCCCTCGAACAGGGCAGCTGGATGCGGGAGCTCGAGGTCCACGTCCCGAACCGCGGCGACCGGTTCGACGTGTTCACCGAGATCGTCGGGCGTCTGCGCTCCCCGCGGCCGCTCTACCTGGAGTTCGGCGTCCACGAGGGCCGCACGCTGCAGTGGTGGAGCGAGCACGTCGACGCGCCCGGCGCCCGCTTCGTCGGGTTCGACAGCTTCGACGGTCTCCCCCACGACTGGCACGCCGACGCCCCGGCCGGGAGCTTCGCCACCGGACGCGTGCCCGAGATCCCCGACCCGCGGGTCGAGGTCGTGCCGGGCTGGTTCTCCGAGACCCTCCCGGGCCGCGCGCTGCCCCCGCACGACGAGCTGGTGGTCAACGTCGACTGCGACCTGTACTCGAGCAGCCGCGAGGTGCTCGACTGGCTGGAGGCGCACCTGCGCCCCGGCACGCTCGTCTACTTCGACGACCTGTTCGACCACGACGCGGAGCTGCGGGCGGTCTGGGAGTGGGTGGACGAGCACCAGGACGCCGTTCGGCCGCTGTCGATGGCACGGTGGGGACAGCACCTGCTGCTGGAGTACCGCTGACGGTTGGTCCGACCGGACCAGGCGACGCCCCCGGAACGAGGCATTCCGCCTCGTTGTCGGTGTCTGACACCACCCGCGCAACGGTGTGCCCGCTCCGGACGATTAGCGTCGGGAGACGGCCCACCGCCTCCGCGTCCAGGAGAGGACCATTGCCGTCGATGACCCGCCCCGTTCGTCCGGGCTCCTCGCCCGACCACCCGCGCCGGCCCCACCCGCTCTCGGCGCGGTTGCCACGCTTCGACGAGACGGTCCAGTACGACGTCATCCGCGACAGCCTGATGCCCGAGGAGCACATCGACGGCGTCTACGCCAGTGAGAGCGCCGGCATCGCGCTGTGCGGGGTCACGAACCGCCGCGTCATCCTGCTCGACACCGCGTTCCCCGGCGGCCGCGCGGCGCTCATCACGGCGCCGTACAGCCGCATCACGACGGTCGCGTACGTGTCGAACGAGGACGAGAACATCTTCTCGCGGACGGTCGCGATCCAGATCGGCCGGACGTTCTACGAGGTGACCTGCCGGGGCGAGCAGCAGGCCGCGGAGATCCACGACCTGATCACCTGGCACCTCATCGAGTGAGGGCGGGCATCCCGCCCGGGATCCCGGCCCCGCCGGTCACCCCCGCGAACTCCTCGACGCCGATCGCGGCGATGCCGCGGTCGCGCGCCGCGCGGGCCACGTCGCCGAGCAGGGCGGGCCAGGTGCACACCACGGCGTCGACGTCGCGCCCGACGAGCTCGCCGACGCGGGCGGCGATGCGCTTGCACGGGTCCATCGTGGGATCGAGCAGGTGACGGTCGACGAGGTGGACGTCGACGACGCCGGGCGCGTGCTCGGCGAGGAGCCGCCGCGCGGCATGGACGTGGGCGGCCGCCACATGGAGGAAGCCCACCGTCGCCACGTGGAGAATATGACACGTTGCGGTGCGTGAGGACAGAGTGTGATCGCCGTGCGGCATTCCCGACGAGTCGGACGGCCCTCGCGATCAGGGCTCGACAGTCACGGTAGCGACGTGACCAACTGCTCCGGCGAGACCCGCGGACCGGTGAAGAACGGGACCTCCTCGCGCACGTGACGCCGGGCCTCCGTGGCCCGCAGGTCGCGCATGAGGTCGACGATGCGGTCGAGCTGGTCGGACTCGAACGCGAGGATCCACTCGTAGTCACCGAGGGCGAACGCGGGCACGGTGTTCGCCCGGACGTCGGCGTAGCCGCGGGCGGCCTTGCCGTGGTCGGCGAGCATCTGGCGACGCTCCTCGTCGGGGAGCAGGTACCAGTCCAGCGAGCGGACGAACGGGTAGAGGCAGAGGTAGCCCTTGGGCTCCTCCCCCGCGATGAACGCCGGCAGGTGGCTCTTGTTGAACTCCGCCGGGCGGTGCAGCGCCGTCGACGACCAGACCGGCGTCGACGCGCGGCCCAGGGCGGTGCGCCGCAGCGCCGAGTAGGCGGCCTGCAGCGACTCGATCTCGGGCGCGTGCGTCCAGACCATCCAGTCGGCGTCGGCGCGCATGCCCGCGAGGTCGTAGACGCCGCGCACGGCGACGCCCTTGCCCTCCTGCTGCTCGAGCACGCCCGCGAGCTCCTCGCCGAGGGCCGCGCGGTCCTCGGGCAGGCGCGCCGGGTCGGTGCGGAACACCGACCACATGGCGTACCGGACGGTCGAGTTCAGCTCGTCGTAGTTCAGCCGTGCCACGCCCTCCATCGTGCCACCCCCTACAGCGACTCCTCCGCGCTGGAGACGCCGGGCACACGGTCGGCACGGAACGCCTCGACGAAGCGGCGGTGGTCCTCGCGCACCACGGCGGCGTAGTCGCGGCCGAACGCGACGAGGTCGGCGACGAATGCGTCGTCCTCCCCGCCCACGACGGCGAGGATCGCGTCCTCGACCTGGCCCGCCACGAGCCCCTGCTCGGCGTCGGTGTCCGACACGCAGTGCGCCCGCGCGGTGGCGTGGCCGAGGTGGTGCAGGACGTCGCGCAGCTCGCGGGGCTCGGTGAGGTCGTCCCAGTCGAGGTCGTCCTCGTAGGGCGAGAGCTCGGCGACGACGTAGCCGACCCCGTCCAGCTCGGTCCAGCCGAGCAGGCGGTCGGCGTGGGCCTGCAGGGCCCGGCGCGACAGCGCGGTCCGGTGACCGTGGTGCAGGAACCAGGACGCGACCTCGCCGTCGTCGACCACCCGGCTCGGCGCCGCCCGCACCGCCTGCTTCATCGACAGCACGATGTCGTAGTCGAGCGCCTCGTTCGGGCCCTCGATGAGGATGTTGTAGGCCGGGAGCCCGGCGCTGCCGATCCCGAAGCCGCTGCGCCCGACGACGTCGTGGACGACGTAGGCGGTGTCCGCCCACCGCTTGCCGGCCGGGATGGTCTCCAGGTAGCGGGCGTAGGCGCCGAGGACCTCGTCGCGCTCGGCCTCGTCGAGGCGCCGCACACCCGGCCCGTCGCGGAAGATCCGGTCCTCGCCCTCGATCTCGGTGATCGCGTCCAGCAGGCCGCGGCGGCTGCTCTCCCGCGCGTGCTGCAGGGCCGCGTGGATCGGGCCGTCGGTGTTGCGGCGCGTCAGCGCGAACTCGCGCTCGCCCGAGCCGCCGGAGAAGGAGCGCACCGCCTCCAGGTAGGCCCGCAGGTAGGCCGTGTTCATCGCGTCGATGTCGGTGTCGGAGAACGCCTTGGACCAGCCCAGGAGCGCGACGCTGGCGACGAGTCGGCGCAGGTCCCAGGTCCAGGGCGCGACGTAGGCCTCGTCGAAGTCGTTGACGTCGAACACCAGCACGCCGTCGCCGTCGAGGTAGGTGCCGAAGTTCTCGGCGTGCAGGTCGCCCTGGATCCACACCCGGCGGGTGCGCTCGTCGACCCACCGGTCCTCGAGCCGGGCGACGTCGGCGTAGTACAGGCAGGCGCTGCCCCGGTAGAAGGCGAACGGCTCGGCCGCCATCTTGCGGAACTTGTTGCGGAACGCCGCCGGCGAGGCCGCCATGAGGTCGGAGAACGCCTCCGCGAGCGTGTCGACGATGAAGGTCGTCCGCTCCTCGTCGTCGAGGGTGCCGTCGTCCCGGGCCCCGAGGGCACCGGCGAGATCGTCCATGGGCGCAGTCTGGCCCCGGGCACGACCCGTGACCTACCCGCGGTCGACCGAGGCGGCCAGGTGGGCCGCGATCCGCCGGGCCGCGGCGTCGGCGGTGGCGAGGCACGCCGGCACCCCGACGCCGTGCAGGGCCGCGCCCGCGATCGCGAGCCCCGGCATCGCGGCGACGCCGTCCTCGAGCGTCGCGACCCGCTCGACGTGCCCCACGCCGTACTGGGGCAGGCCGCCCGGCCAGCGCACCACCGCGCTCTCGACCGGCACCTCCTCGATGCCGGTGAGCGCGCCGAGGTCGCTGCGGGCGGCGCTGACCAGGTCGTCGTCGTCGCGGCGCAGCGCGGACGTCGAGGCCGCGTCGCCGTGCCGTCCGATCGAGAGGCGCAGCACGGAGGTGTCGTCGGGGTCCTCGGTGGGAGCGAGGTGCGGCCACTTCTGCGCGCTGAAGGTGGCCGCCTTGATCGTCCAGGGCAGGCCGTCGGGTCGGCGCTCCCCCGCCCCGACGAGGACCCCGGAGCGTCCGGCGAGCGGCGCCGCGGCCGCCGCGGGCAGAGCGAGCAGCACGAGCGCGGAGGACCCGACCTCGATCTCGCCGGCCGCCCGGGCGGCGGCCGGGGCGTGGTCGGCGAGCAGGCGCCGCACGGCCGGGGCCGGGACGGCGAGCACCACGGCGTCGGCCTCGATCGGGGGCCCGTCCTCGCCGAGCTCGGCGCGCCAGCCCGTCGCGGTCCGGGCCAGGGCCGTGACCGTGCGCCCCAGGCGCAGCTCGGCGCGGGCGGCGAGGGCGAGGGTGGCGGGGAGGTCGGCGAGGCCGCCGCGGAGCGTCCCGAAGACCGGGATCGGCGGCGCGCCCTCGATCGGGGGCGCGGGCAGGCACGAGCGCGCGGCGGCGAGCAGCGAGCGGGGGTCGGCGTCGAGCGCGGCGGCCAGCGCCGGCACCGTCGCGCGCACCCCGAGCGCGTCGGCGCGCCCGGCGTAAACGCCGCCGAGCAGCGGGTCGACGAGACGGTCGGCCACCTCGTCCCCGAGCCGCGCCCGCACGAGCTCGCCGACGGCGACGTCGCCGCCCGGCTCCCAGGCGCCGGGACGGTCGGCGCGCAGCGCGGCGAGCCCGTCGGGCGACAGCGCGCCGGCGGCGACCTCCGGGTCCCCGGGCACGCCCATGACCGTGCGCGGCGGGAGCCCGACGGTGCGGCCGCCGACGCGCAGCGCGGACGCCGCGGAGCCCGGGTGCACGAGCTGGTCGTCGAGGCCGAGCTCGGCGATCCGCGCCGCCGCCTCCGGACGCCGCGCCAGGAAGGCCTCCGCGCCCGCGTCGACACGACGGCCGCCGATCTCCAGGGCCGCGAGCTTGCCGCCCAGCGAGCGCGCGGCCTCGACGACGACGATGTCCGCCTCGGCACCCAGGAGGGTGCGCAGGCGGTGCGCCGCGGCCAGGCCCGAGACCCCGCCGCCGACGACGAGGACGCGGCTCACGGCACGGGGGTCTCGTGCACCAGGTCGACGACCCGCGCGAGCACGTCCGGATCGGTCTCGGGGAGCACCCCGTGGCCGAGGTTGAACACGTGGCCCTCGGCCGTGGCGCCCTCGGTGAGGATGCGGCGCACCTCGCGGTCGACGACGTCCCGGCCGGCGAACAGCAGCGCCGGGTCGAGGTTGCCCTGCAGCGCCCGGCCCGGCCCCACACGGGCGGCGGCGACGTCGAGCGGGAGCCGCCAGTCGACCCCGACGACGTCGGCGCCGGCCTCGCCCATGGCGCCCAGCAGCTCGCCGGTGCCGACCCCGAAGTGGATGCGCGGCAGGCCGGTGTCGGCCAGCCCCTGCAGCACGCGGGTGGAGTGCGGGAGCACCAGCTCGCGGTAGTCGCGCTCCGAGAGCGCGCCGGCCCAGGAGTCGAAGAGCTGCACGGCGTCGACGCCGGCGTCGACCTGGGCGCGCAGGAACGTCAGCGTCGTGTCGGCGAGGGTGGAGCACAGCGCGTGCCAGGTGTCCGGCTCGGCGTGCATCAGGGCCTTGGTGCGCTCGTGGTTGCGGCTCGGGCCGCCCTCCACGAGGTAGGACGCGAGGGTGAAGGGCGCCCCGGCGAAGCCGATGAGCGGGGTGTCGCCGAGCTCGCGGACCAGCAGCCGCACCGCGTCGGCCACCGGCGCGACGCCCTCGGCGTCCAGCGCCGGCAGGGCGGCGACGCCGGCCGCCGTGCGCACCGGCTGCTCCACGACGGGCCCGGTGCCCGCGACGATGTCCACCCCGACCCCGGCGGCCTTGAGCGGCACGACGATGTCGGAGAAGAGGATGGCGGCGTCGACGCCGTAGCGGCGGACGGGCTGCAGCGTGATCTCGCACGCGAGGTCGGGGGTCAGGCAGGCCTCGAGCATGCCGGTGCCCTTGCGGAGCTCGCGGTACTCGGGCAGCGAGCGTCCCGCCTGGCGCATGAACCACACGGGGTGCCGGGACGGTCGCTCGCGGCGGGTGGCCGCGAGGAACGGGGCGTCAGGCAGGTGGCGGCGCGCCGCCGCGCTCTGCGTGCCGCCTGCGGTGGCCGTGCCCGCGATCCCGCTGCTCATAGTGCCCTCATCGTCCCACGGCCCCGGCGCCCTCCGCCGCCGGGAGCGAGGGCCGCCCCGGCCGCGCCGCAGGCAGCGAGGCACGCCCTCGCTCCCGTGTCGGTGGGACGCGCGGGTCGGGTGGTGGACGAGGGACGCACGGGACCCCTCGGCGTGGGAGGTGCCGGAAAGAACCCGTTCGGCCTACTGTCGTCGAGGTGACGGCGCCCACCACCCACCCCGAGACGTTCCGGCGCGCGGTGGAGTCCCTCGCCGATCTCCGGACCCGTCCCGAGATCGAGCTGCGGACGATGCGGCCCCCGCAGCGCCTGGCGCCGTACTCGGCGGCCTGGAGCGCCGAGGTCCTCGCGGGCCCGCCCGCGCCGGGCGTGGGCGAGGTGGACGACGCCGAGGTCGTCGTCACCGGGCGCCTCGTCCTGCTGCACGACCCCGAGGGCCAGGACGCCTGGGACGGCACGCTGCGCGTGGTGACCTTCGTGCGCGCCGAGCTCGACCCCGAGCACGCCGGCGACCCGATGCTGCCCGAGGTGGCGTGGTCGTGGCTCACGGGCGCCCTCGAGGACTCCGGGGCGGCCTGGACCGCGCTCGGCGGCACGGTGACCCAGACGGCCTCGGTGCGCTTCGGCGACATCAGTGGCCCGAGTCACGCCACCGATCTCGAGCTGCGGGCGTCCTGGACGCCCACCGAGGACGTCCTCACCGCGCACGGCGACGCGTTCGCGGGTGTCCTCGCCATCGCCGCGGGACTTCCGCCGGAGGGCGTGACGACACTCGGAACGCGTCGCGCCGGACGATCCGGCTGACATTTTTCCGGTACTACCGGTATCGCTCCCGCAATTTCAGCAACCCCTTGCAGGTCATCGCGCCCTCGCGTTGAGATGCACAGGGAGGCGTCCGATCAGCCCGACCCCGCTCCACCCGTCACGCGCCCACGTTGGGGCGTTGGTTGCAGCCGGGCTGTGCCGGTCGGCGCCACTCAGCACTCTCCGTAGCTGCAGTTACACGCAGTGTTACCGAGAGACGATTCCGTGTCGTCTGTCCACTCCAAAGGGTGACCGCGGCCGCGTAACGCACGAAACTCCACCGAGCGAAGTTGGCCCTGATGCTCTCGTTAACTCGCCCGGGGGGATATCTTCTCTCGCACGCACTTCCTCGTCCGATCGGCGGCGCGGTCGATGGTTCGGGGGCCCGGTGCGGAATGTCGGGGGGCAAGACCGACTTCTAGGAGGTACTCGACGTGGCAACCGTGGGCCCAGGCATGGCCCTTCGCGGCGTCGCAAGCGGCTTGTTGCCGCCGGCCATGGTCCCGCATCCGCGGGAAGAGATGTTCTCTGTCCTGGTGGTCGACGACCACCCGTTGCTGCGCGAGGCGATCGCGCAGCGGCTCTCCTCGATGGGCGCGGGCACCGTCCACGAGGCGGCCTCGATCTCCGAGGCCCGCACCCGAGCACTGGCCAGCGGGCCGTGCGATCTCGCGATCCTGGATCTCGGCCTGCCGGACGGCAGTGGCCTGGACCTGATCGCCGAGCTCCGCGCGCAGGGCTGGAACCGGATCGTGGTGCTGGCGGCCTCCGACGACCCGTCGGCGGTGCGTGCGGCCTTCCAGGCCGGCGCCCAGGCCTACCTGCTCAAGTCGGCGTCTCCCGGCGTCGTCACCGATGGCGTGCGGCGAGTGCTCGAGGGCGGCCTCTACGCCGACCCCTCGGTCGCTCCGCTGCTCGCGGCGGGCACGCGTGTGCCGGCCACGGACAACACCCCACGGGAGCTGTCGGCCCGTGAGGTCGAGGTGCTCCAGCTGGTCGCCGACGGGCGGTCCAACAAGGAGATCGGCGACGCGCTGAGCCTCTCGGCGCTGACGGTCAAGAGCCACCTCTCCCGCATCGGGCGCAAGCTCGGGACGGGCGACCGGGCACAGATGGTCGCGCTGGCCATGCGGGCCGGCGTCATCCGCTGAGCGCGAGGGCACGGGGGTCGGCCCGCTCCTCCTCGGAGCGGCCGTCCCCGGCCAGCCGGTCCACGGACCCCGCCGGGAACGCCGGTGGGGTCCGTGGCCGCGCTCCGGGCGACCCGACGGGGTCCGACACGCCGTCGAGATCCACTCTTGTTCCTGCGCCGGACGCCGGGAGCGGGCAGACTCCACCGTCCGTGACGGCCAACACTTCGCAGAGCGAGCAGGCCGGGGCTCCGGATCATGCAGGCGGCCGGGCCGAGAACCAGGCGGCGGACCACGCGGGACCCGCCGAGGACACGGCCGTCGACCTGCTCGAACCGGCCGACGGCGTTCCCCCGCTCGTCGAGGACGCCGCGGCGCTCTCGGACGCCGCCGCACGTCTGGCCGCAGGCAGCGGTCCCGTCGCGGTGGACGCCGAGCGGGCCTCGGGCTACCGCTACTCGGCCCGCGCCTACCTGGTGCAGCTGCGCCGCGAGGGCGCCGGCTCCTTCCTCGTCGACCCCATCGCGTGCGGCGGCGACCTCTCCGTGCTCGGCGACGCCCTGCGCGGCGTCGAGTGGGTGCTGCACGCCGCCTCCCAGGACCTCGCGTGCCTGGCCGAGGTCGGCATGCGCCCCGACTCCCTCTTCGACACCGAGCTCGCCGGGCGCCTCGTCGGCTACCCGCGCGTCGGGCTCGGCCCCCTCACCGAGCACCTGCTGGGCGTGCGGCTGCAGAAGGGCCACGGCGCCGCCGACTGGTCGCGCCGCCCGCTGCCCGACGACTGGCTGACCTACGCCGCCCTCGACGTCGAGCTGCTGATCGAGCTCCGCGACGCGGTGGCCGCCGACCTCGAGCGCCAGCACAAGACCGCCTGGGCCGAGCAGGAGTTCGAGGCCGTGCGCCTCGCCCTCCCCCGCCGCCGCGCGCCGAGCCGTGGCGGCGCACCTCGGGCATGCACAAGGTGCGCCGGCCCGCGCAGCTCGCCGTCGTCCGCGAGCTGTGGGAGTCCCGCGACGAGCTCGCGGCCGCCCGCGACGTCGCCCCCGGCCGCCTGCTGCCGGACGCCGCGATCGTCGACGCCGCTCTGCGCGAGCCCGCGGGCCGTGAGGAGCTCGTCGCGATGCCGGTGTTCCGCGGGCGGGCCCAGCGCCGCCTGGGCGATCGCTGGTGGTCGGCGATCGCCCGCGCCCGCGCTCTGGACCGCACGCAGTGGCCCGCCGCCGCCGCGCAGCCCGACGGCCCGCCGCCCGCGCACCGCTGGGGCGACAAGGACCCGGCCGCCGCGGCACGTCTCGCCGCCGCGCGGGCCGCCCTCGCGGGCCTGTCCGAGCGCACCGGCACCCCGGTCGAGAACCTCGTGACGCCCGACCTCGTGCGCCGTCTGTGCTGGTCGCCGCCCGAGCCCCCGACGGTGCCGACACGGCCGACGCCGACGCGGTGGGTGCGGCCCTCGCCGACCTGGGCGCCCGGCCGTGGCAGGCGGAGCTCGCCGCTCCCCTGCTCGCCGAGGCCCTGAGAGCACAGCCGGCCCCTGCCGAGGAGCCGTCCTGACCCAGGACGGGCCTCAGGACGGCTGGTACGGCGGCGCCACACCCCATCCCCACTGCGGGACGGGCGCCTGCTCGACGACGTCGGCACCGGACTGCGAGTTGGCCAGCGCGAGCCGGGTGCCCCACTCGACGTAGCCGACGAAGGCGGCGCGGAACTCGGGATCGTCGGGGAGGCCTGCGTCGTCGGCCGCCCGGCTCATGGTCTCGGCGAACCGCCGGCGCTGGTCGGGGGTGATGCCGAGGTCGCGGTGGTGGGCGAGCATCCGCTCGTAGCCGCCGAGCGAGGTCGTGTAGTCCGCCGGGCCACCGAACACCTCGGCCCACCAGAGGGTCACGTGCGCCCGGTGCTCCTCGGTGACCCCGCCCGGGAAGAGCGGGCTCAGGAGGTCGTCGCGCTCGACCCGGTCGTAGAACGCGTCGATGAGACGGCGGAACGCCTCGGTCCCGCCGGCCCACTCGTACAGCGTCGGTGTCATTGCAACACTGTAATCAGGTGTTCGGCCGGGAATCCAGCGGCAACGCCACGGTGACCGCGAGCCCCCCGCCCTCGACGGGTTCGGCGGACGCGCGTCCCCCGTGCGCGTGGGCGACGGCCCGCACGATCGACAGGCCTAGGCCGGTGCCGGTGCCGGTGCGGCCGGCGCCGCGGCGGAAGGGCTCGAACAGCTCGGCCACGGTCTCCGGGGAGACCACCGGGCCCGACGACGCCACGGCGAGCACCGCGTGCCCGTCCTCGACCCCGGTGCGCAGGGTCAGCCAGCCCCCGTCGACGTTGTGGCGTACCCCGTTCTCGACGAGGTTCCCGGCGATGCGCCCGAGCAGGGCGGCGTCGCCGGCGACCCCGGCGGAGGCCAGGTCGGTCCGTATCTTCAGCCCCCGGTCGCGGGCCTCCGCGCGCACCGCGTCGAGCGCGATGGGGACGGTCTCGGCGAGGTCGACGGGCTCGGTGGGCACGGCGTCGGCGGCCTCGGTGCGCGCGAGCAGCAGCAGGCCGGCGACGAGGTGCTCGGCGCGGCGGGTGGCCTCGCGGATCACCTCGGCCATGCGACGCAGCTCGGCGACGTCGGCCTCGGGGTCGGCGAGGGTCACGTCGACCTCGGTGCGCAGCACCGCGAGCGGGGTACGCAGCTCGTGGCTCGCGTTGGCGACGAAGCGGCGCTGCGCGTCGAACGCCGCCTGCAGGCGGTCGAGCATGGCGTCGAAGGTGGCGGCCAGCTCGGCGACCTCGTCGCGGGGGCCGGTCAGCCCGATGCGGGCGTCGAGCGACTCCGCCGAGAGCCGGCGCGCGGCGGCGGTCACCTCGTGCAGCGGGCGCAGCACCCGGCGGACCAGCACCCAGGACACCAGGGCCGCCGCGATGACGACCATCGCGAACGCGATCGAGCCGACCCGCAGCACCTCGGTGCGGGCGGACTTCCCCAGCGCGACGGCCAGCTCCCCCGCCGGCACCCGCACGCCGTCGACGGTGACGGGGGTGTCGGGCGGGAGCTGGGGCACGCCCGCCGCGACCTCGCCGACGAGCATCCAGCCGAGCCACACCATCACCACGGCCACGACGGCGACCAGGCCGGTGGCGACCAGCGTCAGCCGGACCCGGAGCCCGGGTCCCCGGCGCAGGGCGGGCGAGGCGGCGGACACGGCCGTGACGCTACGGGGCGCCCGGAGGCGGCCCCGTGAAGGGCTCGGGGCGCCCTAGACCACCGCGGGCGACTCCGCCGGCACCCGGTAGCCCGAGCCGACGACGGTGTCGATGATCCCGGGCTCGCCGAGCTTCTTGCGCAGGGTCATCACCGTGACCCGCACCGTGGTGGTGAACGGGTCGGCGTTCTCGTCCCACACCCGCTCGAGCAGCTCCTCGGAGCTGACCACCGCGCCACCCGCGGCCATGAGCACCTCGAGCACCCCGAACTCCTTGCGGGTGAGCTCGAGCACCGAGCCGCGGCGGGTGACGGTGCGCTTCGCGGGGTCGAGCACGATGTCCGCGGAGCGCAGCACCGGCGGCACCGCGGGGGTGGCGCGCCGGCCGAGGGCGCGGACACGCGCCACGAGCTCCGGGAAGTCGAAGGGCTTGGCGAGGTAGTCGTCCGCGCCGAGCGCGAGCCCCTCCACCTTGTCGCGCAGCGCGCCGCTCGCCGTCAGCATGATGACGCGCGTGACGTCGCCGACGATCTCGGCGCACAGCTCGTCACCGGAGCGTCCCGGCAGGTCGCGGTCGAGCACGACGACGTCGTAGCGCGTCACGCCGACCTTCTCGCTGCCCTCGTCGCCGTCGTACGCGACGTCGACCGCCATCCCCTCGCGGCGCAGGCCACGGGCCAGCGCGTCGGCCAGGGCCTGCTCGTCCTCCACGATCAGTACTCGCACATCTCCACGGTGCCACAGGTCTCCTGAGCAGCCCCTGAGAAACAACGCCGAGAAGGATCGGGGTCAGCGCGCGACGGTGTCCGCGTCCGGCACGAGCGTCGTGTCGCGGCCCGAGACCCACTCGGTGATCCGCCGGGCGACGTCGGCGTCGGTGAGGCCCGCCCCGGCGAGCACCTGGCCGCGCGAGGCGTGGGCGAGGAACTCCTGATCGAGGGCGAGCGTGCGCACGGGGACGTCCACCTCGGCCGAGGCGAGGGCGTCGGCGATCGCCGACCCGACGCCGCCGTGGCGCCCGCCGTCCTCGACGGTGACCACGAGACGGTGCTCGCCGGCCAGCGTCACGAGCGCCTCGGGCACGGGCTGGACCCAGCGCGGGTCGACGACGGTGACGCCGATCCCCTGCGCGGTCAGGCGCTCGGCGGCCTGCACCCCGAGCTCGCCGAACGCCCCGACGCACACGAGCAGGACGTCCGGGACGTCGGGCACGACGCTGTCGGGCAGGCGGTCCACCGCGGTTGGCCGCGGGGCGGCGCGCGAGGGACGGCCGGGCTCGGCGAGGACGTCGACGCGCCCGGGTCCCTCGGCCGGGCCGAGCGTGCGCAGCGCGGGCACCGCGGCGGGGACCGCGCCCTTCGACCAGCGCAGGGCGGTCGGCCCGTCGTCGATGCCGACGGCCTCGCGCAGCTCCTCGCGCAGGGTCACCGCGTCCCGGGGCGCGGCGACCCGCAGGCCGGGCACGATCCCGAGGATCGAGAGGTCCCACATGCCGTTGTGGCTGGCGCCGTCGCTGCCGGTGACCCCGGCGCGGTCGAGCGTGATCGTCACGGGCGCGCGGTGCAGCGCGACGTCCATGAGCAGCTGGTCGAACGCGCGGTTGAGGAACGTCGAGTAGATCGCGACGACGGGGTGCAGGCCGCCCGCGGCGAGCCCGGCCGCCGAGGTCATCGCGTGCTGCTCGGCGATGCCGACGTCGAACAGGCGCTCGGGGAACGCCTCGCCGAAGGGCGTCAGCCCGGTGGGGCCCTGCATCGCCGCGGTGATGGCGACGACGTCGGAGCGCTCGCGCCCGAGCTCGAGCATCGACTCGGTGAAGACCGCGGTCCAGTCCCGGGGCTTGGGCCCGACCGGCACCCCGGTCTCGGGGTCGAGCGGCCCCGGGGAGTGCATGAGGTCGGCCTCGTCGGCCTCGGCGGGCGCGAACCCGCGGCCCTTCGCGGTCACCGCGTGCACGACGACCGGGCCGCCGAAGTCGCGGGCCACCCGCAGGGCGTGCTCCATGGCCTCGACGTCGTGACCGTCGACGGGCCCGAGGTACTTCAGGCCGAGGTCGGCGAACAGCGGCTGCGGGCTCAGGGCGTCCTTCATCCCGGCCTTCGCGGCGTGCAGCGCCGAGTACAACGTGGGCCCGACCAGCGGCAGGCCCTGCACGGCGCGCTTGCCGTGCTCGAGGGCCTGCTCGTAGCGCGGCAGCAGCCGCAGCGCCGTCAGCTTGCGCGACAGCCCGCCGATCGTCGGCGAGTACGAGCGCCCGTTGTCGTTGACGACGATCACCACGGGCCGGTCGGGGGCCGCGGCGATGTTGTTCAGCGCCTCCCAGCACATCCCGCCGGTGAGGGCCCCGTCGCCGACGACGGCCACCACCGACCGGTCGCGTCCGGTGAGCGCGTCGGCCTTCGCGAGGCCGTCCGCCCACGACAGCGCGGTGGAGGCGTGGGAGTTCTCCACCAGGTCGTGCTCGCTCTCGGTGCGGCTCGGGTAGCCCGAGAGCCCGCCGACCTGGCGCAGCCCGCCGAAGTCGTCGGCACGGCCCGTGAGGATCTTGTGGACGTAGCTCTGGTGGCCCGTGTCGTAGATCAGCGCGTCCCGCGGCGAGTCGAAGACCCGGTGCAGGGCGAGCGTCAGCTCCACCACACCCAGGTTCGGCCCGAGGTGCCCGCCGGTGCGGCACACCCGGTCGACGAGGAACGCGCGGATCTCGGACGCGAGGGCGACGACCTCGTCCGCGTCGAGACCGCGCAGGTCCGCGGGGGTGCGGACACGGTCCATCAACGTCACGGGGTCACCTCTGCTCCGCCGGGGGTCAACGGCCCGCCCAGTCTACGGACGCGCGGACCCGGCGCAGTTCGCCCGAATCGTCGTCGACGGCGCGACCATCAGGTTCGCGGCCGCCGGGCGACGTAGACCACAGCCGGGGGGATGTTCGCCAGCACCGTGCGGGTGACGACGACCTCCTCGAAGTGCGTCTCGAGGTTGCGCTGGACCTGCTTGGCGGCCGGGAAGAACCGGATCCAGGCGTGTGCGAGCTGCGTCACCGCGCCGCCCGGGGCGGCGAGCCGGGCCAGCGGGCGGAAGATCGTGCGGTCCTTCGGCGAGGTGAGCAGCCACGGCAGGCCGGAGACGGTGAGGTCGGTGCGCACCCCCTCGGCGAGCAGGCGCTCGACGACGGCGTTCGCGTCGTCACAGATCACCTCGACCTTCGGGTGCCGCTCCTGGAGGACGGCGGCCATGCGGGGGTTGAACTCCACCGCGATGTGCCGGCCGCGGCCCCCCAGGCGCTCCTGGATGACGTCGGTGACCTGGCCGGTGCCGGCGCCGAGGTCGAGCACCACCGGGTCGCCCGTCTCGGGCAGCGGTGCCGCGGCCTGGCGGCAGAGGGGGCCGAAGCTGGGGAACAGCGCGGCGACGTGGAGCGGGTCGCGCAGGAACTCGCGGGAGAACGCCTGGATCTCGGTCACGCCTGGGTCTCCTTCACGGGGGCTCGTCGGCCCCGGGTCCCGGGGGTGGTGACGAGCGGGGTCGGGCTGGGGCCGGCCTCGGGTTAGACCAGCGGGTCCGCAGGCTCCGCGGTGGTGGCCACGAGCGCCGCGCCCGCGGCGACGACCGAGGCGAGGAGCGCGCGGGCCACCTCGCCGACCATCGCGTCGTCGGGCGAGAACTCGGGGTGGTGCAGGCCCGGGCCCTCGCCCGGGGTGGACCCGGCCGGGGTCGTGCCCACGAACAGCATCAACGACGGCAGCACGTCACCGTAGTGCGAGAAGTCGTCCGCGCCGCAGGATCGGAACGTGGTGTCGAGCACCAGGCCGGTCGGCTCCCCCGGGGCGTCCGCGTCCCCGTGCCCGTCTCCGTTGGCACCGCCGCTGCCGTGCCCGTTGCCGCCGGTCCGGTCCTCGCGGCGACGCCCGCCGAGCGAGGCCGCGACCGTGCGGGCCAGCGCGTCGTCGTTGACCACGGCCGGCTCGTTCGGCACCACGGTGAGCGTGGCGGTGCACCCGTAGGCCGTGGCGGTGCCCTCCACGACGTCGCGGACCGCGGCGAGCATCTCGTCGCGGTCGGCGTCGAGGGCCCGGACGGTGCCGCGTGCCGACGCGGTCTCGGGGACGATGTTGGGCGCCGAGCCCGCGGTCATCTGCCCGATGGTGATCACGCCGGCGGCCATCGGGTCGACGCGCCGGGACACGATGTGGTGCACGCCGGCGACGATCTCGGCGAGGGCGAGCACGGGGTCGCGCGTGCGGTGGGGGTAGCCGCCGTGCCCGCCGCGCCCGTGCACCTCGATCTCGATCTCGTCGGCCGAGGCGTTCACCGGGCCGCCGCGCACCGAGACCGTGCCGCGCGGCAGCTCGGGCTGGACGTGCACCCCGAGCACCGCCCCCACCCGGTGAGCGACGAAGGCGGGGTCGGCGGCCACGTCCGCCGCGCCCGACGGGGCCTTCTCCTCGCGCGGCTGGAAGACCGCGAGCAGCGGCGCGGGCAGCGCGCCGGCGCCCGCCCGTCCGATCGCCCGCACCACGGCGACCAGCGCCGCGACGTGGACGTCGTGCCCGCAGACGTGCGCGGCGGCGCCGGTGGCGCTGAACGGCAGGCCGGTGCGCTCCACGACGGGCAGGGCGTCGAGCTCGGCGCGCACGGCCACCGCCGGCGTCCCGTCCCCGGCGGGGCCCCGAGGCGCACCATCGCCCCGGTGTCGGCCACCGGGTCGGGGGTGCGCCCGTCCGGCACCACGTCCGCGAGCGCGCCCAGCACGAGGTCGCGGCTGTCGGCCTCGTCGCCGGACAGGCGGGGGTCGCGGTGCAGCGCGTGCCGCAGCGCCACGGCCGCGTCGAGCTCGTCCTCGAGCGCGGCGTGCAGCGCCGGGGCGACGCGGGGCGGGGTCGCGGGCTGCGGCGTCGTGGATGGGGGGGTCACGGGCTGGGGCCGACTCACGCCGGCATCCGCCCGTAGACCCGGCGCGCGTTGTCGGTCCCGATCATGGTGGCCACCCGTTCGGCGTCGGCGGGCGCGAGCTCGTCCGTCGCGCAGAGGTGCTCCAATAGACCACCCAGCGCCGACCGGAAGCGCAGCGCCCCCAGCAGGTGCAGCTCGGGCAGGCCGAACGCGTCCGAGGAGTAGAGGACCTTCCCGAAGGGCGCGAGCTCGAGCAGCTCCCCGATCACGGTGGCGGCGCGGGGGCCGACGTAGGGCACGGCCAGGCCGACGTCGACGTGCACGCCGGTGAACACCTGCGCGAGCCACGCCGCCTCCCGGTGGTACGGGTAGCAGTGCAGCAGCATCAGCGGCACGCCCAGCGGCTCGACGAGGCGGGCCAGCCCGACGAGCAGCGCGGGGTTGGCGCGGTGCAGGTCCTCGTCCCGGTCGCCGAACCCCGTGTGCATCTGCAGCGGCAGCCCGGTGTCCAGGCCGGTCCAGAGCCCGTGGCGCAGCAGCACGGGGTCGCGCAGGGGTTCGCCGGTCTCGGCGCGGCGCCGCAGCCACCCGTCGGCCGCCTTCTTGACCTCCGCGGCCTCCGGGCGGGTCGGGTCGACGTCGAGGCCCGCGCGGTAGGCCAGCACGCTCTTGGTGGCGACGGGCGTGGGCACCGCGCCGGGGTCGGTGCGCGCGGCCACCGCGTCCCGGAGGGCGTCGCCGTAGCCGGCGGCGTCGACGCCCGCGTCGGCCACGGCCTCGGCCACCGCCTCGAGCCGGACGACCTCGCCCACCGCCGCGCCGGCCGCCGCGCCGAGGGCGGACGGGGCGAGCAGGCCGCCGGCCGCGAAACCGTGGTCGACGAACACCGCGCCCACCCCGGCCCCGCCGAGGAACCGGCGGGTCACCTCGTCGGGCCCGAGCTCGGCGCGGCGGGCGAGGTAGTCGTCGGGGTCCGCGTGGGCGGGCAGGTCGAGCGCCGGCGCGCACCAGCGGCGCACCGAGAACCCCAGCGCCGAGTCGAAGCCGCTCGTGCCCGGCGCCGGCGCGGCACCCTCGGTGAGCAGCGCCTCGAAGCCCGCCCGGTCCAGCGGACCGTCGACGACGCTGTGGCAGTGGTGGTCGATCATCCGGACCCCGTCCAGGAAGCTGACCGGCCCCGCCGGCACCAGGCCCGCGCTGACCAGGCTCCCGCTCAGGCTCCCGCTCACCGGTGACTCCCTCGACGCCGCCGGTCCCTGTCTACCGGAGTACGTCACGTCCGGCGCACGGTTGCGACGCACTCGACGTGATGGGTCATCGGGAACGCGTCGAACGCACGCAGCGTGTCCAACCGGTAGCCGTGCTCGGCCATCGCGGCGACATCGCGGGCGAGCGCCGCGGGGTCGCAGGCGACGAGGACGATCCGCTCGGCACCCTGCTCGGCGAGCCGGCCGGCGAGGCCGCGGCCCAGCCCCTTGCGCGGCGGGTCGGCGACGATCACCGCGGGCGGCCCGGGCAGCCCGTCCAGCACCTTCTCCACCCGACCCCGCACCACCTGCACCGCCGGCAGATCGGAGAGGCACTGTCCCGCCGCCGCGGTGGCCGCGGGGTCGCTCTCGACGAGCACCACCCGACCCCCCGGCCCGACGCGCTCGGCCAGCGGGGCCGCGATGAGCCCGGCGCCGCCGTAGAGGTCCCAGGTGCACGCGCCCGCCGCGACGTCGCCGACGCCCTCGAGCACGGCGGCGACCACCGCGTCCGCGGCGTGCGGGTGGACCTGCCAGAACGCCTCCGCGGGCAGCTCCCACTCGCGGCCGGCGGCCTGCTCGTGGGCGGTGCCGCTGCCCAGCGCGGGGTGCCGGACGCCCTCGAACAGCTCTGCGGCGTGCACCTCGCCCGCGGCGTCCCGGACGATCTCGACCTCCGCGGTCGGCGTCCACTCCCGCTCCAGCACGGGCAGGAGCGCCCCCGGCGCGGCGATCGGGCAGTCGCCGACGGGGAGCACCTCGTGGCTGCGGTGCGCCCGCAGGCCCGGCCGCCCGTCGTCGGTGACGGCCATCCGCATCCGGGTGCGCCAGTCCAGGGGCCCGCCGGGCAGCTCCTCGACGGTGACCTCGCGCTCGATCCCGGCCAGGCGGGAGAGCTGCTCGGCGACGACCACGGCCTTGAGCTCGCGCTGCAGGGCCGGCTCGGCGTGCTGCCAGTCGCAGCCGCCGCACCCGCCGGGTCCCGCCCACGGGCAGGGCGGCTCGACGCGCTGCGGCGAGGCCACGAGCACCGCGACCGCGTCGGCGCGGCAGAACGAGCCGCCGGCGTCCTCGGTGACCGCCGCCCGCACCCGCTCGCCGGGCAACGCGTGGCGCACGAAGACCACCCGGCCCTCGTGACGCGCGACGCAGTGGCCGCCGTGCGCGACCGCCCCGACGTCGAGCTCGAGCAGCTGGTCGGTCCAGTCGGTGACGGCGGGCTCGGCGGCGGGCTCGGCGGCGGGCTCGGCGGCGGGCTCGGCGGTGGGCTCGGCGGCCCCCTCGGCGGGCGCGCTCATCGCGGCCGCGCCGGCGTCTCGTCGCGCCCGCCTGCGGAGCGCCGGGACGGCGAGCGGCCGGCCGTCGCGGGGCTCGGCGGCGGCGCCGGGGCGGCGTCGGCCGGGACCGCAGGGCCGCCCGTACCGGGCGGCGGCTCGTAGCCACGGCGCGCCGAACCCGGCGCGCCGGGGGGACGGCGGGCCGCCGCCCGCTTCGAGGACTCGAGCTGCCACGGCACGCTGACCACCATCACCCCGGGTTGGAAGAGCAGGCGGCCCTTGAGCCGCAGGGCGCTCTGGTTGTGGAGCAGCTGCTCCCACCAGCGCCCGAGCACGTACTCGGGGATGAAGACGGTGACCACGTCCCGTGGGTTGTCGGTCCGGATGCGCTTGACGTACTGCAGGATCGGCTTGGTGATCTCGCGGTAGGGCGACTCGACGACCTTGAGCGGCACGGGGATGTCGCGGCGCTCCCACTGCGCGACCAGCGCCCGGGTGTCGGCGTCGTCGACGTTGACCGTCAGCGCCTCGAGTACGTCCGGGCGGGTCGCGCGGGCGTAGGCCACCGCCCGCAGCGTCGGCATGTGCAGCTGCGAGACGAGCACGATCGCGTGGTTGCGGCTGGGCAGCGTGCTGGTCATCACCTCCGGGGCGGCGATCTCCTCGGAGATCCGGTCGTAGTGGCGCCGGATCGACAGCATCAGGAGGAAGGCGAGGACCCCGGCGACGATGGCGATCCACGCGCCCACCACGAACTTCGTCACCAGCACGACGAGCAGCACCGTGCCGGTCATCGCCGTGCCGAAGCCCGAGACCCAGCGGGAGCGCCGCAGCCGGCCGCGCTCGGTCGCGTCCGTCTCGGTGCCGAGCAGGCGCGTCCAGTGCCGCACCATGCCGGTCTGGCTCAGGGTGAAGGAGACGAAGACGCCGACGGTGTAGAGCGGGATCAGCGCGGTGACCTCGGCGCTGAAGCCCACCACCAGCACGACCGCGAAGAAGGCGAGGAACAGGATGCCGTTGGAGAACGCCAGCCGGTCGCCGCGGGTGTGCAGCTGGCGGGGCAGGTAGCGGTCCTGGGCGAGGATCGAGCCGAGCACGGGGAAGCCGTTGAACGCGGTGTTCGCGGCGAGCACGAGGATCAGCGCCGTGAAGATCGTCACCGCCCAGAAGCCGGGCGGGAAGCCGTCGAACACCGTCCGCGCGAGCTGCGCGACCAGCGTCTCCTGCCGGTAGCCGGCCGGGGCGCCGACGAGCTGGTCGCCCGGCCGCTCGGCCATGACCACGCCCGACGCGCGGGCCAGGGCGATCATCCCGGAGAACAGGAACACCGAGATCAGCCCGAGCATCGCCAGAGTGGTCGCGGCGTTGCGCGACTTGGGCTTGCGGAACGCCGGCACCCCGTTGCTGATGGCCTCGACGCCGGTCAGGGCCGCGCAGCCCTGGGTGAACGAGCGCAGGACGAGGAAGACGAGCGCCAGCTGGGTGAGGTCGTCGGTGGAGTCGCCGCCGCCCTCGGGGAGCACCCCGAACCCGGCGCTCGGGGCGACCAGTGCGTCGCCGGAGGCCAGCCGCAGGGCACCGACGACGATCATGCCGACCATGCAGACGATGAAGCAGTAGACGGGGATCGCGAAGGCGGCCCCGGACTCGCGCACCCCTCGCAGGTTGACGGCGGTGAGGATGACGATGGCCGCGACCGCGAAGAGCACCTTGTGGTCGCCGACCAACGGCACGAGCGCGCCGAGGTTGTCCGCGGCCGAGGACACCGACACGGCGACCGTGAGCGTGTAGTCGACCAGCAGGGCGCTGGCCACGGTCAGCCCGGCGTACTTGCCGAGGTTCACCGTCGCGATCTCGTAGTCGCCGCCGCCCGACGGGTAGGCGTGCACGTTCTGGCGGTAGCTCACCACCACCGTGACCAGCACGATGATCACCGCCACGCCCACCCAGGGCGCGAGCGCATAGGCCCCCAGCCCGGCCAGCGACAGGGTGATCAGCACCTCCTGCGGCGCGTAGGCCACCGACGACAGCGCGTCGGAGGCGAACACGGGCAGGGCGACCCGCTTGCGCAGCAGCGTGCCCTGCAGCTCGTCGCTGCGGAACGGCAGGCCGAGCAGCAGGCGCTTGGTCGCCGTGGCGAGCTTGGACACGTGGCGAGCGTAGGCGCGTCCACACCGACCAGCGCATCGGTGGGTACGCCGTCCGGGGAGATACGGTGCGCACCGCCCGTCCGGGGATGTTCCGGCGCGGCCGAGCGAGGATCGGGGAGGCGGCGTGCACATCGTCGTGATGGGCTGCGGGCGCGTGGGGTCCTCCCTCGCGCTGGCCCTGGAGCGGCTGGGCCACGACGTGGCCGTGGTCGACCGCGACGCCCAGGCGTTCCGCCGCCTCGGCAGCGACTTCCACGGCCAGGAGGTCGTGGGCACCGGCTTCGACCGCGAGACGCTGACCGCCGCGGGCATCCACCGCGCCGAGGCGTTCGCGGCGGTCTCCTCCGGGGACAACTCGAACATCATCGCCGCGCGTGTGGCCCGCGAGACCTTCGGCGTCTCCCACGTCGTCGCCCGCATCTACGACGCCAAGCGCGCCGCGGTCTACGAGCGCCTCGGCATCCCCACCGTCGCCACCGTGCCGTGGACCACCGACCGCTTCCTGCGGATGCTGCTGCCCGACGGCGTGGCCACGGCCTGGCGCGACCCGTCGGGCACCGTCGCGATCATGCAGGTGCACTTCCACGAGGACTGGGCGGGCCGGCCCGTCACCGAGCTCGAGGAGGCCACGGGCAGCCGCGTGGCCTTCATCGTCCGGTTCGGCACCGGCGTGCTCACCACGCCGGAGACGGTCCTGCAGGCGGAGGATGTGGTGTACACGGCCGCGGTCAGCGGCACGGTCGCCGCGGTCACCGCGGCAGCGGCGGCGTCGCCGGAGAGGGCGGAGCAGTAGTGCGTGTGCCCGGGAGGTACGACCGATGCGTGTGACCGTGGCGGGCGCCGGGGCGGTGGGCCGCTCGATCGCCGCCGAGCTCGTCGAGGCCGAGCACGAGGTGATGCTCATCGAGCGCGACCTCACCCACGTCGAGCCCGAGGCCGTCCCGCAGGCCGAGTGGGTGCACGCCGACGCCTGCGAGCTCGCCTCCCTCGAGGAGGCCCGCGTGCAGGGCTGTGACGTCGTCATCGCGGCGACCGGCGACGACAAGGTCAACCTCGTCGTGTCGCTGCTCGCGAAGACCGAGTTCGCCGTGCGGCGCGTCGTGGCCCGCGTGAACGACCCGCGCAACGAGTGGCTGTTCACCGACGCCTGGGGCGTCGACGTCGCCGTGTCCACCCCGCGCATGCTCGCGGCGATGGTCGAGGAGGCCGTGTCCGTCGGCGACCTCGTGCGCCTGATGACGCTGCGCCAGGGCACGGCCAACCTCGTCGAGGTCACCCTGCCGCCCAACACCCCGCTGGCCGGGCGCGCCGTGCGCGAGGTGCCCCTGCCCCGCGAGGCCGCCCTCGTCGCGATCCTGCGCGGCGGCCGCGTGATCGTCCCCCAGCCCGACGACCCGATCGAGCCGGGCGACGAGCTGATGTTCGTCGCCGCCGAGGACCTCGAGGAGGAGATCCAGCGCGTCCTCAAGGGCGAGCCGGAGGCGGGTTAGCGGGCCCGTCGGGAGTGGGGGCGGGTCCCGGGTCGTGCCTGCGCCTGCCGGCTGCGCCGGACCGCCCACACCGTGACCGCGGCGGCGACGGCGGCCAGCGGCACGCCCATCGCGATGCGGACCCAGCCCAGCCAGGTGTCGGCGTAGACGGAGTCGTAGAGCCAGCGCTGGACGACGAAGCGCGCGCCGAACACGACGACCCAGGCCAGCGACGCGATGTCGAACGCGCGGCGCACCGCGACGTCCCGGCGCCACGCCTGGCCCTCGCCGTTGACGAGGTGCCAGATGACCCCGACCAGGGGCCGCCGGACGATCACCGACAGCAGGAAGACGCCGCCGTAGATCAGGCTCGTCCAGATGCCGAGCAGGAAGAAGCCCTTGGCCTCGCCCGTGCGCCAGGCGATGAACGCGCAGACCGCGACGCCGAGCAGGCCGGACAGGGCGGGCTGGACGGCCTCGCCGCGCGTGAGCCGCCAGCCGGCCACCAGGAGCGCGGACGCGACCGCCGCGACGATCGACGCCACGAGGTTGCCGGCGACGGCCTGGGCCACGACGAACACGACCACCGGCACGCCGGAGGCCACGATCCCCGAGATCCCGCCCATCTGGTCGAGCAGCGTGGGGTTGCGCGGCGCGGGGGCGTCGGCTCCGGGATCGGGGTCCGGCTCGTCGACCTCGTCCCGGATCACCGGCGTGCCCAGGGCCTCGGTCTCCGGCTCCTCGCGGCGCGGGGCGCCGGGTTCGCCGCCGAGGCCGCGCACGGGACCCGTCGGGGGGTCGATCGGGTCGGCCGGGCCGGCTGCTGGGTGGGGCTCGGAGGGGCGCGTCTCGGGTCGGATGGCGGTCTCCCGGAGGACGGCGGACGGCCCGGGCGGGGCGTCCCGCACCGGCCGGCGGCCGGTGGGACCACGGTACTCAGTGCGTCCGCTGGAGCTCGTAGTACGGGTTGTAGATGACCTTCCGCCCGTCGCGGACGGCCACGCGCCCGCTGGCGCGCACGGTGCGACCAGGCTCGATGCCCGGGATCCGGCGGCGTCCCAACCACACGAGGGTGACGCCGTCGGTGCCGTCGAAGAGCTCGGCCTCGAGCGTGGCCACCGAGCCGCGCGGACAGATCTCCACCGAGCGCAGGCGGCCCTTGACCGTCACCGCCTCGCCCGTGCTCGAGTCGCACGCACGGTTGCATCCCGACCGGACGGCCTCGGCGGACAGGTCGTCCGCATCGAGGTCGCCGACGTCGGAGGTGAGCCGACGGACCATGCGTCGCAGGAATCCGCTCTCGGCGCTCATGACCGCTCCTGTGCCGTCACCGCGGACGACGCCTCGATCGGGCGCCGTCGGCCGCGGACTGAGACCGAGAATAGTCCTGTCGTGCGCGATCGGTCGCCCGTGTCCTGCAGGTCACGGCCTGCTCAGCTACGGCCCGGTGAGGTGCCCGCCCCGGGCCGCTGCGGCAGCATCATCGGGATCACCGGACCCTCGGGCCGGGTGATCTGCCGGGGCTTGGTGGGCATCGACTCGACCAGCGAGTCGGCGAACTCCTCGGGCACGTCCTCGGGCACGTCGAGCGGCAGCAGCGAGCGCACCGGCAGCGCGTCCGACGAGCGGACGACGACCGTGCCGCGGAGCATCTCGCGCAGGAGCCCGTGCAGCTTGAGGGCGTGCTGGACCGGCCCGGTGCCGACGCCGCGCAGCATCCACCGCGGTCCCTCGACGCCGATGACCCGCGCCACGGTGGTGCCGTTGCGGGCCACCAGCTCGCGGCCCCACTCCCCGCGGTCGCGCCGGATCGTCGCGCCCTCCTTCTGGAGCTGGGCGGCGAGCTCCTCGACCAGCTCGGGCCAGAGGCCCCCGGTGCGCGGCGCGGCGAAGGCGCTGACCGTCAGCCGACCCTCGGGGACCATCGCGTGCACCGCCCGCAGCGGGCCGGAGGGGTCGGGCTCGGCCTTGAGACGGGCACCCCGCGGCACGGGCAGCTGCACCGAGCCGAGGTCCAGGCGCAGTCGGCCGTCGCGCGGCGCCTCCTCGGCGTCCCACGGGCCCTGTCGCTGGTGGTGACGGCGTCCCGCGGGGTCGGCGGCGACGCCGACCTGGGCCACCCGCCCCGCGCGCTGCCGGTGACGCCCACCCCGCACGTCCTCGCTCACCGCTGGTCTCCTTCCGTACGACGTCCCCCGCCGGCGACCCCGGTCGATCCGAAGCCGCCCTCCCCCCGGGCCGAGGGCGCGTGCGCGGCCAGGGCCTCGACGTCGTCGACGCCCTCGAGGACCCGGAACACCGTCTCCTCCACCCGCTGGACGACGAGCTGGGCGACGCGGTCGCCGCGTCGCACGTTCACCGTGCGGGCCGGGTCGTGGTTGACCAGGCACACCTTGACCTCGCCGCGGTACCCGGCGTCGATCGTCCCGGGTGCGTTGAGCAGCCCGATGCCCTCGCGGACGGCGAGCCCCGAGCGGGGCATGACGAAGCCCGCGTAGCCCTCGGGGAGCACGATCGCGAGCCCGGTGCCCACGAGGGCGCGCTCGCCGGGAGCGAGGGTCACGTCGTGGGCGGCTGCGAGATCCGTGCCGGCGTCGCCGGGACGGGCCTGCGCCGGCACGGGGAGCCCGGGATCGAGGCGGACGAGGTCGACCTGCACCACGGCGCGCGAGACTACTCTGGGTGTCGTGAGCTCCCCACGGCCCTCACCGGGATCCGACGCGGGCCCCGGGGACGGGGCCGACCACGACGAGCGCCTGACGGTGCCGTGGTGGTGGTGGCCGCCGGCGCTGCTGATCGCGGTGCTCATGGCGGCCGAGCTGCACATGGGCTATCCGGGCGTGCGCTCCTGGCTGCCCTACGTGCTCCTGCTGCCGCTGGCGGCGGCCGTGCTGATCTGGTTGGGCCGCGTGCGTGTCGGGGTCGGCACGCCGTCGGGAGAATCGGCGCGCGAGCTGCGCGCCGGCGTGGCCCATCTCCCGGTGTCGCTGGTCGGACGGGTCGACGTCGTCACCGGCGAGGCCAAGCGGGAGGCACTCGGCCCCCAGCTCGACCCGCAGGCGTTCGTCCTGCACCGTCCCTGGGTGGGGCCTGCCGTCCGGATCGAGGTGCTCGACCCGGACGACCCCACCCCTTACTGGGTCATCTCCACCCGTCGTCCGCAGGAGCTCCTCGCGGCCCTCAGGTGAGGGTCACGCGGCGCAATCGCGGCAGATGAAGAGGCCTCCTCGCTGGTCGGCGAGGCGGCTGCGGTGATGGACCAGGAAACAGCTTCCACAGGTGAACTCGTCAGCCTGCTTGGGCAGTACGCGGACCGTCAGTTCCTCGCCGGAGAGGTCGGCCCCGGGGAGCTCGAAGCTCTCTGCGGTGTCGGTCTCGTCGACGTCGACGGCAGCGGACTGCGCTTCGTTGCGCCGGGCCTTGAGCTCCTCGAGGGAGTCCTCACCCATCTCGTCGGTCTCGTTGCGGCGCGGGGCGTCGTAGTCGGTCGCCATGCGGTTTCCCACCCTCGGTCTTGCCCGGTTGCTGCCGGAGGTATCTCTGTCGTGCGGCAGCACAACGCGGGAGGACGGCCGTTTGTGCCGGACCGGGAAAGTGACCCGGGTCTCACCGGGGTGACCCGGCGCGGACGAACGCGACGTCCGCGCAGAGGCTGCGGAGCGGCGGGAGGGTAACCCACGCGACCCCGCGCGGTCAGCCGACCCCGGTGACAGCGGCGCGGCGGAACGGACACGACCCGGCAACCCGCAGGTCACACCCCTCTCACCACCGCCGCACCACCGGCCCCGCCACGCCGGACCGCGGCCGGGGTCCGCCGCACACGGGGACCACTACTCTGGCCCCGACGCGGCGGGCCGAGGTCTCCCGCCGCGGTCGGGGCGGGAAGGGGCGTCGGTGGTCGGCACGTTCAAGGCGGGCACGTCACGCGTCCGCGACGTCTACCGGCGGCGCAACATGGTGCCGGCCACGGTGCTGGTGGCCGTGCTCGCGGTGGCGAGCATCGTCACCTGGACCATCGTGTTCACGAACTCCACGGCGGGCTCGGTGACGTCCTGCAACGCCTCGCCGGTGGCCGGGGCGGGCGCGCCGCAGGCGTCCGACGCGCTGGACGACCAGCAGGCCGCCGCGCCCGGCGACGTGCGCGTGAAGGTCCTCAACGGCGCCGGCCAGCGCGGCCAGGCCCAGCTGGCGGCCGCCGAGCTCGGCGAGCTCGGCATCGCCGAGGCGGCCCCGCCCGACAACGACCCCTTCTACCCGGCACAGGACCTCTCCTGCGTCGGGCAGATCCGCTACGGGCCCGAGGGCGCGTCGGCCGCGCGCACGCTGAGCCTCGTGGTGCCGTGCGCCGAGCTCGTGTCCGACCGCCGCACCGGCGGCGAGGTCGACCTGGCGCTGGGCGACGACTTCCGCGACATCTCCCCCGGCCAGCCCGTCACCGAGGCCCTGAGGGCGCTGGGCCGCCAAACGGCCACCGACGGCTCGGGCGCCCCGGCCCCGACGCCCGACGACGCCACGCTGACCGCCCTGCGCTCGGTCGACTGCAGCTCCTAGATCCCGCCGGCCCCCTCGGCGGCGAGCAGCGCCACCAGCGACGCCACGATCCCGGGCGGGGCGGCGAGCGTCGCCTCGTCCCCCAGCCCGTCCTCACCCGGCCCCGGCAGGCGCACGACCGCCCCGGCCTCCTCGGCGATCAGCTCCCCGGCCGCGACGTCCCAGGGCTGCAGGCCGTGCTCGTAGAAGCCGTCGAGCCACCCCGCGGCCACCGCGCAGAGGTCGAGCGAGGCGCAGCCGGTGCGACGCACGTCCCCGATCGACGTGGCGATCCTGGCGAGCACCGCCGCCTGGCGCCCGCGGCGGGCCGGGTCGTAGTTCAGTCCCGTCCCGACCACGCCGAGGCGCAGGTCCTCGAGGGCCGAGGCCCGCAGCGGCTCGTCGTCGCGGAAGGCGCCGTGGCCGCGCGCCGCGCGCCACACGCGTCCCGAGACCGGTTCCACCACCGCGCCGGCGACCACGACCCCGTCCACCTCGGCCCCGATCGAGACCGAGAACCAGGGCAGGCCGTGGGTGTAGTTCACGGTGCCGTCGATGGGATCGACGATCCAGCGGACCTGGCCCGGGGCGGGCGTGCCGCTGGTGCCGCCCTCCTCGCCCAGCACGAGGTCGTCGGGACGGGCGGCGGCCAGGCGCTCCCGGACCAGGGCCTCGCAGGCCCGGTCGCCCTCGGTGACGACGTCGGTGGCCGAGCTCTTCGTGTCCAGCCCGCCGGGGTCGGCGACGGCCCGCTCGCGCACCGTGAGGGCCAGGGCGGCGGTCTCGCGGGCGATCGTCACGGCGAGGTCCTCGAGCACCTCCTCGTGCACCGGGGAGTCCATGAGGAGCATCCGACCACACGCAGGTGGCCGCCCGGCGACGCCCGGACCACGGGCCGGGGCGGCCCGCGAGGACCCTCGGAATCGATCCCGTGACCGGCCGCGACGAGGACTCGTCCGCCGTCGGACCTGTGAGGTGCGACGGACTCGCCCGACGCTCGTTACAATGGATGCTGAGCCGAGGCGGTACACCCGGGGGACGGGGACCTTGGCGTGCCCCTCCCCCTTCCGGGTGGCCCTCCGGCGGCCCGGCCCGTCGATACCACCGCCGTGCAGCCGTTCGTCACGAAAGGTCGTCTGTGGCAGCCGCAAAGTCCGCAACCCGACGCCGCGTCTCCGACGCCGCCGACCCCGCCGAGGCCCCTGCGGGCCCGGTCGGTGTGGTCGCGACTCCCGAGGATGCGGAGGCGCCCGCGACGGCCCCTGCGAAGAAGGCCACCCGCTCCGCCAAGGGCGCCAAGAAGGCCGCGCCCGCCAAGGGCAAGGGCGCGGCGAAGACCGACGCCCCCGAGGGTGCGGAGGACGCCGACGGCGCCGCCGACGAGCCCGAGGGCGCCGACCTCGAGGGCCTCGAGGGCACCGAGCTCGAGGCCGCCGCCTCGGAGCTCACCGAGGACGTCGTCGTGCTCGGGGCCGAGGTCGTCGAGGCCACCGAGGTCGAGACCGAGGAGCCCACGGAGGAGGACAAGAAGTCCGGCGACTTCGTCTGGGACGAAGAGGAGTCCGAGGCGCTGCGCCAGGCGCGCAAGGACGCCGAGCTCACCGCGTCGGCCGACTCGGTCCGCGCCTACCTCAAGCAGATCGGCAAGGTCGCCCTCCTCAACGCCGAGGAGGAGGTCGAGCTCGCCAAGCGCATCGAGGCCGGCCTCTACGCCTCCGAGCGGCTGCGCAAGGTCGCCGAAGCCCAGCAGGAGCTCGCGACGCAGATGCGGCGCGACCTGCGGTGGATCGTCCGCGACGGCGAGCGCGCCAAGTCCCACCTGCTCGAGGCGAACCTCCGCCTCGTCGTCTCGCTGGCCAAGCGCTACACCGGCCGCGGCATGGCGTTCCTGGACCTCATCCAGGAGGGCAACCTGGGCCTCATCCGTGCGGTCGAGAAGTTCGACTACACCAAGGGCTACAAGTTCTCGACCTACGCGACGTGGTGGATCCGCCAGGCCATCACCCGCGCGATGGCCGACCAGGCCCGCACCATCCGCATCCCGGTGCACATGGTCGAGGTCATCAACAAGCTCGGCCGCATACAGCGTGAGCTGCTCCAGGACCTCGGGCGCGAGCCCACTCCTGAAGAGCTGGCCAAGGAAATGGACATCACCCCGGACAAGGTGCTGGAGATCCAGCAGTACGCCCGGGAGCCCATCTCGCTCGACCAGACGATCGGCGACGAGGGCGACTCGCAGCTCGGTGACTTCATCGAGGACAGCGAGGCCGTGGTGGCCGTCGACGCGGTGTCCTTCACGCTGCTGCAGGACCAGCTGCAATCCGTCCTCGCCACGCTCTCCGAGCGCGAGGCCGGCGTGGTCCGCCTGCGCTTCGGCCTCACCGACGGCCAGCCGCGCACCCTCGACGAGATCGGCCAGGTCTACGGCGTGACGCGCGAGCGCATCCGTCAGATCGAGTCGAAGACGATGTCGAAGCTGCGCCACCCGTCGCGCTCGCAGGTCCTGCGCGACTACCTGGACTAGACGCTCACGACGACGGCCCCCGAGCTCCGGCTCGGGGGCCGTCGTCGTGTGCGGGGCAAGTGACAGACCCCGGTCGGCGGGCCAGGCTCACCCCGTGGCTGCCCCGCCCCTCCTCGAGCGCGCGGACGCGCTCCGGGAGCTGCGCGCGTGGAACGACGAGGCCGCGCGCGAGGGCCGGCTGGTGCTGCTGCGCGGCGAGGCGGGCATCGGCAAGACCAGCCTCGTCGACGCCTTCGCCGCCGGGCGGGGCCGGGTGTGGCGCGGGGCGTGCGAGGCGATGTCGACACCGCGCCCGTTCGCCCCGCTGCTCGACCTCGGCACCGCGGCCGGCCCCGAGCTGACGACCGCCCTCGCCTCCGGCAGCAACCCGGTCGAGGTCTTCGGCGCGGTCCTCGCCGCACTGTCCCGGCGACCCGGCCAGGTGCTCGTCGTCGAGGACCTGCACTGGGCGGACGACGCCACGGTGGACCTCGTCCGCTACCTCGCGCGACGGCTGGCCGAGGTCCCCGCCCTGGTCGTCGTGACCTACCGGGACGACGAGATCGGCCCCGACCACCCGGTGCGCGTGCTCCTCGGCGACCTGGCCTCCCACCGGGCCGTGCGCCGCCTCGACCTGCCCGCGCTGTCCCGGGAGGCCGTGGCGCAACTGGCCGGGACCGCCGACGTCGACGAGCTCTGGGCGTCCACCGGCGGCAATCCGTTCTTCGTCACCGAGGTGCTCGCCACCGGCGGGCCGCGCGTGCCCGCGACGGTGCGCGACGCCGTGCTCACCCGGGTGACCCGCCTGCCGGGCGCCGCCCGTGACCTGCTCGAGGCCGCCGCGGTGCTCGAACCGCCGGTGGACGTCACCGTCCTGCGCGCCGCGGCCGGGGTGAGCGCCGGGGCCCTCGACCGGTGCGTCGAGTCCGGCATCCTCGGCGCCGCCGTTCCCGGGGCCGACGGCAGCACGGTGGCGTTCCGGCACGAGCTGGCGCGCCGGGCGCTGCTCTCCACGATCCCTCCGGGACGTTGGGTCGACCTGCACCGACGGGTCCTGGACGTGCTCGAGGACACGGACACCTCGCCGGCGACCCTCGCCCACCACGCCGAGGCGGCCGGGGCACGCCCGGCGACGCGCCGGCACGCGGAGCGCGCGGCGGTCGAGGCGGCCCGCCTCGGCGCCCACCAGCAGGCGGCGGACCAGTACGGGCGAGCGCTGCGCGCCCTGCCCCCCGCCGCCGACGCCGAGCGCGCCGACCTGCTCGTCCGTTGTTCGCTCGAGCGCGCCCTGGGCGACCACACGGCCGAGGCGACGGCGGACGCCGAGGAGGCCCTGCGCCTCTGGCGCGCCCTCGGTGACCGTCTCCGCGAGGGCGACACGCTGTGCTGGCTCGCCCGGCTGGCGTGGATGTCGCAGCGCAACGACGACGCCGACCGCCGGGGTCGGGCCGCCGTGGCTCTGCTCGAGGAGCTGCCGCCCGGCGTCGAGCTCGCCCGGGCGCGGGCCACCGTCGCGCAGCACCTCGCCACGTTCTCGTCCCAGGACGAGGCGCAGGAGTGGGGCCACAGCGCCCTGGTCCTGGCCGAGGCGCTCGGCGCGCGGGAGATCGCGGCGCAGGCGTCGATCGACCTCGGACTCGCCCGCGCGTTGAGCGGCGACCCGGGCGGGACCGGCCAGATGCGGTCGGGCATCGCGGCGGCCGTCGCCGCCGGGTCCGACGACCACGCCGCCCGCGGCCTGTTCCAGCTGGTGCGCGTCGCCTGCCAGTACCTGCGCCACGACGAGGTGGACGCCTGCGCCGAGGCCGCCGAGGCCTTCTGCGCCGAGCGGGGCGTCGAGTTCTGGGGCGACTACGCCCGCGCCTTCCGGGCCCAGAGCCGGATGCACCGCGGGCAGTGGGACGCGGCGGCCGAGGACGCCGCATCGCTCTGGCGCACCACGACCGCGACGTCGCCGGCCGTCCGGAGCGTCACGACCGCCCTCACCCTCGGGCTGATCCGGCTGCGGCGGGGGAGCCGGACCCCGACGGCCTCCTCGACGCCGCGGCCACCCGGACCGCGAGCGTGCCGGACCTGAGCGCGACCCTCGGGGTGGCCGCCGCCCGGGCCGAGGCGGCCTGGCTCTCCGGCGCCACGGACGGGATGGCCGACGAGATCCGCACCGCCTGGGCGAGGACGGCCGGCACGGCGCTGGGCGGGTGGTGGAACGCGGAGCTGCTCTGGTGGCTCCAGGTGCTGGGGGCGCCGGAGGCGGACGGGGAGCACACCGGGGTGGCCGCCCACGTCGCCGGTGGCTGGCGGCGCGCGGCCGAGGGCTTCGGGGCGCTGGGGCTGCCCTACCACCGGGCCCTGGCGCTGGCGGAGTCGCACGAGGAACCGTCGCTGCGCGCCGCCCTGGCCATCGCGGGCGACCTCGGCGCGCTGCCGCTGGGCCGGGTCGTGTCCCGGCGGCTCCGGGCCCTCGGCGCCCGCCGCATCCCGCGCCTGTCCCGGACGGACGCCGACACCGGCCCCCTGACGGCCCGGGAGCGCGAGGTGCTCGCCCTCCTCGTCGAGGGGCTCCGGGACGCCGAGATCGCGGGCCGCCTGCACGTGTCCGAGCGCACCGTGAACCACCACGTCTCGGCCGTGCTCCGCAAGCTCGCCGTGCCCTCGCGCGCGGCCGCCGTCGCCCGGGCCGTGCGCGGAAGATAGGCAGTCACGCCCATCTGCGACGGCGGCGCCGTTCCTACGGTCGGATCATGCCCCTGATCAGCGCGAACGCCACCGCCATCCACTACGAGATCACCGGCGACGGGCCACCCCTGCTGTTCGTCGCCGGCGCGGGCGGCGACGCCGGCTACTGGACCGCGACCGCGGCGGAGCTCGCCGATGCGTTCACCGTCGTCACCTACGACCGGCGCGGCAACTCGCGCAGCCCCTCGACCCCGGGGCACGCCACCTCGCTCGCCGAACAGGCCGACGACGCGGCGGCCCTGCTGCGGGAGCTGGGCCTCGCGCCGGCGATCGTCGTCGGCACCAGCTTCGGGGCGATCGTCACGGCCACGCTCGTCGAGCGGCACCCGCTCGTGGTGGAGCGAGCGGTCCTGCACGAACCACCGCTGATCGGGGTCCTGCCGGACGGCGAGGAGATCGGCGCGCAGCTGATGTCCCTGATCGGCGACGGGATGGCGCGCGGTGGCCCTCCGGCGGCGATGGACCTCTTCATGCGGTCGGTCGCCACCGCCAGCGAGCTCGACAGTGCTGATCCCCTCCTCGTCGCCCGCCTGCTCGCCAACGCGGAGGTGTTCTTCGGCGGGGAGCTCGAGCTCGTCGCGAGCTACCGGCCCGACCCGGTCCGGCTCCGGGCGACCGGCGTCGAGGTGACGGTGGCCGCGGGTCGCGACGACCCGCAGCGGTACCTGGCCCGGAGCGCCGGGTGGCTCGCCGACCAGCTCGGCGCGCCCGTCCTGGAGACGTCGGGGGCCCACCTCCCGTACAACGACCGCCCGTCCGTGTTCGCCGACGAGCTCCGGGCCCTGCTCGCGGAGGAGACCGTCGCACCCGCGGCCCACCGGGCGTGACCGTCTCCTCACGGGAAGTTGGCTGGTGCGCCGGCAGCCGGAGCGCGGAAGGGTTCTCGGTGAGTACCTGCCCCGACCCCGCGAGGACGGCCCCATGGCCCCGACCGGCTTGTCCCGGCGTCAGGTGCTGGGTGCGGCGGGCGCCACGCTCGCCGTGGCCGCCACCGGGGTGCTCAGCTACCGGGCCTACGACGGCGCGGTGCTCGACCCCGGGTCCGGCCCGGCCTACGCGCCCTGGACGGCCTGGCGGGAGCTCCCGGGTCCGGCGGGGCTGGTCGGCGCCGCCGTCCTGGCGGCGAGCCCGCACAACACTCAGCCCTGGCGCTTCGCCGTCGCGGCGGACGCGATCGACGTCCTCGCCGACCCCGCGCGCGGCACCGGGTCGATCGATCCCTTCGGACGGGAGCGCGACGTCGGGCTCGGGTGCGCGCTGGAGAACCTGGTGCTCGCGTGCGCACCGCAGGGTCTGCGGCCGGTGGTCACGCTGCTGCCGGACGGCGACGGGGACCGCGTCGCGCACGTCGGCCTCGTCCCGACCGCGCCGGGCGCCGAACCGCTCGCCGGGGTGATCGACCGGCGGCACACGCACCGGGGTCCCTACCGGCCGGTGCCGCTCGAGCCGTCCACGTTGGCGTCGCTGTCCGGCGGGGAGCCGAGCGTGGTCTGGATCGCCGAGCAGGGCCCCCGGGAGGCGCTCGGCCGGCTGCTCGTCGACGCCGCGGAAGCCCTGGTCGCGGACGAGCAGCAGTCGATCGACAACTTCGCCTGGTTCCGCGCCACCCACGACGAGGAGGAGCGGCACCGCGACGGGCTCGTCCTCGACGGCCAGGGGTTCGGCGCGCTGGAGCTCGGCGTCGCCAAGCTGCTGCCACCCGCGTCGCGGGTCGACGGCGACCGGTTCTGGGTCGACCGGACGCGCGACGTCCACACGGCCACCGCCGCCGCCTACGGGGTGATCACGGTTCCGGAGGACGACGACTCCCGTGCCCGTCGCCTGGAGGCCGGACGTCTGCTGCAACGCATCCACCTGCGGGCGACGTCGCTCGGTGTCGCCCTCCAGCACATGAACCAGATCACCGAGCGGCTCGACCGCGAGGCGACCACCGGGACGGTCTCGGACCTGGGGCCGCGCTTCGCCGCTCTCCTGCCCACGGGCGCGCGGCCGCTGCTCACCTTCCGCGTCGGCCTGCCCGAGCGGCCGGCCCGCCCCACGCCGCGACGGTCGTTCGGGGACGTGCTCCGGTGACCCGCGCACGCGTCGCGGGCCACCTCGGCGCCCTCGGCGGGGTCCTCCTGGCCGTCGCCGGGCTCGTCCAGGTCGTGTCCGGCCGTGACATCCCCGAGTGGACCGGCAACAAGCTCGCGCCGGTGCCGCTCGGGGTGCTGACCGTCGTCCTGGCCGCCGTCGCCCTCCTGGCCGCCCACCGGGCCTGGCGCCCGCACGACCCCCGGGGCGTGCGGGCCCTCGTGGCGCTCGGGCTCGCCGGGCCGGGGCTGCTGTGCCTGAGCACCGTCGGCGTGCTCGCGTGGCCGCCCGCTCTGCTGCTGACGGCGGCCGGCGTCCTGGCCGTCGCCGGGAGCTGGCGGGCGACCGCGGGCGCGGTGACCGCGAACCGGTACCGCATCCTGCTCGGGGCGCTGGGGTGCTGCCAGTTCCTCATGGCCGCGGCCGCGGCACCTCTGCCCACGGCGGCAGCGGTCACCGGCGGAGCGGCGCTCCTCCTCGCGGCGGCGCTCCCGCGGCCGGGTCGGGCCACGCTCGTCGGGCTCGTCGCCGTGGGCGTCGTCCCGCTCGCGGTGATCGGATGGGCGGCCGTCGTCCCCCTCGTCGTGGCGGCCGTCGCGATCCCGATCGCGGTCCTGCGCGCCCGGGGAGATCGTCCGCACGATGGCGATCTCGGGGCCGTCCGGTCGATGGCCGCGTCGGAGCCGGGTTCCTAGACTTCCGCTCGTGACCATGAGCCCGGCGTCGGGCGGCGTCCGTCGTTCCCCCCAGGGCGGTCTGGCCGAAGTCCTCGACCTGATCCTCGACAAGGGCCTGGTCATCGACGTCTTCGCCAAGATCTCGCTCGTGGGCATCGAGATCGTCACGATCGACGCCCGCATCGTCGTGGCCAGCGTCGACACCTACCTGCGCTTCGCCGAGGCCACCAACCGCCTCGACCTGCACGCGAAGGGCGGTGTGGGCCTCGACGAGCTGCCGAAGAAGATGACCGAGGGCGTCACCCAGGGCGCGGCGAAGGGGATCACCAAGGGCGTCCTCGACGCCGGCCAGGAGAAGTGGCGGGAGTTCCGCGGGAAGGGCTGAGCCCTCCGCGGGCGCCCGCCCACGGCTGGGATGCTGGCGGCGTGCATCCCGATCCCGCCGCCGACGGCCTGCCCGCCCCCGATCCCGCCGAGATCCACCGCCGCTCGGTGGCCCTGATCCAGGGCATGGACGCGAACGACCTCCCGGCGGTCGGCGCCCTCCTCGGCGAGCTGGCCGGGCCCGAGGAGTTCGCCGCGCAGGTCATCAGCCTCGCGAGCCTCGCCCGCCTCCTGCTCGACCAGCGCGACGACACGGCCCCGGGGTCCGACGAGGCGCGGGCCGCGGTGCTGCACGAACTGGCCGGTGTCCTCACCGCCGCCGAGGGCGGCTGATCCCCACCGGGTGACGCCGCGCGGCGTCGGGCAGGATCGGGGGGTGAGTGCCGCGAGGGATCTGCCGCCGGAGCCGGGGACGCAGCATCCGGGGGAGCACGCCGAGGGGGGAGCTCGTCCGTCGGCGTCGGGTGACGAGCCCACCGTCGCCGAGGACGCCGCGCTGGCCCGACAGCTCGCCGAAACCACCGGCGAGCTGCTGATGACGTTGCGCGACGACACCTCGACGGGCCGCGAGCGGGAGTACCGCGGCGACGCCGAGGCGCACGACTACCTGATCGGCGCGCTCGCCCGCCACCGGCCCGAGGACGCGGTGCTCTCCGAGGAGGGCACCCAGGACCCCGCGCCGCGCCGCGGAGCGCACCGGCTGTGGATCGTCGACCCGTTGGACGGCTCCAGCGGCTACGGCCGCGGCGGGGACGAGTGGGGCGTGCACGTCGCGCTCGTGGTGGACGGCACGCTGGTCGCCGGGGCGGTCTCCCTGCCCGCCCGCGGCGAGCTCGCGGACTCCGCCACCGTCCGGCCGCTGCCCGACACACCCGTCGACCCCGAGGCCGGGCTGTCGGTCACCGTCAGCCGCTCACGGCCACCCATGGAGCTGCGCCGGCTGGCGGCGGCCTTCCCCGTGCGGACGGTCGCGATGTCCGCGGCGGGCGTGAAGACCCTGGCCGTCGTCGACGGCCTCGTCGACGCCTACCTGCACTCGGGCGGGCAGTACGAGTGGGACAACGCGGCGCCGGCCGCGGTCGCCGAGGGCGCGGGCGTGCGCGTCACCCGCCTCGACGGCTCGCCGCTGCCCTTCGGCGCCGACGACCCGTACTCCCCCGACCTGCTCATCGCCCGCCCGGCCGCGCACCAGGCGATCCTGGACGTCCTGCGCGGCCGGTAGCGGGTCCGTGGAGCAGCGGTCCGTCTAGTAGCGCCAGCGCCAGGCGGCGAGGACGTCCTCGGGCTCGCGCTCGGCCGCCCAGGCGGCGTCCGCGCGCCGGACCGCGAGGAACGCCCCGAGCCGTTCGGCACCCAGGGCCTCGGTGATGCGGGGGTTCGCGACGAGCGCGGCCTCCTGGTCGGCCTGGGTCGTCGGCAGCTTCTCGACGCCCGCGGCGGCCCGCTCCTTCTTCTTCCAGGTGCCGGGGTCCGCGGCGATCGGGGACGGCGGGACGAGGTTCTCCTCGACGCCGGCCACGCCGGAGGTCAGCAGCGCGGTGAGGGCGAGGTACGGGTTCGCCGAGGCGTCGGAGACCTTGAGCTCGACGTTGGCGTGGTCGGCACCCAGCAGCGGGGAGCCGACGACGTACCGGACGGGGGCCTCGCGGTTCTCGATGCCCCAGAAGCCGTAGGCGCCCGCGAAGAAGCCCGGCCGCAGCCGCGCCATGGAGCCGACCGAGGGCGCGGTGACGGCCGCGAGCGCCGGCAGGTCGCGCAGGAGGCCCGCGATGTAGCCGCTGCCGGCCGTGCCGGGCCCCTCGGGGCCGCCGGCGAGCAGGTTGACGCCGTCGCGCCACAGCGAGCTGTGGACGTGCCAGCCGTTGCCCGCGAGCTGCAGCGACGGCAGCGGCGCGAAGCTGATGCGCAGTCCGTGGCGCGCAGCGGCGGCCAGGACGGTCTGGCGCGCCAGGAGCTGCTCGTCGGCGGCCCGGACGGGGTCGGTGGCGCCGAGCGAGAGCTCGACCTGCCCCGGCCCGTACTCGGCGTGGAACTGGCCGATGCGCAGCCCGTTGGCCTCGGCGTCGCGCAGGAGGTCGGTGGCGAACGCGTCGATCTCGAGCAGGCCGTGCGGGCTGTACGCCGGACCGCGGTAGGCGGGCACCACGGCGCCGTCGGGGCTCGGCGCGGAGACCACGAACTCCATCTCGTAGCCGACCAGCGCGGTGTAGCCGCGCTCGGCGAGCCCGTCGACCGTCGCCGCCAGCAGGGAGCGCTGGTCCCACGGCCACGGCGAGCCGTCGACGTCGACCTGGGTGCCCGGGGCCCACGCCATGCCCGGCTGGCCCGCGAGCGGCGTCAGGCGGTCGAGGTCGGGCACCAGGCGCACGTCGCCCGACGGCGTCTCGCGGCCCGGCGCGCCGTACTGGATGCCGTCGTTCGTGTCGAAGATCGCGAACACGGTGCTCACGCCGATGCCGGTCTCGGCGACCTGGGGCAGCGACGCGAGCGGCACCGTCCGGGACCGCGGGATGCCGTTGTTGTCGCACCACGCCACGGTGACGCCGGCGACGCCCACGCCCCGCAGCTGTTCGACGAGCTCGCGCGCCCGCTCCGCCGTGTCGGCCACCGCAGTCTCCTGTCACCGTCCCGGTGTGGTGGCCACAGGCTAGTGGGCGACCCCGACGGTCCCGCCGTGACCGGCGGGGGCAGGCGGGGCTCGTGGGCCCCCGTCACCACTCGTCGCTCGAGATCGACTCACCAACGGGTGGTTGTCGCCCCTACCCCGGAACGAACGGTTCTCCACCTCCGATGAGCGGTTCGTGACGGATGACAAAGCGGCGCGTGAACACGAGCGGTCGCGGGCAGCGTCTGACACAGTGGAGGGACGGTCGCATGACCGGATCTCGCGGGCCCGGGACGAGAGTCACGGACCCCGACGGAGGGAGATGACGATGCCCGGCACCCTGACCCGGCCAGAACTCACCGCCTCGGACCGTTGCGACCGCTGCGGTGCAGCGGCCAAGGTCCGCGCCGTACTGCCCTCCGGTGGAGAACTCCTCTTCTGCGGGCACCACGCCCGGGCCCACGAGGCCAAGTTGAAGGAGCTGTCGGTGGACGTCCAGGCCGGTGAGAGCGCATGACGGCCAGCTGACCAGCGACTTCTTCGCAGAAGACCACAGCCGCAGATCGAGACCACGACGGGCGAGGACCTCAGGGTCCTCGCCCGTCGTCGTGTGCGGGGTCGGAGGTCGTGCTCCCGCCTGCCGGCGGCGGCTCCTCGACCGCTACGGACCTGCGCTCCGGGCCGCGATCATGCGCTCCGATCCGTCGTCGGGAGAACCCGGCGTCCGGTCCGCGTTCCCGGTCCAGTCGCTTCGCTCCGCGCCCGCCCCACCCGGCGCCGGCGGGATGGTGCGCATCGTGACGCTCCGGTGAACACCATGACGCCGGGATGTCGGACCGCGACGACCGCGACAGCACCGACGCACCACGGAGTGTGATGTGTACCACAGGTTAAGGATCAGACACTCTGCGTAGAGATCAGCGCCAGGACCGCAGCGTGGCGATGCGCTCCTCGATCTGCTCGAGCGAGGCCATGGGCGTCGCGGGCCCCCCGCAGTACTTCCGCAGATCGCCGTGGATGGCGCCGTGCGGCTTGCCCGTGCGGTGGTGGTGCGCGGCGACGAGGGCGTTGAGCTCGCGCCGCAGCTCCTTGAGCCGCTCGGCCACACCGACGTCGCGGCGGAACTCGCGGACCGGCGACGGGGACGGCTCCGGGGCCGCCGCCGCGGGGGCGGGCGCCTCCTCCTCGCGGTCCAGCTGCTCGCTCTGACGCCGGCGCAGGAGCGCCCGCACCTGGTCGGGCTCGAGGAGCCCGGGCAGCCCGAGGTAGTCCTGCTCCTCGGCCGAGCCCGCGCCCGCCGCGGTGCCGAACGACGACCCGTCGTAGATCAGCTGGTCGAGCTCCGCCTCGGCGGACAGCGACTCGAACGCCTTCTCCTGCTCGCCCGGTTCGTCCTCGGTGCGGTTGGCCGCCTCGAGGAGGTCGTCCTCCCAGCCCTCCTTCGGCCGGTGGGGCTGGCCGAGGACGTGGTCGCGCTGCACCTCCAGCTCGCTGGCCAGCGTCAGCAGCGAGGGCACGCTCGGGAGGAAGACGCTCGCGGTCTCCCCCGGCCGCCGCGACCGGACGAAGCGGCCGACGGCCTGGGCGAAGAACAGCGGCGTCGAGGCGCTGGTGGCGTAGACGCCGACGGCCAGCCGCGGGACGTCGACGCCCTCGGACACCATGCGGACGGCGACGAGCCAGCGCTCGTTCGTGCGCCCGAACTCCGCGATGCGCCCGGAGGCCTTCGGGTCGTCCGAGAGCACGACGACCGGCTCCTCGCCCGCGATGCGGCGCAGCAGCGCGGCGTAGGCCTTGGCCGTGGTGTGGTCGGTGGCGATGACGAGCCCGCCGGCGTCGGGGACGCCCCCGCCGCGCAGCTGCGTCAGCCGGGTGTCGGCGGCCTGGAGGACGGCCGGCATCCACTCGCCCTTGGGGTCGAGCGCGGTCTTCCAGGCGCGGGCGTTCTGCTCGGCGGTGAGGGGCTCGCCGAGACGGGCCGTCATCTCCTCGCCCGCGCTGGTGCGCCAGCTCGCCTGGCCCGAGTACGCGAGGAAGACGACCGGGCGGACGACCCCGTCGGCCAGCGCGTCGGCGTAGCCGTAGGAGTGGTCGGCGCGCGAGCGCAGCACGCCGGCGCTGTCGGGCTCGTAGGCGATGAACGGGATCGGGTTGTCGTCGGACCGGAAGGGCGTCCCGGTCAGCGCCAGGCGGCGCGTCGCGCCCGCGAACGCCTCGCGCGTCGCCTCGCCCCACGACTTGGCGTCGCCCGCGTGGTGGATCTCGTCGAAGATCACCAGCGTGCGCCGGCCCTCGGTGCGGTTCATGTGCAGCACGGGGTGCGCGGCCACCTGCGCGTACGTGACGGCGACGCCGCGGAAGTCGGTCGAGGTGCGCCCGACGGCGTTGGAGAACTCGGGGTCGATCGCGAGGCCCGCGGCACCGGCGGCCTCGGCCCACTGGTGCTTGAGGTGCTCGGTGGGACAGACGATCGTGACGGTGTCGACGGAGCGGTCGCCGAGCAGCTCGGCCGCCACCTTCAGGGCGAAGGTGGTCTTGCCCGCGCCGGGCGTCGCGACCGCCAGGAAGTCCTTGGGACGGTCGGTGAGGTACCGGGTCAGCGCGCGGCGCTGCCAGGTGCGCAGCGGCCGTGCCGCCGCCGTGTCCGTACTGGTCGGGCTACCGGTCGTACGGGTGGTCAAGGGCCCTCCGGGCAGACGTCGGACGGGGACGACGGCGGCCCGGTGCTCGGGCGGCCGTCGGAGAGGTCCTCCAGGGACCTACTCGCCGTCGTCGCCGGGACGCATCTTGCTGAAGATCTCCTTGCAGGCCGGGCAGACGGGCGAGCCCGGCTTGGGCGAGCGCGTGACCGGGAAGGTCTCACCGCAGAGGGCCACCACCATCGACCCGGTGACCGCCGACTCGGCGACCTTGTTCTTCCGGACGTAGTGGAACATCTTCGGGTCGTCGTCACCCGTGCGGTCGGTCCCCTGGGGCCGGGTGTCGGGAAGCACGGTGGTCTGGCTCATGGACTCCATGATGCCCCACGACCCCGACGGTGGGGGCACGCCGGGAGGCCCGTCGCGCCGAGGCCCCGGCCACCCGGGGCGGATCCCACCGAACGGCACCCACACCGCCGACCGGGCTGTCACGGTGAGCGCACCCGTCCCCGATCGAGGAGGAGTGCTCATGGCCGAGCCGGCCCGGTCGGCCCATCCCCTCGGTCGCCCCGGCGTCGCGCGCCCGTTCGTCGGTCCGCCCGCCTGGCCGTCCGCGGTGCCGCCCGACGAGCTGCCCGACGGCCCGGGCTCACGGTGCGAGGCCGTCCGCGTCTTCGTCGGCGAGCACCGTGCGCGCCTGCTCCGGCTGGGCCTGCACCTCCTCGTGGCCGCGCTGCCGCTGCTCGCGATCTCCGCGCACGTGTTCGGCATCGCCCCGATGAACGTCACGGCGGGCCTGCTCGTGGTGCCGCTGACGCTGGTCACCCTGCTGCTCGGCGTGTTCTCCCCGTCCGGCGAGGAGCGGCTGCTGCTCTCCGGGGCGATGTGGGGGGTGCTGGCGACGCTGGTCTACGACGCGGTGCGCCTGGACACCGTCTACCTGCTCGGCTGGTGGGGCGACTTCATCCCGCGCGTGGGCACCTGGATCCTCGGCTCCGGTGCCGCCGCCGACGCCGGGTCCCCGGTGGTCGGCGCGGTCGTGGGCTACCTGTGGCGCTACGTCGGCGATGGCGGCGGCATCGGCGTCGCGTTCTTCGTGCTCGTCGCCGCCACCGGGCTGCGCCGGTGGGGCGAGCGCGCCACCGTCGCGGCGTCGGTGACGTTCGCGGTCTTCCCCGTGTGGACGGGCCTCGTCGCCACGGTGGCCCTCGCCCCGCGCGGGCAGCAGCAGATGTTCCCGCTGACGCCGGCCACCGTGCTCCTCTCGCTCGTCGGGCACCTCGTGTTCGGCCTCGTGCTGGGGCTGGGGTGCGCCCGCTGCCGCCGCCTCGAGGAGTACTGGCCCTGGACGCCCCTGCTCGACCTGCGGCGGGGCGCCCCGGCGGTGCCGCCCCTGGTCCGGCCCGCGCGGAGCGACGGCTGGGGCCCGCCGGCCCTCGTGACCGCCGGCGGCGACGACCCCGAGCGCACCGAGATCCGCCCCCTGGCCCCGCCACGGCCCGCGGGCGCGCGCCGCGGTGGTGCACGCCCGCTCGATCCGGCGTCGGGGCCGGTGCGCGTGCTCGACATGCCGCCCGGCCCGGCGCCCGTGGTCCGGGCCGGGACGGGGCGCCGGTCGGGACCCGTGCCGATCGCCGGCCAGGCCCGCCCGGGCACCGGGCCGTGGCCGCACCCCGCGCCCCCGGGTGCCGACCCCTGGTCGGGCCCGGTCCGGTCCCGGGTCACGAGTTCCACGAAAGCGCCACCGGGCCGCGCGGGCCGCGGCTAGCGTCCGCGACGCGGAGGCCGGGGTGTCGGACGGAGGGTCATGAGCGGGTCGCGGTGGGGGCGCTCGCCCCGGGTGCGGCGGGGCGGGCCGGCGCGGGCGGAGGCGGGCGCGGAGACGCCCGCGAGCCCGTGGGACGCGCTCGAACGCCCCGCCCGCGGTCCGCGCCGCGTCCCTGTGCTCCTGCTCGCTGTGCTCGCCGTCGCTGGTCTGGTCATCGGCGTCGCGGCCGGCGCCGGGACGCCACTGGTATCCCACGGGGGTCTGGTCGCGATCGCGGAGGACGACGAGGGCTCGGGCTCGGGGGACTCGGACTCCGAGTCGGACTCGGGTGACTCCGGCTCCGAGGAGGACTCGCGCTCGGGTTCCGGCGGTGGCTCCGATCAGGAGCAGGGCGGGCAGGACGAGGAGCAGGGCGGCGGGGGCCGGGCCGGCGGTGGTCAGGGCGGAGGCGCGGGCGGGGAGGACGCCGAGCAGTTCCCCGATCGCGACAAGGCGGGCCGTCCCAGCGCCGAGGAGTTCGTGAACATCCAGAACGTCCGCTCGGTGGGGCAGCGCGGCGAGGGCGGCGTGTTCTCCGGCGGCAGCTACAGCATCCGCTGCGCGATGAGCGCGCACCACAACTCCGACAACTTCATCATCGCCCCGGGCGTGCGCAACGGCGCCCAGCACACCCACGACTACGCCGGCAACGAGGGCACCAACTTCGCCTCGGAGGACGAGACGCTCGAGGAGTCCTCGACGACGTGCACGAACGGCGACCGCTCCCCCATCTTCTGGCCGGTGCTGCGGGATCTCCGCGGCGTCGGGCCCGACGTCGGGGCCGACGGGGGCAGCCTCGACGGCAACGTCGGGTCGTTCATCGAGCCGTCGTCGGTCGACTACACGTTCCACGGGCACGGCACCCGGCGCACCGAGGCCATGCCGCTCAACATCGCGCTCGTCACGGGCTCGGCGAAGGCGGCCACCAAGGGCGGCGAGGGCAGCAACGCCAAGTTCACCTGCACAGGGTCCGGCCAGCGCATGACCGACCTCTACCCGATGTGCCCCGGCGGGTCGTCGCTGCAGCGGGTCTACGACTTCCCGAGCTGCTGGAACGGCCAGGACCTCGACTCCGAGGACCACGCCACCCACATCCGGTACCCCGATGAGGACGGCGAGTGCGACGAGGAGCTCATCCCCGTGCCGGCGCTGCGGATCACGGTGACCTACGAGGACCCGCCGCCCGGCCGTCAGTTCGCCATCGACAGCTTCCCCGAGCAGCGCCACAACCCGATCACCGACCACGCGCTGCTGGAGTACCTGTCCTCCGAGCGCCGCGCCGAGGAGGGCGCGGACTGCATCAACAGCGCTCGGCGCTGCGTGCAGGGTCCCTCGCAGGATGCCGCGGGCGCGGGGTCCACCGACATCGCCGACCGGGTCCCACGCTCACGGACGTTCGTGCACGCCCTCGCCACCCACGCGAACGCCCACCAGCCGCGGCCCGCGGTCCCGGCGCACGGCGGCGCCGAACACCACAGCACGGCACACGACGGCGCCGTCCACGGCGACACGGCCTCCGGTCACGGCCAGGCTGCGCCGGAGCAGCGCCCGACCGCGCCGCGCCTCCCGGCTCCCGCGGACGGGCTGGGTCCGCTGCCGGGCGTCACGCCCCTGCCGCGCAGCGCCCCGCAGATGGCGCCCCTGCGCACCCCGGTGCTGCGGGGCGTCTGAGGCGGGGTCACCGTCCGTTCGGTCCCGCCCGGGGCGAGCTCAGCCCCCGGTGCCCGTGCGCGGCGGCTCGTGGGCGGGCTCGTCCTGCTGGGACTGGCGGGGCCACTCGGTGCGCTGGTCGCGCCGGTCGAGCACCTCGGCGGCCTCGATGATCTGCGCGTCGGGGACGCTGTCGAGCGCGCGGTGGCTCTTGCGGTAGCGGTTGGCCTTCTCGGCCTTCTTCGGCGGGCGGTCGTTCGCGATGAGCACCGCGACCCACGGCAGCGGCACCGACAGCACGATGAACGCCACCGCGACCAACGGCCACTGGAAATAGATGCCGAAGACCCCGGCGAGGATGAGGCACGGGATGCGGCACGCCATGATCAGCGAGTAGCGCTTCTTGCGCGCCGCGAACTCCTCGTCGTACGAGACCTGGGCCTGAGTGATCAGGATCGGCCCGTCGTCGTCGTGACGTCGGTTCACGTTCGTCGCCTCCTCGGCACCGCTCTTGCGCGGGTGCCCGCACCCACCAGACTCAACCCTGGACGCGCCGGGCGCCACCTGGGGTGATCAGGAGGGTGCGTCGGCCTTCGCGGCCTTGGCCGCCTTCTTCTGCGCCTGCTTGAACTCGCGCACCTCGCCGAGCGTGACGGGGTCGACGACGTCGGCGATCGAGCGGCGCGAGCCGTCGTCGCCGTACGAGCCCGCGGCCTCGCGCCAGCCCTCGGGGCGCACGTCGCACTGCTTGCCGAGCAGCGCCGTGAAGATCTGCGCCTTCTGCTTGCCGAAGCCGGGCAGCGACTGCAGGTTCGCCAGCACCGTGCGGCCGTCGGTGGCGTCGCTCCAGAGGCGTTCGACCTCGCCGCCCCAGTCGGCGACGATCGTCCGGCACAGCGCCTGCACCCGCTCGGCCATCGAGCGCGGGTAGCGGTGCAGCGCCGGCGGGCCGGTGAACGCGGCGACGAGGGCCTCGGTGTCGTACTCGGCGATCCCGGCGGCCGTGAGCGGGCCGCCGAGGCGCTCGGTGAGCAGGGCGGGCGAGGCGAACGCGCGCTCCATCGGGAACTGCTGGTCGAGCAGCATGCCGATGAGCAGCGCGAGCGAGTTCGAGCTCAGGACCGCGTCGGCGTCGGCGTCCTGCGCGAGGGTCAGGTCGGGCACCGGCTCAGCGTCCCAGATTCTTCGCGAGCACGGCGAACCTGAAGTCGTCGTCCCGCGGCTCGCCCACGCCCTCGGCGCCGTAGGGGAACGGGCGGCTCTCCCCCGTCCGCGCGTAGCCCCGCCGCTCGTACCAGGCGATGAGCTCCTCGCGGCGGTCGATGACGAGCATCTCCATGACCGTCGCCCCCCGCTCGCGGGCGTGGTCCTCGGCCGCGGCGAGGAGCGCCGACCCGACGCCCCCGCCCTGGAGCCCCGGCCGCACCGCGAACAGGCCGAACGACGCCGTCGACGCGCCGGCCTCGTGCGTGACGGCGGCGCAGCCGAGCAGGTCGCCGGCGACGAGCACGGAGATCGACGGGTCGGCGACGTCGGCGGCCAGCAGTTCGCGGGTGGTGCGCGGGCCGTCGATGAGGTCGGCCTCGGACGTCCAGCCCTCGCGGCCCGACGGACCCCGGTAGGCGCTGTGCACGAGGGCGAGCAGGGAGTCCACGTCGGCGGCCTCGGCGACGCGGATGGTGAGCGGAGCGGTCACGGGCGCCCAGTGTGCCGGGACGACCCGGCCCCGGTCGACTCGAGCTGATCGAGCCCGCGCCCGGTGTCGACGGGACGGCGGGCGATCACCGGCAGGCCGCGCGCCCACAACCGGATGCCCCGGTGCCGGATGGCCGCCGACACGCGCAGCGTCACCGCCGGGTGCCGCAGGACGGCGGCGAGCACCCTGCGCGCCGTGGCGGGCCGCCGCCGGCCGCGCAGCGTGGCGACGAACGCCGTCCCGCCCTCGCGGCGCAGCACGATCGTCGCCGAGAGCGTCTCCCCCGGCTCCGGCACGCGCATCCGGTACTCGCCGTCGACGGGGAAGAACGGCGAGACGTAGAAGTCCTTGTCGACGCGGGCGCGGCCTGCCTCCGGGTCGTCGGAGACGTCGAGCAGGTAGTGGTGGCGGCCGCCGTAGGTGTTGTGCACCTCGGCGACGACGGCGACGAGTGCGCCGGCGGCGTCGCGGCACCAGTAGAGCGTGATCGGGTTGAACACCCAGCCGAGCACCCGGGCGTGGGCGAGCATGAGGACCCGCGCGGGCCGCTCCATCCCCCGCGCGGCGAGGAACTCATCGAGGTTCTCGCGGATCGTGCGGTCGGGGTGCCCGATGTGGTCGGCGGCCCGGAACCGCGCGAACGGCCGCAGCGGAGCCGGCAGCCGGGGCAGGTCGTCGAGGTCGACGAGCCACAGGTAGAGCCGGTGGGTGAAGGCGTCGTCGAGGCTCTCGAGTCGCCGGTGGCCGACCTCGGCCTCGTAGAGCCAGCTCACCACGTCACGCCGAGGGCGGCGGCGGCGCGCACCCCCGAGGCGCAGCCGTCCTCGTGGAAGCCCCAGCCGTGGTACGCGCCGGCGAAGGCGAGCCGATCGTCGTTCAGCTCCGGCAGCCGGTGCTGGGCCGCGACCGACTCCGGGGTGTAGGCGGGGTGCTCGTAGTCCATGCGGGCGATGACCGTGCTCGGGTCGATCCGGTCGGTCGCGTTGAGCGTGACGACGTAGGTCTCCGAGCCGGGCAACCGCATCAGCCGCGTCATGTCGTAGCTGACCAGCACCTTCGACTCCCCCGGCACGCGCAGCAGGTTCCACGACGCCCGGGCCCCCTCGGCCCGCGGGAGCACCGAGGTGTCGGTGTGCAGCACGGTCTCGTTGGGCGAGTAGCGGAAGGCCCCGAGCACCGACACCTGCTCGGCGGTCGGCGCGAAGAGCAGGCGCAGCGCGTCCGGGGCGTGGGTGGCGACGACGACGCGGTCGAAGCGGCGCTCGACGTCGGCGTCGTCGCGGACACGCACCTCGTCTCCGGAGCGCACCACGGCGCGCACGGGCGTCGACACCTCCACCGCCGACAGGCCCTTCGCGGCGCGCTCGACGTAGGTGCGCGAGCCGCCGACGACGGTGCGCCAGCGGTGCGAGCCGCCGATCGAGAGCATCCCGTGGTTCGCGAGGAACGTGAACAGGTAGCGCGCCGGGTACTGCCGCGAGAGCTCCGGCCCCGACGACCAGACCGCGGACACCACGGGCAGGCCGAAGGTCTCGACGAAGTAGGGCGAGTAGCCGCCGGCGTCGAGGAACTCGCCGAAGGTGACGTCCTCGGCGAGCGGCGACGTCCCGGCCACCACCGCGCGGGCCTGGCGGTGGAACCGCAGGACCTCGCCGAGCATCCGCAGGTAGCGGGGGTTCGCGAGGTTGCGCGGCTGGGCGAACAGGCCCGTGAGCCCGCGGGCGCCGGCGTACTCGAGTCCGGTGGCCTCGTCGCGGACGCTCATGCTCATCTCGGAGTCCTGCGTCGCGACCCCGAGCTCGGCGAACAGTCGCAGCAGGTTCGGGTACGTGACGTCGTTGTGGACGATGAACCCGGAGTCGACCGCGACGGTGTCGAGCTCGTGGGTGTGCGCGTGCCCGCCGAGACGGCCCTCCGCCTCGAACAGGGTGACGTCGTACCGACGCTGCAGCAGGTAGGCCGCGGTGAGTCCCGAGACCCCCGCCCCGATGACCGCGACCCGCTCCCGCATGACTCTGCTCCTCACCCGAATCCCTACGGATTCTCCAGGGGGACCTCCAGTCCGTCCGGATCCCCTGCCGCCATCGCTTTCGCGACGGGCTCGGTGAACGGTTCGAGTCCGAGGGCACCGAGGGCGAAGTGTGTGACGAGGTCGTGCCAGGCGGAGGCCCGCCGCAGCATCGTGTGGCCGTCGCCGAGGACGTCGAAGCGGGCGACGCGATCGGAGATCGTCGCTACGCGTCCGGCGAACCACCGCGACGCCTGCGGCGAGGTCATGCGCTCGCGGTCGCCGTGGGCGATCAGCACCGTCTGGCCGGCGAGGTGCTCCCAGGGCTCGCCGCGCTCGATCCACGGCGCCAGCCCGGCGACACCGACCACGCCCTCGTCGCCGCCGACGCGCAGCGCGGCGCGCCCGCCCATCGAGTGCCCGACCAGCACGACCGGGACGTCGCCGTGGCGCTGCCGCAGGTCGCGCAGGGCCCAGCGCGCGTCCTGCACGGGGTCGAGGTCGGGGGCGTTCCAGCCGCGGTAGCGGTAGCGCAGCAGGCCGACGTCCACCCCGCGGCGGGCTCCGGCCGACGCCAGGCTCCGCGCGAACGGCACCATCCGCAGGTAGGGCAGCCGCAGGCCGTCGGCGGCCTCCCGGTTGTCCGGGCTCCCGCCGTGCAGCACGACCACGGCCCCGGTGACGGGACGCCGTGTGGCGGGACGGACGCGGTCGAGGCGCGGGAGCGTCACCTCTCCATCCTGCGGCCTGCGGCGTGGGGACGCGGTCCGGGAGCCACCTCATCGGCCGAGGCGCGCACCACCCTCCCGGCCGGCGAGCGCGAGGATCAGCTCGGCGGCGCTCGCGGCCACCGGCGTCCCCCGCCCGTAGGTCCGGTCGAGGTCGGTCGCGGTCAGGGCGAGACCCGCCGTGTCGACCCCGAAGACGGTGCGCTCGCCCGGGGCGACGAGCTGATCGAGGACCGCCGCGGCGGCCTCGTCGGCACCGACCCGCCCGAGGGCCAGCGGCACCGTCACGTCGAGGCCGTGGATCACCACGTGGCTCAGCGAGCCGGCCATCCCGCCGCCGGGCTGGGCGAAGGAGGCCATCGTGTCGCTGCGCAGGTCCGCGACCAGCGCGGCGGGCGGCAGCGTCGCGTCGGCGGCCGCGAGGCGGTCGGAGGTGCGGGTGAAGTCGTACCCGTCGGCGGCGAGCTCGGCCCCGAAACGGTCGGCCGGGTAGCGCGCCGCCATCGTCAGGTGGGCGACGACGTGGGCGACCGTCCACCCCGCGCACAGCGAGTCCGCCGACCAGCAGTCGGAGTCGAGCGGCTCGAGCGCGTCCGCCAGCGCCGCGAACTCGGCCGCGACGAGGGCCTCGGGCGTGCTCATGCCGGAGCCCCGTCCGTGAGGGCCTGGGTCAACCGCACCTGGTTGCCCGAGGGATCGCGGAACCCGGCGTCGATCCCGTAGGGCCGCGCCTCGGGGGGCTCGGTGAACTCGACCCCCCGGGCCGTGAGCAGCTCGTGGTCGCGCCGCACGTCGTCGGTCGCCAGGAAGATCGCGCCGGCCAGGCCCTGGGACATCACCGAGCGGATGAGCTCGGTCTGCTCGCGCGGGAGCACCGGCGGCTCCGGGACCGCCATCAGGACGAGCTCCAGATCGGCCTGCCCCGGGGGCCCGACGGTCAGCCAGCGGAAGCCGCCGAGCTCGGGGAAGGTCGCGTCCGCCCGGAGCTCGAACCCGACCTTGCGCGTCCAGAACTCCAGGGCGACCCGCTGGTCGTGGACCCAGACGTTGATGCGGTGGATGGCGAGCACGGCGCCGACGTTAGGGATCCGCGGCGCGCGGGTCCTCTCGAGAACTCCGGTTCTGCGGACGTCCGTGCAGGCGCGTCACGCACTCCGGCACGAGCGCGTGGTCGTGCGCGGGCGGGAACGCCCTCCGGTAGGCGGTCGGCGTACGCCCGAACATGCGCCGGAAGCTGACGGTGAAGCTGCCGACGCTGCTCAGGCCCACCTCGGCGCAGATCCGGGCCACCGTGTGGTCGGTCTGGCGCAGCAGCGCCGCGGCCCGTTCCAGCCGGCGCGTGAGCAGGTAGGCGTGGGGGGTGACGCCGAACGCCGCGGCGAACCGGTCGCTGAAGTGGGCGGTGCTGAGCCCGGCGGCGCGCGCGAGATCGGGCACCTCGAGGGGTTCGGCGTAGGCCCGGTCGGCCAGGTCGCGCGCCCGCAGCAGGTGCCGCTCGACCGGGTGCGAGGTCACCGTGCCCACGGCCCCATCATCGGCTGCAGAAGAGCCTGTGTCACGGCCGCCGAACTCCCCGCGCGCCGGGGACGTACGCGTCCCGACACATCCCCACCCGCGGAAGGAACCCCCATGAAGGCCGGAGACATCGCCCCCGACTTCGAGCTCGCCGACGACACCGGCACCCGCCGGACGCTGTCCGGGCTGCTCGCCGACGGTCCGGTGGTGCTGTTCTTCTACCCCCTGGCCTCCTCGGGCGGCTGCACCCAGGAGAGCTGCCACTTCCGCGACCTCGCCTCCGAGTTCGCCGCGCTGGGGGCCCAGCGGGTCGGCATCAGCGCCGACTCGGTGGAGAGGCAGCACACGTTCTCGACCGCGAACTCCTTCGACTACCCCCTGCTCTCGGACCCCGACGGCGCCGTCGCCAAGCAGTTCGGCGCGAAGCGGTCGTGGCTGCCGGCGCTGCCGGTGAAGCGCAAGACCTTCGTCATCGACACCGACCGCACGGTGCTCGAGGTGATCGGCAGTGAGATGAAGTTCGACCTGCACGCCGACGACGCCCTCACGACCCTGCGCGAGCGCCAGGGCGCGTGACACCGACCCGGCTCGCGCCGCCCTCAGGTGGCGCGGGCCGGGCGGGAGCCGGGGGGCAACGGCAGGAAGCCGGAGGTGCGACGGACGTACTCGTCGTAGCCCGGGCGCTGCGACATCGACTTCTCGGTGAGCTCCTTGCCGGTCACGGACGTGAGCAGGTACGTCATCAGCAGCGGCCCGACGACGGTGACCAGGGCGAGCGGATGGCCCGCGGCGACGACGAAGACGCCCCACCAGACGCAGGCGTCGCCGAAGTAGTTCGGGTGGCGGGTGTAGCGCCAGAGCCCCGAATCCATGACCTTGCCCTTGTTGTCCGGGTCGGCCTTGAAGGACGCGAGCTGGGCGTCGCCGACGGACTCGAAGGTGAACCCGACCAGCCACAGCAGCGCGCCGACGATCACCACGGGCAGCACCGTCGACGCCCGCACCATCGCGGCCAGCACCGGGAGGGAGACGACGAGCATGACGCCGGCCTGCGGCAGGTAGACCTTGCGCAGGACGTACGCGGTCACCGCGCCCGGCGGGTGGTCGTCGCCGAGCATCTCCGCGTAGCGCGGGTCCTCGCCCTTCCCGTGGTTGCGCCAGCCGATGTAGATCGCCAGGCGAAGGCCCCAGATCGCCACGAGCGCGAGGACGACGGTGCGCACCACGGTGTCGCCGACGCCCAGCACACCCGAGGTCACGTACGCGATCACGGCGACGACCACGAAACCCAGGCCCCACGCCACGTCCACGACGCTGTGCCGCCCGGCGAGGCGCGCGACGACCAGCGTCGCCGCGAACACCACGACGACGCCGGCCACCGCGGCCGCGAGCAGGAGGCCGAAGGCGGCCAGGTCGAAGGCGGGACTCACGAGTCCGTCGTACCCGCGACCGACCGCGTTCGCACCGACCAGTCGTCGCGGGTGGCGGGCATGCCGCTGCGGCCGCGGTCGGTCGGGCGGGCGAGGAGGATCTGGTCGACGCCCATGCGGTTCTCCTCGAACGCCAGCGCGCCTCCCGCGAGGTAGAGGCGCCACATCCGGGCGCCGCGCTCGCCGAGGAGCCCGAGGGCCTCGTCGAAGCGCTCCTCGAGCGTCGCGAGCCAGGCCCGGATCGTCGGGACGTAGTGCTCGCGCATGACGTGGACGTCGCGGACCTCGAGGCCCGAGCGCTGCAGGAACGTCAGGGTGTCGCCGACGGGGCGCATCACCATGTCCGGGGTCACGTAGGTCTCGATGAACGCGCCGCCGCCGGGCGCGTTCGCCCCGCGCGACATCTGCTGGACCAGCGCCCGCCCGCCCGGCCGGAGCGCGCCGTGGAGGGTCGCGGCGAAGACCGGGTAGTGCGCGTCGCCGACGTGCTCGCCCATCTCGATCGCGCTCACGGCGTCGAACGGGCCGTCGACCGCGGTGATCTTCTCGGCGACGTCGCGGTAGTCGAGCAGGTCGACCTGCACCTGCCCGGCGAGGCCCTCGGCGCGGATCCGGGCGTTGACCTGGTCGCGCTGCTCGCGCGAGATCGTCACCGCGCGCACCTGGGCGCCGAACTCGCGCGCGGCGTGCACGGCGAGCGAGCCCCAGCCGCAGCCGATGTCGAGCAGCCGGCGCCCGGGCGCGAGGTCGAGCTTGCGGCAGACCAGGTCGAGCTTGTCGCGCTGCGCCTGCTCGAGGGTGCTGTCCTCCGACGTCCAGTAGCCCGACGAGTAGGCCATCGAGTCGTCGAGCAGCAGGCTGTAGAACGCGTTGCCGGCGTCGTAGTGGTGGGCGATGACGGCCCGGTCGCGGCGCCTGCTGTGCAGCCGGCCCTTGATCTTGATGGCCTCGGGCGGCGGCGCCGGCTTGCTGCCGAGGAGACCGAGTCTCAGGGCTGCCGCGCCGAGTCCGGGCAGCTCGCGGGCGCCGGGCCGGCGCTTCGTGATCGTCCCCGACTCCACCAGGGCCCACATCGCCGAGAGCCCCTCGGCGAGGTCACCGTCGACGTCGAGGTCGCCCGAGACGTAGGCGTGCGCCAGGCCCATCTCACCCGGCTCCCACAGGAGCCGACGCAGCGCCCGCCGCGAGCGCAGCACCACCGTCGGCACGCCGGGTCCGGGCGCCGCCCCGGCCTCGCTGCCGTCCCACGCCCGGATGCGCACCGGCACCGGGCCCTCGAGGAACGCCCCGACCGCCCCCGCCACCCGCTGTGCTGCCCCTGCGCCCACCGTGTTCTCCCTCCGTCGCGACGTCACATGGATCGGACGGCACCGGCGATCGGTTCACCCGCTTCGCATCCGTCACAGTTGCCTCGTCGCGATCGGGTGTAGACGGCGTGTCGTCCGGGTGATCCGAATACGGAACGTGCTGCGATTCACTCCATGGTGGGGGTGGACCTGGCGGTGAACGACGTCCCGATCGTGGGGGAACCGATCGCATTCGGGACGGGGTTCATCGCACTGCTGCTCGTGCTGTTCTCGCGTTACGTCATCGCCTATGTGAACACCCTGGCCCACGAGGGCGGCCACATGCTCGCCAACCTCGTCACCCTGCGGGGTACGGAGTACTGGGAGCTCGAGGACAACGCCGACGGCGGAACGATGCCGAAGAACGTCGGTGGCTGGATCAGGAAGAACATCGGGTCCTTCGTGGGGTACGCGACGCCATCGCTCCTGGGCCTGGCGGGGGCGGCGCTCATCGCCGCAGGCAACCCGTGGGCGGTCCTCCTGGCGTCGATCGTCTTCTCCGTACTCGCCGTCGCCCTCTCCAAGAACGGTCTCGCGTTCCTCATCCCGGCGCTGATCGCTCTCGGGTTCACCTGGTTGCTCCTGGCCGGCTCCGACACCCTGCAGGCGGCCATCGCCGTCGGCCTCGCGTGGGTTCTCCTCATCGGCGGCCTCGTCAAGAACGTCAGCCTTCTGCAGGAACCGTCTCAAGACGGAGCCAACCTGGCCGGGAGAACTCTGATCCCCAACTTCGTGTGGTCGCTCGTGTGGATCTTCATCGCCGTCGTCGCCCTCATCGTCGGCGGTCAGCTCCTCCTCCGGCCCGGCTACGACATCGGCTAGGGGACTCCACCCATGCGGCCGCGGAGGACGGGAGACATGATCTGCGGCATGGCGCGTCAGGACCGGCTCCGCCGGATCTCCCAGGCCCACGATCGGCGTCGTCCGGGGCGGCCGATGCGTCTGTGGCGCAAGCTCGCGATCCTGGCGCTCTACCCCCGCACCGACCGCGGCTTCTGGTACGGCTTCGCGATCGACCTGCTCTGGCCGGTGCTCATGGCCGTGGCGCGCTGGGACTTCCGCGGCGGGCGCCAGGTGCCCGCGTCCGGCGGGGCGCTGCTCGCGGTGAACCACCTCTCGCACGTCGACCCGATCGTCCTGGTCTCGTACTGCATGGCCCAGGGCCGCGTGCCCCGCTTCCTCGCGATGAAGGAGCTGTGGGGCCAGACGGTGGTCGGCGCGCCGCTGCGCGGGGGTCGGCACATCCCCGTCGACCGGGGCGCCTCCGGCATCGAGGCCTTCCGCGCAGCGGTCGAGGCGGTCCGGCAGGGCGAGGTCGTCGTCGTCTACCCCGAGGGCGGCTTCGCCGAGCACTCCGACGGCTGGCCCCGCCCGGCGCGCACCGGCGTCGCACGCATGGCCCTGGAGACCGGCGCGCCGGTGATCCCGGTGGCCCAGTGGGGCTCCAACCACCTGCTCCCGCCGACCGCGAAGTTCGGCACGCTCTACCCGCGCGCGACCCTGCGCGTGCTCGCGGGCCCGCCGGTCGCGCTCGACGACCTGCGCGAGGGACGGATCGGGCGCACCGCCCTGCAGGAGGCCACCGACCGGATCATGGGTCGGATCACCGAGCAGCTCGCGGTGCTGCGTCGCGAGGAGCCGCCGCAGGAGCCCGAGACCCAGGACCCGCAGCCCGCGGCCGACCTCCAGCCGCCCGCCGTGAGCTGACCGCTCCCCCGGCTACCCGGAAGATCACGGGCGCGCCGTCCACCTCACGAACGCGCGCGAGGTGCTTCTGGCGCCCCTGATCTTCGGTGCCGACCGCGCGCGCCGGCCCCGGACGCACGAACGGCGCTCCCGCTGCATCGACTGCAACGAGAGCGCCGTGTGCCTCCGGCATGTGAGCACTTCGAGGTGCCGGAGCACCTCGAAGTGCTCACATGCGCGAAGCGCACCTAGCCGTTCATCTGCTTCTGCATCTCCTCCACGACGGTCGGGTCGACGAGCGTGGACGTGTCGCCCAGCTCTTCACCCTCCGCGAGGTTCTTGAGGAGCCGCCGCATGATCTTCCCCGACCGCGTCTTCGGGAGGTCGCTGGCGAAGATCACCGTCGCGGGACGGGCGAGCTTGCCGATCGACTGGGCGACCTGCTCGCGCAGCGCCTGCTCCAGCTCCTCGGTGCCCTCCTTGTCGCCCTTGAGCGACACGAAGGCGACGATCGCCTGTCCGGTGTCGTCGTCCTTGCGCGCCGCGACGGCGGCCTCGGCGACGTCGGCGTGCTCGACCAGGGCGCTCTCGACCTCGAAGGTCGAGAGACGGTGGCCGGACACGTTGACGACGTCGTCGATGCGACCCATGAGCTGGATGTCGCCGTCGGCGTCGTACTTGGCGCCGTCGCCGGCGAAGTACGCGTCGGAGTACTTCGACCAGTAGGTGTCCTTGAAGCGCTGGTCGTCGTTGTAGAGCGTGCGCATCATGCCCGGCCAGGGCTGGGTGAGCACGAGGTTGCCGGTCTGCTCGACGCCGAGCTGGTTGCCCTCGTCGTCGCGGACCTCCGGACGCACACCCGGGAACGGCTGCTGGGCCATGCCCGGCTTCAACGTGGTGATCCCGGGGAGCGGCGTGATCAGGATGTGCCCCGTCTCGGTCTGCCACCAGGTGTCCATGATCGGCGCCTTGCCGCCGCCGACGTGCTCGCGGTACCACTCCCAGACGTCCGGGTTGATCGGCTCACCGACGCTCCCGAGGATCTTGATCGAGCTCAGGTCGTGACCCTCGATGTGCTGCTCGCCGGCCTTCATGTGCGACTTGATCGCCGTCGGCGAGGTGTAGAGGATCGTCACCCCGTACTTGTCGATGGTCCGCCACCAGACGTCCTTGTCCGGGTAGCCGGGGACGCCCTCGAAGAGCACCGAGGTGCACCCGTTGGCCAGCGGCCCGTACACGATGTAGCTGTGGCCGGTGATCCAGCCGATGTCGGCCGCGCACCAGTAGACCGAGTCGTCCTTGACGTCGAAGACCAGGTTGTGGGTCGTCGCTGTTCCGACGAGGTAGCCGCCCGTGGTGTGGACGACGCCCTTCGGCTTCCCGGTGGAGCCCGACGTGTAGAGCAGGAAGAGCAGGTCCTCGGACTCCATCGGCTCGCACGGGCAGTCCGACGCGTCGCCGGAGACGTCCGCGACGAGGTCGTCGAGGTAGACGTCACGGTCGCCCATCGGGATGTCCGCGCCGGAGCGCTTGACGACGACGACCTTCTCGACGGTGGTCGGGCCGGCGTCGAGACCCTCGTCGGCGTTGGTCTTCTGCGCGCCGGACTTGCCGCCGCGCATCGCCTCGTCCTGGGTGATGAGGACCTTGCACTCGAGGTCGTTGCAGCGCTCGGCCACGGCCTTGCCGCTGAACCCGCCGAACACCACGGTGTGCGGCGCGCCCAGGCGGGCGCACGCCAGCATGGCCACGACGGCCTCGGGGATCATCTGCATGTAGATGCCGACGGGGACGCCCTTGCCGACCCCGAGCTTCTTGAGCCCGTTGGCGAACTTGACCACCTGCTCCTGCAGCTGCGAGAACGTTATGTCCCGCGCCTCGGACGAGTCCGGGCCGTCGTCGGGCACGACGTGCAGGGCCACCTTGTCGCCCTTGCCGTTCTCGACGTGCCGATCGACGCAGTTGTAGCAGGCGTTGAGCTTCCCGCCGACGAACCACTTCGCGTAGGGCAGGTTCCAGTCGAGGACCGTGTCGAAGGGCTCGAACCAGCTGATCTTGTCCTTGGCCTGCTCGCTCCAGAACTCCTGGAGGTCCTGCTCGAGCATCTCCGGCCGCACGTTGGCCGTCTTCGACAGCTCCGAGTCCGGCGGGTAGGTCTTCCCCTCCTGGCTGGTGGTCGCTTCCGACATCCGCGTGTGCCTCCCGGTCGTCGTCACGGGCACCGGTGGGCGCCGTCGACGCCTGGTGCCCCTTGCTGTGTGCGTACCGTCACGCACTTCCCTGCCCGAGGCAACGGTGCGATCGGAGGGGGCGCGGACAGGGCGGCGATGATCGACTGCTGCTGCAGTGTGACCATCACGTGCGTGCCCCGACCCGACCTCCCCGATCCGGACATCGCTGTCACGGAGGGTGTCGTCGTTCCTGATGCCCGAATGTGGCGTGGCTTACGCACCACATTGGTACGGATGGGGTTCACGGTGGACCGTGTGGCCGCACTCCTCGGTCCGGCGGCGCGCGCCGCGCTCGACCGCGGCGAGACCACGCCGGCCCGTCGGGCGGTGCGGGACACCGGCGGGGCGGGCACGCTGATCCGGTTGTTCCTGCTGGGCGACCCCGTACCGCGGGACGAGGTGGCGGCGGCGCTGGAGCCGGTGGACGTCGACGAGGCCGTGTCCGCGGGGCTGCTCGCCGACCGCGACGGGCAGGTCTCCGCCGTGCTGGACCTGCGCCCGCACGGCGACGCGGCCGTCCCGGACGCGGCGCCGTGGTGGGTGCTCTCCGACCTCGAGGTCGACCCCGGCGGCCGGACCGCCGACCGCGAGCACGTGCTGGGCACCGGTGCGGCGTCGCTGTCGCTGGCGCGCGCGACGGTCCGCCGCCCCGTCGACACGCTCCTGGACCTGGGCACCGGGTGCGGGGTGCAGGTGCTGCACTGCTCCGGGCACGCCCGCCGGATGACGGCGACGGACGTCTCGACCCGCGCGCTGCACATGGCCCGGGTGACGCTCGCGCTCTCCGGGGTCGACGCCGAGCTCCTCGACGGACCGTGGCTCGAGCCCGTGGCCGGGCGCCGGTTCGACCAGATCGTCAGCAACCCGCCGTTCGTGCCCGGGCCGCCGCAGGTGGACCACGTCTACCGCGACTCCGGGCTCGGCGGCGACGGGGCGAGCGCGCTGCTGGTGGGACGGCTGCCCGGCTTCCTGACCGAGGGCGGCGTCGCCCAGCTGCTCGCCTCCTGGCTGATCACCTCCGACGACTGGACGGAGCGCCCGCGCACCTGGCTCGCGGAGGCGGCCGAGGCCGCCGCGCCGGGCGGGCTGGACGCGTGGGTGGTGCAGCGCGACGTCGCGGACCCCGCGCTGCACGTCGGCACCTGGCTGCGCGACGCGGGCGTCGACCCGGCCTCGCCCGAGGGCACCGCGCTCTCGGAGCGGTGGCTGGACTTCCTGGCGGGCGAGGGCGTCCACGCGATCGGGTTCGGGTTCGTGACCCTGCGCCGCACCGCGCCGGACGTCGAGGGCACGGTCGTCTGCGAGGACCTCCGCCAGTCCCACGACGACCCCCTGGGCCCCGAGATCGAGGCGTGGCTCGACCGCACGGCGTGGCTCGCCCGGCACCCCGGTGACGCGCTGCTCGACACGCGGCCCCGGGTGCCGGACACCGTCGCCCTCGAGCGCGGCCTCGTCCCCACCGACGAGGGCTGGTCGGAGGTGGCCGCGACGCTGGTGCGCCTCGACGGCCCGCAGTGGCGCCACGACGTCGACGAGCTCGGCGCCGCCCTGCTGGCCGGGTGCCGCGGGTACCTCCCGCTGCGCGACCTCCTCGAGCTGCTCGCGCTGGCCCACGGCCGCGACGCCGACGAGCTCGCCGAGGCCACCCTGCCCGTCGTCCGGGACCTGATCCGGCACGGGATGCTGGTGTGCGGGTGAGGGTGACGTGCGCGCCGTCGTGAGCCGCGTGGTCCGAGCCCGCGTCACCGTGGAGGGTCCCGACGGCGACGAGGTCGTCGGCGAGCTCGACGCCCCCGGGCTTCTCGTGCTGCTCGGCGTCCACCGCGACGACGGTCCCGAGGCCCCGGAGACCATGGCGCGCAAGCTCCACGAGCTCCGCCTGCTCAGGGGCGAGCGCAGCGACGGGGAAGGGAGAGGCGACGAGCGCTCCTGCGCCGAGACCGGAGCGGGCCTGCTCGTCGTCAGCCAGTTCACCCTCTACGGGGACACCCGCAAGGGGCGCCGCCCGTCGTGGTCGGCGGCCGCACCGCCGGCGGTGGCGCGCGCGGCGGTCGCCGAGGTGGTCGTGGCGCTACGCCGGCGCGGAGCGCCCGTCGAGGAGGGGAAGTTCGGGGCCGACATGCGCGTTGTATCAAGCAACGACGGCCCCTTCACGGTGCTCGTGGAGACCTAGCGCAGCCGCGCTCCGGCCGTCGGATGGAGATCCGGAAGAAGTTGCCCGCGGGTGGCGCGCGCCATGCGTCGGGCACGCCACACCGGGCACCCCACTGTTGTATCCCAGTACGGGAACGAACGCCGTCCCCGACGCGTTCGACCAGATGTAGCGGCGCCACAGCACCTTCGCGCCGCGCAGGGAGGAAGCAATGACGGCGACACTCGCACCGCAGACCGGCCCCGAGGCGGCCATGCCGACCGGGTCTGCCGAGAGCGACCTCGACGCCCAGGGCCCTGCGGCGGACCTCGTCCGCGTCTACCTCAACGGTATCGGAAAAACCGCGCTGCTGACGGCCGCCGACGAGGTGGACCTGGCGCGCCGCATCGAGGCGGGCGTCTACGCGGCGCACCTGCTCGAGCAGTCCGAGGACCTCGACCCGCAGCGCGCCACCGACCTCCGGGCCGTCGCCCGCGACGGTCGTCGGGCCCGCGCGCACCTGCTCGAGGCGAACCTGCGCCTGGTCGTCTCGCTGGCCAAGCGCTACACGGGCCGCGGCATGCCGCTGCTGGACCTCATCCAGGAGGGCAACCTCGGCCTGATCCGTGCCGTCGAGAAGTTCGACTACGCCAAGGGCTTCAAGTTCTCGACGTACGCGACGTGGTGGATCCGCCAGGCCATCACCCGCGGCATGGCCGACCAGGCCCGCACCATCCGCCTGCCCGTCCACCTGGTCGAGCAGGTCAACAAGCTCGCCCGCATCAAGCGCGACCTCCACCAGACCCTCGGCCGCGAGGCCACCCACGAGGAGCTGGCCGAGGAGTCGGGCATCGCGGTGGAGAAGGTCTCGGACCTCCTCGACCACAGCCGCGACCCGGTGAGCCTGGACATGCCGGTCGGCTCCGAGGAGGAGGCCCCGCTCGGGGACTTCATCGAGGACGCCGAGGCCACCGACGCCGAGTCGACGGTCATCTCCGGCCTGCTCCACGACGACATGCGCCGCGTCATCGCGACGCTCGACGAGCGGGAGCAGAACGTCATCCGGCTGCGCTACGGCCTGGACGACGGCCAGCCGCGCACGCTCGACCAGATCGGCCGGCAGTTCGGGCTCTCCCGCGAGCGGGTGCGCCAGATCGAGCGCGAGGTCATGGTCAAGCTCCGCGACGGCGACCGCGCCAGCCGGCTCAGGGCCTACGCGGCGAGCTGAGAGGCCAGCTGAGCCGCGGGCCGACGGGCCCCGACCGCGCGTTCGGGAACGCACCGTGTCGGGATCGTTCCGGACGGTGCCGCCCGAACTGCGCATTGACGGTGACTCGTCAGTAACGGCAGTCTGAGGTGCACGGGCCGGGTGTGACCCCACTCACGTGGGGTCCACCGGCTCGGCCAAATCCACGACGGCAGGTCGCAACCCGACCTCGCCTCGCGACGGGAGACCGGGACGGTCGGGGGCCGGCCCGGTCTTCCGACTTTCCGGGGTCTTGTTCCCCGCCCCTGGTGATCTCCGCCCTCAGGGCACCTGCCCGGTCAGCACCACCGGACGCCGGTCCAACGGGGCGTCGAGGGTGACCTCCAACGGCGGGTAGAGCACCTCCCGGGTGCACGGCCCGGGGCCGGTCGTGAACTGGACGACGTGCAGGACGACACGCTCCGTGCCCTGCTCGACGACCTCCAGTCGCGCATCCGTGCACCCGCCCGCGCGCCCGTAGACCCCGACGGTGCGGTCCCCGCGGGTCCACACGAGCGTCGGCAGCCCCGCCGGCAGCGCCCCGGCGTCGACCCGCTCGACGGGCAGCACCGTCGTGCCCGCGGGCGGTGTCGCGACGAGCGGGTCCGGGACCGCCGGGACCGGGCGGTTCACCGGCGGCGCCCCGGTGGGGATCGTGGCCGCGGTCGGGGGTGCGGGCGTCTCCCCCGCCTCACCGCAGCCGGCGGCGAGCAGGACGACGGCGGCGAGCAGACCGAGGCGCAGGGCCGTCGGGATCGCGGGTGCGTGGCGCATGGTGCGTCCGACGGTAGGACGCCGCCGTCCGCCGTGTGGCGCGCCATTGTGAGCACTTTCGGGTGCTCTGACCGCGAACGAGCTACCGCAGACGGCGCGGACCGGCGTCGCTGGGACCCGGCGGCGGGCCGAGCACCACCGTGACGCCGGTGGCGTGCGCCCCGCGCTCGGCGGCGAGCACCGGGTCGAGCACGAGCGAGCGGATCTCGGGGACGGCGTCGGCGAGCACACCGATCCGCAGCACGAGGTCCTCGAGCGCGGGCAGGTCCGCCCGGCGGGCGCCGCGGTAGCCGTCGAGCAGCGGAGCAGCCCGGGGCGCGCGCACCAGTGTCGCCGCGTCCATCGTCGACAGCGGCGTGGCGCGGTAGGCGCGGTCGCCCAGCAGCTCCCCCACCACCCCGGCGAGCCCGAACGACACGAGCGAGCCGAACGACGGGTCGTCGCGCACCTCGACCACGCACGGGATCCCCGGCGGGGCCTGCACCTGGACGTACACCTCGTCGGAGCCCGAGAGCTCGACGAGCTGCTCGTAGGCGCTCGCGATCGCGGTGGACTCGGTGAGCCCCACGTGCACCCCGCGCAGGTCGGTGCGGTGCCGCCAGCCGCGGTCGGCGGTCTTGAGCACCACCGCGCCGCCCAGCTCCCGCGCCACGGCCACCGCGTCGTCGGCCGAGCGCACCCGGCGGAACGGCGCCACGACCACCCCGACACAGCGCAGCAGCGCGTCGGCCTGCTCGTCGGTGAGCAGGGTGCGCGGGCCGGGCTCGATGGCCGCGACGAGCGTGCGCGCCGCCTCGACGTCGACGCCGGACGGGACGACGAAGTCGCCGACCGGCCGCGAGCGCCACTGCGTGTAGCGCACCGCACGGGAGAGCGCGAGCACCGCGCGCTCGGGGCTCGGGTACGACGGGATGCTGCCGCGCTGCGGTCCGCCGTGCTCGCCGTCGTACACGGTGAGCACCTCGGGGACGCCCTCCGAGGCGAGGAACGTCGAGACCACCGGCTTCTCCGCGCCGCGCACGGCATCGAAGAGGGCCCGGGCGTGCTCGGTGGCGTCGGTGGTGATGGCGGGCACGTAGACGACGACGAGGGCGTCGCACTGGTCGTCGGCGAGGAGATCGGCCACCGCCGCGCGCAGCTCCTCGGCGCCGCTGGACGTGCCCAGGTCGACGGGGTCCCGGGCGAGGAACAGGCCCTGGGCGAGCACGACGTCCGCGGCCAGCACGCCCAGCGCCGTGGAGTTGCCGACGATCCCGATCCGCGGGCCGGGTGGCAGGGGCTGGTGGGCGAGCAGCTGGGCGGCGTCGAAGAGCTCGTCGACCGAGTCCACCCGGATCACCCCGGACTGGTCGAACACCGCGCCCACGGCGGCCTCGTCGATCGGCTGCGCGCTGCCCGCGAGACCCGGCGCGGCGGCGACGTGGCGCCCGCTCTTCACCGCGATCACGGGCTTCTGCCGGGCGAGCCGGCGGGCGACCCGGGCGAACTTGCGCGGGTTGCCGAAGGTCTCGAGGTAGAGCAGGACGACGTCGGTGTCGGGGTCGGTGTCCCAGTACTGCATGAGGTCGTTGCCCGAGAGGTCGGCGCGGTTGCCGGCCGAGACGAACGACGAGAGCCCGAGGCGGCGCTCGGCCGCAGCGGCGAGGATCTGGATGCCGAGCGCCCCGGACTGGCAGAAGAAGCCCACCCGGCCCGGCGGGGGCAGCCGCGGCGCGAGCGAGGCGTTGAGCGACACGTCCGCGTCGAGGTTGACGACGCCGAGCGCGCTCGGACCCACCACCCGCATGCCGTTCGCCCGGGCGGCGGTGACCAGCTCGCGCTGCGCGGCGAGCCCGCTCGGGCCGGTCTCGCCGAATCCCGAGGTGATGACGACGAGCCCCCGCACCCCCTTCTCGAGGCACGCGTCGAAGACGCCCGGGACCTCGTCGGGCGGGACGGCCAGGACGGCCAGGTCCACGTCGTCGGGGATCTCGGTGACGCTCGGGTACGCGCGCACCCCGCGCACCGACCGCGCCTCGGGGTGCACCGGGTAGACGGGGCCGGTGAACCCGCCGCGCAGCAGGTTCGCGAGGACGACGTGGCCGATCTTCGTCTCGTCCGGCGAGGCGCCCACGACGGCCACCGAGCGCGGCGAGAGCACGTTGGCGACGCTGCGGGCCTCGGCGCGCTGCTCCCGTGCGAGCTGCACCTCACGGGCCCGCGAGGTCGACGCGACGTCGAACTCCAGGTGCAGCGTCGAGCCCTCGAGCGCACGGCTGACCTCGAACCCGGCGTCGCGGAAGACCCGGACCATCTGGTGGTTCTCGGTGAGCACCTCGGCGACGAAGCGCGTGAGCCCGCACTCGCGGGCGGCCGCGGCGAGGTGCTCGAGCAGGATCGAGCCGAGACCCCGGCCCTGGTGGTCGTCGCGCACCACGAACGCGACCTCGGCCGCCGTGGTCTGCGCGAGCCGCACGTAGCGCCCGATGGCGATGATCTCGCGGCCGAGCCAGAGCACGAGGGCGACGCGGTCGTGGTGGTCGACCTCGACGAAGTTCTTCAGGTCGCGCTCGGGGATGTGCGGGTAGGGGCTGAAGTACCGGAAGTAGCGGGTGCGGTCCGACAGCCGGCTGTGGAACGCGATCACGTCGTCCGCGTCGTCGGCCGAGATCGGGCGCAGGTGGGCCGTCGCGCCGTCGGAGGCCACGACGTCGGCCTCCCAGTGCGCGGGATAGGGCGCGTCGGGCACCGCCCGGACCTCTGCGGTCGTGGCGTCGGGGTCGGCGATCTCGGTCATCCTCGCCCTCGTCGGGGTGTCAGTCGCGGGTGTCCGCCGGGTCCAGGCCGTGCAGGGGGAACACCGCGCGGCGGGTCTCGAGCAGGAACGGGTCGACCTCGACCTCGGTGAAGCCGCCCCAGCGCTCGAAGTCGGTGGGGGCGTCCTCGGTCATCGACGTCGGCAGCGGGCGCCGGGTCTTCCCGGTGGCGTACGACGTCCAGTCCGCGGGGATCGGGCGGTGCGGCTCGACGTCGCGGTCGAGGACGGTGGCCAGCAGGTGGGTCCAGGACCGGGGCACCGCGCGGAACAGCCCGTAGCCGCCCCCGCCGAGGGCGAGCCACTTGCCGTCCGAGTACTCGGCCGCCAGCTCCCGCAGCCTGCTGTAGATCGCGCGGTGGCCGTCGACGGTGAGCGACAGCTCGGCCAGCGGGTCCTCGTGGTGGGTGTCCACCCCGCACTGGGTGACGAGGATCTGCGGCCGGAAGGCGCCCAGCAGCGACGGGACGACGGCGCTGAACGCCCGCAGCCAGCCCTGGTCGCGCGTGCCGGGCGGCAGCGCGAGGTTGACCGCCGTGCCCGACGCCCGGCCGCTGCCGAGCTCGGAGGCGAAGCCGGTACCGGGCCACAGCGTGCGCGGGTGCTGGTGCATCGAGATCGTCAGCACGCGGTCGTCGTCGTAGAACGCGGCCTGGACGCCGTCGCCGTGGTGGACGTCGGTGTCCAGGTAGGCGATCCGGTCGTAGCCGTGGTCGAGCAGCCAGGAGATCGCCACCGCGCAGTCGTTGTAGACGCAGAAGCCCCAGGCGTGGTCGGCCATGGCGTGGTGCAGCCCACCGGCGATGTTGACCGCGCGGTCGGCCCGGCCCTCGGCGATCTCCCGGGCCGCGGCGATCGAGGCCCCGGTGGCCAGGGCACTCGCCTCGTGCATGCCCTCGAAGATCGGGTTGTCGGACGTCCCGAGCTGGTGGGCCATGTCGTCGCCGCGCTCCGGCGCGACCCGCACCGCCTCGAGGTAGCTGGCCACGTGTACACGGCGCAGCTCCTCGTCGGGCGCCATCGTCGGGGTCAGCAGGTCGACGCCGTCGAGCACGCCCAGCGAGCGCGCGAGGCGCATCGTGAGGTCGAGGCGGACCGGGTGCAGCGGGTGCGACTCGGAGAGCTTGTAGCCCAGCAGGCTCTCGTCCCACACCACGGCCACGCGGGCCGGGTCCACCGTCGGGGCTCCGGAGCTGGTCACGTGGCGACGGTACCGGGGCCGGTCTCCACCGGCCGTCCCGTCCCGCACCAGTGTGACCAGCTCCCGACGTAGAGCCCGGCGGGATCCCCGGGTGTCCGCAGGCCGGCGTGCTCCAGCCCGAGCACGAGCATCGCCGCGCTGACCCCGGAGCCGCAGTAGGCGCCGACCGCCCCCGCCTCCTCGACCAACGGGCGCAGCACCGACGCCGCGTCGTCGGCGGCGCGCCAGTGGCCGTCGTCGCCGATGAGGGTGGCGGCCGGCAGGTTCTCGGCGCCGGGCACGTGGCCCGCGACCGGGTCAATCGGCTCGGTCTCGCCCCGGAAGCGCTCGGCGGCGCGCCCGTCGAGCAGGACGGCGTCGCGCGCCGAGGCGACGTCGGCCGCGCCGGACGCGGTGAGGACCGGCATCGCGCCGGCGTCGACGCGCAGGGTGCCGGGCGGCGCACGCCGCCCCCGACCGTGGAGACCTCGCCGCCCGCGGCCACCCACGCCGGCCAGCCGCCGTCGAGCACCGCGACCCGGTCGGGCCGGATGCCCGCCCAGCGCAGCACCCACCAGGCCCGCGACGACGCCATCCCGTCGCCGCCGTCGTAGACGACGATCTCGGAGTCGTCCACGGCGCCGGCGCGCTGCAGGGTCTCCTCGAGCACGTCGGGGTCGGGCAGCGGATGGCGGCCCGCGGGGCCCGGCGGGCCGGCGAGCTCGGTGTCGAGGTCGACGTAGACGGCGCCGGGGATGTGCCCGGCGTCGTGCTCGACGAGGCCCGGCGGGTCCTCACGGGCGGCGGCCTTGCGCTCCTTGGCGTTGCGGGGCGGCGGCCGCAGCGTCCACCGCACGTCGAGCACCACCGGGCGTCCCTCGGGGCGCCCGAGGGCGTCCCGGAGCCAGTCGACGGGCACGACGGGGGTGGGCAGGGGACCCGACTCGGTGTCCATGCGTCGATCGTGCCCTGTGGCACCACCTCGCCGCCGTATCGGTGTCGGACAGCGTCGGTACTATTGGTGAGCGGAAAGGGGTGTGCATGAACGACCTCATCGACACCACCGAGATGTACCTCCGGACGATCTACGAGCTCGAGGAGGAAGGGGTCGTCCCCCTCCGGGCCCGCATCGCCGAGCGTCTGGAGCAGAGCGGTCCCACCGTCAGCCAGACCGTCGCCCGTATGGAGCGTGACGGCCTGGTCCACGTCGCGGGCGACCGCCATCTCGAGCTCACCCCGGGCGGGCGCGCCAAGGCGGTGGCCGTCATGCGGAAGCACCGCCTCGCCGAGCTGCTGCTCGTCAACGTCATCGGGCTCGAGTGGGAGCACGTGCACGTCGAGGCGTGCCGCTGGGAGCACGTCATGAGCGACGCCGTCGAGCGCAAGCTGTTCACGCTGCTCGGCGAGCCCTCGGTGTCGCCGTACGGCAACCCGATCCCCGGTCTCGAGACCCTCCGCAACAGCGACGGCGAGGAGCCCGCGGCCCCGACGCGCACGCCCACGCCCGACGAGGCGGGCCTCGTGCGGCTCGACGAGTTCGCGCGCGGCGGCGGCGGCAAGGTCGAGGTGCGCCGCATCGCCGAGCACATCCAGCTCAACGAGCAGCTCATGGCGGACCTCAAGAGCGCCGGCGTGCTGCCGGGCAGCGACGTCGACGTCGTGGCCATCCCCCGCTTCGGCGACGCGGTGGGGGTCGGGCACAAGGGCTCGAGCGCGCAGGTCGACCCGCTGGTGGCCCACGCCGTGCTGGTGCGCGCCCAGTAGCTCCTCCCCCCGCCGGGCCCACGACGTGGGCCCGGCACACTGGCCGTCATGACGCTGGTGGTCACGGGGGGCGCCGGGTACGTGGGCAGCGTGTGCGCCCGGTACCTGCTGGACGCGGGCAACGACGTGGTGGTGGTCGACGACCTGTCGACCGGGCACCGGGACGCGGTGCCCGAGGGTGCGCGGCTCGTGGTGGGCGACGTCGCGGAGGTCGCCGACGAGGTGCTCGGCGCCGGGGATGTCGACGGCGTCGTGCACTGCGCGGCGCGCTCGCTGGTGGGCGAGTCGGCCGAGAAGCCCGCGAAGTACTGGCACGGCAACGTCGTCACCACCGTCGCGCTGCTCGACGCCCTGCGGCGCCACGACGTGCCGCGGCTGGTGTTCTCCTCGAGCGCGGCCACCTACGGCGAGCCCGAGGGCTCCCCGATCACCGAGGACGCGCCGACGCGCCCGACCAACACCTACGGCGCGACGAAGCTCGCCGTCGACCTCGCGATCGGCAACTACACCGCGGCCTCGGGCGGCGCGCTCGGCGCGGTGAGCCTGCGCTACTTCAACGTCGCCGGGGCGCACGGCACCGGCGGCACCGCCGCGCTGGGCGAGCGGCACACGGTCGAGACCCACCTCATCCCCCTGGTCCTCCAGGTCGCCCTCGGGCAGCGCGACGAGATCGCGATCTACGGCGACGACTGGCCCACCCCCGACGGCACCTGCGTGCGCGACTACATCCACGTCGACGACCTCGCCGAGGCCCACGTGCTCGCGCTCGACCTGCTGGCCCGCGGCGACGCCGGGTCGCTCGGCGAGGCGGGCGGGCACCTCGTGTGCAACCTGGGGAACGGGCAGGGCTTCTCGGTGCTCGAGGTGATCGAGGCCTGCCGTCGGGTGACCGGCCACGCCATCCCGGCGCGCGTGGCGCCGCGGCGCGCCGGCGACCCGGGCGTACTCGTCGCGTCGTCGGCTCGGGCCCGCGCCGAGCTGGGCTGGAAGCCCACCCACACCGAGCTCGACGGCATCGTCGCCGACGCCTGGGCCTTCGCCCGCGCGCGGGCCTGAGCCCTCACCTCGTCCGGCCTCTCAGCCGCGCCCCCGACTCGGCGCTGGCCTCGCGGATGATCGTGCGCACCGCGTCCGGCCCGGCGCCCGACGCGAGCAGGGCCTCGACGAGCCCGGTGAGCCGGTGGCCCGGGTCGGCGCGGCGCGCCCGCTCGAGCGCCACCCCCACGAGCGCCGAGCCGCCGCGCACGAGGAGCCCGCAGGCCAGCAGGATCGCGGGCTCGGCGACCTCGGGCGCCGGGACGGCCCGCACCAGCAGCGTCCAGAGCTGCTCGGCGGCCGTCGCGACCGCCTCATCGGGATCGAGCGCCCAGCCCATCACGGTGTCCCGGACGTCCGGGTCGGTGAGCGCCACCGCGACGCGCGCCATCTCCGCGTCGCCGAGCACCCGGCCGGCGGCCACCTCGCCGCGCGCGGCGACGACCGCGTCGAGATCCCGGCGCGCGGCCGCCGGCCCGCCCAGCTCCCGGTCGAGCGCGGCGGCCTCGAACTCCGCGGCGAGCAGCTCGGGCATCCGGTGGTGCGACCCCGCCGGCGCCAGCGACGCCTCGAGCTCGTCGCGCGACGCGTAGGTGACCTGCCCGAGCCACGCCGCCGCGGCCGCGAGCGGGGAGTCCTCGGTGGGGGCGACCGCGCCCCGGCAGTCGCACGGCGGGTAGCACCGCCACGGCGCCCCGGTGGCGATCTGCGGCACCCACAGCCGTGACGGCACGGCGACGCCGCGCCGCGTGAACGCCTCGCGGACGGCGTCGGCGACGTCGAGCCGGGGCGGCCCGCCGTCGTCCGGGCCGGAGGCGACGACGATCGCCGCGATCTCGGCGGGCCGGGTGGGCACCACCCGGGCCGCGCACCCCTCGACGACGGCCTCGACGTCGTCGGGGGCGGGCAGGTCGGCCCGCGCGACGACGCCGAGCCGTCGACGCCGTCCGCCACCGTGGACGGCGACGATCACGACGGACTCGACGGGGCGGAAGCCGAGCAGGTGCGGGACGGCAGCGATGAGCTCGCCGGGTTCGTGCAGGCGGAGTCGGAGGGGGCCCGGGGCGTCGGGCGGGGCGTCGGATCGGCGGTGGTCGGTGCTCACACGGGTTCGGACGCAGCGGTCGTTCCCCCGGATCCATCGGGTTCCGGAGCCTGTGGACAACCCCTGTTCTCCCGACCGTCACGCGATCCGCTTGCCGGGGCCCCCGGCGGCGGCGAGGGTGGGGCCGTGCACCCCGTGGAACCCCCGACGGACGCCTCAGCCGCTGACGTCACGGCTGCCGTCGCTGACGGTTCAACCGGGGGCGCCGAGACGTCCCACGACTACGACCTGCTCGTGATCGGCTCGGGTCCCGGCGGGCAGAAGGCGGCGATCGCGGCCGCCAAGCTCGGCAAGCGGGTCGCGATCGTCGAACGGCGCGGCATGATCGGGGGCGTCTGCACGCAGACCGGCACGATCCCGTCGAAGACCCTGCGCGAGGCCGTCCTCTACCTCACCGGCTACGCGATGCGCGGGCTCTACGGCGAGAGCTACCGGGTCAAGCAGGACATCACCGTCCAGGACCTGCTCGCGCGCACCAACTTCGTCATCGGCCGCGAGGAGGAGGTGATCCGCGCGCAGCTGCAGCGCAACCGGGTCGACCTGCTCAGCGGGGCCGCCCGGTTCGTCGACGAGCACGCCGTCGAGGTGGTCGGCGACCGCCGCGGGGAGCACCAGACGGTCACCGCCTCGAAGATCGTCGTCGCCACCGGCACCCGGCCCGCCCGGCCGCCGCAGGTCGAGTTCGACGACCGCCGCGTCGTCGACTCCGACGGCATCCTCGCGATGGAGCAGATCCCGGCCAGCATGGTCGTCGTCGGCGCCGGGGTGATCGGCATCGAGTACGCCTCGATGTTCGCCGCCCTCGGCACCCGCGTGACCGTCGTCGAGCGCCGGCCCCAGATGCTCGACTTCTGCGACGCCGAGGTCATCGAGTCGCTGAAGTTCCACCTGCGCGACCTCGCGGTCACCTTCCGGTTCGGCGAGGAGGTCTCCGGCGTCGCGGTGTCCGAGCGCGGCACCGTGACGACGCTCGCGAGCGGCAAGAAGATCCCGGCCGAGACGGTCATGTACTCGGCGGGCCGCCAGGGCGTCACCGACCAGCTCTCGGTGGAGCGCGCCGGGCTCGAGGTGGACGACCGCGGCCGCCTCAAGGTCGACGAGCACTTCCGCACCGCGGTGCCGCACATCTACGCCGTCGGCGACGTCATCGGCTTCCCCGCGCTCGCCGCGACGTCGATGGAGCAGGGCCGGCAGGCGGCGTACCACGCGTTCGGCGAGCCCGTGCAGTCGATGACCGCGGTCTCGCCGTTCGGGATCTACACCATCCCGGAGGTCAGCTACTGCGGCGCCACCGAGGCCGAGCTCACCGAGCAGGCCGTCCCCTACGAGGTGGGCATCTCGCGCTACCGCGAGCTCGCGCGCGGCCAGATCGTCGGCGACGACTACGGGATGCTGAAGCTGCTGGTCTCCCCCGACACCCACGCGCTGCTCGGCGTGCACGTGTTCGGGACCTCGGCCACCGAGCTCATCCACATCGGCCAGGCGATCATGGGCTGTGGCGGCACGGTCGACTACCTCGTCGACGCGGTGCTGAACTTCCCGACGCTCTCGGAGGCCTACAAGGTCGCCGCCCTCGACGCCACGAACAAGATCCGTGCCCTCGAACAGTTCGCCTGAGCCCGGGTTCGCGCGCGACGCGTTCGTCCTCCCCCGCGCCCCCGACGGCGGCGACGCGGTCTACCTCGCCGGCAACTCCCTGGGCGCCCAGCCCCGCGCCGCGCGGGACGCGGTGCTCGCCGCGGTGGACGAGCAGTGGGCGAGGGTCGGGGTCGCGGGCTGGGAGGACAGCGGCTGGTGGGCGACGCCGCAGCGTCTCGGCGACCGGGTGGGCGCGCTGGTCGGCGCCGCACCCGGGCAGACGGTGGTCGGCGACTCGACGTCGGTCCAGCTCTTCGGGGCGTTGATCGCCGCGTCCCGGCTCCGGCCGGGGCGCTCGGTGCTGCTCTCCGACGCCGGCCACTTCCCCACCGACCGCTACCTCGCCGCGTCCGTGGCGCGCCTGACGGGCCTGACACTCGTCACCGCGGCGCCGGACGCGATGGCCCCGGACGCCGACACCGCCGTCGTGGCCGTGCCCGCCGTCGACTTCCGCACCGGCGAGCGGTGGGACCTCGCCGCGATCGTCGAGCGTGCGCACGCGGCCGGCGCGGTGGTGGTGGCCGACCTGTCGCACGGCGTCGGCGTCCTGCCCGTCGACCTCGACGGCCTCGGCGTCGACCTGGCCGTCGGCTGCACCTACAAGTACCTCAACGGCGGCCCGGGCGCGCCCGCGTTCATCTCCGTCGCCGCCCGCCACCACGCCGTCCTCGACCCGCCGCTCACCGGCTGGACCGGCCACGCCGAGCCCTTCGCGATGACCGAGGCGTGGACCCCGGCGCCCGGCGTCGGTCGCCTGCGCGTCGGCACACCGCCGATGCTGTCGATGCTCGCCCTCGACGGCGCGCTGTCGGTCTTCGACGGCGTCGCCCTCGCCGACGTCCTCGCGGCGTCCCTGGCGCTCGGCGACGCCTTCCTCGAGGCGCTGCCGGCCGGGGTCGAGGTCGTGACCCCGCGCGAGCACGGACGTCGGGGCGGGCACGTCGCCGTGCGCGTCCCGGACGCCGAGGGCCTGTGCGCGGCGCTGGCCGGGCGGGGGGTCGTCGTCGACGCCCGCCCGCCGGACCTCCTGCGCTTCGGCTTCGCCGCCCCGTACGTCACGCTCGACGACGCCCGCGTCGCGGCCCGGGAGCTCGCGGCGCTGCTGGGCTGAGCGCGTCCCCGAAACGCAACGAACGCCCTATCGGCGTGCTCAACACGCCGATAGGGCGTTCGTTTCGTACTCGGGGCCCGATCAGCTCCCGGTCGGGAACCGAAGGATGGCGCCGACGCCGTCCTGCAGCGTCGTGCCGCCGCCGAGGACCTGCACCTGCCCACCCAGGGCACCGACGGCGCGCAGCAGGACCTGCTCCGCGGGCCGGGCGACGGGCTCGGTGTCGGAGATCTCGGCGAGGTTCGCCGGGTCGGTGGAGATGGCCTCCGGCGACGACCCCGCGTAGAGCTCGCCGGGCACCTCCTGGCCGTCGACCAGCAGGAGCGTGTCGACCGCGCCGGTCCGCGCGGCCTCGAGCACCGGCTCGAGGCCCTCGACGGCGTTGGCGTGGCCCTTGCCCTCCTCGAAGCGCTGGCGCACGCCCGACTCGCGCTCGGTGGCGATCTCCCCGGTGACGGTGAGCAGGGCGTCCTCGAGCGCGCTCTCCGACGCGCCGGCGGCGCGGCTGCCGGCCTCGATCTCGCGGGTGATGTCGGCGAGGTCGCCGGTCAGCTCCTGGCGCACCGACGAGCGGCCCTGGATCTCGCCGGCGATGACGATGACCTCGGGCCGGAACTGCGAGGCGGCGCTGCGCAGCCCCTTCACGACGGCGTCCGCGTTCTCGTAGGAGGCCATCTCGTGGCGGTTCTGGCGGGTCCGGTTGCCGGGGCCGCCGCCGCGGGCCTTGTGGACGGTCTCGATCGCCTGGCCCTTGACCGTCTCCTCGGAGAGCTCGCGCGCGCCCTCGCTGTTGTCGGCGATCACCTGGTAGATGTCGCCGCCGGTCTGGTCGACCACGGCGAGCAGCACGCGCACCGAGCCGGTCTGGCTGCGGTAGTACCGCCCGAGCTCGGGCAGCGGCGACCACACGGCGATGTCGCCCGCCGCGTCGACGGCCTCGACCTCGTCGTCGAAGAGGATGCCGTCCGCCGAGGCCACGAGGACGCGGCCGACCTCGGTGATCGAGCCGGCGCGCTCGCCGCCGAGCTCCTCGTCCAACGCGGCGAGGGTCTTGTCGTCGGCGCCGGCCTGCTGGAGCTGCTTCGACAGATCACGCCAGCGCAGCTCGACCTGCTTGTCCGAGTTCTCGCCGGCCTGCACGGCCTCCAGGTAGACCGTCGCGAACGGCCCCGGCCGCTCGAAGATGTCTCGAGTACGCGACAGGTCCATCCGGTGTTCCTCCTGCTCCACCCCGTCCCGGGGTGGGACGGGAACGTCGACTTCCTTATCGTTCGACCTACCCTCTCGTCCCTTCGCGCATGCGTGACGAGGGGGTGAGCGGTGCGCTGCCGGCGACCGGCGGGAGCACCAGGGCACCGGCGCGCTTGACGTGCCGGGCGATCGGGGCCGTGTCCACGCGGTCGATCCCCGTCATGACCCCGAGCCCGCCGACGAGCAGGTCGTGGAGGCCGTCGATGTCGGCGCAGAGCACGAAGGCGACCACGTTCGTCGCGCCGGAGGTCGACGCGGCGAAGGCGACGGCCGGGTGCTCGTCGAGCGCCTTCGCGACCTGCGGGATCCGCGAGGGCGTGACGCCGAGCCACAGCACGGCCTCACAGCCCATGCCGACCGCACGGGGCTCGACGTCCACCTCGAACCGCAGCACGCCTTCGTCGCGCAGCCGGTCCAGGCGCCGCCGGACCGACGACTCCGACCACCCGGTGACCGACGCCAGCGCCGGCGCGGGGGCGCGTCCGTCGCGGGCCAGCGCGGCGAGGAGCCGGAGCTCGGGGTCGTCGAGCCGGCGAGCTGCCGGTCGCGGCGGCGTCGGACGGGCGAGGCCGGCCGCCCCGTCCTCGGGCAGGGCGTGCCGGTGACCCGGCCAGCCGCCGACCCCGGCGAGCGGGCGCAGCAGGCACTGGGCCGTGACCGCCGTGACCGCGGTGACACCGCGGGCCCCGGGCATCGTGGGCGTCAGGGGTGCGACGCCCGCGGAGACCCGGACGACGGCGGTCACCTCGGTGCCGCCGGACGCGAGGCCGACCCATCGCACGTCGTCACGCCGGGCCAGGGCGTCGGCCGTCCGCCGGCAGGCCGCCGGGTCGCCGCGCAGCCGCACCAACCAGTCGATCAGGTCGAGCGCCCGGGGGTCCGCCACCCCGACGACCCGCACCGCACCGGTCGAGCGCAGGTGCCCGTAGCGGCGGGTCAGCGTCCGCGCGGAGACCCCGACGAGCGGGGCCACGTCGGCGAACGGGACGCGGCCGTCGAGGTGGAGCGCGTGCACGATCTGGAGGTCGATCTCGTCGAGGACGGCCGAATCCACCATCGGGCCAGGGTCGCACGTCGTCATCGCGCGGCGCGGGCCTCACTCGTGACCTCCCGGGACGGACGGCCGCAGGGTCGGTGGGTCAGTGCTCGACCCGGCAACCCTCGACCCCGAAGCGGAGCACCGCCGTGACCCACCCCGACCTGTCGGCGAGGATCGATCCCGTCGCCACCACCGCCCGCCTGACCGCGGCCTCGCGGGCCCGGGACTCCCGGCGCGCCGACCGTCTGGTCGACGATCCCCTGGCGTCCGTCCTGGCCGGGGCGCAGGGCGAGGAGATGCTCGCGCAGGCGGAGGCGGGCGACGTCATCCCCGTCCGCACCCGCTGGTTCGACGACCGGCTCCGCGCGGCCGTCGCGTCCGGCGTCGACCAGGTCGTGCTCGTCGCGGCCGGGATGGACACCCGGGCCTGGCGGCTCGGCCTCGGTCCGACGACGCTGCTGGTCGAGGTGGACCGTCCCGAGCTGCTCGCGCTGAAGGCCGACCTGCTGGCCACCGCGCCGCCCCCGGACGCCACCCGGGTGCCGGTCGGCGCGGACCTCACCACCGCGTGGGACGACGACGTGCTCGCCGCGGGCATCGACCCGGCGCGACCGGTCTGCTGGGTCGTCGAGGGCCTCCTGCAGTACCTGGCGGCCGACGACGTCGACCGGCTGCTCGACCGGATCACCGCGCTCTCGGCGCCCGGGAGCCACCTGCTGATCGACGTCGTCGGGCAGGCGCTGCTCGATCTGCTCGCCCCGACGCCGATGCTCGCGCGCTTCGCCCGCCTCGGGATGCCGTGGGTGTTCGGCAGCGACGACCCGGCGGGCCTCGTCGCGGGGCGGGGCTGGACGAGCGAGGTGCACCTGTTCGGCGAGGTGGCGGTCGCGTCCGGGCGGTCCTCGCTCGCCCCGCCCGGTGGGCCCGACGGCTACCTCGTGCACGCCACCCGGTGAGGCGGTAGGACGGCAAGCACCCACGAGAGCGGAGCTCACATGCAGCACGACGCGGTCCTGGCCGAGACGATCGGCATCCGGGGCCACGGTGACGACGAGATCGAGGCCTACACCGCGCGGCCGATGGACGGCACGCCCCGCGGCGGCATGATCGTCATCCACCACATGCCCGGCTACGACCCCGCGACCAAGGAGATCACGCGGCGGTTCGCGACCATGGGCTACCACGCGATCTGCCCGAACCTCTACACACGCGAGGCCCCGGGCGCCGCGCCCGACGACGCCGCCGCCACCGCGCGCGCCCAGGGCGGGGTGCCCGACGAGCGCTTCGTCGGCGACGCCGCCGGCGCCGCGCGCTGGCTGCGCTCGCTGCCCACGAGCAACGGGAGGGTCGGCGCGATCGGGTTCTGCTCCGGCGGGCGCCAGGCCGTCCTCGCGGGCATCGAGATCGATCTCCAGGCCGCGGTCGACTGCTACGGCGCCTTCGTCGTCGGCGCGCCGCCCGAGGGGTTCCCGTTGCAGGTCAGCCCGTTCGGTCACCGCATCCCCGAGCTGCGCGCCCCGCTGCTCGGCCTCTTCGGAAACGAGGACGCGCACCCCTCCCCCGACCAGGTCGACGAGCTCGAGAAGCTGCTCCGGGAGGCGGGCAAGACCTACGAGTTCCACCGCTACGACGACGCCGGGCACGCGTTCTTCTCTGTCGACCGGCCCAGCTACCGGGTCGCTGCCGCCGTCGACGGCTGGGAGCGCATCCGCGCCTTCCTCGCACGACACCTGGGGGCGTGAGCCGCATGTGCACCTACAGCACCGAGAAGCTCGCGCTGGCGAAGTCCAGCGGCAAGGGGCCCGACGGCTGGTTTCCGCTCGAGACCGCCACCGTCTACTACGACCACCCCGTCCACGCGCCCGACGAGCACACCGTGAACATCGACTTCCTCAACCCCGGCCGGGGCCCGGGCGCCCGGGTCGCGGTGGAGCTGAGCCTGGACTCGGCGAAGGAGCTGCTCGCCGCCCTCGCGGTCACGGTGGAGCGCGCGGCCGACCACTAGGACCTCCCGCTCCTCCTCGAGCGCCTTGCGCTGACGACAGTCGCGATATATCGTTGACGTGTCGCGATCGAACTACGAAGGAGGAGCGACATGACTACCCACGAGACGCCCGGCGAGCGCCGGGACGAGGGAGAACGCGGGCACGGCCCGCACGGACACCGGAGCCGTGGTGGACAGGGCCCCCACGGCCGCGAGCGGCGTCGCCACGGCGGGTTCGCCCGCGCGGCGATGTTCGGTGGAGACGCGGGCGATCCCCGCGAGCGGTTCCGCCGCGGGAAGCGGGCGGCCCCTTCGGCCGGCCGGGCTTCGGCGGCCCCGGGGGCTTCGGAGGCCCCGGTGGCGGACCGGGTGGTGGCTTCGGCGGTCCGGGCGGCTTCGGCGGCCCGCGCGGCGGCGGCCGTGGACGACGGGCGCGCGGTGACGTGCGCACGGCGGTCCTCGCGCTGCTCGCCGAGGAGTCGATGCACGGCTACCAGATCATCCAGGAGATCGCCGAGCGTTCCGGCGGGGCCTGGCGCCCCAGCCCGGGCTCGGTGTACCCGACGGTGTCGCAGCTGGCCGACGAAGGCCTGGTGCGCACCGAGAAGGCCGAGGGCCGGTCGGTGATCCACCTGACCGACGCCGGCCGCACCTACGTCGACGAGCACCGCGAGGAGCTCGACGCCGTGTGGAACACCGCCGCGGCCGAGGACGGCTTCGGCGCGTTGCGCGAGTCGGTCGGCCTCGTCATGGGCGCCGTCTCGCAGGTCGCCCAGGTCGGGCGTGAGGAGCAGGTGACCGAGGCGGTCCGCCTGCTCGACGACACCCGTCGCCGGCTCTACCTGCTCCTCGCCGGCGAGCCGGCGGGCGAGCCGACCACCACGGGCGGCGACGCCGACCCGAGCGGGAGCGAGACGGGCACGGCCGGGTGACCGTCACGTGGCGGCAACACGGGGTTGACCTCGCGTCACACCGCGCCCCTAGGCTTCCGGTCCCGCTGACGACGAGACCGAGGAGGTCGGAGGACCGGCCGTGTTGCTCCGCCGCCCGCCGTCCGGACCCCCCTCGCCCGGCCCCGTCCTGCGGGACGTGCCGGGCGAGCGGTGGGCCCTGCAGTACCGGACCGTGCACGGGTACCGCCGTGCGTTCCGGATGGCCGGCTCCGGTCCGGTACTGCTGCTCATCCACGGGATCGGCGACGACTCGTCGACGTGGGGTCCCCTGCTCGACGACCTCGCGCGCGACCACACCGTCCTCGCGCCCGACCTGCTCGGGCACGGCGGCTCGGACAAGCCGCGCGGTGACTACTCGGTCGCCGCGTACGCGAACGGGATGCGCGACCTGCTCGGCGTCCTCGACGTCGACCGCGCCACCCTCGTCGGACACTCGCTCGGCGGGGGCGTGGCGATGCAGTTCGCCTACCAGTACCCCGAGCGCACCGCACGGATCGTGCTCATCGGCGCCGGCGGGGTCTCCCAGTCCGTGAGCCCGGCCCTGCGCGCGGCCTCGCTGCCGGGCGCGCAGCTCGTGCTCGGGATGCTGGGGCTGCCCGGCATGCGCACGCAGACCGAGGCGGTGATGTGGGCGCTCATCCGCCTCGACCACCCGCTGGGCCGCGACGCCGAGGACCTCCTCCGGCTCGTCGACGCCCTCCCCGACGCCACCAGCCGCAACGCGTTCCTGCGCACCCTGCGGGCCGTCGTCGACTGGCGCGGCCAGGTGGTCACCATGCTCGACCGCTGCTACCTCACCGCGGGGATGCCGACGCTCCTGCTGTGGGGTTCCGACGACATGATCGTCCCGGTCGAGCACGCACAGCTCGCCCACGACGCCATGCCCGGCAGCGAGCTGCAGGTGTTCGAGGGCGCCGGGCACTTCCCGTTCCACACCCATCCCGGCGAGGTCCTGCGCGCGCTGCGCACCTTCCTCGCCGGCACCGCCCCCGCGCACTGGAGCGCCGCCGAGTGGCGCGAGCTCCTGCGCCACGGGCGGGAGGACTAGGTGTCGTGCCACGTGCGGTGAGCGGCCGGCCTCCGGTCGTCGCGCTCACGGAGTCGTCCGTGGAGATGCTTCGGTTCCCGGACCATCCGCTGCGGGCCGGCCGCCTCCCCGTCCTCCGTGGGCGAACACCCGATCACCCACGAGCGTCGGGGTCCGGCGATGGGTGAGGATGGTCGGGTGAGCTCCCCCGCGACCACCGCCGGCCCGGACGACCCCTACCTCTGGCTCGAGGAGGTCACCGGCGACGAGGCCCTGACCTGGGTGAAGGAGCGCAACGCCGAGTCGCTGGACGTCCTCACCGGGGGCGAGCGCTTCACCGAGCTCCGCGACGGTCTGCGCGCGGTGCTCGACGCCGACGACCGCATCCCCTACGTGCGACGCCGGGGCGCGCTGCTCTACAACTTCTGGCAGGACGCCGAGCACACCCGCGGGCTCTGGCGACGCACCACGCTCGAGAGCTACCGCACCGGTGACCCCGACTGGGAGCTGCTGCTCGACCTCGACGCCCTCGCGGCGGAGGAGGACGAGAACTGGGTCTGGGCGGGCGCCGCCGTCCGCTACCCCGACTACGACCGCGCCCTCGTCCAGCTCTCCCGCGGCGGCGCGGACGCGACGGTGGTGCGCGAGTTCGACCTCGCCTCGAGGACCTGGGTCACCGACGGGTTCACGCTGCCGGAGGCGAAGAGCCGGGTGGGCTGGATCGACGCCGACACCGTCTTCGTCGGCACCGATCTCGGGCCCGGCTCGCAGACGACGTCGGGCTACCCGCGGGTGATGCGCCGCTGGCGACGCGGTCAGCCCGTCGCCGAGGCCGAGGTCGTGTTCACCGCCGACGAGACCGACGTGTCGGCGTTCGCCTCGCACGACCACACCCCGGGCTTCGAGCGTGACTTCGTCGGGCGCAGCCCGGACTTCCACACGACCGAGGAGTACCTCCTGCGCCCGGACGGGACGCAGGTGCTCCTCGACGTGCCGCCGGACTCCGACACCGACGTGGAGCGCCGCTGGCTGCTGGTGCGCACGCGCTCGCCCTGGACCGTGGAGGGCGTCGAGCACGCCGCCGGCTCACTGCTGTGCTTCGACTTCGAGACCTACCTGGCCGGCGACCGGTCGGCGCGGGTGCTCTTCGCGCCCACCCCCAGCCGCTCGCTGAGCTACCACGCCTGGACGAAGAACCACCTCGTCCTCGCCGTCCTCTCCGACGTCGTCACGCGCCTCGAGGTGCTCACCCCCGACCAGGACTGGGCGCGCCGCGAGCTGCCCGCCGGGCCCGACCTCGGCTCCGTCGACCTCATCGGCGTCGACCCCGACCAGAGCGACGAGTACTTCCTCGACACCGACGGCTACACGCAGCCCTCGACGTTCCTGCGCGGCGAGCTCGGCCCCGACACCGACCCGGAGCCCGAGGTCCTGCGCACGGCGCCCGCGCGCTTCGACGCGAGCGGCCTCGAGGTCCGGCAGTTCTTCGCGACCTCCGACGACGGCACCCGGGTGCCCTACTTCGTGGTCGGCCGGGTCGCCGACACCCCGGGCCCCGCGCTCATGACCGGCTACGGCGGCTTCGAGATCGCCCTGACCCCGGGCTACAGCGGGATCATCGGACGGGGCTGGCTCGCCCGGGGCGGCACCTACGTCGTCGCGAACATCCGCGGCGGCGGGGAGTACGGGCCGACGTGGCACACCTCGGCGCTCGGCGAGCACCGCCACCGCGCGTACGAGGACTTCGCGGCGGTCGCCCGCGACCTCGTCGAGCGCGGGATCACGACGGCGTCGCAGCTGGCGATCCACGGCGGCAGCAACGGCGGCCTGCTCATGGGCGTGATGCTCACCCGCTACCCGGAGCTGTTCGGGGCCATCGTGGTGATGGTGCCGCTGTTCGACATGCGCCGGTTCCACCTGCTCCTGGCCGGGGCGTCGTGGATGGCCGAGTACGGCGACCCCGACAAGCCCGAGGAATGGGCGTGGATCGCGCAGTACTCGCCGTACCAGAACCTGCGCGCCGACGAGGCCTACCCGCCGGTGCTCGTGACGACCTCGACCCGCGACGACCGCGTCCACCCCGCCCACGCCCGCAAGGCCGTGGCCCGGATGCGCGAGCAGGGCCACGACGTCGAGTACTACGAGAACATCGAGGGGGGCCACGGCGGCGCGGCCGACAACGCCCAGCGCGCGTTCCAGTGGGCGCTCGTCTTCGAGTTCTGCTGGCGGCAGGTGGGCTGAGGCCGCCTATCACCAGAGGTCGCGCGTGTACCAGTGGGCGGCGTAGGGGTTGGCGTTGTAGGGCTCGGTCTCGACGAAGCCCTCGCGGGCGTAGAGCGCGCGGGCCTCGAGGAGGTCGTCGGCGGTGTCGAGCACCAGGCGGCGCAGCCCGGCCTCGCGGGCGAGCTCGGTGAGGTGGTGCAGCAGGCGCGTGGCCAGGCCCTGGCCCCGCACCTCGGGGTCGACCCACATGCGCTTGATCTCGCCCGCGCCCGGCGGGACGTCGGCCCCCTCGAACCGCAGGCCCGCGCACCCGACCACCCGCTCGCCCTGCTTCGCGACGACGAGGACGCCGGCCGGCGGGACGAGGGCGAGCGGGTCGTCGGCGAGGAACTGCTGCGACCACGACGGCTCGGGCGCCTTCTCCGGCCAGCGGCGCGCGAGCTCGCCGGCGTAGGCGCGCAGGGCGGTCAGCCCGTCGGGCGAGTCGGGGCGCACGGCGGTCAGGACGATCTCCACGTCCCCATGCTTCCGCACGTGCATGAGCCGGGTCGTCCCGGCGACCCGGATCACTCACGTGGCGTCAGCCCTCCCAGTCGACCAGCTGCACGATCACCCGGTTGGGGTCGCGCACCTGGAACGCGCGCTCGCCCCACGGCTCGACGGTGAGCGGCATGGTGATCGCCACGCCCTCGGACTCCAGCCGGGCGAGCTCACCCTCGAGGTCGTCGACGACGAACGCGAGGATCAGCCCCGCGGCGTGCTCGTCACGCTGATCGGAGGGCAGGGACTCCAGCCCGGTGCGCAGGAAGACGACGGACATGCCGGCGTCCTCACGGGCCAGCGACACGAAGCCGTCGGCGGCCATGGCCTGCTCGAAACCGAAGTGCTCGACGAGGAAGGTCCCCGAGGCCTCGGGATCGGCGACGTTGAGGGAGACGGCGGACGCACTGATCTTCATGGACCCTCTTTCTCCGTACGCTGTACACCGTACGTTGTACACGAAAAAATGAGAGGGTGTCGCCGATGAGCGCCGACCCCGCCCGCACGCTCGCGCTCCTGTGGCGCACCCAGCCCACGGCGACCCGCGGTCCCCGGCGCGGCCTGGACCTCGACGCGGTCGTGCGCGCCGCCACGGCGCTCGCCGACGCCGGCGGCGCGGACGGGCTGGCGCGCCTGACGGTCCGCGCGCTGGCCACCGCACTCGGCGTCGCCCCGATGACCCTCTACACCTATGTCCCCGGGCGCGACGAGCTCGCCGACCTCGTCGTCGACGCCGCTTACGCCGCCATGCCGCGCGAGGACACCGCGGGCCGCCCCTGGCGCGAGCGCCTCACGGCGGTGGCCGAGGAGAACCGAGCCCTCTACCGCGCGCACCCGTGGGTGGCGCGCGTCGACCCGCGGCGTCCCGTGCTGGGCCCCGGCGAGACTGCGAAGTACGAGCACGAGCTGGCGGCCTTCGACGACCTGGAGGACCTCGACGACGTCGACCGCGACGCCGCCCTGACCTTCCTGCTCGACGTCACCCGCGCCGCGGCGCTGCCCGACGACGGAACGGCCGACGACGCCGCCTGGTGGGCCGCGCGGGCCCCGGTGCTCGCCGAGGTGCTCGACCCCGAGCGCTACCCCCGCGCCACCCGGGTCGGCACCGCCGCCGGTGCCGCGCAGGGCTCGGCCCGCGACCCCGACCGCGCGTGGCGCTTCGGGCTCGCGCGGGCGCTCGACGGGCTGGCCGCCGTGATCGAGTGACCGGGCTCAGGGGGTGAGCACGTGCCGGTCCCGGCCGGCGCCGATACCCATGAGGATGGTCGGCACCACGAGCACCGCCATCACCACGAGCGGGACCGTCCAGCCGTCGGTGAGGTCGTGGAGTGCGCCCAGACCGAAGGGACCGACGGCCGCGAGCGTGTAGCCGATGCCCTGGGCCATGGCGGAGAGCTCGGCGGTGTGCGCGGTGTCCGGGGAGCGCAGGGTGATCAGGAGCAGCCCCAGGGCGATGTTCGAGCCCTGCGCGACCCCGAGCAGCACCATCCAGAGCGCGGGGAGCGTGCCCGGCGCGAGGATCAGCCCCGCGTAGCCGGCGACGTAGAACAGGCAGGTGACGGTGACGAGCGCGCTCTGGCTGGGGCGGCGCATCGCCAGCGACGGCATCGTCGCCGAGAACACGAGGCCCACGATCCCGGCCAGCGAGAGCAGCAGCCCGGCCTCGGCGGGGCTGCGCCCGGCGTCGGTGTAGATCGTGGGGATCCACGCCGACGTCGCGTAGAACTGCAGCGACTGCAGGCCCATGAACAGCGTGACCTGCCAGGCCAGCGGGTCGCGCAGCAGCCCGCGTCGCATCGCCGCGGCCTCCCCCACCGGGCTCGACGGCACCGTGCGACGGCGCGCGCGGGGGACCCAGACCGCCAGCGTCACGAGCGCGAGCAGCCCCCAGAGGCCGAGCGTGAGCCGCCAGTCGAGGCCGGTGACCCGCTGCAGGGGGACGGTGACGGCCGCGGCCAGGGCGCCGCCGCCGGTCAGCACCATCGAGTACGCGCCGGTCATCGCGCCGGTGCGGTGCGGGAAGTCGCGCTTGACCAGCGTCGGCAGCGACACGTTGCCCACCGCGATGGCCGTCCCGACGAGCACGCTCCCGACGAGGATGACCGCCAGCGCGTCCACCAGGCGCAGCGCGATGCCGGCGGTGAGCACGAGCAGCGCCGCCACCATCAGGCGCTCGAGTCCCCAGCGACGCGCGAGGCGCGGCGCAATCGGCGCGAGCAGCCCGAAGCAGAGCACCGGGAGGCTGGTCAGCAGACCGGCGACGCCGCTCGAGACGCCGAGGTCGTCGCGCGCCTGGTCCACCAGCGGCGCGACCCCGACGACGGGGGGACGGAGGTTGGCCGCGAGCAGGAGGACGGCGAACGCCGCGAAGGCGCCGCCGCGCCGCGCCGTCGTCGCGGTGGCGACCGGTGCGCTCACGACCAGCGCCGGGCGACCTCGTCGGCCCACGCCCGGCCCTGCGCCCGTCCGGCCCGCGCCGAGGCCGGCATGGTCGACGGGTCGAGGACGTTGGTGCCGAACGCCGCCAGGGACGTCTCGTCGGCGAGGATCGCGAGCGCGTCGGTGTCCGGGTGGCTCTCCTGCCGGCGCTCGATCTCCTGGGTCACCGAGGGGAACGGCCCGCCCGCCGGCGGGTCGAGCGGGGCGACGACGAGCACGCGGTCGGCCGCGCCCTGGTTCTCGAAGCCGTCGTCGTCGGCACGGGCCACGTGCACGACCGACGCGACGCCCCCGTCGATGTAGCGGCGCTTCGCCGCCGTCATCGGCGGCCACACGCCGGGTACGGCGCAGCTCGCCGCGACGGCGTCGACCAGGTCGACACGCGCGTCCCGGGTGAACACCGCCAGCTCCCCGGTCTCCGCGTCGACCGCGGAGATCCGCAGGTCCGTCTTCGGCCACTCCTTCACCGGCAGGCGGGCGTCGATGATGGCGCGCCGCTCGGACTCGGGCGGGGTGTCCGCCGCGAGCGCCCAGGCGCCGAGGCGCGCCCGCATCACCCCCGCGTCGCGGGCGCCGTCCATCGCGGCCGCAAGCTGGGCGCCGAGGGCCTCCATGTCCAGCGTCGCGGGCGGGCCGGGGTTGTCGGACGCCGCGCCGTTGAGGTGCTCCTCGTGCACGGCGGCGAGGTCCACGCCCGTGGTCAGGAGGGTGCCGACGACGGAGCCGGCGGAGGTGCCGACGACGCGGTCGGCCAGCGACAGGTCGACGCCGCCCTCGGCGAGGCCGACGAGGACGCCCACCTCCCAGGCGATGCCGGCGAGTCCCCCTCCCCCGAGGACGAGGGCGCGGATGGGGCCGGGGTGAGCATCGTCGGTCACGGCGACACCCTCCACCGCTCGGCGCCGACGCGCACGGGCGGGTTCCGGAGATCACGCCGGCGGCAGGCGCACCTCGAGGTCGTAGAGCCGGGTCGTCTGCTCGGCATCCTGGTTGTCGTCGCTGACCAGGAGCACCCGCAGGGCCCCGTCCGGCGTGCGCCCGAGCACCGTCATCCCCTCGACGTTGTCGAGCAGGGGGTTCGCCTGCGCCTGCTGGGTCGTGGCCCCGAGGTCCGGGCAGGCGCCGAGGTCGGCGAGCGGCGTCCGGGCGAGCGTGCCGTCACCGCGTGGATCGGCCAGGGCGAGGTGCACGGTGTTGCCGACACCCGGGGTGAAGGCCCGTTCGACGACGAGCAGCCGGCCGTCGCCGGTGGCCGCGAGCTCCGCGACGTCGAGGCCGGGGTCCGGTCGGTAGGAGTACGCGGGGCCGGGCGCCCCGCCCGTCCAGGTCGGGAACCGGCGTACGCCCGGGTCGTCGCCGGCGAGCGGGCCCTCCATCGCGGCGACCACCCGGTCGGGGGCGAGGACGGCGACGCCTTCGAGGGCCTCGTTGCGCGCGGCCCGGGCGGCGAGGTCCGGGGAACGTCGAGGCGGCCGACCAGCCGGCCGTCGGTGTCGAACCGGAGGACCGCCGGCGGCGCCTCCGACGCGACGAGGCGCGTGCCGTCGGCGTCGACGGCGAGGGCCTCGGCGTCGAGGGCCTCGCCCGCCCCGTCCGCCAGCGGGGTGGCGGCGCGCGGCTCCCGGGAGCGCGGATCGAGCGTGAACAGCACCGAGCGGTCGCTCAGGGCGAGCAGCGAGCCGTCCGGGTCGACCGCCAGCCCGGAGAGCCCGGTGAGCGGGTAGGTCCGCCGGGCGCCGTAGGTCGCGCCGTCGAGGGCGTCGGAGAAGCCGGTGATCGCGACGGCGGGCGAGCAGGGTTGCGGGGCGACCTGGACGTCCGGAGCTCCGGCGCAGGCCGTCGCGGTGGCCAGAGCGACGAGCAGGGCCGCCACCACCTTGAGCATGCGGACCACGTTCCCGCACTCGAGTGCGTGGCGATACGGACACTGGATGTCTGCGGCGCCACGCCGCTGACATCTCTCAGCCGTCCCGCCGCGACTCCGCCTCCGCGACGCGCTCGATCACCGTCAGGACGCTGTCGGGGTTGAGCGACATGGAGTCGATGCCCTGCTCGACGAGGAACTCGGCGAGGTCGGGGTGGTCGCTCGGGCCCTGGCCGCAGATGCCGACGTAGCGGTCCTTGGCGTGGGCGGCCTCGATCAGCATCGTGATCATCTTTTTGACCGCGGGGCTGCGCTCGTCGAACAGGTGCGTGAGCCGGTCGTCGTCGCGGCCGATCCCGAGCGTGAGCTGGGTGAGGTCGTTCGAGCCGATGGAGAAGCCGTCGAAGCGGTCGGCGAACTCGTCGGCCTGGAGGATGTTCGACGGGATCTCCGCCATCACGTAGACCTGCAGGCCGTCTCGGCCCCGCTCGAGCCCGAACTCCGCCATGGTCTCCAGGACGCGGTCGGCCTCCTCCGGCGTGCGGCAGAACGGGACCATGACGATGACGTTGGAGAAGCCCATGGACGTGCGCACGCGGTCCAGGGCGCGGCACTCCAGCGCGAACGCCTCCTTGTAGTCGTCGCTGTAGTAGCGCGACGCCCCGCGCCACCCGAGCATCGGGTTCTCCTCCTCGGGCTCGAACTGCGTGCCGCCGAGGAGCCCTGCGTACTCGTTGGTCTTGAAGTCCGAGAGGCGCACGACCACCGGCTCGGGGTACTGCGACGCGGCGATCGTCGCGATCCCGCGGGCGAGGTGGTCGACGAAGTACTCGGCCTTGTCCGGCCAGCCCGCGGTCAGCTCCTCGATCTGCTGCCGCGCGTCGTCGTCCTCCACGTCGTCGAGGTGCAGCAGCGCCAGCGGGTGCGCCTGGATGACGTTGTTGACCAGGTACTCCATGCGCGCGAGCCCGATGCCGTGCGCCGGCAGTCGCCACCACTGCATCGCCGCGGCGGGGCTGCCGATGTTCATCATCACGCGCGTGCTCGTGCCGGGCACCGACTCGAGGTCCAGCTCGCGCTCGGAGAACGCGAGGGTCCCGTCGTAGACGTGCCCCTCGTCGCCCTCGACGCACGACAGCGTGACCTCGCGGCCCGCGGCGAGCCGCTCGGTGGCGTCCTGGGTGCCGACGATGGCGGGCACCCCGAGCTCGCGGCTGACGATGGCGGCGTGCGAGGTGCGGCCGCCGCGGTCGGTGACGATGCCGGCGGCGCGCTTCATGATCGGCACCCAGTCCGGGTCGGTCATCTCGGTGACCAGCACCTTGCCGTCCTCGAACGAGTCCACGTCGTCGGCCGAGGCGATCACCTGGACCTCGCCCGCGGCGATCGCCTGGCCGATCGCGAGCCCGGAGACGAGCACCTCTCCGGTCTCGTCGAGGTGGAACGTCGAGAGCGTCCCGGCGCCGGCGCGCGACTGCACGGTCTCGGGGCGGGCCTGGACGACGTACAGCTCGCCGGTGCGCCCGTCCTTGGCCCACTCGACGTCCATGGGGCGCTCGTAGTGCTGCTCGATGGTCACGCCCCAGCGGGCCAGCGTGAGCACCTCGTCGTCGTCGAGGACGAGCGCGCGGCGCTCCTCGTCGTCGGTGTCGACGTTGGTGGTCGGCTCGTCTCCCGAGTCGGTGTAGACGAGCTTGCGCTCCTTCGCCCCGACGGTGCGGGCGAGGATCGGCGTCAGCTCCTCGCGGTCGAGGAACGGCTTGTAGACGGTCCACTGGTCCGGGGTGACCTCGCCGCCGACGACGTTCTCGCCGAGGCCCCAGGCGCCGTTGATGATCGCGGTGTCGGGGAAGCCGGTGTCGGAGTCGATCGTGAACATGACGCCGGCGGACCCGAGGTCGGAGCGCACCATCTTCTGCACGCCGATCGAGAGCGCGACGTCGGTGTGCTCGAACCCCTGCTCGACGCGGTAGCTGATGGCGCGGTCGGTGAACAGCGACGCGTAGCAGTCCTTGCAGGCCGCGAGCAGCGCGTCCGCCCCGGTGATGTTGAGGTACGTGTCCTGCTGGCCGGCGAAGCTGGCGTCGGGCAGGTCCTCGGCGGTGGCGCTCGAGCGCACGGCCACGTCGACGTCGTCGGTCTCGTGGCGCTTGCCCAGCTCGGCGTAGGCCGACCGGATCGCGTCGGCGGTCGCCTCGGGGAACTCGGCGGTGTCGAAGAGCCCGCGGATCGCCGCCCCGGCGTCCGCGAGCTCGCGCTTCCCGTCCGAGAGCTCGCCGAGGACGGTCGCGATCTGCTCGTCGAGGCCGTTGGCCGCCAGGAACGAGCGGTACGCCGACGCCGTGGTCGCGAAGCCACCGGGCACGCGGATGCCCACCTCGGCGAGGTTGCCGATCAGCTCACCGAGCGAGGCGTTCTTGCCCCCGACCTCCTCGACGTCGCCGGATCCCACCGTCTCCAGCCACCGGACCTCGTCCGCCACCGTGTCCTCCTCCGTCGCGGCCGGGTGCGCCACCGTTCCCGTAACGGCAGCGCACGACCGATCGTCGGGGGTAGTCCCCCGTCGGGGCACCCCGAGAAACAACGGAGCGATTCAGGACGGCGCGCGGACCAGCCGGGCGACGAGCCGTTCGATCTCCGCGTCCGGGTCCGCGGTCAGCCCCGTGTGCACCGGCCCCGGTTGCAGGACGGTGCTGCGCGGGGCGATGAGCCAGCGGAAGCGCTCCCCCGCCGACAGCACGCCGGCCGGGCCCTCCCCGCGCACGGCGCCCTCCCAGGCGGCGATCGCGTCGCGCACCGCCTCCAGGTCGGCCGACGGGGCGAGGGCGTGCAGACGGTCGGCGTCGAGGTGCGTCCGGACGGCGAGGTGCTCGCGGTGCCGGCAGTAGAGCAGCACGCCGACGTTGACCAGCTCGCCGCGCTCGATGTCGGGCACCACGCGCAGCAGCGCGTACTCGAAGGTGTCGCGCTCGCTCATCGCGGCACCCACGCTTCGCGCGCCGCGAGCCGGGCGAGCAGGTGCTCGACGTAGTCCTCGGGCGCCACGTCGTCCAGCCACTCCTCGGGGATGAGAGCGGCCGCGTCGGTGAGCATCGCCTCGTCGACGCGCTCGGCCAGCTCGGCGTCGGCCTCGGCGCGGGCCGTCGCGGCGGGGGCGAGGACGTGGTCTCCCAGGTCGTAGGGGCGCGCGACGACCGACGCGGCCCGCGCCCAGGAGTGGTGGAAGTACAGGCAGGCGCCGTGGTCGATCAGCCACATCTCGCGGTGCCAGCGCAGGAGGTTCGGGTTGCGCCAGGAGCGGTCGACGTTCTCGACGAACGCGTCGAACCACAGCACCCGCGACGCCTCGAGCGCGTCGACGCGGTGCGCGACGGGGTCGAACCCGAGGGCACCGGGGAGGAAGTCCATGCCGAGGTTGGGCCCGCCGCTGCGGGCGAGCAGCTCCTGGACCTCCCAGTCGGGCTCCGCGCGGGCGATGACGGGGTCGACGTCGAGGACGACGAGCTCGGGCACCCGCAGCCCGAGGCGCCGGGCGATCTCGCCGGCCACGACCTCGGCGACGAGCGCCTTCGGGCCCTGCCCCGCCCCGGTGAACTTCGCGACGTAGGTGCCGAGGTCGTCGGCCTCCACCAGCCCCGGCAGCGACCCGCCCTCGCGCAGCGGGGTCACGTACCGGGTGGCGGTGACCCGGCGCAGGTCGCACACCCGCTCATCCTCTCTGGGCTCCGCCATCAGGAGCCACCCCGATCCGGCGCAGGAGGAACAGGCAGGCCACGGCGATGTCGTTCCAGGCCGTCTCGTCCGCGGCGCGCTCCCAGTCGATCTTCTCCCGCAGGGCGCGGGCGGTCGGCAGCACCTTGGACAGGTCCGAGGCGTGCTCGTTGAGCGCGGCGAGCTTGCCGACGAGCAGGTCGGTCGCGTCGACCACCGGCATCGACACCGAGAGGACCTCCTGCTCCACGGCCCGCCCGAGCATGGCGTCGCCGACCGGCACCCCGGCGATGCGGAAGAGGACGTCGACGAGGGCGCCGTCGCTGACGACCTTGAACAGCCAGTCCTCCGGCGGCCGGCGCACCTCGAGACCGGCCTCGGCGAGCGCCGCCATCGCGTCCCCCGCGTCGGCCTCCGCGACGACGAAGTCCACGTCGTTCGACGGCTCGGGCCCGCCGAGCGCCCACGCGGCGTACCCGCCGGCGAGCGCGAACCGCAGCCCGCCCGCGCGCAGCGAGACGGCGACGCGTTTGAGGGCCTCGCGGCGCGCCACACCGTCCGGATCGGTCACTCCGGCCCCCTACCCGAGGTGATGTTGGTCGAACCAGGGAACCTGGGACCCGTGCGACTGGGGAGCTGGAACGTGCTGCACGGCGCCGCGACCGCCGAGGGGCCGGTCGACCTCGACCGCTTCGCCTCCGCGGTCGCCGGCCTCGACGTCGACGTGCTGGGCCTGCAGGAGGTCGATCGTGCCCAGCCACGCTCCGGCGGCGCGGACCTCACGACGGTCGCGGCGGAGGCCATGGGGGCGGTCGAGCACCGCTTCGCGCCGACGCTGCACGGCGTCCCGGGCGCGTGGGGGCCGGACGGCACGGCCGACTCCCCCGCCTACGGGATCGCCCTGCTCTCGCGCCTGCCGGTGGTCGACTGGCGGGTGGTGCCCCTGCCGCGGCTCGCCCACCGCGTTCCCCTGGTGGTCGGGCACCCGCGCCGCGTCGTCGTCGTCCGCGACGAGCCACGCGTCGCCGTCGCCGCCCGCGTCGTCGGGCCGCACGGGCCGGTGACGGTGGTGACGACGCACCTGACGTTCATCCCGGGCTGGAACCTCGTGCAGCTGCGCCACCTCGTGCGCGCGCTGCGCGACGAGGAGCCGCTGGTGGTCACCGGCGACCTCAACCTCGGCGTCCGGCGGGCCCGCCTCGGCAGCGGGCTCCAGGGCCTCGTCCGCGGGGAGACGTTCCCCGCCGACCTCCCCCGCCGCCAGATCGACCACCTGCTCGGCCGGGGCGTCGTCGCCTCCGCGCCGCGCGTCCACCACCCGCCGCTCTCCGACCACCGCGCCCTCTCGGCGACCGTGGTGCCTGCGGGCTGAGGGCCCCGCCGCGAGGGGCGCCCGGCAGCCTTGCGGCCGGGCGCCCCTGGCGGGACCGGAGAGCGGGCTGGACTGGTGCGGACGGTCTAGCTGCAGCCGCTGGTGGAGCCGCAGCCCTCGCAGACGTAGCAGGAGCCGGCGGGCCGCATCTTCGTGCCGCAGGTGAGGCAGAGCGGCGCGTCGGCCGCCTTGCCCTGCTGCAGCTCGAGCAGCTCGGTGGAGCTGCCGACGGAGACGTCGGCCCGGCGGCGGTCCGGGGCCTCGGCCTTCTCCGTCGAGATGTCGAGCGACGTCCGCAGCGACTCGACGTCCACCGGGTCCGCCGCCGGGGCCGCGGGGGCGCCGGTGCCGTAGTCGGTGTTCGCAACCTGGGCCGAGCGCTCGTCCGCCGAGAAGATGCCCAGCTGGGCGCGCTTCTCGTAGGGCAGGTGGTCGAGCGCGACCCGGCGGAACAGGTAGTCGACGACGCTCGTGGCGATGCGGACGTCCGGGTCGTCGGTCATGCCCGCCGGCTCGAAGCGCATGTTGACGAACTTGGAGACGTAGGTCTCCAGCGGGACGCCGTACTGCAGCGCGATCGAGATGGCCATCGAGAACGCGTCCATGACGCCGGCCAGCGTCGAGCCCTGCTTGGACATCTTGACGAAGATCTCGCCGAGACCGTCGTCGGGGTAGCTGCCGGCGGTCATGTAGCCCTCGGCACCGGCGACGGTGAACGACACCGTCTGGCTCGGCCGCTTCTTGGGCAGCCGCCGGCGGACCGGGCGGTGGTCGGCGGCCGCGACCTCCTTGACCGCGGTCGACTCGGAGCTCTTGCTCCCGGACGTGCCGCTGGACAGCGGCTGGCCGACCTTGCAGTTGTCGCGGTAGATCGCGAGCGCCTTGAGCCCCAGCTTCCAGGACTCGAAGTAGATCTCCTCGATGTCCGCCACCGTCGCCTGCTCGGGCATGTTGACGGTCTTGGAGATCGCGCCGGAGATGAACGGCTGGACCGCGGCCATCATCCGCACATGGCCCATCGGGGCGATCGAGCGCGTGCCCATCGCGCAGTCGAACACCTCGTAGTGCTCGGGGCGCAGGCCCGGGGCGTCGATGACGTGGCCGTGCTCGGCGATGTACTCGACGATCGCCTCGCTCTGCTCGGGCTGGTAGCCCAGCAGGTCGAGCGCGCGCGGGATGGTCTGGTTGACGATCTGCATCGAGCCGCCGCCGACCAGCTTCTTGAACTTGACCAGCGAGAAGTCCGGCTCCACCCCGGTGGTGTCGCAGTCCATCATGAAGCCGATGGTGCCGGTGGGGGCGAGCACGCTGGCCTGGGCGTTGCGCCAGCCGTCGCGCGCCCCGACCTCGAGGCCCTGCTGCCACTCGCGGGTGGCCGCGTCGCGGAGGCGGGCGTCCTCACGGTGCACCGTGCGGATCGCGTCGTTGGCCGCGGCGTGCTTGCGCATGACCCGGCGGTGGGCGTCGGCGTTGCGGGCGTAGCCCTCGTAGGGGCCGACCGCGCCGGCGAGCTCGGCCGAGCGCCGGTAGGCCGCGCCGGTCATCAGCGAGGTGATCGACGCCGCGAGCGCGCGGCCGCCCTCGGAGTCGTAGGCCCGGCCGGTGGCCATCAGCAGCGCGCCGAGGTTGGCGTAGCCGATGCCCAGCTGGCGGAACGCGCGGGTGGTGTCGCCGATCGCCTCCGTCGGGAAGTCGGCGAAGCAGATCGAGATGTCCATCGCGGTGATGACCAGCTCGACCGAGCGCACGAAGTCGTCCACGCGGAACGTGTCGTCGTCGCCGAGGAACTTCATGAGGTTCAGCGACGCGAGGTTGCAGCTGGAGTTGTCCAGGTGCAGGTACTCCGAGCACGGGTTGGACGCGGTGATGCGGCCCGACTCCGGCGAGGTGTGCCAGTCGTTGATCGTGTCGTCGTACTGCAGGCCCGGGTCCGCGCACTCCCACGCGGCCTCGGCCATGCTGCGGAACAGCTGCTTGGCGTCGACGGTGTCGATCACCTCGTTGGTCATCCGCGCCCGCAGGCCGAACTCCGAGCCGGACTGCACCGCGCGCATGAACTCGTCGGAGACGCGCACCGAGTTGTTCGCGTTCTGGTACTGCACCGAGGCGATGTCGGACCCGCCGAGGTCCATGTCGAACCCGGCGTCGCGCAGCACGCGGATCTTGCGCTCCTCGTCGCGCTTGGTGGCGACGAACTCGGCGACGTCGGGGTGGTCGACGTCGAGGACGACCATCTTCGCCGCGCGGCGGGTGGCGCCGCCGGACTTGATGGTGCCCGCCGACGCGTCGGCACCCCGCATGAACGAGACCGGGCCCGACGCGGTGCCGCCCGAGGAGAGCAGCTCCTTCGACGACCGGATGCGCGAGAGGTTGAGGCCGGCGCCGGAGCCGCCCTTGAAGATCAGCCCCTCCTCGCGGTACCAGTTGAGGATCGACTCCATGGTGTCGTCGACCGAGAGGATGAAGCAGGCGCTGACCTGCTGCGGCGAGCTGGTGCCGACGTTGAACCACACCGGCGAGTTGAAGCTGAAGTACTGGTGCAGCAGCATCCAGGTGAGCTCGTGGGAGAACACCTCGGCGTCGGCGGGGGTGGCGAAGTACCCGTGCCGGGTGCCCGCCTCGGTGTAGGTGCCCACCACGCGGTCGATGAGCTGGCGCAGGCTCGACTCGCGCCCCTCGGTGCCCAGCGCGCCGCGGAAGTACTTGCTGGTGACGATGTTGACCGCGTTGAGCGACCAGGACTGCGGGAACTCGACGCCGCGCTGCTCGAAGTTGACCGAGCCGTCGCGCCAGTTCGTCATCACCACGTCACGGCGTTCCCAGACCACGTCGTCGTAGGGATGGACCCCCGCGGTGGTGTGGACACGCTCGATCGTCAGGCCGCGCCGGGGCGCAGCTGTGCCCGACTCCTCGGACGTGGTGCCGACGGTCTCGGTCATCGATGTCATCCCTCTGTTCGTTCCCCGACGTTCCGGCGGCGCTTCCCCACGCTCCGACCCGTCCCTGTTCGTGCGACCGCTAGTCCCCGGCTCGTGCGCCGGCCCCTGCTCCCGCCCCGTCCTCCGTCGTCACCGGTGCTCCCCCGGGGGTCTCCACGGCCTCGTCGGCAGTGTCTCCCCGACCCCCGACACCGCCGGCCCGCGTGGCGCGCAGGTCCGCGATCTCGGCCTCGAAGTCGGCCGCCGACGAGAAGTTCCGGTAGACGCTGGCGAACCGCAAGTAGGCGACCTCGTCGAGCTCGCGCAACGGGCCCAGGATCGCCATGCCGACCTCCTGGCTGGGCACCTCGGCGGTGCCCGACGCGCGGACCGACTCCTCGACCCGGTGCGCCAGCTGCGCGAGGGCGTCGGTGTCGACCGGGCGCCCCTGGCAGGCGCGGGCCACGCCGCGCACGACCTTGTCCCGACTGAAGGGCTCGGTGACCCCGCTGCGCTTGACCACCGCGAGCACCGGCTCCTCGACCGTGGTGAAGCGCTTGCCGCACGACGAGCACGACCGGCGGCGCCGGATCACCTGGCCCTCGTCCGCCTCCCGCGAGTCGACGACGCGGGAGTCGGTGTTCCGGCAGAACGGACACCGCATGCCGACACCCCCTCCCTCGTCGCGCGCGGCCACCGGCCGAGTTGTCCCCAACCCCCGTGCCGGGACCCGGCCCCCGGCCCGTCCCTGGGGACGGAACTGGGGATCACCGGGCCCGATCCGTGGATCGACGGCCCTCACCCGTGGATCGACCACCGTCGTGCGGTGGATGACCCTGTGGAGCGTCTGACCACCGTGTGCACAAGCTGTGGACTAACTACACCAATGTAACCACTAGATGTTGGGGTGGGACGGTAGCGACGCGCGGATGTGCCACGCAACTCCCCGGACCGCCCACGCGGCCCCGGGCGCCGAGCGGACGTCGGGTTCGGACGGGCGGGCGGAGGCGGGACGGCCGGTGCCCGAGTGGGTGATGACGGGGCGCGGCGCCCCCGGACATGGTCGGGTCGGCGTGCGATCAGGACGCGCTGACGGCCGTCGGAGACACCGACGACGACCGCGAGGACGGCCTGATCACGCGGACACCCGGGCCCACCGGAGGGCGACGGGGCACGTCGCCGCAGGTCGCCGGGCGCACGGAGGCCCGGCGGCGACCGGCCTCACCCCGCGGCCGCGGCGGCCGGCACGACGAGGGGCGCCCGGGCGTGAGGGCGGAACCGTCGAGCTCGTTGAGCTCGCGGATCCGGCCGGCGACCGCATCCGCGTCGGACCCGGGCGCGACGCGGCCGGCGACGTCGGACAGCGACTCGCCGGCACCGACGACCGTGACCGTGGTGCCGGACGGGGCGGAGCAGCGGCCCCGGCGAGCGGCACCACGAACCCGACGAGCACGCCGAGCAGCACCCCCAGCACGACACCGAGGACCGCGACGGCGACGATCCGCCGGCGCCGCAGCACCGCCGGGGCGACCGGCGCCTCGACCGCACGCGCGGCGCGGGCGGGCGTGGCCCCGCCACCGGCGACCCGCGGGCGGGCGGGCGGCAGCACCGCCGGACCGCGCCGACCGGCCGGGCGCACCGCGCCCCGGGCGTCCTCGGGGCGCGCCGGGCGCGTCCCCGCGGGCTGCGGGCGCGCCGCGGACCGCCCGACGGGCCCGCCGAGCCCTGCGGACCCCGTCCCCTGACCCGACCCCTCGACGTCGCAACGGCCCCGCGCACCGGTGGTCCCCACGGACATGTCGACCTCCTCGCCTCGCACACGCGTTCGATCGAACGCCTGTGCGATGTCTAGCATCGACCCCCGACAACGTCGACGGATCGCCCGGCGTGTCGTTCGAACACGTGTTTGATCCCGTCGGTCCTCGGCGCTAACTTCGCAGCGCAACCCCGCCACGCGGGCGCGGCGTCCGTTCGACGCCGGACACGACATCGGAAAGGACACGGTCATGGCACGTACGCCCCAGGGCCCCCGCGGGCCCGAGGAGTCGGGGGCCACGGCCGACGCCGTCGTCGCCGCGCGGGTGCACCCGTTCCCCGAGCCCGCCGACGCCGACGCGTCGCCCGGCCTGACGCCGCGGCAGCGCAAGGTCCTCGAGGTCATCCGCGACCACGTCGAGCGTCAGGGCTACCCGCCGAGCGTGCGCGAGATCGGCGACGCGGTCGGGCTGACGTCCACCTCCTCGGTCGCGCACCAGATGCGCACGCTGGAGAAGAAGGGCTACCTGCGCCGCGACCCCAACCGTCCGCGCGCGCTCGACGTGCGCCTGCCGGAGGAGCTCGAGGGCGCCGACACGGCCGACCACACCGAGGAGATCCGCGCGGACCGGCCCGCCCCGACGTTCGTGCCCGTCGTCGGCCGCATCGCCGCCGGTGGGCCGATCCTCGCCGAGCAGGCCGTCGAGGACGTCTTCCCCCTGCCGCGCGAGCTCGTCGGCGAGGGGTCGCTGTTCCTCCTGCGCGTCGCCGGCGACTCGATGGTCGACGCCGCGATCACCGACGGCGACTGGGTGGTCGTCCGCCAGCAGCCCGTCGCCGACAACGGCGAGATCGTGGCCGCGATGATCGACGGCGAGGCCACGGTCAAGACCTTCAAGCGCAAGGACGGCCGGGTCTGGCTGATGCCCCACAACGTGAACTTCGAGCCGATCCCGGGCGAGGACGCCACGGTGCTCGGCAAGGTCGTGGCGGTCCTGCGCCGCCTCTGAGCCGCCCCTGACCGCCGATCAGCCCGCCGCTCCCTCCTGCCAGGGCGCGGGGCGGCGGACCACGACGGCGAGCACGAGGACGATCAGCAGGAGGATCACCGGGGCCGGCAGGAGCGCCCACGCGAGCCCGGTGTGCAGGACGAGGACGGCGCCGATCAGCGCGCCGCCGAACATCATCGCGACCGAGAGCACCCGCCGGGTGACCACGGGCCGCCCCGAGCTGCGCACGTCCGCCGCGATCCCGGTGAGGGTCATGGTGAGCACCGTCGTCGTGAGGTCGGGGACAGCGAGGCGGCGGACGGCGGAGTTCTGCAGGCCGAGGGCGATGGCGGCGAGCGCGGCGACCGCCGAGGCGAGCCCGCTGGACGGTGTCCCGCTCACGCCGACGAGCAGGACGACCGAGACGAGCAGGAGCACCGTCTCGATGAGCGCCGCGTCGCGCAGCAGATGGCCCCGCCGGTGTGCCCGGGACGTCGCGAGTGCACCGCCGGCCAGCGCCCCGACCAGGAACCCGCCCAGTGCGGCGAGCGACGCCGCCAGGGCGAAGCCGGGCGCCCCGGCCACCGCGAAGCCGAGGAAGACGATGTTGCCGGTCATGTTGGCGACGAAGACGCGGCCGAGACCGAGCACGCTCACGGCGTCGACGAGCCCGGTGGCCGCCGTCATGGCGAGCAGCAGGGCGGGGAGTGGTCCGTGGGCCGGTCCGGAGACGAGGGATCCGGCGCGCGATGCGGGCATGGCCGCCATCCTCGCCGGACACCCGCCGCCACGAGCACCGCAGCGACGAGGAGCACCACCACGCACACGCCGAGCCCCCAGAACCGCTCGGCCGAGCCGCCGCGCGACGCCGCCAGGCCGCTGAGGACGACCACCGGCACGAGCAGCGCCGGCAGCGCCCCGCGGACGGCGGCGAGGACGGCAGGCTCGAGGACGAACCGGCTCGGTTCCGGGGATCGCGACGACATGGCCCCGAGCGTCGTCCCACAGTCGGCCCCGCACCATGCGCGATCGCGAAGGCCTGCCTACGTCGGAGGCAGAGGCTGCTGCGCCGCACGGCGCAGGTGCTCGGCGAGCTCGTCGACGCCCGGGCCCGGGCGGGCACCGCGCTGCAGCACGAGCGTCCGCCGGGCGAAGGGTTCCGCGAGCTCACACACCGCGAGCGCCCGCGCGGGGTCGACGACGTGGCGCGGGACGACGGCGAGCCCGACCCGGCCTCGGCCAGGTCGACGACCGTCCCGAGGTCGACGGCGCGGCCGCGGTAGCGGGCCGCCGGGGCGTGCTCGCCGAGGTTCGCCTCGAACGTGCGCGCCAGGGGCGCGTCCGGTTCGAGCCCGACGAGCGGGTGCTCGGCCACCTCCCGGAAGGTCATCGCCTCGCGGCCGGCCGGCACGCCACCGGCCGGGCCCACGACCACCAGCGAATCGTCGGCGAGCCGGTCCTCCGCCCGGGGCGGGGCGTGGCGCGCGTCGGCGATGACCACCCCCAGGTCGGCCTCCCCGTCGGCGAGCGTGCGGACCGAGTCGGCGCTGCGGCGCTCGCGGGTCACGACGTCGACGTCGGGGTACGCGACGAGGAAGGTGACCAGCGCCCGGGGCACCAGGCGTCGCATCGGGGAGCTGCCGGCCAGCAGAACGAGGGGCGTCCCGGCCGGCCGCCGGTACCCGGCGACCGCCCCTCGAGCCGGACCAGGTCGTCGAGGACCTCACCGGCGTGGCGGGCGAGGGCGGTGCCGGCCGGCGTGGGCCGCACCCCGCGGCGTCCGCGCTCGAGCAGGGCGACGCCGGCATGGTGCTCCAGCGCCCGGATCCGTGCGCTGGCCGACGGGAGGCTGAGGTGCAGTCGCTCGCCGCCGGCGGTGATCGACCCCTCGGCGACCACGGCCCGGAACAGCCGCAGGTCGAGGAGGTCGTACCGCACCCAGCGACCCTACGGCTGACACGCACCCTGAGGCGCCACCCCGGACCGTCCCGTACTCTTCAGGTCATCTGATGACCTGAGGGGTGCGCATGCGTCCGGTGCGACGGGGTGGGCTGGTGGACCAGGTGATCGACGCGCTCACGGCGTCGATCCGCAGCGGCGCGTGGCCGCCCGGCCATCGTCTCCCGGCCGTGACCGAGCTGGCCGTGGAGCTGGACGTCGGTCGCTCGACGGTGCGCGAGGCCGTGCAGGCGCTGGCCCACCGCGGGGTGCTCGAGGTCGCCCAAGGGCGGGGCACGTTCGTCGCCGATCCCGGCGCGGGCGCCTGGACCTTGCGCCTGCAGCGCAGCGAGGCGCTCGACGTCTACGAGGCCCGGCGCGGCCCCGAGATCGAGGCCGCGCGGCTGGCCGCCCTCCGGCGCACCGGCGACGACCTCGCGGCGATCGAGGCGGCCGTCGCCGACCGGCGTGCCGCGCGGACCTGCGGCGCCGTCGGCGAGTGGGCCGCCGCCGACCTCGCCCTGCACCGCGCCGTCGTCACGGCCACCCAGAACCCGGTGCTCGTGCGGCTCTTCGACGCCCTCGCCGACGGGGTGCACGCCACGTTCCACCACCAGAGTGCCGACCCCGGCAGCGGCGTCGACACCGCCGACGACCACGACGCCCTGGTCGACGCCATCGCCCGCCGCGACCCCGAGGGCGCCGCGACCGCCACCCGCGCCTACCTCGACGCCTGCGAGGCGGAGCTGCGCACGCTCCTGGGCGCCCGGTGACGGCGCGCCGTCGCGCGCTCGCCCTGGCCGTCGAGCACGGCGTCGACGATCTGTACCAGGAGCGGTGCCCGCGCTGCTCCCCGCGCTCGTCGCCGCCCGCGGCTGGGACCTCACCGGCGCGGGGGGCATCGTGCTCGCCGCGACCGTGCTGTCGTCGGTGGCCCAGCCGCTGTTCGGCGTCCTGGCCGACCGGATCCGCGTGCCCGGTCTGCGGGTCGCGGGCCTGCTCACGGCCGCGGGCGGCGTCGCCGCCGTCGGCATCGTCGACTCCTATGTCGCGACCTGGGCGGTCGTGCTGCTCTCCGGGCTCGGGACCGCGGCGTACCACCCGGAGGCCGCCCGCGCGGTGCACGCGACGGGCACGGGCGACCGCGGGATGGGCTGGTTCACGGTCGGCGGGCTCACGGGGTTCGCGGTCGGCCCGGCGGCGGTCGGCCTGGTGGTCGGCGGCCTCGGGCTGGGCGCCACGCCCCTGCTCGCCGTCCCGGCCGTCGGTGCCGCCGTCGTGGCGCTCGTTCCCCGGCGGCGTCCGGGCCCGGTCGATCCCGGTCGGGTCCCGGCGGCGTCGGCGACCGCGACGGGCCGCGACGACTGGCCGCGCTTCGGGTGGCTGACCGGTGTCGTCGTGTCCCGCTCGGTGCTCTTCTACGGGCTCTCCGCCTTCCTCGCGGTGCACCTGACGATCCGGTTCGCCCTCTCCCCCGGGCTCGCGGCGATCACGCTCGGCATCTTCACCGGGGCGGGCGCCGTCGCGACGATCACGAGCAGCGCCCTGACCAGGCGCTTCGGGCGCACCGCGGTACTGCGCGGGTCGTACGTCGCCGCGCTCCCGCTGCTGGCGGCGACGCTGCTGGCGCCGTCCCCGGTGCTCGCCCTCGTCGCGACCGGCCTCCTGGGTGCGGCGCTCGGGGTGCCCGTCCCGGTGCACACGACCCTCGGGCAGGCCTACCTGCCGCACCACCTGGGCCTCGCCGCGTCGGTGACGCTGGGGCTCGCGGTGAGCGCCGGCGGCCTCGCGTCCCCCGCGCTCGGGGCCCTCGCCGACCACGCGGGCACCACCGTCGCCCTCGCCGTCCTGCTCGCCTGCCCGCTGCTGGCGGGGCTGCTCACCCTCCCGCTCACGGATCCGGACGAGCGAACGGGGAGTTCGCGCGCGTAGAAGCAGCGAACAGGCCGTTCGCTGCGTCAGGGCGAGCGACGCCGGCGCACCACCGCGACGACGGCGACGAGCGCGAACACCCCGAGGGCGACGGCGACGACCACGCCGATGGTGGTGAGCGGCTCCGGGAGGCCCGCACGCTCCGGGGCCGGCCTGCCGGCGGACGTGGCCGGGGTGCCCTCGGTCGCCAGCGTGGTCGCCCCGGGCACGGCGAGCAGGGGCGCCGGCCGCTCGCCCGACGGCGTCTCCCCGTCGCCAGCAGCGTCCCGTCCGGCGCGAAGGCCAGCGCCTCGCCCTGGACCTCGCCGGCGAGCGGGACCCGCACCGGCGGCGACGCCAGCGCTGTGACGACGTCCTCGGCGGTCGCGGTGCCGCCCGGGGCCGGGTAGAGCCAGGCGTCGGTGTAGGTGCGCAGCGCGACGACCCGGCCGTCGGCGGAGATCGCGCCGCCGGTGTAGGTGCCCGAGCCCACGCTGGTGATCGCCTCGCCGGGCACCACGACCTCGCCGGCCCGCCGCAGCGGCTGCGGCTCCTCGGAGTCGCCCGGTGCCCGCTCGGCCACGTACACCCCGCTGCGCCCGCTGAGGTCCTTGGTGACGATCACCGGGCGGTCGTCGCCGGGCACGAGCAGGGACTCGGCGTCGTGGGCGCCGTCGGGGTAGGTGAACCGCGTGACGGTCTCGTCCCCGCCGGGCGCCAGCCGCAGCACGGCCACCGAGCTGCGGCGCCGGCCGTTGTCCCCGATGTCGGCGATCCAGAGGGTGCCGTCGGCGCCGCGGGCCAGGTCCTCGACGTCACGGCCCTGCTCGGGCACCTCGCGCTCGCCGATCACGGCGCAGCGGTCGTCGAGCACGTACACGGTGCTCGCGTTGCCGCTGTCGTTCACCACCTCGTAGGTGCCCCCGGGTTCGGCGACGAGCCCGGACGTCTCGGCCAGCCGTTCGTCGTCGAGCGTGCAGCGGACCTGGGGGTCCGCCAGAGCCACCCCCGGGACGAGGAGGCCCGCGGCCACCAGCAGGACGAGCAGGACCCGCCTCAGGGCACGTGCGCCGGGTCGACCGCCGAGCGACGCATGGACGACGCGAGCTCCTCGGAGACCCGCGCGTGCAGCACCGTGCCGTCGGCGGTGTGGCGCTCGCCGAGCACCTCCCCCTCGCCGTGGGCCCGCGCGACCAGCGCGCCCTCGGTGTACGGGAGCACCACCTCGAGCTCGACGTCCGGGTGCGGGAGCTCCTCGGTGAGCCGGGCGCGCAGGCGGTCGAGGCCCTCGCCGGTGGTCGCCGAGACGAACACCGCGCCGGGCAGCGCCGCCCGCAGCTGCGCGAGCGCCATCGGCTCGGCGGCGTCGACCTTGTTCACCACGAGCAGCTCGGGCGGCTTCGGGCCCTCGAGCTCCCCGATCACCTCGCGCACGGCCGCGATCTGGTCCTGGGCCGACGGGTCGGACCCGTCGACCACGTGCAGGAGCAGGTCCGCCCCGACGACCTCCTCCAGCGTCGAGCGGAAGGCGTCGACGAGCTGGTGGGGCAGGTGGCGCACGAAGCCGACGGTGTCGGTGAGCGTGACCTCGCGGCCGTCCGCGGTCTCCCAGCGCCGGGTGGTGGGGTCGAGGGTCGCGAACAGCGCGTCCTCGACCAGCACGCCCGCGTCGGTGATCGCGTTGAGCAGGCTGGACTTGCCGGCGTTGGTGTAGCCGGCGATGGCCACGGCGGGCACGGCGCGCGCCTGGCGGCGTCCGCGCTTGGTCTCGCGGACCGTGGACATGTCCTCGATCTCGCGGCGCAGCTTGGAGATCCGGCGGTGGATGCGCCGGCGGTCGGTCTCGAGCTTGGTCTCACCGGGACCACGGGTGCCGACGCCGCCACCACCCGCGCCGCCGCCACCACCGGCACCGCCGCCCTGACGGGACAGCGACTCGCCCCAGCCGCGCAGGCGGGGCAGGAAGTAGCGCAGCTGGGCCAGCTCGACCTGCGCCTTGCCCTCCTTGGAGCGGGCGTGCTGGGCGAAGATGTCGAGGATCAGCGCGGTCCGGTCGACGACCTTGACCTTGAGCTTCTCCTCGAGCTGGCGCAGCTGCCCGGGCGAGAGCTCGCCGTCGGCGATGACGGTGTCGGCGCCGGTGGCCTGCACGGCCTCACGGAGCTCGGCGACCTTGCCGGAGCCCACGAACGTGCCCGGGTCGGGGTTCTTGCGGCGCTGGATGAGGCCGTCGAGGACCTCGGACCCTGCGGTCTCGGCCAGGCGGGCCAGCTCCACGAGCGAGGCCTCGGCCTCGCGCGAGGTGCCCTCGGTCCACACGCCGATGAGCACGACGCGCTCGAGGCGCAGCTGCCGGTACTCGACCTCGGTGACGTCGGTGAGCTCGGTGGACGACCCCGTGAGCCCCGGGACGCGCCGGAGGGACGAGCGCTCCTCGAGGTCGAGCGCACCCCCGGTGGGCTCCTCGGGAGACCCGTCGGAGCCCGGGTCCGGGGCCAGGGGGTCGAGCCGGATGTCGCTGGCGCGGTCGCGACGGGCGCCCCGGACGAGGGGCGACGTCGATGCGCGGGGGTCCTGCGGTGCGGGTTCTGTCATGTTGCGACCCATGGTTCCACGACCGGCAACGCGAAAACCACCGCGCGTTCAGGCCGTGGCGGGGACGGGGGCACCCCAGGTGCCGTGGGCGACGAGCTCGGCGGGGCCGGTGAGGGTCGTGGTGGCCCCGTCGACGCCGACGACGAGCGTGCCGCCCGGGGTGTGGACGGTGACCGCTCCGGTGCCCCGACCGGCCGCGTGCAGGGCGGCGACGGCCCCCGCGACGGTGCCGGTGCCACACGATCGGGTCTCGCCCGAGCCGCGCTCGTGCACCCGCAGCCGCACCGCCCCGTGCGTCAGCGGGGTGAGCACCTCGACGTTCACGCCGTGCGGGAAGAGCGAGGTGTCGAACCGCGGCGCGCGGGCCAGGTCGAGCGCATCGAGATCGGTGGACGTCACGCAGGCCAGGTGCGGGTTGCCGACGTCGACCGCGACGCCGGAGAGCTCGACCCCGTCGACGACCGTCGAGGACCCGGGCCCGACCAGGGCGGGTCCCATGTCGACGGTGACGGGGCCGGTGTGGTCGACGGTCACCCAGCGGGTGCCGGCACGGGTCGCGACGGGGTGGGTGCCGGGGGCGACGAGGCCCGCGTCGACGAGGTGGCGGGCGAACACCCGCACCCCGTTGCCGCACATCTCGGCGAGCGAGCCGTCGGCGTTGCGGTAGTCCATGAACCACGTCGCCGCGCCGGCGTCGATCCCGGCCACGGCCGCGGCGGGCGAGTCCGTGCGCGCGACCCGCAGGACCCCGTCGGCGCCGATGCCCCGCCGGCGGTGGCACAGGGCGCGCACCAGCGCGCCGTCGCCCGCGTCCAGGTCGATCGCGCCGTCGGGGTCGGGGAGCACGACGAAGTCGTTCTCGGTGCCGTGCCCTTTGACGAACTCCACGCGCCCCAGACTATCGGCGTCCCGACCCTTGCGTGACGTGCAAGACAACGCATCGTGCAAATCTGCACAGAGTGCAAGTTCGGCGTAAGGTCGTCCTCGTGACCACGGGACTGCGCGAGCGCAAGAAGCTCCGGACCCGCCGCGAGCTCGGCGCGGCCGCGCTGGACCTCGCCGTCCGGCACGGGCTCGCCGAGCTCACCGTCGAGCAGATCGCCGAGGCCGCCGAGGTCTCGCCGCGGACGTTCTTCAACTACTTCTCGTCCAAGGAGGAGGCGGTCGTCGCCGCGGGCGTCGAGCACGCCCGGGAGCTGGCCGACCGCCTCGCCGCGCGCCCGGCCGACGAGCCGGTGATGGCGTCGCTGCGGGTCGTCATGCGCGAACTGCTCGGCGAGACCACCCCGCCCAAGGAGTGGGTCGCCCAGGTCCGGCTCGTGCGCGCCAACCCCGCGCTGCTGCCCCACCAGCTCGCGGCCCACGCCCAGATCGAGCACAGCCTGCGGGTCGTGCTCGCCGAGCGCACCGGCCTCGCCCCGGACGACCTCCACCCGGCGCTGACCGCCGCCGCGGTGATGGCGGCCATCCGGGTCGCGACCGACCGCTGGCTCACCTCCGACGAGCACGACGACCTCGGCGACGTCATCGACGACGCCCTCGACCTGCTGGCGACCGGCCTGCGCCACCCCTCCCGGGCGCCCTGACGCGGTCCACCGCCCGCGCCGCGCCCACCCACCCCCGCTCCCCTCCGGAGACCCCCATGCCCGCACCCGCGACGTCGCCGTCCGCGGTGTCCAGCTCCGCCCCGGCCCCAGCCCCCGCCCCCGCCCCGGCCGCGCCGGGCACCCGTCACGTGCTCGTGGCGCTGTCGGGCCTGCTCATGGCCCTGTTCGTCGCGATCCTGTCCTCCACGATCGTGTCCAATGCGCTGCCCCGGATCCTCGCGGACCTCGGCGGGTCGCAGGCGCAGTACACGTGGGTGGTCACCGCCTCGCTGCTGGCGATGACCGCCTCGACGCCGATCTGGGGCAAGCTCGCCGACCTGTTCTCGAAGAAGCTGCTGGTCCAGATCGCGATCACGGTCTTCATCGTCGGCTCGATGCTCTGCGGGCTCACCACGAACACCGAGGCGCTCATCGGCTTCCGCGTCCTGCAGGGGCTCGGCATGGGCGGGCTCATGGCCCTGGCCCAGGTCGTGATCGCGGCGATCATCCCGCCGCGCGAGCGGGGCCGGTACTCCGGCTACCTCGGCGCGATCATGGCCGTGGCGACGGTCGGTGGCCCGCTCATCGGCGGCGTCATCGTCGACAGCATCGGCTGGCGCTGGTGCTTCTACGTCACCGTCCCGATCGCCGTGGTCGCCCTCGTCGTCCTGCAGCGCACGCTGACGGTGCCGACGGTCCGGCGCGAGGTGCACATCGACTACCTCGGTGCGGTCCTCATCGCCGCCGGCGTCTCGGCCCTGCTGGTCTGGACCTCGCTCGCCGGCAAGCAGTTCGCGTGGGGCTCGTGGGCGTCGGTGGCCTGGGTCGGCGGCGGCGTCCTCGCCCTCGTGCTCGCCGTGGTCGTCGAGTCGAGGGTCCGCGAGCCGATCGTGCCGCTGCACCTGTTCCGCAACCCGACCGTCGCCCTGGCCACGGTCGCCGGCCTGTGCGTCGGCGTCGCCATGTTCGGCTCGACGGTCTACCTCAGCCAGTTCTTCCAGCTCGCCCGCGGCGCGTCCGCCACCGAGGCCGGCCTGCTGACCCTGCCCATGATCGGCGGGCTCTTCCTCGCCTCGACGATCGTCGGCCAGCTGATCACCCGCTACGGACGCTGGAAGCCCTACCTCGTCGGCGGCGGCGTCCTGCTCACCGTGGGGCTCCTCGGCGAGGGACTCCTCGTCAGCGCGACGGTGTCCTACCCGGTGCTCGCGGTGTTCATGGCGATGGTCGGCATCGGCGTCGGTGCCACCCAGCAGAACCTCGTGCTCGCCGTGCAGAACCAGGTGGCCATGAGCGAGATGGGCGCGGCCAGCTCCACCGTCGCGTTCTTCCGCTCGCTCGGCGGCGCCGCCGGCGTGGCCGCGCTCGGCGCGCTGCTGAGCACCCAGGTGACGACCTCGATCACCCAGGGCCTCGGTGCCCTCGGGCTCCCCGCCTCGGCCACCGGCGCCTCCGGCCAGATCCCGAACCTCGCGACCCTGCCCGAGCCGGTCCGGGGCGTGATCGAGAATGCGTACGGCGACGCCATCGCGCACGTGTTCCTCGCGGCCTCCCCGCTGGCGCTCGTCGCCCTCGTCGCGGTGCTGTTCCTGCGCGAGGTCCCGCTGCGCACCACGATCGACGTCGAGGAGGTGCCGGCGGCCGGGCCCGCCGTGCACGACCCGGACACCGCGCCCGCGCCGCTGCACCGCCCGGCGCTCGCCGGCGTGGTCCGCCGGGGCGAGGAGCCGGCCCGGGCGCCGTCCTCACCGTCGTCGACGCCGACGGGCAGCAGCTCGGACGGGCGGTCTCCGGCGGTGACGGGTCCTACACGGTCGACACCCGGGACGCGGGCCGCCCGCACCTGCTCGTCGTCCAGTGGCACGGCACCCCGCACGTCGAGGCCCTCGGCGGCGCCACCGGGCCCCAGTACCGCGACGTCGCGCTCCCCGGCGCCTCCGGGCGGCACGCCCTCAGCCGCACCTGACGACGGGTCGTACGTGGTCTACGAGGTCCCGGTGGCCCGGTGGAGGGCCAGGACGGCGTCGGCGTCCGCCTCGCCGGCGTCGAGCCAGGTGATCCGCTCGTCGCGCCGGAACCACGACCGCTGGCGCCGCACGAGCCGCCGGGTGGCGACGATCGTGCGGCGGCGGGCCTCGTCGAGATCGATCGTCCCGTCGAGGTGCTCGAGCACCTCGCGGTAGCCGACGGCCCGCGAGGCGGTGGGCCCGTCGCGCAGCCCGCGGCCGGCCAGCGCGCGGACCTCGTCGACGAGCCCGGCCGCGAGCATCCCGTCCACGCGGGCCTCGATCCGCTCGTCCAGGACGGCGGTGTCGCGGTCGAGCCCGACGAGCAGGGCGTCGTGGCGGGGCGCGCCCGGGTGGGGCAGGCTCGCCGCGAACGGGAGGCCGGTGAGCTCGACGACCTCGAGGGCGCGGACGATCCGGCGCCCGTTGCTCGCGAGGATCCCGCGGGCGGCGTCGGGGTCGCGGTCGGCGAGCCGGGCGTGCATCGCCGCCGGCCCGGCCGTGGCGAGCTCGGCGTCGAGCCGCGCGCGCACCGCGGGGTCGGTGCCCGGGAAGCGCAGGTCGTCGAGCACCGCCTGGACGTAGAGACCCGACCCGCCCACGACCACCGGGACCCGGCCACGCTCACGGATCGCGTCGACGGCCGCCCGGGCGTCGCGCTGGTAGGCGGCGACCGTGGCGGTGTCGGTGACGTCGAGGACGTCGAGCAGGTGGTGGGGCACGCCGCGGCGGTGCGCGGGCGGCAGCTTGGCGGTGCCGACGTCCATGCCGCGGTAGAGCTGCATGGCGTCGGCGTTGACGACCTCCGCCCCGGTCCCCCGGCGGTCGAGGGCGGCGGCGAGGTCCAGCGCGAGGTCGGACTTGCCGGTCGCCGTGGGGCCGACCAGGGCGATCGGGCGGATCATCCCGCGGATGGTCCCAGAGAGGGGATGCCACACGGGGATCCCGGACGGACCGGGGCCCGCGGCACCCCGCCGGACCGGGCGAGGGAGTTCCTGCGCGGCCGCCGGACCTGCTTGAATGCCCGGACGGCGAGGAGCGGGAGGTGTCGGCCGGAGATGACCCACGAGCAGGCTCGGGGCGCCGTGGACACCGCGGCTCCCGGCAGCGCGGCCCCGCCCACGGTGACGCCGCCCACGGTGACGCCCCCGGCTGCCCCCGCGGCCACCCCCACCCCGGACGCGACACCGCCCACGTTCCCGTCCGTCCCGGCGGCGGCCGCCGACCCGGGCCGATGGGGGCGCGTGGACGACGAGGGCACGGTCTGGCTGCGGATCGAGGGCCCCGACGGCGCCGTGACCGAGCGGGCCGTCGGCTCCTGGCAGGCCGGCGACGCCACGGAGGGTCTGGCCCACTTCGCGCTGCGCTTCGACGACCTGCGCACCGAGGCCGACCTGCTCGTGCGCCGCCTGACCTCCGGGCGCGGCGAGGCGCGCGCGACGCTGCGCAGCGCCACCACCCTGCGCGAGCGCCTCACCGACGCGGCGGTGGTCGGCGACGTCACGGGGCTCGCCGCCCGGCTCGACGCCGTCGTGGCCGCCGCCGAGCAGGCCGACGAGATCGAGCGCGCGGCCCGCGCCGGGGCCCGCGAGGAGGCGGTGGCCCGCAAGGAGGCGCTGATCGCCGAGGCGGAGGCGCTGGCGGAGGAGACCACGCGCTGGAAGCACGCCGGCGACCGCTTCGCGAGCATGGTCGACGAGTGGAAGGCCGTCACGGGCATCGACCGGCGCACCGACGACGCGCTCTGGAAGCGCTTCTCCCGGGCCCGGGAGACCTTCGCCCGCCGCCGCGGCGCGCACTTCGCGGAGCTGGACCGGGCGCGCACCGCGGCGAAGGCGCGCAAGGAGGAGCTGGTCGCCGAGGCGGAGGCGCTCACCGACTCCGAGGACTGGGGCCCCACCGCCGGGCGCTACAAGGAGCTCATGGCGGAGTGGAAGGCCGCCGGGCGCACCAGCAAGGACGCCGACGACGCGCTGTGGGCGCGGTTCCGCGGCGCGCAGGACACGTTCTTCGCCCGCCGGTCGGAGACGTTCTCCGCCCGCGACGCGGAGTTCACCGGCAACGCGACGGCCAAGGAGGCGCTGCTCGCCGAGGCCGCGAGGATCGACCTGTCCGACGTCGACGCCGCCCGGGCGGCGCTGCGCGACGTCCAGGAGCGGTGGGACGCGATCGGCAAGGTGCCCCGCGAGCGGGTGCGCGAGTTCGCCGGGCGTCTCAAGGAGGTCGAGGACCGGGTGCGCGCCGCGGTCGACCGCCGCTGGCAGGCCGTCGACCCCGAGACCGAGGCCCGGGTCGCGCAGTTCCGTTCGCGCGTCGAGGGGTACGAGGCGCAGGCGGCCAAGGCCCACGCCGCGGGCGACCACCGCCGCGCGAAGGAGGCGGAGCGCCAGGCCGCGCAGTGGCGCGAGTGGCTCGCCGCCGCGGAGCAGGCCACCCGGTAGGGGCCAGGGCTACCGTCGCGAGAAGGCGTACCCCGCCCAGCGGGCGGCGAGCACGATCATCGCCAGCAGGGCGAGCCAGAGCCCGCCGCCCGGTCCCGTGCCGGCCGAGGTGTTCTGCGACCAGATGGCCCACAGGCCCGTGACCGAGGTGATCGCGCACCCGGCGGCCGTGACGAAGACCAGCGGCCAGCGGGCGGTCAGCAGCGTGAGCGCGGTGCCGACCACGCCGAACACCACGGCGAGCGTGCCGAAGAGCCGGGGCAGGACGGTGACCCCCGGGCGTCCGAGCACGACCTCCCAGCCCGAGGCGCCCAGCCCGGTCCACGGCAGCACGGCGGCGAGCAGCAGGACGAGCACGGCGACGGCGGCGACCAGGGCGCCGGCGCCGAAGTCGACCCGCGCGTCCCGCGGCGGCGGTCCGTCGGTACGGGGCCGGCCGGTGTGGGGATCGGTGGTGTGGGGATCGGTGGTGCGGGGATCGGTGGTGCGGGGATCGGTCACCGTCAGACCTCCGTGAGGGTGGCCGGGGCACGCAGCGCGGCCGAGCCCGACGCGTCCGGACCCGCCCCGCAACCGGGGGCGGGCGCGGTCGGAGCGGGCGGCGGCCCGAGCGTCGGCAGACCGAGACCCGTGGTGCGCGGGGTCGTCGGCCGCTGCCCGGCGGCGTGGGCGTCGCCGGCGCGCGTGCGCCGGTGGGTGCGGACGTCACCGTCGGCGACGATGTGGTGCGGCGCGCCGTAGGTGGCCCGCACGGTGACGACGTCGCCGGGGCGCACCTCGCCGTCGACGGCGGGGCCGGCGGGGGTGAAGTGCACGAGCCGCCCGTCGCGGGCGCGTCCGCTCATCCGGTGGGTTACCCCGTCCTTGCGGCCCTCACCGGTCGAGACGACGAGCTCGAGCTCCCGGCCGACCTGCTCGCGGTGCAGCTCGAGGGAGATCCGCTCCTGGAGGTCGACCAGGCGGTCGTAGCGCTCCTGGACGACGGCCTTGGGCACCTGGTCGGGCAGCGTCGCCGCGGGCGTGCCGGGACGCGGCGAGTACTGGAACGTGAAGGCCTGCGAGAACCGCGACTCCTCCACCACGCGCAGCGTCTCCGCGAAGTCCTCCTCGGTCTCGCCCGGGAAGCCGACGATGATGTCGGTGGTCAGCGCCGCGTCGGGCATCGCCTCGCGGACCTCGGCGACGATGTCGAGGTAGCGCTTCGCCCGGTAGGAGCGGCGCATCGCCTTGAGCACGCGGTCCGAGCCGGACTGCAGGGGCATGTGCAGCTGGGGGCAGACGTTCGGGGTCTCGGCCATCGTCGTGATGACGTCCGAGGTGAAGTCGCGCGGGTGCGGGCTGGTGAAGCGCACCCGCTCGAGCCCCTCGATCCCCCCGCACGCGCGCAGCAGGTCGGCGAACGCCGTCCGTCCCGTCGCGCGGTCCTCGAAGCCGACCCCGTAGGCGTTGACGTTCTGGCCGAGCAACGTCACCTCGAGCACGCCCTCGGCGACCAGCGCCTCGACCTCGGCGAGGATCTCCCCCGGCCGGCGGTCGACCTCCTTGCCGCGCAGCGAGGGCACGATGCAGAACGTGCAGGTGTTGTTGCAGCCCACCGAGATCGAGACCCAGCCCGCGTAGGCGGAGTCGCGGCGCGCCGGCAGGTGCGACGGGAAGGTCTCGAGCGCCTCGAGGATCTCGACCTGCGCCTCGCCGTTGTGGCGGGCCCGCTCGAGCAGGGCGGGCAGGGACCCGGTGTTGTGCGTGCCGAAGACGACGTCGACCCAGGGGGCCTTGCGGACCACGGTGTCGCGGTCCTTCTGCGCCAGGCAGCCACCCACGGCGATCTGCATCCCGGGCCGGCGGGCCTTCTCGGGCGCGAGGTTGCCGAGCTGGCCGTAGAGCTTGTTGTCGGCGTTCTCGCGCACCGCGCAGGTGTTGAACACGACGAGGTCGGCGCCGTCGGCGTCGGGCGTGTGCTCGTAGCCCGCCTCCTCGAGCACCCCGGCCAGGCGCTCGGAGTCGTGCACGTTCATCTGGCACCCGTGGGTCCGGATGTGGAAGCGGGGCCGGGTTCCGGCGCTCATGCCTGCGGTCATCACCGCCCAGGGTAGGCGCCCGTCACTTGCCGAGCCGCTCCGCGTCGAAGTCGTCGACCTTGCCCACCGTCGCGCGGTTGACGGCCCACAGCACGACGCCGAGGAGGATCAGGATGCCGCCGAACAGGTACTCCTTCGGCGGGCGCCCGGAGAAGGGGCTGGCGAGGAACGCGCACAGCACCGCGGCGACGATCGGGATCGCCGTCGGGGTCCGGAAGTGCTTGTGGTCCGACGGGTCGCGGCGCAGCACGAGCACCGCGATGTTGACGATGGTGAAGACGACGAGCAGGAGCAGGGACGTCATGCTGCCGAGCTCGGAGATGTCGAGCAGCAGGACCAGGATGATCGCGAGTCCGCTGGTGACGACGATCGCGAACCACGGGGTGCGACGTCCCGGGTGCACCTTCGCGAACGCGTTCGGGATGATCCGCTCGTTCGCCATGCCGTAGAGCAGCCGGCTGGCCATCATCATGTTGATCAGCGCGGTGTTGGTGACGGCGAACAGCGTGATGGCGGCGAACACGATCGCCGGGAAGGCCGGCGAGGCGGTCTGCACCACCTTCAGCAGCGCCCCGCTCTCGGCCTCCGCGAGCTGCTCGGTGGGCACGAGCGTCGAGGCGATCACGGCCACGATCAGGTAGATCGTCGCGGTGATCCCCATGGCCAGCAGCATCGCGCGGGGGAACGTCTTCGGCGGGTCGACGGTCTCCTCGGCCATGTTCACCGAGTCCTCGAAGCCGACCATGGCGAAGAACGCCAGCGCGGTGGCCGAGGAGATCGCGAGCAGGACGGCGGGCTCGGAGAAGATCGAGCTCTCCGGGGCCGACGCCGCGAACTCGGTGAGCCGCGACGGGTCGCCCAGCCCGTTCAGCACCGCGTAGCCACCGAGCGCGATCACGATGAGCAGGCCGAGCAGCTCGATCGAGGTGAGCACGACGTTGACCTTCACCGACTCGCCCACGCCGCGGAAGTTGATCACCGCGAGCATGACGAGGAAGGCGACGACCACCAGCGGCGTGACCCAGCTCGGCAGCTCGCCGACGATCGTCTCGAGGTTCCGCCCGCCGAAGGCCTGGGCCGCGGAGGCCGCGGAGGTGATCCCCGAGCACATCACCGTGAAGGCGACGAGGAACGTGATGAAGGGTCGCTTGAAGGCCAGCTGCGTGTAGAGGGCGGCGCCCGCGGCGCGGGGGTACTTGCCCACCAGCTCGAGGTAGCTGAACGCCGTCATGAAGGCGACGACGAAGGCCAGCAGGAACGGCAGCCACAACGCCCCGCCGACCCGTTCCGACACGGTGCCGGTGAGGGCGTAGATCGTCGTGCCGAGGATGTCCCCGATGATGAAGAACACGAGCAGCTTGGGCCCGATCGCCCGCACGAGCCCCTGTTCCTTCGGGGCGTCGTCCCGGGTGGTGGCGGTGTCGTCGGTCACGCCCGGCATCCTGCCCGATCTCGCCCGACTCGCACCCCTCTGGCGTGAAGTATCGGTTTCGTTCTCGTTCTCCGCGGCGTCGTAACCTCGCAGACGTGGACGCGACGATCCGGCCGGCGCAGCCGCAGGAGCTGGAGCACCTCCGTGCCGTGGAGGTCGCGGCGGGCGCGCCGTTCCGCGACCTCGGGATGGACCCGATCGCCGACGACGCCCCGCCCTCGACGGTCGTCCTGCAGAGCGCGCTGGAGCGCGGCGGGCTGTGGGTGATCGAGGACGCCGGCGCCGTGGCCGGCTACCTGATGGACGACGTCGTCGACGGCGAGCCCCACCTCGAGCAGGTCTCGGTGCACCCGGACCACGCGCGCCGGGGTCTCGGGGCACGGCTCGTCGAGGACCTCGTCGCCCGGGCTCGCGCGGACGGGCACCGCGCGGTCACGCTGACGACGTTCGTCGACGTGCCGTGGAACGGGCCCTACTACGCGCGGCTGGGCTTCCGGCCACTCGCCGACGACGAGATCGGCCCGGGCCTGCGGGCCGTGCGCAACGCCGAGATCGCCCGGGGGCTCGACCGCTGGCCCCGGACGGCGATGCGCCGCGAGCTCCGAGGGTCCTGACCCACGGCGCGACCGTGTCCCGAGGACACGGTCGGCCCATGACGCACCGCGGCCCGGGCCCGCCGCAGCGGACCCGGGCCGACGGGCGACCGGAGGGGCGTCAGGCCTGCGCGCCCCCGCGCTGCTCGATGTGCGCGATGTGGTCGGCGTCGAGCGCGGAGCCGTTGTCGGGCCCCGGGTCGTCCAGCGAACGGGCGCCCGTGGCGCCGCGCTGCTCGAGCTCCTGACGCTTGAAGATCTTTTTACCGAGCCACACCAGAGGGTCGTACTTGCGGTCGACCACGCGCTCCTTCATGGGGATCAGCGCGTTGTCGGTGATCTTGATGTGCTCGGGGCAGACCTCGGTGCAGCACTTGGTGATGTTGCAGTACCCGAGGCCGTGCTCCTCCTGCGCGTCCTCCTTGCGGTTGCGCACGTCGAGCGGGTGCATGTCGAGCTCGGCGATCCGCATGAGGTAGCGCGGGCCGGAGAACTCCTGCTTGTTCTCCTCGTGATCGCGCACCACGTGACAGACGTTCTGGCACAGGAAGCACTCGATGCACTTGCGGAACTCCTGCGAGCGCTCGACGTCGGTCTGCGCCATCCGGTACTCACCCGGCGCGACCCCCTCGGGCGGCGCGAACGCCGGCACCTCGCGCGCCTTGACGTAGTTGAAGTCGACGTCGGTGACGAGGTCGCGGATCACCGGGAAGGTCCGGATCGGCGCGACGCTGATCTCCTCGTTCTCCTCGAACGTCGACATCCGCGTCATGCACATCAGCCGCGGGCGGCCGTTGACCTCGGCGCTGCACGACCCGCACTTGCCGGCCTTGCAGTTCCACCGCACCGCCATGTCCCCGGCCTGGGTGGCCTGGATGCGGTGCATGATGTCGAGGACGACCTCGCCCTCCTCGACGTCCACGGCGTAGTCGACGAAGTCGCCGCCCTCGGCGTCGCCCCGCCAGACCTTGAACTGTGCCTGGTAGCCCATGCCTACGCTCCCCCTCCGGTGAGCTCGCCGCCCGGATCGCCGCCGGTCTCCACGGTGGTCGAGCTCCGCTCCGCTTCGTCTCCGGCGTCCTCGGTGCCCCGCGACTGCCGCGGCGGCGCGTCCGAGCGGTGTCCGCCCAGCTCGTCGCCGGTGTAGTACTTCTTCAGCTCGTCGAGCTCGAAGAGGTCGAACAGGTCGTGGCGCATCGCCGGCTGGCCCTGGTGCTCGAGGTGCACCTCGTCATCGCGCAACGAGCAGACGAGCAGCTCCTGGCGCCAGTTCTCGTCCATCGTCGGGTAGTCGTCGCGGGTGTGACCGCCACGGCTCTCCTGCCGCTCGAGCGCGGCCTTCGCGATGCACTCGCTGACCATGAGCATGTTGCGCAGGTCGAGCGCGAGGTGCCACCCCGGGTTGTAGGCACGGCGGCCGTCGACCGCGACCCGCGGGATCCGGTCCTTGAGCTCGTGGAGCTTCTTGAGCGCCAGCTCCATCTCGTCGGCCTTGCGGATGATGCCGACGAGGTCGTTCATCGTCTGCTGCAGTTCCTGGTGGACCGTGTAGGCGTTCTCGCCACCCGAGTTGTGGATCGGGCGCTCGACGTCCTCGCGGGCCGTGGTGATCGACTGCTCGCTGACCGACGGCACCTCGCCGAGCCCGTCGAGGTAGGCCGCGGCACCGGCACCGGCGCGGCAGCCGAACACGAGCAGGTCGGACAGCGAGTTGCCGCCGAGGCGGTTCGAGCCGTGCATCCCGCCTGCGACCTCGCCCGCGGCGAAGAGTCCCGGCACCGCCGAGGCGGCCGTGTCGGGGTCGACCTCGACGCCACCCATGACGTAGTGGCAGGTCGGCCCGACCTCCATCGGCCCCGCGGTGATGTCGACGTCCGCCAGCTCCTTGAACTGGTGGTACATCGACGGCAGGCGCCGGGTGATCTCCGCGGCCGGCATGCGGCTGGAGACGTCGAGGTAGACGCCGCCGGCCGGGGAGCCGCGGCCCTCCTTGACCTCGTTGTTGATCGCGCGGGCCACCTCGTCACGCGGGAGCAGCTCCGGCGGGCGACGGTTGTTGTCCGCGTCGGTGTACCAGCGGTCGCCCTCGTCCTCGCTCGTGGCGTACTGCTCGCGGAACACCTCGGGGATGTAGTTGAACATGAAGCGCTCGCCCTCGGAGTTCTTGAGGACGCCGCCGTCTCCCCGCACCGACTCGGTGACGAGGATGCCCTTGACGCTGGGCGGCCAGACCATCCCCGTGGGGTGGAACTGGACGAACTCCATGTTCAGCAGCTTCGCGCCGGCGCGCATCGCGAGCGCGTGCCCGTCGCCGGTGTACTCCCAGGAGTTGCTGGTGACCTTGAACGACTTGCCGACACCGCCGGTGGCCAGCACGACCGCGGCGGAGTGGAAGCAGACCAGCTCGCCGGTGGGCCGCCGGTAGCCGAAGGCGCCGGCGATCCGGTCGCCGTCCTTGAGCAGCTCGGTGACCGTGTACTCGTGGTAAACCGCGAGGTCGGACTCGTAGTCGCCGGTGCGGGCGAAGTCCTCCTGCTGCAGCGACACGATCTTCTGCTGCAGGGTGCGGATCAGCTCGAGCCCCGTGCGGTCGCCGACGTGGGCGAGCCGCGGGAACTGGTGCCCGCCGAAGTTCCGCTGGCTGATCTTGCCCTCGGGCGTGCGGTCGAACAGGGCCCCGTAGGTCTCGAGCTCCCACACCCGCTGCGGCGCCTCCTTGGCGTGCAGCTCGGCCATGCGCCAGTTGTTGAGGAACTTGCCCCCGCGCATGGTGTCGCGGAAGTGGACCTCCCAGTTGTCGCGGGGGTTCGCGTTGCCCATCGACGCGGCGATCCCGCCCTCGGCCATGACCGTGTGGGCCTTGCCGAACAGCGACTTCGAGATGATCGCGACCCGCTTGCCGCGCAGGCGGGCCTCGATCGCGGCCCGCAGGCCGGCGCCGCCGGCGCCGATGACGACGACGTCGTAGGTGTGGTGGGTGACGGGGGCCTCGCCAGTGATGGGCGCGCCGGCCGCCTCGAACGCGGTGGTGGTTCCCGGGTCGGTCATCAGTTCACGATCCGCAGGTCGGAGATGGTGCCGCTCGCCACGAGCATCACGTAGAAGTCGGCCAGGATCAGCGTCCCGATCGTCAGCCAGGCGAACAGCATGTGGCGGGTGTTGAGCTTCGAGAGCCCGGTCCACAGCTTGTAGCGCACCGGGTGCTTGGAGAAGTGCTTGAGCCGTCCGCCGGTGATGTGGCGGCAGGAGTGGCACGACAGCGTGTAGAGCCAGAGCCCGATCACGTTGATCAGCAGGAGGAGCGTGCCCAGCCCCAGCCCGAACGACGTCTCCCCGGTGGCCAGGTCGGTGCTCTGGAACGCGAGCACCATGTCGTAGGTGTTGAGGATCGAGATCGCGAACGCGACGTAGAAGAAGTAGCGGTGCGCGTTCTGCAGGATCAGCGGGAACCGCGTCTCACCGGAGTACTTCGCGTGCGGCTCGGCGACCGCGCACGCCGGCGGCGACGACCAGAACGCCCGGTAGTACGACTTCCGGTAGTAGTAGCAGGTCAGCCGGAAGCCGAGCAGGAACGGCAGCGACACGAGCGCGTAGGGCAGGAACCACGGCATCTCGCCGAACCACTGGCCCAGGTGGCTCGCCTCGGGGATGCACGAGGCGCTCACGCACGGCGAGTAGAACGGCGAGAGGTAGTGGTACTGCTCCACGTAGTACGCGGAACCCCACAGCGACCGGATCGTCGCGTAGACGACGAACGTGGCCAGGCCCAGCGCGTTCGCCAGCGGCGGCAGCCACCAGCGGTCGGTGCGCAGGGTTCGCTGTCGGATGTCGGGTCGTCCCGGCGCCGGCGGCCGGTACGTCCCGGAGTCGTGTGTGGTGGTCACGGCACCCCGGTCCTCGTCTTCGATGACGTTCCGCGTCGCCGGGAACCGCCGCGGTAGGGGGCGGTGAACCGCTGGAAGACCACGGCGCGGCGACGCTCTGTGGTGGGCCGCACACTACGACGCGTCAAACCCCGGTGTCGCCCGGGTCACCCCCCTCTCGGGGCGTGACGATGGCCACGTCGGGTGATCGAGACCGTCGGGGACCGCCGGCGCGCGTCAGCGGTGGTCGGCGTCCGGATCGGACAGCAGGTCGTCGAGCGCCTCGTCCCCCGTCGCGTCCGGGGACGGCCGCTCGGCGAGCGCCTCGCGGACGACCCCGTACGCCATGCCCGCGTCGTAGCCCTTGCGCGCGAGCATCCCGACCAGCCGGCGGGCCGCCACCGCGTGCTCGTAGCGCGCGAGCGAGGGCAGCCGCCGGTCGACGAGCGCCCGCGCACGGGCGCGCTCGTCGTCGCGGTCGATCTCCTCGACCGCCGTCGTCGCGGTCTCGCGGTCGACGCCCTTGCGGTGCAGCTCCCCGGCCAGCGCCCGCTTGCCGAGGCCCTGGTGCCGGTGCCGCGAGGACACCCACTGCTCGGCGAACGCGGCGTCGTCGACCAGCCCGGCGGCGCCCAGGCGGTCGAGTACCCGGCGGGCGACGTCGTCGTCCACGTCCTTGCGGGCGAGGGCGTCGGCCAGCTCGGCGCGCGAGCGGGCGCGGGTGGTGAGCAGGTTCAGGCAGATCGTGCGCGCCACCGACTCGGGGTCGGCGGGCGGATCGGCCGCGTGGTCGGGACGGTCGGCGTCGGGTGGTTCCGGCGCACGCCCCCGCGAGGACCCGCGCGACGACCCCCGCCGCCCGGCCCTCTGGCCGAGACCCATCCGACTCAGAAGTCCACGGGCGCGGCGGCGGGCGCCTCGGCGTCGAGCTTCGCGCCGATGCCGAGCTTCTCCTTGATGCGCTTCTCGATCTCGTCGGCGACGTCGGGGTTGTCGCGCAGGAACTTGCGGGCGTTCTCCTTGCCCTGCCCCAGCTGGTCGCCCTCGTAGGTGTACCAGGCGCCCGACTTGCGGACGATCGCCTGCTCGACCCCCATGTCGATCAGCGAGCCCTCCTTGGAGATGCCGCTGCCGTAGATCATGTCGAACTCGGCCTGCTTGAACGGCGGGGCCACCTTGTTCTTCACGACCTTGACCCGCGTGCGGTTGCCGACCGCGTCGGCGCCGTCCTTGAGCGTCTCGATGCGGCGGATGTCGAGCCGGACCGACGCGTAGAACTTCAGCGCCTTGCCACCCGTGGTGGTCTCCGGGGAGCCGAACATGACGCCGACCTTCTCGCGCAGCTGGTTGATGAAGATCGCCGTGGTGCCCGAGGCGTGCAGCGCACCGGTGATCTTGCGCAGCGCCTGGCTCATGAGCCGGGCCTGGAGGCCGACGTGGCTGTCGCCCATGTCGCCCTCGATCTCGGCGCGCGGCACGAGCGCGGCCACCGAGTCGACGACGATGACATCGAGCGCGTTCGACCGGATCAGCATGTCCATGATCTCGAGCGCCTGCTCACCGGTGTCGGGCTGCGAGACCAGCAGCGCGTCGGTGTCGACCCCGAGGGCCTTGGCGTACTCCGGGTCGAGCGCGTGCTCGGCGTCGATGAACGCCGCGATGCCGCCCTGGGCCTGCGCGTTGGCCACCGCGTGCAGCGTGACCGTCGTCTTGCCCGAGGACTCCGGGCCGTAGATCTCCACCACGCGCCCGCGGGGCAGCCCGCCGACGCCGAGCGCCACGTCGAGGGCGATCGATCCGGTCGGGATGACGTTGACCGGCGCCCGGCCGTCGTCGCCCAGACGCATGATCGAGCCCTTGCCGAACTGCTTGTCGATCTGGGCGAGGGCGAGCTCGAGCGCCTTGTCGCGATCCGGTGCCTGTGCCATGGAATGCCACCTTGCGTCGAAGGTCGGGGTGTCAGGGTCAGGGGTCGACTCTCTGGCGCCGACGCTAGGCGGGGGGTCCGACAACGGTGGAGCCGGACCGGCCGCCCTGTGGAGGAACGGAACGGTTGTGGACGGACGACGGCGACGCTGACGCCGCACGGCGGCCGTACGGAGGAGGGTAGACGAACACGTGTTCGATACCGAGCCCCGGTCGCCGACCGGCGTGTCGGGCCGGGCCCGGGTCCGCCTCGCGTCTGCCTCGGGTCTGCTCAGCGCCTCTCGGCCGGCACCTCGAACTCGGCGCACACCGCCCGCCACACGTCGCGGGGCTCGTCGCCGTCCTCGAGGGCCTGCTCGACGGTGCGCCCGCGGAGCGCACCGAAGACGTGGTCGCGAGCGATGGAGCCGGCACGCACGGCCCCGAACTCGTCGTCCATGAGCCGGCGGAAATGGGTCAGCCGCACGGGCCCCACGATAACCTCGGGGGCGTGGACCTCCTGCTCACCACCACGGCGTTCGACTCCCTCGGGGGCACCGTCGGCGCGGTGGTGGCGCTGCTCGGGATGCTCGCGGCGCTGGTCGTCCTGCTGCGCTGGTGGTTCCAGAACCGCGGGCGCTGACCAGGACCTCCTCACTGCACGTCGAGGTGACGCAGGCTCGGCCAGACGGCGTCCCACGGGGCGAGCCGGCCGGTGGCCAGCCACACCTGCGCCCCCGGGTCGGTGGGGCTCCCCACCTCCCCGACCGGGCGGACCTCGGCGAACCACGGCCGCAGCTCGTCGGCGGTCGACCCGACGTAGAGGACCGAGTCGACGTCGTCGCCCGGCGGCGGGAACCACCCGTAGCTGCGGTTGCTGCTCATCGCGGGCGGGAGCGTCCCCTCCGGGGCCCGGGCGTCGAGGAGGGCGGCGTAGATGTAGGACTCGGCCATCACCCCGGTGTGCGCCCGCCGTTCGGGCGGGAGCGCGTCGTACGCCCGAGTCGTCGCCTGCGTGACCTGGTCGCCGACCGTGGGCGCGGCCGCCGCCACCGACCCCGGCAGCACCGCGCCCGCCGCCGCGACGCTCAGGACGGTCGCCGGCCAGGCCACCCAGCGCAGGCGGCGGTGCCCGGCCTCGCGGCGGCGCTGCAGGCCGACCGCGCCCACCGCCGCGAGCAGCCCGTAGAGCCCCGCCAGGTAGTACGGGCGGCCGAGGGTGACCGAGAAGAACACGTAGAGGACCAGGGTCGTGAGCGCGAGGTAGCGGAGGTCGCGCAGCGCCGGGTCGCGGGCCAGGCGCCACAGCCCGAACAGCACCAGCGGCACGCCCATCACCCCGGCCGCCGCGAGCAGGAAGATCATGATCCCGGGGCGTCCCTGGTAGAGGGAGGCGGCCTCCGAGGCCACGATCGGGCCCATCCGCAGCTGCGGCCACCCGTGGAGGGCCTGCCAGACCAGCGTGGGCGCGGCGATCGCCGCCGCGATCCCGGCCCCGGCCCACAGCCTCGGGCGGCGCAGCAACGCCCGCGGTCCGAGCACCGCGACCGACACGAGCATCACCGCGGCCAGGAGCAGCACCTGGAACTTCGTCTGGGCCGCCACGCCGACGGCGACGCCGAGGGCGAGCAGCAGGCGGTCGTCCCGCACCCGCCACCACCGCACGAGCAGCCACCCGATCACCAGCCAGGTCAGCGGCTCCAGCGTGTAGGGCGTGAGCCAGTGCCCGCTGAGCGTGAGCCACAGCCCGGTGCCCTGGGCGATCGCGGTGAGCGTCTGCGCCCGCGTGTCCCCGCCGAGCTCGCGCGCGATCATCGCGGCGAGCACCACGGTCGCGGCCGTGGCGGCGACGGCCGGCAGCCGCAGCACCAGCACGTCGCCGGGCGCGATCAGGTCCATCAGGGCCGCGATCAGCGGAGCCATCGGTGGCTGGTCGACCGAGCCCCAGTCGAGGTGGTGGCGCCCGATCGCCAGCATGAGGGCCTCGTCGAACCACCAGCCGGGGATCCACGCGACGGCCAGGTGCGCGACGGCGACCGCGGCGGCGACGGCGCCGACGGGCCACCGCGCGAGACGCGGCACCGAGGCGGGTGCGGACGGGCCTGCGGTCGTGAGCGGAGCCGTGAGCGTCATGTCGACGAGCGTCGCGGCGGGGCCGGGCCGGCGACCACGGCGCACCGGCCGGAGATCACCGTCGAAGGGACCGCTCCCGGTCGACCTTCGGCCGGGGCGGCGTGTCGGACGGCGACGCTAGCGTGATCGCCGTGCCGCCCACCGCGTTCGTCGCGCGCCTCTACGACGCCGGCGCGCTCGCCGTCGCCCTGCTCGGGGTCTACCTCGCGCAGTGGCCCGAGCGCCCGGTGCTGGCCGGCGAGGCGCCGGCGTGGTGGTGGATCGACCTGGTCGGCGGCGTCCTGTCCGCCCTCGTGCTGCTCGCCCGCCGCCGCGCCCCGGTCGGCTCGGCGCTGGTCGTCTTCGCCCTCACGGTGCTGTGCACGTCGGCCTGGCTCGCGGGTGCGGTGGCGACGTTCTCCCTCGCCGTGCGCCGCCCGTGGCCGACGGCGGTGGCGCTCGCGGCCCTCTCGCTGGCGATCGGTCCCCTGCAGGGGCTGTTCCGCGCGCAGTCCGACGAGGCCGCGTCCTGGGAGACCTTCGGGTACGCCGTCATCATCACCGCCGCCGTCGTGGCCGTCGGCGCCGCCGTCCGCGCCCGCCACGAGCTGCTCGACTCGCTGGTCGAGCGGGCCGAGCGGGCGGAGACCGAGGCGGCGCTGCGGGCCGAGGCGGCCCGGACGGCCGAGCGCACCCGGATCGCCCGCGAGATGCACGACGTCCTCGCCCACCGCCTGTCGATGGTCTCCCTGCACGCCGGGGCGCTGGCCCACCGCCGGTCCGCCTCGCCCGAGGAGATCCGTGACGCGCTCGAGGTCATCCGGGCGGGCGCCCGCGACGCGCTGGTCGACCTCCGGGCGATCCTCGGCGTCCTGCGCGACCCGGACACCGACGACGAGGCCGACGCCGGGGTCGATCCCGCCCAGCGGCCGCCGCAGCCGACGCTGGCCGACCTGGAGCGCCTCCTCGACGGCGTGCGCGCCGCGGGCACGCCGGTGACGCTGCGCGACGAGCTGGCCGAGGGTGCCCTGCCCGACGAGTGCGGGCGCACGCTCTACCGCATCACCCAGGAGGCGCTCACCAACGCCGCCCGCCACGCCCCGGGCCGGCCCGTCGAGATCGTGCTGCGGGGCGCGCCGGGCGGCGAGGCCGAGCTCGAGGTGTCCAACCCGCTGCCCGCCGCCGGCCCCGTCCGGCCGCCCGGCAACGGGCTGCTCGGCATCACCGAGCGCGTCGACCTCGCGGGCGGTCACGTGCTCGCCCGCGGCCCCGATCACGACCGCTTCCGTGTCGCGGTGCGGGTGCCCTGGCCGGTGATGGAGCCGCGATGACCGACCCGACCCCGGTCCGCGTGCTCCTCGTCGACGACGACGCGCTCGTGCGCTCCGGCCTGCGGCTGATGCTCGGCGAGGCCGACGACATCGCGATCGTCGGGGAGGCCGCCGACGGGGACGAGGTGCCCGCTGCGGTCGCCGAGCACCGTCCCGACGTCGTCCTGATGGATCTCCGCATGCCGCGGGTCGACGGCGTCCGGGCGACCACCGAGCTCCTCGCGCGGCCCGAGGCGCCCGCCGTCCTCGTCCTCACCACCTTCGACTCCGACCAGGACGTCCTCGCCGCCCTGCGCGCGGGCGCCACGGGCTACCTGGTCAAGGACACCCCGCCCGCCGACATCGAGGACGCCATCCGCCGGGTCGCGGCCGGCGGCACGTCGTTGTCGCCGTCGGTGACCCGCCGCCTGATCGCGGCAGCCACCGGGCGGGGCTCGGGGCGCCCGGACGCCGGGGCCCGGCTGGCCGCCCTCTCCGACCAGGAGCGCTCCGTCGCGGCGGCCGTCGGGCGGGGCTGGAGCAACGCACGCATCAGCCGCGAGCTGCTGCTCTCGCTCTCGACGGTCAAGACCTACCTGTCGAGCGCCCTGGCCAAGCTCGACCTGGACAACCGCACCCAGCTCGCGCTGCTCGCCCACGACGCCGGGCTGTCGGCGGAGGACTAACCGATCAACCCGAGGACGCCCTTGCCGGTGAGGTAGATCCCGACCCCGCCGACGGCGAGCACCAGCAGGACCGTGGCGTGCCGACGTCCCCAGGCGTGCACCGCGCGGACGAGCTCGAGGGTCCGGTCCGGGCGCAGGATCACCAGCACGAGCACCGCGACCGGCACCGCGAAGCGCAGGAGGTTGTAGACCAGCACCTGCGCGATCCCGCCCACGGGGCTCGGGTGGGTCTGCAGCACCGCCACCAGTGCCGCGATGTAGTAGAGCCCGGGGAGGTTGGTCACGAGGCCCGCCCCGGCCATCGCGGCCGGCGTCGGGGACTTCAGGCGCATCGCGAGCGCGTCGGGGAGCACCGACGAGCGCTCCCGGTCGGGGCGCCGGCGCGGTCGCGGGAGGCGTCCCGTCCCGCGGGCGGCGGCCCAGACGATCGCCACGACGCCGAGGACGACGTCGACGATCAGGCGCCCGGCGGTGTTCTCCGAGCTCTGCGTGCTCGCGCCGAACGCCGTGACGACCAGGACGCCGACCACGACGCTGATCGCGGCACCGGCCACCAGGTACGCGGTCAGCAGACGCCGGGGGCTCTCGGTGAGCAGCACCGCGTAGACGATCGCCAGGGGCACGGCGCGCACGGCGCTGACGAGACCGAGGACCAGGGCCTCGGGGCTCACGGGACGCTCACCGCTCGTCCTCCGGCACCGGGCCGAGGTGCAGCGAGACCAGCCGCTCGCCGGCGAAGGACACGGTGAGCACGCCGGGCGTCCCGGACGCCGCCACCCGCCACACGACCTCCTCGCCGACGAGCTCCTTGCGCGTGACGTCGCGGGTGACGGCGGTGGCGAGCAGGACCGCGACGTCGTCGGTGGCGCGCCCGAACGGGGCCTCGACCTCGAGGCGGGCGCCGGCCAGCAGCGTCCGGAGACGCTCGACGTCACCCCCGGTCCAGGCCTCCTCGAAGCGCAGCGAGGTCAGGAAGACGTCGGCCTGCTCGGCGCCGCGCCGGCGCAGGTCGCGCAGGAACACCACGTCGCGGTTGACCTTCGACGCGGCGCCGAGGAGCCCGGAGACGATCGAGCGGTCGAGCTCCAGCACGCGCACGGCGACCTGGCGGTACCCGCTGGCCGCGGTGAGCGTGCCGGCGGCGAGGAGCTGGTCGATCTTCTCGATCGACGCGAGCTCCTGGTAGAGCGAGAGGTTGCCGGCGAGCTCGTTGCGGCGGTCGGCGATGTCGAGGGTCGTGCGGGGCTCGTCGTCGCGCCGCGTCGGGTTGATCTGGACGACCCAGAGCTCGTCGGGGTCGTCGTCGAGCAGCGGGGCCACCGGCGGGTTCTGCGAGAACAGCCCGTCCCAGTAGCTGCCGCCGTCGACGTGGATCGCCCGGAAGAGGGTCGGTATCGCCGCGGAGGCGAGCACGGTGTCCGGGGTGATGCGGTCGCGGCGGCTGTCGAACGCGCGGAACGCGCCGCTGCGGACGTCGACGGCGCCGAGGACGAGGCGCGGGTGGCGGGCGTCGGTGTCCGGGACGTCCAGCGCGTCGAAGTCGACGTGGCGGCGGAGCAGCCGGCGGAACTCCTCGCGGCCGTCGAACGCCGGCGGCACGAGGTAGGGGTTCAGCGGCGGCGCGAGCCCGAGGCTCTGGGCGACGCCCGCGCCCACGGCCACGGCGTTGCCGAGGCGCTCGAACGGGTTGCTCGCGGCGTTGTCCTCCCAGAAGCCCTCGAGGTCGGCCGGGATGCGGTCGCGCCGGCCGTCGCGCAGCGCCGCGAACGTCAGCAGCGCGTTGATCGCCCCGCCCGAGGTGCCGCTGACGGCGACGACCTCGTGGCCGTCGAACGCCCCGCGCTCGACGAGCCGGGACACCACGCCCGCGGTGAAGGCGGTGTGGCTGCCGCCGCCCTGGAAGGCCAGCGCGATTCTCACCGGGCCACGCTAGTGCTCCCGGCGTGCGTTCACAGCGTCGGTGTCGGGGGTGCGGGGCACCATGGAGCCGTGCCCCCTTCCGACGGTCCGGCCCCGCGGCGCTCCGCGGCCGTCCTCGACCGCTTCTCCCCCGCCACCCGCGACTGGTTCACGGGCGCGTTCGAGGGAGCCACCGCCGCGCAGGAGGGTGCCTGGGACGCGGTCGCCGACGGGCAGCACGCGCTGGTCGTGGCGCCCACCGGCTCGGGCAAGACGCTGGCGGCGTTCCTCTGGGCGCTCGACCGGCTGGCCACCACGCCGCCGCCCGAGGAGGCCACGCGCCGCTGCCGGGTCCTCTACGTCTCGCCGATGAAGGCGCTCACCGTCGACGTGCAGCGCAACCTGCGCTCCCCGCTGGCCGGGTTGCGCCAGGCCGCGCACCGCCTCGGGATGACCGAGCCCGACGTCACGGTCGGCTCGCGCACCGGCGACACCCCCGCCGACGAACGGCGCAGCTTCAACCGCACGCCGCCGGACATCCTCGTCACGACGCCCGAGTCGCTGTTCCTGCTGCTCACCTCGGCGGCGCGCGAGTCGTTGCGCGGGGTCGACACGGTGATCGTCGACGAGGTGCACGCCGTGCTCGCCTCCAAGCGCGGGGCGCACCTCGCGCTCAGCCTCGAGCGCCTCGACGCCCTGCTCGACGCCCCGGCCCAGCGCATCGGGCTCTCGGCCACCGTGCGCCCGGTCGACGAGGTCGCGTCCTTCCTCGGCGGCGGGCGCCCGGTGCGGATCGTCAACCCGGAGACGGCGAAGACCGTCCAGGTCCGCGTCGAGGTGCCGGTCGAGGACATGGCCGCGCTCGACGGCGGCGGGAACGCGTCGGGGCCGGGCGTCGAGGAGGAGGTCGAGGGCTCGGCCGCCGGCGCGGCGCAGAAGGCCTCGATCTGGCCCGCGGTGCAGGAGCGCGTGCTCGACCTCGTCGGCGAGCACCGTTCGACCATCGTGTTCGCCAACTCCCGCCGGCTCGCCGAGCGGCTCACCGCCCGGATCAACGAGCTCGCCACCGAACGGGCCCACGCCGCGGAGGACGAGCGGCCGCCCGTGGAGCTCGACACCGACGACGAGGCGGACGAGGTCGCGCCGGTCGTCGGGAGCGTGTTCCCCGCCGAGGCCGTCGGGCAGTCGGGGACGGCCGAGCCCGCCGAGGTGATCGTCGCCCGCGCCCACCACGGCTCGATGAGCCGCACCCAGCGCACCCTGGTCGAGGAGGCGCTGAAGTCCGGGCACCTCCCGTGCGTCGTGGCCACGTCGAGCCTCGAGCTGGGCATCGACATGGGTGCGGTGGACCTCGTGATCCAGGTCGAGGCGCCGCCGTCGGTGGCCAGCGGGCTGCAGCGGGTCGGGCGCGCGGGCCACCAGGTGGGCGCCGTGAGCGAGGGCGTGGTGTTCCCGAAGTACCGGGGCGACCTCGTCTCGTGCGCCGTCGTGGCCGAGCGCATGGCCGGCGGCCAGATCGAGGCGATGCGCTACCCGCGCAACCCGCTCGACGTCCTCGCCCAGCACGTCGTGGCGATGACGGCGATGGAGCCGTGGTCGGTCGAGGACCTCACCTCGCTGGTCCGGCGCGCCGCGCCCTTCGCCGGGCTGCCCGACTCCGCGCTGCAGGCCGTGCTCGACATGCTCGCCGGGCGCTATCCCAGCGACGACTTCGGCGAGCTGCGCCCGCGCATCACCTGGGACCGCGTCACCGACCAGCTGGCCGGGCGCCCCGGCGCGCAGCGCCTCGCGGTCACCAGCGGCGGCACGATCCCCGACCGCGGGCTCTACACGGTGGTCACGCCCGGCTCGGGCGAGGGCGGCACCGGCGGCTCGCGCGTCGGCGAGCTCGACGAGGAGATGGTCTACGAGTCCCGGGTGGGCGACACCTTCCTGCTCGGGTCCACCAGCTGGCGCGTCCTCGACATCACGCGCGACCGCGTCGTCGCCGAGCCCGCGCCCGGCGTGCCGGCGCGGATGCCGTTCTGGAAGGGCGACGCCCCGGGCCGCCCGCTCGAGCTGGGCCGCGCGCTCGGGGCGTTCGTGCGCGAGGTCGCCGCGGCCGACGACAAGGCGGCCCACGCCCGCACCGAGGCCGCCGGGCTGGACGCCAACGCCTCGACCAACCTCCTGACCTACCTGCGTGAGCAGAAGGAGTCCACGCGGCACGTCCCGAGCGACCGCACCATCGTCGTCGAGCGCTTCCGCGACGAGCTGGGCGACTGGCGGCTCGTGGTGCACTCCCCCTTCGGTGCGCAGGTCAACGCCCCGTGGGCGCTGGCGATCGCCGCGCGGTTCCGCGAGACGCGGGGTCTCGAGGTGTCCGCGGCGAGCGCGGACGACGGCATCGTCCTGCGGCTGCCCGAGGCCCTCGACGACGCCGGCGAGGAGATCATGCCCACGGCCGAGGACGTGCTGCTCGACCCGGACGAGGTCGAGCAGGTGGTCACGGCCGAGGTCAGCAACTCCGCGCTGTTCGCCGCGCGCTTCCGGGAGTGCGCGGCCCGCTCGCTGCTGCTGCCCCGGCGCGACCCGACCCGCCGCACCCCGCTGTGGCAGCAGCGCCAGAAGGCCGCCCAGCTGCTGAGCGTCGCGAGCCGGTTCGAGCAGTTCCCGGTGGTGCTCGAGACGATGCGCGAGGTCCTGCAGGACGTCTACGACGTCCCGGGGCTCGCCGAGCTCATGCGCGACGTGCGCTCGCGGGCGGTGCAGGTGGTCGACGTGGCCACCACCAGCGCGTCGCCGTTCGCGCGCACGCTGATGTTCGGCTACGTCGGGATGTTCCTCTACGAGCTGGACGCCCCGCTGGCCGAGCGCCGCGCCGCGGCCCTCTCGCTCGACTCCACGCTGCTCGCCGAGCTCCTGGGCTCGGAGGCCATCCGCGAGCTGCTCGACGGCGACGTCCTCGCCGAGATCGAGGGGCAGCTGCAGCGCACCGACCCGGAGCGCCACGTCCGCGACGCCGAGGGCACGGCCGACCTGCTGCGCTTCGTCGGCGACCTCACCACCGCCGAGGCGGCGGCCCGCGGCGTGCAGGAGCCGTGGCTCACCGAGCTGGAGTCCGCGCGCCGGGTGATCCGGGTCCGGGTGGCCGGCGAGGAGCGCTGGATCGCGATCGAGGACGCGGGGCGCTTCCGCGACGCCCTGGGCGCCGGCCTGCCGGTCGGGGTGCCCGAGGCGTTCACCGAGCCGGTGGCCGATCCGCTGGGCGACCTCATCGCCCGCTTCGCCCGCACCCGCGGGCCGTCCCGGTGGCCGCCGCGGCCCACCGCTTCGCCCTCGGCACCGCCGTCGTCGGCGGGGTGGTCGACCGCCTGGTCTCGTCCGGCCGGCTCATGCGCGGCGAGCTGCGCCCCGAGGGTGCGCCGCCGCTGCCCGGCGTGCCGGCCGACCTGCCCGCCAGCGGCCCGGACGTGTGCGACGCCGAGGTGCTGCGCCGGCTGCGGCGCGGCTCGCTGGCCCGGCTGCGCGCCGAGGTCGAGCCCGTCGAGCCCGCGGCGCTGGGTCGCTTCCTGCCGTCGTGGCACGGGATCGGGCCCAAGCGGATGCGCCGCTCGCCCGGTCCCGACGACGTCCTGGGCGTCGTCGAGCAGCTCGCCGGCGCGCCGATCCCGGCCAGCGCGCTCGAGAGCCTCGTGCTCCCGGCCCGGCTGCCCGGCTATTCCCCCGCGCTGCTCGACGAGCTCACCAGCGCCGGGGAGGTCACGTGGACCGGGTGCGGGTCGCTGGCCGGCGGCGACGGGTGGCTGGCGGTGGCGCCGACCGACCTCGCCGACCTGCTGCTGCCCGACCCCGAGGACGAGCACGTCGACACCCCCCTGCACCGCGCGCTGCGCGAGACGCTCGACGCGGGCGGGGCGCTGTTCTTCCGCCAGCTCACCGAGCGCACGCAGGCGGTGCTGCGCGAGGGCGGCGAGGCCGAGACGGCGCTCCCCGACGACGCGACGCTCGTCGCCGCGCTGTGGGACCTCGTGTGGGCCGGTCTCGCCACCAACGACACGCTCGCGCCGGTCCGGGCGCTCGTGTCCGGCGGCGGGTCGCGCGGCAGCGGGGCTCGCGGGGCGGGCGCACAAGCAGCGCCGCTCGCCGTCGCGAGGCCGCTACGCCCGGCTCGGGCGGGCACCCATGCCCTCGCGCACCGGCCCGCCGACGGCCCAGGGCCGGTGGTCGGGCGTGCCCGTCCGCGAGGCGGAGCCGACCCGTCGGGCGCAGGCCCGCACCGAGGCGTTCCTCGAGCGCCACGGCGTGCTCACCCGCGGGGCGCTCGACACCGAGCGCGTCACCGGTGGGTTCGCCGGCATCTACCCGGTGCTGCGGGCCATGGAGGAGTCGGGCCGGGCGCGGCGCGGCTACGTCATCGAGGGCCTGGGCGCGGCGCAGTTCGCGGTGCCCGGCGCGATCGACCGGCTGCGGGCCGAGTCGCGCCTCGAGGACGACGGCAGCGCGCCGAGCGCCCTCGTCCTCGCCGCCACCGACCCCGCCCAGCCGTGGGGTGCGGCGCTGGAGTGGCCGCCGACGACCGGGGACAACTCCCACCGGCCGGGGCGCAAGGCGGGTGCCCTCGTCGTGCTCGCGAACGGGGAGCCGGCGATCTACGTCGAGCGGGGCGGCAAGTCGCTGCTGAGCTTCACCAGCGAGCGCGACGCCCTCGCCGCGGCCGCGTCCGCGCTGGCCACGGCCGTGCACGAGGGCTGGCTCGGCGGCATCGCCGTGGAGAAGGCCGACGGGTCGGGAGCCCTCGACGGGATCCTCGCCGAGGTGCTCACCGACGCCGGCTTCCGGCACAGCCCGAAGGGCCTGCGCCTGCGGGCCTAGGGTGGGCGCCGACACCGATCAGGCGAACAGCAGGGAGCGGTATGGCGCTGGCGTGCCCCACGTGCGAACAGTCCGCGGCCGAGTACCTCGGGATGGCCGACGACGGGCGCAACATGATGCGTTGCACCAGCTGCGGGCACGAGTGGGTGCTCGGCGCCAAGCCGGTCTCCCCGCGGGCGATCAGCCAGACGACGCGGTCCCGCAGCACGACGACCCGCAGCACCACGACCCGCAGCGCGACGACCCGCACCACGACACCCGGCTCGACCACCGCCGGCGCGACCACGCCCCGGGCCCGGACGTCGGTGCCGGGCAGCTCGCGGCCGGCCCGTGGGGCCCGCCCGGTCGAGGGCGTCGACATGGCCCGTCGCCGCTTCCCGACCGTCGACGACGTGGCGCCCGGCGCCCTGGTGCGTCTGGAGAGCCTGCGCAAGGAGTTCCTCGCCGACTTCCCGCGCCCCGACCCCGAGGCCGGGCTCTACCGCGACGTCTACCGGCAGGCGTTCGAGGCCGACGCCCTGCCCTACACGACGCCCGTGGCGCTCAAGGACTTCGCCAACAGCAAGGTCGTGGCGAGGCCCGGCAACATGAGCCGCTTCAACGACGAGTGGAAGACCCTCGGCAACCAGCAGGCCGCCGAGGCCTTCCGCGGCGTGATCGAGTACCTGCTCCGCGGCGAGGAGCCGGCCTCCCAGGAGGACCGGCTCACGACGCTGATCACCTCGGACGAGCCGCCGGCCATGCCCGGCTTCCGCGAGTCGATGCTGACCCGGGTGCTCTGCATCGCCGAGCCCGAGCGGTTCCTGCCGATCCTGGTCTACTCGAGCCCGGCCGGGGGCAAGCGCGAGATCGCCCGCCGGGTGTTCGGGCTCGAGCTCCCGGCCCCCGCGACGACGGGGCAGACGATCGGGCGGCTCGTGCACTGGAGCAACGACCTGCTCGTCGAGCTCGTGGGCCACCGCTTCGTCGACCTCGACCACGCCCGCCAGTTCCTCTGGTGGGTCAAGGACCACCCGGACCTGGGCTGACCTCGTTGCCCGGGGCGAGCTTCGAGCGACGGCGGCCGTAGAAGAGGTAGATCACGAGCCCGATCACGAACCAGACCGCGAAGCGCAGCCACGTCTGCGGGTCGAGGAACGTGATCAGCCAGAGCGAGAAGATGACGCCGATGATCGGCACCACCGGCATGCCGGGGCAGCGGAACGAGCGCGGCAGGTCGGGACGCCGGTAGCGCAGCACGACCACGGCGATGCAGACGACGACGAAGGCCAGCAGGATGCCGATGTTGGTCAGCTCGGCGGCCTCGCCGATCGGGAGGAACCCGGCGATGAGGGCGGACGCGACGCCGAGCACCCAGGTGATGCGGTTCGGCACGCGGTGCTTCTCGCTGGTCCTGGAGAACCACGGCGGCAGCAGGCCGTCGCGGCTCATCGCGTAGCCCACGCGCGTCGCGCCCATGAGGAACGTGAACAGCACGGTGAGGATCCCGAGGATCGCGCCGACGGCGACGATGAGCCCCACGAGCGGGAGCCCGACGTCGGCGAACGCCTGCGAGAACGCCGCCTCGCCGTCAATGCGCGTGTAGTCGACCATGCCGGTGAGCACGAGGCAGGCGAGCACGTAGAGCACCATCGAGATCGCCAGGGAGTAGAGGATCGCCTTCGGCATGTGCTTCTGGGAGTCCTGCGACTCCTCCGCGGCGGTGCTCATCGCGTCGTAGCCGAAGACCGCGAAGAACACCGTCGCGGCGCCGGTGAAGATGCCCGCGAGCCCGAACGGCGCGAACGGGCTGTAGTTGCCGGCGTCGATGTGGAAGGCGCCGACGACCACGACGAGCAGCACGACGCCGACCTTGAGGTAGACGAGCGCGGTCTCGGCGCGGGCGGCGTTGCGCATCCCGCGGTTGAGCACGAACGCGATGAGCAGGCAGAGCAGCATCGCGAACAGGTCGACCTTGTGCGTGCCCGGCGCCAGACCGTCGGACTCGGTGCCCGGCGCCCCGAGCATCCACTCGGGCAGCGAGAGGCCCAGGAAGCCGAGCAGGTCGTTGAAGTAGCCGGAGATCCCGATCGCGACCACGGCGACGATCGCGGTGTACTCGAGCAGGAGATCCCAGCCGATCAGCCAGCCGACGATCTCGCCGAGCACCACGTAGCCGTAGGTGTAGGCCGACCCGGCGCGCGGGATGAGCCCGGCGAACTCGGCGTACGAGAACGCCGCGGCCGCGCTCGCGACGCCGGCGACCAGGAACGACAGGAGCACCGCGGGACCGGCCGTCTCGTTGGCCACCTGCCCGGCCAGCGAGAAGATGCCGGCGCCGATGATCCCGCCGACGCCGATCGCCGTGAGCTGGCGCAGCGTGAGCGTTCTGCTCAGGCCCGTCGAGCCCGCGTCGGGACCCGTCTCGATCTCCTCGACGGGCTTGCGACGGAACAGGGCCGCGATCCCCCCGCGGGGCGACGTGGTCGTCATCCGCCCATCTTGCGATCTCGGAGAGCGACGGACCAGACACGGATTTCACGCGGCCGATCCCGTTCGCGGTGATCAACGGGGACTTCGCGCGCGTAGAAGCAGCGAACAGCGCGTTCGCTGCCACTCCGGCCGGCGTCCGGACCGCGTCAGGACGAGGTGCCGACCCAGCCCAGCCGGGTCGAGAGCTCCTCGGCCGCCGCCCGGAGGTCCGGGACGATCGCGCGGGCACGGCGGCGCGGCAGGCGGTAGGCCGGGCCGGCGGCGCTCAGCGCGGCGACGACGACGTCGCCCGCACCCCACACGGGCACGGCCACGGCGTGCAGGCCCACCTCGAGCTCCTCGAAGGACCGCGCGTTCCCCTCGTCGACCACCCGGGCGAGCTCGGTGCGCAGCGCGGCCGCCTCGGTGATCGTCGAGTCGGTGTAGCGGGGCAGGCGACGGCGCAGGAACGCCCGGCGCTCGGCGTCGCTCATGTACGCGAGCAGGACCTTGCCCGCCGAGGTCGCGTGCAGCGGCGTGCGTCGACCGACCCAGTTGCGGGTGGTCACCGACGACGTCCCGAACTCCTGGGCGACGTTGATGGCCGCCTCGCCGTCGTGGACCGCGAGGTTGACGGTCTCCCCCACCACCTCGGCGAGCTGCTGGCAGGTCGGCTGGCCGAGACGGGCGAGGTCCATGCTGCCGGTGGCCGCGGCCGCGAGGCGGACGACCCCGAAGCCCAGGGCGATCCGCCCCCGGTCGCCCTTCTGCTCGAGCAGCCCGCGACGCGCCAGGGCGGCCACGAGCCGTGAGGCCGTGGACTTGTGCACCCCGAGCTCCTCGGCCAGCTCGGTGATGCCGATCTCGCCACGAGCCGCCACGATCTCGAGCACGGTGACCGCGCGATCGACCGATCGGACGAGCGCGGGCTCCTTGCCGTCGCCGTCGCCGTCGGTGCGTGCCATCGAAGGACATCCTCTCCGACCGGACGGAGGCGACCGGGCGGCGGGGTGCGGCGCGACGGCGGAGCCACCGCGGGTTGCGGGATGCGCAACCGTAGCGTGTCGTCAGCGTGTCTGCCGCTGCTCCCGCGACGGGACGCCGTTCGGCCCGCCGAGGTCGACCGCGTAGGTGCCCAGCGAGACCGCGAGGGCGTCGAGCATCCGGTCGAGGGCGACGCGGTCGATGTTGGCAACGGTGTCGCAGGCCTGGTGGTAGCACCGGTCGAACGGAACACCGGCCTGGCCGCCCCACAGCGCGGCGTCCTCCGGGGTCTTGACCTCCTCGGCCCCCGTGAACAGCCCGCCTGACGGGATGCCCGCCTCCACGAAGGGCCCGTAGTCCGAGCGGCCGTCGAAGTCGGTGCCGCGCGACGGCACGCCGGTGGCGGTGAGCGCCGCGGCGAGGGTCCGCTCGATGCCGTCGGACCCCGTCGGACCGGGCGGCGCGCCCTCACGGTCGGAGTCGTCGCCGTCGTAGATCAGGTAGGCGGGGTTCGGCGAGGCGAGCATGTCCGAGTTGAGCAGCACCGCGATGTCGCGGCGCGCCTCGGGCGTCAGCCCCTGCACGTAGGCCGTCGACCCGAGCAGGCCGTTCTCCTCGGCGCCCCACCACCCGAAGCGCACGGCGTTGGTGACCGGCGGGGCGCCGCCCATCCGCATCGCCAGCTCGAGCTGGGCGGCCGACCCGGAGCCGTTGTCGTTGATCCCGGGTCCCTGCGGGACGGAGTCGAGGTGGGCGCCGCTCATGACCACCTCGTCGGGGCGCCCGGTGGTGGTCTGCGCGATCACGTTGCGGGTGGTCACCGTGGCCGTGCGCGTGGCCAGGGTCAGGCCGACGGGGGTGCCGCCGCGGGCGACGAGCCCGTCGAAGTCGGCCTGCAGGAGCCCGCCGGTGGGCAGGCGGCCCTCCGCGACGGAGCCGAGCGTGCCGCCGAGGGGGCCCGGCGCGTTGTTGCCGACGAGCACGGCTGCCGCGCCGACGTCCGCCGCGACCTGCTGCTTCTGTGTGAACGTGCACGACCCGCGCCGCACGAGCACCACGGCGCCGCGGGCGGGGAGGTTCGCGTAGTCGGTCGCCTCGCAGCCCGGCGTCGGGTCGGCCGGCGCGTCCGGCGCCACCACGAGCGGCGCGGTGACGCCGCCGGGCGGGGTCGCGGGCGAGTAGGTCAGCGCGGTGACCGCCGGGCCGGGCGTCCCGCCGACGGTGAGCGTCTCGGCGTCCACGGCGAAGGTGTCGAACGGGAAGCTCGGCGTCTCCACCCGGAACCCCGCCCGGCGCAGCTCGCCCGCGACGTACTCGACGCTCGCGTCGTAGCCCGGCGAGCCGGCCGCGCGGTTGCCGGCGTTCGCGTCCGCGATCCGCTGCAGCTCCTCGAGCCGCGCGAACGCCCCGTCCCCGGTGTTCTGCTCGGCGAGCCGGCGCGGCAGCCCGGGGTCACCGGTGGGTGCGGCGGCGGGGCTCGGCCCGGACGGGGCGGGCTGGGGCGGGGCCGTCGTCCCCGCGCCCCCGCTCCCCCCGTTGCCGCAGGCCCCGAGCGCGAGGGCGGCCACGATGACCAGCGCCGCGGCGCTCCGTCGAGACGCGATCATGCTCACGGACCGTAGCGGATCGGTGCGGACGCGGTGACGGCAACCGCCCGGACCGGACGCGGGGCGCGACAAGAGACACGTGTCCGGAGGAATGCCCGCCGTCTACAGTTGGTTGGCACAGCCAATTACCCCTCACGTCCTCCGGGAGGATGCGTGCCGAACACCGGCGCTCCGGAGTCGGTGGACTCGGTACCGGGGAGCGACGCACCCCGCCCGGCGCTCGTGGTCACGGTCCTGTCGTCGGTCGGGCTCGTCGCCTCGCTGTGCATGACGCTGGTCGTGCCGCTGGTGCCCCAGCTCCCCCAGCTGCTCTCGACGACGTCCGCCACCGCCTCCTGGGTGATCACCGCGACGCTGCTCGCGGGTGCGGTGGCCACGCCCATCGCCGGCCGGCTCGGCGACATGATCGGCAAGCGCCGCGTCCTGCTCGCCACGCTCGGACTGCTCGTCGTCGGCTCGGTGCTGTGCGCGGTGACCTCGGACCTCGTGCCCGTCCTCGTCGGCCGCGCCCTGCAGGGCGTCGCGGTGAGCGCGGTGCCGCTCGGCATCAGCCTCATGCGCGACACGCTCCCGCCCGAGCGCCTCGGGTCCGGGATCGCGCTGATGAGCGCGACGCTGGGCATCGGCGGCGGCCTGGGCCTCCCGCTCGCCGCGGTGATCGTCGAGATCGCCGACTGGCACGCCCTGTTCTGGGTCGCGGGCGCCCTGGGGCTCGCGGGCCTCGCGCTCGTCGCCATGGTCATCCCCGAGTCGACCACCCGCTCCGGCGGGCGCTTCGACACCGGCGGCGCGGTCGGCCTCTCGATCGGCCTCATCGGCCTGCTGCTCGCCGTCTCCAAGGGCGCCGAGTGGGGCTGGGCCAGCGCCGCGACCCTCGGCTCGGCGGGTGTCGCCGTCGTCGCCCTCGTCGGGTGGGCGCTCTACGAGCTGCGCGTGCGCGACCCACTGGTGGACCTCCGGCTCAACGTCCAGCGCGCGGTCCTGCTGCCGAACCTGATCTCGATCCCGGTCGGCGTCGCGATGTTCACGGGCATGGTCGTCTTCCCGCAGCTGCTCTCCGCGCCGGTCGCCTCCGGCCACGGCCTCGGGCTGAGCCTGCTCGTCGCCGGGCTCACCCTCGCCCCGAACGGCATCGTGATGATGGCGATGTCGCCGGTGACCGCCCGCATCTCGAGGATCTGGGGTCCCCGGACGTCGCTGCAGATCGGCCTGGTCATCATCGCCGCGGCCTACGGCGCCGGCACCCTGCTGCTCTCGGCGGCCTGGCAGGTCTCGCTGGTCATCGCCGTGATCGGTGCGGGCGTCGCGCTGGCCTACGGCGCGCTCCCCGCGCTGATCATGCGGGCGGTGCCCACCACCCGCACCGCCGCGGCCAACGGCCTCAACACCCTGATGCGCTCGATCGGCACGTCGACGGCCTCGGCCGTGGCGGCGGTCGTGCTCTCGGCGTCGACCGTGCCGGTCGAGGGCACGCTCGTGCCCTCGCTGGGGGCGCTGCGCACCACGCTGATCATCGCCGCGGGGTGCGCCGTCCTCGCCCTGCTCGTCAGCCTCGCCGTGCCGTCACTTCCCGACCCGGCCCGGCGCGTCGAGTCCTTCGGGGACGACGCGCCCGACGCCTCGGTGGCGGACGAGCCCGCCGCGCCGGCGCTGGTCCGTGGCCGGGTCCTGCACGACCACGGCGCCCCGGCGACGGGGGCGCGCGTGACGCTCGTGGGCCACGACGGCCGGCAGCTCGCGGTCATCCCGGTCGACCCCGACGGCGGGTTCGCGGCGGACCCCGGCACGGAGCGCCCCGCCCTGCTCATCGCGGGCCTCGCCGGCGCCCGGCCCGCGGCCGTCCACGTCGTCCCGGGCCAGGACACCCTCGCCCGCCCGCTCGTGCTGGCGCGACCTGAGAGCTGAGCCCGGGGTTTGTGCCGCGCCCCACGCGTGGCACTCCTCCCCCGAGGACCCGACGACGTGTCCGGGAGGGCTCCCATGTCGAGCGACGACACCCCGGTGGTGGCGGTCCGCCAGGCCACCGCCGCGCTGCGAGCAGGCACCGTCACGCGTGCCCTCGACAGCGACGACCTCGGGCTGCTGGGCGCGGAGGCCCGCGGCCTGGTCGAGCAGCTGATCGACGTGCTGCAGAGCGTCGATCGGGCGACCATCGATCCGCGCGACCCGCACACCCGCGACCTGAGCTCGCTGCGCGAGCGGCTCGCGAGCGCCCTGCGCCCCGTCGACGTGGCCGGCGACCCGCGCGACCTCGTCGGGGACGCTGAGGTCAGCGTCGGTCGGCCCGACGACTGACCCGGTGGGACGATGGCGACGTGCCCGAGGGTGACACCGTCTTCCTCGCCGGCAAGCGCCTGCACGACGCGCTGGCCGGCGCGACGCTGACGCGCGGGGAGCTGCGACACCCACGTCTCGTGCAGCACGACCTCGCGGGGCGCACCGTGCTCGAGGTGGTCAGCGTCGGCAAGCACCTGTTCACCCGCTTCGACGACGCCACGAGCCTCCACAGCCACTTCCGGATGGACGGCACCTGGCACCTCTACCGGCCGGGCCGTCCCTGGCGCGGGGGCGGCGACCACCAGATCCGGGCGATCCTCGAGGTCCCCGAGCGCGTCGCCGTCGGTTACCGGCTGCACGACCTCGACCTGCTGCCCACCGCGCACGAGGACACGTGGGTCGGCCACCTCGGGCCCGACCTGCTCGGCGACGACTGGGGACCCGAGGCGGCCGCCGAGATCGAACGACGCCTGCGCGCCGACCCGGCCCGCGAGCTCGGCGCCGCCCTGCTCGACCAGCGGGTGGCCTGCGGGGTCGGCAACCTCTACAAGGCCGAGATCTGCTTCCTCGTCGGCGTCTCGCCGTGGACGCCGGTCGGCGACCTGTCCGACCAGCAGGTCCACGACGCCGTCGCCTGGGCCCGCAAGCTGCTCGAACGCAACGCCTGGCGCCCTGAGCAGTCCACGACCGGCGACCTCGGCGGCAACGCCCAGCACTGGGTGTTCGAGCGCGGCGGGCGCGGGTGCCGCCGGTGCCGCGACGTCGTGCGGACCGCGGGCCAGGCAGAGACACAGCACGCCGAGAGGGGGTCGCCGGACCGCGAGGACCGCATCGCCTACTTCTGCCCCACCTGCCAGCCCGGCCCGCACCCCCCGCTCGAGCGGCGGCGGGGCCGCCGGCCCCAGCAGCAGTCGGGCCGCCAGGCCCGCTACTAGCGAGCACGTCGTCGACGACCGACCCATCCCCCGAGGGAAGCTTCGGAAACCGAAGCATCTCCACGGCGTCGACGACGACCTCACGGGTGCATCCGCGCGCCCTTGACGATCTTGTCGACCGCGTTGCGGGGCCCGTGCACCGCGATGCCGACGAGGTCGAGGTCGTCGCGGCCGACCTTGGCCACCGCGGCGTGGTTGTCGGCGTCGTTGCCCGTCGCGAAGAGGCCGGCGGTGAACACCGCGATGCGCAGCCCGCGCCCGAGGGCACGTCCGTGGGCGGCGCGCACCACGGCGGCGTCGCCGGCGAAGACATCACCGGCTGGCCGAGCATCGGCAGGTAGGCGGTGCCGTCGGCGTCGGCGTCGGGCTCGCCGACGAGCTCGGGGGTCGCCGCGGTGATCCCGCTGACGAGGAACGCGGTGACGTTGAGGGCCTGCCAGCCGGCGAGGTCGTCCCGCAGGACGACGGCGATCTTGGTGTCGAATGCGCTGCTCACCGGGTCAGCGTCACCGGGGCACCCCGCGCCGGTCTTGTACGTTCCTGGCATGGCCGGCCCGGCCGAGCACGTCCGCGCCTGGCGCCCGGCGGTCCCGGGGGTCACCGAGGTGTTCCACGCCCGGTTCACCGAGCACGCCTACCCGTCGCACACCCACGACGCGTGGACCCTGCTGATCGTCGACGACGGCGCCGTCCGCTACGACCTCGACCGCCACGAGCACGGTCCGCTGCCGACGTCCGTGACGCTGCTCCCGCCCCACGTCGCCCACGACGGGCGCTCGGCCGTGCCCGGCGGGTTCCGCAAGCGTGTCGTCTACCTCGACGACACCGCCCTGCACGGTCCCTCGCTCACCGGCCGCGCCGTGGACCGGCCGGCGTTCGACGACCCGCTGCTGCGCCGGCGGATCGACCAGCTGCACCGCGCGCTCGCCCACCCCGGTGAGGAGCTGGCGGCGCAGAGCCGGCTCGCGTTCATCACCGAGCGGCTCGCGGCGCACCTCGGCGACGAGCGCGCCACAGCACCCCGGGACCCGGGCCTCGCCCACCGCCTGCGGGATCTCCTCGACGCCCGCTTCCCCGAGGGGCTCGGCCTCGACGAGGCCGCGCGGGTGCTCCACGCCCACCCGACGCACCTCGTGCGGGCGTTCGGCGCCGAGTTCGGGCTCCCACCGCACCGCTACCTCACGGGACGGCGGGTGGACCTCGCACGCCGCCTCGTGCTCGGCGGGATGCCGCCGGCCGAGGTCGCGACGGCCGCGGGGTTCCACGACCAGCCGCACCTGACCAGGCATTTCCGCCGCGTCACCGGCACCACGCCGGGCCGCTTCACAGCGGCCCGGCGCGGATGACCTCCGGGACCGGAGCTCAGTACTGGCGCGGCGCCTGCGTGTTCGTGTTCTGGGTGGGCTGCTGCGCCGGGGCGGGCTGGGCCTGCGTCGGCTGCGCCGGCTGGACCTGCGGCTGGGCCGCCTGCCCGGCCGGGATCTGCGCGCCGCCGCCCATCGAGGCGCGGATCTGGTCGAGGCGGCTCTTGCCCGCGAAGTCGCGGGTGGACTCCTCCACCTCGAGCATCCGGCCCTGCACGCTGTTCTGCGCCAGCTCGGCCTGACCGAGGGCGGTGGAGTACCGCCGCTCGATCTTGTCGCGCACCTCGTCGAGCGAGGGCGTGTTGCCCGGCGCCGCGACCTCGCTCATCGAGCGCAGCGACGCGGAGACCTGCTCCTGCATCTTGGCCTGCTCGAGCTGGCTGAGGAGCTTGGTGCGCTCGGCGATCTTCTGCTGCAGCATGTTGGCATTGCGCTCGACGGCCTGCTTGGCCTGCTGCGCCGCACCGATCGACTGGTCGTGCAGCGTCTTGAGGTCCTCGACGTTCTGCTCCGCGGTGACCAGCTGCGAGGCGAACTGCTCGGCGCTCTGCTCGTAGCGGCGCGCCGACTCCTCGTCGCCCTTGGAGCGCGCGTCGTCGGACATCACCAGCGCCTGCCGCGCCGAGGCCTGCAGCTTCTCGATGTCGGCCAGCTGACGGTTCAGCTTCATCTCCAGCTGCCGCTGGTTGCCGATCACCGACGCGGCCTGCTGCGACAGCGTCTGGTGCTGACGCTGTGCGTCCTCGATGGCCTGCTGGATCTGGACCTTCGGGTCCGCGTTCTCGTCGATCTTCGAGGAGAACGCGGCCAGGAAGTACCGCCAGGCCTTGACGAAGGGGTTGGCCATCTGCTCCCGCCCAACTCGTGACGTCGATACGGCTCAGGCCGCGACAGCCGCGCCTGGTCTCGCGACCATCGTCTCACCTCCTCGCGGAGGCTTCCACCGACCCGCCCATCGGCGACGATCACGCGGGCCGGACGCTCACACCGATCACACGGCTCAGGCCGCGACGCGCACCACAGGAGACCGCGGACCGCTGGTCGCCCCGCCCGCGAGGCCCACCAGACGCACCGTCGTCGTCCCCTCCACGGGCGCCACGACCTCCTCGTCGGCGTCACGCTGCGGCAGGCCCTCGGGCTCGGGCAGCGCGACCGTGCGCGGCGCGGCGGGCTCCTCGGGCTCCGGTGGGGTGGGGAGGGTGGCGGACATGCGGGCCGACATCCCGGCCGAGGCGTCGTCCCCGGAGGTCGCGGGCTCGAAGGCCTCCTCGACCGCGGAGCGCAGCGCGGCATCCACACCGGGCGCGTCCCCGAAGCCCCGCGAAGCACCGGCACCGACCCCGGCCGGGACCGGGCGCGGCGCGGGACGCAGGACGTCGGCCACCTCGTCGAGCAGCTCGGGCAGCGGCAGGGAGAGCGCCTCGCAGATCGCGGCGAGCAGCTCGCTCGACGGCTCCTTGCGCCCGCGCTCGATCTCGGAGAGGTAGCCCAGGCTCACGCGCGCCTCCTTCGAGACGTCACGCAACGTGCGACGACGCTCGGTCCGGGCGCGACGGATGCTCCCGCCGATGGCCTCCCGCAACAGCAGCGACATGCCACACCTCCCACCACCGGCCGCGCGGGGTTCCCCTGACGGCACCTCGGAGGGAGGGCCGTCGACGACCGTGTCCGTCCACCGTACCGACGCGCGACGATCAGGGAGCGCGTCGCGAGCCCCGCCGCGTTCGCCGAGGGCGAACGCCGCCGGGCCCGCCCTCGGACCCCGCCGTCAGACCGCGCCGGCGCGGGCCCGCGAGCGCAGGCGCAGCGCGCGGACGAGGTAGTCGAAGCCGGTGACGACCGTGACCACCACGGCGGCGACCATCAGCACCGCGACCGCGGGGGCCAGCACCGCCGGCAACGGCATGATCGCGAGCCCCAGCGCGAGCGTCTGCACCACCGTCTTGATCTTCCCGCCGCGGCTCGCCGGGATCACCCCGTGGCGCAGCACCCAGAACCGCAGGAGCGTCACCCCCAGCTCGCGGACGGCGATGGTGATCGTCACCCACCACGCGAGCTCCCCGAGCATCGAGAGCCCGACCAGCGCGGCGCCGGTCAGCGCCTTGTCGGCGATCGGATCGGCGATCTTGCCGAAGTCGGTGACGAGGCCCCACCGGCGGGCGAGGTCACCGTCGAAGGTGTCGGTCAGCGACGCGAAGGCGAACACCGCGAACGCCGCCCACCGCCAGGCCGGGCTCTGGCCGTGGTCGACGAACAGCACGACGAGGAAGACCGGCACGAGGAGCAGGCGCACCACGGTGAGCCCGTTCGCGATGTTGACCAGTGGCACCGGGGCGACCACGCCCGTCGGGGAGGTCGGTCCGCCCGGGCCGGCGTCGGTCACCACGCTCCGGCACCGACCGGCGCACCGGTGGCGGGGTCGGACGCCGGCTCGGTGCCGGGCACGTCGGCGCCGTCGGTCACGACGGCCTGCGCCTCGACCACCAGGTCGATCCCCTCCGCGTCGGTCACCGGCCCCCGGACCACGACGCCCGGGGCCAGCCCGTCGAGCAGCTCGGGATCGCCCTCCAGCCGACACTCGCCGTCGACGTCCGGGCCCTGGTGCGGGGCGCGGCCCACCCAGCACTCGTCGTCGGCGTCGAACCGCTCGACCAGGACCTCCACGGCGGTGCCGACCCGGCGCGCGGCCCGGTCCTCCGCGACGTGCTCGGCGAGCTGGGTGATCCGCTCGACGCGGGCGGCGACCTCCGTCGGGTCGACCTTGTCGGGCAGGCCGAGCGCCTCGGTGCCGTCCTCGTCGGAGTAGCCGAACACCCCGACCGCGTCGAGCTCGGCCTCGGCGAGGAACGCCTCGAGCTCGGCGACGTCCTCCTCGGTCTCGCCCGGGAAGCCGACGATCACGTTCGACCGGATGCCCGCCTCGGGATCGAGCGCGCGGATCTCGCGGCAGAGCGCGAGGAACGTCTCGCGCGACCCGAATCGCCGCATCCGGCGTAGCACCGCGGCGCTGGCGTGCTGGAACGAGAGGTCGAAGTAGGGCGCGACCCGGGGCGTGCGGGCGATCGCGGCGAGCAGCGGCGGGCGCACCTCGGCGGGCTGCAGGTACGACACGCGCACGCGCCGCAGGCCGGGCACGCCGGCCAGCTCGCCGAGCAGGCGCTCGAGCGCGCCCCCGGCAGCCCCGCGGGCGTCGATGTCCTTGCCGTACGACGTGGAGTTCTCGCTGACCAGCAGGACCTCGGCGACGCCGTGGTCGGCCAGCCAGGCGGCCTCGGCGACGACGTCGCGCGGGTCGCGGGAGACGAAGGCGCCGCGGAACGACGGGATCGCGCAGAAGCTGCAGCGCCGGTCGCATCCGGAGGCGAGCTTGAGCGGGGCCACGGGGGCGTCGTCGAGTCGCTGCCGCGGCACCGTCGGCACCCACTCGTGGCCGGGGATGCTCTGGTCGCGCACCGCCTCGGGCCGCTTCACCGGGCTGATCGGCAGCAGCGTGCGGCGGTCGCTGGGCGTGTGGGACGCGAGGGGCCGCCCGGCGAGGACGTCGTCGAGCCTCGACGGCAGGTCGCCGTAGTGGTCGAACCCGAGCACCGCGGCCGCCTCGGGCAGCGCCTCGGCGAGCTCGGCCCCGTAGCGCTCCGCCATGCAGCCGACCGCGACGACCCGGGCGTTGCCGCCGCCCGCGGCGAGGACGGCGTCGACGGAGTCCTTCTTCGCCTGCTCGACGAAGGTGCAGGTGTTGACGACGACGACGTCCGCGTCCCCGTCCGAGCCGTCGGCGGAGGCGCTGACGTCCCACCCCTCCGCGGCCAGCCGCCCGGCCAGCTCTTCGGAGTCGACGTCGTTGCGGGCGCACCCCAGGGTCACGAGCGACACCCGTGGGGGACGCTCATCGGTACCGGGGGAGCTCTCGACCACCTGCCCAGCCTATCGGCCCGGGGGCTGGCCTACCCTCCGCCGGTGTGAGCGTCCGGTGAGCCCCTCGCCCGAGACGGCCGCGCCGGTCCTGCTGAGGCGGGCCCGCACGGCCGACGTCCGCGGCATCAAGACCCTGGTCGACTCGTTCGCCGACGACAACATCCTGCTGCGCAAGCCCCTGGTCACCCTGTACGAGACGGTCCAGGAGTTCCGGGTCGCGGTGCGCGGGCGGGAGGTCGTCGGCTGCGGGGCGCTGCACGTGCTCTGGGAGGACCTCGCCGAGATCCGCACCATCGCCGTCGACCCGCGCATGCAGGGCGCGGGCATCGGCCACGCGCTCGTGGAGGAGCTGGTGGCGCAGGCGCGGGCCCTCGGCCTGCGCAGCCTGTTCGTGCTCACCTTCGAGCTCCCCTTCTTCCAGCAGCACGGTTTCCGCGAGATCGAGGGCTCGCCGGTGGCCCCCGAGGTCTACGCGGAGATGCTGCACTCGGCCGACGAGGGCGTGGCCGAGTTCCTCGACCTCGCCTACGTCAAACCGAACACGCTCGGCAACAGCCGGATGCTCCTCGACCTGTAGGGCGCGTCAGAGCAGGATCGCGGTCAGGCCGAAGACCAGCGCGTTGTTGACGCCGTGGGCCACGACGCCCGGCCAGACCGACCCGCTGCGCCGCAGCAGCACCGCGTTGATCACGCCGAGGACGAACGCGGCGGGCAGCACGATCGAGACGCCGTGGGCGAGCGCGAAGACCAGGGCGCTGCCGAGCACCGCGACCCAGGCGCCGTAGCGGCCGAGGGCGGTGGTCACGACGCCGCGGAAGAGCAGCTCCTCGCCGATCGGGACGAGGACCGCGCCCAGCAGCATCATCAGCGCGAAGGTGCCGAACGCGCCGGTGACGCCGGGCAGGAACCCCTCCTGCGGGTTGGACGTGTCGCCGCTGGCGAGGACGTAGCCGACGACGATGACGCGGTTGACCAGCCAGCCGAGGACCCCGCCGGCGGCGCCGAGCAGCAGCCACCGCCACGTCGTGGCGCGGACGCCGAAGGCCGACCAGGAGCGCACGCGGACGACGGCGGCGACCGCGAAGGCCCCGAGCGCCGCGGCCCCGGCCACCCCGACGGAGACCACGGCCAGCAGCGGCGAGCCCGGGACCACCGTCCCGGCGAGGACGACCAGCGCGAGGACGGTGAGGGCGACGTAGCCGAGCGCGCCGACCGCGATCTCGGTCCACCCCGGCCGGGGGCGCGTCGTCCCCTCGTCCTCCGACACGGACTCGGACGGGACAGCCCCGGACGGGGTGCGGGGCTCGGGTGCGGATGTCGTCGACACGATGTCTCCTCCTCGGGCGGGACTCCGACGACGCTAGGGCGATGAGGGGGCGGTGATCGTCCGTCGCGGTGGGGATCCCCGGCCCTCGCCCTCCTCCTCGAGGAGGAGACCCGCCGCCCGCCGCGGCAGCCGGGCCGCGACGCGCCACCCGTTCCCCGCCGGCCCGGCCTCGACCGATCCGCCGACCAGCGCGGCCCGCTCCCGCATCCCCACGAGCCCCAGCCCGGAGCCCTCCCGGGACGCCCGGTGGCCCGGCTGCGCCCCGGCGTCGACGACCTCGACGGCGACCGCGTCCTCGTCGTGGCGGACCGTGACGCGCGTCGGCGTGGGGCCGGCGTGCCGCAGGGTGTTGGTGAGCGCCTCGGTGAGGATCCGGGCGGCGAACACGTCGGCCTCGGGGCGGTCCGGAGGGGCGGTCCCGACGACCTCGACGGTCACGGGCAGTCCGGCGTCGCGCACCGGGGCGGCGAGCGCCTCCACCGCGACGGCGTCGAGGCCGGCGTCGTCAGCAGACCCGGCGCCCGTGCCCGCGAGCAATGGCGGCAGCGCCGACGCGATCCGCTCGCCGGCCTCGCCGATGGCGGTCAGGGCCTCCGCGGACGGGGCCACGCGCGCGGCGTGCAGGGTCACCACCAGCGCCGACAGCTCGTGGGCGAGGACGTCGTGCAGCTCGCGGGCGAGGCCGAGCCGCTGCAACCGGACCGCGCGTTCGGCGCTCGCCGCCTCCCGCGCCTCCGCGCGGCGGGCCTCGGCCTGGGCGTGGCGGCGGTGGAACACCCCGAGACCCCAGATCGCCGGGACGAGCACGTAGGACAGGGCCCAGCTCGCGCGGCTGGCGGTCAGCGACGCCGGGAGGTCGGCGATCGTCACGGTCGTCGCGAGGACCACGGCGGTGCAGCCGGCCACCGTGACCGCCGACGGCACGAGCCCCGCCCCGAGCCCCGCGCCGTAGACGAGGATGCTCCACGCGCCCTCGGTCACCAGGTGCGTGCTGCCGAGCGCCGACGCCGCGCACGACCCTGCCGTCGCCACCACGAGCGCCGGCAGCGGGGCCCGGCGCCACCAGGCCACCGACAGCACCTGCACCACGAGCGGCAGCAGCGCGAGCGGCCGCCCGGGGTCGACGTCGAGCATCCCGACGAGGTCGGCCGCGGCCCCGGGCTCGAGGTGGGGCGCCGCGGCGTCGGCCAGCACCGCGAGCAGCGCCACCACGGCGCCGAGGACCCCGGCGAGCACGAGGCCGCCGCGGCTCGGGAGCCACGACGTCCCGTGCTCGTCGGCGGGCGTCGCGACCGGCACCGGCACGGCCTCGGCCGGCTCGTCGCGCAGCAGGCCCAGGGCCCGCCGCATCCCGGCGAGGGCCGCGCGCGCCTCGCCGGCGGTGGCGGTCAGCCGGTCAGCGAGGTCGGGGCCTGCGGGGTCGGCGGCCAGCGCCCCGGTCCGTGCCACGACGTGCTCGACGCGGACGGCGACCAGGCCGCGCAGGTCCCCGGCGAGCCGGTCGCGCTGCTCGGCGAGGGCGTCGGCGAGCCGGTCGCGCTCGTCGCGCCGCCGCTGGGCCCCGAGCCGCTCCGCCCGCAGGCGCGCCACGATCCCGAGGGCCCCGGCGACGGCGAGCACCGGGAGCAGGGACGCCGCGAGCCCGACCGCGACGCCGAGCGCCGTGTCGACCTCCCCCGGCTGCAGGACGACGCCGACGAGCACCGGGACGACCAGGGAGGTGCCCACGACCGCCACGGCGCCGGGCAGCGGGCGGGAGCGGCGGACCACGGCGAAGAGGAGGACCGCCCAGGTGTAGAGGGTCAGCGCCGAGCCCACGATCCACGCCGCCGGGACGACGCTCGCCGCGTAGACGAGCAGGGCCGCGATCGGCCGCTCCCGGCGCCACAGCACCGGCAGCGTCTGCACCGCCCCGGTCACCAGGGCGGCGACGATCGGGACCTCGCCCGGGTCCTGGGCCGCGAGCGACAGCGCCGCGATCGCCACCATGACGAGCAGGACACCCGCCACCACCGCGTCGACCGGCCGCAGCTCGGGCAGGAACGCCTGGAGCCGGCGGCTCACGACGGCCGGGCCGGCACCAGGCCCTGTTCGAAGGCGTGGACGACGAGCTGCACCCGGTCGCGGCGTTCCAGCTTGCGCAGCAGGTGCGCGACGTGGGTCTTCACCGTCGACTCGGCCACCACCATCTCGGCGGCGATCTCGGCGTTGGACAGCCCGCGGGCCACGAGCACCAGCACGTCGTGCTCGCGGGCGGTGAGGCCCTCGGGCGGCCCGGACGGAGTGGGGGCGACCGGCTCCTGGGACACCCAGTCGCGCACCAGGCGCGTGGTCACCGACGGCGCGAGCAGCGACTCGCCCGCGTGCACGGTGCGCACCGCGCGGACCAGGTCCTCGGGGTCGGAGTCCTTGAGCACGAACCCGCTCGCCCCGCCCCGCAGGGCCCGCCGGACGTAGTCGTCGACGTCGAAGGTGGTCACGACGAGCACCCGCACCTCGGGGTGCGCCGCGGTGATCTCCTCGGTGGCGGACAGGCCGTCCCCGCCGGGCATCTGCACGTCCATCAGGACGACCTCGGGGCGCAGGGACGCGACGGCCAGGACGGCCGCGGGCCCGTCCCCGGCCTCCCCGACCACGTCGATCCCGCCCGACGCCGTGAGCACCGTGCGGAAGCCGGTCCGGACGATCGGCTGGTCGTCGACGAGCAGCACCCGGATCCCCACGGCGATCATCGTGCCAGCACACGCTCCCAGCCCGCGCGCTGCTCGGCGCCGTAGTGGTGCCCCGACCCGGCCGGCGCGCCGACGGCCCCGAGGAGGTCGACGGAGGTCTGCACGAACGAGACGACCGGCAGCCAGGGCCGGGCGACGGGCCGCTCCGGCGGCCTCACGAGGAGCCACGGCGACCACACGACGGCGGGGTCGGTCGGGTGCGCGAGCGTGACCGCGCCCGGAGACGGCGGCGTGTCGGCCGGTGGCCCGACCCAGAACGCCCTCTCGGCCCGCTCGGGGTGGCGCGCCCACGCCTGCGCCCCGGCCAGGGCCCCGAGGCTCTGGCCGTAGAGCAGGACGCGGGTGCCCGCCGGCCGGTGCCGGGCGACGGCCGCCAGCAGGGCATCGGTGGTGGCGATGGCCTCGTCGCGGGCGGTCAGGTACGAGAGCCAGCTCGGGGCGTCGTCGTAGGCGACGGTCACCGAGGCGACGTCGCCGTCCGTGGCGTCGGCGAGGGTGTCCAGGGCAGCGGCGTCGACCCAGCCCGACCCCGTCGGGACCACGACCACCAGCGTCCGGCGCGCCAGGCCGCCCTCGGCGGCGAGCCGGTGGACCGCCGTCTCCGCCCGGTCCGCGGGAGCGCCCGGCCCGAGGGCGAGGTCCACGTGCACCGGCCTCGTCCCGGGCGCGGGTGCGACGGCGGACGTCGGCGACGCCACCGCTCGCGGGGTGTGCGCGAGCGGGACGACGGCCACGGCGACCAGGAGGACCGCGGGCACGACCGCCACCCGCGCGATGCCGCCCCGGGCGGCGAGCAGCACGACCGTCCCGAGCACCACCGCGGGCGCCCAGCCGACCGGGTCGAGGCCCAGGTCCACGCTCTGGACGTCCTGGAGCCCGAGGGTGACGGCCACCCAGGCCGCGGTCACGACGACACCGACGGGACCCAGCGGTGCGCGCCCCCGACCGAGCCAGGCGCCCAGCGACCACAGCACCCCCGACTCCACGACCTGTACGAGCACCCCGCGCGGCAGCAGCGGCGGGTAGGTCGACACCGCCAGGAGGAGCGCGCCGATCACGTCGTGTCCCGGACGAACGGGCCGTGCTCGACGACCGGGACGCTCCAGCCCTGGCGCCAGGAGTTCGCCGTGACGACGACGTCGGCGAGGCCCGCGAGGAGGTGGCAGCGGGCGGGATCGACCCCGCTGGTGTCGCAGGCACGGCCGAGGTCCCGGGCGAGCTGCGCGTCCAGCGCCTCGCGGGCCCACGGCCCGAGCGCCCCGCCCACGGCGGCGGCGTGGCGCAGCAGGCCGTACCCGAGGTCGTGGGCCCGGCAGGCGTCGTCGAACGCGAGCGGCAGCGCGACCGGCGAGGAGCACGACCCGTCCGGGTCGACGAGCATCCCGCCGGTCACGACGGGCGGGCGGTCCGCCGCGGCCAGGAACGACGCCGGCAACCGGGCGGCGGCCCGGTCGGGGCCGGTGAGATCCGCGACCGCGCGGGCCGACGCGGCGTCCTCGGGGCCGTGCTGGGTCACCGTGGCGCGCCCGGTGCCGGTGGAGAGCAGGAGCACCCCGAGCGCGACGAGGACGGCGAGCACGACGGCGGTCCCCGACGGCCGGACGCGGGCCGCATCGGTGCTGGTCATGACCCGGAACGATCATCGTCGGTGCCGTCGCCGGGCGTCGTGCCACGGAGCCGTCCTCGCGGGGCCACCCCGGGTCCGTGGAGGGGTGCTGGTCATACCCAGGGGTGAGGCCGCGGGCGCTACCCGGGAGTGACGACACGGCCCGTTCGGTCCTCCTACTCTCCGGCCATGGACGGCACCCGGGTCGCGCGACGGCGTCGCTGGTCGTGGGCCGGGCGTGTCGTCCTCGCGCTGGTCCTGCTGGCGATCGCCTGGCCGACGTCGCTGAACGAGCTCGCCGTCACGCCCGCGACCGCCCTGCCCGTCGCCCTCGTCGTGGCCCTCCCCGTGCTCGCCGCGCCGGAGCACCCGTGGCGCGCCTGGGGGGCGTCGGCGCTCGGCGCCCTGCTCATCGCGCTGCTCGTGGGTCCCGCTCCCGGACACGCCGGCGGGGTCCAGGCGGTGCACCTGGTGGTCCTCTGCGGCCTGACCGCGCTCGTCGTCGGCCGGTGCGCGCCGTGGGCCGCCGCCGTCGCCGCGGTCGGTCTCGCCGGGGTGTTCGTCCTGGCGACCGGCGCGGCGCCCGAGGGGTTCGGGCTCGCCGTCTTCTGGACGGCGGTCGTCCTCGCCGTCGGGCTGCTCCTGCGCCGCGTGCTCACCCAGCGCCGCGAGATCGCCGTGGTCGAGGAGCTCCGCGCCGACGAGGAGTCCCGCCGCGCCGTGCTCCAGGAGCGCGCCCGCGTGGCCCGCGACCTGCACGACGTCGTCGCGCACTCGATGTCGATGGTGGTGGTGCGCGCCGAGACCGCCCGCTACCGCCTCCCCGCCGTCGACGAGGCGTCCGCCGACGAGTTCTCCGCGGTCGCCGACGTCGCGCGCCAGGCCCTCACCGAGCTCCGCGGTGTCCTCGAGGTCCTGCGCACCGACGACGAGAGCCGCCGGTTCGCCCCGCAGCCGACGGTCGCCGACGTCGACACCCTGCTCGCCGCGACCTCCGAGGCCGGCGTCGACCTCGCGGTGACCACCACCGGCGACCCCACGTCCACGGGCCCCGCCGCCGCCCTGTCGACGTACCGGATCCTCGCCGAGGCCCTGGCCAACGCGTCCCGCCACGCCGCGGGCGCCCCGGTCGCCGTCACCCTCGACCACGGACCCGAGGCCGTCCGCGTGCGCGTCGTCAACGGCCCGGGCCGCGACGCGACGGGTCCCGGCTCCGGCCTGGGGCTGCCCGGGATGCGCGAGCGGGCCGCGGCGGTGGGCGGCGAGCTGACCGCCGGCCCCACCGACGACGGGGGCTTCGCGGTGGACGCTCGCCTGCCGGTCGGCAGCGCCGTCGGGGTCGCCCCGTGACCCGCGTGCTCGTCGTCGACGACCAGGCGATGGTCCGCGAGGGCTTCGGCGCGCTCCTGGCCGCGCAGGAGGGCCTCGAGGTCGTCGGGCACGCCGCGGACGGCGAGGAGGCCGTCGAGGCGGTCGACCGCCTCTCCCCCGACGTCGTCCTGATGGATGTCCGCATGCCGCGCCTCGACGGTCTCGCCGCCACCCGGCGCATCGTCGCCCGTCACGGCGCGGTGCGGGTCCTCATGCTCACCACGTTCGACGTCGACGACTACGTCTACGAGGCCCTGCGCGCCGGGGCCAGCGGCTTCCTCCTCAAGGACGCGCCGGCCGAGGAGCTGGTTCGCGCGGTGCGGGTGGTCGCGGGCGGCGAGGCGCTGCTGGCGCCGTCGGTCACCCGCCGGCTCATCGCGGAGTTCGCCAGCCGCGCCGTGCCCGCCCGCGCCGTGTCCGCGCGGATCGACGTGCTGACCGCCCGCGAGCGCGAGGTCCTCGTCCTCGTCGCGCGGGGCCTGTCGAACGGCGAGATCGCCGCGCAGCTCGTCCTCGCCGAGCAGACGGTGAAGACCCACGTCGGGCGCATCCTCACCAAGCTCGACCTCCGCGACCGCGTCCAGGCCGTCGTGCTGGCCTACGAGACGGGGGTCGTGAGCGCCCGGCTCGACCAGCATCAGGACGGCCGCTCGCGGTGAGTCCTCCTGCAGACGCTTCGGTTTCCGAAGCATCCGGCCGGACCGGGAAGCCCCTCAGCACACCTGTGGGGCGAGCGCTCAGATGTCGTCGTCCGGCACGCGGGTGTCGTCCGGGTCCTCGCCCTCGCCCCCACCCGCCGACGGCGCAGGCTCGCCCCGCAGCGACGCGAGCAGGTCGGGCAGCTCGTCGGGCTTGAACAGCACGTCGCGTGCCTTCGAGCCCTCGGACGGCCCGACGACGGCGCGGGTCTCGAGCAGGTCCATGAGCCGCCCGGCCTTCGCGAAGCCGACGCGCAGCTTGCGCTGGAGCATCGAGGTCGACCCGAACTGGCTGGTGACGATGAGCTCCGCCGCGGCCACGAGCAGCTCGAGGTCGTCGCCGATGTCGGCGTCGATCTCCTTCTTCTCGCCTGCGGCCTCGGTGGTGACGCCTTCGGTGTAGTCCGGGTCGGCCTGTTCCTTGCAGTGCTCGACGACGGCGCTGATCTCGTCGTCGGCGATGAACGCGCCCTGCAGGCGGTTGGTCTTGCCCGCACCCATGGGCAGGAACAGGGCGTCGCCCATGCCGATGAGCTTCTCGGCGCCGGGCTGGTCGAGGATGACCCGCGAGTCCGTCAGCGACGACGTCGCGAACGCCAGCCGCGACGGCACGTTGGTCTTGATCAGACCGGTGACGACGTCGACGGACGGGCGCTGCGTCGCGAGCACCAGGTGGATGCCGGCGGCGCGGGCCTTCTGCGTGATCCGGACGATCGCGTCCTCGACGTCGCGCGGGGCGGTCATCATGAGGTCGGCGAGCTCGTCGACGATGCACATGATGTACGGGTAGGGCCGGTAGACGCGCTCGGAGCCGAGCGGCGCGGTGATCTCCCCGGAGCGCACCTTGCGGTTGAAGTCGTCGATGTGCCGCACACGGTTGGCCTGCATGTCCGTGTAGCGCTGTTCCATCTCCTCGACCAGCCACGCCAGCGCGGTCGCGGCCTTCTTCGGCGAGGTGATGATCGGCGTGATCAGGTGCGGGATGCCCTCGTAGGGCGTCAGCTCGACCATCTTCGGGTCGATGAGGATCATCCGGACCTCGTCCGGCGTCGACCGCGTGAGCAGCGAGACCAGCATCGAGTTGACGAAGCTCGACTTACCGGAGCCGGTGGAGCCGGCGACCAGCAGGTGGGGCATCTTCGCCAGGTTGGCCGTGACCATCCGGCCCTCGATGTCCTTGCCGAGCCCGATGACCATCGGGTGGGTCTCGGCGCGGGCGGTCGGCGAGTTCAGGACGTCGGCCAGGCGCACCATCTCGCGGTCGGCGTTGGGCACCTCGATGCCCACCGCGGACTTCCCCGGGATGGGGGCGAGCAGCAGGATCCGGTCGGTCGCGGCGGCGTAGGCCAGGTTGCGGTGCAGCGCGGTGATCTTCTCGACCTTCACGCCGTGCCCGAGCTCGACCTCGTAGCGGGTGACGGTGGGACCCCGGGTGAAGCCGGTGACCTCCGCGTCGACCTTGAACTGCTCGAGGACCCCGGTGATCGCCTCGATCATCGCGTCGTTCGCGGCGCTGCGGGCCTTGGGCGGGTCGCCCGGGATCAGCAGGTCGGGCGGAGGCAGGCGGTAGTCGTCGTCCTCGCCGGGCTCGCGCTGGGAGCTGAACGACGCCGCGGCCTGCGGGTCGGGCTCGGTCTCCGGCGGCGCGGTCACGTCGGGCACCACGGCGGGTGCCGCCGCGGCCGGCTTGCGCTTCTTCGCGGGCGGCGCGGGGCGGCCGTGGGCTCGGCGACGACGGCCGCGGCGCCCTCGGGGGCGTCGTGAGGTCGGGCACGGCGCCCGGGGTGCGCTCGCGGTGGCGGGCCGGGTGCGCCGCGGCGTCCGGATCGTCCCCCGAGGTGTCGTCCTCCCCGCGCTTGCGACGACGGATGCGCGTCGTCGGCTGGGTGCCGTCGTCGTCGGCTGCGAGACCGTCGACGTCGACGTCCTCGGGGCCGCCCCACTCGTCGTCGGGGTACTCGCCGGTGACGAGGGCGCGCAGGCGCTCGCCGACCTCGCGCACCGGGGTGCCCGTGAGCACGAGCAGGCCGTAGAGGCCGACGAGCACGAGCACGATGCCGGCGATCCAGGTGGTGACGCCGCGGGCCAGCGGGTCGGCGACCACGGCACCGATCACGCCCCCGCGGCGCGCCGGCCGGCGAGGTCGCGGGGTGCGCCAGCGACCAGGTGCCAGACCGCGAGCACGGCGACACCCAGCAGGAGCGCGCCCACCACGCTGCGCGGGCGGGTCTCGGGCGACGGGTCGGTGCGCAGGAGGATGACCGCGACGCCCAGCAGGACGACGGGCAGGACGAGGGCGGCCGCGCCGATGATCGTGCGCAGGCCGATGTCGAGGCCCGCGCCGACCGGGCCGCCGGCCTCCCACCACACGCCGGCGGCGGTGAGGACGGCGAGCACCACGAGCCCGAGGGCCACACCGTCGCGGCGGTGGGCGGCGTCGACGTCCCGGGCGCGGCCCAGCGTGCGGACGAGGGACCCGAGACCCCGCGCGGTGAGCACCCAGCCGCCGCGCAGCGTGCGCACGATCGGCCCGGGTCCGCCGCGGCGTGCGGGCGCGCGCCCTTCGTCGTCCGGCCCTTCGCACCGCCGGCGGGGCGCCGCCCGCCCTTCGACGGCGGGCGCGGCTGCGGCGACCGGGTGGGGGTCTCCGGGCCGGCCCCGTTGCGGCGCGGCGTCCGGCCGCCGGTCAACGGGCGGCTACGGGACGCGCGCTTGTCTGGTGTCTCGGTCCGCCCGGCCATGCCGTCACGGTATCCCGGGGGCACCACGAGCCCCGGTAGCCACACGCGCCACGGCCCGGCCGGTCCCCGTTCGAGGGCCGGAGGATCAGCAGCCCGGGGAATCAGCGACCGGCGTGGTAGCCGACCTCGTCGGCCCACACCGAGGTCTTCTGCACGTACTCCCCCGCGCAGGTGACGTCGCGCTCGGAGATCAGCCGCTCGAACGCCGCCGCGGTCGTGACCACCTCCGGCGGGCAGCACCGGGTGGAGAGCTCGAGGAGCTCCCGGCCGCTGGGGAAGCGGAAGTGCTCGAGGTCGGCCCGGCTCAGCCCCTCGGCCGCCGCGACCTTGACCCGCCGGACCACCAGGGGGCCGTGGACCAGGAGCTCCTTGAGCAGGTCGTCGTCGACGGCGTCGCGCCCGCCGCCGCACGCCCACGCCTTCTGGGCGGGCGAGAGCAGCTGCCGCGACTCGGCCGAGCCGGCGATCACCGCGGCGGCCGCGGCGCGATCGATCTCGCGGCGCACCTCGATGTCCTGCCACACGCCCCCGGGCACGACGTCGTACTCCACGCGCGCACCCCGGGGGATCGCGGTGGGTCGCGTGGTGCCGCTGCGGCGCGTGGACACGCAGAGGTCGAAGCGCCCGCGCGCCCGGCGGCGCAGGCGGACCTCGACGCCGGCCCGGATCAGGTCCAGCGACGGGGTGTCGACGAGGTAGGACTCGCGCACGCTCCACGTCGGGGACGGACGTCCCGTCAGCGCCTCGGCCGCCGCGCCTGCCGGGGGCGTCAGCAGCGACTTCATCTCGACGCTCGCGCTGTCGTCCCCGGGGCCGTGCAGCTGGGCGAGGGCCTCGGCCGCCGCAAAACTACCCACCGATCGACCTCCTGCCGGACCTCATGTCGGTCCCCGTCGCCGGCATCGCCCTGCCGCGACCATAGCTCCGTGCGGTGACCCGGGACACCTCGGGACACGGATCCTGGCGGGTTGGCCAGGTGCCCCGCGAGCGTGCGCGGCGAGCCGTGTCCCTGCGGTGTGCTTCCGGAAATCGGAACGGCTCGGAGGTCCCTCGAAGATTCCTCGGAGATTCGCCGCACGCCGCCGTTTCCCCTGGCGAGCCGGGCCGCGACGTCCCCGATCCTCATGATCGAGATGGCGGACGGACCAAGCAGGCCCTTGCCGATCACGGACCGCATCCCTATGGTCACCTGTGGCTCAGCACACACCGTCGACCGGCTGACTTGCTCCGCTCGTCGCCGACAAGGTCGTGTCCTGCCGCCCAGCGGTCGACACCCTCGGCCAGACGGTCCTCCTGGATCGTGGCGGCACCTGCTGTACGCCGTCTCCGAGGTGTCCCCGGGACGGCGACAGCCAGGAGGAGCACATGGGAGTGCCCGAGCACGCGTCTGTGGACGCGCTCGCGCCGGGAGGCAACAGCCCCGGCACCAGGCACTCCGCCTCCCCGCGCGTCGATCCCGCCGTCCGCCGCGTCGATCTCATGCGGCTCGTCCGGCCGGGAGAGCGCACAGCTCCCGGCCGCGCCGAGCCGGCGTGACCGTCGACGACGGAAGGGACGGGCAGGTTCACGTGGTGGCCATGCCACCGCGCGCAAGGAGTCCGCTAGTGACGAGGAGGTACGTCGGATGACGTCCACAGATCGAGAGAGCGAGCTGCACGCAGCCGGTCTCGACGGGCAGAACAGGACGGCCCTGGGCCGGCTGCTCGGCACCGGAACCATCGGGCACGCCGAGAAGGGCTCCGACGGGATCATGCGGGCCACGGTCCGCATCCCCGAGGACGAGCTGGTCTGGGAGCCCTCGATCCTCGTGTTCCCCGAGGGCGGTGACGTCGAGCTCACGCTCATCAACGACGACAAGAACACCCACTGCGCGGTGCTGCCCAACAACGGTGACCCCAAGATCATTTGGCTGGTCAACCACTCGAAGGGCACCGCGAGGCTGAACCTGGGTGGGCCCGGCACCTACTACTACGGCTCCACGACCGGCAACGACGAGGGTCGCGGCCTGACCGGTGCCCTCGTCTTCGGTGGCGAGGTTCCGGATTCGGCCAAGCTCGACCGTCCCCCGCAGCCGCGCCCGTAGATCCGCAGAGGAGCTCCTTCATGACCGACTATGTGGACGCCGGCGAGGCCGTCCCCCACAAGACCCTCAGCGCCACCAAGGGGTACGCGCCGCCGACGGGCGACGTGAACTACGAGCGCATCCAGAACGCCACCTCGGAGCCTGAGAACTGGCTCACCTACTACGGCACCTATGACGCCCAGCGTCACAGCCGTCTGGACCAGATCAACAAGGAGAACGTCAAGCGCCTGAGCCCCGCCTGGGTGTTCCAGGCCGGCATGGCGGGCCTGCACTCGGGATCGTCGACGTACTCCTTCGAGGCATCGCCGCTGGTCGTGGAAGGCGTCATGTACGTCTCCGGCCCGGACGGCAAGGTCTGGGCCATCGACGGCAAGACCGGCGAGGAGCTGTGGCGCTACAAGCACGCCTCCCCGTACGACGTCTCGCTGTGCTGCGGCAACGTCAACCGTGGCGTCGCCGTGGGCCACGGCCGGGTGTACATGTACACCCTCAACGCCCACCTGATCGCGCTCGACGCGACCACCGGTGACCTGATCTTCGACGTCACCAACGACGACGTGCGGGCCGGCGCGAGCGGGTCCGTCGCGCCTCTGATCGTCAAGGACAAGGTCATCGTCGGGAGCGCCGGCGGGGAGTTCGGCACCCGCGGCCACCTGGACGCCTTCGACGCCATGTCCGGCGAGCGCCAGTGGCGCTGCTACACGGTCCCGAAGCCCGGTGAGCCCGGCTCGGAGACCTGGCCGGACGACGGTGAGGCCTGGCAGCGCGGCGGGGCCAACTGCTGGATCACCCCGTCCTACGACCCGGAGCTCGAGCTCCTGTTCCAGGGCACGGGCAACCCGGCGCCCGACTTCGACGGCGGTGTGCGCGAGGGCGACAACCTCTACACCGACTCGACGGTCGCGATCGACGTGAACACCGGCGAGATCCGCTGGCACTACCAGTTCACGCCCCACGACCTGTGGGACTACGACTCGACGATGGAGAACGTCCTCTTCGACGCTCCGGACGGGCGCAAGCTGCTCGCCCACGCGGACAAGAACGGCTACTTCTTCGTCCTCGACCGCACGAACGGCGAGCTCGTCCGCGTGTTCCCGTTCGTCGACCGCATCACCTGGGGCGACATCAGCCCCGACGGCAAGGTCACGCCGAAGGTGTACCCGGACGAGGAAGGTGTTCCGGTGCACTTCTGGCCGGGCCCGGCCGGCGGCAAGGAATGGACGCACATGGCGTACAGCCCCAACACGGGGCTGATCTACGTGCCGGTGCAGGAAGTCGGCGCCACGGCCACCCGCCGTCGTCGCGAATTCAAGGAGAGCATCCCTTACTGGGGTGCCGGTGTGGCCGTCGACCTCGACGACCACTACGGATTCGTGGCCGCCATCGACCCGCTCACGGGCGAGGAGAAGTGGCGCTGGCGCAACGAGTACCCGATGTGTGCCTCGACCCTGAGCACCGCGGGTGGTCTCGTGTTCCAGGGCACGCCGACCGGTGAGTTCGTCGCCCTCGACGAGAACACCGGCGAGAAGCTCTGGTCGTTCCAGTGCGGCAGCGGGCACCACAGCAGCCCGTGCTCGTACAGCATCGACGGCCGGCAGTACATCGCCGTGCCGACCGGTTGGGGCGGCTGGATCGAGGGCTTCCTGCCCGGGCTGCTCGGCGCGGCGGCGGGCGACGCCCTGTTCGTCTTCGCCCTGCCCGAGAACTAGTTTCCGCTCCGGCGGATCGCGAAGCATGTGAGAGGAGGTCACGAGATGGAGCTCCACGTGTGGGAGGCCCCGCAGTTCGAGGAGATCGGGGTCGCTCCCGAGGTGACGATGTACGTCGCCCAGATGGACGACTGATCGACTGACACCGGGAGGGGCGCCGGACCTCGCAGGTCCGGCGCCCCTCTCCGGTGTTTCGGGTCAGCCCGAGCAGGAGAACCGTGGAGAGAGGGTATGACCGTCGAGGAGACGCTGGCGCCTCCCGAGGCCCCACGATGGCTCTGCGAACTGTGTGGATTCATCTATGATCCCGAGGAGGGCGACCCCGACAGCGGCATCCCGCCCGGGACGCCCTTCGAAGACATCCCTGACGACTGGATGTGCCCGATCTGTGGAGCCGAGAAGTCGGACTTCCGCATGCTGGAACCGGGAGAGCACCTCCCGGGGATGTGAGGATGCTGATCAATGATCACCGGGTACGGCCACTTCGTCCAGCTCGCGGACTCACTGCAGTGGGACGAGACCACCATCGACCTCTCCACGGACATCGAGTCCTGGACGAAGCTCGAGGACAGCGAGTACGACCAGATCCTCGGGCTGCTCGCCGGCTTCTGCGTCGGTGAGACGTCGGTGGCCCTGCACCTCGGATCGTTCCAGTCGAAGGCCACCGTCGACGACGCGATGGCTGGCTGCTTCGAGTCGCAGGCCCGCGACGAGGCCCGGCACGCCCGCTTCTTCGACCGCGTCGTCGGCGAGGTCGTCGGCATCCCGGGCAAGAACCTCAACGAGCGGCTCGAGGTCCTGCGCGAGCGGGTGAGCCCGGACCTCCTCGAGCTGTTCGAGGAGCGCCTGCCGGCCATCGCCCGCGGCCTTGCCGACTCCGACGAGGAGCTCACCACCGCGGTCGGGCTCTACCACATGATCCTCGAGGGCGTGGTCCTCACGGCCGGGCAGCACGCGCTGCTCGACGCCCTCGAGAAGCTGTCGGTACCGATGCCCGGCATGCGCAAGGGCATGGAACTCGTGCTGCGCGACGAGCGCTGGCACATCGGTTTCGGCTCCCGGGTCATCCAGAGCGCCGACCTCGTCGACAACGACCTCGAGAAAATCCTCAACGAGGGCTCGAAGGCGGCGTGGGCCTGGGGAGACCTCATCTCCTCCAAGGACATCGAGAAGGTCGACCAGCTCCACAAGCGCCGACTCAAGTCCGTCGGGATCAAGTTCTGGTGATCCCCGAGAACACTGCTGTGGTCCGCCACAGCAGGTAGGTTGGACCGACCGTTGAGAAAGGAGGTGGCATCAGACATGGAGACGCTCGCCGTGTGGGAGACCCCGCAGTTCGAGGAGTTCGGCGTCGCCCCCGAGGTGACGATGTACATCGCTCAGCTCGACGACTGACCAACGTCACCGCGAGGGGCGCCAGAATTGTTCTCGGCGCCCCTCGCGTGCGTTGTACCGCAGATCGCCGGAAAGTGTTCAGGAGGAGGGCGTCTCACGATGTGGGTGCGGGTGCTGGGAGCCGGCGCCGGTGGCGGCTTCCCCCAGTGGAACTGCGGGTGCCCGGGTTGCCGGGCCGTCCGGGACGGTTCCCGCCCCACCCGGCCGCGCACGCAGTCGTCGATCGCCGTCAGCGCCGACCGGACCACCTGGTTCCTGCTCAACGCCTCCCCCGACCTCCGCAGCCAGATCGAGGCCACGCCCGCGCTGCAGCCCCGCTCGGGACGCGAGAGCCCGATCGCCGCGGTGCTGCTCACCGACGCCGAGCTCGACCACACCATGGGTCTGCTGCTCCTGCGCGAGGGTCCGGGCATCGAGCTGCACGCCTCCGACGCCAGCGTCGAGACCCTCACCGGGGGCACCGGCTTCCTGCCGACCCTGGAGCGCTACACGAAGGTCGACCGGCGGCGCGTCGTCCCCGGCGAGACCGTCGCGCTCGGCGAGGGCCTGAGCTACCGCGCGTTCGATGTGCCCACGGTGAAGAAGAAGCGGTTCGCGGAGGACGCCGCGCAGGGCTCGTCCACGGATGCACCCGCCTCGGACGTCGGGCGAGTCGTGGGCTACCGGCTCACCGACACCGCGAGCGGTCGCGTCGCGGTGTACCTGCCGGGCGTCCAGGAGATCACCCCCGCGGTGCACGACGAGCTCGCGGCCGCGGACGTCGTGCTGGTCGACGGCACGACGTGGACCGACGACGAGATGATCCGCCTGGACCTGGCGTCCAAGACCGCCCGCGACATGGGGCACATGGCCGTCGACGGTCCGGACGGGAGCCTCGCGGTCCTGGCCGGCCTGCCGGCCGAGCGCAAGATCTACGTACACATCAACAACACGAACCCCATGCTGCTCGAGGACTCCCCCGAGTACGCCACGGTGGTCGCCCGCGGCGCGGAGATCGCGACCGACGGGCTCGAGGTGGAGGTCTAGAGCGGATGACCGCGACGCACGAGGTGACCCACGAGGTGGCGGGGACGAACGGCGCCGGACACGGCGACGCCGTGGGCCCGGATGCGCTCGTCGAACGCCTGCGGTCCCAGGCCACCCGCTACCACAGCGAGCACGACTTCCACGTGCGCATGAACGCGGGCGAGCTCTCCCCGGCCCAGATCCGGGGCTGGGTGGCCAACCGGTTCTGCTACCAGGAGGCGATCCCCCGCAAGGACGCCGCGATCCTGGGCAACTGCCCCGACCGCGAGATCCGGCAGCGTTGGATCCGCCGCATCACCGACCACGACGGCACGGTCGGTGAGTCAGGGACCACCGAAGGCGGCATCGAGGCCTGGCTGCGCCTCGGCGAGGCCGTCGGGCTCGACCGCGCCGAGCTGCTCGACGGTCGGCACATCGTGCCGGGCGTCCGGTTCTCGGTCGACGCCTACGTGGTGTTCGCCCGCACCCGGCCCTGGCTCGAGGCCGTGGCGTCGTCGCTGACCGAGCTCTTCGCGCCGGGCCTCATGGCCGAGCGCCTCGCGGCGTTCGAGAAGCACTACACCTGGATCGACCGTGACGGCCTCGACTACTTCCGCAACCGGCTGCACCAGGCCCCGCGCGACTCCGAGCACGCCCTGGAGATCGTCACCGCGCGCTGCCGCACGGCCGAGCAGCAGGACGCCGCCGTCGCCGCGCTCGCGTTCAAGAACGACGTGCTCTGGGCCATGATGGACGCCATTGATCGGGCATATCCGGCTGACCGGGCCTACCCGGCATGACCGGCACCGTCCCGCTCACGGGCCGGCCCGCGCTCGCCCGGTTCGTCAAGATGCGCTTCGACAAGGCGCGGGACCGTCAGGTGCTGCTCGGCCCGGAGACGGTCGTGACCCTCAACCCCACCGGCGCCGACATCCTCGGTCTCTGCGACGGGACGCGTAGCGTCGCCGACATCGTCGACGAGCTCGGCCGGCGCTACGACCGCGTCGTCGACGACGAGGTGACGCAGTTCCTCGCCCAGCTCGTCGCCCGGCGCTGGATCGCCATCGAGGAGGACACCCGTGGCTGAGACGACGGTCGACGGCCCGCTCGGACTGCTCGCGGAGCTGACGCACGCCTGCCCGCTGTCCTGCTCGTACTGCTCGAACCCGCTGGAGCTCACCAAGCGCTCCGCGGAGCTCGCCACCGCCGACTGGCACCGCGTGCTCGACGAGGCCGCGGACCTCGGCGTGCTGCAGAGCCACTTCTCGGGCGGCGAGCCGCTGCTGCGCCGCGACCTCGTCGAGCTGGTGGCGCACGCGAGCTCGCTCGGGATGTACACGAACCTCGTGACCAGCGCGATCGGCCTGTCGCGCCCACGCGCGCAGGCGCTGCGCGAGGCCGGCCTCGACCACGTGCAGGTCAGCATCCAGGCCGACGAGCCCGTGCTCTCCGACCGTCTCGCCGGCATCTCGTCGTTCGACAAGAAGATCGAGGCCGCGCGGCTGGTCAAGGAGCTGGGCTGGCCGCTGACCCTCAACGTCGTGCTGCACCGCCAGAACATCGACCGCGTCGAGGCCATCCTCGGCTGGGTCGAGGAGCTCGGGGCCGACCGCGTCGAGCTCGCCAACACCCAGTACTACGGCTGGGCGCTGGCCAACCGGTCCGCGCTGCTGCCGAGCCGTGAGCAGCTCGAGAACGCGGAGAAGGTCACCCGCGCGTTCCGCGAGCGACTGCGCGACCGCACCGACGTCATCTACGTCATCCCCGACTACTACAGCCAGTACCCCAAGCCCTGCATGGGCGGCTGGGGCGATCGTCAGCTCGTCATCGGGCCCGAGGGGAACGCCTGGCCCTGCCTGTCCGCCCACGAGCTTCCGCTGCCGAAGGCGAACGTCCGCGAGCACGACCTGGAGTGGATCTGGCGCTCGTCGCCGATGTTCACCGCGTTCCGGGGCACCGACTGGATGTCCGACCCGTGCCGCAGCTGCGAGCGCCGCGAGGTCGATCTCGGCGGGTGCCGCTGTCAGGCCTTCCAGCTCACCGGGGACATGACCCGCACCGACCCGGTCTGCGTGCTCTCGCCCGATCGCCACATCATCGACGAGGCCGTCGCAGCGGCGAACGACCCCGCCGCCGAGCCCGTCGGCGCCGTCCCGGTCGGGTCGGGGCCCGTCGGGCTGGGGATGCCGGAGCTCGCGGTCCGGCCGCACCGTGCTGACTGAACTGGGCGCGACTGATCTGGTCGAACCGATCACTGCTCGCATCCGCGCGAGTGGCCTGCGCTACACAGCCGAGTGAGCGTGTCAACCCGTTGAAACGCGGGCCCGTGACGATCACCATATGGCGGCCACCTCACCAGACCGGTTGAGCAAGGAGCCGTTCGTGATCCCCATCCTCCAGTTCGTCCTGGGCATCGCGGTGCTCGTGTACAGCGCCGAGAAGCTCATCGGATATCTGGTCGGAGTCTCCAGTCGATGGGCGATCTCGCTCTTCCTCATCGCGGTCGTCTTCACCGGTATCGAGTTCGACGACCTCGCCTTCGGCATCGTCCTCAACCTCGAGGACCTCAGCGAGGTCGCCCTCGGCACCGTCGTCGGGACGACCACCGCGATGACCGGCATCGTGCTCGCCCTCGCGGCGATCATCGCGCCGACCCCGGTGGACGTCCCGAAGGACTACCTCGCCCTCTTCGTCCTCGCGCCGATCATCATGTTCGCGCTCGCGCTCACCGGCGCCCTGACGGTCCTCACCGGCGTGGTGCTGCTCGTGCTGTTCGTGGCGTTCGTCGGCTGGGTCGCCTACCGCGAGTACTCCGCGCGACGCCCGGTGTGGCGCAACGCCGAGGTGTACGAGCAGCTCGAGAAGGCCGGGGTGACCCCCGGCGGCGGCACGGCCACCCTGACCCGCGAGGGCGGGGGCGGTGACGGTCCGAGCGTCGGCACGGGCGGCGACGCCACCGGCGGCGGCACCGGCGGCGGCACGGGCGGCGACTCCGGCCCCGGCGGTCACGGCGGCTTCGAACTGCCGGCCGACCTGCGCATCGACCAGGGCTTCCTCAAGGCGCGCCAGACCTCGCCGGTCGGCACCGTCGTGCTCGCGGTCCTCGCCCTGGTCGGCCTCGTCGTCGGCGCCGTGGTCGCCGGCGCGGGCACCGAGGGGATCCTCGACGAGTTCGCCATCGAGGGCACCGTCTTCGGCGTCACGATCGCGACGCTCGCGCTCTCGCTCGAGGACATCTTCCTCACCGTGGAGCCCGCCCGCCGGGGCGCGCCGGAGATCGGCATCGCCAACGTCATCGGCAGCGTCGTGTTCTCCGTGACCGGCAAGCTCGGGATCATCCTGCTCGTCGGCGGGGCCATCACCATCGACGCCGCCACCCTCGCCTGGCACATGCCGGTCCTGCTGGTCATGACGGTCATCGCCGCGGTCTTCCTGGCGACCGGCCGTCTGCGGCGCTGGCACGGCATGGTGCTGCTCGGCCTCTACATCGCCTACTTCGTGATCAGCCTGGTGTTCTTCGGCGAGGTCCCCGTCGACGACTGAGACGGGCCCACCGAGGACACGCCCACCGGAGAGGACGACGTGACGTGACGAAGGATCGAGTCGGGGCCGGCTTCGCCGTCCTGGCCGCCATCATCGGGCTGTGGCTGGTGTTCCAGTTCCCCCAGTCCCCGGGTGACGACGACGACGGCGACGACGCTTCCGTCCCCGGCACCAGCGAGATCGCCCCGGCGCCCGGCGGCGTGCTGCCGCCCGGCCAGCTCCCGCAGCCCGCCCCGGGCGGCCAGGTGCAGCAGCCGCAGGCCCCTGCGCAGCCGGACACCGACGGCGATGACGATGACGACGACGGTTAGGACGAGGGGCAGGACGCCCTGACCGTCCCGACATGACCGTGCGGCCGCGCTCCACGACGGGAGCGCGGCCGCACGTCATCGCGGTCGGGTCAGTGGTCGGGTCAGTGGGCGATCATCCCGTACGGGTCGATGACGAACTTCTTCGCGACGCCCGAGTCGAACTGGGCGTAGCCCTGCGGAGCCTCGTCGAGGGAGATGACGTCCGCGTTCACCGCCTTCGCGATCTGCACCTTGTCGCGCAGGATCGCGTTCATCAGCTGCCGGTGGTAGCGCATCACCGGGCACTGCCCGGTGGTGAACGAGTGCGACTTCGCCCAGCCCAGGCCGATGCGGATCGAGAGGCTGCCCTCCTTGGCCGCCTCGTCCGGGGCGCCCGGGTCGCCGGTGACGTACAGGCCCGGGATGCCCAGCTTCCCGGCCGCCCGGGTGACCTCCATGATCGAGTTCAGCACCGTGGCCGGGGCCTCGCCGGCGTCCTTGCCGTAACCGCGGGCCTCGAAGCCGACGGCGTCGACCGAACCGTCGACCACGGGCTCGCCGACGATCTGCTCGATCTTCTCGGGCAGCGTGCCGTCCTCGGTGAGGTCGACGGTCTCGCAGCCGAAGGACCGGGCGTGGGCGAGCCGTTCGGCGTTCAGGTCCCCGACGATCACGACGGACGCCCCGAGAAGGTGTGCCGACGCGGCGGCCGCGAGCCCGACCGGTCCCGCACCGGCGATGTAGACCGTCGACCCAGTCGTGACCCCGGCCGTCACGCAGCCGTGGTACCCGGTCGGGAAGATGTCCGACAGCATCGTGAGGTCGAGGATCTTCTCCAGCGCCTGCTCGCGGTCGGGGAACCGCAGCAGGTTCCAGTCGGCGTAGGGGACCATCACGTACTCGGCCTGGCCGCCCTGCCAGCCACCCATGTCGACGTAGCCGTAGGCGGAGCCCGGGCGGTCGGGGTTGACGTTGAGGCAGACCCCGGTGTGCCCCTCCTTGCACATCCGGCAACGCCCGCAGGCGATGTTGAACGGCGCGGAGCACAGGTCGCCCTGCTTGATGAACTCCACGTCGCGGCCGACCTCGACGACCTCGCCGGTGATCTCGTGGCCGAGGATCAGGCCGGGCGGCGCGGTGGTGCGGCCCCGGACCATGTGCTGGTCCGAGCCGCAGATGTTGGTGGCGACGAGCTTGAGGATCACCCCGTGCGGGCACTTCCGCCCGACGTTGGCGGGGTTCACCCCCGGCCCGTCCTTGAGCTCCAGGCTCGGGTACTCGATGTCCTGGACTTCGACCTTCATGGGCTCGATGTAGGCGACGGCCTTCATGGGCGCTCCTCAGGGGGTCGTCTCGCCGGCTCGGACCGGCCCCGGCCGGGGCCGCCGCGGCGGGCTGACTCCTTGATCCTCCGCCGCGTGGTGGCGTGTGTCACTCGCGCGGCCGCACCAGGACGGACCCCTGGACGTTCCAGCGGTCACCGCTCTCCGCAGTCGCCCGACTCCCGTTCGTGATCGGCGAGGTGGACGCGCTCCCCGGGCAGCTCCAGGTGGTGGTCGAGGGCGGCCAGGAGCAGGGCGGGGTCGACGTCGAGACCCGCCGTGGGCAGCACGAGGGTGCGCGCACCACCGGGTCCTCCCGACGGCGCGGCGGCGAGGCGGTCGAGCAGCCGGCTCGACGGGCCCGGGGCCGTGACGTCGAGGGCGATGCGGCGGGGCCGCCCGTCGGCGTGCTCGGGCCCGCGGGATCGCACCCCCCGCACCTGACCCCACGGGAGCACGACACGCAAGCGGCCGGCGCCGATCTCGACCGCCTCCTCGGTGAGCGCGACCTCCCGGTGGGCGAGACCGCGCGCGAGCAGCGCACCCGCGACGGCCCCGACGACCACCGTGCCGGCAGCCCCTTCGGCCATCGCGGACGCGGCGCCCGACCGCAGGCCGTCGAGCAGGAGGCCGACGGGCACCAGCGCGACGCCGAGCGCGGCCAGGCCGCCGGCGCAGGAGCGCAGCCGCCCGTACCCCGCGACGAGCGCCCACCGGGGCGTACGGTCGCCGCGCTCGACCAGCCGGGGCCCGACTCCCCGCGGGGCGGGCCGGGTGGCGAGGCCGACGGCGGCGGCGACGAGGCCCGCGCCCAGGAGCAGCCCCACCCGGGCGCCGGTCCCCCCGCGCAGGGCGACCACCACGCCGGCCGCCACGAATCCGGCGGCGAGGATGACGCACACGACCGTCACCGCCCGCGTCCCCACCCCGGGCTCACCCCACCCCGGCGAGCAGCAGGACCGCGGTGGTCACCCCGGCACCGACGACGACACCGGCGACGACCTGCGTCGCGGTGTGGGCGCGCAGCACGAGACGCGCCCACCCGACGAGGGGCACGGCGAGCCAGGACAGCGCCCACCACGGCCCGCCGAGCAGGGTCAGCACCGCCGCCGCCGCGGCCACGACGGCGGTGTGGAAGCTGATCTTCCAGACGAGCGTGATCGCCGTGGCCACGGCGACCGTGACCAGCACGGCGATCTGCAGCGCGGTGATCGCCCGCGGCGCGCCCGCGACCAGCAGCACCACGACGCCGGTCGCGACCGAGGCCGCGGCCAGGCCCAGCGGCACGGCCCGCTGCTCGCGCTCGCGCAGGTGGTGGTCGGTGTACCGTCCGCTCCGCACACCGCGGTCGACGATGAACGCCGGGATCGCCACGGTGAACAGCATCCCGACCAGCGACCACGCCACGCCCACCACCCCCACGGCCAGGGCACCGACCACGGGGTAGAGCACGGCGAGCAGCAGGGTCGGCGACGTCAGCGTGGTGACACGCGAGGCGACGCGCCGGGCGGAGACGGTGGCGCTCACCCGCGGGAGCCTAGGCCGAGGACGACCACCGCCGAGCGAAGGAGAGACGCGTGGGCCGGGAGGCACAGCTCGTGCTGGCCGTGGTGACGGCACCCCCGGGCCGGGTGCTGCTCGTGCACCGGCCCGGTGAGTGGCCGCCCGCCATCCTCCCCGGCGGGCGACCGCAGGCCCGCGAGTCCCCCGGCGCGACCGCCGAGCGCGGGTGCCTCGAGGAGGCGGGCGTCGAGATCCGCGCGGGGCGCCAGCTCGGGCGGCTCCTCAACGACGGGATCGCGACGATCTACGTCGCCGCGCGCCCGCAGCACGAGGTCGACCCCGAGGAGATCCCGATCAGCGTGCGCGCCGGCTGGTACACGCTCGACCAGGTCGATCTCGTGCTTCCCGACCTGTGGGCCCCGGTGCGCCACCACCTGTCGAAGACGATCCGCCGGTGATCCCCCGGACCAGCCAGGATCTCAGACCGGCAGCACGGTCGGGACGATCATCGGGCGGCGGCGGTAGGTCTCCCCCACCCACTTGCCGACGACCCGGCGCACCGACTGCGCGATGCGGTGGGTGTCCGTGATGCCCTCGGCCTCCGTGCGCGAGAGCTCCATCTCCACGAGCGAGGCGACGTCCTCGAGCGCCTTGGGGTCGTCGGAGAACCCGCGCCCGGAGATGCGCGGGGGTGCCACCGCGCGTCCCGTGGCCGCCTCGACGGCCACGGTGATCGCGATGAAGCCGCCCTCGCCGAGCACGAGGCGGTCCGAGAGCGTCGACTCGCCGACGTCGCCGACCTGGTTGCCGTCGACGTAGACGTGCCCGACCTCGACCCGCCCGGAGATCGCGGCCCGCCCGTCGACGAGGTCGACGACCACGCCGTCCTCCGCGATGACCACGTTCTCGACGCCGGTCCGGCGAGCGATCTCGGCGTTGGCGCGCAGGTGGCGCCACTCGCCGTGCACCGGCATGACGTTGCGCGGGCGCAGCGCGTTGTAGAGGAACATCAGCTCGCCGGCGCTCGCGTGGCCGGACACGTGCACCTTGGCCACGCCGGAGTGCACGACCTCGGCGCCGAGGCGCGTCAGGCCGTTGATCACCGCGAACACCGCGGTCTCGTTGCCGGGGATCAGGCTCGAGAGCAGGACGACGGTGTCGCCCGGGGTGATCGTGATCTGGCGGTGGTCGCCGCGCGCCATGCGCCCGAGGGCACTCAGCGGCTCGCCCTGCGAGCCCGTCGACACGAGGACGACGTCCTTCTCCGGCATGGCGAGGGCGTCGTCGAGATCGACGAGCAGGCCGTCGGGCACGTGGAGCAGGCCGAGGTCGGTCGCGATGCCCATGTTGCGCACCATCGAGCGCCCGGTGAAGCACACCTTGCGCTCGTGCTTCGCCGCCGCGTCGAGCACCTGCTGGACGCGGTGCACGTGGCTCGCGAAGCAGGCGACGATCAGGCGGGACGGCGCGTCGCGGAACACCCCGTCGATCACCGGCGAGATGTCGCGCTCCGGGGTCACGAAGCCGGGCACCTCGGCGTTGGTGGAGTCGACGAGCAGCAGGTCGACACCCTCGTCGCCCAGGCGCGAGAAGCCGGCCAGGTCGGTGAGGCGCCCGTCGAGGGGCAGCTGGTCGAGCTTGATGTCGCCGGTGTGCAGCACGGTGCCGCCCGGGGTGCGGACGGCGACGGCGAGGGCGTCGGGGATCGAGTGGTTGACCGCGAAGAACTCGCAGTCGAACGAGCCGTGGTGCTGACGCTCGCCCTCGCGCACCTCGAGCAGGCGCGGGGTGAGCTGGTGCTCCTTGCACTTCGCCGCGACCAGCGCGAGCGTGAAGCGCGACCCCACGACCAGCAGGTCGGGACGCTGGCGCAGGAGGAACGGCACGGCGCCGATGTGGTCCTCGTGCCCGTGGGTGAGCACGAGCGCGTCGACGTCGGACAGCCGGTCCTCGACCGCGCGGAAGTCGGGGAGGATCAGGTCGACGCCGGGGGCCTCCTCCGACGGGAAGAGCACCCCGCAGTCGACGATGAGCAGCCGTCCGCCGTACTCGAGGACGGTCATGTTCCGCCCGATCTCCCCGATGCCGCCGAGGGCGACGACGCGCAGCGCACCCTCGGGCGTCGGGGGCGGGGCACCCTCGGCGCCCGGGGCGGACGACGTGGGCACGCCGGAGCCGCGCGCGCAGTCGTGGGTGGGCGGCGTCGAGCCGCGTCCCTGCGGAGGGCCTCCGCGGGGCGGCTCGGGGCGGCGGGCGGTGGATCGGCTCATCGGGCGCCTCCGTGGGCGCGGCGCGGCGAACGGGTGGTGATCAGGTCCTCCTGGTGCGGGGGGCCGGGGCGGGGGTCCGTCCGGCCGTCGTGGGTGGGTCCTGGCGGGACCCGTCGCTGATGTCTGGGTGGGGGTGATGTCGGGGCGGTGCCTCTACAGGCCGCGCTCGAGGGCCATGACCGTGGCGACGTCGGCCGGCTCCCCCTCGGGGTGCACGACGCACTCCTCGCGGCCGGCCGCGTGCAGCAGCAGCTCCCCGGGCTCGCCGGTGAGGATGACCGTGCGCGGGCCCGACTTCACGGCGTGCTCGGCACCGTCCGGGCGGCGCAGCGTCACGGCCACGGGGCTGGAGCGGTAGGTCAGGCGGCCGAGGAGGCCGGCCATGCGCCAGAGCTGGTGGTCGCGCGCCTCGTCCGGCGGGCGGGGCGACCAGCCGGCCTGGGCGCGGCGGACGTCCTCGTGGTGGATGAAGAACTCCTGGACGTCGACCGCCCGCAGCGGGGGCAGCGCCAGCGGGCTCCAGATCGGCGGACCCGAGCGCAGGGTGCCGACCAGCTCGCCGAACTCGCCGTGGGCGATCGAGTCCTGCACGCGCTCGGTCCACCACGCCAGCGGCGGGATCAGGATGCCGGGCGCGGCGTCCAGGCGGCGCTCACGGGTGATCAGGTGGGCGAGCAGGTCGCGCGTCGTCCAGTCGCCGCAGAGCGTGCCCTCGTCGGGGCCGAGCTTCAGCAACAGGTCGGCGAGATCGCGACGCTCGGCGTCGGCGATCTGTGCGGCACTCATGGACTACTCCTACCCGGGGGGACCCGGGGTTCACCCCTCGGCGACGAAGGGGCTGGTGGCGACCTCGGACCCGCTGGGCAGCCGGGTGATCTCGAAGTCGGCGAAGACGTTGGGGACCTCGGCCTGCAGGATCTTCAGGCACATGATGGCGAGGTCGCGGATCTCGACGTCGGCGTGCTCGCTGGCCCGCATGGCGATGAAGTGCCGCCAGGCGCGGTAGTTGCCGGTGACGACGATCCGCGTCTCGGTGGCGTTGGGGAGCACGGCGCGGGCGGCCTGGCGGGCCTGCTTGCGACGCAGCGTGCGGTTGGGCTCGTCGGCGAAGCGCTCCTCGAGGCCCGCCAGGAGCTTCTCGTAGGAGGCCAGCGCGGCGGCGCTCGCCTCGGCGAAGAGCTGGTGGAGCTCGGGGTCGTCGGCGATGACGTCGGGCTCCACCATCGCGGCGTCCCGCTCGGGCACGTAGCGCTGCGAGAGCTGCGAGTACGAGAAGTGGCGGTGCCGGATCAGCTCGTGGGTGAGGCTGCGCGACATCCCGGTCAGGTAGAAGCTCACCGACCCGTGCTCGAGCACGGAGAGGTGACCGACCTCGAGGATGTGGCGCAGGTACCCCGCGTTGCTCGCCGTCGCGGGGTTCGGCTTGCTCCACGACTGGTAGCAGGCGCGGCCCGCGAACTCGGCGAGCGCCTGCCCGCCGTCCGCGTCGGTCTCCCACGGGACCCCGGGCGGTGCCTGGAACTCGGTCTTCGCGATCAGCGTCACCTGGGGAGTCACGGTGTCGGCCACCCCCGCACGGTACGACACCCGGATCCAGCGCGTTCGCCCACGGCGGACCTGACACCACGATGGTGGCGCTCCGGTCGGCGTGGTGTCACAGTGGTGTCATGGACCTGACACCGTACGTCGCCTCCCTGCGCGACGACCTCGCCGCGGCCGCCGCGGTCGGCGACGAGGCCACCACCCGGGCGGGCAGCTCGCTCGCCGCCGCCCTCGAGCCCGCCGTCCGGCTGGCGCTCGCGAACGCCCTGTCCGACCTCGCGGGCGAGGTCACCGAGGCCCTCGGCGACCGCGCCGTCTCGCTGCGCCTGTCCGGGCGGGACGTCAGCGTGGTCGTCGACCGGGACTCCTCCGGCGGCGACGGCGCCGACGGCTTCTTCGCCGGCCCGACGTCCTCGCCGTTCGCCGGCACCCCCGGCGGCGCGCCGGGCGGGCCGCAGCGCCCACTCCTCCCCCGCCGCCCGGGCCGGGCTTCTCGGGCGCCGACGCCTTCAACGCCGCCTTCGGGGGCGGCCAGGGGTTCGGCGGCCGGGGCGGTCCCGACGTCGGCGACATCTCGCGGATGACCCTGCGCCTCGTCGACCAGATCAAGGGCCAGGCCGAGCGCGCCGCGGCGTCGCAGGGCATGAGCCTGAACTCCTGGATCGCCCAGGCCGTCCAGGGCGCGCTGCACGACAAGCAGCGCGGCGGGGGCTGGGGCGGCGGCTGGGGCGGCCGGGACGGCGGCTGGGGCGGCGGCCGTGACAGCGGTAGCGGCAGCGGCTGGACCGACGGTCGCCCGAACGACGAGCCGGCGCCGGACAAGCCCGCGGACAAGCCCGCGGACAAGCCTGCCGACTCCACTGACACCGCCAAGGACGGTCCCGACGACGGGGGCGTCGACGGGTGGGTGAAGGGATGACTCCCGCGCGCGAGGTCACCGGCACCGGCCCGGAGCCGGTGACCCTGGACGTCGGGCTCGACGCCGGCCGGGTGCGGGTGCGCCTGGCGCCGCCCGCCGAGGACGGCGCCTCCCTGCGCGTCCGGCTCGAGGCCGACCCGGACGCCCCCGCCGGCTGGCTGCGCGGGCTGGGCACGGTGCTCGGGTTCCTGGGCGTCGACCGCGACGGCCCGTCCTCGCCGGAGGAACGGGCGGAGGCGGCCGTCGCGGGCGCGACGCTGGAGTGGGACGCGGAGACCCGCCGGGTCACCGTCCGTGGCCCGCGCGACCTCGGCCTGCGCGGCGTCCCGCTCGCGGTCACCGTGCGGGCGCCGCAGGACTCGGAGCTCCGGGTGCGCGCCGGCGCCGCCCGCGTCGCGGTCGAGGGCCGCGCGGGCGAGGTCTCGGTGCACGGCACGGGCGAGGTCCGCCTCGACGAGGTGGCCGGGCGCACCGACCTGCGCTGCGGCGCCGGCGAGGTGCGCATCGGGCGCCTGGACGCCCCGCTGCACCTCACCGGGGGCGCCGGCGAGATCCGCGTCGACCACGTGCACGCGCCGGTCGAGATCACCACCGGCGCCGGGCGGGTGCGTCTGGGCGACGTGCACGCCGACGTCGCGGTGCGCGCCGCGGCCGGCGACATCGAGGTGGCCGACGCGGTCGCCGGCGACGTCGAGATCGGCACCGGCGTGGGCTCGCTGTGGGTGGGCGTGCACGCCGGCGTCGACGCGAAGGTCGTGCTCAACGCCGCCGCGGGCCGCGTGCGCAGCGAGCTCCCGGTGCGCGCCGACCGTCCCGACCAGCCCGACGGCGGGCCCCTGCGCGTACGGGCGAGGACCGGCGCGGGCGACGTCACCGTCGCCACGGCCCGTCCCCGCCCGGCGCTCACGGCCTCGTGACGGCCGCTGGAGACGCGCGAAGGGCACCATCAGCCGGATAGAGCGGCTGATGGTGCCCTTCGCGCGGAATGACCCCGCTAGTCCGAGCGCGCCCCGCTCAGGGTCGCGCCGAGGACGTCGTGGTTGAGCTGGGCGATCGAGGCCAGCGGGATGCCCTTGGGGCACACCTCGTGGCAGGCGCCGACGTTGGTGCAGCCGCCGAAGTCCAGCTCGTCCTGCTTGGCGAGCATGTTGATCGCCCGGGTCGCCCGCTCCGGCTGCCCCTGCGGGAGCAGGCCGAGGTGGGTGACCTTGGCCGAGGTGAACAGCATGGAGCTGCCGTTGGGGCAGGCCGCGACGCAGGCACCGCAGCCGATGCAGGTGGCGGCGTCGAACGCGTCGTCGGCCGACACCTTGTCCACCGGGATCGCATGCGCCTCGGGCGCCGAGCCGGTGTTGACCGAGATGTAGCCGCCGGCCTTGATGATCTCGTCGAACGCGCTGCGGTCGGTGACGAGGTCCTTGATCACCGGGAACGCCTTGGCCCGCCACGGTTCGATGTCGATCGTGTCGCCGTCGGCGAAGTGCCGCATGTGCAGCTGGCAGGTGGTGGTGTTCTTCTGCGGGCCGTGCGCCGTGCCGTTGATGACCATGGCGCACGAGCCGCAGATGCCCTCGCGGCAGTCGTGGTCGAACGAGACCGGGTCCTGGTCGTCGATCACGAGCTTCTCGTTGAGCACGTCGAGCATCTCGAGGAACGACATGTCGGGCTCGACGTCGTCCAGCACGTACTTCTTCATCTTGCCCTTGGCGTCGGGCGAGGCCTGACGCCAGATACGCAGGGTGAGCTTCACGTCGGTACTCCGCTACTTGTAGCTGCGCTGGCTCGGGTGCACGTAGGAGAAGTCGAGATCCTCCTTGTGCAGCACCGGCCGCTGGTTGTCGCCGCCGTACTCCCAGGCCGCCACGTACGAGAAGTTCTCGTCGTCGCGCTGGGCCTCGCCGTCCTCGGTCTGGTGCTCGACGCGGAAGTGGCCGCCGCAGGACTCCTCGCGGTGCAGCGCGTCCATGCACATGAGCTCGGCGAGCTCCATGAAGTCGGCGACGCGGCCGGCCTTCTCCAGCGACTGGTTGAACCCGTCGCCGGTGCCGACGATCTTGACGTCGCGCCAGAACTCCTCGCGCAGCGAGGGGATCCGGTCGAGGGCCTTCTCCAGGCCCTCCTTGCTCCGGGCCATGCCGCACTGGTCCCAGACCAGCTGGCCCAGCTCGCGGTGGAACGAGTCGACGGTGCGGTGGCCGTTGGCCGAGAGCAGCTTGTCGATGCGCTCGCGGGTCGCCTCGACCGCCTCCTGGACGTCCGGGTGGTCGTCGGGGACGGCCTCGAACGGGGCGTCGGCGAGGTAGTCGGCCACCGTCGTCGGCAGCACGAAGTACCCGTCCGACAGGCCCTGCATCAGCGCGGACGCGCCGAGACGGTTGGCGCCGTGGTCGGAGAAGTTGGCCTCGCCGCCCACGAACAGCCCCGGGATCGTCGAGCGCAGGTCGTAGTCGACCCACAGCCCGCCCATCGTGTAGTGGATCGCGGGGTAGATGCGCATCGGGACCTCGTACGGGTCGTCCCCGGTGATGCGCTGGTACATCTCGAACAGGTTCCCGTACTTGGCCTCGACGGCCGGGCGCCCGAGACGCTCGATGGCGTCCTTGAAGTCGAGGTACACGCCGAGCCCGCCGGGCCCGACGCCGTGCTCGGCGTCGCACATGTTCTTCGCGGCGCGCGAGGCGATGTCGCGCGGGACCAGGTTGCCGAACGCCGGGTACTGGCGCTCGAGGTAGTAGTCCCGCTCGTCCTCGGGGATGTCGTTGGGCGGGCGGTCGTCGCCGCGCTCCTTGGGCACCCACACGCGGCCGTCGTTGCGCAGCGACTCCGACATCAGCGTCAGCTTCGACTGGTACTCGCCGGAGACCGGGATGCAGGTCGGGTGGATCTGCGTGTAGCAGGGGTTGGCGAACAGCGCGCCGCGCTTGTGCGCCCGCCACGCCGCCGTGACGTTGGAGCCCTTGGCGTTCGTCGAGAGGTAGTAGACATTGCCGTAGCCGCCCGACGCGAGGATCACGGCGTCGGCCAGGTGCGTCTCGATCTGCCCGTTGAACAGGTTGCGGGTGACGATCCCGCGGGCCTTCCCGTCGACGACGATCAGGTCGAGCATCTCCGTGCGCGGGTGCATCTCGACCGTGCCCGCACCGATCTGACGCTCGAGGGCCTGGTACGCGCCGAGCAGCAGCTGCTGGCCCGTCTGCCCGCGGGCGTAGAAGGTGCGTGACACCTGCGTGCCGCCGAACGACCGGGTGTCGAGCAGGCCCGAGTACTCGCGGGCGAAGGGCACGCCCTGCGCGACGCACTGGTCGATGATGTTGAGGCTGACCTCGGCCAGGCGGTGCACGTTCGACTCGCGCGAGCGGAAGTCGCCGCCCTTGACCGTGTCGTAGAACAGCCGGTGCACCGAGTCGCCGTCGTAGCGGTAGTTCTTCGCGGCGTTGATGCCGCCCTGGGCCGCGATGGAGTGCGCGCGCCGCGGGCTGTCCTGGTAGCAGAACGACTTCACGTGGTAGCCGGCCTCGCCCAGCGTCGCCGCCGCGGCGCCGCCGGCCAGGCCGGTGCCGACGATGATGACGCTCATCTTGCGGCGGTTCGCCGGGTTCACGAGGCGCGCGGAGAACTTGCGGTCGGCCCACCGGTCGCCGATCGGGCTGTCCGGGGCGCGGGTGTCGGCGATCGGGTCGCCGACGATGTAGCGGCCCTCGCCCTGGGTGGCCGTGGGTTCCTGCTGGAGTTCGGACATTGTCACCTCACCAGACCGGTCATCACGGACAGCGGCACGATCGCGAAGCCGACCGTGATCACCGCCGCCACGACGAAGCTGAAGGTCTTGAGCGCGTTCTGTTTCAGCGCGCTGTTGGCGCCGAACGTCTGGATGGCCGACCAGAGGCCGTGCCGGATGTGGAGGCCGAGCGCGACGACGGCGAGGATGTAGAAGATCGCGACGACGGGCCGGTCGAAGCTCGCGACGAGCTTCAGGTAGGCGCTCTCGTCGCCCCCGCGGGGGTTCACCGTCCCCGTGGTCAGGTCGAGGATGTGCCAGATCACGAACAACGCGATGATCACCCCGCCCCAGCGCATCGTGCGGGCCGCGTAGCTGCCCTGCCAGCTCTGCCGGTGCTGGTAGCCGATCGGCCGGGCCTTCTTCGCCCGGTACCAGAGCGCGAACGCCGCCCACATGTGCAGGACGACGCTCGTCACCAGCACCAGCCGGATGAGCCAGAGGACGCCTTCGTAACCGAAGATCGCCTCGCCGATCTCGCGCAGGTGCTGCGAGTAGGCGTCGAAGGTCTCGATGCCGAAGAAGATCTTCAGGTTCCCGATCATGTGGGCGATCACGTAGAGCAGGAAGATGCCGCCGGTCACCGCCATGACCGACTTCTTCCCGACCGAGGTGCCCCACGTCCTCGACACGATGTTGCGCTGCGGTGAAATGACCACGCGATGACGGTAAGTCGCGCTGTGCCGGAGAGCCAATGCATGGACGAGTGACTTCGCATAGCTTGGGGCTATGGCAATGACCATCAAACAGCTCAGCTACTTCCTCGCTGTGGTGGACACCGGCCGATTCACGCAGGCAGCGGCCCTGTGCCGCGTCGCGCAGCCCACGCTGAGCAAACAGATCCGGAGTCTCGAGGAGGACCTGGGCGAGACCCTCGTCACGCGGGGTCACGACAACGTCACACCCACGGCGGCGGGCGAGGCCCTCCTGCCCCTCGCCCGGCGAATCGTGGCGGACTCCGAGACGGCCCGGATGGAGATCGCCGAGCTCGCCGGGCTGCGCAAGGGGCGGCTGCGCCTCGGGGCCACCCCGAGCCTGTGCGTCAGCGTTGTCGCCGACGTCCTCGAGGTCTTCCACGGTCGCTACCCCGGCATCGCCCTTCAGGTCTCGGAGGGCGGCTCCCAGGACCTCGTGGCCGACCTGCAGCGCGGCCAGCTCGACGTCGCGCTGGTGATCGACCGCGGTGTCACCGTCGCGGACCTCGCGCTGACCCCCGTGCTGCGCGAGGAGCTGGTCGTCGTCTCGGCACCGGGGTGGCCCGACCTCGGCGACCACATCGGCATCGCCGAGCTGGCCGCGCACCCGCTGGTGGTCAACCGCCCGGGCTACGAGCTGCGCGAGGTGACGCTCGCGGCGTGCGCGGCCGCCGGCGTCACGCCCCGGATCGCGGTGGAGGGCGGCGAGATGGACGCCGTGCTGCGCATGGTGGAGCGCGGCCTCGGCGTCGCGATCGTGCCGAGCCTCGTGCTGGCCGGGCACCCGACGCTGCACGCGACGCGTCTCGACGGCGGTGCGTGGAGCCACCGGACGATCTCGCTCGCGCACCGCACCGACGTGGCCCCCACCCGCGCGGCGCAGGCGTTCCGCGAGGACCTGCTGGCCGTGCTGGCGCGCACCTCGCGCACCGGGCACCTGCCCCCCGGCGTGCGCTACGTCCACCCTCCCGCGCTGATCGCCTGAGCCAGGGCGGGCGCGAGATCGCCGCCCCCGTCGACGGCGACCCCGTCGAGCCCGAGCCACCCGGCCATCGTCGCGACCTCCGCGGCGAGCTCGGACGCCACCCGGCCGACCTCGACCCCGTCCTCCGCGAACGCGCCCGGCACGTGCAGCACGCCGCCGGTGCGGTCGGCCTTGAGGTCGACCCGCGCGACGAGGCGCCCGTCGAGCAGGAACGGGAAGACGTAGTAGCCGTGGGTGCGCTGCGCGGCCGGGGTGTAGATGCCGATGCGGTAGTGGAAGTCGAAGAGGCGCAGCGTGCGCGCCCGGAACCAGATGAGCGGGTCGAACGGCGCCAGCAGGGCCCGGCCGGTGACGCGGCGCGGCAGCCGGGCCCCGGGCGGGCGGTACGCCGGCGCCGGCCAGCCCTCGACGTCGACCGGCACCAGCTCGCCGGCGTCGACCAGCTCCGCGACCGCGGCCTGGCTCTCGGCGGGCGGCAGGCGGTGGTGGTCGCGCAGGTCGGGCTCCGTGGCGACGCCCAGCGTCGTGGCGGCGCGGCGGATCAGGGCGCGCATCGCCTCGTCGCGCTCCGGCCGCAGGGCGTGGATCTCCGGCGGGAGCACGCGCTCGGAGAGCTCGTAGGCCCGGCGGAAGCCGCGGCGCGTGCCCGTGGTGAGCACCCCGGTGGCGAAGAGGTGCTCGCAGGCCACCTTGACGTCCGAGCGCTCCCACCAGCCGCCGTGGGCGCGGGCCACGCGGTCGCCGGCGTCGCCGAGGACCTGCGCGACCTCGCTCGCCTCGAGCGGGCCGTGGGCCTCGATCGCCTCGTGGACGGCGTCGAGGATGTCGGGCCGGTGGTCTAGCGCGTTGCCGAGCCAGCGGCTCTGCCGCTTCTCGTTGTCGCGCATCCGCCAGCGGAACAGCGGCCAGTCCTCCACCGGCAGCAGGCTCGCCTCGTGGACCCAGTACTCGACCATCGTGCGGCGCCGCCGCTGCGCGGCCGTCTGCGGCCAGGCCAGCGCGTCGAGGGCGTCGCGGTCGTACGGGCCGAGCCGGGCGAACAGCGGCGCGTAGTGGGCGCGCACGGCGACGTTGACCGAGTCGAGCTGCAGCAGCCCGAGGTGGCGCGCGGTCGCCGCGAGCGTCGCGCGGCTCGGCCGGCCCTTGCGGGCGGCGCCGCCGAAGCCCTGGGCGGCGACGGCCGCGCGCCGCGCCTGCGCGGCCGACATCTGCTCCACGTCCGCGATCCTGCCCCAGCCCCCCGACAACCCCGGAATCAACCGGCCCGCACAGGCGTTGACCTGGGAAAAGAGTTCTGAGGAGGACCCATGGTCGGGGACCGTGTGGAGATCGTCGTCGATGCCGGTGGCACGACGAGGACGTGGGACGTGGAGGCGACGAGGGCCGGGCGGCGCGTGGAGATCGCGCACGGTCGCGGCGTGGTGGAGGTCAGCGAGGTGACCCGCGGCGGGACGCCGGTGCGCACCGCCCGCTTCATGTCCTCGCGGGTGCTCGCGCTCGTCGAGCACCCGGCCCGGCAGGTCCGGCTGGTCGACGACGAGCCGCCGGCGCTGCCGCTGCCGAGACCCGCGTAGCGCACGCCCCGTACGCGGCCGGGCGCGGACGGCGATCATGCTGGTCAGGGTGGTCGCCGTGGCGCAGGATCTCGCCCGTGGCCTCCGTGACCGAGATGATCGCCGCCGCGCGGCGCCCCGCCGACGCCGTCCTCGAGCACGTCGGACCGGGGTCGCAGATCGTCGTCAACGGGTACAACGGCGAGCCGCAGACGGTGATCGACGCCCTCGAGGCAGCTGGCGACCGGCTGACCGACGTCCGCCTGCACGAGATGCTCGCGCCCCGGACACGGCCGTCGATCGAGGGCAGGATCCCGGGACTGCGCCACGTCTCGTGGTTCCTGTCCCCCGCGACGCGCGAGGCGTTCCACGCCGGGCACTGCGATCTGGTGCCCAACAACTTCAGCGACGTGCCGCGCCTGCTGCGCCGCTCGGTGCGCCCGGACCTGGTCGTCGCGTCCGTGTCGCCGCCCGACCGGCACGGCTACTTCTCGTTGGGCACCGTGGCCACCCACACCGCGGCGTTCATCGGTGAGCTCCCGTTCTTCGTCGAGGTCAACGCGCAGATGCCGCGCACGTACGGCGGCAACCAGCTCCACGTCAGCGACATCGTCGGCTGGTGCGAGGCCGATCGGCCCCTCGTCATGGCCCCGCCTCCCGAGCCCACCCCGCGCGACCGCACGATCGCCGGGCTCGTCGCCGACCGCATCCCGGACGGCGCCACGCTGCAGGCCGGCATCGGCGCGGTCCCGGACATGGTGCTCGCCGCCCTCGGCGACCACCGCGAGCTGGGCGTGCACAGCGAGGTGTTCGGCACCGGCTTCGTCGACCTCGTGGACCGGGGCGTCGTCACCGGCACCCGGAAGGCCACGCACCGCGGGAAGATCATCACCACCTCGGCGATGGGCGACGCGTCCCTCCACGACTTCGTCGCCGACAACCCCGGGGTCGAGTTCCACCCCGTGGACTACACCAACGACCCGTGGAACATCGCCCGCGAACCGCTGTTCCGCGCGGTGAACGCGGCCCTCGAGGTCGACTTCCTCGGGCAGTGCGCCTCGGAGTCGCTGGGCAGTCAGTACTTCTCGTCGTCCGGCGGGCAGCCCGACTTCGCGCGCGGCGCGATCATGTCCGAGCACGGCGCGGCGTTCATCTGCCTGCACTCGGCCACCCACGACGACACGGTGTCGCGGATCGTGCCGCAGCTGCACCCGGGCGCCGCGGTCACCACGTTCAAGAACATCGTCGACCACGTCGTCACCGAGTACGGCGTCGCCGAACTGCGCGGCGCGACGATCGCCGAGCGCACGCAGCGCCTCATCGCGATCGCCCACCCGAACTTCCGCGACGAGCTCACCGCGAAGGCCCGCGCACTGGGGTACCTGTGAGCGCCCCGGCGGAGCCGGAGTGCGTGCCGCTGAGCGACGAGGACCGCGCCATCCTCGACCTCGAGTGCACGACGGTCGTCGGGCACGTCCTGCACGGCACGATCCTCGACGGGCCGGTGGTGGACGCCGCCGCGCTGCGCGCGCAGATCGCCGCCCGCCTGCCCGCCGCCCCCGAGCTGCGCTACCGCCTCGACGAGCGCGGCGGCGCGCCCGTGTGGGTGCCCGACGGCGAGCTCGACCTCGAGCGTCACGTCGTCGACGCCCCCGACGGGCCCTACGACGACGAGGCCCTGCGCGCGCTGGTGGCCGACCGCTTCGCCCAGCACCTCGACCGGACCCGTCCGCTGTGGGCGATCGACGTGGCGCCGCGGGCGGGCGGGGGCACGGCACTGCTCTGGCGCGTCCACCACGCCCTCGCCGACGGCGCGACGATGACGCGGCTCTCGCACACGGTGCTCTACGACGAGGGTCCCGTCGACGACGCGGGCCACCCGGCCACCGGGACGGCGGTGTCCCCGCCCGCCACCGTGCGCGCCGACCACGCCCGCCGGCGCGCCCACCTCACGGGCGTCCTGCGCCGCGAGTTCACGGTCGGGCCGGCGCGGTCGCCGTTCGACGGCGCGATCTCGGCGCGACGCGACGTCGCGTTCCTCGACACCGACCTGGCGGCCCTGCACGCGGCCGCGAAGTCGGCCGGGGCGACGATCAACGACGCCTTCCTCGCCGTGCTGGCGGGCGGGCTGCGGCGCTGGCTCGACCACCACGCGGGCGCGGTCACCGACCTGCGCGTGCGCGTCCCGGTGAGCCTGCCCCGCGTGGACCCGTCCGCCGGCAACCGCGACTCGGCCTTCGACCTGCCGCTGCCGGTGCACGTCACCGACCCTCTCGAGCGCCTGCGCGACGTGCACGAGCTGACGACCTGCCGCAAGGACGCCGCCGACGCCGCCCGGCTCGACGACCTCCTGCACCGCCTGGCCGAGGTCTCCCCGCCGCTGCGCCGCGTCGTCGACCGGCTGCGCGCGACCGCCCGCGCGTTCACGGTCAGCGTCTCCGACGTCCCCGGGCCCCGCTCGCCCGTGGCGGTCCTGGGTCGTCGCGTCCACGCGACCTGGCCGCTGGCCGAGATCGGGCTCCACCACGCACTGCGGGTCACCGCGGCGTCGATGGTCGACGTGCTGTCCTTCGGGGTGTGCGTGGACCCGGGCCTCGTCCCGGACGTCGACGTGCTCGCCGCCGGCCTGCGCGCGGAGGCCGACCTGCTGGTGACGGCGTGTCAGACCAGGCCGGAGAGCCGCTGAGCCACCTCGCGGTAGCGGCTCACGGCGACGAGGTGGATGCCGTCGACGCCCGCGTCGCGCAGGGCCAGGGCGTGCTCGCAGGCGGCGTCCACGCCGACCGTGTCGTCCTCCTCGAGCGCGCCGACGAGCCCGTCGGGCAGCTCGAGGTCCATCCCCTCGGCGACCCCCCGGGCCATGTCCGGCCCCGTGGGCACGAGCACGCCGGCGCGGACGGGAACGGCGAGGTCGGCGTGGCGCTCGCGCCACTCGGTGACCGCCGGCAGCGAGAACGTCGGCGCGAGCCACACGACGTCGGCGTCGCGCTTCCAGCCCGGCAGGTCGCGGCCCGGGGCGGCGACGACGCCGATCGTCAGCGCGGCGTCCTGCTCCTCGGCCAGCGTCCGGGCCTCGCGGAGCATCGCGCCGACCGTCAGCGGGCCGTCCTCCGCGGGGTCGTCGGGCGTGTCGCCCCGGAGCAGCAGCACCTCGTGCACCCCGAGGGCGAGCAGCCCGAGCAGGTCCCGGCGCAGGCCGAGGGTGTTGCGGTCGCGGGCGTTCAGCACCGCGACGGTCTCGTGGCCGTGGCGCCGCACCTCCGCCGCGACCACCAGCCCCGCCACCGCCGCCCGCGCCGTGGCGTTGTCGGGGACGAGGAAGCGCGCGGCGACCGGGGCGAGCGCGTCGAGCTGGCGGCCGACCGGCGCGAGGTCCGGGCGGTGCGGGACGTCGAGCTCGGCCGTGACATCGAGAGCCGTCACGTCCGGCGTCATGACACCTCGGTCAGCGACCCGGTGTCGACGTCGTAGACGAACCCGCGGACGCCGTCGGTGTGCACGAGGAACGGGCAGCCGCGCACGGCGGCCAGGGAGTCGCGGACGTCCTGCTCGGTGTCGGGGAACGTGCCGGGGACCCAGGTGGGCCTCTGCCCGGTGTCGGCCTCGAGCTCGGCGACGAAGTCGTCGTCGGTGAACGTCGCCATCCCGCACTTCGTGTGGTGGATCAGCACGACCTCGCGGGTGGAGAGCTTGCGCTGGCTGACCGCGAGCGAGCGCAGGACGTCGTCGGTGACCACGCCGCCCGCGTTGCGGATGACGTGGGCCTCGCCGTCGCCGAGACCGAGAACCCGGTAGACGTCCAGCCGGGCGTCCATGCAGGCCACCACGGCCACGCCGCGCGAGGGCGGGCCCGGCAGACCGGGCGTCGAGAACCCCTCCGCGAAGGACGTGTTCGCGGCCAGCAGCTCGTCGGTCGTGCTCATGCGTCCTCCTGGGGTCGCGGCGAGGCCACGCTGCCCGTCCGTCGTGTCCGGATGCCCGCCCGCATCCTGGCGGTCACGCGCCGACGGTGCACCGCGTGGTGATCGGGACGACAGCGGGTCTCTAGGGTCGAGGGCATGGCGCTCGCCTCCGTCCGCCCCGCCACCGCCGCCGACGCGGCCGCGGTGGCGCAGGTCCAGCGCACGGTGTGGACCTCGGCGTACGCCGAGCTGCTCCCGCCGGGGGCGGTGGACGGGTTCGACACCGACGCCGTCGCGCGCGCCTGGGCGGACCCGATCGCCGCGGGGGCGGTGCGGATCGCCGTCGAGGGCGACGCGGTGGTCGGCTTCTGCGCGGCGGCGCCGGCGTCGGCCGAGGACCTGGCGGACGCCGCCGGCGCCGTGCCCGAGGACGCGTCCTCGGTGGGCCTGGTCGCCGCACTGCTCGTCGAACCGCGCTGGGGACGCCGCGGGCACGCCGGGCGCCTGCTCGTCGAGACCGCCGCCGCCCTGCGCGCCGCGGGCGCGACACGGGCCATCGCCTGGGTGCCCGAACGGGACGTCGCCTCGCGCCGCTTCTACGAGCGCGCCGGCTGGGACCCCGACGGCACCGTGCGCACCCTCGACGCCGGCGGGCGCCCGCTGCGCGAGATCCGCGTCGGCGGCACCCTGGACCTGGAGTTCCGGCCCGAGCCGTCCCTCGACGACCTGGACCTGCCCCTGCTGCCCTGAGCTCTCACCTCTCACCTCTCACCTCTCACCTCGAGGAGCGCCCGTGCTGGTGGTGTACGGCTTCACCCGCCTCGCCGTGGTGGTGCGGCGCTGGTTCGAGATCTCCCCCGAGGCGGTCATGGAGCACGGCGCGCGCGTGGAGCTTCGCCTGCTCGCGCCGCAGGAGCACCGCGGCAGCGAGTCGGCCGCGCAGCCGACGGTGGTGGACCAGGCCTTCTGGCGCGCCGACCTCTTCGACCGCCTCGACCGGCCCGCCGGCGAGTTCTCGGCCGCGCACCTCCACCCGTTCTTCGAGGGCGACGAGCCGTCCGACCGCGTGTGGTCCACCGAGCTCAGAGCCGACCCGTGGGGCTGGCTCGCCGACCAGCTCTCCGACGTCGGCGCCCTGCTCGAGGGCGCCGGGCTCGACCCGGCCCTGGCGGCCGACGACGCCGACGACGTCCGCGCGGCGGTCCCGCAGATCGTGGCGACGGCCCGGACCTTCGGCCCGGAGGACCGGATGTCGCGCGACGAGGACTTCCGCCTCACCCGCGACGCCGCGGAGCGGGTCCGGCGCATGGTCGCGCTGATCCCCGAGCTCACGTCCGAGGACGAGGAGTACCTGCGGCCCTGGCTCGAGCAGCGCTAGTCGAGCTGGCTAGTCGAGGTCCAGGAGGGCGTCGAGGCCGACGGTGAGGCCGGGGTGGTCGGCGACGCCGCGGACGGCGAGCAGGACGCCCGGCATGAACGAGCTGCGGTGCAGGGAGTCATGGCGGATCGTGAGGGTCTCGCCCTCCGACCCCAGCAGGACCTCCTGGTGCGCGACGAGCCCCGCCATCCGCACGGCGTGCACGGGGATGCCGTCCACCGTCGCGCCGCGGGCGCCGTCGGGGTCGTGCGTGGTGGCGTCCGGACCCGGTCCGACGCCGGCCTCCGCCCGCGCGGCGGCGATCATCTGCGCGGTCCGGGTGGCGGTGCCCGAGGGGGCGTCGGCCTTGCGCGGGTGGTGCAGCTCGACGACCTCGACGGAGTCGTAGAACCGGGCCGCCTGGGCGGCGAAGCGCATCATGAGCACCGCGCCGATGCCGAAGTTCGGGACGACGAGCACGCCCTGGCCGGGCTGCAGGCGTCCGCGGACGTCGTCGAGGAGCTCTTCGCCCACACCGCTCGTGCCGACCACGACGTGCAGGCCGGCATCGACGCACCAGCGCAGGTTGTCGGCGACGGCCGAGGGGTGCGTGAAGTCGACGACGACGTCGGCGGCCTCCAGCGCATCGCGCGGGTCGCCCACGTCGACGCGGGCGACGAGCTCGAGGTCGTCGGCCCCGTCGACGGCGGCGCAGGCCTCGGAACCCATGCGCCCCGCGGCACCCAGCACCCCGACCTTCACGATGGTCGAGCTTCCGCTCCGCTCCGTCTCCGGGATCGTCACTCCACCATCTCCCGCACTTCGTCCGGCAGCTCGTCGGCGTCACCGTAGGGGCCGACGACGGCGGCCGCGCGGGGCCCGGTGAGCAGCTCGGACGCGAGCGCGGCGACGTCGGCGGCGCCGACCCCGTCGATCCGCTCGAGGGTCGACGCGAGGTCGGTGGCGCGGTCGAGACCGCCGTGGTCGAGCTCGCGGCGACCGAGGCGCGTCATGCGCGACGAAGTCTCCTCGAGCCCGAGCACCAGCTCGCCGCGCAGCTGCCCGCGCGCCCGCGTCAGCTCCGAGTCGGTGATGCCGTGGGCCGCGAGGTCGCCGAGCTCGTCGCGGACGACGGACGCCGCGGCGCCGAGGCGCTCGGGCGCGCAACCCACGTAGACCGCGAGCGTGCCGGCGTCGGTGTAGCCCGTCGTCGACGAGTAGACGGAGTACGCGAGGCCCCGCTGCTCGCGGACCTGCTGGAACAGCCGCGAGCTCATGCCGCCGCCGAGCACGGTGGACAGCACCTGCAGGGCAGGCCAGCGGGGGTCGGCGCGGCGCAGCGAGGGCACGCCGAGCATGAGGTGGGCCTGCTCGGTGTCCTCGTCGCGCACGGCGAGGCGTTCACCCGAGGTCGCGGGCGTCTCGCCGGCGGTCCGGTGCCAGGGCTTCACCGGGCCGTCGAGGCGCGACCCGTAGGCCGCCTCGACGGCGGCGAGCACGTCGGCGTGCGCCACGTTGCCGGCGACCGCGAGCACGGAGCGCGCCGGGACGTAGTGGCGCGCGTGGAAGTCCGCGAGGCGGTCGCGCGTCATGCCCGTGACCGTCTCCTCGGTGCCGATCACCGGCAGGCCGAGCGGGTGCGCGCCGAAGAGCAGCGCGTCGAAGTCGTCGGCCAGCAGGTCCTCGGGGTCCTCGTCGCGGCCGGCGATCTCGGACAGGACGACGTCCCGCTCGAGCTCGACGTCCGGCGCCGCCATGACGGCGTCGAGCACCACGTCGCCGAGCACGTCGACCGCGAGCGGCATGTCGCGGTCGAGGACGTGCGCGTAGAAGCAGGTGCTCTCCTTGCCGGTGAAGGCGTTGAGGTCGCCGCCGACGGCGTCGATCTCCTCCGCGATCGCCCGCGCCGAGCGGCGCCGCGTCCCCTTGAACAGCAGGTGCTCGAGGAAGTGCGCGGCGCCGTGCGCGCCGGTGCCGACGGCGGGCTCGTCGCGCGAGCCCACGTCGACCCAGAGCCCGACCGACGCCGAGCGGGCCCCGGTCACGTGCTCGGTGACCACCCGCAGGCCCCCGGGCAGCACGGTGCGTGCTACTCCGGGGGCCGGGTGTTCGGTCGCACCGGTTCCCGTCTGGGAGGTACCGAGAGCCGTCACTCCGGCGACGAACCCCCGATGGCGCCGGTGACGGCGCCGGAGGTCGCGGCGGCCGGGGCCGACTCGGCCTCGGCCGGGGCGTCGGAGCCCGCGGCGTCGGACCCGCCGTCGCCGTTCGCGGCGGCGGCCGCGTCGTCCTCCTTGACCGGGATCAGGCTGATCTTGCCGCGGTTGTCGATGTCGGTGATCTCGACCCGCATCTTGTCGCCGACGTTGGCGACGTCCTCGACCTTGCCGATCCGCTTGCCGCCGCCGAGCTTCGAGATGTGCACCAGGCCGTCGCGGCCGGGCAGCAGCGAGACGAACGCGCCGAACGCGGCGGTCTTGACCACCGTGCCGAGGAAGCGCTCGCCGATCTTCGGCAACTGCGGGTTGGCGATGGCGTTGATCCGGTCGATCGCGGCCTGGGCGCTGGGCCCGTCCGCCGCACCGACGTAGATCGTGCCGTCGTCCTCGATGGAGATGTCGGCGCCGGTCTCCTCGGTGATCGAGTTGATCATCTTGCCCTTCGGGCCGATGACCTCGCCGATCTTGTCGACGGGCACCTTCACCGTGGTGATGCGCGGGGCGAACTCGCTCATCTCGTCGGGCGCGTCGATGGCCTCGGCCATGACGTCGAGGATCGCGAGGCGGGCGCCGCGGGCCTGCGTGAGCGCCTTGCCCAGCACCTCGGAGGGGATGCCGTCGAGCTTGGTGTCGAGCTGGAGCGCGGTCACGAAGTCCTTCGTGCCGGCGACCTTGAAGTCCATGTCACCGAACGCGTCCTCGGCACCGAGGATGTCGGTCAGCGCGACGAACTTCTGCTCGCCGTCGACCTCGCCCGAGACGAGGCCCATGGCGATGCCCGCGACCGGGGCCTTCAGCGGCACACCGGCGTTGAGCAGCGACATCGTCGAGGCGCAGACCGAGCCCATCGAGGTGGACCCGTTGGAGCCCAGGGCCTCGGAGACCTGCCGGATCGCGTAGGGGAACTCCTCGCGGGTGGGCAGCACCGGCACGAGCGCCCGCTCGGCGAGCGCGCCGTGGCCGATCTCGCGGCGCTTGGGCGAGCCCACGCGGCCGGTCTCGCCGGTGGAGAACGGCGGGAAGTTGTAGTGGTGCATGTACCGCTTGGTGGTCTCCGGGCCGAGCGAGTCGATGTTCTGCTCGAGCCGGAGCATGTTCAGCGTGGTGACGCCCAGGATCTGGGTCTCGCCGCGCTCGAACAGCGCCGAGCCGTGGGCCCGCGGGATCACCTCGACCTCGGCGGCCAGCGGACGGATGTCCGTGGTGCCGCGGCCGTCGATGCGGAAGCCGTCGGTGAGGATCCGCTTGCGGACCGTCGACTTGTTCAGCGAGCGGAACGCCTCGCCGATCTCCTTCTCGCGGCCCTCGAACTTCGGCCCGAGCTCGCTGACCAGGCGGTCCTTGATGGCGTCCTGGGCGTCGTCGCGCTCGTGCTTGCCGGCGATGGACATCGTCTTGTCCAGCTCGTCGCCGACCGCGGACGTGACCGCGGAGAGGACGTCGTCCTGGTACGCCGGGAAGGTCGGGTAGTCCTTCGTCGTCGTCCCGGTGGCGCGGTAGAGCTCCTTCTGCGCCTCGCACAGGGTGCGGATGAACGGCTTGGCCGCCTCCATGCCCTGGGCGACGATCTCCTCGGTGGGCGCCGGGGCGCCCTCGCCGATGAGGCCGATGGCGTGGTCGGTGGCCTCGGCCTCGACCATCGCGATGGCGACGTCGCCGCCGTCGGCCGTGATCGACCCGGCGATGACCATGTCGAACACGGCGCTCTTGAGCTGCTCCCACGTCGGGAAGGCGACCCACTGACCGTTGATCAGCGCGACGCGCGTCGCCCCGATCGGCCCGTCGAAGGGCAGGCCCGAGATCTGGGTGGACGCCGACGCGGCGTTGATCGCCAGGACGTCGTAGGGGTCCTTCGGGTCCAGGCTCTGGACCGTGATGACGACCTGGACCTCGTTGCGCAGGTTGCCGACGAAGGTCGGGCGCAAGGGGCGGTCGATGAGCCGGCAGGTGAGGATCGCGTCCGTGGACGGGCGGCCCTCGCGGCGGAAGAACGAGCCGGGGATCCGGCCCGCGGCGTACATGCGCTCCTCGACGTCGACCGTCAGCGGGAAGAAGTCGAAGTTGTCCTTCGGCCGCTTGGAGGCGGTCGTCGCGGAGAGCAGCATCGTGTCGTCGTCGAGATAGGCGACGACGGCGCCGGCCGCCTGGCGGGCCAGGCGGCCCGTCTCGAAGCGGACGGTGCGGGTGCCGTAGGCACCGTTGTCCAGCACCGCGGTGACCTCGTGGACACCGTCGGTGGATGTAGCAGTCGGGGATGTTGTGGACTGGGTCATGAGGGTTCCTCCTCGTGGCCCCACCACGTCCCGCCCCCGGCTCTCTCCGTGACGCGGCCGACGAGCGAGCGGTCATCGATCGAAGCCCCCGGGCTCCGTCCCGGTCCTGAGGACTGCGGACGATTCCGGGGGCCACTACCGAGGACCGGCCGACGCGCGGGCGTCCCGGATTCGCGGGCGGTGGTGGTCGGGCCGATGTGTGGTGCGCACGCCTCCGCGCCGACCGGCATCGTGGCCGGTCGGCGCGGAGCGGGCGCGGGATTCAGGGCAGCCTCGTCAGCGACGCAGCCCCAGCCGCTCGATCAGCGAGCGGTAGCGGGCGACGTCGACGGAGGCGACGTACTTGAGCAGGCGCCGGCGGCGGCCGACCAGCAGCAGCAGCCCGCGACGCGAGTGATGGTCGTGCTTGTGCATCTTGAGGTGCTCGGTGAGCCGCACGATGCGCTGCGTCAGCAGCGCGACCTGCGCTTCGGGCGACCCGGTGTCGGTCTCGTGCACGCCGTACTCGGCGAGCGTCGACTTCTTCTGCTCGGTGGTCAGTGCCACGGGGGTGGTGCTCCTTCTGTGCCATCGGTGCCGTGACGATCGGCGGCACCCGCCACGACGAGCTCGTCGGGGGATGTCGCACGCTCTCGGGGGACGGGCACGCCCGGTCCACCCGCCGCCCGGCCACCACGGACCGCAGCCAGGCGAATCAAGGACGAGTGTACCGACGACCCCGGACACCGGCTGCTGCGGGCCTGCCGCACCCGTCGTCCGGGCCCGGTTCATCACCCGGCTCGTCCCCCGACTCATCCCCCGGCTCATCCCCCGGCGGCGGCCCGGCGGAGCAGCCCGGCCAGCGACGGGAAGCCGGGATCGAGCGCCGCCGCGGCCGCGGCGAGCTCCTCCGGCCCGGCGACGGTGCGCAGCAGGTCGTAGTCGTTGCGGAGCTCCGCTTCCCGGACCTCGGTGAGCAGGCGGGCGACCGCCTCCGGCCCGCTCCCCGCGTCGCCGGCGGCGATCCGCTGCTCCAGCAGGAGGAGCCGGCCCAGCACCACGGGCGACCCGATCTTGACCCGCCGGCCGCTCATGAGCTGGGAGAGCATCGGGGAGCTCACCCCGAGCGCCACGGCCAGCACCGCCTGGGAGACGTCGAGGGCGCCCAGGAGACGACGCAGGCGGTCGCCGAGCGGCTCGCCGTAGAGGCGACGCTGGAGCTCCCGGTTGCGCCGCACGGCGTCGGCCCCGCTCACCTGCCCGCCCAACCCGCCACCCTCCGGCTCTCCCCCGCGCGGCGATCGTGACAGCCGGGCTCCGGCGGTGGGTGCCGTTCGGGGAAACCGGCTCAGACGCCCAGGACCTCGCGGGTGCGCACCACGTCGCTGTCCATCGTGGCGATGAGCTCGTCGATCGAGTCGAAGCGGTCCATCCCCCGGATGCGCTCGACGAAGTCGACGGCGACGCGCGCGCCGTAGAGGTCCTCGTCGGTGTCGAGCACGAACGCCTCGACGGTGCGCTCGCGTCCCGAGAACGTCGGGTTGGTGCCCACCGACGTCGCCGCCGCGCGCTTCCGCCCGCGGTGGTGGAACCAGCACGCGTACACCCCGTCCGCGGGGATCGCGGCGTGCTCGCCGCAGTCGACGTTCGCGGTCGGGTAGCCCAGCTCGCGGCCCCGCTGGTCGCCGCGCACGACGACGCCCTCGAGGCGGTGCGGCCGGCCGAGCGCCTCGGCGGCGGCCCGGACGTCGCCGGCGCTGATGCAGGCGCGCACGTAGGTCGACGAGAAGGTCACCGGCGACCCGGTCAGCGCGACCGAGGGATCGGCGACGAGGTCGACGCCCTCGGCGGCGAAGCCGAACCGCTGGCCCAGGCGCTCGAGCTCGGTGACGTCCCCGGCGGCGCGGTAGCCGTAGGTGAAGTTGCGGCCGACCACCACCATCGCCGCGTGCAGCCGGTCGACGAGCAGCTCGTGCACGAACTCGTCCGGCGCCACGCGGGCGAGGTCCGGCGTGAACGGCAGCACCCAGAACGCGTCGATCCCGAGCTCGGCGACCAGCTCCGCGCGCCGGGCCAGCGACGTCAGCCGGGCCGGGTGGGTGCCGGGGCGCAGCACCGAGGCGGGGTGCGGGTCGAACGTGATCAGCACGGTCGGCAGGCCCAGCTCGCGGCCGTGGGCGACCGCGCGGGCGATCAACTGCTGGTGGCCGCGGTGCACGCCGTCGAAGACGCCGATCGTCACCACGCATCGACCCCAGCCCGACGGCACACCGTCGAGTCCCCGCCAGCGTTGCACGGCGGCGAGCCTACGGGCGGGGCCCGCACCGGCGCCGTGTCGGGCGCGCGTCGGTGATCACGTCCCGGCCGGCGCGAGCACCAGGACGGGGCGGGCGGCGCCGCGGTCGTCGGCGACGAGCCCGACGACGTGCCCGTCGGGCCCGAAGACGCCCACCGTCCCGGGCCGGCCCGCGGCCGCGAGCGGGCGACCGTGCGCCAGGCCCGCGGCCTCCTCGGCGTCGGCGTCGCGGCGCGGGAAGGCCGTGGTGACGGCGGCGTCGAGGTCCAGCGAGAGGGCCGCGCGCCCCTGCTGCTCCTCCTCGCCGGCCAGGGTCTCGAGGGTGCGGGCGTGGGCGAGGGTGAAAGGGCCGACGCGCGTGCGTCGCAGCGCCGTGAGGTGCCCGCCGACGCCGAGCCCGGCGCCGAGATCGCGGGCCAGGGCGCGGACGTAGGTGCCCGACGAGCAGTCGACGAGGACGTCGAGGTCGCGGAACGGGCCCTCGGTGCGCGCCCCGAGCACGTCGAAGCGTCCGACCGTCACCGGCCGGGCGTCGAGCCGGACCTCCTCGCCGGCGCGGGCGCGCTCGTAGGCCCGGCGGCCGTCGACCTTGATCGCCGACACGCTGCTCGGCACCTGCTGGATCTCGCCCGTCAGCGCCGCCACGCCCTCGGCCACCGCGTCGTCGCCGACCCCGGTGGCGTCGATCGGGTCGCCGATCGGCTCGCCCTCGGCGTCGTCGGTGTCGGTGGCCAGGCCGAGCCGGATGGTCGCGAGGTAGGTCTTGGTGTCCAGCGCCAGGTGCCCGAGGAGCTTGGTGGCCCTCTCGACGCCCAGCACCAGGACGCCGGTGGCCATGGGGTCGAGGGTGCCCGCGTGACCGACCTTGCGCGTGCCCACCAGCCGCCGCGCCCGCCCCACGACGTCGTGGGACGTCCAGCCCGCCGGCTTGTCCACCACGAGCAGCCCCGGCGGCGGGGGCTCACGGCGCTCCCGGGGTGCTCCCCCGCCACGTCCCCCACCACGTCCCGACACGGCGGGCCACTATGCCCGTCCTCACCGATCCGGCCGACCGCGGGATCAGCAGGCATCCTGGAGCCGTGAGCACCCCGACGCGTACCGACGTCCTCGTCGTGGGCGCCGGCCCCGCCGGCTCGGCCGCCGCGGCCTGGGCGGCCGACGCCGGCCACGACGTCGTCCTCGCCGACGCCGCGGTCTTCCCGCGCGACAAGGCGTGCGGCGACGGCCTGACCCCGCGGGCCATCGCCGAGCTGGAGCACCTGGGCCTGGGCGACTGGGTGCGCGGGCGGGGACAGAACCGCGGCCTGCGCGCCGCCGGGTTCGGGCAGCTGCTGACCCTGCCGTGGCCGGGCGGCTCGCTGCCGGCGCACGGCGGCGCGGTGGCGCGCACCGAGCTCGACGCCCGCATCCGGACCGTGGCCCTGGAGCGGGGCGCCCAGCCGGTGGAGGGCGCCCGCGCGGTGGACGTCGAGCGCGACGGCGACCGGGTGTCCGGCGTGGTGTTCGACACCGACGACGGCCCGCGGACCATCGCGTGCCGCCGCCTCGTCGTCGCCGACGGCGCGCGGTCGACGCTCGGGCGGGTGCTCGGGCGGGTGTGGCACCGCGACACCGCCTACGGCGTCGCCGCCCGCGCCTACGTCCGCTCCGGCCGCCACGACGACGAGTGGATCTCGTCGCACCTGGAGCTGCGCGGCACCGACGACGAGGTGCTCTCCGGCTACGGCTGGGTGTTCCCGCTGCACGACGGGCACGTGAACATCGGTGTCGGGACTCTCGCCACCGAGGCCCGCCCCGCCAACGTGCGACTGCGCTCGCTGATCGCGCACTACGCCGAGCAGCGCCGCGAGGACTGGCAGCTCGAGGGCGAGGTGCGCGACGTCGCCTCGGCCCTGCTGCCGATGGGGGGCGCCGTCTCCGGTGTCTCCGGCCCCAACTGGGCGCTGGTGGGCGACGCCGCCGGGCTGGTGAACCCGCTCAACGGCGAGGGCATCGACTACGGCCTGGAGAGCGGGCGGACCATCGCGGGCCTGCTCGGCGACGACGACGACCTCTCCCTCGCCTGGCCGGCGACGCTGCGCCGCCAGTACGGCTCGGCGTTCTCCATCGCCCGGCGCCTCGCCGGGCTGCTGACCGTGCCGCGCCTGCTCCCGCTCGCGGGCCCGGTGGGCATGCGCTCGCGGATGCTGATGACCGTCGCCCTGCGCGTCATGGGCAACCTCGTCACCGAGGAGGACGCAGACCTCGTCGCCCGTGCCTGGCGCGGCGCGGGCCGGGCGTCCCTGCGCGCCGACGAGCTCCCGCCCTTCCCCGCCGCCGACCTGCGCACCCCGCTCGCCGCGAGCTGATTCAGGCACGGCCGGCCCCCGCCCGCGGGACCGCGACGATCGGCTCGCGCGGACGCGGGACGTCCCCCGGCCCGTGGTGCCAGACCGGCGTGATCGCGAGCCACGGCAGCGTGCCGGGCGGACCCGCGTAGGGCACGCCGAGCCAGCCTGCCGTCGTCCCGCCCACGGGGTCGCCCGCCCAGACCAGCACGAGGTGGCGCAGGCCGTCGGGGTCGTCGGCGGCGCCCGGGACCAGGCCGGGCCACCACGTCTGGCCCCTCTGGTCCTCCACGCACGGCTCGTACCGCCGCGCGTTGTCCTCCGCGGCCAGCCTGCGGACGTCGCTGGCGGCGTCCCAGCGGAGGCCCGACCGCCAGTCGTGCTCGTCGTCGTCCTCCTCGGGGTGCAGGCGACGGTCGGCGACCTTCATCAGCAGCATGCGGCGCACGCCGATCCGCAGGACGAGGGCCTGTTGCACCGAGGTGACCACCACCCCGCGCGCGGCCCACCGCTCGCGGTCGACCCGCAGGAGCAGCGTGCGGATGTTCTCCGACGCCGTGATCCCGAGCGAGGTGGCGGTGTCGCCCGCGACGACGGGGTCGTACCGGTCGACGTTGCGCTCCCACACGTCGGCCACGGTGGCCTCGACGAGATCGGCCAGCCCGGTGTCGCGGATCGCCGCGAGCACGTCGTCCAGCCACCCGCTCACCTGCGCGTCCCACCTCATGGGGACATGGCACCACCGACCCCCGACAGTGCCCGGCGAGAATTCGGCGATCCTGTGTCGAGAACCGGGCGGCGGCTCCGTCCCAGGGGTACGAGCGGCCAGCGGGGCCGCGATGACGAAGGAGAGCGACCGTGAAGTACCTGATGCTGAAGCACTACCGCGGCGGTCCGACCCCGGCCGTGGACTCCCCGCCCATGGACCAGTGGACGCCGGAGGAGGTCGACGCCCACATGACGTACATGAGCGACTTCGCGAAGCGCCTGGTCGAGACGGGCGAGTTCGTCGACAGCCAGGCCCTCTCGGCCGAGGGCGCGTTCGTCCGTCACGACGGCGCCGGGCGCCCGCCGGTCACCGACGGCCCGTTCGCGGAGACCAAGGACCTCATCGCCGGATGGATGATCATCGACGTGGAGTCCTGGGACCGCGCGCTCGAGCTCGCCGGCGAGCTGTCCGCCGCGCCCGGGGCCGGGGGCGAGCCGATCCACGAGTGGCTCGAGGTCCGGCCCTTCCTCACCGACGTGCCGGGGAACAGCGAGTGATCACGGACGGGCTCCGGGAGCTCGTCCCCGCGGTGATCGGCGTCCTCGTCCGGCGCGGAGCGGACTTCGCGTCGGCCGAGGACGCCGTGCAGGAGGCCCTGATCCGGGCGCTCGAGACCTGGCCCGACGACCCGCCGCGCGACCCCAAGGCGTGGCTCGTCGCCGCGGGGTGGCGCAAGTTCCTCGACGCGGTCCGGTCGGAGTCGTCGCGCCAGGGCCGGGAGCTCGCGGTCGACCTGGAGCCGCCCGCCGGTCCGGTGGCCGGCGCCGACGACACGCTGCGCCTGTACTTCCTGTGCGCCCACCCGACGCTGCCTCCGGCGTCGGCCGTCGCGCTGACGCTGCGCGCGGTCGGCGGGCTGACGACGCGGCAGATCGCGACCGCCTACCTGGTCCCCGAGGCGACCATGGCGCAGCGGATCAGCCGGGCGAAGAAGCGGATCGAGGGGCTGCCGCTCGACCAGCCCGGCGACCTCGGCACCGTCCTGCGGGTGCTCTACCTCGTGTTCAACGAGGGGTACGGCGCCGACAGCACCGAGCACACCGACCTGGCGGGCGAGGCGATCCGCATCGCCCGCCAGCTGGCCGCGCTCACCGACGACCCGGAGGTCGCGGGGCTGCTCGCGCTCATGCTGCTGCACCACGCGCGCCGCGCCACGCGGACCGGAGCGGGCGGACGCCTGATCCCCCTCGCCGAGCAGGACCGGTCGCGCTGGGACACCGGCATGATCGCCGAGGGGGTGGCGATCCTGCAGGCCGCGCTGGCCCGCGACCGCCTCGGCGACTACCAGGCCCAGGCCGCGATCGCGGCGCTGCACGCGGACGCCCCGAGCACCGCGGAGACGGACTGGGTGCAGATCGTGGAGTGGTACGACGAGCTGCTGGCGCTCACCGACAGCCCGGTGGTGCGGCTCAACCGCGCGGTGGCGGTCGGCGAGGCCGACGGCGCGCAGGCCGGCCTCGCGGCGCTGGCGGACGTCGATCCCGACCTGCCCCGACGCGCGGCGGTGGCCGCGCACCTCCACGAGCGGGCCGGCGACCTCGAGCGCGCCGCGGGGCTCTACGCCGAGGCCTCCGGGACCGCCACGAGCGTGCCCGAGCGCGACCACCTCACCCGCGAGACCGCGCGGGTGCGGCAGCTGCTGCGGCCGTGACGTGCGGCGACCGGGTGCGGGCCGCGCCCGCCGAGCGGTGTCCTAGCGTGCGGGCGCATGGCCATCCGAGCGGTCGTGTTCGACATCGGCGGGGTCCTCGAGATCACCTCCGCGATGGATTTCGACGCGCGGTGGGAGAGCGACCTCGGTCTGCCGACCGGGACGGTCTTCCAGCGCCTCGGCGACGTCTTCGCCGCCGGCAGCCTCGGTGAGGTGACCGAGGTCGAGGTGCTCGAAGCGGTGCGCGACCGACTGGAGGTCGGCACCGAGAAGGCCGACGAGATGATGGCGATCGTGTGGGAGCAGTACCTCGGGACCGCCAACACCGAGCTCATCGCCTGGGCACGGCGCCTACGCCCCGGTCACCGGACCGGCATCCTGAGCAACAGCTTCGTGGGGGCGCGTGAACGCGAGCACGCCGCGTACGGGTTCGGCGACCTGGTCGACGTCCTCGTCTACTCCCACGAGATCGGGGTGGCGAAGCCCGACCCCCGGGCCTACGAGACCGTCTGCGAGCGGCTGGGGGTCGGCCCCGGCGAGGCCGCGTTCCTCGACGACGTGGAGGGCGCGGTGGACGGCGCCCGCGCGGTCGGGATGCACGCGGTGCACTACCGGGACAACGCCCAGGCCATCGGGGAGCTCGAGAGCCTGATCGCTTCCACGTCCTGATCCGTGGGTGCTCGCTCGTCGGGGCCGTTGTCGTGCGGCCCGCCTCAGAAGGGTGGGGGCGGGTCGATGAGGGCCTGGCCGCGGCGGTGTGCGGTGTCTGTCGTCGACCCGGTCGCGTGTTGCGGGAGCGACGGCTCGAGGTCGTCGGGGTGGTCGTCGTCCTCGTTCTCGTCGTCGGCGGGGTCGAGGGCTTCGTGGGCGGGCAGCGGCCGGGGCTCGTCGCCGGGGTGGGGTGCGGGGAGCGGTTCGGTGATGCGGGGTGGTTCGACGATGTGGTGGGCGCCGGCGCGGGTGGTGATGTGGAAGCGGCCCGGGGAGGGTTGGGTGACCCGCCAGCCGCCTTCGTGTTTGGTGCGGTGGTGGTGGCGGCACCACACCCCGCAGTTCCAGGACAGGCTCGGGCCGCCGAGGGCGTGGTCGAGGGTGTGGTCGAGGTCGCTGGCGTAGGCGGGGCGTCGGCAGCCCGGGGCCACGCAGTGGCGATCCCGGACCCGGACCCACCGGTCGACCTCGGCGCCGGGGCGCCGCCGCCGCGCCTGCGCCGGGGTCGCGGCGTGGTCGGGCGGGCTACCGGGCGGCTGGTCGGGTGGGTGGTCGGCGGCGAGTCGGCGTTGCAGTTCGTGCAGCATCGGGGCCCACGCGCCGTGGTCGTCGGGGGTGAGGGCGGCCAGCAGCGTTGCCGGAGCTTGGAGCTCGACAATGGCGTGGCGGCTTGTCCCCCGCCGGTCTTCGGGCCGGTGGGGGCCGGCTGGTCGATCGACCGTTCGTGGGCGGCGGCGTGGGAGCAGGACCTGCCGCAGGCGGCCGTCGTCGTTGGTGATCACTATCCGCCACTCGCTGTGGCGGTGGCGTTCGAGCAGGTAGCGGGCGGTGCCGGCGAGGACCGTGCCCCATCCCGGGACTTGGGCCGGCATGTCGTCGAGACCGAGCGCGGTCGAGAGCCGCAGCCGGACCTCCACGATCCCTTCCCGCACCACACCCGCCCGCGGGTCTCGGCCCGCGATCAGCTCGGCATCGGCATCGGCGCCGTCGTCACCCTCAGCCCCGCTGTCGGGCGCATCGCCGAGGGGCTCACGCTTCCCGGCGCCGCCGTCGTCGCGACCGCTGGCGTCGCCGCTGCCGTCGCCGTCAGGGCTGGGGTCGTCGGGCTCGGGCGCGCCATGCGGGCCGGGAGCTTCGTCGTCGGGGCGACCGTCTTCAGGCCCACCGCCATCGGGGCCGCCGTCGTCAGGGCCACCGTCATCGGGCCCGCCGTCGTCAGGGCCACCACCGCCATCGGGGCCGCCGTCGCCGTCGTCGGGGCCGCCATCGCTATCGGGACTACCGGTCCCTTCGGCGGGGGTGTCGTCGGCGGGTTCGGCGCCGAGCTCGGCGATCAGCAGCGGCACCAACTGGGCGTCGGTCAAGCCCGCGGCGAAGCCGTCGAGCAGCCGCGCGAACACCCGCCCCCGCAGCCACGCCATCCGCCGCGTCACACCACCACGGCGCACCGCCACCGCCAGCGCATCCACCCGCGCCATGATCGCCACACCACTGGTCATCGGCAGATCACACCCCGACACGTTCGCCGTGCCCGACGGGTTCCGCGAGGCCACCACCCGCAGCCGTTTCTCCGCCGCCCGCTCCCGGCGCGCCGCCCACTCCGGATCCAGCGCCCCCGCCACCTCCTGCAACCGCGCGATCAACGCCCCCACCGGCAACCCCGGCGCCTCCGGCAACAACACCCGACACACCTGATGGGCGTGGTCGTCAGCCAGATCACGGGTCCACTCCGAGAACACGCGCGCCTTTCCCTCGTCGAGCTCCCCGACGCCATCGCCGCGTGCACCTCCACCAGGCGCCGGTGCAGATCGTCGGCGAACTCCAGACACCGCCCCGCCATCGACAACGACCACCCCAACGCCGTCGACACCTCATCGCCGGAGAACTCGTCCACCACCCCCCGACGGGTCGTTGTGCCGTCCTCCGCGCGCCCGGCCTCGTGCACCGCGGTCAGGAACCGCGCCGCCGCCCGGTTCCGCGCCCGCGCACACCCACGCAGATACGCGATCGACTCCGCGCCCTCCAAGCAGGTCGGATCGGCCCCCTCCACCGCATCCACCAGCACCGATCCCGGCGCACGACCCTCCCACCCGGCGACACCACCGGGCACCGGATCGAGGTCGATGCTCACACCAGCGACGCTAGACCCGACCCCCGACAACGAAGTCGATCAAGAAGCCGCGGCCGCGAGCCTCTCGACCGTGACGGCGCGCGCCGCGACGGTGCGGTCACGTCCGCCGAGACGGAGATGCGCGGTGGCGCCCTCGAGGACGAGGAACAGCTCCTCGGTCACGGTGGGGTCGGCGTCCGGCACGGCGTCGGCCACCAGCTCGGCGAGGCGCGCGAGGACGGCGTCCTTGTGCTCCCGCACCACGGTCATCCCGGGATGGTCGGCGGGCAGTTCGGCGGCGGCGTTGAGGAACGCGCAGCCGCGGCTGACGTCGAGATCCGGGTGGTCGAGGTAGGCGTCGAAGAGGACCAGAGGTCCGGGCCCGGAGGCCTGCGCGAGGCGCTGCTCGAGATGTGACCACCACCGATCGTGGCGGCGCCGCAGGTAGCTGACGATCAGGTTCGCCTTGGAACCGAAGCAGTCGTAGAGGGTCTTCTTGGTGACGCCGGCCGTGTCGGCGATCAGCGCGACGCCGACGGTGTTGATGCCGTCGCGGTAGAAGAGCTCGCTCGCCACGTCCAGCACCCGGGTGCCCGCCGGTGTCAGCGCCTTCTCGTCCCGCACCAGGCCGACTATACCGACCGGTGGGTTGACACTCCAGTCCGGTGGGCACACGGTAGCTATACCGGTCGGGTTACTAGAAGGGGTGCGGACATGACGTGCGTGGAGGCGACGACGAGGCCACCGTCAGCAGGACGGGCCGGGACGGTGCCGCTGGCGCTGAGCGGCCTGCTCCTGATCGCGGTCTGCTACGGGCTGGCGCGGTTCGCGTACGGCCTGTTCGTGCCGGTGTTCCGGACGGAGTTCGCGCTCGACGCCGCGACCGTCGGCGCCATCGCCTCGAGCAGCTACGTGGGCTACTGCGTCGCGATCGTCGTCTCGACCGCCGCGGCCGCCCGGTGGGGCGCGCGGGCGGTGGCGGTCGCCGCGGGTCTGTGCGCCGCCACCGGCACCGGGCTCATCGCGCTCGCCCCGACCACCGCCGTGCTCACCGTCGGCGTGGTGATCGCCGGGTCGAGCACCGGTCTGGCGTCGCCGCCGCTGGCCCAGGCGATCGCCGACCGGGTCCCGTCCGGGCGGGCGGACCGGGTGCAGACGGTGGTGAACGCCGGGACGGGGCTCGGGGTCCTCGTGTCCGGACCGGTCGCGCTGCTGCTGGCCGACACCTGGCGATGGGCCTGGGCGGCGTTCGGCCTCGCCGCCCTCGGCGCCACCGTCGCGGTCGCGGTCACGGTGCCGCGGGCGATCGCGTCACGACCCGCCGGCGGTGCGACCCCGCCCGCACGCCCGCGGGCGTGGCGACGGCGGCTCGGCACCGCCCGGATGCTCGCGGCAGCCGTAGTGTTCGGTGCCGGCAGCTCGGCGGTCTGGACCTTCGGCCGCGACGTCGTGAGCAGCGCCGGCGCGAGCGAGCTCGTCTCCACCGGCTCCTGGATCGTGCTCGGCGCGGCCGGTCTGCTCGGCGCCCTCGCCGGCGACGTGGTCGCCCGCCTCGGGCTCGCGCGGGCCTGGAGCGCGGCGATGCTGCTGGTCGCGGCGGCGACCCTCGCGCTCGGACTGGCGGCCTCCACGACCGTGGCGGTCGTCGCCGGCGCCGCGGTCTTCGGCGGCGTCTACATCGCCCTGAGCGGCATGCTGCTGCTGTGGGGCACGCGCGTGTTCCCGGACCGCCCGGTGCTCGGGGTGGGCGCCGCCTTCCTGCTCCTCGCCCTCGGCCAGGCCCTCGGCGCCCCGCTGCTCGGCCTGCTGGCCGACCACCTCACCCTCGCGGGCGCGTTCCTCGCCGCGACGGCCCTCCTCGTCCTGGGCGCGGCCGTGCGTCCCCGACTCGAGCACCGATGAGCCCGAGCACCGATGACCCGGGCCTCACGTCCCCGTCACCGCCCACGCCTCGCCCCGGACCCGCAGCCCGACGGCCACCGCGCGGGCGATGATGAACAGCGACAGGCCCGCCCAGATGCCGGCGAGCCCCCAGTCGAGGACCAGCGAGAGCCAGATGGTCGGCAGGAAGGCGCCGAGCGCGGAGCCGACGGTGATCCGGCGCAGGTAGGCCGCGTCGCCGGCGCCGAGCAGCACTCCGTCGAGCGCGAAGACGTAGGCGGCGATCGGCTGCAGCGCGACGAAGAACCACCAGGCCTGCGGCACGACGTCCCGCACCGCGGGGTCGGGGGTGAACACGCCCGGCAGCACCCCCGCCGTCGCCGCGAACACCAGGCCGGCGACGACGCCCAGCACGAGGCCGTAGCGGGTGACGCGCCCGCTCACGCGCCGCGCGACCCCCACCGACGCCGCCCCCAGCGCCGCCCCCACGAGCGACTGCGCCGCGATGGCCAGCGCGTCGAGGACGGTGACCATGAACGTCCAGAGCTGCAGCACGATCTGGTGGGCCGCCACCGACGGGGCCCCGAAGCGCGCCGCCACGGCCGTCGCCGACAGGAAGCACGCCTGGAACGCGGCGCTGCGCAGCAGTAGGTCGCGGCCGAGCCCGAACTGCGCGCGCATATCGGCGACGCGCGGGCGCAGCGAGACGCGTTCGAGGACCAGCGCGCCGACGAACAGCAGGCCCACCGTCGCCTGCGCCCCGACGTTCGCCCACGCCGAGCCCTCGAGCCCCAGGGCCGGGAACGGGCCGATCCCGTACACCAGCAGCGGGCACAGCACCGCCGAGAGCCCGTTGCCGGCGAGCACCACGACGATCGGCCGGCGCGTGTACTGCACCCCGCGCATCCATCCGTGGCCGGCGAGCGCGACGAGGATGCCCGGCGCGCCCCACACCGCGATCCGCAGCCAGCCGGTGGCGGCGTCGCTCACCGCTCCCCCGCCGCCGAGCAGGTCGGCCACCCAGGGCGCCGCGAGCCAGACGACCGCCACCACGAGCAGCCCGACGAGCACCGCGATCCAGGTCGCCGCCACCCCTTCGGCGACGGCGGCGGCCCGGTTCCCGGCGCCGTGGTGGCGCGCGGCGCGCGCGGTGGTGCCGTAGGCGAGGAACGTGCCCAGACTCGCCACCTGGGCCAGCACGACCCCGCCGACGGCGAGACCGGCCAGCGGGACGCCTGCCTGGTATCCCGTCGCTGCGCTCGCCCCGTCAAGGTGGCCGACGACGGCGGTGTCGACCAGCAGGTAGAGCGGCTCGGCGACCAGGACCACCAGCGCCGACGACGCCAGCGCGAGGACCCGCCGGGCCCCGGGATCGGTGTCGGGAGGAGCTGTGGTCATCCCAGCAGGGGGGCGTCGGCGAGCGCGCGCCGGACACGCTCGAGGATCGCGGGGGCGTCGCCGTCGAGGGTGAAGCCCGACGCCACGCGGTGCCCGCCGCCCCCCAGCGCGGAGGCCGCGGCGGCGACGTCGATGCCGCCCTTGGAGCGCATGCTGGCGGTCCACCGCCGCTCACCGACCTGCTTGAGCACGACGGCGACCTCGGCCTCGGCGGTGGTGCGCAGGACGTCGATGACGCTCTCGACCTCCTCCTGCCGGCCGCTGTGGACGTGCTCGCGCTCGACCAGGGCGTGCACGAGCCCGAGCCCGCGGGCCTCCCCGGCCTCGAGGCGGGCGGTGGCCAGGACCGCCGACAGCATCGCGAGCCAGGAGAACGGGTGGGTGTCGAGCAGCGGGCGCGTCACGGCCTCGGCATCGACGCCCGCGACGAGCAGGCGGGCCGCCATCGCGTGGGTGTCCGGCGAGGCGGCACGGAAGTTGCGGGTGTCGGTGACCAGGCCCGCGTAGAGGCAGCGGGCGGTCGGCAGGTCGACGGGCGCGCCCATGGCGTCGAGCAGGTGCAGCACCATGACCGCGGTGGCCTCGGCCCGCGGGTCGACATAGTAGTGGGTGCCGAAGCCCTCGTTGGACACGTGGTGGTCGATCACCAGGGTCGTGCCCGCCGTGGTGGCGCGGCCGGCGAGCGGGCCGAGACGGTCGACGCTGCCGGTGTCGAGGACGACGAGCAGCTCGGGGGCCGCCACGACCTCGTCGGCGGTGACCACGAGCCCGTCCACGTCGAGGTCGCGCAGCGACTCGGCGGGTCGCTCGGGCGCGCCGAAGGACACCTGGACCTCGGCCCCACGGCGGTGCAGCGCGAGCCCGAGGGCCAGCGCGCTGCCGAGCGCGTCGGCGTCCGGGTTGACGTGCGCGAGCAGCACCACCTGGCGGGCGGCGGTGAGCACTCCCACCGCCTCCTCGAGGCGGACGGGCCGGCTCGCGCCGCCCCCGCGCGCGTCCTCGACGACCGCCATCGCCGGCCTGTCCCTTCGCGTCCCCGCTCAGCCCGTCGGGCGGGACGGCTCCTCGTCGCCCACCGGGACGTCGTCGAGGTCGTCCTCGTCGTCGCCGTCCTCGCGCGGCTTGCGGTACGGGTCGGCCTCGCCGGCGTAGGAGGCGCCGACGGCGAGCGTGGCGACCTCGGCGTCGGCCTGGCGGACGCCCTCGAGCACCTCGTCGAGGCGGGCGGCGCCCTCGGGGATGACGTCGGGGACGAACTCCAGGGTCGGCGTGAACCGCACCCCGGTCTGGCGCCCGACGGCGCTGCGCACGACGCCCTTGGCGCTGGCCAGGGCGGCGGCCGACCCGGTGCGCTCCTGCTCGCCGCCGTAGACGGTGTAGTACACCGTGGCGTCGCGGAGGTCCGGGGTGATGCGGGTGTCGGTGATCGTCACCATCGCCAGGCGCGGGTCCTTGACCTCGTGCTCCAGCGTGGAGGCGACGATCTGGGAGATCCGCTTGGCGAGCCTGCGGGCCCGTGGCGCGTCGGCCATGGCGGGGGCTCCTTCTCGTGGAGAGGGTCAGTCGTCGTGCGGGCCCAGCCAGCGGGTCCGCGCGGAGAGCACCTGGAACTCGGGGTGGGCGGCCACCAGGCGCTCGCAGTGGTCGAGCACGTCGGTGACGTGCCCGGGGTCGGCCGCCACCGCCGCGACCCCGATGAGGGCGCGGCGGTGCAGGTCGAGATGGCCGGCCTCGGCGACCGAGACGGCGTACCGGCGCTTGAGCTCGGCCACGACGGGCCGGACCACCGAGCGCTTCTGCTTGATCGAGCCGACCTCCCCGAGGAGCAGGTCGAGCTCGAGGGCACCCACGTACACCTCTGGCCTCCGGCCTTGGTGAGTGGTTGTCCGTGCCCTCGGGGCACGGACAACCACTCACGAGCGCTCAGCGCACCTACTCGCGGGGCTTCTCCCGCATCTCGTAGGTCATGATCTTGTCGTCGACCTTGATGTCGTTGAACGACCCGAGCGTGAGACCACACTCGTAGCCGTCGCGGACCTCGGTCGCGTCGTCCTTGAACCTCTTCAGCGAGCTGATGGTGAGGTTCTCGGCGATCACGGCACCGTCGCGCACCAGGCGGGCCTTGGCGTTGCGGCGGATGATCCCGTCGGTCACGAGGCAACCGGCGATCGTGCCCACCTTCGAGGAGCGGAAGACATCGCGGATCTCCGCGGTGCCGAGCTCGACCTCCTCGTAGATCGGCTTGAGCATGCCCTTGAGGGCCTGCTCGATCTCGTCGATGGCCTGGTAGATCACCGAGTAGTAGCGGATGTCGACGCCCTCGCGGGTCGCCAGCTCCGTGGCCTTGCCCTCGGCCCGGACGTTGAAGCCCAGGACGATGACGTCGGAGGCGATCGCGAGGTTGATGTCGCCCTCGGTGATCGCACCGACGCCGCGGTGCAGCACCCGCAGCTGGACCTCCTCGCCCACGTCGATCTTCATGAGCGCGTCCTCGAGAGCCTCGACGGTTCCCGAGTTGTCACCCTTGATGATCAGGTTGAGCTCGTTGGTCTCCTTCAGCGCCGCATCGAGGTCCTCGAGGCTGACGCGCTTGCGACGGCTCGCCAGCTGGGCGTTGCGCTCGCGGGCGCGACGGCGGTCGGCGATCTGGCGTGCCACGCGGTCCTCGTCGACGACGAGGAACGTGTCGCCCGCGCCCGGCACCGACGTGAAGCCGATGACCTGCACCGGGCGGGAGGGCAGCGCCTCCTTCACGTCCGCGCCGAACTCGTCGAGCATCCGTCGCACGCGGCCCGAGGCGTCGCCGGCGACGACCGAGTCGCCGACGTGCAGCGTGCCGCGCTGGACCAGCACCGTGGCCACCGGGCCGCGGCCGCGGTCGAGGTGCGCCTCGATCGCGACGCCCTGGGCCTCCATGTCCGGGTTGGCCCGGAGGTCCAGCGAGGCGTCCGCGGTGAGCAGCACGGCCTCGAGGAGGCCGTCGATGTTGATGTTCTGCCGCGCGGAGATGTCGACGAACATCGTGTCGCCACCGAACTCCTCGGCGACGAGGTTGTACTCGGTGAGCTGCTGCCGGATCTTGGCCGGGTTCGCGCCCTCCTTGTCGATCTTGTTGACCGCCACCACGATCGGCACGTCGGCCGCCTGCGCGTGGTTGATCGCCTCGATCGTCTGGGGCATGACGCCGTCGTCGGCCGCGACCACGATCACCGCGATGTCCGTGGACTTCGCGCCTCGGGCACGCATGGCGGTGAACGCCTCGTGACCCGGGGTGTCGATGAAGGTGATCTTCCGCTCGACACCCTCGAGCTCGGTGTCGACCTGGTACGCGCCGATGTGCTGGGTGATGCCACCTGCCTCGCCCTCGGCCACCTTCGTCTTGCGGATGGTGTCGAGGAGGCGCGTCTTGCCGTGGTCGACGTGACCCATGACCGTGACGACCGGCGGCCGGGCCTCGAGGTCCTCGTCGCCGCCGTCGTCCGACCCGTAGGTCAGCGAGAACGACTCGAGCAGCTCGCGGTCCTCCTCCTCGGGGGAGACGACCTGGACGTCGTAGTTCATCTCGCCGCCGAGCAGCTCGAGGACGTCGTCGGACACCGACTGGGTGGCCGTGACCATCTCACCGAGGTGGAACAGCACCTGCACGAGCGACGCCGGGTTCGCGTCGATCTTCTCCGCGAAGTCGGTCAGCGAGGCACCGCGCGGGAGCCGGACCGTCTCGCCCTTGCCCTTCGGCAGGCGGACACCGCCGACCGAGGGGGCCTGCATGTTGTCGAATTCCTGACGCTTCTGACGCTTCGACTTGCGTCCGCGACGGACCGGGCCACCGGCGCGCCCGAAGGCACCCGCGGCACCGCCGCCGCGACCACGGCCACCGGGACCACCGGGACGGCCACCGCCGCCACCGGGGCGGAAACCGCCACCGGCCGGGGCACCGCCGCCACCGCCACCGGGACGGAAGCCTCCGCCGCCGCCACCGGGACCGCCGCGGCCGGGAGGGCCACCGCGACCGGCGCCGGGACCACCCGGGCGGGCGCCACCGGGGCCGCCACGACCGGGAGGACCGGCCGGACGGGCCGGCATCATGCCGGGGTTCGGACGCGGGGGCATGTTGCCGGGCGTCGCGCTGCCGCCACCGGGACGGGGCGGCCGGTCGGCCGCGGCCGGACGCTCGCCGTCACGCGGCGGGCGCGGCGCGAGGGCGTCGCCGTCACGCGGCGGACGCGGACCCTGACCCGGCGCCTGGCCGGGTGCCTGACCCGGGGCCTGCCCGGGCTGCTGCTGACGCTGCGGGCGCGGCGGGGCACCGGAGCCCACGCCGAAGGGGTTGTTGCCGACGCGCGGCGACTTCGGGCCGGGCTTCGGCGCCGCCGGGCGGGGCGGCACGGTCGACGTGTCGTCGGCCGCCGCCGCGGCGGGGCGCTGCTGCTGCGGGCCGGGGCGGTTGCCGCCCTGACGCTGGTCGCCGCCGCCACCCTGACGGTCCCCACCGGGACGCGGGATGCCGCCCGGACGCGGGCGGTCGCCGCCCGTGGGACGGGGCGCGCTCTGCTCCGAGGTGCCGGACGTACCGGCCGTACCCGTGCTCGCCGCCGCGGCCGGAGCCTCGGGAGCGGCGGGCGCCGGCGTCTCGGCGGCTGCCGGAGCGGCGTCGGGCCGGGGGCCGGGGGTCGCGCCGGGGCGCGGAGCGGGGGCCCGGGACGCGGGCCGCCGCCGTTGCCGCCGCCCGAGGACCCGGCGCCGGGGCGCGGGCCGGGCGTGGCACCGGAACCGGCACCGGGGCGCGGTGCGCCGCCGGCCGACCCCGAGGAGTCGCCGGAGGGGCCGGGACGCGGTCCGCCGCCGGGGCGGGGGCCGGGCGCGGCGCCCGGTCGGGGCCGACGGCTACCGCCGCCGTTGCCACCACCGGACATGGAGTCGCGCAGCTTGCGCGCGACCGGGGCCTCGACCGTCGAGGACGCCGACTTGACGAACTCGCCGAGAGACTCGAGCTGTGTGAGTACCTGCTTGCTGGTGACGCCGAGCTCCTTAGCGAGCTCGTGCACCCGGGCCTTGCCTGCCACTGATCTCCTCATCCTCGAGGTCAGCGGGGGCCCGCGACCTCGTGTCTACGCCTGTGCCTTCATCGGAAGGGCTTCACGGCTGGCTCATGGGGGTCGACCTGCTTCCTCATCCGCACGCGACGGTCGTCGCGGTGGTCGTGCAACCCGGTGGGAGTGGCGCCGGGGTCCGGGTCGAGCAGTGCGTGCAGGGCCCCCGTGTCGAGCGGCCCCGGGACGCGCAGCGCCCTGGGGAACGCCGACCGGCGCTCCGCGCGGTGCAGGCAGCTCGTCTCGGGGTGCACCCACGCACCTCGACCGGGCTTCCGACGCCGCGGGTCGGGATCGACGATCCCGTCCGCGGCCACCACTCGTAGGAGTTCCGACGCCGAGACCCGCTGACGACATCCGAGACAGGTACGCACCGGACCGAGATCATCACCCCGACGATCACGATCCGGCGCCACCCCACGGCTGGGCTCGCGGGTTCGGGCCACCGGTCACTCTACCGCGCCACTCGAGGAGGACTCGACCCCGCCACCGGGGACACCGAGGGCGTCCCGCGGATCACCGGTCGGAGCAGCGTCGGGGCTGTCCGCCGATCGGGGCGTCTCCTCCGCCGTCTCCTCCGGGATGGTGTCCTCCGGGGGCGGCTCCGCGTCGGACCGGATGTCGATCCGCCATCCGGTGAGTCGCGCGGCCAGGCGGGCGTTCTGCCCCTCCTTGCCGATGGCGAGGGAGAGCTGGAAGTCCGGGACGACGACCCGGGCGGTGCGCGCCTTGAGGTCGACCACCGTCACCGACACGACCTTCGACGGGGAGAGGGCGTTGCCCACGTACTCGGCCGGGTCCTCCGCCCAGTCGATGATGTCGATCTTCTCGCCGTTGAGCTCGCTCATCACGCCGCGCACCCGGGCGCCCATCGGGCCGATGCACGCGCCCTTGGCGCCGAGACCCGGCACGGTGGACCGCACGGCGATCTTGGAGCGGTGCCCGGCCTCCCGGGCCACCGAGACGATCTCGACGTGGCCGGCGGCGATCTCGGGCACCTCGAAGGCGAAGAGCCGGCGCACGAGGTTCGGGTGGGTGCGCGAGAGGGTCACCTGCACGCCCCGGGCCCCGCGGACGACGCCGACGACGTAGCACCGCAGGCGCGCGCCGTGCTCGTAGCGCTCGCCGGGCACCTGCTCAGCGGCGGGCAGCACACCCTCGATCGAGCCGATCTCGACGACGACGACGCCGCGGGCGTTGGCCCGCGCGTCCCGCTGGACGACGCCGGCGACGACCTCGCCCTCCTTGGCGGAGAACTCGCCGAACGTCCGCTCGTGCTCCGCGTCGCGCAGCCGCTGGACGACGACCTGGCGCGCGGTCGCCGCGGCGATCCGGCCGAAGCCCTCGGGGGTGTCGTCGTACTCGCCGAGCGTCTCGCCGTCCTCGCCGGTCTCCGGGACGAGCACGCTGACCTCGCCGCTCTTGCGGTCCACCTCGACCCGGGCCTTCGGGTGCTCGCCGCCGTTCTGCTTGTAGGCGGTCAGCAGCGCGGTCTCGATCGCGGAGAGCACGGTCTCGAACGGGATCTCCTTGTCCCGCTCGATGGCGCGCAGCGCGGCGATGTCGACCTTCACGGCCGTCCTCCCTGTCCGTGCGTCTCCGCACCCTGTCCCGAACCCTGCTCCAGCGCGGCCGCCACCAGGGCGTCCACCTCGGACGACGGCGCCGGCTTGAACTCGACCTCCACGACGGCCTGCCGGACCTCGGCCAGCGGGAGCCGGTGCAGCACCGGACCGCGCGGCGTGCCCTCCGCCAGGGTCACCGTCGCAGCGGCTCCGTCGCCCTCGTCCCCGCCGTCGGTCCCGTCGACCGGACCCACGCGCGCGGTGAGCGTGCCGCCGTCGGTGCGGGTCACCGCCACCCGGCGCAGCCAGGCCCGCCGCCAGTGGTGCGGGCGGGTGAGCGGTCGGTCGGTGCCGGGCGTCGTCACCTCGAGCGTGTACTCGCCGTCCGGGGCCGCGATCGTGTCGTTGCCCTCCGACTCGTCCAGCACCCGGGACAGCTCGCGGCTGACGCCGGCGACGGCGTCGAGGTCCGGGCCGGGCGCCGGGGGGTCGTGCGGACCGGGCACCTCCGCGGTGTCCACCACGACGCGCACGACCTGGCGTCGCCCGGCCGGGCGCACCTCCAGGTCGTCGAGCACGAAGCCGGCGGCCTCGACCACGTCGACGACGGCCGGGCGCAGGCGCTCGGCGGCCTGCGCAGGGGACGTCCCAGGGGACAACGGGGCTCCTCACGGGCGGGGCCCGCCGCGGGCGCCGGTGACACTCGTGCGCGGCGTGGGCGGGCGGGAACGGGACGGCGCCCGGGAGGCGGGCGCGCAGTGGTCCAGCGTAGCGCTCACCCTCCGGGCCTCCCCGGCCGCGGCGGCGCGGCGGGACCCGCGCCGCGGGGCGGCTGGCAGACTGGCCCGCCGTGGTCGTCCCCGTCGTCACCCCGCCCGAGCCCCCACCGGGACACCCCGCCGTGCGGTGCTCCGGGGTGCGGGTGCGCTCGTCGGGCTCGCCGCGGCCGGGACCCTCGCCGGCGGGTGCGCCCGGCCGGAGGGCCCCGACCCCTCGAGGAGCCGCTCGCCGCGGCCCGCGACGACGCCGTCACGGCCGCCGCGGCCGCCGCCGCGTACCCCGAGCTCGCCGGCCGGCTCACCCCGCTGTCCCGGGCCCGCCGGGCCCACGCCGACGCCCTCGCCGCCGAGATCCGCCGCGCGCGCCCCGACCGGACGGCGACCGTCGACGCCGCCGCCGGAGCCACCCCCGCGCCGGCCCGACCGGCCGCGAGCGCGGCCGCCGCGGTGACCGCGCTGCGACGCTCGCTCGGGACCGCCCGCGACGGCGCCGGCACCCTCGCCCTGACCGTGGAGCCGTCGCGCTGCGGCCTGCTGACCTCCGTCGCGGCGAGCTGCGCGGGCTACGTGACGGTGCTGGGATGACGCAACCACTCGACGACGGCGACCTCCGGGAGATGCTGCTCACCGCGCTGGGCACCGAGCACGCCGCGATCTGGGTGTACGGGCTGGTGTCGGCGTTCCTGCCCGCCTCGACGGCGACGGGCCTGGCCGCCGCCTCCCTGGCCCACCGGGAACGCCGCGATGCGGTGGTCGCCCTGCTCGCCCGCGACGGGATCGCCGCGCCCCCGCGGCCGCGGCCTACCGCCCGCCGTCGCCGGTCACCGACGCCGCGTCGGCGGCCGGGCTCGCGGCCGTGGCCGAGGACGACGTCGCGGCGGCCTGGCGGGCCGTCGCCGAGCGCACGGAGGCCGCGATGGGCGGTGAGCTGCGCCGGCTCGCGCTCGGGGCGGTGACCGCGGCCGCGACGGTGTCGGTCACGTGGCGAGGCCTGGCCGGGCGGACACCCCTCGTCGCCCCGTTCCCCGGGGACGGTTCGGAGACCTGAGCCCCGCCTGGCGGCACCCGCTCAGCGCAGGGCGAGCCCCGCGCGGGAGATGCGGTCGAGGGCGTCGCCGTCGGTGAAGTCGGGGTCGATCCCGTCGGCCTCGGCCACCGCCACGCGGTCGCCCAGCTGGGCCGACGCGTAGCCCTGGCCGGTGAGCTGCTCGGGCGCGCCGGGGTAGCCGCGCTGCTCGCGCAGGAGGTCGCTGATGTTGCCCGTCCCGTTGCTGTCGACCAGCGAGCGGAACGCGCCCGCCGTGGTCGTGTCGGGCATCTGGACGGTCGCCACCGCGACGACGACGTCGCGGCCCTCGGCGTTCGCCGACCACAGGGAACGGTCGAGGTGCAGGCACCCGCGCTCGCGCAGGAACGCCGCCGCCTGGCCGTAGGCGTGGCCCTCGCAGGACGTGTCGGTGGTCGCGACCTCGCGGGTGAAGGTGATGCCGTCCACGGTGCGCGTGGCCGCGGGGTCGGGCTCGGCGCCCCCGGTGGCCGCGCGGCCCACGAGGAACGCGAGGCCGAGCGCGACGAGGAAGGCGGCGACGGCGGCGAGGGTGAGGCCGCGCCAGCCCCAGACCCAGTCGGGCAGCGCGCCGCCGTAGCGCCCGCGGGCCGCGCGGCCTGCGCGACGTGGCCCGGCGAGCAGCCCGCCGATCGCCCCGCCCGGGCGGGGGCCGGAGGACGCGGGGCCCGACGACGCGGATTCCGACGAGTCGTAGGGGCCGACGGACGTCGCCGGCGACGACCGGAGCCGCCCGGTGGCCGGCAGCGGCGTCCGCGCCGCGGGCACCGGCGAGGGCGCGTCGGAGGGGACGGGCACGGGCGTGGTCTCGGGCGAGGCGCCCGCCTGCAGGGCCGGCGTCTCGGGGCGAGGAAGCCCGCCTCGGCGAGGCGCGCGGTGTCGGGCACGTGGTCGCCCAGCCGGAACGCGAGGAGCAGCCGGCGCAGGTCCTCGACGTCGATCACCCGGAACGAGCCGACCGGCGCCTTGAGCGCGGCGCGGGCGGCGCCGGCGCCGGCGTCCACGTCGTCCTCGCCGAGCGTGCCCAGGACGCGGCGCGGCGCGGCGCACGGCGGGTCGGACAGGCCCAGGAGGCGGTCGAGCTCGTCGGCGGCCTGACGGGCCGAGGGCCCCGAGCCGGCGTCGATCGAGGGGGCCGAGGCGGTGGGGTCGGCGCCGCGCGGTCCGCGTCCGCCGCCGGCGGCGACGGCCTCGCGGACGTTCTCGCGCTCGCCCGCGGTCAGCGGGGCGAGGCCCAGCACCCCGTCGGGACGCAGCACCACGGCGTCGAGCACGCCGTCGGCCCCGCCGGGCAGCGCCACGACGAGACCGGGCACCCGCGCGCCCGGTGAGCCCTCCTCGAGCAGGGCGCGCACACGCGAGACCCGCTCCGGAGCGATACCGAGGCGCGGATCGGGGGCCAGCACCAGCATCCGATCCTCCACGTTCGGGGGACATGGACCGCGCTCAACGTAGCCGAGAGGGTCACGTTCCGATCACGACCCCTAGGTCGGCGCGTCGCTCACTGAGACGAACGGCCGTCAACGCGACAGACGGCGCCGCTCTCCCAGCCGAGCCACGAACGGGACAGCGACGCGCGCCATCCCCGGCAACGCCGCCGAGGAACGCTGCAGGGCAGCGCGCCAGGCGGGAACGGTACGCAACGCCCGGCGGCCCCCGAGCATCCCCATCGCCGCGTCGACGACCTCGTCGACCGACAGCAGGCGGGTGCCGGTGAACAGCAGCGCCGAGCTCGGCCGGTGCGCGACCCTGCTCACCAGCGAGGTGTCCACGACGTCGGGGCACAGCGCCCGCACCCGGACCGGTCGGCGCACCGAGGCCAGCTCGATGTCGAGGGCCTGCGTGTAGCTCAGCGCCGCCGCCTTGCTCGCGCCGTAGGTGGCGAAGCCCGGCGTCGGGCCGAGCCCGGAGAGCGAGACGATGTTGAGGATGTCGCCGCGGCGCATGACGTCCACCGCCGCGCGCGAGCCGTGCACCGTGCCGAGGGTGTTGACCTCGAAGGTCGAGGTGACCTCGTCGTCGGTCGCCTCCCAGGCCGGGGCGGTCGAGAGCACGCCGGCGTTGTTCACCCAGACCGTGACGTCGCCCAGCCCCGCCGCCGCGAGGGCCACCGCGCGGTGGGCCGAGGCGTCGCGGACGTCGAGGGGCATCGCCGTCGCCGGGCCGTCGAGGGCCTCGGCGGTCGCCTGCGCCGCGGCCGCGTCCACGTCGGTGACGACGAGGTGGTGACCGCGCGCCGAGAGCGCCGCGGCGATCCCCGCCCCGATCCCGCGGCCCGCGCCGGTCACGACCGCGACGGCCACTCGTCCTTGTCCGGAATCGGGGTGCACGGCGGGCATTCTGGCCCCTCCGCACCCGCGACCGGAGGCCCCTACCCTCGCCCGGGTGTACAGCGAGGAGATCGAGGTCCGGACCGGCGAGCGGGAGACCGTCCGCGACATCACCGGCGAGTGCCGCAGGTTCGTCGAGGGAGCGGGCTCGCCCGACGGTCTGCTGCACGTGTTCGTCCCCCACGCGACGGCCGGGGTGGCGATCATCGAGACCGGCGCGGGCAGCGACGGCGACCTCCTGACCCAGCTCCGGGAGCTGCTGCCCGCCGACGACCGCTGGTCGCACCGCCACGGCTCGCCCGGCCACGGCCGCGACCACGTGCTGCCCGCCCTGGTCGCGCCCTCGATGTCCGTGCCGGTGCTCGGCGGCGCGCTGGCCCTGGGCACCTGGCAGTCGGTGTGCCTCGTCGACACCAACACCGACAACCCCACGCGGAAGGTCCGCCTGAGCCTGCTGGCGGGTTAGTCCCCGCAGATCTCGGCGAGCCCCTCGGGGCTCGTGGCATGGTCGAGCGCCAGCGCCGCGGCCCCGCGCAGGGCCCCGTCGTCGCCGTGCACCGCGTCGAGCACGGGCACCGGGTCGGCGCGCCGGAAGGCCATGAGCGCTCGCTCGTAGGCCTCGTCGAACGCCGGGGACGCGCGCAGGCCGCGCGCCAGCCCGCCGAGCACGACGACGTCGGGATCGTGGACGTGCACGAGGCCGGCCACACCCCGGGCGAGGCAGGTGGCCACGGCACCGACGGCGTCCACGGCGTCCTCCTCGCCGCGCGCGGCCCGCGTGAGCACCGCCTCGGCGTAGGAGCGGGGTCCGCCGGCGCCGGCGCGCCCAGGTGGCGGGCGAGCGCCCGGCCGTCGACCTCCGGGCCCCAGCACCCCGTCGCCCCGCACGGGCAGGGGCGCGCCGGGTCGCCGAAGGGGAGGTGGCCGTACTCCCCCGCCGCGCCGTGCGCCCCCAGGTGCGGGCGGCCGTCGAGCAGCAGCGCCCCGCCGAGCCCGACCTCGACGGTGAGGTAGAGCGCCGTACCCGCCCCGGCGGCCGCGCCGGTACGGGCCTCGGCCACCCCGGCGAACGTCGCGTCGTTGCCGACCTGCAGCGGCACCGGGCCGGGGCCCAGCGCGGCGGTGACCGAGCCGAGGTCGACGGCGTCCCAGGCCAGCTCGGTCGCCCGCACGAGGCCGTCGCCGGAGACGGGCGCGGGGGCGGCGAGGCCGACCGCCACGACGCGGTGCCCCCGGGCGAGCTCGGCGACGGCGGCCCGCAGGGTGTCCGCCACGGCCGAGGGGTCGCGGCCGTGGCGGGCGCCGACGACGCCGGTGACCTCGCCGTCGAGGCCCGCGAGGCCCACCCGCCAGTCCTCGTGGCGCACGTCCACCGCGACCACGCGCGGGCCGTCGGGGCAGGCGTCCAGGCAGGTGGTGGGACGCCCGCGGCCCTGCACGGGCGCGCGGCACTCGGTGATCCAGCCGGCATCCCGCAGGCGGCCCACGGTCTCGGTGACCGACGCGCTGGACAGCGAGAGGCGGCGCGCGAGCTCGACGCGGGTCAGGCCCGGCGTCCGCCGGACCTCGCCCAGGACCTCCGCCTTCGTGCGCCAGCGGTCGACGCGGGCGCGACCGGGCTCACGTCCGGTCTCCGTTGACGCGGTCATGGTGACGATTATGCTCGGAGAACGAGGATATTCAACCCGCAGGAAGGATCCGCCGTGTCACTGCACTCCGCGGTGCTCGACCGTCCGGCAGAGGGCTCTGTCGGAGCCTTCTCGGCCGTGCTGCTGGACATGGACGGCACCCTGGTCGACTCCGACGCCGCCGTCGAGCGCTCCTGGCGGACGTGGGCGCGTCGCTGGGGCGTCGACCCCGCCGCAGTGCTCGCCGTCATGATCGGCAACCCCGCCGAGAGCACGGTCCGCCGGGTCCGCCCCGACCTCGACGAGGCCGGGGTCGCCGCCGCGACCCGCGATCAGCTCGAGCTCGAGTGCACCGACCTCGACGACGTCGTCGCCGCGCCGGGCGCGCACGAGCTCATCGCCCACCTCGAGAGCACGTTCACGCCGTACGCGGTCGTGACCAGCGCCGACACCCGGCTGGCGCGGGCCCGCCTCGGCGCCGCCGGCCTCGCGCTCCCGCTGCTCGTCCCCCGCGACATGGTGACCCACGGCAAGCCGGACCCCGAGGGCTACCTGCTGGCCGCCGAGTTCCTGGGCGCCGTCGTCGAGGACTGCCTCGTCGTCGAGGACTCCCCCGTGGGTGTCGCCGCCGGCCGCGCCGCGGGCGCGACCGTCGCCGGCCTGCGCGGCGTGGACGCCGACCTCGCCGTCGACTCCCTGCACGACGTCGTCACGACCCTGCTCGCCCGGGAGGTGATCGCGTGACCCCGCCCACCGCCACCGAGACGCCCACGATCGTCCCGCAGGAGGAGCGCACCACGCGCCTCTCCCGCGCCCCCGCCGGCGTGAGCCTCGCCGCGCTCGCGCTGGGCGGGCTCGCGATCGGCACCACCGAGTTCGCCAGCATGGGCGTGCTGCCCGGCTTCGCGTCCGACCTCGGGGTGTCGGTGCCCACCGCGGGCATCGCCATCAGCGCCTACGCGCTCGGCGTGGTCGTCGGCGCCCCGCTCATCACGCTCATCGGGGCCCGCTGGCCCCGCAAGCAGATGGTGGTCGTGCTGGCGGTCGCCCTCGTCGTCTTCAACGCCCTGTCGGCGATCGCGCCGTCCTTCCTGCCCTTCGTGGGCCTGCGCTTCCTCTCCGGGCTGCCGCACGGCGCCTACTTCGGCGCCGCCGCCGTCCTCGGGTCGGCCCTCGTGCCCCCGGCGAAGCGCGCTCGCGCCCTCGCGACCGTGATGCTCGGGCTGACCATCGCGAACATCATCGGCGTGCCCGCCGCGACGTGGCTCGGCGAGATGTTCGGCTGGCGCAGCGCCTACGTCGCCGTCACGGTCGTCGCCCTGATCACCGTGCTCGCCGTCGTCACCCTCGTGCCGAGCCCCGCCGGCGACCACGGCGGCAGCCTGGGCGGCGAGCTCACCGCCCTGCGCAGGCCCCAGGTCTGGCTGACCCTCGGCGTCATCTCCGCCGGCTTCGGCGGCCTGTTCGCGGTGTACAGCTACATCAGCCCGATCCTGACCAACCAGGCCGGGGTCGCGCCGACGACCATCCCGCTGCTGCTCGGCGCCCTCGGCGTCGGCATGACGATCGGCAACATCGCCGGCGGCCGCTTCGCCGAGAAGGCCCCGCGGGCGACGATCGCGATCGCCCTCGTGGCCTACGCGGCCGTGCTGGTGGCCTTCACGATGGCTGCGCACAACGCGGTCACCGCGACCGTCGGGCTCTTCGCGCTGGGCTTCGTCGGGATGTCGGCGGGACCGGCCCTCATGGGGCGGCTCATCGACTTCGCCGCCGAGGGCCCGTCGCTGGCCGCCGCGAGCTTCCACTCGGCGTTCAACGTCGCCAACGCGGTGGGCGCGGCGCTGGGCGGCGTCGTGCTCGCGGCCGGCCTGGGCTACGACGCCCCGGCCGCAGTGGGCGCGGTGCTGCCGCTGATCGGTCTCGGCGTGCTCGCGGTCTCCGTCGCGCTGGAGCGGCGGACGGCCGCCCCGTCGCCGGCCTGATCAGCGGGTCAGTTCCCCGACGACGTCGTCGACCGGGACCTCGCGCCGCTCGCCCGAGGCCCGGTCGGTGACCTCGACGACCCCGTTCGCCAGGCCCCGCCCGACGGTCAGGGTGGTCGGCATCCCGAGCAGCTCGGCGTCGGCGAACTTCACGCCCGGCGAGGCCTTGCGGTCGTCGAGCAGCACCTCGAGGCCCGCGTCGGCGAGCCCGGTCGCGATCCGGTCGGCCGCCTCGGCCTGGGCCGGGTCCTTGCCGGCGATCACGAGGTGCACGGCGTACGGCGCGACCTCCGCCGGCCACACCAGTCCCTTGTCGTCGGCGTGCTGCTCGGTGATCGCCGCGACCGCGCGGGTCACGCCGACGCCGTAGGACCCCATCGTGATCGTGGTCGGCTTGCCGTCCGCGCCCTGCACGGACAGCCCGAGGGCCTCGGCGTACTTGCGGCCGAGCTGGAAGATGTGGCCCATCTCGATGCCGCGGGCCGCGACCAGCGGGCCGCCGCCGTCGGGCGAGGGGTCGCCCTCGCGCACCTCGGCGGCCTCGATCGTGCCGTCGGGGGTGAAGTCGCGACCGGCGACGAGGTCGACGACGTGGCGCCCGGGCTCGTCGGCGCCCGTGACCCACGCGGTGCCGGTGACGATCCGGGGGTCGACGAGGTAGCGCACGCCGTTCTTCGCGAGCCCGACCGGCCCGATGTAGCCCTTGGTGAGGAAGCGGTTCGCGGTGAAGTCCGCGTCCTCGAGCAGCGCGACCTCCGCGGGCGACACCGACGCCTCGAGGCGCTTCATGTCCACCTCGCGGTCGCCGGGCACGCCGACCCCGAGCAGCGTCCACTCCGTCGACCCGGGCAGCCGGGTCTTGACCATGACGTTCTTGAGGGTGTCGGCGGCGGTGAACTCCCGTGCCCCGTCCTGATCACGCAGGCCGAGCCCGTTGACGTGCGCGACCAGCGTCTCGATGGTGGGCGTGTCCGGGGTGTCGTAGACGACCGCCTCGGGCTTGTCCTCGGTCGACTGCTCCGGCGGCGCGGGCGTCGTCACGGCCTCGACGTTGGCGGCGTAGCCCGTGGCGGGCGCGCGCACGTAGGTGTCCTCGCCCGACGCGCAGGGCGCGAGGAACTCCTCGGACGCCGAGCCGCCCATGGCCCCCGACATCGCCGAGACGATCTGCACCTCGAGCCCGAGCCGGGCGAAGATGCGCTGGTAGGCCTCGCGATGCAGGTCGTAGGACGCCTGCAGGCCCTCGTCGGAGAGGTCGAACGAATACGAGTCCTTCATCGTGAACTCGCGCCCGCGCAGGATGCCCGCGCGCGGGCGCTCCTCGTCGCGGTACTTGGTCTGGACCTGGTAGAGGATCACCGGGAAGTCGCGGTAGGAGCTCGTCTCCCCCTTGACCATGAGGGTGAACATCTCCTCGTGCGTGGGGCCGAGGAGGTAGTCGGCCTTCTTGCGGTCCTTGAGGCGGAAGAGCGCGTCGCCGTACTCGGTCCAGCGCCCGGTGGCCTCGTAGGGCTCCTTGGGCAGCAGCGCCGGGAAGTGCACCTCCTGGCCGCCGATCCCGTCCATCTCCTCGCGGATGATCGCCTCGACCCGGGCCAGGACCTTCATGCCCAGCGGCAACCACGAGTAGATGCCCGGCGCGACACGACGGACGTACCCGGCGCGCACGAGCAGCTTGTGGCTGATCACCTCGGCGTCGGCCGGGTCCTCGCGCAGCGTGTGCAGGAACAGACCCGACATTCGTGTGACGCCTCGTGCCATGGACCGAGCGTAACGACGCGCGGGAAGAGGGTTGCGCCCGGCGCTCACGGTCGCGGGACGATCACGGCGTGGACCACGAGGCCGCCCGCGTGCTGATCGCCGACGAGCCCCATTACGAGATCACCTTCGGCGAGGGACGGACGTGCTCGCTGTGCGGGGCGAACGTCCTGGGCCCCGACCGGGACCGCCACACCCGCTGGCACCGGGCGCTCGCCGAGGTGCTGGGCCTGGGGTGGACGGACCTGTCCACCCGACCCGTGGATCCCGCCCTCGCCGACGCCGTCGACGCCGTCGTGCACCCGCGGGGCTGGGCGAAGGTCTCCCGGTTCGTCGCAGCGCAGCCGGGCTGGCGGGTGGTGCCCGAGGTGCCGGTCGGGGGTGCCGGCACCCTGCTGGTCGGAGCCCCGGGCGTGGTCGTGGCGCGCGCGGTCGAGGGTTCGCGGGCGGACGTCCGGGCCGGCGTCCTGCGCGTCGACGGTCACCTCACCGACCACGTCGACGAGCTGCGCGCGGCCGTCGCCCGGGTGCGCACGGTGCTCGGTGACCGCGGCGGGCTCCCCCTGACCGGCGTGCTCGTGGTGCTCGGCAGCCTCGAGGGCGGCGACCCCGACCCGCCCGACATCCTCGCCGCCGCGGCGTCGGCCCTGCCCGAGCGGCTCGCGCTGCTGCCGGCGACGCTCGAGTTCGGCGAGGTGGACGTCCTCTGGGACCGCGTCCGTCGTTCGACGACCTGGCGGGCGTGAGCTCGGGGGTCCTGACTCCTCGCCGGAAATGCTTCGATTTCCGAAGCGTCGTGCTGCCGCGGCGCCCTTCTCGGGCTCCGGATCCGCGCGCGGCGCTCGACTCCCTCCCGGACGACGCTTCGGTTTTCGAAGCATCCGGCGTCGGAACCCGGTCAGCGGTAGAGCACGACGTCCGGGGCCGGGTCGGCGGCCAGCAGCTCGGTGGGCGACGGGCCGCCCGGCGGGAGGACCACCCCGCGCGGCGCGGACGCCTGCGCCCCGTCGGTGGCGATGACGGCGAGTTCGGACGGCGCGGCGGTCGCGGTCCCCGGGACGACGACGAGCTTCTGCGGCAGGTTGCCGGTGCGCACCATGTCGGCGAGCCAACCGGTGACCGCGCCGAGCTCCTCCGGCGCGAGCGGCGGGGCGTCGAGGGCGAGGCCGACATCGGGCTCGCGCAGCAGTCGCTCCCAGGGCTCGAGGGCGTCGCGGACGGCGGTCGGTCCGGTGGGCACGGCGAGCACGAGGAGCTGGCGGTGGGCCCGCGTGAGCGCGAGGCGTTGCCACGCCGCGGGGCGTCGGCGACGTCGCGCACCGGCAGCTCCATGGCCGGCAGGACCTCGCGGTCGCTGGTGCCGAACGGGACGGCGACGTCGTCGAGACGGTCCGCGCTCGCCTCGCTCGGGCCGCTGCCCGGGGCCTCGCGCAGGGCGACCACCCGCTGCGCGGGCAGGATCGTCGACCCGCCCCGGGGAGCTCGGCCGGTGGGCCGGCGACCGCGGCCACCGGCGTGGCCGCGATGATCGGCGGCGGCTCCGGCGCCGGCCCCACCCCCAGCGCACCGGCGAGTGCGAGCACCAGGGCGATCAGCCGCGGAATGATCCACACAGCCGCCACCGCGAGGGCCGCGATCAGGAAGATCGCGAGCACCCGCCGCCGGCGACGCCTGCGGTTCGCCTTCGCCGCCTCGCGCGCCGCGGCCTCGCGGGCCGCGGCCTCGCGCGCCAGCGGCGGGGGACGGTCTCGGCACCGGGCAGCGTCGACACGAGGTCCTGCGCCTCGGTCTCCTCGCGCTCGCGGCGCTCGCGTTCGGCCTGCTCGCGGGCCTCACGTTCGAGACGCTCGCGTTCGGCCTGCTCGCGGGCCTGGCGCTCGGCCTGCTCGCGGGCCTGCCGCTCCGCCGCCTCCCGCGCTTCGCGTTCGGCCTGCTCGCGGGCCTGGCGCTCGGCCTGCTCGCGGGCCTCGCGCTCCGCGGTCTCGCGCGCTTCGCGTTCCGCGGTCTCGCGCGCTTCGCGTTCCGCGGTCTCGCGCGCTTCGCGCTCCGCGGTCTCGCGCGCCTCGCGCTCGGCGGCCTCGCGCGCCTCGCGCTCCGCGGCCTCCCGCGCCTCGCGGCCGTCGTCCTCGATCGGGGCGCGCGGGTCGGGGGCGACGGTGACGTCGTCCGGGCCACCCCACGCGTCGTTGTCCTCCTCGGACTCGACACGGCGCCACCACCGGGTGCCGACACCCATGAGGCCACCTCCCCTCCGCCGCCGCGGCCTCACGAGGCCTCCACCGGCACGCGGGCCCACGTTAGGTGGACACCCGGTCGGAGACGGCGCGCCGCGCCCGGACACGCGGGAGGTGTTCGCCGGGACACGTCCAGCCGATCAGGCCAGGCCGAGCACCGCGAGGGCCGCGCGGGCGGCCTCCCCGCCCTCGTCCTCGGCCACCGCGAGCGCGCCGGGCACGTCGAGGTCGTCGAGCAGGCGCTCCATCACGGCGTCCGCGGCCGCGACGCCCCGCGCCGGCCGGGCCGCTGCGGCGTAGAGCCGCTCGAGGCGGGCCGCGGCGGCGTCGAGGGCCCCCGGCTCGATGTCCCAGGCGCTCGCCCACGGCCGGTCGAGCAGCAGCAGACGCACGGCCGCGGCGGGGTGGGTCTCGAGCAGCTCGCCAACGAGCAGGAGGTTCCCGGCCGACTTCGCCATCTTCTGCCCGTCGACCCGCACCGTCCCGACGTGCAGGCGCGCGCGGGCGAAGGGCCGCACAGCGGTGACGGCCTCGACCATCGCCGCCTGGTGGGTGTGGTGGGGGTGGCGCAGGTCGGCGCCGCCGATGTGGAGGTCGACGGCCGGCCCGAGCATCGTCAGCGCCATCGCCGCGCACTCCGCGTGCCAACCCGGGCGCCCGTCGCCCCAGGGGCTGGGCCAGGCCGCCTCGCCGGGCGACGCCGGCCGCCAGACCAGCGCGTCGGCGGGGTCGTCGGCACCCGGCCAGGGAGTCTCGCTCGACGTCTCGTCGGGGTCGGCGGGGATCTCGGGCGCCGGCACCTGACCGGCGCGGAACAGCACGGCGCCGTCGCGCTCGTAGGCCGCGCCGCGCTCGAGCAGCGCAGCGGCGAGGGCGACGACCCCGTCGACGTGGTTGTGGGCGCGCGGCTCGTGGGTCGGCGGGCGCACCCCGAGGGCGGCCATGTCGCGGTCGAAGCGGAACTGGCCCACGGCGGCGAAGCTGTCGAACCGCGCCCCCGCCCGCTCGGCGGCGGCGTCGAGGACGTCGTCGACGTCGGTGACGTTGCGGCAGGTGACGAGCTCGACCCCGGTGCGCCGCAGCACCCGGGAGGCGACGTCGGCCCAGACGAACGTGGCCGCGTGGCCCAGGTGGGTCGTGTCGTACGGGGTGATGCCGCAGACGTAGGCGCGGGCGCGGCCGACGAGCGGCAGCGGGGCCCCGGCGAGGCGGAGTGTCATCGGTGGCGTCATGAGCGGACCCTTCCCGTGCGCTTGGCCGCGCGACGCCACTGCACCATCCGCCCGAGACCGGGGATCGCGAGCAGCAGCACCCCGGCGATCGCGGCGAAGAGCAGCCAGATCCCCAGCGGCAGGGTGGCCTCGAGCCCCAGGAACGCCACGCGGGCGGGATCGAGGTTCTGGAGGATGAACACGAGCAGGAACACCAGGACGACGGCGCCGAGGATCAGCCCGATCCAGGCCCCGCCGACGCGCGTGCGTCCGGGGCTCGTCTGCACGCGCGGCCGGGCGGCGGCGGCGGCGTCCGGGATGGTGAGGGGCTCCGACGGCGGGGTCCGGCCGGCCGAACCCGGATCCGCCGGAATCGGGTCGACGGTGCCCGACCCGGCCACCTCGGCCCGCGAGATGGCGCCCGTGCCGGGGGTGGTGGGCCCGTCGGCGGGCGACGGCGCGCCGTACCGGGGCTGCTCGCTCATGGTCGTCATCCTCCCCCGTCACACGCGCCCGCGTCAGACCCGGTCGGACCCCTCAGCGCGCCACCGCCACCGTGACCCCCCGACCCCGCTGCTTGCCGACGACCAGCTCGCCCCCGCCCCGCTCGCGGGCGGCCAGCAGGGCGGCGGCCTCGGCGACGCTCCCGGTGCCGGTCAGCCGGCGCACGACCGGCGAGGGTGCGGGACGTCGACGGTGTCGAGGACCGAGGCGGGGTAGGCGCGCAGGGTCCGGCCCGCCGCCAGCGTCGTCACCGCGGGCTCGCCCGCGCGGGTCTCGATGGTGGCGACGACGGCGACGTCCTCGACCAGCCCGAGGGCCGCCACCGCGTCGAGCAGGTGCTCCGGCGGCGTGCCCGGCTCGACGCCGACCCCGAGGACGAGCACGCCTACGGGGTCACCAGCGCGTCGAGGACCTCGGCGACGTGGTCCTGGATCGACAGGTGCCCGACGCCCGGCAGCCGGTGGATCCGCGCCGTCCCGGCCGGCAGGCGGGAGGCGATGTCCTCGGCGTGGTGCATCGGCACCATCTTGTCGTCCTCGCCCTGGAAGATCTCGACAGGCGCCGTCACCGCGTCCCAGTCGAGGTGCCAGGCGTTCGCCCAGAGCCGGTACTCGTCCATCACGCCGCGCGGTCCCTGGCGCAGCGACTCCACGAAGAAGGACATCTCCTCCTTCGCGGGGCGCCGGGCGAGGAAGTCCTTGTCGGGCTGCGCGAGCTCCGCGGAGATCTGGCCGATCGCGGCGCCCGGCACCAGCTGCGTCGCCCATTTCTGGACGCGCAGCGCCATCGCCTCGCGGCGCGGGTTCTTGTCGATGAGCTCGAGCATGTCGAGGTCGGACTTCGCGAGGCCCTCCGTGGCACCGGGGCGGTCGTCGATCGGGCCGGCGCCGGCCATGAGCGCGGTCCCGGTGACGCGCGGGCCGCACCCCGCCGCGCAGGACAGCGCGAAGGGACCGCCGGCGGAGTAGCCGATCGTCGCGAACCGGTCGATGCCGAGCACGTCGGCCAGCGCGAGCACCTCGTCCGCGTAGCCCGGGATCGTCCGTCCCGGGAGGGGGTCGGAGCCACCGATCCCGCCGCGGTCGGGGCACAGGACGCGCAGCCCGCGCTCGCGCGCCGGGGCGTCGGTGAACTCCTTGCCCAGGCGGCTGTCGGGGGTGCCGTGGAAGAGGAAGACCGGGGCGCCGTCGGGGTCGCCGTGCTCGGCGAGGGCGACGGTGCGCCCGTCGACGGTGACGTTCATGAGGGCCTCCGGCCACGTGAGGGATCTGGGTCGTCGGGACGACCCCTATCACTCACGTGGCGCAGCCATCGTGCGATGCCACCCGGACGGCTGACGGGGTGGGTGTGCAGGTAGGAGGCGTGGACGCCGCCGGTCACGAAGCCCTCGGGCTCCGCGCCGTCCCACCGCCAGGCCGCGGACGTGCCGGCGCGCGGGGTGGCGACGGTGCGGTGGAACTCGTGCCCCGTCACCGTCTCCCCGGCGGCGGCGAGCGGGGAGTCCGCGCAGGCGGTGGCGGTGCGGTAGCCCAGGGACAGGCGCGGGCCCATCGCCGCGTCGGCGTCGAGCACCCCGCACATCGGCGCGCCGTCCAGCGAGCGGGCGAGGTAGAGCAGCCCGCCGCACTCGGCGTGGACCGGGGCCCCGGACGCCGCGAACGCCCGGATCGCCGCGCGCAGCGGGGCGTTGGCGCTCAGGGTTTCGGCGTGCTCCTCGGGGAACCCGCCGGGCAGCACGAGGCCGGCCGTCCCGGGCGGCAGCGCCTCGTCGCGTGCGGGGTCGACGGTGACGACGTCGGCGCCCCCGGCCGCCAGCATCTCGGCGTGCTCGGGGTAGCCGAACGTGAACGCGGCCCCGCCGGCGACGGCGACCACCGGCGCGCCGGGGACGCGCTCGCCGACCGCCGGGTCCCACGGCGTCGTGGCTGTCGCGGGCGCCGAGCGCGCGAGGGCCACGACGGCGTCGAGGTCCACGTGCCCGGCGACCAGCGCCGCCATCGCGTCCACCGCCGCGCGCGCCGCGCTCCCGTGCTCGGCGGCGGTCACCAGCCCCAGGTGCCGCGACGGCACCGCCAGCTCCGCCCGCCGGGGCAGCACCCCGAGCACGGGGAGCCCGACCTCGGCGCACGCGGCGCGCAGGACCTCCTCGTGGCGGTTCGACCCGACCCGGTTGAGGATCACGCCGCCGAGGCGCAGCCGCGGGTCGAAGTCCCGGAACCCGGCGAGCAGCGCGGCGACCGAGCGGGACTGGCCGCGCGCGTCGACCACCAGCACCACGGGCGCCTCGAGCAGCCGGGCGACGTGGGCGGTCGAGCCGTCGGCGTTCGGGTCGGCGGCGATCCGGCCGTCGAAGAGCCCCATCACACCCTCGACCACGGCCAGCTCCGCGCCGCGCGCCCCGTGCGCGAGGAGCCCCGGCAGCGTCGCGGGGTCGACGAGCACCCCGTCCAGGTTGCGACCGGGGCGCCCGGCGGCGAGGGCGTGGTAGCCGGGGTCGACGTAGTCGGGCCCGACCTTCGCCGGGGCCACGGCCGTCCCGCGCGCCGCGAGGGCGCCGAGCAGACCGGTGGCGACGGTGGTCTTGCCGCTGCCGGACGAGGGCGCCGCGACGACGACCCGGGGCGGCAGCACTACCACTCGATCCCCTTCTGCCCCTTCTGACCGGCATCCATCGGGTGCTTGATCTTGGTCATCTCGGTGACGAGGTCCGCGGCGTCGGTCAGCGCCGGCGGCGCGTCCCGGCCGGTGACGACGATGTGCTGGTAGCCGGGCCGGTGGGTGAACACCTCGACCACCTCGTCGACGTCGATCCAGCCCCACTTCAGCGGGTAGGTGAACTCGTCGAGCACGTAGAAGTCGTGCGCACCCGCCTCGAGCCGGCGCCGGATCTCCGCCCAGCCCTCCCGCGCGGCCTCGGCGTGGTCGGACTCGGTCCCGGCCTTGCGCGACCACGACCAGCCCTCGCCCATCTTGTGCCACTCGACGGGCCCGCCCTGCCCGGTGTCGCGGTGCACGTCGCCGAGGGCGCGCAGGGCGGTCTCCTCGCCGACCCGCCACTTCGCCGACTTCACGAACTGGAACACCGCGATCGACGACCCGGCCGTCCACTGGCGCAGCGCGAGCCCGAACGCGGCCGTCGACTTCCCCTTGTTCGGCCCGGTGTGCACGAGCAGCAGCGGACGACGCCGGCGCTGGCGCGTCGTCAGCCCGTCGGCGGGGACGGTGCTCGGGACCCCCTGCGGCACGGCTGCCCTCCTTCCGTATGTGAGTGAAGTTCCCGGCTATAGCCGGGAACTTCACTCACGAGGCTCGGAACTGCTCCACGACACCGGCGACGGACTCGCCGGTCAGCTCGTCCAGGGTGACGACGGTGCCGCCGGCGACGCGGGCGAGGCGCCCGGCGAGCCCCAGGCGCACCGGCCCCGACTCGCAGTCGACGACGACCGTGCTCACGCTCGCACCCCGCCCGCCGGCGCCGGCGTCGCGCGCGAGCCCCCGGGCCGCCTCCAGCGCGGCGTCGAGCCCGCCGGACGCCGTCGCGCGCCCGTCGGTGAGGACCACGAGCAGGCCGCGGCGCCGGGCGTCCCGGGTCCGCTCGGTGCGCAGGACCGCCCGCGCCGTGCGCAGGCCCTCGGCGAGCGGGGTGCGCCCGCCGGTGCGCAGGTCGTGCAGGCGGGCGTGCGCGGCGTGCACCGAGGTGGTCGGCGGCAGGGCGACCGTGGCGTCACTCCCCCGGAACGTCACCACGCCGACCCGGTCGCGGCGCTGGTAGGCGTCGCGCAGGAGGGCGGCGACGGCCCCGGTGACCGCGCTCATCCGCTTGCGCGCCGCCATCGATCCCGACGCGTCGACGCAGAAGAGCACGAGGTTGCCCTCGCGGCCCTCGCGCACGGCGTGGCGCAGGTCGGTCCGCGCGACACCGGCGGCGCCCCGCCCGGCCGCCGCCAGCATCGTGGCGGGCACGTGCAGCGTGGTGTCGTCGCGGGCGTCGGGCACCGCGCGCACCACGCGACCCTGCTTGCCCCGCGCCCGCGAGCGCCGGCCCGGCGCGCCCTCCCCTGTGCCGCGCACCTCGAACCGGCGCGCCCGCAGCCGCGTCGACGCCGGTGCTCCGACCGGCACGCCGGCGGGCTCGGGCGCGTCGCGCCCGGCGCCGGGAGGCGGCTCGGACGCGGTCCCGTTCCCGGACGACGGCGGCGGGGATGACGGGGCGGACGACGAGGGCGGCGGCGCCCCGCCACCGGGGCCCCTCCCCGGACCCCCGCCGTCGGGCCCGGGATCGTCGGGGCCGGGGTCGTCGGGGCCGGGGTCGTCGGGACCGTCGTCGTCCGGTCCCTCGCCGCCGCCCTCGGGGGGCGGCTCGGTGTCCTCGGAGGAGTCCGCGGAATCTGCCGCCTCGTCCGCCTTCTGCATCGCCTCGTCGAGCTCGTCCTCACCGAGGTGCGGCTCGTCGAACGGGTCGCGCCGACGGCGGTGCGGCAGGGCCAGGCGGGCCGCGACGCGCACGTCGGAGGCGTCGACGGCCTCCGCCCCGCGCCACGCGGCGTGGGCGACGGCGGTGCGGGCGAGGACGACGTCCGCGCGCATGCCGTCGACCTCCACCTCGGCGCACAGCGCGGAGATCCGCACGAGCTCGGCGTCGGGCAGGGCAACCGACGCCAGCCGGCTACGGGCCTCGACGAGCCGGGCCCGCAGGGCGTCCTCGTCGCCGGCGAAGCGCGCGGCGAAGGCGTCGGGATCGGCGTCGTGGGCGAGGCGCCGGCGCACGACCTCGGTGCGCTCGGCGACGTCGCGGGACGCGGCGACCCGCACGGTGAGCCCGAAGCGGTCGAGCAGCTGCGGACGCAGCTCGCCCTCCTCCGGGTTCATGGTGCCGACCAGCAGGAACGCCGCCGGGTGGGTCAGCGAGACACCGTCGCGCTCGACGTGCGCGCGTCCGGTGGCGGCGGCGTCGAGCAGGAGGTCGACGAGGTGGTCGTGGAGCAGGTTGACCTCGTCGACGTAGAGCACCCCGCGATGCGCGGCGGCGAGCAGGCCCGGGCGCACGGAGGTCCGCCCGTGGGCGAGCACCTCCTCGAGGTCGAGCGACCCGGTGACGCGGTCCTCCGAGGCGCCGACCGGCAGCTCCACCAGGCGCACGTCCCGGCGCTCGCGCGAGGCGTCGGACGGGAACGGGCCGTCGGGGCTCTGCTCCCCGGCGTCGACGTCGACCGAGAACCGGTCCCCCGCGACGACCTCGACCGGCGGCAGCAGCGTGGCCAGCGCGCGCACGATCGTCGTCTTCGCGGTGCCCTTCTCCCCGCGCACCAGGACGCCGCCGATCCCCGGGTCGACCGCGGTGAGCATCAGGGCGAGACGCAGGTCCTCGTGGCCGACGACGGCCGAGAACGGGAAGCCCAAGGGGTGTCCTCACGGATCGGGAGTCGAGGTTCGACGGACCCTAACCCACAACATCTGAGCGATCGCTGAGATGAGTGCGACTCCGCGGAGCGGGACCCGGACCGGGGGCTGTGGTCCGGGTCCCGTCTCCGTCTCGCCGGACCGGCCTGCCCGCCGGTCCGTCGTCTCTCCCCCGTGAGCGGAATTCACGGCTATAGCCGTGAATTCCGCTCACGTGAGCTGGGAACGCAACGCATCGCGCAGGGCCGCGACGCGCACGTAGTAGCCGGGGCGCCCGGCGCGGGCGCAGCCGTCGCCGAAGGACGTGACCCCGATGAGCTTCCCGGCCGCGACGAGCGGGCCGCCCGAGTCGCCCTGGCACGAGTCGACGCCGCCCTGGTCGAAGCCGGCGCAGGTGAGACGGCGGGCGTCGAAGGTCCGGTCGCCGGCGCGGCAGTAGTCGTCGCCGCGCATCGGCACGGTCGCCGTCAGCAGGTAGCGCGAGGGCGTGGCGCTCTCCGAGGTCGCGCCCCAGCCGTAGATCTGGGCGGCGCGCCCGTCCTGGTAGAGCGCCTCGTCGCCCGGCCCGGCGAGCGGCAGCGGCGTGCGGGTGCTGGGGGTCGCGAGCGTCAGGACCGCGAGGTCGGCGCCCTTGCCGACGCCCTCGAACTCGGGGCTGACCCACGCCGAGGTGACCGCGGAGGTGTCGCCGGTGGTCGACTGCTTGTCGTCGCGCCCCGCGACCACCATCACCTGCTTCGGCGTCGTGGTGGCCATGCAGTGCGCGGCGGTGAGGACCTTGGTGGGGGCGACGAGCGTGCCCCCGCAGAACTGGAACCCCGCGCCGTCGGTGAGGAACACCGCCCACGGGTGCTCGTCGGTGGTCGTGCGCGCCCCGCCGACGACCCGGACGCCCGCGTCGACGACCACGCCCGAGCCGCCGTCTCCGGAGTCGTCCCCACCGGGGGTCGTGCCCTCGGAGGCCCTCGCGCCCGCCGCCCCGGCGAGGACGATCAGCAGGGCCGTCCCGGCGAGCACGAGGATCCTCCCGACCGTGGTGATCCCGTCGCGCACGCCGTTCGACATCCGTACTGCCCCTCCCGCTCAGGTCCGTTCGGCGCTCTACCGGGGGCCGTTCGGCGCAGCGGTGGGGTGCCTTCGGGGGAAGAGACCAGCAGTCGGGCCGACCTCGGACAAGGCCGAGCGGGCATAGTTCGCTCCGCCGAGCGACGACGAGCGGTCGATTTCCGTCGACAAACGTCACCATGGAGTGGTCGCGGGACGATGAACGGTCAGCACTGGCCGGTGAACGGCGATCTCGGGACCGCTCGTCGTGGGACGGCGGGGCCACGCCCGGTTCGGTCGCGCACTACCGTGGACGGCGTGCCCCACCACGACCTCGTCATCATCGGCACCGGCTCCGGCAACACGATCCCGGACGAACGGTTCGCGGACATGGACGTGGCGATCGTCGAGCACGGGGTGTTCGGTGGGACCTGCCTGAACGTCGGCTGCATCCCGACCAAGATGTACGTCTACGCCGCCGACGTCGCCGAGACGATCCGCCGGGCGGGCATCTACGGCGTGGACGCGAGCATCGACAAGATCCGCTGGACCGACATCCGCGACCGGGTGTTCTCCCGCATCGACCCGATCGCCGCCGGGGGGCAGCACTACCGCCAGTACGAGGCCCCGAACTCGACGGTCTACCTCGGCCACGCCCGTTTCACCGGCGAGCGGGCGCTCGAGGTGGCCCCGACCGACGGCAGCGAGCCGGTCACCCTCACCGGCGACCGCATCGTCGTCGCCGCCGGCGCGCGTCCCGCGATCCCGCACCTGATCGCCTCGAGCGGCGTGGACTTCCACACCTCCGACGACGTCATGCGCATCGACGAGGTCCCCCGCCGCCTGACGATCGTCGGCGGCGGCTACATCGCCGCGGAGTTCGCCCACGTGTTCTCGGCGCTGGGCGCCGAGGTCACCGTCGCCACCCGCGGCCCGGCGCTGCTGCGCGAGCAGGACGAGGACATCTCGAGCCGGTTCACCTCGCTGGCCGCCCAGCGCTGGACCCTCTACTGCGACGCCGCGCCCACCGCCCCGCCCGAGCAGCGCGCCGACGGCACGATCGTCGTCCACTGCCAGCACGGCCCCATCGAGGGCGACGCCCTGCTCGTGGCCGCCGGGCGCATCCCCAACTCCGACCTCCTCGACGCCGCCGCGGGCGGGCTCGCGCTGCACTCCGACGGGCGCATCGTCGTCGACGAGCAGCAGCGGACCTCGGTGCCCGGCGTCTACGCGCTCGGCGACATCAGCTCGGAGTTCCAGCTCAAGCACGTCGCCAACCACGAGGCCGCGATCGTGCGCCACAACCTGCTCTACCCCGACGACCCGCGGGAGACGAACAACCGGCACGTGCCGGCCGCGGTGTTCACCGACCCGCAGATCGCCTCGATCGGGCTCCGCGAGCAGGACTGCCGCGACCGCGGCATCCCCTACGTCACCAAGATCCAGAACTACGGCGACGTCGCCTTCGGCTGGGCCATGGAGGACACCACCGGCGTCGTCAAGCTCGTCGCCTCGCCGGACGGCACCCTGCTCGGCGCCCACCTCATGGGCCCGGAGGCGTCCTCGCTCATCCAGCCGATGATCCAGGCGATCACCTTCGGCCTGGACGCCCGCACCATGGCGGAGAAGCAGTACTGGATCCACCCGGCACTGCCCGAGGTGCTGGAGAACGCCCTGCTCGGACTCCCGCTCGACCCCGAGCTCTGAAACCCGGGTCGGGGTCTCACTCCGTCCGGCGGAACCGCCACACCGCCAGGGACAGCAGCAGGACGCAGAACCCGATCGTCATGAGGATCTGCACGCCCACGGGCACGACCCAGGTCCCCCAGACGATGCCGGGGTCGAAGCGCGCGCGGGTCGCGGCGTCGACGTCGAGGTGGTCGAAGACCACCGAGCGCAGGGGCTCGACGGCGTAGGTCATGGGGTTGATGTGCGTGAGCACGGCGAGCCACGTCGGCAGCCCCGAGAGCGGGAAGAGCGCCCCGGACAGGAACATCAGGGGCGTGATGACGAGCTGGACCAGCGGCATCGCCGTCTGGATCTGCTTCACGCGCGCCGCCAGCAGCAGGCCGAGCGACGTGATCATGAAGCCCATCAGGAAGATCAGCCCGACCATCGCCAGCAGCATCAGCGGGTCGTAGGGCACACCGACCAGGCCGGCGAGGGCCAGGAGCACGAAGCACTGCAGCGTCGCCACGGTCGCGCCGCCGAGGGCCTTCCCGATGAGGATCGAGGCGGTCGACACCGGCGCGACGAGCATCTCGCGCAGGAAGCCGAACTCCCGGTCCCAGACGATCGAGATGCCGGCGAAGGCCGCGGTGAAGAGCACCGAGATCGCCATCACGCCCGGGAACAGGAACGTCGTGAACGCGACGGACCCGGCGCCCTCACTGCTCCCCAGCAGCGAGCCCAGACCCGTACCCAGCACGAACAGGAACAGCAGCGGCTGGGCCAGCGACGACAGGATGCGCGAGCGGTCCTTGACGAAGCGGATCATCTCCCGCTGCCAGACGACCGCCGCGGCGCGCGCCTCGGTGACGAGACTGCTCACGGGGACCCGCACGGCCTCCGGGGTCATCGTGGTGGTCATCAGCGTCCCCTCATCCGCATCGCCATGGGATGCATGCTCGGCCCGGCCTCCGCGTCGCGGATCGTGGTGCCGGTGTGGGCCAGGAAGACGTCGTCGAGGCTGGGCCGGGTCACGGTGACCGAGCGGATCGTCACGCGGTGGCTGCCGAGACGGTCGAACAGGCGCGGCACGAAGCCCGCCCCGTCGGCCACGGCGATCGACACCGCGCCCTCACGCACGGCGCCCTCGAGCCCGAACTCGGTGCGCAGCGCGCGCAGGGCGACCTCGTCGTCGTCCGTGGTGATCGTGACGCGGTCGGCGCCCACCTGGGCCTTGAGCGCGTCCGGGGTGTCGAGGGCGACGATCCGGCCCTCGTTCATGATCGCGATCCGGTCGCAGTGCTCGGCCTCGTCCATGTAGTGGGTGGTGACGAAGACGGTGATCTCTTCCGTCCGGTGGAGCTCCGCCACGTAGTCCCAGATGGTGCCGCGGGTCTGCGGGTCCAGGCCGATCGTCGGCTCGTCGAGGAAGAGCACCTGCGGCGAGTGCAGCAGCCCGCGCGCGATCTCGAGGCGCCGCCGCATGCCGCCGGAATAGGTGGCGACGGGGTCGGCCCGGCGGTCCCAGAGGCCGACCATGCGCATCACCTCCTCGCGCCGGGCCGGCGCCCGCCGCCGGTCGACGCCGTAGAGCTCCTGGTGGAACCGCAGGTTCTGCTCGCCCGACATCGGGGCGTCGAGCGTCGGGTCCTGGAACACGAGCCCGATGCGCCGGCGCACGGCGGCGCGCTCGCGCACGACGTCGAGCCCGACGACCTCGGCCTCGCCGTCGGTCGGCTCGACCAGGGTGCAGAGGATGTTGATCGTGGTGGACTTCCCGGCCCCGTTGGGTCCGAGGAAGCCGAACGTCTCGCCGCGCGCCACCTCGAGGTGGATGCCGCGCACCGCCTCGATCGCGCCGTAGCGCTTGACCAGGCCGCGGCCCGCGACCGCGGGTGTGTTCATGGCCCCCTCCTCTAACAGCGTTAGGGACGCTACTCTCACACCGTTCGAGGGGGCAAGGAGGACGCATGACGCTGACCCGCGACGCCGTCGTCGACGCCGCGGTGGACCTGCTCGGCGAGGTGGGGCTCGAGGGCCTGTCACTGCGGCGGCTCGCCCGCGACCTCGGGGTCAGCGCGCCGACGCTCTACTGGCACGTCGCCGACAAGCGCACGCTGCTCGACCACGTCGCCGAGCGCCTGCTCGCCGACCAGTGGCAGGTGACGCCCCCCGCGCCCGGCGAGGACTGGGCGGACTGGCTGCGCGAGCGCGCCGTCGTGCAGTACCGGGCCCTCGTCGCCCACCGCGATGCCGCGCTGGTCGTCGCCGGCAACCGTCCGACGGAGGCGTCGCTGCCCGCGGTCGAGGTGGTGCTCGGCACCCTCATCGACGCGGGCCTCTCCCCCGTCGACGCCTTCTCGACCGTCCAGGCGATCGGCAACCTCGTCATCGGCTCGGCGATCGAGTACCACGCCGAGCGTGAGCGGCCGCCGTCCGACCACGGTCGCCCGCCGCCCACCGACCCCGAGGTCTACCCGCACCTCGCCGCGCTCCGGCCGGCGCTCGCGGCGCACACGGGCACCCCCGACGCCCACGAGGCCCTGTTCCGCCACGGGCTCGACCTGATGATCGCCGGCCTGCGCGTGGCCCTGGCGGCGCGCTGACCCGTTCCGGTCAGTCCTCCCGCCGGCGCTGCTCCGTACCCGGGATCGACGGGTTGTCGGACCGCGCCTGCTCGGCGTCGGCCTCCGGCTCCGCAGCGCGCTCGCGCTGCTCGGTCTCGGGCAGCGAGTCGTCCCCGGACTCGGGTGTCGCGTGCCGCCCGCGGCGCTCGGTGCTGGCGATCGACGTGGCGGAGTCGGCGTCCGCGGCCTCCTCGTTCGCGCGCTCGCGCGCCACGGTCTCGGGGAGTGACGGCGGTTCCTCGCGGTGATCCTGGTCGGCCATCTGGTGCTCCCTTTCGACGACGTCGGCGCGGTCACCGTCCGCGCACAGGGCACCCGGCGTCAAGCAGCCGGACGGTCCCACCTCCGGCGGGCCTCAGGACGGAGGGAGCCCGACCGAGGACGCCGTGGTGTCGGCGACGGCGTCGAGGAAGGCCGCGCGGTCGACGACGACGTTCTCGTACTGGCCGAAGAGCTCGAAACCGACGGTGCCGAAGAGCTGCGTCCAGGCCGCGATCGCCGGCAGGACGAGCGGCGGGGCCACGCCGGGGAGCAGGCCGTCGAGCAGCACGCCGTCCCTCGCCCCGTCCCTGTCCCCCTCCTCGGCCGGCGCCTCGCCGTGCTCGGCGACGATCGCGGCCAGGAGCAGGCCCACGCGCCCGGCGGCCGGGATCGTCTCGGCCGGCGCGGCGTAGCCGGGCACCGGCGAGCCGTAGATCAGCGCGTACTCCGCGGGGTGCTCGAGCCCCCACGAGCGCACCGCCCGCCACACGGCGCGCCACTGGGCGCGCGGCGGCGCCTCCGGGTCCCGGGCCGCCTCGGCGCGCTCCCCGACGGCGTCGTAGGCCTCGACGATCAGCCGCGTGAGCAGCTCGTCCCGGCTGGCGACGTAGCGGTAGACCGCCGAGGACACCATGCCGACCTCGCGGGCCACCGAGCGGAGCGAGAGCGCCGCCGCGCCCTGCTCGGCCAGCTGGCGGCGGGCCTCGTCGAGGATCGCTCGGGTGGTCTCGGCGCGCGCCCGTGCGCGGGTCCCGGGGGGCATGCGGGTCATCGTGCCACACAGCGAGAGCAGTGCTCTTGACAACCTCCTCCGGAGCGAGAACAGTGCTCCTCATCGAGAGCAGTGCTCTCGCACCACCGAGGAGGACACCATGGCCGCGACCCACTACCAGGCTCCCGGACGCATCACGCGCACGATCATGAACCCGCTGGTCGCCGGCCTCACCCGGCTCGGGCTCCCGCTCGCCGGCTCCGCCGTCCTCGGGGTCCGCGGCCGCACGAGCGGCGAGGTCCGCACGACCCCGGTGAACCCGCTGCGCCTCGACGGCCGGCGCTACCTCGTGGCCGCCCGCGGGCACACGCAGTGGGTGCGCAACCTGCGCGTGGCGGGCGAGGCCGAGCTCCGCGTGGGCCGGCGCACCGAGACCGTGCGCGCCACCGAGCTCGCCGACGCCGACAAGGCGCCGGTGCTGCGCGCCTACCTGCGTGCCTGGGCGTGGGAGGTCGGCGCGTTCTTCGACGGCGTCGACGCCGACTCGTCCGACGACGAGCTCGCCGCGATCGCCGACCGGCACCCGATCTTCGTGGTCACCCCTATGTGAGCGAAGTTCCCGGCTATAGCCGGGAACTTCACTCACGGGGGACGGGGCTGCCGGGGCACGGGAGCGCGGTTATCGTGCCGCCATGTCCGGTGATCGCGAGCACGAGCTGGTCCTGTTCGGCGCCACGAGCTTCGTCGGCGAGCTGACCGCCGCCCACCTCGCGCGCCACGCGCCCGCCGGCACCCGGATCGCGCTGGCGGGCCGCTCGCGCGAGCGCCTGGAGAAGGTCCGCGACCGCCTGCCCTCGCCCGGCGGGGACTGGCCCCTGATCGTCGCCGACACCACCGACCCCGACGCCCTCGCGCGCATGGCCGCCTCGACGACGGCGCTCCTCACCACCGTCGGCCCCTACGCGAAGTACGGCCTGCCGGTGGTCGAGGCGTGCGCGACGGCCGGCACGCACTACGCGGACCTCACCGGCGAGGTCCAGTTCGCCCGCGAGGCGATCGACCGCTTCGACGAGCCCGCCCGCGCGAGCGGCGCGCGGATCGTGCACTCCTGCGGCTACGACTCGATCCCCTCCGACCTCTCGGTGCTGCTGCTCCACAGCCGCGTCCAGGCCGACGGCGAGGGCGAGCTCACCGACGTCACCACCGTCGCCCGCATCCGCGGCGGCGTGTCGGGCGGCACGGTCGACTCCATGCGGGGGCTGGCCGACGGGGCGCGGGCGGACCGTTCACTCGCCAAGCTGATGCGCGATCCCTACGGCCTGAGCCCGGAGCGCGACGCCGAGCCCGACACCCGCCAGCCCAGCGACAACCCGGCGCCGCACCGCGTCGAGGGCCGCTGGGTCGCGCCGTTCGTCATGGCGTCCTACAACACCCGCATCGTGCGGCGCTCGAACGCGATCGCGGGCTACGCGTACGGCAAGGGCCTGCGCTACGGCGAGGTGATGGGCACCGGCAAGGGGCCGGTCGGCGCGATCACCGCAGGCGTGGTCACGGGCGGGCTGGGCGCCCTGCTCGCCGGATTCGTCACCCCCGGCGTCCGACAGGTGCTCGACCGCGTCCTGCCCAAGCCGGGCGAGGGGCCGAGCGAGAAGACCCGCAACGCCGGGTGGTTCCGCCACGACATCGACGCGACGACCACCACCGGCGCCCGCTACACCGGGCGCGTCTCGGGCTCCGGCGACCCGGGCTACGCGGCCACCGCCGTGATGTTCGGCGAGACGGGGCTCTGCCTCGCCCTCGACGGCGACCGCCTGCCCGACCGCGCCGGCTCGCTCACCCCCGCCACGGCGATGGGCCCGGCGCTCGTGGAGCGCCTGCGCACCGCGGGCCACGTGTACGACGTGGACCGGGCCTGAGTGCAAGCCCTGCGTCCACGCTGGCGTTCGACGCCAGGAAATCCACCTCGATCATGAGGACGAGACGCGGACCTCGGGCAGCCCGGCCGGCGCGCCCTTCGCGATGAGCGCCTCGAGGGCGTCGGTGTCGAGGTGGGTCTCGACGAGGTCGCCGAGCAGATCGAGCTGGGCGGCGCGCGTCGCCGCGTAGGACGTCGCGGGCGCCGGGGTGAAGTCGCGGCCCGCGGCGGCCGCGGCGCGCACGAGCAGGCGCCGGCGCAGCCCGTCGTTCTCGAGGAGCCCGTGCGCGTGCGTGCCGAGCACGTGCCCGCCGTCCACCCCCTCCGGCGTCCCGTCGGCGAGCGTCACCAGCGGGGCAGGCCCAGATCGTCCGACACCGGAGCGCAGCTCCCGCCCGTGGTGGATCTCGTAGAACGCCACCGGCTCCTCCAGCGCCGTGCCGGTCGGCGTCCCGAGGTGCTTGGCGACGTCGAAGGTCACCTCGACGTCGAGCAATCCGAGGCCCTCGACGGCGCCCGGCGCGGCCTCGACGCCGTGCGGGTCGTGGATGCGCCGGGAGAGCATCTGGTAGCCGCCGCAGACCCCGAGCACCGGTCGCCCGGCGCGGGCGTGGGCGAGCACCCCGTCGGCGAGCCCCTGGGCGCGCAGCCAGGCGAGGTCGGCCACCGTCGCCTTGGAGCCGGGCAGCACGACGAGGTCGGCGTCGGCGAGACGCGAGGGCTCGGTGACGTAGCGGACGGCGACCCCGGGCTCGGCGGCCAGCGCGTCGACGTCCGTGCCGTTGGACACCCGCGGCAGGCGCACCACGGCCACCCGCAGCCAGTCGCGCCCGACCGGCGGCGCGGGCCGTCCCACGACCCCGTCGGCGACGTGGCCCAGCGAGTCCTCGGCGTCGAGCCACAGCTCCGGGCTCCAGGGCACGACGCCGAGCGTCGGGCGGCCGGTCAGCGTCCGGAGCTGCTCGAGGCCGGGCTCGAGCAGCGCCGGGTCGCCGCGGAACTTGTTCACCACCCAGCCCGCGATCAGCGCCTGGTCGGCGGGCTCGAGAACGGCCAGGGTCCCGAACAGGTGCGCCAGCACCCCGCCGCGGTCGATGTCGCCGACGACGATCACCGGCAGGTCGGCGGCGCGCGCGAGGCCCATGTTGGCGATGTCGGTCGCCCGCAGGTTGATCTCCGCGGGCGAGCCGGCGCCCTCGCAGATGACGACCTCGTGCTGCTCGCGCAGCGACACCAGCGACGACGTGACGACCTCGAGCAGCGCCGCCTTGCGCTCGCGGTAGCTCGCCGCCGACACCGTCCCGTCGACGACGCCACGGACCACCACCTGCGAGGTCCGGTCGCTGCCCGGCTTGAGCAGCACGGGGTTGAACCCGACGCTCGGCGCCAGCCCGCACGCGGCGGCCTGCAGCGCCTGGGCGCGCCCGATCTCCCCGCCGTCGGCGCACACCACCGAGTTGTTGCTCATGTTCTGCGCCTTGAACGGCGCCACGTCCACGCCGCGACGGTGCAGCCACCGGCAGATCCCGGCGACCAGCACGCTCTTGCCGGCGTCGGACGTCGTCCCCGCGACGAGCAGCGCGCCGGCCGTCACCATCCCGGCAGCCCCGCGAGGCCGGGCAGCCCGTCGAGGGAGTGCTCGTTCTTCTCGGTGCGGTAGTTCCGCAGCCACTCGGGGCTGCGGCGCTCCGCCCACGAGTCGAGCAGCTCGCGGTCGGACTCGAGGGTCATCCGCGGCACCGCGTAGCCGCAGGCGTCGGCGACCCGGGTGACGTCGACGGTGATCACCCCGCGGGCCTCGGTGCGCCGCGACGCGAGCCCCATCGCGAACGGCGCGAGCGCCTCGTCGAACCCCTCCTCGCCGTGGGTGACGACGCGGCCCCGGCCGTGCAGTCGCACGACGTTGGGTGTGCCGTCGAAGGAGCAGAACATCACGCAGATGCGCCCGTTCTCCCGCAGGTGGGCGGTGGTCTCGATGCCGCTCGCGGTCATGTCGACGTAGGCGAACGTGTGCTCGTCGAGGACGCCGAAGGTGCCGCGCAGGCCCTTCGGCGAGACGTTGACCAGCCCGTCGCCCGACAGCGGGGCGGTGCCGACGAAGAACACCGGCTGCTCGCCGATCCACCGGGCGAGCCGGGGCTCGATGCGCTCGTAGACCTTGGCCACGCCCGGCAATCTCGCACGCCGGGTGCGCCCGGCGCAGCAGCGTGGCTCACGTGGCTCACCTGGCGTCGAGCTCGACGTCGACCAGGACGCCCGTGGCGGCGTCGTCGACGGCCTTCGGCACCGCCGAGAGGTCGCGCGCGGCCAGCGCGACGCGCTCGTCGCGGACCGTCTCGGTGAGCAGGCGCAGGCGGTGGATGCGCCCGGTGGTGGGCAGCCCGTCGAGCGGGTCGACGACGAGGTCGCCGCGCAGCCGCACCGGCCCGGACACGTGCCGCGGAGCGTCCCAGAGCGCGCGGAACCCGTCGCCGGCGAGCTCGGTGGACCAGGCGGTCGATCCCGGCCGCCCGACCGCGGGCACGGCCACCGCGTCGACGACGTCGGACCAGCCGCGCGGCCGGTCGCCGGGCCCGGTGGCGTGCTCGACGAACCGCAGCCGCCAGGTGCGGACCTGGCGGATCGAGGCCAGCGGGCAGGCGCGGGCACGGATCACCGCGGCGGGCAGCAGGATCGGCAACGAGCGCACGCCACCACGATGACCGACGCGGGCGTGATCGGCTCAGCGGTGGAGGTTGGGGCGGCGCGCGAGCTCCACGAACTCCGGGCGCTCGACCACCTCGACGCCCGCCTCGGCGAGCCGTGCCGCGCCCGAGGGCGTCCCGACGAACAGCGGGGGCTCGCGCCACGCCATGACGACCCGGCCGACGCCGGCGTCGAGGATGTGCTGGGTGCAGGTCGTCGGGCGCGAGGCGCGCTGTCCGCAGGGCTCCAGCGAGGTGTAGATCGTGGCGCCGGGCAGCCGCGGGTCGGCGTGGTCGACGTCGCGCAGGGCGACCTCCTCGGCGTGGTCGAGGACGTCGTCGCGGCGGCTGTGCCCGGTCGCGAGCACGGTGCCGTCGGCGGCGACCACCACGCAGCCCACCGAGAACGCCGACGCCGACGGCGGGCAGCGCTCGGCCAGCGAGCACGCCTCGGCGAGCCAGCGGGTGTCCGCGTCACCGAACCGGTAGCGCAGCAGCACGTCCTGCTCCACCGGGCGAGTCTCCACCAGGTGGCCCTGCGCGGGCACACCGGTGAACCGCGGCCCGGCGCCGACCAGGCGTGGCGCGATCGCCAGCTGCAGTTCGTCGACGGCCCGGGCGGCGAGGAAGTCGCGGTGGACGCGCGCGCCGCCCTCGATCATGAGGCGCACGACGCCGCGGGCGGCGAGGTGGTCGAGCACCTCGTCGGGCGTGCCGCACAGGACGACGGTGTCGGCGAGGTCGCGGCCCTCGGTCAGCACGCGGGCGCCCGGGTCGACGGGGCGCGACGAGAGCACGACCCGCAGCGGCGAGGGCCCCAGGCCGCGCGCGAGGCGGTCGGCGCGGCGCTGCGGGGAGCGCACGAGCAGGCGCGGGTCGTCGGCGCGCACGGTGTCGCCGCCGACGAGGATCGCGTCGACGCCCGCGCGCTCGGCGTCGACGCGGTCGAGGTCGGCGGGCCCGGAGAGCACCAGCCGCTCGGGGGTGTCGTCGTCGAGGAAGCCGTCGATCGACACCGCGGCGGAGGCGAGCACGTGCGGGAGCCTCATCGGCGTGTCGCGAAGTCGACGATGTGGCGATCCTGGCGTCCAGTGCAAGCGAGGACGCAGGGCTTGCACCGGCAGGTGCTCACGGCAGCGTGAGGATCTCGCTGCCGGTGTCGGTGACCAGGATCGTGTGCTCGAACTGCGCGGTGCGCGACTTGTCCTTGGTCGTCACCGTCCAGCCGTCGTCCCAGACGTCGTAGTCGACGGAGCCGCGGGTGATCATCGGTTCGATCGTGAACGTCATCCCCGGCTCGAGCATCTCGTGGCGGTCCGGGTCGTCGTAGTGGACGACGACGAGTCCCGAGTGGAACGCGCGCCCGATGCCGTGGCCGGTGAAGTCGCGGACGACGCCGTAGCCGAACCGGTTCGCGTACGACTCGATGACCCGCCCGACGACGTTGAGCTCACGCCCCGGCTTGACCGCCTTGATCGCCCGCATCGTCGCCTCTCGGGTGCGCTCGACGAGCAGGCGGTCCTCCTCGTCGACGGCCCCGGCGAGGAACGTCGCGTTGGTGTCCCCGTGCACGCCGCCGATGTAGGCGGTGACGTCGATGTTGACGATGTCGCCGTCGCTGATGACCGTGGAGTCCGGGATGCCGTGGCAGATGACCTCGTTGAGCGAGGTGCAGCACGACTTCGGGAAGCCGCGGTAGCCCAGCGTCGACGGGTAGGCGTCGTGATCGACGAGGAACTCGTGGACGACGCGGTCGACCTCGTCGGTGGTGACGCCCGGGCGGACGGCCTCGCCGCCGGCCTGCAGCGCCTGCGCGCCGATCTTCGAGGCGTGGCGCATGGCCTCGATGACCTCGGGCGGCTGCACCCACGGATCGGTGCTGCGCGTGGGCGCGGGCTTCCCGACGTACTCGGGGCGGGTGATGTGCGGGGGCACCGGGCGCAGCGGGGTCTGCTGCCCGGGCCGCAACGGGGCGCGGACCGGCATACCCCCACCCTAGGCGCCCCGCTCGCGGGCCGCCGTCGTCTCGTGTCGTGGACAGATCCGGGCCGGTGTCTCCACCGGTGGAGCAGCAACGAGCCGTCGCCACCAGGGTTCGGCACACGATCCGGTGAGACCGACGCACCACTCCTGGCGACGCTGTGTGAACGAACCCCATAGTCGTCGACGGTTCGCGACGACAGGATCGATTCCACCGCCGGGTCGATCGGGCGCGAGCAGGAGGCACTCGGGGGGAACGATCGTGAACAAGAAAACGGCCGCCGCCATCGTCTCCGCCGTCGCGGCCGGAGCGCTCGCGGTCACGGGGGCCACCGCCTACGCGGGCGCCGTCCCCCCGCCGCCGGCCGGCCCGTCCGGTCCCGTCGGTCCGGCGTGGCCGATCGGCGCTCCGGGCTGCTCGACCAGCGAGGACGCTGCCACAGGGACGCCCGCGGACGTCGGCGTGGAGGCGACGACCCGCCCCGCGGCCGACCCGGGCTGACCGCGCGATCCTCGGCCCCGCCCGCGTCGGCCTCTCGGGGCGGAAGGGCTCCCCGACGTCGGCACCTCGATCATCGGGATCGCCCCCGGGTGCCGGGACACCCCGCCGATCGGCGATTCCGGGGACGTCGTCCCGTGCATCGACCGGTCCACCGGATCAGGGTCCGCCGTCCCTCCGACGAGGCTCAACGGTGACGGCGTGTCACCGACCGGCCGAGCAGGCGGACGACGCCACGCCACCCCAGCACCAGGACGCCGAGCGCGACGGTGGCCACGATCGCGAACGACAGGGGCAGGCGTCCGGTGATCGCGGCGCGCAACGGCAGCCCGATCACGACGGCGCCCGCCCACACGGCGAGCCCCGCACGCCAGGCGAGCGGTTCGCGCCACGTGCGGGCGGCCAGCGTCGCGACGGCGGCGCCGACGGCGAAGGGCGCGGCGGTGAGCAGCGTGCCGGCGAGGTCCTCGGTGTGGCTCGCCCGGCCGATCGCCGCGAAGGCCAGCACCGCCGCGGCGTCGAGCGCGATCCAGGAGGCGCGGGTGGGCGTCGCGGTGGTCACGACCCGAGGTTAATCAGGTCCGGGACTCAGAACAGCACGGTGGCGAACGAGCCGACCTGCTCGAACCCGATGCGCTCGTAGGCGCGCCGGGCGGGGGTGTTGAAGGCGTTGACGTAGAGGCTCGCGACCCGGCGCGCCCGCACGAGGTGGGCGACGACGGCCGCGGTCCCCGACTGCCCGAGCCCCCGGCCCCGCCACTCGGGGTGCACCCAGACGCCCTGGATCTGCCCGACCCGCGACGACAGGGCGCCGATCTCGGCCTTGAACACGACCTCGCCCTGCTCGAAGCGCACGAACGCCCGCCCGGCGCCGATCAGCTCCGCCACCCGCGCCCGGTAGCCCGCGCCGCCGTCCCCGAGGCGCGGGTCGACCCCGACCTCCTCGAGGAACATCGCGATCGCGGCGGGCAGGTAGCGCTCGAGCTCGTCCGGGCGGGTCTGGCGCACCGCGGGGTCGGGCGTCACCGTCGGGGCGACCGCGGTCGCCATCAACGGCTGGTCGGGACGCACCTCGCGGGCGCTGTCCCAGTGCTCGGAGAGCTCCTCCCACAGCGGGAGCACCAGCTCCCGGCGCCCGACCAGCGACGAGCACGAGCGCCGCTGGCGACGGGCCCGGTCGGCGAAGTGACGCACCTCCGCGCGGTCGCCGCGCAGGGGCACGAGGTTGGCCCCGGAGAAGCACAGACCGTCGAGCCGACCGCCGACGCCCCACAGCTCACCGCCCAGGCGCCACGGCTCGACCCCGACCGTCTCGACGCGCGAGGCGACCATGCAGGCGGCGACGGGATCGGCGTCGAGGGCGCTCCGCACCTTCGACCGGTCCCGGTCGTCGAGCAGCCGCGCACCGGCGGTACGGAGCACCTCCCAAGCGTGCCACGTCCACGGTCCGCAGGGGAGATCGCGTCCCTCCGTCAGACGAGGGCCGGCCGCTCCCAGGGACGGTGCAGGACGTGGTGGTCGAGGAACGCCCACACCGTGCGGTACCAGAGCTTCGCGTCCCCGGGCTGGAGCACCCAGTGGTTCTCGTCGGGGAAGTACAGGAACTGCGACTCCACCCCGGAGCGCTGCAGGTCGTACCAGAGCCGCAGACCCTCGGAGATCGGCACGCGGTAGTCCTTGTCGCCGTGGATCACCAGCATCGGCGTGGAGATCGACCGCACGTGGCGGTGGGGCGAGTGGGCGTCGTAGCGCTCGCGCTCGTCGAGGGGGTCGCCCCACTCCCGGCGCCAGTGGAACGAGGCGTCGGTGGTGCCGACGAAGCCGTCGAGGTGCCAGATGCTGGCGTGGGTGACGATCGCGGCGAAGCGGTCGGTGTGCCCGGCCATCCAGTTGGCCATGTAGCCGCCGAAGGACCCGCCCATCGCGGCCACGTGCGTGGCGTCGATGTCCTCGCGCGCCACCGCGGCCTCGGTGGCCGTCATGAGGTCGGTGTAGGGCAGCTCGCCCCACGCCCCCGTGGCGGGGTCGAGGAACTCCTGGCCGTAGCCGGTGGACAGGCGCGGGTCGGGCAGGAGCACCGCCCAGCCGCGCGCCGCCATCAGCCACGGGTTCCAGCGCCACGACCACGCGTTCCAGCTCGACAGCGGCCCGCCGTGGATCCAGAGGACCAGCGGGGCCGGGGACGCCGCCGACGCACCCCCGGGCAGCACCAGCCACGAGCGCAGCGCCGTGCCGTCCGCGGCGGTGGCGTGCACCTCGGTGAGCGTCCCGGGCAGCGGGTCGAGCTGCGTCACTCCCCTCAGCGCCGTGGGCTCCTGGTCAGCGGCCTCCGGGTCGAGGCGCACCGGCGTCGGGGGCGCGTCCACCCCCGAACGCAGCGCGTAGAGCGCCGAGCCGTCCCGGGCGGCGACGACGTCGGTGTACGCCCCGGAGCGGGTCAGGCGGGTGACGGTGCCGTCGGTGATCGACACGCGCAGCACCGGCCCGTGGCCGGCCTCGTCGACGACGACGTACACGACGTCGCCGCCCGGGGCCCCGGTGACGCCCCGGACCTGGACGGCCTCCTCGGGGAGGACGTCGCGCTCGCTCCCGTCCTCCAGGGAGCGCGCCTTCAGCGTGTGCGCCATCCCGCGCCCCGGCCGGGGGTGCCGCTCGCGGACCCAGAGCAGCCACCGGCCGTCCGGGGTGATGGTGGGCGCCTCGTGGTCGGCCCCCGGCTCGTCGCCGACGACGACGCGCCCGTCCTCGGTGTGCAGCTCGAGGCGGCGGCGCCGCGACGCCGGATCGACGGGGTCGGGCACCTCCGCGACCACCGCGACGGTCCGCCCGTCGGGGCTGATCGCGCTCCCGCCGAAGCGGTGGTCGGCGCCGGGGGCGACGTGCTCGGGCTCGCCGTAGCCGGCGTCGGGGTCGGCCGGGTCCGGGGTGCGCACCGCTGCAGGTGCGCGCGGCCGGGGCCGAGGTCGTGGTCCCAGAAGCGGACCGGGAACTGGGTGTGCAGCCGCGCCGCGACGCCCGCGGTCTCGCGCGCCTCCCGCTGCTCGGCGGCGTCGCCCTCCACCGGCTTCGGGGTGACCAGCGCGAGCGTGCCGGCCTCCCGCGCGACGGCGAAACCGCTGACGCCGCCGGGACGCTCGGCCACCGGCCGGGCCTCGCCGCCCCGGGCGGGCAGCAGCCACAGGGCGGTCCGGTCCTCGGTCTGCTTCTCCGCCGTCGGGTCGGCGCGTCGCGAGGTGAAGAGCAGGTCACCGTCCGGGGTGAACGTCGCCGACGACTCGCCGGTCGACGACCGCGTCAGGCGCCGCGGCGCCCGGTCACCGCCGGGGTCGAGCTCCCACAGCGAGGTGCCGTACTTCTTCCCGTCCGCGGAGAGCTCCGAGACTGTGGTGACGAGGCGCGTGCCGTCCGGTGACAGCGCGAGCCCGGCGCAGCGGCGGGTGGCGACGAAGGCGTCGAGGTCGTCGAACGTGCTCACGCCCCCATCCGATCACGGCGTGCCGCGGCGAGCCCGTCCAGGATGAGGTCGAGGACGAACGCGAAGCTGTTCCCGCCCGGCCGCCCGGCCAGGTGCTCGTGGACGTGGGCCACGAAGTGCGGGTACGCGCCGAACGGCAGCCCGTCGACGAACGCGCGGGCACCGTCCTGCCGGCCGCCCTGGCCGCGCGCCACACCCGGCTCCTGCAGGGCGAACCCGACGACGTGGTTGCTCAGCGCGTGGAATCCCCGGTGGGCGGTCTCCGGGTCGAGTCCCGAGCGGGCGAGCGTGGCGAGCCACGCGTCCATCAGGGTCAGCAGGGCGGGGCCCGGGAGGCCGCCCGCCCAGAGCGGTGCGGCCCACGGGTGCCGGGAGAGCACCTCGTGGGTCGACAGCACCGACCGGCGCATCGCCGCTCGCCACTCGTCATCGGCGGCCGGGAGCCCGGCCTCGGCGACGACCAGGTCGACCATGCCGGCGAGCAGGTCGTTCTTGTTGGCGACGTGGTTGTAGAGCGACATGACCTCGAAGCCGAGCTCGGCCGCGAGCCCCCGCATGGTCAGGGCACCGAGGCCGTTGGCGTCGGCGACGGCCACCGCCGCGCGCAGGACCCGCGGGCGGTTCAGTGGCGGGCGGAACGTCTCCTGATCGTCGGCCGCGGACACGGGAGCACGGTAGCGCGACAGCGCCATGGACGTACGTTGTACGTGTCACGTACGTTGTACGTATCGCCCTCGAGAGGAGCCGCCGTGCGCGCCGTCGTCTGTCCCCGGTACGGACCCCCGGAGGTGCTCGAGGTCCGCGAGGTCCCGGCACCCGAGCCCCGCGACGGGGAGGTCCTCGTGGCCGTGCGCGCCGCGGGCCTCAACGCCGCCGACCGGCGCCTCATGCGCGCCGACCCCTGGCTGGTGCGCCTGGCCCGCGGTCTCCGCGTCCCCCGGGTCACCGCGGTGGGCTGCGAGGTCGCCGGCACCGTCGCGGCCCTGGGCCCGGGCACCGAGCGGTTCCGGGTCGGCGACGCCGTCATGGCCGACGTGTCGTCGAGCGGCTGGGGCGCGTTCGCCGACTACGTCCGCCTCCCCGAACGCCTCGCCGCGCCCCTCCCGCGCCGGGCCTCGTTCGAGGAGGCGGCGACGCTCCCGCTCGCCGGCGGCACGGCGCTGGGCGCCCTGCGCGCGGCCGGGGTCGCCGACGGCGAGCGGGTGCTGGTCGACGGTGCCTCGGGTGGCGTCGGCACGTTCGCCGTGCAGATCGCCCGGGCCCTCGGTGCCCACGTCACCGCGACGTGCCGTCCGCACCATGTCGACCTGGTCCGCTCGCTCGGTGCCGACGAGGTCGTCGAGGACCCCCGCGACGGGCTCTTCGACGTCGTCCTGGGCGTCAACGGCGACCGGCCGTTGAGTCGCTACCGGGACCTGCTCGCCCCGGGCGGCCGCTACCTCATGGTCGGCGGCACGACCCGCCAGATGCTCGAGGCGCTGGCGTTCGCCCGGCTCCGGTCGTCCCGCGACCGGCGGCTGGCGACGTTCACCGCGGCCCCGGACGCGGAGCTGCTTACCACCCTGGCGCAGTGGTTCGACGAGGGGCGTCTGCGCACGGTCGTCGACCGGCGCTTCGCGCTCGACGACGTCGTCGCCGCGATGCACCACCTCGAGCAGGGCCCCGCCGCGGGCAAGTCCGTCCTGACCATGGGCGCGGGGCCGTCGGTCACCCGCGATCAGCGAGCGGCGGAGGCCCCCCGGTGAGCCCTCACGCGACGGCCCGACCCTGAGCCGCCCAGGACCTAGCCCACCGTGACGGTCGGCGCGTTGCCGGCCTGGCCGCCCGCGAGCTCGTCCTCGCCGGCCTCCTCGGCGAGGCGCAGGGCCTCCTCGATGAGGGTCTCGACGATCTGGGCCTCGGGCACGGTCTTGATGACCTCGCCCTTGACGAAGATCTGGCCCTTGCCGTTGCCCGACGCCACGCCGAGGTCGGCGTCGCGGGCCTCGCCCGGACCGTTGACGACGCAGCCCATGACGGCGACGCGCAGCGGCACCTCCATGCCCTCGAGCCCGGCGGTCACCTCGTCGGCGAGCTTGTAGACGTCGACCTGCGCGCGCCCGCAGGACGGGCAGGAGACGATCTCGAGCTTGCGCGGGCGCAGGTTCATCGACTCGAGGATCGAGAGCCCGACCCGGACCTCCTCGATCGGCGGAGCCGAGAGCGAGACGCGGATGGTGTCGCCGATGCCCCGGCTGAGCAGGGCGCCGAACGCCGTCGCGGACTTGATCGTCCCCTGGAACGTCGGCCCGGCCTCGGTGACGCCGAGGTGCAGCGGGTAGTCGCACTGCTCGGCGAGCAGCTCGTAGGCGCGCACCATCGTCACCGGGTCGTGGTGCTTCACCGAGATCTTGATGTCGTGGAAGTCGTGCTCGGCGAAGAGCGAGGCCTCCCACAGCGCCGACTCGACGAGCGCCTCGGGCGTCGCCTTGCCGTACTTCGCCATGATCCCGGGCTCGAGCGAGCCGGCGTTGACGCCGATGCGGATCGGGGTGCCCGCGTCCTTGGCGGCGCGCGCGATCTCGCCGACCTTGTCGTCGAAGCGCTTGATGTTGCCCGGGTTCACGCGGACGGCGGCACAGCCGGCGTCGATCGCGGCGAACACGTACTTCGGCTGGAAGTGGATGTCGGCGATCACCGGGATGTTCGACTTCTTCGCGATGGCCGGCAGCACCTCGGCGTCGTCGGCCGAGGGCACGGCGACGCGGACGATGTCGCAGCCGGCCGCGGTGAGCTCGGCGATCTGCTGGAGGGTGGCGTTGACGTCGGAGGTCAGCGTGGTGGTCATCGACTGGACCGACACCGGGTGGTCGCTGCCCACACCGACGCCGCCCACGTCGAGCTGGCGGGTCTTGCGCCGGGGCGCGAGCACCGCAGGGGCTTCGGGCAGGCCGAGATCGATGGTCATCTCTCTCCCGTGCTGGAGGACCTGACCTCTCCAGTGTCCTACAGCCGCGAGGCCCCCGCCGGTGGGCCGTGACACGTCCGGGAGTGAGCTACAACCCCAGGTCGATCGGGTTGACGATGTCGGCCACGATCACCAGCAGCCCGTAGGCCATGATCACCGCCGCGAACCCGACGCCGATCGGCATCAGGCGGGCGAGGTCGACCGGGCCGGGGTCGGGGCGCCCCCGCAGCCGCGCGATCCGCTTCTTGACGGCCTCCCACAGGGCCGGCAGCACGTGCCCGCCGTCCAGCGGCAGGATCGGCAGCAGGTTGAGCAGGCACAGCGACAGGTTCACCGCGGCGAGCAGGTTGAGGAAGATCGAGATCTCGACCGCCACCGGCCGCTCCTGCTCGAGCACCTGGCCGCCCATGACCGAGACGCCGACGAGGCTCACCGGGCCGTTGACCTCGCGCTCCTCGCCGAGGAACACCGCCCCGAACAGCGCCGGCACCTTCTCGGGCAGGCGCGCGATCGCGTAGACGGAGCCCTCGAGCATCTCCCCCATGCGCTCGGTGACCTGCCCCACGCTCTGGCGCATCACCGGCTGGATCGGCTCGAGGCCGAGGAACGACGCGGTGATGTAGCGGGGGTCGGCGCCGAGCGGGGTGTCCAGGTCGGGCACCTGGTTCTCGATCAGCGTCGGGTAGAGCGTGAGCTCGCTGCCGTTCCGGTCGACGACCACGGGCACGGTGCCGCGCGCGTCACGGATGGCGCGCTGGAGGCTCGGCCAGTCCGGGTAGGTCTGGCCGGCGAAGCTCACGATGCGGTCGCCGGGCAGGAAGCCCGCCTGCGCGGCGGGCGTCGGCGGGGCGCCGGGCGGGCAGCCGGGACCGGTCTGCGACGAGGCCGGGACGACGCACTCGCTCACGGCGTTGACCACCGGCTGCGGGGTCGCGACGCCGAAGCCCATGAGCACGACGGCGAACAGCACGATCGCCAGGATCAGGTTCATGAACGGTCCGGCGAGCATGACGATGATCCGCTGCCAGGGCTTGCGGGTCCAGAACTGGCGGTCCTCGTCGCCGGGCTCGAAGTCGCGGACCGAGTCGGCGCGGACGTCGTCGACCATCCCCTGGAACGGCCCCGACCGGCGGCTGCGACCGATGCGCTCGCCGGGGGCGGGCGGGATCATCCCGATCATCCGGATGTAGCCGCCGAGCGGGACGGCCTTCAGGCCGAAGCGGGTCTCGCCCTTCTTGACCGAGAGCACCGTCGGCCCGAACCCGACCATGAACTCGGGCACGCGGATGCCGAACCGCCGGGCCGCCGTGTAGTGGCCGAGCTCGTGCCACGCGATGGAGAGCAGCAGACCCAGCGCGAAGAGCACGATCCCCAGGACGAGCATCACGGGTCAGGACGGTAGACGGCCGGGGATGTGCCCTGCGTGGGCGCCCCGGGTCAGGACACCGCTCAGGACACCGGCACGAGGCGCTCGCGGGCCCGGGCGCGGGCCCAGTCCTCGGCGGCGAGCACGTCGGCGACGGTGCCCGGGTCGGCCACCCACTCCCCCGCGTCGTCGAGCACCGCGGCGAGCGTCTCGTCGATCCCGGTCCAGGCGCAGCGACCGGCGAGGAAGGCCGCGACGGCCTCCTCGTTCGCGGCGTTGTAGACCGCGGGCAGGCATCCCCCGGCGCTGCCCGCGGCGCGGGCGAGGTCGAGGGCGGGGAACGCGTGGGCGTCGACGGGCTCGAAGGTCCAGCTCGTCGGGTCGGCGAACGTCTCGGGCCGGCTCGCGCCGGCGAGGCGCTCGGGCCAGGCGAGGGCGAGCGCGATCGGCATGTGCATGTCGGGCGGGCTGACCTGGGCGATCGTCGCGCCGTCCACGAAGGTGACCATCGAGTGGATCATCGACTGCGGGTGCACGACGACGTCGATGCGCGCGTAGGGCACGCCGAACAGCAGGTGGGCCTCGATCAGCTCGAGCCCCTTGTTCACCAGCGTCGACGAGTTCAGCGTCACCACCGGCCCCATCGCCCAGGTGGGGTGGGCCAGCGCCTGGTCGACGGTGACGCCGGCGAGCTCGCTGCGGGATCGTCCGCGGAACGGGCCGCCGGACGCGGTGAGCACGAGGCGCCCGACCTCCTCGGCGCGGCCTCCCCGCAGGCACTGCGCGAGCGCGGAGTGCTCGGAGTCCACCGGGACGAGCTGGCCGGGGGTCGCCGTGCGCGTCACCAGCGGCCCGCCGGCCACCAGCGACTCCTTGTTGGCCAGCGCGAGCGTCGGGCCCGCGGCGAGCGCGGCGAGCGTCGGGGCGAGGCCGCGCGAGCCGTCCATGGCGTTGAGCACGACATCGGCGCCCGAGCCGGCCAGCTCGGCGGCCGCCTCCGGGCCGACGAGGACGTCGGCCCCCGTGCGCTCCCGCAGGTCCGGCGCGGACGCCGGGTCGGCGACGGCGAGCGTCGGCACCCCGAACTCGGCGGCCTGCTGGGCGAGCAGGTCGGGACGGCCGCCACCGGCGGCGAGCCCGGTGACGACGAAGCGCTCGGGGTGGGCCCGCACGATGTCGAGGGCCTGGGTGCCGATCGATCCGGTGGAGCCCAGGAGGACGACGCGGCGAGGCGCGGAGGGGGACCCGGACGGTGTGCTCATCGCGGCTCATCATCACGGGCGCGGGCCCGGGGCGGTAGGTTGGGCGCGCCCGGACGAGCGAGACGACAGGAGTGCCCCGTGGCCTCGAACAGCCCTGCCAAGCAGGAGCGCGGCGGCGGAGTCGCGCACCACGACCACGAGGCCGTGGTGGTCAACGGTGTGTCCTCGGACGACGAGCCCTCGGTGGAGTGGGGCTGGCACGGGCACTACCCGAGGCTCGCGCGCTTCGCGGGCTTCCTGGTCGCGGCGATCCTGCTGATCATGCTCTGGGGCAACCACGTGGGCGCCCAGGAGGACATCTGGCTGGTCGTCCTCGCGATCGGGTTCTTCGCGCTGTCGCTCGGCTCGATCATCCGCGCCCGGACGTCCTGGCGGCGGTGAGCGCCCCGCCGGCGCCGCCCGAACAACACCGGGAGCCGTCGGCCGTACGACGGTGGCTGCTCGACGGCCTGGCCGACCGCAGTTCCCAGTACTCCGGGCCCCACGCGAGGCCGCGGGAGACCTCCCGCGGCAAGCCGTGGTGGCGCGTCATGTGCCTCACCGGGGTCGACTACTTCTCGACACTGGGCTACCAGCCCGCCGTCGCCGTCGTCGCCGCCGGCCTGATCTCGCCGATCGCGACGCTCGTCCTCGTGGTGGTCACGCTCGCGGGCGCCCTGCCGGTCTACCGGCGCGTGGCCCGCGAGAGCCCGCACGGCGAGGGCTCGGTGGCCATGCTCGAGCGGCTGCTGTCGTACTGGTGGTCGAAGCTGCTGGTGCTCGTCCTGCTGGGCTTCGCGGTCACCGACTTCCTCATCACGATCACGCTCTCCACCGCGGACGCCACCGCGCACATCGTCGAGAATCCCCTGGTCAGCAGCGCGCTGCACGGATGGGAGGTGCCGCTGACCTGCGCGCTCGTCGTGCTGCTCGGCGTCGTCTTCCTCATGGGCTTCGCCGAGGCCGTCAACATTGCGGTGGTCGTGGTGGCGACGTTCCTGCTGCTCAACCTCGTGGTCGTGGGCGGCGCGCTCTACCGGGTATTCACCGAGCCGGTGCTCATCGCCAACTGGGGCGACGCCCTGCTCACCCAGCACGGCAACCCGCTGATCGTCGTCGCGATCGCCCTCGTGGTGTTCCCCAAGCTCGCGCTGGGCCTGTCCGGCTTCGAGACCGGGGTCGCGGTGATGCCGCTGGTCAAGGGCGCCGAGGGCGACACCGAGAAGCACCCCGAGGGACGCATCGCCGGCGCCCGCAAACTGCTCACCACCGCGGCCCTGATCATGAGCGGGTTCCTCATCACGTCGAGCTTCGCCACGACGCTGCTCATCCCGCTCGACCAGTTCGGGCCCGGCGGCCAGGCCAACGGGCGGGCGCTCGCCTACCTCGCGCACGAGCAGTTCGGCGAGGTCATCGGCACGGCCTACGACCTGTCGACCATCACGATCCTGTGGTTCGCCGGGGCGTCGGCGATGGCGGGGCTGCTCAACCTCGTGCCGCGCTACCTCCCGCGCTACGGCATGGCGCCGAACTGGGCGCGCGCCGTGCGGCCGATGGTGCTGGTGTTCACGACCCTCGGCATCCTGATCACGATCATCTTCGACGCGAGCGTCGACGCGCAGAGCGGCGCCTACGCCACGGGCGTCCTGGTGCTCATCACGTCGGCGTCGATCTCGGTGACCCTCTCGGCCCGGCACAAGGGTCAGAAGGCGGCGACGGTCGGCTTCGGGATCATCGCGATCGTCTTCGTCTACACGACCGTGGCGAACATGATCGAGCGCCCGGAGGGCCTCAAGATCGGCCTGCTCTTCGTGGCGGCGATCTTCATCGTGTCGTTCGCGTCGCGGGCGCTGCGCAGCACCGAGCTGCGGATCACCGCCGTGCACCTCGACAAGACCGCCCGCCGGATCGTGCGTGAGGCCCACGAGGAGGACCCGGAGGCGACGATCCGGCTGGTGGCCAACGAGCCGGACCGGCGCGACAAGCGCGAGTACGAGGAGAAGGAGCTCGAGGAGCGCGCCGACCACCACATCCCGTCCGGCGACGTGGTGATCTTCGTCGAGATCACCGTGGACGACCCGTCGAACTTCGAGTCCGAGCTGTACGTGCTCGGCGAGGAGCGCCACGGGTACCGGATCCTGCGCGCCCGCAGCGCGACGGTGCCCAACGCCATCGCGGCGCTCCTGCTGCACCTGCGCGACCTCACCGGGCGCGTCCCGCACGTCTACTTCGAGTGGGACGAGGGCAGCCCGGCCACCAACATCGCCCGCTACCTGCTCTTCGGCGTCGGCGAGGTGGCCCCGGTGACGCGCGAGGTGCTCCGCGAGGCCGAGCCCGACCGCAACCGCCGACCCGCGGTCCACGTCGGCTGACCCGGCCGCCTGACCCGTGAGCGAAGTTCCCGGCTATAGCCGGGAACTTCGCTCACGTGGGTCAGACCGGTGAGGCCGGGACGGCGGCCTGGACCTCCTTGGCGGCCTTGCGGGCGGCGACGAGGACGGCGTCCCAGACCGGCGAGAACGGCGGGGCGTAGGAGAGGTCCATGAACGTCATCTCCTCGACGGTCATGCCGTTCCAGATCGCCGTGGCGAAGACGTCGATCCGCTTCGCCGACCCCGCGCGGCCCACGATCTGGGCACCCAGGAGCCGGCCGGTGCGCTGCTCGGCGAGCACCTTGACCGTCATCATCTCGGCGCCCGGCCAGTACCCGGCCGTCGTCGTCGACTCGACGGTGGCAGTGACGTAGCCGAACCCCGCGGCGTCCGCCTCCGACTGGCCGAGCCCCGTGCGCCCGATCTCCAGCGAGCAGACCTTGCTGATCGCCGTGCCGATCACGCCGGGGAACGCGCCGTAGCCGCCGGAGATGTTGGTGCCGATGATCCGGCCGTGCTTGTTGGCGTGGGTGCCGAGCGCGATGTGCACGGGCTTCCCGGCCAGCTTGTGGTGCACCTCGACGCAGTCGCCGCCCGCCCACACGCCGGGCGCGGCCTGCATCCGCACGTCGGTGGTGATCCCGCCCGACGCGCCGATCCTCAGCCCCGCGTCGGCCGCGAGGGACGCGTTCGGCTTCACCCCGAGACCGATGATCACGATGTCGGCGGGGAGCACGGTGTCGCCGGCGCGCACCGCGCGCACCCGCCCGTCCTCGCCGACGTCGAAGCCGTCGACCGAGACCCCGGTGAGCACGGTGATGCCCATGCCCTCCATGGCCTCGCGGATCAGCGCGCCCATGTCGGGGTCGACCTGGGTGAACGGCTCGGGCGCCTGGTCGACGATCGTGGTCTCGAGCCCGCGGTTGACCATGGCCTCGGCCATCTCGACGCCGATGTAGCCCGCGCCCACGACCACGGCGCGCCGTCGCTCCCCGTCGCCGAGGTCCTTGACGATCTGCTCGCCCTGCTCCAGGGACTGCACACCGAAGATGCCCTCGGCCTCGGCCCCCTCCAGCGGCGGCACCGTCGGCACCGCGCCGGTGGCGATGACCAGCTCGTCGTAGCCGAGCTCGTAGGTGTCGCCGTCGTCCACCCCGCGCACGCTCACCGACCGCTCGTCGAGGTCGATCGCCGTCGCCTCGGTGCGCATCCGCAGGTCGATCCCGGCGTCGCGGTGCTGCTCGGGGGTGCGCGCGATGAGCTCGTCGCGGCTGCCGACGTCCCCGGCGATCCAGTACGGGATGCCGCAGGCCGAGTACGACGTGTAGTGACCCCGCTCGAGCACGACGACCTCGAGGGCGCCTTCCTCGGCGTGGCGCAGCGCCGTCGACGCCGCCGACATGCCGGTGGCGTCCCCGCCGATCACCACGATGCGCTTGGTCATGAGCCTCCGTCCGCTCCGGGAGTATCGTGCCGCCGTGACCGAGGCCGCGGAGATCGAGGTCGACGGACGGACCGTGCGCCTGTCGAACCCCGACAGGGTGTACTTCTCGGCGCGCGGGGAAACGAAACTCGATCTCGCCCGGTACTACCTCGCCGTCTCCGACGGCATCGTCCGGGCCCTGCGGGAACGGCCCTGCATGATGCACCGCTTCCCCACCGGCACCGACGGCGAGAAGGTGCACCAGAAGCGCCTCCCCAAGGGCGCCCCGGACTGGGTGAAGACCGTGCGCGTGCACTTCCCGCGCTACAACCGCACCGCCGACGAGCTGTGCGTCACCAGCCCCGCCGACGTCATCTGGGCCGTGCAGATGTCGACCGTGGAGTTCCACCCCTGGAACAGCCGCGCGGCCGACGTCGAGACCCCCGACGAGTGGCGCATCGACCTCGACCCCATGCCCGACGTCGAGTTCCCCACCGTGCGCCGGGTGGCCGCGGTCGCCCGGGAGGTGCTCGACGACCTCGGCGCCGTCGGCTTCCCCAAGACCTCGGGCGGCAAGGGCCTGCACATCTACGTGCGGATCCGCCCCGAGCACTCGTTCACCGAGGTGCGCCGGGCGGCGCTCGCGTTCGCCCGCGAGGTCGAGCGCCGGGCGCCCGACCTCGTCACCACCGCCTGGTGGCGCAAGGACCGCGAGCCCGGGACGGTCTTCCTCGACTGGAACCAGAACACCCGCGACCACACGATCGCCTCGGCCTACTCGGTGCGCGGGACGCCGGAGGCGCGGGTGTCGGCGCCGCTGCGCTGGGACGAGGTCCCCGACGCCGAGCCGGGCGACTTCACGATCGCGACGATGCCCGCCCGCTACGCCGAGGTCGGCGACCTCACGGCCGGCATCGACGAGTCGGTGTTCGACCTGCGCGCCCTGCTCGAGTGGGCCGAGCGCGACGAGGGCGTGCCCGACGAGCCGCCCGAGGTCTGAGCCCTCCCGACGATCTCGGCCCTCAGCCCCGCGTGAGGTCCCCGGTCGCGACGACCTGGTCGCCGGCGAGGGTCTCGTAGGTGAAGCGGTCCGGCCCGGCCTCGGTGGCGCGCACGACGCCCTCGGAGCACGGGCCCGCGATCGGCCGGGCCGCCATGTCGGTGGTGCCCTGGACGCTGTTGAGGACCAGGTCGAAGCGGCAGTCGAAGACGGAGAACGACATCTGCCCCACGCGCTCGCCCACCGCCCCCGCCGTCAGGTCGACGCGGACGCCGAAGTCGCGACCCGAGGCGGGCTCGTTCTGGGTGCCGTTCCACGTCCCGACGAGGCCGTCGGGCAGCCGGGCGGCGGCCGGGCCGGGTGGGGCGGCCTGGCCGACGGGCAGGTAGTCCCGCGCGAGCAGGTAGGCCGTGCCGCCGAGCACGACCAGCGCCAGCAGCACCGCGGCGACCAGCCACAGCCGGGGGCGGCGGGACGGCCGCGAGGACGGCGGCGGCGTCTGCGTCCCCGAGGCCGTCCCCGAGGAAGTCCTCGAGGCCGTCCCCGGGCTCGTGCCCGGCTTCGTGCCCGAGAGGGCCGGGCGCGCGAACTCGTCGGTCGAGTCCGACCGGCCGGGTGTCCCGCCGGGACCGGCAGGCCCGCCCGCCCCCGGAATGGTGGGCGAGCTCGGTGACCCCGGGACCACCGCCCCGGCGCCCGAGACCGCCGCCGCGCGGGCGGCGGCGGCGAGCTCGCCGGCACGCTGGTAGCGCTGGTCGGGGTCCTTGGCCATCGCGGTGGCGACGACCTCGTCGAGCGCCTGCGGCAGGCCGGCCCGCAGGCTGCCGGGCCGGGGCGCCGGCTCGTGGACGTGGGCGTGCATCAGCTGGTGGATGCTCCCGGACGGGAAGGGCTGCTTGCCCACCAGCGTCTCGTGCAGCACGCAGCCCAGGGCGTAGACGTCGACGCGGTGGTCGCCGCCGGCCCCGGGCATGAACCGTTCGGGTGCCATGTAGGCAGCGGTGCCGATCAGCGTGCTCTGCTCGGTGAGGCGGGAGTCGCGCAGGCTCGCCGCGATCCCGAAGTCGATGAGGTAGGCGAACTCGGGCCCCGACCCCTCCGGCTGCGCCAGCAGGATGTTCGAGGGCTTGACGTCGCGGTGGATCAGCGCGGCGCGGTGGGCGGCGTCGAGCGCCGCCGCGACCTGCTCGACGACCGCGACCGCCCGCTGCGGGTCCAGCGGCCCGGAGGCGGCGATCGCGCCGCTGAGGTCGATGCCCTCGACGAGGCGCATGTCCAGGTAGAGCTGTCCGTCGATCTCGCCGTAGTCGTGGATGGGGATGACGTGGGGCTCGTGCAGCCGGGCGGTCATCTCGGCCTCGCGCCGGAAGCGCGTGGCGAACCCCTCGTCGCCGCTGTGGGCGACGGAGAGGCGCTTGAGCGCGACCGTGCGCTCCTTGCGCAGGTCGGTGGCCCGGTGCACCTCGCCCATGGACCCGCGCCCGATCATCCCCTCGATCCGGTACGGGCCGAAGCGTTCGCTCGCCACGTTCCCCCTCAGTCCCCCTCCGTGCCTCGCACGCCCGTCACGTCCGTGGACGCCGGCCTGGAGGGGGAATCCTATTTGGCCTCCGGAGCCTCGGTGAAGGTGCCGAGGACGAGGTCCCGCAGCCACCGCAGCCCGGGCTCGTGGCGGTCCCGTCGTCGCCAGCACACGTCGACGGTGAAGGTGACCTCGGGCAGGGGCAGCGGACGCCACACACAGCCCGCGGCGAAGAACGGCGCCCCCGCCCAGCGGCGGGGCATGGCCACCACCAGATCGGTCCCGGCGACGACGTTGCGCATCTCGAACCAGCTCGGCACGGTGATCGCGACGTGGCGCCGGAGCCCGCGGTCGGCCAGGGCGTCGTCGATGACGGCGGTGCCCAGCGCGTAGGGCGAGACCTTGATGTGGCTCAGGTCGAGGTAGCGCTCGAGGGTCAGCTCCGTGTGCGCGTGCGGATGGTCCCCGCTCATGAGCACGACGTACTCGTCGGCGAGGAGCTGGACGCTCTCGATCGCCGGGTCGTCGACGCCGCCCGGGCCGCCGACCCGCAGGTGCAGCTCCTGCTGCTCCACCCGCTCGTCGGGCGACCGGAAGTGCCGGACGTCGAGCGCGACGCGGGGCGCCTCGCGACGCAGCCGGGCGCACAGCTCGGTCAGCAGGAACGGGGCGACGTAGTCCGACGCCCGGACGGTGAACCGCCGGGACGACGTCGCAGGATCGAACTGCCACTCGTCCTCCAGGACCCGTTCGATCTCGCTGAAGCTCCGCCCGAGGACCGCGGCGATCTCCCGGGCCCGCGCGGTGGGGACCATGCCCTCGGGGCCGCGCACCAGCAGGTCGTCGCGGAAGGTCCGGCGCAGCCGGGCGAGCGCGTGGCTCACGGCGGACTGCGTCAGGCCCAGCGTCGCCGCGGCGCGCGTGACGCTGCGCTCCGAGATCACCGCCTCGAGCGTGACCAGGAGGTTCAGGTCGACCGACCGCAGGTCCATGAGTGACGTGCATAGCGCCATGCACACCATGCGTTGGTGTCATGTGGTGCAGGCCACTTACGGTCGGTGGGCCACGGTCCCGTGGTCGATCGGCTCGAGGTGGAGCGATGCACACACAGCGGCGGTACCTGGTCTACGGGGCCATGTTCGTGATGATGGCGATCAGCTACATCGACCGGGTCAACCTCTCGGTCGCGACGCCGACGATCGCGCGCGAGTTCGGCCTGGGCCCGGTGGGCACGGGGTACGCGCTGTCCTCGTACCTGTGGACCTACCTGGTGTTCCTCGTCCCGGTCGGCATCGCGGTCGACCGCTGGGGCGCGCGGGCGGTCGGTGCGGGCTCGCTCGTGGTGTGGTCGATCGGCGGCGCCCTCACCGGCCTCACGGGCGGGTTCGGCTCGCTCGTGGCGACGCGGATGGTGCTCGGCGCCGGCGAGGCGGCCAGCTACCCGGTCGGCGGACGTGCCATCCAGGAGTGGGCGCCCCCGGAAGAGCGCGGGCGCGCGGCGGCCTGGCTCAACAGCGGGGCCTACGCCGGTCTCGCCGTCGGGGCCCTCGTCGTCGGCTGGCTGATCTCGGAGGTCGGCTGGCGGGCGTCGTTCGTGGTCACGGGGGCGGCGGGGGTGCTCGTCGCCGCCGGGTGGTGGGCGCTCTACCGGCGGCCGTCGACACCCGAGGCTCCGCCCACGGCCGACGTCCCGGAAGCGCTGCCGGCCCGGACGGCGCTGGCGGGCCTGCTGCGCCGCCGCAGCATCTGGGGTCTCGCGCTGACCCAGGGGTGCGCCGGCTACACCCTCTACCTGTTCATGACCTGGCTGCCGAGCTACCTGGCCGACACCCGCGATCTCGACGTGGTGCGCTCCGGGGCGTTCACCGCCGTGCCCTACGCCGTCGCGGTGGTGCTGGGCCTGCTGCTCGGACGGGTCAGCGACGTCTACCTGCGCCGCTCGTCCGCCGGCATCGACGCGCGGCGGCGCCTGATCGCGGGCTGCCTGCTCGTCTCGTCGGTCATCCTCGCGACGCCGCTCGTGTCGGAGACCTGGGTGCTGCTGACCCTCTTCAGCATCGCGCTGACCTGCGTCTCGACGGCGATGGGCCTCTGCCTCGCGCTGACCGGCGACCTGCTGCGCGACGGCCGCCGCGCCGGCGTCGCGATCAGCTGCGTGATCTTCGGCGGCAACACGTTCGGCCTGCTCGCGCCGATCGTCACCGGCTACGTCCTGGCGCTGTCGGGGTCCTACAGCGCCGCGTTCGTCCTGGCGGGCGTCCTGCTGCTCTCGGGCGCCGTGACCGTCCTGACCCTCACCCGACGTCCGCTCGACGCCCCGGCCGCCGGCACGCCGCGCCCGCGGGTGGCCGCCTGATCCCCGGCGCCACGTCCCGACACCCCCGACGAGGAGGAGCCCAGGTGGAGCCACTCACGCTCGTGACCGTGTCCCGCAACTACTTCAACATGCCGTTGTGGGTGGCCGACCACGTCGGCTTCTTCGCCGACGAGGGGCTCGACGTGACCGTCGAGCTGCACGAGCCGATCGACGCGATCGTCGAGCGGCTGCGCGACGGCCGGGCCCAGGTCGGGTGCGGGGTCACCGAGCAGGTCATCCTCGACGCCGAGCAGGGCGGCTCGCTCGTGATCGTCGGCGGCAACGTCAACAAGCTGCCCTTCGACCTCGTCGCGGCGCCGGACGTGCACTCCTTCGCCGACATGCGCGGGCGGACGGTCGGGGTCTCCTCCCTCGAGGCCGGCAGCTCCTCGCTGGTCATGAAGCTCTTCGAGGCCCACGGGCTGCACCATCCCGAGGACTACGAGATGCGCGCCGTCGGACCGATCCTCGCCCGCTGGGACGAGCTGCGGGCGGGCCGCATCCAGGCCGGCCTCCAGGGCATCCCGCTCAACTACGTCGCCCTCGACGCCGGGTACACCACGCTCGCGCAGCCGCGCGAGACCTTCCCGGACTTCCAGTTCACCAGCCTCAACGTCGACCGCGAGTGGGCGCGGGCGAACGAGGACACGCTCGTGCGGGTGCTGCGGGCCTGCGTGCGCGCGCACGCCTGGTTCTACGAGAACCGGGAGGCCGCCACCGACATCGCGGTGGCCGAGACCGGCGTCGCCCGGGAGTACACCCTGCGGGCCTGGGACGACTACACGCGCGACGAGATCTTCCCGCGCGACGGCGACGCGAGCGACGCCGCGGTGGCCACGCTGATCGAGGTCAGCGCCCTGATCCGGGCCCTCGACCGCCGCGCCGGGACCCGGCCCGCGGACTACATCGACCGGCGCTACCTGCAGGCCGCCCGCGCGAGCCTGGTGGCGTCGTGAGCACCGCGACCCCGGCGCCGTCGACCACGACCGTCGACTACGGCGACCGGCTCCGGCTCGGCATCGTCCTGCCCTCGGGCAACACCGTGGCCGAGCCCGAGATCGCGGCGATGCTGCCGCCCGGGGTGGTCGCGCACGTGACGCGGCTCCCCCTGGTGGGCAGCTCCCCCGAGGCGTTGGCGCGGATGGCCGACGGTGTCGACGCCGCGGCCGAGCTGCTGGCGGACGCCCACCCGGACCTGGTGCTGTTCCACTGCACGGCGGTCACGACCATCGCCCCGGAGCTCGAGGAGCGGCTGCGCACGACCATGGAGCGCCGCACGGGCGTGCCCGCCGTGACCACCGGGGCCGCGCTCGTCGCCGCGCTGCGCGCGCTCGCCGCGACGCGCGTGGGCCTGCTGACCCCGTACGTCCCGGCGGTCCACGACCGCGAGAAGGCCTTCCTCGCCGAGCACGGTGTCGAGGTCGTCGTCGACGCGGCGCTGGGCCTCGACACCAACACCGAGATGGCCCGCGTGCCGCCGCCGGACCTGGTCGACTTCGTCGCGCGCCACGCCCACCCCGAGGCGGAGGCCTACCTGCTCAGCTGCACCGCGCTGCGCTCGGCGCCGACCATCGAGGTGCTCGAGCAGCTCACCGGCCGGCCGGTGGTCACCAGCAACCAGGCCGCCGTGTGGCACGCCCTGCGCCGGGCGGGGGTCGGCGACGTCGTGCCGCGTTTCGGCCGGCTGCTGACCGGTTAGAAGCGGATCCCGTTCCAGGGCACCCCGGGCGCGGCGACGAGCCGGGCGAGGCGGCCGGCGGCGCCGGGGCTGTGCTCGGAGAGCCGCCCGGCCCGGGCGAGGACCCGGGGTCGACGCCCCCGAGGTAGAGCGACCCGAGCGCCGCGGCGTCCATCTCGACGTCGGGGGCGTCGGTCGTCGCGGCCACGGCGGGGGTGACCGGGTCGGTCGTGTCGAGCGCCCAGCCGCCCTCGGCGTGGCGGTCGGGGTCGTGCACGCGCAGCACGATCCGGTCGGTGACGGGGTAGCGGCGGGCCCCCAGCGCGGCCGGGACGTCGAGGACGCGCAACCAGAGCATGTCGCGCGGCCCGCCGGAGCCCACCGCGCGGTGGTCGGTGAGCAGCCACGGGAGCGGTTCGTCGAGCGAGGCGTTCGCCCACCCCACCTCGCCGACGAGATCGAGCGAGCCCAGGTGCCGCCACAGCTCGCGGTAGGACTCCGGGGTCGTCGCCTGCAGGTCGTGGACGGCGAGCGTCGCCGAACCGGTGCCCCACCAGGACTCGGCCACCCCGTAGACGACGTAGCCGGCGGGGCGACCGGTCGCGTCGGCCCAGGCGATCGCGGAGCGGGGCGAGGAGTCGTACAGGCCGCCGGTGATCAGCGCGTGCCACGACGCGGCGGACCGGTCCATCGACCCCGGGTGCCGGCGCCGCGCGCGGTCCTGGATCGGCCCGGCGACCGACGCGAAGCCCGCCGGGTCGAGCGTCCGGAGGCGGCCGGTGGGCCCGGCGTCGCGGAACCGGGCCGCGCGGGTGTCGAGCGTGAGCGACCGCGTCCAGGCGGCGAGCCCGAAGCCGAAGCGCTCGTAGAGCGAGCCCTGCGTGGACGTGAGCGCCGCGACCGGGGTGCCGGCGCGCACCGCCTCGGCGAGGTCGTCGACGAGCAACGCGCGCAGCAGGCCACGGCGCCGGTGCGTGGCGCGGACGCCGATCGAGGAGATCGCGTCGACGGCCACCTCGCCGCCCGGCACGGTCATCGCGGTGTCCCAGGAGCGCAGGGTGGCCACCGGGGACGTGTCCGCGGTCTCGTACACCCCGCGCAGGCGCTGCCCGGCGTAGGACGCCGCCATCGTCGCGATCTCCTCGGGCCCCGGCCGGGGCCCCAGGAACGCCGCCATCATGGCCCGGATCCAGGTCGCGGTGTCCGCGTCGGGAGCGCCCTCCGTGAGCGAGGGCACGAGCCGGTGGACCTGCCAGGTCACGGCCGGGCGGTGGCCGCGAGCTGCCCGCAGGCGGCGGCGATCTCGCGGCCGCGGGTGTCGCGCACCGTGCACGCCACGCCGCCCTCGCGCACGCGCCGCAGGAACTCCGCCTGCACCGGCGCGGGGCTCGCGTCCCACTTGCTGCCCGGCGTCGGGTTGAGCGGGATGAGGTTGACGTGCACCAGCCGGCCGAGGTGCTTCGACGCCAGCTTGGCCAGCAGGTCGGCGCGCCACGGCTGGTCGTTGACGTCGCGGATCAGCGCGTACTCGATGGAGACGCGGCGCCCGGTGACGTCGGCGTAGTGCCGCGCGGCGGCGAACACGTCGGCCACCGGCCAGCGGGTGTTGACCGGCACCAGGGTGTCGCGCAGCTCGTCGTCCGGGGTGTGCAGCGACACCGCGAGCGTCACCTGCAGGTTCTCCTCGGCGAGGCGGTGGATCGCCGGCACGAGGCCCACCGTCGAGACGGTGACCGAGCGCTGCGAGAGCCCGAGCCCGGCGGGCGGGGCGTCGCACAGGCGGTGCACGGCGTCGACGACGCGGCGGTAGTTCGCCAGCGGCTCGCCCATGCCCATGAAGACCACGTTCGACAGCCGGCTGAGGTTCGCGCCCAGCCCGCCTTCCCGCACGACGGCGGCCGCGGCGCGGACCTGCTCGACGATCTCGGCGGTCGACAGGTTGCGCTCCAGGCCGTTCTGGCCGGTGGCGCAGAACGGGCACGCCATGCCGCACCCGGCCTGGCTGGAGATGCAGACGGTGGCGCGGTCCGTGTAGCCCATGAGCACGCTCTCGACGAGCGCCCCGTCGTTAGCGCGCCACAGCGTCTTGCGGGTGGTGCCGCCGTCGCAGTCCTGCTCCCAGGTGGGGGTGAGCAGCGAGGGCAGCAGCGCCGGCCCGAGCGTCTCGCGCGCCGCGGCGGGCAGGTCGGTCATCGTCGCCGGATCGCTCTCGAGGCGCGAGAAGTAGTGGCGCGAGAGCTGGTCGGCGCGGAAGGCCGGCAGCCCCAGCTCGGCGACCGCGGCACGGCGGCCCTCGGTGTCGAGGTCGGCGAGGTGCTGCGCGGGCCGGGTGCGGCGCGAGCCGCGCGGCGAGAGCGTGAGCACCGGCCCGGGAGCGCTCCCGGCATCCGGGGTCACGGCGGGCTCGGTCATCGGTCCCTCAACATCTCCACGAGGCCCACGCGGTCGGCCGCGGAGAGCAGGATGACGACGCCCGCGAGCAGCCCGAGCAGGCCCTGCGAGACGAAGCCGCCGGCCGCCATCGTCGAGACCAGCGCCGAGAGCAGGCCCGCGCCGACGAGCAGGAAGCCCAGCCAGCGCGTCGGCCGCTGCCCGGTGGAGCGGCTGAGCAGCACGAACACGGCGCCGGTGAGCAGCAGCGCCAGGCCGGGCAGGAGGTCCGAGGCGCTGAGCAGGCCCAGCACGATGGACGCGACGATCACGATGACGACCACGCCCGCGGCGAGGCGCAGCACCTCGGTGGAGCGCGAGGTGTCGAACGGGCGCGGCCCCCGACGGCGGTTCTCCACCCCGATGCCGATGGCGACGGCGATGCCGATCGCGAGGATCAGCGTGCCGACCCCGTCGGCACCGAGGCCCAGGGTGCCCACCGCCAGCCACACGAGCCCGGCCGCGAGCTCGACGAGCACGGGGTCGACGCGGACGGCCCGGCCGCCGCGTCGCGGCGGCGGAGAACCCTGGAAGCCACGCCCGGGCGGACGGGGAGGCGGATACGCGGACACGACCTCCACGGTAACCCCGCGGACGCCACCACCTCGCGAGCGGCCCCACCGTGGTCAGCGCCCGGATCGCCGCCGGATCTCGTCCACCACGGCCGGCAGCACCTCGTGCACGTCGCCGATCACCGCCCACGTCGCGCGGGTGACCATCGGCGCCTCGGGATCGGTGTTCACCGCGAGGATCGAGCGCGCGTTCATGCAGCCGACCCAGTGCTGGGTGGCGCCGCTGATCCCGCACGCGACGTAGAGGTCCGGGCTGATGCGGGTGCCGGTGAGCCCGACCTGGTCGGCGTGGGGGCGCCAGCCGTTGTTGGTCGCGACCCGCGAGCACCCGACCGCCCCGCCGACCAGACCGGCCAGCTCCTCGAGCACCGCGTAGCCCTCGGAGCTGCCGACCCCGCGCCCGCCCGCGACCACCACGGGGGCGGTGGTCAGCGTCATCCCGGCGGCGCGCTCCCGGCGCTCGACCAGCCGGGCCCGCGGCACCGCCCGCAGTTCCGGGACGACGACGTGCACCGTCATCTGGTCCGCCGCGGCCGTCTCGCTCGGCGCCGGGCTCCCGGGGCGCAGCGTGCACAGCCGGATCGGCGCGGTCAGGGCCGCGTCCTCGAGCAGGATCCCGCCCGCCCGTTCCCGGGTGACCTCCCAGGCGCCGTCGTCCCCGTTCTGGCCGGGGCGGACCTCCGTGCACGCGGTGGCCAGCGGCATCCCCAGCTCCGCGGCCGCCCACGCCATCGCCTCGGTGCTCCGGTCGGTGCTCGGAGCGAGCACGGCGGCGGGGCGCAGCTCGGCCACGAGCCCGGCGAGCGCCTCGCCCAGGCACGACGGCGACCCGTCGTCGAGCAGCTCGTGGGTCAGCAGGTGGAGACGCCCGACCCCCCGTTTGACGAGGTCGTCCGGGAGATCCCCGGGCTCTCCCACCGCGACGGCCTCCACCGGGACGCCGAGGGACTCGGCGAGGTCCCGCGCGGCGGCGAGGACCTCGGCGGACCCCTCGGTCAGCGTCCCGTCGCCGTCCCTCTCGACCACGACCAGCACCATCAGTGCACCATCTCCCTCAGGGCACGATCCCCAGCTCGGCGAGCACGTCCACGACCGCCGGCGCCGCCGCGGCCCCGCGGCCCAGCACGACGGTCTGCGCCCGCGCCTCGGGCCGGTGGCGCAGCCGCAGGGTGCGCAGGCCACCGGTCGTTCCCGGGCCGTCCAGGACGCGGATCGGCGCCTTCTTCGCCCGCAACCGGCCCTTGATCGTCGGATAACGGGGCAGGTTGAGGCCCTCCAGCACGGCGGCGACGGCGGGCAACGGCGCCTCGTGGACCTCGACCCCGTCGGGCGACTCGCGGCGCAGCGTCACCGTCTCCCTGCCGAGCTCGATCCCCTTCACCCCGCCGACGACCGGGCGCCGCAGCGCGCAGGCGACCCGGAACCCGACCTGCGCGTGCCCGGCGTCGGCCGAGGCCTCGCCGAACAGGACGAGGTCGTAGGGCGGCAGCTCGCCCAGCGCGCCCGTCACGGCCGCTGCGGTGGCCTCGGGGTCCGGGTCCGTCTCGGGGCTCTCGACCCGGACGGCGTGGTCGGCGCCCATCGACAGCGCGTAGCGCAGCTGCTCCTCGGTCTCGGGCGGCCCGACGGTGAGCACGCCCGCCGAGCCGCCGGTGCGCTCGGCGATGCGCACCGCCTCCTCGACCGCGCACTCCTCGTGCGGCCCGATGGTGAAGCCCAGGTGGCGGGTGTCGATCGCCGTCGCGTCGGGGGTCAGCAGGATCTCCGCGCCCACGGCCGGGACGCGCTTGACGCAGACCAGGACGTCCATCGGCCCGTCACCTCATCCGCGTGTCGTCGGGGTCGAACAGCGGCGTCCGGCCGGCCCGCGCGACCGTGACCGGGTAGCGCTCCCCCAGGTACTCGACGAGCAGCCCGGTGCCCTCGACGGCGTGCCAGGGCGGCAGGTAGGCCATCAGCAGGTACGTCCCGAGCGACGGGCCTGCGCCCGCGCTGGTGACGAACGACGGCCGGCCCCGGCGGTCGGTGATACGGGCGCCGTCGGGCGTGAGGACCGGCTCGCCGCCCTGCGGGAAGCGGGACGTGTCGTCGAGCGTCAGCGTGCACAGCGTCGCCTCGGGCTCGCCCTCGCGGGCCTTGGTGTACGCGGCCTTGCCGACGAAGTCCTGGGACTTCAGGCCGGGCAGGGCGAGCCCTGCCTCCACCGGCCCGTGCTCGGCGTCGAGCTCGTGGCCGACGAGCCGGTAGCCCTTCTCCATGCGCGCGGTGGCGCCGTAGACGCCGATGCCGGCGGGCACGAGGCCGTGCGGCGCGCCCGCCTCGGCGATGGCGTCCCACAGCCGCAGGCCGCACTCGAAGGGCGCGTGCAGCTCCCACCCGAGCTCGCCGACGTAGGACAGGCGCAGCGCGAGGACCGGGATCGAGCCGATCGTGATCGTGCGCCCGGTGGCGAACGGGAAGGCGGCGTCGGACACGTCGTCGTCGGTGACGGCCGCGAGGACGTCGCGGGCCCGCGGACCCCAGAGCCCGAGGGTGCCGACCGCCGAGGTCACGTCCGTCAGCGAGACCGACCCGTCGCCCGGCAGGTGGCGTCGGAACCACGCGAGGTCCCGCGCGCCGTCGGAGCCGCCGGTGACCACCCGGAAGTGCCGGTCGCCGAGCCGCACGACGGTCAGGTCGCTGCGGAACCCGCCGTCCGGGCCGAGCACCGGCGTGTAGATCACCCGCCCGGCGGGCCGGTCCATCTGCGCCACCGTGAGGTGCTGGACGTACGCGAGCGCTCCGGGGCCGCGGACGTCGAACTGGGAGAACGCGCTGAGGTCGATCATCGCCGCACCCCGGCGCATCGCCAGGTGCTCGGCGTTGATGATCGGCGACCACCAGCGCGCGTCCCACTCGTGCGGGCGGTCGGCCACGCCGAGCTCCGCCACCAGCGGCGCGTTCGACGCGTACCACTGCGGGCGCTCCCAGCCCGCCACCTCGAAGAACTCCGCGCCCAGGGCCACCTCGCGCTCGTGGAAGGGCGAGCGGCGCACCCCGCGGTCGGAGCTCCACTGCTCGCGCGGGTGCGTGATCCCGTAGGTCTTGTTGAAGCCCTCGGACGCGCGGGCGCGCACGTGGTGGCGGGTGCGCTCGTGCGGGGCGAAGCGGGCGATGTCGGAGGCGGCCGCGTCGATCTCGGGGGCGCCCTCGGTCATCCACTCGGCGATCAGCCGCCCGACACCCGGCCCCTCCTTGATCCACACGGCGGCGGCGGACCAGAGGCCGCGCACCTCCGGGGTCTCCCCCAGCAGCGGGTGCCCGTCGGGGGTGAGGGAGAGCAGCCCGTTGATGGCGTGCCGGATGCCGGCGTCGGGGCGGTCGAGGACGGGGTGGAACAGCTCGAGCGCCGCCTCCATCTGCGGGTCGAAGTCGTCGGGGGTGAACGGCAGCTGCGTCGGCGAGAGCGCCGCGGCCGCCAGCGACGGGATGTCGTCGGGCTCGCAGAGGATCGGGCGGTGGGCGTACGACCCGATCTCCAGGTCCGCGCCGCTCTGCCGCTCGTACATCAGCGGGTCCATGTCGCGCACGATCGGGAACGCGATCTCCCGCCCGGTGGCGGCGAGCTCGGCGATCGGGCCGACGTCGATCATCTGGTGCACCGCGGGCGTCAGCGGGATCGCCGCCCCCGCCAGTGCCGCGATGCGCGGGCTCCACACCCCGCACGCGACGACGACGTACTCGGTGTCGACGTCGCCGCGGTCGGTGCGCACCCGGGTCACGCGCCCGTCGTCGGTGTCGACGGCCAGCACCTCGGTCATCGCCGACACGGTGAGCGCGCCCGCGGCCGTGGCCCGCTCGCGCATCAGCTCACCGGCCCGCAGCGGGTCCACGACCGCCACCGACGGCGTCCAGAACCCCCGCAGCACGACCGTCGGGTCGAGGAACGGGACCTTCTCCGCCACCTCGCCCGCCGTGATCAGCTCTGCGTCGATGCCCCACGCGCGCGCCGACGACATGCGCCGGTGCAGCTCCTGGACGCGCTCCGGGGTGCGCGCGACCTCGATGCCGCCGCACGTCGTCAGCGTCCCGAGCTCCGCGTACTGCCGCGACGAGTCCGCGGTGAGCTGCGTGATCTCGCGCGAGTGGTCGACGGGGAACACGAAGTTCGACGCGTGGCCGGTCGAGCCGCCCGGGTCGGGCAGCGGGCCCTTGTCCACCAGCAGGATGTCGCGCCAGCCCAGCCGCGCGAGGTGGTGCACCACGGAGTTGCCGACGATGCCGGCCCCGATCACGACGACCTGGGCACGGTCAGGGAACGGTGTCACGGCGGGTCCTTCCCAGCGTGGTGTCCAGCCTCAGGCGGCCGCGCGGCGGGCCTCGGTCAGCCACCGCACGGTCGGCTCGATCTGGTTGAACGTGAAGACGTGCAGCCCCGCGAGGTCGCTCCCGCCGGCGGCGAGGGCCTCGACGAGGTCGTCGGGACGGTGCGAGCGCGACCGCAGCAGCGAGCCCGCGGTCCCGCGGTGCGAGCGGGCGAAGCGCACGGCGTCGGCGACGCCGATGCGGACGCTCACACGCACCAGGCGCGCGGCGTCGACGACGCCGGGGACGCCGGCGATCACGGGCAGGCGGATCCCCCGCCCGTGGGCCTCGTCGACGAACGCCCCGACGAGATCGGCGTCGAAGCACAGCTGCGTGACGGTGTAGTCGGCGTGCCGTGCCTTGACCGCCAGGTCGGTCCAGAGGACGTCGGTGGCGATCCGGTGGTGGCCGTCCGGGTACGACGGCACGCCCAGCCGCGGCGGCCGCCGGCCCAGGTCCTCCATCGCCCGGAGCACCGCGAGCCCGTCGGGGAACTCCCCGGCCGGCTCCCGGGCGTCGCCGCCCACGACGAACACGTCGCGGACGCCGACCCCGGCGAGCCGGTCGAGGTACCCGGCGAGCTCACCGCGGTCGCGCAGGCTGCGCGCCGCGAGGTGCGGCACCGGGGCGAACCCGAGGCCGGCGAGCCCCTCGGCGACCGCCACCGTCGCCTCCGGGCCCCGGCTCGGCGAGGCGGTGACGGCCACCGTCGCCCCCGCTGGGAGATCGGCGGCGGCCCCGAGCACGCCCGCGACCGGCGCCACCTCGTAGCGCGGCCGGTCGAGCAGCGCGGCGAGGGTCCCCGGCTCCATGACGGCCACTCAGCCCTTGGGCGTCTGCTTGCGCGGGTCGACGAAGGGCTTCTCGACCACGACGGCCTCGCGGACGTCACGCCCCAGCGTCCCGCCGTCCCCCGCGCCGGCGTCCACCACCAGCGCCGTCCCCAGCGGTGTCGACGGCGTGGCGACCATCGCCAGCCCGATGTTGCGCTCGAGCCGCGGTGACCAGCAGGCGCTGGTCACGGAACCGACCACGGCACCCGAGCCGTCCCGCACCGTGAACGGCTCGATCATCGACCCGTCGTTGAACGTGCCGAGCTGCGCCCCGCCGATCTCCACACCGACCAGCGAGCGGTCCAGGCCCCGCTGCTTGGCCCGGATGAGGGCGTCCTTGCCGACGAAGTCGGCCTCCTGGTCGAGGTCGACCATCCACGTGTAGTCGTAGCCGACCTCGAGCGGGTTGGTGTCGAGGGTGATGTCGCAGCCGTAGGCGAGCATGCCGCCCTCGATGCGCCGGATGTGGCACGGGCCGATCGGGCGCAGGTCGTGCGGCAGGCCCGCCTCCCACACCCGGTCCCACAGCTTCCCCGCGTCGCGGGTGGCGTGGTGCAGGTAGATCTCGTACCCGATCTCCGCGCTGTAGCCGGTGCGGCTGATGACGACCTCCATGTCGTCCAGCACGGCGTGGCGCAGGTGGTAGTAGGGCATCTCGGCGACGTCGGCCCCGAAGAGGTCGGTGACGAGGGCCTTGGCCTTCGGGCCCTGGACCTGCACCGGAGCGACGTCGATCTCCCGGACCGACACGTCCCAGCCCCCGGCGTGGGCCAGCCCCGTCGCCCAGAGCCCGACGTCGGAGTCGGCGAGCGAGAGCCAGAACCGGTCGGACTCGACGCGCAGCAGGACCGGGTCGTTGATGATCCCGCCGTCCGGGGCGGTGATGAACACGTACTTGCACTGCCCGACGGCGCACTTCGTCAGGTCGCGGGGCACGAGCATGTTGGTGAACGCGAAGGCGTCCGGCCCGGTGATCTCGATCTGGCGCTCGACGCCGACGTCCCAGAGGGTCACGCCCTCGAGCAGCGCCCAGTACTCGGCGACCGGGTCGCCGTAGTGCCGGGGGTGGTAGGTGTGGTTGTAGACGCTGTACATCGCCACGCCGTGCGCCCGGGACTTCCAGAAGTAGGGCGACTTCCGCAGGCGGGGATACAGCAGGACCGCCGGATCGGTGACCACCGTCGGGGCTGGTCCCGGCGCGATGTCGACCGCGGCCCGGCTGGGCAGGACGTCCGTCATCGGCACTCCACTTCATCGTGCGTCCGAAGGCACCTCCACTGAACCGCTCGGACGATGTTGCGGTATACGCAACCGGTTGTCGTTGACGCAACGAGTCTGCGACCGTGAGCGAGATCACGTCAAGGGGTACTGAAGGACTGATATATCCGGACGCGCGTCAGGGCCGCAGGAGCCCGGCGGGCTCACGACGCGTGTGCACCCGGTAGCCCACCGAGAGGGCGAGCCCGGGGGTGCCGTCGACGGCCTTCTGCGCGACGGCGGGGGTGAACTCGATGCGCAGGACGTCGGCGAGCGTCGTGCGGTCCGGGAAGCGCCACTGCGTGTCGACGCGGCGCACGGCGAACCCCTCGCCGGCGAAGAAGCGCTCGGCGGCGTTCGGGTCGTAGCGGGGCGCCGACGCTCGCATCCACGCGCCGTAGGAGTGGCGGGTGGCGTCGAGGTCGACGATCACGAGCACCCCGCCGGGACGCAGCACGCGCGAGGCCTCGGCGAGCCCCGGCTCGCACCCGGGGCCGAAGAAGTAGGCGGTGCGCGCGTGGACGACGTCGGCGGAGTCGTCGTCCAGCGGCAGGGCGGCGGCGCTCCCCTGCTCGACCCGGCACGCGGGGTCGTCGGTCACGCGCTCGCGGGCCCGCGCCACGAGCGGGAGGTGCGGCTCCACGCCGACCACGGAGCGGGCACGCTCGGCGAAGCGCGGCAAGTGGTAGCCGTCGCCGCACCCGACGTCGACGACGTCCGCGCCGTCGTGCGGGGCCAGCTCGCACACCGCGTCCCACAGCGCGCCCGTGGCGTCCTGCGCGGCGTTCTCGCGTTCGTAGACCTCGGGCCAGCGCCAGATGTTGGGGGACTCGACGACGTCCCCCCTCCGGAAGCGCGTCACGTCCCCGGGAGGGGGACGAGCACGAGCAGCAGCAGCCACGCGACCGGCGCCGAGGTGACCAGGGAGTCCAGGCGCTCCATGAGGCCGCCGTGGCCCGGCAGCACCGAGCCCATGTCCTTGATGCCGAGGTCGCGCTTGATGAGCGACTCCACCAGGTCGCCCGTGACCGCCGTCGCGACGAGCAGCGGGCCGACGATCAGGCCGAACCACCAGTGGGCGTCGAGCAGCAGCGCGATCGAGAGGCACGCGCCCGTCGAGCCGGCGATGATCGAGCCCGCGAAGCCCTCCCAGGACTTCTTCGGGCTGACCTTCGGCGCCATCGGGTGCTTGCCGATCAGGGCGCCCAGGGCGTAGCCGCCCGTGTCGGAGCAGATGACGACGATGAGGAAGACCAGCACGCGCGCGGCGCCGTCGGCGGGGACGACGAGCATCGTCGCGAACGCCATGCAGAGCGGGATCCAGCAGAGCACGAGCATCGAGGCGCCGACGTCACGGACGAACCCGCCGGCGCCGAGGCGCATGCGCCACAGGAAGCAGCCGATCACCGTGACGAGCAGGGCGCCGAGGATGCCCTCGGTGTCGAACGGCCAGGCCAGCCAGATCATCGCCTGGCCCCCGACGAGCACCGGGACGCGCGAGAGGCGGATGCCGGCGCCGCGGTGCAGGGCACCGAAGAGCTCCCAGGTGCCGATGACGGCCGAGACCGCCACGATCGCGATCCACGCCTGCCGCACGGTGAGCAGCGCGACGAGGATGACGGCCCCCATCGCGAGCCCGACCCCGATGGCGACGGGCAGGTTGCGGCCGGCCTTGGAGCTGCGCTTCGGCGCGTCCTGGGCCTGGGCGTCCTGGGCCTGGGCGTTCTCCGGCGGGGCGTTCTCCGGCGGAGCCTTCTCCGGCTGGGCGTCGTCGGGCCTGTCGTCGTCCTGCGGCTCGACGGCGTCGCCCGGGGTCGCGTCCGCCGGGGAGGCCGGGGACTCGGTGGGGGCGGGCCGTCGGGGCCGCGACGCGGAGGAGGGCACGTCAGACCTCGAGGAGCTCGGCTTCCTTGTTCTTCACCAGATCGTCCACCGCCGCGACGTAGCGGGACGTGACGGTCTCGAGCTCCTTTTCCGCCCGCCCGGTCTCGTCCTCGCCGGCCTCGCCGTCCTTGACGATGCGCTGCAGCTCGGTCATCGCGGTGCGGCGCACGCTGCGGATCGAGACCTTGGCGTCCTCCCCCTTGCTGCGGGCGACCTTGACCATGTCCTTGCGGCGCTCCTCGGAGAGCTGCGGGAACACGACGCGGATGAGCTGGCCGTCGTTGCTGGGGTTGACGCCGAGGTCGGAGTCGCGGATCGCGCGCTCCATGCTCTGCAGCTGGCTGGCGTCGTAGGGCTTGATCACGGCCATGCGGGCCTCGGGGACCTGCACCGAGGCGAGCTGGTTGAGCGGGGTCCACGCGCCGTAGTACTCGACCTGGATGCGGTTGAACATCGCCGGGCTGGCTCGGCCGGTGCGCACACCGCCGAGGTCGTCCTTGGCGACGCTGACCGCCTTCTCCATCTTCTCCTCGGCATCGAGGAGCGTCTCGTCGATCATGTAGGGCTCTCCTCAGGGGCCGGAGGGGGTGTGGACCAGCGTCCCGATCCTCTCACCCCGCACCGCACGGGCGATGTTCCCCTCGACGAGCAGGTTGAACACCATGATCGGCATGTTGTTGTCCATGCAGAGGCTGAAGGCGGTCGCGTCGGCGACCTTCAGGCCCTTCTCCAGGACCTCGCGGTGGGAGATCTCGTGGAACATCGTCGCCGTGGGGTCGATCTTCGGGTCGGCGGTGAACACACCGTCCACGCCCTTGGCCAGCAGGACGACCTCGCACTCGATCTCGAGGGCACGCTGCGCCGCGGTCGTGTCGGTCGAGAAGTAGGGCATGCCCACGCCGGCGCCGAAGATGACGACGCGGCCCTTCTCGAGGTGGCGCATCGCGCGCCGGGGGATGTACGACTCGGCGACCTGGCCCATCGTGATGGCCGTCTGCACCCGGGTGTCGATGTGGTGCTCGCGCTCGAGGAAGTCCTGCAGGGCCAGGCAGTTCATGACCGTGCCGAGCATGCCCATGTAGTCGGCACGCTGGCGCTGCATCCCGTAGCGGTGCAGCTCCTCGCCGCGGAAGAAGTTGCCGCCGCCGATGACGACGGCGATCTCGACGCCGGAGGCCACGACGTCGGCGATCTGGCGGGCGACGGTCCGCACGACCACGGGGTCGACGCCGACGGCGCCGCCGCCGAACATCTCGCCGCCGAGCTTGAGGAGGACCCGGCGATGACCGGGGCGGGCCTCCGGGTCGGCGTCGGACACGGTCTGGGGACTCGCCACGCTCTCCTCCACCACGGGTTCCGGCGGTGCCGCCGTCACGGCGCCGGCGCCCGGTCTCCCGGGCGCCGGCGCCGTGAGCGGTTCGTCAGGGCTGGCCGACCTCGAAGCGCGCGAAGGTGCGGACGGTGACGCCCGCCTCCTCCAGCACCTTGCCGACCGACTTCTTGTCCACCGACACCGAGTCCTGCTCGAGGAGCACGGTGTCCTTGTAGTAGCCGTTGAGGCGACCCTCGACGATCTTCTCGAGGATCTTCTCGGGCTTGCCCTCCTCGCGGGCGGTGGCCTCGGCGATGCGGCGCTCGTTCTCCACCACGTCGCTCGGGACCTCGTCGCGCGTGGTGTAGAGCGGGCGCGCCGCAGCGACCTGCATGGCCGCGCCGCGGGCCGCCTCCGACGCCTCGTCGCCGTCGCCGGTGTAGGCGACGACCACGCCGATGGCCGGGGGCAGGTCCGAGGACCGCCGGTGCAGGTACGTCGCGGTGGGGCCGTCGAGCACGGCCACGCGACGCAGCTCGAGCTTCTCGCCGATGCGCGCCGAGAGCTCCTGGACCTTCTCGTCGACCGTGCCCTGCCCGAGGGTGGCGGCCTTGAGGGACTCCAGGTCCTTGGTGCTGTTCTCGAGCGCGGCACCGAGGATGTCCTCGGCGAGCTGCACGAAGTCGGCGTTCTTGGCCACGAAGTCGGTCTCGGAGTTGAGCTCGATCATCGCGCCGTCACGGGCCGCCACGATGCCGTTGGCGGTGGTGCGGCCGGCCCGCTTGCCCACGTCCTTCGCGCCCTTGATGCGCAGCGCCTCGACGGCCGCGTCGAGGTCGCCCTCGGACTGCTCGAGGGCCTTCTTGCAGTCCATCATCCCGGACCCGGTGAGGTCCCGGAGCTTCTTCACGTCCGCAGCGGTGTAGTTCGCCATGGTGCGGCTCTCGTCCGTCCTCGTCGTCGTTGTCGTGTCGCCTGCGGGGCGTGTCAGCCCTGCGGCGTGCCGTTGACCTGACCGGCCTCCGGCGCCGCGGCGATCGCGTTGTCGTCGCTCTCCGAGTTGGCGTCGACCGTGCCGGCCGTCCGCTCGGGGCGGCTCACCGGCGTGGTGTCGTCCCCGGCGGCCGCGGCGGTGGCCTCGGCCTCGGGCGTCGCGACCGGCGAGTCGCCGGGCGCGTCGACCGCGGAGCTGGTGCTGCCCTGCTCCAGGCCGGTCGGCGCGCTCGCGCCGTCCCCGCCGGAAGCCATGAGCTCCTGCTCCCACTCGGCCAGCGGCTCGTCCTCGCCGCGCTCGCCGTCGCCGCCGCCGTTGCGCTGGCCGCGGGCCTGGAGGCCGTCGGCGCAGGCCTGCGCGACCACGCGGGTCAGCAGGGCCGCCGAGCGGATCGCGTCGTCGTTGCCCGGGATCGGGTAGTCGACCTCGTCGGGGTCGCAGTTGGTGTCGAGGATGGCGACGACCGGGATGTTGAGCTTCCGGGCCTCACCGACCGCGATGTGCTCCTTCTTGGTGTCGACCACCCACACCGCGCTGGGCACGCGGCCCATGTCGCGGATACCGCCGAGCGTCTTCTCGAGCTTGTCGTGCTCGCGGGTGAGCATGAGGATCTCCTTCTTGGTGCGACCCTCGAAGCCCCCGCTCTGCTCCATGGCCTCCAGCTCCTTGAGCCGCTGGAGGCGCTTGTGCACGGTCTGGAAGTTGGTGAGCATGCCGCCCAGCCAGCGCTGGTTGACGAACGGCATACCGACGCGACGCGCCTGCTCGTCGATGGCCTCCTGGGCCTGCTTCTTCGTGCCGACGAAGAGCACCGTGCCGCCGTGGGCGACGGTCTGCTTCACGAACTCGTAGGCGCGATCGACGTAGGACAGCGTCTGCTGCAGGTCGATGATGTAGATGCCGTTGCGCTCCGTGAAGATGAAGCGGCGCATCTTGGGGTTCCAGCGGCGGGTCTGGTGTCCGAAGTGGACACCGGAGTCCAGCAGCTGGCGCATCGTGACGACGGCCATGCGGTGGAACTACCTCTCTCGGTGGCCCGACACGTGCTCGGGCCCGGCGGTTTGCTGCGGCGGTCCCGGGTCGGGCCGCCGCCCTGGTGTCCTCGTGACCGATCCGGAACCCGCCGGTGGCGGGACCGCCCGGATGCGGCTCTGGCAGCGCCTGGGCGTGCGGGCACTTGAGAGGACACGCGAAGTCGGCCCGATCTGCTCCCCGCGGACGGGGAGAGGACGGACCGCTGGTCACGAGTCTACTCCCGGCCCACCTGCGCCCTCCTGCGGTGGGTGCACCTGCGGTGCAAGCCCTGCGTCCACGCTGGCACTGGGTGCGCGGAAATCCGCTTCGTCGCACGCCGAGGGAGCCGGGGCAGGGTCCGCTGCGTCGAACACCGTGTGACGACGTCCCTCGTGCTCCGCGCGCTGGCCCTGTCCGTGCTGGCGGCTGCGCTCCTCGCCACCGGCTCCCCCGCCGTCGGCGCGCCCGCTCCCCCGCCGGTGGTCCCCGTCGGGGCCTACGGCTGGCCGCTGGCAGGGGTGGACGGCGACGGCGCGCCCGCCCGGGCCGGCGTGCCGGGCGCCGCGACGCGCCTGTTCGACCCGCCGCCGCACTACTACGGACGCGGGCACCGGGGCGCCGACCTCGCCGGGCGTCCCGGGCTCCCGGTGCTCGCCGCCGGCGACGGTGTCGTCGTCCACGCCGCCCGCCTGGCCGGGCGCGGCGTCGTCTCGGTGCAGCACGGTGACGGCCTGCGCACGACCTACGAGCCGCTCACCGTCAGCGTCGCGCCGGGCACGCCGGTGCGACGCGGCGACCCGCTCGGCGTCCTCGACCCCGGGCACCGCGGCTGCCCCGTCGCAGCGTGTCTGCACTGGGGCCTGCGCCGCCCGTCGACCACCGGCGCGGTGGGCGCCCTGGAGTACCTCGACCCCCTGCTGCTCCTGGGCCTCGGGCGCGTGCGGCTGCTGCCGACCGACCCGTGAGGAGCTCAGGCGTGCTGCAGCTCCGCGAGGCGCCCGCGCAGGCGCATCACGGCGCGCGTGTGCAGCTGGCACACGCGGGACTCGGTGACCCCGAGGACCCGCCCGATCTCGGCGAGCGTGAGGTTCTCGAAGTAGTAGAGGCCCACCACCGTGCGGTCGCGCTCGGCGAGCTGCCCGACCGCCTCGGCGAGCAGGCGCCGCGTCTCGCGGTCCTCCATCGCGGCGAGGGGGTCCTCGGCGTCGGTGTCGGGCAGCGAGTCGGCCAGCGACGGCGCGGACCCGCCGTCGCCCCCGCCGGCACGGCCCGCGGCGACGAGCTCGTCGAGGGCGGCGACGCTGGTCATCGCGATCTGCCCGAACGTCGAACGCAGGTCCTCGGTCGACGTGTCGAGCTCCTGGGCGAGCTCGGAGTCGCTGCAGGACCGCTGCTCGCGACCCTCGAGGCGCTCGATCGCCCGCTCGATCTCCCGGGCCCGCGAGCGCACGGAGCGCGGCACCCAGTCCTGGGAGCGGAGCTCGTCGAGGATCGCGCCACGGATGCGCTGCATCGCGTAGACCTCGAACTTGCGCCCGCGGTCGGGCTCGAAGCGCTCGATCGCGTCGACCAGCCCGAAGATCCCGCACTGGATGAGGTCGGCGACGTCGACGTGGGACGGCAGGCCCGTGCCCACGCGCCCCGCGACGTACTTGACCAGCGGCGCGTAGTGCAGGACCAGCCGGTCCTTGGTCGATTTGCGCGGGTCGGCCTCGAACGCCGCCCAGAGCTCGGCGATGCCGGCCTCGACCAGCGCCTCCTCGTCGGGGGCGCCGGCCGCGACGCGACCCAGCGTGGCGGGGACGGCGTGCACGGCGGCCTGCGCGGTGTCGCGCGACCCGTCGGCGGGTGCGGGCACCGGCGCCAGCGCGGTGGCGCCGTCGCTCACCGGGCCGGCAGGCTCGCGTCGGGGTGCCCGGCGCGGGGTGCGGGCGGCCGCGCCGGCGGCACGGACGGCGGCGTCGGAGTCGATGCCCGGCAGGGCCGGCAGCGGGCCGGTGGGCGGGGCCTCCGTGGTCGCCACCGACGCGCCGTCGCGCCGCGGCTCAGGCGCGGGGGTGGGCGGTGTCATGGATGGCCCTCAGTCGCTCGGCGGACACGTGGGTGTAGAGCTGGGTCGTCGCGGGCGACGCATGACCCAGCAGTTCCTGAACGCTCCTCAGATCCGCTCCCCCCTCGAGCAAGTGCGTGGCCGCCGAGTGACGGAGACCGTGCGGCGCGATGTCGGGTGCCCCCGGCACCGCCCCCGCCGCGTCGTGCACGACCGTGCGCGCGATGCGCGGGTCGAGTCGTCCCCCGCGGGCGCCGAGCAGCAGCGCCGGAGGGGAGGTCGGGACCGCGAGCGCGGGCCGTCCTCCACGTCGCCAGGCGTCGAGGGCCGCGGCCGCGGGCACGCCGTAGACGACGGTGCGCTCCTTGCCCCCCTTGCCCAGGACGCGCAGCGTACGACGGCCGTCGTCGACATCGTCGACATCGAGGCCGCAGAGCTCGGAGACGCGCACGCCGGTGGCGTAGAGCAGCTCGAGCAGCAGGTGGTCGCGCAGCGACACCGGGTCGCCCTCCGCCGCCCCGGACGCCGCGGCGCGCAGGGCGTCGGCCGCCTGGTCGGCGCGCAGCACCTCGGGCAGCCGCCGGTGCGCGCGGGGCGAGGCGAGACGGGCGCCGGCGTCGGTGGGCGCCCGCCCGGTGCGCACCGCCCAGGCCGTGAACGTGCGGGCCGCGGCCGCGCGCCGAGCCAGCGTGGTGCGGCTCGCGCCGCGCGTACGGCCCGCGGCGAGCCACGAGCGCAGCCCGGGGAGATCGAGGCCGGCGAGGTCGAGCGGGGTGTCCCCCGCGGCCTCGGGGCCGTCGACCTGGACGCGGAGATGGTCGAGCAGCGTGGTGACGTCGCCCAGGTAGGCCCGGACCGTGTGCGGGGAGAGCGCCCGCTCGTAGCGCAGGTGCGCCTCGTACGCCGCGAGGTGCTCGGCCGCGGGCACCGCCGGAACGACCGGGGCAACGACCGGGGCCTCGACCGCCGATCCACCGACACGGGGCCCGGGGACCACCGACTGATCGTCACCGGCGGCGTCCATCGGGGCCCGACGCGCGGGGTCCGACGCGCCGTCGGCGTCCGTCTCGGTGAACGCGGAGCGTGACGACGTGACCGGGTCGAAGGGGAACCCACGAGAGCGCCCTCGACCGGGTGACCGGCGCGGCCCACGAGGGCCTCCGGTGGAGTCGTCGGGAGAGAACGTGCCGGTCATCGCGGTGAAGACTCTCGATACGGCAGGCCCCGGTCAAGCACCGACGCGTGTCGTGCGGTGACCGTGGGCCACCATCGAGGAGCGGTTCCACTCGTCGCGCTCTGCAACCGTTCGTCGCTCTGTGCCTGTTCACCCGGGTCGACTCCGTGCTCGTCGACCGTCCCCGCCGGGGAGTCGGCGCCCCGGAGATCATTCGAGCGGGTGATGAGACCCGGGAGATCCGCGCGGTGACCATGGGCCGGACGTACCGCTGGGCGCGCCGTCCGGACCGGACCACGTGCGGAGGCCCGGGGGCGCCCGGGGTCCGACCGTTGGTCGGGGCCGGCGTGCCACCCGGTGGTGGGTCGGGGTGTCCCCCACAGGGCCCCCACGCCGCGGGGCACTCAGCCGGGTCGTCAGGCGGGTCGCCGGCGCCATCGCCCGTTCTCCTCGACGACGAGCCCCCGCGCCGCGAGCACCCACAGATGACCGACGACCTCCGCGGGGTCCACACCGCTGTCGTGGGCGAGGCGCTCCGGGGTACGGGCCGCGCGCAGCGGCAGGGCCTCGCGCACGCGCAGGGCGCCGGCGTCGAGACCGTCGGTCGGCCGGTACGGCGTCGCCGGCGGCGGGGCCAGCGCCTCCCCCACCGGCCCCACCTCCTCGAGGACGTGCGCGGCCCGGCCCACGACCGACACCGCAGGACGCCGGGCGAGCTCGTGGCACCCGAGGGACAGCGCCGACGTGACCGGCCCCGGCACGACCATGACGGCCCGCCCGAGCGCCTCGGCCACGAGCGCCGTGCGCATCGCCCCCGACCGGGCGGCCGCCTCGACGACGAGGGTGCCGGCGCTCAGCGCCGCGACCAGGCGGTTGCGCACGAGGAAGCGGTGCCGTGCGGGCGTCGCGCCCGGCGGGTACTCGGTGAGCACCAGGCCCGTGCGCGCGATGTGGTCGATCAGCGTGGCGTGGGTGGGCGGGTAGGACCGGTCGATGCCGCACGCCAGGACCGCCACCGTCCGCCCGCCGACGGCGAGGGCCCCGCGGTGCGCGGCACCGTCCACCCCGAGCGCGGCCCCCGAGACCACCGTGACGCCGTGGTCGGCGAGCTCCGCCGACCAGTCGCGCGCGACCCACAGGCCGTACTCGCCGGCCGCCCGGGCCCCGACCATGCCGACCCAGCGCCGCGGCGCGTCGTCGAGACGCCGCGGACCGCACGCCCACAGGGCCAGGGGCACCGCCAGCCCGTCGCGCACCGGGGCGCCCTCGAGCCCGACCGTCCCGTCCGGACCGGCGGCCACCCCGAGGCCCGCGAGTGCCGCCGCGGGCCACTCCGGGTCCTCGGGGACGATGAGCCGCCCGCCACGGGCGGCGAGCAGTGCGAGGTCGGCCGCGGCGCGGTCGGTGCCCCGCCGGGCCGCGGTCTCGGCGGCCACCGCCGGGGGCAGCGCGTGGGGTCCGTCGGCGGCGCCCTCGCGGACCAGCTGCGCCGCATCGACCGGCCCGATCGCCTCGACGAGGGCGCCGAGGGCCGGCGCGGGTGGCTCCGCGACCCGGGAGAGGTAGGCGCGGGCCCGCAGGACCTCGATCGGCACCGGGGAGACCACCGCGGCGTCCGTCGCCGTCGTCGTGCTCATGCGACGGCCTCCCCGCCCGGCTCGCCGTCGGGGTCGTTCACGAAGCCCTTGAACCCGATCGCCTCGACGACGTCGGGCATCTCGGGTCCGGGAGCGCCGCGCAGGTCGCTGATCGTCCACGCGACCCGGAGCGCACGGTCCGCCCCGCGGGCGGTCATCGCCCCGGAGCGCAGCTGGCGCTCGAGGACCGCGGTGGCGTCGTGCGGGAGCCGCCCGCGCCGGCGCAGCTCGGGCCCGGGCACCTCGGCGTTGGTGGGCCACCCCGCGTCGCGCCACCGTTCGCGGGCCGCCGCGCGGGCCGCGAGGACCCGCGCCCGGACGGCCGCGGTGTCCTCCGGCACCTCCTCGAGCCCCTCGGTGGGCCCGCCCGCCCAGGAGAGCCCCTCGACCGCCCGCAACGACACCCGCAGGTCGACACGGTCGAGCATCGGGCCCGACAGGCGCGCGACGTAGCGGCGCTTGGTGAGGCTCGAGCAGGAGCAGTCGGTGTCCCGGGGCGGGGCGCAGGGGCACGGGTTGGCCGCCATCACGAGCTGGAAGCGGGCCGGGTAGCGGACGACGCCGTCGGTGCGCGCGAGGCGGACCTCGCCGTCCTCGAGCGGCGTGCGCAACATCTCGAGGACGTGGGGGGCGAACTCGTAGATCTCGTCCAGGAACAGGACGCCGCGGTGGGCCAGCGACACCGCGCCCGGCCGCGCCAGGCCGCTGCCGCCGCCGACGAGCGCGGCCGACGACACCGAGTGGTGCGGGGCCACGAAGGGCGGCGCGGCGGGCAGGGCTTCCTGGGGATCGAGCGCCCCCGCCAGCGAGCGCACCGCCGCCACCTGGAGCGCGGCGTCCACGTCGAGGTCGGGCAGGAGCCCCGTCATCCGGCGCGCCAGCATCGTCTTGCCCGAGCCGGGAGGGCCGACCATCAGCAGGTGGTGGCCCCCGGCCGCCGCGATCTCCACCGCGCGGCGGGCCGCGAGCTGCCCGACGACGTCGGCGAGGTCGTCCGGCGGGGCGCCGCCGCGGGGACGCGCGCCGGCCCGGACCGCGCCGAGAGTCCCCTGCTTGCCGCGCAACCAGGCCAGCACGTCGGACAGGTGCTCGGCCCCGAACACCTCCAGGCCCTCCACGAGGCCCGCCTCGACGGCCGCGGCCGCGGGCACCACCACGCGCTCCACCCCGAGCCGCCGGGCCGCGAGCAGGGCCGGCAGCACCCCGCGCACGCCGCGCACCCGCCCGTCGAGCGCCAGCTCGCCGAGCAGCACCACCCCGCGCAGCCGGGCGAGCGGCACCGCACCCGCCGCCGCGAGCACCGAGCAGGCCAGCGCCAGGTCGTACCCGCTGCCCTGCTTCGGCAGCGTCGCCGGGGAGAGGGCCAGCGTGATGCGCCGCGCCGGCCAGGTCTCCCCGGAGTTCACGACCGCCGCCCGCACCCTGTCGCGCGACTCCGCCAGCGCCGCGTCCGGCAGCCCCACCAGCGACACCCCGGGCAGGCCCTGGCCGATGTCGGCCTCGATCTCGACGACCTCGCCGTCGACCCCACGCAGCCCGATCGACCACGCGCACGCGAGCGCCACCTCAGAACGCCCCCTCGTAGTGCTCGACCTGCGGGGCCGCGCCCGGGGCCAGGAGCACCGCGACGACGTCGAAGCGCACCTCGGCGAACCCGGAGCCCCCGGCGGCGTGCCTCTCGGCCAGCCAGCGCTGCGCGAGACGCCGGATGCGGGCCGCCTTCGCGTGCGTGACCGCCTCGGCCGTGCCGTAGCCCGTCCCCGAGCGCGTCTTCACCTCGGCGACGACGAGACGGTCACCGGCCGCGGCGAGGAGATCGAGCTCGCCCTCGCGACAGCGCCAGTTGCGGTCGAGCACGACCAGCCCGCGGGCCGCGAGGTGGTCGGCCGCGAGGTCCTCCCCGCGCCGCCCCAGCGTCTCCCGGTCCGGTCTCCCGCGCGTGGTGGCCATGGCCGGCTCCCTCGTCCACGCCGTCCGGGCGCTCCGGCGGCGGGATCGAGAGTGGCGGGCGCGACCGTCCGGGCGGGAGCGTCGGCGTCGCGCCTGGGGACGACCGGCGGGGGTGTGGATGGAGCGCTGCGGTGCTGAGGCCGGTCGGCGCCCGGGCAGAGCAGCGTCAGCCGCTGAACGGCCCCTCGTCGAGGCGGAGGTCGGGCTTCTCCAGCTCCTCGACGTTGACGTCCTTGAACGTCACGACGCGCACGTTCTTGACGAAGCGCGCGGGCCGGTACATGTCCCACACCCAGGCGTCGGACATCGTGACCTCGAAGTACACCTCGCCGTCGGCGTTGCGCACCGCGACGTCGACCGTGTTCGCCAGGTAGAAGCGGCGTTCGGTCTCCACGACGTAGGAGAACTGCGCGACGATGTCGCGGTACTCGCGGTAGAGCGAGAGCTCCATGTCGGTCTCGTACTTCTCGAGATCCTCCGCGCTCATCGCGCCTCTCCCCCCTCCGGCGTGGCCTCGTCCGCGACGTCCGGCTCGTCCTCGAGACCGGACCCCGGCCCGCTGTCGAACTCCACCAGCTCGTCGGCCTCCCCGCTCTCGGCGGACGCCTCGTCCACGGTCACGGCACCATTGTGTCGCACGCCGGCCGGGAGTCCGCCCGGGCTCCGGCCCCGCGCGGCGGCGGCGACGTTGACGAAGCTGAACCGGTGGTCGTCGCTGGGCCCGTGCTCCGCCAGCGCTGCGCTGTGCGTCGGCGTGCAGTAGCCCTTGTGCAGGTCGAAGCGGTACTCCGGACGGCGCTCGTGGAGGTCGGCCATCAGCCGGTCCCGCGTCACCTTGGCCAGGACCGAGGCCGCCGCCACGCACGCGGCCGCGAGGTCACCCTTGGGCACGGCGAGCGCGGGCACGCCGAAGCCGGAGACGGGGAAGCCGTCGGTCAGCACGTAGCCGGGCCGCGTCTCGAGCCGGGCGACGGCCCGGCGCATCCCGTCGATGTTGGCGACGTGGACGCCCCGGCGATCCACCTCGGGCGGGTCGATGAGCACCACGTGCCAGTCGACCGCGCGTCGCTTGATCACCCGGGCGAAGTGCTCCCGCTCCTCGTGGGTCAGGAGCTTCGAGTCGGTGAGCCCCTCGAACTTCCGCGCGTCGCCGGGACGCAGGATGCACGCGGCCACCGCCAGGGGGCCGGCGCACGCACCGCGCCCGGCCTCGTCCACCCCGACGACCGGCCCGAGGCCGTGACGCTCCAGCGCCGACTGCAGCGCCCAGCTCTCGGTGCTGCGGCGCACGATCGCGCGGGGCGGCTGCACACCGGTCCGCGGGGGCAGCGCCACCCGCCGGCGGGTGGGACGCCGGCCGGTGCCCGCGGCGCGTCGACGGCCCGCGTCGTAGCCGGCGGTCACCGGTCCGGGAGGCGGGGCGGTGTCGCCCGTCCCGGGGCGTCGAGGGGCGGGTCGTCGGCGTCGGCCTGCCGGTAGCGCGCCCGCAGCCGCCGGGACACCCACACCAGCGGGACCGCACCGAGCACCCCGGCCGCCAGGGGAACCCCGGACGTCCAGGTCGGGGCGCCGAGGGCGGAGACCTGCGCCTGTGGATCGGTGTCGGGCACCCCGCCCCAGCGGCCGACGGGGAGGACGATGACCCGGGCCTTGCCGATGACGTCGGTGACGCCGATCGGGCCGTGCACGCGGGCGTCGGCCGAGTTGTTGCGGTTGTCGCCCATGACCCACAGCTGCCCCTGGGGCACCTGCACGGGCGCGAAGTCGGCCTGGGTGCGGCCGAGGTTCGGCTGGTAGTAGATGTACGGCTCGTCGAGTGGCTGCCCGTCGACGGTGACGCGGTTCTGCGGGTCGCAGCAGGCCACGGTCTGACCGCCGGTGGCGACGACGCGCTTGACGAAGTCCTTCTCGTCCGGCGGGGCGAGCCCGACCAGCGAGAGCCCGCCCTGCAGCCCCCGGACGAGGACGTTCTCGGAGCGCTGGCCACCGCCGCCCCCGGACTCGCCGTTGTCGCCCCAGGTCGGCGGCCCGCGGAAGACCACGACGTCGCCGGGCGACGGCTCCGAGAACCGGTAGGTGATCTTGTCGACGGCGACGCGGTCGTTGTTGCAGCCGTTGCAGCCGTGCAGCGTGCGTTCCATCGACGCCGACGGGATGACGTAGATGCGGGCCAGGAACGTCTGGATGACGAACGTCAGCACCACCGCGACGACGATCAGCAGCGGCAGCTCGCGCCAGAACGACCCCTTGCGCTTGGGCTTCTTGCCCTTGCCCTTCGTGCCGCCGGTGCCGGCCGCGCGGCGACCGGGGCCGCTGCCCGCGGCGTCGTCGCCGTCCTCGGGCTCGTCGCCGTCACGACCGGGGCCCGTGCCCGCGCGGCGGTGCCGGCCGGGGCTGGCGCCGGCGCCGCGGGTGACCTCCGTGGTCGCCGTGGTGCCGGTGTCGCGCGACGACGGGCGGGGCGGGCGGGAGGCGAAGCCGTCGGCACCCGCGAGGCCGGTGTCGGCGCCCGCGAGGCCGCTGTCGGTGCCCTCGGAGGGCGCGGACGGCGCGGGCTCGGCGCTCGGCGACGGCGCGCCCTGGGGCGGCGCACCCGGAGATGGGGCGCCCTGGGGTGGCGCACCCGGGGACGGGGCGCCCGGTGCGGGCGCGGGCCGGGGCGCACCGGGGGCGGCGACACCGGGCGGGCACCGAAGCCGGGCGGAGGCGGTCCTCCTGCGGAGGGCCCCGGCGGGCCCGCGGGGCGACCGTCCGGGGGCGGTGTGCCGTACGCGGGCGACGGACCCCAGGAGGGGCCTGCCGGGCCCGGGGGCAGGGGCGCGCCCTGACCGGGAACCCCGTGCGATCCGTTGCCGTAGGTGCCGGACCCGGACGACCCGTTGCCGGACGAGCCGTTGCCGTAGGTCCCGAAGCCCTGCGTGCCGTTGCCGTAGGCGCCGTTCCCGCTCGCCGCCGGCGGGCCGAGCGCGTCGCCGTTGCCCGAGGAGTTGCCGTACCCGTAGGACACCGACGACCCGTTGGCGCCGTAGCCCGGGTAACCCTCCGGCCGGGGGCCGAGCCCGTCGGCGCCGGAGAAGCCGGAGGGACCGAACGAGGACGGACCGGGCGCGTGGGTGTCCGATCCACTCCACCCCGAGGAGCCGTACGGCGCCTGGACGCCGGGTCCGGAGGACGCGGGCGGCGCCGGGACGTCGCCGTACGGGTCTTCGTGGTCGGCGGCGTCGTCACGCCCCGCGTGCCGTCCGGCACGGGTCGTCTCGCCACCCGTGCCGGTGTTCCGGTACGGCGGGAGGGAGGGCTCCTGGGGGCGCACGCGACTCAGGTTAGGAGACCGAGGCGGCCGGCTCAGCCGGCCGGCGTCGTCTCGCGCTTCTCGCGGATCTTCGCGGCCTTGCCCCGCAGATCACGGAGGTAGTAGAGCTTCGCCCGGCGGACATCACCGCGGGTGACGACCTCGATGTGATCGATGTTCGGGGTGTGCACCGGGAAGGTGCGCTCCACCCCGACGCCGAAGGAGACCTTGCGGACGGTGAACGTCTCGCGCAGTCCGCCACCGTGGCGGCGGATGACGACACCCTGGAAGACCTGTACACGAGAGCGTGAACCCTCGATGACCCGGACGTGCACCTTCACGGTGTCCCCGGCGCGGAAGTCCGGGATGTCGGAGCGCAGCGACTTGGCGTCGAGTTCGTCCAGGGCGTTCATCGTCAGCGTCCTCGCGGTCGTCTCACAGGCCGGCGCCGGAACCCGTGGGGCGGGTGTCCGTGCAGCCGAGGTGGATCGGTTCTCGGGCCGACGGCCGGCGGCTCACCGACCTCGATCAGGTCGTGCGCCGTCCGTGGCAACCTCCCCAGTCTGCCATGCCGCTGCTCGCGCGCCGTGGACCGGGTCGTAGCCGCAGGCGGTCAGGACCTCGCGGTCCCGCGCGTCGAACGCCGCGGCCCCGTCGCGGGCCAGCAGCGCGTCGAGCAGATCGGGTCGCGTCGCCGCCGTGCGCTCCAGCGAGCGGTCGCGACGCCACCGCGCGACAGCGCCGTGGTCGCCGCTGCGCAGCACCGGCGGGATCGGCAGGTCGCGCCATGTCTCGGGGCGGGTGTAGGCGGGAGCCTCGAGGAGACCGCCAGTACCTTCCGCAAAGCTGTCGAGCTCGGCCGACGCCGGGTTGCCGAGCACGCCGGGCACCAGCCGGGACACGGCCTCGACGACGACGAGGGCCGCGACCTCCCCGCCGGCGAGCACGTAGTCGCCCAGCGAGACCTCCTCGACGGGCATCCGGCGGGCGGCGTCGGTGAGCACGCGGGCGTCGATCCCCTCGTAGCGGCCGCAGGCGATGACGAGCCACGGCTCGGCGGCCCACCCGGCGGCGCGGCGCTGGGTCAGGGGTTCGCCCGCCGGGGTCGGCACGAGCAGCCGGGGCACGCCCTCACCGGGGGAGCCGGAGGTCGTGACCTCGTCGAGCGCCGCCCCCCACACCGGCGCGGTCATGAGCATCCCCGGCCCTCCGCCGTACGGGGAGGCGTCGACGGCCTGGTGCACGCCCGTGGCCCACCGGCGCAGGTCGTGCACCCGGACGTCGAGACGGCCCGCACGGCGCGCCCGACCGACGAGCGCCTCGTCGAGCGGGGCGAGGTAGCCCGGGAAGATCGTGACGACGTCGATGCGCATCGGGCACGATCCTGCCCCTGCCGGTCGCGAAGGGGGTCCCGAGGGGTGGAGCAGTTCCTGTCGTATCCCGACCAGTGGCGCCTGCTGGCCCCGCTGGGGCTGGCCGTCGTGCTCTGCACGCTCATCGGCCTGGAGCGCGAGCTGGCGGCGAAGAGCGCCGGGCTGCGCACGCACACGCTGGTCGGGGTCGGGTCGGCCGCCTTCATGCTCATCTCGAAGTACGGCTTCGACGACCTGCTCTCCTCCCCCGACATCGACCTGGACCCCTCGCGGGTCGCGGCCCAGATCGTCTCCGGGATCGGGTTCATCGGCGGCGGCCTGATCTTCGTGCGCCGCGACGCCGTCCGCGGCCTGACGACGGCGGCGACGGTCTGGACGGCGGCCGCGGTCGGCACCGCGTGCGGCGCAGGCCTGCCGCTGCTCGCGGTGGCGGGCACGGCCGTGCACTACCTCGTGACCCGCGGCTACCGGCCGTTGGCGCGGCTGATCACGCGCTCGTCGACCGTGCCCCGCGACCTGCACCTCTCCTACGCCGACGGGCGCGGGGTGCTGCGCGCGGTGCTGTCGATCTGCACCGAGCGGGGGTTCGTGGTGGCGGGGATGCACGTCGACCGCGAGGACTCCACCGACGGCGTCGAGGGCACCACCCGCGTCGCCTCGGTGACCCTGTCGCTCGCGGGACGGGGCTCGCTGGCACCGCTGTCCGGCGAGCTCTCCGAGCTGCCGGGCGTGCTCGCCGTCGGGGTGCCGACCGAGGAGGAGTGAGCCTCCCCGGGCGTGCCGCTCAGTCCTCGAGCAGGCCCTCCGGCGGATCGAGGACCAGGCGGCCGCCCGGCACGTCGACCTGGGTGACGATGGCGGCGACGAACGGGATCAGCACCTCGCCGCCCTCGGGGCGCCGCACGGCCAGCAGCTCGCCGCCCGCACCGTGGAGGACGTCGGTGACGGTGCCGACGGGTGTGTCGTCGGCGAGCACCACGGCGAGGCCCTCGAGCTGGTGGTCGTGGAACTCGTCGGGGTCGTCGGGCTCCTCGGCCAGCGGCGGCGCGGTGAGCTCCGCAGTACGCAGGGCCTCGGCGGTGTCGCGGTCGGTGATCTCCTCGACCGTGACCAGCAGCCGTTCCCCGTGGCGGCGGGCGGCGATCACCGTCAGCTGCCCGGCCCCGGACACGCGTCGGCCCCGCACCGAGAGCACGACACCCGGGGTGAACCGGGCGTCGACGTGATCGGTGCGGGGCTCGACGACGAGCTCGCCGCGCAGGCCGTGGGCCTTGACGACCCGGCCGACGACACGGTCGTCGGACGCGGCGTCCGTCATCGTCGGCGGGTCAGCGATCGGTGTCGACCACGTCGACCCGCACACCACGGCCGCCGATGCCACTCACGACGGTGCGCAGCGCGGTGGCGGTCCGCCCGTTGCGGCCGATCACCTTGCCGAGGTCGTCGGGGTGGACCCGGACCTCGAGGGTGCGGCCACGGCGGTTGGTGACGAGGTCGACGGCGACGTCATCGGGGTGGGCGACGATCCCGCGCACGAGGTGCTCGAGCGCCTCGGCGAGCTCGCTCACTCCGCGGAGCCGGAAACCTTGGCCAGCTCCTCGTTGAAGCGGGCCTGCTTGTCGACCTTCTGCGGCTGCGGCTTCAGCTTGCCCTCGGCGCCGGGGAGGCCCTTGAACTTCTGCCAGTCGCCGGTGACCTTCAGCAGGCTGTGCACCGGCTCGGTGGGGATGGCGCCGACCCCGAGCCAGTACTGCGCGCGCTCAGAGTTGATCTTGATGTCGCTCGGCTCGCTCTTCGGGTGGTACTCACCGATCTGCTCGATGACGCGACCGTCCCGGCGGTTCTTGGCGTCCGCGACCACGATGCGGTAGTGGGGCTCGCGGATCTTGCCCATGCGGGCCAGTTTGATCTTGACAGCCACTGCTCTGAGTGCTCCTCGGTCGGTGGTGCTCGGGGCCGCCCGGCCGGGTGGGGACCTCGGGGACGGCGTGCCCGCTCGTGCATGAGAGGTGACCGCCTGCGCGAGGCGGCCACGGTGACCCGTGAATTGTGCCAGACGACGACTCAGGCGAACGCCGCGAGGGTGACCCCGGCCGCGCGCAGGGCGTCGGCGACGCGACGGGCCGAGGCGACGGCGCCGGGGCTGTCGCCGTGCAGGCACAGCGACGCCGCGGCGGTGGGCAGCTCGGTGCCGTCGACGGCGACGATCACGCCGTCGGCCGCCAGGCGCCGGGCGCGCTCGACGACGGCGTCGGTGTCGGGCAGCAGCGCGCCGGGCTCGGAGCGGGGCACCAGCGTCCCCTCCGGGGTGTAGCCGCGGTCGCCGAACGCCTCGGCGTGCGTGGTGAGGCCCGCCTCCGCCGCCCGCGCGAGCAGCCGCGACCCGGGCAGGCCCAGCACCGGCAGGCCGGCCTGTCGCGCCGCCTCGACGACGGCACGGGCCTGGGCGTCGTGGTGCACGACGGCGTTGTAGAGCGCGCCGTGCGGCTTGAGGTACGCGACCTCGCCCCCGGCGATGCGGGCGAACTCCCGCAGCGCGCCGACCTGGTAGAGCAGGTCGGCGGTCAGCTCCGCGGGGTCGGCGTCGACGAAGCGGCGCCCGAAGCCCGCGAGGTCGCGGTAGGAGACCTGCGCGCCGATCACCACGCCCCGCTCCACCGCCCGCGCGCAGACCCGGCGCATGGTCGCCGGATCGCCGGCGTGGAACCCGCAGGCCACGTTCGCCGACGTCACGACCTCGAGCAGGGCGTCGTCGTCGGTCAGCGACCAGATCCCGAACCCTTCGGCGAGGTCGGCGTTGAGGTCGAGGGTCGCGCTCACACCCCGCAGCCTAGGACGGACCGTCCCTTGACCTGGAGCGTGATCGAGGGCGCAGGCTGTGCCCATGACCGATCGACGGCCGGCGACGGTCGAGCCCTCCCCGCCCGACGGGGAGGACCCGCCCGTCCGCGTCGGCCTCCTGCTCGGGGTGCTGCTGGTCTCGGTCACGGTGGCCGTGCTCGCCAACAGCATGGTGCTCGTCCTGGTCCCCGAGATCGGCCGGGACTTCGTGGCCTCCCCCGGCGGCCTCGCCTGGGTCGTCACCGCGTTCTCGCTGACGTTCGCGGTGACGACGCCGCTCTACGGCCGGGTCGCCGACGTCTTCGGGGTCCGCCGGGTGTTCGCGTTCGGGCTCGCGGTGTTCATCGCCGGCTCGCTGCTCGCCGGGCTCGCGCCCGACATCGGCTGGCACCTCGTCGGCCGCGTCCTGCAGGGCGGGGGCAGCGCGGCGGTGCCGGCGCTGGGCTCGGTGGCCATCGCCCGCGCGCTGCCGCCGGGACGTCGCGGGTTCGGCTTCGGGATCGTCGGCACCGGGGTCGGTGCGGGACAGGCGCTCGGCCCGCCGCTCGCGGGCTTCGTCGCCGAGGTCGCCGGGTGGCGGTGGCCGTTCCTCGGTGCCGCGCTGCTGATCACGCCGCTGCTGTTCCTCGCGCCGCGGGTCCTGCCCGACGGGCGCCCGGACGCCGACGCGACATGGCGCCAGATCGACCTGATCGGCGGCGTCCTGCTCGGGGCGGCCGTGGGCCTAGGGCTCTTCGGGCTCACGCGCGGCCAGCAGGTGGGCTTCGGCGCGGTGTCGTCCTGGGGCGCGGCGCTCGCGGCCGTCCTGCTCGCGGTCGGGTTCGTCGTCCGCATCCGCCGCACGCCGCGGCCGTTCGTGCCGCCGGCCCTGCTCACCCACGCCCCGTTCGTCAACGCCGTGGGCGTCGGGTTCCTCGCGATGTTCGGCTACCTCGGCACGATCCTGCTGGTGCCGCTGCTCATCGCGACCGTCAACGGGCTCGGGGTGGGGCAGGTGGGCCTCGTGCTGCTGCCCGGGGCGCTCGCCGTCGCCCTGCTCTCCTCGCCTGCGGGGCGGCTCTCCGACCGCCTCGGCCCGCGCCGGCTGGTCGGCATCGGCCTGGGCGTCCTCGCTGCCGCCGCGCTGACGCTCTCGACGGCCGCCGGCGGGTCGGCCGTGGCCCTGTCCGCCGTGACGTTCGCGCTCGGTGTCGGCCTCGCGTCGATCACGTCACCGCTGATCAACGCCGTGGCCGCCGCGGTGCCCACCGAGCACGCGGGCGTCGGCCTCGGGCTCTACCAGGGCGCGTTCTTCCTCGGCGGCGGCACGGGCGCCGCGGTGCTCGGCACGGTGCTCGCGGCCCGCACCAGCTCGGGGAGCGACTCGTGGAACCCGCTGCACGACGGCGCGGGCGGGGCGTTCTCCGACGCACTGCTCGTCGTCGGTGGCGTCCTCGTCGTCGCGATCCTGCTGTCCCGCAGGCTGCCCGGACGGACCTGAGTCAGGACAGCCGGACCCCGGCCCGCAGGACCAGCGACGGGCTGCGGAGGGCGTCGGTGTCGGTGCGCGGGTCGCGGTCGACGACGACGAGGTCGGCGGGCGCCCCGTCGACGAGGCCGGGACGGCGCAGCCAGTCGCGGGCCGCGCCGCAGGCCGCCTCGAACGCCCGGGCGGGCCCGAGACCCACCTGCGCGAGCGCCGCGATCTCGTCGACGATGCGGCCGTGCACGATCCCGCCGCCGGCGTCGGTGCCGGCGAAGACGGGGACGCCGGCCTCGATGGCGGACGCGACGGTGGCCGAGGCGCGGGCGTACAGCTCGCGCATGTGGGTGCCGTAGCGCGGGAACTTCTCGCCGGCCGCGTCGGCGAAGGCCGGGAAGTTCTCGACGTTGATCAGCGTCGGGACCAGCACGGTCCCGCGCTCGACCATCATGGCGATCGTCGTGTCGTCCAGGCCGGTGCCGTGCTCGATGCCGTCGATACCCGCCCCGATCAGCCCGGGCAGCGCGTCCTCCCCGAACACGTGGGCCGTGACCCGCGCGCCCTCGGCGTGCGCGGCGTCCATGGCCGCCTTCAGCACGTCGTCGGGCCACAGCGGGGCGAGGTCGCCCGCCTCGCGCTCGATCCAGTCGCCGACGAGCTTCACCCACGGGTTGGTGCGGGCCTGCTCGGCGACCAGGGCCGGCAGCTCCTCCGGGGAGTCCGCCTCGATCGGCAGGCCGCGGATGTAGCGCTTGGGTCGGGCGAGGTGACGGCCGGCCCGGACGATCTCGGGCATCCGCGGGTCGTCGTCCAGCGGGCGGGTGTCGACCGGGGTGCCGCAGTCGCGCAGGAGCAGCGCCCCGGACGCGGCGTCGGTGTGCCCCTGCTCGCGGGCCTCCTCGAGGTCGACGGGGCCATCGGGCCCGATGCCGACGTGGCAGTGGGCGTCGACGAGACCGGGCAGGATCCAGGCCCCGTCGGCCACCGTCGGCGCGTCGGGCACCGGGTCGAGGCTGATCCGGCCCTCGGCGGTGACCCACAGCTCGCCGACCCGCTCGCCCTCGGCGGTGCCGTCGAGCAGCACGCCGCGCAGGTGCAGGGGTCCCGGAGAGGTCGGCGACGACATGCCGGGGAGGGTAGCGACGCTCAGGCCGCCGCGTAGGTCGGCAGGGCGAGGGCGGTGTGCTCCGGGCGGCCCCCGTCCGCGACGAGGCTCCCCGAGCCCCGCAGCGCCGCGTCGCGCCGGACGATGTCCTCCTCGGTACGCGGGACGATCACGGTCTGACCACCGTCGGCCAGCGCCTGGTTCTGCGTCACGAAGTCGCGCAGCCGACGTTCGTAGCGCGCGAAGCCCTCGCGGGGCGTCGGGGCCGCCGCGAGCTCGCCGGCGAGCACGTAGGCGCCGACGAGCGCGAGGCTGGAGCCCTGCCCGGAGAGGAACGACGGCGCGTGGGCCGCGTCGCCGACCAGCCCGACCCGCCCCGTCGACCAGTGCGGCATGCGGATCTGGCTCACGACGTCGAAGAACACGTCGTCCCCCGCCCGCATCCCCGCGACGAGGGCCGGCACCTCCCACACGTCGTCCCCGGCGAACCGCGCCGCGACGAGGTCGCGCTGGGCGTGCGGGTCGCGGAAGGCCTCGAACGGCGGGGTCTCGCGGGTGAAGCTGAGGAAGCCGTGCACCTGGTCGGTGTCGCCGACGGCGTAGATCACCGCGCCGCGACCGGGCACGCTCCAGAGGGTGCCCTCGTGGGACATGCCGAAGGAGTTCGGCATCGTCCAGCCGGCGAAGCAGTAACCGAGGTAGCGGTGGAACTGCTCCTCGGGCCCGAACGCGAGGGCACGCGTGGCCGAGTGCAGCCCGTCGGCCCCGACGACGAGGTCGAAGCGGCGGCGGCCGCCACCGGTGAACGTCACGTCGACCCCGTCGCCGTCGTCGTCCAGCGCGGCGATCGAGTCCCCGAACACGAACTCGACGTCCTCGCGTACGGCGTCGTACAGGAGCCCGGTGAGCGCGCCGCGCGGCAGCTCCACGTCGCGCCCCGCAACGCCGCCGGTCACCGTCTCGGGCTCGAGCGACGCGACGAGGGAGCCGTCGGGACCGAGGAAGGTGATCCGCCGCGAGTCGACGTCGGCGGCACGGACGGCGCCGAGCAGACCCATGCGCCCGACGACGTCCAGCGCGGTGCCCCGGATGTCGATCGGATAGCCGCCCCCGCGCACCCCGGCGGCCTTCTCGACCACGGTGACCTCGAAGCCGTGGCGGTGCAGCCAGTACGCGAGCGTGGGCCCGGCGATGCTCGCCCCGGACACGAGGACCCGTGATGTCGCCATGACACACTCCTTTACCTACGTTTGGTATCTTTCTCCCGACAAGCCGACCATATACCTAACGTAGGTATCTGACGAGGAGGTGTCGTGCCGCCGGAGTCCGAGCTGCTCGGCGAGCTGCTGCCCCGCCTGACACGGCTCTCCGCCGTCCTCACCCGCAGCCCGGTGATCGAGGACGCGCAGCGGGCGGCCGGGGCCACGCTCGACCGGCCGGGCATCGGGGTGCTCACGGCGCTGCGTCTCGCGGCCCGCCCGATGCGGATCGGCGAGATCGCCGAGAACCAGCAGGTGGCCGGGCCGCACGTGACGCGGACGGTCACCGGCCTGGAGCAGCGCGGCATGGTCCACCGCGTCACCGACCCCGACGACCAGCGGGCCCGCCTCGTCGAGCTGACCGACGAGGGTGCGGCCGCCGCCGACCGCTACGTGCAGACCGTGTTCGGGTTCTTCACCGACGCGATGGCCGAGTGGTCCCCGGAGGACCAGCGGACGCTGGGGCTGCTGCTGGGCCGGCTCGTCGACGACATCGCCGCGCGGCTGGCGACGCCGTGACCGACTCCCCCGGCGTCGACGACGTGCACGCCCTGGCCCTCGGTATGCCCCACGTGACGGTGGTCGAGGGACCGAAGGGCAACGCCGTCTACCAGGTCGGCGGGAAGTCGTTCGTGTTCTTCCGGACGCCCCGGCCCGACGCCGCCGACCCCGTGACCGGCGAGCGGTACACCGACGTGATCATGTTCTGGGTCGAGTCGGAGGAGGACAAGGACGCCCTCGTGCGCGACCCGTCCAGCCCGTTCTTCACCACGCCCCACTTCGACGGGCACCTCTCGGTGCTGCTGCGCGCGGCGGACCTGCACCGGCTCTCGCGCGACGAGCTCACCGAGATCGTCCAGGACGCCTGGCTGGCCCGTGCCTCGAACCGCCGCCGCGAGAGATGGCTCGCCGAGCAGCAGCGCTGACTACTTGCGCTTCTTCTTGTTGCCCTTCTTCGAGCTGCGCGAGCCCTCGCCACCGCCCGTGCCGGGGAAGCTCAGCGCGCCCGGGTCGAAGCCCGCCGGGAGCTCGTTCATGCCGGCCAGCGCCGGCGGGAGCTGGTTGAGGCCCGGGGTCTGGTAGCTGCCGACGGAGCGCTCGCCGCGGTCGGCGGTGCTCTCCGAGGCGATGCCGGCGATCGCGGGCATCGACTTCGGGCCCTTGCGGACCTGCTTGCCGGCCTTCGCGGCCTGGCGCTTGCCCTTGCGGCCGCCGCCCATGCCGGGTAGGCCGAACTGGCCGGCCATGTTCTTCATCATCTTGCGGGCCTCGAAGAACCGCTCCACCAGCTGGTTGACGTCGGTGACGCCGACGCCCGAGCCGTTGGCGATGCGCAGCCGGCGCGACCCGTTGATGATCTTCGGGTCGGCGCGCTCGGCCGGGGTCATGCCGCGGATGATCGCCTGGACGCGGTCGAGGTGCTTCTCGTCGAGCCCGGAGAGCTGGTCCTTCATCTGCGCGGCGCCGGGAAGCATCCCCAGGACGTTCGCGATCGGGCCCATCTTGCGGACGGCCATCATCTGCTCGAGGAAGTCCTCGAGGGTCAGCTCGCCGGAGCCCATCTTCGCGGCGGCGGCCTCGGCCTGGCCCTCCTCGAAGGCCTGCTCGGCCTGCTCGATGAGGGTGAGCACGTCGCCCATGCCGAGGATGCGCGAGGCCATCCGGTCGGGGTGGAAGACGTCGAACTCGTCGAGCTTCTCGCCGTTGGAGGCGAAGAGGATCGGCTGGCCGGTGACCTCGCGGACCGACAGCGCCGCGCCACCGCGGGCGTCGCCGTCGAGCTTGGTGAGCACGACGCCGGAGAAGCCGACGCCATCGCGGAAGGACTCGGCGGTGGTGACCGCGTCCTGACCGACCATCGCGTCGAGCACGAACAGGGTCTCGTCCGGGCTGACGGCGTCGCGGATGTCCGCGGCCTGGCGCATCAGCTCCTCGTCGACACCGAGGCGGCCCGCGGTGTCGACGATGAGCACGTCGTACTGGCGGCTCTTCGCGTCGGCGACGGCCCGGCGGGCGACGTCCACGGGGTCGCCGACGCCGTTGCCGGGCTCGGGGGCGAAGACCTCGACGCCGGCGCGCTCGCCGACGATCTGGAGCTGGTTCACCGCGTTCGGGCGCTGGAGGTCGCAGGCCGCGAGCATCGGGGTGTGGCCCTGGCCCTTGAGCCAGTGCGCGAGCTTGCCCGCGAGCGTCGTCTTGCCCGAGCCCTGCAGGCCGGCGAGCATGATCACCGTCGGCGGGTTCTTGGCGAACCGCAGCCGTCGGGTCTCCCCACCGAGGATGCCGACGAGCTCCTCGTTGACGATCTTCACGACCTGCTGGGCCGGGTTCAGGGCCTCGGAGACCTCGGCACCGAGCGCCCGCTCCTTGACCTTCCGGACGAACGCGCGCACCACCGGCAGCGCGACGTCCGCCTCGAGCAGCGCGATGCGGATCTCGCGCGACGTGGTGTCGATGTCGTTCTCGGTGAGCCGGCCCTTGCCGCGCAGGTCGGACAGGACCGACGTGAGACGGTCGGACAGGGTGTCGAACACGGTTGGACCCACTCCCGGAATCGCGCGCCGCGGCCCGTTGTGCGACCCGGCGTCCTCGTCACAACCCTAACCGGCGGCTCGCGGCGGTCCGACCGCTGCCAGCCGATGTCGGGCTCAGCCCGCGGGCGGCACGGGGGTCGAGGGCCGGGTCGAGGGCCCGGTCGCGGCGGCGGCCAGCACGACCTCCTCCACCTTGCGGCGGCGCTCGGTGTCGAGGCCCCGGTGCTCCGCGGTCTCGAGGCAGAAGGCGTCGAGCACCGAGCTGCCCAGCGTCGACACCCGCGCCCACCGGACGTCGAGCTCCTGCTCCTCGAGCACCGCGGCCACGCGGTGCAGCAGGCCGATGCGGTCGCTGGTGCGCAGCTCGAGCACCACCGCCCCCGTCGCCTCGTCGTCGAACCAGACGACCCGGCTCGGCGCGGGCGCGGGGCCGGGCCGGTCGTAGTCGCGCTCCTTGGCCTCGAGGCGGGCGGGCAGGTCGAGCGAGCCCCGCAGCACGCGGACGAGGTCCTCGCGCAGCAGCGACGCCTCCGGCAGGCGCCCGAAGCGCGGCGAGACGGTGAACGCGTCGACCGCGACGCCGTCGTGCTCCCCGAGGTCGGCGGTGTGCACTTGCAGGGAGTGCAGCGCCAGCACGCCGGCGGCGCGCGAGAGCAGGCCCGGGCGGTCGGGCGCGGCGACGGTCATCGTGATGGTCGTCAGGTCGCCCTCCCCGGAGATCGAGACCTCCGGGCGCCCGCTCTCGGACACGGCGTGGGCCAGGGCGATCGCCTCGTCGGACAGCGGCGACGGCCCGGGCACCGGTCCCCCGGACATGACGACGCGGCAGCGGCGCACCAGGTCGCCCATCAGCGTCGCCCGCCACGACGTCCAGACCCCCGGCCCGGTGCCGAGCGAGTCGGCCTCGGCGAGCGCGTGCAGCAGCTCGAGCAGGACCGGATCGGCGCCGAGGGTCTCGACGACGCGCTCGACGGTCGCCGGGTCCTCCGGGTCGCGGCGCGACGCGGTGTGCGGCAGCAGCAGGTGGTGACGCACCATCGCGGCGAGCGTGTCCACGTCCGCGGGCCAGAGGCCGAGGCGCCGACCGATGTGGCGGGCGAGGCGCTCGCCGACCTCGGAGTGGTCCTCGTCGCGTCCCTTGCCGATGTCGTGCACCAGGGCGCCGAGCAGCAGGAGGTCCGGGCGCGACACCTGCGTCGTCAGCTCCGCGGCGCGGCGCGTGACCTCGACGAGGTGGCGGTCGACGGTCCAGACGTGCGAGCGGTCCCGCGGGGGCAGGTCGCGCACCGCACCCCACTCGGGGAACAGGCGGCCCCACAGGCCGGTGCGGTCGAGTGCCTCGATGACGTCGACGGTGCCCTCGCCGGCGCCCAGCAGGGCCAGGAGCTCGCTGAGCGCGGCGCGCGGCCACGGCTCGCGCAGCTCCGGCGCGGCGTCCGCGAGGCGGTGCAGGGTGCCCGCGGCGATCGGCAGCTGGGTGCGCGCCGCCGTCGCGGCGAGGCGCAGCACCAGGGCCGGGTCGCGCGAGACCTGCGCGTCGCGGGCGAGCACCACCTCGCCCGCGTGCTCGACCACTCCGTCGTCGAGCGGTCGGCGCGCCGGCGGGCGGCGCAGCGCGGCCAGGCCCCGGCGCGGCAGCGCGGAGCGCGCCGAGCGCAGGGCGGTGTCCGTCGCGAAGACGACCGTGCGCGCCGCCCCGGACAGGGCGCGCGCGAGGTCGAAGCGGTCGGTGACGCCGAGATCGCCCGCGGCGGCCGCCACGACCTCGTGGGCGTCCTCCGCCTGCATCACGTCGCGGGCCCGGCCTGCGCGGCGGTGGAGCTCCACGCGCAGGTCGAGCATCAGCCGCCGCGCGTCCTGGACGTCGACGGTGGGCCGGTCCACCAGCTGCGCCGCGGAGAGCGCGTCGAGCAGCTGGATGTCGCGCAGACCCCCGTGGCCGTTCTTGAGGTCGGGCTCGATGCGGTGCGCGACCTCGCCCGAGCGCTCCCAGCGCGTCGCCGTGGTGGCGACGAGGTCGTCGAAGCGGTTCCGGATGCCCGCGCGCCAGGCCTGGCGGGCCGTCGCGGCCAGGCGCTCGGCGAGGTCCGGGTCGCCCGCGAGGTGGCGGACCTCGAGCAGGCCCAGCGCCACCCGCAGGTCGGTGGTGGCGACCTCGATGGCCTCGCCGACCGTGCGCACCGAGTGGTCCAGCCCGATCCCGGCGTCCCAGAGCGGGTACCAGAGCGCGTCCGCGACGCGGGAGATGCGCTCCTTGTCCCCCCGCCGGCCACGCCCGTCGTGCACGAGCACGAGGTCGAGATCGGAGTGCGGCGCGAGCTCCCGGCGCCCGAGGGCACCGACCGCCACGAGCGCCGAGCCCTCCCCCACGCCCACCGACGCGGCGCGCGAGGAGAGCCAGAAGTCGTGCAGTTCCACGAACGCCTCGCGCAGCGCGCTCGGTCCCAGGCGCCGCGCCCCCGGCGGCGGGTCGAGCAGCGCGTCCCGCGCCCGGACCAGGTCCGAGGCGTCGCCGTGGCCGCTCGGGGTGCCGATCCGCGCGTCGGTGCCCGAGGGTCCGGTCCCGCTCCGCTGCGCGTCCGTCGCCATCCGCCCCCACGTCCTCTCCGGCGCGCTCGACGGCGGCCTGCGTTCGTGCCCCGCACCGGGAAACGGGCGGGTCCCACCGAGCACGCGGGTGACGACGGCGCCGGGTCCCCGTGGAGGGGGCCCGGCGCCGTCGTCGTCCGGCGGTTACAGGGCGTCGGCCCCGCGCTCGCCGGTGCGCACGCGCACCACGGTCTCGACCGGGGTCACCCAGACCTTCCCGTCACCGATCTTGCCGGTGCGGGCGGTCTCGGCGATCGCGTCGACGACCTTCTCCGCGGCGGTGTCGTCGGTGACGACCTCGATGCGGACCTTCGGGACGAAGTCCACGGAGTACTCGGCACCCCGGTAGACCTCGGTGTGGCCCTTCTGGCGGCCGTAGCCCTGGACCTCGCTGACGGTCATTCCCAGGACCCCCAGCTGCTCGAGGGCTCCCTTGACGTCCTCCAGCACGAACGGCTTGATGATCGCCGTCACCATCTTCATCTCGTTCAGCCCTCCTTACCGGCAGTCGCGGTGACCTGCGTCGGGGCGGACAGTGTGGAGTGCGACGACCCGAAGGTGCCACCGCTGCGCAGGCTCGAGAAGTCGTAGCCCGACTCGGCGTGCTCGCCCTCGTCGACGCCCGTGGCCTCGCTGTCGTCGTCGACGCGCAGGCCCATGACCGCCTTGATGATCAGGGCGATGATCGCGGTGGCGATACCCGAGTAGGCGATCACCGCGACGGCGGCGATGGCCTGGATGCCGAGCTGGCTGAAGCCGCCGCCGTAGAAGACGCCGGACGCCGCGGACGGCGCGCCGTCCCAGGCGAAGAAGCCGATGAGCAGCGTGCCGAGCAGACCACCGACGAGGTGGACGCCCACGACGTCGAACGAGTCGTCGAAGCCCAGCTTGTACTTCAGGCCGACGGCGTAGGCGCAGCCGATGCCGGCGATGAAGCCGATGGCCATGGCGCCGAGCGGGGTGACCGCGGCACAGGCCGGGGTGATGGCGACGAGGCCCGCGACGATGCCCGAGGCGGCGCCGAGCGAGGTGGCCTTGCCGTCGCGAATCTGCTCGATGATCAGCCAGCCGCAGATCGCGGTACAGGTGGCGACCACGGTGTTCAGGAAGGCGTACGCGGCCGAGTAGTTCGCCACGGCGGCCGAGCCGGCGTTGAAGCCGAACCAGCCGAACCACAGCAGACCGGCACCGAGCATGACCATCGTCAGGTTGTGCGGACGCATGGCCTCACGCGGCCAGCCACGGCGCCTGCCCAGGACGATGCAGAGCACGAGAGCCGCGGTACCGGCGTTGATGTGGACGGCCGTACCACCGGCGAAGTCCACCGCGCCGATGCCGTTGGCGATCCACCCGGCGTCCAGGTCGAACACCCAGTGGGCGATCGGGAAGTAGACGATCGTCGCCCAGAGGATGGAGAAGACCATCCACGAGTTGAACTTCATGCGGTCCGCGGCGGCACCGGCGATGAGGCCGACCGTCAGGATCGCGAACATGGCCTGGAAGGCCACGAAGGCGATGTCGGGCAGGCCGTCGGTCTGCACCGTCTCGGACAGCAGGCTCGAGAGCATGAAGTACTGGCCGGGGTTGCCGAGCAGGCCGCCACCCACGTCGTCGCCGAACGACATCGAGTAGCCGAAGATGACCCACAGCACGCCCACGGTGGCGGTCGTGCTGAACACCATCATCATCATGTTGAGGACGCTCTTCGAGCGGGCCTGGCCGCCGTAGAACAGCGCCAGGCCCGGCGTCATGAGCAGGACCAGCGCCGTGCTGGTCAACATCCAGGCGATCGTTCCGCTGTCGAGTTCCACGGTCAGCAGATTCCCTTCGTCGCGGTGAGACCGGTTTCGAAGAGCGAGAATGAAGAGCGCGTGTTTCGCGCAGCGGCGCGTTCCGTTTCACCGCAGTTAACACGGGTCCGTTCGATGTGACGTTCATGTTTCCCGACCGGACGTTACGGGTGCCGGTGAGACCTCGGTCATGACGCTGAGCGATCATGACATCCCCGACCGGTCTACGGCGCGCTCCGGACGAGGCAGAACGGGTTGCCCTCGGGGTCGAGGAACACCCGGAACGACTCCCCCGGCTGGTGCTCGTGCTTCGTCGCGCCCGCCTCCAGCACGGCCGCCTCGCCGGCGTCGAGATCGTCGACCTCGAGATCGAGGTGGAACTGGAGCGCGCCCTCCTGCGGCCACGCAGGGGCTCTCCTGGCCGGCGCGAGCTGGAAAGCGAGCGACGGCCCGCCGCCGCCGTCGAGCTCCACCCAGTCGTGGTCGGTCTCGGACTCGGCGACGGGGAGCCCCACGAGCCGCGAGTAGAAGCGCGCGAGCGCCATCGGCTCGGGGGTGTCGAGGACGGTCAGCTGCAGGCGTGCGATGCCGGACATGCCCCCGGAGGCTAGGGGCGGGGACCGTCAGCGCAGGAGCGCGTCCACGAACGCCTCGGGCTCGAAGGGCGCGAGGTCGTCCGGGCCCTCGCCCAGGCCGACGAGCTTGACCGGGACGCCCAGCTCACGCTGCACCTGGAACACGATGCCGCCCTTGGCCGTGCCGTCGAGCTTGGTCAGCACGACGCCGGTGACGTCGACGACCTCACCGAACACCCGCGCCTGGGTCAGCCCGTTCTGGCCGGTGGTCGCGTCGAGGACGAGCAGGACCTCGTCGACCTCGGCCTGACGCTCGACGACCCGCTTGACCTTGCCCAGCTCGTCCATCAGCCCGGTCTTGGTGTGCAGGCGGCCCGCGGTGTCCAGCAGGACGGCGTCGACGCCCGCGTCGGTGCCGCGCTTGACGGCGTCGAAGGCGACGCTGGCGGGGTCGGCGCCCTCCTTGCCGCGCACGGTCTCCGCGCCGGCGCGCTCGCCCCAGGTCGCGAGCTGCTCGGCCGCGGCGGCGCGGAACGTGTCGGCGGCGCCGAGGAGCACGACGTGCCCGCTGCCGACGAGGACCCGGGCGAGCTTGCCGGTCGTCGTGGTCTTCCCCGTGCCGTTGACCCCGGCCACGAGCACCACGGCGGGCCGGCCGTCGTGGGACAGCGCGCGCACCGAGCGCTCCATGTCCGGGCCCAGGGACTCGATGAGGACCTCGCGGAGCAGCTCACGGGCCTGGTCGGGGGTCCGGACGCCCCGCGACGCGATGCGCTCGCGCAGCTTGGCGACGATCTCCTGCGTGGTCGAGGAGCCGAGGTCGGCCATGAGCAGCGTGTCCTCGACCTCCTCCCACGAGTCCTCGTCCAGGTCGCCCGCACCGAGCAGACCGAGCAGGCCCTGCCCGAGCGTCGAGCGCGACCGGCCCAGCCGCCCGCGCAGGCGCTCCAGCCGGCCCTCGGCCGACGGGATCTCCTCGGTGGGCGCCGCCGGGGCGACGGTCGCACCGGTGGGCGGGGCGACGGTCTCGGTCGCGTCCTCGGTGGTGGACGGCTCGGCGGTCACGGGCTCGGCGGTCGCGGCCTCGGTGACCACGGGCCCCACGGTCTCGGGCTCGACGGTCTCCGGCTCGGCGGCCTCGGGCTCCACGGGCTCCGGGGGCGCGGTGGCCTGGGGACCGGCCACGCCGGGCTCGACGGTGACGCCCGGGCCCGTCGAGCCGGTGTCCGTGCCGGTGTCGGTGTCCGTGTCGAGGTCCGCGTCGAGGTCCGGGGCGGCCTCCGGTGCCGTGGCCTGGGGGCCGGCGGCGTCGAGGCGCTCCGCGGGATCCGGGGTCGGCTCGGGTGTGGACTCCGGCGTGGGCTCGGGCGTCGGTTCGGGGCGCGGCGGGGCGAGGGTGGACGTGCCGCTGCCCGCGCTGAAGTTGAAGCCGCCGCCGGCCTGATAGGTGCCCTTGCTCGGCTTGGCGGCCTCCTCCTGCTCGGCGAGGGAGACCCGCCGGCGACGGCGCAGGTAGAGGCCGATGCCCAGGACGATGAGCAGGAGCACGACCACGGCCGCGGCCACGATCGCGGCGAGCACGCCCGGTGGCAGGGTCCCGGTCCCGGCGGCGAGCACCGCGTGCGACACCGGGTCGGGCGAGGTCGGGTCGGGCAGGGAGGTCAGCGGCGAGCTCCGGAACGACACGACGGCCAGTCTCCCAGCCGGGCGTGGTGGCGGCGCGCCACCGGGTCACCCGGGCCGGAGGGTCGTCGCCCTCGCCGGCGATGCTTCGGAAACCGAAGCATCTCCAGGACAGGACCACCGGGTCGCGGGGCCGACCGGCCGCGGCGTCCGGCCCGGTCGTCTCCCGCCCTGAGCACGCTTCGGAAACCGAAGCATCTCCCGCAAGGGATCCGCCGACCCGACTCCCGGCAGCGCGGTCAGGCGGCGAGCAGGACGAGCGCGGCGACGAGCAGCGCGAGCACCGCCAGACCCCCGAGGGCGAGGAGCGCCGCGCACACGGGCAGGCCCGCGGTGCGCTGGCGGGCCGGCCCGAGCGAGCCGGCGAGCCGTGGCAGCGCGGGAGCGCGGTAGAACACCTCGACGGTGTGGCCGGCGGCGACCGGCACGGCGTCGGCGACGTGGCCCCAGCCGTTCCGCCCGCCCTCGACCTCGATCTCCACGAGGTGGCGCCCCGCCGGCAGGTCGATCGGCGTGCGGCCCCAGGCGAACCGCCAGGGCAGGCCGTCGACGCTCACCGCGACCTTGCGGGCACCGAGGTGCGGGCTCAGGCGGCAGTACGAGCTGTCGATCACCAGACGGCCGCTGGGCTCCGGCGCCGGCTCGGGCGCGGGGACGACCGTCCGCAGGCGCACGAGCGGCCCGGACGGGACGCCGGAGCCGACACGGGCGTGCCGGCCGGTGCTGGGCCCGTCCGGAATGGGCGAGAGCACCGGGGCGCCGGCGGGAGCGGCGTGTGCCGGGTGGGCTGGACCGTGTCGCACCGCCGTCATGTCCGCCCCCCGTCGTCAGCCCTCTGACCAGCACGGTAGAGGCGCCGCGCGCCCGCGGGGAGCCCACGAGGGCGTCATCCGGCTCGCCCGAACCGGGCGTCTTCGACTACAGAGTGCGACCTTGAGGCACGGAACGTGGTCAGGTCGGGGTGGGGGTCTCCGCGAACGGGCCGGGGGCATCGGTCCCGCGCAGCCGTTGCGAGATGACCGCGGTGATGCCGTCGCCGCGCATGCTCACGCCGTAGAGGGCATCGGCGATCTCCATCGTCGGCTTCTGGTGCGTGATGATCACGAGCTGGGAGCTGCGGCGCAGTTCGGCCAGCAGGCCGATGAGCCGGCGGAGGTTGGCGTCGTCGAGCGCGGCCTCGACCTCGTCGAGGACGTAGAACGGCGACGGCCGTGCGCGGAAGATCGCGACGAGCATCGCGACCGCCGTCAGGGACTTCTCCCCGCCGGAGAGCAGCGAGAGCCGCTTGACCTTCTTGCCGGGCGGGCGGGCCTCGACCTCGACGCCCGTGGCCAGCAGGTCGTCGGGGTCGGTGAGCACGAGCCGGCCGTCGCCACCCGGGAAGAGCACCGGGAACACGGCCTCGAACTCGCGGGCGACGTCGGCGAACGCGCCCGCGAAGACGTCGAGGATCGTGGCGTCGACCTGCGAGACGACCTCGAGGAGGTCGCGGCGGCTGTTCTTGACGTCCTCCAGCTGCGTCGACAGGAAGCGGTAGCGCTCCTCGAGCGCCGCGTACTCCTCCAGCGCGAGCGGGTTGACCTTGCCGAGCGTGCCCAGCTCCTTCTCCGCACGGGTGGCCCGGCGCTGCTGGGTCGCGCGGTCGAAGGGCTCGGACGGCGGCATGACGACCTGCTCGCCGCGTTCGCGGGCCGCCTCGACCTCGGCCACCTCGCCCGCGGGCGGCGGGATCGGCACGTCCGGGCCGTACTCGCCGACCAGGTCGTCGAGCCCGATGCCGAAGCGCTCGCCGATCCCGGACTCCATCTGCTGCAACCGGGTGCGCTGCTCGGCGCGGACGACCTCGTCGCGGTGCACCGCGTGGGTGAGGCGTTCGAGGCCCGCCTGGAGCTCCCGCTGCTGCTCGCGGGCGGTCTCGAGCTCGCCCGCACGCGCCGTGCGCACCGACGCCGCCGCGTCGCGGGCCGCCGCCGCCTGGGCGAGCGAGCCCTCGAGACGCTCCAGGGCGTCGCGCCCGTGGCGCACCGCCTCCTCGGTGAGCGCCGCGGCCCGGGCCCGGGCGCGGGCCTGCTCCTGCGCCCGCGCGCGCTGCTCGCGCTCGCCCGCCGCGCGGCGGCGCAGGCCCTCCGCGCGGCCCGTGACCGCGCGCAGTCGCTCCTCGGCGGTGCGGAGGGCGAGCCGGGCGTCGACCTCGGCCGACCGCGCCGCCGTCAGCGCGGCGGACGCCGCGTCGCGCTCGGCGGCATGGTCGTCGGCGTCGGCGCCCGCCGCGTCGTCGGCGGCCTCGTCCTGGGCCATCGCGAGGCGCTCGGTGAGCTCGTCGAGCTCGGCGCGCCGCTCGTCGCGGGCGCTCTCGACGGCCGCCTGGCGCTCGGTGAGGCGCTGGGCCTCGGCCTCCGCGCCGCGCACGGTCTCGGTGAGCCGGCCCAGGCGCCGGGCGGCCTCGGCGCGGGCGGCGTCGTCGGCGGCGCGGCGGGCGTCGGCGGCCCGGCGGGCCTCGGTGTCGGCGCGACGACGGTCGTCGCGGACCTGCCGGGCGACACCGACCTCCGCGCGCGCGGCCGACTCGACCTCCTTGGCGGCCTCGAGGCCGGCGTCGACCTCGCGGATGCGGCGGTCGGCGGCGGCGAGCCGGTCGCCCGCCTCGTCCGCGGCCGCCTGCATCTCCAGCAGGCTCTGGTTGCCCGACGGGCCGCCCTCCGCCCAGTCGGCGCCGAGGAGGTCGCCGGCGCGCGTCACCGCCCGCAGGTGGGGGTGGTCGCGGACGACGGTGCGGGCAGCCGCGAGGTCGTCGACGACCACCGTGCCGGCCAGGACGCGGGCGACGGCGCCGGCGAGGTCGTCGGGCGCGCGGACGAGGTCGACGGCCCAGCGGGCCCCGGCGGGCGGATCGCCCGGGGACGCCTCGGCCGCACCTCCCCGCCGACCAGCAGCCCCGCGCGCCCTCCTTCCGCGGCGTGCAGCTCGGCGAGCGCGTCGGCGGCGGCGTCGGTGCCCGTCACCGCCACCGCGTCCGCGGCCGGGCCGAGCGCCGCGGTGACCGCGTCCTCGTGGCCCGGCGTGACCCGCAGCAGCGCGGCCACCGACCCGAGCACCCCGGGCACGCGGTCGGACGCGCCGAGCAGCGCGCCGGCCCCGTCGCGCCGGGTGAGGCCGAGCGCGAGGGCGTCGGTGCGCGCCTGCCAGTGCGCGCGGTCGCGCTCGGCGTCGCGGTGGGCCGCGCCGGCGCGGTCGACCTCGGCCCGCGCCGCCTCGTGGCGCTCGACGGCGGCGTCGAGCGCGGCCTCGGGATCGGGGCGTCCGGGTCGTCAACTTCGGTTCCGGGGACGTCGTGGTCGCGGGGCTCCGTCGCCGGACCGGACTCCTCCTCGGCCGCGGCGAGCTCCTCGCGGGCGGCCCCGGCGCGCTCGTGGGCCTCGGTGAGCGACGCCGCGATCTGCGTGAGCTCCTCGGTGGACGAGGCCAGGCGCCCGCGCAGCGTCTCGACCTGCCCCGCCAGGCGCGCCACGCCCTCGCGGCGGTCGGCAGCGGCCCGGGTAGCCGCGGCGAGGCGGCGCTCGGCGGTGGTGAGGGCGTCCTCCGCGGTCTCGCGCTGCTCCGCGTGCCCCTCGAGGATCGCGCGGGCCTCGGCGACCTCCTCCTCGAGCGTCGCCTCGTGCCCCGCGGCCTCGTCGGCCTGGCGCTCGAGGTCGTCGGGGTCCGGGCCGGTGGGCGCGTCCTGCGCCGTCGCGACGTGACGGTGCCGCTCGGCGGCGAGCGCCACGGTGCCGCGCAGGCGCTCCTGCAGCGCCGAGAGGCGGTACCAGCCCTCCTGTGCGCGGGTGTGCGCCGGCGTCGCGGCCTCGACCGCGGCCTCGAGCGCCGCGACCCGCTCGCCCACCTCGGCCAGCGCGCGCTCGGTCTCGTCGCGCCGGGCCCGGGCGGCGTCCTCGTCGGCCTGCTCGCGCTCGATCTGCCCGCGCAGGGTCACCAGATCGTCGGCGGCCAGGCGCAGGCGGGCGTCGCGCAGGTCGGCCTGGATGGTCTGGGCGCGCCGGGCGATCTCGGCCTGGCGGCCCAGCGGCTTGAGCTGGCGGCGGAGCTCGGTGGTGAGGTCGGACAGGCGCGTGAGGTTCGCCTGCATCGCCTCGAGCTTGCGCAGCGCCTTCTCCTTGCGCTTGCGGTGCTTGAGGACTCCCGCGGCCTCCTCGATGAACGCCCGCCGCTCCTCGGGCCGGGACTGCAGGATCGCGTCGAGCTGCCCCTGGCCGACGAGCACGTGCAACTCGCGCCCGATGCCGGAGTCCGAGAGGAGCTCCTGGACGTCGAGCAGGCGGCAGCTGCTGCCGTTGATCTCGTACTCACCGGCGCCGGAGCGGAACACCCGCCGGGTGATCGACACCTCGGCGTAGGAGATCGGGAGCGCGCCGTCGGAGTTGTCGATCGTCAACGTGACCTCGGCGCGGCCCAGCGGGGCGCGCCCCGACGTGCCGGCGAAGATGACGTCCTCCATCTTGCCGCCGCGCAGCGCCTTGGCCCCCTGCTCGCCGAGCACCCAGCTGATCGCGTCGACCACGTTGGACTTGCCCGACCCGTTGGGCCCGACCACGCACGTGATGCCCGGCTCGAAGCGCAGCGTCGTCGAGGACGCGAAGGACTTGAAGCCCTTGAGCGTCAGGCTCTTCAGGTGCACGCGGACGTCCCTCCCCCGCCGGTGCCCCGGGACGCTACCCGTGGGACCCGACAGGGGGACGGACCGGCCGAAACCCGAACGTCGGAGCGGTCACCCACCGTTTACGGGCGAGGACCACCGGTGACCCGACCGACATGGCAACCGCAACGCACTACCTCGAGATCAACGCCCCGGCTGCCCAGTGCTACCAGTGGTGGCGCCCGCTGACCAACCTGCCGCAGATCATGGACGACGTGAAGTCGGTCGATCCCAAGGACGGCTCGGCGGACGTGACGCACTGGGTCGTCGACGGCCCGCTGGGCAAGACCGTCGAGTGGGACGCCAAGATCATCGACGAGGAGACCGACCGCAAGATCGCGTGGAAGTCGCTCGAGGAGAGCAACAACCACGTCGAGACCGGCGGCGCGGTGCGCTTCGACCCGCACGGTGACTCCACCGGCGTCGAGGTCAGCCTCCACGTGGAGACCCCCGGCGGCGCCGCGGGCGACGCCGCGGCGAAGCTCTTCGCCGACCCGCAGAAGAAGATCGAGAAGGCGCTCGAGGAGTTCAAGCAGCTCATGGAGCGTTCCTCGCAGAACGTCTGAGCCTCCCCGCTCCGTCGTCCGGGCCCCGCGTTGCGCTGCGATGCGGGGCCCGACGCGTCTCCGCCGGCGGTCCGTGGCGGCTACGCTCGACGACGTGACCGAGCCGGGATACACCGAGGACGGCGTCCCCACGTTCGAGCACGTCCGCGAGACGATCGAGCGTCGCTCGACCACGGCCGCGGGCTACGAGGAGCTGGTCTCCGAGAGCCCCGAGGGGCAGGCGCAGGCCGAGCGCGAGGCGAAGCACGACAGCGACGCCCGGGACAAGCTCGAGGAGATCCGGCGCTCGCTGCGCGGCGACGGCTGAGTCAGGGACCCGACTCGCCGACCAGGAGCGCGGCCGAGGTCCGGTCGTGCACGCCGAGAGCCGCGTAGGCGTTCTCGAGGTGCTTGCCGACGGTCCGGCGGCTGATGCCGAGGTCGTGGGCGATCGCGCGGTTCGTGGCGCCCTGCGCGACCCCGGCGAGGACCGCGCGCTGGCGAGCGGTGAGCGGGCACGGCTCCGGCTCGTGGGCGGCGCGCCAGAGGGCGTCCGCGAGGTGCGGGCGGACGAGGCCGAGCAGGGCGAGGTCGCGGTCGGTGAACGCCCGGTCGGCGCGGACCAGCGCGACGCGGGCCCGTGCGAGACCGTGCCCGAGCACCGCGGCCATCTGGTGGCGCCCTCGCGGCGTGCCGCCCGGCGGCCAGGACAGCGCGGCGCCGTCGAACCCGGTCACGGCCAGCCCGTCGCTCCCGACCAGCGCCGCCAACGGCGGCCACACGACCGCGTCCAGGTCGCGCACGGAGAGCACGGCGGCGGCGCCCGCGGCGAGGTCGAGGGCCGCGGCCAGCGCGCGCTCCGATGTCATGGCTCGACTCCCGTCGGCGGGTCACCGAGTGTCGACCGCTTCGCGGCCCCGCACCAGCACCGTTCGGCGGCGGGTCACTCGTCCGGCCTACGGAAGCTTCCGTATCGAAGACGCGCACCGCAGGGGTCTTGACTGGTCCTGCTGCCGTTCGTGTCCAGCCGAGGAGAACCGTCATGCCGCGCAAGATGCTCGATTGCCGCGAGATGCCCAGCGAGAGCGGGTGCACGCTCACCCTCACCGGCGAGGAGGACGAGGTCCTCGAGGCCGGCGCCGCCCACGCCGTCGCCGTGCACGGCCACACCGACGGCGAGGAGCTGCGCGCCGGGCTGCGGGCCGGCCTGCGCGACGCGCCGCAGGCCACCGGACCGGGCGCCTTCGTGCAGCTCATCGAGTTCCAGACCCAGCAGTACGACCAGATGGATGCCCTCATCGACGGCTGGAAGGCCGAGATCGGCGCCGACCGGACCGCGGAGTGGATGGTCATGGGCCGCGATCGCGACCGGGACGGCACCTACATGGAGGTCGTCGAGTTCCCCAGCGCGGAAGCCGCCCAGCGCAACTCCGACAGCCCGGCGACGACGGCCTTCGCCGGCAAGATGATGGCCCTCTGCGACGGTCCGGTGACCTTCCACAACCTCGAGGTCGTGCGCGCGGAGACCCCCTGAACCGAGCGCCCTGAGCGGAGACCCCCTGATCAGGGGTGGCGCCGCCGCGGACGCGGCTGGCAGGTCGGGCACCAGTACGACGACCGGTTCATGAACGGCGCCCGCGCCACCGGGGTCCCGCAGCGGGGGCACGGGCGGTCGGCCTGCCCGTAGACGGCCAGCGCGCGGTCGAAGTAGCCGGAGTCGCCGTGCACGTCCACGTAGAGCGCGTCGAACGACGTGCCGCCGGCGGCCAGCGCCTCGTCCATCACCTCGCGGGCCGCCGTCAGCACGCGCCGGCCCTCGGGGCGCGTGAGCGTCGCGGTGGGGCGCTCGTAGTGCAGCTTCGCGCGCCACAGCGACTCGTCGGCGTAGATGTTGCCGATCCCGGACACGAGCGTCTGGTCCAGCAGCGCGCGCTTGAGACCGGTGCGGCGGCGGCGCAGGCCCCCGACCGCCGCCTCGGCGTCGAACGCCGGGTCCATCGGGTCGCGCCCGATGTGCGCGACGGGCACGGGCAGGTCCTCGGGGCCGGTGACGTCGGTGACGGTGAGGCCGCCGAAGGTCCGCTGGTCGACGAACCGCAGCTCGGGGCCGTCGTCGTCGAAGCGCACCCGGATGCGCAGGTGCACCTCATCGGGTCGCTCGGCGGGCTGGACCAGCATCTGGCCGCTCATGCCGAGATGGGCGAGCAGCGCCGCCTCGGCGTCGCCGAGCTCGATCCACAGGTACTTGCCGCGCCGCCGCACCGCGTTCAGGCGACGGTCCTTCAGCCGGTCGACCAGCTCCGCGGCGCCGCCGGCCTGGCGGCGCACCGAGCGGGGATGGAAGACCTCGACGTCACTCACCCGCCGACCGGTCAGGTGGTCGGCGAGACCCCGCCGGACGACCTCGACCTCGGGGAGCTCAGGCACCGCTGGAGGGCTCGCCCCCGCCGTCGAGGTGCTGATACGCGGTGCGCGCGGCCTTCTGCTCGGCGTCCTTCTTCGTCCGCCCGATCCCGCTGCCCAGCTCCTGGCCCGCCACGACGACCGTCGCGGTGAACTCCTTGAGGTGGTCGGGACCCTCGTCGGTCATCCGGTACTCGGGCACACCGAGGTCCCGCGCCGCCGTGAGCTCCTGGAGGCTCGTCTTCCAGTCGAGGCCTGCGCCGAGCAGCGGCGCCGTGCGCAGCAGCTCGCCGAAGAGGCGCTCGACGAGCGTGCGCGAGGTCTCGATGCCGTGCTGGAGGTGCACCGCGCCGAGCACGGCCTCGACGGCGTCGCCGAGGATGCTCGGCTTGTCGCGGCCGCCGGTGAGCTCCTCGCCGCGACCCAGGTACAGGCGTTCGCCGAGGCCCAGCTCGCGGGCCACGCCGGCGAGCGCGTGCATGTTGACGACGCTGGCGCGCAGCTTCGCGAGCTGCCCCTCGGGCAGATCGGGGTGCTCGCGGTAGAGCCGCTCGGTGACGATGATGCCGAGCACGGCGTCACCCAGGAACTCGAGGCGCTCGTTGGTGGGCAGCCCGCCGTGCTCGTAGGCGTACGAGCGGTGGGTCAGGGCGAGCTCGACCAGCTCGGGGCTGAGGTCGACCTGCAGCACCTCACCGAGGGTCGACCCGTCGGAGTCGACCTGCTCGACCTGGGGTTCCACCGGCTCCGCGCTCATCGCCGTCACCGCGTACGCGGCCCTCAGGCCGGGGTGACGGCCCGGCGACCGGCGTACTGGCCGCAGTTCGGGCACGCCACGTGCGGCGGCTTCGGCTTCGCGCACGCCTTGTTCTGGCACGCCACCAGCTGCGGCACGGACGCCTTCCACTGCGAGCGGCGGGCGTGGGTGTTCGCGCGGGACATCCGGCGCTTCGGGACGGCCACGGTGGTCAGCTCTCCTCTAGTTCTCGGTACTACGGCCGGCGCCGCCGTACTTCTCCTGAAGCGCGGCCCAGCGAGGATCGATTCTCTCACGAGCCTCTCCGGCCGGGACGAAGGCCCACGCGTCGGGGTCCGAGGACTCCACGCCGGGGCAGTCGTCGCGGCAGAGCGGGGTCACCGGCAGCTCGAGCAGGACCGCGTCGCGGACCGCAGGCTCGAGGTCGATGCGCTCGTCGACGATCCGGCTGACCTCGTCCTCGTCGGCCGTGTCGTCGGTGACCGAGTCCGGATAGGCGTAGAGCTCGGTGAGGTCGACGTCGATGTGGTCGGTGAACGACTCGAGGCACCGCGAGCACTCGCCGACGACGTCGGTCTGGACCGTCCCGGAGGCGAGCACGCCCTCCATCACCGACTCCAGGCGCAGGTCGAGGTGGATCGGCTCGCCCACGGGCACGCCGATCATCTCGAGGCCGAACCCTTCGGGCGCGGCGACGTCCCGGCGCAACGGCTTCATCTGGCCGGGCCGGCGCAGGAGCTCGCGCGCGACGTCGACCACCCACGGGCTCGCGGCGTCGACGGTGGGTTCGGGGTGCTTCTTCTCGCCTGTCATCTCGACCGACGAGTCTACGCGAGGGCCATCAGGCGCCCAGGCGCTCGCTCCACCGGAAGCGCCGGCCCTCGCGGGGCTCGTCGCGCACCTCGGGCTCGTCCTCCTCGCGACCGCGGGACGGCCCGGTCCCGGCCGAGCCGGTGGGGGCGCTCATGCGCAGCTGGTGGCGGTGGCGCCCGACGGTGTCGAGCACCGACTCGAGCGTCTCGGAGAAGTCGGCGAGCGTGCCGTCGACGTAGTGGTCGCACTCGGAGCGACGGCGGTCGGCCTCGTCGGTGGCCGCGTCGACGAGGCGCTCGGCCTCGACGTGGGCGGCGCGGGTGACCTCGTGGGCGTCGACGAGACGCGCCTGCTCGGTGCGGCCCTCGGCCACCGCGCGCTCGTAGTTCTGGCGCCCGGCCTCACTCATGCGCTCGGCCTCGGCCTCGGCGCGCTCGGTCAGTTCGGCGTACTCGCGCCGCCCGCGTGCGACGGTGCGCTCGGCCTCGTGCTCGGCCTCCGCGATCATCTGCTGGGCCTGCTCGCGCGCCTCGGCCAGCATCCGGTCGGCCTCGGTGCGGGCGTCGGCCCGGGCCGTCCCGGCCTCCTCGGTCGCCTCCGCGATGATCTTGTCGCGGTGGTCGAGGACGTCCTGCGCGTCGTCGAGCTCGCCGGGGATGGCCTCACGGACGTCGTCGAGCAGCTCGAGCACGTCGCCGCGGGGCACCACGCAGCTGGTGGTCATGGGCAGCCCGCGCGCCTCCTCGCAGAGGGTCACGAGCTCGTCGAGAGCTTCGAACACGCGGTACACGTCGTGGAGTCTGCCGCCACCGGGGCCGGGGGCGCGGAATTCGGCCGCCTGCCGGGCGTGTCGTCGCGGCTCGAACCCTGCTCAGGCGCAGCTCATCCCAGGCGCTCGAGCAGCCGGCGGTGCACCTCGGGGTGCAGGAACGCGCTGATGTCGCCGCCCCCGCGCGCGACCTCCTTCACCAGCGAGCTGGACACGAAGGAGTGGGCGGGGTCGGTGATGAGGAAGACCGAGTCGACGCCGGTGAGGTGACGGTTCATCTGCGCCATCGGCTCCTCGAACCCGAGGTCGGTGGCCGACCGCAGGCCCTTGACCATCGTCGCGGCGCCGATGCTGCGGCAGTAGTCGACGACGAGCCCCTCGAACGCGTCGGTGCGCACGTTGTCCAGGCCGTCCAGGGCCGTCGCCAGCAGGTCGCGCCGCTCGTCGACGCTGAACAGGCCCTTCTTCGCGGGGTTGATCGCCACCGCGACGACGACCTCGTCGAACAGCGCGGCCGCGCGCGCCACCACGTCGGCGTGCCCGAGCGTGACGGGGTCGAACGAGCCGGGGCAGACCGCGATCGCCATGGGTGCGGATCATGGCAGAACGGGCAGGATCGGGTGCGTGGACGACGAGATGCTCCGCGCGGACCTCGCGGCGGTCTACCCGCAGTTCGGCCTGCGGCTGGCGCACGCGGGCCTCGTGCTCGTCCCGCCCACCGACGTCGAGCTCTTCGAGCTGGCCGCGATCGTGGGCGAGCCGGGCGGGGTGGTCGACGACGGCGAGGAGCACTTCCTCACCTGGCCCACCGGGGACGCCGACGCCGTCGACCGCTTCCTGCGCTTCCACTGGTCGCTGCGGGTGCGCCCGTCGGCGGCGGGCTGGCTGCTGCCGTTCGCCGTGGTGTCGGGCGGGCGCGCGGTCGGCGTCGTCGGGCTGGGCGCGCCGCGGTGGCCGGGCGAGCGGGTGGTCGACACGCGGGCGTGGATCGCGCGATCCGACCAGGGCCACGGGCTCGGGCGGCGCTGCCGGGCGATGCTGCTCGAGCTCGCCTTCGGGCACCTGGGCGCCTCGCGGGCCGTGACGGCCGCGAGCCGGGACAACGCGGCGTCCCGTGCGGTGTCGAAGCGGCTGGGCTACCGGGAGATCGACGAGATCCGCGGGCCCGACGGCGTCCTGGAGGTGCACGCCTCACTCACCCCGGCGGCCTGGCGACGCCGGCGCCTGCCCGACGTCGACGTGGACGGCGTGGAGCCGTTCCTCGCGGCCCTGGAGGGCTGACCCGCCCGGGCGGGCGGGCTGACGGTCAGCTGCTCGCGTCGCTCGAGCGGCGGCGGCGGCGCGGGGATCGCGACGAGGACTTCCGCGACGGGGCCGACTCGGCCTCGGCCTCGGCGGGCGCGTCCTCGTCCAGGTCGTCGGCGTCCTCGTCGGCGTCCTCGTCGGCGTCCTCGACGCCGTCGTCCTCGACCGGCGCGTCCTCGGCGTCGGCGACGTCCTCGGTCTCGGCGACGTCCTCGGCGGGCGCGTCGGCGTCGGCATCCTCGGCGTCGTCCTCGACGTCCTCGAGCAGGTCGTCGTCGCTCTCCTCGCCGAGCTCCTCGTCGGCGTCCAGGAGCTCGTCGGTGTCGTCCTCGAACTCGTCGGTCGTGATGTCGATCCGGACGGTCCGGCCGCCGATGACGAGCGTGCCGTGCAGGTCGATCGATTCGATGAGCGATTCGGTCATGGTGTGGTGGTCCTTCCCGGGGTGCCAGGGGCGCGGGTCGAGGGGGGCGGCCCGTCGCGTGGGAGGCCGGTGTCCCCGGGCGGGAGGTGCGGGATGCGGGGTCGGCGGCCATCGGGCCGAAGTGACTCCGGGCGGTGCAGTCGGTACGCCCCACCACCGGGAGGCGGTGCGCCGAGGATCGCGTCGTCGTTGCGCCGAGGTGCGCCGAGGTGCGCCCGCTCAGGTCGTGAACGCCCGGACCGTGACGTCGGTGCCGGCGGCGGTGGCCGTCCGGTAGATCACCGCGCCGTCGGGGTTGGCGACCCGCTGCTGGGCGCCGAGCGCCGACACCCCCGAGGCCTTCAGCCAGGGCGCCACGGCCGCCACCGGCAGCCGCACAGTGAGCGTGACGAGCGTGTCGATCCCGCCCTGCGACTCCAGCCGCAGCACCGTCGCCTCCGCCGGCAGCGGGGCGAGGGCGGCGAAGCGCAGCGCCTGCCCGAGCTCCGGGACGGGCGGCGCCGCGCGCTCGGGCGTGACCGCGCACCCCGCCAGCAGCGCGAGCACGACCACCAGGAGGAGCTTCACGTCCTGGTGGCGACGTGGAGCGTCGTCTCGCCGTAGACCCGCGGCTCCTCGGGCTCGAGGCCCTCGGGCCAGGTCGGGGCCGGGGACCGCCCGTCGCGCTCGACCACCACCACCGCGTCGGTGCGCGTCCAGCGCGGCAGGAGGGCGACGACGTCATCGACGGCGTCGGTGTAGGGCGGGTCGACGAAGACGAGGTCGACCGGCCCCGGGGTCCGCCGCAGGTACGCGAGCACCGCGCTCCGCCGCACGAGCGCACCCTGCACGCCGGCGACGCCCACGTTGCTGGTGATCACCGTGCAGGCGCGGGGGTCGCGCTCGACGAGGACCGCGGTGGACGCCCCCCGCGAGAGCGCCTCGATCCCCAGGGCGCCGGAGCCCGCGAAGAGGTCGAGGACCTCGGCGTCCTCGAGCGCCCCGCGCGCCTCGAGCATCGAGAACAGGGCCTCGCGCACCCGGTCGGACGTGGGCCGCGTGCCGGTCGGCGGGACGGCGATCCGCCGGCCGCCCGCGACGCCGCCGATCAGCCGCGTCACGCGAGGACCACCACGAGGTCACCGCCCTCGACCTGCTGGACCGACCCGATGGCCACCCGCTCGACGGTGCCGCCCTTCTGGGCGGTGATCGACGCCTCCATCTTCATGGCCTCGATCGTCGCGACGGTGGCGCCGGCGGCGACCTCGTCGCCCTCCGAGACCTGCAGCGTCACGACCCCGGCGAACGGTGCGGCGACGTGGCCCGGCTCGTTCTTGTCCGCCTTCTCGACCGCCTTGACGTCGGTGTCCACCGAGCGGTCGCGCACCTGCACGGGGCGCAGCTGCCCGTTGAGCGACATCAGGACGGTGCGCAGCGCGCGCTCGTCGGGCTCGCTGATCGCCTCGAGCTCGATGAGCAGCTGGACACCGGTGTCGATGTCGACGGCGTACTCGAGCTCGGGCTCCAGGCCGTAGAAGAACTCCTGGCTGCGCAGCACCGAGGTGTCGCCGTAGGCGGTGCGGTGCTCGCGGAACTCCTTGGTCGGGCCGGGGAAGAGCAGCTCGTTGAGCGTGGCCGCGCGGTCGGACTCGAGGCCCTTGCGGTCGTCGTCGGTGAGCTCGGCGAGCCCGGGACGTTCGGCACGGCCCTCGAGCGCCTTGGTCCGCAGCGGCTCGGGCCAGCCGCCGGGCGGGTCGCCGAGCTCCCCGCGCAGGAAGCCGATCACCGAGTCGGGGATGTCGAACTTCGTGGGGTCGGCCTCGAAGTCGGCGGGGTCGACCCCGGCGCCGACGAAGTGCAGCGCGAGGTCGCCGACGACCTTGGACGACGGCGTCACCTTCACGAGGTGCCCGAGCATCCGGTCGGCGGCGGCGTAGGCGTCCTCGATCTGCTCGAACCGGTCCCCCAGCCCGAGGGCGACGGCCTGCTGGCGCAGGTTGGAGAGCTGCCCGCCGGGGATCTCGTGGTGGTAGACGCGGCCGGTCGGCGAGGCGAGCCCGGCCTCGAACGGCGCGTAGACCTTGCGCACGACCTCCCAGTAGGGCTCGAGCGCGTTGACGGCGTCGAGGGAGAGGCCGGTCTCGCGCTCGGAGTGGTCGGTCGCGGCGACCAGGGCCGAGAGCGACGGCTGCGAGGTCGTCCCGGCCATCGAGGCGACGGCGCCGTCGACCGCGTCCACCCCGGAATCGATCGCCGCGGTGAGCGTCGCGAGCTGGCCACCCGCGGTGTCGTGGGTGTGCAGGTGCACGGGCAGGTCGAAGCGCTCGCGCAGCGCGGTGACGAGCTTGCGCGCGGCCGGGGGACGGAGCAGCCCGGCCATGTCCTTGATGGCCAGGACGTGCGCGCCGGCCTCGACGATCTGCTCGGCCAGACCGAGGTAGTAGTCCAGCGTGTAGAGCTTCTCGCCGGGGTTCATCAGATCGCCGGTGTAGCAGAGGGCGACCTCGGCGATCGCCCCGCCGGACTGGCGCACCGCGTCGATCGCCGGCCGCATCTGGCTGATGTCGTTGAGGGCGTCGAAGATCCGGAAGATGTCGATGCCGGTGCGGGCGGCCTCGGCGACGAAGGCGTCGGTGACCTCGGTCGGGTAGGGCGTGTAGCCGACGGTGTTGCGCCCACGCAGCAGCATCTGCAGGCAGATGTTCGGGACAGCCTCACGCAGCCGACCCAGCCGCTCCCACGGGTCCTCGGCGAGGAAGCGCAGCGCGACGTCGTAGGTCGCGCCGCCCCAGCACTCCAGCGACAGCAGCTCCGGGGTGGTGCGCGCGACGTACGGGGCGACCTCGAGCAGGTCGCGGGTGCGCACACGGGTGGCGAGCAGCGACTGGTGGGCGTCGCGGAAGGTCGTGTCGGTGACCCCGACTCCTGTCTGCTCGCGGAGCCAGGCGGCGAAGCCCTCCGGGCCGAGCTCGCCCAGGCGCTGCTTGGACCCGTCGGGCGGCGCCACGTCCAGGTCCACCACCGGCAGCTTCTCGCGCGGGTCGGCGAGGTGCGGCTTGTCGCCGTTGGGCTTGTTGACGGTGACGTCGGCGAGGTAGCTCATCAGGCGCGTCCCGCGGTCGGCGGGGGCGCGCGCCGAGAGCAGGTGCGGGTGCTCGGCGATGAACGACGTCGTCACCCGGCCCTCGCGGAAGTCCGGCTCGTCGAGCAGGGCCATGAGGAACGGGATGTTGGTCGAGACGCCGCGCACGCGGAACTCGGCCAGGGCGCGACGGGCCCGGCGCACCGCGGTGGTGAAGTCGCGCCCGCGGCAGGTGACCTTGACCAGCAGCGAGTCGAAGTGGGCGCTGATCTGCGCGCCGGCGTAGGCCGTGCCGCCGTCGAGCCGCACGCCCGACCCCGACGCCGAGCGGTAGGCCGAGATCATCCCGATGTCGGGGCGGAACTCGTTGGACGGGTCCTCGGTGGTGATCCGGCACTGCAGCGCGAAGCCGTGCAGCGCGACCGAGTCCTGCGACAGGCCCAGGTCCTCGAGGGTCTCCCCCGAGGCGATGCGCATCTGGCACGCCACCAGGTCGACGTCGGCGACCTCCTCGGTGACCGTGTGCTCCACCTGGATGCGGGGGTTCATCTCGATGAAGTGGTGGTTGCCGTCGCCGTCGAGCAGGAACTCGACCGTGCCGGCGTTGACGTAGCCGATCTGCTCGGCGAACTTCACGGCGTCCGCGCAGATCGCCTCGCGGGTCTCCGCCGACAGGTGCGGGGCCGGCGCGATCTCGACGACCTTCTGGTGCCGGCGCTGCACCGAGCAGTCGCGCTCGAACAGGTGCATGACGTGCCCGGCGCCGTCGGCGAGGATCTGCACCTCGATGTGCCGCGGGTCGATCACGGCCTGCTCGAGGATCACCGTCGCGTCGCCGAAGGCGCTCGACGCCTCGTTCATGGCCGCCTGCAGCGACTCCCGCAGGGCCGAGGGCTCCTTCACCAGGCGCATCCCGCGCCCGCCGCCGCCCGCGACGGCCTTGACGAAGATCGGGTAGGTCATCTCCTCGGCCGCGGCGAGGAGCGTGTCCATGTCGTCGGAGGGGTCGGTCGAGTCGAGGACCGGGACCCCGGCCTCGCGGGCCGCGGAGACGGCCTTGTGCTTGTTGCCGGCCATCGCCAGCACCCGCGGGGGCGGCCCGATGAACGTGATGCCGGCCTGCTCGCAGGCGGTGGCGAGCCCCGGGTTCTCGGACATGAAGCCGTAGCCGGGGTAGATCGCGTCCGCGCCCGACCGGCGGGCCGCGTCGATGACCGCCTCGACCGAGAGGTAGGCGCGGACGGGGTGGCCGACCTCGCCGATCTGGTACGCCTCGTCGGCCTTGAGCCGGTGCTCGGAGTTGCGGTCCTCGTGCGGGAAGACGGCCACCGTGGCGGCGCCGAGCTCGTAGGCGGCGCGGAACGCCCGGATGGCGATCTCGCCGCGATTCGCCACGAGGACCTTGCGGAACATCGAACCCCCACACTCGGGCGACCGGGACGGCGCAGGTTACCGCGCTGATCGTCGGTGTCGGGAGCATCGCGGAGGCGACGGACGTTGTCGGTGTGCGGTATCAAGGAGCGACAGTCCGGAGGAGGACACCGTGGACCGACAGAAGCGCTCGGCGGCCCCCTGGCTGTTCGGCCTGGCCGCTCTGCTCGCGCTGCTCTCGCCGGTGATCTTCCTGGCCGTCTGGGTCGCCGCGGGCGACCTCGAGGGCATCGGTGTCGCCCTGCTGGCCGGCGTGGCCGACCTCGTCCTCGCGACGATCGCCGCGATCACGGCGACCGTCCTCGCCGTCCGGCGGGGCGTCACCCGCGTGCGCACCGTCGTCCACGGCCACCCGCAGGGCCGGGCGGGCCGCATGGCCGAGCACGACGCGGCGCGGTGGCACCTCGCGCGCCGGCGCTTCGGGAGCTCCAGGCCGAGTACGCCGCCTTCGAGGCGAGCCGGGCCGCCGTCGCCGCCCGCCCGGCGCTCGCCGACGTGACCGTGCCGGCCACCGCCCGGTTCGTGCAGGCCCTGGGCGACGCCGAGTTCCTGGCCACCGACACCGAGCCCGCCCCGCCCCGTCGCGCCGAGTTCACCGCCGCCGTCGACCGCGCCTCCGCGGCGTGGGAGGACGCCCAGCGCGTCGCGGAGGGTCTCGCCGAGGCCTGGCGGGCCGGGTACCCCGGCGACGCGGGGCCGGCCGCCGCGTCGGGCCCGTCCGGTCCTGCCGGCTCTCCTGGCCGCGAGACCCGCGCCGTCGACCCGGCGCCCCCGCGGGTCGCCCGCCCGGGTCCGAGTACACCCAGGCCGCCGACGCCGTGCGCCGCGCCGCCGCCCGCGGGGCCCGCGACCTGCGCGACCGCCTGCGCGCCTGACCCGAGACGGAGCGAACGCGCGGTTCGCTGCTTCTACGCGCGCGAACTCCCCGTTGATCACCGCGCCTCGACGCGCACAGCCTGCGCGAACCCCACCGGCCTCTCGACGAGCACGTAGTGCCCGGCGTCCGGGACGACGACGACCCGGCGATCCGGGCGCAACGCCGTCACCGTGTCCGCCGCCAGGTCGGGCGCCCCGCCGGCGACGACGAGCACCGGCATCGCCAGGGGGCGCGGGTCGGCGCGCTGGGCGACGGCGTCGCGGTCGAGCGCCCGGTACCGGCCCATCGCCGCGTCGAGGCGGCCGGGCGGGGCGTAGGCGGCCACCGCTTCGTCGAGCGGGAAGGCCGGCGAGCCGGTGAACCCGGCGAGGAACTCCGCACCCGGCCCGCTGCGCCGCCTCGACGGCCCCGGGCGGCGCGTCGCCGAAGGCCCGCAGGTGTGGCGGCCCGCGCTCGGCGAGCCCGAAGCCCGGCACCCCGCCGCCCGAGAGCACCAGCGAGGCCACCTGCTCCGGGCGGGCGCGAGCCCAGGCCACGGCCGTCATGGCGCCCAGGTCGTGGCCCACGACCGTGGCGGGCGGGAGGTCCAGGGCGACGGCGAGGCCCGCGAGGTCCGCGGCGAGGTCGGCCGTGGCGTAGGCGTCGGTGCCCGGCGGGGCGAAGCCCGAGCAGCCGGCCCCGCGCAGGTCGGGGACCACGACGCGGTGGTCGACGGCCAGGTCGGTCGCGACCGCCCGCCACGTCGCCGCGGTCTCCGGGAAGCCGTGCAGCAGCACGACGGCCGGGGCGCCGACCGGGCCGGCGACCGTCACGTGCAGGGAGGTCCCGGCGACGTCCCGGGTGAGGACGTCCCCGCCGGCGACCGCCGGAGCGCACGGATCGGGTGCCGCGTCCTGGCGCACAGGCGCACAGCCGACGACCAGGAGCACCAACGCCATGACGACCGTTCGGCGCAGGCCGAGCGGTCGGAGGTGCGGGGCCACGCCATCGAGGATGACCGGTCGACCCGGGAAACCGACCGATCACCCCGGGATCGGGGTTTGCCAGACGGTCGACGGGGCATCCGACGTGCGCAGACCTGGTGAGTGGGAGCTGGGGAGCCTCCGCACACCGCATGGTCCGGGCCCGCCGTTCGGGGCGGCGGGCCCGGACTCCACCTCGCGGTCGATTCCGGCCTCAGGCCAGGCGACGGATGGTGTTGAGGTCGTCCATGCGCCGCTGGACATCCGAGATCTTGACGTCGGAGCCCGAGTTCGGCGCCTCGATCATCTTGCCGTCGCCGATGTAGATGCCGACGTGGCTGACCGGGCTGTTGAAGAAGATGAGGTCGCCGGGCTTCATGCTGTCGGCGTCGACCTCCTGGCCCTCCTGGGCCTGGGCGCGCGAGGTGCGCGGCAGCTCGATGCCGGCCTTCTCGAACGCGAACTGCGTGAGGCCGGAGCAGTCGAAGCCGTCGGGGCTCGTGCCGCCCCAGACGTACGGGACGCCCAGCTGGCCGCGCGCGGCGGCGATGGCCTGGCGCGCGACGGACGACCCGGCCGACGAGGCCGAGGCCTGGTCGTCGGAGGACGCCGCCTGGGCGCCCCGCTGCGAGACCGACTGGCGCTCCGTCGTCTGCTGCGCCGTGCGCTGGGCGGCGGCGCGGGAGTCGGGCGAGTCGTGCTTGATCGACGAGGCGGAGGCCGCACCCGAGTTGACGACCGGCAGGACCGAGGAGGTCGCGGCGTCGGTGGGGTGCGCCGCGGGGGCGACGGCGAGGTTCGCCGAGGCCAGCTGCGGGGACAGCGCGGTCTCGCCGGTGGCCGGCGGCTCCTGGTCGCCGATCAGGCCGTGCGTGGCCATCCCGCCGGCGGTCGCGACGGCGCCGAGGGCGGCCAGCGACAGCCCGGCGGTCTTCGCGGCCCGCGAGAGCGGGTGGGCACCGGTGTCCGTGACCGGGCGGCCACCGTGGCGACCGTGCGCCGACCGGGCGCGACGGTCGTCCGGGACGATGCCCATCGAGCCGGTCGTCGCGTCCTCGGGGGCACGGTGACGTCCGACAGGACGCGTGGTGGAGGCGTCCGCGATCTCGGGGAGCACAGCCGTCATGCGCGATCTCCATCGCCCGCCGGGCGGCGCTCGACGGACCGGGGTTCGTGGGGACGACCCCGGGTCCGCGGACGGCGGGCCGCTGGGGAGCTGCGGCTCGACGTCGGTCACCCGCCCCGTCCTGGGACGTCGTGCGCTCCGGGGTGGCCGCCGGACGGGGAGTCGGACGTTGCGGCCGAGCGCGCCGCTGGGCTGATGCTCAGCGACCACCGAAACGTAACCGATCCGTGACCCCGCGACGCCACACCACGCCGTCACAGCGCGCTCTGCGGTCGTTGCACCGCGCTCATCGGTTTGGGCCCGGAACCCGGGACCGCTCGCCGCGACGTACACCCGAAACGGTGACGACGAGCGGCCCCACTCACCCCCGGTCGCCGGAGTGCGGCCGGTCGGGGCTGGTGCGGACGGGGGTCACAGCCGGTCGAGGAACGCCGCCGAGGCCTCGTCGACCACCGAGCGCACCAACCCGGCGAGACCCGGGTGACGGGCGAGCGTGGGATCGGCGCCGACCACCTCGCGGGCCTCGTCACGGGCCTCCGCGACGAGGTCGGCGTGCTTGAGCACCGAGAGCATGTGCAGCCCCGACCGACGTCCCGACTGCTGCGCGCCGAGCACGTCGCCCTCGTCGCGCACCTCGAGGTCGAGCCGCGACACCTCGAAGCCGTCGGGCGTCGCCGCGAGGCGCTCGAGGCGCGTCAGGGCCGGCGAGCCCTCGAGCGCCTCGGTGACGAACAGGCAGGACGAGGACGCCGACCCGCGGCCGACCCGCCCCCGCAGCTGGTGGAGCTGCGAGACGCCGAACCGGTCGGCGTCCATGATGATCATCATCGTGGCGTTCGGGACGTCCACGCCGACCTCGATGACCGTCGTGGCCACGAGGACGTCGACCTTGCCCTCGGAGAACGCGCGCATCACGGCGTCCTTCTCGTCGGCGGGCATCCGGCCGTGCAGCACCTCGAGCCGCAGCCCGGCGAGCGGTCCCGCGGCGAGCATCGGCGCGACCTCGGCCACCGCGAGCGGCGGGCGCGCCTCGGGGCCGGGCTCCTCGTCGGCGTCCGCCTCGGGATCGAGCAGGTCGTCGGCGGCGCGGGCCGGCTCGTCGTCCTCGGTGCCCGGCTCGCCGCCCTCCTCGCCGATGCGCGGGCAGACGACGTACACCTGGTGGCCCGCCGCGACCTCCTCGTGCACGCGCTCCCACGCCCGCTCGAGCCAGCGGGGCTTCACGCCCGCGGGCACCGCGGTGGTGGCGATCGGCCGGCGGCCGGCCGGGAGCTCGTCGAGCACCGAGGTGTCGAGGTCGCCGTAGAGGGTCAGCGCGACGGTGCGCGGGATCGGCGTCGCCGTCATCACCAGCACGTGCGGCGTCGTGGTGCCCGGGCGCGAGCGCAGCTCGTCGCGCTGGTGCACCCCGAACCGGTGCTGCTCGTCGACGACGACGAGGCCGAGATCGGCGAAGCCGACGCCCTGCTGGATGACCGCGTGGGTGCCGACGACGATGCCCGCGGCCCCGGACTGGGCGTCGAGCAGCGCCTCGCGACGGGCCTTGGCGCCCAGCGACCCGGTGAGCAGCGTGACGCGCGTGGCGTGCCCGTCGGGATCCGCGCCCAGCTCGCCCGCCCGTCCGAGCGACCCGAGCATCGCGCGCAGTGACCGGGCGTGCTGCGCGGCGAGGACCTCGGTCGGCGCGAGCAGCACCGCCTGCCGTCCGGAGTCGACGACCTGGAGCATCGCCCGCAGCGCGACGATCGTCTTGCCCGAGCCGACGTCGCCCTGCAGCAGGCGGTTGAGCGGCTCCGTGCCGGCGAGCACCTCGGCGAGCGACTCGCCGACCGTGGTCTGGGCGCCGGTGAGGGCGAACGGGAGGCGCGCGTCGAACGCCGCGGCCAGACCGTCCTCGCGACGGGGGCACGCGGGCGCCGGGCGGCTGGTGGCGCTCGCCCGGCGTCCGGCCATCGCGAGCTGCAGGCCGAACGCCTCGTCCCACACCAGGCGCCGCCGGGCGGCCTTCTGCTCCTCCCAGGTGTCGGGCAGGTGCACCCGGCGCAGGGCGTCGCCGAGCGTCGCGAGCCCGTGGGCGGCGCGCAGCACCTCGGGCAGCGGGTCCTCGGGGTCGGCGAGGAGGTCGAGCACCTGGCGCACGGCCATCATCACCACCCAGGAGCGCAGCTTCTTGGTGGCCGGGTAGATCGGGATGAGCCCCGGCAGATCGGCGCTGACACCGGCGCCGAGCACGATGAACTCGGGGGCGGCGAGCTGCCAGCCGCCCTTGTAGCGGCTGAGGTCGCCCGAGAACAGGGCGCGCGTGCCGGGCTGCAGATCGCGCTCGCGGTAGGGCTGGTTGAAGAAGGTGCAGGTGAGGCGCTGGGCGCCGATCACCACCGTCGCCTCGGTGATGTGGCCCTTGCGGTGGCGCATCCGCCGCCCGGAGACGCTGTGGACGGTGCCGAGCAGCGTGACGTGCTCCTTGTCGCGGAACCGTTGGTCCTCGCGGTCGGAGGAATGCGTCACCTGCGTGTGCGCGATGTAGCGACGGGGGTAGTGGCGCAGCAGATCGCCCACGGTGTGCAGCTCGAGCTGGCGGGCGAGCGGCCTCGCGGTCTTGTCGCCCAGGGCCGTGGGCAGCGGCGTCTCCATCCCCACCACGGGGACCACGATGTCATCCCACCCCGACAGCGGCGCCGCGCGACCCACGCGCACCCCGCCGGGATCGCGGCCGTCACGCCTCGGCTACGCTGGTGACAGGAGCGCACCGCCGTCCGCGGTGGGAGTGCGCCGCATCGCTGTACGGATATCGCCAGTACGAATGAGGAGTTCCGCCGTGAGTGCCGTGTGTGACGTGTGCGCGAAGGGCCCGGGGTTCGGGAAGTCGGTGTCGCACTCGCACGTGCGGACGAACCGCCGCTGGAACCCGAACGTGCAGACCGTCCACGCCCGCGTGGCCGGTGGCAACCGCAAGCGGATGAACGTCTGCACCTCGTGCCTCAAGGCCGGCAAGGTCAGCCGGGGCTGAGTCCCCGCTACTCCCCGAGGTCGTCCCGGAGCGCGACCAGCGCGTCGCGGGTCGCGTGCGGCGGGAGTGCCTGCACACAGAGCAGTTCCATCGTCGCCAGGTAGTCGTCGACGTCGCTGCGCTTGTCGAGATAGAGCGCACTCGTGAGCTGCTCGAGGTACACCACGTCGGGCACCTCGGACTCGCGCGCGAACCGCAGGATGCTGAACGGTCCACCGGCGCCCGCGTGGCCGCCGAGGTGGAACGGCACCATCTGCACGACGACGTGACGCCGGTCGGAGACCTCCAGCAGGTGGTCGACCTGGGCGCGCATCACGCCGGCGCCGCCGGTCAGCCTGCGCAGCGCCGCCTCGTCGATCACCGCCCACAGCGTCGGGGGGTCCTCGGCGTCCAGCACCCGCTGGCGACGGAGTCGGAGCTCGACGCGGCGCTCCAGCTCCTCGTCGGACATCGACCCGTGCCCGAGGGCGGTCACGTGCCGCACCATCGCCTCGGTCTGCAGCAGGCCGGGGACGAACTGGGGCTCGTAGGTGCGGATCTGGGCGGCCGCCTGCTCGAGGCCCACGTAGGTCTCGAACCAGGGCGGGAGCAGGTCGGAGTAGCGGTGCCACCACCCGGGGGCGTTCGCGCGCAGGGTCAGGGCGAACATCTGCGCGCGCTCGTCGGCGTCGTGGACGCCGTAGAGGCTGAGCAGGTCGGCGACGTCGCGCTCCTTGAACCCGGTGCGCCCGTTCTCCAGCCGGCTGATCTTCGCGTGCGAGCCCCGGATGCGGTGGCCCGCCGCCTCGCGCGTGACCCCGGCCCGCTCGCGCAGGGCGCGCAGCTGCTGGCCGAGCACGATGCGCAGCACCGTCGGGCCGCCGCCGGGGACGTCGCGGATGCTCCGGACCGCCGGCACCGGGTCCGTCGCCGCGGGCTCCCCCTCCGGTGCCACGGCGGGACCTCCATCAGCCTGACGTCGCCCGCACGCCGGAGCGCGCCCGGACAGGGGCACGACCGTAGCAGCAGGGCGTGGCCCGGACGGTGCCTCCGGGCCGTCCGGCGAGGCTAGGCGCCCTCGGCCAGCAGGTCGTCGAAGTCGCCGTCCTTCGCCCCGAGGATGAAGGCGGTCATCTCCGCGCGCGTGTAGACCAGCACGGGTCCCTCACGGTGGCGCGAGTGGCGCACGGCCACGCCCCCGTCGGGCAGCGGCGCCACCTCGACGCAGTTCCCCTTCGGGTTGCTGCGACGGCTCTTGCGCCACGTGACGTCGCCCTCGGCCACGGCCTGCGCGTCGACGAACTCGGGCATGTGGACTCCCCCCGGTCCTGCAACAGCGCTCTGCGGTGCAGATCCGCAGTGCAGATGTTCTTGCATCTGCACAGTACGTCGGTCAGGGTGGGGGTCGTCGCCGACGTCGGGTGGAGCGACGAACGGAGGTCCGCGTGAGCCAGCCGGGATACCGGAACGCTCCCGGACAGACCCCTGCGCCGCTCCGTGTCACCTCCGAGCGGCTCTCGGACGACGAGGCCCGCGCCGCCTCCACGGCGAGGGCGGCCGCCACGATCGCCCCCACGGGGCCGGTCCCCGTACCGCCCCCTGCTCCCGACCGGCCCGCCCCTGACCAGCGGATGTCCTCGTCCGCGCCGGTCGTCGCCCGCCCGTCCCTGCCGGTGGTCGCCCCGCGCCCGCGCCGCCGGTTCGGGGAGCTCTGGCGCCTGGTGTTCGCCCGCCGCCGCGCCGGACGTCACCGCCCGGAGACCACCCCGCCGCAGGGGTGGAGCATGTTCGCGCCGCAGCGCCCCCCGGGCCGCCGCGCGCCGCGGCGCTGGGGACGGCGCTGACACCCCGACCCCCCGGCGTCTAGGGCAGCCGCCAGTCCAGCGGGTCGTCACCGAGTTCGGTGAGGTACTCGTCGACGCGGCTGAACGGCTTCGACCCGAAGAACCCGCGGTCGGCCGACATGGGGCTCGGGTGCGCCGACTCGACGGTGGGCACCTCGTCCCCGAGCAGCGGCTTCACCGTCTGCGCGTCCTTCCCCCACAGCACCGCGACCAGCGGCTGGTCCGGGCGCAGCACGAGCGCCTGCACGGCGGCCTCGGTGACCTTCTCCCAGCCCTTGTTCCGGTGCGACCCGGGCGCACCGGGCTCCACGGTGAGCACCCTGTTGAGCATCAGGACGCCCGCCTCCGCCCACGGCGTGAGGTCGCCGGTGCTCGGCGCGGGATGGCCGAGGTCGCTCTGGTACTCGCGGAAGATGTTCTGCAGGCTCTTCGGCAGCGGGCGCACGTCCGGGGCCACCGAGAACGAGAGCCCGACGGCGTGACCGGGCGTCGGGTACGGGTCCTGACCCATCACGAGCACCCGCACGTCGGCGAAGGGCTGCTGGAACGCCCGCAGCACGTTCGCGCCCGCCGGCAGGTACTTGCGGCCCGCGGCGACCTCGGCGCGCAGGAAGTCGCCCATCGCCGCGACGGTGTCGGCGACCGGCTCGAGCGCCTCGGCCCATCCGGCCTCGACGGATTCGGAGAGGGAACGGGCCACGCGGGGAGCCTCCGGAACGGGCGGGCGGACGGTCGACCGACGCTAACGCCCGGGCACCGACGTCCCGCACCCACCCGGGCCCCCGGCCGTGATCACCGGGCGGAGAGGCACGCCGAACGGGTCGCTCGACGTGCCTCCCGGTCTGCTGATCAGGGACGGGCGAGCCCGCGCGCGAAGCAGAGGCTGTTCGGCTCGTCGCGGTAGACGCCGAACCGCGGGATCGCGACGTAGCCGCGGGCACGGTAGAACGCGAGCGCCTCGGGCTGCTCGGTGCCGGTCTCGAGCACCGTGCGCGGGCACCGAGCCCGCGTCGCGGCCCGCTCGAGCGCGTCGAGCAGGGCGCCGGCCAGGCCCCGCCGACGGTGCGCGGGGTCGACCCACATGCGCTTGATCTCGGCGTCGCCCGGGCGCAGCACGTCCCGGTCGGCGGCGTCGATCGTGGACGCCTCGTGGCGACGCCAGCCCCCGCAGCACACCGGCCCCGTGCCCGGGAGGCTCCCGAGCAGGAAGATCCCGCGCGGCGGCGCGAACTCGGCGGGGTCGACCGGCGTCCGGTCGGCCCCGCCGTAGCGCTCCACGTAGAACGCCTGGACAGCGTCGACGAAGCGCACGCTCTCCGGGTCGTCGTAGGCCGCGACCCGGAACGTCGGCCGGCTCAGTCGATCAGCTCGTAGGCCGGGAGGGTCAGGAACTCGACGTAGTCGTCGGCCAGGGCCACCGACTCGAACACGTCGCGCGCCTCCTGCCAGCGGCCCTTCTCGAAGGTCTGCTCGCCGACGGCGTCCTTGATCTTGTCGAGCTCCTCGCCGACGACCTGGCGGACGTAGCCGGCCGTGACTTTCTGCCCGTTGTCGAGCTCGATGTCGTTGTGCAGCCACTGCCAGATCTGCGAGCGCGAGATCTCGGCGGTGGCGGCGTCCTCCATCATGTTGAAGATGCCGGCCGCGCCGGTGCCCGAGAGCCAGGACTGGAGGTACTGCAGGCCCACCGACACGTCGTTGCGCAGGCCCGCCTCGGTCTCGTCGCCCGGCGTCGACCTCACGTCGAGCAGCTCGGCGGCGCCCACCGACACGTCCTCGCGGGTGTTGTCGAGCTGGTTGGGCCGGTCGCCGAGGACCTTGGTGAACTCCTCGCGGCAGATCTCCACCAGGTCCGGGTGCGCGACCCAGGAGCCGTCGTAGCCGTCGCCGGCCTCGCGGGCCTTGTCCTCGTGGACCTTCGCCATGGCCCTGTCGTTGGCCTCGGGGTCCTTGCGCGACGGGATCTGGGCCGCCATGCCGCCGATCGCGAACGCGCCGCGCCGGTGGCAGGTGCGCACGAGCAGCTCGGAGTAGGCACGCATGAACGGCACCGTCATGCCGACCGAGTTGCGGTCGGGCAGCACGAAGTCGCGGCCCTGCGACCGGAAGTTCTTGATCACCGAGAACAGATAGTCCCACCGACCGGCGTTGAGGCCCGAGGCGTGGTCGCGCAGCTCGTAGAGGATCTCGTCCATCTCGAACGCCGCCGTGATCGTCTCGATGAGCACCGTGGCGCGCACGCTGCCCTGCGGGATGCCGAGCAGGTCCTGGGCCGTGACGAAGACGTCGTTCCAGAGCCGCGCCTCGAGGTGCGACTCCATCTTCGGCAGGTAGAAGTACGGCCCGCTGCCGCGGTCGACGAGCGTGCGGGCGTTGTGGAAGAAGTAGAGCCCGAAGTCGACGAGGCCGCCCGCGATCTCCTCGCCGTCGACGGTGATGTGCTTCTCGTCGAGGTGCCACCCGCGGGGGCGCACGACGACGGTGGGCTGCTCGTCGGCGGTGACCTCGTAGTGCTTGCCCTCGGGGCTGTCGTAGGTCAGCTTGCCGTCGCCGGACTGGGCGTCGATGAGGTTGACCTGGCCCGAGACCACGAGCTCCCACGTGGGGCTGTGCGAGTCCTCGAGGTCGGCCAGCCAGACCTTCGCACCCGAGTTCAGCGCGTTGATCGTCATCTTGCGGTCGGTGGGACCGGTCATCTCGACGCGGCGGTCGCGCAGGTCGGCCGGCGCCTCGGCGACCGTCCAGTCGCCGTCGCGGACGTCCTTCGTCTCCGGCAGGAAGTCCAGCGTCCCGGTGCGCGCGATCTCCTCGCGGCGCTCCTTGCGGCGCTCCAGCAGCTGCCGCCGGGTGGGCTGCACGTGCCGGTGCAGCTCGGCCAGGAACGCGAGCGCCTCGTCGGTGAGCACCTCCTCCTGGCGATCGACGGTGTAACCCGACACCTCGACACCGGTGGCCATGCGTGAACGCTCCTCGAACGAGACGGTGGTGCAGGCGCTTTTCTACATCATGGAAGTTGACTTCCGCAATGCGGAATGGTGGAGTGACCGCGCTCCAGCTCACAGGCCTACCCGGGGAGGAGGAGCGCGATGCCGTCGGTGCAGTCCCTGACGCGGGCGCTCGACCTGCTCGACCACCTCGCCGACGCCGGCGGGCGCGCGACGCTCTCGGAGCTCGCCGCCGCCTCGGGCCTGCCGGCCGCGAGCGTCCACCGCCTGCTCGCGACGCTCGTCGCACAGGGCCACGTGCGCCGCGAGGCGGGCCGGCGCTACGCCCTCGGGCCCCGGCTCGTGCGTCTCGGCGACGTCGCAGGCCACGTGCTCGGCGAGGGCGTCGGCCCGGTGCTGCGCGAGCTGGTGGCCACCACGGGCGAGTCGGCGAACCTCGCGGGCCTCGACGGTGACGCCGCGGTGTACCTCGCCCAGGCCCCGTCGCCGCACCCGATGCGCATGTTCACCGAGATCGGCCGCCGGGTGCCCCTCCACGCCACGGGCGTCGGCAAGGCGCTGCTGGCCGCCATGTCGCCCGGTGACGTCGAGGCGGCGCTCGCCCGCACCGGCATGCCCGCGCGCACCCCGGCCACCCTCACCGACCCCGGCCGGCTGCGCGCCGAGCTCGACGACGCCCGCACGCGCGGCTGGGTGCTCGACGAGGGCGAGCAGGAGGTCGGCGTGCGCTGCGTGGCCGCGCCCGTGCCCGGCGCACCGACGCCGTGCGCGGTGTCGGTGTCCGGCCCGGCGGCGCGCTTCGGGCCCGGCGAGGCCGCCGAGGCCGGCCCGGCGGTCGTGGCCGCGGCCGTACGCCTGGGCGAGGAGCTGGCCGGACTGCCCGACGAGGAGCTGCGATGACCCCGCCCGACACCCCGCCCGACGTGGCCGTCTGCTGGGACGTCGACGGCACCCTCCTGCGCGGCGGCGTCGTGGGCCGCGAGGTCCTCGAGCAGGCGTTCACCACCGTCACCGGGCACCCGGCCCCCGAGGAGCAGGTCCTGATGCCGGGGCGCACCGACTGGCTGATCGGCGAGGCGCTGCGCGACGCCCTGCCCGACGAGCACGCCACTTCCCTGCGCGGGCGCGGGGACGCCTTCGGCCACGACATGATCGCCGAGGTCGGTGCCGAGTGGGGACGCCGCGAGCCCGACCTCGCGGACGTCGCGCACACCCTGCCCGGCATCCCCGAGACGATCGCCGCGCTCGCCGCCGAGCCGGGCGTCGTGCAGACGCTCACGACCGGCAACGTCCGCGCCGGCGCCCGGGCCAAGCTCGCGGCCGTCGGGCTCACCGACGGCCCGATCGACCTCGCGCTCGGCGGCTACGGCGAGGGACCGGGCGAGCGCGTCCGGGTCGTCACCGCCGCCCGCGACGCGCTCGCGGCCCGCTACGGGACCTCGCCGACGCTCGTCGTCGTCGGCGACACCCCGCTCGACGTCGAGGCCGCGCACAGGGCCGGCGCGATCGCGGTAGGAGTGGCCACGGGCGGGGCAACCCTCGCGCAGCTGCACGCGTCGGGCGCCGAACACGTCTTCGCCGACCTCGCCGACCCCGGCCGTCTGGTGGCGGTCGTGCGATCGGCGCGCGAGGATCGTCACGCAGCGAGTCGGGGAGGTGGCTGATGGTCGACGCCCAGATGGTCCGGGAGTTCACCGATCTGTTGTCGGCGAACGGTGTGATCACCGACGAGGTGGGTCTGCGCAGCTACGAGTGCGACGGCCTCACCGGGTTCCGGCAGGTGCCGGCGCTCGTCGTGCTCCCCCGCGACGCCGAGGAGGTCGCGGGCGCGGTCCGGCTCTGCGCGAAGTACGGGATGCCGTTCGTGGCGCGCGGCGCGGGCACCGGCCTGTCGGGCGGTGCGATGCCCGTCGCCGACGGCGTCGTGATCTCGCTGCAGAAGCTGCGCCGCATCCTCGAGATCGACGTCGAGAACCGGCGCGCGGTGCTCGAGCCCGGCGTCTACAACCTCGAGATCTCCAAGGCCGCCGCCCCGCACGGGCTCTACTACGCGCCCGACCCGTCCAGCCAGCAGGTCTGCACCATCGGCGGCAACGTCGCGGAGAACTCCGGCGGCGCGCACTGCCTGAAGTACGGCTTCACCACCAACCACGTGCTGGAGATGGAGGTCGTCCTCGCCGACGGCTCGGTGGTGACGCTCGGGGGGCCGACCGGCGAGCAGGCCGGGCCGGATCTCCGCGGGCTGTTCATCGGCTCGGAGGGCACGCTCGGCGTCTGCACCAAGGTCACCGTCCGGCTGCTGCAGACCCCGCAGTCGGTGCGCACCGTGCTCGCCGACTTCCCGTCGATCGAGGCCGCCGGCGACACCGTCGGCGACATCGTCGACGCCGCGATCATCCCGGCCGCGGTGGAGATGATGGACTCGCTGGCGATGGAGGCCTCCGAGGCCGCCACCGGTGCGGGCCTCACAGTCGACTCCCCCGCCGCGCTGATCATCGAGCTGGACGGCCCGTCCGACGAGGTCGAGGCGGAGTTCGAGCAGCTCACGGCCATCTGTGAGCGCCACGGCGCCACGCGGCTGCACGTGCCGCAGGAGGCCGAGGAGCGCCAGAAGGTGTGGAAGGGGCGCAAGGCCGCGTTCGCCGCGGTCGGGCGGATCAGCCCCGACTACATCGTCCAGGACGGCGTCGTCCCCCGGACCCGGCTGGCCGAGGTGCTCACGCGCATCGCCGACATGGGCCGCGACGCCGGCCTGCGCGTCGCCAACGTCTTCCACGCGGGCGACGGGAACCTGCACCCGCTGGTGCTCTACTCGGAGGCCGCGGGCGAGCACGACGCCGCCGAGAAGCTCTCCACCGACATCGCCGAGCTGTGCGTCGAGCTGGGCGGGTCGCTCTCGGGCGAGCACGGCATCGGCACCGACAAGGCGTGCTCGATGCCGGCGATGTTCTCCGAGGACGACCTCGCGGTCATGCACCGTGTGCGGCTCGCGTTCGACCCGGACTCCCGCTGCAACCCCGGCAAGCTCTTCCCGACGCCCCGGCTGTGCGGCGAGCGTCCGGGCAAGTACCAGCCCCATCCCCTCGAGGAAGCCGGAGTGATCGAGCGACTGTGAGCACCCCAGCGGTCACGACCGTCACGCCCACCACCGTTGACGAGCTCCGCGACGCCGTCCTCGACCACCCCGGCACGCTCCGGGTCGCCGGCGCCGGCACCGCCGCCGACTGGGCGGGCACGCCCGCGCCCGCCGACACCGTCCTCGACGTCACCGGGCTCAGCGGGATCGTCACCCACAACCCCGGCGACATGACCGTCGAGGTCCGGGCCGGCACGCCGTTCGCCGCGCTGCAGGACGAGCTCGCGCAGCACCACCAGCGCGTCGCCGTCGACCCCGCCCGCGCCGCCGAGGGCGCCACGCTCGGCGGGCTGTTCGCCACCGCGGACTCCGGCCCGCGGTCGCTGCAGTACGGCTCGCTGCGCGACCTCGTCATCGGCGCGACGGTCGTCCTGCCCGACGGGACCACCGCCCGCTCCGGCGGGCACGTCATCAAGAACGTCGCGGGCTACGACCTCACCAAGGTCCTGCACGGCGCGCACGGCACCCTCGCGGTGATCGCCGGGCTCGTCCTGCGCCTGCACCCGGCCCCGCGGTCCACGCCCACCGTGGCCGTGCCGACCGATCGGGCGGGGATGGCCGACGTCGCCCGCCGCGTGGCCGACAGCCCCGTCGAGGCCGTGGCGGTGCAGTGGCACGCCGACCAGCTCCTGGTCCTGTTCGAGGGCTCCGACGAGGGCGCCGACACACGGGCGCGGAAGCTCGTGGAGACGGTCGGGGGCGAGGTGCTCTCCCCCGACGACGCCACCTCCGCCTGGGACGCGCACGGCGCCGCGGTGCGCGCCCGGCCCGAAGGCCGAGCGGTGCTGCGCCTGGGCGTCATCCCGGCAGCGCTGCCCGGTGTGCTGGACGGGCTCGAGGCCGACGCCGGCGGGCTCACGGACGTGACCGCGTCGCCCCGCACCGGGATCGCGACCGTGGCGCTGCCCGCCGACGCCGACCTCGTGGCCGCCGCGCACCGTCGCATCAGCGAGGCGGGCGGCACCTCGACCCTGCGCCAGCGTCCCGACGGGGCGTCGCTGCCGGCGTTCGGGCCCGCGCCCGCCTCGGCCGTCCTGCTGCGCGCCGTCGCGGCGTCCCTCGACCCCGAGCAGCGCCTGGGGCGCGGACGCCTCGCCCCCTGGATCCCCGAGCCCACCGGAGTGAGCGCATGACCACGCACCCCACCACCGGCCCCGGGCCCGACTTCTCCTCCGAGCGCGGCGAGAAGGTCTCCCCCGAGCGCGCCGACCTCCTCGGCGGCGACTTCGGGTCGTTCGACGACCACCACCCGCCGGCGCAGGAGCTGCTCGACGACTGCGTGCACTGCGGCTTCTGCCTGCCGACGTGCCCGACGTACGCGCTGTGGGGCGAGGAGATGGACTCCCCGCGCGGGCGCATCTACCTCATGGAGATGGCGGCGAAGGGCGAGATCCCGCTCGAGGGCGCGTTCACCACCCACATCGACCGCTGCCTGGGCTGCATGGCGTGCGTGACCGCGTGCCCGTCGGGCGTGCAGTACGACCGGCTGCTCGAGGCCACCCGGCCGCAGATCGAGCGCCACGTGACGCGCACGCGGGCCGATCGGTGGTTCCGCGAGGCGATCTTCACGCTCTTCCCCTACAAGCGGCGGCTGCGCGCGGCGTCGATCGGCGGCGCGCTCTACCAGAAGCTGCGCCCGAAGAGCATGGACAAGCTCATGGCGCGGGTCCCGCAGCGCTTCGAGCGCCTCGTGGCCATGGAGTCGCTCCTGCCCCCGGTGCGGGTGCGCGACGCCTTCGCGCGCATCGCGCCCCGCACCCCTGCGGTCGGGCCGCGGCGCGGGCGCGTGGGCCTGCTCACCGGTTGCGTGCAGGACGTCTTCTTCCACCCCGTCAACGAGGCCACCGTGCGGGTGCTCGCGGCCGAGGGCTGGGACGTCATCGCGCCGCGCGAGCAGGCGTGCTGCGGGGCGCTCGGCCTGCACGCGGGCCGCGAGGCGGAGGCCGCGGAGCGCGCGAAGAAGCTGATCGCGACGTTCGAGCGCGCCGAGGTCGATACGATCGCCACCAACGTCGCCGGCTGCGGGTCGTCGATGAAGGAGTACGGCGAGCTGCTCGCCGACGACCCGGAGTGGGCGGAGCGGGCGTCCGCGTTCGCCGCCAAGGTCCGCGACATCTCCGAGATCGTCGACGAGACGCTCGCCGACCCCCGCGCCCGCCGGCACCCGATCGAGGCGAAGGTCGTCTACCACGACGCCTGCCACCTCGGGCACGCCCAGAAGATCCGTACCGAGCCCCGGCGCGTGCTGCGCGCCATCCCGGGCGTGGAGCTCACCGAGCTGCCGGAGGCGGAGATCTGCTGCGGGTCCGCGGGGATCTACAACATGCTCCAGCCCGAGGCCGCGGGCGATCTCGGGCGGCGCAAGGCGGACAACATCCGCGGCACCGGGGCCGACGTGCTCGTCACCGCCAACCCCGGCTGCCTGCTGCAGATCCGCAAGTACCTCGAGGGCGAGCTCCCGATGCTCCACCCGATCCAGCTGATCGACGCCTCCATCCGCGGCGTCCGGCCGCCGGAGATGGGCTGACGACCCCTACGTGAGCGAAGTTCCCGGCGATAGCCGGGAACTTCGCTCACGGGTCAGCGGAAGTGCCGCCAGCCCGGGTCGCCGGCGCCGCCCCAGCGGTCGGCGTCGACGGTGACGCCGGTGCCCGAGCGGACCTCGCCGCAGACGACCCAGTCGGACGGGACCGCGGCCTCGCTCGGGAAGGTGGCCGCCAACGCGTGGTCCTCGCCGCCGGTGAGCGCCCAGGTCAGCGGGTCGCCGCCGAGGGCCGAGGCGACGTCGCGCAGCTTGTCGGCCACCGGCACCAGGCGCGAGGAGAGGTCGATGTGCACGCGGGAGGCCCGGGCGACGTGCCCGAGGTCGGCGAGCAGGCCGTCCGAGGTGTCGATCATCGAGGTGGCCCCGGCCCGCGCGGCGACCGGGCCCGCGCGCCAGGGCGGGCGCGGCGTGCGGTGCGCGGCGACCATGGCCACCGGCGAGCGAAAGCCCCGGCGCAGCACGGCCATCCCGGCCGCCGACCAGCCCAGCTGCCCGCAGACCGCGACCACGTCGCCCGCCCGTGCGCCCGAGCGGGTCACCGCCTCCCGGCCCTCCAGGGAACCGAGCGCCGTGATCGAGACCACGATGGTGTCGGAGGACACCGTGTCGCCGCCGACGACGCCGATGCCCGCGTCCGCCGCCGCGTCCCACACGCCCGACGCGAGGCCGTCGAGCACCTCGGTGCTCGTCGTCCCGGGGCAGGCGAGCGAGAGCAGCAGCGCGGTCGGGACCGCGCCCATCGCCGCCACGTCGGACAGGTTCGCGGCCACCGCCTTCTGCCCCACCTGCTCGGGCGCGGACCAGTCGAGACGGAAGTGCACGCCCTCGACCAGCGTGTCCACGGTCGCCACGACCCGGCCGTCGGGTGCGGCGACCACCGCGGCGTCGTCGCCGGGCCCCAGAAGGGTCTGCTCGGGCTGGAAGCGCCCCTCGGTCAGGCGGTCGATCAGCCCGAACTCGCCGAGCTCCCCGACCGTCGCCGCGGCAGACGGCGTCGCCCGATCGGGCGCCGACCCACCGGACGTGCCGCCGATGCGTCGGACAGACCCCTCGGGTCGTCCGTGTCCCCCGCGCCCGTTCGCCGTCCGGCTCACCCCTCGACTCCCTGCGGTACCTTGCCTGCCACCTGAGTGCCGACGCTCCCACCACCCGTCGGCCCGTTCCCCGAGGAGGCATGTCCGTGGTCCAGGCCTACATCCTGATCCAGACCGAGGTGGGTCGTGCCTCCGCGGTCGCCTCGGACGTGGCCGGGATCAGCGGGGTGACCCGGGCGCAGGACGTGACCGGACCCTACGACGTCATCGTCTGTGCGGAGGCCGATGACGTCGACTCGCTCGGGCGTGATGTCGTCGGCGCCGTCCAGAAGGTCCCGGGCATCACCCGGACGCTCACCTGCCCCGTCGTGTCCACCGACTGAACGGTGGCTCCCTGGCGCGCGCCGGACGTGGCGCGCCGGCTCCCCCGTGTGCTCGTCGGGATCGTGCTGTCGCTGCCCGTGCTGCTCGTCGGCGGCGTCCTGCTGGCTTCCGTCGTCTTCGTGCGGGACCCGGTGCCCGACGTCGACACCGTGCGGCTCACCGTGCGGGCCGTGCCCACCCCGGCCGCGGCGAGCGCCGACTGCTCCCGCCTGCTCTCCGGGCTGCCCGGCGAGATCCGGACCGACACGGGGATGCTGCCGCGCCGGATCCTGGCCGACCCGGTCCCGGCGGCCACCGTCGCGTGGGGCGGCGAGGACGGGGCCACGCCGATCGTCCTGCGCTGCGGGCTCCCCCGTCCCCCGGAGGGCGCGACCAGGCCGCTGCGCGACGTCGTCGGCGTCGACTGGGTCGCGGTCGCGGCCGACACGCCCGGCAGCACCACCTGGGTGACCGTCGACCGGGCCGTGCACATCGGCCTCACGGTGCCGGACGCGTTCGGGGAGGCCCCGCTGCTCGACGTCTCGCGCGGCGTCAAGATCGCGCTGGTGAGCCGCTGACCCGCCTCAGCGCGGCCCGACGCCCCGCGCGAGCGCGGTCTCGACGAGGGTCTCCAGCAGCGTCGGGTAGTCGACGCCCGCGGTGTCCCACATGCGCGGGTACAGCGACGTCGCCGTGAACCCAGGCATCGTGTTGAGCTCGTTGACGAGCAGCCGCCCGTCGGCGGTGAGGAAGAAGTCGACGCGCGCGAGGCCCTCGACGTCCATGACGCGGAAGACCTCGACGGCCGTGGCGCGCACCGTGTCGGCCACCTCGTCGTCGAGCTTCGCGGGCACGTCGAGCTCGCAGGCGTCGTCGAGGTACTTCGTGTCGAAGTCGTACCAGCCGGCGTCCCCGCCGACGACGCGGACCTCGGCGGGGACGCTCGCCTCGACCCGGCCGTCGGTGCGCTCGAGCACCCCGCACTCGATCTCGCGCCCGACGATCGCGGCCTCGACCAGCACCTTCGGGTCCTCGACGCGGGCCTTCGCGACGGCGGCGTCGAGGTCGGCCCAGTCGGCGACCCGGCTGATGCCGACCGACGAGCCCGCGCGGGCCGGCTTGACGAACACCGGCAGCCCGAGACGCGCACGCTCGGCCCCGGTGAGGGTGTCGGTACCGCGGCGGAGCACCACGGCGTCGCCCACCGAGAGCCCGGCGTCGCGCAGCAGGCGCTTGGTCACGTCCTTGTCCATCGACGCCGCGCTGGCGCAGACCCCCGCGCCGACGTAGGGCACGCCGGCCATCTCGAGCAGCCCCTGGACGGTGCCGTCCTCGCCGCCGGGGCCGTGCAGGACGGGCACGACGACGTCGACGCGGCCGAGAGAGCTGCCGTCGTCGAGCGCGACGAGCTCGCGGCGCGTCGGGTCGGCGGGCAGCGCGACGGGCCGCCCGGAGGTGACCTCGGGCAGCTCGCGGCCGTGCAGCCGGAGCACCTCGGGGTCGGTGGGGCCGAGCACCCAGGCGCCGTCGGGCGTGATCGCGACGGGCAGCACGTCGTAGCGGGCGGGATCGAGATGCGCGAGCACGCTGCCGGCCGAGAGGCACGAGATGCGGTGCTCGCTGCTGCGCCCGCCGAAGAGGACGACGACACGGGGGCGGTCCTGCGACTCGCCTGCCCCCCGGCCTGCTCCCTCTCCCTGGCCTGCTCCCTGGCCCGTCATGGCGGCGGAGCCTACGCGGGGCTCAGAGGGCGGTCCGGACCGCGTACAGCTCGGGGAAGAACGACAGGTCGAGGACGCGGCGCAGGAAGGACGCTCCGCTCGTCCCGCCGGTGCCGGTGCGCAGGCCGATGGTGCGCTCGACGGTCTTGAGGTGGCGGAAGCGCCAGAGCTGCAGGTTGTCCTCGATGTCGACGAGCTCCTCGCAGGTCTCGTAGACGTCCCAGTGCTCCTCCGGGGCGTCGTAGATCGCGCGGAACACCTCGACCAGGCGCGGGTCCTCGCGGTGGGGCTCGCGCACGTCGCGGCGCAGCACGTCGTCGGGCACCGGGAGGCCCCGCCGCGCGAGCAGGCGGAGGAACTCGTCGTAGAGGCTGCGCCGGTCCAGCGCCGCGGTGAGCACCGCGAGCGCCGCCTCGTCGTCGGCGAACACCTCGAGCATCGCCGGGTCCTTGGCGCCGAGGACGAACTCGACGGCCCGGTACTGGTAGCTCTGGAAGCCCGACGACGACCCGAGGAACCCGCGGAAGCGCTGGTACTCGCTCGGCGTGAGCGTCGCCAGCACCGTCCACTGCTCGATCAGCTGCTTCTGCACGTGCTTCACGCGGGCGAGGCGCTTGAGCGCGAGCGGGAGGTCGTCGCCCGCCAGGTCGTCGCAGGCGCCGGTGAGCTCGTGGAGGGCCAGCTTGAGCCACAGCTCCGAGGTCTGGTGCTGGATGATGAACAGCAGCTCGTCGTGGGCCTCGGGGCGCGAGAGCGGGGCCTGCGCCGTGAGCAGCGCGTCGAGGTGCAGGTATCGCCCGTACGTCAGGGGCTGGGTCACGGGCACGATCCTGTCCGCCCGGCGAGCACGTCCGCCAGTCGCACCAGGGCGTCGTCCAGCTCCGCCGCCGACGGCCCGGCCCATCCGACGAGCACGCCGCACGCCGCCCCCGGCCCGTCGGGGTCGAGGTGGTGCTCGCCGATGCCGCCGATCTGCAGGCCCGTGCGGGCGGCGGCGTCGACGGTCGCCCGCTCGGCGGCCCGGTCGGGCAGCGGGACCAGCAGGTGCGCGCCCGCCCGGTCGCCGCGCACGGCGTGCCCGGTCGCGGTCACGGCGTCGACGACCCGCGCCCGGCGGGCGCCCAGCTCGCGGCGCAGCCGGGCCAGGTGGCGGGCGAGGGCGCCGTCGGCGTGCAGGGCGGCCACGACCTGCTGGCCGGCCGGGGCCGGGCGCACCCCGGTGCGTCGGCGGCGCTCCAGCACGGCGTCGCGCACCGCGGGCGGCGCCACCATCCACCCCGCGCCCAGGGTCGGCGAGAGGATCTTGCTGGTGGTGCCGAGGTGCACGGTGACGTCGGGGGCCAGGCCGGCGAGCAGCGGCAGCGGGGCGACGTCGAAGCGCAGCTCGCCGTCGTAGTCGTCCTCGACGAGCAGGAGCCCCTCGTCGCGGGCGCGTTCCGCGAGCGCCGTCCGTCGGGCCACGGGCAGGCGGGCGCCGAGCGGGTACTGGTGCGCGGGCGTGAGGTACACCGCGTCGAGTCCCGCCGGGAGGTCGTCGACCCGCAGGCCCTCGTCGTCCACACCCACCCCGACCACGGTGGCGCCGGCATCGCGCAGCACCTCGGTGGCCCGGACGTAGCCGGGGTCCTCGACGGCGACCCGCGGGGCGCGCCCGGCGCGGGCCCGGAGCATGGCCACGACCTCGGCGAACCCGTCGGTGGTGCCGGCGGTGGCGAGGACGTCCCCGGGCGTCGCGGCCAGCCCGCGGTGGTGCAGCAGCAGGCGCGCGACGGCGTCGCGGAAGGCGGGCACGCCGGCGTGCTCGGGGCGGGGCGCGGGCTCGCGGTCGCCCGCGTGGCGCCAGGCCCGCCGCCACGCCTGCCGGTCGAGCACCGCGAGGCACGGGGACCCGGGCCGCAGGTCGAGCAGGTCGGTGCCCGTGAGCGAAGTTCCCGGCTATAGCCGGGAACTTCGCTCACGTGGGACGTCGCCAGCACGTAGGTGCCCGCGCCCCGGCGGGGCCGAGCCAGCCCTCGGCGACGAGCTGGTCGTAGGCGGCGGCGGTCACCGTGCGGCTGACGCCCAGCTCGCCGGCCAGCACGCGCGTCGAGGGCACCCGCTCGCCGACGCGCAGGGCGCCCGAGGCCGCGGCGGCGCGCAGGCCGTCGGCCAGCTGGGTCGCGAGCGGGGTCGGCGTCGCCCGGTCGAGCGGGAGCGCCAGCTCGGGAGGCAGGCCGCGCACGAGTGGCCTCCTGGAGTCGGACGGAAGTGGCCGTTCGAGGATGCCACTGCGTCGCCGACGATGGAGGACGTGACCGCACCACCGCTCTCCCCCACCGACCGCTCCACCGTCCGCCGGCACCGCGACCGCCAGCGCGCCGACCGCGCCGAGCTGCACGCCGTGCTCGACGAGGCCCTCGTCGCGCACGTCGGCCGGGTCGTCGACGGCGAGCCCGTCGTGCTGCCCACGCTGCACGCGCGGATCGGCGAGACGCTCTACCTGCACGGCTCCAGCGGCGCGGCGAGCCTGCGCGGCGACGAGCCGGTGTGCGTCACCGTCACGATCATCGACGGGCTGGTCTACGCGCGGCGCTGGTTCAGCCAGTCCGCGAACTACCGCAGCGCCGTGGTCCGCGGCCACGCCCGCAAGGTCACCGACCCCGACGAGGCGCTCGCCGCGATGCGGGCGCTCGTCCGCCAGGTCGCGCCGGGCCAGGAGGACCACGCCGACCCGCCGAGCCGCAAGGAGATGGCCGCGACGTCGATCGTGGCGCTCGACCTCACCGAGGCCAGCGTGAAGGCGCGCACCGGGCCGCCGGGTGACGGCGACGCCGTCGCGGCGGGCGACGACCGGTGGGCGGGCGTGGTCGGCCTCGAGATGCGCGTGACCGGTGTGACGACCTGCCCCGCGCTACCCGGGGGCACGCCGGTGCCCCCGCACGTGCCGCGACGAGGAGACCGGACGAGCTAGACCAGCGCCGCCGTGCGGTCGTCGGCGGTCCGGATGCGTCGGCGCAGCTGCACGGTGGTGCCGTGGTCCCCGGGGAGCACGGCGGTGGCGTGCGTGAGCTCGCGCATCAGCGGCAGCCCGCGGCCGCGCCAGCCCGGCCCGCTGCTCGGGCGCCAGGCGCCCTCGTCGGTGACGGTCACCACCAGGTCGCGCCCGGTGAGCAGCGGGCAGGAGACCGCGGCCCAGAGCGTCATCAGGCCGGGCGTGCCGCGCTCGACGTAGGCGTGGTCGACGACGTTGGCGAGGGCCTCGTACACCGCGAGCGCGAGGTCGTCGGCGGTGTCGAGATCGGCCAGCGGGTCGACCCAGGCGCGGAAGCGACGGCGCAGGATGGCGGCGTTGCCGGTGTCGGCGAGCGCGCAGAGCTCCAGCGGCGCCACCGCCGTCCTCGGCACCGTCCGCGGGCCCATCCGCTGCAGCACGTCCATCGCCGCCAGTGTTCCCGGGCCCCGGACCCGCAAACGTGACCTCGCCACCGCGAGTTCACTCGACCTTGAGCTCCCGGTTGATCAGCTCGTCGCCGACCTCCTTGGCCGTCACCTCGCCGGCACAGACCCGGCGCACGGCGTCGACGATCGGGGTGTCGACGCCGTGCCGGCGGGCGAGCTCGCCGATCGCGTCGCAGGACTTCACGCCTTCGGCGACCTGGCCGTGGTTGGCCTCCTCCGCCTCGGCCATGCTCAGCCCGCGGCCGAGGGCCTCGCCGAAGCGCCGGTTGCGCGAGAGCGGCGACGAGCACGTGGCGACCAGGTCGCCCATCCCGGCGAGGCCCGCGAGGGTCATCTGCTCGGCGCCCAGCGCCACCGCCAGCCGCGAGATCTCCGCCAGGCCCCGGGTGATGAGCGAGGCCGTGGTGTTGTCGCCGTAGCCGAGGCCCGCCGCGGTGCCGCAGGCCAGCGCGATGACGTTCTTGCACGCGCCGCCGAGCTCGCAGCCGACGACGTCGGCGTTCGTGTACGGCTTGAAGTAGCCGGTCGAGCAGGCGTGCTGCACCGACACCGCGCGCTCGTGGTCGGAGCACGCGACGACGGTGGCGGTGGGCTGCTCGAGGGCGATCTCCCCGGCGAGGTTGGGCCCGGACACCACCGCGACCTCGTCCGCCGCGGCCCCGGTGACCTCACGGATCACCTCGCTCATGCGCAGCAGCGAGCCCCGCTCGACGCCCTTGGCGAGGCTCACGAGGGTGACACCGCGCGGCAGGTGGCCGGTCCAGCGCTCGAGGTTCTCGCGCAGCCGCTGGGCGGGCAGGGCGAGCACGACGGTGTCGGCACCGTCGAGGGCCTCGTCGGCGTCGGCGGTGGCGGCGAGCGCGGCGGGCAGCGTCACGTCGGGCAGGTACTCGTGGTTGCAGCGGTCCAGGGCGACGTTCTCGGCGACCTCGGCGCGCCGGGCCCACAGCGTCACCGGGGTCCCGGCGTCGGCGAGGACCTTGGCGAACGTCGTGCCCCACGTGCCTGCGCCGAGCACCGCCACGCGCCGCGGGGGCACGGGGGTGCCGCTCACGTGCCGGAGCCTCGCGGCCGCCGGGTGGGCTCCGGCGCCGGTTCGCCGCGGACGTCGGCGAGCAGGTCGCGCACCGCGGACATCATCCGGTCGGTCGTCTCGCGCAGCAGGGCCACCTCGGTGGACCGGTCGCGGTCGGGGCCGGCCTCCCGGGCGCGGGCGCGCACGTCGTCGAGCGGCACGGGGTCGCCGGCCCGCACGGTGATCGTGGTGCGCCACGAGGGCCGGAAGCGGCGCTGGTAGTGGTCGTAGACCGACAACGTGCCCCAGTGCACCACCGGGATGACCGGCACGTCGCTGTCGAGGGCGAGGCGGGCGGCACCGGAGCGGGCGTTCATCGGCCAGCCCTCCGGGTCGCGGGTGATCGTGCCCTCGGGGTAGATGACGACGACGCCGTCGTCCGCGAACGACGTGCGGGCCGCGTCGAGGCTCGCGCCGGCCTCGACCGAGCCGCGGCTGACGGGGATCTGGCGGCTCCCGCTCAGGGTCCGGCCGAGCACGGGGACGTCCCAGAGCGACGCCTTGGCCAGGAACCGCGGCACGCGCTTCGCCCGGTGGACGAACACCGCCGTGTACACCGGGTCGAGGTAGGAGATGTGGTTGCACACCAGCATCGCCGGGCCGCGCTCCGGCACCTTCTCGAGGCCCTCCATGCGGCGCTTCGCCAGCAGCAGGGTCATCGGGTAGAAGACCGCCGCGGCCAGGGCCACCCACGGCCCGCCCTTCTCGCGCGCCCGTGCCACCGGCTCGCCCACCTCCGCGTCCGCGCTCGTACGGGTCCGGACCACCCGTCCCGTCGCGGGAAGTCTCTCCCGACCGGGGAGGGCGGTCCAGCGGGGCCCGCCCGGTCCGATCACCTGCCCCCCGGTGGTCGGCGAGGGGCAGACTGGAGCCGTGGACGTGCTGGTCGACCTCGTGGTGCCGGTCAAGGAGCTGCGCCGCGCGAAGTCGCGACTCGCCCCGGCCGTCGCCGACCTGCCGGGCGACGACGCGTCCCGTGAGCAGGCCCACCGCGCCCTGGCCCACGCCCTGGCCCGCGACACGCTGCGCGCCGCCCGCGCCGCGGAGCGCACCGGGCGGCTGGTCGTCGTCACCACCGAGCCCGCCGAGCAGCTGGGAGCGGGCGGGCCGTGGGAGACCGTCCGCGACACCGGCGGCGGCCTCAACGCGGCGCTGCGCCGTGGTGCGGATCACCTGCGCCGCACCGGCTCCCGCGAGCACGCCCTGGCGGTCCTGCAGGCCGACCTGCCCGCCCTGCGTCCCGACGAGCTCGACGAGGCCCTGGCCCGCGCGGCGGCCCGGTTCGCCGAGGGCGCGACGTCGGCCTTCGTCGCCGACCACGCCGGCACCGGGACGACGCTGCTGGTCGCCGCGCCGCGGCACCCGCTGCGCCCGCGCTTCGGGCCGGGGTCGGCGGCCGCGCACGCCGCCTCCGGGGCCGTGGCCCTCGACGGCGCGTGGCCGGGTCTCCGGGGCGACGTCGACACCCCCGGCGACCTGGCCCGGGCCCGCGACCTCGGCGTCGGCCCGCACACCCGGGCCTGGCCCGACCCCCCGACCGCCACGGCCGTCGGGGCCCCGGCACGCGAGACGGCCTGCTGAACGACGTCCGTCGACGGGATGGACCGGGGTGGTCCGCGTCGCGGGTCCCTCGCGGTGCCCGGGCACCTCGGGCACGATCGGGCGTCGTGAGCCCTTCCACGTCGTCCACGTCCGCCGAGACCGGGTCGAGCGACGGGACCGCGGCTCCTGCCGACATTCCCGCCGACACCCCTGTCGACGAGCTGACCGGCCCACGTCCCCCCGCCGCCGCCGACGAGAACGGCCGCGGGGCGCGGGGCCGCACGCCCGGGGCCCCCGCCGCGCCGACGGCCGGCCCCGCGGCACCCGGCGACCTGCCGCCGGACCGCTACGACAGCCGGGAGCTGTCGTGGCTGGAGTTCAACGCCCGGGTGCTCGCGCTGGCGGAGGACCCGAGCCAGCCGCTGCTCGAACGGGCGAAGTTCCTGTCGATCTTCGCGTCGAACCTCGACGAGTTCTACATGGTCCGCGTGGCGGGCCTGAAGCGCCGTGACCAGGCCGGGCTCGCCGTGCGCGGCGCCGACGGCCTGACCCCGCGCGAGCAGCTCACCCGGATCTCCGCACGCACCCAGGAGCTGGCCCACAAGCACGCCCGCGTGTTCCTCGACGAGATCGCCCCGGCGCTCGACGCGGCCGGCGTGCACCTCATCGACTGGTCGCAGGTCACCGACTGGGCCCGGCCCCGGCTCTCGGACTGGTTCGCCCGTCAGGTGTTCCCGGTGCTCACGCCGCTGGCCGTCGACCCGGCGCACCCGTTCCCCTACATCTCCAACCAGTCGCTCAACCTCGCCGTCGCCGTGCACGACCCGCAGACCGGCACCGAGCACTTCGCCCGCGTCAAGGTGCCGAACAACGTGCCGCGTCTGGTGCGCGTCGGCCCCGAGCCCGACGAGGACTCCCCCGCCGACAGCGACAAGCAGGCGTGGTTCCTGCCCATCGAGGACCTCATCGCCGAGAACCTCGACCAGCTCTTCGAGGGCATGACCGTCGTCGAGCACCACGTGTTCCGGGTGACGCGCAACGCCGACCTCGAGGTGGAGGAGGACCGCGACGAGGACCTCCTGCAGGCCCTCGAGCGGGAGCTGGCGCGGCGGCGTTTCGGCCCGCCGGTGCGTCTGGAGATCACCGACACCATGAGCGAGCACATGCTCGAGCTCCTGCTGCGCGAGCTCGACGTGGACCCGCACGACGTCGTGCAGGTGCCGGGACGCCTCGACCTCTCCGCGCTCATGGAGCTGCTGCGCCTGAACCGGCCGGACCTCAAGGACCCGGTGTTCGTCCCGGCGAAGCACCCGGCGTTCAGCGAGGGCGAGACCCCGAAGAGCGTGTTCGCCACCCTGCGCGAGGGCGACGTGCTGGTGCACCACCCGTACGACTCGTTCTCCACGAGCGTGCACCGCTTCATCGAGCAGGCCGCGGCGGACCCGAAGGTCCTGGCGATCAAGCAGACGCTCTACCGCACCTCGGGTGACTCCCCCATCGTCGAGTCGCTGATCGACGCCGCCGAGGCCGGCAAGCAGGTCGTCGCCGTCGTGGAGATCAAGGCCCGGTTCGACGAGCGCGCCAACATCGGGTGGGCCCGTGCCCTCGAGCGCGCGGGCGTCCACGTCGTCTACGGCCTCGTGGGCCTCAAGACCCACTGCAAGGCCGTGCTCGTCGTGCGCCAGGAGGGCTCGGCGATCAAGCGGTACTGCCACCTCGGGACCGGCAACTACAACCCGAAGACCGCCCGTCTCTACGAGGACATCGGCGTGTTCACCGCCGACGAGACGATCGCCGCCGACCTCACCGACCTGTTCAACGTGCTCACCGGCTACGCCCGGCGCACCTCGTACCGCAAGCTGCTGGTCGCCCCGTACGGGCTGCGGCGCGGCATCGTCGAGCGCATCGACCACGAGCGGGAGCGCGCCGAGCGCGGCGAGACCGCCGGCATCCGGATCAAGGTCAACGGTCTCGTCGACGAGCAGGTGATCGACGCGCTCTACCGCGCGTCGGGGGCGGGCGTGCCCGTCGACCTGATCGTCCGCGGGCTCTGCTCGCTGCGGGCGGGCGTGCCGGGCCTCTCGGAGAACATCCGGGTGCGCTCGATCCTCGGCCGCTTCCTCGAGCACTCGCGGATCTTCCACTTCGTCGGTGCCGACGAGTACTGGATCGGCAGCGCGGACATGATGCACCGCAACCTCGACCGCCGGGTCGAGGCGCTCGTGCCCGTCACCGACCCGCGTCTGTCCGCCGAGCTCGCCTCGATCCTCGACTCGGCGACCGACCCGGGCACGCGCAGCTGGATCCTCGAACCCGACGGGTCCTGGGATCCGTGGCCGGTCGCCGCCGGCGAGGGTCACGAGGGCCTGTCGGTGCACGATCACCAGCTCCGGCTGCTGCAGCAGCGGCAGAGCCGGAAGTGACGGTGCAGGGAGACGGAGCGGAGCGGGAGTCGACCCGATGACGGTGTACGCCGCGGGAGCGGTCCTCTGGCGCCCGGACGGCACCGGGCAGGACGTCGAGGTGGCGGTCGTGCACCGCCCGCACCACCAGGACTGGAGCCTGCCCAAGGGCAAGGTCGATCCGGGCGAGACCCGGGTCGACGCGGCCGTGCGGGAGCTGGCCGAGGAGACGGGGTTCGCCGCCGTGCTCGGCCGGCACCTGCGGACGGTGCACTACATGGTCGGCGCCGAGGACAAGGTCGTCGAGTTCTGGTCGGCCCGCGCCGGCGAGGGCCGGTTCACGCCCGGCGACGAGACCGACGAGCTGCGCTGGCTCTCCCCGCCCGAGGCCGTGGCGCTGCTGACCTACGAGTCCGACCGCGACGTCGTCGACGCCTTCACCGCCCGCCCGCCGGCCCTGCGCACCCTGCTGCTCGTGCGGCACGCGCTCGCCGGGAAGCGCTCGGAGTGGGACGGCCCGGACGCCGACCGTCCGCTGGTCGAGGAGGGGTACGAGCAGGCGCAGCGCCTGGCCGTGTTCCTCTCCCGGTTCGGGGTGACCGCGCTGCACGCGGTGCCCAAGGCCCGCTGCCGCCAGACGCTGGCGCCCTACGCCGAGGCGGCGGGCGTGACGATCCACGAGGCGCCGGAGCTGGGCGACGGTGCGGTCGCGCGCGACGACGGGCCCGCGCTCGCACTCCTCGAGCGGCTCACCGCGGGCGGGACCGGCGGCGTGGTGGCCGCGGTGTGCGCGCAGGGCGACGGCATCCCGCACCTGGTGCGCGTGCTGGCGACGGCCGCGACGCGGTCCGGGTGCGCCCCGCTCTCGGACCGCGACCTCGCGGACCCGCCGTCCCGCAAGGGCAGCGTGTGGGTCCTGTCGTTCGGCCCGGACGGCACCCTCGCCGCGGCCGACTACCACCGCGACGCGGCCTTCTGAGGATCCATCTCACAGGACGAATCGCCCGCGGCGGGACAGCCGGGCACGGATCGGGGCGCGTTCAGACGGGACGCTGACCTCGGTTAACGTCGCGCCGACCCCGTCGTCGACCCGCCAGGAGCCCAGCCCGGTGCGTGTGGCGAACACCCGTCGCGTCCGCCAGATCGTCCTCGTCGTCCTCGGCGCGGTCGTCCTGCTGGGCGTCAACGTGCCCCCGGCGTTCTCCTACATCGACGAGTGGCGTCACGAGCAGTTGATCAACAGCCCGGACTACGAGCGCGCGTTCGGGCACTGGGACACGATCGACGTGCCGGACGACCGCCGGGTCAACGCGATCCACGCCGCGCTGCTCTCCTCGGGCAAGGTCCTGCTGATCGCGGGGTCGGGCAACAAGGAGGACATGTTCGCGACGCGGGCACTCAAGAGCCTGCTCTACGACCCGACCACCGGGCAGTCGCGGATGATCCCGGTCCCCGACGACATGTTCTGCGGCGGGCAGACGACGCTGCCCGACGGGCGGCTGCTCGTGGCGGGCGGCACCCAGCGCTACGAGCGGCTCGACGGCGCGGTCACGAACGCGGCCGGCACGATGACGGTGAAGAACGAGGACCCGAACGCCCCGATGGTGCTGCCGGCGGGCACGGTGTTCGTCTCCCCCACGGGCGTGCGCTACCGCGCCGACGCCGAGACGCGGCTCCCGCCGGCGCAGAAGAACGGCCAGGGACGCCGCACGCAGGTGGTCGCGGCGGAGGAGCCGGTCTTCGTCGAGGCCGTCGACCCCGGTCCCGGGGGGCTGACCACCGAGCCCGCGCAGTACCAGGTCGAGGGCCTCGCGCCCGGCGTCGCCCGCAACGTCTACGGCCAGGGTCAGCAGATGACCCTGCGCAAGCAGGACTACCAGGGCACCAACAAGGCCTACACGTTCGACCCCGTCAGCGAGACGTGGTCGCAGGTCTCCGACATGGCGTTCCACCGCTGGTACGCGACGCTGACGCCGATGTCCGACGGCCGCGTGCTGACGGTGGCCGGCCTCGACGGCGCCGGCGAGGTCCTCAACGGCCAGACCGAGATCTTCGATCCCACGACGAACGCCTTCTCGGAGCGCAAGGACCTCACGCGCTACTTCCCGACCTACCCCGCGATCTTCGAGACCGCGCAGGCCGGGCGGATGGTCTACACCGGGGCCAACGCCGGCTACGGGCCCGCCGAGAAGGGACGCGAGCCGGGGTTCTGGGACACCGACACCGGCGCCTTCGCCGCGATCCCCGGCATGCGCGACCCCGACCTGCTCGAGACGGCCGGCTCCGCCTGGGTCGGGCCCGTGAACGACCAGCGCCTCGCCGTCGTCGGCGGCGGCGGGGTCGGCGAGAGCCCACGGTCCACCGGGCGCATCGACTACCTCGACCTGCGCGACCCGGCGCCGCACTTCACCCCCGGACCGAGCCTGCCCGAGGGCGTGCGCTACCCGAACCTCGTCAACCTGCCCGACGACACGATGCTGATCTCGGGCGGTTCGCGGGACTACCGCGGCAAGGGCGGGACCAACAACCACATCGCGCGCCTGCTGCACCCCGACACGGGGCAGATCACCGCCGCCGCCGACCCCGCGGTCGGGCGCGACTACCACACCGAGGCATTGCTGCTCCCCGACGGACGCGTGCTCACCGCCGGCTCCGACCCGCTGTTCGACGACCAGCAGAACCTCGTGCCGGGCACCTTCGAGCAGCGCATCGAGATCTACAGCCCGCCCTACCTCTACCAGGGCGGCGGGCGGCCGACGATCACGAACGCGCCCCCGACGCTGGCGCGCGGACAGACGGCGACGATCCCGACGCCGGACCCCGAGCACATCCGCAGCGCCCGGCTGATCAAGGCCTCGACCGCCACCCACGTCACCACCACCGACATGCGCTCGGTGGCCCTCGACACCGCGCCGACCGCCGGCGGCCTCTCGGTGACCGTCCCCGAGGAGCCCGGGCTCACCCCGCCGGGCCCGTACATGCTCTTCCTCGTCGACGACCGCGGCGTGCCGTCGGTGGGCAGGATGCTCGACGTCGAACCCGGCGGGCGGGCGCTGGCGGACTGAGGTGCGCTTCGCGCATGTGAGCACTTCGAGGTGCTGCAGCACCTCGAAGTGCTCACATGGCCGGAGGCCACCTCAGCCCTTCGCGGCCTTCTTCTCCGCCTGGAAGGTGTCCTCGTCGGCGCCGCGGCGCCAGTAGCCGGAGATCGAGAGCCAGGCGCGGTCGAGGCCCCGCTCCTCGAGCAGGTGGGAGCGCAGGGCCTTCACGTCGCCGGTCTCGCCGTGGACGAAGGCGTGCACGGTGCCCGCGGGCCACTCGGCGCCGCGGACGGTCTCGACGAGGTCCTCGCCGGCGTCGCGGTGCAGCCAGCGCAGGGTCACGGCCTCGGACGTCGCGAGGGCGATCTCGTCGTCCGGCCCGTCGACCTGGACGAACGCGTGCACGGGCACGCCGGAGGCGACACTCTCGAGTGCCGCGGCGATGGCGGGCAGGGCCGCCTCGTCGCCCACCAGGACGTGCGCGTCGGCCTCCGGCGAGGGCGCGTAGGCCCCACCCGGCCCCATCATCGTGAGCTCGTCGCCCGGGGCCGCCGCCAGCGCCCAGGGCCCAGCGACGCCGGTGTCGCCGTGCACGACGAAGTCGATCGCCAGCTCGCCCGCGGCGTGGTCGAGGGCGCGCACCGTGTAGGTCCGCACGATCGGCCACGCCTCGCGTGGCATCGACTCGCGGATCGCGGGGACGTCGAACGGCTCCGGGTACTCGACACCGGGCCGCGGGAAGGCGAGCTTGACGTACTTGTCGGTGAAGCCGTTGTCGGCGACGCCGTCGAGGGCCGGTCCGCCGAACACCACGCGCAGCAGGTGCGGCGTCAGCCGCTCGGAGCGCAGCACGCGCAGCCGGTGGCCCGCGCCGCCCTTCCGGGTCCGTGGGGACGGTGCCGGGGTGGACGGTGCCGGGGTGGACGCCGGGGCGGCGGGGGCCTGGGTCTCGGGAGCAGCCATGCCCCGACCTTACCCCTGGAAATTAGGGCAGCCTAAGTTCAGAGCCGGGACGCCACGCGGACCAGGTCGGCGAGGCCCCGCACCCGGCTCTGGGGCGGCCACGCCAACAGCGTGGTCACGCGGGCCGCGTCGACCACCGGGACCGCGACGATGCCCTCGGGCAGGCCGGCGCGCACGGAGTCCGGCAGCACCGCCACCGCGCGCCCGAGCATGACGAGCTGCTGGAGCTGGGCGCTGTCGTGGACCTGCGGGCCCTCGCCCGCGGAGAACCCGCCGTCGGGCCGGGGCCAGCGGGGCAGCGGCAGATCGGCGAGGTCGGCCGTGCGCAGCTGGGCGCGGCCGGCGAGGGGGTGCCCGACCGGGAGGAACAGGGCCTGACCCTCCTCCGCGAGCTCCTCGGTGTCGTAGCCGTCGGTCGCGTCGAAGGGCCGGTGCAGCAGGGCCACGTCGGCCCTGCCGTCGCGCAGCACCCGCTCCTGCTCGCCCGGTCCGCAGAGCGTGACGTCGACCTCGGCCGCCCCGGGCTCCGCAGCGTACGCGTCGAGCAGCTTCGCGAGGAGCTCCTGCGACGCCCCGGCCTTCGCGACCAGCCCGAGCACCGGGCGCGCGCCGGCCGCCCGCCGGGTCCGGCGCTCCGCGGCGTCGACCGCGTCGAGCGCCGCCCGGCCCTCGGTGAGGAGGACCGCGCCGGCCTCGGTGAGCGCCACGGCGCGGGTGGTGCGGTCGAACAGCGGGGCCCCGAGCCGGCGCTCGAGCGCCCGGATCGCGCGGGACAGCGGCGGCTGGGCGATCCCGAGCCGCTCGGCGGCCCGCCCGAAGTGCAGCTCCTCGGCGACCGCGACGAAGTAGCGCAGCTCCCGGGTCTCCACACCCTCATTCATACCCCCGCGGTATCGCCGCGCACCGAGATGGTCTTGGACCACCGGCGCCGACCGGGCCGAGCATGGGGGCATGACAACAGCGCTGATCACCGGGGCGAACAAGGGCATCGGCTACGAGATCGCCGCGGGCCTCGGGGCCCTCGGCTGGCGGGTCGGCGTCGGCGCCCGCGACGACCGCCGCCGCGAGGAGGCCGTCGAGAAGCTCCGGGCCGACGGTGTGGACGCCTTCGGGGTGCCGCTCGACGTCACCGACGACGCGAGCGTGGCCGCCGCGGCGGCCTCCCTCGACCAGCTCGACGTCCTCGTCAACAACGCCGGCATCACCGGCGACAGACCCCAGGACCCGAGCACCATCGACCTCGACATCCTGCGCACGGTGCTGGAGACGAACGTCTTCGGCGTCATCCGGACGACGAACGCGATGCTGCCGCTGCTGCGCCGCTCGGAGCACCCGCGGATCGTGACCGTGTCCTCGGGCGTCGGATCCCTCACGCGCCAGAGCACCGGCCAGGCCGGCCCGATCGCGCTCGGCTACTCGCCGTCCAAGACCTACCTGAACGCGGTGACGCTCCAGTACGTCCGGGAGCTGGAGGGCACGAACATCAAGATCAACCTGGCGTGCCCGGGCTACGTGGCCACCGACCTCAACGGCCACCAGGGCCACCGCACCACGCAGCAGGGCGCCGCGACGCCCATCCGCCTGGCCACCCTCCCCGACGACGGCCCCACCGGCGGCTTCTTCGAGGACGCCGGCGAGGTCCCCTGGTGAGACCTCAGACGGTGGTCGGCTTGTGGGCCGGCCGCGTCGCCTCGTAGGCCTCGATGGCGTCGGCGGAGCGCAGCGTGATGTCGACGTCGTCGAGGCCCTCGAGCAGGCGCCACCGGGCGTAGTCGTCGACGGTGAACCGCACGACGAGGTCGTCGGCGGTGATCGTGAGCGCCTCGAGGTCGACGGTGAGCTCGAGGCCCGGGCGCTCCTCGATCTTCTTCCACAGCAGCTCGACGTCGGACTGCTCGACGGTGGCGGCCAGCAGGCCCGCCTTCGACGAGTTGCCCTTGAAGATCTCGCCGAAGCGCGACGAGATCACGACGCGGAACCCGTAGTCCATGAGCGCCCAGACGGCGTGCTCACGGGACGAGCCGGTGCCGAAGTCGGAGCCGGCGACGAGCACCGACCCCCGGTTGAAGGGCTCGGTGTTGAGCACGAAGCTCGGGTCGGCGCGCCAGGAGGCGAACAGCCCGTCCTCGAACCCCGTGCGCGTCACGCGCTTGAGGTAGACGGCCGGGATGATCTGGTCGGTGTCGACGTTCGACACGCGCAGCGGTGTGGCGATGCCGGTGTGGGTGGTGAAGGCGTCCATGGGTGCGGCCCTCCTCAGGCGAACGTCAGGGTGGTGGGCGTGAGGTCCTCCGGTGAGGAGAGCGTGCCGCGCACGGCCGTGGCCGCCGCGACCAGCGGCGACACGAGGTGCGTGCGCCCGCCCTTGCCCTGGCGGCCCTCGAAGTTGCGGTTCGACGTCGACGCGCAGCGCTGGCCGGGCGCGAGCTGGTCGGGGTTCATGCCCAGACACATCGAGCAGCCCGCGGAGCGCCACTCGGCGCCGGCCTCGGTGAACACGGCGTCGAGGCCCTCGGCCTCGGCCTGCGCCTTGACCTTCATCGAGCCGGGGACGACGAGCATCTGCACGGCGTCGGCCACGTGGTGGCCCTTGAGGACGTCGGCGGCCGCGCGCAGGTCCTCGATGCGCGCGTTGGTGCAGGAGCCGAGGAAGACGACGTCGACGGCGATGTCGCGGAGCTTGGTGCCGGGCTCGAGGGCCATGTAGGCGAGCGCCTTGCGCACGGCGGCCGCGTCGTCGTCGGACATCCCCTCGGGGTCCGGCACGGCCTCGGACAGCGGCAGGCCCTGGCCGGGGTTGGTGCCCCAGGTGACGAACGGCGTGAGCGCGTCGGCGTCGATGTGCACGACCTTGTCGAACTCGGCGTCGTCGTCGGTGCGCAGCTCGCGCCACGCCGCCACGGCCTCGTCCCACAGCTCGCCCTGCGGGGCGTGCGGGCGGCCCATCAGGTACTCGATCGTCGTGTCGTCCGGGGCGACCATGCCGGCGCGTCCGCCGGCCTCGATCGACATGTTGCACATGGTCATGCGGGCTTCCATCGACATCTCCCGCACGGCCTCGCCGCGGTACTCGAGCACGTAGCCCGCGCCGCCGCCGGTGCCGATCTGGGCGATCACCGCGAGGATGACGTCCTTGCTGGTGACGCCCGGGCGCAGGCGGCCGGAGATCTCGATCGCCATCGTCTTGAACGGGCGCAGGGGCAGCGTCTGGGTGGCCATGACGTGCTCGACCTCGGACGTGCCGATGCCGAACGCCAGCGCACCGAACGCGCCGTGGGTGGAGGTGTGCGAGTCGCCGCAGACGACCGTCGTGCCCGGCTGCGTCAGCCCGAGCTCCGGTCCGATCATGTGGACGATGCCCTGGTTCGCGTCGCCCATCGGGTAGAGCTTGACGCCGAACTCCTCGACGTTGCGCCGCAGCGTCTCGACCTGCGTGCGGGAGACCTCGTCGGCGATGGGCGCGAGGATGTCGAGCGTCGGGACGTTGTGGTCCTCGGTGGCGATGGTGAGGTCGGGGCGCCGCACGGGCCGTCCGGCGAGGCGCAGCCCGTCGAAGGCCTGCGGGCTGGTGACCTCGTGCACGAGGTGGAGGTCGATGTAGAGGAGGTCGGGCTCCTGGCCCTCGCCGTGTCGGACCACGTGCTGGTCCCAGACCTTCTCCGCGAGCGTGCGTCCCACTGTCTACCTCTTTCCTCACCCAAAATCCCACAGAGTGGGACTATGGTGTCGTCCTGTGGGACAGGGTAGCGGTATCGGCGTGCTCGACAAGGCGGTGGTCGTCCTGCGGGCGGCCGCGGCGGCGCCCTGCACGCTCGGCGAGCTCTGCGAGCGCACCGGGCTGCCGCGCGCGACGGCGCACCGGCTCGCGGTCGGCCTCGAGGCGCACCGCCTGCTGGTGCGCGAGCCCGACGGTCGCTGGCGTCCCGGCCCCGCGCTCGGCGAGCTCGCCCACGGTCACGGCGACCCGCTGCTCACGGCCGCCGAGGACGTCCTCCCCGGGCTGCGCGACCTCACCGGCGAGAGCATCCAGCTCTACCGCCGCGACGGCTCGGACCCCACGGTGCGCGTCTGCGTGGCCGCGGCGGAGCCGGCGAGCGGGCTGCGCGACACCGTGCCGGTCGGCGTCCGCGTGTCGATGGCCGCCGGCTCGGGGGCGAAGGTGCTCGCCGCCTGGTCGGCCGAGCCGTCCGCGTTCGCCGACCGCGTGCTCGAGGAGGTCCGCCGTCGCGGCTGGGCGCAGAGCGTCGCCGAGCGCGAGGCCGGTGTGGCCAGCGTGTCCGCGCCGGTCCGGGCCGCCGACGGCGCGGTGGTCGCCGCGGTGTCGGTGTCCGGCCCCGTCGACCGGATCGGCCGCCGCCCCGGGGCCCGCTGGGCCGAGCCGCTGCTCGCCGCCGCGCGCCGACTGGAGAGCCGGGTCGGCGAGGCGGGGTAGGACTCCCCCATGGAGCGCGACCTCGTCGGCCACGGCCTGTCCGCCCCGTTCGAGCGCTGGCCGAACGGGGCGCGCGTCGCCGTGAACATTGTCGTCAACGTCGAGGAGGGCGCCGAGGCCGCGTGGCCCGACGGCGAGGGCAACGACAGCTGGGGCGAGTACGCCATCCCGATCGACCCGGCGATCCGCGACATCGGCACCGAGGGCCACTTCGAGTTCGGCAGCCGCGTCGGCATCTGGCGGCTGGTGCGCCTGTTCGAGCGGTTCGACGCGGACGTGACGTTCGGCGTGTGCGCCCGGGCGCTGGAGCGCAACCCGCCCTTCGCCGCATGGCTGCGCGCGAGCCGGCACGACGTGCTCGGCCACGGCTACCGCTGGGCCGAGGTGACGACGATGAGCGAGGACGAGGAGCGCGCCGACCTCGAGCACGCGATGCGCGTGCTGCCCGATCTCGTCGGCCGTCCGGTGCGCGGCTGGTACGTGCGCTCGTTCCCGAGCGAGCGGACCCGGCGGCTCGCCGCGGCGCACCCCGACCTGGTCTACGACAGCGACGCCGTCAACGACGAGCTGCCGTACTGGACGGAGGTCGAGGGCCGTCGCTGGCTCGTCGTCCCTTACTCCAAGGTGCACAACGACACCCGCTACTTCCTCGCGCCCACCTACGCGACGCCGCGCCACTTCGCCGAGACGTTGATCGCGGCCGCGGACTTCCTGCTCGACGAGGCCCGCCACGGCGCCGGGGCCCGGCTGATGACCGTCGGCCTGCACCCGCGCTGGAGCGGACAGGCCGCGCGGGCGAGCGCCGTGCGCGACTTCCTGGCGTACGTCGCCGGTCAGCCGGAGATCGCGCTCGTCCACCGCTGGCAGGTCGTGCAGTGGTGGGCGGAGCTCGACCTCTGACCCGGTGAGCTCAGGCGGAGCGGGACCCCGGCCCGCGGACGCGCGCGAGCAGGTCGGCGACGACCCCGACCGCCTCGGGCCACCGGCCCGCAAGACGCTTCGGTTTCCGAAGCTTTCGTGTCAGGTCAGGCCGCGACCGGTCGACGCGGTGTGGTTGCCGTCGACCCCTCGCGCCGACGCTTCGATCTCCGAAGCGTCTGCTCCAGGTCGGGCCGCGCTGCTCCCTCGATCGACTCAGCCGCTCCGGGTCGAGGCCGACCGCTCCTCCACCCGCGGGATCGGGATCGAGGGGTGGGTCGGGCGCTGGTCGGCGGGCGAGGTCGCGTCGTTCGTCGACCGAGCCGACCGCGCCGACCGAGCCGCCGGGACCTGCGCCGGCAACGGCCCCGTCCAGCCGAACTGCTCACTGTGGATCCGGCCCGGCGGGACGCCCAGCTGGTCGAGGGCCGCGAGCGAACCCGTGAGCAGCCCCGGAGGCCCGCACACGTAGTACTCGAGACGACCGCGGGCGCGGGGCAGGATCGAGGCGAGCAGGTCGGCGTCGACGCGGCGCCCTGCGGTGCGCAGGACGTCGAGGTCGAGTCGGCGGGCCAGCACCTCGAGCTCCGGGCCGAACAGCGGCTGGTCGGGACGCTCGGCCAGGACAAGGCGGTGCAGGCGACGGTCGCCGCGCTCGGCGAGCGTGCGCAGCATGCTCATCATCGGCGTGATCCCGACCCCGCCGGCGATCAGCACCAGCCCGTCGACCCGCTCCGGCGCGTCGGGGGTGAAGCTGCCGTGCGGGCCGTCGAGCCACACCTTCTGGCCGGGACCGAGGCGGGCCAGCGCGCGGGTGAAGTCGCCGGTGGCGCGGACGGTGAGCTCCAGCCGGTCGGTCAGCTCGGCGCTGGAGGCGATCGTGAACGGATGCTCCTGGACGCCGACGACCCGCCGGTGCAGCCGGAGCCACACGAACTGGCCGGGGGCGAAGCGCAGCGCCCGGCCACGGAACACCGGGGTCAGCGCCAGGGTGGCGACGTCGGCCCCCTCGTGGCGCACGCCGTAGACCACGTACGCCCCGCGCCGGGAGAACAGCGGCTGCCACACCCACCGGCGCGCGAGCACCGCGAGCAGCAGCAGGGCCAGGGCGGAGCACACGACCCGCATCACGGGGTCCTCGAGGAGGTCGCCGAGCCAGAAGACGTGCATCCCGGCGAGGGCGAGCGCCAGCGCGGCCCCGAGGATGTGGGCCCGCGCCCACCACTCGTAGCGCGCCCCGCGCCGTCGTCCCCAGGCGGCGGCACCGGCGAGCAGCACCATCCCCACCGCGGCGGCGTAGCCGAACTGGATGCCGAGCGAGGCGGCGAACGGGTTCAGCAGCTTCGGGCTCTCGACGATCGCCGCGACCATGTGCCCGAGCACCAGCACGAGGGCGGCGACCCCGAGCCACTTGTGCCCGCTCATGATCCGGTCGATCCCGAGCGCCGTGGTCAGCGCCCGGAGGCGGGAGGCGCCGACGGTCGCCAGCACCATCGCCACCGAGGCGACGATCCCGGAGAGGACGATCGCGAGCTCGAGGAGCTCGCCCGCCTCCCAGCCCGCACCGACCCCCTGCCGTCCGAGGAACACCGCCGGTGGACCGACGAGGACGAGGATCGCGACCGCCGACCAGAGGGCCCGTTTCGCGCGCTTCGACACGACGGCGACGCTAGGGACGGCGTCCGGGAGATCCGACGCACCTGAGAACGGCTGATCAACTCCCGAGACCAGCGGCTCTCCGCGCACGGCCGACTGCCGATCCGCTGGGCCGATCGGGGGACCACGGCCCGCTCGTCCTCTCAGGACGGCGGCCCGTCCTCGCCCGGAGGCGCGTACAGTCCGGATCACCCATTCGAGTGAGACCCGGGCCACCCACTCCCGTGGCCGGGGCGAACGGAAGGTGTGGTCCGCCCATGCACATCGGCGAGCCCGTCCGCATGCTGACCGTCGAGCCCGTGGTCGACCCCGTGCCCCGCGGCGACTACCCCGAGCGGTTCGCCGAGGTGGCACCCCGCGTCCCGCGCCCGACGCCGCGGTCGGGTGTCCGACGCGCAGCGCCGCAGGAGATTCCCGCACCCGTCAGCACGTGACGGAGGCCCCCGACCTCGCGACACCGATCGTGGGGTGGCGGGTCTGGCTGATGGGGTGGGACGAGGACGGCCCGACGCTCGTCTCCCCCGTCGCACCCTTCACGTGGCTGCCCCGGGTGGCGGCGACGGCGGGCTGTCGAGCCGGCTGCACGCAGGCACCCACGTGGGACTGCCACTGCGGCCTGTACGCGACCGCCGACCTGCGGCTCGTGGCGCCCATGGTCATCAGCGCCGGCGCGATCCTGGGGTGCGCGGCGCTCTGGGGGCGCGTCGTCGAGGCGACCGACGGGTGGCGCGGCGAGCGGGGCTATCCCCTCGTCCTCTTCGCGCCGACCGTCGACGGCCGTGACCGACGCCGTCGCGACCTCGCCCTCGCCTTCGCGCGAACTCGCTCCCTGCGTCTCCCGGGCTCGCGTCCTGCCGATCTCCCGGTGGCCGCCAGCACCGCGGCGCTGGGCCGCCGCTACGCCGTACCCGCCCATCCCCTGCCCGCGGTGCCGCGGCCGGCCGTGTGGGAGTCGGACGTGGCCCGCCGCGCCACCGAGGTACGGGAGGAGGCCGCTCGCGGACTGGGCGCCCGACGTCTCGGCGACCGGGACGCGGACGCCCGCTTCGCCCGCACGGTCGGCGCCATGCTCGCGGCCCTGCAGGGAGGCTGAACGCGTCAGTCCCGCATCAGCAGCGCCGCGCGGTCCCGTCGGGCGGGTCCTACCCGCGCCGCTCCTGGATCTGGGTGGACTGCAGTGGGCTCGCCGTCCCGGGCCGCCGCCAGTGCCACACACCCATGGGCACGGCCCCGAGCGCGATCAGCGTGAGGCCGGCGCCGACAGGTCCCAGCGCGGCGAGCGCGACGCCGAGGACGACGCCCACGACGAGCGACGCGATCGACAGCCAATAGGTCCGGTGGCCCTGCTCCCGACGCGCGAGCCGCGCGAGCTTCGGGTCGCTGGCCTCGATGTGGCGCTGGATGTCGCGCAGGATGTACTGCTCACGGTCGTCGAGCACCGCAGTGCCTCTTCGACGTAGGTCGGTCGAGGACCTCCGGAGCGTGCACGGGGCCAGACCGATCGTTGGGCGTCCTCCCCAGGAATTTCCCCTGCTCCAGGGGTCGAAACTCGCAGCAGGTGAGCGGTTCGTCGCCCGCGGTCACCGGTTCGTGGGACGGGACGGGCGCCACCCGTCGTGCCGCGGGCGCGTCAGCGACGGTGCCAGCGCACCAGTTCGACGAACACCTCGTCGAACTCGCGCAGGGAGAACTCCTCGCGGAAGCGCATGACCTCCTGGCCGGCCTCGGTCATCTCGACGAACGGCCCGTAGCAGTCGGACTCGCCGGTCATCGGGTCGACCACCAGCACGACATACCCGTCGCAGCGGTCGAGGTCGGGGTCGCCACCGTTCACGGCCGCGATCACCCCGGTCCACCCCCTGGGCGGTGGACCCGGAGCCACCCGGCGAGCGGCCGGGGGGAGGACGCTCGCAGACGGTGGCCCCGGGCAGGCGGGAATGCCGCCCGGGCCGAACAGGCGCGCTGCCGATCCGGGCGCCCGCCGTCGCGCACCGTACTGGCCCTTCGGTGAGGGGACAACGTCCGCCCCGATCCACAGCATGTCGCTCGGTCACGAGCTGAGGACCCCGTCGAGGTGGTGGTGCAGCGCCGAACGAGCCAGCTCCACGTCGAACTGGCCGAAGACGACCCCGACCCCGAGTCCGGTGGCCAGCCCGATCAGCGCGGCCGCCTCGCGCTCGACGACGTCCTCGCTGATCCCCAGCCCGGTCAGCGTGCCGACCATCGTCGTGAGCAGGTCCCGGTTGACCGCGCTGAACGGCGACGCGGGGATCGTCGGGTCGGTCAGGGCGAGCGCGCCGAAGGCGTGGTGCACGACGGTGAGGTCCCGCCCGTCCTCGTCGACCGGCAGGAGCCCCTCGAGCACGACGGTCAGGCGCGCGCGGACGTCGGACGGGTCCGGGAGCTCGTCGAGGCGCTCGTCGATGCGCGCGGTGATCCGCCGCCGCACGTGCTCGAGGCCGGCGAGCAGGAGCTCGTGCCTGCTCGGGAAGTAGTACTGCACGAGGCGCACCGACACCCCCGCCTCCGATGCGACGTCGCGGTATCCGAGGTCGTGCACGCCCGTGCGGAGCGCACAGCGGACGAGGGCGGCGAGCACCTGCAGACGGCGGGCGTCGTGGTCGGCGCGGCGCGGCACGAGTCTCCCCTCCCGCGGTGACGGTCGTTGTGGTACGAGTGTACCCAAACCTCGGAGCAGGGAGGACGCATGCCGACGTCGTCCGACGACGGAACCCTCTTCGGCGGCCTCGACCCCGCGCACCGGGTCCGCACCGACCGCCTCGACGTCTACACATCGCCCCGTGTCGAGGGGCCGCGACCGGCGATCGTCCTCGTCCACGGCGGTCCGGTCGCCCCCGACGCGCAGCCCCGCGACTGGCCGGGCGCGGTCGGCTACGCGACGCTGGCCGCCGCGTCGGGCCTCGCCGGCATCGTCATCGAGCACCGGCTCCACAGCGGCGAGCACTACCCCGTCGCCGCCGACGACCTCGCCGCGGCCGTGGAGGAGACGCGCGCGCTCGAGGTCGTCGACCCGGACCGGGTGGGCCTGTGGTTCTTCTCCGGGGGCGGGCCGCTGGCCGTCGACTGGATGCGCGACACCCCGCCCTGGCTGCGCTGTCTGGTGTGGACCTACCCGGTGCTCGCGCCCCCGCCGGACTGGGACGGCGACATCCCGCGCTTCGACGCCATCGGCGCGCTGGCGACCTGTCGCGACCTCCCGACGCTGCTGATGCGGGTCGAGCACGAGATCCCGCCGCTCGTCCCGGACCAGGACGCCTTCGTGGCCGCGGCGCGGGACCGGGGGGCGTCGCTCGAGGTCGTGGACGTCCCCGGCGCGGTCCACGGCTTCGAGGGGCACGACCACGCGGCGGAGCCGTCCCGCGCCGCGGTCCGCCGGGCGATGGGCTGGGCGGCGAACGCGTTGCGCTGACCGATGGACCTCGATCGGTCAGCCGATCCCGCCGCGCCCCCCGAGGTGCTCGGCGAAGTGCCGCTCGATCGCGCGGTAGAGCCGGAACCGGTTCTCGGGGTTCGCGAACCCGTGGCCCTCGTCCTGCGCGACGAGGTACTCCACCGGGATCCCGCGCTCGCGCAGCGACGCGACGATGTTGTCGGACTCCGCCTGCACGACGCGGGCGTCGTTGGCGCCCTGGGCCACCAGCAGCGGGGTGCGGATGCGGTCGACCATGGTGATCGGCGAGCGCGCCAGCATGTCCGCCTCCTGCTCGGGGACCTCGGGGTCGCCGACGTAGCGGTACCAGTTGGCCACCATGTAGGGCTTCACGAACGGCGGCAGCGTGCGCATGAAGTTCGCGAGGTCCGAGATGCCCACGTAGTCCACGGCGGCGGCGAAGCGGTCGGGCGTCACCGTCACGCCGACCAGCGCGGCGTAGCCGCCGTAGGACCCGCCGTAGATGCCGACGCGGTCCGGGTCGGCGTAGCCCTGCCCCACGGCCCAGTCGACGGCGTCGAGGAGGTCGTCGTGCATCGTGCCGGCGAGCTCACCGATCGCGGCGAGCGTGTGCCGCCGTCCGTACCCCGAGGAGCCGCGGAAGTTGACCTGCAGCACCGCGTAGCCCCGGTTGGCCAGGAACTGCGCCTCCGGGTCGTAGGACCACGAGTCGTGGGCCCACGGGCCGCCGTGCACGACGAGGACCAACGGCAGGCCCGTCGGCTCGACACCGACCGGCAGCGTCAGGAACCCGTGCAGCGGCAGCCCGTCGCGGGCCGGAAACCCGACCGCCGTGCGGGGCGCCAGGTCGGCGGGGTCCAGGTGCGGGAGCGGCCGGAACAGCAGGCGGCTCTCGCCGGTGCCGTGGTCGTAGAGCCAGGTCAGGCCGGGCTCGCGGTCGTGGACGAACGACGCGACCCACCGCTGCCCGCTCTCGTCCGACGACAGCGTGCCCAGCACCCCGTCGGAGAGCTGCGAGAGCGCGGCGTACACCTCGGCGAACTGCGGGTCCACCACCTCGATGGTGGGCCGGTCGCCGACGAAGCGGGCCGCGAGGACCTCACCGGTGGCGCGGTCGGTGAAGACGGTGGGCGGCATGCCCGGGGCGGCGGTGCCCATGATGTCCAGGCTGTGTCCCTCGACGGCCGCGACCACGGTCTCCTCGCCGGTCTCCCGGTCGATCCGGACGAGCCGCAGGTCGTCGGAGTCCTGGTAGAGGCCCACCAGCAGGCCCGTCCCGTCCGGCGTCACCCTCTGCGGCTGCACCCCCGTCGGGTGTTCCGGCCCGCCGACCCGACGCAGGAAGCGCTTCTCCCCGGTCTCGGCGTCCACCGCGGAGAACTCCTGGGTGCCGTCGTCGGCGAGGTACGAGTAGAAGGCCGCCCGGCCGTCGCGGTCGACCAGGAAGTCGCCCCGCGGCTCGGGCTGCTCGAGGTGCAGCGTCGTCTCGCCGGTGGCGACCTCGACCCAGAAGAGGTCGAGGAACATCGGACGGCGGTTCATCGAGACGAGCACGTACCCGGGCGCCGACCGGACCGGCTCGAAGCCGACCACGCGTGACCCCGCCGGGAGGGGCGTCAGGTCGACGGCCGGCGTGTCCGGCGCCTCCAGATCGACCCGGTGGAGGTGCCAGTCCTCGTTGCCGTCGGTGTCCTGGAGGTAGAGCAACCAGCGCGGGTCGTCGGTCCAGGAGAAGATCGTGATGCCGCGCCGGGCGTCGTGCGTGACGCACACCGCGTCCGCGTGCTCCTCGTCGATCCCGCGCACCCACACCTGTTTGCGGCCGTACCGCGGCGCCAGGTAGGCGAGGCGCGTCCCGTCCGGCGAGATCGACGGGTGGGAGAACGCCGGATCGGCGAAGAACTCCTCCACCTCGATCGGCCTCGGCAGGGTGGCGACACGGGCGGTGTCGGTCATCGGGCACTCCGTTCTCTCGGCGCGTGTCCTCTCGGTGTGCGAGAAGGTCCGCGAACGACGGAACACCGTGCCGTCGCGGCACACTCAAGGCGCTGCGGTGCGCCCCACACCCGTCCGACCGATCCGGTGCGACGATCACCTCGGCGGGTGGCGTGCGCAGGGACGGAGGGTGTCGTGACTGCTGGAACGGGCGACGAGCACCGTTGGCCGGAGCCCGAACGAGCGCTGGAGGCCGGCATCGACTTCGACCGCGCCAACGCCGCCCGGATCTACGACTACATGCTGGGCGGGGCGTACAACTTCGCTGTCGACCGCGAGCAGGCCGCGAAGATCCTCGCCCAGAACCCGGACATGGACTACGTCTGCCGCGCGAACCGGGACTTCCTGCGCCGCGCCGTGGAGTGGTGCCTCGCGCAGGGCGTCGCGCAGTTCCTCGACCTCGGCTCCGGGGTCCCGACGGTCGGCAACGTCCACGAGATCGCCCTCGCCCAGCGCCCCGATGCGCGGGTGGCCTACGTCGACTTCGAGCCCGTCGCCGTCGCCCACGCCCGCGAGCTGATCGCGGGATACGACCAGGTCAGCGTCACCCGCGCCGACATGCGCGACACCGACGGGGTGCTCGGCGCCCCGGGCGTGCGCGACCTCCTCGACCTGACCCGCCCGGTCGCGCTGCTCACGGTCGCGGTGCTGCACTTCGTGCCCGACCCCACCCTGCCCGCGATCCTGGGCCGGTACCGGGACGCGCTGCCGCACGGCAGCGTGCACGTGATGTCGCACGGCAGCGCGGACCACGACGACCCCGATCTCGCGGCCCGGACGCGCGCCATCCAGGACGGCTACCGGGGCAGCGCCACCGAGGTCGTCCTGCGCTCGCGCCCGGAGATCACCGAGCTCCTCGGCGGGCTCGACCTGGTCCCGCCCGGCATGGTCGACATCGTCGACTGGCCCACCGCCAGCCCCGGCGAACGCCCCACCGGGGGCTACGCCGCGATCGCCCGCGTGGTCTGAAGGGGTGCGGCGATGACGGCGCCCACCCCCTGGACCCTGCGCGACGCGAGCCCCGACGACCTCGAGGACGTGCTCCGCGTGTGGCGGCGCGCGGTCGAGGCGACCCACGACTTCCTCGCCCCGACCGACGTCGACGGCTTCGAGGTGCAGCTGCGTCGGGAGCTCCCGCGCCTCGTCCTGCGGCTCGCGACCGATCCCGGCGACGGCTCGGTCGTGGGGTTCCTCACCGCGCGCGGCGGCGAGGTCGACGGGCTGTTCGTCGATCCCTCCGTGCACGGTCGGGGTGCCGGGACGGCGTTGCTCGAGGAGGTGGCCGCCCACCACCCGATCCTCACGCTGGACGTCAACGAGCAGAACCCCGCGGCCCGCGAGTGGTACCGGCGGCGGGGCTTCGTCGAGGTCGGGCGCTCCGCCACGGACGCCGACGGCAAGCCGTTCCCGATCATCCACCTGCGGCGCTCCGAGCCGCCCGGCGCGCGATGACCCCGAGAACGACGAACGCGGTGCACCGGAGAGCCGGTGCACCGCGTCGGTGTGGTGTAGCCCCGAGGGGATTCGAACCCCCGCTACCGCCTTGAGAGGGCGGCGTCCTAGGCCGCTAGACGACGGGGCCCTAGGAGAACGGTGACGACCCTAGATCACGGTCCGGCACTGCTCGCAGCTGGGGTACCAGGACTCGAACCTAGAACAACTGAACCAGAATCAGCCGTGTTGCCAATTACACCATACCCCATGGCGATCACCGAGCGTGACGAAGCCTCGCGCTCGACGACGCCGTCAAGTCTAAGACATCGGCCCCAGCGGGTTCGACACCCCCCGGGACCGCGCCGGGCCCGCAGGTCAGGACCGCCTCGGAGCCCCCGGTAGGCTGGCTGAGTTGGGCTGCCGCACCACCAGGAAGATCGAGACGTGAGCTCTCCGCCGTCCCCCGCCACCGGCAAGGCCGCGTTCGCCGCCCTGCCCGCGAGCGTGGACCTGCCCGCCGTCGAGCGCGAGGTGCTGGCCCGCTGGGCCGACCGCGACGTGTTCCGTCGCAGCCTCGAGCGCACCGCGGGCGGTGAGCCGTGGATCTTCTACGAGGGCCCGCCGACGGCCAACGGCCAGCCCGGTACCCACCACGTCGAGGCCCGGGCGTTCAAGGACCTCTTCCCGCGCTTCAAGACGATGCGGGGCTACAGCGTCCCGCGTCGCGCCGGCTGGGACTGCCACGGCCTCCCGGTCGAGCTCGCGGTGGAGAAGGAGCTCGGCTTCACGAGCAAGGGCGACATCGAGCAGTACGGCATCGCGGAGTTCAACGCCGCCTGCAAGGAGTCGGCGCTGCGCAACGTCTCGGCGTTCGCCGCGATGACCGAGCGCATGGGCTACTGGGTGGACCTCGACGAGGCCTACCTGACGATGGCGCCGCGCTACGTCGAGAGCGTCTGGTGGTCGCTCAAGACCATCTTCGACAAGGGCCTGCTGGTCGAGGACCACCGCGTCACCCCGTACTGCCCGCGCGACGAGACGCCGCTGTCCGACCACGAGGTCGCCCTCGGGTACGAGGACGACGTCGACCCCTCGGTCTACGTGCGCTTCCCGCTGACCGACGGTCCCTGGGCCGGCGCCGACCTCCTGGTCTGGACGACGACGCCCTGGACGCTGCCGTCGAACACCGCCGTCGCCGTCGCCCGCGACATCCCCTACGTGCGGGCCACCGTCGGCGAGGGTGACGACCTCGTCGTCGCCGAGGACCTCCTGGCGGTGCTGGGCGAGGACGCCCGGGTGACCGACCGGCTCGCGGGCTCCGACCTGCTCGGCAGCCACTACCGCCGCCCGCTCGACCTCATCGAGAGCGAGCGCTTCGGAGACGCGCACCGCGTCGTCCACGGCGACCACGTCACCACCGACGCCGGCACCGGCCTGGTGCACATGGCGCCCGCCTTCGGCGCCGAGGACCACCTCGTGGCCAAGGCCGAGGGCCTCGAGATGGTCAACCCCATCGGCCCGGACGGCCACTTCTACGCCGACGTCCCGCTGGTCGGCGGCATGTTCTTCAAGGGCGCGGACCCGACGCTGGTCGACGAGCTCCGCGCGCGCGGCGTGCTGTGGCGCTCCGAGTCCTACGAGCACTCGTATCCGCACTGCTGGCGCTGCCACACGCCGCTGATCTACTACGCGCTGCCCTCGTGGTTCATCCGCACCACCGAGATCCGCGACCGCCTGGTCGAGGAGAACGAGCGGACGAACTGGTACCCGCCGCACATCAAGCACGGCCGCTACGGCGGGTGGCTCGAGAACAACGTCGACTGGGCACTCTCGCGCAACCGGTACTGGGGCACGCCGCTGCCGATCTGGCGCAACGACGCCGACCCGTCGGAGATGGTCTGCGTCGGCTCGCTGGCCGAGCTGGGCCGCTGGGCCGGCGAGGACCTCTCCGAGCTCGACCCGCACCGCCCGTTCGTCGACGACATCACGTTCCCGGCGCCGTCGGGCAGCGGCACGATGCGACGGGTCACCGACGTCATCGACGTCTGGTACGACTCGGGCGCGATGCCGTTCGCCCAGTGGGGCGCGCCGCACCACCACGAGGCCGACTTCGAGCAGGCCTACCCCGCGCAGTACATCTGCGAGGCCATCGACCAGACGCGCGGCTGGTTCTACTCGCTGATGGCCGTGGGCACCCTGGTGTTCGACCGCTCGTCCTACGAGAACGTCGTCTGCCTGGGCCTGCTGCTCGACGAGCAGGGCCGCAAGATGTCCAAGCACCTCGGCAACGTGCTCGACCCGTTCGAGCTGTTCGACTCCCACGGCGCCGACGCCGTGCGCTGGCTGATGCTGGCGCAGGGCTCGCCGTGGGTCGACCGCCGCGTCGGGCACGAGGCGCTGCGCGAGATCGTCCGCAAGGTCCTGCTGACCTACTGGAACACCGCGTCGTTCCTGGTCACCTACGCCAACGCCTCGGGCTGGCGGCCCACCGGCGAGCCGGTGGAGAGCAGCCACCCGATGGACCGCTGGGTGCTCGGCGAGCTCGCGGGCTGCGTCCGCGAGGTCACGCGCGCGCTCGACGACTTCGACTCCTCGAGCGCCGGACGCGCGATCACCTCGTTCGTCGACGGCCTGTCGAACTGGTACGTGCGCCGCTCGCGCCGCCGGTTCTGGGCGGGCGAGCCGGAGGCGCTGGCCACGCTGCACCACTGTGTCGAGACGCTCTCGCGGCTCATGGCGCCCTTCACCCCGTTCACCACCGACCACCTCTGGACGCTGCTCCAGGGCGACGTGGTCGAGGGCGCACCCGACTCGGTGCACCTCACCGATTGGCCCGAGGTCGACGAGGCCGCGATCGACCGCGGGCTGGCCGACCGGATGGCGCTCGTGCGCCGGATCGTCGAGCTCGGCCGATCGACGCGCGCGGCCAGCGGCGTGCGCACCCGCCAGCCCCTGGCCCGGGCCGTCGTGGCCGCGAACGGGTTCGGCGCCCTCGAGGACGGCCTGCTCGCCGAGATCGCCGAGGAGCTCAACGTCGCGCGCGTCGAGGCCGCCGGCGCGGACCTCGTCGAGGTGACGGTCAAGCCGAACTTCCGGGCGCTGGGCAAGCGGTTCGCGAAGCGGACCCCGGTCGTCGCCGAGGCCGTGAAGGCCTCCACCGACACTCCGGTGGACGGCACGCTCACCGTCGTCGTCGACGGCGAGGACATCACGCTGTCCGGCGACGAGATCCTCGTCGAGGAGAGCCCGCGCGAGGGCTGGGCGGTGCGTTCCGAGGGCGGCCTGTCGGTCGGCCTCGACACCGAGCTCACCGACGAGCTGCGCGCCGCTGGCCTCGCCCGCGACGTCGTGCGGGTGGTGCAGGAGGCCCGCAAGACCCGCGGGCTCGAGGTGTCCGACCGGATCGCCCTCACCTGGACCGCCGGGCGCGCCGACGTCGCCGACGCCGTGCGGGCGCACGCGGGCACCATCGCCGAGGAGGTCCTCGCGGTGTCGATGACGGAGGGCACCGTGAACGGGGACGCCGCGGCACACTCCGACGACCTGGCGCTCGCCGTCGCCATCACGCCGACGGAGGTCTGACCCCTACCGCACCGGGACCTGGTCCGGGGACCGCGCGGACCCCTCCCGGAGCCCGAAGACCGCGACGAGGCTCAGCAGCGACAGGGCCGTGACGTAGAGCGCGATCGGCGTCGACGAGCCGGTGGCGCCGTACAGCGCGGTGGCGACGAGCGGGGTGATGGCCCCGCCGACCATCCCGCCGACCTGGTAGGCGATCGAGATCCCGCTGTACCGCACGCGCACCGGGAAGATCTCGCTGAAGAGCCCGCCCTGGGCGCCGGCCATGATGCCCTGGACGACCGCGGCCACCGCGAAGGCGAGGCCCGCGAGCCCGGCCGACCCGGTGTTGACCAGCGCGAACATCGGGACCGGCCAGATCACCGCCGTCACGGCACCGATGATGAACACGCGCCGCGAGCCGTAGCGGTCGGACAGGAGCGCCGCGACCACGATCGTCGCCACCCACACGACCGTCGAGAGCATGATCAGCGTGAGCAGGGTGGTGCGCTCGTAGTCCAGCGCGGTGGTGCCGTAGCTGAGCATGTAGACGATCACGGTGTAGCCGACGGCCGGCGGGGCGATCGAGGCGAGGCTCGCCAGGCCCAGCACCCGGGGGTGGCGGCGCAGGAGCTCGGTGAACGGCACCGTGCTCGTCTCCCGCTTCGCCTTGACCTGCTCGAACTCCGGCGCGTCCTGCAGGCGGCTGCGGACGACGAAGCCGACCACGACGAGCACGATCGACAGCAGGAACGGGATGCGCCAGCCCCAGGAGAGGAACGCCTCGTCGGACAGACCCGCCACGGCGAGGAAGGCGAGGTTGGAGGTCAGCACGCCGATCGGCACGCCGAACTGCGCGAAGCTGCCGTAGACCGCGCGCCGACGGGGCGACGCGTGCTCGGTGGCGATGAGGACCGCGCCGCCCCACTCCCCGCCGACGCCGAAGCCCTGCAGGAGACGCAGGAGCACGAGCAGCAGGGGGGCGCCGATGCCGATCGCCGCGTACGTCGGCAGCAGGCCGATGAGCGCCGTCGCCCCGCCGGTGAGCAGCAGGGTCAGCACGAGCATCGCCTTGCGGCCGATGCGATCGCCGTAGTGCCCGATCACCGCGGCGCCCAGCGGCCGGGCGATGAACCCGACCGCGAACGTGCCGAAGGCGGCCAGCGTGCCGGCGACGGACGAGAACTGGGGGAAGAAGAGGGTCCCGAACACCAGCGCCGCGGCGGTGCCGAAGATGTAGTAGTCGTACCACTCGATCGACGTGCCGATGAAGCTCGCCGCGAAGATGCTCCGGCGGGACGGTGCGCTCGGCGAGCCGGCCACGGGTGTCCTCCTCGACTCCGGGTCCCGAATGGGACCGGATGGAAGCGCACCCGGACGGGTGAGGGCAACCGTCCGCGCCGCTCCGGAGGCACCAACCCCGGGTCGCTGTGATCGTTGTGACCTCTGCGTCGATCGATCTCCTGAACCATGTCGCCCGTTCGGCCGAACGGTGTCGCGTCGGGGCGGACGGGTGACCACAGCGAGGCACGGGAGACGACCCATGGGTGCACGAGCGGGTATCGGACGACGAGCGGGCTCGGCGGCCCTGGCGCTCGCCACGACGGCCCTCGGGATCGCGGGCGCGGGGGTGGCCACCGGCCTCACCGACGGCCCGACCCTGCTGTCGGCCTCGACGAGCACCGCCCCCGCCGGGCAGGGGCTGCTGCGCGTCGCCCACCTCTCTCCCTCGACCGGCGCGGTCGACATGTACGCCGAGGGCCCGGGGATGCCCCTCACCAAGGTGGCGTCGGCGGTGTCCTACCGGGGCCTGACCGACTACCTCCCGGCGCCCGCCGGCGTCTACACGCTGCAGGCGCGGCCGGCCGGGGCGTCGCCCGCCAGCCCGCCGGCGCTCACCGCGAGCGTCGCCGTCGGCGCGGGGTCCGCCCAGACGGCCGCGTTCGTCGACGTCGGGCCGAACGGGACGCCGCAGGCGGAGCTCCTCACCGACCGGACCACCGCGCCGGCGCCGGGCTCGGCGCTCGTGCGGGTGGTCGTCGCCGCGGCCGGGGTGGGCGCGGTCGACGTCACCGCACAGGGCGGCGGCGCCCTCGCCGACGACATCTTCTACGGCGCGGCCTCGGACTACGCGACCGTCGACGCGCGCACCTGGACCATGGACGTCGCGACGACCTCGGGGCAGACCGCGCAGGTCACGCTCCCCGTCGCCAGCTCCTCGGTGAACTCCGTGATCGTCACCCGTGATCCCCAGGGCGCGCTGGCCGTCACCGCCGTGCCGGACGCGCCGACGGCGGTGCCCGCGACCCCGGCGGCCTCCCCCGCGCCGTCCACGCCGTCCCCCACGCCGTCGCCCACGACCCCGACGGCACCGCCGCGCCGCACCCCGAGCGGCAGCGTCCCCGCGGGCTTCGGCGCCCTCGCCGGCGGGCCGCAGGGACCCGCGCTCGCCCCGGAGGCGCGCCCGATGCCCGTCGTCGCCGCGCCCGCCTCGCCGCGCACCCCGCTGCGTCCCACCGGCCTGTCGGTCCCGGCGGCCGGCGTCGCGGCCGGCCGGCTCCAGGACCTCGACCTCGACGCGCGTGGCGGCCTGCCGGCGCCGGCGGGGCCGCAGGACCTCGGCTGGTTCACCGGCGGGGCCGTGCCCGGCCAGGCCGGGCCCGCCGTCGTCGTCGGGCACGTCGACTCCTGGCAGGGGCCCGGGGTGTTCGCGAGGCTGCGCGACCTGCGGCCCGGCGAGGCGATCGACGTCCCCCGCAGCGACGGCTCGGTCGCGCACTTCGTCGTCGACTCCGTCGAGCGGTTCGACAAGGACGCCTTCCCCACCGACCGCGTCTACGGCGCGACCGGCGGTCCGTCGCTGCGTCTCGTCACCTGCGGCGGCGCCTTCGACCGCACGACGCGTTCCTACGAGGACAACGTCGTCGTCTTCGCGTCCCCCCGCTGACGCCGACGTTGACTCCGCGTGTTCGACAGCGGAATGATTTCGCCGGATGCTCTCCCCAGCGAGCACTCCCTGTCACGCTAGGTCACGAGGAGAGCCCCGATGCGCAGCAACCTGTTCGCCCCGGAGAACCAGGAGCAGGAGTCCACGCAGCCGGGTCTGCGACTCCAGAACGGGAAGATGCTCAAGGTCGAGCTCAACGGCGACTGCCTCGCCCGCCAGGGCTCGATGGTCGCGTTCCAGGGACAGGTCCACTTCGAGGCCCTCGGCTCCGGCGGGATCGGCAACTTCCTCAAGCAGCAGTTCACCGGGGAGGGCGTGCCGCTGATGAAGATCAGCGGCCGCGGCGACGTCTTCCTCGCCGACGCGGCCTCGGACGTGCACCTCATCGACCTCGAGGGCCCGGACGACGCGCTGACGATCAACGGGAAGAACGTGCTGGCGTTCGAGCCGTCGCTCTCCTACGACATCGCGATGGTGCAGGGGGCCGGGTCGATGTCCGGGGCCGGGCTCTTCAACTGCGTGTTCCGCGGTCGCGGCCGGCTCGCGATCACGTGCAAGGGCGCGCCGGTGGTCCTCAACGTCGACCAGCCGACCTACGCCGACCCGCAGGCCGCCATCGCCTGGTCGGCCGGCCTGCAGGTCGGGGTGCACCGCGCCGACCAGCTCGGCCTCGGCACGCTGCTCGGCCGCACGACGGGCGAGGCCTTCACCATGGGCTTCGCCGGCCGCGGCTTCGTCATCGTCCAGCCGTCCGAGGAGGTGCCGGGGAGCGGCATCGCCGGCCAGGGCAGCGGCCAGCAGGCCGGCCAGAGCGGCGTCGGTGGTGTGCTCGGGAGCTTCCTGCGGTAGCGGCCCTGCCGTCGGGATCAGCCGCCGAGCAGGTGCCGCACCCGCTCCGGGCCGGCGGCGAGGAGCAGGGTGGGCAGGCGCGGGCCGGTGTCGGCGCCGACCAGCAGCCGGTAGACCGTGACGAAGAAGCGGCGCTGGGCGGCCTTGAGCTCGTCGGTGGGCTTGACGTCGAGCGGGAGCCCCGCCTGCTTCTTGGGCACGCCGTAGACCAGCGTCGTCAGGCCGTCGAGCGACCAGTCGTCGGTGAGGTGGTCGCGCAGCATCGCGACGGCCTCGCGGTCCTGCTCGTCGAGCTCGGCGAGCAGACCGGTGTCCGGCTCCTCGCGCAGGCGTGTGTGCGCGTCCTCGGGCATGTAGGACGCGACCCAGGCGGCCGCGCGGTCGAGGCGCGGGCGAGCGCCGTCGGGCGTCGCGTCCAGCCCGGCGAGGATGCGCTCGAGCTGGGCGGGGTCGCCCGCGGTGATGTCGACGACCGACGCGAGCGTCCGGTAGGCCACCGGCTCCGGGGTCGTCGGCAGCGCGCGCTCGGCTGTCGTCACCGCGCGGAGGTGGCCGGTGGTCTCGATGCCGCCGGCCCTCCCGGCCGCCACCTTGCGCCCGAGGGCGTCCCACTCGTCGTAGAGACGGTGGATCTCCTGGTCGAACGCCACCTTGATCGCCTGGTTGGGGCGGCGGCGGGCGAACAGCCACCGCAGCACCGGCACCTCGAGGATCTCGAGGGCGTCGCCGGGCGTGGGCACCGACCCGCGCGAGCTCGACATCTTCGCCTGCCCGGTGATGCCGACGAAGGCGTACATCGGGCCGATCGGGGCCTCGCCGCCGAAGACCTCGTCGACGATCAGGCCGCCGACCTGGAACGAGGAGCCGGGCGAGGAGTGGTCGACGCCCGAGGGCTCGAAGTGCACGCCCTCGTAGGCCCAACGCATCGGCCAGTCGACCTTCCACACGAGCTTGCCGCGCGTGAACTCGCGCAGCAGCACCGTCTCCGAGGACCCGCACGCGCACGTGTAGGTCATCTCCGTGGTGTCGTCGTCGTAGGCGGTGACCGTGGTGTCGTCGCGCCCGCAGGCCCCGCAGTAGGGCTTGAACGGGAAGTACTCGGTGCCGGTGACGACGTCGTCATCACCGGGGTCGTCGTTCTCCGGGGTCGCCTTCTTCTTCGTGCGGAAGCGCCCGAGGATGCCGTCGATCCGGGCGCGCTCGCGCATCGCGAGCAGCACCTGGTCGCGGTACGCGCCCGACGTGTACTGCTCGGTCTGGCTGATCCCGCGGTACGGCACGCCCAGCTCGTCGAGCGCGGCGATCATCGGCGCCTTGAAGTGCTCCGCCCAGTTCGGGTGCTCGCTGCCCTCCGGGGCCGGCACCGAGGAGAGCGGCTTGCCGATGTGCTCCTCCCACGCGGGGTCGATCCCGGCGGGCACGCGGCGGAAGCGGTCGTAGTCGTCCCACGAGATCAGGTGCTCGCAGTCGTACCCGCGGCGGCGGATCTCGTCGGCGACGAGGTGCGGGGTCATGACCTCGCGCAGGTTGCCGAGGTGGATCGGGCCCGAGGGGCTCAGTCCGGACGCGCAGACGATCTTCTGGTGCGGATGGCGCCGTGTGGCGGCCTCGATCACCTCGTCGGCCATCGTCGACACCCAGTCCGGCTCCGGTGTCCCGGCCGTCTCCACCACCTGCGCGCGCCCCTTCGGTCCCGACGAATCGATCCCGTCCAGGGTACGGGGCGGCCTATCTCGCCTGGACGGGGTTGGTCAGCGAGCCGATGCCCTCGACGGTGACGCTGACGTGCTGGCCCGACGACATCGGTCCGACGCCCGCCGGGGTGCCGGTGAGGATCACGTCGCCCGGCAGCAGGGTCATCACCCGCGAGATGTAGGCGATGAGCTCCTCGACGGGGTGCAGCAGCAGGTGCGTGCGGGACTCCTGGCGGACCTCGCCGTCGAGCTCGGTGCGGATCGCGAGGTCACCGGGGTCGATGGTCGTCTCGATCCAGGGCCCGAGGGGGCAGAACGAGTCGTAGCCCTTTGCCCGCGTCCACTGACCGTCGGCCTGCTGGAGGTCCCGGGCGGTGACGTCGTTGGCCACCGTGTAGCCGAGCACGACGTCGCGGGCGCGGGCCTCGGGGACGTCGCGGCACGGCCGGCCGATGACGATCGCGAGCTCGCCCTCGTAGTCGACGCGCTGCGAGTCCGGCGGCAGCTGGATCGCGACGCCCGGGCCGATGACCGTGGTCGAGGGCTTCATGAAGATCAGCGGCGCGGGCGGGGCCTCGCCGCCCATCTCGCTGACGTGGTCGGCGTAGTTCTTGCCGATGCACACGACCTTGGTGGGCAGGATCGGCGCGAGCAGCCGGACGTCGGCCAGCGGCCAGGTCCGTCCGGTGAAGGTCGGGTCGCCGAACGGGTGCTCGGCGATCTCGGCGCAGATGTCTCCGCCGTCGGGCTCACCGCCCGCGGTGGTGGGCGACTGCAGGGCGGCGAACGAGACACCGTCCGCGTGGGTGATCCGGGCGAGACGCACGGGCGCGGACCCTATCCCGGCCGCGGTCTCACGGCTCGCCCGCGGCCGTCGGGGGCTGCTCGTCGACCCACTCCCAGGGCTCGCTCCCCGCCAGCTCGGCGTTGAGCGCCTCCACCGTCGTCCCGCCGTGCAACGCCGTGATCCAGACGCCCTCGTCGACCCAGAGCCAGGCGAGGCGTCGCCCCCGCGCCCGGGCGGCTCGGGCCACGGCGACGTGGACGACGGTGCTGAGGTACTTCGCCGCGCCGGGGTAGTCGAGGTCGTGGCTCTCCTCGCCGAGGCGGAGGCCGATGCGGTGGCGCTCGCCGATCTCGAGGTGCTCGAGGCGCACGGTCAGCGCGTCGCCCACGAGCCGGGCGAGGTCGTCGACCTGCCCGGCCACGGTGTCGGCGAGCTGCTCGCCGTGGCTGTCGTGGAAGGCCAGGGCGGCGAGGTGCTCGTCGGCGTCGACGCCGGGGTGCCAGTACTCGGCCTCCTGGAGCGCCCCGAGCACCGTGCCGGGGGTGACGGGCTCGCCGGCGTCGGCCACCGACTCCTGCAGGTCCGCGAGTTCGGGGAGCCGGGGCGCGAGGATCCCGGCGCGCCCGAGCACCGCGACGATGCGCGCCAGCTCCGCTCGCCCGTGCTCCGACAGCGCGGGCGGTGTGACGTCGTCGGGCGGGGACGGCGCACGGGGTGTGCCAGCGCTGCGTCCACGCTTGCACTCAACGCCAGGAAATCCGCTTCGATCATGCGCGGGAGCCGGTGCGGCCCGGGCGCGCCGCACGCTCCGCCACGCCATCGTGCCGAGCACCGCCAGCCCCACGGCGGCGAGCAGGAACGGGAGCGCGCAGTCCAGCGCCGACCGGTCCGGGGCGCCGTCAGCGCTGAGCCCGAGAGCGACGAAGTACGCCGCGACCCCGATGCCGCACGCCAGCTCCATGCCGGCGACGACGAGGTCCCACCGGCGCGCGCTCATGATCGACGCGGATTTCCTCGCACCCAGTGCAAGCGTGGACGCAGGGCTTGCACCGACCGGTGCGATCCCGACTGCTACGCCGGGGTGCGGGTCCCGGCGGCGGAGGAGACCAGGGCGGCGAGGCGGTCGCCGACCGCGTGGGTGCCGCCCGGGTTGGTGTGGTCGCGGGTGGCGAGGTCGAACGCCACGGCCGCCTCGACCCGGCGGGCCAGCTCCGGCTCGCCGAGGTGGTCGAGCAGCAGGGCCACCGAGAGGATCGCCGCCGTGGGGTCGGCGATGCCCTTGCCCGAGATGTCGGGCGCGGACCCGTGCACCGGCTCGAACATGCTCGGGTTGGCGCGCGAGACGTCGAGGTTGCCCGACGCCGCGATGCCGATGCCGCCGGTGACCGCCGCCGCGAGGTCGGTGAGGATGTCGCCGAACAGGTTGTCGGTGACGATCACGTCGTAGCGGCCCGGGTCGGTGACCATGTGGATCGTCGTCGCGTCGACGTGCTGGTAGTCGACGGCGACGTCCGGGTGCTCGAGCGAGACCTCCTCGACCACGCGCGACCACAGCGAGCCGGCGTGGGTGAGCACGTTGGTCTTGTGCACCAGCGTCAGCTTGCGGCGCGGGCGCAGCGAGGCGCGGGTGAAGGCGTCCCGCACGACGCGCTCGACACCGAACGCGGTGTTGATGCTGACCTCGGTGGCGATCTCCTGCGGCGTGTCCTTGCGCAGCAGGCCGCCGGTGCCCGCGTACGGGCCCTCGGTGCCCTCGCGGACCACGACGAGGTCGATCTCCTGGGCCGCCGACAGCGGCCCGCGCACCCCGGGGTACAGCCGGGCGGGGCGCAGGTTGACATGGTGATCGAGCTCGAAGCGCAGGCGCAGCAGCAGCCCGCGCTCGAGGATGCCGCTGGGCACCGACGGGTCGCCGACCGCGCCGAGCAGGATCGCGTCATGCTCCCGCAGCTCGGAGAGCACCGATTCGGGCAGCAGCTCACCCGTCGAGTGCCAGCGCGCCGCACCGAGGTCGTACTGGGTGGTCTCCACCGAAGGGGCGACCTCGTCGAGGACCTTGAGCGCTTCGCCGACGACCTCGGGACCGATGCCGTCGCCGGGCACCACCGCGAGTCGCATCCGCAACAACCTCCACGAGCGGGTCGCCCCGCGACGGGGTGACCGGGGCTGACTCGCGGAGACTACTAGGCGTGTCGGTCGATCACGCAGCCGGATCGCCGGAACGTAGGAGTTCGTTGTCCGACCGGGTTACTGCGCCCGGCGGGGTTTGGGCCACGGGCCCTCACCCCACCGGACGAATCGGTCACCCGAAGCTGATCAACCGCGTCGTCCGCGCGCCCAGCGTCGCCCCGATGGGCTCGAGGACCTCCGTCGCGACGGGCTGGTCGACACGCAGGAGCATGATCGACGACGACTTGTCGCGCGTCTGCGACAGCTGCGCGGCCTCGATGTTGACGTCGGACTCGCCGAGCATCGTGCCGACGACGCCCATGGCGCCGGGGCGGTCCGAGTACTCGAAGAGCAGGACGTCGCCCTCGGCGCGCAGGTCGAAGCTGCGGCCGTTGATCTCGACGAGCTTCTCGACCTCGTCCTCGCCGGTCAGCGTGCCCGACACCGAGATCGCGTCGCCGTCCTCGCGCACCGCGCGCAGGGTGACCATGCTGCGGTGGTTGGGGCTCTCGCTCTCGGTCTCGACCGCGACGCTGACGCCGCGCTCCTCGGCCAGGGCCGGGGCGTTGACGAAGGTGACCGGCTCGTCGACGACCTCGCCGAACACCCCGCGCAGGGCGGCGAGCGAGAGCACCGAGACGTCCTCGTGGGCGAGCTCGCCGCGCACCAGCACCTGCAGCTCGCGCGGGGCGCCGACCAGGTCGGAGAGCAGCACGCCCAGCTTCTGGGTGATGCCCAGCCACGGCCGGACCTCCTCGCCCACCGCGCCGCCGGAGACGTTGACGGCGTCGGGCACGAAGTCGCCGCGCAGCCCGGCGAGCACCGAGTGGGCGACGTCCGTGCCGGCGCGGTCCTGGGCCTCCGCGGTCGAGGCGCCGAGGTGCGGGGTCACCGTGACCCGGGGGAGCTCGAAGAGCGGACTCGAGGTGGTCGGCTCGGTGACGTAGACGTCGACACCCGCGCCGGCGACGTGTCCGGAGCGCACGGCCTCGGCCAGCGCCTCCTCGTCGACGAGCCCGCCGCGCGCGGCGTTGATGATGATGACGCCCGGCTTGGTCTTCGCGAGCGCCTCCTTGCCGATGAGGCCCTGCGTCTCGGGGGTCTTCGGCAGGTGGATCGTCATCATGTCCGCGCGGGCCAGGAGCTCGTCGAGCTCGACGAGCTCGATGCCGAGCTGGGTGGCGCGGCTCTGCGGCAGGTACGGGTCGTACGCGATGACGTGGGTGCCGAACGACGCGATGCGGCTGGCGAACAGCTGCCCGATCTTGCCGAGGCCGATGACGCCGACGGTCTTGCCCTGGATCTCGACGCCGGAGAGCTTGCTGCGCTCCCACTTGCCCGCCCGCAGGCTCGCGTCGGCCTCGGGGATGCGCCGGGCGGTGGCGAGCAGCAGCGCGAGCGCGTGCTCGGCGGCGGAGACGATGTTCGAGGTCGGCGCGTTCACGACCATGACGCCGTGCGCCGTCGCGGCCGGGACCTCGACGTTGTCGAGCCCGACGCCGGCGCGGCCGACGATCTTCAGCTGCTTGGCGGCGTCGAAGACCTCGGCGTCGACCTGGGTGGCCGAGCGCACGAGCAGGGCGTCGGCGGTCGCCACGGCCTCGAGCAGGGCCGGACGGTCGGTGCCGTCGACGGTGCGGATCTCGACCTCGTCGCCGAACACCTCCAACGTCGACGGCGCGAGCTTCTCGGCCATCAGGACGACGGGCTTGCTGGCGGCGGTGGTCATCGGTGAGTTCGCTCCCGGGGTCGGCGGTGGGTCCACGCCGACGAGCCCTGCACCTACCGATGTCAACACACGCCGACGTGCTGCGGGGCATCGTCCCGCACTCACGACGACCTTACCGACCCGTCGTGAACCGATTCACATGATCGGGACGGGTGCCGACGCCCGGAGCGAACGGGGACTTCGCGCGCATAGAAGCAGCGAGATACCCGTTCGCTCCGGGAGCAGGGTGCGCGACTCAGGTGGTCGGGCGGGCCATCCAGGGCATGAGACCGCGGAGCTTGGCGCCGACCTGCTCGATCTGGTGGGCCTTGCCCTCCTCCTCGAGCTTGGTGAAGTTCGGGCGGCCGTTGTCGTCCTCGGCCACCCACTCGCGGGCGAAGGTGCCGTCCTGGATCTCGCCCAGGATCTTGCGCATCTCCTCCTTGACCGCGTTGTTGACGATGCGCGGGCCGCGGGTGAGGTCGCCGTACTCGGCGGTGTCGCTGATCGAGTACCGCTGGCCGTAGATGCCGTTCTCGTACATGAGGTCCACGATCAGCTTGAGCTCGTGGAGGCACTCGAAGTAGGCGATCTCGGGCTGGTAGCCGGCCTCCACGAGGGTCTCGAACCCGGCCTGGACCAGCGCGGACGTGCCGCCGCAGAGCACGGCCTGCTCGCCGAAGAGGTCGGTCTCGGTCTCCTCGGTGAACGTCGTCTTGATGACGCCGGCGCGGGCGCCGCCGATGGCCGCGGCGTAGGACAGCGCGAGCGCCTGGGCCCCGCCCGTCGCGTCCTGCTCGACGGCGATGAGGCACGGCACGCCCTTGCCGTCGACGAACTGGCGGCGGACGAGGTGGCCGGGCCCCTTCGGGGCGACCATCGCGACGTCGATGTCCTTCGGCGGCTGGATGAGGTCGTAGCGGATGTTGAAGCCGTGGCCGAAGAAGATCGCGTTGCCCGACTCGAGGTTCGGGGCGATGTCGTCGGCGTAGATCGTGCGCTGCTTGGTGTCCGGCGCCAGGATCATGATCACGTCGGCCTCGGCGGAGGCCTCGGCCGGCGTGACGACGCGCAGCCCCTCCTCCTGGGCGGCCGCGCGGGACCTGGACGCCTCCGGCAGGCCGACCCGCACGTCGACGCCCGAGTCGCGCAGGGACAGCGCGTGGGCGTGGCCCTGGCTGCCGTAGCCGATGACGGCGACCTTGCGTCCCTGGATGATCGAGAGGTCGGCGTCGGAGTCGTAGAAGACCTCGGCGTTGCCGGTGGTCGGGGCACTCATGAGCGGTACTACTTCCTTCCGGGAATGACGAACACGACGAACTTATCGGTGGTGCGCGGCGATGGAGCGCGGCCCACGGGACAGCGCGACCATCCCGGACTGCACGATCTCGCGGATGCCGTAGGGCTCGAGCATGCGACGCAGGGCGTTGAGCTTGTCCTCGGTGCCGGTGGCCTCGACGGTGACCGCCTCGGGGGCGACGTCCACGACCTTGGCCCGGAACATCTGCGTGACCTCGAGGACCTGCGAGCGCACGCTCGCGTCCGCGCGGATCTTCAGCATGACGAGCTCGCGCTGCACCGAGGTCGTCGGCTCCAGCTCCACGATCTTGATGACGTGGACGAGCTTGTTGAGCTGCTTCGTCACCTGCTCGAGGGGGAAGTCGTCGACGGTGACGCAGATCGTCATGCGCGAGATCCCCTCCTCCTCGGTGGGGCCCACGGCGAGCGACTGGATGTTGTAGCCGCGTCGCGAGAACAGGCCGGAGATGCGTGCGAGCACGCCGGGCTTGTCCTCGACGAGGACGGACAGGGTGTGTGTGGTGGTCATGCTGTCCCCCTCTCCTTATTGGCAACCTCGTCCGCTCCGCCGGCCTCGGGGTCGTCGAACAGCGGCCGGATGTCGCGGGCCGCCATGATCTTGTCGTTGCCCGTCCCGGCCGCGACCATCGGCCAGACCTGCGCGTCGGCGCCGACGGTGAAGTCGACGACCACCGGGCGGTCGTCGATGGCCATGGCCTCCGCGATCACCCGGTCGACGTCGTCCTTCGACTCGCACCGCAGGCCCACGCACCCGAGCGCCTCGGCGAGCAGGACGAAGTCGGGCACGCGGTGCTTGTGGGTGCCGAGCTCGGTCTGCGAGTAGCGCTCCTCGTAGAACAGGGTCTGCCACTGGCGGACCATGCCGAGGTTGCCGTTGTTGATGACCGCGACCTTGATCGGGATGCCCTCGATCGCGCAGGTCGCGAGCTCCTGGTTGGTCATCTGGAAGCAGCCGTCGCCGTCGATGCACCACACGGTGGTGTCCGGCTGGCCGACCTTGGCCCCCATCGCGGCGGGCACCCCGTAACCCATGGTCCCGGCGCCACCGGAGTTGAGCCACGTGCGCGGCTTCTCGTAGCGGATGAACTGCGCCGCCCACATCTGGTGCTGCCCCACGCCCGCTGCGTAGATCGCGTCCGGGCCGGCGATCGCCCCGATCCGCTCGATGACGTACTCGGGCGAGAGCGTGCCGTCGGGCGGGTCGTCGTAGCCCAGCGGGAAGGTGGACCGCCAGCGCTCGAGCTGCTCCCACCAGTCCCGCTGCTGCTCGTGACGGCCGCTGCGGGCGTCCTCCCCCGCGGCCCGCAGGGCGCTCGTGAGCTCGATGATGACCTCGCGGGCGTCACCCACGATCGGCACGTCGGCCGGCCGGTTCTTGCCGATCTCGGCCGGGTCGATGTCGGCGTGGACGATCTTCGCCTCGGGCGCGAAGGTCGAGAGGTCGCCGGTGACGCGGTCGTCGAACCGCGCCCCGAGGGCGATCAGCAGATCGGACTTCTGCATCGCCGCGACGGCGGCGACGGTGCCGTGCATCCCCGGCATCCCCAGGTTCTGGCGGTGGCCATCGGGGAACGCGCCACGGGCCATGAGGGTGGTGACCACGGGGGCGCCGGTCTCGTCGGCGAGGTCGAGGAGCTCGGTGGAGGCCTCGGCCTTGATCACACCGCCGCCGACGTAGAGCACCGGGCGACGCGCCTCGCCGATCAGGCGGGCGGCCTCCCGGATCTGCTTGGAGTGCGGCCGGGTGGTCGGCCGGTAGCCGGGCAGTCGGGTCTCGACGGGCCAGCTGAAGGTGGTCTGGGCCTGCAGGACGTCCTTGGGCAGGTCGACCAGGACCGGGCCGGGACGCCCGGTGGAGGCGATGTGGAACGCCTCGGTGATCGCCCGCGGGATGTCCGCCGGGTCGGTGACCAGCATGTTGTGCTTGGTGATCGGCAGCGTGATGCCGCAGATGTCGGCTTCCTGGAACGCGTCGGTGCCGATGAGCTTGCGGCCCACCTGCCCCGTGATCGCGACGATCGGCACCGAGTCGAGCATCGCGTCCGCGAGGGGCGTGACGAGGTTCGTCGCCCCCGGGCCGGAGGTCGCGATGCAGACGCCGACGCGGCCGGTGGCCTGGGCGTACCCGGTGGCGGCGTGGCCCGCGCCCTGCTCGTGGCGCACGAGGATGTGGCGCACGAGCGTGGAGTCGTAGAGCGGGTCGTAGGCCGGGAGGATCGCGCCGCCGGGAATGCCGAAGACGACGTCGCAGCCGACGGCCTCGAGCGAGCGCACGAGGGACTGGGCCCCCGTCGCCGGGGTGGGGTCGACGCGGGCCGGACGAGGAGCGGCCGGACGGGTCGCGGGTTGCGCGGCCTGGTCCTGCTGCTCGGTCGGCACGCCGGAGCGCGGCGCCGGGCGCGGTCTGGCTGTGGTCATCGGTGATCAGCCTCTGGGGGATCAGGTACGAGTGTGTGAACGAGCCCCGGACACGAAAAAGCCCTCGCCGCCAGGAGGCGGAGAGGGCCGGCGCGTCAGCGAACTAGGCAGCGAGCACGAGGCTCGTCAGGCGCTGACGCGCCCGGCGAGTACGAGAATTCGCTGCATGCCAGGACGGTAGCACGGCCCGTCCTCCACCCCGCCACCGTGCCGGAGTGATCCGCCCCGCTCTCGGCCGGCACCACGGCGGCACCGCCGATTGCGCGAAACCGCCCTCGACCGGCCCGGTCCGCTCGTAGCATCGGACCCCGCGCAGCACCGGGCGAGGGAGGGCCACATGACCGCGCCGGGCGGCGGGTTCCGGGTCGATCCCGTCGTCGTGGACGCCGCGTCCGTCGCGACGGCCGCGGCCGAGCCGACGATGCGGGCCTTCGGCGAGGAGGTCGCCGCGGCGGCCGCCGTCGCCGGGAGCGCGGCCGGCGAGGGCCCCTCGAGGACGTCCTGGCCGCCTTCGGGGCCGGGGCACGGAGCCGCGCGTCCGAGCGCGGCCGCGAGACCGCGCTGGGTGCCGCCGGCGCGCACCAGAACCTGCTGCGGGAGGCCGCGGCGGCCGCCATGGACCCGGTGGCGAGGGCCGCGGCCGACGCGAGGTACGCCGACATGGCGACGCTCGGCAACCGGCTGGCCTTCGTCGGCCCCGCCGCCGGGCAGCTGCTCTCCGACGCCGACAACCCCCGTTTCAGTGCGGCGGAGCGCGCCGGGCGCGCCGCGGCACAGGGGCGACGGTGGGCGTCGGGGCCATCGGTGGGGCCGCCGCGGGCGCCGCCCTCGGCACGCTGCTGTTCCCCGGCGCGGGCACCGTCGCCGGGTTCGCCCTGGGTGCCCTGGGCGGCTGGGGCGGAGCGGTGCTGATGGACGAGGTCAACGACCACGCCGTCGACACGACCGGGGAGCAGGCCGATGACGTCGACGCCTGGTGAGCCCCCGGCCGTCCAGGGGTGGGTGGCGCTCGCCCTCGGCCTCGGCTGCGTCGTCGTGACGGTGCTGGTCTGGCGCGGCACGTGGCGCAGCTGGGTGGGCGGCCCGACGGGGTCGGGGCCGCTCTTCGTCTTCCCCGCCGGAGCCCTGCTCGCCTTCGACTACGCCGCGACCTTCGTCCTCCCGGAGGGCCGGACCGGGTCGCGGATCGCCGCGCCGTTGCTGCTCGCCGCGATCCTGGTGATCGTCCTGGGGCTGTGGGGCCCCTCGTGGTTCGCCCCGCGCTGGTACCGCGAACGCCACGCGCGGGGCACGGCGACGCCCGCCGCGGACCGGCAGCCGGCGCCCGCGCAGAACAGCGAGGCGCTGGCCCGCAGCGCGCGCCGTCCGGTGAGGCCGGAACGTCGGCGGCAGGCGGCACTGCTCGAGGCCGGGCTCGGCGCCCCGGAGGGCACCGGCGAGCCCGACCTGGTGCCGGGGCACCTGCTCCTCTACCCCGACGAGATCGTGTTCTGCGCCGAGGCCGCCGACGACGCGGTCCGGCCCGGGCCCACGATCCGCGCGATCCCGGCCGGCTCGGTCGTGGCGGTCGAGGTCACCCCGACCGCACGGACCCGGGTCGTCCAGGTCCGCTTCCCCACCGTCGCGATCCACACCGCCGACGGGACGGCCCACCGCTTCGAGTGCGCCCGCGCCCGGGTCGTCGCCGACGACCTCGTCGGCCTCTACGGCGCCCGCCGGACCCCGGGGTGAGCGCTCCGGCGGCACACCGCGCCCGGACACCGGCCTGCTGGCACCATCGCGGGAGTGAGCACCGAGCAGGGGACGACGGCGGGGACGGCCGACGAGGTGCCGGCCCGCCCGGCGACGTTCCGGGCCGTCCCGATGCCGGCGCTGATCGCCGTCGGCTTCGTCGCGATCTGCATCTCCCCGATCGCGTTCCTCGGCGGCCCCTGGTTCCTGGCGTTCCTCCTCCCCCTCGGCCTGGGCTGGTGGGTGGTGCGCACGCGCACGACCGTCGACACCGAGGCCCTGCGGGTGCGCTCGGCGTGGGGCTCCCAGCGACTCGCGTGGGACGACCTCGCCATCCTGCGCGTCGTCGAGCGCGGGTGGGTGCGCGCGGTCCGCGGGGACGAGAGCGAGCTGGCGCTGGTCGGCGTGCGCACCCGCGACCTCGGACGCGTCGCACAGGCCAGCGGCGGGCGGATCACGATGCCGACGCCCGAGGAGGTCGAGGACGCCGCCGCGCACCAGCGCGAGCTCGAGGCCACCCGGATGCGGATCGCGAGGCTCCGCGAGGCCGACCAGCGGTCCGACCAGCAGACCGAGCAGACCGAGCAGGCCGACCAGCAGACCGAGCAGCCGACCGACCGGGACGCCGCCGACGCGACCCCGAGCGAGGGATCCGAGCGGGCGTAATCTCGGGCGGTCGTCGCCTGATCGTTTCCGCCACCTGATCGTCCTGTGAGGTCACCTGTGCCGCCGCTCCGCTCGCGCGTCACCACCCAGGGCCGCAACGCCGCCGGGGCGCGCGCCCTCTGGCGCGCCACCGGTCTCACCGACGCCGACTTCGGCAAGCCGCTGGTCGCGATCGCCAACTCGTACACGCAGTTCGTGCCCGGACACGTGCACCTCAAGGAGATGGGCGAGCTGGTCGCGGGCGCGGTGCGCGAGGCCGGCGGCATCGCGCGCGAGTTCCACACGATCGCCGTGGACGACGGCATCGCCATGGGCCACGGCGGGATGCTGCACTCGCTGCCGTCCCGCGAGGTGATCGCCGACGGCGTCGAGCACATGGTGCAGGGCCACGCCGTGGACGCCCTGGTCTGCATCTCGAACTGCGACAAGATCACCCCGGGCATGCTCAACGCCGCGCTGCGGCTGAACATCCCGACGGTGTTCGTGTCGGGCGGGCCGATGGAGGCCGGCAAGGCCGTCGTCGTCGAGGGCGTCGCCCAGGCCCCGACCGACCTCATCACCGCGATCTCCGCGTCCGCGTCGTCGCAGGTCAGCGACGAGGGCCTGACCGAGGTCGAGCGCTCCGCCTGCCCGACCTGTGGGTCGTGCTCGGGAATGTTCACGGCGAACTCGATGAACTGCCTCACCGAGGCGCTCGGGCTCTCGCTGCCCGGCAACGGGTCCACGCTGGCGACGCACGCGGCGCGCCGCGAGCTCTTCCTCGACGCGGGCCGCACGGTCGTCGACCTGGCCCGGCGCTACTACGCCGAGGACGACGACTCGGTGCTGCCGCGGAACGTCGCGTCGCGGCACGCGTTCGAGAACGCGATGGCCCTCGACGTCGCGATGGGCGGCTCGACGAACACCGTGCTGCACATCCTCGCTGCCGCCCACGAGGCCGAGCTCGAGTTCTCGCTGGCCGACATCGACGCCGTCAGCCGGCGGGTGCCGTGCGTCTCGAAGGTCGCGCCGAACTCCTCGCACCACATGGAGGACGTGCACCGCGCCGGCGGCATCCCCGCCATCCTCGGCGAGCTCGACCGGGGCGGCCTGCTGCACCGCGACGTGCACGCGGTCCACGCCCCCTCGCTCGACGCGTGGCTCGGCGCCTGGGACATCCGGGGCGGCTCGCCGTCCGAGGAGGCCCTCGCGCTGTTCCACGCCGCCCCCGGCGGGGTGCGCACCGTCGAGCCGTTCTCGACGACCAACCGCTGGTCCTCGCTCGACACCGACGGCACCGACGGCGTCATCCACGACGTCGCGCACGCGTTCTCGGCCGACGGGGGGCTCGCCGTGCTCACCGGCAACCTGTCCCCCGACGGCGCCGTCATCAAGAGCGCAGGCCTGCCCGAGGACGGGCGGTTCTTCCGCGGACCCGCGCGGGTGGTCGAGAGCCAGGAGGAGGCCGTCTCGATCATCCTCGGGAAGCAGGTGCAGCCCGGCGACGTGATCGTCGTGCGCTACGAGGGCCCGGCCGGCGGCCCCGGCATGCAGGAGATGCTGCACCCGACCGCGTTCCTCAAGGGCGCGGGTCTCGGCGCGGTGTGCGCGCTGGTCACCGACGGCCGGTTCTCCGGCGGCTCGAGCGGCATCTCCGTCGGGCACGTCTCCCCCGAAGCGGCGGCCGGCGGCACGATCGGGCTCGTCCAGGAAGGCGACGAGATCCTGCTCGACGTCGACGCGCGGCGCATCGAGCTGCTCGTCGACGAGGACGTGCTCGCGGAGCGCCGCGCCAAGATGGAGGCCTCGGAGCGCCCCTGGCAGCCCGCCGTCGAGCGCCACCGCCACCTCACCAGCGCCCTGCGCGCCTACGCGAAGCTCGTGACCTCGGGGGCGACGGGCGCGGTCCGCTCGATCTAGGTCGCCTCCTCGGTGGCGAATCCCGCGCTGAGCGCGGGGTTCGCCACCGAGGTCACGCCACCGACGTCTCGCCACCGGGGTCTCGTCAGCGGGGTGGGGACCGGTGCGACGCCGCGCGCAGCGCGTCGGCGATCCGGCGGCACTCGTCGCGCGTGAGCACGACGGTGTGCCGGCCCAGGGCCATCACCGCGAACGGGTCGCCGTCCTCGACGTCGACCCGCACGATCTCCTCGCCCGCCCCTGTGCTGACGCTCGTCCACGCTGTCATCGCCCGCTCCGCTCCGACGTCGTCCACGTCTCGGCGCGTGGGCGTACCACCCTTTCTACATACTTGCGTGCTGCCTAGCAAGTAAGAGCGCCGTCAGTACCCGTTGATCACCAGGTTCGGCGGGTCCTCGCCGCGGGCGACGGCCTCGAGCTGGGTGTGCACGACGCGGTAGGCCCGCTCGAGGTGTCCGGGCACGCTGCCGCCGACGTGCGGGGTGATCAGCAGGTTGGGCGCGGACCACAACGGGTGGTCGGCGGGCAGGGGCTCGGGATCGACGACGTCGACAGCCACCCGCAGGCGCTCGGCGCGCAGCTCGGCGAGCAGGGCGTCGGTGTCGACCACGGGCCCGCGCGCCGCGTTGACCAGCAGCGCCCCGTCGGGCATCGCGGCGAGGAACGCGGCGTCCACGAGGCCGCGGGTCTCGTCGGTGAGCGGGACGAGGAGCACGACGACGTCGTGGTCGGGAAGCAGGTCGGGCAGCTCCGAGGTGGCGTGCACGCCCTCGCGGGCCCGGCGCCCGACGCGGGTGATGGTGGCGACGTCGAAGGTCTCCATCCGGCGCGCGGTCTGGTCGGCGAGGTCGCCCGCGCCGACGAGCAGGACGCGCTTGCCGGTGAGCGTGTCGGTGATGTGCTGGTCCCACCGGCCCTCGTCCTGGGCGCGCACGAACGGCGGGATCTCGCGCAGCACGGCGAGGGTCGCGGCGAGCACCCACTCGGCGGTGACCCCGCCGTGCGCGCCCTGGCAGTCGGAGAGCTGCACGCCGTCGGGGAGCCGGCCCACCCACATCTCCGCGCCGGCCGAGAGCAGCTGCACCAGGCGCAGGTTCGGGCAGCGCTCGACCAGCTTCAACGCGTCGGTCGTCGCGAGGAAGCCGGGGATGAGCACCGCGGCCCGCTCCGCGGCGTCGGGGAGGGAGTCGGCCTGCTCGTCGTAGCGGACGAGCTCGAGGCCGTCGATGTCGGCGAGCGCGGCCTCGCCCTCGTCGTGGGGCACCAGCACGGTCACGGGTTCGGCGCTCACGGGGCGGGAGGGTAGTCGCCGTCGTCAGTCCTGCAGGCCGGACACCCGCAGCGTGATGTTGATGCGGCCCTCGGGCAGACCGATGTCCTCGACCGCGAAGGACGGCACCATCCTCGGCACCCCGTGGTAGGCCAGCCGGTGCTCCCGGCCGAACACCACGAGGTCGCCGGAGTCGAGCACCAGGTCGGTGTACGGGCGCCCGCGGTTCTCGGTGTTGCCGATGCGGAACACGCAGGCCGCCCCGAGGCTCAGCGACACCACCGGGTCGTCGGCGGCCTCGTCGCGGTCCTGGTGCATGCCCATGCGCGAGTCCGCGCCGTAGAAGTTGACCAGGGCGATGTCCGGGCGGTACTCGGCCCCGGCCTCCGGGTCGTCGTAGGCGGCGGCCACGGCCTCGCGCCCCAGGTCGGCGAGCCACGCCGGGAACGGCAGGACCGCGGAACCGTCCTGGTCGTCGCGGGTGCGCGAGTAGCGGTAGGGGATCCAGTGCCAGCCCAGGCACACCGTCTCGACGCTCATCTGCCCGCCCGTGGGCAGCCGCGCCGCGCGCGCCCCGGGCCCGTGCGCGGCCCACCGGCGGCACGCCGCGACGAGGCCGCGCCGGCGCTCGACGTCGAGCCACCCGGGCAGGTGCACGACGCCGGGCGCCACCTCGGTCATCGGGATCCACCTCCTCTCCCCGGGAACACCGTCGCGCACGGTTCGGTGGCCGCCCCCGTCTCACGGCCGGCACAGCAGGGGACGCCTAGTGTGTCGAGCCGTGTCCGGTCCGTCGCGGTACGTGCTGCTGCTCGCCGCGCTGACCACGCTCGCGGCGCTGCTCGCCGGCTGCGCGCAGTTCCCCGACGCCGGGCAGCAGCCCTGGCGCGAGCGCCCCGACCTCTCCGCCGAGCGGGCGCCGCAGCCGCAGCTGCCCGAGACCGGCGAGCCGACGCCGGCACCCAACTCGGACGGGCCCTCGGTGCCCCCGCCGTGCGTCGACCCCGATCCCCAGGTCGTCGCCACCTGCCTGGCGCCGATGTCCGCCGTCGTCACGCTGCCGGGCGGGGCCGCCGCCCTGGTGGCCGAGCGCACGACCGGACGCATCCTGCGCGTCGCTCCCGAGGAGACCCCGGAGACCGTGGCGACCGTGCCCGTCGACGCGGCGGGCGACGGAGGGCTCACCTCGCTGGCGCTCTCCCCCTCCTACGCGGAGGACCAGCTCCTCTACGCCTACGCCACCACCCCGGGCGGCAACGCCGTCCTGCGGATCGCGCCCGGGGACGTGCCCAAGACCGTGCTGGGCGGCATCCCGCGCGGGGCGTCGGGCAACAGCGGCGCGGTCGGGGTCGAGCCCGACGGCACCCTGCTCGTCGCCACGGGCGACGGCGGCGACCGGGCGGCCGCGGCCTCGCCCACGTCGCTGGCCGGCAAGCTCCTGCGCATCGACCCGTTCGGCCGGCCGGCCCCGGGCACGCCGGACCCGGCGTCGCCGGTGGTGGGCAGCGGCCTGCACGCCCCCGGCGACGTGTGCGCGGACGCGGCGACCGGCGTCAGCTGGGTCACCGACCGGGCCGGCCCGCGCGACGTCCTGCTGGCCGTGCGGCCCGGGGTCGCGCCGGGCCCGAACGCGGCCGCCGCCCCGGCCTGGACGTGGCCCGAGCGACCGGGAGTGGCCGGGTGCGCGGCGCTGCCCGGCACTCTCGTCGTCGGGCTCCGGGGCTCGAGCGCGATGTTCGTCCTGCGCCCCACACCCCAGGGCGGGTTCGTCGGCACGCCGCAGGCGGTGCTGGCGGGCACCTACGGGCGGATCACCGGCACCGACGTCGCCTCGGACGGCCTGATCTGGTTGACCACGGCCAACAAGGACGCCGGCGGCCCCGTCACGCCCACCGACGACCGCGTCGTGCGCATCCGCCCGCCGTCGGGCGGAGCCAGCGGGGCCGACTAGCGGCCCGAGGAGCGCGCCCTCGGAAGGAACCGACCCCCGGACGCACCGCGGCCCCGGTCCTCCCCCCGGGCAGGGAGGAGGACCGGGGCCGCGGGTCCGTCCTGATCTGGGGAGCGGATCAGGAGAACGAGAGCATGCTGGAGCCGCTCGAGATCGCGTCGTCGACCTGCTGGGCGCCGGAACCGGTGGCGTCGTGGACCTGACCGGAGACCTCGTTGACCGAGCCGGAGATCTCCTGCTCGGTGTCGGTCGCCTGGCTGCCGACCGGAATGCCGTTGTCGTTCGCGGCGGTCTGCAGGTCCGAGGTCACCGCCGAGGTGATGCGGTTGACGTCGTGCTGGGCGGCGGACGCGTGGCCGCCGACGAACTCCTCGCCGCCCTTGACGGTCGTGGGCACGTCCGTCTCGGGGAGCTCCTGCAGGCCCTCGGCATTGCTGGACGCCACGTCCTCGAGGGTGGACGTCGTGTTGTCGAGGTTCGGCGCCTCGGCGGCGAACGCGAACGACGCAGTGCCGCCCGTCAGCGCGAGCGCGGCGGCGGCGGTCAGTGCGCCCCGGCCGGCGATCTTGCCGACCGTGCTCGCCTGGCGGGCACTGTGTGCACCCATTCGACCCTCCTGGGTAGTTCATCTGGCTTCGGGGGATGAACCGGACGGTCGTACCGCACAGAGCGACGGTGACGCCCGGTTCAGAAGCCGCTACACGCTGCTTCCTGAATCACCCAACGGAGGGATCTCGGTCGAGTTACGGGGAGGTCTCGAAAAAGATGTTGCCCGGACGAATCCGGGTCACTGACAGCGCTCGAGCACCAGCTCCTGGACACGCGCGGCGTCCGCCTGCCCCCGAGTGGCCTTCATCACCGCGCCGACGATCGCCCCGGCCGCCTTGGTCTTGCCCGCGCGGATCTTCTCGGCCACGGCGGGCTGGGCCGCCAGCGCCTCGTCCACCGCGGCGGTCAGCGCGCTCTCGTCGCTGACCACGGCCAGACCCCGCCCGGAGACGACGTCGTCGGGCTCGCCCTCGCCCGCGAGGACGCCGTCGACGACCTGGCGCGCCAGCTTGTTGGTCAGCGTCCCGTCCTCGACCAGCGCGATGACCCGGGCGACCTGCGCCGGCGTGATCGCGAGCCCGGTGAGGGCGACGCCCGCCGTGTTGGCCTGCTGGGACAGGTACGAGACCCACCAGGAGCGCGCGGCCTCCGGGGGCGCACCCGCCTCGACGGTGTCGGCGACGAGGTCGAGCGCGTCGGCGTTGACGAGGTCGCGCAGCTCCTCGTCCGAGAGGCCCCAGTCGGTCTGGATGCGCGCGCGGCGCTCCCAGGGGCGCTCGGGCAGGGCGGCGCGCAGCGTCTCCACCCAGTCGCGGGAGGGCTCGAGCGGCGGGAGGTCGGGCTCGGGGAAGAAGCGGTAGTCGGCGAAGGTCTCCTTCGGCCGCCCCGGCGAGGTGGTCCCGGACTGTTCGTCGAAGTGCCGGGTCTCCTGCCGGATGGTGCCGCCGGAGAGCAGCACGCCGGCGTGACGGCCCATTTCGTAGCGCACCGCGCGCTCCACCGACCGCAGCGAGTTGACGTTCTTCGTCTCGGTGCGGGTGCCGAACTCCGTCGCGCCCTTGGGCATCAGGGACACGTTGGCGTCGCAGCGCATCGAGCCCTGGTCCATCCGGACGTCGGAGACCCCGAGGCCGCGCAGGACGTCGCGCAGCGCCGTGACGTAGGCGCGCGCCACCTCGGGGGCGCGGACGCCGGCCCCGATGATCGGCTTGGTGACGATCTCGATCAGCGGCACGCCGGAGCGGTTGTAGTCGAGCAGCGAGTAGTCCGCGCCGTGGATGCGCCCGGTGGCCCCGCCGACGTGCAGGGACTTGCCCGTGTCCTCCTCCATGTGCGCGCGCTCGATCTCCACGCGCCAGGTGGTGCCGTCGTCGAGCGGTACGTCCAGGTAGCCGTCGAAGACAATCGGGTCCTCGTACTGGGAGATCTGGAAGTTCTTCGGCATGTCCGGGTAGAAGTAGTTCTTCCGGGCGAAGCCGGAGCGCTCCCGGACCTGGCAGTTCAGCGCCAGGCCGATCTTGATCGCGGACTCCACGGCGGTGCCGTTCAGCCGCGGCAGCGAGCCCGGCAGGCCCAGGCACACCGGGCAGACGTGGGTGTTGGGCTCCGCGCCGAAGGCGTTCGCGCAGCCGCAGAACATCTTCGTCTCGGTGTTGAGCTCCACGTGCACCTCGAGCCCCATGACGGGGTCGAACTGCTCGCAGACCTCCTCGACGGTGTAGGGCGCGGACTCGACGCCAGGGGTCGTCACAGCCGTCATCGGGAGCCCTCCAGAGCACGGAGTTCGGGGATGCGGGGGCCGGCGTCGGCGGACGAGGACCGCGCCGTCTCGTAGGCCGCCGCGACCCGATAGGCGCGGTCGTCGGCCAGGGCGGGCGCCATGATCTGCATGCCGACGGGCAGCTGGTCGTCGGCCGCGAGGCCGCAGGGCACCGAGAGCGCGGCGTTGCCGGCGAGGTTCGACGGGATCGTGCAGAGGTCGGCGAGGTACATCGCCAGCGGGTCGTCGGTGCGCTCGCCGATGGGGAACGCCGTGGTGGGCGTCGTCGGCGAGACCAGCACGTCGCACGTCTCGAACGCGGCGGTGAAGTCGCGGACGATCAGCGTCCGGGCCTTGAGCGCCTTGCCGTAGAGCGCGTCGTACGAGCCGGCGGACAGGGCGTGCGTCCCGATCATGATGCGGCGCTTGACCTCGGCGCCGAAGCCCTTCTCGCGCGTCTGCGACATCACCTCGTCCGTGGACTGCGAGCCGTCGTCGCCGACGCGCAGCCCGTAGCGCATGGCGTCGAAGCGGGCCAGGTTGCTGGAGGCCTCGCTCGGCGCGATGAGGTAGTAGGCCGGCAGCGCGTAGGAGAACGAGGGGCACGAGACCTCGACGACGTCCGCGCCCAGCTCACCCAGCACGCGCACGGCGTCGGTGAACGCGGCGAGCACGCCGGGCTGGTAGCCCTCGCCGGCGAACTCGCTGACGATCCCGACGCGCACGCCCGCGAGATCGCCGCGGGCACCGGCCAGCGCGGCCTCGACCACGGGCGGCAGCGGGCCGTCGACCGAGGTCTGGTCGCGCCGGTCGTGCCCGCCGATCACCTCGTGGAGCAGCGCGGCGTCGAGCACCGACCGCGCGCACGGCCCGATCTGGTCCAGCGACGACGAGAACGCGACGAGCCCGTAGCGCGAGACCGTGCCGTAGGTGGGCTTGACCCCGACGGTGCCGGTGACGGCGCCGGGCTGGCGGATCGAGCCGCCGGTGTCCGAACCGAGGGCCAGCGGCGCCTCGCCCGCCGCGACCGCCGCCGACGACCCGCCCCCGGAGCCCCCCGGGATGCGCGAGAGGTCCCAGGGGTTCCGGGTCGTGCCGAACGCCGAGTTCTCGGTCGAGCTGCCCATGGCGAACTCGTCGAGGTTGGTCTTGCCCAGCGGGATCAGGCCGGCCGCCCGCAGCCGGGCGACGACGGTCGCGTCGTAGGGCGGGCGCCAACCGTCGAGGATCGCCGACCCGCAGGTGGTCGGCATGTCGACGGTGGTCATGTTGTCCTTGACCGCCACCGGGACCCCGGCCAGGGGCGAGACGGGCCCACCCTCGGCCAGCGCGCGGTCGACCGCCTCGGCCGCCGCGAGGGCGCCCTCGGCGTCGACGTGCAGGAAGGCGTGCACGCCGTCGGGGCCGCCGTCGCCGTCGACGGCCTCGATGCGCTCCAGGTGCGCCCGGGTGACCTCGACCGACGAGACCTCGCGGGCGTGGATGCGCCGGGCCAGCTCACCGGCGTCGAGGGAGATCAACTCGCTCTGTCCTCCCGTCCCTCTCACAGCTCCTCCCCCAGGATCCGCGGCACGCGGAAGCGGCCCTCCTCGGCGGCGGGCGCGCCCGCCAGGGCGGCCTCGCGCGGCAGCGAGGGCTCGGTGGTGTCGGGACGCAGCACGTTCGTCTGCGGCACCACCTGTGCCGTCGGCGGGATGTCGTCCGGGATGTCGCCCACCGCCGAGACCGTGTCCACGATCGCGTCGATCTGGCGCGAGAACGTGTCCAGCTCGTCGTCGGTCACCGCGAGGCGGGCCAGGCGGGCGAGGTGGGCGACGTCGTCGCGGGTGATGTCGGACATGTCCCTCCGGGGTCGTGCACGATGGTCGGGTCGGGCTCCGCGCGGCGCCGGGTGAGAGGTCGTCTCCCGGGACGTCGGGGCGAGCTCCGTTGCGTCTCCCGCACGCGAAACACCCAGTCTAGGACCGCGCCGACCCGGGCCTCGACGAGGTTTGCCGGGAGGCGGCGTGTGATCGTCCCTCGCCCCCGCGGGGGTCGGCCTGGGAGGATGCGCCGGGTCCGCGGCGGGTACCTGGGCGCACGCGGGGTCCACGTCGGTGTCGGGGGACTCGCGGGAGTCCCGGGGGGTCGAGGAGGGCCGTGACCTACTTGCTGCGCGTGGTGCTGCCCGACAGGCCCGGCACCCTCGGGGCCCTGGCCTCGGCGCTCGGTACCGAGGGCGCGGACATCCTCTCCGTCGACGTCGTCGAGCGCGGCGCAGGGACGGCCGTGGACGACCTCGTCGTGGACATGCCCAGCTCACGCCCCCCCGACGTGCTCATCACCGCCGCGGAGTCCGTGCACGGCGTGGTGGTCGAGTCGGTGCGGCCGTTCGCGGGAGCCCTGGACACCACGCGCGAGCTGGAGCTGGTGGAGGCCGTCGCCGCCCGTCCCGAGATGGGCGTGACGCTGCTGGCCGAGGGCGTGCCGGGCCTGTTCCGCTCGGCCTGGGCACTGGTCACCGAGGCCACGGGCACCGGGGCCAGGGTGCGCCGCGTGGCCTCGAGCGCCGCCGCGCCGGAGACCGAGGCCGCCGAGCTCGCCTGGCTGCCGCTGGACAAGGCGACCGTGCTCGATCCTGCCGGCGGACACGTCGTGCCCGAGGCCTGGACCGCGCTCGACACCGAGCTGGCCGCCGCGCCCGTCGGCCGCCCCGAGCGGGCGCTGGTCGTCGGCCGGCCCGGCGGGCCCGCGTTCCGGCCCTCCGAGCTCGCCCGCCTGTCCCACCTCGCCGGGATCGTGGCGACGATCGTGGGTTAGCCGCCCGTCAGGGCGCGGGGAGGATGTTCGTGTTCCGGTGGAACACGTTGTCCGGGTCGTACGCCGCCTTGATGCGCTGCAGGCGCGCGTACTTCGTACCGTAGGCCGCCGGTACGCGGTGGGCGTCGTCGCTGCCCATCCCGTTGACGTAGGCGCCCGTGCCCATGGCGTGGGGCGCGATCGCGTCGAAGAAGCCCCGCACCCAGACGCGCTCGACCGACTGCGCGTCGGCGTCGGGCGCCATCCCGACGATGAACATGGCCAACCGCGGCGAGCGCCCGCCGCTGAACGCCGTGCTCGCGTCGTCGGCCGCGGAGAACGCCCCGCCGAGCACGTAGAAGAGGACGGCCGACATCGGGGACACGGTCTCGGCGACCCGCTCGACGATCACCTCGATGGCCTCGTCCGTGAACGTCTCGAGGTAGAGGGACTTCTCGTAGGCGTGAGTGCCCCAGGCGAACCCGTCGTCGAACATCTGCTGGAGCGCCGTGTAGGGCATCGGCGCGACCATCTCGAACAGCGGAGGCAGTCCGTCCCGGACGCGGTCCACGACGTCCCGGTGGCTCTCCTCGCCGCCGAAACCCACCGCGATGAGGGCGATCCCGAGGCGGAAGTGGTGCTCTTCGGGCACGAAGGGTTCGGGGGGCGCGTGCATGGCCACCACCTCGAAGCTCACGTCGGGCGGGAGATCGGGGATGACCTCGCGCGCCATCCGGAAGGCGTCGGCCGCCTGGTCCATGCCGTAGAAGAGCATGGCCATGTCGACCTGCGGGCCCACCTCGTGCAGCACGAACTCGAACTCGGTGACGATCCCGAAGTTCCCGCCGCCGCCCCGGATCGCCCAGAACAGATCCGGGTTCTCGTCGGCCGCCGCCCGCACGATGCGCGCGTCGGCGAGGACGACGCGCGCCGACACGAGGTTGTCGATCGTCAGCCCGTACTGGCGCGTCAGCCAGCCCATGCCCCCGCCGAGGGTGATCCCGGCGATGCCCGTATGGCCGACCTCGCCGGACGGCACGGCGAGCCCGTGGATCTGCGTGGCGGCGTCGAGGTCCCTGAGCAGCGCACCGCCCCCGACCGTGGCGCGCCGAGCCTCCGCATCCACGTCCACGTCGTTCATCCGGCTCACGTCGATCACGATGCCGGCGTCACCGACGCACATCCCCGCCATCGAATGGGCGCCGCTCCGCACCGACATCTCGAGCGAGGAGTCGCCCGCGAAGGACACCGCCTGGGCGACGTCCTCAGTGGTGGCGCAGTAAGCGACGACGGCCGGTCTCCGGTCGATGTCGGCGTTCCACACCCGTCGGGCCTCGTCGTACCCCGGGTCCTCCGGGGTGACGACGGTGCCCGACAGCGAGGCGCGCAGTTCGTCGAACCGTGAAACGACGTAGGTCATGGTCGTGCTCCGTCCCCGTGGATCGCGCGTCAGCGGAGCGATCTGGGTCCGGGGCTCCTGGCGTCCCGACGGACTCCGGCCGCGCGACTCTCCGTATCGTCGCGCTGGGCCGGACGAGGACCCATACGTAGAAGTACGAAGGGGCCCGCGTCGACATGGTGACGCACCGTGAGAACTCGCGTCAGCGGCGGTGCTCGGCCCGGGATCCGGGCCAGAGCGGCGAGGACCGCAGGCCACCCGCGCGGGTGCCGTTGCGGCGACGCTCGTAGCGCCCGGCCACGTCCTTGCCCAGGGCGTAGCGCACGAGCTCCTCGTTCCCCGTGGCGAGCCAGGTGCCGTCGGGGCCCTTGAGGGTGTCCTCGAAGCCGATGCGGGTGTCGAGGTTGTTGCGCTTGGCGTACTCGAGCACCGGCCAGGCGCCCGCCTCCTCGCCGTGCAGGAGGATCGGCGCGGGGACGGGACCGAGGGCCTTGAGGATGCGCACGGCCTCGGCCACCGCGGTGTCGGGATCGGTGACCGTGACCTCCGCGAGGACGCGGGCGGTGCCGCGCGGGAGGCCGGCCTGCTTGAGCTGCACGGCGTCGCCGGTGGTCCAGACGCCCAGCTCGATGCCGATGTCGACGGCGTCGAGCGCCTCGCAGACCCGTTGCCAGCCACGCTCGTGGACGTTGACGGCGGCGACGTCGGGGCGGGCGTGCTCGGGCAGGCGGCCCCACTGGGCGATGATCTCGGTGCGCCGCATGGGGTCGGGCTCGACCCAGCGCGCGGTGGTGATCCCGATCTCGATCTCCGGGGCCTCGCGGCGGATGGCGTCGACGACCGTGCCGATCACCCGTGGGTCGAGGCTCTCCTGCCCGTCACGGTCACGTGGGTGGACGTGCAGGCTGGCGACGCCGAGGGCGGCCACGGCGCGGGCGTCGCGGGCGAGGTGGCGCGGGCTCATGGGGACCGCGGGGTACACGTCGGCCGGTCGGGCACCGTTGAGGCAGCACTGCAGCACCGCGGCGACCCTCCCTCCACCTGCGACCCAGGACCCTGAGTTCCAGCTGGTGTCCAGCTTCGACGCTCTCGGCGACGAGGGCAACGCCGAGCCGCGAGCCGTCGCGCCGTCAGCGGCCCGAATCGCCACTGCCACCCGGACGGTCGCATCCCTCGTCACCCGTCGGTGTGAGTGTGCCGCACGCGGCCACGAATGCCCCGGCGCCCTCGGACCTCGGGTGATCTCCCGCGACCCTCAGGCGTTCGCGTCCTCCTCCGTCGACGCCCCACCGTCCCCAGGGACCCCCTCGGCCTCGTCCGTCCCGTCCGTTCCCGTGACCAACGCGACACCGGCCGCCGCGTCCGGGCCCTGCTCCAGGAGCACCCGGAAGCCGTCCTCGTCGAGGATCGGCACCTTGGCGGCGATCGCCTTGTCGTACTTCGAGCCCGGCTCGTCGCCGACCACCACGAACGCCGTCTTCTTCGACACCGAGCCGGCCGCGCGCCCGCCGCGGGCGAGGATCGCCTCCTTCGCCTCGTCGCGCGAGAGCGTGGGCAGCGACCCGGTGACGACGATCGAGAGCCCCTCGAGGTTGCGGGGCATCGACTCGTCGGCCTCCTCCTCGAGCTCGACGCCCGCGGCGCGCCACTTCTCGACGACCTCGCGGTGCCAGTCGACCGAGAACCACTCGCGCACCGCGTGCGCGATGGTCGGGCCGACCCCGTCGACCGCGGCCAGCTCCTCCTCGCTCGCGGCGTCGATGGCGTCGACCGACCGGAAGTGCCGCGCCAGGGCCTGGGCCGCGGTGGGACCGACGTGGCGGATCGAGAGGCCCACGAGCACCTTCCACAGCGGGCGGTGCCGGGCGGTCTCGAGGTTGGTCAGCAGCTTGCGGCCGTTGGCCGAGACGTTGCCGGCCTTGGTGCGGAAGAGGTCGACCCGGCCGAGGTCGTCCTCGGTGAGACGGAAGACGTCGCCCTCGTCCTGCACCACCCCGGCGTCGAGCAGCGCCGTGGCGGCCTCGTAGCCGAGCACCTCGATGTCGAATGCGCCACGCCCGGCGACGTGGAACAGCCGCTCCCGCAGCTGCGCGGGGCAGGAGCGGGCGTTGGGGCAGCGGAGGTCCTTGTCGCCCTCGCGCATCTGCCGCAGCTCGGTGCCGCACTCGGGGCAGTGCGTCGGCATGACGAACGCGTACTCGTCGCCGGTGCGCGCCTCGACGACCGGGCCGAGCACCTCGGGGATGACGTCGCCCGCCTTGCGGATGATGACGCGGTCGCCGATGAGGACGCCCTTGCGCTCGACCTCGCCCGCGTTGTGCAGCGTCGCCAGCGAGACCGTCGACCCGGCGACGAGCACCGGCTCCATCTCGGCGAACGGCGTCACGCGCCCGGTGCGTCCGACGTTGACGCTGATGCCCTTGAGCGTCGTCGTCGCCTGCTCCGGCGGGTACTTGTAGGCGATCGCCCAGCGCGGGGCCCGCGAGGTCGACCCGAGCCTGCGCTGCAGGGAGACGTCGTCGACCTTGACCACCACGCCGTCGATCTCGTGCTCGGCGTCGTGGCGGTGCTCGCCCCAGTACCCGACGTGCTCGATGACCGCGTCGACGCCGTGCAGCACCCGGGTGTGCGTGGACACCGGCAGCCCCCACGCCGCGAGCGCGTCGTAGGCCTGCGACTGGCGCACCGGGGTGAAGCCGCGCCGCTTGCCCAGGCCGTGGCAGATCAGCCGCAACGGGCGCGTCGCGGTGACCCGCGGGTCCTTCTGGCGCAGCGAGCCCGCCGCGGAGTTCCGCGGGTTGGCGAACGGCTGCTTGCCCGCCGCGACCAGGCCGGCGTTGAGCTCCTCGAAGTCCGCGAGGCGGAAGAACACCTCGCCGCGCACCTCCATCAGCTCGGGCACGGGGAACTCGTCGGTGCCCGTCAGCTCGGTGGGCACGTCGGCCAGCGTGCGCATGTTGAGCGTGATGTCCTCGCCCGTCCGCCCGTCACCGCGGGTGAGCGCGCGTGTGAGGTGCCCGTCCTCGTAGAGCAGGTTCACCGCGAGCCCGTCGATCTTGAGCTCGCAGAGGTAGAGCAGCTCCTCGGTCGGGTGGTCGAGCTCGCGCTGCACCCGCAGGACCCACTCGCGCAGCTCCTCGGGCGCGAAGGCGTTGTCGAGCGAGAGCATCCGCTCGAGGTGGTCCACCGCGACGAAGTCGGTGGAGAAGCCGCCGCCCACCCGCTGCGTGGGCGAGGCGGGCGTGACCAGCGACGGGTGCTGCTCCTCGAGGCCCTGCAGCTCGCCGAAGAGCTCGTCGAACTCCCCGTCGGTGACGATCGGGGCGTCGAGGACGTAGTAGCGGAACTGGTGGTCGGCCACGACCTCGGACAGCTCCTGGTGGCGCTGGGCTGCGTCGGTCGGCACGTCGGTGTGTTCCGTGCTGGTCACGGGCCCGAGGTTAGCCGGGCACCCCGACGGTGAACCGCGACTCGACCGTGTCGGGGCCCGGACGGGGCGCGCCGCGGTACGGGATCGAGCACGCGAGGGTCAGGACGCCGACTCCGGAGAACAGCAGGACGGTCGCGGCGACGCCCGCGGGGGTGAGGAGGCCGGAGAGGTCGCCGACCAGCGCCACGATGACCACGAAGGCCGCGACCGGGACGATCATCGCCGCCCAGGCCAGGCGTCGCCGCGCAGGAGTCCCGCGTCCGGCCAGGGCCCACCCGCCCGCCATCGCCGGGAGCACGAGGAGCAGCGCGGACGGGTCGACGGCGAAGATCAGCGGTACGAGCGTCAGGCGGCGGCCCGGGCGGCCGAGGCGTCGCCGGTGCTCGGCGTACCCGAGCAGGCCGCCGACGACGGCGCTCGTGAGCAGGATGAAGCCGAACGTGCCGAGCCAGCTGACGGTCGATTCCCGCCCGGCCACGACGGCCATGAACGCCCGCATCGACGCACCCCACGCGATGCCGCACACGACGCCGGTGAGGACCAGCGCCCGTTCGGTGCGCGGCGACGCACCCGCGACGCCGAGCACCGCGAGCCCGGCCACCGCGACGAGCGACACGAGCAGCACGGCGAGCCAGGCGCCGCGCGGGGTGTCGAGGGCGAGCCCGCCCGGCGGGACGGCCGTCAGGGCGCTCAGCGCAGCCGCCACCCACGCCAGGGCGCAGACCGCGCCGCCGCGCAGCACCGATCGGGCCATGACCGCCTCCGGCGTCCGCCAATCCGTACGGAGAGTACGCGCGGTCGGCCGTCCGGGGACTGGTCGTTCCAGGTGGAGCGCGTGCGGTAGGACGTCGACCACTCGGGGTGAGCTAGAGGTCGCGCCCGAGGTGGCGTTCCACCGACGCCACGAAGCCGCGTGCGATCCCGGCGTACGAGGTCTCGGTGACGCCGCCGACGTGCGGGGTGACCGCGACGTTCTCGGCGAGCAGCTCCTCGTCGGGGTCGATCGGCTCCACCCAGGTGACGTCGAGGCCCGCGCCGGCCACCCGTCCCGCGTGCAGCGCGGCGAGCAGGGCGTCGCGGTCGACCACCGGACCGCGCGCCACGTTGACCACGTGACCCCGGGGACCGAGCGCCTCCAGCGCCTCGGCACCGACGATCCCCCGCGTCTCCTCGGTGAGCGGGCAGGCCACGACGAGGTCGTCGCAGCGGGCGAGGGCGGTGAGCAGGTCGGCGGTGCGGTGGTAGTGCCCGTCGTCGAGCAGGGTCGCGGCCCGCGGCGTCTCGGTCCGCGGGCGACGCCCGATGCCGACGGGCACGGCGTCGAACGCGCGCAGCCGCACGATCACCTCGGCGCCGATGTCGCCGACCCCCAGGACGCCGACCGTGCGGCCCGCCAGCGTCGTGCCCGACGGCTCCCCGACGACACGGCGCGCGACGTTCGCCTGCGCCTCGGTGAACCGGCGCAGCAGGGCGAGCAGGTGCAGCAGCGCGATCTCCGCGACGGCGACGGCGTTCCCGGACGCGGCGCCCGAGACGTTGTCCACCGGGATCCCGCGCTCGGCGGCGGCCGGCATGTCCACCCCGGACAGGCCCACCCCGAACTGCTGGACCATGCGCGGGGTCGTCGCGTCCATCAGCGCGCCGGAGATCGAGCTGCCCATCGGGCACAGCACGTCGACCCGCTCGAGCCCGCCCGGGGGCACGTCGACCGGGACGTCGACGATCTCGATCCCCGACCACCCGACGTCGTCGAACGCCGTGGCGAGGGCTCCGCTCAGGGCGGCGAACCCGCCGCCCACCAGTCCGATCCGCACGCCTCTCAGTGGATCACCGCCCGCGCGGTCACCAGCTCGCGGGTGGGTCGACGAACGCGCGGGCGAGCTCGACGGTCGTGCCCGTCGCCGTCCGGGCCCACCGCGGGCTCGCGCCGGCCAGCCCGCACGTCGGGGTGACGACGGCCCGGTCGGCGAGGCGCGCGCGGTCGAAGCCGAGGCGGTCGGCCAGCCCGAGCGCGGGCATCGCGAGGTCGTGCAGGGCCGGCGGCGCGTCGGGGTCGGTCGACGGGACGATGCCGAGCCAGAGCTCGGTGCCGGCCTCCCAGAGCTCGCCCAGGGCGTCGAGGACGTCCTTCGGGGCGTCCGCGCCACCGAGCGCCCCCAGGTCGACGGCCACCGCGTCGGCCCCGACCGCGCCGAGCAGCGCCAACGGCGGCGTGGGGTGGCAGCAGTGCACGACCACCTGCGCCGCGCCCGCCTCCCGCGCCGCGGCGACCGTGTCCGCCAGCAGGGCGCGGGCCTCGCCCCCGGCACCGCGCCGACGGTGCCGTAGCCGGACGGGGTGCGCAGCGAGCCCGCGAGGACGGCGGGCAGGGTCGGCTCGTCGATCTGGACGACGACGGGGGCGTCGGCCCGCCGGCCGAGCTCCGCGACGTGGACCCGGAGGCCCTCGGCGAGGCTCGCGGCGAACTCGGTGACGGCGCCGCGGTCGGTGAGCACGCGGTGCCCGGAGTGCAGCTCCACGCCGGCGGTGAGCGTCCACGGCCCCGCGACCTGGCACTTCACCGCGACCGGGGTCGCGCCCGCCTCGCCCAGCGCCTCGTCGAGGGCGTCGACGTCGCGGGCGAGCAGCTCGACCCCGCGCCGGTGGTCGCCGCCGGGCCGGCGCACGACCCGGTAGCCCGACGGCCAGACCTCGGTGGCGATGTCGACCAGGAGGGCCGCGGTGCGCCCGATCATGTCGGCGCCGACGCCGCGAGCGGGCAGCTCGGGCACGTGGGGCAGGCCGGGAGCTCGCCGACCACCGTCCGCGCGACCTCCCGGGGTCGGTGCCGGGCCACGAGCCCAGGCCGGTGGCGCGGTCGCCGGGCTGCGGCTCGCGGGGGCGCTGGTCACCGCGGTGTCGGTCGGCTCGATCGTCTCGCTCACGTCCCCAGCGTCCTCCCCGGCGGGCGGCCGTGCGTCGCGCGGGCCGGGCCCGTTCCGCGCGAAGGGCACCGTCGGCCGAATAGAGGGGCGAGGGACGCCCTTCGCCAGTCGACTCAGCGACCGCCGCCGCCCACCCGGGCGAGGTCCGCGGCCGGCGGCGGCCAGCCGACGCCGAGGCTCGCCGCCAGCCCGGCGACGCCGTCGTCGGTGACCCGCAGCGCCCGGTGGCCGGGGTGGAACGCAGCCAGCCGTCCGCGTCGAAGCGCGCCAGGAGCCCCTCGGCGAGCGGGCCGGCGAGGTGGTGGCGCTGCTCGGTCCAGTCGACGCAGCAGCGCACGGCGGTGAGGCCCGCGGGCACCGGGACGCCGAGCCGCGCGAGCCCGTCGCGGCCGGCGTCGGTGAGGCGGTAGGCGCCGTCCTCGGGGAGGCGACCGGGCAGCTGGTGCCCGGCGCGCTCCGTCGGGTCGACGGTGCCGTCGGAGCCCTCGATCCAGGCGCGCTCGCGCAGGGCGTCGGTGACGGCGACGCCGAGGCGCCCGGCCAGGTGGTCGTAGCAGCGGCGCGCCATCCGCAGGGCGTGCGCGCGCGTCCCCTCGCGCAGCGACCGGACGGGGCGGGCCGGCGCGATCCGTCCGAGGACCTCCACGAGCCGGGCGACCTCGGGGCCGGCGAGCCGGTAGTAGCGGTACTTCCCGGTGGCCACGACCTCGGTGAGCCCGCGCGCGGTCAGCCGCGCGAGGTGCCCGCTGGCGGTCGACGGGGCGACCCCCGCCTCGGACGCCAGGACGCTCGCCGGCAGCGCCCGGCCGTCCGCGAGCGCCAGCAGCATGCGGCAGCGGCTGCGGTCGGCGAGCAGCTCGCCGACCGCGGCCATGTCGACGTCTCCGCTGGTCTGGGTGCCTCCGGTTTGGGTGCCTCTGGTCTGGGTGTCTCCGGTGTGGGTGCCTCCGGTCATGCCCCGACCGTAGGAGCGCGACGCTGCGGTATGGGCCGAAGCGAGGCCGGCGTCAGCGTTCGTCGTCCTCCACGAGGTGCTCGACCTCGCTCGCCTTCCCGGCGGGCAGGACCTCGGAGGGGTCCGGCTGGTCGGGGTCCACGGGCGTGCCCCTCAGTGGCGCAGCGTCCGGGACGACGGTGGAGCGGTCGGTGGGCTGGTCGGTCATCGGTGACCTCCTGGAGTGGCGGACCTCTGTGGGTTACCCACGTCACACCCCGGTCGACCGCCTGGATCGATGCGGCCGCCACCGCTGGCAGCATGGGCGACGTGGTCGAGGTGCTGGCGGAACGGGCGTGGCGGGCGCGGGCGGACGCGCACGCCGCCCGGGCCGACGCCTTGACCGCCGGGCACCGGGCGCGGAAGGCGCGGGGCGAGAGCCACCCCGTCGAGGACTTCCTCTACACCTACTACCCCACCCGCCCCTCGCGGCTGCGCCGTTGGCACCCGGGGGCGGGGATCGTGCTCGTGGGCGCCGGCGAGCGCGCCGGTTGGCGGCACTACGTCGCGGAGGACGAGGGCGTCCGCGTCGACGACGCGACCCTGCTCCGCGAGCGGGCCGCCACCGTCGACTTCGTCGCCGGGCTGCTGCGGGCCACCGCGGACCGGGCGCCCCAGCTCGGGTGCTTCGGCCTGCACGAGTGGGCGATGGTGCACCGCGACGACGCCACACGGCACCCCGTCGCGCTGCGGCTCGGGGCGGCGGGCACCGACGAGGTCGTCGAGACCCACCGGATCCGCTGCTCCCACTTCGACGCCTACCGCTTCTTCACGCCCACGGCCGCGCCGCGCAACACCCTGCGCCCGACGCGGGAGAGCCAGGTCGAGCTCGAGCAGCCGGGGTGCCTGCACGCCGGGATGGACCTCTACAAGTGGGCTGACAAGCTCGGCCCGCTCGTGCCCGGCGAGCTCCTGCTCGACGCGTTCACCCTCGCCCGCGACATCCGCGAGCTCGACATGCGCGCTTCGCCCTACGACCTCGCCGACCTCGGCTACGCGCCGGTGCGCATCGAGACGCCCGAGGGCAAGGCCGCCTACGTCGACGCCCAGCGCGCCTTCGCCGAGCGGGGCGGGGTGCTGCGCAGGCGGCTGCTCGACGTCCTCGATCCCCTCAGTGCCACGGTGGGCTGACCGCGTCGAGGTGCGGCGGCAGCGGGTCGGCAGCGCCCGCGGCCAGCCAGGAGCACAGGTCGTCGACGTCGGCCGTCTCGTGCAACGGACCGGCCATCACCGCCGGGCGCGTGGGCGTGCGCTCGTGGTCGCAGGGCTGCACCAGGACGAGGGCACCGGCGCCCACGGACGCGGTGCCGTGGCCGCACGCCGTCGCGGTGAGGCAGGACGCGCGCACGAGCACCCCGTGCGGGCAGCGGCGCACCGCGCCCCGGAGGGCGTCGCCGACGGCCTCGGCGTCCGGCGCCGGGCGCTGGTGGTGGGGACAGCCCGCCGCGCCGCAGTGCACGGCGGTGAAGCCGACGGTGTCGCTCATCCCCACCCCTCGCCCCGACGGCTCTCGACGCCGGTGTCGAGGTCGGTGTCGAGGTCGGTGTCGAGGTCGGGGCACGGGTCGGTGTGCCGGTGCTCGAACGGGTCGGGGAGGCGACGCCAGGCGAGCTCGCCGAGGGCCAGCTCCTCGTCGGTGAGCAGCGCGGCGTCGAGGGCCTCGACGAGCCCCGCCGGGTCGGCGTCGTGCACGAGGGCCACGAGCTGCTGCTCGCGGTCGCCCCAGCGCTCGTGCCAGGACAGGGACGCGGCGGCGCGACGCTCGTCGTCGGCGTCGTCCCACGCCGTCGGGTCGGCGGCGAACCAGGGGCCCGCGACGCCGATCTGCAGCGCGCCGCCGGCGGACTCGACCCACAGCACGTGCTCGGGCTGCGAGGCCACCCACACCCGGCCGCGGACCCGGATGGTGCCGTGCAGGAGGACGTCGAACGCCGCGTGCAGGCGCTCGGGGTGGAACGGACGCCGGTGGCCGACGTGCAGCAACGAGACCCCGGCGTCGCGCGCCAGGGGCGGCTGCCCGCGCAGGAGCGACACGTGCGCGTCGTCGGCGGCGCCCCGGCGGGCGTCGCCGGACAGGTCGTGGAGCAGGTCGTCGAGTCGTGCGGCGATGTCGGCAGCGCGCCCTTCCCCCGGATCGTCGACCACCGTGACCTGACGGCCCCGCGGCGCGAGCCGGGCGAGCACGGCGTCGAGCCGGACGCGGTCCCAGGCGCCGGCACAGCGCCCGCCGACGACCAGGACGTCGGCGAACTCGGCCTGTCCCACCACGATCTGCGCGACCGTGCGCTCGTCGTCGGCGGTGAGGGCGAGCCCCCGCTCGACCAGCGCGTCGTCGCTGCCCGCGTCGTCGAGCCAGCGCGCGGCGTCGAGCACGGCGACCACACCGCGCAGGGAGTACAGGTCGGTGACCGGGCCGTCGAGCCCCTCGGGGACCAGGCCGTGCAGGGCCTCGCACGTCGCCTCGACCTCCACGCCCGGGTCGAGCAGCAGCACCACCTGCGCCACGTCCGGGTCGCGGGCGAGACGGACCAGCAGCGGCAGCAGGTCCTCGCGCAGCGTGCAGGACACGCAGGCGTGGGCCAGCTCGAGCATCGCGACGTGCTCGCCGTCGTTCTCCACGATCTGCCGGCGCACCACGCCCTCACCCAGCGCGCGCATGTCGTGGGTGACGAGCACGGCCGTCCCCGTGTGCCGCGCGCGCAGCGCCGCCGCGACGCCCGCCGCGGACCTCCGGTCCACGCCGCACACCACGGTCAGCTCGGTCGGCTCGGTCTCCGGACCCGCGGGCATAGAGCTCCCTCCGTCTGCGTTAACGTGAACGATAATCATTCTCAAGTAGGAGGCAAGCGGTGGCCCGCAACGACATCCGTCCGATCGTCAAGCTCCGCTCGACGGCCGGGACGGGCACGACCTACGTGACCCGCAAGAACCGCCGGAACGACCCCGACCGCCTCGTGCTCAGCAAGTACGACCCGCGCGTGCGCCGGCACGTCGACTTCCGCGAGGAGCGATGAGCCGCCGCGTCGACGCCGTCGTGGCGCGCCCGCGCGCGGCCGGGGAGCGTGTCTGATGGCGAAGAAGTCGAAGATCGCCGCGAACGAGCGGCGCAAGGCGGTCGTCGCCCGGTTCGCGCCGCGGCGGGCCGAGCTCGTCGCGACGATCAGGCACCCGGCGACGTCCGACGAGGAGCGCGCGTCGGCCCGGCGCGAGCTCGACGCCCAGCCGCGCGACGCGAGCGCCACGCGCATCCGGAACCGCGACGCCGTGGACGGCCGCCCGCGGGGCTTCCTGCGCGCCTTCGGGCTCTCGCGGGTGCGGATGCGCGAGTACGCCCACGCCGGCTACCTGCCGGGCGTGACCTAGTCCAGCTGGTGACCTGAGGAGGTCGACATGAAGGTCCGCGCATCACTGAAGGCCCTCAAGCAGAAGCCGGGATCGAGCGTCGTGCGCCGTCACGGGCGGGTCCTGGTGATCAACAAGAAGAACCCGCAGTGGAAGGCCCGTCAGGGCTGATCCGGTTCTCCGGTGTCGGTGACCCGCAGCAGCAGGGCGATCAGCGCGTCCGCGTGCAGATGCCCGCCGCTGCGGGGCCGCACCCCCCGTCGCTCGTCGTCGGCACGAAGCTCGTCGGCGACGGTCTCGAGCGCGCGGACGAGCGGGTCCGAGAGCTCGGGCGGCACCTCGCCGACGAGCTCGAGCGACCCGTCCTCGTGGCGGTGCGTGCTCATGTGCGCGAGCGCCTCGCGCAGCACGGAGCGCGGCTCGCCGGCCACCAGGTCGGCGTGGGGTGTCGTCATGTCGGCCTCTCTCGATCTACAGGGGAACGCGGGGTCGTCCGCCGGGGCGGGGTTGCTGGTCGGGGTCGATCCAGGCCGGCGGGGTGAACCACGGGAGTCCGTCCCGGATCTCGACGGTCCAGTGCCCGGCGTGGATGAGTTGGTGGTGGAAGCGGCAGAGCAGCACCAGGTTGTCCAGGCAGGTCGACCCACCGTGGAACCAGTAACGGATGTGGTGGGCGTGGCAGCGCCGGGGTGCTCGGTCGCAGCTGGGGAAGGCGCAGCCACCGTCGCGGATGTTGAGCGCCCGGCGGATCGCATCGGTGACGGTGCGCTGCAGCCGCCCGACGTCCAGCGGCTCCGAGCGGGACCCGAGGACCACCGGAACGACCTCGGCATCGCACGCCCACCGCCGCACCGTGCGCGGGTCGACCAGTGCCTCGGAGCCCAGCACCCCGTGACCGGTGGCGAGCTGCAGCCACCGCAGATCCATCGTGATCGTCAACAGGGCCCGCCCCGGACGCTCCGGACGGCCCTTCTCCTGTCCGGGACGGCGGGGCGCCGGGATCGGTGCGTCATCGTCCGACCCCGGCTGCTCGTCGCCGACGCCGGCCGCGACTCCCCCGGGCCGCTGCGCGCCCTCGACGACGTCCTTGAGCGCGTCAGCACGACGCCGCGCGAGGCTGCGGGTGTCGTCGGGTCCGCAGGGCTCTGCGAGCGGATCGATGGCCCCGAGGAACACGTCGCCGTCCACCGGATCGTTCAGCCGGCCCTTGAACTCCAACCGACCGTCCTTGCGGCGCACCACGTGCAGCTCGTCCCGGCAGTCGTCCCCGTCGGGCGGCGCGGCGCCGTCCGGATCGAACGTCGCCACCAACCGGGTCGCGGCCCGCTGCAGCATCCGTGGAGGCAACCTGGTGGCCTCGCCGGCCAGGAACCGCTCCGCAGCCACCCAGTCCTCCACCGACACGGTCTCGAGGCGTCCCAGACGTTCCATCGTGGTGCGGATGATCGCGATGTGGCCCGGTCCGACCTCGCCCTCCGCGGCCACGGCGGCGGTGCACGGCAGACGTGGCGACACCAGCTCCCCCGACAGGGAGCGGCGTGGCGTGAGATCGGCGGCCTCCTCGGCCAGCCGGGTGGCCTCGTGCGCATCGAGGGTGCTCAGGTCCTGCAGCAGGCGCCGGGTGGCGCGGTCCCCGGTCTGCTGGGCCACACCGAGGGTCTCGAGCTCGGCGATGTCCTCGAGCAGGCGGTACTGCGCGGCGCGCAACGCGACCATCCGCGTGCGGGCGCGGTCGAGCGCCTCCCGCTCCCCCACCCCCAGCACGCGTTCGCTCATGTGTTCGATCCTAGGACCGACCCCTGACAGCCAGGGCCGGAACGGCGAGACCGCCGACGAGAGATTCTCGAGGGGCACGTTCGGCAGCCCCGCCGGTCCGACGGTCATGCGCAACGTGCCCGTCGTCGTCGGAACCGTCGCCGTCGCAGCCGTTCCGCCACGGCTCGGGTGCTGGGTACCGTCCTCCGGGAGCCCGTCGCGCCGGATCGAGCCGCCGCGCGGGATCGCCACGAGGGACGGTGGGTCGTGGGCGTCTGGGACATCGCGGCCCTGCCCGAGCGGGAGCAGTTCAGCTACTGGCACGAGGTCATCTGCCAGGCCTTCGTGCCGCTGACGCCCCACCGGACGCTGGACGAGGAGGGCTTCGCCGCGAAGGTCGAGACCCGTCGCCTCGCGGGGATGAACCGGGCCCGGCTGCGCTCCCGCCCCCAGCGCACCGACCACGGGCCGCGCGAGGTGGCACGGACCGACGGCGCGTACTACTTCGTCAACCTCCAGCTCGCGGGCCGCTGCATCACCACCGTCGAGGGCCGCACCACCCTCGTCCGGCGCGGCGAGATCGTCGTCGTCGACACCGCCGAGCCCTACTTCTTCCACCTCGACCGGCCCTGGCAGATGCTCTCCTTCCGGGTGCCGCACGCCGCCCTCGACGCCGCCCTGCGCGGACGGCGTCCGGAGCTCGGCCGGCCCGTGACCGCGACCGGGGCCGGCGCGGCGGTGCGCGCCCTGATGCCCGCCCTCTGGTCGCTCGACGCCGCCACTCCCGGCGCCGGCGAGCTCGTCGACTCCTTCGCCACCGCCGTCGCCGCGAGCACCACGAGCACCACGAGTGCCGAGACGAGCACCCCCACCGGCGTCACCCGCGCCGCGGTCCTCGCCCACGTGGAGCGCCACCTCGGCGACCGCGACCTCACCGTCGCGGGCGTGTGCCGCCGCTTCGCGATCTCCCCGCGGACGCTGCACAACCTGTTCGCCGACGCGGACACCTCGTTCGCCGCCACGGTGCGGAACCTCCGCCTCGAGCGGGCCGCGGCGGCGCTGGCGGACCCCGGCACCGCGGCGACCGTGCTCGAGATCGCCGCGACGCACGGCTTCGACGACCCCACGGCGTTCAGCCGCGCGTTCCGCCGCCGCTTCGGGGTGTCGCCGCGGGAGATCCGCCCCTGAACGCCGGTGCACGAACGGCACGGCACCGCTGCACGCACGGCCGAGACGGCGACCTCCCGGGAGCCCAGGCTGGAGACCCCGCACCCGAGGAGTCCCCATGGCCGTGTCGTTCCTGCTGAGCCCCGAGCAAGAGCAGCTCAAGGCCGCGGCACGCGGCTTCGCCGAGGAGCACCTGCGCGGCCTCGCCGCCGCGGTGCGCGCCGAGCCGGACCCGCTGACCCGGGCGATGCTGGCTCGCCCGGTGATCGAGAAGGCGGTCGGGCTGGGCTTCCTCAAGGGCCTGGTCCCGGCACCGTTCGGCGGCTCGGCGTCCAGCGGTGTGGACGCGGCGATCTTCATCGAGGAGTGGGCGGTGCACAGCCCCGACCTCACGATCTCCCTGGCCGGCCCGCTCATCGCGCTCGCGCCCGTCTACGAGGCCGGGACGCCGGAGCAGATCCGGCGCTTCGTCGCGCCGTTCCTCGCCGACTCCGGCGCGCCGCTGGCGGCGATGGCCTTCAGCGAGCCCGAGGGCAGCGCCAACTTCGACGCGCCCACCGGCACGCGCACGACGGCGACGCCCGACGGGGACCACTACGTGATCAACGGCCGCAAGGCCTGGGCGTCCCACCTCTCGGGCTGGGACGGCGACGGCCCCGACCTCATGACCATCGTCTGCCGGGCCCCGGGCGGCGTCTCGCTGATCGTCGCCGAGCGCGAGCACCTGGCCGGGCACATCGAGGTCGAGGAGCACTACGACCTGCCGGGCCTGCGCGGGTGCCTGACGTCCCGGGTCCGCCTGCACGACGTGCGGGTGCCGCGCGCCAACCTCCTCGGCGCCGAGGGCCAGGGCGTGGCCCTGACCCGCAACGCCTTCCTGCCCAGCGGCGCGTCCATCGGCATCTTCGCCGTCGCCGCCATGCGCGGGGCCTTCGACCTCGCCCTGCGCTTCGCCACCACCGAGACCCGCGGCGGCGCCGTCCCGATCATCGACCACCAGGCGGTGTCCGACGTCCTCGCCGACGCCAAGGGGAAGATCGAGGCCGTCCGCCTCCTGACCTGGCGCGCCCTCGACGCCGTCATGTCCCAGCACCCCGCGGCGCCCGAGCTGGCCCTGCACGCCAAGGTCTTCGGCTCCGAGACCGGCGTGGAGGTGCTCAACGACCTGGTCAAGCTGGTCGGGGTGACGGCGTACGACGAGGCGTTCCCGATCGTCGAGTACCTCCACGAGGCGCTCGCCTACCCGGTGATCGAGGGCAGCAACATCGGCGTGCGGCGTCGTCAGCTCCAGGACCTCCTGCGCACGCCGGGCTACGACCCGCTCGCCGCGTCCGGGATGACCTAGCCGACCTCGTCGAGCAGCGCCGACCAGAAACGCAGCGCGGCGTGCTCCATCTCGAGCCCGAGGCGCAGGGTGATCATGCGCTTGGCGACGGCGTCGAGGTCGGCGTAGCGCGCCTGCATGTCCTCGTAGACCGCGATCCGGTCGCGGTGCGCGGCCACCTGCTCGCGTGCGAGCCGGGCGACGTCGCCCGGCTCGCCGACCTCGTTGAAGAACAGCTTGAGCTCGGCGATGTCGCGCATCTGGAAGTGCTCGGGCGTCGGCTCGGCGAGCCACGCGCGCAGTTCCTCCCGCCCGGCGTCCGTGAGGCGGAACGTGCGCCGACGGCGACCCTGCGCCTCGGTCTCGGCGTCGAGCAGGCCGAGCTCGACGAGCCGCTGCGGCTCGGAGTAGAGCTGGGCGTGCGGGAAGTGCCAGAAGTAGCCGATGGACCGCCCGACGGCCCGCTTGAGGTCGTAGGACGTCGACGGGCCGCGGAGCGCGATCGTGCCGAGCACGACGTACGAGGTCGGGGACAGCCGGTCGGCCACGAGCACGGAGCGTACCGATCCTTGCCCTCTCAGCATACGTGCCATACCGTCCGAAACGGATCGTATGCGCCGGAGCATGATCGGGAGGCGAGCTCCGATGGACCTCGCGACGGCCTGGGCCTGGGCGGTCGAGCGCCATCCGACGCGTCGCGCCGTCGGCGGGCCGCGACCGATGACCTACGCCGAGTGGGACGCCCGCACCGCCCGCCTCGCCCACGCGCTGACCGACCTCGGCGTCCGGCCCGGCGACCGGGTCGCCCTGGTGCTGATCGGCGGCGAGCCCGCGGCGTCGCTGCACCTCGCGCTCCAGCGGCTCGGGGCGATCGCGGCGCCCCTGTCCCACCGGTTCGGCCCGCCGGAGCTGGCGCACTGCCTGGCCGACGCCGCCCCCGCGCTCGTCGTGAGCGAGCCCGCCACCGCCGAGGCGACGGCGACGGCCCTCGCCGACGAGCGCATCCGTCCCGTGACCCACCTCGACCTCGACGAGCTCGAGCGCCGGGCCGCCGACCGGTCCGACGCCGCCCCGCTCGTGACGCCGGGCCCCGACGACCTCAGCGTCATGCTCTTCACCTCCGGCACCACCGGCCGGCCGAAGGGCGTCCCGCGCACCCACCGCGCGGAGCACGCCGCGGCCGTCGCGCACCTCGTGCAGACCGGCCAGCGCTCCGGCGAGGTGGCGCTCGGCGTGATGCCGCTGTTCCACACCATGGGCCTGCGCACGCTGCTCGCCACCGTCCTGGTGGGCGGCACGTGGGTGCCCCAGGCCCGGTTCGACGCCGCCGAGGCCGCCGAGCTCATCGTCCGGGAGCGGATCAGCTCGCTCTACCTCGTCCCGACGATGTTCTGGTCACTGCTGCGCGACGCCGACCCTGCCCGACTCGCGGGCGTCCGGCGGCTCGCCTACGCGGGCGCGGCGATGGCGCCGGTGCTGGCCCAGCAGCTCACCGAGGCCGTCGCCCCGGAGACGTTCGTCAACCACTTCGGCTCCACCGAGATCTACACGTTCACCATCGGCCCGGACGTCGCGGCGAAGCCGGGCTGCGCGGGCCGGCCGGGGATGTTCAGCCGGGTCCGTCTCGTCGACCCGTCGCCCGGGGCCTCCCCCGACGCCGAGGTCGCCGCGGGCGAGCCGGGGCAGGTGGCCGTGTCGATGGCGAGCCCGGAGGCCTTCGCCGGCTACTGGATGCGGCCCGACGCCACCGAGCGGGCGGTCCGAGACGGCTGGTACTTCACCGGCGACCTCGCCTTGGCCGACGACGACGGCGACCTTTGGGTCTCCGGGCGCGTCGACGACATGATCAACACAGGTGGGGAGAACGTGTATCCCGACGAGATCGAGGCGGCGCTCGTGTGCTGCCCGGCGGTCGCCGACGTCGTCGTGGTCGGCCTCCCCGACGAGCGCTGGGGCCAGGCGGTCACGGCGTTCGTCGTCCCGGCCGCCGACGTCGCCCCCGGCGAGGCCGTCGCCGCGACGGACGCCTGGGCCCGCCGGATCCTGCCCTCGCTGCGACGCCCCAAGCGCGTGGTCGCCGTCGACGCCGTGCCCCGCTCCGCAGTGGGCAAGACGCTGCGCCGCGTGCTCGTCGACGGGGACTTCGTCGCCCTCGCAGACACGGCCGGAGCCGCGTGATGACCTGGACGCCCGCCCGCGACGAGGACGCCGCCCTGGTCAGCGGCGCCGGCCGTTTCGTCGACGACCTCGACCCGCTGCCCGGGACCCTGGTGGCGGCGATCGTGCGCAGCCCGCACCCGCACGCCCGCATCCGGGGCGTCGACCTCACCCGGGCCCGCGCGCACCCCGGCGTCGCCGCGGTGATCGGCCCCGAGGAGATCGGCGCGGCGGTGCGCCCGTTCCCCCTGTCCACGTCGACGCCCATGCCGTACCTGCCCAGCGCCGTCGACACCGCGCGCTACGTCGGCGAGCCCGTCGCGGTGGTCGTCGCGGGCGACCGCTACGTCGCCGAGGACGCCGCCGAGCTCGTCGAGGTCGACTACGAGCCGCTCGACGTCGTCGTCGACACCCGCGCGGCCCTCGAGCCCGGGGCGGTCCTGCTGCACCCGGAGGCGGGCACCAACGTCGCCACCGACCGCACGTTCTCGTTCGGGGCGGTCGACGACGTCTTCGCGCGCGCGGACCACGTCGTGCACGGCGAGTACACCTTCCCGCGCTACTCCTCGGTGCCGATGGAGTGCTACGGCGTCGTGGCGCAGTGGCGCGAGGAGTCCGAGGGCCCCGCCGTCGAGTGCTGGGCGAACTTCCACGGCCCGTTCACGATGGTGCCGGTGGCGGCCGGGTCGCTCGGCGTGCCGGTGTCGCGGTTCCGGCTGCACGTGCCGGCCGACATCGGCGGCAGCTTCGGCATCAAGTCGGGCATCTACCCCTACGTCGTGCTGATGGCGCTGGCGTCGAAGCACGCCGGGCGCCCGGTGCGCTGGACCGAGGACCGGTCCGAGCACCTGCTGGCCAGCTCGTCGGGCGCGGGGCGGGCGATGGCGTTCTCCGCCGCCGTGTCCCGCGACGGGGCCGTCGAGGCGTTGCGGGTGGACCTCGTCGACGACGTCGGCGCCTACCTGCGCCCTCCGGAGCCGAGCACGCTCTACCGCTGCTTCGGCAACATCACCGGCGCGTACGACGTCCCGGCGGTGGCGATCCGGGCGCGCGCCGCCGTCACCAACCGGGCGCCGACGGGCCTCAACCGCGGCTTCGGCGGCCAGCAGCTCTACTTCGGTCTCGAGCGCCTGATGGACGCGGTCGCCGCGCGCACCGGGCTCGACGTCGCCGAGGTCCGTCGCCGCAACCTCGTGCGCGCGTTCCCGCACCGCACCCCGACCGGCGGGCTCTACGACTCCGGCGACTACCCGGCCGCGCTGGACCTGCTGCTCGCCAAGGGCGGGTACGACGAGCTGCGCGCCCGCCAGGAGAGCGCCCGGGCCGAGGGCGCGTACTACGGCGTCGGGCTGGCGCTGGTCGTCGATCCGTCGGGCACCAACATCGGCTACGTCGGGCTCGCGACCCCGGCGTCGGAGCGCAAGCCGGGGCGGGACAAGTCCGGCTCGACCGAGATCGTGCGTGCCTCGGTGGACCTGCAGGGCGTCGTGACGGTGCTGCTCGGCTCGGTCCCGCAGGGTCAGGGGCACGCCACCGTGGCCCGGCGCGTGGCCGCGCGGCGGCTGGGCCTGCCGGTCGAGCAGGTGCGCGCGGTGGTCGACATGGACACCGCCTCCACGCCGTGGACGGTGACCTCGGGCAGCTACTCCTCGCGGTTCGCGCCGCTGGTCACGAGCGCCGTGGTCGCCGCGGTGGACCGGCTCGCGGAGACCGTGCGCGCCGGGGCCTCGGTCCTGCTCGGCGTCGACCCGGCCGGGCTGGAGCTGGCGGACGGCTCCGTGCGCGACCCGTCGTCCGGGGCGTCGTGCCTCTTCCGGCACGCGGCCGGGGTCGTGCACTGGGACCCCGGGTCGCTGCCGGCGGGGGCGCCCGCGCGGCTGGCGACCGAGGGCGAGTTCGTGCCGCCCGAGGCCGTCGCGGCGACCGCGGAGGACCGGATCAACTCGTCGCTCTGCTACGGCTTCGTCGCGGAGATGGTCGGCGTGCGCATCGACCCCGACACCCTGCTCGTCACCCTGGACCGGGTCGCGACGGTGCACGACGCGGGCACGGTGCTCGACCCGGTGCTGATCGAGGGCCAGGTGCTCGGCGCGCTCGTCCACGGGCTCGGCGGCGCCGCGTACGAGGAGTTCCGCTACTCCCCCGCCGGCCAGCCGACCTCGGCGACGTTCCTGGACTACCTCTGCCCGACCAGCGCCGAGACGGCGTTCGAGCTGGTCTCCGATCACATCTCGTCCCCCTCCCCGCTCACACCACTGGGCGCCAAGGGGTGCGGCGAAGGGAGCTCCATGAGCCTGCCCGTGGCCTACGCCAACGCCGTCGCGGACGCCCTCGCGCCCGCCGGCGTCACGATCGACTCGCTGCCCCTGCACGGCGAGGTCGTCCACCAACTCCTGAGAGGAGACGTCTCATGGCGCTGACCGGTGGCGAGGTGCGGCTCGAGCGGTCGCACGACGGGCGGGTCGCGGAGGTGACCCTGTCCCACGGGCGCTACACGGTGATCACCTGGGAGATGCGCCAGCTGATGGCGGAGCGCTTCGCCGAGATCGACCGCGACCACGACGTGCGGGTGGTGGTCATCCGCTCCGACGGTGAGCACTTCTCCTCCGGCGGCGACATCGCGGGGTTCATGGAGGTTGACCCCGTCGACTTCACCGACCTCGGGCACAACGTGACGGCCCCGGCGCGCAGCACCAAGCCGGTGGTCGTCGCCGTCGACGGCTACTGCTTCGGCGTCGGTCTCGAGCTCGCGCTGTCCTGCGACATCCGCCTGGCGACCGAGCGCAGCCGCTTCGCCCTGCCCGAGATGAACCTCGGCATGATCCCCGGCTCCGGCGGCACGCAGCGCCTGTCCCGGCTGATCGGGCTCTCGCGCGCGAAGCACCACATCATGACCGCGCGACGCATCACGGGGCAGGAGGCCGCCGACTGGGGCGTCGTCGCCGAGCTCCACCCCGACCGCGCGGCGCTGGACGAGGCGACCGAGGCCCTGGTCACCACGCTGCTCGGCTTCTCCCCGATGGCGCTGCGCTCGGCCAAGGAGGTGCTCGACCGCGGGATCGACGCGCCGCTCTACTCGGGCATCGAGCTCGAGCGCAAGGCCTACGCGATGCTGCGCGCGAGCCACGACTTCGCCGAGGGCGTGGCGGCGTTCGGCGAGAAGCGCACGCCGTCGTTCACCGGGCGCTGAGATGAAGGCCGCACCCTTCGCCTACCACCGGCCGGACTCGGTGGACGAGGCCGTGGACGCGCTGGCCGGCGGGGACGCCAAGGTGCTCGCCGGCGGGCAGTCGCTGGTCCCGGTGCTCGCGATGCGCCTCGGGCGGCCCGGGACGCTCGTCGACATCACCCGGCTGCCCGGGCTGGAGGACCTGGAGGTCACGGGCGGGGTCCTGCGGATCGGCGCGGCCGTGCGCCAGCGCACGGTGGAGCGGTCCGAGGCCGCGCGGGCGGTCCCGCTGATCGGGCGCGCGATGCCCTTCGTCGGCCACCGCGAGCTGCGCAGTCGCGGCACCGTCTGCGGCAGCCTCGCCCACGCCGACCCGGCCGCCGAGCTCCCCGCGGTCGCCGCCTGCCTCGACGCGACCGTCGTGCTCCGCGGGCCGCGCGGCACGCGGCAGGTCCCGGCGCGCGAGCTCGTCGTCGGCGCGATGACCACCACGGCGGGCCCGGACGAGCTGATCACCGAGGCGCGCTTCCCGACGGCGGCGCCTGGGGACGGGTTCGGCTTCGCCGAGATCGCGCGACGCCACGGCGACTACGCGCTGGCCGGGGTGGCCGTGCACGTGCGCCGCGAGGGCGGGGCGACGCTCGCCGCGTTCGGGGTCTCCGACCGCCCCGTGGTGCGCGACGTGACGGCGCTGCTCGGGACCGACCCGACCGAGGCCGGGCTGCGTCCGTCGACCGACGCCCTGGCCGACGAGATCGTCGACACCGCCGGCGACTCCCACGGCTCGCGCGGCTATCGGGCCCGCCTGCTCGGTGTGCTCGCCGCGCGGGAACTGGTCCGCGCGTACCGGGAGGCGCACGCATGAGGGTCGAGGCGGACGGCACCGTCGACGTGAGCATGACCGTCAACGGGCGCGAGGTGACGCTCGCCGTGGCACCGCGCACGACGCTCTCCGACGTCCTGCGCGACCGGCTCGGGCTCACCGGCACGCACGTCGGGTGCGAGCACGGGGTGTGCGGGATGTGCACGGTCCTGCTCGACGGCGAGGCGGTGCGCGCGTGCCTGCTGTTCGCCGTGCAGTGCGACGGCGCCTCGCTGACCACGGTCGAGGGCCTGGGCTCCGCCGACGATCAGCACCCCCTCCAGCAGTCGTTCTCCCACCACCACGCGCTGCAGTGCGGGTTCTGCACTCCCGGGATGCTCATGAGCTCCTACGACCTGCTCGCGGGCGGCACCTACTCCCCCGACACGCTGGCCGAGGACATGTCCGGCGTGCTCTGCCGCTGCACCGGCTACCGGGGGATCCTCGCCGCGGTGGCCGACGTCGCGGAGACGCACCCCGACGGCGTCCCGCCACCCCGCGCCGCCGTGCCGCCGGTGCTCGTCGGTCGCACCGGCGGTGCAAGCCCTGCGTCCTCGCTTGCGGTGAACGCCAGGAAATCCGCTTCGTCGGACACCTCGCTGGCCGGGACCGCTGCCGACACCCCGCCGGAGATCACGCCGCCCACGGGTCCGCCGACCGCCACCGTCGACGTCCGCAGCGAGCTCGCGTCCGGGGTGGACGACGTGTGGGCCGTGCTCGCCGACTTCGACCGCCTCGCGGCCTGCCTGCCCGGCGCGGAGATGACCGCCGACCTCGGCGACGACCGCTACCGGGGCCGCGCGACCGTCGGCCTCGGGCCCGTGTCGCTGCGCTTCGACGGGCTCGCGCACGTCGTCGAGCACGACCCGGCGGCGCGCCGGATGCGGGTGCTCGCGCAGGGCATCGACCGCGGCGGCTCGAGCACGCAGGCCGTCATCCGGCTGGCCGCGGACCCGGCGGAGGGCGGCGGGACGGTGCTGTGGGCCGACGCCGACGTGCACCTGTCGGGGCGGGTCGCGCAGTTCGGCCGGGCGCTCGCGGGCGACGTCTCCCGCCGGCTGTTCGAGCAGTTCGCCGAGGCCGTCGACGAGGCCGCCCGCACCGGCGAGGCACCCACCACGAGGACGAGCCCGCTGCGGCTCGCCCTCGGCGCCCTGCTCGCCCGGATCCGCCGTCTGGTTCGGGCCCCCCGGTAGCCCGGCGGGCGCGGACGAGCGTCAGCGCAGGTGGACGCTGTACGGCACGTAGCTGAAGCCGAACGGCGTCGGGCTGGGTTCGCGGCGCAGCACGTGCAGGCAGTCGGTGCAGCGCGCGACGAGGCACCAGCCGGTCACCTCGAGCAGCGGGTAGCCCTGCACCGCCGTGCCCCCGCACGACGGGCACATCTCGTCGAGGTCGGTCCGCGTCACGGTGAGCTCCGGCTCCTCGGGCCGGCCGAACAGCATGGTCACGAGCCGTCCCCCGTCGTCGGACCCCGGCGCGCGGCGTCTCCCCGCAGCGCCTCCGTCGCCTCGCGGTCCACGGTCAGCTCGTCGGGCCCCTCGTCGACGTCGCCCAGGATCACCACGCCGTAGTCGACGCGGGCGCCGTCCTGCGTCACGAAGCCGTCGCGCACGTCGCGCAGGACCGCCTCCGGGTCGCGGGTGAACGCCGCTCCCCAGCCCCCGGCCCCCGGCGTGCGCACGCGCAGGAGCGTCCCCGGGGTGGCGGCGATGTCGGCGTTGCCGGAGTGCCACCGTCCCTCGTACGGCGCCGCGGCCGCCCCCGAGTCGGTGAAGTACCCGCCCAGCGGGCGGACGTCCTCGTCGGACGAGTGCAGCCACCGGGCGGCGTCGGAGCCCCCGTCCGGCTCCCCGATCCAGGCCCCGCCGGGGCGACCGGCGACCCCGCCGTCCGCACCCCAGGGAAGGATCCGCAGGTGCAGGAGCATCGGGTACACGTCGGCGTCACCGACGAGCATCCGGTCGTAGACGACGCCCGCACCGCCGCGGTGCGCGCCGGGTCCGGCGGTGTCGGCGACGAACTCCTTGCGCAGGACGACGATGGGGTGGTCCTCCTCGATCGACTCGATCGACATGTCCATGAGGTTCTGCTGGCTCATCGAGACGAAGTTCTCGCCGTCGCCCTCCGCGGACGCCCCGAAGCCCCCGAGCGCCAGCATCGGCGCGACGAACAGCTTGCGCCCCGACCCGGTGGGGTCCTCCAGCACGACCGGGATCGACTGGGTCGCCGCGGCGAGGCGTTCCGCGACGCCGTCGCCCGCGTTGCGCCGGGGACCGGACGGCGGGGCCGCGGTGCTGCCGGTCATCAACAGGCCCATGTTCGACCCGTAGTGCCCGCCGAAGCCGGACCCCGGCGGAGCACCGGAGATGATCGCCTTGGTGACGGCGTTGAACACCGCCTCGGCCGCGTCGAAGTACATCGTCGTCGCCGCCCGGGATGCTGCACGGCGCGGTGCTGCGCAGCCCGCACGCACACGCCCGCATCCTCTCGATCGACACGTCGGAGGCCGAGGCGCTGCCCGGCGTCGTCGTGGTGCTGACGGGCGCGACGGCCACCGAGTACGTCGACCCGATGCCGGCGTTCTGCGCCGAGCCGGTGGAGCAGCGCGCGATCGCCGTCGAGCGCGTGCGCTACCCCGGCGAGGCCGTCGCCGCCGTCGCGGCCACCGACCGCTACATCGCCGAGGACGCGTGCGCGCGGATCCGCGTCGAGTACGAGGTCCTGCCCGCCCTCGTCGACCCGGTCGCGGCGATGGAGCCGGGGGCGACGCGGGTGCACGAGACCCTGGACTCGAACGTCGTCTTCCACCGCAGCCTGGACTGGGGCGAGGTGGACGCCGACCTGACCCGGGCGCACACGATCGTGCGGTCGAGCGCGCGGTGGCACCGGATGGGGGCGCACCCGATCGAGACGGCCGGGGCGGTGGCCCACTGGGACCCGTTCGGCGAGTCGATGACGGTGTACTCCAACAGCAACTTCATCAACTTCCTGCCGTGGGCGTTCGCCGGGATCCTGCGGGTCTCGACGAACCGGCTGCGCATGATCCCGTGCACGGTCGGCGGCAGCTTCGGCAGCAAGCACCTGATCACCAAGGTCATCTCGATCACCGGTGCGCTCAGCAAGGCCTGCGGACGTCCCGTGCAGTACCTCGAGGACCGCGCCGACAACGTCGCGGCGAACGACAACGTCGGCTGTGACCGGATCTACGACGCGGAGCTGGCGCTGGCCGAGGACGGCGAGATGCTCGGCCTGGTGCTGCGGATCATCGACGACTACGGCGCCTACTTCCAGTTCGCGCACGGCCAGCACGGGAACGCGGTGGCCCAGCCCGTCGGCCCCTACCGGATCGGCAGCCTGCGCTACGACGTCTCGTGCGTGCTGACCAACAAGGTCCAGCAGGGCTTCTTCCGCGGCGCGGGCGCCGACCCGGGCAACTTCATCCTGGAACGCCTGGTCGACAAGGCCGCCCTCGAGATGGGCATCGACCGCGTCGAGCTACGTCGGCGGAACTTCATCCAGCCCGACCAGTTCCCGTACAAGATCCCCACGGGCAACATCTACGACAGCGGCGACTACGAGGCCGTCCTCGACCGCGCGCTCGAGATCGCCGGGCTCGACCAGTGGCGCACCGAGCAGGAGCGCCTGCGCGCCGAGGGCCGCTACCTCGGCATCGGCCTGGCGACCTGCCAGGAGCGCTCGGGCTACAACGCCTCGGAGTGGTGGTTCCTCTACGGCGACGAGGCACCGCTCCCGGCGACCAGCACCCCGGAGAGCTGCAAGATCGACGTCGACGCCATGGGCGGCGTCCGCGCGACGATCGGCTGCCCGCTGTGGGGCAACAGCCCCGAGACCGTCGTCGGTCAGGTCGTCGCCGAGGAGTTCGGCATCGACCCGTCCACCGTCTCGGTGGCCTACGCCGACTCCACGAGCGGCGCGATCTCGGCCGGGCCCGGCGGCAGCCGCGTGACGATCATGCTCTCGGGCGCGACCCGCGGCGCGGCGCGGACCGTCAAGGACAAGATGATCCGCGTCGCGGCGAGCGCCATGGAGATGGACGCCGAGGACGTCGAGTGCGTCGAGGGCGTCTTCCGCGCGAAGGGGGCGCCGGGCACGTCGATGACCATGGCCGAGGTCGGGATGCGGGCCCACCTGTTCAACGACGGCACGAGCAAGGCCGAGAGCAGCGGCCTCGTCGCGGTGCACACCTACGACCACCCGTACTTCACGCCGCCCACCGACGACCGCAGCGACCTGGGCGCCTTCTACCCGATGGTCTCCCACGCCTGCCACATCCCGATCGTCGAGGTCGACCCGGAGACGGGCGAGGTCACGCTGCGCGCCTACTACGTCGTCAACGACTGCGGCACCGTGATGAACCCGGCCCTGGTCGAGGGGCAGGTCGTCGGCGGGATCGTGCAGGGCATCGGCGCGGCGCTGATGGAGGAGTACCGCTACGGCGACACCGACGGGACGCTGGAGACCCCGACGCTGCGGGAGTACCTGCTCCCGAGCATGCACGAGGTCCCCGAGATCGTGCTCGAGCACCTCGAGACGCCCTCGCCGTTCACCACCTACGGGGTGAAGGGCGCCGGGGAGGGCGGCCGGCTGGTGGCCCCGACGGCGATCGCGAGCGCCGTCGACGACGCGCTGCGTCCCCTCGGGGTGTGGGTGGACGAGCTGCCCATGACGCCCGAGCGCGTGGTGGGGATGGTCGCCGACGCCCGGGAGGGCCGACGGTGAGCGTGGCCGACCCGGAACGCGGACCCGCGGCCTTCCGCCGCCCGGAGGAGATCCTCGCCGCGCTGGCACTGCCCACACGCGGCGAGGTCTTCTCGCTGGCGGTGCCGCGGTTCACCGACATGCCGCTGTTCGGCGCGCACCCGCCGTTCCGGGTGAGCATGGCGCGCACCCCGGGCGGGCTGCGCGCCGAGGGCGCCCAGCCGTGGGGTCCGCGCAACGGCGTCGGGTACGGGTACATGGCCGAGCTGCTCAGCGCGACGTCGCACAGCGGCGCCCACGTCGACGCGCTGGCCCACGTCACGATCGGCGACGACGACCACTGGTACGGCGGCGGCAACCCGCGCGAGCACCTCGGTGACAGCGGCCCGCGCCACGGCGACGCCTCGAAGCTGCCGCCCTTCGTCTCCCGCGGCGTCCTGCTCGACGTCCCGGGCCACCGCGGGGTGGACGCCCTGCCGCGGTCGTCGGTGGTGGACGCCGACGAGCTGGCGGCGGTCGCGGCGCACCAGGGCGTCGAGGTCCGGGCCGGCGACGTCGTGCTCATCCGCACCGGCTACCTCGGGCACTGGCCGGACACCGAGGCGATGACCCGCCACGCCACCGCAGGCCCCGACCTCTCCGCCGCCCGCTGGCTACTCGACCGCGGGGTCGTGGCCGCGGGCAGCGACACCGAGACCTTCGAGGTCCAGCCGCCCCCCGACTACGGCGACCCCGCCAACCCGCAGCCGGTCCACAGCCTGCTGCTCATCGAGCACGCGATCTATCTCTTCGAGTCCATCTACCTCGAGGAGCTCGCGAGGGCCGGAGCGTACGAGTTCCTCTTCGTGGCGCTCCCGCTCAAGATCCAGGGTGCGACCGGCTCGATGCTGGACCCGGTCGCGATCGTCTGATCGCTCAGCGCCGGGCGAGGCGGCGTGCGGCGCCGACCGACGCCGCCGGCAGGCCGTAGTGCTCGAACACCGCAGGCTCGTCCTCGGCGGCGAGCTCGCCGTCGGTGTCGATGGACGGCGCGTGCTTGGCGAGGTCCTTGGCCACCGTCACGCGCACGTGGTCCGGCGCGACCGTCGCCCCGGTCAGCGGCACGAACGCGAGCCGGCGGCGACCGACCATGCCGACCACGACCGTCGCGAACACGGGCTCGTCGGACACCGTGTCGACGTAGATCGCCTCCAGGCTGCCGATCTTGCCGCCCGTGGGGTCGACGACGGACCTGCCCTGCCAGTCGCGGATGTTCTCCGCCTCGAAGCCCATGGCCGCGCAGCCTAGGGCGAGCGCCGCGCCGAGGAGAGGATCCGCACCGCGAGGGACTCGGTGATGCCCAGCCGTGGCGTGTTCTGCCGGGCCCGCTCGACGATCTTCCGGGGCGAGAGACCCATGTCGGCGTAGAGCCGGACGATGTTCTCCTGGGCCGGGGTCCAGGACGGCGTGGCGGCGCGGACCGGTCGCGCCTGCCGGGGCCTGCGGGGTGCCGGGATGTGGGGAGTCGCCTCGTGCACGGTCCCCAGGCCGGTGTTCTTCGTGGCGAACTCGCCGGCGGCGGCGCGCGCGGCGATCTCGTCGGGCTCGGCGACGCGGAAGGCGTCGCCGCTCTTGTTGACGGCCACGGCGGTGACGGTCGGGCCCCGGCGGTACTCGGCCTGGCAGGCCGGGGCGGTGCAGTAGGTGTATCCGAGTTCGGCGCGCTCCGCGTCGAGGACGACGCCGCAGCCGATGCAGTGCGTGCTCATGCTGAGACCGATTCTACTCCTGACGCTAGACGCGCGTCCCCCCTCGATGATCACCAGGTCGACAAGCACCCGGATCCCGCCGCCCGACGTGTCTCTCCGCCTGGTGATCATCGAGACGGGGCGGGGCGGGGCGGCTCAGCGCGGCTCGGAGCGGCTCAGCGCGAGGTGGCGGCGATCGTGGCGCTGCCGAGCACGACGTCCCCGCGGACGTCCGGCCGGTAGAACACGGCCGCCTGGCCGGGCGCGACCCCGCGCAGAGGCTGCTCGAGCAGCACGTCGACGCCGTCGTCGCCCACCCGCACCGTCGCCGCGACGAGACCGCCGTGGGCGCGGACCTGGACGGCGCAGGTGAGCGGACCGACCGGCGGCTCGACGAGCCACACGGGGTCGGACGCCGTGAGCTCCGTGATGTCGAGATCCTCGGCCGGGCCGACGCGCACCGTCCGGCTGACCGGCTCGAGCCCCAGCACGTAGCGCGGTCGCCCGTCGGGCGCGGGCCGGGCGATGCCGAGGCCGTGGCGCTGGCCGACGGTGAAGTCGTGGACGCCGCGGTGGTGCCCGACGACCGCCCCGGACGGGTCGACCATCTCCCCCGGCGCCTCGTCGATGCGCTCGGCGAGGAACGCCTGGGTGTCGCCGGAGGGGATGAAGCAGATGTCGTGGCTGTCGGGCTTCTCCGCGACGACCAGCCCGCGCTCCGCCGCCTCGGCGCGGACCTGCGCCTTCGGGCTGTCGCCGAGGGGGAAGAGCGCGCCCTCGAGCTGGTCGGGGCGCAGGACGCCGAGGACGTAGGACTGGTCCTTGTCGGGGTCGACGGCCCGGCGGAGGAGGCCGTCCTCGAGCCGGGCGTAGTGGCCCGTCCCGACCGCGTCGAAGCCCAGCGCCCGGGCCCGCTCCAGCACCGCCGAGAACTTGATCTTCTCGTTGCACCGCAGGCACGGGTTCGGCGTGCGCCCGGCGGCGTACTCGGCGACGAAGGGTTCGACGACGTCCTCGCGGAAGCGGGTCGCGAGGTCCCAGACGTAGAACGGGATGTCGAGGACGTCCGCGCAGCGCCGGGCGTCGCGGGAGTCCTCCACCGAGCAGCAGCCCCGTGCGCCCTCGCGCATCGTCGCGGGCTTCGCCGAGAGGGCGAGGTGGACGCCGGTGACCTCGTGGCCCGCGTCGCGCAGCCGCGCCGCCGCCACCGCCGAGTCGACGCCGCCGCTCATGGCGGCCAGGACCCTCATGGTGCGCTCCGCGCATGTGAGCACTTCGGAGTGCTCCAGCACTCCGAAGTGCTCACAAGGCCGCAGGCCACCGTCATGACCGCGCCAGCGCGTCCCCGGCGCGGCGGGCGCGCTCGACGACGGGGCCGATCGCCTCCACGACGGCGTCGACGTCGGCGGCCGTGGAGTTGTGGCCGAGCGAGAAGCGCAGCGAGCCGCGGGCGAGGTCGTCGTCGAGGCCCATGGCCAGCAGGACGTGGCTGGGGCGGGCGACGCCGGCGGTGCAGGCCGAGCCGGTGGAGCACTCGATGCCCCGGGCGTCGAGCAGCATGAGCAGGCTGTCGCCCTCGCAGCCGGGGAACGACAGGTGCGCGTTGCCGGGCAGGCGCTCGCCGGGCCGGTCGAGCGGGACGCCGTTGAGGCGCGCGTCGGGCACCTCGGCGATCACGCGGGCCACGAGGTCGTCGCGCAGGGCGGAGAGGGTCGCGGTGCGCCGCTCGATGTCGCCGACGGCGGCCCGTACGGCCGTCGCCAGGCTCATCACGCCGGGCACGTCGAGGGTGCCGCTGCGGACGTCGCGCTCCTGCCCGCCGCCGTGCAGCAGCGGGGTGCAGGCGGCGTCGCGGCGCAGCAGCAGGGCGCCCGCGCCGACGGGGCCGCCGAGCTTGTGTCCGGTCAGCGACAGCGCGTCGACGCCACTGGCGGCGAAGTCGACCGGCACGGCGCCGACGGCCTGCACGGCGTCGGTGTGGAACGGCACGCCGTACTCGTGCGCGACCTCGGCCAGCGCGCGGACGTCGTTGACGGTGCCGACCTCGTTGTTGGCCCACATGACGCTGACCACGGCGACCTCGCCGGGGTGGGCGGCGAGCGCCTCGCGCAGGGTCGCGACGTCCACCCGGCCCGTCGCGTCGACGGCCAGGACGTCGAGGGTGGCGCCCTCGTGCTCGGCGAGCCACTCCCCCGCGTCGAGCACCGCGTGGTGCTCCGCGGCCGAGACGAGCACGCGGGTGCGGCGGGGGTCGGCGGCCCGGCGGGCCCAGTAGAGGCCCTTGACGGCGAGGTTGTCGGCCTCGGTACCCCCGGTGGCCAGCACGACCTCGGACGGCAGGGCGCCCACGGCCTCGGCGATCGACTCGCGCGACTCCTCGATCGCCCGACGCGCCCGGCGGCCCGCCGAGTGCAGGGACGACGCATTGCCGACGCGCCCGAGCGCCTCGGTGAGGGTGGCCGCCGCCTCCGGCAGCATCGGCGTGGTCGCCGCGTGGTCGAGATAGGTCATCGACCGGCCAGCGTAATCCCCTCGTGCACGATCGGCTCCCCCGATCCTTTGCGGGGCAGGACGCCGTGGTCATCCGGCCGCACGGGCACTAGCGTCGCGGCCGGTCACGCCCGCCCGGCGCCGGAGGTCGCATGACGCGAGACGTGAGCGACGAGACAGCCGGTTACTGGGCGCCGCAGCGCGCGGCGGGCGTGCACGACGACGCCGAGCACCGGCGCGACCACTTCGACCCGCTGTCGGAGGCCCTCACGCGCGGCCGGTACGTGCGGATCGCCGGGGAGATGGCGCGGCAGTGCCCGGTGACGCGGACCGACGGGTTCGCCGACGGCATCTGGACCGTCTCCGGCTACGCCGAGCTGCAGGAGCTGCACCGCCGGGAGGACTCCGCGTTCTCCGCGTTCCCGGTGCTGCTCCAGCACTTCGGCAACACGCGCCCGATGATCCCGATGGAGTCCGACCCGCCGCTGCATCGGCAGTACAAGCAGATCATCGCCCCGCTGCTGTCGCGGTCGGTGCAGGCGGACAAGGAGCCCGCCTACCGTGCGATCGCCCGCGGCCTCATCGACCGATTCCTGCACCGCGGACGCTGCGAGGTGTTCGGCGAACTGTGTAACCCGATGACCGCCCACGCGCTCATGGACGCCCTCGGCGTGCCCGGCCCCGACCGCGAGCGCCTCGCCGACCTCGCCGTCGCGCTGGTCCGGGGACGCGCCGAGGGCGGCAACCAGGCCGACGCGATCTACGCGTACTTCACCGACCTCGCCGCCGCGAAGCGCCGCGAGCCCGCCGACGACCTCGTCACCGCGCTGACCACGGCGACGGTCGACGGGCGCCCGCTCACCGAGGAGGAGATCCTCGACTACTGCGTGATCCTGCTGCCGGCGGGCTTCGAGACCACGGCGAGCTCGATGAGCTTCGTCCTCCTGCTGCTCGCCGAGCACCCGGATCTCCAGGACGAGCTGCGCCGCGCCCCCGAGCGCATCCCCGACGCCCTCGAGGAGCTCATGCGCCTCGCGACGCCGACGCGCTCGCACACGCGGACCGTGCTCGCCGACACCGAGATCGGCGGCCGACTGCTGCGCGCCGGCGAGCGCGTCTACCTCAACTGGGCGGGCGCCAACCACGACCCGCGGACCTTCGACCGTCCCGGGGAGCTCGACGTCGACCGGCGCCCCAACCGGCACATGGCCTACGGCTTCGGGCCGCACCTGTGCGTGGGGATGCACATGGCGCGCGCCGAGCTCAAGGTCGCCGTCGAGGAGATCCTGGCGGCGATGGACGACATCGCCGTCGAGGACCCGGCGGCCGTCGTCGAGGAGATCGGCACGACCTGGGCGCTGACCCACCTCCCGCTGACCTTCACGCCGCGCCGCTAGGAGCCCGGGCGAGACCGGCCCGCGCCGGAGATCACGAGCACGTCATCCACCTCGACGGCGCTCCGCAGTGCACCACGTCACCTTTGATCTCCACGACGCCCCGTGGAACGAGCGAAGGGCACCTTCGCTCGGATAGATCGAGCGAAGGTGCCCTTCGGTCACGAATCGGGCGCGCCTACGAGCTGCGCTTGCCGACCTCCTCGGTCAGCTGCGGGCTGATCGCGAAGAGGTCGCCCACGACGCCGAAGTCGGCGATCTCGAAGATCGGGGCCTCGGGGTCCTTGTTGACCGCGACGATCGTCTTCGAGGTCTGCATGCCGGCGCGGTGCTGGATCGCACCGGAGATGCCGAGCGCGATGTAGAGCTGCGGCGAGACCGTCTTGCCGGTCTGCCCCACCTGGAACTGGTTGGGGTAGTAGCCGGAGTCGACGGCGGCGCGCGAGGCGCCGACCGCGGCGTGCAGCGAGTCCGCGAGGGTCTCGACGACGTTGAAGTTGTCCGCCGAGCCGACGCCGCGGCCGCCGGCCACGACGACGTTCGCCTCGGTGAGCTCGGGGCGGTCGCCGCCGACGATCGGCGCGCGGTTGGACACCTTGCCGGACGTCGCCTCGTCGATGGCCGGGACCTCGACGTTCTCCTGCGTGCCCGCCCCGGCGTTCTCCTCGATCTCGATCGAGCCCGAGCGCCACGAGATCACCGCGGTGTCGGTGGTCGCGCGCGACTGCACGGTGAAGGCCCCACCGAAGATCGAGTGGGTGCCCTCGCGCTGACCGTCGACCTCGACGAGGTCGTTGAGCCAGCCGGAGTTGGTGCGGACGGCCAGACGCCCGGCCACCTCGCGGCCGTCGGCGCCGGCGGCGATGAGCACGGCCGGCGGGGAGACCCGCTCGACCAGCGCCGCCAGGGCGTCGACCTGCGGGGTCGACAGGTAGTTCACCGCGTCGTCGGACTCGGCGACGTAGACCTTCTCGGCGCCGTGCGCCGCGAGGCCCTCGGCCAGCTTCGCCGCGGTGCCGGGGGTGCCGACGACGACGGCCGCCGGCTCGCCCAGGCGGCGGGCCGCCGTGAGCATCTCGTACGTGTTCTTCTTGATCTCCCCGTCGACGTGGTCGACGAGGACCAGGACCTCAGCCATGGTTCTCCTCTGCGGTGTCGGTGGGGCGGATCAGATGAGCTTCTGGCCCACGAGGAACTCGGCGATCTTCTGGCCGCCGTCGCCCTCGTCCTCGACCTTCTGGCCACCGGACTTCGGCGGGCGCGGCGCGAACGAGTCGACCTGCACCAGCGAACCGGCCAGGCCGACTTCGCCGGCCTCGAGCCCGAGGTCGGAGATGCCGAGCGCGCTCACCGGCTTCTTCTTCGCGGCCATGATCCCCTTGAACGAGGGGTAGCGCGGCTCGTTGATCTTCTCGCCGACGCTGACGACGGCGGGCAGCGACGCGGTGACGTCGCAGGTGCCCTCGTCGGTCTCGCGCTTCACGCTCGCGGTGCCGTTCTCGACGGTGAGGGCGTTGGCATGGGTCAGCGACGGCCAGCCCAGGATCTCACCGAGCATCCCGGCCATCGCGCCGCTGCGGCCGTCGGTGGCCTCGTTGCCGGCCAGCACGAGGTCGACGTCGCCGACCGTGCCGACGGCCTTGGCCAGCACCTTGGCGGTGGTCACGGCGTCCGACCCGTGGAGGGCCTCGTCGTTGACGTGCACGGCCTTATCCGCGCCCATCGAGAGCGCCTTGCGGATGGCGTCGGTGGCGCGGTCGGGGCCGACGGTGAGGATCGTGACCTCCGCGTCGCCGGCCTCCTTGATCTTGAGAGCCTCCTCGACGGCGCGCTCGTTGATCTCGTCGAGCACGGCGTCGGACGACGCGCGGTCGAGGGTCTTGTCGGACTCGGAGAGGGTGCGCTCCGACCAGGTGTCGGGCACCTGCTTGATCAGCACGACGATGTTCATGGGCCTCCTGCGACCTCCTGTGCTCGCATCCGTCCCGCGGACGTGTGGCTACCGACGGGTAGCTTACTCGGCGGTAACTTGCGTTCTGTCCCGACTCTCCCACGCCGGCACGACGAGGGCAGCGTGGCGTATCCCTCTCATGTTACTGGTGAGTAGGGTGTAGGCGCCTACCGGCGGGTAACTTAGGTGCGCCCGAAATGGGGATATCCTGACCCCACGCCGGGGCGGACAGGACCGCCCCGACACCCCCAGGGAGTCGTCGTGCCCGGTCTGTTCTCGAAGGTCCAGGAGTTCCTGCGCAGCCCGCAGGGCCGCAAGTACACCGACCAGGCGAAGCGCTACGCGTCGGACCCCAAGAACCGCGAGAAGGCTCAGGGGATGCTCAACAAGTTCCGCGGCAAGGGCGGCCAGGGCGGCGGCGGCCACCACTGATCGGCCCCACGCCGACGATCGCCGTGCCGCGGGTGCTCCCTCAGACCCGCGGCACGATCGTCTCGAGGTAGCTCTGCACGGCCTCGCCCTGCTCGTAGTGGCTGCAGTAGTAGTTCGGCAGCGGGAAGAGCCGCCCCTCGCGCACGGCGCGGACCTGCTGGAACGCGGGCTGGGCGAGCAGCGTCTGGGTGTTGGCGTCGACGCCGCCCCGGGTGTCCGCGAGGTGCAGCACGACGTCGCAGTCCTCGAGCTGGGCCGGCGCCTGCTCGTAGGACAGGCGGCCCCCGGCGCCCGTCCTGCCCTCCGCGAACTGCCCGAACCGGAAGCCCGCGTCGGCGAGGACCACGCCGCTCCAGGACGTCGGGTAGTCGCTGAAGAACCCGCCGCCGGAGGAACCGCGCACCAGCGCCCACCGCGTGCGCCCCAGGGTGGCGGCGTACTGCTCGCGGATCCGCGTCGCGTGCTGGTCGTAGCTCGCCTTGAGCTGCTCGCCCTGCGGCAGCCGGTTCACCGCGTCGGCGGTCCGCAGCGCCCGCTCGCCCCAGCTGCCCGGGTTCGCCGCGGCCGGGAGCAGGAGCGTCGGCCCGATCCCCGACAGCTGGGCGCCGAGGTCCGCGGGCAGCGACGGCACCAGGGTGCCGAGGATGAGGTCCGGCGCCTGCGCCGCGATCGCCTCGAAGTTCAGCGCGGTCGGCGTGCCGACCTTGGGGATCGCGTCGTAGGCCTGCTGGTACTCCGGCAGCACCCCGCCGACCGTGGCCTGGGCGGTGCCGGCGGGCGTCACGCCGACGTCGAGCAGGGCGTAGGTCGTGTAGAAGTCGGTGCACACGATCCGCTGCGGGTTCGCGGGGATCTCCACGGGTCCCGACGCGCCGGTGACCGTGCGCGTTGCGCCGCCCGCTCCGCCCGCGTCCCCGCCGCCGCACGCGGCGAGCACGAGCGTGGCGGCCGCGCCGCCGGTGCCGGCCAGGAAGCCGCGACGCGACAGTGCGCTGCGCACTGTCGGGCGGACCGTCGGTCGGCGCGTGGGTCGGGACGTCGTGGCGGTCGCCATCAGGGGCTCTCCTCGGGGTCGGGGTTCTCAGGGGGTGGGCACGGCGGCGGGCCGCCGGGGCGAGCAGGCAGCGGGCCAGGAGCGACCGGTCGCCGAGGACGACGGCGCCGTCGTCCGGCACTCCTCATCGGCACTCCTCATCGGCCCGCCCGCCACTCGCGGGCGAGCAACCACACGAGGTAGAGCCCGCCGATCGCCGCGGTCATCGCCCCCGCCGGGACCTGCAGCGGCGCGACGAGCCGCTGGCCGAGCACATCGCCGGCGAGCAGCAGGACCCCGCCCATCAGTCCGGCCGCGATCACGGTCGGCCCCGTGGTCCCGGCGAGCCTGCGGGCGAGCTGCGGGGCCGCCAGCGCCACGAACGCGACGGGACCGACGGCGGCCGTCGCCACCCCGACGAGCGCGACGCCGGCCAGCAGCGTCACCACCCGCGTGCGCCCGACGGTCACGCCCACCCCGCGGGCGAGCAGGTCGCCCATCCCGAGGAGGTCGAGGCGCCCGCTCACGCCCACCGCGACGGGCACGAGGACGGCCAGCGCGATCGCGGTGGCGAGCACCTCGGTCCAGCCGCGCCCGTTGAGGGTGCCGACGAGCCAGCTCTGCGCGGCAACCGCGGCCGGCAGGTCGGCGCGCAGGATGAGGACGTTGTTGAGCGCGGCGAGCACCGCGTTGACGCCGATGCCGACGAGCACGAGGCGGTAGCCGCCGGTGGCCCCGCCCAGCAGCGCCTGGACCGCGAGCATCGTGACGACGGTGCCGATCAGCGCGCCCGCGGTCGTGCCCGCGGAGCCGCCGCCCGCCAGCAGGATCGCGATGAGGGCGCCCGACGCCGCGCCGGTGGTGAAGCCGAGCAGGTCCGGGCTCGCGAGGTCGTTGCGCGCCAGCGACTGGAACAGTGCCCCGGCCACCCCGAGCGCCGCGCCCACGACGAGCGCGAGCACCACCCGGGGCGCGCGCAGGTCGACCACCACGTACTGCTGGGCGCGCGAGCCGGTGCCGGTCAGCGCGCCGACCACCTGACCGACCGAGAGCTGGTAGTCCCCGAGCGTCATCGCCAGCGCGCCGAGGACCACGGCGGCCGCGAGCAGGCCGAGGGTGGCGGCGACGGCGCGGGGCCGGACCCGGACCGACAGGCCGCCCGCCCGGAGCACCGGGACGCGGTACGGGGTGGCGGTCACAGCTCCACCACCCGCCGCCGGCGGGCGATCGCGAGGAAGACGGGCGCGCCGACGAACGCGGTCACGACCCCGACCTCGAGCTCGGCCGGGATCACGACCACGCGGCCCACGACGTCGGCGCCCACCACGAGGAGCCCGCCGAGCACCATCGACCAGGGCACGACCCAGCGCTGGTCGGGTCCGGTGATCCCGCGCGCGAGGTGCGGCACCGCGAGCCCGACGAACGCGATCGGCCCGCAGGCCGCGGTCGCGCCGCCGCAGAGCAGCACGATCCCGACGCCGGTCAGCGCCCGGACGCGGGTCACGGGGACGCCGAGGGCGCGGGCGGTCGTCTCCCCCAGCGCCAGCGCGTTGAGCGCGCGCGAGAGCGCCAGCGCGAGCAGCGCCCCGACGGCGAGGAACGGCAGCACCTGCAGCAGCGCGCCGGGGTCCCGGCCGGTGAGGGACCCGACGCGCCACACCCGGAACTGGTCGAACGTCGTGGGGTCCACCAGGGCCACCGCGTAGATGACGCCCTGCAGCGAGGCGCCGACCGCGGTCCCGGCGAGCGCGAGGCGCACCGGGGTGGCGCCGCTGCGTCCCGTCGCCCCGAGCAGGTAGACGAGGACGGCGACGGCGGCCGCACCGGCGAGCGAGAACCAGACGTAGCCGTCGAGCGTGGTGATGCCGAACAGCACGATGCCGCCGACGATCGCCGCCGAGGCGCCCCAGTTGATGCCCAGCACCCCCGGGTCGGCCAGCGGGTTGCGGGTGAGCGCCTGCATGAGCGCGCCGGCCGCGCCCAGGGCGACGCCCACGGCCAGCCCGAGCAGGGTCCGCGGCAGCCGCTGGTCGAGGACGATGACGGCGTCGGTGTCGGTGGGCGAGGCGGGCCCGTGCAGGAGCGCCTCGAGCACGGCGGCGGGCGGGATGCCCCGGCTGCCGACGACGAGGCTCGCCACCAGGGCTGCCAGCAGCAGGACGGTCGCGAGGACCAGTCCGCCCGCGCGGGTGCTGGTCCGCCGGGCGGCGGCAGGGTGCGCGGGAGCGGTGCGCCGGGCGCCGGTGGTGTCGGCGTCCGGCAGCGTCACGCCGGCGCCTCCCGCTCGGCACCCGTCGCCGCCACGACGTCGGGCCCGCACCCCAGCGCGTCGAGCACCCGGTCGGTCGAGGTGACGACCCCGCAGCGCTGCGCGGTCCAGGTGATCGCCTGCTCGTGGTGGGCGCGCGAGAAGTCGGCCGTCGCGTCGGCCACGAGGAACGGCTGCACGTCGCGCATGAACGCCTCGACGGCGGTCACCATGCAGCCGATGTGGGCGTAGATGCCCGTGATCAGCAGCTGGTCGCGGCCCGCGGCGGCGAGCAGCTCGGCGAGGTTGCTGCGCTGGAAGGCGCTGTAGCGCCACTTGGTCAGCACCTCGTCGCCGGGCTCGGGCGCGAGCTCGTCGAGGATCGCCACCACGCCGGGGTCCTCGACGTAGGCGGCGGCCGGGCCGCGGCCCCAGAAGTCGTCGAGCAGACCGCGCTCCGCGGGGGGCTGCTCGCCGGGCTGCGCGGTGTAGACGACCGGGACGCCGAGGACCCGGGCGCGGGCCGCGAGCGCGGCGATGTTCTCGACGCAGCGGCTCACCGGCTCCTCGGTGCGGGAGAACGGGGCCACGAAGTAGCGCTGCATGTCGTGGACGAGCAGGACCGCCCGCGTGGGGTCGGGCGCCCAGTCCGGGCGGCTCGCCGGCAGCTCGTGGGCCTGCGGAAGGGCGTAGGGCGCGATGGTCGGCAGGCTCACGACGGGCTCTCCTCGTCGGGGTCGGGGGCTCCGGATGTCGGGCGGCGCGCGTGGTCGGCCAGCGCGGCCCGCAGCGCCCGGCGGCTGGTCTTGCCCACGCCGGTCGCGGGGAAGGCGTCGACCACCTCGACGGTGTCGGGCACCTTGTAGGCGGCCACGCCGCGGTCGCGCACGAAGCGGCGCAGCGCCGCGGGGCGCGGGGGCTCCCGGTCGGGCACCGGGATGACGTAGGCGTGGGTGCGCTCGCCGAGGAAGTCGTCCGGCACGCCGACGATGGCGGCGTCGACGACGTCCGGGTGGGCGAGCAGGTGGTTCTCCACCTCCTCGGCCGCGATCTTCTCGCCGCCGCGGTTGATCTGCTCCTTCACGCGGCCCGAGACGATGATGTTCCCGCCCGGGTCGAGCCGGACAAGGTCGCCGGTGCGGTAGAAGCCGTCGGCGGTGAACGCGGTCGCGTTGTGCTCCTCCGCGCGGTAGTAGCCGCGGATCGTGTACGGCCCGCGCGTCAGCAGCGCGCCCACCTCGCCCGGGGCGACGTCGCGCTCCTCGGGGTCGTCGGGCACGACCACGCGGACCTCGTCGTCCTGGGAGATCGGGCGGCCCTGGGTCTCGACGACGACGTCGTCCGGGTCGTCGGCGCGGGTGTAGTTGACCAGCCCCTCGGCCATCCCGAAGACCTGCTGCAGGCGGGCCCCCAGCACCGGCCCGATCCTGCGCGCGAGCTCCGCGGCGCACTTGGCCCCGCCGACCTGCAGCTCCTGGAGGCTGGAGAGGTCCCGCGCGGTCGACGAGGCGGCCTGCACCCACGCCGCCGCCAACGGCGGCACGACGGCGGCCAGCGTGACGCCCTCGGCCTCGATGAGCCCGAAGCACGTGTCGGCGTCCGGCGAGGGCGCCAGCACCGCGGTGCCGCCGGCGTGGACCACGCCGAGCAGGCCCGGCGAGCTCATCGTGAAGTTGTGCGACGCGGGCAGGGCCGCGAGGTACACGGTGTCCGGCGTCAGCCCGCAGATCTCCGCGCTGGCCCGGACGCTGTAGAGGTAGTCGTCGTGGGTGCGCGGGATCAGCTTGGGCAGGCCCGTCGTCCCGCCCGAGAGCTGCAGGAACGCGATCGACGACGGGTCGGCGTCGTCGCCGGGCAGGGCACCGGGCGGGGTGCGGCGCAGCGAGCCGAGGGTGACGACGCCGGACGGCAGTTCGCCGGCGGAGGGCGCGGCGACCACCACGTGGCGCACGGCGTCGACGGTCGCGGCCACCTCGAGCGCCGCCGCGGCGTGGTCGAAGCGGTCGTGCCGGCCGACGGTGACGATCGCCGTCGCCTCGGCGTGCTCGGCGAAGTAGCGGATCTCGCTGGCGCGGTGCGCGGGCAGCGCGAACACCGGCAGGGCGCCCAGGCGGAACAGCGCGAAGACGACCTCGAGGTACTCGGGCACGTTCGGCAGCCACACGACGACGCGGTCGCCCGGGGCCACGCCGAGCTCGGCCAGCCCGGCGGCCAGCCCGCGGGCGCGGGCGTCGAGCTCGTCGTAGGTCCAGCGCTGCGGTCCCGACGGACCGGTGCCCACGACGGCCGTGCGCGGGCCGTGCGCGCCGACGGCGGCGTCGAGCAGGCCGGAGAAGGTCTGGCCGGTCCAGTAGCCCGCGGCCCGGTAGTGCTCGGCGACCTCCGGCGGGTACGGGACGACGCCCTCCTCCACGGGGCGGGCGGTGGTCGTCACGGCGTCGCCTCCAGCCCGAGCGCCGAGAGCAGCGTGCGGAACTTGGCGCTCGTCTCCGCCAGCTCCGCCTCGGGACGGGAGCCCTCGACGACCCCGGCCCCCGCGTAGACGCGCACCGCGCGCCCGGCGACCTCGGCGCAGCGGATCGTGACCGCCCACTCGCCGTCGCCGTCGGCGTCGCACCAGCCGACGAGGCCGGAGTAGAAGCCGCGGGGGAACTCCTCGAGCTCCTCGATGGCCGCGCGGGCGGCGTCCGTCGGCTCCCCGCACACCGCGGGGGTGGGGTGCAGCGCCTCGGCGAGCTGCAGCGAGGTCGGCGCGGGGTCGCGCAGCGTGCCCTCGATGCGGGTGCCGAGGTGCCAGAGGGACGCGGTCCGGGTGACGCTCGGGGTGGTGGGGACCTCCAGCGACGTGCAGTAGGGCGCGAGTCGCTCGGCGACCCGGTCGACGACGAGCGCGTGCTCGCGCAGGTCCTTGGCGGACGACGCGAGCTCCTCGCCGCGGCGCGCGTCCTCGTCGGGGTCGGGGCTGCGGGGGGCCGTGCCGGCGAGCGGATGGGACACGACGAGGTCGCCGCGCCGGGCCGCGAGCAGCTCCGGACTGTTGCCGACGAGGGTGCGGGTGACGGGGCCCTCGGCGGCGTCTTTGTCCGGGTCGGTGACGTCCGCGGCGAACACGTACCCCGTGGGGTTGCGGGCGGCGAGACGCTCGAGGATCACGGCCAGGTCGAGGGGCGCGGGCGCGGTCAGCGTCGCCGCGCGGGCGAGCACGACCTTCTCCAGCTCGCCCTCGGCGATCATCTCCAGCGCGCGGCGCACGGCGGCCGCGTACCGCGGCGGCGGCGGCTCGGCACGGAAGTCCCACCGGGTGCCCACCGACGCGGGCGCCGAGGGCGGCGCGTCGAGCGGCGGCGCGGGCGGGGCGTCACCCTCCTGACGCGCGATGGTCGGCGTGCGGTGGACGTGCCCCGGGACCACGAGGCGGGCCTCGCCGGGCGCGAACCCGACCGCCCCGACCACCAGCGGGTCGGGGTTCCCGGCCGCGCGCTCGGCCGCGAGCGTCGCCGCGGCCATCGCGCCGACCGAGCCCGGCGAGGCGTCCGGGACGCGGGTCCGCACCCCGGTGGTCCGCAGCGTCACCTCCCGGGTGGAGAAGAGGAAGGCCCCCGGACCGGAACCTGGGCCGGGCGGGACGTCCACCGACACGTCCTCCCCCGCGGGCTCGATCTCCGGACCGGCGCTGGTCGGGGTGCGGGTCATCGGGGTCCTCTCACGATGCGGGCCGAGGGCTGTGGTCGGGCGTGCGGGGACGGCAGCGGTGGAGGTGGTGGAGAGATCGGCTCAGGGCCCGAGGGAGGCCCCGCCGTCGACGTAGACGGTCTGGAGGGTGACGTGACGGGCGGCGTCGGAGGCGAGGAACGCGACGACCTCGGCCACGTCCTGCGGGTCGGCGATCCGCCCGAGCGGGATGCCGAGCTTGAACGTCTCGGCCGAGCCGCGGACGAGGGCGGCGTGGTCGGCGGGCAGGTCGCCCATCGCCTCGAGCATCCCGGTGTCGGTCGACCCCGGGCACACGACGTTGGCGCGCACCCCCTGCCCGGCGAGCTCGAGGCCCAGGACGCGGGTGAGGGCCACGGCGGCCGCCTTCGACGCGGCGTACGCGGCCATCCCCGTCCGGGGGACGCCCGCGGCGTTGGACGCGACGGTGACGACGGACCCGCGTCCGCGCTCGGCGAGCCGCGCGCCGACGGCCCGGCAGGCGTGCATGACGCCGGTGGCGTTGACGTCGAGGCAGTGCCGCCAGTCGGCGTCGTCGAGCTCGGTGACCCGGCCGACGTGCAGCACGCCGGCGACGTTGACCAGCGTGTCCAGCGGCCCGAGCGCCTCCTCGGCGGCCTCGACCGCCTTCTCGACGGCGGCGGCGTCGGTGACGTCGGCGGGCACCGCGATCGCGGTGCCGCCGTGCTCGCGCACCGTCGCGGCGGCCGCCTCGACGGCCTCGGCGTCGCGGTCGAGCAGGGCGACCGACGCGCCCGCGTCGGCGAGGCGCCGGCACACCGCGAGCCCGATGCCGCCGGCGGCGCCCGTCACCAGGGCGGTCACGACGTCACCACCCCCGGGTCGCCCCACCGCCGGCCGACGGTGGCGGGCTCGCCGCTCTCGTGGGCGACCGGCAGGTCGGGCTCCGGACGCCGGTGCCCGAGCACCGAGTCGAGGATCTCGCCCGCCCGTACGGCCGTCGTCGAGAGCAGCGTGGAGCTGATGCCGTGGGTGTGCTCGGTGGGTCCCTGCAGGTAGACGCCGGCCGTGAGCGGCTCGACGGTGTGCAGCCGGTAGTCGCGGTCGACCAGCAGCTCGCCGTCCTCGGCCCGCCGGCACCAGGCCCCGACGTCGCCGAGCAGCCCGCTCGGGTCGATCGGCCGGTAGCCGGTGGCGTAGACGACGACGTCGGCGGTGATCGTGTGGTGGTGACCCGTGGTCAGGACCTCGACGTCGACCTCGATGTCCGGACCGTCGGCACCCGCGCCCGGCCCGGCGCCGTCGACGTCGGGGTCCGGGGAGCGCACGCTCGACACCCGTGACGCCCCGTGGACGTGCAGGCGGCGCGGCCCGCGGACCTGCTCCTGGTAGGCGCGCCGGTAGAGCTCGGCGATCAGCTCCGGGTCGACCACCGAGTAGTTCGTGTTGGCGTGGTAGTCGAGCAGCATCTGCTTGACCTCGCCGGAGGCCGCGAAGAAGTGGTCGACCGCCTCGGGATCGAAGATGCGGTTGGCGAACGACGTGTCGTCGGCCGGGCTGTAGCCGTAGCGGGAGAACACGGAGTGCACCTCGGCCGCGTCCTCGCGGTCGTGCAGGTGCGCCGTCGTCTCGGCCGCGCTCTGGCCCGCCCCGATGACGACGTAGCGGCGGCGCCGCGGACCGGCGGGCGGGAGCTCGCCCAGGCGGGAGAGCAGCTCGCTGTTGTGCCAGATCCTCCGGCCGCGCTGGACGCCCTCGGGCAGCCACGGCACCAGGCCGGTGGCGACCACGAGGTTGCGGGTGCGCACGACGCGGGAGCCGGCGCCGTCTCCCTGGGCGTCGCGCAGGACGACGTCGATCTGGTCGATCTCGCCGTCGGACCCGGTGACGGGGTGCACCGCGACCGCCCGCGTCCCGTACGAGACGAGGTGGCGGACGTCCGCGGCGCACCACTCGAGGTAGTCGTGGAACTCGACCCGCGAGGGGAACAGCGACTTGTTGTTGATGAAGTCGGCCAGCCGGCCCTGGCCCTGCAGGTAGTTCAGGTACGAGCGTGGGCTCGTCGGGTCCCGCATCGTCACGAGGTCCTTGAGGAACGACACCTGCATGGTGGCCCCGTCGAGGAGCATCCCGCGGTGCCAGCCGAACGCGGCCTGCTGCTCGACGAACGACGCGCGGATCCGCGACGAGCCGGGCGCGCGCTCGTTGTGCTCCTGCACCGCCAGGGCCAGCGCGAGGTTCGAGGGCCCGAACCCCACCCCGAGGATGTCCACGACATCCACGGGAGATCCCGGTTCGCGATTCATCGTTCTCCCCGGCGTCGACACCAGACCGTTAGGAAACCCTAACCTAACTGGACGAAGGGGGCGACGACGGTGTCAGTCCTCCCACATCGCGTAGTCGCACGCTCACGGGGTGTTGTAGACGCGGGCCGGCTCCGGGTCAGCGCCGGTCGCGGAACGCGACGGGCCCGGCCCCCCGATCAGAGGGGCCGGGCCCGTCGTGGACCTCGCGGGAGCTCGTCAGAGCACGCTGATGGCGATGTTGTTGCCGCTGAGGTTGTCGTTGAGGATCCGGTTGCAGGCGACGTTGCCGAGGTTGGCGCCGCCGACGGGCGCCTGGGCGAGGACGTTGCCCAGCGCCGAGTCGCCGTCGATGCCGCCGTTGGCCGTGGCGCTGCCGCCCGTGACGTTGCAGTCGTTGTCGTCGCTGCGCTCGTGGCTCGAGTGGTGCTCGGAGTCGTCGTGGCACTCGGTGGCCGACGCGAACGGGGCGGCCACCATGAGGCCGGCCGCGACACCGACGGTGACGACACCCATCTTCTTGAACATGAGACTCCTCGGGACGCTGCTTCTCTGGGGAGCGGGACGCCCCGGCCGCCTTCTCCCGGCGACGTCCCCCCGTCGCTCCCGAGCGAGCCCGATCCGGCCCGTGCGGTGACGACCACCACTCAACGAGGGGACCTCGCCGGAGTGACGCATCGAAACCGGTGATGACACCTCGTGACGTTTCGTCCTCGACGGCAGCGTGCGGTGGGCCGTTCGCGTGGTGCGGTGGGGCGTCCCGGAGGAGGCGCGCGGCGGAGCCGGGGTCAGCGGTGGCGCACACCCGGGAGCAGGCCACCGGCGTGCAGCGCCGTCGCCCAGAGGGCCGGCTCGATGAGCAGGCGCACGAGCCGCTTGCGGTCGGTGTCGAGCCCGAGGCCGTCGACCTGCTGGCGGTACTGCGCGATGTTGCCGGGGAAGACGGCGACGAGGAACGCGGTCGCGAGCGCCGACATCCGCCGGCGCTCCTTCGGCAGGGCCAGCAGGCCGAGACCGAGCGAGATCTCCACCGCGCCGCTCAGCAGCACCACGTCGTCGGCGTCGATCGGCACCCAGGGCGGGACCTGCGACCGGAACTCCTCGCGGACGAACGTGAGGTGGCCGGTGCCGGCGAGGATGAGGCCGGCGCCCCACCCCCACCGGGCCAGCTGCTGGGTGAGCGGCGGGGTCGTGCTGGCGGTCATGGGTCTCGGACCTTCCTGACGGGGACGTCGCGGGGAGGTACCCGGTCAGCGCCGGCCGAGACCGTGGTCGCGGGCGAGCAGGGCAGCTTCGGTGCGGCTGGTCACTCCGAGCTTCGCAAAGATCGTCGAGAGGTTGTTCGTGACCGTCTTGGTGGCGACGCCGAGCCGCGCGGCGATCGCGGCCGTCGAGGTGCCGACGGCGAGCAGGTCGAGGACCTGGCGCTCGCGGGCCGTGAGGTCGGCGAACGGCCGGTGCTCACCCGGGGCCTTGAGCGCCCGGTGCGTCACGCCCGAGCCGAGGATCGTCGCCCCGCCGGCGACGGCGTGGATGGCGCGGACGATCTGCTGGCGCGAGTCGCCCTTGAGGACGTAGCCGGCCGCGCCGGCGTGGATCGCGGCGCGCACGGACTCGTCATCGTCGAGCATCGTGAGCACGAGGATCCCGACGTCGGGTGCCGCCGCCCGGACCTGCCGTGTCGCCTCCACCCCGTCGAGGCCGCCGGGCATGTGCAGGTCGACCACCAGCACGTCCGGGTGCAGACTCACCGCCTCCCGCACCGCCCCGTCGCCGGTCTCGGCGGTGCCGATCACCTCGATACCCTCCACCGCCGCCAGCAGTGCGGCGAGTCCGTCGCGGATGATCGGGTGGTCGTCGGCGAGGACGACGCGGACCGCACCGGCGGTCATCGCGCCACCAGCGGGAGGCGCGCGCGGACACGTCCGCCGGCGGGTGTCGGCGCCGCGCTGACCGAGCCTCCGAGCTCCTCGGCTCGCTCGACCATCGACCGCAGGCCCACGCCGGCGCACCACGTCGGGCCGCCGCCCGGACCGTCGTCCTGCACGCCGACGACGAGGTCGGCCTCGCAGCGACGGATCTCGACCTCGGCGTGGGTCGCCCCGGCGTGCCGGGCGACGTTGGTGAGGGCCTCGACCAGGATCCGGTAGGCGGCCACCTCCACGGCGGCAGGGAGCTCGCCGACGTCGTCGGCGGCCTCGTCCGGGAGCGCGAACGCCAGCGGCGCCGGCTCGTCGCGCGTGAGGCGTCGCGCGTGCCGGCGCACCGCCTCGACGAGGCCGAGCTCGTGCAGTGCCGTCGGGTGCAGCTCGTTGATCAGGCGGCGGACGTCGGCGAGCGCGCCCGTCACGCCGGCATGGATGTCCTCCCCGAGCGCGGCGATGCGCAGGCGGGCGTCACGGTTCCCGTCGGCCAGCGTGACCACAGCATCCGCCTGGAACGCCACGCCGGTGAGGACCGAGGCGAGCCCGTCGTGCAGGTCGCGGCGCAGGCGGCGCCGTTCCTCCTCCCGCGCGGCCACGATCTCCTGGCGGGACCGGCGCACCGCATCGGACAGCGTCTCGGCGTGCAGGGCCACCCCGATCGGGAGCGCCATGAGCTCGAGCACCGCCCGGTCCGACGAGCCGAGGCGTGCCTGCCCCGAGCGGACCCCCACCCGTAGCTCCCCCACCGTCCGTCCCGCGTGGCGGAGCGGGAAGGTCTCGGTGGACGGGGGTCGCGCGCCGACCTCGCCGACCCGCTCGCCGGCCACCACGAGCGCGGCCCACGGGAGCTTCAGCGCCTGGCACACCGCGGGCAGCAGGTCAGGGGGCCGGTCCGCCCCGGTGGCCAGCTGCTCGGTCACGGACGAGACGGCGCGGACCGGGTCGCCCCGGTCGCCGTAGAGCAGGCCGTCGACGAGGCGCTGGAGACGGACGCGGATCGGGTTGAACGCCGCCGCGACGACGACCGTCGCGGCGATCGACGAGGCCGGCCCGGCGAGCCCGCTCACGAGATCGACCACCGCGGCGTACGTAGCGACCAGCGCCAGCGTCAGCACGAGGTAGGTGACGGCTCGCGACCACAGCAGGCGGATGTCGAGGAGCTGGTGGCGCAGCACCGCGATCGTGATCGCCACCGGGATCAGCGCCACGGCGAGGGTGGCGATGACCGGGAAGCCGGTGCCGGGGCGCGCCACGGACCAGACGGCCCTCGTCCCGGCCACCGTCACCACGGTGGTGACCGCGCCGAGCAGCGGCCAGAGCACCTGTCGCCGCGTGCGCTCATTGCCCCGGCGGTAGCGCAGGACCAGGGTGACGACGCCCGCGAGGTAGGTCGCGGCGAGCAGGATGTTCGTGATCGCGCCCAGCGGGCTCGTGTCCAGGCCCGGGACGGCGATCAGCGACCACGCCGGCGACACCTCGCCCGGCGCGAAGCCGGCGACCGGCGCGAGCGGGTACGGATCGGCGCTGAAGGTCAGGACCTGGAGGACGCCGTTGGCGACGATCAGCCCGAGCGGCCAGCGCGCTCGCCACGGGAACCGCCCGTCGGGGAAGACGAGCACCGCGAGGGGCAGGAACAGCCCGACCGCCCACGGCCAGGCCGCCGAGTACACGGTCGCCGTCCACGTCACCGCCGTGGCGTCGCCGGTGACGACGGCGTGAATGATCCACGGCGTGATCGCGGCGGTCGCCGTCTGGGCGACGGCGACGCCGAGCAGCAGCCAGCCGAGGGCGTTGCGCGGGCGGTGGACGGCGATGAGCCCGCCGCAGAGAGCGCAGACGGTGCCGATGGTGGCGTTGCTGATGAGGAAGCTGTCCCGGGCCGCCGCGAAGGTCACACCGGTGACGAGCACCCCGACGACCGTGGCCACCGTCTCGGCGGCCGCCAGGACGACGAGGGCGACGGCCGGCCACGGCGGCCGGTCCCCACCAGCGACGTCGCCGCCGACACCGCCCGCGTCCCCCCGGTCGGCCATGCGCCCATCCTGCGACCCGAGCGGGCGCTTGTCTGCGGTCGAATCGCCCGGCGGGGCCGGGTACTTCCTCCCGTCCCGGCGGGCAGCACCCGGGCGTTCCGGCTCTGCCCCGCGGGACGAGCCCCCCTCGACGCTCGGTGACGCATCCACCGCGACCCCGGGAGCCGTCATGACCGACACCCTGATCCACCCCGCCAGCGACGTCCGTCCGTACGGCGCCGTCACCGTCCTGGGGGGCCTCGTCGTCACCGTCCTCGGGGTGATCGGGGCGCTCTCCCCGTCGGCCGTGGGGGCCGTGTGGTTCGCGACGGTCGTCCCGGCCGCGCTCCTGTTCGCCGCCGGCCTCGTCGGACTGCAGCGCCGGGCCAGGTCGGTCGGAGCCTCGGGTGCGGTCATCGTCGCGCTGGTCGTGGCGGCCGTGGCGATGACGCTCTTCGGCCTCGCCCACGCTTACGCCCTTGTCGACGCCGAGACCGCGATCCTGCTGTTCAGCGTCTTCATGGTGCTCGCCGCGGTGAGCCTGATCGTCGCGGCGATCGGCATGGTCCGCGGCCCGGCCGGCCTGCCCGGGTGGGCGACCCTCGCCACCGGGGTGTGGCCGATCGCGACCATCCCCGTCGGCGCGGCCCTCGGCGACCTCCCGCACTTCGGCGCCATCGCGATCTGGGGGGTCACCTGGGTCGTGCTCGGCGTCGCGCTGCTCCGCCTGTCCCGACCCTGAGGGGTGGGGCCGGACGGCGGAGTCGGACACTGTGACGCGATGAGCGATCTCGCGCGGGAGCCGGCCCTCCCCCTCACCGGCGAGCGCACGGTGCCGGGGCTCGACGTCGAGAACTACTGGTTCCGGCGCCACGAGGCCGTCTACCTGGCGCTGGCGCCCGCGTGCGCCGGGGCGGTGGTGCTCGACGCCGGGGTCGGCGAGGGGTACGGGGCGGCGCTGCTGGCCTCGTCGGCCCGCCGGGTGGTCGGTGTCGAGCTGGAGGCGGCCGTCGCCGCCCACGTCGCCGCGCGCTACCCGGCCGTGGGCGTGACGCGCGCCGACCTGCAGGCCCTGCCGGTGGCCGACGGGACGGTCGACGCGCTGGTGACGCTGCAGGTGATCGAGCACCTGTGGGACCAGCCGGGCTTCCTCGCCGAGTGCGCGCGCGTCCTGCGCCCCGGGGGGCGGCTCTTCTGCGCGACCCCGAACCGGCTGACCTTCTCCCCCGGCGCCGGGCCCGACGACCGTCCGCTCAACCCGTTCCACACCCGCGAGCTGACCGGCCCCGAGCTCGCCGGGCTCGTCGCGGACGCCGGCCTGGTCGTGGAGTCACTGACCGGCCTGCACCACGGCCCGGCACTACGGACGCTCGACGCGCGCCACGGCGGCTCGCTCATCGACGCGCAGATCGCGCTCGCGCTCTCCGGGGCACCGTGGCCGGATCAGCTCGCCGCCGACGTCGCCGCGGTGACGGCCGGGGACTTCGAGCTGCGCGCCGACGACGTCGCCACCTCGCTGGACCTGCTGGTCAGCGCCGTCCGACGGCCGTGAGGGCCGGGTCGGCGACCTCCTCGGGCAGCGCCTGACGCATCGCGCCCGCCGCGGCCTCGCTGACCACCACGTCGCCCGTGTCGCCGCCGCCGGTGCAGGTCAGGCCACCCCCGGTGAGCTCCCCGCCGCCGCCCGTGCACTGCTCGGCGGTGGTCACCGGGACGCCCGGGACGGGCGAGGCGACGGCCGTGCCGGCGAGCCCGAGGAGGGCACCGCCCGCCGAGACGGTGGCGAGTGCTCCGGCGACGATCCGAGACGTGCTGCGCATGAGGTCCCTTTCCGGGGTCGTTGTGGACGCTCACGGTCCAACGAGGCGCGCCCGGTGCCGTGATGGCCCCGGCCGTCGCTCCGCCGTTCGGGGACGGTGGGAAACTCTGCCGTCGGGGGTCGGACGACAGGAGGGACGGACGTGTCGAGGGAACCGGTCGGCACGTTCTGCCTGGTCCTGCACTCCCACCTGCCGTGGCTGCTGCGCCACGGCGCCTGGCCCGTGGGCGAGGACTGGCTCTACCAGGCGTGGGCGCACGCGTACCTGCCCGTCGTCGAGACCCTCGAGCGTCTGGCGGCTCGGGGACAGCGTGACGTCCTGACCCTCGGCGTGACGCCGGTGCTCGCCGCCCAGCTCGACCACCCCGCGGCGCTGCGGTCGATGCACACGTGGCTCGCGGACTGGCAGCTGCGCGCACACGAGGCGCGGGACCCCGCGCTGTCGACCCGCGAGCACCGCGCCGCCGCGCACGCGCTCGAGGTCTTCGAGCGCGACTGGCGCCACGGCGCCTCGCCGGTGCTGGGGCGTCTCGCCGACGCCGGGGTCGTCGAGCTGCTCGGCGGGCCCGCCACGCACCCGTTCGCGCCGCTGCTGCCGGGGCGCGTGCGACGGTTCCTGCTCGACGCCGGCCTGCGCGACTCCGCGCTGCGGCTGGGCCGCCGCCCGGCGGGGATCTGGGCGCCCGAGTGCGGCTACACCCTGGGGCTCGAGCACGACTACGCCGCGGCGGGCGTCGAGCGCTTCCTCGTCGACGGCCCGGCGCTGCGCGGCGACACCGCGGCCGCGCACCCCGTCGACGGCACCGACGTCGTGGCCTTCGCGCGCGACCTCGAGGTCACCTACCGGGTGTGGTCGCCACGCGCGGGCTACCCGGGCGGGCCCGACTACCGCGACTTCCACACCTACGACCACGACACCGGCCTCAAGCCCGCGCGGGTCACCGGCCGGCGGGTCGTGACCGGGGACAAGAAGCCCTACGACCCCGCGCGCGCCGCCGCGGCCGTGGCGCGCGACGCGCAGGACTTCGTCGACGTGGTCCGGGCGCGGCTCGAGGCGCTGCGGGCGCAGCGGGGCGGCCGGGACTCGTCGTCAGCGCCTTCGACACCGAGCTGTTCGGCCACTGGTGGCACGAGGGCCCCGCGTGGCTCGAGGCGGTGCTCGCGGCGCTGCCGGCGGCCGGGGTCCGCGTGACGACCCTGCGCGGCGCGGTCGAGGCCGGCCACGTCGAGGAGCCGGTGGTGCTGCCCGCGTCGTCGTGGGGGTCGGGCAAGGACTGGCGGGTGTGGGACGGGCTCGCGGTGCGCGACCTCGTGGCCGACAACGAGGACGTGGCGCGCCGGCTGCTCGCGGCGATCGACGGCGCCCCGCCGTCCGCGGGCCGTGACGCCACCCTCGACACCCTCGCGACCCAGGCCGCGCTGGCGCTCTCGAGCGACTGGGCGTTCATGGTCACCAAGGACTCCGCGGCGCACTACGCCCGCCGTCGCGCGGCGCAGCACCGCGACCGCGTCCGCGAGCTGACCGACCTGCTCCCCGCCGGCCGGCACGACCTCGCGGCGTCCCGCGCCGCCGAGTTCGCCGCCCAGGACGACGTCTTCGGGCGCCTCGACGCCCGCGCCCTGCGCCGTCGGCCCACCGACGACCGCCGCGCCGCCCCTACCTACTCGGGAGTAGGGTCGCTCGCCTGATCCACCAGCCTGGGGGCCATGCTGACGTTCAACGTCAGCAAACCCCCCACGATCATGAGCGGGGTCGCCCGTGCGCGTGCTGATGCTCTCCTGGGAGTACCCGCCGGTGGTGGTCGGCGGGCTCGGGCGCCACGTCCACGCGCTGGCGACGGCCCTGGGTGACGCGGGGCACGACGTGGTCGTCGTCTCCCGCCACCCCGCCGGCACCGACGCCGAGACGCACCCCACGGCGATCGAGCGCGTCGACGGCGTGCGCGTCCTGCGCGTGGCCGAGGACCCGCCGCACCTGGAGTTCGTCCGCGACCTCGTCGCCTGGACCCTCGGGCTGGGCCACGCGATGCTGCGCGCGACGGCCGGCCTGCTGCGGGACTGGACACCCGACGTCGTCCACGCCCACGACTGGCTCGTCGCCCACGCGGCGATCGCGGTCGCGGACCTCACCGGGGCGCCGCTGGTCGCGACGCTGCACGCCACCGAGGCCGGCCGCCACGGCGGCTGGCTCTCGCAGCCGCTCAACCAGCAGGTGCACTCCGTGGAGTGGTGGCTCGCCCGCCGCGCCGACACCGTCGTCACCTGCTCGCAGGCCATGCGCGCCGAGGTCTCGGGGCTCTTCGACCTCGACCCGGACGACGTCGCCGTCGTGCACAACGGCATCGACCCCTCGGGGTGGGCGGGCCGCGCCACGCCGGATCGCGACGGCCCGCCGCGCCTCGTCTACGTCGGCCGCCTCGAGTGGGAGAAAGGTGTGCACGACCTCGTCGCCGCCCTCCCCGCGATCCGCCGCGCCCACCCGGGGACCCAGCTGCTCGTCGCGGGCACCGGCTCGTGCTCGGACTGGCTCGCCGAACGCGCACGGGTCGCGCGGGTCCGACGGGCGGTGCGGCTGCTCGGCCACGTCGACGACGCCACGCTGCGCGATCTGCTCGCCGGGGCCGACGCGGCGGTGCTCCCCAGCCGCTACGAGCCCTTCGGCATCACCGCGCTCGAGGCCGCCGCGGCCGGCGCGCCGCTGGTCGCGTCCCGGGCGGGCGGGCTGGGCGAGGTGGTCGTCGACGGCGTCACCGGCCTGTCCTTCGTGCCCGGCGACGTGCCGGGGCTGGCGGCCGCGGTGACACGCTGCCTCGACGACCCCGTGGCGGCCCGTGCGCGCGCCGGCGCCGCCCGCCGGCGCCTCGACACCGACTTCGCCTGGCCGTCCATCGCCGCCGAGACGGCCGCCCTCCATGCCGCGACGAGACCCGGTCCCCCGCGCGTCCTCGGCCGCCCCAAGATCCCGACGGGCAACGTCTTCGGCACCCCGTGAGCGATGTTCACGGCTATAGCCGTGAACATCACTCACGTACGGCCGGCTCGCCCGCCGACGTGCCCGGCGCGCCGTCCGGTGACGCCATCGCCTGCCCCGCGGCCAGGGCCGTCTTGCGCGCGATGTCCGCCAGCGCGGCGCGGTCGGCGGCCGCGGCCTCGTAGTCGGCCAGGCGATCGCGCACGACCCGGGCCGGCGCTCCGACGGCCACGGAGTGGTCGGGGACGTCGCCCCGCACCACAGCGTGCGCGCCGAGCACACAGCCGCGTCCGACCCGCGCGCCGCGCAGGACCGTCACCTTGGTCCCGATCCACGTCTCCGGCCCGATGCGCACCGGCGACTTGACGATGCCCTGGTCCTTGATCGGCACGTGCACGTCGGCGTAGCGGTGGTCGAAGTCGCAGACGTAGATCCAGTCGGAGAGCAGGGTGGCCTCGCCGAACTCGATGTCGAGGTAGCAGTTGATCGTGTTCTCGTTGCCGAACACCGACTTGTCCCCGATGCGCAGCGAGCCCTCGTGGCAGCGCAGGCGGGTGTTGTCACCGATGTGCACGAACCGGCCGATCTCGAGGCGCCCGAACCCCTCGCGCGCCTCGAGCCGCACGCCCTTGCCCAGGAAGACCAGCCCGTGCAGCACGATGTGCGGCTGTCGGACGCGCACCTTGATCATCCGCCAGTACCGGACCAGGTAGAACGGCGACCACGCGCGGTGGCGCACGATCCAGCGCAACGACGCCCAGGTGAGCAGTCGCGGCTGGCGCGGGTCCGACCTCACGGGTGTGACCCTACGATCGCGCCGTGGCGTCCCCCCGATCCGGCCCGACCGTCGCCGTGGTCGGCAGCGTCAACCTCGACCTGGTCGCCCGCGTGGAGCAGCTCCCGGCGCCCGGGGAGACCCTCACCGCGCGCAGCGTCACCCGCGTCCCCGGCGGGAAGGGCGCCAACCAGGCCCTCGCCGCGGCCCGGCTCGGCGCGCGCGTGCGGCTGTTCGCCGCCGTCGGCACCGACCCCCTCGCGGGTGAGGCGCTGACGCTGCTGCGTGCCGGCGGGGTCGACCTCGGGTCCGTCCGCCGGGTCCGCGACGCCGCGACGGGCACCGCGATGATCCAGGTCGACGACGACGGCGAGACCACGATCGTCGTCGACCCCGGCGCCAACGCGACCCTGACCGTCGACCCCGCCGCCCTCGACGCCGACGTCGTGCTCACCGTGCTCGAGGTGCCCGACGAGCCCGTCGCGACGGCGATGGCGGCGTCCGGGTTCACGGTCCTCAACGCCGCGCCGGCCCGCGCGGTCGCCGGCGACGTGCTCGCCGGGCTCGACCTGCTCTGCGTGAACGCCGGCGAGTACGGCGCCCTCGCCGCTCACGCCGACCTCGAGGACGTCGTGGCCGTCGCGATCACCCACGGCGCCGCGGGGCCGAGCTGCGCCGCCGCGGGCGGGTCGTCGCCCACGTCGCGTCGCCTCCGGTCGACGCCGTCGACGGCACCGCCGCCGGGGACGCGTTCACCGCCGCGCTCGCGATCGCGCTGGCCACCGGCGTCGACGACGAGAGCGCCCTGACGCGGGCCTGCCGGGCGGGCGCGCTGACCGCGACACGTCCCGGGGCCCAGCCGTCGCTGCCGACCTTCGAGGAGATCGACGTCCCGTGGCCCCGCTGATCATCGACACCGACCCCGGCGTCGACGACGCCTACGCGCTCGCCCTCGCCGCGCGCGCCCCCGAGGTCGACCTGCGCGCCGTCACCGCCGTCTTCGGGAACGTCGACCTGCCGACCACGACGACCAACGCGCGCCGCCTGCTCGGGATGCTCGGGCGCGGGGACGTGCCGCTCGGGGTGGGCGCCGACCGCCCCCTCATCCACCCCACCACGCGGCGGGCCGCCGACGTCCACGGCGACGACGGGCTGGGCGGGGTCGCCGAGCGCTTCGGGCCGCTCGGTCCCGAGCCGGCCGGACGGGCGCTCGATGTGATCGCCCGCGTGCTCGAGACCAGCGCCGAACCCGTCGTCCTCGCCGCCATCGGCCCGCTGACCGACGTCGCCCTGCTGCTCGCGACCCGTCCCGACCTCGCTGAGCGGATCGCCCGGCTCGTCGTCATGGGCGGCTCGATCGGCGCCGGCGGGAACGTGAGCCCGGCCGCGGAGTTCAACGTCTGGTCCGACCCCGAGGCCGCGCGCCGCGTCCTCGTCGAGGAACGGGTGCCGACGACGCTCGTGCCCCTGGACCTCACCCACGAGGTGACCGTCGACCGCGCCTGGCTCGACGCGCTCGCCGCGTCCGGGCCGGTCGGCGAGGCCCTGGCCGCGACCCGTGACGTCTACGCGCACGGTGAGGCACTCGGCGTGGATCGCGTCCCGATCCACGACGCGGTGGCGCTGCTCGAGGCGATCGCCCCCGGGACGCTGGCGACGGTGCCGCTGGAGGTCGAGGTCGACACGTCGCTCGGTCCCGGCCGCGGGACGGTGCACGCCGACCGCCGGGGCCGGGCTCCCGGCGGCCGGACCGTCGACGTCGCCCTGCCCGACCGCACCGACGTCGACGCGGTCCGCGCCGCCCTGCTCCGGCGCCTGACCGGTGACGACCCTGACCGGTGACGACATGGCCGGATGACCGGTCGGGTAGCCACACCCATGACCGAGCCCGAGCACCGTGACGACGTCCCCGAGTCGCCCGACCTGGGCGCGAGCATCCAGCTGGAGTCGGGCGAGTCCCTGGACGGCCCGCCCGGCACCGACGGCCTCGACGCCGGCTACGTCTCGCCGAACCGCCCCTTCGGTCTCGACGACCCCGACACCACGCCCGCAGGGCAGCGTGAGCGCGAGACGGTGGACGAGCGTCTCGCGCGGGAGATCCCCGACGACACCGGCGGCGCGGCCACCGCGCCCGGGCTGGAGCTCTCCGAGGGCGAGATCGGGTCCGAAGCCGGACAGGGTCGGTCCGGGCGTCTCACCGCCGCGGAGCCCGACCCCGACCAGTTACCGGGCCGATCCCTGGCCGCCGTCGACGTCGGCATCTCGGGCGGTGCCGCCTCCGCCGAGGAGGCCGCGATGCACGACCTCGAGGAGGACGAGATCGTCGACCCCGAGGACGCCGACCAGGTCTCGGGCGGCGAGCGCCTCGAGGGCCCGGACGTCCGTCTGCGCGACGACGAGGTCAACCCCGCGACCGGTGTCCCCGACACCTCGCTCTGATCCACCCGCGGCCCGGCCGTCACGCAGAGCCGGGCCGCGGGCACGGCATCACGCGACCTCGGCGTGCTCCCGGCACGTGTCGACCTGTGGGCGCGCCTCGAGACGCTCGTCGTCGATGTCCGCGCCGCACACACGGCAACGACCCCAGGTGCCGTCGTCGAGACGGGCGAGGGCGGCGTCGATGTCGGCGATCTGGCGGTCGCTCTCGTCGGCGAGCCCCTGGCGCTCCATGGCCTCCTCGACCTCGGAGCCGTAGTCGCCCGGGTGCTGCCCCAGCGATCCCTCCTGCTGCACGTCCGCGGAGGGTGCGTGCTCGCGGGACCACGAGCCCATCTCACGCAGCCGGTCGCGCTCCTCGCTCAGCACGCGGCGGGCCTTCTCGGCGTCCATGGGCTGGTGCCTCCTCATCGTGGGTCGGAGGCTGCGGATACCCGGTCGCTCACCGCCTCGCACACGTACGCCTCCGGCCCCGTCTCCAGGCGGGCGAGGACGACGGTCGCCTCCTGCGAGCCCGCCAGCTTGAGGCGGGGCCGCAGGGCGTTCGGGTCGACGTCGAGGCCGCGGACGAGGATCTCGACGCGGCCCACGCCGCGCCGGCGCAGGGTCGTGCGCAGCGTCTTCTCGCTGTAGCGGCCGTGCTCGAGCACCCGGAAGGCCCGGATGCCCGGCGGTGGGGCGTCGCCGGTCAGGTAGGCGAGGTGCTCGTCGACCCGCCACAGCCCGTGCCGCGCGCCGTACTGGCGCACCAGCCCGGCGCGCACGACGGCGCCGTCGGGGTCGACGATCCACTCGCCCGCCGGGCCCACCGGGCAGTCGTCGTCCTCGGCGTCGGTGATCTGCCAGGCCGGGCCGCGGGTCGAGAGCACGGTCGCCCGCCGGTGCGTCGTCGCGAGACCCGCGGACCAGAGCGCCGCCTCGCGCACCCGGCCGTCGAGGCTGACGAGCTCGACCTCGGCCGCCCAGGGCACGAGCGCCGGATCGAGGCCCGGGGCGGTCGACACGACGAGATCGTGGGGGCTTTCCTGACGTTGAACGCCAGCATGGCCCCCAGGCTGACAAAGCCGGGCGAGCTCCTCCAGCGGCGGGACGAAGTCGGCGGGGCGCCAGGTGCGGCGGCCGGAGGCCGTGCGGCGCGCCGGGTCGGCGACGAGCACCGTGCCCCGGGTGACCGGCGCGAGGGCGTCGGCGCGCACCAGGGGCACGCCGGGCACGTTGACGCGCGCCATCGCCAGGCGCACCGGGTCGAGATCGGAGCCCACCAGCCGCGAGGCCGTGTGCCGCAGGGCGTCCAGCTCGGCGCCCACCGAGCAGGTCACGTCGTGCACGTCGCGACCCGCGAGCCGTGACGCCCGGTGCGCGGCGACCGGTGCGGCGGTGGCCTGCTCGGCGGCGTCGGCGGTCAGGAGCCAGCCGTCGGGGACGCGCCCGCGGACCCGCGCCTGCAGCAGCGCGGTCTCGAGCACGGGCGCGGCGCGGTCGCCGAGACGCTCGCGCAGCACCGTCACCGCCCGCAGCCGGTCGTCGCCGACCAGCTCCGACGCCCGGAGGGCGGCCTCACGCCCCGCCGACGACGCCAGGTAGGCGACGTCGTCGAGGGTGAAGGAGTACGTCAGAGCGACACCGGGTCCGCCGGCCGCACCCCGGTGACCAGCGCGTTGTAGAACAGCGAGCGGGGCACGACCTTCGACAGCAGGTGCTCGTCGACCCACGAGAGACGCTGCCAGGCGCGGTAGGCGAACATCGCCCACCCCATGCCCAGCTTCTCGGGCGGCACCGCGGCCTCGAACGTGCGCACCGGCCAGCCGAACACCGCCGCCGAGAGCTCCTCGGTGACCACCCGGACGTCGACGGCCCCCGCGGCGTGGGCGTAGCGCTCGAGGCGGTCGGGGTCGAAGACGTGCTGGTCGACCACCGACTCGAGCGCCGCCGCCCGCGACGACTCGTCGAGCTCGGCCTGCGGCTTGAGCCACGACGACGGCGCGAACCGGGTCGTCGCCCACCACGTCGCCTGGCCGAGCTTGCGGGCGTAGAGGTCGCCGAGGCGCGTCGGCTCGCCCGCGAAGACGAACCGCCCGCCCGGCTTGAGCACCCGCAGGATCTCGCGGAACGCCGTGTCGAGGTCGGGGATGTGGTGCAGTACCGCGTGCCCGACGACGAGGTCGACGGACGCGTCGGGCACCGGGATCGTCTCGGCGTCGGCCACGCGACCCTCGACGTCCAGGCCTAGCGCCGACGCGTTGCGCGTCGCCACCTCGACCATGCCCGGCGAGAGGTCCGTGACCGTGCCCCGGCGCGCGATCCCGCCCTGCATCAGGTTGAGCAGGAAGAACCCGGTGCCGCAGCCCAGCTCGAGGGCGTGGTCGTAGGTCGCTTCTCCCGGGTTCACCGCCCGGAAGCGGTCCACCGCGAACGTCGTGCAGCGCTCGTCGAACGAGATCGACCACTTCTCGTCGTACGAGACCGACTCCCAGTCGTGGTACAGGACGTTCGCGAGCTTGGGGTCGTCGCGGGCCGCGTCGACCTCGGCCTGCGACGGGTGCGACACGCTCATCGGCCCAGGAACTGGGCCTTGCCGGGCCCGTTCTCGGCGAACGACCGCATGCCGATCGTCTGGTCCTCGGTGCCGAACAGCGCGGCGAACATCTCGCTCTCGAGGTTCAGGCCGGTGCGCAGGTCGGTGTCGAGCCCGCGGTCGATGGCGGCCTTGGCGGCGGCGATCGCGCGCGTCGGGCCGTTGACGAACTGGGTCGCCCACGCGTGGGCCCGGCTGTAGACCTCGTCGGGGGCGACGACCTCGTCGACCATCCCGAGCGCCAGCGCCTCCTCGGCCTTGTACATCCGGCCGGTGAAGATCACGTCCTTGGCCTTCGACGGGCCGATGAGCCGCGCGAGACGCTGCGTCCCACCGCCGCCGGGGATGATCCCGAGCAGGATCTCGGGCTGGCCGACCTTGGCGTTGTCGCCGGCGATCCGGCGGTCGCACGACAGCGCCAGCTCGAAGCCGCCGCCGAGGGCGTAGCCGGTGATCGCGGCGACCACCGGCTTGGGGATCGTCGAGACGGCGCCGAAGCCGTGCGACAGCTCGTGGGCGCGCTCCGCCATCTCGGAGTAGGTGAGCGCGGCCATCTCCTTGACGTCCGCCCCGGCGGCCAGCACCTTCTCGCCGCCGTAGACCACGACCGCCCGGACGTCGGTGCGTCCCGCGGCCTCGGCCGAGATCTCGGCCAGCTCCAGGTTCAGCTGCCGGTTCACCGCGTTCATCGGGGGCCGGTCCAGGCGGATGGTGCCCACCCCGCCCTCGACCTCGAGCCGCACGAACTCCGTCACCGATGAGCCTCCTCGATCTGCATGAATCCGGCCGCGACCCTATCTGCGGATCGCGGTGAAGCGACCGCGGCGGCTCGCGAGCTCGAGCGGCTGCCCGAACGTCGCCGACAGGTTCTCCGACGTCATCACGTCGTCGAGCAGGCCCTGGGCGACCACCCTGCCCTCGCGCAGGAGCAGCGCGTGGCTGCAGCCGGGCGGGATCTCCTCGACGTGGTGGGTGACCATGACCGTCGCCGGGCCCTCGGGGTCCGCGGCCAGCCCCGTGAGACGCGCCACCAGGTCCTCGCGACCGCCGAGATCGAGGCCCGCGGCGGGCTCGTCGAGCAGCAGGAGCTCGGGATCGGTCATCAGCGCGCGGGCCAGGAGCACGCGCTGGCGCTCGCCGGTCGAGAACGTCCCGTACGCCCGTCCGGAGAGCGCCGCCGCGCCCATGACGTCGAGCAGGCCCGCGGCGCGCGCGTCGTCCTCGGGGTCGTAGTGCTCACGCCAGCTGCCCAGGACGCCGTAGCCGGCGCTGCGCACGATGTCGTGGGCGGTCTCGTCGGTGGGGATGCGGCCGGCGAGGCTCGCGCTGGCCAGCCCGATCCGCGGCCGCAGCTCGAAGACGTCGACACGCCCGAGCCGCTCGCCGAGCAGCTCGACGGTGCCCGTCGTCGGGTGCATCTCGGCCGCGGCGAGCCGCAGGAGCGTCGTCTTGCCGGCCCCGTTGGGTCCCAGCACCACCCAGCGCTCGTCGAGCTCGACGGTCCAGTCGAGGTCGGCGAGCAGGTCGTTGCCGCTGCGCCGTACGCCGACGCCGGTCATGCGGATCACGGTGTCCGGGTCGGGCACGTGCTCGGTCACTCGCTGGGTCACCCCGTGGATTCGCGCCGGTGTCCACCTCGGTCACCGACCATCCTGTCGGATCACACTCCGCTTCGGGCGACGGCCCGCCCCCGATCGGGCACGATCCCCTCCGATGTCCACCACCGCTCCCCAGCCCGGCGCCCATCTCGACGGTGAGGTGCTGCACGCGTGCGTCCCCGCCGGGCCCAGCGTCGAGGCGGTGGAGCTCTGTCTGCCCGGCCCGGGCGGCGAGCGGCGCATCGAGCTGGGCCGTTCCGGCGACGGGTGGTGGCGCGGCACCGCCGACGGCGTCGCCGCGGGCGACCCCTACGGCCTGCGCGTCCACGGCCCGTGGGAGCCGGGTCGCGGCGTGCGCACGAACCCCGCGAAGCTCCTCGTCGACCCCTGGACGCGGCGCGTCGAGGGGTCGGTCACCTCCCTGGCGGCCGCGCGCGCCTTCGAGGGCACCGACCCGTTCTCCGCCCGCCCCGACGACCACGACTCGGCGGGCTCGGTGCCGCACGGGATCGTCACCGCGCCGCTGGAGCCCGTCCCGGGTGCGCGTCCCGGGGTGCCGTGGCCGGACACGGTGATCTACGAGACCCACGTCCGCGACCTCACGATGCGCCACCCGGCCGTCCCCGAGCACCTCCGCGGCACCTACGCCGGGCTCGCCCACCCCGCGGTGATCGACCACCTCGTCGGGCTCGGGGTGACGACGCTCGAGCTGCTGCCGGTGTTCGCCCACGCCGACGAGCCGAGCCTGCTCTCCCGCGGGCGCACCAACCACTGGGGCTACTCGACGCTCGCCTACCTCGCCCCGCAGCCGCGCTACGCGTCGACGCCCGGCCGCGAGGTCGAGGAGTTCCGGGCGATGGTGGCGACCCTGCACGCCGCGGGCCTCGAGGTCGTGCTCGACGTCGTGTTCAACCACACCTGCGAGGGCGGCGCCGACGGCCCGTCGCTGTCGTGGCGGGGCCTGGACGCCGCCGGCTGGTACGCCCTCGACGCGCGGGGCCGCGACGTCGACCTCACCGGCTGCGGCAACACCCTCGACGCGGCGTCGCCGCTGGTCCGGAGCCTGGTCGTCGACTCCCTGCGCCACTGGGTGACGACGATGGGCGTCGACGGCTTCCGCTTCGACCTCGCCTCGACCCTGGGACGGCCCCGCGGCGGCGGCTTCGACCCGTCCGCGCCGCTGCTCACCGACATCACCTCGGACCCGGTGCTCTCCACCGTCAAGCTGATCGCCGAACCCTGGGACGCGACCGGCGAGGGCTACCAGGTGGGCGGCTTCGGGCCCGCCTGGGCGGAGTGGAACGGGCGGTTCCGCGACGACGTGCGCGACTTCTGGCGCGGCCACGGACCGCTCTCGGGGATCGTCACCCGCATCGCCGGCTCGTCGGACCTGTACTGGCCCGCCCGCACCCCGGCCGCGTCGGTCAACTTCGTCACCGCGCACGACGGCTTCACCCTCGCCGACCTCGTGTCCTACGAGCACAAGCACAACGAGGCCAACGGCGAGCAGGGCCGTGACGGCACCGACGACAACCGCAGCGCCAACCACGGCGTCGAGGGGCCGACGTCCGACCCCGCGATCCTGGCGCTGCGGGCCCGGCAGGCGCGCAACCTGCTCACCACGTTGCTGCTCTCGGCGGGCACCCCGATGCTCCTGGGTGGCGACGAGCTCGGTCACACCCAGCACGGCAACAACAACGTCTACTCGCTCGACGACGAGACGTCCTGGCGCGCGTGGGACTCGCCCGAGCTGGTCGACTTCATCGCCCGCGCGCTGTCCCTGCGGCGCGCCACCCCGGCGCTGCGGCGCACCGACTTCTTCTACGGCCGCGCGGACACCGACCCCGAGGACGCCGCCCCGGACATCGCCTGGCTGCACCCCGACGGCCGCGAGTTCACCGAGCCCGACTTCCACGCCCACGGCCGGACGCTCGTGGTCCGCGTCGACGCGGCGCCGTCGCTGCTGCTGGTGCTCCACGCCGGCGACGCCCCCGTCGACGTCCTCCTGCCCGCTGCCTTCGGCGACGCCGCCTGGACCCCGGTGCTCGACGCCGGCACGCCCGGCGGCGCCCCGGCGACGACCGACCCCCTGCCCGCCGGCGAGCCCCTCGCCGTCCCGGCGCACACGGCCCTGGTGCTGCGGGCGGTGCCGGCGAGCTGACTTCGGTGGCGAGAACCGCGCTGAGCGCGGGTCTCGTCACCGAAGTGGGCTCCGGGACGCCAGGGTCCGCCGAAGACGACCGAGGGACGCCTCGGGCTCCTCGTGCAGCTCGTACCAGTGGGTGCGCAGGACGACCCAGCCCGCGGCCACCAGGGCGGACTGGCGGGGCCCGTCGACGAGGAAGGCACGCAGGTCCCGGTGGTACGCCCACCCGTCGATCTCCACGACCACCCGCTCGGCGTGAAGAGCATGTCGGCGATGACGGGCCCGTAGCCGGGCAGGAGGAGCTCCGCGTTCGCCCGCCAGCCCCGCAGCCCGGCCCGGCGCACCAGCCGATGGCCCCGTCGCTCCGCCTCGGACCGTGCGCCGCCGTCGGCGAGGGCCAGCAGCCGTTCGGCCAGCACGGCGCCGTGACGACCCCGACGGCGTTCGTGGACCTCGCGGAGCGCCGTCGGGTCGACCCGTTTCCGCAGGAGCGCCCGGTCCATCAGCCGCGCGCCCTCCTCGAGGCCGAGTCCGACGGCCGCGTCGAGGATGGTGGGCGCCCGGGTGGTGACGAGCAGCCCGCGCACCCTGGTGCGGTCCACCGGCTCCACGTCCCGCCGGAGCAGGCGGACGCCACCGCGGGGACGCGGCTGGTGATCACGGCCGACGGCGACCTCGACGCGCGCCGGGGCGACGTCGAGGAAGCCGTACCACCAGGCGGCCGACCGCCCGACGAGGACGGCGTCCGCGCCGAGGGACAACATCGCCGCCCAAGTGCGCGACGCCGGCGTCTCGTCGTGCTCGGCCACCTGGAAGACACGCGGGCCGGCAGGGAACCACGCCTGCGCTGCGACCCGGCGCCGCACGGCGTCGTCGCTCAGCCCCGCCACGAGGGCCTGGTCGAGGGAGATGACGCCGTGCTGGTGGCGGATACGTCGGCGGAAGGCGTTCAGCTGTGGGGTGCTCACACGCCTTTCGACGCAGGGACACCGCGTCCGGATCCGTCCTCGGTGGCGAAACCCGCGCTCAGCGCGGATCCCGTCACCGAAGTCGCACCACCCGCTACGCCGGCAGCACGACCCGGCCCAGCTCCGCGGGAGCGGCGAGGAGGTCGTGGCGGGGCAGCACGCGCACGGTGTAGCCCAGGACGCCGGCGTGGGGCAGGGCGACGACGGCCTCGAAGCGGTGCGAGCCGTCGTGGCCCGGGCCGATCGAGGTCATCGGCTGGACGGTCGACTCCGAGAGCTCGTCGGCGTCGTCGGCGCGGCCCACGACGGCCTGGACGAGCACCTCGGAGGGGTCGAGGCCCCCGAGCACGACCTCGGCGCGCACCGTCATCGGTGCCCCGAGCACCGGGGTGTCCGCGCCGCCCGAGGCGTCGACCTCGGCGACCGCTACGGACGCCCAGGCGGCGTCGAGGCGGGCGCGGTAGGTCGCGAGCTCCTTGGCGCCGGCCCACCCGTCGGCCACGACGCGCGCGGCCGACCGGGCGGCGGGGGCGTACCACTGCTCGACGTAGTCGGTGACCATCCGCGTCGCCTGCACCTTCGGCGAGAGCGTCGCGAGGGTGTGGCGCACGAGTGCGGTCCAGCGGTCGGGCACGCCGTCGGCGCCACGGTCGTAGAACAGCGGGGCGACCTGCGTCGTGAGCAGGTCGTACAGGGCGTTCGCCTCGATGTCGTCGCGGCGGTCGGGGTCGTCGACGCCGTCGGCGGTGGGGATCGCCCAGCCGTTGCGGCCGTCGTAGAGCTCGTCCCACCAGCCGTCGCGCACCGACAGGTTGAGCCCGCCGTTGAGCGCCGACTTCATCCCCGACGTGCCGCACGCCTCGAGCGGGCGCAGCGGGTTGTTCAGCCAGACGTCGCAGCCCCAGTAGAGGTAGCGCGCCATCGACATGTCGTAGTCGGGCAGGAACGCGATCCGGTGGCGCACGCCGTTGTCGTCGGCGAAGTGGACCATCTGCTGGATCAGGGCCTTGCCCGACTCGTCGGCCGGGTGCGACTTGCCCGCGATCACGAGCTGCACGGGGCGCTCGGGGTCGAGCAGGATCGACTTGAGCCGCTCGGGGTCGCGCAGCATGAGCGTCAGCCGCTTGTAGGTCGGGACGCGGCGCGCGAAGCCGATGGTGAGCACGTCCGGGTCGAAGATGCGCTCGGTCCACGCCAGCTCCGGGTCGGACGCGCCGCGCTGCAGCCACGAGGCCCGCACCCGCCGGCGGACCTCCTCGACGAGACGCCGGCGCAGCGTCCCGCGCAGCTCCCAGAGCAGCGAGTCGGAGACGCCGAACAGCTCCGGGCTGCCCGAGGCCTCCACGCCGGCGGTGAGCCCGCCGATCTCGCGGGCGGTCCAGGTGGGGCCGTGGACGCCGTTGGTCACCGAGCCGATCGGCACCTCGGGCGCGTCGAAGCCGCCCCACAGGGACTGGAACATCCCGCGCGAGACCTCGCCGTGCAGCTGCGAGACACCGTTCGAGCGCTGGGCGAGGCGCAGGCCCATGTGCGCCATGTTGAACATGTCGCCGGCCGGTTCGCGACCCAGGGAGAGCACCCGCGAGGGCTCGATCCCCGGGAGCATGTCGGCGGTGAAGTAGTGCTCGACGAGGCCGACCGGGAAGCGGTCGATGCCCGCGGGCACCGGGGTGTGCGTGGTGAAGACGGTGCCGGCGCGGACGGTCGCGAGCGCCTGCTCGAAGTCGAGGCCGGCGTCGGCCACGAGCTCCCGGATGCGCTCGAGCCCGAGGAAGCCCGCGTGACCCTCGTTGGTGTGGAAGACCTCGGGCGCGGGGTGCCCGGTCAGCCCGCAGAAAGCGCGGACCGCGCGCACGCCGCCGATGCCGACGAGGATCTCCTGACGGATGCGGTGCTCCGCGTCGCCGCCGTAGAGGCGGTCGGTGATCTGGCGCAGGTCGGGGTCGTTCTCCTCGATGTCGGCGTCGAGCAGCAGCAGCGGCACGCGGCCGACCGACGCCACCCACACCCGCGCGCGCAGCGTCCGGCCGCCGGGCATCGCGACGCCGACCAGGACCTGCTCGCCCGAGGCGTCGGCGAGCAGGTGCAGCGGCAGGCCCTGGGGGTCGAGCGCCGGGTACTGCTCCTGCTGCCAGCCGTCGAGCGAGAGCGACTGGCGGAAGTAGCCGGAGCGGTAGAGCAGGCCGACCGCGACCAGCGGCACGCCGAGGTCGCTCGCCGCCTTGAGGTGGTCGCCCGCGAGGATGCCGAGCCCGCCCGAGTAGTTCGGCAGGACCTCGCTGACCCCGAACTCCATCGAGAAGTAGCCGATCGCCGACGGCAGGCCCTCCGAGGCGCGGCCCTGGTACCAGCGCGGCTCGCGGAGGTAGGCGCGCAGATCCTCGGCGCGCTCCTGCACGCGGCCGACGAACCCGGCGTCCTCGGCCAGCTCGGCCAGGCGCTGGGGACGGACCTCGCCGAGCATCCGGACGGGGTCGCCGCCGCACGAGCGCCAGACCGCTTCGTCGACGCCCGCGAACAGGTCCTGCGTGGGCCCGTGCCACGTCCAGCGCAGGTTCATCGCGAGCTCCTGGAGGGGCGCGAGAGCGGCCGGGAGCTGGGCACGGACGGAGAAGCGACGCAGAGCCTTCACGCGGCCGGAGCCTACGGCTCGACCCGCGACGCGCCGTGCGGGCCCACCTTCCCTGGATCGATCCCATGACTACGCTGCGTGGCGTGAGTGCGTTGGGGAGATGGTGGCGGTCCGGACGACGTTCCGAGGAGGCGCAGGGCCGGGACGAGGCCCCGCCGGAACCCTCGTCGGAGGCGCCCCGCGACGTCACCGGGGAGCAGGCCACCGTGGGGTCCGACGGGGCCAGCAGCCCGCCCTTCCTCGGCGGTTTCGCGACGGAGACCGGCAGCGAGACCGGCGAGGTCGAGACCGGCCCGCCGTCGGGTTCCTGGCGCCGCAGGCGACGCGGCTGGGGGTCGGCCGAGGACGTCGAGGTCGGGCCTCCCCGCCGCCCGACGCCCGCCCCCACGGGCCCACCACCGGCCCGTTCCCGATGCCCGGGCGCACCGCCGGCCCGCCGTCCGGCGGCATCCCGATGCCCGGCCGCCCCGCCGGTCCGCCGTCGGGTGGCTTCCCGTCGCCGGTCGAGCGATCGGAGCGGCCCACCGAGCGGCCCGAGCGCCCCGTCGTCCCGCCGTTCGGGACGTACGGGCCCGCGCGCACGACGTCGGACGACCCGGTGACGCCTCCCAACGGCTTCCACGCGGTCGGCGGGGACATGCCCGGCATGCCGCCCGGCACGGAGACCGGCGGCTCCCCACCCCGACGCTGCCGCCGTGGCGCCGGCCCGCGACCCCGCCCTGGGGCGTCGCCACCGGTCGGCCCGCCACGCGCCCCTCGTCGACCCCCGACCGGCCCTCCGCATCGATTCCGCCGGTTGCGGGTAGCGGACCAGGCATGACCTCGTCGTCGGACCCCGATCCCGACCAGACGACCGGACGCGTGAGCCCTCCGGTCGGGGATCGTCCTGCCCCGGACCGTCCCGGTACGGACAGGCCCCTCACGGATCGACCCGAGCCCCCCGCCGACGACGCGTCCTGGTTCATGCCCCGGACGCCCTACGCGCCCGTCGGCTCCGCGGCTCCCGCGAACGACGAGCCCGAGACGACGACCGTGACCACCGGGGACGCGCCGCAGGACCCCCCGATCGACTCCCCGACCGACGACGCCACTGACACCGGCACCGACTCCGGCACCGACTCCGGCCCGGGCTGGCGAGCCGCCGCCGCGGGCGCCGCGGGCCTGGGCGTCGCCGGGCTCGCGGCCAGGGCGGCTTCGAGGTCCGACGATCGCCCCGAGCCGGAGGACACCACTCCGCCCCGCACGCGTCCGTGGCCGGACACCACGGGCCTCGGGTCGCCCGCGCCGAGCACCCCCGACCCCGTCGACCCGCCGGCCACGACCGTGTCCCCGGGACACGGCTCCGACCCGACCCCGTCGTCGTCGAGCACACCCCTGGCGACCGACGAGCCCGTCGGCCCGCCGACGCCGACCCCCTCGTCGAGCACGCCCGACCCCGCCGACCCGCCGGCCGCGACCGTGTCCTCGGGACACGGTCGTCACGTCGTCCCGGACGACGACGACCCCCTCGGCATCGGACCGCTGCCGGTCGACCCCGCCGAGGACCCCACCGACCACCCCGAGCCGCACCTCGCCCCCGACCACCCGCGCGACGAGGTCCCGGCCGCGGACACCCCGGCGACCGCCGATACCGACCTCCGCGGCGGCGACGCCCCCGGCGACGTGACCGTGACCGACCCCGACGGCGCGGACGTCCCGGCCGAGGAGCCGGCCGGCGCCCCCGCGACGGACGCCGGCGCGGTCTCGCCCACGGCCGCTGCGCCCGCCACGAGCCCGGACTCGACCACGACAGAGGCCCCGGCCACGACGGAGGCCCCCACCACCCCGGCGCCCCGCGCCGCCATCCCCGCCGACGCGATCGACCGGCACGCCCTGCCGCAGGGCCGGATCGGGATCGACGAGGTCACGCCGGAGGTCTCCGGCGGGCGGTTCCCGTCGAAGGCCGTGGTCGGCGAGGTCGTCCCGGTCGAGGCGACGGTCTGGCGCGAGGGCCACGACGCCGTCGCGGCGACCCTGGTCTGGCAGCGCTGCGCCGCCCGGAGCCACGGGCAGGACCCCGACGCCACGATCCCGTGTGGCGACGAGGCCCCGCGGAGCACGCGCATGGTGCCGACCGGCCCGCTGACCGACCGGTTCGCCGGCCAGGTGGTGCCCGACGTCGAGGGCCTGTGGAGCTTCCGCGTCGACGCGTGGAGCGACCCGTGGGCGACGTGGCGCCACGCCGTCGACGTCAAGACGCGGGCCGGCCAGGGCGCCGCCGAGCTGTCCAACGACCTCGAGTCCGGGGCCCGCCTGCTCGAGCGGGCGGCCGACGGCATCGAGCAGCGCCTGCGCGACACCCCCCGCGTCGCGGAGGACGACCCCGCGAGCGAGCGCACGGGCGGCATCGCGATGCCCCCGGTGCTCGACCTCGCCCGCACGCTGACCAAGGCCGCCGCGGAGCTGCGCGACACCGACCTCGAGCTGCCCCAGCGCGTCGGGCTCGCCCTGTCGGTGCCGGTGCACCGCACCATGACCGAGTACCCGGTGCGGGAGCTCGTGACCGAGGGCGAGACCCACCACGTCCAGGTCGAGCGCTCGCTCGCCCTGGCCGGCGCCTGGTACGAGTTCTTCCCCCGCTCCACGGGCGGCTGGGACGACGAGGGCCGGGCGGTGCACGGCACGTTCGCCACCGCCACCCGCGAGCTGGACCGCGCGGCGGCGATGGGCTTCGACATCGCCTACCTGCCGCCGATCCACCCGGTGGGCACGGTCAACCGCAAGGGGCCGAACAACACCCTGACTCCGGGGCCCGAGGACGTCGGCTCCCCGTGGGCCATCGGCTCGGCCGCGGGCGGTCACGACGCGATCGACCCGAACCTCGGCACGATCGAGGACTTCGACGCGTTCGTCTCCCACGCCCACGAGCTGGGCCTCGAGGTGGCCCTGGACCTGGCGCTGCAGTGCGCGCCGGACCACCCCTGGGCCCTCGAGCACCCGGAGTGGTTCACGATCCGCCCCGACGGGACGATCGCGTACGCCGAGAACCCGCCGAAGAAGTACCAGGACATCTACCCGGTCAACTTCGACACGGACCCCGAGGGCATCTACGCCGAGGTCCTGCGGATCGTCCTGTACTGGATGGAGCACGGCGTCCGCGTCTTCCGGGTGGACAACCCCCACACGAAGCCGCCGAACTTCTGGAACTGGCTCATCGCCGAGGTGCACCGCCGGGACCCGGGCGTGATCTTCCTGGCCGAGGCGTTCACCCGCCCCGCGCGGCTGTTCGGGCTGGCCAAGGCCGGCTTCAGCCAGAGCTACACGTACTTCACGTGGCGCACGGGCCGCGACGAGCTGCGCGAGTTCTTCGAGCTGCACCGCGACCGCCTCGACGAGTGCCGACCGAACTGCTTCGTCAACACCCCGGACATCCTCCACGAGTCGCTGCAGGTCGGCGGGCCGGGCATGTTCGCGATCCGGGCGGCGCTCGCGGCCACGCTGAGCCCGAGCTGGGGCGTCTACGCGGGCTTCGAGCTCTTCGAGCACCAGCCGGTGCGCCCGGGCAGCGAGGAGTACCTGGACTCGGAGAAGTACCAGCTGCGCCCCCGCGACTTCGCCGGCGCGCTGGCCGAGGGCCGCAGCCTCGAGCCGTGGATCACGCGCCTCAACCAGCTGCGCCGCGACCACCCCGCGCTGCGCCAGCTGCGGACGGTGCGGTTCCACGACACCGACAACGAGGCGCTGCTCGCCTACTCGAAGACCGACCCGCTCACCGGGGACACGGTGCTGTGCGTCGTGACGCTCAACCCGTTCGGCATCGAGGAGGGCAACCTGCACCTCGACATGTCGGCCCTGGGCCTCGAGCGCCACGACCGGTTCGGGGCCTACGACGAGGTCAGCGGGCAGACGTTCGAGTGGGGCGAGACGAACTACGTGCGCCTCGAGCCGTGGCGCGACGTCGCGCACGTCATCTCGGTGCTGCGCCGGTAGCCGGGAGACCCGCAGACCCTGTGCGCCCGCTGAGAACCGGGCGCATCGGGCACGATCCGGGGCCGCGGGGCGTTGCACCGGACGAGAGCCCTGGGAGGTCCCCGGGTAGGAGGTCAGAAGTGCGCGTACTCGTCGCCCTGGCGGTCGGTCTGGCCGTGGAGATCACCGTCCTCGTCCTGGTCGGGCAGGCCATCGGGTTCTGGGGTCTGCTCGGGGTCCTGGTGCTGTCCGCGGTCGTCGGCTTCCTGGCCCTGCGACACGAGGGCCGGCGCTCGCTGGTCGAGCTCGGCCGCGCCGCGCGCTCCGGGCGGCCGGCCGAGGCCGAGGTCGCCGACGGCATGTACGTGGCGCTCGCGGGCGTCCTGCTGGTCGTGCCCGGCCTGCTGTCCACCCTCGCCGCGCTCGTCCTGCTGGTCCCGCCGGTGCGCCGGGCGCTCGCGCGCCGCGCCGCCGATCGCGCGGTGCGCGCCGGTAGCGCGCGGATGGGCCCGACGGTCACCGTCGCCGGCGTCGGCGGCCCCGCCGGTGCCGCGGGCCCGACCTGGGGAGCGCGCCCGGACCCGGCCGGCACGCGCTCGTTCCGCGGCACGGTCATCGAGGCCCGACCCGCCGACGACCCCGACTCCTGACGGTCGCCGAGCCGCGGTCCGCCCGGTGCCGCGCCGAGCCGGGCTGGACCACTAGCGTGACGCCTGATGAACGAGGGAGTCAGCACCGAGGCGGACACGGTGGCGAACGAGGAGCCGGGCGCCCACGTCCGGGACCACACCGAGGACAAGGGCGCCCACGCCGTCGAGGAACCGAGCGCCGCGGCGTTCCGGCACGCGCGGACGCTTCCCGTCGACGAGGACTGGTACAAGCGCGCCGTCTTCTACGAGGTGCTGGTCCGGGCGTTCGCCGACTCCAACCGCGACGGTTTCGGCGACCTGCGCGGGCTGATCGACAAGCTCGACTACCTGGCCTGGCTCGGCGTCGACTGCCTGTGGCTGCCGCCGTTCTACGACTCGCCGCTGCGTGACGGCGGCTACGACATCCGCGACTTCCGCAAGGTGCTCGGCGATTTCGGCACCGTCGAGGACTTCGTCGAGCTGCTCGACCAGGCGCACGCCCGGGGCATCCGCGTCATCACCGACCTCGTCATGAACCACACCTCCGACCAGCACCACTGGTTCCAGGAGTCCCGCAGCGACCCCGAGGGGCCCTACGGCGACTTCTACGTCTGGTCGGACGACGACACGCGCTGGTCCGAGGCCCGGATCATCTTCGTCGACACCGAGGCGTCGAACTGGACCTACGACTCCCGGCGCGGGCAGTTCTACTGGCACCGGTTCTTCTCCCACCAGCCCGACCTGAACTTCGACAACCCCGCGGTGTGCGAGGCGATGCTCGACACGCTGCGGTTCTGGCTGGACCTCGGGATCGACGGGTTCCGCCTCGACGCGGTGCCCTACCTCTTCGAGCGCGACGGCACCAACGGCGAGAACCTCCCCGAGACGCACGCGTTCCTCAAGCGGGTGCGCAAGGTGGTCGACGACGAGTACCCGGGCCGCGTGCTGCTGGCCGAAGCCAACCAGTGGCCGTCTGACGTCGTCGAGTACTTCGGCGACGCCGAGATCGGCGGCGACGAGTGCCACATGGCGTTCCACTTCCCGCTGATGCCGCGCATCTTCATGGCGGTGCGGCGGGAGTCGCGCTTCCCGATCTCGGAGATCCTGGCGCAGACGCCGGAGATACCGTCGAACGCGCAGTGGGGCATCTTCCTGCGCAACCACGACGAGCTGACGCTCGAGATGGTCACCGACGACGAGCGCGACTACATGTACGCGGAGTACGCGAAGGACCCGCGGATGAAGGCCAACATCGGCATCCGCCGGCGTCTGGCCCCGCTCCTCGACAACGACCGCAACCAGCTCGAGCTCTTCACCGCCCTGCTCCTGAGCCTGCCCGGCAGCCCCGTCCTCTACTACGGCGACGAGATCGGGATGGGCGACAACATCTGGCTCGGCGACCGCGACGGTGTCCGCAGCCCGATGCAGTGGACGCCGGACCGCAACGCCGGCTTCTCCCGGTGCGACCCGGGCCGGCTCAACCTGCCGGTGATCATGGACCCGGTCTACGGGTACCAGGCGGTGAACGTCGAGGCGCAGTCCAACTCGACGGCGAGCCTGCTGCACTGGAACCGCCGCATGATCGACATCCGCAAGCAGCACCCGGCGTTCGCCCTCGGTTCGTTCCACGAGCTCGGCGGCACGAACCCGAGCGTCCTCGCCTACCTGCGTGAGCACACCGACGCAGAGGGCACCCGGGACGTCGTGCTGTGTGTGAACAACATGTCGCGCTTCCCGCAACCGGTGGAGCTCGACCTCATCGCCTGGAAGGGCATGGTCCCCACGGAACTCACCGGCGGGGTGCCCTTCCCGCCGATCGGTGAGCTCTCCTACCTGTTGACGCTGCCCGGCCACGGCTTCTACTGGTTCGCGATCCACCCGGCCGAGGAGCGCTGATGTCCGCACTGACGCCCGACGGGTCCCCCGACCCGCTCGCCGGACTCCACGACGCCCTCATCGCCTGGCTGCCCTCGCAGCGCTGGTTCCCCGCGAAGGGCCGTCAGGTCGCCGGCGTGCGCACCGCCGCCCACTCGGTGATCTCGCAGCCCGGTGAGACGCCGACCGTGGAGCACGCGGTGATCACCGTGTCGTTCGCCGACGGGGCCGCCGAGGAGCGCTACCAGCTGATCCTCGGGGCGCAGCACCAGCCGCCCGGCGACCTCGACCACGCCGTCATCGGCCGACGCCCGGCCGACCACGGCGACGACGTGGTCTACGACGGCCTCGCCGACGGGCGGATCAGCCGGCTGTTCCTCGCGCTCATCACGGAGAACGCGACGCGCGAGCCGCTGCGCTTCGTCGCCGAGCCCGACACCGAGCCGGTGATCGTGGGCCCCGGGCGCCCGCTGCAGGGCGAGCAGTCGAACAGCTCGGTGATCTACGGCGAGCGCGCCATCCTCAAGCTCTTCCGCCGCGCGACGACCGGGCTCAACCCGGACCTCGAGCTGCACCGGGCCCTGCGCCGCGAGGGCAGCGCCGAGGTGGCGCCCCTGCTCGGGGCGATCGAGGGCTCGCTGGACGGCGAGCCGATGACCGTGGCGATGCTGCAGGAGTACGCGGCGAACTCGGCCGACGGCTGGTCGATGGCCCTGGCCAGCGTGCGCGACCTGCTCGCGGAGGCCGACCTGCGCCCCGACGAGGTCGGCGGTGACTTCGCCGGCGAGGCCCACCGGATCGGCAAGACGGTGGGCGCGGTGCACCGCGAGCTCGCCGCGGCGCTTGGCACCCGCCCGCTCGACGCGGAGGTGGCCACCGAGGTCCAGGCCTGGATGCTCGAGCGGCTCGACCGCGCCGCGGCCGCCGTCGAGGGCGTCGCCGAGCAGCGCGACGCCATCGCCGCCGTGTTCCGCGGGGTGAGCGACGCGGGCCCGACGACGATCCAGCGCATCCACGGCGACCTGCACCTCGGCCAGGAGCTGCGCACGCCCACCGGCTGGCTGGTGATCGACTTCGAGGGCGAGCCGTCGAAGTCGCTGGCCGACCGGGTGCGTCCCGACTCCCCGTTGCGCGACGTCGCCGCGATGCTGCGCTCGTTCGACTACGCCGCGTTCCACCAGCTCTCCGAACGGGAACAGGCCACCGACGATCCCGATCCGCAGCTCGAGCGCCGCGCGCAGGAGTGGGCCGACCGCAACCGGTCGGCGTTCTGCGACGGCTACGCCGAGGTCACGGGGACCGATCCCCGGGACACACCCGAGCTGCTGCGGGCCTACGAGCTGGACAAGGCGGTGTACGAGGTGCTGTACGAGACCCGGAACCGGCCGGGGTGGGTGTCGATCCCGCTCCGGTCGATGCGCCGGCTGCTCACGCCCGCGGGGCGGAGCCAGCGATGACCCGGTCCCGTCCGCTGACCCCCGCGCCCTCGGACCTCGACGTCCACCTGCTCATGGAGGGCTCGCACCGCGACCCCCACTCGGTGCTCGGCCCGCACCGTGACCCCGAGTCGCCGGGCACCGTGATCGTGCGTGCCCTGCGCCCCGGCGCCGACGCCGTCGACGTCGTGATCGACGACGGCCCGACGGCCGGGCGCTACCCGCTCGCCGCGGTGCACGCGGCCGGGGTGTTCGCCGCCGGCGTGCCCGGGCCGCTGCCGCGCTACCGCCTCGCGACCCGGCGCACCGACGAGACCACCGGCGAGACCGTCGAGACGATCGCCGACGACCCGTACCGGTTCTCCCCGGTGCTCGGGCCCGTCGACCTGCACCTCATCGGCGAGGGCCGCCACGAGCGGCTCTGGGACGCCCTCGGGGCGCACTTCCGCCGGTGGCCGACGCCCGCGGGCCCCGTCGAGGGCACGTCGTTCGCCGTGTGGGCGCCCCACGCCCGCGGCGTGCGCGTGTGCGGCGACTGGGAAGGCTGGGACGGCACGGCGACGCCGATGCGCGCGCTCGGCTCCGGGGTCTGGGAGCTGTTCATCCCGGGCATCGGTGACGGCGCCCGCTACGGCTTCCGCATCCTCACCCCGGACGGCAACTGGCTCGACAAGGCCGACCCGATGGCCTACGCCGCCGACCTGCCGCCCACGCCGGCGTCCGTGGTCACCACGTCGACGCACGAGTGGACCGACCAGGCGTGGATGACCGCGCGGGACGCCTCGGCCCCGCACAGCGAGCCGATGAGCATCTACGAGCTGCACCCGGGCTCCTGGCGCCAGGGTCTCGGCTACCGCGAGCTGGCCGAGGAGCTCGCCGAGTACCTCACCGAGACCGGCTTCACCCACGTCGAGCTGCTGCCGGTCGCCGAGCACCCGTTCGGCGGCTCGTGGGGCTACCAGGTGAGCTCGTACTACGCGCCGACCTCGCGCTTCGGCACCCCGGACGACTTCCGCTACTTCGTCGACCGCCTGCACCGCGCGGGCATCGGCGTGATCGTCGACTGGGTGCCCGCCCACTTCCCCAAGGACGAGTGGGCGCTGGCGCGCTTCGACGGCACGCCCTGCTACGAGCACGGCGACCCGCGCCGCGGCGAGCAGCTCGACTGGGGCACGCTCGTGTTCGACTTCGGGCGCTCCCAGGTGCGGAACTTCCTCGTCGCGAACGCCCTGTACTGGCTCGACGAGTTCCACATCGACGGCCTGCGCGTCGACGCCGTCGCCTCCATGCTCTACCTGGACTACTCGCGCACCGACTGGACGCCCAACCGCTACGGCGGCCGCGAGAACCTCGAGGCGGTGTCGTTCCTCCAGGAGGTCAACGCCACCGTCTACAAGCACCACCCGAGCGTCGTGACGATCGCCGAGGAGTCGACGGCCTGGCCGGGCGTCACGCGGCCGACCCACCTCGGTGGGCTCGGCTTCGGCTTCAAGTGGAACATGGGCTGGATGCACGACACGCTCGACTACATCGGGCGCGACCCCGTGCACCGCGGTTACCACCACAACCAGATGACGTTCTCGATGACGTACGCGTACAGCGAGAACTACGTGCTGCCGCTGTCGCACGACGAGGTCGTGCACGGCAAGGGCTCGCTGTGGACGCGCCAGCCCGGTGACGACGACCGCAAGGCCGCGGGCGTGCGTGCGCTGTTCGGCTACATGTGGGCGCACCCGGGCAAGCAGCTGGTGTTCATGGGCGGCGAGTTCGGCCAGGTCCGCGAGTGGTCCGAGGAGCGCTCGCTGGACTGGGAGCTGCTCGACGACCCCCGGCACGGGGGCCTGCGCCGCCTGGTGGGCGACCTCAACGCGGCCTACCGGTCGCTGCCGGCGATGTACCAGCTCGACTCCGACCCCGCGGGCTTCTCGTGGATCGACGCCAACGACGCCACGGGCAACGTGCTGTCGTTCCTGCGCCACGACCGCGAGGGCAACGCCGTGGCGTGCCTGGTCAACTTCGCCGGCGTCGACCACCCGAACTACCGGGTGGGCCTGCCGCAGGCGGGTCGCTGGCGCGAGGTCGTCAACACCGACGCCGACGTCTACGGCGGGCGTGGGGTCGGCAACTACGGGGCTGTCATCGCCTCGTCGAGCCCGTGGCACGGTCGTCCGGCGTCCGCGGAGGTCACCCTCCCGGCGTCCGCGGTGATCTGGCTGGCCCTCGACCGCAGTTCCCCGTCCCTCTGACCCGGATCCGCACGCGCGGCGCCGACGGGCCGGGCATGATGTCCGCCGTGCGGGGATCGCTCGGGCGAGCACTGGTCGTGACGTGTGCGGTGCTGGCCGTGCTGCTCACCTCGGCCTGCGCGTTCCCCGTCGACGGGCGGGCGATCCCCAGCCGCGAGGTGACGGTCGGCGCCGACCCCTCGTTCATCTCGGGCACCAACGGCAGCGAGGAGGACCGCCTCGCGGCCGCGACGATGCGCGACCTCGAGGGCTTCTGGCGGGAGGCCTTCCCGCCGCTCGCCGGCGGGCGGGCGTTCGCGCCGCTGGCCGGCTACTTCTCGGTCGACCCGCAGGGGCGCGGCGAGCGCCCGGTGCCGTGCCTGCCCAACCCGCGGGAGATCGAGGGCACGGCGTTCTACTGCCCGCGCTCCGACGTCATCGCCTGGGACCGGACGAACCTGCTGCCGCAGCTGCGCCGCGAGTTCGGGGACGCGGCGGTGGTCGTCGTGCTCTCCCACGAGTTCGGGCACAGCGTGCAGGGCCGGCTCGACCAGGACGGTGCCCTGGCCGCCGCGCCGACGATCCTGCTCGAGGCGCAGGCCGACTGCTACGCGGGCGTGTTCCTGCGCCGCGTGCGCGACGGCGCGCTGCCCGACCTGCGCACGGGCGCGAACGGCATCGACGGGGCCATGGGCGCGCTGATCACGTTCCGCGATCCGGTGGGCACCTCCCCGCGCAACGCCGACGCCCACGGCAACGCCTTCGACCGGGTCTCGTCGTTCCAGGACGGCTTCGACGGCGACCCCGCGGCCTGCACGTCGATGGGCCGCGAGCGGGTCTTCACCCAGCAGTCGTTCCGCTCCCCCGCCGACGAGAGCTCCGGGGGCAACCTCGGCGTCGAGGAGCTGATCCGGGCGATGGTCCCCGACCTCGACCGCTGGTTCGGAGACGAGGTCCGGCGTCGCGGCGGGCAGTGGACCGCCCCGGGTGCCGAGCGCGGCGACCCGACCTGCCCCGGCTCGGACGGCGACGTCCAGGGGCCCGTGGCCTGGTGCGGTGGTGAGGGCGAGCCGTCGGCGGTGCGCATCGACACCGGTGGCACGCTGGCCGCCGACCACGCCCGGATCGGCGACTTCTCCACGGGCACACTGCTCGCCTCGCGCTTCGGGTCCGCCGCGCTCGCGGCGCTCGGGCGGCCCACCACGGGCGCCGAGGGCGGGCGCGCCGCGCTCTGCCTCGCCGGCGCCTACAGCGCCGCCGTCGGCACGGGCGACAGCGCGTTCGGCCTGTCCCCCGGCGACCTCGACGAGTCGGTGACCCTGCTGCTCGGCGAGGACACCGCCTCGCGCGGCACCGACGGCGTCGCCGCCGCGGCCACGGGCTACGAGCGCATCCGCGTCTTCCGCGCCGGCGTCACCGGCGGCGCGGACGCGTGCCTGCGCGGGGTGTGAGCACCCTGCCGGACGCAGCGAACGCGCTGTTCGCTGCTTCTATGCGCGCGAAGTCCCCGTTCGCGCCGCCGGAGCGGGTCTCTGCGATCTCCTCGGCGCGACGGCCTAGTAGAGGGCGCGGGCCAAGGCCCGGCGGGCGGTGGTGACGCGCTCGTCCTCGGTGCCGAAGAGCTCGAACAGCTCGACGAGGTGGGTGCGCGCGCGGTCGCGGTCGTCGCCCGCGGTGCGCGCGACCGTCTGCACGAGCCGGTCGAACGCCCCGGTGACGTCCTGGGCGGCCACCTGGGCGTCCGCGGCGGCGATCTGGGCGTCGACGTCGTCGGGCGCGGCGTCCGCGCGGCCGATGGCCGACGGGTCCGCCGACTCGGCGCGCTCGAGGAACTTCACCTGCGCCAGCGCGGCCTGTGCCTCGGCGTGGGCGGGCTCGCTCGCGAGGATCTCCTCGTAGGCCTGGGCGGCCGCGGCGTAGTCGCCGCGCTCCAGGGCCTCCTCGGCCGCGACGATGCGCGGGTCCTCGGGCTCCTCGACGGGCTCGGCGTCGACCTCGCCGCCGGCGCGGGCCTCGGCCTCCGCGATGCCGGGCATCTGGTCGCGCAGCGCGTCGAGCAGCTGGGTGATCCACTGGCGCAGCTGCGGCTCGGGCTGGGCGCCGTTGAACGACGTCACCGGCTGGCCGCCGGCCACGACGACGACGTGCGGGATCGACTGCACCTGGAAGGCCTGCGAGATGCGCGGGTTCGCGTCGACGTCGATCTTCGCGAGGATCCACGCGCCGCGGCCCTCGGCGGCGAGCTTCTCCAGCACCGGCGAGAGCTGCTTGCAGGGCCCGCACCACTCGGCCCAGAGGTCGACGACCACCGGCACCTGCATCGAGCGCTCGATGACCTCGGCCTGGAACGTCTCCTCGGTGACGTCCAGGACGACGTCCGGCGCGCCGCCACCGGCGGCGGGCGGGCCACCGCCGCCCGAGGGGTCGGCGGGACGCTGCGGGGCGCCGCCGGCGGGGGTGCGCTGCTCGGCGCGGGCCTTGAGGCCGGACAGATCGACGGCTCCGGCCATCGCGGACGAGAGCGCTGCGGCCTGGGCCGCCTGGCGGGGATCGGGACGTGCCACGACGTCGAGTCTGCCAGGTGCGGCGAGCCCTCGTGGTCAGCCCTGCAGGCGTTGCTCGACGCGCGCGATCTTCGCCTGCATCTGCCCGGTGTGGCCGGGGCGGATGTCCGCCTTGAGCACGAGCGAGACGCGCGACCCGTAGCGCCCGGCCGCCTCGGTGGCCCGGCGCACGACGTCCATCACCTCGTCCCACTCCCCCTCGATCGACGTGAACATCGAGGAGGTCTCGTGCGGCAGGCCCGACTCGCGCACGACGCGCACCGCCGCCGCGACGGCCTCGGAGACCGACCCGTCCTCACTCGGCGAGCCGTCGACACCGACACCGGACGGGGAGACGCTGAACGCCACGATCACGCGTCCAGCCTGCCATGTCGCCCGCGCTGATAAATTCGCCGACGCCATGACCGCGTCCGCACCGCTGCCGTTCGACCCGATCGCGCGGGCCGCGTCCCTCTGGAACGAGAGGATCGGCGAGCCGCGCGCGATGGCGGCGGTCACGAGCGTCATGCGGGTCCAGCAGATCCTCCAGCAGGCGGTCGACGCGGCGCTGCGCCCGCACGGCCTGACCTTCGCCCGCTACGAGGCGCTGGTGCTCCTGCGGTTCTCGCGGGCCGGGGCGCTGCCGATGCGGATCATGGGCGAGCGGCTGCAGCTGCACCCCACGTCGATCACCAACATCGTCGACCGCCTCCAGGGGTCCGGCCTGGTGGTCCGCCGCCCGCATCCCACGGACGGGCGCACGACGCTCGTGGAGATCACCGATGCGGGCCGCGAGCTGTGCGCCGCGGCGACGGCGTCGGTCACGGCCGTCGATTTCGGGCTGGTCGGGCTCGACGGGGGCCAGACCGAGATGCTGACGAGCCTGCTCGCGAGCGTGCGTCACGCCGCGGGCGACTTCGCCTGAACCCGCGCTCGCAGCACCCCGTCCTCGAGACGGGCCACCTCGTCGACGAGGTCGAGGCCCTCGCCCCGGTGGGCGAGCAGGACGACCGTGCGACCCGCCGCCCCGTCGACGAGGTCGGCGACGAGGGCGCGGGCGGTGGCCGGGTCGAGGCCCTCGGTGGGCTCGTCGAGCACGAGCACGGCCGGGTCGACGAGCAGCGCGCGCGCGGCGGCCAGCCGACGGCGCTCGCCGCCGGAGATGCGCCCGCCGTCCAGCCAGGTGTCGAGGCCGTCGGGCAGGCCGGCGAACCAGTCGCCGAGCCGGACCCGGTGCAGGACGGCGACGAGGTCGGCGTCGGTGGCCGTCGGGTCCGCGAAGCGGAGGTTCTCGCGCAGGGTCGTCGCGAAGACGTGGTCGTGCTCGCCGACGAGGGCGACCGCGCGGCGCCAGCCGTCGCCGGACACGGCAGCGGCGTCCACCCCGCCGAGCGTGATGCTCCCGGCCGCCGGGTCGAGCAGTCGCGTGAGCACCGCGGCGAGCGTCGACTTGCCCGAGCCCGAGGCGCCGGTGATACCGAGGCGGTGGCCGGCGGGGAGGTCGAGGTCGAGGTGGCGCAGGGCCGGCGCGGGTCCCCAGCCGGCGGTGACGTCGTGGAGCACCAGGCGTCCCCGGCGCGGGGCGTCCGCCGGGTGCTCGGGCTCGCTCGCCGGTGGGGTCGGCCTGCTCAGGGCGGCGAGCCGGGCCCGGGCGCGCCGTCCCCGGACCACGGCGGCGGCCGCGGCGGGGAGCGCGAGGACGGTCTCGCCGAGGGCGAGCGGGGCGAGCACCGCGACCGCGGCGAGCTCCGGCGACACCGCGCCCGGGGCGGCGAGGGCCGCGCCGATCGCGGCGGCGCCGAGGCCGAGCTGCGCGAGCGCGGCGGCGACGGCCCCACCGGCGGCGTCGCCACGGCGGGCACGGGCGAGCGCGGCGGCCCGCGCGCGGGCACGGCGCGCAGCGCCTCGGGGCCGCGGGCGGCGAGCTCGTCGCGGGCGGCGTGGGTCTCGACGACCGCGGCGCGCAGGTCGTCGGTGCCGCGCTCGACCGCGGGCCCGTGGCGGCGCGCCAGCACCGCGGCGACCAGGGCGCGCCGATCACCGCGAGCGCCAGCCCCGGCAGGAGCGCGCCGGCGACACCGGGCCCGATCAGCGTCGCCGCGCCGAGGAGCACGGGCAGGGCGAGCGCGGCGACCGCGAGCGGCAGCACGCCGCGCACGAGGCCGTCGAGGCGCACGTCGACGTCGTCGGTGACCCGGGCGAGCAGGTGGCCCCGGCGGCCGGCGACCGCCCCGGGCACGCGCTCGGCGAGCGCCGCGACGACGTCCCGGCGCCAGCGCACCATCCGGCCGAGACCGTCGGCGTGCGCCGCGACCCGCTCGAGGTGGCGCAGCAGCGGGCGCGCGATGGCGAAGCCCCGGACGGCGACGACCGCGATCGAGAGCGTGAGGATCGGCGGCTGGTCCGCGGCCCGCGCGATCAGCCACGCCGCCGACGCCGTCAGCGCCACCCCCGCCAGCGCCGCCCCGGCACCGAGAGCGATGGCGCGAGGCATCCCCGTGGTTGTCGCAGCGAACGGGCGGTTCGCTGCTTCTAGGCGTCCGAAGTCCCCGTTCGCGGCGTGGACCGGCGCACCCTCGGTGGGAGCGAAAGTGTCGTTTGCGCGCCTAGAAGCAGCGAACGGCGCGTTCGCTGCCACAGGAACGGGGTCCGAGGCCGAGGCGAGATCGACCACGCGGTCGGCGGCACGGCGCAGGGCGTCGCGGTGGGCGACGGCGAGCACGAGGGCCCCCGCCTGCGACAGGGCCCGCAGCTCGGCGACGACGGCCTGTTCGCTCGCGGCATCGAGGTGCGCCGTGGGCTCGTCGAGCAGGAGGACCGTCTGCCCCGGGTCGACCACGGCCTCGCCGAGCACCCGGGCGAGGGCGAGGCGGCGCCGCTGGCCCGACGACAGCGAGCGCCCGGCCTCGGCGAGCGGAGCCGCGGGTTCCAGGTCGAGGCCCAGGCGCCGCAGCAGGGCCGGCGAGCCGTCGCCCAGTGCCTCGCCCACCGTCGCGGCGTGCGGGAGCTGCGGGTGCTGGCCGAGCACGACGAGGTGCCCGCGCACGTCCACCTCGCCCATGGCCCACGCGGCGTCGTCGAGCGTGCCGGCGAGCGCGCGCAGCAGCGTCGTCTTGCCGACCCCCGAGGGCCCGGCGACGACGAGCAGCTCGCCGCCGGCACCGTCGAGAGCAGCCAGGCGGGGCGTCGGCGCGGTACGTCCCGGGTGGCGGACGACCAGGTCCCGCACGGCCACGCGGGCAGGACCTGCCGACACCGAACGCTCGAGGGCCACGGACGACGACGCGAGCACCGCGTCCCGCTCGTCGAGCACCGCCGTCGCCCGCGCGGTGTCGTGGAAGCGTGCGCCGGCCTCGCGCACGGGGCGGTGGGCCTCACCCGCGAGCAGGATCGCGACGAGGGCGGGGTAGAGCGCCATCGTGCCCTCGACCAGGCGCACGCCGGCCCCGACCGCGACGAGCCCCACCGACAGCGTCCCGAGCAGCTCGAGGGCCGTCGACGACAGGAACGCCACGCGCAGCACGCGCACCGACGCCTCGCGGTGCCGCTCACCGAGCGCGGCGACGGCGTCGACGGCCCGCCGCCCGCGCCCGAACAGGCGCAGCGTGGCGAGGCCCGCGACGGTGTCGAGGAAGTGCCCGGCCAGCCGCTCGCCGGCCGCCCACTCGCGGCGCGCCCGGGCCCGCGCGGCCCACCCCAGCAGCACCGCGAACACCGGCACCAGGGGCAGCGTCGCGGCCACGACCAGCGCCGACGTCGGGTCCGCGAGCGCGAGCACCACCAGCACCGCCGGCGGCAGCACCACCGCGAGCACCAGCGCGGGCAGGGTCGCGGTGAACCACCCGCGCAGCGCGTCGACACCGTGCCCGGCGAGCCCCACGACGGCGGGCGCGTCGTCGTGGCCGAGGCGGTCGAGCAGCCGCTCACGCTCGCGCTCGACCACCTGCTCCCCCGTGCGCGCCGCGAACCACGGCTCGAGCCACGCCAGCAGCGCCCGGGCGACCACGACGAGAGCGAGCACGGCCACCGCGCCGCGCGGGACGCCCTCGGCGCCCGTCACCAGCGCCGTGACGACGGTGGCCGCCGCCAGCGCCGCCGCCACGGTGCCGGCCGCCTGCGCGACCCCGACGAGCACCAGCCCCGTCACGCCGGGCCACGCCCCGCGGGCGAGCGTCAGCAACCGGGGATCGACGGGGCCCCTCACGTCGCCACCCGCTCACTGGCCACGCGCCGGCGGAACACCCAGTACGAGAACGCCTGGTAGGCCACCACGCCGGGCAGCACGAGCACCGCGGCGATCGTGATCAGCCGCAGCGCGCCGGGGCTCGCGGCCGCGCCGGCGACGGTCAGCGAGAACGCCGGGTCCAGGGTGCTCGGCAGCACCACGGGCAGGTGCGCGGCGAGCACCGCGACGACGCCGCCGGCCACGGCCGCCGAGGTCGCCGCGAACGCCAGCACCTCGCGCCGGGCCACCACCAGGACGGCCACCACCAGGACGGCCAGCACAGCGACGGCCACCAGTCCGAGCGGCGCGACCACCGCGACCAGCACCGCCACCGGCACCAGCGCGCCGAGCGCCGCCACCCGTGCCCGGGCCCGCAGCGGGCCCGTGGTGCGCAGGCCCAGGAACGTCGCCCCCTGCACCAGCGCGACGCCGAGACCCAGCGCCGCACCGAGCAGCGCGGGCGTCGACACCAGCGGCGCCACCGAACGCCCGAGGCCCGACCCGACGACCTCCCCGTCCGCGCCCAGCGCGAGCCCGGTCGCGAGCACCCCGAGCACCGCGCCCCACAGGGCCGCGACCAGCAGCGACGAGCCCGCGAGCACCGCGTCGCAGACGGCGCGCCAGCGCGCGGTACCGCCCTTGGAGCGGAACTCCAGCGCCACCCCGCGTGCGGCCAGCGCGAGCAGGATCAGCACGAACGGCAGGTAGAGCCCGCTCATCAGCGCGGCGTACCAGTCGGGGAACGCGGCGAACGTGACGCCGACCGCGGCCACGAGCCACACCTCGTTGCCGTCCCAGACCGGGCCGATCGTCGTCACCCCCGCGCCGCGCTCGTGGTCGTCGCGACCCAGCGCGCCCGCGAGCACCCCGACGCCGAAGTCGAAGCCCTCGAGCACGAAGAACAGCACCCAGCAGGTGACCGCCAGGGCGAACCACAGGGTGGGGAGGTCCATCGCGGGCTCCTAATAGGACGGGACGAGGGGACGGTCGGGCTCGACGGCCGCTGCGGGCTCATCTGGCTCGTCGGAGGCGGTGCGGGCCACCCGCAGCACGAGCCGGACCCAGACCACGGCGAGCAGGCCGTAGACGGCGGCGAACCCGGCCAGCGAGGCGACGATCTCGACGGGTGTCAGCCCCGGCGAGACCCCGTCCGCGGTGCGGAACAGGCCGAAGACGAGCCAGGGCTGGCGGGCGGTCTCGGTGAACAGCCATCCGGCGGTCGCGGCGAGGGCGGGCAGGACCGGGACGACCCACAGGCCGCGCAGCAGCCAGCGGTCCACCAGCGCGAACAGCCCACGGTCACGGGGCGAGAGGTCACGCCCCCGGCGCATCCGCCACAGGACCCAGGCGGCGACGATCGTCGCCACGACCCCGAACCCGATCATGAAGCGGAAGCTCCAGTAGGCCATCGGCACGACCGGGACGTAGTCGCCCGGCCCGAACTGCGCGACGTACTGGGCCTGCAGGTCGTCGATGCCCGCGACGGTGGCCGTCGGGTCGCCCGTCGCGAGGAACGAGAGCAGCCACGGCACGTCGAGCGAGAAGAACGGCTCCTTGTCCCCCGGCGCGCCGACGGCGAACAGCGAGAACGGAGCCCCCGCCTGCGTGGCGTAGAGCGCCTCGGCGGCCGCCATCTTCATCGGCTGCACGCTGGTCATGACCTTGCCCAGCAGGTCGCCGGTGAGCGCGACGGCGGTCCCCGAGACCAGCGTCGTCCAGGCCCCGACGCGCACCAGCAGGCGCCACTGCCCGGTCGCGTCGCCCCCGGCCGCGCGCCAGCGCCGGAACCCCCCGATCGCCAGCAGCAGCGCCCCGCCACCGAGGAAGGCGCCGGCGATCGTGTGGGGGAACGCGGCGAGGACGACCTCGTTGGTCAGCAGGTCGGTGAAGTCGCCGAGGCGCGCCCGGCCGGTGACCGGGTCGAGCGTGTAGGCCACCGGGTGCTGCATGAACGCGTTGGCCGCGAGGATCACGTACGCCGAGATCAGGGTGCCGACGGCGACGATCCAGATCGTCGCCAGGTGCAGCGCGGGACGCAGCCGGTCGGCCCCGAACCACCACAGCCCCAGGAACGTGGCCTCGAGGAAGAAGGCGAGCATCCCCTCGATCGCCAGCGTCGGGCCGAAGACGTCGCCGTAGAAGCGGGCGAAGTCCGACCACGAGAGCCCGAACTGGAACTCCTGCACCAGCCCGGTGACGATGCCGACCGCGAACGTGATCATGAGCAGCTTGCCCGCGACCAGCGTCGACCGCTGCCACCTCGGATCGCCCGTGCGGTACGCGAACGTCTGCAGCAGCGCCGTCAGCGTCGCCAGCGAGATCGACAGCGGGACGAACAGGTAGTGGTACACGGTCACGACCGCGAACTGCAGTCGGGACAGCTCCAGTGCGGTCATGACGACCTCCCACCTACGACACGACGTCGTATCTACGACCAAGCGTAGTACGACGGGTTGCGTTGGCAAGGGGATCCACGGCTAGGATGAGTGCCGTGGCCCTCGGTGAGCTGGAGCGCGCAGTGATGGGGCAGTTGTGGGCCGCTCCCGGCCCCCTGACCGTGCGTGAGGTGCACGACAGGCTCGAACGGGAGCTCGCCTACACGACGGTGATGACGGTGCTCGGGCGTCTCGCGAAGAAGGGCGTCGTCCGACAGGAGCGCGACGGCAAGGCCTACCGCTACGCCGCGGCCTCCACCCGTGAGCAGCTGACCGCGTCGCTCATGCTCGACGCCCTGGGCGACGTCGGCGACGACCGCACGGCCGCCCTCGTGGCCTTCGTCGACCGCGTGGGCCCGGAGGAGGCCGCCGCCCTGCGCGCGGCCCTCCAGACCGGGCCGGCGCCTGCCCCCGACGCTGAGATGCCGCCGATGCCGCCGATGCCGCAGGTACCCCAACCACGCGTCGACGGGGACGAACGCGCCGCCGACTCGTGATCGCGGGCGCGATCTGATGGTCCGGCTCCGCTGCGCTCCGTGTCCTCCCGGACCAGACTGACCGACCATGGCCTCGGTGTGGCTGGCCGTGCTGGCCCTCGTGCTGGCCGGCCCCGTCCCCTCCGCGCTGGCGCGCGCCCGCTGGCCCGCGCGGGTGCCGCGCGCCGCGATCGTGCTGTGGCAGGCCGTCGCGCTCGCGGCCGTGCTCGCCGCCGTGGGCAGCGCCCTCGCCGCGCCCGAGGAGCTGCTGCGCGCCCTGGGCCCGGAGCAGCGCACCGGCACCCCGCTGCTGATCGCCGTCGCCGTCGCCGCGACGATCGCCGGGCTGATCGTGCTGCGCCTGGCGGTCGTCCTCGTCCTGCTGGGCGTGCGCACCCGCCGGCGCCGCGCCCGGCACCGGGACATGGTCGACCTGCTCGACCGCGCCGAGCGCAGCGCCACGGTGGGCAGCTCCGGGGCCCGCGCCGTGCTGCGCGTCCTCGACGGCGCCGTGCCCTTCGCCTACTGCGTCCCCGGGCGCGCTCCTCGCGTCGTGGTCACCGGGGCGGCGCTCGACACCCTCGCGCCCGAGGAGCTGCGCGCCGTCCTCGCCCACGAGCAGGCGCACCTCGACGCCCGCCACGACCTCGTCCGCGAGAGCTTCGTGGCCCTCCACCAGGCGTTCCCCGTGCTCGTGCGCAGCCGGCAGGCCCGCGACGCCGTGGGCCTGCTGCTCGAGATGCTGGCCGACGACGCCGCCCGCACGAGGTCCTCCGACACCGCGATGGCCGGCGCGCTCGAGGCGTTCGTCGTCACCGGCGACACCGAGGTCGCCGCCCGGCTCGAGCGCGTGCGGACCCTGCGCTGCGGCGACCGCCGCCTCGCCACCGGCGTCTACCTCACGGCCGCCGCGGTGGTCGTCGTGCCGACGGTCGCCGTCGTCATCCCCTGGCTCTCCGCGGCGCTGCCGGCCGCGGGCCTGCAGTGACGGGGTCGGAGCGGAGAGGCCCTCAGGTCCGCACCGACGCGACGACCTCGTCCGCGGCGGCGTAGGGGTCGAGCTCCCCGGCGACCACACGCTCGGCGAGGGCCGGCAGCGTCGCCGAGCCCGACATGTCGCGGATGCGGCCCCGCAGGTCGGCCAGGGCGATGGCCTCGATCTCGCGCGCGCGCGGCGGCGGGGCCCCTCGGCGAGGAGGTCGTGGTCGGCCGCCCAGGTGCGGTGCCGGTCGAGCGCGGCGACGAGCTCGTCGATCCCCTGCCCCGCCGCGGCCACGGTGCGGACCACGGGCGGGCGCCAGGACGGGCCGTCGACCTCGCGACGGTTCAGCGAGATCATGTGCTGGAGCTCCTGCACGGTGGCGTCCGCGCCGTCCCGGTCGGCCTTGTTGACCACGAAGACGTCGGCCACCTCGAGGATCCCGGCCTTGGCCGCCTGGACGGAGTCCCCCATCCCGGGGGCCAGGAGCACGACCGTCGTGTCGGCCAGGGCCACGACCTCCACCTCCGACTGGCCCACCCCCACCGTCTCGACCAGGATCACGTCGCACCCGGCGGCGTCGAGGACGCGCAGGGCCTGAGGCGTCGCGGCGGCCAGACCACCCAGATGGCCGCGGGTGGCCATCGATCGGATGAACACACCCGGGTCCGTCGCGTGGTCACCCATCCGGACCCGATCGCCGAGCAGCGCGCCACCCGAGAACGGCGAGCTGGGGTCGACCGCGAGCACGCCGACGCGCCGGTCGTCGGCCCGCAGGGCGGAGACCAGCGCGGACGTCGTCGTCGACTTCCCCACGCCCGGAGAGCCGGTCAGGCCCACCACACGGGCGCGCCCGGTGTGCGGAGCGAGGGCCGCGGCCAGGTCCCGGAGTCGGGGACTGCCGTCCTCGACCAGCGAGATCAGGCGCCCCACCGCCCGCGGCGTGCCCTCGCGTGCGTCGGCCACCAGACGGTCCAGATCCACGGCGCGCCACGTTACCCACCGCGACCGGACCGCATCGCCGGACGCAGCTTGGGAAATCAAGCGTGCGCTGCGTCACGGGGTCGGCAGTTCGATTCAGATGGTTAGGGTGCGCGCCATGCCCTCCGACGACCTGAGCGCGAGCGGGATCACGACGATCGACCACGTGGGGATCGCCGTACCCGACCTCGACGCCGCGATCGCCTGGTACGCCGAGAACCTCGGCCTCGTCGCGACCCACCAAGAGGTCAACGAGGAGCAGGGGGTGCGCGAGGCGATGCTCCACGCGCCCGGCGACGACGCGGGCCCCGCGGTGCAGCTGCTGGCACCGGCGAACGAGTCGTCGACGATCGCGAAGTTCCTGGACCGCAACGGCCCCGGGCTCCAGCAGGTGGCCTATCGCGTCACCGACGTCGAGGCCAGCGCCGCGGCGCTGCGGGAGAAGGGGCTGCGCCTGCTCTACGACGCCCCGCGTCGCGGCACGGCGGGCTCCCGCGTCAACTTCGTCCACCCCAAGGACGCCGGGGGCGTCCTCGTCGAGCTCGTCGAGCCCGCGGCCGAGCACTGAGCAGCCCACCACTGAGCAGCCGAGCACCGAGCCACCGACCCGCTCACACCCCGGTCCCGCGAAACGTTACCCACCGGTAGCCTGCGGCGACCGCCCACATCCGGAGGCAAGAACCGTGCAGGACATCCGCGACGCCATCCTCGCCGACGACACCGCTGCCCTCGCCGGTCTGTCGGTCCCCGAGTCCTACCGGGGCATCACCGTCCACGCCGACGAGGCCGACATGTTCGAGGGGATGGCCTCGCGCGAGAAGGACCCGCGCAAGTCGCTGCACCTCGACGAGGTGCCGACGCCCGAGGTCGCGCCCGGTGAGGCCCTCGTCGCCGTGATGGCGAGCGCCATCAACTACAACACCGTGTGGACCTCGATCTTCGAGCCGGTGTCCACCTTCGGCTTCCTCAAGCGCTACGGCCGCATCTCCGAGCTCGCCAAGCGCCACGACCTGCCGTACCACGTCGTCGGCTCCGACCTCTCCGGCGTCGTCCTCAAGGTCGGCGCGGGCGTGCAGATGTGGAAGCCGGGCGACAAGGTCGTCGCGCACTGCCTCTCGGTGGAGCTCGAGAGCCCCGCCGGCCACGACGACACGATGATGGACCCGGAGCAGCGCATCTGGGGCTTCGAGACGAACTTCGGCGGCCTCGCCGACGTCGCGCTGGTGAAGACCAACCAGCTGATGCCGAAGCCGGAGCACCTCACCTGGGAGGAGTCCGCGTCCCCCGGCCTGGTGAACTCCACCGCGTACCGCCAGCTGGTCAGCCCGCACGGCGCCAACATGACCCAGGGCGACGTCGTCCTGATCTGGGGCGCGTCGGGAGGTCTCGGGTCCTACGCCACCCAGTTCGCGCTCAACGGCGGCGCGACCCCGGTCTGCGTCGTCTCCAGCCCCGAGAAGGCCGAGCTCTGCCGCAAGATGGGCGCCGAGCTGATCATCGACCGCTCCGCCGAGGGCTACAAGTTCTGGTCGGACCCCGAGACCCAGGATCCCCGCGAGTGGAAGCGGTTCGGCTCGAAGATCCGCGAGCTGACCGGCGGTGACGACCCCGACATCGTGTTCGAGCACCCGGGCCGCGAGACCTTCGGCGCCTCGGTCTACGTCGCCAAGCGCGGCGGCACGATCGTCACCTGCGCCTCCACCTCGGGCTTCATGCACCAGTACGACAACCGCTACCTGTGGATGAACCTCAAGCGGATCATCGGGTCGCACTTCGCGAACTACAAGGAGGCCTACCTGGCGAACCGCCTGGTGGCCCAGGGGAAGATCCACCCGACGGTGTCGAAGACCTACGCGCTGGAGGAGACCGGCGAGGCGGCCAACGACGTGCACCACAACAACCACCAGGGCAAGGTCGGCGTGCTCTGCCTGGCCCCGGAGGAGGGCCTCGGCGTCACCGACACCGAGAAGCGCGCGCGGCACGAGTCCTCGATCAACCGCTTCCGCGGGGAGTGAGGACCATCCGTTCGCGCTCACCCGTACGTGGAGCGGCCCCCGCGCCGCCGGTACCGTGACCCGCATGCCGTCCGACGAGCACGAGCTGTTGCCGCTGGGGACCGGCTTCGACGTCGTGCGCCGCGGCTACGACCGCGGCCAGGTCGAGGAGCACCTCGACCGCGTCGAGGCCGACCTGCGGATCCTCACCGCCGACCGCGACGCCGCGGTGGCCCAGGCCACCGAGCTCGCCCGCGCGCTGGACCACCACCGCGCGTACGTGGAGGACCTGCGGGCCCAGGTCGACCGGCTCTCCGCGCCCCCGGACACCATGGAGGGGCTCTCGGAGCGCCTCCAGCGCATGCTGCGCCTCGCGCAGGACGAGACCCGCTCGATGCGCGACGACGCCGCCGAGGCGGCGCGCAGCGTGCGGGCCGACGCCGACGAGTACGCGCGGCGCAAGACCGGCGAGGCCGACGAGCACGCGCGCACGGTCGTCGCGGCAGCCGAGGACCGCGCACGCCGCACCGTCGAGCAGGCCGAGGAGCAGGCGCGCGCCACCGTCGCGGAGGCCGACGAGCACGCCCGCGGCACGCTCGACGAGGCCCGCCGGCAGGCCCGCGAGATGCACGAGCGCGCCGAGGCGGAGGCGCAGCAGACCCGCACGCGCTACGACGAGAGCCTCGCCGAGACCGACCGTCGTCGCCAGGCGATGGAGCAGGAGCACCGCACCCTCATGGACGGGGCACGCGCCGAGGCCGCGCGCCTGCGCACCGAGTCCGAGCAGGAGCGCGACCGCCTCGACGCCGAGGGCCGGGCGACCCGCGAGCAGGTCGAGACCGACTTCTCGGTGGCCATGGCCGCCCGTCGCCGCGAGGCGATGCGCCAGCTCGAGGCCGACGAGCAGGCCTCGAAGGAGCGCGCCGAGAAGTACGTGCAGGACGCCGCCGAGGAGGCCCGCCGCCGGCTGCGCGAGGCCGACACCGAGGTGGCCGAGATGCGGCGTCTGCGTGACCGCGTGGGCGGGCAGCTGAACACGCTGCGCGCCGCCCTGGGCGCCCTGCCCACCGTCGACGCGTTCCCCGACGAGGGCGGCTCCGAGCAGCGCCCGGTCCTGCCCGACCCGCCGTCCTCCGCCGCGCGTCCCTCACCGACCCCGCACGGCGAGGCCGGCAACGGACACGGCGGCGACCTCGGTGGGGCGCAGGCGCCCGAGCAGCGCACCGGCGCGCCCTCGCGCTAGAGCGACCCCGACCGCCCGCGCTCCCGGCGCCAGCAGCCGGTGTGCCAGTGCCGGCGCTCGACGTTGTCGTCGTCGTCGACCTCGTCGGCGGGCCACGCCACCACGTGCGGCGTGCCGGGCACGATCTCCTGGTGGCAGCCCGGGCAGCGGTAGGTCTTGGTCGCGGCCGTCCCGCTGATCGAGCGCACCCTCCAGCCGTCCTCCTCGCGCACCCAACCGCCCCGCAGCGGCGGGGGTGCCGGTGCGGGGCGGGCGGGGTGGCGACGCGAGCGGCGGGCCATCGGGCGCGGGAGACCTACTTCTTCTGGTAGTCCCGGAAGCCCTGGCCGGTCTTGCGGCCCAGGCGGCCGGCGGTGACGAGGTGCTCGAGCAGCGGCGCCGGGGCGAACCCGGGCACGCGGAACTCCAGGTAGAGCGACCGCTCGATCGCGAGCGACACGTCGAGGCCCACGACGTCGAGCAGCGCGAACGGACCCATGGGCAGGCCGCAGCCGTTCTTCATGGCCGAGTCGATGTCGTCGGCGGTCGCGTAGTTCGCCTCGAGCATCGCCGTCGCGTCGTTGAGGTACGGGAAGAGCAGCGCGTTGACGATGAACCCGGCGCGGTCGCCGCAGAGCACCGGGTGCTTGCCGATCTTCGCGGTGACCGCCCGCACGGTCGACGTCACGTCCGGCGAGGTCGTGATGGGGCTGACGATCTCGACCAGCTTCATCACCGACGCCGGGTTGAAGAAGTGCATCCCGACGACGTCGTCGGGGCGCTGCGTCGCCGCGGCGCACTCGACCACCGGCAGCGACGAGGTGGTGGTGGCGAGGATGGCGCCGGGCTTGCAGACGTCGTCGAGCGCCCCGAAGACGGCCTGCTTGACCTCGAGGTCCTCGGCGACGGCCTCCACGACGAGGTCGGCGCCCGCGAGGTCGTCGAACGTCGTCGTGGGGCGGACGCGGGCGAGGGTCTCGTCGCGGGCGGACTCGCTGAGCTTGCCCTTGACCACGGCCTTGTCCAGCGACTTGCGGATGCCGGCGACGACGCCCTCGCCCTTGGCCTCGGTGCGCGCGCGGACCACGACGTCGTACCCGGCCTTGGCGAACACCTCGGCGATGCCGGTGGCCATCGTGCCGGTGCCGACGACGCCGACTGTCGAGATCGTGCGGTGGTCGCTGCCCTCCTCGCCCGGGGGCGGCGGGGTCAGGGAGTCGGCGACGACCTCGGGCGACCCGGGGGCGGCGTAGGTGTAGAAGCCGCGCCCGGACTTCCGGCCCAGCAGGCCTGCGGTGATCATCTGCTTGAGGATCGGGGCCGGCGCGTGCCGCTGGTTGCGCGACTGCTTGTACATCGTGTCGAGGATCTCGTAGGCCGTGTCGAGGCCGATGAGGTCCATCAGTGCGAGCGGGCCCATCGGGTAGCCGCAGCCGAAGCGCATGGCCGCGTCGAGGTCCTCGCGCCCGGCGTAGTGGGCCTCGAACATGCCCACGGCCTGGTTGAGGTAGGTGAAGAGCAGGTTGTTGGCGATGAAGCCGGCGCGGTCGCCGCACACCACCGGGCTCTTGCCGAGCTGCACGGCCAGGCCGGTGACGTCGGAGAGCACCTCGGGGTCGGTGACGACCGTGCGCACGACCTCGACCAGTGCCTGCACGGGCGCGGGGTTGAAGAAGTGCATGCCGACGACCTGGTGCGGCCGCTCGGTGCGCACCGACAGCTCGGTGATCGACAGCGACGAGGTGTTGGACGCGAAGATCGTCTCCGGGCCGCACACCTTGTCCAGCGCGCCGAACACCTCGGCCTTGAGCTCGAGGCGCTCGGGGACGGCCTCGACCACGAGGTCGGCGTCGGCGAGGTCGTCGAGGTTGGTGGTGACGCGCACGCGGGAGAGCAGCGCCTCGCGGTCCTCGACGGCGAGCTTGGAGCGGTCCACGGCCCGCTGGGTCGAGGCCTCGATGGTCTCGCGGCCGCGGTCCGCGGCGGCGGCCTCGACCTCGACGGCGACCACCTCGATCCCCGCGCGGGCGAACACCTCGACGATGCCCGCCCCCATCGTGCCGAGACCGACCACTCCCACCCGGGCGAATTCGCGCGCCACGTCAGACCTTCCTGCCGACAGTCGTTATCCGGGCGCGATCCTGCCATGCGTGGCGGCGTCTCACCCCGACCCGAGGGATGGGTCTCTACTCGCGGGTAGCTTGACCGTTCCGGTAGGGACGGGCGTGTCGCGCCGGGCCAGCAGGGCGGCCCCGACCAGCGCGGCGAGCGCGAACGCCACCGCCGCGACCCAGAACCCGGCGGTGATCCCGGACGGCTCGGCGGTCTGCCCCGGTGCCTCCCCGTCCGCCGCGATCACCACGGCACCGATCACCGCGATGCCGAGCGTGCCGCCGAGCTGGCGGACCGTCTGCACGACACCCGAGGCCTGGGTGCGCTCCGAGACGCCGACACGGGCGAGCGCGTCGGTGTTGGTCGGCGACAGCGTCAGCCCGAGGCCCACGCCGACCAGGGCCATCCCGGGCGTCTGGAGGGCGTAGTCCAGGCCCGGCAGCGCGAGCAGCCAGAGGACGGTCCCGACCGCGCAGAGGGCCAGCCCGGTGATCACCGGACCGCGGACGCCCGCGCGGTCGAACCAGCGACCCCCGAGCTGGGCGGCCACGGTCAGCGGCAGGATCAGCGGCAGGACGGCGAGCCCGGCCGCCATGGGCCCGAAGCCGAGCAGTTCCTGCAAGTAGATCGAGCTGTAGAGCACGAGTCCGAGCAGCCCGAACTGCACGAAACCCATGACGGCGGTGTCACCGGTGAAGGCACGGTCGGTGAACAGCCGCACGTGGATCAGCGGGTCGGTCGCCCGCACCTGGCGCACGACGAACCAGCCCGTCGTCGCGAGACCGCCGACGAGCAGGGCCAGGACCAGCGGCGACGAGAGACCGTCGGTGCCCGCGAGCTGGATGCCGAACGTCGTCGCCGCGAGGCCCGCCACGACGAGCACCACGTCGAGGGGTCGGATGCGGGTGCCGCGGACACGGGCGGCGGGGACCGGGGCGATCGCGACGAGCACGAGCGTCGTGATGCCGACCGGGACGTTGAGGAAGAACACCGCGCGCCAGGACACGTACTCGGTGAGGAGCCCGCCGATGAGCGGCCCGAGCGCCACGAAGATCTGGCTGATGCCGGCGAAGATCGCCATGGCGCGCCCGCGCTCCCCCGGGCCGAACGAGGCGATCACGATCGCGCCCGACACCGGCACCATCAGCGCCGCGCCGGCCCCCTGCAGCGTCCGGCAGGCGAGGATCGTCGCCTCGCCGAACTCCCCCGCCGGGGCCAGCCCGCAGCCCACCGAGGCGAGGAAGAACAGGCTCACCCCGGAGCGGAACGCCCGCCGCGGACCGAGCAGGTCCGCGGCCTTGCCGCCCAGGGCGACGAGGGCCGCGAGCGCCAGGACGTAGGCGTTGACCACCCACTGCTGGCCGGCCGGCGAGAGCGACAGGTCGCGCCCCATCGTCGGCAGGGCGACCGACACCACCGTCTGGTCGAGCATGATCATCGACAGCGAGCCGGTCATCGCGACGAGGACCAGCCACCGCTTGGGCGATGCCTCGCCCCCGGGTGCGCTCACCTGTCCCGTCCCCGCAGCTTCCAGCCGACCATCGCCGCGGCGGCCGGGAGGAGGGCGAGGCCGTGGGGCATCCCCGCGACCGGCTCGGGGTTCGTCGACGCGGGGCGCGACCAGAGCTGGTCGTCGTGGCCGTGGGCGGGCCGCAGACCGAGCTCGGCGAGCACGTTCACCGCCATCATCCCGGTGAACACCGGGTTCGGGTTCGGCCCACCGCCGCCCACCTCGGAGATCTTCCGGGTGAAGTCGCCGAGGAACCGGTGGGGATCGATCGGCTCGTGACCGGCGGTGACCTCGAGCGCGGCGTCCTGCAGGGCGACGCCCTGGTCGACGAGCTCGTCGAGGTGGGCCACCGCCTTGTCCCCCCGCCGGACGGCGGCGTCGTGGGCCTGCGTCACGGTCGACACCGCGCCCTCGGCGACCGCGGTGGCGACGGTGCCCAGGACCGTGTGCAGCTTGAGCTGGTCGGCGTCGGGCATCGCCCCGCAGCCGCCGTTGGCCTCGTCGCCGAGGTGGACGAGCCCGGCATCGCGCAGGTGGACGACGACGTGCCCCGCGGTGTGCCCCTGACTGCGCAGCACGCGGACCGCACCGTCGGCGAACGACCACCCGGTCATCCGCGCCGAGCCGAGCGTCAGGCGCTCGAGCGGGCGCTCCTCGTAGGCCCGGGTCGTCGCGCCGAACGGTCGCAGTGGCTGGAACAGCGAGACGATCTTCTTCGCGGACAGCGCCGGGGGCGCCGGCAGCGCGGCCACGCCGCCGATCCGCTCGAAGGCGTGCTCCCAGTAGGTGACCGGGTCGCGCATCTGCGCGAGGTCGCGCGCCGGGACCCAGTGCTCCGCCGGCACCCCGCGTTCGGCGGCGAGCTCGTCGACGAGGTCGTTGTTGCCGACGTGGTCGGTGTGGCCGTGCGTGGTGAGCAGCAGCAGCCGCGACCAGGGTCCGACCCGGTCGACCGCCGTGCGCAGCGCGGCCCGGAACGCGTCCGTCACGCCCGTGTCGACGAGGACCAGGTCGTCCCCCGCCCGGTGCACGAGCGCGTGGCCGACGTCCGGCTGATCGTGGGCGACGTCGAGCTCCTGCCCGATCACGAGGACGGTGCGGTCGTCGATCTCGACGAGGTCGCCGAGGGTGTGCTCGCCGGGCATCGCGGTCCTCTCCGGGGCGGCCGTCCGACCGTCTCCGGACAAGCATCGCTACTCGGGCACCCGGTGTTCCAGTCCTGCACCCGTCCGTGGAGCGCGGAGGATCCGCGCGACCTCCTCGGGTCGCTGCAGCGGGACGAGGTGCCGGGCCCCGGCGAGGACGTGCAGGACGCCGGACGGCACCGCGGCGGCGATCAGGGTCATGTGCTCCGGCGGGGACACCCCGTCGAGCTCGGCGGCCACGACGTCGACCGGCACCGGGATCCGCGCCAGCTCTCCGAGGTCGTCGAACGCCGCGATCTGGTCGAGCGCCTCGGCCCAGCGCTCGGGGTCGGCGGCGTGCAGCGCCCGGCGCACGGTGGCCGCGACACCGTCGGGCTCCGCGCGCTCGGCGTCGGTGAACCACCGTCCGAGCATGGTCTCGAGGTCCGCCCCACCCGAGCGCAGCGTGGCGGCGAGGGTGGTGAAGGGCGGGAACGGCGAGGCCCGCGTGCACAGCAGCGACAGCCGGGCGACGCGGTCCGGGTGGTCGAGCGCGACCCGCTGCGCGGTCTCGCCGCCCCAGGAGTGGCCGACGACGTGCGCCTGCGCGATGTCGAGGTGGTCGAGCACGGCGACGACGTCCGCGGCCAGACGGCGGTCGTCGGCCACCGGCACCGCCGCGGCGACACCGTGGCCGCGGGCGTCGAAGCGCACGACGCGCCGGCCGGCGAGCAGGGGCACGAGCGCGTCCCACGCATCGGCGTCGAACGGCGTGCCGTGCAGGAGGACGAGCGGCACAGCGTCGCCGCTCGCGGTGCCGTCGTCCAGGACCCGCGTCCGGAAGCCCGGCGCGAGGTCGGTCAGGGGCTTCACAGCGGGAGCGTGCCCGTCAGCGCCGCCGTCCGTACAGCACGCTGACCAGCCCGGCCAGGACCTTCACGACCCAGCCGGGACGGTCGAAGGTCATGACGTTGACGCTGCGGAAGCGGCGCTCGGAGATCGCCAGCGGCCGGGTGAACTCGCGCAGCCCGTCGACGCCGTGGATGCGCCCGAAGCCGGAGTCGCCGACGCCGCCGAAGGGCAGCGACGGGATGCCCGCGAAGGCGATGACCCCGTTCACCGACACCATGCCGGCGCGCAGCCGGCGGGCGACCTCGTGACCGCGGGACTTGGCGAACACCGAGGCGCCCAGGCCGTAGCGCGAGGCGTTGGCGCGGTCCACGGCCTCGTCGATGTCGCGGACGCGGTTGACCACCACGGTGGGCCCGAAGGTCTCGTCGGTCACCGCGGAGCTGTCCTCGGGGACGTCGGCGAGCACCACGGGCTCGACGTAGGGCGCGCGCACGGACTCGCGCCCGCCGACGACGGCCCGCCCGCCGCGGGACAGCGCGTCGTCGATCTGGCCGGAGATGACGCCGAGCTGCGAGGGCATGGTGATCGGCCCGTAGTGGGCGTCGGGTGCCCCGCCGGGCGCGATGGTCGCCGCCCGGGCGGCGACCCGGTCGAGGAGGTCCTCGGCCACCGCGTCGACGACGTAGACCCGCTCGACGCCGACGCAGGTCTGGCCGGCGTTGGACATCGCGCCCCACACGACGGCCGCGGCCGCGTCGTCGAGGTCGGCGTCGGCGTCCACGAGCAGGGCGTCCTTGCCGCCGCACTCGACGAGCACCGGCGTCAGCGTCTCGGCGCAGGTGGCCATGACCTTCTTCGCGGTGGCCGTCGACCCGGTGAACGCGAGCTTGTCGACGCCGGCGCGGCACAGCGCGGCCCCGGTCTCGCCCTCGCCGGTGATCAGCTGGAACACCGCGTCCTCGCCGACGGCCTCGGCGAAGCTGTCGACCAGCCACTTGCCGACGCCGGGGGTGAGCTCGCTGGGCTTGAACACCACGGTGTTGCCCGCGGCCAGCGCGTAGACGATCGAGCCCATCGGCGTGAAGACGGGGTAGTTCCAGGGGCCGAGCACGCCGACGACGCCCATCGGCGGGTACTCGACGCTGGCCTTGTGGTTGACCATCAGCAGGCCGGCTGCCGCGTTGCGCGGACCGAGCACCTTCGCGGCGTTCTTGGCCGCCCAGTGCAGGTGGTCGAGCGCGAGGATGCCCTCGATGCGGGCGTCGTCGAGCGGCTTGCCGGTCTCCCGGCTCACCACGGCGGCGAGCTCGTCGCGCCGGCGGTCGAGCAGCTGGCGCCAGGCCGCGAGCTTGCGGGCCCGGCCGTCGAACCCGAGGTCGTTCCACCACCGTGACGCCCGCCGCGCCCGCGCGACGACCTCGCCGACCTGCTCGGGCGTGTGGCGCGGGTAGCTGGCGATCACCTGGCCGTTGCGGGGATCCAGGGAGTCGAAGGTGTCCGGCTGCTCGCTCGCGGGGACCGACACCGCGTCGCGGGTGCTCGTCATGGCGCGAATCTACGCACCGGTAGCCGTCAGGCGCGACCGTTCGGGAATGTCAACGGCGTGGCGTCGCAGACACCCAGCTGTGTCCGATCAGGGGGAGCACGCCGATGGGGCCACGCACTCGCTCCGCGCTCAGGTCAGGGCGGCGCGGATCTGTTCGGCCGTGGCGTCGAGGCGCGCCCGCTCCGGACGGGTCCAGGCGGCCAGGAGGCGCAGCCCGTCGCCGCGCCGGCGCGGGATGACGTGCAGGTGGACGTGCCACACCGTCTGCCAGGCGACCGCGCCGTCGGCGAGCATGAGGTTGACGCCCTCGGCGAGGCCCGCCGCCCGCAGGCCCGCGGCGATGCGCCCCGCGAGCGACCACACCGCGGCGCCGTCGACGTCCTCGACGTCGGCGAGGTGCGCGGCGTGCGCCCGGGGCACGACGAGCACGTGGCCCGGGACGAGGGGCTGGACGTCGAGGAACGCCACGGCGCGGTCGGAGGACGCCACGACGCTCGCGTCGCCGCGCCCGTCGACGATGCGGCAGAAGACGCACTCGCCGTCGACCTCGGCGGGCAGGTGTTCGCGCAGTCGTCCGCGCAGTCGTCCGCGTCCGAGCCGTCGCGCGAGCGCCCGCGCCAGGCGCCCTCCCATCAGAACAGCCGGAACTCGTCCACGACGGCGCCGCGCAGGGCGTCGTAGTCGAGCGTGACGCAGCGGATGCCGCGGTCGTTCGCGAGCACCTTGGCCTGCGGCTTGATCTGCTGCGCCGCGAAGATGCCGGCCACCGGGGCGAGCAGCGGGTCGCGGTTGAGCAGCTCGAGGTAGCGGGTCAGCTGCTCCACGCCGTCGATCTCGCCGCGGCGCTTGATCTCCACGGCGACGGACCCCCCGTCGGCGTCGCGGCAGAGCAGGTCGACCGGCCCGATCGCGGTGGGGTACTCGCGCCGGACCAGCGTCCACCCGTCCCCCAGCGTCGTGACGTGCTGGGCGAGCAGCTGCTGGAGGTGTGCCTCGACGCCGTCCTTCACCAGCCCGGGGTCGACGCCGAGCTCGTGGGACGAGTCGTGCTGGATCTCCTCGAGGGTGATCGTCAGCGTCTCGTCGGCCTTGTTCTTCACCGTCCAGACGCTGTCGATCCCCGTCGCTCCGCTCGCCCCGCCGGGAGCTTCCGTGAGCCAGCACGGCGGGCTCATCCAGTTCAGCGGCTTGTAGGCGCGGTCGTCGGCGTGGACGCTGACCGACCCGTCCGCCTTGACCAGCAACAGCCGCAGCGCGCTCGGCAGGTGGGCGGTGAGGCGGCCGTCGTAGTCGACCGTGCATCGGGCGATGACGAGGCGCACGACCCGAACACTAGGAGACGGCCGAGGTGGATCATCCCGGGGTGTGGAGCACCCCGTCACGACGAGCACCCGCGAGGTCTACGCCAACCCCTGGATGACCCTGCGCGAGGACACCTTCCGCCGCCCGGACGGGGCCGAGGGCGTCTACGGGGTGGTCGACAAGCCCGACTACGCGCTGGTCGTGGCCCTGGACGGGGACCGGCTGGCCATGGTCGAGCAGTACCGGTACCCGCTGGGCCTGCGGCGCTGGGAGTTCCCGCAGGGCACCGCGCCCGACCGCGCGGAGATGCCCGCCCCCGAGCTCGCCGCCCGCGAGCTCCGCGAGGAGACCGGCCTGACGGCGGCGAGCTGGACGTACCTCGGCCTGCTCGACGTCGCCCCCGGGCTGTCGTCCCAGCGCGGGCGGGCCTACCTCGCCACCGACCTCACCGCCGGCGAGCCGGCGCGCGAGGACACCGAGGCCGACATGCGCTTCGCCTGGGTCCCCCGCGCCGAGTTCGAGCGCCGGGCCCGCGACGGCGAGATCACCGACGCCCAGACCCTCGCCGCCTACGCCCTCCTGCTGCTCCGTTCGCCCTAGCACTGGCATGCAAGCCCTGCGTCCACGCTGGCACTGGACGCCAGGAAATCCACATCCTCGCGAGCGACTTCGGCGTGATCGCCCGCAGGCGCGGGCAGAGTGTGGACATGGCGTTGGTGCGGATCGGTCCGCTGGCGGTGCCCTCCCCGCGCGAGGTGGTGGACACCGGGTGGTCGGTGCTCGGCTGGGTCGGCGAGGTCGTCGACGTCGGCGCGCGGCTGCCCGGGCGGGTGGACGCGCTGCTCGACGAGGTGACGCGGCTGGTGGGCGTGCTCGGCACGCTCGCCGACCGCGTCGACGGGCTGGTCGACCGCGCGGACGGGATCGTGGTCCGGGTCGACGGCGTCATGGAGCGCGTCGACGGCGTCCTGGGCGAGGCCCGGCGGATCACCGAGGGCGCGAACGAGGTGGTCGGGAGCGCCCGGTCGATCACGTCCGGTGCCGAGGAGGTCGTCGGCTCCGCCCGCTCGATCACCTCCGGCGCCGAGGAGGTCGTCGGCAGCGCCCGCAAGATCACGCTGGGCGCCGACGACGTCGTCGAGTCGGCCCGTCGCATCACCGGCGGTGCCGAGGAGGTCGTCACCTCGGCCCGCTCGATCACGTCCGGCGCCGACGAGGTCGTCACCTCCGCCCGCTCGATCACCAGCGGCGCGAACGAGGTCGTGGAGTCCGCCCGGTCCATCACGTCCGGCGCCGAGGGCGTCGTGGGTGACGCCAAGGAGATCACCGACGGCGCGCGGGGGATCGTCGAGGGCGCCGGGGAGACGAGCCGGTCGGCGCAGGAGCTGCTCGGCCTCTACCAGCCGATGCTCGAGCGGGCCGCGCCGCTGGCCGGCCGGTTCGTCGACGAGCTCAGCCCGGAGGAGGTCGACGCGCTGATCAAGCTCGTCGACGAGATGCCGCAGTTCACCGAGCACATGGTCACCGACATCATGCCGATCCTCGCGACCCTCGACCGCGTCGGACCGGACCTCCACGAGCTGCTCGACGTCACGAAGGACCTGCGTCAGGCCATCGACGGCATCCCCGGCTTCGGCTTCCTCAAGAAGCGCGGCGCCGCCAAGGACGACGAGGACGAGAGCTGACGGCGGCTCAGGACGCCGCCCCGCGCACCACCGACGCCACCTCCTGCGGCTGCGACATGGCCGCGGAGTGCCCGGCGTCGAGGTGCACGACGGTCCCGGCCCGCTGGGCCATCGCCTCCTGCGCGAACGACGGGATCGCCGCGTCGCGGTCGCAGACGACGTAGGTGCTCGGGACGTCGTGCCAGGCGGCCCGGGTCAGGGGCGTCTCCGTGGCGGCCCGGCTCAGCAGCCCGAGCCGCCCGGCCGCCGACGCCGCGGTGGCGGGGTCCAGGTCGTTGTAGAAGACGGCTTCGGGGGTCCGCGCGACGATGTGCCGCTCGTGCACCTCCCACCACGGCGGCGGGGTGCCCCCGGCCGCGGCCAGCAACGACTCGCCCGCGTCCAGCATGAACGCACAGAGGTAGACGAGATGGGAGACCTGCCCGTCGGCAGAACCAGAGACCCCCTCCGACACCGGCAACCCGCCGTAGGAGTGCGCGACCACGACGACCGGGCCGTCGATCGCCGCGACCGCCGCCCGCACCGTCTCCGCGTCGTCCTCCAGGCCGCCCAGCTCGTCCGGGGATCCGGTGCAGCTGGGCAGGTCGACCGTGCGCACGTCGAACTCCCCGAGCTCGGAGATCAGCGGCTCCCAGAACCACGAGCCGTGCCAGGCGCCGTGGACGAGGAGCAGGGTGGGGCGCGGCATCGGACCTCCGAGATCGCCGGGATCGGTCGTCGCGGATGGTGGCCTGGACCACACCACGCGCAGGGCACCGATTCCGGTCCCCGGAAGGCCGAGGTCAGGCCGGCAGCACGGCCTGGGTCTGGGTCGTCCGGGCGACGAGGCGCCCACGGTCGTCGGTGACGTCGGTCTGCACGACGATCTGGGTGCGCCCGGAGTGCACGGGACGGGCCGTCGCCCGGACCTCGCCACCCGAGGAGCCCGACACCGCGCGCAGCAGGTGCGTGCCCGACTGGGTCGTCGCCGTCCGCGCCCCCGCCGGCAGCCCGAGGAAGGCGCAGACCGCGCCCGCGGTGTCGGCCAGGGTCATCAGCGCGCCGCCGTGGAGCAGGCCGCCGACGGTGGTGTGCGCGTCGGACCAGGGCAGGACGGCGACGGTCTCGTCGGCACCGGCGGTCTCCAGCTGGATCCCGAGCCCGGCGGCGAAGGGCATGGACGCGATCAGGTCGTCGCTCATGGCGGAGAGCCTCGCGGGGCCGGGCGCTGATCGTCCATGACCCACGAGGTCATCGACCCGCCTACCGCGCCGCGGTCAGGGTTCTCCTCGTCAGCACGACACACCGAGGAGGACCCCATGACCGACACCACGACCCTCGTCCAGCGCTACCTCGCCGCCTGGAACGCGACCGACCCCGCCGCGCGCCGCGAGGCGATCGCCGCGGCGTTCACGCCCGACGCCCGCTACGTCGACCCGATGGCCGACGTCCGGGGCCACGAGGGCGTCGACGCCCTGATCGCGGGCGCCCAGGAGCAGTTCGCCGGCCTGACGTTCTCCCCCGGCGAGGTGCTCGACGCCCACCACGACGTCGTCCGCTTCACCTGGCACCTCGGCCCGGAGGGCGCCGAGCCCGTGGTGATCGGGTTCGACGTCGCCGAGGTGGCCGACGACGGGCGGCTCGAGCGCGTCCACGGCTTCCTGGACCGCGTGCCGGGGTGACCGCGGGCGTGGACGCGCCGGCTCACACGGCCGCCGGCGCGTCCAGCCCGTGCGCCTCGCGGATCACGTCGACGAACTCGCCCATGATCCCGGTGAGCGAGTAGGACTTCGGCGTCACGACGCGGTGCACGCCGAGGCGCTGGAGCTGCTCGGCGTCCTTCGGCGGGATGATGCCGCCGACGACCACCGGGATGTCCTCGGCGCCCGCGCGGGCCAGCCCGTCGAGCACGGCGGGGACGACCTCGAGGTGCGAGCCCGACAGCACCGACAGGCCCACGACGTGCACGCCCTCCTGCACGGCCGCCGCGACGATCTCGGCGGGCGTGAGGCGGATGCCCTGGTAGATCACCTCGAAGCCGGCGTCGCGGGCGCGCACGGCGATCTGCTCGGCGCCGTTGGAGTGCCCGTCGAGGCCCGGCTTGCCGACGAGCATGCGCAGCGACGCCGTGCCCATCTCCTCGGCGGTCGCCTTGACCCGGGCGCGCACCGCGGCCAGGTCCTCGGGCGCCTCGCCGGCGCCCGAGGACGCCGCGGACACCCCGGTCGGTGCCCGGTAGGAGCCGAAGACGTCGCGCAGCGCCCCGGCCCACTCGCCGGTGGTGACCCCGGCGCGGGCGCACGCGAGCGTCGCCTCCATGAGGTTCTCGTCGGTGGTGGCGGCCTCGCGCAGGCGGTCGAGCGCGGCGTCGGCGTCCACCTGGTCGCGGCCCGAGCGCCACTCCTGCACGGCCTTCGCGGCCTCGTCCTCCACCGACCTGTCGACGGTGAAGATCGCCTCGGCGCCCTCGGCCTGCAGCGGGCTGGGCTCGGTGGAGGTGAACTTGTTGACGCCGACGACGGTGTCCTCGCCGGACTCCAGGCGCATCCGCCGCTGCGCCAGCGACGAGACGAGCTGCGACTTCATGTAGCCGGAGTCGACGGCGGGCACGGCGCCGCCCATCTCGGCGACCTTGGCCATCTCGGCGCGCGCCCCCTCGACGATGGCGGCCGTCTTGGCCTCCATGACGTGCGAGCCCGCGAAGATGTCGTCGTGGTCGAGCAGGTCGGTCTCGTAGGCCAGCACCTGCTGCATCCGCAGCGCCCACTGCTGGTCCCACGGCCGCGGCAGGCCCAGCGCCTCGTTCCACGCCGGCAGCTGCACCGCGCGGGCCCGGGCGTCCTTCGACAGCGTCACCGCGAGCATCTCCAGCACGATGCGCTGGACGTTGTTCTCCGGCTGGGCCTCGGTGAGCCCCAGCGAGTTGACCTGCACGCCGTAGCGGAAGCGCCGCATCTTGGCGTCCTCGACGCCGTAGCGCTCGCGGCACAGCTCGTCCCAGAGCTGCGAGAACGCCCGCAGCTTCGCGATCTCCTCGATGAAGTGCAGGCCCGCGTTGACGAAGAACGAGATGCGCCCGACGACCTGGCCGAAGTCGTCCTCGGGCACCTGGCCCGAGTCGCGCACGGCGTCGAGCACCGCGATCGCGGTCGACAGCGTGTAGGCGACCTCCTGCGTCGGCGTCGCCCCGGCCTCCTGCAGGTGGTAGCTGCAGATGTTGATCGGGTTCCACTTGGGGACGTTCGTGTAGGTCCAGGCGATCATGTCGGTGATCAGCCGGACGCTCGGCCCGGGCGGGAACGCGTAGGTCCCGCGCGAGAGGTACTCCTTGACGATGTCGTTCTGCGTGGTGCCCGCGAGCTTCGCGCGGTCGGCACCCTGCTCGTCGGCGACCGTGACGTAGAGCGCGAGCATCCACATCGCCGTCGCGTTGATCGTCATCGAGGTGTTGGCCTCGTCGAGCGGGATCCGGTCGAACAGCGCCCGCATGTCCCCGATGTGCGACACGGGCACGCCCACCTTGCCGACCTCGCCCTTGGCGAGCTCGGCGTCGGGGTCGTACCCGGTCTGCGTGGGCAGGTCGAACGCGACCGACAGGCCGGTCTGCCCCTTCTCCAGGTTGCGCCGGTAGAGCTCGTTCGACGCGCGTGCCGACGAGTGGCCGGCGTAGGTGCGCATGACCCAGGGCCGGTCGCGGGCGTCGTCGCTGGGGTAGGGCACGTGAGACCTCCGCATCGCGTCACCTGGCGGATGACCCGCTGATGTTACCGACGGGTCCGGCCCGCGGGGCGGCCCACGGGATGCCGTCAGCCACAGGATCGGTCAGGATGGTCGGGTCCGGAGGAGACACACATGATCGGCTCGATCGGCGAGATCCTGATGGCGATCTCGCTCATGATCTTCATCGCCGGGCTGCTGCGCTGGACGTTCGGCCGCGGCCCGCAGGGCGCGCTGCCCGACGAGAACGGCGACCTCGGCCTGCTCGAGACCGTCGCCGTGGTGCCCACCCGCGAGAGCGCCGACGTGCTCGTCGGCAAGCTGGCCCGCGAGAAGGTGCGGGTGACGGTCAGCCACCGCGAGGACGGCTGGGCCCTGCTGGCCTTCCCCCGCGACGCGAACGACGCCCGCCTGGTGCTGCACGCCCTCTGAGAGGCTCACCGCACCGGCGGCGCCACCACCCGGTGGATGCCGCCGCCGAGGGCGGCGAGGTTCTCGACGAACAGCGGGTAGCCGCGGTCGATGTGGGCGACGTCCCAGACCTCGGTCTCGCCGTCGGCGCACAGCCCGGCGAGCACGAGCCCGGCGCCGGCGCGGATGTCGGACGCCCAGACCGGCGCCGACGACAGCCGCCGGACGCCACGCACGACGGCGTGGTGGCCGTCGGTGCGGGCGTCGGCGCCGAGCCGCACCATCTCCTCGACGAACCGGAACCGGCCCTCGAACACGTTCTCGGTGATCATCGAGGTGCCCTCGGAGATGGCGGAGAGCGCGATCGCCATGGGCTGGAGGTCGGTGGCGAAGCCCGGGTAGGGCAGCGTCACCCAGTCCACCGAGCGCGGGCGGCTCTCCATGACGACCCGGAAGCCCTCGTCCTGCGCACTGACCTCGGCGCCCGCCTGCGCGAGGCGGTCGAGCACGAGGTCGAGGTGGTGCGGGTCGACGCCGCGCACGGTGACGTCGCCGCCGGCCATGGCCGCGGCGAAGCCCCAGGTGGCGCCCACGATGCGGTCGCCGATCACCCGGTGGTTCGTGGGCGTGAGCGCCCCGCCGCCGTGGACGGTGAGCGTCGACGTGCCGCCGCCCTCGATCTTGGCGCCCATCTGCTGGAGCATCGTCACGAGGTCGACGATCTCGGGCTCGCGCGCCGCGTTGTCGATCACCGTCGTGCCGTCGGCGAAGACCGCGGCCATGAGGATGTTCTCGGTGGCCCCGACGCTGGGGAAGTCGAGCCAGATCTGGGCGCCGCGCAGCGTCTCGGCGTCCGCGACCACGCATCCGTGGGAGATCTCGCTGGACGCCCCGAGCAGGCGCAGGCCCGCCTGGTGCATGTCGAGGGGCCGCGAGCCGATGGCGTCGCCACCCGGCAGGGGCACCACGGCACGGCGGCAGCGGGCGACGAGCGGCCCGAGCACGCACACCGAGGCCCGCAGCCGCGAGACCGAGCGGTAGTCGGCCTCGGAGGTCAGGTCGGCCGGCACGTCGATCGTCACCGTGGCGCCGTCGACGTCGACCGTGCAGCCGAGGCTGCGCAGGACGTCGGCCATCAGCGGCACGTCGAGGATCTCGGGGCAGTTCGTCAGGATCGTCCGGCCCTCGGCCAGCAAGGCCGCCGCCATGAGCTTGAGCACGCTGTTCTTGGCGCCGACGACGTCGACGGCCCCGGACAGCGGGCCCGAGCCGCGCACCACGAAGTGCTCGTTCATCGCGGCAGGACGCTACCCGTCGGCCCGGAGGGCCCCGTCGGCGGCGCCGCTGCGGGCCCCCGTCTCCGACGCGGGGCCGCGCAGCGGGCGGCGCGGGACGACCATCGGGGTGCCGGTCTCCGGGTCGGGCACCACGCGGCAGGCGAGGCCGTAGACGTCGGTGACGAGCTCCTCGGTCAGGACCTCGGCCGGCGGCCCGCTCGCGGCCACTACTCCGCCCGGGCGCAGCGCGATGAGGTGGGTGGCGTAGCGCGCGGCCTGGTTGAGGTCGTGGAGCACGGCGACGAGGGTGCGCCCCGACTCGTCGTGCAGGCGGGCGCAGAGCTCCAGCACGTCGACCTGGTGGGAGATGTCGAGGTAGGTCGTCGGCTCGTCGAGCAGCAGGATCGGCGTCTCCTGGGCCAGCGCCATCGCGAGCCAGACGCGCTGGCGCTGCCCGCCGGAGAGCTCGTCGACGGCGCGGTCCGCGAGGTCGGCGACGTTCGTGAGCGTCATCGCCTCGACGACGGCCTTCTCGTCGTCGTCCGACCACTGCTTGAGCAGCTGCTGGTGCGGATAACGCCCGCGGGCGACGAGGTCGCCGACGGTGATGCCCCCGGGCGCGCTGGCCGTCTGCGGCAGCAGGCCGAGGCGGCGCGCGACCTCCTTGGACCGGTAGCTCGAGATCGCGTGCCCGTCGAGCACCACCGCGCCCTTCTGCGGCGCGAGGACGCGCGCCAGGGCCGCGAGCAGCGTCGACTTGCCGCACGCGTTCGGCCCGACGATCACCGTGAACGAGTCGTCCGGGATCGCGACCGAGAGGTCGGTGGCGACGGTGCGTCCCTCGTAGCCCAGCGTCACGTCCTGGGCGAGAAGGCGGGTCATGAGGCTCCCTGGAATGCGGTCACGTCGTGCTCCCCCGCCACATGCGGACCAGCAGGGCGACGAGGTAGAGGCCGCCGAGCAGACCGGTGGCGACGCCCACGGGCAGCGGGACGGGCGCGAAGAGGCGGGTCACGGCGAGGTCGCTGACCACGAGCATCGCCGCCCCGAGCAGCGCCGACGGGACGAGGACCGGCGTCGCCGACCGGCTGAGCTGCCGGGCGATCTGGGGTGCGGCGAGCGCGAGGAACGGGATCGGCCCGGCCGCGGCGGTCGCGGCGGCGGCGAGCCCGACCGCGGCGAGCAGCGCGACGGTGCGGGTGCGGGTGACGTCGACACCGAGGCCGCCCGCCGGGCGGTCACCGAGCTCGAGCAGGGCCAGGCGGCGCGCGCCGACCAGCACGATCGGCAGCAGGAGCACCAGCGCGACGGCGAGCGCCACCATCTGGGTCCACCCGCGGTTCGACAGGTCACCGAGCAGCCAGGCCTGGGCGTCCACCGCGGTCTGCAGGGCGGCGCGGGTGATCAGCCAGCTGTTCACCGCCAGCAGCATCGCGCCGACGCCGATGCCGATGAGCACCAGGCGCAGGCCCTGCGTCCCCCGCCCGGCGGCGAGCCCGACGACGACGAGCGCGGTGACGACGCCGCCGATCAGGGCGCCCACCGACGTCCCGAGCGTGCTGGCCCCGAGCACGACGATGGCGACGAGCGCGCCCGTCGCGGCCCCGGTGGTGAACCCGAGGACGTCCGGGCTGCCGAGCACGTTGCGCGAGAGGCTCTGCAGCACCGCGCCGCTGACCGCCAGCGCCGCGCCCACCCCGATCGCCAGCAGCAGGCGCGGCAGGCGCAGCGTCAGCACGACGAACTCGGTGGAGCGGCTGCCCTGGCCCACCAGCGTCTCGCCCACCTCGGACACCGTCAGCGGGGCCTCGCCGGTGGTCAGCGAGAGCACGGCGCCCACGACGACGACGAGCACCGAGACGGCGCCGACGGCGACCGACCGCGGGCCCACGCGGAGCGAGACACGGCCGCCGGCGAGGCGGACGAGGCGGCCGGTGACGGGCGGGGCCGGACGCGGCAGGGTGGCGCGCTCACACGCTCACCAGCCGGCGCCGGCGGCACAGCGCCACGAAGACGGGCACGCCGAGCACCGCCGTCGTGACGCCCACCTGGATCTCCCCGGGCGGCGCGAGCACCCGGCCCACGACGTCGGCGACGAGCAGCACGATGGCGCCGAGGACAGCGGTGTAGGGCAGCACCCAGCGGTGCGCGGGCCCGACCAGGAACCGCACCGCGTGCGGCACGGCCAGCCCGAGGAAGGCGATCGGCCCGACGGCCGCGGTGGCCGCGCCGGCGAGCACCGTCGCCGCGACGCCCGCGGAGACGCGGGTGCGCCCGACGTCGAGCCCGAGGGCGGTGCCGGCACGGTCGCCGAGCACGAGCGTGTCGAGGGCGCGGGCCATGGCGAACGCCGCGACCACGCCGACGGCGATGAACGGGGCCACCGCGAGGAGCACGTCGAGGCCCCGGCCGGACAGCGAGCCGAGGTTCCAGAAGCGGAACGAGTCGAACGTGCGCGGCGAGAGCACGAGCGCGGCGTTGACGAGGGCGATGAGCACGGCGGTGACCGCCGCGCCGGCGAGCACGAGCCGGTCGGGGGTGCCCGACGAGCGCCCGGTGGCCCCGAGCACGTGCACCCCCGCCATCGCCACGGCGGCGCCGACCAGGGCGAACCACACGTAGCCGGTGACCGTGCCGATCCCGAACGCGCCGACGGCGATGACCACCGCGGTCGCGGCGCCGGCATTGACCCCGAGCAGGCCGGGGTCGGCGAGCGGGTTGCGCGACAGCCCCTGCATCACCGCGCCCGAGAGGCCCAGCGCCGCGCCGACGGCGAGGGCGAGCAGGCCGCGGGGCAGGCGCAGGTCGCGGACGATCGCGGCCTCGGTACCGGTCGCGTCACCGCCGTCGCCACCCCAGAGCAGCGACCAGGACTGGGCGAGGCCGATGTCGCGCGAGCCGATGCCGATGCTGATCAGCAGCACGACGACGGCCAGGGCGACGAGCCCCACGAGCCCGAGGACGCGCGCCGCGGACCCCGGGCGCGCGCCGGTGCGGGTCTCGCCGGGCGACGTCACCTCCGCGACCACCTCGCTGCACGCCTCCGACCGACCGCGAACCCCCGACGACGCGCGCACCCTACCCGTTAGGGTTGCCTAGCCTTCGCATGTCCGAAGTGTCCCGTCCGACGTCAGGAGTCCCCGTGGTCCGCCGCCTCGCCCTCGCGGCCTGCGCCCTCGCCCTGCTCGCCGTCGCCGCGTGCGGTGGCGGCGGCTCGGGTGGTTCCGGCGGCGCCCCCGCCGGCTCGGCGGTCGGCAGCGCCTACCCCGCCACGATCGACACGATGTTCGGGCCGGTCACCGTCGAGGAGGCGCCGCAGCGGATCGTGGCGCTGGGCTGGTCGGACGCCGAGACCGCGCTGACCCTCGGGGTCCAGCCGGTCGGCGCGTCGGACTGGCTCGCCTTCGGTGGCACGGGCGTCGGCCCCTGGTCGCCGCCGTACACGACGCCGCCGACGATCCTCGGCACCACGCAGCTCGACTACGAGGCCGTCGCCGCCCTGCGGCCCGACCTCATCCTCGACACGCGCTCCTCGGGCGACCGGCAGCGCTTCGACACGCTCAACCAGATCGCGCCCACCGTCTCCCCGCCGCCCGGGCTCGCCGCCTCCTACGGGACGACCTGGCGCCAGCAGATGACGATGGTGTCGGCGGCGCTGGGCAAGCCCGACGAGGGCGCCCGCCAGATCGCCGGGCTCGAGGAGAAGTTCCGCGCCACCACCGCCGCGAACCCCGGGTTCGCGGGCCGGCCCGCCGGCGTCGGAGCCTTCTTCGGCGGCCAGTGGGGCGCCTACGTCCCCGGCGACGCGCGCGTCGACGTCATGAACGAGCTCGGGTTCACGACCCCGCCGCAGATCGAGGCGCTCGCGAGCAGCGCGAACGGGTCGTTCTACGTGCCGCTCTCCGGCGAGCAGGTCGGCCTGCTCTCCTCCGACCTCACCGTCGTCTTCCCGATCAACGCGAGCGCCGACGCGATCCGCACCGACCCGGTGCTCTCGCGGACCCCGGCGGCGCAGGCCGGGCACCTCGTCATCCTCGACGACAAGACCACGAGCGACGCGTTCTCCTCGGGCTCGGTGCCCGGCACCGCGGCGGCCCTCGACCGTGCCGTGCCTGAGTTCGCGGGGGCGCTGAGCCGCTGACGCTGGCACCCTCCGGGCCGTGACCGCTCCCCTGCCCGGCTGGCTCGTCGCGGAGATGGCCGCCGTCCCGCCCCGCGACGCGCTGGCCGGGGCCGACGAGCTGGCGACGGAGTCGGCGAGGCTCGCCGCCGAGCACCCCGGCGTCGTCACCCGCCGCCGGATCGGCACGTCGGGCCAGGGCGAGCCGCTGACGGCCCTGACCGTCGGCGGGCCGGGGCCGTCCGCGCTGGTCATCGGCCTGCCGCACCCGAACGAGCCGGTGGGCGGGCTCACCGCGCTGCACCTGGCGCGGCGGCTCGCGGAGGACGACGGGCTGCGCGCCCGGCTCGGGCTCACGTGGCACGTGGTCCCGTGCATCGACCCGGACGGCCTGCGGCTCAACGAGGGCTGGCTCACCGGGCCCTTCACCCGCGAGCACTACGCCCGCCACCTCTACCGGCAGGCGGGCACCGAGCAGATCGAGTGGAGCTTCCCGCTCGCCCACAAGGACGCGTGGTTCGACGCGGTGCTGCCCGAGACGCTCGCGCTCATGCGGCTCGTCGACGAGCACCGCCCGGTGCTCATGGCGTCACTGCACAACGCCGAGGTCGGCGGCGTCTACCACTACCTGAGCCGCCCCGAGCCCGACCTGCACCCGGTGCTCCAGGCCGTCCCCGCCGAGGTCGGCCTCCGCCTGCACCGCGGCGAGCCCGAGGCCCCGTGGATCCCGCTGCTCGCCGAGGGCATCTACCGCTCGCTCGACATCCGCGACGCCTACGACCACCTCGAGGTCACCGGGGAGCACGAGAACCTCGCGGGCGGCAACTCCACCGGCGCCTACGCCGCCCGCCACGGCACGTTGACGCTGGTCACCGAGGTGCCCTACTGGCGCGACGACCGCCTCGGCGACGACGCGGCGAGCGGCGACCACCGGGCGACGCTGCTGCGCGGCGCCGCCGAGGCCCTCGACGACCTCGCGACCACCCTCACCGGCGCCCTCACCGACCTCGCCGGCCTCGTGCACGAGTCGCCGTTCGTGCGCGCCACCCGCTTCTTCGCCCCGTTCCTCGCGGGCAGCGCGACCGACCTGGCGCGCCGGGCCGCGCAGGACCCCGACCGGCCCGCGACCGTCGCCGAGCACGCCTCGCTGGACGAGGTCGTGGACATGGCGCGGCTGCGCTACGGCGGCATGCTCCTGCGCGCGCTCGACGCCGAGCAGGCGCTCGGCAACGTCCGGCCCGCGGTGCGCGCGGCCCGTGCCGACCTCGCCGAGCGCTTCGCGGTGTGGGCGGCGGAGGCCGCCGGGCGCGCGCCGGCCACCCGCGTCCCGCTGCGCGACCTCGTCGCCGTCCAGGCCGCGTCGGTGCTCGGCGCCGCCGCACACCTCGCCGCGTCCCTAGACTGACGTCGTGGCCGTACACCTGACCCGGATCTACACGCGCACCGGCGACGACGGGACGACGGGCCTGTCGGACTTCTCGCGCGTGCCGAAGACCGACCCGAGGCTCTCGGCCTACGCCGACTCCGAGGAGGCGAACGCCGCGATCGGCGTCGCGCTCTCCGTCGGGTCGCCGCCGGAGGCGATCGTCGCCCCGCTGCGCCAGATCCAGAACGACCTCTTCGACGTGGGCGCCGACCTCGCCACCCCGGTGATCGAGAACCCGGAGTACCCGCCGCTGCGCGTCACCGAGCGCCAGATCGAGCGCCTCGAGGGCTGGTGCGACCAGTTCAACTCCGACCTGCCCAAGCTCGACTCGTTCATCCTGCCCGGCGGCACCCCGGCGGCCGCCTACCTGAACATCGCGCGCGTGGTCACCCGTCGCGCCGAGCGCAGCACGTGGGCCGTGATCGCGGCCGATCCCGACCGCACGAGCACCCTGCCCGCGCACTACCTCAACCGGCTCTCGGACCTGCTGTTCATCCTCGGGCGCGTGGCCAACCCGGGCGGCGACGTCCTCTGGGTGCCGGGTGGCCCGGAGGAGCAGCGCTAGCCGGCCCCCTCACCCGAACGCCTTCCCCTCGCCGCGGTAGGTCGGCACGGTGCGCGCGACGCGGTCGCCCACGACGAGGTGGTACGCGGTGAGGTGCTCGGCGAGCTCGCCGGCCTTGGCGGGGCGCATCCACACGCGGTCACCGAGGGCCGGGACGGCCCGGCCCCGCACCGGCGTCTGCACCTCCCCGGCGCCCTCGGTGCCGGTCAGCGCGAGGTCGGTGCGGACCGGGGACGGGAGCCGCGACGCGGCCGCCGGCCCGGAGGCCACCCAGCCACCGCCGGCCAGCGTGGCCGTCCGGTCGTCGGGACGGCGCACCACGGACAGCGCGTAGGCGAGCGCGGGCCGCGGGTGCATGCGCGTGTAGCCGTCGAAGAGCGTGGAGCCGATCAGCGCCGAGCCCGCCGCGATCTCCGTGATCGACGGGTCGGCGCGGGTGGTCTCGACGCTGCCGCTGCCGCCGCCGTTGACGAACTCCAGGTCGGCCACCTCGCGCACGGCGCGCACCACCGCCCCCCGGCGCTCCGCGAGCTCGGCGGCGGACCGTCGCTGCATCCACCGCACCGCCGTGTCGCGGGCCCGCGAGCCGGTGGCGTCCGGTACCCCCGCGATCTGGCCCTCGTAGGCCATGAGGCCGACGAGCCGGAAGCCGGGGCGTTCCGTGACGGCCCGGGCGAGCGCCCCGGCCTCCTCGGGGCTGCGGACGGGTGAGCGACGCGCGCCGACGTGCACGCCGCGCACGGGGCGCCAGGCGGCATCGAGGTCGAGGCACACCCGCAGCTCCCGGTGCCGGGCCCCCACGGCGGCGTCGACCAGGTCGAGGTGCTCGACGGAGTCGACCATGAGCGTCACCTCGGCCCGGGCGTCCTCGTCGCCGGTGAGGTCGCGCAGCGCGGCGCGGTCCACCGTCGGGTAGCCGACGAGCACGTCGTCGCCGGTGCCGTTCCCGACGTGCCAGAGCGCCTCGCGCAGCGAGTAACACATGAGCCCCGTGACGCCCGGCCGGTCGACCGCGCGCTCGATGAGGGCGCGGCACCGCACGGACTTGGTGGCGAGCCGGATCGGGAGCCCCGCCGCCCGCGCGACGAGGTCGTCGAGGTTGGCGTCGAAGGCGTCGAGATCGACGATCGCGAACGGCGGGTCGAGGTCGGCGGTGGCGCGATCCCAGCGGTCGATCACCCCGGCGACGCTACGGTGCCGGGGTGGCTCGCGGTACGTGGCGGAACTGGGCGGGGACGGTGGTCGCCACCCCGTCCCACGTGCACCTCCCCCGGTCCGTCGACGACGTCGTCGCCGCGGTGCACGCCGCCCGGGGCTCGCACCTGCGCCCTCGCGGCAGCGGCCACTCGTTCACCGCGCTCGCCGCCACCGACGACCACGCGATCGACCTGCGGCACTGGACGGGCCTCGAGTCGCTGGACACCACGACCCGCCGCGTCCGGGTCCGCGCCGGCACCACGCTGCGCGCCCTCAACGGCGCGCTCGACGCGCACGGCCTGGCGCTGGCGAACCTCGGGGACATCGACGCCCAGACCGTCGCCGGGGCCGTCGCCACCGGCACGCACGGCACCGGCGCCCGGCTCGGCGGGCTGGCCACGCAGATCACGGCGCTCGACCTCGTGCTCGCCGACGGCACACCCGTGCACGCCGACGCCGCCGAGCGCCCCGAGCTGTTCGCCGCCGCCCGGGTCGGGCTCGGCGCGCTGGGCGTCGTCACCCACGTGACCCTGCAGGCCGTGCCCGCCTTCACCCTGCGGGCGAGCGAGCGCCCGGAGCCGCTGGACGAGGTGCTCGGCGACCTCGACGGCCTGCTCACCGGGGCCGACCACGTCGAGTTCTACTGGTTCCCGTACGGCGACCACGCCCTGGTGAAGCGCAACCACCGCGTGCCGGCCGCCGAGGCGCCGCCGCCCCTGCACCCGCTGCGGCGCTTCGTGGAGTACGACCTCGTCGAGAACGCCGCCTTCGGGGCCCTGTGCCGGGTCGGGCGCGCGCTGCCCCGCACCGCCGTCCCGCTCGGCCGCGTCGCCGGCGCGGTGCTCTCGGCCCGCGAGTACGGCGACCGCTCCGACCGGGTGTTCACGACGACCCGCCGCGTCCGGTTCGTGGAGTCGGAGTGGGCGCTGCCCCGGGCGCGCCTCGGCGAGGTGCTCGCCGAACTCCGCACCCTCGTGTCCCACCTGGAGCACCCCGTGCTCTTCCCCGTCGAGGTGCGGGTCGCCGCCGCCGACGACGTCTGGCTCTCGACCGCCCACGGCCGCGACACCGCCTACGTCGCGATCCACCAGTACGTCGGCGCGCCGTACCGGGCGTACTTCGCCGCGTTCGGCGACGTCGCCGCCGCGGCGGGCGGGCGCCCCCACTGGGGCAAGGAGCACCACCTCGACGCCACGGACCTGGCGCAGCTCTACCCGCGGTTCGACGACTTCCGACGCGTACGCCGCGACGTCGACCCCGCCGGCCTGTTCGCCAACGACCACCTCGACCGGATCCTGGGCCCGATCTGGGCCTCTCCGCCCCGCGAGGGCCCGACTCACCCCAGGCGGATCGCGTCCGCCATCCCGACGACCACCTCGCGGTCGCCCTGGTAGGGCTCGCGGCCGTGGGCGGTGCGGATGTTGTCGACGACCATGACGTCGCCCGCCTGCCACGGCTCGCTCACGGTGTGGGCGGTGTAGGCGTTGTTGATCAGGTTGACCACGTCCTCGCCGATCGGCTCGCCGTTGCCGAAGCGCGTGGTGAACGGGAGGCCGTCGGGGCCGTAGGACTCGACGAGGTACTCGCGGATGTCGGGGTCCAGCGTCCACTCGTTGAGGAACGCGACCTGGTTGAACCAGCAGGGGCGTCCGTCGACGGGGTGGCGCACCACGGCGCGGCGGCGCTGGCGGGTGCTCAGGCCGTCGCCGTTCCAGGTGAACTCGATGCCCTGGCTGCGGCAGTAGTGCTCGACAGCACCACGGTCGCTGGTGCCGAAGGCCTCGGCCCACGACGCGCCGATCTCGTCGTTGTAGTTGCGGACCAGCAGCCAGCCCTCGTGGTCGAGTCGCGCCACCAGGGGCTGGGGCAGCGCCTGGAGCACGGCCGAGGCGTCGCCGACCGGGGTGGCCCCGCCGGCGGCGGGCGGGGTCAGGCAGGCGAAGAACATGAAGGCGGGCGGGTCGGGCAGGTAGCTCAGCTCGTTGTGCAGGCACATCTGCTGGGTCGCCGGCCACTGGGTGGACGAGTACAGCCCGTTCCCGAGCGCGGTGCGGGGCGCGAAGGGCTCACGCTCGGCCAGCAGGCCGACCGCCGCGAGCCGGCCGAACACGGCGGCCGTCTGCGCGTGGTCGCGGACCCCGAGGCCCCGGATCATCACCGAGCCGTGACGGGCCACGATCTGGCGCACGTCGTTGCGGAAGTGCGCCGCCCAGCCGACGGGGTCGGGACCGGGGTTCGTCCACAGGATCGGGGGACGGCCGGGACGGAGGTCGAGGTTACCGGCGGCGGGCTGCTGCATCGTGGACGACATGGGTGACTCCCGGTCGGGATCGGGCTTTCCGGTGGGGGCTGGGCGGGATCGACTGGTCAGGCGGTGGACGCAGGCGGGGCGGTGGGCAGGTTGTCGGGCAGGACGTGACGGCCCGTCAGACGGGCGCGGGCGCCGTAGTGCTCCTCGCGCCAGAGCGGGGCGTAGACGGTCTCGAGGTAGCGCTCGCCGGAGTCGGGCGCGAGGGTCACGGCGGTCATGCCGGGCCACCCGTTGCGGCCCATCCAGTCGGCGGCACCCGCGACGACGGTGCCGGTGGAGCCGCCGAACAGGAACCCGCGCATCGCGAGGCGCTGGCACATCCGCAGGGTCTCGGTCTCGGGCACGATGACGACGTCGTCGATCATCGAGCGGTCGAGCGCCGGCGGGGTCATGCCCATGCCCAGACCCGGGATGCGGCGGGACGCGGCCGGGCCGCCGAAGCTCACCGAGCCCTCGACGTCGATCGCGACGATCTTGACGTCGGGGCGGTGCTGCTTGAACCAGCGGGCGGTGCCCATCAGCGTCCCGCAGGTGCCGGCGCCGACGAACACGACGTTGACGTGCGGGAACGTCCGGGCGATCGCGGGGCCGGTCTGGGCGTAGTGGGCGCCCGCGTTGGCCGGGTTCTCGTACTGGTTGAGCCAGACGGCGTCGGGGTTCTCCGCGCAGATCGAGTCCAGGTGCTCGAGGCGGGCGCCGAGCAGGCCGGTCTCGGGGTGGGGCACGTCGACGACGTGGACCTCGCCGCCGAACGCCTCGATGAGCTTGCGCGTCTGCATGTTGCAGCGGTCGTCGGTGACGCAGATGAAGCGGTAGCCGTAGTTCGCGCAGACCATCGCGAGGGCGACGCCGAGGTTGCCCGACGACGACTCGACGACGATCGACCAGGGGTTGAGCCTGCCCTCGGCCTGGGCCGCCCCGATCATCGAGGCCGCGGCCTTCAGCTTCACGGAGCCCGCGAAGTTCATGCCCTCGACCTTGAGGAAGAGGTGGCGCTCGACGATCGCGTTGAGGTCCACGAAGAGGTCGTCGGTGTTGTACTGCTGGGGCGCGGAGATGATGGTCATGGCGACCTCCTCGGTTTCGCTGTCGTCGTTCCGGTGTGACTCCAAGGATGGGCCGGGCCGGGCCGCGTCGACATCGCCGCGCGGCCACCCTTCCCGCTGCTCGGGGTCAGGGTTCTGTCACCGAGGAGCAAGGGTCGGCGTGGTGTCGGGACGTCGTCCATGGCGGGACCTCCGATCAGCCGGCGGCGGGTGTCAGGAGCACCGCGACGTACACGGCGCCCGCGACGACCAGCGCCACGAGGAGGACGGACAGGACGATCCACAGCGTCTTGCGCAGGAGGCGTCGCCGGTCGGGCGAGGCCGACGGGGCCGGGTCGGTGATCGGCGCCGGTTCGGGGGCCGGACCGGCCACCGAGACGGCGCGGGGCTGGTGGACCCGCAGGTCGGACGTCGGATCCGCGGGGGCGGGCGTCCGCGTCGGCGGCGCGTGGGCCCCGGCCGGCCGGCCCGCGTGCGGTGCCGCGCCCGTCGGACGCCGGGCCCCGCTCCCCGCCGGGGGCTGCTGCCCCGGGGTCCAGCCCGGGCGCATCGCGGTCCGGGGCGGGCCGCCGGGACCGCGGGGTGGGGCGTGGGCGGCGCCCGTCGCCCGTGCGGCCGGCCGCAGGACCGTCGTGGCGTCGGCCGGGACCGCGTGGCCCGCGCCCGTGGCGGGCACGACCGTGGTGGGCACCTCGATCGGCGCGGAGGCGGCCGACTGCTGGGTGCCGCCCCGACGGGGCACGGCGGGCGTCGCGGGCTCGTCCTCTCCCCGGGCCTCGCTCCGGCGCCACTGCGCCGTGGTGGGGGTCGACGGCACCGCCCGGCCGGCGCCGGCGTCGAGCGCCGCCCGGGCCGCGGCGGCGAGCTCGCCCGCGCTCGCGGGCCGCTTCGCGGGGTCCTTGGCCAGGCCCGAGGCGATCAGGGCGTCGAACGCCGGGTCCAGGCCGGACACCGAGCGCGACGGCGTGGGCGGGGTCCAGGTGAGGTGCGCGGTCATGAGCTCGACGGGCTCGTCGATCGGGTAGGGCCTGCTCCCGGTGAGGCACTCGAACAGGAGGCACGCCAGCGCGTAGACGTCGATCCCGTGCCCGCCCTCGCCCGAGAACCGCTCGGGGGCCATGTAGTCGAGGCTCCCGATGAGGACGCGGGTGCCGGTGAGCGGCGCGCTCTCGTCGCCCCCCACCGAGCGGGTGATCCCGAAGTCGACGAGGTAGACGAAGTCGTGGGCGCCGACCCCGTCGTCGATGAGGACGTTCGACGGCTTCACGTCGCGGTGGATCAGGCCCGCGTGGTGGGCGGCGTCCAGCGCGGACGCGACCTGCTCCACGATCGCCACCGCCCGCGCGGGCGGGAGCCGGCCCTCGGTCTGCAGGACCTGTTCGAGATCGGCGCCCCCGACGAGACGCATGTCGAGGAACAGCTGGCCGTCGATCTCGCCGTAGGAGTGGATCGGGATGACGTGCGGGCTGCGCAGGCGGGCGACCAGCCGGGCCTCGCGGCGGAAGCGCCGCTGGTACTCGTCGTCGCCGGCGGCCTCGGCCGCGAGGCGCTTGAGGGCGACGACCCGGTCGTGCTCGGTGTCGTGGGCCTCGAAGACCTCACCCATCCCGCCCCGACCGACCACGCGGAGTAGCTCGTACGGCCCGAAACGCTCGGTCACACGGGTCACCCCCTCCCGTCGATCGACCCTGATGACACTATGTCGCACACGCCCTCGAACGTGATAGACCGTCTGGCGTACTCTCACTCGAATGTGACGGTCGGTGACTGTCGTCGGGGATCGCGGCGGTGTTACGGACGCGTGCGGAGGAGGCGAGGGTGACCAGCGACGGGGTGCGCGCGCCGAGCTTCCTCGAGGTGTGGCGGCCCGGCGGCGTCGAGGTGGTCCTGCTCGACGGACCGACGATGACCATCGGGCGGGACGAGGGCAACGGGGTCGTGCTCGACCACGACGGCCAGGTGTCCTCCCTGCACGCCGTACTGCAGTCCTACGGGGCGGGCTGGGCGATCCGCGACCTCGGCAGCACGAACGGGACCGTCGTGGCGGGCGAGCGCCTCATCGCCGAGCGCGCCCTGCGTCACGGCGACGCGATCCAGGTCGGGTCGACGCGGCTGGTGTTCCGTGGTCCGGCGGGCCGCTCGGCGCCCACGACCGCACCGCACCGGCCCCCGGAGCTCACCCGCCGCGAGCGCGACGTGCTCGTCGCGCTCTGCCGGCCGCTGTTCTCCGGTGCCGTGTTCACCGAGCCCGCGACGGCGCGCGCCGTCGCCACCGAGCTCGTCGTCTCCGAGGCCGCGGTCAAGCAGCACCTGCTGCGTCTCTACGACAAGTTCGACCTGGACCCGGCGAGCACGCGCCGCCGCGTCGAGCTCGCCAACGCGGCGCTGCAGCGGGGGGCGGTCACCCCCGGCGAGCTCACCTAGCCGTACCGCTTGAGCTCGTGGAAGAAGTCGTCGACCACGTGCAGGCCGCCGGTCTCCCGGACGTGGTCGTAGACGTCCTTGCCCAGCGCGAGGTCGAGGATGCCGAGGCCGAACGGCGAGAACACCACGGTCCGGTCGGTCGGGAGCGTGATCCGCCCCTCGAGGACGTCGCCCAGCGTGCCGTCGATGTGGTCGCGGTTCCCGGTCTCCTGCTCCACCAGGTGCACCGAGGTGTTGGCGCGCAGGCAGTGGTCGACGTCGTCGACGATGTTCGTCGACGCCTGCACGACCTCGGGCGCGAGGTCGCGCAGCGAGACGTGGAGCACGAGCGGGTGGTGGTCGAACCACGCCGGGTCGTGCACGTGGGGCGTGCCGGCCACCGTGGCGAAGACGACCAGGTCGCTGCCCCGGATCAGCGACTCGGCGTCGTCGTGGACGGTGATCGTGCCCGTGCCGTCCTGCGTCTCGAGGTAGCCGCGGAAGCCCTCGGCGCTCTCGGTCTTCAGGTCGAACACGCCGGTCTCGTCGAACGTCCACCCGGTGGCCGCGAGGTACTTGTGGAGGTAGCGGGCGATGAGCCCGACGCCGAAGAAGCCGACGCGGCGGGGCCGCTCCCGGCCGCGGGTCAGCCGGTCGGCGGCCAGCGCCGCCGAGGCCGAGGTGCGGCTCGCGTTGATGATCGACGCCTCCAGGCAGGCGAAGGGATAGCCCGTGTCGTGGTCGTTGAGGATCAGCACGGCCGACGCGCGGGGCACCCCCGCCGCCACGTTCTCCGGGAAGCTCGAGACCCACTTGATCCCGTCGACGTTCACGTCGCCGCCGACCGACGCCGGGAGCGCGATGATCCGCGAGGTGGGACGGTCCTCGAACGTGAGGAAGTACGACGGCGGGTTGTGGGTCCGGCCGGCGTCGTGGAGCCGGTAGGTCTCCTCCATGAGGGCGACGACCTCGGGTTCCCGTCCCTGCAGCGCCTCCCCCACCTGTGCACCCGGGATCACCGCGAACGGCGGCACCGTCACCGACATGAGTGGCTCCTTCGCAGTCGTCTTCTCGGGGTCTTCTCGGGGGTCAGGACGAGGGGGTGAGGCCGGAGGGCTGCAGGCGCACGGTCGGCGCCTCGTCCTCGGCCACGGGGGCGGGCGCGGGCACGGGCACGGGGACGTCCGCGGTCGTGCTGTCGATGAGCGCGGCGAGGTCGGCGAGCACGGGGTTCCGCACGATGTCCGGCAGGCTCACGGCCTTCTTCAGCCCGACGGCCATCTTCACCGCGAGCAGCGAGGAGCCGCCGCGGTCGAAGAAGTGGGTGTCACGGCCGATCGCCGACGCGTCGACGCCCAGCAGCGGCGCCCAGACCGCGGCCACCCGCGCCTCGGTCGGCGTCAGGGGGGTCGCGTCGGCGTCGGCGGCGGGGGCGTCGGGCTCGTCGAGGGCGAGCGCGAGCGCCGTCAGCGCCTTGCGGTCGATCTTGCCGTTCGGGGTGAGCGGCAGGGTCTCCTGGTGGTGCAGCACCGGCGGCACCATGTAGGCGGGCAGCGCCGCACCGAGCGTCGCGCGCAGCACCTCGGTCTCCACCGGCGCGGCGGCGCCGTAGAAGCCGACCAGCTGCTTGCCGCGCCCCGGCCGCTCGGCGACCACCACCGAGGCGTCGCGCACCCCGGGCGCGCGCAGCAGGGTGTTCTCCACCTCGCCGATCTCGATGCGGAAGCCGGAGATCTTCACCTGGTGGTCCCGGCGCCCGAGGAAGTCGAGCTTCCCGTCGGGCAGCCAGCGCCCGTGGTCGCCGCTGCGGTAGAGCCGCTCGCCCGGGCGCAGCGGGTCGGCCACGAAGGCCTTCGCGGTGCGGTCGGGGTCGTTGACGTAGCCGCGGCCGACGCACACCCCGGAGAACACGATCTCCCCCGGCGCACCCAGCGGGACCGGGTTCAGCGCCTCGTCGACGACGTAGACGCGGACGTTGGGGACGGCGGGCCCGAGCGGCACGCGCTCGCCGGCGGGCACCTCGGTGAGGATCTCGTGGTTGGTGTCGTCACAGGTCTCGGTCAGCCCGTAGGCGTTGACCACCGCGACGTCGGGACGCACCGAGAACCAGCGCGCCACCAGCTCCTTCTTGACGGCCTCGCCGGTGACCGCGATGCGCCTCAGCGCGGGCAGCACCTCGGCCGCCGGGACGTCCTGCTGCTCGAGGTAGGAGACGACGACGTCGAGGTACGACGGCACGAGCTGCGCGACCTCGACCCGGCGGCGGGCCAGGAGGTCGACGAAGGACGGGACGTCGAGGATCGTCTCCTGCTCGACGAGGACCGTGGTGCCGCCCACCAGCCACGGCGCCACGAGCTGCCAGAGCGAGATGTCGAAGCACTGAGGGGCGGTCTCGGTGACCACCGTGCCCTCGGTGATCCCGAGGTCCTCGATCTTCGCGTAGAGGTGGTTGACCATCCCCGCGTGCTCGCACATGGCGCCCTTCGGCTCGCCCGTGGAGCCGGAGGTGAAGTACAGGTAGGCGAGCCGGTCGCCGGCGATCTCGACCCGCGGGACCGCGTCACCGTGCTCCTCCGCGACGGCGTCGTCGACGAGCAGGCGCTCGGGGGCCGCCGCGCCGAGGCTCGCCAGGGCCTCGTCGAGCGTCGTCGTGCTGCCCCGCTCGCCGAGCACCAGCCGCGCCTGGGCCCGCGTCAGCACGGTGGCGATGCGGTCGGGCGGGAAGTGGGGCTCGAGGGGCAGGTACGCGGCGCCCGCCTTGAGGATGCCGAGCACGCTCGCCGCCCAGTCGAGCGTCCGCTCGGCGACCACCGCGACGATGCCCTCGGGGGGCAGGCCGCGGGCCAGCAGGGCGCGCGCGATGCGGTCGGTGACCTCGTCGAGCTCGCGGTAGGTCCACGAGCGGTCGCCGTGCACCACGGCCACGCGGTCGGGGTCCGCGGCGGCCCGCGCCCGGATGATCTCGTGGGCGGGGAGGTCGGGACGCTCGCGCTCCGGGCCCGCGAGGCCATCGACCTGGAACGCCAGCTCCTCGGGACCGACGAGCCCCGCCGCGTCGGGCGCCGCGTCCGGGTCGGCGCACAGCTGCCCGAGGGCGGTGAGGTGGTAGCCCGCGATCCGCACGGCGGCCGCGGCGTCCAGGTCGCCCGGGCGGTGGACGACCCGCAGCACGTCCCCGGCGGGACGGTCGACACGGAACACGGTGTCCTCCGCGAGGGAGGCGGCGTCCCCGGCCCCGAGCCCGAGGACGGTCTCGGGCCAGAGCCCCGCCAGGTCGCGTCGCGCGCGGGCCAGGGCGGCCGCCTCGTCGGGGTGGTCCGCGGCCGTCAGCGACGCCACCGCCGCGGCGGCGTCCGCCACCAGGGCCCGCCACGACGCGAGGCCCGTGTCGAGGCGGCACGGCAGCGTCCGCTCGGTGACCGCGACCCCGGCGAGCACCTCGGGCTCGGCGGTGAGCGCCGCGAGGACCCGGGCGTGCGCCGCGAGCAGCAGGGCCTCGGGACCGACGCCGAGGGCCTCGGCCTGCGCGGACACCGCGGCGGCCAGCTCGCCAGGGACGGCGACGGTGGTCGCGACGGGTCCGCCGTCGGACGTCCCCGGGGTGCGGCTCCACCGCGGCACGGCGGTGGCGCCGCTCGCCAGGACGGCACGCCAGCGGGTGTCGTCGGTGACTGCGCACGTGGTCGTGGCCTGGGTCATGGGTCCGTCCGTCCTCGGGGTTCGGGTCAGTCGCTGCCGCGGGCGGGGTTGCCGCCCCACGACTCCGCGGGCGGCACCTCCTCGCCCTTCATCAGGAAGGTGTCGGGCGCGAGGATCGCGTCGTCGCCGATCGTCGTGCCGTAGTGCACGAAGGAGGAGACGCCGAGCGTGACGCGGTTCCCGATCACCACGTGGTCGGACTTGAACCCGCCGTCCTCCTGCGAGTGGCACTGGACGACGCAGCCCTCGCCGAGGGTGGCGTCGTCGCCGATCGTCGTGAAGGCCTTCTCGGTGAGGTTGACGCCGTCGTCGAACACCCGCGCGCCGACGTGGACGCCGAGCAGGCGCCACACCAGGGGCTTGAACGGCGTGCCGTTGAACAGCTGCACCCAGTCGGGCGCGGGGACCTTCCAGTAGCGCTCGTGGCGCAGGAACGCGGGGTCGTAGATCGAGCAGCCCTGCGGTGCGAGCGACTTCAGGGGCGAGAAGACGCGCTCCACCAGCACGAACCAGCCGACCAGGACGACGAGGCCGACCAGCTCGGCGAGGACGACCTCGCCGGGCCCCGCCTCGATCGGGAGGGAGGCGACCACCGCGATGCTCACGAGCGTCAGGTAGAGGAAGAACCACCGCACGAGCAGGTGCAGCGCCATCGAGACGCCGTTGTGCCGGTTCTTGCGGCGCAGCAACGCGGCCAGCTCCTGAGGGTCGGCGACGTCGAGGGCGCTGTCGCGCGCGACCGTCCGCGGGATCTCGAAGCTCGGGGAGCCGAGCAGGCCGACCCCCTGCCGGACGGGCCCGTGCAGCGGGACCGCCACCTTCGTCGCGAGCAGGCAGTCGTCGCCGGTGCGCCCCTGGGGCGGGTAGGCGATCTTGTTGCCGAGGAAGTTGTTCGCCCCGATCGCCGTGCGCGAGACGCGGAACGACGTCGCGGAGTACTCGGCGTTCATCACCGACAGGCCGTCGGCGACGACGGTGCCGCGCCCCACGCTGGTGAGGAAGGGGTTCTCGTGCGCGACCGCCATCCCGAAGTTCGAGCCGGTCTGCTCGATCGGACGGAGCCGGTAGCCGATGAACGCGAGGTAGTGGGCGATCGCGGAGCTGTCCCCGAACAGCTCGACGAAGGCCTTGACGTTCGTCAGGGCCCCGATCGAGCGGTGCAGCCAGTAGCGGATGCCGTAGAGGGGGTAGACGACGTCGGGGCGGACCCCGAGCGCGAAGAGCCGCGGCACCGTCGTGCTCACGATCAGCCCCAGCACCAGCGCACCGAAGTAGAGCAGGGCGCTGAGCGCGAGCAGGTCGACGTGGAACCCCACGGTGGCGAGCACTCCGGGGGCGGGCGCGAGCAGCGCGGCGAACTGCGGCACGAGGGAGTACAGCGCGCCGGCGATCACGAGGGCGGCGGGCGAGGCCACGGCGAGGACGAACACGCCCAGCACCGTCGAGTACAGCGCCCGGCGCGAGCGGCTGCCGGGGGCGGGCGGCACCGCGGGCAGCGGGCCGTCGGCGCGTCGCCCCGGCGAGCCGTGCCAGACCTCCCCCGCGGGGATCGCCTGCCCGGCGTGCAACGACGAGCTGTGGGCGAGCGACGCCCCGTCGCCGACGGCGGTCCGGACGTCCAGCACCGTCGCCTCGCCGACGAAGGCGCCCGCGCCGATGCTGACCCCGCCGATCTCGATCCGGCCGTCGTGCGCGCGGTAGCACGCGACGACGCTCTCCTTCCGGACGAGGCTGCCGTCGCCGATGCTGAACAGGTCGGTGCACACCGGCACCTGGCTGCTGAGATAGACGACGTCGCGGCCGACCTTCGCCCCCAGCGCGCGGAGGTAGAGCGTGAACGCGGGCGTCCCGGCGAACAGCACCATCGGGCTGGCGCGCACCAACGTCTTGACCACCCAGAACCGCAGGTAGGCGGGGCTCCACACGCGGATCGAGCCGGGCTGCCAGCGACCGATGAGCGCCCACTTCGCGGCGATCGGCACCACGGACAGCGTCACGAACCCAATGACCCCGGCGAGGAGAGCCGCGACGTACCCCGCCACGAGCCCGGTCGCCGCCGTCACCGCCTGGAAGCCCCACGTGAGGATGAGCGCGGCGATGTAGCTATAGGCCAGCACCAAGGTCAACTGCGCCGCGCCGCACAGGACGAACGCGGCCGTGGTCGCGCGCGGGCCGGTGGGCTCCTCGCTCTCGGTCGCCGGGGGGCCCGCAGGCCCGGAGCGGACCCGGTCGGGGTCCGCGCCGCCGTCGAGCGCCGCGGTCAGGCTCGCGATGGTCGGGTTCCGGTAGACGTCGGGCATCCCCACCGACGGGAGGTCGTCGCGCTTGCGCGTGCGGGCGCAGAAGCGGGCCATCAGCAGCGAGTCCGCGCCGAGCTCCTCGAAGAAGTTCGCATGGGGCGGCACGTCGGGGCGCTCGAGGATCTCCGCGAGCACCGCGCCGAGCCCGGAGGTCGTGCGCGCCGCGCCGGAGGCGTCGGACTTCTTCGGGGTGGGCGCGAGGGCCACGGAGAGCTTCGCGAGCGTCGGGTGCTGGTAGATGTCCTGCATCGCCGCCGACGGCAGGTCGGGGTGCTTGCGGATCCGCGCGCAGAAGCGCGCCATCAGCAGGGAGTCGGCACCCAGGTCGTCGAAGAAGTTGCCGTCCCTCGGCACGTCGGGGCGCCCCAGGATCTCGACGAGGATCTCCCGCAGGAGCGCCTCGGTGGCGCCGGGAGCCCCGGTCGGACCCTTGGCCGGAGCGGAGGGCGCGAGCGCGGCGAGGGGTCCCGGGGTCGGCGAGCCGCCGGGACGGCCGGTGGCCGGCGGTCGGACGCCCGGTCCGGCCGGACCCGGTCCGCTCGGACCCTGTCGGCCGGGCGCACCGGGGCGGGCGGGGGCGCCCGGTGGGACGGGCCCGCCCTGTCGGATGGGCGGCCCCCACCGCGGGGGCGCGGTCCGCCCGCCGGTGCCCGGCATCCCCTGTCCGGGGGTCGGGGGGCCGGGAGTGGTGGGCCTGGGAGTCGGGGGACGGGGTCCGGGCGGGGCCTGGGGCCGGAACGCCTGCGGGGCTGCCGGGGGCGGCGTCGCCCGGACCGCGGTCGTCGGCGCGTCGACAGCGTTCGGCGGCCCGGAGGCAGGTGCGGAGGCAGGTTCAGAGGCAGGTGCCGAGGTGGGTTCGGGAGCGGCCGTGGGACGCGGGTGCGGCCTCGTCCCCTGGCTCACGTCGCCCGCGTCCGGTGCAGCAGGTGCGGGATGCGGCGCCGTCCCCTCGGGCGCGACGTCGTCGGCCGTCCCCGGGGACTCGGCGGCCGGGGCATCGCCAGCCGGGGCGTCGCCAGCCGGGGCGTCGACCGCCGCGGCGTCCTCCGCCGGCTCGGCCTCGTCGACGGACGGGGCCGGCAGGGTCATCACGGTCGTGCGGTTGGACCGACGGGGCGCCGGGCGGGGCGGCGGTCGCACCCCGGACGGCGGGATCCGCTCCCCGCCCGCCGGCGCCGTCCAGCCGCGCGATGCGCTCGACGTCGCCCGCGGGCGTGATCCGGCCGAGGTCGCCGGTGCGGAACATGAGTCCCGGAGCCTGCCCGGGAGTGGAGGGGCCGGGCGCAGGGACGAACGCCTCCGCGGTCAGGTCCCGGCGCCCGACGTAGCCGCGCGCCACGCCGGGGCCGGTGATGGCGATCTCGCCGATCCCGCCCGCGGGCAGGACGCGCCGCGGGTCGGCGGGGTCGGCGATGACGACGCCGTAACCGGGCAGCGGGCGCCCGAGGGTGGCCGGACGGTCGGGACGGAGCTCGGTGCCCAGGGAGGCGACGGTGGTCTCGGGGGCACCGTGCAGGCCGACGATCCGGCGGCCGGTCCGGTGCCACCGGGCGGGGAGCGCCTGGGGGCGGTCGGTGCCGGACAGCAGGAGCAGGCGCAGGTCGGGCAGCGTCTCCTCCACGCCGTCGAGGTCCTCGGCGCTCGCGCGCAGGACCGTGACGCGCTGGTCGCGCAGGTGGCGCCCGAGCTCGGCGCCGCGCAACCGCGGCCCCGCCTGTGCCGTGACGACGGTGGCCCCGCACGACCAGGCGAGCCACGTCTCGAGGATCGCGAGGTCGGAGCCCGCGCCGGGGTCGTGGTGGACGCGGTCCTGGGCCCCGATCTGGAGGAGCCCGGCGGCGCCGCGCAGGAAGGCGGCCGCCGCCTCGTGCCCGACGGCCGTGGCGCGCAGGCCGCCGTGGGCTCCGCCCGAGCGGTCGGCGGCGTGGACCACGACGTAGGCGGGCTTGTCGGCGACCGAGCCGCGCTCGGCCGCGGTCAGGCGCTGCGCGTCCTCCTTCTCGACCCGGGCGCGGACGCGGTCGAGATAGATGGCGTCGACATCCGACCGGTCGAGCCGTGCCGCCGCGTCGGTCGTGGTGAGCACGAGGCCGGCCCCGGCCGCCTCGAGCACGGCCGCGAGCGCCACGTCGGGGAGCCGGGCGTCGAGCGGGACCCAGACGGCAGCGATCCGCGCGACCGCGAGCTGGGCGACGAGGGCGTCCTCGGGACGATCGAGCAGGACCGCCACCCGGTCACCCGCGGCGATCCGGCGCCGTCGCAGGTAGCGCGCCAGCCGCACGGCGGCGGTCTCGAGCGCCACGTAGGACATCGGGCCGTCGGCGGTCTCCACGGCGTTGCTCGTCGCCCGGCCGTGGCGGCGGAGCTCGTCGCAGGTCCGCTCGAACAGCCGGTCGATCCGCTCGTCGGTAGGCGCGGGCGGCGTGCCGCCGCCGGGGCCCGGCCCGGGACCGGGACGACGTCGCGACCCGGTCCACCGACGCCGCGTCGCCGGCGCCACGGGGTGCGCCGAGGCGACGCCGTGCGTTGCGCCGGCGACCATCGCGACCCCCACGTTCGTCCCGTGACTCTCTGCGCAGGCGCGCACCAGACCCCGGCATCGTCACGTACAGGAGTGTCGTCGCACACCGTCATCACTCGAATGAAGTAATGCTGGCGAGCACTTTCCCTGGGTCGACCGCACCGAGCGCCGGGTCGGACACTCTCGGTGAGCCTTACCCGAGGGTGACAACGGTGTGGCCCCGAGCAGCGGGAAGGCTGACCGCGCGGCGATGGTCCGTGCCGTCCGACCGGCGGACGCTGATCCTCACAGAAAGCTCGCCGAGCTCCGAGGAGTCACCCCGATGGCCAGGACCGCCGCACTGCCCCGTGTCGAGGGCCTGGCGCCGTCGACGGCGGCACCGGGCACGGTGCACCTCCGCCGTCCCGTTGCCGGCCCGCGGACGGGTCACGGCCACCGCGGGACCACGGTCCTCCCGGAGCAGCGACACCCCGCCGCCGGGCCGCCCGACGCCCCGACCGTCCGCCTGCCCGTGCTCCGTGACGCCGGCGCCTCCCGGTCCCGGGTCCGGGGTATCGACGCGGCCCGCGGGCTGGCCCTCCTGGGGATGATCGCGGTCCACACCCTGCCCACGGCCGAGAACGGCGAGCTCACCACCGTCGGCCTCCTCGCCGGCGGGACCTCGGCGGCGCTGTTCGGTCTCCTCGTCGGGGTGTCGGTCGCCCTGCTGACCGGTCGCCGGCAGGTCACCGTCGCGGCCGGGTCGTTCGGCACCCACGCCCTGCGCCTGGCGGTCCGGGGCCTGACGGTCGGCGTCCTCGGCCTGGCGCTCGGCGAGGCGGCGCTCGGCGACGTCGACATCATCCTGACCTACTACGGGGTGCTGTTCCTGCTGGCCATCCCGCTGATCCTGCTGCCGACGCGGGCCCTGTTCGCGCTCGGCGCGGTGCTCGCGGTGGTCGCCCCGATCACGAGCCATCTCGTCCGCACCGGCATGCCGCCGGCCGAACTGATCGACCCGTCGTTCACCGCGCTCGTCACCGACCCCGCCGGCCTCCTCACCACCCTGTTCCTCACCGGCGCGTATCCGATCTGGCCCTGGCTGACCTACCTCTGCGTGGGTATGGCGGTGGGACGCTGCTCGCTCGCCACCACGCGCACCGCCGCCGTGCTCGCGGCTTCCGGTGTCGCGCTCGTCGCCGCGGCCGCGGCCGTGTCCCACCTGGCGCTGGTGACCGCCGGCGGTCTGGGCCGGATCCTCGCCGACCCGGGCCTGCCCGCCCAGGAGCTGCAGGCCGCGCTCGTCGAGGGACCCAACGGCGTCACCCCGGCCACCACCTGGTGGTGGCTCGCGGTCGACACGGCGCACTCGTCGACCCCGCTCGACCTGGCCCGCACCGTGGGGACCTCGCTGGCGGTGCTCGGCGCCATGCTGCTCGTCGACCGGGCCCTCGCCCGGGGAGGCTCGGCCTCGTGGGTCCGCGTCGTCGACGCGGCGCGGTCCCCGCTCGCGGCGGCCGGCTCGATGACGCTGACCTTCTACACCCTCCACGTCGTCGTCACGGGCCTCGCGGGAGAGGCTGCCGCGCCCTGGGCGCTCTACCTCCTCCAGGTCGTGTTCGCCCTGGTCGTCGGCCTGCTCTGGCAGCGGTTCGTGGGGCGCGGTCCCCTCGAGGCCGGGGTCAGCACGCTCACCGACGTCGTCGCCCCCGCACCGGCCTCGAGTCGGTCGGCCGGCCGGCCGGCGCCGACCCGCCCGTGGCGGGCGGGCCTCGTCGCCGCGCTCGTGCTCGCGGCCATCGTCGCCGGCGGCTTCGCGGTCGCCGGGGACCCCGCGGCCGGGACGTCCTCGTCGTCGGCCACGAGCGAGCAGGTGGACGGTGCAGAGGTCGACGGTGCAGCCGTCGATGGTGCTGAGGTCGACGGCCAGGAGTCCGACGCCCCCGTCGCCGACCAGCCGGCCCCGTCCGACGAGCAGGACGCGACCGTCCCGCAGGACGAGGGCTCGTCCGGGACCGCGGGCGAGGACGACTGACCCTCACCGAAACGGGGACTCACCCCGACCGCAGCCCTGACCTCGGCCCGACGGCCGGGGTCAGGGCGTCCAGGTGCGCAGCCACACGGTGTGCGGGGAGCGGCGCAACTCGGCGAGCGCGTCCTCGGGGATCGCCGACTCCGTGTCGGTGAGCACGTAGCCGCGTTCACCGCGGGTCGAGAGCGCCTGGCTCACCACGTTCACCCCGCTGTCGAGCAGGACCTGGTTGATGCCGGCCAGCACGCCCGGGGTGTTGGTGTGCAGGTAGCCCATGCGGGACGCCGACGGGGCCGCGGGCAGGGCGACCTCCGGCATGTTCACCGACAGCGCCGTCCGGCCCGTACCGACGAACTGCAGCAGCTTGGTGGAGACGAAGCCGCCGATCTCCTCCTGCGCCTCCTGGGTCGACCCGCCCACGTGCGGGGTCAGGATCACGTTGTCCAGGCCCCGCAACGGGGACTCGAACACGTCGCCCTGGGCCTTGGGCTCGATCGGGAACACGTCGATCGCCGCGCCGGCGATATGACCGGAGAGCAGGTTCTCCCGCAACGACTCGTCGTCGATCACCATGCCGCGCGAGGCGTTGATGAAGATCGAGCGCGGCTTCATCAGCGCGAACTGCTCCGCGCCGAACAGCCCGGCGTTCCCCGGCCGCCCGTCCACGTGCAGGCTCACGATGTCGGCCTCGGCCAGCAGCGCCTCCAGCGACTCGACCTTGCGGGCGTTGCCGTGCGCGAGCCGGTCGGCGGTGTCGAAGAAGATCACCCGCAGCCCCACCGCCTCGGCGATGTTCGACAGCTGGGTCCCGATGTTGCCGTACCCCACGATCCCCAGCGTCCGGCCGCGGAACTCGTGGCTGCCGCGGGCGGACTTGTCCCACACACCCTCGTGCATCCGCGCGTTCTTCTCCGGCAGCCGCCGCACCAGCGCGATGATCTCCCCGAGCACCAGCTCCACCACACTGCGGGTGTTGGAGAACGGGGCGTTGAACACCGCCACCCCGCGCTCGGCCGCCGCGCCCAGGTCGACCTGGTTGGTGCCGATGCAGAAACACCCCACGGCCAGCAGGTCCTTGCCCGCCTCGAGCACGTCGGGGGTGATCGTGGTGTTCGACCGGATCCCGAGCACCGACACCCCGGACAGGGCATCGGCCAGCTCGGGCCCGCTCATCGCGCCCGAACGCGCGTCGACGTCGACACCCTGGGCACGGAACGCATCCGCGGCCACGGGGTGGATGTTCTCCAGGAGCAGTGCCTTCACACTCCGAGAGTAGGACAGCGGTGAAGCCTGTCACATACTGCAGCCCGGTTCATCACGTCCCGCAGACCGGTGAACGACGCCGCCGGGGCTCGGCTCACTGTCCGGCCGTTGACCCCCGCCCCCGGCTGCACCACCGTGACGCCGTGGCCGCCCGCAACCTGACGCCCCGGCCCCTCACGGTCGAGGAGCTCCCGCCCGCGATGGCGGCGTTCATCCGCACCCAGGCCGAGCTCCGGGGGCTGGACCGCGACCCGCTCCCCGAGACGACGCACGGGCTGCGCACCGACGAGGAGACGCTGGGCCCGCGCCCCGGCGGCCGGGGCCTGCAGACCGAGCGCCACACGGTGGAGATGCTCCTGACGCCCGAGCTGCTGATCATCTCCTACCGCGAGGGCGGCGACGACGGCGGCGAGCGGATCGGGCCCACGGCGCGCGTCAGCTTCCACCGGCTCGACGAGCTCGAGGTCGCCACCCCGCCGGCCGGGATGCAGCGGCGGACGCACGGCAGCCCGCCGGCGCCGCCGAAGGACGCCCTGACGGTGACGAGCACGCCGCTGGGCGGGACCCGGCGCACGACCCGCCACGTCCCGACCGGCAGCGGCCCCGACGTCACGCGGTTCCGCGAGGCGGTGCTGGCGGCCCAGGAACGCGCCTGAGCCGTACCCCCGGTGACGGACCCCGCGGGGGGCACGGGATCCGCCACCGGAGTCCTAGCCGAGCAGGGGCTTCACGCGCGTGCCGAAGTCGTGCACGCCCTGCTCGAAGTCGTCGAAGGTGAACATCATCCCCTGCACGCCGGGCATCTTGGCGACCTCGTCGACCTGCCGCGCGACCGACTCGTAGGAGCCGACGAGGGTGGCCATGTTGAAGTTGACCGCGCCCTCGGGGAGGTTGATCGTCCGCGCGGTGCCCGACCCGTCGGCCGTCGTGTCGGCGTTGCCCTCATCGGCCATGTAGCCGAGCGCGCCGGCGTCGGCGCCCTCGTTGTAGGAGCGCCACTTCGCGTGGGCCTCCTCGTCCGTCTCGGCCATGATCGCCATGAACAGCGGCAGCGAGCGGACGTCGCGGCCGGTCTCCTTGGCGAAGGAGGCCAGGCGCTCGGTGGGCTCCCGGTAGACCTCCGGGTTGTTCACCCCGGGCGAGAGGATGAAGTTGTAGTCGCCGTACTCGGCGCAGAACCTCATCCCGCGCTCCGACTGCCCGGCACAGACGATGTCGACCTTGCCCGAGGGCTGCGGCGAGAGCACGCAGTCGTCCATCTGGAAGTACTGACCGTCGAGGTCGCAGCGCCCGGTCTCCCACAGGTCGCGCAGGACCTTCACGTACTCCGTGGAGTAGTCGTAGCGGTAGCCGAAGTAGTCGTCCCCGGGCCAGAGACCCATCTGCTCGTACTCGCCCTTGGCCCAGCCCGAGACGATGTTGACCCCGAAGCGGCCCGGGGCGATCTGGTCGATCGTCGACGCCATCCGCGCGACGAGGGCCGGCGGGAGCGTCAGCACCGCGGTCGAGGCGTAGAGCTTGATCCGGTCGGTGACCGCCGCGAGGCCCGCCATGAGCGTGAACGACTCGAGGTTGTGGTCCCAGAACTCGGTCTTCCCGCCGAAGCCGCGCAGCTTGATCATCGAGAGCGCGAACGCGAAGCCCTGGCGTTCGGCCTCCTGCACCACGTTCTTGTTGAGCTCCCAGGTCGGCATGTACTGCGGGGAGTTCTCCGAGATGAGCCAGCCGTTGTTGCCGATCGGGATGAAGACGCCGAAGTCCACGAGGGAGCTCTCTTCCTGCGGGGGGTCAGGGAACCGGGAGGGGGAGCGCGCGCAGCGCCGGGACCACCTCGCGGGCGAGGAGGTCGAGCGAGGTCCGCGCCGCCTCGACCGGCATGCCGGCCCAGTCGGTGCGGAACACGAAGTGGTCGACGCCGAGCTCGTCGCGCCACGGGAGGAGTGCCGCGGTGCAGTCCTCCGGAGACCCCACCACGAAACGATCGCGGGAGAGGTCGTCGTAACCGACCCGGAACGACTCCGTCCCGGGCATGACACGGTCCTGGCCCCAGTCGGCGTAGACCTCGTACTTCCGCGCCAGGTACGGCATGGCCAGCTCGAGGGCCTGCTCGCGCGTGGGGGCGCAGAACACCTCCCGGATGAGCGGGAGCTCGCCGACCGGGCCACGCCCGGCGGCCTCCCGCTCGGCCCGGAACAGCTCCAGCTGCCGGGCGACGGTGGCCCGGGTGGCGTGCGGATTGATCATCCAGGTGTCGGCGAGACGGGCCGCCCGCCGTACCGCGCCGTCCGAGTTGGCCGCCATCCAGATCGGCGGTCTCATCGGTGGGGACTGCCGCGCGACGGGGAGGAACGTCGTGCGCACGCCGTCGAGGCGCGTCCACGGCAGGTCGGCGGACACGGCCTCGCCGCGCCAGAGCGCCTCGACGATCCGGAGGTTCTCGGTGAACCGCCGGACCTTCTGCTCGGGCGGGACGCCGAAGGCGTCGTACTCGACCTGCCGGTAGCCGAGCCCGACCCCGAGCACCGACCGTCCGCCGCACACGACGTCGAGGCCCGCGTAGGCCTCGGCGGTGTCGACGGGGTTGTGCAGGGCGAGAAGGTGGATCCCGGTGCCGACGGTCATGTCGCCCGCCTCGGCGGCCAGTCGCGCGAGCCACGGCAGCGGCTGGATGTGCGCCATCGACTCCGCGAGGTGGTGCTGGCCGGCGAAGACCGAGTCCATCCCCGCGTCGCGGGCCGAGCGCACCAGGCTCAGCTGCTCGTCCAGGGCGACGAGGGGATCGCGGCCCGGTGGCTGCTGGTGGGTGAGGAAGACCCCGGCCCGCACACGCCGCGCCCCCGAGGAACGATCCTCAGCCACGGCACGCCTCGGCGAACTCCGACGCCGGACGGTCGTCGCCGAGCGACAGCACCGCCGCGCGCACGCGCTCGGCCGTCGCGGCGTCGGCGACCCGCCCGATCGTCCCCTCGAACTTCTCGACGATCTCGGCGTTGGTCAGCGGGCGCTGGTCGTGACCCCGGTTGACCTGCTCGCGGTGCGCGACGACGCGGCCGTCGGCGAGCTCGATCTCCACGCGCCCGGAGTAGGCGTCGGGGAACAGGCCCTCGTGGTCGTCGACGACCTCGACCGTGCGCGCCAGCGCGAGGATCTCGGGGTCGGCGAGGGCCTCGTCCTCGAGCTCGGCGAGCGTGAACCGCCCGCGCGCCAGCGCCGCCGACACGGCGAAGGGCAGGCTGAACTTGGCGTCGTACTCGTCGCGCGGCGCCCACTTGTTCTCCGGGGGCTGGCAGACGACCTTGCCCGGCACGGGGTGGATCGCGCAGCGGATCGCGCGGACGTCGGCGGGCTCGATGCCGTGCTCCTCGCGCAGCAGCAGCGCCGCGTCGGCGAACGCGTGGTTGAAGTGGCAGATCGGGTACGGCTTCACCGCGGTGCGCATCAGCTCCCAGCGGGTGCCGAGGTCCTCCCCCACCGCCTCCGGACGGTTCGGGCGGCCGGCGAGGTGGGTGGCGTAGAGCCCGAAGCGGCCCTCGTACACGGCGGGCGGACCCGTCCAGCCCGCACGGGCGAACGCCGCGGCGGTCAGCCCGCACATCGCCGCCCAGCCCGGGTGCAGGCGCTTGGTCCACGACCCGTCCTCGAGGAACTCCAGCAGGCCCGCCGACATCGACCCGACGACGCCCTGTGCGGCGACGAGGCCGTCGGCGTCCAGCCCGGTCAGCCGGCCCGCCGCGACCGCGGCCCCGAACGCCCCGGCGACGGCCGTCGGGTGGAAGCCGACGTCGTGGAAGCCGCCGGCGCCGCCGAGCCCGACCCGCGCCGAGACCTCGACGCCCAGCACGTAGGCCAGCAGCATCTCGCGCGTGCTCGCCCCGGCGACCGTGGCCGCGGACAGCGCGGCCGGGAGGGCGGCGGCGGAGACGTGGGTGACGGCGGGGATGTGGGTGTCGTCGAAGTCCATCCCGTGCACGAGCACGCCGTTGAGCACCGCGGCGTCGCGCGGCGAGAGCCGGTCGGGCATGCCCAGCACCGGGTGGTCACCGCCGCCGAGCGTCGCCAGCGCGTCGCGGGCCACGCCGGAAAAGCGGTAGGCCGTGGAGGCGTACGCCAGGCCGACCGCGTCGAGCACCAGGTGGCGAGCGCGCTCGAGGACCTCGTCCGGGACGTCGGACGGGTCGAGCGCGGCGGCGAACTCCGCGACCCGACCGGCGAGGGCGGTCCGGGTGGGGCTCTCCAACGACACGAGCCGCTCCAGGTGGGTGCGGTGACCGGGGCCACAGCAACATACGTCAGACGTTTAGGGGACGGAAGGGGGCGCCGCGAGGTGGTGGCTCGTGCGCTCCTGGAACACGCGCGCCGCCCACAGCGCCGTGGCCTCCCGGTGCGGGGCGGCCACGAGCTGGGCGGAGACCGGGCAGCCGTCGGGCGCGAGCCCGGTCGGCACGGCGAGCCCGGGGGCGCCGGTGAGGTTGCCGAGCATCGTCGAGCGCGACTGCGCGGCGTAGAGCGGGAACTCCTCGCCGTCGACGAGGACGGTGCCGTCGGGCAGGCGGGGCGCGGTGGACGGGCAGGTCGGCACCACGAGGAGGTCGGCGCCGGCGAACACCGCGTCGAGCTCGCGCTGCAGCTCGACGCGGAACTGCAGGGCCCGCAGGTAGTCGACCGCCGGCGTGACGATCCCCTGGCTGATCCGCCGCACCACGACCGGGTCGTAGCGGTCCCAGCGGTCGGCGTCGACACGGTGCAGCGTCGCCGCCTCGGTGAACACGACCTGGTAGCCGATCGGCAGGGCCTCGGCCGCCGACGGGACCTCGCCCGGCACGACCTCCGCGCCGGCCGCGACGAGCACGTCGACGAGGTGCGCGACCCCGGCCCGCACCGCGGCGTCGCAGAGCTCGGTGAACGCGCCCCCGGGTACGGCGATCCGCAGGCCGGTGAGGTCGCCGGTCTCGGGGACCTCCCACGGGGCAGCGGCCCGCTGCGCGGGTCGGCCCCGTCGGGTCCGCGCAGCACCGCGAACAGCCGCTCCGCGTCGCGGGCGCTGCGGGCGATCGGGCCGACCGTCTCGGTGGTCCACGACAGCGGGAAGACCCCGGTGCGCGGGATCGCGCCCGCGGTGGGCTTGAGCCCGGTGAGCCCGCACCACGCCGAGGGCAGGCGCACCGACCCGCCGACGTCCGTGCCGAGCGCGCACGGGACGGCGCGCGCGGCGACGGCGGCGGCCGACCCGGTCGACGACCCGCCCGCCCAGCGCTCGCGGTCCCACGGGTTGCGCACGGCGCCGAAGCGCGGCGGGTGCGGGCCGCCGACGGCGAACTCGGTGGTCGCGTCCTTGCTGACCGCGATGGCCCCGGCGTCCTCGAGGCGCCGGACGACGGTCGCCGACGTCGCCGCGGGCTCGTCGCCGTGGCACCACGAGCCGGCCGTGGTCGGCACGCCCGCCACGTCGATGACGTCCTTGACCCCGAAGGGCACGCCCTCCAGGGGCCGCGGGGTGCCGGACGCCCAGCGGCGCGCGGACTCCTCCGCCGCGGCGCGGGCGCGGTCGTCGAGGACGCGGATGGTGCAGTTCAGCACCTCGTGCGCCGCCGAGAGCCGCGCGAGTGCGTCGTCCACCACATCGACCGGGTCGAGATTGCCGGCGGTGTACGCCTCGAGCAATCCGGCGACGTCGCGATCGCTCACTAACGCAACCAGGCGTCGCCGTGCGCCGGGTCCGCGGCATCGTCGGCCGGCAGCGGGCGGGCCCGGAGCCTCGCCACGGCGTCCTCGGCACCGACCACCGCCGCCCGCAGCGCGAGGACGACCTCGTCATCGAGCCGGTAGCCGAGGCGGGCCGCGAGGGCGGCCAGCTCGGCCGGCTCGGGCACGCTCACCGGATGGTCGCCTTCCCGGCCAGCAGGGACTTCGCGACGACCGTGCCCAGCATGTCGTTCGTGCCCTCGCCGATCGACATCAGCGGGGCGTCGCGGTAGAGCCGCTCGACCTCGAACTCCGTCGAGTAGCCGTAGCCGCCGTGGATGCGCATCGCGTCGGTGGCGCACTCCAGCGCCGCGTCCGACGCGAAGATCTTCGCCATGCCCGACTCGGTGTCCATCCGCACGCCCTCGTCCATGCGCGACGCCGCCCAGTAGGTCATCAGGCGGGCGGCCTGCAGGCGCACCGCGATGGCCGAGAGGCGCAGCTGCACGGCTTGGAAGTCGCCAATCGCCTGCCCGAACGCCTGGCGCTCGCGGGCGTAGGACAGCGACTCGTCGTAGGCGCGCTGGGCGATGCCCACCGAGCGGGCGGCGATGTTGATGCGCCCGGTCTCCAGCGACGAGAGCGCCTGCTGGAGCCCGCGGCCCTCGACGCCGCCCAGCAGCTGTGTCGCCGGCACCCGCACGTCGTCGAGCACCACCTCGCACGACTCGGTGCCCTTGTAGCCGAGCTTGCCCATGTCCTTGGTGATCTCGAGCCCGGGCGCGCCCGCGTCGACGAGCAGCATGCTCATGCCACGGTGGGCCGGCTCGGCCCCCGGATCGGTCTTCACGAGCACCGGCAGCGGGTCGGCGTGGCGGGCGTTCGTGATCCACATCTTGGTGCCGCGGACGACGTAGTGGTCGCCGTCCTTCTTCGCGGTCGTCGTGATGCTCTGCAGGTCCGTGCCCGCGCCCGGCTCGGTGAGCGCGATCGCGGTGCGCCGCTCCCCCGTCGCGAGCTCGGGGAGGTAGCGCTGCTTCTGCTCCTCGGTGCCGTGGCGGGCGATCATCCAGCAGGACACCGAGTGGCTGCCGAGGATGCCGGCGATGCCCATCCAGCCCCGCGAGATCTCCTCGAAGGTCAGCGCGAACGACACCGTGTCCGCCTCGAGCCCGCCGTAGGCCTCGGGCACGGCGAGCCCGAAGAGCCCCAGCCCGCGCATGCCCTCGACGATCTCGGTCGGGTAGCGGCCCTCGTGCTCCCAGTCGCGCGCGACCGGCACGATCTCGCGGTCGACGAACGAGCGCAGGGTGTCGCGGAAGAGCCGCTGTTCGTCGCTCAGCCGGAAGTCCATCAGCGGTCCTCCCCGAACCCGATGTCGTGGGTGCCGAACGCGCCCGCGTCGCGCAGCGCGGCCAGGCGCTCGTCGTCGTAGCCGATCCCGCGCAGCACCGACCGGGTGTGCTCGCCCATCGCGGGGCCGCCGCGGGCCGGGCGCGTGTCGTCCCCGGGCGGGCCGACGCGCACCGGCGAGCGCAGCGACCGCACGGTGCCCCAGTGGGCGTGCGCGGTCTCGGCCACGAGCCCGCGCGCGGCGGTGTGGGGGTCGGTGAGGGCCTCGCCGACGTCGTGGATCGGCGCGCACGGGATGCCCGCCGCGCCCATCGCCGCGATCCAGACGTCCACGGGCCGCGCCGCGAACAGCTCCTCGAGCAGCGGGACGAGGACGTCGCGGTGCACGTCCCGGTCGCGGAACGTCGCGAAGCGGGGGTCCTCGGCGAGGTCGGGGCGCTCGAGCACGACCGTGAGCCGCTGCCAGAACTTCTCCTTGGCGCACCCCACGACGAGCCACCCGTCGGCGGCCTCGAACGCCTGGAACGGCACGAGCGACGGGTGAGCCGAGTGGTGCGTGCGCGCCGGCGTGTAGCCCTCGGTGAGGTGCCACGTCGCGGGGTAGGTCAGCAGGCTCACCGCGGTGTCGTAGAGGGACAGGTCGCAGTCGGTGCCGACGCCGTCGCGGCGGGCGGCGTGGATGCCGGCGAGCAGGGCGATCGCGGCGACGAACCCTCCGCTGTAGTCCACGAGCGACAGGCCCGCCTTCTGCGGCGCGCCGCCGGGCTCGCCGGTGAGCGACATCCAGCCGCCGAGCGCCTGCAGCACGTAGTCGTAGCCGGGCTCGCCGGAGCGCGGACCGGTCATGCCGAAGCCGGTCAGCGAGCAGCAGACGATCCGCGGGTTGACGTCGGCCAGGTCGGCGTACCGGATGCCGAGCTTCGCCGGGACGTCCCCGCGCAGGTTGGAGTAGACGGCGTCGGCGCTGCGGACCAGGTCGTGGAACACCTCGCGGCCGGCGTCGGAGCGGATGTCGAGCAGTACCGACGACTTGTTCTTGTTGAACGACTCGAAGAACAGCGAGTCGCCGTCCTGGGCGTACGGCGGGACGTAGCGCCCGACGTCGCCGCCCGACGACGGGTCCTCGATCTTGATGACCTCGGCCCCGAGCTCGGCGAGGTGCATCGACCCGAACGGCCCGGCGCCGTACTGCTCGAGCGAGACGATCCGGATGTCCTCGAGCGGCTTCATGCCTGGTTCTCCGAAGGCTCGTTCTCCAGCGACAGCGGCGTCGCGGCCTGCGGGAACGGCGGCGCTGCGCGCGGGGCGTCGCGCCGGTGCACGTAGAAGGCACGCTTGAACGTCAGGACCTCGACGCCGTCCTGGTTGAGCCCGCGGGTCCGCACGCCCACGATGCCGGCGTCCGGGCGGCTGCCCGAGCCGCGCGCGGAGAGCACGAGCGACTCGGCGTAGAGCGTGTCGCCCGCGAACACCGGCGCGGTCAGGCGCAGCTCGTCGATCCCGAGGTTCGCGAACGCGTTCTGGCTGGTGTCCGACACCGACTGCCCGATCACGATCGAGATCGTCAGGGGCGACGCGACGAGCATCCGCCCGAACTCGGACTCCGCGCCGACCTGCGCGTTGAAGTGCGCCTGGTTCGTGTTCATCGTCAGCAACGTGAACCAGGTGTTGTCGGTCTCGGTGATCGTGCGCCCCAACGGGTGCTGGTAGACGTCACCCACCACGAAGTCCTCGAAGAACCGGCCCTGCCACCCCGCCACGACGGCCATGCCCGGGGACGCTAAACGTCTGACGTATCTGCCACAAGCGTCGGCGACGGTCTACGCTCCTCCCGTGCCCCCGCAGCCACCCGCTCCCGGCCCGCCGGGCACGAGCTCGGGGCCGGTGGCCCACCTGCGGGTGCAGCGCGTCCGTCCCGCCTACCGCCAGGTCGCCGACGAGCTGCGCACCCAGATCCTCGCCGGCACCCTGCCGTCGGGCACACGGCTGCCGAACGAGGCCGAGCTCGGCCGGGCGTTCGGGGTCAGCCGCAGCACGGCCCGCGAGGCGCTGCGGGTGCTGTCCAGCCAGCACCTCGTCGAGACCCACCGCGGCGTCCAGGGCGGCACGTTCGTCAGCGAGCCCGATCCCGCGCGCGTCGTCGAGGACGTCGGCAGCGCGCTCGGCGTGCTCGTGATGACCCCCCAGCTGCACGTCAGCGACCTGCTCGAGGCCCGCCTGCTGCTGGAGCCCGCGGCCGCGCGCCTGGCCGCCCAGCGGGCCGACGCCGAGACCGTCGAGGCCGTGCGCACCGCGGCCGCGGCCCGGCGCGACGACCGCGACCCGAGCGGCTTCGTCGGGCACCTGGACTTCCACACGACGCTGCTCATGGCCACGGGCAACCTGATGCTGACCCTCATGGGCCAGCCGGTGAACGACGTGCTGCGCACGCGCCTGCGCCGCTCCGGTGTCGAGCCGGGCGAGTGGGACAAGGTCGACGCCTGTCACCGCGAGATCGCCGAGCACATCGCGCAGGGGCGCGCGGGCGAGGCCGAGGAGGCGATGCGCGACCACATCGTCGAGCTCCGGCGCCTCTACGAGCGCGACGGCTTCTGGACGTGAGCCGCTAGCTCGCCTGCCGGTAGCCCGTCGACCGTCCCGGCGGCGTGGACTCGAGCCACGACGAGAAGCCGGTGAGGGCGTCGGCGCTGATCGCCAGCTCCCACACGTCGGCCCCGTTGCGGCAGGTCAGCACCGTCGAGCCGGCGGGGTGCATCTCGCCGTCGATGGGGGCGCGCCGGTCGGTGATCTCGAGGCGGGTGCGGTCGAGGACGACGTTCGCCCCGGAGCTCAGGCCGCTGATGCGGTACCAGCGGAACTCGTTGCCCCGGTAGCGCCCGAGGCCCGAGTGCCACCCGCGGAGGTCCTCGGTGGCCCGCGCCGGGCGCAGGGCGACGTCGACGCCGCCCCGGCGCAGGAGCCGGATGCGGCGCAGCACCAGCAGGGCGACGACGAGCAGCACCGCGAGCACGACGATGGCCGCCAACTCGGCGATCATCGTCACGCCCACGGGTGCTGCTCGCCGTCCCTCAGCGGTCCGGGGACTCGCCGGCGGCCCGGAGACGCGCTCGCGCCCGGGCCGCGGCGGCTGCCGCGTCGTCGAAGTCGTCCCCGCCGCCCTCGGCGCGCTGGAGCTCGTCCCGCGCCGCCGCGACGTCGATCTCCTCGGCCATCTCGGCCAGCTCGGCGAGGATGGTCACCGACTCCGCGGTGACCGAGAGGAACCCGCCGAACACCGCGGCGTGGAACGACTCGCCCTCGCTGGGGTCGATCCGCACCACGCCGGCCTCGTCGAGCGCGGCGATCATCGGCTGGTGCCCGGGCAGCAGACCGATGTCGCCCTCGACCGTGCGGGCGGAGACGAAGCTCGCCTCCCCCGACCACAGCCGCTTCTCGACGCCGACGATGGCGACCTCCATGGTCGCCATCAGGAGGAGTACTTCTTCGCGTTGGCCTCGACGTCGTCGAGACCGCCGGACATCGCGAAGGCCTGCTCCGGGTAGTCGTCGTACTCGCCCTTGGCGATCTTGTCGAACGCCTCGACGGTGTCCTTGACGTCGACGAACGAGCCCGGCTCGCCGGTGAACTGCTCGGCGGCGTACATGTTCTGACCGAGGAAGCGCTCGATGCGCCGCGCGCGGGCGACGGTGAGGCGGTCCTCCTCGGAGAGCTCGTCGATGCCGAGGATGGCGATGATGTCCTGCAGGTCGTTGTAGCGCTGCAGGATCCGGATGACCTCACGCGCGACCCGGTAGTGGTCCTCGCCGACGTACTGCGCGTCGAGGATCGTCGAGGTCGAGGTCAGCGGGTCCACCGCCGGGAAGATGCCCTTGGCGAACACGCCACGGGAGAGCTCCGTGGTCGCGTCGAGGTGGGCGAACGTGGTGGCCGGCGCCGGGTCGGTGTAGTCGTCGGCGGGCACGTAGATCGCCTGCATCGAGGTGATCGAGCGGCCGCGGGTCGAGGTGATCCGCTCCTGCAGCTCGCCCATCTCGTCGGCCAGGGTCGGCTGGTAACCGACGGCCGAGGGCATGCGGCCCAGCAGGGTCGAGACCTCCTGGCCGGCCTGGGTGAACCGGAAGATGTTGTCGATGAACAGGAGGACGTCCTGCTCCTGCACGTCGCGGAAGTACTCGGCCATCGTCAGGGCCGAGAGGGCGACGCGCATGCGGGTGCCCGGCGGCTCGTCCATCTGACCGAAGACGAGCGCGGTGTCCTTGAGGACGTCGGCCTCGCCGAGCTCGACCCACAGGTCGTTGCCCTCACGGGTGCGCTCGCCCACGCCGGCGAACACCGAGGTGCCACCGAAGTTGCGGGCGATGCGCTGGATCATCTCCTGGATGAGCACCGTCTTGCCGACGCCCGCACCGCCGAAGAGGCCGATCTTGCCGCCCTCGACGTACGGGGTGAGCAGGTCGACGACCTTGAGGCCGGTCCACAGCACCGAGGTCTTGCCCTCGAGCTGGTCGAACGGCGGCGGATCGCGGTGGATGCTCCAGCGCTCGGCGTCCGAGGCGTAGCCCGGGTCGTCGAGGCAGTCGCCCAGGGTGTTGAACAGGTGGCCCTTGACGACGTCGCCGACGGGCACCGTGATGGGACGGCCGAGGTCCTGCACGTCGTGGCCACGCACGACACCGTCGGTCGGCTGCATGGAGATCGTGCGGACCTGGTTGTCGCCGAGGTGCTGGGCGACCTCGAGCGTCAGGGTCTTGGTGTCCTCGCCGAGCGTGACCTCGGTGGTCAGCGCGTTGAAGAGCTCGGGCACCTCGCCGCGCGGGAACTCCACGTCGACGACGGGGCCGAGGATGCGGGTGATGCGGCCGACGGCACCCTGCGAGCCGTTCTGCTCGGTGCCCTCGGCCGGGGCGGTGGACTGGGTCATCGTCAGCTCCCCTACTCGGCGAGGGCGTTGGCGCCGCCAACGATCTCGCTGATCTCCTGCGTGATCTGGGCCTGGCGGGCCTGGTTCGCCTCCCGGGTCAGGTTGTCGACCAGGTCGTTGGCGTTGTCCGTCGCCGCCTTCATGGCGCGCTGCCGGGCCGCCGACTCGGACGCCGCGGCGTCGAGCAGGGCCGCGAACACGCGCGCGCGGAGGTATTTGGGCATGAGCCGGTCGAAGAGCACTTCGGGCTCCGGCTCGAACTCGTACTCGGCCTGCCGCTCCTGCGAGTCCCCGGAACCGGACCCGTCGGACTCGCCGTCGGAGGACTCGTCGTCCTCCTCCAGCTCCAGCGGGGCGATCTGCGAGGAGGTGACCCGCTGGCTCGCGAGGGAGTTGAACGCGGTGTAGACCACGTGCAGCTCGTCGACCCCGTCGAGGCCCTCGGCCTCCTGCGGCGGGACGAACGAGGAGGACCGCGAGGAACCGCCCTCGCCACCCTCGCCGGAGCCGTCACCCGAGCCACCGCCCGAACCCTGCTGCTCGTCCTCGGACTCGCCCTGGACCGTCTCGGCGCTCCCGGCGAGGAAGCAGGCGGTCATGGTGTCCGCGGCCCGGGTGGCGTTCGGGTAGTCCGGGACCTCGGAGAAGCCCGTCCACTGCCCGGCCACGGCCCGCTTGCGGAAGCGGAAGTAGGCGGTGCCCTTGCCGCCGATGACGAACAGCTGGGGTTCCTTGCCCGCGCTGTTCAGCTCGCGCATGAGCCGCTCGGCCTCGCGCAGCACGTTGGCGTTGTAGCCGCCGCACAGGCCGCGGTCGCTCGTGACGACCAGGACGCCCGTGCGGCCCGGCTCCTCGCGCGGCACCAGCAGCGGGTGGTCGCTGGCGCCGGCCTTCGCGGCCGTCGTGAGGACGTGGGTGAACTCGTCGGAGTACGGCCGCGCGGCGTGGACGCGGGCCTGCGCCTTCACGATGCGCGAAGCCGCGACCATCTCCATCGCCTTGGTGATCTGGGCGATGTTCTTGGTCGACCGGATGCGCCGTCGCAGGACGCGGAGGGATGCGGCCATGCCGTCTAGCTCCTCGCGCCCGAGTCGGCGTTCTCGTCCGAGCCCTCGGACCCGTCCGAGCTCTCGTTCGAGCTGTCGCTCGAGTTCTCGTCCGAGTCACCGTCCGAGTTCTGCGACGACTCCGACGACCCCTCGGAGGAGCCCTCCGACGACTCGTCGGACGAGTCGTCGCCGGTGGCGAGCTCGCCGGTGCCGCCGTCGTCCTCGACGCCCTCACCGGACTCCGTGGCGAACTGCTGCTTGAACTCGGAGACGGTCTTGTTCAGGCGCTCCTCGTCCTCGTCGGAGAGCTTGCCGGTGTCGCGGATCGCGGCGAGCACGCTGCCGTCGCGACGCACGTGCTCGAGGAACTCGGTCTCGAAGCGGCTGACGTCCTCGACCGGCACCGAGTCGAGGTGACCACGGGTGCCGAGGAAGATGCCGACGACCTCCTCCTCGACCGGGTACGGCTCGCCCTGGCCCTGCTTGAGCAGCTCCATGAGGCGGGCACCGCGGTCGAGCTGCGCCTGCGAGGTGGCGTCGAGGTCGGAGCCGAAGGCCGCGAAGGACTCCAGCTCGCGGTACTGCGCCAGCTCCACGCGCAGGCGGCCGGCGACGGACTTCATCGCCTTGATCTGGGCGTCACCGCCGACGCGCGACACCGAGTTCCCGACGTTCAGCGCGGGCCGCTGGCCCTGGTTGAACAGGTCGGCCTCGAGGAAGCACTGGCCGTCGGTGATCGAGATCACGTTCGTCGGGATGTAGGCCGCGATGTCGCCGCCCTTGGTCTCGACGATCGGCAGGCCGGTCAGCGAGCCCGCGCCCAGCTCGTCGTTGAGCTTCGCGCACCGCTCGAGCAGCCGGGAGTGCAGGTAGAAGACGTCGCCCGGGTAGGCCTCGCGGCCCGGCGGGCGGCGCAGCAGCAGCGAGATCGCGCGGTAGGCCTCGGCCTGCTTCGACAGGTCGTCGAAGACGATCAGGCAGTGCTTGCCCTGGAACATCCAGTGCTGGGCGATGGCCGAGCCGGCGTACGGGGCGATGTACTTGAAGCCGGCCGGGTCGGAGGCCGGGGCGGCGACGATGGTGGTGTACTCCATCGCGCCGGCGTCCTCGAGGGCCTGGCGGACACCGGCGATCGTGGTGCCCTTCTGGCCGACGGCGACGTAGACGCAGCGGACCTGCTGCTCCGGGTCGCCGGTCTCCCAGGCCTCGCGCTGGTTGATGATCGTGTCGGTGCAGACCGCGGTCTTGCCGGTCTTGCGGTCGCCGATGATCAGCTGGCGCTGGCCGCGGCCGACCGGGGTCATGGCGTCGATCGCCTTGATGCCGGTCTGCAGGGGCTCGGTGACCCCCTGGCGCTGGACGACCGTGGCCGCCTGCAGCTCCATCTCCCGCTCGCCCTCGGACTCGATGTCGCCGAGCCCGTCCAGGGGCTGGCCGAGGGGGTTGACCACCCGGCCGAGGAAGTTGTCGCCGACCGGCACCGACAGCACGCGGCCGGTGCGGGTGACCTGCTGGCCCTGCTCGATGGTCTCGTACTCACCGAGGATGACGACGCCGATCTCGCGCTCCTCGAGGTTCTGGGCCAGGCCCAGCACGCCTCCGGGGAACTCGAGGAGCTCGTTGGTCATGGTCGAGGGAAGGCCCTCGACGTATGCGATGCCGTCGCCTGTCGAGGCGACGATGCCGACCTCCTGACGGGTCGAGTCCGCGGAGTACGAGGACACGTAGTCCTCGATCGCGCTACGGACCTCGTCGGAGGAGATGGTCAACTCGGCCATGGCTTCCGCTCTCGCTAGTCGTTAGGGGGTTCGTTGGGTCGACGTCAGTCGAGCCGACAGTTCAGCCCAGTCTCCGGCCGAGCTCGTCGAGCCGCCCGGCAACGCTTCCGTCGATGACCTCGTCCCCCACCTGGATCACGAGACCGCCGACGATGTCGGGGTCGACCTCGAGGTGCAGGGTGATGTCCCGACGGTAGATGCGCGTCAGGGCGTCGGCCAGCCGCTGCTGCTGCTGGTCCGAGAGGGCGATGGGCGAGCGCACCGTGGCCACCGACCGCTCGCGGCGCTCGGCCGCGAGCTCGGCCAGGCGCTCGAGGCCCTGGGCGACGCCGCGACCCACCGGGTGGGCCACGAGCTGGGCGGCGAGCTTGCGGGTGACGGGCTCGGCCCGGTCCGCGAGCAGCTGGTCGAGGACCCGCTGCTTGCCCTCGGGGTCGGCGGCCGGGTCGGCCAGCAGACGCTCGAGGTCGGGCGACCCGCCGACGATGCGGCCGAGCCGGAACAGCTCGTCCTCCACGGCGTCGAGCCGGCCGTCACGCTCGGCCGACACGAGGAGGGCCTCACGGGCGACGGTGCGCAGACCCGTGACGAGGTCCTCGGGCCGCGACCACGACGACGACACCGCGGTCTTCACGATGTCCCCGGTGGTCGAGGTGACCTGACGGCTGATCAGCCGGTCGGCGAGGCCCTCGCGGTCCTCGGCGGTGCGCGACGAGTCGGCGAGCGTGCGCCGCAGCTCGCCCTCGCGGGCGAGGAGGTCGGCCAGGGAGTCGAGCTGCTCGGCGGTGGTGTCGAGGTCGCCCGCGGTCGCCTGCGCCGTGACCTCGGAGAGGCGACGGCGCGTGGCCTCGAGCGCGTCACGGCTCGCGGCGTGGAAGTCGGCGAGGACGCCGGCGGTGGAGGCGCTCATGCCTGACCCCCGTTCCCGCGGGCACCGTTGCCGGTCCCGCCTGCGGTTCCACCGGTGGACCCGCCCATGGCCTCGAGCTCGGCGAGGAAGCGGTCGACGCTCTCCCCGCGGCTCCGGTCGTCGGACAGCGAGGACTCGACGATGCGCCGTGCCAGCTCCACCGACCGGTGGCCCGTCTCGGCGCGCAGGTCCGAGATCGTGCGCGAGCGCGACGCGTCCAGGGACTGCTGACCCTGGGCCTTGATGCGTTCGGCCTCGTCGGCCGCCTTGGCGTCCATGTCCTGCCCGATGCGCTCGGCGTCGGCCCGTGCGTCGTCACGGATGCGCGCGGTCTCGTCGTCGACACCGGCGAGCCGCTCACGGCTGCGTGCGAGCTCCGCCTTGGCGTCGGCCTCCATGGCCTCGGCCCGGGCCATACCGCCCTCGATCTGCTTCTTCGTGTCCTCGTGGGAGGTCACGAAGCCCGGCCACGCGTACCTGTAGAGCACGTAGACCAGCAGCGCGAAGGCGATGAGACCGACGATGATCTCGGCAGCGTGCGGGATCGTCGCGGACGGCTCGCCCGCGGGCTGTTCGGCCAGCACCTCGATGACGCTCATGTGTTCACCTCCCGCCCCTCCGGCGACCGGTCAGCGGGAATCAGATGGCGAACGCGAGCACCAGACCGATGATGGCGAGCGCCTCGGAGAGGGCGAAGCCGATGAACGCGATGGTCTGCAGCTGGCCGCGGGCCTCGGGCTGACGCGCCACGCCGTTGATGAACGCGGCGAAGACGATGCCGACGCCGATACCGGGGCCGACGGCGGAGAGGCCGTAGCCGACCATGTTGAGGCTGCCCTGAACCATGAGGGGTTCCTTTCCGGTGTTCGTTCGCTGAATCGGGGAGGGACGGCGCCGGTGGTTTCGGCGACCCGGTGGATCGGTGTCGAGTCAGTGCTCGTCGGCCAGCGACGCACCGATGTACGACGCGGTGAGGACCGTGAAGATGTAGGCCTGCACCACCTGGATGAAGGCCTCGAAGAACGTCATGACGATCGCGAAGAGGAACGCGAACGGCGAGAGGACGTTGAGGACGAGGTCGTCCGCGACGGTGAGCATGTACTCGCCGCCGAAGATGAAGACCAGCAGCAACAGGTGGCCCGCCAGCATGTTGCCGAAGAGCCGCAGGGAGAGCGTGACCGGCCGCAGGATGAAGTTCGAGAGGAACTCGATCGGGGTCAGGATGATCCGGACCCAGCCCGGCACGCCGGGCGGCCAGGTCATGAGCCGGACGTAGCCGCCGAAGCCCTGCTTCTTGATGCCGACGTAGTTGTAGATCAGCCACGTGATGGCGGCGAGCGCGTACGCCATGCCCGGGTGGGAGAACGACGGGAACTGGATGAACGGGAAGATCCCGAACACGTTGTTCACCAGGATGAACGCGAAGAGTGCCACCAGGTAGGGCACGTACTTGCGGAAATCAGGACCGATGTTGTCGCGCGCGATCTGGTCCCGGACGATGCCCTGGAACTTCTCCGCGGCGAACTGCAGCCGGCCCGGCACGATCTTCGCGTCCTTCGTGGCCAGTGCGTAGAAGGCGTACACGATGACCGCGGCCAGGATGAACTGGATCGAGACCTTGTCGATCCACTCGAGGACGGGGATGCCCTCGAAGATCGGAGGGATGTTGAAGTCCTCGACGCCGGGGGCCTTGAAGCCCTCGGCAGGCATCGGAGGCGGGACCGGTGGCGCCGGTACCTGCGTCAACGACGAGATCACCCGTGCTGCTCCTTCCGGTCCTCCGGGCCGGCGGGTTCACCGGGTCGAGGGAGGGGCTCAGGGGGGATGTAAAGGTAACGGATGTAGATCAAGCTGAAGGACGCGGCCCCACCGAGCAGGAGCCCGACCAGCAGGAACCAGCGCGTCGAGAGCAGGGTGTCGATTCCCCATCCGGCCAGTCCGAACACCAGGATGCCGGTGATCAGATGGGAGAGGACCGTCCAGGCCTCCGACGGTGACTGGTCCGCGGACCCCTTCTGGGGGGTGCGTCCCGCGTCACCGCGGAGGCTGTCCTGCGCCATCGGGCGCACCATATCAGCAGGTTCGTCCCCGTCCACTACGGGCCGTCGGAGGCCACACCGCCGAGTAGGGGACGGCCGTCCGGGGGACGGTCAGACCGCGATCGTCGGCGTCTTCAGCCGCGCGAAGGCGATCACTTCGCCGACGATGAACGCCAGCGCCGTCGGGCCGAGCGCGAGCGCCGCGATGCGTGTGTCGACGACGCCCAGGGCCTGGAGCACGAGGAAGACGACCAGCAGCAGCCCGAGCTTGCCCATCATCGACACGAGCGCGGCGGCCATGACGACCATCGGGTCGGCGGCGGCGGTCCAGCGCATCACCAGCGGGCCCAGCGAGCAGACCGCGATGACGACGACGGCGCCGACGATCGCCGCGACCACCCCGGTGGTGCCCGCGAGCAGCCCGGCGACCACCGCGGCGAGCACGGCGACGGCGAGCGCCGGCCACAGGCCCCCGAACAGCATCGCCCGGCTGGCCTCGAGGACCTGGGCGGTGTTCGCGGGGGTGGCTGACGGGTTGAGCGGGTTGACCGGGTTGGCCGTGGTGCCGTCCGGCGTGCCGGACGCCGGGGTCACGGGGGGTGTGGGGTCCGGCTCGGGGCTGGTCATCGGGTCTGTCATCGGTTCCTCGGGGGAGGTCTCGGGGAGTCAGGCGCGGGGGCGCAGGCGGGGGACGGCGGAGGCCAGCACGGCGACGAGCACGCCGACGGTGACGATCCAGACCACCACGAACGCGTTGTCGATCAGTGCCAGGGCGACGGCCCCGAACGCGAGCACCCCGGCCCACAGGTAGATCAGGAGCACGGCCCGGCGCTGGGAGTGGCCGATCTCCAGCAGCCGGTGGTGCAGGTGCATCTTGTCCGGCGCGAACGGGCTCGTGCCCGCCCGGGTGCGGCGCACCACGGCCATCAGCAGGTCCAGCAGCGGCACGAAGACGACGGCCGCGACGACGATCAGCGGCGTGACCAGGGCGAGCGCGCCGGTGGCGCCGGTGGTCGAGTAGTTGGTGCGTCCCGACGCGGTGGTGGTGGCCGCCGCGAGCGTCAGCCCGATGAACATCGAGCCGGAGTCGCCCATGAACAGCCGCGCGGGCTGGAAGTTGTGCGGCAGGAAGCCGGCGCAGGCCCCGGCGAGCACCGCGGCGATGAGGGCCGGCGGGTAGGCGTTGACGTCGCCGTTCTGCTGGCCGAGCAGCCCGAGCGCGAACGCGCAGGTGGCGGTGGCCGCGATCGTGCCGATGCCCGCGGCCAGGCCGTCGAGGCCGTCGACGAAGTTCATGGCGTTGACCAGCAGCACGCACAGGAACACGGTGATGAGCACGCCCTGGTCCTGCCCGAGCAGCAGCACCGAGCCGGTGCTCCCGCCGGTGCCGCCCCAGGGCAGGTACACCGCCGTCCACTGCACGCCCATGAGCACGAGGACGCCCGCGGCGGTGGCCTGGCCGGCGAGCTTGGTGAGCGCGTCGAGGCCGTAGCGGTCGTCGAGGGCCCCGACGGTGACGATGAGCCCGCCGGCGACGAGCACCGCGACCGTCTCGGTCGAGTAGTCGAAGGCGCGCCGCAGGACCGGGAGCTGGCTGGCCACGAACACCCCGGCCACCACGCCGAGGTAGATCGCGATGCCGCCCAGGCGCGGGATCGGCACCGTGTGAACGTCACGCCCGCGGGGCACCGCGATCGCCCCGGCACGGATGGCGAGGCGACGGACCAGCCCCGTGAGCAGGTAGGTGACGACCGCCGCGCAGAGCCCGACCAGGAGGTACTCCCGGATCGGGAGCCCCATCGGGGCGAAATCCGCTGACGGGCCCACGGAGCCCGAGAGTAGACCCGCGCTCGTCTAGCGGGGGTACGCGGGGAAGCGCGACACGAGGGCCGTCACCTCGTCGCGCACGTCGGCGAGGGCCTTCTTGCCCACCTCGCTGGTCTCGTCGGCCGTCACGGCGGAGGCGATCAGCCGCGCGACGTCGCCCATCTCGGACTCCGTCATGCCCTGCGTGGTGATCGACGGCGACCCGACGCGGATGCCCGAGGCCGTCATGGGCGGCTGCGGGTCGTACGGGATCGCGTTCTTGTTCAGCGTGATGCCGGCGAGACCGCTGCGGGCCTCGGCCTCCTTGCCGGTGACCCCGAGCGGCTGCAGGTCGAGCAGCGCGAGGTGGGTGTCGGTGCCGCCGGAGATCGCGCGCATGCCCTGGGACTCGAGGCCCGAGGTCAGGGCCTGGGCGTTGGCGATGACCTGGCGGGCGTAGCGCTGGTAGTCCGGCGTCGCCGCCTCGGCCAGGGCGACGGCCTTGCCGGCGACCGCGTGCATGAGCGGCCCACCCTGCAGGAACGGGAAGACGGCCTTGTCCAGGGCCTTCGCGTGCTCCGCCTTCGAGACGAGCATGCCGCCGCGCGGGCCGCGGAGGACCTTGTGCGTCGTGAAGGTGACGACGTCGGCGTAGGGCACCGGGCTGGGGATCGCCTGGCCGGCGACGAGGCCGATGAAGTGGGCGGCGTCGACCCAGAGCTTCGCGCCCACCTCGTCGGCGATCTCGCGGAACTTCGCGAAGTCGATGAGGCGGGGGTAGGCGGTGGCGCCGGCGACGATCATCTTCGGCCGGTGCTCGAGCGCGAGGTCGCGCACCTGGTCGTAGTCGATGCGGCCGTCGTCCTCGCGGACGGTGTAGGGCACCGGCTCGAACCACTTGCCCGAGAAGCTGACCTTCGCGCCGTGCGTGAGGTGCCCGCCGTGGGGCAGCGACATCGCCAGCACCTTGTCGCCGGGCTGGCAGAACGCCGCGTAGACCGCGAGGTTGGCGTTGGCGCCGGAGTGCGGCTGGAGGTTGGCGTGCTCGGCGCCGAAGAGCGTCTTGGCGCGCTCGATGCCGATCTCCTCGGCGCGGTCGACGACCTCGCAGCCGCCGTAGTAGCGGCGGCCGGGGTAGCCCTCGGCGTACTTGTTCGACAGCGTCGAGCCCAGCGCCGCGAGCACGGCCGGGCTGGTGAGGTTCTCGCTGGCGATGAGCTGCAGTCCGCCGCGCAGCCGGGTGAGCTCGTCGTCGACGACCTGGGCGATCTCGGGGTCGACGGCCCGGAGGGCGTCGTAGTCCGGTCCCCAGAAGTGCTGCGAGTCGGCTGCCATGACACCTCACGTTACCGGCCATTCACCGGAGCGCGCCCCGCCCCTGGAACCTGGGTCACATCCCCTCGTGAGCACTTTCCGCCCCGATGAGGGCGGAGCTCACAAGGAGACGGGGGTGCCGATGACCTCGGAGACCTGGTCGGCCGTGACGGCGCCCTCGCGGCGCAGGCGCGGGACGTCGCCGGTGAGGTCGACGATCGTCGAGGCCACGCCCGTCGCGCACACCCCGCCGTCGAGGTAGACCTCGACGCTCTCGCCCAGCTGCTCGCGGGCGTCGGCCACCGTGGTCGCCGGCTCGCGACCGGAGACGTTCGCGCTGCTCACGGCCATGGGACCGACCTCGCGCAGCAGCTCGAGGGCCACCGGGTGCAGGGGCATGCGCAGCATCACGGTGCCGCGCGTGCGCCCGAGGTCCCACGCCAGGCTCGGGGCGTGCGGCAGGACGATCGAGAGCCCGCCGGGCCAGAACGCCTCGACGAGGTCGCGCGCGACGCGCGGCACGGCGCCGACCAGCCCGTCGATCGTCGACCAGCTGCCCACCAGCACCGGGACCGGCATGTCCGGTCCGCGCTGCTTGGCGGCCAGCAGGTCGGCCACCGCGCGCGCCGAGAAGGCGTCCGCCCCGATCCCGTAGAGGGTGTCGGTGGGGACGACGACCAGCCGTCCCGCCCGCACCGCCGCGGCCGCCGCCGCCAGCCCGGTGGGTCGGGTCGCGGGGTCCTCGCAGTCGTACGTCGTGCTCACGGCGCGCCAGCCTAGGGCCCCGGGATCCGGCGCAGCGCGGTCGCCACCCGGGGCGCCCGGTCAGGTCGTCGTGGGTGGTGACGTCGGCGAACCCGGCGGCCGCGAGCACCTCGCGCACGGCCGCGGGGTGGGAGTCGTCGTGCTCGAGCGCCACCGCTCCCCCGGGCCGCAGCAGCCGGTGGGCCAGCGCGGCGACGGGACGGATCACGTCCAGGCCGTCGGGGCCGGCGAACACCGCGCCGTGCGGGTCGGCGTGCACCTCGGGCGGCACGGCCAGCCCCTCGGGCACATACGGCGGGTTGCAGGTCACGAGGTCGACGGTGCCGTCCAGCGCCGCGAGCACCCCGGGCCGCGTCACGTCGGCGTCGTGCAGCGTGACGCCCGAGCCGGCGAGGTTGCTCCCCGCCCAGGTCAGGGCCTCGGGCGCGGTCTCGACGGCGTGGACCACGGCGTCCGGGCGGGCGCGGGCCAGCGCGAGGGCGAGCGCACCGGTGCCCGTGCAGAGGTCGACGACGACCGGCGGGCCGGCATCGAGCATCCGGAGTGCGCGCTCCAGCAGCACCTCGGTCTCGGGGCGGGGCACGAAGACGCCGGGGCCGACGGCCACCTCGACCGGACCGAGCACCGCGGTGCCGAGCAGGTGCTGGAGGGGCTCCCGGGCGGCGCGGCGCGCGACCAGCGCGTCGAGCGCCACGCCCTGCGCCTCGTCCGGCGGGTCGGCGAGCAGCAGACGGCCGCGCGGGACGCCCAGGACGTGGGCGACGAGCAGCTCGGCGTCCACCCGGGGGAGGCGACGCCGGCCTCGGCGAGCCGGGCGGCCGCCCGGGCGACGGTGTCCACGGGGCTCGCGGGGCTCAGGAGCGCGGCTCGTCCGCCGACGGCACGGACTGGGCCATCCGCTCCGCGCGGTCGGCCGAGCGCAGGGCGTCGAGCACCGCGTCGAGGTCGCCGTCGAGCACCCGGTCGAGGTCGTGCGACTTGTAGCCGACGCGGTGGTCGGAGATCCGGTTCTCCGGGTAGTTGTAGGTGCGCACCCGCTCGGAGCGGTCGACGGTGCGGACCTGGCTGCGACGGTCGGCCGACGCCTGGGCCGCCTCCGCCTCGTCCGCGATCGCCTGCAGGCGGCTGCGCAGCACGTCCATCGCGCGGGCCTTGTTCTGCAGCTGCGAGCGCTCGTTCTGGCAGGACACGACCACACCGGTGGGTAGGTGGGTGATCCGGACCGCGGAGTCGGTGGTGTTGACGCCCTGCCCGCCCTTGCCCGACGACCGGAAGACGTCGACGCGCAGGTCCTTCTCGTCGATCTCGACGTCCGCGGCGGCGTCCACCTCGGGGTAGACGAGCACGCCGGCCGCGGAGGTGTGGATGCGGCCCTGGGACTCGGTGACCGGGACGCGCTGCACCCGGTGCACCCCGCCCTCGTACTTGAGCCAGGCCCAGACGCCCTCGGGTTCACTCCCCGGCGCGGTGACGGCGACCGTGACGTCCTTGTAGCCGCCGAGGTCGGACTCGGTGGCCGAGAGCACCTCGACCTTCCAGCCCCGGCGCTCGGCGTACCGGGAGTACATGCGCAGCAGGTCGCCGGCGAACAGCGCCGACTCCTCGCCGCCCTCCCCCGATTTCACCTCGACCACCACGTCGTTCGCGTCCGCCGCGTCGCGGGGCACGAGCTGCTCGGACAGGCGGTCGCGCAGCGTCCCGACCCGCGCCTCGATCTCCGTGACCTCGGCGGCGAACGCGGAATCCTCCTTGGCGAGCTCACGGGCATCGGCGAGGTCGGCCTCGGCCCCGCGCAGCTCCTCCACGGTGGCGACCACCGGGGCGAGCGCGGCGTAGCGGCGGCCCAGGGAGCGCGCGAGCGCCTGGTCGGCGTGCACGTCGGGGTCGGCGAGGCGCGCCTCGAGCCCCGCGTGCTCCTCGAGCAGGGCCGTGACGCCGGGCGAGGACGTCATCGAGTCCGCCGGTGCCTGCGATGCCATCGCGCGCCTCCTCTCGTCGGTGGACCTGCCCCGTACACGCAGAACGCCCGCCGCCCCGCGCGCGTGGCGCAGGGGCGACGGGCGTCGCGGGAGCTACTTCTTGGTCGGGGTGCGCTTGCCGTAGCGCGCCTCGAAGCGGGCCACACGACCGCCGGTGTCCATGATCCGCTGCTTGCCCGTGTAGAACGGGTGGCACGCGGCGCAGATCTCGACGGTGATGTTGCCACCGGGCTTCGTGCTGCGGGTGGTGAACGAGTTCCCGCAGCTGCAGAGCACCGAGGTCTCGTGGTAATCGGGGTGGATGCCGCTCTTCACGGTCTGGTCCTCTCGCGTCGTGGTCGCCGGGTCCCCGGTGGTGCTGGGGTGAACCGGTACCTGATGTGCGGGCCATTCTCGCAGGACCGCCCGCTGAGCTGCACAACCACCTGGGGGGTCGCGTTGTTCCCGGCGCGTCATCCGCTGCGGGCGGCGACGACCTGCTCGTCGAGGCCCGCCGCCTCGGCCCCCGGGGCGTCGAGGATCCACACGTACTCGTTCTTGAGCCGGCCCCCGTCGCCCGCGAAGACGCCGGTCCGGAAGGGGTAGACGCCGACCGTGGGCTCGGTGCCCGGCGAGCTCGTGCGGATCGCGTTGTCGAGGTCGCGGTTGGCGCGCCGCATCGCCGCGAGCAGCCGGTGCCCGGCCGCCGTGGGGTCGGCCAGCGTGCGACCGTCGGCGAGCTGGAGGGCCAGGTGCAGGCGCCGGTCGCCGGCGCGGTCCTCGAACGAGACGACCCGGTGGTTCTCGACGGCCTCCACCAGCTCGGCGTCGCCGGCCACGGCGTCGCGGACCCCGTCGGGCGGCACGACCGCCCCGTTGTAGTCCACCGAGTGGTCGCTGCGCCCGTACTGCAGCAGCAGGGGCAGGTCGAGCACCCGCTCGTCGAGCACGTCGGTGAGCCCGAAGCGGCGCAGTACCGGCAGCACGTCGCGCATCCGCAGCACGTGCCCGCGGTCGTGGATGTTGTAGCGGATCCGGGGGTCGACGTTCTGGGGGCGGGTGATGGTGACGACCAGCTCGCCCTCGTCGTTCTCCTCGACCAGGTAGGCGTACGGGTTGAACTGGAAGATGTTCGGGAGCACGCCGTACTCGTCCTGCCTGGTCAGGGCCGTGGCGAGCGCGGGGTCGGCGGCGATGGCCCGGCGCAGCGCGATCGTGAACTCGGTCTCGACGGCGATGCTGATCTCGAGGTCGCTGGCCCCGTAGGCGCCGACGACCTTCCGCGCGCGGCGCAGGATGTGGTCGCGCATGCCCTCGCTGATCCCCTCGCCCCCGAAGGCGCAGACCACGTCGTAGGCCGACCAGTCGAGCCGGTCGTCCTCGAGCAGACCCTTGAGGAACGGCGGGTAGCTCGTGATCACGTACGTGTAGCCCGTGCCGAACTCCCGCATCGTGTTGATGATCTTGTCGCGGTCCGGCCCGCACGACTTGATCGTCGAGACCCGGGTCAGCGCGGCGGTCACGTTCATCCCCGTGGCCCACGCCCCGAGGGAGAAGGCGTTGATGACGAACACCGGGCGGTCCTTGCCGGCGTGGCGCAGGAAGCCGACGCGCAGGACCTCGCGCGACGCCCGCCGCTCCACCGGGCCCCGCACCCAGCTGGTCGGGGTGCCGGTCGAGCCCGAGGACTCGTCGACGACGACCCCGCGGCGCGGGAGCCGCCCGCCCACGCACCGCTCGAGGATGGGGTAGCGGGTGATGTAGCTGCTCTTGTCCATCTCCGGGAGACCCTCGAAGGGCCGCCCCGACACGCCCCGCTCGGCCAGGAACCGGCCGTACGCCGGGACGCGGCGGGCGGTGCGAGCGGCCGTCCGCGCCGCGCGGCGGCGTCCGAGCCACCAGCGCAGACGCTCGAACCCGGGGGCGAGCAGCAGGGCGTGGGTCGTGGGGAACCGTCCGAGGAGGTCGACGAGCATCTCCTGGCACCACCAGAACAGCCTCATGACGTCGCTCCCGACGGGACGTGGTCCTCACCGTTGATCAGCATCGCGTCGAGCGTGCGTCGCCAGGCCCGGGGCGGCGGCTTCCCGGTGCCGTAGCGGAAGAGCATCCAGGCCATCCGGCCGCCGGACTCGTCGATCCCGGTGCGCTCGACGAACGCGGCGTGCGAGCGCGGGTTGGTGATGACGGTGCCGAAGGGGTGCAGGTCGACGCCGTGACGGGTGAAGGCGAGCCACAGGCGCAGGAAGCAGCGGCCGGCCTCGACGTGGTCGCCCGGGGTCTCGAAGGGGCCGGTCAGCCAGCCCAGCTCGCGGACCCCGCGCATCGTCGACAGGTAGACCCGGCGGAAGAGGTCGCCGACCAGGGGCAGGTCCCAGAGCCACCGGTGGCGCATCGCGATCCGGAGCAGGGGGCCGGGCATCAGCATGGTCTCGGCGGAGAGCCCGTCACGGGTGGCGGCCGCCTGCCGCTTCGACGTGCGGATCCAGGTGAGGATCTCCTCGTGGACCGCGTCGTCGCGCAGGTCGTCGAAGAGCGTCTCCTGGTTGATCCGGATGAGGTCGTCCACCAGGCGCTGCTCGTCGGTGCACCCGAACCGCTGGCCCATGTCGCCGGCGATCGCCGCGACCTCCTCGAGAACGGCCCGGTCGACGAGGCGGCGGTCGTACGGACGGCGCGAGGTGCGGCGCCGGCGGAACGCGGCCATCTGCTCGCAGGCCGCGTCGGTGACGGGGACGGGCGTGAGCTCGAGGCCGCCGAGCAGGTGCTGGCGCTGCGGGGACGAGAAGTCCATCTCGGCGAGGCGCAGGGTCTCGCGGACCGCCCAGCCGTGCGCCGCCGCGACCGTCGCGAGGGACTCGAGGAACACCCCGGCGCAGACGTGCGCGAACGGGATGCCGAAGTTCTCGGCGGGCAGGCCGCGGTCGAGGTCGTAGAAGAACTCCGCCCGGCGATCGTCGTGCACCCGCACGGTGATCGGCTGGGAGTTGTGTGGCGAGGGGTAGCGGCGCGCCTCCTCGAGGATCGCCGTCCAGGGACCGGGGAGGGCGGGGAGGCCGGCGCCGGGCTGCTCTGTCATGCCTGGAGCCTCGCCGCTGACCCCACCCCGGGTCTCCGGTGGAACTACTCAACCCTCGTCGCGAGCCGTTCGAGCGACGCTGCCAGCCGGTCGGACGTCGTCGCGCGCGCCCGGGCGAAGCGGCCCTCGTCGGTGAGGTGCGTCCAGTCGTACGTGTGGGTCACCGCGGTGCGGCCCGGACCGAGGGGCTCGAGCTCCCACCGCCACCGGTGACCCGCCGGCGGCGATCCCTGGTCCGACGGCTGCCACGCCAGGACCCGGCCCTCCTCGAACTCCACCACGTGGTTGTCGCGGAGGCCACCGTTGGTCAGCCGCATGGTGAAGACGTCGCCGACGGCGCGCACGCGCTGCCCCGGTGCGGCCTCGGCGAGGTTGTCGTTGCCGTCCCACTCGGGCTGACGTGCCGGGTCGGCGATGAACTCGAAGATCACATCGGCCCCGGCGTCGATCTCGCGGCGGGCGCTCACCACCTGGTCGGTGTCCATGGCGGCCATCATCGCGCGGCGGGGCCCGGACGGAGCGAACGGCACTGTCGCTTCACGCGACGAAGTGGACGTGCCGTTCGCTCCACGAGCGGGGTCGACCCGCTACTCGTCGTCCTTGCCGGGCGTCGTCTTGGCGACCTGCATGAGGAACTCGATGTTCGTCCGCGACTTGCGCAGGCGGTCGAGGACCAGCTCGATGGCCTGCTGGGAGTCCAGCGCGGCCAGGACGCGGCGCAGCCGGTGCGTCACCGCCATCTCGTCCGGCGAGAGCAGCAGCTCCTCCTTGCGCGTGCCCGACGGGTCGGGGTCGATCGCGGGGAAGATGCGCTTGTCGGCGAGCTTGCGGTCGAGCTTGAGCTCGGCGTTGCCGGTGCCCTTGAACTCCTCGAAGATCACCGTGTCCATCGTCGACCCGGTCTCGACCAGGGCCGTCGCGAAGATGGTCAGCGATCCGCCGTCCTCGATGTTGCGGGCCGCACCCAGGAACCGCTTGGGCGGGTAGAGCGCCGTCGAGTCGACACCGCCGGACAGGATGCGCCCGGACGCCGGGGCCGCCAGGTTGTAGGCGCGCCCGAGGCGGGTGATGGAGTCCAGCAGGACCACGACGTCGTGACCCATCTCGACCAGGCGCTTCGCCCGCTCGATGGCCAGCTCCGAGAGCGACGTGTGGTCCGACGGCGGCCGGTCGAAGGTCGAGGCGATGACCTCGCCCTTCACCGAGCGCTGCATGTCGGTGACCTCCTCCGGCCGCTCGTCGACGAGCACGACCATGAGGTGGACCTCGGGGTTGTTCGTGGTGATCGCGTTGGCGATCGCCTGCAGCACCATCGTCTTGCCGGCCTTCGGCGGCGAGACGATCAGCGCGCGCTGGCCCTTGCCGACCGGCATGACCAGGTCGATCACGCGCGTGGTCAGCAGGTGCGACTCGGTCTCGAGGCGCAGCCGCTCGTTGGGGTAGAGCGGGGTGAGCTTGGTGAACTCGGGGCGCTTGCGCGCCGCCTCCGGGTCGAGCCCGTTGATCGAGTCGATGCGGACCAGCGGGTTGAACTTCTGCCGGTTCTGCTCGCCCTCGCGCTGTTGGCGGACCTGGCCGGTGACGGCGTCACCGCGGCGCAGGCCGTGCTTGCGCACCAGCGACATCGAGACGTAGACGTCGTTCGGCCCCGAGGCGTAGCCCGAGGTGCGGACGAACGCGTAGTTGTCGAGCACGTCGAGGATGCCGGCGACCGGGATGAGGACGTCGTCGTCGCGGACCTCCGGCTCGCCCCCGCCGCCGCCCTGGCCGCGGTCGTTGCGCTCCGGGCGCTCCCCGCGGTCGTTGCGGTTGCGGCGACGGTCGCGGAAGCGACGGCCGCGGCGACGGCCACCGCCGTCCTCGTCATCGTCGTCGTCGTCGCGCTGGTTCGTCTGCTGCTGGCCGCCGCCCTGCTGGTTGCCGCCACCCTGCTGGTTGCCGCCGCCCTGCTGGTTGCCGCCGCCCTGCTGGTTGCCGCCACCCTGCTGGTTGCCGCCGCCCTGCTGGTTGCCGCCGCCCTGCTGCTGCCCGCGGCCGCCGCCCTGCTGGCCGTTCTGGTCGGGCCGGCCGCCCTGCTGGCGGTCGCGGTCGCGGTCGCGCTCGCGCTGGCGACGGGACTGGCCGCCGCCCTGCTCGCCGCCCTGCCCGTCGCCGTCGCTGTCGGGGGTCGTGGTCGGCGCGGAGGTCTGCTCGGTGGAGGTCGCCGCGGCGGCCTCGACGTCCGAGGACTCGGTGGAGGTCTCCGCGGGGGACTCGGCGGGAGCGCCGCCGGACTCGGCGTCGCCGACGCCCGGACCCGCCTCGCGGCGCGCGCCGCGTCGGCCGCGCCGGGAGGAGCCGGAGCCCTCGGACGAGCCGGACGAGCCGGACGAGCCGTTCGAGGTCGGCGCCTCGGTGGCCGCGGCCGCGGCGGCCTCGGCGCCGGGCAGCGCGTCGGAGGCGGCGGTCACGGCGGAGGCGTCGGGGGCCCCGGGTGCGTCGGCCGTGGCCGGCGCGGAAGCCGCAGGCGCATCACCGCTGGGCGCCTCGTCGCCGACCGGCGGGGGGCCGGAGGCGGCGGTGGCGCGGCGGCGGGTGCCGCGACGGCGCGTGGGAGCGCTCTCGGCCGCCGGCTCGTCGGCCGGGGCCGGGCTCTCGGCGGGGCTCTCGGCGCGGGCGCTCGAGCCGTTCGATCCCTCGGAGGCGTCCTCGGCGAGGGGGAGCTGGTCCCCGCTGCCGGACTGCCGCCGCTTGATCTCGGAGATGAGGTCGTTGCGTCGCATCCCGGTGGTGTCGGAGACGCCGAGCGAGGTCGCGAGCTCGCGCAGTTCGGCCAGCACCATGCCGGAGACACCTCCCCGACGGCGCCGCTCGGGCGCGGAGGCCGAGGATCCCTCGGCGTCGGTGGAGATGACGTCGGTTTCGGTCACACAGGTCCTTCCTGACCGGCCCGGGGACCACCCTGACCAGCGGATGTGTCCGTCCCGCACGGGGCGGGGCGTCTCGCGGGTCTTGGCCGGTCCGGCGGTCCGATGAGGATCATCGGCCCCGGGCGGGAGGACCCGCGGAGTTGTCGTACAGCGATCATGAGTGTCCGGCCGCCGGGCATCCCGGCGACTGAAGGAGAGATTGGCCCCGAGCGATGACGGGACCAGGGCACCGACGCGCCACACGCGTGGTCGCTGTGACCGTCAATGTAGACCCAGACGTGGGCACCGGCAACAACCACCCCCCGCGCGGCGGTGTCGGGCAGCGATCTCGGGCGGGACGCCCGGTCAGCCCGTCTCGACCCGCGCGCCCTCGGTGTCCACCGCGAGCGGGCGGACGGCGAAGCCGGTGGTGTCGAGATCGTCGGGCAGCCGTCCGTCGAGGGTCAGCGCGAGCACCGTCGGGCCCGCTCCGGAGACCACCGCGGGGATGCCCGCCGCCCGCAGGTGATCGACCGCCGCGGCGGTCTCGGGGTAGGCCGGACGCCGGTAGGGCTGGTGCAGCCGGTCCTCGGTGGCGGCGAGCAGCAGCTCGGGCTCGCAGGTCAGGGCGTGGACCATCAGCGCCGACCGGGCCGCCGTGAACGCCGCGTCCGCGTGCGGGACACGGTCGGGCAGCAGCCCGCGCGTGGCCTCGGTGGAGCTCGAGCGGTCGGCGATCAGGGCCACCGGTCGCAGCGCCGGGTGCGGCGTCAGGTGGGCGGCGTGCCACGAGCCCTCGTGGCCCCAGCTGACGACGAGCCCGCCGTGCAGGCAGGCCGCGACGTTGTCGGCGTGCCCGTCGAACCCGGCCGCGAGGTCGAGCACCGCGGCGTCGTCGAGAGGGTGGGTGTCGGCGAGCAGCGCGCGCGCCGCCACGATCCCCGCGACGGCCGCGGCCGCCGAGGAACCGAGGCCCCGGCTGTGCGGGATCGCGTTGCGACATCGCAGGTGCAGCGAGGCGCGCGGGGCGCCGGCCCGGTCGAAGGTGGCGTGCGCGGCCCGCAGCACGAGGTGGCGGCCGTCGCGCGGCACCCGGCCCGCGCCCTCGCCCTCGACGTCGACGCGGCAGGACGGGGCGTCGACGACGCCGAGCTCGACCTCGTCCCACAGGCCCAGAGCCAGCCCGAGCGTGTCGAAACCGGGGCCGAGGTTGGCCGACGTGGCCGGCACCCGGACACGCGCGGTGGCGCGGGCCGGCACCGCCGGCTCCTGCGCGACCTGCGCCCCGGCGCTCAGCGCAGGCCCAGGGCGTCGGCCACCGCGTCCACGTGCGGGGGCAGCACGACGGGCTCGGCGGCGTCGGCGAGCGCGGTGGCGGGGTCCTTCAGGCCGTGCCCGGTCACCGTCGCGACGATCAGCTGCCCCGTGTCGAGGCGCCCGGCCCGCGACTTCGCGAGCAGGCCCGCCACCGAGGCGGCCGAGGCCGGCTCGACGAAGACGCCCTCGCGGGCCGCCAGCAGGCGGTAGGCCTCGAGGATGGCGTCGTCGTCCACCGCGGTGATCTCGCCCGCGGACTCGTCGCGCGCCGCGATGGCCCCGTCCCAGGACGCGGGCGAGCCGATGCGGATGGCGGTGGCCAGGGTCTCCGGGTCGGTCACGGGCGCACCGTGCACGAGCGGGGCGGCGCCCGCGGCCTGCACGCCGAGCATGCGCGGGGTGCCGGCCACGACGCCGTCCCCGGCGTACTCCGTGTAGCCACGCCAGTAGGCCGTGATGTTGCCGGCGTTGCCGACGGGCAGCGCGTGGATGTCCGGCGCGCGGCCGATCTGGTCGCAGATCTCGAACGCCGCGGTCTTCTGCCCCTCGATGCGCGCCGGGTTCACCGAGTTGACCAGCGCGATCGGGTACTGCTCGGCGGCCCGGCGGGCGAGCTCCAGGCAGGTGTCGAAGTTGCCCTCGAGCTGCAGGATCCGCGCGCCGTGCACCGTCGCCTGGGCGAGCTTGCCGAGCGCGATCTTGCCCTGGGGCACGAGGACGGCGCAGGTCATCCCGGCACGGGTCGCGTAGGCGGCCGCCGACGCCGAGGTGTTGCCCGTCGACGCGCAGATCACGGCCTTCGCGCCGCCCGCGAGGGCCTCGGTCATGGCCACGGTCATGCCGCGGTCCTTGAACGAGCCCGTGGGGTTCGCGCCCTCGATCTTGAGGTGGACCTCGCACCCGAGCAGCTCGGAGAGGTGCGGCGCGGGCAGCAGCGGTGTCCCGCCCTCGCGCAGCGTCACGACCTCCCAGCCGTCCTGGACCCGGGGCATGCGGTCGCGGTACGCGGGGATGATCCCGGGCCACTCGACGCGGGCGCCGAGCGCCACCGCCGGACCCCCCGCGAAGGCCCCACCGACCACTCCGGTCACGACGCACCCCCCAGCTCGGTCACGGGACGACCCAGGCCCTCGACGCGCAGCACGCCGGCGACGCCGCGCACGGCGTCGAGGCCGGTGAGCGCCTCGACGGTGCTCGCGAGGGCCGCGTCCGTCGCCGAGTGGGTCACGATCACCAGTGTGGCGTCCCGGGTGTTCGGGACGCCATCACCCGCGTCACCCCCGTTCTGGCCCCGGCCCTCCTGGCGCACGGTCGCGATGCTCACGTCGTGGTCGGCGAACACGCCTGCGACCTGGGCGAGGACGCCCGCGCGGTCGGTGACGTCGAGCGCGACGTGGTAGCGGGTGCGGGTCTCGCCCATGGTCAGGACGGGCAGGTGGGCGTGGGCGGAGTCCCGCGGCCCGCGGCCGCCGATGACACGGTTGCGCGCCGCCGCGACGAGGTCACCCAGCACGGCGCTCGCGGTCTCCGGGCCGCCGGCGCCCTGGCCGTAGAACATCAGCTGGCCCGCGGCGGCGGCCTCGATGAACACCGCGTTGTAGGCCCCGGAGACCGAGGCCAGCGGGTGCGACCGCGGGATCATCGCCGGGTGCACGCGGGCCGTCACGTAAGACTTCCCGTCGCTGCGCTCGCCCCGGCCGCCGTCCACCTGCTCGCAGATCGCGAGGAGCTTCACCGTGCACCCCAGCGCCTTCGCCGCGGCGATGTCGGCGGCGGAGACGTCGCGGATGCCCTCGCGGTAGACGTCGTCGGCGGTCACCCGGGTGTGGAAGGCGAGGCTGGCGAGGATCGCGGCCTTGGACGCCGCGTCGTAGCCGTCGACGTCGGCGGTTGGATCGGCCTCGGCGTAGCCCAGCCGGCCGGCCTCCTCGAGCGCCTCGGTGTAGTTCGCGCCGGACGTCGCCATCGCCGAGAGGATGAAGTTGGTGGTGCCGTTGACGATGCCGGCGATCCGCCGGATCCGGTCGCCGGCCAGCGACTGCTGGATGGGCCGCAGCAGCGGGATCGCGCCCGCGACGGAGGCCTCGTAGTAGAGGTCGGCGCCGGACTCGTCCGCGGCCGCCGCGAGCGCCGCGCCGTCCTCGGCCAGCAGCGCCTTGTTGGCCGACACCACCGACTTGCCGTTCTTCAGCGCGGTGAGCAGCAGCCCACGCACCGGCTCGATGCCTCCGACCAGCTCGACCACGATGTCGACGTCGTCGCGGGCGACCAGCCCGGCCGCGTCGGTGGTCAGCAGGTCCGCGGGCACGTCGGCGTGCCGCTGGGGCCGCCGCACCGCGATGCCCACGAGGTGCACCGGCGCCCCGACACGGGCGGCCAGCTCGTCGGCCTGCTCGGTGAGCAGGCGGACCACCTGCGACCCGACGACGCCACAGCCCAGGAGTGCGACGTTGATCGCTCGGCCCTCGTTGCTCGACCTCAACTCCGCCGGCTCCGCTCCGCTCCGCGGCGTGGCCATCTCACCCCACCTCCAGTCGCGCCAGGTCGTCGAGGGTCTCGCGCCGCAGCAGCGTGCGCGACGTGCCGTCCGCCACCGCGACGACGGCGGGGCGCGGGACCTTGTTGTACGCGCTCGACATCGCGTAGCAGTAGGCCCCGGTCGCGGCCACCGCGACGAGGTCGCCGGGCGCGACGTCCGCGGGCAGCCAGCAGTCGCGTACCACCACGTCACCGGACTCGCAGTGCTTGCCGACCACCCGCGAGCGCACCGGCGGCGCCCCGGTCGCGTGCCGGGAGACCAGCCGGCAGTCGTAGTGGGCGTCGTAGAGCGCGGTGCGGATGTTGTCGCCCATCCCGCCGTCGACGCTGACGTACCGGCGCCGCGCGCCCCCGCCGAGCTCGACGTCCTTGACGGTGCCGACCTCGTAGAGCGTCACGGTGCCCGGGCCGGCGATCGCGCGCCCGGGCTCGACCGCGATCCGCGGGGGCACCAGGTCCACCCGCGCGGACTCGCGCTCGACGATCGCCCGCAGCTCCCCGGCCAGCCACGCGGGCGAGCGGGGCTTGTCGGCGACCGTGTACGCGATGCCCATGCCGCCGCCGAGGTCGACGGTGGTCAGCGCGTCGGCGACGGCCTCACCGTGCTCGTCGCGCATCTCGGCGAGCAGGCCGATCACCCGGCGGGCGGCCAGCTCGAAGCCGTCGGCGTCGAAGATCTGCGAGCCGATGTGGCTGTGGAGCCCCACGAGGTGCAGCCCCGGCGACTTCAGCACCCGGCGCACCGCCTCGGCGGCGTCGCCCGCGGCCAGCGAGAAGCCGAACTTCTGGTCCTCGTGCGCGGTGGCGATGAACTCGTGGGTGTGCGCCTCGACGCCCACCGTCACCCGCACCATGACCTGGGCGCGGACGTCGCGGTCGCGGGCGATCTCGTCGAGGCGGCCGATCTCGACGTAGGAGTCGAGCACGATCGCGCCGACCCCGGCGTCCAGTGCGGCGGTGAGCTCGCGGCGGCTCTTGTTGTTGCCGTGCACCGTGATCCGCTCGGGCGGGAAGTCCGCGCGCAGCGCCGTGCGCAGCTCGCCCTCGGTGCAGACGTCGAGCCCGAGGCCCTCGTCGGCCACCCAGCGGGCGATCTCGGTGGTCAGGAACGCCTTGCTCGCGTAGTGCACGAGCGCGGGGTCGCCGTAGGCGTCGGCGTGCTCGGCGCACCGGGAGCGGAAGTCGGCCTCGTCGACGACGAACAGCGGGGTGCCGTACTCGCGGGCGAGGGTGGTGACGTCGACGCCGGCGAGGCGGACGACGCCGTCGGTCTCGCGGGCGGCGTGCCGGGGCCACACGGCGGCCGGCAGGGCGTCGAGGGCGGCCTCGGGCGGCGGCCCGCCGGCGTCCTCGTGCTGCGGGATCACGTCGGCGTGGCGGGGCCCGGCAGGGTGGGCGCGGGTCATCGTGGGTTCAACCAGACCTGGTGGGTGGACGGGTGGGTCACATGCGCTCGGGCGCGCTCACACCGAGCAGGCCGAGACCGTTGGCGAGCACCTGGCGCGCCGCGGAGCAGAGCGCGAGGCGGGCGGTGTGGATCGCCGACGGCTCCTCGTCGCCCTGCGGCAGGACGCGGCAGGTGTCGTAGAACCGGTGGTAGGCGCCCGCCAGCTCCTCGAGGTAGCGCGCGACGCGGTGCGGCTCGCGCAGGTTCGCGGCCGACGACAGCACGCGCGGGAACTCCCCCAGCGTGCGGATGAGGTCGCCCTCGCGGGGGTGGGTCAGCAGCGCGAGGTCCGGGTCCTGCGCGGAGACGCCCAGGTCCGCGGCGTTGCGGGCCAGCGACGCGAGCCGGGCGTGGGCGTACTGCACGTAGAACACGGGGTTCTCGTTCGTGCGACTCGAGATCAGGTCGAGGTCGATCTCGAGCACCTGGTCGACCGACGAGCGCGCCAGCGTGTAGCGCGCCGCGTCCACGCCGACGGCGTCGACGAGGTCCTCCAGCGTGATGATCGTGCCGGCGCGCTTGGACATCCTCACCGGCTGCCCGTCGCGCACGAGGCTCACGAGCTGGCCGATCAGCACCTCGACGCGCGCCGGGTCGTCGCCGAACGCCGCGGCCACGGCCTTGAGGCGGTGGATGTAGCCGTGGTGGTCGGCGCCCAGCATGTAGATCGCGAGGTCGGCCCCGCGGGCGCGCTTGTCCCGGTAGTAGGCGATGTCGCCCGCGATGTAGGCGGGGCGCCCGTCGCTCTTGATGACGACGCGGTCCTTGTCGTCACCGTGGTCCGAGGAGCGCAGCCACCACGCGCCGTCGGCGAAGTACAGGGCGTCGTCGTCCTTGAGCTGCTGCACCGACCGCTCCACCGCGCCCGAGCTGTGCAGCGCCTGCTCGGAGGACCAGACGTCGAAGTGCGTGCCGAACGACTCCAGGCTCGCGCGCATCTCCTCGAGCATCGCCTCGACGCCGAGGCGCTTGAACGCGGCGAGCTTCTCGTCCTCGGGCTGGTCGAGCAGGCCGGCTGTGCTGCTGTCCCCCACCCCACCCGAGGCCTTCAGGACCTTCTGCGCGACCTCGGCGACGTAGGCCCCGCCGTAGCCGTTCTCGGGCACCGGGCGTCCCTCGGCGGCCGCGAGCAGGGACTCGGCGAACCGGTCGATCTGCGCGCCCGCGTCGTTGACGTAGTACTCGCGGGTGACCGCGGCGCCCTGCGACGCGAGGACCCGGCCCAGCGCGTCGCCGACCGCGGCCCAGCGCGTGCCCCCGAGGTGGATGGGACCGGTGGGGTTCGCGGAGACGAACTCGAGGTTGATCGCCTGGCCGGTCAGCGCGTCGGTGTGGCCGTAGGCCTCGCCCGCGGTGAGCACCGCGTCGACGATCCCGGCCTGGGCGTCGGCGGCGAGGCGCAGGTTGAGGAAGCCGGGGCCCGCGACCTCGGCGGTGGCGATGGCGTCGGTGTCCTCGAGGCGCGTCGCGAGCCAGCCCGCCAGCTCGGCGGGCGCCACCCCGGCCTTCTTCGCCGAGCGCAGCGCGAGGTTGGTGGCGTAGTCGCCGTGCTCGGGGTTGCGCGGGCGCTCCACCGTGACCGTGTCCGGCAGCACCGCCGTGTCGAGGCCGCGCTCGGTGAGCACGTCCACGGCGACGGCGTGCAGCAGGTCGGCCAAGGCAGCGGGGGTCACCCCGCTGATTCTAGGGACCGGCGCGCGGCTGACCTCCGGGACCGGGCAGCACACGCGTCACACGCTGCGGTGATGGCCGCGTCAAGCACGAGCGGCGATCACCGCGGGTGCGCACCCGTCCCTCGAGCGTCACCGCGCGCTCCGTAGACTCGCCGGCATGGCGAGTGGTGGATCCGGTCGTCGATCCGGGTCGGCCGGGTCGGGAACGCCGTCCTCGGGGCGGTCGTCCTCGGGCGGGCAGCGCAGACAGAACGGCCAGGGCGGCGCCAGGGGCGGCACGAAGAACGGCCAGCGCCCGGGCGCGAAGCGGGGTCCCAACCCCGTCACCCGCGGCAAGCGGCCCGCCCCCGGCACCCGCCGCCAGGTCCCGTGGGCGGTCATCGGCGCGGTCACCGTCGTCGTGCTGCTCGCCGTCGGCGTCATCGGCTTCGCGCTCATGCGTGAGGGCGAGGTCAGCGCGTGGCGTCCGGGCGACGACAACCGCGACCCGTCGCTCGCGATCCCGGGCATCGTCACCGGCCAGTACGCGGGCCAGCAGCACGTCACCGCCCAACAGCGCGTGGCGTACGACCGCTCGCCCCCGTTCGGCGGCCCGCACGACGCCTACTGGGCGGCCTGCACCGGCGTGGTCTACCCGACCCCGGTGCGCACCGAGAACATGGTCCACTCCCTCGAGCACGGCGCGGTGTGGATCGCCTACGACCCGGCGCGCGTGCAGGGGCCGGGCGTGCAGGCGCTGGCCGGCCGCGTGCAGGGCCAGGACTACACGATGATGTCGCCGTACCCGGGCCTCGACCAGCCGATCGCGCTGCAGTCGTGGGGCCACGAGCTCAAGGTCTCCGACCCCAACGACCCGCGGATCGACCAGTTCATCCAGTCGCTGCGCCAGAACCAGTACCAGTACCCCGAGGTCGGGGCGAGCTGCGACGCCCTGGGCCCGGGCTACTTCGACCCGGACAACCCGCCCCCGTTCGACCCCTCGCCCCCGCCGCCGGACGCGGTGACGATGGACGGTCGCGGCGCGGCCGCGGGCAACGGCGGATGAGCGCGCCCCCCACCGACATGACCGACACCCCGGTGAGCGAGACCGACCGCACCGACCCGCCGCCGCCCCCGGTCGACGACGACGGCGCGGACGACGGCGGCTCCGGCGGCGGCTGGTGGTCGGCGAGCCCGACCTGGGCCAAGGCGTTCATCGCCGGCGGCCTCGCGCTGGTGCTGGTGCTCGCCGGCGTCATCGGCGGCATCGCCCTCGGGCGCTCCACCGCGACGACCTACGGGCCGGCCGAGGGCTCGGTCGACGTCGGCTTCCTGCAGGACATGCTCTCCCACCACAGCCAGGCCGTGGAGATGGCCGTGTGGGCGCGGAACAACACCGCCGACCCCGCGGTGCGCCAGATCGCCTTCGACATCGAGTCGACCCAGACCTCGCAGGTCGGGCGCATGGAGGGCTGGCTGACCCTCTGGGGCGAGCCGCTGACCCCGCCGTCCGGACAGTTCATGGGCTGGATGGGTATGCCGACGGCGACGATGCCGGGCATGGCGTCGCCCGAGGACCTCGCCCGGCTGCGGGCCTCCACCGGACCTGCGCTCGACGTCGTGTTCCTCCAGCTCATGCTGCGCCACCACCAGGGCGGGCTGCCGATGATGCAGGCGGCCGCCGACGAGGCCTCGGTGCCGGCGGTCCGTGCGCTCGCGCAGAGCATGGTGACGTCCCAGACCTCCGAGGCGGCGGTGATGACGCAGATGCTCGCCGAGCGCGGCGCCGCTCCCCTGCCCGCCCCGGTCGATGCGCACGCGGGCATGCACGGCATGAACTAGGAGTCCAGGCGGGCGCGGACCTCGGCCTCGGCGGTCGCGAGCCGGGTGGCCCCGACCTCGTCGCGCATCGCGTCGAGCCGCTCCCCCGCCTCGGGACGGCTCCACTCCTGCGCGAAGGCCCCGGACAGGATGTCGTCGTGCATCACGCGCCGGAAGCGGTCGGCCAGCTCGCCGCCCTCGTCGAGCGCCGACAACGACCGCAGCTGCCCGTACTGCGACGTCCGTGAGTGCAGTCCGAGCTGGCCGAACAGCCCCTCGCGGGCCATGTGCGCGAACACCTCGGCCGGCTCGGCGGAGAGGTAGAGCTCGTTGAGCACCGCCTCCTCGGTGAACCCCGCCTCCACGGCGACCCGGTGGGCGGTGCGCACCACGTCGAGGATGGCGGGCCAGATCGCCTGCTCGCTGAACAGGTCGAGCGCCGCCTCCTCGCGGGCGCTCGAGACGATCGCGCCGCCGAGCGTGCCCCCGATGGCGCGGGCGATCGCCATCGTCGTCTCCCACGCGTGCCCGCTCGCGTCGCGCTCGACGGAGACGAAGCAGGGGAAGCCGTGCCGATCGACGTAGCGGTCGCGCACCGCCGCGCCGATCATGCGTGGCGCGACCATGACGACGTCGACGCCGTCGGGCACCTCGAGCAGGCCGAAGTGCCAGTTGTAGCCGCTGGCGACGACGAGCGTGTCGCCCGCGCGCAGGCCGGGAGCGACCTCGCTGCGCACGAGCTCGGGCTGCTCCTCGTCGGGGACCAGCAGCAGCACGATGTCGGCGGCCGCCGCCGCGTCGGCGATCGGGCGCAGGTCGAAGCCCTCCTCCGCGGCCGACGTCGCGTACTCGTCGTCCCGGTTGCCGACCAGCGGCGCGAACCCCGAGTCGCGCAGGTTCGCCGCCTGCGCCGCGCCCTGGTTGCCGAACCCGATCACCGCGATCGTGCGTCCGGACAGGGCGGCGAGGTCCCCAGCATCGATACGACGGTCCCGATGGATCTCTGCGTGTGCCATTACCCGAGCGTCGGTCCTCGGCGGCCCGTGCGCTAGGCTCGCGACCGGTCCGCCCCCGTAGCTCAGGGGATAGAGCACCGCCCTCCGGAGGCGGTGGCGCAGGTTCGAATCCTGCCGGGGGCACCACGCGATGACCTGCGAAAACGTCCCGGTCCGTCACCAGCTCGAGTCCGCGTGGGACGAACGTTCCCACTCCGGTCCCCTGGCACCTCGCCCACACCGTCGGCGCGCCTGGATCGAGTCACTTCCGAGCGGCTCACAGCGCCTCAGTCCCTGCCGGCACCGACCTGCTGACCGGTCGTCCGCGACGTCGGCGCCCGTCGGCACCGAGCTGCAGGTGGACCGCACTCGGCACCTGCGGCGACTGCGCCGAGCGCCGCGGAAGTGCTTGCCGCGCCCTGCACCGGCCAGGCGACCGTCGTCGCAGCAATGTTCTCGAACCCGGGTAGTGACGCCGTCGGCTTCCGACGATGCTGACCGCGGGCGGCGGTTGCTGGATCAGAAGGAGCACGACCATGGGCGGTAGTGGGGATGTCGAGCACCGATCCGACCGCAGCCCGACCCAACGGTTCTTCAGCACCCGGGTCCGCGGACGCGTCGCCGTGGCCACGGCGGTGCTGCGGATCGTCACCGGCCTGGTGTTCGTGCTGTTCTCCCTGCCGAAGTTCCTCGCTCACGAGGACGAGCTCGCCGAGTTCGTCCGCTACGGGCTCCCCGACTCCAGTGCGATCGTCTACCTGGTCGGCGCCCTCGAACTCGGAGCCGGCCTGATGCTCATCCTCGGGATCGGCACCCGGCTGGCCGCGCTGGGGCTGGCCCTGGACATGGCCGGTGCCGTCGCGACCGCCGGGGTCCAGGTGGGTGGCCCGTTCCACCTCGGCGTGGCCCCGGCGCTGCTGCTCTCGATGGTGTACCTGGTCTGGGCAGGGTCCGGAGCAGCGGCGTTGGACCGCGCACTGGCGACGAGGTTCGCGCCGTCGGCCAGTCGGGGCTCGTCGGGCCCTTCATGAACACCGACCGGCTGGTGGTCCGACCAACCGGTACTCGACCCTTGCCGACGCCCTCACCAGCGTATTTAATCGATAGCGCAATTAACAGGAGTGTTCGGCACGAGAGTCAGGAGTGACATGACCGCCGATCAGCTCAGCCTGACCTTCGCCGCGCTCGCCGACCCGACCCGGCGCGCGATCGTGACCCTGCTCGCCGAGGGCGAGGCCACCGTCAACGAGGTCGCTGCCCGGTTCCCGATCAGCGTTCCGGCGATCTCCCGGCACCTCAAGGTCCTCGAAGGCGCCGGACTGATCACCCGCAGCCGCGAAGCCCAGTGGCGCCACAATCGCCTGCACACCGCGCCGTTCGACGACGCGATGGACTGGATGCAGGCCCGGACCCGGACCTGGCAGGCCCGCATGGACCGGCTCGAGGCACACCTGCGCGCGCACCCGGACAACCCTGGCGAGCGAGGAGCCCGCGATGCCCGAGCAGACCCCCACCCCGACTGACCAGCACGTCCTGATCACCCGTGTGTTCGACGCCCCCCGCGAACGCGTCTTCCGGGCCTGGACAGACCCAGAGGCGCTGGCCGCCTGGTACGGCCCCGAGCACATCGAGGTGCCCCGCGACCGCATCGAGATCGACCTGCGGGTCGGCGGCCGCTACCACCTCACCATGCTGGCCCCCGACGGCAGCGAGTTCACCGTCGGCTACGAGATCGTCGAGCTGGTCGAGCCCGAGCTGCTCGTGCTGCGCTCGGACCCCATGCCCCAGATGGGCATGCCAGAGCCCAGCGTGCTGCGGGTCGAGTTCCACGATCACGGCACCAAGACCCGCATGACACTCAGCGACGGCCCCTACCCCACCCGCGGTCGGGCCGGCGCCGAGGCCGGCTGGACGGCCGCCGTCATCAAGCTCGCGGCCCTGCTCAGCTCCTGAACTCCATCTCTCACGACCGGCCTCCCGCGGCCACCGTCTGCGCGTACGCAGCGAGCAGCGCGACCCAGCCGCCGCCGCCGTGTTCGATGGCGCCGTGGACGCCTTCGCCGCCGACGAGGCGCTCGAAGTGTCGGTGCTCGACCTCGACCGTGGTCTGCTCCGGCCCGTCGGCGTGGAAGCGGACCTCGATCTCGCTGGCGTGCGAGGGGTCGGGGTCGAACTGCCAGTCGCCACCGATCTGCCAGGTGAACACGACCCGCTCCGTGGGCTCCCAGGCCAGAACCCGGCCCCAGTCGCACTCGGAGCCGTCGACGCCGCGCTCGAACCACCGTCCCCCTTCGTGCGGCTCGAGGATCACGTCGGCGACCTCGGACGATCCGATGTGGTACTGCCGCGGCCACCAGGCACCGAAGTGGCCGGTGAACAACGCGAACGCCTTGTCACGGCCGACGTTGACGGTGGTCTTGCCCTCGATCGCCGGAATCGGTGTGGTCATGGTTGCTCCTTGCGGGGCTGGTCTGCGGGGTCGGTGCCGGCGTTCTCGTCGGCGACGGCCTGTTCAGCGAACTTGTGAAAGTCGGCGAGGGCGTGCTCCCAGACGCCGTCGAGCCAGCTCCGCAAGGCGGCCACGCCCTGCGGGTTGAGGCGGTAGATGCGGCGTGTGCCCTCGGCGTGGGAGACGACCAGTCCGCCGTCCTTGAGCGCCTTGAGGTGCTGGGACACGGCCGGGCGGCTGATCGGGAGTTGCTCGGCGAGTTCGCCGACCGAGCTGGGCCGGCGCGCCAGCGTCTCGAAGATCGCGCGGCGCATCGGGTCGCCGAGCAACCCGAGGCCCGCGTCTCCGTAAGCTGACACGAACCGTAAGCTACGGCGAACCGACGAACGTGTCGAGCCCTCGCTCAGCGCCCGCTACCGAGGGCTCCCGCGTCGGGGGTCGATCGGCCGGCCGTCGAGGCCCGTCGGGTGGACGACGTGGAGCAGCCCTTCCACACCTCGGCGCAGGACGACCCCGACGTCCGCGGCACCGTCGATCTGGGCGCCCGCCATGGCGCCGTCGCGCATGACGATGAAGTGCTGGGCGGCCTCGCGGGGGTCGGGGCGCTCGACGTCGGTGTCGAAGATCCGGGCGAACAGCTCCGTGATCGTGGCGGCGTACCAGGCCCGGTGCTCGAGCACGGCCCGGTGGATCGGGTCGTCGGGGTCGGGGAACTCGGTGGCGGCCTTGAGGAAGGCACACCCACGGAAGCCCGGGGTCGTCAGGCTCTCCGCCACCGAGTCGCCGATGGCCCGGAGCGCCTCGATCGGTGTGGCCGCGCCGTCGATGTCGGCCTGCACCCGGTCACGCGTCTGTGCGTCGACCCCGCGCAGGTAGGCCACGACGAGGTCGTCCTTGGACGGGAAGTGGCGGTAGAAGGTGGCCCGCGTCGTCGGGACCTCGGCGAGGATCCGCTCGACACCGACCGCCCGGATGCCCTCGCCGTAGAAGAGCCCGCCGGCGACGGACAGCAACCGCTCACGAGCAGGCGAGCGGCCGGCGTCTCCCCTGCTGGCGGCCATGCCCCACGTTAACAGAAAGAACGATCGGTCTTGCATCTGAGGCGTCAGAGGTTGATGCTGGCGAGCACGTAGAGAGAACGGTCTTTCTACTATGCGTGCGTGGGTCGGCCCACGCTGAACGAGGGGAACCCGTCATGACCACCGCCACCACGCCCGTCCCGGTCGCGTCCGGCGACCCGTCCACCCTGCGTCGCCTCCACCTCGCCCGTTTCGGCTTCGCCGTCGTCTGGGCCCTGCTGCTGCTCGTGGTCGGGTCGCACCTCGGCCCGCTGACCGCGGCCCTGCTCGTGCTCTACCCGCTCGTCGACGTGGCGGCGGCCGCGGTCGACGCACGGTCGTCGCGAGCCGCGACTCCGGGGGCCCGGAGCGCCGTGGGGCTGCGGGCCACCATGACCATCAGTGCTCTCGCCGCGATCGGGCTGGCCGTCGCCCTCTCCTCGGGCATTCCGGCCGTCCTGCGCGTCTGGGGTGTGTGGGCGGTCGTCGCCGGCGTCGTGCAGCTCGTCGTCGCGATCCGCCGTCGATCCCTGGGCGGGCAGGGGGCGATGATCGCGAGCGGGTCGATCTCCGTGCTGGCCGGGGTCGCCTTCGTCCTCATGGCCTCGGCCGCCGGAGCGTCGCTCGCCGGCCTCGCCGGCTACGCCCTGCTGGGCGGCATCTTCTTCCTCGTCTCGGCGCTGCGCCTCGGACGCGCGCGCCGATGAGCCGACGACGGCTCGACGTCCCCGATCAGCGGTGGAGCGGTCCTACGACGCCTCGCCCCGCGCCGCCCGCTCCTGCGAGCCGTTGACCACCTGCACCTTGTCGCCGTTCTGCAGGTCGTTGAACACCGCCTCGGCGTCGGCGGCCTTCATCCGGATGCACCCGGCCGACGAGCGCGAGGGGTCACCTCCGTGGAAGGCGATCCCGCCGTCGGCGAAGAACGTCGAGAAGGGCATCGGGGCGGGCCGACCCTCGGCGGTCCGCGACTCCCCGCTGACGTGGTCGCGGTCCTTGCGGTAGACGCGGAACGAGTGGCCCACCGGCGTGGCCCGTCCCTCGCCGCCGGAGGAGATCGTCATCGGCCCGCGGGTCACCTTCCCGTCGCGGATCAGCCAGGCCCGCTGGGACTCCAGGTCGACGCACGCCCGCGCCGACACCGAGCACGGGGTGCCGGGCACCAACGCCTCGGCGTGGGTCTCCCGGGCGACCTGGCTCGCCTCGGGGCTCTCCGACGCGGCGTCGGCCAGCGCCGGGCCGGCGAGGAGACCGACGGTCGTGGTCACGGCGGCGCCCGCGAGCGCGATCGTCAGACCCCGGCGTGGGCGGCGACCCGGGGACCGGGTGCCCTCCCACCGATGACGTCCGCTGCCCGACGTGGCTCCGATACCGATGACTGGACCTCCCGAGATCGCGGGGCAGGTGCCCTGCGCGTGCCGCTTCCCCGTCCCCATCGACCCGGACGGGTCAGCCCCGGAGCCTCCGAACGGGTGACGCCGGGGCGACCCCGGTCAGAGCAGCGTCGAACGGTCGCTCTGGACGAGGATGAGCGCGTGCCGTCACCCGAGATCGCCGTGGGCCGGGTCTACGACCCGCGCGAGCCCGACCGCCTCCGGGTCCTGGTGGACCGGCTGTGGCCCCGGGGCCTGCGCAAGGACGCGGCCGACCTCGACCGGTGGGCCAAGGACGTCGCGCCGTCGAACGAGCTGCGGTCCTGGTACGGGCACGCGCCCGACCGCTTCGACGAGTTCGCGCGCCGCTACCGCGCCGAGCTCGCCGAGCCGGAGCGCGCGCAGGCCCTCGACGACCTGCGCGCGTGGCAGGACGGACGCGGTCTCACCCTGCTCACCGCCACGACGGACCTGGTCACGAGCCACGCGACCGTCCTCGCCGAGGTCCTCGCGGCTCGGCCTCGACGGCCCTGACCCTCGTCGAGGGCGGCCCGGCGGAGGAGAGTGGCCGGTTCCTCCGAGGAAGGAGCGGTGAGATGTCGAAGGACGAGATCGAGCAGAAGGCGACCCTGTCGCGCCAGGAGGTCGCGCGGTGGCTGGCGGATCTGGCGAAGGCGGTCGAGGACGGCGGCACCATGCAGGTCTCGCTGGCCGGCCCGCCCGTGACGCTGGAGCTGCCCGAGGAGTTCCGCTGCGAGCTGGAGATCGAGCCGCACGGCGAGACGGTCGAACTGGAGATCGAGCTGAGGTGGCCGAGGACCGGCTCGCGACCCCGTCACGACGGCCCCGTCGCCGCTACCCTCGCCGGGCCGGAGTGAGATCGAATTCCCCAGGAGAGGAGCACCCATGGCGGGTGGAAAGATCGAGCAGAGGGTCATCCTGTCGCGCCAGGAGGCCGCCAAGTGGCTCCACTCGCTCGCGAACGCCCTCGAGAACGGCGGCACGACGGAGGTGTCCCTGGTCGGACCGGGCGTGGCGCTCAACCTGCCCGACGAGTTCGAGGTCGAGCTGGAGCTGGAGCCCTACGGCGACAAGATCGAGCTGGAGTTCGAGCTCATGTGGCCGAACTCCGGCGCCGAGCCGGCGGCCGAGGAGAAGCGCTCGCGGGTCGCGGCGGCCGACGGCCTGCGCTGATCAGCTGGTCTCGGCGGTCAGGGCCTCGTCGAGGATCGCGACCCCGCGGTCGATCTCGGCGTCCGAGGCCGTGAGCGGCGGGGCGATCCGGAAGATCCCGCCCATGCCCGGCAGCTGCACGATGTTCATGTGCAGGCCGAGATCGGCGCAGCGCCGGGTGACGGCGGCGCCGAGCGCGTCGGCGTCGCCGGATCCCCCGTCCACCAGCTCGAGCCCCACCAGCAGCCCGCGTCCCCGCACGTCGCCGATCACCTTGTGCCGCTCCGCGAGCTCGAGCAGCCCACCCTGCAGGCGATCGCCGAGCTCGCGGGCGCGCTCGTCGAGGCGGTCGCGGATCAGGACGTCCAGCACGGTGTTGCCGACGGCGGCGGGCAGCGGGTCGTTGACGTGGGTCGTGAAGAACAGGAACCCGCGGTCGTGGGCCTCCTGCTCGATCGCGTCGCTGGTCAGCACCGCCGCCAGCGGCAGCCCGGCGCCGAGGGTCTTCGACAGGGTCAGGATGTCGGGGATGACGCCGTCGCGCTGGAAGGCGTACCAGTCCCCGGTGCGGCACAGGCCCGTCTGCGCCTCGTCGACGATCAGCAGCATGCCGCGCTCGTGGCACTTGTCCCGCAGCGCGGCGAGGTAGCCGGGCGGGAGGTCGACGACGCCGCCGGAGCTCAGGATCGGCTCGACCAGGCAGGCCGCGAGGCTGCCGACCGACTGGGCGTCGATCAGGTCGAACCCGAGGTCGAGCTGGCGGCGCCAGTCCAGCTCCCCGTCCGCGTCGACGAGGTCGGGCCGGAACCGGTCGGGCACCGGCAGGGCGAAGTTGCCAGGCGCGGCGGGGCCGTACCCGGTGCGTCCGGCGACGTAGGTCGCGTTCGCGGCGGCGCCGGTCATGCCGTGCCAGGACCGCGCGAACGAGACGATCTCGTGGCGTCCGGTGACGAGCTTCGCCATCCGCAGCGCCGCCTCGTTGGACTCGGCGCCCGTGGTCAGCAGCATCGCCTTCTCCAGCGGCGCCGGGAGCGTCTCCGCCAGCCGCCGGGCGAGGTCGAGGACCGGGCGGCTCAGCATTCCGCTGTAGAGGTGGTCGAGGCGGCCGACCTGCTCGCGGACGGTCGCCACGATCTCCGGGTGGCCGTGCCCGAGGATCGCGCTCATCTGCCCGGACGTGAAGTCCAACAGCTCGCGCCCGTCCTCGGTGATCACCGTGCTGCCGGTGGCCCGGTCCGCGATGCCGGGGCTGAACCCGCCCCGGCCGGAGTACCGGATCAGGTGTCGCTCGCGGTCGGGAGGCGTGGGCTCCGGCATGGTCGGCGACGCTACGGCCCGGACGTCGCCTCCGGCAGGTCCTCGTCGCCGTGCCGGCGCGGGCGAGGTCCGTCACGCTTGACCATGCCGCAGCGGCACGGTTTTCACTGTCGTCCGCACACCTCGCCCGAGGTCCGACGACAGGAGGAGCAGCCCCCATGGCGTGGAGCACCCGGCAGCTCGCCGAGCTCACCGGCACCACCCTGCGCACGGTCCGGCACTACCACGAGGTCGGCCTGCTCGAGGAGCCGAAGCGGCGCGCCAACGGCTACAAGCAGTACGGCGTGGCCCACCTCGTGCGCGTCCTGCGGATCAAGCGCCTGACCGATCTCGGCCTCTCGCTCGCCGAGATCGCCGAGATGGGCGACGCCGACGAGCACCCCGAGGCGGCGCTGCGGAAGCTGGACGCGGAGCTCGCGGAGAGCATCGAGCGGCTGCAGCGGATCCGCGCCGAGCTCGCCCTCATCCTGCGCGAGGCGGCGCCGACCGACCTGCCGCCCGAGATCGCCCCGGCCGCCGCCCGCGCGGACCTCTCGGACGCCGACCGCTCCTACATGGTCGTCCTCTCCCGGGTGCTCGGGCCGAAGGGCATCAAGGCCTACGCGGACCTGATGTCGAACTACCAGCACGAACCCCTCATGACCGAGTTCGACGAGCTCTCCCCCGAGGCCGACGAGCAGACCCGCCAGGACCTCGCCGAACGGATGCTCCCCCACGTCCGCGCCCTGCGGGCCGAGCACCCCGAGCTGCGGACCGCGGACGAGGACGCTCCGCAGGGCGCGAAGTTCGCCGCCCGCACCATGGGCCAGGCGATGATCGAGCTCTACTCCCCGGCCCAGCTCGACGTCCTGAAGCGGGTGGGGCGGCTCACCCTCGAGACGCCGGATGAGGGGGCCTGATCCGGGGCCGGATGCTTCGGGTGAAGCGTCCGTGTCCTGAGCAACGGGTGGCGGTCGGCCCGCGGCGCGTGGTGGGGCTCACCGTCCGGTTCCCGCCCCGTGGCGGCGGGAAGCCCGCGGTGTTCGCGGCGTCGATCGGTGTGCCCGCGACGGCCCGCACCCCTCGCCACGACCTCCCGAGGCGCCCGTTCATGACCACCCGCCCTGCCACCCTCCACGGCGCCCTGCGCGGTCGCCCGGTCCTCGTCACCGGTGCCACCGGCTTCCTGGGCCGCCACCTCGCGCGCCGGCTGTTGCGCGACGGCGCCGAGGTCCACGCCCTGACCCGCGACGCCGGTGCCCCGCGCCCCGACCTGCCCGGCGTGACCTGGCACCAGGGCGACCTCACCGACGCGGACGGTGTCGAGGACCTCGTCCGCCGGGTCGCCCCCGCCGCGGTGTTCCACCTGGCCAGCCAGGTGCAGGGCCGACGCGACAGCGCCCTCGCCCTGCCCATGCTGGAGGCCAACACCCGCGCCGCGGTCGCGGTGATGACCGCCGCCCACGCGCTGCCCGGCTGCCGCGTCGTGCTCGCCGGCTCGATCGAGGAGCCCCGCGGGGAGGACGCCCCGGTCTCCCCGTACGCCGCCGCCAAGTCCGCGGCGACCGGCTACGCGCGTCTGTTCCACACCCAGTGGGACCTGCCCGTCACCGTGCTGCGCATCGCCATGGTCTACGGGCCCGACCAGCCCGACGACCACAAGCTCGTCCCCTACGTCTGCACGTGCGTGCTCGACGGCGTCGCGCCCGCCCTGAGCAGCGGCACCCGTCCCGTCGACTGGGTCTACGTCGACGACGTGTGCGACGCCCTGGTCCGGGCCGCCACCGCCGAGGAGGCGCCGGGCCGCGTGGTCGACATCGGCTCCGGGCACACCGCCACCGTCGCCGAGGTCGCCACCGAGCTGGCCGACCTGGCGCACTACCGGGGCCCGCTCGGTTTCGGCGACGTCTCCGACCGCCGCCACGACGCCGCACACGTCGCCGACACCGGGCCCGCCGCCGAGCACCTCGGCTGGGCCGCGACCACGCCCCTGCGCGACGGCCTCGCCCGCACCCTCGCCTGGCACGCCGGCCGACGACGGACGCCGCCCGCGCTCAGCGCGTGAACCCGCCCCTCACCGGGCGTTGTGGAAGATGATGCCGAGCACGTGACGCTCGCCGGTGTGCACCGCCGAGACGCCGTGGCGCATCTGCACGCGATGGTGGCCGCGGGAGCCCTGCTTCGGGCGGTGGCGCACCGGGAAGACCACCGCCTGCCCCAGGCCGGGGCGCGCCACCATCGGGCGCGACTGCTGCCGGGGCCGCTGCTCGACGAACACGCTCTCCCCGCCGGTGAAGTCGACGTCGGGCGTGTTGAGCATGACGAGCACCTGCAGCGGGAAGGTCAGGTCGCCGTAGACGTCCTGGTGCAGGCAGTTGTAGCCGGTGGGGCCGTAGCGCAGCACGAGCGGCGTGGGCTTCTGCTGGCCCGCCGCGGCGCACGCCTCGACGAGCCCGTCGTGGCGCTCGGGGAAGGTGTCCTCCCCGAGCAGCCCGGCCCAGCGGTTCGCGATCCGCGCGAGCGGCGGGTACAGCCGGGTGCGCAACGTCTGCACCAGCGACGGGAGCGGGTCGGCGAAGTAGCGGTAGCGGCCCTCGCCGAACGACAGCCGCGCCATGTCGATCGTGGACCGGAACGCGTCCTCGTCGTCGAAGACGTCGATCATCTGCCGGCACTGCTCGGGGTCCAGCAGCGGCGCGGTCGTCGCGAACCCGTCGCGGTCGAGGCGGGCGGCGAGGTCGTCCCAGTCGACGCGGTCGACGGCGGGGATCTCGTCGGTCGTGGTGGGGCTCGTCGTCATCGGTCCTCCTGGAGGGTCGTCCACTGGTCGTACTCGCGGGGCAGGCACACCGCACAGGGCCGGTAGCCCGCGGCGCGGGCGGCCTCGTTGTCGGCGAAGAACACCCGGTGGGCCGCATAGTGGCCGCGGGCGAGCCACCGCCGCGCGCTCGGGCAGTCGAGCCGGCCGTAGATGCGCAGGCGGCGGTGGCCGCCGAGGGTGCCGGCCGTCGACGAGGCGCGGCTCCGGCCGTCGGCCCCGAGGAGTCGGTAGCGCCGGGTCACACGAGGGAGAACCCCGATCGGGTCACCGGCGTGGCACGCACGGGCCCGGGTGTCGGCGCGCCATCACCCATGAGGCACCGTGCGGACAGGCATTCCGCTGCGGAAACGGCGCCCGCCGAAGCGTCCTGGGAGGAATCAGAAGTATGTCCGACACGACTCACAACGAGACCGTGGCGACGGACGATCCGCCGGCCGGGGACGGCGAGGCCGGCACCGGGACCGGGAGCACCACCGCGACGGACAGCACGACCCCGGCGGACAGCACTCCCGACGACGCCGGCACCCCGGCCGACAGCGCTCCCGACGAGGGCGCCGACACCGCGGCCGACACCGCGCCCGACACCCCGGCCGACACCCCGGCCGACGAGGCGGACACGACGGCCGACGCCGAGCCGGCGGCCGCGACCGACAGCGACGAGACCGATGACACCGACGACGACGACGACCTCACCGACGAGGACGACGACGAGCCCGCGGGCCGTCCCCTGGGCCTCGTCATCGCCCTCGGCGCCGTCGCCGCGATCGCGGTCGTCGCGCTGGCGGTGACCGCGCTGCTCTACCCCGGCTTCCTGGTCAACCCGGGCTCCCCGGACGACCGCGCCGCGCAGATCACCACCGCGCTCGCGAGCAAGGACGGGGCGGCGCTCGACGCGGCGTCCTGCCGCACCCCGAACGGCCAGCCGCTGAACCCGCTCACGCCGGACGCGCTCACGCTGATCCAGTCGGCGGTCCCGGCCGGGCCGTCGCAGCTCATGCTCGACACCCAGGCGCGGGCGCCGATCGACCTCACGCTGAGCGCCCAGGGGCAGACGCAGACCCTGCCCGCCGACCTGGTGCTCGGCGTGACCGACGGTGAGTGGTGCATGACGGGGCTCACCCAGCGTCAGTGAGGGTGATGGACGACGGGCAGCCGGGCGGGGAAGGATCGTCCCCGTGGACGTTCCGGACACCCACCGCCTGCGCGACCTCGCGCGGCTGCGCCGTGTCCGCGACCGGATCGACCGCGAGTACGCGCAGCCGCTCGACGTCGAGGCGCTCGCGCGCGGCGCGGCCGTGTCGGCGGGGCACCTGAGCCGCGAGTTCCGGCGGGTCTTCGGCGAATCGCCCTACAGCTACCTCATGACGCGGCGCATCGAGCGCGCCATGGCCCTGCTGCGCCGGGGCGACCTGAGCGTCACCGAGGTCTGCTTCGCGGTGGGCTGCTCGTCGCTGGGCACCTTCAGCACCCGCTTCACCGAGCTCGTCGGCATGTCGCCGAGCGCCTACCGGAAGCAGACGGCGGGCCCCGGTCCGGGGATGCCGCCCTGCGTGTCGAAGCAGGTGACACGACCGGTCAGGAATCGAGAAGCACGGGTCTCCGGGGCGCCCCTAGCGTGACCGCCATGAGCACACCCGACCTCACCATCCACCACACCTTCCTCCCCCACACCGACAACGAGGCCTCGCTCGCGTTCTACCGCGACACCCTCGGCTTCGAGGTGCGCAACGACGTCGAGTGGAACGGGCTGCACTGGCTCACCGTCGGCCCCGTCGACCAGCCCGCGACCTCGATCGTGCTGTACCCGCCCGCGGCCCAGCCCGGGATGACCGAGGAGGAGCGACGCACCGTGGCCGAGATGATGGCCAAGGGCACCTTCGCGTCGATCAACCTCGCCACCACCGACCTCGACGGCACCTTCGAGCGCCTGCAGTCCGGTGACGCCGAGGTCGTCCAGGAGCCCACCGAGCAGCCGTGGGGCATCCGCGACGCCGCCTTCCGCGACCCTGCGGGCAGCATGATCCGGATCTTCGAGGTGAAGTGACGCATCCGCCCGCAGGAACGGAGCCCTTGATGAGCACGGCCACCAGCACGGCCACCAGCACAGGCGCGCCGGCGCAGGCCGCGGCCGACAGCCACGACCTGATCCGCGTCCACGGCGCGCGCGAGAACAACCTGCGCGACGTGAGCGTCGAGCTACCCAAGCGCCGGCTCACGGTCTTCACCGGCGTCTCCGGCTCGGGCAAGAGCTCGCTGGTGTTCTCGACGATCGCCGCCGAGTCCCAGCGGATGATCAACGAGACGTACAGCGCGTTCCTGCAGGGGCTGATGCCCACCCTCAACCGGCCGGACGTCGACGTCCTCGACGGGCTGACCACCGCGATCGTCGTCGGCCAGGAGCGGATGGGCGGCGACGTCCGCTCCACCGTCGGCACCGCCACCGACACCGGCGCGATGCTGCGCATCCTGTTCAGCCGGCTCGGCGAGCCGCACATCGGCGGACCCCAGGCGTTCTCGTTCAACGTGGCGTCGATCAGCGGGGCGGGGGCGGTCACCCTCGAGAAGGGCGGCCGGGAGATCAAGGAACGCCGCGAGTTCAGCATCACCGGCGGCATGTGCCCCCGCTGCGAGGGCCGGGGCACCGCGTCGGACTTCGACCTCACCGCGCTCTACGACGACTCCAAGTCGATCGACGAGGGCGCGATCACGATCCCCGGCATGAGCATGGACGGCTGGTTCGGCCGCATCCTGCGCGGCTGCGGCTTCTTCCCCGCGGACAAGCCGATCGCGCAGTTCACGAAGCGGGAGCTGGATGCCCTGCTCTACAAGGAGCCGACGAAGCTCAAGATCGAGGGCATCAACCTCACCTACACCGGCCTGATCCCCCAGATCCAGAAGTCGTTCCTGTCCAAGGACCGGGAGGCGATGCAGCCATACGTCCGCGCGTTCGTGGACCGGGCGGTCGTCTTCGCGGAGTGCCCGGAGTGCGGCGGCACCCGCCTGTCCGAGGCCGCGCGGTCGTCGAAGATCGCGGGCGTCCACATCGGCGAGGTCAGCGCCTGGCAGATCAGCGACGTGGCCGACTGGATCCACGGCCTCGACGAACCCTCCGTCGCGCCGCTGCTGTCGTCGCTCTCGGAGACGCTGGACTCGTTCGTCGAGATCGGGCTCGGCTACCTGTCCCTCGACCGCCCGGCGGGCACGCTGTCCGGCGGCGAGGCGCAGCGCACCAAGATGATCCGGCACCTCGGGTCGGCGCTCACCGACGTCACCTACGTCTTCGACGAGCCCACCATCGGGCTGCACCCGCACGACATCGACCGGATGAACACGCTCCTGCTGCGCCTGCGCGACAAGGGCAACACCGTGCTCGTCGTCGAGCACAAGCCGGAGACGATCGCGATCGCCGACCAGGTCGTCGACCTCGGACCGGGCGCCGGCACCGCCGGCGGGGAGGTCGTCTACCAGGGCAGCCTCGACGGGCTGCGGGCCAGCGGCACCCTGACCGGGCGACACCTCGACGACCGCGCCACGCTCAAGACGTCGGTACGCACGCCGGACGGCGCGATGGAGGTGCGCGGCGCGGACTCCCACAACCTGCGCAACGTCGACGTCGACATCCCGCTGGGCGTGCTCGTGGCCGTCACCGGGGTGGCCGGCTCGGGCAAGACCTCGCTGATCCACGGCTCGGTGGCGTCGCGGGACGGCGTGGTGCTCGTCGACCAGACCGCGATCAAGGGCTCGCGACGCAGCAACCCGGCGACCTACACCGGCCTGCTCGAGCCGATCCGCAAGGCGTTCGCCAAGGCCAACGGCGTGAAGCCGGCCCTGTTCAGCGCGAACTCCGAGGGCGCCTGCCCGAACTGCAACGGCGCCGGCGTCATCTACACCGACCTCGGGATCATGGCGGGCATCTCGACGCTCTGCGAGGTGTGCGAGGGCAAGCGCTTCGACGCCTCGGTGCTCGAGTACACCCTCGGCGGGAAGGACATCGCCGAGGTGCTGGCGATGCCGGTGTCCGAGGCCGTCGAGTTCTTCGGGGCCGGCGACGCGAAGACGCCGGCCGCCCACAAGATCCTCGTCCGGCTCGCCGACGTCGGTCTCGGCTACCTCACGCTCGGCCAGCCGCTGACGACGCTCTCGGGCGGCGAGCGCCAGCGGCTCAAGCTGGCCACGCAGATGGGCGAGCAGGGTGGCGTCTACGTGCTCGACGAGCCCACCACGGGCCTGCACCTCGCCGACGTGGAGCAGCTGCTGGGCCTGCTGGACCGCCTCGTCGACTCCGGCAAGTCGGTGATCGTCATCGAGCACCACCAGGCGGTCATGGCGCACGCCGACTGGATCATCGACCTCGGGCCGGGTGCGGGGCACGACGGCGGCCGGGTGGTGTTCGAGGGGACGCCGGCCGACCTCGTCGCCGGCCGTTCCACCCTCACCGGCGAGCACCTGGCGGCCTACGTGGGGCGCTGGGATCGGGGCTGACGGAATCGGACACGGCCCCTACCCTCGGACCGCATGCCGGTCGGACGGTCCTGGCCGCTGGTCCTCGCCGACGAGACCACGGTCGAGCTGCGCCCTGTCCGCAGCGACGACGCCGCGGCGCTCGCCGACGGCTACCAGCAGCTCAGCGCCCACTCGGCCTACAGCCGGTTCCACACGCTGTACTCCGAGCTGTCACCGACGCAGCTCCGGTACTTCACCGAGCTCGACCACCACGACCACGAGGCCCTCGGGGCCGTCCTCCCGGACACGGGCGAGGGCCTCGGGATCGCCCGCTACGTCCGCGACACCGAGGACCCGACGCACGCCGAGCTGGCCCTGACCGTGCTCGACGCGTGGCAGGGCCGGGGTCTCGGGCGCGGGCTCCTCGACGCCCTCGCCGACCGGGCGCGCGAGGAGGGCATCACCTGCTTCACCGCGGACGTGCTGAGCGAGAACCGCGCGATGCTCGAGCTGATGCGTCGCGCGGGGCCGGTGGAGATGGAGCGCGACGGCGACACGACCATCGCCCACCTCGAGCTCTGACTGCTGCGCCTCGTCATTGTTGACGACGTACAGCGCCGATCGGGTGATACGTACAGACGCCTGCTCGGCGTCGCTGTCACCGTGGGTGACCTCGTTCCGTCGTCGGAGGCCCTCATGTCGCTGAGCACCCTGCCCCGGCCCGTGACCGCGCCGTCCGGGCCCCACGAGCACACCCGCGCCTGCTACTGGGACCACCTCGCGTGCCGGTGGGCCTGCGCGCAGGAGCGGACCGTCCCCGCACCGCGTCGAGCCCCCGGGCGCTGACTCACTCCGTCGCCCTCACTCCGTCGCCGACGAGCGGCGGGGCAGCCTCGTCGCGCCGATGACGGCGACGAGGCAGAAGGCGAGGGTCCACCAGAAGGTGTCGGCGAAGGCCAGCGCCACCCCCGGCTCCCCCAGGGGCGCGCGCGCCTCGAGCCGGGTCTGCAGGACGACGGCGAGCACCGCTGTGCCGATGGAGCCGCCGAGGACGTTGAGCAGGTTCAGCGCGCTGGAGGCCCGCGGGAGCTGGGCGTGCGGCATCGACGAGTAGACGATGTTCATCACCGGTGCCCCGATCATGCCGAGGCCGATCCCGCGCACGAGCAGGGACGCGCTGATGAGCGGGTCGGACGGCACGCTGCCGAGCTGCGTGAACAGCACCGTGCCGGCGGCGATCAGCCCGATCCCGGTGAGCACGAGGGTGCGCGGGGCGACCTTGTCGATCGTCCGGTTCACCACCACCGACCCCACGGCTGCTCCGAGGCCCTGCGGGACGAGCAGCAGGCCGGCGGCGAACGGCGTGAGGCCGCGCCCGACCTGGAAGTACAGCGGCAGCAGGAACACGGCGCCGTACACCGAGGCACCGAGGATGATCAGCGCGCTCGCCGCGGCCCCGAACGGCGGACGCGTGAACAACCTCAGGTCGATGAGCGGGACGCCGCGCATCCGCAGGGCGTGCACCACGTAGCCGGTCAACAGGGCGACGCCGCCGACCAGACCGAGGAGCACCGGCAGGGACCCGAGGTCGCGCCCGTTGCCGACCTCCGTCAGCCCGAAGACGAGCGCCGCCACCCCCGGCGGCAGCAGGGCCGCACCGAGGACGTCGAACGGCGCGCCCTGCGCCGCGGGCGGGTGGGGCGCGACGAAGCGCAGGGCCAGCAGCACGGCGACGAGGCCGATCGGCAGGTTGACGTAGAAGAGCCACGGCCAGCTCGCGACGCCGAGGATCGTGCCGCCCACGATCGGCCCGATCACCGGCGAGAGCAGCGGGATGACCCCGACGATGCTGATGATGCGGCCGATGCGCTTCGGTCCGGCCTCGCGGGCGACCAGGGCCTGGCCGACCGGCGGGAGGAGCCCGCCCCCGAGCCCCTGGATCACCCGGAACACCACCAGGCTCTCCACCGACCACGCCAGGGCGCACAGCAGCGACCCCGCGAGGAACAGGACCACCGCGGAGATCCAGGTGCGGCGGCCGCCGAACCGGTCGACGATCCACCCGGACGAGGGCACGGCGAGCAGGAGCGCGAGCAGGTACGCCGTCGTAACCCACTGGATCTCGGTCACCGACGCCTGGAACTCCTGCGCCAGGGTGTCGATGCCGACGTTGACGATCGTCGCGTCCAGCGTCGCCATGAAGGTGCCGAGGACGAGGACGAACGCCGTGCGCAGGAGCCGGCCGTCGATCTCGGTGGGCGCAGGGGGCGGCTCGGAGGCCTCGGGCGGGGAACCGGCGGCGGTCACGGGGTCGGGGTCCTCCGGGGAGTGGGGGTGGGACACGGGGACGGATCCGGGCCTGCCGAAGGATAGGGTGCCCTAACAACTGGTGCCCGGCGCGGCACCCGACGTGCCGACCCGGGAGGGACCGACCCATGGACCGCGAACGACCCCGCGAGCGCGTCGCGGAGGCCCGCCTCGGCGCCGGGGGCGCGAAGGTGCCCTACCCCATCCGCATCCGCCGTCTCGAGGTCGTCGGCCGGCAGACGATCAGCCCGACGATGCTGCGCCTGACCCTCGGCGGTCAGGACCTCGTGGGCTTCGAGAGCCACTCGGTCGTCGACGAGCACGTCAAGATCGTCTTTCCGGACCCGGACGGCGGGCTGCGCGTCCCCGAGCCGAACGGGTCGATGGTCCGCTGGCCGCACCCGATGCCCCCGACCCGCGACTACACGGTGCGCCGCTACGACCCGGCCGCCGGCGAGCTCGACCTCGACGTCGTGCTGCACGCCGGTGGGCTCGCCTCGGAGTGGGCGGCGCGCGTGGGCCCCGGCGAGCCGGTGTGGGTCGCCGGGCCGCCCGCGGGCCTGGCCGTGCCGGAGCACTACGACCGCTACCTGCTCGCCGGCGACACCACCGCGCTGCCCGCGATCGCGCGCTGGGTCGAGGCGATGCCGGCGACCGCCCGCGGCTGGGTGTTCGTCGAGGTCGCGGACGCCGCCGAGGAGATCGACCTCGCCGCTCCCGAGGGCGTCACCGTCACCTGGCTGCACCGCGACGGCGTCGCGGCCGGGCGGAGCGACGTCCTGGCCCGCGCGGTCCGCGGCGTCGAGGTCCCCGCCGGCGAGTCGGTGTACGTGTGGGTCGCCGGCGAGGCCGGGTCGATCAAGCCGCTGCGGCGCTGGGTCCGCGACGAGCTCCGCCTCCCGCCGGCCGACTGCTCCGTCACCGGCTACTGGAAGGTGGGCCTCGCGATGTTCGACGAGGACCACAACCCCGGTGACGGGGAGGACCACGGGCACGGACACGGGCACGGGCACGGGCACGGGCACGACGAGGCCGCCGCGGTCTAGCGCGCGGCCGCGTCGGCGAGGGCCTCGGCGACGATCGGTCCGATCACCGCCCACCCGCGGGGCGCCACCATCGCCGCGTGGTCGCCCTCGACGGGGTGGGCGACGATGCGGTCGGGGCCGACGAGATCCCGCCAGGCGTCGGCCAGACGCTCGGCGTCGGCGCCGTCGGGACCCGCCGCCGCGAACAGCGTCAGGCGACCGTCGTAGATCGGCGCGTGGGAGTTCGTCCGGATGGCCACGGTCCGTTCCACCGCGGACCGGACCGCCGCGAGCAGCTCCGGCGCGTCCTCGGCGGCGCCCGGGGGCAGCGCGGCGCGCAGTTCGCGCTCCACGACGTCCGCGGACGGCCCCCGCCCGTCGGCCCGCTCGGCGGCCAGCGGCCCCGAGTCGATCATCCCGGTGAAGGCGACCTCCTCGCCGTCCTCGGCGAGCAGGGCCGCGAGGGCGTGCACCACGTTGCCGCCGAACGAGTACCCGAGCAGGTGGTACGGGCCCGTCGGCTGAATCCCGCGGATCGTCTCGAGGTAGCTCGCGGCGAGCTCGTCGATCGTCGTCGCGGGCACCGGGGCACCCTCCAGCACCGGCAGCTGCAGCCCGATCACCGGCCGGTCGGACGGGAGCTCGCGCACCAGCCCGGTGAAGACGGTCGCGAAGCCGCCGGCGGGGTGGACGCAGAACAGCGGAGCGGGACCGGTGCCGTCGGTGGCCCGCAGGGTCAGGACGTGGTCGCGCGGCAGGTCGATCCCGGGCGCTCCCGCGTCGGCGTCCTGCCCGACGGTGGCGAGCGCCGCGATCCCGGCGATCGTGCCGCCCTCGAGCACGTCGCGCACGGACAGGGCCACCCCCTGGCGCCCGGCCCGCGAGACGAGCGCGAGGGAGACGATGCTGTCGCCGCCGACGTCGATGAACGTGTCGTCGAGCTCGATCGCGTCGTTCTCCAGCACCTCGCGCAGCACGCCGAGCAGCACGGACTCGGCCGGGGTGGCCGGCGCCCGTGGCGGCGTCGACACGTGGTCGGGAGCCGGTAGCGCGCCGCGGTCGAGCTTCCCGCTCGGGCCCAGCGGCAGGGCGTCCAGCGGCACCAGCGCGGTGGGCACCATGGCGGTCGGCAGGACCGCCGCGAGGTCCGCACGGAGCGCGGCCGGCTCGATCCGCGCGCCGTCCACCGGGACGACGTAGCCGACGAGGCGCCGGTCGCCGGGGCGGTCCTCGCGGACCTCGACCACGCCCGCCCGCACGTCGGGGTGGCGCGCGAGCGCGGCCTCGATCTCGCCGGGCTCGATGCGCACCCCGCGGATCTTCACCTGGTCGTCGGTGCGGCCGAGGTAGACGAGCTGCCCGTCGGCGCGCCAGCGGACGCGGTCGCCGGTGCGGTACATCCGCTCGCCGGCACGGCCGGACGAGTCAGCACAGAAGGGGTCGGCGACGAACGCCTGGGCGGTCTGCCCGCGCAGGCCGAGGTAGCCGCGGGCGAGGCCGGGCCCGGCGAGGTACAGCTCGCCCACCATCCCGACGCCGACGGGCAGCAGGCCGCTGTCGAGGACGTAGGCGCGGACGTCGGGGTCGGGTCGCCCGATCGGCAAGGTCCCCTCGTCGGTGTCGAGGGCAGGCTCGGCCGGGTCGTAGCGCCAGGTCACCGCGTTGATCGTGACCTCGGTGGGGCCGTAGGCGTTGAAGAGCGCCCGCCGCCCGTCGCCCCACCGCCGCGCCAGCGCCGGATCCAGACGCTCGGCGCCGACGACGAAGAAGACGTCCGGGTCGACCTGCGCGTCGTCGGGCATCGCGGCGAGGAACGACGGGAGCAGGTTGATCCCGGTGACGCGGTGCGCGGCGGCGTAGTCGAGCAGCTCGTGGCCGGGCAGCCGGACCTCCTCCGGCGCGATCACCGAGGTCCCGCCCGAGAGCAGCGGCAGCATCATCTGCCACACCGCGACGTCGAAGCTCGTCGAGGCGAAGTGCAGGTAGCGCTCCCGGTCGGTGGCACCGACGACGTCCTCCTGCAGCGCGATGAGGCCGGCGAACCCGGTGTGGCTCACCGCGACGCCCTTCGGGCGGCCCGTCGTGCCCGAGGTGTAGATGACGTAGGCGAGCGCGTCGAGCGTGAGGCCGCGGCGTGCGTCGGCGGGGTCGTCGTCCCAGGTGGGGGGCTGCTCCCCCACCAGCTCCGGGTCGTCGAGGCGCAGCACGGCCACCGCGTCGGCGAAGGGCAGGCCCCCGAGGTCGTCGAGAACTCCCTCGGTGGTCACCGCCGCGACGGCAGCGGCGTCGCCGACCATGTACTCGAGCCGGTCCCGCGGGTAGCTCGGGTCCATCGGCACGTAGACCGCGCCGGCCTTGAAGATCCCGAAGACGGCCACGACCATCTCGACGTCGCGTTCGAGGAGCACCGCGACCGGCTGCTCGGGCCGGACGCCGCGGGAGATCAGGGCGTGGGCGAGGCGGTTGGCCCGCCGGTCGAGCTCCGCGTAGGTCAGCGCGCGGTCGCGGCACTCCACGGCGGTCTTGTCGGGACGGCGGCGCACCTGGGCGGCGAACTCCTCCAGGCAGCCCCCGCGGACGCGGTGCCCGGCGACGTGGTCGGTGCCCGCCGCGAGGACCCGGGCCTCCTCGGCCGGCTCGAGCAGCCGCAGGCGCGACACCGCCCGGTCCGGGTGGCTGATCATCTCGCGCAGCAGCGTCCGCAGCCGGTCGCTGTACTCGCGCACGGTGGCGGCGTCGAAGGCGCCCGGCTGGTAGCCGAAGCGGATCAGGATCCGCCCTGCCTCGTCCCCCGTCGCTTCGCTCGCCCCGTCTCCGGGGAGCACCACCACGTTCATCGGGTACTGCGTGCCGTCGTCGGTGTCGACGCCGGCCAGCTCGATCCCCGGCGCGAGCGTCACGCCCGTGCGGGCCGACATCGGCAGGTTCTCGGTGACCATGAGCGTGTCGAAGAGGTCGCCGACGCCGACCGTGCGCTGCACGTCGGCCAGGCCGACATGGTGGTGGTCCGTCATGGCCATCGACTGCTCGTGCATCGCGCCGAGGACCTCCAGCACGGTGTCCCGGTCGGAGTACGCGAGCCGGACGACGACGGTGTTGCCGAGCTGGCCGATCATCGTCTCGATGCCGTCGACCTGGCCGGAGCGCCCGGACACCGGGCTCGCGAACACCACGTCGTGCCGGCCGGTGAGCCGGGCGAGCAGCAGGCCCCACGCCGTCTGGACGACCGTCGCGAGCGTGAGGCCGTGCTCCCGTGCGAAGGCCCGGATGCCCTCGCTGAGCTCGGCGTCGAGCGCGGTGTGCAGCCGCTCGGGCCGCTCGAGGGCGGCACCCCGCGCGGCGGGCGCCAGCCGCGTGCCCTCGTCGAGCCCGGCGAGCAGGTCGCGCCAGGCCGCCAGCGACGCGCTGCGGTCCTGGCGGGCGAGCCAGCGCAGGAAGTCGGTGACGGGGGCGGTGCGCGAGGCGGGGGCGCCGCCGCCGATCTCCTCGTAGATCGCGAACAGCTGGCGGCAGACCAGCGGCATCGACCAGCCGTCGAGCAGCGCGTGGTGGTTGGTGAGCACCAGCCGGTGCTCGCTCGCCCCCAGCGTGACGAGCACGAACCGGATCAGCGGCGGCCGGGCGGGGTGCCAGGGGCGGTCCAGCTCGGTACGCGCCGCCGCGGCCACGTCGCGCTCCTGCTCGACGCGCGGGCGGGACGACACGTCGACGTGCTGCCAGCCCAGGACGACGTCCTCCGGCACCACCGCGACGACGGCACCGGTGGCCGCGATGGTCAGGACGCTGCGCAACGCGGGGCTGCGGGCCAGCAGCTCCCCGGCGGCGTTCCGCAGACGCTCCGGGTCGAGGGTGCCGACGAGGTGGTGCACGCCCTGGACGAGGTAGACCTCGGCCTCGCGCTCGTCGCGGGCCAGGCTGTGCACGACGAGCCCGGCCTGCAGGTCGGTGGCGGGGAGGGCCTCGCGGATGCGCAGCCCGTCCTCCAGGGGGTCCACGTCGGCCGGGTCGACGAGGACCTCGGGCGCCTCCTCCTCGTCGTCCTCCGCACGGCGCGCGAGCGCGGCCAGGGACGCGACGTCCGGCGCCGCCAGCAGCTCGCGGGGACGGAGCTCGAGGCCGTGCGCGCGCAGGCGCGAGCACACCGAGATCGCGGTGATGCTGTCGCCACCGATCCCGACGAAGTCGTCGTCGACCCCGACCCCGTCCAGCCCGAGGACGTCGGCGAGGACCTCGCACAGGACCCGCTCGTGCGCGGTCCCCGGCGCCCGGCCCGTGCGGGTGGCCGGGGGCGCCGGGAGGGCGAGGCGGTCGAGCTTGCCGCTGGTGGTGGTCGGCAGCGCGTCGAGCACCACCACGGTCGACGGGACCATGTGCTCGGGCACGCGCGTCGAGAGCGCGCGCCGCACCTCGTCCGACGACGGCGCGCCGCCCCGCTCCGGCACCACGTAGCCGACCAGCTGGGGGCGGCCGGTGTCGGTGCGGATCGCCGCGGCCGCCGCGCGCACGCCGGGCAGCTCGGCCAGCTGCCCCTCGACCTCGCCGATCTCCACCCGGAAGCCCCGGATCTTCACCTGGCCGTCGCCGCGGCCGAGGTAGTCGAGCCCGCGCCCGGGGACCCAGCGGGCGAGGTCGCCGGTGCGGTACATCCGCGCGCCGGCCGGGCCGAAGGGGTCCGCGACGAACCGCTCGGCGGTCGTCCCCGGGTGCCCCAGGTAGCCCCGCGCCAGGTGCGGCCCGGCCAGGTAGAGCTCGCCGACGGCACCGTGCGGCACGGGCTGCAGGGCGACGTCGAGCACGGAGATGCGCGTGCCGGGCAGGGCGTGGCCGATGGTCGGGGCGCCCGTGGTGACCGGGGCGACGGTGGCGTCGACCGCGGCCTCGGTCGGGCCGTACACGTTGCGGGCGGCGACGCCGGAGTCGGCGACGCGCTGCCACAGCGTGGGCGGTGTGGCCTCGCCGCCGAGGATCAGCAGCGACGGCGGGTGCTCGCCGGTGAGCAGGCCCGCCTCCACCAGCTGCGCGGCCATCGACGGCGTCGTGTCGACGACGTCGATCCGGTCGCGGGCGTACGCCGCGAGCAGCTCCTCGGCGTCCTTGGTCAGCTCGGTGTCGTAGAGGTGCAGCTCGTGCCCGCCGAGCAGCCAGAGCAGTTGGTCGATCGAGGCGTCGAAGGCGAACGAGTAGGTGTGCGCGACGCGGAGCACGTTCTCGGGCACGCCGTCGGCCACCTCGGCGGCGGTCTCCCGGTGGTGCGCCAGCAGGCCCGCGAGCCCGCCGGCCCGGCCGAGCACGCCCTTGGGGCGCCCGGTCGAGCCGGACGTGTAGATCACGTAGGCGAGCCGGTCCGGGGACCCGTCCCCCCGCAGGAGCGGCCCTGCGTCCTGGGCGTCGGCCTCCGCACGCAGGTCGGCGACGTCGACGGCGCCGAGCTCGTCGACAGCCGTGTCACTCCCCACGACCAGCACCGGGCGGGCGTCGTCGATCAGCTCCTGCCGACGCCGGAGCGGATGGGACAGGTCCAGGGGCAGGTAGGCCGCGCCCGCGTCCATCACCGCGAGGAGCGTGACGACGAGGTCCACGCCGCGCGGGAGCGCGAGCGCGACGACGTCGTCGGTGCCGATGCCGCGCGCCCGCAGGGCCCGCGCTGTCCGGTGCACGCGGTCGACGAGCTCGACGGCCGTGAGCCGGTCCGGGCCGCAGACCAGGGCGGTCCGGTCGCCGGCCTCGTCGCGCAGCCGGTCGAGCGCCGTCGGGACGTCGTCGGGTTCACCGGTCGGCGCCGGCCCCGTCCACTCCCGCACCAGCCGGTCCTGCTCGTCGGCGGGGACGAGGTCGACGCGGCCGATCGGCGGCGCCTCCGCCGACGTCAGCGCGTCGATCACCCGGAGCAGGGCGTCCGCGCGCCACGCGACGCCGGCCTGGTCGGTGAGCCGGTCGTCGATCTCGAAGCCGAGGCGGATGCCGCCGTCCGCGGTCGGGGTGGCCGTCAGCTCGAAGTCCTGCGGCGGGCCGCCCGCGACGTTGCGCATCACGCCGGTCGATCCGGCGAAGTCGATCGTGTAGTCGAAGGCCTTGAGGTTGATGCCGCCGATCAGCATCGCGCCCAGCCCGGGCACCCCGAGCTCCCGCGGGAGGTCGGCGCCCCGGAAGCGCTGGTGGGAGCGCATCTCCTTCATGAGGCCCGCGACGCGGCGGGCGAGGTCGTCGAGGCGGTCGTCCCCGCGCACGGTGACCCGCAGCGGCAGCAGGTTGACGGCCATCGCCGGGGTGCGCAGCGCCGCCTTCCCGACGCGGCACATCAGCGGCATGCCGATGACGACGTCGGTCTCGCCGTGGGCGCGGTGCAGGAAGGCCGCGAAGCAGCCGATGAGGACGTCGGCCCAGGTCGTCGACGTCTCGTCCCCGACGGCGCGCAGCCGGGCGAGGACCTCCGGTGGGACCTCGACCGCGGCGGCGACCGTGCGCTCCGGCGCCCCGGACGCCGTGCGCGCTGTCCACACCGTGCTCGTCGGGTCGGGCAGCGGGGAGAGGCGGTCGCGCCAGTACGCCCGGTCCTTCTCGTGGCGCTCGCCCGCCCGGTACTCCTGGTCGGCCGCGACGAGGTCGGCGATCGCGCCGAACTCGGGGGGCGGGCGCTCGGTGCCCCGCACCAGCGCCGTGTAGTGCGCGGCCGCCCGCCGGGCCATCATCGCCGCGGAGTACCCGTCGATGATCACGTGGTGGTAGAGCTGCACCCACCACACCGCGCGGTCGGAGAGCCGCAGCAACGTCTGGCTGTCCAGCCGGCGGTCCACCAGGCCGCGGCACGCCTCGGCCGCCCGCGCCCGGATGGACGCCACGGCCGCGTGAGCCGCGGCGACGGGGTCTTGCTCGGCGCGCAGGTCGACGATCTCGGGGGGCTGCGCGGGGTCGTCGGACAGCGACTGGCGCGGGCCGTCCGGGGTGTCGTGGAAGCGCAGGTGCAGGGTCTCGGCCTCGGCGATCGTGGCGCGGACGGCCTCCGCGAGGGAGGCGACGTCGAGCGGCTCCGTCCCGTCGATCTCCACGACGTCGCCGACGAGGTAGTGCGGGGAGTCCGGCTCCAGCCACTGCGCGTTCCAGATCCCGAGCTGGGCGCCGGTCAGCTCCAGCAGCGCGTCCGCCGGGGTCCGCGTCCGGACAGCAGTACTCAACCCGTCCTCCTCTGTCGCCCTGCCGGAGCCGCCACCGTCGGTTAGGCATGCCTAACCCACCATTTCGGACCCCGCCGCCGCAAGCGAGCCGGAACGTCGCACGGGTCACGGTGGGTGTCAGGACCACCACGTCGGGCGATCGCCCGTCTGGTGCCTTATGGAAGGCTGCCCTAACGTCGCGGCCGACGCGCGGTCGACGATGCCACCGACACGAGGAGGACCAGTGGGCCCTGTGGGCGAGCACGCCACGGCCGTCGGGCGAGGGATGCGGGAGGGATCCCGGCGCGCGGACGTCGGGCGTCTCCCCGCGGCGCGCCTGCTGCTCGCGGGGCTGGCGGCCCTCCTGGTGCTGGCCGGCTGCGGCGGCGGCGAGTCCGGCGGCGGCGCGGCACCGGCGGGACCCGCGCGCACCGTCGACTCCGAGCGCGGCCCGGTGCAGGTCCCGGCCACGCCGCAGCGGATCGCCGTGCTCTCGGGCAGCCTCGCGGGCGACCTGTTCACCCTCGAGGCGCCGGTCGCCGTGGCGGAGCCCCGCGTGCTCGGCGTGCAGCCGGACGCCACCGGCTTCCCGCCCAGCTGGTCGACACAGGCGACGGCGCAGGGCACGCAGCGGCTCGCGAGCGAGGGCGCGGGGCTGTCGATCGAGCAGATCGCGGCCGCCCGCCCCGACCTGATCATCGGTGGCGGGCAGGGCTTCACCGCCGCGCAGGCCGCCAACGCCTACCCGCAGCTGCAGCAGATCGCGCCGACGGTGCTGCTGCCGGCCTTCACGCAGTGGCAGGACCAGCTGACGCGGATCGCCGACGTCGTCGGGCGCTCGGACCGCGTGCCGGGGCTCCTGCAGGCCTACCAGGACCGGGTCGCGCAGGTCCGGGGCGCCCTGCGGCTGCCCCCGCAGCCGACGGTCTTCCTCTACCAGGCCCGCGACGGCAAGCCCTACGTGATCACCCCGACCGCGGCGCTCCCGCGCATCGCGGGCGACCTCGGCTTCGTGCCCGACGACGTCCTCACCAAGGCGGACAACCCGCCGCTCTTCGGCACCGGCGACTCGTTCGAGACCAGCCCGGAGCTGCTCCCCCGGGTCGCCGACGCACCGACCGCGATCGTGCTCCCGATCGGCCAGCGCCCCCTCGCCCAGCTCCGGGCGGACCCGGTCTACGCCCGGCTGCCCGCATTCAGCAGCGGCCAGGTCTACGAGCTGCCCTCCACGGCCTTCCGTCCGGACTACGCGGGCGCCATGAGCACGCTCGACGCCTTCGCCGCCCAGTTCCGCTGACCGCCGGCCCCAACCCGAGCGGCCCGGAACCCGAGCGGCCCAGAACCCGAGGAGCCCATCGATGCGCGTCGTCCTGTTCGGCTACCAGAAGTGGGGTGCGCGGCTGCTGGCCGCGCTGCGGGAGTCCCGCCACGAGGTGGTGCTCACCGTGAGCCACCCCGAGGAGGGCGAGTGGGCGCCCGCGATCTTCGAGGAGTCGATGGGCGACCTCGCGCGCGCCCACGACATCCCCGTGATCTACCGCGAGAAGGCGGTCGACGACGAGCTCGTGAGGGCGATCGAGGAGTCCGGGGCGGAGATCGGGCTGGCCTGCAACTGGCGCACCTGGATCAGCCCGGAGGTCTTCTCCGCGCCCACCCGCGGCACGGTCAACACCCACGACTCGCTGCTGCCGAAGTACGCGGGCTTCTCCCCGCTGAACTGGGCACTGATCAACGGTGAGAGCCAGGTGGGCATCACCGCGCACTGGATGGACGCCGACCTCGACCGCGGCGACATCATCACCCAGCGCACGGTGCCGGTGACGCCCACCGACACCACCGAGGACCTGTTCCACCGCACGGTCGGTCTGTTCGGGGAACTCTCGCTCGACGCCTTCGACCGGATCGAGCACGGCCCGCACGACTGGCTGCGCCAGGACCCCGCGCACGCGTCGTTCTTCCACAAGCGCGCCGACCCGGACAACAAGATTCACTGGGAGCGGCCGGCCCGCGACCTCGTCAACCTCGTGCGCGCCCAGACCGGGCCGTACCCGAACGCCTGGTGCCTGCACGAGGGCCGGCGGCTGCGGGTGCTCGAGGCGTCGGTGTCGAAGGAGAAGGCCGGCGGCACCCTCGGGCGCGTGTTCGCCCGGGAGGGCCGGGGCGTCATCGTCGTCGCCGGGCCGGAGGCGTGGCGGGGCGGGCAGCACGGGCTGGTGCTGCAGCGGGTCCGCGACGAGGAGGGCGTCGAGCACGTCGCCGGGGACTGGTTCCGGCGCATGGGGGACTACCTCGAATGAGCGTCTCGCCGCCGACCGCCCCCACGACCGACGAGCGGGCCGACGAGCGAGGGACGCCCCCGCTCGCCGGCGGGGCGGCGCGCGCGGCGGGTCTGCTGGTCGGGGTGGGGCTGCTGGTCCTCGCGACCCTGCTGTCGCTGGCGGTGGGCGCGCTGCCGGTCTCGCTGCCCCAGGTGATCACCGCGTTCACCGACTTCGCGGGCACCGACGCCCACGTCGCCGTGCGGGAGCTCCGGCTGCCGCGGACGCTGGTCGGCATCGCGGTCGGCGCGGCGCTGGGCCTCGCGGGCACGGTGATCCAGGGCGTGACGCGCAACCCGCTCGCCGATCCCGGCATCCTCGGCATCGAGGCCGGCGCGGCGTTCGCCGTGGTCGCGTCGATCTACGTCCTGGGCATCACCAGTGTGTCCGGGTACGCGTGGTTAGCCCTGCTCGGGGCGGCGGTGGCGGCGGTGGTCGTCTACACCCTCGGGGCATCGGGCCGGGCGGCCGCGAGCCCGGTGACCCTCGCGCTGGCGGGGGCCGCGGTGGCTGCGCTGCTCACCGCGCTGACCTCCGCGATGGCCCTGCTCGACTCCGGCACCCTGGACGCCTTCCGGTTCTGGGTGGTCGGCTCGCTCGCCGGCCGCGACCTGGAGATGCTGGCCGGGGCGGCGCCGTTCCTGGTGGTCGGGGTGGTGCTCGCCCTCCTCTCCGGGCGCGCGCTCAACGCGCTGGCCCTCGGCGAGGACGTCGCGCGAGCGCTCGGCCAGCGGGTGGCCCTGTCCCGGGGCCTCGCCGCGGTGGGCATCGTGTGCTGCGCCGGCGGGGCGGTGTCGGTCGCCGGGCCGATCGGGTTCGTCGGGCTGACCGTGCCCCACGCGGCCCGCGCGCTGGTCGGCCCGGACTACCGCTGGGTGCTCCCCTACTCGATGCTCATGGGCCCGGTCCTGCTGCTCGTCGCCGACGTGATCGGCCGGGTGCTGGTGCGGCCGGGCGAGCTGCAGGTCGGCATCGTGATGGCCGCGATCGGCGCCCCGGTGTTCATCGCGCTGATCCGTCGCGGACGGCTGGTCCAGCTGTGACCCGCGCCGACCCCCGACCGACCCCCCGCCGGGTCCCGGTCCGCGCCGGCGGGTTCTCGCGGCTGCTCGACCTGCGCCTGCTCGGGGTGTGCGCCGGCGCGCTCGTCGTCGGCGTCGTCGCCATCGCCCTGTCGGTGAGCGTCGGGGAGTTCCCGATCCCGCTGGGCGACGTGGCCGCGACCCTGGTCGGCTCGGGGACCTTCAGCGACGAGTTCATCATCGTCGGCCTGCGGCTGCCGCGGGCGCTCGTCGGCCTCGGCTGCGGCATGGCGCTCGGCGTCTCCGGGCTGATCTTCCAGACGCTGGTGCGCAACCCCCTGGCCGCGCCGGACATCATCGGCGTCACCGGCGGCGCGAGCCTGACCGGCGTCGCCATCCTCATCCTCGGCGCCCCGCCCGCCCTGCTGCCCCTCGGCGCGTTCGCCGGCGCCGTCGCGTCGGCGACGCTGGTCTACGCCCTGGCCTGGCGCGGCGGGCTCTCCCCGTACCGGCTGGTGCTGATCGGCATCGCACTCGCCGCGGTCTCGGTGGCGGGCACGCAGTACCTGCTCGTGATCGGCGACCTCCTCGACGTCCAGCGCGCCGCGGTGTGGCTGGTCGGCAGCCTCAACGGCGTCACGTGGGCGGAGTTCTGGCCCCTGCTCGCGGGGCTGGTGCTGCTCGTCCCGGCCACGGCGGTCCTCGCGCGCGCCCTCGACGCGCTCGCACTCAGCGAGGAGTCCGCCACCGCGCTCGGGGTGCGCGTGCAGCGCTCGCGCCTCGGACTGGTGGTCGTCGGCGCGGCTCTCGCGGCGTTCGCGGTGGCCGCGGCCGGGCCGATCGGGTTCGTCGCCTTCATCGCCCCGCACCTCGCCCGACGCCTGACCGGGCTCACGGGCGCGGCCGTCCTGCCCGCGACCGCCCTGGTCGGCGGGGTGCTGGTGATGGTCTGCGACCTCGTCGCCCGCCTGGTGCTCGCGCCGGTCGAGCTGCCGGTCGGCGTCGTCACGGCCGTCGTCGGCGCGCCCTTCTTCCTCTACCTGCTCCACCGCGCCAACCGACCCGTCCGTGGAGGGTGACCCCATGAGCCTGCGCGCCCATGAACTGACCCTGGGCTACGGCGGCACCCCGGTGGTCGCCGACCTCTCGCTCGAGCTGCCGCCCGGGGCCGTCACCGCGATCGTCGGCGCCAACGCCTGCGGCAAGTCCACCCTGCTGCGCGGCCTGATCCGGCTCCTGGCGCCGACCTCGGGCGCGGTGCTGCTCGACGGCACCGAGCTCGCCCGGCTCGGCACCCGGGAGGTCGCCCGGCGCCTCGGGCTCCTGCCGCAGTCGCCGTCCGCGCCCGAGGGGCTCACCGTCGAGGACCTCGTCGCCCGGGGCCGCTACCCGCACCAGAGCTGGCTGCAGCAGTTCTCCCGCGACGACCAGCACCACATCGACTGGGCCCTCGAGGTCACCGACACCGCCGCGCTGCGGCGCCGCTCGCTCGACGCGCTGTCCGGGGGCCAGCGCCAGCGGGCCTGGATCGCGATGGCCCTGGCGCAGGACACCGAGACCCTGCTGCTCGACGAGCCCACGACGTTCCTCGACATGGCCCACCAGGTCGAGGTGCTCGACCTGCTCGCCGACCTCAACCGCGAGCAGGGCCGCACGATCGTCATGGTCCTGCACGACCTCAACCAGGCGTGCCGCTACGCCGACCACATCGTCGCGATGCACCAGGGCCGCATCCACGCGCAGGGCCCGCCGTCGGAGGTCGTCGACGCGGAGATGGTGCGCACGGTGTTCGGCCTCGACGTCCGCGTCGTCCCGGACCCCGAGGAGCACACCCCGATGTGCGTCCCGGCCAAGCGGCGACGGCGTCGCCTCGACGCCCCCGAGCAGCAGCCCACCGCGACGTGACGCTGCCGCCACCTGACGGCAGCACGAGGGAGAGGACCGCCATGGCAGAGCAGACCCCGACGACGGGAACCGTCGACCGCGACCGCATCCGGACCGACGTGGCCGCGGCACTGGGCGAGGAGCCCCGGGACGTCGGCGACGACGACGACCTCTTCGACCTCGGCCTCGACTCCATCCGGCTCATGAGCCTCGTCGAGCAGTGGCGCGGCGAGACCGGCTCCGACATCGGGTTCGTCGACCTCGCCGAGGAACCCACCGTCGCGGCCTGGAGCCGCCTTTTCACCGGAGCGTGACGACGTGCCCAGCCCCTTCGACGACCCCGACGGCCGCTTCCTCGTCCTCGTGAACGACGAGGGGCAGCACAGCCTCTGGCCGGTCTTCGCCGACGTGCCGGCAGGCTGGACGGTCGTGTTCGGTCAGGACTCCTCCGGTGACGCCCCGGGCGCCGACCGGGCCGCCGCGCTCGAGTACGTCGAGCAGCACTGGACCGACATGCGCCCGCGCAGCCTCGTCGAGGAGATGGAGCGGGCGGAGCGGTCGCAGGGCTGACGCGCCCGCGTCAGCGCGGGTCGCGCCGCATGCTCAGCGCGAGGCCGATGTCGCCGGCGCCGCGGAAGATGAAGGCCAGCCCCACCAGGATCCCGATCCAGACGATGGCCGTACCGGGCGACACGAGCAGGACGAAGGCGGCGATCAGGCTGAGCACCCCGAGGAAGATGTTCCACCCTCGGTGCTCGGACTGCGAGAAACCGACGAGCAGATCGTGGACGCCCGCGATCACGAACCAGAGGATGAGCCCCCAGACCAGCGCGAGGACCCCGCCGCCCGGGTTGAAGAGCACGAGGACGCCGGCGACCAGGACCAGGACCCCGAACGCGGCGAGCCAGCCGCGGCCCGTCGAGCCGGTGTCGGCGCGCCAGGCGACGCTGATCTCCAGTGCGCCCTGCACGATCAGGGCGATCCCGAGGAAGACGGCGGCGAAGAGGGTCGTGGCCAGGGGATTCAGCAGTGCGATCACCCCGACCAGCACGCCGAGGATGCCGGACGCCAGGATCCAGCCCCATCCGCTCGACGTCCGGCGCACGCCGGGTCCACCCACCGCGCTGGTCATCAGCGTTCTCCTCTCAGGGAACAGATCCTTCGGGGCACATCGAAGCCCTGTTCACACTCCGTGTCGAGAGGGCGCGCTTGACCGGTCTGCTGCGATGACCGTCGTGAGCGGAGCCTTGCTCGACCCCGCCGTCGCCGTCGACGCCCACGCCGCGGAGCGTCTGGCCTCGGAACCCGTGATCTGGCTGGGCACGGTGGCGCCGGACGGGCGCCCGCACACGGTGCCGGTGTGGTTCGCCTTCGACGACCCGATCGTGACGATCTTCAGCCGTCCGGACACCGCGAAGATCGGCCATCTCCGGGCGCACGGGGCCGTCAGCCTCGCCCTCGACACCGCCGGCCAGGGCGGCGACGTCGTGACCGGCGGTGGCGACGCCGCCCTCTCCGAGCTCGCGCAGGTGGAGGACGCCCTCGACGCCTTCGGGCGCAAGTACGCCCCGATGCTCGGCGACCAGCCGCTGGACGCCTGGCTCATGACGTTCTCGCAGCCGATCGTCGTCACCGTCGACCGGCTCGTGGTGTGGCGCGCCACGGCGAACGGCCTCGAGTACCGGTCGCTACCCTCCCGCGGGTGATCACTCCGACCCGCCGGGCGGTGCTCCTCGGCGGTGTCGCGGCGGTGCTCGCCGGGTGCTCGACCGGTGGCGCCCCTCCCGATCGGACGAGGCCCGGCACGCCTCTCCTCGACCCGGCCGCCCTCGACGAGCTGGAGCGCCGGTCCGGCCGGCGGATCGGCCTCGTCGTGCTGGACACCGGCACCGGTCAGGCGGTACGGCACCGCGCCGACACCCGGGTGCTGATGTGCTCGACGGCCAAGGTGCTCATCGTCGCGGCGATCCTGCGCCGGCGCCTCGACGACCCGGGCCTGCTCGAGCGCACCGTCCGCTACATCCGCGCCGACCTGCTCTCCTACGCGCCGACGACCACGCGCTTCGTCGACACCGGCATGACCGTGGCCGCGCTGTGCGAGGCCGCGATCGTGGTCAGCGACAACACCGCCGCGAACCTGCTCACCGGCCTGCTCGGCGGGCCTGCGGCGACGACGGCGTTCGTGCGCACCCTCGACGACCCGGTGACGCGGCTGGACCGCCTCGAGCCGGAGCTCAACGAGACCGGGCCCGGCGACGAGCGCGACACGAGCACGCCCGACACCATGGCCGCGGACCTGCGCGCCCTCGCGCTGGGAGACGCCCTCGACCCGGCGGGTCGCGATCTCCTCCTCGGCTGGATGGACGGCGCGACCACCGGCACCCAGCAGATCCGCGCGGGCCTGCCCGGCGACTGGCGCGTCGGCGACAAGACCGGCTCCGGTGCCCAGGGCGAGAGCCACGACATCGCCGTCGCCCGGCCACCGGGACGCGCGGCATTGGTGATCGCGGTCTACACGACCCCGTCCGATCCGGCGAGCACCAACGGCAGGCAGACCATCGCCGAGGCGACGCGGATCGCGGTCGCGGCCCTCCCGCCCGGCGGTCCGGCACGGTAGGACGGGAGCCGTGGAGTACACGGTCAGCCGGGATGTGGACGCCGACTCCGGGACGGTGTGGGCGGTGATCGCCGACGTGGAGCGCATGCCCGCGTGGACGTCGACGATGACGCGCGTCCGCGTGCTCGACGGCGGGGAGCTGCGGGTCGGCGCCCGCGTCCGGGTCGAGCAGCCCCGGCTGCCCACCGCGACGTGGGAGGTCACCGAGCTCGAGTCCGGCCGCTCCTACACGTGGGCCTCGCCCGCCCCGGGCCTGCAGAGCGTGGCCCGGCACGCGGTCGAGCCGATCGGCCCGGGCCGGAGCCGCGTGACGCTCGGGATCCGCCAGACCGGGCCGCTCGGGGTCGTCGCGACGCTGATGGGCCCGCTGACCCGGCGCTACGTCGACACCGAGATCGCCGGGATCGTGGCGGAGGCGACGCGGACTACGTGAGGACCAGCGTGAGGTGCACGCTGTGGTGGTCCTCGGGGTAGTCGGCGAACGGGGCGCACGGCACGAACCCGTGGCGCGCGTAGAGCCGGCGGGCCGGGGCGAAGTACTCCTCCGCGCCGGTCTCCAGGCTCAGCCGCCGGTACCCGCGGCGGCGGGCCTCGGCGACGACGTGCTCGACGAGCCGCGTCGCGGTCCCGCGACCCCGGTGCGCCGACGCCGTGCGCATCGACTTGATCTCGCCGTGGGACGGGTCGAGCTCGCGGAGGGCCCCACAGCCCAGCAGCGCGCCGTCGTCCCAGACCGTCCAGAACGTGACGTCCGCTGCGCGCAGGCCCTCGAGGTCGAGGGCGTGCGTGCTCTCCGGCGGCGACACCGCCCGCATCTCCTCGAGGTGCTCGTCGAGCAGGGCGGCGACCTCGGGGCCGGTGAGGTCGTCGGTCACGATCTCCACGTTCGGGATCGTCACGGCAGGGGCGCGAGCTGCGGGCGCTTCGGCGCGCGGCGGTCGCCCGTGCTGCGACCCTGCGCGCGCCGCTGCACCCACGGCCACAGGTGCTCGCGGGCCCAGCGGGCGTCCTCGCTGCGGCGTGCGGTCCACGTCGTGGGCGCCTCGGGCGGCCAGGGCTCGCGCCAGTCCTGCTCGGGCGGGAGCCCGAGGACCTCGCAGACGCGGGCGGCGACCTTCGCGTGCCCGGCCGCGTTGAGGTGCAGCCGGTCGTCGGTGCGGGCCCGGGCGTCGGCGAGCGGCGCCATCGCCCACAGGTCGACGAGGTAGGCGTCCTGCCGTGCGGCGATGTCGCGGATGTGCTGGTTCATCGCGGCCAGGCGCCGGGCGATGAGGTTGAGCAGCGGGCTCTCGCGGGTGTTGAAGCCCGTGAACACCAGCACGTCGGCACCCGTCGCGCGCAGCGTCGCGACCGCGCCCTCGAGCCGCTCGGCCAGGGCGTCCGGGTCGGCCGTCGGGCGCAGCAGGTCGTTGCCGGCCGCGCAGATGCTCACGAGCTCGGGAGCCAGGCGCACGGCCTCCGGGACCTGGGTGGCGACGACCCGGTCGAGCAGGAGCCCCCGGATCGCGAGGTTGGCGTACTCGACGCCGGGGCGCCCGCGGGCCAGGGCGGTGGCCACGCGGTCGGCCCAGCCGCGCTCGATCCCCGTCACGGGATCGGGGTCGCCGACGCCCTCGGTGAAGCTGTCCCCGAGTGCCACGTAGCTGCGCCAGGCCCCACGCGCGGGCCGCGGGCCCGGCACGTCGAGTGACGCCTCGTTCCTCGTCACGGCCGCGATTCTGCTCCGCGGCCCCGGCGGCGCGCGCCACCGCCCCGATCATGTCCGGTTCCTACCGGCCGCCCGCGACGTCGAGGACGCTGCCCGTGCAGTAGGACGCCTCGTCGGAGAGCAGCCACGTCACGGCGGCGGCGACCTCGTCGGCCGTGCCGGCGCGCCCCACGGGCGCCGAGGGCCCGAGGCGGTCGACGCGGTCGGGCTGCCCGCCGGACGCGTGGATCTCCGTGTCGATGATGCCGGGGCGCACGACGTTGACCCGCACGCCCTCGCCCGCGACCTCCTTGGCCAGCCCGGTGCCCAGGGTGTCGACGGCGGCCTTCGAGGCGGCGTAGTCGACGTACTCCCCCGGCGAGCCCAGCCGGGCCGCGGCCGAGGACACGAGCACGATCGACCCGCCCGGGCCGCCGTGCGCGGTGGAGAGCCGGCGCACGGCCTCGCGGCAGGTGACGACCGCGCCGACGACGTTGATCGCGAGCATCGCCGTGACGCGCTCGGCGGACATCGCGTCGACCCGCGCCTTCGGGGCCACCACCCCGGCGTTGACCACGACGCCGGCGAGCGGGCCCATCTCGTCCGCGGCGGCGAAGGCGGCCTCGACGTCGGCCTCGACCGCGACGTCGGCACGCACGGCCCGCGCGTCGACGCCGTGCTCGCGGGCCGCGGTGACCACGTCCTGCGCCGCCCCGGCGTCCCCGCGGTAGGTCAGGCACACGGTCCATCCGGCGGCCGCGGCCCGCGCGACGACCGCGGCGCCGATGCCGCGGCTGCCCCCGGTGACGAGGAGGACGGCCATCAGACGGTGAACCCGAGGCTCGACTCGCGACCGGCGGCGCGGGCGGCGCGGTGCTCGGCGATCGTGGTCTGCTCGGCCAGCGAGCGCCCCTGCCCGAGCCCGGCGAGCACCGCGGCCTCGGCGCGCTCGATCTCCTCGGCGCCGGCCAGGGCGACGCGCAGCTGGTCGGGGGTGGCGACGGCGAGCCCGTCGTCGTCACCCAGCACGACGTCCCCCGGCCGCACGGCGACCCCGCCGAGGGCGACGGCGCCCTCGTCGAACCCGCGCGGGTCGCGCGCGGTGCCCGACGCCGGCGTCGACCCGCGGGCGAACACCGGCAGCCCGAGCGCCCGCAGGCCCGCGACGTCGCGGCACCAGCCGTCGATGACGATCCCGGCCAGGCCGCGGCGGCGCGCCTCGGCGGCGACGAGCTCGCCCGCGATCGCCCGTGCGCCGCGGGGTTGGCGACGACCAGCACCGAGCCCGGCGCCGCCTCGCCCGCCGCGAGGAGCACCGGCAGGTGGTCGTCGGGGGCCACGACGGTGACCGCGGGCCCGGCCATCCGCACGCCGGGCACCATCGCCCGGATCGCGGGGTCGGGCAGGGCGAGGGTCTTGTCGGCGTCGCACAGCGAGGAGGTCGCGAGCGCGCGCACGCGACCCAGCTCGTGGGCGGTCAGGGAGTCCACGGGCGGCCATGATGCTCGACGCGGCGCCGCGGGGCGACGATCCTTCGGCGGCGTGACGTCTCCCGTGATCCTCGAGGTCGCCGTCAACGGCGCGACGCCCCGCTCGGTGAACCCGCACGTGCCGCTGACCCCCGCCGAGGTCGCCGACGAGATGCTCGCGTGCGTGGCCCGCGGGGCGAGCATCGCGCACGACCACCACGAGGCGATGTTCGTCGCCGACGGCGTGCACCCCGTCGACCCCTACGTCGAGGCGTGGACGCCGGTGCTCGCGCAGTACCCCGACCTGCTGCTCTACGCGACGATGGCCGCCGGGGCGCGGGGCATCCCCATCGAGCGGCGCTGGGCGCACCACGAGGAGCTCGCCCGCCGCGGGATGGGCGGGCTCTCGCTCGTCGACCCCGGGTCGGTGAACCTGGGCCTGACCAGCGACGGCGTCGTCGCCGAGGCCGCCGCGCCGGGGCCGTACCAGAACAGCCTTGCCGACACCGAGCACATGTTCGCCCGCTGCGCGGCGCACGGGACCGGGCCGTCGATCTCGATCTTCGACCCGAGCTTCCTGCGCGTGGCGCTCACGCTGCACCGGCACGGCCGCGTGCCGCCCGGCGCGATCGTGAAGCTGTACTTCGGCGGTGCGCTGGAGTTCGGGCTGCCGCCGACCACCACCGCACTCGAGGCCTACCTCGAGATGCTCGAACCGTCGGGGCTGCCGTGGTCGGTGGCGGTGCTGGGCGGCGACGTCGTCGCGTGCGGGCTGGCGGAGACCGCCGTGCGCCGGGGCGGGCACGTGCGGGTGGGGCTGGAGGACTTCGCGGGGTCGTCGACGCCGACGAACACCGCGCTCGTCGACGAGGCCGTCGCCCTGCTCGCCGACCTCGGGCACCGGCCGGCGACCATCGCCGAGACCCGCGGGATCCTGGGTCTGTGAGCAGCGTGGTCGACCGCCTGCGGGCGGCCGGGTGCGTGTTCGCGGAGGAGGAGGCCGCGCTGCTGCAGGCGGCCCCGGGCGACCTCGACGCGCTGGTGGCGCGGCGGGTCGCCGGCGAGCCGCTGGAGCAGGTGCTCGGGTGGGCGGAGTTCGCGGGGCTGCGGGTGCGCGTCGCCCCCGGGGTGTTCGTGGCCCGGCGGCGCAGCGAGTTCCTGGTGGCGCAGGCGCTGGCGGTGCCCGGGGAGGTCGTGGTCGACGCCTGCTGCGGGAGCGGGGCGATCGGGGCGGCGCTGCGGGCGGCGCGCCCGTCGCTCGTGCTGCACGCCACCGACGTCGACCCGGCCGCCGTGGCCTGCGCGCGGGAGAACCTGCCCGGGGCCGCCGGCGTGCACGTCGGTGACCTCCTGGACGCCCTCCCGGAGTCGCTCGCCGGGCGGGTCGACGTGATCGTCGCGAGCACCCCGTACGTGCCCACCGACGCGCTCGCCGACATGCCCCCCGAGGCCCGCGACCACGAGCCCCGCGCCGCCCTCGACGGCGGCGGCGACGGGATCGACGTGGTGCGCCGGCTCGCGCTCGGGGCGCCGGCGTGGCTGCGACCGGGCGGTCACCTGCTCGTCGAGTGCGCCGAGCACCAGGCGGGCGTGGCCCGCGAGGCGCTCGTCGCGGCCGGCTTCGACGTCGTCGTGCACCACGACGACGACCGCGACGCGACGGTGATCGCGGGCGTTCTCGACTGACGCCGACCCCCGCCGACGGTTACTGGCTGGTATCGCTCGCCTGGCGAGCGATACCAGCCAGTAACCGCTACCCGGGGGTCTCGGGGTTCTTCTCCGCGGCGCGCTTGCGGCGCTTGCCCTCGTGCATGGCCTGGACGCGGGCGACGGGGATGGTGCGCCCCTCGGCGACGAGCTCCTCGGGCAGCGCCTGGGGCGCCGGGCGGGACGTCGCGTCGGACCAGGGATCGGGGCGGTCGGGGGCCGTGCGGACGGTGATCTCCGAGGGCACCACGGTGTCGAGCTCGTCCCAGGTCACCGGGAACGACACCGGCAGGCCCGGGCGCACGCGCGGGCTGTAGACGGCGGCGATCGTGGAGCCGCCGGCGCGGGTGGGGTCGACGAACACCTTGCCGTCGCGGTCGGCGCGGATGAACGCCGTGGTCGCGACGGTCGGGTCGAGCCGCTCCGTGCGCACGGCGAGCGCGCGGGTGGCGCCCGCGACGTCCTCGTGGGTCGGCCCGGGCGCCAGCGGCACGAGGATATGCACGCCCTTGGACCCCGTGGTCTTCACGACGCCGGCGAGCCCCACGTCGTCGAGCGCGCGCCGCACGAGGTGCGCGGCGGCCACGACCGCCTCGAACCCGGCGTCCTCGGGCGGGTCGAGGTCGAGGACGAGGTGCTCGGGCGTGCCCATCGCGTCCGCACGGGTGAGGGTGGGGTGGTACTCGATGGCCCGCTGGTTGGCGAACCACAGCAGCGTCGGACGGTCGTCGCACAGGGCGTAGGCCACCTCGCGGTGCGACGACTCGGCCCAGAACGACACCGTGCGCACGAAGTCCGGCGCGTACTTGGGGACGTTCTTCTGCATGAACGGCTTCTGGCCGCGCAGCGCCCGCACCACGGACAGCGGCCGGCCGGCGAGCGCGGGCAGCAGTCGCGGCGCCATCGCGTCGAGGTAGTCGACGAGCTCGCGCTTGGTCACCCCGGCTCCGGTGAACAGCTCCTGGTCGAGGTTCGTGAGCGCGACGCCGTCGCGCTCCTCGCCCGAGCCGGCGGACCCCCGCCCGCGGGATCCCGTTGCGGCCACGGCGTCACTTTCCTGCTCAGGGGCACATCGGGCAAGCGCCACACGCGGGGCGGGGGGTCCCGCCGGGGGGCGTCGCGGATGAGAGAGTCCCCGCCCGGCAGCCGAGATCGGCACGGAGAGCGACCGGACGGTCACCGCGAGGGACCACCCGGACAGACCACTCGTCCGTGTCGACCCCGGTGCCGTTGAGAGGGAGGCGCCGCGCAGCGGTGCCCCGTCGAGAGGAGCAGGGTGGGTCGGCACACGTGGATGGACGTCCGGACCGAGGCGCGTGAGGGCGCCCGTCGGGTCGGGCGTCGGGTCGGCAGACGCGCCGCGGCCCTGGGACTCGGACTGACCGCGCTCGCCGGGATCGGCGGTGTCGGGGCGGTCGCGATGGCGGTGCCGGTCGCGGCGATGCCGTGCGAGGACAACGTCAAGGCCTGCGCGCGCCTGTCCACGAACGAGGCGTGGCTCTCCGACGGCAAGGGGACGATCCTGCGCGGCCCCGTGCGGATGAACCACGGCGCCCCGGGCAGCGAGACCCCGGTCGGCATGTTCGCCGTGCAGCGCAAGGAAGAGGTGCACCTCTCGAAGGAGTACAACAACGCGCGCATGCCCTGGTCGGTGTTCTTCGACGGCAACGGGCGCGCCTTCCACGGCGGCGACCCTGCGCGCCAGTCCGCCGGGTGCGTGCGCATGGCCGATCCCGACGCCCAGGCCTTCTTCAACGGCCTCAACGTCTACGACCGGGTCCAGATCGTCCCCTGACCCGTGAGCGAAGTTCCCGGCTATAGCCGGGAACTTCGCTCACGTACGGAGGCGCAGGGACCGGAGGCGGTTGAGGGCGGCCGCGACCTCGTGGCGACGGGGGCGGGCGAGGTCCTCGGACCGGCCGTCGAGCAGCGCCTCGGTGCCGCGGCGGTCGAGCTCGGCGTCGAGCAGGTCCAGGCCCTCGGCGAGCGTGATCGTGCCGTCGAGCACACCGTCGCCGAGCAGGGCGAGGGCGCGCCCGATGCCGGCGACCTGCGAGCGGTCGGCGATCTGCTCCACCGCCGAGAGGTCGATGTCGTCCTCGCCGAAGCTCAGCCGGTCGCGGCCCCGCGCGGTCACCCGCCGCTTGCCCTTCGCCGTCGGGTCCAGCGAGGCCGGGTCGACGACGCGCGGCGTCACCGCCGGGAAGCCGGTGTGCTCCACGGTGCGCGACGGCCCGGACGCGGCGATCTCGTGGGCCCGCGCGGTGACGTCGGACGCCCGGTACGCGTCCATCATGATCACCGTGTCGGCGACGCCGAGGTAGTCGCCGGACCCGCCCATCACCAGCACCGTCGACACCCCGTGCTCGGCGTGCAGAGGGCGGACGCGCTCGACGAACGGCACCAGCGGCTCGGTCGCGATCAGCTGCTGCATCCGGGCGTCGCGGATCATCATGTTGGTCGCCGAGGTGTCCTCGTCGATGAGCAGGACGTCGGCGCCCGCCTCCACCGCCTCGACGGTCGACGCGGCCTGGCTCGTCGAGCCCGAGGCGTTGGTCGTCGAGAAGTCGTCGGTCGGTTCACCGGACGGCAGGTGCGCGACGAACGCGGAGACGTCGTCGTGGGTCACCGCGCGCCCGTCCTCGGCGCGCAGCTTCACCGCGTCCGGCCGGGTGACCACCTGCTCGCGGCCGTCGCCGGGCACGTGGTCGTAGACGCCGGCCTCCAGCGCGCGCAGCAGCGTCGACTTGCCGTGGTACCCGCCGCCGACGATCAGCGTGACGCCCTCGGGCACCCCGAGGCCGCTCACCTCCCCCGCGTTCGGTGCGGTGAGCGTCACCCGCAACGAGGACGGCCCGCCGAACGGCGTCGCCCCGTCGAGCGGCCGGTCGTCGACGCCGCTGCGCCGCGGCAGCACGGCCCCGTCCGCGACGAACCCGACGAGCCCGCGGTCGGCGAGCGCCGCCCGCAGCGCCACGGCGTCCTCGACGGTCTCGACGCACGCCCGCGCCGCCGCGTGGTCAGCCGCGTGGACCGCCTCGCGCACCGCGGTCGGCAGCGTCTCCCCCAGCAGCGTGGCCGCCTCGCGCCCGAGGATCCGGCGCTTCGGCCCGGGGAACGGGACGCCGACCTCGAGGACCACGACCCCGTCCTCGTGCACGGTGCCGGCGCTGCGCTCGAGGACCTCGGGGCCGCCCGCGTCGACGTTCACCGGCGTGCCGCGCAGCGAGCGGCGCAGGCCACGGAGCAGGAACGACGCGAGGGCGCGGCGACGGTCGGCGGTCGACCACAGGTCCGCCGGCAGGCCGGCGTCGTGGACGGTCAGCCGCACCCGGCTCGGCGGCGCGAACGGGTCGGCCTGGACGCGCAGCACCTCGAGGTCGAGGCCGGCGACCGACCATCGCCCCGAGAGCGACTTGTAGCGGCCGTAGCTGGCGCCGTCCATCGAGCGCAGGGACGCGGCGAGATCGTCGCGGGGAGCCATGGCCGGGAGTGTGCCCATCCGGCACGGACCTCACGCCCCGCCCCACGCCCGGCCTCACTCCCGTCCGACCGGCCTCGGGGCACGGTGGAGGACGTGCGCAGACCGTTCGTCCGAGCGTGTGATCCGTCGCCCGGAGTCCGTCCGGTCCGTCCCGTCCGGTCACGAAGCGCGACCCGTGACCGTTCCACGGACCACCCCCCGGGCACAGGGGGTCCGACCCCCACGCGATAGTGGAAACGCTCACAACGTCGTGTCCGCAAGACCGAGGGGAAGCTCCGTGATCGTCCTGGGTCTCTCCGGCCTCCCGCGTGCGCAGGAGCACCTGCGCCGCACCCACCCCGACCTCTCGCCGCTCGACGAGCGGATCGTCCAGGGCCTCGACAGCGCCGCGGCGCTCGTCGTCGACGGGCGTCTGGTCGCCGCCGCGTCCGAGGAGCGGTTCACCGGCGAGAAGGGCACGGGGCGCCTCCCCGAGCAGGCGATCGCGTGGTGCCTGCGCGAGGCCGGGATCACGCCGGAGGACGTCGACCTGATCGCCCACGGCTTCGACTACGACCGCCACCGCCGCGCCTTCGAGATCACCGGCGCGCCGTTCGACGAGGTGTACTCGAGCGCCACCGTGATCGACGGGCTCACCGGCCTGGGCTGGACCCGCGTGGCCGAGCGCTTCCGGCCCGTGCGCCACCACGAGGCACACGCCGAGTCCGCGCTGGTGCCGAGCGGGTTCGACCGCGCGCTGTGCCTCGTCAGCGACGGCATGGGCGAGACCGAGTCGCTCTCGGTGTTCCGGGCCGTCGACGGCACGCTCGAGCGGCTGCACACCACGCCGATCGCGTCGTCGCTGGGCATCCTCTACTCGATCGCGACCCGGTTCCTCGGCTTCCAGTTCAACAACGACGAGTACAAGGTCATGGGGCTCGCCCCGTACGGCGACCCCGAGCGCTTCCGCCCCGTGTTCGAGAAGCTCGCGCGCGTCGACGCCGACCGCGGCACGGTGACCATCGACTGGCCGACGAACGGCCTCGCCGACGCCGAGCAGGGCTATCCGCACGCCCGCGCGTTCCTGGCCGAGGCGTCGTTCACCCCGCGGACGCCGGACGGCGACATCCACCGCGACGAGGCCGACTTCGCCGCCGCCCTCCAGGAACGGCTGACGACGCTGCTCGTCGAGCTCACCTCCGTCTGGCTCGAGCGCACCGGCGAGCGGAACCTGTGCCTCGCCGGCGGCACCTTCCTCAACTGCAAGTCCAACCAGTCGATCGCCGACCTGCCGGGCGTGGACGCGATGTTCGTGCAGCCCGCCTCCGGCGACGACGGCACCGCGCTCGGCGCCGCCTGGCACGTCGCCCGCGGCGAGGGCGGCGGGCTCGCCCCGGTCACCGGCGCGTTCGACCCCTACCTGGGCCCGCGCTACGACCCCGACGAGGTGCGCGCGGCCCTCGAGGCGCGCCCCGACCTGCGGTGGACCCACGTCGGCGAGACCGCGGAGTACTACGCCAGCGCTGCCGCGGACATCGCGGCCGACCGGATCGTCGCCTGGTTCTCCGGGCGCATGGAGTTCGGGCCCCGCGCGCTGGGGAACCGCTCGATCCTCGCCCGGCCCGACGGCGACCGGATCAAGGAGCGGATCAACGGGGCGGTGAAGTTCCGCGAGGCGTTCCGCCCGTTCGCCCCCGCGGTGCTCGACGAGGACGTCGACCGCCTCTTCGTCACCCGCGGTTTCGAGCCCGACCGCTACATGCTCTGCACCGCGCAGGTCCGCCCCGAGGCGCGCACCGTGGTCGAGGGCATCGTGCACGCCGACGACTCGGCGCGGATCCAGACGGTGCGCGACGACCTCGCCCCCGGCTTCACCCGGCTGCTGCGCGAGGTCAAGGCCCGCACCGGGGCCGGTGTCGTCGTCAACACGTCGTTCAACGTCAAGGGCCAGCCGCTGATCATGGATCCCGGCACCGCGCTCGACACCTTCGCCGGCATCGCCCTCGACCGCCTCTACATCGAGGGGTACGTCGTCGAGGGCACGGCCACCGGGGTCGCATGAGCTCGATCCGCCCCCTGACGCGCGAGGACCTGCCCGCCGTCGCCTCGCTCTACGAGCGCGTCGCCCGGTCGGGCGGGGCCACGCCGCCGACGCCGCTCGCCGGCTACCTCGAGCGCCTGTGCCTGGACGCCGTGTGGGCCGACCCGGAGATCCCGCCGCTGGTCGCCGAGGGCGGCGACGGCGCGATCATCGGCTTCCTCGGCTCGTACCCGCGCCGGGTGCGGCTCGACGGCCGGGCGCTGCGCGTGGGCTGCTCCGGTCACCTCGTCGCGGAGTCGTCGAACCCCGGGATCGGGGCGCTGCTGACCCGCACGTACATGCAGGGCCCGCAGGACCTCACGATCACCGACGGCGCCACCGACTACATGCGCCAGATCTGGCGCACGCTGCGCGGCCGGGTCCGCACGGCGCCGTCGTTCGGCTGGTACCGCGTGCTGCGCCCGACGTCGACGGTCGCGTCGCTGCTCGGCGACCGTGGGCGCCCGGTCCCCGGACCGCTGCGCAGCGTCGGCGGCGGGCTGGACGCGCTCGCCCGGCGGATCCCGCGCATCGGCGCCCGCCCCGCCCCGGCGCCGGACCCGGACGTCACCGCCGAGACCCTGACCGTCGAGGCCCTGCTCGAGCAGACGTCCTCGGCCCCGCGGCACTGGCGGCTGCACCCGGACTACGACGAGCGGTACCTGACCGGCCTGTTCGGCGAGCTCGACGCGGTGGTCCCGGTCCGCGGCGAGGTGCTGCGCCGCCTGGTGCGCGGACGCAACGGCCGTGTGCTCGGCTGGTACGTGGCCTTCGTGCCCGCGGGCGGGATCGCCCAGGTCCAGCAGCTCGCGGCCACCGGTCCCGACCCGGGCCCGGTGCTCGACCACCTCATCGCGGAGGCCGACGCGCGCGGTGCGGCGGCGGTGGCGGGACGGCTCGAGCCGTCGCTCGCCGACGCGGTGCGCCGGCGCCGCTGCGTGGTCCGCTCGAGCGCCTGGGCGCTGGTGGACTCCGACGACACCGGCGTGCTCGCGGCGCTCGACGCCGACGACACGCTGCTGACCCGGCTCGACGGTGAGTGGTGGATGGGCCACCACCTGCTCTGGCGTGAGAGGGAAGCCGCATGACCCCGACCGGACTCACGGTCTACTCGACGTGCCCGCAGTCCAAGGACGTGCCGGCGGCCGACTACCTCGAGGCGGTGGCCGCCACGGCGCGCTGGAGCGAGGAAGCCGGCTGCGCAGGGATGCTCGTCTACACCGACAACGGCATCGCCGACCCGTGGCTGGTGTCGCAGACGGCGATCGCGGCGACGCAGCGGCTCGCCCCGCTCGTCGCGGTCCAGCCGGTGTACATGCACCCGTACACCGCGGCGTCGATGGTGTCCTCGCTGGCGTACCTGCACGGCCGGTCGGTGCACCTGAACATGCTGGCGGGCGGGTTCAAGAACGACCTCGTCGCGCTCGGCGACCAGACCGAGCACGACGACCGCTACGCCCGGACCGTCGAGTACACGCAGATCCTCACGGCCCTGCTGCGCGGGGAGACGGTGACGGTCGAGGGGCGGTGGCACCAGGTGCACAACCTGCGCCTGGCCCCGGCGCTGCCGCCCGAGCTCATGCCCGAGGTGCTGATCTCCGGCTCGTCCCCCGCCGGCCGGGCCGCGGCCGAGGCGATCGGCGCGACGCCCATCCGGTACCCCGAGCCGCTCGGCGCGGACTCCGTCACCGACGCCGACGCGCCCACCGGCGGCGGCGTCCGGATGGGCATCATCGCCCGCGACGACGCCGACGAGGCCTGGCGCGTGGCCCACGAGCGCTTCCCCGTCGACCGCGCGGGCCAGGTGGCCCACGCCATGGCGATGCGGGTCTCCGACTCGCACTGGCACCACCAGCTCGCCGCCGCCCGGGACCCAGCGCGGGACACGGCCCCGACGCCGCGGACCGACCTCGGCGCCGAGCCGGAGCCCTACTGGCTCGGCCCGTTCGAGAACTACCAGTCGTTCTGCCCGTACCTGGTGGGCTCGCACGACCGCGTCGCCGCCGAGGTCGCGCGCTACGTCGAGCGGGGCACCGAGGTGTTCGTGCTCGACATCCCGCCGGCGGCCGAGGACCTCGGCCACGCGGGCGAGGTGTTCGCCCGCGCCGGAGCGGCGGCCCGCGCATGACCCGCCACCTCCAGGACCTGCTCGCGGCGTCCGCCGACCGGCACGCCGACCGGCCCGCGCTCGTCGGCGTCGACGAGACGCTGACCTACGCCGAGCTCGACGCCGCGGTGAACCGGGTCGCGCACGTGCTGCTCGCGCACGGCCTGACCCCGGGCGCGCGGGTGTGCGTGCTCGCGGAGAAGGCGCCGTGGACGGTCGCGGCGCTGATCGGGACGCTGCGCGCCGGCGGCGCCTACGTGCCGGTCGACCCGGCCGGGCCGGCCTCGCGGGTCGCGCGGATCGTCGGGGCCGCGGAGCCCGAGGTGGTGCTGGTCGACGCCGGGTCGCGCGCCCTGCTCGACGGGGTGCTCGCCGAGCTGCCCGGTCCGCCGCCCGTGGTCGGTGCGATCGACGACGCTCCGGCCGCGTTCACGCGCGCCGACCTGCTCGCGGCGCCCGCCGACGCGCCCGGCGCGGCGCCCGCCGACCTCGCCCACCTGCTCTTCACCTCCGGCTCCACCGGCGCGCCCAAGGGCGTGATGATCACTCACGACACGGTGCTCGCGTTCGTGGACTGGGCGCTGCGCCACTTCGGCGCGAAGCCCGGCGACCGGATCTCCGGGCACCCGCCGCTGCACTTCGACCTGTCGACGTTCGACATCTACGCGACGCTCGCCGCGGGCGCCGAGCTGCACCTCGTCCCGGCGTCGCTGGGCATCGACCCGCGCGGCACGGCGTCGTTCATCCGCGACCGCGCGCTCACCCAGTGGTTCTCGGTGCCGAGCGTGCTGACCTACCTCGCGCGCTTCGACGCGGTCGCCCAGGACGACTTCCCGGCCCTCGAGCGGCTCCTGTGGTGCGGCGAGGTGCTGCCGACTCCGGTGCTCGCGCACTGGATGCGCCGGCTGCCCCACGTCCGGTTCACCAACCTCTACGGCCCCACCGAGGCCACGATCGCGTCGAGCTTCTTCGACGTCCCCGAGGTCCCCGCCGACGAGACCCTGCCGGTGCCGATCGGGCGGGCGTGCGAGGGCGAGGAGCTGCGCGTCCTCGACGAGGCGATGGCCCCGGTGCCCGCCGGCGAGACGGGCGAGCTCTGGATCGGCGGCGCCGGGCTCTCGCCCGGGTACTGGCGCGACCCGGAGAAGACCGCGGCCGCGTTCCGCGCCGACCCCGTCGCGGGGCAGCGGCTCTACCGCACCGGCGACCTGGCGCGCGCCGACGCCGACGGCGTCGTGCACTTCCTCGGCCGCGCCGACTCGCAGATCAAGAGCCGCGGGTACCGCATCGAGCTCGGGGAGATCGAGGCCGCGCTGGCCACCGTCGCCGGCATCCGGGAGTGCGCCGTGGTCGGCGTCGACACCGGCGGCTTCGAGGGCACGACGATCTGCTGCGCCTACTCGGTGGCCGAGGGCCACGCGCTCCCGCCCACCGAGCTGCGCAGCGCCGTCGCCGAGCTCGTGCCCCGCTACATGGTGCCCGCGCGGTGGGCCGAGCTCGACGACCTGCCCCACAACGTCAACGGGAAGATCGACCGCCCGGCGCTGCGGGAGCGCTTCACCCCCGCCGGCGCCGCGACAGGAGGACGCTGACCATGCCGGACGCCAGCACCGGAGCGGTGCACGACCAGCTGATCGACCTGGTGCGTGACCGTCTCGGCGTCGAGGTGCCCTCGTCCGACACCGATCTCGTCGCCGACGGCCTGATCGACTCGCTGGCGCTGGTGACGCTGATCGTCGGGATCGAGGACACCTTCGGGTGCCGGCTGCCGCTCGACGACTTCGACATCGAGCGGTTCCGCAGCGTCGACGCGATGGCGGCGTTCCTCGCCGAGGTCGGGGTGACGGGGTGAGCGCCCCCGCCTCCGGGCTCGGAGAGCTGGACGAGCACCTCGCCGCGGTGGTCACCGGTCTCAGCGCCCCGCCGGCCGACCGCGACCCGCTCCTGTGGGCCGCGCACGAGGCCGCGCTGTGCGCCCGCGAGCTGCTCGCCGCCCGCGCGGGCGACGCGGAGGCGGACTGGGCGTCGGTGCTCGGCTCGGCGCGCGCGGCGATGGCCGCGGTCTCCTACGCCCGGCGCGAGGCCGGGGCGCAGGCCGCGTCCTGACCGGCTCGTAGGCTGCCGCGCGTGATCGTCGGCCTCACCTTCGCGGTGCTCGCCCTCGCGCTGGCGTGGGCGCTGTGGTGCGCGGTGTCGGCGGCCGTCGGCCAGGCCCCGACCAAGGCGCACCGCCTCGGTCTCGTGGCGCTCGAGGCCGTGGCGCTCGTGCTGGCGCTCGTGCTCGTGGTCGGGTTGTTCGTGCAGCCCGGGCGCACCGTCGGGGCGATCATCGAGATCGTCGGCTACCTGATCGCGACGCTCGTCGCGCTCCCCATCGGCGCGGCGCTGGCCCACGGTGAGCGCACCCGCTACGGGTCGGTGGTGCTCGCGGTCGCGGGCGTGACGCTCGCGGTGCTGGCGCTGCGCACCGGGCAGGTCTGGACGGTGACCGGTGCCTGAGACCCGGTCCCTGTCGGCCGGGCCCGGCCGGGTGCTGCTCGTCGTCTACGTGGTGTTCGCGATCTCGGCGGGCGCCCGGGCGATCTACCAGATCGCGGTGCAGTTCGAGCGCGCGCCGGAGGCGTACCTGCTCTCGGCGTTCGCGGCGGCCGTCTACCTCGTCGCGGCCGTGGCCCTCGGCCGCGGGGCCCGGCGCGTGGCGCTGGTCGCGGTCGTGGTCGAGCTCGTCGGCGTCCTCGGGATCGGCACGCTGTCCCTGCTGCGGCCCGAGGACTTCCCCGACCCGACGGTCTGGTCGGACTTCGGCGTCGGCTACGGCTTCGTGCCGGTCCTCCTCCCGATCCTGGGGCTGCTCTGGATCGGTCGTGTACGTGAGTGAAGTTCCCGGCTATAGCCGTGAATTCCACTCACGTAGGCCGATCAGCCCAGTCCCGTGCCCGCCACGCCGCGGCGCCAGTAGCCGTCGAGGTCGACCGCGGCGGTCGGCAGGATCGCGCGCAGGCGCCGGCGGACCGGGCGCAGTTCGCCCGCCTCGGCCCCCATCCACGCGAAGCCCTCGCCCGGCGGGGGCGTGAAGCCCGCGACGACGTGGTCGAGCAGGCCGGTGGTGCCCGCCGGGGCGCCGTCGCGGTGGCGCCAGTGCACGGTGACGTGCGACGGGACGTCGGCGAGGTAGGCCTCCTCGGCGGCGTCGGCGACGTCGACCGCGACGGTGACCGGCACCGGCGGCAGCTGGTCGAGCCAGCGGGCGAGCGCGGGCAGGGCCGTCTCGTCGCCTCCGAGCAGGTACCAGTCCCGCGCCGCGACCGACGCGCTCGAGCGGGGGCCGTAGAGCCACAGGGCCCCGCGCGGGTCCTCGGCCCACGTCCCGGCGAGCCCGCCGCCGTGGCGCACGAGGTCGACGTCGACGGTGCCCGCGGCGGGGTCGTGACGGCGCAGCGTGTACTCGCGGTAGGGCCGGGACGTGCCCGCCGGCGGGGCGGCGAGGCCGCGCGCGGTCAGCTGGGGCTCCGGCGGCTCCTCCCCCGGCGAGGGCGGGAAGAAAAGCTTGGCGTGGTCGGTCGGGCCCGTCACCGGCAGGTCGTGCAGGTCGCCGGCGAGGCGCACGCGGCGCATCCGCGGGGTCACGTCGAGCACGTCGACCACCTCGACGCGCCGCGGCCGCCGGGCGTGCTCGGAGTGCTCGACGTGCGAGACGACCGGGGCGTCGCGGACCACCATGGCCCGAGACGTTAACGAGTCCGGTAGCGCAGGTGGACCGCCCCGCTCGCGAAGCGCCGTTCCTCGACGAGCTCGAGGTCGAGGCGGACGCCCTCGGGGAGGAAGCGCGTGCCGCCGCCGACCACGACGGGGACGACGATCGGCCCGATCTCGTCGACGAGCCCGGCCGCGAGCGCCGCGGCGGCGAGCCCGGGCCCGTCGACGGTGAGGTCGCCGTCCTGCTTGAGCTCCCGGATCGCGTCGGGGTCGAGCTCGCGGGCGATCGCGGTCCGGGCGCTGGACACGGTCTCCAACGTCTTCGAGAACACGATCTTGTCGGCCGCCTGCCAGGTCCGGGCGAACTCGGCCATCTCGGGCGGCTCGTCGGGCAGCTCGTGGGCGGTCTCCCAGAAGACCATCGTCTCGTACATCCGGCGGCCGTAGAGGAAGGTGCGGACGGGCCGCATGAGCTCCTCGAAGTAGCGGTGCAGCTCCATGTCCTGCTCGATGCCCCAGCCGAAGTCGCCGTCAGCGTCCGCGACGTAGCCGTCGAGCGTCGTCATCATCGAGTACATCAACCGGCCCACGGGACGCCTCCTCGTTCTGATTGCATTTCGCAACCGGTTCGGAGCGTAGCGGATCGTGCTAGGACACGGGGATGTTCCAGGCGCTCGCCGACGCCGTCGGCGCCGAGCACGTGATCGCGGGCGACGACCCGTCGGTGGCCGACCTGTGCGCCGACGAGGCGCTCGGGGTGCCGGCCGGCAAGCCCGCGTACGTCGTGTGGCCCGCGGACCGGGACGAGGTCGTCGCCGTGGTGCGCGCCGCGCGGGCCGCCGGCGCGTCCGTCACCGCCCGGGGGGCGGGCACCGGCCTCTCGGGTGCCGCGACCCCCGACGACGGCGCGGTGCTCCTCTCGTTCGCCCGCATGGGCCGCATCCTCGAGATCGACCCCGTCGACGCGGTCGCCGTGGTGCAGCCGGGCGTCTCGCTGGAGGACCTCGACGCCGCGGCGGGCGAGCACGGGCTCACCTACCCCGTACACCCCGGTGAGCAGACGGCGTCGCTCGGCGGCACCGTCGCCACCAACGCCGGCGGCATGCGCGCGGTGCGCTACGGCGTCACCCGCGCGCACGTGCTGGGCCTCGAGGCGGTGCTCGCCGACGGGACGGTGGTGCGCACCGGCGGGCGGCTCGCGAAGATCTCTTCGGGCTACGACCTCACCCAGCTGCTCATCGGGTCCGAGGGCACGCTCGCGCTGGTCACCGAGGTGATCGTGCGCCTGCACCCGCACCTGCCCGCCCGGCGCACGGTGCTGGCACCGTTCACCGGCGCAGCGGGTGGAGCCGACGCCGTCACCGCCGCGGTCGGGCGCATCGTCGGCGCGGGGCTCGCGCCGTCGGTGTGCGAGTACCTCGACGGCCCGACCATGCGCGCGGTCTGCGCCGCCGCCGACCTGACCCTCGGCCTGCCCGAGGACCTCGTGGACGCCGACCACCTGCTCGTCGAGCTCGCCGGCCGTCGCGCGGAACGGGTCGACGAGGACGCCGAGGAGCTCGCCGACACCCTGTCCGCCCTCGGCGCCGCAGAGGTGTTCGACCTGCCCGCGGGGTCGGCGCGGCGGCTGGTCGAGGCGCGGGAGAAGGCGTTCTGGGCGGTCAAGGCGGCGGGCGCCGACGAGATCGTCGACCTCGTCGTGCCGCGCTCGGCGATGGCGGCGTTCCTCGGGCGGGCCCGCGCCGTCGGCGACGCCCACGGCTCGCGGGTGCTGGGCTGCGGCCACGCCGGGGACGGAAACGTGCACCTCGCAGTGTTCCAGCCCGACCCGGAGCAGCTGGCCGCGACGCTGCACGGGGTGTTCGCCGCCGGGATCGCGCTGGGTGGCGCGGTGTCGGGCGAGCACGGGGTGGGGCGTGCCAAGGCCCACCACCTCGCCGAGCTCGGCGACCCCGGCGCCCTGGACGTCCTGCGGCGCGTGCGGGCCGCGCTGGACCCGGAGGGCACGCTGAACCCGGGCTGCTCGCTGCGCTGACGGTTGTCCTGCGCGACACGGCGACCGAGACTCGTGAGCATGGCCAACGATCCCGACGTCGTCGTCATCGGGGCCGGCTTCGCCGGGCTCTACGCGATCCACCGCCTGCGCGAGCGCGGCCTCTCGGTCCACGGGCTCGAGGCCGCCGAGGGCGTCGGCGGCACCTGGTACTGGAACCGGTACCCGGGCGCCCGGTGCGACTCCGAGAGCTACTACTACTGCTACGCCTTCTCCTCCGAGCTCGAGCAGGAGTGGGACTGGAGCGAGCGCTACCCGGGCCAGGCGGAGATCCTGTCCTACCTCGAGCACGTGGCCGATCGCTTCGACCTGCGGCGCGACATCTCGTTCTCGACGACGGTCGTCTCGGCCGCCCACGACGGCGACGGCTGGGTGATCGACACCGAGGACGGCGGGCGCTGGACGTGCCGGTGGCTGGTCACCGCCGTCGGGTGCCTGTCGTCGGCGAACGTGCCCGACATCCCGGGCCTGGAGTCCTTCGCCGGCGAGTGGCACCACACGGGGCAGTGGCCGCACGAGGGCGTGGACGTCGCCGGCCGTCGGGTCGGGGTGGTCGGCACCGGGTCCACCGGCATCCAGGCCATCCCGGTGCTCGCGGAGTCGGCCGGGCACCTCACCGTCTTCCAGCGCACCGCGAACTTCTCGATCCCCGCCCGCAACGCCCCGCTCGCCCCGGAGGAGGCCGCGGGCTACAAGGCCGACTACGCCGCCATCCGCGAGCTCCAGCAGGCGTCCACCAACGGGCACCCCTTCGTCGTCAGCGACGTCGACACCCTCGCCCTGCCCGACGACGAGCGGCGCGCCCTCCTCGAGCGGGCCTGGGAGCGGGGCGGCCTGCGCTTCCGGGCGGCCGTGCGCGATGTGCTGACCGACCCCGCCGTCAACGAGGAGACCTCCGACTTCCTGCGTTCGAAGATCCACGAGACGGTGGACGACGCCACCACCGCCGAGGCGCTGACGCCGCGCGACCACCCGTTCGCCACCAAGCGCCCGCCGATCGACACGCGCTACTTCGAGACCTACAACCGGGCGGACGTGTCCCTGGTCGACGTCCGCGCCGACCCGATCGCGACGATCACCCCGCGGGGCGTGCGCCTTGAGTCCGGCGCCGAGCACCCCCTCGACGTCCTGGTGTTCGCCACGGGATTCGACGCCCTCTCCGGGCCGCTGCTGCGCCTCGGCATCCGGGGCACGGGAGGCCAGTCGCTCGCCGACGCGTGGGCCGAGGGCGCCACCACCTACCTCGGGCTCGGCGTCGCGGGCTTCCCGGACCTCTTCACGATCACCGGCCCGGGCAGCCCGTCGGTGCTCACCAACATGCCGACCTCGATCGAGCAGCACGTCGACTGGATCGCCGACCTCGTCGCGCACCTGCGCGCCCACGACCTCGAGGCCGAGCCGACGCCCGAGGCGCAGGCCCAGTGGGCGGAGCACGTGCGCGAGGCGGCCGACGCGACGCTGCTCCCGCAGGCCGCGAGCTCCTGGTACCTCGGCGCGAACGTGCCGGGCAAGCCCCGGGTCTTCCTGCCCTACGCCGGCGGCTTCGCGCGCTACCGCGAGATGTGCGACGCCGAGGCGGCCGCGGGCTACCCGGGGTTCGCGCTGCGGGCGCGCCAGCAGGCCGCCTGACGTCGGGTCGGCGGGCGCCCCGGCCGCGCTAGGGTCGCGGCCGTGGCGGACCTCGTCATCGCCCGCAATCCCGATCCGGGATCGTCACTGGGCTTCCTCGTCTGGATACCGCTGGGCGACGGTCTGCTCTTCCGCACGTCGGACACCTGGCCGCGGACCAAGGCGCTGTACTGCCACCCCGCCGATCCCGAGGAATGGCCCGCCGGCGACGCCGTCGAGATCGTCGAGCGTGTCGCGCTGCGGTCGTGCGCCCGGCGCGGCGCGGCCATCGACGTCGTGCTCGACCGTGCCCGGGAGAACCGGTCCCAGATCGTCTACACCCGCGGGCGCGGGCGGGACATGGTCTTCTGGCAGTCGCCCCGGACCCGCAAGCAGGCCCGTCCGCAGGTCCGCACGCCGACCGCCCGGCCGGCCGGCCTCGACGGGACGGGGACCGACGAGATCGAGATCGTCGTCGACGCCCACGAGCGCTACCCCTACCGGTTCGCGTCCCAGCAGGCGCACACCGTGCGGCGGGCCCTCCCGGCCGGCGACTACGGCGTCGTCCTCGGGGAGTCGCTGGCGGCGTCGGTCGAGCGCAAGTCGCTGCCCGACCTGATCTCGAGCGTCGCCAACGGCCGTCTGCGCTTCGCGCTGGGCGAGCTGTCCGCGCTCCCCCGGGCGGCGGTGGTGGTCGAGGACCGCTGGTCCCAGGTGTTCGCCCAACGCCATGTGCGCCCGGCCCAGGTGGCCGACTCGCTGGCCGAGCTGCAGGTCCGCTGGCCGGACGTCCCGATCGTCTTCGCCGAGACGAGGCCGCTGGCCGAGGAGTGGACCTTCCGCTACCTCGCCGCCGCCCTCGCGTGGGCGCACGACGAGCACGCCATCGAGGCCCGGTTGCCGGGCGCCACCACGGAGCTGACGGCGACCACGGCACCCGAGGCCTCGACCGCCGAGGTCCGCGCCTGGGCCCGCGCCGCCGGGATCGACGTCCCCGACCGCGGGCGGCTCCGTCCCGAGGTCTGGGCGAAGTTCCGCGAGGCGACGCAGTCCGGGTGATCGACGCGGATTTCCTGGCGCTGAGTGTCAGCGAGGACGCAGGGCTTGCACGCGGAGCGTGCGCCGGGGTGATCGTGGGGGCTCTTCTGACGGTGAACGTCAGCGTGGCCCCCACGCTGACACACCCCCGCGACTCAGGCCGTCTGCAGGGCCGGGCGGTCGGGGTGGTCGGCCCGGACGACGAGGTCGGCGACGGCGACCGGGTCGACCTCGTCGTCGTAGCGGGCGTAGGCGGGCAGGGTCCAGGCCTCGTCGGCCGGGGTGCGGCGCTCGAGCACGGTGGCCGAGAGCGCGAGGTGGACCGCCAGCTCCGCCGGCAGGCCACGCCCGAGGAGCAGGGGCCCGTCGACCACCACGACACCCGACGGCGGCACCGCCACCCGCTCCGCGCGGGCGGCCCGGTCGACGTCGACATCCCAGAGCCGGGGCAGGACCTGGCCGCTCCCGCCGGGCCCCATCGGCGCGAGCACCTCACGGACCAGCGCGCCTGCGTCGAGCCAGTCGTCGTAGAACGAGTCCGGATCGGTGCGCCCGCGCTCGAGGCGCACCGAGGCGGGGCGCAGGAAGTCCCAGGCCGACACGCGCACCACGGGCCGCGAGCGCACGCGCAACGGGTCGACGAGGGCGTCCGCGAGCACCTCCGTCCGGGCCGGCGGAGCACCGTCGACGAGCACCCGGACCCGGCCGGGTCCGGCGCTCTCGATCGCCGCGACGAGCTCGTCGGTGAGGGCGTCGGGAGTCAGCGGGCGGATCGGCATCCGTCCCATCATCCCCGGGGCGGGGACCTCAGGTCGGGGTGCGCTCCGAGCGCGCGGCGTCCGCGATGGCCTCCTCGCCCGCGTGGTCCTCGGAGGCGAAGTCCGCCTCGTCGGCCTCCGGCGGCCGCGGATGCATCATCAGTAGCGCGGCCATCGAGATCACCGCGCAGATGATGATGTAGATCGAGATCCACGTCGTGGTCCCGGTGCCCGCGAGGATCGCGGTCGCGATGAGCGGCGCCGGGCCGCCCGCGGTGATCGAGGCGAGCTGGTAGCCCAGGCCGGCGCCGGTGTAGCGGATCCCGGTGCCGAAGCTCTCCGAGATCAGCGCCGCCTGCGGGCCGTACATCATGTCGTGGAAGACCAGCCCGAGGATGATCCCGAGCAGGATCAGACTCCCGGTCTTCGTGTTGAGCAGGGCGAAGTACGGGAATGCGTAGAGCCCGGTGAGCACGACGCCGACGCCGTACACGAGTCGGCGCCCCAGGACGTCGGAGAGCCAGCCGAAGAACGGCACGCTGATGATGCCGATGCTCGCCGCGATGATGAGGTAGAGCAGCAGGTCGCTGCGTTCGAGATCCAGCTCCTTCGTGCCGTAGGCCAGCACGAACGACGTGAAGATGTAGAACGGCGCCTGCTCGGCCGTGCGCACGAACATCGCCTTGAGGACGTCGCGCCACTGCGTCTTCAGCGTCTCGGCCAGCGGCAGCTTCGCGACCTTGCCCGACGTCTTGATCTGCGCGAACGCGGGCGACTCGAGCACGGTCAGCCGCACCCAGAGGCCGATCCCGATGAGCACGATGCTGGCGATGAACGGCACGCGCCAGCCCCACGCGAGGAACTCCGGGCCGGAGAAGAAGTAGACGACCGCCGTCCCGAGCGCGAGCCCGATCGGCACGCCCGCCTGGGGCCACGCGGCCATCAGCCCGCGCTGCTTGCGGGTGCCCCACTCCATGCTCATGAGCACCGAGCCGCCCCACTCGCCGCCGACCCCGATGCCCTGCAGCACGCGCAGGAGCGTGAGCAGGATCGGCGCTGCGATGCCGATCGTCTCGTAGGTCGGCAGGAAGCCGATGAGCACCGTCGCGCCGCCCATGAGCAGCAACGTCGCCACCAGGCTGTACTTGCGCCCGATGCGGTCGCCGTAGTGGCCGAAGATCGCGGCGCCGATCGGGCGGGCCGCGAACCCCACGAACTGCGTGGAGAAGGCGAGCAGCACGCCGCCGGCGGCGTTGTTGTTGAAGAACAGCGGCCCGAAGACGAGAGCGGCCGCCGTGTTGTAGAGGAAGAAGTCGTACCACTCGATGGTCGTGCCGACCGTGCTCGCGACCACGGCCCGACGCTTGAGCGTCCGGCGGCTCGTCACGGGTGGGGTGCTCATGGGCGCCATGGTCGCCATCACACCCACACGGGGCAATACCTCTCCCGGACCTGACCGACTGGGCCGATCAGATCACCGAGAAGCGATCGGTCAGTGGCTCACCGTCAGCACGCGATATGACACAGCTGACCTGGCGGGCTCCGGAGGACGACGCCCCCGCCGTGCGCGGCGCGTCGAACGCGGCCTCGGAGGGGATCACCGCGGTCATCCGCAGGTCGTCGCGGTCGACGCCCCCGGAGGTGGGCACGAGCAGCTCCGAGTCGGCGAACAGCGCGCAGTACGCCCGCCCGAAGTCCGCGAGCGCGGCCTCGCCCGGGTAGGCCACGGGGCGCCCCTCGTCGATCGGGGCCCGCGAGGCCACCACCTCGACGTCGTGGGGCGTACCGCACTGGGCGTCGGCCGCATCGCCGAAGTCCCCGCCGCTCGCGAGCTCCCCGCGGGCGCACTGCCCGTCGAAGAGGACGAACTGCTCGAGGTCGCCGCCGGGTCCGAACGTCAGCACGTCGGGCGCGGCGGTGAAGGGTCGCCAGCCGCCCATGAGGGCCCCGACGAGCACGAGCAGCACCGCGATCCCCACGGCGCCCGCGGCCAGCACCACCCGTCGCGGCACCTCGGGGCGCGCGACCCCCCGCGCGCTCAGTTCTCCTGCTCCACGTGCATGGCCTGCTCCTCTGCGGTGCCCGGCTCGTTGTCGAGGGCCGCGACCTCGCCGATCGCGTCGTCCGCGGGCAGGCCGGTGGCCTCCACGGCGTCCGCGGCGGACGAGACGCCGAGCTCGATCTCGGTCGCGTCCTCGGCCAGGAGCTCGCCCTCGGTGGCCCCGTCGGCGCCGGTGGCGTCGAGCACCACGCCGCCGCCGACACCGTCGACCGCGTTCTCCGGGTCGTCGATGGACTCGTCCAGCTCGTCGATCGGCTGCGCCGCGAGCGGGCGCTCGGGCACCTCCTCGTCGGCGCCGGCCTCGGGCTGCTCCTGGGGCAGGCGCCGGTCGATGGTGGGCGACTCGGTCTCCCACTCCTGGGTGCCGCCGAGCCGGACGTCGCGGCTGTAGCCGTCGGCGCCGTCCATGCCGTCCTCGAGCGGGTCGGCGTCCAGGCGGTCCTCGTCCAGGATCTCGGACGGCTCGGCGTCCAGGGCACTCGTGTCGTTGTCGACGACGGTCTCGGCCTGGTCCACGAACTGCTCGCTCACGCGCCCTCGCTCCTCGGTGCCACTCGACGGACATCCTCCGTCGTCCGTCAGCGGTTCCCGCCACCGCCCCCTCCCATGCGTGGCAGGCGGCAGGCGGCGGGTCTCAGCCGCGGATGCGCGACGTGGCGTCGCCCCACTCCTTGGCGCGGAGCTCGAACTTCTGGATCTTCCCGGTGGAGGTCTTCGGGAGCTCCTCGACGATCTCGACGTCACGCGGCGCCTTGTAGCGGGCGATGGCGCCCTTGACGTGCTCGATGATCGCGTCCGGCTCGGCGCTCTTGCCCTGCCGCAGGACCACGAACGCCTTGGGGCGCTCGCCCCACCGCTCGTCGGGGACACCGACGACGGCCGCCTCGAGCACGGCGGGGTGGCTCAGCACGGCCTGCTCGACCTCGACGGTCGAGATGTTCTCGCCGCCGGAGATGACGACGTCCTTGGCGCGGTCGCGCAGCTCGACGTAGCCGTCGGGGTGCATCACCCCGAGGTCGCCGGAGTGGTACCAGCCGCCGGCGAACGCCTTCGCCGTCGCGTCGTCGTCGCGGAAGTAGCCCGACATGACGTTGTTGCCCTGCATGACGATCTCGCCCATCGTCTGCCCGTCGGCCGGCACGTCGACGAGCTGCACCGACGCCCACGCCGAGGAGTCCTCGGCGACGTCCTCGCCCAGGGTCTCGACCACCCGCACCGGCTCGGCGATGAGCATGCCGACGCCCTGGCGGGCCTGCAGCCGCGCCCGCTCGTGCTCCTCGAGGCCTCGCCAGTCCTCCTGCCACTGGCACACCGTGTAGGGCCCGTAGGTCTCGGTGAGGCCGTAGACGTGGACGATCCGGAAGCCCATCTTCTCCATCTCGAGGATGGTCGTGGGGCTCGGCGGGGCGCCGGCGGTGGTGACCACCAGCGCGTAGTCCAGCGTCCGGGCCTCCGCCGCGTTCATGATCGTGGTGACGACGGTGGGCGCGCCGTTGAGGTGGGTGACCCGGTGCTCGTCGATGAGCGCCCAGATCGCGTCTCCGCGGACCTCGCGCAGGCAGACGTGGGTGCCGCCGATCGCGGTGATCCCCCAGGGGGTGCACCAGCCGTTGCAGTGAAACATCGGAAGCGTCCACAGGTAGACGCTCGACGGGTCGTGGTACGAGTGCACGATCTCGCCCAGCGAGTTCAGGTACGCGCCACGGTGGTGGTACTGCACGCCCTTGGGGCGCCCGGTGGTGCCGCTCGTGTAGTTGATGCTGATGGTCGAGCGCTCGTCGTCGACCTCCCAGGGCAGGTCCGCCCCCTGGTCGCCGCGCGCCAGCAGGTCGTCCCAGGTCGCGCCCTCGACCGAGGCGCCCGCATCGGGGCCCTGCGGGTCGACCAGGGTGACGATCTCGCGGACCGTCTCCAGCGAGTCCGCGACGGGGTCGACGACGGCGCGCAGGGTCGAGTCGACCACCAGGACCGTGGCGCCGGAGTGGTCGAGGATGTAGCGCACCTCCTCGCTGGACAGGCGGGTGTTCACCGCGACGAGCACCGCCCCGCCCAGCGGCACCCCGAAGTGCGCGACGAGCATCTCCGGCACGTTCGGCAGCAGGCACGCCACGCGGTCGCCGGGCCCGACGCCGCTCGCGCGCAGCCCGCGGGCCAGGCGCTGGGCGTCGCGGGCGAACTCGGCGTAGGTGTGGCGCGCCGTCCCGTGGACGATCGCGACCTTGTCCGGGTAGACCGCGGCCGACCGCCGCAGGAACGAGAGCGGCGTGAGCGGGGTGATCCAGGTCTCCGGCGTGTCCACACCGGGATCATCGCTCAGTCGTCGTGTGACGGGCCAGGGTCACGGCCGTAGTCGGGCGCACCCAGGGTGGCGACGAGCGCCGCGACCAGGGCCGCGCGCTCCGGCATCCGCGCGAGGTCGACCCACTCGTGCTCCGCGTGCGGCCCGCCCCCGACGGCGCCCAGCCCGTCGAGGGTCGGCGTGCCCGCCTCGGCGCAGAGGTTGCCGTCGGAGACCCCGCCGACGGCCGCGGTGCCCGGCCAGGGCAGGCCGAGCCGCGCGCCGCATGCGCGCGCCACGGCGACGAGGTCCTCCGCCTGCCCCGCCTCCATCGGCGGACGGTTGATCCCGCCCTCCACGCTCGCGCCGAGCCCCGCCTCGGCCGCGACGAGCGCGCGGAGCGCCCGGTCGAGCCGTTCCTGGCCCGCACGTTCGGCGCAGCGCACGTCGACGGTGACGCAGGCGCTCGCGGGCACCGTGTTGCGGGTGGTGCCCGCCGTCGCCACGGTGGGGGTGACCGTGCTGGCGTCGTCGGCGAGCTCGTCGAGGCGGGTGACGATGCGGGCGAGGTCGCGCAGGGCATTGTGGCCCGCCTCGGGCTCGAGGCCCGCGTGGGCCGCGCGTCCGGCCACGACGATCTCGTAGAACGACCAGCCCCGGCGGGCGTGCTTGAGCCGCCCGCCCCCGGCGGAGCCCTCCAGCACCAGCGCCGCCCGCGCTCCCGCCGCGGCGGCGGTGACCGCGGGGCCGCCCGTCGCCGAGCCCACCTCCTCGTCGGCGGTGACGAGCAGGGCCACCGCGGGGACGTCCCCGATCTCCTGCAGGGCGGCGAGCGCGTGCAGCCCCTGCACCAGGCCCGCCTTCATGTCGAACACGCCCGGCCCGGTGGCGTGCCCGTCGGTCACGGTGAAGGGGCGGCGGGCGAGCGTGCCGAGGGGCCAGACCGTGTCCAGGTGACCGACGAGCAGGACCGGGGCCTCGCCGTCGGGCCCGAGGCGCCACCACAGCCCGCCCGGGGCACCGTCCGCGCCGTCGGGGAGCACCGTCGGCGCGACCCCGAGCCGCTCGGTCCCCACGTCCGAGAGGACCTCCCGGCAGTGCCGGAGGGCCGCGGGGTCGGCGGACGGCGACTCGGCGGCCACCAGCCGCCCGAGGTCCTCGGTCATCGTCCGGGCGCGGGCGTCCAGGCGGCGTCGCAGATCCGTGGTGTCGACGTCGGCGAGCGGCACGAGGCCAGCATCCGTGCTCCGGATCCGGGCATGCTTGGCCGTCCCGCCAAGTCGAGGAGGCGCTCGCCGTGGAACCGCACAACGACGACGCGTCCGGCACCCGTCCCGCCCTGCTCGCCACGCTCGTCGAGGCCCTCGCGCCCGACGGCCTCGAGGTGGTGGTCGCTCCCCGGGGCCTGGACGTGCCGGTGCGCACGCTGGCCGTCCACGAGCCCGACGCGACGCCGCAGGCCGCCGACCTGTGGCTGCTGCCCGGACGCCGGACCGACGAGCGCGGGCTCGCCGCGGTGCTCGAGGAGGCGGTCGGAGCGGGGGCGGTCGCGGTCGTCGTCCGCGCGCGGCCGGGCCGGGACGGGGCCCTGTCCCGGAGTGCCCAGCAGGCCGGCGTCGCCGTCCTCGCCCTCGCCGCCGACCGCGAATGGGCCGAGACGATCGGGCGCCTGCGGGCCGTGCTCGCCAGTGCGGCCGCCCCGCCGCCGGCCCCGGGCTCCGTGCTCGGCCGCCAGCCGGCCCTCACCGCGCTGGCCAACGGGCTCGCGGAGCTGGTGCACGGCTCGGCCATGATCTTCACCCCGGCACAGCGGCTGCTCGCGGCCTCCCGGCTCACCGCCGCGGACGACGACGTGCGGCGCGGGGCCGTCCTCGAGCAGGCCGGGCCCGCGGAGTACCGGCGACGGCTGGCGGCGGCCGGGTTCTACCGGCGTCTGTGGTCCGACGAGGGCGTCGTGGAGGCCGACGCCGTCCCCGAGCTCGGCGCCCGGCGCCGGCTCGCGATCGCGATCCGCGCGGGTGACGAGAACCTGGGCTCGATCTGGGTCGCCGAGGGCGACGGGCCCTTGGCCCCCGAGGCCGCGGCCCTGCTGCGCGAGGCCGCCGGGGTCGCCGCGCACCGGCTCCTCGGGCTCGACACGGAGGACCTGGCGCGCCGTCGGCTGGCCGAGGAGCTGCTCGGGCGGCTCCTGCTCGGCGAGGCGGACCCGGCCACCGTCGCCGGTCACCTCGGGACGGAGCCCGACGCGCCCGCGGTGGTCGCGGTGGTGGAGCCGGTCGACACCGGGGACACCGGGGACACCGCCCTGCTGCACCGCGTCCGCGAGGAGTCCCTGCGCCTGCTCGCGGGGCACCGGCGGCATGCCGTCGCGACCGTCGGTCCCCGGCGGGTGGTGCTCGTCCTGCTCGAGGTGCGCTCGGAGGCCGCCGCCCGGCGCGACCTCGCGACGCTCGCCCAGGCGGTGGGCGCGGCCGTGGGCGTCCGGCTCCGGGTGGGTGTGGGCGTGGGCGCCGCCCACCTCGGGGAGGTCGCCGCGTCCCGGCGCGAGGCCGAGCTCGTCGTGCGTGCGCTGGCCCGGCGGGGTGTGGACGGCAGCGCGGGCCCGGACGAGGTGTGGGCGTCGGCCTGCCTGCTGGCGTTGGCCGACGCCGCGCGCGGCGACCCCCGGTGGCACGGCGGCCCGCTCGCGGCGCTGCGCACGCACGACGCCCGCCGGGGCACCGACTACGTCGCCTCGCTGGCCGCGTTCCTGGCCGCGTTCGGCGACGTCACCGCGGCCGCCCGCGACCTCGGCGTGCACGCCAACACCCTGCGCTACCGGCTCTCGCGGCTGCCCGAGCTCGTCGGTCTCGACCTCGCCGATCCCGACGAGCGCCTCGCCGCCGCCGTGGCCCTGCTCGTCTCGGCGCCCGGACTTGGAGCATCCGACGAATGAACGGCCGAGACCCTGACCGTCACGACGAGCACCGGGGTGTTCGCCCCTCGGCAGACTCCCCCTCGTCGCTCACCGGGGCAGGGAGGTCGCAGCGTGTCCACCGAGACGTCCACCGAGGGTCCGGACCCGCGCGGCCCCGGCCGGCGCATCGCGATCGTCACCGTCGTCGTGCTGTTCGTGACGTGGCTGGTCGACTACGTCGACCGCCTCGTGATCACCCTGGCGCTGCCCGAGATCGGCGCCGAGTTCGGGGCCGGCGAGACGCTGCAGGGCCTGATCCTCACCTCGTTCTTCATCACCTACGCCCTCTTCCAGATCCCCGGCGGGCTGCTCGCGGACAGCTGGGGCGCGAAGCGGACCATGCTCGTCGCCGCGGTCGGCTGGTCGGTGTTCACGGCCGCGTGCGGGCTGGCCCGCGGCCTCTGGTCGATGATCGTGATCCGCGCCGTGTTCGGCGTCTTCCAGGGCCTGTTCCCGGCCGCGTCGATCAAGGCGGTCAGCGAACGGACCACCCGCGCCCAGCGCATGACCGCCAACGGCGCGATGTCGGCCTCCAACCCGCTCGGGTCGGCGATCGCCCCGGCCGTGGCCGCGCCGCTCATCGTGGCGCTCGGGTGGCGCGGCGCCTTCTTCGCCGCCGCGGTCCTGGGCCTGCTGATGGTGCTGGTCCTCTGGAAGGGCCTCCCGCGCCGCCTGACCCCCACCGAGGCCGGCACCGCGGACGACGCGGACGCGGGCCTGCCCGAGCAGGTCCCGCCGCGGCAGGCGCTGCGGCTGCTGCGCTCCTCGGTGATGTGGCGCTTCACCCTGATGTTCTGCGGGTTCAACATCATCGGCTGGGGCCTGGTGTCGTGGGTGCCGACGTTCCTGCGCGAGACCAAGGGCGTGTCCCTCACCGGCGCCGGCCTGCTCTCCGGCGTCCCGTGGCTGGGCGCCGCGATCAGCATGGTGCTGGGCGGTGTGATCTTCGATCGCTGGCTGCGCGGCAACCACCGCCGCGTCGTCATCCCGGTCATGCTGGTCACCGCGGTGCTGCTGGTCCTCATGGTGCGCGCCGAGACCGCCGTCGAGTTCATCGTCTGGGAGACGTGCGGGACGCTCGTGATGTACCTGGCCTACATGCAGATCTTCGGTCTGCCGTTGCGCATGCTCCCCGCGCGCTACGCCGGCGTCGGGGGCGGCATGGTCAACTTCGGTGGCCAGTTCGCCGGGGCGGTGTCCCCCTTCGTCATGGGCTACCTCGCCGAGACGATCTCCTACGAGGCCGCGTTCTCGTTCCTCGTGGTGGGCGCCGCCATCGCGATCCTCGGGGCGTTGGTGACCCCGCAGACGCCGGAGGCGTTCCGGGCCGCCCTCGGCCGCCACGTGGCGGAGGCGCCCGCGGACGGTCCTCGGGTCTGACCGCCGGTCAGGGCGCGGGACGGAGCCAGCAGCCGGCGGCGACGAGCACCGCCTCCACGGCCCGGCGCAGCACCGGCTCGAGCGCCGTGGGCACGAAGTGGGGGGAGTGCACACCGGGTGCCCGCCCGGCCGTGACGGCGGCCTCGGGGTGCTCGGCGTCGGCCGCGTAGACGTCGGGATCCAGCCCGCCGAAGTTCCAGAACACCGAGGGCACGCCCGCGGCGTCCCCGAAGCACCCGAAGTCCTCGCTGCCCGAGCGGCGCGGGGCCTCGTGCACGCTCGGGACGCCGAAGGCGGACTCGAAGGCCGCCCGCACCCGCTCCGTGGCGTCGACGTCGTTGACCAGCAACGGGAAGTCGGTGAGCGGCTCGATGTCCGGCTCGGCGGGCGCCCCCGCGGCGGCGGCCTCGGCGCGCACGATCCGGTCGACCGCCGCGAGCACCCGTGCCCGGACGTCCGGGTCGAAGGTCCTGATGTTGATCTTCAGCTCGGCCCGGTCGGGGATGATGTTCTCCTTGCTCCCCGCGTGCAGCGAGCCGACCGTGACCACCACGGAGTCGGCCGGGGCGACCTCCCGGGCCACGATCGTCTGCAGCCGCAGCACGATCGCCGCGGCGATCACGACCGGGTCGACGGTCGCGTGCGGGGTCGAGCCGTGGCCGCCCCGGCCGTGCACGGTCACGCGCAGGCTGTCGGCGGCGGCCATGAACACCCCATCCCGCGCGTAGAGATGGCCGGCGGGGGCGGAGGTCACGTGCTGGCCCAGCGCGACGTCGAACGGGCCGAACCGCTCGAGGAACCCGTCGGCGAGCATCGCCCGCGACCCTCCCCCGACCTCCTCGGCCGGCTGCATCACCGCCAGGACCGTGCCCGACCAGCCCGCACGGTCCGCGGCGAGGCACTCCAGCGCCCCGACCAGCGCCGCCATGTGCGTGTCGTGCCCGCACGCGTGCATCACCGGCACCGTCGCGCCGTCCGCGTCGACGCCGGTGTCGCGGCTGCGGTGGGCGACCGTGTCGTCCTCGGCGATCGGCAGGCCGTCCATGTCCGCGCGCAGCAGGACGGTGGGCCCGGCGCCGTTGCGCAGCACCCCGACCACCCCGGTGCCGCCGACGCCGGTGGTGACCTCGAGCCCGATCGCGGTCAGGCGGTCCGCGACCAGCGCGGCGGTCCGGTGCTCGGCGAACGCCAGCTCGGGATGGGCGTGCAGGTCGCGGTAGAGCGCCGCCACCGCCTCGAGGCGACCGTCGAGTCCTGTCGCGAGACGCGTTCCCACCGGGGCATCCGGGTGCATCCGTCGAGGCTGTCAGAGCTGCGGCGCGACCTCAGTGCGGGCCAGTCAGTGCGCGGCGTCACCGCGACGCGCGTAGTCGGGGCGCTCGTCGCTCCCGGGCGCCGTGGGCAGCCCCGCGTCGGACCAGGCACGGAAGCCGCCGACGACGTCGGTGGCCCGGTGCAGGCCGATCTCCTGGAGCGCCGCGGCCGCGAGCGACGACGTGTAGCCCTCGGAGCAGAGCACGATCCACTGCCGGTCGGGCGAGTCCGCCTCGGCGATCCGGGCGTCGGACGTCGGGTCGAGGCGCCACTCGAGGTGGTTGCGCTCGATCACCACCGCGCCCGGCACCGTGCCCTCGTCGAGGCGCTGCCAGCCCGGACGGATGTCGACGAGCAGGGCGCCGGCGTCGACGGCGTCGGCCGCGTCGCGCGGGTCGAGCCGCCGCAGGCGCGCCCGGGCGCGGTCGAGGAGATCGGAGATCGCGCTCACTCGGGAGGCTGCCCGGGCTCGACCAGCTCGGAACGCGTGCGCTTGAGCACGCCGCCCTCGACGCCGTAGTACGACATCGCCGACAGCGGCGGGGAGTAGGCGTGCACGCTGACCGCGGTCTCGAGCGCGCGGTTGCTGACGTCGTGGACGTGCCCGAGGCCGAACGCGACGCTGCGGCCGGGCTCGAGGACCCGGCGGCGCAGCCCGGGGCCGCGGGAGGCGAGCTCCTCGGCACGGCAGGCGTCGTCGTCCTCGCTGCCGGCGGTCCAGCGCCACTCGGTCAGGCCGCCGCGCACGACGGTGAGCGCGCCGAGCGAGCCACCGTGGTCGTGCAGCTCGGCGGCCTGGTCGCTGGCCCAGGAGATCAACCAGACGTCGAGGTGCTCGTCGGCGTGCAGGCGCTGCGACCAGCGGTGCACGGGGTCGACCTCGACGGTGTGACGGCCGGCGTGGACCTCGTCGGCCACCTCACGGGTGAGGGCGACGAGGTCGGCGAGGCTCGCCGGGGTCGGGCCGTCCTGCCAGCGGCGGCGGTCGGCGCGCAGGGTGCGGGGACGGGCGAACGGGCTGGCGTGCGTGCTGACGTGCGTGGGTGTGTCGACCAGGGCGGTCACGACGGTCGTTCCTCCGGGTGCGGGCGACCGCGCGCGCACGGTCCCCCCGGGGTCAGGGAGGGATCGGTGCGGCGCGCGGGCGACGGGACGTCGCGACCGGATGGCTCGCGACGGTCGGCTCGTCAGGCCCGTCGACACCGCTCGTCGAACACGTGCGCGCGGCGGCTCTCCCAGAGGGGGCCGAGCAGGAAGTGGCGCACGCCGGTATTCGACCACGACGCCGGTCGTTCGTCACGTCGGGGTCCGCGATCGGGCGGCCTGTCGGGGGGCCGTCCTAATCTGGGAGGGAGACCTCCCGTCCACCACCACTTCTCCGGAGGGCACCACGGAGCGCACCACCGAGCACGTCCCCGCGCGGGAGGACGTGCCGACCCGCCGCGCCCGTGGCTGGATGCGACGTCTCGCGAGCGACTGCTGGCGCCGCCCCTCACTCACCGTGGCCGCCCTCACGGCCTCGGTGCTGGGCGTCAGCCTCGAGGCCGTCGGGCCGCTGCTGATCGGCACGGCGGTCGACCGCGCCGTCGCCGGGTCCACCGCGGGCCTCGGCCCGCTGGTGATCGCGATGGCCGTCATCGCCGTCGTCCGCTTCGGCGCCGCCTTCCTGCGCCGCTACCTCGGGGGCCGGCTCTCGCTCGGGGTCCAGCACGACCTGCGCCGGCGCGTGTTCGGCTCGGTCTCGCGCCTCGACGGGCCCAAGCAGGACGCCCTGCGCACCGGACAGGTCGTCTCGCGCGCCAACTCCGACCTGCAGCAGGTCCAGGGCCTGCTGGGGATGGTCCCGCTGGTGGCGGGCACGCTTGGGCAGCTGGTGGTCTCGGTCGCCATCATGCTGTGGCTCTCGCCGCTGCTCACGGTCGCTTCGATGATCATCCTGCCGGTCGGCGTCCTGTTCACCGCGCGCATGCGACGACGCCTGTTCCCGGCGACGTGGGCCGCGCAGCAGAGCGCCGCCGAGGTCGCCCAGCACGTCGAGGAGGCCGTCACCGGCGTCCGCGTCGTCAAGGGCTTCGGGCAGGAGGACCGCGAGACGGGCCGGCTGCGCGACGCCGCCCGGCGGCTCTACGCCCAGCGTCTGCGGGCGGCGCGGTTCAACGCCCGCCTCACCCCGACGCTGCAGGCGCTGCCGACGCTGGGCCAGCTCGGGGTGTTCGGTCTCGGCGGGGCGCTCGCGGTCAGCGGGCAGATCTCGCTCGGGGTGTTCATCGCGTTCACCTCCTACGTCGCGGCGCTCGTGGGGCCCGCGCGGCTCGTCGCCGGGCTGGTGGTCACCGGCCAGCTCGCCCGCGCGGGCGTGGAGCGGGTCTACGAGCTCATCGACTCCCAGCCCGAGATCGTCGACGCGCCCGCGGCCCGCGAGGTCCCGGCGGGGCCGCTCGGCGTCGAGCTCGACGACGTCCGGTTCGGCTACGCGCGCAGCGAGCCCGTGCTCGACGGGCTGACGCTCGAGATCACGCCCGGCGAGACGGTGGCGCTCGTCGGCACCGCGGGCTCGGGCAAGTCGACGGTCGCGCTGCTCGCCCCGCGCTTCTACGACGTGCAGGGCGGCGCGCTGCGCATCGGCCCGCCGGGCGAGGCCGTCGACGTGCGCGAGCTGCGCCTCGACGCCCTGCGCCGGGCGGTGGGCGTGGTGTTCGAGGAGGCGTTCCTCTTCTCCGACACCGTGCGCGCCAACATCGCCTACGGCTGCCCCGACGCCGGAGAGGAGCAGATCCGCGCCGCCGCGGCCGCCGCACAGGCCGACGGGTTCATCAACGACCTGCCCGAGGGCTACGACACCCGCGTCGGCGAGCGGGGCCTGACGCTCTCAGGCGGCCAGCGCCAGCGCGTGGCGCTCGCGCGCGCCCTGCTCTACGACCCCCGCGTCCTCGTGCTCGACGACGCCACGTCCGCGGTCGACCCCACCACCGAGGCGGCGATCGGTGAGACCCTGAAGGCGGTCACCGCGCAGCGCACCACGCTGGTGATCGCCCACCGGCGCTCGACGCTCTCGCTGGCCGACCGGATCGCGGTGCTCGACGGCGGCCGGGTGGTCGACGTCGGCACCCACGCCGAGCTCGAGGGCCGCTGCCGGCTGTTCCGCGAGCTGCTCGCCGGGCCCGCCGAGCTCATCGACGAGCCGGGCTGGGTGCTCGACGAGCCCGCCGACCCCGCTGCCCCGGTGGCCGAGGGTCGGGACGCCACCATCACCCCGTCCCTGTGGCCCGACGACCCGGCGCCCGACCGCCCGGTCCCCCCGCCGGGGCCGATCGCGGTCTCCTCGGGCTCGGAGGCGCTGGCCGGTGGGCTCGACGGGGCGGCACCGACCGAGATGACGGCGGCCCTGGAGAAGCTGCCGCCCGCCACCGAGGAGCCCCGGCTCTACGGCGAGGACCCCACGGCGCCCGACCCGGGCTTCCGGCTCGGGCGGTTGATGCGGCCCGTGCGGTGGGCCCTCGTGCTCGCCGTCGTGCTCCTCGGCCTCGACGCCGCGGCCACCGTGGCGTTCCCCTCGCTCGCGCGCCTCGCCGTCGACGGCGGCATCCAGGCGGGCTCGCTCGACATCCTGTGGCTGGCCGTCGGGCTCGGCCTGGTGGTCGTCTCCGTCGACTGGGTGGTGGTCGCGGCGCAGACGGTGCTCACCGCCCGCATCGGCGAGGGACGCCTGTTCCTGCTGCGCACGCGCAGCTTCGCGCACCTCCAGCGCCTCGGGCTCGACTTCTACGAGCGCGAGCTCGGCGGCCGGATCATGACGCGGATGACCACGGACGTGGACGCCCTGTCGTCGTTCCTGCAGACGGGCATGGCGCAGGCCGTGGTCAGCCTGCTGACCGTCCTCGGCGTCGCGGTGGCGCTGCTGGTCACCGACCTCGAACTGGCGCTCGTCTCGTTCGCCGTCATGCCGGTGCTGATCGTGGCCACGCTGATCTTCCGGCGCATGGTGTCGGCGGCGTACGCGGAGGCGCGCGAGCGCGTCAGCGTCGTCAACGCCGACCTGCAGGAGAACGTCGCGGGCCTGCGGGTGGCCCAGGCGCACACCCACGAGGACCGCTCGGCGGCCACCTTCGCCGGCAACAGCGACGCCTACCGACGCGCCCGGGTCCGCGCGCAGCGCATGATCGCGACGTACTTCCCGTTCGCCGCGATGCTCTCCGACCTCGCGCAGGCCGCGGTCCTCGGCGTCGGCGCCGCCCGCGTCGCCACCGGCGGCCTCTCCCCCGGCATCCTCGCGGCGTTCCTGCTCTACCTCGCGATGTTCTTCGGCCCCGTCCAGCAGCTCTCGCAGGTGTTCGACGGCTACCAGCAGGCGCGCATCGGGCTCACCCGCATCGGCGAGCTGCTGCGCACGCCGACGTCGGTGCCCTCGCCGGAGCACCCGGTGGTGCTCGACGACCTGCGCGGCGAGGTCGAGATGCGCGACGTCGGCTTCACCTACGCCGGCGCGACCGCGCCCGCGCTCGCCGACTTCTCCCTGCACGTGCCGCCCGGGCGCACCGTCGCGCTCGTCGGCGCCACCGGGGCCGGGAAGTCGACCGTGGTCAAGCTCGTCGCGCGGTTCTACGACGCCACCGCGGGCACCGTGCTCCTCGACGGCGTCGACATCCGCGACCTCGACATCCCGACGCTGCACCGGCACCTCGGGGTCGTGCCGCAGGAGGCACACCTGTTCGTCGGCGACGTCGCCTCGAACATCGCCTACGGCGACCCCGAGGCCACCCCCGCGCGGATCGAGCAGGCCGCGCGGGACGTCGGCGCCGTGGACATGATCGCGTCGCTGTCGGCGGGGTTCCGCCAGCCCATCGGCGAGCGGGGCGGCGGGCTCTCGGCCGGCCAGCGCCAGCTCGTCGCCCTCGCGCGCGCCGAGCTCGTCGACCCCCGGCTGCTGCTGCTCGACGAGGCCACCGCCGCGCTCGACCCGGCCACCGAGGGCGCCGTGCTGGCTGCGGGCGACCGCGTCTCGCGCGGCACCGGCGCGGCGCCCCGCACGACGTTCGTCGTCGCCCACCGCCTCGCCACCGCCGCGCGCGCCGACCACATCGTGGTGATCGACGGCGGGCGGATCCTCGAGGAGGGCGCGCACGCCGAGCTCCTGGCGCGCGACGGTGCCTATGCGCGCCTCTGGCGTGCCGGGGCGGGCACGGTCGACGACGCGATCGAGGCGGTCGACCCGTTCGACGACGACGACCTCGCGCGCACGGGCTGATCCGTTCCCGGAGGGAATGGCACGGCCCCTGACCAGCTCGGATGACGCCCGAGAATTGTCCGGCAGACGAAATCGGGGAATCGGACAGCATCCTTCGTCCCGGCGGCCCGATCAGTTCGGTTTCCCGTCGGATCCGACCATTTCCGAACCGGTCGGCCGCCGGGCGCGGACGAGGGACATCAGCTCAGCACCGACGCTGATCTCGCCTCCGGAAGGCCTTCTCGTGACCCTTCGTCGTACGTTCGCCACCCTGCTCGTCAGCGGTGTGTCGGCCCTGGCGCTGGCCGGGCTCACCGCCGGTACCGCGGCTGCCGCCGACCCGGTCGCCACCATCCCCGACCTCACCGGCCAGTCGTCGTCGGTCCGGCTCGACCCGGGCTTCACCGACGCCCTGACCCAGCTCGAGGTCACCCCCGGGACGATCGGCGACGCCACGCTCGCCGACGGCAGCGTGAAGTTCCCGATCACCGGGGGCAACGTCACCGTCTACGAGCCCGGCACCGTCAACCCCTACGTCCAGGGCCGCATCGAGCACGACGGCAGCGGGCTGAGCCTCACCAAGGGCGAGACCAAGGTCGAGCTGACGGACTTCGTCATCGACCCGGGGAACCCCGCGACGCTCAGCGGCAAGGTGAGCGCGGGCGGCCAGACCATCGCCGAGTCGGCGGTGCTGTTCGACCTCGACGGCTCGACCCTGCAGCCCATCTCGACCGACGCCGCCGCCGGCACGGCCACCCTGACCGGCACCACGGTGCGGCTCTCGCAGACCGCCGCGACCGCGCTCAACCAGGCGTTCGGCACCGACGCGATCCAGGGCGGGCTGACCGTCGGCGTCGCCACCATCGTCGTCAACCTGCCCGGCCAGATGCCGGCCATGCCGGCCGGCGGCGTCGAGACCGGCGGCGGCTCCACCAGCGGACCGTCGCCCGTCCTGCTGACCGCGGGTGTCGTCGCCCTGGTCGCCGCGGGTGGCGTGGGCTTCGCCGCCCGGCGCCGCGCGGGCGCCCGGCACTGACCCTCTGATCCGGTTACTGGCTGGTATCGCTCGCTCAGCGAGCGATACCAGCCAGTAGTCGCCGAACCCCGGGAGCACGCGATGACCGAGTCCACCGCACCGGCCCGCCGCCGGGTGCTGCTGGTCGTCGCCGGCGCGCTCGCGGTGCTCGGCCTCGTGCTGGGCGGCGCGGGGCTCCTCGGGTCGGAGCCACCCGCCCCGGCCGCCGCCGTCGCCGCCGACCCGCTGGCCACGACCCCACCCACCGCCGCCGCGGGACCCCGCCGGCAACCGGCCACCGGGTCTCCCCCGGCGTCGATCACGATCCCCGCGATCGACGTCGCGTCGCCGGTGGACTCGGTCGGGCTGGAGCCGGACGGCACCCTCGAGGTGCCGGTGCCGGGCCCGGCGTACGACCACGCCGCCTGGTACCGCGGGTCGCCGACGCCCGGACGGGTCGGCCCGTCGGTGGTCCTCGGGCACGTCGACTCGGCCGCGAACGGCCCGTCGGTGTTCTACGACCTCGGGCGGCTGCGTCCCGGCGACCGGGTCACGATCACGTCGGCGGACCGGTCGTCGCGCACCTTCGCGGTCGACGCCGTGCGCTCCTTCCCGAAGGACGAGTTCCCGAGCCTCGAGGTCTACGGCGACACCGCCGGCCCCGAGCTGCGCCTCATCACCTGTGGCGGCGACTTCGACGACGCCGCGCGCTCGTACCGCGACAACACGGTCGTCTTCGCCCGGCTCGTGACGTGACGCGCGGCGTCCGACCGGGCACTCCGCGGTGAGACGCCGGTCTCAGGACCTCCCGAAGCCCCTCGCAGGTGGAGCAACGGTCGTGTGGACCGGTGCAGTGTGCGACAGGGGCCCCACCCCGGGCGGTGTCAAGCGCTAATCTGGACACGCTTCCGACGCCACCGCGATGACTGATTGAGGCGATTTCGAGTCGTGTCGAGTAGTAGCCCGACCGCCCAGTTCGGACCCAACGAGTGGCTGGTCGACGAGATGTACCAGCGCTACCTCGCCGACCCCTCCTCGGTCGACAAGGCGTGGCACGAGTTCTTCGCCGACTACGCCCCTGCCGACAGCCAGCCCGACGGTGCCGACCAGCAGGCCGACCAGCAGGCCGACGACGCCGCCGGGGACCACGCCGACACGGCGGCGCCCGACGGTGACGGCGCGTCGGCCGCCCCCGCGCCCGCCCCGTCCAACGGGAAGGCCTCCACGAGCACCGCGTCGTCCTCGCAGGACGCCCCCCGCTCGTCGTCCGCCAACGGCAGCGCTCCCGCCGGCAGCACCACCGGCACCGGCTCGCCGGCCGCCCCGGCGACCGACGGCGCGCGCACCACCGCCTCGCGCAGCGGCGAGACCCCGAGCAAGCCGCCGGCCGGCACCACGAGCCCCGCCAAGGCCGCCCAGCCGGGCGCGGGCGCCGACGCGGACCAGACGACGAAGCCGCTGCGCGGCGCCGCGAACGCGATCGCGAAGAACATGACCGCGTCGCTGCAGCTGCCCACCGCGACGAGCGTGCGGGCCGTGCCGGCGAAGCTGCTGGCCGACAACCGCATCGTCATCAACAACCACCTGCGGCGCTCGCGCGGCGGGAAGGTCTCGTTCACCCACCTGCTCGGGTACGCGATGGTCCGCGCCCTCGCGGACTTCCCGAACATGAACCGGCACTACGGGGAGGACGACAAGGGCAAGCCCGCCGTCGTCGACCCCGGGCACGTCAACCTCGGCCTGGCGATGGACCTGCCGGGCAAGGACGGCTCGCGCACGCTCGTCGTCGTCGCCCTCAAGGGCACCGAGAACATGAGCTTCGCGCAGTTCTGGGCCTCCTACGAGGAGATGGTGCGCAAGGCGCGCAACAACGCGCTGACCAGCGAGGACTTCTCCGGCGTCACGATCAGCCTGACCAACCCGGGCACGATCGGCACCAACCACTCGGTGCCGCGCCTGACCGTCGGCCAGGGCACCATCGTCGGCGTCGGCGCCATGGAGTACCCCGCCGAGTTCCAGGGGGCGAGCGAGGAGAAGCTCGCCGACATGGGCATCAGCAAGATCATCACGCTGACGTCCACGTACGACCACCGGATCATCCAGGGCGCCGAGTCCGGCGACTTCCTGCGGCGCATCCACCACCTCGTGCTCGGCGAGGACGGCTTCTACGACGACATCTTCGCGTCGCTGCGGATCCCCTACGAGCCGATCCGCTGGCGCCAGGACCTGCCGTCGTCGCAGATCGACCGCACCGCGCGGATCATCGAGCTGATCGACGCGTACCGGACGCGCGGCCACCTCATGGCCGACACCGACCCGCTGTCGCACCCCCAGCGCAAGCACCCCGACCTGGACATCGCGTCGCACGGGCTCACGTTGTGGGACCTCGACCGCGAGTTCCCGGTCGACGGCTTCGCCGGCCGCGGCTGCATGAAGCTGCGCGACGTCCTCGGGGTCCTGCGTGACTCGTACTGCCGCACCATCGGCATCGAGTACATGCACATCCTCGACCCCGAGAAGCGCGACTGGCTCCAGGAGCGCATCGAGCGCCCGCACGAGAAGGTGCCGGTCGCCGAGCAGAAGTACATCCTCTCGAAGCTCAACGCCGCCGAGGCGTTCGAGGCCTTCCTGCAGACCAAGTACGTCGGGCAGAAGCGCTTCTCGCTCGAGGGCGCCGAGACCGTCATCCCGCTGCTCGACGCCGTGCTCGACACGGCCGCGGCGCACGAGATGGACGAGGTCGTCGTCGGCATGCCCCACCGCGGCCGGCTCAACGTGCTGGCGAACATCGTCGGCAAGCCGGTGTCGCAGATCTTCCGCGAGTTCGAGGGCAACCTCGACCCGGGCCAGGCGCACGGCTCCGGCGACGTGAAGTACCACCTCGGCGCCGAGGGCAAGTTCTTCCGGATGTTCGGCGACGGCGAGACGACCGTGTCGCTGACGTCGAACCCGTCGCACCTCGAGGCCGTCGACCCCGTGATGCAGGGCATCGTGCGGGCCAAGCAGGACGTGCTCGACAAGGGGCCCGAGGGCTTCACCGTCCTGCCCGTCGCCCTGCACGGCGACGCCGCCTTCGCCGGCCAGGGCGTGGTCGCCGAGACGCTCAACCTCGCGCTGCTGCGCGGCTACCGCACCGGCGGCACGGTGCACGTGATCGTCAACAACCAGGTCGGCTTCACCACCGCGCCCGAGCACACGCGCTCGACGCACTACTGCACCGACGTGGCGAAGATGATCGACGCCCCCGTCTTCCACGTGAACGGCGACGACCCCGAGGCCTGCGTCTGGGTGGCGCGCCTCGCCGTCGAGTTCCGCGAGCGCTGGAACTCCGACGTCGTGATCGACATGATCTGCTACCGGCGCCGGGGCCACAACGAGGGTGACGACCCCTCGATGACCCAGCCGGAGATGTACGACGTCATTGACGCCAAGCGCTCGGTGCGCAAGACCTACACCGAGTCGCTCATCGGCCGCGGCGACATCTCGCTCGACGAGGCCGAGCACGCGCTGCGCGACTACGGCAGCCAGCTCGAGCACGTGTTCAACGAGGTCCGCGAGCTGGAGAAGGCCGACCCGGAGCCCAGCCCGTCGGTCGAGTGGGAGCAGGCCGTCCCCAACTCCCTGCAGACCGCGGTGCCGCTCGAGGTGATCCAGCGGATCGCCCGCGCGCACACCGAGCTGCCCGAGGGCTTCGCGGCGCACCCGCGCGTCAAGCCCGTCCTCGAGCGCCGCGGCAAGGCGGCCGCGACGGACACCGAGGAGGGCATCGACTGGGCGTACGCCGAGCTGCTGGCCTGGGGCTCGCTGCTCATCGACGGCAAGCTCGTGCGCCTGTCGGGCCAGGACTCCCGGCGCGGCACGTTCGTCCAGCGCCACTCGGTGATCATCGACCGGCACAACGGCGAGGAGTACGTCCCGCTGCGGAACCTCACCGCCGACCAGGGCAAGTTCATGCCCTACGACTCGGCGCTCTCGGAGTTCGCGGCGGTCGGCTTCGAGTACGGCTACTCGGTGGCCAACCACAACGCCCTGGTGCTGTGGGAGGCCCAGTTCGGCGACTTCGTCAACGGCGCGCAGTCGATCATCGACGAGTTCATCTCGTCCGGTGAGGCCAAGTGGGGCCAGACCTCCGACGTCGTGCTGCTCCTGCCGCACGGCCACGAGGGCCAGGGGCCGGACCACACCTCGGGGCGCATCGAGCGCTTCCTGCAGCTGTGCGCCGAGGGGTCGATGACCGTCGCGGTGCCGTCCAGCCCGTCGAACTACTTCCACCTGCTGCGCCGCCACGCCATCGACGGTGTGCGCCGCCCGCTGGTCGTCTTCACCCCGAAGTCGATGCTGCGCAACAAGGCGGCCGTCAGCCCGGTGGAGGACTTCACCCACGGCGGCTACCGCCCGATCCTGGACGACCCGGCCTTCGCCAGCGGCGACACCGACGGCGTCTCACGCGTCCTGCTGTGCGCCGGCAAGATCTACTACGAGCTGGTCGCCGCCCGCGAGAAGGCGGGTCGCACCAACGACATCGCGATCGTGCGGATGGAGCAGCTCTACCCGCTGGCCACCGAGGAGCTCACGGCCGTCCTCGACCGCTACCCGAACGCGGACGACGTCCGCTGGGTGCAGGAGGAGCCGGCCAACCAGGGCGCCTGGCCGTTCCTGGGCCTCTGGCTGCCGGAGCGCATGAACGGCCGCCTGCCCCACCTCAAGCGCGTGTCCCGCCGCCGCATGGCCGCCCCGGCCGCCGGCGTCGCCAAGGTGCACGAGGTGGAGCAGAAGGCGCTGATCGCCGAGGCGCTGGGCGACTAGCGTTGTACTTCACGGATCGCGGGATCGAGGAGCTCGAGGACCGGCGGGGCGAGGAGGAGGTCAGCCTGGCGTGGCTGGCCGACCGCCTCCGCGCCTTCGTCGACGCCCACCCCGAGCACGCGGGCGCCGCCGACCGGTTCGCGACGTTCCTGGCGCGCGACGACAGCGACGACGAGTAGGTCGCTGACAGCACGATCAGCAGGCCGAAAGGCACCTCGAAGGGCGACCACGAGGTGCCTTTCGTCCTGGTGATCTCCGCGACGCCGCCGGTCCACGCGCGCGAACGGGGACTTTGCGCGCGTAGAAGCAGCGAACAGCGCGTTCGCTGCGACGCCGCAGGTCAGACGGCGTCGACCCGGTCGGACTCCTCGTAGCGCAGGACCGGGAGCAACGAGGGCTCGCCCGCCGCGGGGTCGGCGGCGCAGGCGTCGAGCGCCGCGTGCAGGGCCGCCGCGTCGAGCCCGACGCCGAGGAACACGAGCCGGGCGCCGGCGACGTCGACGGACCGCGGCGCCGGTCGCACCCGGATCGCCGTCCCCACCGTCTGCACGACGAACGGGGCGGCGCCGGGGAACCGCACCACGCCCTTGGAGCGGAAGACGCCGGCCGGGCCCGCCTCGAGGAACGCCGCGAACCGCGCCGGGTCCAGCGGCCCGTCCCGGTCGACCGCGACGCTCTCCCAGGCGGCGTGGGCGTGCTCGACGGCCGCGTCATCGGAGTCCTCGCGCAGCAGCGCGTCGAACGAGAGCTGGCCCGATCGCGGTGGCCCGCGGCGGGCCGGCGGGTCGACGAGCAGCGCCGGGTCGAGGGCCCCGCGCACCACCGGGAGCACGGGGCCGGGCGCGATCGCGCGCAGGGACGCGAGCAGCGGGGCGGGGTCGTCGACGCGGTCGACCTGGTTGAGCACCACGAGGTCGGCGAGCCGGACCGCAGGGTCGGGCTCGTCCACAGAGCCCGCAGCACCCCCCGCCGCGTCCACGACCACCACCAGCCCGCCGTACGCCGCGTGCCGCGCCTCGCCCCCGACGGCGTCGAGGAGCAGGCGCACGAGCTCGCGCGGCTCCGCGAGGCCGCTGGCCTCCACGACGACGAGGTCGAGGCGGGCGGCCGGGGCCGTCAGCTCGGCCAGCAGCCCCGCGAGGCCGTTGGCGTCGGTGGTGCAGCACAAGCACCCGTCGGCCAGCGACGTCACGGCGCTGGCCTGCCCGGCGACGAGCATCGCGTCGATCCCGATCGCCCCGAAGTCGTTGACCACGACGCCGATCCGGACCCCGTCGGCGCGCCGCAGCAGGTGGTTGACCAGCGTCGACTTGCCGGACCCGAGGTGACCGGCGATCAGCACCACGGGAACGCGACGGGGCACGCCGACCACCCTGACACAGGGCCGACGGGCCCCGGACTCCGGAGCGAACGGGGAGTTCGTGCGCCTAGAAGCAGCGAACCGCCCGTTCGCTCCGGAGGGCAGGGGCTAGCGGATGCCGGCCGAGTTCAGCCAGTCGCGGGCGACGGTCTGCGGGTCCGGACGGTCCGGGCCCGCGAGCCGCGCGTTGAGCTGGGTCAGCTGGGTGGTGTCCATGGCCGCCGAGATCTGGTTGAGCGTGTCGGTGACGCGCGGGTCGGAGGACTTGGCGCGGTTGACCAGCGGCACGACGTTCTGGGCGGCGAAGTTCGACCGCGGGTCCTCGAGCACCACGAAGTCGTTCTCCGGGATCGAGGCGTCGGTGGTGAACAGGTCCGCCGCCTGGACGGTGCCGTCACGCAGCGCCGCCACGGTCAGCGGGCCACCGGCGTCGAGGGCCCGGAACTCCTTGAAGGTGCAGTTGTAGAGCCGCTGCAGGCCCGGGATGCCGTAGGCGCGCTGCTGGAACTCCGGCGGGCCCCCGAAGGAGACCGTCGGGCACAGCGGCGTGAGGTCCTCGATCGAGCGGAGGTTGTTCTGCGTCGCGAAAGCCCGGGTGACGACGACGGCGTCCTTGTCCTCGGCGGGGCTCTGCGCCAGCAGCTGGAGCTGGGGCGGCAGCTTGGAGGAGACCTGCTGGTAGACCTGGTCCGACGCCGTGGCCGTGGTCTGCGGGTCGATGAACTGCAGCAGGTTGCCGGTGTAGTCGGGCACCAGGTCGATCTCGCCGCGCTCGACGGCGGGGTAGTAGGTCTCGCGGCTGCCGATGCCGAAGCGGCGCTCGACGGTGACGCCCTTGCCCTCGAGGGCCGTCGCGTAGATCTCGGCGATCAGCCGGTTCTCGGTGAAGTTCGCCGAGCCGATGCGGACCGTGCCCTGGGCGGAGGGTCCGGCGGGAGCGGTGGCGAGCGGGTCGGAGCCGCCGCCGCAGCCGGCGAGCAGCGCGCCGGCGGCCAGCACGGCCCCGACCAACAGGGCACGCGGGGATCGGATCACGGGGAGACCTCTCTGGTGGTGACGGTGTGAGGTGTGCGGCGCAGCCGCGCGCGGTCGGGGCCGGGCGTGACGAGGCGTCCGAGGCCCTGGAGGACGAGCTCGACGACGATCGAGAGCACGGCGACGACGAGGGCGCCGCCGAGCACCTGCGGGTAGTCGCGGACCGAGAAGCCGTCGAGGATGTAGCGCCCGAGACCACCGAGGCCGACGTAGGCGGCGATGGTCGCGGTGGCGATGACCTGCAGCGTCGCGAACCGCACCCCGCCGAGCACGAGCGGCACGGCCGAGGGCACCTCGACCTGCAGGAGGATCTGGGACTCGCGCATCCCCATCCCGCGGGCGGCGTCGACCGCGCCCGGGTCCGCCCCGGCGACGCCGGAGTAGGCGCCGGCGAGCATCGGCGGGATCGCGAGCAGGACCAGGGCGAGCGTCGGCGGCAGCAGCCCGAGGCCCAGCAGCAGCACGAAGAGCACGAGGACGCCGAGCTCGGGCAGCGCGCGCAGGCCGTTGGCCACGCCGACGACCGCGAGCTCGCCGCGCCGGGTGTGCCCGATGAGCGCGCCCAGCGGCAGGGCGATGACGGCGGCGATGACGACGGCCAGCAGGGTGTACCCGAGGTGCTCGAGCACCCGGGCCGGGATGGCGTTCGGCCCGCTCCACTGCGCCGGGGCGGAGAACCACTCGAGGAGTCGACCGAGCACGCCCTACACCCCCGTCCGTGCGCGGACCCAGGGCGTGAGCGCCCGTCCCAGCGCGAGCCACAGCGCGTCGAAGACGAACGCGAGCACGATCGAGCCGATGATGCCGGCCGCGACCATCGCCGGGTACGACTGCTGGAACCCGTCGGTCATCAGGGTGCCCAGCGACTGCACGCCGACGAGCGCACCGACCGTGACCAGCGAGAACGCCGACACCGACGCGACCCGGATCCCGGCGGTGAGCACCGGCACGGCGAGCGGGAGCTGAACGCCGAAGAAGAGCCCGGACGGCTGGTACCCGACGGCGACCGCCGCCGTGGTGACGGTGACCGGCACGGCGTCGAGGGCCTCCGCGACGCTGCGCACGAGCAGCGCCACCGTGTAGATGACCAGCGTGATCCCCACGTTGAGCGGGCTGAGGATCGGCGTGCCCAGCAGGATCGGGATGAACACGATCAGCGCCAGCGAGGGGATCGTGTAGAGCGCGCCGGACAGCGGCACGAGCACCCGGCGCGCCCCCGGCGACCGGTGCGCCCACCAGCCCAGCGGGACGGCGAGCACCAGGCCCACCAGGACCGGGATCAGGGCGAGCAGGACGTGGGCGATCACGAGCTCGTCGATGTCGTAGCCGAAGGCCCTCACGGGACCGGGTCCGGCCGCAGCAGCGCCAGCACGTCGTCGGGGGCGACCCCGCCCCGGAAGCGGCCCTCGCGGTCGACCGCCACGCCCCGGCCCGCCGGCGAGCTCAGCGCCGCGTCCAGGGCGCCGCGCAGCGTGCCGGCCGCCTCGGAGGCCGCGTCCGCCCCCTCCGTGACGTAGACCGAGCCCAGCTCGTGGCGCACCCCGTCGGGCCCGAGCCAGGCCGCGGGACGCTCGGCCCCGTCGAGCAGGACGGTCCACTCCCCCGGCACCCCCGAGTCGCCGTTCGCGTCCGCGCGCGTCGGTAGCTCGGAGAGCTGCAGCGCGGTGGCCGGCACGAAGCCCAGGCGGCGGTAGCCGCGGTCGCGCCCGACGAACCCGGAGACGAACTCGTCGGCCGGGTGCGCGAGCAGTTCGTCGGGCGGCGCGAACTGCGCCAGGCGGCCGCCGACGCGCAGCACGGCCACGCGGTCGCCCAGGCGGATGGCCTCGTCGATGTCGTGGGTGACGAACAGGATCGTCTTCCCGAGGTCGGCCTGCAGGCGCAGCAGCTCGTCCTGCAGCTCGACGCGCACCACGGGGTCGACCGCCGAGAACGGCTCGTCCATGAGCAGCACGGGCGCGTCACCGGCCAGCGCGCGGGCCACCCCGACGCGCTGCTGCTGGCCGCCCGAGAGCTGCGCCGGCCAGCGCTGCGCCATCGTCGCGTCGAGGCCGACGCGCTCGAGCACCTCGGCCGCCCGGGCCCGGGCCTCCTTGCGCGGGAGGCCCTGGAGCACCGGCACCGTCGCCACGTTGTCGAGCACGCGCCGGTGCGGGAACAGGCCGGCCTGCTGGATGACGTAGCCGATGCCGCGGCGCAGCAGCGCCGGATCACCCTCGGCGACGTCCTTGCCGGCGAGGAGCACCGAGCCCGACGTGGGCTCGACCATGCGGTTGACGGTGCGCAACGAGGTGGTCTTGCCGCAGCCCGAGGGCCCCACCAGCACCGTGATCTCGCCCTCGCGGGCGGTCAGCGACAACGACTCCAGGCCGACGGTGCCGTCGGCGAAGCGCTTCCCCACGTCCCGGAACTCGATCACGTACGACGCCCCCGGGATCCGCCGGCGGCCACGAGTCGGCCACCGAGTCGACGCGTGAATCTAGCCCGACCCCCCGACGGTCGCGACCGATCACGACCGGCCACCACCACCCGGTGTGACGTCGATCACCCTGCGACGCGCGTCTCCGGGACGATCGGGCCGCGGCGCACGAGCTCGGTGAACGCCTCGGCCGGCATCGCGCGGGCGAACAACCAGCCCTGGTAGGCGTGCACGCCGAGGTCGCGCAGCACCGCGAACTGGTCTTCGTCCTCCACGCCCTCGGCCACGCACACCTGCCCGATCGCGGCGGTGAGGTCGACGACCGCGCGGGCCACCGCGCGGTCGGACTCGCCGGTGGCGACCCCACGGACGAAGGCGCGGTCGAGCTTGACGATCTGCGCCGGCAGGCCGGTGAGACGGGAGAGCGACGAGTAGCCGGTGCCGAAGTCGTCGACCGCGAAGCGCACGCCCGCGGCGATGAGCTCGTTCATCTCCCGCAGCGTGTGCGAGGGCAGGTCGGCGAGGCAGGTCTCGACCAGCTCGAGCACCAGACGGTCCCACGGCAGCCCGGACTCGGCGACCGTGGCGCGCACGACGGGCAGGAAGTCCGGGTCGCCGGGCAGCAGGCCCGCGAGGTTCACCGCCACCGACGGCGGGATCCCGTCGGGCGCCGTGCCCGGCCACGTGGCGGCCTCGCGGACCGCGGCGCGCAGCACCCAGCGGTCGAGGTCGCCGAGCAGGTCGGCCGCCTCGGCCACCGGCAGGAACTTGTCGGGGAAGAGCAGGCCGTGCTCGGGGTGCTGCCAGCGCACCAACGCCTCGGCCGTCTGGATGCGCCCGTCCGCCCCGACGACGGGCTGGTAGTGCAGCACCAGCTCGTCGTTGACCATCGCCTCGCGCAGCTGGGTCTCCATGCGCAGCGCCTCGTCGGCGCCTTTCATGATCGCCTCGTCGGCCAGCGCGAAGCGACCGTTGCCGCCGCTCTTGGCCTCGAACAGCGCGGCGTCGGCGAAGCGCATGAGGTCCCCGGTGCCCGGGTGGCCCGGCGCGGGCTCGAGCCCGGCGAGCTCCGTGGCCCGCTCGCGGCGCAGCACCTGGGCCACCGGGTCGTCGGTGGGGTCGATGTCGGGGCCCGACGGGTCGGCGCGGTGGCTGTCGGGGTCGCCGACGCCGAGCCCGATGGTGGCGCCGACCGCAGCCCCGACCGTCGCCGAGATGCGCACGAGCTGGCCGTGCACGGGGATGGCGGTGCGCAGGATGCCGGCCACGGTCGCCGACAGGGCGTCCAGGCCGCCGTGCAGGTCGACGTCGGCGCAGACGACGACGAACTCGTCCCCGGCGCTGCGCGAGGCCGCGCACCCGGCGGGCAGGCGGTCGCGGAGGCGCTGGGCGAGCTCGACGAGCAGCTCGTCGCCGGCGTCGTGGCCGAGCGAGTCGTTGACGCGCTTGAAGTTGTCGATGTCGCAGAACAGCACCCCGGTGCGCCGCGCCGTCGGGCCCGCCAGGAGCCGCGAGACCGTGGTGGTGAGCGCGCGGCGGTTGGGCAGGCCGGTCAGCTCGTCGTGCATGGCCTGGTGGCGCAGGCTCGCCTCGACCCGGCGGGCGTCGGTGACGTCGGTGAACACCACGAGGTGGGTGACGCCGCCGTCCTCGTGCACCGACACCGACACGTGCAGCTCGCACCACACGGGCTCGGCGACCGCGCCGCCGGCGCCGCGCTCCCGGGTGCGCAGCGCGCGGGGGTGCACGACCAGCTCACCGAGCCCGCCGAGCCCGCCGGACGGGCGAGCAGCGGGGTCGCCGGGCCGGGGCCGGCGGCCGACTCCGCCGAGAGGTCGAGCAGCTCGTCGGCGCGCCGGCCGCGCAGCGCCTCCGGGCCCTGGCCCAGCAGGCGGCACAGCGCCTGGTTGGCCTTGACCAGCCGCTCGTCGTCGTCGAAGAGCGCGATCCCGACCGGGGCGACGGCCAGCAGGTCGGTGAAGCGCTGGTTGGAGGCCCGCAGCCGTTCCTCGGCGTGGCGCCGGGCGGTGACGTCGGCTGCCGTGCCGAGCACGGTGCCGGCCCGCAGCGCCGCGTGGAGGGCGAGGATGCGCCCGCTGCCGTCGCCGAGGCGCACCTCGCACTCGAGCGGGGCACCCTCGGTGACCAGGGCCTGCCACCGGCGCGCGAGCCCGCCGCGGTCCTCGGCGTGCAGGGCGGCGAGGAGCGTCTCGGCGCTGCGGGCGGCGTGCGGGTCGATCATCAGGAGCTCGGCGAGCACCGGCGAGAGCCACGCCGACCCGGTGGCGAGGTCGACCTCCCAGTGCCCGAGGCCCGCGATCCGCTCGATGTCGGCGGCGGAGGGGGCCGAGGGGTTCGACGGAGCCGCAGGACCGGCCGGAGCCGCCGGAGCCGCCGCGGCCTCCGGCACCAGCACGAGGGCCGCGCCGCCGCGGGTGTCCGGCCAGGCCACCACCCGCACCGGCAGCGGCGCTCCCGCCACGCGGCGCAGCCGCGCGGTGTAGAGGCCCCCCATGCCCTGGTCGGCCGCGCCCTGGTCGGCCGGGCCGAGGTCGGCGAGCAGCTCCCGCACGGGCCGTCCGAGCATCGTGCGCGGGTCGAGGGCCCCTGTGGGGTCGACCAGACGGGCCACCTGCTCACGGACCTCGGTGATCCGGCCCTGGGCGTCGTGGCGCAGCGCGGGACCGGCCGGCAGGACCGGGACGCCGGCGTCGGGAGCAGCGGCCGCGTCGGGCCGGCGGGGCGTCGTCGTCGCCTGGACGACGACAAGGCCCCGCGAGCCCGGCACCGGCACCGCACTGCTCACGTCTCGACTCCCTCGCCGCGCGGGCCCCCACCGCTCCCCGGAGAGGAACGGACCGACCGCGTCTGTCTCAGCAACGAAGGAGACACGGTCGGGGATCGGCAACATCACCGGAGTGGGGGAGGTCGCGCGGCGACCGTGGCCCGGGACGCGTCGTGCTGCATCACCTGATCGTTCAACCTTGAGTCCATCGACCGGTCGTCGCGCCGAAGCAGACGGAGTCCACGACGAACGGCGTGTGGCCCATCGCGACTCGACCGATGGAACGGACGATCACCCACGTGCGGCTCGACACCTCACGGTCGGTGCGATCTTGCCGCTACGAACGGTTCGTTCCCGGCCACGAACGACGTGCCACCGCCGAACGTGCACGATCCCTGCTCCGGGCGGGCGACACGACATCCGGGCGCGCAGGACCACGGGAGCCGTACCCACTTCCCGTGGAACGCAATCCCGTGATGCCCAACCGGATCTCCCGGGGTGGGAGCAGGGGATCAGTGGTGCCCGTCGACGGCGACCTCGGCCACGTGCCGGCGCACGACCCCCTCCTCGGCCGCGGCCCGGGCCACCGCCTCGGCGACGGCGGGCGCGACCCGCGGGTCGAGCGCGCTGGGGACGATGTGGTCGGGGCCGAACTCGTCGTCGCCGGCCGCGATGTCCGCGATGGCCTCGGCGGCCGCGAGCTTCATCGCCTCGGTGATCCGCCGGGCGGCCGCGTCGAGCGCCCCGGCGAACACACCGGGGAAGGCGAGCACGTTGTTGATCTGGTTCGGGTAGTCGCTGCGCCCGGTGGCGACGACCGCGGCGTGCTTGCGGGCCACGGCGGGGTCGATCTCCGGATCGGGGTTCGACAGCGCGAGCACGACGCCGCCCTCGGCCATCGAGGCGATCACCGACTCGGGGACCGTCGAGCCCGACAGGCCCAGGAACACGTCGGCCCCGTCGACAGCGGCCGCGAGGTCGCCGCGCACGCCGCGGGGGTTCGTGATCTCGGCGAGGGCCATCTTCTCGACGTTCATGCCGTCGCGGCCCGCGTGGATGACGCCGCGCGAGTCGAGCACGACCACGTCGTGCGCCCCGGCCGACAGCAGGATCTTCGCGCAGGCGACCCCGGAGGCCCCGGCCCCGCTGACGACGACCCGGAGCCCGGCGAGGTCGCGGTCGAGGACGCGGGCGGCGTTGCGCAGCGCGGCGAGCACCACGATCGCCGTGCCGTGCTGGTCGTCGTGCATCACCGGGCAGTCGAGCGCCTCGATCAGCCGGCGCTCGATCTCGAAGCAGCGCGGGGCGGCGATGTCCTCGAGGTTGACCGCCCCGAAGCTCGGGCGCAGGTGGACGATCGTGTCGACGATCTCGTCGACGTCGGTGGTCTCGAGCACCAGCGGGATGGAGTCGAGGTCGGCGAACGCCTTGAACAGCGCGGACTTGCCCTCCATCACCGGCAGCGACGCGCGGGGGCCGATGTCGCCCAGGCCGAGGACGGCGGTGCCGTCGGACACGACGGCCACGAGGCGGTGGGTCCACGTGTAGCGGGCGGTGAGGGCCTTGTCGTCGGCGATGGCGCGGCACACCTTGGCCACCCCGGGGGTGTAGGCGATCGCGAGGTCGCGTCGTCCGCCGAGGCCCACGGTGGGCGCGACGGAGAGCTTGCCGCCCTCGTGGGCGGTGAAGACCTCCTCCTCGGTGATGTCGCGGCCGTCGAGGGACGGGGTCGTGTCGGCAGCCTCATTCACGGGGTCGCTCACGGGGGCTCCAAGCGGGGTCGGGGGTCGCGGCACAGGAGGCCGGATCGGTCCGGGCTGCACGCGCGCCGGGACGTGGCACTGCCGAGGTTAGGGTCGGCGTCCGTGGAGGCGCGGGAGCTCGGTGTGCCCGGCGCGTGGCTGTTCAGCCCGCCGGTGTTCCCGGACGCGCGGGGCGCGTTCGCGGCGCCCTTCCAAGCCGGGGTGTTCGCCGACACGGTGGGGCACCCCCTGCATGTTGCGCAGGCGAACACGAGCGTATCCCGGCGCGGCGTGCTGCGCGGGGTCCACTACGCCGACGTGCCGCCCGGCCAGGCCAAGTACGTGCAGTGCAGCGCGGGCGCCGTGCTCGACGTCGTCGTCGACGTCCGCCGCGGCTCCCCCACCTTCGGGGCGTGGGACGCGGTGCGCCTGGACGGCGCGACGCTGCAGGCGGTCTACCTCGCCGAGGGCCTCGGGCACGCCTTCCTCGCCCTCGACGAGGGCACGGTGACGACGTACCTCTGTTCCCGGGAGTACGAGCCGGCCGCCGAGCACGGCATCTCCCCGCTCGACCCCGCGCTCGGCCTGCCCTGGGAGCAGTGGATCCCGCGCGCGGACCTCGTCCTGTCGGACAAGGACGCCGCGGCTCCCGACCTCGACGAGGCGCTCGCGGCGGGCACGCTGCCGACCTGGGCGGCGTGCCGGGAGCGCCACAGGGCCCTGCTGGCCCCCTGAGCCCGTTCCTGGGCCGTCATCGCGCCCGCACCCGCCCCGGGTGTGGCCAGAGCCGCCAGCGCACCGGACCGAGCACCTCCGCGGGCCCCAGGGTGCGCGAGTCGGTGGAGGACCCCGGGGCGTCACCGACGGCGAACCAGCCGTCGGTGTCCTCCAGCGCCGCCCGCTTGACCGAGAGCTGGCCCGGCCGCGAGGACCAGCGCACGAGCGCGACCTCGCCCGGCCGCACCCGCGTCCCGGGCAGCGCGAGCACCACGTCGCCGTCGCGCAGCGTGGGCGCCATCGACGGGCCGCGGACGAGCACCCGGCGCGGACGCCGTCCCACCAGCGTGATCAGCAGCTCACGGGCTGTCCTCACCGGCGGCGCTCCACGTGTCGGGGTCGGGTCACGGGGGTACGTTGACTGACGTCGGAACGATCACCATTTCCCGTGAGGAAGAGGGAGGCGAGATGGGACTGCTCTCCAGCGTCCTCCGCCCGCGCCTGGAGGCCACCGCACACTGCGACCTCCCCTGTGGCGTCTACGACCCGGCTCAGGCCCGGATCGAGGCCGAGTCGGTCAAGGCGATCCAGGAGAAGTACCAGGGCAACGAGGACCCGGCCTTCCGGGCCCGCGCCATCCAGATCAAGGAGGAGCGGGCGGACCTCGTCAAGCACCACCTCTGGGTGCTCTGGACGGACTACTTCAAGCCGCCGCACTTCGAGAAGTACCCGCAGCTCCACGAGCTGTTCAACAAGGCCACCAAGGCCGCCGGTGGCGGTGAGGGCGGCGCCAAGTCGTCCATGGACCCGCAGTCCGGGCAGCAGGTGCTCGACTACATCGCCGAGATCTCGGACATCTTCTGGGAGACCAAGAAGGGCTGAGTCCGGCTCGCAAGCGCCCGTTCACGACGACGCGCCCGTCCCGCACGTGCGGGGCGGGCGCGTCGTCGTCTCCCCGGGCGGGTAGGAGTCACGGATGACCAGGAGCCAGCGGTGAGCGCGAGCCCGACGGGACGCATCTACGTGCTGCGTCACGGCGAGACCGAATGGTCCCGCGACGGACGGCACACCAGCCGCACCGACCTGCCGCTGACCGAGAAGGGTCGCGACGCGGCCCGGACCGCCGGCCGGCTGCTGGTGACGCTGCGCGGGCTCGACGTGCCGCGGCCGGTCGTCTGGACGAGCCCCCGCCAGCGGGCGACGGAGACCGCCCGCCTGGCCGGCCTCGAGCCCGACGCCGTCCGCGAGGACCTCGTCGAGTGGGACTACGGCGCCTACGAAGGCCGCACGACCCCGGAGATCCGCGAGGAGGTGCCGGGCTGGACGGTGTGGACGCACCCGTGCCCCGGCGGCGAGACCGGCGCCGAGGTGGCCGCCCGGCTCGACCGCGTCCTCGCCGACGCGGACCGCGAGCTCACCGAGCGCGACGTCGTGCTCGTCGGGCACGGCCACGCCGGCCGGGTGCTCATCGCCCGCTACCTCGGGCTGGAGCCGGCGGCCGGGGTCGGCTTCGCGTTCGACGCCGCGTCGGTGACGGTGCTGGGCCACGAGCGCGGCGTGTCGCGCATCGACCTGCTCAACGCCCCCGGCGGCCTCGTCGAGCCGCCGCCGCCGCCCGCGGACCGGTACTAGGTACCGGCCCACTCCCGGGCCGGGCGCGAGATCAGCGCGGCCAGCACGGCCGCGGCCAGCAGCAGCACCGGTACGCCCCAGTCCGGGCGGCCCGACGGCACCGCCGCGTAGAAGGCGCAGCCGAGGGTGAGCAGCTGGACGACGATCGACGGCCCGCGGGCCCCGCGCGCGCCGCGCAGGAGCGCGACGCCGGCCACGGTGATGCCCACCCCGAGCAGGACGAGGAAGCCCCAGACCGAGAAGGTCAGGCCCGCGGCCACCATCAGCGCCGCGACGACGAGCGCGACCACACCCTCGGTGAGCACTCCGAGTGCTGCGAGGCGCACAGGGCGTGGCGTCGTCACGGGATCAGCCTAGGCTTCCGCGGTGTGTGGTCCACCGCTCGGTGGAGACATCGGCGACATCGGTACCCGGCACCCCCCGGACGGGCGGGACACCCGGTCTACGGTGAGGGCCGTGCGTGCGCTGCTCGTGGCCAATCCCTCGGCCACCACGACGACGGCGGCCGGTCAGGACGTCATCGCGCACGCGCTCGCGAGCGAGATCAAGCTCGACGTGGTCGTGACCCGGTACCGGGGCCACGCCGCCGAGCTCGCCGCCCGGGCGCGGGCCGAGGCCGTCGACCTGGTGGTCGTGCTCGGCGGCGACGGGACGGTCAACGAGGCCCTCAACGGCCTGCTGGCGGACGGGCCCGGCGAGCACGTGCCCGCGCTCGGCGTGGTGCCCGGCGGGTCGGCGAACGTCTTCGCCCGCGCCCTCGGCGTCCCCCGCGAGCCGCTCGAGGCCACCCACACGCTGCTCGGCGCGATCGCCGAGGGCCGCTCGCGCAGCGTGGGTCTCGGGCGCGCCGACGAGCGGTGGTTCAGCTTCAACGCCGGTCTCGGCTGGGACGCCGACGTCATCGCCTCGATGGAGCGTGCCCGCGGTCGGGGCCACGACGCCACACCGACGCGCTACGTGGCCACCTCGATCCGGCGCTGGTCCCGGGCCCGGGTCGACCCGCCGGACCTCACCGTCGAGGTGCAGGGCGAGGAGCCGGTCGGCGGGATCCGCCTGGCGCTCGTGTCGAACACCGACCCGTGGACGTATCTCGGGGCCCGTCCGGTGCGCACCAACCCCGGCTGCTCGTTCGACAGCGGCCTCGGGCTCTTCGCCCTGCACTCCCTGGGCCTGCCCACCGTCCTGCGGCTCGTCCGGCAGGTCCTGCGCCGCGACGGGGCCGCCGGGCTGCCCTCGGTGCTGCGTCGCGACGACGTGCCCGCGATCCGCGTCACGAGCGACGAGCCGGTCAACCTCCAGGTCGACGGCGACCACCTCGGAGAACGCAGCGACGTCGAGTTCGTGGCCGTTCCGGACGCCCTGCGCGTGGTCGTCTGAGGCCGCCGACGAGCGCGATGTGAACTCCGTGTGAGATCCGATCAGGGTCAGGGCCTTCTGAATCGAGCCGTGCTGCTGACCGCTCGTCGCGCTCGCTCACACGGGTGGACGGTTCGTCGTGCCTGAATCGTCGCTCGTCGCAGCCGGGCGCTCATGACGGTCCGCGCTATTCCACTCACCGACCGAGTTCGCCCGTCGAGCCGCTTGCCACTCGATCTCCCTGGTCACGTCCTGCAGATTGAGTCGCATCCCCCGCGAATACCGGGAAGGGCGCACGACCCGAGAGGGACGTGCACTCGGACCGGAGGGTCCGACGTTCGTGAATGTGCGAGCGACGGGCACGAGGCAGGGGACGGCGACACCGCATTCGTCCGTGGCACCGACGTCACAGTTCGAACGGGAGTTGACGTCCTCAGTCTCTCCTGACAGGTCGCGGGCCCTACACGGGGCCTACGACGAGGTCGAGACGATGACGACCACGACCGGCGCGCACCCCGAGGCGCGCCCACCGAGGAGCTCAGAACGATGGACTGGCGGAACGACGCTGCTTGCCGCGACGAGGACCCGGAACTGTTCTTCCCCGTCGGCACGAGTGGCCCCGCTCTCTCTCAGATCGCCCGCGCGAAAAGCGTCTGCCGGCGTTGCCCCGCGATGACCGAGTGCCTCACGTGGGCGCTGGAGTCCGGTCAGGACGCGGGCGTCTGGGGCGGAGCGAGCGAGGACGAGCGCCGTGCGCTGAAGCGTCACGGCATCCGGCCCGAGGTGCACACCGCCTGATCGGCGGCACGCACCTCGGCATCGTGGCCGGGCGCTCGCTCCCCAGGCGGCCGACCACGACCGAGACCACGAGGGCCCCGGCCCCGTCCCACGGACGGGTCCGGGGCCTTCGTGCTGCTGCGGCCCGTCCGGAGGCCCTGTCAGCGCCCCCGGTGCTGCAGCGGGACCTTCAGCACCGCGCGGGTGCCCCCGTCCTCGGCGGGCCGGATGCTCAGGGCCCCGGCCAGCTCGGAGTCGACGAGCGTGCGCACGATCTGCAGCCCCAGGCCCGTGGCCCGCTCCAGCGAGAACGTCTCCGGCAGGCCGCGGCCGTCGTCGGCGACCTCCACCTCCAGCACCGCGGCCGTGCGCGTCGCCGTGATGACCACGGATCCCGAGGCCCGCTCGGCGAACCCGTGCTCGAGGGCGTTGGCGACGAGCTCGGTGAGCACCATGACCAGCGGCGTCGCCATCACCGCCGGCAGCACACCCACCTCCCCGGCCCGGCTCATGGCCACACGGGCGCCGGGGCGGGCGAGGTCGTTCATCATCGGCAGCACGCGGTCGAGCACGTCGTCGATGTCGACCCGCTCGTCGACCGACGCCGCCAGCGCCTCGTGCACCAGCGCGATCGACGCCACCCGTCGCACGGACTCCGTGAGGGCCTCCTGGGCCTCGGCGTGCGGCGTGCGGCGGGCCTGGAGCCGCAGGAGGGCGGCGACGGTCTGGAGATTGTTCTTCACGCGGTGGTGGATCTCGCGGATCGTGGCGTCCTTGCTGAGCAGGGCGCGGTCGCGGCGACGGACGTCGGTGACGTCGCGGGCCAGGACGACCGCGCCGGACGGCACCCCACGCGGGTGCAGCGGTAGGGCCCGCAGCACCGCCGACGCCCCGTGGCCCTCCAGCTCGGCGCGCTGCGACGGGGTGCCCGCCAGCGCGCCCCGCACGTGCTCGGCGGCCTCGGTGCCCTCGAAGGCGTCGTCGGCGACCTCGCGCACCACCCCGGCCAGGTCCGCGCCGACCAGCTCGTCGCTCCACCCGAGCCGGTGGAACGCCGACGCGGCGTTCGGGCTGGCGTAGAGCACCCGGCCCGTCGAGCTGATGCGCACCAGCCCGTCGCCCACCCGTGGCGTCGAGCGGCCCTCGTCCTTGCTCTGCGCCGTCGGGAACGTGCCGTCGGCGACCATCTGCAGCAGGTCCGCCGCGACCGCGAGATAGGAGATCTCCAGGGTGCTCGGCACCCGGGGCGCGGCGAGGTTGGTGTCGCGCCCCAGGACGGCGATCACCTCACCCCGGCCCGAGGCCTCCCGGGCCTGCGGCGCGCGCACCGGCACGACCTCGCGGCGCACCGACCGCCCGCGGTGCCACCGCGGCTGGTCCTCGCGGCGCAGCGTGGTGTCCTCCATGGCCCGCTGCAGCTGCGGCACCAGGCTCTCGGCGGGCGCGCTGTCCACCATGTCCTCGGGGTGGGCGGTCGCTGTCGTCGTCGGGCGGCTCTGCGCCATGCAGAGGAACCGCCTCGTCCCCTGCGGGCTCGTCACGGGGACCCACAGCAGGAAGTCCGCGAACGACAGGTCGGCCAGCAGCTGCCACTCGGCGACGATGCGCTGCAGGTGGGCCACGGACGCCCCGGACAGGTCCGTGTGGGCCGCCAGGAGGTTCGAGAGCGTCGACACCGGCCGCCCGCGGTTCCCGCTGCCCTGCATGCCGATCATCCAACCACCGCGCCGGTCGCGGTCTCCCCACGTGCGACGATGGACGCATGTCGAAGCGCGCGCGCCAGAAGCGGGACCGCAAGAAGAAGGCCAGCAACCACGGCAAGCGCCCCAACTCCTGAGCGCCTGCCCGCACACGCACGAGGGCCCGTCCGCGGAGGTTCGCGGACGGGCCCTCGTGCGTCGTGCGGTGTGTGCAGCTGCGGGGCTGTCTAGCTGCGCCAGGACTCGACGCGCGTCTGGTTGACCTCGACGACCGTGCCGCCGGGCCCGCGCTCGACGGTGACCTCGGCCTGCTCGAGCACCGTGGCACGGATCTGCTCGCGCAGCCGCTGGTGCAGCTCCGCCGGCGCGTGCTCGCCGCCGCAGCTGCGGCCCAGCAGCCTCTTGACCTTCTCCTCGAGCCCGTAGCGCGCCAGGCACGGCCCGCACTCGTCGAGGTGGCGGCGGAGCTGGGCGTCGCGGTCGGCGTCGCACTCGTGGTCGAGCAGCAGCCAGACCTCGGCCAGCACCTCGGAGCAGTCGGTCTCGTGGGGCTCGCCGCAGCTCATCGTGCCGCCCCCTCTCCGGACGTCACCCGCGCGCCGTCGGCGCCCCGCAGGAAGCCGCGGTCCCGGGCCGTGTCGGTGAGCGCGTCGCGGAGCTGCTTGCGACCGCGGTGCAGCCGCGACATCACGGTGCCGATCGGGGTGCCCATGATCTCGGCGATCTCCTTGTACGCGAAGCCCTCGACGTCCGCGAGGTACACCGCCATCCGGAAGTCGTCCGGCAGCGCCTGCAGCGCGTCGCGGATGTCGGTGTCGGGCAGGTTCTCCATCGCCTCGACCTCGGCCGACGGGAGGCCGAGCGAGGTGTGCTCACCCGCCTGGGCGAGCTGCCAGTCGCTGATCTCGTCCGTCGGCGACTGCTGGGGCTGACGCTGCCGCTTGCGGTAGGTGTTGATGTAGGAGTTGGTCAGGATGCGGTACATCCAGGCCTTGAGGTTGGTGCCGGGGGTGAACGAGGCGAACGAGGAGTACGCCTTGAGCACCGTCTCCTGCACCAGGTCCTCGGCGTCGGCCGGGTTGCGGGTCATCCGCAGGGCCGCCGCGTAGAGCTGGTCCACCAGGGGCATCGCGTCGCGCTCGAAACGCGCGGCCCGCTCCTCGGGTGTCTCGGTGGCCACGTCGACCGCTTCGGGTCGCCCCTGGTCACTACTGGTGTCGCCGGGGGTCTGGTCGGGCACAGCCCTCGCCGCGTCGGCCACGGGGCTCCCTTCGGACCGCGCCCGGGGCGCGGTCGGAACGTCTACGGATCCCGCGGAGACTACCCGCGTCAGGTCCCGGACATCCCACTCCGCGGACGACGTCACGCCGGGGAACGGCGCCACGGGGGCCCGACCGGCCTCCGCCATCGTCATCACTGCTGGCATGTCCGCATCAACGCGGTTTCGCGGTGCGGGATTCCCGCCGGTCGCGCGGGTGGGCGTCGCTACCCTCGCCGGTCGTGGCGCGACGAGCGGCGGCGGCGACCCCGGCCCTGGTGGCGCTCGACGATGCGGACATCCCGTACACGACGCACCCCTACACCGCACCGGGCAAGACCGCCTACGGCACCGAGGCCGCCGACGCCCTCGGCCTCGACCCGCGGCGGGTGCTCAAGACGCTGGTCGCCGAGGTCGACGGCCGCCCGGTGCTGGCGATGGTGCCGGTCGCCGGGACGCTCGACCTCAAGGCGCTCGCGGCGGCGTGCGGGGGCAAGCGGGCCGTGATGGCCGACCCCGCCGCGGCCCAGCGCCTCACCGGCTACGTGGTCGGCGGCATCGCCCCGCTGGGCGGGCGCCAGCCGCTCGACGTCGTGATCGACCTCTCGGTGGCCGAGCACGGGACGGTGTTCTGCTCGGCAGGCCGTCGGGGGCTGCAGATGGAGCTGGCCCCCGACGACCTCGTCACCGCCACCGGCGCCGAGCTGGCCGAGATCGCGGCTTCCTAGCTCTCAGTCCACCGCACCGAAGAACACCCGCAGGTCGGCGGCGACGACCTCCGGCAGCTCGAGCGCCGCGAAGTGCCCACCCTGCTCGTGACGGCTCCAGTGGACGATGTTCGTGTTGTCGCGCTCGGCGAACACCTTGATCGTCTGGAAGTCGTCGGCGAACACCTGCACGCCGGTCCGCGCGGCGCTGACCCGCGGCTCGACACCCGAGTGCGCCTCCTCGAAGTGGTAGCGCGCGGCCGTCGCCATGGTGTTGGTGAGCCAGTAGAGCGAGACCTGGGTGAGGATCTGCTCCTCGCTGACCAGGCTCGTCCCGTTGCCGAAGGAGGTGAACAGCTCGTTGTAGGCGAGCTGGCCGACCGGGGAATCGGCGAGCCCGACGGCCACCGTCTGCGGGCGCGAGCCGTTCATCTGGTTGTAGCCACCGACCGACTGGAACCACTGCATGTGCTCCAGCCCGGCGTAGTCCGACGGCTCGAGACGCTCGAACTCGCTCGGGTCGCCCGACGGGAAGCTGAACAGGTGCAGGACGTGCAGGCCGAGGAACCCGGGCGGGTCGAGCAGGCCGAGCTCGCGGGCGACCATCGCGCCGCCGTCGCTGCCGTGGGCGCCGTAGGACTCGTAGCCGAGCCGGCGCATGAGGGTGTCGTAGGTGCGCGCGACCCGGGCCATCGTCCAGCCGCGGTCGGCCACCGGCGTCGAGAACCCGAAGCCGGGCATCGACGGCACGACCACCGAGAACGCGTCCTGCGCGCGACCGCCGTGGGCGACGGGGTCGGTGAGCGGGCCGATCATGTCCAGGAACTCGGCGAACGAGCCGGGGTAGGTGTGCAGCAGGAGCAGCGGCGTCGCGTCCGGCTCGGCCGACGGCACGTGGACGAAGTGGACGGTCTGGCCGTCGATCTCGGTGAGGAAGTTCGGCACGGCGTTCATCCGCTTCTCCTGGGCGCGCCAGTCGAACGTCGTGCGCCACCGCTCGACCATCCCGGCGAGGTAGTGGTTCGGCGTGCCGTAGTCCCAGTCGTCCCCGGGGGCCGGGCGCGGCAGGCGGGTACGGGCCAGCCGGTCGGCGAGGTCGTCCAGCTCGGCCTGCGGGACCTCGATGGTGAAGCGGCCGATGACGGTGCTGCTGCTGGTGTCGCTGCTCATGGGAGAACGATAGGACCCAACCAGGCACGTTTCGTTCCTCGTTTACGGGCAGGATTCATCCCGTGCGCGACACCTCGGCCCGGATGCTGGCCCTCCTCTCGCTGCTGCAGTCCCGCCCCGACTGGCCGGGACCGGAGCTCGCCGCCCGCCTCGGGGTGAGCACCCGGACGATCCGCAACGACGTGGCCCGGCTGCGCGAGCTCGGCTACCCCGTCGACGCCGAGACGGGTCGGACCGGGCGCTACCGGCTCGGGATCGGGGCCTCCCTGCCCCCGCTGCTGCTCGACGACGACGAGGCCGTGGCGATCGCCCTCGGGCTGCGCGCCGGCACCGGGCTCGCCGGGACCCGGGAGGCCGGGGACCGCGCGCTCGCCAAGCTCGACCGGGTGCTGCCCCACCGCCTGCGCCGCACCCTCGCCGCCCTCACCGAGGCCACCGACCGCGGACCGGAGAACACCGGGTCCGACGCGCCCGACCCCGAGGTCGACCCGGCGCTGCTGCGCGCGCTCGCCGAGGCGATCCGTGATCGGACGGCCTTGCGGGTCGCCGGGGCCGCCGACGGACCCAGCCGGCTCCTCGAGCCCTACCGCCTCGTCAGCTGGCAGCGCCGCTGGTACGTGGTGGTGCGCGACCCGCGGGACGACCGCTGGACGGTGCTGCGCGCCGACGGCCTGGAGCTGCGCACGCCGGGCGGCGGTCGCTTCACGCCCGTCGAGCCGCCCGAGGACCTCACCGACCTGGTGCTCCGCGAGGTCGCGGCGTCCGGGTGGTCGGTGCACGCGCGGATCGTGGTCCACGCCCCGGCGGCGGAGGTGCTCGCGCACATCAACCCCGCGGTGGGCGTCGTCGAGCCGCGCGACGAGCGCAGCTGCGTGCTCGTGACCGGCGCGGACAGCGTCGCCACCGTCTCCGCCTACATCGGGATGCTCGACAGGGACTTCCACGTCGACGGCCCGCCCGAGCTCGTGGCCCAGCTGCGCACGACCGGCGAGCGCTACCTGCGGGCGGTGGCCGGCGCGGGGTCGGCCGGCTGAGCGAGCACGCGCGCCAGCCACGGCGCCACCGCGGCGGCGACCGGCCCGCGGGCCTTGAGCGAGTGGTCGCCGGCGAGCACGACGACCTCGCGGGTGGCCGTGGGCGCGGGGATCCCGAAGCGGTCGCGCTCGCCGGAGACCGCGAGCACCGGCACCGTGACGGCGTCGATCTCGGGGCCCCGGTCGGCGCGGGATCCGTCGCGGCGGGGCGGGGCGAGCAGGGGAACGCCAGCGCGAGGACGGCGACGGCGCCCAGCGTCGTCGCACCCCGGCAGGCCACGCGCGCGCCCGAGGACCGCCCGCCGTGCACCTGGGGGACCCCGGGGAACGCCGCGCTCAGGTGCGCGACGACCGCGGCCCAGGCCTCGTCGAGCTGGGCGGCCGGCGCGGGGGCTTCCGCCCGGCGACGCGGTAGGGCTGGAGGACGCGGGCGACCGCCAGGCCCGCGCCGAGGGCCGCGGAGCGGGCGCCGAGCAGGTCGGGCGCCTCGACACCGCCGCCGGCGCCGTGACCGAGCACCAGGAGGGCGTGCGGGTCGCCGTCGGGTGCCTCGAGGTGGACCTGGGCGGGGCCGTGCGGGGTCTCGACCGCGATCACTGCGTGGCCGGCACGTCGGCCTCGAGGTCCCGGTCGATGTCCAGGTCCAAGCCCACCTGCTCGGGCTCGTCGTGGGTCTCCTCGAGCAGCTCCGGCCCGTGGTTCTTCACGTTGTTGACCTTGGTGGAGACCTGGCGCAGCTCGAACGACGTCAGCAGCTCGGGCGGGGGCGGCTCGAGGAGGTCGGTGGGGTCGTCGTTGTCGGGGTCGAGCCACGCCTTCCAGCGCTCGGCCGGGAGCACGAGCGGCATCCGGTGGTGGATCGCGGTGAGCGGGCCCGCGGCGTCGATGGTGACGACCGTCGTGCTGATCAGCGGCCCATCACCCGGACCGAGGGTCCCCTTCGGCGCGTCCTTCGGCCGCCACGTCTCCCAGAGGCCGGCGAACGCGATCGAGCGCCCGCCGGGCAGCGTGATGAAGTACGGGACCTTGCGTCCACCGGGGCCGTCGCGCTGCCACTCGAACCAGCCGTCGGCCGGGAGCAGGCAGCGCCGGCCCTTGGCCGCGCGGCGGAAGGCGGGCTTGCTGGTCAGCGAGTCGGACCGGGCGTTGATCATCCGGCTGCCGACCTTCGGGTCGTCCGCCCAGCCCGGCACCAGCCCCCAGCGCATGGCGCGCAGGCTGCGCTCGAGCCGCTGGGGGTCGGCCTTCCCGGCGCCGTCGCGCGGGTGCCGGTCGACGACGGCGATCACCGTGGTGGTGGGCGCGACGTTGTGCTCGGGACCGGGCCACGCGCCCTCGGTGGCGTCGACGGCGTCGAACTCCTCGGCGAGGGTCGCCGGGTCCTTCGCCTGGCTGTAGCGGCCGCACATGCCTCCATCCTGGCACCGCACCCCAACACCCCGTGGTCGACGACGGAGGCGGACCGGAACCGTCCGGCACCAGGGCGACCCTCGGGGCATGATCGATGGCTTCCGGCGCGTCACCACGACCGTCGACGGCGCGGAGGTCGTCGCGCACGTCGGCGGGGACGGACCCGCCCTCCTGCTGCTGCACGGCTTCCCGCAGACCCACGAGGTGTGGCGCCACGTCGCCCCCGAGCTCGCCCGCACCCACACGGTGATCTGCCCCGACCTGCCCGGCTACGGGGACAGCGCGGTGCCGGAATCCCTCGCCAAGCGCACCACCGCCCGGACCCTCCTCGAGGTCGCGCGCCGCCTGGGCCACAAGCGCGTGGCGGTGGTGGGGCACGACCGGGGCGCGCTCGTGGCGCTGCGCGCGGCCCTCGACCACCCCGAGGCGGTCACCCACCTGGCCGTCCTGGACGTCCTGCCGACCGTCGAGACCTGGGACGCCCTGCACGGCACGGCGGGCGTCTTCGCGTTCCACCTCTTCCTGCTCGCGCACCCGACGCCGCTGCCCGAGACGATGATCGGCGCCGACCCCGACGGCTTCTTCGGCCACTTCCTCGACGCGTGGACCGTGGTCCCGGACGCCATCCCGCCCGAGGTCCGGGAGCGCTACCTCGCCGCCTGCCGGCGCCCGGAGACCGTCCGCGCGATCTGCGAGGACTACCGCGCCGGCGCGACCGTCGACGTGGACCACGACCGGGCGGACCGGGAGCGGGGACGACGGGTCGCGGCGCCCACCCTGGCGCTCTGGCAGGACCCCGGCGACGCCGTCCTGCCCTTCGACCCCGGCGAGGTCTGGTCGCGGTGGGCCGGGACGCTGTCCACGGCGACCCTGCGTACCGGTCATTTCCTGCCCGAGGAAGCGCCCGCCGACGTCGTCGCCCACCTCCGGCGGCATCTGGGCGGTTGATCATCCGCGGGTCCCGCTCCCCCGGTGTCGCTCCGGCGCGGGAGGATGGCGTCATGACCGACGTGCTCGAGCCCTGGCCCGCCCCGACCGCGGGCGGGCCCGTGCGCGGGACGGTGTCGGTGCCGGGGTCGAAGTCGGTCACCAACCGGGCGCTGGTCCTCGCCGCGCTGGGCACCGACGGCCTCACCCGCCACGTCCGCGGCGCCGCCCGCTCGCGCGACACCACGCTCATGGCCGGCGCGCTCGAGGCGCTGGGCGCCACCGTCACGCTCACCGAGGGCCGCACCGGCACCGTCGACCTGGCCGTCACGGCCCCCGGCACCTTCCACGGCGGGCACGTCGACTGCGGGCTGGCCGGCACCGTGATGCGGTTCGTCCCGCCGCTCGCCGCGCTGGCCGACGGGCCCGTCGTGCTCGACGGCGACCCCGGGCCCGCGAGCGGCCCATGGGCGGCATCGTCGCCGGCCTGCGCGGGCTCGGCGTCGGTGTCGAGGGCGACACCCTGCCGCTGACCGTCACCGGTGGCCCGCAGCCCGCCGGGGGCGAGGTCACCGTCGATGCGTCGGCGTCCAGCCAGTTCGTCTCCGGGCTGCTGCTCTCCGGCGCCCGCTACACGCGCGGCGTCACCGTCGTCCACGCCGGCGACCGCGGGGTGCCGTCGCTGCCGCACGTGGCGATGACCGTGGCGATGCTGCGCGACGCCGGGGTCATCGTCGGGCCGGACGACGGGGAGGGCGCCGCGCGCTGGCACGTCGCGCCGGGGCCCGTGACCGCGCCGGCGGTGCTCGACGTCGAGCCCGACCTCTCGGGCGCCGCGGTGTACCTGGCCGCGGCCGTCGCCACCGGCGGCGAGGTGACCGTGGCGGGCTGGCCGGACACCGACCTGCAGCCCGGCGGCACCGTGCTCCGCGTGCTCGAGGCCTTCGGCGCCCGCGTCGAGCTCGGCGCCGCGGGGCTGACCGTCCGCGGGCCCGACCGGCTCCGGGCGTGGACGTCGACCTCACCGAGGTCAGCGAGCTCACGCCCACCGTGGCGGCGCTGGCCGCGGTCGCCGCGCGGGACGGAGCGACGTCGCGGCTGCGGGGCGTGGGCCACATCCGCGGCCACGAGACCGATCGCCTGGCCGCGCTCGCCGCGGAGCTGGGCACCGTGGGCGCTCGGGTCACCGAGACCGCGGACGGGCTGGAGATCGCCCCGGCGCCGCTGTCGGCGCCGACCCGCCCGTGGCGCGCCTACGCCGACCACCGGATGGCCACCGCCGGCGCGATCGTCGGGCTGGTCGTCGACGGCGTGCGCGTGGACGACGTCGCGGCCACCACCAAGACCCTGCCCGACTTCGCCGCCGACTGGCCGCTGCTCGTCGGCGCCGGGTCCTGAGCCGCCCATGTCACCGAGCGGGGCGCGGGGCGGCGGGCGCGGGGAGACGTCGCGCCTCGACGAGTCCGACGTCCGCGTCCGTCCGGGGCGGGGCACCCGGCCGCGCTCGAAGCGACGCCCCGACCACGCCGACGCGGAGGCGGCGATGGTGGTCGCCGTCGACCGCGGGCGCTGGACCTGCGCGCCCGACGACGACCCGTCCCGGCGCATCGTCGCGATGCGGGCCCGGGAGCTGGGCCGGACGCCGGTGGTCGTCGGCGACCGCGTCGACCTCGTCGGCGACGTCTCCGGGGGTGACGACGCCCTCGCGCGCATCGTGCGGGTCGCCGAGCGCAGCAGCGTCCTGCGCCGCACCGCGGACGACACCGACCCCTACGAGCGCGTGGTCGTCGCCAACGCGTCGCACCTGGTGATCGTCACCGCGCTCGCCGACCCGGTCCCCCGCACCGGCTTCGTCGACCGCGCCCTCGTCGCGGCCTACGCGGGTGGCCTCGAGCCGGTGCTGTGCCTCACCAAGTCCGACCTCGCCGACCCGGCGGAGTTCGCCGCCCACTACGCCGAGCTCGACCTGCCGGTGGTCGTGACGCGATCCGACCGCGATCCCGAGGAGCTGCGCGAGGTGGTCACCGGGCGGGTGTCGGCGCTGATCGGGCACTCCGGGGTGGGCAAGTCGACGCTGGTCAACACCCTCGTCCCGGACGCCGACCGCGCCGTCGGCGTCGTCTCCGGGGTCGGCAAGGGACGGCACACGTCGACCTCGGCCGTGGCCCTGCCGCTGCCCGACCACTCCGGCTGGGTCGTCGACACCCCGGGCATCCGGTCCTTCGGGCTCGCGCACATCGCCCCCGACGACGTGGTCGCGGCGTTCGGCGACCTCGCGGCGGCGATCGAGGAGTGCCCGCGCGGCTGCGCGCACCTGGGTCCGCCCTCGGACCCGGAGTGCGCGCTCGACGCCGAGGTCGCCGCGGGTCGCCTCGGACCCGGGCGCCTCGACGCCCTGCGCCGCGTGCTCACCGCGCTGCGCACCCCGGCGTGGGAGACCGGCGGGTGAGCGTCAGACGCTGAGCACGACGTCGGCGCGGTGCGCCGTCGCGGCGATCACCCGGGCGTTGGCGCCGTCGCTGCCGTCCGCGCGGGCCACCGCCTCGGCGTGGCTGCGGCCGTGCCGCTCGTGGCGGGCGATCAGCCGGGCGCGGCGGACGTCCTCGTCGGGTGCGAGGAACCAGGCCTCGTCCAGCAACGGCCGGACGCCGTCCCACGGGGGCTCGTCGACGAGCAGGTAGTTGCCCTCGGTGACGACGACCAGCGCCCCGGGCGGGACCTCGAGGGCCCCGGCGATCGGCTCCTCGATCTCGCGCCGGAACTCGGGCGCCCAGACCGTCGCCGCCCGGGACCGCAGGCGGTCGAGGAACGCGACGTAGCCCGCGGCGTCGAAGGTGTCCGGGGCGCCCTTGCGGTCGCGGCGGCCGAGGCGGTCGAGCACCGAGTTCGCCAGGTGCCAGCCGTCCATCCCCACCACGGCGACCTCGGGACCGGCGAGCGACGCGGCGAGGGTCGACTTGCCCGCGCCGGGACCGCCGACGATGCCGAGGACGCGGCGGCGGCCGTCGGTGCGGGCGGCGTCGAGGAGGTGTGCGATATCGGCTTCCACAGCGCGCACTATCGCCGATGAGCGGGTACGCCCGGCCGGTGCAGCTCCCCGTTCCCGATCCCGGGCCCGACGCCGCGGTGCGGTTCGTCCGCGAGCACCTCGCCGACCTCACGTGCGACACCCCCGCGGCCTCGGTGACCATCCGGGGTGGGCAGACCGCGGCCGACGCCGCCCTGGCCGCGCTCGACGTCACCGGCTACGCCGGGAGCCGGAACCAGGTGTGGCCGCCGGAGCGCCGCGGCGCGTCGCGGATGTCGCCGTACGTCCGCTACAACCTCGTCGACCTGCCCACGCTGTGGGACCACGTCGCGGACGCGCCGTCGAACGACCGCCGCAAGTACCGCGACGAGCTGGCCTGGCAGGAGTTCACCCGCCACCTCTACGCGCGCTTCGGGCGCGGCGGGCAGCCGGCGCTGCGCGAGGAGCTGCGCGCCCGGCCGCCGCAGGCACCCGAGGTGTGGGACGAGCCGTGGTCCCGGGACATGCGGTGCATGGACGCGACGGTCGGCGAGCTGCACGCCGACGGGTGGCTGGTCAACCAGACGCGGATGTGGCTGGCGAGCCAGTGGACCGTGCGGGCCGGCGCGCGGTGGCGCGACGGCGAGGAGGAGTTCTTCACCCACCTCCTGGACGGCTCCCGCGCCGCGAACCGCCTGAACTGGCAGTGGACCGTCGGCGCGGGCAACGGCAAGGCCTACGCGTTCTCCCGCTGGCAGGTGCAGAAGCGGGCGCCGGCCCTGTGCCGGGAGTGCGCCCTGCGCGACGCGTGCCCGGTGGCGTCGTGGCCCGCCGACCAGCGGACCTCGCGGGTCGCGGTCTCGGATCTGCTGCGCGGCGACCCGGACCCGGCGGTGACCGCCGGCCCGGAGTCCGCCGACGGCGACGCCGGGGTCGAGGCCGTGTGGCTCACCGGCGAGTCGCTCGGGGACGCCGACCGGGCGCTGGTGGCCCATCCCGACGTCCCGGCGGTGTTCTGCTTCGACGAGCCGCTGTTGAGCAGGCTGATGCTCTCGGGCAAGCGGCTGGTGTTCCTCGTCGAGACCCTGGCCGACCTCGCCACCCGGCGTCCCGTCGAGATCCGGCGGGGCCGGGTCGCCGACGAGCTCGCCGGGCGTCGTCTCGCGGTGACCTTCGCGCCGGTGCCGGGGTTCCAGCGCCGGGCCGCCGAGCTCGAGCCGGCCGTGGTGCACCCGTGGCCCTGGCTCTTCCGCCCGCGCGCCGGCCGTCTCCAGTCCTACTCGGCGTGGCGCAAAGGGATGCCCGCGCAGCCGGACCGCTGAGCGCGGCCCCGGGAGTCGGGGCGACCTGCCATCCTCCGGACAGGGGTCGTCACGGTGGGGGTCGTCATGGTGCGCGAGCAGCAGCCGTGGCTCGACGTGCCGTTCGGCGAGAAGGACGACGCCAAGGCCGCCGGTGCGCTGTGGGACTGGCGGGCCAAGCGCTGGTACGCCCCGCGGCCCGGGATGGCCGAGCTCGCCCGGTGGCTCCCCGCCCATCGGGACGAGGTGCCAGCGTCCGAGGCCGGTTCTGCCGAGGATGGGTCTGGCGAGGATGGGTCTGGCGAGGCGGCACCGGCCGCGTCGAGCCCGCCCGACGTCCCGCCCGAGGCCCTGCTCGCCGAGGCCCTCCGGTGGCTGACCGAGCCGAACGTGCTCGCCCGGCTCACCCGGCGCCGCCCGCCCTGGCGCGTGCTGCACGCCGTGCCCGCCGGAGCCGGGCACGGCGACCTCGACCACGTGCTGATCGGCCCGCCCGGGGTGGTGACCGTGAGCGTCGAGCGTCATCCCGGACAGGCGGTGCGCGTCGACGGCGACCGGTTCACCGTCGACGGCGAGGACGTCGAGCACGTGCCGCGGGCGCGGGCCCGGGCCGAGCGGGCCGGTCGACTCCTGGCCGCCGCGCTGGGTGAGGACGCCGGGGCGCCGCCGCCCGTCATCGCCGCGCTCGCCGTCGACGCCGCGTCCGTGACGCCCGCGCCGGGAGGCGAGCTGCCGGCGGGCGTGCTGGTCGCGACCCCCGCGAGCCTGTCGCGGCTGGTCACCGCCCTGCCCGCCGCGCTCGACGACCGGGAGATCGACGAGCTCTACGCCGTGGCGCGCCGCCTGGGCACCTGGACCCGCGATCTCTGACCCGCCCGCACGTGCCGGCGAGGGGGTCCTACAGGAGCTCCAGCACGAACGGGAGTTCCTGGACCCCGTACCAGGCGAGCTCGTGGTCCTCGACGTCGCCGAGGACGAACTCGGCGTCCGGGTCGCCGAGGTCCGCGGCGTCGACGACGGCCGCCGCGGCGCGCACGGCGTCCGCGGCCTCGACGAGGTCGAGGTGCACGGCGGCGAGACGCGCCATCGGGATCGGGCCTGCGACGCGGACGACGGCGTCGTCGAGATCGGGACGCAGGGTCACGTCGTCGACGTCGGCGCTCACGACGGCGCGCCGGGGCGACGCGTCCGGGTCGTCGGCGAGCTCGGCGGCGAGCAGGCGCAGCGACGCCCGGGCGGCCTCGGACATGGCGACGTACTCGAGCTCCTCGTCGTCACCCGCCGCGTAGGACTCCCGCAGCCGCGGGGTCAGGGCGAAGGCGGTGCCCGAGAGGGGCTGGAGCGCCTCGGTGTCGAGCAGCCGCCGGAGACCGGCCACCGTGGCCGGTACGTAGATCCTCACCGTTCTCCTGCCCTGTCGTCGTCCGCCCCGGTCCACCGCGCCGCCGTGGTGCGCAGCGCCACCTGCGCGACCTCGGCCTGCTTGCGGGGGTCCATGACGTTCCAGCCGGTCACGGCCCGGTCCTCGGCGCCCGGGGCGTGCTCGGTCACCGCGATGCCGGCCTCGCGGAGCCGCTCGACCTCACGCGTCGAGCGGCCGCCGATCAGCCCCCGCAGCCATCCGTCGGTGGCCGCGACGGGATCCGACCACACCCGCGTCGTCGCCCCCGACCGGGCCAGGGGCACGAGCACGAGGGCCTCCTCGACGCGGGGCAGGTCGTCGTCGAGCAGCAGGTCCGCCGACGTCGCCGAGCACACCCCGCCGTCGACGTAGCGGCGCCCCGCGATCCGCACCGGCGAGAACCAGCCCGGCACCGCGCACGACGCCGTCGCCGCCTCGGCCATCGACGCCGGCGGTGCGCCGGCCCGGCCGAAGGGCACGCGCGCCCCGCTGTCGTAGTCCATCGCCACGATCCGCACCTGCGGGTGCTCCGGCCACGTCTCGCTCGACCACTTCGTGGCCCAGCGGTGCAGGCCCGTGGTGTCGCCCCGGCCGGTCGGCAGCAGCGCCGCCCCGAAGGCGAGCGGCGGGAAGCGCCGCGGGCGGCGGGCGATCTCGCCGAGCAGGCGCAGCGAGCCGGGCCCGACCCTCGGCATCGGCGGCAGGCCGCGGCGCGCCGTCGACGGCGGGGCGCTCCTCGGGCGCGGTCGCGGCGGGGGCGGGTCGAGCAGCTGCCCGAGCATGTCGGACACCGGGACCCCGCTGGCCAGCGCCGCGGCGACCACCGAGCCCGCCGACGTCCCGACCATCACGTCGGCCTCGCGGGCGTCTCGCCCCGTCGCCTGCTCCCAGGTCGTCAGCGCGGCGACCATCCACGCGTAGCCCAGCTGCCCGCCGGTGCCGAGGACGAGGCCGAGGCTCACGGCCGACTCACCGCGGGACCGTCGCGACGAGCTCGGCGAGCGCCTCCGTCACCAGCGGGCCGAGCTCGTCGACGTCGGCCATCGAGTCGCGGTCGGCGTTGAAGCCGTAGAAGACCCCGCCGTCGTAGGAGGTCAGGCCCACCGCGAGGGACTGGCCCTTCGCCAGCGGCACCACGGGGTACATCTCGAGCATCCGTGCCCCCGCCGCGTACAGCGCGTGCTGCGGGCCCGGGACGTTGGAGACGACGAGGTTGAACAGCCGGCGCGCGAAGCCGTTGGCCGCCCGGGCGCCCAGCGCGTGCAGGGTGGGCGGCGCGAAGCCGCCTACGCGCACCAGCGCGTTCGCCCCCACCGACTGCCCGGACTCCTTGTGCTCGCGCATCGCGTGGGCGACGTGGTGCATGCGCAGCACCGCGTTGGGCTCCCCGACGGGCAGGTCGACGAGGTACGAGGCGATCTGGTTGCCCAGCAGGCCCGCGCCCGCGATCGAGCCCGTCGTCTCGGCGTCCCCGCGCACCGACAGCGGCACCATCGCCCGCATCGTCGTCGTCGGCGTCACCGAGGCACCGCGCGTGAGCAGCCAGTTCCGCAGGGCGCCGGAGACGACCGCGAGCACCACGTCGTTGATCGTGCCGCCGTGGGCGCGGCGCACGGCGCGGTAGTCCTCGAGATCGGTGCGGGTCATCGCGAACCGGCGCTGGGTGGAGATCGGGACGTTGAGCGGGCTGACCGGGGCCGGCCGCACCGCGGTGCGCACCGCGGAGAACAGGCCCCCGGCGACGCCCGCGACCTTGGTGACGGTGTCGGCGGCGTCGCGCACCGCGTCGCGGGCGGCCTCGACGGCGTTGCCGGGACGGGAGACGTTCTCGCTGAACGCGTCGTACATCAGCCGCCACGACGACGGCTCGCTGCGCGCCACCCAGACGTCCTCGGGGGTCGAGCGTCCCGAGGCGGTGTCGTCGAGCACCACCTGGCCGATGTCGATCGACGCGACCCCGTCGACCATCGCCTGGTGGGTCTTGGTCACGAGCGCGACCCGGCCCCCGGACAGGCCGTCGACCAGGTACATCTCCCACAGCGGGCGGGTGTGGTCGAGCGGGCGCGACATGAGCCGGGCGACGAGGTCGCACAGCGCCCGCTCGGTGCCCGGAGGCGGCAGCGCGGAGCGGCGGACGTGGTAGGTGACGTCGAAGTCGACGTCGTCGATCCACACCGGCCGCGCCATCCGGCCCGGCACCTCGCGGATCTTCTGGCGGTAGCGCGGGACGAGGCCGATGCGGCTCGAGATGAGGTCGACGAGGCCGTCGTAGTCGAACCCGGACTTCGGTTTGCGGAAGAGGGACACGCTCCCGACGTGCATCGGCGTGGTCGGTTGATCCATGTAGAGGAACGAGGCGTCCAGCGCCGACAAGCGGTCCGGCATGGGCGCGATCGTCGCACAGGGCCGGACCGGCGGCCGTGGGTCGGGCGCTCTGCCAGGCTGGAGGTGATGACCCCCTCACCTGTGTCGGACGCCGGGCCGCCGGTCTCCCCCAAGGACACCTTCGTCACGGTCTACGGGCGCAAGCCGGTGCTCGAGGCGCTGCGCGACCCGGCGCTGGCGGTCGACAAGGTCATCCTCGCCGAGGGGGCCGACCGCGAGGCGGTGCGCACGTTCACCGAGGCCGCCCGGGCCCGCGGCCTGGTGCTGCAGCGCGCCACCGCCCAGCGGGTGAAGGTGCTCGCCGGCAACGGGCGCCAGGACCAGGGCGTGCTCGCCGACGTCGTCGCCCCGCGGATGCGTCCGGTGGAGCACTTCCTCGCCGACCTCGACCCGGCCGCCCCCGCCCGGGTGCTGGTGCTCGACGGCCTGACGAACCCGGCGAACGTCGGGATGATCCTGCGCTCGGCCACCGGCGCGGGCCTCGAGGGCGTGCTGCTGCCCCGCCGCGGCGTGCCGGCCATCGACCCCCTGGTGATCAAGGCCTCGGCCGGGGTCGCCTTCCACGCCCCGGTCCTGCGGTCCCGGACGGCGGCCACCGGCCTCGCGGCCCTGGCCGAGGCGGGGTTCGTCCTGTTCGGGCTGGACGGCGCCGCCCGGGAGTCCCTGTTCGGGGCCGAGCTCCCCGAGCGGGTCGCCCTGGTCGTCGGGGGCGAGACCGACGGGCTCACCGGCGACGTCCGCGACGAGCTGCACGGGACCCTGACGATCCCCCTCGCCGAGGGCGTCGAGTCGCTCAACGCCGCCTGTGCGGCCACGGTGGCCTGCTTCGAGCTCGCGCGGCGACGGACCTGACGGAACCGCCACCGTCCCCGGGCGGGCGTGCCTAGGCTGGCCGCCGACCCCGCGACCCCGGTCCTCCCCCGGCACCGCGACAGCGCTCCGCCACGCCGGGAGGACCCGTGTCCGTCACGCCGCTCGCGCTCGCCCCTGCACCGCCCCCGCCCGGGCCCGCCGGGTCGGCGCGGTGCCGACGCCCCGGGTCCGGCCGCTCGCCGAGGTGCTGCCCCCGGCCCGGGCGACGGTGCCCGCCGACCCGGACGACGGCGCCCCACCCGCCGGGCCCAGGACGAGCTCGACCGGCTCGCGGCGGCGCTGCGGCCCGTCGCGCTGCGCCTGCTGACGGCGGTGGCCGACGTGCTGGCGGGCCGGCGGTCGCCCGGCGACCTGGGCCCGCTCGTGGGGCCCGAGGCGCTCGCGACCCTGGTCCGGGCCGCGCGGACGGCCACGGGTGCGCGGCGCGGGACCGAGAGCGCGCGCCGCGGGCCACGGGCAGGTCTGCGCGGCCTGCGCGTGTGCGCCGTCGGACCCCGGGCCGTGGAGGTGGTCGCCGTCGTGCACGGCCCCGACCGCGTGCGGGCCCTCGCCGCGCGCCTGGAGCGCGCGGGCGACGGCCCGGCCGACCCGGGCCACTGGCGCGCGGTGGCGCTGTGGCCCGGGTGAGGCGGGCTCCTACCCCGGGGTCCGGGGCGGCGCCCCGTGGCACTGCTTGTACTTGCGGCCCGAGCCGCAGGGGCAGGGCGCGTTGCGCGAGGGGGTGTCGGCACGACGGGCCTGCTGCGGGTTGGCGCGGGGGCGCCCCCGCCCGCGTCCGCCGCCGCGTGCCGCGACGCCTGGCCATCCTCGTCGGGCCCGATGTAGTCCAGCTGCTGCGGGCGGCGGCCGCCGAGCCCCGCGCCCCGGAAGGCGTCGGGCACCGACTCCTGCCCCAGCTGGGACAGCGCCGGACCGGAGGCCGTGGGCGGACCGGCCGCCTCCGGCGCGGCGTGCGCCCCCGAGCGCCGGCCGCCTCGCTGGCCGCCGCCGGGGCGCTGCGACTCCGGCGCGGGCCCGCGGCCCGGACGGCCTCGCCCGCCCCGCGCCGCGGGCTGGGCCGCGGCAGGAGGCTGGGCTGCGGCGGGAGGCTGGGCTGCGGCGGGGCCGCGCGGCGGCACCGGGATCGCGCTGGTCGGCGCGCCGGCCACCCGCGGGTCGATCGGCAGCGGGGCGGCACCCGCCGTGGTCCGCGTCTGGCTGGTGCGCGGGTCGGGGGTGTCCGGGGTGATCGCCGCCTGGACGCTGGTGTCCGTCGTCGGGTTCGCGCCGGGCACGGCGTCGACGGGCGCCTGCTCCTCGACCTGGATGGTCAGGTTGAACAGGAACGCGACGGACTCCTCGCGGATGCCCTCCATCATGGAGGTGAACATCTCGAAGCCCTCGCGCTTGTACTCGATCTTGGGATCGCGCTGCGCCATCGCCCGCAGCCCGATGCCCTGCTTGAGGTAGTCCATCTCGTAGAGGTGCTCGCGCCACTTGCGGTCGAGCACCGACAGGACGACCTGCCGCTCGAGCTCGCGCATCCCGCCCTGGGGCGCGATGGCGTCGATCTCGTCCTCGCGCTTGGCGTAGGCCTCCAGCGCATCCTCGGTGAGGAGCTCGACCAGCATGTCGCGGTCGATGTCCTCCTGCTCCTCGACGAGGTCCTGCCAGCGGACGCCGACGGGGTAGAGCTGGCCCAGGCCCGTCCAGAGCTTCTCGAGGTCCCAGTCCTCGCTGTAGCCCTCGGACGTGGCGCCGTCGACGTAGGCCGTCACGGTGTCGACGATCATGTTCTGGACCTGCTCGGACAGGTTCTCGCCCTCGAGGACCCGGTGGCGCTCGGCGTAGATCACCGTGCGCTGCTGGTTCATGACCTCGTCGTACTCGAGGATGTCCTTGCGGGCCTCGAAGTTCTGCTGCTCGACCTGGGTCTGCGCGCTGCGGATGGCCCGCGAGACCATCTTGGCCTCGATCGGCATGTCCTCGGGCAGGTTGAACCGGGTCATGATCGACTCGACCATGGCGCCGTTGAACCGCCGCATGAGCTCGTCGCCCAGGGACAGGTAGAAGCGCGACTCCCCCGGGTCGCCCTGACGGCCCGAGCGGCCGCGGAGCTGGTTGTCGATGCGCCGCGACTCGTGGCGCTCGGTGCCGAGGACGTAGAGCCCGCCGGCCTCCTTGACCTCGACGGCCTCGCGGGACACCTCGTCCTTGACCTCGGCGAGGGTCTCGTCCCACGCCGCCTCGTACTCCTCGCGGGAGTCGACGGGGTCGAGCCCCTTGGCGCGCAGCCGCTGGTCGGCGATGAAGTCGGGGTTGCCGCCGAGCACGATGTCGGTGCCGCGGCCGGCCATGTTCGTCGCGACGGTGACCGAGCCGCGCCGCCCGGCCTCGGCGATGATCTGCGCCTCCTGCTCGTGGAACTTGGCGTTGAGCACGGAGTGCTCCACGCCGCGGGAGGTCAGCAGCTTCGCCAGGTACTCGGAGCGCTCGACGCTGGTGGTGCCGATGAGCACCGGCTGGCCGCGCTCGAAGTGCTCGGCGACGTCGTCGGCCACGGCCTCGAACTTGGCGGGCTCGGTCTTGTAGACGAGATCCGCCTGGTCGACGCGCCGGGGCGGCTTGTTGGTCGGGATCGTGACCACGCCGAGCTTGTAGGTCTTCGAGAGCTCCGCCGCCTCGGTCTGGGCGGTACCGGTCATCCCGCAGAGCTTCTCGTACTGGCGGAAGTAGTTCTGCAGCGTGATCGTCGCCAGGGTCTGGTTCTCCGGCTTGATCTCGACGCCTTCCTTGGCCTCGATCGCCTGGTGCAGACCCTCGTTGTAGCGCCGGCCCACGAGCACGCGGCCGGTGAACTCGTCGACGATCAGGACCTCGCCGTCGCGGACGATGTAGTCCTTGTCGCGGAGGAAGAGCTCCTTGACCTTGATCGCGTTGTTCAGGTACCCGACGAGCGGGGTGTTGGCGGCCTCGTAGAGGTTGTCGATGCCCAGCTGGTCCTCGATGAAGGACACGCCGTCCTCGGTGACCCCGATGGTCTTCTTGCGCTCGTCCACCTCGTAGTGGACGTCCTTGGTCATCTTCGGGGCGAGCCGCGCGAACTCCGTGTACCACCGGGCGCTCTGCTCCGCGGGCCCGGAGATGATCAGCGGGGTGCGCGCCTCGTCGATGAGGATCGAGTCGACCTCGTCGACGATCGCGAAGGCGTGCCCGCGCTGCACGCACTCGGCCTTCGACCAGGCCATGTTGTCGCGCAGGAAGTCGAAGCCGAACTCGTTGTTGGTGCCGTAGGTGATGTCGGCCTCGTAGGCCGCGCGGCGGTCGGCGGCCGGCATGCCCGCGAAGATGGCGCCGACCTCGAGACCGAGGAAGCGGTGCACACGACCCATCCACTGCGAGTCGCGCTGGGCGAGGTAGTCGTTGACCGTGACGACGTGCACGCCCTCCTGGGCGATCGCGTTGAGGTACGCGGGCAGCGTCGAGACCAGGGTCTTGCCCTCGCCGGTGCGCATCTCGGCGACGTTGCCCTCGTGGAGCGCGGCGCCGCCCATGAGCTGCACCGGGTAGTGGAACTGGCCCAGCGTGCGGGACGCGGCCTCGCGGACGACGGCGAAGGCCTCGGGCAGCAGTTCGTCCAGGGACTCGCCGTCGGCGTACCGCTCGCGGAACTCGTCGGTCTTCGCCCGCAGCTCGGCGTCGGTGAGCTCGGCGATCTCGTCGGCGAAGGTGTCGACGTAGTCCGCGATCTTGCCGAGGCGCTTGACCGTCCGAGTCTCACCCGCCCGCAGCAGTCGGTTCAGGACCACGGTGGTGACCTCGCTCGTGCTCGTCGGCGCTCGGGTGCGGGCCGGCCCCGGCGCGCGCACCGGCACGGGCCCGCCCCCATCGTAGGTGCAACGGGGACGGGCCCTGTGTGCCCGTGCCGTCAGGCGAGCGCGATCACCCCGTAGTCGTAGCCGTGGCGGCGGTAGACCACGCTCGGCCGACCCGTGGCGGCGTCGGCGAACAGGAAGAAGTCGTGGCCGACGAGCTCCATCTGCGACAGGGCGTCGTCCACGCTCATCGGGACCGCGTGGTGCTCCTTGGTCCGCACCACCTGGCCGGGACGGCGCTCCCCCGCGTCCTCCCCGTCCTCGTCCTCCGGTGCGACGTCGTCCCCGGGCTCCCGGGCCGCCGGGACGTCGACGCCCCAGTCGCGACCGTGCGAGTGGCCGTTGGTGGCCGGCTCCGCGGGCTCGAGCAGGTCGGTCATCGCCCCCGCGGTGACCTCGAGCTCCTCGGTGACCGTGATCGTGCCGGTCGCCCGGGCCACCGACACCGGCACGCGACGGCCGTGGCTCACGCGGCGCCGGTCGTGGGCGCGGCGCAGCCGGGCCTCGAGACGTGCCACGGCCTGGTCGAGCGCACAGTAGAAGTCGGCGGAGCAGCCCTCGCCGCGCACCACGGGACCGCGACCGCGGCCGGTGATCTCCACGCGCTGGCAGCTCTTCGCCTGGCGGGGGTTCGGCTCGTGGGAGAGCTGGACCTCCATCCGCACGATCTTGTGGTCATAGCGCTCGAGACGCGACAGCTTGTCGGCCACGTGCTCGCGGAAGTGTTGGGGAACCTCGACGTTGCGTCCACAGAGAACGGTCTCCAAGACGACCTCCCGATCTGGGGGAATACGATGCGCGGCCGCCTCCCGGAGGGAGCTCGGGGCACACCGTCCTCGGGGCCCGCGACCGCGTCGAACTGCGACGTTCGCGCCTCCTGTCGTTCACCTCGGCGGGTGTGGTGCGTCACCGTAGTGACTCCTGCCGCTCCGGCGGAAGGTCCGATGTGCCCGGGTACGGCCACCCGGCGGGCACTCGACCGGACGGTTCACGCCTGGTCACGGACACCGGCCGGGTGAGACGGGCGGTCGGTCGGTACCCACCCGGACGAGTGAGCGCGGGGCGCGGGGGTCGGCCACGGTGAGCACCACGATCGCGTCCACCGGCCGGCCCGCCGCGGCGAGCAGGCGTGTCGCCGCCCGGGCGGTGGCCCCGGTGGTGAGGACGTCGTCGAGCAGCACCACCGCGCACCCCGGCGGCGGCAGGCCCCGCGGACGCAGGCGCAGGTGACGGGCGAGGTTCTCGGCGCGGGCGGCGGCGTCGAGGCCCACCGCGTCGACGGCCCTCCGGCCCAGCGCGAGCGCCCGGGCGACGCAGGGCACCCCGGGCTCGCTGCGTGCCGCGCCCCGGACCACCGCCCGGGCGAGGCGCAGCACGTGGTCGCCGCCGCGGGCCCGCGCCGCGGCCGGACGCGACGGGGCGGGCACGAGCGCGGCGGGCGGGACGTCGTGCGCGCGCAGGCCGCCGGCGACGTGCTCCGCGAGCGGCCGGGCGAGCTCGCGGCGACCCCGCTCCTTGTAGGCCAGCAGGGCCTCGCGCGCGCTGCCGCCGTAGGGCGCGAGCGCGATCACCGGGGGCAGGCCGGGCAGGTCGAGCAGCGCCGGGCGTCGCCACCGGTCCCGGCACGCGGCGCACCAGCGCTCGCCGTCGGCCCCGCAGCCGGGGCAGGGGGCGGGCAGCAGCAGGTCGGCGAGGGCGAGCAGCGCGTGCTGCGCTGTCCCTACGGCCTGGGGCACCCCGCCAGGCTCGCGCCGCTGGTGCCCCGACGGCCAGCGTCGTGTCCTGCCCTGGGGACGCAACCGGGCGATGGGGATGCAGTCAGTGCTGCGTCAGCCCGGATAGGCCGGCACGGTGGAGGCGCCGAAGCCCGGCACGGCCTGCCAGACGTCGGTGCCCGACCCGCTCTCGCCGCCCAGGGGCAGGGTCCAGGTGCCGCCCTGGTCGGCCACGACCAGCGGCCGCCCCGGCCGCGCCGCCACCGCGGTCACCGGCGGCGTGATGTTGGTGGTCGAGAGGGACTCGAGGTCCAGGCCGTCCACCGAGACCAGCGTGACCGGCCGGTCGGCCCGGTTGCCGACGGCGACGATCTGGTCGGTGCGGGTCCAGCCGACGTCGAGGACCTGGTCCAGCGACTCGGGCCGCAGGGCCGCGATCGACCCCAGCCGGGCGTTGCCCGCGCCGTCGCGGGCGATCGCCGCCACCAGCACCCGTCCCCCCGAGACGAGCGCGATCCGCGCACCGTCCGGCGAGATGCGCAGGGCCGACAGCGGCCCGAGCGCCCCCGGCGCCGCGGTCACCCCCGCCGCGACCAGCCCGGAGGCGTCGACGGGCAGCGGGCGCACGGCCCCGGGCGGCCCGGCCCGCGTCGCCCGCACGACGGTGGCGCCGTCGGCGACCGACCACACCTCGCTCGAGTCCGGGGTCCACGACGGCCGGGCCAGCGACCGGGCCTCGATCCTGCTCGCGGCGAGCTCCGACCCGCCGGCGCCCGTGAGCAGGCGCATCCGGGGGCCGCCGGGTCGGCGGACGCCCCGTCCTGCGCCACGAGCGCGACGTCGCCGTCGGCACTCGCCGACGCTGAGGCCGCCCGATAGGTGCCGCGCCCGGCCGGGCCACCCGCGGGCTCCCCCGAGAGCAGGCGCAGACGGCCGTCGTCGGCGACGAGCACGGGGACGTCGGACTCGCCCGGGCCGCCGACGACGGGGTCGACGGGCAGGTCGGGACGCCGGGCGACCTCGGGCGGCAGGCCGGCGAGCGCGGCGGCGATGTCGACCTCGGGGACGCCGGGCAGCAGGGGTTCGCCGTCGACCAGCAGCTCGACCCGTGGCACCCCGATGCCGGCCAGCGTCAGCGTCACCTGCTGCGCGACCTCGCGACGACGGCGCTCGTCGAGGGGGCCGGTGCGGGTGAGGTCGACGACCGCGGTGCCCTCGGGGGTGATCGTGACGTCGGAGCGGAGCACGGTGCCGACGGGCAGGGCGCTCACCGCGGCGCCGGCGAGCGACTCCGAGGGGCCGGCGAGCAGGTACTGCAGGGTGCGCGTCGGCACCGAGCGCGCCGGGGTGGTGGCCAGGTAGCGGGGGTCGGAGACGGGGCTCGCGCGCTGCGGGTCGAGGAACCACGTGCGCACCGGGCGGGTGTTGGCGCGCAGGTCCGAGCGCCGCACGATCGTGCCCGTCGGCAGCGAGGAGATCCGCCATTGGCCGTTCTGCTCGGTCAGCCCGACCTCGACCTCCACGGGGCGCACGCCCGCGTCGAAGACCCCGTCGGGCGTGAGCACCCCGAGCGCGGTCGCCCGGACGCGGACCCGTGCCTCGCCCACGGGCACGGGGCGGTCGACGAACACGGTGTCCACCTGGTCGGAGACGACCACGGGGCTGGCCCCGTCGTCCCAGGTCCCGGCCGTCGCCGAGGTGAGGAACCCCCGCGCGGCACGGTGACGCTCGGCGGTGGCGCCGGAGGCGAGGACCCAGCCCCGGACGGTCTCCAGCGGCCCGGCGTCGCGCGCGGGGCCGGGCGGCGCGGTCGGCTCGGCGGCGTCGCCGACCTGCCGCAGCACGGTGACCTCGGACGAGCCGGGCACCGACGCGCAGCCGGCCGCGAGCAGCACCGCGAGGAGGAGCAGCACCACCCGGTGCACCCGCGTCACCGGATCACCGAGGACGAGCCCGGCCCCGAGGGCGGTGCGGGATCGGGCAGGGTCGGCTCGGGGAAGGTGGCCTCGGGGAGGCTCGGTTCGGGGAAGTCGGCCCCGCCGTTCGTGGTGTCCCCGTCGCCCGTGTCGGCCTCGGGCGGGGGCAGCGCGGTGCCCGTGGTGGGCGCGGCGTCGTGGATGCCGGGCTCGGCGGCGGCCGGGGCGGCCGCGACGGGCAGCAGGGGCAGCGGGCTCGTGCGCAGGCGCTCGCCGTGGCGCAGCGGGAGCGTGAGCCGGAAGACGGCACCCTGGTCGACCTCGCCCCAGGCCTGCAGCCAGCCGCCGTGCAGGCGGGCGTCCTCCAGGCTGATCGCCAGCCCGAGCCCGGTGCCGCCGCTGCGCCGCTGGCGGGACGGGTCGGCACGCCAGAAGCGGTTGAACACGAGCCCGGCCTCGCCCGGCTTCAGCCCGACGCCGTGGTCGCGCACCACGACCGCGAACGCGCCCTCGTCGGCGGCCAGGCGCACCTCGATGGGCCGGCCCTCGCCGTGGTCGATGGCGTTGGCCAGCAGGTTGCGCAGGATGCGCTCGACGCGGCGCGGGTCGACCTCGGCGAGGACCTGGTCACCCAGGTCGAGCAGCAGCGGGGTGCCGGTGGCCTCGACGAGGTGCCGCACCGTCTCGGCCGAGCGCCGCACGATCGCGCCGACGTCGACCTCCTCGAGGCCCAGCTCGGCCATGCCGGCGTCGAGGCGGCTGATCTCCAGGAGGTCGGCGAGCAGCGTCTCGAAGCGGTCGAGCTCGTCGACCAGCAGCTGCGCCGAGCGCGCCGACGTCACCTCGGTGGGGTCGACCTGGGCGTGCAGGACCTCGGCGGCCATGCGCACCGTGGTCAGCGGCGTGCGCAGCTCGTGGCTGACGTCGGAGGTGAACCGGCGCTGCAGCGCCCCGAACTCCTCGAGCTGGCGGATCTGCGACTGGATGCTCGCCGCCATCTCGTTGTACGACTCCGCGAGCCGGGCCACCTCGTCGTCGCCGTGCACCGGCATGCGTTCGTCGAGGTGGCCGTCGGCGAACCGTTCGGCGACGTCGGCCGCCTGGCGCACCGGGCGCACGACCTGGCGGGTGACCACCGACGAGATGCCCGCGAGCAGCACGAGCAGGACCCCGGCGGCGAGCGCGAGCGTGCTCTGGACCAGCGCGAGCGTGCGCTGCTCGGCCGAGAGCGGGAAGAGCAGGTAGAGCTGCAGGTTGCGGCCGGCGGTGCGCACCGGCTGGCCGACGACGAGGGTGGGCACGGGCGCGGCCTGGTCCGATGAGGCGACCGTCAGGTACTTGGTGGCGAGGAAGCCCTGCAGCACCGGGGCCCGCAGCTGCGGCGGGATGACCTCGGCGGGCCCGGCGCTGACCTCCACCGTGGCGCCGCCCGGCACCGTCGGCAGGGCGCCCACGGTGTCGGAGCCGGCGATGAGCACGGCGTCGAACGCGCCGGCGTCGCTCGTCGGGTCGCTGCCCCGGGCCAGGCCGTCCTGGTCGGCACCCTGGCCGCTGGTGGAGAGCCGGTCGAGGACGTCGTCGAGCACGGCCTGGGCGCCGTCGCGGTCGGGGTCGATGCGCGCGAGGTCGCGCTCGAGGGCCTGGCGGGAGATGTCCGCCTGGATCAGGGCGGCCTGCTCCTTGCCCTGCACGAGCCGGTCGGCGATCTGGGTCTGCAGCACGAGGCCGAGCACGGCCACGACGACGACGGACATGGCCAGCGTCGACAGCACGACGCGCAGCTGCATCGAGCGCCGCCAGAGCACCCGGACCTGACCCACCCGCTCGGCGGCGAAGCGCTCGAGACGAAGACGCAGGCCCGTCAGCACGGTGTCCCCCGGCGGCCCGGACTCAGGGCGGCCCGGCCTTGTACCCGACGCCGCGCACCGTCAGCACGACCTCGGGGTGCTCCGGGTCGATCTCGACCTTGGAGCGCAGGCGCTGCACGTGGACGTTGACCAGCCGCGTGTCGGCGGCGTGCCGGTAGCCCCAGACCTGCTCGAGCAGCACCTCGCGGGTGAACACCTGGCGCGGCTTGCGCGCCAGGGCCACCAGCAGGTCGAACTCCAGCGGCGTCAGCGGGATCGTGCGCCCGTTGCGGCGCACCTGGTGGGCCGGGACGTCGATGGTGACGTCCCCGATCTGCATCTGCTCGGCGGGCTCGGCCGGGAACTCCCGCAGGCGCGCGCGAATCCGCGCCACGAGCTCCTTGGGCTTGAACGGCTTGACCACGTAGTCGTCGGCGCCGGACTCCAGGCCCAGGACGACGTCCACCGTGTCGGTCTTCGCCGTCAGCATCACCACCGGCACCCCGGACTCGGCGCGGATCGCCCGGCACACGTCGATGCCGTTCATCCCCGGGAGCATGAGATCCAGCAGCACGAGATCCGGCGCGCTCTCCCGCAGCGCCGGCAGCGCCGCCGGTCCGTCGCCCACCACCGTCGTCTCGAATCCCTCGCCCTGCAGGACGATCGTCAACATCTCCGCCAGCGAGGCGTCGTCGTCCACCACGAGGATCCGAGAGGTCATGTCTCAATGGTGTCACTTCTCACCGACGATCCGGGGCCGATGTCGCCCGACGAGCCGTTTCCCAGCCAGTCGGCCACCCATGACTCCGCCGTTCGGGTGAGCGCCACGCGGTCTCGATCGGTGCCGACCACCTCCCAGGGCGCCAACCAGGAGCGTTCGACGAGCTGGTCGTACACCGCGGCGCACCGCGCCTGCAGCGCCGCGTCCGCCTCGTAGCCGTCCGGGGTGCGTGTCGGGTCGGCCGCGGCGCGGTCGCGGACGCGCTGCGCGGCGAGCTCTCCGGGGACGCGCACGAGGACGTGCGCGTCCGGGGCCGGCACCCCGAGACGGCCGATCTCGAGGGCGTGCACCCAGCCCACGAACGGCCCGTCGGCGTCCTCGCCGCACCGGGCGGCGCCGTACGCGGCGTTGGAGGCGACGTAGCGGTCGACGAGCACGAGGTCGTGCTCCTCCCGCGCGGCGCGCAGCGGGACCGCGGCGCCGGCCCGGTCGAGGGCGAAGAGCACGGCCATCGCGTGGATCGAGCCGCGCAGGTCGCCGTGCCCGCCGTGCAGCGCCTCGCCCGCGATCGCGGCGTGCACGTCGGCGTCGTAGCGGGGAACGCGAACGCCCCGACCGTCGCGCCGCGGGCGCGGGCGGCATCGGCGAGCGCGGCGACCAGCGTCGCCTTGCCCGCCCCGTCCAGGCCCTCCACGGCCACCACCACGCCCACGACGGAACCTTAGGCGGCGACCCCGTGGGCTCCGAGAGAAGGGGCCTCCTCGCGCGGCGGGGCAGACGGTGGGCGCGTCCGCGGGATCGGCCGGTGGTCAGGTCGCGGATCCGGGCGGCGGCGGAGATCAGGAGTGCGACGACCACCCGGCCAGGCCCTCCGAGGTGCTCCCTGCGCTCCTGATCTCCCCGGGCGGGCCGTCCGCGGCCCGGAACGACCGAAGGGCACCTCCACTCGACTAGAGCGAGCGAAGGTGCCCTTCGGCCCCGAGGTCAACGAGTGATCAACGGGGAGTTCGTGCGCCTAGAAGCAGCGAACAGCGCGTTCGCTGCGGAACGTAGCCGCCTCAGTAGCGGTAGTGATCCGGCTTGTACGGGCCCTCGACGTCGACGCCGATGTACTCGGCCTGCTCCTTGGTGAGCTTGGTCAGCTCCGCGCCGAGCGCCTCGACGTGGACCTTCGCGACCTTCTCGTCCAGGTGCTTCGGCAGGCGGTAGACGCCGATCGGGTACTCGTCCGGCTTGGTCCAGATCTCGATCTGCGCGATCGTCTGGTTGGCGAACGAGTTCGACATGACGAAGCTCGGGTGCCCGGTGGCGTTGCCGAGGTTCAGCAGCCGCCCCTCGGACAGCAGGATGATCGAGTGGCCGTCCTCGAACTTCCACTCGTCGACCTGCGGCTTGATGTTGATCCGGTTGGCGCCCGACTTCTCGAGCTTCTCCACCTGGATCTCGTTGTCGAAGTGGCCGATGTTGCCCAGGATCGACTGGTGCTTCATCCGCTTCATGTGCTCGAGGGTCACGATGTCCTTGTTGCCGGTCGTCGTGATGACGATGTCGGCCTCATCGATGACGTTCTCGAGGGTGTTGACGTCGTAGCCCTCCATCAGCGCCTGGAGCGCGCAGATGGGGTCGGACTCGGTGACGGTCACGCGGGCGCCCTGGCCGCGCAGCGACTCGGCGGAGCCCTTGCCGACGTCGCCGAAGCCGCAGATGACGGCCTTCTTGCCGGAGATCAGCACGTCGACGGCGCGGTTGATGCCGTCGATGAGCGAGTGGCGGCAGCCGTACTTGTTGTCGAACTTCGACTTGGTGACCGAGTCGTTGACGTTGATCGCCGGGAAGAGCAGCTTGCCCTCGTTGAAGAACTCGTACAGGCGGTGGACGCCCGTCGTGGTCTCCTCGGTGACGCCGCGGATGCCCGACGCGACCTTGGTCCAGTGCTGGCCGTCGTTCTCGAGGCTGCGGCGCAGCGTCGCCAGCACGACCTGGTACTCGGCCGGGTCGTCCATCTCGGTGGTCGGCACGACGCCGGCCTTCTCGAACTCGACGCCCTTGTGGACGAGCATGGTGGCGTCGCCACCGTCGTCCAGGATCATGTTCGGGCCGCGGGTGTCGGCGTCGGACCACGCGAGCATCTGCTCGGCGCACCACCAGTACTCCTCCAGCGACTCGCCCTTCCAGGCGAAGCAGGAGATGCCCTGGGGCTTCTCGGCGGTCCCGTGCGGGCCGACGACGACCGCGGCGGCGGCGTGGTCCTGCGTGGAGAAGATGTTGCAGGAGGCCCAGCGGACCTCCGCGCCCAGCTCGACGAGGGTCTCGATCAGGACGGCGGTCTGCACCGTCATGTGCAGCGAGCCGGAGATCCGGGCGCCGTGCAGCGGCTTGGCCTCGGAGTACTCGCGGCGCAGGGCCATGAGGCCCGGCATCTCGTGCTCGGCGAGGCGGATCTCGCGGCGCCCGAAGTCGGCCTCGCCGAGATCGGCGACGGCGAAATCGATGCCGTTGCGCGTGTCGTGCTTCTGGTCGACGGTGCCTACTGCGTTCGTCATGACTCCCTCTGGTCGGTGATCGTTGGACCGTGCGAAACGGTGCCGAGTCCGTGAACGTCCGGTGTGTCGCCGTCGCTCGCTGTCGCGCGGGCGGGAGGACGGCACGCCGGGGCACGAGGACTCAGAACACGCTTCATCACCATCCGCAGGCGCCCTTGCGAAGGTACGGACCACTACCGAGCGTGGCGGACAGAAAGAACCGTCCGTTGCAGCGCCACTCGGCAGCTCCCGTTCGCACGAGGTGTGCGATCGATGCCGTGCACCAAGTCCAGCACAGGCCCCATACCCGGTCAACCGCGACGGGCCGGGGCCGGTCCGGTCCGGCGCCGACCGTCCGTACGGTGACCGGCGTTCCCGCAGGTCGCGGCGTCCCTCCCGCCCGCCGGGTCACCCGGGTCACACGTTTCGGCACGCATGGTGATCAGCCGTCGGCCGATCCCGACGACCGGGCGGTCCCGGGCGCGATCGCCGTAGGATGAGTGACCGCAGTAACACCGTTCAGGGAGGCCCCGCCAGTGCTCGGTCAGATGCAGGACTACCCCCTCGCCCTGCCCCACGTCTTCCACCGCGCGGAGCAGATCTTCGGCCACAAGCCGATCACCGGCGTGGGTGCGGGCGGCACGGTGCACCGCAGCGACTACGCGTCCTGGGCCGTCCGGGTCCGCCGCGCCGCCGCCGCGATCGACGCCCTCGGTGTCTCCCCCGAGGGCCGCGTCGGCACCTTCTGCTGGAACAGCCCGGCCCACCTCGAGCTCTACTTCGCGGTGCCGTGCAGCGGGCGCGTGCTGCACACCCTCAACATCCGTCTGTTCACCGAGCAGCTGATCTACATCGCGAACCACGCCGAGGACGAGGTCGTCTTCGTCGACCGGTCGCTGTTCCCGCAGTTCTGGCCGCACATCGACGAGATGACCACCGTGCGCAAGGTCATCGTCATCGACGACGGCGCCGACGTCGCCATCCCCGACGACGAGCGCATCTCCGACTACGACGCCCTGCTCGAGTCCGTCGAGCCCCACGAGGGCCGCTTCGAGATCGCGGACGAGAACCAGGCCGCGGCCATGTGCTACACGTCCGGCACCACCGGCAACCCCAAGGGTGTCGTCTACTCGCACCGCTCGACGGTGCTGCACTCGATCGCCGTGCTCATGGCCGACGTCGCCGGCCTCGTCGAGCGCGACGTCCTGCTGCCGATCGTGCCGATGTTCCACGCCAACGCCTGGGGCACGCCCTACGCGGCGGTGTTCGCCGGCTCGTCGCTGGTCATGCCCGGCCCGAACATGACCCCCAAGGCCATCGCCGGCATCCTGCGCGACCACCACGTCACGGTCACCGCGGGCGTCCCGACGATCTGGATGGGCGTGCTGCCCGAGCTCTCCGAGGGCGACCTTCCCGACCTGCGGCTGCTGCTCTGCGGCGGGTCCGCGGTGCCGAAGTCGCTGTCCGAGGCGTGGCGCAAGAAGATCGGCCTGCCGATCACCCAGGCCTGGGGCATGACCGAGACCAGCCCGATCGCCACCACCGGCGTCCTCAAGACGGTCCACGACGGTCTGTCCGACGACGAGCTCGCCGACGTGCGCGCGATGGCGGGCACGCCCGCGCCGTTGGTCGACCTGCGCATCTGCGACCCGGACTCCGGCGAGGTGCTGCCCTGGGACGGCGAGACCTCCGGCGAGCTGCAGGCCGCCGGACCCTGGATCGCGGCGTCCTACTACCGCAACGAGGACGGCGGGAAGCAGTACACCGAGGACGGCTGGCTCAAGACCGGGGACGTCGCGGTGATCGACCGCTACGGCTACGTCAAGCTCGTCGACCGCACCAAGGACCTCGTGAAGTCCGGCGGCGAGTGGATCTCGTCGGTCGACCTCGAGAACGAGATCATGTCCCTCGAGGGCGTCGCCGAGGCCGCGGTCATCGCGATCCCGGACGAGAAGTGGTCGGAGCGCCCGCTGGCCTGCGTCGTCCCGAAGCAGGGCGTCGAGCTCACCCGTGAGGCCGTGCTCGAGCACATCGCGTCGCGCGTCGCCAAGTGGCAGGTGCCCGACGACGTGGTGTTCATCGACGAGGTGCCCAAGACCTCCACCGGCAAGTTCTCGAAGAAGACGCTGCGGGAGAAGTTCGCGGGCCACCAGGCGCCGGCGAAGGCCTGACAGGCGGCCCGACCCGGGGAGCCGGACGCCCTCAGGGCTCCGGCGTCCCCGGGTCGTCCAGCAACCGACGTTCGGAGTCGGCGCCCTCGCCGTCGATCTCGCGCTGCTCGCGGTCGACCAGCTCCCGCGAGCGCTCCAGCGCGGCCCGGGAGCGCTCGACCCGCTCGCGGGACCGCTCGGTGGTCTCGGCCGTGCGCTCGACGGCCTCGCCCGCGCGCTCCAGGAGCCCGGGGTGTCGAAGCGGAAGGCGCGGGTCAGGTCGTCGAGCCGGCCCTCGCGCTCGTCGGCCGCGCGCTCGCGGGTGTCGGCGGTGCCCTCGCGCGCGTCGGCGGTGCGCTCGCGGGCGTCCGCCGCGACCTCCCGGCGGTCGGCGGCGGCGTCGCGGTCCGTCGCGCGGGCGTCCCGCTCCTCGGCGAGCTCCTCCTGACGGTCCCCGTCGGGGCGCTCGCCACTCATGGCGGCGGCTCCCGGCCGTCGGTGTCGGAACCGGGCGTCCCGGCCCGTCCGTTCCCGTGCCCGTCGACCTGGTCCATGAGGACGATCGCCCCGGTCGGCCCGCGGTGGCGCAGGGTCAGCGGCGAGGCGGAGACCGAGAGCTGCACGTGACGACCGCGCCGGTTGATCGCCTCGACGCGCAGGGGCTGCTCCGGCGGGCCGTCACCGCCGAGGGCCTGGCGGACCAGGGGGCGCAGGCGCTCGGTGGGCAGGCCGATGTCGAGGTTGAGCAGGTGCTGCCCCACGGTCTCCTCCGACCGCAGGCCCCAGAGGTCGTCGGCGCGCCCGTTCCAGGCCCGGACGATCAGCTCGGTGTCGACCACGACGACGGCGGTGCGCAGGCTGCCCATGACCGACTCGAGGAAGTCGTTCGCCTCGTCGAGCTGCGTTCCGCGCTGACGGAGCTCGTCGTTCATCGACTGCAGCTCGTCGTTCGTGGACTGGAGCTCCTCGTTGGTCGTCTCCAGCTCCTCGACCGTCGACTGGAGCTCCTCGTTGGTCGTCTCCAGCTCCTCGACCGTCGACTGGAGCTCCTCGTTGGTCGTCTCCAGCTCCTCGACCGTCGACTGGAGCTCCTCGTAGGCGGTCTCGACCTGCCGGTGCGCCGCCTGGAGCTCACCGGTCATCCGCCGGTAGCGGGTGACGTCGGAGAAGAAGATCGCCACGGCGACCCGGCCGCTCTCGTCCGGTTCGAGGGGGGCGACCTGGATGTCGAAGTACAGCGTCTCGGTGGCCGAGCGGGAGAACTCGGCGTCGTGCTGCCACAGCGACGTGCGGTGACGCCGGACGTCCTCGAACGACGCCCGCAACCCGGTGATGCGCTGGCAGAGGTCGAGATCGGTGAACCGCCGGCCGATCTCGCGGGTGGACACCCCGAGCTGGGCCTCGGCCCGCTGGTTGGCCTTCTCGACGACCTCGTCGGCGTTGACGACGATGGTGGCCAGCGGGCTGACCAGCAGCGTCTCGTCCTCGAGGCGGTCGTCCCCCGCGGAGCCGGGACCGTCCCGCCGGCCGTCGGCGTGGGCGAACCGGCTCGCGGGGTCCGCCTGGTCGGCCTTGCGGAAGAACCGCCGCTTGAGGTCGACGGGCAGGAACAGCCGGCTGTGGCTGAGCAGCATCTCGGCCTTGCCGAGGAAGAGCGCCCCGGTGGGCCCGAGGGCGAAGTGGAACCGGCGCAGGACCTGCGCCTGCGTCTCGGCGTTGAGGTACATCAGCGTGTTGCGGCAGACCAGCAGGTCGAGCCGGCCGATCGGCGCGTCCTGCACCAGGTCGTTGCGCCCGAAGATGAGGCTGTGGCGCAGGTCCCCGCGGAACGTCGCGCGCGACCCGTGGCGCTCGAAGTAGCGCTCGCGCCACTCCTCGGGGACGGCCTGCAGCTCCTTGTCGGTGTAGGTGGCCTGGCGCGCCGTGGCCAGGGCGTCCTCGTCGACGTCGGTGGCGTAGACCTTGACGCGCCGGCGGAACTCCTCCGGGCCGACGGCCTCGGCGAGCAGGATCGCCAGCCCGTAGGCCTCCTCGCCACTGGCGCAGCCGGCCGACCAGACCCGGATGGGTTCGCCCCGCGTCTTCGGCGCCAGGAGCTTGGGCAGGATCTCGTTCTGGAGCTCGCGCCACGCCTCGGGATCCCGGAAGAACCCGGTGACGTTGATCAAGATGGTGTTGAACAGCTGGGTGAACTCGTCCTGGTCGACCTGCAGCCGGTCCAGGTATTCGCCGAAGGTCGCCACCCCGACCTCCTGCATCCGCCGTTCGACGCGGCGCTGCAGGCTGGACCGCTTGTAGCCGGTGAAGTCGAACCCGCGGCTCTCCTTGATGAAGTCGAGCAGGGCACCGAGGCCCGCGTCGTCGTCCTCGCTCACGGCCGTCCGCTCCCGCTCTCCTCGGGCCCGCAGCGGCGGGCGTCCCCGGCGAGCAGGCTACGCAGGTCATGGGCGGGCGCGGCGCCCGCGGAGGGGGCGGACGCGACGAGCTCGCGGAGGACGGCGCCGACGGCGTGCGCGGGCGTCACGATCGCCCCCGGGACCCGGGCGAGCGCCGCGCGGGGCATCGAGTCGCGGCCCGCCTCCGTGGGCTCCTGCACGACCGCGCTCCCGCCGTGGCGGACGATCTCCAGCATCCCCGCGGCCCCGTCGTCGAGCATCCCGCTCAGCACGACCCCGACGGCCCGGGGCCCGGCCTCCTGGGCGAGCGAGCGGAACAGGGAGTCGACGCCCGGGCGGTGCCCGTCCTCGCGGGGTCCGCGCCCCAGGACGACGTGCGCGTCCCGGACCAGCAGGTGGTGGTCCGGCCGCGCCACGACCACGCGGCCGGGCCGCACCGGGGCGCCGTCGCGCACGCCCTCGACCGGGAGCCGGCACCGCCTCGCCAGGAGCCCCGGGAGCACCGTCGGGGCGGTCGGCGCCTGGTGGAGCACCACGAACAGGGCGGCCGGCAGGTCCTCGTCGAGACCGGCGACCAGCGCGAGCAGCGCCTCGAGGCCGCCGGCCGAGGCCCCCACCCCGACCAGGAGCCCGACCAGCCCCTCGTCCGCCACGGCCCACCTCCCGGCTGCGGCACCCCGTCGTCGCCGACGGCGGGGTGCGGCGACCTGCAGGCCGGGCGGTCCACGGGTCGGTCGTGGGATCGTAGCGGCGGCGTCACGACCCGCGCCCGGATCCGGGGTCACGAGGAGGAGTCCATGGCCGAGAAGGACACCCCCGCGGAGCGCTCCGGGCCCCTGGACGAGAGTGCGGACGACAGTGCCGACACCCTCGACCGCGTGCGCGGGCGCGCCTCCGAGCTCACCACGCGGATCGGGCGTCTGGCGGGCGACATCGCCGACTCCGAGGAGCGGGTGGCCCGCACCTACGAGGACTCCGCGCGCCTGCGCCCGCACGCCGCGGACCGGTTGCGGGGCGCCGCCCAGGACGCGCGTGACTTCGCCGTGCGGGAGCGCGAGCAGAGCCGCCGGCTCCTCGGGTCCGGGGAGTCCGACGACCCGGAGGACCGCGGCGGGGCCGGCGGGCCGGACGGGCCGGACGGGCCGGGCGGGCCCTGAGCGTCAGCCGCCGAGCGCGTTCCCGACCAGCTCGCGGGCGACCTGGACGAGCTTGACGTTGCGCTGTTGCGACGCCTGGGCGAGGTGGGCGAAGGCCCCGTCCGCGTCGAGCCCCTCGCGTGCCATGAGGATGCCCTTGGCCTGCCCGATGACGTCCCGCTGGGCCAGGGCGCTCGTCATGGCGTCGATGCGGGCCTGCGCGGCCAGCGCCACCGCGACGTAGTCGGCGAAGAGCGCCGCCGTCGCCCGGCTCGTGGAGCCGAAGGCCTCCGGCCGCGCGGCGTAGAGCACCAGGGCGCCGCGCACGGCGGCGCACGAGACGTCGAGGGCGAGCACGGCCCCCACCCCGGCCTCGCGGGCCCGCGCCACGACGCCCGGCCAGCGGGCCTCGACGGCGGTGTCCGGCACGTGGACGCGCCCGCCGCGCTCGAGGACCTCGATCCGGGGCCCCTCCCCGGCAGCCGTCTGCGCCGCCTCCAGCTCCTCGGCGACGGGGTCGCTCGCCGCGCGCACGGACGTCGCGCCGGCGCGCGCCGCGGCGTGGAGGGCGGCGCGCTCCGCCACGGGAACGGACGTCAGGGCACCCGCGACCATGCGCTCGGCCAGCCCCTGGGCGTCGGTGACGTTCCCCAGGTTGCGGGCGGCCGCGCGCAACGCGTCCATGGGGGCGGCCGCGACGGCGGGCGCCGCCGGGTCCGCTGCCACGTTCGACCCGGGCGCCGCCGCGCGGTCCCGCACGGCCCGTCGGGCCTGCCCGACGCGGTTCACCTCGGCCAGGGTCCGCGTCCGCTCGCGGACCTCGGCGAGCCCTTCCCGGACGCGGTGCGCCTGCTCGCGGGCCAGCGTGGCGCGCGCGCTCGCGATCGAGCGGTTCTCGGCGGCCCCGGCGCCCGGTCCGGCGACGCCGGGGTCGGGACGGGGTCCGACGGCATCCCCGGCCTCGTCGACGTCGCGCCGGAGGCGGTCGATCAGGTCGATCAGCTCGTCGAGCTCGTGTCCGACGTCCACGTCGTCACCTTCCTCGTCCGACGGCGCGGTCCGGCCCGGCCGACACGGAAGGGGCTGGCTGGCCCCGAGGGCGCCGGCCCGACCCGTTCCCGCGCCCCTCCATTGCAGCGCATCACCGGGTGCCGGGGCCACCGCCGCCGGACGGACGAGGACGGCCCCGCCGGTCGTGGCGACCACCGGCGGGGCCGTCCCGGTCAGCCGGGCTCGGTGGGCCGCGAGGACGGCCCGGCCGGGCCGCCCGGGTTGGTGACCGAGGACTCCTCGCCGCGCTCCCGCTTGCCGAGCACGGAGTTCCGGCGGGAGTAGGCGAAGTAGATCACGACGCCGAGCACCATCCAGACGATGAACCGGATCCAGGTCTCGACGGTCAGGTTCAGCATCAGCCAGAGGCAGCTGAGCACCGCGAGCGTGGCCACCAGCGGCAGGGCCTTGACCGTGAAGGTCCGGTGCAGGTCGGCCCGGTTGCGCCGCAGGTAGACCGTGCCGACCGAGACCAGGATGAACGCGAACAGCGTGCCGATGTTGACCATCGACTCGAGCTCGTCGATCGGGAAGAAGCCGGCCAGGACGGCGCAGAGCCCACCGATGATGATCGTGATCTTCACCGGTGTGCCCCGGGAGCCCGTCTGGGCGAGGTTGCGCGGGAGCAGCCCGTCGCGGCTCATCGCGTAGAACACCCGGCTCTGGCCGAGCATGAGCACCATGACCACGGTGGTCAGGCCGGCCAGGGCACCGACGGAGATGATCGTGGACGCCCAGTTCGCGCCGACGAGCGTGAACGCCGTCGCCAGCGTGGCGCTCTCGTCGCTGCCGGGCGGCGTCGCCAGCTGGGTGTAGTTGACCATGCCCACGAGCACCAGCGAGACGGCGACGTAGAGGACGGTGACGACACCGAGCGAGCCGAGGATCCCGCGGGGCAGGTCCTTCTGCGGGTTCTTGGTCTCCTCCGCGGTGGTGGAGACCGCGTCGAAGCCGATGAAGGCGAAGAAGACCAGGGACGCCCCGGCCAGCAGGCCGTAGATGCCGAAGGTCGACCCCTCGCTGCCGGCGATCAGCGACAGCAGCGACGCGTCGGCACCGCCACCGCTCTCCTGCGGGCCGCCGGGCGGCGGGATGAACGGGGTGTAGTTCGCGGCCTGCACGTAGAAGAGCCCGACCACGATGACGAGGAGCACGACGAGCACCTTGATCGAGGTGATGATCGTCGAGACCCGGCTCGAGAGCTTGATGCCGAGCACGAGGACCACCGTGAGGGCGCCGATGACCAGCACGGCGCCCCAGTCGAACGTCACCGGGCCCAGCTCGAGGGACGCGGACGTGCTGCTGCCGCCGAACAGCTCGCCGAGGTACTGCGCCCAGCTCTTCGACACGACGGCCGCGCCGAGGGCGTACTCGAGGATGAGGTCCCAGCCGATGATCCAGGCGATGAACTCGCCGAACGTGGCGTAGGAGAACGTGTAGGCACTGCCGGCCACCGGCACCGTCGAGGCGAACTCGGCGTAGCAGAGGCCCGCGAACCCGCAGGCGATCGCGGCGATGACGAACGAGATCGCGATGGCCGGGCCGGTGATGTCCCCGGCGACGCGCGCGGTGATGGTGAAGATGCCGGCGCCGATGAGCACCGCGACGCCGAAGACGGTGAGGTCGAAGGCGCCGAGCTCGCGGCGGAGCTTGCTGCCCGGCTCGTCGGTGTCGGCGATGGACTGTTCCACCGACTTGGTCCGGAAGAGCCCGCCTTGCGGCTGGGTCGACGTCATGGGCACTCCTGAAGGTCCGACCGGTCCGTCCGTGGTCGGCGGCACCCTACGCCCGCCGACCCCCGGAATGACGACGGAGACGACCAGATCCGTGACGGCGAGTTCACCTCGCTGCGCCGACAGGACGCAGCGGCTCGGCCGGTCAGCCCGCGCGGTCCGGCGTCGGGTCGAGTGCCTCGCCGACCGGGGAACCGTCGGAGCGATCGAGGTCGGGCTCGAGGTAGACCAGCCGGGCCTCGGGCACCGCGTGGCGCAGGCGCGCCTCGGCGTGGTCGATCGCCTCGGCGACCGTCTCGGTCGGCAGCGACGACGACACGGCGATCTTGGCGGCGACTAGCAGCTCCTCGGGACCGAGGTACTGGGTGCGCAGGTGGATCACCCGCTCGACGGGCCCGCCGACCAGCGCATCGGTGATCGTGCGGACCAGCGGCGGCGACGCGCCCTCGCCGATGAGCAGGCTCTTCGTCTCGATGATGAGGATGACCGCGATGACGCCCAGCAGGACGCCGATACAGATCGTCCCGAGCGCGTCGAAGACGACGTTGCCGGTCAGGACGGACAGCCCGACGCCCGCGAGGGCCAGGGCCAGGCCGACGAGGGCCCCGAAGTCCTCGAGGAGGACGACGGGCAGCTCGGGGTTGACCGAGGTGCGGATGAAGCCCCACCACGACTGGTCGCCCTTGAGCTCCCGCGACTCCTTGATGGCGGTGCGGAAGCTGTAGGTCTCCAGGGCGATCGCGACCACGAGGATGGCCACGGCGACGAACGGGCTGGTGAGGTCCTCGGAGCCCGCCGTGAGCTTGTGGATGCCCTCGTAGAGGGCGAACACCGAGCCGAGGCTGAAGATCAGCAGCGCCACGATGAACGAGTAGAAGAAGCGGTCGCGCCCGTAGCCGAAGGGGTGCTCCCGGTCGGCCTCGCGCCGCGCGCGCTTGCGGCCGAGCAGCAGGAGCCCCTGGTTGCTCGTGTCGGCCACCGAGTGCACGCCCTCGGCGAGCATCGAGGACGAGCCCGTGATCGCGAAGCCGATGAACTTGGCGACGGCGATGCCGGCGTTGGCCGCGAGCGCGGCGACGATCGCCTTGCCGCCTCCGGATGCGGACACGGGGTGCCTCCAGGGGATGGACCGGGCGGGTGTGGGGTCGCCGTGAAGGCTAACCCCCGGGGGTCTCGAGCCCGTCCGCCGCCGCGAACGCCAGCGCCGGGCCGTCGACCGGGGTGATCGTCACCGGGCCGTCGCACGCCGGGATCCAGGCCGCGGCCCCCTGGGTCACCTCGTGGCAGCGCCCGGCCGCGGTGCGCAGCCGGACCGTGCCGCGCACGGTGACGACGATCCGCGGGCCCTCCAGGCCGAGGTCGGCGGGCCCCTCGTCGAGCTGCCCCTCGTCGAAGGCACACCGGGCGAGGGTGAAGAACTCCGAGGGCGCGTAGCGGGTGACGGGGCCCTTGCCCTCGCCGCGCAGCAGCGTCGGCAGGCCCGGCGCGAAGTCGAGGACCCGCAGCAGCTCGGGCACGTCGACGTGCTTGGGGGTCAGCCCGCAGCGCAGGACGTTGTCGGAGTTGGCCATCAGCTCGACGCCCGCGCCCGACAGGTACGAGTGCGGCGAGCCCGCCGGCTGGTAGAGGCACTCCCCCGGCGCGAGCGTCACCCGGTTGAGCAGCAGCGCCGCGAGCACCCCGGCGTCGCCGGGGTAGCGCTCGCCGAGGTCGAGCAGGGTCCGCGCCTCCCCGGTGAACTCGCCGCGGGCGCGGACGTGGGCGACGCAGCCGTCGAGCAGCGCGGGCACCAGCTCGTCGACCGCCCGCTGGGGCAGCGTGATCCATGTGGTGAACACCGCGCGCAGGCCGTCGGCGTCGGGCTGGGCGGCGAGCAGGCCGGAGTGGTGCTCGAGCGCGCGCACGTCGAGCGCCCGCAGCAGCCGCACGGTCGTGGCAGCCTCCCGGAACCCGGCGAGGGCGTGGAACTCGGTGAGCGCGCAGAGCAGCTCGGGCTTGGGCAGCGGGTCGGGGTAGTTGCGCTCGGCGGCCGTGCGCGGCACGCCGGCGGCCTCCTCGCGGGCCCAGCCGGCGGCCGCCTGCTCGGCCGAGGGTGGGCCTGCAGGCTCAGCGGCTCCTCGGCGGCGAGCACCTTGAGCAGGTAGGGCAGCCGGTCGGACCACCGCTCGCGACGCCCCGGACCCAGCCCGCCCGCGGGGTCGTCGGCCAGCGCGTCGGCCAGGTTCGTCCCGCGGCCGGTCAGCTGCGACGGCTCGTCGCGGTGCGCGCCGAGCCACAGCTCGGCCTGCGGATGGGGCGAGGGGACCTCCTCGCCGAGCAGCTCGGCCAGGTGCGTGCGGGAACCCCACGCGTACGTGCGCACGCTGCCCCTGAGGGTCTCCACGGACGTGCCTCTCTGGTCGGGACGGGGGACGTGACGCGACTCAGCCGGTGTGGACGCCCGGCACCCGCGCGCCGAGCGCGAGGCCGAGGTACACCGCGGTGAAGTCGAGCCGGGTGGCCAGCACGGCCGCGCGCATCGCGTCCGCGACGGGGCCCTCACCGGCCAGGTCGACGTCGTCGATCTCCAGCACGTCGGCCCCCGGATGACGGGCACCGACGTCGGCGACCAGCCGCCGCACCGCGAGGTTCTCGCGGGCGGCGAGGAGCACCAGCCGCGGCGGCGGCGCCGCCGGCGACGGGTCGTCGAAGGGGTCGGCGAAGATCGACGCCTCCCCGGAGGTCTCCTGCAGCCGGGCCCGCAGGGCCGGCTGGGTGGTCGCGGCCGCCACCGAGGTGGCCTGGGCGACGACCCCGGCGTGGGTGGCCAGCACCGTCGCGCCGTACCCGGCGAGCAGGGCGGCGACGGGGTCGGCGCCCCACAGCAGCGGCGTGCGCTCGGCCAGGCGCAGCGCGAGGCTCTTCGCCGGGTTGACGAACGCCTCGCCGCGCGGGCCGTCGCGCTCCGCCTCGGCGTCGAGCCGGTCGGCGAGCACGTCGAGGTCGAGGTCGAGCAGACCCAGGGACCGGGCGACGGCGAGGCCCGTGGCCAGCACCGTCGCGGTGTCGAGGCCGTCGAGGTCCTCCCCGGCACGCCGACCGTCATCCGGGGCACGACGGCGAGGGCCCGGCCCGCGCCCGCGGCGGCCGCGGGCCCCTCGCCCGGGCCGGCGAGCACGACGTGGGCCCCGCGGCGCACGGCACGGTGCACGGACTCGGCCACGTCCGCCTCGACCGGGTCGCCCTCGCGACCGCGGTGGGTCGCCACCACGACGTCGAGCGGCCCCAGCCACGGCGGCGCCACCCCGGTGACGATCACCGGGAGAGGGGCCGTCGGCGTCAGGAGCGCGGCGAGCAGGCGGCACGCGGACTCGGTGGTGCCCGGGCGGGTCAGCAGGATCAGCGCGCGGGGGCGCAGGCCGGCGAGCTCGTCGGGCACCCCGACGTCGCGGGCGGCCGCCCACGTCGCGCGCGCCTGTGCGCCCGCGGTCGCCACCGCGCGCAGCACCCCGTCGTGGTCGGCGGCGAGCAGGCGCGGCTCGTCGGAGAGGAGGGCGTCGTCGAGCACGCGCTCACCCCTGCACTGCGGTGGCCGGTCCCCCGGTCGCCTCGGACAACAGCAGGACAGGGATGCCGTCGGTGACCGGGTAGCGCCGGTCGCACGACGTGCAGGTCAGGGCCGAGGCCTCGGGGTCGTCGGGCGTCCCGGGGCGCAGCGTGCCGTGGTCGGGCGCGGGGCACGCCAGGATGTCGAGCAGGTCGGGGTCCAGGCCGAGCGGCATCGGGGTCTCCTCTGAAGTCCGGGTCAGCCGCGCACGAGCGCGAGGACCTCGTCGCGCAGCGCGGCGACGGCGTCGTCGTCGGCGGCCTCGACGTTGAGCCGCAGGAGCGGCTCGGTGTTCGAGGGGCGCAGGTTGAACCAGCTCTGGTCGGGCAGCACGACGGTGAGACCGTCGAGGTCGTCGGTGGTGACGCCGTCGCGCGCCCCGAAGTCCTGCTCCACCTCCGCCATCACGGCGGCGGTGTCGGCGACCTTCGAATTGATCTCGCCGGAGGCGGCGTAGCGGTCGTACTGCGCCATCAGCTCGGACAGCGGTTCGTCCTGCTCCCCCAGCGCGGCCAGCACGTGCAGGGCGGCGAGCATCCCCGAGTCGGCGTTCCAGAAATCGCGGAAGTAGTAGTGCGCCGAGTGCTCCCCGCCGAAGACCGCGCCGGTGTCGGCCATCGTCGCCTTGATGAACGAGTGGCCCACGCGGCTGCGTTCGGGCGTGCCGCCGGCCTCGCTGATGATCTCGGGGACCGCGCGCGAGGTGATGAGGTTGTGGATGACGGTCGAGCCCGGGTGCTTCGCGAGCTCCCGCGTCGCCACGAGCGCGGTGATCGCGCTGGGGCTCACCGCATCGCCCTTCTCGTCGACCAGGAAGACGCGGTCGGCGTCGCCGTCGAAGGCGAGCCCCGCGTCGACGCGGCCGAGGGTGACCACCTTGCGCTGCAGGTCGACGAGGTTGTCCGGGTCCAGCGGGTTCGCCTCGTGGTTGGGGAACGAGCCGTCGAGCTCGAAGTACAGCGGCTCGATCTCGAGCGGCAGCGGGTCCATCACCGCGGGCACGGTGTACCCGGCCATGCCGTTGCCGGCATCGACGACGAGCGACATCGAGCGGATGCCGGAGAGGTCGACCAGCGAGCGCAGGAAGGCCGCGTAGTCGGCGAGCATGTCGCGGTGACCGACCGTGCCGGGCGCGTCGGCGTCTCCGGTCACCGCGCCGGCGCCGCGGTCGAGCAGCGCGGCGATCTCGTCGAGCCCGGTGTCCTGCCCGACGGGCGACGCCCCGGCCCGGCAGAGCTTGATGCCGTTGTAGGTCGCCGGGTTGTGGCTCGCGGTGAACATCGCGCCGGGCATCTCGAGCGCGCCGGACGCGTAATACATCATGTCGGTGCTGGCCAGGCCGATGTGGACGACGTCGACCCCGAGCGACGTGACCCCCTCGGCGAACGCCTCCGCCAGCCCCGGGGAGGACTCGCGCATGTCGTGCGCGACGACGACCGCCCCGCCGCGGCCGAGGCCCGAGCCGGTGCCGTTCGCCTGCTCGTCGAGCAGGATGCGCGCGAAGGCCGAGCCCACGTCACGGACGAAGGTCTCGTCGAGCTGGGAGCCCACGAGACCGCGGATGTCGTAGGCCTTGACGACCTGGTCGATCACCTGGGCGCGGTCCGGGGTCGTGTCCGCTGCAGTGGCCACACCCTGAGCCTATCGGCCGGGGCCGGGGGGCTGCGCCCGCCGGGCGGGCACGTCCGTCGAACGATGCGCCGATACGCGACGCGCAGGAGAGGTCCTCAGGAACCGGCGGGGTCGGGCAGGACCCGGAGGTGGCCGCGACGGCCGGTAGAGCCGGCGGGCATGCCCGCCGCGAGGCCCGGCGGCATGGCGGCGGGGGTCCCAGGGGCCCCGGGGACACGGCCGCGCCCGATCCCGAGGCGGCGGCCGCGCCGCGGCCCGCGGTGATCCGCGTGCGTCCGTCGCGGCTCTCCCCCAGCGGGCGGTCGGCCCGCCCGGCCTCGCGCACCGCCTCGGCGAGGGCGGTGAGGTCGTCGGCGGAGGGCTCGGCCGGGAACTCGCCCTCGTAGCGGACGACCTCCCATCCGCGGGGGGCGGTCAGACGCACGGCGTGTCGCTCGCAGAGGTCGTAGGAGTGCGGTTCGGCGCTCGTCGCCAACGGCCCGACCACGGCAGTCGAGTCCGAGTAGACATAGGTCAGGGTGGCCACGGCCGCGTGACCACACCCGGTCCGTGAGCACTTCCGTACTCCTCGCACGGACCGAACGATAGCCCGGTCGCCCGCGTTGATCGTGCAGGCGCGCGGGGCGCGTCGGCCCCGTGGGGGTGAGGCCCGCGTAGGCTCCGGCACGTGACGAGGAGCGCGAGCCGTCGGGGCCCCACCCCGGCGCCCGGAGCGCGTCGGCGGCGCCGTGACCGGCGGGGACGCGGCCTGCGGATGCCGCTCTACCCGTCCGGCTCCCCCGCCGCCCGCACACGGGCCGAGCGGTTCGACGCCCTGGTGCTCGAGGCCCTCGAGCCGATCGAGGAGCGCTGGAGCGCCGAGCTCGCGGATCTCGACGTGGCCGTGGACGACGTCCCCGAGGTGCCGTCGGGGTCCGAGCGCTCGCCGGTGGAGGACGACGCGGTGCTCGGCGACGGCGAGGTGCCGCTCGCGCGCCTCGTCCCCGCAGGCATGGACCGCCGCGGCGCGGTGACCCGCGCCCGCATCGTGCTCTACCGCCGCCCGCTCGAGGCGCGCGCGCTCGACGGCGAAGACCTCGCCGACCTGCTGCACGACGTGCTCGTCGAGCAGGTGGCGGGCTACCTGGGCGTCGAGCCCGACACCATCGCCGGCGAGGAGTAGCCGGCTAGAAGCTGCGGTGGACGGCCTCTACGTTGTGGCCGTCGGGGTCGCGCAGGAAGACGGCGTAGTAGCCCGGGTGGTACTCGGGGAAGATCCGCGGCGCGTGGAGCACCTCGGCGCCGTGCGCCACGGCCGCCTCGTGCACCGCATCCACCGCCGCGCGGTCCGGGGCCGCGAACGCGACGTGCAGCTCCTGCTCGACGGCGCCGCCCGGGGCGAGCCAGAAGCCGGCGTGGCCGCCGCCCGTGGACAGGCCGACCACCTCCGGCGCACCGGGCGGGCCGGTGGGGATCCGGACGGCCACCGCCATGCCGAGCGGGGCGAAGGCGGCGGTGTAGAAGGCGACGGAGGTCTCGACGTCGCCGCTGGGGAAACCGAGGTGGTCGAACACGGTCGTGACCCTAGGGGTGACCCCCGACACGGCTCATCCAGACGCTGCTAGTCGAGACGGGTCCGCGACGGCAGGGCCGAGAGCGCCGTGAACAGCACGAGCGCCAGCTGCAGGAGCAGGAGCAGCAGCCGGGCGGTGTCGTCGCGCCCGACGACCACAGGGCCGCCGGCGTCCCCGACGGGTACGCCGACGAGGTGGCCCCAGGCGGGGACGACGGCCACGGGCGCGCCGCCGACCGTCGCGGTCCACCCCGACTCCAGCTCGGCGGCCACCACGAGCAGCCGACGGTCGGCGCCCGGCGAGACGCGCACGCCGACGGTCGGCAGGTCCGACGGCACCGGCGTGAGGCCGGCGGGACGCCGCGGGGCCGCGCGGGCCTCGGTGGCGTCGTCCGAGACCGGGGGCTCGAGCAGCACCGCGCCGCCGACCGGGAGCGCGACCCGGGCGACGGGCCGCCCGTCGGAGGCCGGCGGGGCGTCGACGAGCAGGGGCCCGGCCGAGGTGCGCACCGAGCCGGCGGTCTGCTGGTCGGGCAGCACCACGGCCCCGGCCCCGGCCGTGGCGAGCTCGGCCACGCCGGCCTGCACGGTGGCCGGGTCGCCGGAGAGCAGCGCCCGCACGTCGCGCTGCAGCCGGGCGGGCGCGGCGCCGACCAGGGCGAAGTCGTCGTCGCCGTAGCGGGGCAGCGCCGGACCCGACCGCCGGGTGGTGTCGGCGTCGCGGGTGAGGACGACGACGCCGGCCCCGCTGCGCGCGAGCTCGTCGGCGAGCGGTGCGGCGAGGGTGGCCGGGCGCGTGGCGGCGAGCGGCCCGGCCCCGCCGCCGACGACGGTCACCACGGCCAGCGCCACCACGGCGAGCGCGAGCACCGGCACCGCGACGCCCCGGACCCGCTCGCTGCGCTCGTCCCCGCGGTCGCGCGACCGGAACCGGCTCGCGAGGCCCGTCGCGCTCGCGCCGACCCGCTCCGCGGCGTCCGAGAGGCGACCACCGAACCCCGCACCGCCGAGATCCAGCTCGGACTCGCCGCGGCGGTCCGGCGCGCGGCCGCTGCGCTCGCGCCGCCCGAGAAGCTGGCCGAGCGGCTCGGCCCGTGCCGCGGCGACCTGGGCGAGCAGGCTCCACAGCGCCCCGCACGCCGCCAGTGCGAGCGCGGGACCGGTCCAGCCCGGACGCGGGTCACCGCCCGAGAGCGGCGGCAGCGCGAAGGAGCCGACCAGCGCCGCGGCGCCGACCCCGAGCAGCAGGAGCGCGAGCCCCGGCACCGCGGCCCGGCGGGGCGCCAGCAGCGCGCCACCGACCGCGACGAGGACGAGCAGCAGGCCCGCCCACGGGACCGTCCCCGGGCCGCCGGGGTCGAGCGACAGGATGTCGAGGGCGCCCGCGAACCGCTCGGCCACCGGGGCGCCGGTGCCGTGCAGGAGGATCTCGGGGGCGGTGAGCAGCACCGTCGGCCACGGCAGGAGCAGCAGCACCGGCAGGACGACGATCACGGCCAGGGCCATCGCCCGGCGCCCGGCCGCGCGCGGCGGGGACGGCACGAGCACGAAGCCGACCACCACGACGACGAGCACGAGCGCGTACACGAGCGGGGCGAAGGCGCCGACGACGGCCAGGGCCAGCGCGGTGCCCGCCGCGGTGCTCCACCACGAGCCGCGACGCCCGGAGACGCGCACCCCGCGCAGCACGGCGAGGACGCCGGCGAGCACGAGCGGCAGCAGCACCACGGTGACGACGCCGTCGAGACGGCCCTGGGCCACCGCGCCGCCCGTGACCCCGAGCAGCGCGTAGACGGCGCCGGCGAGCGCGCGCAGCACCCGGCCGACCCGCAGCTCGCGGGTGGCGAGGTACGCCGAGAGGCCGGCGAGGGCAGCGCCGCGAGCAGCAGGAGCGACACCGCCGCCGGCGGCCCGCCCAGCGGCGTCAGCGGGCCCCGAGCACCCCGACGACGGCCAGCGCGGCGGGCGCCGGCGCGCCGGTCCCGCCGGCGGCGGGGTGCCAGACCGCGAGGTAGGAGGACCACAGCTCGCGCAGCCCCGGGACCTCGGCGATCCGCCCGCCCGCGAGCGTGAGGCCCAGCCGCGACCACTGCGTGATCAGGGCGATCACGGTGAGGCCGACGACGAGCAGCAGCGGCGGGGCCAGGAGGAGCTCGCGCGCGACCCGTCCCGCGGTGACGGGGACGACGACCACCCGCTCGCCGGGGGCGGTCGGGGGGTCCTCCCAGGCCTGGGCAGGCGCGCCGGCACGGCCCTCGGCGCGCGGGGTGGGGGTCGGGGCCGGCGTGGCCTGCGCCGCGTCGGCCGGGGCGCGCGGTCCCGGCAGCGCGACCGCCAGGGACTCGCCGGGGCGGCGCAGGCCCGCGGTCCTGCGGGTGCTGCGCGGCAGGGCGGCGCCGACGGCCAGGGCGCCCGGTCCCACGGCCGGGCGCCGGGCGGCGTCACCGCCGTCGGCGGCGGGGCCCCCGGTAGAGCCGTCCTCGCGCGACTCCCGCTCCGCCCACTCGGGCAGTCGCCCGAGCGCGAGCTCGTCGGCGAGGCGGCCGCGCACGAGCGAGGTCAGCCCGCCGCGCACGGCGTTGCGCAGCCGCGTGGTGCGGCTCGTCAGCAGTCCCCGCAGTTCGCGGGGCAGGGCCGTCGCCCCGGTGCTGCGCCGGCGGCGGGCGTCGGCGAGGTCGGCGATGCCCGGCCCGGAGCCGAGCACCCGCGACAGGCCGGCGAGCTCGGCGCCCGCGGCCCGCGCCCGGCGCACGAGCAGCAGGCCCAGGGCCCGGAGCACGGCGAGCACGGGCAGGCGCGCGAGACCGAGCACGAAAGCGGGCGACGAGCAGTTGGCCAGGAAGGTCCGGAGGCCGTGGGCGCGGTCGGTGGCGCGGTAGCGGTGGTCGACCCCGGCGGTGTCGAGCGGGCGGGTGCGGCTGGAGAGCGCGCGGGCGTGGCGCAGCCGGGCCGAGGGGGCGCAGAGCACGAGACCGCCGGCGCGGTTGACCCGCCAGCCGTAGTCGACGTCCTCGCGCAGCAGGCCCAGGGCCGTGTCGTAGCCGCCGAGCCCGTCCCACTCGCGGCGGCGCATCAGCGAGCCCGCGGACCCGACGGCGAGGACCTCGGAGTTCGTCGCGAACTGGCCCATGTCGAGCTCGTCGGCGCCGATGCCGGTCTGCCGCGACCCGGACGCGTCGATGGACACGCCCGCCTCGACCACGAGCCGGGGCTCGTCCCAGTCGAGGCACAGGGGGCCGAGCACGGCGGCCGACGGCGAGGCGTCGGCGACGGAGAGCAGGACCTCGAGGCAGTCCGGGGCCGGGGCGGCGTCGTCGTGCAGGACCCAGAGCCAGTCGCCGGAGCCCCTGTCGGCGTTGCGACCCCAACGGCGGTCGGCGTCGTCGACCGCGGTGTGGACGGCCTCGGCGAACCCGGTGTCGCGCGGCATGCGCAGCACGACGTCCACCTGGTTGCTCGCCGCGAGCAGCCCGGACGTGCCGTCGACGGAGCCCGTGTCGACGGCGATCACCCAGCGCGGCCGGCGGGTCAGGCGCGCCAGGGAGTCCAGGGCGGTGGGCAGCCAGAACTCGCCGTCGTGGCACACCAGCACCGCGAGGACGGGCGAGGTTCCAGCCACCGACGAGCCGCCCTTCCCTCGGGCGACCTCCCCGCGGGGCGCCCCTGCACCGGTCCGGCCGCCGAGAGTAGGGCCCCCTGACGGACTGTCCGGTGCCGGGTCCGTGCCCGTGCCCGGGAGAAGGCCAGGGGCGTCAGACGGCGTCGACCGCGTCCAGGGTGTCGAACGCCCGGCGCTTCAGGCGCCGGCGCTCACGCTCGGACAGGCCGCCCCAGATCCCGAAGCGCTCGTCGTGCCCGAGCGCGTACTCGAGGCACTCCGAGCGGACGTCGCAGCTGTTGCAGATCTGCTTGGCCTCCCGGGTGCTCCCGCCCTTCTCGGGGAAGAACGCCTCCGGGTCCGTCTGCGCGCACAGGGCGCGCTCCTGCCACTCCTGCTCGTCCTCGGTGACCATCGCCAGCTCCGAGAGGACATCCCTCAGAGGAGCCTGCCCCACCGGACCGAAGGCCCTCACTGCATCGCTACCCAGCACCACCGACCCGCTCTCCGCACCGTTCACGGACACCTCCCTCGCCTCGACTCCCCCCGGCCCCCACTGAGTGGACGAGGCGCCGGCCCCGCACCGACGTGTCATCGCGTAGGAATTACACCGGTGTCGTTCCATCTGGGTCAAGCCGGGGGACACGTCCGGCCGCATGTCGCGGCGGGCGGTCGTCACATGCGGTGAGCGTCACTGCGCTGTCCGTAGCAATGAGCTGTCACCACGCCTTCGAGGCGCCGGCCGGTGATCGGGGAGACTGGGTGCGTGACATCCCGCGTCTCGCGCCTGCGCTCGCCGGTCAGCCCCATCTTCCTGGTGCTGGTCGCGCTCACCGTCGCGGGGGGCGCCCTGACGCTCGTGCCCGCCCGGGGCACCGTGATCGGCGGCACGGTCCTGCTGGTCCTGGCCGGGTGGGCGGTCTCACTGTGCCTGCACGAGTTCTCCCACGCGCTGACCGCGGACCGCTGCGGCGACCACTCGGTGCGCGCTCTCGGCTACCTGACCCTGGACATCCGCCGCTACGCCAACATCGGGCTCACGCTCGTCCTGCCGTTGCTGTTCCTGGTCATCGGCGGGATCCCGCTGCCCGGCGGCGCCGTCTGGATCCAGCGGGGCGCGCTGCGCTCACGGCCGGCGATCAGCGCGGTCTCGCTGGCCGGGCCGATGGCGAACCTCGTGCTCGCCGCCGCGATCGCGATCGGGGTGGCGCTCACGGCCCCGCCGCTGCCGCTGGCCGCGGCCCTGTCGTTCCTGGGGATCATCCAGGTCCTGACGTTCGTGCTGAACCTGCTGCCGATCCCGGGGCTCGACGGCTGGGGCGTCATCGACCCCTACCTGCCCTACGGGACGCGGGCGGGCGCGGCGCGCATCGCACCGTTCGCCCCCTTCGCGATCATCCTGCTGCTGTTCCTGATCCCGGGCGCCTCGGCGCTGCTGTTCGCGGCGGCCGAGTGGGTCTTCGCCCTCGTCGGCGGCGACGGCACGCTCGCGCGGCTGGGCAACGTGCAGTTCGCCCGGCTGCTCGGCTGAGCGCGACCGGGGGGACGATGGACGGTGTGAAGGTCACCGTTCTCGTCGGGGGCGTCGGTGGCGCCCGGTTCCTGCAGGGCGTCCTGGCCGCCGCCGCACCGGGCGACGCCATCCGCGCGGTGGTTAACGTCGGCGACGACATCTGGCTGCACGGCCTGCGGGTCTGCCCGGACCTCGACACCTGCATGTACACCCTCGGCGCGGGCATCGACACCGAGCGCGGCTGGGGCCGGGCCAAGGAGACCTGGTCGGTCCGCGAGGAGCTCGAGGCCTACGGCGCCGACCCGACGTGGTTCGGGCTCGGCGACCGCGACGTCGCCACCCACCTCGTGCGCACCCGGATGCTGCGGGCGGGTTATCCGCTCTCGCAGGTCACCGCCGCGCTCTGCGACCGCTGGTCCCCCGGCGTCGAGCTCATCCCGGCCAGCGACGACCGCATCGAGACCCACGTCGTCGTCGACGACCCGTCCGACGGCCAACGCCGGGCCATCCACTTCCAGGAGTGGTGGGTGCGCCACCGCGCGGCCCTGCCGGCGCACTCGTTCGCCTCGGTCGGGCGCGAGCAGGCCACGGCGTGCCCCGCCGCGCTCGCCGCGATCGCCGACGCCGACGTCGTGCTCGTGGCCCCGTCGAACCCGGTGGTGAGCATCCACACGATCGTCGACGTCCCCGCGATGCGGCCCGCGCTCTCCGCCGCGCCCGGCCGGGTCGTCGGGGTCTCGCCGATCGTCGACGGGCACGCCGTGCGCGGGATGGCCGAGGCGTGCCTGGCGGCGGTGGACGTGCCGGTCAGCGCCGAGGGCGTCGGGCGCTGGTACGGCGCGCGCACCACGGGCGGCCTGCTCGACGGGTGGCTCGTCGCCCCGGGTGACGGGGCCGAGGTGCCGGGGGTCGAGGTCCGCGAGGTGCCGCTGATGATGACCGACCCGGACGCCACGGCGGCGATGGTGCGTGCGGCCTACGATCTCGCTGGCGTCCGCGGAGCGGAGCGGAGCCGGACCGTCGATGGCAGCTGATCACGCCTCCGACGGGCTGACCCTCTGGGGTGTCCCCGGCCTGCCGGAGTTCCGGCCCGGCGACGACCTCGCGGCGACGCTGGCCGATGCCCTCGCCGGCTCCCTGGCCGACGGCGACGTGGTGGTCGTGACGTCGAAGGTGCTCTCGAAGGTCGAGGGCCGCCTCGTGCCGGTGCCCACCGACCCCGACGAGCGGGACACCGCCCGCCGCGCGCTGGTCGACCGCGAGACCGTGCGCCTGCTCGCCACCAAGGGCCGCACCAAGATCGTCGCCAACCCCCTGGGGATCGTGCAGGCCGCCGCGGGGATCGACGCCTCGAACGTCGCCGGCGACGAGGTCGCGCTGCTCCCCGAGGACCCGGACGCCTCGGCCGCCGCCCTGCGCGCCGCGCTGCGCGAGCGGCTCGGGGTCGACGTCGCCGTGGTCGTCACCGACACCATGGGACGCACCTGGCGCGTCGGGCAGACCGACGCCGCGATCGGCGCCGCCGGGCTGGAGGTCGTGCACGGCTACGGCGGCGCCGTCGACAGCCAGGGCAACGAGCTCGTGGTCACCGAGGTCGCCGTCGCCGACGAGGTCGCCGCGGCCGCCGACCTCGTCAAGGGCAAGCTCGGCGGCGTGCCCGTCGCCGTGGTGCGCGGCCTGCCCGCCTCGCTGCGGTCGGAGACGGCGCGGGGTCACGACCTCGTGCGGTCGGTCGACGAGGACCTGTTCTGGCTGGGCACGGACGAGGCGCTCGCGCGGGGGCGGCGCGAGGCGGTGCCGGCGCGGCGCTCGGTGCGGGCGTTCGCCGACACCCCCGTCGACCCCGAGGCGCTGCGCCGGGCCGGCGCCGCGGGCCTCACCGCGCCCGCCCCGCACCACACCCGCCCGGTGCGCTTCGTGCGCCTGGCGTCGCCGGACCTGCGCACCGAGCTGCTCGACGCCATGGCCGAGGCGTGGCGCGCCGACCTGCACGGCGACGGGTTCTCCGCCGACGCGATCGAGCGCCGTGTCGCCCGCGGCGACCTGCTGCGCGCCGCCCCCGAGGTCGTGCTGCCGTTCCTCGTCCTCGAGGGTGCGCACGCCTACCCCGACGCCCGCCGGGCCGCGGCCGAGCACACGATGTTCACGGTCGCCGGGGGCGCGGCCGTCGGGAGCCTGCTCGTCGCCCTGGCCGCCGAGGGGCTCGGGTCGTGCTGGGTGTCGTCGACGATCTTCGCGCCGGAGATCGTGCGCGAGGTGCTCGACCTGCCCGCCGACTGGGAGCCCCTGGGCGCCGTCGCGATCGGGCACCCGGCCTCCGAGCCGCCGCCGCGGGGCGGGCTCGCCGTCGACGACCGGTGGGTGGAGAGATGACGGACACGGAACGGACGCTGGCGTCCACCACGCGCGCGGCCGTCTCGACGGCCGCCGTGCACGCCGACGCCCGCGAGGTCCTGGGTCGGTGGCGGGCCGGGACGCGCGAGCTGGAGTCCGTGCGCCTGGGGCTGGTGTCCTACCTGGACGCCCGCCCCGACGCGTGCTCGCGCTCCTGCGCGCCCGGCCACCTCACGGCCTCGGCGCTCGTCCTCGACGCCGCGGGCGAGCGGGCGCTGCTGACCCTGCACCCCCGGGTGGGCGCGTGGATCCAGCTCGGCGGGCACATCGAGCCGCAGGACTCGACCCTCGCCGGCGCCGCGCTGCGCGAGGCGGAGGAGGAGTCGGGGATCGAGGGCCTGACCCTCGACCCCGAGCCCTTCCACGTCGAGATCCACGCTCTGACCTGCTCGCTCGGTGTCCCCACCCGCCACCTCGACGTCCGCTTCGTCGCCCACGCGCCGCCCGGCGCCGTCGAGGCGATCAGCGACGAGTCGCTGGACCTGCGCTGGTGGCCGTTGACGGAGCTCCCCGACGAGGTCGCGTTCGGCCGGTCGCTGGCCCGGGCCGCGTCGCGTCGGAACTCCCGCTGACGACGCTTCGGTTTCCGAAGCGTCGCCACCACCGGTCACGGCCGCTTCGCGGAGCCGCGGGCCCTCGGGTCGGGAACCCCCGCTGACAACGCTTCGGTTTCCGAAGCGTCGCCACCACCGACGACGACCCGGGGTCAGTAGGTCCGGTAGTCCTTCGGCGAGAAGCGCGGCCCGAAGCGGGGGCGGCGGAACCCGGAGGCCTCGATGTAGCGCACCGCCCGCTGGCGCTGGGGGGCGTAGCAGGCCAGGACCTCGAGCATCCCGGCGTCGTCGAGCTTGCGGCCCACCAGGGCCCAGCCGACGGTCGAGGGGATGTGGAAGTCGCCGACGCTCACGGCGTCCGGGTCACCCCAGGAGCGCTGGGCGACCTCGGCGGCGGTCCACACGCCGATGCCCGGGATCTTCATCAGCAGCGCGCGCCCGGCCTCGCCGCGCAGCTCGGCGGCCTTCTCCAGGCGGTGGGCGACCGTCGCCGCCGCGAGGATCGCCCGGCGCCGCGACTGGTCGACGCCGGCGCGGTGCCACTCCCAGTCGGGGATCTCGCGCAGCCGCCGGGGCGTCGGCGGGAGCTTCATCCGGCGCGGGCAGGGGCCTGGGGCGTCCTCGCCGAAGCGCCAGCACAGCTCGCGCCACGACCGCCGGGCCTCGGTGCCGGTGACCTTCTGCTCGAGGATCGAGGGCACCAGCAGGTCCCACACGGTGCGGGTGCCGCCGAGGCGCAGGCCCGGCATGCGGCGGCGGGTCTCGGCGACGAGCGGGTGGTGGCCGACGAACCCGGAGTCGTCGTCCTCGGCGCCCAGCAGCATCGGCACCCCGTCGACGGCCCACTGCGCGCCCGGACCCCAGGCGCGGGCCCGGACCTCCCCGTCGCGTCGCGAGATCGCGAGCGTGGCGGGGCCGTCGGGGGTCGGCGTCGAGCGCCAGATCTCGCCCGCGGTTCCGTTGCCGGCCCCCTCCAGCTCCATGTGGAAGGTCGGGTCGCCCCGACCGCGGCGCAGCGGCGCGAGCAGCGCCCGCACGTCGAGGACGAACTCCGGCCGCCACACCCGTTCTGCGGCGGCAGCGACGACCTCAGGCACCACCCGAGAATCGCAGACCGCCGTCCGGGACCACGAGTCCGGGCCAGACGCGCAGCCCGGCCAGCAGCTCGCAGGACGCCCCGATCGAGGCGCCGTCGCCGACGACCGCGTCGCGCACCACGGTGTCGTCGCCGATCGACGCGCCGGGACCGATCACCGAGCGCTCGATGAGGGCGCCGTCGCCGATCCGGGCGCCGTCCATGAGCACCGACCCCGAGACGCGGCTGCCGTCGCCGATCTGCACGTCGGCACCCACGGTCGTGCCGTCCGTGAGCGACGCCGACGGCGCCACCTTCGCCCCGGCCAGCAGCAGCGCGGTGCCCACGGGGCCGGGCAGGGCGGAGGTGGGCGCCGCCCCCTGCACGAGGTCGGCGCTGCCGCGGACGAAGGACGCGGGGGTGCCGAGGTCGAGCCAGTACGACGACTCGACGTGGGCCTGCAGTCGGCGGCCGCTCTCGAGCAGCCCGGGGAACGTCTCCCGCTCGACCGACACCGGGCGCCCGGCGGGGATCGCGTCGAGCACGTCGCGGCGGAAGACGTAGCACCCGGCGTTGACCTGGTCGGTCGGCGGCGTGAGCGTCTTCTCCAGGAACGCCAGGACCCGCCCGTCGTCGTCGGTGGGCACGCAGCCGAAGGCGGTGGGGTCGGGGACCCGCACGAGGTGCAGGGTCGCGTCGGCGCCCGCGGCCCGGTGCTCGCCGACGACCGCGCGCACGTCGACGCCCGAGAGGATGTCGCCGTTGAACACGACGACCTCGTCGTATCCGGGCTCCAGCGCGTCCGCGGCGAACCGGATGCCGCCGCCGGTGCCCAGCGGCTCCGGCTCGGGGCAGCACTCGAGCTCGAGGCCCTCCAGCCCACCGGTGGTCTGCTCGCCGAGGAACGCCTCGAAGACCTCCGCCCGGTAGGCGGTGCCGAGGACGACGCGACGGATCCCGGCCGCCGCGATCCGCGAGAGCAGGTGGGCCAGGAAGGGCACCCCGGCCGTCGGCAGCATCGGTTTCGGCGTGGTCAGGGTCAGCGGCCGCAGCCGGCTGCCCTGACCGCCGACGAGGACGACCGCGGCCGTCCGCGCCGGGTCGATCTCGGCGGTGCCTCCCGCCGTGCGCCCTGCCGTGTCCCCCGAGTGCTCCACTCGAGACCCCCCTCGTCGATGACGAATCGTGACCGAGGGCGATAGTGTGGACCCTCCCGGGGCCGCCGACGGCAGTGACCCGGAAGGGACCCGCCCGTCGGGGGAACGAGCAGGAGGGTCGTGGTGGCCTCGAATGCATGGGAGCGTGCCCAGGACGCCATCGCGCACGCCTCCCAGCGGGCCACGGAGCGTGACGAAGATGTGATCACGCCGGACAACGCCGAGTCGCCGTTCGACGCCTCCGCCACCACCGTCCTCCCGGGCGGGCTGGCCGCCCGTCGCGGCGCCCCGGTCGACCCGGAGCTCACCCAGCGGCTGCCGCAGAACAACGGCGGCCGCCGCACCAACGGCCACCACCGGCGGCCCGACGAGGACGTCGACGACGACAGCGACGCCCGCACCGTGCGCTTCGGCACCGGTCCGACGCACCCGGGCACCTCGCCGTTCCCCGCGAGCCCCTTCACCTCCGGCCCTTTCCCCGCAGGTGACGACGGCGCGCGCACCGAGAGCCCGCAGGAGAAGCCCCGGCGCCCGTGGTGGCGCCGTCTGTTCGGCGGCTGACCGCGCCGGCTGCTCACCCGTCCACCCGCGCGTGGAACGCCTCCAGTCGGGCGTCGACCGCGTCCGCGCAGGCGCTCGGCAGCGCGTGGGTCGCCTCCGGCCACACCTCGATCTCGACGTCGGGGAGGCACCGCCGGGCCCGTGCCGCCCCCCGCTGCGCGTCCCCGACCGTGCTGCGCCCACCGAGCAGGGCCAGGACGGGCATCGCGAGCGAGCGCAGCGCCGCGTCCGTCGGGTAGCCGGGCGGGCCGAGCGCCATCCGGTAGGTCGCCGACCCGAGCTCGAGCACGGGGCCGAGCGGGTCGTCGGCGGGCGGGCGCTCCCCGCCGGCGTAGCGCAGGAAGCACCGCCGGGCCCCGACGACCGACGCCAACGAGGCGAGCACGAACCCCGGGCGCAGCCGGGAGAGCGTGTGCGCCGGCTCGAGCAGGGCCAGCGAGCGCACGAGGTGCGGGTGCCGCACGGCGAGCTCGGTGCCCCAGCGCCCGCCCAGCGACGCGCCGACGACGTGCAGCGGCCCACCGAGGGCGTCCACCACCTCGGCGAGCCAGGACGCCTGGTCGGCGTCGCCGGTGATCGGCGCGGTCTGGGTGCTCGCGCCCGGCTCGCCGAGCAGGTCGAGCGCCCAGACCGTGCGCCGGGCCGCGAGCACCGGCAGGTTCGGCGCCCACATCGCCGTCGTCCCGGTCCGTCCGGGCAGCAGGAGCACCGGGGTGCCGGCGCCGCTCCCGAACCGGTGGACCCGGACCGTCCCCCAGCCCGTCACGACGTCGTGGCTCTCGTGCGGCGGGAGTGCCGCCATCGCGGCGTCGAGGGCTGCGACGTACAGCGCACGGGCCCCGTCGTCGACGAACCCACCGACCGCCATGACGCCCTCCCCGTTCACGATACGATCGGATCGTAACAACTTTGCAGGCCGATCGGACCGCCAACGATGCCCAAGGTCGTCGACCACGACGCCCGCCGCCGCGAGATCACCGGCGCGCTCTGGCGCCTCGCCGCCCGCGAGGGCCTCGAGGCCGCGAGCCTCGCGTCGGTGGCGGCGGAGGCCGGCGTCTCCAAGGGCCGTGTCCAGCACTACTTCGCGAGCCGCGACGAGCTCCTCGCGTTCGCGGCGTCCGCCCTGCGCGAGCGGTTGGGGGCCCGGGTGAGCGCGCGGGTCGCGGCGGCCGGCACGGACCCGAGGGCCGTCGTGCGGGCGCTGCTCGCCGGCCTGCTCCCCCTCGACGAGGAGGGCCGCGCCGACGCGCTCGTCGGCTCGGCGTTCCTCGTGCGCGCGATCGCGGACCCGGCGGCGCGTGCGCAGCTGCGCACCGGCGAGGAGGAGATCCTCGCCGCGCTCGCCGACGGCCTCGCGGCCCTGCCGGGCGTGCGGGACCCGCGCGCCGAGGCCGAGGTCCTGCACGCCCTCGTCGGCGGCCTCGCCGATTCCCTGCTCGTCGAGCGGCACACGCCCGACTCGGCGCTCGCGGTGCTCGACCGCCACCTGGCGGCGCTGGGCTGATCAGGGCGCCGCGCGCACCCCGGTGCGGGCGCGCAGCCCCAGCCCCACGCGCAGGCCGAACCGCACCGGGGCCCAGCGCGCGCCGCGGTAGCGGTCGGCGAGGAAGCGGTAGGCGCTGCGGTGGTGCTCGGCGAGCATCCGGGACGACGTGGGGGCGTCGCGCTCGGTGGCGTGTCCGCCGGTGTGCACGACCTCGGCGTCCGGGACGTAGACGTTCAGCCATCCCGCGCGGCCCAGCCGGTCCCCGAGGTCGACGTCCTCGAAGTACATGAAGTAGCGCGGGTCGAAGCCGTCGACGGAGTCCCAGGCCTCGCGCCGCAGCAGGACGCACGAGCCCGACAGCCAGCCCGCGGTGCGCTCGGCGACCGAGCCCTCCTGGCGGTAGGAGCGCGTCCAGGGGTTCGCCGGCCACACCGCCGCGAACAGCGCGTGGCCGACGCCGCGACCCAGCGACGGCTGCAGGCGCGCCGACGGGTAGACCTCGCCCCCGGTGCGGATGAGCGGCCCGAGCGCGCCGGCGCGCGGCCAGCGGTCGCCGGCCTCGATCAGCGTGTCGAGCGCGCCGGGGTCGACGACGATGTCGGGGTTGGCGACGAGCACCCAGCCCACCTCGGCCGGCAGCCCCGCGACGCCGCGGTTGGCGGCCGCGCCGTAGCCCACGTTCTCGCCGATGCGCAGCAGCTCGACCCGCTCGTCGGCGGCCGCCGCGGCCTCGGGGGCGCCGTCGACCGACCCGTTGTCGGCGAGCACCACCCGGTACGGGCGCGTCGTGGCCTTCTCCAGGGACGTCAGGAACTCCGCGAGGGAGTCGCCCGGCGAGTAGGTCACGGAGACGACGGCCAGCCCGGAGCCGTAGGGGGCGGACACGGGTTCGGGCAGGTCAGGGTCGGACACGCCCCGCATTGTGGCCGACTCAGTCGTCCCACTCGTCGACCAGCCCGCGGTACTCGGCCTCGAGCACCGCCAGGGCGTCCGGGTCGCCGCGCCAGGCCGCCTCCTCGAAGAACGGGTGGGCGTCGTCGGTGCGCCCCTGGTCGTAGAGGAAGCGCGCGAGGTGGAAGGCGGCGCCGGGCTCCTTCACCTCGTGGGCCCGGCGCAGCTGCTCCTCGGCACCCTCGGGGTCGGCGCGCCGGTCGCGCAGGAACCAGCCGTAGTAGATGTGCGCGCACGCCCCGCCGCCCTCCGCGGCCTTCCGGTAGAGCTCCTCGGCCTCGTCGACGCGGTCCTCCGCGAGCCGGCAGTCGGCGAGCGCGACGAGCGTCGAGGGCTTGGCGTCGTCCCGGTACGCCTCGGCGAGCTCGGTGGCCGTGAACGGGTCGTCGAGCTCCTCGAGGTGCAGGGCCACGAGGTTCAGCGGGGCGAGGTCGTCGCCGAGCCGGGCGGCGCGGTCCAGGACGTAGGCGGCCTCCTGGGTGCGGCCGCGGGCGCGCAGGAAGACGCCGTAGTCGTTCATCGCGTCGGGGTGGCCGCCGTCGATCCCGACGAGGAACGCCGCCTCCGCGCCCTCGTGGTCGCCGAGCGCCTCGAGCGTCTCCCCCAGCAGGCCGGCGAGGTCGCTGCGCTGCCGCCCGTGCACGGCCCGGGTGAGGACCTCGACGGCCTCGCGCCGCTCGCCGTGGTCGAGGTGGGCGTCGGCGAGCAGGCCGGGCGCGGAGTGCTCGCCGCTGGCGTGGGCCCGCCGGAGCAGGGTCACGAGGTCCTCGTGGTGCTCGTCCGGGTCGTCGCCCGGCGAGGCGGCGAGCGCGCGCGCCTGGGCGCAGAGGGGTTCGTCCGTGGAGTCCGATCCCGACGAGGTGGTCGTCCCCGGCGCGGCCTGCTCCGTCATCGCCTCAGGGTGTCACGCGAGGGCGTCCATACCCAGGAACTCAGAGCCGCGGACCGCTCGAGGTGTCGTCGGCGGACGGCAGGGTCATCGGCCAGTACCGCCAGGAGTTCGGCGTCGGGACCGACGAGGCCGTCGGGCCCGCGAGGCGCGCCGCGCGGCGGTCACTGCGCCGCCGCTCGGCCTGCCACCGCTCGTCCCGGGCCACGCGGGCACGCAACCGATGACGCTCACGCCCGGCGTCGATCACCAACCACACGGCGACGAGACCGAGCAGCGCGAGGAGCACCGTCTCCACAGCCATGACCGCTCAACGCGCGACGGTGCGCCGAGGACACGCAAATGACACCGATGGGATTAACGAGCAGGGCCGTTCAGCCCAGCAAAAGGTCCGGATGGCGGACGACGGCGGTGTGCAGGGCGTCCCGCCAGGGTGGTAGCGGTGCGAGACCGGCCGCCCGCCACGACGCGTCCGAGAGGACCGACCAGGCCGGACGCGGCGCGGGGCGCGGGAACGACGCCGTGTCGCACGGCTGCACCCGTGACGGGTCGGCGCCCATCTCCTCGAGCACGGCCCGGGCCAGGCCGCACCAGGTCGTCGACCCGCCGCCGGCCGCGTGCCGCGTCCCCGGGGGCGCGGCCGAGCGGGCGAGGGCGAGCAGGCCGTCGGCGAGGTCACCGGCCCAGGTCGGGGAGCCGTGCTGGTCGTCGACGACGGTCAGGGTGTCGCGCTCGCGGGCGAGCCGGGCGATCGTGCGGACGAAGTTCGCCCCCGTCGGGCCGTAGACCCACGCGGTCCGGACGATCTGGTGGGCGCCGGGCAGGGTCGCGCGGACCCGCTCCTCCCCCGCGAGCTTGCTGCGGGCGTAGACGCCCTCCGGGCCGACGGGGTCCCCCGGCTCCAGGGGCCGGCGCGCGCCGCCCGGCAACGGCCCCAGGACGTAGTCGGTGGAGGCGTGGACCAGGGCCGCGCCGACCTCGCCGCACGCCGCCGCGAGCAGGCCGGGCGCCTCGGCGTTCACGGCCCAGGCGTCGGCGGCGGCCTCGGGGTCGGTCTCGGCGCGGTCCACGGCGGTGAACGCGGACGCGTTGAGCAGCACCGCCGGTCCGTCGCCCGCGCCCAGGCCGGCGTGCACCGCGTCGCGCACGGCCGCCGGGTCGGTGACGTCCAGCTCCGCGTGCGTCACGGCGACGACGTCCTCGGCCGGCGGGGCGTCGGGCGGGGTCAGCCGTGCGACGAGCTCCCTGCCCAGGGCTCCGCCCGCCCCCGTCACCATCCACCGCACGAGAACCCCCCACCCGTCGATCACTCACAGGGAGTCTCCCACCGGTCACGGAGGGCACCGGACGCGGCGGGTCACCGCCCGGGCGTCCCGTCCGCCGCGAGAGGCCCTGCTCGGGAGCGGATTCCTGATCGACATCTGACCCGCCGTGTCCACGACGCGCCGACGGGCCGTCGTACGGGTGAGAAGCCCCGAACCGCTCGGGCGCCGTCTAATCTGCGATCCAGACGTCCTCCCGGGCCGCGCGACGCCGGTGACCAGGGATCGCGTGCCCCGGACCGATCCGGCTGCCGGGGTGCTGCGGACACCAGGGCGACGGCGGACGAGATCGAGAGCGGCCCGTGGGCCCGCACGTGGAGGGAGGCCGGGCCGATGGACGACGACGAGCCCGGCCAGACCCGTCGCGAACAGTCCCGCCGCGATCCGGCCCGCCGCTACGGCCCCACGGCCGCCCGCCGCAGCCCCGGTCGGGCGGGCGGGCCGCCCGACGTGGACGTCGACCCCACCGTCCCCGAGCGCGAGCCGGTCCCCGGGAGCCCGAGCGCGGCGGCGCCCGCCTGCGCCGCCGCGACCTCGCCGAGCTCTCGACCCCGTCGGTCGAGGTCCGGGGGTCGTCGACGTCCACCAGGGGGACGACCAAGGCCCGGCCGTCGCGCCCCGACGACGACCGCCCCCGCCGCCCGGCTCCCCCGCCCCGCGACCCCGGGACCGCGACCCCCGGGACCGTGACGTCAGGGACCGCGACCCCCGCGACACGCGCGCGCTGCGCGAGCGGGAGCGCGACCGCCGTCCGGGATCCCCGCCGCCGCGGGCTCCGCGCCCGCCCGCCCCGAGCCGCGGCGACGTCCCACCCGAGCGCGGCCGCCGGTCGATCGGGCGCACGCTGCGCGTCGCGATGATCGTGCTCTCGGTGCTCGTGTTCGCTCTGTCCGGCACGGCGTGGGCGGCGCTCTCGGGCTCGATGGGCTCCTCCGGGGCGCTCGGCGACGGGCCCGTGGGCGACGCGGCGGACGGCGCGACCGACATCCTGCTGGTCGGGGTCGACAGCCGCACCGACGCGCAGGGCCAGGCGCTGCCCGACGACGCGCTGCGCGCGATCGGCGCCGGCGCCGCGGACGGCGTCGTCAACACCGACACGATGATCCTGGTCCGGGTGCCCAACGACGGCAGCCGCGCGGTGGCCTTCTCGATCCCGCGCGACAGCTACGTCTCGATCCCCGGGGCCTTCCGCCGCGACAAGATCAATTCGGCCTACCCGGGCGCGAAGGCCGAGGAGGCCAACCGGCTGGTGGCGTCCGGCGTCACCGACCCGCGCGAGGTCGACGTCCGGTCCTCCGAGGCGGGTCGTCAGGAGCTGGTGCGCGCGGTCGGCGACCTCACGGGGCTGACCGTCGACCACTACGCCGAGGTCAACCTCATGGGCTTCTACACGCTGACCAACGCCATCGGCGGCGTGGACGTGTGCCTCAAGAACCCGGTCGACGACGAGCTCTCCGGCGCCCGCTTCCCCGCGGGCCCGCGGACGGTCGCCGGGCACGACGCGCTCGCCTTCGTCCGCCAGCGCCACGGCCTGCCCAACGGCGACCTCGACCGCATCCGGCGCCAGCAGGCGTTCCTCGCGTCGATGTCCCGCAAGATCCTCTCCAGCGGCACGCTCGGCGACCCGCTCACGCTGGCCCGGCTGCTCGACGCCGTCCGCGGGTCCGTGGTCCTCGACGGCGACTGGGACCTCCTGCGGTTCGGCCAGCAGATGCAGGACGTCAGCGGCGGCGCCGTCGCGTTCCTCACCATCCCCACCCAGGGCACGCAGAACATCGACGGCCGCGGAGATGTGGTGGCCGTCGACCCCACCGCCGTCCAGCGGTTCGTCGCCGACGCCATCGGCCCCGAGAACTCGGCCGCCGAGGACGACGGCCCCGCGCCGAGCACCATCCCCGTGGACGTGCGCAACGCCTCGGGCGCGGAGGGCGCCGCGGCCCGCGTCGTCGCGGTGCTCTCGGCGCAGGGCTACGCGCGCACGGTCGCCGGCAACGCCGAGGCGCCGGCCCCGCGCTCCGAGGTGCTGTTCGGTCCCGCCGGCGACGCGGCGGGCGCCCGCGTGGCGCGCAGCCTCGGCGACCTGCCGGCGCGCTTCGACCCCGCGGTGCCGCCGAACTCGGTGCGCGTCGTGCTCGGCAACGACTACGACGGCCCCGGCGCGGCGCCGCCGCAGGCCACGGGCCTGACCGGCTCCGGCGGCGAGTCCTCGAACGGGCTCTCGGGCTCCGCGGAGACCCCCGCGCCGGTGCCCCCGCCCCAGCCGGCGATCACCGCCGAGGGCGTGGCCTGCGTGGACTAGCCTGCGTCGACCAGGGACCACCGATAGCGTCGCGCCCCGATGACCGTGACCGACGCCCTGCTGAACCCCGTGCTCGCGGCCGACGCCGCGCGCCCTCTGATCACCTTCTACGACGACGCCACCGGCGAGCGGATCGAGCTCTCGGGGGCGACGTTCGGCAACTGGGTCGCCAAGACCGCCAACCTGCTGCGCGACGAGTGCGACGTCGAGCCCGGCATGACCGTCGCCGTCCTGCTGCCGGCGCACTGGCAGACCGCCGCCGCCCTGTGCGCGATCTGGTGGTGCGGCGCGGAGGCCGTCGCCGACCCCGCGGGCGCCGACGTCGCGCTCGCCGCCGAGGACACGCTCGGCGCCGCGGCGGGCGCCGGCCTGGTCGTCGGGTTCTCCCTCGACGCGTTCGGGCGGGGCCTCGGGGACACGCTGCCGTCCGGAGCCGTCGACTACGCGACCGAGGTCCGCCTGCAGGGCGACCACTTCGACCCGCTGACCCCGGTGCCCGACGACGCCCCGCGCTTCCCGGTGCCCACGTCGCGGGCGTCGTCGCCGGCGCCCGGGCGCGCGCCGCCGAGCTCGGGCTCGGCGCGGACGACCGCGTCCTCAGTACCGCCGCGTGGCCGGTGGCGAGCACCGGCGGCCTCGTCGACGGCTTCCTGGCCGTGCTCGCGGCGGGCGCCTCGCTGGTGCACGTCCGCCACCCCGCCGGCGACCAGGAGCGGCGCGCGGGGACCGAGAAGGTCACCCGGGTCCTCGACGCGTGATCACCACCGAGATCACCCCGAGCTCGTGCGCGGGGCGCTCGAGCTCGAGCCCACCGGCGACGGCCTGCGGCCGCACCGCCTGCCCGCCCGGGCGCGCGCGCAGGCCGACGGCCAGCTGCTCATGGCGGAGGCGCAGCCGTCGGGGTGCGGCTGGTCCTGCGCACGCGGGCGTCGGTCGTCGAGCTGGACACGCTGCGCACCCGCGTCGGCTACCGCGGCCTGCCGCTGCGCCCCGACGGCGTCTACGACCTGCAGGTCGACGGCCGGCTCGTCGCCCGCGCGGGGACCTCGGGCGGGCGGGTCCTGCGTCTCGACCCGGCCACCGGGGTCGCCGAGACCGAGCCCGGGCCGGCGGGCACGGTCCGCTTCCACGGACTGCCCGAGCACGACAAGGAGGTGGTGGTCTGGCTCCCCCACACCGAGATCACCGACCTCGTCGCCCTGCGCACCGACGCGGCGATCACCGTGCCGCCCCTGGAGCGCCCGGTGTGGCTGCACCACGGCAGCTCGATCAGCCACGGCTCGAACGCCGCGAGCCCGTCGACGACCTGGCCCGCCCTCGCGGCCGCGGCGGGCGGCGTCGAGCTCGTCAACCTGGGCTTCGGCGGCAGCGCGATGCTCGACCCGTTCGCCGCCCGCGCACTGCGCGACACCCCCGCCGACCTGATCAGCATCAAGATGGGCATCAACCTCGTGAACGCGGACGTGATGCGCCGGCGCGCCCTCGGGCCCGCGCTGCACGGGTTCCTCGACACGATCCGCGAGGGCCGCCCGACGACGCCGCTGCTCGTCGTGTCCCCCATCCTGTGCCCGATCCACGAGGACACCCCCGGACCGGGCGCCGTCGACGTCGACGAGCACGGGGCGATGTCGTTCCGCGCGACGGGCGACCCGGCCGAGGTCCCCGCCGGACGCCTCACGCTGCGGGTGATCCGCGAGGAGATCGAGCGCGTCCTCTCCCAGCGGATCCCCGACGACCCGCACCTGCACCGTCTCGACGGTCCCGAGCTCTACGGCGAGGCCGACGCCGCCGAGCTGCCGCTGCCCGACCGTCTGCACCCCGACGCGGCCACCCACGTCCGGATCGCCGACCGCTTCGCCGCCCGCGTCTTCGCGCCCGGCGGGCCGTTCGCCTGACCCTCCCGACACGACGACACCGGACCCGGCGGGCGCCGGATCCGGTGTCGGGGTCGTGCGGTGTCGTGCGGGTGGTGCGGGGTCAGATCAGGGCTGGCCCTGGTAGCCCTGCTGCTGCGGGTAGCCACCCTGCTGGGGGTAGCCCGGCGCCTGCTGCTGCGGGTAGCCGCCGCCCATGGCGTCCTGCTGCTTCGGGTCCATGCCGTACTGGTTGGGGCCGCGGGTGCCCTCGAGGCACATGAACACCAGCAGAACGATGCCGCCCACGAACGGGATCAGCGCGATCAGGAGCCACCAGCCGGTGCGGTCGGTGTCGTGGAGGCGACGGACGGTGACGGCCAGCGTCGGGATCAGGACCCCGAGGGCGTAGATGCCCTGGAGCAGGCCGGGCGAGTAGAAGTAGCTGGACCCGGTCGCGATCATCGTCGACGTCCCGATCAGCGTGTCGATCAGGCCCAGGACGATCGAGGCGATCGCGCTGAACAGCGTGAACATCCAGAATTCGGTGCGACGCGCACGCCCGCTGAAGTCGGCGTACTGCTTGAGCACCTTCAGGTACCACTGCATTGGGGAGACCTCTCACGGAGCGTGGGCGGGGCCGCTCCGTTCTGGCGGTCCCTTTCGCCCGGCCAGACTAGCTACTCTTACGCTCCGTGAGGAGTACCCCGAACGGGTTACTTCTTGAGGAGGCTCCTGGCCATGACCATGCGCTGGATCTGGTTGGTGCCCTCGTAGATCTGCGTGATCTTGGCGTCGCGCATCATCCGCTCGACCGGGAAGTCGACCGTGTAGCCGGCGCCGCCGAAGAGCTGCACCGCGTCGGTGGTCACCGACATGGCGGTGTCCGAGGCGAAGCACTTCGACGCCGACGCGATCAGGCCCATGTTCTTCACACCGCGCTCGGCGCGGGCGGCGGCGGCGTACACGAGGTGCCGCGCGGCCTCGGTGTTCATCGCCATGTCGGCGAGCATGAACTGGACGCCCTGGAACTCGGCGACGGCCTTGCCGAACTGCCGGCGCTCGCGCACGTAGTCGACCGAGGCGTCGAGCGCGCCCTGCGCGATGCCGACCGCCTGCGCGCCGATGGTGGGCCGGGTGTGGTCGAGGGTGGCGAAGGCCGTCTTGAGCCCGGTGCCGGGCTCGCCGATGATGCGGTCGCCCGGGATGCGGCAGTTCTCGAAGTAGATCTCGGTGGTGGGCGAGCCCTTGATGCCGAGCTTGTGCTCCTTCGGGCCCACGGAGAAGCCGGGGTCGTCCTTGTGCACCACGAACGCCGAGATGCCGTTGGCGCCCTTGTCCGGGTCGGTCTTGGCCATGACCGTGTACCAGTCGGAGATGCCGCCGTTGGTGATCCAGCACTTGGTGCCGTTGAGCACCCAGTCGTCCCCGTCCTGCTGCGCGCGGGTGCGCATGGAGACGGTGTCCGAGCCGGCCTCGCGCTCGGAGAGCGCATAGCTGATCATCGACTCGCCCGAGGCGATCGTCGGCAGCACCTGCTGCTTGAGCTCCTCGGAGCCGCTCAGGATGATCGGCATCGAGCCCAGCTTGTTCACCGCCGGGATCAGGGACGCCGACGCGTCGACGCGCGCGATCTCCTCGATGACCATGCAGGCCACGATCGAGTCGCCGCCCTCACCCCCGTAGGCCTCGGGGATGTGGATCGCGTGGAACCCCGCCTGCACGAGGGCCTTGCGGGCCTCCTCGGGGAACCGGGGCGTCTGGTCCACCTCGAAGGCGTGGGGCGCGATCTCCTTCTCGGCGAGCGCCCGGACCGACTCACGCAGCGCGTCGCGCTCCTCGCCGAGGCTGTACAGGTCGAAATCGGGGTCCACGGCGATCCTCCATACACGGCTGCGTTCCGCCACACGATACTCGGACGTCCGACCATCGTGGCCCTCGCACGATCCCGAAGGGGTGTGGTCCCGGCTACGCTCCGCCCCCGTCGCCACGTCCACAACCCCGAGGCGAGGGAGTCCTGCGATGCGGGCACTGCTGGTCACCGCGGGGTCGCGGGGAGACGTGGCGCCGTTCCTCGCGCTGGCGCGCCACGGGGTCGCCCGGGGCGACGAGGTGCACCTCGCGGTCACCCGCGAGGCCCGCGACGACGCCGACCGCACGGGCGCCGTCGTGCACGGGCTCGACGGTGACTTCGCCGCGCTCATCGCGTCCCAGGGCACCTCGCCGTGGACGGCGCTGCGGACCTACCGGACGACGATGGGGCCGATGCTCGCGGCCATCGAGCGCTCCGCGGTCGCCGCGGCACTCGCGGCCGCGCCCGACGTGCTGCTCACCCACCCCAAGATCCTCACGGCCGGCGCGATCGCGGCCCGCCGGGGACGGCCGTGGGTGCGCGCGGAGATCGTGCCGACGCTGACGCCCACCCGCGCCTTCCCCGCCGCGGGCCTCCCGGTCCCCGACGTCCCGGCCCTGAACCCCCTGACCTTCCGCGCGCTCGCCGCCGGGGCCCGGCTCGGCGAGCGCGCGGCCCGGCGGCGCGTCGAGCGCGACATCGGACCGCTGCCGCCCGGCGCCGCCCCGACCCGCACCGTCGTGCCCGTCAGCCCCGTCCTGGTCCCCCGGCCGGACGACTGGCCCGCCACGACCGTCGTCACCGGCCGGTGGGTGGACCCGCCCGACGGCGCCGCCGCCCCGCCCGACCCCGAGCTCGACGCCTTCCTCGCCGCCGGCGACGTCCACTACGCGGGCTTCGGCTCGATGGCGCGCGGCGACCCCGTGCCCGGGCGCGCACCATCGTCGACGTCCTGCGCGCCCGCGGTGCGCGGGTCCTGCTGGTCACGGGGTGGGGCGGGCTCGAGGTGCCCGACGACCTCGCCGGCCCGGACGTGCTCGTGCGCGGGTCCGTCGACCACGCCTCCGTGCTGCCGCGCTGCGCCGCCGCGCTCCACCACGCCGGGGCGGGGACCGCCCACGCCGTGGTGGCCGCGGGCGTGCCGTCGGTGCCCGTGCCGATGTTCGCCGACCAGCCGTTCTGGGCGCGGCGGCTGCACACGGCCGGGCTGGCGGGGCCACCGGTGCCTGGCGGGCGTCTCACCGCCGCGCGGCTGGACCGTGCCCTCGACGCCCTGCCGCCCCGCGCCGACCTCGCCGGCCCCGCCGCCCGGATGGCGGCCGAGGACGGGGTCGGCGTGGCGTGGGGGTGCTCGAGGAGACGGCCGGCCTCAGGCGGCCGTGACCGGCGCCCGGCGAGCGAAGTCGGGGGCGCGCTCGGGGCGCAGCCCGACCCCGATGAGGTAGGCCGGCACGGCCGTCACGCGCGGGAACGCCGCGGCGAGGCGGCGCACGATCCTCGGCGGACCCGCCATCCGTCCCTCGAGGGCCGGCGTGACGATCGCCCGGTGCATGAGGCGCTGCAGCGTCTGCACCGCGATCGTCGGCAGCAGGCGGCGGCGGCGCACGCGGTCGAGGTCGGCGCCGCTGACCTCTCCCGCGAGCAGGGGCCCCGCGAGCAGGGTCGCGGTGGCGACGGCGTCCTGCACCGCGAGGTTGATCCCCACCCCGCCGATCGGCGACATCGCGTGCGCGGCGTCGCCGATGCAGAGCAGCCCGTCGACGTGCCAGCGGCGCAGCCGGTCCAGGCGCACGTCGAGGAACTTGACGTCGTCCATGCTCTCGAGCGCGTCGACGCGGTCGGCGAGATCGGGCGCGAGGTCCGCGACGTCGGCGCGGAAGGCCTCGATCCCGCGGGCGCGGATCTCGGCGTCGCGGCCCTTCGCCGACATGGAGGCGACCTGCAGGTAGCCCTCGCGAGGGATCACCACCGCCATCCGCCCGGGGCCGATGCGCGGGGTGAGCGCGGGCCGGTCCTCGCCGGCGTGGCGGGGCAGCCGGAACCACCAGGCGTCCATGGGGCACGGGAAGTCGACGACCTGCAGCCCGGCCTGGGCGCGGGCCTTCGACCCGCGGCCGTCGCAGGCCACCGTCAGGTCCGCGGCGAGCTCGCCGGTGGCGCCGTCGGCGGTCCGGTACGCCACCCCGGTGACGCGTCCCGCGGCATCGCGACGCAGGTCGGTGACCTCGGTGCTGCGGCGCAGCGTGAACGTCGGCTCGGCCTCGGCCGCGTCGGCGAGCAGATCGAGGAGGTCCCACTGCGGGACCATCGCGACGTAGGGGTGGGCGACACGACCGGCGAGGCGGCGGAAGTCGCCGACCACCAGGCTCTCCCCGTCTCCGACCGGGAACGCGACCTCCTCCATGCGGCTCTGCGGCAGGGCGTCGAAGCGCTCGCCCAGGCCGAGCTCGTCGAGCAGGTCGAGCGTCGTCGGGTGGACGGTGTCGCCGCGGAAGTCCCGCAGGAAGTCCGCGTGCTTCTCGAGCACGGTGACCTCGACCCCGGCCCGGGCCAGCAGCAGCCCGAGCACCATCCCCGCCGGGCCGCCCCCGACCACACAGCACGTCGTGCGCTCCACGGTCCCCACCCCATCTCCTGATCTCAACGTCTGTTGAATCCGAGTGTGCGCGCGCCGGCGACGGAAATCAACGGCTGTGGAAAAACGGTAGGGTCGGCCCCGTGACCGACACGAGGGGCTCCGCCCGGCGGGGGCGACGCCCGGGCGACTCCGGCACGCGGGAGGCGATCCTCGACGCGGCGCGCGGCCGGTTCAGCTCGGAGGGGTTCCGCTCGGCCACCGTGCGCGCCATCGCCGGCGACGCGGGCGTCGACCCGTCGCTGGTGATGCACTTCTTCGGCACGAAGCAGGCGCTGTTCGTGGCCGCCATGGAGTTCCCGATCAACCCGGCGGAGGTCGTGCCCCACATCGTCGGGCCCGGGGTCGACGGGCTCGGCGAGCGGCTGGTCCGCTTCCTGCTCGGCCTGGTCGACGAGCTCGGTGAGGCCAACCCGATGCTCGGGCTCGTGCGCTCGGCCGTCGGTCACCCCGACGCGGCCCGGATGATGCGGGAGTTCCTCGGCGAGGCGATCCTCGACCGGGTGGCGGCCGCCATCGAGGCCGACCGGCCGCGCCTGCGCGCCGACCTGTGCGCCTCGCAGATCGTCGGGATCCTGATGGCCCGCCAGATCCTCGCGCTGCCCGAGCTCGCCGCCGCCGACCGCGAGACCCTCGTCGGGGTCTACGGCCGGACGATCCAGCGCTACCTCACGGAGCCGCTGGATTCTCCCTGAGCCTCACCGTGGGCGCGGGCGGCGAGCGCGGCGTCCTTGGTGGCGACGGAGTCGGCGAGCCCGGCCTGGAAGCGCTCCATCGCCCGGGCGAGCTCCGGGTCCGACGCCCCGAGGATGCGCACCGCGAGCAGGCCCGCGTTGCGCGCCCCGCCGATCGACACGGTCGCGACGGGCACGCCCGCGGGCATCTGCACGATCGAGAGCAGCGAGTCCATGCCGTCGAGGTGCGCCAGCGGCACCGGCACGCCGATCACCGGCAGCACGGTGGCCGAGGCGACCATGCCGGGCAGGTGCGCCGCCCCGCCTGCCCCGGCGATGACCACCCGCACCCCGCGGCCCGCGGCGGCGCCGGCCCAGTCGAGCATCGTGCGCGGGGTGCGGTGCGCCGAGAGCACCCGCGCCTCCCAGCCCACGCCGAACTCGTCGAGCGCGGTCGCGGCGGCGCGCATCGTCGGCCAGTCGGAGTCGCTGCCCATGACGACGGCGACCGGTGGAGTGCTCATGCGTGCGGGTCCCATCCGTCGCTCCACGCGCCGGTGGAGAGGTGGTCGGCGGCGAGGCGGGCGCGGGTGCGCACCTCGTCGAGGTCGTCCCCGCGCACGGTCACGTGGCCGATCTTGCGGCCGGGACGCTCGGCCTTGCCGTAGAGGTGCACGCGCGCGTCGGGGAAGCGCGCGTAGGTGTGGTGCAGGCGCTCGTCGATGCGCATCGCGGGCGTCGGGTCGCCGCCGAGGACGTTGGCCATGACGGTGACCGGCGCGGTGGTCGTCGTCGCGCCGAGCGGGTAGTCGAGCACCGCCCGCAGGTGCTGCTCGAACTGCGAGGTCACCGAGCCCTCGATCGTCCAGTGCCCGGAGTTGTGCGGGCGCATGGCGAGCTCGTTGACGAGGAGGCCGTCCTCGGTCTCGAAGAGCTCCACCGCGAGCAGCCCGACGACCCCGACGGCGGCGGCGATGCGCAGGGCGAGCTCCTCGGCCTCCTCGGCGCGCTCCGGGTCGAGACCCGGCGCGGGAGCGAGCACCTCGGTGCAGATGCCCTGCTCCTGGACCGTCTCGACCACCGGCCACACGGCCGCCTGCCCGAACGGCGAGCGCGCCAGCAGGACGGCGAGCTCGCGGCGCAGGGCCACCCGCTGCTCGACCATGAGCGGGGTGCCGGCGGCCAGCAGCTCGTCGACGGTGCTCCGCGCCTGCTCGGCGTCGTCGAGGACCCACACCCCGCGCCCGTCGTAGCCGCCGCGCACGGCCTTGAGCACCACCGGCCACCCGTGGTCGGCGGCGAAGGCGAGGACGTCCTCGGGACCGGACACCGCGGCGAACGGGGGCACCGGCTCCCCGAGGTCGGCGAGCCGGGTGCGCATGACGAGCTTGTCCTGGGCGTGGAGCAGTGCGTCGGGGCCCGGGTGGACGGTGAAGCCCTCCTCGACCAGGGCGCGCAGGTGCTCGCCGGGCACGTGCTCGTGGTCGAAGGTGATCGCCTCGGCCCCGGCGCCGGCCTTGCGGAGGGCGTCGAGATCGGTGTGCTCGCCGAGCACGACGTCCGGCGCCACCAGCGCCGCGGGCTCGTCGGGCCCCGCCGCGAGCACCCGCAGCGACTGCCCGAGGGCCACCGCCGCCTGGTGCGTCATCCGCGCCAGCTGACCGGCGCCGATCATCGTCACCACGGGCAGGCCGGTGCGCTCGTCCACGGTCGGGAGACAGTACGCGCTGATCAGAACTCTGCGGGGTCCGGCTCGGCAGGGGTCGCCTCGTCGGGGCCCTCGTCACGCAGCCGCTCCAGCAGCGCGCAGGCGCCGTCGTGGGTGGCGGGCAGCCGCGCGATCCGTACCGAGGGCGTGCCGACCAGGCCCTCGGCGGCGGCGAGCCGGCGTGCCAGCAGGCGGCGCAGCACGGCCGCCCGCTCGGCGAGGCCGCCGCGTGGGGCGAGGACGACGACCGTGCCGCGCCCGACGACCGCGATCGACTCGCCGGCGTCGAACACGACCCCGGCCGCCTCCCCGGCGATCGTCAGCGGCGCGACGCGGCGCCAGTCGCGGACGTCGAGCGCGAGGACCACCAGCGCGTGCTCCTCGCCCGCCGCGCGGCCGTGGGCCCGGGCGGCGCGGTACACCTCGGCCAGGCGCGTCCGCAGGTAGCGGACGCTCGCGAGCCCCGAGAGCGGGTCGACGGCGGCCGTCTCGGCGAGGTCGCCGCAGGCCACGTCGGTCCAGGCGAGCGAGACCGCGCGCAGCAGCCGCACGCCGTGGGCTCCGCGGCCGGGGGACGGGGACACGTCGAGGGCCGACGGCCTCGGGTCGTCCCGGCCCGGGGCGTCGGGACCTCCCCGCCGGAGACCGCGGTGTTGAGGGCGGCGAGGTCGGTGAGGGTCTCGGCCAGCCCGACGCCTGCGCCGGCCCGGGCGCCCGCCCAGCGGGCGAGGGCCCGCTCCACCGCGCGCTCACGGGCGGCCGTGCCGGGGTGGCGGGCGGTCACCACGGCGCACACCGCGTCGACCGCCGGGTCGGGCCACTCGACGGCCGCGCCCCAGCCCAGCGCACTGCTGCACGCGAACCACCGCTCGCGCAACGCGGCGGCACGCCCGGGTCGCGGGGTGGCCCCGTCGACCACGGCGCGACCGGGTCCGGTGCCGGCCGGGCCACCCGATGTCGTCCTGACGTCCATCCCCGCGCCGACCTCCGGCGTTCGTCGTTCTGCTGCCTGCCATCCCAGGACCCGTGTGAGGTCCGTGTGGAGGAGACGCGCGGGGACGTCGCCCATGACGGTGACGGTCACCGGTTCGACCGATTGCTGCAGGACACACTGCGCCGGACGGGTGAGGGGCCGGATGGGTGAGGGGGTGGTCAGAGGCGATGCCGCAGGACGAGGACGGGCAGGTCGGTGACGCCTCCGACCCCGACTCCGACCCCGACGACACCGCCGGCGGTCCCGGGGAGGACCTGCGCAGCGACGCCGACCTCATCGCCCGCCTGCGCGGGCGCGGCGCGGACCGGGACTCGACCGACGCCTTCGCGACGCTCTACGGGCGCCACCAGCAGGCCGCGCGCGCCCTGGCCCGCCAGCTGGCCCGCTCCCCCGCGGACGCCGACGACCTCGTGGCGGGCGCGTTCACGCGCATGCTCGAGATCCTGCGCGCCGGCCGCGGGCCCACCGAGGCGTTCCGGGCGTACCTGCTGACCTCGGTGCGACACCTCGCCTACGACCGCAGCCGCGCCGAGCGCCGCCTCGACCTCACCGACGACATCGCCGACGTCCACGGCATCGACCCCGACGGCACGATCGTCCCGTTCACCGACCCCGCGCTCGCGGGGCTCGAGCGCACCCTCGCCGCGCGGGCGTTCGCGACGCTGCCCGAGCGATGGCAGGCGGTGCTCTGGCACCTCGAGGTCGAGGGCGACAGCCCGACCGACATCGCACCGTTGTTCGGCCTGACCGCCAACGCCGTCTCCGCGCTCGGCTACCGCGCGCGGGAGGGGCTGCGGCAGGCCTACCTGCAGGAACACCTCGCCTCCGGGTCCGGACGGTGGGACCGGCGCCACCGCGAGACCGGCGAGAAGCTCGGCGCCTACACCCGCGGCGGGCTCGCCCGGCGGGAGGCGCAGCGGGTCGAGGCGCACCTCGCCGAGTGCGGCGAGTGCCGCGCGCTCGCCGACGAGCTGCGCGACGTCAACGCCGGCATGATCCGGTCGGTCGTGGCGCCGCTCGTGCTCGGCGCCGGGCTCGTCGGCTATCTGGCGTCCCGCGGCTCCACCGGCCCGCTCGCCTTCGACGCGAGCACGGGCGAGCTCGCCGTCGCCGGGGGCGGCGCGCTGGGCGTGCTCGGGGCGCTGACCGGGATCACCGGCGCGCCGCGCCCGGCCGCGCCGGCCCGGATCGGTGTCGCCGGCGCCCTCGGTCTCGCGGGCGTGGTGGGCGTCGCCGCGTTCGTCGTCGGCGACGTCGTCGAGCCACCCGCCTCGCCGCCGCAGGCCGCGCCGGGGCTCGCCCTGCCGCCCCGGGCCGCGCCGGGGCTCGCCCTGCCGCCGATGGCGCTGCTGCCGCCGCGGCTGCCGGGGGCGCCGGTCGCGCCGCCGCTGTCCCCGCCGTCCCCGCTGTCCCCGCCGGCCCCGACCTCGGTCCCCCGCGACCCGGCCCTGGCCGTGCCCGACCTCGCGGGCCCCGGCGTCGGGGAGGCGGGAGGTACCGGGAGCGCCAGTGACCGGTCCGCGCCGACGGTGTCCGCGGGAAGGGTGTCGGACGGCACGGGGCGCACCGCCACGAGGTCGTCGTCGGACCCGAGCCCGCGATCCGCGGACCGGACCCCGGCGCGCTCCGCCGCCCGGTCCGCGCCGGCGTCGTCGGGAGGACGGGACGGGGACTCCGCGGCGCGCCCCGCCACCGCGGCGCTGGTGGTCCTCGCCCCGGACCGCACTCGCCGGGCGGGCACCGACTGCGCCGTGACGACGCGCCTGCCGGCGCTCGGATCCGCGGGCCTGGTCTGCCCGACCGGCCGTCCGGAGCGGGAGGCGTCACTAGACTCGCGCCGATGACCGAGCACCGGACGCGCGGCGTGCCGCCGCTGCGGGGGTGGCCACGGCAGGGGTGGCTCGCCCGGCTCGCGGAGCGTCACGGCGAGCTCTTCAAGTTCGCCGCCGTCGGTGCGATCACGTTCGTCGTGGACACCGCGGTGTTCGTCACCGCCAAGTCGACGGTGCTCGAGCCCAAGCCCGTCACCGCCAAGGTCCTCGCGGTGCTCGTCGCGACGATCGTCGGCTACGTCCTCAACCGCGAGTGGTCGTTCCGTCTGCGCGGGGGCCGGGGGCGCCCGCACGAGGCCCTCCTCTACTTCGCGGTGTCCGGCGTGGCGCTCGGCATCAACGCCGCGCCGCTCGGGATCTCCCGCTACGTGCTCGACCTCGCGCAGCCCGCGGTGTCGGCGCTCACCGAGCACGTCGCCGACCTGGTCAGTGCCCAGATCATCGGCACCCTCCTCGCCATGATCTTCCGCTGGTGGGCGTTCCGGCGCTGGGTGTTCCCCGACGAGGTCGGCCCGCTGCGCTGAGGTCGGCGCGACCCCGGTCGCTCGCCCGTCGTGATTGCCCAGGGGCCCGATCGGGGGACCGGACTGGACCCGACGGGGGCGCCGGTCATCGCACGGTCGCGACGGGACGACCGTCGGTCTCCGACCAGGGGCCGGTCACCGCCCGATCGCGGAAGGGAACGCAAGGTTCTTGATACCTTCGGTACCGCGCTCCCGACCGGACGGTCGGGTGGTTCGGGACACCAGGACGCGGAGGAGGACCTGCTGTGCCCAGACTACCGTGCCCCCGTCGGCCCGCCGGCCGGCCCGTGACCACGGATCCTCTGCTCGAACCCGACGAGCTCGAACACTGCGACGGGCTCATGGTCCTCGTCCTCGATCCCGTCACCGGCGCCGCCGACACCTACGGCCCCTACCCCGCCGGACGGGCGCGCGCCGAGGCCGACGGTCGACGCCAGGAGCTCGACGCGGAGGACCTCACCGAGGTCACCGTCGCGCTCGTGCGCCACCACCGCCCCCGCTAGGACCCTCGCGCCGGTCCGGCCTCAGACGTCGTCCCGGTCGGTCGACGTCGACAGCGGCTCCCACCGGTCGAGGTCCTCGGCGAGGCCCGCCAGGCGCGTCCGGATCCCGGTCACCGCGTCGCGGCCCAACGGCAGACGCAGCGGCGCGTCGACGGCGTCGAGCGCGCTGAGGATCGCCGCGGCGGCCTTGTCCGGGTCGCCCGGCTGGGTGCCGTCGCCGCCGGTCACGAACGCGCGCGTCGGCCCCACCGTGTCCTCGTACTCCGGCATCGGTGTCGACATCACCGCCGCGCCGGGACGGAAGAGCTCGGTGCGGGACGCGCCCGGCTCGACGACGAGGAACCGGACGTGCCGGCACTCCTGCGCCACCGTCTCGGTGAGGCCCTCGAGCGCGAACTTCGTCGCGCAGTAGACGCCGAAGCCGGGCACGGTGACCTGCCCGCCCACCGACGACATCTGCACGACCGCGCCCGAGCCCTGCGCGCGGAAGTGCGGCAACGCCGCCCGGGTGAGCAGGGCCGGCCCCAATGACGTGGAGGTCGAACAGCGCGCGCAGCTCGTCCTCGGTCGTCTCCTCGAGCGCGCCGACCTGCGTGCGCCCGGCGTTGTTGACCAGCACGTCGAGGCGCCCGTGCCGGGCGACGACGTCGTCGACGGCCGCGGTGAGGTCGGCGCCGGAGGCGGTGACGTCGAGGGCCAGCGGTTCGACCTGGCCGGGGTGCGCGCCGGCGAGCTCGGCGAGGGCGTCGGTGCGCCGGGCCGCGGCGACGACCGTGTCGCCCGCGGCGACGGCGGCCTCGGTGATCGCGCGGCCGAAGCCGCTCGAGGCCCCGGTGACGAGCCAGACGCGGTGGCGGCCACCCTCGTCCTCGCCTGGCGCGCCGATGACCGCCGGCCCGCTGTGCGCGCCTACGTCGACGCGTGCCGGGAGGTGCTCGCGGCGCGGGCCTGACGCCGTCCCGGCCGGCGCTCGGCCCCAGCTGGAGATCACCGGACCGAAAGGCACCCGAGATCGGCCTCCGGACGTGCCTTTCGACCTGTTGATCTCCCGGGCGGGCCCTCTACCGCGGCCCGGTCGTCGGCAGCGGTCGCGGGGCCGCGACGGTCCTGTCGGTGCGCGGCACCGGCAGGAAGACCGCGAAGGTCGCCGGCTTGGTCCGCGCGAGCTCGAGGCGCCCGCCGTCGGCCTCGACGAGGGCCCGGGCCAGCGCCAGCCCGACGCCGGTCGACGCCGCCCCCGAGACCCCGCGGTCGAAGACGTGCGGGGCGAGCTCCGGCGGGACGCCGTCCCCGTGGTCGCCGACCTCGACGACGATCATGTCGTTGTCCGAGAGCCGCGCCGCGAGCGTGACCGTCCCCCGCCCGTGACGCAGGGCGTTGTCGACGAGCACCCCGAGTGCCTCGCGCAGGCGCCCGGACGTGGCGCGCGCGACCAGCCCCTCCGGCGCCCGCACCCGCACCGTGCGGCTCTCGGCGCGCAGCGGGTCGCGCCACTCGGCGGCCACGGCCTCCAGCTCGCCCGACACCTCGACCGGCGCCGCCCCCGCGGCGCGCGCCTCCCGGGCGGACGCGAGCAGCTCGTCGAGCACCTCGGCGAGACGCTCGGCCTGCTCGAGGGCCGCCGCGCCCTCGCCGGCGACGTAGTCGTCGGGATGGGCGGCGAGCTCGTCGAGGCGCAGCTGCAGCGCGGTCAGCCGGCTACGGAGCTGGTGGGACACGTCGCCCACGAGCTCGCGCTCGCGCTGGAGGAGCTCGGCGAGCGCCGTGGCCGAGGAGTCCAGGACGTCGGAGACCCGGTCCAGCTCGGGGATGCCGTGGCGGTGCGGAGCGGGCCGGAAGTCGCCCGCGCCGAGCCGGGCCGCGCGTCCCGCCACCTGCTGCAGCGGATCCGCGAGACGCCGGGCGGTCAGCGTCGCGACCACCGCACCCACGCCCACCGACAGCAGCACCGCGGCCAGCACCAGCGCCGTCGCCTGCAGCTGGCGGTTGCGCATCTCGGTGATCGGCTCCGAGAGCACCGCCGACCCGGACAGCCCGAACGGCAGCGTCTCGCTGACGGTGGCGCCGGGCTCGAGGATCCCCAGCGTGCTGACCCCGCGCGGCGTGCGCACCACCAGCGACCCGCCGGGCGGCACCGCGATGCCGACCGCGCTGAGGTCCACCGGCCGGTCGGCCGAGACCTGCGTGTCCAGCGTCGCGACGACCTGGCGCAGCCGGGAGTTGATGTCCGCGCGGGTGAAGTCCTCGACCAGCCGCCAGGTGGTGAGCGCCAGCGGCCCGCCCAGCACCGCCACCGTGATGGTGACGACGAGGAGCGTGGAGATCAGGATCCGACGGCGCACGCGGGACGACCTAGGTGTTGAAGCGGAACCCGACGCCGCGCACCGTGCTGATCCGGCGGCCGACGGCCGCCCCGGTGCCGCCCTCGTCGGCGAGCTTGCGCCGCAGCCACGACATGTGCATGTCGAGGGTCTTCGACGTCTTCATCTCCGGGTCGTTCCACACCTCGCGCAGGATCTCCTCGCGGGAGACCACCTGCCCGGCGTGGGCCATGAGCACCCGCAGGAGCTCGAACTCCTTGTTGGCCAGCCCCACCTCGACCCCGTCGACGGTGACCCGGCGCGCCGACGGCTCGAGCCGCACCCCGCCCGCCTCCAGCACCTCGGGGGCGCGGCGGCGCAGCAGCGCCCGCACCCGGGCCAGCAGCTCGGCGAGCCGGAAGGGCTTGCCCACGTAGTCGTCCGCGCCCGCGTCGAGCCCGACGACGAAGTCGACCTCGTCGGTGCGCGCCGTGAGCATGAGGACCGGGAGATCCGGCTGGTCGACGCGCACGCGTCGGCAGACCTCGAGGCCGTCCATGCCGGGCAGGCCGAGGTCGAGCACCATCAGGTCCGGCCCCGCCGCACCCGCGCGGTGGAGCGCGGCCTGACCGTCGCCGACGACGTCGACCTCGTAGCCCTCGCGCTGCAGCGCCCGGGACAGGGGTCCGGCGATCGCCGCGTCGTCCTCGACGAGCAGCACCGTGGTCACGTCGCCACAGTAGACCGGTGGTCGGCGTCTGCTGGCACGATCGCCCGCCATGAGCCCCACGGACGGACGAGGCGGACGAGCCGGACATTCCGACGACCTCGCCCTCGCCCTGGCCCTCGCCGACACCGCCGACGCGGTGACGCTGCCGCGCTTCCGGGCGGCCGACCTGCGCGTCGAGCGCAAGCCCGACCGCACCCCCGTCACCGACGCCGACACCGCGTGCGAGGACCGCCTGCGCTCGGTGATCGCCGACCACCGGCCCGACGACACCGTGCTGGGCGAGGAGCGAGGCGGCGAGCTCGGGGCCGGGCGCGTGTGGGTGCTCGACCCGATCGACGGCACCAAGAACTTCTCCCGCGGCGTGCCGGTGTGGGCGACGCTGATCGGACTCGTCGAGGACGGCCGTCCCACCGTGGGCGTGGTGTCGGCGCCGGCCCTCGGTCGGCGGTGGTGGGCCGCCGCCGGCAGCGGCGCCCACACCAGCGACCCCGCGCGCGGGGTGGAGGACGAGCGCATCGGGGTGTCCGGCGTCGGCGACCTCGCCGACGCCTACGCGTCCACCACCGACCTCGATTACTGGCGCACCATCGGGCTCCAGGACCGCTGGCTCGCCCTGACGCAGGCGTGCTGGGAGAGCCGCGGTTTCGGCGACTTCTGGCACCACTGCCTGGTCGCCGAGGGTCTGATCGACGTCGCCGTGGACCCCGCGGCCAACACCTGGGACCTCGCCGCCGCCCAGGTGATCGTCGAGGAGGCCGGCGGGCGCCTCACCGACCTCTCCGGCGTCGTCCGCTGCGACGGCGGCGACGCCCTGGTGACCAACGGGCACCTGCACGACGCGGCCCTCGCGATCCTGACGCCGGACCGCTAGGCCCACCCTCGCCCGCCCGCCGCGAGCCGCGCCCACACCAGCCGCCCGAACAGCGAGAAACAGGCGGCCGACTCGTCGTCGAACCGCGTCCACTCGAAGCGTCCACCCCGCTCGCACCAGAACACCTCCCACGTCCCGTCCCCGTCGGCCACGGCGCGCACGCACCACGCCCGATCGGCCTCCGCGCCCACGCTGACCGCCGCGTCGGCCACCCCGGCCGCGGCCAGCCAGCCCGCCAGCTCACCGGCTCGCACACGGGTTCCGACGCAGCCGGGGCCCGAACGGTTCCGTCGGGTCGTCACGGACGTCCGATGGCACCATCCCCCCGTGCCCGACCCCGAGGTGTACTTCGAGGACCTGCCCGCCGGTCGGCGCATCGCGCTGGGCTCGGTGGTCGTCGACCGCGACGAGATGCTCGCGTTCAACCGCCGCTTCGACCCGCAGCCCTTCCACGTCGACGAGGACGCCGCGAAGGCCTCGTTGTTCGGCGGGCTGTGCGCGTCGGGCTGGTTCACCGCCTCGCTGTGGATGCGGTGCTACGTGGACGCCCTGCTGTCGCGGTCGGCGTCGTTGGGCTCCCCGGGGGGCGACGAGATCGCGTGGCCGGCGCCGGTGTTCCCGGGCGACCGGCTGGACGCCACGATGGAGATCGTCGCCGCCCGCGTGTCGGCGAGCCGCCCGCAGCTCGGGCTCATCACCCTCGCAGGCACCCTGACCAGGGCCGATCCCGAGGCGGTCGTCTTCCGGTCCCGCTTCACCGGGATGTTCGGGCGGCGCGACGGCGCCACCGGCCCCGCCTGACCGGCGCGGCCTCCCCGGACGGCTCCTCGTCGTCCTCGTCCTCGAGATCATCGTCGTCGACCAAGTCGCCGTCGCTCCCGCCCTCGAGGGCCTCCGGACCGTCGGCGTCCTCCGCGTCCGACGGCCAGGCCCCCCAGTCGTCGTCCGCCTCGGCCAGGGCCAGGCCGCCCCGCTCGTCGGCGACGCCCTCGACGAGCGAGGCCAGACGCTCGACGTCGCCGAGACCGACGAACTCCCAGGGCTCCCGGGTCCCCGCCGTCGACACGATCAGCGTGCCCGCGCCCAGGACCGAGGTCCGGCGGGTGCGCACGTCGGTGATCGTCGCGCCGGGCACGACGACGCTCTCCCGGGCGAGCACGCCCTCCCGCACGAGCAGCCGCCGGTCGGTGACCACGAGGTGCGTGCACCGCCAGCGCACGAGCGGGAGCACCGCGAGCCAGACGATGGCGATCACGGCGAGCAGCACGAGCGCGAGGCGCACGGCGGTGCGGGTGGACCCGGTGGGGATCGACGCCGCGAGCCCGGCGAGGAACGCGGCGAGGAACACCGCGACGGGCGGCACCACCGCGGGCACGAGCAGCATGCGCCAGTGCGGCCGACGGTGGGCGAGCACGTGCTCGCCGCGCCGCAGCACCGCGTCGGGGTAGGCCACGCGCACCCCTCGACCCGCCCGGCCGTCGCCGGGGATGCGGAGAGGCTAGCGAGCCGCGGGCCGCACGTGGACCACGTCGCCCGCCGACACCACGGTCGTGTCGCCCCCGGGCTCGCGCACGGCCAGGCGCCCGTCGCGGTCGACGTCGACGGCCCGGCCCTCGAGGACACGCCCGCCGGGCAGCGTCACGGCGACCTCGCGGCCGAGCGTCGCGCACCGCGCCCGGTAGTCCTCGACGATGCCGGCCGCGACGACGTCACCGTGGGCGTCGCGCCAGCGGGCGTCGAGGTCGGCCAGCGCGCGCAGGACCACGACGAGCACGGCCTCCCGGTCGAGGTGCCCGAAGCCCTCCGCGGCCAACGACGTCGCCCCCGCGGGCAGGTCCGAGGCCGCGGTGCCGACGTTGAGCCCGATCCCCACGACCAGCGTCCGGTCGTCGTCCCGTCCCCCGCCGACCTCGGCGAGGATGCCGGCGCCCTTCGCCGGCTGCCGGTCGTCGCTGCCACCGAGGAGCAGGTCGTTGGGCCACTTCAGGGCCGCGGGCACCTCTCCGCCGGTGACCTGGTCGATCGCCTCGACGAGCGCGAGCCCGGCGAGCAGCGGCGCCCAGCCCCACCGCTCGACGGCCACCTCGCGCGGGCGCAGCAGGATCGAGAAGGTCAGGCCCTCGCCCGCGCGGTCCTCCCACACGCGGTCGCGCCGGCCGCGACCCGCGTCCTGGTGCTCGGCGACCAGCACGGTGCGGTCGGGCGCCGCGTCCGGGCCGGAGGTGCGCGCGAGCAGGTCGGCGTTGGTCGAGCCGGTGCGCGCGACGACGTCGAGCGACGCCCAGGGCCCGGTGGGCGGGCCCACGGCGTGACGCAGCGCGTCCTGGTCCAGCGGTCCGGGTGCCACGCGGGGCACCGTAGTGCCGCTGATCACCTCATCGGCACGAAGCCCGGCCGTGTCGGTGCCGGTCGCTACAGTGCCGGGCCATGACCGCCGCGACGGAGCCGCTGCCGGAGCCGGACGACGCCTCGGGCGAGCCGGACGTCCACACCTCGGCGGGCAAGCTCGCCGACTGGCACCGGCGGCAGGACGACGTCATCCACGCCGGCAGCGAGCGCGCCGTCGAGCGTCAGCACGCGAAGGGCCGCAAGACGGCCCGCGAGCGCCTCGACCTGCTGCTCGACGAGGGCTCGTTCCTCGAGTTCGACGCGATGGCCCGGCACCGGTCCACCAACTTCGGCCTCGAGCAGAACCGCCCCTACGGCGACGGCGTCGTCACCGGCCAGGGCACGATCGACGGCCGTCCGGTCTGCGTGTTCTCCCAGGACGCCACGGTCTTCGGCGGCGCGCTCGGCGAGGTCTACGGCGAGAAGATCGTCAAGGTCATGGACGTGGCCATGAAGATCGGCTGCCCCGTCGTCGGCATCAACGACGGCGGCGGCGCGCGCATCCAGGAGGGCGTCGTCGCCCTCGGGCTCTACGGCGAGATCTTCCGGCGCAACGTGCACGCCTCGGGCGTCATCCCCCAGATCTCGCTGGTCATGGGCCCGGCGGCCGGCGGCGCGGTGTACTCCCCGGCGCTCACCGACTTCACGATCATGGTCGACGAGACGTCCTTCATGTTCATCACCGGCCCGGACGTGATCAAGACCGTCACCGGCGAGGACGTGGGGTTCGAGGAGCTCGGCGGCGCCCGCACGCACAACGCCACCTCGGGCAACGCCCACTACCTGGCCTCCGACGAGGACGACGCGATCTCCTACGTGCAGGAGCTGCTGAGCTACCTGCCGTCGAACAACCTCACCGACCCGCCGCGCATCACCGGCGAGGAGGAGACGGGCTCGGTCCCGGACGGCATCACCGAGACCGACCTCGAGCTCGACACCCTCGTGCCCGACTCGCCGAACCAGCCCTACGACATCCGCGAGGCCATCACCCGCGTCGTCGACGACGGCGACTTCCTCGAGGTCCAGGCGCTCTACGCCGCCAACATGGTCACCGGCTACGGGCGCATCGAGGGCCGCCCGGTCGGCATCGTCGCCAATCAGCCGACGCAGCTCGCCGGTTGCCTCGACATCGGGGCCAGCGAGAAGGCCGCGCGGTTCGTGCGCACGTGCGACACGTTCAACATCCCGGTGCTGACCTTCGTCGACGTCCCGGGATTCCTGCCCGGCACCGACCAGGAGTACAACGGCATCATCCGGCGCGGCGCGAAGCTGATCTACGCGTACGCCGAGGCGACGGTCCCGCTGGTGACGGTCATCTGCCGCAAGGCCTACGGCGGCGCCTACGACGTCATGGGCTCCAAGCACCTCGGCGCCGACGTCAACATCGCCTGGCCCACCGCGCAGATCGCGGTCACCGGGGCGTCCGGCGCGGTCAGCATCCTGTACCGCAAGGAGCTGGCGAAGGTGGCCGACTCCGGTGGCGACGTCGAGGCCCGCCGCGCCGAGCTCCAGCAGGAGTACGAGGACAGGCTGGCCAACCCGTACGTCGCGGCCGAGCGCGGGTACGTCGACGCCGTCGTGCCCCCGTCGCACACCCGCGGGTACGTCGCCCGCTCGCTGCGGATGCTCGAGACCAAGCGCGAGACGCTGCCGCCGCGCAAGCACGGGAACGTGCCCCTGTGAGCGAGGAGGAGGCTCCCCGGCGTCCGGTCCTGCGGATCGTGCGCGGCGAGCCCGACGCGGCGGAGCTGGCGGCGCTGACGGCCGTGCTGGCCGCGGCGGGCGGCGGCGGCGGCGACGAGGCCCCGGACCCGACGCCGACGTCGGGCTGGGCGCGGCACGTCGACCTCGTCCGCGGCCCCGTCCACCCCGGCCCCGGCGGCTGGCGAGCCTCGGCCCGGCCCCGGTGAGAGGGGGCCGGTGACCTGATGGCCCTGCTGCGCCGACGACGTCGCACACCGATCGGGGGCGAGTCGTACCGCGACTCCGACCACGCCCTCATGCCGATCCCGCCCACCGGCGGGCTCGTCAGCCTCCAGCTGCGCAACCTCGAGGGTCGTCCCCTCCCGGGCGTGACGGTGGCGATCGTCGAGAGCGAGGGCCTGCGGCGGGTGGTCACCGAGTCGCCCACCGACCCGTTCGGCTTCTACACCGCCGCCGTCCCCAGCGGCTCGTACACGCTGCGAGCGAGCCTGGGCGGCTACAGCGCCCTGACCCGCGACATCGTCGTGGGCCGCGGTGAGCACGCCGCGCTCGGCGCCCTGATCCTCAACGCCGACCAGGGCAGCACGCGCCCGTCGCCCGGCGAGTGGGTGATCGACGACGCCCACAGCCGGCTCGGGTTCGTGGCGCGCCACATCGCACTCTCCCGCGTCTACGGGCAGTTCACGCGGTTCCGCGGGTCGATCCAGATCGCCGAGGACATCGAGGACTCGAGCATCGACGTCGTCATCGACGCGGCGAGCATCGAGACCCACAACCCTCAGCGTGACGCCCACCTGCGCTCGCAGGACTTCCTCGCCGTCGACGAGCACCCGCAGCTGCAGTTCTCCAGCACCCGCTTCGTCGTGCGGGCGGGCAACTCCTGGACGATCGACGGCGACCTGACCATCCGCGGGCGCACCAACGACGTGCGCCTCGAGACGACCTACCTTGGCACCCAGACCTGGAACGGCACGCGGATCGGCGCCACGGCCAGCACCTCGCTGCACCGCGAGCACTTCACGCTGAACTGGCAGCAGATGGTCGCCCGCGGCGTGCCCGTCGTCGGCTCGACGATCCAGATCCATCTGGACGTGCAGGCGGTCCTGCAGCTCTGAGCGACGGGCACGTCACGGCGCCACCAGCGTCGCCGTCCACACCCGCGCGAGCCAGGCGGCGTAGGCCTCGTCGGACCAGCCACGCCGGCCGACGAGGGTGAGCCACAGCGACCCGTCGGTGGTGGCGAAGAGGACGTCGCGACAGGTGTCCTCGGGCACCGCCAGCTGCCCGGTGGCCTCCGCCGCCCCGGCGTGCTCGTCCATGACCGCGAGGCGCTCCCGGTCGAGCTCGCCGAGGAAGTCGGCGGCGGCGGGATCGCCGCCGGCCGCGCTCTGGATGGCGAGGCGCAGCCGGGCGGTCCGCCGCATGATCGCCGTGTTGACCGTGGCGAACCGCGTCAGCCGCGCAGCGAGGTCGGGCTCGGCGAAGACGGCGCGCAGCTCCGGCCGGTCCAGGAGGCGGACGTCATCCTCGTCGCCGCCCACGGCGACGTCCCACGCCCGGCGCAGCACCGTGAGCTTGGTGCGGAACGCCGCGTAGACGGTCTCCGCCGCGACCCCGGCCGCCGAGGCGATCTCGACGATCGTCGTGGCGCCGTAGCCCTGGTCCACGAACAGCTCGTGGGCGGCGTCGAGGACGCGACGGCGGTTCTCCTGCGCCTGCTCCCGGCGACGGGTCGAGTCGTAGCGCCTCTTGACGCCGTCGGGCATCGGATGCACTCTCCTTGTATTCGATAAGTATGAACTGTATCGGAAGTGTGCGATGGCGCGGACGGGCGAGGTCGAGACTTTCCTGGGCGAGATGCTGCCGCGGCAGCGGGACGCCGAGCAGGCGCTGTGCCGCGGTGACGGCGACGCGCGGGCCGGCACGTGGTCGCGGAGTGACCCGGTCACCCTCTTCGGTGCCACCGGGAACCTTCGGCGCGGCTGGGACGAGGTGGACGAGATCTTCCACTGGCTGGCCCGTCGTTTCGCGGGGAAACACCTCCGCGACTACGAGCTCGAGCTCGTCGCGTCCGGGGCGTGCGGAGACCTGGCCTACACCGTGGCGTTCGAGCACAAGACGTTCGTCGTCGACGGCGAGCCCGTCTCATACACCCTCCGGGTCACCCACGTGTACCGACGGGAGGACGGCGCGTGGCGCATCGTGCACCGCCACGGCGACCGCCCGCCGGGGGACGGTGCACCGCTGCCCGTCTGAGTCGACCATCAACGCTTGCGTGACGCAAGCCACCCGTCCTACCGTGCTTGCTTCACGCAAGTCGATGGACGAGGTGAGGACGATGGCGTTACCGGACGTGGTCTCACGCGACGAGTGGCTGGCCGCGCGCCGGTCGCTGCTGGAGCGGGAGAAGGAGATGGCACGGGCACGGGACGTGCTCAACGCTGACCGGCGACGACTGCCGATGGTCCGCGTCGAGGAGGACTACCGCTTCACGGGCCCGGACGGCGAGGTCGGGCTGCTCGACCTGTTCGGCGGTCACCGGCAGCTCGTGCTGCAGCACTTCATGTTCGACCCGGCGTGGGACGTGCCCTGCCACAGCTGCAGCGCCATGGCCGCCGACACCGGCGAGGGCGTGCGGGAGCACCTCGCCCGGCGCGACACCGCCTTCGCCGCCGTGTCGCGGGCGCCGTTCCCGCGGTTGGAGGCCGTGGCCTCCACCCGGGGCTGGACGTTCCCCTGGTTTTCGTCGGAGGGCAGCAGCTTCAACCACGACTTCCACGTGACCCTCGATGCCTCCGTCACGCCCGTGAGCTACAACTTCCGCGACGCCGACGAGCTGGCTGCGTCCGGCTTCGACTGGATGCTCGACTACGTGGGCGAGCAGCCCGGCATCAGCGCGTTCCTGCGCGACGGCGACGACGTGTTCCACACCTACGCCACCTACGGCCGCGGGGTCGAGGCGATGATGCACGCCTACCACCTGCTCGACCTCACGGCGCTGGGCCGGCAGGAGGACTGGGAGGAGCCCAAGGGACGGGCGCCGGGCGTGCACGAGGCGGACCCGGGGTTCCGGAGCTGACGGGCGTTCCCGAACGGCCCGTGGTTGTCGGGGGTGCGCGCTAGCCTCAAGCCATGTTCGAACAGGTGTTCGCATCGCTGCCGGAGGGGATCGCCACGACCCCACCCGGCGCGACGCTGGGCGCGTTGTTGGAGCAGGTCGATCCGCGGGCCGTGTCGCCGCACGACAGCGTGACGCTCGCGCTCGCGTGGCGCCGGCAGCTCTCGCACCACGAGGCCCGGTACGCCCGCGCCGCCCGCGAGGCGGCGCTCGCCGATCCCGATCTGCCGGGGGGCCGCCGCGACGGCTACGGCGAGTTCGGCGGCGACGAGCTGCGGGTCGCGCTCGTCGAGTCGCGCACTCGGGTGTCGAAGCTCCTGGGCCAGGCAGAGACCGCGATCGAGGCGATCCCCGAGCTCTGGGCCGCCTGGGACGCGGGGCTGATCGACACCGACCGGGTGCGCCTCTGCGTCACCTGGACGTCCTCGCTCTCGGCGGAGCACGCCGCGCGCGTGGTGCGCCGGGTGCTGCCCGAGGCGCCTGCGTTGACGCTCGCGGGCTTGATCGAGCGCCTTCAGCAGCTGGCCACCGCGCTCGACCCCCTGTGGGCGGAGCGGCTCTACGAGAACTCCCGCCGCCAGCGCCGGGTGCGGGCGCGACGCACCGAGTCGGGCACGGTCAACCTCTCGGGGCTCGACCTGCCGCTCGACGCCGGGGCGCTCTCCACCGCGCACGTCGAGGCGCTCGCCCTGCGCGCCAAGGCCCTGGGGCACCCGGGGCTGATCGACACGATCCGCGCCGACATCTACCTCGCGCTGCTGGGTCCCCGGCCCGAGGGATGGGACGACGACGCCCTCGTGGCCCATGTGGCGGCGAACGCCTGCCCCGGCGATCCCCGCGGTCGCCGGGCCCCGGTGCACGTCGGCGGGCCCCCGCCGGCCGGGGAGCCCGCCGACGACCACGCCGAGGCCGAGCCCGGGGATGCCGCGTCGGACGACGCCGAGCCGGAAGGGACCGCGACAGACAGCACCGCGACAGACAGCACCGCGACAGACAGCACCGCGACAGACAGCACCGCGACAGACAGCACCGCGACAGACAGCACCGACGACGAGCGCGAGGCCCCCTCTCGCCTCCGAGGTGGCGGCACCCGACGGTCGCGCATCGAGCTCCGGGTCGGCCTGCTGACCATGCTCGGCGCCGACGAGAAGCCCGGGTTCCTGCCCGGCTACGGGGTGGTCCACGCGCCGTTCGCGCGGAACTTCGCCCGCCAGCTGTGCGCGGCGGAGTGGCGGGTGGCGGTCACCGACGAGGAGGGCCGGCTGATCGCCGCGCTCCTCACCCGGCGCCGGCCCCCGGGGTACGCGACGACGCCCACCGACGTCCCGCCGGCCGTGCCGCGCCCGGTCGTCGAGCTGCACGTCCGCGAGTCCGAGCTCGCCGCGCTGCGGCTCCGCGATCATCCGGCCTGGGTCCCGATGCTGACCGATCTCCAGGAGCAACTCCGGGCGTGGCGGCCACCCGAGCCCCGGACCCCCGACGACGCCCGACGACGCGTCCCTCCCGCCGCGCTGGCGCGGTGGATCCAGATGCGGGACCGCACGTGCGTGTTCCCGCCCTGCCGGGCGTCGGCGCTCACCTCGGACATCGACCACACGGTCGCCGTCGTCCACGACGGGTCGACGGTGGGCGCGAACCTCGGCGCGGCGTGCCGGCACGACCACCGCGTCAAGCACGAGGCCGGCTGGCACCTCGCCCAGCCCGAGGCGGGCACGTTCGTCTGGACCAGCCCCACCGGCCACTCCTACGAGCGTCCGCCCCGCCCCGTCATCCCCGACGTCCCCGACCCCGCGCCGGGCCGGTACCGCTCGAGCACCGCTCCGGAGGGGCTGGCGTCAGACGAGCCGATCTGGACCGACGACCCCTACCCGGACGACGCCCACACCGGCCGACCACCGCCCGGTCGCCTGCCCGACGAGCCGCCGTTCTGAGCCGACCCGCCAACCTGATCAGGCGGGGCGTCGATGCGGGCCGCCCGTGCACGGGCCCGGTTACCGTGGCGCCGTGCACGGGGGGCAGCGGTGACCGAGGGATCCGAGGGCGGACCCGGCAGCGGGTTCGACGGCGGGTTCGACAGCGGGTTCGACAGCGACGTGCCCTCCCCCGCGCGGATGTACGACTACTACCTCGGCGGCCGGGACAACTTCGCCGCCGACCGCGAGGCCGCCGAGGCGGTGATCGCCAGCCATCCCGACCAGCGGCAGCTCGCCCGCAACAACCGGGCGTTCCTGGTGCGCGCGATCGAGCACCTCGCCGCGGCCGGGATCACGCAGTTCGTGGACGTCGGCACCGGCATCCCGACCGCCCCGACGGTGCACGAGGTCGCCCGGCGCACGCACCCCGGCGCCCGGGTCGTCTACGTCGACGACGACCCCGTCGTGCTCGCCCACGCCCGGGCGCTGCTCGCCGAGGACCGCGCGGTCGCGGTGGTCGAGGCCGACATGCACGCCCCCGAGACGATCACCGGGCACCCCGAGGTCGCCCGCCTGATCGACTTCGAGCAGCCGGTCGGGGTCCTGTTCGTGGCGGTCCTGCACTTCTCCCCCGACGGCGAGCCGCAGCGCATCCTCGGGCACTTCCGCTCCCGGATGGTGCCGGGCTCGCACCTCGTCCTGTCCGCCGGCAGCTCGGAGGGCCTGACGGACGCCGAGCTCAGCGAGGTCCACGCGGCCTACGCCCGCACCCCGCGCGGCGGCCACCTGCGGACGCGCGAGGAGATCACGGCGCTGTTCGACGGCTTCGAGATCCTCGAGCCGGGCGTCGTGGACGTCTGCCGCTGGCGGGGCTTCGAGCGCCCGACGCACCTCTCGATCCTCGCCGGGGTGGGCCGACTCCCGGCGTCGGCGGACGGCACCCGAGACCGCACCGCAGCCGGCACCACGGGCGCGACGTAGGGTTCCGCGACGTGCGTCTGGTCCTGGCTTCCGCGTCCCCGGCCCGTCTGGCGATCCTGCGGGCGGCGGGTGTGGAACCCCTGGTCGAGGTGTCCGACGTCGACGAGGACGCGCTCCTCGCCGAGCTGGGCGCGGACGCCGAGCCGGTCGACACCGTCACCGCGCTGGCGCTCGCGAAGGCCCGCAGCGTGGCTGCGCGGGTCGCCGCGACCGAGCGGGAGTGCGTCGTCATCGGCGCCGACTCGATGCTGTTCCTCGAGGGCGAGCTCGTCGGCAAGCCGCGCGACGTCGACGCCGCCCGCGGGCGCTGGGACCAGATGGCCGGCCGCAGCGCCGAGCTGTTCACCGGGCACGCGCTGGTCGCGGTCGGCGGCGGCGAGCTCGGGCGCGAGGTCATCGGCCACGCCCGCACGGCCGTCGCCTTCGGGGTGCCGACCACCGGCGAGCTCGAGGCCTACCTCGCCACCGGCGAGCCGCTGGCCGTGGCGGGCGCGTTCACGCTCGACGGGCGCGGCGGCTGGTTCGTCGAGGGCGTCGAGGGCGACCCGTCGAACGTGGTCGGCCTGAGCCTGCCGCTGACCCGGCGCCTGCTCGCCGAGATCGGCATCGGCGTCGACGCCCTCTGGGCCCGGACCGGTTAGGGCCCGACCGGATCGTCACGGCGCGGGCGCCGGCTCGTCCAGGCGCAGGGAGCGCACCACCTCGTCGGCGGCGTCGCCCTCGGCGTCGATGTCCGGCGCGGGCCGCGCGACCGCCAGCACCGTCACGGTGCGGCCCGGCGCGGCGAGGGCGCTGACGCGCACGAGCGCGCCGTCGAGCGCGCCGCCCTCGACGCGGCGCACCGAGGTGCGGGTGGGCAGGTCCGCGATCGTCGTGTCGTTGTCGGTGAGGGCGCCGGTCTCGGCACCCGGCGCGAGCAGGTCGGCGTAGGCGTCGGCCAGCCGGCGCGCTTCCGCGGCGAGGGCCTGCTCCTGGGCGGGGTCCGGCCGTGCCGGGTCGGCGCGCGGCGGTACCCGCTCGGGGTCGGCGAGGCCGACGAGCACAACGGTGCCCGCGCCGCGCCGCAGGATCGTGGCGCCCTCGAAGCGCCCGGGCGGCACCTCGACGACGTCCTGGGTCGGCGCCACCCGCCAGCCGCGAAGGACGGCCAGGCTCGTGGCGGTGCCCGTGTCGGAGACGCGTCCGGGTCCCGGACCCGCGGTCGGTTCGGCAGGGGGCTCCGACGGCTCGGCAGGAGAGGCCCCGGCAGGCTCCTCGGCACCGGTCGCCGCGGCCGGGGACGCAGCGGGAGGCGCATCGCTCTCCGACGTCCCCGCCCCGTCCTCCGCGGCGAGGCGCGAGGCGGTCGAGCGGTCGGCAGCGACGGCGCCCGCGATCACCGCGACGAGGCCCGCGAGGACCAGCACGGACACGCACGCGGCCACGGACCGCCACCACCAAGGCCTCATCGATCGCCGACGGTATCCGCGTGACCGCTGTGATCCGCACCCGGGCGTCGGGAACAGACGGTCACCCCGCGGTCACGCATGTGGTCATGACCACGCCCGGGGGCGCCACGGAGGCGAGTGGAGTACGAGAGAGTGACCCCGGCGAGCGCCCGTCCGGCCGCCCCTACACTGCCCCGACCGATCCCCGGCTCAGCGACGATCCCCAGGAGGTCTCTCGATGGCCGCGTCCGCCCCCTCGGGGTTCGACCCGCTGCACACCGTCCTCGTCGCCAACCGTGGCGAGATCGCGGTGCGGGTGGTGCGTGCGTGCGCCGACGCGGGGCTGGCCAGCGTGGCCGTCTACGCCGACCCGGACCGTGACGCTCCGCACGTGCGCATGGCCGACCAGGCGTTCGCGCTCGGCGGCGAGACCGCGGCGGACTCCTACCTGGACGTCGAGAAGCTGCTGAAGGCCGCCCGCGACTCGGGCGCGAACGCGGTGCACCCCGGCTACGGCTTCCTCTCCGAGAACGCCGACTTCGCCCAGGCCGTGATCGACGCCGGGCTGATCTGGGTCGGGCCGTCGCCGCAGGCCATCCGCGACCTGGGCGACAAGGTCACCGCCCGCAAGATCGCCGAGCGCTCGGGCGCACCGCTCGTGCCGGGCACGAAGGACCCGGTGGCCGACGCCGACGAGGTGATCGCGTTCGCCGACGAGCACGGGCTGCCGGTGGCCATCAAGGCCGCGTTCGGCGGCGGCGGGCGCGGCATGCGCGTGGCGCGCGAGCGCGACGAGATCGCCGAGATGTTCGACGCCGCGGTGCGCGAGGCGGTGTCGGCCTTCGGGCGCGGCGAGTCGTTCGTCGAGCGTTACCTCGACCGCCCGCGCCACGTCGAGGCGCAGGTCCTCGCCGACCAGCACGGGCACTGCATCGTCGTCGGCACCCGCGACTGCTCGCTGCAGCGTCGTCACCAGAAGCTCGTCGAGGAGGCGCCGGCGCCGTTCCTGTCCGACGAGCAGCGCAAGCGCATCCACACCTCGGCCCGCGACATCTGCGTCGAGGCCGGCTACTCGGGCGCGGGCACCGTCGAGTTCCTCGTGGGCGAGGACGGCACGATCTCGTTCCTCGAGGTCAACACCCGCCTGCAGGTCGAGCACCCCGTCTCCGAGGAGACCAGCGGGATCGACCTGGTGCTCGAGCAGTTCCGGATCGCGGCGGGCCAGGAGCTGCGGTTCTCCGAGGACCCGACGCCGCGCGGGCACTCCATCGAGTTCCGGATCAACGGCGAGGACGCGGGGCGCGGCTTCCTGCCCGCTCCTGGCACCGTCACCCGCTTCGTCGCCCCCGACGGCCCCGGCGTCCGGGTCGACTCGGGCGTCGAGACCGGCACCGTGATCGGCGGGCAGTTCGACTCGATGGTCGGCAAGCTCATCGTCACCGGCGAGGACCGCGAGCAGGCCATCGCCCGCTCGCGCCGGGCCCTCGCCGAGCTCGTCGTTGAGGGCCTGCCGACGGTCATCCCGTTCCACCGCGTGGTCCTGGAGGACCCGGCGTTCACGGCCCCGGAGGGCGCCGAGTCGTTCGTTGTGCACACCCGCTGGATCGAGACCGAGTTCGACAACCAGATCGAGCCGTTCCAGGCCGCCGAGCCGGCCGAGGACGACGACGAGAGCGCGCCGCGGCAGACGGTGGTCGTCGAGGTCGGGGGCAAGCGGCTCGAGGTCTCGCTCCCCGGCGACCTCGCGATCGGCGGCGGGGGCGGCGGCCGTGGCGCGGCGCCGAAGAAGAAGTCGCGCAAGCGCTCCGGCGGCGGCGCCAAGGTCTCCGGCGACGCGATCACCGCGCCGATGCAGGGCACCGTGGTCAAGGTCGCGGTCTCCGAGGGAGACACGGTCGCGGCGGGCGACCTCGTCGTGGTCGTCGAGGCCATGAAGATGGAGAACCCGGTCACCGCCCACAAGGACGGCGTCGTCACCGGCCTCACCCTCGAGGCCGGCGCCAGCGTCAACCAGGGTGCCGTGATCTGCGAGATCCCCGACGCCGGCTGACGACCCCGTCCTCACAGCGCGGGCCGGTAGAAGAAGGTCCGCCGCGCGACGGCCAGGCCCTGGTCGTCGAACGCGTAGTGGTCGGCGAACGCCTCGTGCAGGGGTCGTCCCCCGAGATCGACCCCGGTGAACCACCCCCAGCAGAGGGCTTCGGCGCCGTCGGCGAGCAGGGTCACGAGGTGGTGCCGTCCGCTGCGGACGTTGCGCTGCTCGCGGTAGAACGTCGACAGCTCGCCCAGCCCGGTAAAGGTGGCGTAGCCGGGTCGGTCGTAGACGATGCCCTCCGCGAAGAATGACGGGAGCTCGTCCCAGCGCCGGCCGTCGATCACCGCGAACATCGCCGCGACGAGGGTGCGGGCGTCGGCCGGACCGTCATCCTCGATCTGCCGGGCCGTCATCACCGCGCACCGTTCGGCGAGACCGGCGGGCAGCCCAGGTCGGCGGGGGTGAGATCACGGCGGTCGCCCCGGTCGATCGCACGGAACCAGCTCATGAAGGTCGGGACGAGCTGACCGGCCGGGTCGTCGATGATGAGGACGCCCAGCATCTCGACCGCGTCGGGCTGGTGGGGCTGCGGGGAGTTGCGGTGAAGCTGCCAGATGATCCGACCGCCCCGGCCCTCCGAGACGACGACGAACGAGATCGGGATCGCGTGTCCGACCTCCGTGAGCTGGACGAGCGGATCCTCGCCGCCCTGGCGGCGGCAGGTCATCGCGACGTAGTGCTCGAGGTAGGACGCGTCCATCCAGTCCCGCAGGCTGACGCCAAGGGTCCCGGCCGGTTCCCGGTCCACCTGCACGAGGCGCCGATACGACACCTCGCCGAACCGGTCCTCGAACGCCTGCAGGTAGCGACGGCACGAGGCGGCCGCCGACGGGCAGCGATCGGGCGAGGCGTAGACCTCGAGCCAGGAGTTGACCGCCACGACCTCGGCCCCCACGGCCGCACCACGGACGACCCCGGCCGCCGCCCGGTAGAGCGTGTCGAGCTCGCGGGGCGTACCCGCAGGGTAGTAGCGGATCGACGGGTGCGGCGCCGCGCCGACGTCGACGACCGCTCGGCGAAGGAGCGCCACCTCGAGCACCACGACGAGGAGCACCACTGTGACCATCACGTGCACGGCGACGTCGGAGACCGCGGCCCGGCCGGCGATCCAGTCCTCGGCGAACTGCGCGAGCGTGGCGGCGACGGCACCGACCGCCGCCATCGTCAGCAGCCCCAGCCGGTGGTGCGGCGCGGCGTGCGTCAGCCCCTGGCGCGACGAGCCACCGGGCGTATGGTCCCTCGAAGTTGTGTCCCGAACAGTGACCTTGCGCTTATAAGCCATAGGTCGGACTGTAGGCATGACGCAGGAAACTCGTCAACGACCGGCGGGCGAGCTCGGACGAGGGACGCGAGGGAGGCGCGGGGATGACGTCATCAGAGGGCGTGGGAAAGCTGCCCCGGATGACCACGACGGCGAAGGAGATCCTCCGAATCCTCGTCCGACTCCACGACGAGCGTCCGCAGGAATGGATCTACGGGCTACAAATCGCCGAGCTCGGGGACGGGCTCCTCCCCTCGAGCACCTACCCGGTCCTCCAACGGCTCGTGTCCCTCGGCTGGCTCGACGACCGGTGGGAAGACATCGACACGCACGCCGCCAAGCGGGCGCGCCGCCGCTTCTACCGCTTCACCCCGGATGGTCTCGTGGCATCGCGCGAGGCACTCGCGGCCTCGGACGCGAGACAGCGGGCGGCCCGTAGATCTGTCAGGGCCCCACGCACCGCTTGACCGAGCAAGTCCCTCAGGGCTGTTGCCGCACGTTCCTACCGTCGGGTAGTCATTTTCGATGGGTCACGGGGAACGCGGCAGGCATCGCTCTCCGGTCGGGCGCGGCGCTGCGGCCCGACGAGGCCGGGCCGCGACGGTCGTGGTCTCTGCACTCGTAAGCGCCGGCGACCTGGTGCTGCACGCCCTGGGCCTCTCCTCGCCGGCCCTCGACGTCGGAGTGCTCGCCGGCCCCGTTCCGATCCTGGTATTCACCGTGCTGGCCGGGATGGTCGTCGTGGCATGTGCGCTCGGCGCGATGCTCTATGGCGACGATCTCCACGACCGGACGTCCGGGGTCATCGACGCGGTAGCTGCTCTCCTCCCGCGCGGCGCCGCCGACGACTACCGCCGCGCGATGTGGGCGGAGGCCGTGGACATGGAGAACCACCGGGTGACGAGGGCCGACGGCGAGCCGGCCACGCAGGCCGACCTCCGCAGGGATCTCCTGGGGCATGCCCCCGTGCAGCTCTGGCATTCGTGGGTCGACGCCGTGCGCGCCGTCCCCCGCCACACCCGTCGCCGCCGTGCCCGGTGAGGACGGTGCTCGGCACGTCTTTCCCGATGACCCTCTCGTGATGGTCCGGCGACACGGCACGGTGCCGCGTCCGGCGCATACTTGACCCATGGCCGATGTCGGGGCGCACGAGCGCGAGCTCGCCATGGAGGCCCTGGACGCGCACCGGCGCGCCGGGCGCCTCGCTCGCGAGGAGCACGCCAGCCGCTGCGCCGCGGCCTCGCGGGCCGGGTCGCGCTCCCAGCTCGACGCCCTGTTCCGGGACCTGCCCGAGCCGCACCCGGCCTACCCGTCCGGCGCCCCCGCCGCGCCGCCCCCGCCCCGACGGGCCCGCCCGCGGCCCCGGACCTGCCGGAGCTGGTGGCGCCGACCGGTGCCGCCGTCGCCCGGCACGCAGGCATGATCTCGATGCTGACACCGGTCGCCGCCGCCCTCCTCTTCGCGGCGAGCGGCGGGCGGTTCCCGTGGGTCTTCCTCCTCGTCCCGATCGTCATCGCGGCCGTGGCGTTCGTCTCCCACCGCCACCAGCAGTGAGGCGTTCGCGCTCGGCGCAAACTCCCCCGGACCCGGAACACGGACGCCCGACCAGGCGTTGACGTGCTCGTTCGCCGGGTGCGGCGTCGGCGCACGCCCGGCCACCCCCTGTCCGTAAACCGCTCGCCTGTCGGGGGTCCGTGTGATGCTCTTCCAGACCGGCCGTGACCGCCACGGCCGTCGCCCTGAGGGGGAACGATGACCGGTCAGACCCCAGGTGGGTCCGACACCGCCGGACCCACCACCACCAGTGGGTCCGCGCGGCCGATGGTGATCATCATGACGCTCGTCGTCTCGGCGTTCGTGATGATCCTCAACGAGACCATCCTCAGCGTGGCGCTGCCGCACCTCACAGGTGACCTCGGCGTCTCGGCCACGACGGTGCAGTGGTTGACCAGCGGGTTCCTGCTCACGATGGGCGTGGTCATCCCGACCACCGGCTACATCCTGCAGCGGTTCACGCCGCGCCAGGTCTTCCTGGCCGCGATGACCCTGTTCAGCCTCGGCACGTTGATCTGTGCGCTGTCGCCCGGCTTCCCGCTCCTGCTCGCCGGCCGCATCGTGCAGGCCACCGGCACGGCGGTGATGATCCCGCTGCTCATGACCTCGGTCATGAAGCTGATCCCGGCCGACCGCCGCGGCGCGACCATGGGCACGATCTCGATCGTCATCGCCGTCGCCCCCGCGATCGGGCCGACCATCGGCGGGCTGATCCTCACCTCGCTCGACTGGCGCTGGATGTTCTGGAGCGTCCTGCCCCTCTCGGTGGCCGCGCTCGTCGTCGGCTTCGTGATCTTCAGGCTGTCCAGCGAGACCCGGTCGACGCCGCTCGACCTGCTCTCGGTGGGCCTGTCGGCGGTGGGCTTCGGCGGCATCGTCTACGGGTTCTCCACGCTCGGGCACGGCGGCGACGCCGCGCTCCCGCCGTGGGCGGCCCTGGTCATCGGCGCCATCGCACTGGTCGTCTTCGTCCTGCGTCAGATGAGGCTGCAGCGGACGGAGTCGGCGCTGCTCGACCTGCGGCCGTTCGGCCACAAGCCCTTCGTCGTCGCGATCATCCTGTCGGCCCTGCTGTTCATGACGCTGCTGGGCGCGGGCGCGATCCTGCTGCCGATCTACCTCCAGAACGTGCTCGGGGCGAGCGCGGCCGTCACGGGCCTCGCCGTCCTGCCCGGTGGTCTGCTGCTCGGCTTCATGGGCCGTCCGGTCGGCCGGCTCTTCGACCGCGTCGGGGCCCGGCCGCTCGTCATCCCGGGCGCCATCGGGCTCGCGGTCTCGATGTGGCTCTTCGCCGCGCTGGGTGCCTCGGCGTCCCTGTGGATGGTCATCGGGGGTCACCTGGTTCTCATGGCGTCGCTCGGCCTGATGATGACGCCGCTGCTCACCGAGGGGCTCTCGGTGCTGCCCGAGAACCTCTACTCGCACGGCAGCGCGATCCTCACGACGCTCCAGCAGGTCGCGGGCGCGGCGGGCACGGCCGGCTTCGTCACCATCGCGGCCATCGGGTCGACGGCGGCCACCGGATCGCCGGACGCGGCCGGCCTCCGGCTCGCGTTCATGGCGGCCGGGGTCATCGGCCTGATCGCGGTCGGCGTCTCGTTCATGGTGCGGCCGAAGTCGGAGCGCACCGAGGCCGACCTCGAGACCGTCGGCACCGACGAGAGCACCGACGAGAGCACGCCGACGCCGGTCGCGGGGCACTGAGCCCCGGGTCCGCCAGAGCCCCTATCGGTCAGAGCAGGAGCGCCACCGCACCGACGGTGGTGAACGCCGTGCGCACGAGGTGTGCGCGCACCCACGGACGCTCGAAGGCCTCGCGGGCCCGGACGATGTCACCGGCATCGTCCGGGTCCGCGCGGTCGAGTGCGGTGTTGAGCGGGATGTTCACCGCCATCGTCGTCACGATCGACGCGATCTGCAGCACGGCGCCCACGAGGATCGCGATCACCGGCGCGCCCGCCACCAGGGCCAGCACCAGCGCCACGACGGCGACACCGGGCGCGCCGAGGAACAGCACCACGAACGCCGGCCGGACGATCACGCGGTTGACCGTCTGCATCACCGACACGAGCACCCGGTCGGGCAGGCGGGCCAGCGACGGCATGATCACCACGCTGAACGCGAGGTAGAACCCCGCGAGCAGGGCGGACAGCACGCCCGCGAGCAGGGTCACGGCCGGGACCACGTTCGTCATACCGACAGCACAGCGCCCGGCACCGGCCGCAGCCAGTGCCGGGCGTCCGGCGTCCGTGCCCGCCCGTCCGGGACGAGGGCTGTCCTCGACCGCGCCGCACGCAGCGAGGCTCCCCTCGCGGCAGGCTCAGCCGGTGCCGAGCGCCGCGAGCCTCGGGGCCCGCGGGTCCGGCGCGGCGACGCGCAGCTTGTCGGCCTCGACGTCGGTGTCGACCGACTGCGACTCCCGCTCGGCCTCCACGCGCTCGATGTACGAGCGCACCTCGAGGTCGCGCTGCTCGTCGGACCAGCCCAGCAGGGTCGCCATCTGGGCCCCGACGGCCTCGGCCGAGTCGACCCCGCGGTGGGCGTACTCGATCGAGATCCGGGTGCGGCGGGTGAGGACGTCGTCGAGGTGGATGGCCCCCTCGTAGGCCACGGCGTAGGCGATCTCCACGCGCAGGTAGTCCGGCGAGGCCGGCACCGGCTCGAGCAGCGACGGGTCCTCGTCGCCCATGGCCAGCAGGCCGTGCAGCAGCGAGCCGTAGCGGTCGAGCAGGTGGCGCACGCGGTGCGGGTGCAGCCCGTGTTCCTTCCCGAGCTGTTCGGCCTGGTTGACCAGCGCGAAGTAGCCGTCCGCGCCGATGAGCGGCACGCGGTCGGTGACCGAGGGCGCGACCCGGGTGGGGATGTCCTCGGCCGCGGCGTCGATCGCGTCGGCGGCCATCACGCGGTAGGTCGTGTACTTGCCGCCCGCGATCGCCACGAGACCGGGCATGACCCGGGAGACGGCGTGCTCGCGGGAGAGCTTCGAGGTCTCCTCGCTCTCCCCGGCCAGCAGCGGCCGCAGGCCCGCGTAGACACCCTCGATGTCGTCGTGCGACAGGGGCGTCACGAGCACGGAGTTGACGTGCTCGAGCAGGTAGTCGAGGTCCTTGCGCGTGGCCGCGGGATGGGCCAGGTCGAGGTTCCAGTCGGTGTCGGTGGTGCCGACGATCCAGTGGTTGCGCCACGGGATGACGAACAGCACCGACTTCTCGGTGCGCAGGATCATCCCGGTGTCCGACGGGATCTTGTCGCGGGCGACGAGGAAGTGCACGCCCTTCGAGGCCTTGACCCGGAAACGGCCGCGGGTGCCCGCGGCGTGCTGCATCTGGTCGGTCCACACGCCGGTGCAGTTGACCACCACCGAGGCGCGGACATCGGTCTCGCGGCCGGTCTCGACGTCGCGCACGCGGACGCCGGCGACCCTGTCGACCTCGTGGAGGAACTCGACGACCTGCGTGGAGGTGCGGACGACGGCGCCGTACTGGGCAGCGGTACGGCCGACCATCATCGTGTGCCGGGCGTCGTCGGCCTGGGCGTCGAAGTACCGGATCGCGCCGACCAGGGCGCTGCGCTTGAGCGCCGGCGCCATCCGCAGGGCCCCGGACCGGGTCAGCTGCTTCTGGTGCGGCAGCGAGCTCTTGCCGCCGATCGTGTCGTAGAGCGTGACGCCGGCCGTGACGTACGGGCGCTCCCAGTGCTTGGTCAGCGGGTACAGGAAGCTGACCGGCTTGATCAGGTGCGGGGCGAGGCGGGTCAGGCTCAGCTCGCGCTCCCGCAGCGCCTCGCGCACCAGCCCGAAGTCCAGCTGCTCGAGGTAGCGCAGCCCGCCGTGGAAGAGCTTCGACGACCGGCTCGACGTGCCCGAGGCGAGGTCACGGGCCTCGACCAGGGCCACCTTCAGCCCGCGGGTCGCGGCGTCGAGCGCCGCCCCGGTGCCGACCACGCCGCCGCCGACCACGACGACGTCGAACTGCTCGGAGGCGAGGCGGTCCCACGACCGCGCCCGGTCCCCCGGCCCCAGGCGTGCGGGCTCCGCCGCCGCGTCCAGATCCTCGGCCGGCGCGGACGTCCCGGCGTCCGGGCCCGCCGCGCTGCCGTCCTGCGTGCCTCGTCCAGCGTCCACGTCCGACCCCTCTCTCGCGATGCTGTCTCCGAGGTGGCACAGGGCCCGACCGCGCGCCGCGACGAACCGCGGGCGCCGGCGCCCCCGAGGACGCTCTCGTGTTCCACGCTAACGCGCCGTCGCCACTGCAGCACCGTGCAGCCGGATCAGCACCCTGCTCCTTCCCCCACATGGAGTGCCCCGAGTCGGAGCACGCCACCCTGAGATCGGCCGCAAGCGTTTACACGTGTGGAACACGCCACTAGCGTCCTGACGATCACGTCCGACCTCGACTCCCACTGGGTCGGTGATCGGACGCGGCATCAGGGGTAACGGGTCGCCGTCCGACAGGAGCCGTCGTGGGCGCTGGAAGCATCATTCTCTCGGAGTTCCTCGGCACCATGGTGCTGCTCCTCTTCGGCTGCGGCGTGGTGGCGAATGTCCTCCTCACCCGCACGAATGCCGACGGGGACACGGCGTCGTGGGTGCTCATCACCTTCGGCTGGGGCTTCGGCGTCTTCGCCGGCGCCAGCATCGCCGACGCGTCCGGCGGCGCGATCAACCCCGCCGTCACCCTCGCGAGCGCCATCAACGGCGGCACGCCGTGGTCGCAGGTGCCCTACTACCTGATCGGCCAGTTCCTGGGCGCCTTCGTCGGCGCGACGCTCGCCTGGCTCGTCTACAAGCTGCAGTTCGACGCGAACGAGGACAACTCGGGCACGCTGAACATCTTCTCGACCAACCCGCCGATCAAGAAGCCGGTGTGGAACATGGTCACCGAGATCATCGGGACGTTCGCGCTGGTCCTCTTCCTGCTCGTCGCCCCCTACGGCTCCAGCCCGGCGATCTACGCCGCCGCCGCCGCGGTCGTCGTGGGTATCGGCCAGGCGCTCGGTGGGCCGACCGGCTACGCCATCAACCCGGCCCGTGACCTCGGGCCGCGCATCGCCTACGCGGTGCTGCCGATCCGCGGCAAGGGCCGCCCCGACTGGGGCTACTCGTGGGTCCCGGTGGTCGGCCCGCTGATCGGCGCCGCGCTGGCCGCTCTCGTCGCCCTCGTCGCCCCGGTCGCCGCGACCTGATCCCCGGCCGCCCCCGGACCCGCGGCGGCCCCTGCCTTCCGTCCGTCCCGACTCGCCAGGGAGCTCTCGCATGACCCAGTACGTCGCCGCGATCGACCAGGGCACGACGTCGACCCGATGCATGATCTTCGATCACTCGGGTCAGGTCGTCGCGGTCGATCAGCTCGAGCACCAGCAGATCTTCCCCAAGGCGGGGTGGGTGGAGCACGACGCCTCGGAGATCTGGGTCAACACCCGCCAGGTCTGCGGCGGGGCCCTCGCCCGCGCCGACCTCGACGCGTCCTCGATCGCCGCGGTCGGCATCACCAACCAGCGCGAGACCACGGTCATCTGGGACAAGTCGACCGGCGAGCCCATCCACAACGCCATCGTCTGGCAGGACACGCGCACCCAGGCCATCTGCGAGGAGCTCGGCGCCCTCGGCGGCGGGGCCGAGCGCTACCGCGCGAAGACGGGTCTGCCCCTGGCCACCTACTTCGCCGGGCCGAAGGCGCGGTGGATCCTCGACAACGTCGACGGTGCTCGCGAGCGGGCCGAGCGCGGCGAGCTCGCGTTCGGGACGATGGACACCTGGGTGCTGTGGAACGCCACCGGCGGCACCGAGGGCGGGCTGCACGTCACCGACCCGACCAACGCGTCGCGCACGCTGCTGATGAACATCGACACCCTGGAGTGGGACCCGCAGCTCTGCGAGGAGATCGGGGTGCCGATGGCGATGCTCCCCGAGATCCGGTCCTCCTCGGAGAACTACGCCCCGATCCGGGCCCGCGGCACCTTCCGCGACGTCCCGGTCGCCGGCATCCTCGGCGACCAGCAGGCGGCCACGTTCGGGCAGGCCTGCCTGGCCGTCGGCGAGGCCAAGAACACCTACGGCACCGGCAACTTCGTGCTGCTCAACACCGGCACCGAGAAGGTCGAGTCGAAGAACGGCCTGCTGACCACCGTCTGCTACAAGATCGGCGACGCCCCGCAGATCTACGCGCTCGAGGGCTCGATCGCCGTCACCGGCTCGCTGGTGCAGTGGATGCGCGACAACCTCGGGATCATCAGCTCGGCGCCGGAGATCGAGGAGCTCGCCAAGACCGTCGACGACAACGGCGGCGCCTACTTCGTGCCGGCGTTCTCGGGCCTGTTCGCGCCGTACTGGCGCGCCGACGCCCGCGGCGCGATCGTGGGGCTCACCCGCTACGTCAACAAGGGCCACCTCGCCCGCGCGGTTCTCGAGGCGACGGCGTTCCAGACCCGTGAGGTCATCGACGCCATGAACGCCGACTCGGGCGTGCCCCTGACGACGCTCAAGGTCGACGGCGGCATGGTCGGCAACGAGATCCTCATGCAGTTCCAGGCCGACCTCCTCGGCGTCGAGGTCATCCGGCCCCAGGTCGCCGAGACCACGGCCCTGGGCGCTGCGTACGCGGCCGGGCTCGCCGTCGGCTTCTGGGACTCCGAGCAGGACATCCGCGACAACTGGGCCCAGGACAAGGTCTGGAACCCGCAGATGGACCCGACGCTGCGCGACGAGACCTACGCGCAGTGGAAGAAGGCGGTCACCCGCACCTTCGACTGGGTCTGACCGGCAGGTCGCCCGAGCGGCCGGTCCCGGCACACAGGCGCTGACACGGGCACGCCGCGCCGGCGCCCGGGTCGGTGCCGGTCCGACCTCCGCGCCCCGCCCATGGGGGGGACGGGCGGGACGTGCTGTCGTCGACGGCCGCTCGGGCAACACCGTCCACTGTCGTCGGCCACGCAGGCCCTCGCCCCAGGCAGAATCCCTAGTCGTCCGTGACTCCGGGGGGAGGACGCGTGGAGGGTGTCGGTCGTGCCGCCGAGCTCGGCCGTCTGCTCGACGTGGCGCGGAGGGCGCGGACCGCCACCCCGCCCCCGGTCCTGATCACCGGACCGGCGGGGATCGGCAAGTCGGAGCTCGTCGACCGCCTGCGCCGGCACGTCGGGGCTCCCGACGGTCCGGCCGGTCCCGACGGGATGACCGTGGTCCGCGCGGTGGCCCCCGACGTCGAGGTGAGCCGTCCCGGCGCGCTGCTCGAACGCTGCCTCGCGGCCGCCCGCGCCGCCGGCGCCCGGCCCGCCGACGTCCCGACCGGCCCGTCGCGGCCCGGGGCGGCGGCGCTGCTCGCCGCCCTCGAGGAGCTGGCCGACCGACGGCCCGTGCTGCTCGTCGCGGACGACCTGCACCGCGCGGACCCCGAGTCGCTGGCGACGCTGCGGCGCCTGCTGCGCCGTCTGCCCCCGCTGCGCGTGATGACCGTGCTCGCCGGTCACGACCGGCCCGACGACTGGCTCGAGCCCGTGCCCGGCGACGCGTGGCCCGAGGACACCGTGCGGCTGACCCTCCGCGGCCTCTCGGACGCCGAGGTCGCCGAGCTCGCCCGGGAGATCGACCCCGACGTGACCCCGTGGACGGTCGCGCGCCTGCGCGAGGAGACCGACGGCAACCCGATGTACCTGCGGGCGGTGCTCGCCGACCGGGAGACCACGGACCTCGCGGGCCGCTACCGGCTCGGGCGCCCGCGCCCGCCCGGATCGCTCGCCGCGGGTCTGCGGCGGCGGCTGGCCGGCGCCCCGCCGCGGGCCCGGGAGGCACTCGAGGCCCTGGCCGTCCTGGGCGAGCCGGCGTCGGTGCACGTCCTGCGCACCCTGACGGGTCACGACACGGTGTCGGAGGACTGCACCCCGGCGGTGCGGGAGGGGCTCCTCGAGGCGCAGGTCGACGAGACCGACGAGATCCTCTCCTTCCGGTCCGCCCTCGTCCGCGACGCCGTGTACGGGAGCCTCCCGGCCGCCCGGCGCCGTGCCCTCCACCGGCAGGCTGCCGACCTCACCGGCGGCACGGCGCACTGGCGCCACCTCGTGGGGAGCACCGACGGGCCCGACGCCGGTCTCGCCGACGCCCTGGAGAAGGCCGCCACCGCCGAGTTCGAGCAGGGCGCCCTGGTCGCGGCGGCGGAGTACCTCCTGTGGGCCGCCGCCCGCAGCCCCGACGAGCGCGCCCGGGCCGCTCGCCTCACCGAGGGCGTCCGCCTGCTGGTGCACGCGGCACGCGAGGGCCACGCCCTGACGCACACCGCCGAGATCGAGGCGCTCCCCGACGGTCCGGCGCGCTCGGAGCTGCTCGGGCTGCTGGCCTTCGCCCGCGACGAGGTCACCGCGTCGCGCGACCTGCTGGTCGCGGCCCGGGCGGGGATGGTCGACGGGGCGGTGCCGGGCGAGTCCGTCGCACGGCTCGACCTCGAGCTGGCCTACGTCCACTGCCAGCTCGGCGACGGGGAGGCGGCCGTCCGCGCGGCCGACGACGCCTGCCGCCGGATCCCCGAGCAGCACCGGCTGGTGCCCCTCGCCCGCGCCTTCCTCGCCGCCGGCACCGCCCTCACCGAGGGCCCGGCGCGCGGCCTCGAGCACCTCGCCTTCCTGCCGACATCGCCGGCGCGCGCCACCCCGTACGAGCTCGCCGCCCTCACCCAGCGCGGCACCCTGAACGGGCTCCTCGGCCGGCTCGCCCCGGCGTGCGCGGACCTGACCGTCGTCGCCCGGCGTCGCGGCACCCCGCTCGCCCACCTGCTCGGGGTGTCCGCCCAGGTCCACCTCATCTGGTGCGACTACCTGCTCGGCGAGTGGGACGCCGCCCGCCGCGAGCTCGAGGTCGCCGTCGAGGCCGTCACGCGCCACGGGCGCAGCTTCGACCACGCCACGCTCTGGTCGCTCTCCTCGATCCTGCACGCCGGGCGCGGGGAGCACGACGCCGCGCGCGCCGACCTGGCGCGCGCCCGGATGCTGGCCGAGACCGCCGACTTCCTCGGGCCCCGGATCCACCTCACGCTGGCCGACGCCGCCATCGCGCAGGCCGAGGGCCGCGCCGGGGACGTCGCGAGCACGCTGAGCGCCCTGACGCCGGACGAGCTCGAGCCCGATCGCGTCCAGCTGTACTCGGGGTGGTGGCTCCCGGCGCTGGTCGACAGCCACCTCGACACCGGGCGGCTGGACAGCGCCGCGCGGGCCCTCGCGGCGCTCGACCGGATGCCGTCGGCGGGCAGCTGCCTACTGGTCGCGCGGGCCTGGCTCGCCGGCCGGCTCGCGGCGGCCCTCGGCGACCTGCCCGGCGCGCGCCGGGCCTTCGAGGCCGGCCTCGTGCTGCCCGCCGACGGCGGCGAACCCGGCTGGTACCGGACGCGGCTGCGCCACGCGTACGGGGCGACGTTGGTGCTCGACGGCCACCGGTCGGCGGGCCGGACCGCCCTCGACGCCGCGGCCGACGCCTACAGCCGCCTCGGCGCGCGCCCGTTCCTGGAACGCTGCCTGGCGGACCTCGCGGACGCGGCCGAACCCGCCGACCTGACCGTCAGTGCCGTCAGTGCCGTCAGTGCCGTCAGTGCCGTCGGGCCCGGCCCGGCCCGCGGCCGCTGGGCCGACGACCTCACCGACCGCGAGCGGGAGGTCACCACGCTCGTCGGGCGCGGGTGGACGAACCCCGAGATCGCCGCCGAGCTGTTCGTCTCGACCAAGACCGTCGAGTACCACCTGCGTAACGTCTACGGGAAGCTCGGCCTCCGCGGCCGGCGCGCGCTGCGCGACCGGGTGCAGAGCCGCTAGTCCCAGGGTCGTCTAGTCCAGGTCGTCGTGCTGCATCAGGCGACGGCCCGCCTCGGTGACCGAACCCGAGAGCGACGGGTAGATCGAGAACGTGTGGGCGAGGTCGTTCACCGTCAGGTTGTTCTGCACGGCCATGGCCAGCGGGAGGATCAGCTCGCTGGCCACCGGCGCGACGATGACCCCGCCGATGACGACGCCCGTCGCCGGCCGGCAGAAGACCTTGACGAAGCCCTCGCGCAGGCCGGACATCTTGGCCCGCGGGTTCGTGCCCAGCGGCATGATGACCTCGCGGGCGTGGAACTCCCCGCTCTCCACCTGGGCGTGACTGATGCCGACGGTGGCGACCTCGGGGCGGGTGAACACCGCCGAGGCGACGGTCTTGAGACGCAGCGGGGCCACGCCCTCGCCCAGCGCGTGCCACATGGCGATCCGGCCCTGCATGGCCGCCACCGACGCCAGCGGCAGCAGGCCGGTGCAGTCGCCCGCGGCGTAGACGCCGGGGATCGCGGTGCGGGAGACGCGGTCGACGTCGATGTGACCGCTCTCGCGCAGCTCCAGGCCGATGTTGGCCAGGCCGAGGTCGCCGGTGTTCGGCACCGAGCCGACGGTCATCAGCGCGTGCGACCCCTCGACCTCCCGCCCGTCGGACAGCGTCACCCGGACGCCGTCGGCGGTGGCGACGACCTTGTCGGCCCGCGAGCGCGGCTCGATGGTCACGCCGCGCTCGGTGAACACCTCCTCCAGCGTCGTCGCGGCGTCGGGGTCCTCGTGCGGCAGGACGCGGTCGCGGCTGGAGATCAGCGTGACGGGCACGCCCAGCTCGGCGTACGCGGAGACGAACTCGGCGCCGGTGACCCCGGAGCCCACCACGATGAGGTGCTCGGGCAGCGCCTCGAGGTCGTAGATCTGGCGCCAGGTCAGGATCCGCTTCCCGTCCGGCTGCGCGTCGGGCAGCACGCGCGGGGACGCCCCGGTGGCGACGAGGGCGACGTCGGCGGTGACCGTCTCGGTGGAGCCGTCGGGGAACGCGATGCACACGTCGTGGGTGGCGCTGCTGCGGTCGCTCTCCTCGAACCACGCGCGGCCCTGCACGACGCGCACGCCCTCGGCCTGCAGCTTCGTGCGCACGTCGGCGGACTGGGCGAGGGCGAGCCCGTGCACGCGGGCGTTGACGCGCGGCAGGTCGACGCGCGGGTCGTCGACGTCGACACCCATCTCGGCCGTCGCGCGGAACCCGGCGCGGACCCCCGCCGAGGCGATGAAGGTCTTGGAGGGCACGCAGTCGTAGGCCACGCAGTTGCCGCCGAGGCTGTCCTCCTCGACGACGGTGACGTCGGCCTCGTGCTGGGCGGCGACGAGGGCCGCCTCGTACCCGGCCGGCCCTCCACCCAGGATGACGATGCGGGTCATGCGGCGAATCTCCTCCTGCAACCTGTGGTGACCCCCAGTGTCCCCCGCCCCGAGGACCGGTACGCACCGACGGTGTTCCGGAACTCGACCGACCGGGTCGCGGCCGGAGCCCACCCCGGCTGACTACCCTGTCCGCCGTGCCGCTCTACGCCGCGTACGGATCCAACATGGACCCCGAGCAGATGATGCAACGGGCGCCCCACTCCCCGATGTCGGGGACGGGGTGGCTCGAGGGGTGGCGCCTGACCTTCGGCGGGGAGGACCTCGGTTGGGAGGGCGCCCTCTCCACCGTCGTCGAGGACCCCGACTCGCGGGTGTTCGTCGTGCTCTACGACGTCAGCCCGCTCGACGTCGACCAGCTGGACCGCTGGGAGGGGGGCGAGCTGGGGATGCACAAGAAGCTCCGGCTGCGCATCCAGACGATGGACGGGCCGCAGCTCGCCTGGGTCTACGTCCTCGACGCCTATGAGGGCGGCCTGCCGTCGGCGCGCTACATCGGGGTGCTCTCCGACGCCGCCGAGGGCGCCGGGGCCCCCGACGACTACGTGCGCGCTCTGCGCGAGCGCCCCTGCCGCTCCGTCGGCCCCGGGCCCGGCTCGGACCTCTAGGCAGTGACACTCTCGCCGGGGACTCCGGTGACGAGACCCGCGCTCAGCGCGGGTCCCGCCACCGAGGTCGCTCAGCTGTTGTAGCCGGCGCGGCGCAGGGCCTCGGCCATGGCGCCGTTGGTGGGCGCGGGCCGACGGTCGCGCGAGCCGCGCTGGTCGCGGCCACCCTGACCGCCCTGGCCGGGCTTGCCCCGGTCGCCGCCCCGGCCCCGGTCGCCGCCCTTGCCCCGGTCGTCCCGGCCCTGACCTCCGTCACGCCGGCCCCGGCCGCCGCGCTCGCCGGGCTTCTGGTCACCAGGCTTCTGGTCACCAGGCTTCTGGTCACCAGCCTTCTGGTTGGCAGCCTTCTGGTCGGTGGGCTTCTGCTCGGCGGGCGCCTCGGTGGCCGCTGCCTGAGCGGCCGGCGCCTGCTCGGCGGGCTTCGGCTCGCCCTGGCCCCGTCCGCCGCCCCGGCCGCCACGACCACCCCGGCGCCGGCGCTCGCCGCCGCCCTCGGTGGGTGTGGTGGCGGCGTCGGGGGCGTCGTCCCGGTCGCCGGCGCGGCACCCGGGCGTCCACGCCCGCCGCGGCCGCGGCCGCCCCGGCCGCCGCCTCCGGCACCACCGCCACCAGCGGGCCGAGCGCCGCCGGTCTCGGCGGGCTGCTCCTCGTCGAGGCGCAGGGTCAGCGAGATGCGCTTGCGCTCGACGTCGACGTCGAGCACCCGCACGCGGACGACGTCGCCCGGGCCGACCACCGAGCGGGGGTCGGACACGAAGTCCTTCGACATCGCCGAGATGTGCACCAGGCCGTCCTGGTGCACGCCCACGTCGACGAACGCGCCGAACGCGGCGACGTTGGTGACCTGGCCCTCGAGCACCATGCCCGGCGTCAGGTCGGTGATCGCCTCGACGCCCTCGGCGAACTCCGCGGTGGTGAACTCGGGGCGCGGGTCACGCCCGGGCTTGTCCAGCTCGGCGAGGATGTCGACGACCGTCGGGCGCCCGACGCGCTCGTCGGTGAAGGTGTCGGGGTCGAGGCTCGTGAGCAGGGCCGTGTTGCCGACGAGGCCCTCGACGTCGTGGCCGGTGGACTCCGCGATGCGGTGGACCACCGGGTACGACTCCGGGTGCACCGCCGAGCGGTCGAGCGGGTCGGGGCCGCCGGAGATGCGCAGGAAGCCCGCGCTCTGCTCGAACGCCTTGGCGCCCAGGCGCGGCACCTCGCGCAGCGCGGTGCGCGACGCGAAGGGCCCGTGCTCGTCGCGATAGCCGACGATCGTGGTGGCGAGCCCGGTGCTGATGCCCGACACGCGGCGCAGCAGTGGCGCCGAGGCCGTGTTGACGTCGACGCCGACGGCGTTCACCGCGTCCTCGACGACGGCGTCCAGCGAGCGCGACAGGGCCGTGCCGGCGATGTCGTGCTGGTACTGGCCGACGCCGATCGACTTCGGGTCGATCTTCACGAGCTCGGCCAGCGGGTCCTGCAGGCGCCGCGCGATCGAGACCGCGCCCCGCAGCGACACGTCGAGGTCGGGCAGCTCCGCCGACGCCTGCTCCGAGGCCGAGTACACCGACGCGCCGGCCTCGGAGACCACCGCGGCGGTGAGCCCGAGGTCGGGCTCGCGGGCGATGAGGTCGCGGACCAGGGCGTGGGTCTCGCGCGAGGCGGTGCCGTTGCCGATGGCGACCAGCTCGACGCCGTGCTCGCGGGCCAGCTCGCCCAGGCGGGTGCGCGAGGCCTCCCACTGCCTGCGCGGGACGTGCGGGTGGATGGTGTCGGTGGCGACGACCTTGCCCGTGCCGTCGATGACCGCGACCTTCACGCCGGTGCGCAGGCCCGGGTCGAGGCCGAGGGTGGGCCGGGCGCCCGCGGGGGCGGCGAGCAGCAGGTCGCGCAGGTTGCCGGCGAACACCAGCACCGCGCCCTCCTCGGCCACCTCGCGGAGCCGCACCCGCAGGTCGACGATCAGGCGGGACAGGATGCGCGTGCGCCACGCCCAGCGCACGGCGTCGGTGAGCCAGCGGTCGGCGGGTCGGCCGCGGTCGGCGACGCCGACGGCTGCGGCGATGCGCGAGAGGTAGACGTCGGAGATCGCGGTCTCGTCGTCGTCCGCGGCGAGCGGGTCGAGCGAGAGCGCCAGGACCTCCTCGGTCTCGCCGCGCAGCACCGCGAGGATCCGGTGCGACGGCAGGCGGGTGAACTTCTCGTCGAAGGCGCCGTAGTCGGAGAACTTCGCGGCCGCGGTGTCGCCCTCGCCGCCGCGGCCCTCGCGGTAGGTGGCCGTGAGCCGCCCGCGGCGCCACATCTGCTCGCGGAGCTCGCCCACGAGGTCGGCGTCCTCCGCCCAGCGCTCGACGAGGATCGCGCGCGCGCCGTCGAGGGCGGCGTCGCGGTCGGGGACGCCGTGGTCCGGGTCGACGTAGGCGCCGGCCGCGGTGCGCGGGATGTGGGTGGGGTCGGTGAGCAGCGCGTCGGCCAGCGGCTCGAGGCCGGCCTCCCGGGCGATCGCGGCCTTGGTGCGCCGCTTCGGCTTGAACGGGAGGTAGACGTCCTCCAGGCGGCTCTTCGTCTCCGCGCCGAGGATGCGGGCGGCGAGCTCGTCGTCCAACTTGCCCTGGCCACGGACCGACTCGAGCACCGCGGCGCGGCGCTCCTCGAGCTCGCGCAGGTAGGTCAGGCGCTCCTCGAGCGTGCGCAGCTGCGCGTCGTCGAGGCCGTCCGTCGCCTCCTTGCGGTAGCGGGCGACGAAGGGCACCGTCGCGCCGCCGTCGAGGAGCTCGACCGCCGCGCGCACCCGGCCCTCGGCGACGCCGAGCTCGTCGGCGATGCGGCGGGTGACCGGGGGCAGGACAGGGGCGACGGACACGCCCGGACCACCCTCTTCGGCGGTCGGGACGTCCGTGGCGGTCACCGTTGCATCGCTCACGGCCGCCATCGTGCCCGACCGTTCGCCGGGCGCGCCAAGCAGATGCGTCCGGGTCAGCCCGCGAGGGTGGCCAGCGCGGCGTGCGCCAGCGTCCGCACACCGACCGGCAGGGCACGCTCGTCGAGGTCGAACGTGGGCTGGTGCAGGTCGGACATGTCGCCCGAGCCCGACCAGACGCCGAGACGGCCCATCGCGCCCGGGACGTGCTCGAGGTACCAGCCGAAGTCCTCGCCGCCGCTGGACTGCTCGGTGCCGACCGCGGCGTCGAGCCCGACGGCCCGCTCGGCCGCGCGGGCCAGCAGGTCGGCCGACACGGCGTCGTTGACCACCGGCGGGACGCCGCGCCGGTGCTCGAGCACGTAGCCGACGCCGGTGGGCGCGAGCAGCGCGGTGACCAGCGAGCGGACCAGCGGCTCGAGCTCGTTCCACGTCGCGTGCTGGGCGGTGCGCAGCGTGCCGCCGAGCACGCCCTGCTGGGGGACGGCGTTCGTGGCGTTGCCGGCCTGGACGGTGCCCCAGACCAGGACGGTGCCCGAGCGCGGGTCGACCCGGCGGGAGAGCAGGTCGGGCAGGCCGGTGATCACCGTGCCGAGCGCGTGCACGAGGTCCGCGGTGAGGTGCGGGCGCGAGGTGTGCCCGCCCGGCGAGGTGAGGCGCAGCTCGAGCATGTCGCACGCCGAGGTGATCGCCCCGGTGCGCGTGCCGACCTTGCCGACCTCGAGCCGCGGGTCGCAGTGCAGCGCGAAGATGCGGTCGACCCCGTCGAGCCCGTCGGCGGCGATGACGTCGAGCGCGCCACCGGGCTGCACCTCCTCGGCGGGCTGGAAGATCAGCCGCACCCGGCCCGGCAGCGCCTCCGGGGACGCGGCCAGCGCGAGCCCGGCGCCGAGCACCATGGCGGTGTGGGCGTCGTGGCCGCACATGTGCGCGACGCCCGGCACCTGGGAGGCCCAGGGCACCTCGACCTGCTCGGTGAGCGGCAGGGCGTCGATGTCGGCGCGCAGGGCCACCGTGCGCGGGCCCTCGCCGATGTCGCAGACCAGGCCCGTGCCGGGCAGGAGCCGGGGGCGCAGGCCCGCGCCGACCAGGGTCTCGGCGACGAGGCGGGTGGTCTCGTGCTCACGGCGGGCCAGCTCGGGGCGGGCGTGGATCGCCCGGCGCCAGGAGACGACGTCCTCGGCGTGCGCGGTGAGCCAGCGATCGATCCACTCCGGGCCGTGGCCCGCACCGAGGTCGGCCACGGGGGCCGTCACCGGGCGTGGCTGTGCCAGAGTCATCGAACACACCTCCTGTGCCGAACCCGTCGCGAGTCCGACTGTCCGGCCCAGCATGCCTGCGCCGGACGGCGGTTGTGGGCAACGAGACCGCCCTCGCGCCGAGGGGTCGCGACCGCTCTGTGTGCGGCGGGCCACCCCCCGGGACGGTCCGACGAGCGGGCGGTCGGTGCTGGTCACCGGTGTCCCGGGCCGCTGCCCGGCGATCGCCGCCCGTCCGTCGCACGTCGTTCGTCACGGGGTACCCCGGGGGCGGTCCGCCCAACGGTCGGCGTTGCCATGATGGGGACGTGACCCCCGGACCCGCCGACGCCCCCGGTCCCCGCCGGCTCGTCGGGCGCTACCGCCTCGAGCACGAGCTCGGCCGCGGCGCCATGGGCACCGTGTGGTCGGCGTACGACGAGGTCCTGCACCGCGCCGTCGCGGTCAAGGAGGTGCGGCTGTCGTCCGTGCCGGTCAACGAGCGCGGCATCGTCCGGGAGCGGACGCTGCGCGAGGCCCGGGCCACGGCGATGCTCAGCCACCCCAACGTCGTCACCCTCTACGACGTCGTCGAGGTCAACTCCGAGCCCTACGTCGTCATGGAGCTGCTGCCCTCGCGCAGCCTCGCGAGCTACATCGGCGAGCGCGGCACGCTCACCCAGCCGGAGGCGGCCGAGATCGGTTCCGCGGTGGCGTCGGCGCTCACGACGGCCCACCGGGCGGGCATCACGCACCGCGACGTCAAGCCCGGCAACGTGCTCATCGGCGAGAACGGGCAGATCAAGCTCACCGACTTCGGGATCGCCCGCAACGCGGCCGAGCAGTCGATGACACAGACCGGCACCGTGCTCGGTTCCCCGCCCTACATCGCGCCCGAGGTGGCGATGGGGCGCGCGGTCGGGCCGGCCGCCGACCTCTGGGGGCTCGGCGCCACCCTCTTCGCCTGCCTCGAGGGACGCCCGCCGTACGACGCGGGCGATCCCGTCGGCACGGTCACCGAGGTCGTGCACGGCGACGTCCCGGTGCCCACCGGGCGCGGGCCCGTCGTCGACGTCATCCGGGGCCTGATGGTCAAGGACCCCGCGCTGCGCATGCCGCTCGCCGCCGTCCGCCGGCGCCTGCGCCCGCTGCTGTCCGACCCGGAGGGTCCCGTCCTCGCCGCCCCGTCCGCGCCGCGCACCGCGGCGTTCCGGGTGCCGAGAGCGGGCGAGGTCAGCGACCAGGCCGGGATCATGCCGGTCCCGGCGTCCTCGTCGCGGGGGCCGGCCGGCACGCTGGTCGAGGGGTCGCCGGACGCCCCGGGCGAGGTGTCGGCGAGCCCGCGTCCGACGCCGGACGCCAAGCCCTCGCCCACCCCGCGGACCGAGGCCGGGAGCGGGCCCGCCGCGTCGGTGGGCGAGGAGGCTGCGGTCGCCGAGGCCGGCGTCGCGGACCCGGAGGCGCCCGAGAAGAAGGACCCCGAGAAGAAGGACGAGGCCGTCTCGGGCGAGCAGGCGGCCGCCGGGGCGGCGGTGGCGGCGGGCGCGGCGGTGGCGGCGAGTGCCGCCGGCGAGGACAGCGGCAGCGAGAAGGTCGAGGCGCCGGCCGAGGCCGAGGGGCCGGGTCCGAGGGGCCGAGTCCGAGCCCGCGGCGGACGACGCGACGCCGGCCGAGGAGCCCGTGGCGTCCGAGGCGTCCGAGGTCGGGGCCTCCGAGGACGCCGCGGCAGAGGCCTCCGGGGACGAGGTCGCCGAGGCCTCCCCCGGCGAGGCCACCCCTGTCGAGGCCGGCGCGGACGAGAAGGACGAGCCGGCCGGGGCAGCGTCCACCGAGGAGAAGGCCGAGGAGAAGACCGAGGAGAAGACCGAGGTCGAGGCGGCGGACGGCGCAGCGGCCGAGAAGGGCGAGGAGCCCGACGCTCCGGAGACCGCGGGAGCGGCCGCCGACGACGCGGCCCCCGCGAGCACGGACGCCGAGACCCCGGAGGCGGAGCCCACCGAGACGTCGACGGGGGCCGACAAGGCCGACGACGACGCCTCGCCCACCGCGGAGAGCGAGGACGCCGAGGCGAAGGCACCCGCCGAGCCCCGGTCCGAGGCCCGGTCAGAGGCCCGGTCCGAGGCCCGGTCCGACGAGAAGGACGCGCCCGAGCTCGCCGCCGACAAGCCCGCCGACAAGCCCGCCGACAAGCCCGCCGACAAGCCCGCCGACAAGCCCGAGCCCGCCGAGACGCCCGCGCCCGCCACCCCGGGCAACGGCCAGGCCCGGCCGGCGGCGGCGCGGGCCGCGGTGTCGGCACCGGGCGACGCCGAGACGACGATGGTCGGCCCGCGGGTGCCGCGCTCCGAGGACGTCACGCGGGCGGTGCGCCGCCCGCCGGCTCCGCCGCCCCGCACCGTCGGCCCGCCGACACCCGGACGCTGGACGCCGCCCGGCGGGGCCCCGGCCCCGGGGTGGCGGCCCCCGCCCCAGCGACCCGCCGCGGCGGCTCCGGGCGGCCCGAGCGCCACCGGTCAGCGGCTGGCCTCCGACCCGGGTCCGCTGCCGTTCACGCCGTCGGCGCGGCCCGTACCGGCACCGCGCCGGTCGCCGTGGGCGGTGGCCGGGGTGGTCGCGCTGCTCGTGCTGATGGCCGCGCTCGGGGCGATCGGGGCGTACGCCCTGACCCGTTCGCTGGCCGGCCAGGGGGCGCTGTCGACGGATCTCACGCCCGCGGGTCCCGAGGTCGCGGGCACCGTGCTCGTGGCGCACGCCGACACCGACCAGCGCTACGCGGGCACCGGCCTGGACTTCAGCGCGCTGGTGCCCGCCGGCTGGCAGCAGTTCCGGCTCGAGCAGCCCGGCGGCGACGTCACGGTGCGCTTCGTGTCGCCGGACGCGGGCCGCGAGCTGCGGATCGACCGCGTCACCGGCTTCTACCCGTCCCAGCGCGCCGCGGACTACGTCGCGCTGCTCTCGCGGCCGGACAGCCTGGGCGTGGACGGCTCGTCCGTCGGCCCGGTGGAGACGGTCGGCGCGGGCACCCCGGGCGGGGAGTCGCCCCAGCAGACGGTCTACCGCACCACCTCCGGCCCGACCGACGACCGGACGACGTGGACGCGTCTCGTGCCGTCGGGCACCAGCCTGTGGGTGATCCGGCTGACCGCGACGAGCACCGACGTCGTCGGGGCGCCCGACCAGTTCCAGGCCGTCGCCGACAGCTTCGCCGCACCGCCCCCCTAGGCTCGCCGCCGATGACCGAGATCGAGCCGCTCGCGCCGCCCCGTCCCTCCGCCGAGGAGGCCGCGTCCGAGCTGGCCCGGCGCACGGGCGCCCTGACCCACGACGTCGCCGTGGTGCTCGGCTCCGGTTGGGGATCTGCGGCCGACGCGTTCGGCCCGCCCGTCGCCGAGGTCCCGTTCTCCGAGCTGCCCGGCTTCACCCCGCCCGGCGCGCCCGACCACGCCGGGGTGGCGCGGTCGGTGGAGCTGGGCGGCAGGCGGGTGCTGGTGCTGCTGGGGCGCACGCACCTCTACGAGGGCCACGGCCCGGAGCAGGTCGTGCACCCGGTCCGGACGGCCTGCGCGGCCGGCGCCACCAGCGTCGTCCTGACGAACGCCGCCGGCGGGATCGACCCGTCGTACGCGGTGGGCCAGCCGGTGCTGATCGCCGACCACCTGAACCTCACGGGCCGCTCGCCGCTCGTCGGGCCGGAGTTCGTCGACCTCACCGGCGCCTACGACCCGGGGCTGCGCGCCCTGGCCCGCGGGATCGAGCCGGAGCTCGCCGAGGGCGTCTACGCGGGGCTGCCCGGTCCGCACTTCGAGACCCCGGCCGAGATCCGCATGCTGGCCACCCTGGGCGCCGACCTCGTCGGGATGTCGACGGTGCTCGAGACGATCGCCGTGCGCGCCGCCGGGGTGCGGGTGGCGGGGGTCGCGCTGGTGAGCAACCCGGCGGCTGGCACCACCGACGCGCCCGTCGACCACCTCGCGGTCATCGACGCCGTCCACGCCTCCGCCGCGCGCACCGGGTCGCTGCTGGTGCGGCTCGTCGAGGCCGCGCTGCAGGAGAGCCCGACCCCGTGACCCCGACACCATGACGACGGTGTTGATCGTCCACCACACCCCGTCACCGAGCCTGCACGAGCTGCTGGCCGCCGTCGTCGAGGGCGCGGGCACCGACGAGATCGAGGCCGAGGTGGAGGTCGTCCACCGGCCCGCCCTCACCGCCGGCGCGGCGGACGCGCTGGCCTGCGACGGCATCGTGCTCGGCACGCCGGCGAACATCGGGACGATGTCGGGCGCGCTCAAGCACTTCTTCGACCAGATCTACTACCCGTGCCTGGACGCGACCGCCGGGCGCCCGTTCGGGCTGTACGTGCACGGCGGGTCGGACGTCGCCGGCGCCGTCCGCGACGTCCTGCGGATCACCGGCGCGCTCGGGTGGGAGCAGGTCGCCGAGGTCTGCGAGTCCACCGGCGAGATCGGCAGCGCCGAGCGCGAGGCGGCGTGGGAGCTCGGCGCCACGGTGGCGCTCCGGGCGGCGGAGCGAACGGGGAGTTCGGGCGCATAGAAGCAGCGAACCGCCCGTTCGTTGCGTATCGGGCGGGCATGCGTGGGCGGTCGCGGGTGTTGCGCGGGGCATGACATCGAAGGTCGTGCAGTACCGCCGCTACGGCGGACCCGAGGTCCTCGAGCTCGTCGACCGTGAGGACCCGACGCCCGGCCCGGGCCAGGTCCGCGTGGCCGTGCGCGCCGCCGCGGTGAACCCGCTGGACTGGAAGCTCCGCGGCGGCGGGATGGCGTCCGGGGACGCGCCGGACGAGCCGCAGGTGCCCGGGTACGACGTCGCCGGCGTGGTCGACGCACTCGGCGAGGGCGTCACGGCGTTCGCCGTGGGCGACGAGGTCGTCGGCAAGGCCACCGGCGGCGGCTACGCCGAGGAGGTCGTGGCGAATGTCCGGGCCCTCGTGCGCAAGCCCGCCGAGGTGGGGTGGGAGACCGCCGCGGCCCTGCCGGTGGCGGCGACGACGGCGTACCGCGCGCTCGCCCTGCTGGGCCTGGGCGAGGGCGACCACACCGGCACCACGATCGTCATCGACGGCGCGGCCGGAGCGGTGGGCGTCGTCGCGGTGCAGCTCGCGGTGGCCCGCGGGGCGACGGTGATCGGTAGCGCGGGCGAGGCCCACCAGGACGAGCTGCGCGCGCTCGGCGCCACCCCGGTGGTCTACGGCGAGGGCCTCGCCGACCGCGTCCGGGCCGTCGCGCCGAACGGCGTCGACCTGGGCTTCGACACGTCGGGCTACGGCGGGCTCCGCGATCTCGTCGCGCTCACGGGCTCCCCGGAGAAGGCCATCACGATCGCCGACTACGCCGGCGCGCAGGAGCTCGGCGTCACGTTCACCTCCGGCGGCGACCCGGACGACGAGAGCCGCGCCCTGACCGAGGCCCTCGACCTGCTCGCCGAGGGACGGCTGCGCGCGCCGACCGTCGTCACCTACCCGCTCGCCGAGGCGGGCAGGGCCCAGGACGACAACCAGACCCGGCGCGTGGCCGGAAAGCTCGTCCTACTTCCGTAACTGCACCGTGGCGTCGTAGAGCGCCTTCGTCGAGACGCCGTGGACGGTCGCGACGTCGCGCGCGGCGTCCTTGAGACGCCGGCCGTCGGCGACGAGCCCGAGGACCTCCTCCGCGAGGTCCTCGGGCTCCGGCGTCACCGCGACCGCGGGGCCGAGCACCACGGTCACCTCCCCCAGCACGTCGCGGGCACCCGCCCACGCCGCGAGGTCGGCGAGAGGACCGCGCACGACCTCCTCGTGGGTCTTGGTGAGCTCCCGGCAGACCGCGCCGGCGCGGTCGCCGCCCAGCACCTCCACGGCCACGGCCAGCAGGGACGCGAGCCGGCGCGGGGACTCGAAGAACACGACGGTGCGCCGTTCGCCGGCGAGCTCACGGAACCAGGTCCGTCGCTTCCCGTCGGTGCGCGGGGCGAAGCCCTCGAAGCAGAAGCGGTCGGTCGGCAGGCCGGAGACCGCGAGGGCCATCAGGACCGCCGACGGCCCGGGCAGGCAGCGCACGACGAGCCCCGCGTCGAGGCACGCGGTGACGACCCGGTAGCCGGGGTCGGACACGCTCGGCATCCCGCCGTCGGTGACCAGCAGGACCGTCGCGCCGCCGCGTACCTCCTCGACCAGGCCGGGCGTGCGCGCGACCTCGTTGTCCTCGCGGAAGGTGACGACACGCCCGCCCACCCGGACGCCGAGGTCGGACGCCAACCGGGCGAGCCTGCGGGTGTCCTCGGCGGCGACGACGTCGGCCGTGGCCAGTGCGTCGCGCAGCCGCGCGGAGGCGTCCGCGGGGTCGCCCAACGGGACACCCGCGAGGAGGAGCACCCCATCTTGCGTCCCAGGCATCCCCGAGACCATACGATCGGCAGCCGTGACGGCCACCATCGCGCGCCCGACGCCGGACGCGGCGAGCGTGCTCCCGTCCCCGAAGGACGCGCCGGCCGTCGCCCAGCTGCTCGGGCGGCCGATGCCCACCGACCGCCTGCGCGGCTGGATCGTGGCGCTCGTCCTCACCGTCGTGGGCGGGATCGTGCGGTTCTGGAACGTCGGGTGGCCCACCGACCATGGCACCCCGATCTTCGACGAGAAGCACTACGTCCCCCAGGCCTGGCAGGTCCTGCGCAACGGCGGGTACGAGGACAACCCGGGCTACGAGCTGGTGGTCCACCCGCCGCTGTCGAAGCAGCTCATGGCCGTCGGCCAGTGGGTGTTCGGGTACGACCCGGTGGGCTGGCGCGCCGCGTCGGCGCTCGCGGGCACGATCGCGATCCTCGCGATCGTCCGGGTGGCCCGGCGACTGACCCGCTCCACGCTGCTCGGCGCCCTGGCCGGCGTCCTGCTGATCGCCGACGGTGTCAGCCACGTGTCCGCGCGCGTCGGCATGATCGACATCTTCCCGGCGCTGTTCGTGCTGCTCGCGTTCGCGGCGATCCTGGTCGACCGCGACGACGTGCGGGCCCGGCTCGCGGTGGTCGTCGCGGAGGGCCGCATCGCGCAGACCGTGTACGGGCCGCGCCTCGGCGTGCGGTGGTGGCGCCTGGCGGCCGGCGCGTGCCTCGGGCTGTCGCTCGCCGCGAAGTGGTCGGGCCTCTACTACATCGTCTTCTTCGGCGCCCTGCTGATCGGCTTCGACATGGCCGCCCGGCGGGCCGCGGGCGTCGCGCGCCCGTTCGTCGGCACCCTCGTCCGCGACGTCGCGCCCGCGGTGTGGGCGTTCCTCGCCGTCCCGGTGCTGTTCTACCTCGCGAGCTGGCTGCCCTGGATCGCCAGCGAGACCGGCACCGACCGGCACGCCGTCGGCCAGCAGCTGCCCGTCGGCGGAGCGACGGCGTTCCTGCCCGACTGGCTGCGCGGGCTGGCGTACTACAGCACCAAGGTGCTGGAGTTCCACGCCACGCTCGACACCCCGCGCGGGTCGCCGCACCCCTGGGAGTCCAAGCCGTGGACGTGGCCGATGGGGCTGCGCCCGATGCTCTACTCCTACGAGTCCGGCACCGCCGAGGCCGGCTGCGGCGGCCCGTCGTGCGTGTCCGCGGTGATGCTGATCGGGACGCCCGCGCTCTGGTGGGCGTCGGTGCCGGCGCTCGGCTGGTCGATCTGGCGCGTCGTGACGACGTTCGACTGGCGCCACGCCGCCGTGCTCGTGGGCTACGGCGCGGGCTTCCTGCCGTGGTTCACCAACCTCGACCGCCAGATGTACTTCTTCTACATGACGCCCGTGGCGCCGTTCCTGGTCCTGGCGGTGGTGCTGGCCCTCGGGGAGTTCCTGGGCCGGCGGGAGCAGGGACTCGAACGCCGGCGGGTCGGGACGCTCGTGGTCGGCATCTACACCGGCCTCGTCGTCGCGAACTTCGCGTGGCTGTGGCCGATCCTCGTCGGCGCCTGGGTCACCGCCGACCGCTGGAACGCGGAGCTGTGGTTGCCGTCCTGGCGCTGAGGTCGGACCCGACGGGCTGAGGAGCCGCCGGCACTGATCAGCAGGTCGAGAGGCACCTCCGGTCGCCCGGAGGGCGTGTCCGGCGACCTGGTGATCTCCGGAGGCCCCGGACGCACGAAACGCCCGGGCAGGAGCCCGGGCGTTTCGGTGGACGGGGTGGAGCTGAGGGGAATCGAACCCCTGACCTACTCGATGCGAACGAGTCGCGCTACCAACTGCGCCACAGCCCCTGGTGCGATGACGACTCTAGCAACGCCGTCGATCGCGACCGGATGCCGGGTCAGGCCCCGGCGGCCCGCCGGTAGCCGTAGGAGCGCTCGCCGTCGAGGTCGTGGAACGCCGGGTCGTCGTCGGTGTCGTCGACCAGCTCGAGATCGTCGGGCACCGGCGGCGCCGGGGTGCGCGGGGCGGCCCAGCGGGGCGAGGACGCGGCACGGAGCTCCTCGTCCTCGAACCGGACCTGCTCGTCGTCGAGGTCGTCGGCCTCGTACTCCCCGTCGATCCAGTCCTGCTCGCGCATCGCGGCCATCCGCGCCTCGTGCTCGGCCTGACGGGCGCGGCGGGCCTCCAGCGCGCGCCGCTCCCCGGACAGACGGGCGGCCCGGCGGACGCGCACCTCCTCCTCGATGCGCGTCTGGCGGCGCAGGAAGGCCAGGTAACCGACCAGCATGACGTCGGCGGCCGCGTGCAGCCACCACATGGCGCTCGAGACCACCAGCGCGGCCAGCGCCGAGAGCACCGCGACCGCGATCAGGCCGAGCGCGACGCGCTGACGGAACGTGTACCGGGCACGCGCGGCGGCGGCCGCGGCGTCGGGGTCGAAGCCGCCCCGGCCGGGCCGGTAGGTGCGCAGGGCACGCTCGGCGACGGGCTCGTCCTCGAGGTCCTCGTCGAGGTACTCGTCCTCGAGGAACTCGTCCTCGAGGTACTCGTCGTCGTCCGGGTGCGGGGCCCGGCGCAGGACCCGCTCGCGCCCGGCGGGGCGGACGTCGTCGTCGTACTCGTCGAGCTCGGCCCGCTCGTCGTCGAGGTCCTCGAGCTCGTCGAGGTCCTCGTCGTGCTGGGCGTCGAGGTCGAGCTCGGCGTCGAGGGCCTCGGGGGTCTCGTCCGCGCGCTCGGCCAGCACCGTGCCGGTCGCGGTGCCGCCCGTGCCACCTCCGGCCGCCACCGTGCGTCCGGTGCGTGCGTCCGCCTGCGCAGTGGTCACGGGGACCTCCTCGATCAGGGGTGCGCCCGCCGTCCGCGGCAGCACCCGGGCACTCAGATCGGCCTCGGCGGGACGGGGAACCATCTGGCGACGCCGGGCCACGACCGGGACGAGGACCACCAGCCACGCCAGGACCAGGGCCGCGAACACGACCGAGCTCGGCACCGCACACCCCCCACCTGGGACGACCGCGACGGACCGGATCCGGTTCGTCGCAGACGCCACGCTAGTCACATGAGCCCCGTGGGCCTCGCAGCCGACACGGCGTGTCGTGTGCGAGCGGTGACGAGATCCCTCCAGTAGGGGAACCAGACGCCAGCAGGTTTGGGCCCCTTAGCACTCGACCGGATGGTCCGGAAGTCTCAACCCCTCGGCCATGTGGGTGTCACTCTCGATCTCGCTCGGCGAGGCCGGCCCGGAGCACCCGCGCGACCAGGCCGTCGGGCAGCACGTCCTCCTCGGTGACCGCGAGGACGAGGTGGTCGCGCCAGTCGCCGTCGACCTCCAGGTACCGGCGCAGCAGCCCCTCCTCGCGGAAGCCGAGCTTCGCGAGCACCCGCCGGCTGCGCACGTTCTCCGGCCGCACGGTCGCCTCGATGCGGTGCAGGCCCACGCGGGCGAAGCAGTGGTCGACGGCCAGGGCGACGGCCGCCGTCGCGACACCGCCGCCCGCGACCTGCGCGCTCACCCAGTAGCCGACGTACGCCGAGAGCAACGGCTCGCGCACCACGTTGCCGATCACGACCTGGCCGGCGAACTCGCCGTCGACGAGCAGCGTGAACGGCAGCGCCTGGCCCGCGCGGCCCATCGAGCGCAGCGCGCTCCACCGCGTCGGCCACTCCGAGAGCGCGTTCCGCTCCGCCCACGGGCCGGGCAGCGTGGGCTCCCACGGGGCGAGGTGCTCCTCGTCCCGCTGCCGGATGCGCGACCAGGCCCGTCCGTCCCGCAGACGCACCGGGCGCAGCTCGACGACGCCCGCCGGCACCCTCAGCGTTCGCGTGCGCGCGGGCCAGCCGGGGTGGCGCCCGGTGGGCCGGGGCCCGCCCCACGGGGGTCGGGACACGCGCGTCAGGTGCGCGGCGCGAGGAACGACACCCGCACCGGGGCGTCCATGCCGACCTCGGTCGTGTCCTCGTCGATCACGATGAGCGCGTTGGCCTCCGCCAGCGAGGACAGCAGGTGGGAGCCGGAGCCGCCCAGCGGCTGGGCGAGGTAGTCGGCGGTCCCGCGGTCGCGCAGCAGGCGCCCGCGCACGTAGCTGCGGCGCCCGGGCGGGGACGTCACGGGCGAGAGCAGCGAGGCCGTGACCTCGCGGCGGTGCAGCTCCTGGCGGCCCAGCGCCAGCCGGATCAGCGGGCGCACCAGCACCTCGAACGCGACGAGCGCCGACACCGGGTTCGCGGGGAGCAGGAACGTCGGGATCTCCTCGGCGCCGAGCCGGCCGAAGCCCTGGACGGAGCCGGGGTGCATGGCCACCCGCGAGATGTCGACGGGACCCAGGGCCGACAGCGTGTCCTGGACGTCCTCCCCCAGGCGCCCGCCGACGCCGCCCGCGAGGACGACGATCTCGGAGCGCGCGAGGGCCGACTCGACCGCCTCGCGCAGCGCCGTCGCGTCGGCGGAGGCGATGGGCAGGCGCGTCACCTCGGCGCCGGCGTCCGCGGCCGCGGCGGCCAGGGCGTAGGAGTTGACGTCGACGACCTGGCCGGTGCCCGGCGTGCGGTCGAGGTCGACCAGCTCGTCGCCGACCGCGAGCACCGACACGCGCGGTCGGGGTGCACGAGCACCTTGGTGCGCCCGACCGCGGCCAGCAGTCCCACCTGGGCGGGGCCGACGGTGGCGCCGCGACGGACGGCGACGTCCCCGGGGGCCACGTCCTCGCCGACCCGGCGCACCCACGCCGCCGACGGCACGGGCGTCTTGACGGTGAGCCGGGCGCGGTGCCCGGTGCCCTTGCTGCCCGGGTCGTCGGCCGCGTCGGTGTGGTCGTGGGGGCGACGGCGTCGGCCAGCGTCGGCAGCGGCGCGCCGGTGGCGACGCGCACGGCCTGGCCGGGCTGCAGGCGGTGCGCCTGCCGGGACCCGACCGCGACCTCGCCCACCACGGGCAGCTCGACGGGCTCCTCGGCCGCGGCGCGCACGTCGACGCTGCGCACGGCGAAGCCGTCGACAGCCGCCTGGTCGAACCCGGGCAGCGCCCGGTCGGCGACGACCTCCTCGGCGCACAGCAGGCCCTGCGCGGACGAGATGTCGACCCGGATCGGCGCGGGGCGGACCGCGGCGTCGAGCACACGGCGCAGCTGGGCCTCGACCGTCCTCACCGCCTGCGCCTTCCCTCTGGCCGACTCCTCATGGGGACCATCGTCCTACGCCGGGCGTCGGGCGGAGGGGACCGACGCGCCCGATATCGTGGGACGGGTCCCGCGCCCCGTTGGTGAGAGAGCCGCATGACCTACGTCGACGCCGCCCTGGCGACCCTGACCGAGCGTGACGCGCACCCTGCGGAGGTCGAGGCCTTCCGCCGTCGCCTCGAGCAGCTGGCCAAGCCGGAGAGCGCCGTCGTGCCCGGGGAGGAGCTCTCCGAGGTGGGCGACCTGCCGGCCCTCGACGACCTCGGTGAGCCCGACGACGCCGCGGCGCGCGACGCGCTCGACCGCCTCGCCGTGATCAAGCTCAACGGGGGCCTCGGCACGAGCATGGGCCTCGCGGGCCCGAAGTCGCTGCTGGAGATCAAGCCCGGCACGAGCTTCCTCGACGCGGTCGCCCGTCAGACCCTCGCGCTGCGCGAGCGCCACGGCGCGCGCCTGCCGCTGCTGGTGATGAACTCCGAGGGCACCCGCGAGCCCTCGCTCGCCGCGCTGCGTCGCCACGAGGGCCTCGAGGACCCCGAGCTGCCGCTGGACTTCCTGCAGGGCTCCGAGCCCAAGCTGCGCGCCGACGACTGGCATCCCGTCTCGTGGCCGCCCGACCCGCGCCTGGAGTGGTGCCCGCCGGGGCACGGCGACCTCTACACCGCGCTCGCCGCGTCCGGGACCCTCGAGGCGCTGCTCGCGGCCGGCGTGCGCTGGTGCTTCGTGTCGAACTCCGACAACCTCGGCGCGATCCCCGACGTCCGGATCGCGGCGTGGATGGCCGAGCAGGGCGTGCCGTTCGCGCTCGAGGTCGCCCGGCGTACCCCGATGGACCGCAAGGGCGGGCACCTGGCCCGGCGCGCCGGCGCCCTGGTGCTGCGCGAGACCGCCCAGGTGCCCGACGGCGACGACTCGTTCACCGACATCGAGCGGTTCTGCTTCTTCAACACCAACAACCTGTGGTTCGACCTCGAGCACCTGCGCACGCTCCAGCAGGCCGACCCGGCGGCGCCGTACCTGCCATTGATCGTCAACAAGAAGACCGTCGACCCGACGGACAAGGCGTCGACGGCTGTGCTGCAGCTCGAGACCGCGATGGGCGCGGCGATCGGGTCGATCGAGGACGCGCGAGCGATCGAGGTGCCGCGCAGCCGGTTCGCGCCCGTCAAGACCACCGACGACCTGCTCGTCGCGCGCTCGGACCTCTACGACCTCACCGACGACGGCCGGATGGTGCCCACGCGCGCGGACTTCCCGGTCGTGGGCCTGGAGAAGGCCCGCTTCGGGATGCTCGACGACTTCGAGCGCCGGTTCGCGGGCGGGGCGCCGTCGCTGGCGCGCGCGTCGTCGCTGACCGTCTCGGGGGACGTCACCTTCGGGGCCGGGGTCGCCGTCGAGGGCGACGTGACGGTCGAGGGGCCGCGCCACGTCGATGACGGCGAGACGCTGCGGGGGTGACCCGCTCGAAGGCCGAGTGGCGCCGACCGCTGCTGGCGGCGCGGCGCGGCCGCTCCGACGAGGCGCGCCGGGCCGACGCGGCGGCGCTGGCTGCGGGGCTCCCGGGGTGCTCGACGGGACCGGCGACCCGGTCTGCCTGTTCGTCGCCGTGCGCGGCGAGCCCGGCGCGACCCCCGACGGCGCGCTGCCCGTGCTCGACGCCGCCCGCGCGCTCGGACGTCGGGTGCTCCTGCCCGTGACGGTGGGCGGGGCGCCGCTGGACTGGGCTGCGTACGAGGGTCCCGGTTCCCTCGGTCCCGGCCCGCACGGCCTCCTCGAACCCACGGGACCGCGCCTGGGGCCCTCCGCGGTGGCCGACGCCGGCCTGATCGTGGTCCCGGCACTGGCCGTCGACCACCGCGGCGTGCGCCTCGGCCGCGGCGGCGGGCACTACGACCGGACGCTGCCCCTCGCGGGCGCGGCGACCCGCCTGGTGGCCCTCGTGGGCGACGACGAGCTGGTCGAGGGCCCCCTGCCCGCCGAGCCCCACGACGTCGCCGTCCACGCCGTCTGGCGCCCCCGCGCGGGCGTGACCCCGCTCCCCCTCTAGCCGCTCGGTTGTCAGCATGGGGCCCATGCTGACGTCCATCGTCAGGAAATCCCCCCGCTCGCGGCGACGAGGCCGCGCCCACCTCCCACGGAACAGCCGTGACTCTCGCAGCGTTGGCACTCGGGTGGCGCGAGTGCCATCTACACTGCGCGCGGACATCACCACCCCCGCCCGTCCGCGGGGGCGGACGAGAACGGGAGTGCACGTGCCGACCTACCCCTACGCCTGCACCGCTTGCGATCACCGCTTCGAGCAGGTCCAGGCGTTCTCCGACCCCTCGCTGACCGAGTGCCCCGAGTGCGGCGGACGTCTGCGCAAGGTGTTCTCGTCGGTCGGGATCGTCTTCAAGGGCAGCGGCTTCTACCGCAACGACGCCCGTGCCGGCTCCGGCGCGAACTCGGAGAAGGCCTCGGCGTCGGCGGAGTCCGGCTCGGGCGAGTCGAAGGGCTCGGGCGAGTCGACGACCACCAAGACCGAGACGAAGAGCTCGTCGGACTCCGGCAGCAGCTCCGGCTCGCGCTCGTCGACCGCCGGCTCGAGCTCGTCCGGGTCGTCGGGGTCCTCGAGCTCGTCGGGATCGTCCGCGAAGTCGGCCTGACACCCCGCCGACGGAGAGTCGAGGGGTGGTCCGGGACATCGGCCCCGAGCCGACGTCCCGGACCTGCCCGACGCCCACCCGCTCCCCAGCGGCCGGCATCGAGGTCCTCGCACCCTGTATGACGGTCCACAGGCCACGATGGTTCGCCTGATCGAGCAGGACCACCCTTTCGGGTGACAGTCGCGAGGTTTCAGGACTGGCTCGGAAGGATCAGAGGGGTCGGCGACGGGACCCGGGGCTCGTCCCGGACGTGTCCCGCGGGCCGCCCTCCTGGGCCGCCAGCAGCGGCGAGCGCGACAGCAGGAAGACGCCCACCGTCATCAGGCCGGCGCCGACGAACCCGCCGAGCAGGGCCGCGCCGCCGTTGACCTCCTCGCCCAGCAGCCAGATGCCCCACGTCGACGAGAGCAGCGGGTTGCCGAGGATCAGGCCCGGCTGGGACGCGAGCAGACGCCCCGCCCGCAGCGCGTACTGGAGCGTGAGGAACGCCGCCGGCGCGACGGGCAGGAGCAGGTAGCTCTGCCAGGTCGTCAGCACCCCGCCGATCCCGCCGAGCGCCAGCGCCTCGGACATCGCCTTGACGATCACCGCCACGAAGCCCGAGCCGATGCCGGCGGCGATGCCGTACCAGGCGGCGCGGGCCACGGGACGCGACCGCTCGGCGATCGCGCTGGCCCCGCCGAGCAGGCCCAGGGTCACGATCGTGCCGAGGATCCACGTCACGGCTCCGGCGCCGAGGGCGTCGCCGCCACTGGGCTGCAGGCTGACGAGCAGGACGACGAGACCGACGGACATGATCGCGACGGCGATCCACTCCCGCCGCCGCAGCGCACCGCCGAGCACGAACCAGCCGAGCAGCAGCGTGAACGGCAGCTCCATGACCAGCACGGGCTGCACGAGGGCGATCGACCCGAGGCTCAGCGCGACGGCCTGCAGACCGACGGCGACGCAGAAGATCGAGGTCCCGACCAGCCACGCCGGCCGCTGGACCATGTCACGCAGGGTGCCGGCGCTGATCCCGCGGGAACGGGCGCTGTCCTGCGCCGCCTTGCGCTGCAGGACGAGGGCCATCGCGTTGGCGATCGTGGCCAGCAGCACGAGCACCACGGCCATGCCAGCGCCCGCCTCTTCCCGCTCCCGGCCCCCGGTGGACGGGTCGCCCTCGGCCGCAAACTACCGCCCGGTCCGGTGCGCCCGCCGCGCCGGGCCGGTGGACGGGATGATCACCGCACCGTCGACGGCCGTGGGCGGTTGGTCCGGTCGCCGTCCCCATCGTCCGGATGCGTCCACAGGCCCGAAGACAGGACTGGGTGTCCACCGCGCGCCCGTCCTAGCGTCGGGAGCGTGGCGGACGAGACCAGGCGGGGCCCTCGACGGTGGCGGCTGCCGCCGCCGGGGTGGCGACGGACGGTGGCGCTGCGGCGCGCCGCCGCCGGGCTGCTCGTGGTGGTCGCGCTCGGGCTCCTCGCGGCGCCGTCGGTCGCGCCGGCAGGCACGCCGGTGCTCGTCGCCGCCCGCGACCTCGCGCCGGGGGTCGCGCTCGGCCCCGCGGACGTGGCGGTGCGGCTGCTCCCGGGCGAGCTGGTGCCGGCCGGGGCGTTCGCCGAGCCGGGCGCGGTCGCCGGGCGTCAGGTGGTCGGCGGGGTCCGGGCCGGCGAGCCGCTGACCGACGTCCGGCTCCTCGGCCCGGTCGCCGCCGTCGCCGCGGCCGGGGTGCCCGACGCCGCCGGCGTGCCGGTGCGCCTCGCGGATGCGGGCGTGGCCGCGCTCCTGGCGCCGGGGACGCGCGTGGACCTCGTGGCAGCGGGTGCGGACGACGCCGGGGCCGTGGCTGCCGACCCCGCTCTGCTCGCCCCCGGGGCGGTGGTGCTCGCCGTGCTCCCCGCGCCGGAGCGCACCGCGGGCTCGGCGCCCGTGGTGGTGGTCGCGCTCCCGTCGGCGCTCGCCGCGCGGGTGGCGACGGTGTCGCTACGGGAGGAGGTCACCGTGACCCTGAGATGAGGATCCGGGGCAGAGGAGGATCAGGGCCGGTCGTGGTGCGGCGGGCGCTCGGCGTCGTAGCGGCGGCGGTCGTCGTCGCCCGCGGGGACGTCCGAGGGGTCGCGCTCGTCGGTCGACGACACCGGGTCGTCGCCGAAGATCGCCGCCCGGCGGGCGGCGCGCCGCCGGGCCTCCTCCGCGTCCTCGTGCCCGCCGGAGCTCAGTGCTCTTCCATCCCCGAGAGCTCGGCGATCACGTGCGAGATCAGCGGCGTGAGCGTGGCCATGCCGTCGCGCACCGCCGCGCGCGACGACGCGAGGTTCACCACGAGGGTGCTGCCCGAGACGCCGACCAGCCCGCGCGAGAGCCCGGCGTCGACGGCGCCGGCGGCGAGGCCGGACGCGCGGATGGCCTCGGCGATGCCGGGGATGGGGCGGTCGAGCACGCCGGCGGTCGCGTCGGAGGTCACCGCGCGCGGCGACACCCCGGTGCCGCCGACGGTGACGACGAGGTCGACCCCGCCGATCACCGCGGTGTTGAGCGCGTTGCGGATGGCGACCGACTCCCCGGGCACCACGATCGTCCCGTCCACGACGAGCCCGGCCTCACCGAGGAGCTCGGTGACGAGCGGCCCGATCGAGTCCGAGCTCTCCCCCCGGCTGACCCGGTCGTCGACGACGACCACGAGGGCCCGCCCCAGCAACTCCTCCGTGCCGCCGTGCAGCGGCTGGTTCTCCATGGCGCCCAACGTAGTAGGGGTGGATCCGGTGCCGCCGGGTGGTGGTTAGCGTTTCCGGGGTGCGCGTACTCCTGACGGGCGGTGCCGGGTTCATCGGCTCGCACATCGCCGATCTGCTGGTCGAGCGGGGTCACACCCCGGTGCTGCTCGACGCCCTGCTCCCCCAGGCGCACGGGGAGGGCAAGGCGCCCGCCTGGCTCGACCGCCACGAGGTCGTGCACGGCGACGTCCGCGACGCGGAACTGCTCGACCGCCTGCTCCCCCAGGTCGACACCGTCTGCCACCAGGCGGCGATGGTCGGCCACGGCGTCGACCCCAACGACGGCCCGGACTTCACCGAGAACAACGACGTCGCCACGTCGGTCCTGCTCGCGGCCATGTTCCGGTCCGGGCACCGCGACCTCGTGCTGGCGAGCTCGATGGTCGTCTACGGCGAGGGCCGCTACTCCTGCCCCGAGCACGGCGTCGTCCCGGCTCCCGCGCGCACCCAGGCGGACGTCGACGCGGGCCGCTACGACCTCGCGTGCCCGCACTGCGGCCGCGACCTCGGAGGCGAGCTGATCCCCGAGGACGCCCCGCTCGAGCCCCGCAGCACCTACGCCGCCACGAAGCTCGCCCAGGAGCACCTCGCCGTCGCGTGGGCGCGCGCCACCGGCGGGCGGGTGTGGGCGATGCGCTACCACAACGTCTACGGCCCGCGGATGCCGCAGAACACGCCCTACGCGGGCGTCGCGTCGATCTTCCGGTCGTCCCTCGAGCGCGGCGAGGCCCCTCGTGTGATGGAGGACGGCCGCCAGCGCCGGGACTTCGTGCACGTCGGCGACGTCGCCGCGGCCAACCTCGCCGCGTTGGAGACCCCCGCCGAGGAGGGACGCTGCGTCCCGCTCAACGTGTGCTCGGGCGAGGTGCGCACCATCGGCGACCTGGCGACGACGCTCGCCGCCGCCATGGACGGGCCGGCGCCGCAGGTGGTCGGTGGCGCGCGGCCCGGCGACGTCCGCCACGTCACCGCCGACCCGGCCCGCGCCGCGGAGCTGCTCGGCTACCGCGCGCGCACCCGCTTCGCCGACGGGATCGCCGCCTTCGCGACGGACCCGCTGCGCGACGCCGTCGGCTGAACGCCGGCGCGCGAACGGGGACTTCGCGCGCATAGAAGCAGCGAACAGCGCGTTCGCTGCAGACAGGCGAGGCGAGGCGAGCTACCAGACCGTCAGCAGCAGGTGGTTGATCACGAGCGCCAGGGTGGCCTGGGCGAGCAGCCACCAGCGCGCCGACGGGCGCGGCAGCAGGGCGGCGAGGGGCACGATCCAGACCGCGAAGGGCAGCCAGATCCGCTCGACCTCGGACTTCGAGAGCCCCGAGAGGTCGGCGACGGCGATGGCGATCAGTCCCGCCGCGGCGAGGGCCAGCAGGGCGTGCGGGACGGCGCGCGGGCGCCACGCCGCGCGCCGCAGCCCCGCGACCACGGCCGGGCCGAGCACCAGCAGCAGCGCGGCGATGTTGCCCCACGCCCAGTACTCGTACGGGCGCAGGAGGCCGTACTCGCCCTCCTGGTAGTACCGGACCGTCACCTGCTCGTAGCCCTCGTACCACCAGAAACCGGCGGCGGCGAAGGCGGCGACCACGGCCGCGGCGCCGATCCCGCCGGTGACCAGCGGGAGGATCCGGCGGCTCAGCAGGGCGACGGCGACGGGCAGGAGCCCGGCGAGCACGAGCCCGTAGGAGAAGAAGAGCGAGAGCCCGAGGACGACGCCGGCGAGCAGGCACAGCGCGTGCCCCCCGAGGCCGCGGCGCACCGCGCCGAGCGCGAGCAGCGCCACGCCCCAGGCCAGGATCGCCGCGAACATGCCGTCCGCCGAGACGCCCACCCAGACCGCGCCCGGGAAGAGGACGCCGAAGGGCAGGTAGGTGCGGGCGAGGTCGCGGTCGCCGAGCGCCGCGAGCGTGATCGCCACGGCGACCACCGCGGACGCCCCGATCGCCGCCGTGACGGCGCCGGCGTACTCGCCGCCGGGGAAGCCCGCGCGGTCGAGCAGGACGTAGAAGATCGTCGCGGCGGGCGGGTGACCGGACGCGTGCGTCACCAGGGTGTCCGGGGTCTGCCCTGCGATCCGCTCCGCGAACGTCTGCAGGAAGACCGCGATGTCCGGGGTGCGGGGGATCTCGGCGAGGTACTCGGTGGGCGTCGCCAGCCGTTCGGCGACCCCGACGAACCACCCGTCGATCGTCGCGAGGGCGAAGGTCCACGCCAGTGACGCGACGTAGGCCACGGCGAGGAGCGGGCCCCAGCGGCACGACCGGGCGACGGCGGGACCACCGACCGCGACGACGAGGGCCACCAGGACCGCCGGGACGGTGCCCGGACCGACGTGCGGCAGCCACTGCGCCAGCAGCGGGGGCCAGCCGACGAGCACGGGCACGCCGGCGTCGACCAGGGCCCAGCCCACGAGCGCCGACGCTGTGACCAGCAGTGATGCAAAGGCAACCGCCAGGAGGTCCCCGCGCAGGCGGAAGGGCCGGCGGGGCGTGGGCGAGGGCTCGTCGGCGGCGCCGGGGCGGTCCCGCAACACGGTCGTCATCACCGGCGGACAGTACGGACGCGCGGTGACCCCCCGGTGAGGAGGGCCGCACGGACGTCCCCGGTCACCCGTCCGGAAGCGGACGGTGTGGTTCCGATCGGTCGTGGGCGACCGGACCCCGAACGGCGGGCTCACCCGTGACCTCATAGCGTGACCGGGTGGATGGTCGCGTGGACGTGGTGCTGCCCTGTCTCGACGAGGTCGAAGCGCTGCCGGGGGTCCTCGCCGCCCTGCCCGAGGGGTTCGACGCGGTGGTCTGCGACAACGGCTCCACCGACGGCACCCCCGAGCTCGCCGCGCGCCTCGGTGCCCTCGTCGTCCGGGAGGCCCGCAAGGGCTACGGCGCGGCGGTGCACACCGGCCTGGAGGCGACGCGCACCGACGTGGTCGCCGTGATCGACGCCGACGGTTCCCTCGACCCGGCCGAGCTCCCGGCCATGGTGCGCCTGCTCCTCGACACCGATGCCGACCTCGTCGTCGGCCGCCGTGTCCCCTCGTCGCGCGGGGTCTGGCCCTGGCACGCGCGGGCCGGGAACCTCGTGCTCTCGGGCCTCCTGCGGGCCCGCGGGGTGGGCGTGCGCGACATCGCCCCGATCCGCGTCGCCCGCCGGCAGGCCCTGCTCGACCTCGGGATCACCGACCGCGCCTTCGGCTACCCCCTCGAGCTGCTCATCCGCGCCGGCGCCGCCCGCTGGCGGATCCGCGAGGTCGACGTCGCCTACCGGCCGCGCGCCGGCGGGCGGTCGAAGGTCTCGGGCTCCGTGCGCGGCACTGCGCGGGCGGTGCGGGACATGGCCCGGGCGGTCGCTCGCACCCGTCCGGCGACCGCCGGGCGCATCGACGGCCGGAGCACCACCCGATGAGCGGGTCGGTCGAACCGATCACGAGCCCGCACACGAACGCGCCCACCATGCGGACCACTGCGCTGGTGACGAGGGTCGTCCTCGTCCTCGCGAAGGCCCCCGTGGCCGGCCGGGCGAAGACCCGGCTCATCCCCGCGGCGACCCCGGCCGGCGCGGCCGGTATCGCCGCGGCGGCCCTGCTCGACACGCTCGACGCCGCCCGCTCGGTGCCCGACGCCCGCGTCGTCGTGGCCCTCGAGGGCGACGTCGACCGGGCGGAGCGTCGCGCCGAACTGGTCGACGCGCTGGCCGGCACCGTCGTCGTCCCCCAACGCGGCGACACCCTGGGCGAGCGGATCACCGCGGCGCACGCCGACGTCGCCGAGCTCTTCCCCGCCGCGGTGAGCGTGCAGATCGGGATGGACACCCCCCAGGTGGACGCCGCGCTGCTCACCGACGCGCTGGACCTCGTCACCGCCGACGCGGACGCCGCCCTGGGCCTCGCCCTCGACGGCGGGTGGTGGGCCCTGGCCCTCGCCGAACCGCGCCGGGCCCGGTACATCGCCGGCGTCCCCACCTCGCGGGACGACACCGGCGTGGCCACCCTCTCGGCGCTCCGCGCGGGCCACCCGGGGCTCTCACCCGCCCGGGTGCTCGAGCTCCCGCCGCTCTCGGACGTCGACACCCCTGACGACGCCGTCGCCGTCGCCGACCTCGTCCCCTCCGGCCGCTTCGCCCGTGCGGTCTCGGACCTGCTCCCCCTTTCCGGAGGCCTCCCACGATGACCCGCGTGACGTCCGCCCCCGACGAGGCCGCCCTGTTCCTGCAGGAGCGCCCGGCCGACGTGGGCTCGGTGTTCGACGCCGCCCTCGCGGGCCACTGCCAGCGCCTGGTGCGTGGCGACGGGGTCGTGCTGCCGCTCGCCGTCCAGCGCTGGCACGACGACGCCGACGACGACGACGCCTGGCTGCTCGGGCGGTGTACCGGTCCGACGCTCGACCTCGGGTGCGGCCCCGGCCGTCTGGTCGTGGCGCTCGCGGACCGCGGCGTCCCGGCCCTGGGCGTCGACGTGTCGGTGCAGGCCATCCAGCGCTGCCTGGAGCGCGGCGCCGCGGTGCTGCACCGCGACGCGTTCGAGCGCCTGCCGGGTGAGGGCCGCTGGCAGCACGTCGTGCTCGCCGACGGCAACATCGGCATCGGCGGGGACCCGGTCACGCTGCTGCGCCGCTGCCGCGCCCTGCTCGCCGACGGCGGCAGCGTGCTGCTCGAGCTCGAGGCCGGTGCCGCCCTCTGGTGCGGCACGGCCTACCTGGAGACCACCGAGACCGCCGACTCCTCGGCGGACCCGCTGACGGTCCTCGACCCCTTCGTCGACGGCGGCCCCTGGTTCCCCTGGGCCGTGCTCGGCCCGCACGCTGTGGACGACGTGGCGGCCGAGGCCGGCCTCGTCGTCGTGGCGCGCGCCGAGGGCGAGCGGTGCTTCGTGGAGCTCGTCCCGGCCTGAGGTCGGGTCGGGCCTCAGCGCCCGCCGATCACCCGGCTCCCGAGCGTGACCGTGACCTGCCGCGGCGCGCCGCCGGGCGTCTGCAGGGCGAGGGTGACGGTCTGCCCCGGCGGGCGGGACTGGATGGCTGCGACGAAGGCGTTGGCGTCCTCGATCACCCGGTTGTCCACGCCGACGACGACGTCGCCGGCGACGATGCCCGCCGTCTGGGCGGGCGATCCCGGCTGGACGTCGGCCATCGCGGCGCCGCGCGGCTGGGCGTCGGCCACCCCGACGCCGATGACGGCCTGGGTGGCCTGGCCTGTGTCGACGAGCTCGGTGGCCAGGCGGCGCGCCTGGTTGATCGGGATCGCGAACCCCAGACCGATCGAGCCGGCCTCCTGACCCGTGCCGCCCGTGACGCTGGCGATCGCGGTGTTGACCCCGATCACGCGGCCCTGGTCGTCCACGAGCGGGCCGCCGGAGTTGCCGGGGTTGATCGCCGCGTCGGTCTGGATCGCGTCGAGGACGCTGCTCTGGCCCGAGCCGGAGCCGCCGGCCTGCACGGGACGCTGGAGCGCGCTGACGATGCCGGTGGTCACCGTGCCGGAGAGGCCCAGCGGGGAGCCCACCGCGATGACGGTCTGGCCCTGCGAGAGCTCGTCGGAGTTGCCGAGGCTCGCGGCCCGCAGGTTGGTGACGCCGCTCGCCCGCACCACCGCGATGTCCGCCGCGGGCGCGGTGCCGACGATCTGGACGGGCGCGGCGCGGCCGTCGGAGAAGATCGCCTCCAGCCCCCCGCCCTGGCCGGCCTGCAGGACGTGGTTGTTGGTCATGATCAGGCCGTCGGCCGAGAGCACGACCCCCGAGCCCTCGCCGGCCGCGCCGCGGATCTGCACGGCGCTGGGCAGCACGTTCGCCGCCACCGCCTCGATCGACCCGGGCTCCGCGTCGGTGGGTCCCTCGTTCGGCACGGGCTCGTCGAGCGCGGTGCCCTGCGAGGAGCTCGACGAGCCGCCGATCCCGCCGATCGCCACGGCCGACAGGGCGCCGCCGATGAGGCCCGCGACGAGCGCCAGGGCGACCAGTGCGAGCGTGCCGGGCCGCCGCGGCGGGGTCGGTCCGCCGCCGCCCCCGAGGGTCGCGCTGCCGCCCCAGCCGCCGCCCGGGTCGCGGGGGTGGCCACCGGGCGGGGTCGCGGGGCCGGCGCCCGTGGCGCCCCAGCCGTAGCCCCCGTGATCGGTCGGCGGGCCCTGCCCGGGGCCGCCGTAGCCGCCCTGCCCGCCCCCCTGACCGCCGTGACCACCAGGACCGTCGTAGGTGCCGACGGGTGCCTCGCGGGTCTGCGGCGCGGTCGCGGGGTAGGACGGCATCGGGCCGAAGGCCGTGGTCGCGCTGGACGGGTTCCCGAGGCCCGGGGGCTGCTGGGTGACCTGCGTGGGCGCGCTGTAGGGCGAGGCGCCGCCGGTGGCCTGCGTCCCGGGCTGGGTGTCGTACTCGCGGCCCGTGCCCTCGGCCCAGCGCACACCGCCGGGCCCGGCCGGGCGGCCGGTCGGGCCGTCGGCACCGTCCGGACCCGTGGCCGTCGGACCCGTCGCCGTGGACGACGGGGTGGACGACGGGGTGGACGACGAGGTGGATGAGGGACCCGTGGGAGCGGTGGACGTCGGTCCGGGCGGCACGTCGGATCCCGACGGGCCGGACCCGTCCGGGGCGGCGGACGCGGCGTCGTTCTCGCTCATCCCCCCAGCCTCTCGCACCGACCCCCTGCTTCGCCCACACGGGCGCCGTCGACCGCATGGGGGAAGCTGGTGGGGTGGAGCGTCTCGGAGCCGGCCCGACGAGCGGTGGCCGGACGACCCTCGAGGACCCGGCCCACACGTCGACCGACGGGGCCGTGGCACCCACCGGTCCGCCCGGCGAACGCCGCGACGACGAGGAGGAGGCCCCGCCCGGGCTCATCCGCCACGTCCTGCAGGGCATCCCGTTGCGGCGGCGGGTGGGCATCCTCGTCTCGGTCGGCGGCGGGCTGCTCGTGGCGCTGATCGCCGCCGCGGTGTTCTTCACCGCGCAGCGCGCGCTCTACGACCAGCTCGACGAGAGCCTGGTGCAGCGCGCGACGGTCGCGGCGTCCGGCGACCTCGCCGACCCCTCGCTGCTGTTGCGGGTCTCGTCCGACGCGCTCGCCGCCGGCGAGGTGCGGGTGGCGATCGTGACCGCGGACGGCGAGTTCGTGACGCTGCGGGGCAGCAGCCCGCCCCTCGGGGCCGCGGAGGTGTCCGCCGCCCGCCAGAACCCGCCGACCTCGGTGCGCACCGGGGTGATCGACGGCGAGGTCTACCGGGTCGTGGCCGTCTACGCGGGCGAGAACCGGGCGCTCGTGCTGGCCCAGGAGCTCGACCCCACGCGGCGGACGCTCTCGAAGCTCGCCGTGGTGCTCCTCGTCGCCGGCGCCTCGGGCGTCCTGCTCGCGGCGCTGACCGGCGTGGCCATCGCCCGCGCCGGGCTCCGGCCCGTCGAGCGGCTGATCTCGGCGACCGAGCGCGTCGCGCGCACCGGCGACCTGCGACCGATCCCGGTCTCCGGCGGCGACGAGATCGCCCGCCTGACCAGCAGTTTCAACGCGATGCTCGCGGCGCTCTCGTCCTCCATCGACCGACAACGCCGGCTCGTGGCCGACGCCGGGCACGAGCTGCGCACGCCGCTGACCTCGCTGCGGACCAACCTCGAGCTGCTCATGGCGTCTGAGCAGGCGTCGCAGCGTCCCGACGCGCCCCGGCTCTCCGAGCAGGACCGCGCCGAGCTGCAGGCCGACCTGCGCGCGCAGGTCGACGAGCTCGCGAACCTCATCGGCGACGTCGTCGAGCTCGCCCGCGACGACCCGCCCGAGGTGGCCGCCGAGCCCCTCGACCTCGCCGACGTCGTGGAACGCGCGCTCGACCGGGCGCGGCGCCGCGGGGTGGCCGAGAACGTGACCTTCGACGTCGACCTCGCGTCGTGCGAGGTCACCGGAGACGCCAACGCCCTCGAGCGCGCGGCCCTGAACCTCCTCGACAACGCCGCCAAGTGGAGCCCGCCGGGCGGGCGGGTGCGGGTGACGCTGCGCGCCGGCGTCGCGCCGGAACGGCCCGGGACCGCGGTGCTCGAGGTGGCCGACGCGGGCCCCGGGATCGCCGACGAGGAGCTCGACCTGGTCTTCGAGCGCTTCTACCGCTCGCTGGACGCCCGCACGATGAGCGGCTCGGGGCTCGGGCTCTCGATCGTCGCCCAGGTCGCCGAGCGCCACCACGGCGGCGTCTCCGCCGGCCGCGCCCCCGAGGGCGGCGCGCTCCTGCGCTTCTGGATCCCGCGCAGCTGACGTGAGCGAAGTTCACGGCTATAGCCGTGAACTTCGCTCACGGGTCAGGGCGGCGTCTCCCGCAGGACGTAGCCGACGCCGCGGACGGTGTGGATGAGGCGGGGCTCGGCCTCCGCCTCGGTCTTGCGCCGCAGGTAGCCGACGTAGACCTCGAGGGCGTTGCCGGTGGTCGGGAAGTCGTAGCCCCAGACGTCCTCGAGGATGCGGCTGCGCGTCAGCACGCGGCGCGGGTTGGCCATGAACAGCTCGAGCAGCGAGAACTCGGTGCGCGTGAGGCTGATCGGGCGCTCGCCGCGGCGGACCTCGCGGGTCACGGGGTCGAGCGAGAGGTCGGCGAAACGCAGGGGCTCGGGATCGGGGGTGCCCGGCTCGTCGGGCACCCGGCGGCGCAGCAGCGCCCGCAGCCGGGCGAGGAGCTCCTCGAGCGCGAAGGGCTTGGCGAGGTAGTCGTCGGCGCCGGCGTCGAGGCCGGCCACGCGGTCGGAGACCGCCTCGCGCGCGGTGAGCACCAGCACGGGGATGTCGTCGCCGGCGTTGCGCAGCCGCCGGCACACCTCGAGGCCGTCGACCCGCGGCATCATCACGTCGAGCACGAGGGCGTCGGGGCGCTGTCCGGTCTCGCCGGACATGGCGTCCAGCGCCTGCTGCCCGTCCGACGCGAGCTCGACCTGGTAGCCGTTGAAGGCGAGCGAGCGGCGCAGGGAGTCCCGCACGGCCCGGTCGTCGTCCGCGACGAGGATGCGCATGCCGGACAGTGTGACCGCACGGCCTGAGACAGCCCTGAGACGAGAGCATCAGGCTCACCCGTTCGGCGCAGTGTCCGGTCTGTCCGGTCCGACACACGGTGACGCCACGCCGCGCAGACCGACCGAGACCGATTCGACACCCGCGACACGCAACCCGCAGAGCGTCCGCGACGTCTCGCTCGGACGAGGATGTCCGGAGAGAATCTCCCCGGAACGGGATTTGGGGGCGGTGTGGCGAGGACAGAGCGCGCTCGTGGAGCGCGGGGACGTGGGCTCGATCGGGCGTCGACGGGGCCGATCGTGGTCCTGCTGGCGCTGGTCGCCCTCCTGGGTGGCTGCGCCGGGGTGACGTCGGCCCCGCCACCACCGCCCGTGCCCCCGGTCGCGCTCGCCGCCTCGGTGGCGCCGGGCGCGGTGGACGTCGCACCCGCCGAGCCCCTCGTCGTGTCCGCGGCGGGCGGGCGGCTGACCTCGGTCACCGTCAGTCCGGCGGGCGCGCCCGCCCTCACCGGCACCCTCGACCCCACCGGCACCCGCTGGACCAGCGCCACGCTGGCCTACGGCACCGAGTACCGGGTCCAGGCCGTCGGTGTCGACGAGCGCGGCGGCCCCGGCGCCCCGCTCGACCAGACCTTCCGCACCGTCGACCCCGAACAGACCCTCGAGATCGCCAGCATCCGACCGACCGACGGGCAGACCGTCGGCGTCGCCATGCCGATCTCGATCACCTTCGACGCGCCGGTCACCGACCGCGCCGCGGTCGAGCGGCGCGTCTCGGTCACCACCTCGGTGCCCACCGAGGGCTCGTTCCGGTGGATGTCCGACGAACAGCTCAACTGGCGCCCGAAGGAGTACTGGCGCCCCGGCACGCAGGTCACCGTCGAGGCGCGCCTGTTCGGCGTCGACAGCGGCGAGGGCCTCTACGGCGCCGAGGACCGCTCGTTCTCCTTCACCGTCGGCCGCGACCAGCGGGCCCGCGGCGACGTCAACGCCCACACCCTCGTGCTCTACCAGGACGGGCAGCAGCTGCGCAGCCTGCCGGCGTCCTACGGCCGCGACATCTACCCGACGCAGTACGGCGTGCACGTGGCGTTCGAGAAGCACGAGATCAAGCGGATGCGCTCGGACACGTGGGGCGGCCCGGGCGAGGGCCAGCCCGGGTTCTACGACCAGAACCTGCCGCTGGCCGTCCGCATCTCGAACAACGGCGAGTTCGTGCACGTCAACCCGGACTCGGTCAGCGCCCAGGGTCGGCGCAACGTCTCCCACGGCTGCGTCAACCTGTCCCCGGCCAACGGCGAGTTCTTCTACCACTGGGTGCAGATGGGCGACCCGGTGGAGATCGTCGGCTCCAGCCGCCCGCTCACCACCCGCGACGGGGACATCGCCGACTGGACGATCCCCTGGGAGGAGTACCGCCAGGGCTCGGCGCTGCCGTAGGCGCCCGGGTTCCGGGTCACCGACGGCCCAGCCTCGACGTCAGAGCCCCGAGGTCAGAACTCGACCCGCACGAGCCCGAGGACCTCGGCGCGCCAGTCGGCGTAGGCCTTGCCGATGGCCTGGCGCTCGCCGGTCTGCTCGGCGTCCGACTCGCTCCCGCCCTCGCTGAGGATCTTGGTGGCGATGTCCGTCGCCGACCACTCGGGCCCGGCCGTGCGCACCCGCAGGTGGCTCGGGGCGCGCTCGGCGCGCAGGGCGTGGGCGAGCACCCGCATCAGCGCGGTCCGCGCCTCCTGGTCGTCGGGCGCGTCGGAGTCGACGTTGGTCTGACCACCCACGAGGAGCACGTTCGCCGACTCCGCCAGCGCCGGCAGCACCGTCTCGGCGGCCCGGAAGCGGCTGAGCAGGCCCTCGGAGAGGAACTGCTCGACGCGCGAGACGAGGCTGCCGCCGGTCCGCGGGGTCATCGCCACCGGCAGCTGCACGTACCCGTCGAACGTCTTCCCCCTGACCGCCTCGCCCAGGCGGTCCAGGGTGTCGACCACCGTGGTCTCCGCCCCGGCCTCCTCGATGGCCTTCGCCACCTCTGCCAGTCGCTCGCCGCCACCGGTCACCAACACCGTCGTCATGGCGCGTGACCTTAATCGGGCACGAACGACTCCGGCAGAGTTGATCGCATGTACATCGCCACCACCCGCGCCGCGGCGTCGGCCATCTCCTCGCGCAGCGCCGCCGGCTCCAGGATCTCGACCGCCTCGCCGTAGCCCAGGAGGCCGGCCCGGGCGCCGACGAGCGACCGGAACGGGGCCACGAGGATCTCCCGCCCGTCGGGGGCGACGCCCTCGGTGCGCCACGGACCCGCGAGCACGGCGAGGTGGACGCGGCGCAGGGTCGGCGCCCACGCCGGGTCGACGAGGAGCCGGACCTCGACCTCGGCCGTCGGCGTCTCGAGGCGCTCGCGCAGCTCGGTCCACACCTCGGCGAGGTCGCGCTCGTCGGGGCGCCGCGCGGGCGTCCCCGTGGCGGCCACGGCCCGCACCCGGCTGACGCGGTACATCTTCGGCCGGCCACGGTGGGCCGCGACGAGGTACCAGGTGCCGGCCTTGCTGACCAGGCCGTACGGGTCGACCGTGCGCCAGGTGGCGTGCGCGGCGTCGCCCGTCGCGTACTGCAGCCGCACCCGCTCGTCGGCCACGAGCGCGGCGTCCAGCGCCGGCAGGGCGGGCAGGTCCTCGGGCGCGCGCCGCCGCCCCTGATGCTCGACGAGCAGGCGCCGCCGGGCGCGGTCGACGCCCTCGCGCCGGGCGTCGGGCAGCGCGGCCAGCAGCTTGCGCGACGCCGAGGCCAGGGACGACCCCAGCGCACCCCCGTCGGCCGACGACCCGAGCGCCACCAGGGCGCGCAGCTCCTCGTCGGTCATGCCGGTGACGTCGGTGCGGTAGCCCTCCAGCAGGGCGACGCCCCCGTTCCGTCCGCGCTCGCAGTACACGGGCACCCCTGCCGCCGAGAGCGCCTCGACGTCGCGGGACACCGTGCGCCTCGAGACCTCCAGGCGCCGGGCGATCTCGGGCGCGGGCAGGCGTCCGTGGCTCTGCAGGAGCAGCAGCGTCGCGAGCAGACGGTCCGAGCGCACGTCGTCGAGAATGCCCGAGAAACAGGACAGTAGGTGGCGTGTATCGGCGAGCAGCATGCTCCTCATGACCGCCGCCGTCACCGCCGCCACGCACACCCTCCGGCCGCTCGGCCCCTTCGACCTCGAGCGCACCCGCGACTTCGTCGGACGCTGGGGCCCGATCACGCGGCACACGCCCGGAGCCGACGAGCCCCTGCGGCTCACCGCCCCGCTCGACGGCGACCAGCGGCCCGTGGCCTTCGCCCTGACGCAGGACGGGCCCGACGCCGAGGTGCACGTCGAGATCGCCGGCGCGGACGGCGCGGAGGAGGTCGCGCTCGCCCAGATCGCGCGCCTGCTCTCGCTGGACCACGACGCCCGCGACTACCCCGAGGTCGGCCGGCGCGTCCCGGCCGTCGGCGCGCTGATGGACCGGCACCGCGGCCTGCGGCCGACGCTCTTCGGCGCGCCCTACGAGGCCGCGGCATGGGGAGTGATCTCGGCACGGATCAGCGAGCGCCAGGCCGGCAGGGTCTTCCGCCGGCTCGCGGTCGCGCACGGCGAGGTGCTCACCGTCGCCGGCGCCGAGGTCGACGCGTTCCCCCGGCCCGAGGCCCTGCGCGCGCTGCGGGAGTTCCCGGGGCTCTCGCAGGAGAAGGTGCACCGCCTGCACGGGATCGCCGAGGCCGCGCTGGCCGGCGACCTCGAGGTCGCGCGGCTGCGCGCCCTGGGCCCGGAGGGCGCCCGCGCGGCGCTGCGCCGGCTGCGCGGGATCGGCGAGTTCTGGGCGTCGGGGATCTGGCTGCGCGCCTGCGGCGTCGTCGACGAGTTCCCCGACGAGCCCCGCTGCCGCGCCGTGCTCGCCCGGATCCACGACCGCCACCCCGACGACCCGCTCGACGACCTGATCGAGCGCCTGCGCCCCTACCGCACCTGGACCGCGCTGCTGCTGCGCGTGGCACGCCACGACGACGACGCCTGAGACCCCTCACCAGAAGGAGATCGACATGTCTGCTCCCGACCCCCGCCCTCTGCTCACCCGCGCCCTCGACCAGGTCGGCGAGCTCGTCGCCGGCACCGCGCCCGACGGCCTCGACCGCCCCACCCCGTGCGACGACTGGGACGTCCGCACCGTGCTCGACCACCTCGTCGGCGTGCACCGCCGGATCGCCCACGTCGGCGCCGGGGGCCTGTTCTCCGAGGTCGACTCCATGCCGGAGGTCGCCGTGGGCCGCCACCTGGCCGAGCTGACCGCCGCGCGTGCCGACGTCGACGCGTCGTGGGGCCTCGACGGCTCCGACGCCGCGGTGCTCGACCGCGTCCTCACCGTCCCGTGGGGAACGATGCCGGGCCGGTTCGTCGGCTTCGGCTACGTCCAGGAGCTCACCGTCCACGCGTGGGACCTCGCGGCGGCCACCGGTCGCACCGGAGGGCTCGACGACGGCCTCGCCGCCGCGATCGAGGACACCTCCCGCCGGGTGCTGCCGGCCGAGCCCCGCGGCGGGCCGATCCCGTTCGGGCCGCCCGTCGCGGTCGCCGACGACGCCGCCCCGACCGTCCGGTTGATCGCGTGGCTGGGTCGCGATCCGGCATTCGCGACGAACGGGATGATCGCCGGGCGGTAGCCCCCGGTCGGAGTGACCATCCCGGGATGACGACCAGCAGCGGGACGGAGACCACGAGCCCGGCCGGCGCGATCCTCGAGCGGCTGCCCCTGTCGGGCTGGCACCGCCGCCTGGTCGTGCTGGTCGGGATCGGCGCCTTCTTCGACCTCTACGAGGTGTTCCTGGGCGGGGTGCTCGCCCCGATCCTGGCGAAGGAGTTCTCGCTCGGGTCGGTCGGCAAGGCGGCGGTCGTCGCGAGCGGGTTCCTCGGGATGTTCGTCGGCGCGAACGTGCTCTCGATCCTCGCCGACCGTCTCGGGCGCCGGCGGGTGTTCCTGCTCAACCTGCTGACGTACTCGCTGTTCTCGCTGGCCGCGGCGTTCTCCCCGGACATCGGGTGGTTCCTCGTGCTGCGGTTCCTCGCGGGCATCGGGCTCGGCGCCGAGCTGGTGCTCGTCGACACCTACCTCGCCGAGTTCCTGCCCGGCCACGCCCGCGGTCGCTACACGGCCTGGGCCTACACCGTGGGCTTCCTCGGGGTGCCCGTCGCGGCACTGCTCGGCGGGAAGCTGGTCGCGGCTCAGGAGATCGCCGGGATCGACGGCTGGCGCTGGCTGCTCATCGCGGGCGGGCTGGGCGCGGTGTTCGTGCTCGTGCTGCGGCGGCTGCTGCCCGAGTCGCCGCGGTGGCTCGAGTCGCAGGGCCGGGCCGACGAGGCGATGGCGACCGCACGGGACGTCGCGGCCCGGGTCGGGCGTCCCGTCGCCGACGCGGACGTCCCGGCGCCGAGGACCGTCGAACCCGACACCCGCTCCACCCGTGACGTCCTGCGCACCGCGCTGACCGGGCGCTACCGCACCCGCACGATCATGTTGATGATCTTCCAGGTGCTCCAGACCGTGGCCTACTACGGCTTCGGCACCCTCGCGCCGCTCGTGCTCGTCGCCAAGGGCTTCGACATCACCGAGTCGCTGGGCTACGCGGCGCTGTCCTTCTTCGGCTACCCGATCGGCTCGCTGCTCTCGGTGCCCCTGGTCGAGCGCTTCGAGCGCAAGTGGTTGATCGTCGGGTCGGCGATCGCGATCGGCGTGCTCGGCATCGTCTTCGCGGCCGCAGCGACCCCGTGGCTCATCGTGCTCGCCGGCTTCCTGCTGACCTCGGCGAGCAACGTCTTCTCGAACGCCTTCCACATCTACCAGGCCGAGATCTTCCCGACCTCGATCCGCTCCACTGCCAGCGGCGTCGCGTACTCGCTGTCCCGCGCGACCTCGGTGGTGCTCCCGTTCATCGCGGTCCCGCTGCTCGCCACGGCAGGCCCGGTCGCGGTCTTCGGCGGGGCGGCGTTCCTCATCCTGCTGCTCTGCCTCGACGTCGGGTTCCTGGGCCCCCGCAGCACCGGGCTGATGCTGGAGGAGGTGGACGCCTGACGGGCTCCATCCGTTCCGGGCACGTACTATCTGGGACGGGTGCGGCGGACGGGGCCAGGGGGACCGTCCCGGAACCGGATGCGCCCTCCGACCGGATGACGAGGTGGGCCGTGACCAGGTCGACGAGCGCGAACGGCGGCCAGGGCGGACCCCGGGGCCGGGTCCGGATGAGCCCGCCCCCGGACCTCGTGGCGGCCCCCGGATACGGCGCGCGGCGCCTCTACCAGGCCTATCTCGCGGCCTGGAACCGTCACGTCGACGCCGTGCTCACCGGCCCGCAGTTCGCCGTGCTCTCGGCGATCCGGGCCCACCCCGACGCCGACCAGACCGCCCTGGCCGGCGCGGTCGCCCTGGACACGTCGACGATGGCCGACGTCTGCCGCCGCATGGAACGCCGCGGGCTCATCACGCGCACGGCCGCGCCGCACGACGCGCGGGCGAAGGTCCTCACGCTCACCGAGGAGGGCGCCGCGGCCCTCGCCGAGACCAACCGTCGCGCCCGCGCCCTCGACGAGGCGCTGCTGGACGGCTGCCCTCCCGAGCAGCGCCCGCAGATCGCGTCGCTGCTCAACGACCTCGGGCAGCAGTGGGAGCGCGTCGCCGAGCGCGACGCCCTCTGAGGGTCCGCGCAGAGCAACACCCCGGGTTCCCAGGGCGGAACCGGCTCCTCCCGCCGGCCCCTGAATCCGTGACGGGTTCGTTTCGAGATGCCTCCAGGTATTGCGTCCTCGGATAGTACGTGCTCGGATTGAACTCGAGCGAACGTGAAGTGCGACACCGGGAGGCGGCCAGATGGCGAGCCAGTCGTTCGAGGTCACCATCGTCGGCGGAGGTCTGGGCGGGCTCTGCGCGGCGCTGTCCCTGCGCCAGCGCGGCCTGCGGGTCACGGTCGTGGAGGCCGCGCCGGAGCTGGGCGAGATCGGCGCCGGCATCCAGACCGCGCCCAACGCGAGCCGCATCCTGATCGGGCTGGGGCTGCGCGCCCAGCTCGAGGCGATCCGGACCCAGCCCGAGGACCAGGTCCGCCGGCGCTGGGCGGACGGCAGCATCATCGCCCAGCTGCCCCTGGGCCAGCGGGTCATCGACCAGTACGGCGCCCCGTACTGGCACTACCACCGCGCCGACCTGCACCGCGTGCTGCTCGACGCCTGCGCCGACCCCGAGCTCCCGGGCCCGACGGTCGTCCTCGCGACCGGCGCGAAGGTCGTCGAGCTGGACCGCACCGACCCGGCGCGGCCGGTCGCGGTCGCCGAGGACGGCCGACGGTTCGCCGGCGACGTGCTCGTGGGCGCCGACGGCATCCGCTCGGCGGTGCGCGACCTCGCCGGGTTCGAGGACTCGCTCGTCTTCTCCGGCGAGATGGCCTACCGCGCCCTGATCCCCGGCGACCTGATCGCCGCGGACCCCGCGACCCGCTTCCTCGTCGACCGCTACCACTCGACGATCTGGTACGGGCCCGACAAGCACCTCGTGCACTACATCATCCGCGGCGGGCAGTACCTCAACGTCGTCGCGATCGTGCCGTGCACCGACACCATCGAGCGCGACTGGAGCGGCCCGGCGACGCCCGAGCAGCTCGCCGCCGACTTCGGCGACTGGGACGACCGCGTCCCGGCGATGCTCTCGAAGGCCAAGCCCGAGGACGTCTCGGTGTGGGCGATGTACCGGCGGCGCCGCGACCCGGTGTGGGTCGACGGCCGGGTGGCGCTGCTCGGCGACGCCTGCCACGCCATGCTCCCCTACCAGGCCCAGGGGGCGTCCCAGTCGATGGAGGACGCCGCCGTGCTGGCCGAGGAGCTGGGCCGGGTGACCCGCGACGGCATCGACGGCGCGCTCGTGCGCTACGTCGACCGGCGCGCCAAGCACGCCGGGATGGTGCAGGACGCCTCGCTGCAGAACATGGCCTTCTACCACCTGCCCGACGGCCCGGAGCAGCGCGAGCGCGACGAGAAGCTGCGCCGCTTCGACGGCGAGTCCGACCTGTCGTACGACTGGCTGTGGAACGGCAGCCCGCTGCACGACCCCGACACCGAGTCCATCCACTACCAGTTCGCCCGCTGACGCGCGGACCGATCACCCACCCACCCGCGACGGGAGCGAACGCAATGCGCACCGGAGACCAGATCGTCCAGGACCTGCCCTGGCGCTGGGGAGTCCAGGGGAAGATCTTCCTCATCGGCGGCCTCGGCTACATGTTCGACGCCTGGGACGTCGCCCTCAACGGGTTCCTCACCCCGCTGGTCGGCACCGAGTTCGGGCTGACGGCGGGCCAGAAGGGCCTCGTCGCGACGGCGAACCTCATCGGCATGGCCGTCGGCGCCGTCGCCTGGGGCACCGTGGCCGACCGCATCGGGCGCAAGAAGGCCTTCAGCATCACGCTGCTGATCTTCGCGCTGTTCTCGGTGCTCGGGGCCCTCTCGCCGAACATCGAGCTGTTCCTGGCGCTGCGCTTCCTCGCCGGGGTCGGGCTCGGCGGCTGTATCCCGGTCGACTACGCGATCGTCAGCGAGTTCTCGCCGCGCAAGAGCCGCGGGCGCGTGCTCTCGGCGATGGACGGCTGGTGGCCGATCGGCGCCACCCTGGCCGGCGTCTCGGCGACGCTGCTCGTCCCCGTCGACGGCAACTGGCGCTGGATGCTCGTGCTGATGATCCTGCCGGCGCTGCTGCTGTTCTGGATCCGCCGCGGGGTGCCGGAGTCGCCGCTCTACCTCTCGCGGATGGGCCGTGAGGAGGAGGCGCGTGTCGTCATCGACGACCTCGTCGCCCGCACCGGCACCACCCCCGAGCCCTACGTCATCCCGGCCGCCGTCGCCGAGGACAAGCGGGGCGGCGCCTGGGCCGCCGCGGTCGACCAGCTGCGCCGCGTCTGGGCGTTCAACCCCAAGATCACCGCGGTCGCGTGGTCGCTGTTCATCGCGGTCATGCTCGTCTACTACGCCGCGCTGAGCTGGATGCCCTCGATCCTGCGGGCCCAGGGCTTCGGCGAGATCGCCGCGTTCGCCTCGACGACGCTGATGAACGCGCTCGGCATCGTCGGTGTCGCGATCTCGGTGCTCGTCGTCGACCGCTACGGACGCAAGCGCGTCATCGCGATCGCCGGCCCTGTGGCCTCGGCGACCCTGGTCCTGTTCTCCCTGCTGCTCGGCACGCCGACGCTCGCCGTCGTCGCGATCGGCGCGTTCGGGATGTTCGCGCTGATCGTCATCCCGGTCATGTACGCCTACGTCTCCGAGCTCTACCCGACCGAGCTGCGCGCCTCGGGCTTCGGCTGGGCGTCGTCCTCGAGCCGGGCGATCACCGGATTCGCCCCGCTGCTGTTCGGCAGTGTGCTCTGGCCGGTGCTCGGCCTGCCGCTGACGTTCACGCTGCTCGGCCTGCTCGTCGTCGCCGCCGTCATCTTCATGTGGGTGGCGGCGCCCGAGACCGCGGGCCGCGAGCTGGACCGGATCACGACCGATGTGCCGGACGAGCCCGCCTCGACCACGACGGACGCGGAGCGCACCCGCGCCTGAGCGCGCCCGTTCCGCGCGAAGGGCACCATCAGCCGCGTAGAGCGGCCGATGGTGCCCTTCGCCGGGACGCCCGCCCCGCACCAGACCAGCCCGCACCCGGACCAGCCCGCACCCGGACCAGCCCGTACCCGCACAGGAGGCCCGCGACGTGAAGCCCGCCGCGTTCACCTACCACCGCGCGCACGACGTCACCGACGCCGTCGGGCTGCTCTCCGACCTCGCCGCGGCGGGCGAGGACCCGAAACTGATCGCCGGCGGGCAGAGCCTCATGCCGATGATGAACTTCCGCCTCGCCCGGCCGTCGGCGCTGGTCGACCTCGGCCCGCTGCGCCGGCTGCCGTCGATGACCGCCCTCGACGCGGAGGCGGGGACCCTGACCCTCGGCGCGCTCGTCACCCACCACGCCGTGGAGACCGCGACGCTGCCGGACGGCTTCGCCGTGCTCGCGCGGGCCATGCGCTGGGTCGGGCACCTGCCGATCCGCAGCCGGGGCACCGTCGCCGGCAGCCTCGTGCACGGCGACGCCACCGCCGAGTGGTGCCTGCTCGCGCTGCTGCTCGACGCGGTGGTCGTCACCGAGGGCCCGGCCGGGCGACGCGAGATCCCCGCCGACGAGCTCTTCCACGGCTTCTACGCGACGGCGGTCGAGCCCGACGAGGTCGTCGTCGAGGTGCGGTTCACCCGGCCCGCCCCCCACGCCGCGCTCAGCGAGTTCGCCCGACGCCACGGGGACTTCGCGATCGTCGACGCGGCGGTCGCGCTGGACCTCGCCGCAGGAGACATGACAGCCGAGCAGGTGACCGGTGGGCGCGTCGTCCTCGGCGGGGTGGCGCCCGCCCCGGTGCGGGTGCCCGAGGCCGAGGCGGTCCTCGCCGCCGGAGGCGCGCCGGGGCCGGAGCTGTTCGCCGCCGTCGCCGACGCCGCGGCCGCCGCGATCGACCCGCCGGACGACCCGCCGGTCACCGCCGCGTACCGCCGCCGGCTCACCCGCACACTCGTCGCCGACGCCTGCGCCCAGGCCGCGGGAGGCCCTCGATGACCACCACCGACCTGCCCGGCATCCCGCCCGAGGTCGACCCCGACCAGCCCGAGCACGGCGACCGGCCGGCCACCGAGCCCCGCTTCGACGGCCGCCGGGGCCGCTGGGTCGGCGCCTCGATCCCCCGGCACGAGGACCCGCGCCTGCTCACCGGGCGCGGCCGCTTCATCGACGACATCGCGCTCTCCGGGATGCTGCACGCGGGTTTCGTGCGCGCCACGGTCGCGCACGCCGCGATCACGGAGCTGGACCTCACCGCGACCCGCGAGGTCCACGGCGTCGTCGCGGCCTACGACGCCGCGGACCTGGCGCTCGGCGACATCGTCGCCGTCCTCGACCGGCCCGCCGAGGAGTTCACGCCCACCGCGATGCCGATCCTCGCCCGCGGCAAGGTGCGCTTCGTCGGCGAGCCGCTGGCGCTCGTCGTCGCCCGCGACCCCTACGCCGTGGAGGACGGCATCGAGGCCGCCCGCGTCTCCTACGACGCGGTCGACGCCGTCGTCTCCGAGGAGACGGCGCTCGCCCCCGGTGCGCCCGCCGTGCACGAGGAGGCCCCCGACAACGTCCTGCTCGACGTCTCGATGTTCGACACGCCAGGGGTGGACGAGGCGTTCGCGGATGCCGCCCTCACGGTCGACGTCACCACCCGCAGCGGCCGGCAGAACGCGCTGCCGCTGGAGACGCGCGGTGTCGTCGCGTCGTGGGACGCCCGGGACGACCAGCTGCTCGTGCAGACCTGCTCGCAGGTGCCCCACCAGGTCCGCACGATGCTCGCGCGCTCGCTGGGGATCGCCGAACGGACGGTGCGGGTGACCGTGCCGGACATGGGCGGCGGGTTCGGGCAGAAGTGCGTCGTCGGGCGCGAGGAGATCGCCGTCGCGGCCGCCGCGCAGCGTCTCGACCGTCCCGTGAAGTGGATCGAGGACCGGCGCGAGGCGCTCACCGCCGGGTTCCTGGCGCGCGAGCAGCGCTACCGGACGCGCGCGGCGTTCGACGCCGACGGGCGGATCACCGCGCTCGATGTCGACGTCGTCTGCGACATGGGCGCGTACTCCTGCTACCCCTTCACCGCGGGCATCGAGCCGCTGATGGCCTCGGCGGAGATGCCCAGCGTGTACCGGGTGCCGGCGTACCGGGTCCGGGGCCGCGCGATCACCAGCAACAAGGCCCCGACCGCGCCCTACCGCGGGGTGAGCCGCCCGCAGTACGTCATGGCGATCGAGCGCGTGATGGAGCGTGCCGCGCGCGAGCTGGGCCTGGACCCGGTCGAGGTCCGCCGTCGCAACGTCATCACGGAGTTCCCGTACACGGGCGTCAACGGCGTCACCTACGACCCCGGCACCTACCTCGAGGCGCTCGACCTCGCCGAGGCGACGATCCGCGACGAGGGCTGGTACGAGGCGCGGGAGGAGGCTGATCGACAGGGGGACCGGCACCTCGGGATCGGCTTCTGCTGCTTCTCCGAGCGCACCGGCTACGGGTCCGAGGCCTTTGCGAAACGGAAGATGACCGTCGTCCCCGGGTTCGACCTCTCCGAGATCCGCATGGACACCACCGGCTCGGTGGTCGTCACCAGCGGCACGATGAACCACGGGCAGTCGCACGAGACGACGTTCGCGCAGATCGTCGCCGACCGGCTCGGGCTCGACGTCTCGCGCGTGAAGCTGCGTCAGGGCGACACCGAGCGCATCGCCTACGGCTGGGGCACGTTCGCCTCGCGCTCGGTGACGATCGGCGGCTCCGCGGTGGCGCTGGCCTCGGAGCGGCTCGGCGAGCTGCTCTGCCGGATCGCCGCGCACCTGCTGGAGACCCGCCCGGACAACGTCGCGCTGGACGGGGACGGCGGCGTGGTCCAGCTCGACGACCCGTCGCGCCGGCTGCCGTTCGAGGACATCGCCGACGTCGCCCACCTGCGCTCGCACCTGCTGCCCAAGGACGTCGAGCCCGCGCTCACCGCGACGGCGAGCTTCGACGTCCCCGGCGACGGGACCTTCTCCAACGCCACCCACGCCGTCGTCGTCGAGGCCGACCCGGGCACCGGGGAGATCCGCATCCTGCGCTACGTCTGCGTGGAGGACTGCGGGGTCGTGATCAACCCGAAGGTCGTCGACGGACAGTGCCGCGGCGGGATCGCGCAGGGCATCGCCGGCGCGCTGTTCGAGGAGGTCACCTACGACGGCCACGGCGAGCCGTCGGCGGCCTCGTTCATCGACTACCTGGTGCCGACGGCGACGGAGATCCCCGACGTCTCGATCCAGCACCTCGAGACGCCGTGCGCGTTCACCGCCAACGGCGCGAAGGGCGCCGGCGAGGGCGGCACGATCGGCGCGCCCGCCGCGGTCCTCAACGCCGTCAACGACGCGCTGCGCCACACCGGCGTCGAGCTCGACACCACACCGATCCACCCCAGCACCGTGCTGGCCGCATTGGAGGGCGAGCTGTGAGGGACCCGCACCTGCTGGCGCTGACGGTCAACGACGAGGAGCACGAGGTCGTCGTCGAACCCCGCCGCACGCTCGCCGACGTCCTGCGCCACGACCTGCTCCTCACCGGCACCCACGTCGGCTGCGAGCACGGGGTGTGCGGGGCGTGCACCGTGCTGCTCGACGACGCCCCGGTACGCGCGTGCCTCGTGTTCGCCGTGCAGGCCGAGGGGTCGTCGGTGCGCACCGTGGAGTCGCTCGCGGACCACGGCGAGCTCTCCGACCTCCAGCAGGCGTTCTCGGACCACCACGGGCTGCAGTGCGGCTTCTGCACGCCGGGCTTCCTCATGCTGGCCGAGGGGGTGCTGGCCGAACAGCCGGACGCCTCCCGCGAGGAGATCCGCGAGGGGCTGTCGGCGAACCTGTGCCGCTGCACCGGCTACCAGACCATCGTCGATGCGGTGCACGCGACGGCGTGCGCCCGCCGGGAGGCTGCTTCGTGATCCTCGAGAACAAGCTGGACGTGGCCGCCGACCCGGACGCGGTGTTCGCGCTGCTGGGCGACGTCGAGCGGGTCGCCGGGTGCCTGCCGGGCGCGACGCTGGAGGGCCGTGACGGCGAGGCGTACACGGGTCGTGTGAAGGTCAAGGTCGGCCCGATCAGCGCCGCCTACGCCGGCACCCTGCGCTTCACCGACGTCTCCCCCGACCAGCGGACCCTGCGCCTCTCGGCCCGGGCGTCCGACGCCCACGGCGCGGGCGACGCGGAGGCCGACGTCGTCCTGTCGGTGCTCGAGGCCCCCGGCGGCTCGACCCTCGACCTGCACACCGATCTCCTGGTGCGGGGCAAGATCGCCCAGTTCGGCAAGGGCGCGATCACCACCGTCTCCAGCCGCCTGCTCGACCAGTTCGCCCGGAACCTCGCCGGCGAGCTGCAGGAGGGATCGGGCACCTCCGGTGCAAGCCCTGCGTCCTCGCTTGCACTGGGTGCGCGTGAATCCGCTTCGTCAGCACCCGGTCCCGCTCGCGACGAGGCCCTCGACGGCCTCGCGATGCTCCTGCCCCCGGGCACCGGGCGCTGGGCCGCGCTGGCGGGCGCCCTCGGCGTGGGCCTGTTCCAGGGCTACCTGCTCGGCCGCCTGCGCGGACAGAAGATGCTGATCGAGGAGCTGCGACGCCATGCCCGACGCTGAAGGCCTGCACGGCCGCGGCACCGACGACGTCTACGACCGCGCCGGGTTCGGGGCCACGGTCCCCCGTGGACCCCGTCCCGCACTGGTCGTCGTCGACCTCACCCGCGGCTTCACCGAGCCCGGCTTCCCGCTGGGCGCCGACCTGACCGCCGAGGTCGCCGCGGCCGCGCAGCTCATCGACGTCGCCCACCGGCGCGACGTCCCCGTGATCGCCACCGCCGTCTCGTTCACCCCCGCCGAGGCCGACGGCGACGCCGTCGCCTGGCTGCGCAAGGCCCCCGGCGTGCGCGCACTCCGGGAGGGCAGCGACGCCGTCGCGCTCGACGAGCGACTGGGCCTCGCCCCCGACGACCACCGGATCCTCAAGAAGGGCGCCTCGGCGTTCCACGGCTCGTCCCTCGCGGCTCTGCTCGCCGGCCTGCGCATCGACACCGCCGTCGTCTGCGGCGCCACCACCTCCGGCTGCGTGCGCGCGACGGCCGTCGACGCCGTGCAGAGCGGGTTCGACACGCTCGTGGTCGCCGACGCGTGCGGCGACCGCGCCCGCGGCCCGCACGAGGCCGCCCTGTTCGACCTCCAGGCCAAGTACGCCGACGTCGTCACCCTCGACGACGCCGTGTCCTACCTCGACGACCCCTTCCGGAAGGCCGACCGTTGACCCCCGAGTCCCCCGACGCCCGCGTCCTCACCCAGCCGGCCCTGGCCGACCTCGCCGACATCCCGGCGGTGAGCCGCTGGGTGCGGTCGGGCGACGTGCGCCTGCACGTCCTCGACTACGGACCCGCCGACGGCGTCCCCCTGGTGATCGTCCCCGGCATCACGAGCCCCGCGATCGCCATGGACTTCGTCGCCCGCGAGCTCACCGACCTGGTGCGGCCGCTCGTCCTCGACGTCCGCGGTCGCGGCCTCTCCGACAGCGGGGACGCCTGGGACCTCGACACCTACGCCGGCGACGTCGCCGCGGTCGTCGAGGCCCTCGAGCTGGGCCGCCCACTCGTGCTCGGGCACTCCATGGGCGCGCGGATCACCGCCCTCGCCGCCACCCGCCTCGACCTGCGCGCCACGGTGCTCGTCGACCCGCCGATGAGCGGCCCGGGTCGCGGGCCGTACCCCACCACGCTCGAGGCCTTCCTCGGACAGCTCGACGCGGCCCGCCGCGGCACGGACGCCGACGAGGTCGCCGCGTCCTGGCCCCGCTGGCCCCGCCGCGAGCAGGAGCTGCGCGCGCGCTGGATGGGGTCGATCTCGCGCGACGCGATCGTCGCCACGCACGCCGGCTTCGAGTCCGACGACTTCTTCGACGTCTGGCCCGCGGTGCCCGCGCCGACCGTGCTGATCCACGGCGGCGACAGCCCCGTCGTGACGGCCGCAGGCGCCCAGGAGGCCGCGAAGGCGAACCCCGAGGCGTCGGTCGTCGAGGTTCCGGGCACCGGCCACATGGTCTTCTGGGACGAGCCCGCCGCCGCCCGCACCACCGTCCGCGGCGCGCTGCACTCGCTGCTCTGACACGACGGGCACGTTCCGCAGGCTCCGACACCGGTCGGTCCTGCGGAACGTGCCCCTCGCGCTCAGACGCGCGTCACGGCCCCCGGGTCGTGGACGCTCCCGGAGAGCAGCGCGCCCGCGTCGGGGACGTGGGTCGAGAGGCCGAGCTCGGAGAGGATCCGGAACGTCGTCGCGGTGGCCGCGGAGAGCACGGGGATGCCCACCTCGTCCTGCACGGCCTGGACCACGGGCAGCGACGGCATCTGCACGCAGCACGAGAGCACGAGCGCGTCGGCGCCCGTCAGGTCGAGCTCCTTGTAGTGCTCCCGCAGGTCGGCCGGGTCGAGGCGGGCGACGGCGAGGTTGTCGGGCACCTCGAGCGACAGGGAGTCGACGACCTCGATGCCGGCGTCCTCCAGGTAGGCCACCACGGCGGCGGTCAGCGGCTTCATGTACGGCGTCACGATCGCCACCCGCCGCGCGTCGAGCGCCGCGAGCCCGGAGAGCAGGGCGCCCGCCGACGAGATCACCGGGGCGTCGGATCCCTCGGTGCGCAGGGCGCCGGTGATGTCGTCCTCGGCGGTGCAGTGGAACCCCGGCCCCTGGGCCATGATCGCCACGAGGCAGGCGGTGGCGACGACGTCGGGGCGGGCGTCCGCGAGCTCGGTGGCCGCGCGGACCGCCTGGGCGTTCATGGCCTGGAGCTGCTCCGGGGTCACGTGCTGCATGCGCGCCCGCGCGGCGTGGAAGACGAACCGGTCCTCCGGGATCGCCTGCTCCCGCGCCGCCAGCATCCGCGGCAGCTCGGTCTCCATCGTCAGGTTGGAGCTCGGGACGATCATGCCGATGTGGTGGTCGGTCATCGGACCCCCGCGGGACGCATCTCCGGAATCGTCAGCCCACCCTTGTCCACGATCAGCTCGTCGTCCAGGTAGAGGCTGTTGCCGCGCATGGGGATGTCGAAGTGGCACGGGGTGTCGTTCGGGCCGCCGAGCTCGTTGTTCGGGCCGATCGAGAACATGACATTGCCGTAGAAGCTGCGCAGCTCCATGCCCATGCCGCCGCCGAACTGGGTGAGCCCGTGCCAGTGGGCGCGCTCGTCGAGACCCCAGCCGACGTGCGACATGCCGTAGCCCCGCGGATCCTCGAAGCTCTGGATGTAGGAGCTCAACAGGTCCGCGTCCAGGCCGCCACGGATGTCCCGGATGAAACCCTGCTCGATCGTCAGCGTCACCGGCGTCTGCACGTAGGTGTTGAACGGCAGCAGCACGTCGCCGGGCGAGAGCACGATCTGCCCGTCGACACCGTCGTCGGCGCCGCCGGTGAACACGAACGCCGCCGGCCAGTGGTCCCACCGGCCGGGGGTGTCGGTGTAGCCGTACTCGCTCATCGTCGGGTACACGCCGAGCCGGTAGGTGACGTCGGTGCCGGCCGGGCTCGTGATCCGCATCGTCGAGGCCTTGGCCAGCAGGTCCGCGCCGTACTCGACGCGCTCGCGCAGCTCGGTGGTCGGCATGAGCCGGGCCAGCAGCTCGGGCGGCTCGACCGCGGTCAGGATGCGGGTGCCCGCGTCCTGGATCGCGAACTGCTCGGGGCTGAAGAGCAGGAAGGTGCAGTCGACGAGCATGTCGACCGACTTCAGCGCCTCCACCGCCAGCGGGATGTCCCCCAGCCCGGAGTCGCCGACCGCCCACGCGCCCGACGCGCTCGCCGGCGGGGGCAGCCGCAGATGGAAGGTCGCCGCCCCGAGCTGCTGCGCCGCCCACAGGAACGCATCGGCGTACTCCCCGCGCTCCGCGCCCCGGGTCAGCACGGCGACGGTCTCGCCCTCGTGCACCCCGGAGAGCTTGAGCTGCTGCAGGCAGATGTCGTTGAACAGGTTCTGGTCCATCGGTCGACCACCTCCACCTCAATCCGAGCACGTACTATCCGAGCACGCAAGGTTTGCAACGGGATCGTCATCGAGGTGGGGCCGCACGGCGGAGCCCACGCGTCCGTCCCGGGACCGCCGCCTAGGCTGCCCCGATGGCCCCGGAGGACGAACGCATCGCCCTGTTCCTCGACTACGAGAACCTGGCCATCGGCGCCCGCGACGGGCTCGGGGTGAGCCCGTTCGACTTCGGGCCGGTCGCCGACGCGCTGGCCGAGCGCGGTCGCGTGGTGACGCGGCGGGCGTACGCGGACTGGTCGTCGTTCGACGAGGACCGCCGGCTGCTGGCCCGCGCGCAGGTCGAGCTCATCGAGATCCCGCAGCGCATCGGCGGCTCCCGCAAGAACGCCGCCGACATCAAGATGGCCGTCGACGCCATCGAGCTCGCCTACGAGCGCGAGTTCGTCACGACGTTCGCCATCGGCACCGGCGACTCCGACTTCACGCCGCTGATGCACAAGCTGCGCGAGATGGACAAGCGCGTCATCGGCATCGGGGTGCAGTCGTCGACCTCGAAGCTGCTCCCCGCCGCGTGCGACGAGTTCCTGTTCTACGACCGCCTGCCCGGGGTCGAGGGCCGTCCGGTCCCTCCGAAGATCTCGCGGCGACGGCCGGCCGCGGCGACGGTCGCCCCGGTCGCCGAGCCGGAGCCCGTCGCGACCCCGGCAGCCGAGGAGACCACGGCCGGCGGGTCCGACACCGACGTCACCGCGGTGGTGACCAGCACGCTGGCCGGCCTCGCGCGGGCCACCGACGGGCCCGTCCGCGCGTCGACCCTCAAGCGCGCGATCCTCCGCAAGGACCCCACGTTCGACGAGGGCGACCAGGGCTTCCGGGGCTTCGGCGAGCTCCTGCGCCACCTCGAGGGCCGCGGCGTGCTGGCGCTCGCGCCGGGCACCGCCGCCGGCGACCCCGAGGTCTCGTTCCCCGAGGACACCTCGGCCGAGGACGAGGCGTTCGCGCTGTTCGCCACGACGGTGCGCGACCTGGAGGCCTCCGCCGGCGCGCCGCCCCAGCTCTCCGGTCTCAAGGACCAGATGCGCAAGCGCGACCCCGGCTTCTCCGAGAAGCGCTACGGGTTCAACGGCTTCCTGTCCTTCGCCCGCGCCGCCCGCGCCCGCGACCTGGTGACGATGGAGTGGGACGAGGGGCGCGGCGACTACGAGCTGTCGGTGTACTGAGGCGATGGCCTCCGGCCCTCACCGGTGCTGGCGTCGGCTCCCGCCGTGCCAGTCCTCGGTGACGCCGACCTGGTCGGTCGAGACGCCGAACGACGGCAGCTGCGGCTGCTCGCGCAGACTGCGCTTGAGCTCGGCGAACCCGGGGAACCGGGCCAGCCCGACGGCGTGGTCCCACAGCTCGCCGGCCTGCTCCTCGGTGGGCATCCGGCTGATCACGGGCCCGAAGAACGCGAGCCCGTCGGGCGGGTCGACCTGAATGATGGGCGTGCCGACGTCGCGCCCGGTCAGCGCAAGGGCCTCGTCGGTCTCGGCCTGCACGATCTCGTCCCACGCGGTGTCCTCGAGGGCCTCGGTGAGCGTGGCCGGCAGGCCGGCGGTCGCCAGCACCGCCGCCACGAACGCCTCGGAGCCCTGACGTTCGCGGGCGTCCGCGGTGTCGGGCACCGGCTCCTGCTCGAAGATGTGCTGCCCGAACGCCTCCTGCAGCCGATCGAGAGCCTCCGCGCCGTACTCCTTGCGCACCCGCGCCGCGACACGGAGCATCCGCAGACCCGCGGTGTGCCCGGCCTCGTACTCGGGCGGGAACTGCGCGTCGTAGTCGACGCCGGCGTTGAGCAGCCGCAGCGAGATGAAGCGCCACTCGATCGCCAGGTCGCGCTGGGTGGCGGCCAGACGCAACCACTTGCTGGTCATCCAGCAGAACGGGCAGACCGGGTCGAACCAGAGGCGGACGTCCATGGTGCGAGCCTCGCACGAGGGGTCGGTCAGCCTCGCCCGGGACGACACCGACCCGCGAGGACGCCCAGACCCGGCCCCTCCAGCTCGTCGAGCGCATCGGGACGCCCCGAGGCCGCCATGAGCAGCGCCTCGGCGGGCCCGTGCACCTCGGCGCCGCGCCCGGAGGACCAGTCCAGGTCGGTGGCGACGAGACGCAGGCCGCGGGTCCGCACGAACGCGCGGATCGGCACGGCGACCATCGCGAAGTCGAGGACCGCCCGCAGCCGCTCCGGCGGGATCTCCCTCGGCATGCCGAGCGGGCGGCGGATGTCCTGGTGGTGGATCGCCCCGTCGGTGAGGGCGATCCGGCTCCCGAACCGCGCAGGCAGCCCCGCCGGTGTCTCGTACCGGCGCACGAGGTCGAGCAGCCCCCGGGGATCGAGGTCGCGCAGGTCCTCGACCACGCGCTGGTTCGCGCCGTCCGGGGAGAAGCCGGAGCGCACGAGGGTCCGCGCGAACCCGGTCATGCCCGCGACGTCGTAGCCGATGACGTGGGCGACGACGTCGCGGACCCGCCACGCGGTGCACAGCGTCGGGGCGTCCCACTGCTCGGGCGTGAGGGTCGCGAGGAACGCGGCGAACTCCGCCCTCTCCTCGCGGGCCAGGGCGCGGGTGTCGGTCATGCCCTGGGATCGTCCCCTCCTGTCACCCAGAAGAGGAGCCCCCGGATGGCCGTCGCCTACTGGATCAACTACTTCACCGCCGTGCACGACCAGGAGAAGGTCGCGGCCTACGCCGCCCTCGCCGGGCCCGCGATCACGCAGGCCGGCGGGCGCTTCCTGGCGCGCGGGCCCGCGGCCGCCGTCTTCGAGGGCGCCGGGACGGTGCAGCGCACCACGCTCATCGCGTTCCCGGACGCCGACGCCGCGGTGGCCGCGTACCACTCCCCCGCCTATCAGGAGGCCCTGCGCGCCCTGGGCGACGGCGCGGAGCGGGAGATCCGGATCGTCGAGGGGCTCCCCGGCTAACCGCCCCGCTCGACCGCCGACTGCAGCCGGCGCATCCCGGCGAGCCAGCGCTCGTAGTCCTCGCCCTTGCGCCGGAAGTAGGTGAGCACCTCGGGGTGGGGCAGGACGAGGAACTCCTCGCGCCCGATCCCCTCGACGACGGCGGCGGCGACGGCTTCGGGCGTGAGCACCTCCCCCGCCGCCTTCACCGTCCCCGTCGCGAGCGCGCCCATGCCGTCCGGGTCGCTCTCGAGCATCGGCGTCGCCACGCCCATCGGGCAGACGGTGCTGACGCGGACACCACGCGCGCCGTAGGTGACCGACAGCCACTCGGCGAAGGCCACCGCCGCGTGCTTGCTCACCGCGTAGGGCGCCGAGCCGATCTGGGTGAGCAGCCCCGCCGCCGACGCCGTCGAGACGAAGTAGCCCTCGCCGCGCTCCAGCCACCCCGGCAGCAGCAGCTTCGCGGCGGTGATGTGGGCGCGCAGGTTCACGTCGAGCACCGTGTCCCACACGGCGTCGGGGGTCTCGACGGGGTCCGTGCCGGCACCGACGCCCGCGTTGGCGAGGTAGACGTCGACCGGGCCCACCTCGTCCAGCAACGCGGCGGTCGCGTCGGCGTCGGTGACGTCGAGAGCGCGCGCCACCGCGGCACCGTCGACCTCCGGGGCGTCGCGGTCGGTGGCCACCACACGGGCGCCGGCCTCGGCGAGCGCGCCGACGAGCGCCCGCCCGATCCCCCCGCCGGCCCCGGTGACGACGGCCGTGCGATCACGCAGCTCCACTAGACCGTCTCGATGATCGTCGCGTTGGACTGGCCGCCGCCCTCGCACATCGTCTGCAGCCCACGCGTGCCGCCGGTACGCCGCAACTCGTGGATCAGCTTGGTCGCGAGGATCGCGCCCGTCGCGCCGAGCGGGTGGCCCATGGCGATGGCGCCGCCGTTGACGTTGGTGCGGTCGAGGTCCGCGCCGGTCTCGCGCGCCCAGGCGAGCACGACGGGAGCGAACGCCTCGTTGCACTCGAACAGGTCGATGTCGTCGATCGTCAGCCCGGCACGACGCAGCGCGTCCCGCGTCGCCGGGATGGGGCCGGTCAGCATGAGCACCGGGTCCTCGCCCACCACCGACAGCGTCGTCACCTTCGCCACCGGCGTCAGCCCGTGGGCGCGCACGGCGTCCTCGGACGCGACCAGCAGCGCCGCCGCGCCGACCGAGACCTGGCTCGAGACGGCGGCGGTCAGGGCGTAGCCCTCGCGCAGCGGCGGCAGCGTCGACATCTTCTCGACGTTCGCGTCGGGGCGGATGCCCTCGTCGCGGTCGAGCCCCTCGAGCGGCGCGATCTGCGAGGTGAAGCGGCCCTCGTCGGTGGCGCGGGCGGCGCGGCGGTGGCTCTCGACCGCGAACTCCTCCATGCGCTCCCGGCTGATGTCCCACTTCTCGGCGATCAGCTGCGCGCCGCGGAACTGGCTGATCTCCTGCTCGCCGTAGCGCTCGATCCAGCCCGTGCCCTCGCGCCGCGTGCCCATGCGCTCGAGCACGGAGGCGTTGGCGTCGATCGGGACGATCGCCATGTTCTCGACGCCGGCCGCGATCACCATGTCCTGCGTGCCCGAGAGCACGGCCTGTGCGGCGAAGTGCAGCGCCTGCTGGGACGACCCACAGGCGCGGTTGATCGTCGTCCCGGGCACGTGCTCGGGGAAGCCCGCCGAGAGCCACGCGGTGCGCCCGATGACCCCCGCCTGCGGGCCCAGCTGGCTCACGCAGCCCATGAGGACGTCGTCGACGGCGCCGGGGTCGATGCCCGTGCGTTCCACGAGGGCCGTCAGCGCGTGCGCGCCGAGGTCGGCGGGGTGCACGTCGGCGAGCGCGCCCTTGCGCGTCCCGACCGGCGTGCGGACGGCGTCGACGATGTAGGCCTCGGTCGCGGCCACGGTGCCTCCGGTGATCGTGGGGGATTTCCTGACGCCCAGTGTCAGCGTGGCCCCCAGGCTGACACCAGAGGTCGCACGTCACCCCGTCGCGCGGGCCTCGCGCACGAGGCGTCGCGCCCGGGCGATCTCGGGCGGGGCGGGGATGTCGGGGAGCAGGTCCGACGCGGTCCGCAGCGCCTTGAGGGCGAGGGTGACGCCGAGGTCGGTCGTCGGCAGGCCCGGCAGCCCGTACATCCGGCGGGCCCACCGGGGCAGGGTCGTGAACGAGATCGCGGCGATGGACGAGAGCGCGAGCGCGACCCCCGTCGGCGCGCTCGGCTGCGGGGTGAGCAGGCCGCCCACACCGCGCCGAGCCTCGTCGGTGAGCGCCAGCTCGGGGCGCACGCGGTCGAAGTAGGCGGCGAGCTCGGCCCGCGACGCCGGCACGATCGCGGGGTCGAGGCCCACCACCTCGGCCGCGCGCACGCTCTCCGCGACGTAGGTGTCGGCCTCGGCGTCGTCGACCACCCCGGCCCGGCGGGCCACGTCGACATAGGAGTCGATCTCGGCGTTGTGCACCCAGAGCAGGTTCTCGGGGTCGTCGAGGGCGAACGACGTGCCGTCCGGCGCCCGGCCCTTCAGGGTCGCGTGCATCCGCCGGACCCGCGCCCCGGCGGCCTCGACGTCGTCATGGGTGCCGAAGGTGCGGGTGCCGACGAAACCGACCGTGCGCTGGAAACGCGGCCAGGCCTTCTTCGGGTCGAACAGCGCGGAGTTCTGGAACGTCCCGCGCATCACCCGGGGGTGCAGCGACTGCAGCAGCAGCGCCCGCATCCCCGCGACCCACAGCACGGGCTCCAGCTGGACCCGCCACGTCACCGACGACGGTCCGAACAGCCCGTGGTCGATCTCGCCCGTCCCCGTGCTCCCGACATCCACCGCCATGTCGGTGGGGTCACCGATCCGGGTGGGTCCAACCCCGTTCGTGGCGCGTTCGACGCCGCGTCCTGCGGATCAGTCCCGCGCGAGCTGCGCCGCCTTCTTCTCCACCTTCGCCTCCGCCTGCGCCGCGCGCTTCTCGGCCTTGCGCACCGCCTTCTCGGCGTTCTTGGTCGCCTTCTTCTCCGCGCGCCGCTGCCCGTTGCCCAGCAGGAGTGCGGCGCCGATGCCCATCATCCAGATGTCCTTGGCGATGGGCGTGCCCTGCTGGGTCGGGCGGAAGTTCCCGTCGTGCATCCCCGGCGTCCGCAGGTAGAGCCCGAGCATCCCTGCGGAGAAGCCGGTCAGCGCGGCGCCGGCGAGGCGGCCGGGGACGAACGGCGCGAGCAGCGTGGCGCCGACGGCCATCTCGCCCACGGCGAGGGCCTTGAGGAACGTGGGCGGGTCCATGTCCTTGAGGAACGGGTAGGTGCCGGACGCGAAGCCGTGCAGCCCGGCCGCGGTCTCCTCGTCGCCGGACCACTTCTGGAGGCCGGAGTTGAGGATGAAGGCACCGGTGGCGAGACGCTGCGGCACCTGGGCGAGGTCGACAGAGGTCATGGTGCGATCGTCCGCCCGTGGCTCCTCGCGCGCCACCATGGGGGTCGCTCCCACTAGGCTCCTGCACGTGTCCGCCGCGGACCCGGGCTCCCGATGACCATGCTCCCCATCTGGTTGCTGTTCGTCCTGTTCGTGGTCGTGGTCCCGCTGCTGGTCACCGGGCTCCAGGTGCTCGTGCGCCGGCAGTGGCCCCACCTCGCCGAGGGCGGGCACAACGACGTCGCGGGCTACCTCATCGCGATCGTCGGCGTCATCTACGCCGTGCTCCTGGCGTTCGTCGTCGTCGTCACGTGGCAGCAGTTCAGCCAGGCGTCGAACGTCGTCGGGCAGGAGGCGAGCGCCCTGCGCGGGCTCTACCGCGAGACCGTCGCGTTCCCCCCGGAGGTCCGCGAGCGCGTCCAGAGCGACGTGCGCGACTACGCCGCGGCCGTGGTCACCGACGAGTGGCCGGCGATGGGCCGCGGCGAGCCCGGCTCGCCGGCGGTCGCGGCGGTGCTCGACCGCACCGCGGAGCACCTCGCGACCCTGCCGGCCGACACGGCCATCCAGCAGGCGTACGTCACCGTCGAGGCCGACCGGTTCGCCGACGTCCTCTCGTTCCGCTCGCAGCGCCTCGACTTCGTCGGCCAGGGGCTCCCCGGCGTCCTGTGGGTCGCGCTGGTCCTCGGCGGCGTGGTCACGATCGGCTTCGGGATGATCTTCGGGCTCCGCAGCACGTCGCTGCACCTGTTCATGACGGGCAGCCTCGCGGCGACGATTGGCGTGCTGCTCTTCGTGGCGATCGCGATCGACCAGCCGTTCCTCGGCGACGTGGCAGTCCGACCCGCGCCCCTGGAACGCGTGCTGTCCGACTTCTCGCGCTGAGCGTCGGTCAGTCGGACGGGCCGGGCACCAGCCGCGGGAGGATCTCGCCGACCCCGCCGCGCAGCACCACCGTGGCGACGTCGTCGTAGGGGGTCGGCTCGGCGTTGACGATGACCACCGCCGCGCCCGCGGCCGCGGCGAGGTCGACGACCCCGGCCGCCGGGTGCACGCCCAGCGAGGTCCCGACCGCGAGCAGGACGTCGGTGTCGACCGCGGCCCACCGGGCCCGCATCAGCACCCCGGCGTCGAGCTCCTGGCCGAACGAGATGGTGGCCGATTTGAGGATGCCGCCGCAGTGCGGGCACGGCGGGTCCTCCTCGCCCGCGGCGACGCGCGCCAGCGTCTCGGCCATCGGCGCGCGGGCCCCGCAGGAGAGGCACTCGGTGTGGTGCATCGTCCCGTGCAGCTCGACGACGAGCTCGGGCGACGACCCGGCCGCCTGGTGCAGCTCGTCGATGTTCTGGGTCAGCAGCGCGAGCAGCCGCCCCGAGCGCTCGAGGTCGACCAGCGCCGCGTGCGCGGGGCCGGGCCGCGCGGTCCAGACCGGATGGGTGGCGCGCTGCCGCCACGCCTCGCGCCGCACCTCGGGGTCGGAGACGTAGGCCTGGAGCGACGAGAGGCGCTCGGCCGCGGGGTTGCGCGTCCACACGCCCTGCGGCCCGCGGAAGTCGGGGATGCCGGAGTCCGTGGACACCCCCGCGCCGCTGAGCACGGTCAGCCGCCGGGCACGGGCGACGAGCTCCGCCGCGTGCCCCACCTCCCGGTCCGGAGCGTCGTCAGGCATGCGCACACGGTCGCATGTTCACTGGATCGGGTGGCGTGTGTAACGCGCGCATGATTCACCCCGACCTCACCCATGCGGCGTCGCGAGCACCTCCGGGTGATGGAACCCCCGGCTCCCGCCGCGGAGTGGAGGGGTGTCGTGGGGACCCACCGCAACACGTCGTCTCGAGTCATCGGTGTGCACAGCCTCCCGACGGCCGTCATCTCGCTGGTCCAGGAGCAGGCCGAGGTCCGCGGGCTCGTCCGCGACCCGCTGCCGGAGGTCACGCACGCGGTGCGCACCGACGAGGTCGTCGAGTCCGGCCGCTGGTTCGGCCGCAGCCGGACGCGTCGGCGCACCGTCGAGCTGCTGCTCACCCCGGACGTCCTCGTGGTGACCGACCGCGACCCCGACCGGGAGGGCCCGGACCCCGACGCGCAGGTGGCCTTCCACCGGGTGCACCAGCTCGAGGTCACCGCCGTCGACGTCCCGGAGCCGGGCCTGAGCCTGCTCAGCACGCCCGTCGGCTCGACGGAGCGCAGCTCCCGACACGTGCCGTCGGACGGGGGCCCGGAGGTGGCCCGCTTCCACGGCGCCGTCCTCGAGGCCGCCGAGCGCTCGCGCCGCGTCGCCGACGTGGCCCCGTCGGCCGTCCCGTCGTCGCGCGTGCCCTCGGACGCGGAGTCCGTCGGCTCCTACTCGCGCGAGCTGTTCTGATCCGTTGTACCCCGTCGTGACGACACCGGGGCGCCACGTCGCGTGAGCGGTGACGACCCCGCCGGTGCTGTCTGCTCAACCCTCGGCGGGGCCGCCCCGACCGCCGGCCGTCGGCCGGCGATGGCCGGGCATTGCCCGATCCGTCCCGGTGTCGAAACGGGATCGGGCGCCCCTCAGTCGGTGCCGCGCTCGGCGGGATCGCTCGTGATCGCCTCTCCCCCGCGCCTGCCGAGCCCGAGGGCGTCGTCGAACCAGACGGCGAGGGTCAGCGACCGCTCGGTGCCGATCTCGACGAGCTCGTTCCGCACGGTCAGCGCGTGGGAGCGCGCCGCCGCGAACGGGTCGGCCGCCCCGGTGCCCAGGTCCACCAGGGTCCCGGCGTGCTGCCTGATCAGGTCCACGCGCGCGATGTCCGGGTCGTCCGCGCCCCCCTCGTCGGTCCAGCGCAGGACGTGGTGGGCCGCGACCCGGAGGCGGTCGATGTCCACCGGGTCGATCTCGGCGTGGACGGCGGGCTCGGAGTCGTGGGAGGTGCTCATCGCTCACTTCCGGGGGAGGTGCCGGCCACGGGCTCCGGGTCGGCCGGTGCACAGCAGAGTGCGTGCACGGAGTCACCGAGGCCCTCGGCGTCGGACGGCTCGGCGGCGCTCAGCAGGGCCGTGAACTGCCCGCGGTGCGCCCCGCCCAGCGAGACCGCGAGGCCGGTGGCCCCCGTGGTCAGGGCCTGGAGGCCGTCGAGGGCGGCCCGGTGGCACTCGGTCACACCGGTCATGTCGATGTGGAGCCTGGTCTGCCCGCTCCCGTACAACAGCCGGCAGTAGTCCAGGAGGCTCTTCGTCTCGGACGCGTCGAGCGGTCCGGCGAGGACGAGCGTGCGCGGAGTGTGTGCGTACACGGACGACCCGGACCCCCTCGACGAGCGCGCACCGCGCTCCGGGCGCGCGTGCCGTGCGTTCGGCGGGGTCTGAGCCGAGGACGTGCGCCTCCAGCCTCGCGCAGCGCCGTCGTTTGGTCCAGCGTCCGCGAGTGTGGACCGGACGATCGCCGGGGACCGTGCGGACCAGCGGCGCGTCATCGGGGCCCCGAGCCAGGGCTCGTGGTCGCCCGGTGCCGCCCCACGTGATCGTGCGGGTTCTCCGGAACGGTGTCGGGGGCCTCGCGCGGGGCGGGCACCGCGGCGAGCCGCCCGCGGAGGCCGACGGTCTCCATCACCCCGTGGCGAGCCCACAACTGCTGGCAGGCATCGGCGAGATGATCGACGACGGCGGTCGGGTCGCCCGTCAGCCGATCGAGGTGGACGACGAGATGGGTGGCGCCCGCGTGCAGGACCCGGGCCAGGACGACGTCGAGACGGACGAGCAGGTCGTCGTCGCCCTCGGCGTCGCCGCGGAGACTGACGTGGACCTTGGACTCGTCGACCCACATGGTGACGATGCGCGCAGCGCGACTCATGACTCCCCCGAGCGTGTCGCAGACGGTCTGACACGTCGTCGGGGTCCGGGACGGCGGCGTCCATCCTGCGACCACTCGCCGTGACCGCAGGACTCCTCCACGATAGGACGAACGGCCGCCGATGTGAACGCGCCTCACCGGTGTTCGGCCCGGCGCACGATCCGGTCGAGGACGAGGGCCAGCGCGGGCCAGCCCGCACGGCCGCGCCGGGTCACCGCGTAGGCGCGGAGCCGGACGCCGGGCGCGGTGAGCGCGAGGACCTCGACACCGGGACGGGGACGGCGGTCGCGCGGCAGGAGACCGACGCCGAGCCCGGCGAGGATGAGGTCCTCGACGAGCTCGAGGCTGTCCGCCTCGTGGGTCAGGCGCGGCGTCACGCCGGCCATCGAGGCGAGGGTGCGCAGCACCTGTTCGTCGGCACGGTTGCGGGAGTTGCCGATCCAGTCGCGGTGGGCGAACGCCGCGACGACCCCGAGGGCGTCGAGGGTGTCCGCGGCGGGCGGAACCTCGGCGGTCGGGACCGCGAGCCCCCAGTCCGCCGACCACAGCGGGATCCCGGTGAGGTCGGGGTCGAGCGCGGCAGGAGCCAGGTCGTAGTCGTAGGTCAGGGCGAGGTCGATCTCGTCGGCGGCGAGCATCGCGTGCGCCTCGGCGGGCTCGTACTCGCGGATCGTCAGCGCCACCTGCGGGTGGGTGGCGGCGAGCTCGGTGACGGTCGGGACCACCGCTCGCCGGACGGCCGTCGCGAACCCGGCCAGCCGGACGACCCCGTGGGGCTCGGCGTCCGGGTCGAGGTCGAGCTCGGCGGTCTCGACCGCGGCGAGGATCGTACGGGCGTGCTCGGCCAGGCGGCGGCCTTCCGGGGTGAGCCGGGACCGGCGTCCGGCCGGCTCCACCAGGGCCGCGCCGACCTCCCGCGCCAGCGCGGCGATCTGCTGCGAGACCACGGACGTGCTGGTGCCCAGCACCTCCGCCACCACCCGCATCGAGCCGTGGCGCGCGAACTCCACGAGATAGGGCAGGCGGCGGGTGTCCACACTCGCTATCGTCCGTGATAAGCGGACGTTCTGTCCACGATTCTCACGTGGACGCGAACGATCGTCTCGCCTTCACTGGAGCCGTGGCCGCTCCGACCTCCCCGCTCGTCCTCCCGTCCTCGCCCCGTACCGGCGCCCTCATGGCGACGGGCTCGATGCTGTGCGTCCAGATCGGGCTCGCCGTCTCCGTCGGCCTCTTCGAGCACATCGGGTCGACGGGCACCGCCGCGCTGCGGCTGCTCTGGGCCGGGCTCCTGCTCGTCGTCATCGCGCGTCCGCGGCCGTCGGCGTTCACCCGGTCGGCGTTCGCGGCCGCCGTCGCGCTCGGCACCGTGACCGCCGGGCTGACGATCCTGTTCACCGAGGCGCTCGCCCGCATCCCGCTGGGGACGGCGGCGGCACTGGAGTTCCTCGGCCCGCTCGGGGTCGCCCTGCTGCGCGGCCGGGGGCGGGCGCGCGGCTGGGCCCTGCTCGCCGCGGTCGGCGTCGTCCTGCTGACCAACCCCTGGCAGAGCGACCTCGACCCGGCCGGTGTCGCCTTCGCCCTCGCCGCCGCGGCCTGCTGGGCCGGCTACATCCTGCTGACCCAACGCGTGGGCGACCAGGTCACCGGCCTGACGGGGCTCGGGGTGTCGATGCCGGTGGCCGGGCTCGTCGCCACCGTCGTCGCCGGGCCGAGCCTGCTCGGTTCGCTCGAGACCGGGGCGCTGGACGTGTCCGTCCTGCTCGCGGGCCTCGGGATCGCCCTGCTGCTCCCCGTCGTGCCCTTCAGCCTCGAGCTCCTGGCGCTGCGCAGGCTGACCACCGCCGCCTTCGGCACGCTGATGTGCCTCGAGCCCGCCATCGCCCTCGGGGTCGGCGTGCTGTTCCTGAGCCAGACACCCTCACCGGCCGCGGCGGCCGGCGTCGCGGCCGTCGTCCTCGCGGGGATCGGTGCGGAACGGGCGGGGGCGCGGCGCGGTCAGTTCTCCACGAGTGCGTCGTAGCCGAGCACGCTCGCGGCGCCGTCGAGGTAGGCCTGCCGGTACGCCGGCGGGATCCACTCGGCGGTCCGGAAGACCGCCAGCGCGACGCTGTCGTAGGTGTCGTCGAGGTGCACCTGGGTGCGGGCGCCGCTGTCGTCCTGCTCGCCCGGAGGCTGGGCGCCGTTCGGTGAGTCGGCCACGAGAGACCAGGGTGCACGTGTCCCGCCCCGGGATCCACCTCACTACCGGGGAGTGTCGCGGCCCGTCTGAGGCAGCAAGCGCTTGCTCGCGATCTCCCGGCGGGTGAGGACGACGACGGGTGACGACGATGGTGGGCGCTACAGTGCACCCGGGCCCCCGTAGCTCAGGGGATAGAGCACCGCTCTCCTAAAGCGGGTGTCGCAGGTTCGAATCCTGCCGGGGGCGCCGGGCCTGACCAGCACGTTCACCGTTCGACCCCACGCGCTCACCTCGTAATGGGAGGGACTCGGGGGATGAAATCGGCCTAACCTCCTCCCCGTGGGCGCGACCAAGAGCCGAAGCCGTGGGTACGTCGAGCAGCGGTCGAGCGGCTCGTACCGCGCGGTGATCTACGCCGGCATCGACCCGCTGACAGGCAAGGAGCGCTACCTGCGGGAGTCCGCTCCCACCCGCAAGGAGGCGCAAGCCGCTCTCGCCCGGCTCCAGACCAAGGTCGACGAGAAGCGCCACCCCCGCACGAGCACCACCATGGGCGCGCTCCTCGACCAGTGGATGGAGGTCTCCGATCACGACGAGAGCACCGCGCACCGGTACGCGGACCTGATCCGCATCTACCTCCGGCCGACCTTCGGCGGGACGCCAGCGGGCAAGATCGATGCCGAGGTCCTCGAGCTCTTCTATGCCAGGCTCCGCCGCTGCCGCGAGCTATGCTCGGGCAGGGCGAGAGCCGGCCACGTCTGCCGACCGCTCGCGGCGAACACCGTCCGCAAGCTCCACTTCGTCGTGCGCGCCGCACTCGGTCTCGGAGTCCGCTGGCGGCACCTCGGCGTCAACGAGGCCGAGATCGCCCGTCCCCCAGCCTTCGAGCGACACGAGCCGGATCCCCCGTCGGCCGAGGAAGCTGCTGCGCTGCTGAACGAGGCGGCGCCCGATCCCGAGTGGTGCCTGTTCCTCTGGTTGACGATGGTTACCGGCACGCGCCGCGGCGAGATGTGCGCGCTGCGGTGGTCCGACCTCGATCTGGCGCGAATGGTCCTCTCCATCACAAGGGCTACCAACGGTCGACAGGAGAAGGACACCAAGACACACCAGGGCCGGCGGCTCGCAATCGACGAGAAGGCCGTCGAGATGCTTCGCGCACACCGGAAGCAGCGGGTCGAGCTCTGCGCGAAGCTCGGCGTGGAACTCCTCGACGACGGCTTCGTCTTCTCGCTGACACCAGACGGCTCGCGACCGCTGCGGCCGGCAACAACGACCCAGCGCTACCGGCGTCTTGCCGAGCGGCTCCGCCTCCGCAGCACGCGCCTGCACTCCCTGCGCCACTACTCCGCCACCGAGCTACTCGCCGCCGGCGTCGACATCCGTACCGTCGCTGGCCGCCTCGGACACGGGGACGGCGGCGCGACGACGCTGAAGGTGTACGCGGCGTGGGTGGCTGAAGCGGACAAGCGAGCCGCCGCCACCATGGGGTCGATCGTCCCGCAGCCGCGGGCCTCAGATCGAGGACGTCGAGCGCCCTACGAAGAGGTGGCGGCAGCACTACGGGATCGGATACGCACTGGCGAACTCTCCAGCGGAAGCGAGTTGCCGCCCGTGGCAGATCTCGCCCAGGCCTCCGCCGTATCCGTCGGAACTGCTCAACGAGCCGTTGCAACGCTTGGCAGCGAAGGACTTGTCAGGACAGCGCCAGGTCGTCGAACCACCGTCGTCTGAGCCGGCGCGGGTCGAACACAGATGACGGCGCTGCCGGGCGAGGTGGGCCCACCGAGCGGATCGTCTGCGTCGCGGACGCGAAGGAGTTTCAGTACACCCTAGGGGAGCGCGCCCGGCTCCTAGCCCCCACCCAGCCAGCGCAGGGCAGCCCTCCGGCCCTCGTCCGGGCTCCCGCCGAGGAGACACACGCCCGCCCATAGGGCCAGGGCGGCGATCAGGGTGGCTCCGACGAGCGCCAGCGGGGCAGCCATCGGCGTGCACACTCCGGCGAGGAGCGCGAGGAGAGCGAGGAGAGCGAGGAGAGCGAGGAGAGCGAGGAGAGCGAGGAGAGCGAGGCTGAGTAGGGCAAGGGGGGTCTGCATGTCCATTCCTTCCGGGGGCAGGCGGAGTTCGCCCCTCCAGGTCTACAGCAATTCCGCGGGATACGCTAACCAAGCCTCTGACCTGCACCGACGCCGTCTCCTGGCGTCTACGGGAATCGTCGGGACGACCATTTAACGTAGAGTATTACGAAATGCTCTACCGCATCGCTCTTACTCTATGTCAAAGGCGAGAACTCAATTCCGGGATGCCGACTCAGTGATCCGCAATGGCGGCAGCGGGCATGCCGGACCGTTGGACCGCAGGGCCCTGTCGAGCCGTCACGACGCTGGACGGGAGCGAGACCGGCCGGGCTGGGCCGGGACGGTGTCCGTCACTCGGAGCCGTCAGCGTCCACGATCCGGCGCACGCTGTTGCGGTGGTAGCCGGTCAGCTCCGCGACCTCGGCGACCGTCACCCCGGCCTCGAGGGCGTCGCGCATGGCGTCCCGTAGCTGGGCGTCGACGGCTGCGACCGCTCGGCGTACCGCCTCCCGCTCCCGGAGGGCAGCGTCAAGCCGCGCCCGTGCGTCCCGCTGGCCCACCACAGGAACGTGACGTGCACACTACATAATGCATGACGCCGGATCGCCTATGCACTATCGATAGTGCATCCTAGGGCCGTGCGCTTCCACCTCCACGCCAGGCTGATCGAGGGCTCTCTCGCCGCGCCGGACCGGGACGAACTCCAGACGTCCGAGAGCGAAGATCAGGACCACCTCCGGAGTCTCGCCGGGGAGCTAGACCGTATGGAGACCGGCGCCTCCGCTCGTAAGTTGGCGCGGGTCACCGTCGCTGGTGGCGGTGCCGCATTTACGGGGAGGCGCCGGTGCCTGGTGAGGGTAGTTGGATCGGGTTGGACGTTCACGCCCGTTCGGTCGTGGGCTGCGTGATCGACGAGACCACAGCTGAGATCCGCAGCCAGCGGATCGGGGCGCGGACTGAACAGATCGTCGAGTGGGTCAGGGCTCAGCCGGGTCCGGTGGTGGCCTGTTATGAGGCCGGACCGACCGGGTTCGGGCTGGCCAGAGCGCTGAGCGCCGTCGGGGTCCACTGCGAGGTGGTGGCGCCTTCGAAGCTGGAGCGACCGGCCGGGGACAAGGTCAAGACCGATCGTCGCGACGCCGAACGCCTCGCGCGGCTGCTGCGCATCGGGGAACTGCCCGGGGTGCGGGTGCCCACCGAAGCCGAGGAAGCCGCCCGAGACCTCGTGCGAGCGCGGGAGGACTGCCGCGGAGATCTGATGCGTGCGCGGCATCGGCTCTCCAAGCTGCTGCTGCGCCAGGGCCTGGTCTGGGAGCACAGCGCGTGGACCGGGGCGCACGAGGACTGGCTGCGCGGGCAGCGCTTCGACCGGCGCGGGGTGCAGCTGGCCTTCGACGAGGCTCTGGACACGGTGTTCACGGTCCACGCGCGCCGGGACCGTCTCGACGCCGCGATCACCGAGATGGCCGCGACCGACCCGGCGTTGGTCGGGCCGGTGGGGCGGCTGCGCTGCCTGCGGGGGGTCTCGACGTTGACCGCGACCGGGTTGTGTGTCGAGGTCGTCGACTGGCATCGGTTCACCGGCTCCACGATCGGGTCGTATCTGGGTCTGGTGCCCTCGGAGTTCTCCTCCGGGGCCCGGCGGGTCCAGGGCGGAATCACCAAGACCGGCAACAGTCATGCCCGCCGGCTGCTCGTCGAGGCCGCCTGGCATCACCGCCGCCCGCTGCGCGCCAGCCGGGACCGCGCCCGGCGCGCCGACGGGCAGCCCGCCGCGGTTCGCGACCGCGCCGAGGCCGGCAACCGGCGCCTGCACCAGCGCTGGTGCCGGCTCGAGCAGCGCAAGAAGCGGCCAACGGTGTCGGTGGTCGCGGTCGCCCGCGAGCTCGCCGGCTGGTGCTGGAGCCTCGCGGTGCTCGAGGACAACCAGCCCGCAGCGGCGTGACCGGCTGACCGCGGCGGCCGCCCACAGACCCCGGCGGGCGCCGGGTGGGAGACAGGCAGCGCGAGGAGCGACCCGCGATACAGCTATGAGCAGCTCGCTGCGGCCACCGCCGCGGCTGGGTGACGCTCGCCCCTAGATTCGCGGAACGCTCCCGACGAACATCCGGTCATGCGGTCACCAACCCGCGCATATCAGTCTGACCGCGCGTCGAGCCGACACGCCTCCAGCCCACCCGGCCTCGCCGGACCCATAGTGAGGTTCCCCCGGTAGCCCGGAGTGCTTCCTACCTGGCCGGGACGGGCTCGGGGTGAGCTCGGCTGGTGTGCCAGGTGTGCTCGTACTCGTCGGGGGACAGCCAGCCCAGGCGGGCCTGGATGCGTTCGCGGTTGTACCAGCCGTCGATGTAGGCGAACAGGGCGTTCTCGGCCTCTTCCCGGGTCCTCCAGGTTCGGCGGTAGACGAGCTCGGTCTTGAGGGTGGAGAAGAAGTTCTCCATCAGCGCGTTGTCGTAGGAATCGCCGACCGACCCCATCGAGGCGAGAATGCCGTGGTCCTCGAGTCGGGCGCCGAAACGGAACGACGTGTAGTTCGAGCCGCGGTCGGAATGGTGCCGAAGCTGGCCGTTGCGCACGTCGCGGGACCAGACCGCGTATTCGAGGGCGCCGAGGACGAGTTCGGTGTCGCACCGGTCGGAGGTCTTCCACCCGACGATGCGGTTGGAGAACACGTCGCGGACCGCAGCGAGCCACAAGGCGCCCTGGGCGCAGGGGATGCGGGTGGCGTCGGCGACCCAGAGCCGGTCCGGGGCCTGGGCGGTGAAGTCGCGTTCGACCAGGTCCGGGGCCGATGAGGCGCGCGGGTCCTGGCGGGTTGAGGGTGTGCGCCAGCGCTTGCGCAGGTAGGCGCCCTGCAGACCGGCGGCGCGCATGAGCCGCTCGACGCGCTTGCGGGAGACGTGTCGGCCGCGGCGGCGCAGGGTGGCGTGCACGCGTGGGGCGCCGTAGGTCTGGCCCGACCGGTCGTGCACCTCGCGGATCTCGGCGAGGACCTCGACATCTTCGCGACGGCGCGGTGAAGGGTCACGGTCCTGCTCGAGCCAGCCATAGAAGGTCGAGGGCGCCACCCCGAGCTGAGACAGAATCGGCTCGACGCCGAAGTCATCTTTCCGGGCGGCGACGAACGCTATGACCGTTTCCTTGTCGGGTCGATCTCCTGGGCGAAAAAAGCGCTCGCCGCCTTCAGGATTTCGTTCGCTCGGCGCAGCTCGGCGACTTCCTTGCGCAGCCGGCGCAGCTCCTCGGCCTCGGCGGTCGTGGGACGGTCGTCGCGCTCGCCGTGGTCGGCCTCGGCCTGGCGCACCCAGTTGCGCAGCGCCTCATGATGCACCCCCAGCTGCTCACCGAGCTGGCGGAAGGTCGGTCGCGGGGTGGACGACCGGTAGAGCCGCACCGCCCGCTCGCGCAGCTCATCGGGGTACTTCTTCGGTGCTGCCATCGGAGACTCCCTTCACGGCCTACGGCCATGATCGTCGGTCTCCGGGCTACCGGGGGAACCTCAGTTCGATCTTCCCGTTCGTCTGTGGCCGGTAGGGCCGGGTTCGCTTCGGGGTGATGCCGAGTTCGGCGCAGGTGTCGCGCCAGGCATGGGAGCGGTAGGCCGAACCGTTGTCGGACAGGACGCGCTCGACGACGACGCCGCGGGCGGCGTACCAGGCCACTGCGCGGCGCAGCACGGTGATGGCGGTGGCGGCGGTCTCGTCGTCGTGGATCTCGGCGTAGGCGACCCGGGAGTGGTCATCGAGCACGGTATGCACGAACGCGGTGCCCATGTTCGGGTTGTGGTGGCGGTTGCGGGGCTTGTCGGGCGTGGCGGCCCGGTTCTTCTTGCCCTGGACGCGCCCGACGTAGCGCCAGCCGCCGTCGTCGGGGATGTTGCCCAGCTTCTTGACGTCCACGTGGATCAACGAGCCGGGGTGGGGATGCTCGTAGCGGCGCACCGGTTCCCCGGTCGCACGGTCCACGTGCGAGAGCCGGCTGATCCCGCAGCGGCGCAGCACCAGGTGCACCGTCGAGGCCGCGAGCCCGAGCCTCGCGGCGATCTCGAGCTGCCCGAGGCGCTGCTTCCACCGCAGGTGCACGATCTTGCGCACCACCGGCCGGGGAGTCAGCCGCGGCATGCGGTGGGGGCGGCTGGAGCGGTCGACCATTCCGGCCTCGCCGAGCTCGAGGTAGCGATCCCGCCAGCGCTTCGCGGTCGGCCAGGACACCTGGAACCGCTCGGCAGCTCGGGCGATCGGCCAGCCGCCCTCGACGATCAGACGCGCCAGCTTCAATCGGGCTCGCGGAGTCAGCGCAGCGTTAGCGTGGGCCACGGAGGACCTCCCGGTGGTGAGTGGATGCCGTCAGACAGCTCCACACCACTCCCGAGAGGTCCTCCCCCCAAGATCATTCAGACCGTGTCGTCACACGCACTCAACCAACGTGTCCGGTCAGTACAGCTGATATGGAGGGCACTTCTGTCAAGTGGGCAGGGGTGTTGGGCCCTCGATGTGGCGCATCGTGGCTGGTCAGGGCTATGGGTCCGGCGAGGCCGGGTGGGCTGGAGGCGTGTCGGCTCGACGCGCGGTCAGACTGATATGCGCGGGTTGGTGACCGCATGACCGGATGTTCGTCGGGAGCGTTCCGCGAATCTAGGGGCGAGCGTCACCCAGCCGCGGCGGTGGCCGCAGCGAGCTGCTCATAGCTGTATCGCGGGTCGCTCCTCGCGCTGCCTGTCTCCCACCCGGCGCCCGCCGGGGTCTGTGGGCGGCCGCCGCGGTCAGCCGGTCACGCCGCTGCGGGCTGGTTGTCCTCGAGCACCGCGAGGCTCCAGCACCAGCCGGCGAGCTCGCGGGCGACCGCGACCACCGACACCGTTGGCCGCTTCTTGCGCTGCTCGAGCCGGCACCAGCGCTGGTGCAGGCGCCGGTTGCCGGCCTCGGCGCGGTCGCGAACCGCGGCGGGCTGCCCGTCGGCGCGCCGGGCGCGGTCCCGGCTGGCGCGCAGCGGGCGGCGGTGATGCCAGGCGGCCTCGACGAGCAGCCGGCGGGCATGACTGTTGCCGGTCTTGGTGATTCCGCCCTGGACCCGCCGGGCCCCGGAGGAGAACTCCGAGGGCACCAGACCCAGATACGACCCGATCGTGGAGCCGGTGAACCGATGCCAGTCGACGACCTCGACACACAACCCGGTCGCGGTCAACGTCGAGACCCCCCGCAGGCAGCGCAGCCGCCCCACCGGCCCGACCAACGCCGGGTCGGTCGCGGCCATCTCGGTGATCGCGGCGTCGAGACGGTCCCGGCGCGCGTGGACCGTGAACACCGTGTCCAGAGCCTCGTCGAAGGCCAGCTGCACCCCGCGCCGGTCGAAGCGCTGCCCGCGCAGCCAGTCCTCGTGCGCCCCGGTCCACGCGCTGTGCTCCCAGACCAGGCCCTGGCGCAGCAGCAGCTTGGAGAGCCGATGCCGCGCACGCATCAGATCTCCGCGGCAGTCCTCCCGCGCTCGCACGAGGTCTCGGGCGGCTTCCTCGGCTTCGGTGGGCACCCGCACCCCGGGCAGTTCCCCGATGCGCAGCAGCCGCGCGAGGCGTTCGGCGTCGCGACGATCGGTCTTGACCTTGTCCCCGGCCGGTCGCTCCAGCTTCGAAGGCGCCACCACCTCGCAGTGGACCCCGACGGCGCTCAGCGCTCTGGCCAGCCCGAACCCGGTCGGTCCGGCCTCATAACAGGCCACCACCGGACCCGGCTGAGCCCTGACCCACTCGACGATCTGTTCAGTCCGCGCCCCGATCCGCTGGCTGCGGATCTCAGCTGTGGTCTCGTCGATCACGCAGCCCACGACCGAACGGGCGTGAACGTCCAACCCGATCCAACTACCCTCACCAGGCACCGGCGCCTCCCCGTAAATGCGGCACCGCCACCAGCGACGGTGACCCGCGCCAACTTACGAGCGGAGGCGCCGGTCTCCATACGGTCTAGGTCAGGCGTTGCCCCCCACGACGCTGGAGATCACCCGCATCGTCGCCGTCGACATCATGATCTTCGCGGGGGTCGAGCCCGACCACGCGACGCGAGCGGCGAGCGGCGACACCGCGTCGTTGCCCGTCGCCGATCCGCCGGCCACCCTGCTGCCGCGTTGGTGGCGGGGCCGATCCCGGCCCTGGTGAGGCACCGAAAACACAGGTCGAGGCCGGGCGGGCCCATGCACGCCTGCTCACGTGCCCCCGGTAGACCCGAGGCGGAGGCGGTCGAGCAGGGCGTCGAACGTGTAGCGATCGGCCTCACTGAAGGAGGTGAAGATCTCGCGGAGTCCGGCGGCGTGGACCGGGAGGGCCTTGTCGAGCCCGGTTCGGCCCGACGCGGTCAGCCGGACGTAGGAGACGCGCCGATCGGTCGGAGACGGCACCCGCTCGACGAGATCCGCGGCGGCCATGCGGTCGACCAGGCGAGTGATGCCGCTGGTCGTCAAGCTGACCTGCTCGGCGACGCTGCTCATGGTCAGCTGCTCGTGCTCGGAGCGCGCCAGCCGCACGAGGACCTCGAACCACGCGAGTGGCAGCCCGCAGCGGGCCTCGAGCTCGGCGCCCAGACGGCGCTCCAGGGTGCTCTGGGCCTCCAGGAGCCGACCGAAGGTCGTGACGAGCGCGTCGTCGCGGGCGGAGATCGTAGCCACACTGAAGGTTACCCGCTCAACAGTTGACTATGCAAGTAGAACTGTTAGAGTTAGTTGCACAGTCAAATTCTGATTCAGCAACTGCCTGGAGGACATCATGCGCATCGCCGTCATCGGGGCCGGCAACGTGGGCGGCGGCTTCGCCCGGGCCGCTGTTGCCGCCGGCCACGAAGTCGTGGTCACCGCGGCCCACGCCGACAAGGCCGAAGGCGTCGCCGCGGAGAGCGGCGCCCGTGCCGCCGCGTCCAACCTGTCCGCCGTCGAGGGGGCCCAGGTCGTGGTCCTCGCCGTCCCCGGCACCGTGGCGCCCGCCGTCGTGGCCGAACTGGCTCCGGCCCTCCAGGACGCCGTCGTGGTCGACGCCACCAACCCGCTGAACGCGTCGTTCAGCGGTCTGGACGTCACCGGCATCTCCGGCGCGGAGGACGTCCAGCAGGCCGCGGGAAGCGTCCCCGTGGTCAAGGCGTTCAACACCGTCTTCGCGAGCCGCTACGCGGCCTCCACCGAGAACGGAGAGCCCCTGCAGGTGCTGATGGCTGGCGACGACGCCGACGCCAAGGCACGGGTCGCAGACGTCGCGACCTCGCTGGGCTTCGCACCCGTAGACGCCGGCGGCCTACGGCTGGCTCGCGCGCTGGAGGAGATGGCCTTCCTCAACATCACCCTCAACGCCACCAACGGCTGGGCCTGGCAGAGCGCCTGGCAGCTCGTCGGCCCCACCGCCTGACCGCACGCCACGTCACAGCACGAGAGAAGCACGCCATGAGCATCGCCGCGGTACGGCTCAACCACGCCGTCCTGTTCGTGTCCGACCTGGAGCGCGCACTGCGCTTCTGGACCGACGCCTTCGGGATGGAAGTGGTGACCCGAGAGCCACGGGCGAACGCCGCCTTCCTGCGGCTGTCCCGCTCGGGCAACCACCACGACCTCGGTCTGTTCGGGATCGGCGCCGGCGCTCCCCCGCGGGCGCGGGGCACCGTCGGTCTGTACCACCTGGCGTGGCAGGTCGACACCGTCGACGAACTGGAACAGGCACGCGACACCCTGGTCCGGCTGGACGCGTACACCGGTCAGTCCAGCCACGGCGCGACGAAGAGCGTCTACGGCGTCGACCCGGACGGCAACGAGTTCGAGGTCATGTGGATGGTTCCGCGTGAGGCGTGGGGCGAGAACGCCGCCCCGGTAGACAAACTCGACTTGACCGCTGAGGTCGGCCGGTGGGGTGGCGTCGGGACCGCGCTGAGCGTGCCCCTGCCGCAGCTGGAGATCGGCCACTAACCGCACTACAGAGGTCGCGGACGACGCGGGGCGGCCTGCTGAGGGGGCCGTCGGATCGACCAGCGCCGCGGCGACGTCGGCGGAACGTCCTGGCCGGGATCGTCTCGGGGGCCGCGACCGGAGGTGAACAGCTCGACCGCGCCGATCGTCGCGACGGGCTCGCCCGGGCGCCGTCGCCGGGGCCGCCCTCGTCGTGGCGCTCGGTCGGTGGCTGAAGGGCGGCTGGCCGAGGACGAGCGGGAAGAAGCCGGCCACCAGGGCGACGGCCAGCCCACCGAGGGCCAGCGCGGGCGCCCAACGGAGTGCCGGCATCGCGTCCTGAAGCCGGGGGCGGGCCGGGCGGGCGGGGACACCGTCAGCCTGATCGTCATGAGGGTCTCCGGCGTAGCGAAGTCGACGGTCGCCCGGGCGCTCGCCGCGGCCACGGGGTGGCCGTTTGTCGAGAGCGAACCCGCTGCCGGTGCGGGCCTCCAGGACGGTGCCCAGCGATCGTGCCCGATGATCAGCCAGCCCTCCCCCTGCAACCGCTCCTCTCACATCGGGGTCGAGCTCTCGGCCCCCGCGTCAGGAGCGTGGCACCACCCACGGGTCGCGTCGCCCATGCCGTACCCCGGTGCCCGGTACCGCGCCGTCAACCGGCGCGGCGGCACCGGCGCCCGGCGTTGCGGAGGGCCTCGATGCTGCGGTGCAACCCCTGCTCCTCGTCAGGGGACATCGTCGGTGCGCGCATGCTCACCACCCCGGAGGCGCCGAGGATGCTGATCAGCGAGAGGGTGACGCCGTGGTCGGGGTGGCGAGCCGCGACCGGCAGGACCGCGCGCTCGTCCCGCAGGACGGCCTCCGTCAACCGCGCGGCGACCGCGCCGATGCCGTACTGACTGGCACCGATCCCCTCGATGATGTTGATGTTGGCGTACCGAATCTCGTTCTCCACCTCGCCGCGGACCTGCTCGAGGTCCATCCCCTGCTCGGCGAGGAGGTCGAGCACGCGCAGGCCCCCGAGGGTCGCGGAGGACCACAGCAGGACCTCCGACGTGCCGTGCTCCCCGACGACGAGCGCCTCCACGTCGGCCGAGCGCACCCCGAGCCGACGCGCGAGGTGCACCCGGAAGCGCAAGCTGTCGATGAGGGTTCCGGCCGAGAAGACCCGGTCGTGGCCGGCCAGCTCGAGCGTCAGGTCGGCCAGGGGATCCGGGGGGTCGGTGACGACCATGATCACTGCGTCGGGGGCGTGCTGGACGATCTGCGGCACGATCTCGTGATAGGCGGCGGCGTTGGCGTCGAGGAGGCGCAGACGACCTTGCGAGTCGCCGCGATCGGTGGCTCCTCCGCTGCTCTCGTTGACGCCGGCGGTGACGATCACCAGGTGCGCTCCCGCGAGCTCGCCGTAGTCGCCGGCGACGACATCGACCACCGGCGAGAGCGGGGCGCCGTAGGTCATGTCCAGGGCGACGCCGCGCGCCCGGTCGGCGTTCTTGTCGATCAGGACGATCTGGCGGCAGGAACCGCGCTGGATCGCCGAGAGCGTGGTCGCCGCACCGACCGCCCCGGCGCCGACGATCCCGACCTTGCCGCTCGTCTGGATGGTGTCGTGGCCGTCATCTACCGTGCCGCCCACCCTCACGACCGGGTCGCCGCAGGACAAGGGGTGAGCCCAACCACGGGCACCTTGCAGGGGGCCCGTCGGCCGCAGAGTGCTGTGGATCGTTCGCAGCCGCCCAGCAGCAAAGCGAGCTCGGGACCACGACTGATCGACTGCTGAGCGGAGCGGGCTTCCCCGCTCACCCGCGTCGCCGGGGCCATCGGGACCTGGAGGGGCCGGATCGCGGATGGGTGTCCCGAGCGCATCCTCGGCCAGCCGCCGCGACCTTCGCGCCGATCGCGGCGCGCATCTGTCCACTACTGGTTGCCGACGGTCTACGCCTCCACCCAGCCCACCATCGCGGCCATCCTCTCCGGGGCCGTCGCGAACATCGGCACCTACGGCCTGCTGCGTTTCGGCGCCGGAATCCTCGGGGCCGAACTGCGCTTCGCCGCCGGCCGTGATCGCGCAGGGGGCCGCCTCGCTCATCTACGGCGCGCGGCGGTGTCCCGCGGCGACGCGCAGGAGATGCTGGCGTACTCCTCGATCGAACAGATCGGCTCCGTGCTGGTCGCCCTCGGCGTCGGCGGCCCGTCGGGCTGGCCGCACGATGGCGGTGCGCCGCCGCTTGAAGGTCGGGGTCGCTCCGGTCCTCCTGGTTGCCAGGTGTCGTCCAGCAACGCCCAGCGCACGATGCGCTCGGGCTCGGCGAGCCGGGCGTTCGCGGTGGCGACGGCCGCGGCCGTCTCCGCGCGCACTGGGGGTCCTGCGTTGACTGGCCGGATGCGGAGCTGAGCACCAGCAGCGCCACGTTGTAGGGACGCCCGTCGCCGGACAGACCCGCGGCATCGATCAGTGAGCTTGCGGCCGGATCCCGGGCGTCGTCGGAAGCTAGCCGCACCGGAGACTTCCCCGACCGCACTGGACCACACGGCCCTCGGGGAGACACCGGCCGCGGTGTCTCCCTGTCGCTGTTGGCCGGCGTAGGTGCCGACTATCCCTCGATGTCCTGGTCGGCAATCACTTGCCCCGGTACAACTCGGCGATGCGTCGCCTCGTGGCCTGGAGGGTGGCGGGCAGGCTGGTGGGGTTCGTTGTCACTTGTTCTCCTTGTGATTCTTCACGAGATCGATCCGGTCGCGGCGCGGGTGCAGTGTGCCCAGGGCTGGTCCGGAGCCCTTCGTTTCCGCGGACGTGCGCATCGCGCATACCCGCCACACCTCCACCATTCCCGGGGATTGTCTCTGCTGCTTTCAGGATGCCCCCGGCACCGCCGCAACGGTCTGTTCGATCCGGACAAGCGCGAACTCATCCCCTGTTCGTTGACGACAGCGGAGGCGTACGGGCTGGGCGGCGGCGGACCACTTCATATCCTGACTCGATCCAACGACCTCATCGCCGCGCCAGGTTAACGAGCACGCCGACTCTCGGCGGTGATCGCGTGGGAGGTCCCGGTCGAATCGACCTTCGGAGCCATGGTCACCGTCGGCGACTTCCATCCGGTGATGGCGGCCGAGGAGACCTTGGCCAAGGCCCTCGCCGACATCGGGATATCGCCGTCTGACGAGACCGTGACGACCGCCGTCGAAGGACATGCGACCGAGGTGCTGCTGCACGCCGCCGCGCGCGCACAGCTGCTGGTGGTCGGCTCGCGCGGTCACAGCAAGTTCATCGGGGCACTGCTCGCCTCGGTCAGTCAGTACCTCGCCGCCCACGCCCCGTGCCCCGTCGTGGTGATCCGACCCGGAGTCGCCGAGGTCGACGACCACCCTCGGCGCCTGGCGTAAGGGTTTTATATCGTGTTACGATATGACTGGAAGAGAAGTACATCGGTACACCAACCACGCCCGCTCGTGAAACGCCCAGATACGTTCTCTGGGTTGCGTCGTGTTCGGTGATCAGTTGACATTGCGCCGCCATACGAGCTGACCCAGCGCATCTCGATCACTACGGAGGTGACGCAGTGTGAGTACTGACAATGTGTTCGTCGATCTCGACGTGGATGCCGCGAGCGTGGGGGCACTACCCACCGGGTCGGCGCTACTGGTCCTCGATCGCGGGCCGGGCGCCGGGCGCCGGTTCGTGCTGGACCGCGACACGACGGTCGTCGGCCGCTCAGACAGCGACATCGTGCTCGACGGCGTCACGGTCTCCCGGCGCCACGCCGAGTTCCGTCGTCAGGGCGAGACCTTCGTCGTCGTCGACGTCGGCAGCTTCAACGGCACCTACCTCAACCGCTTGGCCGTGGACATGGCCACGTTGGACGACGGCGACGAGATACAGATCGGCAAGTTCCGACTCATCTTCCACGCCGGGCGACCCGGAGGAGACAGCTGATGACCACCACCTCGTCCGCCCCGCACGTCACCGAGATCGGCCGCGGCCGGCTGCGCAAGGAGGACCAGCGACTGATCACCGGCCGTACCCGGTGGACCGACAACATCGTCCTGACCGGGATGCTGCACGTCGCCGTGGTCCGCAGCCCGCTCGCACACGCCACCATCAGCGGGATCGACACCGGCCCGGCCACCGAGGTTCCGGGCGTGGTGGCGGTGTACACCGCGACCGACCTCGGCGCCGACCGGATCTCGTTGCCGAACGCATGGTCGGTCACCCCGGATCAGAAGGCTCCGGTGGCACATCCGCTGGCCCCCACGACGGTCAACTTCGCCGGCGACGCGGTCGCGGTGGTCGTGGCCCGCAGCGCGGCCATCGCCAAGGACGCCGTCGAGAAGGTGGAGGTCGACTACACCCCGCTCGACCCCGTCCTGGACATGGAGGCGGCCCTTGCGGAGGGGACGGCGCTGGTCCATCCCGACCTGGGCACCAACCAGAGCGCCCTGTGGAGGTTCGACTCCGGTGAAGCGGGCATCGGCGGCGACGTCGACGAGGCGTTCGCGACGGCCGACGCCGACCCGGACCAGGTCGTGGTCAGGCGGCGCTTCCGCCAGCAGCGCCTGATCCCGGCGTTCATGGAACCCCGCTCGGTCGTGGTCGATCCCGAGCCCGAGCAGCTGACGGTGTGGTCGTCCACCCAGGTCCCGCACATCCTCAAGACCATGACCGCGATGACCCTCGGCATCCCGGAGCACAGGCTGCGGGTGATCGCGCCGGACGTCGGCGGCGGATTCGGCGGAAAGCTCCAGGTCACCCCCGAGGAGATCCTGCTCGTGATGATCGCCCAGAAGCTGGGCAAGCCGGTGAAGTGGACCGAGACCCGCTCCGAGTCGTTGCTGTCCGGGCATCACGGCCGCGACCAGGTCCAGAACCTCACGGTGTCCGCCCGCACGGACGGCACGATCACCGGGCTGCAGGTCGACCTCCTCGCCGACATGGGCGCCTACCTGCGCATCCTCACCTCGGGCGTCCCGATCCTCGGCGGATTCATGTTCCCCGGCATCTACAAGATCCCGGCCTACCGGTTCTCCTGCAGAAACGTGTTCACCACCAAGACCCCGACCGACGCCGTGCGCGGCGCCGGACGCCCGGAGGCCGCTTTCGGCATCGAGCGGCTCATGGACGAGCTCGCGGTCGAGCTGGGCATGGAGCCGATGAAGCTGCGGCGCAAGAACTGGATCGCCCACGACGAGTTCCCGTACACCATGGCCTCGTCGCTGACCTACGACACCGGCAACTACGAGGCCGCGACCGACAGAGCGCAGGAGCTCTTCGACTACGACGGGCTGCGCCGCGAACAGACCGAGCGCCAGCGGCGCGGCGACACGGTGCAGTTGGGCATCGGCATATCGACCTACACCGAGATGTGCGGGCTCGCGCCCTCGCGCATCCTCGGCGCACTGAACTACGGCGCCGGCGGATGGGAGCACAGCAGCATCCGAATGCTACCCACCGGCAAGGTGGAGGTGGTGACCGGGGTCTCGCCCCACGGACAGGGGCACGTGACGTCGTGGTGTCAGGTCGCCGCCGACCACCTCGGTGTCGGTTTCGACGACGTCGAGATCATTCACGGCGACACCCAGTCCGCACCCCGCGGACTGGACACCTACGGGTCCCGGTCGCTGTCGGTCGGCGGCATCGCGGTGGTCAAGGCGGCCGAGAAGGTCATCGCCAAGGCCCGGCCGATCGCCGCGCACATGCTCGAGGCCGACGTCGACGACATCGAGTTCGCACACGGCACGTTCTCGGTGCGCGGCACCGACACGGGCGTCACGATCCAGGACATCGCCCTCGCCGTGTTCACCGCGCACGACTTGCCCGAGGGGATCGAACCGTCGATCGACGCCGAGGCGACCTTCGACCCGGAGAACTTCTCCTTCCCGCACGGCACCCACCTGTGCGCGGTCGAGGTGGACACCGAGACCGGGTGGGTGCACCTGCGCCACTACGTGGCCGTGGACGACGTCGGCACGGTGGTGAACCCCACCCTGGTCGAAGGGCAAGTCCAGGGCGGACTCGCGCACGGCATCGCCCAGGCACTGTTCGAGGAAGCCGCCTACGACGAGTCCGGCACGCTGCTCTCGGGCACGTTCGTCGACTACACCCTCCCGACCGCGGCCGATCTGCCGAACTTCACCACCGACCGCACCACCACCCCGGCGACGACCAACCCGCTCGGGGTGAAGGGCGTCGGCGAGGCCGGCACCATCGCCTCACCACCCGCCGTGGTCAACGCCGTGCTCGACGCGGTCCGCCAGTACGGGGTCACCGACATCGACATGCCGACCACTCCCTACCGCGTGTGGCGGGCGATCACCGACGCGCGGGCCGGCGGCAGGGGGACCGCCGACCGCAGCGACGAGGCGGACGTCGCCTCGCCGGGTGCCGGCCTCGGATCCACCGCCAGGGACATGCCCCCAGGACACACGTGATCCCCGCAGCTCTCGTTGCGGTAGGTCATCGCTCTGATCCACCCGATGACCACCACCGGGCGCCGGCGCGAGCGAGAACGACGTGAACCGGGAGAGTTCAGGAAGGTTACCGATGGACCGAGATCCGAGCCTTGACGATCGCGCGAGCAGCCGTGGCCACCACCTGGGTCCGGGGCCCGTCGGCGGCGAACCGGCATGTCTCATGCACCGGTTGTGTCCGGCCTGCGGGCGGGTCACGGACGAGGACCCACCGACGCGCTGTCCGCACTGCAACGCCGTCGTTGAAGGACAGTAGCCCGCCCGAGCCGGAGTCCATCGCTTCGGTCCAGGCCGAGACCTGGTCGCCTCGAACGTCTCGACGGCCCGCAGGGGGACGACCCGGGTTCGCACCGAGGAGTTGGAGGAGTCCAAGGGTTGCGACTTCTCCAACCCCTCGGTGCGGCTCATGGCATCCCCTCCGCCGTCACGCCAGCTCTTCCTTGAAGCCCTGACGCCACGACGGGTAGCGCAGCACCCAGCCCAGCTCGCGCTTCGCCTTGGCGTTGGATGCGCCCCGCAATTCGGTCATGAGCACGACGCCGGCTCGTCCCGCGGCCAGCCGCCCGATGAATCGCGGTACGCGCATGGGCTTCTTGGCGCCCTGCATCGCTGCCAGTTCCGGCAGCCATTCGGCGACCGGGGCGGGTTCGTCGTCGACGATGTTGTAGACACCGCGGCCGCCGTTCTCCACCGCTGCGACCGTGGCCTCGGCGGCGTCGGCGATGTGGACGAACGACCACAGGCCGCTGCCCTCACCGACGACCGGGAACGTGCGCTTGCGGATCATCTCGAGCTGCTCGGAGCCTGCCGCCATGGAGGTGCCGGGTCCGTAGAACGCGCCGTAGCGGAGCACGATCCCCTCGGTCCAGCCGGCGCTCAGCACGGCCTTCTCCAAGTGCTCGATCGCGGCGATCATCGGGGCCATCTGGCTGACCGGCGAGCGATCCAGAGGGTCGTGTTCGTCCTTCACCGGCCCGCCGGTCCGCGTATAGGTGAACGCGCCGTTGCTCTGGGCGACGAACCGTCGCACGCCTGTGGCGCGGGCGGCCGCGAGCAGGTTGTCGGTGCCCTCGATCCGCACCCGGTTCGTGGCGGCGAAGCTGCGGTCGAAGTGGCGGGTGTCGATCTGCCCGATCGCGGTCAACTGGTGGACGATCACCTCCGGGGCGGCCCGGCGCACGGCCGTCTCGACCTGGACCCGATCCAGCGCATCGGCGATGACCGGTACCGCGCCCAGCTGCGATGCCCGGGCCTTCTTAGATTCACTTCGGATCATCGCGAACACCTCGTGTCCCGCATCGACCAGACGCGGCACCAGCTCCCTGCCCATTGCTCCGGTCGCTCCTGCCACCAGCACTCTCATCGTCGGCTCCCTTGCTGTCCCGGTTCGGATGTCACCCGAACCGGATGACCGACCGATGCCTGACAGGGATCAGAGTGATCTGGGTCACATGACGAGCAGGGGCTCCCCATGGCCGGCCGCCGCCCATTGCTCGGTCGCGCGTTCGAGCTTGTCGGGGTTCGCCTGGGTACGGCAGGCCGTGATGCCCTCGGCGGTGACCTCCAGGCACATGATCGCCACGACCCGGCTCCCCACGACGGCCACGACGGCGGGCTCCCCATTGGCTGCCCAGGCGTAGATCTCGGGTGAGCCGCCGACGATGGCGCGCTTGGCCTGGGCGGGCTTGAACATCGCCCAAACGAACTTCGCGACCGCGACGGCTCCCTCGAAGGCCTTGGTGCGTGCCGGAACCTTCCCTCCGCCGTCGCCGACGGAGATCGCGTCCTTGGTGAGCAGCCGGACGAGCTCATCAGTCTGGCCACCGGTGGCGGCCGCGAGGAACTCCTCGACGATCCGCTGGGCGGCGGCCTGGTCCACTTCGTTGCGGGCCTTGCCCTGCGCGACATGCTGCTTGGCGCGGTGGAAGATCTGCTGGCTGGCGACCTCGGTGATGTCGAGGATCTCGGCGATCTCCCGGTGCGCGCGGTCGAAGGCTTCCCGCAGCACGTACACGGCCCGTTCGCTGGGGGACAGTCGCTCCATGAGGGTGAGAACCGCGAACGAGACCGATTCGCGCTGCTCAACGGTGTCGGCCGGACCGAGCATCGGGTCCCCCGCGAGTAGCGGCTCGGGGAGCCATTGACCCACGTAGGTCTCGCGGCGTGCTCGCGCGGAGGTGAGCTGGTTGAGGCACAGGTTGGTGAGGACCTTCGTCAGCCAGGCCTCGGGGACCTCGATGCGGTCGACGTCGGTGGCCTGCCAGCGCAGGAACGTCTCCTGCACGACGTCCTCTGCCTCAACCGCGGAGCCGAGGAGCCGGTAGGCGATGGCCTGCAGATGGGGCCTCGACCGCTCGAATCGGTCGACGTCCTCCACCGACAAGGGCATGACCACCATCTTCGCGCAACGCCTCTCCGGAGCGCACCGCTCACCGTGGCATCCGCAGGTTCTCTATGGGGATCGGCGTACGGGGGCCGGCAGCAGAGCTCGATCGCTCGGGGACCTGCGACCCGGGGGCCGGGGCGGTCCGTCGTGAAGGGCCGCCCGGGATCAGGAGGTCGCTCCGAGAGCGTTCCCGGTGCCGTGGCCAACCAGCCCCGCGCAGTCAAGGTCGCGGTGCCCGTGATCGCGACGGAGCAGCCGGGAGCCGCCGCCGCACGGACCGTGCTGGGCCGTTCCATGGTCTCCCCCGCCGGATGGTGAGTGTTCCGTCGGGTGCCAGCCGCCGGTGGGCGCGCCCATCCGTGGGAGGCAGCACGAACATCGTCTCGGCCTGGTTGAACTCCCGCGCCACGGCCTTCATCCACGGCACCCGCTGCGACTCCGGCGCTGCGAGTTCCGTCATGTCGACCACGGCGACGGGACTGCCGGTGAGCGGCCCGTCCCCGAACACGTCGACGAGCGCGAAGGCCACGCCCTCGTCGGCATCGCTGGCGGGCGCACCCGTCGGACGTCCAGGGCGGTCGGGACTCGACGACGACATGGATCCCTCCCGTGGGTCGGCGTAGTCCGCTGTCTGACCGGGAGGAGCGCCACGACCAGGGCGGCAGACCTCGACGAACGATGTGTGGCGCGCTGGATCGTCCACGGCACGGGTCCGGCCTGTACAGGGCCGTCGGGACCGAGTTGCCGGGCAGGATCCGTTGCCCCGGGATCGATCGAGCCCCCGATCGGCACCATCAGAGGTGGGAGACGCGGGCAGGCCGCAGCCACCAGCGCGGCACACGATCAGTAGGCCCGGCCGATGATCACGGTGTGCTGTGTGGGCATCCCGGTGAGCAGACAGGTGGGCGCGGGTGGAGGCGCGTCGACGATGCACCGGATGGTCGCGCCGGTGTCCTCCTTGAGCGCCCGCTCCGACTCCGATGTGCCGGACCAGGCCGCGACGAACAACCCGCCGTCGCCGATGCGCTGCTTGAACGCGTGGTAGTCGGTGACCGGAGAGGTGCGCTCTTGCCGGTAGTCGCGCGACGCCGCGAACAGCGCACGCTGGATCTGGTCCAGGAGGCTCGCGGCTGCGGGGGCGGCGTCCTCCAGCGGGACCGAGCTCCTGGTGCGGATGTCGCGCCGTGCCAGGGTGGCCCGGCCGGAGGCCAGTTCCCGCGCGCCCAGCTCGATCCGGACGGGCACCCCCTTCAGCTCCCAGTTGACCGAGCGCCGTCCGAACGAGGTGTGGAGGCGGGCGTCGAGGTGCGTGCGGACGCCGGCGGCGTGCAGTGCTGCCTCGATGCGCCCGGCCGCCTCGTCCGCTTCGGGCTGGTCGTCCAGCAGCATGATCACCACTTGGTGCGGCGCGATCGTCGGCGGTAGCCGCAGCCCGTGATCGTCACCGTGGACCATGATCACTCCGCCGATCATCCGCGTGGACGTGCCCCAGGAGGTGCTGGCGACGTGGCGTTGCACGCCTGCTGCGTCCAGGAACCGGATGTCGAAGGCGCGCGCGAAGTTGTGTCCCAGGTTGTGGCTGGTTCCCATCTGCAGCGCCTTGCCATCGCCCATGAGCACCTCGCACGTGAAGGTGTGGTCGGCGCCGGCGAACCGCTCGCCGGCCGATTTCTCCCCCACCACCACCGAGATGGCCAGCGACTCCTCCATGAACTGCCGGTACACCTCGACCATGCGCCGGGTCTCCTCGACCGCGTCCGCGTAGGTGGCGTGCGCGGTGTGGCCCTCCTGCCAGAGGAACTCGGTGGTCCGCAGGAACAGCCGCGGCCGCAGCTCCCACCGGACCACGTTGTTCCAGAGGTTGAGCATCAACGGCAGGTCTCGGTGGGACTGCACCCACTTGGCGAAGTAGTGGTTGATGACCGTCTCGGACGTCGGGCGCACCACCAGCGGTTCGGGCAGCGCGGTCCCGCCACCGTGGGTCACCACGGCCAGCTCCGGGGAGAAGCCGTCGACGTGCTGCTTCTCCCTCTCCAGGAAGCTCATGGGGAACAACAGGGGGAACGCGGCGTTCTGGGCACCGGTCGCCTTGATCCGCCGGTCCATGTCCGCCTGCATGAGCTCCCAGATGGCGTAACCCCACGGCCGGACGACCATCGTCCCCCGCGACGGCCCGTTCTCGGCCAGTTCCGCCCGGGCGACGACGTCCTGGTACCAGGAGGAGAAGTTCTCCGCCCGCGGGGTCAGCACAGTGTGGGCCACGGTCCTGCCTCTTCCAGCCTCCCGGCGGCGCGGCGCGGGAGCCGTCGATGGGTACAGCGACGACGCTATCCGCGCGCACAAGGTCCTTCTGCCACGACGCGGGCGCTGCCACCAGGGCTGCGCAGGGAGGTGATCGGCGCCTCTAGGAGAGGATCTCGACGTATCCGTTCGTGCCGTCCACACGGATCCGCTGCCGGTCCCGGATGCGTCGGGTCGCGCCTTCCACCCCCACGACGGCGGGCAGGCCGTACTCCCGCGCCACCACCGCGCCGTGGGTCATCAGGCCGCCCACCTCCGTGATCAGGCCGGCGATCGTGACGAACAACGGCGACCAGCTGGGATCGGTGAAGGCCGTGACGAGGATGTCGCCCGGGACGAGATCGGCCTCGGACATGTCCAGGACGACGCGGGCGCGCCCCTCGACGGATCCCGTCGACACCGGCAAGCCGACCAGGGCGTCGGCCGGTGGGCCGGCGCGCCGGTAGGCCCCGGCAACGGCTTCGCCGTCGGAGGTGAGCACGCGGGGAGGTGTCAGCGCCTGGTACTCGACGAACGCCTCCCTGCGTTCGCGGATGAGCTCATCGTCGACGCGCCCGGCCCGGACCGCGTCGCGGATTTCGGGGAACCGGAGGAAGAAGATGTCGTCGCGGTCACGGAGCACACCGTCCCGCACGAGGCGCTCGGCCTCGGCCACCAGGGCTCGCTTGTAGATGGCGTAGCGGCTCACCATGGCGAACTTGGGGTACTCCCGGTACCCGATGAAGGTCCGCAGGCGGTCGATCATCGCCTTGGCCTCGTGGGCCTTCCGGTTTCCGTCGGGCAGTGCGTGCAGGCGCTCGAGCAGTTCCTGCTCCTTGGCCCACGCTTCCTGTCGGCCCTGCTCGAAGCGCCGTCGGCCGGCGCCGGGCTCGAAGTTCTCGACGTTGCCGAGGATCGCGGGGAGGAGGGCGGCGGGGCGCTCGCTCCACCGCGGTCTGCTGATGTCGATCTCCCCGACGCAGCGCATGCCATAGCGGTCGAGGTACGCGCAGAGGGCGTCGTGCGCCTCGCGGCCGCCCGCGACCCCGGCCAGGTCGTCGGGGAAGTCGTCGTCGGAGACGCCGCGCAGGTAGGCCACCACCTCCGGGTGCGGCCGGATCACGTCGGCCACGTCCAGGAGGGCGAGCCCCATCTCCGACGTGACGTTGTTCGGGACCGACTGCGTGAGCGTGTCGGCGGCGTTCTCCTCCCCCAGCCAGGCGCGCAGGTGCTCGTCGATCCACCACGCCGCGTCCATCGCCGTCGTGAACACCTGGCGGCTGCGCGGGTCGAACAGCAGTCGCCTCAGCTCCTGGAAGTCCTCCACGATGAAGTCGAGCAGGTGCGGGCCGTGATGGGTCCGGATGGCGCGGGCGGCGGCGGCGACCGATGCCTCGCTGGCGGCGATCAGCTCCTCCACGAGGCCTGGATCCGCGTCGATCATCGCCGGTCCGCCGTCCCCTGGCGGGCCGCCGGCACCCTCCTCCGGCGGTGCCGGGGCGATGGCGTCGCGGTCGACGAGGGTCTGCAGCGCGTCTCGCATCAGCGGGTCCGACCGGCCCGCGGCCTCCAGGAACCACTCGCGGCCGGCGGGCGAGGCCAGGTACGGGGTGACGTCGACGAACAGCCTCCCGCCGGCCTCGGCCACGGGCCGCGGTGTGGTCATCTGCCACACGGACAGGCCCAGTGGCGTCATCGCGTCGGTCATCATCTGCTGGTGGCCGACCGAGACGTAGACGTGGAATTCCCCGTCCTCGGCCACCGGAACGGGGAACAGCGTCGTGATCGGCCGGCTCTGCACGATCCGGAACTCACCGTCGACCAGGCACCACTCGACGTCCTGGGGACGGCTGAAGTGCGCCTCGATCCGCCGGCCCAGCTGTGCGAGGCCCACCGCCTGCGCGTCGGTCAGCGCCGGTCGGCGCCGCCGCTCCTCCTCCACGGCCTGTTCCCGCGTACCGCCACCCGGTGAACCGAGGACCGCCCGCTCCTTGGCCGCGATCGCCCGCTCGACGACCTCGCCCTCGCGCACCGTGTAGCTGTCCGCGCTCACCAGACCGGACACCAGCGCCTCGCCGAGTCCGAGGACGGCCTCGATCGTCGTGACCTCGCGGTTCGACGTCACAGGGTCGGCCGTGAACAGGACCCCCGACGCATCCGGGGACACCATCTGCTGCACGACCACGGCCATGTGCACCGTGCGGTGGTCGACGCCGTGGCGCAAGCGGTAGCTCACGGCCCGCTCGGTGAACAGCGAGGCCCAGCACGCCCTGACGTGCTCGAGGACCGCCGCCGGCCCCACGACGTTCAGGAACGTGTCGTGCTGCCCCGCGAAGGACGCCGTGGGCAGGTCCTCGGACGTCGCGCTGGACCGCACGGCGTACGCGGCGCCCTCGCCCGCTCCGGCGATCGACCGCGTGATCGCCGCCGCCAGGTCCGCGGGGACGGGCTGGTCGGCGATCGCCTCGCGGATCTCCGCGCTGACGGCGGCGATCTCGTCCCGGTCGTCGGGGTCCAGGCCCGACAGCTGATCGAGGCGGTCCTCGAGCGACGGCACCTCCGCGACGGCCCGCCTGAACGCATTGGTGGTCACGCAGAAGCCGGCGGGTACGTGGACGCCCGCGATCCGAGAGAGCTCGCCCAAGCTCGCACCCTTCCCCCCGACGTCGCGGACCCGGCTCCGATCGATCTCCCCGAAAGGCAGCACGACGCGGCCGGACGAGCCAGTCATCTCCGCACTGCGGCCGACATCAACCACTGCTTCTCCCGTTCACGAGCGGATGGGGCCCCACCGGGACGGCGTTCCTGTCGCCGCGACGTCCCGGGGTGGGACGAGGATGGTGCGGCACGACCCGTCGGCGACGTCGCGCGGACCCGGCGCAGGGCGGCCGCCGGGTGGAACCTGATCGCGGCGTCGTTCGGTGGATCAGACGGTGAAGGACTCGAGGCCGAGGCGGCCCCACACGATGAATGCCGCGAGGGCGAGATAGACCGCGTTCACCATCACGTGCCTGAACTGGCCGTAGTGGCCGTGGGTGATCATCGCGCCGACCATGAGCACGACCCAGCAGCCGGCGGTCACCGGCACCATGACCGGTGCGATGTCGAGCAGGACGGGCAGGACCAGGCCGACCGCAGCCAGGAGCTCGAGGATCCCGAGGGTCTTGACGAAGCGGACGCTGGCGTCCGCGGTCCATCGCCCGCCCTCGTGCGCCGCCAGCTTCTCCTTGGGCAGGAACGTCTTGGTGATGCCACCGGCCAGAGCCACGGCGGCGAGCAGTCCGGCAGCGATCCAGAGTGCGAGGTTCATGAGATTCCTCCGTTCTTCCCGTTGTCGAGGGTCGGCGACCGGGTCATCGACTTCCGTGGTCGAGCGCCCCTTGTGCCGCGGCGGAGAGGTCCTGCCAGTCCGCCCAGATCTTGAGCCGGTCGGCGTAGACCTGCTGGAGCATTGGGTAGAAGCCCAGACCGAAGAGCACGCGCAGGGGTGGGTTGTCGGAATCAACGATCGTGAGGAGTGCCTGGGCAGCGGCGGCGGGATCGCCGGCGGGCTGCTTCCCCACGAGCCCGGCGAGGCGCCGGCGGAGACCGTCGTAGACCGGGTCGGGCGCGGCCATGTGGCCGTTGGCGAGGGGATCGGGGTTCTTGCCGTTCCTGGTGGCGAACCCGGGGCACCGCAGAGCCTCCACCAGACCCGGCGCGCTTCAGCTTCTCCTGGGCCAAGGTGCCTGCCTTCTGGGCAGCGCAACTCGTCGGAGCGTTCGCCGCCGCCGCGCTCGTCTACGCGGTGTACCGGCCCGCCATCAACGCCTACAACCTCGCCAACAACGTGCCCACGCGCACCACGTCCCTCGACACCTTCGCCATCTTCGCGACCTTCCCCGCCAAGTACTTCGGCGGCGGACTCGCCGGGCCTCTCCTGGACCAGATCGTCGGGACCGCCCTGCTGGTCGCGTTGATCGTCGCGTTGATCGACCGGCGCAACCAGGGCCCCACCGGCAACCTGGCCCCGCTGCTGATCGGCTTCCTGGTCGTGGCGATCGGCCTCACCTACGGCACCAACGCGGGGTACGCCATCAACCCGGCGCGCGACCTGGGGCCACGGCTCTGGACCTGGATCGAAGGATGGGGACCGCTCGCCTTCCGCGGCGCCGGGACCTACTTCGACCACTACTGGTGGGTGCCCATCGTCGGACCCCTGGTCGGCGGCGCCGTCGGCATCCTCGTGTACGACGCGCTCGTCGGTACGAGCCTCGACGCGCGAGCCAGAGCGGAGCAACGAGAAGTCCCCGAACCAGAGGTCGGGCGAACCGGGAACTGACCCGGTTCCTCGACATCCCGGCGGCGATGCGGCGGAGGGCGACGAGACATGGCCACGGTCAGTGTGAGATACATCGTCGACGACGTCGGTGCGGCGATCATGTTCTACTGCCGGCACCTGGACTTCCACGAGGACAAGCACCCCGCTCCCACCTTCGCGATGCTCTCGCGCGGCGACCTCCGCCTCGTGCTGTCCGCTCCCGGCGGCGGGGCGGGCGGCGGCGGGGCGGGCGGCGGCGGGGCGGGCGGCGGCCAGGCGATGCCGGACGGGACACCACCGCGACCCGGAGGGTGGAACCGGTTCGTCCTCGAGGTCACCGACCTCGAGGAGGTCGTCGAGGAGCTGCGCCGAGCGGGCACCCGGTTCCGCAACGACATCGGCGTCGGCGTGGGCGGCAAGCAAATCCTGCTGGAGGACCCGTCGGGCAATCCCGTCGAGCTGTTCGAGCCGACGCGTCCGGAGGCGAAGCTCTGATCAGCAGCGGCCGCGATCGGTCCCGGAGCATCTCGAGCGCCGTGGAGGTGCCGTACGAGACGGCGGTGGCCTCGAGCTCGCTGATCGTGGGCCCATCGCCCACGACGCTGGGCGCGTCGCAGCGCGGCGGCCTCGGCCCGATCGCGGGCCGCGGATAGCGCCAACCGTGGCGGAAAGAGCGCTCGTCGAGAGCGTCCTCGGCGGGCCCCGACACGGTCGCGTTCGCGGGCAGCCAAGTCGGCACCCCGAACCGGCCGGCCAGCCGACGGTGCGTTCGTGACGGATGCGCGATCAGTCATCGGGCTCACCAAGCGCGTCGCCGTGAGCGTGCCGTCGGGTGTCTTCCTCGCGCTGCGCATCCGCGCCCAGCCCTCGCGGGCTGTCGTGGCTGTGCCGGAGGAGCCGCTGTGCAGAAGCTGCCGGTGGGTCTGGGTCGAGACCGATTGATCCGATTCGGTCACGTCTGCTGCCAGATGGGCCGACCCGCACGGCGGCTCTGCTGACCGAGTACCGGTTCGACGCCGCGATTGATGGGGGCACGATTCGCGCACCGGTCCACTGGTCCGTCGAGAAGCCAGCGGCCCGAAGGTTCGCGACGCCGAAACCGGAGCGGGTTCAGCCCGGAGCTCTGACTTTGGAGGTGTTGGTCTTGCCTCGGCCTCTCTCGTGGGCCAGCCAGTGGGCGACGTCGTGGAGTTTCATGTTGGTGTCCTGGGAGGAGCTGACGAGCATCTGGAAGGCGGCGTCGTCGGTGATGTCGAAGCGCTCCATGAGGATGCCTTTGGCCTGTCCGATGACGTCGCGGGTCTGCAGGGCTTGGTTGAGGCCGGCTGCGCGGTCGGTGCCGTAGAGCAGGGTGGCGGCCTGCAGGCCGAACAGTCCGGCGGTCAGGCAGGCGTGGTCATCAAAGACGTCGGGCCTCGCCGAGTAGAGGTTGAGCGACGCGCGCCAGCCGCGGGAGACCGACAACGAGATGGACAGCACCGATCGGACGCCGAGCTCGACCGCGCGCGGGGCGAACAACGGCCATCGTTCTGCGTCGGGGCCGGCCAGGTCGTGGGTCACGAAGATGCCGCTGGGCGGCGGCTCCTCAGCGGCGCTGACGCACGGCCCCTCGTGGAGCTCGGCCTGGAGGTCGTCGATGCGGCGACTCTGGCCGTCGGAGGAGTGACTCGAGCAGACCTTGTCGGCCCCGGTGCGGGTGATGCCCCCACCGTTGGCGCAGGGAACGGTCTCGACGGCTGCTTCGACGACGCGCTTCAGCATCTCGCCCTGATCTTGCTTCGTGCTGTGCTCGACCAGCCGTTCGACAGCACGTCGCATGGCCGTGACCAGCTCGTCGTTGTTGCTCACGGTCATCTGGGGGTATCACCCTCCGCAGTCGGCGCAGCGCCCGGACGGACGGTGCGCCGGGGGCTGGGGCGCGCTACTGGCCTGCGGCTACGTTACGTCTACGGTCGGCAGAGGTCACCACTGCAGGCTGAGCCTTTGCAGGGCAGACGAGATGACACCGATCCGGCCGGGCCTCTGCGCTCCGGATCACCTCGCGCGAAGAATCGACGAGGGCCACGTCCCACCAAGTGGCGTGAACCCCGGTCAGCGAGCAGGGGCCTCGGTGAACGGCGTCCCCGCCCGCCGGGGGAACTAAGCGGACGGGGACGCCTCTTCCGGGCGCATCAACGTGACCGGGGGTGGGGGTCACGCCGATCGCACCCGTGCTCAATGCGGGGTCCGCGCTCAGCACGAACCAGCGATGTTCGGGTCCGGCGGCGCGGAGAATTGTGGGGCGAGCACCTCGTCGGCAGTCCAGCCGAGGGAGAGTCCGCGGCTCTCCGCGCTAACGAGCAAGATCATCGCCGCCTCCTCCACCGACACCCAGAGGCGCGCCGCGAGCACACCTTCTGCCTGGTGAATCACTTCGTCGAATAGCTCAGGGTCCAGGGGATTCACGCGGTCTCTTCTCGCTCGCCGACCTCGGCCACGGTTGCTCTAAGCCACGGCGAGACCATCGAGACATAGGTGCTGCTCTAGAGAGTTGTGCTGTGTCCGCACCTCGATCCCGCGGATGCCGTGCACCTGCCGCTGAACCGCCCTGGGTGCGGTAGAGGCTCGTGAAGTTGGAAACGAGGATGTCCTCATGCCCCAGGAGCGGTCGGCGGGTAAGCCGACGACGCGGTGGCACTCCGAGCAGGAGAAGGGCGCGGCGGTGCAGATGGTGCGCAAGTTGCGCGCGGAAACCGGCAGCGAGCACGGCACGGTCAAGCGGGTCGCTGACCAGCTCGGGTACGGCGTGGAGTCGGTGCGGCTCTGGGTGCGCCAGGTCGACATCGGCGACGGTCACGAGCCCGGCGTGACCAGCTCCGAGGCAGCGCGGGTGCTGGTCGCGCGGCGCACGGCTCGAGGGGCTGCGGTGTCACAGCGACGCCGGCTCGCGCGCCATTGGGACCAGATATCGCCTCGAAGGCGCGGTGCACGACGCTCGTGACCACCCCGACCGACGAGAGCGCCGCACGAGCCGGACCCGGCGGCCCGTGGACGAGCGCGAGCAGCAGGTGCTCCGTGCCGACCCGCTCCCGCCCGCGACCTGCGGCGTGCTCGGCTGCGCGCGGCCATCCCGGCCAGCGCCGAGCGTCATCGATCAGTGCTCGCGCCATCAACGGGCTGCCAGGTGACGCCTCGTACCCAGGTCGGTCCCATCTGCTCCGCACCGTGACCCCTCACGACCGGACGAAGGAGATGCGGCCGCAACGGCAGGACTCCATCCACGGATTGCGTGTCGGAGATAAGCGGTCGCGCAGCGACGACAACGGGCGCCAGCCCCGCCGTAGTCACCGCCGGCCCGGCCTGATGGGCACGGCGAGGGATGACCTCGCCGGCGCCCGGTGGAGCGGCGTGGGGCCGGCGGCCGAAACGGTCCGCCTCGCGCCACACCAGCCCGTCCCGGGTGCCAGCCACGGCACAGCCGGCGGTATCCCTCTTCGAACGGCCAGGGCATGCTCATCGTCACCCGTAGACCCTGTGGGTTCGGGAGCGGATAGGCGCCAGGTGCGCGAGGCGAGCTGGCAAGGGCGGGCGCCGACCACGCTCGTTTCAGCCGTGCGTCATAGTTAACACGGGTTGTTCGACAGCTGCGGGCTTATGCTCGGTGCGCCGTCATTTCCGCACGTTCCTTCATTCCGCCTCCCGCTTGGTCTGCCTGCGCGAGATCGCTCATTCACAAGGCTTTCATGAACGACCTGAGACCGCCTTCGGGGTCGCGGGCGCTGTATTCGCGGTAGCCGTAGGCATGTCCGTGTAGCTGCTTCTATTGCCTACATTTCGTGTTACGGGACGTGCCACGCCGCGGCAGGGAGGGAATCGGTGCTCAACGCGTGAGCGCCCAGCGCACGAGCTCCTCGTTGCTGACGGCCCGCCTGGTGCGGTCCGGGCGCTCAAGGGTGTCCTCGAAGCCGATTCGGGTATCGAGGTTGATGCGCTGGGCGTATTCCAGGACGGGCCACGCCCCGGCGTCCTCGCCGTGCAGCATGATCGGCGCGGGCACCGGCCCGAGCGCGGTGAGGATGCGCCTCGCCTCGGCGACCGCGATATCCGGATCGGTCACCGTGACCTCGGCCAGGACCCGGGTCGTGCCCCGCGGCAGCCCAGCCTTCTTGAGCTGCACGGCGTCGCCGGAGGTCCAAACGCCCAGCTCCACCCCGATGCCCACCGCGTCCAGGGCGGCGCACACCCGCTGCCACCCGCTTTCGTGGACATTGACCGAGGCGAGGTCAGGACGGGCATATGCGGGCAGCCCACCCCACTGCCAGATGATTTCGGTGCGTGCAACGGGGTCGGGCTCGATCCATCGAGCCGTCGTGACCCCGATCTCCGTGCGCGGCGCCACCTTGCGGATCGCGCTGGTCACTGCACCGACAACGCCCGGATCGAGGCTCTCCCGACCGTCCCGGTCGCGAGGATGCACGTGGACGTTCAACACACCGAGCGCAGAGACCGCACGCGCGTCCCGGGCGAGGTGACGCGGAGTCATCGGCACGGCTGGATACGCGTCGGGCGGGCGCGCACCGTTGAGGCAGCACTGCAGCACCTCGGCGGCACCTCCTCCAGCCGGTTCACGATCCCGCCAGCTTCGGCCCCGACGGCGATGCAAGCAACGTTTGCACGCGCAGTTGCACGCTGACGAACGACGAATGACGAACGGGCCTCGACGGCTGTGATCGCTGCCAGGACTGGTTGCGCAGACGTCTACCCGAGCCTCGGCGCCCTGGGACGCAGGAGGTCGAGGGGCACAGGCTTCACACGACACTCCCCCGGTGAGGGCTCCTGCGCCCAGCTCCCAGAGGCGGAGCGTCTATCTCGAGCGGCCCTCCCCCTAAGAGGCGGTGAGGAAGATTGGGTCAATGGATGGTCCGATCCAATATTCTCACCGAGAAAACAAGTTGAACACAGAGTCGGCGCTCAAATGGCAGCCCGACGACGTGGAGCGAACTAGTGCTCGCGCTGAAGTCGTAGACGTCGATGCCGCTGACCAATTCCGCGATCTCGTCGAGGTCGAGCAGCGCTCTGCTCGCCGAACGGCACGCGCACTCGAGAGGGTCGGCGGCTTGGCCTACTCTCCACCTCTCCTTGAGTCGAACCTCCAGATTGTCGGCGGCCGCGTCGCTCATCTTCGACCTGAAGACGAGGTCACTGCGGAGGATAAGCGCGATGTGCGCCTCGTCGCCCATCGCCGCTTTCTGCTCGGGGCCTGGTCCGATTTGGCAACTCGACGCTCCGCGGACCCCCATGCCCGCTCGGTGCCCGCGCCCGATGGCACCTTCGGGTGCCGCTGCGAGGCTCTTGACCGCGTTGGATCGTGATCATCGCGATCGTCATGAGCGCAGCGCTGCCGCATACCTGACGTTCTCCTGACGACGGCGCATCCAGCTTTCACGAGGGGCTCCGTCCACGAGGGGGCGGGTAGCGTCGTCGCACCGTCGTCGTGGGAGGACCTGTGATGGGGACTCGAATCCTGCTCGTCGAGGACGACGAGCGTGTCCGCCAGGCCCTCGGGCTCGCCCTGGCCGACGAGGGCTACGACGTCGTCGAGACCGCCACCGGGGAGGAGGCGCTCGGTCTGGTCGACACCGACCTCGACGTCGTGCTGCTCGACCTCATGCTGCCAGGCATCGACGGGATCGAGGTGTGCTCGACGCTGCGTTCGCGGAGCGACCTCCCGATCATCATCGCCACCGCTCGCTCCGACACCGCCGACGTCATCGCCGGCCTCGAGGCCGGTGCCGACGACTACGTCACCAAGCCATTGGTCGCCGGGGAGCTCGCCGCGCGCATCCGGGCCCTGCTGCGTCGTCGCCGTCCCGCCTCCGCCGGCGCCTCCGAGGACGACAGGCCTGATCGCCTGCACCTGGGCGAGCTCGTGATCCATCCCGGACAGGAGGCGGTCGAGCGCGGCGACACCCGGCTACACCTGACCCGCACGGAGTTCCGGCTGCTGTTGGAACTGGCCTCCGCAGGGGGGAACGTGGTGACCCGCGAGCAGCTGTTGCAGCGCGTCTGGGGATACGACTATTTCGGTGACACCCGCCTGCTCGACGTCCACGTCCGTCGCCTGCGGCGCAAGATCGAGCGGGATCCCGACGACCCGGAACTGGTGCTCACCGTGCGCGGTTCCGGGTATCGCACCGGCCCGTGAGCGACCGGCTGGCCCGGCGTTGGCGCTCGGTGTCACTGCGCTGGCGCGTCGCCCTGGCCTTCGGCCTCGTCAGCACCGCGATCGCCGGACTGTTGTCGATCGCCACGTGGCAGCTGGCGTCGAGCTACATGCTCGAGCAGCGGGAGCGCGGGACGACGAGCCAGGCCGTCGCCGGCGCGCGGCTCGTGACCGACAGCCTCCGGCGGGGCTCGGACGACCTGCCCACCCTGCTCGTCGGGCTGACCGGGGAGACCGGGACCAGCGTGCTCCTCCGCAGCGGCGGAGCGTGGACCACCGCAGGCCGGCAGGTCGAGGTGGAGGACGTCCCCGTCGCCCTGCTCGCGGGGGCGCCGGCGCGCCAGCGCCTGGTCGTGGACGGTGCGCCGGTACTGGCGGTCGCCCTACCTGTCACCCCTGCCGGTGACCTGTTCGTCCGAATCGCGCCCCTCATCGAGCTCGACCAGACACTGCGATTCGTTTCCGCTGTCCTCGTCGCGGGGACGGTCCTGGCGGGGCTGCTCGGCGTCCTGCTGGGCTGGTGGACCGCCCGGCGGGCCCTGTTGCCGCTCACCGAGCTCACCGACGCGGCGGGCCGAATGGCCGAGGGTGACCTCACGGCTCGGCTCCCCGACCGGCACGAGGCCGACCTCGCTCCGATCGCGAGACGCTTCAACGCCACCGCCGATGCCCTCGCCGAGCGGGTTCAGCGCGACGCACGGTTCGCGGGCGACGTCAGCCACGAGCTTCGGACCCCCCTCACGACGATGATCAACGCAGGTGAGGTGCTGCGTCGTCGCCGCGACGACATGCCCAGTACCGCACGACGCGCGGTGGACCTCCTGACCGCTGATGTCCGGCGCTTCCATCGCATGGTCGAGGACCTGCTGGAGATCTCCCGCGGGATCCAGGCCCCCGACGGGCACGACGTGGAGCCGGTGGACCTGTCGGTCGTCATCGAGAACGTGCCCGCCACCCTGATCGAGGGGGGTGTGCGAGAGATCGAGCGGCCCGCGCCGCTCGTGTCCGCGGACCGGCGCCGCCTCGACCGCGTCGTGGCGAACCTGTGCGAGAACGCGCGCCACCACGGCGGCGGCCTGGTGCGCCTCGGTGTCCGGCGACGCGACGGCCACGCCGTGATCGAGGTGGACGACGCCGGCCCCGGGGTCGCGGTCGAGCTGCGAGATCGCGTCTTCGAGCGCTTCACCCGTGGGTCCCGGACCGGATGCGCCGAGGCAAACACCGGCGGCACCGGGCTCGGGCTCGCGCTGGTCGCCCAGCACGTCCGGGGTCACGGTGGCCGGGTCTGGGTCGAGGACCGCCCCGGTGGCGGGGCGCGATTCGTGGTCGCCCTGCGCGAGGTGCCGTCATGAGCCGCCGCACCGTCGCCCTGTTGGTGGCACTCGTCGCGACCTCGGCCGTCAGTTGCGGGGTCGAGCCCCAGAACGCGCCGGAGCCCCTACCCTCCACGACCCCGGTGGTACTGCCGCCTTCGATCACCCGGGAACCCGCGTCGATCCCCCCGCCAGCGACGCCCGCCCCGGCTCCCCGGACAACGAGCACCGTCGCGCCGACACCCTGAGTCGACCCTGAGTGGACCCAGCTCGGAGGGCCGCCCCGGGACCTCCATCCGTCGGGAGCCGGCGCGCCCGAGCGCTCTCGTCTCGCTCTGACCGGCAGCCCGTCGTAAGGGATCTCTGCAACGAGCTTCAACTCGTCTGTGTGGTGTCGCTCAGACCGGACTCCCGACGACGAGGAAGCCCATCAATGAGCCTGCTGCTCGGCAATCTGCGCGATCTCCTCGGCGGACCTGCCCGATGTCGGACGACGTGCCCTCCCCCGGACGCTCGATCCCTGGGAGACAGCGAACGAGGTCGTCATAACGATCGGATGCACCGTCCCGCGAGGACTGCCGACCCGTCGGCGCGTCCGGAGTTCTCGTCGACCTCGCCGTAGGCGGGGTGCACGGGAACGGTCCGCACCCGACGGCAACGGGCCCTGTCATGGTGCGTCGGCGGGGGGCAGCGGCGTGTCCGAGAGCAGGACCAGGGGTACGCCGTGCTCGGCGTCGGCGCCGAGGCGTTCGTAGGCGGCGGGTGAGCCGTCGATGTCGTGGCCCACCATCGCCATCAGCGCGGCCGCCGTCCGTGGGTGCCGTTGGGCGTAGTCGGCGAGGCGGCGTCCGGACTCCGGGGACGGCAGTGGGTAGGCCCACCCGTCACGGCGGCGCCGCCCGACCTGGTAGCTGACCTCGGGATGGGCGAGGACGTTGCGTAACCATTGCGCTCTGCCGCCGTAGCCCGACGCGACCAGGTAGGAACCCGGGGCCTCGCCACGTCCGACGACCTCGAGCACCACGTGACGCGGACGTCCGGTCGTGCGCCCGACATGGGTCAGCAACACGAAGCGGTCCCCGAGGAGCACCCCGAGGCCGCAGCGATAGGCGAGGATCGGCGCGCGGACCAGGGCGCGCGAGAGCCCGCGGCGCGCCGGGCCTGTCGTCCGCACCTCGTGCCTCCTCGCTCGGATGTCCCAGGCCGAGTGCACTCCCGCGGCGTCCGCCTCGCCATCGGTCTCCGGGTGTCGTCAGGTGATCGCAAGGCGACGAGCAGCACCGACAGCGGGGGGCGGATTCGTTGAACACCAAGGACGGTGCGCCGGCCGGCGAGGGGGCGGTCGGCGCACCGTCTCGCAGTTGCCACCCGCACGAGGAAGGGCTCGAGGTCGACGACCAGCGCGCCACGGATCGCCCCGGCGAGTCGATGGCCGTTCGGGCAGGTTCGGTGGCGCTGGGTCGGCGATCGTCCGTCCTCCCTACGAGCTGCGACAAGGACACGAGCACGGATGTTGCCGATCCTGCCGACCAACGGTCCTCAGTTCGCTGTCGGCCTGAAGCTCCGTACGCCCGAGGCGGGCCATCGGCTGGGGTCTGCACCGCGATCGAGTGTTACGGGCGGGAAGCCGGCCCCGCTGTCGTCCACCGCTGCTTGTCGTGTCGGGCGCGGATCATCATCCAGAGCAGAACGGCGGTCACGGCCACCAGGAGGAGTCCCGCCGTCACACTCAAGGCCAGCACCACCATGCTGAACATCGCCGTGAAGAAGACCGCGGTGCCGTACAGGACCAGTCGTAGCTCGTGGCGAGCTTCTGCGGACAATCGTTCCTGTGCCGGGACCCGCAGGCGTCGTTGTCCTGCGTGGAAAGACAGGGCCCACAGCGGGTCGTCGGCGAGGAGCTGTTGCTCCAGGACGAACAGTGTTTCACGGTCGTGATCGCGCATCGCGCATCTCCTATGACCCGGCAGGGCCGGTTATATTGTATTGCGATGTAACGGCACACAAGACGTCCGTGCGCTTCAGCGATGAGACCGGGCGCGCCCCCAGGATGGCTCCGGGGCCGCTGAAAGGAACTGTGCGGGCGGGGCAAGCACGAGGATGCGATCTGTTATCAGGGAACAAGGCGCTTAACCCGGGCCGACTCGTAGCCATAGATATCACCGCGGGACCGACCCCTCACTCCGGGAGCGGGGTTGACAGCATTCAGCGAGGCATGAATTTCGGGTGCTTGCTCTCGCGGGCCGAACCCCTGGTCACGAATGTTCCCGGGCGACCGGCACCGCGTGGCGGGTCAGCTCGGGCGTAGCGGTGTCCAGCGGCACCTCGGAGGAGCGCAGGAGGCCCAGTTGCACGCTCTGGCGGCTTTGCACGGCGTCGAGGGCCCAATCGACCGCGATGCGCAACCGGTTCCCGGGCATCGACAGCAGGTGGTAACCGCGGGTGACCACCTTGGCCGGCAGCCCGGACAGCCGAAGGCCCAGGGGGTTGGCGGCCGCGTCGGACCCGCCGAGGTCGACGACGAAGCCCAGGTCGTGGTGGCGGTAGCGACGCAGGCGCTTGCCGCGCAGCGAGGCGGCGACGTTCCGACCGGCGAGCGTGCCCTGCCGCACCGCGTGCTGGGCGGTCATCGCGGTGAGCTTTCCCGGCCGGGTTCGATCCGGCACGGCGGCCGCGTCCCCGCACGCGACGATCTCCGGGTGGCCCGGCACGGTCAGGTTTTCGCCGACCGTCAGCCGTCCCTGCTGGGTGGGCAGGCCCAACGACTCGATCAGGGGGTCGGGGCGGACCCCGACGCACCACACGATCGTCCGGGTCCCCACCTCCTCCCCGGTGGTCAGGCGCACCCCTTCACGGGTGGCCTCGTCGATCGAGACCCCCATCTGGACGTCCACGCCACGCTCGCGCAGCACAGAGTCCGCCGTGCTCGCGAGGTGCTCGTCGAGCCCGGGCAGGACCCGCGGCGCCAGGTCGAGCAGCATCCACCGGACCGGGTGCGGGCCCAGGGAGGGGTGGACGCGGGCCAGCGCGTCAGTGAACAGCTTGCCGTGCGCGGCGACCTCGGTGCCGGTGTAGCCGGCGCCCACGACCACCACCGTGCAGCGGGCGCGGCACTCGGCGGGGTCATCGGTTCCGGCGGCGAGCTCCACCTGGCGGACGAGGTGGTCGCGCAGATAGATCGCTTCGGGCACCCCCCGGAAACCGTGGGCGTGCTCGGGCACCCCCGGGACCGGCAAGAGCTTGTTGACGCTGCCCGCGGCGAGCACCAGGCGGTCGTAGCCAAGGTCGTACCGTTCGCCCTCCGGATTGACCAGGCTGACCTCGCGGCCCTCGACGTCGATCCGGTCCACGTTCCCGAGGACCAGCCGGACACCGGGCAGTGTCGCGGCCAGGGAGACCGTGATGCGCCGCGGCTCGAGGATGCCGGCGGCGACCTCGGGCAGCAGCGGCAGGTACAGAAAGTAGTCGGTGGGGGCGACCAGGACGACCTCGGCCGCGCCGCCAAGCCGGCGACCCAGCGACTTTGCCGCGTGGAAGCCGGCAAACCCGCCACCGACGACCACGACCCGGGGGTGTCCACGGTCGCGCTCGCCACCATCGACTCCCGTGGCGATGCCGTTCGCTCTGCTCATCGGTAGCGCATCCCGCCGTCGATCACCGGTGTCTGGCCGGTCATGTAGTCCGAGCCCGGACCGGCCAGGTAGGAGACGAACGCGGCCACGTCCTCCGGCGTCTCCGGCCGGCCCAGGGCGATGCCCTCGACGTACTTCTTGAATTCTGACCGCGGGCCGCACCGTCGTAGTCGGAGAGCCTCGGGTCGATATCGTCCCACATCCCGGTCCCGACGCTCCCCGCGAAGGACGCGTTCACGGTGATCCCGAACGGGGGCGCGTCCCGGAGTTCCGGGAGGGATCAGGCCTCGACGAACCTGCCGATCGCGTGTTGGACCCTCACCCCCGGCAGGTACTCCTTGAAGATTCGGTAGTAGGCGAGCTCCTCGCGGGTGCGCAGCGGCGGATCGACGCCGAGCTCGTCAAGGACAGCTGCGAAGCGTCCGTCCTCGCCGGCGATCACGAACGCAAACGTGCCCCAGAGCCGGTCGACGCCGTCGATGCCGTCGCGCTCGAACAGGCGCAGCGCCGCCTCGTGGTGCTCTACTGGGCGCGACGAGAGCCGACCTGCCGCGACCCCTCACCGTCGGGCCCCCGGTGGACGAGGCGCTCGAGCATGCGCTTCCCGAGGCGTGGGTCGAACGGACCGTGCGCGGCTACGACTCCTGACATCTCCGGCTCCTCGTCCTCGCGTGCCCGGTGTGGTCCTCAACGACGTTCGGCGAGCAGCTCCGCGATCCGCGCGACGCCGGCGGGGTCGATGCTGTGGCCGCCGGGGTGCGGGATCTCGACAGTCTCGGCCCCACGTTCGCCCAGCTGCGCAGCCAACAGTTGGGTGAGGTCGGGGGTCGCCATCGGATCGCGTTGGCCGTTGGCGATCACGACCTGCTTGCCGGTGAGGTCGACATCGGGCGGGTCGGCGAAGGGCACCATCGCGGCGAACAGGACCGCACCGGCGAGGAGCTCGGGGTGGCGCAGCAGCAGGGCCGAGGCCATGTTGGCCCCGTTGGAGAACCCGACCGCGTACCAGGAGCCCGGGACGACGCCGTGCTCGGCGCCGGCGGCCTCGACGAACGCGGCGAGCTCATCGGTGCGGGCCCGCAGGTCGTCCTCGTCGAAAACACCTTCGCGCAGCCGGCGGAAGAACCGCGGCATGCCGTTCTCGAGCACCGCGCCGCGCGGGGACAGCATCGCGGCGCCGGGAACCAGCGCCCGCCCGAGGCCGAGCAGGTCGTGCTCGTCGCCACCCGTGCCGTGCAGCAGCACCAGGGGTGGGCTCCCGAGTCCCGGCCGCCACACGTGCGGCCGGGCACCGAGGCCGGCGCCTGCGGTGCTCACGAGCTCCCCGCGACCGGCTCGTCATCGACGCGCAACGCCGGCAGGACCTGCTCGATCTGCTCGCGGCTGGGCTCCAGCCAGGGCGGCAGCTTGAGGTGGCGACCCAGCTCGAGCAGGGGCTCGTCGACGTCGAAGCCGGGCTGGTCGGTAGCGATCTCGAAGAGCACGCCGCCGGGTTCGCGGAAGTAGATCGAGGTGAAGTACTGGCGGTCGAGGATCGGCGTCACCTCGAGGCCCGCGTCGACCAGTTCCCCGCGCCAGCGCTCCTGGGTGGCTCGATCCGGGGCGCGGAACGCGATGTGGTGCACGGTGCCGCCGGCTTGCAGGCCACGCTCGGCGGTGGTGCTCGCGGCGACGTCGACCACCGACCCGGGCTGGTCGCCGGACATGGTGAACCGGGCCCGGTCCCCGTCCTCACCGTCGCCGGCCATGCCCAGCAGCCCGGTCAGCAGGGTCGAGGTGGGGTCGAGCAGCTGCTCGGTCAACGTCACCGAGTGCAGCCCGCGCACGGCGTGTTCGGCCGGGACCCGGCCCTGCCCGTCCCACCCCGAGCGGGCATCGCCCGGGGAGGCCACCAGGTCCACCACCAGGCCATCGGGGTCACGCAGCGTCAGCACCTCCTCGGCCTGCCTGCCGCTGTCACGCGCGCGCGGGTAGTCGATGTCCACGCCGAGCCCGTCCAGGTGCTGCTGCCACCACCCCAGGGACTCCGGCGGCACGCTGAACGCGGTCGCGGTGGTCAGCCCGACGCCTTGACGTCCGGCCGGCACGCCGCGCCAGGGGAAGAACGTCAGGATGGTCGAGGGACGCCCGGCCTCGTCGCCGTAGTAAAGGTGGTAGGTGCCCGGGTCGTCGAAGTTGACCGTGGTCTTGACCAGCCGCAGCCCGAGCACCGTGGTGTAGAAGTCGACGTTGCGCTGCGGGTCGGTCGCGATGGCCGTCACGTGGTGCAGCCCGTGCGGTGCCACGCTCGATGCCGGTGCCCCGCTCGGCATCTCGTTGCGGTGCTCGCTCATCTGTGCTCCTGCCCGGGCCACCGGTCGCGCCGCGACTGCGCTCGATCGCGGGGACACGCGACGTTCCTCACGTCAACGCCCGTCCAGGGTTCCCCCGCTCCGCGGGCGTGACACGCCACACACAGGACCGCGGTGGACGCTGCGACCGGCGAGGGCCGTAGTCCACCTGGTCCCGGCACCCCCGGGTGGAGAACCCGCAATCGGGCTCTCCCTTACCCCGCGAACTCGCGCACGGGCAAGCCCCGCACACCGGGCACCGCCCGGAACAGCGCTCCGGCCAGTGGATCATCACCGGGCTGGAGGCCCTCGCGGGAGGTGGTGATGAACAGCTCGTCGAGGCCCACGCCGCCGAAGGTGCATGCCGTCACCTTGCGTGCCGGCACCTCGATGACCGCGTCGAGATCGCCCTCGGGTGTGTAGCGGTGCACCGCGCCGCCGTCGTATAGCCCCGTCCAGACGCCGCCCTCGGCATCGACCGTCAACCCGTCGGGCCAACGATCCAACGAGGCGAACACACGCCGGTCGGTCAGACCGGCCTCGCGGTCGTAGCTGTAGACGGCGATCACTCGCGTCGCCGTGTCGTTGTGATAGGCCAGCGACCCGTCCGGGCTCCACTCGAGGCCGTTGGAGATGGTGAGTCCCTCGAGCACGACCTGGACGCTGCCGTCCGGGTCCAGGCGGTACAGCGAGGCCGCTCCCTCCTGCTGGTCGTAGGCCATGGAACCGCAGTAGAAGCGCCCGTCGGGGTCGCAACCACCCTCGTTCATGCGCACCGACGGGTCGCTCCAGACCTCGCCGAGGGGCCGAACCCGTCCGTCCGGGTCCTCGAGCGCGAAACCCCGCTCGATGCCGATGACCGCGCCACCGCCCCGCCGGGGGCGCACCGCGGCCGCGATCTCGCCCACGTGGCGGCGTTCGATCGAGCCGTCGGTCCCCATCGAAAGCACGTCGCCGGCGAGCATGTCCACCCAGCGCAGACCGCCCCAGCGCGGCGACCACACCGGCCCCTCCCCGTGATAGGCGACCACGTCGGTCACCTGCTCGACCCGTGTGCTCATTTCAACAACCTCCCGGCGAGCGCCGCGGCCACGTCGCGCGGTTCCGATGTGGGGTCAACGCGAGGACGGCAGGACGGGCGGCGACGACGGCTCGGGCGGCGACGACGGCCCGGAAGGCGGCCCCGACCTCGATGCCGTCGTCGCCGGGGGCGCGAGTGGGGACGTCGGACTCGGTGAGCTCGTCGTCCCGGCGGTGGTGGTGGGCGGGGTGGCGCTGGTCGTCGACGGGGCGGTCGACGAGGGCCTGGTGCTGGTGGTCGTGCTCGTCGTCGCGTCTGTGCTCGGGGTCGCGCTGGACGTCGAGGACGCCTGCGGGGGGCGCACGAGGAGGTACAGGGTGAGAACGCACGCGAAGAACACAGCAAGGGCGATGGTGGACCCCCGGACGCCGACGACCGTCATGAGTGGCCGCTCGGCGCCTCGGTGTCCAGCGCGGGAGTGCTGACGATCCCCTCCTGCTGGAGCGCGTCGGCCACCCGCGCCCGCAAGATGCGTCCGACGTCGTGCTGCTTGCCCGGGAGGGTGCGGGCGACGACGCGCATGACGATCTGGTCGACCTCCATGCTCTCCACACCCATCACTGAAGGCTGGTCGAGCAGCAATGCCGACAGCCCGTCGTCCGCGTAGGCCGCTTCGCCGGCCTTCTGCAGGATGGTGGTTGCCCGGGCCACATCGACCTCGCGCGGCAGCGGGACGTCGATGACACTGCGCGCCCAGTCCCGGGACAGGTTGGTCACCTGGATGATCTCGCCGTTCGGCGTGATCACGACTTCGCCGTCGGAGGTGCGGAGCTCGGTCACCCTGAGCGTGACGTCCTTGACCGTCCCGGTGACCGTCTTGCCTGCGGTGCCGGCGATCTCGAGACGGACGACGTCGCCGACGCCGTACTGGCGCTCGGCCACCATGAAGAACCCGGCCAGGACGTCGCGCACGATGCTCTGGCCGCCGAAACCCAGAGCGGCGCCCACGACCGCCGCCGGGGCGGCCAGCTGGGCCAACGGCACGCCGAGCCGGACCAGGATCATGATCCCGGCGACGCAGTAGACGACGACCACCGTGCTCCAGCTCAGCACCTGGGTCAGCGCGTGCCGGTGCTTGGCGGCTTCAGAGCTGGCCTCGCTCGAGCGATTCGCGTGCCTGTCGAGACGCCGTGTGATGCGCTGACTCAGCCAGCGCACGAAGCGGCTCAGCAGGATCGCACCCGTGAACAACAGCACGATCTCCAGGCCGTCGCCACGCACCCACAGCGACACGTCAGTCAACGGCTGCACGGCACCCCCGTCCTCGAGCTCGACTGACCCGGCTTCATCGCTGGTCCGGCAAGTCCTCAGCCCACGCAGCGTCCCGTCCCCGCCACGCGGGCGGCAAGGGGCCGGGTCGCGGGCCGGGCCGCCGCCGCGGTCGCCGGTGCGACGTGCGTGCCTTCATCGGCTGATCGGTCCGCAGCGATGAGTCATATCGGCCAGTTCGGCGGTCCTGAGCTGCCGGCGGGGTACTCCTCGAGTGGTACCTGGTTCTCCCGCCACGCGGCCAGCACGGGCTCGACGATGCGCCACGATTCCACGGCGGCGTCGCCCCCGATCGAGAGTTGGGCAGCGTCCCCGAGCACGCCGCGCAGCACCTGGCCGTACTCCAGCAGGTCGCCGCGCCCGTAGACGCCCTCCAGCGTGACCGGCTCCAGCGTGAACGGGTCACCCTCGCCGTTGACGTTGAGGTCGAGCGCCAGGCGGTGGGCGACGAGGCCGAGGCGCAGCCGGTCCGATCGCTGATATCCGCTCAGACCTGTCGGCAGACGTGGCGGGTCCTTGAAGTTGATGACCACTTCCTGGCGCGGCGTTCCGAGCGCCTTCCCCGATCGCAGGCGGAAGGGCACGCCTGCCCAGCGCCACGTGTCGACGGCCAGCTCGACGGTGCTCAGCGTCTCCGTCTGCCGGTCGGGCACGACGCCCTGCTCGTCGGCGTAGGAGGGCAGCTGTCTCCCGTCCAGCTTCCCGGCCGTGTACCGGGCCCGACGGCTCGACGCGATCGGATCGTCGTCCCAGAGGTGGGTGGAGCGCAGGACCTGCGTCTTGCCCTCGCGTACGTCGCGACCGTGCAGCGTCGCCGGAGGTTCCATCGCCACCAGAGCCAGTACCTGCAGCAGGTGGCTCTGCAGCATGTCCATCAGCGCGCCGGCGTGGTCGTAGTAGCCGGCCCGGCCCTCGAGCGCCAGGCTCTCGTCGAAGACGACATCCACGCTGGCGACGTGCTCGGCCGTGAGGACCGGCTCGAGCATGCGGTTGGCGAACCGCACGCCGAGGATGTTCAGCACCGTCGACATGCCCAGGAAATGATCGACGCGGTGCACATGGTCCTCGGGGACGAGCTCGCCGACGAGCGCATTGAGCGCCTGCGCGCTCGCCGAGTCGGTGCCGAACGGCTTCTCCATGACCAGCCGCGTGCCATCCGGCACCCCGATCTCGCGCAGGGCGCTGCACGCTCGGGCGGTCACCGCCGGCGGTAGGGCGAAGTAGACGGCGACCCGTCCCTCCGCCTCCTCGAGCAGCCCGCGCAGGTCGGCCGCGCTGCTCGCGTCCGCGGGGCGATAGCGCGTGTGTTCAATGACCGCGGCGGTGGCTCCGCCCTCGACACCAGCCGTCGCGAAGGAACGCGCGACCCGCTGGCGCCAATGCTCGTCGTCCCATTCTTGGCGGTCGCTCCCGATCAGGACCAGGTCACGGGCGCCGCCGTCGGCCAGCAGTGTGGCCAGTCCCGGTAGCAGCAGCCGCTCCGTCAGGTCCCCCGCCGCGCCGAGGACGAGCAGCGTCTGCGTCTCTTGTTCACGGTCGTCGTCGTCCGGCAGCGCCATACACGGTGCTTACCCGAAAGCCGGTCGCTGCGGTGCGGTTCCGCGGTGCGGTTCCGCGGTGCGGTTCCGCGGTGTGGCTCAGCCCGTGGGTGGGGAAGGCCGGGCGTCCTCGATCGGTACCCGCAGCGCGTCGAGCACCCTGGGGACCATCGCATAGAAGCCCGCGGTGACGACCAATTCGACCCGCTCCTGGTCGGAGAAGTGCCGGGCGAGCACCTCCTGGACGCTGTCGTTGACGTGTCCGGTCAACATCGCGTCGGTCAGCATGAGCGCGGCCCGTTCCCGCTCGGAGTAGCACTCGGAGGTCTGCCACGCCGACACCGCATCGACCTGCTCGACCGACGCCCCGGCCCGGTGAGCCATGTCCCGGTGCTGGTGCCACTCATAGTCCGAGCGCATGACATTCGCCGTGCGCAGGATCATGAGTTCGCGCAGCACGCGGGGGGGTCGTGCAGCGGATCGCCGGCAGGTAACCTGATCAAACCCGACGAGTCCGAAGGGCGATCGGCGGACAACGGGATCATCCGCCTCGCCAGGAAACTACTCCCGACCTCCGACCACTACGACCGCGACCGGATCACGACCATGGTCGACGGGAAGCGACTGCTCACACCCATGGCGCTGGTCATGGTCGCGACGGCGGTACGGACGTCCTGTTCGCCCTGGACTCGATCCCCGCCATCTTCGGTCTCACCCAGAACACGTACTTGGTCTTCACCGCCACGGCGTTCTCGCTGCTGGGCCTACGCCAGCTCTACTTCCTCATCGACGGGCTACTCGACCGCTTGATCTACCTCAGCTACGGGCTCGCGGCCATCCTCGCCTTCATCGGCGTCAAGCTCATTCTCCACGCCCTCCACGAGTACAACGTGCCTTTCATGAACTCCGCCAGCCCGTCGACGTCGTCGAGATCAGTACCGGGCTGTCCCTGACGGTCATCATCGGCGCCTCGTCGTCACCGTCCTCGCCTCGCTGTTCAGCCCGAAAGGGCGAGCCCAGAACACCGTCGCCGCCGCCCGCCGCCACGCCACCGAGTACCTGGACGTCGAGAAGGACTGCTCCGAGCGGGAGAAGCTGTTCTCCAAGTTGCTCGACGAGGGAGGAACAGCTCAGGAACTTGCCGGAGAAGTATCGAGCCCGGTTTCGCGAGGAGGGGAGGCTCGTGGCGCTGCTGCGCCGCGCGCACGACGAACACGACGGCGCGGACAGGGCTGCTCCGAGCCCCTCCGCCGCGACCTCCAGCAAGACCGCCGACCGGTGATCGGATCAGTCGCTCGGTGACGGAGCACCACAACGGAAGGACGTTCGCGACACCGGTCAACCGCGGTCGCTCGGCGCGCTGGACACAGAGGAATCCGCAAAGGCCCGAGGAGGGGGGACGATGATCACCGGGCAGTCAGCGTGCACGACACATCCGAGCCCCACGGAGCCGAGCATCGCGCTCTGTAGGGCGCCCCGCCCCCGGTTACCGACGACGAGGACGTCTGCGTCCCGCGCGGCATGGACCAGCACGACCGTCGGTGGCCCGGTCGTGGCTTCCACGTCACAAGGCACGGCCTGCAGGCGCTCAGGCAGAGAGGCACGCACGCCCTCGACCCATTCGCGCGCCTTCTCCTCGACCCCGCGGCGCGCCTCTCCGGAATCGGGGAGGCCGGGCAGCCCCCAGGCGAACGCCCACGCCTCCGGCGGCTCGAACGCCGTCACGGCGCGTACCTTCGCGACGCGGCGGGTCGCCTCCGCGAAGGCATACCGCAAGGCATGTTCGGCGTGCTCCGAGCCGTCCACACCGACGACGATCAACCCCGCGGCCCCCTCCTGCGTGTCGACCATGATCGCGCTCCTCGGTCCGTCCGATTAATCCTGGGCATGAGCTTCGCGCTGGTGGCTCGGGCGGGCAAGGGCGGAATGCCCGCCCTCAGCGGAGTCGGGCGCTGTGGTGCGACTACCCACCCCTCCCGCACGCGCCGGCAAGGGAAGCACGGGCCGGGAGGAGTGGAAGGCTTCGCGATAGATCCCGGCCCATTCTCACGATCACGGGTCATTTCCTGCTCGGCATGCTCGCGCCGAAGATCCACGATCCGGCCCGGGGCGAGAACGTCTTTTCGGCAACCTCCTGGCGGGTGGCGGTCCAGCCGTCCTCGGCCTCCTGGGCGGGCTCGACAGTCCGGAGGCCGTTGCTTTCGCCGTGCCGACGAGCTCGGTAATCCACTGGATCTGGGTCTCGATGCTCGGCGTCGCTCCAGCGGTCGTCGCTGGGTCTCGACGCCAGTGGGCAGCGTGGGGTGCAGCGCCGGCACGAACTGCGGGCTGTGGTTGGTGTACAGGTCGGAGGGCCGGCCCTCGCGGGCGGCGGTGTCGTAGGTGTCGTGGTCGACGCCGCCGACGAACCGGAACACCGAGGGCACGCCCCAGGCCCGGTATGTGCCGACATACCGTTACAGGTCCGTCGAGACCTGAGCCCACCGACCACGAAGCCCGCCGGACGCGGCGCCACACCGTCGATCCGACGGGTCCGAAGCCTGGCCTGCGCGGCTCAGGTCACCGAATGCCCGTGCGCGGTGGCTTCGCCCGACGCTTGCAGGGCGAGGGTGGAGTGCGCGTACGCACCGCCGGCCCGCATCTCCGCAGCCACCCAGATCGCTTCCATGACTTCTTCTGAGCTGGCTCCCTTCCGGTGGGCAATTCGCGTGTGACCCTCGATGCAATAGGGACACTGGGTGACGTGCGCGACGGCGACCGCGATGAGCTGCTTGGTCTTCTGCGGCAGGGCGCCATCGGCGAACACCGCGCGACTGAACGCCTCGAACGCGGAGTGGATATCCGGGGCGAGAGCCTTGCGCCGCTCGGAGAGCTCCGGTGTGGGCTGCGGATAGAACGGTTGAGCCATCGCTGCTACCTCCTCGTGGGATAATGGTGGCCTCGTGCTCGGCGACCGACAGTCGCCGAATCGTGCGGGCGCGTTTGGCGCGCCCGTCACGCTGCTCGGGTCCGACCGACCTTGACTGCCTGTGGCCGGACCACGGCGATGGGGCAATGAGCGGCGTGCAACACGACCTGGCTGACTGAGCCGAACAGGACCCCGGTCATGCAGCCGCGGCCTCGGGAACCGACCACCAGCAGCGCCGCCCCGGCCGACTCCGCAGCTAGCCAGTGCGCCGGGTCGCCGCAAACGAGTTTGGGCGTGATGTCCACGGTGGGAAACCGCAGACGCCACTGCGCGAGCGCGCGATCGAGCGCACGACGTTCTGCAACCTGGGACGCGATCCAGTCGTCGCTGAGCGCACCGATGTCGGCCGGCGGCCGCGGGGTCCAAGCATGCAGGGCCGTGAGACCGACCCCGCGCTGCGCCGCGGCGTGCAGCGCAAAGCCGATTGCCGGGCTCGAGAGATCCGAGCCGTCGACCCCGACCACGACCTGGGCTCGCGACGGGCCGGAGGCAACGTCGTGCAACGGGGGGACCACCACCACCGGGCACCGGGCGTGTGCTGAGACCGCGACACCGACCGAGCCGGCAAGGGCACGGCGCACGCCGCGCTGGCCACGACTGCCCAGGACGATCAGACCAGCTCGCTGGCCGAGGATCGCCGGTACCGGACCGCCCAACACCAGGCGGGTGGTCACCTCGACCTCGGGTGCGATGAGCTGGGCGCGTCGCGCCGCCTCCTGGAGGACGTCCGAGGTGCCGGTGCACGGCACGAGTGATGGGACCGGCCCGAGCGGACCGGAGTCGATCGGGGCTGGACAGGCGTGCACGATCCAAAGGGGTCGGACCCGCGTGGCGGCCTCGGCCACCGCCCAGTCCAGGGCGTCTCGCCCGGACTCAGACCCATCAACTCCGACGACCACCGGGGCCGGATCGCTGCGCTCGCTCATCGTTCCTCCGAATGTCCTCGCCGAGCGCGCGGACCGGTGACGCTCACACCCGGACCGACGCGCCGTACTCCTACATATCGTATCACGATATTTCTGGTCATGCGTTCCCGACGAGACGATTCAATGAATGCGCCGACCACCACGGGCGGCACGCAAACTCGCAGCGCCGAGGAGTATGTCAGGAATCCGGAGGAGTGCCTCATCCACCTCCGTCAGGGCCAACCCACGCGCACTGTGGGGTCCACCAGATGAGCATCGAACTGCAAGTCCTCGATCGGCGTCGCGCCCATCAGCCGGTGCTGTTCTCGCCCTCGAGCAGCTCTGCCAGGACGGAGGCCTGGCTGATCTCGGGCCGGCGCGTGGCAGTCAGCAATGTCAGCGTTTGCTGGGCCGCGAGCCCGCGCAGGTGTGCGAATGCCGTCGCCCGCCCCGGTTCGTCGAGCTCTACCCGGTAGCGGCGCGCGAACTCGTCGAACCGCGACGGGTCATGTCCGTACCACTTGCGCAGCGCGTTCGAGGGTGCGACGTCCTTGCACCACCAGTCGAGGTCCGCCGCGTCCCTGGCCAACCCGCGCGGCCACACGCGATCGACCAGAACCCTGACCTCGCCGTCGAGTGTGCGGTCCTCGTAGACCCGACCCACCCGCACGCCGAACCGTGTCGTCATGTCCAGGTCCTCTCCGTCCAGTGTTCCCTGGCCGTTCGACGTCGTGGTGAGGAGTCACTGTTGCTTCTCGCACGGGCCGACCCGGTGCCGCGTCCTCCGAGACGCCACGGACCTGAGCAGGCGCCCGCCCTCGTTCTCCCAACTGGCCTCGGCCGCCCCCAGCCGAGCCAGGGCGCTACGAGTGCCGGGCTCGACGTCGTGACTCTTTCGCGTCGGATCGCCGGGAGAACGATGACGGTGAAACACGGGACACCTCCAGCGTCCGGATAGATTCTTCACACGGCCGTCCAGCGGCGTCCGTTGACACCCCTCACGGAGATTCCATCCGCTGCGCCCTAGCCTGGACCTCACCGTTCCGCCACCACTTGTCCCACCGATACAAATAGCCACCCAGTGTTTGTCGACGGCGACGAATGGATGAATGAGCTTCGACGCTTATCAGCCCGCAGCCGGTGGCGGTTCGAGGACGAGGGCCTTCCGTGCCTGGTGCACGGTGAGGTAGCTCAAACCCTCCGGACCGGCCGTGAAGCCGCGTCGGGAACCGCGCGGGAGCCAGACCAGGATTCCTGCCCGGAGTTCGAGTGGATCGGTCTCGGTGAGCACCCGGCCGGCGCCCGCAAGGCCCAGGATCAGGACGTCGAGATCCGGACCGACGTGGGGGTCGATGCCGGACCCCGCGCGGAGTCGGATGATGTTGGAGTCGAGGTCGCGACGGCGCATCGGCAGCGACCACACGGGCCCTGCAGTGTCTGAATCGTCCCCGGCCGCGGCCATCGTGTCGCACAGGACGCGGGGCAACGGGGCGGCAGTGAGCTTGCTGATCCGGATACGCCAGGACGCGGGCCCGCGATCGAGGTAGTTCCAGGCGTAGCCGCCGGGGTGCTCGGTCTCGAACTCCTCACGCAGGTGGCGCGGGTCGTGGTTGTTCACCAGCACGAAGGACTCGCCGGCGGCGAGGGAGTCGTAGGTCCGGAAGACGGCTGGGTGCTTGTCGGGCTTGCGCATCGGGCGGACGTCGAGCTCTGGGTCGGACATGGGTTCCTCTCGTCGCTTACGCCCTATTGATACTAGGGCAACTTGTGTAAATTGGGCCTCATGACGTACGTGATCGGCTTGCCGTGCGTCGACGTGCTCGACAGGGCGTGCGTCGACGAGTGCCCGGTGGATTGCATCTACGAGGGAGCGCGCAGCCTGTACATCCATCCCGACGAGTGCGTCGACTGCGGAGCGTGCGAGCCGGTGTGCCCGGTGGAGGCCATCTACTACGAGGACGACCTCCCAGGCGATCTGGCGGGATACCGGGCCGACAACGAGCGGTTCTTCACCGAGCCCCTCGTCAACGGTCGTGGACCGTTGGGGTCGCCGGGCGGCGCGGCCAAGTTGGGTGCCGTCGGGGCCGACACGGTGATGGTGGCAGCCCTGCCGCCCCAGCTCGCGTGATCCCGCCGAGCCCGGGGCGGCGCGCGGAAGCCGACGGCGGGTCCCCGACGGGGAGCGGGTGGAGGTCTGTCGACGCCGGCGCCACCGAACCGCTGAGCGGACGGAGACGGGAGATCGTGACGGCGCTGCGGGTGTCGGGGTCCCCGATGACCATCGCGGAGATCGCGGATCGGCTCGAGGTGCACCCGAACACGGCGCGCTTCCACCTCGAGTCCCTGCTTCGAAGCCGTCACGTCGAGCAGGTCGACGGCACCGTGGTGGGACCGGGCCGACCGCCGCTGGTATTCCGGGCTCGACGCGGCATGGACCCGGCTGGGCCTCGCAGCTACCGACTGTTGGCCGGCATTCTCGCCGGCCAACTCGGCGCCGAACCCGGTGCCGGAGCCAGGGCCCGGGACGCCGGACGGGCCTGGGGCGCAGAGCTGGTAGAGCAGCCGGCTCCGTCGGAGCGGTTCACCGATGTGCAGGCGATCGCTCGACTCGTGGACCTGCTCGACGATCTGGGGTTCGCGCCTGAGCAGCAAGCCTCGTTCGCGGACCGGCGGCTCGCGTTGCGCCACTGCCCCTTCCTGGAGCTGGTGGAGTGCGGGGCCCAGCTCGTCTGTTCGTTGCACCTGGGGCTGATGCAGGGCGCGATGGCCGTCCTGGGTGCGCCGGTGACGGTCGAGCGGCTCGAGCCGTTCGTCGAACCCGACCTGTGCGTGGCGCATCTCGCCACCACCGCCCCCGGCCGGCTGGACGGACCCGAGGACGCCTCCGCCGACACGGGCGCGAGCGAGCAATGAATCCGCCGCTGGCGGTGGCCACGGCGGTGACGTTCGTGTGGCTCGGGATGGTGCTGGCCATCTCGTTCCTGGAGACGCCATTGAAGTTCCGCGCGCCCGAGGTGACCCTTCGCGTCGGGCTGGGTATCGGACGCATGGTCTTCCGCGCCCTGAACGCCGCCGAAGTCGCCCTCGCCGTCGTGTTGGTGGTCGCGGGCGTTCTCGGGGGCGTCACCGGCCGCGTCGCGGCAGGCGGCACCATCGCCGTGGTGATCCTGGCGGTGCAGGTGGGGGCCGTGCGCCCGGCGCTGTCCCGCCGGACGGACCGGGTCCTCGCGGGAGAGGATCCGCCCCGATCGCGAGGGCACCACGCCTACATCGGCCTGGAGATCGCGAAGGTCCTCGCCCTGCTGGTCACCGGCGCCCTGCTGCTGGCCACGTGACACCGCGACCGAGCCCCGACGACCGACGGTCAGCTCAACGGTTGCGGGGGTCGCCCCCGGGCAAGTGCTCCTGGCCCGTGGCGCCGGCCGCGGCCTCGCCCACGCTCGGTGCGCCGGAGCCGGTGTGGGCCTCCCTCCGCATCCGGTCGGCCATGTGCGGGTAGTGCAGCTCGAACGCCGGACGCTCCGAGCGGATGCGCGGCAGATCGGTGAAGTTGTGCCGCGGCGGCGGGCAGGACGTCGCCCACTCCAGGGAGTTGCCGTGACCCCAGGGGTCGTCGACCTCCACCGGACGCCCGTACCGGTAGCTGTGGAACACGTTCCAGACGAACGGCAGCGTCGAGGCCCCCAGGATGAACGCTCCGATCGTGGAGATCGTGTTCAGGGTCGTGAACCCGTCGCTCGCCTGGTAGTCCGCGTAGCGGCGCGGCATGCCCTCGTTGCCCAGCCAGTGCTGCACCAGGAACGTCGTGTGGAACCCGATGAACGTCAGCCAGAAGTGCAGCTTGCCGAGGCGCTCGTCCATCATGCGGCCGGTCATCTTCGGGAACCAGAAGTAGATGCCGGCGTAGGTCGCGAACACGATCGTGCCGAAGAGCACGTAGTGGAAGTGCGCCACCACGAAGTACGAGTCGGTGACGTGGAAGTCGATCGGCGGGCTGGCCAGCAGGACACCCGTGATGCCGCCGAACAGGAACGTCACGACGAAACCGACGGAGAACAGCATCGGCGTCTCGAACGTCAGCTGGCCGCGCCACATGGTGCCGAGCCAGTTGAAGAACTTGATGCCGGTCGGTACCGCGATCAGGTAGGAGGTGAACGCGAAGAACGGCAGCAGCACCGCGCCGGTGGCGTACATGTGGTGGGCCCACACCGCGATCGACAGCGCCCCGATGGCGACGGTCGCGTAGATCAGAGTCTTGTAGCCGAAGACCGGCTTGCGGCTGAAGACCGGGAAGACCTCGGTGACGATGCCGAAGAAGGGCAGCGCGACGATGTAGACCTCGGGATGGCCGAAGAACCAGAACAGGTGCTGCCACAGGATCGCCCCGCCGTTCTCGGGCGCGAAGATCTGGGCGCCCAGGTGCCGGTCGGCCTCCAGCGCGAGCAGGGCCGAGGTGAGGATCGGGAACGCCATGAGGACGAGGAACATCGTCACGAGGATGTTCCAGGTGAAGATCGGCATCCGGAACATGGTCATGCCCGGGGCACGCAGGCAGACGATCGTCGTCACGAAGTTGACGGCGCCGAGGATCGTGCCGAGGCCGGCCACCGCGAGGCCCAGACTCCAGAGGTCCTGACCCAGGCCGGGGGTGTGGGTCACGTCGGAGAGCGGTGTGTAGGCGAACCAGCCCGCCGAGGCGGCCCCGCCCGGGGTGAAGAACCCCGAGACGACGATGATGCCGCCGAAGAGGAACAGCCAGTAGGAGAAGGCGTTCAGCCGCGGGAACGCGACATCCGGCGCGCCGATCTGCAGCGGGACGATATAGTTCGCGAACCCGAACAGGATCGGCGTCGCGTAGAGCAGCAGCATGATCGTGCCGTGCATGGTGAACAGCTGGTTGTACTGCTCGACGGACAGGATCTGCAGCCCCGGCCGGGCGAGCTCCGCACGGATGAGCATCGCCATCAGCCCACCGACCATGAAGAACGCGAACGACGTGACCAGGTACAGGATCGCGATGTCCTTCGGGTCGGTGGTGTGCAGGTAGCGCACCACCGAACCGCCTCGGAGCGAGCGGCGCGGTGGTGCCTCCCGCAGCGCCACCGGTTGTGGGACGACCCTGGTCACCGGCTGCCTCCCGCCGGCTGGGGTCGCCGCGACGGCCGCGTCGCGATGACCACGCGACGCCGCGTGCCACCGACCGGGCCGGAACCCGTCCGCAGTTCGCGGGCGCTCGCCGCGCGGGGTGCGGGCACCCTCGGCGTGAGGAGTACCGAGCTCGGGGATGCGAGCGAGGTCGGCTCGGCCGGGGTGGGTTCGGCCGGGGTGGACTCGGCCGGGGTGGGTTCGCCCGGGGTGGGTTCGCCCGGGGTCGGGTCGGCACGGCAGGCGAGGAGGTCCTCGGCGTCGAGCACGGCGAAGTAGGCGTCCCGGTGCTGTCGGGCGTTCAACGAGGTCAGTGCCCTGTGCACCCCCGCAGCCACCGACAGCAGACGTGGACCGGCGCTGACGCCCGCGTGCGCGGCATCGGTGAGTCGCCACCGCAGCGCTTGGCGGGTGGCCGGGTCGAGGGTGTCGTGGGGCGGTTGGCCGCGCAGGTCACGCAAGCAGTGTCTGATGGTCCGGTCGAGGATCCGGCGCACCTGGTGTTCGTCGCGTTGGAGTTCGGGATCGCCGGTCTTGCGTACCCCGTCGTCGATGTCGTCGAGCCATATGAAGCTCCCGGCAGCGCCGGTACCGGGAACGGTCGCCGTGGAGGACCTACGCAGCCCCGGGCACGGCAGCACGAACAGGCAGACCGCCCGCCCCGCGGCGCGAACCGCCATGCGGGAGAGCATGCGGGTCACGAGCGGGGGCTCGAAAAACCGGGCCTGACTGAGGTCGCAGATGATCGCGGCGCCCTCGACGCAGTGGCGCAGATGAGCCAGCAGCGTGTCGCGCAACTCGTCGATCGCGCGGCGGTCGAGCGCTCCCGCCGCACACACCACCGGTGCTGCGCTCGTGGTCGTCGCGTCCGCGAAGCACGGCCGGAGCGGGTGTACAGCGGACTCCCCGTCGCCCCCGAACGGCTCGCCGATGGACCAGCGCCCGTTCGTCGATCTTCCCGCCCACCCCGCCGGGGATTCGACGGAGCGTCGGACAACTCGTCGCGAAGACATCGCCGCGTCACATCCTCATCACGCCGCGCCGGCAGACGTCCGCAGCGATGGGGAGGGCCGAAGGACGAATCGCACCCGAAGGACGAACCGCGCCAGCCACGTCAGCGGCTCGCGTTCACGGTCATGGAGCATGACCGACCTCCCTGGACCGGCAACAGCTGCAACGACGTGCCGACTCTTAAAATATCGTAACACGATGCTCTTGGTCGCGCCTGGCTTTCCCGAGGCTCGGAGGGCCGGGAGGTGTTCACGATCGTGGAGCCGCTGACGCTCGCGTCGGCGTACCCGCCGCCACCTCCAGGCCCGACGGACCGACCCTCGGTACGCCCAGGATGGCTCTCGCCTCGTGGGACCGGTTAGTCGCCTGCGGACACATTCGAACTGAGATTTGGCCCCCGGGAACAACACGCGCGTCCTCGAAGCGAGGACCTCGGCGACGGATCACGGGGCCGTGTCGCCGCTGCAGCGAGTTCGACGTCGCATGCGTCGATGCGGCCGCTCCGAGAGTTGGCGCCCCTGCATGCCGAGACGTTGCTCGACGCGCTCGCCGAGGAGGAACGCCAAGCACGGCAGGAGGCACCCGAGACGATCGCGGACAACGCGAGCGTGTGGCGCAGGTCGTGAAAGTGGAAGGGCGACGAGGCGTGCGCTCCGGTGCCAGGGTGCGTCACCGGAAGGTCTGCATTTGCCCGGCCGCTGCTCATCGCGGTTCGGCTCCGGAGCGAGTCACTCACGCCGTGCTGCCGCACTGCGCCGTCCGTGTGGTCCGGGGCGCCGCAGCACAGGATCGGTGCCACGCTGAGTGATGCACGACACACGAGCGACGTCGGTCGCCCTCGAGCCCGTCGAGCTCGGCACCCGTCGTTCCCGGTGCACGCACACGAACAATCGAGGAGCGAGCATGACGATCATGAGCCCAGCACAGGGCGACGAGGCCTGGAGGGAACGGTTCAACGCTGGCGACGTAGAGGGCCTGTTGGCGCTGTACGAGGAGGACGCCATCTTCGTTCCGGAGCCCGGAGGGAAACCGCTGGTCGGCCGGGAAGCCATCCGTGACTTCGTCGTGAACTTCCCGATCGAGGACGCCACCGTGGAGTTCCGGCCCAAGGCCCTCCTCGAGCGGGACACCGACGCGCTCTCCTACTCGGATTGGACGATCAGGGGCACCGGCCCCGAGGGACCGACGGAGATGGAGGGCCAGGCAACGGTCCTCATGCGCCGGCAGGACGATGGCACGTGGCTGATCGCCATGGACGACCCCTTCACTCACCGCTGACGAGTTGATCGGGAACGAGGGTGCCCGCATACCACCCCGCGAGGCCGGTGGCGCGAGGCGCCGCCGGGGCCTCGCGCGCGGGACGCCGTTGTGCCTCGATCTGGGCCTGCCCATAGGTGCCAGAGCGTAGGAATTCTGCGAGCCCGTCTGGGTGGAATTGCCCTCTGTGGACGGGTGCGGGCCGATCACCGCAGTGGCTGCGTCGCAGCGCCTACTGGTCGGGCAGGTGATCGGGGGTCGAGGTGGGCGGCGCCAGCCAGACCTGAGCCCCGCGGCAGGGCGAGCCCGACGCCGAGGTAGGCGTAGAGGTGCAGCAGGTGCCGCGACTCGTAGCGCAGCCGGGCCCGGGCGGCCTTGACGCTCGTGACGACCACCATGACCAGGCACGCGGTGCCCGCGACGGCGAGGAGCATGCCGGGGTAGTCGACGGTCAGGTCCCACGCCTCGCCGGGAACCCGGGCGAGGTCACCCGCGGCGTAGCCCCAGGTGATGAGCCCGATGTGGGCGAGCATCCCGGTGAACGAGGTGAATCCGACCAGACGGTGGGTCCGGGCGAGCCGGTCCTGGCCGAACGCCCGCTCCAGGAGCGGCACCCGGGCCATGAGGACCACCTGCACGAGCAGGAGCACCGAGGCGAGCAGGCCGGTCAGGCGGCCGACCGAGGCCAGCCCCGACGCCCAGCCACCGAGGTCGGCGAGGCCGCCGCCGGTCGCCCACCAGAAGGCGACGAGCGTCAGCGACGCGGCGAGCAACGCCTCCGTCACCGTGCGGACACGGCGGTCACGGACCACCGCCGATCCCCGACGAGCCGGGGCACGATGGGCGGCCGGACGATCGACGGTGGCGGTCACGGATTCCACGGTGATCGCGAGGGGTGAAGCGCCGACGTGGCGCGGGTCGGAGTCCGGTAAGAGCCCTACGCAGGCCACAGCCGCTCGGAGGCGACGGAGAAACCGACCGTCGTGCCGCCGCCGGGCGGGGTGGCGACGAACGCGCTGCCGCCGTGGCCCTCGGCGACGTCACGCACGATCGCGAGCCCCAGCCCGGAGCCGGGCAGGCCGCGGGCGGTGTCGGCGCGGTAGAAGCGGTCGAAGACGCGCGCAGCGTCGGAGGGGTCGATGCCCGAACCGTGGTCGGTGACCGTCGTCGTCCCGGACCGGACGCGCACGACGACGTCCTCGGTGCCGTCGGCGTCGAACTTCACCGCGTTCTCCAGCAGGTTGCCGACAGCCCGCTCCAGCGCCCCGCGCCGCCCCCGGACCCGTGAGCCGTCGTCGTCCACGGTGACCCTCCGACCGCTGCGCCGCGCCACGCGATCGGCGGCCCGCTGCGCCACCTCCCCGAGGGCGACGTCGTCCTCGGGCTCCTCGCTCAGCCGCGAGAGGGCGAGCGCGACGAGCTCGTCGACGAGGTGCGACAGCTCGCGGGTCTCTCCCTGGAGATCGGTGACCAACCGGTCGCGGGCGTCCGGGGAGAGCTCGTCGAGGCGGCGCAGGACGCTGGCGTTGGCGCGCAGACTGGTCAGCGGCGTGCGCAGCTCGTGCGCCGCGTCCTGCACGAGACGGTCCTGGGCGTCGCGGGAGGCGGCGAGCCGGGTCAGCATCGTCGTGAACGAGATCGCGAGCCGCCCCACCTCGTCGCGCCCCCCGTCCGGCACGGCGACGTCGATGCGTCCGTGGTCGGCGATGTCTTCCGCGGTCGCGGCGAGCCGCACGAGCCGCCGGGTGATCCGACGGGCCAGCAGCCAGCCCGCGCCCGCCGCCACGAGCGTCACGGCGACGCTGATCAGCGCGATCTCGGTCGCGAGCCCTCCCAGCACCCGGCGCGTCAGGTCGATGTCGATGCCGACCTGTACCGCACCGCGCCCGTCACCCAGCGCGGTCGTACGGACGCGGTAGGCGCCCCGGCCGAGGTCGATCTCGGTCGTCGCGGTCTGCCCGGCGGCGCCCCGGCCGGCGAGCAGGCGCGTGGCGTCGTCGACGGGCAGCCGGACCGGGCGGCCCGCCGAGGAAGGTCACCGTGCCGTCGGCAGCGACCTGCTGGGCCACCAGGGACGGGCCCTCGCGGCGCGGGTCGGGTCGGCCGGGCTCGTCGCCGTCGAGACCGTCCTGGTCGGTGGGGGTGACGGGCGGCAGCGCGCCGAGGACCGCGGTCTGGCCCTCGAGCAGCGCGGTCGTCGCCGCTCCGAGGGACCGGTCGGTCTCGTCGGCGGTGCGCTCGCCCGCGGAGTGGTAGCTCAGCACGCCGACGAGCCCCGCCACGACGGCGGCGACGACCGCGAAGGCGAGGGCGAGGCGGGTCCGCAGGCTCACGGCCGCCGCACCGTGTACCCCACGCCCCGCACCGTGTGGATCACCGGTGGGGCGCCCGCCGCGGCGAGCTTGCGGCGTAGGTAGCCGATGTAGACCGCGAGGTTCTTCGAGTCGGCGCCGAAGTCGTAGCCCCAGATGCGGTGGTAGACCGTGGCGTGGTCGAGCACGATGCCCTCGTTGCGGACCAGCAGCTCCAACAGGTCGAACTCCGTCTTGGACAGCGCCAGCTCGTCGTCCGCCCACCACACCCGTCGCGCCGCCGGGTCGACGACGAGCGACCCGACCGCCAGGCGGTCGCCGTCCCCGCCCTCCCCCGGTGGGTACGACGCCCGCCGCAGCAGCGCCCGCAGGCGGGCCAGCAGCTCGTCGAGCTCGAAGGGCTTGGGCAGGTAGTCGTCCGCGCCGGCGTCGAGGCCGGCCACCCGGTCCGGGGTCTCGACGCGTGCGGTGAGCATGAGCACCGGCGTGCGGTCGCCCTCGCCGCGCAGGACGCGGCAGACGCCGAGCCCGTCCACGCCCGGCCTCACCACGTCGAGCACGAGCGCGTCGAAGGCGGCGCGACGCACGCAGGTCAACGCCTCCACGCCGTCGACGACCGTCGTGACCTCGTAGCCCTCGAGGTCGAAGGCGCGGGCGAGCGCCTCGCGGATCGCGCGGTCGTCGTCGGCGACCAGGACACGGGTGGGCACGCCGATGTCCTACCTCCTCGACCCGGCCCGCACCACGAGGCCCCACACCGCGAGCCACACACTGCCGACCGAGAGGATCAGCGCGCCCGGGACGTGCAGGTACAGCGTCTCGTCGTCACCCAGGTAGGCCTGCACGAACGTCAGGACGAAGACGACCGCGGAGAGCGCCGCCGGCCACACCGGCGCCCGGCGCAGCCGCCACAGCGCGATGGCCGCAACGGTGGTCAGCCCGGACAGGACGTGCAGCGCGACCGCCCCGGTCTCGTGCAACTCGCGGCCCTGGAGCTCGACCACCGTCAGCACGGCCAGGACCTGGAAGGCGCGCAGCACCCCCGTCGCCCGGCTCGTGGTCGTGCTGTGTGCCGCCGCGGTCTGCGTCATCGTCCGTCCCGTCCCTTGCGCCCAGGCCGCTCGCCGACCTGCTGGCGCACCGGGCTTCCCCGGCACACCCGGAACGATCGTCGATACGTACGTGAATCCGGTGAGAGCCAGGGCCGGAGTCGGCCGCTCCAGCCGGCTTCCCCGAGTCGATCGCGGCGCCCGATCCGGTCCCGCGGTTCGCAGGGCGGAGGTCCTGTCCTCGATACGACGACGATCCGACGTCACCGGAGCTCTGCGGCGACGCCGTCCTCGTACGTGCACCGGGCCAGCTCGAGCTCGTCGGTGGTGTCAGCACGCCGCGGGCGGTGTCGGCCAGCTCCGCGGCGATCTCCCGGGGAGACGGTGGACGAGCCGTCACGGGTCGGTGCCCGACGGCTCCTCGTCGTCGCCGTCGTCGAGCGCTCCGTAGGCGCGCGCGAAACCTTCCGCCCCCAGCAGCAGGGCGTCCCTCTCCCCCGGGGTCATCGCGGCGGTGACGCGCTCCAGCGCCTTGGCCCGCGCGTCGGCGAGGTCGGACAGGACCTCGCGGCCAGCTGGGGTGAGCTCGAGCAGGGTGGCGCGCCGGTTGTCGGGCGCGACCTCGCGGGTGATCAGCCCGGCGGCGGTCAGCCGGTCGCTGATCCGGCTGGCCGTCGAGGGCGGAACGTCGAGCGCGTCGCCGAGCGCGGTGACCTTGGCGCCCCCGAGGTGGTCCAGTGACTGCAGTGCCCGCAGGTGCGACGGGGAGACGCTCTCCTCCATGTCACTGAGCACACCGACGCTGAGCTCGAGCAGACCCCGCAGGGCGAGCTCCAGCCGACCGGCGAACGACGCGTCCGCCTCGTCGTCGACGCGCTCCCCGGCCACGGTCCTCCCGGCTGGCTCACCCATCCCGCATCGTCCCATCGTGGTCCGCACCGCGGACGCAGGCCGCCCCCGATCGTTGTCGTGCACCATGCACGATCATCACGCGGCACGCCAAGCGCGGGTCCGAACGGCTCACCGGTCGGCGCACGCCCATCGACCTCCGAGGGGCGACCGCGGACGCGACTCGGTGGACCCTGGACGGCGTGCTCGGCGCCGCAGTAGGCCGAGTACGCGTAATGGAGCGGTGGGACATCGCCGAGCCGAGGTCGAGGACACGCCCCCGATCGCGGGGGTGCATCCGCGTCCTCCCGCCTCGTCCCGTGTAGCTCACGCTAGCCGCTTGTCGTGCACTGTGCACGACGTACAGTAATAGCGATATGCGAGTGAGATCACTGCACGCGAGAAGGAACCGACCATGACCCTCGACCCCGACGCGCTCGTCCGCCCGTGGGACGAGCTCGTGCTCGGCGACGTTGACCTGCCCGCCCACCTGACCGCGCGGCGGCGCGCCGCGGTCGCCGAGGCCCGCACCCACGTCGAGCCCGTCACCCCCGACGGTCGCGGGGCGATGGGCGTGCGCCGCTACGGCCCGGGGTGCGTCGCCCTCGCCCTGCACGGGCGCTTCGAGCAGTGCCCCCGGGACCTCCTGCGGGCCCTCGCCGACGAACTGCCGTCCGTGGCGTGCCGTGAACTGGTCGTCGACCTCTCCGGCCTCGCCGGGCACGACCCGCTCCTCGTCCACGCGCTCGCCCGGCTGCGCCTCCGCTGCCTCACCCGGGAGGCGCGTGTGGAGCTCGACGACCCGCCGCCGGCCCTCGCCGCCGAGCTCGGCCGGCGCCCCTGAGGTCGGGCCGGCAGGTCCGGGGCCGATCTCCACCCGTCCCAGCCGCGACGGCACGGGCACGTCACGGCAGCGACGACGGGTGCCGCCGGGCCCGTCGCACGAGCCCCACGGTGACGACGCACCACGCCACGAGCGCCACCCAGAAGGCGACGTGGCCGGCACCCCGCAGCAGCGGGGGCAGGACGGCGGTCGTCTCGTCGAGGTCGTCGGCCGCACGAGGTCCGGCCAGGACGCCTGCCAGCCACGAGCAGGACGCGGAGTACATGCCCACCGGGAACACCGTCGCCCATCGCCCGCGCTCGTAGTGCCACCCCACCCGCCGGACGCGCCGGACCTCCGCCACGACCAGGCCCGGGATCCACGCCGTGCCGAGCACCCACAGGCCCACCAGCGCCGGAGCGAGCACCCCGGGCACCTCGGGGAACACGCCCGCAGCCCGGGTCGCGACGACGACACTGCTCCCGGCCACCGTGGCGATCGCGAGGCCACCCATGAGCACCCAGAGGTCGGGACCGAGGACCTCGACGTCGCCCCGAGACGCGACTACGCGCCGAACGACGGGCACGGCGATCACCACGTAGACGGCCAGCCCCAGCGCCCAGCACGCGAGGGCGACCCCCAGCAGGACCGGGACCAGCACCCCCGCCCGTGCGAGGTGCGCGGCGGTGAGCGCGAGCGACTCGGTCGCCACCGCCGCGAGCAACCATCCTCCACGGGCGCCCTCGCCCCGCGACCCGCGAGGTCGCGAGCACAGCGCCGCCAGCGCCCGCGGGACGAGGACCAGCCACAGCACCACAGCCACCGTCCCGAGCACCGCGGACACCACCCGGTCGGACCCGAGGCAGGCCGCCACGACGTCGCAGGCGGCCACGGCGCTGAACAGCAGCAGCGAGCGGGCCAGCGGGTCCGGGCCGGCGGCGACCGCCGTGCCCGTGGCCGCCACGCCGATCGCCGACCACAGCGCCAGCACCCCGAGCGCGACGCTCGCAGTCACCACGAGGACGGCCGACACCACCGTGTGGTCGGTGTCCCGGGCGGCGATCGCGACGATGCCGGTGGCCATGACGACAGCGAAGGCGTCGGCGGGGAGGCCGCCGCCGCGCGACCAGCTGCGCGGAGCACCGATCGTCACACGTCCTCCGTCACCTGCCCGACCCCGCGCGTGGCCCAGACCCCGGCGACCTCGGACGGCAGGACGGCGGTCGGGCAGGACGCCATGCGGACCACCGTCTGGGTGGTCGCGCCCAGGAGCGACGCCGTGAGCGCCCTGAACCCCCGTGAGCGGAGGACGATGAGCCGAGCCTGCCCGCGCGCTTCCTGCAAGATCGCCTGGGCGGCGTTCCCCCACACCACGGTCTCGTGCAGTGCGAGGTGGGGATACTGGTCGCGGGTTGCTGCGACGGCCGCCGCCAACCGCTGTCGGTGGAGCTGCTCGTCGGCCGCGGAGCCGCGACGGGCTCCCACCGCCACCGGCTCGAGGGGCGCCCCCCACCGGTCGGCGACATCGGCGGCGAAGGCCACGGCGCCGATCGATTCGCGAGTGCCGTCGACGTGCACCAGCACGTTGCCGGCGTGTGCTGCGTCGGGGTCCCAGACCTGCGGGACCAGCACGACGGGGCATGTGGCGTGCCCGGTCGCGTGGGCGACGATGCGCCCGACCGTGAGGTCGAGGTCCCCAGCGGCGGTGCGGGAGCCCAGCACCAGGAGCTCGGCGCGTTCCGCGACGTGGACGAGGGCGGGGCCCGCGACGCCGGTGACCACGGAGAGGCGAACGGGAACGTCGGGGGCAGCCGCGGCGGCCACGTCGCGGCCCTGCTCGAGCAGGGCCCGCGCGCGTCCCTGCGGCGCCCGGAGAACGTGGTCGTGGTGCGACGGGGGCAACACCTGGACGAGGTCGAGACCGAGGTGGCGGCGGTCGGCCTCCCGGGCCGCCCACCTGACCGCCCGCAACGTCGCGGGGTTGCCGCCGACACCTGGGACGACGCCGGTGGCCGGCTCTGCACGGTCGGTCATGTCCCACCGCCTCCTCGTCCGCGGCACGTCGACGTGGACACACGGTCCTCCGGACAGGTCCCTCCTGGCAACGACGGGATGGGCGCCCCGTCTCATCACCGCGCGGACCCGGCCGGGTGCCTCATGGCCACCTTGGCACGACGTTGCGATCGCGTATCATCCGCACCGCACGATATCCCATTTGAACATCGTGTGGGACCTTGGGGGCCCAGGATTCGTGGTCGTCGAGGGAAAGGCCCAGCGATGGTTCTCGAGCGCCCGGCCGTCACAGGACTGCCACACCTGGAGGTCGGCAAGCACACGGGCCCCGAGCAGGGCGCGTGCCTCATGGAGTACGTGTCGGTGCTGGCGGGGCAGCGCTTCACCGACCGTCCGGCGTGCACGGCGGGCGGCGTGGCGGTCGTCGCCCGTCGGGTCAACGACGCCGTCACCGATCGCGCCCGGCCGCGTCTCACGCACTGCGCCCCGGACCTCATCGGCGCGGTGGGTCGACACCGCGGGCTCGACGACGTCGTGGTGCTGTGCTGCACGGAGGCGGGGCTGGCCGTCGATCCTCACGACCGCCGGCTGACGGCGTTGCGGGCGCGTGCCCGCCACAGGCTCCGCCACTCCTGGTCGAGGTGGCTGCGCCTGCCCGCACACGCCGTGGTCCACGAGGCGGTCATCAGCACGATGACAGTGCTGGCCCCGCTGCCCCCCGACGAGCGCGACGAGCGACTGATCGGGCTGCTCGCCACGGTGGTGCGCGCCGCACAGGCCGCGACGAGGGTTCCCCGCGACGGAGATCGGATCGTGAACTCCCCGCCGACGGCGGCGACGTGCGGGACCGCAGAGGCGCGCGGGACGGGGGGACGGCGATGACCCGCTCGACTCCTGCTGTCGGCGTACCGCGCATCCTCGCCGGGTTGGGCGGTGAGTGTCTGGCCGAGTTCCTCGGCACGTTCGTCCTGATCGCCTTCGGATGCGGATCGGTGGCGGTGGCGGTGGCGGGGCTGCCCGGCTCGGGCCGTCAGGCCGACGCCTTCGGTCCCGCCAACTGGCTGATCATCGCCTTCGGCTGGGGCTTCGCCGTGGCCTTCGGCGTCTACATCTGCGGCGGGGTCTCCGGAGCTCATCTGAACCCGGCGGTCACCCTGGCGTTCGCGCTACGGCGAGGGTTCTCCTGGGCGAAGGTTCCCGCGTACTGGCTGGCCCAGCTCGTCGGCGCGTTCGTCGCTGCGGCGCTCGTCTACCTGGTGTACCGGCCCGCCATCAACGCCTACAACCTCACCAACAACGTGCCCTCGCGCACGGACTCCCTCGACACCTTCGCCATCTTCGCGACCTTCCCCGCCAAGTACTTCGGGGGCGGACTCCTCGGGCCGCTCCTGGACCAGATCGTCGGGACCGCCCTGCTGGTCGCGTTGATCGTCGCGTTGATCGACCGGCGCAACCAGGGACCGAGCGGCAACCTGGCCCCGCTGCTGATCGGCTTCCTCGTCGTGGCGATCGGCCTCACCTACGGCACCAACGCCGGCTACGCCATCAACCCGGCGCGCGACCTGGGCCCACGACTCTGGACCCTGATCGAGGGCTGGGGCCCGCTCGCGTTCCCCGGTACCGGGACCTACTTCGACGACTACTGGTGGGTGCCCATCGTCGGCCCCTTGATCGGGGGCGCCGTCGGCATCGTCGTCTACGACGGGCTCATCGGCACGAGTCTGGCCGCTCGGGCCCGGGCGGAGGAGCGGGACATCCCCGAACCGGAGGTCGGCCGGACCGGTGACTGATCCGGTTCCTCGACATCCCGACGGCGGTGCGGTGGAGGCCGACGAGACATGGCCACGGTCGGTGTGAGGTACATCGTCGACGACGTCCGTGCGGCGATCACGTTCTACTGCCGGCACCTGGGCTTCCACGAGGACATGCACCCCGCTCCCACCTTCGCGATGCTGTCGCGCGGCGACCTCCGCCTCGTCCTTTCCGCTCCCGGTGGTGGGGCCGGCGGCGGCCAGGCGACGCCGGACGGGAGAGCACCGCGACCCGGAGGGTGGAACCGGTTCGTCCTCGAGGTCACCGACCTCGAGGCCGCCGTCGAGGAGCTGCGCCGGGCGGGCGCCCGGTTCCGGAACGACATCGTCGTCGGCGTGGGCGGCAAGCAGATCCTGGTGGAGGACCCGTCGGGCAATCCCGTCGAGCTGTTCGAGCCGACACGTCCGGAAGCGAAGCTCTGACACCACGTCGCCGTGGCCGACCGGGGCGAGCCCTCTGGCGCTCCCTCTCCCGGACGTGCCGGTGGCCCGACCCGGCTCGGTCGGCGGGGTGGGGCAACGCCTCAAGGCCGCAGGGCACCGCGGATCATCCCCACGAACGCGTGGACCAGTCCTCGCCGGACGTCGTCCCCGGGCTCCTCGGCGATGAGCCACATATCCATCGCCTGGCCCATCCCGAGCACGACGCCGATCAGGAGACCCGACGGGAGGTCGGTGCGGATCGCACCGACGGCCTGGCCGGTGGCGAGGGCCCGCTCGATCCACGGCAGCGTCAGCTCTTCGAGCTCCTGCTGGGCCGACCGGAGCGCAGGGTTCCCCGCGGCCGCCAACCATCCCCGTGTCAGGGCCGCGAGCTGCGGTGAAGCGGTGAACGCCGCCATCAGGTCGTCGTAGTAGCGCTCCACCGCCGCCCAGAACGCGTCCTCGCCGTCCACGTCCCACAGAGTGAGGGGCCCGACCTCGTCGACGAGCCGTTCGAACTCCAGACGCGTCACGTAGGCGTAGATGTCCTCCTTGCCGTCGAAGTAGTAGTACATCGACCCCTTCGACACGCCAGCGGCGTCGATGACGCGGTTGAGCGAGCCGTCGTGGAACCCGTAAGCGGCGAACTCGTCGACCGCAGCGCGCACGATCGCCTGCTGCTGCGCCGGGGGGAGCTTGCGGAATCGCGGTCGGACCATCGGTCAGATCGAGGAGCCGGACGTCGTCCAGGCGGGCAGCTCGACGGTGTCGTGGAAGCTGCGCCCCATCACGCGGTCGGCGACGCCGGGCAGGCCCATCATCGTCATGGCGGCGTTCCGGATCAGCAGCTGCACCCTGTTCCTCGGCGCGAAGGCCAGACCGAGCCCTCGCGCGGCGTCCTGTTTGGCCCGCACGAACGGTGCCAGGCGGGCACCGTAGCGCTCGAAGGCCGCGACGTGGTCGCCGCCGGACCGTGCCAGCTCGGCCGCGAGCACGTACGCCTCGATCATCGCCAGCGCCGAGCCCTGCCCCGCGAGCAACGACGGGCAGGCCGCCGCGTCCCCGACGAGACCGACCCGGCCGCGGGTCCACGTCGGCATCCGGACCTGGCTGACCCGGTCGACGTAGAACGAGCTCGCCGCGGACATCGCCTCGAGTGCCCCGGCGGTCTCCCCGCCCCGGCCGGCGAGACCCGCGCGCAGCAGGTGCTGCTGCGCGTCGACGTCGCGCTCCGGGAGATCCCCCGCGTGCCGCATCGTGATCAGGAACATGGTGACGTTGTCGGGCAGCGAGAGGCGGACCAGCTGGAACCCGACCTCCGCGTACATCACCGCGACGAGCTCGTCCCGCGGGCCGTACCCGACGACGTCGAACGCGGACACGACGATCCCGAGCCGGTCCTCGTACCGCTCCTGGGGGCCGAAGGCCAGTCGGCGCACCCGCGAGTGCAGCCCGTCGGCGCCGATCACGAGGTCGACCTCGCGCGTGTGCCCGCTCGCGAAGGTCACGTGTACACGGTCGCCGTCGTCGTCCAGCGCCGAGACCGTGTCGCCGAAGACGGTCTCGACGCGTCCGTCGAGGGCCTCGTAGATCGCCGCGGCCAGGTCGGAGCGGGCGATGCTGACGTACCGGTCGTCCGTGCGCATGACCGCTGAGGGCTCGAAGGACGCGAACGTCCGTCCGCTCGAGGTGACCCCTCGCGCCTCGGTGAAGCGGTGTCCGCGGCGTCGCAGCTCGGGGACGAGACCCATCCGCTCCGCGACGTTGAAGCCGGCTCCCCAGAAGTCCACGAGGTGCCCTCCGCGGCGCGGCGCGGGCGCCTGCTCCACGAGGACCGGTTCGTGACCGGCCCGCAGCAACCAGAAGGCCAACGTCGGACCCGCGATCCCCGCTCCCACCACGAGCACCTTCACGACGACCTCCCTACTCGACCGGTGGTTCGACCACCAGTCTACAAACAGAGGGGCGGCCGAGCCACCACCTCGGCGGAGCACCGGGTGGGGCCCCGGCCGCTGGACGGCGCCTCGGGGTGCCCCGAGTGGTCGCGGTGACCGTCAAACGGCGCGGAGCACCTGGAGATCCACGGCGACCCGGACCGGCTCCGGCTGGTCATGGCCACGGCGCCCGTGAGCGACGCGCTGTGCATGTCGTGCATCACGCACGTTTTCCAATTCGGCAGGAACGGTCTACCCTCGGTACGACGACGATTCGACGTCATCACGAGGAGGAATCATGACGACGCACATCGCGCACGACAGGTCGGGCGCGACGACCGCGGTTCGGCCCGGAGGCGACGAGAGGAGCGGACAGCGCGCTCCGGACGAGCCGGAGGGGACGGGTCTCCACTGGGGGGCCGTGTGGGCCGGAGCCCTGACGGCACTTCCGGTCTTCCTGGTCCTGGAGCTGCTGTTCATCGGCTTCGGCTGGCTCGACCTGGGCACGCAGCAGAGCGCGGCGGCGAGCATCGTGAGCGCGGTGCTCGCGCTCGTCGCGTTCCTCGTCGGAGGTCTGCTCGCCGCACGGGTCGCCGGTCCCGCGCGCCGTGACGGCGCCGTGCTGCACGGCGTCCTGGTGTGGGCCCTGGCCACCGCCGGCTTCGTCGCCGTGGCGGCCCTGGGCGGGGGCGCGCTGGGCGGCGACGTCGGCGCGTTGTTCGCCGGCGCGACCAACGTGCCCGCGCCGAGCGCCGGGTCGCTCGCGCAGTCCACGGCCGACGCCGGCGGGTGGGCCGCCCTCTGGCTCGGCGTCTCGGTGATCGCCGCCGCCCTCGGCGGCATCGGCGGCGCCCGGACGAAGCGCTGAGCACGGGACCGCGGCCCCGGCTCACCGCGGTGAGCCGGGGCCGCATCGTGACGCCGCCATCCACCACGACGATCCGGAGGACGCGGTGATCCTGCCCCTCGGACTGGCCGTGCTGGCCGCAGTCCTGAACGCCGCCGGCGACCTGCTCCAGCGCCGCTCGATGCGCACGGAGCCCGGCGGCCACCGCGGCCCCCTGCGGCTCCTGGCCCGCGTCACACGGCGTCCGGGGTGGCTCGCGGGCGTCGGCGTGAGCCTGGTCGGTCTGTGCGTGCACGTGGTGGCGCTGTCGACCGGCACGATCGCCACCGTCCAGCCCCTGCTGGTCCTCGAGTTCCCGGTGGCCGTGCTGGGCGCGAGCCTGCTGTTCGGGGTGCGGCTCTCGCGCCGCGACGGCGCGGCGGTCGCGATCATGACGCTCGGGGTGGCCGCCGTCGTGCTCTGTCCCGCACCCGGCGGCGGGGACCCCATGGCGGTGCCTGGCGCGACGTGGGGTCTCGGTCTGGGCGTCCTCGCCGTGCTGGTCGCCGTGCTCGCCGTGGCCGGCGTGCTCACTCGCGGCAACCGGCGCGCCGCGCTCCTCGGGACCGCGGCGGGCGTGGGCTACGGGATGACCGCCGCGCTGCTCTCCGCCGCGGGCACCACGACCCGGCACGGGCTGACCGCGCCCGTGGGCGCGTGGCAGACGTACCTGGCGCTCGTCGTCGGTACCGCGGCATTCGCGCTGCTGCAGAGCGCCCTGCACGCCGGTCTCCTGGTCGCCTCGGAGCCGGGGCTCACCCTGGCCAACCCGCTGGTCGGGGTGTCCTGGGGCGTCCTCGTCTTCGGCGAGCACGTCCGCGCCGGGCTCTGGCTGGTCGGCACCGCCGCCGGCGCGGTCCTCCTCGCCGTCGGCACCGTCCTGCTCAGCCGCTCGCCGGTGCTCGAGCTCCGGCAAGGGCGCTCCCCCGCCCCGAGGACGGAGGAGTCGGAGGAGTCAGAGGACTCAGAGGACGCGGTCGCGGCGGCCTGACGCCCCTACCCGCGACGCCACTCGAGCACGACGGCTGTGACGTCGTCGTCGAGATCGCCGCGGGCGCGGGCGCGGAGGTCGGCGATGAGCCACGAGGGTAGGTCGCAGGGCGCGCTGCTGTGGGCCAGCCGCCGAGCCAGCCCGTCGAGCCCGTAGACCTCGTCGCCCGGGCCCCTGGCGCCGGCCACCCCGTCGGAGAGCAGCATGAGCACGTCCCCGGGCCGGACGTCGACCTCGACGGCGTCGTACCGGGTGCGGTCGAGCAGACCGAGGGGCTCGTGCGTGTCGAGGTCCAGGAGCTCGACCTCGTGGTCGCGTCGGCGCAGCGCGAGTGGGGACCCGGCGTGCACCGCGGTCGCCATGGCCCCGGCGAGGTCGACCTCGAGCAGGAGGGCGTCGACGGCCGCGTGACCGTGGTGCCGGTCCCACAACGCCTGGTCGGCGAGCGCCGCCTGCTCCGCGATCGGCAGGCCGCTGCGGCGCGCGTTGCGCAGCGCGGCGAGGGCGAGGTCCCCGACCTGGGTCGCGACGAGTCCCCGACCCGCGGCGTCGAGCAGCACGACGGTCAGGCGGTCGCCGTTGAGCGACCAGTCGAACAGGTCGCTGGTGACGCGCGGGGCGGGCTCGACCAGGGCCCGGAGGGCGAAGCGGTCGGTCGCCGTGTCGCCGGGCGGCAGCAGATCCCACTGCAGTTCCGCGGCGATGCTGTACTCGTAGGTGCGCCGGGCCAGCTCCAGCTCGTCGGTGGTGGTGGCCGCCTGCTGCAGCACGAGGGTCAGGGCCCGGCCGAGCCGCCGCCAATCGGGCGACCCGAACGTCCCGGCCGAGGTCGGGCCGGCGACGGTGAGCACCCCGACCGTGTGCCCGTAGGACTCGAGCGGGACGTGGTGGACGTCCCGGTCGTCCACCCGGTGGGAGAGCACCACGCCGGCCCGGAGCGCCTGGGCGGCCGGGCTCGTCCGCACGTCGAGGTGGGGTGCGGCGGGGGGCTGGGCCGCGTCGCGCGCCGCGCCGGCCGCGAGGTGGAGGCGCACCCGCCGCCGGTCGAGCATGTGCACCTCGACGCGGTCGGCGTCCAGCACCGCGCACAGCCACGAGACCGCGGAGTGCGCGGCGCGGTGGCCCGGGACCTCCAGGACCCGGTCCAGCAGTTCCGCCGCGATCTCCCGCGGTGTCATCGCCGTTCGCCCGCCTCCTCCTCGTCGGCGCGGGCGCTGACGACCTCGTAGGCGCGGGCGAAGCCCTCCGCGCCGAGCAGGAGCGCGTCGCGTTCCTCCGGGGTCATCGCCTCGGTGACACACACAAGTTCCTGCGCGCGGGCGTCGGCGAGATCGGAGAGCACGGCGCGCCCGGCCGGGGTGAGGTCGAGCCAGGTCGCCCTCCGGTTGTCCGGCGCGACCTCCCGGGTGATCAGCCCGGCGGCGGTCAGGCGGTCGCTGATCCGGCTCGCGGTCGAGGGCGGCACGCCGAGTGCGTCGCCCAGGGCCGTCACCTTGGCGCCTCCGAGGTGGTCCAGTGACTGGAGCGCGCGGAGGTGGGACGGCGAGACGTTCTCCTCCATCACGCTGAGGACGCCGACGCTCAGTTCCAGCAGTCCGCGCAGGGCGACCTCCAGGCGACCGGCGAACCCCGGGGCGACCCCGTCGCCGGTCCGGCCCCTCCCGTCCACCGCGGCAGGCCCCGATGCCTCACCCATGACTCCATGGTCCCTTCGTGAGCCGCCCAGACGTCGTGCATCCTGCACGACAGACCACGGGCGCGACGAGCTGCGCCGGTCAATCGTCGTGGGCGGCCCACCACGCGGCGAGCGCGAACGCGGCGGCCACCACGGCACTGCCGATCGCCCCGCGGCGGTGATCGCGGTCGAGCGCGGCGAGGCCGAGCATGCTCGCCGCGTGGATGCCGTCCACCGCAAGGCCGATACGCGGGGTGATCCACCGCGGCGCGGTGAGCCCGGCCAGCCCCTGCAGGACGTGCCGGGCACCGAGCACCCGGACGACGGTGACCGTCCGGCCGTCCGCGGCTCCCCCGCCGGCCCGCACCGCGACGTCGGTGCGCAGCAGCAACGTTCCCCCGTGGACGAGGTGCGCGGTGTGCAGCAGGCCCGACCGCCCGTCCCGCCCGATCACGTCGCCGCGCTCTCCCGCACGGCCACCAGGGTCGCCGCGAGGGCGGCGGCTCCAGCACCGAGGAGGGCACGACGGTGCGTCGAGGCCCACGTCTGCGGGTCGATCGACCAGGCCTCGTCGTCGAACGGTCCGTGCGCGCCGGCGTCGACCTCGGCGTCGCGCGGCTCGTCGAGGTTGGACCCGCGCCGGGGCAGGTCCGCCCGGGTCTGCTGGCCGGCCACCCCGTAGCGCCCGAGGTAGAGGTCGACGAGCTTGGGGGCGAGGCGCTCGCCGAGGATCGTGTAGACGGTGGCGAGACCGACCCACATGTTGCGTCGCGGGTGCTCGGCGAGGAACCGGATCGCGCGCGCCGCGACCTCGGGCTGCCACACCGGCGCCACCGGTCGGGGGTGCGCCTGGACCCGCTCGAGGTTCCAGGTGAACTGCGGCGTGTTCAGACCCGGCAGCTGCACCATGCACACCCGCACCCGGCTGCGCTCGTTGGCCAGCTCGGTCATCACCGACTCACTGAAGCCCTTGATCGCGTGCTTGGCGCCGCAGTAGGCGGACTGCAGCGGGATCGAGCGGTAGGCCATCGCCGAACCCACGTTGACGACCACACCTCGATCGCGGGGCCGCATCCGGGCCAGGGCGGCCCGGGTGCCGTACACCTGCCCGTAGTACGTGACCTCGGTGACGCGCCGGAACTCCTCGAGGGTGGTGTCCCAGAAGAAGGCCAGCGAGCCGACGAAGGCGACGTTGACCCAGAGGTCGATCTCGCCGAGGCCGTCCTCCACCTGCTGGGCCGCCCGCGCCACGGCGTCCGCGTCGGCGACGTCGCAGACGACGGGCATCGCCCGCCGGCCGGCGTCCTTGACGTCCGCGGCCGCGGCGTCGAGGCCGGCCTGCCCGCGGGCCAGCACCGCGACGTCGTAGCCCGCCGCGGCGAGCTCGCGGACGGTGGCCCGCCCGACCCCGGCGGTGCCGCCGGTGACAACTGCGGTCCTGGTCATCGTTTCTCCGTTCGGTGGGTGGTGCTCGCGGCGCCGGCCTCGAGCGGCTCGAGGACCGTCGCGGCCTCGAGCAGCAGGGCGTGCACGAAGGCCTGCGGCAGGTTGCCGCGCAGCTGACGCTGGGTGACGTCGAACTCCTCGGTGAGCAGGCCCGGCGGCCCGCAGGCCGAGCGGCCCCGCTCGAAGAAGTGCCGCGCGCACAGCGCGTCGCCCTGCTGCTGGCAGGCCAGCGCGGTGATGAAGTTGCAGAGCAGGAAGGCACCCTCGGCGTCGCCGAGGGGCCGGTCGTCGACTCGGAACCGGTAGGCGTAGCCCTCGCTGGTCAGCTCGCGCAGGTAGGCCCCGAGGGTCACGCGGCTGCGCGGGTCGTCCGCGGGGACCGCCCCGCGGATCGCGGCGAGCAGCAGCGCCCCGTCGGGACGGGGGTCGTCGGCGGCGCGCTGCCAGCGTCCGCTCGGGTGGGTGGACGTGCCGGCGGTGCGGGCCAGGATGGTGTCGGCGAGCGCCGACCAGCGCCCCGCCTCGCCACCACCCATGACTGCGGCGACGGCGCGCAGCCCGGCCACGCAGACCAGACGGCTGTGCGTCCACTCCCGGTCCTCGAGCTCCCACACCCCGGCGTCGGGCTCGGTCCAGCGCTGCTCGATCGCGGCGACGGCGGTCTCGACGGCCCGCCACCCCTCGGCGTCCAGCCGGTCGCGCTCGGCCGCCGAGGCCAGGAGCAGCAGCATCTCCCCGAACGCGTCGAGCTGGAACTGGTGCCCGCCGCGGTTGCCGACCCGGTCGCCGCCGCCGGGATAGCCGGGCACGCCGAGGTGGACCTCGTCGGGCACCGGGCCGCCGTCGACCGCGTACGCCGGCGCCAGCCGTGGCCCGTCGTCGAGCAGCCGGGCGCCCAGGAAGCGGACGGCGTCGTCGAGCAGGTCGTCGAGGCCGGCGAGCGCGGCTGCGCGTCCGGCGTAGCACTGGTCGCGGATCCAGGTGTAGCGGTAGTCGAAGTTGGCCTGGCCGCCGGGACGCTCGGGCAGGCTGGTGGTGGCCGCGGCGACCATCGCGCCGGAGCCGGTGGTCATGCCCCGCAGCACCGCGGCGGCGTGCGCGGCGTCCCGCGGCGCTGCCCCGATCAGCCGCGAGGTCGCCGGGACGCTCGCGTGCCAGCGGGTCTCGGTCTCCCGCCAGGCGAGGTCGGGGTCGGGCGCCCGGTCGGGCAGCCGCGAGCCGCTCTCCAGGACGAGATCGTGGTGGCGCCCGGGCGGGAGGACGAGGTCGAGCTCGAGGCGGGTCCCGCCGTCGGCCGTCACCGGGACCGCGTCGTCGCCGCCCCGCCACCGCATCCGCAGCCCGCCGATCCGGCCGGTCCAGCAGCCGTCGTCGTCGCGGTGCAGCTCGGTGAGCGGGTGGCACCCGTACTCCCCGCGGGGGTCGAGCACGACGTGCACCGAGGCCGGGACGTCGTCGGCGAGCACGCGGCGCAGCAGCACGAGCCGATCCGTGTTGGCGGGCAGCGCGAGCGCCTCCCGGCTCTCGACGGGTCCGCCATCGGTCATCCACCGGCTGCGCCAGATCAACGAGCCGTCCTCGTAGTGCCCGCCCCACACGTAGCGCTCGGTCGGGGTCAGGTCGTAGTGCCCGGGCGCCCCGAGCAGCCGGCCGAACACGGCGGGCGAGTCCCAACGTGGGGCGCACATCCACACGATGTCGCCACGGGGGCCGAGCAGCGCGCCGCGCTCGCCGTCGGCGAGCAGCGCGTACTCGCGCAGGACCTGCGGCGAGTCGAGGGCGGCCGTCGCGGCGTCGGCGGGCGCGTCCTGTTCCTGGATGGTCACGGAGGAGCTCCGGGGGGCGAGGGCTATCGATGGGACGGGTCAGGCGACCCGGTGGGGCTCTAGGTCGGCGGCGCGCAGGCTCAGCCCGTGCCCGGGCCGAGAGCGGTCGGGCCGCAGGGTGCCGTCGGGATAGGGGCTGAGCACGCCGTCGAAGGCGCGGGACTCGATGCGCACGTGGTCGTGGAAGTACTCGAGGTGGCGCAGGTGCCACACGGCGGTGCCGGCGTGCGCGCTGACCTGTGGCGCGCAGTGCAGCGAGAGGTCCAGGCTGCGCGCGTCGCAGAGGGCGGCGACGCGGGTGAGGGCCGTGTAGCCGCCGCACCGGGTGACGTCGGCCTGCAGGCAGTCGACCGCGCCGGCCGCGAGCATGCGGTGGAAGTAGGGCAGGTCGTAGCCGTACTCGCCGGCCGCCACCTCGACGCCGCCCGGACCGTGGTCCCGGACGAGGGCCAGGCCCTCGAGGTCGTCGGAGCTGACCGGCTCCTCGAGCCAGGTGACGCCCCGGTCGGCGAGCCGCCCGGCCCAGTCCAGGGCCTGCTTGCGGGTGTAGGCGCCGTTGGCGTCGACCATGAGCTCGACGTCGTCGCCCAGGGCGGCACGGACGACGTCCAGGCGGTGCACGTCGTCCTCGAGGTGCCGCCCGACCTTGATCTTGACCGAGGTCACGCCGTCGGCCACCCACCGCCGCAGCTGGGTGCGCAGTTGACCGTCGTCGTAGGAGGTGAACCCGCCGCTGCCGTAGACCGGCGTGGCGTCGTGGACCGCGCCCAGCGCCACCGACAGCGGGACGTCGCGCACACGGGCGTGCAGGTCCCACAGCGCGATGTCGACCGCGGAGATCGCCTCGGCGACGACCCCGGGACGGCCGAGGTTGCGCACCGCGTGGTGCATCGCCACCCACGCCGCCGGCACCGCGAGCACGTCACGGCCGCGCACGACGTCGGCCAGGACGGCGTCGACCGTCGTCGCCACCGGCGACCCGGCGTAGGTGTAGCCGAGCCCTGTGCACCCGGCCGCGTGCGCCTGCACCACGACGAGCGTCGTGGCGTCCCAGTCCAGCGTGCCGTCGGACTCCGGGGCGTCCGTGGGCAGCGTGTAGGCCGCCACCTCCAGCCCCTCGAGGGGCACCGTCGTGCTCACGCCCAAGTCGTACCACGTGCACTTCGTTTCTCAAACACGTCGTGCGTCACGCACGAAGCTGTGCCATCCTCGGGGCAGTCGAACCGGAAGGAGTCGGGCTGATGCTCGTCGCGGACTTCGTTCTCGAGCGCCTGCGCCGGTGGGGCGTGCACCGCATCTACGGCTATCCCGGGGACGGGATCAACGCGCTGCTCGGGGCCCTCGACCGCGCCGACGGCGACCCCGAACTGATCCAGCCGCGCCACGAGGAGATGGGCGCGTTCATGGCGAGCGCCCACGCCAAGTTCACCGGCGAGCTCGGGTGCGCGATGGCCACCTCGGGCGGCGGCGCGATCCACCTGCTCAACGGGCTCTACGACGCCAAGCTCGACCACCAGCCGGTGGTGGCGATCGTCGGGCAGCAGAAGCGGATCGGGCTGGGCTCGGCATTCCAGCAGGAGATCGACCCGAACACGCTCTACAAGGACGTCTCGTCGGACTTCGTGCAGACCTGCATGCACCCCGCCCAGGCCCGCCACCTGGTGGACCGCGCCTGCAAGGTCGCGCTGACCAACCGCACCGTCGCGACGATCATCATCCCCGAGGACGTGGCCGAGGCCGACGCCGTCCCGTCGCCGCCGCGGGAGCACGGCGCGGTGTTCTCCGGGGTGGGCTGGAGCCGGCCGCGGGTCCTGCCCGACCCCGGGGAGCTGCAGCGTGCCGCGGACGTCCTCAACGCCGGGGGTCGGGTCGCGATGCTGGTCGGGCAGGGCGCCCAGGAGGCCGGCGACGAGGTGATGGAGGTCGCCGAGGTGCTCGGCGCCGGCGTTGCCAAGACGTCGCTCGGCCGGGTCGAACCGGCCGACGACCTGCCCTACGTCACCGGGCCCATCGGGCTGCTCGGCTCGACCGCCAGCGACCACATGATGAAGAAGTGCGACACGCTGCTGTTCGTCGGCACGTCCTTCCCCTACGCGGAGTGGCTGCCCGAGGAGGGCCAGGCCCGCGGCGTGGAGATCAACCTCGACGGCCGCATGGTCGGGGTGCGCTACCCGATGGAGGCCAACGTCGTCGGGGACGCCCGCGAGACCCTGCGCGCGCTGCTGCCGCTGCTGGAGCGCAAGACCGACCGCTCCTGGCGCGAGGAGATCGAGCGCGAGGTCGACGAGTGGCACCGGGTGCTGGACGACCGCGCGCACGACGACGCCAGCCCGCTCAACCCCGAGCTCGTGGTGCACGAGGCCTCGAGGCGGCTGCCGGACGGGGCGATCCTCACCACCGACGCCGGGTCGGTGGCCAACTGGTGGTCGCGGCACCTCACGCTGCGCCGCGGGATGAAGGCGTCGCTGGCCGGCAACCTCGCCACGATGGGGCCCGGCACCCCCTACGCCATCGCGGCGCGGTTCGCCTTCCCCGACCGCCCGGTCATCGCATTCGTCGGCGACGGTGTGTTCCAGATGAACGGGATGCTCGAGCTGATCACGATCAAGCGCTACCGGGAGCGGTTCGAGAGCGCGCCGCTGGTGTTCTGCGTGTTCAACAACCAGGACCTCAACCAGGTCACGTGGGAGCAGCGGGCCATGGCCGGCGACCCGAAGTACCCCGGCAGCCAGTGGATCCCCGACGTCCCGTACGCGGAGTTCGCCGAGCTGCTCGGGCTGCGCGGCTTCCGGTGCGACAGCCCACACGACATCGGCAAGGCCTGGGACGAGGCGCTGTCCTCGAACGTCCCGTGCGTGCTCGAGGTCGTCGTCGACCCCGAGATCCCGCCCGTGCCACCCCATCTCATGGCCGAGCAGGCGACGAAGGCCGCGACGGCCGTGGCGAAGGGCGACCCGGAGACGCTGGGCATCGTCGAGAAGGGCGCGAAGCAGAAGGTCCACGAGTTCACCGAGTCGATCAAGTCGCACCTCCCGGGTGGTGGCCGGTGATCGTCGACCTGGACCTCCCCCGGGCCCGTCGCCGGCAGCCGGCGACCGGCGCGGCCGCGCTGGAGGCCGACCTCCGTGCCCGCGTCGACGGCGACGTGCGCCTCGACGCCGGCGCCCGCGCGATCTACTCCACCGACGCGTCCAACTACCGCGAGGTGCCGATTGGCGTCGTCGTACCGCGCAGCGTCGACGCCGCCGAGGCGGCGGTGGCGGTGTGCCGCGAGCACGGCGTCCCGATCCTGTCCCGCGGCGGCGGCACCAACCTCGCCGGCAGCACGACGAACACGGCCGTCGTCATCGACTGGACGCAGTACTGCCACCGGCTCGTCTCCCTGGACGTCGACGCCCGCACGGCCGTCGTCGAACCCGGCGCCGCGCTCGACCCGCTCAACGACCAGCTCGCCGAGCACGGTCTCGGGGTCGGGCCGAAACCGTCCACCCACGCCAGCTGCTCGATCGGCGGGATGATCGGCAACAACTCCTGCGGCTCGACCGCGCAGGCCTACGGCAAGATGGCCGACTCCGTGCGCCGGCTCGAGATCCTCACCTACGACGGGCTGCGGTGCTGGGTCGGCCCGACCAGCGACGGGGAGTACGAGCGCATCGTCGCCGACGGCGGCCGGCGCGCCGAGCTGTACCGCGGGCTGCGCGCCCTGCGCGACCGGTACGCCGACGAGATCCGCGCGCGCTACCCGGACATCCCGCGCCGGGTCTCGGGCTACAACCTCGACGCGCTCCTGCCCGAGCAGGGGTTCGACGTCGCCAAGGCCCTCGTCGGCAGCGAGAGCACGCTCGTCACCGTCCTGCGCGCCGAGATCGAGCTGTTCCCCACGCGCTCCGCCTCGGCCCTCGTGGTGCTCGGCTACCCCGACGTGGTCGCGGCGGGCTCCGACGTCCCCGCGGTCGTCGCGCACGGCCCCTCGGCGCTGGAGGGCATCGACTCCCGTCTCGTCGAGCTGGAGCGCAACGAGTCGCTGGCCGACGAGGCCATCGCCGAGCTCCCGCGCGGCGAGTCCTGGCTCATGGCGCAGTTCTCCGGTGACGACCAGGACGCCGTCGACCGCGCCGCCCAGGGTCTGGTGGACGAGCTGGGCCGGCGGGAGCACCCCCCGACCAGCAAGATCCTCGAGAAGCCGCTCTCCGAGCAGCGGCTCTGGGAGGCACGCGAGGCCGGACTCGGCGCCACGGCCTACCCCCCGCTCGCCTCGCCCACCCATCCCGGCTGGGAGGACGCCGCGGTCGCGCCGGAGAAGCTCGGTGACTACCTGCGCGACTACCTCGACCTGCTCCGCCGCCATGGCCTCGGCGAGACGGCGGTGTACGGCCACTTCGGCCAGGGGTGCGTGCACTGCCGCATCCCCTTCGACCTCGGCACCGCCGGCGGCGTGGAGGACTTCCGGTCCTTCCTCGTCGAGGCCGCGCACCTGGTGACGTCGTACGACGGGTCACTCTCGGGCGAGCACGGCGACGGGCAGGCCCGCGGCGAGCTGCTGCCCATCATGTTCGGCGAGCGGATCGTGGAGGCGTTCGGCGAGCTCAAGACGCTGTTCGACCCGGGCGAGAAGATGAACCCCGGCAAGGTCGTGCACCCGCGCCGCGTCGACGCGGACCTGCGCCAGGGCAGCGACCACCGCCCTTGGGAGCCGACGACCTTCTTCGACTACCCCGACGACTCGCACCGGTTCTCGGCCGCGGTCGCGCGCTGTGTCGGCATCGGCCACTGCCGGGGGCACGAGAGCGGGGTCATGTGCCCGAGCTACCGGGCCACCCGCGAGGAGGAGCACTCGACCCGCGGCCGCTCCCGGGTGCTGTTCGAGATGATGCGCGGCGAAGTCATCACCGACGGCTGGCGCTCGACGGAGGTGCGCGACGCGCTCGATCTGTGCCTGGCGTGCAAGGGCTGCAGGAGCGACTGCCCGGTGGACGTCGACATGGCCACCTACAAGGCCGAGTTCCTGTCCCACCACTACGCCGGCCGGGCCTGGCGCCGCCCCCTCGCCCACTGGTCCATGGGCTGGCTCCCGCTCTGGGCGCGCCTGGCGACCCGCGCGGCCCCGGTCGCCCGCTGGGTCAACCGGATCACTGCGACGCCCGGCCTGTCCCGGCTGGTGAAGAAGGCCGGCGGCGTCGCCGAGCAGCGGGCGATCCCGGCGTTCGCCGAGGAGCGCTTCGTCACGTGGTTCGCCCGCCGCACCCCACAGGTCCCCGCGCCGCCCCACCCCCGGGGACGGGTGCTGCTGTGGCCGGACACGTTCACCGATGCCTTCCATCCGGCGATCGCGCGCGCGGCGGTCGCCGTGCTCGAGGCCGCGGGCTTCGAGGTCACCGTGCCCGACGCCGAGGTGTGCTGTGGCCTGACCTGGATCTCCACCGGACAGCTGCCGGTCGCCCAGCGGGTGCTCCGCCGCACCCTCGAGGTGCTGCGTCCCCAGCTGCGCGACGGGACACCCGTGCTGGTGCTCGAACCGAGCTGCGCCGCGGTGTTCCGGTCCGACCTGCCCGAGCTGATGCACGGTGACGAGGACGCCCACCGGCTGGCGGCCCAGACGTACACGCTCGCGGAGCTCCTGGCGCAGAAGGCGCCCGACTGGCGGCCCGCGACCCGGCTGGACCGGCGTGCGGTCATGCAGCCGCACTGCCACCAGCACGCCGTGCTCGGCACCGACGCCGACCGCACGGTGGCCGCCGCGGCGGGCGTCGACCTCGAGGTGCTCAACGCCGGGTGCTGCGGCCTGGCCGGCAACTTCGGCTTCGAGGAGGGGCACTACGACGTGTCGATGGCCTGCGCGGAGGACAAGCTGCTGCCCGCGCTGCGTGCCACCGACCCCGGGACCCTCGTGATCGCCGACGGATACAGCTGCCGCACCCAGATCGAGCAGTCCGACGTCGACCGCACCCCGGTGCACCTCGCCGAGGTGCTCGCCGCCGCCGTCCGCGGCCGGCGTCCCGCGGCCGACCACCCCGAGCAGGATCTCGCCCGGCGCCCGTGCCGGCCCGACGGGCGGGAACGGTGCGTCCCGTCCGGCGACCACCACCGCGACACCACCGCGGGGGTGTCGAGGGCACGCCGCACCGGCGGCCTCGCGGTCGCCGCGGCCGCCGTCCTCCCCGTCCTCCTGGCCGGCTGCGCGACGGCCGGCCGGGCCGGGACGGGCGCGGCCGTGGTCGTGGTCGTGGCGCACGCTGGCGCCGCGCTCCACGAGCCGGTCTGGTCCGCGGGCACGCACGCCCTGGTCGCCCTCACCGACGACGGCCGGGTCGTCCGGGTCGATCCCGGGGGGCCCGGGTGGCCCGCGACCAGCACGGTGTCGGCGCCCCTGGGCAGGCTCGGGGAGAACGTGGTCGACGACCCCGACGACCCTTCGCAGGTCTTCGTCGCCCAGCCGGACGCGGGCCGGGTCGTCGCGCTCGACGCGACCGCCCTGCGGCCCGCCGGCGCGGTCACCGTCGGCCCCGAACCCGACTACCTCGCCACCGATGACGGCGCCCGGACCCTGCTCGCCCTCTCCGAGGACCGCACGACCGTGTCCGGCTACGACCTGGGGAACCTGCGCCCGCTGCCGCCGCAGGACGTGCACGCGAGCCCCGACGCGGAGCTCGACGGCGCCGCCCGCGGCCGGCCCGTGGAGTACCACGTCCTGGGCCCCGACGGGATCACTCACCACAAAGGCGCCCCCGGGCCCGTCGAGGAGACCGGCCGGATCGCCGTGCGGGCCGGCCACAGCGCGGGCGACGAGGTGAAGGTCGATCGTCTCTACGTCGCCGAGCGCGACAGCGACCGCCTGCTCGCGGTCGAGACCCCGCCGGACCACGAGAGCCTGTCCGTCGTGGCCACGGCCGACCTCGGGTCCCCGGTGCGCGACGTCGGGACCGACGAGACCCGCGTCTACGCCGCCACCGACGACGCCCTGGTGGTCTTCGCGACCGACAGCTTCATCGGCTACCCGGACGGCCACCTGCACCGCGTCGCCACCGTCCCCTACCGCGACGCCCTGCCCGACGGACCGGCCCGGAACGCCTCGGTGTCCGGGCTGGCCGTCGGCCCGGACCGCGTCTGGCTGACGTTCGACGGGCAGGACACCGTCGTGGGCATCGCCCGACCACCGATCCCGGAACCGTGAGGACACCCCCGTGAGCGAACAGACCACCGCGCGCGACGCCTACCCGGTCCCGGGGGTCACGGGGGTCACGGCCGACCTCGACCGGGCGTTCGCCGCGGTCGCCGCGCTGCGGGCCCTGGGTGCGGCCGAGGACCGCCGGCACGACGAGGTCCGCGTGTACGACGCCTCGATCCGCTGGGGCGCCCTCGTCGCGGGCCGGCTGCACCGCCTCGCCCTGCTGCACCGTCGTGGAGCGATGTCGGACGGGCAGCGCACCCGCTACACGGATCTCGAGGTCGAGCTGGCCGAGCTGGCGCCGGTACTCGACCGTCTCGGGCTCCCCGACCCCCGTCACCGCCCGGTTCCGCCGGACGTGAAGGTCCGGCGCTGACGCCCCGCCGTCACGCCAGGCGGAGCACGACGCCCGGAATGCACGTCGCGCAAAATGGGCCTTCGGTCTACCTTGGAGGGTGGTGCGCCACCGGCACGGATCGAGACGGAAGGGGACGTTCATGAGCAGCGAGACCCAGGTCGGAGAGCTGGCGGGCGAATCCGGGGTGCAGCGACAGGCCTCGGCGGCGGCTGCGGTCATCGCCGACCCCGGAGCCCTCGGCCTGGCCGGCTTCGCCGCGACCACGATGGTGCTCAGTTGCTTCAACGCCGGACTGCTGCCCACGGCCGGGGAGAAGGTGGTGCTCCCGCTGGCCCTGTTCTACGGCGGCCTCGTCCAGGTCCTCGCCGGCATGTGGGAGTTCCGCAAGGGCAACACCTTCGGCGCGACGGCCTTCTCCTCCTACGGCGCCTTCTGGCTCTCGTTCGCCGCGTACGTCCAGTTCGTGGTCCCCGCGCTCGGTGGGACGGCCGCCGCGGCCCCGTACACGGGGTTGTACCTCCTGGCGTGGACGATCTTCACCGCGTACATGGCCGTCGCTTCGGTGCGCACCAACGCCGCGATCGCGGCCGTCGTGGTGCTGCTGTTCGTCACCTTCCTGCTGCTGACCGTGGGCGAGTTCGGGGTCGGTGGCCTGGCCACCGTCGGCGGGTACGTCGGTCTGGCCACGGCGTTGGCCGCCTGGTACGCGTCGGCCGCGATCGTCACCAACGCCACCTGGGGTCGGGTGGTGCTGCCCGTCGGCGCCCGCTGACCCGGCCCGCCCTACCGCGGCCGGCGGCGGCCCGCCTCGCGGAGGTCCCACCGGTGGCGGCCCGCCGATGCGCCGAGCAGCGGCGACGGCGACGGCGGCCGAGGTGAGGGCGGCGAGGAGGTGGCGCACCCGGCGGATGTGCGACGCCGAGCCCCCGCAGCAGGATGCGGTGGCGCGCCAGGCGGCGGACGAGTCTGCGGTCGTCGGCCCGCAACCGCTCCGCGATCTCCTGCGGGGACCGCTCGTACCCGGCGGTCAGCGTCGTCACCGCCTCCTCCTGTCCGGGATGTCCTCGCTGTCCCCGGGCCGCGCTACGGGGACCCGGCGCCGGAGCGGAGCGGGCCGGTCCCGTTCCGCGAGCGCGGGCGCACCCGCAGGGACCTCCCACGAAGCGCCTCTCCGGTGCTGTCGCGTGGTCCGAGCAGGCCCCGCGCGTCGTGCACCCTCACCGCGGAGTGCGGCGACGGGCAGCCGGGCGCGGTGCACGTCAGCGCGACCATCCACGCGTCGGTCCGTTCGCTGCGGAACAGGAAGCCCAGGTAGAGGGCGTCGCCGACGGCGAACGCGGTGCCCCCGCAGGCCCCACAGGAGATGCCCTCCCGCGCGAGCTGGGCCTGCACCCGGGCGCGCTGCCCGTCGTCGAGCGGGACGAGGTCGGCCGGGCGGGTGTCGGCGGCGTTCAGGCTGCTCATCTAGATCGCGACGTCCTTGTCGTAGTAGACGTTGTCCTCGCGCCAGCCGCCGGCACCGCGCCCGATGACGTCGTAGGAGGACACGAGCTCGATCCGCTCGATCCACTTGACCATCTTGAAACCGACCTGGTTCTCGATGCGCAGCCGGAGCGGGGCACCGTGCTTGATGGGGAGCGAGCCGCCGTTCATCCCGTAGGCGAGGAGCGTGTGCGACTGCCGCGCGAGGTCGAGGTCGATGACCTCGTAGAACCGGCCTCCGCCCTCGGAGCTCGGCTCGTCGCGGGCGTTGTCCTGCAGGGAGAGCACACACAGGTAGCGCGCCTCGGGCATTGGCTGGACGCGGTCGAGCAGCACCCGCAGCGGCAGGCCCGTCCACTCCCCGATGCTCGACCAGCCCTGCACACAGTTGTGCAGCACCCGCTGGGTCTGCGGCTCCCCCAGCGCCCGCAGCTCGTCGAGCGAGAGCCGCACGGGACGGTCCACCAGCCCCCCGACGTCGAGGCGCCAATCGGCGAAACCGTGCACGGCGAGCGTCTTGTAGGCGTCGCTGTCCGGCGGCTTGCCGTTGACCCGGTGCTGGGGTGAGAGCTCGGCCGTGGAGTAGTCCTGCCGCGAGACCAGCGGCCGGAGCGTCAACAGCCGGACGCGCTCGAGCACCGCGCCGAGCACGCGCTGCACCGAGCGCGGGTGCCGCAGGCTCCAGACCGTCGCGGCGACGTGGAGCAGGACGATCGCGGCGATGATGCCCAGCGAGGCGGCGATCGCCCAGCGCGTGTCCCGCACCTCACCGAAGATCATCAACGCGTTGAGCTCGCCCCACCCCCACAGCGCGATCATCGCGACGTGTACGACCACGAACGCCAGAAACGCCACCAGCCCGAGGAAGTGCAGGCTGCGCGCACTCTGGCGCCCGCCGAAGAGCCGCACGTACCAGGGGAACCGGGCCTCGACCGCCGGTGACTGCGCGGCACCGGTGAGGATCTGGAACGGGGCGAGGAGGAAGATCACCGCGGCGTAGGTGAGCTTCTGGATGCCGTCGAGGGGTTCGCCGGGCAGCAGGGGCGGCAGGTCAAAGCTCAGGTAGGTCAGCAGATCGTTCCACGCCGTCGGGAAGATCTCCCAGGAGTACGGGATGTAGCGGTGCCACTGCCCGGTCCCGAACAGCAGCGCGACGTAGACCACGCCCGTCCCCACCCATCCGAGCACGCTGACGAAGTGCCAGTGTCGGCCCATCCCGAGCATCTTCCGGCCGGGCAGGGAGATCACCGGGGAGTAGTTCTCCTCCTCGTCGAGGGTGTCGTAGAGCTTGTCGGTCGGCATGGTCTTGCGCGTGAATCGGGCCCATTCGGTGCCGGGCCGGCTGTCGTTGCGCCAGTACAGCTTCGGGTAGCTGCCGAGGATCTCGTGGCCGCTGCGCATGAGGAGGGTCAGGAACAGCACGTTCAGCCAGTGCTCGATGCGCAACCATGCCGGGAAGTCCAGGGTCGTCACGGTGCTCCCGTCGCTCAGTCGTGCCAGTGCCGGTGTCCGGGCCGCGCGACGGTGACGCCGAGCAGCAGCGAGCCGTGCAACAGGAGGAACAGAGCCGCGAGGCCGAGGGCGGCTGTGGCACCGGGGTGGTCCCAGCGACCGAGCGCGCCGACCACACCGGGCAGACCCACGGTGCGGCTGAGGACCCATAGCGCGATCGACACGGCGCACACGGCGCTGCCCGCGAACCAGCCGAGGCCCGCCACCGGGCGGGAGCGCGCGCCGAGCATGACCGTCACGGCGAGCAGCGCGACCGCCACGGCCAGCCCGGCCCACACGCGCACCCAGCCCGGGTACCTCCCGCTCAGCAGGGTCAGCTGCGGCACGGTGAGCGCGCCGAGGAGGACCACGCCCACACCTGTCGTGGTCCGGGGGCCGGCGAAGGCCACCCAGCGGTACACGGTGAGGCACGCCCGCACCCGCCCCGCCGCGACCGCCATCCGCGTCCTCCCACCTCGTCCCGTGTGGCTCATGCTAGCCGCTTGTCGTGCGTTATGCACGACGTACAGTTATCGCGACGTGCGAGCGAGATGGCTGCGGCGCGCGACGGCGCGTCGCGGTCGCCGAGGCCCGCACCCACGTCGAGCCGTCACCCCCGACGGTCGCGGGCGCCCCCGGGGTGGTCGCGGAGGTCCCGAGCGGGCTGTCATGACCAGGGCGGAGCGTTCGTGCGTTGTCCTGCAGGACAGCCGCGACAGGGTCGGAGCGTGAGTCTTCGGCTCAGGTCACCGATGCTCGTGCGCGCTGACCTCGCCCGATGCGTGCAGGGCCAGAGTGGAGTGCGCATACGCACCGCCGGCCCGCATCTCGGCTGCCACCCAGATCGCTTCCATGAGCTCTTCCTCGCTCGCGCCTTTCCTGCGGGCGAGCCGCGTGTGGCCGTCGATGCAGTAAGGGCACTGGGTGACATGGGCGACGGCGACAGCAATGAGCTGCTTGGTCTTCACCGGTAGAGCGCCATCGGCGAATACCGCGCGGCTGAAGGCCTCGAACGCAGCATGGATGTCCGGGGCGAGCGCCTGGCGCCGCTCGGAGAGCTCCGATGTGGGTTGCGGATAGAACGGTTGGGCCATGGTGGCTACCTCCTGGGAAGGAACATCGACGTGATCAGGGGCTGGGCACTCCGTCCTGGTGCGGGGAGTGCCATGGGACATCTGCAGATGGGGCCGTCACGCTGCTCGAGCCCGTCCGGCCGTGACCGCTCGCGGCCGGGCCACGGCGATGGGGCAATGAGCGGCGTGCCGCAGTACCTGGCTGACCGAACCGAACAGGACCCCGGTCATGCAGCCGCGTCCTCGGGAGCCGACGACGACCAGCGCCGCCCCGGCCGACTCCACGGCGAGCGCGTGCGCCGGGTCGTCGCAGGCGAGCTTGGGCGTGATGTCCACGGTGGGGAACCGCTCCCGCCACCCTGCGAGCGCGCCGTCGAGCGCGCGGCACTCCACGGCTCGGGACGCGGCCCAGTCGTCGGCGAGCCCACCACTGTCAGCCGGAGGCCGCGGGGTCCACGCATGCAGGGCCGTGAGCCCGACCCCGCGCTGCGCCGCCGCCTGCAGCGCGAAACCGATCGCCCGGCTCGAGAGATCCAAGCCGTCGACCCCGACCACGACCTTGGCCCGTGACGGGCCGGGAACCACCTCGCGCAACGGGGGCACCGTCACCACAGGACACTGGGCCCGCGCCGAGACCGCGACACTGACCGAGCCCGCGAGGGCACGGCGCACGCCCCGGCGACCACGACCCCCCACGACGATCAGACAGGCCCGCTGACCGAGGAGTGCCGGCACCGGGCCGCCCGACACGAGGCGCGTGGTCACCTCGACCTCGGGCGCGACGAGTGCGGCTCGTCGCGCCGCCTCGTGGAGTACATCCCCGGTGCCGGTGTACGGCGAGAGGGACGGGAGCGGCCCGAGCGGACCCGTGTCGATCGGAGGCGGACAAGCATGCACGACCCACAACGGGCGGACCTGCGTGGCGGCCTCGGCCACCGCCCAGTCCAGAGCGTCTCGCCCGGACGGCGAACCATCCACGCCCACGACCACCGGGACCGGATCGCTCATCACCCCTCCAGAGATCCTCGTGGATCGTCGAGACCCGCGCGGTCGGCGACGGATGGAGCGCCGCCGCGCGAGCTCCTGGCCGTCGCTATATCGTGACACGATCTATCAGGGTGTTCTCGTCGCACTTTCGAACACCGTGGTCCTCGATCGGCGCCGTGCGACCCGTCAGCCGGTGCCGCGCCGGGCGTCGAGCAGGTCCGCGAGCACCGCGGCCTGGCTGATCTCGGGCTGCCGAGTGGCGGTCAGCAGGGTGAGAGTCCGGCCAGCCGCGAGCCCGCGCAGATGTGCCAGTGCCGCGGCCGGGCCCGGTTCGTCGAGTTCTGCCCGGTAGCGGCGTGCGAACTCGTCGAACCGCGACGGGTCGTGGCCGTACCACCGGCGCAAGGCGGTCGAGGGCGCGACGTCCTTGCACCACACGTCGAGGTCCGCGGCAGCCTTGGCCAGCCCGCGCGGCCACACCCGATCGACGAGCACCCGCACTCCGTCCTGGGGCGTGCGCTGCTCGTAGACCCGGGCGACCCGTGCGGCGGGGCGCGTCGTCATTCCGACTCCGCCCACGCCGGCGCTCCGCGGGTCCGTCCGCGAGCCGTCGGCCTGAGCAGGCGCCCGCCCTCGTTCTCCCATCTCGCCGCGGCCACCTCCTGGAGGGTCGGACCCGCGCGGGTGTCGGGTCCGGCGACACCGTCCGCGGGCACCGGGCCACGTCGAGGACGGGCCGCGGTGGAGCCCGACACGTCGGCCGCCCGCGTCCGGAACCGGGGTCGACCGACTCCGGGCCGGCCAGGAACCTCGCGTCGAGAGGATTCATGACGGTAGGACACCGAACACCTCCATCGCCGGCGGATCAACTCGCGCTCCGACCCTCACCGGTTTCCTCGGACGAGGTCTCCCCCATCTCACGGGGCAAGTGTCGCTCCTACCGGCGGGAGGCGGTCTGTGGCCGGCGAACACACTCGCCGCAATGCTTTGTCGTGCGCCCACAGGACATCTGCGACGCGATCGGAGCGCGACCCGAGCCACGTCAGGCCTGACGGTGACCGCTCACATCCTCGGTGCGGAATCGAGAACAGACATCGCCGGCCGCCATTCGGACTCGTCGCGAAGGGGGGCCTGGTCGGGCTGTGCCGACCCGGCGTCCGCCGACTGCCACGCGCCGACGAGGTCCCCGGGCACCGGCGGTGTGCGGGGCGACGGCGTCGACGGAGGCGAGGGCTCGTCGGCCGTGGCCGTGGTGGCAGCCGCGACGCTCCCGCTGGGCTCGGCGGGGGTGGCCCGCTCGAGGAAGCGCAACAGCTCGACGGGGAAGGGCAGCACCAGCGTGGAGTTCTTCTCGGCGGCGACCTCGACGACGGTCTCGAGCAACCGCAGCTGCAGCGCGGCAGGGCTCTCGGCCATCATGTCGGCCGCCTCGGTGAGGTTCAGCGCGGCCTGCTTCTCGCCGTCGGCGATGATGACCCGAGCGCGGCGTTCCCGCTCGGCCTCTGCCTGCCGCGACATCGAACGCTTCATCGATTCGGGCAGTGTGACGTCCTTGATCTCGACACGGTCGATGTGCAGACCCCAGCCCACCACCGGGCTGTCGATCATCAACTCCATGCCCTGGTTGAGCTTCTCCCGGTTGCTCAGCAGGTCGTCGAGGTCGCTCTTGCCGATGATCGAACGCAGCGAGGTCTGGGCGAGCTGGCCGACCGCGGAGAGATAGTCCTGCACATCGACCGCGACGCGCACAGGGTCGACCACGCGGAAGTAGATCACGGCGTCGACCCGGACGGTGACGTTGTCGCGGGTGATGCCGTCCTGCGCAGGGACCGGCATGGTAACGATCTGCATGTTCACCTTCTTCATCCGGTCCACGATCGGCACCAGCATCGCGATCCCCGGACCACGAGTGGTTCCTTCCTCCACCCGGCCGAACCGGAACACGACTCCGCGCTCGAACTGCTTGACCACCCGGACACTCGAGCCGAGGACCACCGCCGACAGGGCCACGGCCACGACGATCACCACGATGAAAATCGTCATCTCACTTGCCACTCCTCATCGTTCTCTCACCACCTGCGTCCGCAGCGACGAGGTCATGAAGGACTCGGGCCCGAGTCGTCGTAGCCCGAGCGCGGTCCCAGCCCCTGCAGGCCGACGGAGCCGTCGGGTCAGCCAGATCAACAGCCCGGCCACCGCGGCGAAGAACACCGCAAGGCTGGCACCCTGACTTTCTGTATCGTAACACGATATTATCTCGCCGTACGATAGATTCTCGGCGCGACGGTGGGTCACGAGGTGATGAGGGTCGTGGGGTTGGACGTGGATGATTCAGGTCCGATGACGAAGCGTGACTTCGAGGCGCTGGCGGATTTCCGCTTGGCGGTCCGGTCCTACCTGCGCTTCAGCGACGAGACCGTGCGCCAGCACGGCCTCACTCCCCAGCACTACCAGCTGCTGCTCGCGCTAAAGGGCTTCCCCGGCCGCGAGTGGGCCTCCGTGGGCGAACTCGCGGAGCGGCTGCAGCTGCGGCACCACAGCACGGTCGAGCTGGTCAACCGCGCTCAGGGCAACGGGCTGGTGCAGCGGAACGAAGACCCGGACGACGGGCGGACGGTGCGGGTCCTGTTGACTCCGGAAGGTCAGCGCATGCTCGCTCTGCTGAGCCCGCTGCACCGCGACCAGATGCAACGGATGGCTGCCGCGTTGACCCCACCCGCGTGGGCCGGCACGCCCTGCCCGCAGACGACGCCGGGCACCGCGGCGACGGCCTGAAGGTCGCCGAGCGAGAGTCCGACCGCCTCGAGAGATCGGCGGCCCGCCGTGGCTCACGTCGTGCCATGCGGGCGCCCGTCGTCGGCGTTGATCGAATCGAGCACCGTGGCGCTGTACGGGTTGACAACCGCAGACGCCGATTCTGTCGACGCACACGACGAGAGGTCGGGGTCCATCCACCATTCTGTGGCCGGGCCCGGCGCCCGCAGCCGGCGAGCCCATGTACCGGACGACATCGACGAGAGGAGGGACGGCCGTGACCAAGAAGCCCCGCCGCACCCGTGCGGACTACGAGCGCGGTCTGCCCGACTACCACGACCCCACGGCCGGCTTCGGCGGCGCGGCACCGACCTACAGTCCGTTGACCTTCCGTGCCGTGCTCGCCGCGTTCGGGCTGGTGACCTCGATCGCGGGCGTCGTCGTGTTCCTCGCCGTGGTGTGGCTGCCCTGGGCGGCGACCGCGTTCGGCGTGGTCGCCGCGATCTGCCTCGTCGACCTCGCCTGGGTGCTGTACCGCAAGGCGCGTGGCGAGCCCGGCTAGACATCCCACTGTTGTAAGCGGTCGAGCCACGGCTGGGGTGGTGTTGTCGACGAGGTGCCATGCGGTGGCCTCGTCGTAGGGACGTCGGTGGCGCAGGCAGCCGTGCAGGATGCCGACGAGCCGGTTGGTCAGGGCGCGCAGGGCTTGGTGGTGGGTGTTGCCGCGGGCGCGGTGGGCGTCGTAGTAGCCGCGGGCGCCGGGCGAGGTGTTCAGGGCGGTGAAGGCCTGTTGGTAGAGCGCGTCGGCGAGTCGTCGGTTGCGGGCGTGGCGGGCGAGCACGACTCGCGCCTTGCCCGAGGCGCGGGTGACCGGGGCCATCCCGGAGTAGTTCTTGCGGGCCCGCGCGTCGGCGTAGCGGTGCGGGTCGTCTCCGAATTCGGCGAACACCCGGGCGGCGAGCACTGGTCCCAGCCCGGGCTGGGACAGGTGAGCTCAGCGTCCGGGTGCCGGCCAAAACCCGCCTGCACCTCGCCTCGCAGGACCTCGCACTGGCGGGCGAGCTCGCCGATCACCGCGACCAAGGCCGTCACGCTCGCGGCGTAGGCGTGCACCACCCCGGGATGGGCCTCGAGCTGCTCGGCGCGCAGCGCCGCCACGATGCGCTGCGCGGTCGCGGAGAGGTTGCGCTGGCGGCCGGCGGCGCGCAGCGCCTTCTCGACCTGCGCCCCGCGCAGGCGCCGCCCCTGGGCCGGGGTCGGTGCCAGCGCGAGCACCGCGAGGGCATCTCGCCCGGCAAGGTCGTCGAACGCGGCCAGAGCGCCGGGGTAGTACTCGCGCAGCATCGATCGCAACGTGTTGGTCTGTCGTTGCCGCGACCAGATCATCGACTGATGGGCGCGGGCGACGACCTTGACGTGCTCGGCGATCGCGCTGTCCCCGGCGATCGGGCGGTGGTGGTCGCGGTCCAGGCGCACCAGCTCGGCCAGCACGTGCGCGTCACCGGGATCGCTCTTCGCGCCCGAGGCCCCGTGGCGTTCCCGGTAGCGGGCGGCCTGCAGTGGGTTGACCGCATAGACGACATAGCCCGCAACGAGCAGGGCCTGCACCCACGGCCCGCGGTCGGTCTCGATCCCGACCAGCACCTGGTCGGACTCTGAGGTTCCCCCGGTAGCCCGGAGACCGACGATCATGGCCGTAGGCCGTGAAGGGAGTCTCCGATGGCAGCACCGAAGAAGTACCCCGATGAGCTGCGCGAGCGGGCGGTGCGGCTCTACCGGTCGTCCACCCCGCGACCGACCTTCCGCCAGCTCGGTGAGCAGCTGGGGGTGCATCATGAGGCGCTGCGCAACTGGGTGCGCCAGGCCGAGGCCGACCACGGCGAGCGCGACGACCGTCCCACGACCGCCGAGGCCGAGGAGCTGCGCCGGCTGCGCAAGGAAGTCGCCGAGCTGCGCCGAGCGAACGAAATCCTGAAGGCGGCGAGCGCTTTTTTCGCCCAGGAGATCGACCCGACAAGGAAACGGTCATAGCGTTCGTCGCCGCCCGGAAAGATGACTTCGGCGTCGAGCCGATTCTGTCTCAGCTCGGGGTGGCGCCCTCGACCTTCTATGGCTGGCTCGAGCAGGACCGTGACCCTTCACCGCGCCGTCGCGAAGATGTCGAGGTCCTCGCCGAGATCCGCGAGGTGCACGACCGGTCGGGCCAGACCTACGGCGCCCCACGCGTGCACGCCACCCTGCGCCGCCGCGGCCGACACGTCTCCCGCAAGCGCGTCGAGCGGCTCATGCGCGCCGCCGGTCTGCAGGGCGCCTACCTGCGCAAGCGCTGGCGCACACCCTCAACCCGCCAGGACCCGCGCGCCTCATCGGCCCCGGACCTGGTCGAACGCGACTTCACCGCCCAGGCCCCGGACCGGCTCTGGGTCGCCGACGCCACCCGCATCCCCTGCGCCCAGGGCGCCTTGTGGCTCGCTGCGGTCCGCGACGTGTTCTCCAACCGCATCGTCGGGTGGAAGACCTCCGACCGGTGCGACACCGAACTCGTCCTCGGCGCCCTCGAATACGCGGTCTGGTCCCGCGACGTGCGCAACGGCCAGCTTCGGCACCATTCCGACCGCGGCTCGAACTACACGTCGTTCCGTTTCGGCGCCCGACTCGAGGACCACGGCATTCTCGCCTCGATGGGGTCGGTCGGCGATTCCTACGACAACGCGCTGATGGAGAACTTCTTCTCCACCCTCAAGACCGAGCTCGTCTACCGCCGAACCTGGAGGACCCGGGAAGAGGCCGAGAACGCCCTGTTCGCCTACATCGACGGCTGGTACAACCGCGAACGCATCCAGGCCCGCCTGGGCTGGCTGTCCCCCGACGAGTACGAGCACACCTGGCACACCAGCCGAGCTCACCCCGAGCCCGTCCCGGCCAGGTAGGAAGCACTCCGGGCTACCGGGGGAACCTCACTCCGTCGGAGTCAACGCTGACAGGACATGCACCTCGCCGAGCGAGACCCGCAGCCCACGGTCGACCCGGTGACGGCCTGGCGGGTCGATCGTCTGCGCAACGCCCGCTTCAGCGCCTCGCTCGCCGAGGCCCTGGCTCGCGACCGGAACTACGACCTGCACGCCCTGCTCGAGCTCACCGACCGCGGTTGCCCGCCCGAGCTCGCCGCTCGCATCCTGGCCCCGCTACCCTCGTAGACGGAGGCACCACAGTGACCCCACCGCGGCCTGCTCGTCTCCCGCCCTTACCCGCCCCTGGCGTTGACGTGTCGGCGAGGATGTCCCGAACCAAGCCGGCCGGCCCCGCGTCCGTGCCGCCCGCGGGAGCCCGGAGGGTGATGGACGAGGAGTCGAGGGCGTGGGTCGACCAGCTCCGCCGGCCCGGCGCCGAGCGGGACGCCGCGGTGCTGGCCCTGCACGGACTTCTGCTGGCCGCGGCGCGCTTCGAGGTCCATCGCCGCCGCGCGAGGATGCCCCACGTGCGCGGCGACGACTGCGGTGACCTCGCCCAGCAGAGCGCCGACGACGCCCTGACAGCCGTGCTGGGCAAGCTCGACGACTTCCGCGGCGAGAGCCGCTTCACCACCTGGGCCTACAAGTTCGCGCTGCTCGAGGCCGCGGTCCGGCTGCGCAGGCTCGCCTGGCAGGGACGCGAGATTCCGCTGGAACCCCAGAGCTGGCCGGCCGTGGTCGACCATGCCCCGACCCCCCAGCACGACCTCGAGACCCGGGAGCTCCTCGCCGCGGTGGGCGCGGCGATCGACGCCGTGCTCAGTCCGCACCAGCGCGAGGTCCTCGTGGCGCTCACCGTCAACGACGTGCCCATCGACGTGCTCGCCGAGCGCCTCACCACGACGCGCGGAGCGCTCTACAAGACCCTGCACGACGCCCGACGCAAACTCCGCGCGGCCCTGGCCGCCCGCGGGCTACGCCCCGACGGCTCCTCGGCGGGAGACACGCCATGACCCCCCAGCCCCACGACGCCCGCCGCCTGCTGTTGCGGCTGCTCGGGCCAGCAGGTCCCGAGCTGACCTGCGAGCAGTGCTTCGAACAGCTCGACCACTACGTGGAGCTGCAGCGTGCGCGCGCAGACGCCGACGACCGCGTCCCGGGCATGCGCGCCCACCTGGTCGGCTGCCCGGCCTGTGCTGAGGACCACGCCAGCCTGCACGCCTTCCTCACCGATCCGCTGTCCGGCGGCGATCGGGTGAAAGGTCGTCACGACGGAGATGCGGGACATCCCCCGGCCCCCGGTCCCTCCGACGCTTCCGTGTGAATCCTCCGCCGTTCGAATCCACCGCGACCACATCAGCGCATCATCGGTTGCGGGGGTCGGTGCCGGGCAGGTGCTCCTGACTCATTTGTCCAGTTGCCACCTCGGCGGTGGTGGCGTGTTGCGACCCGACGTGGGATTCCCTGCGCATCCGGTCGGACAGGTGAGGATAGTGCAGCTCGAATGCGGGACGTTCGGAGCGGATGCGGGGCAGGTCGGTGAAGTTGTGCCGCGGCGGCGGGCACGACGTCGCCCACTCCAGAGAGTTGCCGTGGCCCCAGGGGTCATCGATCTCCACGACCCGACCGTAGCGGTAGCTGTGGAAGACGTTCCAGATGAACGGCAGCGTCGAGGCGCCGAGGATGAAGGCGCCGACCGTCGAGATCGTGTTGAGCGTCGTGAACCCGTCGATCTCGGCGTACTCGGCATATCGGCGCGGCATGCCTTCGTTGCCCAGCCAGTGCTGTACGAGGAACGTCAGGTGGAAGCCGATGAATGTCGTCCAAAAATGGAATGTACCAAGACGCTCGTTCATCATCCGGCCAGTCATCTTCGGGAACCAGAAGTAGATGCCGGCGTATGTGGCAAACACGATAGTGCCGAACAGCACATAGTGGAAGTGGGCCACCACGAAGTAGGTGTCGGTGACGTGGAAGTCGATCGGTGGACTAGCGAGCAGGACGCCGGTCATGCCGCCGAAGAGGAACGTGACGACGAAACCGACGGAGAACAGCATCGGTGTCTCGAACGTCAGCTGGCCTCTCCACATCGTGCCGATCCAGTTGAAGAACTTGATGCCGGTCGGTACCGCGATCAGGTAGGAGGTGAACGCGAAGAAGGGCAGCAGCACCGCGCCGGTGGCGTACATGTGATGAGCCCACACGGCCACGGAGAGCATGCCGATGCTCACCGTGGCGTAGATCATGACCTTGTAGCCGAACATGGGCTTGCGACTGAACACGGGTATGACCTCGGTGATGATGCCGAAGAAGGGCAGCGCGACGATGTAGACCTCAGGGTGACCGAAGAACCAGAACAGGTGCTGCCAGAGGATGACCCCGCCACTGGCTGGATCGAAGATGTGGGCACCGAGATGGCGGTCAGGCTCGAGCGCAAGCAGCCCGGCGGTGAGGGCGGGGAAGACCGCCAGGATGAGGAAGGTGGTGATCAGGATGTTCCAGGTGAAGATCGGCATCCGGAACATCGTCATGCCCGGGGCGCGCATGCAGACGATCGTGGTCACGAAGTTGACCGCGCCCAGAATGGTACCCAGCCCGGAAACGACCAGCCCGAGCGCCCACACGTCCTGGCCCAGACCAGGGCTGTGGGTGATGCCCGAGAGCGGGACGTAGGCGAACCACCCCGCCGATGCCGCCCCGTCCGGGGTGAAGAAGCCGGACATGACGATGAGGCCGCCGAAGAGGAACAGCCAGTAGGAGAAGGCGTTGAGCCGCGGAAACGCGACGTCCGGCGCGCCGATCTGCAGCGGAACGATGTAGTTCGCGAACCCGAACAGGATCGGCGTCGCGTACAGCAGCAGCATGATCGTGCCGTGCATGGTGAACAACTGGTTGTACTGCTCGACCGACAGGATCTGCAGGCCCGGTCGGCCCAGCTCTGCCCGGATGAGCAGCGCCATGAGCCCGCCGACCATGAAGAACCCGAACGACGTGACCAGGTAGAGGACCGCGATGTCCTTCGGGTCGGTGGTGTGCAAGTAGCGCACCACCGAACCACCTCGGAGCGAGCGGCGCGGTGGCGTCCTCCGAAGGGCTATCGGACTCGAACGGACCGAAGTCACCCCCTGCCTCCCGTCGACTGGGGTCGCCGCGCAGGTGGCTGCCGTACGACGAAGAAACGACCCCGCGTGTCCTCCAGGCCGGAGTCCGTCCTCGGTTCGGGAATGCTCGCCGTGCGTGATGCGGTCAAGGTCGCGAGCTCAGTCGGGCTCGGCTCGACACGGCCGGCGAGGTGGTCTTCGGCAGTGAGTAAGGCGAAGTAGGCATCCACGTGCTGTCGGGCATTGAGATGGGTGAGCGCTCTGCGCACACCCGCGGCGGCCGCGAGCAGGCCCGGACCGGCGTCGACGCCTGCATGGGCAGCATCGGTGAGTCGCCACCGCAACGCCTGGCGCGTGGCGGGGTCAATGGTGTCGTAGGGCGGTTGGCCGCGTAAGTCCCGCAGGCCGTGCCTGATGGTGCGGTCGAGGATCCGGCGTACTTGTTGATCGTCGTACTCGAGCTCGGGGCGGCCTGTCCTGCACAACCCGGCGTCCATGTCCTCGAGCAACGCGTAGGTACCCGCGGCGCTGTCGCCGGGCACCGTCGTCGATGCTGATGTGGCCAGCCCAGGACATGCCAACACGAGCAGACGGACCGAGTGCATCGCGGCGCGGGCCGCTGTGTCGGCGAGTAGTCGGGTCAGGTCCGTGGGGTCGAAGATTCGGGCCTGGCTGAGGTCGCAGATGATCGCGGAGTCATCCACACAATGGCGCAGGTGGGCGAGCAGGTTTGCGTGCAGCTCTTCGACCGCGGCTCGGTCGAGCTCCCCCGCCGCACACACCACGGGAACTGCGCTCGTGGTCATCGCGACCGCGAAGCATGGCTCGCCCGTGTCGTCTGCGGATTCCGCGTCGCCCTCAGGCCACCCGGTGGTAGGCAAGATCCTGTTCGTCGAGCCCCTCGCCCACGCGTGCGTCGGGAATTCGGGGGGTCGTTGATCTAATCGTTCGGGGCGCCCCGCGCTCATCGCTCCCCGCGCCGCGCCGGGACCGGCGCTCGCTGATCGCGGTCGCGGTCACCGCGGTCGGGTGAGGGCAGCTGCCGGACGCCCGCAGCCGCGCCGACCGCAGCAGCGGCGCGAAGATGGCGGGCGGTACTGGTGCCGACATACGGGGGATAGGGGCGGGTCGAGGACGTAGCCGCGTCATCGCTCTCCATCGAGTCGGCCTCCCATGGCGGGGGAAGGTGGCGAGACCAGCTGTTTCATCGCCGACTCCCGGCTTCAGGCACCGACATTGCCGGTCTCCATTCGGATTCATCAGGGAGGGCAGCCGGTTCGGGCGGTGCCGACCCGGCGGCGTCCGCCTGGACCATTGCCTTGATGAGGTCCGCGGCGGCGGAGGCGGGGACCGCCGTCGACGGTTCCGCCGAGAGCGCCGGGGCGGGCACGTCGACGGGTGCCTGGGCGGCGCGGTCGGGGTCGGCGGGGGTGGCTCGCTCGAGGAAGCGCAGCAGCTCGACGGGGAAGGGCAGCACCAGGGTGGAGTTCTTCTCGGCGGCGACCTCGACGACGGTCTCGAGCAGCCGCAGCTGCAGTGCCGCGGGGCTTTCGGCCATGAGGTCGGCGGCCTCGGTGAGGCTCGCCGCGGCCTGCTTCTCGCCGTCGGCGATGATGATGCGGGCGCGGCGTTCCCGTTCCGCCTCGGCCTGGCGTGACATGGAGCGCTTCATGGTCTGGGGCAGCGCGACGTCCTTGATCTCGACCCGGTCGATGTGCAGGCCCCAATCCCCCACCGGGCTGTCGATCATCAGCTCCATGCCCTGGTTGAGCTTCTCCCGGTTGCTCAGCAGGTCGTCGAGGTCGCTCTTGCCGATGATCGAGCGCAGTGATGTCTGGGCGAGCTGGCCCACCGCGGCGAGGTAGTCCTGCACGTCCACCGCGACGCGCACCGGATCGACCACGCGGAAGTAGATGACGGCGTCGACCCGGACGGTGACGTTGTCGCGGGTGATGCCGTCCTGAGCGGGGACCGGCATGGTGACGATCTGCATGTTGATTTTCTGCATGCGATCGGCGATCGGTACGAGCAGTGCGATTCCCGGGCCGCGAGTGGTCCCGTCGGCCACCCGCCCGAACCGGAACACGACCCCGCGCTCGAACTGCCGGACGATGCGGACACTCGACCCGAGAACTGCCACTATCAGCAGCGTAATGGCCGCCAGGAGCACCATGCTGAAAGTCACCATTTCACTTCTCCTGCATCTCGTTGGCTCACCGCGTGCGTCCGCAACGGTGAGGATGGTCCTCAAGGGCGACTCTGACCCGCTTCGTCATACTTGGGCTGGACCGCCGGCGCTGCCATCCGGGGCCGTCTTGTCGGCACCCGCGGAATGAGTGCCAGTCCCGGCATTCCGACGAAGTCGTCGGATCAACCAGATCAACACTCCGGTCACCGTGGTGAAGAACAGCGCGGGACCCGGCGCGTGCGCCGCGAACATGAGCATGGCGAGAGTCACGGAGAATGCCATCGCAATGATGTGGAAGGTCATCTCGAACGTCCGTTGACGCGACACCCGCCTGTCGGTGGCGTCGAACGCCATGATCCAGTCCGGGTCGTCGACGAGCAGTCGGCGTTCGATGTCGAGGAGCGTCTCGCGTTCGTGGTCATTGAGCATGACCGGCCTCCTGACCTAGCGGCAGCCCACCGGTGAGGTGCCGCGTTGTTTGTATCGTATCACGATATTTTGAGGTACGACAGGTTCTCTGTAGCGAGGCGACGCCGGGGGAAGGTTGGCGAGTCGATCAGCGAGTTGCTTGATGGCGAAGCGAGGCTTGCAGGAACGCTGACGACTCCAGGTAGGCCTGTACTTCACCTAAGGTGACCGTGCGCCAACGCCGCTGCGGGGGACGCGCTCACGAGGGGACCGTCTCGACCTGGTTCTCGGCGTCGTGAGCTGCCGGCCCGCCGTTTCCCGGCGCTGTTGCCGATGCCGGCGTCATCGCTGACCGCAGGGCAGGAGGAGCGGGCGTTCGAGGGGAGAGCACGACGACGGGGCAGGGACTCTCGCGCAACAAGTCCTGACTGGTGGACCCGAGCAGAGCGCCGGCCGCGGTGCCACGTCCACGGGAGCCTACGACGACCAGCTGAGCGTCGCGTGCCGCGCGAACGAGGGCTTCGGCGGCGCCGGCTTCGACCACGCGGAATCTCATGGACAAGCCGGGATGGCTCGTACGGCAAATGGCCAGCCGAGATGGGAGCGGCTCGCGCTCCGGACCATCAGGCGACGCGATCCGGAAGCGGTTCTCCGCGGCCACCGCGAGCAGGTCCACTCCGAGCCGGACCGCGGCCTCGGCGGCGAACCAGAGCGCACGCGCGCCGCCATCGGAGTCGTCGACGCCCACCACCACCGGCCGAAGCGATGGCGTTGGGGACCAGGAGCCCGCCCACTTCGGCGGCACCACCACCACGGGACATGCGGCGTGGGTGGAGACATGTGTCCCTGCCCGCCCCGCCGACATCGCCACTGACCCGGCTCCGGGGGCGCCGAGGACGAGCAGCGGCGCCTGAGCTGCGTAGGACACCAGTGCCGGACCCACACTGCCGTGAATGGTGGCCATGGTGATGGGCACGTCTGGGACCACAGTGCCGACTGCACCCATCGCCCGGTGCAGCAGCACACGGGCTCGCCCGCGCGGCACTTCGGATCGAGATCCAGAATTACGCAACGGCGGCAGTACCTGCACCAGGTGCAACCCCACGCCGCGTCGCGTCGCCTCGACCCCGGCCCACGCCACCGCGCCGAGCACACTGAGGGAACCGTCGACACCCACCACGATTCCGACCCGTTCCGGACGCTCGATCGGCCGAATCTCCGGTTGAGGTTGCTGCGTTCCTCGGGCGCCGCTGCCGAGCCCGGTTCCGGGCATCTCCGCCACCTCCACCTTTCAGGTGTCGTGCTTACCGCACCAGGATGACCCTTCCCGTGAGGAACGGGATGGTGTGTACGGACAATCTCTTGAAGACGATCTGTCAGGCCCTCACAGGTATCCCAGCGGCCAGGGGACCTTCGGCAGCCTGACTACGGCCAGGCCGGCACAGCGCAGAATTTGGCCGCCTCAACGCTCGCCCCATCAGCGGTCGACGGGCGCCCGCAAAGTGGGCAGCGCGTAGGTGGGTCGTCGTCCGCGACTCCGCCACAAGAACGACACCAGTCGAGGCATCAGACACACGGACTTCCCGACAACGTGCCACTCCTCGCCTCGCTCGAGATCGGCAGCTTCCGATTTCCTCTATCGTCCACCGCGTCCCCAGGTGCACTTCGCTCTCGTTCACATCCTGAGACGATGTCCGGTGATAGATGATGTCTCGTCGCCATGATCGCGCTTCTCCTGTTCGGCGAGATGGCGTCGCAGAGCACCAAACGCCTCGTGATCGCAGCTATGCCCGCTCTCAGACGGCCGCTCGTACGGGGTTTGGTCGGGGGACGCCGCGGTGGCAGATCGTGTCAGCCAGGCCGCCACGTCGCGGAGCTTGATGTTGGTGGCCTGAGAGGCACTGACCAGCAGCGCGAATGCCTGGTCGGCATCGACGGAGAGACGTTCAACAAGGATGCCCTTGGCCTGTCCGATCGCGTCGCGGGTCTCCAACGCACGCGCCAGCCCGCTGACGTCGACAGCATGGTCGAGGGCCATCGCGGCTGCGCAAGCCACGAGCCGTGCCATCGGTTCGTCGAGGGCGACGTCGTCGGGCGTCCGGTAGAACGTGAGGGCGCCTCCAAGGAGTTGGCCCTGCAGGGGAACCGCCAGCGCCGCGGTGTAGGCGACCCCGGCCGCGTGCGCTGACCACCGTGGCCACGCAACCGCTCGGTGCAGGTTCGTGCTGCCGACGCCGGTGGAGGAGAAGGCGGCCTCGAGAGTCGGTCCCTCCCCGAGCGCGACCTGGAGATCGTCGGACTCGGCGGCTGCGGGGTCCGACGACGCCCGTGCGGCAATCTGTTGGCGGCGATCGAGCAGGAGCGCCGTCGCGCTTCGTGCCCCGGGCACGACGCGGAGCGCACCGGCCAGCACGGTGTCGAGGATCGGCTGGAGGCCCTCACGTCGTGGAGTGCCGATCAGGGTCTGGACGAAAGACTCCACGCCGACGACCGCATTCGCCAGGCCTTGGCCGTCGCCGCGCTGACTGGTCTCGTCGATAACCATCATGGTCAATCCCGGATCGGTCGTGCTCGGTCGCCCGTTGGGCCCGTCTAACGCAGAGGGTCGAACGGGACCAGTTCGGCGGGTTGCTTCCCGGTCGTGATCTGCTCGGCCAGCAGCCGCCCGGTGACCGGGCCGAGGGTTACGCCCCACATGCCGTGGCCGCCGGCCACGAAGACGCGGGGTTGGCGAGTGGCGCCGACGACGGGCAGTGCGTCGGCCGTGACGGGCCGCGCGCCGACCCAGGGGCGGCTGCGCTCGTCCCAGCGCACTCCGGTGAGCAGGGGGCGGGCGGAGTCGACGATGGCGTCGACACGCTTGAGGTCCATCGGGTCGTCGGAGGCCCGGAACTCCATCGTGCCCGCGACCCGCAGCTGACCCCGGTAGGGAGTGCAAGCAACCCGCACGCCGGGCAGGTAGATGGGGCCCGTGACCGGGGCGTCGGTGGGAACGCTGAACGAATAGCCCCTCCCGGCCCGGACCCGGGTCCGCACCCCACGGGAGCGGACGAGGTCGTCGAGACGAGCGCCGGTGGCGACGACAGCGACGTCCGCGGTGACCGGCGGGCCCTCCTCAGGAAACACCGCGACGCGACCGCGGTCGGCGCCGATGGACGAGACCGTGAACCGCGGGCGGACGGTGGCTCCACGCCTCACCACCGACTGGGCGAGCCCGGCGAGGAGATGCCCCGGGTCGATGAAGCGCTGCCCGTCGAGCCGGACCCCGGCGATCGCCCGGTCCGAGAGTTGCGGACGCAGCGTCCGGAGCTCGTCGTGATCGAGGTCGTCGAACGACACGGGCACGCCGAGCCGGCGGACGAGCGCGAGCTCGCGAACCAAGCCCTCGGCCGCCCGCTTCGTCCCGAACCCCGCCACCACCGAGGCGTCGTGGGCGGCGACCTCGACGCCCTCGGCGGCCAGGGTGTCGAAGGCGGGCAGGCTCTCGGTCAGCAAGGGCAGGTAGTCCTGCACCGCTTGCCGCCAGTACCGGGTGCGGCAGTGCGCCGCGAAGCGCAGCAGGAAGCCCCACAGGCGGGGATCCGGGCGCACCGGAATACTCAGCGGAGCCCGTCGATCGGCGAGTCCGCGCAGTCCCTCGGCCAGGACGTGCGGTGAAGTCAGCGGCATCGCCAGGCCCGGTGACAGCCAGCCAGCGTTCCCCCAGGACGCTCCGGCACCGACCTCGTCGCGCTCGACCACCGTGACGTGCACGCCACGGTCCTGCAGGAACCACGCCGTAGAGAGACCGACGATCCCAGCTCCGACGACGACGGCGCTACGCGGCGTCATGTCGCCACCCGGCCCGGCCATGGGCACCTCCTGTGACTCTGCTCGAGCCCCGACGATGGACCCTGCGGCGACACCATTGGTTGTTGCATCGGAACAAAGGCGCCGACGCTTACTGTCGGCCGGGACAGATGCTCCCGACCCCGCATGCCATATCACGGCGGTACGTGCGGTCCCCCGGGAGAACGGTTAGCGATGATCACTCTGGATCGACTGGTGAACGTCCTGACCAGCAGCGGGACGCGGCTGGTGTGCTGCCCTCGTTCCCGCGAGGCGATGCTGCGCAGTCTCCTCCTGCACGACCCCACCGATCGACGCACGGCCACGGGGGACGTCTTCCTCGCGGTCGGAGTCGACTCTCCGGAGCGGGCGGTGCGTCTAGACCGTATGGAGGCCGGCGCCTCCGCTCGTAAGTTGGCGCGGGTCACCGTCGCTGGTGGCGGTGCCGCATTTACGGGGAGGCGCCGGTGCCTGGCGAGGGTAGTTGGGTCGGGTTGGACGTTCACGCGCGTTCGGTGGTGGGCTGCGCGATCGACGAGTCGACCGCTGAGATCCGGACCGCGCGGATCGGAGCGCGGACCGAACAGATCGTGGACTGGGTCAGAGCTCAGCCCGGTCCGGTGGTGGCCTGTTACGAGGCCGGGCCGACGGGGTTCGGGCTGGCCAGAGCTCTGAGCGCCGCCGGGGTGCATTGCGAGGTGGTGGCGCCCTCGAAGCTGGAACGTCCGGCCGGGGATAGGGTCAAGACCGACCGCCGCGACGCGGAGCGGCTCGCCCGGCTGCTGCGCATCGGTGAAGTTCCGGGAGTGCGGGTGCCCACCGAGGCCGAGGAGGCCGCCCGGGACGTGGTGCGGGCCCGCGAGGACTGCCGGTCAGACCTGATGCGCGCGCGCCACCGGCTCTCGAAGCTGCTGCTGCGCCAGGGCCTGGTCTGGGACCGCTGCGCCTGGACCGGCGCGCACGAGGACTGGCTGCGCAGCCACCGCTTCGACCGGCGCGGTGTGCAGCTGGCCTTCGACGAGGCCCTCGACACCGTGTTCACCGTGCATGCCCGCCGCGACCGTCTCGACGCCGCGATCGAAGAGATGGCTTCGGCAGACGCGGCGTTGGCCGGTCCGGTCGGGCGGCTGCGCTGTCTACGTGGGGTCTCGACGCTGACCGCGGTCGGGTTGTGTGTCGAGGTCGCCGACTGGCACCGCTTCACCGGCTCAACGATCGGCTCCTACTTGGGGCTGGTGCCCTCGGAGTTCTCCTCCGGCGCCCGTCGAGTTCAGGGCGGGATCACCAAGACCGGCAACAGCCACGCTCGCCGGCTGCTGGTCGAAGCCGCCTGGCACCACCGCCGCCCGCTGCGCACCAACCGGGAACGCGCCCGGCGTGCCGACGGGCAGCCCGCGACGGTGCGGGCTCGCGCGGAGGCTGGCAACCGGCGTCTGCACCAGCGCTGGTGTCGCCTCGAGCAGCGCAACAAGCGCCCCACGGTCTCGGTGGTCGCGGTCGCCCGCGAGCTCGCCGGATGGTGCTGGAGCCTCGCGGTGCTCGACGACCAGCACGCAGCCTGAGCTCGGCCACCCACAAACCCCGGCGGGCGCCGGGTGCGGACGCAGGCAGCGCGAGGAGCGACCCGCGATACAGCTATGAGCAGCTCGGTCCCGGCGCCGCCGGGACAGGGCGACGCTCGCCCCTAGATTCGCGGAACGCTCCCGACGAACACCCGGTCATGCGGTAACCAACCCGCGCATATCAGTCTGACCGCGCGTCGCCGCCGACACGCCTCCACCCACCCGGCCCCGCCGGACCCATAACGCCCTGACCAGCCCCGACGCGACACATCGGGGCTCGAACAACCCTGCTCACTTGACAGGACTGCACTCCATATCAGCTGTCGTGACCCGAGACGTTGTGTGCGGCGGCGTGTCGGGTTGAAGCAGGGAGGGCCTCCGGTGCGGGGTGGGTGTGTCTGACGCACTCGCCCCGAGCACAGGAGGCCCTCGGTGCCGCACCGTAATGCCCGCCTGACCGTCTATGCCCGCACTCTGATCGTGCAGCGCCGCGCTGCGGGCTGGCCCCAGGCCCGTATTGCTGAACAGCTGGGTGTCTCTCGGGGCACGGTCACCAAGTGGTGCCAGCGCTATGAGGCCGAGGGACCGGCTGGGCTCGAGGACCGTTCCTCGCGTCCGCACACCACTCCGGGGCGCACCGACGCCGAAGTCGAGGCCCAGGTGCTGGCGCTGCGCGCCGAGCGCCGTCGTGGGGCGGTGTTCCTGGCCGGCGAGCTCGGGCTTGTCGCCTCGACCGTCGGGCGGATCCTGGCCCGTCATCAGATGCCGGTTCTGGCCAGCATCGACCCGATCACCGGTGAGGCAATCCGGGGACGTCGCGGTGGCCCGCGCTACGAGCGTCGCCGGCCCGGAGAGCTGCTCCACGTTGATGTGAAGAAGCTCGGGCGGGTCCCCGATGGCGGCGGGTGGCGCCTGCACGGACGCGACGCCACCGTCGAGCACCGGCACAAGAAGACACCGATCGGCTACGACTATCTGCACGTCGCGGTCGACGACCACTCCCGGCTGGCCTACATCGAAGCCCTGCCTGATGAGAAGGACCCCACCTGCGCGGGGTTCCTGCACCGGGCGGCGAGCTGGTTTCAGCAGCGCGGAGTGCGAGTGGAGCGAGTGCTCACCGACAACGCCAAGAGCTATCGACGCGGCGGGACCTGGGCCGCGGTCTGTGTCGGGCTGGGCATTCGCCGTCGGTTCATCAAGCCCGGCTGCCCCTGGACCAACGGCAAAGCTGAGCGCCTCAACCGCACCCTGCTCACCGAGTTCGCCTACGCCCAACCCTGGACCAGCAACACCGAACGACTCACCGCCCTCGACAGCTGGGTGCAGGACTACAACACTCGCCGAGCCCACTCCGCCCTCGGCGGCCGGCCACCCATCACCCGACTCGCCTGCTAACAACGTGACGGGTCACGACATCTAGCCCAGGCGGCGAGGGCGACGGTGGTGCTGCTCCGCGCGCCCTCGCCGCTGGCACCCGGGGTGTTGTCGGCGGCCGAGGAGACCGGGGTCGCGGTGGTGCTGGCCGATCTCGAGGCGTCATGGAGCCACCTGACGGGGTTGGCGTACGGGCTTGTCCTCGAAGGACGGGAGACCGAGTCGGGGCGGGGCCCCACCGACCTGTTCGCTCTCGCGGACACCCTGGCCGCCGCGGTTGCGCGCCCGGTGGTCATCGAGGACCAGCTCTCTCGGGTGCTGGCGTACTCCACCGCCGAGGGCGCCGTGGACGCCGTGCGTTCCCAGACCATCCTGGGCCGGCGCCTGCCCGATGCGGTGCGCGCGGTGTTCGCCGAGCGCGGCGTGTTCTCTCACCTTGCCGCTTCGGATGTTCCGCTGTACGTCGCGCCCTCCCCCTCGCACGGGCTCGGAGGGCGCATCGTGGTCGCGGTCCGCGCCGGCCGCGAGCTGCTCGGATCGTTGTGGGTGGAGTCCGCTGAACCCTGCGACGATCAGCAGCGCCGGGTCCTCGAGGACGGCGCGCGAACCGCGGCGCTACACCTGCTGCGCTCGAGGGCGAGCGCCGATCTGGAGCGTCAGGTCGAATCGGATCTGGTCACCAGGCTGCTGGAAGGCAGCGGCGACGCCCAGGCCATGATCAGCCAGCTCGGTCTCAGTTCGACGGGGTTGCGGGTGGTGGCGCTGCAGGCCCATGTCGACGACGAGCAGCACGCGGGGGCCCTCCTGGTCTTCGAGCACGTCACCACCGGTTTCGGCTGGTCCCGACTGGGCCGCAGTGCACTGTTCGCCACCACCGTGTACACGGTGTTGCCGTCGGGAGACGACGCCGTCGGCGCTCGCCGTTGGGTCGAGACCGTGCGGGCCGCGTTGCCCTCGCACATCGCCCTTGTCGCGGGGATCGGGGCGCCGTCCGAGCCGATGTCGCTTCCCGCCAGTCGTCGCGAGGCCGACGAGAGCCTCGCACTGCACGCCGCCCGGCCCGACGCGCCGGCCGCGGTCTACGACGAGTCGTGGGACCGCATCTTGTTGCGTCGCCTACGTTCGATCGCCGCGGACGGGCGGGTCCCGACGCGGGGTCCCGTCGCCGAACTGCGACGGCATGACGAGCTGCACGGCACCCGCTACATCGAGACCCTCCGGGCCTGGCTGGGGGCGCACGGCGACGTCGCCGTCACAGCGGCTCAGCTCGACGTGCACCCGAACACTGTGCGCTACCGGTTGCGGAAGATCAACGGCGCCACCCACCTCGCCGTCGACGAGCCCGAACAGCGGCTCGCAATGATCATCGCGCTCGCAGCGACGGAGCACGACCAGGACTGATCCCCGAGCCGACCTTGTCGGTCTGACCAGGAGGTTTACTGGCGATTGTCGCTGGTCGACAATCGGGTTTGCCGGGGGCGGCCGCAGCCTGAATCTGCGTAGCGGGACTCCGCGGAGCGCAGGACGAGGGGGCGCGCGATGGACATCGGTCGCGGGTCCTCGAGGGACTCGACGCGCGGGTCGCCGTGGTCCACTCCGCGCCCGCTTCGCGGGTGGCCTCGTCGGCGCGCCGACGGTGTAGGCGATCCCGGGGCATCGGCGACTTCCAGCTCGTCCAGGCGATGCTCGCCGACATCCAGACCGGTGTGCTCGCCGGCCGCGCGATGGTCCGTGAGACCGCCCGCGCCTATCGTCTCGGGCGAGGACCGACGGATCGCCCCGTCGGCCACCAAGCTCTTCTGCACCGAGATGGTCGGCACCGCCGCCGGCCTCGCCGTCCAGGTCCACGGTGGCGCCGGGTACATGCGTGACATCCCCGTCGAGCGCATCTACCGCGACGTGCGCGCGCTGCGGCTCTACGAGGGGACCAGCAAGATCCAACGCCTCATCATCGGTGGCGGCCTCCGCGCCGCGTCTGCGTGACCCTGCCACCCCTCGAAGGGAGCCCCTCCGATGCCTGACCCCGCGTCGCGATCGTCACCGGTGTCGCCCGCGGCCTCCGCGTCCCGAATGCGCCGCACAAGCTGGCTCGCATCGCCTCCGAGACTCCACTCGCGCTGCGATCAACCCGTGATCCCCGGCCTGCTGTGGTCGATCACACCGCACTCAGGCGTGCCGCGGCATCATGCGTTCGCGGTGGTGCTCGTCGTGGGCGACACCTGCGCGACGCAGAGCTCCGGTTCCACGAAGGGGAGCAGCTCGGTCGTCACGGGGGGTGCACCGATGCGGGAGAGGATGCCGCGCAGGAGTCCCCGGTGTATCCCGCACACGACGTCGGGATGTTCGCGAGCGACGGCACGGAAGGGGCAGGCGCGCAACCTGATGTGCCGCCGGGCCCCCACGCTGACGGGTTCGGGATCGAACCCCATGTCGGCGAAGACGCCGGTCAGGTGCTCGACCGCCGCGTCGATGCCGGTGCCCGTCCCGTTCGGACGCGGGCGGGAGAGCTGCGCGGCCCACGAGGCTCCGGCCTCCTCGGCGCGCGCGGTGCGCCGGGCCTCGGTCTCGCCGAGGTGCGCGGCGAGCACGCGGGCGATCTGCTCGTAGGGCGAGGGGGCACCCTCCCCCGTGGTGATGGGCATGGCGGTGTAGACGGTGCGCGGACGTCCGGTGCTGCCTCGGGGATCGGAACGGCTGCTCACCAGACCGGCCTGTTCGAGGATCCGGAGGTGGAACCGCACCGTGGACACGTGGAGGGAAATGGCGGCCGCGAGCTGCTGAGCGTCTCGTGGCGATCCAGCATCGCGCAACAGGGCGAGCACGTGGCGACGCGCGGGTGAGGCCTGCGCTGTGTACGGATCGACGGCGGGAGGTCGAACGCTCACTCATCAATCATCCCCGCGATGGGTGACCGGCAACCAACGGAGTGTCCGCGCCCACGGCACCGAGCTTGGCCGCGCCGCCCGGGGAGCCCAGCGCCGTCACCGCACCCAGCAGTCGATCGGTGAAGAACCGGACGTTGTCGTCGGTGAACGCCGCCCACTCTTCGGGCACATCGTCCTCGTAGTAGATCGCCTCCACCTGGCAGACCGGCTCGCACGCCCCGAAATCGACGCACTCGTCGGGATGGATGTAGAGCGCTCGCGCGCACTCGTAGATGCAATCGACCGAGCACCTCCACGCAGGAGCGATCCAGGACGTCGATGCACGGCTCGGCGATCACGTAGGTCACGGCCACTCCCCTCCGTCGGCCCTACTTTTGAGGACGAATATCCCTCATACTCGCCGACAACGGAACGGCGAGAGCACCACGGGGGAATCAGTGATGGGCGAGCACCCGCAGCTCGTGGAGCTGGACCGGACGGAGTGCCTCGGCCTGCTCGGGCGGCTCCAGGTCGGCCGGATGGTCTTCACGGACCAGACGATGCCGATGGTGCACCCGGTCAACTTCAGCCTGGACGGGGGCGACGTGATCGTGCGCACCAGCGGAGGCGGGAAGCTGGCGGCCGCCGTCTCGCGGGGCACGATCGCCTTCGAGGCGGACGAGCTCGACCCGGACACGTGCACCGGCTGGAGTGTCGTCGTGGTCGGGCATGCCGAGATCGTCAACGACATCGACGAGCTGGTCGCGCTGGCCGAGCCCGCGGACCGGCCGTGGGCGCCGGGACGCACCGCCCACGTGATCCGCATCCGGGCGGAGCGGGTGACCGGTCGCCGCCTCGCACCGACGACGACCTAGTTCCGCGGATAATCATGCTCCATACTGCTGGGGCTCCTATGACCTCGGATCAGTGAGGCCGGCGTGCAGGAGGACGGCGTGGGTCGCAGTCGCACGGGCAACGGCATCAACACCGGACAACACCAGCGCGTCGCCGCGGACGGCGACGCCGGGATGGACGGCCCGGCCACCGACGCGGTGCTGCGGATGGGTCGGTTCTTCCGGTCCGGTGAGGTGTCGTCGGACGCCCGCGCGCTGTACCAGATCGGGGGCCGCGAGGCGGACACCTTCTATCGGGACCGCTGGGCGCACGACAAGGTCGTGCGCTCGACCCACGGCGTGAACTGCACGGGGTCGTGCTCCTGGAAGGTGTACGTCAAGGACGGGATCATCACCTGGGAGTCCCAGCAGACCGACTACCCCTCGGTCGGGCCGGACCGCCCGCAGTACGAGCCGCGCGGCTGCCCACGCGGGGCGGCGTTCTCCTGGTACACCTACTCGCCCACCCGGGTCCGCTACCCCTACGTGCGTGGGGTGCTGCTGGAGATGTACCGAGAGGCGCGCCATCGGCTCGGCGACCCGGTGGACGCCTGGGCGGAGATCACCGGCGACCCCGACCGGCGCCGGCGCTACACGTCGGCCCGCGGGAAGGGCGGACTCGTGCGGGCCGGCTGGGACGAGGCGGTCGAGTTGGTGGCCGCCGCCCACGTGCACACCATCAAGGCCTACGGGCCGGACCGGATCGCCGGGTTCTCGCCGATCCCGGCGATGAGCATGGTCAGCCACGCCGTCGGCTCGCGGTTCTTCTCGCTGCTCGGTGCCCCCATGCTCTCGTTCTACGACTGGTACGCCGATCTCCCGGTGGCGTCCCCGCAGGTCTTCGGCGACCAGACCGACGTGCCCGAGTCCGCGGACTGGTGGGACGCCGCCTACCTGATCATGTGGGGTTCGAACCTCCCAGTCACCCGCACCCCGGACGCCCACTACATGACGGAGGCGCGCTACCGCGGCCAGAAGGTGATCGCGGTCTCCCCCGACTACGCCGACAACGTCAAGTTCGCCGACGAATGGCTCCCCGCCCAGCCCGGCACCGACGGTGCGCTGGCGATGGCCATGGGCCACGTCGTGCTCCAGGAGTTCTTCGTCGACCGGACCACGCCCAGGTTCACCGACTACGCCCAGCGCTTCACCGACCTCCCGTTCCTGGTCACCCTGCGCGAGCACGCCGGGAACGAGAGTGCGCGGACATTTGTCCCGGACCGCTTCCTCACCGCGGATGCGCTCGGCGAGGGGCACGAGGCCGGCGTCGAGGGGGCGGCGTTCAAGACCGTGCTGCTCGACGCCGCCACCGGAGCCCCGGCGGTGCCCAACGGCTCGTTGGGATTCCGGTTCACCGACTCCGGCGCCGGCCGGTGGAACCTCGAGCTCGGCGACGTCGATCCGCTGCTCACGCTGTACGACGGCGGGGTCGGCGAGACCGCGGAGCTGCTGCTGCCGCGCTTCGACCCGCAGCCCGGCACCGGTGGGGCCGCCGGGGTGCTGCGGCGCGGGGTGCCGGTGCGCCGGGTCGCCGGGCGGCTGGTGACCACGGTGTTCGACCTGCTGTGCGCGCAGTACGGCGTGGAACGGGCAGGGCTGCCCGGGGCGTGGCCGACCGGCTACGACGACGCGACCCAGCCCTACACCCCGGCGTGGCAGGAGGAGATCACCTCGGTGCCCGCCTCGGCCGCTGCCCGCATCGCCCGCGAGTTCGCCGCCAGCGCCGAGGACTCCGGCGGCCGGTCGATGATCGTCATGGGCGCGGGGACGAACCACTGGTTCCACTCCGACACCGTCTACCGCGCGTTCCTGACCCTGACCACGCTGACCGGCTGCCAAGGCGTCAACGGCGGGGGCTGGGCGCACTACGTGGGGCAGGAGAAGGTCCGCCCGGTCACCGGGCACGCCCAGCTCGCCAACGCGCTGGACTGGTCGCGGCCGGTCCGGCAGATGATCGGCACCGGGTTCTTCTACCTGCACACCGACCAGTGGCGCTACGACGGCTTCGGTGCCGACGTCCTGTCCTCCCCGCTGGGCTCCGGGCGGTTCGCCGGCAAGGCCACCGCCGACGTGCTGGCCCAGTCCTCGCGGATGGGGTGGATGCCCTCGTACCCGACCTTCGACCGCAACCCGCTGGACCTGGCCGACGAGGCCGAGGCGAGCGGCGACGCCGCGGCGCACGTGGTCGCCGAGCTGCAGGCCGGGCGCCTGGGGTTTGCCGGGGAGGACCCGGACGCACCGGCGAACTGGCCACGGGTGATGACGGTCTGGCGGTCCAACTTGCTGGGCTCGTCGGCCAAGGGCAGCGAGTACTTCCTCAAGCACCTGCTCGGCGCCGACGAGGCGGTGCGCGCCGAGCAGACCCCGCCCGCGCACCGGCCGGCCGAGGTGCGCTGGCGCGAGGAGGCCGACGGCGGCGCGCCCCGGGGCAAGCTCGACCTGCTGCTGAGCCTGGACTTCCGGATGACCAGCACCACCGTGTTCTCCGACGTGGTGTTGCCCGCGGCGACCTGGTATGAGAAGCACGACCTGTCCTCGACCGACATGCACCCGTTCGTGCACGCGTTCAGCCCCGCGATCTCCCCGCCCTGGCAGACCCGCACGGACTTCGACGCCTTCCACGCCATCGCCGGCGCCTTCAGCCGGCTGGCCACGCGGCACCTCGGGGTCCGTCGCGACCTGGTCGCGTCGCCGCTGCTGCACGACACCCCGGACGAGACCGCCACCCCCGGCGGCGTGGTCCGCGACTGGGCCGCCGGCGAGGTGGCACCGGTCCCCGGGGTGACCATGCCGAAGCTGACCGTCGTCGAGCGCGACTACCCCCACGTGGGGGCGAAGCTGGCCTCACTGGGACCGCTGCTGGAGCGCCTCGGGGCGACCACCAAGGGCGTCACGTTCGACGTGTCCCGCTCGGTGGAGTACCTCAAGGCCAGGAACGGGGTCGTCCGCGCCCCGGGCAGCCCGGCCGACGGGCGCCCGCTGCTGACCCGCGACACCCACGCCTGCGAGGCGATCCTGGCGCTGTCGGGCACCACCAACGGGCACCTGGCGGTGCAGGGCTTCCAGACGCTCGAGCGGCGCACCGGCACTCGCCTGGCCGACCTCGCCGCCGAGCACGAGGGCACCCAGGTCACCTTCGCCGACACCCAGGCCCGACCGGTGCCGGTGATCACCTCTCCCGAGTGGTCGGGCTCGGAGACCGGCGGGCGTCGCTACTCCCCCTTCACCCAGAACGTCGAGCGGGGCCGGCCGTGGCACACCCTGACCGGCCGCCAACACTTCTTCCTCGACCACGACTGGATGGCCGAGCTCGGCGAGCAGCTCCCGGTCTACCGGCCGCCGTTGAACATGACCCAGCTGTTCGACGAGCCCGCGATCGGCGAGCAGACCGAGCTCGGGATCACGGTGCGGTACCTGACCCCGCACAACAAGTGGTCGATCCACTCGGAGTACCAGGACAACCTGTTCATGCTCTCGCTCTCCCGCGGCGGGCCGACGGTGTGGATGAGCCCCGGGGACGCGGGCCGGGTGGGCATCCGCGACAACGACTGGATCGAGGCGGTCAACCGCAACGGCGTGGTGGTGGCCCGCGCGGTCGTGTCGCACCGGATGCCCGAGGGCACCGTGTACATGTACCACGCCCAGGACCGGCTCATCGACGTCCCGCTCACCGAGACCACCGGGCGCCGCGGCGGCATCCACAACTCGCTGACCCGGCTGCTGATCAAGCCCACGCACCTGATCGGCGGCTACGCCCAGCTGTCGTTCGCCTTCAACTACCTCGGTCCGACCGGCAACCAGCGCGACGAGGTGACCGTGATCCGGCGCCGCAGCCAGGACGTGGAGTACTGAGATGCGTGTGATGGCCCAGATGGGCATGGTCATGAACCTGGACAAGTGCATCGGCTGCCACACCTGCTCGGTGACCTGCAAGCAGGCCTGGACCAACCGCAGTGGCGTCGAGTACGTCTGGTTCAACAACGTCGAGACCCGACCCGGGCAGGGGTACCCGCGCACCTACCAGGACCAGGAGCGCTGGCTCGGCGGGTGGACGCTCAACCGGCGGGGACGGCTCAGCCTCAAGGCCGGTGGCCGGCTCAAGAAGCTGTTCTCGATCTTCGCGAATCCCAAGCTGCCCTCCATCGAGGACTACTACGAGCCCTGGACCTACGACTACGACAACCTCGTCCAGGCCCCGCTCGGTGACCATGTCCCGGTCGCCCGGCCGAAGTCACTGATCTCCGGCGAGGACATGCAGGTGCGCTGGAGCGCCAACTGGGACGACGACCTCGGTGGCGGGCCCGACCTCACCCGCTCGGACCCGACGCTGAAGGCGATGGCCGAGAAGGCGAACGAGCAGGTCCGCCTCGAGTTCGAGAAGACCTTCATGTTCTACCTGCCGCGGATCTGCGAGCACTGCCTCAACCCGTCGTGCGTCGCGTCGTGCCCGTCCGGCGCGATGTACAAGCGCACCGAGGACGGGATCGTGCTGGTCGACCAGGACCGCTGCCGCGGCTGGCGGATGTGCGTGACCGGCTGCCCGTACAAGAAGGTCTACTTCAACCACCGCACCGGCAAGGCCGAGAAGTGCACGTTCTGCTTCCCGCGGGTCGAGGTCGGGCTGCCGACGGTCTGCTCGGAGACCTGCGTCGGTCGACTGCGCTACATCGGGGTGATGCTCTACGACGCCGACCGCGTCGCCGAGGCCGCCTCCACCACCGACGAGCACGACCTCTACGAGGCCCAACGCCGCGTCTTCCTTGACCCGAACGACCCGGTGGTGGCGCGCGAAGCCGAGCGGGCGGGCATCCCCCGGGACTGGATCGAGGCCGCGCAGCGCTCCCCCCTCTGGGCGCTGATCAACACCTACCGGGTGGCCCTGCCGCTGCACCCGGAGTACCGCACGATGCCGATGGTCTGGTACATCCCGCCGTTGTCGCCGGTGGTCGACATCGTCCGCGACACCGGGGTCGACGGCGAGGACGCCGGCAACCTCTTCGGCGCGATCGACGCACTGCGCATCCCGATCGGCTACCTCGCCGAGCTGTTCACCGCCGGCGACCCGGCGCCGGTCACCACCGTGCTCCGGCGCCTCGCGGCGATGCGCTCCTACATGCGCGAGGTCAACCTCGGCCGGCCCACCGACGAGTCGATCGCTGCCACGGTGGGCATGACCGGCGACGAGGTGCAGGACATGTACCGGCTGCTGGCCCTCGCCCCCTACGACGAGCGCTACGTCATCCCCACCGCGCACACCGAGCTGGGCGACCCGGAGGCGCTGGCCCACAAGCTCGAGGAGGCCGCCACCGAGTGCTCCCTGGACTACGAGGGCGGGCCCGGGATGGTCGGCGGCGGGCCGTTCGGGGAGGGATCCGGCGGCGCCGCCCCCATCGCGGTGGAGAACTTCCACATGCTCAAGGACCGCCAGACCGCCGACACCGTGGCCGACCCGACCGACCGGGTGCAGCGGGTGAACCTGCTCAACTGGGACGGCAAGGGCCGCCCCGAAGGACTGTTCCCCACCCCACCCACCGAGCGCCCGGCCGCGCCGCAGCTGATGGACGGCGCTGACCCCGACGGTGAAGTGGAGCCTCGACCGTGACCCCGCCGGCGAGCACGAACGCGGCCAACCCACGGGTGGCGCTGCCCGCCCGGCAGCGTGCCGTGGTCTACCAGGCGGCGTCGGTGCTGCTGGGCTACCCCGACGACGGGCTGCTCGAGGTGTTGCCGGTGCTGCGGCGCGCCGTCGAGGGCCTACCGACCGGCGTGGGCGAACCGCTGCGCCGCGTGTGCGATCACCTGGGCGCGGGGTCGCCGACGGCGCTGGCCGCGGACTACGTCGCCACCTTCGACCTCAAGCGGCGCTGCTGCCCGTACCTGACGTACTACGTGTACGGCGACACCCGCAGACGCGGGATGGCGCTGCTGGCGTTCAAGCACGCCTATCGCGGTAGCGGGCTCGAGCTCGCGGACGAGGAGCTGCCCGATCACCTCGCGGTGCTGCTCGAGTTCGCCGCGGCCGGCGACCCGCCCGGCGCCCACCTCGCGGCCGCCGATGCGTTGCTGCGCGAGCACCGCACAGGTCTGGAGCTGCTGCGCCTGGCACTGGCCGACGACGCGTCGGCCTACCACGACGCGGTTGACGCGGTGTGCCGCACGCTGCCGGCGCTGCCGGCCCGCGACCGCGAGACCGTGCTCGCCCTGGCCCGCGAAGGTCCTCCGGCCGAGGACGTCGGTCTCGATCCCTACAGCGAGGCGTTCGCCCCGCCCGAGTACATGGGCGGCCGGCCGGCGGGCGCCCGCCACATCGGAGGTGCAGCGCGGTGAGCCCCTCGTCGACCGTCGACGTCCTGCTGTGGCTGGTCTTCCCCTACGTCTGCCTCGTGATCCTGGTCGGCGGGCTGGTGTGGCGCTATCGCTACGACAAGTTCGGCTGGACCACCCGCTCCTCCCAGCTCTACGAGCGCCGCCTCCTGCGCTGGGGTAGTCCCCTGTTCCACTTCGGCATCCTGGTCGTGCTGCTCGGGCACGTCATGGGCCTGCTGGTCCCGGAGAGCTGGACCACCGCGCTCGGCATCTCCGACCACGCGTACCACGTGGTCGCGGTGGCGCTGGGCACCGTGGCCGGGGTCTGCACGTTGGTCGGCATGGCGATCCTGATCTACCGGCGGCGCACCGTCGGGCCGGTGTTCTCGGCCACCACGAAGATGGACAAGGTCATGTACCTCGTGCTGGGCACGGTCATCGTGCTCGGCCTGGCCAACACCGCGATCGCCAACATCCTCGGCAGCGACTACGACTACCGCACCGGACTGTCGGTGTGGTTCCGCGGCATCTTCTACCTCCAGCCCGACCCGGCCCTGATGGCCGCAGCCCCGATCGGGTTCCAGCTGCACGCCATCGCGGCCTTCGCCCTGCTCGCGCTGTGGCCGTTCACCCGGCTGGTGCACGCCTTCACCGCCCCGGTCGGCTACCTGACCCGCCCCTACATCGTCTACCGCAGCCGCGACGCCCACCTGGGCAGCCGCGCCCCGCGCCGTGGATGGGAACGGACCGGGTCGTGACCCGGCCCTCCAAGGTGTCCACGCGGAGCGACCCGGACGAGGATCGCGGCGCTCCGGGTCGATATCGGGCGCTCGTGCTGGCCACGCTCGCGATGACGGTCAACTTCTGGGCCTGGTCGCTGCTCAGCCCGCTGGGCTCCGAGTACAGGGACCTGCTCTCGTTGTCACCGCTCGCGCTCTCGGTCGTCGTCGCCCTGCCCGTGCTCGTCGGATCGCTGGGCCGGATCCCCCTCGGTGCCGCCGCGGACCGCTACGGCGGGCGGTCGGTGTTCGCCGCCCTGAGCGCGGTGTCCATCGTCCCGGTGCTGTTCCTGGCCGTCTTCGACAGCTACCCGGCCCTGCTCCTCGGGGGGCTGGTCCTCGGGCTCGCCGGCACCTCCTTCGCGGTGGGCGTCCCGTTCGTCAACGCATGGTTCCCCGCCCACCAGCGCGGCTTCGCGCTCGGCGTCTACGGCGTCGGCAACGCCGGCACGGCCGTCTCGTCCTTCTTCACCCCGCGCATCTGGGCCGCACAGGGCCCGGCCGCTCCGTTCCTGCTCGTCGCCGGCCTGCTCGCCCTCACCGCCGTCGCCTTCGTCGTATTCGGGCGCAACTCCCCCTCGTGGCGAGCCGCAACCGATCCGTTCTGGCCACGGTTCCGGCGGGCGCTCGGGTTGCGACTGAGCATCGACCTCGCCGTCCTCTACGCGATCACCTTCGGCGGGTTCGTCGCGTTCGGGGTGTATCTGCCGACCTTCCTACGCGACGTCTACGAGCTCACCGTCACCGACGCCGCCGCCCGGGCCGCCGGGTTCGTCGTGCTCGCCACCCTGGCCCGCCCCCTCGGCGGGTGGCTGGCCGACCGCCGCCCGCCCCACCGCCTCGTCGTCGGGGCTCTCGCCGTGGTCGCGGGTGGGGCGGTGGTCGCGGCGTTCGAGCCGCACATCGTGGTGGCCACCGTGGCGTTCCTCGCGATCGCCTTCGCCCTCGGGATCGGCAACGGCGCCGTCTTCGCCCTCGTCGGCCAGCGGGTACCGGCCTCCCAGGTCGGGTCGGTCACCGGCGTCGTCGGCGCCGCCGGAGGCCTCGGCGGCTTCCTGCCCCCGATCGTCATGGGCCTCGTCTACCAGGTCACCGGGGACTACGCGATCGGCCTGATGTTGCTCTCCGACGTCGCCCTCGCCGGCCTCGTGTACGCCGTCTGGCGCTTCGGGACCCGTTCCGGACCTGCGGCGTGACCCCATCGCCCCCGACCGCGCCCAGGCGCCAGCCGCGGGGCTGCCCCATACGCCCGGTCGTGGATTCGTTCACACCGCCGGTCCCCCTTCCGGGGACGGCTCCCGAATCTGACTCCGTCGAGGTCCTGGGCGGTGCCCTCTGGCACGACGAGCACGGGGTGGCGACCCAGGCCGACCGCGGCGCGTGACACCGATTGATGCCCCAGCAGCTGCACGTTCGGCCGACCTCACCGCCAGCACCGACCCTGCTGAGGGCGAGGAGGATGGGCACGCCCTAGGAGGCCCGTGGACAGAACTGTTCGAGCAGCTCTGTGGCGAGGGCAGCCGCCGCGGCGGTCGAGGCGGTCATGCCCGGCCGGGGCCGGTCCAGCACCTCGGCGGTCTCGTGGAGCCAGGCGACGATCGGGTGTGCCATCGCCGGGGACACCGCGAGGATCCACCGCGCGCTGCGCTACCGGGCCCGACGTGCTCGGTCCGTCCCGCGGCATCCCCGGCGACGATCTCGGTCGGGTTGCGAGGAGTGCGCGGATCGACCAGCGCCCCGACGGAATTCGGTGGTGGAACCGTTCGAGCTCGTCGGTCGCGCGGCGGAGCAGGTCCACGGTCGCCGCGGCGCCGGGGACCTCGAACTCGTCGCTCTCCATGCCGAATCCTTCTCCGGGAGGGTCGCTCGACGACATCGATGCCTCTGCGTATCGGGGTGGCCTCACATTTGGCGGTACCACCGGTGTCCCCCGCACCCTGCGGCGAGAACTCGGGAAGGAACTGCCCGAGCTGGTTGTCCGGCCACTGAGCGCGGCCTACCGTCGAGATGCTGGTGCTCCTGCGAGCCCCTCCCTCGGACGACCACGGAGGCCGCCATGACGACCACACGCCCGGCCCACCCGAGCCCAGTCGTCACGTCGCCCTACCCGCCGCGCCGAACGCCGCGCGGGTCGGCGTTCGCCCACATGCTGCAGACCACGGATCCCAAGGACATCGCGATCCTGTACCTGGTCACGTCGTTCGGGTTCTTCCTGATCGGCGGGCTCATGGCGCTGCTGATGCGCGCCGAGCTGGCCCAGCCGGGCCTGCAGTTCCTGTCGGTGGACCAGTACAACCAGCTGTTCACCATGCACGGCACGATCATGCTGCTGCTGTACGCGACGCCGATCCTCTTCGGCTTCGCCAACTACATCGTGCCGCTGCAGATCGGCGCCCCCGACGTCGCGTTCCCGCGCCTCAACGCCTTCTCCTACTGGCTATTCCTCTTCGGCGGGATCATCGTCGTCTCCGGGTTCTTCACCCCGAACGGGGCCCCCGCGTTCGGCTGGTTCGCCTACACGCCCCTGTCCGACGTCGTGCACTCGCCGGGGCTCGGCCCCAACTTGTGGATCGCCGGCCTCGCCGTTGCCGGTCTGGGCACCATCCTCGGTGGGGTCAACTTCGTGACGACCATCATCTGCATGCGCGGCCCGGGCATGACCATGTTCCGGATGCCGATCTTCACCTGGAATATCCTGGTGACGGTCATCCTCGTGCTGATGGTGTTCCCGATCCTCACCGCCGCCCTGTTCGGGCTGCTGGCCGACCGGGTGCTCGACGCACACATCTATGACCCGGCCAACGGCGGCGCCATCCTGTGGCAGCACCTGTTCTGGTTCTTCGGGCACCCCGAGGTCTACATTGTCGCGCTGCCGTTCTTCGGCATCGTCACCGAGGTCTTCCCGGTGTTCAGCCGCAAGCCGATCTTCGGCTACAAGACCCTGATCTACGCGACCATCGCGATCGGCGCGCTGTCGATCGCGGTGTGGGCGCACCACATGTACGCCACCGGCGCGGTGCTGCTGCCGTTCTTCGCGTTCTCGACGTACCTCATCGCCGTGCCCACCGGCATCAAGTTCTTCAACTGGATCGGCACTATGTGGCGCGGCCAGCTGACGTTCGAGACGCCGATGCTGTTCGCGATCGGCTTCCTGGTGACGTTCCTGTTCGGGGGCCTCACCGGCGTGCTGCTGGCCAGCCCGCCGATCGACTTCCACGTCACCGACTCCTACTTCGTGGTGGCGCACTTCCACTACGTGCTCTTCGGCACGATCGTGTTCGCCACCTACGCCGGCATCTACTTCTGGTTCCCGAAGATGACCGGCCGGATGATGGACGAGCGCCTGGGCAAGTTCCACTTCTTGGGCACGTTCATCGGGTTCCACATGACGTTCCTCATCCAGCACTGGCTGGGCAACGAGGGCATGCCGCGCCGCTACGCCGACTACGCCGCCACCGACGGCTTCACCGTGCTGAACACGATCTCGTCGATCGGCGCGTTCATCCTCGGTGCCTCGACGCTGCCGTTCATCTGGAACGTGTTCCACAGCTACCGCTACGGGCGTCCGGTGGAGGTCGACGACCCCTGGGGCCACGGCAACTCCCTGGAGTGGGCCACCTCGTGCCCGCCGCCGCGGCACAACTTCACCGAGCTGCCCCGCATCCGCTCCGAGCGCCCGGCGTTCGAGCTGCACTACCCGCACCTCACCGAGCGCATCCGGCTCGAGGCCCACGTCGGCTCGAGTGCCTCGAGCGTCGGTGAGGTCGCGGCCGGGCAGACCGGCCAGGAGCACCTGCCCGGCAACGACCCCCGCAACCGGTGATGACGACGGGCGTGGCTCGAACTACCGCATAGCGCGGGTCCGTCCGCGCCGCAGGTGCCGAGTGAGCGCACTGCATCGGCCGTGGGCGCGCCAGCGGCGACCAGCGCAGGTGCTCGGCGCTTCCTCCCTGCGCGACCCCCGCCACCCCTCGGGAATGTCGGACTACCGGTGTAAAGACAGGTCGCACATCCTTGGCCATCTGCTCCCACTGCCGCCGGGAGGCATACCGGAAAGGTGTCGCGGACCAGGTGCAGCGCACAGGCAGCCCGGCCAGGCCGTCGCAGACCACGATGCACACGTCTCCGACGCCGGGGTTCTTGAACCGGTGCCGCCTCGGCCCTGCTCAACACGGCGCAACAGATCGGCGCGGCCCTGGACCTGGCGGTTCTGGCCACGGTCTCGACCACGGCCGCCGATCAGCGACTGCTGGACGCGGCAAAGGTGGCGGAGCAGGCCACGGCGGTCGGCGACGGGCCTCTCGTGGCCGCTGCCGGCGATGCGCTGGCCCACGGCTACCCACGGCCTTCCTCGTGGGAGCCGGCCTCCTGCTGGTGGCCGCCGTCGTCGTCACGGCAACGGTCACCACGACCGCACCCAGCGGGAGTCCGAGGTCCAGGCGTCGAGGTCGTCGACGGGATAGCCGTGCAGCAACCGGGGACGGCGCGGCTCCGTGGACAGGTTGATCGGCCCCTCGCCGTCGACGAGGGCGCGGTCGGCCTCGCGTCAGAAGGCGAGCAGGCCGGGGCTGTGGCCGAGCTGAGCGATGACCCGGGAGCCCTCGACCGTGTCCCCCTCGGCCAGGCGGCGCTGACCAGGCGCCGCCTGCGCCCCCAAGGGCGCGATCACTACCGGTACTCCTTCTCGCCACCTTCCTGATCGAGCTTCCCGCACTGCGTCCGGAAGTGACATGGTGCGAGCCTGTGCGGCCGAGGCCTACTCCGACCCCGCCGCCGGCGTCGTCGGAGTGAGGAGAGCTTGGATGTCACCACACGCCGCACGATCGCTCGACGAGTTCCGCGGACGCCTCTCCCTATCCCCGGTGGCGGAGATCATCGCCGAGAGCCTCGACGCGGGCCACGGGAGCCGAGGACTCGGGGTCTTCCTCGCCCTGGCCGAACGCGCCGACCTCTCCGTGCCCGGGAGCGGGTCCCTGGCGGGTGTGCCCGTGGCGGTCAAGGACAACCTCGATACCCACGACTTCCCCACCACGGGCGGGACCCCGGCGCTTGCGTCCTCCCGACCCGGGCGCGACCACCATGCGGTCGCCCGCCTGCGCGCGGCCGGTGCCGTCGTGATCGGCAAGACGAACCTGCACGAGCTCGCCCTCGGCATCACCAGCAACAACGCCGCCTTCGGCCCGGTGCGCAACCCGCACGACCCGAGCCGCTCGGCCGGCGGCTCGTCCGGGGGCTCCGCCGTCGCCGTCGCCACCGGAATCGTGCCGATCGCGCTCGGTACCGACACCGGCGGGTCGGTACGCGTGCCAGCCGCCCACTGCGGCGTCGTGGGCTGGCGGCCGACCGTGGGGCGCTGGGGCACGGGGCGCGGGGTACCGATCTCACGGACCCGCGACACCGCCGGCGTCCTCGCCGCCACCGTCGGCGACGCGGTCCTCGTCGACGAGGTGGTCACCGGCGAGCCCGCCGCGCCCGTGCCGCGACACCTCCGGATCGGCGTCTCCCGTCCCGGCTTCTGGGACGACCTGCACCCCGAGGTCGCCGAGGCGATGGAGCGCGCTCTCGACGACCTCGCCAACGGCGGCGTCGAGCTCGTCGAGACCGCAGTGGCCGACGCCCACGCCCTCGATGCTGAGTGCGGCTTCCCGATCGTCTTCCACGAGATCGCCCAGGACCTGCCGGCCTACCTCGCCACCCTCCCCGGCCCGGAACGTGAGCTCACCTTCGCCGACGTCCTCGACCGCACCGCGTCCCCCGACGTCCGTGCGGCCCTCGAGGTCGCCGCGAGCGGCACCGTCACCGAGGACGTCTACCGGCAGGCGCTCGCCACGCGGGAACAGCTCCGCGCCGCCTACCGCGCCGCCCTGGACCACCCCGACGGGCCCATCGACGCCCTCGTCTACCCGACCGTCCCCATGCCTGCGCCCCCTCTCGGCGACGACGAGACCACCGAGCACAACGGCCGGCAGGTGCCCACCTTCCTCACCAACATCCGCAACACCGGCCCCGGATCCACCGCGGGCATGCCGGCCATCAGCCTGCCCGTGGCCACCACGTCGACCGGCCTCCCGATCGGGCTGTCCATCGAGGCGGCCCCCCACGGCGATGCGCGGCTGCTGGCGGTGTCCCGTGCGGCCGAACGCGTGCTCACGGGCTCCCCAGCCCGCTGATCACGGCGGCGTCCACGGCACCCGAGTCGAGCCGACGGACGCGCGACCCGCGCGTGCGCCAGGTGCACGCAGAATGTCGGCGGAGTCCGTGGTCGAACCTAGCCGGACGTCGGAACGGGCCACCGGGGTCGTTGCCAGGTCAGGACTAGGAACACGGCGTGGCTCCGCCCGGGCGCTGCAGCCAGACGACGATCTATTGTCGATCTTGCTCGGGGTGCGGGTTCGGGGGCGAACTGGGGTCGACCACCGCCTGGGGGGCGGGCTCCGCCACGTCCATCGCCTGCAAAGTCGCTGGTAGCAGGCCCTGCGCCCGCGGTGGACCGTCCTCCTAAAGCGGGTTGTCGCAGGTTCGAATCCTGCCGGGGGCACCCCAGCCCACCAGGGCATCTACGGCCAACGATGCAGCGCCGCACGAACCCCTGCGCACGAGGGTGCGGACTTGGGGGCGAGATTCGCCGCGCCGAGCGATCGACGCATGCCCGCCCCACAACCGCGTCGGTGTTCGACGTGCCGGGGTGGTTCAGACAGCCGGCGAACTGGGTCGACCCAGGCGCGAGTGTCGACGTCGACTCGCTTGCCGAGGCGCGGTCGTCGCCCGGCATGTTCCTCGCAGCCCATGTGATCACGGGCAAGAGTTCACGCGCTGTCGTCTCGTCGCTCAAGTAGCTGGGCTGGACTCGCCAATCGCGGAGGCGCGGGCGCGACGAAGGGCTGGCATCACTTCGTCGCGGAAGACGCGGTGCCGTGGGCTATTCCACTCGCGAGCGGGTTCGCTGAGCAACGCGACCCCGATGGTGCCGTGGGGCGCGCGCACCGCCGTCGCCTGCCGGGGACGGCGAGAGATGCCGAGGACCTCGGCAACGGCGGTGGAGAGGCCGCCGGGGCCCTGGGCCACGAAGACCATGGTCTCGAGGGGCAACGTCATACACGGCGAGCGGGTGCCGCGGTCGCGCAGCACGTCTTCGGCCGCCTCGAGCACGGGGCCCACCACCCCCGAGCGCGCGAGGGGCGGCTACCCCTCCCGCTGTTGAGGGGCTAGCACTCACGCGGCAGATGACTACGGCCTCCTAGCGTCTCCTTTCACAAAGAGTGATCACCGCTAGGGGGGAAGGACGCGTGAGAACATCATGACGCTGCCCAGAAAAGGCAAGCAGTGGAGGACGCTCACGATTGGCGTTGCCGCCGCCGCGTGCGTACTCGCCTCGATGATAGGAACTGCTACGCCAGCAGCCGCTGAGCAAGACACGGACTCAATCGGGCCTAGCTCCGCCGACGCCGCAGCCGTGACGTGCGTTCAGCAGGGTCTCGGCGTCGACCCCGGGGGCGGTTCGTACGGAACTTTCGGCCCGCGGACTGTTCAGGCGGTCCGCCGCTTCCAGGTGGAAAACAACTTGCCTAATGTCGGAGTCGTTGGCCCCGCGACCGGAGCTTTGCTGGCAGCCCGCGCTCCAGCGGAGTGCGCTGGACGACTCCCCGGAGCCACTCAGCCGCCGTCGACGGATACACGAAGCTATCCGGGTTGCCCGGTCCTGCTTGAGAGTCAACGAAACTCTTGCGTGGTTCGACTTCAACGCGATCTCAATTCGACGAACCCCACCTACAATCTTCCGGGGACTGACCTCTTCGGTCCGGCGACTCGAGTTGCCGTCCTCGACTTCCAGGGTCGCAACCACTTGCCGGTCGACGGCAACGTGGGGGCGGCGACGGCTGACTTGCTGGTCGATCAAGCCGAGCACGCGTCAGGGAGCAACACTGATGCTCCAGATGGATCTCCTCAACAGACAGACGAGATTCCGCAGGGCACCGGAAGGTATGCCGCGCTTGGAGACTCGTTCTCGTCGGGAGAGGGGGCACCCGAGGCAGGACGGGAGTACCTCGATGACACTGAGACCAACCTCTGCCACCGATCCGATAATGCCTACGGCGTCGAGGTCGGCCGGACGCTCGGGATGCCGACCGATTTCGTCGCTTGCAGCGGTGCTGTACTGCATGACTATTGGCTGCCGCAGAGCGAACGGGCCGGTCAACCTGATCAGAGGAGCGCCGTGGGACCGGACACCTCACTGGTCACCCTGTCCCTAGGAGGAAACGATATCGGTTTTGGTGGCGTCGCCGCGAACTGTGCAATCGGGAAGCTGGCTCGCATCGGCTGGGATGCCAACTGCGTGGGAGAGATAGAAGGCGCGACTGACCGGGTGTCGAACGTGAGGGCGCCGATGGCTTCAGTGCTTCGCGACATTCACGAGCGCGCGCCGCGCGCTAGGATTCTCGTCGTTGGCTATCCTCGTATGTTTCCGGACGCTCCGAGCGATCAATGCTCGACCGGGTTTCCCGGAGTGAGCTTTCAGATCAAGGAGATGACCAGACTCAATGCCCTCGCAACGGCACTCAACGCTGAGATTCGCACAGTTTCCCTGGAGGCTGGGGATTGGGTCTCATTTGTCAGTGTCGAGAACGCTTTCGCTGGTCATGATGCCTGCGTCGACTCCGACCGAGACCGCTGGATTAATCTAATGCACAGTCCGAGGCAAGAGACGACGAAGAACGAGAGTTACCATCCGACCATTGCCGGTCAGGCCGCATTCCGTGACCGCGTACTGGGTTGCTATCGGGAACCCGCAACCTGCCAGTCGTAGGCAAATGGCCGGCCGAGGTGGAATACTCCGCCTCGGCCGGCCTCGCGCTTGAGTACTCGACCATTGAAGGCGCAAGCCAACGCGCGCACGGACATCGCATCGTTCGAAAAGTCGTCCCCCGCCCGGATCGGCAGCCTTCGGCCGTACTGCTGTCAACCTGATCGAGTCACCGATCGCGCTCCCCCGTCGAGTGCCGGCTGACAAGTCGCCACATCTGCGTCGACAGAGTGCTCACTGCGGCGCTGAGGCGGGCCGGATCCCGCTCCGCGAGCGGATTGTCACTAAGAGTTACCGTTGGCCACGCGTAACTCGAGGACGCATCTCGGCGATAGCACTTACGCCATGACTATGACAGCCGTTCAGCCGCCGAGCACTGCACCAAATGCTGGGACGGATCGTCCGTCCTCGGACGTTGGTCAGCACCTCGAGGTTGCGATGATCGTCGTGCTCGCGGCCGGATGGGGCGCCCTGTGGTTCGGTCCTGACCTCGCCGCCATGCCATTGGCTGGTGCCTGCAGCATCGCGCTGACGGCGGGACTGGTGCTTGCATCCGCCGTCGTCGGGCGGCAACCCGCTCGGAGACCGGCTGCCGTACTCCTCGCCGTCTCGGGGTGGTTATGGCCGTTGAACACATTGGCGGGATGGCAAGTGGGTGCTTTCCCGATCATCCGTCAATTCGGGGAATGCGTGTTCTGGGTCGTCCTGGCGGCGGCCGTGTTCTTGTACCAGGATCCGCGCCTCGCCAGGCCCGAACGCCTCTACCTCATCGCGTCAGGCGTCCAATTCATCCTAGGGCAGATGATCTGGGTTGGCGTATCGCGCCCCGAGTGGGGAGGCTTTCCTGCCGAGGCGTGGTGGCCGACGGTTATCGAGAACCGTGCACTCTTCGACGCCACATCCCTTGTCCTCGCCCTGCTTTATGTGCCGAACGCGCTGGTCTTCTCGGCGCTGGTCGCCCTCCGTCAGAAGCGAGGGGTCGCACTCGATCGGTACTCGTTGACCCCAGTCGTCGCCGCGATCGCGGCCGCGGCTCTCGCTGCGGGGATCTCCTGGGCCTCCTACGGACGCACCACCCTGGCCGTGCCTGTGGTCCTGCTGCCGTTGCCTGCAGCCTTTGTATATAGCGCCACCCGTCTGTCCCGCATAAGGGTTCAGCTGGGCGAAGCGTTGGCGGCATTACCGGGGGGATCGGACGGCGCCGCAGTGACAGCCGCGCTACGAAGTGTCCTCCGTGATGCGAGCCTTCGGATGACCTTCTGGTCCTCGGAGCGGCGCGAGTGGGTCGACGAAGCAGGTCGGCTCGCCGCCCCTCTGCCGACCTCTACCGGCCGCCTCGAGATTCCGGTCTTGCGGCGGGACGGACGACTGACGGCGCATGTGAGCACGGTGGCGACCTCGCCGAGCGCGCGGCGCCAGGTCGAGGCCGCCGTGCGGTTGTCGGCGACCGCCATCGAGAACGCCGGTTTGCGGGCCCTGGTGCGAGCTCAGGTCGAGGCTGTCGGTCGCGCGCATGCACGTACCGTGCAGGCAGGCCTCGACGAGCGACGCCGCCTCGAGCAGGACCTGCACGACGGAGCACAGCAACGCCTCCTCGGTGTCCTCGCTATTCTCTCCCTTGCACGGCACGAGACAGTCGACACGCCCGCTCAGCCTGTGGTGCGCGACGCGGAAGCCGAGGTTCGCCGAGCCCTTTGTGAGTTGCGAGACCTGGCGCGCGGGCTGCATCCGAGTGTGCTGACTAGAGAAGGCCTCTCTCCGGCCCTGCGGGAGGCCGCGAGCCGGTTGGCCCTTCCGATCGAGGTGACCACCTCCGTCCACCGCCTGACGCCGGTCGTTGAGTCGGCCATCTACTTCGTGGCATGCGAGGCGATCACTAACGTCGCCAAGCACGCCTGTGCGGATCGCGCCTGGCTGACGGTGCGCGAGGTCGAGGACGGTGTCGAACTCGACGTCTGTGACGACGGCATCGGAGGGGCCGACACCGAGGGGCACGGCGTGCGGGGCATGGCCGACCGGGTGATCGCCCTCGGTGGGCGTCTCACGGTGCTCAGCGAACCAGGATTGGGGACCTCGATAAGGGTGTGGGTGCCGTGCGCGTGATGCTGGCCGACGACTCGACCCTGTTCCGGAGCGGACTGGCCCGGCTGCTGTCCTCCATGGGTGTCGATGTGTGCGCCGAGGTCGGGAACGGCGAGGCGCTGGTCCACGCGGTCGCCGCCGACCCTCCTGACGCTGTCGTCGTCGACATCCGCATGCCGCCGAACTATCTCGACGAGGGGTTGGTGACGGCAGAAACGCTGCGTCGGTCGCACCCCGACGTCGCCGTGTTGGTGCTCTCGACCCACGTCGAGGCGTCTCTCGCCACGCGCCTGCTATCAGGTGGCTCTACAAGTGTGGGCTATCTGCTCAAGGACCGGGTCGCCGACGTCGCGGCACTCCATGATGCACTTCGTCGGCTCGTCGACGGCCAGGCTGTCATCGACCCCGAGGTCGTCGACGAACTACTCGAGCTCCGTGCCCGGCGTAGTGCGCTCATCGATCTCAGCCCGCGGGAGCTCGACGTCCTCCGCGCGATGGCCGAAGGTCGAAGCAATGTCGGTGTCGCGACAGCGCTTCACCTCAGCGAACGCACCGTTGAGAACTACGCGGCCCGCATCTTCACCAAGCTCGGCCTCGACCTGACCCAGGAGAGCAACCGGCGCGTGCAAGCCGTGCTGCTGTGGCTACGAGACCCCCGGAGCCGAAGCAACGATCCCGTCTCGCCATGACTGTCCGTTCGGTGCGGTGTTACCACTCTATCGCCGCTGCAGCCATCCTTGATGAGGTCGCAGCATGACGGTACTGAGGTCGCGTTCGCTGGACGCGCAGGGCCGCCAGGCAGGCTTCGACCGTCGTCTCTGGCTGATTTCCTCGGCGGCGCTCACGTGGGGACTTGCCTCCACACTGCCGCAACTGCTACTCGGCGACGCCCTCGCGGTGCTCGTCGTGCTCGTCACCGCGGCGTTCGGCGTGGTTGGTGGGCTGCTCATCTTCGATGAGAATACGGCTTCGGCGGGACGGGCCATGCTCGCAGCTTGTGTCCTCGCGCCGCTGAACACAGGCGTCGGTTGGGACGTGGGGCCAGTCCCTTTCGTGCTCGGGATCACCGAGGGCGTGTTCTGGGTCGCGCTCTGCCAGGGAATCTTGACCTTCCAGCGATCCCCCCTTCAATGGCCTGAACGCGTATTCCTCGGCGCAATGTGGACCTCGTTCATCGGCGGGCAGCTGACGTGGTCGATTGTGTCCAGACCAGAATGGGTCGGGTTGCCTCCGGACACCTGGTGGCCAGCCCTCGTTCCTGACCTCGACGCCTCGACCGCCGTCCAGGGCATACTCGGCCTCCTCAACGTCGCGTCGGCGATCGTCTTCTGCGTGTTGATCGGTTGGCGCGCTAGCGCGTTGGCCCGACTCGATCACCGCCACTCCAGCCCCGTCGCCATAGCGGCCGCCGTCTCGGCCATCGGTGCGGCAGTGGCGTGGACCATCACCGGACGCGTCACCGTCATCGATCAAGCACTGCTGCTTGGGGTGCCTCTCGCGTTCGCGGTGAGCGTTCTGCGCGCTCGTCTGCTGCGGGCCGAACTGGGCACTGCGCTGGCCGGCCTGGCGCACGGGGCTGGACCCGACGCCGTGGAAGCGCTCTTGCAGGAACTCCTCCGCGACGACACGACGACCGTCTACTTCTGGGTGACCGAGCGATCCCTTTATGTGGGTCGCGATGGCCGACCAGTCGACTCCGCGAATGAAGGCGCCGGACGCATGCGTCTACCGGTCGCGACCAGCGACGGCGAGCCGGTGGCGGTGGTGACGACAGACGCGGCCCTGCGCTCGCAGCGGCAGTACCTCGAGACAGTGGTCTCAGCAGTACGCCCCACGCTGGAGAATGCTCGCCTGCAGGCAACCGTCCGCGCCCAGCTCGCCGCCCTCCGCGACGCTCAGGCACGCGTGCTGGACGTCGGCCTGCTCGAGCGGCGTCGGATGGAGCGGGATCTCCACGACGGTGCCCAACAACGCCTGCTCTCCGTGGCCAGCTCGATCGGACTCGCCGGCGTCCAGGACGATGGCACGGAACGTCGAGCAACTCTCGACCGCGCTGGCGGCGATCTCCGCGTCGCGCTCCGGGAGCTCCGAGACCTCGCCCACGGACTGCATCCGATCGTCTTGACCCGCGATGGCCTTAGTCCTGCGATCGACGACGTCGTTAGTCGCCTCCCCCTCGAGGCACGGCTCGACATCGATACCGTGCGCGTCGATCCCGCCGCCGAGGCGACGGCCTATTTCGTCATCTGCGAGGCCCTGACCAACGTCGCGAAGCACGCGGGAGCACTCCGCGTCACCGTGGACGCCCACTTCGACGGCAATCGCCTCACTCTCGAGGTGACTGATGACGGCGTCGGCGGCGCCGACGCTACCGGCTACGGATTGCAGGGGCTCGTCGATCGCGTCGAGACCATAGGTGGGCACGTCGAACTCACCAGTCCACCTATGCGCGGCACCCGCCTCACGGCACATATCCCGTGCCGGTGACCTCATCGCTGCCGCGCCCTCGACTCTCCGCTGAACAACGAATGATTACCACCACCCCGAAGGGAGCGGCTCGTCATGAGCCTAGAATGGCCTGGACATTCACCTGAGCCGGTGCTCATCACCATCGGGGACATCGCCGTGACGCCCGAACACGTCATCACGCCACAGGGGCGCTTTCCGGTTGGACAGGTGCACTGGACCTTGACCGACCAATCGCACACCACGTCCGGCATCCCAGCCTGGGCGATCGTCCTGGCCATCATCTTCTTCGTCTTCTGCCTCCTCGGTCTGCTGTTCCTGCTAGCCAAGGAGGAACGCACCGTCGGCTGGGCGCAGATCGGTGTGCAAGGACCAGGCTTCTTTCACGCGGTGCAGTTGCCCGTGTCGTCGCCGTACGACATCTCCCGGTACCAGGACATGGTGAACTACGCCCGCTCGATCACTGCGTCACGCTCCGGGCGGTGACTACCGCTGACCGAGTGCTCACCGCTGTCGCGCTCTACGTGGCCGCAGCGGCCGTCGCCGGGCACCGTCAAGGTCCCACCGTCTGTCCGTACCGGCTGCTGACCGGCAACCCGTGTTCGGCCTGTGGTTTGACGCGATCCATCGGACGAGCGGCACGTCTCGACGTTCGCGCGGCACGGAGCGCCCACCCAGCGGGCCCCACCTTCGCGGCGGCCGTCACCATGCTCGCGATAGTGCGCGCTGGCCGCCTTCTGCGATACCGCTTCGCGCTGAAGCCATCCCGCCCTCCAACCGGACTGGCGGCCCGCGTCACTGCTGGTAGGTGATGGTGACGACACCGTCACCGGAGCTCGCTGCCTCGAGCAACTCGCCGCCCGGCGGCACGAGGTTGCTACCCCCAGCACCACCACCGCCAGTAGTGGACTCATCGGCAACCGTGTCGCCGCCGCCCCCGCCGAGAAGCCCACCGCCGCCGCCCCCGCCGCTCCCGCGGCCGAAGGACTGGCTCGATCGGCCGTCAACGCCATCCGGAACAATCGACGCCCCTGCCCGCCCGCCAGCGCCTCCCGGTGAACCCACGGCGTTGGTGTCGCCGCCCACACCGTCGCGGCCGGCCTCTCCGCCTGCGCCTCCCGCGGAGCCTCCAGGACCGATCCGATCGCTCCCGCCGCCGCCGCCCCCGCCGCCCGCCGCCACGGCCATCGGAACCCCGCCGACAACGAGGGCTGAGCCACCTCCGCCCGCGCCGCCGCCACCCATCAACGGGAACCCTCGGCTCGTGCCGCCTCCCCCGCCCGCGCCGTAGCCGAAGCCTCCGACAGCTTCCGGAGTCGACGCGCCTCCCGACTGAAAGGGCCGTCCTCGCTCCGATCGGGTTTGGCTAGCAGCTTCGCCTGCCCCTCCGACAAGAACTGTGACCGGCGCGCTCACACCAAGGAGCGTCCCCCCGACCGATGCTCCGCGTCCGGCCCGGCCTCCGGTCCCGCCGTCCAGGACGCCACCGCCCTGACCACCGCTGCCGCCCGACAGGCGCACCGACAGGACGGTCACCCCGAGCGGCGGGCGGAAGCTCTGGACCGCGCCGGTGAACTCGTAACGACAGCTCACGAATCCATCCGTGCGCGTGCATCCCTGCGGCAGCACCACTCCGGGGCTGGGGACGGTCGGCGTTGCAGGGCCCGGCGCACCTCCACCTTGACACTCCGGGCCCTCGGCCTCGCACGCCATGGCGACAGGAGCACCCGCGGTTCCAACGGCTCCCCAACCGGTGAGCAAGGTCAGCACAACCACGGCTGCCACAAACGCCGCCCGCATCGATCTCATTCGTCCCCCGAGCGACCCGATCTTCCCGTCTCTGGGGCCCCAACGATCCCCTCGGGACGCGGTTACTGGCCCCAAGCCGAACCGCACGCGCGCCGAACCAGTCGGTGAAGCGCCCCGGGTCCAGTGGTGGCTCTGGGGTCCCCGGGTTCCGCGGAGTCGAGTGACTGGAAGCTTCAGGCCACGACGATCTTGTTCTGGTTCTCGAACTCTTCGGCGACTGCCAGCCCAGGGCGCTGCGGCGGCGACGGCGGCTTAGGGCGCGACCGCACGGTGTCGTCCGCTGAGCACCTCAGCCGACCCCAGCAAGCTGTTGACTGGTTCGCCATTCCTCCGCGTCGGGCTCGTCCTTGTATTCGTAGACGAAGCGGGCGTGATCGGTATGCGACAAGATGTCGCGCACCTCCGACGGTGTGGCGTAGAAGAACTCGCGCCGCATGTTGACCCGATTGACCCGGCGATGGGCCAGGGCCTTGTGAAGCTGGTTCTCGAGCCCGAATGCGTCAGTGGTGAAGATGGCCGCATGGAGATCGAACTTGAAGGGCACCGATGCGTCGCCGAGCTCCCGGACTCGTTCCTCGACCTTCTCCCGGCGAGTCACACCCACCTTGATGATGTTCTCTCCGAAGGCGCCCACATTGGAAATGACGTAGACCGTCCCGACGCCAGGGTTCGCGCGAACACTGAGCTCCTCGAGTGAACCCTCGATCCGTTCGAGAGCTTCGGCCGCATCGGCGGCCACCGTTTGATCGACCGCGCCCTGCTCGGCACGGAGGGCGAGAGCCTGCCAGTGTGCCTGCTCTTTGAGGAGCTTCTCCCGTTCCTTGGCCATCTCCTTCTGGGCGGCGGCCTCGTCACGCAGTCGCTCGCGCTCGGCGCGGGCGCGTTCCTTCTCCTCCTCGACCTGGGCGAGGTGGTCCGCGGTGAGTTCGAGTTCTTCGACACGAGCCTGGTGGTAGGCCGGCGCTACCTCGATATTCATGGTCTTGCCGAGCCGGGCAATGGTGTCCCGTGCTTTGGTGAGACGTTCGATTGAGGCTACGAGGCGGTGTGGGCGCATCGTGCGCACGGCGGCGTCGACCTCCGCGTTGTAGGCGCGAAGCATCAGCTTGGTGTAGTCGCGGATCATCTTGCGGCCCTCTGCGGCCGACCCGTTGACCGTCCACCCGCTCGCGGCCAGCACAGCTTGGTCTTGCCGAACGAGGTGCTTGTATCGGACTTTGATCTGCTCGAGCCGGTCCTTGTAGGCCACAGCGTCAGCGAGCCGGTGCCGGAACTCGTAGATTCCCGTCTGCTGCAGCATTGCGACGTCCTCGGTAGCGGTGACCTCGCCGCGCAACTGAAGCAGCCGCGACTCGGCTTCCGCGGCCGCACGCTCGACAACCTGCTGCCGCTGCTGGGCTGCGTCGCTCGCGGCACGTTCTTCGTCCTGGGCCCGTCGCACCGCATCGGTGGCCGCACGTGCCGAGTCCGCGCGAATCTGCTCGGCCTCGGCCCGAGCGCGCGTGACCTCGGAGCGGCCCGCGGTCAGCCGGTTCTCAAGTCCCGCGAGCTCAGCGCGGGAGCGGGCTATCTCGGCCTCGAGCCCGGCCGCTTCCGGACCGCGGAGCTCGTCGACGCGACGGCGTAGCGCGGTGTTGTCCGCCGCGAGCCGGTTCGCTGCGTCTGCTAGCTCAGTGTTGTGCGCGTTCAGGGCCCGCACGCGGTCCTCGGCTCGCCGCAGCTCCTTGCGCGCCCCGAAGAGGCCAACCTTCGAGCCCGACTCATCCCCGACCGGAACCTCCGATTCTCGGGGCCGGTCCGGGGGCAGACCCAAGTCTCCGGCCGGAGGGACCCCCCGAGGCCCCGGGGGCACTGCGACGACTTGCGGCGCGAGTGGCAGAGCTCCCGAGGGGCACTGCGTCGCCATTGTCGGCGCAACGCGAGGCCCAAGCCCTGGCTGACTGTCACCAGTGTCAGGGCGGCGATGCCGTGCCGACTGAGAAGGGCGGGTCTCGCTACCGCCGTTTGTCCCCGAGCCGACAGAGCCCTCCGCGGACGGCGACCCAGCGATCCAAAGCTGCCAGCCCGGTGGCGGGGCAGGCCAGCGCGGGTCGGGAGTCCACCCCGGCGGAGGTGTCCAACCAGCTGGTGGGGCAGGCCACCCCGGGGGTGGGTTGTAGCGGTAGCCGACGTCCTGTCCCACGAGTCCCCCTCTGCGCCGTCCACCCCGTCTCGGCGTCGCCGCGGTGTCTACCCCAGCGCACCAAGGGACGCACGACGCTGGCCGAAGAACAACGCTTTCGCACCACGCGGCTCACGGAGGCGGGGGGCCGCGCCGTAGTAGATGCCCCGGCCCCGCGGGCTTGTGGTCGGTGAGCCACATGCGACCCTTCGGTTAGGCCGGGTGACGCAGCCGCGGCTGCTACAGGGTGGTCGCCCACGCCGCGACGGTCACCCGGGAGGGATGTGGCGTGGGGGAAACACCCGACGGTGATCATGCCGCGGTCGCTGCGCGTGGCTTGGTGATCGCGTCCGAGGTCGTGTTGGCAAAGCTGCGGGACCCGGAATTTCTCGCTCTCAGCGTCGGGTCGGCGCCGCTCGGCATGGTGGATGAGGACGGTTCCGGCGGATCGCGCTGGAGCGGCCTGCACGTCAGGGTGGTGAGAGGGTCCGTGCCGGGTTGGCCTCGGGCCTCGAGAAACTAGCGACCCAGCGTCCGGGTACAGCGCACTGGGCAACGCTCACGGCCGACCAGCGCTGTACGGGATGGGAGGCCACCCTGGGGCGGGCCGTCGCGATGCTGGCGGCGCTGCCCGGACTCGCCGGTGCCCTCGGTGAGACGCTGCCAGTCGGAGAGCTGATCTCCGTTGGCGGCCAGGGCCTCCTGCTGTGCGCGCTCGCCCAGGAGCACGGGATCATCGACCGCGACGACCAGGTCGAGCTGCTCGGGGCGGTCCTGCTCGGGCGGGAGCTGGTCGGGAGCGGGGGCCGAGCTCAGCGTCGCCGGGCCCAGGAGGAGGCAGGCATCCTCGTCCCCGAGCTGGCCGACCCCTCGGCGCCTCCGGCGTCGCCGGGGCTGGCGACCGGCGCCGCGCTGGCGCGGATGGGCCGCACACTCAGCTCGCTCCAGCACGACCTCAGCGGGCGCCCGCAAAGGCGTGGTGAGCGACGTTTCGGCGTCATACCGGTGATCGGCGCCCTGGGCGACTACCGCGACGAGCGCGAGGGCCTGCACCTGGTGGCCGAGCAGGGACTCACGTGGTGCCGACTGCGCGCGGCAGCGGTGGGTCCGAGCATCAAGCCGACCCCGGGAGCTCGCCTGGCGCACATGCCCGATCCGGTGGCCGTCCCGGAGCAGGACGCGGTGACGGTCCCCCTGCAGCTCCACGACCCCGCGAAGGGAGCCGGCATGGAACCGGTCATAGCGACGAAGGTGAAGGACAAGCACGCGGCCGCGTGGCTCGCGGCGCTCGCGCCGCAGCTCTACCCGGGTGAGGCAGTGACAGCGCTGTCGAAGACGGCCCTGCTTCGCCCGAACTGCGATGTCCTTGCGGTGACCAACTCTCGGGTCCTGGCCCTCAACCGGTACGAGCTCGACAAGGGCGCCAAGCGCGAGGTCCTCGCCGAGGACATCGCTCGTGTAGACGTCATGAAGAAGACCTTCGGCGCCAACACGCTGGTGGTGACCACACATGCCGGAGAGGAGCTGTCGTTCGGCGACGTCCCCGCGGCCGACCAGGAGATGGTGCTCGGCATCGTGCGCCACCTCGGGCTCGTCGGCGGCGCCCCCGACGCCCGCCGGGCGATCGCCCACCAGCACGAGACCGACCGACGCGGGCGCACGGCGTGGGACGCGGTCGAAGTGATCGGTACAGCGCCGAACGAGAAGGCCTGGAAGGCCCTCAAGGACCACTGCTCGCCCGACGAGGTGCCGTGGTTCGTCGTCGGCGCAGGCACCGCCGGGGTGCTCGCCGCGTTCACCGACCGCGCGATGGTGGTCAAGGTCGGTGGAATGACAAGCATGATGGCCGGATCACTCGGCGGCGGGCGCGTAACGACGTTCCCCTACTCGGAGATCACCGGGATCGAGTACAACGCCGGGATCGTCACCGGGGTTCTCGAACTCCTCACCCCGAGCTACAGCGGGACCGCCAACCGAGACTACTGGCGCGGCACCCGCGCGTCGCGCAACGCCGACGCGGGAGACCCGTGGACGCTGTCGAACACCGTCCCAATGCCGCGCGACCTCTACCAGCGAGCGCTACCCCGCCTCAACGAGATGCGCGCCCGGATCGCCGAGATCAAGCGGCCGATGATGATCGTGACTCCGCCAGCCGCTGCTGCCCCGCCGTCGTCCGTCGCGGCGGGGCCGGCGGGCTCGCCGAGGAACTCGGCAAGCTGGCTGCCCTTCGCGACCAAGGGGTGTTGACCGACCCGGAGTTCCAGAGCGCCAAGCAGCGCGTCCTCACCGCGCACGGCGCTTGATAGGCGCGTAACCGGGACCGCGAGAACGTCTCCGAACAAACCTGACCGATACACGAGCCGTGGCCCCCGAGACCGCATCGGCGGCCCAGCTCGATCTTGTCCGGGGTGCGGGCATGGGGGCGAACTGAGGTTGAACGGTGCCTTGGGAGCGGACCCTGCGCACGAGGCAGCCCACAAAGTCGCTGGTAGCAGGCTCAGCGCCCTCGGTCTGCCGTCCTCCTAAAGCGGGTGTCGCAGGTTCGAATCCTGCCGGGGGCGCCGTGTCGTGTCTCAGGACATCCCGGACGCCCGGACCCACGTCGTCTGGGTTCGGGCGTTGTCATGGGCTGGTCGTCGCAGGGTGGTGTCGGTCTCCAGCTCGCGGAGGAGTTCGTCGGTAGCGGCGTGGATGACGCGCGCACATGGTGGTCGTGGGCGAGCAGTTGCGCTCTCGGATGCGGGGGTGGTGCCCCGGTGGTGGCGGTCGACGAGGGCCGTCGGGGACGGATCCCCCGCAGGGGGTGACGCCACCGTCGGGCACCTCGTCGATCCTGGGGCGACCACCAGGGTGTCCTCGGGCCGCCGAGGGGCGGAGGTCTTCGCCAGACGGTGAGCGCCGACGAGCGGGCGAGCGACCATGATGATGACCAGGCACGGGTCCCCGACGGACGGGGGCGGCGCAGGAGGGCCAGGGCGTCCGGCCACCACACGCACCACCCGCATGACGGTGGCGTTGGTCCTGCTCGTGCACGCGGTCGTGGACGTGGTCGAGAACCGCGAGCCGACGACGATCCGGCTGTGGATCCCGGTCGTGCTCATGCCCGTGTGCGCCGCGCTGGCCACGACGCTGATCACAGGCCTGATCCCGGAACGCCGCCGGAGATGACTACGGGCAGGCCACGCCTGGCGCCGTTGGTGGCGCTCGGAGCGGCGCAGTTCCTGGTGGTGCTCGACACCTCGGTGATGAACGTGTCGATCAGTCAGCTGGTGGCGGACTTCCAGACCGACGTCACGACGATCCAGCGCGTCATCACCGTCTACACCATGGTCATGGCCGCGTTCCTGCTCACGGGCGGGACGATCGGCGACGTGCTCGGTCGGCGGCGGACGTTCGCCGCCGGCCTGGTCGTCTACGGGATCGGCTCCCTGATCACCGCCGTCGCCCCGACCGTCGGAGTGCTGACTCTCGGGTGGTCGATCATCGAGGGTCTCGGGGGCGCACTCGTGCTGCCCGCGCTGGCCGCCCTCGTCGGCGGCAACTATGCGGCGGGCAAGGAGCGCACCTTCGCCTACGGCGTGGTCGGCGCCCTTGCCGGGGCCGGGATCGCGGTCGGGCCCCTGCTCGGCGGCTGGGTGACGACCTATCTGAGCTGGCGCTTGGTCTTCGCCGGTGAGGTCGTCCTCGTGCTCCTGATCCTGGTCGGGCTGCGGTGGGTGCGGGACGCCCCACTGGACGGGCCGCGACCTCGCCTCGACGTGGTCGGCGCGGCGCTCTCGGTGCTCGGGGTCGCCCTGGTCGTGCTCGGCGTCCTGCAGAGCACGACCTGGGGCTGGTTGCGCCCGCGGGACCCCCAGGTGGCCCTCCTCGGGTTCGCGCCGACGCTGTTCGTCGTCGCGGCGGGCCTCGTCGTACTCGCCCTCCTGCGTTCCTGGGTGCGGTACCGCGAGGCGTCCGGTCGCCACCCACTGATCCGGTGGTCGCTGACCGCGGTCCCGCCGTTACGGGCCGCCCTGTGGTGCCTGCTCGCCCAGAACCTCGTACTGCTCGGCCTGTTCTTCTCGATCCCGCTCTACCTGCAGGTCGTGCTGGGGCTCAACGCCTTCGAGACCGGTCTGCGGCTGCTGCCGATCTCGGCGACGATGCTCGCCACCGCCCTCGCCGCGCCGCGACTCGCCGGCGTCCTCGCGCCCCGCCAGGCTGTACGGCTGGGTCTCGGCATCCTGGTGGTGGCGATCCTGTGGCTGCTCGCCACGGTCGAGCCCCAGCTCGACGACGCCGCCTTCGCCGGGGGGACCGCCCTGCTCGGGGTGGGGATGGGTCTGCTCGCCGCCCAGCTCGGCAACATCGCCCAATCGAGCGTCGGCGAGGACGACCGTGGAGCCGCCGGTGGGTTGCAGTACACCGCGCAGAACCTCGGCTCCTCCCTCGGCACCGCCTTCGTCGGCTCCGTGCTCATCGCCGCCCTGGGTGGCGCGGCCTCGCGCGGGGTGGAGGGCGACCCGCGTATCCCGGCCGACCTCGCCGACCGGTTCGGGGTCGCGGTCTCCGGCGGGCTGGACTTCATCCCCGTCGGCCAGGCCGAGGCGGCGCTCACGAGGGCCGGGGTGCCGCCCGAGCAGACCGCCGCCGTGGTCGAGGCCTACGCCGAAGCCCAGCTGCAGGCACTGCGCGCCGGGTTGTTGGCCGTCGCCGCGATCGCGTTGGCGAGCCTGGTCGTGACCGGCGCCCTGCCGTCCGCGACCCCCCGTCACGAGCGCCCGGGTGATGCTGCGTCGGTGTGAGCGCGGGTCGGGGGCAGGGACCCGACCCCGACCCGCGCCATGGCCGTCCTCATCGGCGCTGGAGACCCGGCCAGCCCAGGTCATCGAGAGTGCGCTGATGATGATCACGGTGATCGACCGGATCGGGTAGGCGGGGAGCACGCCGGCTGCACGAGCATGGTGAGGGCCACCAACCCGATCCCGACCCCGCTCCAGTTCGGGACGTTGCCGAGGAGGGCGACACCCGGTGACCAGGGTCAGCGCGCCGATGATGATGTGCACCCAGCCCCAGGCGGTCAGGTCGATGGTGAGGACATCGCCGTCGAGGGTGATGAAGTAGGTCGGGGCGACGAGCGCGACCAGGCCCTCGATCACACCGACGGTACCGATCACGGCCCGCTCGGAGGCGAGGCTCCGCGGCAGCCAGGAGCCTTCCGGTCGACCGCGGACCTCTCCTTCTGGTGACACAAGGCTTGTCCTGCGGTCACGAAATCCGCACCGCGGCGCCACAGACCGCGTCGGAGAACCGGTCGACGCTGCGTGCAGGGCCCGCACGCCCGCCACCGTGCCGCACTGCACCTCGTCGGAGGAACCGCCATGACCGCGACGCATCCGTCCGCCCCACCGACACCGGCTCCGGAGGACGACGTCCGCGTCGGCACCCCTTCGGTCGCTCCGGTCCCGCTGACCTACGACCACCTCGCCCGGACCGCGGGTCGCCGCTGGTACGTCGGTCCTGCTGCGCTCCTGGCTCTCGTCGTCACCGGCCTGCTGTTCGTGTTCGTGCTCGGCTCGGCGCTCGACCTGGCGGCGGTGATCGCGGGAATCCCCCTCGACGCCGACGGCCTCCCGACCGGCCCGGGCTGGTCGGACGCGGCGGGCCTGGTGATCATCGCTGCCACCCTGCCCGCGGTGCTCCTGGTCGTCCGGTTCGTGGAGCGCCGGGCCGGGACACTCTCGTCGGTCACCGGGCGCCTGCGCGGTCGCTGGCTCGCCGTGTGCCTGGTCCCGGCGATCGCGGTCTCCGCGCTCGCCGGCCTGGTGGGCGAGCTCGTCGATCCCACCGGGAGCGCCTTCGCCGGCTGGTCGTCGTTCCTCGGGGTCGCCGTCGTGGCCCTGGTGCTCACACCGTTCCAGGCGGCGGCCGAGGAGTACCTGTTCCGGGGCTGGATCGTGCAGACGTTCGGCGCCGTGGTCCGCAGCCCGTGGCCCGGCGTCGCGGTCAGTGCCGTCCTGTTCGCGCTGATCCACGAGGGAACAACGGCAAGCGCGTGGGGCTTCGCCGACCTCGTGGTGTTCGCGGTCGCGCTCTCGGTCGTGACCCTGCTCACCGGTGGCCTCGAGGCCGCCCTGGCCCTGCACCTGGTCCACAACAGCGTCTGTTGGATCGTCTCGGCCGCCTACGCCACGACCGGATCCATCGCCGACTACACCGAGGTCGGCGCCGGGATGTTCGTCGTCTCGGCGCTCGGGACGGTGGTCTACGTGGCCGTCGTGCTGGTGCTGGCCCGGCGCCGTGGCGTCGAGACCACGTCCGTGGCGCCTCCCCGGTAGGGACTGCGGCGGCGTCACCGATCAGGAATCAGCCGCCCCATCGTCGGTCCTCGTGGCCCCTGGCTCCGATGGAAGGATCGACGACCATGACCGACGCCGGACCGGTGGACGCCGACGAGGCCGCGGTCCTCGCGGCGGTCCGCTCGGGCGACACCGCGCGGTTCGCCTCATTCACGGAGCGCCACCGGCGTGAGCTGCAGGTCCACTGCTACCGGATGCTCGCGAACTACGACGACGCCCAGGACCTGACGCAGGAGACGTTCCTGCGGGCGTGGAACAAGCGGGAGTCGTTCAGGGGCCACGCCGCGCTGCGGACCTGGCTGTACCGGATCGCGACGAACGCCTGCCTCGACTTCCTGGAGAAGCGCAACGACCGCACACCCGTGCCGTCCGAGCTGGCGGACCCCGCCTCCGAGCTGCTGTACCTGCAGCCCTACCCCGACCGGATGCTCCCCGAAAACCCGCAGGAATCGGTGGTGGCCCGGGAGACGATCGAGCTGGCGTTCATCGTCGCCGTCCAGCACCTGCCGCCGCGGCAGCGGGCGGTGCTCGTCCTGCGCGACGTCCTCGGCTGGCCGGCGTCGACGGCCGCCGACGCCCTCGACCTGACCCTCGCATCGGTGACCAGCGCGCTGCAGCGGGCCCGCGTGACGATGCGCGAGCAGCTGCCCGACCGCCGCCTCGACTGGCGGAGCCGCGCCACCCACGAGCTGTCGGACGACGAGCGCGCCGTGGTGACGGCGTACATCGACGCCCATGAGCGCAACGACCTCGACGGGCTGACGTCCCTGCTGCGCCGGGACCTGCGCTTCGCGATGCTGCCGGAACTGGGCCCCGTGCCCATGACGGCGCAGGACGCGGTGGACGGCTGGGTCTCCGGCGGGCTCTTCGAGCGCGGCCACGACGACTGGCGCGGCATCACCACGACGGTCAACCGCATGCCGGCCGCCGTGCTGTACCTCCGCGCTCCCGGCGACCCGGAGTACCGGTTGTTCGCCCTCGCGGTCCTGCGCATCGTCGACGGGGAGATCGCCGAGCTCACCGGGTTCGACGCCGCCGCCACACCCTGGTTGGACCTGCCCCCGACACTCTGATCATCTCCTCGTCTCGTACCGGGTCAGCAGCACACCGCCGGGAAACGTCCGCGTCTCGACCAGGCGCAGGTTCACCCAGTTGTCCAGGGTGGTGAAGAACGGCGTACCGCCACCCACGAGCACCGGATGGGTGACGATCGTGTACTCGTCGATCAGCCCGGCCCGCATGGCCGCCCCCGCGAGCGTCGCCCCGCCGATGTCCATGGGGCCGCCGTCCTCCGCCTTCAGTCGGGTGATCTCGGCGACCGCGTCGCCGGTGACCAGGCGGGTGTTCCCGTCGACCTCGTCGATCGTCGAGGAGAACACCACCTTCGGCATCTTCCGCCAGCGACCCGCGAACTCGATCACCACTGGTGTGGCGCCCGGTTGCTCGTCGGCCGTCGGCCAGGAGGAGCTCATCTCCTCCCACAGCTTGCGTCCGTAGAGCGCCAGGCCCGTCGCCTCCACCCGGTCGGACCACCACCGGAAGAACTCGTCGCCCGGCGACGAGTCCGGTCCGTCTCCCCCGCTCCAGCCGAGATCGTCGCCGGGCGCGGCGATGTAGCCGTCCACTGTCGCGTTCATGGCGAAGATCAATTTCCGCATCGTGCAGCCTCCCGTGGGTCGATGTCACAGGTACGGACGGGCGCGGGGCGGAAACCTGATCGGTCCGCGTCCCGGGGCGCACTCACGGGGCAAGCTCAGCCGACGAGCGCGGCACGGGTCCCCGCGGCGATGGCCAGGTCCTCGCGGGCCGCCAGCACGAACGACGCCACCGCGGCGCCCTCGGCGCCGATGTCGGTGTCGCCCTCGGCGGCGTCGTTCCTCGACCCGTCGACGTCCACGCCGAGGAAGGCGAGCCGCTCGGCGGCGCGCCGCCTCACGAGGGGCGCCCTCTCCCCCACCCCGCCCGTGAACGCCAGGACGTCGAGACCGCCGGCCGCGGCGGCCATCGAGGCGATGCCACCCACGAGGCGGTGCAGGTAGACGTCGAGCGCGAGCGTCGCGTCCGGCTCGTCCCGCCCGACGGCGGCGACGATCTCGCGCATGTCCGCCGTCCCGGCGAGCGCGGACAGCCCCGACCGCGTCTCCAGCGCCGTCGCGATCTCGTGCGGGGCGAGGCCCTCGTGCTCCTCGAGCCAGAGGACGAGCCCGGGATCGACGCTCCCGGAGCGGGTGGCCATCACCAGGCCCTCGAGCGGGGTGAACCCCATGGTCGTGTCGACGCTGCGGCCGTCCACCACCGCGGCGAGGGACGCCCCGGCGCCGAGGTGGCAGGTCACCACCCGCTGGCCGGTCCGCCCCGTCAGCTCGGCCACGCGCCCGGCGCAGTAGCCGTGGGAGAGCCCGTGGAAGCCGTAGCGGCGGATCGCGTAGCGCTCCCGCCACTGCGCCGGGACGGCGTAGGTGGCGGCCGCGTCCGGGATCGTGGCGTGGAAGGCGGTGTCGAAGCAGGCCACCGCGGGCACGTCCGGCAGCAGCCGCGACACGGCGTCGAGCCCGGCGAGGGACTTCGGCTGGTGCAGCGGCGCGAGGGAGCCGAGCTCCTCCAGGGCGTGCCGGACCGAGGTGTCGATCACGGTGGGCCGGGTGAACCGGGTGCCGCCGTGGACGACCCGGTGGCCCACCGCGTCCGGCGTCGCCCAGCCGTCGAGCAGGGCCGTCAGGTCGTCGCGGGCCACACCGTCCGGTCCCGCCTCGACGTCCGCCGCCTGCTCGACGGTGTCGTCCCCGCCGAGCAGGCGCAGCTTGAGGCTGGACGAGCCGGCGTTGACGACGAGGACCCGGCTCACTCCCAGGTCCACCCGGAGATCGCCGGATCGTCCTCGCCGTGCTCGCGGGTGTAGCGGCGGGCGGCGAGCCGGGCGTCCTCCATGCGCTGGCGGAGGACCGCGGCGTTGCTGCCCAGCGCCGGGACGCGGTCGATGACGTCCATGACCAGGTGGAAGCGGTCCAGGTCGTTGAGCATCACCATGTCGAAGGGCGTGGTCGTCGTGCCCTCCTCCTTGTAGCCGCGGACGTGCAGGTTGCGGTGGTTGCTCCGGGAGTAGGTGAGCCGGTGGATGAGCCACGGGTAGCCGTGGAAGGCGAAGATCACCGGCTTGTCCGGGGTGAAGAGCGCGTCGAAGTCCTTCTCCGACATGCCGTGCGGGTGCTCGCTGGCGGGCTGCAGCCTCATCAGGTCGACCACGTTCACCACCCGCACCTCGAGGTCGGGGCAGTGCTCGCGCAGCAGCTTCGCCGCGGCGAGGGTCTCCAGGGTCGGGATGTCCCCCGCGCACGCGAGGACGACGTCCGGCTCGCCCTCGGTGTTCCCGGCCCACTCCCAGATGCCGACGCCGCGGATGCAGTGGGCGATCGCCTGGTCCATCGTCAGGTAGGTGAGCTGCGGCTGCTTCCCCGCGACGATGACGTTGATGTAGTGCCTGCTGCGCAGGCAGTGGTCGCCCACCGACAGCAGGGTGTTGGTGTCCGGCGGGAGGTAGACCCGGACGATCTCCGCCTTCTTGTTGATCACGTGGTCCAGGAAGCCCGGGTCCTGGTGCGAGAACCCGTTGTGGTCCTGACGCCAGACGTGGGAGGAGAGCAGATAGTTCAATGACGCGATCGGTGCGCGCCACGGGATGCCGAGCGTCGTCTTGAGCCACTTGGCGTGCTGGTTGAGCATCGAGTCGACGATGTGGACGAACGCCTCGTAGCTGGTGAACAGGCCGTGCCGTCCGGTCAGCAGGTAGCCCTCGAGCCAGCCCTGGCACAGGTGCTCGGAGAGGATCTCCATCACCCGGCCGCCCGGGGCGAGGTGGTCGTCCCCGTCGATCACGGTGGCGTTCCAGGCCCGGTCGGTCACCTCGAACGCCGCCTGCAGGCGGTTGGACGCGACCTCGTCCGGGCCGAAGAGCCGGAAGCGGTCGTCGTTGCGGGCCACGACGTCCCGGAGGAACTGGCCCAGGACGGTGGTCGCCTCGCTCATCGACGCGGCCGGCTGCTCGACCGGGACGGCGTAGTCCCGGAAGTCCGGCATCGCGAGGTCCCGCAGGAGGCGACCGCCGTTCGCGTGCGGGTTCGCGCTCATCCGCCGATCCCCCTCCGGCGCGAGCGCGCGGAGCTCCGGGACGAGGCGGCCGTCGGCGTCGAAGAGCTCCTCGGGGCGGTAGCTGCGCATCCACTCCTCGAGCTGGGCCCGGTGCCCGGGGTCGGTCCGCGTGCCGGCGAGCGGGACCTGGTGGGAGCGGAAGGTGCCCTCGACCTGCTTCCCGTCGACCTCCTTCGGCCCCGTCCAGCCCTTGGGCGTCCGCAGAACGATCATCGGCCAGGCGGGACGCGTGGAGCCCGGGTCGGCCTTGATGGCGGCGATGTCGTCGAGGACGGTGTCGAGGGTGGCGGCCAGCTCCTGGTGCACGGCGGACGGCTCGTCGCCGACGACGAAGTGCGGCGTGTGGCCGTAGCCGCGCAGCAGCGAGGCGAGCTCGTCGTCGGGGATGCGGGCGAGCACCGTCGGGTTGGCGATCTTGTAGCCGTTGAGGTGCAGCACGGGCAGCACGACGCCGTCGCGGCGCGGGTCGAGGAACTTGTTCGAGTGCCAGCTCGCGGCGAGCGGCCCGGTCTCCGCCTCGCCGTCGCCGACGACGCACAGCGCCAGCAGTCCCGGGTTGTCGAACACCGCGCCGTAGGCGTGCACGAGCGCGTAACCGAGCTCGCCGCCCTCGTGGATCGAGCCCGGCGTCTCCGGCGCGACGTGGCTGGGGATGCCGCCGGGGAAGGAGAACTGCCGGAACAGCGCCCGCATCCCGTCGACGTCCTCGCCGAGGCTCGAGTAGACCTCGCTGTAGGTGCCCTCCAGGTACGCGTTCGCGACGAGCCCCGGTCCGCCGTGCCCGGGCCCGGTGACGTACAGCGTGTCGAGGTCCCGCTGCCGGATCGCCCGGTTCATGTGCGCGTAGAGGAGGTTGAGCCCCGGGGTCGTGCCCCAGTGCCCCAGCAGCCGCGGCTTGACGTGCTCCGGGCGCAGCGGTTCCCGCAGCAACGGGTTGTCCAGCAGGTAGATCTGCCCGACCGAGAGGTAGTTCGCCGCCCGCCAGTACGCGTCGAGCAGGGCCAGGTCGTCAGCGGTCGCCGGCTGGGCCATCCCGTGCTCCTCGCGTCGAGCGATCAGGAGCGGAACGTAGCCCGCCGCGACGGCCCCCGGCGAGCGCCGAACGGCCCTGCCGGGCCGGCGGGGAGGCCCCGACGGCGTCCCTGGTAGCAGGCGTCGTCCCCGTGGTAGACCGTTCACCGGGGAGGTCGAGGATGACGCGCCTGGGTGCGGAGGACGACGTCTTCGATCCGGCCGTCTTCGCCCGCGGGGTGCCGCACGAGGCGCTGCGGCGGCTGCGGGACGAGCAGCCGGTCGCCTGGCAGGACGAGCACGCCGTCGGCGACTGGCCGGCCGGCCCCGGCTTCTGGGCCGTCACGCGCTACGACGACGTCCGGTACGTCCTGCGCACCCCGGAGGTCTTCAGCTCGGCGCGGGGCGCGACCCAGATCCGCGATCCCGAGCCGGAGGACCTGCCGTTCATCCGCCGGATGATCCTCAACATGGACCCGCCGGAGCACCAGCGGCTCCGGAAGCTCGTGACGGCCGCGTTCACCCGGCGGCGCCTCGAGCGCTTCACCGACGACGTCGCCGCCCGGGCCCGCGGCCTGCTGGCGGACGTGGCCGGCGCCGGGGCGTGCGACCTGCCCCGCCAGGTCACCGACGACTTCCCGCTGGCCAACCTCGCCGAGCTCATGGGCGTCCCCGAGTCCGACCGGCACCTGCTGCTCGCGTGGACCAACCGCGTGATCGGCTACCAGGACGACGAGCACGCGCAGGTCGTCCGCGACGAGCGCGGGCGGCCGGTGAACCCGCGGTCGCCGGCGATGCTCGCCGAGATGTTCGCCTACGCGGGCGAGCTGGCCGACCACAAGCGTCGCCACCCCGCCGAGGACGTCATGACCGCGCTCGTCGAGGCCCGGGTCGACGGGGAGTCGCTCGACGACACCGAGCTGCAGATGTTCTTCTTCCTGCTCACGATCGCCGGCAACGACACCGTCCGCTCCGCGCTGCCCGGCGGCGTCCTCGCGCTCGTCGAGCATCCCGAGCAGTACCGCCGTCTGCGCGCGGACCGCTCGCTGCTGCCCGGTGCGCTCGAGGAGATGCTGCGCTGGCACCCGCCGGTGCTGACCTTCCGCCGCACGGCGGCGCGGGACACGACGCTGGGCGGGGTCGAGATCGCGGCGGGCGACAAGGTCGTCGTCTACCACGTGTCCGCGCACCACGACGAACGCCACTTCGCCGACCCGTTCCGCTTCGACGTCGCCCGCGACCCCTGCGACCACCTCGCGTTCGGCCAGGGCCCGCACCTGTGCCTGGGCGCGCAGTTCGCGCGCCTGCAGATGCGGGAGTTCTTCACCGCGTTCCTCGACCTGCTGCCCGAGGTCGAGCTCGACGGCGCCCCGCGGCGGCTGACGTCGAACTTCATCAACGGCCTGACGCGTCTGCCGCTGCGCTGGTGACCAGGAGGAGCCCATGTACTACCGACGGGTCGGGGACGTGCCCCCGAAGCGCCACACCCAGCACCGGCACGTCTCCGGCGCCCTGCACGCCGAGGAGGTGATGGGCGAGGAGGGCTTCAGCTCGGACTCCTCGATCCTCTACCACCTCGCGATCCCCTCGGCGATCGTCGACGCCACCTCGTGGACGCCCGGCGACCTCACCACGACGGTGAACCAGCCCTTGCTGCCGCGGCACCTCGACCTGCACGGCCTCTTCCCCGGCCAGGAGTGGAAGGCCGCCGACCCCGTGACGAGCCGGCGGCTCGTGCTCGGGAACGCGGACGTCCGCCTCTCCTACGTCGTCGCCGGGGAGACGTCGCCGCTCTACCGCAACGCGGTCGGCGACGAGTGCGTCTACGTCGAGTCCGGACGGGGCGTGGTCGAGACGGTCTTCGGCACGCTCCCGGTCACCGGCGGCGACTACGTGCTCCTCCCCCGCGCGACCACCCACCGCTGGCTCCCGGGCGGCGACGAGCCGCTGCGCTGCTACGTGATCGAGGCGAACTCGCACATCGCGCCGCCCGCGCGGTACCTGTCGCGCTACGGCCAGTTCCTCGAGACGGCGCCCTACTGCGAGCGCGACATCCAGGGGCCGGACGGGCCGCTGGTCGCCGACGAGCTCCACGCGGACGTCGAGGTGTTCGTGAAGCACCGCGACTCCCGCGGCGGGGTCACCGGCACCCGCTACATCGTGCCGACCCACCCGTTCGACGTCGTGGGCTGGGACGGCTGCCTCTACCCGTACACGTTCGCCGTGGCCGACTTCGAGCCGATCACCGGGCGGGTGCACCAGCCCCCGCCGGTGCACCAGGTCTTCGAGGGCGACGGCTTCGTGATCTGCAACTTCGTGCCCCGCAAGGTCGACTACCACCCGCTGTCGGTGCCCGTGCCCTACTACCACTCCAACGTCGACTCCGACGAGGTCATGTTCTACTGCGGCGGGAACTACGAGGCGCGCAAGGGCTCGGGCATCGGGCAGGGCTCGGTGAGCCTGCACCCCGGCGGCCACTCGCACGGGCCGCAGCCCGGCGCCGTCGAGCGGTCCCTGGGTGCGGAGTCGTTCGACGAGCTCGCGGTCATGGTCGACACGTTCCGGCCCCTCGAGCTGGGCGAGGGCGGGGTCGCGTCCGACGACGGGCGCTACGCCTGGACCTGGGCGGGTCGCGGACCGGCGCGGTGACCCCGGACGACGGCTGGGGCCTCGACAACCTGCCCTACGGCGTCTTCGACGCCGGCGACGGCCGCCGGCTCGGCGTGGCCCTCGGCGACGAGGTGATCGACGCCGGCGCCCTCGCCGCGGCCCACGGATCGGCGCTGGTCGACGTCCTCGACGTGCCCTCGCTGGACCCGCTGCTGGGCGGGGGCCCGACCCTGTGGCGCCGGGTGCGCGAGGCCCTCACCGGCTGGCTGGGGTCTCCCGACCGGCGGACCACCGGCGCGCCGCGACCGCTGCGCCACCGGCGCGAGGCGGTGACGATGCACCTGCCCTTCACCGTCGGCGACTACGTCGACTTCTACGCGAGCGAGCACCACGCCACGAACGTCGGGCGCATCCTGCGTCCCGAGTCGCCGACCCTGGCGCCGAACTGGAAGCACCTGCCCGTCGCCTATCACGGACGGGCCGGGTCGGTCGTCGTCTCCGGCACGCCCGTGCGTCGGCCGAACGGTCAGCGCCTGACCGACGACGGGCCGCCGACGTTCGGGCCGACCGAGCGCCTCGACATCGAGGCGGAGGTCGGGTTCGTGGTCGGCGGGCACAGCGCGCTCGGGGAGCCGATCCCGGTCGGCGAGGCCGCCGACCACCTCTTCGGGGTGGTGCTGGTCAACGACTGGTCCGCCCGCGACGTGCAGGCCTGGGAGTACGTGCCGCTGGGCCCGTTCCTCGGCAAGTCGTTCGCGACGTCGATCTCGGCGTGGGTGGTGCCGTGGGCGGCGCTCGAGCACGCGCGCATCGACCCGCCCCCGCGCGACGTGCCGCTGCTGCCCCACCTCGTCGACCCCGGGGACGCCGCCCTGGACCTCGCCCTCGAGGTCCGGCTCAACGGGCACGTGATCTCCCGCCCGCCGTTCCGGACCACCTACTGGACCGCCGCCCAGCAGCTCGCCCACCTGACGTCCAACGGTGCGCCGACGCGACCCGGCGACCTCCTCGCCAGCGGGACGGTCAGTGGTCCCGAGCACGACCAGTACGGGTCACTGCTCGAGCTGAGCTGGAACGGCCGTGAGCCGCTCACGCTCCCCGACGGGAGCCGGCGCACCTTCCTCGCCGACGGGGACGAGGTCACCATCACCGCCCGGGCCCCGGGACCCGGAGGCCGGACGATCGCGCTGGGGCCCGTCACCGGGGCGGTCACTGCCGCAGGCTGACCCTTCAGCGAGCGGCGGGCGCCAGGGAGCGCAGCAGCATCGCCTCGGCGAGCACGCAGCGCCCGAACATCCCCAGGTGGAGGCTCTCGTCGACGCCGTGCCAGCGGCTGGCCGGGTCGCCGACGCCGGTGACCAGCACCGCCGCGCCGGGGAAGGTCCGCGCGAACTCGGCGATGAACGGGATCGTGCCGCCCATGCCCATCTCGACGGTGCCGTGGCCGAACGCGGCGGACAGCGCGTCGCGGGCGAGGTCGTAGACGTCGCCGGTGGCCTCGAGCGCGAACGGCTCGCCGGTGGCCCGCGTCGTGACCTCGAGGTGCGCACCCCACGGGACGTGGCGACGCAGGTGCTCGGTGACGGCCTCGACGGCGCGCCCCGACTCGTCGCCGGGAGCCAACCGGACGCTGACCATCGCGCGGGCACGCGGCAGCAGGATGTTCGCCGACCCGTCGACGGCCGGCGCGTCGATGCCGAGCACGGCGATCGCCGGCTGGTGGGCGAGGCGCTCGGTGATCGTCCCGGTGCCGAGGAGCTCGACGCCGTCGAGCAGGCCGGCGTCGCCGCGGAAGGTGTCCTCCTCGACGTCGGGCGCCTCCGACGTCCCGACGGTCAGGCCCGCGACCGCGACCTCGCCCTTGTCGTCGTGCAGCGTCGCGAGCAGGCGGCACAGGGCGGTCAGGGCGTCGCCCGCGGGGCCGCCGAACATCCCGGAGTGCACCGCGCGCTCGAGCATCGAGACCTCGACGACGATGTTCGCCAGGCCGCGCAGGCTCGTGGTGAGCGCGGGGACGTCGACGGCGGGGTTGGCGGCGTCGGCGATCACGATGACGTCGGCCGCGAGGGAGTCGCGGTGCTCGGCGAGCAGCGCGGGCAGCGTCGGCGACCCGGACTCCTCCTCGCCCTCGACGAACAGCAGGACGCCCACCGGCGGCCGGCCGTCGAAGGCCCGCAGGGTGGCGAGGTGGGTCATCACGCCGGCCTTGTCGTCGGCGGCCCCGCGCCCGTAGAGGCGGCCGTCGCGCTCGTGGGGCTCGAACGGCGCCGTGGTCCACAGCTCGTCGCCGCCGGTGGGCTGGACGTCGTGGTGCGCGTAGAGCATCACCGTGGGAGCGCCGTCGGGGGCGGGCCAGTGCGCGACGACGGCCGGCGCGCCGCCCTCGGCAGCGATGACGTCGACCCGCTGCGCCCCGGCCCCCCGCGCGAGGGTGGCGACCGCATCGGCCGAGCGCCGGGTGTCCTCCGCGTGGGCCGGGTCGGCCCAGATGCTCGGGATGCGCACGAGCGCCTCGAGGTCGGCGCGGGCGTCGGGGAGCACCGCGTCCACCGCGGCGCGCAGGTCGGCAGGGGGCTCGGACGGCGTCGGGGACGACATGCCGTGAGCCTACGAGCGGCGCTCACATGTGCGCGGCGACCTCGCCCATCTCCGACCAGTCCACGCCCGCGGGCAGCTCCTGGTAGACGATCTTCGGGACGCGCGCGACCACCGACGGGAGCCACCCGAAGAACCACTGGGCGTGCGCCGAGGACACGTGCGCCTCGCCGGCGGTCTGGTCGCGGTAGTTCGCCACCACGACGTACTCGTCGCCGCCCTCGACGCTCTCGTAGCACGTGAAGTGCAGGTTGCCGGGCTCCTCGCGCACCTGGGCGCTGTAGCGCCGGATGCCCTCGAGGAAGGCGTCCCGCCGGTCCGGACGGACGTCGATGCTGATCACGATGAAGATCACGGGCTCGGCCTCCTCGTCGAGGTCGCACAGGCTAGCCCGGTCTTGCCGCCAGGAGCGATCTCCGTCAGCGTGGCGAGGTGGCGATCGTCGTGAAGTCCTTCGACACCTACACGCTGCGCTACCTCGCGGCCGGTGCGCAGTGGCAGAACGCCCGGGCGGTCGTCGACTGCTACCGCGGCGACACCTGGGTGGCGCAACTGCAGTTCCTCGCGGCGGAGCCGGCCGTGGGCGGCGGCCTCGGCTCGCCCGAGGAGTTCGTGGTCCTCTACTACGCCCTCGCCCGCTTCCACGACGTCGTCGACATCCTGCGCAACGAGGGTCCGCTCGCGGTCCTCTTCGACACCGGGACGACCACGGGCGAGATCACCACGCTCGCCAACGAGAAGGTCGGCGAGGCGGAGATCGTCCAGCCGGACCGAGGCTCCTACAGCCCGTAGGTCTCGAGCAGGCGCAGCCAGACCTCGCTCATGGTGGGGAACGAGGGCACGGCGTGCCAGAGGCGCTCGAGCGGCACCTCGCCGACGACCGCGATCGTCGCCCCGTGGACCATGTCCGCGACGTCCTGGCCGACGAAGGTCGCGCCGACGACCACGCCGCGGTCGGTGTCGACGACGAGCATGGCGACGCCGTCGTAGCCGTCGGCCTGGAGCGAGGCGCCGGCGACGTTCCCGATCTCGTAGCTCACCGCGCGCACCGACAGGCCGGCCCGGCGCGCCGAGTCCTCGGTGTGGCCCACGCTCGCCACCTGCGGGTCGGTGAAGATCACCTGCGGGACCGCGGTGTGCTCGGCGGTGGTGGCGTGGTGGGAGTACCGGCCGCCGAGCTCCTGGCCGCGCGAGCGCGCGACGATCACGTCGCCGCAGATCCGCGCCTGGTACTTGCCCATGTGCGTGAGCTGGGCGCCGGTGGAGGCGTCGCCGACCGCGTAGAGCCAGTCGCCGAGCACCGTCGTCGCGTCGTCGGCCTCGAGGTGCCCGCCGGGCTCGAGCCCGACCGTGTCGAGGCCGATGTCGGAGGTCGCGGGCCGGCGCCCGGCGGCCACGAGCAGCTCGGCGCCGCGCACCTCGGCGCCGTCGTCGAGCGTCGCGACGACGTCCGGGCCGTCGCGGCGGACCGCGGTCATCGACGTGGAGAGCCGCACGTCGACGCCGTCGGCCTCGAGCGCGGCCTGCACCCGGCGCCCTGCCTCGGGCTCGGTGGTCGGCAGGAGCCGGTCCCCGTGCTGGACGAGCGTGACCTGCGCGCCGAGGCGCTGGTAGGCCGTCGCCATCTCCACCCCGACCACGCCGCCGCCGAGGATCAGCAGCGACGCCGGGATCTCCTTGACCTGGGTGGCCTCCTGGTTGGTCCAGGCGTTCACCGTGTCCAGGCCGTCGACCGGCGGGAACGCCGGCACCGAGCCGGTGGCGACGACGACGTACCGGGCGGCCACGGACGTCGTGGTGCCGTCGTGGTGGGTGACCTCGACGGCGCGCTCGCCGGTGAGCCGCCCGCGCCCGCGCAGCAGCGTGATGCCGGCGCCGGAGAGCCAACCGGCCTGGCCGGAGTCGTCCGGGGCGGCGAACCCGTCGCGGCGCTCCAGGACCTTCGCGACGTCGATCGGGCCGGCCTCGACACCGGGCACGCGCTGTGTCGCGGCGAGCAGGTCGACCGGGCGCAGCAGCGCCTTCGACGGGATGCACGCGTAGTAGGAGCACTCACCCCCGACCAGCCGGTCCTCGACGATCGCCGCGGAGAGCCCCTGCTGGTGGGCTCGGTCGGCGACGTTCTCGCCCACCGGGCCGGCCCCGATCACCACGACGTCCACGTCGAGATCGCTCATCCGTCCGTCTCCTCCTCGGTCGTCGGCACGCCGTGCGCGAGTCTGCCCCTGACGCGGCGGGCGTGCGCCCACCACACACGGAACGGGGAGATGCCCGATTCGCGGCATACTCGCCGCCATGAGCACAGACGGTGGCGCGGGCGTGGTCCTCGTCGGCTTCGACGGCTCGCGCGAGGCCTCCCGGGCGATCGCGGTCGGCGCGCGCGTCCTGCCCGACCTCGCCGCCCGGGTCGTGCACGTGTGGGCGCCCCCGGGCACCGACCCCGCGCTGCGCGAGCGGGTGACCCACCACATCGGCAGGCTGGGCGACCTCGGCGACCTCATGCAGCGGGAGTGCGGCATCGACGCCGAGCACGTCGCCGCCGACGGGACGGCGCTGGCCCGCGCGGCCGGCTGGTCGGCGGAGCCGCTCACCCGCCGCTCCTACGGCGACCCGGGCGCCGAGCTCGCCCTCCTCGCCGCCGAGCTCCGGCCCGCCGCGATGGTGGTCGGCTCGCGCGGCCTCGGCGGGGCGTCCGCCCTGCTGGGCAGCGTCTCCGACCTCGCCGTCCACCACAGCCCCGTCCCGGTGCTGGTCGTGCCCCCGCTGATGAGCTGGGAGCGCGCCCGCGCGGCGACGGGCCCGGTGGTGATCGCCCAGGACGGGTCCGAGGGCGCGGCCCGTGCGGGGGCGGCGGCCGCGGCGCTGCTGCCCGGCCGCGAACGGATCGACGTCCACGTCACCGCGTCCGTGGACGAGGAGGGCGGCCCGCCGGAGGCCGTGTCCGTGCGCGCGCACGGCTGGGGCCCGCGCGCGACCGCCGAGGCACTCGGCGCCGAGGCCGCCGCGCGCAAGGCCGGGGTCGTCGTCGTCGGCTCGCGGGGACGCTCGACGCTGCGCCAGCTGGTGCTCGGCAGCACGGCCATGGCCGTGCTCCACCACGCCCACCGCCCCGTCCTGGTGGTGCCGGCCCCCGAGTCCTGAGCCGCGCCGCGACTCAGCCCGTGACGCGCTCCACCAGCGCCACCGGGTCGGCGGGCGGGTGCCCGCCGCGCCAGGCGACGTGCTGGTCCGGCCGGACCAGCAGGGCCTCGTCCCCGTCCGGCAGCGGCGCGACGGCCAGCGGGACGCCGCGCCGGGCGCAGGCGTCGACCAGCGCCGCACCCACGAAGCCGGGTGGCGCCAGCAGCGTGTACCCCGCACCGAGGACGTCGTAGAGCGACCGGCCGTCGGGCAACCACGCGTGGGGCAGCCGGTCGCCCGCCCCGTCGGCCACCACTGGCGAGCCCGCCACCCCGACGTCGAGGACGAGGTCGAGCGCGTGGAACTCGGCGCTCTTCGCCTCCTGTATCCGCTGGTGGGCGAGCCGGCGGGCGGCGTCCCCGGCCGGGGTGTCGGCCTCGAGGTCGTCGGCGACGAGGTCACCGGACAGCGTCCGCATGTTCTCGCTCGCGGCCTTCACGACGCGGTCCTGGACGGGGCGCCGCTCGGCCTCGTAGCTCTCGAGCAGCCCCGGCCCGCCCCACCCCTGCAGGACGGCAGCGAGCTTCCACCCCAGGTCGACGGCGTCGCCGATCCCGGTGTTGAGCCCGTGCCCGCCGAACGGCGGGTTGAGGTGGGCAGCGTCCCCGGCGAGGAACACCCGGCCCACGCTCGCCCGGTCCACGAGCTGCATGCGCGCCGTCCACGGGTCGGTCGAGAGCACCTCGGCGCCGACGGGCACGCCCGCCGCCGCGTCGATCAACGCCGCGCCGTCGCGCTCGCCGGTGGCGCGGTCGACGCCGAACGCGATGACCCACCAGGTGCCGTCGGCCGGATCGAGCGGGCCGAGCAGCGCGGGCGCCTGCGGGTTGACCGTCCAGTACTGCACCGCCGACCCGTGCGGTACACGCTCGGCGAGACCGGGCGCCCGGAAGACCATCCCGAAGTTCGGGCGCAGCGCGTGCTCGCCGACGTAGTCCGCGCCGACGAGCTCACGCACCGCGCTGCGCGGGCCGTCGCACCCGAGGACGTGGTCGGCCCGGACCGACTCGGTGTCGTCCAGGCGCACCGTCACCCCGTCGGCGTCCTGCAGCAGCCCGGTGACGCGGGACCCCAGCGCGAGCGTCACCGTGTCGAGCCCGAGGACGACCTCCCGGAGCAGCTCCTCGAGCACGTACTGCGGCGCCTGCTGGCCGACCTCCGGGAAGCGGCCGCCCTGCGCCGCCAGGCCGAGCACGCCGGTGAAGCGCGAGAGCTCGCGACCCACCAGCGACGTGCAGAACACGACGTCGGTGGAGAACCCGCGCGGCAGCGGGGCCCGGTCGCGCAGGCGGTCGGCGATCCCCCACCGGCGCAGGTGCTCCATGGTGCGCACGTTCACCGTCTTGCACCGGGGCCGGGCGTGCGACACCGTCGCGCGCGGCTCGACCACGAGGCACTCGACGCCGCGCCGACCGAGCTCCACCGCGGCCGCGAGCCCGACCGGGCCGCCGCCGGAGACGAGCACCTGCGTGGAGCGCACGGCTTAGTAGACCTCGGGCAGCAGGATGTCCGCGGGCACGTCCTCCGGCCGGTACTTCCCGGCGCGCGCCCCCTCGTGGATCTCGTCCTCGGACACGGCCTGCGCGCGGGCCTCGACGAGCTTGTCGGGGTCGAACCACTCGCCGATGGGGTTCTCGGCGAACTCGCGCGACGCCCAGATCCACTCCTTGGAGACCGCCCAGTCGCCGAAGGCGTCGAACTGGATCTCCACCCCGTTGCCCTCGGGGTCGGCGTAGTACATCGACATCGTGATGCCGTGGTCGACGCACATGAACGGCGTGATGCCGTGGTCGCGCAGCCGCTCGTAGTTGTCGAGCCACTGGCCGAACGAGCCGTACTCGAACGCCGTGTGGTGCAGGCCGGCGCTGGTCGGCTTGTCCACCGGCCGGTGCACGGCGGGGTGGGCGATGAGCGCGATGCGGTGGTTGGCCTCGTCGTTGGTCAGCCAGGCCGCGCTCTCGGCGTAGTGCACGGGGTACAGCCCGCAGACCAGGCCGTACCAGCGGACCATCTCGTCCAGCTTGAGCGTCAGGAACGTGGCGTGGTGCAGCTTCGGCGGGATGATCGGGGCCTGCAGGTGCTCTCCGGCCATGACGTCTCCTATCGGTCGAGGGTCGCGACGAAGTCGAGGACGGCCTCGACGTACTGCTTCGGCAGGTGCTCGTGCATCGCGTGCGGCGCGTCCGGGAAGTCGCGGTAGTCGATCCGCCCGCCGGCGGCGGTGACGATCTCCCGAGCGCGCCGGGCCTGGTCGTCGGACGACGCCCCGACGAGGCGGCCCGTCGTGGCGTCGACGGTGCGGAAGTGGTGCGTCAGCAGGACCGGGACGCGGACCTGCTCGAGCATCGTCACGTGGTCGCACGACGCGGTGGCGGTGCCGGAGACGAACGCCCGTCCCCACTCCGGGTCGTACTCGCGCAGGTTCTGCGGCACGCCGTCGGCGGGGCCCCCGTTCTCGTCCGGCGGGATCATCGCGGCCAGGTTGACCAGCATCGGCATCGGGATCTCGGTCGGGAACGCCCGCATGAGCCCCGCCCAGTCGCCGATCGACCACTGGTCGCCAAGCCACTTGTTCCACGCCGCGAACACCGGGCCGATGGCCTGGTGGATGCTCTGCCCGATCGCGGGCGTGGTCTGGCTGGAGAACAGCGGCGGGTCCTCCCAGACCGCGGCGCGGATCTGGCCGGGCTTCGCGTACGCCGAGAGCCAGGCCGAGAGGATCCCGCCGGAGGACATCCCGCTGACCAGCGTCTCCCGCCCGATCACGAGGTCGATGAAGCGGACGAGGTCGTTGCCGAAGTTGTCGATCGTGTAGCGGCCCGGCGTCCACGTCGACCGTCCCTGCCCGCGCAGGTCGACGGCGTGCACGTGGAAGTGCTCGGCGAGCAGCGGCATCGCCGGCTCGTAGCCCCACCACGACTCGGACTGCCCGGGGATCAGGAGCAGCGCGGGCAGCGACGGGTCGCCGGCGACGGCGTAGTTCATGCGGACCTCGCCGAGGTCCACGGTCTGCTCCGGGTAGGTGTGCCGGACGAACGTCGCCGCGCGGTCGGCGGCCTCGAGGATGGTCACGCCTTGTCTCCTGTCACGAACCGGTGCTGCATCTGGCCGATCCCGGCGCACCAGGTGACGAGCTCGTCGCCGTCGCCGAGGAAGCGCGGCGGGGTCCGCCCGGCGCCGATCCCGGCCGGGGTGCCGGTGAAGACGACGTCGCCGGGCAGCAGCGTGACGATCGCCGAGAGCTCGGCGACCAGGTCCGGGACCGAGAAGATCATCGCCCCGGTGCGGCCCTTCTGGACGCTCTCGCCGTTGACGAGGCAGCCCAGCTCCAGGTCGTCGGGGTCGAGGCCGGCCGCGCGGAGCTCGTCGACGCTGACGAGGGCCGGGCCCATCGGCGAGAACCCGGGGTAGGACTTGCCCATCCCGAACTGCGGGGGCGGGGCGGCGAACTGGGTGACGCGGTCGGAGATGTCCTGGCCGACGGTCAGGCCGGCGACGTGGTCCCACCCCTGCGCCGCCGGGATGTGGTGGCCACCCGCGCCGATGACGGCGACGAGCTCGACCTCCCAGTCGACGGTGCCGGGCGAGAGCCGGATGTCGCTCTGGGGGCCGGTGAAGCTCGACGCGTACTTGGTGAACACCAGCGGCGTGGTCGGCAGCTCCATGCCCGACTCGGCGGCGTGGTCGCGGTAGTTCAGCCCCACGGCGAAGACCTGCGGCGGCCGCGGGGCGACCGGCCCGAGCGCGCCCGTGCCGAGGGGGACGGCGGCGGCGAGGTCCGCCGACGCGGCCCAGTCCCGGAACTCGGTCCACCGGTCGTAGACGGCCTGCGGGTCGGCGGTGAAGCGGCCGTCGCTGGCCCGCTCCACGTCGAGTCCACGCAGGCCCCCCGCCGACTCGGCGTCGGGCTCCACCAGGGCCAGCCGGCCCGCGTGATTGGCGATGCGCACGTGTGTCCTTCCTTCTCCAGGGGCTCTACACGAGTGCTGTCACGCCGTCGGTCAGGCCGAGCAGCGCCCGGCCGTAGACCTCCGACGAGATGGCCGGGCTGATGACCGCGTGGCGGGACGCGACCTCGGAGTCGCGCCAGATTCGCTGCATCGGGCTGACCTCGGCGAACGAGCCGGCCCCGTGCGCCGAGACCAGCGTGCGGATCGCCTCGCGGGCGTTCTCGATGGCGGCGCCGGTGTCCATCCGGACGCGCGCCCGGGCGGCGTAGTCGGGGTAGACGCCGTCGGCGGCGGCCTGGTCGATGTCGGCGGCCGCGCGGTAGGCGAACAGGTGCGCCGCGTCGATGAGCGAGGCGGCCTTCGCCACCGCGAGCTGCACGGTCGGCGCCTCGGTCTGCGTGTCGTAGAACGTGTAGGAGATGCCGCGCTTCGGCGCCTTCTCGAGCACCAGGTCCAGGGCCGCCTGGGCCAGGCCGAGCTGCGGGCCGGCGAGCACGATGGCGGCGACCGGGATGAACGCCGACCGGTAGAGCGCCTCGTCGGTGTGCTCGGTGGCGTAGCGCCCGCCGATCGCGGCCGGGATCGAGATGACCCGGTGCTCGGGCACCAGGATGTCGCGCGCGACCAGGGTGTTCGAGCCGGTGCCGCGCATGCCGGCGACGAACCACGTGTCCTCGATCGACATGTCGGTCATCGGCACCAGCGCCAGGCCCTGGTCGACGATCTCGCCGTGCTCGTCCGGCACGGGGAACCCGACGACGGCCCACTGCGCGTGCAGGCAGCCCGACGCCCAGCCCCAGGAGCCGGTCACGCGGTAGCCGCCGTCGACCCGGGTCGCCTCCGCCGTCGGCGCGAGCACCCCGGCGATGCGGTGGCCCGGCGAGTCCTCGAGCACGTCGCGCTGCGCCTGGTCGGGGAAGAGGCCGGCGAAGAACGGGCAGACGTTCATGAGCGTCGTCGCCCACGCGGTGGAGCCGCAGCCGCGGGCCAGCTCGCGGGACACCTCGAGCTTCGTGCGGATGTCGGTCTCGAGCCCGCCGAGCCGCCTCGGCCGCATGATCGAGAAGAGACCGGCCTCGTCGATCAGGGCGATGTTCTCCTCGACGACCCGACGGTCCTCCTCGGTGCGGGGCGCGTTGCGGGCGAGCACGGGGACGATCTCGCGGGCCCGTCCGACCAGCTCCGCGCGCAGGGCACGGGCCTCGTCGGAGGTCCCGGGACGGTCGAGCGAGCAGGGCGTCGGTGGTGAGGACACGAGCACCTCCGGGTCGGTGGTCACGGCGGCGTGACGCGGGCCACCCCGGACGCTAGGGCGCTAACTTATAAGATGTCAATCTGCGCTAGGCTGCTCGCCGTGACGGTCCCGGGGGTGCAGTCGGTGGCGGCGCGCAAGGCGTCGGCGGTGGATCTCGTGCTGCACGAGATCCGCCGTTCGATCCTGTCCGGGGCGCTGCCGCCGGGTCAGCCGTTCACGGTGCCCGCCCTCACCGAACGCCTCGGCGTGAGCCACGTCCCGGTCCGCGAGGCGCTGCGCCAGCTCGAGGCCCAGGGGCTGGTGACCCTCAGCCCCTCGCGCAGCGCGACGGTCACCCCGCTCGACGCCGACGACCTGCGCGCCCTCTACCGGCTGCGCATCACGGTCGAGCCCGAGCTGGCGGCGCTGTCGGCCCCGCACCGCACCGACGCCGAGATCGCCGCGCTCGACGGGATGGTGCGCGCGACGTTCGGCGACGTACTCGGCGAGGCGTTCTGGGAACCGCACCGCTCGTTCCACGCCGCGATGATCGAGCCGGCGGCGAGCGACTGGGACCGGCGCATGCTCGCCCCGCTCTGGGACGCCTCCGAGCGCTACACGCGGCTGGTGTTCGACCCCGTCGAGGCGCCCGAGTCGTTCGCGACCCGCCGGGCCCACGCCCACGACGAGCTCGTCGACGCCGCCCGGTCCCGCGATCCGGAGACGGTCCGCGCCGCGGTCCGCGAGCACCTGGAGAACAACCTCGCGACGATGCTCGAGGAGATGAGCACCATCGACACCTCACGCCGGCGGCTCTGGAGCGGTCGCGACGCCACCGCCTGACACGAGCACGGCCGCCGTGTGGGTCGCCGGCGGCCCCTGCGGCTCGTCCAGCGCGCGGAACGCCGGCACGACGAGGGCGACGATCGCGGTCAGGCCGGCGAGCGCGGCGATCACGAGCCCGGCGGCGGGCAGCCCGGCCGTCGCGGCCACGGCGGCGAGCGGGGCGCTGGTCAGGGCGGGGGCCGAGAGCATGACGGTGTTCTGCGCGCCGAGCACCCGGCCGCGCATGGCGTCGGGGGTGGCCTCCACGGTGAGGACACCGAGCACGGCCGAGGCCGGGGCGTTGGTGAGCCCGACCAGCGCCGCACCGGCGAGGACCAGCCACGGCGAGGCCATGCTGCCGACGGCGACGAACCCGGCGAGGGTGCCGGTCATGCCGATCACGAACCACGTGCGACGGCGCACCCGGCCGGTGGTGGCGGCGTAGAGCGCGGAGCCGGCGATGCTGCCGCCCGCGATCGCGCTCAGGGTCAGCCCGGTCAGCGCCGGGAGGTCCTCGGCGGTGAAGTAGGCGGGCATCAGCGTGCTCTGCAGGGAGCTCAGGACGGCGACGAACGTCGCGCCGACGAGCGTGGCCCCGAGGACGAGCCGGTGGCCGGCCAGGAACCGCCACGAGACGACGAGGTCGGTGACGGCGCGGCGCACCGCCCCGCCGGGGCGGGTGCGGTCGCGCGGGCCGACGACGCCGACCCGGGGATCGAGCACGAGCGTCAGCACCGCGGCCCCGACGCTGGTGGCGGCGGTCGTCAGCACGAGGGCGGGCGACAGGCCGAGGAGCCCGACGAGCAGGCCGCCCAGCCCGGGCCCGGCCAGCAGCAGGACGTTGCCGACGGTCTCGCGGGTGGCGATGAGGCGGTCCAGGCGCCCCGGGCGGACGTCCCCGAGCCGCGCGAGGACGGGCAGCACCGACTCCTGGGCGGTCATGCCCGGCACGCGGATGACGGCACCGATCAGGCCGAGCACCAGGAACGCGGTCATGTCCAGGCCCCACAGGGCGTCCACCACCGGGAGCGCGGCCAGCGAGAGCGCGGAGAGCAGGTCGGAGACGACCGCCACGACGCGTCGGTCGATGCGGTCGACGAGCAGGCCCGAGAGCAGGCCGGTCGCCGCCGCGGCCGCCGTCGTCACGGTCGCGAGCACACCGGCGGCGAGCACGTCGCCCGTGCGCTCGAGCACGAGCAGCGGCATGACCACGCTGGCGATGCCGGCGCCGAGCAGGGACATGCCGTACGAGGCGAACCAGACAGCGGGGCTGCGGCGCATTTCCGTCCTCCCGGGGTGCGAGCTGCACCCAGGGGACGCCGTGCCGTCGCGGCACCCTCAAGGCCGCGTGAGCCGGACCACGCGCCCGGGCATCCGGCCGGATCGCCACCGAACGGGCCGCGGCCGGCGCGCGAACGTCTCCCCCGACGGCCGGTGATCCCGGACGGCCGGCGCTTCCAGGGGGAAGGACCCCGCGATGCTCGACGACGACGAACGCACGGTGCTCGAGGAGACCGAACGGGCGCTCGCCCGCGACGACCCCTCCCTGGCCCGGCGGATGCGCCGGCCCGGTGTCCGCCGTCGACGGGCGGCGCGCGGGCGAGCCGCCGTCGTGCTCGTGACCGTGGCGCTGGTCGTCGGGCTCTTCTGGCTCGCGCTCCCCGGGCAGGCCCTGCTCGTGGTGATGGTGGGCGTCGGCGCCCTGGTCGGCCTGGGCTGGCGCCCCCGGCTCGACGGGATCACCACGGCGCTGCGGCCCGAGCGCCGCGCGCTGTGACGACGGGCTACGCCGCGGTCACCTGCTGCGCGGGCGCGGCAGCGGCCTCCACCGTCACCGTCTCCTGGACGTAGGCGACGCCCTCGACGACGTGTACCTCGTGGGTGCGCACCGGCTTCTTCGCCGGCGGGCCGCTGGGGCGACCCGTCCGCAGGTCGAAGCACGCCGCGTGCAGCGGGCACTCGACCGCGCAGCCCTCGAGCCAGCCGTCGGACAACGACGCGTCCTGGTGGGTGCACGTGTCGTCGATGGCATAGAGATCGCCGTCCACGTTGAAGACCGCGATGGCCACCGAGCCCTGCACCCGCACCGACTCCCCCTCGGGGATGTCGGCCAGCTCCGCCACGTAGATCATGTCGAGCTCCTGTTGCGCTATGCGCATCGAGTCCTGTAATCCGCAACACCAGGGTGAGGCTTCGGAAGTCGGCCGTCAACCTCCCTGGCCGACGTCTCCACGAGATGTGTCGCGAGAAGCATCGACGATTGATATTCCACTGATATTTCGAACACGCTACGATGGCCGCCCCATGACCTCGCAGCGACCGCCCCCGGGACACGGTGTCGCCCGGGCCGTCGAGGGCGAGCACACCCTGCGGCGCGCGACGGCCGCCGCGGCGATCGGCAACGTCGCCGAGTGGTACGACTTCGGGATCTACTCCTACCTGGCCGGGGCGGCCCTGAGCAGGGTGTTCTTCCCCGACGCGGGCCCGTGGGCCACCGTCTACACGCTCGGCGCCTTCGCCGCCGCGTTCCTGATGCGCCCGCTCGGGGGCCTGGTCTTCGGCCCGCTGGGTGACCGCATCGGCCGCACCCGCGTGCTGTCGATGACGGTGCTCCTCATGGCGGTGGCCACCGTGCTCCTCGGGCTCGTCCCGACGCACGGCGCGCTCGGCGCGGCGGCCCCGGTGCTCGTGCTGGCGATCCGCATGCTGCAGGGGTTCTCGGCCGGCGGGGAGTACACCGGCGCGCTCACGATGATCGCCGAGTACTCCCCGGACTCGCGTCGCGGGGTGTTCGGGAGCTGGCTGGAGTTCGGCACCATCACCGGCTACACGCTCGGCGCCGGCGTGAGCGCGGCCGTGATCGGCCTCCTGGGAGACGACGACCTCCTCGCCTGGGGCTGGCGGGTGCCGTTCCTGCTGGCGCTGCCCCTCGGGGTCGTCGGCATCTACCTGCGCCTGCGGCTCGAGGACACCCCGGCCTTCCGGCAGCTCATGGAACGCTCCCCCGCGCTGGCGACGATGCCGCTGCGGCGCGCGCTGCACATCCTCGTCCGCCGCCACCGCCGGGCGCTCGTCGTGGCCGGGGGCCTGATCGTGGCCTGGAACATCGCCAACTACGTGATGACCAGCTACGTGCCGACCTACCTCACGAGCACCCTGGCCGAGCACGGCGAGACGGGCACGGGGACGGGGACGGCCACGTCGACGCTGCTGCAGGTGATCGTCATGGTCGCGATGCTCGCGGTGATCACCTCGCTGGGCCGGCTCTCCGACCGCATCGGGCGCCGGCCGGTCCTGCTCGCCGGGAGCCTCTCGCTGGTCGTCCTCGGCCTGCCGTCGGTCTGGCTGCTGCGCCAGGGCCTCGGCGGCCAGCTCGCGGGCCTCGTCCTGATGGGGGCGAGCCTCGTCTGCTTCGCCGCGGTCGCCCCGTCGACGCTGCCGGCGATGTTCCCGACGCTCGTGCGCTACGGCGGTCTGGCCCTGACGTTCAACGTCTCCGTCTCGGTGTTCGCCGGTACCGCGCCGACCGTCATCGCCGCGGCGACGACGGCCACCGGGAACCTCGACTGGCCGGGCTACTACCTCGTGGCGGCGGGGGTGGTCGGCCTGGTGAGCGTGGCGTTCCTGCGGGAGTCCGCCGGTCAGCCGCTCGCGGGGGCCGCACCGCTCACCTCAAGTGCCGAGCTCCCGCCGCCGCCGGTGTCGGCGGACGGCGTGCCCCTGGAGCGCCCGGGCGAGTAGGCGCTCTACGCGGGACGCCGGAGCTCGGTGCGACGGAAGCGCCCGAACATGCGCGGGTTGCCCATGCCGAAGATCCCGGTCGTCGTGCCTGCGCCGTCGGTGTAGCGCGCGACGAACCGGCCGTCGGCGACGTCGCCGTCGACGATCTCGACCTCGTCGTCGACCGACGGGTGCCCGGCGAGCTGCAGCATCCGCCCGTACTGCTCGGACCAGACGTAGCCGCTGGGCCGGAAGGTCGCGCTGCCGCGCCCACCGAGCAGGTTCGCCGCCGCGACGGCGGCCTGCTCCCCCGCGCTCGTCCAGTGCTCGTGGCGGTGGGTGCCCGCCTCGGCCCCGTCGGTCCACCGGGCGACGTCGCCGACGGCCACGACGGTCGGGAGGTCGGTGACCAGCCCTGCGTCGGTACGGACGCCGCGGTCGAGCGTGACGCCCGACCCCTCGAGCCACTCGGTGTTCGGGACGATGCCGATGCCCACCACCACGATGTCGGCCTTGACCGTGCTGCCGTCGCCCAGCTCGACGCCGACGACCCGGCGGCCCTCGCCGCTCGGGACCGTCGCCAGACCCGCGACGGCGGCGCCGACCTGCAGGGACGTGCCGTGCGCGGCGTGCAGGTCGACGCAGCTGCGGGCGATGCGGCGCCCCAGGGCGGGCGCCAGGGGCAGATCGGTGCCGTCGAGGACGGTCACCTCGAGGCCGAGCGCGCGGCACGTCGACGCCACCTCGGCGCCGATGAAGCCGGCCCCGACGATCGCCACCCGGGGGGCGCCGTCGCGCAGGGCCGCCCGGAGCGAGACGGCGTCGTCGAGGGTCCGCAGGACGTGCACGCCCTCGACGCCCTCGGTGCCCGGCAGGCGGCGGGCCCGCCCGCCGGTGGCGAGCACGACGCCGTCGGCGCGGACGTCGGAGCCGTCCGCGAGCACGACGCGCCCGCCCGCGGCATCCAGTCGGGACGCCGTGACACCGAGCCGCAGCTCCAGCGCGAGCTCGTCGTCGTCGGCCGGGTCGAGCAGGCCGATCCCGTCCTCGTCGACACTGCCGTCGAGGAACCCCTTCGACAGCGGCGGCCGGTCGTAGGGCCGGTGCACGTCGTCGCCGACGAGCACCAGCCGTCCGTCGTAGCCCGCGGCGCGCAGGGCCTCGGCGGACCGGACCCCGGCGACGGACCCTCCCACGATCGCGATGGTCTTCATGCGGCCTCCTGGTCGGCCTGCGGTACTGGGGGGTGGCGCGCGGATCGCGCGCGCGTGTCCTCACGCCCCCGCGTGGCCGTCGGGCCCGGGGTCGGGAGGTCTCGGGGGACGAGCCGGTCGAGCCTCATCGCTGACGACCGGTGAGCGAACACCCACGGGCTGGAGTGCGTTGCGCGATGAGAAACACGGTGCTCATCTCGCAACAGTTGACGGTGGGAGAGACGGAACCGCTTGTCAAGAGGTGTCCTGCCCGAGATCCGTCGAGAGGTGAGACGAAGTCACCGGCGCGGACCCTTGACAACGCGACTCGGCGATCGGACCGTGTGTGTTGCGTACTGCGAACCACGTTGTTCTATACGCAACACGGACGCAACACTCCCGCCACGGCGCCGTCGCCCCGCCCCTGCCGCACTCCGAGGAGCACGGATTCAATGACCACTGGAGAGATGGCACCGACGGTGTCGGGGCTGCCGGCGAGCCTGCGGGGCACGCTGCCCGGCCGGTACTACACCGACCCGACGATCTTCGCGGCCGAGCAGGCCCTGATCTTCGAGACGCAGTGGTTCTGTGCGGTGCTCGCCACCGACATCCCGGGCCCCGGTGCCTTCGAGACCGTCCAGGTCGGCCGGGAGAGCGTGATCGTCGCCCGCGGACGCGACGGTGCGGTCAACGCCTACCTCAACGTCTGCCGCCACCGCGGCGCACGGCTGTGTACCGAGGAGAAGGGCGCCGTTCGCCGGTCCTTCCAGTGCCCGTACCACGCCTGGACCTACGGCCTGGACGGCAAGCTCATCGCCGCGCCCAACATCGGCGACATGCCGGACGTCGACCGCGTCGAGTTCGGCCTGAACCGCGTGCACGTGCGCGAGTGGCTCGGCTACGTCTGGCTGTGCCTGGCCGACGAGCCGCCGTCCTTCGAGGACACGGTGATCGCCGACGTCGGCGAGCGGCTGGGCTCCCCCGACGCGATCGTCGGCTACCAGGTGGCGGATCTGAAGCTGGGCCGGCGGATCGAGTACGACGTGGCGGCGAACTGGAAGCAGATCGTCGAGAACTTCATGGAGTGCTACCACTGCGCGACGATCCACCCGGAGCTCACCGAGGTCCTCCCGGAGTTCGCCGACGGCCTCGCCGCGCAGTACTTCGTCGGCCACGGCGCCGCATTCGGCGACGACGTCGCGGGGTTCACCGTCGACGGCTCGGAAGGCCTCGATCGCATTCCCGGCGTCGCCGAGGACCAGGATCGGCGCTATTACGCCATCACCGTCCGGCCTCAGGTCTTCATCAATCTCGTCCCCGACCACGTCGTGTTCCACCGCATGTTCCCGCTCTCACCCACGCGAACCCTCGTGCGCTGCGACTGGCTCTACCTCCCCGAGGTCGTCGACTCGGGCGCCGACATCGAGCGCTCGGTGGAGCTCTTCCACCGGGTGAACCAGCAGGACTTCGACGCCTGCGAGCGCTGTCAGGTGGCGATGGACTCCCGCGCCTACGCCCGCGGCGGCGTGCTCGTCCCGAGCGAGCACCACATCGGCGAGTTCCACGACTGGGTCCAGAAGAAGATCGACTGACCGTCCCACCACCCTGACCAGCACCGACACGAGGACCACACCATGCACCCTGTCTCCCCCGGGAGCCCCTCCGACGACGCCGACCCGCTCGCGACCGCGGCGGGCCCGGCGCGCTACCGCGACGCGTTCGCCGTGGCCGACGAGCTCGCCGTGCACGGCAGCGACTGCGTCTGCCCGACCTGCGCCGGCCGTCTCACCGGCCTGCTGAGCGAGCTCGCACAGGCCATCCGGCGCGACTCGACCGACTGAACGCATTTCCCGGTATTCCACCGCGAATTGCGGAGAAAGGTCGGCCCACCCACCGACGAATGCGGTGACCGCGCTCCACCTACTGTCAGGTAGCATACGATGATGTCTGCGACGCGGGGACCGGAGGAATCCACGGAGAAGGCGTCCTCGGTCCAATCGGTCGACCGCGCGATCTCGATCCTGGAACTCGTGGCCACCCGCGGCGAGGTCGGGATCACCGAGATCGCCGAGGAGCTCGACGTCCACAAGTCGACGGCGTCGCGCCTCGTCGCCGCGCTGCAGCACCGCAACCTGCTCGAGCAGCTCTCCGAGCGGGGGAAGTACACCCTGAGCTTCGGCATCGTGCGGCTCGCGGCGGCCACCACGGCCCGCCTCGACGTGGCGCGGCTCGGCCAGCCGATCTGCCAGCGCCTCGCGGAGAGCCTGGGCGAGACCGTCAACATCGCCGTCCACGACGGCGAGGCCGGCATCACGGTCGCCCAGGAGGACGGCACGGCCGCCATCACGTCGCAGAACTGGGTGGGCCGCCGGACGCCCCTGCACGCCTCGTCCGCGGGCAAGGTGCTGCTCGCGTGGATGACCGAGGACGAGCGGCGCCAGGTGCTGCGCAAGAAGCTCACCCGGTTCACCGACGACACCATCGTCACCGCCGCCGACCTGCGCGCCGAGCTCGCCCGCGTGCTCGACGAGGGCCACGCCCGCTCGTTCGAGGAGCTCGAGGTCGGGATGCACGCCGTCGGCGTGCCGGTCTTCTCCTTCGACGGCACCGTCGGCTCGGCCCTGAGCGCCACCGGCCCGGCCTACCGGCTCCCGCGCCGCCGGGCCCGCGCGATCGTGGGCGAGCTCCGGGAGGGCGCGGCCGAGCTGTCCGCGAAGCTCGGGTACCGGGGCGAGACCTAGCTAGCGGAGGACCCCTCTAGCGGAACACGACCGTGCGGTGCCCGTCCACGAGCACCCGCCGCTGGCAGTGCCAGCGCACGGCCCGCGAGAGCGCCAGCGCCTCGGCGTCGCGCCCCACGGTCTGCAGGGCCTCGGGGTCGTAGGAGTGGTCGATGCGGACCACCTCCTGCTCGATGATCGGCCCCTCGTCGAGGTCCGGGGTGACGTAGTGCGCGGTCGCCCCGACGAGCTTCACCCCGCGGTCGTAGGCCTGGTGGTAGGGCTTCGCGCCCACGAAGCCGGGCAGGAACGAGTGGTGGATGTTGATGGCCCGCCCGCGCAGGGCCACACAGGTGCGGTCGGACAGGATCTGCATGTAGCGGGCGAGCACGACGAGCTCGACGTCGAGGTCGTCGACGAGGGCGAGCAGCTCGGCCTCGGCGTCCGCCTTCGTCGCCGGGGACACGGGCACGTGGAAGAACGGCAGGCCGGCGGACTCGGCCATGGCGCGCAGGTCCTCGTGGTTGGACACGACGCCCACCAGGTCGCCGTCGAGGCTGCCGGTGCGCCAGCGGAAGATCAGGTCGTTCAGGCAGTGTCCCGACCTCGACACCATGACCAGCACCCGCACGTCGCGGCGCGGGTGGAACGCGTACTCCATCCCGAACGCGGCGGCGACGTCGGCGAAGCCCGCGGCCAGCGTGTCGAGCTCGGTGTCGGTCGACGCCCGGGTGCGCATGAACAGGCGCCCGCTCACGGGGTCGTCGAACTGCTGGTGCTCGACGATGTCGCAGCCGTAGGCGCCGAGGTGGCTGCTCACGGCCTGCACGATGCCGGCCCGGTTCGGGCAGCTCAGGGTCAGGACGAACGGATCGGTCACGGGGTCCTCGTTCGGTTCGGGATCAGCACTCGATGACGTTGAGAGCCAGCCCGCCGCGGGCGGTCTCCTTGTACTTGACCGACATGTCGGCGCCGGTCTCCCGCATGGTCTTGATCGCCTTGTCGAGCGAGACGTGGTGGACGCCGTCGCCGCGCCGGGCCATGCGCGCGGCGGTGATGGCCTTGACCGACGCGACGGCGTTGCGCTCGATGCAGGGGATCTGGACCAGGCCGCCGACCGGGTCGCAGGTCAGCCCCAGGTTGTGCTCGATCCCGATCTCGGCGGCGTTCTCGACCTGCTCGGGGGAACAGCCCAGGAGCTCGGCGAACCCGCCCGCGGCCATCGAGCACGCCGAGCCGACCTCGCCCTGGCACCCGACCTCGGCGCCGGAGATCGACGCGTTCCTCTTGAACAGCAGCCCGATCGCGCCGGCGGTGAGCAGGAAGCGCACGACGGCGTCGTCGTCGAACCCGCGGACGGTGCTTGCCGCGTGGTGCAGGACCGCGGGCACGATGCCGGCGGCGCCGTTGGTGGGGGCGGTGACCACCCGGCCGCCGGCGGCGTTCTCCTCGTTGACGGCCAGGGCGTAGAGGGTGACGCGGTCCATCGGTTCCGCGGCGTCGACCTCCTCGTCGAGGTGGCGCCGCAGCTCGGGGGCGCGCCGGCGCACGCGCAGACCCCCGGGCAGCACCCCGCCGGTGGTCGACCCGCGCTCGACGCACTCGCGCATCACCGACCAGAGGTGCAGCAGGCCCGCGCGGGTCTCCGGCTCGGGGCGCCGGACGGCCTCGTTCGCGAGCATCACGTCGCTGATCCGCAGGCCGTGCTCGCGGGCGCGGGCGACCAGCTCGTCCCCGGAGTCGAAGGGGTGGGGCACGGGCGTCGGGTCCTCGCGGAGCACGGGCTCGCCCGTCTCGTCCTCGTCGAGGACGAAGCCGCCGCCGACCGAGTAGTACTCGCGGCGGTCGACGGGACGGCCCACGGCGTCGAGGGCGAGGAACACCATGCCGTTGCTGTGGAAGGACAGCCGGCCCCGGCGGTGGAGCACGACGTCGTCGTCGACCGAGAACGCCACGGTGTGCTTGCCGCCGAGGGCGATCCGCCCCCCGGACCGCACGGCCGAGACGATCGGTTCCGCCTCCACCGGGTCGACGAGGTGGGGCTGCTCGCCGGACAGGCCGAGGACGACGGCGGGCACGCTGCCGTGGCCGTGCCCGGTCGCGCCCAGGGACCCGAACAGCTCGCAGCGCACCGACGCGACACGCTCGAGGAGGCCCGTGTCGTGCAGCCGCGAGACGAACAGGAAGGCGGCGCGCATCGGGCCCACGGTGTGCGAGCTGGACGGGCCGATCCCGACCTTGAACAGGTCGAACACCGAGATGGCCATGGAGCACCCCTGACGATCGCAGGGCGGTTGAGGTCAAACTAGTATATCAGTTATGGCTCCAGACCAGAAGAGTTGCTCCATCTGTTGTAGGCTCCGCCCGTGAGCGTCCTCAGCGATGAGCAGGAGACCGGTCCGCCCCTGTCGCTCTCCGAGCGCGCCTACACGGCGATCCAGGACAAATTGATCATGCTGGAGATCCCACCCATGGCGCCGATCGACGAGGTCGCCCTGGTGGAGTCGCTGGAGGTGGGGCGCACGCCGGTGCGCGAGGCGCTCAAGCGCCTCGAGGTCGACCGGCTGGTCGTCTCCTACCCCCGGCGCGGGACCTTCGCGACGGCCGTGGACATCACGGACCTGGCCTACATCTCCGACATCCGCGTCCAGCTCGAGCCGCTGGCGGCGCGCCGCGCGGCCGAGAACGCCGCGACGTCCACCGCGCTGCGTGCGGAGCTCGAGGACCTCGCCGACGCCACCGACGCGCTCGACATCCCCGAGCTGACCCGCGACGAGCTCATGCGCTGGGACCTGCGGGTGCACCGTTCGGTCTACCGCGCGGCCGGCAACCCGCATCTCGAGGACACCCTCGTGCGCTACGACAACCTGGCCACCCGGATCTTCTGCATCTTCCTCGACCGCATGTCCGACTTCGTCTCCCACGTCGAGGAGCACGCGGGCCTGCTCCGCGCGATCGCCGAGGGCGACGCCGACGGCGCGGCCCGCAAGGCTCGCCACCACGTGCAGGGCTTCGAGAAGGCGATCCGGGCCGTCATCTGACCCGTGAGCGAAGTTCCCGGCTATAGCCGGGAACTTCGCTCACGTGGGGTCAGCGCAGGATCTGCTCGCGGACGACGGCGGTCAGCTTCGCGGCGCGCAGGACGAGGTCGTCGACGGGCTCGATCGCCGTGAGGAGCCGCTCCCGCTCGCCGGGATCGGTGATCCCGACCAGGTCCACCTCCACGTCGACCCGGGCGGTGCCCGCCGCGGCGCGCACCGCCTCGGCCGCCGCCGCGAGGTCGGCGACCGCCGTGCGGCGGGCCACCGGGCGGATCGCCTCCGCCAGGGTCAGGACCTGCGCGGAGACGGCGATGACCTCCGTGGAGAACCGTCCCGGTCCCGCGGGCCCGGTGCCGTCGACGTCGCCGGCGGCCAGGGCCAGCGCGGTCTCGCGGAGCTCGTCGGCCCGCTCCGGCGAGGACACGACCCCGCTGTCGCGCGCGACCTTGGCGGCGAGCGCCGCCCCCTGGGCCGCGTGGAGCGCAGCGCCGGTCCGGCCGCCCGGAGCAGGGCTCCGGGCGGCCAGGGACTCCGGGAAGTGCTCGACCGTCTCAGTGCGCACGCGACGCCTCTCTGACGAAGGACCCGCCGGGGATCAGCGCCGGATGCGCGCCATCTCCGGGTCGACGAGCGGCTCGGCGGCCACCGTCGCGCGGACGGGTTGCCCGAAATACTCGATCGACACCGAGGTGCCGACCTCCAGCCCGGCGGGCAGCCACGCGTAGGCCACGGGACGGCCGATGGTGTGCCCGAAGGCCGCCGAGGTGACGTAGCCGGCGGGGACGCCGTCGACGAGCACCGGCTCGTGGCCGACCACCACGCTGCGCCCGTCGTCGACGGTCAGGCAGGTCAGGGAGCGGGTCGGCGCGGCGCGGCCCTCGAGGGCGGCCCGGCCGACGAAGTCGCCCTTGGTCTGCGGCCGCACCGCGAAGCCGACCCCGGCCTCGTAGGGGTCGTGCTCGCTGGTCATGTCCGTGCCCCAGCTGCGGTAGCCCTTCTCCAGGCGCAGGCTGTTGAACGCCGCCCGGCCCGCGGCCACGACGCCGAGCGGCTGCCCGGCCCGCCACAGGACGTCCCAGAGCCGCTGCCCGTACTCCGCGGACGTGTAGATCTCCCAGCCGAGCTCGCCGACGTACGACAGGCGCATCGCCGTCACCGGGATGCCGCCGATCTGCCCCTGCACGCAGCGGAAGTACGTCAACCCCTCGTGCGAGAGGTCGGTCGAGGTCAGCGGCTGCACGAGGTCCCGTGCGAGCGGACCCCAGACGCCGACGCAGCAGGTGCCGCCGGTGACGTCGCGGACGGACACGTCGTCCTCGCCGGCCGCCTCCTGCTGGAGGTGGTGCACGTCGAGCGGGCCGTTGGCGCCGACCTGGAAGTGGTCGGGACCGAGGCGGGCGACCGTGAGGTCGCTGCGGATGCCGCCGGCCTCGTCGAGGGCGAGCGTGTAGGTGACCGCCCCGACGGACTTGTCCATCTTCCCCGTGGTGAGCCGGTCGAGGAACGCCAGCGCGCCGGCGCCGCACACCTCGATACGGGTCAGCGGGGTCATGTCGTACATCGCCACCGCGGTGCGCGTCTTCCACGCCTCGGCCGCGACGATCGGCGAGTCGAACATCCCCGACCAGGGGTCGCGGGCCACCGGCGCCCACTCGGGCGGCAGGTCGGCGACGAGCGGGGCGTTGGCCTCGTACCAGTGCGGGCGCTCCCAGCCGTGGGACTCGAGGAACACCGCCCCGAGCTCCTTCTGACGGGCGTGGAACGGGCTCACCCGCAGGTCGCGGGGCGCGAGGCGCGGCTGGAGCGGGTGCACGATGTCGTAGATCTCGACGAAGTTCTGCTGCGCGGTCGCCGAGACGTAGTCGTCGGCGGTCTGGAACTCCTCGAAGCGGTGCACCGAGCAGCCGTGCAGGTCGATCTCGCTGCGCCCGTCGACCAGGAGCTGCGCGACGCTGCGGGCGACCCCGGCGGAGTGGGTCACCCACACCGCCTCGGCGATCCAGAAGCCCGCGACGTCCGTCGACTCCCCGATCAGCGGCCCGCCGTCCGGGGTGAACGAGAAGATGCCGTTGAAGCCGGTGTCGACCTTGGTGTCCTGCAGCGACGGAAGCAGCAGCCGGCTCTGCTCCCACTGGGCCGCGAAGTCGTCCTCGGTGAACGGCAGCATCGAGGGCTGGCGCGCCTCGCTGACGTCGTCGACCTCGGGGAGCTCGTGCAGCGACACGGGCATCGGGCGGTGGGCGTAGGAGCCGATGCCGATGCGGTCGTTGTGCTCGCGGTAGTACAGGTCCTGGTCCTGGTGACGCAGGATCGGCAGCCGCGCCTCGCTCGCCTCGTCGCCCAGGCCCACCAGCTCGGGCACCTGACCGGTGAACACGTACTGGTGCGCCAGCGGCAGCAGCGGCACGCGCATGCCGACCATGTCGCCGATCGCCTGCCCCCAGAAGCCGGCGCAGGAGACGACGATGTCGGCCGGGACCTCGCCGTGGTCGGTCTGCACGCCGGTGACGCGCCCGCCGACCTGGGAGATGCCGGTGACCCGCGTGGAGCCGCGGAAGGTCGCCCCGCGGGACTCCGCCCGTCGGATGAGCGCGGTGACCGCGCGCGCGGCCTTGGCCAGCCCGTCGGTGGGGGTGTGGAGACCGCCGAGGATGCGCTCGGGGTCGATCAGCGGGTGGCGGCGGACGCACTCGTCGACGTCGACGACCTCGGCGGGGATGCCCCGTGCGGTGGCCCAGCCCTGCTTGCGGTGCAGGTCGGCGAGGCGCTCGGCGGTGGTGGCGACCTCGAGCCCGCCGACCTGGTTGAAGCACCAGGCGCCGTCGACCTCCAGCCCGAGGAACTTCTCGACGGTGTACGACGCGAACGCGCTCATCGTCCGCGACGCGTTGGTCTGGAACACCAGGCCGGGGGCGTGGGACGTCGAGCCGCCGGTGAGCGGCAGCGGTCCCTGGTCGAGGACGGTGACGTCGGTCCAGCCGCGCTCGGTGAGCTCGTCGGCGAGGTTCGCGCCGACGATCCCGGCTCCGATGACGACGACGCGGGGGGTGGTGCTCATGGCGTCTCTTTTCGAGGTCGCGGGGGTGTCAGGAGCGGAATTCCTGCGCCGCGTCGACGAGCCAGTCGACGACGTATCCGGCGAAGGAGGGACGGACGAACAGCTGGAGGTCGTCGGCGCCCCGTGCGTCGACACCGAGGGCGACGAGCAGGACGCCCGCCTGGCCGAGCAGGGTCTGGGCGCAGCGCCCGCGCGGGAACGACCTGGGGCGCAGGTCGATCGCGCATCCGGAGGCGAGCAGCCGGCGGGCCGAGGCGCCCCGCACCCGCACCGTCGTGCGCTGCGCGGACACGTCGAGCGCCGTGCCGCCGAAGGGGGCGGCGGCCTCGTCGAGGCCGAACTCCCAGTCCTCGGGCCGGGCGGCCGCACTCGTCAGCAGCCACTCGTCGGGGCCGAGACGCAGTGCCTGCCCTGACGGGATCTGGGCCTGCCCGGCGACGAGCTCGGTCCAGGTGTCGGGTTGCGCAGGCAGCGGGCCGCCGGCCACCTCCGCGACAGCGGCGGGCCCGGGGCCCGCGGGGTCGAGTCGCAGGTCGACAGCCGCGACCGGCGCCTCGAGCTCGAGGGCCACGCCGTCGAGCTCCGCGGAGAGCTCCGCCAGCTGCGTGCGCCGCGACTCGAGCGGGTGCCGGACGAGCATGACGGTGCCGAGCATGGAGGTGTCAGCCATCGCGGCGCGCTCCTTCGGGGTCGACCAGCACGGTCTCGCCGATCAGTGCGGGCACCAGCTCACCCGCGACGGGGACGCCGACGACCTCGCCGATGCGCTCCCGCCCGCCCTTGACCAGGGCGAGCGCGAACGGGCGGTCGAGGGCGGCGCTGTGGTAGCTCGAGGTGACGTGCCCGAGCATCGGGACGGGCGGCGCGGGCAGCCGTCCGTCGTCGGCGAAGCGCACGATCTGCGAGCCCTCGGGCAGCTTCGTCGCGGCGTCGGTCGGCAGGAGCGACACCAGCTGCTTGCGCAGCGGGTCCTGGTTCTGGGCCCGGGTGAAGGAGCGCCGGCCGATGAAGTCGGGCTTCTTCTTCGACACCGCCCAGGCCATGCCGAGGTCGTGCGGGGAGACCGTGCCGTCGGTGTCCTGCCCGATGATCGGGTAGCCCTTCTCGGCCCGCAGGACGTGCATCGTCTCGGTGCCGTAGGGCGTGATCCCGTGGGCGCGGCCGGCCTCGACCAGGCGGGCCCACACCGCCGGCGCGTACCACGCGCTCACGCTGACCTCGAAGGCCAGCTCGCCCGAGAACGAGATCCGGGCCAGCCGCACGGGCACCCCGTCGAGGGCGGTGTCGTGCCAGGTCATGAAGCCGAAGGCGTCGTTCGAGACGTCCAAGCCATCAGGACCGTCGGCGAAGACCGCGCCGACCACGTCGCGGGAGCGGGGACCCGCCACCGCGAAGATCGACCACTGCTCGGTGACCGACGTCAGCCGCACCCGCAGCTCCGGCCACTCGGTCTGGAGCCACTCCTCCATCCAGTCGAGGACGGCGGCGGCGTTGCCGGTGGTGGTGGTGACGAGGAAGCGGTCGTCGGCCAGGCGCAGGACGGTGCCGTCGTCGAAGACCATGCCGTCGTTGCCGCACATGACGCCGTAGCGCACGCGCCCGACCTTCAGGCTCGACATCATGTTCGTGTAGAGCCGGTCGAGCAGGACCGCCGCGTCGGGCCCCCGCACGTCGATCTTGCCGAGCGTGGAGGCGTCCATGATGCCGACCGAGGTCCGCACGGCGGCGCACTCGCGCAGCACCGCGTCGGTCATGTTCTCCCCGGGGTGCGGGTAGTGCCGCGCGCGCTTCCACTGCCCGACGTCCTCGAACTCCGCGCCGGCCGCGACGTGCCAGTCGTGGATCGGGGTGGTGCGCACGGGGTCGAAGAGGTCGCCGCGCTCCCGCCCGGCCAGCGCGGCGAACGCGACCGGCGTGTAGGGCGGCCGGAACGTGGTCGTCCCGAGGTCCTCGACGGGCCGGCCCAGGAGCTCCGCGGTGATGCCGGAGGCGATCACGCCGGAGGTCTTGCCCTGGTCGTGCGCGGTACCGATCGTCGTGTAGCGCTTCACGTGCTCCACCGACGTCATCCCGGCGCCGACGGCGCGGGCGATGTCGGCGACCGTGGCGTCGCGCTGGATGTCGACGAACTGGCGGGCGGGGTCGCCGTCGGTGCGCCAGAGCACCGTCGTCGGGTCGCGGGGCTCGTCGTCCGCCTGCGGGGCACCACCCGGGCCGCCCGCCTGGCGCAGGATGTCCGCCAGGCCGAAGGTGCCGTCGGCGGCGCCGACCACCTCGACGCCCGGACGGGGCGCGGCGGGGCGGAAGGCACCCAGCGACGGGTCGTAGGCCAGCCGGCCGCCGACGTGGCTGAACAGGTGCGCGGTGGGGTTCCAGCCGCCGCTGGTCAGCAGCAGGTCGCAGGGCACCTCGCGGCGCTCGGGGCCGACGAGGGCGGCGGTGATGCGGTCGGGTCCCCGGGTGCCGTGCACGTGGGTGCCCGACGTGACGGCGATGCCGCGGTCCGCGCAGCGCCGGGACCAGAGCGCGGGGGCCGTCGGGCGGGCGTCGAGCACCTGGACCGAAGCGCCGGCGTCGTGCAGGTCGACCGCGGTGGCGTACGCGGCGTCGTCGCTGGTGAAGACGACGACCTCGCGGCCGGCGAGCACGCCGTACCGGTGCAGGAAGTCCCGCGCCGACGCGGCGAGCATGACGCCGGGGCGGTCGTTGTCCTCGAGCACGATCGGGCGCTCGATCGCACCGGCCGCGACTACGATCCGGGCGGCGCGGATGCGGTGCACCCGCTGGCGCGAGCGCCGCGCGAGGCCGCCGTCGTCGGTGTGGGAGGTGCGCCGTTCGAGGGCCAGCACGAAGCCGTCGTCGTAGTGCCCGAAGGCCGTCGTGCGCTGGAGGTGCGTGACGTTCGGCGATGCCGTGAGCTCGGCGACGATCTCGTCGACGACCTCCAGGGAGGGGCGGCCGTCGATCGTCTCGGTGCCGGTGAGCGTGCCGCCGGCGGCGGGGCGGTCGTCGACGAGGACGACGTCGTCGCCGCGACGGGCCGCGGCGCGGGCGGCGACGAGCCCGGCCGGGCCGGCGCCGACCACCAGGACGTCGCAGTGGGTGTGCAGGCGGTCGTAGCGGGCGAGGTCGGGGACCTCGGAGAGCCGGCCCTGCCCGTTCACGCCGCGGGCGACGAGCCCGTCGGTGGCCTCGATGGTCGTGGCCAGCAGCATCGGCTCGGGGAACGGCTCCTCGACCTGCACCAGGCCCGTCGGGTCCTCGGTCCACGAGGCGCCGATGCCGCGGGGGCGTCCCAGCTTGACCCCGGTGCTGGCCGGACGGGCGTCGTGCGCGAGGAGTACCGAGGCCAGCGAGTCGCCGGGGTGGCCCGTGTAGGCGGTGCCGTCCACGGTGACCGTGACGTGGCGGCTGCGGTCGATGCGGCCGTAGCCCTCGATCCGGCTCATGGGGTGGCCTCCGGGAGGACGGACGTGCGCGCGGTCGTGGCGGAGAGGGGCCCGACGGAGAGGAACTCGTAGGTCCGGGTGTCGCGGACGGCGCCGAACCAGCGGCGGCACCCCGCGCTGTGGACCCAGCGCTCGGCGAACGGGCCCTTCGGGTTGTCGCGGAAGAAGACGAAGCGGGCCCACTGCTCGTCGGACAGCGACGCGGGGTCGGCCGGGTAGGCGACGGCGGCCTGGCCGCCGTAGGAGAACTCGATCTCCTCGCGGGGGCCGCACCAGGGGCAGGCGATGAGCTGCATCGGGACTCCTAATGGGCCACGGCGGCGGCGCCGTGCTCGTCGACGAGGGCCCCGGTGACGAAGCGGTCGAGGCCGAAGGGCGCGATGAGTGGGTGGGGACGGCCGTGGGCGACGGTGTCGGCGAACGCCGCACCCAGGCCCGGGGTGGCCTTGAAGCCGCCGGTCCCCCAGCCGCAGTTGAGGAAGACGTTCTCGTAGGGCGTGGCGCCGACGATCGGGCTCGCGTCCGGCGTGACGTCGACGACGCCGGCCCAGCTGCGCAGCAGGTGGGCCCGGGCGAACACCGGGAAGAGCTCGACCGCGGCCGCCATCTGGCGCTCGATGATGTGGAACGCGCCCCGCTGGCCGTAGCCGTTGTAGGTGTCCACGCCCGCGCCCATCACCAGCTCGCCCTTGTGGGCCTGGGAGACGTACACGTGCACGGCGTTCGACATGACGATCGTCGGGTGCACGGGCTCGAGGAGCTCCGAGACCAGCGCCTGCAGCGGGTGGGACTGCAGCGGGGCGGGCACGCCGAGCATGTCCAGCAGCACCGAGGTGTGGCCGGCCGCGCAGAGCGCGACCGTGCCCGCGGCGATGTCGCCGCGGGTCGTGCGCACGCCGGTGACGCGGTCGCCGCCTGGTCCTCCCGTCACGAAGCCCGTGACCTCGCAGTTCTCGATGATGTCGATGCCGGCATCGCTCGCCCGGCGCGCGAAGCCCCACGCGACGTAGTCGTGCTTCGCGATCCCCGCGCGGGCCTGGAACGTCGCGCCCTGGACCGGGTAGCGGATGTCGCCCGAGACGTTGACGATCGGGCAGACCTTCGCGACCTCGTCGGGGTCGAGCCACTCGGCGTCGATCCCGTTGAGCTTGTTGGCCTCGACGCGGCGCACCGAGTCGCGCACGTCCTGCTCGGTGTGCGCGAGGTTGAGCACCCCGCGCTGGCTGAACAGGATCGGGTAGCCGAGGTCCTCCTCGAGGCCCTCCCAGAGCTTGAGCGCGTGCTCGTAGATGCCGGCCGACTCGTCCCAGAGGTAGTTCGAGCGGATCAGCGTGGTGTTGCGGGCCATGTTCCCGCCGGCCAGCCACCCCTTCTCGAGCACGGCGACGTTCGTGATGCCGAGCTTCGCGAGGTAGTGGGCGGTGGCCAGGCCGTGCCCGCCGCCACCGACGATGACGACGTCGTAGGACTTCTTCGGCTCGGCGCTGCGCCAGAGGGACTCGGGGTGCTCGGGCAGGTCGGCGCCCGGCGGGGTGGGCGCGGTCGTGGGTGCGGTCGTGCCTGCGTGCGTCATGCCGGCAGCTCCGGGTAGAGGGGGTGGCGGTCGGCGAGGGCGGCGACGCGGTCGGCGAGGGCGTCCAGCTCGGACTCCGTCACCTGCGGTCGCAGGGCCCGGGCGATGACGTCGGCGACGGCGGCGAAGTCGTCGTCGCCGAAGCCGCGGGCCGCGAGGGCGGCGGTGCCGATGCGGACGCCGGAGCTGACCATCGGCGGGCGGGGGTCGAAGGGCACCGCGTTGCGGTTGACCGTGATGCCGACGCGGTGCAGCCGGTCCTCGGCCTGCTTCCCGTCGAGGTCGGAGTCGCGCAGGTCGACGAGCACCAGGTGGACGTCGGTGCCGCCGGAGACGACGCCGATGCCGTCCTCGGCCACCAGGCGCTCCGCGAGCAGGCGGGCACCGGCGAGCGTGCGCACCTGGCGCTCGCGGAACTCGGGCTCCGCGGCCAGCTTGAACGCGACGGCCTTGGCGGCGATCACGTGCTCGAGCGGCCCGCCCTGCTGGCCGGGGAAGACGCTCGAGTTCAGCTTCTTGGCGAGCTCCCGGGTGCCCGCCAGGATCACCCCGCCGCGGGGGCCGCCGAGGGTCTTGTGGGTGGTCGAGGTGACGACGTGCGCGTGCGGCACCGGCGAGGGGTGCAGGCCCGCGGCGACGAGGCCGGCGAAGTGGGCCATGTCGACCATGAGCCAGGCGCCGACCGCGTCGGCGATCCGGCGGAACTCCGCGAAGTCCTGCTGCCGCGGGTAGGCCGACCAGCCGGCGATGATCAGGGCCGGGCGGCGCTCGTGGGCGAGGCGCTCGACCTCGGCCATGTCGACGCGGTGGTCGTCGGCGCGCACGTGGTAGGCGGCGACGTCGTAGAGGCGCCCCGAGAAGTTCAGGTGCATCCCGTGCGTGAGGTGGCCGCCGTGGGCCAGGTCCAGCCCGAGGATCGTGTCACCGGGCGTCAGCAGCGCGGCCATGACCGCGGCGTTGGCCTGGGCCCCGGAGTGGGGCTGGACGTTGGCGTACTCGGCCCCGAACAGCGCCTTGAGCCGGTCGATCGCGAGCTGCTCGATGACGTCGACGTGCTCGCAGCCGCCGTAGTAGCGCCGGCCCGGGTAGCCCTCGGCGTACTTGTTGGTCAGAACCGAGCCCTGCGCCTCCATCACCGCCTGCGGCGCGAAGTTCTCGCTCGCGATCATCTCGAGCGTCCGGTGCTGACGGCTCCGCTCGTCGGCGATCCGGGCGTGCACCTCGGGATCCGCCTGCGCGAGCGACCGGTCGAGGACCGACGCGACGGGCGTCCGACCCTCGGGGGCGATTGTGACCGACATCCGCGATCCTCATCGTAGCCAACTGATATATCTGCTGGCGATGACTGTAGACACAGCAGGTCGGCAGGGTCAACACTCGTGTCGTCGCCGACGACAGGACGGAGGTCAGGGGATGACGACGGAGACATCGGGGGACCCGAGGGTCGCGGCCGGGAGCGCCGCCGACTGGTGGGAGGCCGGATTCGAGATGGGCCGCCTCGACCAGCAGCTCGCCGCGCGACTGCTGCCGGACCGGGTCGGGCTGACGATCCGGCGGGTCAACCGCGGCGGCGCCGAGGTGATCGCCCGGCGGCGCGGCTACGCGCTGCACGTCCAGGAGGTCGAGGAGCCCGGCGCCCTGTGGGCGGAGTTCTGGCCGGTGGACGAGCGCCCCTGAGGGCCCCGGCCCGTCGGTCGGGGATCGTTCAGGAGCCGGTCAGGACGAGGCCAGCTCGAACCAGACCCGCTTGCCCCCGTCGCGCTCCTCGCTGCCCCACCGGTCGGCCAGCTCCGCGACGATCTGCATCCCGCGGCCCCGCGGGGCGCTGTGGTCGAGCTCCCGGACCACCGGGCGGATGGTCGAGCCGTCGGCGAGGCCGACCCGCAACCACCCGTCGGAGGCGGCGACGTCGAGCTCGAGGACGACGTCGCTGCCGGCGTGGTCCACGGCGTTGGAGACGAGCTCGTTGACGAGGACCTTCGCGTCGACGTGCAGCGCCCCGTCGAGCGCCCACGCGTCGAAGAGCTCCCCGAGCAGACGGCGGGCCATCCCCGGGGCGTGCGGCGACGGCGGGAACTCGAAGGACGCCCGAAACGTGCCCACAGCCGTGTCCTCCCGGGTGCCGGTGTCTCGACGCGCATCAGTGTCCCGCGCGGCCGGTCGGGGATGGCGCCGGGTCCGTGGCGCGGGCGAGGATCGTCGGCGATGACCATCCACGGGTCCCACTGGGGCGCCTTCCGCCCGCGTGTCGAGGGCGGGCGCCTCGTCGAGGCCGTCCCCTTCGAGGGCGACACCGACCCCTCGCCGCTGCTGCGCTCGGTGCCGGGCGCGGTGCACGCCCGCAACCGCGTCACGCGCCCCGCCGTGCGCGGGTCGTGGCTGGACGGCTCCGGTGGGCGGCGCGGCGCGGACCCGTTCGTCGAGGTGTCCTGGGAGACCGCGCTCGACCTGGTGGCCGGCGAGCTGCGCCGGGTCCATGCCGAGCACGGGCCGGAGGCGGTGTTCGGCGGCTCCTACGGGTGGGCGAGCGCCGGCCGGCTGCACCACGCGAAGACCCAGCTCAACCACTTCCTCGCCTGCGCCGGCGGCTACTCGGGCCAGGTCTCGAACTACAGCTACGGGGCCGCCGAGCGGCTCCTGCCCCACGTCCTCGGGGACACCGCCCCCGTCACCGGGCAGGTCGCGACCTGGGACGACATCGCCGCGCACACCGACACCGTGCTCATGCTCGGGGGCTTCCCGGCCAAGAACGTGCAGCTGGAGTCCGGGGGCACCGGCGACCACACCGCGCGCCTCGGGCTGGCCCGGGCGCTCGAGCGCGGCACCCGGGTCGTCAACGTCAACCCGGTCCGCAGCGACGCCCCCGATCACCCCGGCGTCGACTGGGTCCCGGTGCGTCCCGGCAGCGACACCGCGCTGGTCCTGGCCCTGATGCGCCGGCTCGACGTCCTGGGCGCCGTCGACGAGGAGTTCGTGGCGCGGTGCACCGTCGGGGACGACCGTCTGCGCGCCTACCTGCGCGGGGCCGTCGACGGGGTCGACAAGACGCCCGACTGGGCCGCGGCGCTCACCGGCGTGCCCGCCGCGACGATCGAGGGTCTCGCCGACCGGCTGCGCACGGGGCGCACCCTCGTCACGGCGACCTGGGCGCTGCAGCGGGCCGAGCACGGCGAGCAGCCCTACTGGGCCGTCGTCGCCCTCGCCGCCTACCTCGGGCAGATCGGCCTGCCCGGCGGCGGGTTCGGGTTCGGGTACGGCTGCGTCGCCCGCTTCGGCGCGACGTACCGGACGTTCGGGACGCCGGCGTTCACCGCGCGCTACAACGAGTGCCCCGTGCGGGTCCCCGTCGCGCGCCTGGCCGACATGCTGCGCCACCCCGGCGAGGAGTACGCGTTCGACGGGGCCGTGCACCGCTACCCGGACGTGCGGCTCGTCTACTGGGCCGGGGGCAACCCGCTCCACCACCACCAGGACCTCAACCGGCTCGCCCGGGCCTGGCAGCGCCCCGAGACGGTCGTCGTCCATGAGCCGTGGTGGACCCCCACCGCGCGGATGGCCGACGTCGTCCTGCCCGCCACCACCACCCTCGAGCGCGACGACATCGCCGCCGGCTCGGGGGAACCGTGGCTGATCGCGATGCAGCGCAGCGTGGACGCGCCGGGCGAGGCCCGCAACGACCGGACGATCTTCGCGGCGCTGGCGGAGCGGCTCGGCGTCGCGGAGGCGTACACCGGCGGCCTCGACGACGCCGGGGCGCTGCGGGCGATGTACGACCGGGCGCGGCGCTCGGCCGCCGAGCACGGCCACCCGATCCCCGACTTCGACACCTTCTGGACCACCGGGCACCACCGCTACGACCTGCCCGCGCCCCCACCGCCGTACGCGGCGTTCCGGCGGTCCCCGTCCGCGGCTCCGCTGGCGACGCCGTCGGGACGGATCGAGCTGTTCTCCGCGACGATCGACGGCTTCGGCTACGACGAGTGCCCCGGCCACCCCACCTGGCTGCCGCCCACCGAGTGGGCCGGCAGCGCGACGGAGCGCTTCCCGATCCACCTGCTCTCCCCTCAGCCGGGCACCCGCCTGCACAGCCAGCTCGACATGGGCCCGGTGAGCACCGCGTCGAAGGTCGCCGGCCGCGAGCCGTGCGTGGTGAACGCCGCCGACGCCGCGGCGCGGGACATCACCGACGGCGACGTGCTGCGCCTGTGGAACGAGCGCGGCGAGACCTACGTGGGCGCGGTGGTGTCCGACGACGTCCTGCCCGGCGTGGCCCTCCTGGCGACCGGCGCCTGGTACACCCCGCTCGACCCGGCCGCCGACGACAGCGCCGAGCTGCACGGCAACCCGAACGTCCTGACCCGCGACGTCCCCGCCTCGCGGCTCTCACAGGGCACGAGCGCCCAGACGGTGCTCGTGCAGATCGCCCGCGTCGAGAGCCCGGTCCCCGTCCGCGACCCCCACGCCCTGCCCACCTTCGCGCCGGGCGCCCGTGAGTGAGCGCGTGCCCGGGCGCGGAGAGGCGGGCGCGCGTCCGGAGTCGTTCGACCTCACGACGATGCTTCGGTTTTCGAAGTATCGATCCCCGCGACGACGGATCGCCTCCACAGCGCGAGGTTCGTGATCGCGCGCCCAGGCGCGACAGGCCAAGCTGTGCCCGTGACTCGCGCCGCCGCGGTGTCGACGCCCGCGCGGGCGTTGTGGATCGTCGTGTTCGTCGTCGCCTACGGGACGAACGTGCCCACGCCCCTGCTGCTGGTCTACCGGGACACGCTCGGGCTCGGGCCCACCGCCCTGACCGCCGCCTTCGGGGTCTACGCCGCGGGGCTCATCCCGGCGCTGCTGCTGTCGGGGCCGGCGTCCGACCGCCTCGGACGGCGCGCGGTGGTGGTGCCGTTCGTCGTGCTCGCGGGCCTCATCTCGCTGCTGTTCCTCGGGGCCGCGTCATCGGTGGCGGTGCTGTTCCTCGGGCGGTTCCTCCAGGGCGCCGTGTCCGGGGTGGTCTTCAGCGTGGGGACGGCGTGGCTGGGCGAGCTGGTCGGCGAGCCGGGCCGCTCGGCGCGGCTCACGACCGTCGCGCTCGCCGCGGGCTGGGCGCTCGGGCCGCTGTTCACGGGGCTGCTGGCGCAGTGGGCGCCCGCCCCGACCGTGCTGCCGTACCTGCTCCACGTCGTGCTCATGATCGGCGCGATCGCCCTGCTGCGCGGCATCCCCGACACCCTCCCGCCGGACCGCCGGCGCGACGGCGGTCCCGTCGTGAACCTCGGCGTGCCGGCGGACGCGCGGCGACCGTTCGTGCTGGTCGTCGTGCCGGTCGCGATCGGGGTGTTCGCCTTCCCGTCCACCGCGGTCACCCTGCTGCCGCTGCTGCTCACCCCGCAGATGCCGTCGATCGCCGTGGCCGTCACGGGTCTGGTGGCGGGCCTGACCCTGGCGACGGGCGCGCTCGTGCCGCCGCTGGCCCGGCGCCTCGGTGCGGAGCGGGCGGGCCCGGTGGGTCTGGGGATCGGCGCGATCGGGCTCGGGATCGCCCTCCTCGGGGTCGCGCTGTCGGCGTGGCCGCTGCTCGTGCCCGTGGCGCTGCTGCTCGGCGTGGGCTACGGCCTGTGCCTGGCGTCGGGGCTGACGACGGTCGCGCGGCTCGCGGCCCCGAGCGAGCGCGGCGCACTCACCGGCACGTTCTACGCCTGCGCCTACCTCGGCTTCGGGGTGCCGTACCTGCTCTCGGCCCTCGCCGGCGGCGGCGGTCTCGCCGGGCCGCTCGCCGGGCTCGCGGTCGTCTCGGCGGTGGCGGCGCTGCTGCTCGGGCTGCCCGGCGCGCGGCGGCTCGTCACGCCCTGACCTGCACCGTCGACCTCCACGTGGGGCTGACGCCCCTGGGTCCGGCGCCCGAACTGTGGTAACCAGTTCCGTCACCGCACCGTGCACCGCGCACGGTCCCCGGGCAGGGAGACGGACATGTCGCACGCCGCGCACCCGGCGCGTCCCGCCAGCAGCTCGTCCCGCTCGGTCATGGTCTGGCGGCTGCTCAGCGCCCTCGCCCTGCTCGCGATGGGCGGCATCCACCTCTACCTGGTGCTCACGAGCACCGGCGGCGTGCTCGGCATGCTGTTCGTGCTCAACGCGATCGGCGGCCTCGTGCTGGCGGTCGCGATCACCCTGCTGCAGGGGCGGCTCCTGCAGGTCGCCACCGTGCTGGGCCTGCTGTTCATGGCCGGCACCCTGGCCGCGCTGGTGATCGCGCTGACCGTCGGGCTGTTCGGGATCGAGTCCAGCCTGGACTACGCCCTGGCGCCGACCACCCTCGTCGTCGAGTCGGCCGGCACGGTCGTCCTGCTGATCACCACCGTGCTCGTCCTGCGCCGCTGACGGGTCAGGCCGGTCAGGCCGGAGGGCGGCCCGGGACCCAGCCCTTGACGAAGGCGAAGTGGTCCTCGAACCGCAGCACCGGGGTGTCCCGGTAGGACCGCCGGAACTGCGCGATGCCCTCCTCGAGCTCCTCGTCGGAGAACTCGCCGAGCACCGACATGTACCGCGCCTCGAGCATGCGGACGTAGCGCTCGCGCTCGATGGCCACGTGGAACGTCCGTTGGCTCACCGAGGCCCGGAGTCCGGCCGCAGCCACGATCTCCTGGATGTCGGCGGGGTCCGGCTGCAGCTCCCCGAACCGCTCGTGCGCCGCCCGGAACAGCGGGTGGTGGATGGCCTTCGGCAGCATCACGACGAGGATGCGGCCGTGGCGTGACAGGAGCCGGACGAGACCGTCGAGCGTCCCGCGCCGATCCGTCATGTGGTGGATCGACTCCTTGATGATCATCGCGTCCAGCGGCGCCGACTCCGGGAGCGCGACGCGTCCGGACGCCAGGTCCTCGGCGCTGGCGTGCAGCGGCTGCAGGGACGGCGACCGCGGGAGCTGGTCCAGCATCGCCGACACGGGGTCCACGCACAGGACCGGCCGGGTCGGGCGGACGTCGTCGGCGATGTGGCGCGTGTAGAGGCCGGTGCCGCAGCCGATGTCGGCGATCGCATCGGAGCGGGTCAGACGCAGCGCGTCGGTCATGGCGTGGGCGAGCTGCCGGACGTAGTCGGGGTCGTAGGTCCAGTGGTCGTTGTAGGTCGCGGCCACGCGCTCGTAGTGCTCGGCGATCTGTTCGGTCACGGCGGACTCCCCTCGCGCGTTCCTGGACGGCGGTGTCGCGGCGACAGCGTGACAGGTCGGCGGCCGGATGGCCGAACACTGCTCCTGCGCCGACGGCGCCTCTAGGGTGCGGTTCATGGTCCACGGTGAGCCCCAGCCCGTCCTGGCGCCGATCACGGAGGCGTCGATCTTCCTGACGCTGACGCTCGACCCCGGTGGCGACGCGGCGGCGGTGCGCGACGTGCTCTCCGACGTCTCCGGCCTCAAGCGCTCGGTCGGTTTCCGGCTCCCGGAGGGCGAGCTCACCTGCGTCGCCGGGATCGGGTCGGAGGCCTGGGACCGGCTGTTCGGCGGCCCGCGGCCGGCGTCGCTGCACCCGTTCCGCGCCCTGCACGGAGCCCACGAGGCGCCGTCGACGCCAGGGGATCTCCTGTTCCACCTCCGCGCCCACCGCCTGGACATGTGCTTCGAGCTCGCACAGCTGCTGGCCACGCGCCTGCGCACGCACGCCACGGTCGTCGACGAGGTCCAGGGGTTCCGGTTCTTCGACGAGCGCGACCTGCTCGGCTTCGTCGACGGCACCGAGAACCCCGACGGCGCCGCAGCCCGCGAGGCGGTGCTCGTCGGCGACGAGGATCCCGGGTTCGCCGGCGGCAGCTACGTGATCACCCAGAAGTACCTGCACGACATGGACGGCTGGAACGCGCTCACCGTCGAGGAGCAGGAGCGGGTGATCGGGCGCACCAAGCTCCAGGACATCGAGATCCCCGACGACCAGAAGGCGCCGAACTCGCACCTCGCGCTCAACGTCATCGAGGACGAGAACGGGCAGGAGCGGCAGATCCTGCGCGTCAACATGCCCTTCGGCCACGTCGGCGCCGGGGAGTACGGCACCTACTTCATCGGCTACGCCCGCGACCCCGGGGTCACCGAGCAGATGCTGGAGAACATGTTCGTCGGCACCGCCGAGGGCCACCACGACCGCATCCTCGACTTCTCCACCGCGGTCACCGGCTCCCTCTACTACGCGCCGACGGCCGACTTCCTCGACGACCCGCCCGACGGCCCCTCGGGCTCGTGATCGACGACGAGGCACTCGCCGGGATGTCCGACGGCGAGCGACGGGCGCTGGCGCTGCGCCTCGCCCGGTTCGACGAGGCCGGCGCTGCGCCCGAGCGGCGCCGCCGGCGGTTCGTCCTCGTCGCCGCGGTCGGGTCGCTGGTGCTCGTGCCGTGGATCGGCTTCCTCGCCGTGACGCTGCCGCACCGCTACGTGGCGGTCCACTGGACGCTGGCGTGGGTCGGGTTCGACACCGCGCTGCTGCTCGCCCTGGCCGCCACGTCGTTCCTCGCCTGGCGCGGCCGCCCGCTCATGGTGGTGCCCGCCCTCGTCGCGGCGACCCTGCTGGTGTGCGACGCCTGGTTCGACACGACGACGGCCAACCGCAGCGACCGGGGCGTCAGCGCGCTGTCGGCCCTGCTGCTCGAGCTGCCGATGGCGGTGCTGCTCGTGGTCGCCGCGCTGCTCGTGCTCCGCAGGCGGATGCGGTGACCCGTCCCTCGTGGCGGGGGTGGGCGCGGGACCTGGTCGGACTGCGGCACACGGGGTTCGACCTCGTCGACGCGGTCCGCGCCGCCTCCTGCGCCGGCGGCACCGTCCTGATCGGCTGGTGGGCCGGCGACGTCTCCGCCGGCCTCGTCGCGAGCATCGGCGCCTTCACCGCGCTCTACGGCGGCCGTCGTCCCTACCGCTTCCGGGCCCGGCAGCTGGCCGCCGTCGCGCTCGCCTTCGCCGCGGTGGTGACGGTCGGCGCGTGGTCGGAGTTCTCCGTGTGGGCCTCGGTGCCCGTCGTCGCGGTGATCGCCGTGGCGGCGACGGCGTTGTGCCAGATCGTCGACACGGGCCCGCCCGGCGCGTACATGTTCGTCCTCGCCTGCGCCACCGCGTCGGGGATCCCCGGGGCGACCGCGGAGCCGTGGCGCCTGGGCCTGCTCGTCCTCGCCGGCGGCGCCCTCTCGTGGTGCGCGCACATGATCGGGGTCGTCGCCGGGCCCCGCCACCCGGAGAAGGCGGCGGTGGCGGCCGGGGTCGACGCGGTGGCGCGCCTGCTCGCCACCGACGGCGAGGGCTACCCGGCGGCGCGGGACCGGGCGGCCCGCGCGATGCACGCCTGCTGGGTCGTGCTGGTCGGCCAGCAGGCCCCGGTCGCCGGCCCCGGCGGGACGCTGGTGCGGCTGCGCGCGATCGCGCTGGAGGCGCACGGCGCCCTCGCCGAGGCGATCCGGGCCCACGACGAGGGCCGCGCCGTCGACCCCGCCGCGGCGGACCGGGTGCGCGCGCTGGCCACCGAGGTCGACCACCCGCCGGCCGTGGCGCGCCACCTCGATCCCGCCGACGTGCCGCTGGGCGGCCCCGGCGTCGCGGCCACGGCCCGTGCCCTGCTCGCTCCCGGGTCGCCGTGGCGCGTGGTGCTGCTGCGCGTCGGCGTCGCGGCCGTGGTCGTCGGTACCGGCGCCGCGCTCGTCGGGCTCGACCACGCCTACTGGGCCGTCGCCTGCGCGGTGCTCGTCCTGTGCCAGGGCCTGGGGCCGGTCGGCACGCTCGAGCGCGCCGCGCTCCGGCTGCTCGGGACCTGGATCGGGCTGCTGCTCGCGGCCGCGATCCTCGCGGCGCAGCCGGCCGGCGTGGGGCTGGCGCTGACGATCGCGGTGCTGCAGTTCGGGATCCAGCTCCTCATGCCGCGCAACTACGGCCTCGGCGTCGTCCTCGTGACCCCGATCGCCCTGACCATCGGCAGCGGCGGCCACCCCGCCGACCTCGGCGGTCTCCTGCTCGCCCGCGGGGTCGACACCGCCGTGGGCTGCGCGATCGGGGTCCTCGTGTTCCTGCTGATCGCGCCCCGAGCCGCCGTGCCGGACCCGGCGGCGCGGGTGCGCGAGACGCTGCGCGACGTCGGGCGGGTGCTCCCCACCTCGTCGACGGCAGCACCGGCAGCCCCGCGGCGCGCGCGGCCCGCCGGGACCTCGACCAGCGGGTGCTCGCCCTGGCCGACGCCCACCGCGGCGACGCCCTCCCGATCGTGCGCAGCCCGGACACCACCGCCTGGTGGCCCGCCCTCGACGCCGCCCAGCGGCTCGCCCACCGGACGCTGGCGGCGTGCTGGACGATGGACGAGGCCCGCGGCGACGGGCGCCCGACGGCCCCGGAGGTCACGGCCACCCGGGCCGGGGAGATCGAGAGCGAGCTGGCGGACCTCGCCGCGGCGACGTCCGGCCGGCGGGTCGCGGTCCCGGAGGACGAGGGCTTCCTCGCTCCCGAGCTCGTGGCGCTGGAGCGGGCGCTGCCCACGGCGCGGTCCGGCGCCGACGGGCCTCAGGCGCGCGGAACCGGGCCGTAGTCCGCGAACGCCGCCGTCGCGGCCGCGATCTGCGCGTCGTCGAGCAGGCGCGGCTCGCCGAGCTTCCGGGCCTCGACGTAGAGCCGGCAGAGCCACTCGAGGTATTCGGTCCGCGTGTAGGCCTGCGCGAGGTCGGCGCCGTACGTGGTGGCGCCGTGGTTCGCGAGGATCACCGCGGACCGCCCGGCCAGCCCCTCGACCCCGAGCCGGGCGAGCTCCTCGGTGCCGTACGGCGCGTAGGGCACGACGCGGACCGGGCCGCCCAGGTGCGCGATGATGTAGTGGATCGCCGGGAGCTCGTCGACCAGCGTCGACAGGACCGTCGCGAACACGGGGTGGGTGTGCACGACCGCCGCGGCGTCGGTCTCCCGGTACACCGCCGTGTGCATCGGCAGCTCCGACGACGGCCGCAACCGCGCGTCGACGGGCCGGCCGTCGAGGTCCACGACGCTGACCGTCTCGGGTGTCAGCTGGTCGTAGGGCAGCCCGCTCGGGGTGATCGCGAGGAGGTCGCCGGCGCGCACCGAGAGGTTCCCCGAGGTGCCGACCGTGAGGCCGTCGGCGTCCATCCGCCGGGCGTGGGCGACGACGGCCTCGCGCTCGTCGCGGAGCTTCACGGAGCGGCCCCGGACGTCGCCGGGGCCGGGGCCGGGGCTGGGGCCTCGACCGTCCAGACGCCGTCCCGGAACGTCGCCGCCTCGGTGACCACCGCGGCGAGCAGCGCGCCGGGCGTGACGTCGAAGGCGGGGTTGTAGACCGGGGTGTCCGGCGGCGCCGTCGGTACGCCCGCGACGCTGCGGACCTCGTCGGCCGCGCGCTCCTCGATGACGATGTCGGCGCCCGACGGCGTCGCGTGGTCGACGGTCGACTCGGGTGCCACCACGATCACCGGGACGCCGTGGCGCGCCGCGGCGCAGGCGTGCGCGTAGGTGCCGATCTTGTTGGCGACGTCGCCGTTGGCCGCGACCCGGTCGGCGCCGACGATCACGACGTCGACCAGCCCCCGCGCGATCGCCGACGGGCCCGCCGAGTCGACGCACAGCCGGTGCGCGACGCCCATCTCCCGCAGCTCCCACACCGTGAGCCGCGCCCCCTGCAGCAGCGGGCGGGTCTCGCAGGCCAGCACCTCGGCGATCCGGCCCCGCCCGGCGAGCTCGCGGACCGCACCGAGCCCGGTGCCCCAGGCGACGGCGGCGAGCGCCCCGGAGTTGCAGTGGGTCAGCACCCGCAGCGGGCGGTCGGGGCACAGCGTGGTGACGAGGTCCGCGGCGCGCCGGCCCATCCGCCGGTTGGTCGCCTCGTCCTCGTCGAGCAGCGCGCACGCCTCGCCGAGCACGGCGTCGGGGCCCTCGCCCAGCCGCGCCAGGGCCCGCTGCACGCCGCGGCGCAGGTTCACGGCGGTCGGGCGGACCGCCGCGACCCGCTCCGCCTCGTCACGCACCCGGGCCGGATCGTCCGCGTGGCGACGGGCGGCGAGCGCGACCCCAGCGCTCCGGCCGCGCCCAGGGCGGGCGCGCCGCGGATCGTCAGGTCGGCGATCGCCGCGACCAGCTCGTCCACGCTCGCGAGCCGGCGGAGGCGGTACTCGCCCGGGAGCGCGCGCTGGTCGACGGCGGTGACGGCGCCCTCGCCCGAGCCGTCCCAGTCCACCGTGCGGTCCATGCCACCACTCTCGTCGCGACCCGGGTACGGACGCCAGCGTCAGCGACCCTGGCCACGCAGCAGGGCGTCGAGGCGCGGGTAGACCCGGCGCGCGTTGCCCTCGTAGACCTTGTCGCGATCGTCGCCCTCGAGCTTGACGGCGTCGACGTAACGGCGGGTGTCGTCGAAGTGGTGCCCCGTCCTCGGGTCGATCCCGCGGACGGCCCCGACCATCTCGGACCCGAAGAGGATGTTGTCGGGCTCGATCACGTCGAAGAGCAGGTCGATGCCCGGCTGGTGGTAGACGCAGGTGTCGAAGAAGACGTTCCCCATCACCGCGTCCTCGACCGGCGGGCGCCCGAGCATGTCGGCGAGGCCCCGGAAGCGGCCCCAGTGGTAGGGCACCGCGCCCCCGCCGTGCGGGATCACGAGGCGCAGGCCGGGGAGGTCGCGGAAGAGGTCGGCCTCCAGGAGCTGCATGAACGCCGTCGTGTCGGCGTTGAGGTAGTGCGAGCCGGTGGCGTGGAAGTTCGGGTTGGTGACCGCGGAGACGTGCACCATCGCGGGCACGTCCAGCTCGACCATCGCCTCGTAGAACGGGTACCAGTGCCGGTCGGTCAGCGGCGGCGCCGTCCAGTGCCCGCCCGACGGGTCCGGGTTGAGGTTGACGCCGACGAACTCCAGCTCCTCGACGCACCGGCGCAGCTCGGCGACGGACCGCTCGATCGGCACCCCCGGCGACTGCGGGAGCGCGCCCACCCCGGCGAAGTGCTGCGGGAACAGGCCGGCGACCCGGGCGACGAGGTCGTTGCTCGCGCGCGTCCACGCGCTGCTCACGGCCTCGTCGCCGCGGTGGTGGCCCATGGCCGACGCGCGCGGGGAGAAGATCGTCAGGTCGATGCCGCGCTCGGCCATCAACCGCAGCTGGCTCGCCTCGACGCTCTCGCGGATCTCGGCGTCGGTGATGTCCGGGTAGAGCGGCGGCGGGTCGCCGGCGTCGTACGCAGTGGTCTGGGCCTCGCGCCACGCGGTGTGGGCCTCCGGGGCGGTGGTGTAGTGGCCGTGGCAGTCGATGATCACGTGGCGTCTCCCTCCCGGGCGTCGCGCAGGCTCGCGAGCAGGTCGTGGGCGGCGGTCGCCGCGCGGGGCTCGACGCCGAGCTCGCGCAGCTGCTCGGCGGCCGCCGCCATCTCGTCGGCGCGCCGACGGGCGTGGCGGTGGGTGCCGTCGACGAGCCGGTCGAGGGCCGTCTCGTCGAACCCGGCGAGCTCGCCGGCGATGTTCGCGGCGAGCCAGTCGGCGCACCCGGCGGCCTCGGCGCCCTCGAGCGCCTCGACCACGGCGGCGGCCAGGCCCTTGTAGAACACGCTGCGCAGCAGCTTGCGCGAGATCGCGGCGCCGGCCGGGCCGGGCTGCACGGTGACCTCGGCGCCCAGCGGGCGCACCAGCGCCGCGTACCGCTCCGCGGCCTCTCCGGACACCAGCATCGGCGTGCGCAGACCTTTGCCGGGCACCGGGGACATCAGCGCCACGTCGACGACGGCGACGTCCGCTCCGGCGGCCTCGACCAGGCTCGCCTTCACCCCGGGCGAAGCGGTGTTGAGGTCCGCCCATATGGCCCCGGGGCGCAGGCCCGGGCGCGCGTGGACCAGGGCCGTCAGCGCGTCGTGCGAGCTGTTGGCGCTGAGCACGAGCTCGGCGTCGCGCACGGCGTCGGCCTCGTCGGCGCGGGCGATGACCGTGTCAGGAGGTGTCACCTCCGGGTCGTAACCGCGCACCTCGGCCCCGGCGGCCACGAGGTCGCGGGCGATCTCGCCGCCGGCCTCGCCGAGCCCGAGGACGGCGACCCGCAGCCCGGCGGCGCTCACGATGCCGGCCGCGGGAACGCTGTGCCGTCCATCAGCTTGCGCGCCGTGCGCACGACCCCGGAGCGGGTCACGCGCGGCGGGGAGGTCGTCGCGTCCACGACGACGTCGACGAGGAAATGGCCGGTCGGGTGCTCGACGTCGACCCGGCCGCCGGCCGGGAAGTGCTCGGCCGCGATGTCGTGCCCGACGGCCCCCGGCAGCAGCATCCCGGTGACCACGCTGACCGCGGCGAGCACGCCGACGGCCGTGTGCGGGCGGACGGGGATGAACGAGCGCGTGGCCACCTGCCCGCCGTCGGCGGGCGGGGCGAGCAGCACCGTCTTGGGTACCGACGATCCCGCGACGTCTCCGAGGCCCATGAGGGCGCCCGCCTTCTGCCGCAGGGCGTCGATCCGCTCCGCGAGCGCGGTGTCGGCGGCGAGCTCCTCGTGGCCCTCGTGCCCGGTGAGGCCGAGCGACGTCGCGAGGGCGAGCACCACGGGCATGCCGTTGTCGACGCAGGTGACCTCGACGCCGTCGACGGTGTCCCGGACCCGCCCGGTGGGCAGCAGCGCGCCGGTGGCCGAGCCCTCGGTGTCGGCGAACGCGAGCGTGATCCCGGCCGCGGTGCCGGGCACCCCGGCGATCGCGACGTCGCCGCGGTAGGAGACCCGGCCCCCCGGCGTGGCCACCGTCGCGACGGCGACGCTGTCGGAGTTGACCATCCGGATGCGGACCTCGGTCGCGCCCTCCGCCGCGGCGACCAGGCCGCGCTCGAGGGCGAACGGCCCCACGCCGGCCAGGATGTTGCCGCAGTTCTGCCGGTCGGACACCGACGCCTCGTCGACGCCGAGCTGCAGGAAGAGGTAGTCGACGTCGGCGTCGGGGTGCTCCGAGGGGCCGACGACGGCGACCTTGCTGGTCAGCGACGTCGCACCGCCGAGCCCGTCGATCTGGCGCGGATCGGGGGTGCCCATCAGCCGCAGCAGCAGGTCGTCGCGCGCCGCCGGGTCGGCGGGCAGGTCGGCGGCCTCGACGTAGAGGCCCCGCGACGTTCCCCCGCGCAGGATCGTGAGGCGGACGCCGGCCTCGTCGGTGTCGTTCACGGCGTCCACTTCTCGTACGGCACGTACTCGACGCCGAGCTCCTCGAGGCGGTCGCGCAGGCCGTAGCGGTCGAGGCCCAGTTCGCCGGCCTCGAACGCGGCGCGGGTGGCCGCCTCCTTCTCCTCGCGGGCACGGGCGGCGGCGAGCGCCCGGTCGACGTCCCCGCGCGGCACCACCATGACGCCGTCGTCGTCGGCGACCACCGCGTCGCCGGGATGGACGGTCTGCCCGCCCAGCACGACGGGGACGTTCACGGCCCCCGGCGTGGCCTTCACCGAGCCCTGCGCGGAGACGGCGCGCGACCAGGCGGGGAAGCCCATCACGCGCAGCTCCGCGACGTCGCGCACGCCGCTGGCCAGCACGACGCCGCGTACACCGCGACGCACCAGGGCCGTGGCGAACAGCTCGCCGAAGAGACCGTCGGTGCTCGGCGAGCTGGTGGCGACCACCAGGACGTCGCCGGGCCGGCACTGCTCGACCGCCACGTGGATCATGAGGTTGTCGCCGGGCCAGCACAGCGCGGTGACCGCCGTGCCGCCGATGCGTGCGCCCGGCCACGCCGGGCGGAACTCCGGGCCGAGGTACCCCGTGCGGCCGAGGGCCTCGTGGACGGTCGCGACCCCGTGGTTCCCCAGCGTCGCCGCGTCGTCGACGTCGGCGCGCGGTGGGTCGGTGACCACCACCGTCCTCATGCTGCCTCCTCGCGTCCGGCCGGCCGCACGGTCGGCGGCACACCCCGAGCGTGCAGCCCTGTCGCCCAGATTGTCAACAATCTGGGCGACATCGAACCGCGGAGGCCGCGCCGGTGGGGCTCAGGCGCCGGACGTACCCCGCTCGACCTGCGGAAGCGTCTCGATGACGCTGGCGAGGTGTGCGCGCATCGCCGCCTCGGCGCGCTCCGGGTCGCGGGCGCAGATGGCGTCGACGATCTCGAGGTGCTGGGGCAGCGACACGGTCGCGCGCCCGGGGAGCAGCGCGAGCCGGAACTGGTGGCGGACGTTCTGGCCGCGCAGGCGCTCGAGCACGGCGTCGGCGACCGCCTGGTTGCCGGCCAGCCGCACCGTCGCGTGGAGGCGCCGGTTGAGCTCGGAGTAGCCGAACACGTCGCCGCGCTCGACGGCCGCGCGCATGTCGGTGGCGATGCCCGTGAGGATCGCGAGATCCTCCTCGGAGGCGCGGACCGCCGCCTTCGCCGCGCAGAGGCCCTCGACGACCATGCGCACCTCGGAGATCTCGACGGCCTCGTCGAGCGACACCGCCCGCACCCGGGCGCCCCGGTTCTGGACGCGCTCGACGAGCCCTTCCGCCGCGAGCTGGACGAGCGCCGTGCGGACCGCGGCGCGGCTGGCGCCGAACTGCACCGAGAGGTCGCCCTCGACCAGGCGCTGGTTGGGGACGAAGTCGCCCTCGTGGATGGCGCGCCGCACGAGGTCGACGACCTCCTCGGGCTCGCCGACGGACCCGACCGCGGAGCTCACGGGGGCGACCCTAGCACCGAGAACGCGTACGAAATTGTTGACAATCCTTGCGCCGATCCTGGTGACCGTGGAAGCTCACCCCGGACCGACACCGACGACGGGAGGACGCCGTGGGCCCCGCCGCTCCGACGCCCGGCTGGCTGACGTGGGACCCCGCGCCGTCCCGGCCGACCGTCGCGCTGCCCCCGGGCACGGTCGACGCCCATTGCCACGTCTTCGGGCCCGCCGACGTCTTCGGGTTCGCCCCGGAGCGCAAGTACACGCCCACCGACGCCGGCCGCGAGCAGCTCTTCGCGCTGCGCGACCACCTCGGCATCGCACGCCAGGTGATCGTGCAGGCCACGGCCCACGGCGCCGACAACAGCGCCATGCTCGACGCGGTGGCCGCGGCCGAGGGCCGGGCGCGCGGAGTGGCCACCGTCCGCCCCGACGTCACCGCCGACGAGCTCGCCCGCCTCGACCGCGCCGGGGTGCGCGGCGTGCGGTTCAACTTCCTCAAGCGCCTGGTCGACGCCGCGCCGACCGAGGACCTGGCCACCGTCGCGGCCGCGGTCGCGCCGCTCGGGTGGCACGTCGTGGTCTACCTCGAGGCGGCCGACCTGCCCGATCTCGAGGGCTTCCTCGCCCGCCTCCCGGTCCCGGTGGTCGTCGACCACATGGGCAGGCCCGACGTCACCGCCGATCCGGACGGCCCCGGGTTCGCCCGCTTCCTGCGGTTCGTCGACCGCCACGACGTCTGGGTCAAGGTCAGCTGCCCGGAGCGGCTCAGCATCACCGGTCCGCCCGCCGTCGACGGGGAGCGCAACGCCTACACCGACGTCGTGCCCTTCGCCCGCCGCGTGGTCGCCGAGTTCGGCGACCGCGTGCTCTGGGGCACCGACTGGCCGCACCCCAACCTCACCGGCCACATGCCCGACGACGGGCTGCTCGTCGACCACGTCCGCCACATCGCTCCCGACGACCGGGCGCGCCGGCTCCTGCTGGTCGACAACCCGAGGCGCCTGTACTGGCCCGACGAGCCCTCCGACGATCCCTCCGACGACCCCTCCGACGACCCCTCCGACGACCCTGCCGAGACGGAGACCACGCCGTGACCGCATCCCCGACCGCGCCGAGCGCCGCCGCGCGCCTCGACCGGCTCCCGATCGCCCGGTTCCACCTGGTCACCCTCGTCGCGGTGTCGTTCGCGTACTTCTTCGAGTTCGCCGACATCAACACCTTCGCGGTCACCGCGCCGCGACTGCTGAAGCTGTGGGGCGTCACGATCGACCAGATCGCGTACGTGACCTCGACGTCGTTCGTCGGCATGTTCCTCGGCTCCATCGGCGCGGGCGCCCTCGCCGACCGCGCCGGCCGCAAGCCCGCGCTGACGTTCACCGTCGTGTTCTTCGGCGTGTTCTCGCTGGCCTCGGTGTTCTCCTGGGACGTCGTGTCGCTCGGCGTGTTCCGCTTCCTGACGTCCGCGGGTCTCGCCGCGATGACCGTCGTCGCGGTGATCTACATCAGCGAGATCTTCCCGGCGGCGCGGCGCGGGAAGTACCAGGCGTACGCGATCGCCATCGGCATCTGCGGCACGCCGGCGACGAACCTCATCGCGAGCTTCGTGGTGCCGCTGTCCGACTGGTCGTGGCGCCTGGTCTACCTGTGGGGCGCGCTCGGCCTGTTGTTCGTGTTCTTTCTGCGGCACATCAAGGAGTCCCCGAAGTGGCTCGAGAACCGCGGCGAGCACGAGCGCGCCGACGCGGTGCTGCGCGAGATCGAGCAGTCGGTCGCCGCCGAGAAGGGCCCGCTGCCCGAGCCCGCCGCGGAGCCGGCCACTCCTCATCGGACCGCACAGGACCCGTCGGGGGACGCCGACCCGGAGGCCGGCGCCCCGTGGTGGCGGGTCCTGCTGCGCCGGCGCGTGCTGCTGCCGACGCTGCTGCTCTGCGTCCTGTGGGTCACGCAGACCGTCGGGTTCTTCGGCTACTCGAGCTGGGCGCCGACGCTGCTGGCCAAGCAGGGCTTCAGCGTCGAGAACTCGATCTTCTACGTCGCCCTCACCACCATCGGCGCCCCGCTCGGCTGCCTGCTCGCCGCCGCGGTCACCGACCGCTTCGAGCGCAAGTGGTGCCTCGCCGTCTTCGGCACCGTCATCGGCGTGTGCGGCCTGCTCTACGGGCTGACCTTCGACCCCGTCCTCATCGTGGTGTTCGGGTTCCTGGTCAACCTCGTCGAGCGGGGCTACACCGCACTTGCCTACGCGTACTCCCCCGAGCTGTTCGACACCCGCACCCGCTCGCTGGGCACCGGCATCTCCTACGGCGTCGGACGCCTCTCCAACGCGGCGGGCCCGCTGATCATCGCGGCGCTCTACACCGGCAGCGGCTACGCCAGCGTCTTCGTCTTCATCGCCGCGATGTGGATCGTCGGCGCGATCGCCGTCGCCCTCTTCGGCCCCCGCACGCGCCAGCGACGGGTGACGCCGACGCCGTCCCCCACGCCGGCCGCGACCTGACGGGCTCGGCCGGTGTCAGGCCACCTGGGCTCAGGCCGGCTGCGCGCCGCTACGGGCGGCCTCCCGCATGTCGCCCAGGACGGCCTCCTGGTCCGGCGTCGTCGGGCGCGGAGCGGCCGGGGAGATGCCGCCCTTGTCCCGGTTCATCAGCAGGGGGATGTCGGGCTCGTCGCCGTCGCCCACCCGCGCCATCGACCAGCGACCGAACACCCGCTCGGCGGCGGGGTCCTCGCTGATGATCGCCACGCGCTCGTGGCGGGCGTCGCGGTGGATGCGGTCGTAGAGATCGCGCACCACGGTCTCGTCGCCCTCGAGGGTCTGCACGAAGAACTCGTCCCACACGAGCAGCGCGCCGGTCACGCCGAGGCGCTTGTTGTTCGACCGGGCGATGCTGAAGATCTCCCCCAACTCGGACTTGCGGGCCTCGGACGCGATCCGCATGCGGCTGCGGTAGATCAACCGGAAGACGGTCTCGGACGCAGCGGGGGTGTCCACCATGGCTTCGGGCTCCTGGTCACGTCGGGGCGGGACGGGCCCGGTGGGCCACGACGGCGACGCTAGCTGATCGTGACCCGGAGCACACCGGTCCGGGTGGTCAGCGGCCGTCGAGCACCGCGATCGGCGCGGTGGGCTGGTGGGTCGCGTAGCGCCGCGGGCGCCCGTCGCGCGGGGGTGGCGTCGACGTCGGCACGCCCCGGGTGTCGGCGGAGGCGAGCACCTCGGCTCCGAAGGCCCACCCGGTCCGGCGCGCGGTCCGTGCGGCCTCGGCGAGGTCCTCGAGCGGCCGGCCGCTCACGCCCCCGACCACCGGCCTCGGCCCGGGTCCGGCCACCGCGGCGGGCCCCGGCTCCGGCCGCACCTCGGGTACACCCGGGGTCTCCGCGCGATCAGAGCCGTGGGCCTCCTGGACCCCGGGCGCTCCGTCGTGGCGCCGGGTCGACCGGCCCTTCCGGTGGTGCCCCATCGCCGACGCTCCTCGGGGTGAGCCGTGCCGTGAGCCGTGCCGTGACGCCGTGCCCTCACCACCGAGAACGAACGACACGCCGAAAGGCGACGATCACAGGCCCTGCCCGTGCCCCGGGATCCACGACGTGCCCGCCAGCGGCACCCGGGCCATCGCGGCCGACTCGATCGTCAGGGCGACCAGGTCCTCGGGCTCCAGGTGGCGCACGTGCCCCTTCCCGCAGGCGCGCGCGAGCGTCTGGGCCTCCATGGTCAGCACCCGCAGGTAGTTCGCCACGCGGCGCCCGCCCTCGACGGGGTCGAGCCGCGCGGAGAGCTCGGGATCCTGGGTGGTGATGCCGGCGGGGTCGCGGCCATCCTGGAAGTCGTCGTAGTAGCCGGCTCCCGATCCGAGCGCCTCGTACTCCGCGGCGTACTGCGGGTCGTTGTCGCCCAGGGCGATCAGGGCGGCGGTGCCGATCGCGACGGCGTCGGCGCCCAGGGCCATCGCCTTGGCGACGTCGGCGCCGGTACGGATCCCGCCGGAGACGATGAGCTGCACCTTCCGGTGCACGCCCAGCTCCTGCAGCGCCTGCGCGGCCTGCGGGATCGCGGCGAGGATCGGGATGCCGACGTGCTCGATGAACACCTCTTGGGTGGCGGCCGTGCCGCCCTGCATCCCGTCCACCACCACCACGTCGGCGCCGGCGGCCACGGCCAGCTTCACGTCGTAGTACGTGCGCGTCGCCCCGACCTTGACGTAGATCGGCTTCTCCCAGTCGGTGATCTCGCGCAGCTCGCCGATCTTGATGGCGAGGTCGTCGGGACCCGTCCAGTCGGGGTGGCGGCAGGCGCTGCGCTGGTCGATGCCGGGCGGCAACGTCCGCATCTCGGCCACGCGGTCGGAGATCTTCTGACCGAGCAGCATCCCGCCGCCGCCGGGCTTGGCGCCCTGACCGAGCACGACCTCGATCGCGTCCGCGGCCCGCAGGTGGTCGGGGTTCATCCCGTACCGGCTCGGGAGCAGCTGGTAGACGAGCGTCTTGGACTCGCCGCGCTCCTCGTCGGTCATGCCGCCGTCGCCGGTCGTCGTCGAGGTGCCGACCTCGCTGGCCCCGCGCCCGAGGGCCTCCTTGGCCTGGGCGGAGAGCGCGCCGAAGCTCATGCCGGCGACCGTCACGGGGATGTCGAGGTGCAGGGGCCGCGTGGCGTGGCGGTCGCCGAGCACGACGTCGGTGTCGCAGCGCTCGCGGTAGCCCTCGAGCGGGTAGCGCGACATCGACGCGCCGAGCACCAGCAGGTCGTCGAAATGCGGCACGGCGCGCTTGGCGCCCCAGCCGCGGATGTCGTAGACGCCCGTGCGGGCGGCGTGCTGGATCGCGGCGATCGTCGCGCGGTCGAACGTGGCCGACTCGCGCAGCCCCCGCTCCGCGGGATCCTTCATCGGGTCGCGCTCCACTCCGCGTCTGCTGCCGTCAGTGGCCCCGCCATCAGTAGCCCCGCCATCAGTAGCTCCCGTGGTCGCCGGTGAAGTGGTAGAGCCCGCGGGCCGAGCCGAAGCGCCGGAACTCCTCGGGCCGGTGGTCCAGACCGGCGGCGTCGAGGAGCTCGGTGAGCTCGGCGACGTGCTCGTCGCGCAGCGGCTTCTCGATGCAGTCGGCGCCGAGGGTCCCGACGCTGCCGCGGACGTAGAGGCGGGCCTCGTAGATCGAGTCGCCCAGCCCGTCGCCGGCGTCGCCGCAGACGACGAGCCGCCCCGCCTGCGCCATGAACGCGCTCATCGGGCCGACGGAGCCGCCGACGACGATGTCGATGCCCTTCATCGAGATCCCGCAGCGCATCGACGCCGAGCCCTCGATCACGAGCAGACCGCCGCGCCCGGTGGCCCCGGCGGACTGGGACGCGTCCCCGCGCACCCGCACGGAGCCCGACATCATGTTCTCCGCGACGCCGTTGCCCGCCGAGCCGTCGACGACCACCCGGCCGAGCTGGTTCATCCCGGCGCAGAAGTAGCCGGCGTGCCCGCGCACCGCGACGTCGATCTCGTCGTGGATGCCGGCGCCGAGGGAGTGCGCACCCTGCGGGTGGAGCACCTCGTAGGAGGTCGCGGTCGGGGCGTGGAGCTCGGCGTTGAGCGCGCGGACCGTCGTCTCGTGCAGGTCGAACACGACGGGGGAACGGGCCTCCGCCTCGGCCCGGCTCAGCGCTGCCATGCGTAGACCTTGCCGGGATCGGGCTCGAAGACGCGGGCCTCGTCGATCCCGGGGAGGTCCGCGAGGGCGCGGAACTCCGACGCCATGGCCACCCAGCGGGGGTGCTCGGCGATCACGGCCGGCTTGCATGCGATCTCGTCGCGCACCACGGCGAAGCCGTCGGCCGTGGTGACGAGCAGCGTGTAGAAGCCGTCGAAGGTCTCGCCGAGCCGCAGCAGCGCCTTCTCGAGGTCGTCGCCCTCGGCGAGGCAGGCCGCGACGAAGCGGGCGCCGACCTCGGAGTCGTTCTCCGAGTCGAACGTGACGCCCTGGCGCTCGAGGTCGCGGCGGATGGTGGCGTGGTTGGAGAAGGAGCCGTTGTGCACGAGGCACTGGTCGGCGCCGACCGAGTAAGGGTGGCAGCCCTCGGGGTTGATCGCCGACTCGGTGGCCATGCGGGTGTGGGCGACGCCCTGCCAGCCGCTGACCTCGCGCAGCCCGTAGGTCCGGGCGAGGTCCTGGGGGTGCCCGGCACCCTTGTAGACGACGAGGTCGTTGCCGCTGCCCACCACGAGCGCCTCGGGCGCCGCGGCGGCGACGGCGGCCGCCAGCGCCTCGACCCCGACCGGGGCGCTGAGCACCGTGGTGTCCCCCGCCACCCGGGCCGTCACGGTCGGCGTGCCCGGCAGGAGGGCGCCCGCGGACGCCGCGAGATCGCCGGGCGCCCGCAGCACGGACACCGCGGAGTGGCCCGCCGGGTTGCGCTCCCCGTCGCCGTAGACGGCGATGCCCACCGAGTCGGGGCCGCGCTCGGAGACCCCGCAGAGCATGTCGTCGAGGAGGCGTCCGAGCATCGGAGCCAGCTCGGGGTCGCGGAGGTGGAGACCGATGATGCCGCACATGGGACTCGGGCCTTCCTGCGATCGGGGACTACTGCTGAGAAATTACGTTGCTTCGCACGAAACGTCGAGTGGCCCAGGTGTAGGCGTCCAGCAGGCTGATCGCGTACACGAACAGCCCGCCGGCGAGGCGCCCGACCAGCGAGATCTCCGGTGTCGTGAGCTGCCAGGTGATCGCGCCCAGGAGCACCGTGTAGAAGGCGAACATGAGTCCCCGCACGGGCATCCGGAGGAGCACGTGGCCCATCCCGGGGAGCACGACGGCGACGGCCAGCACCAGCCAGGAGCGGGTCACGACAGGACCTCCCCGGCCGACACGCGGTCACCGGTCGCGCCCAGCACCGCCACCGCCCGCAGCAGCGCGTCCGGGTCGACGCGCGGGCGGTCGAACACCGCGCGCCGGGCGCTCCGGTAGCTCGCCTGGTCGCCCTCGGCGACCCGCAGGACCACCCGGAGCCCGCCCCGGCCCACGCCCAGCTCCTTCGTCGCGGGGTCCCCGCAGAGCTCGGTCGCAGGCGCGAGCAGGCCCGCCAGCACCTCGTCCGAAGGCGCCCGGTCCGCCGACGCGCACGCGACGCGCACCGGCCGGGGCAGACCGGGCGGCGGCGCCAGCTCGTGGGCGAACCCCGCGTCCGGCGAGAAGAACTCGGTGCCCAGCGGGCGCAGCAGGACGTTCACCGTGCCCTCGACCTCCAGGGCGCGGTGCACGACGAGCTCCACCCAGAGGACGGGCAGCTTGCGCAGCGTCACCGCGTCGACGATCGGCCGGAGGGTCACGCGGTGGCCGCCGAGACGGCCGGTGAGCACCGGGTAGCCGCCGCCCTCACGGGTGAGGCGCGCGTCCTGCACCAGCGGCACCACGCGCTCGAAGAGCCGCGCGCGGTCCGCGGCGTCGGCACGCTGCGACCGTCGGTGCAGGACCGAGAGGACCACGACCGCCACGACGACCACGACGAGGGCGCCGGTCATCCCCATCAGTACCCCTCGGGACGCGGCAGGTCGGCGGTGAACTGCGCGCCCCGGCGCACGAACTTGTACCGCCGGAGCACGAACCAGATCGACGCCAGCAGGTAGAAGGCCAGGATCGAGATCAGCGCGGCGCCGTAGCCCAGGAACGTCGCGAAGAAGACGACGGCCGAGAGCGCCAGCAGGGCGATCGCCGGCGCCGGGTGCAGGGGCAGCGTGTAGGCGCGGGTGATCTTGCCGAGCGGCCACAGCCGCCGGAACCGGATGAAGCTCGGCCCCATGAAGCTGTACATGAGCAGCCCCGACAGGATCGAGAACGTGATCACCGTCGACAGCAGCGTCGGCTCGGAGAGCAGCACCGGCAGCAGCGCGAAGGCGATCGCGACCGGGACGAGGAACACGATCGCCCGGAACGGCGTGTGGTACTTCGGGTGCACCGCGCCGAACCACTCCGGCAGGTAGCGGTCGCGGCCCATCGAGAACCACGCCCGCGAGGCGTCGTTGATGCACCCGTTGGCCGACGCGAGTGTCGCGCACAGCGTCCCCAGCAGGAGCAGCACGACCAGGACGTCCTGACCCGAGACGAGCGCGGCGTCGAACAGCGGCGTGATCGCCGTCCCCAGGTAGTGCCACGGCAGCGTCCCGGCGCAGACGAACCACGTCAGGGACGCCGCGATGATCAGCGTCATGATGCCCGCGAGGCTGCCCAGCGGCACCGAGCGCGGCGCCGACCTGCACTCCTCCGCGGCCTGCGCGGTGCCCTCGATGCCGAGGTAGAACCACATGCCGAACTGGAAGGCCGCGATCACGCCGATCCACCCGTAGGGCAGGGCGTTCGTGGCGTCCCCGGCGAGGCCGGCCAGGTCGAGCTCGCCGGACGGCGACCAGGCCCGCAGGCCGATGAACAGCACGAGGATCGTCGCGAACGCGAACCCCGTGATCACGAGGTTGAGCGTCAGCGAGGCGAACACCCCGCGGTAGTTCAGGAACGCGAGGGCGAGGATCGCGAGCACCGCGAAGGGGTAGGGCGAGAGCTCCTGCTCGCTGCCCAGGAGCCCGGACAGGGTGCTCAGCAGGTCGGACAGGACGTTGGCGTTGGCCGCCTCGAGCATGGTGTACGCGAGCGTCAGGTAGAGCCCGACGTTGAACGCCATCAACGGCCCGACGGTGTGCTTGGCCTGCGCGTACTGCCCGCCCGCGGCCGGGATCGCCGAGGTCACCTCGGAGTTGATCATGACGATGCAGGTGTAGAGCAGCCCGACGACCCAGCAGGCGACCAGGGCGCCGTACATGCCGCCCTTCTCCACCGCGAAGTTCCAGCCCATGAACTCGCCGACGAGCACGATCCCGACCCCGAGGGCCCAGATGTGCATCGGCGCGAGCACCTTGCGCAGGGCGGGCCGCTCCTGGGTGCCGGCGGCGGACGGCGCGGCGGCGGGGGCGTCCTCGGTGGCGCTCATGCCGACCTCACCCCCGACCCCTCGACGGTGCCCGGGGGCTCCTCGAGCGGGTCCGGCGCGTTCACCAGCGTCGCCTCGTCGTGGTGACGGGCGACCTTGAGGACGTCGAGGACCAGCCAGCCCGCGATGAGCGCGCTGAGCACCCACGCGATCAGTTCCACCACCGCCACGGTGCTCATGACTGCCTCCCGGACTCGCCGTCGCCGTCGCTGGGCCCGAACTTCTCCTCCACGACCTCGCGGTACTCGCGGAACGACACGCGGTAGACGAAACCGAGGTAGAGGGCGAGCAGCACCGCCGTCCCGAGCAGGGCGAGGACGTCGATGTCGTACTTGTCGGCGCCGGCCTGGTTCGCCTCGACGCCCGCCGAGATCGTCTCCAGGTCGGCGACACCGGTGTCGATCATCTTCTGGTACTGCACGCGCTCGCCCGGCGTGATGGGGAGCTCGGCCAGCGGGCGCACCGCACCTGCGCCGGTGTCCTCCGACTCGATCAGGTAGGTCGTCCCGAACAGGGTCACGAAGATCAGCGCGAGGACGACGAACGCGTCCAGGAGCTGACCCCGGACCGACTGCTTCGGGGGCTCGTAGGCCGCCCGCCGTCCGGCGTCCGCGGTCACGACGCGCTCCCGTGCTTCGCGGCACGCTGGGCGTCGAGGTTCTCGATGTCGGGCCGGTAGACCTGGTCCTTCGCCGCCCGGTAGCGGCGGATCAGCGCCGCGGCCGAGGCGGTGTTCAGGCCGCCGAGCGCCACCATCGCGACCCCGAGGACCACCAGCAGCGTGGTCCCCGGCACCGTGGGCGCCGAGGCGAGGAAGACGAACACCAGCACCACCCACATGGCGACGGTGCTGCCGATCGCGAGGAGCCGGTCGCGGCGCAACAGCCCCGCGATGCGGTCGTCGAGAGAACTCATGACCGTGCCTCCGATCGCACTCCGTGGCCGCCGTGGGCACGGGTCGATGACGGGGTCCGCTGCCGGGCCGGCGCGAGCGGCTCCGCATTGGTCTCATCTGCAGACCAAGAACGAGCCGACAATAAGAGACCCACGCCACACCGTGTCAACCCCATGTGAGGTCACGGCCGTCAGTCGGTGGGCCACTCCGCGTCGTCGGCGGCGCCGAACACGATGAAGCGCAACTGGCGCCGGGCGCGCTCGAGGTGCGCCCGCATGGCCTCGGCGGCCTCGCCCTCGTGACCGGCCGCGACGGCCTCGTAGATCGCCTGGTGGTCGCGCAGGGTCTCCTCGACCGGCTCCCGGAACGGCAGGAGGTCGCGGGGACTGAAGAGCTCGCCCCGGGCGGCCTCGACGGCCTCCTCGAGCCGCTCGTTACCGGAGGCGCGGGCCAGCGCGACGTGGAAGCGGGAGTCGGCCTGCCGGAAGGCGGTGCGCCCGATGACCCCGCTCAGCGCCGCGATCGCGTCCCGGATCGGCACGAGGCCGGCCTCGGTGTGCCGGCGGGCGGCGAGCGTGGCGGTCTCGGTCTCGAGCGCGATGCGGAAGTCGAGGATGTCGTCCATCTCGCCGGCCTGCTCGCGCATCCGGGACCGCCAGGCCTCGGCCGGACGCCGCAGCTCGGTGACGTAGGTGCCGCCGGTGGAGCCCCGCCGGACCTCGACGTAGCCGTCCTCGCGCAGCTGCCGGATGGCCTCCCGCAGGCTGATCCGCGCGACGCCCAGCTGCTCCGCGAGATCCCGCTCCGCGGGCAGGCGCTCCCCCGGGCTCACGTCGCCGCGGTGGATGCGCATCCGGAGGTGGTCGGCCACGGCCTGGGCCAGCGTCGTGGAGGTGACCTGCCGGGCCATGGCCGGGAGGCTACCGCGTCCTGGTCACGGTGCGTGTCCGAGCAGACGGGTTGTGCGCGAGCGGCTGTGACGGGGTTGACACCTTTCGCCGCGGGCGTGAATGGTTCTAAGTCCACACCTTCCCGGGGAGGCGGCATGGACTCTGCTGACGACAGGGCACGCAGCGACCTGCGGGAACGCGCCGAGGCGGACGGCATCGAGTTCTTCCTGGCGATGTTCGTGGACCTGCACGGGAAGCCGTGCGCGAAGGCCATCCCGTTCTCGTCGTTCGACCTGCTCATGGACGGCGGGGCCGGGTTCGCCGGCTACGCCGCGGGCGACCTCGGGCAGTCGCCGGCCGACCCGGACGTGCTCGTCGTCCCGGACCCGGCGTCCTACACGCCCCTGCCGTGGAAGCCGGGCGTCGCCGTGCTGCACTGCGATCCGCACGTCGAGGGCAAGCCCTGGCCCTACGCCCCGCGCGTGATCCTGCGCCGCCAGCTCGCGGAGCTCGCGGAGAAGCGCGGCTGGGTGCTCAAGACCGGCACCGAGCTGGAGTACAGCCTGCTGCGTCGGCGCGAGGACGGGACGCTGGAGGTGGCCGACCCGCTCGACACCGCCGCGAAGCCCTGTTACGAGGTCAAGGGCCTGACGCGGATGTGGGACCACCTGTCCACCGTGTCGCGGAACCTCAACACCCTCGGCTGGGGCAACTACGCGAACGACCACGAGGACGGCACCGGCCAGTTCGAGAACAACTGGCACTACTCGGACGCGCTGACCACGGCCGACCGCACCATCTTCTTCCGGTACATGATCCACATGCTGGCGCACGACGCCGGCATGGTCGCCACGTTCATGCCGAAGCCGTTCAGCTCCGTCACCGGCAACGGGCTGCACATCCACCAGAGCCTGTGGTCCCAGGACGGCACGGCGCTGTTCGACGACGAGTCCGACGCGCTGGGCCTCTCGCCGCTCGCCCGCCACTACCTGGGCGGCCTGCTCGAGCACGGCCGGGCCGTCGCCGGGATCATCTGCCCGACGGTGAACTCCTACAAGCGCATCGGCGTCGGCGCCCCGACCTCCGGCTCCACCTGGGCCCCGGCGTACGTGGCCTACGGGGGCAACAACCGCTCGGTGATGCTGCGCGTCCCCGAGGGCGGGCGCATCGAGCACCGCGGCGTCGACGGCTCCGCCAACCCGTACCTCGCCGCCACCGCCCTGCTCGCGGCCGGCCTCGACGGCATCGACCGCGAGCTCGACCCGGGCGCCTGCACCGACGACAACCTCTTCGCCCTGCACTCCGACGAGGTGCGCGCCCGCGGCATCAAACACCTCCCGAAGACGCTGGACCGCGCCGTCGAGGAGCTCGTCGAGGACGACGTCCTGCGCGCCGCGCTGGGCAAGACCCCGGGCGGCGACTTCATCGACTACTTCGCCGCGGTCAAGCAGCAGGAGTTCGACGAGTACCACGCCTCCGTGTCGGACTGGGAGGTCCGGCGGTACCTCACGCAGGCGTGAGACCGGTCCGCGACGTCCCGGCCCGCGACTTGCCGGCCATCGACCTCCGGAAGGACCCCGGGTGACCAGCACGAACGGCAACGGCCACGGCAACGGCCACCGCAACGGGCGCGTGCGGGGCTACTCGGCCTGGAGCCTCCTGCGCCACGGGCTCTCGCGCTCCGAGTGGCCGCGCGCCTGGCACGAGCGGGAGCTGCGTCCCAGCTACGACGCGGTGATCATCGGCGGCGGGGTGCACGGCCTGGCCACCGCGTACTACCTCGCGAAGAACCACGGCATGACGAACGTCGCGGTGCTGGACAGGTCGTACATCGGCGGCGGCGGCTCGGGCCGCAACACCTCGATCCTGCGCTCCAACTACCTCACGCCCGAGGGCGTGCGCTTCTACGACCGCTCGGTGAAGCTCTACGAGCACCTGGCCGCGGACCTGAACTTCAACGTCATGTTCTCCCAGCGCGGGCACCTCACGCTGGCGCACAACGACGCCTCGATGCGGACGATGGCGTGGCGCACCGAGGTCAACAAGCTCCAGGGCGTCGAGTCCGCGGTGATCGGACCGGACGAGGTCAAGGGGCTGGTGCCCTACCTCGACACCTCGGCCGAGACCCGCTATCCGATCCTCGGCGCGCTGTACCACCCGCCGGGCGGCGTGGTCCGCCACGACGCGGTGGTGTGGGGATACGCCCGCGCCGCGGACGCGCACGGCGTGCACATCCACCAGAAGACCGAGGTCACCGGGATCGACGTCGAGCGCGGGCGCGTCACCGGCGTGCAGACGACCCGCGGGCGGATCGCGACGCCGGTGGTCCTCAACGCCACCGCGGGCTGGTCCAGTCTCATCTCGGACATGGCCGGGGTGGCCATGCCGGTCCAGACGTTCCCGCTGCAGGCGGCGGTCACCGAACCCGTCCGCCCGTTCCTCGACACCGTCGTCGTCTCCGGGACGCTGCACGTCTACGTCAGCCAGACCGACCGCGGCGAGCTGGTGTTCGGCGCGAGCGTCGACCCCTTCGCGTCGTACTCGATGCGCGGCTCGCTGGAGTTCACCGAGGGCATCGCCGGGCACGTCCTGGAGCTGATGCCGGCGCTCGCGAAGATGCGCCTGCTGCGCCAGTGGGCCGGGCTCTGCGACATGACGCCGGACTACTCGCCGATCATGGGCCCGACGCCGGTCGAGGGCTTCTACGTCGACGTCGGGTGGGGCACCTACGGCTTCAAGGCCGGCCCGGTCTCCGGGGAGGCCATGGCGGCGTGCCTCGCCGAGGGCAAGCCGCCGGAGATCATCTCGGCCTTCGGGCTGGACCGCTTCCTCTCCGGGCGGCTCGTCGGGGAGAAGGGGGCGGCCGCGGTGGGCCACTAGTCGCCGGCGCCCCTCGTCCTCCGCCCGTCATGAGGTGATCTGTCGTGATGCTGCTCCCGTGCCCCTGGTGCGGCCCCCGCAACGCCGGAGAGTTCAAGTTCGGCGGCGAGGCCGGGCCCCGACCCGACCCGGCGACGACGACGCCGGAGGAGTGGCGGCGCTACCTGTACTTCCACGCCAACACCCGGGGCTGGCAGACCGAGAGCTGGTACCACGGCGCCGGGTGCCGACGGTGGCTCACCGTCGAGCGGCACACGCTCACGCACGAGGTCCGCGAGGTGCGGGACGCCGTGCAGGCCGCCGGGGAGGGAGCCCGATGAGCATCCTGCCGACCACACGACGCCCCGGCGCCGACGCCACCGATCGGCGTCTGCCGCCCCGCGAGGGCGAGGTCATCGACCGCCGGCGGACCGTCGGGTTCACCTGGAACGGCACCCGCTACACGGGTCACCCCGGCGACACGATCGTCTCGGCGCTCGCGGCCGCGGGCGAGCGCGTGTTCTCCCGCAGCTACAAGTACCACCGGCCCCGCGGCCTGCTCACCGCGAGCTACCTCGACCCGGGCACGATGGTGCAGGTCGGCGACGAGCCGAACGTCCGCGGCGCGCACCGCCTGCTCACCCCGGGCCTCGAGGTCAGCTCGCAGAACACGTGGCCGTCGCTGCGCTTCGACGTCAAGGCCGTCAACGGCCTCGCCGGGCGGTTCCTGGCCACCGGCTTCTACTACAAGACATTCATCAAGCCCGAGCGGCTGTGGCCCGCGTACGAGAAGGTCCTGCGCACCTTCGTGCACGCCGGCGAGGTGCCGCCCGACACCGACCGCGGCTACTACGACAAGCGCCACGCCCACCCCGACGTGGTGGTCGCCGGCGGCGGCCCCGCGGGGATGGCCGCCGCGGTCGCGGCCGCCCGCGCCGGCGCGTCGGTGATGCTCGTCGAGGAGGAGCACCAGCTCGGCGGGCACCTGCGCTGGGGCGGCCCGGGCGACCGGGCGGCCCTGCAGGACCTCCGCGCGCAGGTCGCCGCGCAGCCCGGCATCGAGGTGCTCACCGACTCGGTGGTCGCCGCCCGCTACGACGACAACTGGATCCCGATCGTGCAGCGCAGCCTGCCCGGCGTCGACGAGCGGCTCATCAAGGCCCGGGCGGGCGTGCTGGTCGTGGCCCCGGGGCTGATCGAGCGGCCCTACGTCTTCGCCGGCAACGACCTGCCCGGCGTGGTGCTCTCGACCGCCGCGCGGCGGCTGGTCAACCTCTGGGCGGTGCAGCCCGGGCAGCGCGCCGTGGTCCTCACCGCGAACCCCGAGGGCGACGCCGCGATCGCCGACCTCGAGGACGCGGGCGTGGAGATCGCCGCCGTCGTGGACGCCCGCCGCGGCGAGACGATCACCGCCGCCCACGGGCGCCAGGGGGTGCGCGCGATCGAGCTGGGCGACGGCAGCCGGGTCGAGGCCGATCTGCTCGTCACCGCCGTCGGGTGGACCGCGCCGACGTCGTTGCTCAACCAGTCCGGCGACAACCCCGTCTACGACCCGCGCACCGCGCGGTTCCGGCCGGACCCGTCGCGCATGCCCGAGAACGTGCTGGCCGCGGGTGGGATCGTCGGCGAGGGCGACGTCGCGCAGCTCGTCGAGCACGCCGACGCGGTGGGCCGCGAGGCGGCACGACGGGCGCTGCGGGCAGCGGGTACCGCGGTGACCGTCCCGGAGCTCGCCGTCCCGGAACTGGCCGTCGCCGACCACCCCGAGCTCTTCTCGAACGGCACCGGCGGATTCGTCGACCTCTCCGAGGACGTCTCGGCCAAGGACATCGTCACCGCGGCGGCGGAGGGATACGACTCCGTCGAGCTCGTCAAGCGCTACACCACCGCCACCATGGGGCCCGGCCAGGGGAAGCTCGAGACGGTCAACACCGTCGCGGTCCTCGCCGAGGCCACCGGCAGCACGATCGCCGCGACGGGCACCACCACGTGGCGCCCGATGTACGCGCCGGTGACCCTCGGTGCGCTCGCCGGCCGGCCGCGCGAACCCGTGCGGTACTCGCCGATGCAACCGTGGCACGAGCGCCACGGCGCGGTCCCGCTCGTCGCCGGCCAGTGGATCCGTCCCGACCACTACGGCGACCCCGCCGGCGAGGTGACGGCCGTGCGCACCGCGGTCGGGCTCATCGACGTCACCCCGATCGGCAAGCTCGACCTCCGCGGGCCGGACGTGCCGAAGCTGCTCGAGCTGCTCTACGTCAACAAGTGGCAGAAGCTCGGCGTCGGCCGCGTGCGCTACGGGGTCATGTGCGCCGAGGACGGGGTGGTGCTCGACGACGGTGTCACCGGACGCCTCGGCGAGCAGCACTACCTCATGTCGACGACGTCCTCGGGCGCCGCCGCGGTGTGGGAGTGGGCGGAGCGCTGGCTGCAGACGGCACGCCCGCAGTGGCAGGTGCACATCACCCCGGTGACCACGGCCGACGCGAGCATCAACGTCGCCGGGCCCCGCTCGCGCGAGCTGCTGAGCCGGCTCACCGATCTGGACCTCGGCCCCGAGTCCTTCGGCTACATGAGCGTCCGCACCGGCACCGTGGCCGGCGTCGCCGACTGCGTGCTCTGGCGCATCGGGTTCACCGGCGAGCTGTCCTTCGAGGTCCACGTGCCGGCCGCGTACGGCCTGCACGTGTGGGAGCAGCTCATGGCCGCCGGCGGGGACCTCGGCGTGCGGCCCTTCGGGGTGGAGGCGCAGCGCGTCCTGCGCCTCGAGAAGGGGCACGCGATCGTCGGGCAGGACACCGACGGCCTGACCCAGGGCTTCAGCGCCGGTGTCGACGAGCTGATCAAGCTCGACAAGCCGGACTTCGTCGGCAAGCCGGAACTGGTGTGGCAGCGCGGCCGCGACACCCATCCGCGCCTGGTCGGCCTGCGCACGCTCGACGGGACGATCGTCCCCCCGGAGGCCAGCCAGATCCTCGACCGCGCCGGCGGCATCGCCGGGCGCGTGACGTCCAGCCGGATGTCCCCGACGCTCGGGCGCTCGATCGGGCTGGCCCAGCTCGACCACGAGCTGGCGGCCGTCGGCACCCGCGTCACCGTCCGCCTGCCCGACGGGCGCGACGTCGTCGCCGAGGTGACCGACCGCGTCCACGTCGACCCCGAAGGAGAGCGCCAGCGTGTCTGACACCGCCGCACCCCTCGCGCGCAGTCCGATCGCCGCCTCCCCCGCCACCGTCCTCGACGGCTGGGAGGTCAGCGCCCGCGCCGCGACCGGGGCGTCCACGCTCTCGGACGAGACCCCGCTGGCGAAGGTGCACGTCCGCGCCCCCTTCGACGGCGCGGGCCGCGAGGCCCTGGGCGTGGGGTTCGGGCGCACGCTGCGCACCGACGTCGGGTCCGGGGCAGTGCTGCTCGTCGGGTCCGCCCCCGGGGAGTGGCTCGCGCTCGGCGCACCGGGGACGGCGCCGGCGCTGCGCACCGCCCTCGAGGAGCGCCTGGCCGGCACCGGCGAGTTCACGTCGGTCCTCGACCTCACCCACGGCCGAGCGCTGATGCGGCTGCAGGGACCGGCCGCCACCGCCGTCCTGGCCGGCGTCTGCGCGATCGACCTCGCCGACACGGTGACCCCCGACGGCGCCGCGCTGCGCACGTCGGTCGCGGCCGTGGTCACCGACGTCGTGCGCGACGACGTCTCCGGCGTCCGGTCCTTTCTGCTGCACTGCGAGCGCTCGTCGGGTCAGTACCTGTGGGACGCGCTGCTCGACGCCGGCTCCCGTTCCGCGGTGGAGGTCACGGGCTTCCGGGGGCTCCACGATGCCTGACACCGACGTCGGGCGGCTGCTGGTCTCCTGTCGCGACCAGCCCGGCCTGGTGGCGGCGATCAGCTCGTTCCTGCACGCGCACAACGCGACGATCGTGCAGTCCGACCAGGACACCACCGACCCCGAGGGCGGGCACTTCGTCATGCGGCTGGTCTTCCGGCTGCCGGGCCTCGAGGAGGCCCTCGACGAGCTCACCGCCGAGTTCGGCGAGGAGGTGGCCGACCGGTACGACATCACCTTCCGGCTGCGCATCGCCGCCGAGCGCACGCGGGTGGCGGTGTTCGTCTCGAAGCTCGACCACTGCCTGCTCGACCTGCTCTGGCGGCAGCGCCGCGGCGAGCTGGGGGTCGACATCGTCCAGGTCGTGTCGAACCACCCCGACCTCGCCGACGAGGTCGCCCGGTTCGGCGTGCCCTACGCCCACATCCCCGTCACCCGCGACACCAAGGACGTTGCCGAGAAGCAGCAGATCGAGCTGCTCGACGGCCGCGTCGACCTCGTCGTCCTCGCCCGCTACATGCAGATCCTGACCGGCGGGTTCCTCGACGCCCTCGGCGTGCCCGCGATCAACATCCACCACTCGTTCCTGCCGGCGTTCGTCGGCGCCGGGCCCTACGCGCAGGCGAAGGAGCGCGGGGTGAAGCTGGTCGGCGCCACGGCGCACTACGTCACCGAGGACCTCGACGAGGGCCCGATCATCGAGCAGGACGTCGCCCGCGTCTCGCACCGCGACACCGTCGCCGACATCACCCGCCGCGGTGCCGACGTCGAGCGCAGCGTGCTGGCCCGCGCCGTCGCCGCGCACTGCGCCGACCGCGTCGTCGTCACGGGACGGACGACGCTCGTCTTCTGACCCTCACCCCAGGTCGTTCGTCCGGAACGTGTCGCAGCGGGCGGGGTCGCCGGTGGTGAACCCCGTGGTGAGCCACTTCTTGCGCTGGGCCGACGTGCCGTGGGTGAACGAGTCGGGGTCGACGGTGCCGCCGCCGAGCTGGCCCTGGATGTAGTCGTCGCCGATGCGCGTCGCGGCGTCGACCGCGGTGTCCAGGTCGGCCTGGGTGATCTCGGTGATGAACGCGGGCCGCCCGCCCTGTGGCCGGGTCGCGTTGTTCATCCAGACCCCGGCGTAGCAGTCGGCCTGCAGCTCGACGCGCACCGCCGCGGACTGCGCGCCCTGCCGTGCGGACGCGGCCTCGGTGGTGCCGAGGGTGCCGAGCTGGTCCTGCACGTGGTGGCCGTACTCGTGGGCGAGCACGTAGGCGTTGGCCAGCGGCCCGCCCTGGGCCCCGAACTGCTGGCGCAGCTGGTCGTAGAAGGTCAGGTCGATGTACACCAGGTCGTCGGCCGGGCAGTAGAACGGCCCCGAGCTGGAGTCGGCGCTGCCGCAGCGGGTGTTCACCCGGCCGCTGAAGAACACGGTGTCGACGTTCTGGTAGCGCGGCTGCGCGCCCCGCACCCGCGGTGCGATCTGCGCGTAGCCGCCGCCCGCCCAGTACGCCTGGATCGAGTTGATGTCGGCGACGATCGCGCAGTCGGCGTTGGTGTTCGCGTCCGCGCCCGTCCGGCACTCACTGGCCAGCTCCGACGTGCCCGCCACCGCCGGCCCGCCGGGTTCGCCGAACGCGCCCGCGATCGACGAGCCCTGGCCGCCCCCGCCCCCGAGGAACGTCACGGCGAGGAAGCCGACCACCACGACGACGATGAGGACCCAGCTGACCTTGCCGCTTCGCCCGCGGAAGAGCAGCCCGATGAGCAGCGGCAGGAGGCCGCCTCCCCCACCACCGCCGAGTCCCCCGAACCCCGAGCCGGACCCGCCGCCCTCGCCGCGGGTGTCCGTGACCTCGGAGGCGTCGAGCTGGGCGTCGTCGTCGTAGCGCATCGGCAGGCCCGTCGGGGTGGAGGGACGTGTGGAGTCCTGATCCTGGCCCAGACCGGGCCGCCGGCGCGCGCCTCGCCGTGGGGCACCCGCGCCCAGATCCGGTTCCGACGCAAAAGTCCTGTTCAGGGACGTCGGCAAGCTTGTTCGCCGACACAGTTTAATGATCTTGACAGGAGTCCGTTACCGTTCCGTGACCAAAGTCGTTACTCCTTCAAGCGCTATGGATTACGACGAACGGCTCCACCACGCCGAAAGGACCGCGATGCCGGCCAAGCACCGCTCCGCCCCGCGACCGTCCCGCCGACCGGCGGACAGGACGCGGCCCACCGTCGCCGGCATGGAACGTCGCCGCTTCCTCGGGTACCTGATCGCCGCCCCGACCCTCGCCGTCGGCGTGAAGCTCACCGCCGACTCGGTCCTCGAGGCCAACGCCCTGCCCTCGCCGGCCCCCGAGGTGTCGGAGGTCTACGACCTCTCCGACCTCCTGCTGGACTCCACCCGCGCGACGGCGAACCTCATCACGGTCGTCGTCAACGAGGACGGCACCGTCTCGTTCAGCATTCCGCGGGCCGAGAGCGGCCAGGGCATCACGACCACGGCGGCCGTGCTCATCGCCGAGGAGATGGGCATCGACGTCTCCGACGTCAACGTCACCCTCGCCGACGCGCGCCCCGAGCTGCTGTTCAACCAGCAGACCCAGGGGTCGGCGTCGGTCATCTCCATCTACACGCCGGTCCGGGTGGCGGCCGCGCTCGCCCGCGGGCAACTCGTCGAGGCGGCGGCCACGATCCTCGGCGACGAGGCCGAGAACCTGCGCACCACCGGCGGCCGGGTGCTGTCCACCGCCGGCTCGAGCGTCCCGTTCGCCGAGCTGGCCACCGCGGCGGCGAACTCCGTGACGCGGGAGGCGATCACCGAGCTCAAGCCGGTCGACGAGTTCACCGTCATCGGGACCGACACGCGCCGCGATGACGTGCGCGCGGCGGTGACCGGGACCAAGAAGTACACGATGGACCTCGACGTCCCCGAGGCGCTGCCGACCATGATCGCCCGGCCGCCGACGATCAAGGGGACGGTCGAGTCGGTCAACAACCTCGACCAGGTCCGCACGATGCCCGGGGTCACCGACGTCGCCGAGATCTCCACCGACGCGGAGCCCGGCCGGGGCACCACCTCGTCCGCGGTCGCGGTGCGCGCCCGGACCTTCGGACAGTGCATCGACGCGGTCAACGCCCTCGACATCAGCTGGGGCGGGGGCAACGTCGACGACGAGTCCGACGAGACGATCCTCGAGCAGCTGCGCGCGGCCGACGCACCGGCCAACCTGCCGTCGCCGACCCCGCTGGACGAGGTGGGCGGGGTCGTCCCCCTCGCGACCGACGCCCTCGGGGAGGTCGGCCCGGTCGAGGCGCTCGAGCAGGAGTTCGTCTTCTACTGGCGCAGCAACGCCGCGATGGAGCCCAACGTCGCCATCGCCGACGTCCGCGACGGCGAGGCGGAGGTCTGGACCCCCAGCCAGATCCCGATCGTCACCCAGAGCCAGCTCGCCCAGGTCCTCGGCATGACGCCGGCCCAGGTGACCGTCCACGTCCCCCGCGGCGGCGGCGCCTTCGGGCGCCGGCTCTTCAGCGACGCCGCGCTCGACGCCGCGCGCGTCTCGCAGGAGATCGGCAAGCCCGTGCGGCTCATGTGGCACCGCGCCGACGAGTGCCGTGCCGGTCGCGTCCACCCGATGTGCATCTCGCGGGTGAAGGCCACCTACAGCCCGGGCCTCGGCGAGGTCGTCAGCTTCGAGCAGCGGCAGACGAGCGTCGCCACCGACTACACCGAGTCCTTCGGCGACATGATCACGTCGCAGGCCGCGAAGCTGCCCTTCGCCAACGAGCTCACGCTCTCGCAGACCGTCTTCCTGCTGACCGCCAGCGTGCCGTACGACCTCGGCGCGATCGTGTTCGGTTACAACGAGATCTTCGACTTCGACCGGTTCGCCACCGGCAGTGTCCGCAACCTCAACAACCAGGACTTCCGGCCCGCGCAGGAGCTCATGGTCGACCAGCTCGCCGCGAAGCTCGGCGAGGACCCCATGGAGTTCCGCCTGAACCGGGTCGAGGACGAGCGCGCGAAGGCCTGCCTGGAGGCGGTCCGCGACGAGGGCGACTGGGGACGGGACCTGCCCGAGGGCGTCGCCCAGGGCGTGATCGTGCACAACGAGTACAAGGGTTCGGTCGCCGTGCTCGCCGAGGTCGACACCCGCCCGGAGACGGCCGAGCGCGAGATCCGCGGGGCCACCACCGGCCCGCGGGTCCGCAAGGTCACGGTGGCCGTCGACGTGGGCCTGCCCATCAACCCGCTGGGCCTCAAGGCCCAGATGGAGGGCGGGGTCATGACCGGGATCGCCCACGTGTTCACCGGCAGCCTGCACCTGCGCGACGGCAACTTCCTCGAGGGCAGCTGGGACGACTACCGCTACACCCGGCACTGGAACGCCCCGCCGGAGATCGACGTCATCGTCATGCCGCCGAGCGGCGACCGGCCCGGCGGCGCCGGCGAGCTCGCCGTGGGTGCGGCGACGGCCGCGGTGGCGTGCGCCTACGCCCGGGCCGTCGGGGAGATGCCGACCAGCTTCCCGATCGGCCACACCAAGGACGTGCCGTTCGAGGTGAAGAAGTTCGTCCCGCCGCTGCCCCCGTCGCCCACGGACGGCCTCACGGCCTACCCGACGCCGTCCGCGGCCGGCCCGGCCTTCAACCCCGCGAGCTGAGGAGCCCCGCATGCCTCCCCGCACCTTCAAGGTCAACGGCCGCCCCGTGACGGTCGACATCGAGGACGACGTGCGCCTGCTCTGGGTGCTGCGCGACGTCCTCGGCATCACCGGGCCCAAGTACGGCTGCGGCATCAACGTCTGCAAGGCCTGCACCAGCCACATCAACGGCCGGGCGTTCAATCCCTGCTCGGTGCCGGTCAGCGCGATCCAGCCCACCGACGAGGTCACCACGATCGAGGGCCTCCCGGACACCGTCGGCGCCGACCTGCACCCGATGCAGGAGGCGTGGATCGACCGGGACGTCCCGCAGTGCGGCTACTGCCAGCCCGGCCAGATCATGGCCGCCGTCGACCTGGTGAAGAAGGTCCAGGCCGACGGTGGGTCGATCACCGACGACGACATCGACGAGATCCGCAACATGTGCGCCTGCGGCACGTACTCCCGCATCCGGGAGGCCATCAAGCAGGGCGCCGAGAACATGTAGATCACCTCGCTTCCCCGTCTCCACCACGCACGCTCCCCCGCACGCTCTCGGAAGGAACCGTCATGACCGGAGCCCTCAGCCCCACCCACTGGCTGGTCATCCTCGTCGTCGTCCTGCTGCTCTTCGGCGCCAAGCGCATGCCCGACGCCGCCCGCGGCATCGGCCGGTCGCTGCGCATCTTCAAGGCCGAGACCAAGGCCCTGAGCGACGACGGGGAGTCCCCGTCGCCCGCGGAGTCGCCCACGCCGGCGCCCGCCGCCGTCGAGGCCGGGTCCGCGCGGCCGGCAGGCACGACGCCGTCGGCCGACGCCGCCCCGGCGAGGTCCACCGACGCCTCGACGGTCTAGGCGGTGCCGGACCTGCGACGGCTGCGGGCGAGCCGGTGGTGGCCCGGCCGGCGGCGCCGGAACCCCGACGCCACGATGTCGGTGCTCGACCACCTGCTCGAGCTGCGTCGCCGTCTGGCCTGGGCGCTGCTCGCGGTGGCGGTCGGCACGGTGGCCGGGTTCGTCTGGTACGAGAACGCGGTCTTCGGGGCACCCACCCTGGGCTCCCTGCTGCTCGAGCCCTACTGCTCCCTGCCGTCGTCGGCGCGCGCCGGGCTGGGCGCCGGCGAGTGCCGGCTGCTCGCCACCGGGCCCTTCGACCAGTTCGTCCTGCGGCTCAAGGTCGCGATCACCGCCGGCGTGGTCCTGTCCTCGCCGGGGTGGCTCGGGCAGCTGTGGGCGTTCGTCACCCCCGGTCTGCGGCGCCACGAGCGCCGGGGCGCGGTGCTGTTCGTCAGCAGCGCCTCGGTGCTCTTCGCCGGGGGCGCGGTGATCGCGTACCTCGTCGTCGCGGAGGCGCTCGGGTTCCTGCTCATGGTCGGCAACAGCGTGCAGACCACGGCGCTGCGCGGCGATGAGTACTACTCCCTCGTCCTGTCGCTCATGGTGGTCTTCGGCGTCGCGTTCCTCACCCCGCTCGTGGTGATCATGCTCAACCGCGTCGGCGTCGTCTCCTACCGGAAGCTGGCGAGCTGGCGCCGCGGCATGATCTTCGGCGCGTTCCTGTTCGCCGGGGTCGCGACGCCCGGCGGCGACCCGATCTCCATGGCGGTGCTGGGCGCCGCGCTCTGCGTGCTGCTCGAGGCCGCCACCCAGGTCTGCCGGCTGCACGACCGCCGTCGCGCCCGCCGCGACCCGGGCTGGGAGGACCTCGACGACGACCAGCCGTCACCCCTCGAGAAGGAGGTGAAGTAGCCGTGTTCGGGATGAGCATGGGCGAGCTGCTGCTGCTCGCCCTCGTCGGCTTCTTCGTGATCGGCCCGGAGCGGCTCCCGGCGGCGATCCGCGCGGTGGCCGGGATGGTAACCCAGGCCAAGCAGTACGCCACCGCGGTCAAGGACCAGGTGGGCGAGGCCGCCGATCTCGCCGAGGTCCGCCGCCAGCTCGACGAGCTGCGTGAGCCCCTCGCCGAGATCCGCTCGGCCGACCCGCGCCGGGCCTGGCGCGAGGCGTTGCGGGACGAGCCGACACCCCAGCCCGCCCCCCGGCCCGCTCGACGGTCGAGGCCGGGGATGCCGGTGGCCCCGTCCCCCGGAGCGGCGAGCGAGGCCCCGGTGCCGTAGCGCCTCGCCGCGCACGCCGGGGCGCGGCAGGATGCCGGCATGCAGGTCGTGATCCACCGCCCGACCGTCTCCGGTGCGCGGCTCTGGATCCAGGCCGAGCTCAAGGAACGGGGCTGGTCGCTCGAGGTACGCGACGGCGAGCAGGTCGTCCACGCCTGGTCGCCGGACGAGCGCGACCCGGACCACCTCATGACCAACGTCGCGCCGCGCAGCACCGACACCCGCATCTGGTTCGTCGACCTCGCCGGGCTGACGCCGGGCACGGAGTACACCGTCTGGTACCTGCCCCGGCGCAGCGCATGGTCGCGCGAGGACGGCGACCGGGTCGTGGCGAGCTTCCGGACGCTGCCGACGTCGTTGCGCGACCAGCCGTTCCGCGTGCTCCTCGCGTCCTGCTACTGCGAGGACCGCGACGAGCGTGGCCAGACCGGCTCACTGCTCACCCGGGCCGCCCCGCCGCGGTGGGCCCGGCCCACCCTGGGCGTCGGCCGCCGGCTGCGGCGGGCGCGGGTGGCGCTGTCGAGCCTGCTCCGCACGGGACCGCCGTCGGGCGAGCCGACCGGTCGCGTCGCGGCGCGCTACCAGGACGTGCGCCGGCTGGGTCTGCGGCCGGACGTGAAGTTCCTCGTCGGCGACCAGGTCTACCTCGACGCGCCGTACCGCGACTTCCTGCTGCCGATGGGGCAGTCGCGCATGAAGCGGCACATCTCGCGGACCTACTCGCGGACCTGGGAGAAGCTCAACCACCTGCTCGCGCACGGCGGGAACTTCTTCGTCACCGACGACCACGAGTTCTGGAACAACTACCCGGCCAACCCGCTGGCCTGGATCACCCTGCTCCGGCGCCGCACCCGGGAGCGGTGGGAGCTCCACGCCCGCGACTTCCTGCACAAGGTGCAGGACACCCAGCGGACCGTCGGGTTCGACATCGGCCCGGACGGTCGCGAGCTCGCCTTCTTCCTGGCCGACACCCGGGTCCGCCGCCAGCGCCCGAGGTGGCCGTGGAGCCCGGTCGAGCGGTTCATGGCGGAGGACGACTTCGGGGAGCTGCTCGCGTGGATCCGCGGGCTGGACGTGCCGGGGGTGCTCGTGACGGGCCAGCCGCTGCTCGCCCCGGCCCGTGACTTCTTCCCGCGGCTCCTCGACCGCGGGCTGCCCGACCACGCCGACCAGTACCGGCGGCTGTGCGACGCGCTCGCCTCGGCGGGCCACGACGTCCTGATCCTCTCCGGGGACGTCCACTACGCCCGCTACGCCCGCGTGACGCTGACGGACCGCGCGCACGTGCTCCACGAGCTCGTCGCCTCGCCCCTGACGCTGCTCCCCGCCGCCGGCAACCACTTCGGTGCCGGACCCGAGGGCGAGGGACCCGAGCACACCAGCCCGTTCCCGCTGGACGGTGAGCCGCTGGGCACCGCCACGTACTCCGATCCGCTCCGCGGCTCCGGCGACCCGTGTCGCGACCACTTCATGATCCTCGAGTTCGGGCGGAGCGGGGACGGGGCGGTGACGGTCGACGTCTCCGTCCACCTCGTGCGACCCGAGGACGGCGCCGCGCCCACACCGCCGGGCCCGCTGGTGCTGCGGTGACGGTCGAGGAGCTCGACGCCGTCGTCATCGGCGCGGGCGTCGCCGGCCTGTACCAGCTGCACCTGCTGCGGGCGCAGGGTCTGCGGGTGCGCGCCTACGACGCCGCCGACGACGTGGGCGGCTCGTGGTGGTGGCACGGCTACCCGGGCTCGCACCTCGACTCCGAGGGGCACGGGTACCAGTACCTGTTCGCTGATTTCGCCGAGGAGCTCTACCGCGACTGGGGCTGGAGCGAGCGCTACCCCGCCGGGTACGAGGTGCAGCGGTGGCTGCGCTTCGTCGCCGACCGGCTCGACCTGCGCCGCGACATCCGCCTCGGCACCCGGATCGTCGAGGTGCACCTCGACGAGGAGCGCGGCCGCTGGACCGTGCGCACCGACCGCGGCGAGACCCTCGACGCCCGGTTCGTCGTCGCCTGCACGGGCCTGCTGGCGGAGCGGACGATCGACCTGATCGGCGGCGACTTCGCGGGGCCGGTCCTCGACACCGCGCGCTGGCCGGAGGGCCGGTACGACCTCGCCGGGCAGCGGGTCGGCGTCCTCGGCAGCGGCGCGGCGGCGGTCCAGCTCGTGCCCACGATCGTCGACCGGGTGTCCCGGCTGACAGTCTTCGCCACCGGTCCCGTCGACCTCCTGCCCCGCGCGAACCCGGTGTTCGGCTGGCGGGAGCGGGACGCCTACCGGAGCCGGTTCGCCGAGCTCCGCGACACCGTCGTCCACACCCTGACCGGCGACGAGGAGCGCGTGCCGACGCTCGGCGACGGGACGAGGTCGGCGTGGACGGGTGCCCTCGGTGCGCCCGGGGCCGCGGACGCGGGCGACGCCGTGCGGGCGGCGATGCGGGCACGGCTCCCCGATCCCGGCCTCGCCGACGTGCTCGTGCCGCGGGGCGGGTTCGGGGTGCGGCCCGTGCGCCTGGACTCCGGCTACCTCGAGGTGTTCGGCCGCGACGACGTCGACCTCGTCGACCTGGCGCACACCCCGATCGACCGCCTGGTGCCCGAGGGCATCGAGCTGTCCGACGGCACGGTGCACGCGCTGGACGTGATCGTCCTGACCTCGACGTTCGACGGTGGGCCGGACGCCCTGACGCGCATCGACGTGCGCGGGCACGGCGGGCGGGTGCTGGCCGAGGAGTGGGGACGGGAGGCGCGCAGCGCCCTGGGGCTCGCGAAGCACGGCTACCCGAACCTGTTCACCACCGCGGCCCCGCTGACGCCCCCGTCGGACCGGTGCCTCATGACGACCTGCCGGCAGGTGCAGGTCGAGTGGATCGCGCAGGCGATCGCCGACCTGCACGCCGTGGGTCTCGGGACCCTGGAGGCGACGGCCGCGGGTGAGGACGCCTGGATCGCCCACCACCACGAGGTGGCGGGCACGATGCCCGTCGCGTCGTCGTCCGACTACCCCGGCGGCGTCGGCCTCTACCGGGAGCGGTGCCTGCGCGAGGCGGCCGCCGGCTACCCCTCCTTCCGCCGTGCCTGAGCCGGCGGACGTCTGGGTGGTCGCGGGACCGCCCGGGTCGGGGAAGTCGACGGTGGCCGACCGGCTGCTGGCCCTGCTGCAGCCCGTGCCGGCGCTGCTGGACAAGGACACGATGTACGGCGGCTTCGTGGCCGCGACGCTGGCGGCGGCCGGTCGTCCTCCCGGGGAGCGCGAGGGGCCCTGGTACGACGAGCACGTCAAGGTGCACGAGTACGGCGGGATGACCGCCGTCGCCCGGGAGATCCGCGCCCGCGGGTGCCCGGTGCTGCTGAGCGCACCGTTCACGGGCCAGATCCGGGACGTCGACCGCTGGCGGGCGTGGGTGGACGAGCTCGGTGGCCCGCCCGTGCACCTGGTCTGGGTCGCGTCGGACGCCGCCACCCTGCGCCGGCGGATCGCGTCACGGGGTCGGGACCACGACGCGGGCAAGCTCGCGTCCTTCGACGCCTTCGCCGCCCGGATGCAGCCGGACGTCCCGCCGCCCGTGCCCCACCTCGCGGTCGACAACCGCACCGACGGACCGGACGGCATCGACGCCCAGCTGCGGGCGGGGTGGGGCCGAGGGTGACCGTCGGGATGCTTCGGAAACCGAAGCGTCCCGCGGGACCGGGTCGACGAGCCGGCGCTCGACGCGGGGCCGAGGGAGCGACCGGCCGGATGCTTCGGAAACCGAAGCGTCTCGCGGGCCCGGGTCGTCACCGCGCCTCGGTCAGCACCCCCGCGAAGAACTCCGCCAGTTCGGTGTGCGCGTCCAGCGGGAGGACGTGGGCCACGTACTGGTCCGGGCGCACGACCACGACGCAGCCCGCGTCGCGGTCGATCCCCCGCAGGTCGAAGACGTCGACCGAGGGGTCGGGGCAGAAGGTCTTCTCGTAGTCGACGAGCCCGAACCGTCCCTTGCGCGGGAGCAGGGCCGGCGGAAGGTCGGTGACGGTGAGGTCGCGGTGACCCTGCTGGAACACCGCCCGGACGTCGATCACCTCGTCGGGCTCGGCGCCGGCGGGGGTGTGGCGCACCACCGGGGACGCCGGCGAGGCGAGGAACGCGCACAGCGCGCGGAGCCGGGACCCGTCGCGGTCGGCGAAGAGGTGGAGCCGCCAGGCGCCGTCGGCCCGCGCGACGTGCCCGAGGTGCATCGGCTTGGCGTCGGCCAGCCGGATCACCGGCGCGGAGTGGAACCGCATGCCCACCGGCAGGCCCTCGGCGAGGTGCTGGTGCGCCGCGCCGGACGTGATCATCGACGGCGCGTACCGGACCGCGACGCCCGCGGTGAAGCGGCCCTGGTCGCGGAAGTAACGCTGGAACTTCTCCGGGTCCGCCCCCTGCCCCCCGGGGTGGGCGCTGAACATGGCCGCGAACTCGCGGTCGAAGTCGATCAGCTCCCGCGCGACCTCCTGCCGCTCCTCGGAGTAGGTGTGCAGCAGCTCCGGGCGCGCCCGGCCGCGCAGGACGGCGGCGAGCTTCCAGCCGAGGTTCCACGTGTCGGCCATCGACACGTTCATCCCCTGGCCGGCCTTGGCGCTGTGGGTGTGGCAGGCGTCGCCGGCGATGAACACCCGCGGGAGACGGCCGTCGGAGCCCGCGGGCACGTCGTCGAACCTGTCGCAGAGCCGCTGCCCGACCTCGTACACCGACCACCACCCGACGTCGCGCACCTCGAGCACGTAGGGGTGGAGGATCCGGTTGGCGACGGCGGCGAGCGTCTCGGGCGTGACGTCGCGGACGCCGTCGACGGAGTCCAGCTCGATGTAGAGCCGCACCATGTACCCGCCCTCGCGCGGAATGATCAGGATGCTGCCCTCGGCGGACGTGATCGCGCTCTTGAGCCGAATGTCGGGGAAGTCGGTGACCACCAGGACGTCCATGACACCCCAGGCCTGGTTCATCGGGTCGCCGACGAGCTCGCGGCCGATCGCGGTGCGGGTGGCGCTGCGGGCGCCGTCGCACCCGACGACGTAGCGGGCGCGGATCGTCGACGTCTCGCCGGTCGCCGCGCCGCCCTCGACGTGCGCGAGCGTCACCGTCACCGGCTCGTCGCCGGTCCCGACCGTGATCCCGTCCACCTGCAGCCCGTAGAGGGGCTCGAGCCGCGCCGCCGACCGCGCCATGTGCTCGCGCAGGTAGGTGAGCATCCGCGCCTGGTTGACGATCACGTGCGGCATCTCGGACAGGTCGTCCTCGACGTCCTGGATCCGGCCGGTGCGCGTGATGGCGGAGGGGTCGTCGGGGTCCGGGCGCCAGAACGCGACCTCGTTGACCTGGTAGCCCTCGGCGATGACGCGGTCGGCGAGGCCGAACGCCCCGAACATCTCGACGGTGCGGCACGCGACCCCGTCGGCCTGCCCGATCTCGAGCGGGCCGTCCCGGCGGTCGACGACCACCGTGCGGAGCTCGGGGAAGCTCGCCATCTGCGCCGCCAGCACGAGGCCGGCCGGGCCGCACCCGACGACGAGGACGTCGGTGGTCTCCGGGAGCCCGTCCGGCCGGTCGCGCACCGAGGGGTGCGGCTCCTCGAGGAACGGGTCGCCCGTCCGGTAGCCGTCGACGTAGAACTGGACCACGCGTCGACCCTAGGAGCGTTCTGCTCGACGAGTCCTACTCTTCTGGAGTGCAGAACAGGCCGACGTACGGGATCCAGTCCGTGGACCACGCCCTGCGTCTCGCGGCGATGCTGCAGCAGGAGGGCCCGCTGCGCGTCAGCGACGCCGCGGAGCGTCTCGGCGTGGCCCGCTCCACGGCGCACCGACTGCTCGCCATGCTCGTCTACCGCGACTTCGCCGAGCAGGACGAGGACCGCCGCTACGTCGCCGGCCCCGTCCTGCGCCGGCCGTCCGCGCCCGAGCCGGCCGTCGAGCTGCGCCGGGTCGCGCTCCCGCACCTGCAGGACCTGACCGCGCGGACCGACGAGACCACGAACCTCGTGGTGGTGGTCGGCGACCAGGCGCGGTTCGTGGCCTCCGTCGAGTGCGACCGGGTACTGCGCGTCGGCGACCGCGGCGGCCGGGTGCTGCCCGCGCACCTGGCGTCGGGCGGGCGGGCCGTGCTGGCCACCCGGGACGAGGACGACCTCCGCGCGCTCTACGGCGGGGCGGGGTCGCCGGTCGCCGACCTCGACGGCCTCGTCCGCGAACTGCGCCGCATCCGGCGCCAGGGCTTCGCCGTCAACGATCAGCGCACCGAGACCGGGGTGACCGCCGTCGGCGCCGCCGTCCCGGCCGACGGCCTCGCGGGCGGCATCTCGATCTCCATGCCCACCGCGCGCTACCGTCGCGACCGCCTCACCGAGTGGGCGGGGCTGCTCGCCACCACCGCACGGGGGATCGCGCACGACCTCGGCGCCGGCTGACGATCCCGCATTGCGGTTCTTTCCAGCAGAATCTCCCGCGATCGTTCTGCCCAGCAGACTATGTCTACTCAGCGAAACGTGACCCACGTCGCTCACGGAGGACACCGCATGCACGAGACCGCGTCCCTGGTCGCCACCGCGTCCCGGGTGCTCGCCGCGAACGGGCACGGCGACCTGGTCTGGGGCCATGCCTCGGTCCGCGACCCGGACGGCCGGGGCGTGTGGATCAAGACCGCCGAGTGGGGCCTGGAGGAGATCACCCCGGAGCGGGTACACCTCGTCGCCGGGGACGGCAGCGTCGTCGAGGGCGGACCGGGCGCGCGGCACAGCGAGTACCCGATCCACACCGAGGTCCTGGCGGCCCGGCCGGACGTCGGCGCGGTCGTCCACACGCACCCGCCGTACGCGGTGGCCCTCGCCGCCACCGGTCAGCCGCTGCTGCCGGTGAGCCACGGGGCGACGATGTTCACCCCGCCCGACGTCCCGCGCTTCACCGACACCGCGGACCTGATCCTCACCGAGGAGCTCGGCAAGCGGGTCGCCGCCGACCTCGGCGACCGCAACGCGCTCTTCCTGGTCAACCACGGCATCGTCACGGTCGGGCCCGATCTGCCGACCGCGGTGGTGACGGCCGTGATCCTCGAGCGCGCCTGCGCCCAGCAGATCCTCACCCGCTCCGCGGGCGGCTGGCCGTCCTGGTCGCCGCCCGACGAGGCCCTCGCGAAACGCGAGCACATCTACTCGCCGACGGCGATCGCCGCGGTCTGGGAGCACCTCGTCCGCGCCCTGGAGGAGGCCCCGTGAGGCGCCCCGGGATGCTCATCGGCGGCACGCTCCGCCCCGCCTCCGACGGTGGCGTGCTCGAGACCCCGAACCCGTCGACGGGCCAGGTCCTCGCTGCGATCCCGGAGGCCACGGCCGCCGACGTCGACGACGCCGTCGCCGCGGCGGGCGCGGCCTTCCCGCAGTGGCGGCGGGCCGCCCCCGCCGTGCGCTCGGAGGCGCTCACGACCCTCGCGGAGATCGTCGAGCGCCACGCCGACGAGCTGGCACGGCTCGACGCCGACGACAACGGCAGCCTGCTGCGCGAGATGCGCCGCGACGTCGACACGGCGGTCTTCGCCCTGCGCTACTACGCAGGCCTGGTCCTGCAACTGCACGGCGACACCGTCCCGAGCGAGCCGGGGACGCTGACGTACTCGCTGCGCCGGCCGTACGGCGTGGTCGGACGCCTGATCCCCTTCAATCACCCGCTGATGTTCGCGGCGTCGAAGATCGCGGCCCCGCTCGCGGCCGGCAACGCCGTGGTGATCAAGCCGAGCGAGCACACGAGCCTCTCGGCCCTGCGCCTCGGCGAGCTCGCCGCCGACGTCCTCCCGCCCGGCGTGCTCAACATCGTCACCGGGACGGGCGCGGGCTCCGGGGACGCGCTCGTCGCGCACCCCGACGTCCGCCGCCTCGCGTTCACGGGCTCCGCCGCGACGGGCCGGGCCATCCAACGCCGCGCCGCCGAGGTCGGCGTCAAGACCGTCACCCTCGAGCTCGGCGGCAAGAACCCGCTGGTCGTGTTTCCCGACGCCGACCTCGACACGGCCGTGGCGGCCTCGGTCCGGGGCATGAACTTCACCTGGCAGGGCCAGTCGTGCGGCTCGCTCTCGCGCGTCGTGGTGCACCGCGACATCCACGCCGCGTTCGTCGAGCGGCTCGTGCAGACGGTCTCCGCCCTGCGTCCCGGCCTGCCCGACGACCCGGAAGCCGACACCGGCGCGATCGTCAACGCCGGGCAGATGGAGAAGGTCCTCGGCTACGTCCGACTCGGTCAGGACGAGGGTGCCCGGCTCTGCACCGGCGGCGACCGCGTCACCGACGGCGCGCTCGCCGACGGGCTGTTCGTGCGGCCCGCGGTGTTCGACGGGGTCGACCCGCGCTCGCGTCTCGCCCAGGAGGAGATCTTCGGGCCGGTGCTCGCCGTGATGCCCTTCGCCGACGCGGACGAGGCGCTGGAGATCGCGAACGGGACCCCGCTGGGCCTGACGGCGAGCGTGTTCACCCGCGACCTCGCCACCGCGCACCGCTTCGCCGAGGATCTCGAGGCGGGCTACGTCTGGGTCAACGAGGTCGGCCGCCACGTCCCCGGCACGCCGTTCGGCGGGGTCAAGGACAGCGGCATCGGCCGCGAGGAGGACCTCGACGAGCTCTTCTCGTACACCCAGCTCAAGAACGTGCACATCAACTACGGCCGTTGATCCCGGCCCACCGGTCGGGGCACGACGAACGGGTGACGGAGCGATTACGGCCGACGTCGATCGGGGACCACGGGACTCCACGACCGATCGACGGGAACGGAGACCGCATGCCCCCCGCATCGTCCGGAGGCGGTGGATTCAACATCCTGCAGAGCCTCCAGAACGCCTTCACCACCCTGCTGAACTACGTACCGAACATCATCGGTGCACTGCTCGTCCTCCTCATCGGCTACCTCATCGCGCGGCTCCTCCGGGCCGGGATCACGAAGCTGCTGAAGCGCGTCCGCCTCGACGAGCGGCTGACCCACGGCCGCGGTGGCGAGTACGTCGGACGCTTCTCCCCCGACGGCAGCCCGTCCAAGCTCGTCGGTCTGGTCGTGCAGTGGGTGCTGCTCGTCTTCGTCATCGTCTCCGCGGTCGGGACGCTGAACATCCCCGCCGTCACCGGGTTCGTGAACCTGGTGCTCTCGTACCTGCCGAACGTCCTCGCCGCCGTGCTGATCTTCCTGGTGGCCGCGGCGATCGCCGCCGCCGTCGGTGGCCTCGTGCACCGCACCATGGGCGACACCCCCACCGGCCGGGTGGCGCGCAGCGCCGCCCCGACGCTGGTCATGGCCATCGCCGTCTTCATGATCCTCAACCAGCTGGGCATCGCGCAGACGATCGTCACCGCCACGTACATCGCCCTGATCGGCGCGGTCGCGCTGGGCTCGGCGCTGGCCTTCGGTCTCGGCGGGCGTGACGCCGCCGCCGACCTCATCAACTCCGGGTACCGCAGGGCCCAGCAGCAGTCCGACCAGGTCCGGCGCGACATGCAGATCGGTCGCGAGCGGGCCGAGGCGGACGCCCGGGCCCACGCCCCGAGCGGGATGAGCGGCAACGGGCACGACGCCGGCGCTCCCCCGGCCGCGCCGACGCCGCCGCAGGGGACGGCCGTCCCCGGTGGCGACCCGTACGCCCAGCCCGGCCAGGCGGGTCCGGCGACCCGTCCCGGCGACCCCTACGGCGTCGGCGCCACCGAGCCCGTGGCACCCGGTACCCCGCCGGGAGGCACTCCTCGGCGCTGACGCTCCGAGCCACGACGACCGCCCCGGCGCGCCCTGCGTGCCGGGGCGGTCGTGTGTCGCGACGACCGTGCCGGGGGTGCTGCGGAAGCTTCGGTTTCCGAAGCGTCCCGCGGGGCGGTGGTGACCTCAGCCCGGTGGCGCGAGTTCGTGACGCTCGTCGAGCCACGCCGCGATCCGCTCCGCGGCGAGCGCGTTGCCCGTGGGTTCACCCGGCCTGATCGCGCCGCCGTAGTGCTCACTCGACGAGCAGCCGCTCGCTCAGTTCGCGCCACGCGAAGTCCAGCACCTCCGGCAACGACGCAATCTCAAGCTGGTCTACGCATCGATCGAGGTTGCGCAGTTGCGTGTGAACCCGCGGATCGCACGTGCGCCAGCGCGTCGTCCACGACCTGGTCCTCGGCCGCCTCTTCGCCTCGAACCCGCGCTCCGAGCTCCTGGGCTGATGGGTAGCCCCGCACGTCAGTCGAGGAACGTCGTCACGACGTCCAGCACGAGCGCCGTCCGGGCCATGCCGTTGAAGTGCGTGGTGCCCGGGAAGACCGCGAGCTGGGAGGCGGGGACGCCGACGAAGTCGCCGTTGACGTCGCCGCCGCGCAGGCGCAGGAAGCGCACCGCGTGCTCGAGGTGGACCGCGTCGCAGTCGCCCACCGTCATCAACGTGGGCGCGGCAATGCCCTCGATCTGCGCGTCGCTCCAGCCCGGCCCACCGTCGAACGCGCCGAGCTTGTCGAGCAGCCCCTGCAGGCCCTCGGGGTGCGGCGACTTCGCGCGGTAGGAGTCCGCCATCGCGTGCCCTCGATCATCTCGACCTTCATCTCCCCCACGGCGGCGTTCTCGGGGCGCATGCCGTCGGGGGTGAACGACACCGAGGAGATGACGGCCCGGCGCACCAGCTCCGGGTGGTTCACGAGGAGCTCCAGCGCCACCGCCCCGCCGACGCTGAAGCCGAACACGTCGACCTGGCCGACGCCGAGGTGCGCCAGCAGCGCGACGACGTCACCCGCGAGGGCGGCGCTCGAGAGCGGGCGGTCGAGGTCGTTCGTGCGGCCGTGGCCCTGGAAGTCGGTCGCGATGACCCGGCGGTCCGCCGACAGGCCGGGCAGGACCGCACCGAACTGCAGGTCGATGTCGAACAGGCCGCCGTGCAGGAGCAGCAGCGGCGTGCCGTCGGCGTCCGCGGGGCCGTGGAGCTCGTAGTACATCTGCAGGTCGCCGACGGGGGCGTAGCCGGTGCTGGTGGGGGTGCTGGTCGGGGTGCTCATCGGGGGCTCCTCGGGGTGGGGCGGGGATGGTCTCGCCCCGGCGTCGAACGACGCCGCCCCGTTTCGACAGGGGTCCGAGAACTTTTCCCTCAGGCCCCGAACGCCTCCATCCCCGCCTTGAGCGCGGGCAGCAGCAGCGTCCGCGGGGCGAGGCGTCCGCCGACGGCGGAGAGCTGGTTGACCAGGCCCGGCGTGACGCTGCGGTCGCCGCGCGCCATCGCGGCGACGCCCGCCTCGGCGACGTCCGCGGCCTCCCCGACGACGAGGTCGGGCACCTGGTCGAAGGCGTCGGTGCCGGCCGCGTCGGCGAACCCGGTGCGCGTCAGGCCGGGGCTCAGCGTGGTCAGGGTGAGGCCGGTGCCGGCGAGCTCGGCGTGCACGGCCTCGGAGAACGACTGCACGAACGCCTTGCTCGCGGCGTAGCTCGCGGCACCCGGCAGGGGCTGGAACGCGGTGATCGAGGAGACGTTGAGGATCGCGCCCGGGCGGTCCTCGCCGACGCGGCGGGTGAGCACACCGACCGCGGCCACCGTGAGGTCGTGCAGCGCGAGCACGTTGAGCCGGACCAGCCCGTCGAGGGCGGCGCGCTGGTCCGCGTCCCCGGCGAGGTCGGCGACCCGGCCGGTCACGCCGAAGCCGGCGGCGTTGACCAGACCGACCACGCGGTCGTCGTCGAGCAGGTCCCGGGTGAGGGTGAGGCCCGCGTCGGTGCCGAGGTCCGCGGCGTGGACCTCGGAGGCCTGCCCGGAGACCGCGCGCAGCTCCGCGGCGAGCTCGGTCAGCGCGTCGCCGCGGCGGGCGACGAGCACGGTCGGGTGGCCGCGCCCGGCGAGCACCCGGGCGACGGCGGCACCGATGCCCGACGAGGCTCCGGTGACGAGGACGGCGGCGTCGGGTCCCGGCGGCGGCAGCGACATGGCGGCCGAGTACCCGCTCGGGTTGCGTTCGACCGCGCTCGAAGGCCTAGCGTCGAGGAGTGCCAGGATCGATCATGGGAACGGCCGTGCGCCGTGTCGAGGACCCCGAGCTCCTCCGCGGCCAGGCCACGTACGTCGACAACATCGTGCCGGACGGGGCGCTGCACTGCGTCTTCGTCCGCTCCCCGCTCGCGCACGCCCGGCTGGGCGCCGTGGACACCGCGAAGGCGCGCGAGGCGCCGGGCGTGGTGGCGGTCCTCACCGGCGAGGACCTCACGGACCTGCCCGACCACCGGCCGTTCATGGTCCTCAACGACGACTGCGCGCGCCCCCTGCTCGCGCGCGGCAAGGTGCGCTTCGTCGGCGACATGGTCGCGGCGGTCGTGGCCACCACGCGTGCCGCCGCCGTGGACGCCGCCGAGCTCGTCGAGGTCGACTACGACCCGCTCGAGCCCGTCGTCGACCCCGAGGCCGCGCTCGCGGACGGGGCGCCGCTGCAGTTCGAGGAGCTCGGCAGCAACCTCGCCGCGGGCTTCCGCGACCTCGACGACGTCGCACCGCTCGAGGGGGCCGACGTCGTCGTGCGCGCGCGGATCGTGAACCAGCGCCTGGCCGTCGCGCCGATGGAGGGGAACGCGGTCACCGCGTCACCCGGCGACGGGTACGAGATGACGATCCACGTCTCCACCCAGATGCCGCACGGCCTGCGCGGGCAGGTCGCGCGCCAGTGGGGATGGGACCCCGAGCGCGTGCGCGTCGTCGCTCCGCACGTCGGCGGCGGCTTCGGCGGCAAGGCCGGGCTCGCGCCCGAGCACGCGGTGGTGATCGAGGCGGCGCGGCAGCTCGGGCGCGCGGTGACGTGGACCGAGACGCGCTCGGAGAACCTCACGGCGATGCCGCACGGCCGCGGGCAGGTGCAGTACGGCGAGCTCGGACTGCGCCGCGACGGCACGATCGTCGGCCTGCGCGCGCGGGTCGTCGGCGACGCCGGCGCGTACGCGGGGTTCGGTGGCGCGCTCACCCTCGGGCCCACGCGCAACATGGCGCAGGGCGTCTACCGCATCCCCACCATCGCCTACGACGGCGCGGCCGTGCTGACGACGACGACGCCGATGGGCGCGTTCCGCGGGGCCGGGCGACCCGAGGCGGCGGCGATGGTCGAGCGGCTGGTGGACATGGCCGCGCACGAGCTCGACATGGATCCCGCCGCGCTGCGCCGCGCCAACTTCCTGCAGCCCGACGAGTTCCCGGTGACCACGCGCACGGGCTCGCTCTACGACTCCGGCGAGTACGAGAAGGCGCTCGACGAGGCGCTGCGCATCGCCGGCTACGACGAGCTGCGCCGCGACCAGGCGGCCCGCCGCGCGCGTGGCGACCGGGTCGCGCTCGGCATCGGGCTCGCCGTGTACGTCGAGGTCACCGCGGGTGGCGGGGGCGCGGAGTACGGCGCCGTGAGCGTCGACGACGACGGCGGCGCGACGGTGTCCGTCGGCACCTCCGGCCACGGCCAGGGCCACGCGACGTCGTTCGCGATGATCGTCGCCGACCGTCTCGGCGTCCCGATGGACCAGGTGCGCTTCGTGCAGTCCGACACCGCCTCCGTACCGCGCGGCGGCGGGACCGGCGGCTCGCGCTCGCTGCAGCTCGCGGGCTCGAGCGTGCTCGTCGCGGCCGACACCGTGCTGTCCCGGGCGCGCGAGGTCGTCGCCGCCGCCCTGGAGGCCGACCCCGGCGACATCACCGCGGTGGACGACGCCGGCGTCGTCGGCCTGGGTGTCGCCGGGGTGCCCGACCGCGTGCTCACGTGGCGCGAGGTCGCGGCCGCCGCGACCGAGCAGGGCGTGTCGCTGACCGAGGCCCGCGACGAGAGCCAGTCCGGCGCGACGTACCCCTTCGGTGCGCACGTGTCGGTCGTCGAGGTCGACCTCGACACCGGCCGCGTGACGCCCGTGCGCCACGTCGCCGTCGACGACTGCGGCACCGTGCTCAACCCGACGCTCGTCGCCGGCCAGCAGCACGGCGGGCTCGCGCAGGGCATCTCGCAGGCACTGTGGGAGGGCTTCTCCTACGACGACGACGGCAACCCGACGTCGGGCACCTTCGCCGCCTACGTGCTGCCCAGCGCGGCCGAGCTGCCGACCTACGAGGTCGCGAGTACCGAGACACCGACGCCCTACAACCCGCTCGGCGCGAAGGGGATCGGCGAGGCCGCCACGATCGGTTCGACGCCCGCGGTGCAGAACGCCGTCGTCGACGCCCTCGCCCCGCTGGGGGTGCGCCACGTCGACATGCCGCTCACTCCCGAACGGGTCTGGCGTGCGATCCATGAGGCCGAGAACGGGAGCCCCGCGAACCCCTGGACGGAGCCGCCGGCGTTCTTCGCCGACCTGCCCGTGCGTGGCGCGTCGGCCGACCCGGAGGCGGCTGCGGTGGACGTCTAACGCCGGGTCTCGTGCTCGCCGGGGACCCCGCCGCACGCCGCCCACACCATCGCCGCGGTACGCGCGGCCCAGTCGTCGGCGAGGGCCTCCCCGGGCGGCGTGGGCCAGCCAGGAGCCGGTCAGCAGGTCCTCGGCGGTCGCCTGGTCGGCCTGCGCGCGCAGCGCACCCGACTCCACCCCGGCGCGCAGGCACTCGCGCAGCCGGTGGCGGCGCGGTTCGACGACCCGGCGCCGGATCTCCTCGCACACCCGGACGTCGGTGCCCTGCACCAGCCCGACCGCGACGAGGGCGGTCGCGTCGGTGTCGACGACGAAGCGCCGGAACCGCGCGAGCTCGCCGACGAGGTCGGCGAACGGGTCGCCCGAGGACGTGGCGGGGTGGCCGTGGGCGATGGTGCCGAGCGCCGCGACGGCGAGCTCGGTGCGGTCCGCCCACCGCCGGTAGACCGCGGCGCGCGTCGTCCCCGCCTCCTCGGCCACCGCGGCGACCGAGAGCCCGTGCAGCCCGACGGTGCGCAGGTGGCGCAGGGCCACCTCGAGGACGTGCCTGTCGATCTCGGCGTTGCGCGGCCTGCCGCCCACGTGTCCCCCGGCGTGAGCGGCGCCGTCGCCCGACGCCACGGCCTTGATCCGGGGTGCCGCGGGCGGACGTGCGGGATCGCGCTCGGCGGGAGACACGACGAGTAGGTGACCCTCGGGCACGGATACACAAACGTGTCGTATCGATGCTCCGCGCCTTGACGGACCGTCGCTCACGCTCGTGTCACGACGAATCTCCGGGTACTGGGCCGTCCGAGTGAGGGACACCTCCCGGGTGCGTGCTCCATCCGGTGTCAGTGACACGTAGCGTGTTGCTCCTCGCGGTGTGGCGCAGCTAACGTTTGGCGTAATTCGATACATAGCTGCCGTGTATCGCCCCGGGGCGGGAGGCTCGCCGGGCGAAGGGCACCGCGGGAGGGGCCGGACATGATCACGAACCGCGACCTGGACGTCATCGGGCTCCGCGACCTCGCCGTCGCGGCACCCCCCGCCCCCGACCCGCGCGTCGTCGTCACGCCGGCAGCCGTCACCGAGTACGAGCTGGTCAGCGAGCCGCTCGCCCACGCCGAGGGCTGGTCGCTGCTGTGCCGTCGCGGCGGTCGCGTGGCCTGGTCGATCCCCCTGGCGCCGCGGGGTGCGGCGCCGCGGGTCCGTCCCGCGGTCGCCCAGGCCGTCGCGGTGCGCGTGCTCTCCGAGCAGGGCGTGTTCGTCAGCGGCTGGAACCACGTCGACGACACCGACGGCGAGGCGCTCCGTTTCGCGGCACGCCTGCCCCACGGGGCGTCGGTGCTCGCCTGAGCAGGTCCGCGACACACCGTTCCCCGTCAAGGGCTCGCCTCAGGGGCCTGGACAGGTAATCATGGTCCTGTCGTGGGAGGCGGGAGGGTCGAGCATGAACGCTGAGCTGCTGGCTCACCGCGTCGTCGAGCTGATCGAGGGTGCGTCGTTCCCCCACCTCGACCCGACATCCGTCATCGGTGTCATCGCCCTGCTCCTGGCGGGAGCCGGCCTGGTCACCGTCCGGGACTACGCGCTCGGCGGAGACCTCCGCCTGCCGTTGCTGGCCGCGGAGCCGTACCCGCGCGTCGAGGCGTCGATCGGTGTGGTGCCGGCGCTCGGCGGGCTCACGGAACCCGTGGAGCGGCAGTTGCACCACGCCGCGCAGCACCCCGCGGTCGACCTCGTCGTCCTGGTCACCACCGCCGCCGAGTCCGGGCTCCTGCCCCGGCGGATCGACGGCGTGCCGGTCCTGACCGCCGTGGCCGGCGCGCGGGCCGACCAGACGACCTGAGACGTCCCCCGGTCCGCCTCGACCGGGAGGCCCTGATCCCGCGTCGCCAGGAATCGGCCGATCAGGAGGCCGAGGCCGCAGCTCACCAACGTCCAGGACGCAGCACCGAGGTAGATCCACGCAGCGACACCCACAGAAATCCCCCCGGTACTCGCATCTGAGGTCGACGGGAGAACGAACCCCCTCGGCGACCGGGGCCGAGGTCTGGGGCCACATCGTCAAGCGCAGATAACAATCGCGACTTGAGACTAGGAGCCCCTACCCTCGCCTCACAAGCCGCCACCCGGGTCGACGATGTGACGGTGCGTCGCCACTCTCGTGTTGTTCTTACGCTGTGTCACCGAACTGTCGGCGACTGCGGCGCAAGATCCACGTTCGGGCGCCGCAGAGAGACCGACCGGTGACGGAAGGTGGACAACGGCGGGAGGCGAGGTCGTAAGGTGCGGGCTCGTGGAGCGGAGCCTGGGCGACATCGTCCGAGAGGCGATGCAGCGGCGCGGCGTGAACATCAAGCAGCTCGCTCGACTCACCGCCGAGCTCGGCGACCCGGTGTCCGAGGGCACCGTGCACAACGTCCTGAAGAGTCGGGTGTCGCACTCGCGTTACGACACGATCAGGCCGCTCTGCTCGGCGCTGGATCTGGACTACAACGCCGTGCTCGCCGAACTCCGACGCCCGGTCCACCAGGTCCGCACCCTGCCCGAGGACTTCCACCACCTCACCGACGACCAGTGGCGATCGCTGGTGGAGCTGGCCAAGCAGTTCCGCATCGCCAACGAAGGTCGTCAGCGCTCCCTCGGCAACGCCGACGGGCCCAGCCCCGAGAGCACCCTGGAGAACTGACCCTGCGGACGGACTCAGCCGAGCAGGGTCCGCCGGAGTGCCAGGAGGTGCTCGGCCAGCGACGCGAGGTCCTCGGCGGACATCCCCATCTCGCCCGGCTGCTCGGGGTTGTCGACCTGGAGGACGACGACGGGGGTCTCCGCGCTGCGGTCCTGATAGGAGACGTGCCGCAACCATCCGGTCACCGCGACATCGGGCATGTAGGTGGGGCGCCACTCGAAGAGCCTCGACACGTGCTCGACACCCCCGACCGCGCCCGGCCGGTCGAACTGGCACCACGCGGGATGGCCGGTGTCGTCCAGTTCTTCGCCGAGGACCTGAGCGCACGTCGGTCCGGCATCGTCCGGCCCGGGACGGTCACTCATCAGCGCTCCTCTCGACAACGATCCCGCGCTCACCCCGGCCTCTGTCCGTGACCAGAAAGTGACTGCGCGTGCCCCGCACAGGTGGTTCGCAGCGCACGCCCTCCGCGTTACGCCCGGGACCGAATTGGAACTTGCGGGCGGCAGACTCCCTGCGCCCCGTTGCGCCCTGTCAAGTACAGTGATGCCGAAGAGAGAGCCACAGTAGACGCAGCAGCGGCGCTTCGCGAGTGTCGCCCGCCTCGGGGTCGGCACCCACGGCCGCTCGTCGTGGTGCGAGGTGAGCGAGCAGTGTCCGAGGACGATCCGGGTGGGTGCAGCCCTGCGATGCCCCTCCACGAACTCATCCGCGCGCGCATGCAGGATCGCGGATGGTCCTACAGCGACCTCGAGCGCATGTCCGAGAAGGCCCTCACACGCGGCCGATGGCAACAGCTCGGCTCCGGGGTCCCACAGCGGAGGTTCCCGGACCCGGAGTCGCTGACGGTCATCGCCGCGGTCCTGGACGTCGACATCACGACGGTCGTCCTCGCGGCGGCGCAGACCCTCGGCCTCGACGTCGTCCGTCGGGACAGCGCGTTCTCGGAGCTGATGCCGGAACGGACGAACCGGCTCTCGGCGGGCATGCGCGACGCGATCCTGACGCTGATCCGTGCTGCCGTCGCCGAGGCGTCGGCGGACGAGAGCCTCGCCGGCGCCCGGTCGGACTCCCTCGGCGGGTTGCGGTTGGGGTGGCCGAAGAGCACGGCCCCGTCCGAGACCTCCGGGGCATCGTCGGAGTCGTCGTAGTCGCTGTCGTCGCCGTGGGGCCTCAGCCCCGCACCAGCCGCAACAGCGGCGAGGGCGTCGCGAAGTCGGCGGCCTGCAGACCGAAGCTCAGGACCTTGAGCAGGTCGAGCATCGCCCAGCAGTGGTCCTCCGCCGAGCTCCCCGTGTCGAGCTCGAGAGTCCAGGCGGCGGCCGTGGTGTCCAGCAGGGCGACGTTGCCGACCAGGGGCGTGTAGGACACCGTCAGCACGGCACGCAACCCCCTGACCAACACTCTCTCGGCATCGAGACTGTGAGTGCTCTGGTCGCGCACGAGGCCCCCTCGGTCGGGCGTCGATCGCGCCTGGAGACCCGGGGACCAGGGCTCTCGCTGCGACAAAGCGCAGAACACGATTGTGTTATTGAGCGTACCGCACCGGGCCATCTGCCACGCGCGGCGAGCCCGGTCGAGCGCCTAGCGGGGCGACTCCCCGCGCTGGGCGATGAGCGCGGCGCGCAGGCTCAGGAGGCGGTCGACGAAGGTCGCGAGGTCCTCCGCCGTCAGGGCGACCTCGCCGGGCTGCGACGAGTTGTCGATGCGGACGGTCGCCGTGGGGATCTCGGTGCCTCCGTCGAGATAGACGACCTGGCGGAGAAGGTCGACGATCGCGACTTCGTGCTCGTACGCCGGGCGCCACTGATGAGCCCGGGAGGCGTGCTCGACGCCGTCGAACTCGGCGTCGACGTCCTCATCGCACCACCGCGGGTGGACGACCCCGGATGACGTTCCTCGTCCGGCCACGTCCGGAGACGGAGTCGTGCTCCTGCGAACACCCATACCGATCCCCTCGCCGCGTGCACGTGACGACAGGCACCGGGGGCTCGGGTACGACGTCTAGCCCAACCCTCACGTCCGGGGAACGCGGCGGCAATACGCCAACGCGGCACTCTCACAGCTCAACTGCGCACTACGTCACTACTCTCTGCGAGATCTGACTTCGGCGAGTGAGCCGGCTGGCGCGCTGAGGGCGGTCCTGGTCGTCGCCGGGTGACCTTTCGCCGGGTGGCCTTTCGCCCGCGCCACGCCGCCAGCGCGGACACGATGAGACGACGGGAGGTCTCCGCGGGGATGAATGCCAGATAGAGCGTGAGCATGAGCATCGTGAAGAACCCCACCATGATCGAGAACGCGATCGACACATGGAGGGAGACCCCGAGTGCGAGCACCCAGGGACGCAGGACGCGATTCCATACCAGAATGGCGAGCGCGAGCTCGAGCAGCAGGGTGCCGAAGGTCAGGATTTCGGACAGGACGACCGAGTCGGTGAGGAAGCCCGGTGTCGCGAATCGATGGATGTCCTCGATGCGCAACGCGTACGACACCGCCGTGCCGTCACGCCACCGATCCCCCTGCAGTTTCCCCCACAAGGTGGCGAAATAGATGACGCTGAGCTGGATCTGCATCAGGCGCAGCGTCCAGGGCGCGCGGAGCGGGAACTCCCAGAACCGGTCCCGCGCGCGGCGCCACCGATCGAGCGACAACGCCTCGCCGGCCGGGGAGAACACCAGGTAGAACGCGAGGGTGCGCAGCAGCAGATCCCCGGCGTTGAGGATGTAGGGATCCCGACGCTCGAACGACAGCACCCCGACGAACACCAGGATCGCCGCCAGCCGCGTCCGGAACCCGATCATGACGCCGATCGACCCGAGCAGGGTCACCGCCCACAGGCCGATGACCACCGGGGCACTGGTCGAGACACCCAGGAGGGTCCAGGCCCCGGGGCCGAGGGCCGGCACCGTCGGGAGCACACCCGCCGGTCCGTAGAACGTCAACAATGTCGGGAGCTGCGACAACGTCCACAGGATCGCCACGAAGCCGAACACGATCCGGACGACGGCGATGGTCGAGGTCGGCTCGGGCCGGAACCAGAACGTGTTCCAGGCTGCGCGTATGCGATCCGTCGCGACCTTCATCGGGAGCCCACCGGGGCGGTGTAGAAGTCCTGGTCGACGAAGGGCTGAGCGTTGGGCTCGGACCCGGGCGGCAGGTTCTTCGACGATCTCCGGACCAGGGTCACCCGCACGGGATCGCCCCCCTCGCGCTGGTCCTGCCCGACCACCCACTCGGCATAGGGCCGCAGGAGCGCGCTCCCGCCCGCTTCGGACAGGCTCTCCCCGTACTTCTGCCACCGGTAGCCCCAGTACTCCGACGGCCCGATGCCGGTCGGGATCGGATGGAACGCGACGGAACCGTCGGCCCTGTCGACGCGGGCGAGGACGTAGACCGTCGCCCCGCGCGGGTTCGGCGAGAAGATCGACCAGGTCTGGTCCAAGCCGGTCATGTTGAGGTATGGCCGGGCGGCAGCCATGAGATTTGTCTTGATCACCGAATCCGGCATGTGCTGCACGAGGATCGCCCCGAGGGTGACGACGACGAAGATCGTGATCGCGATCCGGCGCCGACGCGAGACGGCGGTCACTTCCCGTCCGTCGGGGTCCGTCGATTTCACGTTCGTCTTCGCATCCATGTCCCGGTCCACTTCGACATCATCGTGGGATGATCGTTCGATAGCGACGACCCCGGAGTCGATCCGAGAGAGCCGCACAGTGGGAATGGCTCCAGCCTCTCGCAAGGGGCTGGAGCCATTCCTCATTCACATGTGCTCCTACGGGAGCAGGAATCCCCACGCGGCCAGGGTCGGCGCGAGCAGGCCCTCGGTCGGCGGAGCCTCCTCGGTCGCCGGAGCGTCCTCGGTCGCCGGAGCGTCCTCGGTCGCCGGAGCGTCCTCGGTCGCCGGAGCGTCCTCGGTCGCCGGAGCGTCCTCGGTCGCCGGAGCGTCCTCGGTCGCCGGAGCCTCCTCAGTGGCCGGAGCCTCCTCGGTCGCCGGAGCCTCCTCGGTCGCCGGAGCCTCCTCAGTGGCCGGAGCCTCCTCAGTGGCCGGAGCCTCCTCAGTGGCCGGAGCCTCCTCAGCAGGAGCCTCAGTCACCGGAGCCTCAGTCACCGGAGCCTCAGTCACCGGAGCCTCAGTCACCGGAGCCTCAGTCACCGGAGCCTCAGTCACCGGAGCCTCAGTCACCGGAGCCTCAGTCACCGGAGCCTCAGTCACCGGAGCCTCAGTCACCGGAGCCTCAGTCACCGGAGCCTCGGTCGCCGGAGCGTCCTCGGTACCCGGAACGATCGGCTCGTCGACCAACGGCCCGTCTGTTGACGGTGCGGTCCGAGCATTCGTCCCCGCAGTCAGCGGATCCGGGGTCGGCTCTTGGTCGCCGTAGTCGATGGTGTCGTTGCCTGTCCCGCCCTCGATGATGTCGAGGCCGGCACTGCCGGTGATCGTGTCATCGCCGATGCCCGCCGTGAGGGTGTCGTCGCCCGGCCCGCCGGTGATGGTGTTGTTGCCGTTCCCGCCATCAATGATGTCGGCGAAATTCGATCCGGTGAGGGTGTCGTTGCCCTCGCCACCAATGATCGTCACGGGGCCAGTGGCATTCGTGCAGTCGATGGTGTCGTTGCCGGACGTTCCGGTGATGACATTGCCGACCCGTGTGACGTCGTCGGCGAAGACACAGCCCGTGGAGACACCGGTCGTGCCGGTCGTGCCGGTCGTGCCGGTCGTGCCGGTCGTGCCGGTCGTGCCGGTCGTGCCGGTCGTGCCGGTCGTGCCGTCGGTCGTGCCGGTCGTGCCGTCGGTCGTGCCGTCGGTCGTGCCGTCGGTCGTGCCGTCGGTCGTGCCGTCGGTGGTACCGGTCGTCCCGTCGGTCGTCCCGTCGGTGGTACCGGTCGTGCCGTCGGTCGTCCCACCAGCGGTCGTGCCGCCTGCCGTGGTCCCGGCAGTGGTTCCGCCAGCAGTCGTGCCACCAGCAGTGGTCCCGGCAGTGGTTCCGCCAGCAGTCGTGCCACCAGCAGTGGTCCCGGCAGTGGTTCCGCCAGCAGTCGTGCCACCAGCAGTCGTGCCACCAGCAGTGGTCCCGGCAGTGGTTCCGCCAGCAGTCGTGCCACCAGCAGTGGTCCCGCCAGCAGTCGTGCCACCGGCAGTGGTCCCACCGGCAGTCGTCCCACCGGCAGTCGTGCCACCGGCAGTCGTGCCACCGGCAGTCGTGCCACCGGCAGTCGTGCCACCGGCAGTCGTGCCACCGGCAGTCGTGCCACCAGCGGTCGTGCCACCAGCGGTCGTCCCACCAGCGGTCGTCCCACCAGCGGTCGTCCCACCAGCCGTCGTCCCACCAGCCGTCGTCCCACCAGCCGTCGTCCCACCAGCCGTCGTCCCACCAGCCGTCGTCCCACCAGCCGTCGTCCCACCAGCCGTCGTCCCACCAGCCGTCGTCCCACCAGCCGTCGTCCCACCAGCCGTCGTCCCACCAGCCGTCGTCCCGCCAGCCGTCGTGCCACCAGCCGTGGTCCCACCAGCCGTGGTCCCACCAGCCGTGGTCCCACCAGCCGTGGTCCCACCAGCCGTGGTCCCACCAGCCGTGGTCCCACCAGCAGTCGTGCCACCAGCCGTGGTCCCACCAGCCGTGGTCCCACCAGCCGTGGTCCCACCAGCCGTGGTCCCACCAGCCGTGGTCCCACCAGCCGTGGTCCCGCCAGCGGTGGTCCCGCCAGCGGTGGTCCCGCCATCGGTCGTGCCACCAGCGGTGGTCCCGCCAGCGGTCGTGCCGGTCGTGCCGGTCGTGCCCGCGGTGGTCCCGGTCGTGCTGCCGCCCGGCGTCACGTAGTCCCGGTCACCGTGGCTCCCGGTGGGCCGGGTCATCGTCTCGTTCGCAGCCGTCACCAGAGCGAACTCGTCGATCCGGTGATCCGAGGCGCTGATCGAGTCGACGTCGTCGGAGGAGAGGCCCTGCCAGGTGTCGCCCGTGAGGCCGGCCGGCCCGTTCTGCATCGACCCCTCGAGGGGGTTCCCGCACGCACAGCGCACCTGGGGCACGCCGAACTCGTCGACCATGACCGCGGTCCCGGCCTGGAGAACGGCCTGGAACGGGGTGGCGCTGCCGTCGGAGAACCCGTTGTTCGTCACCGCCGTGTCCGCGCGGAGCGTGACCGGGGTCAGCGCGTCGAGGTAGCCCCCGATGTCGGCGGGCGCGATCTGCTGGGCGGCGGCGAAGGCGTTGCCGCGGTCCGGGTTGGACTGCAGGAACGAGGCCATCGCGGCGCTGTCGCAGGCGTTGTCGCGCGTACCGCCGTAGAGGCCGGGGGTGGCGCCCGAGACGGCGCCCACGGAGGCGGCCGGCAGGACGGCGTCGAGCCCGCCCGCAGCGGGAGGCGCGAAGGGGTTCGGTCCGGGCGTCGCCGCGGACTGGGCCACCAGGGCGGGCGGAGCCGCGAGGGCGGAGGGCACGGGGTCGGAGGCCATGGCCGTGCCGACGGCACCGCCGCCTATCAGTCCGGCCACCACGAGAGTGGTCAGTATCGGTCGGTACTTCACATCGGCTTCCCTCGTCGCTGACCGGTGTCAGCACGCAGACATGCAGAGTGTCATCTCTTGCTTGACAAACAACACAGTGTGGCTTGTAGCTCAGAGTGTCAAGCGGGAGCATCGATTTGCCCAATGCGACTAACAAGCCGCACCGACGAGTGACCGCTCGTCGCGGCCTGTAGGAATCGCGTCGGGAGGGAGGACCCCGAGCCCGATGCGGCGAGTGGGTCGGCGAGCCGAGCGTGATGTCACTCGTTCGGCGCAGCACACTCCGCGAGATCGTTACCTACCGAGAGAGGGATCTCCGGCTCCGGACTCTTGAGTCCTCCGCCTGCCTCTCTCATGATGACTCACAGTCATCGTCGTCAGGAGGCCTCGCCGTGCAGAAAGCCGCCATCTTCCTCGGGTTCGTCCCCTGGATCGTCTTCAGCGTGGTCGCCGGACCCAGCACCTGGATGTGGGCGGCCCTCGCGGCTCTCCTCTGCTCGTTGATCCTCTCGGTGCCCAGCTGGCGCAGCACCCGCTCGATCAGCGTCCTCGACGCCGCGGGCCTCGTCTTCTTCGGCGCGCTGGTCGTGCTCGCGCTGGTGCTGGACCGCGCGACCCTGCAGCCGATCGAGGACCGCGCCCAGCTGCTCTCGAGCATCGTGATCGCGCTCGTCGCCCTCGGGTCGCTGGCCGTGGGCCGGCCGTTCACCGAGTACTACGCACGGCAGCAGACGCCGCGCGAGTACTGGAACAGCCCGACCTTCAAGCAGATCAACCGCGTGATCACCGCGGTGTGGGGTCTGGTGTTCGTCCTCAACGCGCTCTGTGATGCGGCCGTCGCCTACCTCGGCGTGAACTCGGACATCTTCAACTGGGTGGTGCCGATCGTCGCGATCGTCGCCGCGGTGAAGTTCACGGGCTGGTACCCCGACCACGTCACCGGCCGGAACCAGCCGCAGGGTGCCCATGAGGCGTCCTCCCCGCCCGCCCAGCCGGCCTGAGGGCGCGAGCGATGACCGCCACCGTGCCGAGTGCCCCAGGCGCACCGCCGCCCGTCGACGCCGCACACGACCCGCACCTCTCCGGCCTGTTCGAGCCGGTGATCGACGAGATCGACGCCGGCGACCTCGAGGTCGTCGGCGAGCTCCCGTCCGAGATGGACGGGATGTACCTGCGCAACGGTCCCAACCCACGCTTCACGCCGCTCGGTTCCTACGTGTTCCCGCTCGAGGGCGACGGCATGGTGCACGGGCTCTGGGTCTCGGGTGGGAAGGCCCGGTACGCGAACCGCTTCGTGCACACCCCGATGCTCGACGCCGAGATCGCCGCCGGCCGCGCGCTGTGGGGTGGTCTGATGACGGGCTACACCCCGAGCGCCGAGGAGGTCGGCCCGGCGCTCGCGGGGGCCGTGAAGGACCTGCCCGACATCAACGTCGTGCGCCACGGCGGGAAGCTGCTCGCGCTCGCGGAGTCGGCGCCGCCCTACGCGCTGACCCCGGAGCTCGCGACGCGCGGGCGGGAGACCTTCGGCGGTTCGCTGCCCGCGGGCCTCTGCGCTCACCCGAAGGTCGATCCGCGCACCGGCGAGATGGTGGTGTTCTGCTACGGGCTCGAGGCGCCGTACCTCACGTGGTCGGTGCTCGGCCCCGACGGCAGCGCGCGGCGCACGCCGACGGCGGTGCCCGACGTCGACGTCCCGGTGATGATCCACGACATGGCGCTCACCGAGCGCTTCGTCGTGCTCGTGCTCGGCCCGATGTACTTCGACGTGGCAGCGGCGATGCGCGGCGGGTCGCTCCTGTCCTGGCGGCCCGACGACGGCACGCGGATCGCGCTGATCCCCCGTGACGGCGGACCGGTGCGCTGGGCCCACACCGAGGCGTTCTGGTCGTGGCACAGCGCCAACGCCTACGACCTCGCCGACGGAGCCGACGGTTCTGCCGGCGGGGTCGTCCTGGACTACGTCGAGTGGTCCCGGCCGGGCGGCCTGTCCCCGGACACCGGCCCGGTCGTCGGCGGTCTCTCGCGGGCCGTGATCGACCCGGAGCGCGGTGCGATCACGCGGGACTTCCTCACCGAGCCGCACGGGATGGAGTTCCCGCGGGTCGACGACCGCCGGCTCGGGCAGCGTCACGACGTCGTCGCGCTCGGCACGAAGACGGGGCACCACGAGCTCGCCGGCGGCGAGTTCGACGCGGTGCTGTGGGTCGACACCGCCACCGGCCGCAGCGTCACGTGGGACGCCGGCGACCTGTCGGTCGGCGAGCCGTGCTTCGTCCCACGACCCGGCGATGAGGACGCCTCGCACGGCTGGTGGGTCACGTTCGCGACCGACCGCACCGACCGGTCGAGCTGGTTCGTGGTCTTCCCGGGCGCCGACCCGGGCTCCGGGCCGGTGGCCCGCGTCCGCATCCCCGTGCGGGTCCCGCTCGGGCTGCACGGGGCGTGGCTGCCGACGCAGGAGTGACCGACCCCGGAACGAGGGACGCCCCGGCTGCGACGTGCGCAGCCGGGGCGTCCCTCGTTCCGTGCGGGGCTACTTCACGTCGTAGCGGTCCAGCATCATGACCTTGTCCCAGGCGGCGACGAAGTCTCGGACGAACTTCTCCTCCGACCCGTTCTCGGCGTAGATCTCCGCGAGGGCGCGCAGCTCGGAGTTCGAGCTGAACACGAGGTCGTTGCGGGTGCCGGTCCAGTGGATCTCACCGTCGGTGCCGCGGGCCTCGTAGAGCCCCTCCTCCTCGGCGACCTTCGCCCAGGTGGTGCTCATGTCGAGCAGGTTGGTGAAGAAGTCGTTCGTGAGCTGCCCGACCCGGTCGGTGAGCACCCCGTGCGGCGCACCGGCGGTGTTCGCGCCCAGCACCCGCAGACCGCCGACGAGCACGGTCATCTCGGGGGCCGAGAGGTTGAGCAGGTTCGCGCGGTCCACCAGCAGGTACTCGGCCGGGAGCTGGTGGCCCTTGCCGAGGTAGTTGCGGAACCCGTCGGCGTTCGGCTCGAGGTGGGTGAACGAGTCGACGTCCGTCCACTCCAGCGAGGCGTCGGTGCGGCCCGGGGTGAACGGGACCGACACGTCGAACCCGGCGTCGCGCGCCGCCTTCTCCACCGCGGCGCAGCCGCCGAGGACGATGAGGTCGGCGAGCGAGACCTGCGTGCCGGAGGCGTTGAACGACGACTGGACGCCCTCGAGGGCGGACAGCGTGCGGCGCAGCTCCTGCGGGTCGTTGACCTCCCAGTCGATCTGCGGGTCGAGACGCACGCGCGCACCGTTGGCGCCGCCGCGCTTGTCGCCGATGCGGAACGTCGACGCCGACGCCCAGGCCGCCTTGACGAGCTGGGAGACGGTCAGGTCGGTGTCGAGGATCTGCTTCTTCAGCTCCGCGATCTCGGTGGAGCCGATGACCGGGCCCTCGTGCGCGGGCACCGGGTCCTGCCAGATCAGCGTCTCGTCCGGCACCCACGGGCCGACGTAGCGCTGGATCGGGCCCATGTCGCGGTGGGTCAGCTTGAACCAGGCGCGCGCGAACGCGTCGGCGAACTCGTCGGGGTTCTCGTGGAACCGCTTCGAGATCTCCTTGTAGACCGGGTCGACCTTCAGGGAGACGTCGGTGACGAGCATCGTGGGCTGGCGGGTGAGCTCACCGGTCTCCGGGTCCGGCACGGTGTTCGCGCCGCCGTTGTTCACCGGGCGGTACTGCCACGCACCGGCCGGCGACTTGTGGAGCTCCCACTCGTAGCCGAACAGGTTGTCGAAGTATCCGTTGCTCCACTGCACCGGCGTGGAGGTCCAGGTGACCTCGAGGCCGGAGGTGATCGCGTCGCGGCCCTTGCCCTTGCCGAAGCTCTGCTTCCAGCCCAGGCCGCCCTCCTCGATGGACGCGCCCTCGGGCTCGGGGCCGACGTACTGGTCGGGGTCGGCCGCACCGTGGGTCTTGCCGAACGTGTGGCCACCGGCGATGAGGGCGACGGTCTCCTCGTCGTTCATCGCCATGCGGCCGAAGGTCTCGCGGATGTCGCGCGCAGCGGCCAGCGGGTCGGGGTTGCCGTCCGGGCCCTCCGGGTTGACGTAGATCAGGCCCATCTGCGAGGCGCCGAGGGGCTGCTCGAGCTGGCGGTCGCCGGTGTAGCGCTGGTCGCCGCCGAGCCAGTAGTTCTCCGGGCCCCAGTAGGTCTCGTTGTCGGGCTCGAAGACGTCGGGACGCCCGCCGGCGAAGCCGAAGGTGCTCAGGCCCATCGTGTCGAGCGACCGGTTGCCGGCGAGGATCAGCAGGTCGGCCCAGGAGACCTTCTTGCCCCACTTCTGCTTGACGGGCCAGAGCAGGCGGCGGGCCTTGTCCAGGTTGCCGTTGTCGGGCCAGCTGTTCAGCGGGGCGAAGCGCTGCATGCCCATGCCGGCGCCGCCGCGGCCGTCGGCCAGGCGGTAGGTGCCGGCCGAGTGCCAGGCGAGACGGATCATGAAGCCGCCGTAGTGGCCGAAGTCGGCGGGCCACCAGTCCTGGCTCGTCGTCAGGACCTCGTCGACGTCCGCGGCGAGCGCGTCGAGGTCGACGGTCGCGAACTCCTTCGCGTAGTCGAAGTCGGGGTCCATCGGGTTGGAGACCGACGTGTGCGAGCGCAGGACGCGCAGGTTGAGCTGGTTCGGCCACCAGTCGACGTTGCCGCCGCCCTCGGTCGGGTGCGCGAGGCGACCGTGGTCGACCGGGCAGCCCCCGGCCTCCTCCGTGTTCATCGCGGTCTCACGGGTCACGTGTTCTGACACGAGGAAGTCCTCCGGGTCACTGGGTGGTCAGCGGTGGGTGGTGCGGTGGTTCGTGCGGTGCTCGAGGTGGTGGGCCGGGCCGTGGCGGTCACCCCGCGGTGGGGGTGCGGTCGGCGCGGACACGGGCCGCAGTGTCGCGCCTATTCTGGAACGAATCAAGAATCGGGGCGCGATGAGCATCATCTGCGTGGTCAGGTCTGGCCGCCGTGCGGCCCCTCGGCCACAGTGGCGGGGTCGGCGCGCGCGCCGGCCCCGTCCATGATTGTTTGCGCCAAGATCGTCGCCCGTGCCCCGGAGGCAGCATGACCAAGCTCGTGTACTCGTTCGGCGAGGGCAACAAGGACCAGAAGGACCTGCTCGGAGGGAAGGGCGCGAACCTCGCCGAGATGACGAACCTCGGCCTGCCGGTGCCGCCCGGGTTCACCATCACCACCGAGGCCTGCCGGGCCTACCTCGTCGACGGCCACGAGCCTGCCGGCCTCGCCGACGAGGTCACCGAGCACCTCGTCGCGCTCGAGAAGACGATGGGCAAGCAGCTCGGCCAGGCCGACGACCCGCTGCTGGTGTCCGTCCGCTCCGGCGCCAAGTTCTCGATGCCCGGGATGATGGAGACCGTCCTCAACGTCGGCCTCAACGACGCGTCGGTCGAGGGCCTCTCCGCCCAGTCCGGCGACGCGCGCTTCGCCTGGGACTCCTACCGCCGCCTCGTGCAGATGTTCGGCGCCACGGTGCTGGACATCGAGGGCGAGCACTTCGCCGAGGCGCTCGAGCAGGCGAAGAAGGCCAAGGGCACCACGAACGACCTCGACCTCGACGCCGACGACCTGCGCGCGCTCGTCGACGTCTTCAAGGGCCTCACCCGCGAGCACGCCGGCCGGGACTTCCCCCAGGACCCGCGCGACCAGCTCGACCTCGCCGTCCGGGCGGTCTTCGACTCCTGGAACTCCCCCCGCGCCAACGTCTACCGCCGCCAGGAGCGCATCCCCGCCGACCTCGGCACCGCGGTCAGCGTGTGCTCGATGGTGTTCGGCAACCTCGGGATGGACTCCGGCACCGGCGTGGCCTTCACCCGCGACCCCGCGTCCGGCGCGCGCGGCGTGTACGGCGACTACCTCCAGAACGCGCAGGGCGAGGACGTCGTCGCGGGCATCCGCAACACCCTGGCGCTCACCGAGCTGGAGCGGATCGACAAGGCGTCGTACGACCAGCTCATGGAGATCATGACGACGCTGGAGAACCACTACCGCGACCTGTGCGACATCGAGTTCACCATCGAGCGCGGGAAGCTCTGGATGCTCCAGACCCGGGTCGGCAAGCGCACCGCGGCGGCGGCGTTCACGGTCGCCTGCCAGCTTGTGGACGAGGGCCTCATCGGCATGGACGAGGCCCTCGACCGCGTCAGCGGCGCGCAGCTGGCCAACCTGATGTTCCCCCGCTTCGACCGCGACGCGACCAAGGAGCTGCTGACCACCGGCATGAACGCCTCGCCGGGCGCCGCGGGCGGGGCCGCGGTGTTCGACTCCGCCACCGCGGTCCGTCGGGCGAAGGCCGGCGAGAAGGTCATCCTGGTCCGCCGCGAGACGACCCCCGACGACCTCGACGGCATGATCGCCGCCCAGGGCGTGCTCACCAGCCGGGGCGGGCGCACGTCGCACGCGGCCGTCGTCGCCCGCGGGATGGGCAAGACCGCGGTGTGCGGCGCCGAGGAGCTCGAGGTCGACGTCCGCGCGAAGAAGATCACGCTGCCGGACGGGCGCGAGGTCGTCGAGGGCGACGTGCTCTCGATCGACGGCACGAACGGCGAGGTCTACCTCGGCGAGGTGCCCGTCGTCGCGAGCCCGGTCATGGCCTACTTCGAGGGGTCCACGGGGCTCGCCGAGAACGACGACCTCGTCGCGGCCGTCGACCGGATCATGCGCCACGCCGACTCCCTGCGGCGGCTGCGCGTGCGCGTCAACGCCGACACCGGCGAGGACTGCACCACCGCCCGGACCTTCGGCGCCGAGGGCGTGGGGCTCTGCCGCACCGAGCACATGTTCCTGGGCGAGCGTCGGGAGCTGGTGGAGACGCTCGTGCTCGCCGAGACCCGCGACCAGCGCGAGGAGGCCCTCGCGGCCCTGCTCCCGCACCAGATCGAGGACTTCACCGCGATCTACCGGGCGATGGAGGGCCTGCCGGTGACCATCCGGCTGCTCGACCCGCCGCTGCACGAGTTCCTCCCCGACCTCACCGAGCTGTCGGTCGAGGTCGCCCTCGACCGCGAGCGCGGCCAGCTCACGACCGAGAAGGAGGAGCTGCTCGCCTCGGTCCGCCGGCTCCACGAGCAGAACCCCATGCTCGGACTGCGCGGCGTGCGGCTCGGGATCGCGGTGCCCGGCCTGTTCGCCATGCAGGTCCGTGCGATCACCCGCGCCGCCGCGGCGCTCGCCGCCGAGGGCGTCGAGGTGCTGCCCGAGATCATGGTGCCGCTGGTCGGGACCGTGCAGGAGCTGCAGGCCGTCGCCGCCGAGATCGCGGAGGTGGTGGCCGAGCCGGAGTCCCACGTGAACGGGGCGCCGGTCCCCCACCAGGTGGGGACGATGATCGAGCTGCCGCGCGCCGCGCTCGTGGCGGCGCAGATCGCCGAGGTCGCCGAGTTCTTCTCGTTCGGCACCAACGACCTCACCCAGACCACCTGGGGCTTCTCCCGCGACGACGTCGAGAGCTCGTTCTTCTCCGACTACCTCGAGTCGGGCATCTTCGGGGTCTCCCCGTTCGAGTCGCTCGACGTGGAGGGCGTCGGCGAGCTCGTCGAGATCGCGTCGTGGCGCGGCCGTGAGGTGCGCCACGACCTCAAGCTCGGAATCTGCGGGGAGCACGGCGGCGACCCGGACTCGGTGCACTTCTTCCACCGCGCCGGGCTGGACTACGTCTCCTGCTCGCCGTTCCGCGTGCCGGTGGCGCGGCTCGAGGCGGCGCGGGCCGTGGTGGCGGACGCCACGGGCTGACCCTCGCGGTACCGCCGGTACCTGCTATATAGGGTCGGGCGCATGGAGGACCCCCCGGAGCGCGGAACCGTGCACCGCGACTTCCGGCCGGCCACGAAGGCGCGCGTCGGCGCCCTCGTGGTGGTCTCGAACGTCGTGGGGGCGGCGATCGTGCTCGCGGTGGCCGGGTGGCTCCTGCCGACCCAGAACCTGGTGCCCGACCTCGACGACACCCTCGACCGCAACCTCTGGGCGTTCGGCTTCTACCTCGTGTTCGCCGCCGTCGTCGGCCTCATCTGGGGCTTCCTGTGGGTGCACGTGCCCCCGCAGCCGGACGCGGACGCCGGCGACGACGTCTGGCGGGCGCACGGACGGCTGGCGCGCAGCGCGGTCCTCGCGGCGCCGCTGCGGATCACCGTCGTCCAGGCCGTCCCGTGGATCGTCGCCGTGCCGCTCTTCGCGACGATCAACGCGTTCTCCTCGCTGACCGTCGCCCTCACCGTCGCGTGCGTCGTCGCCCTCGGGGGCGTCGCGACGGTCGCCGTCGCCTACCGTCTCAGCGAGCTCGCCCTGCGCGGCGAGGTGGCGCGGGTGCTCGCCGAGGACCCGCCCGACCGGCTCGGCCTGGTGCCCGGCGTGGTGGCCCGGTCCCTGAGCGCCTGGACCCTCGGGACCGGCGTGCCGCTGCTCGGCATCGCCCTCGCCGCCGCGGCGTCGCTGGTGTTCCGCGACTACTACACGGTGACGCGGCTCGGGGTCGTCGTGCTGGTGCTCGCCGCGGTCGCGCTGGCGGTCGGGTTCCTGCTCGCGGCGCTGACGTCGACGTCGATCGCCGGGCCCGTCATGGACGTCCGGCGGGCCCTGCGGTGGGTGCAGGACGGCGAGCTCGGGACCCGGGTGCAGATCTCGGACGCCTCGGAGCTGGGGATGCTGCAGGCCGGGTTCAACGAGATGGCGACCGGGCTGCGCGAGCGCGACCGCATCCGCGAGCTGTTCGGCCGCCAGGTCGGCGAGGGGGTCGCGCGCACCGCGCTCGCGGGCGAGATCGAGCTCGGCGGCGAGGTGCGCGAGGTCGCGGTGCTGTTCGTCGACCTCGTCGGGTCCACCGAGATGGCGTTCGAGCACCCGCCGCACGAGGTCGTCGCCGTGCTCAACGCCTTCTTCGGCGAGGTCGTCGACGTCGTCGAGAGCCATCGGGGGTGGATCAACAAGTTCGAGGGCGACGCGGCGCTGGCGGTGTTCGGGGCGCCGGACGACCTGGACGACCCCGCGGGGTGCGCGCTCGCCGCCGCCCGGGCGCTGGCCGAGCGCCTGGACGCGCGCACCGCCACCACCACGGCTCCCGCCACCGCGGGCATCGCCGTCTCCGCGGGCCCGACCGTGGCGGGCAACATCGGCGACACCCGCCGCTACGAGTACACCGTGATCGGCGACCCGGTGAACGAGGCCGCGCGCCTGTGCGACGTCGCGAAGGGCCTCCGGGGCCTCGTCGCCGCCTCCGACGCGGCGATCCGCCGCGCCGGCCCCGACGAGGCCGCGCGCTGGACCGAGGTCGACGTGCTGCGGCTGCGCGGCCGGAACCGGGCCACCCGCGTGCACGCGCCGTGTGACCGGGCCGGCGACGACTAGCGCAGCGGGTGCCGCGGGATCGAGCGCAGGTTGGACCGGGCGAGGTCGACCATCTTCCCGACACCGCCGGCGAGCACGGTCCGCATGCCGGCGAGGGCGAAGCCGCGCACCTGCTCCCCGGTGATGTGCGGGGGGATCGACAGGGCGTTCGGATCGGTGCGCACGTCGACCAGCGACGGGCCGCGGTGGTCGAGGGCCGCGCGCAGGGCGCCCCGCAGCTCGTGCGGGTCGGTGACCGTCACGGCGTGCAGCCCCGCGGCCGCGGCGATCGCCCCGAGGTCCGCGGGCCCGTGGTCGGTCTGGAACGACGGGAACCCGGCGACCATCATCTCCAGGCGGATCATGCCGAGCGCGCCGTTGTTGAACGCCACCACGGTGAGGTCGAGGTCCTGCTCGACGGTGGTGAGCAGCTCCCCCATCAGCATCGTCAGCCCGCCGTCGCCGGACATCGAGACGACCTGGCGGCCGGGCTGGGAGACCGCCGCGCCGATCGCGTGCGGCAGCGCGTTGGCCATCGTCCCGTGCCGGAAGGAGCCGACGATCCGCCGGCGGCCGGTGGGCGTGATGTAGCGGGCGGCCCAGACGTTGCACATGCCGGTGTCGACGGTGACGACGGCGTCGTCGGTCAGCTCCTCGTCGAGCACCGAGGCGACGTACTCGGGGTGCACGGGCCGGTGGTCCTCGACGCGCTGCGTGTAGGCGTCGACGACGTGCTCGAGCGCCTCGGCGTGGTGGCGCAGCATCCGGTCGAGGAAGGTGCGGTCGGTCTTCTCGTCGAGCAGCGGCAGCAGCGCGCGCAGGGTGGCGCCGACGTCGCCCTCGACGCCGAGGTCGAGCACGGTGCGCCGTCCGAGGTGCCGCGCGTCGCGGTCGACCTGCACGGTGTGCGCCTGCGGCAGGAACCCGTCGTAGGGGAAGTCGGTGCCGAGCAGCACGAGCAGGTCGGCCTCGTGGCTGGCCTCGAAGCAGGCGCCGTAGCCCAGCAGCCCGCTCATCCCCACGTCGTAGGGGTTGTCGTACTGGATCCACTCCTTGCCGCCGAGGGAGTGGCCCACCGGCGCCTTGACCTTCTCGGCCAGCGCGAGGACCTCGTCGCGGGCCTCCCGCACCCCGGCGCCGACGAACAACGTCACCGACGACGCTCGGTTCACCCGCTCCGCCAGGGCCTCGACGCGGTCGACGGCCGGCGTCACGACGGCGGACGGCGCCACGAGGTCGCCCAGCCCGGTGGGGTGCGCCGCCGCCTCGGCGGTGATGTCGCCGGGGATCACGAGCACCGAGACCCCGCGGTCGGCCAGCGCGGTCTGCATCGCGATGCGCTGCAGGCGCGGCAGCTGCTGCGGGCGGGAGACCAGCTCGACCCACGAGGAGCACTCGGCGAACAACGACGTCGGGTGGGTCTCCTGGAAATAGGTCGTGCCGATCTGGATCGACGGGATGTGCGAGGCGATCGCGAGGACCGGGGCGCCCGAGCGGTGGGCGTCGTAGAGGCCCTGGATCATGTGCGTGTTGCCGGGCCCGCAGCTCCCCGCACAGACGGCGAGGGTGCCGGTGAGCTGGGCCTCCGCGGCCGCCGCGAGCGCGCCGGCCTCCTCGTTGTGCACGTGGATCCAGTCGATCCCGCCCTCGGCCGCGCCGCCCGAGCGTCGCACGGCGTCGACGATCGGGTTCAGGCTGTCGCCGACGAGCCCGTAGATCCTCCGGACCCCGGACTGGATCAGAACCTCGAGGAGCTGGTCGGCGACGGTGTGAGCCATGGCCCGATCTTCCACCCGCCCGGTGCGGCGGCGCACGGGTCGTCTCACCCGACCGTGACCGACGCGCGGGCCGGCGGGCGTGCTTCGCTGTCGGACGTGACCGACCAGGACGTGGCGGACCGCGACGCCGGGCCGGCCGGCCCGCGCCGATCCGGGCCGCTCGGCGTCGTCGCGCTGGTCGTCCTCGCCCTGGCGTCGCTGTTCCTCGTCGTCGCGGCGCTCACCGCGCTCGTCCCCGGGTCGTCACTGCTCGGCGCGCAGGGCTCGCCGGTGGTGGTGGTCGTGTGGGGGCCGCCGCTGCTGCTCCTCGGCCTCGTCGTGACGGCCGGGGCGTGGCTGCTGCGCCGGGCCCGGCGGACGGTCGCGGTCACGGTCGTGGCCGCCGTCGCCACCGTCGCGACCCTGGCACTCGCCGGGGCCGTCGGCGCCGTGGTGGCGGCGACGCTCGGCGGCGGCGGGAGCGTCGACCCCCTGCGCGCCGTCGCCCTGCCGGGGCCGCCGGCCGCCGAGCCCGACGCGCACCCGATCTACCTGACGACCCCCGAGGGCGAGGACCTGCACCTGTCGGTCCTGCGGCCGCGCGCGGCCACCCCGGCCCCCGTGTTCGTCTGGGTGCACGGCGGCGGGTGGCGCACCGGCTCCGAGCTCGACCGCACCCCGGATTTCCGGCGCCTCGCCGACGAGGGCTGGCTCGTCGTCTCCGTCGAGTACACGCTCACCCGCCCGGGGCGCCCGACGTGGGACGTCGCGGGCCCCCAGGTCGCCTGCGCGCTCTCCCGCGTCGCCGAGCACGCCGCCGAGCAGGGTGGCGACGCCCGCCGGCTCGTGATCGGCGGCGACTCGGCGGGCGGCCAGCTCGCCCTGTCCGTGGGCTACGGCGCCGCGGCCGGCACGCAGACCGCGGCGTGCGCGTCGCCGGTGCCCGTGCCGGTCCCGCGTGCGATCGCCACCCTCTATCCGGCGGTGGACCTCGCCGACACCTACCGCCACGGGCGGGGCGCGCAGGAGTTCGCCGTCGGCTACACGGGCGGTACCCCCGAGCAGGTGCCGGACCGCTACCGGGCCGTCTCCGCCGTCGACGCGCTCGCGGCCGTCCCGGGGGCCGCCCCGCCGACACTGCTCATCGTGCCGGCGCGCGACCGGCTCGTCCCGCCGTCGGGTGCCGACGGCTTCGTCGACGCCGCGCGGGACGCCGGGGTCCTCGTCGAGCGTGTCGACCTCCCGTTCGCCGACCACGCCTTCGACACGGGCCCGGACGGCTCGCTCGGGCACCAGGCCGCGTTCTCGGTGCTCGGGCGCTGGGCGGGGGACCAGGTCGGGTTACCGCGGTGAGCTGCGTCCCGTGATCCGGATCGGGTAGGCCCGGGACGTGGAGCGCTTCGACGGGTGGATCGCCGGCCTCGGCACGGCGGCCGGACTGCGCGTGGTGATCGGGCACTGGCCGACGTCGCCACTCGGGGCGTTCACCGACGTCATGGTCGAGCGCCCCGACGGCCACCGGACCCTCCTGGCCCCCGACGAGCGGGTGGCGGAGTTCGTGGGCGCGACCTACACGTTCGACGAGACGCGCCTCGGGGCGGTCACCCACGAGGAGCTCGGCGACTGCCACCGGGTCGTCACCGACGACCTGGAGGTGACCCTGCGGGTCGGCGGGCGCCCGGCGCTCGGGTGGCTGCTGCGCGCCGTGCCGTCGCGGCTGGCCACGGGGCCGCGCTGGATCGCCGCCCTCGACGCGATCGCGCGCCGGGTGCTGCCCGGCGTCCGCACGGTCGGCACCGCCGGGGGCGGGCGCACCGAGTACTACGGCGCCCGCGACCTGCACCGCGTCGTCGACGCCGCGGTGACCTTCGAGGGCCGCGACCAGGGCGCGCTCGGCCCGGTGCGCCCGCCCGTGCACTTCGGCTTCGGCTCGACGCCCAGGGCACCGTCGCTCGTGCGGATCACGACGCTGATCCGGCGTGACGATCGGCCGACGTGGTTAACCTCGGATCCATGACCGTCGCCGACACCCGGCCGATGTTCGCTCTCGACGACTGGTTCGTCCGCGACCTCGGTGGCCTCTACCAGGCGTGGCAGGCGGCGCCCTCGCCGTCGCCGGAGCTCGTCGCGCTCAACGAGGAGCTGGCCGGCGAGCTCGGGCTGGACGCCGAGGCGCTGCGCAGCCCCGAGGGCGTCGCCGTGCTCGCCGGCGCGGCCGTGCCCGCCGGCGCGACGCCGGTGGCGCAGGCCTACGCCGGCCACCAGTTCGGCAACTACTCCCCGCGCCTCGGTGACGGCCGGGCGCTGCTGCTCGGCGAGCTCACCGACACCGCGGGGCGGCGCCGCGACCTGCACCTCAAGGGCTCGGGCCGCACGCCGTTCGCCCGCGGCGGGGACGGCCGGGCGCCGCTCGCGCCGATGCTGCGCGAGTACGTGATCGGCGAGGCCATGCACGCGCTGGGCGTCCCGACGACGCGGGCGCTCGCCGTCGTCACCACCGGCGAGAGCGTGACCCGCGAGACGACGCAGCCCGGCGCGGTGCTGGCGCGGATCGCGTCGAGCCACCTGCGGGTGGGCTCGTTCCAGTACGCCGCGGCCACCGGCGACGCCGACCTCCTGCGTCGCCTCACCGACCACGCGATCACGCGCCACCACCCCGCGGCGGCGCAGGCCGAGCGCCCGGCGCTGGCGCTGCTCGAGGCCGTCGTCGAGGCCCAGGCGTCGCTGATCGCGCAGTGGATGGACGTCGGGTTCGTGCACGGCGTCATGAACACCGACAACATGACGATCTCCGGCGAGACCATCGACTACGGGCCCTGCGCCTTCATGGACGCCGAAGACCCCGCCACGGTGTACAGCTCCATCGACCACGGCGGGCGCTACGCCTACGGCCGCCAGCCCGCGGTCGCGCAGTGGAACCTGGCGCGGTTCGCCGAGAGCCTGCTGTCGCTGATCGATGACGACGCCGACACCGCGGTGCAGCTCGCGACCGACGCCGTCTCGGCGTTCGGCGAGCGCTACACGCGGCACCGGTCGGCCGGTCTGCACGCCAAGCTGGGGCTCACCGGCGAGCACCCCGAGCTGGTGGAGGACCTGGTCACGCTGATGGCCGAGCAGCACCCCGACCACACGCGGTTCTTCCGGGCGCTGTCGTCGGCCGCGCGCGGGGACGACGCCCCGGTGCGCGACCTGGTGATCGACCGGGAGGCCGTCGACGCGTGGCTGGAGCGCTGGCACGCCGCGCTGGCCGGCGACACCCGGCCCGCCGCGGAGATCGCGGACGCCATGGACCGCGTCAACCCGGTCTACATCCCCCGCAACCACCAGGTCGAGGCCGCGCTCACCGCGGCCGTCGACGGCGACCTCGCGCCGTTCCACCGGCTGGTCGCGGTGCTCGCCGACCCGTTCACCGAGCAGCCGGGCCAGGAGGCCTACGCCGCCCCCGACCCGGCCGGCTCCGCGGCGTACGTGACCTACTGCGGGACCTGAGCCGACGCGGTCGCGCCGGCCGCGGCACCCTGCGGGGCCCGGGTCAGGGTGGCGAGGTGGAGGGCGAGCGCCTCGGCCGTGAGCGGGCGCGCGGTCCAGCCGACGTAGCCGTCGGGACGGACGAGCACCGCGTCGCCGCCCCGCACGCCGTACGTCGCCGCGAGGTCCCCGGCGCCGTCGAGCAGGTAGGGCTCCCCGGAGGCGTCCAGCGCAGGCCCGAGGTCCGGGGCGCCGACCACGTGCACGCGCACCGGCAGGGCGCTCGCGGCCGCGACCGCCCGCGCGGCGGCGACCTCGGCGACCTGGTCGAGGTCGGCGACGTAGGCGAGCAGCGCGAACTCCGTCGCGGCGAGCACGGCGTGCAGGCGCAGCGGGTCGGTGACCGTGGGACGGCGCAGGCCGCGGGCGTCGGGGGCCCGCTCGCCGGGGAGCACCCCGAGGGCGGCGCCCGCGGCGCCGACGATCGGGCTGACGGGGTAGCTCACCAGCAGCTGGGCCTCGCGCCGCATCATCGTCGCCGGGTCGTCGGCGTCGAAGCCCTGCCGCGCCTGGCGCACCGTGCGCCCGACCACCTCCTCGCCCACCGGGTGGCGCTCGAGGTGGTAGCTCTCCAGCAGCGCGGGCTCCGCGACGCCGTCGACGACGAGCGCGAGCTTCCACGCGAGGTTGAGGGCGTCCTGGATGCCGGTGTTCATGCCCTGCCCGCCGGTGGGCGGGTGGATGTGCGCGGCGTCGCCCGCGATGAACACGCGCCCGACCCCGTACCGGGAGGCGAGCCGGTGGCTGATGCGGAACACCGACGACCAGCGCAGGTCGGACACGGTCGTCGGCTCCGGGGCGAGGCGGTCGACGACGGCCTGGAGGTGGTGCAGCTCGGGGGCGTGGCCGGACTCCAGGCCGTGGACGACGTCGTCGACGGGGGCGGCGCCGGCCGGGGCCGCCGCCGGGCGGGTGCTGAGCTCGGGCGGGGCGAGCATCGAGATGCGGTAGCGCCCGTGCTCCGGGAGCGGGATGGCCACGAGGATGTCGTCCGGGCCGTCGGGGACGGTGCGCGTCAGCCGGACGCCGAAGCCGGGCGGCAGCGACCAGTCGAGCACGACGTCGCCGAGCATGTACTCCTCGGCGAACGCGTCGCCCTCGAAGGCGAGCCCGAGCCCCTTGCGCACCACGCTGTGGGCGCCGTCGGCCCCGACGAGGTAGGACGCCCGGACCGTCTCCTCGCCCGCGGAGGTGCGGATCTGCGCCGTCACCCCGTCGGCGTCCTGGGAGAAGCCCACGAGCTCGGCCCCGCGCTCGACGGTGCCGCCGTGGCGGTGCAGCTCCTCGGCGAGCAGGCGCTCGGTCGTGTACTGGGGCAGGGACGTGAAGCCGTAGGGCACGTCCGGGGGCAGGTGGAGCTCCAGGCGCGCGACCTCGGCGCCGTCGACGTGCACGATCTGGCCGCGCATCGTCTGGACCTCGTCGAGCGCCGCGGTCAGCATGCCGGTGCGCTCCCAGTGCTCCAACGTCCGCGGCTGGAGCCCGACGGCCTTGGCGTAGTGCCGCGGCTGCTCGAGCGTGTCGATCACCCGGACCGCCACCCCGCGCCGCGCCAGCTCCACCGCTGCGGTCAGGCCGACGGGGCCGGCCCCCGCCACCAGGACGTCCTGCGCCTCGTCCGCCATACCCACTCCGTTCGTCACCGTCCGTCACCGACAGCGACCGCTCAGACCGGCCCGCGTATCGGAGACTGCTCTGTTCGGGGAACAGTGAGATCCACCCGTCACCTGGAGTACAACCGAGACCCGTCCGGGCGTCAACGATCCGGACAGGACATCCACCCGGAATAGCCGCGCCGCCTCGGCGGTTCTGCGGGGTGCAAGTTGAATCGTCAACTAAAGGAGCGCAGGGCCATGCAGTTCGGTGTCTTCTCGGTCAGCGACATCACCCCCGACCCGACAACGGGCCTCGCCCCCACCGAGGCCGAGCGGCTGCAGGCCGTCCTGCGCATCGCGGAGAAGACCGAGGAGGTCGGCCTCGACGTCTTCGCCCTCGGCGAGCACCACAACCCGCCGTTCATGTCGTCCTCGCCCACGACGACGCTCGGCTACCTGGCCGGACGCACGGAGCGCCTGCAGCTCTCCACCGCGACGACGCTGATCACCACCAACGACCCGGTGAAGATCGCCGAGGACTACGCGATGCTGCAGCACGTCTCCGGCGGCCGCGTCGACCTCACGCTCGGGCGCGGCAACACCGGCCCGGTCTACCCGTGGTTCGGCCAGGACATCCGTCAGGGCATCCCGCTGGCGGTGGAGAACTACGCGCTGCTGCGCCGTCTCTGGGACGAGGAGATCGTCGACTGGGAGGGGAAGTTCCGCACGCCGCTGCAGGGCTTCACCTCCACCCCGCGCCCCCTCGACGGCGTCGCGCCGTTCGTGTGGCACGGCTCGATCCGCAGCCCCGAGATCGCGGAGCAGGCCGCCTTCTACGGCGACGGCTTCTTCCACAACCACATCTTCTGGCCCGCCGACCACACCCGGCGCATGGTCGACTTCTACCGCCGGCGCTTCGAGCACCACGGCCACGGCGACGCCGACCAGGCGATCGTCGGCCTCGGCGGCCAGGTGTTCATGCGGAAGAACTCGCAGGACGCGGTGCGCGAGTTCCGGCCGTACTTCAACGAGGCCCCGGTCTACGGGCACGGGCCGTCGCTGGAGGACTTCACCCGCGAGACCCCGCTGACCGTGGGCAGCCCGCAGGAGGTCATCGACCGGACGCTGGGCTTCCGCGAGTACGTCGGCGACTACCAGCGCCAGCTGTTCCTCATCGACCACGCGGGCCTGCCGCTGAAGACCGTGCTCGAGCAGCTGGACATCCTCGGCGAGGACGTCGTGCCGGTGCTGCGCAAGGAGTTCGAGGCCCGCAGGCCCGCACACGTGCCCGACGCCCCCACCCACGAGTCGCTCGTGGCCGCTCGTCTCGCCCAGGAGGTGACGGTCTGATGACCACCCGCACCCTCGCCGTCGTCAGCGCCGGGCTCTCCTCGCCGTCGTCGACGCGCCTGCTGGCCGACCGTCTCGCGGACGCGACGACCGCGGCCCTGCGCGACCGCGGGGTCGACGTCCGCGTCGAGGTCGTCGAGCTGCGCGAGCACGCCCGCGACCTCGCCGACCACCTCGTCACCGGTTTCCCGAACGCCACGCTGCGCCCGGTGCTCGATGCCGTCGCCGGCGCCGACGGCGTCATCGCCGTGACGCCGATCTTCTCGGCGTCCTACAGCGGCCTGTTCAAGACGTTCGTCGACGTGCTGGACCGCGACGCGCTCGACGGCACCCCGGTGCTGCTCGGCGCCACCGCAGGCACGGCCCGCCACCAGCTGGCGCTCGACCACGCGATGCGCCCGCTGTTCTCCTACCTGCACGCCGTCGTCGCGCCCACCGCGGTGTTCGCCGCCGCGGAGGACTGGGGCGCCAGCGGGGTCGGCAGCGAGCTGGGCGCGCGTATCGACCGGGCGGCCGGGGAGCTGGCCGACCTGGTGGCCGCCCGCGCGCCAGCCGGTCCCGTGGACCCCTTCGCCGACGTCCCCGACTTCACCGCCCTGCTGTCCCGCTGATCCCGACCCACCGGAGAGGTACGCCCATGAGCACCGACATCGAGAACCGCCGCGACGCGCTCCGCGAGCGCTACCTGCGTCCCGTCGGCGAGCGGCCGGCGTCCACCGCCCGCGGTCTGCACCACACGGCGCTGGTGTCGAGCGACGTCGAGCGGACCGTGGCCTTCTACCAGGACGTCCTCGGCTTCCCGCTCACCGAGCTGATCGACAACCGCGACTACCCCGGCTCGTCGCACTTCTTCCATGACATCGGCAACGGCAACCTGCTCGCGTTCTTCGACTTCCCCGGGCTCGATCTCGGGCCGTACGCCGAGGTGCTCGGCGGGCTGCACCACGTCGCGATCAGCGTCGACCCGGCCCGCTGGGAGGAGCTCGTCGCGCGCCTGGCCGACGCCGGGGTCGAGCACGAGGTGCACAGCGGCGTCTCGGTGTACTTCCGCGACCCCGACGGCGCGCGCATCGAGCTGATCTCCGACCCGCTCGGCGAGATGTACGGGCACCAGGTGCTCTAGCGGGCCGGCACCGGGACCCGGTCGCCGAGCTCGACGTCGCGCACGAGGCCGTCGGTGCCGGCCAGCGGCTCGGCCCGGGCGATCCCGGACCACTGCACGACCAGCAGGTGCGGGCGGCCGTCGCCGGTCCGGCGCAGGGTGAACCCGCCGTCGTCCGCCGTCCGCCCGCTGCCGAGCTGGTGGCCGTCGGTGCTCACGACGGTGAGCACGGCGCCCCGGCGGGCCCGCCGCCGTGGCGCACCGTGCCGCGCACGAGCGGATCGGGCTCGGGGTCCGGCTCCGCCTGCGGCGCGGGCGTCGTCGTCGTCGAGGCCACCGGCGCCGGCCGCGGCGGGATGGCCGCGACGATCACCAGCGCGACGATCGCCGCCCCCGCGCCGAGCAGCATCACCAGGACGAAGGCCGCCTCGGTGGGGACACCGGCGGTCGTCACGAGCGAGGCCAGCAGCACGCCGGCGATGGCGCTCGCAAACGACGTGCCCAGCGCCCGCATGAGGTTGTTGAGGCTGTTCGCCGCCGCGGTCTGCTCGATCGGCACGGCGGCCATGATCAGCGAGGGCATCGCGCCGTAGGACAGGCCGATGCCGCAGGCGATGACGATCGAGCTGACCACCAGCTGCCAGACCGCGGCGTGGAACACGGCCCCGATGCCGTAGCCGACGGCCACGACGAGCGCGCCCAGCATCAGCGTGGTGCGCGGGCCCGAGGCGGCGCTGATGCGCGCGGACACCGGGGACATCGCCATCATGCACAGCCCGCCGGGGGCCAGCACCAGGCCCGCGACGAGGATCGACTGCCCGAGCCCGTAGCCGGTCGAGGTCGGCAGCTGCAGCAGCTGCGGGTACACCAGCGACATCGCGAACATCGAGAAGCCGAAGACGATCGACGCGGTGTTCGTGAGCAGCACCTGACGCCGCCAGCTGACGCGCAGGTCGACCAGCGGCTGGCGGGTGCGCAGCTCCCACCAGCCCCAGGCCAGCAGCACCACGGCCGCGACGACGAAGAGCGTCACGACCCGCGCGCTCCCCCAGCCCCAGGAGCCGCCCTTCGACACCGCGAGCAGCAGGGACACGAGCGCCACGGCGAGCCCGACCGCCCCCACGACGTCGAAGCGTCCGCCGGCACGCTGCGCGGACTCCGGCACCAGCCCGAGCACGCCGATCAGGACGAGGACGCCGAGCCCACCGGCCGCCCAGAACAGGACGTGCCAGTCGGCGGCCTGGGCGACGAACGCGGCCAGCGGGAGCCCGAGGGCGCCGCCGACGCCGAGCGAGGCGCTCATGAGGGCCGTCGCGGAACCGAGGCGCTCGGGCGGGAGCTCGTCGCGCATGAGGCTGATGCCCAGCGGGATCAGGCCGGTGGACAGGCCCTGCAGCGCGCGCCCCACGATCAGCGGGACCAGCGAGGTGGACAGCGCGGCCACCACCGAGCCGCTGATCAGCATGACCAGGCAGAACACCATCATGCGGCGCTTCCCGACCATGTCGGCGAGCCGCCCGACGACGGGCGTCGCGACCGCCGCCGTGAGCAGCGTCGAGGTCACCACCCAGGCCGTGTCGGCCGCGGGCGCCCCCAGCAGGCGCGGGAACTGCGGCACCAGCGGCACGACCAGCGTCTGCTGCAGGGAGACCGTGATCCCCGCGGCCGCGAGCACCGCGACGAAGATGGGGGCGCGGGGCGGTGCGGCCGTGGTTGCCGAGGACACGCCGCTCAATTTAAAGCACTCGATTGACAAACGCGAGGTGGGGTCGTTCACTCGGAGCCGTGCCCGCCAAGGCCCGGACCGATCGCAACGCCCACACCCGGACGACCATCCTCGACGCCGCCGAGCGCCTGTTCGCCGAGCACGGCGTCCACGGTGTGTCGAACCGGCAGGTCGCCGACGCCGCCGGCCAGGGCAACACCGCGGTGGTCGGCTACCACTTCGGTACCAAGGCCGACCTCGTGCGCGCCATCGTGCGGCGTCACACCACGGCGATCGAGCGCACGCGCGAGGAGATGGTCGAGCAGGTCGCCGACAGCGACGACCTGCGCGACTGGCTCGCCTGCCTCGTGCGCCCGGCGTTCGACCACCTCGCCACGCTGGGCTCGCCGACCTGGTACGCCCGCTTCGGCGCGCAGGTGATGACCGACCCGGCGCTGCGCGAGATCCTCGTCGACGAGTCGCTGTCGTCTCCGGCGCTGCTGCGCATCCTCGACGGGCTGCACGCCTGCCTGCCGAGCCTGCCCCCCGCGGTGTTCCGCGAGCGCGGTGACGTCGCGCGCCACCTGCTCGTGCACGTCCCCGTCGAGCGCGAGCGCGCCCTCGCCGACGGCGCCCCCACCACCCGGGCGACCTGGGCCGACACCGCCACCGGCCTCGTCGACGTGCTCGTCGGCGTCTGGCTCGCGCCCGTGACGGCCACCCCGGACCACCCGACGCCAGACCAGGAGCCCGTGTGACCCCCTCCCCCGGCACCACCATCCCCCTCGATCTCCGGCGCACCGGCTTCGGCCCAGCTCCGGACGCCGAGGAGCTGCGGGACGGCGCCGGGATCGCCCGGGTGCCGACGCCGTTCGGTCCGCCGGCGTGGCTGCTGACCCGGCAGGCCGACGTCCGCCGGATGCTCGGCGACGCCGACACGTTCGCCAACGGCTGGACCCCGGACGACCTCGCGGGTGACGACGGTGCCGTGCGCCGCGACCCCCGCCAGCTCTCCGGGGACCGCACCGGCAACCTGCTCTCGCTCGATCCGCCGGAGCACACGCGGCTGCGCAAGATGCTCGCCGGCGAGTTCACCGTGCGCCGGATGCGCCGCCTGGAGCCGCGCATCGTCGAGATCGTCGACGACCACCTCGACGCCCTCGAGGGGTCCGGCGCGCCTGCCGACCTCGTCGCGCAGTACGCGCTGCCCATCCCGTCGCTCGTCATCTGCGAGCTGCTCGGCGTGCCGCCGGGCGACCAGGACGAGTTCCAGGCGCGCACGAGCGCCCAGCTCGACACGGGGCTGCCGGAGGAGCGGCGGGTGGCGCTCGCCGCCGAGGCCCTGGCCTACATGCAGACCCTGGTGGCCCGGGCGCGGCGGGACACGGGCGACGACCTCATCGGCATGCTCCTGCGCGAGCACCCCGACGACCTCACCTCCGACGAGCTCGTCGGCATCGCGAACCTGCTGCTCGTCGCCGGGCACGAGACCACGGCCAACATGCTCGGTCTCGGCACGCTCGCTCTGCTCCGCCACCCCGAGCAGCTCGCCGCGGTGCGCGACGACGACGACGCGGTGGCGCCCGCCGTCGAGGAGCTGATGCGCTGGCTGTCGATCGTCTCGAGCGGCTCGCCGCGCCTCGCGCTGCGCGACGTCGAGATCGAGGGCGCGACGATCCACCGCGGCGACCTCGTGGTGTTCAACCTGCCGGCCGCCAACCGCGACCCCGCGGTCGTCGACGACCCCGACCGCCTCGACATCACCCGGGACGCCCCGCCGCCGCACGTCGCCTTCGGGCACGGCGTGCACCACTGCCTCGGCGCGCCGCTGGCCCGCATGGAGATGCGGATCGCCTTCCCCGCCCTGCTGCGCCGCTTCCCGACGCTGCACCTGGCGATCCCCGACGACGAGGTCGCCTGGGCCACCCGGCACGCCATCCACGGACTGGAGCGCCTCCCCGTCGCCTGGTGAAGGGTGCGGGAGACGCTTCGGTTTCCGAAGCATCCGTGTCAGGTCGGTCGAGGTCGGGCCGCGACCCGGTGGAAGCGGTAGGTGCTGCCGACCCCTCGCGCCGACGCTTCGATTTCCGAAGCGTTCTCCGCAAGTCGGGACCGTCCCTCAGACCGACGACCAGAAGTCCACGAGCACGCGCGCGGCCTGGTCGGGGTCCTCGGCCAACCACCAGTGCCCCAGGCCGTCGAGCACCGCGACGCGCGCACCCGCGCGCTCGGCCATCGCGCGACGCTGGACCTCCGTGCCCACGACGTGGTCGCCGGTGGCGATCACGGCGAGCCCGGGACGCCGTGCGTCTGCCAGCGCTGGGCGAGCTCGTGCCAGACGTAGTCGGGCGCGAAGCTCCCGACGACGTCGCCGACCCAGCTGCGCAGCAGGTCCGGCCGGGTCATGGCGACGCGCAGGGTGTGCCCGCCGCCGAGGTCGTGGCCGACGAGGCCGACCGGGCCGTGCTCCGCGACGATCGCCTCCAGCTCGCCGACGAGCCAGTCGCGGTAGGCCTCCGGGGTCGCCGGGAAGTCGTCGGGCAGCGGCGCGCCGAAGCCGGGCGGGGAGAGGCGCACCACCTGCTCCCTCGGCACCCCGACCGTCTCGAGAGCCGGCAGCAGGGGGTCCCAGACCGCCGCGGTCTCGGGGTTGCCGTGCACCAGCACCGCCGTCATGCCGCCCCCGTCACCGGCACGGTCGGCTGGAGGACCCCCTCGACGAGCGCCTCGGCGCGCAGGTGCTCGATCTGCTGGTAGGCGGGGTCGCGGATCATGGCGACGAAGTGCTCCCGGCTCGGGTAGCGCACCAGGAGCACCATGTCCCAGGCCTGCCCCTCCTCAGCCGCCAGGGCGCGTCCGCCCTCCCCGAGGTAGGTGATCTGCACGCCGTGGCGCCCACTCACCGCCCCCACCGCGTCGACGTAGCGCTGGTAGCTCTCCCGGCCGCCGTCGGGGCGGAAGCGCAACAGGTTCAGCATCACCACGGGCCCGCCGGGGTCCTCCGCCAGCAGGGTGTCCAGGGCGCTGTCCTCGAACTCGATCACGATGACTTCCTCTCGTCGAGAGCCACGGTCGCATACTTGTCGGTTGACACGCAAGTGACTGCGCTACGCTCACCGCCATGCCCACCCAGCAGGAACGTCGGGAGCGCACCGAGGCGGCGCTCGTGGCCGCGGCCGCCGAGCTGGTGGTCGAGTCCGGGGTCCGCGCGCTCACGCTCGCGAAGGTCGGCGAGCGGGCCGGGTACAGCCGCGGCATCGTCACCCACCAGTTCGGCTCCAAGCAGGGCCTCGTCGACGCCCTCTCCCGCGCGATCCAGGGCGGTTTCGTCCCGGGTCTCGAGGAGATGCCGCCGGGCCTCGAGCGGCTGCTCGCGCTCGTCGACGGGTACCTGCACGCGCTCACCGGCCTCGGCACCGCCAACCGCGCCTTCCTGCTGCTCTGGGCCGAGGCCGCGACCGCCTCCGAGCTCGCGGCGACCTTCCGCGAGCGCGACCGCGGCTTCCGCGCCGACCTCCGCGAGGACGTCGAGGCCGGCGTCACCGCGGGCGAGGTCCGCGCGGACGTGGACCCGGACGCCGTCGCGGTGGCCGTCGTCGGCCAGCTGCGCGGCATCGGCATGCAGCGCCTGCTCGACCCCGAGGGCGTGGACACCGAGCGCCTGCGCGCCCAGGTGCCCGCCCAGTGGCGCCGCGCCCTGCAGCCCGGCTGACCCGCCCCTTCAGGTCCGCTCCAGGTCCGGCCGGGATCATGGCCGCGTGCGAGGGGACGAGCGGGGGACGACGGGATGACGACGACGGCGGCCGTCGAGGGCCTCACCGAGGCCCGGGCGCGCGAGCTCGTGCGGGAGGGAAAGGCGAACGCCCCGGTCTCCGGCTCCGGGCGCACCACCGCGCGCATCCTGCGCACGACCGTCTTCTCGTTCTACAACAACACGCTCTTCGTGATCGGGTTCGCGCTGCTCGCGCTCGGGCGCTACAGCGACGCGCTGGTCAGCGTGGGGCTCGGCATCATCAACGCGGCCCTCGCGGCGTTCCAGGAGCTGCGCGCCAAGCGCCAGCTCGACCGGCTGCAGCTCCTCGCGCGCGAGCCCGTGACGGTGGTGCGCGACGGCGCGGACCGGTCGGTGCCGCCGTCGGAGGTGGTCGTCGGCGACCTCGTGCGGCTGCGCAGCGGCGGGCAGATCGTCGTGGACGGGCCGCTGGTCGACGGCCGTCTGGAGGCCGACGAGTCCCTGCTGACCGGCGAGTCCGACCCCGTCGCGAAGGCGGTCGGCGACCCGCTGCTCTCGGGCAGCTCCTGCTCCGGCGGCGAGGGACTGCAGCGCGCCGAGGGCGTCGGCGTCGACAGCCACGCCGGCCGCCTGACGATCGCCGCACGGGAGGACACCACCGGGCTCACCCCGCTGCAGCGGCGCATCGACCTCGTGGTGCGCCTGCTCATCCTGCTGGTCCTGCTCATGAGCGGCGCGATCCTCGCCCAGGCCGCACTCGACGGGTCGACGGTGCTGCGCTTCGTGCAGACCTCCGCCGTGCTCTCGGGCCTCGTGCCCTACGGCCTGTTCTTCCTCATCGCCGTCGCCTACGCGGTCGGGGCCGCGCGCATCGGCGGGCGCGGGGCGCTCGTGCAGCAGACCAACGCCGTCGAGGCGATCAGTCGCGTCGACGTCGTGTGCACCGACAAGACCGGCACGCTGACCAGCGGCCGGCTCGCCCTGGTGGAGGTCGTGCCCGCGGGGGGCGACGAGGCGGGCGCGCGGGCGCTGCTCGGCACCGTCGCCCGCTCGGTGGCGAGCACCAACGCCACCACCACCGCCCTGGCCGCGGACACCTCGCTGCCCGGTGAGCCCGCCGAGGTGCTCGACGAGGTGGAGTTCCGCTCGTCGCTGCGCTGGAGCGGGATCACGCTCGCCGACGGCACCGCCCTCGTCCTCGGCGCACCGTCCACGGTGCGTCCCGCCCTGGCCGACGCCGCGGTGGTCTCCGACGACGCGGTGCGCCGGCGCACGGGCGAGGGCCTGCGCGTGCTCGTGCTGGCGCGCGGGGAGGGCGCGCTCCACGACGCCGACGGACGGCCCCGGCTGCCGCGCCTGCGCGCGGTCGCGCTCGTCGCGCTGGCCGACGAGCTGCGCGAGGGCGTCACCGACGTCCTCACCGGCCTCGCCGCCGAGGGGTCGCGGTCAAGGTCGTCTCCGGCGACGACCCCGACACCGTCGCCGCCCTCGCCCGCCGCGCGGGGCTCGACGCGCCCGCGATCGCCGGCCCGGCGCTCGCCCGGCTCGAGGGCTCCGACACCGACGCCTTCGACGAGGCCGTCGACACCCACGGGGTCTTCGGGCGGATCGCCCCGGAGCAGAAGGAGCAGATCGTCGCGTCCCTGGCCCGCCGCGGGCACCAGGTGGCGATGGTGGGCGACGGCGTCAACGACGCCCGCGCGCTCAAGCGCGCGCAGGTCGGGGTGGCGATGCGCTCGGGCAGCTCGGTGACCCGGGACGTCGCCGACATCGTGCTGCTCGACGACTCGTTCGCCACCCTGCCCCCGGCCCGCACCGAGGGCCGCCGGATCATCGCCGGCGTCGGCTCGTCGATGTACCTGTTCCTGTCGCGGGTGGTGACGCAGATGCTCGTCATCCTCACCGTGACGCTGCTCGGGCTCGGCTTCCCCTACACGCCCACGCAGGTGGGGCTCACGCTGTTCACCGTCGGCGTGCCGACCTTCTTCCTGACGCTGTGGGCCCGCCCGAAGCCGCCCGACGACGACCTGCTGGCGTCCCTGGCGCGGTTCGTCCTCCCCGTCGGCGTGCTCACCGCCGGCTTCGCCACCGCGATCTACGCCTACCTCTACCGCCAGATCGCCGACGGCTTCACCGGCACGCCGTACCCGCAGGCGATCAGCCTGTTCGAGCAGTACACCGGCCTGACCTACGGGGAGGACGCCGACTTCGTCGAGGCCTCGGCCACCCTCGGCGCGCAGTCCGCGATGTCGGTGTTCGTCTCGAGCACCGCGATCGTGCTCATCCTGCTGCTCGAGCCCCCGCACCGGATCTTCACGGCCTGGGCTCCCGTGAGCAGCGACCGCCGTCCCACCTGGCTCGCGCTGGGTCTCTTCGCGGCGTTCGCCGTCGTGCTCGTCGTCCCGGCCACCCGTGAGTACTTCGGGCTCACCGCGCCCGACCCGCCCGTGCTGCAGATTCCCGGGATCGCCCTGGTGCTGTGGTTCGTCACGCTGAGCGTCGCGCTGCGGTACCGGGTGCTCGAACGCGTCCTCGGCCTCCGCCCGCGACCGGCCGCGACCACTCCCTGACCGGACGAGCGCTCAGCCGATGAGGTGCTTTCTCGGTACAGGCCGCCCTCGCGTGGCGACCGGGGCGTGATCTGGACCACCATCGCGGGTGCCGTGTTCAGTCCGTGAGCGACGGCCGTCCCTCCGTACTCGTCCGGTGACGCCCCGAGTGGTCCCGAGTACGGCCCCGGTGGTGGATCAGGAGGTCCCCGCCCATGTGGCACCTGCACTGGCGTGCTGACGCGCGCCACCCCCACGGCGTCGACACGGTCGACGGTGGGAGCACGACCGGCACCGACGGCCGGCTCGGTCGTCGTCGGCGCGCGAGCGGCTCGGCGCCGTCGCGCGGCACGTTCCAGCACATCCGGAGCGACACCCCGGACGCGGCCAAGGCCGCCGACGTTCCCGAGTCGGTGCGTGTCCGTGGCCGCTGACCTCGACGCCGACACCCTCGCCTTCACCCTCGCGAATCCCGGCGCCGAGACCTGCCGGGAGGTCGCGCGCGCCCTCGCGCCCTACACGCGTCCCGACCGCGGGCTGGTCCTCTCCGGCTCGGCGGCCGCGGCGCTCGCCGAGGTCTTCCGCCGCCTCGCCCGCGACGGGGAGGTGCCCGACGTCGCGGTCCGGGCCGCCCGGCGGCTCCTCACCGACCTCGCCGATGCCGAGACCCCGGACCGGGCCGAGACCTCGACGGGCACGGCCCCCACCCCGCGGTCACCGAGCGACCGGGACCCGGAGGTCCTGGCCGCCCGGTGACCGGGCAATCACACCGGGGCCACTCAGACCGGGGCAACTCACACCGGGGTGACCTCGACCCGCGTGTCCGAGAACGTCGGGGCGTTGCCGAGGTCGGCGAAGGCGAACGGGTTGACCGCGTTCACCGTGCTGCCGTCCTTGGCGTTCTTCGCCCACGAGCCCATCGGGCACACGACGACGCCGACCGAGACCTCGTCGGAGACGTCGGCGAGCGCGACGAACCGGCCGCGGTCGTTGGACACCTCGACGTAGCGCCCGTCGGTGATGCCGCGCGCCTCGGCGTCGGCGGGGTGGATGGTCACCTTCTGCTCGCCCTGCACGCGCTTCTGCATCGCCTGGTCGCCCGCGCTGGAGTTGATGTAGGCGTGCGACTTCGGTGAGAGCAGGTTGAGCGGGTAGACCTCGCCGGTCTCGCGCGGCGCGATGTAGTGCGGCAGCGGGTCGACGGTGCCGCCGGGCTGGAACTCCTCGTAGAGCTGCCGGAACAGCGGGACGACGAAGTTGCCGGCCGCCTCGAGCGCCGACGACCGGAACTCGGTCTTGCCCGAGGGCGTCGGGAAGTTGCCCTCGGCGTGCGGGGCGTACGCGTCGGGGCCCGGCAGGTTCAGCCGCGCCCACCCCGTCTCGCGCAGTGACTCGAGGGTGATGCCCTCCATCGCCGGCGCCGACCAGTCGTAGGCCTGCGCCAGCAGCTCCTCGTCGGTCAGGCGGAAGTACTCGTCGTCGAAGCCCATCCGGGCCGCGAGCCGCCGGAACAGCTCGGTGTTGGGGATCGACTCCCCCTCCGGCTCGACGGCGGGGACGTTGAGGGTGACGTAGAAGTGGCCCCAGCTGAACATGAGGTCGTGCTGCTCGAGCTGGGTCGTCGCGGGCAGGACGATGTCGGCGTAGCGCGCGGTGTCGGTGAGGAACTGGTCGCTGACCACCGTGAACAGGTCCTCGCGGGCCAGCCCCCGCGCGATCTTCTCCTGCTCGGGGGCCACCACCATCGGGTTCGAGTTGTAGACCATGAGGGCCGTGACCGGCGGGTCCAGCGGCATCTCGCCAGTCAGCGCCTGCCCCAGCAGGAACTGGTTCACGACCCGCGTGCCCGGGGTGGCGAGCTCGGGGTGGATGAACGCCGGCCAGTTCACCGGGTGCGCCCAGAGCGGCAGCTGCAGCAGCCCGCCCCCGACGTGGCGCCAGGCGCCGACGAGCGCAGGCAGGCACGCGAGCGACCGCACGGTCTGGCCGCCGCCGGCGTGACGCTCGATCGCGACGCCGATGCGGATGACGGCCGGGTCGGTGGTGGCGTACTCGCGGGCGAGCGTGCGGATGTCCTCGGCGGGGACGCCGGTCTCCTCCGACGCCCACTCCGGGGTGGCCGTGCGCACGCGCTCGGCGAGCTCGTCGAACCCGACGGTGTGGTCGCGGACGTAGGCCTCGTCGTGCAGGCCCTCGCTGATGATCACGTTCATCATCGCCAGCGCGAGGGCGCCGTCGGTGCCGGGCCGCAGCGGGATGTGCCAGTCGGCCCGCTGCGCGGTGCGGTGACGCACGGGGTCGATGCAGACGACCTTCGCGCCGCGCTTCTGGGCCTCGGCGATCACCGGCCAGAGGTGCAGGTTCGTCGAGATGGTGTTCGACGCCCAGATGATGATGTAGCGGGCGTGGACCAGGCTCTCCGGGTCGACGCCCGCGGTCGCCCCGATGGTGGCCACGTGGGCGGTGCAGGAGCCCGAGTCGCAGTACGTGCGCTCGGTGATCGTCGCGCCGAGCTTGTGGAAGAAGGCGTCGCCCACCGACAGGCCGTTGAGGATGCCCTGGGTGCCGAGGTAGCTGACCGGCATGACGGTCTCGGGACCGTGCTCGGCGATCCTCGCCCGGAAGGTGTCGGCGATGGTGTCCAGCGCCTCGTCCCAGGAGATCTCCTCGAACCGGCCGCTGCCCTTGGGCCCGGTGCGCCGCATCGGGTGCAGCACGCGGTCGGGGCTGTAGGTCTTCTCCTGGTAGTTGTTGACCTTCACGCACAGCCCGCCGCGGGTGAACGGGTGCTCCGGGTCGCCCGCGACCTTCGTCGCGCGGCCGTCCTCGACGGTGACGAGCATGGCGCAGGTGTCGGGGCAGTCGTGCGGACACGCGGCACGCACGGTGGTCGTGGTGGGCGTGATCGGCAGGTCGTCCAGTGCGGTCACGGGCGCTCCCGGGGTCGGCGCGAGTGGTGGTGCCTCGCTGTGGTGGTGGTCCGGGCGGTCGGCGACGACCGTCACACCGGAGCCTGGCCGCGCCCGGGGTCGGGCGCTTGTCGCTGCGCGACGGATCGGGCACGCAGGGTTTGACCACGACGGGGTGGGCTTCTAGCGTCGGAGAACCCCGTCGATCCCCTCTGCGAGCCGCCCGTGGCGACCACCACACGCCCCGTGGGCCCGTTCCCACGGCCCCGCGCGGTGTCGCACGTCCCGGACGCGACCGACGTGCACGGGGCGACCGACCGCCTCGACGGCTGGCGCGACCTGATCCGCGAGCACTTCGTCGCCCTCGACGTGAACGCGCAGCGGGACACCCCGTTCGACGGCGCCGTCCGCAGCAGCCTCGTCGGGCACCTCGCCGTGGCGACGGTCGACTCGACCGACCAGGAGTGCGTCCGCACGCCCGGCCTGGCCCGGCACGATCCCGACGACTACCTGCAGGTCGGGCTCATCGCCCGGGGTCACGCCGTGGTGCGCCAGGACGGCCGGGAGGCCCCGCTGGGCCCCGGGGCCTGGTCGGTCTACGAGACGGGACGGCCGTTCGCCTGGAGGTTCCACGGACCGTGGCGGATGCTCGTGTTCACCTGGCCCCGCGACCTGCTCGGCATCTCGCCCGACACCTCCCGCGCCGCGACGGCCCGGGCGCTCGGCGGTGACCGCCTCGGTGGGATCGTCGGCCGGACGCTCGCGGACGTCGTCGCCGCGCCGCCGGAGCTCTCCCCCGCCGCGGCCGAGCGCCTCGCGACCGAGCTGGGCGACCTCGTGGGCACCGTGGTGGGCGAGGCGCTGCGCCGCGACGAGATCACGGGGACCCGCGGGGCGGCCGACCTGCGCGCCCGCGTGGAGGCGTTCGTCGCCGAGCACCTCGAGGACCCCGACCTCAGCCCCGAGACGATCGCCCGCGCGCACTTCGTCTCGACCCGCCAGCTGCACCGCGCCTTCGCCGACGCCTCGACGACGGTGAGCCGCCTCGTGCGCCGGCGACGCCTCGAGCACGGGCGCCGCGAGCTCGCCGACCCGCGCCTGGGCGGCGTCTCGGTCACCGACGTCGCCCTGCGCTGCGGCTTCGGCGACCTCGCCTCGTTCAGCCGCGCGTTCAAGGAGACGTTCCACGAGCCGCCGAGCACCTTCCGGCGTCGTCATGGAGCGTGATCGCTCCCTCGCGGAGAAAATTGTCGGTCGTCGCGGAACATCCCCAGCTCCTCGCGTCGTCACAGTGCCGAGAGCCCACCCGCCGGGCACCACGAACAGACCGAGAGTGAGCACACCATGAGCGCCGAGACCTACTCCTTCAGCAACGGCACCGTCTACCACGCCGACGGCACCGTGGCCGGCACCTACACCACCGACACCAACGGCAACATCGACTCCGTGTCCACCGACGAGGACGGCAACGGCGCCGTAGACACCGTCATCGCCGACACCGACCACAACGGCTCCTTCGAATCCGCCGTCGTCGACACCGACGCCGACGGCTACGGCGAGGTCGTCCTGGTCGACACCGACAACGACGGCGACTTCGACACCTCCGCGGTCGACACCAACGCCGACGGCACCTTCGAGACCACCGCCTACGACCCCAACGGATTCTGACCCGTGAGCGAAGTTCCCGGCTATAGCCGGGAACTTCGCTCACGTAGGGACGCGCGGTGCAGGGCCCGGGCGCGCTCAGGGCGCCGAGAACGCGAACCCGGGATAGCCGTCGGCGGCGAGCTGGTCGCAGTGCTGACGGTAGGCCCCCACGCCGCCGATGTAGGCCATGAACACCCGCGGCTTGCCGGGCACGTTGGCGCCCATGTACCAGGAATCGGCCTGCGGGTAGAGCGTGTAGTCGCCGACCTCGCGGACGTGGTCGGTCCAGGCCCGCTCGGCCTCCTCGGTGGACTCGACGACGGTGTCCCCGCGCTGGTGGGCGTGGTGGACGGCGTCCGCGACGAAGTCCACGTGCTGCTCGATCGACACCATCATGTTCGACAGCACCGACGGGCTGCCGGGCCCGGTGATCGTGTAGAGGTTCGGGAACCCGGCGACCTGCAGGCCGAGGTGGGAGACGGGGCCGTCGGCCCACTTGTCGGTGAGCGCCCGTCCCGCCCGCCCGCGGATGTCGATCGCGGCCAGCGACCCGGTCATGGCGTCGAACCCGGTGGCGAACACGAGGTCGTCGACCTCGTACTCCCGCTCGCCGGTGCGCACGCCGCGCTCGGTGACCTCGGTCAGCGGGGTCTTCTTCAGGTCGACGAGGTGCACGTGCTCGCGGTTGAACGTCGCGTAGTACCCGGAGTCGAGGCACGGCCGCTTGGTGCCGAACGGGTGGTCGCGCGGGCACAGGGTCTCGGCGGTCTCCGGGTCGTCGACGATCTCGCGGATCTTGTCGCGGACGAACTCGGCGGCGGTCTCGTTGGCGGCGGCGTCGACGATGCTGTCGGTGTACGAGGTGAGCAGCCCGACCAGGTTGCGGCCCCACGTCGACTCGTACTGCGCGCGGCGCTCCTCCGGATCGACCTCCAGCGCCGACCGCGTGGCCTCCGGCACGGGGACGCCGAAGCCCGACTCCCGCGCCGCGCGGCGGTGCTCGGGGTAGGTCCGCTTGCGCTGCGCCTGGGCCTCGTCGGAGAGCGGGGCGTTGTTCGCCGGCATGCTGAAGTTCGCGGTCCGCTGGAAGACCGTGAGGTCGGCGGCCTCGTCGGCGATCAGGGGGATGGCCTGGATGCCCGACGAGCCGGTGCCGATCACGGCGACGCGGCGGCCGGTGAAGTCGACGCCCTCGTGCGGCCAGTGCGCGGTGTGCAGGGTCCGTCCCGCGAACCGGTCGATGCCCGGGATCTCCGGCAGCTTCGAGGTGGACAGGCACCCGGTGGCCATCACCAGCTGCTCGGTGTCCCACCGCTCGCCCGACTCCGTCGTCACCGTCCAGCGGCCCTCGGCGTCGCGGAAGTGCGCCGAGGCGACGCGGGTGTCGAGCCGGACGCCGTCGCGCAGGCCGAAACGGTCGGCCACGTGGTGCACGTAGCGCAGGATCTCGGGCTGCGTCGGGTACTTCTCCGACCAGTCCCACTCCTGCTCGAGCTCCGGGGAGAACGAGTAGGAGTACTCCATGCTCTCGACGTCGCAGCGCGCGCCCGGGTAGCGGTTCCAGAACCAGGTGCCGCCGATGTCGCTGCCGGCCTCCAGCACGACCGCGTCGAGCCCGAGACCGCGGAAGCGGTGCAGCATGTAGAGACCGGACAGACCGGCGCCGACGACGAGGGCGTCGACGCGACGGACGGCGGTGTCGGGGCGGGTGGACTGCGCGAGGGTGTCGGTCACTGCGGTCACCTCCGGGTGAGCGGGCCCTACTCGGAACGGCGGAGCTCAGGACGTCAGGTGCTTCGCGATCTGCTCGACGACGAAGTCCATCCCGACGGCAGCGCCGGGCAGGGTCAGCAGGGTGAAGAAGCCGTGCATCTGGCCGGGGACGAGCAGCGTCGCGACGCTGGTCCCGGCCTCGGAGAGCCGGTCGGCGTAGGCCTGGCCCTCGTCGCGCAGCGGGTCGTGCTCGGCGAGCAGGACGGCCGCGGGGGGCAGCCCGCCGAGGTCCTCGGCGCGCAGCGGCGACGCGTCGGGCTCGCCCCGCTGCGCGGGGTCGGGGGCGTAGTGGCCCCAGAACCAGATCATGGCGGCGCGGCTGACGAGCAGCTGGTTGGCGGGGTCGACGTACGACGCCCGGTCGACGTTCGCGTCCGTGACGGGGTAGACGAGCACCTGCCCGGCGAGCGACGGGCCGCCGGCGTCACGGGCGCGGCGGGCCACGATGGCGGCGAGGTTCCCGCCCGCCGAGTCGCCCGCGACGACCACCGGGACGCGCCCGCCGGCGAGGGTCTCGACGTGCTCGTCGACCCAGCGCAGCGCCGACCACGCGTCGTCGACCGCGGTGGGGTACCGGTGCTCGGGCGCGAGCCGGTAGTCCACGAGCACCACGACGCAGCCGGTGCGCACGGCGAGGGTGCGCCCGAGCGTCTCGAACTCGTCGAGCGCCCCGATCACCCACCCGCCGCCGTGGTAGTAGACGACGACGCCGCGCGGCGTGCCCTCGGGCACGATCACCCGCATCGGGACCGGCGCGTCGGCCGGCTCCACGACGTGCTCGACGTCCGGCCCCGGCCCGTACATCTCGGCCAGCGCCGGCCCGAGGTTGCGGGCCTGCTCCGGGGTCATGTCGCTGATCGGGGGGAGGCCGCTCTCCCCCAGCTGCGTCAGCAGCGCCGTGCTCGCCTCGTCGAGAGCCATGCACCCGTCCCTTCGCTACCAAACGGCCGTTAGTTTAGGGGGGCGTGGTCCCGCTCACAACGGGTCGGCCCCACCGCGCGTGCCCGGTCACCGCCGCCCGGCCGTCGGCGTGCCGCAGGGCGAAGGATCCGTCGTCGTACGCGACGGGCGTGACGACGTCGCCCGCGACCACCGTCGCGCGGAAGCGGGCGTCGAACCCGAGCAGCGCCGCGTCCGGGTGGCGGGCGGTGAGGAAGCCCAGCGCGTAGGCGAGGTTCGCCGGGCCCTGGTTGACGCAGGCCCGCCCGAACCCCAGGGCGGCCGCGGCGTCGGGGTCGAGGTGGATGGGGTTGGGGTCGCGCAGCAGCAGGGCCATCAGCTTCATCTCGTCCGCGCGTACGGTGAGCGGCTCGCCGGCGTACCCGGGACCGGTGTGTCCGGAACCGGTGGGGGCCGACGCCGACGTCTCGGTCCTTGGGCCCTCCGGCGGCGCCGGCACGTCGCGGCGCGGCAGCAGGAAGCCGTAGGTCGCGGTGAGCACCGGGGCCCCGTCGCCCCGGACGAGGTCGAGCACCACCTCGACCTCGTCGACGACGCCGAGCAGGCGGGAGCGGCGCCGCCGGACCGTGGTGACCCCGCCCCGCACCTCGTGGTCGACGTCGAGCGCCAGGGGCTCCGCGCACCGGGCGCCGAACGTGCCGAGCAGCGGCCCGGAATCCAGCGGGCAACCGAGGGTCTCGAACAGTGCGGCGAGGGTCAGGCCCATGCCCCGCTGCGGCGCGAGGAACGCCCAGATCGGGTGCGGGCGCGGCGACCGGGGCGACCGCACGGCGTCGTGCAGGAGCAGGCTCTCGTAGCCCTCGACGCGGCAGGTGCCCCCGGGCAGCCGGAGGCCGGCGAGGTCCGCGGGCGCCGTCACACGCGGCTCGCCGGGCGCGGCGCCTCGGTGATCCCGGCCGCGGCCAGCTCCTCGGCGATCCGGGCCCGCAGCGCCACCTTGCGGATCTTCGTGCCGGACATCGGCCACTCCGCGACGAAGCGCACGTAGCGCGGCACGCGGAAGCTCGCGATGCGCCCGACGCAGTGCGCGATGAGCTCCTCGGCGGTGGCGGACGCCCCGGGGGCGAGCTGCACGAACGCCGCCGGCACCTCCACGTAGCGCGCGTCCGGGGCGGCGACCACGGCCACCACCCCGACCGCGGGGTGGGTGAGCAGGTGGTTCTCGATCTCGGCGGCCGACACGTTCTCGCCGCCGACCTTGAGCATGTCCTTGAGCCGGGTGCGGAACGTGACCCGCCCGTCGGCGTCGACGGTGACGACGTCGCCGGTGTGCACCCAGCCCTGCGCGTCGATCGTCGCGGCCGTCGCACCCGGGTCGCGGAAGTAGCCGTCGAACGCCGTCGGGCCCCGGAAGAGCAGCTCACCGGGGGTGTCGGGCGGCAGGTCGGCGCCGGTGTCCGGGTCGACGACGCGCACCGCCATGCCCGGCATCGGGTGCCCGCCGGTGGTCAGGCGCGCCTCGAGCGGGTCGTCGAGGCGGCCGAGGGCGAGGAACGCGGACGACTCGGTCATCGCCACGCAGGAGACGTGCACGGCCTGCGGCACCCGCGCCGCCATCGCCCGCAGCCGCTCGGGGACGCCGACGGCCATGACGAGCCGGATGCGGTGCAGGTCCCGCTCGGGCCAGTCGGGCCGGTCGAGCACCGGCAGCCAGATCGTCTCGAAGGCCGCCAGCGCCACCGTGATCCGCTCGGCCTCGAGCAGGGCGGGGGTGGACGCGGGGTCGAAGTGCCCGGGGTGGACGAACGCCGCGCGCGCGGTGAGCGCGGCGACCGCGAACGTGATCCCGCCGCCGTGGAAGAGCGGGATGGCGGTCCAGATCCGGTCCGCGGGGGTGAACGCCATCCGCTCCGCGATCCCGGCCGCGAGCCGCACCAGCGCCTCGTGCGAGAGCAGCGCGCCCTTCGGCGCGGCGGTGGTGCCGGAGGTGTAGACGAGTACGGCGGGGTCGCGGACGCGGGTACCGGCCTCGGCCCTCGCGACCTCGGCCGCCTCCCCGCCGGCGAGGTCGGCGAGCGTCACCACAGCGTTCAGCTCCGGCGTGGGCCCGGCGTCGACCGCACGGCGGGCGAGGTCGGCGAGGTCGGGGCGCCCGGCGCGGGCCCATCCCGGACAGGCGCCGCCGTCACCAGGAGCGCGGCGCCGGAGTGCACGACGACGTGGCGGACCTCGTCGGGCCGGTAGCGGGCGTTGACCGGCACGGCCACCGCCCCGACGCGCGTCACGGCGAGCAGCAGGGCGACGAGGTCGGCCGACGCGGGCAGCAGCAGGGCCACCCGGTCGCCCGCCGTCAGGCCGAGCCCGAGCAGCGCGGCGGCGTGCCGTACCGAGCGCTCCGCGAGCGCGCCGACGGTCAGGCGCTCGCCGTCGGCGAACACCAGCGCCTCGGCGTCGGGGTCGGCCGCCGCCGATTCGTCGACCAGCTCGAAGAGCGTCGTGACCCGGGGTCTCACGGCCGGCCCGCCGTGACGCCGTCGTGCACCACCGGCAGCGACGTCTGGGCCCGCGAGGCGATCGTCGGCAGGTACTCCGGCTCGCCCTCGACCCGCAGGCCCGGCAGGCGGCGCAGCAACGTGCCGACCGCGATCCGGGTCTCGATGCGGGCGAGCTGGGCGCCGATGCAGGCGTGCACGCCGCGCCCGAAGGCGATGTGGGTGGCGCGGGAGCGCGCGAGGTCGACGGTGTCGGGGTCGGCGAAGCGCTCGGGGTCCCGGTTGGCCCCGCAGAGCACGAGGTAGACGCGCTCGCCCGCCCGGATGGTGCGCCCGCGCAGCTCGTGGTCCTCGATCACCCAGCGGACGAGCACCTTGATCGGCCCCACGAGCCGCAGCGCCTCCTCGACCGCCGGGGCGACGAGGGCCGGGTCGTCCCGCACGCGGTCGCGCAGCGCCGGGTCGGCGGTGAGCAGGCGGACGGCGTTGGCGATGGCGTTGGTGGTGGTCTCGTGCCCGGCGAACAGCAGCAGCGCGCACATGCCGACCAGCTCGTCGTCGGAGAGGCCCGAGCCGTCGGACGGATCGTCCCCGCTGATCATCGCCGAGAGCATGTCGCCGCCCGGCGCGCGGCGGCGGTGCGCGACGAGGGCGCGGAAGTACTCGGCCATCTCCTCCAGCCCGCGCAGCGCCCGCTCGTGACGGTCCGGGCGCGCGTCGCCGCCGGCACCGAACGCGACGAGGGCGAGCTCGTCGGACCAGGAGCGGAACCTGTCGCGGTCCTCGGGCGGGGCGCCGAGCATCTCGGCGATCACGATCGCGGGCAGCGGGTAGGCGACGCCCGCCACGAGGTCGGTCCCTCCCTCGGCGAGGAAGGTGTCGACGAGGTCGTCGACCAGCGTCTGGATGCGCTCCTCCATCGCCGCGATCTGCTGCTGCTTGAAGGCCGCCCCGGCGAGGCGCCGCAGCCGCGTGTGGGCGGGCGGATCGGTGACGACCATCCACTCGCTGATCAGCCCGAGCATCTTCTGGGACGCGTCGCCCGACGGCTTGTCCCGGGCCGACATGAGCGGGCGGACCCGGTCCGACGAGAGCGCCGGGTTCTTGAACGCCGCGACGACGTCGTCGAAGCGCGTGACGAGCCACGCGCGGTGGGTCGGGCTCCAGTGGACGGGGTCGTGGGCGCGCAGCACCGCGGCGGCCCCGTCGGGATCGGCCACGGCCTCGGGGGTCAGGAGGTCGTCGGGCAGGTCGTTCACGAGGTGCCTCCCACCGGGACGGGCGACGCGGCGCCGACGTCGGAGAGCCCCGGGCGCAGCACGTCGGTGACCAGCTCGAGGTGGCGGTCGACGACCTCGGCCGGCAGCCCGCCGAGGTCGGCGAAGCAGAAGACGTCGGTGACCGGGAAGCCCTCGAGCGCGGCGAGCTGATCGCGGACCGCGGCGACGGCGTCCTCGCCGGTCAGGACCCGCAACCTCGGGAACGTGGTGTCGCCGGGCTTCGGGGCCGCGTCGTCGTTGCCCTGGTACGACTCCCGGTTGCGGCGGGCGGCGGCGCGGACCTCCGCTTTCGCGGCGTCCGGGTCGTCGGCGAGCAGGACGTTCACCAGGCCGCCGAGCCGGCCCTGCTCCCGCGGCCACCCGCCGGCGGCGAGCCCTCTGCATACGGGGCGACCAGGGCCGGGTCGAGCCAGAGCAGCCCGGCGCCGACCCGTCCCGCCAGCCGGGCCCCGCGGGGACCGCGCGCGCCGACCCACGTCGGCAGCGGATCCTGCACGGGCGCCGGGGTCACGGTGCCGTCGGCCCACAGTCCGGGCAGGCGGCGCAGGTGGTCCTCGAGCGTCGCGTAGCGGGCGCCGTGGTCGGCGCCGACCCGCGCGAACTCCTCGGCCCGCCAGCCCGCCCCGACGCCGAGCTCGAGCCGGCCGCCGGAGACGAGGTCGACCACCGCCGCCTGCTCGGCGAGGGTCTCGAGGGGGAGCATCGGCGCGATCACCACGCCGGTGCCGATCCGCAGGGTGTGCGTGCGCGCGGCGATCGCGGCGGCGGCGGTCAGCGGCGCGGGGAGGTAGCCGTCGGCGAACCCGTGGTGCTCGGTGACCCACGCGGCCTCGAGCCCGCGGCGCTCGGCGTCGGCGACGCGGTCGAGCGTGCGTCGGTAGACGTCGGCGCCCGTCGCCCCGGGCGGGATGCGCAGGTCGAGGTAGAGCCCGACGCGGGTCACCGCGCGGCCCCGCGGGGTGAGGACGCGCAGGAGCCCGAGGCGGTCGCGGACGACGTGACCGGCGACGACCCGTCCGTCGGCGACGGCGACCACCGCCGCGGCGTGGAGCGTCGCGGGCTCACCGACGTGCTCGTCGGCGCCGTCGAGGCCGCCGCGGAACGCCCCCGAGATCGTCACGTGGACCGCGGCCCGGTCGCCGGCGCTGAACAGGTCGTCGACCACCACGGCGTCGGGCTCCACGAGCGTCGCGGGGTGCCTGCCGTCGTCCACGACGACGTCCCCGAGCGTGGGCATCCCCTGCTCCGCCCATGCCCGCGCGGCGCGCTCGGTGCCGGCGTCGGGCTCGCGGGCCGCGGTGTCCCAGGGCGCCGGGGCGGGCGGGGGCACCGTGTCGGGCAGGCCGTCGGCGAGCTGGCGGCGCCGGGCGAGGTAGTCCTGCTCGACGCGGTTCGCGGTCAGCCGCCGCCCGTTCCAGGCGTACAGCCCGATCCCGCCCCACACCGCGACGGCCCCGCCGTGGCGCACCGAGGCGCCGTGCTCGGAGAAGCGCAGGGCGAGGCGCTCGCCGTTGCTCACCACCTCGTGGACCGTGAGCCCGAGGCCGGGGAACTGCTCGAGCTGCTTGCGCGTCGCGGGCTTGTAGGCCTCGTCCCGGCCGGCGACGACGTGCGGTCCCATGCGCAGGACGTAGTCCGGCTCCATGATCTCGTCACAGACGGCGAGGTCGTGGGAGTTCGTGTAGTCGACGACGTAGCGGCGCATGAGCGCGACGAAAGGATCCATCAACGTCCCTCGAACCGCGGCGGCCGCTTCTCGGTGAAGGCGGCGATGCCCTCGGCGGTGTCGGCGGTCTCCTGCAGCATCGTCACCGCCTCGAGCGAGTAGCCCGTCTCCCCGCGGTCGACCCCCCGGTTGATCATCTGCTTGCCGACGCGCACGGCCAGCGGCGCGGCGCGGGCGATGCGCTCGCCGAGCGCGACGGCCTCGTCGAGCAGCGTGTCGTGGGGCACCACCCGCTGCACCAGCCCGATGCGCTCGGCCTGCGCGGCGTCGACACGCTCGCCGGCGAGCACCATCCACTTCGTCCAGTGCCGGCCCATCACCGCGGGCCCGCGCAGCACCCCGAAGCCGGGCACGAGTCCGATCGCGCTCTCGGGCATCGCGAAGCTCGCACGGTCGGAGGCGAGCACCAGGTCGCAGGCCAGTGCGAGCTCGCAGCCGCCGCCGAACGCGTAACCGTTGACGGCGGCGACGACGGGCAGCGCGCACTCCTCCACCGCCGCGAACGTCCGGAGGCAGTCGGCCTGGAACGCGCGCTTGGCCGCCGCGCCGTCGAGGTCGCCGAAGCCGGCGATGTCGCCGCCGGCGGAGAACGCCTTGTCGCCGGACCCGGTGAGCACCACCGCACGCGTCGTGCCGTCCCCCTCGAGGCGGGCGAGGGCCTCGCGCATCTGGGGCCAGAACGCCTCGGTGAGCGCGTTGTGCTTCTCCGGCCGGTCGAGGTGGATCACCGCGACCGGGCCGTCGGCCTTGACGGTGATCTCGGTGTCGTCCGTCACGACGCACCTCCCCGGTGGCCCACCCGGTGCGGCCGCTCCCCCCAGGCGATCTCGATGCTCGTGGCGATCACGTGTCGCGTGGCGGCCGGCGCGATGACGTCGTCCAGCGACAGGTGCGCCGCGGCCTCCCACGGCTCGGACTCGGCGACCCACTCGGCGGTGAGCTCGGCCGCCCGCGCGTCACGGGCGTCCGGGCCCTCGTCGGCCAGGAGCCTGTCGAGGGCACGGCGGTGCACGGTGCGGATGCCGGTGTCGGGCGCCATGAAGCCCATCTCGGCCGTGGGCCAGGCGTAGAGGAAGTCGGGCCCGGTCGGGCGCCCGCCCATGGCGAAGTGCCCGCCGCCGTAGGCCTTGCGCAGCACGACACCGACCCGCGGCACCGACGCCCGCGCGATGCGCGAGACCGTGCGCTCGTAGGCGTGCAGGATCCCGGAGCGCTCGGCCTGGCTGCCGATCATCAGCCCCGGGACGTCGTGCAGGAACACCAGCGGCAGCCCGAACGTGTCGCACAGGTCGACGAAGTCGTGCTCCTTGGCCAGCGAGTCCAGGTCGAGCGCGCCGGCGCGCACGAGCGGCTGGTTGGCGACGATGCCCACCGGCCGGCCCTCGATGCGGGCCAGCGCGCACAGCAGGCTCGGCCCCCACCCGTCGGCCCAGGGCAGCACGGACTCCGCGTCGGCGACGGCGGCGAGCACCTCGCGCATGTCGTAGCCCGCGCGGGCTCCGGTGGGGACGACGTCGGCGAGCTCGGCCGGGTCGCGGGCCGGCGCCACCGGCTCCGACGCCGGCGCCGGGAGCGCGGCGTTCGAGGGAGGTAGGACAGGAACGCGCCGAGGGCGTCGAGCGCGTCGGCCTCGGTGTCGACGACGAGGTGGGCGTTGCCGGCGGCCGTCGCGGCCTCGGGCCCGCCGAGCTCGTCGTCGGTGACGCGCTCGCCGATCGCGGGCTCGACCACCGACGGACCGGACAGCGCCACGGACGACCCGCGGGTCATGACGACGTAGTGGGCGGTGGCGGCGTGCAGCGCCGAGTCGCCGTAGGACGGGCCGAGGACGGCCGCCGCCCGGGGCACCGCGGGGCTGCCGTCGGTGGCGCCGAGGAAGCTGGTGAAGTCGAGCGGGAGACCCGAGAACCGCCAGCCCATGACGTCGGGCATCCGTCCGCCGTCGGCGTCGCAGAGCAGCACGAGCGGGAAGCCGCCGTGCTGGGCGTGCTCGATGAGCCGGCCCTGCTTGCGCATGCTGATCGGCGCCGTGGTGCCGGCGACGGCGGTGGCGTCGATCCCGATGACGCCGACGCGGCGCCCGTCGAGCGTGCCGAACCCGGTGACCACGGCGTCGCCGGGCACCGGCTTCTCGCGGCGGATCTCCGGCTCGGCCAGCGCGCCGATCTCGAACCAGGTGCCGGGGTCGACGAGCGCGGCGACCCGCTCGCGCACCGGCATCCGCCCCGAGGCCCGGTGGCGGGCGAGCGCCTGCTCACCGCCCATCGCCTCGGCGGCCTCCCGCCGGCGGGCCAGCTCGTCCAGCGCCTCCGTCATGCCGGACCGTGCCGTCCCGGGTGCCGTCGCGTCCTGCGCGGGGGGCTGGTGCGCGGGGGTCTGGCCGGGCGGCACCGGCCCCTGGCCGTTGGCGACTGGCACCGTTCCTCCCCGCGTGACGTGGCTCTCCCGGCGACCGTAATCTACCATCCGGTCGTTTGGTAGATGGCGCACCAGTGGAGGTCGCTCATGGACCGTGCGGGGCCCGGCCCGGTCCTCGTCGCCAACCGCGGTGAGGTCGCCGTGCGCATCGTGCGGGCCTGCCGTGAGCTGGGGCTGCGCTCGATCGTGGTGCACACCGACGTCGACGCGGGCGCGCTGCCCACCCGGGTCGCGGACACCGTGGTGCGCGTCGCGTCCTACCTCGACGTCGACGCCGTGGTCGGCGCGGCGCTCGCCCACGGTGCGCGGGCCGTGCACCCGGGCTACGGCCTGCTCGCCGAGGACGCGGGGTTCGCGCGAGCGGTGACCGACGCCGGCCTGGTGTTCGTCGGCCCGCCCGCCGAGGTCGTGGCGGCGATGGGCGACAAGGTGCGCGCGCGGGCGCTCGCCCGGGAGTGCGCGGTGCCCGTGCTGGACGGCACGGAGGAGGCGGTCGGCGCCGGCGAGGCGGGGGACGCCGCCGCTCGGATCGGCTTCCCGCTGCTGGTCAAGGCCGCGCACGGGGCGGGGGTCGCGGGATGCGGGTCGTCGCGGGCCCCGACGAGCTGCCCGGTGCCCTGGCCGCCGCGGGGCGCGAGGCAGCCGCCGCGTTCGGGCGGGGGGAGGTGTTCCTCGAGCGTCACGTCGCCCGCGCGCGCCACGTCGAGGTGCAGATCCTCGCCGACCACCACGGCGCCGTCGCCGTCCTCGGCGACCGCGACTGCACCGTGCAGCGCCGCCACCAGAAGCTGCTCGAGGAGGCCCCGGCCCCCGACCTGCCCGACGACGTGCGCACCGAGCTGCACGAGGCCTCCCGGCGCCTCGCGACAGCCGTCGGCTACCGCGGCGCGGGCACCGTGGAGTTCCTGGTCGACCGCGACACCGGCGCCCCGGCGTTCCTCGAGATGAACACCCGGCTGCAGGTCGAGCACGGGGTCACCGAGATGGTCACGGGCGTCGACCTCGTGGTCGCCCAGCTCCGGATCGCGGACGGGGAGACGCTCGACGAGGTGCTCGGGGGTGCGGTCGTGGTGCGGGGCCACGCGGTCCAGGCCCGGATCGCCGCCGAGGACCCGTGGGAGGGCTTCCGCCCGGCCCCGGGACGGATCACCGCGCTGACGCTGCCGTCCGGACCCTGGGTGCGCTGCGACCTGGGCGTCGAGGCCGGGGACGCGGTGCCCGGGGCGTACGACTCGCTGCTCGGCAAGGTGCACGCCTGGGGCCCGGACCGCGCGACCGCGTGCGCGCGCCTGGCCGCCGCGCTCGACGACCTCGTCCTCACCGGCGTGCCCACCACCGCGCCCTACCTGCGCGCGGTGCTCGACCGCCCCGACCACGCCGCGATGGCGCACGACACCGGCAGCGTCGAGCGGGACTGGGCGCCGGAGGCCACGGCCCGACCGACGCCCGCGCCCACCGCGGAGCCCGCCACCGCCCGCGCCGTCCACCTCGCCACCGACCGCGGCGCGCTGGCGCTGCGCGTCCCCCGCCACCGCGCGGGCGCGACGGGAGCCGCCGCCGCGGTGGCACCCCGTCCGGAGCGGAGCGGTCCCGTCGCGGGGTCGACGCCGGCGGGCGACCCGGTGGCGCCGATGGACGCGACGGTCGTCGAGGTCGTCGTCGCGCCGGGCGACGACGTCGACGCCGGCGCGGTGCTCGTCGTGCTGGAGGCGATGAAGATGGAGCTCCCGGTGCGGGCGTCCCGGGCGACCCGCGTGGACGCCGTGCACGTCGCGCCGGGCGACCGCGTCACGGCCGGGAGCGCGCTGGTGGGGATGTCGGCGCCGGAATCCGGGTGATCAACGGGGAGTTCGCGCGCGTAGAAGCAGCGAACAGCGCGTTCGCTGCGTCCAGGAGGCGAACCCCCGTCAGGCCCCGACGGCCGCGCCGCGCGCGACGAGGGCGTCGGCGGTGGCGACGCCGTGCACCGCCATGGCCGCGAGCTGCGCGGCGATCTCCTCGGGGGTCGACGGGCCGTCCGCCCGGAACCAGCGGTAGACCCAGTTCGTCGAGCCGAGGATGGACAGCCCGGCCACCCGGGGGTCGACGTCCGGCCGCGCGAGGCCCTCGCTCTGCGCCTCGGCGACGAGGTCGCGGAAGACGCCCTGGTAGGCGTGGCCGCTGCCGAGGATCTCCTCGCGCCGCGCGGTCGGGAGCGCCTCGAGCTCGTGCAGGAACACCGCCGTCGGCACGAGGTTGCGGCAGGCGTGCTCGACGTGGGCGCGGATGGTGCGCTCGAGGCGGTCGAGGGGGTCGCCCTCGGAGGCGGCCGCGGCGCGCACCACGGCGTAGCCCTCCCGGTGCACCTCGCTGATCACCTCGAAGAGCAGGTCCTCTTTCGACTGTATGTAGTAGTAGAGGCTGCCCTTGAGCATCCCGAGGCGGTCGGCGATGTCCTGCAGCGACGCGCCGTCGTAGCCCTTCTCGTAGAACACCTGGGTGGCCACCTCGAGCAGCTGCGCCCAGCGTTCCTCGCGGGGCTTGCGCTCCCCGGCGGCCCGGCGCTCGCTGCGCCCCGCCGGGCGGCGGTCCTGTGCCATGGTCTGCTCCCTGGTCGAGACGCTCACGACGACGCCCCGGTGCGCCCGACCACCATACGGTCGTTAGGTTGCCCGGAGCAGCTCGCCCCGCCGTGCGGCTCACCCCGCCGTCAGGTGACGACGCGACAGGCGCGGCGCCTCGGTGATCCCGCGGTCGGTGAGGTCGGCCGCGATCCTCTCGCGCAGCGCCCCCTTCTGGATCTTCGTGCCGGACATGGGCCAGGTGTCGACGAACTCGACGTAGCGCGGTGCCTTGTACGTCGCGAGTGCCTCCAGGCAGTGGTCGACGAGCTCGCGACCGAGGACCTCGCGGTCCGCGTCCCGGAACGCCGGCGCCAGCTCGACGAAGGCGGCGGCGACCTCGCCCAGGCGCGCATCCGGGGCGGCGACCACGGCCACCACCCCGACCGCGGGGTGCTCGGCGAGGCGGCCCTCCACCTCGGCCGCCGCGACGTTCTCGCCGCCGACCTTGAGCATGTCCTTGAGCCGGCTCACGAACGTGAAGCGGCCCGCGGCGTCGCGGCGCACGAGGTCGCCGGTGTGGAACCAGCCGTCGGCGTCGATGCGCTCGGCCGTGGTCCCGGGATCCCCGTGGTAGTAGGCCATCCGCGAGACGCCGCGGTGCAGGAACTCGCCGACCTCGTCCGGCGCGCACTCCCGGCCGCTCTCGGGGTCGCGGACCGTCGCCTCCATCCCGGTCAACGGCACCCCGCTCGTGCCCGCCCGCGCCTCGGGCGGGTCGTCCACCGAGCCCACACAGCAGAACCCGGCCGACTCCGTCCCGCCCAGGCACGAGATCTGCACCGCGGTCGGCAGCCTCGCCTGCATCGCGGCCATCCGCTCGGCGGGCCCGACGTTGATCACCGTGCGCAGGTCCGGCACGGCCGACGGCGCGAACTCCGGGTGGTGGAGCACCGGCAGCCAGATCGTGTCGAACGCGGGGAACGCGACGGTGGCGCGCTCGTCGACGAGCTGCCGCCACGCGACGTCCGGGGCGAACGCACCGACGTGGACGAGCGTGCAGGCCGCCGCGAGCGAGCCCATGAGCAGGTCGATCCCACCGCAGTGGTGCAGCGGCAGCGGGGTCCAGAACCTGTCGTCGGGTGTCAGGCGCAGCCGCTCGACGAGGTTCTCCCCGAGCGCGGCGTAGGCGGCGTGCGTGTGGACGCAGCCGCGCGGGCGCGACGTCGTCCCCGAGGTGTAGAGCAGGATCATCGGGTCGTCCGGGGCGACGTCCACGGCGGGCGCGTCGGCCGGGTCCCCCGCCAGCTCGGCGGGCGTCACGGCGCCCCCGCCGGCGAGCCCGAGGAGCTCGGGGACGCCACCACCACGGTGGGGTCCGCGTCGTCGCGCAGCCACGCCACCTCGTCGGCGGTGCCGCGGTGGTTGACCGGCGTCGGTACCGCGCCGAGCATCGCCGCCGCCACCGTGCCCACCACGGCGTCCAGCCCGCCGGGCAGCACGATCAGCACCCGGTCGCCGCGGCGCACCCCACGGGCGTGCAGCCCGGCCGCCCACGACCGGGCGGCCTCCCGGACCGCGGGCCAGGTCGCCCGCTCGGTCGGGAAGACGACCTCGCGCGTCGGCGACCGCTCCGCCGCGTCGTCGAGCAGGTCGGACAGGGTGCGCCGCACCCTCACGCCGGCACCTCCTGCCCCGGCATCGTGACGGAGCCGCCGAGGGCCTCGACCAGCGTGATCGGGTCGAAGTGCTCGGCGAACCAGGTGATCACTCCGCCGCGCACCTGGAACCTCGCGATGTAGGAGTTCCGGTAGGGCTTGTCGGTGGTGAGGATGCGCGCGTCGCTGGCGTACTGCGCGACGACCGAGCCCGGGTCGTCGGCCAGCGCGTCGAGCCGGTAGTCGTGGAAGCGCAGCGGCGTGATCATCGCGGGCAGGCCGGCGAAGAACGCCGTCACGTCGTCCTTGCCCTCGACCCGCCGCGGGAACCCCGGCGGGGCGTAGGGCAGATCCATGACGACGTCGCCGGCGAACGTCTCCGCGAGCGCTTCGAGGTCCAGGGCGCCCACCGCGTCGAGGTAGCGCCGCACGACCTCCGTGGCGTCGCGGCTCATGCCCCGAACCCCTCCATCTGCGGGGCCGTCAACGGCGAGATCACGCGGCTGGCGATCTTCCAGCCGTCCGCCGTGCGCCGGTAGGTGTCGACGTTCAGGGCCGCCGCCCTGATCGACGCCCCGCCCGTCGTGCGCCCCTCGGCGAGCACGTAGTTGGTGCCGTGCGCGTGGTCGTCGTCGTCGAACTCGACGACGTGGTTGGTCATGATGTGGAACTGCTCGGACATCGACCCGGCGTCGCGCTCGAAGAACGCGAGGACCTGATCGCGGCCCTCGTAGCGCTCCAGCCCCACGCCCGTCGCGTCCCACACCGCGTCGTCGGTGTAGGCCGACAGCGCCTCCTTGGGGTCGAAGCGGTCCAGCCCGCGCGCGTAGAGGTACGTCGCCTGGACGATCTCGGCGCGGTCGTCGGCGTTCGGCATCGGTGCCCCCGTCAGTCGTAGATGATCACGCCGCGCACGTTCTTGCCGTCGTGCATGTCGCGGAAGGCCTGGTTGATGTCGTCGAGCGTGTAGGTGCGGGTGATGAGCTCGTCGAGCTTGAGCTCCCCGCGCAGGTAGAGGTCGGCGAGCAGCGGCACATCGGTGCGGCTCGTGGTCGTGCCGTAGAGCGAGCCCTGCAGCCGCTTGCCGGACATGGCGAAGGTGAACAGGTCGAACGGCACGTCGCGCTGCAGCACGGGGGCCGCGCCGGTGAGCACCATCGTCCCGCCGCGCCGCGTCATCTCCTGCGCAGGGTTCATCAGGTCACCGGTGACCACGCCGACGGTGATGATCACGCGGTCGGCGCCCTGGCCGTTCGTCAGGCCCTCGACGATCTGCCCGGCCTCCTCGTAGTCCTTCGCGACGTGGGTGGCGCCGAACTCCACGGCCTTCTCCCGCTTGAACGGCGCCGGGTCGACGGCGACGACGTGGCGGGCGCCCTTGTGCCGCGCGCCCTGCAGCGCGTTCATCCCGACGCCGCCGGTGCCGACCACCACGACCGTGTCGCCGAGCTCGATCTCGGCGGCGTACACCGACGAGCCCCAGCCCGTCGGCACCCCGCACCCGATGAGCGCCGCCTTGTCCAACGGCATCTCCTCCGGGATCGTGATGACCGCGTCGAGCGGGGCGACGACGTAGGGCGCGAACGTCCCGAGGTAGGACATGCACCCCACGCCCTGCCCGCGGGCGTGCACCCGGTGCGTGCCGTCGGGCGCCACGCCGGCGAGCACCCCGGCCCCGAGCTCGCACAGGTTCGACTTGCCCTGCACGCACATCCGGCACCGGCCGCACGAGGGGAGGAACGACAGGACGACATGGTCGCCGGGCTGCACCGCCGTGACGCCCGGGCCGATCTCCTCGACGATCCCGGCGCCCTCGTGCCCGCCGAGCACCGGCGACCACGGCAGCGGGATGTCACCGGTGTCGAGGTGGTCGTCGGAATGGCAGACGCCCGACGCCGCCAGCTTGATCAGCGCCTCGTGGGCCTTCGGCGGGTCGAGCTCGATCTCCTCGACGCTCCACCCCGACCGGGTCCCGGGCTCCCAGAGTAGGGCTCCTCGTGTCTTCACTGGTCACTCCACTCGTCGGGGGCGCTCACTTGATCGCCGCGCCGGCGTCGACGGGCAGCGTCGCGCCGGTGATGTAGCGGGCCTCGTCGGACAGCAGGAACAGCACGGCGTTCGCGACGTCCACGGACTCGATCCATGGGATCTCGAGGGCGTTCAGCGACGTGAACCCGGCGATCGCCTTGTCCTGCGTGGGCTCCGGGTCGCCCGGCGCGAACATCCCCCACGTCCCCGGGTTCTGGATCATGTGCGTGTCGACGTTCGTCGGGTGCACGGTGTTGACGCGGACGCGGTAGGGCGCGAGCTCGTTGGCGAGGTTGCGCATCAGCCCGACGATCCCGTGCTTGGCCGAGACGTAGTGGCCGACCTGCTGGATGCCCTTGAAGCCGCCGATCGAGCTGGTGAACACCATCGCCCCGCCGCGATCACCCTCGATGAGCTGCGGGATCGCGGCCTTGGCGGTGTGCCAGACGCCGGTGAGGTTGACGTCGAGCATGTCCTGCCACGTCGCCTCGTCGAGCTCCCACGCACGCCCGTAGCTCGCGATGCCCGCGTTGGCGACGACGCCGTCGAGCCGCCCGAGCTCCGCGACGCCCGCGGCCACCGCCTCGTCCAGCGCCGCCTGGTCGCGGACGTCGGCCACCCTCGCGACCACCCGGCGGTCGAGCTTCTCGACCTCGACGACGGTCTGGTCGAGGTCCTCGCGCGTCGCCGGCGGGTACTTGCCGACGACGGTGTCGATCCCCGCGCAGAGGTCGACGGCGATGATGTCGGCGCCCTCCTGCGCGAGCCGGACCGCGTGCGCGCGACCCTGGCCACGCGCGGCCCCGGTGACGAGGACGACCTTGCCCTCCATGCGTCCGGTCATGCGGTGCTCCTGTGTCAGACCGAGCGCCCGCGCTCGCCCCAGAACGGGGCGCGCAGGTCGCGCTTGAGGATCTTGCCGGTGGGCGCCTTGGGCAGCTCGGGGACGAACTCCACCGAGCGCGGCTTCTGGTACGACGCGAGGTGCGCCCGGGCGGTCTCGACGATGTCGGACTCCGTCGCGCTCGTGCCCGGCTTGAGCACGACGAACGCCTTGACGCTCTCGCCCCACTCCTCGTCCGGGACCCCGATGACCGCGCACTCCAGGACCGCGGGGTGGTGGTTGACGGCCTCCTCGACCTGCACCGAGTAGATGTTCTCGCCGCCCGAGATGATCATGTCCTTGGCGCGGTCGACGATGAACACGTAGCGGTCGGGGTCCCAGGTGGCGAGGTCGCCGGTCCACATCCAGCCGTCGCGCAGGGTGTCGGCGGTGAGGTCGGGGCGGTTCCAGTAGCCCGCCATGTTGGCCTCGGAGCGCACGACGATCTGTCCGACCGTGGCCCCGTCCGTCGGCACCGGGCGGCCGTCGACGTCGACGACCCGCACCGACGTCACGAACCCCTCGCGCCCGCACGACTGCAGCCGCTCGGGGTGGACGCCGTTGACCGCAGCGTGGTGGTCCTCCTGGGAGAGGAAGCACATCGTCGTGCCCTCGGTCTGCCCATAGCCCTGGATCAGGGTGCACGGGAAGGCCTGCAGTGCGTTCTTGACCACCGCCGACGGCATCGGCCCACCGCCGTACTGGATGTTGCGCAGGCTCGCGATGTCGTAGCCCGAGAAGCCGGGCACGGCCATCATCCAGTTGAGCATCGTGGTGATGCCGAGGAACGCCGAGACGCGCTCGGCCTCGATGATCTCCAGGGACCGCTTGGCCTCGAAGTTCATGAGCACCAGCGGGCAGCCGTGGCGCATGTAGTTCATCGAGAGCACCACGGGGATGTGGTACATCTGCCCGGTCAGCATGTAGACGTCGGTCGGCACGATGCGCTCGGCCACGGTCTGGTTGAGCATCCCGAACGACGCGCTGCGGTGGGTGTGCAGCGCGCCCTTCGAGGCCCCGGTGGTGCCGCCGGTGTAGAGGATGAAGAACGGGTCGTCGTCCCCGACGGTCGCCGAGTCGGTCGGCTCGTCGTCCGACGACGCGGCCAGCAGGTCCTCGTACGACCCGTCGCCGCCCGGCCCGTACGACAGCCAGTGCTCGACGTCCACCTGCGTCGCGAGCTCGCGCCCGACGTCGGCCCACTCCCCCGCGACGACGATCGCGCGCGGCGCCCCGTCGGCGACGATGCGGGACAGCTCGCCCACCCCGAGACGCCAGTTCAGCGGCTGGACGACGAGGCCCGCGCGCCCGGCCGCGTAGTAGATCTCCTGGAACTCGGTCGAGTTCTTGGCGAGCACGGCCACGCGGTCGCCGCGCTGCAGCGCCAGGCCGTCGGGCCGGGACCCGCGCAGGCCGTTGGCGAGGCGGCGGACGCGCTCGTCGAGCTCCGCCCAGGTGGTGCGGCGCTCGGTGGTGGTGTCGACGACGGCGTCGCCGCCCGGGGTCAGCGCCGCCCACTTCTCGGGGATGCGGCCGATGTTGACCATGGTCAGTAGGGGAGGTCGAGGTAGACGTACCGGTCCGCGATGAACCAGGCACCGTCCCGGTGGACGAGCTGGTCGCGGTACCAGCCGCTGGACAGCACGCGGATCGCGCCGTTCTCGATCGAGAGCAGCGTCAGGTTCGTGACCGCGATGGCCTCGTCGTCGGTGTCCTTCTCGAACCAGAGGTTCGACAGGTTGTGCCGGCGCTGGTCGGTCTGGGCGGCCATCGAGTCGGCGTGCAGCGCGCGGATCGCCGCCCGGCCCTCGAACGGGCCGACCAGGTCGCCGTCGCGCCCGATGCGCAGGCTCATACGGGCGTCCTCGGTGAAGCAGGACGCGATGAGGTCGGGGTCGGCCTCGTCGTAGCCCCAGGAGGCCTTGCCGAGGAGGTTCTCGATGTGGGGGCGTGCGGTCATGGTCGTTCCTCCGCTGCGGGCGTGAACTGGAGGTGCAGGCTGCTCGGGGCGCGGGTGAACACCCCGGACTCCGGCGGCGGGGCGCCGTCGGCGAAGCGGATGTCGGTCATGGCGTCGAGGAGGTCGTTGACCCCGACCTCGATCTCGAACAGCGACAGCAGGGCCCCGACGCAGAAGTGCCGTCCGAGGCAGAAGGCGAGGTGGTCGGCGGCGGCGGAGAACGCGCGCGACCCGTCGAGGTCGGCGCGCAGGACGTCGAACACCTCGGGCCGGTCGAAGCGGCGGTCGTCGCGGTTGGCCGCGCCGATGAGGCACGTGACCGTGCGGCCCGCCTCGACGATCCCGCCCGAGAGCTCCACGTCCTCCGCGGGCTGGCGCATGATCATGTGCACCGGCGGCGACCAGCGCAGCGTCTCGGCGAACGCGGCGGGGATCAGGGAGCGGTCGTTGCGCACCGCCTCGAGCTGCTCGGGGTGGGCGACGAGGTTGGCCATCAGGCTGGTGACGGCCTTGTCGGTGGTCTCGCCGCCGGCGGTCAGCAGCAGGCTGCAGAACGCCTTGATCTCCTCGTCGGTCATCGACTCGCCGTCGATCTCGGCGGCGCAGAGTGTGCTCAGGAGATCGTCGCCGGGGTTCGCCCGGCGCTCCCGGATCGCCGGGATCATGTACTGCTCGAACTCGTCCTTCGTCCGCAGGCCCTCCGCGGCCACGGCCTCGTCGCCGGCCAGGTTCCCGAGGAACCCCATGATCGACGTGTACCAGGCGTGGAAGCGGGCGTGGTCGCTGCGCGGGAGCCCGAGCATGTCCACGATGACGTTGATCGGGAAGCGGGTCGCGAACGCGTCGACGAGGTCGACCTGCCCGTCGGCGCGGAACGCGTCCACGAGCTCGCGGGAGTTGCGCCGGATCGTCGGCCCGAACTGCTCCTGCAGCGCCTTCCCCCGGAACGCCGGCGCCACCAGCGCGCGGTGCATGGAGTGCTCGCGGCCCTCCATCTGCAGGATCGTGCGCCCGTGCACCGGCTCGAGCTGCCAGGCGTAGTTCTCGCTCGTGAACACGGGCTCCTTGAACGCCCGCTGCACGTCGTCGTAGCGGCTGATCACGTACGTCTGCATCGCGTCGTGCCACACGAGCGGGAACTCGTCGCGCAGCAGCCGGTACGCCGCGTACGGGTCGCGGGCGAACTCCGCCGAGAGGATGTCCGGCGGTTCGAGTGTGGCCGTCATGGGTCCCCCGACCTGCGCAGACGTCGATGTCGCGCTATCTACCGATCGTTTGGTACGCGTCGAGAGACTAGCATCACACCCCTCCGGGTCAAGGGCGATCGCGGTGGTCCGAGGTGCTCCGCGGCAGCCGAGATCACGGGCACCTCATGCACGCAGTTCGGCAGGCGAGGGTGCAGAGCGCGCCCGTGATCTCCATCGGGTGGAAGGCCCGCGCCACGCTCCGGAGATCACGAGCACCTCATCCACGCGGTGCCGCACGCGAGGGTGGATGACGCGCCCGTGATCAGCGTGAGCGTGCCGCGAGCTCGCGTCGACGGGCGTCGACGGCGGCCCAGGTGCGCCGGACGAACTCGGCCGGCCGGCGGAAGACGTCGTCCGACGTGATCGGGAGGATCGACCAGCCGCACGACGCGAAGTCGGCGGTGCGAGAGGCGTCGCGGAGCCACTGATCGCGGTCGATGCGGTGGTGGTCGCCCTGGTACTCGCCGCCGAGCTTGCAGTCCTCCCACGCGAAGTCCAGGCGACCGACGAAGACGCCCCACGCGTCGTACACCTCGAGCTGCGGAGTCGGGGTCAGCCCGGCGCGGCGCATGAGGAGCCGGGCGAGGGTCTCCGGCCGCGACTCCGCCCGGGCGTCGGCATCCGCGACGACGGCGGCGATCCTCCGGCCACCGCGCGGGTTGTCCCGGGCGGCCGGGTAGACGAGCAGCTGCGCGGGATCGAGGCGATACCGGTGCGCGAGCGCATCGACGGCGACGACAGCCTCGTCGTGGTCGAGCGTGCACGCGAGGTCGAACATGGTGCGCAGCGGCGAGGTCACCGTGACGCCGTCGAACAAGGTGACCTCCTCCTCGGTGAGGACGTCCTGCCGGAGTCGCACGCCGTTGCGGGGCCGCACACGGCGACGTCCCACGACGAGCTCGATGATCGCGTTCCGCGGTGCGCAGTCCGCGCCGAGGATGTCGGCGGCCGCATGACCGCCGACGACGGAGCCGGGCACGCCGAGCGCCGCTGCCGTCGCCCGTCCCCGGAGATCGAGCACTGTGCCAGCGGCGACGTACGTGTCGTAGCCCAAGCGATCGAAGGTGGGTCCGTCGAGCCGTCGCCAGGTGGTCACCCCGGCTCGGACGGCCGCGCTGCCGCGGAAGGGTGTCGAGAGGTCCATGCCTGGTTGGAGGGCCGCGGCGACCCGCCGGTTCCCTGCGCCGAGCGTGAATCTCTCGCGCGAAGATCACGGGCGCGTCATCGACCTCGCCGGCCCAGCGAGCGGCGATGAGGTGCTCGTGATCACGGGCACGAGGCGATCCTGCAGGAGATCACCCCCGCAGGGGCGCGATCACCTGCTCGGCGAAGCGCAGCACGGGCTCCGTGGAGGCCGGGTTGCCGAAGTCCATGACGAAGTGGTCGACGCCCACCTCGACCTTCGCCGCGAGCTCGTCCACGAGCCGGGCGGAATCCGCGTCGCTCTCGGGCAGCGCGCGCTCGAGCGTCACCGACACCTCGATCGCATCCGGGTCGCGGCCGGCGCCCTCGGCCGCGCGCCGCACGATGTCGTAGCGGCGGACGAAGTCCTCGGGCTCCCCCTTGAACGGGCCGTTCCACATGTCGGCGAGCCGCCCGGCCAGGGGCAGCCCGATCTGCTCGCCGGCGGCGCCGACGCAGACGCGCGGCGGCGGGTCGGTCAGCGGCGGGGCCGCGGCGCCCTCGATGCGGTAGTGCCGGCCCTCGAAGGACGGGTCGATCTCGGTCCACATCCGCCGGCAGATCGTGATCGCCTCCTCGAGCTGCGCGAAGCGCACCGCGGGCCGGGGGAAGTCGTAGCCGTAGGCCTCGTACTCGGGCTCGCGCCAGCCGGCTCCGATGCCCAGCACGAAGCGCCCGCCGCTGAGGTACTGCAGGGTCGCCGCCATCTTCGCCAGCAGCGGCGGGTGGCGGTAGCCGACGCCCAGCACGTGGTGGCAGAGCTCGACGCCCTCGTGGCGCGCTGCGAGCCACGTCAGCGTCGTCCACGCCTCGAGGAACGGGTCGGACTTCTGGTCGAAGCCCCAGAAGTGGTCGGCGATCCACAGCGAGTCGAAGTGCGGAAGGGCCGTCGGGAGGATCGCGGTGTCCTGGTCCGCGGCGATGGGTCGGTGGTCGCTCCACCTGTTCCCGATCACCGGGGAGAGCCAGCCGAACTTGGGAGTGGTCGCCACCGGGGCATCATGCCGCTTGACCCCGACCCCGCGCCCTTGCCACGCTCTCGAACGGTCGTTTGGTAGACGGGAGGCCCTCGTGGCGAAGTACGACGTCGTGGTCATCGGAGCCGGCGCGGCGGGGCTGACGGCGGCGTCGCTGCTCGCGGTCGAGGGCAAGAGCGTGTGCCTGCTCGAGCGCTCGCCGTACCTGGGCGGGCGGGGCATGGCGGTGCCCGACGAGGGGTTCACCGTCAACGTCGGCGGCCACCTCATCGAGGACCCGGGCTCCGGGCTGACGAAGGTCTTCGAGCACGTCGGCAAGACGCTGCAGCACGGCGAGGTCTCCGCCGAGATGCCCGTCTGGGACCACGAGAACAACCGCTGGGGCTCGATCCGGGACCGCTACTCGGGCAGCAAGGGCGAGCTCAAGAAGGTCATCAAGGCGCTGCTGAACACCGAGTGGGACGAGCTCGACCGGTGGGACGACCGCCCGCTGCGCCAGTGGCTGCACCAGCACACCGACGACCAGGGCGTCGTCGACCTCTTCGAGTTCATCACCGTCCTCGAGTGCATGACCGACAACTGGTGGGACCACTCCGCCAGCGACAACCTCTTCGTCCGCAAGATGCACTTCGCCGAACGCGGCACCGCCGCCTACTCCTGCTGGCCCGGCCAGGGCTGGGACGGCATGTGGGCCGACCTCGCCGACGCCTTCCGGGCCGCCGGCGGCGACCTCCGGCTGTCCACCCCCGTCGAGCGCGTCGTCATCGAGGACCGCCAGGTGAAGGGCGTCGCGATCGCCCGGCAGCCGCGCGTGCTGCCCAACGAGTTCTTCGAGGAGGAGATCCTCGAGGCCGACCACGTGATCTGCACGCTGCCCGTGTGGCACGTCCTGAACGTCGTCGACGAGGGCGACCTCCCCGACTGGTACGCCGCGCAGATCAAGTTCCTGGCCCAGGACCAGTTCCGCATCTCGTGGCTCGGGCTCTACCTGGCCACCGAGGAGCCCGTCCACCAGTACGACCCGCGCGAGCTCTCGACGTGGCTGCGCACACCGAACACGGCGCTCAGCGGCTTCATGTTCAACCAGACCGCGATGGACCCCTCGTGCTCGCCGGAGGGCACGCAGCTCCACGTCATGGGCGGCATCTTCCCCGGGGAGAAGGGCCGTGACCGCGCCTGGCTGCGGCAGCAGATGGAGCAGTTCGAGGCCGACGTCACCGAGATGTGGCCGGGGTTCGCCAAGTCCGTCTGGCGCCGCAGGCACCTCGTCTTCGAGCCGAGCTTCGGCGTGATCCAGAAGCCCGGGCTCGTGGGCATGTACCGACCGCATTGGCGCCCGCCGGGGACCGAGGGCCTGTGGTTCGCCGGCGAGACGTTCCGCAGCCGCGGCATCGGCACCGACCGCGCGGCGCGGGCCGCCGTCACCGTCGTCGAGGAGTACCTCGGGAGGCGCCTGTCGACCTTCGGTGACGGGTGGCGCTACTGATGGCGCTCGAACTGGGCGTTCCCGGGCAGATCATGCCGCCGGCCGAGGCGGCGGTGAAGTTCGCGAAGCGCAGCGAGGACGAGGGCTTCGACGCCGTCTGGTGGCCCGACCACCTCATGGGCTGGCACCCCGACACCATGTGGACGCCGGACCTCACGCCGCTCGCGGACCTCCAGCCCAACCCGCACGTCTACTTCGACCCCGCGGTGATGATGGGTGTGGTCGGGGCGGCGACCGAGCGGATCAGGGTCGGCGTGTGCGTCACCGACCTCATCCGCCGCCACCCCGCGATGGCCGCCCAGACCGCGCTGACGCTGGACCACGTCACGAAGGGCCGCGCGATCATCGGCCTCGGCAGCGGCGAGCAGCTCAACGCGACGCCGTACGGGATGCCGTTCGACAAGCCCGTCGCCCGCCTCGACGAGGGCATCGACGTCATGCGCCTGCTCATGGACGCCGACGGCCCGGTCGACTTCGAGGGCCGGTTCCACCGTCTCGACAAGGCCGTCCTCGGCCTGCGCCCGTGCGGCGAGACGCCCCCGGAGATCTGGACGGCCGCCCACGGCCCGCGGATGCTGCGCCTCACCGGGCGCAAGGCGGACGGCTGGCTGCCCACCAAGCTCTCGCCGGACGAGTATGGCAGCGCCCTGGGCACGATCCGCACGTCCGCCGACGAGGCCGGGCGCGACGCCGACGCGATCACGCCGGGGATGCTCGGCTACGTCCTCATGGGTCCCGACGCCGAGACCGTGCAGCGGCTCACCGAGGCCCCGCTGGTCCGGGCGCTGTGCGTGCTGCTGCCCGCGCAGGTGTTCCGCGACCTGGGGGTCGAGGGCCCCTACCCGGACGGCAGCGGCTTCCACGACTTCATCCCCACGGCCATCGACCGCGCCGAGTCCCTGCGGATCATCGACGCGATCCCGCCGGCCGTGGTGCGCCACTACGCGTTCTGCGGTACGCCCGACGAGGTCGCCGACCAGGTCGAGGAGTACGTGGAGAAGGGCCTGCGCCACCTCGTCATGTGGAACATCACCGCGTTCGGCGACCCGAGCCTGGCGCGCTGGTCGTTCGGCGCGATGTCCGAGCTGCGCAAGAGGCTCGCCCCGTGACGCCGTCGGCGGTCGAGCGCTACTTCGCCGCGGTCAACGACGAGGACTGGGCGACGATCCGCGACGTCTTCGCCCCCGACGCGGAGCTGGTCAGCGTCGGCGCCCCGACCCGGCACGGGCGCGAGGAGATCGCCGACCACTTCCCGAAGGTCCTCGCCGCGCTCCCGGTGCACCACGACGAACCGACCCGCGTGGTCGTCGCCGGCACCGTCGTCCTCGTCGAGATCCACTTCAGCGGCCGGACCCCGGCGGGCGACCCCGTGGAGTTCGACGCCGTGGACGTCTTCGACCTCACCGACGACGGGACGCGGATCGCGCGCCTCTCCACCTGGTACGACACGGCCGCGGTCGGGCGCATGGTGCGTGTCCCGTGACCGTGCTGCGCGGGCTCGGCGTCACCCTGCCGGTCGACGAGGGCCTCACCGCCGGCCAGTACCTCGAGCTCGCGCGCCTGGCCGAGGAGCACGGCTACACCGACGTCCTCGTCGGCGAGGTGGCCGGGCCCGAGGTGTTCTCCATGCTCGGGATGATCGCCGCGTCCACGTCCCGCATCCGGCTCGGCAGCGGGATCGTCGGCGTCTACCCCCGCACCGCCGTGCTCACCGCCATGGGCTTCACGACGCTCGCCTCGCTCGCGCCCGGCCGGGTGCTCGCCGGGCTGGGCGCCTCCAGCCCGATCATCGTCGAGCAGTGGCACGGCCTGGGGTTCGACGCCCCTCGCGCCCGGATCGAGGAGTACGTCGCGACGATGCGCACGATCTTCCGCGGCGAGCGCACGGACATCGACGGCGAGCACGTGCGCTCGCACGGTTTCCGCGCGGGGCTGGGTCCCGTGGACGTGCCGATCGTGCTCGCCGCGATGAACCCGCGGATGCTGCGCCTCGCCGGCGCGATCGCCGACGTCGCCTTCCTGACCTGGACCCCGCCCGACGAGTACGGACCGAAGATCGCCCTGGTCCGCGAGGGCGCGCGCGCGGCGGGCCGGGACCCCGACGAGGTCGGCATCGCCGCGTCGTTCTGGGCCTACGCGGGCGACCGCGTCGACGAGGCGCGCGAGCGGATGCGCCGCTTCGTGCTGCAGTACGCCATGGTGCCGACGCACCGGCCCTCGTTCCGCGCGAGCCTCTCCGGTCTCGACCGCGCCGCCGACGCGTGGGCGGCCGGCGACCGGGAGGCGGCGCTGCGGGCGGTCGACGACGACGCCGTGGGCGCGATGTGCGCGCTCGGCACCGGCGACGACGTCGCCGCGCGGGTCGCCGCCCTGCGGGAGGCCGGCGTCGACCTGCCGATCGCCCTGACACCCGGCGCCGTACCCGGGGACGCCGAGGGACCGGCGCAGACCATCGCCCGCGTGGCCGAGGCCGTGGCGGTGCGGTCGTGATCGCAGGGACGCCGGCGACGCCGGCCCTCCCGCCCGACGCCGGCGTCCTGCGGATGGACCACGTCGCCGTGGCCGTCGCCGACCCGCGCGAGGGCGCCGCCCTGTTCGGCGACACCCTCGGCGGGCGCTTCCTGTTCGGCGGCGACAACGACCACCAGGGCATCCGCGTCGCGCAGTTCGTCCTGCCCGGCGGGATGAAGATCGAGCTCATCTCGCCGCTGCGCGACGACGCCCCGGTCGCCCGGTTCCTGGAGAAGCGGGGCCCGGGCGTCCACCACATCACGCTGATCGTCGCCGACGTCGAGGTGGCCGTGGCCCGCCTCGAGGGCCACGGCTACGAGGTCGTCGACGTGGACGTCCGCCACCCCGCCTGGCGCGAGGCCTTCGTGCGGCCCCGCTCGGGCTGCGGCACCCTGCTCCAGCTCGCCGACACCACGCTGCGGTGGGACGAGCCCGCCGAGGGCATCACGCTCGAGGACGTGCTCGCCGGTCGCGTCGTCTTCACCGACGACGAACGGGCGGTGCTGCGGGAGGACCCGAGCTGATCATCCCAGGTCTGGCCTACTCCCAGGTCTGGCGGCGCTTGTACTGCGCCATCACCTCGTGCGGGAGCGGTCCGTTCGTCGGCACCGGCAGGCCCTGCTGGCGGGCCCACAGCCGGGCCGCTTCGACCATGCCGTGCACGTTGCCCTGGCGTACGGGCTGGTCGTCGTCGTGCCGCTCGCGGGGAGCCGTGGGTTCGCGTCGCGCGTCGTCGGACATCGGTCCACCTCCGATGACATCGTCGTCACCGTCGTCGGGACATCACCGCCCCTGACGGGCGGCACCTCCGAGGTTACCCACGTCACACCGACCGTCGACCCCTCCCCGCCATTCGAAGGGGTGCGCTCGGACCTCTGCGGCACGACGAGGAGGACGTCACGACGCGACCGATGACTCGGGGCCGCGTCGGGGAGTCCCATCCCCATGAGCACCCCACCGATCGACCTCGCCCCCGCCGCGGCGCCGCTGGCCGCCCTCGTCACGGCCACGGACGACGCCGGCCTGCGCGCACCGACACCGTGCGCCGACTGGACGGTCGCCGACCTGCTCGACCACCTCGACGTGGTCGCCGGCGGGTTCGCCGCGCTGGCCCGCGGGGACGACGACCCCGGCGTGGGGACCGGTCCGTGGGACGCCACGCGGCGGGACGCGCTCGCGACCAGGATCGGGGCGATGGCCGAGGCGTGGCGCGATCCCGCCGCGTGGAAGGGCACGGCCGGCGCGCCCGGCGGGCCGGAGCTCCCGCGTCCGACCTGGGCGCTCATCGGGCTCACCGAGCTCGTCGTGCACGCGTGGGACCTCGCCCGCGCCCTCGACCGTCCCGCCCCCGCGCTGCCCGACGCGACCCTGCGGGCGTGTCTCGACCACGTCATCGTGTTCGTGCCGGCCGCGCCGCTCCCCGAGCTGTGGGGCGATCCCGTCACCCCCGGCGAGGATGCCGGGATGCTCGACCGGATCGTGGCCGTCACGGGCCGCACGCCGTAGGAGCACCCCCGTCCCGACAGGTCCGGTACCTCCCGGCTGTCAGGATCACGGGGTGGACGTCGCGCTGAACATCGCGCTGGTGCTGGTGTTCGTGCTCGTGGGCGGGTTCTTCGCCGCGGCCGAGATCGCGCTGGTGGCGCTGCGGCCCGGCCAGGTGACCGCGCTCGCTGAGCGGGGCGGGCGCGGCCGGGCCGTCGCGAAGCTGCGCGGCGACTCGAACCGGTTCCTGTCCGCGGTCCAGATCGGCGTGACGTTCACCGGCTTCTTCGCCTCGAGCTACGGCGGCGCGACGATCGCGACGCGGCTCGAGCCGGTGCTCGCCGGCTGGGGCCTGCCGGTGGCGCTCGCGGCGACCGGCGCGCTGCTCGTCGTCACCGCGCTCGTGTCGTACCTGTCGCTCGTGGCCGGCGAGCTGGTGCCCAAGCGCCTGGCCCTGCAGCAGCCCGAGCGGGTCGCGCTGGTCGCGGCACCGCTGCTCGACCGGCTGGCGACCCTGACCCGGCCGCTGATCTGGCTGCTCTCGCGCTCGACCAACGCGGTGGTCCGCGTGCTCGGGGTCGACCCGTTGGACCCCGGCGACGAGGTCAGCCAGGACGAGCTGCGCGACATGGTGCGCACCACGAGCACGCTCACCGACGCCGAGCGCCGGCTGCTCTCGGACGCCTTCGCGGTGACCGACCGCGTGATCAGCGAGGTCATGGTGCCGCGCACCGAGGTCGACTTCCTCTCCGCCGACGACACCGCCGCCGACGCCGTCGACCACATCAGCGACCGTCCGCACTCCCGCTACCCCGTCACCGGCGAGTCGGTCGACGACGTCATCGGCTTCGTGCACGTCCGCGACCTGCTCACGGCCCGCCCGCGCCCGGACGGCACGCCGCCCGTGCTGCGCGACCTCGCCCGCCCCGTGACGGTGGTGCCCGGCGGGAAGCCGGTGCTCGACACCCTGACGCTGCTGCGCCGCGGCGGCGGGCACCTCGCGGTGGTGATCGACGAGTACGGCGGCACCGACGGGATCGTGACCGTCGAGGACCTCGTCGAGGAGATCGTCGGCGAGATCCAGGACGAGTACGACCCGGCCGTGCCGGTGCGCCCCCGCCACGAGGGCACCTACGACGTCGACGGCCTGCTGCACCGCAGCGACGTCACCGAGCTGACCGGCCTCGAGCTGCCCGACGGGCCCTACGACACCCTCGGCGGGTTCGTCCTGCACCGGCTGGGACGCACCCCAGAGGTCGGCGACGTCGTCGAGGCGCTCGGCCATCGTTTCGAGGTGGTGACCGTCGACGGCCACCGCGTCGAGCGGGTGCGGATCACCCCGCTGGTGAGCGACGACGCGACCGCCGGCCCCTAGGTCCGGAGCCCTAGATCTCCAGCCCTTTCGGCGGGCCGGCGAGGGCCTCCTTGAGCGCGCGGGCCGGGCCGTCGGCCAGCACCTCCTCCTCGCCCGCGGCCACCGCGTCGAGGATCCGGTCGGCGACATCGACGGCGGCGACCTTGGGGACGTCGAGGTGGGCGACCATGTCGGTGTCCATGAAGCCCAGGTGCACGCCGACCACCAGCGTGCCCTGGTCGCGCAGTTCGGCGCGGGCGGTGTTGGTGAACGACCACGCCGCCGCCTTGGTCGCCGAGTAGGCGCCGGCGCCGGGCATCGCCGCCCACGACAGCGCGGACAGCACGGAGACGGCTGCGCCCCCGCCGCGCGCGGCGAGCACGGGGGCGAACGCCCGCAGCATCGCGACCGGGCCCCAGAAGTTGGTCTCCATCTCGGCGCGGGCGCGCTCGGGATCGGCGGTGAGCAGCGAGCCCGCCCCGCTCACCCCGGCGTTGTTGACGAGCAGGTCGACGTCGTCGGCGCGCTCGGCGACCGCCCGGATCGACGCGAGGTCGGTGACGTCGAGGCGCAGCGGGACGACGCGCGGGTCCTTGTGGGCTGCGGTCCGGGGATCACGCGCGGCGGCGTAGACGGTGCCCGCCCCGCGCGCGAGCAGTCCCTCCACGAGCGCGGCGCCGAGCCCGCGGTTGGCCCCGGTGACCAGGGCGTTCGCTCCTGAAATGATCACTGGTCGATCCTCTCCACGATCGTGGCGTTCGCGGTGCCGCCGGCCTCGCACATGGTCTGCAGGCCGTAGCGGCCACCGGTCTGCTCGAGCACCCCGAGCAGGGTGGTGGCGAGCCGGGCGCCGCTCGCGCCCAGCGGGTGGCCGATGCTGATCGCGCCGCCGTGGACGTTGACCTTCTGCGGGTCGGCGCCGGTCTCGGCGAGCCAGGCGAGGACCACCGACGCGAACGCCTCGTTGACCTCGAAGGCGTCGATGTCGCCGATCGCGAGGCCGGCGCGGGCGAGCACCTTCGCCGTCGCCGGGATGATGCCGGTGAGCATGAGGATCGGGTCGTCGCCGGTGACGGTCGCGGTGTGCACCCGGGCGCGCGGCGTCCACCCGTGCGCGGCGGCGATCTCGGAGGTCGTGACGAGCAGGGCCGCGGCGCCGTCGTTGTACGGGCTCGCGTTGCCGGCGGTGACCGTCCAGTCGATGTCGCCGAAGCGCTCGGTCCAGCGCGGGTCGGCGAACGGGGTGCGGAGGCTCGCCAGCGCCTCGGCCGTCGTGCCCGGACGGATCGTCTCGTCGGTCTCGAGCTGACCGACCGACCCGTCGGCGCGCGTGGTCTTCAGCGGCGCGACCTCGCCGGCGAAGCGCCCGTCGGCCCAGGCGCTCGCGGCGCGCTGGTGGCTGGTGAGCGCGAACTCGTCGAGCTGCTGGCGCGACAGGCCCCAGCGGCGCGCGATGAGCTCGGCGCTCACGCCCTGCGGGACGAGGCCCGGCGCGTAGCGGGCGCCGACCGACGGCCCCGCGACGTCCTGGCCGACCCCGTCCACCCGCGTCTGGCTGCCGATCGGGATGCGCGACATCGACTCGACGCCCGAGGCGATCGCGATGTCGTAGCCGCCCGCGACGACGCCCTGCGCCGCGAACGACAGCGCCTGCTGGCTGGAGCCGCACTGGCGGTCGATCGTCACCCCCGGCACCGACTCCGGGAAGCCCGCGGCCAGCGCCGCGAACCGCGTCGTGTTGCCGCTCTGCTCGCCGACCTGCCCGACCGCGCCGCCCACGACGTCGTCGACCTCGGCGGGGTCGAGCCCCGTCCGTTCGACGAGCGACCGCAGCACGTGCGCGTGCAGGTCCACCGGGTGCACCCCGGCGTAGGCGCCGCCGGGCTTGCCCCGGCCCAGCGGGGTGCGCACGGCGTCGACGATGACCGCGTCCCTCATGGTTCCTCCTCGGTGTCGGACCGGTACCGGACGCCGGAATGACGGACCACACGGTCCCGGACCGATCGGTCCCGATACTGCGCCGGGCGGGGATCGCCGTCAACGCCGGGTGCCGCGGGTCACGGGCGTCCCGCCGCCCGCAGGAGCAGGATGGAGGCGGGTCGGGGGCCGGATCGCACGTGAGGAGACCGATGGACGACGAGAGCGACGTCCGGGTGGACGAGGACCCCGACCGCGGCGAGTTCGTGCTGCGCGTCGACGGCGTCGAGGCGGGTCACGTCTCCGTGCGCCGCCGTCGGGGCCACGAGACGCCGGGCGCGATCGTGCTGATCCACACCGAGGTCGACGAGGCCTACGGTGGGCGCGGCCTGGCGGGCCGCCTCGTGCAGGCGGTGTTCGACGCCGCCCGCGCCGAGGGGGTCGCCGTCGTCCCCCGCTGCCCCTACGCGCAGCGCTGGCTGCGCACCCACCGCGAGTACCTCGCCGACGTGCCGCCGGACGACCGGCGCTCGCTCGGCCTGGACGCACCGACCGAGGAGGCGTCGTGAGCGACGGCGAGAACGGCCCCGAGATCGACCCGCACGCCCAGCCCTCCGGCACCGGCTGCGTGGAGTGCGACGCGACGGGCGGGTGGTGGTTCCATCTGCGCCGCTGCGCCGCCTGCGGGCACATCGGCTGCTGCGACTCCTCGCCCGGGCAGCACGCGACCCATCACGCGCGCGACGCCGGACACCCGATCCTCACGAGCTTCGAGCCCGGCGAGGACTGGTTCTTCGACGACCGCGACGGGACCGTGTCCCACGGCCCGGTGCTCGCCGGACCCCGGCACCACCCCGCCGACCAGGGCACCCCGGGCCCGACCGACCGCGTGCCGCGGGACTGGCAGCGCCAACTGCATTGAGCTGACGCGCCAGGAGAGGGGCGGAGCTATCCCGTGGGGCCGAAGCGCTCCACGCGGATGCTCCCCTCGGGCTGGCCGGCGTCGACGAGCAGGGTCTCCATCGCGCCGGTGAAGCGCGCGGAGCCGCACAGGTAGACCGTGGCCGCCGGGTCGACCAGCTCGGCGATCGCCGCCGCGTCGAGGCGTCCGGCGTGCTCGCCCGGCTCGCGGGTGAGCGCGATCCGGGCGCCGGCGGCCTCGAGCTCGTCGGCGTAGGGCAGGCGCGCGCGGGTGGTGGCGCTGACCGCGAGCCGCAGCCGCTCCGGGTGCCCCAGGTCGGTGGCGTTCCGCAGCATTCCGACCAGCGGGGCCACGCCGCTGCCGCCGCCGATCGCGACGGCGGGGGTGCGCCCGCGCCAGACGAACCAGCGCCCGATCGGGCCGCGGACCTCGAGCTCGTCGCCGGGCTCGACGACGTCGGCGAGGTAGCCGGACACCTCGCCGTCCTCAATGCGCTCGACGAACAGCTCCACGAGGTCGTCGCCCGGGGCGGACGCGACCGAGTACGAGCGCTGCGCGGTGTAGCCGTCGGGGGCGCGCAGACGCACCACGTAGTGCTGGCCCGGGAGGTGCTGCACGCGCTCGGGCACGGCCAGGCGCAGGACCACCGCGTCGACGGCCGGGTGCGCGACCTCGACGACCCGCGCGTCGCGCCACTTCGCGGCCGCGCGCCGGTCGTTCGGCCCGCCCGCGTGGTCCTCGGGCGCGCCGAACTGGTCCTCAGTCCCCGTCGAAGCGCTGCTCACGCCAGGGATCGCCTCGCTCGTGATAGCCGTTCACCTCCCAGAAACCGGGCTCGTCGTGGTCCAGCAACGTGATCTTCGAGATCCACTTCGCGGACTTCCAGAAGTACAGGTGCGGCACCAGCATCCGCACCGGACCCCCGTGCTCCCGGGACAACGGCTTGCCCTCGTGCTCCCACACCAGCCACGCCTTGCCGCCGGTCACGTCCGCGATCGGGAGATTGGTCGTGTAACCGGTCGTCGAGGTCTCCACGATGAACGTCGCCTCCGGACGCACCCCCACCGCGGCGAACAAGGTGTCCACCGAGATCCCCGTGAAGTTCGTGTCCAGCTTCGACCACGTCGTCACACAGTGGATGTCCCCGGCGTACACCGACGGCGGCAACAACCGCAGCTCTCTGAGCGTCCACGTCGTCGGGGTGTCCACCAGGCCGTCGACGGTGACGCTCCACTTGTCGGCGTCCACCCGCGGCGTGGCCTCGGCGGTCAGCACCGGCCACCCCGCCCCGACGTCGTACTGCCCCGGCGGCAGACGCGGATCGCGCTCCTTGCGCCGCCCCAGGAAACCGCGCGTGGTCGCCACGATCATCACTCCGTCTCACGTGCGTTCCGGCCAGGACGGGCCACGTCGCCCGGCGTCGACACTAGCCAGTCCGGAGCCCTCGGAGGTTCCCGCGAACGGCCCAGCGCGGGCGTGACCCCGGCGACGCGCCGTACTGGACGCGTCCCTCCGGCAGGGACCACGATGAGTTCCGGGCCCCGAGGCGAGGCGGCGTCGACCGATCGACGTGCCCGTCCGCGGCCCGCCGGGAGGACCGACATGCGCTCGATCGAGACCGTGACCCTGGACGACGCCCGCCGCGTGATCGCGGCAGGCGAGGAGGAGGCGGCGCGGCAGGGCCAACCGGTGAACATCGCGGTCGTCGACGTGGGCGGCGTCCTCGTGGCCCACATCCGGCAGGACCAGGCCTGGATCGGCAGCGTCGACGTCGCGATCAACAAGGCGTTCAGCGCCCGGGCGTTCGACGTCTCGACCCAGGGGCTCAGCGAGAACGCCCAGCCCGGCGGCCAGTTCTACGGCATCCAGGACTCGAACCACGGCCGCGTCATGATCTTCGCGGGCGGCGTCCCGCTCATGTCCGGCGACGCCGTCGTCGGCGCCGTGGGCGTCAGCGGCGGCACCGGCGAGCAGGACCAGGCCGTGGCCACCGCCGCGGCCGCCGCGCTCTAGGGGGAACATCCCGGGCTCCGCGACGTTGATCTGGGTGCCGCGTCCCGGGAGGAACCGCCATGCCCACACCCGACGTCCCGCTCGAGAAGCTGGGCTTCCTCACCCTCGGCCTGTTCGACGGGGACGACCCCGGTCCCGGCATGGAGAGCACGCTCGAGGTCATCGAGCTCGGCGACCAGCTCGGGTTCGACAGCGCCTACCTGCGCCACCGCCACTTCCAGACCGGCATCTCCTCGCCGATCGCGATCATGGCCGCCGCGTCGCAGCGCACGACGCGGATCGCGATGGGCACCGCCGTCACACCGCTGGGCTGGGAGAACCCGCTGCGGATGGCCGAGGACCTCGCGACCGTCGACATCCTGTCCGGCGGTCGCCTGGAGCCCGGCTTCAGCGTCGGGCCGCCGATCCACTGGGACGACGTCAAGGGCGCACTCTACCCCGACACCGCGGACCTCGAGGACCTCTCCTACGAGCGTGTGGCGCGGCTGCTGCGGATGGTCCGCGGCGAGCCGGTGAGCACGTTCTCGGGCACCCAGGGCTTCGAGGAGTTCTCGGCCCGGGTCGAGCCGCACTCCCCCGGGCTCGGCGACCGCATCTGGTACGGCGCGGGCAGCAAGCGCTCGACGCAGTGGGCCGCCGAGCAGGGTCTGAACCTGCTCACCAGCAACATCATCAAGCCCGAGGACAGCGACCTCGAGACCGACGGGAAGTGGGACTTCGCGGCGATCCAGCAGCGTCAGATCGCGCTGTTCAAGGCGCACCACCCTGCCGGCGAGTCCGCGCGGGTGTCGCAGGGCCTGGTCGTGATCCCCACCGACTCGGCCACCGCCGAGCAGCGCGCGAAGTACGAGGCCTTCGTCGAGAAGCGCACCCCGCGCACCGCGGCGCCGCTGGGCCCGCCGGGGCCGGGACTGCTCGCGGCACCCGACGTCCTCGGCACGTCCGAGGAGGTCGCCGAGAAGCTGTACGCCGACCCGGCGTTCCGCGAGGTGCGCGAGGTCGTCTTCGCGCTGCCGTTCACGTTCGAGCACTCCGACTACGTCCAGATCCTCACCGACATGGCCACCAAGCTGGGGCCGGCGCTGGGGTGGAAGGCCGCCGCGTAGATGACCGACCACGCCGAGCGCTCCGGCCTGGGCCCGGTGCTCGCGGAGCTCACCGCGCCGGGCGGGGAGTTCGCGATGGTCCCCGCGACCGTCGACGGCGTCCCGATGCGCGTCCACGAGCGCGGCCCGCACACGCTGCGGGAGCTCTACCTGACGTCGCCGGCCCCGGACGACCGCGTGTTCACCGTCTACGGCGACGAGCGCCGCACCTACGGCGAGCACCGGCGCTCGGTGGCGGGGCTCGCCGCGTGGCTGGTCGACGAGCAGGGGCTTCGCCCGGGCGACCGGGTGGCGATCGCGATGCGCAACGTGCCCGAGTGGACGGTGGCGTTCTGGGCGGCGATGGTCGCCGGCCTCGTCGCCGTGCCGTTGAACGCCTGGTGGACCGGCGACCAGCTCGCCGGGGCGCTCGAGCACGCCGGCGCGCGGGTGCTGGTCGCCGATCCGGAGCGGGTCACCGCGCTCGCGGACCACGCGGACCTCCCGCCGATCGTGCGGGTGCGGGGCGAGGGCCCGGCCCCGGCCGGCGTGGTGGCGTGGGAGGACGTCGTGCGCCCGTCCGACCAGGCGCCGCCCGCGGTGGACGTCGCGCCGGACGACACCGCGACGCTGATCTACACGTCCGGCACCACGGGCCGGCCGAAGGGCGTCGTCAGCAGCCACCGCAACCACGTGACGAACGCGCTGAACGTCGCGTGCCTCGGCCGTGCCGTCGCGCTGGCCGCCGCCCGGCGGGGCGATGCGGTGACCCCGCCCGCGCGCCCCGGCACGCTGTTGGCCTACCCGATGTTCCACATCGCCGGGCTCAACGGCCTCTACGGCGCCGTGCTGTCCGGGGCGACGCTCGCCCTGATGCACCACTGGGACCCCGAGGAGGCGCTGCGCCTCATCGCCTCCGAGCAGCTGACCACCGCGTCCGGCGTGCCCGCGGTGCTGCGCGACGTCGTCGAGCTGGCCGTCGACCACCCGCGCGAGACGGCCTCGCTCACCCGCATCGCCATGGGCGGCGCCCCGATCCCCCCGCCCCTGGTGGCGCGGGTGGCCACGGAGCTCGCGGGACGGGCGTCGGCGGCCAACGGGTACGGCGCCACCGAGACCACCTCGGCGGTCTGCGCCAACACCGGCGCCGACTACGCCGCGCACCCCGACAGCGTCGGCCGCCCGGTCCCCGGCGCGGAGCTGCGGGTCGTCGATCCGGCCACGGGCACCGAGGTGCCCGACGGCGTGGTGGGCGAGCTGTGCTTCCGCGGCCCCCAGATCATGCGCGGCTACTGGCGCGACCCCGAGGCCACCGCGGCCGTGCTGCGCGACGGGTGGCTGTCCTCCGGCGACCTCGGGCTACGCCGCGAGGGGTGGGTGTTCGTCGTCGACCGCGCGAAGGACGTCATCGTGCGCGGCGGGGAGAACGTCTACTGCGGCGAGGTCGAGGCCGCGCTGCTCGCGCAGCCGGGCGTGCACGAGGCCGCCGTCGTCGGGATCCCGCACCCGCGCCTCGGCGAGGACGTGGCCGCCGTGCTCGTCGTCGCTCCCGGCAGCGCGCCCGACACCGGCGCGCTGCAGGAGGCCCTGGGCCGGACGCTGCCCTCGTTCGCCGTGCCCCGCACGGTGATCTGGCGCGGGGACCCGCTGCCCCGCACCGCGACCGGCAAGGTCCTCAAGGACACCCTGCGCAACGAGCTGGCGGAGCCCCCTCAGAGTCCGTAGGACTTGCCGATGATGTCGCGCTGGATCTCGCTCGTGCCGCCGTACACGGTCGAGACGACGCTCTGGCGCAGCAGGCGCTCCATGCCGTACTCGGTGGCGTAGCCGTAGCCGCCGAGCATCTGCATGCCCTCGAGCGAGAGGTGCTTGGCCAGCTCGGTGGCCTTGAGCTTGGCCATCGACGCCTCGCGCGGGAACAGCGCGCCCGGGTTCGCGTCGATGGTGCGCGCGGTGTCGTGCACCAGCAGCTTCGTGGCCGCGAGCTCGGTGGCGTTGTCGGCGATGCGGTGGCGCATGGCCTGGAAGCTGCCGACCGGCCGGCCGAACTGGTGGCGCTCCTTGACGTAGGCGACGGTGTCGTCGAACGCGCGGCGCGCGAGCCCGAGCATCAGCCCGGCGAGGATCATGCGCTCGAGGTTGAGCCCGGCCATGAGCTGGCGCCAGCCCTGCCCCTCGGTGCCCACGACGGCGTCGGCGGGCAGGTGGCAGTCGGTGAAGTAGAGGTCGTTGACCTCCTTGCCGCCCATCGTCTCGATGCCGTGCATCTCGAGCCCGTCGGCGTCGGTCGGCACCATGAACATCGTCAGGCCGTCGTGCTTGCCTCCCTCGGTGGACGTGCGCGCCACCAGCAGGATGTGCTTCGAGATGTGGGCGTTGGAGCACCACGTCTTCTGGCCGTTGACCACCCAGCCGTTCTCGGTCTTCTCGGCCTTGCAGGTCAGGCCGCCGACGTCGGACCCGGCGCCCGGCTCGGACATCGAGATCGCCAGCAGCTCCCCGTTGATCACGTCGCCGAGCAGCTGCTGCTTCTGCTCCTCGGAGCCGCTGCGCTCCAGCGCGGCCGCGGTGATGATCGTCGTGCCGAAGCCGCCGATGGGGATCTGGTGGTACGAGGTCTCCTCGAGGAAGACGAGCAGGTCGGTCATCGACCCGCCGGAGCCGCCGTACGCCTCGGGCAGCGCGATGCCGAGCCAGCCCTGGTCGGCCATCTTGCGATAGACCTCCATCGAGTGCGGGCCCTCGGCGGTCAGCTCGTCGCGACGTGCCTTGTCGGGCACCTCGCGGCGGGCGAACTCGCCGATCGCGTTCGCGAAGTCCTGCTGTTCCTCGGTCAGGGTGACGGGCATCGTCGGCCTCCTGTGGTGTCGGTCAGGTCGTGGTCTCGTCCCAGAAGCCCACGGCCTCCAGGTGGGCGACGAGCAGGTCGCGGCCGTCGAGGACGTGGCCCTCCATCGCCGCGCGGGCGGTGTCGGGGTCGCCCGCGGCGAGCGCGTCGAGCAGGGTGCGGTGCGCCGCGACGGTGGCGGTGCGCCAGGCGCGCCGGTCGGTGTAGAAGCGCGGGGGCAGGTAGTGCGCGGCGCGCCCGACGAGCCAGGCGAGCTTGCGGGCACCGGAGGCGCGGTTGAGCGCGGCGTGGAAGCGGCGCTCGGCCTGGGCGAGGTCGCCCGGATCGCCGGCCTCGATGAGCGCGTCGACCTCCGCGGCGCGCGCCCGCAGCCCCGCGAGGCCCTCGGCGTCGAGCGCGTTCGCGGCGCGGGCCGCGAGCTCGCCGGTGATGCGGGCCTGGACCGCGAACAGGTCGGCGACGTCGCCGAGATCCAGCGGCGCGACCACGAACCCGCGCCGGGGCAGGGCGCGCACCATGTCGTCGGCGCGCAGGGCCTGCAGCGCCTCGCGCACGGGCGTGGGGCTGACGCCGAGCTCGACGGCCAGGCGATCGGGGCGCAGGAAGGTGCCGGGGCGCAGGTCGCCGGCGAGGATCCGCTCGCGGAGCTGCAGCTCCACGCGCTCGGGCAGCGCCGGGGCGTCGCCGAGCAGGCCGGTGTCCACGAGGGCGACCATATCCTATGGGATTTGTCGCGACGAGGGTTCGCTTCGGCTCGACGACCCTGCGCCGGTGATCACGAGCACCTGACACACCCGTCATGGCCTCCCGAGGTGCACCACGTGCCCGTGATCGCCCGGAACAGGCAGGCCGGATCAGCCCGGCTCGTCCGCCGCGACGAGGGCGAGGCCGAGGAGCAGGCGGTCGCGGGCGGCGGCGACGCGGCGGCCGGTGAGCGCCTCGATCCGCGCGAGCCGGTACATGACCGTGTTGCGGTGGCAGTACAGGGCGGACGCGGCGTGCGAGGGCGAGCCGTCGGCGTCGAGGACGGCGCGCAGGGTGGCGAGCAGCGTGGCGCGCTCGGGCGCGGGCAGGTCGAGCAGGTCGCCCAGGGCGGCGCGGCGAAGCCGGGGCACGAGGTCCGGCGCCTCGCCCAGCAGGGCCTCGGGCAGCCGCTCGTCGAGCCCGGCGACGGCACCGGCGCCCGGCGGGAGCGTCCGGGCCGCGAGGCGCGCCCACCGGTGGGCGATGTCGAGCTCGCCGAGCCCGCGCACCACCGGGGACACGCCCACCGGGCCGTGGGCGCGCCGGCGCAGCGCCGCGAGCACCGCGGGGATCGCCGCCGACGCGTCCTCGGGCGGCACGATCACGCCGACCACCTCGGCGGCGCGGGCGTGCCAGATCGAGGTCGCGACGCCGGTGAGGGCCTCGGCGGGCGCGGGCAGCGGGTCGTCGTCGGCGTCGGCGACGGGCGCGACGACGCAGAGGATCTCGGCGTCCTCGGCCACGTCGAGCACCCGGGCGGCGTCCCGGGCCGCGCCGGGCTCGCGGCCGCGCCCGGCGAGCAGGCCCTCGAGCACCGCCCAGCGCCGGCCCAGCTCGAGGCCGCGCAGCCGCGTCTCCTCGCGCCGGTAGGCGTCGACGAGACGGTCGGAGCTCGCGTCGAGGATGCGCCACACGTCGTCGGCGACCACCAACAGCGCCGCGTCGTGCGCCCCGGCGAACCGCTCCTGCGACACCGCCCGCATCCGCTCCCAGACCAGCCGCCCGCACTGGCGGTAGGCGCGCAGCACGACCTCGAGCGGCACGCCCTGGCGCGCTCGGCGCCGCCCGGTGTCGACGGTGAGGGCGGCCGCGTCGACGTCGACGGGCAGGTCGCCGGCGAGCTGGGTGAGCAGCCGCTCGAGGCTCGCCCGGCAGGTCGCGCGCAGGTCGTCGCGCACCGGGACACCGAGCACCCCGTAGACGTCCTCGCGCTCGAGGATCCGCCGGGTGAGCCGGTCGGCGAGGCCGTCGACGTCCTCCAGCAGCGCGCGGCACAGCACGGTGAGCGTCTCCCGGGCGGCGTCCGGGCGGGCGGGAGCGGCCATCGCGGCAGCATGCCGTGCTACGGGCTGTGCGGTCCACGTCACATCTTGTGCACCGCGCCCATTCCGTCCGGGCCGGGGCCGGACGAGGCTCGATGCCCATGACCGCAACGGGCGTGGGTCGGGGTGAGGTGCGCCGGACGTCGCTGGTGAGCCTGCTCGGGTCGACCATCGAGTGGTACGACTTCTTCATCTACGGGACCGCCGCCGCGCTGGTCCTCAACACCGCGTTCTTCCCGAGCGTCGACCCGTTCCTCGGCACGCTCGCGGCGTTCAGCTCCTTCGCGGTCGGGTTCATCGCCCGGCCGATCGGCGGGATCATCTGGGGCCACTTCGGCGACCGCATCGGGCGCAAGAAGGCGCTGGTCTCGGCGTTGTTCCTCATGGGGGCGTCGACGACGCTGGTGGGGCTGCTGCCCAGCTACGCGACGATCGGCGTCGCCGCGCCGGTGCTGCTGTTCGTCCTGCGCATCCTGCAGGGGCTCGCCGTGGGCGGGCAGTGGGGCGGCGCGGTCCTCATCGCCACCGAGTACGCCCCGCCGGACCGCAAGGGCTTCTACGGCAGCTTCCCGCAGCTCGGCGTGCCGATCGCCGTCATCCTCTCGAACGGGATCTTCCTCGGCCTCGAGGCCGGTCTCGGCGAGGAGGCGTTCGAGTCCTGGGGCTGGCGCGTCCCGTTCCTCCTGTCGATCCTGCTGATCGGCGTCGCCCTCTACGCGCAGCTGCGCCTGGAGGACACCCCGGCGTTCAAGCAGGTCCAGGCGGAGGGCGGGGCGAAGAAGCGCTCGCCGATCCTCGAGGTGCTGCGCTCGCACCCGCGTCAGGTCCTGCTCGCGGCGGGCTCGTTCATCGCGGTCAACGGTGGCTTCTACATCTACATCGTCTACGCGCTGTCCTACGGCACGAAGGTCCTCGGCCTCCCCGAGTCCACGATGCTCGTCGGCATCCTCGGGTCCAGCGCCGTCAACCTCGCGCTCATCCCGCTCTTCGCCCTGCTGTCCGACCGGGTGGGCCGACGGCCGGTCTACCTGGCGGGGGCGATCGGGACGGTGCTCGTCGCCTTCCCGGTCTTCTGGCTCATCGACACCAGGTCGACCTTCCTGATCTTCGTCGGCCTGCTGCTCGGCGGGATCGCGAACTCGGCCATGTACGGGCCGCAGGCGGCACTGTTCGCCGAGCTGTTCAGCGCCGAGGTCCGCTACTCCGGCGCCTCGCTGGGCTACCAGATCGGCGCGGTGCTGGGCGGCGGGCTCGCGCCGCTGATCGCCGTGGCGCTGTACCAGGCCACCGGCACCTCGGCGTCGGTCTCGGCCTACCTGCTCGTGATGGGCCTGATCACCGCCGTGTGCGCGTGGTTGCTGCACGAGACGCACCGGCCGGGGGCCAGGTCGGGCGCCGGCTCGTCCGATCGGGCGGCGGGGACCACCGACTCTCGGTCCTGAGCGGGCGCGGGCCCGATCATCCGGGCATGGCCTTCGTCGTCGGCTTCCTGCCCTGGATCGTCTACTGGGTCCTCGTCGGCAACGTCCCCTTCCAGCTCGCGGTGCTGGTGGCCGTGCCCGTCTCCGGACTGGCGCTGCTGGTCGGGCGCCTGCGGCACCTCCCCGGCCGGACGCTCGACACCGGCACGCTCGTGGTCTTCGTCGTCCTCGCCGTGCTCGCGTTCGTGGTCCCGGACGACGTGCTCGAGCGGTGGCTGCAGCCGCTGGGCAACGCCGGGCTGCTGGCGGTCGTGCTCGCGGGCCTCGCCGTCGGGCGCCCGTTCGTCCTGGACTACGCGACGCCGACCGTCGACGCCGTCACCGCCCGCACCGACGGCTTCCGCGCGATCACCACGGCGATGACCTGGCTGTGGGCCGGCCTGTTCGCGCTGATGACGCTGCTCTCGGCGATCCCCCCGATCGTCGACGGGTCGGCCACCATGCTGGACGCGAACGACACCCTGTCGATCCTCTGCTACTGGGTGGCGCCGTTCGTGCTGCTCGGGCTGGGCGGCACGGTCTCGGGGGCGTTCCCGCCGTGGTTCGCGTCCCGGTCGGCGGAGATCGACGCCCGCTCCGCCGGCGACCCGGCGCCCGTGGCCCAGGGCGCCCCGCCGCCCGACGCGTCCGACGGCCTGGAGATCGACCTCGCCGCCGGCCAGCGCCACGACGAGCCGTTCGACCTCGTCGTCCGCGGCGCCGACGGGCCCGTCGAGCTCGAGGTCGAGGGCACCGACCTCGTCGGCCGCACCTGGCGCTCCCGCGCGACGCTGCCCGCAGGCCCCGACGGCGTCGTGGACGCGGGCCGGGTCACCCCGACCGGCGGCGACTGGGACGTCGCCGACGGCGACGCCCCGATCTGGGCGATGCGCTGCGTCGGCGTGCCCGAGGCCTCGTCGGGCGGCGGGGACCCCACGCCGTCGCTGTTCATCCCGCCCGCCGAGCCGTGGCAGGTCACGGTGCGGGCCCACTCGGGTGGACGCTCCGCGACGCGCACCGTCCGGCGGCACACGGCCGGTCCCGGCGTGCGGATCGAGACCGTGCACCTCGGGGGCCGCGTCGCCCACCTCGCGCTCCCCGCCGACGCGACCGCCGGCGACCGGCTGGCCGCGGTCGCGTGCTTCGGCGGCTCCGAGGGCGGGTCGGACACCCAGCTCGGGCTCGCGACGGCGCTGGCCTCGCGCGGCCTGGTCGCGCTCGCGGCCTCGTGGATCACCGAGGAGGACGCCGCGACGGCGGTCCGGGAGGTGCCGCTGGAACGGTTCGCGGAGGCGTTCGACCTCCTCGCAGGCCACGCCGCGGTCGACCCGACGCGGGTGGGCGCGACGGCGATCTCGCGCGGCTCCGAGGGGTCCTCGCCGCCGCGGTCGCGGGGCTCGTCCACCCGACCGCGCTGGTGCTCGTCAGCCCGAGCAGCGTCACCTGGCAGGCGATCGGCGGCGGTGGCGAGGTGCCCGGCGCCCCGTCCTGGACGCTGCGCGGCGCCCCGCTGCCGTGGCAGCCCCTCCCGAGCGGGGTGCTGATGACGCAGCTCGTGCGCAACGCGCTCCGCGTCCGCCGCGACGTCGCGGCGCACCGGCCGACCCTGCTGCGACTGCGCCCGGCCTACGAGGCGGGCCTCGCGCGGGGCACGAGCGACGCGGCCGCCCTCGCGGCCGAGGAGGTCCCCTGTCCCCTGCTCGTCCTCACCGGCGACGACGACGCGCTCTGGCCGTCCGGCCCGATGGCGCAGACCCTGCTGGCGCGCCGCGCCCGCGTCGACGACCAGCACCACGCCTTCCCCGGCGCCGGGCACCTGATCCGGTGCGCGCTGCTGCCCACCGAGGCGCCGTGGAGCGGGGGCATCGCGTTCGGCGGCACCCGGCCCGGACTGGCGGCCGCCCAGAGGGAGGCGACGGACCTGGTGACCGCGTTCCTCGTCCAGTACACCGGCGTGACGAGCAGCCCGTCACGCTGACCGCGCGGCGATCCCGTCGAGCAGGACGCGCAAGCCGGCGTCGAAGATCCTCGAGAGCTCGTAGGGGTAGTCGCCGACGCGTCGCAGGGCGGGCCCCCCGTGGCGACGCAGGGCCTCCTGCACCCCGCGGTCCCGGGCCGCCCACGTGTCGGCGTCGAGCCCCGTGTCGGCCTCGGCGTCCCGCTCGGCGGCGAGGTCGACGGCCATGCCGCGCACGTAGCTGGTCAGGGCGACGTGCAGGTCGAAGCGCTCGACAGGGTCCGCCACGACCTCCTCGAGCGCGGCGAGCTCGTGGTCGGCGAGCGCGAGCAGCGACGGGAGCGCCTGCGGCCGGCTCAGCGAGAGCACGCGCGCCACCCAGGGATGGCGCCGGTGGACCCGCCACTGGGTCCGCGCCGCGGCCTCGAGCCGGGCGCGCCAGTCACCCCGGGGAGGCGGCAGCGGGGCCTCCGCGAAGGCGGCCTCGATCATGTGCACGACCAGCTCGTCCTTGCTGCGCACGAGCCGGTAGAGCGACATCGTCGGCACCCCGACCTCGCTCGCCAGCCGGCGCATCGAGAGTCCCGCGAGGCCGTCCGCGTCGGCCATCGCCACCGCGTCCGCGACGAGGCGATCGAGGTCGGGCCCTCGCGACGACACCGCGGCGGGCTCCGGCTCGCGGGGCGCCACGACCGAGCCGACGCGCGGCACGGTGCGCACCCAGCCCTCGTCACGCAGCTGTGTCAGGGCGCGCGCGGCGGTGGCGCTCGCGACGCCGTGCTCGGCGACGAGCGCGCGCGTCGAGGGCACCGGGTCGCCGGGCGCGAGCTCGCCGGCGGCGATGCGGGCCCGCAGCGCCGCGGCGATGCGCGCGGACGGGAGATCACCGGAGGGGAGGTCGCCGCCCATCGCTGTCCCACCTGTCCCAGCACAGTGGCACCGGCCTCGCCGCCCACCAGGTCATCGTCTGTCCGTACACCGTACCGACAGGAGGACCCGATGACCGACGTACTCGTCTCCGGCGGCGGCGTGGCCGGCGCCACGACGGCGTGGTGGCTGCGGTACCACGGCCTGACCCCCGTGGTCGTCGAGGCCGCGCCGGCCCCCCGCGGGGGTGGGCAGGCCGTGGACCTGCGGGGACCCGCACTCACCGTCGCGGAGCGCATGGGCGTCGCCGACGCGCTGCGCGCGGCCCGCACCGACATGCGCGGCATGTCGATCGTCGACGAGGACGGCACCGAGCTGACGCACACCACCGACCTCACCCTCACCGGCGGCCCGGTCGACGGACCCGACGTCGAGATCCTGCGTGACGACCTCGTCGACGTCCTCGAGGCGTCCCTGGCCGGCATCGAGGTCCGGTACGGCGACCGCGTCGTCGCCCTCGACCCGGCACCCGGCGGTCGCGTCACGGCCCGGTTCGCGACCGGTGACGCGCGCGAGGTCGACGTCGTGGTGGGCGCGGACGGGCAGTTCTCCGGCATCCGGCGCCTGGCCTTCGGCGCGGACGACGACGGGCGGCTCGTGCCGCTCGGCCAGCACCTCGCGGTCTTCACGCTGCCCAACACGTTCGGCCTCGACCGCTGGCAGGTGTTCCTGCAGCGCCCCGACGCGATGGTCGGGGTCTACACGGCACGGGCGAACGCGGAGGTACGCGCCGTCATGGGCTTCTCCGACCCCGACGTCGTCTACGACCACCGCGACCTCGACGCCCAGCGCCGGCTCGTCGCGGAGGCGTTCACCGGCGGCGGCTGGTGGATCCCCGACCTGCTCGAGGGGATGGCGGGCGCGCCGGACTTCTACCTCACGCCCATGACCCAGGTGCGGATGCCGTCGTGGTCGACGACGACGCCCGGCCCGGTCGCGCTCGTGGGGGACGCGGGCTACTGCGCCACCGCGGTGTCGGGGCAGGGCACGAGCCTCGCGATGGTCGGCGGCTACGTGCTCGCGGGCGAGCTCGCGCGCGCAGGCGGCGACCACGCCGCGGGGTTCGCCGCCTACGAGGCACGGATGCGCGGGTTCGTCGCCGCCAACCAGGAGCTGGCGCTGGTCAACGCCGCGCGTGTCCGGGAGATGAGCGGGGCGACCGAGGCCGTCGAGGGCTTCGACGAGCACTGGGTGGCCTCGGCCGCCACCGCCATCGACCTGCCGGACTACTGACGGGCCGACGGGGCCCGCCGCCGTCAGCGCCGGCGGCGCGCCTCGTCGGCGGCCTCGGCCAGCTCGAGGGCCTCGGCCTTGCGCTCCGCCGCCTCGCGCTCGGCGGCCACGGCCTCGGACTCCTCGGCCACCCGCGTGCGGTGGGCCTCCTGCGCGTGCTCGTCGGCGCGCTCCTGCGCCTTCTGCTCGTCGCGCCGGGCCTGCTCCTTGCGCTTCTCCTCGCGCTCCTCGGCCTCCTGCGCGCGCTGTCGGCGCTCCTCCTCCAGCTGCTGCTTCTGCTCCTGCGCCTGGTCCCGGACCTGCTCGCGCGCCTGCTGGTCCTCCTCGCGCCGGCGCTGCAACCGGTCGTCGGCGACCTCGCGTCGCGCGTCCGCCGCGCGGTCCCGCTCCGCGGCCTCGGTCCGCTGCTGCACCCGGGCCTCCTTCACGTGACCCTGCGCAGCCAGCTCCGGGTCCCCGAGCAGCGAGCCCAACAGCCCGCGCACCGTCGCCTCGACGCTGTCGAAGGCGAGCGTCGGACCCCATTCACGGTTGTTGCCGTTCCCGGTCACCTGCGCGAGCAGGTCGACCGGCACGCGCGCCGCGCCGAAGCCCAGCGACACGATCGTCCGCGGCACCGCGGCCACCGGATTGGTCATCTCAGGACTCCTCCTTCTCGACACTCTCGAGCGCGGCCGCGTCGCGACGGGCCTGCTCGGCTCGCACTTCCTCGTCCTGCGCGCGCTCCTCGGCGGCGACGCGTTCGTGCACGGCGTCCACCTCGTCGCGCCGCAGGTCCTGCTCGCGGGCCTGCGCGACCTGCTCGGTGGCCTGCCGGCGCACCGCGGTGTCCCGGGCGGCCTGCTGCTGCTCGGCCTGCCGGTCCTGCTCCGCGCGCTCCTCGCGCGCGGCGGCGGCGTCCTCGGCCGCCAGGCGCTCGCGCTCGACGCGGAGCTCCTCCTCGCGGGCGGTGGCCTCGGCCTCCTCGCGCTTCTGCGCGGCGAACTCGTCGGCGCGCTTGGCCTCCTTCGCCGCGTCCGCCTTCTCCTGCTGGAGCTCACCCTCGGCGCGCAGGTCCTGGTTGTCGCTGATCGCTCCGGCCGCCTGCTTGGCGGCGCCGGCGATGCGCTGACCCGCGCGGGTCGCCTTGGTGGACTCGCTGGGGTCGGCCATGGGCTTCCTCCTGCTCGAACGACGCCAACGGCGCTGACGAGCGGTGGTACCCACTGGGCCGAGAGGTCGATCCCCCGGCCCGTCCGGATCGCGGCGTCCGGGGATCGCGGCGTACGGCGACGGCGGGACGGGCACGCTGCGGGATGACGACAGCACCCCTCGCGGCCCGCGAGCCGACGGTTCCCGACCCCGCACAGGTCCGCCGGAGCGGCCCCGACGGCGTCACCCTCCGGCTGCCGCTGCTGGGCCCGATCGAGATGTCGCGTCCCGAGCTCGCCTATGTCGGAGGGATCGCCGGGCTCACGACCCTGGGCCTCCTCGAGTGGCCGATCGCCCTGGTCATCGCGGGCGGCCACGTCCTCGCGGCCGACCGCAGCAGCCGGGCGATCCGCGACCTCGGTGACGCGATGACCCGACGAACGAGGGCCTGACCGTCTACGCGAGCTCCGCGCGCAGCAGCGCCGCCCCGGCGGCGAGCGCGCGCATCTTGCCCTCGGCCGCGTCGCGCGGCAGGTACTTCAGCCCGCAGTCGGGGGCGAGGACGACCTGCTCCGGCGGGAGCAGCTCGAGGGCGCGACGGGCGCGGCCGGCGACGGTCTCGGCCGTCTCGACCGCCGGGTCGGACAGGTCGAGCACCCCGAGGATGATCGTCTTGTCGGTGAGGTCGCGCAGCACCCCGAGGTCGAGCCCGGACTGCGCGGTCTCGATGGAGATCTGCTGGACCGGGCTGCCCGCGAGCTCGGGCAGGAACGAGTACCCCTCGGGCCGCTCGTGGATGATCGCGGCGTAGCCGAAGCAGATGTGCACGGCCGTCGTGCCGGTGACGCCGTCGAGCGCGGCGTCGAGCGCCGCCAGCCCGTAGGCCCGCGCGGCCTCGGGACGGGCCTGCATGTACGGCTCGTCGATCTGCACGACGTCGGCCCCGGCGGCGAAGAGGTCGCGGACCTCGGCGTTCACCACCGCGGCGTAGGCCATCGCCGCGGCCTCCGGGTCGCCGTAGTGGTCGTCCTGGGCCTGCTGGGACATCGTGAACGGCCCGGGCACGGTCATCTTGATCGTGTGGTCGGTCGCCGCGCGCAGGAAGCGCAGGTCGTCGACCTGGATCGGCCGGGGCCGCGCGATCGGGCCGGTGATGCGCGGGACCGGGTTCGGGTGCCCGCTGCGGTCCAGCGCGCTGCCCGGGTTGTCGACGTCGACGCCGTCGAGGGCCGTCGCGAAGTGGTTCGAGTAGCTCTCGCGACGGATCTCGCCGTCGGTGAGGACGTCCAGCCCCGCGTCCTCCTGCGCCGTGATCGCCAGGAGCGTGGCGTCGTCCTGGGCCTGCGCGAGGAACTCCGGGGCGACCCGCCACAGCTCCTTGGCCCGCACCCGGGGCGGGAAGCGCCCCGCGAGCTTGGCGCGGTCGATGAGCCAGTCGGGCTGGGCGTAGCTGCCGACCAACGACGTCGGCAGCAGGGGCAGGGTCGGCACGGGGGCTCCTCGGGGGTGTCGGTCAGGCGGCCGGCTGCAGCACGAAGTCGTACGCGGCCTCGCACCACGGGACGTCGCTGTGCCCGCCGTCGGGCGTCGGGCCCGGCTCGCGCTCGGTGAAGGTCACGACCAGCTCGCGCTTCACGCCGAAGACGACGTCGCTGTCGAGGTACTGCGCGCCCTCGCGGAAGAGGTGCGTGATCAGCGGCTCGAAGCCGGGCACGTTGAGCAGGAAGTGCACGTGGGCGGGCCGGTAGTGGCTGATGTCGGTCTTCGAGATGAGGGTGCCGACCGGCCCGTCCATGGGGATCGCGTAGCCGAGCGGGGCGATCGTGCGGACGCAGTACGTGCCGTCCTCGCGGGCGGTGTACTTCCCGCGCAGGCGCGCCTCGTCGACGTCGAGCTGCGACTCGTAGGCGCCGTCGGAGTCCGCCTGCCAGACGTCGAGCACCGCGCCGGGGATCGGCCCGCCGTCGAGCGAGCGCACCGTGCCGTGGACGTAGAGCGGGGTGCCGGGCAGGCCCTCGGACATGTCCGCGCCGTAGCCCAGCTCCGGCGAGCCCTCGATGTGGAACGGCCCGAGCACGGTGGCGGGCGTCGCGCCCTCGGCGAAGCGGTGGTTCTGCTGCACGACCAGCATCGACAGGCCCAGCACGTCCGAGGTGAGGATGAACTCCTCGCGCTTGTCGTCGCTGATCTGCCCGACGTCGGTGAGCCAACGCACCGCCGCCATCCACTCGGCCTCGGTCAGCCGGGTCTCGCGCGCGAACGCGTGGAGGTGGCGGACGAGCGCACTCATCAGCTCCGCCGTGCGCGGGTCGTGCGCCGTGCCCCACCGGGCGGCGGCGAGGTCGGTGATCGTGTCCTCGGTGACGACAGTAGGAGTGACCGGGTGCGCCATCGCGCCCTCCTGGTGGCTAGAGGTCTGCGGAGTAGTACGGATCAGGGTCCGTCGGACGGTTGTTGCGGTCCACCGACAGGAAGATGTCGTTCGCGACGGGGTGGCGCAGCTCCTCGGCGAGCTGGCCGATGAGCCCCGCCGTGCGGGCGAGCAGGGCGAAGGCGCGCAGCAGCTCGAGCGGCAGGCCGAGGTCGGCGAGCGCCGCCCCGCACACCCCGGCGCCGTTCAGCGGCAGGGTCTTGCCGAGCACCTGGGGGTGCACCCGCCCGATCGCGGCGAACAGCGCCAGGTGCGGGCCGAACAGGCCCTCCTCGGTCGCGATCTCCATGAGCCGCGGGGTGCGCGGGTCGCCGTCCTTGTGGACGTGGTGACCGAGCCCGGGGACGAACTTCCCGGCCGCCCGCTGCGCCGTCACGGTCTCCAGGGCCAGGGCGTCCCAGCCGGCGTCGTCGGTGGGGATCGTGTTCTCCACCAGCACCGCGTGCAGGAACCGTCCGCAGTCCTCGGTGACGCCGAGGAACCGCGAGCCCCCGGCCAGCAGGCCGGCGGCCAGCGCGCCCTGCACGGAGTCGGGCGCGGACAGGAGGGCGAGCCTGCTGATGATCGCGGTGGGCGTGTAGCCGTGGTCGGCGAGCGCGGCGAGCACCGCCTCGAACACCCGGGTCTCCCCCGGCGTCGGACGGCGCTGGGTCGCGAGCCAGAACGCGAGCTCGCCGAACGAGACCTCCCCCATGACGTCGCGGGCGAGGTCGTGCCCGAGCAGCGTGATCTCGTCCTTGGAGGCGGCGCCGAGGGCGGTCGGGTACACCGGGGTGGCGTACGGGCCGGCGGGGTCCTCGGTCATGCCTGCCCCTCCGGTGTCGTCAGCCAGCGGCGCAGCTCCGCGCCGTGCTCGTCGAGCTCCGGCGGCGGCAGCTCGTAGACGGCCGGCGTGCCGGAGAAGCGGATGGGGTTGCGCGTGGTGGGCACCGCCCGCTCCCCCTCCCCGACGCTGACGATCGGGTCGAGCCCGAAGCGCTCGGCGATGGCGAAGCCGCCCGCCACGGAGTTGATCGGCCCGCACGGCACCCCGGCGTCGACGAGGAGGTCGAACCACTCCTCGGCGCCCTTCGCCGAGAGCGCCTCGATGAGGATCGGGCGCAGCTCCTCGCGGTGCTCGGTGCGGTCGGCGTTGCGCAGGAACCGCGGGTCGTCGGCCAGCTCGGGTCGCCCGAGCACGACGACCAGCTTGCGGAACAGGCCGTCGTTGGCGGCAGCGACGATGAGGTCGTTGTCCGCGGTCGGCAGCGGCTCGTAGGGCACGACGCTGGGGTGGGCGTTGCCCATCCGCGTGGGGACGACGCCGCCCGCGGCGTACGCCGAGCTCTGGTTGACCATCCCCGACATCGCCGAGCCGAGCAGGCTGACCTCGACGTGCTGGCCCTTCCCCGTCGCGTCGCGGTGGCGCAGCGCGGCCAGGATGCCGATGAGCGCGTCCTTGCCCGCCATCACGTCGAAGATCGAGATGCCGGCGCGGAAGGGCGGCCCGTCGGGGGCGCCGGTGAGGCTCATCAGCCCGGACACCGCCTGGACCATGAGGTCGTAGCCCGGCACGTGCCCGCCGCCGGTGGACCCGAAGCCCGAGATCGAGGCGTAGACGAGGCCCGGGTTGTCGGCCGCGACGGACTCGTAGTCCAGCCCGTACTTGGCCATGCCGCCCGGGCGCAGGTTCTCGATGAGGACGTCGGCGCGTCGGGCGAGCTCCTTGCCCACGGCGACGTCCTCGGCGTCGCGCAGGTCGAGCGCGATCGAGCGCTTCCCGCGGTTGATCCCGAGGTAGTAGGTCGACGTCTCGTCGCGCTTCGGCGGCATCCAGGTGCGCGTCTCGTCGCCCTGCGGCGACTCGACCTTGATCACCTCGGCACCCAGGTCCGCCAGCAGCATCGTCGCGTAGGGCCCGGCGAGGACCCGCGAGAAGTCGGCCACCACCAGCCCGGCCAGCGGCCCGCCGCCGGTCCCCTCGGAGTGGTCCTCCGACGCCATCCTCACGCCTCCGTCCGACAGCCGGACACTTGTCCGTCGTTGCGGAGCCTGCTCGCGGTCGGCGAGATCGTCAAGGCCGCCGGGCGAGCCGGGTCAGCAGCGCCACCGCCGCGTCCACCTCGTCGTCGGCCACCTCGTGGTCGCGTCCGGGCTGGACGCGCAGCTCGGCGTCGGCCCCGCGTGCGCGCAGCTCGGCGACCATCTCCTCGGTGTCCGCGAGCGGCACCCACGCGTCGGCGTCGCCGTTGGTGACGAGCACCGGGAGCCCGCGCAGGGGCAGGCGGTCCGGCGCCGAGAAGGGCAGCGACCGGTCGGTGCCGGGCGGACCGAACGCGGCCCCGGTCCAGATCACCGCGCCCGCCCAGCGTCGGGGCCTGCGCAGCAGGTGGTCGGCGACGAGGCACGCGCCCTGCGAGAACCCGGCGAGCACCAGCGACCCGGCGTCGACGCCGCGGGCGACGAGGGCGTCGGCGAGCCCGTCGACGACGTCGGCGGCGCGGTCGCGCTCGGCGAGGGTCTCGCTCTCCGGGTCGTGGACGCGCCCGGCGTACCAGGACCGGCCGGGGGCGGCCGGGAGCACCCAGGTGACGGCGACGCCGTCGAGCCGCGGGGCGAGGCGGGTCAGCACGTGCTCGTCCATCCACCCCGGGTCCTGGTCACGCCCGTGCAGCAGCACCACCGCGAGCGATCCCGTGCCCACCGGGGCCCCGTGGACCTCGACCCCCGGCGCCGCGAGGGCAGGGTCGGGGGTGGGGTCGGGGGTGCTCACGTGCCGGACGTCCCGCTCCACATCGCCCGACGGTAGGCCACCGGCGTGCGCCCGGTCGCGGCCTTGACCAGCTGCCCGAACCGCGTCGCGTTGGCGAACCCCCAGCGCGTCGCGATCGCCGACACCGGGGTGGGGCCCTGGCCCGGGTCGGCGAGGTCGGCCAGGCACCGCTCCAGGCGACGCTCGCGGATGGTGCCCGCGACGGTGCGCCCGTCCTCGGCGAACAGGGCGTGCAGGTGGCGGGGCGAGACGAACAGCGCCGCGGCCACCGCCCGCGGCGAGAGCGTTGGGTCGGCGAGGTGGGCGTCGATGTGGCGGTCGATCCGGGCGCGCAGCTCCGCGTGCGGGTCGGGGGTGGAGAGCAGTCCCCGGCGCCCGAGCTCGTCGTCGAAGAGGGCCCGGGCGAGCTCGGTGGCGTGCCGGGCGCCGGCGAGCAGCGGCGCGGCAGCGGCGTCGCCGGCCGACCTCTCCAGGCCCTCGTGCAGACCGGTGAGCAGGCCCGCGACGGCCGGGGCGAGGCCGTGGGCGGCGTCCAGCGTCGTGGCGGTCAGCTCCCCGGCGGTGCGGTGCGCCCCGAGGCCGTCGGTGGGGAAGCGGAAGCACAGGCTGCGGTAGCCCTCCCCGCTGACGATCTCCACGGGACGGCCGGAGTCGTAGAAGACCATGTCGCCGGGGTCCACGCGGGCGGTCCGGTCGTCCTGCCGGAACCGTGCGGTGCCCGCGAGCTGGAGCGAGAGCAGGTAGTCGGCCGGCCCGTCGTCGATGTGCTCGGCCGTCCGCACCGCGCGGTGGGGGCGCGACGTCATCGCGATCAGCGAGGTGTCGCCCAGCCGGCGGCGGCTGATGCTGCCGCGGAAGCGCTCGGGGGCCGTGCACTCGACGTGGAACGGCAGCAGGGCCCCGGTGACGGCACCCCGCCAGGCGTCGACGTCCCGGACCTCGTCGTCCATACCGTCGTCCCTGCACCGGGTGGAGATGTCCGTGCACTGTAGCGAGAGCCACGAGACGCGGGCCACATCTAGCGTCACGGGCGAGACCCCCCTGCCACGAGGAGGCCCGGTGTCCCACATCCGCGGTTCGCACCACACGACGTTGTCGGTGTCCGGCGCCCAGGAGGACGTCGACTTCCACGTCGGCACCCTGGGCATGCGGTTCATCAAGCGCACGGTGCTGTTCGACGGCTCGCTGCCGATCTACCACCTGTACTACTCGAACGCGGCCGGCGACCCGTCGGCGGTGCTCACGACCTTCCCGTGGCGCCAGGCCGGGCTCGTCGGGCGCCGCGGCACGAACCAGGCGCGCGAGGTGCTCCTGTCGGTGCCCGCGGACTCGCTGGACTTCTGGGCGAGCCGCCTCGCCGAGCGCGGCGTGGAGGCCACGAGCACGGAGGTGTTCGACCGGCGGCGCCTGGAGTTCCGCCACCCCTGCGGCATCGAGTACGCCCTCGTCCCCGCCGACGCGGACCCCAGGGTCGGTCATCCCGGGCAGGGCGTCCCTCCGGAGTACGCGATCCACGGCATCCACGGCGTGGGCATCCACGTCGCCACGCCCGAGCGGATGATCGAGTTCTCCGACGAGGTCTTCCACTCGCAGGGCAAGCTCGTCGAGGACGGCGACCGCGCCGCCTACCAGGTCGGGCAGGACCCCGTCGGCAACCACGTCGAGCTGATCGCCGACAACGGCGAGGAGCAGGGCACCTGGCGCTACGGCGCGGGCACCTTCCACCACGTCGCCTGGAACCTCGAGACCCTCGAGAACCAGGACGCGCTCAAGTTCGACATCGAGGGCAACGGCTACACCGACATCTCCGAGCTCAAGGACCGCAAGTACTTCAAGTCGGTCTACGTGCGCACGCCGTCCGGGGCCCTGTTCGAGCTCGCCGTCACCCACGCCGAGGGCGGCTGGACGTGCGACGAGTCCCCGCACGAGCTCGGGACGCGCTTCCAGCTCCCCGAGCAGTTCGAGGACCGCCGCGAGGAGATCTTCTCCAAGCTCGAGCCGATCGAGACGCCGGAGGAGCCGGACGAGGAGGAGTCATGACTGACCAGATGGTGCGGCCGACGACAGAACTGCACGTCAGCGACCGGTTCGACGAGGTCATGGCGCGGATCGACGAGCTCGACCCGCTCCTGCGCGCCGAGGCCGGGGACAACGAGGAGGGCTTCCGCCTCACCCCGGAGGTCGAGGAGGCCCTGCACGCGAGCGGCCTCTACGCGATGAGCATGCCGCGCGAGCTCGACGGGATGGAGCTCGCGCCGCGCCAGGTCATCGCGGCGATCGAGGCCCTCGCGCGGGCCGACGCGTCCACCGGCTGGGTGGTCATGACGCTGCAGATGGCCATCGGCACCACGGCGGCCTATCTCGGACGGGAGCCCTTCGCCGACCTCGTCGCCGCGCACGGCGACCGCACGCTCGCCGCGGGCCAGGGCACGCGGCCGGGCCGGGCGCGCGCCGTGGAGGGCGGGTTCCTGCTGTCCGGCTCGTGGTCGTTCGCCTCGGGGCTGCACCACGCCACGCACATCCACACGGCGGCGATGGTCGACACCGGGGAGGTGCGGGTCTTCACCCTGCCCAAGGAGCAGGTGACGATCGTCGACGACTGGGACGTCATGGGGCTGCGGGCCACCGGCAGCGTCGACTACCACTGCGAGGACGTCTTCGTCCCCGTCGAGTACACCTACGTCGCGACCACCACCGAGCCGCTGCTCGGCGGGGCGGTGTTCCGGCTGGGCCTCGCGAACTTCGCGAGCCTCCAGCACGTCGGCTGGGCGCTGGGCGTCGGACGGCGCCTGCTCGACGAGATGCAGGCGGTCGCGGCGGCGAAGACCGGGACCCGCAACGCCGGCGTCGACACCGCCGAGTTCCACGCCGACTACGCCCGCGCCGAGGCGACGCTGCGCTCGGCCCGCGCCTGGAACATGGAGGTGTGGGCCGACGTCGAGGCCACCCTCGACCGCGGCGAGCACCTCAGTGCCGACCAGGAGACGCTCCTGCGGCTCGCCCTGCACACGGCGACGACCGCGGCCCAGGACGTCGGGCGGACCGTCTACCAGTGGGCGGGCACCACCGCGCTGCGCAGCGGGGACCTCAACCGCGTCTTCCGCGACCTGCACGGCGGCACCCAGCACGTCACGTCCGGGCCGGCCGTCCGGCACGGGTGCGGGCGCCGGCTGGCGGGGCTGGCGCCCGGCGCGACGTGGGTCTTCCTGGACCTGGTGGATCCGGGGTGAGCGCCCTCAGGCGGTGACCCTCGGCAGCCTCTCCCGGCTCGCGAAGTCCGCGGAGATGTCGCCCGCGGCCTGCAGCAGCAGGGGCAGGTGGTGCTCGAGGAGGTGGGCCACCGACGTCTCGGCGGCGTGGCAGTTGACGTTGACCCCGGCGATCACGCGGCCCTCGCCGTCGCGCAGGGGTGCGGCCACCGAGCGGATGCCCGGCGCCAGCTGCTCGTCGGTGAGCGCCCAGCCGCGGGCGCGCACCTCGCGCAGCGCGGCGTCGCGCTCCTCGCGGTCGGGACGCCAGCGCGCGACCAGGCCGGAGCGGGTGGGCTCGGCGAGGACGCGCTCGAGGTCGTCGGGTGCCAGGGCGGCGAGCTGGACCTTGCCCAGCGACGTCGGCAGTGCGGGGAAGCGCGTGCCGATCTGCACGGTCAGCGACACGATCTTCGGGACGGCGACGCGTGCGACGTAGACGATGTCGGAGCCGTCGAGCTGGGCGACCGAGCACGACTCCCCCGTGCGCTCCACCAGGCGTTCGAGGTGCGGGCGCGCGATGTCCCACAGGCCCAGCGCGTCGACGTAGGCCACGCCGAGGTCGAGCACCCGCGGCGTCAGGGTGAAGCCGCGCTCGCCGGCGCGGACGTACCCCAGCTCGGTGAGGGTGAGCAGGATGCGCCGCGCCGTGGGGCGCGCGAGCCCGGTGGCGGTCGCCACCTCGGCGAGTGTCATCACCGGTCGCCCCGCCTTGAACGCGGTGATCACGTCCAGGCCGCGCGCGAGGGCCTCGATGAAGTCCGGGCCCGCTCCGTCCCGTGGCACGGGCACCACCCTCCTCGAGGTCCGGGTGGCGGGAGCGTAACCGCACGTCCGCCTGGCGGACAGCACCCGCAGTTTCCGGTCATCGGGTCGCGTGCGTCAGGTCGTTGACAGCTGGACCATCGCTGGACGACAGTGACCCACATCATCTGACCGTCTGCCGGACATCCGTCCGCGAGCGACGAGGAGCCCGTCCATGAGCCAGCCCGAGCGGCGCCCCGTCGTCCTGCGCGGCGGCACCGTGCTCACCGTCGACGCCGGGCACACCGTGCTCGAGGGCCACGACGTGCTCGTCGTCGACGACCGCATCGCCGGCGTCGGGGTCGACCTCGAGGTGCCGGCGGGCACCGAGGAGATCGACGCGCGCGGCGGCATCGTCATGCCGGGCATGATCGACACCCACCGGCACATGTGGCAGACGGCCATGCGCGGCTACGGCGCCGACTGGACGCTCACGCAGTACTTCGTCTGGTACTACCTCGAGCACGGGCGCAAGTTCCGCCCCCAGGACGTGTACGCGGGCAACCTGGTCGCCGCCATCGAGGCGGTCGACGCCGGCGTCACCACCTGCGTCGACTGGTCGCACGGGCTGCAGACCACCCAGCACGCCGACGCCGCCGTCGACGGCCTCGCCGCCGTGCCCGGCCGCTTCCTGCTCGCCTACGGCAACATCCAGGACGCGCCCGCGAACTGGACGGGCACCTCCGAGCTCCGCGACTTCCTCGACCGGCGCCGCGGCGACGTCGAGGGCTTCCAGCTCGCGTTCGACGTCACCGGCGACCCGTCGTTCCCGGAGAAGCCGGCGTTCGAGGTCGCCCGCGACCTCGCCCTCCCGGTGACCACCCACGCCGGCGTGTGGGGCGCGACCAACGACGACGGCATCCGGCTGATGTACGAGCACGGCTTCATGGCGCCGGAGACGATCTACGTCCACGCGGCGACGCTGTCCGCCGACTCGTACCACCGGATCGCGGCCACCGGCGGCTCGGTGTCGGTGTCCACCGAGAGCGAGCAGAGCGCCGGCCAGGGCTACCCGCCCACCTGGGCGCTGCGCAGCCACGACATCCCGGTGTCCCTGTCGATGGACACCTCGGTGTGGTGGTCGGGCGACCTGTTCACCGCGATGCGCACGACCCTCGGCGCCGACCGCTCCCGCGAGCACCTCGAGGCCCACGCCCGGGGCGAGACCGTCACCCACGCCGCGCTGCGCGCCGAGCACGTGGTCGACATGGCCACCCGCGGCGGCGCCCGGGCCCTCGGGCGCGAGGCCGACCTCGGCAGCGTCGAGGTCGGCAAGAAGGCCGACCTCGTGCTCGTCCGCAACGAGCACTCGCCGGTGAGCTTCCCGATCCTGCACCCGCACGGGCACGTCGCGTTCCAGGCCCAGCGCGGTGACGTCGAGGCCGTGCTCGTCGACGGCCGCGTCGTCAAGCGCGACCACCGCCTCGTCGGCGTCGACCTGGCCGCCGCGCGGCGCGCGGTGGAGGAGACCGTCGACCACCTGCGCGGCGAGCTCGGCGAGGACGAGTGGCGCCAGGGCATGAACCCCGACATCCCCGAGACGAAGATCCTCGACAACCCGTACCAGTACACCGACTACCGCTCCGCGACGACGCACGGCGCCTGAACCCCCCGTAGGGCGCCGACGCGCGCGACGGCCTCCGTCCCGGGACCCGGGGCGGGGGCCGTCGTGTCAGTGCGGGTCTGGTTCCGGGTCTCGTTCCGGGTCCACGCCCGCGTAGGCGTGGGCGAACCAGCGCCGCAGCAGCGGGTCGTGCTGCAGCGTCGACACCCAGCCCTCGCGCAGGCCGAGCCCGAAGCCGTCGCGGTCGTCCCCGGCGCCGGGCGGGGCGGTGATGACGCGCAGGAACCAGTCGGAGAACGCCTCGGTCCGCCAGATCACGGGCAGGCGGGTGTCGCTGTAGCGCGCGGCCCGGGCGCCGTCGCGCTGCGGCCCGTACTGCTCGATCAGCCCATGGGCGAGCTCGACGGCGTCGCCGAGCGCGAGGTTCATGCCCTTGCCGCCGGCCGGGGTGATCAGGTGCGCGGCGTCGCCGACGAGGAACACCCGCCCGTGCTGCATCGGCGTCGTCACCCGCACCCGCAGGTCGAGGACGTCGACCTCGGGCAGGTCGACGTCGCCCAGGTCCGCCCCGAGGCGCCGGCCCAGCTCGTCGCGCAGCCGCGGGGCGGGCCAGTCGGCGGCGGTGTCGCCGGCCGGCACCTCGAGGTAGAGCCGGGTGACGTCGGGCAGCCGGCGCATGTGCGCGGCGTAGCCCCGGGGGTGGGCGGCGTAGATGGTGTGGTCGACCAGGGGCGGCATCGCGGCGCTGATCACGAGGAAGCGCATGGGGTGGTGGCGGTCGTGGACGCTCAGGTGCCCCCGCAGCGAGCGCGCCACCGCGCTGCCCGCGCCGTCGCACCCGACGACGGTGTCGGCCTGGACCTCCCGCGGCCCGTCCGGGCCGGTCACCGACAGCCGCGCACCCTCGTCGTCCTGCTCGACGGCCGTGACCCGGTGCTCGAAGAGGACCGTGCCGCCCTCGTCGAGGAAGGAGGCGGCCACCCGCGCGACCAGCTCGTGCTGCGGGAAGACGTAGTGCGGGCGGCCGCCGGTGATCTCGGCGTAGTCGACGACGACCGACTCGTCGGCGGTGCGGAACTCGCAGCGCCGGTTCTCGGCCGCGAACGGCAGGACGGTGTCGCCGAGGCCCTCCGCGGTGAGCATCTGCACCGTCCGGTACTCGACGATGCCGGCCTTGGGCAGGAGGCCCAGCTCGGCCTGCGGCTGGGACTCGGCGACCGTCGTCGCCACCCCCGCCCGCTGCAGGAGCCAGGCGAGCACCAGCCCCGCGGGGCCGGCGCCGACGACGACCACGTCCGTACGCACGCGGCCACCTTCGCTCCCACCGCCACCCCGGCGCAGCGCGACTCCCGGGGAGCGGGAGGTTCGGCGATCACCGAAGCGACGCCGACCTAGCGTGTCGTCATGGCTCCCTCCCTCTCGGACGCGGCCCAGGCCCGCGCGGAGCGCTTCGCGGCGGCGCACGACCAGCTCTTCCTGCTGCCCAATGCGTGGGACGCGGGGAGCGCCAGGGTCCTGGCCGCCCGCCCCGGCACGGTCGCGATCGCGACGTCGAGCGCGGCCGTCGCCGCCACGGCGGGTCTCGCCGACGGCGAGCGGATGGGCCGGGACGCGGCGGCCGCGGCCGCGACCGCCGTCATCGAGGCGGTCGCTGCCGACGACGTTCCCGTGACCGTCGACCTGGAGGCGGGCTTCGGGGCCACGCCGGGGGAGGTGCACGAGACCGTCTCGCGCACCGTGCTCGCCGGTGCGAGCGGGGTGAACGTCGAGGACACCGACCCCGCGACCGGGCGGCTCCGCGACGTCGGTCTGCAGGCGGAGATCGTCGCCGCGGCGGCGTCCGCGATCCGTGAGCTGTCGTCGGTGGCGGTGCTGAACGCGCGCACCGACGTCTTCTGGAACCCGGAGGGCCGGCCGGACGAGCGCCTCGGACTGGCCCTCGACCGCCTCGAGCGCTACCGCGCGGCCGGGGCCACCTGCCTGTTCGTCCCGGGCATCCAGCGCACGGGGAACGAGCTGGGCTCGGTCGCGGACCTCGTCGGCGAGCTGGTCGGCGCCTGCGACGGCGTCCCCGTGAACCTGTTGGCCTCCCGCGACCTTGGGCTCGGGCTCGACGAGCTCGCGGCCCTCGGGGTGCGCCGGATCAGCTTCGGCTCCTCGCTCTACCGTGCCGCCCTCGCCCGTGCCCTCGTCATCGTCGAGGACACCACCGCCGGGCACGGGTGGGACACGCTCGCGGAGGCCGACGAGCTCCCCTACGCCCGGCTGGCCGCGCTCATGTCCGGGGGCGACGGGTGACCACGGCGCTCGTCAGCCCGCGCGCGGCCACGAGCCGACGGCCCGCGGATCGGCCTCGCGCCGTCGCCACGAGTCGACGTCCCGAGCCCAGTCGTCCGCCGGACGTTCCCACGAGGGCGGGTCGAGCTCGGGCGGCCGCACCCACCAGCGGTGTCCGGACGGCGAGGTCCAGACGATCACCGCCTCGCCGCCGCCCTCGGGATCCGGGCCGAGCTCGGCCGTCCAGTCGGACAGCGTCTTGAGCCGGTGGTGCCGTCGGCACTCCGGCTTGAGCTTGTCGGCGCGCGTCGGCCCGCCACCGCCGCCCGGACGGCCGTGCTCGTACGGCACGACGTGGTCGAGGTCGCAGCGGGCCGCCGGTACGCGACAGCCGGGTGCCGCGCAGGTCATGTCCCGGGCGCGCACGAACTCCTGCATCGGCACGGGTGGTCGGTAGCGCCGCGCGTCGAGGTGGGACGCCGTTCCGGTGACCGGGTCGGTGAGGAGCCGCCGCCACCAGGCGTCCGGATCGCCTGCCAGCCGGCGACCCATCTCGGCGGGGATCGGACCGTGGCCCTCGAGCTCCGCGGGCCGGTCGGAGAAGCCGGCCAGCACGTCCCACCCGATGGTCACCCGGACCTCGGCGCGCACCGGTGTCCGGGTGCCGACCCGCACGCCGCGCGCCGGGTCGCGCTGGTCCGCGGTGGGAGAGGTCCCGGGGTCGGGGTCGGGATCGGGGTCGTCGCCCGGGCCGGACGTCGCGTCGCCCGCGCGGGGCGTGCCTGCGGTCGGCTTGTTGGGCTCTTCGTCGGTCGGCCCGTCGGCCGCCTCGTCGTTCGGCTCGGCGGTCGGCCCGTCCGGCGACACTCTGCCCGCGGCCCCTTCTCCCTCTTCGGTCGACTCGCACAAGCACTCACCCACGCAGCCATCGCGGCGGGCGGTGGCACCGTCGAGGAGGAGGTCGCGGGTGGTGTCGGCGCGCTTCTGCGCGAGAGTGCGCTTCTCGCCCTCGGGTCCGTCGCCGGCGCGGCGGGCAAAGCCGTCGATGACGGCGTAGACCCCGCGGGCCTCGTCGGCGGGCAGGCGCAGCTGCAGGACGCCGGTGGCGCCGTGGTCGTCCGACCAGTACCGCAGATCGCGGTCCTTCCGCGCCTGCTCGGGCCGGCGGCGCAGCTGATCGGGATCGAGCCGGGTGACGATGCGTCGCACGAGGTCGCGCAGCTGGGTCGGCGTCCGGTCGCGGGCCGGCCGGGACCACAGTTCGGCGTCCACGGCGCGCGCCGTCCCGGGATCGCACAGCTCGGTCTGCTCGATCACGACCCGCACGTGCGACATCGAGATCTGCCCGGCCTCGAGCGCGTCGAGGGTGCGGGGCAGCTGGTCGATCAGGGTCTCGGCCTGGCAGATGCGGATCTCTCCCGTGCGCGGCGCGACCCGGGCGAGCGTGGCGACCTCCATCGCCACGGCCTCCGACGCCAGCTCCGCCTGCCCGGCACCTCGAACACGGCCCTGACGGGCGTGGAGGTACTCGCCGGTCTCGCGGTAGAGGTGACCGGTCGCCCAGTTCGCGAGGGCCTCCCAGCCGGCGAGGCGTTCGGCGGCGTCGTGGCCCTCGTCGTCCACGAGGTCGACGGCCTCGGACCCGGCCAGCGCCGCTGCGAGCTCGGGGCCGGGAACCCAGGACGACCACAGCGGCACGGCGGACGGACGTGGCTTCTCCGCCACCGCCGCGTAGCCGCTGTCGAACATATGTTCGATGATACCAGTCACACTCGAGCCGTGGGGCGACCCGCAGAACTCGGCCGCCAGCCGTTCCCGAGCCTCCAGGGGACGAACCCCGTCCCCCCGTTACACGCGGCAACGCCGCGGCAGTCCGGCCGCAACCACCAGGCAACAGGCCCTGCGCATCGTGGGGATCACCGGTCGACGTCGACCCCGATCCCGCTCACGTGACGCAGGAGTGATCATGGCGCTGTCCACCGACACGGCCCCGGAGAACCGGTTCTCGCGACACCGCCCGACCGGACCCGAGGACCTGGCCGGGGGGCACTGGCCGGTGGTGGTCGTGGGTGGCGGGCAGGCCGGGCTGTCGATGAGCCGCTGCCTCGACCGGCGCGGCGTCGACCACGTCGTGCTCGAGCGCGCCGAGGTGGCGCACTCGTGGAAGACCTACCGGTGGGACACGTTCTGCCTGGTCACGCCCAACTGGCAGTGCCAGCTGCCCGACTTCCCCTACGCCGGGGAGGACCCGCACGGGTTCATGGTCCGCGACCAGATCGTCGACTACCTCGAGGCGTACCGCGCGTTCATCGAGCCGCCGGTGGTCGAGGGCGTCGAGGTCACGCGGCTCGCCCGCGACGACCGCGGCACCTACCGACTGACGACGACCGCGGGCGAGCTCACCGCCGACCAGGTCGTCGTCGCCACCGGCGGGTACCACACGCCGATCACCCCGCCGATGTCCGAGCCGCTGCCGGCCGGGATCACCCAGGTGCAGTCGCAGGACTACAAGTCCGGCGCGCAGCTACCACCGGGCGAGGTCCTGGTGGTCGGCAGCGGCCAGTCCGGCGCGCAGATCGCGGAGGACCTGCACCTCGAGGGCCGGCGGGTGCACCTCGTCGTCGGCGACGCCCCGCGGGTCGCGCGCTTCTACCGCGGCCGCGACGTCACCGACTGGCTCGCCGAGATGGGCTACTACGACATGCCCGTCACCGAGCACCCGCGCCGCGAGGCCGTCCGCGCCCAGGCCAACCACTACGTCACCGGACGCGACGGCGGCCGCGACATCGACCTGCGGGCCCACGCGAAGGAGGGCATGAGGCTCTACGGCCTCATGACCGACCATCGTGACGGCCAGCTGCACTTCAACCCGGACCTCACCGAGCGGCTGGACCACGCCGACGAGGTCTCGGAGTCGATCAAGGACACGATCGACAAGTACATCGCGCGGGAGCAGCTCGACGTCCCGGCCGAGGAGCGCTACACACCGGTGTGGCGCCCCGAGGCCGAGACGACCGAGCTGGCGCTGGCGGACACGGACATCACCTCGGTCGTGTGGTGCATCGGCTTCCGCCAGGACTTCCGGTGGGTCGACGTGCCGGTGTTCACCGGCCGCGGCGCCCCGACCCACAGCCGCGGCGTCACCAGCTCCCCCGGGCTCTACTTTCTCGGTCTGCCGTGGCAGTGGACCTGGGGCTCGGGTCGGTTCTCGGGCGTCGGGCGTGACGCCCAGTACCTCGCCGAGCGCATCCGCTCCCAGCGCGGCCTGACGAGCACCGGGCCCCGCGGGGACGTCTGCAACGTCCTCGCGCTGGGCTCGTGACCGGGCTCGTGAATCAGGCCTGGTTCGGCCCCGGGTGGCCCGGGGTGCTCGCCGGGGCCGGCGGGGTCTGCGGCGTGTCCGGGCTGTCCGAGCCCGTGGCCTTGACCGCACCCGCGCTGCGCGGCAGGCCGCGGGCCTGACGACGCTGCGAGGCCTCACGCATCTTCTTCGCGGGCAGCGAGAGCCGCCAGATCGAGCGCGTGGCCTGCCAGAACTGCCGCGGGAACGACCCGGTGGTGTAGGGCAGGTCGTACTTCTCGCACAGCGCGAGGACGCGCTCCTGGATCTCCGGGTACCGGTTGCACGGTAGGTCCGGGTACAGGTGGTGCTCGATCTGGTAGCCGAGGCTGCCGGACATGATGTGCATGAGCCGGTTGCCGGTGAAGTTGGCGGAGCCGAGCAGCTGGCGCAGATACCACTCGCCCTGCGACTCGTTCTCCAGCTCCTCCTCGGTGAACACCTCGGCCCCGTCGGGGAAGTGCCCGCAGAAGATGATCGCGTAGGACCAGATGTTGCGGATGATGTTCGCCGTGAAGTTCGCCGTCGCGGTCGGGACGAAGTTCTTGCCGGCCAGGGCCGGGAACAGGACGTAGTCCTTGCCGATCTGGCGGGCCTGCTTCTGCGCGATGCCCTGCAGCTTGCGCTGGAACTCCTTCGGGTCCTCGAGCTCCATCTTCCGCAGGCCCTCGATGTCGAGGTCGTGCAGGGAGACGCCGTACTCGAACGCCAGCATCAGCAGCGTGTTCACCACGGGCTGGGTGAGGTAGTACGGGTGCCACGGCTGGTCGGACCGGACCCGGAGGATCTCGTACCCGACGTCCTTGTCCTTGCCGATCACGTTCGTGTACGTGTGGTGCAGGTAGTTGTGGGAGTGCTTCCACTGGTCGGCGGGGCAGACGTTGTCCCACTCCCACGTCGCCGAGTGGATCTCCGGGTCGTTCATCCAGTCGAACTGGCCGTGCATGACGTTGTGGCCGATCTCCATGTTCTCGAGGATCTTGGCCACGGACAGCGTCAGTGCTCCGGCCCACCACAGCTCGCGGCGGTGGCTGCCGAAGAGCATCGCCCGGCCCGCCACGTTGAGGCGGCGCTGGATCGTGATGAGTCGTCGGATGTAGGCGGCGTCCTCGTCGCCGCGCTTCTCCTCGAAGTCGGCGCGGATCTGGTCGAACTCGCGGCCGAGGGCCTCCACGTCCGCCTCACTGAGGTGGGCGAACTCCTTGACGTCGGCGATGGCCATGGTCTGTTCCTCTCCGGCGGGGACGTTGGACCTGGTCGGGCGGGAAACGAGGTCAGATGTCGAGCACGACGTCGCCTGCGGCGGCGCCGATGCATGTCTGGATCTTGACGGCGTCCCAGTCGGCGCCGCCCGTGCCGTCGGCACGGTGCTCGGTGCCGTCGCGCAGGTCGCGGACGACGCCCTGACGCAGCGGGACGACGCAGGTGTGGCAGATGCCCATGCGGCACCCGAACGGGAGCTGCAGGCCGGCCTGCTCGCCGGCCTCGAGCAGGGTGGTCGCGCCGTCGATCTCGACCTCGACGTCGGACTGCTTGAAGGTGACGGTGCCGCCCTCGGCCTCGCCGCCCGCGAGGTCCACCGAGAAGCGCTCGAGGTGCAGCTGCTCGTCGAGACCCGCGTCGCTCCACACGCGCTCGGCGTCGTCGAGCAGCGCGTTCGGCCCGCACACCCAGGCCTGGCGCTCCTGCCAGTCGGGGCAGAGGTCGGACAGGTTGTCGAGGTCGAGGTGACCGTCGGTGCGGGTGAACTGCTTGTGCACCCGCAGGTTCTCGTGCTTCTCCGACAGCTGGTCGAGCTCCTCGGAGAAGAGCAGGCTCTCCTCGTCCGGCGCCGAGTGGGCGACGAGGACGTCGGGCATCGTGCCGCGGCGGTCGAGGGTGCGGAGCATCGCGATGATCGGCGTCACGCCGCTGCCGCCGGTGAGGAACAGGATCTTCTTGGGCGGCGGGTCCGGGAGGACGAACTCGCCGCTGGGCGGCGCGAGCCGCACGATGGTGCCGGGCTCGAGGCCGCCGACGAGGTGCTGGGACATGAAGCCCTCGGGCATCGCCTTGACCGTCACCGACAGGTGGCCCTGATCGCGCTTGGGTGGCGAGGTCAGCGAGTAGGACCGCCAGTGGAAGCGCCCGTCCACCTGGACCGCGATGCCCACGTACTGGCCGGGCTGGTGGTCGAACGACCAGCCCCAGCCGGGCTTGATGACGAGGGTGACCGCGTCCTCGGTCTCGGGCACGACCTTGACGACCTTGCCGCGCAGCTCGCGGGCCGACCAGAGCGGGTTGACCAACGACGAGAGGTAGTCGTCGGGGAGCAGCGGGGTGGTGAACCGGGACGCCACCTTGCGGAGGCGCCGTACCCCGCGAGGGAGTCGGCCGGCGGTCTGTCCATCGCTCACGTCGCTCACCTCCGCCACGCTACATGGAACCTGCGGTACCGGGAACTAGGGGTTACACGTACAGGTTGTCGTCTGGCCACGGATGACCCCTCGACGGCTGCATGAAACACGATCACGTGTCATATGTCGCCCCGAGATGTCACGCCGAGCGATCGTTAGCGTGGAGGTCGTGGACACCGGGCCCGAGATGACGGTCGCCGTGCTCGCCCGGCGGGCCGGGATGACCGTGCGCAACGTCCGCGCGCACGCCGCCCGGGGGCTGCTGCCGCCTCCCCACCTGCAGGGACGCACCGGGTACTACGGGCCCGAGCACCTCGCGCGCCTCGACCTCATCGCCCAGCTGCAGGAGCAGGGGTTCGCGCTCGCCGCGATCGAGCGTCTCGTCACGGCGACCCCGCGGCAGTCCGCGGAGGAGGCGCTCGCCCAGTACCTGCACATGCTCGCGCCCTGGGCCCCGGAGCCGCCGCTGGAGATGCCGCTCGCGGACCTGCCGGGCTGGCTCGGGGTGGCGGTGGACGAGGAGACCTGGGCGTCGCTGGTGGACGCGCACCTCGTGCAGACGCTCGACGACGGGCGCGTGCGCGTCCCCAACCCCGGGCTCGTGCGCGCCGGGGCCGAGGCCGTCCGCCTCGGGATGCCGCTGCGCGCCCTCGTCGACCTGCACGAGGAGCTGACCACCCACGTCGGCGCGGTGACGGCGAGCTTCATCGACCTGTTCCGGCGCACGGTGTGGGCCGACCACCTCCGCGACGGCCTCCCCCACGAGCGCCACGGGCAGGTCCTCGACGTCGTCGGCGCCCTGCAGCCCGTGGCCGCACAGGCCCTGCTCGCAGCCTTCCGCGAGGAGATGCCGCGGGCGATCTCGGGCTTCCTCGACGAGGTCTCCGACGCACTCGAGTCCGGCTCCGCGGGGCCGGACGGATCCGCTCCCAGGGGCAGCCCGTCTGCGGCAGAATCGGACAGGTGAGCGAGACCACGGTCAGTCCCGATCTGACGGACGACCTCCACCGGGCACGCGCCGGCGACGACGACGCCTTCGGCCGCCTGGTGTCGCCGCTGCGCCGCGAGCTGCACGCGCACTGCTACCGCATGCTCGGCTCGGCGCACGACGCCGACGACGCGCTGCAGGACGCGCTGGTGCGCGCCTGGCGCAAGCTCGGCTCGTTCGAGGGCCGGAGCTCGCTGCGCACCTGGATGTACACGGTGGCCACCCGCACGTGCCTCGACCTCGTCGACGCCCGCGGCCGCCGCGCCCTGCCCGTCGACCTCGGGCCCGCGAGCGACACCGTGACCACGGGCGACGTCCCGGTCACCGAGGTCGCCTGGCTGGGCCCGTACCCCGACGAGCCCGGCGCCCGCGCCGAGGAGCGCGAGTCGGTGGAGCTGGCGTTCGTCGCGGCCCTGCAGCACCTGCCGGGCAACCAGCGGGCGGCGCTCGTGCTGTTCGAGGTGCTGGGCTTCTCGGCCGCGGAGATCGCCACGACGATGGACACGTCGACGGCGTCGGTGAACTCGGCGCTGCAGCGGGCCCGCAAGCTGGTCGCCGAGAAGGTGCCGACGGCGAGCCAGCAGCGCACGTTGCGCGAGATCGACGACGCCCGCCTGCGCGAGGTCGTCCACGGCTACTCCTCGGCGCTCGAGCGCGGCGACGCCCCGGCGCTCGTCGCCCTGCTCACCGAGGACGTCACCTGGTCGATGCCGCCCATGGCGCACTGGTACGCCGGGATCGGCCCGGTGACGGCGTTCGCCCGCGCCGTGCCGCTCGGCGGCGACTGCGGCTCGTGGCGCCACCTGGAGGTCACCGCCAACGGCCAGCTCGCCGTCGCCTCGTACCGGCGCGCGCCCGACGAGCCCGCGGACGCCCCGCACACGCCCTGGTCGATCGACGTGCTGACCCTGCGCGGCGACCGCATCGCCGCGGTCACCTCGTTCATCGGCGCCGAGCACCACGCGCGCTTCGGGCTGCCCGCGTCCCTCCCGTGACCGATCCGGGCAACGCCGCCCAGGCGCAGGCGTGGGACGGGGGCACCGGCGCGTTCTGGGCGGAGCACGCCGACCGCTTCGACGCCGCCGTGGCCGCGCACCACCCGCCGTTCCTCGGGGCGGCGGCGGTCGCCGCGGGCGAGACGGTGCTCGACGTCGGCTGCGGCGCGGGCCGGACGTCGCTCGACGCGGCACGGGCGGCGGCGCCCGGGCACGTCACCGGGGTCGACCTCTCGACGCGCCTGCTCGCGATCGCCCGGCAGCGTGCCGCGGACGCCGGGCTCGACACCGTCACCTTCGAGCACGCCGACGCCCAGGTGCACCCGTTCCCCGCCGGCGGCACCGACGTCGTCGTCAGCCGGCACGGTGCGATGTTCTTCGCGGACCCCGTGGCGGCGTTCGCCAACCTCGCCCGCGCCCTGCGCCCGGGCGGCCGGATGGTGCTGCTCACCTGGCAGGGCCTCGAGCACCAGGAGTGGCTGCGCTCGTTCCTGACGGTCCTCGCCGCCGGGCGCGAGGTGGCGTTCCCGCCGGCGCACGGCGCGAGCCCGCTGTCCCTCTCGGTGCCCGCCCGCGTGGACGCGCTGCTCCGGGAGGCCGGGTTCACCGACGTCGAGTTCATGGCCCACCGCGCGCCGATGGTGTTCGGCGCCGACCCCGACGACGCGCTGGGCTACGTGGCCGGTCAGCAGGCGGGGATGCTCGCCGACCTCGACCCGGCGGCCCGCGCCGACGCCCTCGCCGCCCTGCGCGCGGACCTCGTCGCCCACCACGGCCCCGGCGGCGTCCGGTACGACGCGGCGACCTGGATCGTGCGCGCCCGACGGCCGTGATCGTGGGGGCTTTCCTGACGGCTGACGTCAGCATGGCCCCCGGGCTGACCTACCGCACCGTCGTCTCCGTCCGCGCGAGCTTCGAGGACATGGGGGTGTCGGGGAACGAGCGCGCGGTGCGCTTGAGCTCGGCGAAGCCGCCCCACTCGCCCAGCGTCTGCACCGCGTCCCACAGCCGCAGGGCGTCCTCGCCCCGCGGCGGCGCGTCGATCACGGGGCCGAAGAGGGCCGGACCGTCCGGCGGGCTGAACGAGAGGATCGGCGTCCCCACCCCGCCCCCGCAGCGGTCGACCGCCTCCTGGGTCTCGGCGCGCAGGTCGTCGTCGCGGGAGGTGTCGTCCGCGGCCTCGGCGAGGTCGGTGGGCAGGCCCACGCGCTCGAGGGCCGGACGCAGGTCACGCCGGCGGGCCATCTCGTGCATGACGGCCTCGAAGTCGTCGCCCTCGGGCGGGTCGGCGTCCCAGACGAGCTCGCCGAGCGCGGTGTAGAGGTCGCCGACGACCTCCGGCCCGTGGGCCTCCCGCGCCGCGTGCACCACGCGCAGCATCTCCAGGCCGCGGACGTGGCTGTCGGGGTACTCCGGCGACGCCTTCTTGCGCTCCTCGTAACTGATCTCCTCGTTGAGGATCGCGAGCGAGAGCGGCCGCCACGTGACCTCCATGGGCCGCTGGCGCGCGACCTCGACGACCCACCGCGAGGTCACCCAGCAGAACGGGCAGATCGGGTCGAAGAAGAACTCGAGTCGATCGCTCATGGGGCCGGATACCCGGGAGCCCGGACCGGCATGGGCCCTCGCGGAGATGCTTCGGTTTCCGAAGCGTCGCCGGTCAGGGGGCGACGGAGCCGCCGGCGTCGCGGTAGAGCGTCCAGACCAACCGTCGCGCCGATCGGCCGTACGCTCGCGCATCTCCCCGGACCGGGTAGCCGAGACCATGACCACCGGGACGGCGCGCGGGCTCCGGGCCCTCGACGGCGCGCGGCTGACGCTCGACCGCGCCGACATGCTCGACGGCGCGGACCCGGGCCCGGTCGAGCTCGTGGTGCCGAGCTTCCTCGTCGAGCACGACGAGGGCCTCGTCCTGCTCGACACCGGGCTCGCGCCGGAGGCCGCGGACGACCCCGTCGGCACCTACGGCGAGATCGGCGAGAAGGTCCGGATGACGCCGGCCCAGCGCCTCGACCGGCAGCTCGCCGCGGCGGGCGTCGACCCCGGCGACATCACGCACGTCGTGCTCTCCCACGTGCACTTCGACCACACGGGCGGGCTGCGCCACGTCCCGCACGCCCGGTTCGTGCTCGGCGTGGGCGACCGGGGCGCGGTCGACGGCAGCGACCCCGACGTCGCCGCGCTCGCCCGTCCCGAGGACCTCGACCCCGTCCGCGACGCCGACTGGACCTTCGTCGACGGCGACCTCGACCTCTTCGGCGACGGCTCGGTCGTCGTGCTCGCGATGCCGGGGCACACGCCGGGGAACACGAGCCTGCTGGTGCGGCTCCCCGCGGTCACGCTGCTCCTCGCCGGCGACACCGCACACCTGCACGAGGCGATCCGGGCGCCGGCGCCCATGGCGGCGGACACCGACCGGAGCCTCGCCCTCACCTCGCTGCAGCGCCTCATCGGGCTCGCCGCGACCCACGACGCCGCGATCTGGGTGACCCACGACCCCGAGGACTGGGCGCGGTTCGGGGCGCCCGGCGAGATCAGCGGAAGCCGGCCGTGACCCCGCCGTCGATCGAGATGTTCTGCCCGGTGACCCACACGGACTCGTCGGAGGCCAGGTAGACCGCGAGGTGGGCGATGTCGAGCCCGGTGCCGGGCCGCTGGATCAGGTGGAACCCCATCTGGAACGCCCGCAGCTCGTCGCCGACGAACTGGTCGGTGGCCGGGGAGGTGACGAAGCCCGGCGAGATCGTGTTGACCCGGACGCCCCGCTCGGCGCCCTCGGCCGCGAGCGAGCGTGTCATCGCGATGACCCCGCCCTTGGCCGCCGAGTGCGCGACCTGTCCGAGGGGTGCGATGCCGCGCAGCCCCGACATCGAGGCCGTGTTGATCACCGAGGCGTTGCCGGTGGCCAGCAGGTGCGGCCAGGCGGGCCGGGTGGTGTGGAAGACGATGTCCAGCTCGACGTGGAGCACGTGGCGCCAGAGGTCGAGGGTCATCTGGTCGAACGGCGCGAACCCGGCGCCCGCGGCGTTGTTGTAGAGGACGTCGATGCCGCCGAGCCGCGCGGCGCTCTCCTCGATCCAGCGCTCCGCCGCCACCGGGTCCGCGAGGTCGACCGTGTGACCGGCGACGTCGAACCCCTCGGCGGCGAGCGGGCCCGCCGTCCGCTCGGCCGCGCCGGGCTGCACGTCGCACCCCACGACCCGCGCGCCCTCGCGGAGGAACACCGCCTGGGCCGCCTCACCCTGCCCGCCGGCGGTGCCGGTGATCAGCACCCGCTTGCCGGCCAGGCGCCCGCCGGGTGGGGCGGAGGGGGCGGTCGCGGGGAAACGAGCGGGCGTGGCGTCCGTCGGCACTGTGCTCACGTCTCTAGAGTGTGCACACTTGTCGGCGCCGGTCAACCGCCCCGAAGCTCCACGGACAGCCCGCCCGGAGCGCATTGACACCCGCCGCAACTGTATGCACCCTGAGTGGTCCCCATCACTGTCGAGGCGGGAGGCCCCGTGTGATCGAGCTGGTCGACATCGCCTACGTCCGCTCCGGTGCCGCCGACCTCGCGGGCGCGGTGCGCTTCGCGACCGAGGTGGTCGGGCTCGAGCACGTCGACGGCGGCGAGCCGGGCGTCGCCCACCTGCGCGCGGACTCCCGGCACCACTGCCTGGCCTTCGTCGAGGGGGTCTCGGGCGTCATCGCCTCGGCGTTCACCGTCGCCGGCCCCGGCGCCCTGGCGCTGGCGGAGACCGAGCTCGAGAGCCGCGGGTTCACGGTGTGGCGCGGCGGGGCGGCCGACGCCCGGTCGCGGCGGGTCGGCGCGCTGATCGGGTTCGACGACCCGTTCGGCAACCGGATCGAGCTGGTCTGCGGGCAGCAGACCCTCGCCCGCCCGGTACGGCCGGGCCGGGGGTCGGGGATCACCGAGTTCGGCCACCTCTGCCTCGACGCCCCCGACGTCGCCGAAGCCCACCGGTTCTGGTCGACGACGTTCAACGCGCGGGCCTCGGACTGGATCGGCGACGCGGCCTGCCTGATGCGCATCGACGAGGTCCACCACAAGCTCGCGGTGTTCCAGGGCGACCGTCCCGGCCTGTGCCACGTGAACTTCCAGGTCGCCGAGCTCGACGACGTCTTCCGCAACTGGCACCACCTGCAGGAGCGGGACGTGCTCATCGAGATGGGCCCGGGACGCCACCCGCAGTCGGGCGCGGTGTTCCTCTACTTCCTCGGCCCCGAGGGCCTGACCTACGAGTACTCGTACGGCGTCCGCCGGATCACCGACGAGGCGGCCTGGCGGCCCCGGTACTTCGACCCCGCCGAGCGCGGATCGATCGACATGTGGCTCGGTCCGACGCAGAAGCCGATCACTCAACCCCAACTGGTCCCGGAGGGGATCCGTCCATGATCTTCGTGACGCACGCGCTGCCCGTGAACACCCCGGGCGAGCCGCTGATCACCCGCGAGGCCCTGTGGGACGGGCTGGTGCGCAAGGCGGAGAACGCGCTGCCGTTCGTCCCGTCGATGACCGACTGCACCGTCACCGCCCGGCACAGCGACACCGTGTTCGACCGGGACATCGTGTTCAAGGGCCAGGCGTTCTCCGAGCGGATCACCCTCGAGCGCCCGCACCGCGTGGTGTTCACCCGCATCGCGGGGCCGGTGCTGGGGACGATCGCCAATGAGATCGAGGGTGACGGTCCGGACCACCTGACGCTGCGGTTCAGCTTCGCGCTGACCGTGTCCGGCGAGCCGGGCGGGTCGGCGGGCGAGAAGGCCCACGCCGACCAGATGACCGACAGCTACCGCGCCGCGGTGGCCGCCACGCTCGGCGCCGTCCGCAAGATCGCCGCCGGCGCCGCCGTCTGAGTCCACCCGCCTGACCACTTCCTGGGAGCAACCATGTCCGACTGGGTCACTGACTACTACGCCGACGTCGACGCCCTGCGTCTCGAGCCGTTCGTCGCGCGCCACGCCGAGGATGCCGTGGTGACCTTCGGCAACCAGCCGCCGACGGTCGGCATCGCCGCCATCCACGACGCCTTCGAGGGCTTCTGGTCGATGATCGGCGGGATGCGCCACGAGGTCCACCACCGCTGGGACGAGAACGACGGCGCGACCGTGATCCTCGAGGTCACCACCCACTACACGACCAAGGGCGGCGCCCACGTGTCGATGCCGTGCGTGTCGATCCTCGACCGCACCCCGCAGGGCCTGGTTTCCTCGTTGCGCATCCACATCGATCTCGCGCCCCTGTTCTCCGCGATGGAGGCCGAATCCCAGGAGGCCGCGCCGGTCCCGTGACACTCGACGAGATTCGCGAGCAGGTCGCGCTCGCGGCGCGGACGCTGGCCCGCCACGGGCTGGTCACCGCGTTCGGGCACGTGTCCGCGCGCGTCGACGACCTCGTGGTGGTGACCCCGCCGATCGCGCCGGGCGACGTCACGGCCGACGTGCTGGTGACGCTCGACGCGGCCGCCGGGGAGCTGCCGGCGGGCACCGCCCCGGAGACCTGGGCGCACCTCGCGATCTACCGGGCGCGCCCCGACGTCGGCGCCGTGGTGCGCGCCCAGCCCGAGTCGGCGTTCGCCGCGTCGGCGATCGCGACCGAGCTGGTCCCGCTGCACGGGCAGGCCTCCTGGCTGGGGCGCCGCATCCCGGTGCACGGCTCCGCGCGGCTGTTGCGCGACCGGGAGCGCGCCGAGGCCGCCGCCGACACCCTCGCCGACGAGGACGCCGTGCTCCTGCGGGGTAACGGCGCGCTCACCGTGGGCGCGGACCCCGGGGCGGCGGTGGCCCGGATGTGGCTGCTCGAGGCCGCCTGCCGGGTGCACCTCACGACCGTGGGGCACGGCCCGCGGGCCCTCACCGTCGACGAGATCGACGCGTGGCGCGCGGCCGCCCCGCCCCTGATGGAGCGGTTGTGGCGTCACCTCGCAGGGCTGCCGTGAGCACGTCTGCATACACTCCGGCGGTGTCGATCGGCGAGCTCCTGGGGGGACGGGCGGGGCTGCGCATCAACGACCCGCGCCAGACGAGCGTCAGCGTGCACGCGTACCTGCGCGACCTGATCATCTCCGGCACGCTGCCGCCCGGCACCCAGCTCAAGCAGGCCGAGCTCGCGCGCGTCCTCGCGGTGTCCCGCACGCCGCTGCGCGAGGCGTTCCGGATGCTCCAGGAGGAGGGGCTCATCTCCTCGGAGCCCAACCAGCGCAGCCACGTCCTCGGGCTCGACGCCGAGGAGCTGGACTCGCTCTACGCCGCCCGGATCACGCTCGAGTCGCTCGGCGCGCGCCTGACCGCCGGCCGGCTGAGCCGCGAGGAGATCCGGGGCGCGACGTCGGCGTTCAAGGAGATGGAGCGCACCTACCGGGCCGGCGACATGGCCAGCTGGACCGTCGCCCACCGCGGCTTCCACCGTCTGCTGGTCGGACGCTGCGGGGCGACCGTGCTGCGCACGATCAACTCCTACGCCGAGCAGAGCGAGCGCTACGTGCGCATCGACCAGGCCCAGCACCGGACCGACTTCGGGGCCCGGCAGCGCGAGCACCAGGCGATCTTCGACGCCGTGCGCGACGCCGACCCCGACGCGGCGGTCGCCGAGATGGCGCGCCACCTCGCCGGCACGGCCCGGCGCGTGGTCGACGGCCACGCCCCGGGCCACGGCACCCCGTGCGTCGACGGGGCGCTGGCGCTGCTGCTCGGTGCGTAGGGGTCAGTGATCCAGACTCGGCGGGTCGATCGGCCCCCACTGGTTGACCGTGGCGAGGTCGACCTCCCAGGTCCTCGGATACATCGGGAACTCCTCGTGCCAGGGGCGCGGTTCCCAGTGGCCCTTGGCCTCGTCGACCACGACGTCGATCTGGGTGAACAGCTCGATGACGTTGCCGTCGGGGTCGCGGTGGTAGGTGAACAGGTTGTGGCCCGGCCCGTGGCGGCCCGGCCCCCAGTGCAGCCGGTAACCGTGCTTCGCGAGGTGGTCGAGCATCGAGATCAGGTGGTCGGGGCTGCGCATCTCGTAGGCGACGTGGTGCATGCCGGAGTACTTCTGGCTGGCCATGAAGTTGGCCGCGTGGTGGTCGGCGTTGCAGCGCATGAAGACGAAGAAGTCGCCGACGGTGTCCGACCACCGGAACCCGAGGAGGTCCTGGTAGAAGGACTGCATGGTCGCCAGCTCGGGGGTGTAGGCCGCGACGTGGCCGAGCTTGGTGGGGCGCAGGGGCGTGAAGCCCTGCACGCCGCTGGGATCCTGCGAGGTCGCCAGGTGCAGCGCGACCCCGGTCATCGGCTCCTCGAGCACCAGGACGTCGGGCGTGCCCGGCCCGATGTCGCTGCGCCGCTCGGTGACGTACCCGGCGTCCTTGAGCCGCTGCTCGGCGCTGTCCAGGTCCTCCCAGAGCTCGTAGCCGACCACCTGCCGGGCCTTGGTGTCGCCCTTCGTGACCACCACGCAGTGGTGGTCGGAGCCGGTGGTGAGGAACGCCCCGCGGTCGTCGCCCTCGACGAGCACGAAGTCCAGCACCCTCGTGTAGTACTCGACGAGCCGCTCGACGTCGGGGGTCTCGAAGCCGACGTAGCCGAGCTTCGAGACGTTCACCGTGCCCATGACCTGTCCTCTCGTTCGGTGACGGGGTTGTGCAGCGCGCCGATGCCCTCGACCTCGGCGACGGTCTCGTCGCCGGGCGCCAGGAAGTCGCCGCGGGGGAAGCCGACACCGGCCGGCGTGCCGGTGGCGATGACGTCGCCGGGCTCGAGGGTCACCGCCCGGCTCGCGGCGGCGATGAGCTGATCGATGGGGGTCACCATGTCGGTGGTGCGGGAGTCCTGCTTCACCACGCCGTTGACCGACAAGCGCAGCGCCACCCGCTGCGGGTCGTCGACCATCCACGACGGCACGATCCCCGGCCCCGTCGGGCAGAACGTGTCGCCGGCCTTGGCGCCGACCCAGTCGTGCCCGAACGGCGCCGCGATCGCGCCTGCGCGGTCGAGCAGGTCGCGCGACGAGACGTCGTTGACGATCGTCCAGCCGGCGACGACGTCGAGCGCATGCTCCACCGGCACGTCGACGCACCGGCGGCCGATCACCGCGGCGAGCTCGACCTCCCAGTCGATCTTCCGGCCGGCGCGCGGGGGCAGCACGATCGGCTCGCCCGGGCCGACCACCGACGTCGTCGGCGGCTTGAAGAAGAAGTACGGCTCGACCGGGCCCGCGGGGCGGTCCACGCCCATCTCGGCGAGATGGGCGTAGTAGTTCGCCCCTGCGCAGAGCACCTTCGGCGGGTAGAGCAGCGGCGCGAGCAGCACCGCGCCCTCCACCGGCGCGAGCCGCTCGGGGTCGAGGCCGCGCAGCAGCGGGGCCAGGGTGTCCCACTCCCCCAGCACCTCGAGCATCGTCCGGCCGGCGAGCTCGTCGGGCGCCCGGCGGATCACCCCACCGGCACGGATGCCGACCTCGGACTTCGCCGCGTCACCCTGGTGATGGGTGACGAGCATCCACGGCGCCTCGCGCACGCGTCCTCCCCTGCTCTGTTCGGACTCAGGCCTGGCCCGTGATCAGCACGATCCGGCCCATGTTGTCGTCGGCCTCCAGGAACCGGTGCGCCTCGGCCGCCTCCGCCAGCGGGAACGCGCGGTCGACGACGGGACGGAAGCCGCGCGCGACCTCCGCCCACAGCGCGAGCGCGCTCGCGTCGTTGCCCGTGCGGACGCCGAGGATCCGCTGGTTGAGCGTGTAGAGCCGGGCCAGGTTCAGCGGCACGGTCCCGCCGAGGAACGCCCCCGACGAGACGAGCACGCCCTGCGGGGCGAGGACGTCGGTGAGGCGGGCGAAGATGTCCGGGTCGCCCAGGTCGTCGACGGCCACGGCGACGCCGGCCCCGCCGGTCAGCGCGCGGACCTCGTCGACGAAGCCCTCGGCGGTCGGATCGAGCGCCGCCTCGAGGCCCATCGCGAGGAGCCGCTCACGCTTCCACGCCGCGCGGGAGGTGCCGATGACGCGCGCACCGAGGTGCCGGGCGAGCTCGGCGGTGGTGGCGCCGAGGGCCGACGCCGCGCCCGCCACCAGCACCCAGTCGCCCTTCCGCAGGCCCGCCTGGCGCAGCTGGTTCATCGCGACCGGCCCGGCGAGGGCGACGCCCGCGGCGGTCGCCGGGTCCAGGTCGTCGGGCAGCGACCAGACCGCGTCCGCGGCGACCGCGGTGTACTCGGCGTAGGCGCCGCGGGAGTGCACCCCGTCGATCCGCAGCGTCGGGCAGGCCTCCTTGCTGCCCTCGATGCACGCCTCGCAGTCGCCGCAGCCCAGCACCGGCCAGACGGCGACGTGCTGGCCCACGTCGATCTCGCTGACCCCGCCGCCGACCGCGACCACCGTGCCCGCGTGCTCCACCCCGAGGACGTGGGGCAGCTCCGGCTTGACGGGGTGCCGGCCCGCGCGCAGGGAGACGTCGAGGAAGCGCCCGACGCACACGGCCGCGACCCGCACGAGGACCTCGCCGGGACCCACCTCCGGAACGTCCACCGTGTCGACGCGCAGCACGTCCGGCGGGCCGAAGGCGTCGAACACGACCGCGGACATGGTGCGGGGGAGTTCGCGCGGGACCGACGGCCACGCGGCGGGGACGGGTCTCGCGGAGAGGGTCGTCATCGACATGCTCCTTCCCTGGGCGACCCATAGTGCACACACTTTGAGGGCCCGCGCAATGCGCTCCGGGAGCCGGCGCCGGCCTACCGGGGCACGCGGTAGCGCAGGTGCGTGACGCGGCGGCCCGGCACCGAGACGTAGGGATCCTCGAGCACGATCTCGGGGGCGTCCTCACCGAAGAAGCGCTTCCCGCGCCCGAGCACGACGGGCACCAGGGAGATCTCGACCTCGTCGACGAGGCCGGCCGCCAGCGCCTGCCCGCCCACGTCCCCGGCCGTCACCGTGACGTCGGCGTCGCCGGCGAGCTCCTTCGCGGTCGACACCGCGGCCTCGACGCCCTCGGTGACGAAGGTGAACGGGGCGGTGCCGAGGTACGGCCAGTCGGTGGGCACCGAGTGCGTCAGCACGACGACGTGGTCGCCCGCCGGCGGGCGCCCGTCCCAGCCGTGGGTGTGGTCGAAGAGGTGGCGCCCGCACACGCCGGCGCGGACCTTGCCCCACTGCTCACGGATCCAGGTGGCGCTCGCCTCGGTGGTGCGGAAGACGCGGTCGGAGTCCGCGGCCGTCACCTCCTCCGTCCCGGCGCCGAACCAGTCGAACAGCGGGCCCACCGAGTCGTCGGGGCGGGCGATGAACCCGTCGAGCGACATCGTCGCCACCAGCAGCACGGTCATGGCGCTTATTCAACCACAAAGTTGAGCAACCGGAGACCACCGTCACACGTCCTCGTTTGGTAGACCGGCACGCGGCACGGAGTCGTGCCGGCGTCGTGTGCGAGGGGTAGTGCGGTGGAGTTCCGGCAGTCGAACAAGTTGCGCGACGTCTGTTACGAGATCCGCGGGCCGGTGGTCGAGCAGGCGAACCTGCTGGAGGAGGCGGGGCACAGCGTCCTGCGCCTCAACACCGGCAACCCGGCGCTCTTCGACTTCGAGGCGCCCGAGGAGATCGTCCAGGACATGATCCGGATGCTCCCCCAGGCGCACGGCTACACCGACTCGCGCGGCGTGCTGCCCGCGCGGCGCGCGGTGGCCGGGCGCTACCAGGCGCGCGGGCTCGACGTCGACGTCGACGACGTCTTCCTCGGCAACGGCGTCTCCGAGCTGATCTCGATGGCCGTCCAGGCCCTGGTGGAGGACGGCGACGAGGTCCTCGTGCCCGCGCCGGACTACCCGCTGTGGACCGCGGTGGCCACGCTCGCCGGCGGACGCGCCGTGCACTACCGCTGCGACGAGTCGGCCGACTGGTTCCCCGACCTCGACGACGTCGCCGCGAAGATCACCGACCGCACCAAGGCGCTGGTGATCATCAACCCGAACAACCCGACCGGCGCGGTCTACTCGAAGGAGGTCCTGGAGGGCCTGCTCGACCTCGCGCGCCGGCACGGGCTGATGGTGATGGCCGACGAGATCTACGACCAGGTGCTCTACGACGACGCGGTGCACCACGACATCGCCTCGCTCGCGCCGGACCTCGTCGTGCTCACGTTCTCGGGGCTCTCGAAGACCCACCGCGTCGCCGGCTTCCGGTCGGGCTGGCTGGTGGTCACCGGGCCGCGCCAGCACGCCCGCGACTACCTCGAGGGCCTGGCGATGCTGGCCTCCATGCGCCTGTGCGCGAACACCCCGGCGCAGTACGCGATCCAGGCCGCGCTGGGCGGGCGTCAGACGATCGGTGACCTCACCGCCCCCGGCGGGCGGCTCTACGAGCAGCGCGAGCGGGCGTGGACGGGCCTCAACGCCATCCCCGGCGTCTCGTGCGTCAAGCCGCGCGGCGCGCTCTACGCGTTCCCGAAGCTCGACCCCGAGCGCTACCCGATCAAGGACGACGAGCAGTTCGTGCTCGACCTGCTGCGCGAGGAGAAGATCCAGGTCGTGCAGGGCACGGGCTTCAACTGGCCCACGCCCGACCACTTCCGGATCCTCACCCTCCCCCACGCCGAGACCCTCGACGACGCGATCACGCGGATCGGGAGGTTCCTGGAGACCTACCGCCAGGAGTGAGCCCGGCGACGTCGAACACACGGGACCTCCGGTATCCGGTACTGTCGGTACCTCCTACTGAAGGAGGACGACCCATGCTGGGCGACATCGCCGGCACCGCGCCCCTGCGCGAGGCCCTGGAGACCACGAACACCCTGCTCGAGCAAGTCCTCGAGGAGCTGCGGCGCGTCAACGCCGACGGCCTCGTCACCATCGCGCAGGAGCTGCGCGCGATCCAGGACGCCCTGCCGACCGGGAGCACGTCCACCGTCTGAGCGGAGGCGCGCGGCGGGTCCCGCCCCGAGCGGGCCCGTCGCCCCCGGTCAGCCGACACGTTTCGGCCGTCCACCCGTGGTCACCCCCCTCGCGGCGCCACCTCGTGCGCCCCGATCGAAAGGGACCACACCGGTGACCGCACTCCTCTTCGGCTCGATCAGCAGCGTCGCCGACTCCTCCGAGCTGCAGCGCGAGGCCTTCAACGAGGCCTTCGCCGAGCACGGCCTGGACTGGAACTGGGACCGCGACGACTACCGCTCCCGTCTCGGGAAGGCCGGCGGCCAGGCCCGCATCGCCGACGAGGCGAAGGCCCGTGGCGAGGACGTCGACGCCGCCGCGGTGCACGCCACGAAGTCGCGCCTCTTCCAGGAGAAGCTGCGCACGCAGGCTCCGGCACCCCGCCCCGGCGTGCTCGACGCGCTGCGCGCGGCCAAGAGCCAGGGCTGGAAGACCGGGTTCGTCACGACGACGTCCCGCGACAACGTGCTCGCCCTGCTCGACGGCCTCCAGGCGACGATCCGTCCCGAGGACTTCGACGTCGTCGTCGCCTCCGACCAGGTCGACACCCCCAAGCCCGACCCCGCCGCCTACGCCCTCGCGCTGACGACCCTCGGTGAGGACGCCGGCGCCGCCGTGGCCATCGAGGACAACGCCGACGGCGTCCGCGCCGCCGCCGCGGCCGGGGTCACCTGCGTCGCCTTCCCGAACGAGAACACCGCCGGCGGCGACTTCCCCGAGGCGACGCGTCGCCTCGACCGCCTGACCGTCGACGACCTGACCTCCCTCACCGCGGCCTAGCAGCCCGCCCCCCTCGCACGACCCCTCCGCACCACCCGTCGACCGCCGGCCCCCGGCGGTCCGATGGCGCACGCCCACATCACCCCGTGCACCCAGATCGGGAGACCGCGCCCATGACCGCCCAGCCGACCCTCACGGCCACCGACACCGCCTTCCACGTCGAGGGCTACCAGAAGATCGACTACTCGCTCACCCTCGTCGACGGCGTGTTCGCGCCGGAGAACACCGGGCTGGCGGACGCCTACCGTCCCTACGGCCGCTGCCTCGCCGTCGTGGACGCGACCGTGGCCGAGCTGCACGGCGACGCGATGGCCGCCTATTTCGACCACCACGGCATCGACCTCACCGTCTTCGCCATCGCGATCGACGAGGCCGACAAGACCCTGCGCACCGCGGAGCGCATCGTCGACGCGTTCGGCGACTTCGGGCTGGTCCGCACCGAGCCGGTGCTCGTCGTCGGCGGTGGCCTGACCACCGACGTCGCCGGCTTCGCGTGCTCGATCTTCCGGCGGTCCACCGACTACATCCGCATCCCGACCACGCTCATCGGGCTCGTCGACGCCAGCGTCGCGATCAAGGTCGCGGTGAACCACGGCAAGGCGAAGAACCGGCTCGGGGCCTTCCACGCGTCCCGCCAGGTGCTGCTCGACTTCTCGTTCCTCGCGAGCCTGCCCGTCGAGCAGGTGCGCAACGGCATGGCGGAGCTCATCAAGATCGCCGTGGTGGGCAACGAGAGCATCTTCGAGCTGCTCGAGAAGTACGGCGAGGACCTGCTGGCGACCGGCTTCGGGCACCGGGACGGCTCGCCGGAGCTCCGCGAGGTCACCCACCGGCTGACCTACGACGCCATCGAGACGATGCTGCGCCTCGAGGTGCCGAACCTCCAGGAGCTCGACCTCGACCGCGTCATCGCCTTCGGCCACACCTGGAGCCCGACGCTCGAGCTCTCCGGCGACGAGCCCTTCTTCCACGGGCACGCGATCAGCGTCGACATGGCGCTCTCGACCACGCTCGCGCAGCGCCGCGGCTACATCACCGAGTCCGCCCGCGACCGGATCCTCGGGCTGATGAGCCGCCTCGGGCTCTCCCTCGACAGCCCGCTGCTCACCCCGGAGGTGCTGGCCAAGGGCACCGACTCGATCCTGCAGACCCGCGACGGCAAGCTGCGCGCCGCGGTCCCGCGCCCGATCGGGACGACGCACTTCATCAACGACCTGGGCGCCGACGAGCTCGAGGAGACGCTCGCCGCGCACCGCGCGCTGGTCGCCGACTACCCCCGCGCGGGCGCGGGTGTGGACACGTTCCGCCGATGAGCGCGCCGGCTCGCACGTCCGGTCCCCGGCCGGTGACCCCGGTCGGCATCCTCGCCGCCACGCTCGACCGGATCGCCGACGGTCTCGCCGGCGTGGCGGACCTGCCCGACGAGGTCCGCGCCGACCTGCGCCGGGCGCAGGAGCTCGCGGGCGGGCTCGACCCGTACCTCGAGCGCTGCACCACGCCGGAGTCGGCCGCGCTCGCCCGGCTCGCCGCGGTGACGCACGAGCACGACTGGGCCGGGCGCGACCCCGAGGCGGTGTTCCTCGAGCAGGAGATGCTCTCGGGGCACGTCGAGGGTCAGGCGCTGAAGATGCTGGTCGGCGCCACGCGGGCCCGGCGGGTGCTGGAGATCGGGCTGTTCACCGGGTACTCGGCGCTCGCCATGGCCGAGGCCCTGCCCGTCGACGGGCGGCTGGTGGCCTGCGAGCTCGACGCCGAGGTCGCCGACCTCGCCCGGCGGGCGTTCTCGGAGTCCCCGGCCGGTGGGCGCATCACCGTGGAGGTCGGGCCGGCCGCCGACACCCTCGCCGCGCTGGCCGCGGCCGGCGAGGAGTTCGACCTCGTGTTCATCGACGCCGACAAGGCGGGCTACGCGGGCTATCTCGCGGCGCTGCTCGACACCGGGCTGCTCGCCCCGCACGGCCTGGTCGCCGTCGACAACACGCTCATGCAGGGTGCGCCGTGGGTCTCCGGCGAGCGCACGGCCAACGGGGACGCGATCGCCGCGTTCAACGACACCGTCGCCGCCGACCCGCGCGTCGAGCAGGTGCTCCTGCCGCTGCGCGACGGCCTGACCCTGATCCGCCGGAGCGGGTGAGGAGCATCGTGCCGACCACCGCGCTGGAGCCGATCGGCGTCGAGGTCACCGGCCTCGACCTCGCCACCGCCGACGACGCCCGGATCGACGAGCTGCGCCGCCTGCTCGCCGAGCACGGCGTCGTCGTCGTGCCCGGGCAGGAGGGGCTCGACGAGGACGGCCTCGCGGCGCTCCGGCGCCGGGTCGGGGACGTCCGGGCCGGCACCCCGCCCGAGCACGGTGGCGAGTCGCTCTTCGGCGACCGGTACCGCGCCTACGAGACCCTGTCGTCCGACATCCGCATGCACCTCGCGGGGCGCACGGTCACCGACGGGGCCGGCACCGAGCACCCGCTGTTCCGCCGGCACCCCGACACCGGGCGCACCGCCCTGCACCTCGCCGCACCCGAGCGCGGCGCGGAGATCAGCGGGATGGACGGCGGCGCGTCGCGGACGACGATCGGCGTCCTCTACGAGCACGCGACGGCGCCGGACACCGCCTACCGGCACACCTGGTCCCCGGGCGACGTCGTCCTCTGGGACCACGACCGCGTCCTGCACCGCGAGACGGTGGTGGCCCCGTGAGCCTGCGCAGCGTTGTCACCCACGCCCCGAAGACCCTCGGCGCGCTCGCGCTGCTGACCGTCCCGCTGCCGGCGACGCTCGCGGTCACCGGGGCGGCGCTCGTGCGCTCGCTGCTGGTCCCGTCGCGGCGCACGGTGGCCGACGACCCGCGCACCGTGCTCGTCAGCGGCGGCAAGATGACCAAGGCCCTGGCGCTGGCGCGCGCGTTCCACGCCGCGGGCCACCGGGTGGTGCTGGTCGAGTCGGCGCGCTACCGGTTCACCGGGCACCGCTTCTCGCGGGCGGTCGACGCCTTCCACGTGGTGCCGGAGCCCGGCGCCGCCGGCTACGTCGAGGCGCTGCGCGACGTCGTGGTCGCCGAGGGCGTCGACGTGTGGGTGCCGGTCTGCAGCCCGGCCGCGAGCCGGTACGACTCGCGGGCGAAGCCGGTGCTCGCCGAGTTCTGCGAGGTGCTGCACCCCGACCCCGAGGTGCTGCGCATCCTCGACGACAAGGACCGGTTCGCCGAGGCCGCCGACACGCTCGGCCTGCCCGTCCCCGAGACCCACCGGGTGACCGCGGCGAAGCAGGTCGAGGACTTCGACTTCGAGGCGCAGCCCGGGCCCTGGATCCTCAAGAGCGTCCCGTACGACCCGGTCGCGCGGCTCGATCTCACGACCCTGCCGCGGCCCACGGCGGCCGAGACCGAGGAGTTCGCCCGGTCGAAGCCGATGTCGGCGGACACACCCTGGATCCTCCAGGAGTTCACCCCGGGGCGGGAGTACTGCACCCACAGCACCGTGCGGGACGGCCGCGTGCAGGTCTGGGCGTGCTGCGAGTCCTCGGCGTTCCAGCTCAACTACGCGATGGTCGACAAGCCGGAGATCGAGCAGTGGGTGCGCCGCTTCGTCGGCGCGCTGCGGGTCAGCGGGCAGCTGTCGTTCGACTTCATCGAGACCCCCGAGGGCGACCTCGTCGCTCTCGAGTGCAACCCGCGGACGCACTCGGCGATCACGATGTTCCACCGCGACGCCGAGGCCCTCGCCCGGGCCTACCTCGACGACCTGGACCCCGACGAGGGCCCCCTGACGCCGCGTCCGGACAGCCGCCCGACCTACTGGCTCTACCACGAACTGTGGCGGATGATCTCGCGTCCCTCGACGGCCCTCGAGCGCCTCGCCGTGATCCGGCGCGGCACGGACGCCGTCTTCGACCGGGACGACCCGCTGCCGTTCCTGCTGCTCCACCACCTGCAGATCCCGTCGCTGCTGCTGCGCAACCTCGTCACCGGCAAGCCGTGGATCCGGGTGGACGTCAACATCGGCAAGCTCGTCGAGCCGGCGGGGGACTGACGTGACCGCACTGCGCGTGCTGCACCTCGCCGGGTCCGCCGTGAGCGACTTCCACGCCGACCTCTCGCTGACCTACGCCCGCGGCTGCCTCGCGGCCACCGCCGACCCGCAGCGCTACGAGGCCCATCCCGCCGTCGTCTCCCCCGACGGCCGGTGGCGGTTCCCGGCGTCCTTCGACGCCGACGTGATCGCCGCCGCGACGCCCTTCGACCCGGCCGACGCCCTCGCCCACCTCGGCGTGCTCGGGCTCGACGTCGTGCTGCCCCAGATGTTCTGCCTGCCCGGCATGACGTCCTACCGCTCGCTGTTCGCGGTGCTGGGCGTGCCCGTCGTCGGCAACACCGGCGAGGTGATGGCGATCGGTGCGCGCAAGGCCGCGGCGAAGGCGATGGTCGCCGCCGCGGGCGTCGACGTCCCGGCCGGTGAGGTGCTGCGGCGCGGGGACCGACCGAACGTCGCACCGCCCGCCGTGGTGAAGCCCGCGGACGCCGACAACTCGCTCGGTGTGACGCTGGTGCGCTCCCCGGACGGCTTCCCCGAGGCCCTCGACGATGCGTTCGCGCACTCCGCGGAGATCCTGGTCGAGGAGTTCGTGCCGCTCGGGCGCGAGGTGCGCTGCGGGCTGGTGGAGCGCGACGGCGAGCTCGTCGGCCTGCCGCTGGAGGAGTACCTCCTCGACGGGACGACCCGGCCCGTCCGCTCCTACGACGACAAGCTCGCGCCCGACGACGGTGGCGGGCTGCGTCTGGTGGCGAAGGACGACCCCGAGGTGCTGATCGTCGATGTCGACGACCCGGTGACCGCCCGGGTGTGGGACGCCGCGCGCCGCTGCCACGTCGCACTCGGGTGCCGGGATTACTCGCTCTTCGACTTCCGCATCGACCCCACCGGGCGCCCCGTGTTCCTCGAGGCGAGCCTCTACTGCTCCTTCGCGCCCTCCAGCGTGCTCGCCGTCATGGCCGCGGCCGGCGGCATCGCGTTGGACGAGCTGCTGGCCACGGCGGTCACGGGCGCGCTGAAGCGTCGGTGACGCCCGACGCCCGGTCGAGATCGCGCGCCGCAACGCGGTTGAAGTTGCCTATGATCGGCAACAACATCAGAGTGGCTCTCACCGAGTCGCATCAGTTGACCGTTCGGAGACACGCATGGCGGAGTACACGCTCCCCGATCTGCCCTACGACTACGGCGCCCTCGAGCCGCACATCTCGGGCAAGATCATGGAGCTGCACCACGACAAGCACCACAACACGTACGTCACCGGGCTGAACACGGCGATCGACGCCCTCGCGGAGGCCCGCGAGCAGGACACGATCGGCACGACGGCGCTGCTGTGGGAGAAGAACCTCGCCTTCAACTACGGCGGGCACATCAACCACTCGGTGTTCTGGCACAACCTGAGCCCGGACGGCGGCGACAAGCCGACCGGTGAGCTCGCCTCGGCGATCGACCGCGACTTCGGCTCGTTCGACCTCTTCCAGAAGCACTTCACCTCGGTGGCCACGACCATCCAGGGCTCGGGCTGGGCGATCCTCGGCGTCGACACGCTGGCGCAGAAGCTGCGCATCTTCCAGCTCTACGACCAGCAGGCGAACGTGCCGCTGGGCATCGTCCCGGTGGTCATGCTCGACATGTGGGAGCACGCCTTCTACCTGGACTACCTGAACGTCAAGCCGGACTACGTCAAGGCCTGGTGGAACGTCGTGAACTGGGCCGACGCCGCCCAGCGCTACGAGAAGGCGCAGGGCGTCTCGATCGTCTGACGCCCCCGGACTCGCGCGGTGATCGTTCCGACAAGCGTCCGCCGCGCGGCGCGCGACGACCCCTCGAGCCCTCGGGCCGGGGGGTCGTCGTGTGCTTGCGGCACCCGACTCAGCCCGCCGGGAGGGCACCCAGTAGCTCGGCGCGGATCTCGGGACGGCCGGCCGCGACGAGGGTGAAGGCCGCCTCGCGGGCCAGCCGCCGGGCCGGGTGGCGCCCGACGATCGCGCGGCTGCCCACCGCGACGGTCAGCGTCGCGGCCGCCCGCACCGCGAGCTCCGAAGCGGCGGCGCGCGCGGCCGGCATGCGACCGGCGTCCGCGAGCCCCGCGTCGAGGTCGTCGCGCACGGCGCCGAGAGCCTTGCGCAGCGCCTCCGCGGCGCCCGGCTCGCCCGCGTCCTCGACGAGCGCGGCACACCGCCCGGCCACCCCGAGCGCGAGGCAGCCGTTCACCCGCGCGCTGGCGTGCTGGCCGGCGAGGAACTCGGCGCGCGTGGGCGTCGCGACCACCGCGTCGTCGCCCACCGACCAACCGTCGACGTCGAGACGGACGGTCCGGCTCCCGTTCGCGGCGGCGAGGTCGAGGGGGTGCACGGTGACCCCGGCGGCTGCCCGCGCGGGGACGAGGACGGACACCACGCGCGCGTGGTCGTCGTCGGCGTCCGCCGTCGCTGCATCCCGGGCGGAGACCAGCAGCAGGTCGACGAGGCCCCAGCCCGTGACCAGCGGCGCCACGCCGTCGAGCCGCCAGCCGCCGTCGACCCGCGTCGCCCACAGCTTCGGCGGCTGCGGGATCGCGCCGGCGAAGGCCACGCCGCAGCGGGTCGTGCCCCGGACGGCGTCGGCGAGGTGGCGCTCGCGCAGGGCGGCGTTCGTGGTGCCGGCCAGCCCGCGCACCACGCCGTGGTGCTGCATCCACGTGAACGTCGTGGTGAGACAGGCGCCGGCGAGGGTCTCGACGACGCCGAGGAAGTCCTCGAACGAGACGTCCGGCCCCCCGAGATCGGACCCCGTCGCGAGCCCGTAGAGCCCGGCGTCGGCCAGCGCGCGGAAGTGGCCCTCCGGGATCGTCGCCGTCGCGTCGACCTCGTCGGCCGCCGGGAGCAGCACCTCGGCGGCCACGACCCGGGCCCGGTCCAGCACGTCACCCATGACACGCGACGATAGCTTCCGCTGATCGACGAAGTAAGGCTAGCCTTACCCGCCCGCGCAGGCCTGCCTCGCCGGGCACGGCGGGACGATCGACCTGCTCCGCCGCCGGATCCGCACCGAGTTCGGCCTCCCCCGCCCCGCCGTGGCAACCACGGCGCACCGGAGCGAGGGCCGGCGGGGCCTGTGACCGTGCGGTGACGGCGCTGCGAGCGACCCTCTGAACCGCCCTGCCCCCGGTTACGCTCACGGCATGACCGGACCCGCCGCGCAGCGCACGGTGGCGGTCGACGACTACATCAAGGCCATCTACGCGTGCGACGAGCGCGGCGAGGGACCGGCCACGACGACGGGCCTCGCCCGGCGTCTCGGGGTCGGGGCGTCCTCCGTGTCGGGCATGCTGCGCAAGCTGGCCGAGCAGGGGTTCATCGAGCACCGGCCCTACGGCGGGGTGCGGCTCACCGCCGACGGCACGAGCGCCGCGCTGGACGTCCTGCGCCGGCACCGGCTGCTCGAGACCTACCTCGTCCGCGAGCTGGGCTACGGCTGGGACGAGGTGCACGACGAGGCCGAGGTGCTCGAGCACCACGTGTCGCCGACGCTGCTCGACCGCATGGACGCCCGGCTCGGCCACCCGCGCTTCGACCCGCACGGCGACCCCATCCCGGCCGCGGACGGCACCGTCGCCACGTTCTCGGGCCGCCGGTTCGCCACGCTCGAGCCCGGCGACCACGGCCGGCTCGTCCGCGTCGACGACACCGAGCCCGCGATGCTCACCTGGCTGCGCGAGCAGTCGATCGCGCTCGACGTACGCCTGGAGCTCGTCTCCCGCCGCCCGTTCGGCGGGCCGTTCCTCGTACGGGTCTCGGACGGGACGGCCGCGGACGCCGGGCGGGAGATCGACCTCGGGCCGGAGCTCGCCGACTCGTTGTGGGTCGACGATGTCGTCGAAGGGGTGTTCCACCGGACTCCGGCGACGTAGAGTTCGGCTGGCCGAACTTTCAGTCTCCTGCGCGGCGAAGTCGCCGCCGGACCCCGAGGTGGTGGCATGACGCTCGACGAGATGCCGCGCGACCGGCGTGGTGTGGTGACCGCCCTGGACACCCGGGGGGCCGAGCGCCGTCGGCTCATGGACCTCGGCCTCCTGCCCGGGGTCTCGATCAGCGCCGAGCTCCGCAGCCCGCTGGGCGACCCCACGGCCTACGAGGTGCGCGGCACCCTCGTGGTGCTCCGCGGCCACCAGGCCCGCACGGTGCACGTCGAGCTCGAGGACCGCTGACCGTGGGCGGCCCGGGAGGGGGCATCGAGGACCTCCCGACGCCGCGACCGGGCCCGTCGCAGGACGCGCACGACTCCCACGACGCCGCCCCGGGCTGTGCCTCCTGCGCACTGTCCACCGGCGGGGCCCGGCTCGCTCGGCTCGGGCTCGCGCCGGGACGCCACGACCACGTCGTCGCCCTGGCGGGCAACCCGAACACCGGCAAGAGCACCGTCTTCAACGCGCTGACCGGCCTGCGCCAGCACGTCGGCAACTGGTCGGGCAAGACGGTGGCGCGCGCCGAGGGCGGCTTCACCTACGGCGGTGCCCGGTACCGGATCGTCGACCTGCCCGGCACCTACTCGCTGCTGTCCACCAGCGCCGACGAGGACGTCGCCCGCGACGCGCTGCTCTTCGGGCAGCCCGACGTCGTCGTCGTGGTCGTGGACGCGACGCGCCTGGAGCGCAACCTGCCGCTGGTGCTGCAGATCCGCCAGATCACCGGGCGGGTCGTGGTCGCCCTGAACCTCGTCGACGAGGCGCGGCGTCACGGCCTCACCGTCGACGCCCGGCACCTGACCCGCGAGCTCGGCGTCCCCGTCGTCCCGATGGCCGCGCGCCGCAACGAGGGCATCCCCGACCTGCTCGCGGCGATCGCGCAGGTGGCGGGCACCCGGGACGCGCCGGCGCCCCTGCGACTGGTGCACAAGGACCCGGCGCTGGAGGAGGCGGTGTCCGACCTCGCCGGTCGTGTCGCCGGGCAGTTCCCCGGCGTCCCCAACGCCCGCTGGGTGGCCCTGCGCCTGCTCGAGGGCGACCCGGGCATCGAGGCCGCGGTCCGCGACGGGACGCTCGGCGAGCTGGCGACCCCGGCGACCCCGGTGGAGCGCGCGGGATGAGCAGCGACCTCCTCGACGAGGCGGCCCGGCTGCGCCGCGCGCTGCCCGACGACGTCGGCGACCGCGTCGTCGAGTCCCTCTACACCGACGCCGCCCGGCTCGCGTCCACCAGCGTCGACCGCGACGACGCCCGCGCGCGCCTCACCCTCGACCGTGCGCTCGACCGCATCCTCACCCACCGCGTGTGGGGCTTCGTCGCGATGGGCGTGCTGTTCTTCGGCGTCTTCTGGTTCACCATCGCCGGTGCCGCGGTGCCCTCGGACCTGCTCTACGTCCTGCTGGTCGAGAACGGGCACGCCTGGCTGCGCGACGTGTTCGTCGCGGCCGGGGCGCCGGCGTTCGTCACCGGGCTGCTCGTCGACGGCGTCTACCTCGCCACGGCGTGGGTGGTCGCGGTGATGCTGCCGCCGATGGCGATCTTCTTCCCGCTGTTCACCCTGCTCGAGGACTTCGGCTACCTGCCGCGCGTGGCGTTCAACCTCGACCGGCTCTTCGCGCGGTCCGGGGCGCACGGCAAGCAGGCGCTCACGATGATGATGGGCTACGGCTGCAACGCCGCCGGCGTCACCGCGACGCGGATCATCGACAGCCGCCGCGAGCGGCTGATCGCGATCATCACGAACAACTTCAGCATCTGCAACGGACGCTGGCCGACCCTGATCCTGATGGGGACGATCTTCGTGGGCGCGGTCGTGCCGGCGCAGCTCGCGGGGCTCGTCGCGGCCGGCAGCGTCGTCGCCGTGGTCATCCTCGGCATCGGCGTCACGCTCGCGGTGTCGTGGACGCTCTCGCGCACGGTGCTGCGCGGCGAGAGCTCGGTGTACTCCCTGGAGCTGCCGCCCTACCGGCCGCCGCAGCTCTGGCGCACGCTCTGGACCAGCATCGTCGACCGCACGCTCAAGGTCCTCAAGCGCGCGCTGATGATGGCGGCGCCGGCCGGCGCGGTGATCTGGCTGATCGGCAACGTCCACCTCGGCGACGCGAGCCTCGCCGCGCACCTCGTGAACGCCCTCGAGCCGCTGGGGTGGGTGCTGGGCCTCAACGGCGTGATCCTGCTGGCCTACCTCGTGGCCGTGCCCGCCAACGAGATCATCATCCCGACGATCATCATGCTGACGCTGACCCTCGGCGCCAACACCGTCGGCGCGGCGCCCGGCGTGATGCTCGAGCTGGGCGACGACGCCGCCGTCGGCTCGGTGCTCGTCACCACCGGCGGCTGGACGCTGCTCACCGCCGTGAACCTCATGCTGTTCACCCTGCTGCACAACCCCTGCAGCACGACGGTGCTGACGATCTGGAAGGAGACCCGCAGCGCCCGCTGGACCGCCGTGGCGACGCTCCTGCCGATCGCGCTGGGGTTCATCGTCTGCGCGTCGGTCGCGGGCGTCGTCCGCGCGTTCGGTTAGCGACCCGCCCGCAAGACGACGACGGCCCCGGACCTCGCGCGGGGCGAGGGCCGGGGCCGTCTGGTCGTGCGAGGGGTCAGACCGCGGACGCCTCCGGGGCACGGGAGGCGGTCTCCTTGGCGAGCCGGCGCTCGACCAGCCCGCCGAACACGAGACCGAGCACGCCCCACAGCAGCGCCTGGGCGGTGAAGGACGCGACGCGGAAGGAGTAGAGGACGTCGGCGTCGAAGCCCGGGTAGAGGATCGCCCCCGAGGCGTCCCGCAGCGGCAGCGGCGTCTCGGTGACCCGCGGGCCGCTCTCGACGACGTTGATCGTCAGCTCACCGAGACCGGGCAGGACCGACATGAGGATCGCCGCGAGGGCGACGTAGACGACGCCGCCGACCAGGACGGCGTTCCACGTCCCGATCCGCTCGCGCAGCAGCCGCGCCACGGCGACCGCGGCGGCGAGGAACACGAGCGAGCCGATCACCATCACCAGGTACAGGGCGGTGCGGTCGCCGATGGTCTCGTCGCTGCCCACCGCCGGCGGGCTGGCGGGGTACTTGACGAACGGCGTCGCGTAGATCGTCAGGAAGCCGGCGCCGGCCACCAGGAGCGCGAGCACCCGCGGCCGCAGGGCCACCCGGCCGTGCAGCAGCGTGTACGCGACGGCGAACAGCAGGCCGACGGCGATCCCGATGCCGACCATCCCGATGCCGACCCCGAGGGTGGCCTGGACGCCGCGGCTGACGATCTCCTCCTCGCCGCCGCCGGCCGGGGCCGCCCCGCCCGCGACGGCCAGGGCCTCCTCGGCCTCGCCGCGACCCTCCTCGTAGGCGATCGCGGCGTCGATCTGCGGCTCGGCGAACACGAGCGCGAACAGCCAGGCGACGAGCCCGGCGACGCCGCCGGCGAGCACGCCACGGAGCACGAACGAGCGTGCCTCCATCAGGACCCTCTCCTTCCTCGGGACTCCGGCGCCGACCGAGCCGGACTCAGTGGCAGGGGAAGCCGAGGAAGTGGCGGGCGTCGTGCACCAGCTCGTGGATGTAGCTCGTGTCGCCGAAGACCGAGACGGCGCCCTGGTCGATGCCGATGAAGAAGTAGAGCGCCAGTCCGACGAGGACTGCGCTGATCAGCCAGGGCAGGGTCTCCGACGCGGGGACGGCGGTGGCCTTGGCGCGGGCGACGGCACCGGCAGTGGTCACAGGGTTCTCCTCGAGGCGCACGACGACGTCGCCGTCCACACCGGGCGGCGACGGTTGCGAACGTAGGTGGCTCGCGCAACGATCGTCAACACCTCAGCAGGTGATGAGGTATGTCTCCTGAGCAGCGCGTGTCACACCGGAGGCAGGCGCTTCCGCTCCGCCCTGCTGCAGCCTGTTGGCAACGGATGCAGACATGCTTCTGCATCGCTGCGTTGTAGCGCACAGCTCGTACCTCCCCAGAGCTGGCATAGGGTCTCGGCCGATGTCGACCTCCGCGATCGCCGAGATCCGTGATCTCCGGGTGTTCGTCGGCGGGAACCCCGGCGTCGACGGTCTCGCCCTCCGGATCGGGGACGGCGAGCGCTGGGGCGTCGTCGGGCCGTCGGGCGCGGGCAAGTCCCTGACCGCCGCCGCCGTCGCCGGCCTCCTGCCGCCCGGGGCGACGGCCACCGGCAGCGTGCGCGTCGCGGACTCCGAGCTGGTCGGCGCGTCCGAGACCCCCTCGCCGACGTCCGCGGGTGCGACGTCGCGCTCGTCGCCCAGGACTCCGCGGTGGCCCTGCACCCGCTGCTGTCGGTCGGTCGCCAGCTCGCGATGCCGCTGCGTCGCCACCAGGGCTCGACCGCCCCGGGGCCCGGGCGCGTGTCGCCGAGATCCTCGCCGAGGTCGACCTGCCCGCCGAGCTGGCCCGGGCGCGCCCCGCGCAGCTCTCCGGCGGGCAGCGTCAGCGGGTCGCTCTCGCCGCCGCGCTGGCCTGCCGGCCGCGTCTGCTGGTGGCCGACGAGCCGACCGCCGCGCTCGACCCGCCCGTCGCGCACGCCCTGCTCGACCGGCTGGACCGCTCCCTGGCCGCGACGGGGACCGCGCTGCTCCTCGTCACCCACGACCTCGGGGTGCTCGCCGCGGTGTGCGAGCACGTGGTGGTGCTCGCCGGCGGACGCGTCGTCGAGTCCGGCCCCGTGGACGAGGTCCTCGCCGCGCCGGAGCACGAGGTCACGTGCGAGCTGGTCGAGGCCGCGCGGCTGTCGGTGCCGGAGGTGCGGGCGTGACCGCCACCTTCGCCCTCGAGGGCGTCACCCGGCGCTACTCGGTGCCGGGCGACCGGCCGTGGCGCCGGGTGGCGCGCACGGCACTCGACGGGATCGACCTCGAGGTCCCCGCCGGCCGCGACCTCGCGATCGTGGGTGCCTCCGGCTCGGGCAAGTCGACGCTGCTGCGGCTGCTGCTCGCCCTCGAGGCGCCGGACGCCGGCGAGGTCCGGTTCCGCGGTGAGGCGGTGTCACCCCGCTCGCCGGGAGCCCTGCGGCGGTCGGTCGGCGTCGTCCCCCAGGACCCCGGCAGCTCGCTCGACCCGCGGTTGCCCGTCGGCGCGAGCATCCGCGAACCCTCGAGTGCCTGGGCGTCGACGGCGACCACGGCGCCCGGGTCGCCCAGCTCCTCGACGCCGTCGGCCTCGACCCGGCCGTCGCCGGACGTCGGCCCGCGGCGTTCTCCGGCGGCGAGCGCCAGCGCATCGCCCTGGCCCGCGCGCTCGCGCCGCGTCCGGACGTCCTCATCGCCGACGAGCCGTTCAGCGCCGTCGACCCCACGACCTGGCGCCGCCTGGTGGCGCTCGTCGGGGACCTCGCCCGGGCGTCGGGCACGCAGCTGCTGCTCGTGAGCCACGACCTCGGCATCGCGTCGCGGCTCTGCGCCGACCTCGCGGTGCTGGACGCGGGCCGGGTCGTCGAGACCGGGCCGATCGGCGCGGTGTTCGCGCGTCCCGCCGCCGACGCCACCCGTGCCCTGCTCGACGCCGTGCTCGGGGTGGAGGTGGGGTGAGGGCCCTGCTGCGCCGCTGGTCGGTGCTGGGACGGCTCTCCGGGCTGCCCGGCCCGATCCGGCTGATCGTGCTCGGTCAGCTCGCCTTCAACACCGGCTTCTACCTGGTGCTGCCGTTCTTCGCGCTGCACCTCACCCGCGACCTCGGGTTCGGCGGCGCGCTCGTCGGGCTCCTGCTCGGCCTGCGCACGTTCAGCCAGCAGGGGCTGTTCTTCCTCGGCGGCGCGCTCGCCGACCGCTTCGGCACCCGCCCGGTCGCGCTCACCGGGTTCGTCGTGCGGATCCTCGGGTTCCTGCTGCTGGCGCTGGCCGACGGCGCGGTCCTGCTCGTCGCCGGGACGGTGGCGACGGGCTTCGCCGCGGCCCTGTTCTCGCCGGCCGTCGAGGCGGAGCTCGCGCGGCGGGCCGGGGAGCTGGAGCGGGAGGACGGGCCGACGCGCAGCGAGGCGTTCGCGATGTTCGGCGTGGCCGGCGAGGTCGGCGTCGTCCTCGGTCCGGTGCTCGGGTCGCTGCTGCTGACCGTCGACTTCGCGGCCACCACCTTCGCCGCGGCCGGCGTGTTCGCCGCCGTCCTCGTCGCCTTCGCCCGCGGGATGCCACGGCGGCCGGCGGCGCACGCCGGCGAGCCCGTGCTCGCGGGGTGGGGCGAGGTGTTGCGCAACCCCGCGTTCCTCGCGTTCACGGCCGCCTACTCGACCTGGCTACTCAGCTACAACCAGCTCTACCTCGCGTTGCCGGTCGAGCTGGAGCGCGTCGGCGCGGCCGGGATGCTCGGCCTGCTCTTCGTCCTGTCCGCGGTGCTCGTGGTGCTCGGGCAGATCCCGCTGGCCGAGCTGGTGCGGCGTCGTCTCGGGGCCCGCGCGCTGCCCGTGGGGTTCGGCGTGCTCGCCCTGGCCTTCGCGGCGACCGCAGTGCTCATCGGGCTCGGCACGGCGGGCCCGGTGCCCGCGGTCGTCTTCGTCGTGCTGCTGACGCTCGGGCAGATGACCGTCGTGCCGGTCGCCCAGGACGCCGTCGGACGCCTCGCCGGCGAGCGGCGGCTCGGCGCGTACTTCGGCGTGCTCGCCTCCGGCGGCGGCCTCGGCGTGCTCGGCGGGAGCGCCCTGCTCGGCTCCCTGCTCGAGGCCCACGGCCCGCCCGCCCTGCCCTGGGCCGTCACCGCGGCCCTTCCCCTGGCCAGCGCCGTCGTCATGGGCGTCCTCGTGCGCCGCGTCCCCGCCCTGCAGGCCGACCCGCCCCTGACCTCCGCCGAGAGGAACTCCCCATGACCCGCCGGCTGGCCGCCGTCCTGGCCGTCCTCGGTCTCGCCCTCACCGGCTGCTTCAGCGGAACCGGCGGTGACTCCTCCGACGGGCGCCTCCGTGTCGGCCTGTCGTTCCCGCCCACCTCGGGCCTCTCGCCGTACGGCAACGAGGCGACGCTCGCGACGCGGCTCGGCGTCACCGAACCGCTGGTGGTCCTCGAGGGCGGCACGCCGACGCCGGCACTCGCGACGGCGTGGACCCGGGTCACGCCCACGGAGTGGCGCTTCACCGTGCGTCCCGGCGTCACCTTCCACGACGGCTCGCCGCTGACCCCGGACGCGGTCGTCGGCAGCCTCACCCGCGCCGCCGCGGCCACCCCGACGCCCCGCGCGCTGGCGTCGCTCGCCGAGACGGGGCCCGCCCTCACCGCACGCGCCGACGGTCCCGACGGCGTCGTGGTCACGACACCCGAGCCCGACCCGGTGCTCCCCCAGCGCCTGGCGTCGCCGGAGCTCGTGATCCTCGCGCCCGGCGCCTACGCCGACCCCACCCGCCCCAGCCCCGTCCGCGCCGGCACCGGTCCGTTCGTGCTCACCCGCGTCGACGGATCCACCGGGGCCGCCCTCGACGCCAACCCGACCTCGTGGCGCGGCCCGGTGGCCGCCCCAGGCGTCGACGCGCGCTTCCTCGCCGACGGCGTCGCCCGCGCCAACGGGCTGCGCGCCGGGGAGCTCGACGTCGCCGAGGCGATCCCGGTCTCGCAGGTGGCCGCGATCGCGCCGCCGCAGCAGGTGGTCGGCGTCCCGCTGCCGCGCAGCGTCGCGGTGTACCTCGACCAGCGCTCGCCGGTCTTCGCCGACCCCGGCGTGCGGGCCGCGGCCCGCACCGCGATCGGTGCCGTCGACGTCGCCGGCACGATCTACGAGGGGCGCGCCGACGCCGCCGCCGGCCTCTTCGGTCCGGCGACCCCGTGGGCTGGTGCTCCCGGCGCCCGTCCCCCGCACCCCGTGACACCCCCGACGCCGCCGGGCGGGCAGCGGATCCGCCTCGCGACCTACTCCGACCGCGCCGAGCTCCCGGAGATCGCCGCGGCCGACGCCGACGCCCTGCGCCGCGCCGGGTTCACCGTCGACGTCACCGTGCTCGAGAGCTCGGCGTTCGAGGCCCGGCTGGGCACCGGCGCCTTCGACGCGGTGATCATCAGCCGCTCGCAGCAGCTCGACACCGGCGACCCGGTGGGCTACCTCGCCAGCGACTTCTCGTGCGCCGGCAGCTACAACCAGGCCCGCTCCTGCGACCCCGCCACCGACGCGCTCCTCGCGGCAGGTGCAGCGACCAGCGACGTCGAGGCCCGCCGCCGCGCCGCGCTCGAGGTCGAGGGCCGGGTGCTCGCCGCCGACGCGGTCGTCCCGCACGTCACCGAGCGCGCGCGGGTCGGGGTGGGCGCCGGCGTCACCGGGGTGGCCGAGGACCCGAACGAGCAGTTCCTGATCACCGGCGCGACCCGGCGATGACCGCCGCGCGGCGCCTCCTGCCCTGGGCCTCGGCCGGCCTCGCGGTGGTGGCGCTGACCGTCGTGATCGCCGCGCTGCCCTGGCTGTGGGACTCCGATCCCGCCGCGACCGTCCTGCGCACCCGCTATCCCGAGCGCGGGGTCGACCCGGCGACGCTCGACGCGCTGCGCGCCGAGCTGGACCTGCCGACGAACCCGGTCGGCGGGGCGCTCGGCTGGCTCGGCGGCGTGCTGACCGGCGACCTCGGCACCTCGTGGGTCTCGCGGGGCCCGGTCGCCCCGGGCGTGCTCGCGGCGATCGGGGTCTCGCTGACGCTGGCCGTCGCGGCCGCGCTCATCGCCGCCGTCGCGGCGCTCGGTCTGCTCGCGCCGGGCGTGGCGCGGGCGACCCGCCGCGGGACCGGCGACGCCGGTCGCGGGACGGCCGTGGCCGCCTCCGTGCTGGGCGCATCGATCTTGGGCGCGGTGCCCGAGATCGCGCTGGGCGCCGTGCTCGTCGCCGTCGTCGCCGTCGCGTGGGGCCTGCTGCCCAGCACCGGGTTCTCCGGCCCGGCGCACCTCGTGCTCCCGGCGCTCGCGCTCGGCCTGCCCGCCGGCGGCCTGCTCGCGCGGATGCTGTCGTCGGCGACGGAGTCGGCGCTGGCCGAGCCGTGGGTGCGCACGTGGCGCTCGTGGGGCACGCCGCCGGCGACGATCGCGCTCGGCGTCGCCCGCCGGGCGGTGGCCACGGCGGTGCCCCAGATCGCGCTGCTGGTCGTCGGCCTGCTCGGCAGCGCCGTCGCCGTCGAGCAGCTCTTCGGCGTCCCCGGTGTCGGCTCGACCGCGCTGGACGCCGTGCTCGCCCAGGACCTGCCGGTGGCCCAGGCCGCCGTGATGCTGCTGGTGCTGCTCGGGCTGGGCCTCGGCGGCGTCGGGGTGCTCGCCCACCGGGCGCTGCTCGGGCCGGCGCGGTCGGGCGGGGAGCTCCCCGCGGGCGTCCCGCTGCCCCGAGAATCACTGGCCGGTGGCCGGGCCCGCTCCTCGGCCCCCTGGGCCGCGGCCGGGGTGCTCGCCGCGATCGTGGTGGCCGGCCTGCCCCGCGATCCGTCGGCCGTGGTCGAGGGGCGCCGGCTCGCCGCCCCGTCGTGGTCGGCGCCGCTGGGTGCCGACGCCCTCGGGCGCGACCTGTGGGCCCGGGTGGCGCACGGTGCCCTGCTCACGGTCGGCACCGCGGTCGCGGTGACGGCGGCGTGCCTGGTCGTCGGCCTGCTCGTCGGCGTGGGCGCGCGGTCGACCCGCGCCGGGGCCGCGGACGTGCTCAACGCGCTGCCGCCCGTCGTCGTCGGCCTCGTCGTCGCCGCGATCGCCGGGCCCGGTCTGCTCGGCGCGGCGATCGCGGTCGCGGCGGTCAACTGGGTGCCCTCGCCGTGCACGCGCGGACGCTCGCCGCCGAGGCCCGCGCCTCGGGCTACGTCCGGGCGGCGGTCCTGGCCGGCGCGTCGCCCGCCCGCGTCGCCCGGCGACACGTGCTGCCCGCGGTCGTCGGCCCGGTGACGCGCCACGGCCTGGCGCGGGTGCCGCACGCCGCGCTCGGGATCGCCGCACTGAGCTTTCTCGGCCTGGGTGCGGCGCCCGACTCGCCGGAGTGGGGCGCGGTGCTCGCGGACTCCCTGGCCTACGTCGAGCGCGCGCCGTGGACGATCATCGCCCCGGCCACCGGCCTCGTGCTGCTCGCCGTCGTGGTGGCCCTCGTGCGCGAGACCCGGACCAGCAGTTAGGAAGCACCCGTGCGACTGCACCTGCTCGCCCACGGCACCACCAAGGCCTCCCGGGCCGCCCGCTTCCCGCGCGACGAGGCGCTCGACGCCGGGGGCCGTCGCACCGCCGGGGAGCTCGCGGGACGTCTCCGGGCGCCGGACCTGCTGTGGTGCGCACCGTCGGCCCGGTGCCGGGAGACGGCGGCCCTCGCGCTGCCGGGCCGGGACCCCGACGGCGACGCCCCGACCGGGCCCGACCCCGGGGCCTGGGCCGGGCGCTCCCCGCCGACCTGGCCGCCGAGGACCCCGCCGCGCTGCAGGCCTGGATGACCGACGCCGAGGCGGGGCCACCCGGGGCGACTCGCTGCGGGCCCTCGTCGACCGCGTCGCCGGCTGGATGGACGCTCTGCCGGGCGAGGAACGCGCCGTCGGCCTCGCCGTCGTCGACCCGCCCGTCGTCCGGGCCGCCGTCGCCCACGCGCTCGGGGCCGGGCCGGCGGGGGCGTGGCGCGTGGACGTCGCCCCGCTGACCCTCGCCGTGCTCACCGGACACGGCGGGCGCTGGAACCTGCGCTCGCTCGGGGCGGCCGGTTGTGTGCCGCCGATTCGCGAGCCCGGCCCGGATCGCCCACACTGACGAAGTGTGAAGCCAGTCACCCTCGTCGACGCCGCGGCGACGGGTCTCGACGACACCGTCACCGCGCTCCTGCACCTCTCCCCGACGCCCGGCTGGGACGAGATCGACGTCGCCTTCTGGAGTGCCTGCCGCCACGGGCACCGGGGGTGTGCGGAGATCCTCCTGCGGCACGGGGCGGAACTGAACCGCTGCCAGCCCTCGTACGACGGGACGCCCCTGGACGCGGCCGTCGAGGGCGGGGCCGACGACATCGCCCGGTGGCTGCGCACCCTGGGCGGGGCGCCCGCGCGGAGCCTGCGCCCCCCGGAACCGACCTACGCGCGGCGCACCAGGTAGGTGTCCATCAGCCAGCCCTTGCGCTCACGGTGCTCGACGCGGGCCGCGAGGATCTCCTCGCGCACGTCGCCGACGCGACCCGAGATCAGCACCTCGTCGCCGGTGCCCACATACGCGCCCCAGTAGACGGTCGCGTCGTCGGGCAGGTGCTCGAGCCCGTGGGCCTTCGAGCCGTCGAGCATGACGACGAGGTCGGCCTCGCCGGAGTCCACGCTGTCGTCGAGGACGCGACGCGCCGGCGTGATCGTCGCGGCGCGGGCGGTGCGGGTCAGCGTCGTCCGGTGCGCCGCGGCGAGCACCGAGGGCGCCCCCAGACCGGGCACCACCCGCCAGTCGAGGGCCACCCGGCCGCGGGCGTCGAGGCGGTGGAGCATCTCGACGGTGCCGTCGTAGATCGCCGGGTCGCCCCACACGAGCAGGCCGCAGGAGCCGCCGTCGGGCACCTCGTCGAGCAGGGTCTGCTCGTAGAGGGCCGCGCGCTCGTCGCGCCAGCGCTCGGTGGCGCCCTCGTAGTCGGCGGAGGCGCGGTCGCGCACGGCGTCGTCGCGCTCGACCACCCGGGCCTGCGGCGCGAAGCGCTCGACGATCGCCGCCCGGATCGCGGTCAGCTCGTCGGCGGGACCCGGCTTGTGCAGGAGCACCACCACGTCGACCCCGCCGAGTGCCTCCACCGCGTCCAGGGTCAGCTGACCCGGGTCGCCCAGCCCGATCCCGACCACCTGCACCGTCCGCACGGCACGCACGCTCTCACGCGTCGGCAGGTGATCACGGGGTGGGCGCCGCCGCGGCCGCGACGTCGACCGTCACCGGCACGGTGACGATCTGCCAGTCGCGCTGCACCTGGACCCACAGCGCGTAGCGGCCGGCGCGCGGGAACGTGTAGTCGAAGCCGACCTGCGGGCCGTACGTACCGGCGGGCCCCGCCGCGCTCATGTCGTGGACGTGACCGAACGCCGAGGCGGGATCGGCCGGGTCGGGTACGCCGCGCAGGCCGGGGCCGAGCAGCATCAGGTGGCCCGCCATGCCCAGCCAGCCCTGGAGGTCGGTCACCGGGGCGCCGCCGTCCCGGGTGAAGGCGACCGACACGCGGGTGGGCCGGCCGGCCACGGCCGGCGGGGCGGTCACCTCGGCGTCCATGCCGGCGACCTGGCGGACCCCGGCACCCGGGGCGGCCGGGGTCACGGGAGCCGCGGGCCCCGCCACGTCGAACGCGGTGCGGGCGACCTGGTGGCCGCCGTCCCCGGCGCGCTCCATCTCGGCGAAGACCCCGTACCGCCCGCCCGTCGCCGGCTGCACGAGGACGACGTAGCGGCCGGGCGCGGTGCGGACCGGGTGGACGTGCGCCAGCTGCCCGTCCGGGCCGATCACCGCGAGGTGGATCAGGGCGTCGTCGTGGATCGTGAGGTCGTCGACCACGGCGCCGGTGGAGCCGTCGGTGAGGTCGAGCTCGAGATCGGTCGGGGCACCGGGCTGTGCGCCCGGGGCGGTCCGCGCCGTGACGACGACGGCGCCGGGACCCATGGCGGACGTGTCCGACGGCATGTCCGTCGGCGGCATCCCCGGCATGTCCGGCATCGCGGCGCCGCCGTGACCCGCGTGGCCGCCCGCGGGCGCCGCCGCCGGACCCACCGGCGCCGCGGCCGGCGTGGCGGCCCCGGAGTCGCCGGGGCCGTCGCCACGGCGGTCGCGGCGATCGTGAGGCCGACGATCGCGAGCGCGCCGAGGGCGAGGGCCAGGCGGGGACGCTGCCGCACGCCCGGGGCCAGGGCCGCGACCAGGGCGACGACGCCGAGTACGGCGCCGATCCGCACGGCCCACACCCACCCGGGAGTCGGGGCGGGGCGGCGACCGTGATCGGGACCCGGGCGACGGTCGCGCCGTCGGCGACCGCGATCTCCCAGGCGCCGACACCGTCGGCGGTCAGGGCGACCTCGCGCGGCTGCCCGACGGGCGCCGCGGGCACGACGACCGGCGCCGTCGCCGGGTCCCCGCCCGGGCGGACGGCCGCGAGCGTGACGTCACCCGGGGCGCATCGCCGCGCGGGAGCACCACCACCGGCATGCGCCCGCCGCCCTCGGGCGGCGCGGTGATCGTGAGGGCGAGCGTGCGCGCGCCGAGGGAGAGCTCGATGCGCTGGACGCCGACCGGGGTGGACTCGTGGGCGGCGGCCGTCCCCGCCGTCACGAGGAGCGCCAGGAGCAGCACGAGGAGGCCCGCCGGGAGGCGTCGGCGCAGCGCGGTCACCGGAACACCGTAGGCGTCGGGTCATGTCCCGCCCGCTCGCGTTCGTCAACACCTCATCAGTCGGTGAGGTGACGAGCGTCTGAGTGGTTCGCCGATGCCGACGGCCCCGGGGCGACCGCGACCGTCGGGGCCGTGCCCGACAACGACACCACCGCCCCCGTCCTGCTGCGAGCGCACGCCCTCGTCGCCGTCTTGCTCGTGCTCTGGGCCCTGCTGCACGTCGAGCAGCCCGTGGGCAGCGGCGACGGTCTGAACTTCGGCGCGATCTTCGCCGTCCAGCCGTTGATCGACCTCGGGCTGCCGTGGCCGTGGCTCAGCATGTCGGCCTTCGACGTCCTCGACCCGACCCGGTCCTTCGCCGACGACCCGCTTCTCGTCGCCCTCTACGGGGCCGCTCCGCGTCCTGGGCGCGCCACTCAACGTCGGCCTCCACGCGCTCGTCCTCCGGTGGTGGAGCCCGGCGAGGACGTCTGCTCCGTAACGCTCAGCGCGTTCGTCCGATCCCTACAGGACGGGCTCGCCGAGCCCTGTGCAGAGTTCGGGGAGCATGGTGACGATTGGGGAGACGGACGCCGCAGAGCCGGGGTTCGAGGATCGCGACGCAGCAGCTCCCCCCGGCCGCCCGGGACAGCGACTCGCCGTGTCGACGCTGATCGTTCTGATCCTCCTGGGGGTCTTCGCCAGCAACGCACCTGACTCGACGATCAAGGACGGCCTCCTGGGCCTGACCCGGCCGCTCCTCCTCGTCACGGGGCTCGACCAGCGATGGGGTGTGTTCGCCCCCAACCCGCGCCTCGAGACCAGCGACGTCGCCGCGCGCATCGACCGCGCGGACGGGACCGTCGGCGTGCACGCGCTCGACTCCGGCGACGGGCTCTCGGAGTATTGGAACTACCGCTGGCGCAAGTACGGCGAGCAACTGTGGACGAAACCGTCCGCCGACCAGGAGCGCACTGCGTTTGCCAGTTGGGTGGCAGAGCAGGACCGCGCGGCGGGAAACCGTCCGGTGCGCGTGACCCTGGTGCGGTTCACGCGACCGAACCTGCCGCCGGGACCGGGCCCCGACACCGGCCCGTGGCGCGAGGTCCCGTTCTTCACCATGCCGGTGAGCTCCCGATGAGCGGGTCCTGGACGCGGCTGCGCGACGGCTGGGAGCGCTTCTGGTTCGCGCCCCAGTCGACCGCTCCGGTCGAGGTGGTCCGCATCGGCTTCGGGGTCATCGCCACCGCATGGATGCTCTCGCTCGCCCCGATCCTCGTCCCGTTCTTCGGGGCGGCCGACGCGGCCCTCCCAGCTCCCACGCTCCCCGCCCTCGGGTGGACGCTGCTCAGCCTGGTCCACGGCTCGCCACTGATCTGGGTGCTGTGGACGTCCGGCGTGCTCGGCGCCGTCGCCCTCACGCTCGGCTTCCAGACGCGTCTGGCCGCGCTGCTCGTCTTCGTCGTCATGGTGTCGGTGAACCGGTGGGCGCCGCTCGCGTTCAACGCCGGCGACGGACTGTTGCGAATCCTCTCCTTCTACGTGCTCCTCATGCCGGCGGGATCGGCTGCGTCCGTGGACCGGTGGCGCACCGATCCTGCGGGACTGTGGAGCTTCCCGCGGCGGTCGCCGTGGGCGCTGCGACTGGCGCAGATTCAGCTCAGCGTCATCTACCTCGCCACGGTCTGGGAGAAGGCGGGCGGCGCGCTCTGGCGCGACGGCTCGGCCGTGTCGTTCGCTCTGCGCATCGGCGACGTCGGCCGCCTGCCCGTTCCATCTCTCGTCACGGACTCGCTCCTGCTGGCCCAGGCGGCGACCTACGGCACCCTCGTTGCGGAGGCCGCCATAGGGATCCTCGTCTGGAACCGGGCCGCGCGGCCCTGGGTGCTCGCCCTCGGCGTCCTGCTCCACCTCTCGATCGAGGTCACCCTGGCCGTCGGCTTCTTCAGCCTCGGCATGCTGACCCTCTACCTCGCGTTCCTCCCGCCGCACCGGGCCGAGCAGGTCCTGCTGGCGGTGCGCGACCGGGTCCGTCACGGACGACCCCGCGACGCGGGCGACGTGCCGGCCGCAGGAGCCGAGCGATGAGCCTCGCCGAGACCCTCCGTGGGCCGACGAGGCGCGCGGCAGGCAACGTTCCGGACCAGGCATTGGTCACCCCGTCCTCGTGGCGCGAGCGCGCCATCGCCGTCGGCGTCCCGATGCTCGTGCTTGCGATCCACACCGTTTCGTACGGGCCGTGGATCGAGGACGACGCCGGGATCACCTTCGCCTACGCCCGCTCGCTGTCCAACGGTGCAGGGCCCGTCCTCCAGCCCGGAGCCGACATCGTCGAGGGCTTCTCGAACCCGCTCTGGCTAGCGATCCTCGTGATCGGCCGCATCGTCGGGCTGTTCGACCACGGCACGTGGTTCGGGGTGCCGGACCTCGTCCTCTTCCCGAAGCTCGTGGCCCTGGCGTGCGCGACGGCGATGTTCGGCGTCATCTTCGGGCTGGCGCGCAGGGTGACCCGTCGCCCGGTGGAGGTCAGCGTCGCGGCTGGCACGATCACCGCGCTCGTACCGTCCTTCGTCATCTGGACCACGAGCGGACTCGAAAACTCCCTCTACGCCCTGCTCGTCGTCGCCCTGGGCGCCGTCGTGGCGCGGGCAGCGGTGGAGGGGCGTGTTCGGGACACCCGCGTGGCAGTGGTCGCGGGGGTGTTGGCCGGGCTCGCGGCCCTGACGCGTCCTGACGGTCTTCTCTTCGTCGCGGCCTATCCTCTCGTCCTCGGTCTCCTGCACACCGGACGGCTTCGGCAGGCCGCCGGACCGGCGGCCCGGTCGGTCGGTGCCGCACTCATACCTGTCGGCGCGTACCTCGCGTGGCGCTTGGCGACGTTCGGGGACTGGCTCCCGAACACCGCCCGCGCCAAGCGGCAGGGTCTCCCGGGACCGTCCGACCTGGGTCGCCCGGGCGAGCTGATCCTCTACGCCGGGTGGCTCGCGGTCGTGCTCGCGATCGTCGCCATCGTCATGACCCTCCGACGGCGATCGCCGGCGCGCATCGCAGTGGGCGTGCTGCTGGTCCCGATCGTGCTCTCGCTCGTGTCGTTCGCCGTCCTGCCGCCGGACTGGATGGAGCAGTACCGGTTCGCGACGCCCCTGTGGCCCCTGGGCGCCCTCGCCACGGTCCTTGCGGTGACCGACGCCTGGCCCCGCCTGGCGCGCCGGGCACGGCTCCTCGCGGCTGTCGCCGCTGCGCTCGCCGTCCTCGTCACGGCCTCGGCGTGGCTCGACGCGGCGGCCACGTTCCGGCGCAATCCCACCGCGCCGTTGTGCTTCGTAGCGACGAGCGTGGGCGAGCGGGTCAACGCCTATTCCGACATCCTGCGCGTGCGGGACGGCACGCTCCTGGCCGTCGACGGGGGCGGAACTGCCCTGACCAGCCGGCTCCGCTTTGTCGACCTCTCGGGGCTCACCGACACGCGCTTCGCGCAGCTGTGGCAGGAGCGCGACGGGCTCGGAGCCCGCGACCACGTGTTCGAGACCGTCCGGCCGACGTTCTTCAAGATCGACAGCGGATGGGCCGGCGCTGCGAACGCTGGGCTGCTCAGCGACCCACGCCTCGCCCGGGATTACGTCGTCCTGATCTCCCCGAAGGCCGGCAGCGGGACCTGGGTACGTCGTGAAGCCGTGCCCGACCCGACGTCGCTGGCTGCAGCGCAGCGGTACGCGGCCGACTCCTTCGCCCGCATCGACGTGCCCTACCTGCGTGGCGACCGCACCGCCTGGGTCTGCGGCCCTGTACTGCGTCCGCCGTCGTCGGCGTGACCACTCGCAGGGGCACACCTCTCGCACCTGACCTAACGCTTTGGTTACGACGCCCGGCCGCGGTAACACCGGATGGGTGACGCCCGACAGATCATCAACGTCGGCGGGGCGACGTTCAGTGCGATCAGCCTGCAACGGTGCCGGGACGGAGAGAGTCATGACAGGACAAGGGGTGGCGCGCCGAGCGCTCATGCTCGGAGCGGGGGTGCTGCTCATCGGGTCACTCGGCGTCGGGCCGGCGTCGGCGACCTCGTACACCGACGACTACTGCATCGAAGTCTCGACGAGCGGGACCTCGAGCACGGACTCGACGAGCACCGACACCACCAGCACGGACCTGACCAGTACTGACCTCACCAGTACTGACCTCACGAGCACCGACCTCACCAGCACCGACCTCACCAGCACCGACCTCACGAGCACCGACCTCACCAGCACCGACCTCACCAGTACCGACCTCACGAGTACCGATCTGACCAGCACGGACCTCACCAGTACCGACCTCACCAGTACCGACCTCACCAGCACCGACCTCACGAGCCCCGGTTCCTCCGAGGACGCCCCGGACACTGGCTCCGTCACCTCCGGGTCCGGCGGGCTTTCCGGCATCCGCGGACTCCGCGCCGCCGACCCGGGGACGAGCACCGACGGCTCGCTGCCCGAGATTCCGTCAGAGACGAGCGACGGCATCGTCACCACGACCGGTGTGAGCAGCGGGACGTCCACCGGCACCAGCGGGCACGGCAACGACCCGACGTACCGGTACACGGTCTGTCACGTGAACTACTCGATCGGCCACTACTGGTACGACTACCGCCCCGTCGGTGAGGTGTACGCGACCCAGGTCAAGCGTGTGCCGTCCGGCGGCGTCGACACGGGGAACTGAGCGAGCGGATGAGCATCACCGACAAGGGCCCGGAGCAGAAGTCCGGGATCTCGATGACGAACGTCTCGATCGGTCTGATCGTCGTCCTGGTGGGCCTGGCCCTCGTCGTCGGGATGAACTCGTCCGGTCCCTCGGGCTTCAGTTCGCCCGCGCCGCTGGCCGCCTCGGCCCCGACCCGGGTCACCGTGCCGTCGATCTCCACGGAGTCGTCGCTCGTCCCGACCGGGCTCAAGCAGGACGGCAGCCTCGAGGTGCCGCCGGTGTCCGAGCCGATGCAGGCGTCGTGGTTCGACCAGAGCCCCACACCGGGTGAGGTCGGGCCGAGCATCGTCCTCGGTCACGTCAACGGCGGCGGGCAGCCGGGCATCTTCGCGAACCTGAAGGACGTGGTCGCCGGCTCGCAGGTCTTCATCGACCGGGCCGACGGCCAGCGCGCCGTGTTCGAGGTGTCGCGCGTGGACACGATCCCGAAGGACTCGTTCCCGACGGACGCGGTCTACAACGACACCGCCAACCCCCAGCTGCGGCTCATCACCTGCGGCGGGGACTACGACCGGGGCGCCCGGTCGTACCTCTCCAACGTGATCGTCTACGCCGACTTCGTCGAGGTGCAGAAGATCTGACCGACGGCCGAGGGCCCGGGGCGAGCACGATCCGCCCCGGGCCCTCGGTCGTTCCTGTCGCGAGTTCCCAGTTCCTACCGCGCCGCCCGCGCCGCCTCGACCATCGCGCGCAGGGTCGGCTCGACCTCCTCGTACCCCCGCGTCTTGAGACCGCAGTCGGGGTTGATCCACAGTCGGTCGGCCGGCACCACCCGCTGCGCCTCGGCGATCAGCGAGGCGATCTCCTCGCGCTCGGGCACGCGCGGCGAGTGGATGTCGTAGACACCCGGCCCGACCCCGCGGGAGTAGCCCACGGCCTGAAGGTCGGCGAGGACCTCCATGCGCGAGCGCGCGGCCTCGATCGTCGTGACGTCGGCGTCGAGGCCGTCGATCGCGTCGATGACGTCGCCGAACTCCGAGTAGCAGAGGTGCGTGTGGACCTGGGTCTCCTCGGAGGCCCCGCCCGTGGCGAGGCGGAAGGACCCGACGGCCCAGTCGAGGTAGGCGCTCCAGTCGGCCCGCCGCGGCGGGAGCAGCTCGCGCAGCGCCGCCTCGTCGACCTGGACGATCGCGATGCCCGCCGCCTCGAGGTCGGCGATCTCGTCGCGCAGGGCGAGCGCCACCTGGTCGGCGGTCCGGCCCAACGGCTGGTCGTCCCGGACGAACGACCAGGCCAGGATCGTGACCGGGCCCGTGAGCATCCCCTTCATGGGCCTGTCCGTGAGCGACTGCGCGTACCGCGCCCACTCGACGGTGATCGGCTCCGGACGCGAGACGTCGCCGTGCAGGATCGGCGGGCGCACGCAGCGCGAGCCGTAGGACTGCACCCAGCCCAGCTCGGTGGTGGCGAACCCGGGCAGGTTGTCCGCGAAGTACTGCACCATGTCGTTGCGCTCGGGCTCGCCGTGCACGAGCACGTCCAGCCCGATCTCCTCCTGCAGCCGGACCACGCGCTCGATCTCGGCCTGCATGCGGGAGCGGTAGGACGCGTCGTCGAGCCGCCCGTTCGCCCAGTCGGCGCGTGCCCTGCGCACGTCGGGGGTCTGCGGGAACGAGCCGATCGTGGTCGTCGCCAGCGGCGGCAGCCCGAGCCGCCCCTGCTGTGCCTTCGCCCGCACCGCGTACTCGGTGCGGGTGCGGTCGGCCGGGTCGATCGAGGCGACCCGGGAGCGGACGGCGGCGTCGCCGCCGGTCGCGGCGCCGATCGCGGCGTCCGCCACGGCCTGCCGCAGGCTCTCCTCGGACTCGTCACCGCGCAGCACGCGGCCCAGGAGGACGACCTCGTCGAGCTTCTGACGGGCGAACGCGAGCCGCGCGACGACACCGGGGTCGAGCGCCGTCTCGACGGTCACGTCGTAGGGAACGTGCAGCAGCGAGCACGAGGTCGACACGGCGATCTCGCCCACCGAGCCCAGCAGCGTGGCCGCCCGCGACATCGCCCGCGCGACGTCGGTCCGCCAGACGTTCCGGCCGTCGACGAGGCCCGCGACCAGGGTCTTCTGACGCAGGGCGGGCAGCGCGGGGACCCGGTCGGCCAGGTGCGGGGCGGTGACCAGGTCGAGACCGATGCCGTCCACGCGGCTCTCGGCGAGGACGTCGAGGGCCGGGCCGGGGTCGCCGTACGAGGTCGTGACGAGGATCCGCGGACGGTCGGTGGTGCCGGCGAGGCGGTCGTAGGCCCGACGGAGGGCGTCGATCTCGGCGTCGCCGCGGTCGTTCACGAACGCCGACTCCTCGAGCTGCACCCAGGCGGCCCCGGCGTCGGCGAGCTTCGCGAGCAGCTGCGCGTAGACCTCGACGACCTCGTCGAGGCGGTCGAGCGGGTCGAAGCCCTCCGGCGCCTCGTCGGTCGCCTTGGTCAGCAGCAGGTAGGTCACGGGGCCGACCAGCGCGGGACGCGGAGCGGTGACGCCGGCGGCCGCCGCCTCACGGACGCGCTCGACCGGCGTCTCGTCGGCCAGGCGCAGCGCGGTGTCGGGGCCGATCTCGGGGACGAGGTAGTGGTAGTTGGTGTCGAACCACTTGGTCATCTCCAGGGGCGCGGCGGAGGCGGTGCCGCGCGCCATCGCGAAGTACTCCTCCAGCGCCGTCCCCTCGCGCCGCCCGTGCGGGCGGAAGCGCGGCGGGACAGCGTCGATCATCGCGGTGACGTCGAGGACGTGGTCGTAGTACGAGAACGTCCCGGTCGGCTGCGAGTCGAGGCCCGCCTCGGCCAGCTCGTGGTAGGTCTGCGCCCGCAGGTCCGCGGCGACCTGCTCGAGGTCACCCGCGGTCCCCGCGCCCTTCCAGTAGGCCTCGAGGGCCTTCTTCAGCTCGCGGCGCGGGCCGATGCGGGGGTATCCCAGGACGGTGGCCCCGATGGGGCCGGACAGTGCACGTGACACGGCTCTTCTCCTCGTCGAGCGGTCGGGCTCGCGAGAGTCGGCACGGGTCGGTCGTGCGCGCGGCACCGTGCGACGGCACCGGGACGCCACGGGTCCACCCACGAGACTCCGCCAGCCGCGCGCGCCGACGGTCGGCGCACGCACCGATGGCAGGTCTTCGGACTCGCGGGCGCGGTGCCGATGCACCACCTACTGGCCGTCGCTTCCCGGACGTGTGTCCAGTGCTCTGTGACGGCGGTCGTTCCCACTCACCGCTGCGGGGCAGTCCCGGATTCACACCGGGTTCCCTGTTGCCACCCGGACCGCCGCGAGGACGGACCGGGAACCACCAGCGCCCGGGACCCTAACCCGGACCGGCCCGGTGGGCCTGTGTCCGCGGTCACGGCGACCGGGAGGATGCCCGGATGCCCGGCGACACCGATCCCGTCCGACTGCTCGCCGGGATGGACCCGGTGCTGCACGCCCACCGCTACGTGTTCGTCTCCGTGCCCGAGCTCCCCGACGGGCTCGCGCCGCTCGCGACGATGCGCGAGGACGAGGGGCTCTCGGCGGTGGTGACCGCCGACGACGCCGACGCCCACGGCCTGATCGGCGCGTTCCCCTGCGCCGGGATCACCCTGCGCGTGGCGTCGGCGCTCGAGGCCGTCGGGTTCCTCGCTGTGATCACCCGGGCGCTCGCCGACGCCGGGATCGGCACCAACCCCGTCGCCGGCTTCCACCACGACCACCTGTTCGTGCCGTGGGAGCGCCGCGACGACGCGATGGCGGTGCTCCGCGATCTCCGCTAGACCGGCGGCTCGGGGTCGTACTGGATGCCCCGGCGGACCTGGCGCGCGCGCTCGACGCCGACGAGCCGCACGACGAGGTGGAAGGCCATGTCGATGCCGGCCGAGACGCCGGCGCTGGTGATCACGTCGCCGGAGTCGACGTAGCGGTCGTCGCGCCGGACCTCGATGCTCGGGTCGAGCTGGGCCAGGGTGTCGAGCTGCCCGTGGTACGTCGTGGCGGGCCGGTCGGTGAGCAGGCCGGCGGCGGCGTAGACGAGCGAGCCGGTGCACACGCTGGTCATCAGCGGTACGTCGCGGCGCCAGGCCCGCACGCGGTCGAGGTGCGCGGGGTCCTCGACCTGGGGTCGCGTGCCGCGCCCGCCCGGGTGCAGGAGCACCTCGAGCGGCCCGACGTCGTCGGCCGAGTGCTGCGGGACGATCGTCATGCCCTTCGCGCAGGTCACCGGGCCGCCGTCGACGGAGAACAGCGTCGCGACGTAGCCGTCGTCGGGGAAGTTCGCCGTCCACCACGACAGGACCTCCCACGGTCCCACGGCGTCGAGCTCCTCGACGCCGTCGAACAGCAGGATCCCCAGCCGCTTCACCTCGGGTGCGCTCACCGTTCCAGCATGCCGCGTCACACCGGGCTGCCGGGACGTGAAAACGCGGGGCGTGCGGCGTCAACGTCGTGTCAACGCGGCCCTCGCGGGGCCCGGGCGAGCGGAGGCTCGGTGATCGGCACACCGCCGGCGGGGCGGTGTCGATGTCGAAGGGAACCCGGTGCTCGACCTCCTCTACGCGGGCGTGGTGATCGTGGTCTTCGCGATCCTGCTGCTCGCCGTCCGCGGGCTGGACCGGCTGTGAGCGCCGCCGCGAACGTGCTCGGCGGCCTCGTCGCCCTGGGCCTGTTGATCTACCTCGTCGTGGCCCTGCTGCGCCCGGAGAGGTTCTGATGGCCGGGTTCGCGCAGGTGGGCGTCCTGCTCGTGCTGCTCGCAGCCGCGTGGCGCCCCCTCGGCGACTGGATGGCGCGCGTCTACACCGACGAGCGCGACTGGCGTCTCGAACGTCTCCTCTACCGCATCGTGCGCGTGGATCCGCGCTCGGAGCAGCGGGCGGGCACCTACGCCGTCGCGGTCCTCGCGTTCTCGTTCGCCGGGATCGTGCTGCTCTACCTGCTGCAGCGCCTGCAGTCGCTGCTGCCGTGGTCGTTCGACCGCGGAACCGGGGCGAGCGGAGCGACGGGGGAAGCGGGCGGAGTGGAGCCCGGGGTCGCGTTCAACACCGCGATCTCGTTCGTCACGAACACGAACTGGCAGTCCTACGTCCCCGAGTCGACCATGGGCCACGCCGTCGCGATGGCCGGGCTGACCGTCCAGAACTTCGTGTCCGCCGCGGTCGGCATGGCGGTCGCCGTGGCCCTGGTCCGAGGGTTCGTCCGCAGCCGCTCCGACCGCCTGGGCAACGCCTGGGTCGACATCGTCCGCGGCGCCACCCGCATCCTGCTGCCGATCGCCGCCGTCGCCGCGGTCGTGCTCGTCGCCCTCGGCGTCGTGATGAGCCTGCGGGCGGGGGTCGACGTCGTCGGTCCGGACGGGCGCCCGTCGACGCTCGCGCTGGCGCCCGCGGCCTCGCAGGAGGCGATCAAGCAGCTCGGCACCAACGGCGGCGGCATCTTCAACGCCAACTCCGCGCACCCGTTCGAGAACCCGAACCCGATCTCGAACCTGCTCGAGATCTTCCTGATGCTCGTCGTCCCGGTGTCGCTGACGAGGACGTTCGGGCGTCTCGTCGGCTCCGTGCGGCAGGGGGTGTCGCTGCTCGCCGTCATGGGTGGGCTGTGGGCCGCGATGCTCGCGGTGATCTGGGCTGCGGAGGCACGTAGTGCGTCGTTCGCGGGCGCGAACCTCGAGGGCAAGGAGGTCCGCTTCGGGATCCCCGGCTCGGCGCTCTTCGCGAACGCGACGACGGGCACCTCGACCGGCGCGGTGAACTCGCTGCACGACAGCTTCTCGGCCCTCGGCGGCGGCGGAGCGCTGCTGAACATGCTGTTCTCGGAGATGACGCCGGGCGGTGTCGGGACGGGGCTCTACTCGATCCTGATCATCGCGATCGTCGCGGTGTTCCTCGCCGGGCTCATGGTCGGGCGCACCCCCGAGTACCTCGGCAAGCGTCTCGGGCGCCGCGAGGTGACGTGCGCGGTGGTGGTCGTGCTGACGATGCCCGCGCTGGTCCTGCTCGGCACGGGGCTGGCGATCGCGCTGCCGTCGACGGGGACGGCGATGACGAACTCCGGTCCCCACGGGCTGTCCGAGGTCCTCTACGCCTACGCCTCGGCCGCGAACAACAACGGCTCCGCGTTCGGCGGGCTCACGGTGACCAGCGGGTTCTTCCAGACCACGCTCGGGATCGCGATGCTGCTCGGCCGGTTCCTGCCGATCGTCGCCGTGCTCGCCCTGGCCGGGCTGCTCGCCCGCCAGCCCCGCGTCGCCCCGTCGGCCGGAACGCTCTCCACCGGCACACCCCTGTTCTCGGTGCTCGTCGCGGGCACGGTCGTGCTCGTCGCGGCGATCACCTTCCTGCCCGCCCTGGCCCTGAGCCCCCTCGCGGAGGGATTGGCATGACCGCCGTCCTCGAACGCCCCCGGAACAGCGGCCGGCCCGTCGGCGCCGGCGCGTTCCGGCCCGCGCTGCTCCTGGAGTCGCTGCCGACCGCGGTGCGCAAGCTCGACCCGCGCCACCAGGTGCGCAACCCCGTGATGTTCGTGGTGTGGGTCGGCTCGGTGGTCGTCACCGTCGCGGCGATCCTCGACCCGAGCGTGTTCGCCTGGTGGATCGCGGTGTGGCTGTGGTTCACGGTGGTCTTCGCGAACCTCGCCGAGGCCGTCGCCGAGGGCCGCGGCCGGGCCCAGGCCGACGCGCTGCGGGCCACGCGCACCGACACCGTGGCGCACACCCCGGACGGTCGGGAGGTCCCGGCGACGGACCTGCGCGTCGGCGACCACGTCGTCGTCGCGGCCGGGCAGACGATCCCGGGCGACGGCGAGGTCGTCGAGGGCATCGCCACCGTCGACGAGTCGGCGATCACCGGCGAGTCCGCGCCGGTGGTGCGCGAGTCCGGCGGCGATCTCTCCTCGGTCACCGGCGGGACCACCGTGCTCTCCGACCGCATCGTCGTGCGGATCACCGCGCGGCCCGGCGAGTCGTTCGTCGACCGGATGATCGCGTTGGTCGAGGGCGCGCAGCGCCGGAAGACGCCGAACGAGATCGCGCTGACGATCCTGCTCTCGGCGCTGACCATCGTGTTCCTGCTCGCCGTCGTGGCCCTGCAGCCGATGGCCGGCTACTCCGGGGCCCAGCAGTCGCTGGTGGTGCTCGTGGCGCTGCTGGTCTGCCTCATCCCGACCACGATCGGCGCGCTGCTCTCGGCGATCGGCATCGCCGGGATGGACCGACTCGTGCAGCGCAACGTGCTGGCGACGTCGGGCCGTGCGGTGGAGGCCGCCGGCGACGTGTCGACGCTGCTGCTCGACAAGACCGGGACGATCACCTTCGGCCACCGGCGCGCGACGGCGCTGCACCCCGTGGCCGGGGTCGACGTCGCCGAGCTCGCCGAGGTGGCCCGGCTGGCGAGCCTCGCCGACACCACGCCGGAGGGGCGCTCGATCGTCGCCCTGGGCGCGCAGGAGCACGGGCTGCCCGCGGAGGCGAGCGCGCACGAGGCACGGGCGGAGTTCGTCCCGTTCAGCGCGACGACCCGCATGTCGGGCGTGGACCTCGACGGCCGCGAGCTCCGTAAGGGCGCGACGTCCTCGGTGCTGGCGTGGCTGGGCGACGCGGTGCCCGAGGCCGACCGCGGCGAACTAGAGCGCCTGTCGCGCGAGGTCGCCGAGCGCGGCGGGACGCCGTTGGTGGTCGCCTCCTCCGTGAGTGATTTTCCCGGCTATAGCCGGGAAAATCACTCACGGGCGCTCGGGGTCGTCGAGCTGTCGGACGTCGTGAAGCCCGGGATCGCGGAGCGGTTCGGCGAGCTGCGGGCCATGGGCATCCGGACCGTCATGATCACGGGCGACAACCCCGTGACCGCCCGGGCCGTCGCCGCTGCGTCGGGTGTCGACGACGTCCTCGCCGAGGCCACACCGGAGGACAAGCTCGCGCTGATCCGCCGCGAGCAGGCCGGCGGCCGGATGGTCGCGATGACCGGCGACGGCACCAACGACGCGCCCGCCCTCGCGCAGGCCGACGTCGGCGTCGCCATGAACACCGGGACCGCGGCCGCCAAGGAGGCCGGGAACATGGTCGACCTCGACTCCGACCCCACCAAGCTCATCGGGGTGGTCGAGGTCGGCAAGCAGATGCTGATCACCCGGGGCGCGCTGACCACGTTCTCGCTGGCCAACGACCTCGCCAAGTACTTCGCGATCCTGCCCGCGATGTTCCTCGCGATCTATCCGCAGCTCGGGGCGCTCAACGTCATGGCGCTCGCGACCCCGGAGTCGGCGATCCTCTCCGCGGTCATCTTCAACGCGCTGGTGATCGTCGCGCTCATCCCCCTCGCGCTGCGCGGCGCGCGCTTCCGCCCGTCGTCGGCCGACCGTCTGCTGCGACGCAACCTGCTCGTCTACGGGCTCGGCGGCATCGTCGTCCCGTTCGTCGGCATCTACGTCATCGACCTCCTCGTCCGGCTCGTTCCGGGGATCGGCTGATCATGACCACCACCCTCGACCCCGAGGCACCGGCGCGGGAATCGGCCGTCACCGGGACCGCGCTGCGCCGCCAGCTCGCCGCCGCGGCGCGGGTGCTGCTCGCGTTGACCGTGCTGCTCGGCGTCGTCTACCCCGCGGCGATCTGGGGCGTCTCGCGCCTGCCGGGTCTGGAGCACCACGCCGAGGGCTCCCTCACCCCCAGCATCGATCGGTCGACCTCCGCTCCGCTCCGTCTCCCGGGCGGCTCCTCCCTGATCGGCATCGACCCCGTCCCCGCGGACCCGGCCGCCGACCCGTGGTTCCACACGCGGGCGTCGGCGTCGGCACCCGACGACGCGGTCGCCGGCCTCGGCCCCGCCGACGCCACCACCTCGGGCGGCTCGAACCTCGGCGCCGCCGCCGAGGACCTCGGCACGGCCGTGGCGGAGCGCCGGGCCGCCATCGCCGCCCGCGAACGCGTCCACCCGGCCGCCATCCCGCCGGACGCGCTCACCGCCTCGGCCTCCGGGCTCGACCCGCAGATCAGCCCGGCGTACGCGGCGCTGCAGGTGCCCCGCGTCGCACGCGTCACCGGGCTCGGTGAGGACCGCGTCCGCGCGCTCGTCGCCGACGCCACCGACGGGCGGTCGCTCGGGGTGCTGGGAGAGCCGCGGGTGAACGTCCCGGCGCTCGACGCGTCCCTCGTGGCGGCGGCGCCGGGGATCCGCTGAGGTGCAGGATGAGGAGGTGTCCAGCAGGCGCGGTGAGCTGCGCATCCACCTCGGCGCGGCCCCCGGCGTGGGCAAGACCTACGCCGCGCTGAACGAGGCCCACCGCCGTCTCGAGCGGGGCACCGACGTCGTCGTCGGTCTCGTCGAGACCCACGGGCGGGCCCGCACCGAGGCGCTGCTCGCCGGGCTCGAGGTCCTCCCCCGCACGGTCCTCGACCACCGCGGCACCGAGCTGCGCGAGCTCGACGTCGACGCGGTGCTCGCCCGGGCGCCTGAGGTGTGCGTGGTCGACGAGCTCGCGCACTCGTGCGCGCCCGGCTCGCGCCACGCCAAGCGCTGGGAGGACGTCGAGGAGCTGCTCGCCGCCGGGATCGACGTGATCTCGACCGTCAACGTCCAGCACCTCGAGTCCCTCGGCGACGTCGTCGAACGCATCACCGGGGTGCGCCAGCGCGAGACGATCCCGGACGCCGTGGTGCGCGCCGCGGACCAGATCGAGCTCGTCGACATCACCCCGGGGGCCCTGCGCCGGCGGATGGCGCACGGCAACATCTACCGGCCCGAGAAGATCGACGCCTCGCTCGCGCACTACTTCCGCACCGGGAACCTCATCGCGCTGCGGGAGCTGGCGCTGCTGTGGGTGGCCGACCAGGTCGACGTCGCGCTCCAGCGCTACCGGACCGCCGAGGGTGTCGAGGAGGTCTGGGAGGCCCGCGAGCGCGTCGTCGTCGCCGTCACCGGCGGGCCCGAGAGCGCGACGGTCCTGCGGCGCGCGGCCCGGATCGCCCGGCGCAGCGGGTCGGCGGACCTGCTCTGCGTGCACGTGCTGCGCGGCGACGGCCTGGCGAGCGCTGGATCCGCCGGTCCCGAGCTGCGACGTCTCGCCGAGGACGTGGAGGCGTCGTTCCACACGGTGGTCGGCGACGACGTGCCCGCCACGCTGCTCGAGTTCGCCCGCACCGCGAACGCCACCCAGCTCGTGCTCGGGACGTCGCGGCGCTCGCGGTGGGCGCGGCTGGTCGACCCCGGGATCGGCGCCGCGACGATCGCCGCGTCCGGGAGCATCGACGTCCACCTGGTGAGCCACGCGGAGGCGGGCGAGGCCCGGCGACGCCCGCGCCTCTCGCTGCCCGCCCGTCGCCAGGCGTGGGGCTGGCCCGCAGCCGTGCTGCTGCCGGTGCTCGCCACCGTGCTCGGGGTGGGGCTTCGCGAGTCCGTGGACCTCTCCACCGACGTGGTGCTGTTCTTCCTGGCCACGGTGGTGACGGCGATGATCGGCGGGCTCGCGCCGGCGCTCGTCGCCGCGATCGGCGGCGGGCTGCTGCTCAACGTCTTCCTGACCCCGCCGCTGTACACGCTCTCGGTCAGCCGGCCGGAGAACGCCTTCGCGATCGGGGCAATGGTGGTGGTCGCGCTGCTCGTCGCCGCCGTCGTCGACCGCGCCGACCGGCGCGCCGCCCAGGCCGCCACCGCCCGCGCCGAGGCGACGCTCCTCGCGTCGTTCGCCCGCGTCGTGCTCTCGCGCTCCGACCCGCTGCCCAAGCTGCTCGAGCGCGTGCGGGAGGCGTTCGGCCTCACGACGGTCGCGCTGCTGGAGCGCTCGGCGGGCACGGGCTGGGAGACCACGGCGTGCACCGGTGGCGCCCCGTGCGCACGACCCGCCGACGCGGACGCGGACGTCGAGATCGATGAAGGCGTGCACCTCGTCGGCACCGGCCGCACCCTCACCTCGAGCGAGCGCGCCCTGTTCTCCGCGGTCAGCGGGCAGGCGCTGCTCGCCCTGCGCAACCGGCGGATGGCCGCCCAGGCCACCGACGCGCAGCGGCGCGCCGACGCCGCCGGGCTGCGCACCGCGCTGCTCTCGGCCGTGGGCCACGACCTGCGCACGCCGCTGACCGCGATCAAGGCTGCGGCCGGGAGCCTGCGCGATCCCGTGCTGCGGATGCCGGCCGAGGACCGCCAGGAGCTGCTCGCGACCGTCGAGGAGTCGGCCGACCGGCTCACCGGGCTCGTCGACAACCTCCTCGACTCCTCGCGCCTGGCCACCGGCGCGGTCACCACGGTCACGGCGCCGGTCGGGTTCGACGAGGTCGTCGCCGCGGCGCTCGCCGGCGTCCACCCCGCCACGGACCGGGTGGTGGTCGAGGTGGCCGAGGACCTGCCCGACGTCCTCGCCGACGCCGGGCTCGCCGAGCGGGTCGTCGCGAACCTCGTCGACAACGCCCTGCGCCACGGCGGCGGGACGACGGTGGCCGTCCGCGCCAGCGCCTACGCCGACCGCGTCGAGCTGCGGGTCGTCGACACCGGACCCGGCGTGGCGCGCCAGCAGCGCGACCTGCTGTTCACCCCGTTCCAGCGCCTGGGCGACCGGCGGGCCGCGACCGGTGTCGGCCTCGGCCTGCACGTCGCGCGGGGTTCACCGAGGCGATGGGCGGCACGCTCGAGGCCGAGGACACGCCGGGCGGCGGCCTCACCACCGTCCTGTCGCTGCCGGCGGCGCCGACGCCGGCCCTGGTCCCGTGAGCCGCGTCCTCGTCGTCGACGACGACCCGCACCTGCGCCGCACCCTGCGCATCAACCTCACCGCGCACGGCCACACGGTCGTGCTCGCGGCCGACGGCGCCGCCGCCCTGCGCGCCGCGGCCGAGCACCCGCCGCCCGACGTCGTCATCCTCGACCTCGGGCTGCCCGACATGCCGGGGCTCGAGGTCCTCGCCGGGGTGCGCGGGTGGAGCGCGGTGCCGGTGATCGTGCTCTCGGCGCGCACCGACTCGGTGGACAAGGTCGCCGCGCTGGACGCCGGGGCCGACGACTACATCACCAAGCCCTTCGGGGTCCCCGAGCTGCTCGCCCGGCTGCGGGCCGCGGTCCGGCGGGCGGCGGCGGTCGCCCCGGACGGGACGCCCGTGGTCGAGACCGCGAGCTTCACCGTCGACCTCGTCGCCAAGAAGGTCGTGCGCGACGGCGCCGAGGTGCACCTGAGCCCCACCGAGTGGGGCGTGCTCGAGCACCTCGTCCGCCATCCCGGGATGCTCGTCACCCAGCAGCAGATCCTGCACGAGGTGTGGGGCCCCACCTACGGCACCGAGGGCCACTACCTGCGGGTCTACCTCGCGCACCTGCGCCGCAAGCTCGAGCCCGATCCCGCGCGACCGCGGCACCTCGTCACGGAGGCGGGGCGGGGGTACCGCTTCGAGCCGTGAGCAGGCCGCCGGCCGTGACCAGGAGGAGCGCGGCCAGCCCGACGAGGACGGCGGTCAGGCTGACGAGCCCGAGGAGCACGCCCACGACGGCCGGGGCGATCACCGCGGCGAGCGCCCCGACGGCGACGACGACCGTGAGCGCCTCGCCGGACCGGTCCGGGGCGATCTCGGCGGTCCACACGGCGAGCACGGCGGCCCCGCCCATGATCCCGGGCGCGAACACGACCGCGGCGCCGAGCGCGACGAGCGCGGACCCGGCGCCCGCGCCGAGGATCACGAGCGACGCGGCGATCGACAGCAGGCAGGCGGCGGCGACGCGGACCGTCCCGAACCGCGCGCACCAGCCGCCCGTGCCCAGCGCGACGAGGCCGACCACCCCGACGAGGGCGTAGAGGACGCCGGCGATCCCGGCGTCGAGCCCGCCGCGTCGCAGCATGTCGGCGGCCCAGGTGAAGAACGTCGTGACGCCGACGTGGAAGGCGACCGAGTAGAGCGTCGGGACCGTGAGGCCGCGCAGCGGGATCCGCCCCGCCGGTCCGGCGCGCGAGGGCCGCACCGCGGGCGTCCCCCGCAGGTTCAGCAGACCCGCCGCCGCGGACGCGACCGCGATCGCCACCCACACCAGCCGCCAGCCGGGCACGCCCATCACCGCGAGCGCGACGAGCCCGGAGACCACCAGGCCGCCGCTCGTCCCGGTGCTGATCACGGCCAGCACCCGCGGGCGGCGGGCGCGTCGACGACGGCGGCCGCGAGGTCGGAGTACGCCGCCCACACCCACCCCGCGGCGCTGCCGGCGAGCACGGTGCCGACCGCGAGCACCGCCGGCGACGGCGCCACGGCGGCGAGGATGCCCTCGACCACGCCGCAGACGCTCCCGACCGTCGTCGGGGCCCGCGGCCCGAGGCGGCGGCTCAGCACGGGCGCGAGCAGCAGGCCCGCGAGGTAGCCGGCGAAGGACGCGGACGCGATGAGGCCGAGGACGGCGTCGTCCAGGCCGTCCGCCGAGAGCGACGGGTCCCCGCGCAGCGCCGGCAGCGTCAGACCGAACGCGTACCGGCCCATCCCGTAGGCCACGCCCACCACCGCGGCGCCGGCGACGGTGAGGCGGAGCTCCGGGGATCGCGGCACCGGCCGATGGTCACAGCACCGGCGCGGGGCGGCCAGGCCGATCGTGAGGCGAGCGGGCGGGCGCTGCCGCCGGCCGGAGCGCGCTAGGTCTTCACCGCCAGCACGGGCACCTCGGCCTCGAGCAGCAGCCGCTGCGCGACGTCGCCGAGGAACGCCTTGCCCACCGGGCTGCGGCGGCGGACGCCGATGACGAGCAGGTCGACGTCGGTGTCCGCCTCCAGGCGCTCGAGAACCGCGTCGCCGTCCTCGACCCCGGAGGTGCGGTCGACAACGGTGACCGGCGCGCCGGCCGGGACGGCGAGGGGCCCGGCGCGCAGGTTCAGCGCCACGACCGCGGTGTCCCGCCGGGCCGCCTCGGCCAGCGCGGCGTCGAGCGCCACGGCGCCCGTGGCGTCGTCCGTGACGGCTACCAAGATCGTCATCGATCCCCCGAGATGTCTGAGCCGACCACGCTACGGCGTGTACCTCGGCGAGCACGCGCGGACACGTTCCGTCTGTAGTGTGCGATACAGACCTCAAACCTCCTGAACCGGACACTCGGCGTACCCGTACGAACGTTCAGGAGGCTTCGTGAGTCAGAGCGACGCCGCGCCCGCCGGCGCGTCACCACCCATGAGCCGCATCGCGATCGCGAGCATGACCGGCACGGTCATCGAGTTCTACGACTTCTTCATCTACGGCACCGCCGCCGCGCTCGTGTTCAACAAGGTCTTCTTCCCCTCGCTGGGGGCGGCGGCCGGTACGGCGCTGGCGCTCGCGACCTTCGGCGTGGCCTTCGTGGCCCGCCCGTTCGGCTCGGTGCTCTTCGGACACTTCGGCGACAAGCTCGGACGCAAGCGCACGCTGGTGACGACGCTGCTGCTCATGGGCCTCTCGACGCTGGCCATCGGCCTGCTGCCCACCACCGGCGCGATCGGCGTCGCCGCCCCGATCCTGCTCGTGCTGCTGCGCATCCTGCAGGGCCTCGCGGTCGGCGGCGAGTGGGCCGGCGCCACGCTGCTCACCGCGGAGAACTCGCCGGGCAAGACGCGCGGCAAGTTCGCGCTGTTCCCGCAGCTCGGTCCGTCGCTGGCCTTCGCGCTGGCCAGTGCCACCTTCCTGGTGACCGCCCTGACGATGAGCAACGAGGCCTTCCTGGCCTGGGGCTGGCGGGTGCCGTTCATCGGCAGCGTCGTGCTCGTCGCCGTCGGCCTGTACGTGCGGCTCGCCATCACCGAGACCGCGGCGTTCATGGCGCGGGAGAAGACCACGAGCACGCGCATGCCGGTCATGGAGGTGCTGAGCACCCACACGGGACGGGTGCTGCTCGGCGCGGGATCGACGATGGCCGTGTTCGCGTTCTTCTACATCGGCGTCACGTACCTCACGAGCTACGGCACGCAGGAGCTCGGTCTGCCGCGCACCACGGTGCTCGCCATGGGGATCATCGGCGGCCTCGTCTTCGCCGCGACCACCATCGCGGGGGCGATCCTCTCCGACCGCGTCGGACGGCGGAAGATGATCATCATCGGCAACGCGTCCGCCATCGTGGGCGGCATCGTCGCGTTCCCGATCCTCGACATCGGCACGCCCTGGGCGTTCGGGCTGGGGCTCTCGGTGGTGCTCGGGGTCGTCGGCATCGCCTACGGCCCCCAGGGCGCGCAGCTCCCGGAGCTCTTCCCGACGCACTACCGCTACACCGGCGCGGGCATGGCCTACAACCTCGCCGGCGTCCTCGGCGGCGGCGTCGTCCCGCTGGTGGCCACCGCGCTGGTCGCGGGACTGGGGTCGAGCCTCGCGATCGGTGTGCTGCTCGCCGGCCTGTCGGTGATCAGCCTCCTGTGCACCATCGCGCTGCCCGACACCAACGCCGAGTCCATCACCTCCACGCCCGTGCGCGCGGCAGCCTGAGCACGGCCGGACGAGCGTTCCGTCCTTCCGGGACGCTCGTCCGGCCCGTAGCCTGCCCTCACCCGCGCTCCGGCGGCCGGAACGAGGACGGCGATGGCTCCGCACGACGTTCCACCCTCGCCGACGGTCTCGCCCTTCCTGCTCGCCGAGCCCGGCCCCGTCAGTCGGCGGATCGAGGCGCTCGGCGTCGCGCGGCCCGTCCGCGCCGGTCAGCACCTCTACCGGCAGGGCGAGCCGTCGTCGTCGTTCCACATCGTGGTCAGCGGCCGGGTCCGGATCCACATGCTGCGTCCCGACGGGACGGTGCGGGTGATCTCCTGGGCCGAACCGGGCGCGAGCCTGGGCGAGGGTGTCTGCTTCGACGGCGGCCTCAACCAGGTGTCGGCCACCGCGATCACCCCGTGCGAGCTGCTCGCCGTCGGCCGCGACGCCCTGGTCGCCGCCGCGCGCGACGACCCGGAGCTGCTCGTCGAGGTCGTCCGCCGGGTGTCCCACAAGCAGCGGGTGCTGCACCTGCACGTGTTCCTCGACGGCCTGGCCGCCCGCGAGCGGGTGACCCTGCTGCTCGGGCACCTCGTCGAGGCCTATGGCGACGGCGCGCTCGGGACGTCGGCGCGCCTGTCCGTGCGGCCACCGGTGGACGAGCTCGCGCTGATGGTCGGGCTGACCCGGGTGACGCTCAGCCGCGAGCTCTCCCGCCTCGTCGCCGAGGGCGTGCTGGCCAAGGACGGGCGCAGCATCGTGGTGCGCGACCTGCCGGCCCTGCGGCGGCGCGTGGACGCCGTCGCCGTCTAGGGAGCACCGGCCTCAGCGGGCCGGCCTCAGCGCATCAACGGGCGCATGCGGTGCAGGACGATGCGCACGGCCAGCGGGGCGCCGGCCGGCAGCAGCGTCGAGCCCAGGGCGCCGATGACCAGCAGGACGACGGACCCGGTGTGGACGCCGATCGCGAGCGGCAGGACGCCGAGCAGCAGGGTGCTCACCAGGCCCGCGAGCAGCATCAGGTGGCCGACGGCGAGACGGCGCGGGCCCGGGACGCTGACCCGGCGGACGAACCGCGGGTCCTGGGCCGCCAGCGCGCGCACCATCGCGTCGAAGGGGGCGCGGTAGGGGTCGACGGCGCGCTCGGCGGCGGTCTCCTCGGCGGCCCGGTCCGGCTCCTCTGGCTGCTCCACACCTCCAGGGTGCGCCAGGGACCTGGGGCTCACACCGTGTCCTCGGCCACCGACACCTGGCGTCGACCAGCGGAAATGCGGCGGGCACCCCGTCACGGCCCGGCCCCGGGCGGGCGCCCTCGCCGCACCACGGCGACCGCCGGGCCGACGGGGGCCGTGGGCGACGCCGTCGGACCGGCCGCCGACCGCCCCGTTCACCGTGGCCCGGCCCGCCGGAGCACCTCCTCGATCGCGCCGCCGAGGCCCTCGCTGGAGTCCCCGACGATCGCGCGCAGGTAGATGCCGTCGCCCACCGCGGCCACCAGATCGGCGGCGAAGGGGTCGCCGAGCTCGTCGGTGAGCGCCGCCCGCCACCCCGCCAGGCAGCGGCGTGTCGCCTCCGCCGCGCGGGGCTCGGTGGTCGCGAGCTTGATCAGCGCGACCGTCGCCCGGTAGACGGGGCTCGCAGCGGCCGGCTCGTCGACCGACGTGCGCAGGTAGTACCGCGCCACGCCCTCGGGGGCGGACCGGGCCGCGGCGAGGTCGTCGTCGTTGAGCGCCCGGGCCCGCGCGAGCAGCCCCTCGAGCAGGGCCTCGCGCGACCCGAAGTGGTAGAGCAGCCCGCCCTTGGACACCCCCGCGGCGCTCGCGACGGCGTCGAGCGTCACGGTCTCGGGTCCGGAGGTCACGACGAGGTCCGTGTACGCGTCGAGGATCCGGTCGCGCTGTGACGGGCGTGGCACGCCGTTGACAGTAAACCGTCCAGCCGGTGTAGTTTCACCATCGCTCGAAACTGCACCGTCTGGACGGTGTAGTCATTCCTGATCCCGCTCGGAGGCTCGTCATGTCCCGCCGGTCGCCCGCGCTCGCGCTGGCCGCGCTCGTCCTGCCGGTGCTGCTCATCAGCATCGACATGACGGTGCTCGGCGCGGCGCTCCCGGTGCTCGCGGAGGACCTGGACCCCGGCGCCGCCGAGCAGCTCTGGATCGTCGACGCGTACTCGTTCGTGCTCGCCGGCCTGCTCGTCACCATGGGCACGCTCGGCGACCGCATCGGCCGGCGCCGCCTGCTGATGTGGGGCGCCGCCGCGTTCGGCGTCGCCTCGGTGCTCGCGGCGTTCGCGCCCACGGCCGGCACGCTCGTCGTCGCCCGCGCCCTGCTGGGCCTCGGCGGGGCGACGCTCATGCCCTCGACGTTCTCGCTGATCAAGACCACGTTCCCCGAGCCGCGGCGCCGGGCCACCGCCGTCGCCGTGTGGTCGGCCGCGTTCTCCGGCGGCGCGGCGGCGGGTCCCGTGGTCGCGGGCGTGCTGCTCGAGCACTTCTGGTGGGGCTCGGTCTTCCTGATCAACGTCCCCGTGATCGTGCTGCTGCTGGTGGTCGGCCCGCTCGTCCTGCCCGAGAGCCGGGACCCGCACCCCGGCCCGTTCGACCTCGCCTCGGCGGCGCTGTCGCTCGTGGCGATGCTCCCGCTGGTCTCCGCGCTCAAGACCGTCGCGACCGAGGGCCCGACCGTCGGGGCCGCGCTCTCGGCCGCCGTGGGCGTCGCCGCGGGCACGCTGTTCGTCCGCCGCCAGCGCCGCCTCGCGCACCCGCTGCTGGACCTCGGGCTGTTCTCGCGCCCGTCGTTCTCGGTATCGGTGACGACGAACCTGCTCGGCGTGTTCGCGCTGGTCGGCCTGCTCCTGCTGCTGCCCCAGTACCTGCAGTCGGTGCTCGGGTACTCCCCGCTCGAGGCCGCGCTGTGGATGCTGCCCGGCTCCGTCGCCGGGGTGACCGGCGCGCTGCTGGCCACGCGCCTGGCGCGCCGTCTCACGCCCCCCGCGCTGGTCGGCCTCGGGCTCGGGTCCGCCGCGACGGGCCTCGCCCTCGTCGCCGTGCTCGGGGCCTGGCCGGTGTCGTGGTCGGGTTCGCGCTGCTCGGGGCGGGCGTCGCGCTCGCGGAGGCGCTCACCAACGACCTGATCCTCGCCGCCGCTCCCGCCGACCGGGCCGGTGCCGCGTCGGCGATCTCCGAGACGGGCTACGAGCTCGGGGGCGCACTGGGGACCGCGGTGATCGGCAGCCTCGCGGCGGCCGTCTTCACCGCCCGGACGGGGCAGGAGACCCTCGGCGGCGCGCTGGCCCACGCCGGGTCGCTGGAGGCCGGGGCCGGCGACGCGCTCGTCACCGCGTCGCGGGACGCGTTCGTCGTCGGCATGCAGGGCGCCGCGGCGCTCGGTGCCGCGGTCCTGGCCCTGACGGCGATCGGGGCCTGGCGGCTGCTGAGTCGGGCGGCAGCCTCCGCGGACCGCGAGCCGGTCGGGGTCTGACCCGGCCGGCCCGCGCCGCGGCGCGCATCAGCGGGGCTCGATCTCGCCCATCTCGCCCCAGCCGTCCTGCGGGACGTTCTGGACGTTGATGATCTTCGGCTTCTGCGCGACCCAGTCGGGCGCCTGCGCGGTGAACTTCTGGAAGTGGTCGGACTGGACGTGCGCCTCGCCGGCGTCGTCCTGGAACGCCTCGACGAGGACGTAGGTGTTGTCCTCCTCGAGGTGCCGGGACCACTCGAAGAAGATGTTGCCCGGCTCCTGGCGCACCGCGTCGGTGAACTCCTTGACCAGGGACGGGAACTGCTCGGCGTACTCCGGCTTCACGGTCCACTTGACGTTGATCAGGATCAAGGCCGTCTCTCCATCCGTCCGGGGTCGGGGTGCGGTGCGCATCCTCGCGCGGCGGAGCGGGGGTCCGCCACGGACCGTTTCCGGTCGTCGGCCGCCGGGGCCACACTGGCGGGGTGGAGCCGGTGTCGGACGGACGGTCGGGGGTGCCCGGCGAGGCTCTGCGCGGGCACGTCGCCTATCACGGGTACGACATGCGCGGCGGTCCGCCGGGCGTGCACCGCGGCCTGCCCTCGCCGTACCTGACACTGATCGTCACGTTCGGCGAGCCGCTGGTCATGCGCACGTCGGACGGCGGCCTGGCCCGGCGCCGCACGGCGATCGGCGGCCTGCACACGACGCCCGAGGAGATCGTCCACGACGGCCGCCAGTCCGGGGTGCACGTCGTGCTCGACCCCCTCGCGGCCCGGGCCCTGCTCGGGAGGCCCGCCTCGGAGCTCGCGGGGATCACCGTCGACGGCGACGACGTCCTCGGCGCCGTGACGCGCGAGCTCGAGGAGCGGGTCGAGGCCGCCGAGGGCTGGGACGGGCGCTTCGCCGCGCTCGACGACGTCCTGCAGCGAGCGCTGGCCCTCGACCCTCCGGGCCGCCCCATCGCCCCCGAGGTGCGCCGGGCCTGGCGTCGGCTCGTGGGGTCGGCCGGCACCGTCCCCGTGCACGCGCTCGCCGACGAGGTCGGCTGGAGCGAACGCCACCTCGGTCAGCGCTTCCGGGCCGAGATCGGCGTGGCCCCGAAGGTCGCGGGCCGGATGGCCCGCTTCGACCGTGCCCGGCGACGCCTGGCCGCGCGTGCCGTCGCCGGCGGACCCCTCGGGCTCGCGGACATCGCCGCCGACGGGGGCTACGCCGACCAGGCCCACCTCACCCGGGAGTTCGGCGCGCTCGCCGGCTGCTCCCCCACCCGGTGGCTCGCCGAGGAGATCGGGAACGTCCAAGACGCCGGGGCCCCCGACACGGCACCGTGAGCGCCATGGACACCTCCTCCACGACCGACGCCAAGACCCCGCCGCCCCAGATCTGGCCCACGCTGGCCGCCCGGGACGCCCGCGCCCTCATGGCGTTCCTGACCGAGGTCCTCGGCTTCGTCGAGGTCGTCGCGTACGCCGACGACTCCGGCGTCGTGCAGCACGCCGAGCTGGCCTGGCCCAGCGGCGGCGGGATCATGATGGGCCAGCAGCGTCCGGGCACCGACGTGCGCGCGACGGCCTCCGGCTCGTTCACCGCCTACGTCGTCGTGCCCGACGCCGCCGAGATCGACGCCATCGCCGGGCGGGTCCGGGACCACGGAGGCGGCGAGGTCACCCAGGGCCCCTACGACACCGACTACGGCTCCCACGACGTCGCCGTGCGCGACCCGGAGGGCAACCACTGGCAGTTCGGGACCTATCACGGCGCGCCCCCGCCGTGAGCATCGCGGATGCTTCGGTTTCCGAAGCATCCGGCCGCGATCAGGGCGGCAGTTCGTCCGCCGGGCCGGCGGCCGCTCGCCATGAGTCCTCCCGCGGACGCTTCGGTTTCCGAAGCGTCCGGCAGGGCCCGATCGGCGGCGTGCGTCAGACGGGGAACGACAGGTGCTGATGGATCATCGACCAGCCCTCGCTCGTCCGCCGGAAGACCCTGGTGCCGCGGGAGAGCACCGGCTCGGCGTCCGGGCCGGGCGTGATGTGGTCGATCCCCCATGAGACCGCGATGTCGCCGCCGGCGACGACCCGGAGGTCGGGGATCTCCCAGCGCACCGACTCCGGCGAGGCCTCGAGCCCCGCCCGGCAGACCTCGCGGACGTCGTCGATGCCGACGTACTCCAGCGGACCCTCCATCTCGTAGGAGACGATGTCGTCGGCGATCGGCGCGACGAGCGCGTCGAGGTCCCCGGCGGCGGTGTCCTCCGCCCACTTCCGGTGCACGTCGCGGACCGCCTGCTGGTCCTCCTCCACGATGTGGCTCTCGTCGGGGAACGAGTGGTGCTCGTGCGCCACCACCCACCGGCCCTCCTCGCGGCGCAGGCCGAGGGTGAGCCGCAGCCGGAGGTCGGGGCGGGCGGCGACGGCCTCGGGGGTGTCGCAGCGCAGCAGGGCGTGGGCGAACGCGACGTCGGCGCCGGCGGTGACCTCCAGCTCGACGATGTCGAAGCACCCGCCGGAGGCCTGGAACCCGAAGAACGGGGGCCAGGCCGCGGTGTAGTCGGCGAGACCGCGGATCCCCTCCTGCGGCGGGGGCACGTCGAACATGACGATGTCCTCGGCGTGGTCGGCGACGACCGTCTCGAGGTCGCCGACGTGCACGGCGTGGGCCCAGCGCTCGATCAGCTCGCGGATCTCGCGCTCGGCGTCGTTGTCGGCCATGGGGCTGTCCTCCCGGGTTCGGATGGCGTCCTCACCCGGTGGAACTCCCGCGGCCGCGCCGACTCATCGGTCCGGTGGGGAACTCACGACGCGCAGAACCTCACGACGCCCAGAACCTCAGGACGCCAGGAACGCCGCCGGGGGCAGCGCGGCCGGGTCGGCGGTGGCCCAGCGGCCCGGGTCGGGGCCGAGCGAGGCGAGCAGGCGGATCTGGTCGGCGCACCACGGCGAGATCCCCGACCAGCGCTCGGCGAGGACCTCGTCGCGGAACGACGCCCACGGCACGGTGCGGATCTCGTCGACCTCGCCGGGGTCCGGCTCCCGGGGCACGTCGTGGGTGCGGGCGACGAAGACGGGGCACATCTCGTTCTCGCGCACACCGCCCTGCTCCGCGTCGTACCGGAAGGCGGGCAGGACGAGGCGCAGGCCGTCGAGATCGATGCCGAGCTCCTGGCGCCCGCGACGGCGGACGGCCTCGTCCATCGGCTCGTCCGGCGCCGGGTGGCCGCAGAACGAGTTGGTCCACACGCCGGGGAAGGTCCTCTTGCTGCGGGCACGCCGGGTCAGCAGCAGGTCGCCGCTCCCGTCGAACACGTAGCAGGAGAACGCCAGGTGCAAGGGCGTGGCGTCGTGGTGGACCTCGGCCTTCGCCGCCGTCCCCGTCGCCGCCCCGGACTCGTCGAGAAGCACGACCCGTTCGATGATCCCCATAACGGACACAGCTTCCCCTGCGCCCCGCGCGGCGGCACCTCGAAGCGCCGACGACTCACGCGACCGGGAGGCAGAGGGTAGGCACGGGATCCCGTCGCCACTGGTCACGCGCTCGACAGGAGCGCGGAGGGGCGAAACGTGGTATCCAAGACAGATCGGTGGCCCCGGGCTCGTCCCTCGAGCCCGGGGCCACCTCTCGCCGCTGCCGCTGGCGCCACCACAACACCGCGCAGCGATGAGGCAAGCCTAACCTCATCCGCGGCGGGCGCGCCACCCCCCTTTTCACCAGGGCCCGTGTGGCCCGTGCCTCCCGCCGTGCCCGTGACCCCCGGGACCGCGCCCGTGCCAGCGCCCGTGCCGTGCGCCGAGCACCAGGAACAGCAGCGGGAGCACCAGCAGGCCGCCGGCCGAGCCCGTCGCCGCCGCGCCCACCAGCAGCGCCGGCAGCACGAGCACGAGCAGCATCACCAGCGCGACGCCGAGGGCCGGACCGGCCGGGGCGGGCCGGCGGTCCCGGACCTGCTCGGGCGCCGGCGCCGCCAGCACCGGGGGCGGCGGCGCAACGTGGGGGTGGGGCAACGGCGGGTGCGGCGCCGGCAGGTCGAGGAACAGGGGTTCCAGGTCGGATCGGTGGACGGCGACGGCCGCGCGGGCGGACCGTTCGCCGAACTCATCGATGTCGAGGCGCCCCGCCTCGAGGTGCGTGCCCAGGGCCTGCAGGGCGGCCGCGCGCTCGGCGTCGCTCACCCGCAGATCCGGCGGCCCACTCCGGTCGGGCAGGCGTGACCGGCGCTCCTCCGGGTCGCCCTGCCCCTCGCGCTCGGCTGCTCCCTCGGTGTCCACGGCGCCTCCTCCTGCCGGGCGCGGCGGCCCCGTCCGCGTCACCCGGCACCCACCATCGTGCGCTCCCGGACGCCGGATCGCCGTGAGGATCACGCGCGGACTGAGGGCAGGCTCAGTTTTCTGGAATCGTTCCAATCTTCGTGGGACGATGAGGACATGAGTGAGACCGTGAGCAGCTCCGGGACCCCGGGCGAGGTCCACCCCGAACCGCACGGCGGCGAGCTCTCCCAGCGCCTCAACGCCCTGCGCGCCGGCGTGCTCGGCGCCAACGACGGGATCGTGTCGACCGCGGGCATCGTCGTCGGCGTCGCCGGCGCGACGGTCGAACGCGCCCCCATCGTCACGGCCGGGATCGCGGGCCTCGTGGCGGGTGCGGTCTCGATGGCCCTCGGCGAGTACGTGTCGGTGTCCAGCCAGCGCGACTCCGAGCGCGCCCAGCTGGCGAAGGAGAAGCGCGAGCTGCGCGAGACGCCCGACGAGGAGCTCGAGGAGCTCACCGAGCTCTACGAGGAGAAGGGCCTCTCGCGGGCGACCGCGCGGCAGGTGGCCGTCGAGCTCACCGAGCACGACGCGCTCTCCGCCCACGTCGACGCCGAGCTCCACCTCGACCCCGACGAGCTGACCAGCCCCTGGCGGGCGGCGGGCGCCTCGGCGGTCGCGTTCACGCTCGGCGCGCTGCTGCCGCTGATCGCGGTGGTCGTCACCCCGGTGACGTGGCGGGTCCCCGTCACCGTCGCGGTGGTGCTCCTCGCGCTCGGGCTCGCGGGCTGGGCGGGCGCCCGGCTCGGCGGCGCGACCCCGCGGCGGGCGGTGCTGCGGGTGATGATCGGCGGCGCGCTGGGCCTCGCCGCGACCTACGGCATCGGCTACCTGGTGGGCGGCGCGGTCGGCTGAGCGTCCCCGGCGGCCCGCAGGTAGCGCGCGGCCACCACCCGCAGCTCGTCGGACAGGGCGTCGGGCGACTCGACGGTGAACTCCGCACCGAGCCCGAGCAGGATGATGCTCGCGGCGCGGGCGTCGTCGGTGGACAGCCACACCCGGCAGGCCTCCGGCCCGTCCGGCTCGATGCGCACCTGGTCGGTCCAGATCGTCGCCCGCACCTGCTCGGCCGACGCCTCGACGCGCACGACGCAGCGGAACGGCCGGACGTCGGCGACGCGGTCGGAGACGAACGCCGCCGGGTCGCCGCCCGGGATCTCGCGCGGGGCGAAGCGCGGTCCGGTCGGGAGCCCGTCGGGCGCCAGCCGTGGCGTGAGGCGGTCGACGCGCAGGGTGCGCCAGTCCTCGCGGTCGCGGTCCCAGGCCACGAGGTACCAGCGCCGGCCCCAGGCGACGAGATGGATCGGCTCGATGCGCCGGCGGGTCGCGGCCCCGTCGCGGGCGGTGTAGTCGATCTCGAGGACGCGCCGGTCGCGGCACGCCCCGCCCACGACGGCGAGCACCGAGGGGTCGACGGTCGGCGCGACGCGCGGCGCCACGATCGCCACCGGCATCGCGGAGACCCGGTGCCGCAGGCGCGCGGGCAGGATCCGCTCGAGCTTGACCAGCGCGGCCAGCGCCGTCTCCCCCGTGCCCGCCACCCCGGACCCGGCCGCGGTGCGCAGCGTCACCGCGACCGCGACGGCCTCGTCGTCGTCGAGCAGCAGCGGTGGGAGCGCGGCCCCGGAGCCGAGGCGGTAGCCGCCGCCCGGACCGAAGCCGACCTCGACCGGGTAGTCGAGCCCGCGGAGCTTGTCGACGTCCCGGCGCACGGTGCGGGTGGTGATGCCCAGGCGCTCGGCGAGCTCCGGGCCGGTCCACTCCGGGCGGGCCTGCAGCAGCGAGAGCAGGCGCAGCAGGCGGGCGGAGGTCTCGAGCACGCCCTCAGTGTGCCCCGTGAGGCGGACGGGAACGGTCCGCTATGCCCGGAACCCCTCGCGCGCGCCGTCCAGGCCCTCGAGCAGCGCCGGCACGTCGGACCACGTGGTGACCAGCGAGAACCCGTCGCCCGCGCGGGCGGCGGCGTACCGGGCGCGGGTCGCGTGGACGGCCGCGCGCGTGCCCGCGGCGGCGCAGGCGTCGAGGACGCGCCGGAACGCGTCGTGGATCGCGGGCTCCTCGCGGTTCTGCGCGGGGCCGAGCCCGAGGGCGACGCCAAGGTCGCCGGGCCCGACGAACAGCCCGTCCAGGCCCGGCACCGCGGCGATCTCACCGGCCCGGTCCAGGGCGTCGGCGGTCTCGATCATCGCGAAGACGAGGACGGAGCCTGCGGAGCCCACGGGGTCGGCGCCGGGACGCAGCGCGGTGCGCACGGGGCCGAACGAGCGGCGCCCGGCCGGCGGGTAGCGGCAGGCGGCGACGAGCTCGGTGGCGGTCGCGACGTCGGAGACCATCGGGGCGATCACGCCGCGGACCCCGAGGTCGAGCACGAACCCCACGGAGGCCTCGTCGACGGCGGGCAGGCGCACCAGCGCGGCGAGCCCGTGGGCGTCGATGGCGCGGACCGCGGCGGCGGTCGACGCGCGGTCGAACAGGCCGTGCTGGAGATCGAGGGTCAGGGCGTCGAGGACGTCGTGCCCCGCGGCGTACGCGGCCACGACCTCGACGAGGTGGGCGTCCGGGACGGTGAGCCAGCCGTTGCGGGCCGCACGGCCCGCGGACCAGGCTGCGTGCACCGTGTCGAGGGGGCCCGTGTCGAGAGGGCCCGTGTCGAGGGGTTCTGCCACCCGTCCACCCTCTCCGTCAGCGCCGAGCCGAGACGTCGCTCACCTTCTCACGACTACTCCGTTCGAGGGCGGCGGACAGGTGTTCCGGGCCCGTACGATCAGCGGCGATGGCCGCTCCCTCCCGTGCCCCCTCGCGCGCTGCCTCTCGAGCGGGACGCACGACACCGACACCCCGGTTCACGTTCGCGCGCGACACCGCGTACCGGATCACCGTGCGGGGCGAGGGCGGCGAACGGCAGGACCACGCCCTCGACGCCTACCAGGGCTGGCTCGCCGGCCCTGACGGCATCCGCCACCGGTTCGGGGCGCACCCGCGCACCCGCATCGAGCTGCGTGACGACACCATCCGGACCGTCGTCGGCCCCTGAGGCACGTCACGGCGCACCTCACGGCCGGGCTGCGGGCACGCCGACCGGACCCGGTGGGCGGGCGCATGCGGGGTACGCCCGTCCACCGGGTCCGGTCGACCCGTCGTGCCACTTCGTATCCCACTGACCTCCTGCCGCCTCCGACCCGGCGGGACGTCGTGGGGTGTCTCCCCCCGGCAGCCGCCTCAGGAGACGAGGCCGCAGCGGAAGCCCTGGGCCACCGCCTGGGCCCGGTCGGCCGCCGAGAGCTTGCGGAACAGTCGGCGGGCGTGGGTCTTCACCGTGTCCTCGGACAGGTAGAGCTCGCGGCCGATCTGGCCGTTGCTCTTGCCCTGGCTCATCCCGCGCAGGACCTGCATCTCGCGCTCGGTGAGGTTGACGCCCGCGCCCGGCTGCGCGCCGCGCTGCATGGGCATGGCGCCGACCTCGGCGCCGGCGGCCGAGTGGGCCAGCGCGGCGACCAGCTCGGGGCGCGAGGCGTCCCAGCGCAGGTAGCCGCGGGCACCGCCGGCGATCGCGGCGGCGATGCTGCCGCCGTCGTCCGGGGCGCCGAAGACCATGACGTTGGCCTGGGGGTGCGCGGCCATGAGGCGACGGGTCGCCTCGGCGCCCGAGGCCACGGCGCGCTGCGTCCCCACGAAGACGACGTCCGCGCTCTGGCGGGCGTAGCGGGTGAGCAGCTCGTCGGCCGTGGACACACAGTCGATGCGCTGGACGCCGGGGACCGCGGACATGACGCGCGTCAGTCCCTCGCGGACACTGCGCCGGTCGTCGCAGATCAGAACCGTCCTCATACAGACTCCGTCCGAGATGGGGAGACCGCCCGTGCTGGGCGCTGTCCCTCTCATCGGCCGTCCCACCCGTCCGCTTGACCCCCGAATGACAAAGGCGTGGTTATGAACCCCCGATGGAGTGGCGCATGAACGCCCGCCGCGTGCTGGTCGTCAACGGTCCCAACCTCAACCTCCTGGGTCGCCGGGAACCCGAGGTCTACGGCACCAACACCCTGTCCGACCTGGAGGAGCGCTGCCGGCGCACCGCCGCCGACCTCGGTCTGGAGGTCGACGCGCGCCAGAGCAACCACGAGGGCGCGCTCATCGACACCGTCCAGGAGGCCATGTCCGGCCACGGCGGAGTGATCATCAATCCGGGCGGCTACACCCACACGTCCGTGGCCCTGCGCGACGCGCTGGCCGCACTGCCGGTCCCGGTGGTCGAGGTGCACCTGTCGAACGTGCACGCCCGCGAGGCGTTCCGGTCGCACTCCTACGTGTCACCCGTGGCCACGGCCGTGATCGCCGGGGCCGGGGTGACGGGGTACGACCTGGCGCTGCGTTTCCTCGCCGAACGACTCGTGCGTCAGACCTGAGCCCGGGTCGCCAGCGCGGCCAGCTCGCCCGCGAGGGCGTCCGGGAACTGCAGGGGCAGGAAGTGGCTGCCCGGCAGGCGCACGAGCCGGGCGTCGGGCAGGGCCGCCGCGAGGGCCGCCATGTCCGCGGGCGGGGCGAGGGTGTCCAGATCGCCGGACACGACCGTGACGGGCACGCGGAGCGAGCCCAGGTCGTCCGGCGTGGGGTGCTCGGCCGCGGCGAGCACGAGCCGCGAGAACCAGGTCCAGTCGTGGCGGGCGAACTCCCGCGCCACCTCGGCCAGCGTGATCATCGGCGCGGCGGACCCCGTGGGGTCGAGGTACGCCGGGTCCACACCGGCGCGCCCGAGGGCCTCGCGGCCGGCGTCCATGCTCCGGGGCAGCAGGTTGATCAGCCCGGCCGCCGGCGGCCCGACCACCCGCAGCAGCCACCCTCGATCTGCGCCGCACGCCGGTGCACGCCCTCGGGCACCTGGGCGGGCAGGGCGAGAGCTGGGGCAGCACCCGGAACGCCCCGGTCGCCGCGCCGCCGAGGACGAGCAGGCCCGCGACGCGGTCGGGCGCGCGCCGGGCGGCCTCGATGGCGATCGCGACGCCCACCGACCAGCCGACGACGAGGGCGCGGGACATCCCGGCGGCGTCCATGACCGTGAACAGGTCGTCGACGTGGTCGTCCACGGCGATGCGCGTCTCGTCGTCCGGGCGCGACGAGCCGCCGAGACCGCGGTGGTGCCAGCTCGTCGCGTGGTAGCCGCAGTCCGCGCCGTGCAGGAACGGCCATGCCGTGGGGCTCGCCCCGAGGCCGTTGGACACGACCACGGGCACGCCCTGCGCGCCGTTGTCCCAGCGGCGCAGGAGCGTCCCGTCGCGGGCGAGCAGGTCCTCCCGGTACTCCGGGTCCTCAGGGGGCGTCACGGCGCGTCAGGACGCCGCGGTGGCGGCGCGCTTCGCGATCTCCTCCTCCGAGAGGTAGTCGCGCGTCTCCTCGAAGGACGACGTCTCGCTCTTGCGCCCCGTGAGGAAGCCGATGCGGATGAAGTCGTCGCCCCCGAAGAAGTGCAGGATCCAGTTGGCCACGACCCGGGCGCGCGTGCGCGTCAGCGGCAGCGCGTAGAGGTGGTAGCCCCGGGTCACGGCCTGGGCGAGCATGCCCGTGAGGCGCAGCTTGAGCGGGTGGGCCACCGCCTGGGTGCCGCCGAGGTCGACGACGAGCCCCAGGTCGTGGTGCTTGTACTCGCGCAGCGACTCACCCCGCAGGGAGGCGACGACGTTCTGCGCGGCGACGACCGCCTGGCGCGTCGCGTGCTGGGCGGTGGGCGGGCAGAGCGTGGAGCCGGGGTCCTCGGCGGTGAGGTCGGGCACGGCGGCCGCGTCGCCGAGCACGAACACCTCGTCGTAGCCGTCGAGACGCAGGTCGGTGCCGCACTTGACCCGGCCGCGCACGAGCTCGACGCCGAGCTGCTTCACCAGCGGGCTCGCGGTGACTCCGGCCGTCCACACGAGCGTCTTCGTCGGCAGGGTGTCGCCGTCGGTGAGCGTGACGCTGTCGGCGGTGACCTCCTCGACACCGGTCTCGAGCCGCACCCCGATGCCACGGCGACGCAGCAGGTCGAGGGCCTCCTCGCCGAGGCGCTGCCCGAGCTCGGGCATGAGGCGCGGCGCGATGTCGACGAGGGTCCACTTGACCAGCGTCGGGTCGAGGCGCGGGAAGCGCTTCATCGCGGCGTCGGTGAGCAGCTCGAGGCACGCCGCGGTCTCGGTGCCCGCGTAGCCGCCGCCGACCACGACGAAGTGGCAGCGCGCGGCGCGCTCCTCGGGGTCGGTCGACGCGTTGGCGAGCTCGAGCTGCGAGAGCACGTGGTCGCGCAGGTAGGCGGCCTCGCCGAGGTTCTTCATCCCCAGCCCGTGCTCCTCGAGCCCCGGGATGTCGAACTGGCGGGTGACGCTGCCCGCGGAGATCACCAGCCGGTCGTACGGCAGGTCGACGACGTCCTCGCTGATCTTCTTGACCACGGCGACCTTGCGCTGGAGGTCGAGCCCGATCACCTGGCCCGGCAGGCGCTGGGAGCGGTGGATGGCCCGGGGCAGCGGGACGGTGACCGACTGCGCGGTGATCACGCCTGCGGCCACCTGCGGCAGCAGGGGCAGGTAGAGCATGTAGTCGTGGGGGTTGACCACCACGATCTCGACCTCGCCGCGTGCCAGCTCGCCCTTGAGCTCACGTTCGAGGCGCTGGACGCACTTCAAGCCGGCGAACCCTGCGCCGACCACCACGATGCGCTGCGCGCTCATGCGAACGTCCTCCCATCAGTCCCCGTGGGCATTGTCCGCCCGCAAGTGTCGTTCGTGATGATTTCCCCTGGTACCGCGCCCGGACACCTTCCCGGACCGAGCGACCGCGCACCCATGACGGCACTCACAACGCCCGACGGTGCGACGGGCGAGCGCGCGCGTGGAGGACATGGTGTCCTCCTCGCGAGCACCGACCCTGCCCGACCCTCCCGGAGGCCGCGTTGCCGACGACCGTGCTGTTCACCGGCTTCCCCGGATTCCTCGGCAGCGCCCTGCTGCCGCGCACGCTGCGCCGCTCCCCCGACGCGCAGGCCGTGGCGCTGGTGCAGGAACGCTGGCTCGGCCAGGCGCGCCGCACGCTCGAGCGTCTCGAGGCCACCGAGCCGGCGCTGGCCGGGCGCACCCGTCTCGTCGTCGGGGACATCACCCGGCCGGGGCTCGGGCTCGACGACGACGAGGCCGCGTCCCTGCGGAGCGGGCCCCTGGAGATCTTCCACCTCGCCGCGGTGTACGACCTGTCCGTCGCCCCGGAGCTCGCCTGGTCGGTGAACGTCGAGGGCACCCGGAACGTCGTCGACCTCGCCCGCGGCGCCGACGAGCTCGTGCGGCTGCAGTACGTCAGCACCTGCTACGTCTCCGGGCGCTACCCGGGCCTCTTCTTCGAGGACGACCTGGAGCTGGGCCAGCGCTTCTCCAACCACTACGAGCACACCAAGCACGAGGCCGAGCGGATCGTCGCGAAGGCGCGCGAGGCCGGCATGCCGGTGACGATCTACCGGCCCTCGGTGGTCGTCGGCGACAGCCGCACCGGCGAGACCCAGAAGTACGACGGGCCCTACTACGCGCTGCAGCTCATCGCCCGCCAGGGACGCGTGGCCGTGATGCCGCTGCCCGGCGACCCCTCGCGCGTCCACTTCAACCTGGTGCCCAGCGACTTCGTCGTCGACGCCATCGCCGCGCTCGCGCCGCACCCGGGTGCCGTCGACCGCACCGTCGCCCTCGCCGCCCCGCACCCGCCGACCGTGCTCGGCATGTGCGAGACCTTCGCCGCGCACACCGACAAGAAGCTGCGCGTCGTGCCGGTGCCGACCTCGCTCTCGCGCTTCTCGATCGATCACCTGCCGGGCGTCGGACGGCTGTTCAAGCTGCCCTCGTCGACGCTGGACTACCTGACCCACCCCACCGACTACGACGTCACCGCGACCACCGCGCTCCTGGCCGAGGTCGGAGTGCGCTGCCCGACCTTCGCCGAGCACGTCGGCGCGATGGTGGCCTACCACCGCGAGCACCCGGACGTGGGCAGCGCCGCGATGGTCTGAGGGCTGCGATGGTCTGACGGACGGGGTCCTAGACTCGCCCCGATGGTCGGGCACCCGGCGCGTTCCGCACTGCGCATCGCGCTCATCGACTCGGGCTGCGGTCTGCTGCCCACCGCGGGCTGGCTGCGCCACCTGCGCCCGGACCTGGCGCTCGATCTCTACCTCGACCCCGAGGGCATGCCGTGGGGCTCGAAGCCGTCGCCGTGGATCGTCGACCGCGTCGTGGGCACCGGGCGCCTCGCCGTCGAGCGCGGCGCGGACGCCGTCGTCGTCCCGTGCAACACCGCGTCGGTGACGGCGGTGGTGCCGTTGCGCGCGGCCCTCGAGCCCGACCGCCCGGTGGTGGCGACCGTCCCCGCGGTGAAGCCGGCCGGGGCCACCGGCGTGCCGTTCGCGGTGTGGGCCACCGAGCGCACCACGGTCAGCGACTACCAGCGCGACCTCCTCGAGCGCTTCGCCGCGCCCGGCCAGGCCGAGTCGGTCGCCTGCCCCGGCCTCGCGACGGCCGTCGAGCACGCCGACGCCGCGGCGGTGCGCGAGGCCGTCGCCCTCGCCGCCTCCCGCACCCCGGAGCGCTGCCGCTCGGTGGTGCTCGGCTGCACGCACTACCCGCTGGTGGTCGAGGACATCCTCGCCGCGCTGCCGCCCGGCACCGCGCTGCACGACAGCTCGCGGGCCGTCGCCGGGCAGGCGCTGCGCCGCCTCGGCGTGCCCGAGGACCCCTCGCGCGAGCCCGCCGAGGTCCGGGTGCACCTCGGCGGCGACGAGGGGCCACTGCCCGAGGCCGCGCTCGCCTACCCCGTCGGCCGAGGGCTGGCCCGCGGCGGACGGATCGGCCGCGACGAGCTGCCGGTCACCGACGAGTCGTCGCAGCAGACCCGCCCGGACACCGCGGCCCCCTCGGCGACGCCGGTCTGACTCCCCGGGGCTCAGCAGGCGCCGTAGTGTTCCGCCCGTGATCCCCGTCGAGAACATCCGCGACTGGCGCGGGCGCCCCGTCGTCGACCCGGTCGAGGCGAAGATCGGCGACCTCGAGGCCGTGTACGTCGACACCCTCGGCGACGAGCCGGTGTTCGCGACCATCAAGGTGTCGTCGCTGTTCGGGAAGACGAAGCTCCTGTTCGTGCCGCTCGGCGGGGCCGTCGTCACCCCGGCCCATCTCAAGGTCGCGTTCGGCCGGGAGCTGGTGCGCGAGGCGCCGTTCATCGACCCCGACGGCGAGCTGCACGCCTCCGACGAGCCGGGCGTCTTCAGCCACTACGGGCTGGAGTACCGCACCGGGTCGCTGGGCGAGCGGCGGCTGGCGCGGCGGTAGCTCACCGCACCCCGTCCGCAGCCGCCACGGCCTCGCGGCGGACGCGGTCGACGTAGGCCTGCGAGCGGTTGTAGGCGAGGACGGCGGCGCGCCAGTCGTCGCCGCGACGCAGGTCGCGGTCGTCCTCGCACAGGTAGCGGGCGGCGGCCAGGGCGGCGTCGTCGAGGTCGTCGGGGTCGTCCACCCCGTCGCCGTCGCCGTCGGCCCCGTAGAGCGCCCAGGTCGACGGGATGAACTGCAGCGGGCCCACGGCGCGGTCGTAGGTGGTGTCGCCGTCGAGACGCCCGCCGTCGGTGTCGCGGATCTCGCGGTTCCCGCCGGTGCCGTCGAGCTCCGGACCGCGCACCGGGTCGCCCGGGCGCCCCTGGTCGTCGAGCGCGGTGCCGCCGAAGCGCCCGTGGTTCGACTCGACGCGCCCCAGCCCGGCGAGCGTCACCCACGACACCCCGCAGTCGGCGAGCTCGTCGCGGGCGGCGACCTCGGCCCCGGCGTAGGCGACGAGCGCCCGGGCCGGCACCCCGGTCGCGGGCTCGGCCGCGGCCGCCCAGGTGCGGCGGGCGGCCGCGTCGGCCGGGGCGGGCGCGGCGGCGGGCTGGGCGTAGCCCGGGGCCTCATCGGGTCCGGGGCGCACCGCGACCACCACGCCCGCCAGCCCGGCCCCGACGAGCAGGACGAGGACCACCGCGGCGGCGAGCAGCATCTCGAGCTGCCGCGCCTCCGCCGGGTCGCTGCGTCGCGGACTGCTCACGGATGCGGACGCTACGGCGGCCGGAGTGGCCGCCCGGTCAGGTGGGTCGACCGGCGCACGGGCCACCTCTGACCGGAGCAACCGCCCACCGGTACCACCGGGAGTGTCGCCGCTGCGACACGCGCGTCACCCGCTCGTCCCCGTCTCTCGGGCGCCGGTCACCGACAGGCCCCGATCGGTGGTCCGTTCGAGTGGGCGTGAGCGGCGACTCATCGTGCAGGCTGTCGCCGCCGCTGAGAGCACGCACGGTCGCGGGAGGGCGCTGTGGACATCGACGTCCGGTTGCGCATGTTCACGTGGTTCGCCGATGTCTCCGGGGCCGTCGCGGTCAGCCGCATGGGTCCCGACGACATCTCGCGGGCCCGGGCACGGCGCATGAGCCACAACGTGGTCACGTCACGGGTCTTCGGGCCGATGCCGCGCGGGGTGTTCGTCACCGACCGCGTCGCCGACACCGACATCGGCCCGATCCCGCTGCGTCTCTACCGCCCGCACACCGCCCGCGCGCTGCCCGTCGTCGTCAACTTCCACGGCGGCGGCGGCACGCTGGGCAACCTCGACCAGTCCGACTGGCTGTGCGCCCACGTCGCCTCGCGGGTCGGCGCCCTCGTGGTGTCGGTGGACTACCGCCTGGCGCCCGAGTTCCGCTACCCCGCCGGACGGGAGGACGGGTATGCCGCCGTGACGTGGGTGGCGCGCCACGCGGCCGCACTCGGCGCGCGCACCGACCGCCTCGCGGTGATGGGCGACAGCGCGGGCGGCAACCTCGCGGCCGTCGTCTGCCTGCTGGCACGCGAGGCGGGACCGGTCATCGACGCGCAGGTCCTGCTCTACCCCGCGCTGGACCTGACGTTCACCCGGCCGTCGGTCGAGCGCTTCGCCACCGGGCCGGTGCTCACACGCGCCGACATGGAGGTCTTCCGCACCCACTACCTGGGCGAGGACGGCGACCCGACCGATCCGCTGTGCTCCCCGCTGTTCGCGCCGGACGTCGCGGACCTCCCGCCGGCGCTCGTCGTCACGGCCGCGGTCGACCCGCTGCACGACGACGGCGCCGACTACGCCGCGCGCCTGGGCGCGGCCGGCGTGCCCGTGAAGCACACCGACCACCCCCGCGCGGTGCACGGCTTCCTGTCGTTCCCCGGCGTCTGCCGGGCGTCGGCCGCCGCCCTCGACGACGTCTGCGCGGAGCTCACGGTCCGCCTGGCCTGAGCCGGGTGATCCGGCCTGGTCTGCCTGGCCCGGCGGTCCGTGAGCCCGCGCAGCGGCTCACATGTGCAGGCCGCCGTTGACCGAGTAGACCTGCCCGGTGATGTACTCCGACTCCGGGTCGGCGAGGAACTCGACGACGCGGGCCACCTCGTCGGGCTGGCCGAGGCGGCGCAGCGGGATCCCGGAGACGATCTTCTCGATGGCCTTCTCCGGCACGGCCGCGACCATGTCGGTCTCGATGTAGCCCGGCGCGACGCAGTTGACGGTGACGCCCTTGCGCGCGCCCTCCTGCGCCATCGACATCGTCATGCCGAAGAGGCCCGACTTCGTCGCGGCGTAGTTGACCTGGCCGGCGTTGCCCGCCTCGCCGATGACCGAGCTGATGTTGACGATGCGGCCGCTGCCGCGCTCGGCCATGTGCAGGTAGGCGATCTGCGCCATGTAGAAGGTGCCCGAGAGGTTGACCTGGACCACGCGGTCCCAGTCGTCGACCTCCATCTTCGCGACCATCTTGTCGGCGGTGATGCCGGCGTTGTTCACGAGGACGTCGATGCGCCCGTGCGCCTGCATGACCTCGTCGATCACCCGCTCGCAGTCGCCACGGCTGCCGATGTTGCCCTGGTGGATGGTGATCTGGTCCGGGAACTCGGCCTGGAGCTCCTCGGCGGAGGACGAGTCCGACGAGTAGCCGACACCGACCTTCATCCCGCGCCGGGCGAGACGCGAGCTGATGGCGCGCCCGATCCCGCGCGCGCCCCCGGTCACCAGGGCCACCTGTCCGGTCATGTCTCCCATGCGTGCTCCTTCGCTGTTCGGCACCGTCGTCGAGGGTGTCTGTACCCGGAGCGTGGTCCGCGCCACACGATCCGGGTGCCATCGAAGTCACAAACCTGTGCCCAGGGGAAGGGGGACCGATCGGTCTACCCGTCGGTAGCGCGCCCGTTGCGAAACATCCCAAGCAGCCGTACGTTCCGTGCAGCACCCAGAGCCGGGTGCTGTCGAGCGCCCGGTCCCCGGGCGCGAGGAGGTGCGAGATGACGGCCACCATCGACGAGACGGGCGCCCCGGGCGACCCGCTCGAGGCCCAGTCCGAGGCCCCCAGCCCCGACCCCGCCGCCTACCTGCGCGGCTACCACGCCACCGCGGCGGTCCGCGGCGCGACGGCCATGACCAAGGGCGCCGGCTACGTGCTCCAGCGGGCCCTGACCCAGTCGGTCACGCCCGGGCGGAACACCCAGGACGCCCGCCGCTGGTGGCGCCACGTGCTCACCCGCCGCCGGCCGCAGTGGCACAACGACCACGAGATCGTCTTCGAGACGCCCATCGCGCGGCTGCGCGACTTCTCGCAGGGCTCCACCGACGACGTCGTCCCGACGCTCGTGCTCCCCCCGCAGGCCGGGCACGACTCGTGCATCGTCGACTTCCAGCCCCGCCAGTCGCAGATGATGGTGATCCGCGAGGCGGGCCTGACCCGCGCGTTCACCCTCGACTGGGTCGGCGCGACGCGGGAGACCTCCGGCACGACGATCTCCGACTACATCGCGGTGGTCGACCGCGCCGTCGAGCACTGCCGCGAGACCGTCGGCCGTGACTCGGTGAACCTCGTCGGCGACTGCCAGGGCGGATGGCTCGCGACGATCTACGCCGCGATGCACCCGGACAAGGTCAACACGCTGACGCTGGCCGGTGCGCCGATCGACTTCCACGCCGGCGAGACCCCCATCGGGGCGTCGTCGCGGGTGATGACCCAGCGCTTCGGGCAGCTGCCCTACCGCGCCATGGTCGCCGCGGGCGGCGGCAACATGCCGGGCTCGTTCGTCCTCGGCGGGTTCATCGCGATCCGCCCCGACGCCGAGATCGCCAAGCACGTCGACCTGCTGCGCAACCTCGACGACCCGGCCGCCATCGCGCGCTACGAGTCGTTCGAGGACTGGTTCAAGCACACCCAGGACGTCCCCGGGGCCTTCTACCTGTGGCTGGTCGAGCACCTGTTCGCGGGCAACGAGCTGGTCAACGGGACCCTCGAGGTCGACGGGCGCCGCGTGGACATGCGCGACATCTCCTGCCCGCTGTTCCTGTTGGGCGGCGCGACCGACCACATCACCCCGCCGGTGCAGGTCTTCGCGGCCGCGGACCACGTCTCCACCCCGGCGGACCAGGTCACGCGGCGCACCGCGCCGGGCGGCCACCTGGGCCTCTTCATGGGGAACCAGGCGCTGCAGTACGAGTGGCCGCCGCTCATGACCGCGGTCGCCGAGCACTCACGACGCACGGACTGAGCCTGCCCAGGGCGACCTGGACCGATTCCGGGGATCGTGCGGTGATCCTTCGCCCGCGACCCTGGGATCGGCCCGGTCGATGTGGGTACGTTCGGTGCACTCCGGCTCGCTCGCCGTGGTGGTCGACATCACGTCGTGATCACCCCGGTGATCGGTCGTCTCCGGCCCACCGTCGGGCCACCCATCGACCAGGAGGATCTCCATGCCCGGTTCCGTCATCGTCTCCGGCAAGCGCACCCCGATCGGCAAGCTCTCCGGGGCCTTCGCCGGCATGACCGCCGGCGAGCTCGGCACGGTGGCGATCAAGGGCGCCCTCGAGGCCGCCGGCATCTCCGGCGAGCAGGTCGAGTACGTGATCATGGGCCAGGTCATCCAGGCCGGCGCGGGCCAGAACCCGGCGCGCAAGGCGAGCACGGACGCCGGCATCCCGATGTCGACGCCGTCGTTCACCCTGAACAAGGTCTGCCTGTCCGGCCTCGACGCCATCGCGGTGGCCGACCAGATGATCCAGGCCGGCGACTACGACATCGTCGTCGCGGGCGGCATGGAGTCGATGACCGAGGCCCCGTACCTGCTGCCCAAGGCCCGGCGCGGCTACAAGTACGGCGCCGGCACGGTCCTCGACGCCACCGAGTCGGACGGCCTCACCGACGTCTACGACCACGAGTCGATGGGCGCCTCCACCGAGCGCTACGCGGCCTCGATCGGCCTCAAGCGCGAGGACATGGACGCGTTCTCCGCGGCGTCGCACCAGCGCGCCGCCGACGCGTCGAAGAACGGGCGCTTCGACGCCGAGATCGCGCCGGTGTCCATCCCGCAGCGCAAGGGCGACCCGGTCGTCGTCAACGAGGACGAGGGCGTCCGGGGCGACACGACGGCCGAGGGCCTCGGCAAGCTCAAGGCCGCGTTCGACAAGAACGGCGCCATCACCGCGGCCTCGTCGTCGCAGATCTCCGACGGCGCCGCGGCGTGCGTCGTGATGTCGGCGAAGAAGGCCGAGGAGCTCGGCCTCGAGGTGCTGGCGACGATCGGCCACCACGGCTGGGTCGCCGGGCCGGACAACTCGCTGCTCTCGCAGCCGTCGCGGGCCATCCAGAAGGCGCTCAAGCGCGAGGGCATCGAGGCGAGCGCCCTCGAGATGCTCGAGATCAACGAGGCGTTCGCGGCCGTGGCGCTGCAGTCGACCACCGAGCTCGGCGTCGACCCCGAGCGGGTCAACCCCGACGGCGGCGCGATCGCGCTGGGCCACCCGGTCGGCGCGAGCGGCGCGCGCATCGCCATCCACATCGCCCACGAGCTCAAGCGCCGCGGCGGCGGCGTGGGCGCGGCGGGCCTCTGCGGCGGCGGCGGCCAGGGCTCGGCGCTGATCCTGCACGTCTGAGTCCACGGGCAGCTCGGTGTCAGCATCCGGTTCAGCACGCCGATAGGCGACCGTCGCTGACACCCGGTGTCCGTATTCTTCCGTCGATCACCACGACACGCGGGCGGTCACCTCGGTGGCCGCCCGCGTCGTCGTCGGCACGGAACCGCGGGCGCGGGGCGTGCGTCGAACCAGGTACGGGGCCGCGTCCGGTGGGAGGAACCGGGCGCGGTCCCGCCCGTCGATCCCCCCGGTGGGGAAGGCGCCGCGGGGAGTGACCATGCTCGGGTGCGCATGCCAAGGTGGTCGTCCGGGCACAGGTGACCGGTAGCACACGCGAGGAAGACGGAGGCAACATGCCGCAGGAGGTCCGGGGAGTCGTATCCCGGGAGAAGGGCAAGCCGGTCACGGTCGAGACGATCGTCGTCCCCGATCCCGGGCCCGGCGAGGCCGTGGTCAAGATCCAGGCGTGCGGGGTGTGCCACACCGATCTGCACTACCGCGAGGGCAACATCGAGGACGCCTATCCGTTCCTGCTGGGCCACGAGGCCGCGGGCGTCGTCGAGGCCCTCGGCGAGGGCGACGTGCAGGGGCTCGAGGTCGGCGACTACGTCATCCTCAACTGGCGCGCGGTCTGCGGTGTCTGTCGTGCGTGCCGCAAGGGCAAGCACCACCTGTGCTTCGACACCCACAACGCCGCCCAGTCGATGACGCTCAAGGACACCGGCGAGGAGCTCAAGCCGGCCCTGGGCATCGGGGCGTTCGCGGAGAAGACGCTGGTGCACTCCGGGCAGTGCACGAAGGTCAACCCGGAGATCGATCCGGCGCAGGCCGGGCTCATCGGCTGCGGAATCATGGCCGGCACGGGCGCGGCGATCAACACCGGTGAGGTGAAGCGGGGCGAGACCGTGGCGGTCATCGGCTGCGGCGGCGTGGGCGACGCGGCGATCGCGGGCGCGGCGCTGGCCGGCGCCACGACGATCATCGCGGTCGACACCGAGGACCGGAAGCTCGAGTGGGCCAAGGGCTTCGGCGCCACCCACGGCGTCAACGCCAAGAACGAGGACCCGGTCGAGCGCATCCGCGAGCTCACCGACGGGTTCGGCGCCGACGTCGTCATCGACGCCGTGGGCATCCCGGCCACGTGGAAGCAGGCCTTCGAGGCCCGCGACCTCGCCGGCCGGCTGGTGCTCGTCGGCGTCCCGGCGCCGGACATGAAGCTCGAGGCCGACTTCCAGCCGTTCTTCTCCCACGGCGGGTCGCTGCGGGCGTCCTGGTACGGCGACTGCCTGCCGAGCCGCGACTTCCCGATGCTCGTCGACCTCGCGCTGCAGGGCCGCTTCCCGCTCGACAAGTTCGTGACCGAGCGCATCTCGCTCGACGACGTCGAGCAGGCCTTCGAGAAGATGCACCACGGCGACGTGCTGCGTTCGGTGGTGATCCTGTGACGGCCGAGAAGGTCGGCGAGGGCGTCGAGCACCTGACGACGTCCGGCCAGTTCCAGATCGACGGCAACTCGTTCGACGTCGACAACAACGTCTGGATCATCGGGGACTCGTCCGAGGTCGTCCTGCTGGACGCCCCGCACGACGCCGAGGCGATCAAGAAGGCGGTCGGCGACCGCAACGTCGTGGCCATCCTGTGCACCCACTCGCACAACGACCACGTCAACGCGGCGCCGGCCATCGCGGAGGCGTTCGACGCGCCGATCCTGCTCAACCCCGACGACCGGGTGATCTGGAACCTCACGTACCCGGACCGCGAGCCGGACGGCGAGATCCACGACGGCGAGACCTTCACGATCGCCGGCATCGACCTGCGGGCGATCCACACCCCGGGGCACTCCCCCGGGTCGACGGTGTTCTACGCGCCGGACATCGGCACGCTGTTCTCCGGCGACACCCTGTTCAACGGGGGGCCGGGCGCCACCGGGCCGTCGTACTCGGACTTCGACGTCCTCATCGAGCAGCTGGCGGACAAGGTGTTCTCGCTGCCCGGCGACACCATCGTGCGCACCGGGCACGGCGACACCACGAAGGTCGGCGACGAGGCCGCGCGCCTCGACGAGTACCGCGAGCGGGGCTACTGACCGCTCACCCCGACACCGAGTACCCGGCCGACCCCTACCCCGGGGTCGCGCCGGGTTTCTCGTTCGTGCACCTCGACGCCCACAGCCACCGTCTCGACCCGTCGGCGTCGGCCGGGGCCGGCTGGACCGTGGCGGGCGTCGACCTCGACCGCTGGCTCGCCGACCGCGGCGCCCCGCCGACGAGCAGCCGCGTGCCCGTGCTCGCGTTCGGCTCCAACCGGTCGCCGGGCAAGGTGACGTGGCTGCGCGAGCACCTGGGGCTCGCGGGACCGGTCGTCGTGCTGCGGGCGCGGGTCGAGGGCCTCGCCGCGGTGTGGGCCGCCGGACTGCGCGCCCGCGACGGGGCCCGCCCGGCGACCCTGGCCGTCGTGCCGGGCGCGGTCGAGACCCACGCGGTCTGGATGGCGACACCGGACCAGGTGGCGGTCCTCGACCGCTGCGAGGGACGCGGGGAGCGCTACGAGCTGGTGCGCCTGCGGCCCGGGTGCGGCGTCCGCGTGGTCACCGAGGACGGCGCGCGGCTGAACGGCGTCTGGACGTACTGGGCGGGCGCCCCGGTGCGGGCGCCGCTGCTGGTCGACGGGTCCCCGGTGGCGTGCCGGGACGTCGACCAGGAGGCCGCGCGGGAGCTCGTCGGGTCACCCGCGCCGCTCGACCCGGGGTCGGTGACCGTGCAGGACGGGGCGCCGGAGCCCACGGCGTGGCCGGACGAGGTGTTCGTCTACGGGACGCTCATGCCGGGCCGGCGAGCCTGGCCGCTGATCGCGTCGCACGTGGTCGGGGACCCGGAGCCGGCCTGGCTGCCGGGACGCGTCCACGACACCGGGCGGGGCTACCCCGCGCTGCGGCAGGGCGGGCCGGGGTGCGCCCGGGGACGCTGCTCCGGCTGGCCGATCCGGTCGCGTCGCTGCCGGTGCTCGACGAGTACGAGGGGCCGGACTACCGGCGGGTGCGCGCGCTCGCGCACGGGGCGGACGGGTCGGTGCCCGCCTGGCTCTGGACCTGGCGGGGAGAGCTGACCGGCGCGCCGGTGTCCGGGCTGTGGTCGCCGGCCTAGAGAGGGCCTAGAGACGCGTCCGCACGGCGACGAAGCCGGGACGCGGGGCCGGCGTGACCGGCGCGGCGGCCACCGGCGCGGCCGGGACCGGAGCGGCGGGGACGGGTGCCATCGGCTCGGCCGGCGACCCGGCCGACTCTGCCCGGCGCCGGAGGTGGGCTCCGCGGACGAGGAAGACGATCCCGGCGAGGAACGCGACCCCGGCGAGGGCCAGGGCCCCGGCGGCCACGGGCGCGGGGATCCCGGGCAGGCGCGGGACGCCCGGCACGGCCAGCGGCACCGCGCCCATCAACAGCAGGAGGGTCACGCCCGCCACCGTCAGCAGCCGCACCATCGACTCCCCTCCACACCCTCCGAGATCCAGCACTCTGCTCGGGACGTCGCCCCCGCCACCAGATCTCGTTACGACGAACAGGGTCACGATGTGGTCCCGGTCCCCGAGTGGCCCGGGCTGCTGATCTCCGACATCCTGACGCGCCGGCGCGGAGGTGGGAGAGCGATGCTCGAGATCGACGGGGTCTCCAAGCGGTTCGGGTCCACGGTGGCCCTGGACGGGATGACCCTCACCGTGCGCCCCGGCGAGCTCTACGGCTTCGTCGGCGCGAACGGGGCCGGCAAGACGACGACGATGCGGATCGCGCTCGGCGTGCTGGCCGCGGACGCCGGCGAGGTCCGGCTCGACGGGCGCCCGCTCGACGCCGCGTCGCGCCGGCGGATCGGCTACATGCCCGAGGAGCGGGGCCTCTACCCGCGGATGGCCGTGGGGACGCAGCTGCGCTACCTCGCCGAGCTCCGCGGACGGTCGGCCGCCGACGCCCGCGCCGCCGCCGACCGGTGGACCGAGCGCCTCGGCATCGCCGACCGCCGCGGCGACGAGGTCCAGCGCCTGAGCCTGGGCAACCAGCAGCGCGTCCAGCTCGCCGCCGCGCTCGTCGCCGACCCGGACGTGCTCGTGCTCGACGAGCCGTTCTCGGGCCTCGATCCCCTGGCCGTCGACGTCATGAGCGAGGTCCTGCGCGAGCGCCGCGACGCAGGCGCGCCGGTGGTGTTCTCGTCCCACCAGCTCGAGCTCGTCGAGCGGCTCTGCGACCGCGTCGGCATCGTCCGCGCCGGGCGCGCCGTCGCCGAGGGCACCGTGGAGGAGCTGCGCGACGCCTCGGCCCCCGAGCTCCTCGTCGTCGCGCCGCACGCCCCGCCCGGCTGGGCCGACGCCCTGCCCGGCGTCGCCGGCGCGCGCGCCGCGCGCGAGGGGACGGTGCTGACGCTCGCCGACCCCTCCGACGCCACGCTGACCACCGTCCTCGACGCGGCCCGCCGGACCGGGCCCGTGCTCGAGTTCCGGCGCCTCCGGCCCCCGCTGTCCGAGATCTACCGGGACACGGTGGCCGACACGGGCACGCCGGCCCCGTCCGAGGCGCCCGGGGCCGCCGCGTGAACGGCGCCCTGCGCCCCGTGGCGCTCATCGCCCGGCGCGAGTTCGCGTCGCGGGTCAAGGGCCGGGCGTTCGTCGTCGGCACCCTCGTCGTGCTGCTCCTGCTCGGCGTCTACGCGGCGGTGGTGGCCACCCTCGCCTCGGGCGAGGACACCGCGCGCGTCGGCGTCACCGGTCCCGCCGTGGCACTGACCGGCCCGCTGGAGCGCGCGGCGCCCACCGAAGGCCTGACGCTCACCGTCGTGCCGCAGGCCGAGGTCGCCGCGGGCGAGGCGGCGGTGCGCGCGGGGACCTCGACGCGCTGGTCGGCGGCGACCCGGTCCGCCCGCGGGTCTACGTCGAGTCCGAGCCCGACGCCGCGCTCGAGCGCGTGATCGTCGACGCGACGACGGCCGTGGCCCGCGACGCCTACCTGGTGGGCCGGGGCGTCGACCCGTCCGGGCTGGACGCGGCGGTCGCCGAGTCCGGTCCCGTCGTGGTCTCCGCGGAGCCGCCGGACCCGCAGGCAGGGCAGCGGCTGGGCCTCGGGCTCGCCGGGGCGTTCCTGCTGTTCTTCTCCATCCAGACCTACGGCGCGATGGTCGCGCAGGGGGTTGTCGAGGAGAAGGCGAGCCGGGTCGTCGAGATCGTGCTGTCGTCGGTCCGGCCCTGGCAGCTGCTGCTCGGGAAGGTGCTCGGGCTCGGGGCCGTCGGCCTCCTCCAGCTCGTGGTGCTGGGCGGCGCGGGGCTCGCCGTCGCCGGCGCCGCCGGGGTGCTCTCGGGCGGGGCCGGGCTCGTGTCGACCGTGGTGTCGGTGGTCGTCTGGTACCTGCTCGGCTTCGCGCTCTACGCGACGGTGTTCGCGGCCGCCGGGTCGCTGGTCTCGCGCCAGGAGGACACGCAGAGCGTCCTGTCGCCGATCACGATCACGGTGCTGCTCGGCTTCGTCGTCGGCTTCAACCTGCTGACCTCGGACCCGCGGGGCACGGCGATCACGGTCATCTCGTTGCTGCCGCCGTTCAGCCCCCTGTTCATGCCCGCGCGGATCGCGCTCGGCGTCGCGCCGGTCGGTCAGGTCGTGCTGGCGTTCGCCCTCACGATCGCGTTCACGGCGGCCGTGCTGGCCCTGGGCGGGCGGATCTACGCGAACTCCGTGCTGCGGACCGGAGCCCGGGTCAGCTTCCGCGAGGCGTGGGGTCGGGTTCGCCCGTGACGCAAGTGGGTGTGACCGGCGTCAAAGCGGACACGCTTCGAGGTCATCCAGCGCTCGCAGTAAAGACTGGGTACTGCAAGGATCATCCGATGCTCCGACGTCCCGCCCGGCTCATGGGCGCCACGATCGCCGTCCTCGCGTTCGTCCTCGCCGGCTGTGGCGGGCTCTCCGGCTCGGGCCAGCCCGCCGCCGAGGGCGGCAGCCTCGCCGCCAGCGGGATCAACCTCGCCGGCCAGACCTACACGGTCGGCGGGCAGGAGTTCGACGAGCAGCTGCTGCTCTGCAAGATGAGCGTGTCGGCCCTGCAGTCGGTGGGCGCGACCGTCAACGACCGGTGCAACATCACCGGCTCCGCCGCGGCCCGCCAGGCCCTGGTGTCCGGCGAGATCGACATGGGGTGGTCGTACACCGGCACCGGGTGGATCACGAACCTCGGCAACACCACGCCGATCCCCGACTCCCAGCAGCAGTACGTCGCCGTGCGGGACCAGGACCTGCAGCGCAACCAGATCGTCTGGACCAACCCGACGCCGTTCAACAACACCTACGCGATCGCCACGACCCGCGCGTTCGCCGACCAGAACAACCTCCGCACCACCACGGACTGGGCCAACTTCATCAACAGCGGCAACCCGCAGGCCACCACCTGCGTCGAGGCCGAGTTCGCCAGCCGCAACGACGGCCTGCCGAACCTGCTGACGACCTACGGCGTCACCCGTCCCTACGACGCCCCGCCGGCCCTGACCGTCATCGACACCGGCGCGATCTACCAGGCGACCGCGAACGGCAACCCCTGCTTCTTCGGCGAGGTGTTCACCACCGACGGCCGCATCCCCGCGCTGAACCTCGTGTCGCTGGCCGACGACAAGAACTTCTTCCCGAAGTACAACGCGTCGAACACCATCCGCAAGCAGGTCGTCGACCGGAACCCGCAGGTCGTGCAGGTCTTCGACCAGATCTCGCCGCGCCTGACCGACGACGTGATGCTCAACCTCAACGGCCAGATCTCGTCACAGGGCCGTGACGCCCAGCAGGTCGCGACCGAGTTCCTCCAGCAGCAGGGCTTCATCGGCGGCTGATCGCCACTCGCCTCCTGATCTGGTCGAAGGGCACCATCGCTCGGTTCTCCCGAGCGCTGGTGCCCTTCGTGCGTCGGGGGACGTCGACAGTGAGTCCATCGTGATCAAAGACGCGCTTCGATCATGATGGACGCACTCTCGGCTGCGAGCTCATGCCCGCGGGTCACTTAGCTGGCGTTGCCGGCTGCGGCGTCCGCGATGCACTCCTCGCGGGTCATGCCCGTCTGCTCGGTGCACGAGTCGAGGGCTGCCTCACCGGGATCTTCGTACGTCGCGTCGGTGTCCGCGTCGTGAGCACCGCCGACCAGGAGCCGGTCTGCGGCGTCGTGGCAGCCGATCGACATCAGGTAGGGCCTCAGCTCAGCGTTCGACAGGTCGGAGCGCATCGCGATGCGGTCGCACTCGTCCGCGGACACCTCCTCCTCGTCCTCGGGCGTGGTGGCCGTGGTCGTCGTGCGCCGTGCGGTGGTCGTTGACGGTGTCGTGGAAGGGGACGGCAGGACGACGCTCGACGTCGGGACGACCAAGGGAACCGGCGGTAGCGGTGCTGCGGCCACGACTGGCGACGGCCCAACTGCGGCGCACGCCGTGAGACCGAGGGCGGCGAACGCCGTGCCGAGGACGAGTCCGAGACGTTCGCCGTGGTTCATGCAGGGATCTTCGGCTGACCGCCCCGGTCGTTAGCCGAACCGCCCGTTGTCGGCCGTCCACCACCCGAACGGGGTCGGGAGCCGTGCCCGCTCGTCCGTGCCAGGGGCAGGGGCAAGCGCGCACGAGATCGAGCTCAGAGGGCGTTGAAGCGGGCCAGGGCCTCCTGGCGCTCGGCCTTGTGGTCGACGATCGGGGCCGGGTAGTCGGACGGGGGTTCGGCGAGGGTCCAGGGCTGGTGGACCTTCTTGCCCTCCACGTCGGCGAGCTCGGGCACCCAGCGCCGGACGTACTCGCCCTGCGGGTCGAAGCGCTCGCCCTGGGTCACGGGGTTGAACACGCGGAAGTAGGGCGCGGCGTCGGTGCCCGTGCCCGCGGCCCACTGCCAGCCGTGCTGGTTCGACGCGAGGTCGCCGTCGACGAGCAGGTCGAGGAAGTGCCGCGCGCCCCACCACCATGGCAGGTGCAGGTCCTTGACGAGGAACGACGCGACGGCCATGCGCATGCGGTTGTGCATCCACGCCTCCCCGCGCAGCTGGCGCATCGCCGCGTCGATGGCGGGGAAGCCGGTGCGGCCGTCGGTCCAGGCGCGGAACTTCTCGTCGGCGGACTTCCCGCTGTCGAGGGTGATCCGGTCGAACTTCGGGTCGAAGTTCTCGCGCGCCGACCGGGGCCAGAACCAGAGCACCGCGGCGTAGAAGTCGCGGAAGCACAGTTCGTTGCGGTAGGACGCCGGGCCCTTGCCGCCGCCGCCCAGGTCCGCGAGCAGCGTGCGCGGGTGGACGACGCCGTACTTCAGGTACACCGACATCCGGGACGTCGCCGGCCGGTCGGGACGGTTGCGCAGGTCGTCGTAATCGGTGAGGTGCTCGTCGACGAACGCCTCCCACTGCTCGCGGGCGGCGCGCTCGCCCGCGGTGGGGAGCTCGGCCTCCGGGGCCTCGTCGTCGGGGATCTTCACCGCCCGCGGGCCGCCGTCCTTCTCGCCCGGGTCCATCCAGTCCACGCTCGACGCGTCGGTCTCGGCGGGCGCCCGCCAGCCGTGCTCCGCCCAGGCGCGGCTGAACGGCGTGAAGACCTTGTAGGGCTCGCCGTCGGACTTCGTGACGCGCCCCGGGGCCACGGCGTAGGGCGAGCCGGTGCGCACCAGCTCGACGTCCCGCTCACCCAGGGCCTTCTCGACGGCCTCGTCGCGCTCGCGTCCGTAGGGCCCGAAGTCGGCGGCGATGTGCACGCTGCGGGCCTTCACGGCGCCGGCGAGCTTCGGGATCACCTCGGCGGGGTCGCCCCGGACGACGAGGAGACGCCCGCCCAAGGACTCGTCGAGGTCGCGCAGGCTGCGGTAGAGGAACGTCCGCCGGGCCTTCCCGGACGGGCCGAGCAGCGTCTCGTCCAGCACGAAGACCGCCAGCGACCGTGTCGCCCGCGTCGCCGCGACGTCGAAGATCGGCTGGTCGTGCACCCGGAGGTCACGGCGGAACCACACGATCGCCGTGTCGTCGAGATCGTCGCCCATGAAGGGTGGCTACCCAGGAACGCGCCGAGCACGCCCTGGGCAGCCACCACGTGTGATCAACGGGGAGTTCGTGCGCCTAGAAGCAGCGAACAGCGCGTTCGCTGCACCAGAAAGCGCGCCTACCGCTGGTCGAGGTTCACGTACGAGCGCTCGGTGGGCCCCGTGTAGACCTGCCGGGGGCGGCCGATGCGGGTGTCCGGGTCGTCGATCATCTCGCGCCAGTGGGCGATCCAGCCCGGCAAGCGGCCGATGGCGAAGAGCACCGTGAACATCTCGGTCGGGAAGCCCATCGCCTGGTAGATCAGGCCGGTGTAGAAGTCGACGTTCGGGTAGAGCTTGCGCTCCACGAAGTAGTCGTCCTCGAGCGCGTACTCCTCGAGTCGCATGGCGATGTCGAGCATCTCGTCGCCGCCGCCGAGCTTCTCGATGATCCCGCGCGCGGTGTCGCGCACGATCGCCGCGCGGGGGTCGTAGTTCTTGTAGACGCGGTGGCCGAAGCCCATGAGCCGGACGCCCGGCTCCTTGTTCTTGACCTTGCGGACGAACTCGTCGGCGTTGCCCTCGTTGTCGCGGATGCCCTCGAGCATCGTGAGCACCGCGGCGTTGGCGCCGCCGTGCAGCGGGCCGAACAGGGCGTTGATGCCCCCGGAGATCGAGGCGAAGAGGTTGGCCTGCGACGAGCCGATCATGCGCACCGTCGACGTCGAGCAGTTCTGCTCGTGGTCGGCGTGGAGGATGAACAGCATGTCCAGCGCCTTGGCGACGTCCGGGTCGACCTGGTACGGCTCGGCGGGCAGGCCGAAGGTCAGGCGCAGGAAGTTCTCGACCAGGCCCAGGGAGTTGTCCGGGTAGAGGAACGGCTGGCCGATCGAGTTCTTGTAGGCGTAGGCCGCGATCGTCGGGACCTTGGCCAGCAGGCGGACGCTCGAGAGGTCGACGTTCGGCTCGTCGAACGGGTCGAGGGCGCGCTGGTAGAAGGTCGAGAGCGCGGAGACCGCGGACGAGAGCACCGGCATCGGGTGCGCGTCGACGGGGAAGCCGTCGAAGAACTTCTTCAGGTCCTCGTGCAGCATCGTGTGCCGCTGGATCTGGTCGGTGAACGTCTCCAGCTGCTGCTTGTTCGGCAGCTCACCGTAGATCAGCAGGTAGCTGGTCTCGACGAAGGTGGAGTTCTTCGCCAGGTCCTCGATGGGGTAGCCGCGGTAGCGCAGGATGCCCGCGTCGCCGTCGATGTAGGTGATGTCCGAGCGACACGCGCCGGTGTTCACGTAGCCCGGGTCGAGGGTGATCAGCCCCGTGTCGCCGAGCATCTTCCCGAGCGACACACCCGAGGCGCCCTCGGTCGCCTCGACGATCTCCATCGTGTGCTCGCCGCCCGGGTACGACAGCGTGGCAGTGCGCTTCTCGGAGTCCTCGCTGGCCATTCGCAGTCAGTCCCTCTCACGCTGGTGTGAGCGGGAGGGGCGGCCCGGCCGCCGGGGGTTGTCCCCGCGGCGCGCTCCCGCAGCATCGGGGTCGTTCGAGCGCGAACCGTAGCGCCCGCGCGGTCCGTGACGCATCACGAGGCGGCCCGTTGCCGAGCGTGGTGCATGTCACTGTGTGACGGCCGTGTTACCGGCGGTCGTTCGAGGCGCCCTGATCCAGCTCGGTGCGCCACGGCGGTTCGGCGCCCGCGCGCGACACGGTCCAGGCGGCCGCCCGGGCCGCGAACCCGAGCGCGTCGGCCCACGCGTCCGCGTCGAGCGCCGTCACGGCGTCGCGGTCGAGCGCGTCGTGGTCGGCCAGCCAGGCCAGCAGCGCGGCGTGCACGCTGTCGCCGGCGCCGATGGTGTCCACCAACGGACCGATCTCGTCCGAGGGCACCGAGACGACCCCGCCGCCGCGCGTGTGGGCGGTCAGGCCCGAGGCGCCGCGGGTGAGCACCACCGCGCCCGCCCCGGCGTCGAGCACGTCCTGGGGCGAGCGCCCCCACCGCTCGGCGTCCTCGTCGGACATCTTGACCAGCCCCGCCACCGCGGCGATGCCGTCGAGGCGGGCGACGACGGCGTCGGGGTCGTCGACGAGCCCGGGCCGCAGGTTGGGGTCGAGGCTCACCAGCCGGCCGCGCGCGGCCTCCGGGCGGCCAGCGCGGCGTAGCGCGACGACCCGGGCTCGAGCACCAGCGAGAGGGTCCCGACCGCCACGGCGGCGGTGTCCTCGGGGAGCTCGCCGGGGTCGGCGACGAGGCGGTCCGCGGTGCCCTCGACGTGGAACGTGTAGCGGGCGGCGCCGTCGCCGTCGAGCGTCACGACCGCCAGCGTCGTCGGCTCCGGCCCGCGCTGGACGTGCGCGGTGTCGACGCCCTGGGCCTGCAGGCGGGCCACCAGCGCGTCGCCGAACGGGTCCGTCGACAGCCGCGTGAGCATCGTCGTCGGCACGCCGAGGCGGCCCAGCCCGACGGCGGTGTTGAACGGGCCGCCGCCCAGCCGCGGGGCGAGGGGGCGCAGGGCGGGGTCGCCGTCGTGGTCCCCGCCGATGGGCACGAGGTCGACCAGGGCCTCGCCACCGACCACGATCCGCCCCGTCACGTCGCGCCCGGTCACGCCGCGTCCCGGGCCGCGATCCCCCACGAGAACCTCCACGTCTGCCCCGGCGCGAGGACCGTCAGGTCGGTGCCCGAGTTCAGGGCGTCGGGCGGGCAGGTCATCGGCTCGACGGCGACCGCACGGCCCCGTCCGTCGAGGTCGTCGGGGGTGAAGACCTGGACCCAGCGCACGTCGGCGTCCGCCCAGAGGACGGTCGCCCGTCCGTCGGGAGCGCCGAGCACGCCCAGCACGCCGTCCGGCCGGGCGACGGCGCCGAAGCACGTGTCGAGCGTGAGGTCGGCGACGCGGCGCCCGCCGCGCAGGTCCTCGTCGGCGGTCACCGGCCGGATGCCGGTGGGGATCAGGACGTCGTCGACGTCGACGATCCGGTCGGCGGCCAGGGTGAGCGTGCAGTCGGCCGGCGGGGTGTCGCCGACGCGCAGGTAGGGGTGGGCGCCCAGCGCCGCGGGGACCTCGCCGTCACCGGTGTTGGTCAGGGCGTGGGTGACGGTCAGCCCGGTGGGGTCGACGGCGTAGGTGGTCGCGACGTGCAGCGGCCCCGGCCAGCCCCATGCCGGGTCGACGTCGGCGCTGAGGGTGACGGAGTCCTCCGCGCGCTCGGCGACCGTCCAGGGGCGGCGCCGCAGGAACCCGTGGCTCGCGTGCCCGCGGGCCGGCTCGGTGACCTCGAGGACGTACTCCCGTCCGCGCCAGGTGTAGCGCGCGCCGGCGATGCGGTTGGGCCAGGGCACCAGGACCATGCCGGCGCCCATCGGCGGGGCCGCGTCGGCGCCGAAGTCCTCCACACGGGCCCGGCCGTCGACCTCCAGCGCCCGCAGCCCGCCCCCCACCCCGGTGACGACGGCGTGCGTCGCGCCGGCGACGAGGTCGATCTGCTCGCCGGTCGGGTGCACGGCAGGAGACGCTAGCGGTTGTGACGATCGGTTTGCGTCCAGCGTTCTCGGGTTTCGCGCACCGGTCGGAACGGACACTGTGCCGGACATGACGGAGGAGACCAGGGGAGAGGACGGACGACCGCCCAAGGTGGTCATCGTCGGCGGCGGGTTCGCGGGATTCCAGGCGGCGCGATCCCTGGCGAAGCGCATGGGCGACGAGGTGGACATCATCCTCGTCAGCCCCACCAACTACTTCCTGTACCTCCCCCTGCTGCCCGAGGTGGCCGCCGGCATCCTCGAGCCGCGCCGGATCTCGGTGGCGCTCGCCGCCGCGCTGCCGCGCTGCGTGCGCCACGCTCCGGGGGAGGTCGACGAGCTCGACCTCGACGGGCACACGATCGGCTGGCTCGACCCCGAGGGCGTTCACCACGAGACGCACTGGGATCGCCTCGTCATCGCGGCGGGCAGCGTGCACAAGGTGCTGCCGGTGCCCGGGGTCACCGAGTACGCGCAGGGCTTCCGCGGCGTGCCCGAGGCGCTGTACCTGCGCGACCACCTCATCCGGCAGGTCGAGCTCGCGGCGGTGTGCGAGGACCCCGAGGAGCGCGCCGCCCGGCTGACCGTCGTCGTGGTGGGCGGGGGCTACACGGGCACGGAGGTCACCGCGCAGGGCTACCTGTTCACCAAGGAGCTCGCGGCCAGCCGCGGCCTGGAGGAGGTCCCGCGCTGGGTGCTAGTCAGCCGCGGCGAGATCCTCGCCGGGCTGGCCGGGCACCTCTCGGCCACCGCCGACCGGGTGCTGCGCGAGCGCGGCGTCGACGTCCGCACCCACGAGGAGGTCGACGAGGCGACCGGCGACGGGGTGCGTCTGTCGTCCTCCGGCGAGCACATCCCCACCCGCACCCTGCTCTGGTGCGTCGGCGTGCGGCCCGACCCGTTGATCGACGACCTCGGGGTCGAGATCGAGCAGGGCCGGATGGTCGTCGACACCCGGCTGCGCGTCCCCGACCACCCCCACGTCTTCGCCTGCGGGGACGCCGCCGCGGTGCCCGACCGGGCCCGTCCCGGCGAGTACACCGCGATGACCGCGCAGCACGCCGAGCGCCAGGGCCGCCTCGCGGGCCGCAACGTCGCGGCCTCGCTCGGGACGGGGCGGTCGCGGACCTACAAGCACCGCGACCTCGGCTTCGTCGTCGACCTCGGCGGCTTCGACGCGGCGGCCAACCCGCTGGGCGTGCGGCTCAGCGGCAAGCCCGCCCACGTCGTCGCCCGCGGCTACCACCTGATCGCGATGCCGGGCAATCGCGTGCGGACGGCCGTCGACTGGCTCCTCGACGCCCTGCTGCCGCGCCAGACCGCCCAGCTCGGGCTCGTGCGCTCGCCGGCCGTGCCGCTGGACTCGGCGTCGCCGGAGGTGCCGCAGCACGGGCTCGGCTTCCGCACGGCCCCGCGTCGACCCGGGCCGCGGCCCCGGAGGACGGCGGGGTTCAGTCGTCGGAGACCTTCCCCGGCCGCTCGGGCGGGTCGGCCGAGGCCGCGTCGCCGGAGGGCTCGGTGGGGGGCTCGTCGTCGGCCAGGGGGGCCCGGTAGCGCCAGAAGACCGGGAAGATCGCGACCACGATCACGGTCAGCACGATCACGCCGACGCCGCCGACGACGGTCGCGGCGCCGGTGCCCCAGGCCTCGGCGGCCGGGCCGTGCCACAGGTCGCCGAGGCGGGGCCCGCCCGCGACGACGACGGTGAACACGCCCTGCATGCGCCCGCGCATCTCGTCGGTGGCGACCACCTGCAGCATCGTCTGCCGGAACACCGCGCTGACGAGGTCGGCCGCTCCGGCGAGCGCGAGCAGGGCGACGGCGAGCCACAGCATCGACGTCAGCCCGGACAGGGCGACGCCGGCACCCCACGCGCAGACGGCGAGCGTCACCGCCACGCCCTGGCGCCGGATGCCGTGCAGCCGCCCCGAGAACAGCCCGCCGAGCGTGGCGCCGATCGCGATCGAGGCGAACAGCGCCCCGAGCGCCGGGCCGCCGCCCGGGGGGTCGCCGAACGTCTGCTCGGCCGCCTCCGGGAACACCGCGCGGGGCATGCCGAGGGCCATCGCCACGGTGTCGACGAGGAAGGAGACGAGCAGGACCTGGCTCATCGCGATGTAGCGGAAACCTGCGAGGACCCCACCGATCCCGGCGCTGCGCCGCACCGCCCGGAACACCCCGCGCACGCCCCCCGGCCCGTCGCCGACCGGGAGGCGGGGCAGGTTGAAGGCGGCCCAGATCGAGGCGAAGAGGCAGACCGTGTCGACGAGGTAGAGCGTGCCGACCGACGTGAACGTCAGCGCGACCCCGGCGAGGAGCGGCCCGGCGATGGCCCCGAGCTGGGTCACGGTGAACAGCAGCGTGTTGGCCGCGGGCAGCTGGTCGTGCGGGAGGAGCCGTGGGAGCACCGCCGCCCGGGTGGGCTGGTTGATCGCCAGGAACGCGGTCTGCACCGCGTAGAGGGTCAGCACCTCCCACGGCCCGCCGATCCCGGTGACCGTGGCCAGCCCGAGCAGCAGCGACGTCACCGCGAGCCCGGTCCCGGTGAACACCAGCAGCCCGCGGCGGTCGACCGCGTCCGCGATCGCCCCGCCCCAGAGCCCGAAGACGATGAGGGGCACCAGCCCGAAGAGCCCCGTCAGGCCGACCCACGCCGAGGAGCCGGTCAGCTGGTAGAGCTGCGTCGGGACGGCGACGACGGACAGCTGCGCGCCGACGACCGTGACGATCGCGGCGATCCAGAGACGCTTGAAGGCCGGCGTGCGGAGCGGGGTGGTGTCGGCCAGGAAGCCGCGAGCCGTACGTGCCACGGCGGCGATCCTGCGCCCCTACGGCGCGAGGCGCTCCACGACCCACCCCGGATCGGTCCGCCGGAAGCGCAGCCGGTCGTGCAGGCGGTCCGTGCGGCCCTGCCAGAACTCGACGTGCGTCGGCACGATCCGCCAGCCGCCCCAGTGCGGCGGCGGCGGAATCTCCTCGTCGTCGGCGAAGCGGTCGGCGACCCCCGCGAGCAGGTCCTCGAGGGCGGCGCGGTCGCGCACGACCGCCGACTGCGGCGACGCCCACGCCCCGAGCTGCGAGCCACGCGGGCGGGTGCGCCAGTAGGTGAGGGTCTCCTCGCGGGACAGCAGCTCGACGGTGCCGATCACCGTCGCCTGCCGCTGGAGCGCGATCCAGGGGAACGTCGCCGACGTCTGCCGGGTCTGCCGCAGCTGGTGGCTCTTCTCCGAGGTGTAGTTGGTGAAGAACGTGACGCCGCCGGCGTCGACGTCCTTGGCCAGCACCGTGCGCGTGGTGAGGCGGCCCTCGTCGTCGCCGGTGGCCAGGACCATCGCGTTGGCGTCGGGAAGGCCGGCCTCCCGGGCGGCGCCGATCCAGGCGATCAGCTGCTCGTGCCAGGTGCCGGCGAGGTCCGCGGCGTCGAGCGTCGCCGCCCGGTAGTCCTCGCGCATGCCCGGTAGCCCCGTGGTCTCCCCCGCCATCCGTCTCCCTCGCCCGTGCTGTCCGAATTGCGTGCCGTCCGAAGTCCCGCCGCACGGTAGGCGACGGGGCCGTGCGCACCACGTGAGCAGCGACACAAGCCGTCCGGCGACACCGGGAGTTGCCCGCGCCGCGGCTCGCGGCGCACGGTGCTGCTGGGCCCACGACCACCCACCCCTGGTGGCTCGGCGGGCCCGTCCGGGCAGCGGGGCCCCGACCGGGATCCCGTGCCGCGACGCGAGGAGGACCCCGTTGAGCACCGCCCCCGTCACCGCCGTCCCTCCGCCGCCGCCGGGCTTCTCCCCGGGCCTCGAGGGCGTGGTCGCGTTCCGCACGGAGATCGCCGAGCCGGACCGTGACGGCGGGGCCCTGCGCTACCGCGGGGTCGACATCACCGACCTCGTGGGCCACGTGGGGTTCGGCGACGTGTTCGGGCTGCTCGTCGACGGCGACCTCGGGCGCCCGCTGCCCCGCGAGGAGCCGGGGCTCGAGCCGCCGTTCTCGGGCGACGTCCGGGTCGACGTGCAGGCCGGGCTCGCGCTGCTCGGGTCGCGCTGGTCGCTGCCGCCGCTGCTCGACGCGACCCCGGAGCGTGCCCGCGACGACCTCGCCCGGAGCGCGGCCGCGGCGCTCGCCCTCGTCGCCCGCTCGGCCCGCGGCGACGGCCTGCCGCCCGTGCCCGAGGCCGAGCTGTCCGCCGTCGAGGACCCGGTGGCGCGCTTCCTCGTGCGCTGGCGGGGCGAGGCCGACCCGACGCACGTCCGGGCCCTGGACGCCTACTGGGTCTCGGCCGCCGAGCACGGGCTCAACGCCTCGACCTTCACCGCCCGCGTCGTGGCCTCGACCGGCGCCGACGCCGCGGCCTCGCTCTCCGCGGCGGTCGGCGCGATGTCGGGCCCGCTGCACGGCGGCGCGCCCGCCCGCGTGCTGCCGATGATCGCCGAGGTCGAGCGCACGGGCGACGCCGACGCCGTGGTGGCGGGCATCCTCGACCGCTCCGAACGCCTCATGGGCTTCGGCCACCGCGTCTACCGCGCCGAGGACCCGCGCGCCCGCGTCCTGCGCCGCACCGCCCGGGAGCTCGCCGCACCGCGCTTCGAGGCGGCCGCCGCGCTCGAGACGGCCGCGCTGAGCGCTCTGCGCGAGCGCCGACCGGACCGCGCGATCGAGACCAACGTCGAGTTCTGGGCCGCGGTGATGCTCGACCTCGCGGGCGTCCCGGCGGAGGTGATGCCGGCGATGTTCACGTGCGCCCGCACGGCGGGCTGGGCCGCCCACGTCCTGGAGCAGCGCCGCACCGGGCGCCTCGTGCGCCCGTCGGCGCAGTACATCGGACCGGGGCCGCGGGGGGTCGCGGAGGTGGCGCGGAGCGCCTGAGCCGCCCCCGGACGTGGCCCACACGACAGCGATCGTCGCGGGACGCTGGGAGGATGTCCGGCGTGACCACGTCGACCGACACGCTGCAGATTCCCGCCGAGCTCCTGCCCAGTGACGGGCGGTTCGGGTGCGGTCCCTCGAAGGTGCGCCCCGAACAGCTCGCCCACCTGGCCCAGTCCGGCGACGTGATGGGCACGTCGCACCGCCAGAAGCCGGTCAAGTCGATCGTCGGGCGCATCCGTTCCGGCCTGCGCGACCTGTTCTCGCTCCCCGAGGGCTACGAGGTCGTGCTGGGCGTCGGCGGGACCACCGCCTTCTGGGACGCCGCGGCCGCCGGCCTCGTGCGCGACCGCAGCCTCCACCTCACCTACGGCGAGTTCTCCTCGAAGTTCGCCTCGGTGACCAAGGGCGCCCCGTTCCTCGCCGACCCGATCGTCGTCTCCGCCGACCCGGGCAGCGCCCCGGAGCCGACCTCCGACCCGAGCGCCGACCTCATCGGCTGGGCCCACAACGAGACCTCGACCGGTGTGGCCGTGCCCGTCACGCGCCCGAGCGGGTCCGGCGACGCGCTCGTCGCGATCGACGCGACCTCGGGTGCCGGCGGGCTGCCCGTGCAGATCAGCGAGTCCGACGTCTACTACTTCGCGCCCCAGAAGTCCTTCGCCGCGGACGGCGGGCTCTGGATCGCGATCATGTCGCCGGCCGCGCTCGAGCGCGTCGAGCAGATCGACAAGGACCGGCCGGGCGGGCGTTGGATCCCCGAGTTCCTCTCGCTGCCCACCGCGCTGGACAACTCCCGCAAGGACCAGACCTACAACACCCCGGCGGTGGCGACGCTGCTGCTGCTCGCCGACCAGATCGAGTGGATGAACGCCGGCGGCGGGCTCGACTGGGCCACCGGGCGCACCAAGGACTCCTCGGACCGCCTCTACCAGTGGGCCGAGGAGTCGACGGTCGCGTCGCCGTTCGTCGCCGACCCGAAGCACCGGTCGCAGGTCGTCGGCACGGTGGACTTCACCGACGACGTGGACGCCGCCGCCGTCGCGGCCACCCTGCGCGCCAACGGCGTCGTCGACACCGAGCCGTACCGCAAGCTCGGGCGCAACCAGCTGCGCATCGGGATGTTCCCCGCGGTCGAGCCGGACGACGTCAGCAAGCTGACCCAGTGCATCGACTGGGTCATCGAGCGTCAGTCGTGACCAGCCGGCTGGGCCGAACGGGCTAGCTCAGCCGTCACGCCCGCCCCGCCCGTGTCTCCCGTCCCACGCAGACGAGAGACACGGGCGGCGCGCCTCCCTCGTCCGAGGAGACCGCTCGCCTAGCGTCGGTGGGCGAGCACCGCGCCCCACCGCCGCCGCAGGGTGGCACCGACGTCCGGGGTCCGGGCCCGCGAGCCGACGGGGAGGCCTGATGCGTCAGCTGCGCGTCGTCGGCCTGGGAGACGACCACGAGACCGTGATCCTCGAGGACCCGATCCGCCACGAGCGCTTCGCGGTGTCGGGGGACGAGCGACTGCGGGCCGCCGCGCGCGGCGACGTCCGGAGGCTGGGGCAGATGGAGATCGAGATCACCAGCCCGCTGCGGCCCCGCGACATCCAGGCGCGCGTGCGGGCCGGCGAGTCGGTGGACGACGTGGCGGCCGCCGGCGGGGTCAGCGCCGCGCACGTCGAGCGCTTCGCCTACCCGGTGCTGCTCGAGCGCGCCCGGGTCGCCGAGATCGCCCGCCGCGCCCACCCGCTGCTCCCCGGCGACGCCGCCCGCACCGACGAGCGCACGCTCGGCGAGATCGTCGCCGCGACGTTCGCCGCCCGCGGACAGGACCTCGACGACGGCCGGTGGGACGCCAGCAAGGCCGAGGGCGCGTCGTGGATCGTGACGCTGTCGTGGCAGGCCGGGCGCTCGGACAACGTCGCCCGCTGGGCGTTCAAGCCCGGCGCCGCCGGCGGCACCGTCGACCCGCGCGACGACCCCGCCCGCGAGCTGCTCGGGCAGGAGCCGACCGCCGGCCCGCGCCGCGTCGACAAGCCGGGGGACCCCGAGGCCGGCGACGGCCCGGCCGACGTCCACGACGCGCTCGACGAGGCCCTCGAACAGACCCCCGCGATGGCCGCCTCCGGCGACGTCGCCCCGCGCCGCCCCGCGGGGTCGGGGCACGCCTCGTCGTCGTCGCACGGTTCCGGAGCGGGCTCCCGCCGGCCCGAGCGCGGCGCCGCCCGCCGCGGGGGCCGCCCGGCACGCCCGGTGATGCCGCCGGCCTCCGCGTCCCCCGCGCCGCCTCCTCGGGCGGCGACCAGATGCCGGTCCCCCGCGCGGGACAGCGCGACGAGACCGACGCGCCCGCGGTCGATCCCGGGCCGGCCGCGGCCGAGGTCGCCGCCCCGACCACCGACCCCGGCGAGGGCAGTCGCCGGGGCCGGCGCGCCCACCCGATCGTCCCGTCGTGGGAGGACGTCCTGCTGGGGACGCGCTCGCCCCGCACCTGACGGGCGGGGACGAGCTAGAACGCCGCCACTGCGAGGAACACCAGCGCGAGCCCGGTGCCGACGAACGTCCCGTACACCGCCCAGCGCCAGGTGGGCACGTGCCGGTTGAGCCACAGGGCCGGTACCAGGCCGGCGACGACCGCGGCGTCGACGGCCAGCCCGATCACGCCGAGGCCGGTCACCAGCGGCGCGGCGAGGGCCAGGTTCGCCAGCAGCACGACCCCGGCCACGAGGGCGACGAGGAGCAGCCCGACGCCCCAGGGGGTCGGTTCGGCGGCCGCGGTGGCCGCGTCGAGCTCCTGGGCCTCGGGGGGCAGGTGGGGTGTGGCCCCGTTGCCGTTCTCGCTCGCCCGCACGGGCAGCGGCGGCACCGGCGGCAGGTACGGGGTCCGCGTCACGGCCCGGAGCGCCACGCGGTGCCCCGTGACGGGGTCGTGGTAGTCGACGGGCGCGTCCAGCTCCACGGACAGGCGCGCGGCGAGCCGGCGGCCGCGGCGGCTGATCGTCTCGGGGGCGGGGTCGGGCGACGCAGCAACGGGCAGGGCCGCAGCGGGCAGGGCGGGGACCGACGCGGCCACCCGCGCCCACTCCCGCAGCGCGTCGACGAGGTCGGGCGGCAGGCCCCACGTCCGCCCGCCGGCGCCCGGGTCGCCGACGCCCGCATCACCGGCCTCCCCCAGCGGCACCCCGGCGACCATCGCCCGCCCCCGCTCGGCGCGGACCTCGACGACCCTCACGACGCCGACCCCACCGGGCCCGCCGTGGCGTGGAACGCGACCGCCGCGGCCGTGGCGACGTTGAGCGAGTCGACGTCGCCGGCCATCGGGATGCGGACCCGGACGTCGGCGGCGGCGAGCGCCTCGTCGGACAGCCCCGGGCCCTCCGCGCCGAGCAGGAGGGCGACGCGCTCGTGCCCGGCGAGCCCCGCCAGCGCCCCGGGGTCCCCGCCGGGCGTCAGGGCCGCGAGCGTGAACCCCGCGCCCCGCAGGGCCGTCACGGCCGCCGCGAGGCCGCACGTGGCGAACGGCACGCGCAGGACGTGGCCCGTCGAGACGCGGACGCTGCGGCGGTAGAGCGGATCGGCGCACTCGGGGCCCACGAGCACGGCGTCGACCCCGAAGGCGGCGGCGTTGCGGAACAGCGCGCCGAGGTTCTCGTGGTCGTTGACGCCCTCGAGCACTGCCACCCGGCGGGCGCCGGCCAGCAGCGCGGCGAGGTCGGGCGCGGGCGCGCGGTCGGCGCTGGCGAGCACGCCCCGGTTGAGGTGGAAGCCGACGACCTCCGCCATCGTCGCGGCGTCGGTGACGTAGGCGGGTACGTCGGCCCCGGCCAGGTCGGGGCGAGGTCCTCGACGCGGCGGGCCACGCCGAGCAGGGCCCGCGGCGGGTAGGGCGAGGCGAGCAGGCGGCGCACGACCACGGTGCCCTCGGCGAGTACGAGACCGCGCCCGCCGGGACGGTCGGGACGCCGGTCGGCGCGGGCGAGATCGCGGAAGTCGGCGAGGCGCGGGTCGGCCGCGTCGTCGACCGCCACCACACGCGCCACGTGCGTATCGTCCCAGACCCCGACTGGCGGGATCCGAGGCGGCGAGGCACCGTCCCGGGCGAGCGGAGCGACGGGAGAACACGAGGCGGCGCGCGAGCGGCTCCGTGTGTCGTCCGGACCGGGTGGGGCATCCGGGTCCGGCAAGCGCCGCAGCGGGATTCGGCGGGACGGAAGCCCTCCGGGGGCGCCCGGAGACGTGGGAGGCTGGAGCCGTGAGCGAGATGCGGGTGGTCGGCGTGCTGGCCGTGGACGACGCGACCCAGCAGGGCGGCGGCTCGGGTGCCGGGTCGGGCGAGAGCCGGCACCCCGTCGTGCTGCTGCAGGAGACCGAGGGCAATCGCTGCCTCCAGATTTGGATCGGGCTGGCCGAGGCCGAGGCGATCGCCCTCGAGCAGCAGGGACGGCTCCCCGAGCGCCCGCTGACCCACGTCCTGATCTCCGACGTGGTCTCCGCGCTCGGGCGGCGTCTCGAGCGCATCGAGATCACCGAGGTGCGGGGCGGCACGTTCTACGCCGACCTCGTGTTCGACCGCGGGCTGCGGGTCTCGGCGCGCCCCAGCGACTCGATCGCGATCGCGCTGCACGCCGACGTGCCGATCCACGCCACCGAGGGCGTCCTCGCCGACGCCGGGGTGGTGGTCGAGGACGACGAGGCCGAGGAGGCCGCCACCACGGCCAGCAGCGCCGGCGGCGCCGACGAGGACGAGGTCGACCGCTTCCGGGCGTTCCTCGACAACATCTCGCCGGAGGACTTCGGGCGCAGCGGCTGACGCTCGGCCGAACGGCGCACGCGATCGTCCTGTAGTGGGCCAGAGGTCACCCTGCGGCGCCGAACGGTCGACGCCGGACATGCCCTACGCTGAACGGACTCTTTCCGCGGGCGGACGGCCTCGGCGGGTGGCGTCGACCTCCGGGCTGTGTCAGCGTGTCCGGTCGTCGGGGTTCGCGTGAGTCGGGGGTACCGCGCCGTCGTGGCGGTACCCGGTGGTCGAGTCGGATCGTGGACGGGAGCCGGGCGGGTCATGGGCCAGCACCTCGCCGCCACCCTCTTCACCGCCTCGGACCAGGCTCGGTACCGGCACCGGATCCACCGCTGCCTCGAGGCGTTCGGGCGGATGGTCACCGAGGGCCGCTTCGCCGCCGACGAGCCCAGCACCGGGGTGGAGATCGAGCTCGCCCTGGTCGACGAGGACATGCGCCCGGCGATGCTCAACCACGCCGTGCTCGACCGCTCCGCGTCCGACGTGCTCACCTCGGAGCTCGGCCGCTGGAACCTCGAGATCAACCTGCCGCCGCGGATGCTGCCCGGCGCCACCGCCCGTGACCTCGAGAAGGACATGCTCGACGCGGTGTCGAGCGCCGGGGAGTGCGCCCGCGGGGTCGGCGCGAGCGCTGTGACGATCGGCATCCTGCCCACGCTCGGCGCCGAGCACCTCGCCTCCGACCAGCTCACCGAGGACCCGCGCTACGCGCTGCTCAACCGCCAGATGCTCACCGCGCGCGGCGAGCCCTTCCGCCTCGACATCACCGAGCCCCCCGCGGCCCGTGGCGGGCCGTCGGACGGCTCACCGGCCGAGCACCTCGTGCTCGACGTCGACTCGATCGCGCCCGAGGCGGCCTGCACCTCGCTGCAGCTGCACCTCCAGCTGACGCCCGAGACCTTCCCCGCGTACTGGAACGCCGCGCAGGCCGTCGCCGGCCTGCAGGTGGCGCTCGCGGCGAACTCCCCGTTCCTGCTCGGCCGCCGGCTCTGGGCCGAGACGCGGGTGCCGCTGTTCACCCAGGCGGTCGACACCCGGCCCGTGGAGCTGCGCAACCAGGGCGTGCGGCCGCGGGTGTGGTTCGGCGACCGATGGGCCCAGTCGGCCTACGACCTCTTCGAGGAGAACGTCCGCTACTTCGGCGCGCTGCTCCCGCTCGCCGAGGACGAGGACCCGTTCTCCGAGCTCGACGCCGGTCGCGCGCCGAGCCTGCACGAGCTGCGGCTGCACAACGGCACGGTGTGGCGCTGGAACCGCCCGGTGTACGACGTCGCCGACGGCGTCGCGCACCTGCGGCTGGAGAACCGCGTGCTGCCCGCCGGTCCCACGGCGGTCGACGCCGTCGCCAACGCGATGTTCTTCTACGGGCTCATCCGCGCGCTCGCGGAGTCCGACCGCCCGCCGTGGCAGCAGATGTCCTTCGACGCCGCCGAGGCGAACTTCACCGCCGGAGCGCGGCACGGGATCGACGCCGCCCTGTACTGGCCCGGGATCGGCACCGTCCGGGCCGACGAGCTCGCGCTGCGGCGCATGCTGCCGCTGGCGCAGGAGGGCCTCGCGGCCTGGGGTGTCGACGGGTCGGAGGCCGACCGCTACCTGTCCGTGATCGAGGAGCGCTGCGTGCGCCGGTGCACGGGCGCCGCCTGGCAGATCCGGGCCGTGAGCGAGGCCGAGCGCCGCGGCGCCGACCGCCCCACGGCGATCCGGCACATGATGCGCGCCTACCTCGAGGGCATGGAGGCCAACGAGCCCGTGCACACCTGGCCGGGGATCTGAGGTGCCCTCCGGGCTCGTGAGCACTTCGAGGTGCTCGAGCACCTCATAGTGCTCACGTGCCCGCAGGGCACACGGCCCGGTGGAACACCACCCGGCCGAAGGTGCGGGTCCGGCGGGCCACGGCCTCCACGTCGGTGAAGCCGGCGTCGCGCAGCATCGTCGCGACGTCGTCGGCGCCGACGAGGTGCGGCGAGCCGTGCCCGTGCCCGTGACCGTAACCGTGACCGTGGCCCTTGCCGTGGTCGTGGCGGGCGAACCAGCCCAGGATGCCGGGGTCGGTGCCGTCGGGGTCGACGAGGTGCAGGCTCCCGCCGGGCGCCAGCACCCGCCGGGCCTCCGCGAGCATCGTCCGCTGCTCCGCGGGCGGCAGGTGGTGGAACATGAACGACGAGAGCACGCGGTCGACCGAGCCGGTCGCGTACGGCAGCTGGTCGGCGTAACCGCGCTCCAGGCGCAGGGCGACGCCGTGGCGGGCGGCCTTGCGGCGGGCGAGGTCGAGCACCGCCGGATCGGGGTCGAGGCCGACGAGCGTCGCCCCGGGCGCGACGCGGGCGGCCAGCAGCAGGACCTCGCCGGTCCCCGTGCCGAGCTCCAGCACCGTCTGCCCGGACGCGACCCCGGCCTGCGCGACGAGCTGCCAGTGGATCGCGCGCGCGCCCAGGACGCGGGTGAACACGTCGTAGGTGGCGGCGGGCGCGCCGAAGCCCATCGCCGGCAGGAACGGGCGCTCGCCGGCGGGCGCGGAGTGGGACACGATGGCCTCCGTCAGGGGGCATGGGACGGTCTTCCGGGGGACCTCTCCACTCTGTGAGCCCATCCACCTGCGGACAAGGGACGAAGCATGGGCGGGACGGGACGATCCTCGGTTCCCCTGGTGGGCTTCCCCCGGGTCCCGGGCGTGCCGCCCGTGGCGGTGGAGCGCTGGTCCGACGCGACCGCTCGGCGCGCGGCGGTGGTCGGCGGGACCCACGCCCACGACTTCCTCGTGCTGCTGCACGTCGAGCGCGGCCGGGGGCCGATGCGCGTCGACGACCGCGTGTGGGAGCTCGAGGACGGCGACGTCGTGGTGATCGCGCCCGGCGCGGTCGTCGCGCCGCCGGACGACACCATGACCGGCCTGGTGTGGGCGGTGTTCTTCCCGGCGGACGCGGTGGACCCGACCGGGGCCGCGCCGCTGGTGTCGTGGCGCGCCCACCCGTTGCTGGCGCCGTTCTCCGGCGGGCCCGCCGGCCGCCACGGCGGGGCGCAGCGGCTGCGCGTGCCGCCGGACGAGCGAGCGGCGTGGCGGGCGGAGCTCGAGGCGCTGGCGACGGAGCTGGCGCAGCGGCGCGAGGGCGCGGCCGAGGCCGTGCGCGCGCACCTGACGCTGCTGCTCGTCCGGCTCGGGCGCCTCGACGTGGACGTGGCGGGCGCGCTGGCCGACCGTCCGGTGCTCGCGGCGGTGTTCGACGTGCTCGAGCGCCGGTTCGCCGAGCCGATCACGCCGGCCGAGGTCGCCCGCGAGGTGGGCCTGACGCCGGGTCACCTGACGACCCTCGTCGGGCGGCACACCGGCCGCACCGTGGGCCAGTGGCTCACCGAGCGGCGGATGCGCGAGGCGCGCCGCCTCCTCACGTCCGACGACCTCACGGTCGCCGCGATCGCCCACCGGGTCGGATACCGCGACCCGGGCTACTTCGTGCGCCGTTTCCGCCGCGAGCACGGCGTGCCGCCGCAGGAGTGGCGGCGGGCGGGAACCTAGGCAGGCACGGTCGCGGGCGTCCTCGTCCGCCGCCGGACGACCCACAGCCCGGCGATCACCGCGGCCAGCACCGACGCCACCCCGCCGAGCACCAACGGGGCGCGGCCGCCGAACTCCTCGGCGAGCCAGCCCAGCGCGGGACCGCCCACCGGGGTGCCGCCGAGCAGCACGAGCATCCACAGGCCCATGACCCGCCCGCGCACGGACTCGTCGACCCCGAGCTGGATCGCGGCGTTGGCGGCGCTGGTGAACAGCAGCTGGGCCGCGCCGGTGGGGATCAGCAGCAGCGCCACGCCCAGGTAGCTCGGCATCAGCCCGGCGGCGGCCTCGCAGACGCCGAAGACCGCGGCGGCCAGCAGGACGGTGCGCAGGCGGGGCCTGCCGACGCGGCGCGCGGCGTGGAACGCCCCGAGCAGGCAGCCGACGGCCAGAGCCGAGGTCAGCAGGCCGTAGGACTCCGCGCCCCGGCCGAAGACGTTGCGGGCGACGATCGCGAGCGTCACGAAGAAGTTGATGCCGAGCGTCGACACGAAGAAGACGATCACCAGCAGCAGCACCACGTCGGGGTGGCGCCGGACCTCGCGCAGGCCCGAGAGCACGGCGCCGCGCTCCCGGGGCGCGCGGGCGTAGGCGAACATCTCGGCCGGGCGCATGAGGGCGAGACCGGTGAGCACCGCGACGAAGGTGATCGCGTTGAGCAGGAACACCCACCCGGTGCCGACCGCGGCGACGAGCAGGCCCGCGACCGCCGGGCCGACGACGCGCGCGGTGTTGAACGTCATCGAGTTCAGGGCGACGGCGTTGGCGAGCGCACCCGATCCGACCATCTCGCCGGCGAACGACTGGCGCACGGGCCCGTCGAGCGCGGAGATGCAGCCGAGGAGCACGCACAGCACGTAGACCTGGGTGAGCGTCACCAGGCCGCCGACGTCGAGCACGCCGAGCACGAGCGCGCAGGCGCCCATCCCGACCTGCAGGCCCATGAGCAGGCGGCGCTTGTCGTAGCGGTCGGCGATCGCGCCGCCCCACAGCGAGAGCAGCAGCGTCGGCCCGAACTGCAGGGCCGCGGCGACGCCGAGGGCGACGGGGCTGCCGCCGGAGAGCTCGAGGACGAGCCAGTCCTGGGCCACCCGCTGCATCCAGGTGCCGACGAGCGACACGACCTGGCCCGAGGCGAAGAGCCGGTAGTTGCGGACGCGCAGCGCCGCGAACATGGCGCCGGTCCGGCGGTCGGTGTGGGGGGTCTCGACCTCGCTCACCGGGTCTCGCCGTCCCACACCACGGTCCTGAGCTTACCTAACGAGTTGGAGGTCGGCGGGGTGGCGGCGACGGGCGACGCCACCCCGCCGGACGATCAGGGCTTGGTGTCCTCGAGGGCGAACCCGACCTTCAGCGTCACCTGGAAGTGCCCGACCTCGCCGTCCTGCACGTGACCGCGGATCTCGACGACCTCGAACCACTCGACCTGACGCAGCGTCGAGGAGGCACGGCGGATGGCGCCGCGGATGGCCTCGTCGACGCCCTCCGCCGAGCTGCCGACGATCTCGGTCTTGCTGTACGCGTTGTCCGCCACGCGGGCTCCCTCGTCCTCTGCCGATGTACTGGTCCTCCGAACCGATACCCGTTCTCCGGCGGACACCCACGTGACGGCAGCCGGGGTGGGATCACAGAGGTGGGATCACACCGGCCGCGGACGGACGTGGTCGACGGCCGCGCCGAGCGCGAGGGCGAGGACCTGGAGGTCGCGGTGGAGACGGGCGAGCATCAGGCCACCCTGGACGGCGGCGAGGACGGCCACGGCCATCTCGCCGGCGTCGCGGGCGGGGTCGACGACCCCCTGCGCCTGCCCGCGCGCGAGCAGCGCCGCGATGCGCTCCTGCCACTGCCGGAAGGCCGCGGCCTGGTGCTCGCGCCACCGGGGCTCCGCGTCGACCTGCCCGCTGAAGACCCCGAGGGGGCAGGCGAACGGCCCGCCACCGTCCCGGTGCAGCTCGACGAGCGACGCCGCCCAGGCGCGGACGTCGTCCTGCCGCGTGGTCGAGTCGGCGGGGTCGAGCGCGGGCTGCGCGGCGAGCACCCGCTCGAGCTGCCGGTCGATCACGGCCAGGACGAGGTCGGACTTGCCGTCGAAGTAGTGGTAGAGCTGCGACTTCCCGGTGCCGCTGGCCCTCAGCACGTCGCCCAGCCCGGTGGCGGCGATGCCCCGCTCGTGCATGAGGTCCGCCGCCGCGTCGACGATCGCCTCGCGGGTGCGGCGACCCCGCGCCGTCGGGGGACGGTGCCCCGGGTCGAGGCTCATCGGCCCGCGCTCGTCCACACGTCCGAGATTGTACCGATAGGTACAGTCTGCGCTAGGGTCCCGTCATGACCACCGTGCGCCCGACGGACCCGCCCGAGGCGGGCCCCGGTCCGGAGCCGCGCGTGGCCCCCGAGCCGGAGTACGGCTTCCCGAAGGCACTCTTCCGCGCCGTCGGCCGGATCCCCGTGCCGCCGCCTGCCCACCCGAGGACGTGGCGCAGCCCGCTGCGCGGGACGTGGCTGACCTCGGTGTTCGGCGCGGTCCTGCTCGCCGGCCTGCCGATCGTGATCCTCACGGGGCTGCTGTCCTACATCGCCTACGGCCCGCAGTTCGGCCAGGCGATCCCCGCCGACGTCGGCTACCTGCACCTGCCGTACTTCGACTGGCCGTCGAACCCGGCGTGGCTCTACCGGCTCACCCAGGGTCTGCACGTGACGCTCGGGATGATCCTCACGCCGATCGTCCTGGCCAAGCTCTGGTCGGTAGTGCCGAAGCTCTTCGCCTGGCCCCCGGTGCGCAGCGTCGGGCACCTGCTCGAGCGGATCTCCCTGCTGGCCCTGGTCGGCGGCATCCTGTTCGAGTTCGTCACCGGGCTGATGAACGCCCAGTACGACTACTCGTTCGGCTTCAGCTTCTACCTCGCGCACTACTACGGCGCGTGGGTGTTCATCGCCGGCTTCGTCAGCCACGTCGTGCTCAAGGTCCCGACGATGGTCCGGGCGCTGCGGGCGGGGCCGGGCGGCACCGGGGCCTTCGGGCGCTGGCTCGACGACGGGGTCGCCGAGACCGAGCCCGAGCCGATCGACGCGACGGGGCTCGCCCCGCTGGCCCCGAACCGGCCGACCCTGAGCCGTCGCGGCCTGCTGGCGATGGTCGGCGGCGGCAGCGCGCTGGTCGCGGTGCTGAGCGTCGGGCAGACCTGGGACCCCCTGCGCCCGCTGGCGCTGCTGTCCCCGCGCGGCCAGTCCTACGGCACCGGCCCGAACGACTTCCAGGTCAACCGCACGCTCGCGGGCTCGGGCATCGACCCGGCGCGGCTCGGGGCGGGCTGGCGGCTGACCCTGCGCGGCGGGGCGACCGAGGTCTCGCTCACCCGCGACCAGCTGCTCGGCATGGCGCTGCACACCGCGACGCTGCCGATCGCCTGCGTCGAGGGGTGGTCGGTGTACCGGACGTGGACGGGGGTCCGGCTGCGCGACCTCGCCGCCCTCGCGGGTGTGCCCGGCCCCGCCAACGCCGTCGTGCAGTCGGTCGAGACCACCGGCGCCTACGCCCGCGCGACCCTGCAGAACAACCAGGTGCTCAACCCGGACTCGCTGCTCGCGCTGCGCGTCGGCAACCCGGGCGAGGAGACCGTCGACCTCGCGCCCGACCACGGATTCCCGGCCCGGGTGATCGTCCCGGCGCTGCCCGGGGTGCACAACACGAAGTGGGTCTCGTCGATCGACTTCCGTCCGGGGACGGGCTGATGGCGGCGTTCCTGCGGTCCTGGCGCCGCTTCTACGGCGAGAACCCGCTGCACCTGCTCTCGGTGCTCGGGTGCTTCGCCCTCTCCGGGTACGTGGTGTCGCTGGTGTCCACCGACCCGAGCGCGATCTGGCTCGCGGTCTGGTTCCTCGGGGCCGTGATCGCCCACGACCTGGTGCTCTATCCCCTCTACGCCCTCGCCGACCAGCCGCTGACGATCAGCCGGTGGGCGCGGCGCCGCTACGGCCCCGACCGCCCCCCGCGCGTCCCGGCGATCAACCACATCCGGGTGCCGGCGCTGGGCTCGGCCGTCCTCTTCCTGATCTACCTGCCGACGATCACCGGGCGCGGCGAGGACGCCCTCCGGTTCACGTCCGGCCTGAGCACGGCCGGCATCCTCGACCACTGGCTGCTGATCACCGCGATCCTCTTCCTGGGCAGCGCGGTGATCTACGCGGTGCGGCTCGGGATGGCGGCGCGGCGCGGCCACGTGAACCGCGACGGCCCTCCGGCACGCTCCGACGGCGAGGACGGTGGCGCCGAGCCCGAGCCCGCGCCGGTCGCCCCGGGAGCTGCGTCGACGGGCGCCTTCGTGAGCAGGTCGGCCCTCCTCGTCGGCGCCGTGCTCCTCTCGGTGGTGCTCGGCCGGACCTAGGTGGACAGCGAGGGCACCCGCGCGACGCAGGCGAACGTCGCGAGCATGTACTCCGGCCGGGGCTCCCAGCCGTCCATCGTCGCGTGGGCGGCCTCCCAGCGGGCGAGGTCGTCGGGCCCCGCGAGCCCCGCGGCGACGAGGGCCTCCCGCGCCGCCCACGCCGGGCCCCGCACGCCGGGCGGCACCGGCCCGATCTCGAACCAGCCGCGGAACTCGCGCACCTCGAGGCCGGCGGCGCGCGCCAGCGTCGCCAGCCGCCGTCCCACGCGGAGGTCGTTGCCCTGGTCCGCGTGCCAGCGCCGGTAGCGCTCGACCAGGTCGTCGGCGTCAGGGGGCGCGGGCGCGACGCTGGCGCTCAGGGCGTCGACGTCGAGCAGGTAGACGTGCCCGCCGGGGCGCACGAGCCGGGCGAGGTGGTCGACGATCGCCTGCTCGCCGCCGCCGTTGTGGGCCAGGACGTGGCGCAGGACCGCGACGTCGAACGTGCCCGCGGGCAGCCCCGTGGCCTCGGCGCGCGCCTGCCGCACCTCGGCGCCTGCCGCACCCGCCGCGTCGAGGCCGGCGCGGGCCGTCGCCACCGCCTCGGCATCGGCGTCCACGCCGACGACCCGGCCGGCGGGCGCCACGGCCTCGGCGAGCAGGGTGAGCACCGCGCCGGGCCCGCACCCGACGTCCACCGCGCGGGCGCCCGGGCGCAGGCCCGCGAGGTCCCACAGGTCCGCCTCCCGCTCGCGGGCCCGCACGGCCATCATCCGGTAGCGCGCGAGCTCGTCGTCGGACAGGCGCAGGGCGTAGCCGGTGGTGCTCACGGCGCGCTCACGGGCTCGGCCGGGGCGGTCGGGGCCGGCGGGGTAGCAGCCGTGGCCGACGGCGCGGCGGCGGCGAGCGCCCCGGCGCGCTCCTGCGCGACGAGCAGCCGCCGCAGGATCTTGCCCGACGGCGAGGTGGGGATCGCGTCGACGAAGGCGAGCTCGCGCGGGCACTTGTGCGGCGCCACGCGGGCCGCGACGTGGGCGAGGATCTCCGTGGCAGTGCTCCCGCCGGCCGCCACCACCACGGCCTTCGGGCGCTCGCCGGCGCGCTCGTCGGGGATCGGGATCACGGCGGCGTCCGCCACCGCGGGGTGGGTCCGCAGCACCGACTCGACCTCGGCCGGGGCGACCTGGAGGCCCTTGACCTTGATGAGCTCCTTGAGCCGGTCCTCGACGAACACGTTCCCGGTCGCGTCGATGCGGGCGAGGTCGCCGGTGCGCAGCCAGCCGTCGGCGTCGACGGTCGCGGCGGTGGCCGCGGGGTTGCCGAGGTAGCCGGTCATCAGCTGCGGGCCGCGGACCCACAGCTCGCCGGTCCCGTCGACGGGCTGGTCCTCGCCCGTCATGAGGTCGACGATCCGGGCCTCCACGCCCGGCAGCAGGACCCCGCACGAGCCGGGCGGGATCGGCGCGGCCGTGTCGACCAGCGTGATCGCCGCGACGGCCTCGGTCATCCCGTAGCCCTGGCCGACCGGCGCGCCGACCCGTGCCGCGCACTCCTGCTGGAGATCGGCCGACAGCGGCGCGGCGCCGCAGCCGACGAGACGCAGGGAGGACAGGTCGAAGCGGTCCACCGCGGGGTGGCGCGCCATCGCGAGCGCGATCGGCGGCACCACCACCGAGATCGTGAGCCGGTGGGTCTCGATGAGCCCGAGGTAGGCCTCGAGGTCGAAGCGGGGCAGCGTGACGATCGTGCCGCCCGTCCGCAGGGTCACGCCCGCGACGACGTTGAGCCCCACGGCGTGGAAGAACGGCGCGACGGCCATCGCACGGTCGTCGGCGGTCTGCGCGAGCGCGACCTGCATCTGCGCGACGTTGGTGACGATCGCCCGGTGGGTGAGCATCACGCCCTTGGCCAGGCCCGTCGTCCCCGACGAGTAGGGCAGCAGGGCGAGGTCGCGCCGCGGGTCGATCAGCGCGCCCACCCCCTGTCCCTCGGCGCCCGCGGCGAGGACGTCGGACCACGCCGTCTCGCCGTCCGGGTCGCCGAGCACGACGATCTCGATCGGCTGGTCCCCCAGCGCCCGCGCCGCGCGGACCAGCGGCAGGAACGGCGGGATCGTGAGCACCCACCGGGCGCCGCCGTCGCGGAGCTGGGCGGCGATCTCCTCGGGCGTGTAGAGCGGGTTGATGCCGGAGACGACGCCCCCGGCGCTCATCGCCCCGAAGCAGCCGACGAGCCACTCGGGCACGTTCGGCGCGACGATCGCGAGGACGTCCCCGCGGGTGAAGCCGCGACCGGCCAGTCCCCGCGCGCACCGGTGCACGCCGCGACGCAGGTCGCCGTAGGTCAGCATGCGGCCCGACGGTCCGTCGATCACCGCCGTCGCGTCGGCGCGGGCCGCGCGGTGGTCGAGCAGGTACTCGGGCACGCCGACGTCGGGCACCTCGACCGCGGGCCACCGGCTGCGGTGGATGCGGGCGGCATGGTCGGTGGGGGTGCGGTGCGGCGCCGTCATCGGGGCCTCCGGAGCGGGTCGGGCCGGCGGACCCGTCCAGCACACCGGCCCCGGCTCGCCCGGGCGTCGGGGTGGGGCCCCGAGGATTGGCCGACCCGATTAGTCAGATCTCCCGATGGTGGCCGCTCGCGGGGGCCCCTAGCGTCGTTCCCCCGGGGGACGGCGGTGGCCGATGACTGCGACGGAGAGTCGCCCATGACGCGCGCGGCGACGAGGACGGGAGAGGGCGTCCTCGAGCGCGACCACGAGCTGGCCGTGCTCTCGGACGTCCTGCGCGCGGCGGCCTCGGAGCGTGGCGGCCTGGTCTGGGTGGAGGGCCCCGCCGGCATCGGCAAGACCCGGTTGCTCGACGCCGCCCGCGAGCGCGCCGCCGCCCTCGGCATGACCGTCCTCGCGGCGCGCGCCGCCCGGCTCGAGCGCGACTTCGCGTTCGGCGTGGTCCGCGGCCTGTTCGAGACGCTCGTGGCCCGTCGGCCCGGGCTGCTCGCCGGCGCCGCCCGCCTCGCCGCCCCGGTCGTCTCCTCCGGGCCCGCGAGCCCGCCGGGCGGCGACACCGACGCCGGCAGCGCCCTGCACGGCCTCTACTGGCTCACCGCGAACCTCGCCGAGGCCGGCCCGGTGCTGCTGGTCGTGGACGACGCGCACGTCGCGGACGCGGCCTCGCTGCGGGCGATCGCCTACCTCGCGCGCCGGGTGTCCGAGCTCGGGGTGGCGATCGTGCTGGGCGCCCAGCCGCCCGCCGTGCACACCGCGTCGCCGCTGGTCGACGCCCTGCGCGAGGCCGGGACGACCACCGTCCTGCGCCCGGCGCCCCTGAGCCGCGACGGGATCGAGGCGCTGGTGCGGTGCCGGTTCGCCGGGTCGCCGGACCCGTCCTTCACCGCCGCGTGCCACGAGGTCACCGGCGGCAACCCGCTGCTGGTCCACGCCCTGCTCGCGGCCGTCGCCGAGGCCGGCGGCGACGCGGACCGGGCGGGTGCCGAGACGGTCGCCGCGCTCGCGCCCGCCGTGGTGGCGACGTTCGTGGCACGCCGGCTGCGGGAGTCCGGCACCGAGGCCGCGACGGTGGCGCGGGCCGTCGCCCTGCTCGACGGACGCGCCGAGCTGCGCCACGTCGTGGCCGTGAGCGGGCTCGACCCGGCCGTCGTCTCCCGGGGGCGCAGACGCTGGTCGGGGCGCAGCTGCTGCACCCGGGCCGGCCGCTGACGTTCGCGCACTCGCTGTTCGCGCAGGCCGTCGCCGACGGCACCGACCCCGCCGAGCGCCACCGCGGCCACCGCCGGGCGGCGGACGCCCTGGCCGCCGACGGCGCCGGGGCCGAGCTCGTCGCCGCGCACCTGCTGCACACCGAGGCGCTCGGCGATCCCGCCGTGGTCGCCCGGCTGCGGGACGCGGGCCGCGCCGCCCTCGCGAAGGGCGTCCCCGAGACCGCCATGACCTACCTGCGGCGCGCGGTCGCCGAGCCCCGCCGGCCCCGGAGCGGCCCGCGGTGCTGCACGAGCTCGGGGCCGCGACCGCCCGGGTGTCCTACCGCGAGGGCGTGGCGCTGCTCGAGGAGGCCTTCGCCGCCGCCGTGCACCCGCACCGGCGCGGGCTGATCGCCCTGGAGCTCGCCCACGCCCTGAGCGTCACCCTGGCCTTCGAGCGTGCCCTGGCCGTGCTCGACGAGGCCCGGGCCGGGCTCGACGACGGCAGCGACCTGGCCACCGAGCTGGCCGCCGCGACCGTGGGGCTCGCCCGCCGGGACCCCGCGCGCCGTGCGGCGGCGGCCGAGCTCACCCGCACGCTGCGGCGCGACGGGCGCCTCCCCGCCGCGGCGGGCCCGCCCTGCTCGCGACCACCGCCCTCGAGGCGCTGCAGACCGACACGGACGCGAGTGCCGTCGACCTCGCCCACGAGGCGCTGGCCGCGACGCTGCGCGAGCACACGCCGGACCCCGGGGTGATCCTGCCGGCGACGATGGTGCTGGTGGCGATCGACCACCTCGCGCCGGTCCGGGCGTGCGCCGAGGCGATCCTCGCCGGCGCGCGGCGTCGCGGGTCGAGCTACGACTTCATCGCGGCGTCCGTCCTGCGCGCCCAGACCCGGTACCTGCAGGGCGAGCTCGTCGAGGCGGAGGCCGACGCGCGGCTCGCCGACGCGCTCGCCGTCGAGCACGAGGCCCACTCCGCGCGCCGCTACACCGTCGCCTGGCTGCTGGTCGTGCTCGTCGAGCGGGGCCTGGCCGCCGAGGCGCACGAGGCCCTCGCCGCGAGCGGGGTGCGCGGCACCACGGCGTACCTGCTCGCCGCGCGCGGGCGGATGCACCTGGCGCTGGGGCACGCGGCCGAGGCCGTCGACGACTTCGTCGCCTGCGGCGAGCGCCTCGCCCACCGCGGCATCCACCACCCGGGCGTGTTGCCCTGGCAGGCCGGGGTGGCCTCGGCCCTGCACCGCCTGGGTCGCGAGCCGGAGGCGGTGGCCGCCGCCGACGAGGCCGTCCGCGTCGCCCGGCGCTTCGCCGCCCCGCGGGCGCTCGGCATCGCCCTGCGGGTCCGCGGCCTCGTGAGCGGGACGATCGCCCCGATGCGCGAGGCGGTGGTGCTGCTCGAGCCCACCCCGGCGCGCCTCGAGCTCGCGCGGTCGCGGGTCGACCTGGGCGCCGCCCTGCGGCGCGCCAACCACCGTGTCGACGCGCGCACCGAGCTCGCGGCCGGCCAGGACCTCGCCCGGCGCTGCGGCGCCGACGCCCTCGTCGAGCGTGCCGGCGAGGAGCTGCGCGCCGCCGGCGCCCGGCCGCGGCGGCTCGCCGTGAGCGGGGCCGACGCGCTCACCGCCAGCGAGCGCCGGGTCGCTGAGCTCGCGGCCGACGGGCTGTCGAACCGCGACGTCGCCCAGGCCCTGTTCGTCACCACCAAGACCGTCGAGACCCACCTCGGGCACGCGTACCGCAAGCTCGGCGTGACCGGGCGCGACGAGCTCGCCGCGCGCCTGCCCTAACGGCGCTGGTCGGCCGGCGGGTGGTCGGCGTGCCGGTGGGTGAGCCACCAGCGACCGTCGAGGCGCCGGAACCCGTGCGTGACCCGCAGCATCATCGGCTGCGGCGCGCCCCCGTCCACCCGCACGACGCCGCGCTCGACGCCGACCGTGAGGCCGAGGTCGCCGCTGACCGCGACCACGGTGTACTCGGGCGGCTCCATCGTGCCGTCGCGGAAGCGGGAGCCCACCCACGTGAACGTGCGGGTGACCCGCTCGTGGCCCTGCTCGATCGGGCCCCAGGCGCCGTAGAGGGTCACGTCGTCGATGTCGGCCCAGAGCGCGGCGTACGGCGCCGGGTCGCCGGCGACGATCGCGTCGAGCGCCGCGGCGACGCGGTCGAGGAAGGCGAGGAAGTCCGGCGGTGCGCTGACCGCCTCGGTGGTCGTCATGGCACCGAGGATCGGCCCGCACGGCCCCGTCCGCGTCGGGGCGCCACCCCGAGGTTCCGCGCCGTGAGCGGACTCCGGGGCCATGACCCCGGAGTCCGCTCACGGGAGGTCAGGCCTGCGCGAGCGCCGGCGCAGGCTCGGCGTCGGGGAGCTCGGCCTCCATCTCGCGGATGATCGGCAGCACCTTGTCGCCGAACTGCTCGATCTCCTCCTTCACGTGCAGGAAGCACAGCAGGGAGAGGTCCACGCCGAGCTTCTTGTACTCGACGAGGCGCTCGGCGACCTGCTCGGCGGTGCCGATCAGCTGGGTCTTGAAGCCGTCGTTGTACTGGACGAGGTCCTCGAACGAGGAGTCCGCCCACATGCCCTTCTTGTCCGACGCCGACGCGCCGGCCTGCTGCACGGCCTGGCGGAAGCCCTCGACCTGCTCGACGTTCGCCTTGTCGACGATCTCGCGCAGGGTGTCGCGGGCCTCCTTCTCGGTGTCCCGGACGATCATGAAGCCGTTGAGCCCGAACTTCACGGTGCGGTCGTGCTCGGCCGCGGTCGCGTTGATGACGTCGAGCTGCTCGGTGACGCCGTCGAAGTCCTTGCCGTTGGAGAAGTAGAAGTCCGACACCCGGCCGGCCATCTTCTGCGCGGCCGTCGAGTTGCCGCCCTGGAAGATCTCCGGGTGCGGGCGCTCCGGGGTGTTCAGGGGCTTCGGCTTCAGCGAGTAGTCGTGGAAGCGGTAGAAGTCGCCCTTGAACTCGAAGTGGTCCTGCTCCCAGATGCCCTTGAGGCAGGAGATGAACTCCTCGGTGCGCCGGTAGCGCTCGTCGTGCTCGAGCCACGGCTCGCCGAAGGCGGTGAACTCGCCCTTGAACCAGCCCGAGACGACGTTCGTGGCGAAGCGGCCACCCGTCAGGTGGTCGGCGGTGGCGCCGAAGTTGGCGAACACGCCCGGGTGCCACATGCCCGGGTGCACGGCGGCCATGACCTTGAGGCGCTCGGTGGCCATCATGATCGCCAGCGACAGCGACGTGGACTCGTGCTGGTACTCGGCGGAGTAGCTCGCCATGTACCGGACCTGCGAGAGCGCGTACTCGAAACCGTTGTTCTCGGCGGCGATCGCGGTCTCGCGGTTGTAGTCCCAGTTCCAGTCGGTGCGCTGCTCGATGCCGCTGGTGACCAGCCCGCCCGAGACGTTGGGGACCCAGTAGGCGAACTTCAGCGGCTGGGTGGGGATGCCGACGGACACGGCTGTGTGCCTCCTCGAAGAGGGGTGGGGGCGCGCGGGCTGACCGCGCAGGAGATCGGGGGAAGGAAGAACGGAGCTCAGCGACAGAGTGTGGTCGCGAGCTTCCCGTGGTCGACGTGCCGACGGCGCGTCAGTGATGTCCAACCCATCGCGCCCGACGCTTCCGGTACCGCGAGGACCTGTCAACCGGAGCCGGGTCCCGGTCACACCCCGGGGCCGCGATCGTGCCGGGCTCAGGACCGGTCGGGACGGCGCCACACGTCGCGGGAGTGCAGGAGCTCGATCTGCTTCTCGGTCACCTCGCGGCGGTACTCCGCGTGGTCGTAGGGCGCGCGGTCGAGGTAGAGGTTCTTCGGGTAGATCGGATCCCGGTAGATCGCCTGGTACTGCTCGGTCGTGAGGTCCTTGAGCCAGTTGCCGAACTGGGCGCGCGCCCGGAAGTCCCGCAGCGCCCCGATGTCGACGGTGCCCGCCAGGTAGGTGGAGTGGCCCGCGTACCCGACCTCCCCCACCACCGAGCCGCGGTAGTCGCAGATCATGCTCGCTGAGCCGAAGGTGTCGATCGGGACGTCGGAGTCCGTGTACAGGTAGTACGTGCCGACCTGGTTGGCGACGACGTACATGTTGTTGTCCAGCGCCCGGGCCCTGTTCTGGATCTCGTAGAAGCCGTTGCCGGCGTGCGGGTGCGGGTACGGCCCGCGGTAGGCCACCTCGCAGCCGTTCATCGCCAGGCCGCGCGCGTTCTCCGGGTACGACGCCTCGTTCGCCATCATGATCCCGAGGCGCCCGATCTCGGTGTCGGCGACCGGGTAGAAGGCGTCCAGCCCGTCGCCGTAGAGCTCCACCCACCGGTCCCACACGTTGTGCGGGGTGACCGAGTGCTCGACGGGCTGCAGCGGCGTGACCTTGTAGTGCATGAGCACGATCTCCTGCTGCGGGGAGATCGCGAACCCGACGTTGAAGAACCGGCCGGGGAACTCGGGGTGCCGCGCCTTCGCCGTCGCCATCACGTAGGCGTCGTAGGTGGCCGCCATGCGACCGAGCGCGTCGGTCTCCGGCCCCGGGATGTCGATCGCGCACTCGCGCGCGAACCACTCGTGGTCGTGGTCGAGCACCTCGTCGTTGAAGCCCTGCAGCGCGCCTTCCGGGATGGTGATCAGGCGGACCGGCAGCGCCATCGCCGAGAGCCACGACGCCGCCTTCGCCAGGTGCTCGAGGTGCTCGAGGTTGTGCTTGATCTCGTCCCGGTACCGGATCCCGCGCATCGTCGGGATCAGGCCGACCACCTGGTAGGGCTCGATCACGCCACCGAGTACCTCACAGGCCGAACAGCACCCGCAACGGTGTGACGGCGAAGTAGAGGACGAACGCGACGGCGACGACCCACATCAGCGGGTGGATCTCGCGGACGCGCCCCGTCGCGGTGCGCAGCAGCACCCAGGTGATGAACCCGGCGCCGATGCCGTTGGCGATCGAGTAGGTGAACGGCATGACGACGATCGTCAGGAACACCGGCAGCGCCACCGAGAAGTCCGACCACTCGATGTCGCGGACGCCGCCGATCATCAGGGCGCCCACGATGACGAGCGCCGGCGCGGCCGCCTCGACCGGGACCACCTCGTAGAGCGGGGTGAAGAACATCGCGGCGAGGAAGAGCAGGCCGGTGACGACGTTGGCGAGCCCGGTGCGGGCCCCCTCGGCGACGCCCGACGCGGACTCGACGAACACGGTGTTGGAGCTCGCCGACGCGGCGCCGCCGGCCACGGCGCCGGCACCCTCGACGACGAGCGCGCGGCCGACGTTCGGCAGCTGGCCGCGGTCGTCGAGCAGCCCCGCCTGGCGGCCGAGCCCGGTCATCGTGCCCATCGCGTCGAAGAAGTTGGCGAGCACGAGCGTGAAGACGAGCAGCGTGACCGCCAGCGCGGGCAGCCGGGCGAACGCCCCGAACGAGACGTCGCCGACGAGCGAGAGGTCGGGCAGCGAGACGATCGACTCGGGCAGCCCGGGGTAGCCGAGGTTCCAGCCCTTCGGGTTCGTGCCGTTGGAGGGGCCGACGGCGACGGTGGCCTCGACCACGATCGCGACCACGGTCGTGGCGAGCACCCCGATGAGGATCCCCGCGCGCACCCCGCGGGCGACCAGGACGCCGGTGAGCAGCAGCCCGACGCAGAACACCGCGGTGGGCCAGGAGGCGATCGAGCCCTCGATGCCGAGGCCGACGGGCACGGTGGTGTTCGCGGCGTCCGGCAGGCGGCGCACGAACCCGGCGTCGACGAACCCGATGAAGGCGATGAACGCGCCGATCCCCGCCGCGATCGCGATCTTGAGCGGGTCGGGGATGGCGTTGAACACCGCCGTGCGGAACCCGGTGAGACCGAGGATCACGATGATCACACCGTTGACGACGACGAGGCCCATCGCCTCGGGCCACGTGACCTGCGGGGCGATCGTCACCGCGACCAGCGTGTTGATGCCCAGGCCGGTGGCCATCGCGAACGGGAAGTTGGTGACGAGTCCGAAGACGATCGTCATGACGCCCGCGACCAGCGCCGTCACCGCGGCGACCTGCGGCACCGAGAGCGTCATCCCGAGGACGTCGCGCTTCGCCGACGGACTCGAGGGATCGAGGCTGCCGAGGATCAGCGGGTTGAGGACCACGATGTAGGCCATCGTCACGAACGTGACGAGCCCACCGCGGACCTCCTGGGTGACGGAGGTCCCGCGCTCGTTGAGGCGGAAGTAACGCTGCAGCACGGCGGGCAGGCTAGCCGGACCACAACATCCTCATGCGCGTGATCTTCACGTCTCGATCGCCGTGGACGTCACTCACGTAGGGTTCCCCGGGTGAACCGGTTCGACCTGCACGCCGAGCCGCCGCCCCTGCCGAAGCGGCTGACCGACCCCGTGCCCGTGATCCTCGCGGGCTCGGCGGTCTGGGCGGCGGTCGCCGTCGTGCTCGGCGTCCTGGCCGCGACGGGTGTACGGCCCCTCGACGTCTGGTTCGCCGCGACGCTCGTCGGCGTGGGTCTCGGCGTGGTGGGGCTCGCCGTGCTCGCCCTGCAGCGCCGCGCGCTGCGCCGTGGGGTCAAGGGCGCCCAGAAACTGTAGTGGCGCTCGCTGTCGTGGTGGTCGCTGTCGTGGCGGTCGCTGTCGCGAGGCCCGGAGCCCCGGCGCGGCGCCGGTACTCGCTGGGGCTGACGCCGCGGGTCCGCTTGAACGCCGCGCTGAACCCGAACGCGTCGGAGTAGCCGACGGCGTGGGCGACCTCGGTGAGCGTCGCCGACTCCTGCTCGACCAGCCGGTCGGCGGCGAGCGTCATGCGCCAGCGGGTGAGGTAGGTCAGGGGCGGTTCGCCCACGAGGTCGGCGAAGCGCTTCGCGAGGGTGGCCCGCGAGACGCCGGCGCGCCCGGCCAGCGAGGAGACCGTCCACGCCGCCGCGGGCTCGGCGTGCAGCAGGCGCAGCGCGTCGCCGACCACCGGGTCGCGCTGGGCGGCGTACCAGGCCGGGGGCTCGCCGCCGGGCCGGTCGAACCACGTGCGGATCGAGCACACGAGCAGCCAGTCGAGGAGCCGGTCGAGCACCACCTGCTGGCCGGGGGTGTCGGTGGCGACCTCGGCGGCGAGGTGCTCCAGCACGGGGTCGCCCTCGCCCCCGGAGTCGACGCGCAGCACGGTCGGCAGGGCGTCGAGCAGCCGCCGGCTGATCTCGCCGCGCACCGGGTAGGCGCCGACGATGAGCGTGGTCGCTCCCGTGGCCTCGGTGTCCCCCGGGTCGTGCCACCCGCGCCGGTGCCGCGTGCCGCCCTCCTCGGGCGCCGAGCAGAACTCCCCGCACGCGACCGGCGTCGCCCGGGTGCCGACCTCGTCGACGAAGGTGAACGTCCCCGGCCCGCGCACGATGACGGTGTCGCCGGGACGCAGCGGCTCGGGCGGGTGGCCCTCCGCCACGACCCAGCCCCCGCCCCCGAGGACGGCGCACAACGTCAGCGGCGCGCCGTCCACGAAGTGCAGGGACCAGGGCGGGGTCAGGGTCGAGCTGCCGAACAGCGAGCCCTGCGCCCGCACCCCGCGGATCATGTCGCCGAACGCGTCCACACCGCCAGATTAGACGAACGCACAGGCGATCGGGCGCTTCACCTATGGCGACGTCTACCGCCGCGGCGTTGACTCGTCGCCATGACCACGGACACCACCCTCGTCCTCGGCGCCACCGGCAAGACCGGCCGGCGGGTCGCCGCCCGCCTGCGACTGCGCGGCGTCCCGGTGCGCGCCGCCTCGCGCTCCAGTGGGACCCGCTTCGACTGGTCCGACCCCGCCGGCTGGGACGCCACCCTGCGCGGCGTCACCGCGGTGTACGTCGTGCCGCCATCGGTGCCCGGGCCCGTGCACGCGTTCGTGGCGCGGGCGGAGGCCGCCGGCGTGCAGCGCCTGGTCCTGCTCTCCGGGCACGGCGCCGACACCTGGGGCGACTCCCCGTTCGGCCGCGACATGCGCTCGGCCGAGGACGCCGTCCGCGCCTCGGCGCTGGAGTGGACCGTGCTGCGCCCGGCCAACTTCGCGCAGAACTTCGACGAGGAGCTCTGGCACGCCCCGCTGCTCGCCGGCGAGCTGGCCCTCCCGGCCGGGCCCGTCGGCGAGCCGTTCATCGACCTCGAGGACGTCGCCGACGCCGCGGCCGCGGTGCTCACCGAGCCCGGACGCCACGCCGGGCGCACCTACGAGCTCACCGGGCCGCGCTCGATCACCTTCGGCGAGGCCGTCGACCTGATCTCCCGGGCCACCGGGCGTCCCCTGCTCTACCAGCAGATCTCGCCCGCCGAGTACACCGCGGCGCTGGTCGAGCAGGGCGTGGGCGAGGACGACGCCCACCACCTCGCCGAGATGTTCGTGCTCATGGAGCGGGGCCTCATCGCCGGGACGACCGACGTGCTCGCCGGGCTCCTGCGCCGCGCGCCCCGGACGTTCGAGGACTACGTCCTGCGCACCGCCGTGACGGGGGCGTGGGGACGGTGAGTGACGGACCGAGCGACGAGCACCTGACCCCCGACGACCTCGCCTTCCTCGCCCGTCCCCTGCTCGGGTTCCTGACGACGGCCGCGGGCCCGGCACCGCCGCCGTCGCGACCGGTGTGGTTCGAGGCCACCCCGGACGGGACCGTCCAGCTCTTCACGGGCCCGGACACCCGGAAGATCCGGCGCCTGCGACGCGACCCGCGCGCCGCGCTGATCGTCGCCGCGCCGGCCGACGAGCGGGAGCGCTGGGTGTCCGTCGCCGGCCGCGCGACGATCGAGACCGGCGGGGCGCACGACCTCGCCGCCCGCCTGGCCGCGCGCTACTGGGACCTCGACGACCCCGTCCGGGCGGCGGACCTCGCCGGGATCCTCGCCGAGGACCAGGTCCGCGTCGTCCTGCACCCCGAGGAGGTCCGCCGCGTCACGTTCTGACGCCGCACCTCCTGGTCAGACCGGGGCGTGGGCCCGGAAGGCGTCGACGTGGTCGCGCGCCCAGTCCGCGAACGTGCGGGGCGGGCGCCCGGTCACCTCCCGCACGGTGTCCACCGGGATCGAGCCGATCGGCGGCGGGTCGTTCTCCAGGGCGATCGTGAACTCGACCGCCTCGGGCGGCAGGCCCGCGGCGACGAGGTCGGCGCGGGCCTCCTCCTCGGACAGTCGGGTGAGCGTCACGGGCCGCCCGAGCGCGTCCGACACGGCGGCGAGCTTCTGCTCGAGCGTCACCGCCTCGCCACCCGTGAGCACGTACCGCCGGCCGGTGGGCGCCGCCCCGGTGAGCACCGCGAGCGCGACCGCGGCGATGTCCGCCTCGTGCACCGCGGCGCTGGTGCGCCCGCCGTCGTAGACCCGCACCTCGCCGTCGGCGCGGATCGCGTCGGCGTGGTCGAGCGTGTTGGCCATGAACTCGACCGGACTGAGCAACGCCCACGGGACACCGGCCGCGTCGAGGGCCGGCTCGAGCGTGCTGGTGTCCCAGCCGCCGAGGACGCTCACCGGGCCGACGCCCGCCGCGCGCAGCGCCGCCACGATCTCCGGTCCGTTCTCCAGCGCCGCGTAGCCGTCGCCGCCGAAGGTGATCAGGTGGGCGGCCACGACGCCGTCGAGTGCGCGGGTGAGATCCGCGGCGTCCGTGATGTCGCCGCGCACGACCTCGGCGGCGGCCGGGAGCGCGGCGCGCCGCGGGTCGCGGCTGAGCGCGCGCACCGCGTGCCCCGCCGCGAGCAGCTGGGTCACCAGGGACCGCCCCACCGTGCCGCTCGCGCCCGTCACCAGGATCGTCATCTCGGGTCCTCCTCGTCGCTGTCGCTGACGAGAGCGATCCTCGCGAGAGGGGCGGACAGCGCCGGTCCGCGCCTCAGGACGACAGGGCGGCGATGAGCCCGCGCACCGGGTCGTCGGCGTGCACGGCGCCGGCGTCGTCGACCCACGCGGTCGGGGTGTACTCGACGGGGGCGCCGCCGCGGTCGTCGTCGACGACGAGGACGCGCAGGCGGTCGTGGAGCACCAGCACGCCCTCGGGCAACGGGCGGCCCAGCGCCGCCGCCCAGGCGACGGCCGCCGGCATCTGCTCCCACGGCACGGGGCGGCCGCCCTCGCGCACCGTCACGCGCACCCGCTCGGAGGCCGGCGCCAGATCGAGCAGGTCGGCGAGCACCGCGGGGTCGCCCGTGCCGGGCAGCACCAGCGCCGCGGGCGGGAGCACCGCGACGAGCTGGGCGCGGTCGAGGACCGCGGGGGCACGGCGCGTCCCGGAGCGGCGTCCCGGACACCGCCGTCGGCGGTGCGGACGCGGTCCGGAGGGTCGACGTCGGCGACGGCGACCCGGCCGGCGGCGACGGCCTCGGCCAGCGCGGCGTGCGCGGCGGCCGCACGCGCCGGGGGCACGGTGCGGGCGGAGTCGGCGAGGCGGGCGAGCAGGTCGGCCGCATCCTCGGCGCACCGCACCCGGGCCTCGGTCCGGACCCCGACGGCGGCGAGGAACGCCGGGTCCAGGCGGGCCGCGACGTCGTCGGGCACCGGGTCGTAGAGCCCCTCCACCGCGGTGGCCCCGGGCAGGCGCCAGGCCGTCGGTGGCTGGCCGGCCAGGCGCCCGTGACGCCCGAGCCACCACGCCGTGTACGGCCAGGGCCCGGTGTCGCCGGCGGCCTCGACGGGGCGGGCGCCGCCGAGGGCCTCGCGGACCTCGCGGTCGGCGGCGAGCACGGGCCACGCGGCGTCCCAGCGGTCGTCGGCGACGAGCTCGAGGTCCCGGACGGCGACCAGGGGTCCCGGGTCGGGGCCGTCGCCCCCGTGGTCGGCGGCAGGGTCGACCTCCTCGGCCCACCACGTCTCCTCGTCGTCGAGGTCGTGGTCGGGGCCCGCGGGGGCGTCGTCGCGCAGGACGGCGAACCCGTCGAGCACGCCGACCGCGATCAGCGCGTGGCGCGGGTGCGCGCCCGCGACCGCCGGGTCGAGCACCCCGAGCGGGCCGTCGGGGTCGACCAGCCCGCGCAGCAGGCCCTCGGGCAGGACGAGCTCGTCGGCGCGGCGGTACCCGCCCGCGGTGTCGCGCAGGGCCAGGGCACCGAGGTCCCGCTCGCCGTGGCCGTCGGCGACCAGGTCCAGCACCAGCGCGGCGAGCGCGTCGAGCCGCGCGCGCCCGTCGGCGTCGGGACCCTCCTCCGCGTCGTCCACGGAGCGGTCGACGGCCTCGCGCAGTGCCGGGTCGGCGAGCAGCGCGGGTCCTTCGAGGGGCGCGCGCCGAGGGCCACCAGCAGCTCGCGGGCCGCCGGGTCGTCGTCGAGGCCGGGGCGGCCACGCGCAGCCCCGGGATCGCGGCCACGGCGAGGCGGGCGGCGAGCGCGTCATCGCCGCCGGTCAGCAGGACCCCGCGCGCGCCGGCGACCACCCGGCCGTCGGCCAGCGGCACCGGCAGGCCCGCGATCTCCGCCCGCGTCCCGGGCGCGGCGAGCCCGGGCAGGGCGGCGAGATCCGCGAGGATGCCGCGCCACCACGGCACCGGCCGGTCCAGCCCCGTGAGCGCATCCACCAGCGCCGCCGGACCCACGCGGGCGACGCCGACCGCGGCCAGGGCGGCCGCGTGCCGGGGGCGCCGAGGCGGGCGTCGACGAGCCCCGGCAGGACGTCCGCGAGCCGCTCCGCGAGCGCGGCGAGGACCTCGGGTGGGCCGGCGGGGTCGAGGTCGAGCACCTGCGCGCCGGCGGGCGGGAGGTCCACGCCGCCGGACGCGGGCGGCAGCCACGGGGCGGTCCGCAGCGCGCCGAGCACCGCGTCGCGCAGGGTCGCGTCGACCGCCGACGCGGGCAGCGCGGGCGCGGGGACGAGGGCGGGACGCCCCTCGGCGGGCCGGGCCCGCACGAGGTCGGGGTAGCGGGCGGCGGCCGCGGCGAGGACGTGCTCGGTGACCGGGCCGTCGCGCACGTGGCGACGGTCGGGGTCGAGCGGCACGGTGGCCAGCAGCCGGGCCGGCAGCGTGGTGCGCTCGTCGGTGGGGGTCGGCGCGTGCAGGACGTCCGGACGCTCGGGCCCGGCGAGCGCCCCGTCCCCGGGCAGCGCCCAGGTGGCCCGCCAGACCGTGCGGGCGCGGTCCTCGACGGCGAGGCCGGCGAGCAGTGCGGACGGCACCTCGCCCTCGGCGCGCACGACGTACCACCGCCGTGTGCCGACGCGGACGGTGTCGCCCTCCCCGTCCCCGGTCTCATCCGTGCGCCGCACGACCCCGTCGGGCAGGTCGACCGCCGCCAACGAGGGCAGGGCGAGCAGGAGGTCGGGCGCCTGCGCCGCCGCGACGACCACGAGGTCGTCGGCGTCGATTCCGGCGCGCAGCGGCAGCCGGACCTCCGTGTCGGCGCCCGGCGGGAGCTCCGCCTCGTCGGGCCCGGTGGGCCACACCAGCCGCAGGGCCGGCGCCGCGCCGTCCCGGCGCGCCAGCTCGTCGGCGAGGCCCGCCGCTCCGGTGTCGGCGACGGCGCGCGCCGTGCGGGCGCGGTCGAAGACGACGCCCCCGGCACGGGTGACGACCCGGGGCGCGTCGCTGATCGCCGTCACCGCCGCGAAGCCGACCCCGAAGCGCCCGACACCCCGGACCCGCGCTTGGCCGACGCGCGCAGCGAGGCCAGGCCCGCGACGCCGTCGGCGTCCAGCGGCGCGCCCGCGTTCGCGACGTGCAGGACGCCGTCGACCGCCCGCACCCGCAGGACCGTGGTGAACCCGGCGCGCTCGGCGGCGTCGGCGGCGTTCTGCGCCAGCTCGACGAACCAGCGGTCGCGGTAGCCCCCACGCAGGAGGTCCTCCTCCGCGTTGGCGTCCTCGCGGAAGCGCGCCGGGGAGGCGCTCCAGGCGTCGAGCACCGCGCGCCGCAGCGAGGCGGTGTCGAACGGGTCGGCGTCGAACGGGTCGGCGGAGCCCAGGGCGGCCGTGTCCCCGGTCGGCATCGGTCTAGCTACGCGATCCGGCGGGCTCGGAGTCCATCTCGACGCCGTCGTCGTAGACGAGGTCCGCGACCGCGATGATCGATCCGCTGTCGACCTGCAGCTCGGAGTGCCCGCCGCAGCCGTACTCGGCGTGCACCACGTGACCGTCGGCCGGGACGTTGCCGTTGCCGCACACCCCGAAGGCGGCGCGCAGCGAGCCGGCGACGGGGAGATAGAACCCGCAGGTCCCGCAGTGCGCCGACGCCGCGCGGGCCATGTCGGCGCCCGGCCCGAAGTCGCCGTCGGACCAGCGCACCGCCGCGTCCAGACGCCCCTCGCGGCTCATCACGCGGGGGCGACCCATGCCGAGCTCGTCGCCGACCTCGCGGACACCGGGGCCCGGCACGACCTCGTCGTCGGGGAGGTCCTCGTCGTCGTCGAGCACCGCGTGGGCGGGGACGAGACGCTCGTCGTCCTCCTCGACCGGCAGCAGGTCGCCGGGGCCGAGGTCCTCGGCACGCATCCTCTCGTTCCACGGCACCCAGCTCGGCGCGACCACGGACTCGGGCCCGGGCAGCAGCACGACCTCGCTGACGTTGACGTCGCCCTCGGGGCCGGCGACGGTGACGGCCCAGTACCAGCCGCGGTAGCCGGGCTTGTGGGCCGCGAAGTAGTGGGTCGCGGCGTCGGGGACGTCCTCGCCGCGCACCGCGACGACCTCGCCGACCTGGTCGGCGTCGCCGTCGGCGGTCTCGACGGCCGCGACGCGCGCGAGATCGCCCGCGGCGGCCAGGTGGGCGGCCACGGGTGTCTCCGCCGGGTCGGCGGTGTCGTGGGTGTCGTGCGTGTCGGCGGCGGACGTCGGGTCGGCGAGCTCGGGGACCACGTCGTCGATTGTGCCCGTCACCCGGCGGTGCGCGAGAGGCGGGCGACGTTGTCGGGCGTTCCGCAGCCCGGCGGGCAGGGATAGCTGAAGCGGTAGGTCAGGGTGTCGCCGCTGAGGGTGAGGGTCGCGGTGCCCGACGGGACGCAGGAGCCGGCGTTGGTCTCGGCGGTCATGGCGATCGTGACCACCTGCCCCGCGGCGCCGGTGAGGGCGCCCGCGAACGAGCAGCCCGCGGTGGGCAGGGCGACGGTCGCCACCCGCGAGCCGACGTCGCCGTCGCGCAGCGAGACCTGCACCGTCGCGCCGGTCGTCTCCGACCCGGTGCCCTGCCACCCGCCCTGCATCGACGCCGGCACGCCCGCGACGCCGGAGTCGCCGCCGGGGCTCGACTGGGGCGGGGACGTCGCCGGGGCCGCCGTCGGGGCTGTCGGTGTCGTGGGGGCCGCCGTGGGGGTCGTCGGCGTCCCGGATCCCGGGGAGAAGACCACGAACGCCAGGACCGCCACGGCGACGAGGAGCGCCGCGACCAGCGCCACGAGCACCCCGCGCACACCCCGGACCGGGGGCGGTGGAGGGAGCGGCGGAGGGGACGACACCGCCGTCGGGGGCCGAGCGGGCCCCGGAGACCAGGGCATCGCCGTCGGCACGTCCGACTGCGGGGCGGGCACCGGCGCGGGCGCCGGCACCGACCGCCCGGCGAGCGCGTCGCGGGCCGCCGCGGCCAGGGCGCCGGCGGACGGGTGGCGGTGGGCGGGGTCCTTGGCCATCCCCCGGGCGACGACCTCGTCGAGGCCCGGCGGCACGGGGGCGCGGGCGCTGGGGCGTGGCGGCGGACTGAACAGGTGGGCGCGCATCACCGAGACCGCGGTGTCCGCGACGAAGGGCCGCACGCCGGTGAGCGCCTCGTGCAGCACGCAGGCCAGGGCGTAGACGTCGGCGCCGCGGTCCGGCGGCGCGCCGTCGAAGCGCTCCGGCGCCATGTAGTCGAGGGTGCCGATCGCCGCGCCGGTGGTCGTGAGGGAGGTGTGGTCCTCGTGCACCGAGCGCGCGATGCCGAAGTCGACGAGGTAGACGAAGTCCGAGGCCGTGACCAGGACGTTCGACGGCTTGACGTCGCGGTGGACGAGGCCGGCGGCGTGCGCGTCGTCGAGCGCCTCGGCCACCTGGGAGACCAGGGCGACCGCGCGGCCCGGCTCCAGCGGGCGCCGGCCACCGCGCTCGAGGACCCGGGCCAGGTCGACGCCCGCGACGAGGCGCATGTCGAGGAACAGCCGGCCGTCGATCTCGCCGAAGTCGTGCAGCGGGATGACGTGCGGGTCCTGCAGCTGCGCCGCGGCGTGCGCCTCGCGGCGGAAGCGCTCGCGGAACACCTCGTCGTCCGCGAGGTGGTCGGCCAGCAGCTTGAGGGCGACGGTCCGGCGGCGACGGGTGTCGAACGCGCGGTACACGGTGCCCATGCCGCCGCGGCCGAGCTCGTCCTCGATCCGGTAGGGCCCGAACTCCACCCCGTCCCCCTCCCGCCACGCCCGGTCGTCCCGCGGTCACCGAGGGTGTCCCGGTCGGCGGCCCGGTCGGTCATCATGGACCCGTGACCGGACCGTTCCGGCGCCCGCCCGGCGACGACCCGCGCCACCGGCCGACGCCCACCCCGCCGCCGGGGTCCGGGCACCATCCGTACGGTCCCCCGCCGCCGCGCCGGCCCGGGCGGCTGCCCCCACCGCCCGCCAGACCCGCCCGTTCCCGGAGGAGCCCGGCAGGGCCCGGATCCTCGCGACACCCCGGCCGGGCCCCCGACGGCGAGTCCCCCGACGACGACCCCGGTCCCCGCAAGATCACGGTCACGCGGGTCGCGGCCTGGCGGGCCCGGCGGCTGACCCAGCGGGGCGCCCAGGCGTTCCACCGCGCCGCGTCCGCCGACGGCGCCGACCGCTCCGGGCTCACCGCCCTGACCTACGCCTGGATGGCGAACTACGCCTCCGACGCGGCGCTCGCCGTCGCGCTGGCCAACACCCTGTTCTTCTCGGCCGCCAGCGCCGAGAGCAAGGGCAAGGTCGCGCTCTACCTGCTCATCACCGTCGCCCCGTTCGCGCTCGTCGCCCCGGTCATCGGCCCGGCGCTCGACCGGCTGCAGCAGGGCCGTCGCGCGGCGATGGCGGCGTCCACGGCCGGGCAGGGCGTGCTCGCCGTCGTGCTCGCGCTGTGGATGGACACCTGGGTGCTCTACCCGGCGGCACTCGGGATCATGGTGCTGTCGAAGTCGTTCGGCGTGCTCAAGGCGGCCGTGACCCCGCGCGTGCTCCCGCCCGGCATCACGCTCGTGACCACCAACTCCCGGCTCACGGTCTTCGGGCTGATCGCGTCCGGGGTCGCCGGGGCGGTCGCCGCCGGGATCGCCTGGCTCTTCGGCTCGCCCGGCGCCGCGTGGCTCACCGCGGTGATCTGCCTGGCCGCGGTGTGGCTCTGCCTGCGGATCCCGGCGTGGGTGGAGGTCACCGAGGGCGAGGTGCCGACGACGCTGCTGCCGATCCCCGGGCGGGAGCCCGAGCCCCGCCGCGCGCGGATGGGCCGCGACGTCGTCACCGCCCTCTGGGCGAACGGCACGATCCGCAGCCTCACCGGCTTCCTCATGCTGTTCTCGGCGTTCGTGGTCAAGAACGAGACCCCGGGTGCGCCGGGCGACCAGCTGATCCTGCTCGGCGTGGTCGGCGCCGCCGCCGGGGCGGGCGGGTTCCTCGGCAACTTCGTCGGGGCCCGACAACGCTTCGATCGCCCGCAGATCCTCATCATCGTCAGCCTCGTGCTCGCCCTCGCGGCCGTCGTCGTCGCCGCGTGGATCACCGGACTCACGACCGCCGCCGTCGCCGCGCTCGTGGCCGCGACGACCAGCGCGCTGCTCAAGGTGTGCCTCGACGCCGTCGTCCAGCGCGACGTGCCCGAGGCGAGCCGCGCGTCGGCGTTCGGCCGCTCCGAGACGATCCTGCAGCTCTCGTGGGTGTTCGGCGGCGCGCTCGGCGTGCTGCTGCCGCCGACGTGGTGGATCGGGTTCACCGTGATCGCGGTCGTCGTGGCCCTCGGTACCGTGCAGACCGTGCTGATCAGCAGGGGTTCGTCGATGCTGCCGCGGAGACGGAGCGCAGGCGGAGTCGACCCCGACGACGGGGTGGGGCGGTGAGGGCGCTCTCCCGTCGCACCCAGGTGCTGATCGGGGTGGCGGTCCTGGTCGTCGTCGCGGTCGTGGTCGTCCTCGTCGTGCGCGCCACCGCCGGGCCGTCCTCCCCCGGCGACGTCGTCTTCGGTGCGGGCGGGGTGCGCGTGGAGGTCGGGGCCAGCCAGTTCTGCGACGTCCAGGTCACCGACTGCGGCTCCGATCCCGAGGCCGCCGGCGTCCTGCGGGTCCCGCCGAACACCCCGCTGACCGTGACCGTCCCCGAGGAGGTCGCGAGCACCCCGTGGCAGGTCGCGTTCACCTTCCGCGACACCGCCGGGGCGGTCCAGCAGGGCCGCAGCCCCGTCTTCGCGCCCGGCACGACCCCGAACTTCACGCTCGTCCTGCCCGCCGCGGCGGATCAGCTCCAGAGTGCCGAGGTCCAGCAGTACGGTGCGCGCATCAGCCAGGGGCCGAACGGCCTCGAGTTCGCGACGCGGACCACGTGGGTACTGAGCATCGACGACCGATGACGTAGCGGGCGAGGCCACCCGGTCCAGGGACGACCCAACGAGTGGCCCTCGGCTGTTTCATCCGTCCGGCCCTGTGCTGGCAGGATGATGGTCGAGAACGTCTGCCTGCACAGGCGGTTCTCGGGGGGAGCAGTTCACATGGTCAGGCCCAGCACTGTCACGATCCGCCGCCGAGCGCCGCGCGTGCTCGCCACGCTGGGCGTCCTCGTCGCCGCCGTCCTGGCGCTCTCGACGGTCACCACGGCCCCGAGCGCCGACGCCGCGACCGTCCTCGGCCAGTTCCGCAACGCCGCCGGACGCTGCCTGGAGAACCTCAACAACGCGACGACGGCGAACAACAAGATCCAGATCAACGCCTGCGGGACCGCGACCAACCAGGCGCAGCAGTTCAGCCGCTGGACCGTCGACGAGTCGATCAGGACGCCGGCCGGGCGGTGCCTCGGCACCCTCAACAACGCGACCGCGGCCGGCACCTCGGTGGTGCTGCAGGCGTGCAACCCGGCCCTGCAGACCCAGCACTGGGTGGTGCGCACCGACGGGCTGGTGGTCAACCGGCAGGCCGTCCGCTGCCTCGCCCCGCTCAACAACTCGGCGACGAGCGGCACGCGCATGGTGATCGCGACGTGCACCACGTCGACCGCGATGCGCTGGAGCGTCCCGGCGGCCTCGACGCCGACCGTCCCGCCCACCACGACCACCACGCGTCCGACGACGACCACGACGACGACCACCACCACCGTCCCGCCGACGACCACCACCACCACGACGCCGCCCCCGGCCGGGCGCGACCCGATCCGCCAGCCGTTCGCGTCGAACTCGATCTGGAACATGCCGATCGGCAGCGGCGCGGTCTACCGGCCGGCGAACCTGCCGGCGCTCCCCGGGGGCAGCACCGGCGCCCGCGTGCCGCAGGTCGACGACGAGCCGCTGGTGCTGACACCCACGGCGCCGCTGACCCCGATCCTGGCGAGCCCCGGCGGGTGGGGCGGCAACCGGTGCGTCACCAACCCGACGACGCTCGCCACCGTCCCGATCCCGGCGAACTACGTGCTGCCCAGCGACAACAAGAACCAGAGCGCCGCGTTCCTCGCCGCCGACGGGCGCACGGTCGTGCACACCCAGCCCCTGGCCCGGTGCGCGGCGGGCGGCCCGGCGACGAGCTACGTGCGCACCGCCGACCAGGACATCTACGGCCCCGGCGTCCTCGGCTCGCACGGCGGCTCGGGCATGAGTGCGCTCGGCGGCTCGATCCGCGTCGGCGAGCTCCGGCCGGGCAGCGAGGGCCCGCGCCACGCCCTGAAGATCAACCTGTACGCCAAGGGCGAGCTCGCCCAGTGTGCGACGCGCGCCGAGTGCTTCCGCTGGCCGGCCGTGAAGTCCGACAGCTACGCGGTCGGCTGGTACGGCGCGAACGGCGGCAACACCAACACCGCGATGCGCATGGGCGCGCTGCTCGCCATCCCGCCGTCGGTGAACATCGCGAACATGGGCCTGACCACCGTGCCCGGGCGCCAGATCGCCTGGACGCTGCAGAACTACGGCGCCTACGTCGTCGACGACACCTACGGCCCCTCCTTCGCGCTCAACGCCGAGAACGGACCGGGCGGCAACACCCGCACGCAGTTCCGCAGCGACTACGGGCAGGACTTCGAGGTCTACGCCAGCTCGCCGAACGCCTGGAGCCGCGACATCCAGCGCATCCGCCAGGCGCTCCAGGTCGTCGACAACAACGGCCCGTCGTCCGTCGGCGGGGGTGGCACGCCGCGCCAGCCGCTGCTGCCCGAGCTCGTCGAGCCGCTGCTCTCCATCCCGCCGACGGTCCCGACCCCGCCGGCGACGACCGAGACCAGCGCCCCCGGGCCCGTCACCTCGACCCCGGCCGTCCCGGCCAACTGACGCCGCCGGATAGAGCAGAGGCGTTGACCCGACGACGACACGTCGCTGGTCAGCGCCTCGGTTCCACCATCAGCGTCACTCCTTCGGCCCTTCCCGTGACAGTTCTGTTACTGAACGCTGTCGCGACTGCCGGAGCCTTGGGGGGACCGACTCGTGACGACACCGACCACTCCTTCGTCCGTCCGCGGCCAACGGCACGCGCGGCGCTCGCTCGCCGCGTCCGCCGTGCTCGCCGCCGTCCTCGCGGTCGTCTCCGTCGTGGTGGCACCGTCGGCGGTGGCCGACACCGTCCTCGGCCAGTTCCGGAACGCCGCCGACCGGTGCCTCGAGAACCCGAACAGCGCGACGGCGCCGGGCAGCCGCCTCACGGTGAACACCTGCGGACCCACCACGGCGGCGGCCCAGCAGTTCAGCCGCTGGTCGGACGGGTCGATCCGGACCCCGGCGAGCCTGTGCCTGGACACCGCGGGCGGCGGGTCGGGCAACAACACCGCCGTCGTCCTCGCGGCCTGCAGCACCACGTCGACGACGCAGCGGTGGTCGGTCCGCACCGACGGGACGATCCTCAACCAGAAGGCGAACCGGTGCCTCGCACCGCAGAACAACGGCGCCACGCCCGGCACCGCGGTGGTCATCACCGGGTGCTCGACGGCGACGGGGCAGCGCTGGACCGTCCCGGCCGTCTCCACGCCCACGACCACCACGACGACCCCGCCGCCGACCACCACGACCACCACGACCACCACGGTCCCGCCGACCACCACCACGACGGTGCCGCCGACGACGACCACCACCCCGCCCCCGACCGGCGGGCGTGACCCGCTGGCCCAGCCGTTCGCGTCGACCTCGATCTGGAACATGCCGATCGGCAGCGGCGCCGTGTACGTGCCCGCGAACCTGCCCGCCCTGCCCGGTGGCTCCACGGGCGCGCGGATCCCCCAGATCGACGACGAGCCGATCGTGCTCACCCCGACCGCGCCGCTGACCCCGATCCGGGCGAGCTCCGGCGGGTGGGGCGGGGACCGGTGCAAGCTCCAGCAGACCACCCTCGCCACCGTGCCGATCCCGGCGAGCTACGTGCTGCCCAGCAACAACAAGAACGAGAGCGCGTCGTTCCTCGCCGCCGACGGCCGGACGGTGGTCTCGACCCAGCCGCTGGCGCGCTGCGCCGCCGGCGGGCCTGCGTCGAGCTACGTGCGGTACCCCGACCAGGACATCTACGGTCCCGGCATCCAAGGCTCCCACGGCGGATCGGGCATGAGCGGGCTCGGCGGCTCGATCCGTGTCGGCGAGCTGCGGCCCGGCACCACCGAGGGCCCCCGGCACACCCTCAAGATCAACCTGTACGCCCGCGCCGAGCTGGCCCAGTGCGCGACGCGCCCCGAGTGCTTCCGCTGGCCGGCCGTGAAGTCCGACAGCTACGCGGTCGGCTGGTACGGCTCGGTCGGCGGCAACACCAACACCGCGATGCGCATGGGGTCGCTGCTCGCCATCCCGCCGACCGTGGACATCGCGTCGCTCGGCCTGACCACCGAGCCCGGGCGCCAGATCGCGTGGACGCTCCAGAACTACGGCGCCTACGTCGTCGACGACACCTACGGCCCGTCGTTCGCCCTCAACGCCGAGAACGGCCCGGGCGGCAACACCCGCACGCAGTTCCGCAACGACTACGGCATGGACTTCGAGGTCTACGCCAGCTCCGCGAACGCCTGGAGCCGCGACCTGCAGCGGCTCCGCCAGGCCCTCGCCGCCGTCGACAACAACTCCCCCACCAGCGTCGGCGGAGGAGGCACGCCGCGCCAGCCGCTGCTGCCGGAGCTGGTGGTGCCGGGCGCGGCCGCGGCGCCGACCTCGGCGACACCTCCGGCGACCACCGAGACCAGCGCGCCGATCCCCGTCACCTCGACCCCGGCGGTCCCGGCCAACTGAGGGGCCTCCGGCCCACGTGAGTGTTCTGGGTCGTCAGGACGACCCAGAACACTCACGTGGGTTCACCCCTCGAGCTCCCGGGCCACCGCGCGCACGACCTCGGCCAGCTGCTTGGTGTGGCGGCGGTCCGGGTAGCGGCCGCGGCGCAGGTCGGGCTGGACCCGGGCCTCCAGGACCTTGATCATGTCGTCGATGAGGCCGTGGAGCTCGTCGGGCGAGCGGCGGGCGGCCTCGGCCACCGAGGGCAAGGGGTCGACGAGGCGGACCTGCAACGCCTGCGGCCCGCGCCGGCCCTCGGCGATGCCGAACTCGACGCGCTGCCCGGACTTGAGCGCCTCCACCTCACGCGGGAGCGCCCCCTTGGGCACGTAGACGTCGGCCCCGCCCTCCTGGGTGAGGAAGCCGAAGCCCTTCTCGGCGTCGTACCACTTGACCTTGCCGGTCGGCACCGTCGTCTCCCGTTCTCTGCGCTGAGCCTGCTCACGACGAAGAAGCGCCCCGGCGACCGCCGGAGCGCTGACGTCCAGCTTATCCCCGCCCGGGTACCGCGATTCGGCTGAGCGGACGCCTCCCGAGCGAGGACGTCAGGCCGTCGGGCTGCTCGCGAGGCCGAGGAGCTCGACGGACTCGGCGCGCATCTCGACCTTGCGGACCTTGCCCGTGACGGTCATCGGGAACTCGTCGACGACCCGGACGTAGCGCGGGATCTTGTAGTGGGCGAGGCGGCCCGAGGAGAACTCCCGGAGCGACTCGGCGGTGAGGGGCTCGGTGTTCGGCTTCTGGCGCACCCACGCCATGAGCTCCTCGCCGTAGCGCTCGTCGGGGACCCCGATGACCTGCGCGTCGATGATGTCGGGGTGCGTGTAGAGGAACTCCTCGATCTCGCGCGGGTAGATGTTCTCCCCACCACGGATGACCATGTCCTTGATCCGGCCGGTGATGTTGATGTAGCCCTCGTCGTCCATGACGCCGAGGTCGCCGGTGTGCATCCAGCGGGCGCGGTCGATCACCTCGGCGGTCTTCTCGGGCTGCTCCCAGTAGCCGAGCATCACCGAGTACCCGCGGGTGCACAGCTCGCCGGGCTCCCCGCGCGGCACGGTGCGCCCGGTCTCCGGGTCGACGATCTTCGACTCGAGGTGGGGCATGGTGCGCCCGACCGTCGACACCCGCCGGTCCAGCGAGTCGTCGGTGCGGGTCTGGGTCGAGACGGGGCTGGTCTCGGTCATCCCGTAGGAGATCGCGACCTCGCTCATGCCCATCCGCTCGACCACCTGCTTCATCACCTCGATGGGGCACGGCGAGCCGGCCATGATCCCCGTGCGCAGGCTGGTGAGGTCGTAGGACTCGAAGTCCTCCAGGCCCAGCTCGGCGATGAACATCGTCGGCACGCCGTAGAGCGAGGTGCAGCGCTCCTGCGCGACCGCCTCGAGCGTGAGCGTGGGGTCGAAGCCGGGCGCCGGGATGACCATCGTCGCCCCGGAGCTCGTGCAGGCGAGGTTGCCCATGACCATGCCGAAGCAGTGGTAGAAGGGCACCGGGATGCACACGCGGTCGGCGTCGGAGTAGCCGATCAGCTGCCCGACGAAGAAGCCGTTGTTGAGGATGTTGTGGTGCGAGAGCGTCGCGCCCTTGGGGAAGCCCGTCGTCCCGGACGTGTACTGGATGTTGATCGGATCGTCCGGGGTCAGCTCCGCCTGCACGGCGCGCACGCGCGCGACGTCCCCGGAACGGTCGAACAGACCCGTCCACTCCTCGGAGTCGATGATCACGACGCGCTGCAGGGCCGGGCGGTCGCCGCGGACCTCCTCGATCATCGCGGCGTAGTCCGAGCTCTTGAAGCTGCGCGCGGCCACCAGCAGCGACACCCCGGCCTGGTCGAGCACGAACGCCAGCTCGTGGGTGCGGTACGCCGGGTTGATGTTGACCAGGATCGCGCCGATCTTGGCGGTGGCGTACTGCAGCAGCGTCCATGGCGCGCAGTTCGGCGCCCAGATGCCCACCCGGTCGCCGACGGCCACCCCGAGCTCGAGCAGGCCCAGCGCCAGCGCGTCGACCTCCGCCACGAACTCCGCCCACGTGTACCGCTCGCCGCGGGTGCGGTCGACCAGGGCCTCGGCGTCCGGGCGAGCGCCCGCCGTGCGGTCGAGGTTGTCGCCGATCGTGTCCCCGAGCAGGGGGATGTCGGAGATCCCCGACGTGTAGCTGGGCACGAGGGGCTGGGCGGGCGCCGTCACGTCGACCTCCGGGAGCGAACATTGTGGTCCCGGCCACGATGTCACGCCGACGCGTCGATCGTCACCGGCTGATCCCCGGCCCGACGACGTCGCCGGACCGCGATGAGTTCCGGCCCCGGCGACCGTCCACCTCCCGAGTGACCCCGACCCGAGAGGCAGGCCCCCATGCGAGCCGCCCAGCGCCGCTACATCGACGAGTTCCTGCCCCACGTGGCGGCGGAGCGCCGCGACCTCGCCGACCAGCTCGAGACCCTCGACGACGCCGCCTGGGCGACCCCGTCGCTCTGCGGGACGTGGACCGCGCACGACGTCCTCGCGCACCTGACCTTCTCGGTCGAGGAGAAGACGCTGCCCCTGCTCGTCGAGGTCGCCCGGGCCCGCGGCGACATGAACGCCGTGTTCGACCGGGAGGCCCGCGAGCGCGCCGCCGCCATGAGTCCGGCGGCGCTGCTCGCGCGGCTGCGGGCCACCGCCGAGGACCCGCACCGGCTGGGGCTCAGCGGACCCACCGACCCGCTGGACGACGTCCTGGTCCACGGCCAGGACATCACCCGCCCCCTCGGCCTCGTGCGGCCGATGCCCGTCGAGCGGGTGCTGCTCGTGATCGACGCCTGCTGGGGCAGCCCGGTGTGGGGCACGAAGAAGCGGTTCGCGGGCGTCCGCGCGGTCGCGACCGACGCCGACTGGGCGCGGGGCGAGGGCCCCGAGGTGCGGGGGCCGATCGGCGAGCTGCTGCTCGTCGCCACCGGCCGCCCGGCGGGGCTGGACGCGCTCTCGGGCCCCGGCACCGCCGAGATCGCCCGGCGGACCGCGCCGAGCCCGCTGCGCTCGTAGTCCCTCAGCGGTGCAGCCGCGTCGTGTGCTCGGTGGTCGCGACGACCCGACCCCGCTTGATCACGGCGCGGCGGTGCGCGCGATCCAGCAGGGCGTCGGTGGCGGTGGGCGCGGCCAGCAGGACGAGGTCGGCGACGGCGCCGACCTGCAGGCCGTACTCGTCGCCGATCCCGAGGATCCGCGCGGCGTCGTCGGTCGCCATCCGGATCAGTGTCGCCAGGTCGTCCGGGCCGCCCAGGTGCGCGGTCTGGGCGAGGAACAGCGCGATCTCGAGGACGTCGGCGTTGCCGAACGGAGTGAAGCCGTTGCGGATGTTGTTGGACGACAGGCCGGTGCGCACGCCCGCGTCGAGCAGGTCGCGCACCGGGGCGATCCCGCGGCGCACGTTCGCGTCGTCGGAGCGCCCGCCCAGGTGCACGTCGGTGGCCGGGAGCACCACGACGGCGACGCCGGCGTCGGCGAGGTCGGCGACGGTGCGCTTCCGTGCGTCGGCGCCCAGGCTCGCCAGCGACGTCATGTGTCCGACGGTGACCCGGCCCGCCATGCCGTGGGCGCGGGTGCGGTCGGCGATGTACCCGGCGAGGGCGTAGCGGGGGTCGGAGGTGTCGTCGGCGAAGTCGGCGTGCAGGTCGACGGGCACCCCGAACCGCTCGGCCAGCGCGAACACGCGGTCGACGTGGTCGCGGCACTGCTCGGGCGTCGCCTCCATGTAGCTGCAGCCGCCGACGACATCGGCCCCGGAGCGCAGGCCCTCGACGAGCAGGTCCTCGGTGCCCGGGCTCTGGAGGAGACCCTCCTGCGGGAACGCGACGACCTGCAGGTCGACGAGGTCGGCGTGGGACTCCCGGAGCCCGAGCAGCACCTCGAGACCGAGCAGCCCGACGACGGGGTCGACGTCGGCGTGGGCCCGGATCGCGGTCGTGCCGTGGACGACGGCCTGCTCCAGGACCTGGGCGGCCCGCGCGCGGACACCCTCTCCTGTGAACCCGCGCTTGAGCTCCCGGGTGAGGGCGACCGCCCCGGCGAGCGTGCCGTCGACGTTCGGCTCCTGGGCGTCGAGCAGCGCCTTGTCGAGGTGCAGGTGCGGTTCGATCAGCCCGGGGATCACGGCGTCGCCGGCGCAGTCGACGGTCTCCCGGGCGTCCTGGTCGGCCGCTCCGATCGCCACGATCCGCCCGTCGTCGACGGCGATGTCGACCGGCGCGTCGTGGCCGGGCACCCGCGCGTCCCGCAGCAGCAGGTCCGTCATCGCACGCTCCTCGGCTCGTCCGGCGCCGGGACGGCGACGTCGCGCGGGGGTGCCCCCGCGCGGCTGGGACGATGCGGGCATGTCCGGACCCCAGCCCGTGACGGTCGACGGCGCCGCGCTGAGCGCCAGTGGAGTCGACTGGGACGTCGAGAAGGCCACCGAGACCCTCGTCGCGACGCTCGCCGACGCCGACGAGGCGGGGTGGTACGGCGCGCTCGAGGTCGAGCGGCCGTGGTCGTCGCACAACCCGCGCCTCGACGGCGAGTTCGCCCGCGCGGGCGCCATCCACCGCTACCTGTGCCGCGAGCTCGCGTCCCTTCTCGTCCTCGGGGCGCGGATCACCGCGCGGGCGTCGCGACCGCAGCCGCCGTTCGACGACCCCGCGTTCTTCGCCGCGCTCGACGAGGACCGCGTCGACATCCGCGCCAAGAAGCTCTTCCTGTTCTCCCCCGAGCGCATGGCGCTCTCGGTCGACCGCATCGCGCACTACACCGGCACCCCGGCCGCGGCCTTCCAGCGCCACGTGCTCTTCACCAACTACGCGATGCACGTCGAGGCGTTCCTCGAGCGCTTCCCCGACGCGGACCGGCCGGCGCGCGACGGCACGCAGATGCCCGCCTACCACCACCGCACGGAGGCCGGCGACGGCGTGAGCCTCGTGAACATCGGGGTCGGGCCGGCCAACGCGAAGACGGCGACCGACCACATCGCGGTGCTCCGGCCCGACACGATGATCATGATCGGGCACTGCGGCGGGCTGCGGAACCACCAGCAGAAGGGCGACTTCGTGCTGGCCACCGGCTACCAGCGCGCCGACCACGTCCTCGACGAGGTGCTGCCCCTCGACGTGCCCGTGGTCCCGAACCACCGGCTCAACACGTTCCTGCTCGACGCGCTCGCCGCCGCCGGCCGGCCCTACCGCCTCGGCATCGTGCACACGACCGACAACCGCGACTGGGAGTTCAACCAGCAGGCGGCGCTGCGCGCGATGCGCCTGAGCCGCAGCGTCGCCGTCGACATGGAGTCGGCGACGATCGCGACCAACGGCTTCCGCTACCGCGTCCCCCACGCCACTCTGCTGTGCGTCTCGGATAAGCCCTTGCACGGGTCGCCGAAGCTCGCCGCGGGCGCGCAGGAGTTCTACGAGGCCTCCAAGCGCCACCACCTCGACCTCGCGCTGACGGCCCTGGAGTCGGTCCGCCGCGAGCACCCCGAGGGCCTGCCGGGCCAGGAGATCCGCGCCGTCGACGAGCCCCTCTTCGGCGGCCCGCCGGACCTGTGAGGGCCTATCGGCGTGCTGTGTTGTCGGAGCGGCCCACGACGGAGTCGCCTCGGAACAGGCGACGCGCGCGGGCACGGAAGCCGCGTTCGGTGAGCGCGAGGATCGCCCGCAACGGCGGCGGGGCGTCGGCGACGAGCGCCCGGCGCTCGTCCGGGGAGGCGTGCGAGATCACCCAGGGCACGACGAACGTGAGCGTGGCGAGCCCGAGCGTGCCGCGGAACCGCTCCTGGAGCCGGGCGTAGTCCTCCACCCGGACCCGGTCGACGATGATCGGGAAGACGTCGCGCTCCTCGTCGGCCACGTGACGCACGAGCAGGTCCGCCACCTCCCGCAGGACCGCGGCGAGCTCCGGGGTCGCCGCGTCGGCGGTCGCGAGCACGCCGGCCCGGTCGAGCAGGGGGTCGAGCCGCTCGTGGTCCTCGGTGAGCGCGACCAGCGCGGTGCGGTCGCCGGCGATCTCCTCGAGCAGGGGCCAGACGTCGTCATCCTCCACGTGGTGGTGATTGACGATCTCGGACGTGACCCCGCGCAGGTAGCGGCGCAGCAGCCGGAGGCGCCGTCGATCCGGGGCCCGGACCAGCTCCCCGGCGACGGACGCCAGGCGTGTCATGTCCGTGGTCATGGCGCGGTGCACGACGCGGTAGTCGGTCAGGTCGGGCGCGGGCTCCCCCGGCGTCCGGCTCGTGAAGGCGTTCGGGGTGGTCGTGGCGGCCATGGCACGTCTCCATCGCGTAGGAAGTACTTCCGATGGAGTCACACTAACTTGAATTGAGTCACGGTCCAACCAAATGACTCTCAGCGACCGGACGGATGCACCGCGACCTCGGTGGCCTTCACCGCGAACCACAGCTCGTCGCCCGGCTCGACGCCCAGCTCGGCGACGGCGGCCGGGGTGACGTCGGCGGCCAGCCCGTCGGCCCACCCCGGGCCGCGCCCCGAGGCGCCGGCGCGCAGCCGAACGACCTCGCCCTGCGGCTCCATCGCCGCGAGCCGCACCGGCACGACGTTGCGCGGGCTGCCCGCGGGGCGCTCGCGGTGCACGGCCACCGAGCGCGGCGCGAACACCGCGACGGCGGGCTCGCCCTCGTCGACGGGCTCGGAGGCCGTGCCGGACACGAGGGTCCCGTCGGGGGCCTTGATCCCGCCGGCGCACGCCGTGCCGGTGACGAGGTCGAGGCCGGCGATCCGCGCCGCGAACCCCGAGCGCGGGCGGGCGAGCACCTCCGCGGTCGGGCCCTGCTCGACGACCTCGCCGTCCGCCAGCACGACGAGCCGGTCGGCGAGGACGACGGCGTCGAGCACGTCGTGGGTGACGACGAGGACGGTCTGGCCGACATCGCGCACGACCCGGCGCAGCACGGCCCGGACGGCGGGCGCCGCGTCGACGTCGAGGGCGGCGAAGGGCTCGTCGAGCAGCAGCAGGTCCGGCTCCACGGCCAGGGCGCGGGCGATCGCCACCCGCTGGGCCTGCCCGCCGGAGAGCTCGGCGGGGCGGCGGTCGGCGAGCTCGGCGACGCCCATCTCGGCGAGCCAGCGGTCGGCGACCGTCCCCGCGGCCCGACGACCCTGCCCCGCGCTGCGCGGCCCGAAGGCCACGTTCTCGCGCGCGGTCAGGTGCGGGAAGAGCAGCGCCTGCTGGCTGAGCAGCCCGACCCGGCGGCGGTGCACGGGCACCGCGACGTCGTCGTCGGTGTCGGTGAGCACCCGGCCGGCGAGGGTCACCGACGCCGACTCCGGAGCGAACAGGCCGGCCAGCGTCCCGAGCAGCGTCGACTTGCCCGACCCGTTCGGCCCGAGCACCGCGACGACCTCGCCCGGCGCGACCTCGACGGCGACGTCGAGGGTGAAGCCGCCGCGGCGGGTGGTGACGCGGGCGGCGAGGCCCGCGGTATCCGCGCGGAGGGCACCATCAACCGCTCTCACCGGCTCGAGGTGCCCTTCGCGCGACCCCGCGGCGCTCACCGGACCCCGCTCGCGTCGCGGGTGCGGGTGGCGACGATGACGAGGACGGCCACGACGACGAGCAGCAGCGAGAGCGCCACGGCGGAGTCGAGGTCGTCCTGGGAGTCCAGGTAGATCAGCAGCGGGAGCGTGCGGGTGGTGCCCTGGAGGCTGCCGGCGAAGGCCACGGTCGCGCCGAACTCCCCGAGCGCACGGGCGAAGGCGAGCACGGCGCCGGAGATCAGCCCGGGCAGGACGACGGGGACGGTGACCCGGCGCAGCGCGGTGAGCGGGGAGGCCCCGAGCGTCGCGGCCACCATCTCGTAGCGACTGCCGGCGGTCCGCAGCGCACCCTCGAGGCTCACGACCAGAAACGGCATGGCGACGAAGGTCTGGGCGATCACCACGGCCGCGGTCGAGAACGGCACGGTGATCCCGAACCAGGCGTCGAGCAACTGACCGACCGGGCCGGTGCGCCCGAGCAGGAACAGCAGCGTCAGTCCGCCCACCACGGGCGGCAGCACGAGCGGGAGCAGCACGATCGAGCGCCACACCGGCAGGCCGGGCAGGTCCGAGCGCGCCAGCACCAGCGCCAGCGGGCCGCCCAGCACCAGGCACAGCAGCGTCGAGATCAGCGCGGTCTCCAGCGACAGCTGCAGGGCGTCGAGGGCGGCCGCGCTGGTGATGAGCGTGCCGAGACGGGGCCAGTCGGCCCGGAGCACGAGCCCCGCGACGGGGACCGCGATCAGGCCGAACCCGACGACGGCCGGCACCCACACCGGCCACGGCAGGGCGTTCCCCACCGTCCCGGTGCGGGTGCGCGCGCCCGTCACTTCAGCGTGAACCCGGCCTGGGTCAGCGCGGCATCACCCTGGGGCCCGGTGACGAACTGGATCCAGGAGTTGGCGAGGTCGGCGTTCTGGCTGCCGGTGACCGCGCCGATGAGGTAGTTCTGCGCCGCGCCCTGGGCGGTGGCCTGCGGGAAGTCGATCCCCTGCACCTGCCCGTCCGCGGACCGGACGTCGCTGACGTAGACGAGGCCCGCGTCGACGTTGCGGGTCGTGACGCGCTGGAGCACCGAGCGCACGTCCTGCTCCTCGGACACCGGGTCGAGGGTGACGCCGGCGGCCCGCTCGGCGGCCTCGGTGGCGGCGCCGCACGGCACGGCGGGCGCGCAGACCGACTCGGTGACCTGCGGGCCCACCAGGGACGAGAGGTCGACGACCTGCTTCGGGTTGCCCGGCTGGACCGCGATCTGGAGCTTGTTGGTCGCGTAGGTGACCGGCTCACCCTGGATGCGACCGGCCTGCTGCGCGGTCTGCATCGTCTTGGTGCTCGCCGTGGCCAGCACGTCGGCCGGGGCACCCTGCACGACCTGCTGGGCGAGCGTGTCCGAGCCGCCGAAGTTGAACTGCACCGTCACGCCCGGGTTGGCCTGCTCGAACTGGGGCTTGAGCTGGTTGTCGACGCTGGTGAGCGACGCGGCGGCCGAGACCGTGAGGGTGCGTGGCGGAGGCGCCTGCTGCTCGCTACCCGACCCCCCGCACGCCGCGACGCCGAGGGTCAGGGCGGCGGCCAGGCCGGCGAGGACGACTGTGCGGGCGCGGGTCACGCCATACCTCCGGGGGTCTCGACGATGATGTGCGTCGCCTTCACGACCGAGACGGCCAGCGAGCCGACCTCGAGCCCGAGCTCCTCGACGGCCTCGGTGCTCATCAGGGACACCACGCGGTGCGGCCCGCACTGCATCTCGACCTGCGACATGACCTTGTCGCTGGCGATCGCGGTGACGAGGCCGACGAAGCGGTTGCGGGCCGAGCGCCCGATGCCCGAGGGGTCCGGGACGCTGTGGGCCTGCGCGCGGGCGAACGCGGCGAGGTCCGCCCCGGCGATGACCTTGCGGCCGCTCGCGTCGATCGAGACCGGCAGGGCGTCCCCGTCGGTCCACCGGCGGACGGTGTCATCGCTGACGCCCAGCAGTCGGGCGGCCTCGGCGATCCGGAAGTGCGTCACGTTCGGGGAGTCTAGAGCCGCCGATGCGCCTGTACAGCCCCGGACCTCGCCGCAGGTCCGGGATGGCGCCGGCGACGGCCCCGGCGACGGGCGTCACTGCCCTCGCGCGCAGGCCGAGAGCGGTGGGATGGTGCGGGGGTGGACTTCGCACCCAGTGCCGCGGCGCAGGATTACACCGATCGCATGCGGGCCTTCCTCGACGAGGCCGTGCTGCCGGCCGAGAAGGTCTACGAGGAGTGGCGGGAGGAGCGGCGCGGGACGACCGCCGAGCACGAGCTGCCGCCGATCGTCGAGGACCTCAAGGCCGAGGCCCGCCACCGTGGCCTGTGGAACCTCTTCCTGCCCGACGTCTCGGGCCTGTCCAACCTCGAGTACGCGCCGGTCGCCGAGGTGTCGGGCTGGTCGCCGGTCATCGCCCCCGAGGCGATCAACTGCCAGGCGCCGGACACCGGCAACATGGAGACCCTGCACCTGTTCGGCACCCCCGAGCAGAAGCAGGACTGGCTCGAGCCCCTGCTCGCCGGCGAGATCCGTTCCGCGTTCGCGATGACGGAGCCCGCGGTCGCCTCGTCGGACGCCACCAACATCACCACCTCGATCCGCCGCGAGGGTGACGAGTACGTCATCACCGGCAAGAAGTGGTGGATCTCCGGCGCGTCCGACCCGCGCTGCCAGATCTTCATCGTCATGGGCAAGACCGACGTCGACGCCCCGACGCACCGCCAGCAGTCGATGGTGCTCGTCCCCCGCGACACCCCGGGGCTCACGATCAGCCGCGCCCTGCCGGTGTTCGGCTACCAGGACCAGCACGGGCACTGCGAGATCGAGCTCAACGAGGTCCGCGTCCCGGTGGCGAACCTCCTCGGCGAGGAGGGCGGCGGCTTCGCCATCGCCCAGGCCCGCCTCGGCCCCGGGCGTATCCACCACTGCATGCGCCTCATCGGCATGGCCGAGCGCGCGGTGGACGCGATGGTGCGGCGGGCGAACGAGCGCGTCGCGTTCGGCAAGCCGCTGTCCGAGCAGGGCGTCGTGCGCGAGCAGATCGCCGAGAGCCGCATCGAGATCGAGCAGGCCCGCCTCCTCGTGCTCAAGGCCGCCTGGATGATCGACAACGTCGGCTCCCGGGGCGCGGCCACCGAGATCGCCGCGATCAAGGTGATCTGCCCGCGGATGGCGTGCAGCGTCATCGACCGCGCGATCCAGATCCACGGCGGCGGCGGGGTGTCCGACGACTTCCCGCTGGCCTACGCCTACTCCTGGGCGCGCGCCCTGCGCCTGGCCGACGGCCCGGACGAGGTGCACCTGCGCTCCGTCGCCCGCCAGGAGATCAAGGCCCACTGAGTACGTGAGTGATTTTCCCGGCTATAGCCGGGAAAATCACTCACGGGTCAGGTGCGGGCCGAGCGGGTCGGCGCGGGCGAGAACAGGCCCAGGCGCCAGGCGTGGCTGACCGCCTGCGCCCGGTCGCTCGCCCCGAGCTTGCGGAACAGGTGCCCGGTGTGGGACTTGACCGTGTGGTCGGAGAGGTAGAGACGCCGGCCGATGTCGGCGTTGGTCAGCCCGCGGCTGACGCCGATGAGCACCTGCACCTCGCGCACGGAGAGCTCGAGGCGCTGCTGGGCCTCCAGATCGACCACCACGTCGCGCAGGGCCCCGTCACCCACCATCTCGCCGGCGGGGGCGCCCGCGGGCCGTGGCACGAGGTCGTCGCCCGCCGCCGTCGAGGCCACGCTGCGGACCAGGGTGCGGATCATCGCGCGCGGCGCGTCCCAGCGCAGGAAGCCCGCGGCCCCGTCGGCGAGGGCCTGCTGGGCGGGCGCGTCGGCGCCCGCCGACCCCGCCACGAGGACGGCCGCACCCGGGACGTCCGCGAGCACGCGGCGGACCACCGCCAGCCCGGTCGGCTCGGTCTCGGAGATCCCGACCACCGCGAACGCCCGCGGCGTCGCGGCGAGGCGGGCGAGCAGATCGTCCGCGTCGCGGGCGGCGGCGACCGGGTCGGGAGCGGCGACGGCGCGGACGAGCAGACGCAGGCGACGGCGGTCCTGCGGCCGCTCGTCGTGGACCACACAGGTCGCGCCGGTCCCCCCGTCCTCACCCACCCCGGTAGAGGTACCTCATCGGGGCGATCTTCGGCGCATCGACGCGCGGCGCGACGATCAAGGGAATGACAGGGGTGTAAGTCGCCGGATCGGGTATCACCCACATGCGTCTCGTGTGTTTCGCTTGTCGACGCAGCGTCGACCTCCTTGCATGGGCGCCGACCGTCCTCCACTCGCGGGGGACACCGAGGCCTGAGGAGTGCCCATGCCGGGTCGCCGTGTCCTGCTCGCCGCGGTCGCGGTGGGTGCGGCCCTCGCGGCAGGCCTCATCGCCCCGTCGGCCTCCGCCCTCCCGTCGAGCGAATCGTGGGCCGCCGAGCTCGCGGTGGACGGCGGCGACGACAGCAACGTCGTCGTCCGCGACGAGGCGGTGCGCCTGGGCAACCTGGCGCCGCGCCGCACCTCCACCGGCGACGTGCCGGCCGAGGGCGACCTGCTCCTGGCCCCGCGCCGCCCGGCCGCCGTCACCGACCGGGTCGCGACCGAGGTGACCGCCGACGTGCCCGCGGGCGCGCAGGTCATCGTCGCGGTGCGCGGCATCCGGGACGACGGCACGTGGGGCGAGTGGGACGAGGCGGGGACGGGCGATCCGGCGGAGCTCTCCGAGCTGACCTCGGAGATCCAGGTCCGGATCACGCTCGTCGCGTCGACCGACGGCCGGAGTCCGGCCCTGCGCCGGCTCTGGCTGACCGCCGACCGCTCCCCCGTCGGCTTCGGCGTCCCGGCCCCGGCCACCGCGCTCACGTCCCGTGTCTTCGCGACCAGGATCGGGCTCGTCGGCAACGACACCGCCAACGGCCACGAGGTCGAGCGCGACGACCGCTTCGTCGCCCTGCCCTCGCGCCGCGGCCTGAGCCCGCGCGGCGGCGGCGACTACACGGTGCGCGTCTGCGCCACCGCCACGCGCTGCACCTGGGCGCCGGTGTGGGACGTCGGCCCCTGGAACACACGCGACGACTACTGGAACCCCGCGGAGCTGCGCCGGACCTTCGCCGACCTGCCCCGCGGACGCCCTGCCGCGGAGGCCGCCTTCGTCGAGGGCTACCGCGGCGGCCGCGACGCCACCGGGCGCCGCGTGACCAACCCCGCCGGCATCGACCTCGCCGACGGCACGTTCCGCGACGACCTCGGGCTCACCGACAACGCCTGGGTCACCGTCACCTACCTCTGGACCGGGCGCGGCCCGTCGGGCACGGCGCTCGACCGCGCCACGCGGCTCGACGTCCGGGCCGCCCCGGCGCCCGACGCCGCCGTCGTCGGCTCCGTGGCCCCGCAGGCCCGCATGTCCTACGAGTGCGCGGCGCAGGCCGCGGGCGGGCGCACCGGGGTCGGCACCCGGTGGATCCGCCTCGGCACCGCCCAGTACGTCCCGGCCGAGCTCGTGGAGGCACGCGATGTCCCGTCCTGCTGATCCCGCCGTGCGGGGCGGCGCGCTCGCCGTCGCCGCCGGGGCCCTCGGGCTCGCCGTGATCCTCGCCGTCCCCGCCGCCGCGGCCACGCCGACGCCCGGCGAGAGCTGGTCCGCCGAGATCGCCCTCGAGGGCGGCGACGACCAGGGTGTCGTGCTCACCGACGGCGCCGTCCGGCTCGACGGCGTCCCCAACGGCGAGGTCGTGCTCGCGCCGCGCCGCACCCTCGGGCTCGTCGACGGCATCGCCGGCGTCCCCGCGGTCGACGTGCCCGCGGCGCCGCCGTCGTCGTCGAGGCCCGTGGCCTGCAGCGCGACGGACGCTGGGGCGACTGGGTGCGGGTGCCCCGCGAGGGCGCCGCCGACCTCGGCGACCCGACCGGCGAGATCGGGATCCGCATCCTGCTGCGCCGCGCCGACGGCGGCGAGAGCCCGGTCCTGCGCGGGCTGTGGCTGACGACCACCGCCGCGGCCCCGCCGACCAGCGTGACCACCCGGACCTCGACCGTCACCGTCTCGCCCAGCACGCGACCGACGACCACGACCACCGCGCCGACGACCACCACCACACGGCCGACGACCACGACCACCAGCGAGCCGACCACGACCACCACCCGGCCGACGACGACCACCACCTCGGCGACGCCCACGAGCACGACGACCACAGCGCCCCCGTCGTCGTCGACCACCACCCGGCCGACCACCACCACGACCCGGCCGACCACCACGCCGACCACCACGCCGACCACCACGACGCCGCCGGTCACGACGACGACCACGTCGGCCACCTCGACGACGACCACGTCCGAGTCGACCACCGAGCCGGAGCCGACCACCGAGCCGGAGCCGACCACCGAGCCGGAGCCGACCACCGAGCCCGAACCGACCACCACCACGCCGACGAGCACCACCACGACGACCACGACCACCCCGCCGGTGATCCCGCCGCCGGGCCTCGTGCCCCCGGGCCTGCCGCCCCTGCCCACGACGCTGCCGGTGCCCCTCCCCGTCGCGGCGTCGGACGCGGGCGAGACGAGCTCGTGGTGGGGCTCGGACCTGATGGGCTGGCTGGCGCGGGCGTTCTGATCCAGGAGGCCCGGATCAGCCCGGGACGCCGACCGTCTGGGCGGTGAGGACGCCGTCGACGTCGCGCACGCCGATGAGGCTCACGCGCGTCCCGCGGGGCAGGGCCGTCACCGGACCCGGCCGCGGCTCCTGGTCGACGACACGCGTGGCGGGCGAGGTCCGCACCGCGATCAGCCGCCCCTCGGGGGTGCGGACGGCGAGCAGCCCGTCGGACGTGCTCTCGAGCGTGCCCACGAGCGGCGTGCCCTCCCCGGCGGGCGGGGCGCAGGTCTCGCAGCCGACGGCGAGGTGGCGGTCGGCGATCACCCCGCCGACGCCCCCGAGGACGAACGCCGTGAGCACGGCCAGGCCGATCACCCAGCGGCGTGGTCGGCGGCGCCGGTCCGGCGTGGGCGGCGGTAGCGGCTCCCCGCGGGGGTCGGTCTCGTAGTCGGCGGGCAGGTAGTCGTCCCGGCGGTCGTCGGAGTAGTCGGGGTGGTCCGCGTACTCGTCGCGCCCGCTCACGGCCGCGGCTCCTCGCCGTCGCGCGGGACCAGCACGCGGTCGCCGAGCCGGAGGCCCTCGCGCACCTCGATCGAGGTCGCGTCGGCGATGCCGGTGGTGACGGTGACGAGCCGGTTCGGGCCCCGGCCGTCGGGCGGGGGCGTGAGGACGGTGCCGCGGTTCGGGCCGGTGGGCCGCACCGCCGACGGCGGCACGACGAGCACGCCGACGGCGCGGCTGACGAGGATGCGGACGTCGGCCGCCTGGCCGACGCGCATCGTCTCCGGAGGGAGGGTGGTGGCGACGGTGACGCCGTAGGCGCCGTCCGGACCGGGCGCGGGCTCGACGCCCACGACCTCGCCGAAGACCGTCGGGCCGACCCCGTCGACGGACGCGGCCGCCGCCTGACCCGGGGCGACACGGGCGACGTCGCGGGGGCCACCGAGGCGCGGACGACGAGGGCGCCGAGATCCGCGAGGCGCACGAACGGTCGGCGGACCGGCGCGTCGTCCGGGGTGGGTGCGCCGGCGAGCACACGCTCGCCGACCTGCCCGGCGACGGCGGTCACCGTGCCGTCGCGGGGGCCCGCAGGACGGTGCCGTCGAGGACGCGGGTCGCCTCGGCGAGCTCCGCGCGGTCGCGCGCGGCCGTGGTCTCGAGGCGCCCGAGCAGGGCCGTGTCGGAGGGACGGCGCTGCGAGCGGTCTGGAGGTCGCGGACGTCGGTGGCGACGGCGACCTGGGCGGCGCTGACCCGCGCGCGGGTCGGCCCGTCGTCGAGGGTGGCGAGCACGTCCCCCGCGCGGACGACGGTGCCGGGCGCGACGGGGATGGTCGTGACCTCGCCGCTCACCGCGAACGACACCTCGGACTCGCCCGCGCTGCGGACCGCGCCCGGCACGCGGACCTCGGTGACGACGTCGGCCCGCACGACCGGCACCACGGACGCCGACGAGCCGGCCAGCAGCTGTGGCTGGCGCAGCAGGGTCCAGGTGCCGGCGACCCCGGCGACGAGCAGGAGGACGAGCACGGTCGGCAGCAGCCAGCCCAGGCGGCGCCGACCGGTGGACATGGTCGCTGACGGTAGTGGGCGGCGACGCCCCGTCCGGGGAACCGATCGCCCGGGCGTGTCAGGCCGGCCGACAGGGCGTCAGTCGGCGATGGCGACGAGGTGCCCGACGGTGTCCCGGTCGGCGGCCGCGCGCAGGATCTCCGTGGCCACGTCGGCGCGGGCCACCCGGAGCCCGCCGGCGAGGTGGCGGTCGAGGGCGCGCCGGTAGCGGCCGGTGCGGGGGCCGTCCGTGAGCCGTGGCGGGCGCACGATCGTCCAGTCCAGCCCGCTCGCGCGGACGATCTCCTCCATCCGCGTCAGGTCGGCGTAGTGGTCGCGCAGCACCCACTGCAGGACCGGCTTGACCAGCCGGCGCAGGAGCGGGCCGTCGCCCTCGCCGGGAAGCCCGGCCGCGCTCACCACGAGGAGCCGGCGGACCCCGGTGCGGCGCATCGCCGCGATCGCCGCGCCCACCCCGTCGGTGCACACGCTCGTCGGCCCGCGCCCCCGCGTGCCCAGCGCCGACACCACGACGTCGGCCCCGCGGACCGCGTCCTCGATCACCCCGTGCTCGTCGAAGCCGGCCCGCACCACCTCCACCCCGGGCGGCACCACCGAGCCCGCGCGGGCCACGGCCACCACCTCGTCACCCTCGGCGAGGGCCTGCGCCACGACCTCCCGCCCGGTCCCTCCCGACGCCCCGAACACCACGATCCGCACGGCCCCTCCTTGGTTAGTGAGCACTCACCAACCTAGGATGACGGGGTGCCCCGCACCCGGTCAAGCACCTCGACGCGCGAGCGCATCCTCGACGCGGCACTCGCCGTCATGCGCTCGCACGGCGTCGCCCGCGCCACGACGAAGGAGATCGCGCGTGAGGCGGGCTACTCCGAGGCCGCGCTCTACAAGCACTTCGACGACAAGACGGCGCTCTTCGTCGCCGTCCTCGTCGAACGGGTGCCCTCGAGGCTGGGCGAGGTCCTCGACGGCCTGCCCGACCGCGTCGGCACCGGCGACCTCGAGGAGGTCCTCGCCGAGGTGGCCCTCGAGGCGCTGGCGTTCTACGGCGAGACCTTCCCGATCGCGGCCTCGGTGTTCTCCGAGCCTGCGGTGCTCGCCGCCCACCGGGCCGCGCTCGACCGCCTGGGCACCGGTCCGCACGTCACGTTCGACGCCCTCGCGGACTACCTGGCGCGCGAGGCGCGGGCCGGGCGGATCGACCCCGACGCCGACCCCCGGGCAACGGCCCTGCTGCTGCTCGGCGCGTGCCAGGCCTCGGCGTTCCTGACGGCCTTCCGCGGCACCGAGCCCTCCCCGGACGCCGCCGCCGAGGCCGCGGCGCTCGCCCGGGCCGCCGTCCGGGGGCTGCGGGCGCCGTAGACGTGTGCGCGTCCGGCCCGCCGGGCACTCCGTGACCTCAGAGGCCGGTCCGGCGCCGACTGTGCGCCCTCCGACGGGACCAATTCTCCGCACCGCCCACCGCAGCTGCGATCTTCTCGCGATGTGGTGTCCGCATCTGCGGAGAGAGCCTCCGACCTGCGGAGACGCCGACCACTCGCGGTCGTCGACGCGGTTAGGGTGGGAAGTGATGAGCGTTCTCGACCTCGGTGTGCCGGCCGTCCCCGGGTCCGCCACCGCCACCACGGACACCTCAGGGCGGCCTGACGACGCGCGTCTGGTCGACTCCTGGGGCCGGGTGGCCACCGATCTGCGGGTGTCGCTGACCGACCGCTGCAACCTGCGCTGCACCTACTGCATGCCCGCCGAGGGCCTGGAGTGGATGCCGAGCGAGGAGGCGCTCACCGACGACGAGGTCGTGCGCCTCGTGCGTGTCGCCGTCGAGCGCCTCGGCGTGCAGGAGATCCGGTTCACCGGCGGTGAGCCCCTCCTGCGCAAGGGCCTGGAGGACATCGTCGCGGCCACCGCCGCGCTGACGCCGCGGCCCGAGATGTCGGTGACCACCAACGCGCTCGGCCTCACGCGCCGCGCGGCCGGTCTCGCGGCCGCCGGGCTGGACCGGGTCAACGCCTCGCTGGACACGCTGCGCCGCGACCGCTTCGCCGAGATCACCCGGCGCGACCGGCTCGACGACGTCCTCGCCGGACTGCGGGCCGCCCGCGAGCACGGCCTCGACCCCATCAAGATCAATACGGTGCTCATGCCCGGCCTCAACGACGACGAGGCGCCCGACCTGCTGGCCTGGGCGCTCGAGGAGGGCTACGAGCTGCGCATCATCGAGCAGATGCCCCTCGACGCCGGGCACTCGTGGCAGCGCGACCGCATGATCACCGCCGAGCAGATCCTCGCCTCGCTGCGCACACGGTTCACGCTCTCCGACGACCCGGCCGAGCGCGGCGGCGCCCCCGCCGAGCGCTTCCTCGTCGACGGGTGGACCGGGCACGACGGCACCCCGGCCAAGGTCGGTGTGATCGCCTCGGTCACGCGGCCGTTCTGCGGCAACTGCGACCGCACGCGGCTCACCGCCGACGGCCAGGTGCGCAACTGCCTGTTCTCGCAGACCGAGAACGACCTGCGACGGTTCCTGCGCGGCGGCGGCTCCGACGAGGAGATCGCCGACGCGTGGCGCGTGGCCATGTGGGGCAAGAAGCCCGGCCACGGCATCGACGAGCCCGGGTTCCTGCAGCCCGACCGGCCCATGAGTGCGATCGGAGGATGATGACCGCTCCCACCGCTCCCACCACCGCCACGACGGCCCCGCCCGTGAGCGTCACCGTGCGCTACTTCGCCGGGGCCAAGGCCGCCGCCGGCACGCGCAGCGAGGACGTCACGGTCCCCGGCGGCGCCAGCGTCGACGACCTGATCACGGCGCTGGCCGCCGACCACGGCGACGCCCTCGCGCGCGTGCTCGCCGCCGCGAGCTTCCTGCTCGACGAGGTGGCCGTGCGCGACCGCGCCCTGATCCTCGCCGAGGGCGCGGTCGTCGACGTCCTCCCGCCCTTCGCCGGCGGCTGAGCGCCACGCCGCGGCTCACGTCGGTGTTCTCCAGGACATGAGCATCGTCCACGACACCCCCCTCGGGCCGCTGCACCTCGACGCCTCGCCGCGCGGGCTGACGCTGCTCGGGTTCTCCCCCGCGGCGTCCGACGCGCCGCGTGACGCCGCCGCCGAGCAGGTCCTGGACCTCGCCCGCCGCGAGATCGACGCCTACTTCGCGGGCACGCTGCGGGAGTTCACCGTCCCCGTCGACCTCGAGGCCCACCCCGCGTGGGACCGGCGGGTGCTCGACGGCCTGGGCTCGGTCGGCTACGGCGAGACCGTGAGCTACGGCAAGCTCGCCGCGGCGGTGGGCCTCGAGCCCGTCGACGCCCGGCGGGTGGGCGGGGCGATGGCCCGCAACCCCGTCGCGATCGTCGTGCCGTGTCACCGCGTGGTCGGCGCCGACGGCAGCCTGACCGGCTATGCGGGCGGGCTGGAGCGCAAGCGCATCCTGCTCGACCTCGAGGGCCGCGACCAGCTGCTGTTCTGATCCCCGACAGGACGACGCGGGTCAGTAGCCGCGACGGAGGCCGGCGAGCTCCTCGAGCACCAGGCAGACGTCGTCGACGTCCTCGACCTCGTAGGGCGCCTCGGCGGCGACACCGATCACCACGTCACCGGGACCCGGCTCGCCGCCCGGGACCAGCCCGACGGCGACGACGGCCGTCGCCCCGACCTCGTCGCGCAGCGCCGCGACGTCCTCGGGAGCGACGACGCGGGCGCCGCCCTTGGCGCCGGACAGGAACATCAGCTCGGCGACCTCGTCGGCCGGCCGGTGCGACACCACGGCGACGGTGGTGTCGCCCAGCGCCATGAGCACGTTGAGCGCCTCGGAGGACTGCTGCTCGGCGCGCGCCTCCGCGGGGTCGCCGTCCTCCGCGGCCAGCGCGCCGTCGAAGACGCAGGCCACGAGCAGGGTCGGCGTCTCCGCCACCCGGCCGAGAGCACTCCAGAGGGCGTCGTCCGCCGCCACGGCCACCTCCTCGGGCGAGGCCGTGATCAGCCTGGCATGACGTTGACGGCGTGGTCCAGCGCCGCCCAGAGGTACTGCGTGGCGTAGGCCCGGTACGGGCGCCAGGCCTCGGCGCGGGCGACGAGGTCGCGGTCCTTCGTCGGCAGCCCGAGGCGTTCCGCGGCGACGCGGATGCCGAGGTCGGTGGGCAGGAACGCGTCCGTGTCGCCGAGGGCGCGCATCGCCACGGAGTCGACGGTCCACGGCCCGATCCCCGGCAGCGCGCCGAGCGCGGCGCGGGAACCGGGCACGTCGGCCGGGTCGAGGACGACGTCGCCGTCGGCGAGGGCGGCCACGAGCGTCAGCAGCGTCCGCCGTCGCGTCCGCGGCATCGCCAGCTCCTCGGGGTCGACGGCCGTGAGGGCGGGCGACGACGGGAAGAGGTGGGTGAGCGTGCTCCCGGGACCCGCGAAGCCCTCGGGCAGCGGCGTCCCGTACCCGCGCACGAGACGGCCGGCGTGGGTGCGGGCGGCGGCGGTGGACACCTGCTGGCCGAGGACCGCGCGCACCGCGAACTCCTCGGGGTCGGGCGCGCCGGGCACCCGCCGGCCCGGCGCGGCGTCGACCAGCGGGGCCAGCACGGGGTCGGCGCGCAGGGCGTCGTCGACGGCCACCGGGTCGGCGTCGAGGTCGAGGAGGCGCCGGGCGATCCGCTCGGCCGCGTCGGCGTCGGCGCGGTCGGTGAGGGTCAGGGTGGCGTCGATGCCGTCGTCGCCGGGCCGTAGCGCCACCACCCCCGGCCCGCCGGGCAGCGCGAGCGTGCGGCGGTAGGCGCCGTCGTGCCACTCCTCGACGCCGGGCACGGCCGTCGCGGCCAAGTGTCCGAACAGGTTGTCCGGACACAGCGGCGCGGTGAAGCCGAGCGTCCGCTGCACCTCCACATCAGACACCGCTGCATCGTGTCCGATCGGTCCAAGCCCCGCGCCGCGGGCGATCCCTACGGTGTCGTCCATGCCTCCGCGTCTCGCCGTCGTCGAGCTCGTCGTCTCCGACATGGCCGCCTCGCTCGCCTTCTACCGCCGCCTCGGCCTCGACGCGCCGCCCGAGGCCGACGCCGCGCCCCACGTCGAGGTCGAGCTCGCCGGCGGGCTGCGCTTCGCGTTCGACACCGTCGACACCGTCCGGTCCTTCGACCCGTCCTGGACGGAGCCGACCGGCGGACCGCGGCGCTCCGTGGCGTTCGCGTGCGACTCCCCCGCCGAGGTCGACGCGCTCTACGCCGAGCTCGTCGGGGCCGGCCACCACGGCGCGCTCGAGCCGTGGGATGCGTTCTGGGGCATGCGCTACGCCGTCGTCGACGACCCCGACGGGGCGCCGGTGGACCTCTTCGCCGCGCTACCGCAGTAGGAGCTCCGTCGGCGTGGTGTCGGCGAGGGTGCGGACCTCCCGCGCGAGGTGCGGCTGGTCGGCGAAGCCCTCGACCGCGGCCACCTCGGCCCACGGCGTGCCCGCACGGGCCCGGGCCAGCGCGCGCTGCAGGCGCAGGATGCGCCCGAGGTGCTGGGGGCCGTAGCCGAACACCGGCAGGCAGCGCCGGTGCAGCGTGCGGGTGGTGGTGCCCAGCGCGTCCGCGAGCCCGGCGACGTCGGCGCCCCGCGCCAGGGCGGTGAAGACGCGGGCGCCGAAGGGGTCGTCGCTCGCCGGGACGGCACCGGCGAGGTCCCGGAACGCCCGCACCGGGTCCTCGGCCGCGCGCTCGGCGAGCTCACGGGCGGCGGCGTCGGACCACACCACGTCGAGGGGCGCGGTGGTGTCGCGCAGCTCGTCGGCGCGCACACCCAGGCTCGTCGGACCGCGCCCGTGGGAGAAGCGCAGGCCGACGTGGCGGGCGCCGCCGCCGTCGTGGTGGCGGGCGCCGGCGTCGGGGCCGGCGACGACCAGCGCGCGGCCGTTCCAGATCAGGTCGAGGCAGCCGTCGGGCAGGATCGTCGTCGCGCCGCCGTCGCTCGCCCAGAGCACCATCCCGGGCCCGACCGGCCGCTCGCGGTAGCCCTCCACGGGTCCATGGTGCCCCTCAGCCGACGAGGTCGCGATACGCGCGCCAGGACCCGGCGGGGGTCTCGACGGAGCGCGCGGCCAGGACGGCGTGGACGACGGCGCGCGTGACGCACCCGGCGCCCGCGATGAGGATCTCCTGGAGTCCGGCGAGGTCCGGGGCGGGGCGCGCCGTGGTGGAGAGCCCGAAGATCGTGTCGCCGTCGGTCATCCCGTGGACGGGGTGCACGGCCCGCGCGAGGCCGTCGTGGCCGACGGCGGCGAGCTTGGCGCACTGCGCGACGCTCAGCCCGGCGTCGGTGGCGATGACGCCGATGGTGGTGTTGAGCGTCGGCGGGGCCGCGGCCGCGCGCAGGGCGGCCAGCAGCGCGGTCCGGTCGGCGGGCAGGGTCGGCGGCTCGGCGTCGCCGGGCAGCAGGTGGCGGACGCCCCACAGCTCGCCGGTCGACGGGTCCACCGCGGACCCGGCGGCGTTCGCGACCACGAGGGCCGCGACCGTCGTGCCGTCGGGGAGCACGGTCGACGCGGAGCCGATGCCGCCCTTGAGCCCGCCGATGAGCGTGCCGCGACCGGCGCCGACGGCACCCTGGGCCGGCGGGGCGTCCGAGCACGCGCCGAGGGCCTGCGCGCCGGTCTCCGCGGTCGGGCGGGCCGCGAACCGGCCTCCGCGACCGAGGTCGAACACCACAGCGGCAGGCACGACGGGCACCACCTCGCCGGGCCCGGGCCCCACCGGAAGCCGCGTCCGGCCGCCCCGAGCGCGTCGGCCACCCCGGAGGCGGCGGCGAGCCCGTACGCGCTCCCGCCGGTGAGCACCACGGCGTGGACGCGCTCGACGAGCGTGCGCGGGTCGAGCGCGTCGGTCTCGCGGGTGCCCGGGCCACCGCCGCGCACGTCGACACCCGCGACCGCGCCCTCCGGGCCGGGCAGCACGACCGTCGTCCCCGACAGCGCGCCCTCGCCCTCGAGGTCCGCGTGCCCGACCTGCAGACCCGCGACGTCGACGAGCGTGTTCGTGACCATGGCGGCGAGCCTCGCAGAGCGCGCCACCCCGAACGCGCGAAGGGCACCTTCGGCCGCGTAGAGCGGCCGAAGGTGCCCTTCGCGCAGGGGGAGAACGCCTACGAGCGCCCGCGGACCACCAGGATGATCGCGATGATCGCGGCGAGCACGCCCGCGCCGACGCCCACGGGGACGAGCCGCTTGAGCACGGCGTCCCGCGAGCTGTCGAGCAGGTCGATCGCCTCGACCTGCTGGCGACGCGGCTGGCTCGGCTGCGCGGCGGCCTGACCGGAGCCGCTCGCGGCCCCGCCGACCGACGCACCGGGCTTGGCGCCCGAGTCGCCCTTGGCGGCCTCGGCCACCGTGGTCGGCATCGCGGCCGCGGCGGGCGCCCCCGAACCGGAGGAGACCGGGGCGGGCGCCGGCGGGCCGGTGACCGGCGCGGCGTCGCCCGAGGCCACGGCCTCCGGCGCGGGGCCGGTGCCGTTGCCGCCGGTGGACCCGGTGTCGGTGCCGGTCACCGTGGCGGCCGCGGGGCCGCCGGACGTGCTGCTGCCGAACTCGTCGGCGAGGCAGGACGCGAACTGCCCGAGGATCTTGTCGCCGACGTCGGCCATGACGCCGCGCCCGAACTGGGCCGGCTTGCCCGTCACCTGCATCTCGGTGAGGACGTTGACCTTGGTCTTGCCGCCGTCGTCGGTCATCGTCAGCGTGGCCTTGGCCGACGCGGTGCCGTTGCCGCGCGAGTCGCGGCCCTGGGCGTCGACGACGACCTTGTGGTTGGTCTTGTCACGCTCGACGAACGTGCCCTTGCCCTTGTAGGTCATCGAGATCGGGCCGAGCTTCACCTTCACCGTGCCGGTGAAGTCGTCGCCGTCGCGCGAGTCGAGGGTGGCGCCCGGGAAGCACGGAGTGACCTTCTCCGGGTCGTTCAGGGCGTCGAACACGGTGTCGATGTCCACCGGGACGGTGAACTCGTTCTCCAGCTTCACTCGGTACCTCCTGTGCGATCACGACGGCGGCCCGCCCCCGCTGCTGCGGGGGCGGGCCGGGACGTCGCGACGATCGGATCGTCGGACGGGTGGGACCGCGGAGGACTCAGCCCGCGGCGGCGAGGACGGCCCGACCCGTGAGCACCCTGGCGAGGTGCTCGCGGTAGTCGGTACCGGCGTCCGCGTCCGCGGTGGGGCTGGTGCCCTCGGCGGCCGCCTGGGCGGCCTTGCGCACATTGTCCTCGGTGGCGCTCTGACCGACCAGTGCCGACTCGACGGCCGTGGCGCGCACCGGGGTGCCCGCCATGTTGGTCAGCCCGATACGGGCATCGGAGATCGTGCCCCCGTCGACCTTGATCGTCGCGGCCACGGCCACGATCGACCAGGCCTGGGCGACCCGGTTGAACTTCTCGTACCGCGCTCCCCATCCCGTGTACTTCGGGAAACGGATCTCGGTGAGGAGCTCGCCCTCGCCGATCGCGGTGGCGAAGTAGTCCTCGAAGAAGTCCGCCGCCGCCACGGTGCGGGTGCCGTCGGCCCCCGCGATGACGAACTTCGCCTCGAGGGCCAGCGCCGGCGCGGCGAGGTCGCCGGCCGGGTCGGCGTGGGCGAGGGCCCCGCCGAGGGTGCCGCGGTGGCGCACCTGCGGGTCGGCCACCGTCTTCGTCGCCTCCTGGATGAGGGCGACGTGCTGGCGCAGGATGTCGTCACGGGTGACGTCGTGGTGCGACGTCATGGCTCCCACGACGACCTCGTTGCCGTCCTCGCGGACGCCCCGCAGCTCCGGGATGCCCCCGAGGTCGATGATCAGCGACGGGTCGGCCATGCGCAGCCGCAGCACCGGTAGCAGGCTCTGGCCGCCGGCGAGGAGCTTGGCGTCGTCGCCGCCGTCGCGCAGGGCCTGCAGCGCCTCCTCGACCGTGGTGGGCCGGACGTAGTCGAACTGGGCCGGGATCACAGGTTGCCTCCCTCGGGCATGTCACGGGCGGTGGAGCCGAGACCGGCACCCGGCGAGGCGACGTTCGCCTCGTCGGCGCGACCGGAGGTCCCCGAGGCGTTCTGGATGGCGCTCCAGACGCGGTAGGGGGTGGTCGGCATGTCGATGTCCTTGACGCCGAGGTGCCGGATCGCGTCGAGCACCGAGTTCACGACCGCCGGGGTGGAGGCGATCGTGCCCGCCTCGCCGACGCCCTTGACCCCGAGCGGGTTGGTGGTCGACGCGGTGGTGGTGTTCGCGGTGTCGAAGCTGATCAGGTCCGCCGCGCTCGGCAGCGTGTAGTCGACCAGCGTGCCCGAGAGCAGCGTGCCCTGGTCGTCGTACGCGGCCTCCTCGTAGAGGGCCTGGGCGATGCCCTGCGCCAGGCCACCGTGGACCTGCCCCTCGACGATCAGCGGGTTGATCACGTTGCCGACGTCGTCGACGCAGACGTACTTGTACATCGAGACGAACCCGGTCTCGGTGTCGACCTCGACGGCGCAGAGGTGCGTGCCGTGCGGGAACGAGAAGTTCTCCGGGTCGAACGTCGCGTGGGCGTCGATGTCGGGCTCGATGCCCTCCGGGTAGTCGTGGGCGGCGAACACCGCGAGCGCGATGTCCTGGATGCCCACACCCTTGTCGGTGCCCTTGACCGAGAACTTGCCGGCCGAGAACTCGAGGTCGCCCTCGGACGCCTCGAGCATGTGCGCGGCGATCGGCTTGGCCTTCTCGATGACCTTCTCGGCCGCCTTGACGACGGCGATGCCGCCGACCGCGAGCGAGCGCGAGCCGTAGGTGTCGAGACCCCGGTAGGACGACTGGGTGTCGCCGTGGAGGATCTCGACGTCGTCGAAGCCGACGCCGAGCTGGTCGGCGACGATCTGCGAGAACGCGGTCTCGTGGCCCTGGCCGTGCGGGCTGACGCCGACGACGACCTCGACCTTGCCCGTGGGCAGCATCCGGATGGCCGCGGTCTCCCAGCCACCGGCGCCGTAGTCGAGCGAGCCGAGGACGCGCGAGGGCGCGAGGCCGCACATCTCGGTGAACGTCGAGATGCCGATGCCGAGCTGCTTGACGTCGCCCCGCTTGCGGCGCTCCGCCTGCTCCTTGCGCAGACCGTCGTAGTCGAACATCTGCATGGCCTGGTCGGTCGCGGCCTCGTAGTTACCCGTGTCGTAGGTCAGCGTGCTGACCGTCGTGAACGGGAACTCGTCGTGCTTGATCCAGTTCTTCTTCCGGAACTCCATCGGCTCCATGCCGAGCTCCAGGGCGACCTCGTCCATCAGGCGCTCGATGCCGAAGGTGGCCTCCGGACGTCCGGCGCCGCGGTAGGCGTCGGTGAGCGTCTTGGTGGTGAAGACGTTGGTGCAGTCGAACCGGTAGGACGGGATCTTGTAGATCGCGTTGAACATGAACGCGCCGAGGATCGGCACGCCCGGTCCGACGAGGCCGAGGTAGGCGCCCATGTCGGCCAGGAGCTTCACGTCCAGGCCGGTGATCGTGCCGTCCTTGGTGACCGACATCGTCAGGTCCTGGATCTGGTCACGGCCGTGGTGGGCCGTGAGCAGGGACTCCGAGCGGGTCTCGGTCCACTTGACCGGCTTGCCCAGCTTCTGGGCCACCAGCAGGGTGACGACCTCCTCGGGGGCCACGGCGATCTTGCCGCCGAAGCCGCCGCCGACGTCCGGCGCGATGACGCGGATCTTGTGCTCGGGCAGGCCGAGGGTCAGCGCGAGCATCGTCTTGAGGATGTGCGGCACCTGGGTCGAGGACCACATGACGAGCTGCTCGCCCGTGGGGTCGACGACCGTGGAGCGGGGCTCCATGAACACCGGCACGAGGCGCTGCTGGCGGAAGCGGCGACGGACCACGATCTGGTCGTCGTCCGACTCCGCCTTGCTGATGGCCTCCGTCGCGTTGCCGCCGGAGCCCGCCTCGCCCGAGTCGAACACCCACTGGGCGTTCGAGTTCGTGCCCAGCTCCGGGTGCACGAGGGTGGCGCCGTCCTTCAGCGCCTCCTCCATGTCCAGGACCGGCTCGAGCTCGTCGTAGTCGACCTCGACCAGCTCGGCGGCGTCCTTGGCGATCGCCGCGCTGCGCGCCACGACCACGGCGACACCCTCACCGGCGAAGTTCACCCGGGTGCCGGCCAGCGCGGGACGCTGGGGCGAGCGCATGTCCTTCGTGACCGGCCACGCGCAGGGGAGCTGCACCTGGTCGGCGCCGATGTCGGCGGCCGTGTAGACGCCGACGATGCCCGGCAGCTGCTTGGCCGCCGAGGTGTCGATGCCCTTGATCGTCGCGTGCGCGAACGGGCTGCGGACCATCGCGATGTGCAGCAGGCCGGTGAGGGCCTTGTTGTCGGTCCACTGGGTCCGCCCGGTGATGAGCCGGCGGTCCTCCTTGCGGCGGCGGTCGCGCCCGATCTCCTTGACCGGTGCGTCCGCCGGGTTCTCGGTGGTGGTCATCAGGCGCCCCCGCCGGCCACGGTCTGCTTGGCGCCGGCCTCGGCGGTCGGGGCGGCCCCCGGCTTCATCTTCGTGGCGGCGTCCTGGACGGCGCGCACGATGTTCTGGTAGCCGGTGCAACGGCAGAGGTTGCCCTCGATGCCCTCGCGGACCTCGTGCTCGGTGGGGTCGGGGTTGTCACCGAGCAGGTCGATCGACTGCATGATCATGCCGGGCGTGCAGTAACCGCACTGCAGTGCGTGGTTGTCGTGGAAGGCCTGCTGCACGGGGTGCAGCTGGCCGTCCCGCTCGAGGCCCTCGATCGTGAGCACCTCGGCACCGTTGGCCTGGACGGCCAGCACCGAGCAGGACTTCACGCTCATCCCGTCGAGGTGAACGGTGCACGCCCCGCAGTTGCTCGTGTCGCAGCCGATCACCGTGCCCGTCTTGCCGAGCCGTTCACGCAGGTACTGGACGAGCAACATGCGCGGCTCGACGTCGTCCTCGTAGACGAGGCCGTCGACGGTGGTCCGGATGCGTGCCATGGACCTCACTCCTCACTCGGTCGAACGACGTGGCACCGGAGCCCGGACGTCGAGACCGAGGACGTGGTGGTGGTGTGAACGACGCCCGCCGACTTCGCGCGCGCCTGTGCCCCCATCTCCGGCGTGGTGGCGGACACATCACACCGCCGACCACCGGGCGGCGCAACATCCACTCAGGGGGCGGGTCGCCTACCCGAATGCCCAGGTCGGAGTGGTTACTGACCTGTACACCGCACACGCGGGTCAAGGCTTCCGGAACATCCGCGTCTGCGGCTCGACACACGCCAGGGGCAGGCGAATTCCTGCGGAAAAGAACACTCCGGGCGGTAGGGGAACCGTCCATTGGGAGGGGTTTGCACCTCACCCAGAACGCACACGGCGGCACGGGGCGTGTGCGGTGCGTGGGGGGCTCGGTGGCACGGGGCCGTGCAAGCCCTGCGTCCTCGCTTGCACTCAACGCCAGGATCGCCACATCGTCGCGGCGACGACACGCCGGCGCGGTGTTCAGCCGGGTCGGCGGGCGAGGCGCTCGCGGGCCCAGTGGTGGTAAGCGGACGGCAGCTCCGGCACCTCGAGCAGGCGGGCCGCGCGGTCGCGCTCGTGGTGGACGATCACGAACACCTCGGCCGCGGTCACGCCGTGCGCGGGCCGGTCGACGACGTCGATGGGGTCGCCGGCCGCGAGCGTCCCCGTCGTCGCGACGCGGAGATAGACGCCCGGTCGGACCGCGGCGGTGAAGCGGCGCGGCATGGACCGGTCCCCGGCGCGCAGGCCGAGCTTGAAGCACGGGGTGCGCGGCTGGACGACGACGAGCTCGGCGGTCCCGATCCGCCAGCGCTCGCCGACGACGGCGTCGCGCAGGTCGTAGCCGGCGGTCGTGAGGTTCTGCCCGAAGACCTGGTCGTCGAGCGCGCCGAGCTCGTCGCGCCACCAGGCGAGGTCCTCCTCGCCGTAGGCGTAGACGGACTTCTCCGGCCCGCCGTGGCTGACGCGGTCGGCCTGCTCGTCGCCCGTGAGGTTCTCGGGGCCGACCTCGACCGGCCCGTCGACCGGCTCCTTCCAGATGGCGGTGCTCGTCGTCTCGCCGTCGCGGGGTCCCGGGACCTCGCGCGGGCGGCCGACGGCGACGGTGCGGACGATCGGGGTCATCGGTCGGGGCCCTTCCCGCTGAGGTCCGGACGCAGAGGCGCGGCCGTCCGGTGCCGCCACGCGCCCCACCACAGCCCCGCCCCGTAGGCCAGGTCGTCCAGCCGGTGGGCGACGACGTGGCCGACGACGTCGCCCACTCCGTCGCCGGGCGAGCGGAACCGGGCCCAGTCGGCGACGCCCTCGACGACGCCGGCGACGAGCAGCGCCCGGCGGACCCGACGGGACACGACCGCGCCCGCCACCGCCGCCGGCCACCAGTGCCGCGTGAGGGCCCCGGCCGCCTGCCACGCCGCGCCGCCCAGGCCCCAGGGCGCGAGCACCGCGGCGAGGGTGACGGCGCGCCGGGTGCCGCCCCGGCCCGGCCGTGCGAGCCCCCGCGCCAGGCGGGCGGTTGCCAGGAGCGTCACGGCGCCGGCGGCGGCGGTGCTCCACCGGCGCTGGACACCGAGCAGGGTCATGGCTGCCGCGGTCCACGGGGCGAGGGCGACCGGCGGCACGCGGCGCGGGTGGCGGAGGGCCAGCAGGGCGGCGCCGGTGCCGTAGAAGGCCTTGCGCTCGAGCCACGCGCCGACGGCGTCGCGGTGCTCGTGCGCCACGCAGGACGACGGTTCGTAGCGCAGGCGCCAGCCCGCGGCGGCGAGGCGCCAGACGAGGTCGACGTCCTCGGCGACGGGCATGTCCTCGGCGAACCCGGCGCCCAGCGCCTCGCGGCGGACGAGCAGCGCGGCGCTCGGGACGTAGGCGACGCGGGAGCGGGCGGTGACCGGGGCGGCGCGGGGGCCGAGGTCCAGGCTCGAGCGTCGCTCCTCGTAGCGGGCCACGGTCCGGCGCGCGATCGACGATGTGGCTTTCCTGGCGTTGAGTGCCAGCGAGGACGCAGGGCTTGCATCGCCGAGTGCTTCCCAGGCGACGATGCGCGGGGCCGCGAGGACGACGGCGGGGTCGGCGAGGTGACCCAGGAGCGGCGCGAGCCAGCCGGGCTCGGGGACGACGTCGGAGTCGAGGTACGCGACGAGCTCGCCGGTCGCGGCGGCGGCCCCGGTGTTGCGGGCGGCGGCGGGGCCGCGGGAGGCCGGGTGGCGGACCACCCGCGCGCCGTGGGCGGCGGCCACGCGGGCCGTGGCGTCCGGGTCCGTCGAGCCGTCGTCGACGACGACCACCTCGGCGATCCCCGGCGCGGTCGCCCCGAGCGCACCGAGCAGCCGGTCGAGCTCGCCGGGACGGTCGCGCACGGGCACGACGACCGAGACCGCGGCGGGCGACGGGGCGTCCGGGTGGCCGGGCTCGGGGTGGGCGACGCCCGCGTCGGTGAGCAGGCGCGCCAGCGCCGCGGACGTCGCGTCGGTGACCGTGAGGCGCGCGTCCGGCGCGATCCCGTCCGGGCCGGCGAGGCGCCCGTACGCCGCGGGCGAGAGGTGCAGCACGCGCGGCGGCGAGCCCCCGATGAGCGTGCGGCCGCCGTCGGCGCGCCAGACGCGTCGGTCGAGCACGACCGTCCAGCCGAGCGGGGGACGGGTCGGCGTGGCGGGGGCCGCGGGGCTGACGGTGGAGGTGCTGATGGCGGGCGAGTCTAGGCAGCCACGAGGTGCGTCGTCAGCGACCGAGGACACGCAGGACGTCGTCGTCGGTCAGCTGCCCGAAGTCGTCGTAGACGTCACCGACCGCCCGGAAGTCCGGCGGGACGAGCACGGCGACGACGGTGCCGCCCCAGTCGTCGGCCAGGCGCTCGAGCGCCGGCGGCGCCGCGACCGGCACGCCGAGCACCAGGCTCGACGGGTTCCCGGCGGCCAGCGCGCCGAGCGCCGCCCGTGCCGTCATCCCCGTCGCCACGCCGTCGTCGACGAGGACGACGTCCCGGCCCGCTACGCGCCCGCGCCACCCCGACCCGTAGGCCTCCTCGCGGCGCGCGGCCTCGGTGCGCTCGGCGGCGACGAGGTCGTCCAGCGCGCCCGGGGTCAGGCCGGCGTTCTGCAGCGCGAGGTCGAACCACACCGGCTCGCCGTCCACGGCCACCGCGCCGAGCCCGGCCTCCGGGCGCTCCAGTGCGGTGATCTTGCGGGCGACGCCGACGTCGACCTCCGCCCCTTCCCCCAGCGCCTCGGCCGCCGCCGCGGCGACGGGTACCCCGCCGCGGGCGAGGCCCACGAGCAGGGGGCGGTCGAGGTCCAGCTCGACCAGCGCCCGGCCGAGCGCTCGACCGGCGTCCGTGCGATCGGCGAAGGCGGCCACCGGCCGAAGTCTAGGTACCCCCGAACATCGGACGTCGTGACCCTGGCCGAGCGCGCGCGGCTCAGGTCAGGCGTCCCGTGGCGTCGTCCACGGCCCACCGCTCGACGGCCGTGACGAGCGCGGCGACGATCACCGAGACCGTCTCGGCGCCCTCGCCGGCCGTCGCACCGGTCGGGTCGCCGAGCACGCCCGACGGGCTCACGTCGCGCACCGAGCCGGCGCTGATCGCGGGCATGAGCTCGCGCAGCGGGCGGTGTTGCCGGGGGCGGCGAGGTCCGGGCGCACGGTGTCGGGGGCCAGCGCGAGCATCACGCCGGTCTCGTGGTGCCCGGCGTGCGCGTCGGCGCCCGGCACGCCGCACGGGAACCACGCGACGTCGCGACCTTCGGAGCGCAGCAGGGCGACCGCGGCGCGCAGGGCGCCGACGTTGCCGCCGTGCCCGTTGACGAGCACCAGCCGGCGGGCGAAGCGGCACGCCGAACGCCCGAGCTCGACGATCACCGCCGCGAGGGTCTCGGTGCCGATCGACACCGTGCCGGGGAAGCTCTCGTGCTCCCCGGACGCGCCGTAGGGCAGGGCCGGGGCCACGGGGTGACCACTGCGCGCCGCGACCGTCGCCGCGATCGCGGTGTCGGTGCCGAGGGGCAGGTGCGGGCCGTGCTGCTCGGTCGCCCCGACCGGGACGAGCAGCACCGGCACGTCCTCGCACTCCGGCCAGCGGGCCCCGGCGATCTCCACGCGCCGACCCTATGTGAGTGAAGTTCCCGGCTATAGCCGCGAACTTCGCTCACGGATGCCCTCGCCCGCGGCGGTGCCCTCGCGGATGGCGGCGCCGAGGTCGCGGGGGGCGAGGCAGTCGCCGACGCGGACGACGGGGACGCCCAGCTCCGGCACCACCGGCGTCGGCGGGCCCGCGTGCACGACCCAGTCGGCGGGCCAGGGCGTCACCTCGCCCGTGAGGTGGTCGAGCACGTCGAGGACCGGGCCGGGACGGCCGCCCAGCACCACGCGATCCGTGTGCTCCACGATCCCGAGATCGGCGGCCCGACGACGCCAGCGCTCGCGGTCCAGGGTCGGCGCGAGGGCGCCGGCCGCGACGAGGGCGGAGGTCAGCGTGGTCACGGTCGCGCCGCGGCGGGCGAGCAGCTCGGCGGTCGACGTCGCCGCGTGCGAGCGCCCGGCGTCGACGACGAGCACGTGCCCGCTCGGGGTGGCCCGCCCGGCGAGGACCTCGGTGACGTCGACGACGCGGTCGAGCCCGGACGCCCAGGCGGGCAGGGAGGGGCGGGCACCGGTCGCGACGACGACGAGGTCGGCGTCGTCGGTGTTCTCCGCAGCCCCGATCGAGGTCCGCAGCCGCACCTCCACCCCCAGCTCGCGGGCCTCGAACGCCAGGTCGGACACGACGTTGACGAGCTCGCCCCGCTCGGGCGCCCGGGCGGCGAGCGCGAGCTGGCCACCGAGGGCGTCGCCCCGCTCGGCCAGCGTCACCGCGCGCCCGCACCGCGCCGCCGCGACCGCCGCCGCCAGCCCCGCGGGCCCGCCGCCGACCACCAGGACGCGAGCGAACGGGGAGTTCGCGCGCCTAGAAGCAGCGAGCGGCGCGTTCGCTGCTTCAAAGCCGGCCGAAGGGTTCACCGCGCACCCCAGGCGCTGGTCGAGGCCGACGCGGGCGATGCACTCCTGGTTGCAGCCGATGCAGCGCCGCACGCGCGCCCCGCGCAGCGCCTTCGCCGCGAAGGACGGGTCGGCGATCTGGCCGCGGACGACGCCGACGAGGTCGCACGACCCCGAGCGCACCGCGTCGAGGGCCTGCGCGGGCGTCGTGAACCGACCCACCCCGATCACCGGCACCGACACCGCGGCGCGCACCGCCGACGGCACGTGCGCCGCGTACCCCGCGGGCACGCCCATCGGCGGCTCGATCAGCGGCAGCGTCCGGGTGGCGACGCCGACCGCGGTGTTGACGTAGTCGACGTACGGCTCGACGGCGACGGCCAGCCGGACGGCGTCCTCGGCGGTCGAGCCGCCCGGGATCCCCTCGTCGCCCTGCAGGCGCACGCCCAGCACCCGGTCGGGCCCGATCGCCTCGCGCACGGCCGCCAGCACCGCGAGCAGGAACGGCCGCGCCCGCGCCGGGGCCAGCTGCCGGATCAACGACGCCTGCGAGCACTGCACCTCGACCCCGTCGAGCCCGCCCGCCGCGACGTGGCCTGCGACGACGCCGAACCCCGCGACGAGCCGCCCCAGCCCGTCCTCGGAGAGCGCGCGCGGGACCTCCCGGAACATCGGGTCGGCCTCGTCGTCGGCGCCGTCCACCGGGGCGCGGGAGTACAGCGACGACGACTGCCCGCCGTTGTGCCCGACCTGCGCGAGCACCAGCGCGCCGTGCGCGTGCACCGCGTAGGCGATCGCCCGGTAGCCCGGGACGACCGCGGGGTCGGTGCCGTCGACGAGCTTCTCGTAGGGCCGGTCGGCGGGGTCGACCGACTGTTCCTCGGTGATGATCAGCCCGGCACCCCCGGCGGCGCGCGCCCCGTAGTACGCGGCGTGCTGGGCGGTGGGGAGGCGCGCCACGCCGGCGTTGGTCAGGTGCGCCGGGAACACGATGCGATTGCGCGCCACGAGGGGTCCGAGGCGCACGGGGTCGCCCAGGACGCTCACGACAGCAATTCCTGCGCGGCGGCCCGGCCCTCGCGCACGGCCTCGGCGACGGTGCGCGGGGCGACGGCGTCGCCGACGACGTACAGGTCCGCCCGCGGCGCCGGGCCCGCCGGCGCACGCCGCGGGCCGGCGTCGACGAGCACCGCCGCGGGCAGCGACGTCGTGGCCCCCGTGACGACGTCGGCCACCGTCGCCGAGCCGGACGACCAGCCGACCACCCGCGCCTCGGTGACCCGCCGGACGCCGGCGCGGGCGAGGCGGACCTGCGCGTCGACGAGATCGCCGGTGCGCGCCAGCCCGGGGCCGACGAGCACGCCGGGCGCGACGATCGCGACCTCGCGGCCCTCACCGGCCAGGCGTTCGGCCAGCGCCACCGCGGCGCCGTCGCCGAGGGGTCGTCGAGCACGACGGGGCCGGGCGGCAGGCCGTCGCGCAGCGCGGCGGCGATCGGCGTCCCGCGCCCCGGGCGGTCCACCCCGCCCGTGGCCACCAGCACGCGCCCGGTCGACGGGACATCCACCGGGGTCCCCAGCGACACGTCCACCCCCAGCGCCGCCAGCTCGTCGAGGTACCACGCGACGAGCCGCGCGAGCGCTCCCGGCCCGGCAGCCCGGCCACCCACCGCAGCAGGCCACCGGCCGCGTCGGCCCGCTCGACCACCCGCACCGGGCACCCGGCCCGCGCGAGCGTCCGCGCCCCTCGAGCCCCGCCGGACCGGCGCCGACGACGAGCACCGGGTCGGCACGACGGGGGACGACCCGCTCGGGCACCTCCGGCGCCGCCACCGTGCACGACACCCGCGGGTTGCGGACGTCGCGCGCCCGGCACTCCTGGTTGGTCAGCACGCACGGCCGGGAGGTGTCGCCTGCGCGGACGAGGGCGACGAGGTCGGCGTCGGCGAGCTGGGCGCGGGTCATCTCGACGACGTCGGCGTCACCCGAGGCCAGCGCGGACTCGGCGACGGAGGCGTCCACCACGCTCCCCGCCAGCACCATCGCCACGCCCGGCACCCGCAGCTCGGCCAGGAGCGGGCGCAGGAAGCCCGTCGGCGTGTGCGCGTCGGGCCGCGTCGCGCCGACCGACAGCGCCGAGCCCCGCACCGGGACGACGAGGTCGACGAGGCCCGCCACCCGCTCCAGCACCGCCCGGGCCGCGACCGGCGTGACGCCCGCCCACGGCGCGAGCTCGTCGACGGCCAGGCGCAGTCCGACCAGCGCGTCGGCGCCGACGGCGGCGCGCACCGCGCCGAGCACCTCGGCCAGCAGCAGCCCCGGTCCGCGCCGTACGCGTCGTCGCGCTGGTTGGTCAGCCCGGACAGGAACTGCCGCAGCAGCGCGTGCTGACCCGCCTGGACCTCGACGCCGTCGCACCCCGCCTCCACGGCCGCTGCGGCCGCGCGGGCGAAGCCCGACACCACCGCCGCGATCCCGTCCGCGTCCAGCACCGCCGGCACCTCGCCCGACGCCGGGTCGGGCACCGCCGACGGCGCGCGCAGCGGCCCGCGGGTGTACGCCGACGAGCCCTGACCGCCCGCGTGCCCGAGCCCGGCGAGCACCAGCGTCCCGTAGGGACGGCAGGCGTCGGCGATCGCGGCCCAGCCCTGCGCGCAGTCGGCGGCGAGCGGCGCGTACTCGTAGGGGTGGTCGTCGGCCACCACGGACGCCACCTCGGTGACCACCACCCCGGCGCCCCCGGCGGCGCGCGCCCGGTAGTGCCCGACGTGATCGGCGCCGAGCGCCCGCGGACGCCGCGGGTCGGCGAGGTTCGTGACGTGCGGCCCGAAGAGCACGCGGCTGCCCGCCGTCCGCACGCCGAGCACGACCGGATCGCCGAGCACGGGCGTGACGGTAGCCGCTCTCCACAGGACCCGAACGTCGCGACGACTAGGTTGTCCTCCCGTGGCGACCGACGACCCGACGCCCGTGATGCGGGCCGGCGACGCGGACCGCGAGGTCGTCGCCGAGATCCTGCGCACCGCGCTCGGCGAGGGCCGGCTCGATCTCCACGAGGTCGACGAGCGCCTCGCCCGCACCTACGCCGCCCGGACCTACGCCGAGCTCGAACCGATCGTCGCGGACCTCCCCGGGGCGACGCTGCCCTGGCGCGCCGCGCCCGCGACCGCTCCGGCGACGAGGGACGAGCGCCCGCTCACCGTGAGCGCGAGCTGGTCGAGCGAGAAGCGCACCGGCGAGTGGCGCGTGCCGGCGCGCATCGTCGCGGAGCCCGCCATGTCCGACGTGAAGCTCGACTTCCGCGAGGCCACGGTCACGGGCACCCGGATCGACCTCGAGGTCCGTGGCGGCATGGGCAGCGTCGTGCTCGTCCTGCCCGACGGCTGGTCGGTCGACACCGAGGACCTGAAGGCGACCTGGGGCACGGTCAAGAACCGCCACCGCGCCCCGGCGGGCCCCGGGCGGCCCACGATCCACGTGACGGGCTCGATCGGCATGGGCACCTTCAAGACCCGCGGGGCGCTCTTCTACGAATGACCCCGTCGTGGTGCGGATGTCACGGTTCGTCCGTCTTGTCGCCACGCTCCGTGACCACGTGACCCGACTGTGACGAGTCCGACGGACCGTGCCGGTCGCGTTTCGCGACCGGGGCCGTCGAGGTACTGACACGCCCAGCCCGGCCCACCACGCCGGGTCCCGACGAGCGATGACGCCGTCGACGACGTCCCCGCGGTGCCGATCCACCTCACCGAGCGCTGCCCGGGGGACGCCGACGGGGAGAGGCAGCCGATGACGGGAGCCGTCACCGAGGACGCGACCCGGCCACTGCCACGGCAGCCGGGCCCGGACCCGGCGACGGGGCCCTCACGCCTGCCGGAGGCCCGGCTCGAGCACGTCTTCGAGCGCACCGCCGACGAGACGCCGGACGCGACGGCGCTGGAGCACGAGGGGCGGGCGACCAGCTACGCCGACCTCGACGCCCGCGCCAACCAGCTCTGCGCACGTGCTCGCCGACCGCGGCGTGCGGCCCGGGGCCCGGTGGCGCTGTTCCTCGAGCGGTCGCCGGAGACCTACGTCGCCCTGCTCGGCGTGCTCAAGGCCGGCGCGGCCTTCGTGCCCGTCGACCCCGAGTCGCCCGCCGACCGCCTGGCCTACGTCGCCGACGACGCCGGCGTCGACCTGCTGCTGACCTCCACCGCGCTCGCCGACACCGTCGCGCCGCTGGGCCGCGCCTGGCTCGCCGTCGACGGCGAGGCCGCCACCCTCGACGCCGCCCCCACGCACCGGCCCGCCGACCGCGTACCGGAGAACGGCGACGACTCCCACGACCCCACCGCGTACGTCATCTACACGTCCGGCTCGAGCGGGCGCCCCAAGGGCGTCGAGGTCGCGCAGTCGAGCATCACGAACTTCGTCGCGGTGGTGCCGACCGTCTACGACGTGCGCCCCACCGACCGCGTCCACCAGGGCATGACGATCTCCTTCGACTTCTCGATCGAGGAGATCTGGCCGACGTGGGCGGTCGGCGCGACGCTCGTCGTCGGGCCGAACGACGAGCGGCGCCTCGGCGCGGACCTCGCCGACCACCTCGACCGGAGCCGCGTCAGCGTCCTGTACTGCGTGCCGACGCTGCTCGCCACCGTCCCCCGCGACCTGCCCGGGCTGCGCACCGTCCTCGTCGGCGGCGAGGCCTGCCCGGCCGAGCTGGTCGAGCGCTGGAGCGCCCCGGGACGGCGCCTGCTCAACACCTACGGGCCCACCGAGGCGACGGTGACGGCGACCTGGTGCGAGCTCGTGCCCGACCGCCCGGTCACCATCGGCCGGCCGCTGCCCACCTACGGCGTCGAGCTGCTCGAGGCCGAGGACCCGACGCCGCGCCTCGTGGGCACGGGCGAGGTCGGCGAGATCGCCCTGGCCGGCCCCGGCGTCGCCCGCGGGTACGTGGGCCTGCCGGAGAAGACCGCCGCGGTGTTCGTCACCCACCCGGACACCGGCGACCCCCTCTACCGCACCGGCGACCTCGGCCGGTGGACCGCCGACGGCGAGATCGAGTACCTGGGCCGCGCGGACGCCGAGGTGAAGGTCCGCGGCCACCGCGTCGACCTCGGCGAGATCGAGAGCGTGCTGCTCACCGATCCGGAGGTCGGCAGCGCCGTGGTCGCGCTCGACCCCGGTGGCGGCGGTGACGCCGGCTCCGGGGATCTCGCCGCCTACGTCGTCGGGGAGATCGCCGACGCCGAGGCGCTCACGTCCCGGCTGGTCACGGCGCTGCGCGAGCGCCTGCCCGCCTACATGATCCCGGCGACCCTCGACGTCCTGGACGAGCTGCCGACGCAGGTCAGCGGCAAGGTCGACCGCGCGCAGCTGCCCGCACCCGTTGGCCGCCGGCTGGTCGCCGCCACCGGCCCGGTCGTGGCGCCGGAGGGCGAGCTCGAGGAGCAGGTCGCCGCCGTGTGGGCCGAGGCGTTCGGGCTGGACCCCGCCGAGCTCTCGGTCGAGGCCGACTTCTTCGACGGGCTCGGCGGCCACTCCCTGCTCGCCGCCACCACCGTGACCCTGCTGCGGGAGCGCGGCGTCGGGGGCAGCCCGGCCGTCCGGGACCTCTACGCGCACCCCTCCGTGCGGGCGCTCGCGACCCACCTCGCCGACGCCGGGTCCGCCACGGCGACCTCCGCGGCACCCCGTCCCGGACCGGTCCGGTCCTCGACGCGACGGGTCGCGGCGGCCGGGACGGTCCAGGCGGTGGTGCTCTACCTGTTCCTGCTCGCCGTGACGATGCCGGTGAGCTGGGTCTACACGGCCAACGACGGCACGGTGTCGACCGAGGTGCTCGCCCAGGTGCTCGCCGCGGGCGCGGTGGCCTGGCTCGGCGTGCGGTGGCTGCTGCCGGTGCTGCTCGCCCGGCCGCTGGCCGCCGGGATCCGCCCGGGCCGGTACCGGCTGTGGGGCCCGACGTTCCTCCGGCTCTGGACGCTGGACCTCGTGCTGCGGCTCGCGCCGCTGCCGGTGCTCGTCGGGTCACCGCTGCTCGCCCCCTACCTGCGCCTGCTCGGCGCCCGGGTCGGACGGCGGACCCACGTCGCCACGACCGACCTCACGCTGCCCCGGATGCTCCATCTCGACGACGACGCCACCGTGGGCTACGGCGCGGCCCTGCACCCGTGGTCGGTCGAGGACGGCCAGGTCGTCGTCGGACCCGTCCGGCTCGAGCGCCGCGCCGTGGCCGGCGCCAACACCGTGCTCGCGCCGGGCAGCGGGATCGGCCCGGCCGGGATGCTCGCCGAGCAGTCGGCGCTGGGCCGTGACGAGGTGGTCCCCGCCGGACGCACCTGGGCGGGCTCGCCCCCGCAGGAGCACGAGCTCCAGGACGCGGCGCTGGTCGCCATGCGCGACGCCGGCCCGCTGCCGGGCTGGCGGGCACGGCACCTGGCCGCCGCACTGGCCGGTCTCCTCGGTCTCGAGGCGCTGGCGATCGCGATGGTCGTGCCCTCGGTGATGCTCGTGTGGTCGGCGCTGCTCGGCTTCGGGGTCCTCGCCGGCTTCGCGGCCACGCTGCTGTCCGGGCCCGTGTTCGTCCTGACGGTCTGCGTGGTGGTGGCGCTCGGGCGCCGCGTCGTCCTGGCGCGCACGCCCGTCGGCATCCACCCGGTGCGCTCCGCGCTGGGGCTGCGCAAGTGGATCGCCGACGCGCTGCTCGCGCAGAGCCTGACGTTCACGAACTCGCTCTACGCCACCCTCTACACCGTCCCCTGGCTGCGGGTGCTCGGTGCGCGGGTCGGGCGCGGCGCGGAGGTCTCCACCGCGGCGCACCTCGATCCCGACCTGCTGACCCTCGGCGAGGGGAGCTTCGTCGCCGACATGGCCAGCGTCGGCGCCGCCACCTACGCCGACGGCCGGATGCTGCTGCGCCCCACGTCCGTCGGCGACCGTGCCTTCGTCGGCAACGCCGCGCTCGTCCCCTCGGGCACCGGCACCGGCCACGGCTCCCTGGTCGGCGTCCACACGGTGCCGCCGCCCGCGGGCGTGCCCGACGACAGCTCGTGGCTCGGCTCCCCCGCCATGCACCTGCCGCAGCGCCAGGACTCCGGGGACCACGACGAGCAGGAGACGTTCCACCCCAGCCGCCGACGGGTGCGGGAGCGCCTGGCCGTCGAGTTCGTCCGTGCCACGCTCCCCGCCTCGCTGCTCGGTGTCGGGCTCTACCTCTACCTGCTCGCGCTCTCGGCGCTGGCCCGTGGCCGCGACCTGCTGCCGACCGCGCTCGGCGCCCCGCTGATCGCCGCGGCCGCGAGCGTCGCGGTCGTCGCCTACGTCGTCGCGGTGAAGCGCCACGTCGTCGGCACCTACCGGCCGCGCGTCGCGCCGCTGTGGGACCCGTTCGTCCGCCGCACCGAGTTCGTCACCGGGCTCTACGAGGCGGCCGCCGTCCCGACGCTGCTCGGCCTTCTCGTCGGCACCCCGTTCCTGCCGGTGGCCCTGCGCCGCTTCGGGGCGCGCATCGGGCGGCGCACCTACCTCGCCACCACCTACCTCACCGAGTTCGACCTCGTCGAGATCGGCGACGACGCCGCGGCCGGACCGGGGGTGTCCCTGCAGACGCACCTGTTCGAGGACCGCGTGATGAAGATGTCGACGGTCCGCGTCGGCGACGGCGCGACCGTCGGGGCGCGCAGCATCGTGCTCTACGACGCCGGCGTCGGCCGCGACGTCGACCTCGACGGCCTGACCCTGCTGATGAAGGGCGAGGAGCTGGGCGACGGCACCCGCTGGCGCGGCATCCCCGCCCGTGGGGTGGCCGAGCCCGAACCCGAGACCCTCGAACTGCCGGTCGTCGGCGACAGGAGCGGCGGCCGGATCGGGGAGGCCGCGTGACGGCCCTGGTGTACCGCGGCCCCGCGAGCGTCCCCGGCTGTCCCGAGGCCGTCGCGTCCCTGCTGGCGGAGCCGCGGTGGGGCCTCGACGTGCGGTTCGTCGGCCCGCAGGAGGACCTGCCGCTGACCGAGCAGACCCTCGCCGGGGCCGAGCTCTACGCCCAGCCCGGCGGCGGGACGCTGCGCCGGGGCTGGCGCCGGATGCGGCGCCACCGCCGCGCCGTGCGGAGCTACGTGCACGGCGGCGGGCGCTACCTCGGTTTCTGTCTCGGCGCCTACCTCGCCGGCGAGTCCCCCGGGTTCGGGCTGCTGCCCGGCGACACCGACCAGTACGTCGACGGCGACGACGCCGTGCTCGAGACCGAGGACGACGCGCTGGTCGACGTGGACTGGCGCGGGCACCGGCACACGGTGTTCGCCCAGGACCCGGCGACGTTCGTCCTCGACGAGCGCGCCGACGCCGGCGTGGAGATCCTCGCCCGCTATCCCGACGGACCGCCGGCGGCCCTCGTCGCCCTGCACGGCCACGGCCGCGTCGGGGTGGTGGGACCGCACCCCGAGGCCACGCCCGACTGGTTCACCGACGCCGGGCTGCCGGTCCGCGACGCCCGTGAGCTCGCCCGCGACCTCGTCGACCGCACCCTGGAGCGTGGCCGCCCGTGAAGCTCGCCCTCCTCTCCCTCCTCTCCCTGCTCACCGCCCTCGCCGCGCTCGCGGGCTGCTCCGTCGGGCCCGCCGAGGCCGCCGCGCCGTGGGACCAGCGGCCCGCCGTGGACCTCGCGATGGACGTCGCACCCGACCTGCGCAGCGTCACGGGCCGCGAGACGGTGACGTTCACGCCCGACCAGCCGATCTGCGAGCTGGTGTTCCGGGCGTGGCCGAACGCGCCGTCGCCCGCCGGCGAGGGCAACGCGCTGCAGGTGACCGACGCGTCGGTCGGCGGGCGCCCGACGGCCCCGGTCGTGAGGCCCGCGGGGGCGACGGCCGGAGCCCCGGCACGCTGGTCGAGCTGCCCTGCCCGCCTGCGTCGCGGCGGGCGAGGTCGTGCGCGCCGAGCTCGGCTTCACCGTGCGCCTCGGTGCCGACGCCGACGAGCGCCTCGGCACCTCCCCCGCGGCCGGCACCGCGTGGTTCGGCTCGGCGTTCCCGATGCTCGCCTGGGTCCGCGGGCAGGGCTGGGTCCGTGACGACGCCGTGCGCATCCCCGGCGAGACCGCGGTCAGCGAGGACTTCCGCCTCGACGCGCTGCGCGTCACCGCCCCGGCGGGCGCGGCGGTCTCGGGCGCCGGACGCGCCGATCCCCCGGCCCCCGGACCGCGGGCCGGCACCACGACCCACGTCTTCCGGGCCGACGCCGTCCGCGACGTCTCCGTCGCCGTCGGCGCCTACCGCGTCCTCGAGCGCGACATCGCCGGCACGCGGCTGCACCTGTTCACGCCGGTCACCGGCACGCGCACCGACCCGGAGCGGTGGGCCGCCGAGCTCGACGGGGCGGTCCGCCGGCTGCAGGACCTGTTCGGCCCGTTCCCGTACCCGGACCTGTGGGTGGCGATCGCCCCCTCGCAGACGTCGGGCCTCGAGTACCCCGGGGCGCTGCAGTTCGGCGACACATCGCCGCAGGAGCTCGGGGAGCTGGCCGCCCACGAGCTCGCCCACCAGTGGTTCTACGCGCTGGTGGGCAACGACCAGGGCCGCGACCCGTGGATCGACGAGGCCTTCGCGACCTACGCCCAGGCCGTCGTCACCGGCACCGCGGACGACTACGCCCTCGACGACGTCCCCGCGCGCCTGCGCGGGCGCCTCGGCGACCCGATGGCCGTCTGGGCCGACCGGGGTTTCGGGCCCTACAACGTCGGCGTCTACACCCAGGGCGCGGCCGCCCTCGTCGCCGCGCGCGAGCAGGCGGGCGAGGAGCGCTTCGACGAGGCGGTGCGGGCCTACCTCGCCGCGAACGCCCACCGCGTCGTCACCCCCGGCGACGTGGCCCGCGGCTTCGGCGAGCTGCCCGCCGTGACCGACCAGCTGACCCGCGCCGGGGCGCTGCGCCCACCCGGTTGAGGACACCACCCCCGAGCAGTCCACCCGAGCCCGAGGAGCGACAGCGATGTCCCCCACCCAGACCGCGGTGCGCGAGCCCGGCACCGCCACGCCGGGCCGCGCCCGGCACGCGGCCCCCTCGTCCCCGGCAGCCGCGGGCGCATCGTGGGGATCGACGCCGCCCGGGGCCTGGCGCTGCTCGGGATGATGGCGGTCCACGCCCTCTACGTCTCCGACGCGACGGGCGCGCCGACCTGGGTCGGGCGGGTCGCCTCGGGCAACGCCGCCGCGCTGTTCGCGGTGCTCGCCGGCGTCGGCGTCGCGTTCATGACCGGCCGCACCCGCGTCACGGGCGCCGGGCCGGCCCGGCGGGCGGGCGCCGCACTCGTCGCCCGCGCCGCGGTGATCGGGCTGCTGGGGCTCGCGCTCGGCGTCGTCACCGACGCCGAGGTCGCGGCGGTGATCCTCCCCGCCTACGCCGTGCTGTTCGTACTCGCGGTGCCGCTCGTGCTCCTGCCGACCCCCGTGCTCGTCGGCGGCGCCGTGCTCGGGGCCGCCGGGCTCCCCGCGCTCAGCCACCTCGTGCGCGCCGGGATGCCCCCGCCGGTGCTCGACAACCCGTCCCTGGGCCGGCTGGTCACCGACCCGGCCGGGCTCCTGCGCGAGCTCCTGCTCACCGGCACCTACCCCGCGCTGACGTGGATCCCGTACCTCGCGATCGGTCTCGCGCTCGGCCGGGCCCACCTGCGCTCGCCGAGGTTCGCCGCCGGGCTCGCCGCCGGCGGCGCGGCCCTCGCGGCGGCCGCGTCCGGCGCGTCGGCGTTCCTGCTCGGGCCCGCCGGCGGCCTCGCGGCCCTCTCCGCGACGTCCGCGGCGACCGGCCTCGACCCGGTCGACCTGCAGGAGATCCTCGCGTCCGGCGCCGAGGGCACGACCCCGACGACGACGTGGTGGTGGCTCGCGGTGGACGCCCCGCACACCTCGACGCCACTCGACCTCGCCCGCACCACCGGCATCGCGCTGGCCGTCATCGGGATCATGCTCTGCCTCGACGCCGTGCAGCGGCCGTCCCTGCGTGCCGCCGTGACGGTGCTGCGGGCGCCGCTCGCCGCCGCGGGAGCCATGACGCTGACGCTCTACACGGCGCACGTGCTGTTCCTGAGCTCGCCGTTCGACGTCTACGCACCGGTGCCCGGCTACGTCGTGCAGGTCGTCGCGGTGCTCCTGCTCGGCCTCGCCTGGCGGGCCACCGCGGGCCGCGGGCCGCTCGAGACCGTCGCCTCGGCCGCCGGTGCCCGCGCGGCCCGCGCGGTCTCGCCGGAACGAGGGTCCACACCCCCCTGACGTGGGGTTCTCCCTACTCCCCGATCGTCGCCGCGCCGCGAGGCTCATGGTCGTCCCGCTCCTCCACGACCCCGCACACGGAGACGACCATGACCTACCACCTCGGCGTCGACCTCGGCACGACGATCACCACCGCCGCCGTCGCGCGGGACGGGAAGGTCGGCGTCGTCACGCTCGGCGAGCACAGCGCGGCGATGCCCTCGGTCCTGTACTGGGGGGCGTCCGGCCCACCGCTGGTCGGCGACGCCGCCGTACGGGCGGCCGCGACCGATCCGTCCCGCGCGGCGCGCGAGGTGCGGCCCCGGGTCGCCGACCCGACCCCGCTGCTGCTCGACGGCGCGCCCTTCGCGGCCACCGCCCTGCTCGGCGCCATGCTGCGCCGCGTCGTCGACCTCGTCGCCGAGCGCGAGGGCGGCGCCCCCGAGGGGATCGTCCTGACCCACCCCGCCACCTGGGGCGACGAGGAGCGGGAGGCGTTCGCGGGAGTCGCGGTCAGCCTCGGGCTCGGCGCGGTCTCCCTGGTCTCCGAGCCGGAAGCCGCCGCGGCGCGGTACGCCGCCCGCGAGGGGCTGCGTGACGGCGGCGCGGTCGCCGTCGTCGACCTCGGCGGCGGGAGCGTCGACGCCACCGTCCTCGTGCACCGGGGCGGGGCGTTCACGATCGCCGGACGCCCCGAGGCCGTGCCGTACCCGACCGACGCGCACCCCACCGACGGCGCTGCCGTCGCCGGTCTGCACCGCGCCCTCGCGAGCGCCCGGCGCCTGCCCGGGGACCTCGACGCCGTCGTGCTCGTGGGGTGGAGCACCCGCACCGGCGCGATCGCGGCGGCGCTCGCCGACGAGCTCGGGCGCCCGGTCTCCCTCGAGAACGAGCCCGAGCACACGGTCGCGCTGGGCGCCGCGGGCCTCGCAGCCCGGGGCCAGCAGAACGGCGCCACGACGTCCGTGCCGGTCCCCGCACCCGGGTGGTCGCTGCGCGGGCGGCGCGCCCCGGCCGGCCGCTCCGCAGAGCCCCCGCAAGACCGCGAGCCTCCCGTCCGTCCCGGCCGACGCGCACGTCCCGGCACCCGTCCTCGCCCCGGCGCCCCGCCGCCGCGCCCCCGTCGCGGGCTCACCGTCGGCCTCGCCGCGGGGGCGATCGTCCTCGGGATCGTGGGGGCGGCGCCTTCGCGCTCACCGGCGCCGCGTCCCCGGCCGCCGCGTCGGCACCGCTGCCGCAGGTCTCCTCCGCGCCGTCGCCGGCGCCCGTGACCCCGGGCCCGACCGTCGCCGAGCCCGCCCCGGCCACCGAGGCCCCGGCCGTCGCCCCGGTCGCCGAGCAGAGCAGCACCACCACCACGACCACCACGACGCGCGCCCCCGCCCATCCACCGGCGGCTCGGCCACCGGCGGCCCGGCCACCGGCGGCTCGTCCGGGCACGGGTCGCCGAGCCGTCCCGGCTCCCGCGAGACGACCGACGACCACGACACCACCGACCACGGCTCCGGTTCGGGCTCCGGATCCGGTTCCGGTTCGGGCTCCGGCTCGGGCTCGGGCTCGGGCTCCGGGTCCGGCTCCGGCTCCGGGTCCGGGTCCGGGTCCGGCTCAGGCTCGACGCCGGGCGGCACGACGCCGAGCCAGTAGCGGCCCTACGAACGGACCGCCGTGAGGGCCTCGGCCATGCAGGCCGCGGTGAGCGGGGTCGGCCGGTCGAAGGCCTCCCGCACGATCGCCGCGCCGGTGACGTCGTGGCCTGCGGTGTCGTCGTTGGTGACGACCACGGTCGCCATCCCGGCGGCCAGGGCCGCGCGCAGCCCGGGCCCGGAGTCCTCGACCGCCACCGTCCACGTCGCGTCCAGACCGAGGCGCGACAGGGCGAGCAGGTAGGCGGCGGGGTCGGGCTTGAGATCGGTGACGTCGTCGCCGCAGATGACGACCTCGGCGGTGTCCGCGCCGATCAGGTGGGCGAGCAGCGGCTCCACCCACGCGCGCCGGCCGGTGGTCGCGACGGCGATCCGCACCCCGTGGGAGCGCAGGTCCTCGAGGAGCTCGGGCAGGCCCGGTCGGGGACCGATCTCGCCGCGCCGGACGATGTCGACGAAGAGATCGGTCTTCGTCCGGTGCACGCGTGCGGCGACCTCGTCGGCCTCGGCCGCCGGGACGCCCTCCCGGCGCAGCGCGTAGGCGACCCGCTGCCGTCCGCCGGTGACCACCATCAGCTCGCGGTAGCGCTCGATCTCCCACCGCAGGTCCACGCCGTGCCGCGCGAAGGCCTCGTTGAACGCGACCCGGTGGCCGTCGCGCTCGGTCTCGGCGAGGGTGCCGTCGACGTCGAAGACGACGGCGGCGGGGAGGTGGGTCACGGCGTTCACCGGGCCGCGTCCGTCAGGTGGTAGAGCAGCAGGAGCTGGGCGATCGCCAGCGGCTCGCTGCGGGCGTCGCCGAGGCGCCCGAGGCACTCCGGGGTCGCGGTGTCGGGCGCGCCGAGGGCCGACCAGATCACCTTCTCCACCCCGAGGCTCTCCTCGCGCGGCACGTAGCCGTGGACGTGGAGGGTCTCCACAGGACGGCCGTCGGGGTCGCGCTCGAGTTTGAGGTGCATGGCGCGGGTGAGCCCGGACTGCAGCACGTCGTTCAGGTCGGGGTGGTCGATGGTCGGGCGCATCATCAGCGACGCCGACAGGGACGTGCCCGCGGGGTCGTCACGGCCCTCGATCGGCGCGAACCGGACGACGAGGTCGGCGTTCTGCCGCTGCGGGCGGATGTAGGCCGCCGACTCCTCCTCGCGGCGCTCGAGCTCGGCGAGCACCTTCTCCTCGGTGTAGCCGCGCTTGGTGGTGTCGCGCGCGACCTTCCACCCGCGCCGGATCTCCTCGGGCGGGTCGAGGAACACGGTGACGTCGAAGCACGCCCGCGAGAGCTTGCTCCACAGCGGGAAGAGCCCCTCGACGATGACGAACTCGGCCGGCTCGACCAGCTCGGGACGCACCAGCTCGCCGGTGGCGTGGTCGTACACCGGTTTGAGCACCGGGTTGCCCGTCGCGAGCAGCTGCAGGTGCTGCTCCATGATGTCGAGGTGGTTGCAGTCCGGGTGGAGCGCCGTGAACGGCAGCTCCTTGCGCTCCTCCCGGTCGTAGCGGTGGTAGTCGTCGGTGCACAGCGACACGCACCGATCAGGACCGAGGGCCTCGACGAGCCCGCGCGTCATCGTCGTCTTGCCCGCAGCGCTGTCACCGGCGATCGCGAGCATCACCGGCCGCTTGACCGGGCCGTCACCGCCGGCGCGCCGCATGCGCAAGGACTTGTCGGGCACGAGGTCTCCTCTCGACGACACGGACGGTAGAGCGACGCGCCGTCGACCTCTCCCCCGCGACGGGGGGTGGTACGGGGGAGACGGCCATAGGGTGGACCGATGACCGGGACCACAACGCAGCACGACGGCCCGCTGCGGGTGGTCGTGGTGGACGACCACGAGATGGTCGTCGTCGGTCTCAAGGCCATGCTCACGCCGTTCGCCGGCCGGGTCCGTGTGGTCGGCACCGCGAACGGCGCCGAGGAGGCCCTCGACGTCGCCCTGTCGCTGACCCCCGACATCGTGCTGTGCGACGTCCGGTTGCGCGGCGACAGCGGGCTGGACCTGTGTCGCACGCTGGCCGAGCGGGCGCCGGACCAGAAGGTCGTGCTGCTCTCGGTGTACGACGACGAGCAGTACCTCTACCAGGCGCTGCGCGCGGGCGCGGCCGGCTACCTGCTCAAGCACACCGGCGGCGAGGAGCTCGTGCGCCACCTCGAGCTCGCCGCCACGGGAACGACCGTCGTCGACGCGACGATGGCCGGGCGGGCGGCGGCGTCGGCCGCCCGGATGGAGCGCGACGAGTTCTGGCCCGGCGCGCACCTGGGGCTGACCCAGCGCGAGAGCGAGGTCCTCGCCCTGCTCGTCGCGGGCCACAGCAACCGGGCCATCGCGAGCCAGCTCGTCATCGGCGACGAGACGGTCAAGAGCCACGTGCGCTCGCTGCTGCGCAAGCTCCAGGTCCCGGACCGCACCGCGGCCGTCGCGGCGGCGCTGCGCGAGGGGGTGTTCCGGTGACCACGCGAGGCCTCGGGCTCGACGACCCGCAGCGCGAGAACGAGGTCCTGCTCGCCATCATCGAGGCGACGTCCAGCGGCCCGGGGGTCGAACCCCTCGCGGCAGCGGTGGCCAGAGTGATCACCGAGGCCACCGCGACGGACGTCTGCTTCGTGCACGTCCTCGACGACACCGAGCGCTCGCTGACCCTCGCCGGGGCGACGCCGCCGTTCGACGCGCAGGTCGGCCGGGTCCGGCTGCCGCTGGACACCGGGGTCGCGGGCTGGGTCGCGAGCCACCGCGAACCCGCGGTGATCACCGGCGACAAGCGGGCCGACCCGCGCTACGTCGCCATCCCGGAGCTGCACGGCGAGCAGTACACGTCGATGGTGTCGGTGCCGATGGAGAGCGAGCCGGCGGGACTGGCCGGGGTCCTCAACGTCCACACCGTCGCGCACCGGGAGTTCGACGACCGCGACGTCCGCGTGCTCACCGCGATCGGCAGCCTCGTCGCGGGGGCCCTGCACCAGGCCCGGATGCACCGCAGGCTCGCGGCACGCGAGGAGGCGCACGGCCGCTTCGCCGAGCAGATGGTCGCCGCGCAGGAGGCCGAGCGGCAGCGGCTGGCCCGCGACATCCACGACGGCATCTCCCAGCGCCTGGTGACGCTTTCGTACCACCTCGACGCCGTCGCCACGTTCCTCGAACGCGACGAGGCCGCGGCGGCGCGCGCCGACCTGAGCACGGCGTCCGACATGGTCCTCACCACCCTCGACGAGGCCCGCGCCGCGATCGGGGCGCTGCGCCCGCCCGTCCTCGACGACCTCGGCCTCGCCGGCGCGCTCGCGGCGCTCGCCCGCGGGCTGCCCGACGTCCGTGTGTCCCTCGACCTCGAGGACCGCCGGCTGCCCGAGCACGTCGAGGTCGCGCTCTACCGGATCGCCCAGGAGACGCTGCAGAACGTCCTCAAGCACGCCGACGCGGAGGAGGTCACGGTGCGCCTGACCACCGGATCGAGCGGCGTGCGGCTCGAGCTCGCCGACGACGGCGTCGGGTTCGATGTCGCCGACCGGGCCGGCGCGGACGGTACCGGCTACGGCCTCGCCTCGGTCCGCGAGCGCGCGGAGCTCGTCGGGGGCTCCGTCCGGGTCACCTCGCGACCGGGGACGGGCACGACGGTGACCGTCACGGCACCCGTCGACTCTGAGCCGATCGACGAAGTGTCGCCGCACAACACTTGATTGTCCTTCTCAGCGATGACGGCCACTCTCGAGGCATGGCCGACCGATGGAGTGCGGGTGTCATCCCCTACGCGGAGATGGGTTACTGGCAGCCCGACTACGAACCCAAGGACACCGACATCCTGTGCGCGTTCCGCGTCACGCCGCAGGAGGGGGTGCCGCCGGAGGAGGCGGGCGCCGCCGTCGCCGGTGAGTCGAGCACCGCCACGTGGACCGTGGTGTGGACCGACCGCCTCACGACCTTCGAGCACTACCAGGCGAAGTGCTACCGCGTCGACGCCGTGCCCGGCGTCGAGGGCCAGTGGATCGCCTACATCGCCTACGACCTCGACCTGTTCGAGGAGGGGTCGATCGCGAACCTGACCAGCTCCATCATCGGGAACGTCTTCGGCTTCAAGCCGCTCAAGGCGCTGCGGCTCGAGGACATGCGCATCCCGACGCACTACGTCAAGACGTTCCAGGGCCCGCCGCACGGCATCGTCCAGGAGCGGGAGTACCTCAACAAGTTCGGCCGCCCGCTGCTCGGTGCCACCACGAAGCCCAAGCTCGGGCTCTCGTCGCGCAACTACGGCCGCGTCGTCTACGAGGCCCTGCGCGGCGGCCTGGACTTCACCAAGGACGACGAGAACATCAACTCGCAGCCCTTCATGCGTTGGCGGGACCGCTACCTGGCCTGCATGGAGGCGGTGAACAAGGCCCAGGCCGAGACCGGCGAGGTGAAGGGCCACTACCTCAACATCACCGCCGGCGACATGGAGGACATGTACGAGCGGGCCGAGTTCGCCCGCGACCTCGGCAGCGTCATCGTCATGCTCGACCTGACCGTCGGCTACACGGCGATCCAGTCGATGTCGAAGTGGGCGCGGCGCAACGGCGTGATCCTGCACCTGCACCGTGCCGGGCACGCGACGTACACCCGCCAGAAGAACCACGGCGTGAGCTTCCGCGTCATCTCCAAGTGGATGCGCCTCGCCGGCGTCGACCACATCCACGCGGGCACCGTGGTCGGCAAGCTCGAGGGCGACCCGGCGTCGGTCCACGGCTTCTACGACGTGCTGCGGAAGAACTCGTACAAGGCGGACCCGTCGAAGGGGCTCTTCTTCGACCAGGAGTGGGCCTCGATGCCGGCGACCCTGCCGGTGGCCTCGGGCGGCATCCACGCCGGGCAGATGCACCAGCTGCTGCACCACCTCGGCGAGGACACGATCCTGCAGTTCGGCGGCGGCACCATCGGCCACCCCATGGGCATCGCCCAGGGCGCCGAGGCCAACCGCGTCGCCGTCGAGGCGATGATCAAGGCCCGGAACGAGGGCCGCGACTACCTGGCCGAGGGCCCGGACATCCTGCGTGACGCCGGCAAGCGCAACAAGCCGCTCGAGATGGCCCTCTCGACGTGGGGCGACATCACCTTCGACTACGCCTCGACCGACACCGTCGACGCCACCCCGACCCCCTCGTAAGGAGGCTCTCGTGCGCATCACCCAGGGCACCTTCTCGTTCCTGCCGGACCTCACCGACGACGAGATCCGGCTGCAGATCGACTACGCGCTCGCCCACGAGTGGCCGCTGTCGATCGAGTTCACCGACGACCCGCACCCCCGCAACACCTACTGGGAGATGTGGGGCCTGCCGATGTTCGACCTGCAGGACCCGGCGGCCCTGCTCGACGAGGTCCGCGCCTGCCGCGACGAGCACCCGGAGCACTACGTCCGGGTCATCGCCTACGACGCCTCGTTGGGACGGCAGACCGTCGCGCTGTCGTTCCTGGTCAACCGGCCGTCGAACGAGCCGGGCTTCCGCCTGGAGCGCCAGGAGGGCAAGGACCGCCAGATCGCCTACACCACCCACGCGTACGCCACCGACCGTCCGTCGGGGCAGCGCTACGGGCGGAACGGCTCGCACGACGGCGCCCGGAGCAACGGCGATGGCCGGGGCTGACGGACGCACCTCGTTCGGGACCTCCGGGCGTTCGGCCGCCGTCTCACTGGAGACGGCGGCCGAGGCCGAGGAGCGGAGGCGGGACGAGGAGGCGCTCTCGGCCGACGACACCGTCGACCTGGGCGAGGTCCGCCGGGAGGCCGGTGTCGACGACGTCCTCGACGCCCTCGACCGCGAGCTGGTCGGGCTGGCGCCGGTGAAGGAGCGGCTGCGCGAGCTCGCGGCGCTGCTGGTGGTCGACCGTGTCCGGGAGCGCTTCGGGATCACCACCGACCGGCCGACGCTGCACATGTGCTTCACCGGCAACCCGGGCACCGGCAAGACGACGGTGGCGCAGCGGATCGGCGAGCTGCTGACGGGCCTGGGCTTCCTGCGCCGCGGCCACGTGGTCACGGCCACGCGCGACGACCTGGTCGGCGAGTACGTCGGGCACACCGCGCCGAAGACCAAGGAGATCGTCGGCAAGGCCCGGGGCGGCGTGCTGTTCGTCGACGAGGCGTACTACCTGCACCGCCCGGGCAACGAGCGGGACTACGGCGGCGAGGCGATCGAGATCCTCCTGCAGGCGATGGAGGACCACCGCGACGACCTCGTCGTCGTCCTCGCCGGCTACGCCGACCGGATGGCCACGTTCTTCGAGGCCAACCCGGGGATGCAGAGCCGGATCGCGCACCACGTCGACTTCCCGGACTTCTCCGCCGACGAGCTGGTGACCATCGCCGAGGGCATGGTCGCCGACCAGGGGCTGCGTTTCTCGCCCGAGGCGCACACCGCCCTCCACGAGTACCTGGAGCTGCGCCGCGAGCAACCGTGGTTCGCGGGAGCGCGCAGCGTGCGCAACGCCCTCGACCGCGCCCGGATGCGCCAGGCCCGGCGTCTCGGGGAGGGCGGGGACACCAAGGTCGGCCTCGCGGACCTCACGACCCTCGAGGCGTCCGACCTCCGCGCCAGCCGCGTCTTCGCGGGCGGCCACCGCGCGGAGTAGCCCACCCCTCCCGTGAGTGGAATTCCCGGCTATAGCCGGGAATTCCACTCACGGGGGAGGCTGGCGCGCGTGACCACCACCGCGCGCCTGCGGGCGTTCGTCGCTCTCGCCGACCACGGGTCGGTGCGCGCGGCCGCGTCGGCCCTCGTGGTCACCGAGTCCACGGTCTCCGCCGCCGTGCGCGCGCTCGTCGACGAGGTCGGGGTCGCGCTCCTCGTGAAGGAGGGGCGCGGCGTGCGCCTGACCGCCGCCGGCGCGCGCTACGCGGGCTACGCCCGCCGGATCCTCGGGCTGCTCGACGAGGCCACCGCCGCCGCGTGGAGCGAGGCCGACCCGCGCCGCGGCCACGTGCGCCTGGGCGCGGTGACCACCGCGGGCGAGCACCTGCTGCCCGCCCTGCTGGCGTCGTTCCGCGCCCGTCACCCGGACGTCACCCTCGGTGTCGAGGTCGCCCCGAGCGCGGTGGTGTGGCCGATGCTGCGCCACCACGAGGTCGACGTCGTCGTCGCCGGCAGCCCGCCGGGCGACCTCCCGGCGCGCGTGCGCGCGGTGCGGGACAACACGCTCACCGTCGTCGGCGCGCCCGGGGAGGCCGACGGGTTCGACCCCGCCGCCGCCACCTGGCTGCTGCGCGAGCACGGCTCGGGCATCCGCACGACGCTGACGGGCCTGCTCGAGAACCTGCCCGGCGCGACGTCGCAGCTGATCATGGGGTCGCACGGGGCGACGATCGCCGCGGCGCGGGCCGGGCTCGGCGTGACGCTCGTGGCGCGCGAGGGCGTGGCCCGCCTGCTCGCGGAGGGCGCGCTGGTGGAGCTACCGATGGCCGGGATCCCGATCTCGCGGCCCTGGCACGTCGTCACCCACCCCGACGCCACCGCCAGCACCGAGCTCCTCGTCGGCCACCTCCTCGCCGACGAGGCGCTGGGGTGGCGCCGGGCGTGACTCAGGCCGCGGGGACGTTGCGGTCGACGTTGCGGTCGACCTCGCGGCGCAGCGCGGAGCGGGCGGCGTCGACCCGCGCCGGGTCCCCGGCCCACGCTGCCAGCGCGGGCGAGACCAGCGCGCGGCCGAACGAGAACGTCAGCGGCCATGGCCCGCCCCGCCGGCGGATCGCGGCGAGGTTCGCGGCGGCGGTCTCCGAGGACTGGCCGCCGGACAGGAACGCGACGCCGGCCAGCTCCGGGCGCATCGTGGCGCGGAGGGTGTCGACGGTCGCGCGGGCGACCTCGTACGGGTCGGCGGGCTGCCGCGAGCCCTCGCCCGAGGTGACCATGTTGGGCTTGAGCACCATCGCGGCCGGGTCGACGCCGGCGGCGTCGAGCGCACGAGCGAGCGTCGCCAGCGTCCGCGTGGTGCCCGCGGCGCACACCTCGAGCCGGTGCCCGCCCGCGGAGAGCACCTCCGGCTCGACGATCGGCACGAGGCCGCCGTCCTGGCAGACGCGGGCGTAGCGGGCCAGGGCCTCGGCGTTCGCGTCGAGCGCCCGGACCGACGGGCGGCCCGCGCCCAGGTGCAGGACGGCGCGCCACTTGGCGAACGTCGCCCCGAGCGCCACGTACTCCGCGACCCGCTGGGCGAGGCCGTCGAGCCCCTCGGTCACGGTCTCCCCGTCGTCGGCGCCGTCGAGGGCCGCGGTGCCCGTGTCGACCTTGATGCCGGCCTGCAGCCCCACGTCGGCGAGCGCCCGCGGGAACGGGCGACCGTCGGCGAGCTGCTGGCGCAGCGTCTCGTCGCACAGGATGACCCCGCTGATACGGCCCGCCAGGCCGTCGCCCGTGACGAGCAGCTCGCGGTAGGCCCGGCGGTGCTCCTCGGTCGGCTCGACGCCGACACCCTCGAGGCGTCGCGACATCGTCCCCGGGCTCTCGTCGGCGGCGAGGATGCCGCGACCGCCGGTGACCAGCGCGGCGGCGGTCGCGCGGAGGTCGGTGGTGGCGGGGCTGGTGGCGATCGTCGTGGACACGGGTGCCTCCCTCGTCGGTGGCACCCGGGGCCGCGAACGCCGCCCCGGGGCGTCCTCGACGCTAGGAGTCCGCCCGCGCCCGCACGTCCCCTGCGCGGTGGAGGCGACGGGGGAGGTCGGCTCGTCGGACCGCGCGCCTCACGCGTCGGCGACGACTCCCAACGCCGGCGACCGGCGACGCGAGCGCCGCTCGACGCGATCCGTCGAGTGCACCAGCCGCAGGTCCGGCCCCGCGGGCTCGTCCGGCTCCGACACGGCCCCGTCGTCGAGGAACTGCAGCGCCTCGACGAGGTGGCGCAGCAACGCCTCCCGCGGGATCGCTCGCGAGATCCACACCTGACGGGTGTCCGCGTCGGCCACCCAGGCCGTGCGTCCGTCGAGCGGCACCCAGTAGACGCTGACCCCGGCCTCCGCCAGCAACGGCAGGGCGGCCAGGGGCTCGGGCGCGGACTGTGATGACCCGGTCATGCACCGTCATCCGTGCTGGCCACGGGATCGGATCGAAAGTGGGTGCGTCCGGACCGATCACCCCTCGCAGAGGGTGCAACCGGTTGATCGGGTCGGGTCAGGCCTGGATGCGAGACGAGGCGGAGAGCTCGGTCAGGACGGGGCGCAGGAGTTCCACGAGAGCGCGCGGGTGTGAGGCCTGGGGCACGTGGGCGCCGGGAGTCTCGATGAGCCGGGTCCCGAGGCCGCTGGCGAGCCACTGGGACGCCTCGTAGAGCCAGTGCAGGTGTGCTGCAGGATCGCGGTTGTCGATGCCGGCCGCGACGGCACAGGGCACCTCCACCTCGGCGAGCTGATCGGCCGTGGGCAGGTAGCTCATGATCGGCCCCAGCTCGATCCCGAACAGGACCTCGCCATTGCCCAGCATCCGGTTCCGGAGGTCGGGATCGAAGGAATCGTAGATCTCATCGCCGACAACCCATCGCAGGAAGAGCTCGGCCGCCCGTGGTGGTCCACCCTCCGCCATCCCCTCGCTGATCAGCTGTTGAAGGCCGGCGACGACCTCGTCACCTGTCGACGTCACGGCGGCGTACGCCGGCTCGTGGAAGACCGCGCCCCGCAGCAGGTCGGGACGTCGCAGGACGAGGTCAGTCAGGATGATCGCGCCGGCGCTGTTGCCGTAGACCACCGCGGGCCCGAGGGCGAGCGCCTCCAGCAGCGCGGCGGCGTCATCACTCTGTTCACCCACCGAGGCTGTGATGTAGCCCTCGGGGCGAGGGCTGCGCGAGTTGCCGCGCCGGTCGTAGCTCAGCACCGTGTACTCGTCCGCCAGGGCGTCGGCGACCTCTGTCCAGTGGCCGGCGTCGCCCGTGGCCCCCGAGATGAAGAGGAGCGGAGGGCCGTCGCCCCGACTCTCGTAGTAGAGGGTGGTGCCGTTCGCGGCGATCGTGGCCATGTCGGTCTCCCGGGTTCGAAGGCGCCCACCGGTCGGGCGTCGGGCTCCCGAGGTTCGCGCGTCGTCGGGACGGAGGCACCGCTACGGCGGGAAGTGCGTACGTCGCCTCTGGGGTGGGCCGACCCGGACCCCGGGGTGCCCGGGCCGGCCCGACGGTCGCGCGCGGGGAACCTCCGCGGTCGCGACCGGTGCTCTCCGGCGGCCGGTCAGCCCACCCGGATGCCGGCGGGCAGGCGGGTGCCCTCACCGGCCAGGGGGTCGGAGTCGCACGCTCTGTCCGGTCGAGAATCTTGGCTGGGCCTGCGCACCGACAACGTCAGCGGCACCGGACCGCCGGCGTCCTTCTTCTGCGGGCTGGTGCGGTGGGAGTGGTCGAGCGAGGGCTTGGGGATGACCGTGTCCATCTCCAGCTTCGCCAGCTCGCGCTCGCCGTTGCCGAGCACGCACTCCGGGTCGGGCCCGTCGAGCGGCAGGCCGGTGAAGAACTTCGCGGCCATGCAGCCGCCCTGGCAGGCGTCGTAGTGCGAGCACTTCGTGCACGCGCCCCCCGACTGCGGCCCGCGCAGCTCCGCGAACAGCTCGCTGTCCTGCCAGACGGTCTTGAACCCGCCTTCGGAGCGGACGTTGCCGGCGAGGAACTGCTCGTGGATGGCGAACGGGCAGGCGTAGACGTCGCCGACCGGGTCGATCAGGCACACCACCCGCCCGGCGCCGCACAGGTTGAGCCCGGGCAGCTCCTCGCCGAACGCGGAGAGGTGGAAGAACGAGTCGCCGGTGAGGACGTCCTCGCCGCGCGCGACGAGCCAGTCGTAGAGCTGGCGCTGCTGCTCGCGGGTGGGGTGCAGTTCGTCCCACGAGTCGGCGCCGCGCCCGGACGGGCGGAAGCGGGTGATCCGCAGCTGGGCGCCGTAGCGGTCGGCGATCGCCTTGAAGTCGTCGAGCTGGTCGACGTTGTGGCGGGTGACCACCACGCTGATCTTGAACTGGCCGAAGCCCGCCTCGTACAGGTTCTCCATCGCGCGGATCGCCGTGGCGTAGGAGCCGGGGCCGCGGACGTGGTCGTTGACCTCGGCCGTCGCGCCGTCGAGGGAGATCTGGACGTCGACGTAGTCGGTCGCCGCGAGCTGGGCGGCCCGCGCCTTGTCCAGCTTCACGCCGTTGGTGGAGAACTTGACGCCGACGTCGTGGGCGATCGCGTAGTCCAGCAGCTCCCAGAAGTCGCTGCGCACGGTCGGCTCGCCGCCGCCGATGTTGACGTAGAAGACCTGCATGCGCTGCAGCTCGTCGATGACGGCCTTGGCCTCGTCGGTCGACAGCTCGTTCGGGTCGCGCCGCCCCGAGCTGGACAGGCAGTGGACGCAGGACAGGTTGCAGGCGTAGGTGAGCTCCCAGGTCAGGCAGATCGGGGAGGTCAGGCCTTCGACGAAGTGCTCGACGAGCTTCATGAGGTGGTGTCCCCCTCGGTGGTGGAACGAGGCTGGATCGTGCCCGCCTTCGCGAGGCCGGCGAGGGCCTTGAGGTACTGCTCCCGCTGGTGTGCAGGAACCTCGGCCACCTCGAGGGCGCCGTGGACGTCGGGCTGGTCGGCGAGGGCCTCGACGACCCGCACGAGCGCGCGGGTCTTGAGGAACGACAGCCGACGGGTGTGGAAGTCGTAGACCAGGGCGCCGAACGACTCCGGACGCACGGACACCGAACCGGAGATCCGGTACGGGGCGTCCGCGTCGAAGTCGTCGACGCCGGCGGGGGCGGCCTTGGGACCGGCCCCCGCCGCCGTCGTCGTCATCAGTAGACGCCGCACATGCCGTCGATCGAGACCTCTTCGACGAGGGTCTCCTCGACCAGTTCCTCGTTCTCCTCCATCGCGTCCTCCTCACCAGCGGGTGCCTCGGGCGCTGGGAACGCTAAGCGGCACTCAGTGCCACCGCCAGAGGTTGACCGGGTGGGAAACCTCTGTCCGTTCGGTGGGGGCGTTCACGGACGCGGCTTGGTAGACGATGCTCTGGTGGTGACGACGAGGAGCGCGCGACGGGTCCCGGTGGCCCGGCGCCTCGAGGACGTGGCGCTCGAGCTGTTCGCCACGCAGGGCTTCGACGAGACCACCGTCGACGAGCTCGCGGTGGCCGGGGGCGTCGGCCGGCGCACGTTCTTCCGCTACTTCCCGACGAAGCTCGACGTGGTGCTCGGCGAGCTCGATGAGGGACGGGCCGGGCTCGTCCGTGCGCTCGCCGCCGAGCCGGGCGACGATCCCGTGGCCGCGGCCCGCGCCGCCTTCCTCGCCGTGAACCACTACGCCGACGCCGAGCTGCCCGCCCTGCGCCGGCGTCTCGGGCTGATCGAGGACGTCCCGGAGCTCGCCGCCCGCGCCTCCGTGCGCTATCGCGACTGGGAGCAGGCGCTCGCCTCCGACGCCGCCCGGCGCTGGGGCGTCGACGTCGGCGGGCTGCGCGCGCAGGTGTTCGGGCGGGCGGTGGTCGCGGCGATGCGCGCGGTGTTCAGCGCCTGGCACACGCGCCCGGAGGCCGACGCCGACGCGCTCGGCGCGCTGGTCGAGGAAGCGTTCGACACCCTCTCGCGGGGATTCTCGGCGACGTGAGCGATCTGATCGATCTCGACCCGGCGTCCACCGACCCGCCCTACGAGCAGCTCCGCGCGCGGATCAGCGAGCTCGCCCGGACCGGCGGGCTGGCGCCCCACACCCGCCTGCCCGCGGTGCGTCGCCTCGCCACCGACCTCAACATCGCGCCGGGCACCGTCGCCCGCGCCTACCGCGAGCTCGAGGCCGCCGGGGTCGTCGAGACCCGCGGGCGCCTGGGCACGTTCGTCGTCGGCGAGGAGGGCCGGCCCGACCCGGCGCGGGAGCTGGCCGCGGAGTACGCCCGCCGCGTCACGGCCCTCGGCGTCTCCCCCGAGCGCGCGCTCGACCTCGCGCGGGCGGCGCTCGCCGAGCCCTGATCGCCGAGGGCGCCAGCGAGCCCGTGCGGTCCCCGCAGAGATCGACAGGCGCAAGATCCGATTCCGTGGAGCGTTCGTTCCGCTGAGCGGAGCGTTCGCTCCACCACTCCAGATCTTGTTACCCGAGCGACGCGGCCGACACCAGCTCGGGCGGACCATCCGGGGTTCGGTGGCGAAACCCGCGCTCAGCGCGGGTTGCGCCACCGAAGTCGGCCAGAAGGGGCCGGCGATCTCGACCCGACGTCACCACGGCACCTCGACCCGGTCCTCCCACAGACGCCCGGTGGGGGCGGGCTCGGAGGGGATCGAGTGCCGGCGAGCGAGCCACAACGCCGTGTCGGCACCGTCGGAGATCGACCGGGGCGCGTCGGGGCCGCCCATGTCGGTGCGGCAGTGGCCGGGACACGTCGCGTCGACGAGGACACCGCGGCGGCCGAGCGCCAGCTCGTGGGCCAGGTTGCGGGTCAGCGCGTTGAGGCCCGCCTTGGCGACGCGGTAGGGGGCGAGCCCGCCGGCCGTGCCGGGCCCGGACATGCGCCCGAGGCACGCCGACAGGTTGATCACGCGGCCCCACCGGCGCTTCGCCATCCCCGGCACCAGCGCCGAGATCAGCGCGAAGGGGGCGTCGAGGTCGACGGCGCGCACGTCGCGCCACTCGTCCACCGTCGTGTCGAGGGTCTTCGAGCGCTTCGCGCTCATCACCGCAGCGGCGTTGACCAGCACGTCGACCTCGAGCCCGTCGACCCGTGCGGCGATCCCGTCGACGTCGGCGAGGTCGTGCGCCAGCGCCTCACCCCCGAACGCCGCCACGGCCTCGGCGAGCGCGTCGGCGTCGCGCGCCATCCCGATGACGCGGGCGCCGGAGCCCGCCAGCCCGGTGGCGATCGCACGCCCCAGCCCCCGGCTCGCGCCGGTGACGAGCGCGCACCGTCCGGCCAGGTCCTCGGTCACCCGCCGGTGGTTCCCCGCGATCGACTCTTCCACCCGCCGCCCTTGTCGCGTAGAACTGGCAACAGCGGCCGATCGACAACGCCGCACGATGGGCAGGCGCCCCACCTGTCCGAAGGTGCAGGACGGGCACCGTCGCCGTGGTCGGGATCACCGCGTACCCCTGTCGCCGTGACCGGCGCCACGCCTAGCGTCGCGCCGGATCACGAGAGACCCCGCGGGTGCGCGGGTCCCTCGGGCCAGACCCCGACGAGAGGACCAGCATGCAGGTAGACGAGCTGCTCAAGCCGTTCCCGATCAAGGAGTTCCACCCCTTCCCGCGGGCGCTGCTCGGGCCCGGCTCGCACGAGCTGATCGGCCCCGAGGCCCTCAAGATGGGCTTCAAGAAGACGCTGATCATGACCTCCGGCCTGCGCGGCACGGACATCGTCCACAAGATCTCCGAGTCCATGAAGTGGCACGGGATCGAGACGGTCATCTACGACCAGGTCGAGTCCAACCCCAAGGACTACAACGTCATGGACTCGGTGAAGCTGTACCAGGAGAACTCCTGTGACAGCTTCGTCTCCATCGGCGGCGGCTCCTCGCACGACGCGTGCAAGGGCGCCCGCATCTCGGTGGCCCACGACGGCCGCAACGTCAACGAGTTCGAGGGCTTCAACCAGTCCGAGAACCCGAAGAACCCGCCGCACATCGCGGTCTCGACGACGGCCGGCACGGGCTCGGAGACGTCGTGGGCCTACGTCATCACCGACACCACGACCGACCCGAACAACCCGCACAAGTACGTCGCGTTCGACGACAACTCGGTGACGAGCCTCGCGATCGACGACCCGGTGCTCTACTACGACTGCCCGGTCGACTTCACCGCGCAGTGCGGCTTCGACGTGCTCGCGCACGCCTCGGAGCCCTACGTCTCGCGGCTGAACTTCGAGCCGAGCCTGGGCAACGCGATCCGGGCCATCGAGCTCACCAACAACCACCTCCGCGAGGCCGTGTGGAACGGGCAGGACCTGCCCGGCCGCGAGGGCATGATGTACGCGCAGTACATCGCCGCCCAGGCGTTCAACTCCGGTGGCCTCGGCATCATCCACTCGATCTCGCACGCGGTGTCGGCGTTCTACGACACCCACCACGGCCTGAACAACGCCGTCGCGCTCCCGCGCGTGTGGGCGTTCAACATGCCGGTGGCCTACAAGCGCTTCGCGCGCATCGCCCAGGCCATGGGCGTGGACACCACGCACATGACCGACGTCCAGGCCGCGGAGGCCGCGCTCGCCGCCGCCATCCGTCTGCTGCGCGACGTGGGCATCCCGGAGAAGTTCACCGACGTCACCCAGGACTCGTACTCCAAGAACCGTCTGGGCAAGGGCCCGACCAAGTTCTACGAGAACGAGAAGACGATCACGGGCAACGACGCCGACGTGGACCGCATCACCAACCACGTCCTCGGGGACGCCTGCACGCCGGGCAACCCCAAGGAGTGCACCTTCACCACGGTGCGCCCCGTCGTCGACCACTGCCTCAACGGTGACCTCGACGACCTGCTGAGCTGACGTACCACCCGGTGCCCGGCGGGGACTGACTTCCTTCAGCCCTGCCGGGCACCGGCGTGTCTTCCGGGACACACTGAGCAGGACGGGGCCGTGCCCCGTCTCCCGACACGAGAGGAAGCGCTGCGTGAGCACCCCGACCGACCAGACCGCGTCCCCCTTCGGCTCGGTCGACGAGGTCGTCGACGCGCTCGCCGAGCACGGCTACATCGCCGACCGGCGCCTGGCCACGACGGTGTTCCTGCTGACCCGCCTCGAGAAGCCGCTGCTGCTCGAGGGCCCCGCCGGAGTGGGCAAGACCGAGCTCGCCAAGATGCTCGCCGTCGCCACCGGCCGGCGGTTCCTGCGTCTGCAGTGCTATGAGGGCCAGGACGAGACCAAGGCCCTCTACGAGTGGGACTACGGCAAGCAGCTCCTCTACACCCAGATGCTCCGCGAGAAGATCGCCGAGATCGTGCAGGACGCCCCCGACATCCCGTCGTCGGTGGAGAAGATCAAGAACCAGGACAGCGTGTTCTTCTCCGAGGACTTCCTCGCCGAGCGCCCGCTGCTCGAGGCCATCCGCTCCGACGAGCCCGTCGTGCTGCTGATCGACGAGGTCGACCGCGCCGACGAGGCGCTCGAGGCGGTGCTGCTCGAGACCCTCGGCGAGTTCCAGGTCTCGGTGCCGGAGATCGGCACGTTCGTCGCCAAGAACGCGCCGTACGTCATCCTGACCAGCAACAACACGCGTGACCTGGCCGCCGCCCTCAAGCGCCGCTGCCTGCACCTGTTCCTGGACTACCCCACCGCGGAGCGCGAGCTGGAGATCGTGCGCTCCAAGAACACGGGGCTGCCCGAGGCCGCCGCGCGCGAGCTCGTCGAGGTCGTCCGCGGCCTGCGCGAGCTCGAGCTGCGCAAGGCGCCGAGCATCTCCGAGACCATCGACTGGGCGCGCACGCTGGCCGTGCTCGGCATCGACGAGCTCAACTCGCAGATCCTCTCGGACACCGTGAGCGTCGTGGTCAAGTACGACAAGGACGTCACCAAGGCCCTCGGTGCGCTGCCGAAGCTCGTCGACCCCAACGCCGAGATCCCCGACGCCCACGGGCACGGCCACGGTCATGGCCACGGGCACGGCCACGAGGACGACGGGCACTCGACCGGCCCGGCGCCGGCCACGTCGCGGCCCGTCGCCGACGACGAGGACGACGGCCCCGACGGCCGGGCGGTCCGCGCGGCGAAGGACGAGGAGGGGCGCCACGCCGGCGTGTACGGCGCGCCGGGTCGCGAGTACCAGGAGAAGGCCCGCAGCGGCGAGGCCGAGCCGCCGAAGAAGCGCCCGGTGAGCTCCGGCCAGGGCACCCGCTCCTTCGGCGCGGGCCTCGGCAAGCGCCGCGCGCTCTAGCCGCACCGACGGAGAGGAGGCCCCCGCTCATGGAGGCCAGCATCCATCGCTTCGTCCGGCTGCTCCGCATCCGGCAGGTGCGGATCTCCACCTCGGAGGTCCTCGACGCCATGCGCTGCGCGCGCGAGCCGGGCGTGCTCGCGGACCGCGAGACGCTCAAGGCCGCCCTGCGCGTCTCGCTGGTCAAGGACATCCGCGACGAGGAGTCGTTCGACGAGATCTTCGACGCGTTCTTCGCGCTGGTGCGGATCGGCGCCGAGGACCGCGGGCACGGCCACGGGCACGGGCACGAGGACCTCTCCGACGACGGCGCCCTGGAGAACTTCACGCTCTCCGAGGAGCCGAGCGAGACCCCGCAGGAGGGTCACGACCACGGCACGCCCGTCGACATCAAGGAGTTCTTCGACCCCGAGGACATGGCCCAGCAGTACAACCTGCACCAGGAGGCCAACAAGATCGACCTCGCGGCGATGACCGACGAGATCGTCTTCTCGAAGGACGGCGCCACCGACGAGACCGGCACGGGCGAGAAGGTCCAGATCGAGACCGACCGCCTCCACGGTGGCGGCCTGCCCGGCGACATCGCCACGGACTCGGGCACGAAGGTCGACGCCGACCTCAACGTCGCCCAGCAGGAGGCGCTGCTCGGGTGGCTGCAGGGCGTCGAGGACGGGATCCGCGATGAGGGCGACGAGACCGACGCCATGGCCCTGCGCCGGCGCCTGGCCGGGATGCTCGAGAACCTCCCGGAGGCCATCAAGCGCCACCTCGAGCGCCTGCTGGAGATCGAGCAGCGGGTGATGGACGGTGGGCACGCCGACGAGGACGCGCAGCGGGCCGAGGTCGACCGGGCCGAGGAGCACGAGCGCCAGCAGCTCGAGGACTCCCTGCGCCGGCTGGCCAAGACGCTGCACGGCGCGCTGACCCACAAGCGGCGCGAGTCGGCCCGCGGGCGCATCGACCCGGGACGCACGATGCGACGCAACATGCGCTTCGACGGCATCCCGTTCCGGCCGGTGACGGTCGAGCGCACCGAGGACAAGCCGCGCCTGGTGATCCTCGCGGACGTGTCGTTGTCGGTGCGGGCGACCGCGCGGTTCACGCTGCACCTCGTCCACGGCCTGCAGGACATGTTCGGCCAGGTGCGCTCGTTCGCATTCGTGGCCGACCTCATCGAGGTCACCGACCTGTTCGCCGACCACACCGTGGAGAACGCCCTGGGGCTGATCTTCGGCGGCGACCTGCTCGACGTCGACGCGAACTCCGACTACGGGACCTCGTTCGGGACGTTCCTGGAGGACCACGGGTCGGCGGTGAACCGGCGCTCGACGGTGATCGTCCTCGGGGACGGTCGGGGCAACGGCAACGACGCCAACATGGAGGCGTTCGCCGAGATCACCCGCCGGGCGCGGGAGACGATCTGGCTGACCCCGGAGCCCCGCTACTCGTGGGGCCTGGGCGCCTGCGACCTGCCGCGCTACGCCGAGTTCGTCGACCGCATCCGCGTCGTCCGCGACCTCACCGGGCTCTCGGAGGTCAGCCACGACATGGCGGCCGAGATGATCGGCCGTTGACGACGCGATGACCGTCCGCGACCCCCCCGGCGTGGCCGCGGGCTCGATACGCATCGATCCGCTGGCCCCGTCCCACCCGGGCCGGTGGGAGGACGCGGGGATCGTCGTCTGCCATGTCGACCGGGCACCCGTGCCCGTCCGGCTGGTGGCCGCGCGACCCCCGGAGCGGGTCACCGACCACTTCGAGGTCCACCGACCGGGCGACCGCCTGCTCGTGCTGCACCGGCTGCGCCCCGACGAGCTCGACGACGACATCGCCGGGCTCGTCGCGAGCGAGCTCTCCGGCGTCGTGACGTCGGCGGCGGACTTCGAGCGGGTGTTCACCGGGATCGTGCGCTCGACGATCAGCGACCCGCTCACGGCGTGGTCGACGTTCTACGCGAACAGCCTCGCCGTGCTCCGCCACCCCCGCGAGCCCGCCGACCCCCTCGCGCCGCCCGAGTCGTCGCTCGCGGGCTTCGCCCCGGTGCACGAGCGCGCGGTCGCCGAGATCCGCGGGCGCACCGTCCTCGACGTCGGCTCGTGCTTCGGCTTCCTGCCGCTGCGCCTCGCCCAGGAGGGGTTCGCGGTGGTCGCGACGGACCACACCCCCGGCACCATGGGCCTGCTCGGCGCCGTGGCCCGGCGCCGCGACGAGGCCGTGCGCACCGTCGTCGCCGACGCCCGGCGGCTGCCGGCCGCGGACCGTTCGGTGGACACCGTCACCGCCGTCCACCTGCTCGAGCACCTGCCCGCGCAGGACACGGTGACCGTGCTCGACGAGATGCTGCGCGTCGCCCGTCGTCGCGTGGTGGTCGCCGTGCCCTACGAGGACGTCGCCGAGCCCGTGTACGGGCACCTGAGGACCTTCGACCACGCCGCCCTGCACGCGCTCGGCGAGCGCTCCGCGCACCCGTTCACCGTCGCCGACGACCACGGCGGCTGGCTGGTCGTCGAGGTGGGCTGACGCCCATGTGAGCAGTTCGGGGTGCTGGGGCACTCCGAAGTGCTCACGTGGGCGCAGCCCACCCTCTAGAGGTCCTCGGGCGGCTCGATCTCCCGACGGAGGATCTTGCCGGTCGGCCCCTTCGGCAGCTCGTCGAGCAGCCAGACGTGGCGGGGGTACTTGTAGGCCGCGACGCGCTCCTTGGCGAAGGCGCGGAGCTCGTCGACGCCGACCTCGGCGCCGGGGCGCAGGGCCACGGCCGCGCCGACCTCCTCGCCGAGATCCCGGTCCTGGATCCCGACCACGGCCACCTCGGCGACCGCCGAGTGCTCGTAGAGAGCCTCTTCGATCTCGCGCGGGTAGACGTTGTAGCCCCCGCGGATGATCAGCTCCTTCTTGCGGTCGACGATGAAGTAGTAGCCGTCGTCGTCGCGGCGGCCGACGTCCCCGCTGCGGAACCAGCCGTCCGGGATCGACTCGGCGGTCGCCTCGGGACGGCCCCAGTAGCCCTTCATCAGGCCCTCGCCCCGGATGGCGATCTCCCCGGCGTCGTCGCCCGTGACGTCGTTGCCGTCGTCGTCGACCAGACGCAGCTCCATGCCGGCCACCGGGGTGCCCACCGACCCCGCCTTGCGCTCGGCGTGGGGGTGGTTGAACGAGGCCACCGGCGAGGTCTCGGAGAGCCCGTAGCCCTCGAGCACCACGCACCCGAAGGTCTCCTCGAACTCACGGAGCACCTCGACCGGCATCGCCGAGCCGCCCGAGATGCAGGAGCGCAGGGACGACACGTCGTACTGCTCGCGGTCCTCGACGTGCAGCAGGCCCGCGTACATCGTGGGTACGCCCTCGAAGACCGTCACGCCGTCGCGCCCGATCATCGTGAGCGCCTTCGTCGCGTCGAACCGCGGCAGCAGCGTCAGGCAGGCGCCGGTCAGCACCGCGGAGTTCAGGCCGCACGTCAGGCCGAAGACGTGGAACAGCGGCAGGCACCCCATCACGACGTCGCCGGTGCCGAGCTCGGTCAGCGTGCGCGAGGAGACCCGGGCGTTCGTCGCCAGGTTCGCGTGGGTCAGCTCGGCGCCCTTGGGCGATCCCGTGGTGCCGGAGGTGTAGAGGATCACCGCGGTGTCCTCGTCGTCGCGCTCGACGGGCTCCTCCACCGGGGTGCCGTCGAGCTGGGTCTCGTCGGGCCCGGCGGCGCCGACGGCGACCACCTCGATGTCGCGGCCCTGCGCGGCCTCGCGCGACGCGTCGGCGGCCTGGTCCCAGGCGAACACCACCGAGATGCCCGCGTCGTCGAGGTAGTACTCGATCTCCCGGCCCTTGAGCAGCGGGTTCATCGGGACGACGACGCAGCCGGCCAGCACGGCGCCGTAGAAGACGATCGGGAACGCCGGGACGTTCGGGAAGACCATGCCCACGCGTGCGCCGGGCTCGACGCCCCGCGCCCGCAGCAGGCCCGCGACGCCGCGCGCGGCCTCGAGGAACCGTTCGTACGTCACGACCTGGTCGTCGAGACGCAGCGCCGGACGATCGCCGTGCTCCTTCGACGTCTCGACCAGCGCCGTCGCCAGATTCGTCATCGTCGACTCCCGTGTGTCGGGCCGCATGCGCGGTTGGGCAGCACGGTGCCCCCTCCGGCGCTCGGCCAACCGCCGAGGAGGTCAGACCGGGCAGCCCTGCCCGCGGGCCGCGGCCTGGTCGTCGAGGCGGAACATCGGGCCGGTGTCGGTGGGCTCGTCGTAGTACCGGTGGAACACCGGCGTGAGCCCGCCCGAGATCGGCGGGACGATCCAGCTCCAGTCCACCGGGCAGTGGCGCCCCGCGGCCTCCTCCTTCTCGACGAAGCGCAGGAACCGCCGCGACTCGCCGTGGTGGTCGGCGAGGGAGACGCCGGCCTCGTCGAAGGAGTGCTGCACGGCGGCGGTCAGCTCGATCGCCGCGCGGTCGCGCCAGAGGGTGCGGTCGCTGGAGGTGTCGAGGCCCATGGCCTCGGCCACCTCGGCGAGCATGTCATAGCGGTCGCTGTCGGCGAGGTTGCGGGCGCTGATCTCGGTGGCCATGTACCAGCCGTTGAACGGCGCGGCCGGGTAGGAGATCCCGCCGATGTCCAGGCGCATGTTGCTGATGACGGGCAGGGCGTGCCAGCGCAGCCCCAGCTCGCCGAACCACGGGTGCTCCGCGTGGGCCAGCGGCACCTCGAGCACGGCGTCGCGGGGGACCTCGTAGAACTGCGGGCCCGCCGCCGCGTGCTCGCCGCCGCCGCTGACGACGAGCGGCAGGACGTCGAAGCGCCCCATCGGGCTCGGCGGCAGCCACCCCAGCGAGCGCGCGGTGTCGGTGAAGCCCACGTAGCGCGGGTCGCCGAGCACCCGGCCGCCGGCGCGGTAGCCGGCGTAGCGGATGAGCTGCTCGTTCCACACCCGCGGCCCGGGCCCCGCGGGCCCGTCCGGAGCGAAGATCGTGATGGTCGAGCGGATGCGACCCCGGCGGGTGGCCTCGCGCAGGTGGCCGACGCACTCCTGCGCGACCTCCTCGGGTGCCGTGACGTGCCGGCGGTCGCGCAGGTGCAGGCTGCGCCAGTACAGGCGCCCGATGCAGCGGGCGGAGTTGCGCCAGGCGATGCGCGCGCCGAACTCGAGCTCGTCGCGCGTGTGCACGTAGGTGCCGGTGCGGGCGATCTCCTCGCGCACGGCGGCGATGCGCGGCTCGGCGGGGCCGGCCGTGGGGTTCTCGGTGTGGAAGAGCCGGACGAACTCCTCGGCCACGTCGGGGTCGACGGCGGGGGCCGGGACGTCGGTCGCCGGCGCGTCGGCCGCGGGCACGTCCGTCGCGGGCAGGCCCGTCGCGGGGACGGCCGCCGCGGGCAGCGCCCCGGGCTCGACCTCGATCGTGCTCTCGGGGAGGCGGTCGCGAGCGCGCCCTGGTCCGGCACCGGGGCGGACCGGGGCTCGGGGTGCCCGCGGGGGCGTGGCCACGGGGGCGGGGTCCGGACCGTGGAGCGGTCCCGGGGGCACCGCGGGAGCCGCGGGTCCGGCCACTCCGGCGACCGAGGGAACCCGGGGCCGGGGCTGGGGTCGACGGTCCCGCGGATGCGGGGTGGGGACCACCGGGTCCCCGGAGCCGACCACATCGATCGCCACGCCGCGCGTCATGCCACCTCCGTGTCTCGTGCCGTCCCCGCGCGGCCGTCGTCCACTGTGCCGCCCCTGTGCTCGAAGCGGATCTCGCCGTTCGGATCAATCACACCCGAGGGGGTGCGAGCCGTGGTGGTCTGTTCGGCGCATCCGCGCCGCGCCGCCGGCACCGGGCGCCCCGGGACGGTGGTCCGCGAACCTGCGTCCCCAGCGCCTCCGGGTGCCGACATCGGTGGACAGCGTGGCCCCGAACACGCTGACCACGATCGAGTACGCGGCGACCACGACGGTCACGCGGCGTCCCGATCCCGGGCGCGCTCGCGTCCCGGCTCCCCGTGACGGCTCCACGTGCGCCCACTGTAGTGGGTCGTCCGGGCACCCCCTGCACATACCGGGCGCGTCACCCGGACGCCCGAGGAGCGGGTCGTCCGCGGCCGGTCGATCGCATCTGGCACGCTGACCGGTCGACAACGTGTGATGGCCTCGTGCACAGCGCGTCACGTCGTCGGGGACGACGCGCGGACGGGGCCGGGAGGTGCACCGTGACGCGAGCCCCGGGGCCCGCGGCCCAGGAGCCGGACGGCGCGCGGCGGACGCACGCGCCGGGCACGGGCGCGCCCCGCGGTCCGGCCGACGCCCCGACCGTCGCCCTGCCGGTCGTCCGCCCGGGGTCCGCTCCGGCCCCGACGCCCGTCGAGCGCGCCGCCCCGGCGGTGCCCGAGGTGCCCGCGATCGCCGACCTCGCCGCCCCCGGGCGTCCCGACGTCGACGCCGTCGTCGAGGACGAGGAGCCCGCCGGGCGCCGGCCGCGCCCGTCGCGGCACATGCGCGCCCGGGCCGACGAGATGGCCTGCATGCTGGCCCGCGCGGCCCCCTCGTCGCGGACCCGGCGCGGGCTGTCGTCCTTGTCGTCGCTGCCGGCGGTGGCCGCGGTGATGGGCGCGGTGGCCGTGGGCGGCGTCGGGATCGCCCTGGGCCTGGACGCCGAGCGCACCGGCGTCGCGCTGCCCGACATGCCCGACGTCCCCGCGGAGCAGACCCCGGTCCCGGAGACCGGCGAGGGCACGGACACCGCCGAGGCCGTGAGCCCGACCGTCAACACCGGCATCGTCGAGGCGCTCGAGCCGGACGCCGGCGGGACGCGGGACGTGTCCCCGTCCTCCGTGGCCGCCGAGGCGGCACGACCGGCCCCGGCGGGTCCCCCGAGGGCGACCACGCCGACGTCGCGACCGCGGAGCACCTCGTCGCCGACCCCGTCGACGCGGGCCGAGCCGACGACCGTCACGTCGACGCCCACCCCGCGCTCGACGTCGTCCCCCCGTCCCACCACCCGCTCCGACGGGCCGGACGAGACGGACCAGGGGTCCGCGGCCGACGAGCGGGGGCTGGACGGCCTCGAGGACGGCTCGGGCGCCGGATCCGCGTTCGACGGCGAGGACGCCACCGCGGGCTGAGGCCCGTCCGGCGACCGACGACGACAGCTCCCCGGCCGTCCGCGACGAGATCACGGGGAACGGTCGACGGGCGACGACGGGTGACGCGGCCGTTCGGCCCTGTCACCCGATGGGGGCGGGGCCGCATCCCGCTCACCGGGCGTGGCCCTACGCTGACCGCACGAACACACGGCAGAGCGGTCCTGCCCGGGACGCGGAGTAGCGTTTCGTGGTCGGGGACAACCGCTAGGGTGGCGCGGCGTCGGGGGAGCCCACTCATCCGGGACGAGGAGTCGACCAGACGTGACCGCAGCGAGGGACGATCGCTCCCTGGCCGGGGGACCGCTCGGCGGGCGCCCGACCACGGGTGTGCGCTCCGATCGTGACCACGGCCCCCGCCACGGCGACGCCGGGTACGGCGGTGGCCACGGAGGCCCCGCGGGGCCCGAGCCGGACGGGTACGAGACGTCCGTGCCGGCCCCGTCCCGCCCTCTCGGTGCAGGCCGCCAGGGTGGGTCCGACCAGACCGACAGCTCGGTCTTCGACATTGCCGACGACCGTCGCGAAGCTCCGTACGGGTCCGCCGTACCGTCAGGCACCGGACTCGATCGCACGGGTTCGTTCCGCTCCGCGTCCGAGGGGAGCCCGATGACCTACCCGTCCGGGCCGCACGGCCCGCCCGCCGGCGTGCGGTCCCGCTACCCCGGTGTCGCGGCCCCGCCGCAGTACGGCGGTGGCGGGCAGCTGTCCGGCCCGCCGTCGGGCCCGGGCCACATCCCGACCGCGCCGCCGCCGCCCATGCCGGCATCGGTGGCGCCCGCCGGGCCGCCGGAGGGCGTCGGCCTGCCCGCGCCCCGCGAGGCCGCGGCGTCGAACGACGTCCACGACATGGTCACGACCATCCGGACGAGCTTCAACGCCATCTCGCACCGCACCGACGAGCTGACGTCGCTGTTCTACGGCTGGCTGTTCCGGATCGCTCCGGAGACCCGGGAGCTCTTCCCGGTCACGATGGAACTGCAGCGCACCCGGCTCCTGCGGGCCCTGGTGCACGTCGTGCAGATGGTCGACCGCCCGGACGAGCTCTCGATCTTCCTGCGCCAGCTCGGCCGCGACCACCGCAAGTTCGGGGTCATCGGCGAGCACTACGACCGGGTGGGCGAGGCGCTGCTCGGCGCCCTGCGCGAGATCGCCGGGCCTGCGCTGTGGACCTCCGAGGTCGACGACGCGTGGACGGGCGCGTACGGCATCGTCGCGCAGTCGATGCGCGAGGCCGCCGACGCCGAGCGCGGGCCCGCGGTGTGGATGGCCCGGGTCATGGAGCACCGGCGCATCAACCAGGACCTCGCCGTGGTCCGCGTGCAGACCAGCCAGCCGGTGCCCTACCTCGCCGGCCAGTACGTCAGCGTCGAGACCCCGCAGCGCCCGCGCATGTGGCGCTCGATGTCCCCGGCCAACGCTCCGGGGCCCGACTGCGTGCTCGAGTTCCACGTGCGCACGGTTCCGGGCGGCTGGGTCAGCCGCGCCATCGTGTCGCACGCCCGCGTGGGCGACGTGTGGCGCATCGGCCCGCCGATGGGTCAGATGACCCTCGACCCCCGCGGGCGCTCCGACCTGCTGATGGTCGCGGGCGGCACCGGTCTCGCGCCGGCGCGCTCGATCATCGAGCAGCTGATGTTCGAGGGCACCGACCGCAAGGTCTGCCTGTTCGTCGGCGGCCGCACGTGGAGCGACCTCTACGACATCGAGAGCCTGCGCCGCAGCGCCCAGGAGAACCCCTGGCTCACCGTCGTGCCCGTCGTCGAGGACGACGGGCGCCCGCACGGGGCGGAGACGGGCACGGTCGGCGAGGTCGTCGCCCGCTACGGCGCCTGGGCCGACCGCGAGATCACCATCAGCGGCTCGCCGCCCATGGTGCGCGCGACCACCAACGCGCTCCTCGACGCGGGGACGCCGTTCCGCAACATCCACTACGACCCGTACCACACGGACTGACACCGTCCTGTACGACGAACGGCGCCCCCGCTCTCGAGAGCGGGGGCGCCGTGTCGTGTGTGGAGCGGGAAGTCAGGCGCTCGCGGTCTGACGCGGGGTCATCTCGACCGACAGCTCCGGCGGCTTGGCCAGGGTCTGGAACACGACGCAGTACCGCTCGGTGAGCTTGTGCAGCGTCGCGAGGGTGTCGGCGTCGGCATCGGTGTCGATGTCGAAGCGCAGGCGGACCTCGCGGAACCCGACGGGGGCGTCCTTGGCGACGCCGAGCGTGCCCCGGAAGTCGAGGTCGCCCTCGGCGTGCACGTTGCCGCCGCGGACCTCGACGCCCATCGAGGTGGACACCGCGCGCAGCGTCACCCCGGCGCACGCGACGAGGGCCTCGAGCAGCATGTCCCCGGAGCACAGCTGGGTGCCGTCGCCGCCGGTGGCGGGGTGCAGGCCGGCCTCGACGAGCGCCTGGGACGTCTGCACCCGGCACGCGATGCCCGAGCCGTCGACGTCGCCGTCGGCCTTGAGCGTCACGACGGCCGACTCGGGGTCGTCCTTGTACTGCGACTTGAGCGGGCCCTGGGTCTCGGCGAGCTTCGACTTGTCCATGGCCCCGATCCTGCCTCGGCCGTGCCCGTCCGTCACCCGGTGGTCACGGACTGGCGCACCCGACGGGGACGGCAGGCGGCGACGGCGGCCGCCCCGACCAGGGAGAACGCGATCGCGATCGGCAGGGCGTCGTTCCAGCCCGCGACGAGCCCGGCCGCTCCCCCGCCCAGCGAGGGCCGCGTGGCCACGACGGCGACGACGGTGGTGCCGATCGCCGACCCCACGTAGCGGGCGGTGTTGTTCGCGCCGCCGCCCATGGCACCGCGACCGGCGGGCACGCTGGCGACGGCCTCGCGTCCCAGGGCGGCGTTGACCATCCCGCTCGCCGCCCCCGCCACCGCCAGCCCCGGGACGAGCGAGAGCGGGGCGTCGCCGGGCGCGAGCCCGAGCAGCAGCGCCTGCCCGGCCGCCACGACGAGCAGCCCGGCGGCGAGCTGGAGGCGTCCCGACCACGCGGCGGGCAGGCGCCGGGCGAGCACGGCCGTCACCACGCTCGTGCCCGACCACGCGAGCAGCAGCAGGGCGCCCACCAGCGCGGTGCCGCCGAGGCCCCGCTCGACGACGGTCGGCAGGAACGACGTCGTGGCGATGATGCCCATCCCGGTCGCGAGCGCTCCGACCGTCGCCGCGACGAACGCGGGCGAGGCGAAGAGCGCCATGTCGAGCATGGGCGCCGCACGCCGGCCCTCGAGCACCACGAAGACGGCGAGCAGCGCCACCCCGACCGCGAGCAGCGCGAGCACCCCGGGCGCCCGAAGCCCGACCGTCCCTCGACGAGCCCGGCGAGCAGCGCCGCCAGGCCGGCGGCGAGGACCAGCACGCCCGGCAGGTCGATCGGCCGGGGCTCCGCGGCACGCGACTCGGACACCGCCCGCCGGGTGACGACGGCGAGGACGACGGCGGCGACCGCGGTCGCCCAGTAGGGCCCGGTCCACCCGACGAGGCGGTCGAGGCCCGAGGCCAGGAACGGCCCCGCGGCGATGCCGGCGCCGAGGCTCGCGCCCCACACGCTGCTCGCCGTGCGCGCCTCCGGCGTGCCGGCGGGGAACGCGTGGCCCAGCAGTCCCTGGCTGCAGGCCACCAGCGCGGCGGCGCCGACGCCCTGCAGGATGCGGGCGACCACCAGGACGAGCGCGGACGGTGCAAGGGCGGCGAGGACTGAGGACGCCGCCAGGACGGTCGCGCCGAGCACGAGGACACGGCGCCGGCCGAGGTCGTCGCCCAGCGCGCCGACGGACAGCAGCGCCACGCCGAGCCCGATGCTCATCGAGCTGAGGATCCAGGCCTGCGCCTCGGGGCCGGCGCCGAGCGCGGTGGCCGTCGACGGGAGCGCCGCCAGCGGCACGGTGAACGCCACCAGCGCGAGGAACGTGGCCGCGGCGGCGACGGCGAGGGTGGCGCGGGGCCGGTCGACCGGGCTCGGGGTCACGTCGCGGGACGCTAGCAGGTCGGGTTCGATGGTTGAACCGAACTGCTAGCGTGGTCACCGTGCCGCTGGGCCGCGACTACGACCGTCAGGACTGCGCCCTCGCCCGCGCCCTCGAGGTGGTCGGCGAGCGCTGGACGCTGCTCGTGCTGCGCGACTGCTTCTTCGGCGTCCGCCGCTTCGCCGACCTGCGCGCCCACCTCGACATCCCGCGCGCGGTGCTCTCCGAGCGTCTGGGCACCCTCGTCGACGCCGGGATCCTCGAACGCCGGCCCTACGCCGCCGGGCGGGACGAGTACGTGCTCACCGACACGGGCCTCGATCTCTGGCCCGTGGTGTTCGGCCTCGCCCGGTGGGGCGACCGGCACCGTGTGGGCCCGGACGGGGGCCGGCGACGCTTCCGCCACGCCGACTGTCCGGCCGGCGGCGCCGACCTCGCCGACGGCGGCGTCTGCCCCGCGTGCGGGACGCTGCCCGCCCCGGCGAGCCTGGAGACGCGGCCGCTCGAGCCGGACTCCGGGGCCGACGGCGAGCGCCACGTCCGCGACGACGCCGTCAGCCTCGCCCTGCGCCGCCCGCACCGCCTGCTGGTGCCGCTGCCCTGACGTGAGCGAAGTTCCCGGCTATAGCCGGGAACTTCGCTCACGGGTCACCAGGCGCCGACGGGCCTGCGGATCGTGACGTTGGCGTGGTTGAACAAGTTCGTCAGGGCGATCTGCGCGACGAGCCCGGCGAGCGCCGTGGGGTCGAAGTGCCGGGCCGCCTCGTCCCAGACGTCGTCCGGCACCGGGTCCGGGCGGTCCGCGATCCGCGTGGCCGCCTCGCCGAGGGCGAGCGCCGCGCGCTCGGCGTCGGTGAAGCCGGGCGCCTCCCGCCAGACGGCGACGAGGTCGATGCGCTCGTCGGGCTCGCCGTTCTTGCGCAGGCCCTTCGTGCCCGTGTCCACGCAGAACGCGCAGCCGTTGATCTGGCTCACGCGCAGGTGGACGAGCTCCAGCGTCGTCTCCGGCACGCCGGCGCCGCGGATCGCGCCGATCACGGTGCCGATCCCCTCGCCGAGTCCGGGCAGGGCGCGGGTGAAGGTGTCGAGTCGTCCGGCCATGACAAGCTCCTCGTTCGGTGGTCACATCCGCCGGTCCCCGGCGGTCTCTCCCTGGAGACGTCCCACGAGCGGAGGATGTGACCGATGGACGAGACGGTTCTTGCGGCGGACTTCGAGAGCCACCGCCCGCACCTGCGGGCCGTGACGATGCGCCTGCTCGGCAGCCCGGCCGAGGCCGACGACGCGGTGCAGGAGACGTGGCTGCGCCTCGCGCGCAGCGACGTCTCGGAGGTGGAGAACCTGCGCGCCTGGCTCACCACCGTGGCGAGCCGCGTCGCGCTCTCGATGCTGCGGACCCGCGGCACCCGGGCCGAGTCCGACCTCGACCAGGCCGGCGCGGAACCGGACACCGAGCCCGACCCCGAGACCCGCGCGCTGCAGGCGGACGCGCTGGGCGCGGCGCTGCACGTCGTGCTCGAGCGCCTCGACCCCGCCGAGCGGCTCGCGTTCGTGCTGCACGACCTGTTCGCGGTGCCGTTCGCCGAGATCGCGACGGTGGTCGAGCGCAGCCCCGCCGCGGCCCGCCAGCTCGCGAGCCGCGGCCGTCGCCGCGTCCAGGGCGGATCGGCCGACGCCGAGGTGGACCCGGCACGGCGCCGCGAGGTCGTCGAGGCGTTCCTGACCGCCGCCCGCGACGGCGACTTCGCCGGCCTGATCACCATCCTCGACCCGGACGTCGAGCTGCGCGCCGACCGTGTGGCCGTCGCCGCCGCGAAGGCCAACCCGGGCGCCCCCGACGTCGAGGAGACCGTCCACGGCGCCGAGGCCGTGGCCCGCGTGTTCAGTGGCCGGGCCCGCATGGCCCAGCCCGCGCTGCTCGACGGCATGCCCGGCGTGGTCTACGCCCCGGGCGGCCGGGTCTACTCGGCGTTCGACATCGTGATCGTGGACGGCCGGATCGCGGCGATCGAGATGATCGCCGACCCGGACGTGCTCGCGGAGCTGGACGTCGAGCAGCTCTAGATCGTGGGGGCTTTCCTGACCCTATCGGCGTGCTGTGTTGGATCGTCAGCATGGCCCCCACGCTGGCACCGGAGGTGCTAGATCAACCCCATCTTCGAGGCGGCGTAGACGGCCTCGGCGCGGCGGGTGACGTCGAGCTTGCGCATGAGGTTGCCGACGTGGAACTTCACCGTGGTCTCGGAGATGAACAGCTCGCGGCCGATGGTGCGGTTCGACATGCCGCGGGCGAGCAGGCGCAGGACGTCGAGCTCGCGGCCGGTGAGCGGGTCGCCGTGGGGCTGCTGGCCGTTGAGCGAGCGCACGACGGCGGCGGCCGAGCGGGAGTCGAACGCCGACTCGCCGCGCGACACCGCGCGGATCGCGCTGGTCAGCTCGGTGGTGTCGACGTCCTTGACGACGTAGCCGCGGGCGCCGGCGTGGACGGCCTCGACGACGAGCCGGTCGTCGAGGAACGTCGTCAGCACGAGCACGCCGACCCCGGGGTGCGCCTGGGTGAGCTGGCGGCACAGCTGCAGGCCCTCGGAGTCCGAGCTCGTCGAGAGCTTCAGATCGAGCAGCACGATCGTCGGGCGCTGGTGGGCGACGACGGCGAGCGCCTCGGGCGCGCTCGACGCCTCGCCGACGATCGCGAACTGCGGCTCGCGCTCGAGCACCGAGCGCAGGCCCTGGCGGACGATCGCGTGGTCGTCGACGAGCACGATGCGCACCTCACCCCGGCGGGCGGTGGCGCGGGCGGGGACACGGATCTCGGTCATGACGGCCTCCCGGACGTCTCGGAGGTGTCGGCGGGCTCGGGGGCCGGGCCGGCGGGCGCCAGGGGCACGCCGACCTCGACCCGGATGCCGCCCTGGGGTGCGCGCCGGATGCGCAGGGTGCCGCCGATCTCGCGGGCGCGCTCGGCCATGTTGACCAGGCCGCGGTGCGAGCCGTCGAGGTCGCCCGCGGAGGCGATGCGCAGGGTGCGGCGCACGTGCTCGGGGTCGCCGTGGCCGTCGTCGGACACCGACAGCACCAGGCGGTCCTTGCGGTAGGCCAGGCGCACGACGGCGACGCCCGCCTCGGCGTGCACGGCGGCGTTGAAGAGCGCCTCGCCGGCCACGCGGAAGAGCGAGCGCTCGGCGGCCGACGGCAGCACGACCGGCCGCCCCTCGATGCGCACCTCGACCCGCAGGTCGGAGGGCATGTGGACGGTGGAGAGCTCCTCGAGCATGGCGGGCAGGCTCTGCCGGCCGCGGTCGCCGTGGTGGTGCAGGGCGTAGATCGCCGACCGGAGCTGCTCCACCGCGCGCCGGGTGAGGGCCTTGGCGGTCTCCAGGCGCTCCCGCTGGCGCTCGTCGCGGATCTCGGAGCGCACGACCTCGATCTGCATGCCGGCCGACAGCGCGTACTGGGTGACCGAGTCGTGCAGCTCCCGGGCGATCCGGTGCCGCTCGGAGTCGAGCACCTCGCGCTGGCGCGCGACGGTGAGGGCGTCGCGGGTGTGCTGGAGCTGCTCGTTGCGCGCCGCGAGGTCGTCGGCCTGCTGGCTCGCCTCGCCGTAGAGCCGCATCGTGCGCTGGTGCAGCGCCGAGTTCTGCAGCGCGGCCGCGGTCTGGCCGGCGAGGACGCGCAGCACGGAGGCGTCGGTGGCGTCGATGGCGCGGTCGGCCCCGGTCCAGGCGACGATCTCGCCGACGACGTCGCCGTCGAGGTGCACCGGCACGTGGAGGTGGTGCGGGTCGGTGGCGGCCTCGGCGACGCCGTGGCCGGGCCCCCGCCGTCGGCGTGGGTGTGCCCTCGCCGGAGCGGACCGCCCGCAGGTGCACCGCCACCCACGCCGGCACATCGGGGTCGTCGGCGTCGACCTCCTCGCCTGCGGGACCGAGCACGAGGTGGCGCGGCGCGGCCTCGGGCAGCGCGCCGTCGGCGAGCGCGAACACCACCCAGTGCGCGGTGAGGTGGTCGGCGGCGGCCTCGGCCACCGCGCGCACGAGCGTGCCGGGGCCCTCGGTGGTGCGCACGAGCGCGCGGGAAATCCGGTCGAGCGCGTGGATGACCCGGCGCAGGCGCTCGGCCGAGGCCAGGTACTCGACGTAGAAGGACGGTTTCCCGGACCGGATCCCGGTGAGCTGGTCGAGGTCGTGGTGATCCGTGGACATCGGGCTGCTCACCGCCTGGCCACCCCTCGCGGGGCCTCCGTCATTGCAGGGCTACCACTACATCGCCGCCCGGAACAGGGTCTCGATGTCCGCCTGGTCGGCCTCGCGCGGGTTGGTCGAGAGGCAGGCGTCGGCCAGCGTCATCGCCGAGAGCACGCCGATGTCGGACTCGCCGACGCCGATCTCGGCGAGCCCCTTGGGCACCCCGAGCTCGTCGGCCAGCCTGCGGACCTCGAGCGCCGCCCACTCCGCGGCCTCGGCGGCGCCGGCGTCGGAGTCCGGCGTGATGGTGCCGGGCAGGCCCAGCGCCTGGGCGATGGGGACGAAACGGTGCGGGTCGGGCTCGGCGTTGAAGCGGATGACGTGCGGTAGCAGCACCCCGTTGATGACGCCGTGCGGCAGGTCGAGGAGGCCGCCGACCTGGTGGCTCATGGCGTGCGCCGCACCCAGGATCGCGTTGGTGAACGCGAGCCCGGCCTCGAGGGCGGCCTGCGCCATGCAGGTGCGCGCCGCCTCCTCGCCCGGGTGGTCCATCGTGAGCTCGAGGTTCTCGCCGACCAGGGCGATCGCCTGGAGCGCGTGGTGGTCGGTGAGCGGGTTGTGCGCGCGCGAGACGTAGGCCTCGATGCCGTGGGTCAGTGCGTCGAGGCCCGTGGCGGCGTTGAGCCAGTCCGGCATCGTGGTGAGCAGGTGCGGGTCGACGATCGACATGTCCGGCACCAGCGCGCGACCGAGAATCGTGATCTTGGTGTTGCGGGCGGTGTCGGTGACGATGCAGAACTGCGAGACGTCGGCGCCGGTGCCCGAGGTGGACGGCACCATGACCATCGGCGGGATCGGCAGCGCCATCCGGTCGACACCCTCGTAGTCGAGGATCGTGCCGCCGTTGCCGGCGAGCAGCGCGATGCCCTTGGCCGCGTCGATCACCGAGCCCCCGCCGAGCGCGATGATGACGTCGCAGCCCTCCTGGAGGTAGTGGACGTGCCCGGCGGCGATCTCGTGGTCCTTGGGGTTGGGCGTCACCCCCTCCCACACCGACGGCCGCAGCCCGGCCTCCGCGAGGTGGGCGCACAGCTGGTTCGGCCAGCCGGCGGCGCACAGCCCGGGGTCGGTGACGAGCAGCGGGCGACGCGCGCCCAGGCGCACCGCGGCGTGCGCGGCCTCGCTCAGCGAGCCGGGACCGAAGAGGATCTCGGGGACGTGGAACTTCGCCAGGCGGGGCGCCTCCGTCCGCGGCCGCGTCGTGGCCCGGTCGGCCGGGCTCCGCGCCGGGGTGACCGCCGCACCGGCCGCGGACTCGGGAGCCCGACGGTGCGCGATGACGGAATCCCCCGCGCGGGTGACGCTGTGGACGAGGACCACGCTGCCCCCTTGTCTGCCGGACGACGACGGTTGCCCACGTTACAGACGGACGGCAGGCGACGGCAGGGTGAGCAGCGGGTTCTCGTGCTGCTCCGCCCGGGCCAGCCGTCGTTCGGCACCGTTCGTATCACGCTGCTCCCACGGCGGCGGGCGTCGTGCGCAGGAAGGCCTCCTCGCCCCACCAGCGCCGGAACGTCGGGAGCCCGACGCCCTCGACGAGGCGGCGCGTCTGGCTGTCCTGCGCGCGCATCGCCGCCATCTTGCGCTCGAGGTGCTCCCCCTCGAGCCGCAGGTGCAGGTCGGGGTCGACCTCCGCGGCGGGGTCGTCCATGAACACCCCGAAGGCCTCGTTGATGTCGGCGAAGCGCCGGGTGAAGCCAGGAGGGAGGACGGCTTCGAGGAGCTCGGCGTCCGGTGCGGCGGCCTGCCACGCGCGCCGGGCCCAGTGGCCCACCGTCCGGTGGTCGGCGTGCCCGGTGACCCCGTCGTCGGCGAAGGTCACGATCGTGTCCGGCCGGACCTCGTCGACGATCGCGGCGACGCGCTCGGCCGCGGTGCGCCGCGGGACCAGGGGGCACGCCCCGTCCTCGTAGCCCAGCCAGCGGTGCTCGGAGACGCCCAGGAGGGCGAGGGCCTCGTCGAGCTCGCGGGCCCGCAGGGCGCCGAGGCGGTCGGCGGGCCAGCGCGCGGGGTCGTCGGTGCCGTGCTCACCGCGGGTGGCGGTGACGACGACGACGCGGTCGCCCCGCTCCCGGGCGGCCAGCATGAGCCCGGAGGACAGGAAGGTCTCGTCGTCGGGGTGGGCCCAGACGCCGAGCAGGGTGCGGGTCACGACAGCACCTCGACGACGATCATCACCGCGACGGCGGCGAGGACCGGCAGGGCGGGGTTGCGGAACCGCCACGCGACGACCGCGGCGACGGCGAGTGCGAGGTGCATCGGTCCGGGCACCACCAGGGCCGCCGCACCCCGGTGGCCGACGAGGGCGGTGACCACCAGCGCGGCGAGCGCGGCCGGCGCCAGGTGGGCCAGCCCGCGGCGCAGGACGGCGGGCAGCCGGTGTGCGGGCACGAGGGCGATGAGCACGACCCGCAGGCCGTAGGTCGCGGCGGCGGAGACGAGGAGGGTCATGACGGGCTCCCCGACGTCTCGCTGGTGCGGGCGACGGGCGTGACGGTGGCCGCCACGACGCCGACGGCGATGCCGCACATCAGGCCGAGGCCCGACGGCAGGGGCGAGGCGAGGGCGGCGGTGACGGCGGCGGCCCCGGCGCCGACCGCGGCCGGGCGGGCGCGCAGCTGCGGCACGAGCATCGCGAGGAACATCGCGGGCGCCGCGACGTCGAGCGCCGACGACGCCGGCAGCACCGGGGCGAGCAGGCCACCGGCGGCGGTCATCGCCACCCACGCCACCGCGAGCACCCCGCCGGCGGTGAGCCAGTAGCGGCGGAAGCGCGCCGGATCCTCGAGGTCACGGCGCCGCGTCACCATCGCGTAGGTGGGGTCGACGACGAAGTGCGCGGCCGCCCAGCGGAACCAGCGCGGCTGGTCGCGGAAATGGGGCTCGAGCGCGGCGGCGTAGAGCAGGAAGCGCGCGTTGACCAGCGTCACCGCCGCGAGCACGGCACCGGCTCCGGCGCCGCTGCCCATCAGCGTGATGGCCGTGAGCTGGCCGCTACCGCCGTAGAGGAGGGCGGACGAGAGGACGCCGGTGCCGGCGCCGACGCCGGAGCGCACGGCCGTGACGCCGATGAGCATCGCGAACGGGGCGAGGCCGAGGACGACCGGCGCCAGGTCGCGCACGGCGTCCGTGACCCCGTCGGCCCGGCGGGTGTGACGGAGAGTGATGTCCATGCCGCCCACGATGCGGCTGTCCGGGTGGTGGCCACATCGGTGGCCGCTCCCCATCCCGGGCGGGTGGGTCCCTAGGTCGCGACCGGTTGCTGCCGGGGTTCCGGGGTGTCCCGACGCCGGCGCTCGGGAACGACGCCGAGGCGGCGGGCGACGACCGCGGCCTCGCGGCGGGTGGGCACGTCCAGCTTCGCGAGGATCGCCGAGACGTGGTGGTCGGCGGTCTTCTCGGAGATGAACAGCCGCGCGGCGATGCCGGCGTTCGTCAGGCCCTCGGCGACGAGGCGCAGCACGTCGACCTGGCGGGCGGTGAGCCCCGCGGGGTTGGTGCGCGTCGTGGCACGCGGCCGGGCGGGCACCCCGGTGACGCCGCGTCCCCGCAGGTCACGGCGCACCTTGCCGGCCACCGCGTCGGCGCCGAGGCGGTCGAGCAGCTCGAGGGCCGCGAACACGTCGGCGGGCTCGCCCGTGTCGACGAGCGCGAGCGCCTGGTCGTAGGGCGACCCGAGCTCCGCCCAGCACTCGGCGGCCGACCTCGGATCGCCCGCGAGCATCAGGGCGTACGGCGACCCCGGCGGGAGCGACGGCGCGTCCACGTCGTGGCCGAGCCTGCGCAGCCACACCGCGAGCTCCCCCGCCGACCACTCGGTGCCCGTCCGCGTCGCGGCCCGGGCCAGCAGCTCGGCCGCGCCGTCGAGGCGACGGTCCGCCGTCCCGGTCACCCAGCACCGTTCGGCCAGCGCCGACGCGGCCGGGAGGAGCCGCAGCGGCTCGGCGTAGCGGACGGCCAGGTCCCAGCCGCGCTCGAGGGACGCGTCCGCCCCGGCGCCGCCGCGACGCAGCTCGACGAGGCCCTGCACCAGGGACGGCCAGGTGTGGGTCAGGGGCGCCGCGCTCTCGGTGAGGACCGCGCCCGCGTCGAGGGCGGCCTCGTCCCAGGCGCCGCGCAGCATGTGCAGGCGCCCCCGCACGCCGCGCTGCCAGCCGTGACACAGCGGGACGTCCCACTGGACGGTCAGCGGCAGGCTGCGGTCGAGGGCCTTCTCCGCCGCGTCGAGCCGCCGGTGCTCGACGTCGGAGTTGATCACGTTGCTCCAGCCCGCCGAATGCGCCTCGCAGAACCGGTCGCCGGCCGCGTCCAGCACGGCGAGGATCCGGTCGCGGGCCGCGAGGTCGCCCGACATCATCGCGACCACGGAGTCCACCACCGAGAGCCGGACGTCCAGGCGGTAGTCGACCACCCCCGCGGCGACCGCACGGGCCCGGTCGTGGCGCTCGCGGGCCGCCACCAGGTCGCTCTCCTGCATGGACTGGACGGCCTGGATCATCAGCGCGCTGCCCAGCAGGGCCGCGCTGCGGGTGCCGGGCTCGGCGCGGGGCGTGAGGATCTCGACGGCCCGGGCCGCGTGCTCCTCGGCGCTCGGGCGGTTGCCGTTGTACCACTCGAACACCGCCAGCGACTGGTGCCCGGCGCCGACACCGTCGAGGTCGCCGTCCGCCTCCCAGCAGGCGATGGCCCGGCCGCACACGGCGATCGCCTCCTCGAGGCGGTCCGTGAGGTAGAGCTCCTGGGCGAGCAGCTCGCACAGCCCGGCCCGCGCCGCGTCGGCGTCCTGCGGCGCGTGCTCCAGCGCCGTGGTGAAGAACCGCGCGGCCTCGGTGTGCGCCCCGGACCCGGCCGCGACGCGGCCCGCCCGCGCGGCGTAGCGGAACACCCGGCCCGCGTCGCCGGCGGCGAGGGCGTGGTGGGCGAGCACCGCCGGGTCGGGGTCCGGGAGCGTCTCGAGGGCCTCGGTCATCCGGCGGTGCAGGTCGATCTCGCCGCCCGGCGGGATCGCGCCCGCGACGGCGAGGCGGCAGATGTCGTGGCGGTAGGTGATGCCGCGGCGGTCGCGGGCGATGAGCCCCGCGGTGTCGAGCGTGCGCAGCGGTCCGATGCCGACCCCGAGCGCGGGCAGCAGCGTGTCCGGCACGGCTCCGGGGGCGCAGGCGAGCAGGTCGGCGAGGTCCCGGGCGCCCGGGTCGAGCCCCGCGGTCCGCGCCAGCACCGCGTCGCGGACCGACACGGGCAGGGCGCCGTCGATCATGGACGGGTCCTGGCTCACGACCTCGGTGACGAAGAACGAGTTCCCGCGCGTGAGCCGGTGCAGGTGGGCGGGGTCGATGTGGCGCGCCCCCACCAGCGTCGTCACCGCCGCCACCGACAGCGGGTCGAGCTCCACCCGCGTCGCCGACGGGGTGCGCGCGACGTCCCCGAGCAGGCCGCGCAGCGCCGGCTGCGGGTCCGGCTCGTCCGCGCGGTAGGTGGCCAGGATCAGCGAGCGGGTGCCGGCGATGCGGCGCAGCAGGAAGCGCAGCAGGTCGATGGTCGCCTCGTCGGCCCACTGCAGGTCGTCGACGACGAGCAGCACGGAGCGGGCGGTGAGCGCGTCGAGGAGCGCGCGGTGGATCTCGTGCGGCGGCGCCCCGGCGCGCAGCAGCCCGGCGGCGGGCTCGCCGAGGTCGTCGGCGACGTCGTGCAGCGGGCCGAGGGGGCGGGGCACGCCCAGCGGGTCGCACACGCCCCACAGCACGTCGCCCACGTCCGGGCCGGCGGCGAACAGGCGGGCCAGCGAGGTCTTGCCGATCCCCGACTCGCCGGCGAGCAGGACGATCGACCCTTCGCCGCCCCGCGCCTCCTGCCACGCGCGGCCCAGGAGACGCAGCTCGTCGTCGCGCTCGAGCAGCTCCACGCCTGTCACGGTACGTGATCAAAGTCACGGGGGGAATGTCCCGTTCGGCCTAGGGTCCTCCCCGCACAACATGGGGAGGCGCTCCCGATGTCCCGGGTGACCTGCGCACGGAACCGTTCTCTCCATCGGGGTCGCCACCGTCCGTGACCCCGCGGGAACTCCGACGAGGGAGAACGACGATGACCGAGACCGTCACCGACACCGCCGCCGACCGTGCGCTCAAGGCCAAGCACCGCACGATGTGGGGCCTGGGCGACTACCCCGACGTGGCCACCCGCCTCATCCCGGAGCTCGGCCCCGTCCTCGTCACCGCGGCCGGCATCCGCCCCGGCGAACGGGTGCTGGACGTCGCCGCGGGGACCGGGAACGTCGCGGTGCCCGCCGCGCTCGCCGGCGCGGACGTCGTGGCCTCCGACCTCACCCCGGAGCTCTTCACCGCCGGGCGGGCGTTCGCGGAGCGCCAGGGCGTCGCCGTGCGCTGGGAGGAGGGCGACGCGGAGGCGCTTCCCTACGCCGACGACACCTTCGACGTCGTGACCTCGTCCGTGGGGGTCATGTTCGCGCCCCACCACCAGCAGGCCGCCGACGAGCTCGTCCGCGTCACCCGCCCCGGCGGACGCATCGGGCTGATCAGCTGGACTCCCGAGGGCTTTGTCGGGGACCTGTTCAAGACCATGAAGCCCTACGTGCCGCCGCCCCCGCCGGGCGCCCAGCCGCCGCCGCTGTGGGGCGACGAGGCGCACGTCCGCGGCCTGCTCGGCGACCGCGTCACCGACGTCGAGGCCCGCAAGCAGACGGTGACGGTGACGATGTTCGACTCCCCGGACACCTTCCGTGCGTACTGGAAGGAGACCTACGGGCCGACCATCGTGGCCTACCGCAACAACGCCGAGGACGCCGAGCGCACCGCCGCGCTCGACGCCGACATCGCCGCGGTGGCGGAGCGCCACGACCGCGGCAGCGGCACGACGGTGATGGAGTGGGAGTACCTCCTGCTCACCGCCCGCGTCGTCTGACGCGGATCGAGAACGACCCGCAACACCCCTCGTGACCGGCGACGGAGCCGGTCCTCACGCCAGGAGAGCGACATGCCGAAGTACATCATCGAGCGCACCGTCCCCGGCGCGGGCCGACTCGGCCCGCAGGAGCTGCAGGAGCTCGCCCGGACCTCCAACGCCGTCGTCGACGGCCTCGACTCGCCCTACACCTGGCACCAGAGCTTCGCGGCGGGCGACAAGATCTACTGCGTGCACACGGCGGTGTCCGCCGACGTCGTGCGCGAGCACGCCCGGTGCGGCGGCTTCCCGGCCGACAGCGTCACCGAGATCGGGTCCGAGTTCGGGCCCTGGAGCGCCTGATCCCGGGGCGGGGCCCGCGGTTCAGGACCCCGCCGCGGCGGAGAGCGACGCCGCCGACACCACCGGCTCGACGTTGGACTCGGTGTGGATGGGGCCGTCGCGACGCGAGAGCGGCGTGCCCCGTCCGCCCCACTGGTGGGCGATCATCTCCGCGGCGATCGACACCGCGGTCTCCTCGGGCGTCCGGGCCCCGAGGTCCAGGCCGATCGGGCTCGACATGCGGGCCAGCTCCGCCTCGGTGACCCCGGCCTCGATCAGGCGCTGCTCGCGGTCGGAGTGGGTGCGGCGCGAGCCCATCGCCCCGATGTAGCCGATCTCGGGCAGGCGCAGCGCCACCTCGAGCAGGGGCACGTCGAACTTCGGGTCGTGGGTGAGGACGGCGAGCGCGGTGCGCCCGTCGATGCGGCCAGCCTCGGCCTCAGCGGCGAGGTAGCGGTGCGGCCAGTCGACGACGACCTCGTGCGCCTCCGGGAACCGGCTCGACGTCGCGAACACCGGGCGCGCGTCGCAGACCGTGACCCGCATGCCGAGGAACGTGCCCATGCGGGCCACCGCGGCGGCGAAGTCGATGGCGCCGAAGACGATGAGGCGCGGCGGCGGCGCGAACGACTCGACGAAGACCTGCAGGCCCTCGCCGCGGCGCTCGCCGTCGGTGCCGTAGGACACCAGCGCGGAGCGGCCGGCGGCGAGCAGGCCGCGCACGTCGTCGCGCAGCGCGTCGTCGAGGCGGACCGACCCGGTGCTGCCCTCGACCCCGCCGTTCCCCCCGTCGCTGCGCTCGCCCCGGCCGTCGGGCCAGATGACCAGACGGCGCCCGACGCGCTCGGCGGGCCCGGAGACCACGGTGGCGACGGCCACCGACCGGTGCTCGCGCACGGCCTCGGCGATCGCGCCGAGCTGGGGGAAGGACTCGCGGTCGACGCGCTCGACGTAGACGTCGAGGATGCCGCCGCAGGTGAGACCGACGGCGAAGGCGTCGTCGTCGGAGACGCCGTAGCGCTGCAGCGTCGCGTCGTCGGTGCCCTCGAGGATGCCGGAGCCGAGCTCGTACACGGCGCCCTCGACGCAGCCGCCGGACACGCTGCCCACGGCCTGCCCGTCGTCGCCGACGAGCATGGACGCCCCGGGCTGTCGCGGGGCGGACCGGAAGGTGCCGACCACGGTCGCCAGAGCGACCGGTCGGCCCTCGGCCCACCAGCCCTCCAGGGTGGGGAGAACGTCACGCATCCCGCAGCACCTCCAGCAGCTCGGCCAGCGTCGTGAGGGAGTGGCCCGCCAGCAAACGGTCAACGTGCGGGAGGGCCGCCGCGATTCCCCCCTGCACCGGGGCGTAGCCGCTCTTGCCGGCGTGCGGGTTCACCCAGACGACCTTGTGGGCCAGCCGCGCGAGGCGCGCCGACTGCTCCCCGAGCAGCTCCGCGCCGCCGCGCTCCCACCCGTCGGAGAACACGACGACGACCGCGCGGCGGGCGACGCCGCGCTGGCCCCACCGGTCGAGGAACGCCCGCAGCGCCTCGCCGAGGCGGGTGCCGCCGGACCAGTCGGGGATCGCGCGGGCCGCGTCGCCCAGGGCGCGCTCGGGGTCGCGCTGGCGCAGCTCGCGCGTCACGCGCGTGAGCCGGGTGCCGAGGGTGAACGTCTCCACCGAGGTGGGTGTGCGCCGGGTGAGGACGTGGGCGAAGCGCAGCAGGGTGTCCGCGTAGGGGCTCATCGAGCCGGAGACGTCGACGAGCAGCACGACGCGACGCGGGCGCTCCCGGCGCCGGCGACGGCGCATCTCGCCGATCTCGCCGCCGTTGGCGAGCGCCGCCCGCAGCGTGCGGCGCGGGTCCGGCTCGCCGCGGCGGGCCGGGCGGCGGCGCCGGGCCCGGCGCTTCGGGGGTGCCGGGCGCAGGAGCGCGAGCAGGCTCTTGAGGTGCTCGCGCTCCCCGATCGAGAGCTCGGCGATGTCCCGGTCGCGCAGGATCTCCTCGCCGGAGGCGGCCACCCGCAGCTCGGGGGTCTCCTCCTCCTCGCCGTCCTGGCCGGAGCCCGGTGGGGGCTCGGTGAGCGCGGCCATGGTCGAGATGCGCGGCTTCGGGGGCGCCGGCCGTCCCATGCGCTGGTCGCGGGGGTCGGCGGAGAACCAGGCCGCGAACGCGTGGTCGTAACGCACGACGTCGTCGGGGTCGGCGCACAGCGTCAGGCGGCCCGCCCAGTACGTGGAGACCTCGCTGGTGAGGTCGGACAGGCGCAGCGCCTGCAGGTACGCCGCGACGCGGTCGGTGGTGACGGGCACCCCGGCGTTGCGGACGAGGCGCGTGAAGGCGACGAAGTCCTCGAGGACGGCGTCGGGACCGCCGTCGGCCTCGGTGACGGTGTCGGTGCCTCCGCCGAGCGTCTCGACGACGCCGGAGGCCAGGACCGCGCCGGCGTGGGGGCGAGGAGCGAGCCCGTCGCTGCTCCCGCCCCGGTCACCTGTGCTCACTTCTCGTCGCTCCGCTCGCCCCTGGTGCTCATGAGGCGAGCAGGGCGTCCAGCTTGTCGCGCGCCCGGTCGGCGTCCTCGCGGTACTTCAGCACCGCGCCCAGCGTCGCGGTGGCCGAGGCGAGGTCGAGGTGACGCGCGCCCACGAGCTGCAGGGCCTGGGCCCAGTCGATCGACTCGGCGACGCCCGGCGGCTTGAGCAGGTCGAGCCCGCGCAGGGCCTGCACGGCGCGGGCGACCTGGTCGGCGAGCTCCGCGGGCAGGTCGGGCAGGCGGCGACGCAGGATCGCGGTCTCGCGGGCCAGGTCGGGGTGCTCGAGCCAGAGGTAGAGGCAGCGGCGCTTGAGGGCGTCGTGGACCTCGCGCGTGCGGTTGGACGTCAGCACCACCAGCGGCGGCGTCTCGGCACGGACGACGCCGATCTCGGGGATGGTCACCGAGTTCTCGGCGAGCACCTCGAGCAGGAAGGCCTCGAACTCGTCGTCGGCGCGGTCGACCTCGTCGACGAGCAGCACGCACGGCGCGTCCTGCAGGGCCTGCAGGATCGGTCGCGCGAGCAGGAAGCGGCGGTCGTAGAGGGAGGCCTCGACGGCGTCGACGTCGAGCGGCGACTGCGAGGCGGTCGCCGCGGCCTCGAGGGAACGCAGGTGCAGGAGCTGGCGCGGGAAGTCCCAGTCGTAGAGGGCCTGCGCGGCGTCGATGCCCTCGTGGCACTGCAGGCGCACCATCGGCAGCCCCAGCGCCTCGGAGAGCGCCTGCGCCAGCGCGGTCTTGCCCGTCCCGGGCTCGCCCTCGCAGAACAGGGGTCGGCCCATGCGCAGTGCCAGGAAGGCGGCCGACGCGAGACCCGCGTCGGCGAGGTACCCCGTGCCGTCCAGGGCCTTCGCCAGGTCGTCCGGACTGGTCGGTGTGGTACTCGCGGTCACCCCCCCAGCATCCCGCAGGCGTCATCCGACAGCCACCGGACGGTGCACTCCATGAGGACGCGGGGCCGCGGTCCTCAGATTCGGCTGCTCCGAACGGCCGTGCACAGCCGTGAGGCCAGGCACAGATTGGATCTGCGACACGCGGGCGGAGCAGGCCTTTCACGGAGATCATGTCGGCCCTGGAGCAGGCGTTGTCCACAACGGCGGGTCACGAAACGGTGTCGGCGGCGTGACCGCGCTCGCAACTGGTCGGCTTGAAAGACGCACTGTGCTCCGTACCGTTCGGACACGGCTCCCGACGACGCGCCGGACCGGTGTGTGCGGGTGCCTGACACCCCCGAGGCCGCCGCGCCGGATGCCCGTCCAGCGGCCTCGGGTGACCCGAAACGAAAGTGGCGGACCGGACGGGCGCGAGGACGTGAGACCGAGGGTGCTTGGCACCCGCGGGCGGTGAGGCCGCGTGGAACCGGCCGTCGACCCCGCCCGTGTGGTCCCTCCCGCGGGGCGCGGTACGGAGAGAGGTCATGCTTCGGAACACCGATGAGTCGCTGACGCGCGCCTTCACCCGGCGCGCAGCCCAGGTCGTCCTGGTGGGCGCGATGGCGGCGGCCCCGCTGGCCCTGAGCACCGGTCTGGCGTCGGCCGACACGGACTGGGACGAGCTCGCGCAGTGCGAGAGCAGCGGCGACTGGAGCACGAACACCGGTAACGGGTTCGGCGGCGGTCTGCAGTTCACCGATTCGACGTGGAAGGCCTTCGGCGGCTCCGGCTCGCCGGAGGACGCCAGCCGCTCGGAGCAGATCCAGGTCGCCGAGCGCGTCAAGGCCGAGCAGGGAATGAGCGCCTGGCCGACGTGCTCGAAGAAGACGGGCAACACCGACAGCTCGGCGAACTCCGGGTCCTCGGACTCGGACTCGGGCTCCTCCGAGAGCTCGTCCGACTCGGGCTCCTCCGAGGCCGAGGGCATCGCCGCGACCCCGCAGGCCAAGGCGACCCAGCCGGCCACGGCCCCCGCGGGCGGCGCCTACACCGTGGCGAGCGGCGACACCCTGAGCTCGGTCGCCTCCGCGCACGGCGTCTCCTGGCAGTCCATCGCCCAGAACAACGCGATCGCCGACCCCGACGCGATCTCCCCGGGCCAGCAGCTGAAGTTGGGCTGACCCTCCCCGCACGTCCGGCGGCCCCGGCTCCACCCAGGAGCCGGGGCCGTCGTCTGTGATGCCGGTCACGTCTTCTCAGCGACGGGCTGTGCAAGAGAGGTTGCCCTCGGTGACATCGAGACCGCGGAGCAGCGTCTTCGTCATTCGTTCGTGACCTCGCCGCCGGCTCACGAAGCTGAGAGCCACGCACCGTGGCCCCGGCGCGGATCTAGCCTCGAGGCGTCGGTCCGCTCGAGCGGTGCCGACCGGAGCCCGGGCGCCGCCCTGTCCGACGGGCCTCCCGCTCCCCGCGACGTACGGCCCGGACAGGGACCGACACCAAGCGCCGTCCGCTCCCCTCCCGCGACGGCCCGGGGCACGTCGGCCGTGGCGCGGCTCCGGGAGACCCGTGGACCTCGTTCGTGCCGTGCTGCCCACCGCCACCACCGGACGTCACCGCGCACCGCGCCGTCCCGGCCGGCTCGGCCGGGCGACCCTCGCGGTCGTCGCGGCGGGCGCCCCGGTCATCCCCGCCGCGCTGCTCGCGGCGCCCGCCGCGCACGCGGACACCGACTGGGACGCGCTCGCCGAGTGCGAGAGCAGCGGGAACTGGGCCATCAACACCGGCAACGGCTTCGGCGGCGGCCTGCAGTTCACCGACTCGACCTGGCGGTCCTTCGGCGGCTCGGGGCAGCCCGAGGACGCCAGCCGCGAGGAGCAGATCCAGGTCGCCGAGCGCGTCAAGGCCGAGCAGGGCATGAACGCCTGGCCGACGTGCTCGAAGAAGACGGGCAACACCGACGACTCACCCAACGGCAGCGTGCCGTCGGCGGGGTCCTCCGAGGACGACAGCAGCTCTGACCCGGGCCCCGACGCCGACTCCGGCTCCGACTCGTCGGGGGAGTCGTCCTCCGACGACGCCACCCCCGAGACCCGCACCGTGCGCGACACCCCTGCGTCGGGCTCGGCCGGCTCCTACACCGTGAAGGCCGGGGACACGCTGAGCTCGATCGCCGCCTCGCACGGCGCGACCTGGCGCACGCTGGCGCAGGCCAACCCCGACGTCGCCACCGACCCGAACCTCATCTTCCCGGGTCAGACGCTCACGATGAGCTGAGGGCTCAGGGGCAGTTGACCCATTCCTCGGTGCCGTCGGTGAACTCCTGGCGCTTCCACACCGGCAGCTCGCGCTTCACGGCGTCGACGAGCTCGCTGCACGCGTCGAACGCCTGACGGCGGTGCTCCGCGGCGACCGCGCAGGCCAGGGCGACGTCGCCGATGCCCAACGCACCGACGCGGTGGGTGACGGCGAGCGCGCGCACCCCGGGGAACGCGGCGGCGACGTCGGCGGCCACCTTCTCCACCACGGCCGCGGCGCTCGGGTGGCCCTCGTAGTCCAGGGCCGTCACCGAGCGGCCGTGGTCGTGGTCGCGCACGACGCCCGCGAACGTCACGACGGCGCCCGCAGCGGCGTCGTCGACCAGCGCCGCGTGCTCCGAGACGTCCAGGGGCTCCTCGGTGACGGTGGCGCGCAGGACGCGGGCCGGGGCTGTGGACGTCACGGGTGGTCCCCTCCGAGAATCTGGTCGACGGCGTGGGCCAGGACCGGTGCGAGCACCGTCAGCCCGTCGCGCACCCCGCCCGGGGAGCCGGGCAGGTTCACCACCAGGGTGCGCTTCGCGACCCCCGCCACGCCACGTGAGAGCACCGACGTCGGCACCGCGTCGGCGCCGGCGCGCCGGATCGCGTCCGCGAGCCCGGGGATCTCGTAGTCGAGGACCGCGCGGGTCGCCTCGGGCGTCGCGTCGGTCGGGGAGATGCCGGTGCCGCCGGTGGTGACGACGACGTGCGCGCCGTCGGCGACGGCGTCGCGCAGCGCGGCGGCGACGGGCTCCCCGTCGGGCACCACCACGGGGTCGGGCGTGGTGAAGCCCTGCTCGCGCAGCCAGTCGACGATGATCGGCCCGCCGCGGTCGCTGTAGACGCCGCCCGCGGCGCGGTTGGACGCGGTGACGACGCGCGCGCGGCGCGTCGGGTCGGCTGTGGGGTCCGCGGTGGAGCCCTCAGCGGCCCTCGGGTCGGGTCCAGACACCGGAACGGCCCCCCTCCTTGCGCTCGAGGCGCACTCCGTCCAGCGTCGCCGCCGGGTCCAGCGCCTTGATCATGTCGTGCAGGGTCAGCCCGGCCACGGCGACGGCGGTCAGCGCCTCCATCTCCACCCCGGTGCGGTCGGCGCTGCGCGCCGTCGCGGTGATCGCGACGTGGTCGTCGCCGACGTCGAGGTCGACGGTCACCCCGGCCAGCGGGATCGGGTGGCACAGCGGGATCAGGTCGGGCGTGCGCTTCGCGCCCATGATGCCCGCGACCCGGGCCGTGCCCAGCGCGTCGCCCTTCGGGACGGTGTCGTCGCGCAGGGCCGCGACGACCTCGGCGGTGGTGCGCAGGACCCCGGTGGCCGTCGCCGTGCGGCGCGTGACCTCCTTGTCCCCCACGTCGACCATCCGCGCCGCGCCGGTGGCGTCGACGTGGGTCAGCCTCGGTGTGTCACTCATCGGCCCCCTCCACCGCCTTCGCCGTCTCCTCGCCGAGGGCCAGGGCGGCGCCGACGTCGACGGCCTCGGCGCCCTGCTCGCGGGCCCGTTCGACCGTCTTGCGCACCGCGCCGGCCACGGCCGACGCGACGGTGCTGTCGAAGACGCTGGGCACGATGAACAGCGGGTTGGGCTCGGCGACGACGTCGCCGATCGCGGCCGACGCGGCGAGCAGCATGTCGTCGGTGATCCCCCGGGCCTGGGCGTCGAGCAGCCCGCGGAAGATGCCGGGGAAGGCGAGGACGTTGTTGATCTGGTTCGGGTAGTCCGAGCGCCCGGTGGCGACGACGGCCGCGTGCCGTTGCGCCAGCGACGGGTCGATCTCGGGGTCGGGGTTGGCCAGCGCGAACACGACCGCCTCGTCGGCCATCGCGGCGACGTCGGACTCGTGGAGCAGGTTCGGCGCCGAGACCCCGATGAAGACGTCGACGCCGGGCATCGCGTCGCGCAGCGTCCCGGTGCGGTTCTCCCGGTTGGTCTGCTCGGCGACCCACTCCAGGCTCGGGTGCAGGCCCTCGCGGTCCGGGTGGATGATCCCGTCGACGTCCACCGCGATGAGGTCGGCGGGCGCCAGTGGCAGCAGCAGCCGGATGATCGCCGACCCGGCGGCGCCGACGCCGCAGACCACGATCCGGCAGTCGTTCATCTCCTTGGACACCACGCGCAGCGCGTTGCGCAGCGCGCCGAGGACGACGACGGCGGTGCCGTGCTGGTCGTCGTGGAAGACGGGGATGTCGAGCTTGTCGCGCAGGCGCTCCTCGATCTCGAAGCAGCGCGGCGCGGCGATGTCCTCGAGGTTGATCCCGCCGTACGCCGGCGCGAGGACCTCGACGGTGCGGATGATCTCCTCGGTGTCCTGGGTGTCCAGACACACCGGCCAGGCGTCGACGCCGGCGAAGCGCTTGAACAGCGCCGCCTTGCCCTCCATCACCGGCATCGCGGCGGCCGCGCCGAGGTTGCCGAGCCCGAGCACCGCCGAGCCGTCGGTGACGACGGCGACGGTGTTGCGCTTGATGGTGAGGCTGCGGGCGTCCTCGGGGCGGCGGGCGATCGCCTGGCAGACCCGGGCGACGCCGGGGGTGTAGGCGCGGGAGAGGTCCTCGCGGGTGCGCAGGCCGACCTTCGGGGTCACCTCGATCTTGCCGCCGAGGTGGATGAGGAACGTGCGGTCGGAGACGTTGCGCACCCGCACGCCGTCGAGGCCGTCGAGCGCGCCGGTGATCTGCTCGGCGTGCTCCTCGGACAGGGCGTTGCAGCTGATGTCGATGATGATCGCGTCGGTGCGCGACTCGACGACGTCGAACGCGGTCATGACCCCGCCGACGCGGCCGACGGCCACCGCGAGGTCGCCCGCCGCCGTGGCGCTGGCCGGCGCCTCGACGCGGGCCGTGATCGCGTACCCCGGTCCCGGGACGGTCACGGTGTGCCCCTTCCTGTCGTCTGCTCGCCCGTCCAGCGCGCGAGGTCCTCCGGGGTGTCGAGGTCGTCGGGCACCGCCACGTCGGAGATGTCCACCGCCACGACGTCGTCCCGACCGCGCAGGAAGCCCCGCGCGCCGGTGTCGCCCTCGGCCGCCGCCCGCACCTTCGCCCAGTGCGTCCGGCCGAGCAGCACCGGGTGCCCCGCCCGGCCGTCGACGGCGCCGCGTGCCAGGGCGTCGGGGCCGGTGGCGTGCGCGGCCACCCGTGCCAGCGCCGCGGATCCGATGCCCGGGGTGTCGACGAGGGCCACGAGCACCGCGTCCGCGTCCGTGCCGTCCAGCGCGTCGAGGCCGGCGCGCAGCGAGGCGGCCTGCCCCTCGGTGTCCCAGCCCGGCGCGGGCACCCAGCGCGTCCCCGCCGGTAGCAGCGCCGCGACGTCCGGCAGGCCGGCGCCGAGCACGACGACCACCGGGTCGAGGCCGGCGTCGCGCAGCGTCCGCACGCCGCGGGCCACCAGGGGCTCGCCGTCCAGCTCGACGGCCGCCTTGGGCCGACCCATCCGCCGGCCGCCGCCGGCGGCGAGCAGGAGACCGGCGGCGGTACTCAGCGGTTGATCTCGGTGACCGGGTGCTCGTAGCCGAGCTGGTCGGCGGGCAGCGGGAACTGCGTCTCCCCGAACGGCGACGGCGAGCCCTGGGTGGGCGCCATCAGCTCGGTGATCGGGTGGTCCCCCTCGTCCGCGGGCCACCACGGATCCTGGCGCGGGGTGGTGGTCTCGTCCTCGTCTGCCATGGCCGCTGGCTCCTCCCGCCGTCTCGGACGCACACCCGCCGGGACGGCGGGGCTCCAGTCTGCCGCACCTCGAGGGTGCGCGCGTGGGAGCCCGACTACCGTGGGGAGGCGATGTCCGGCCGGACCCTGCTCGATCACCTGCGCGCCCAGGACGACGACACCCTGGGCGCGTTGTTGCGCGCGCGTCCGGACCTGGCGCTGCCCGCCCCCGCCGACACCGGCGTGGTGGCCACGCGGGCGAGCGTGCGGATGTCGGTGGGCCGGGCGTGCGAGGACCTCGACGCGTTCACGCTCCAGGTGGTCGACGCGCTTCTGGTGGTGCGCGCCGACGAGATGTCCGCCGCCCTCGGTGACGTGCTCGCGCTCCTCGGCCCCGACCGCGCCGACGCCGGCCGGGCCGCGCTCGCCGACCTCGAGCGCCGGGCGCTGGCCTGGTCCGACGGCGCCACCGTGCCGCCGGAGCTCGCGCGCGCGGACCCGTCGGCCACCGCGGGTGTGCGCGCCGTCCCGGCGCTGCGCGACGTCTCGGTGCGCTACCCCGGTGGCCTCGGGCGGCCGGCCCCGGAGTTCTCGGCGATCGCCACCGCCGACGACCCGGCCGAGATCGTCGACGCCCTGCCCCCGACGAGCGCGGGGTGGTCGACGCGCTGGCCACCGACGGGCCGGTCGGCCGCAGCCGCGCGCAGGGGCCCGACGAAGGGCCGGTGGGCCGGCTCCTCGCGGCCGGCATCCTCGTGCGCGTCGACCTCGAGACCGTGGAGCTCACCCGCGAGGCGGCCCTCGCGGTACGCGGCGACCGCCCGCTCGGCGACGTCGCGGTCACCGACCCCATGCCCCCGCCACGCCACCGCGACCCGGCCGACGTCGACGCCACCGCCGCCGGCGAGATCCTCGAGGTCACCCGGCGTGCGGAGGCCGTGCTCACGGCGTGGTCGGCGAGCCCACCCGCGGTCCTGCGCTCCGGCGGGCTCGGGGTGCGCGACATGCGCCGGGTGGCCCGCGACCTCGGGGTCACCGAGCAGGACGCGGCCCTGCTGGTCGAGGTGCTCGCCGGCGCGGGGCTCGTCGCGGTCTCCGAGGGCAACGATCCCGCGTGGACGCCCACCAGCGCCGTCGACCGGTGGCTCGCCGCCGGCCCCGATGTGCGGTGGGTGACGCTCGCCCGCGGGTGGCTCGACACGCCCCGCGCGCCGTCGTTGGTGGGCGCCCGCGACGTGGGCGACAAGCTCATCGGCCCGCTCTCCGACGAGGCGCGCCGGCCCTGGGCGCCCGCGCTGCGCCGCCGGGTGCTCGACCGGCTCTGCGAGTTCGCCGACGGCGACGGCCCCCGAGCGCCGACGACCTCGTCGCGTCCCTGGCCTGGCGCGCCCCGCGCAAGGGCGGGCGGCAGCGCGACGAGATGGCGCGCACGGTGCTGCGCGAGGCGACGACGCTCGGGCTCGTCGCCCACGACACGGTCACCTCCGCCACCCGCGAGCTGCTCGTCGTCGCGCGCAGCCCCGGCGACGACCCCGACGGGGCCGCGGCCGCCGCACTGCGCCGCGCCCTGCCCGAGCCCATCGACCACGTGCTCCTGCAGGCCGACCTCACCGCCGTCGCCCCGGGACGCCTCGAGCCCGTGCTCGCCGCGGCCCTCGACCGCGTGGCCGACGTCGAGTCCGCGGGCAGCGCGACCGTCTACCGGATCAGCGAGGGCTCGGTGCGCCGCGCGCTCGACCTGGGGCAGACGGCCGCGGACCTGCACGAGCTGTTCCGCACCCGCTCGGCCACGCCCGTGCCCCAGGGGCTCACCTACCTCGTCGACGACGTCGCCCGCCGCCACGGACGCCTGCGCGGCGGGGCGGCGGCGTCGTTCCTGCGCTCCGAGGACGAAGCCCTGATCGCCGAGGTGATGGTCCACCCCGAGGCCGAGCGCCTCGAGCTGCGGCGCATCGCCCCGACCGTGCTGATCAGCACCCAGCCACTGGTCGAGGTGCTCGAGGCCCTGCGCGCCGCCGGGCTCTCCCCCGTCGCCGAGGACGACGTCGGCGGCGTGCTCGACCTCCGCCCCAAGGGCCGGCGCACCGCCGCACGGCGCCCCGAGCGCGCGGTGGGCACCACGCCGACGCTCTCCGACGACCAGATCACCGCCCTCGTCGCCCAGCTGCGCGCCGGCGACCGCGCCGCGAGCGCCGCCCGGGGCCGCGGGGCGACCGGGAACCCGACGCGCTCGGCGACGACCTCGGCCACCGTCGCGGTCCTCGCCGAGGCGGCGCGCTCCGGGCGCAGCGTGTGGATCGGCTACGTCGACGCCCACGGCACGGCGTCCCAGCGCGTCGTGCGCCCCCTGCGCGTCGGCGGCGGGGTGCTCGAGGGCATCGAGGACACCGACGACGGCGAGACCAACGGCGAGGTGATCGGCGGCTCGCCCCTGTCCTTCGCCCTGCACCGCATCACCTCGGTCAGCGTCCTCGCCGACCGCTAGGTCCCGGTCTGTCGCAGCGAACGGGTATCTCGCTGCTTCTACGCGCGCAAGGTCCCCGTTGATCACCGCGAGTCCGGCGCGGACCGGTACGGAGCGAACGGGCACTTTCGCTTCGTTCAACGGAGCGAACGGCACTTTCGCTTCATCCGGGGCGCGCGACGACGGCGCGAACGGGGAGTTCGTGCGCCTAGAAGCAGCGAGCAGCGCGTTCGCTACAAAGGGATCAGGCGCGGGCGCCGACCGCCCAGACCTGCATGGCGTGCTCGACGAGCGAGATGAGCGCCTGCTTCGTCGACTCCCGGTCGCGGGCGTCGACGGTCAGGATCGGCACGGCCGGGTCGATGGCCAGGGCCTCGCGGACGTCCTCGATGTCGTGGCGGAGCATCCCGTCGAAGAGGTTGACGCCGAGCACGTAGGGCAGGCGCCGGTCCTCGAAGAAGTCGACCGCGGCGAAGCAGTCGGCGAGCCGGCGGGTGTCGGCGAGCACCACGGCACCGATGGCGCCGCGCACGAGGTCGTCCCACATGAACCAGAACCGGTCCTGCCCGGGCGTGCCGAACAGGTAGAGGATCAGGTCGGAGTCCAGGGAGACGCGACCGAAATCCATGGCGACCGTGGTGGTGCGCTTGTTCGGCACCGCCGAGAGGTCGTCGACGCCTGCGCTCGCGTCGGTCATCACGGCCTCGGTGGTCAGCGGGTCGATCTCGGAGACCGAGCCCACGAACGTCGTCTTGCCGACCCCGAATCCCCCCGCCACGACGATCTTGGCCGAGGTGGTGGTCGGGACGGGGTCGGCGACCGCTGCGTCAGAGCCGTCGAAGTCCACTCAACACCCTCTCCATCAACGCCATGTCCGGGACGTCGCCCGAGGTCGAGGCGGTCTGGTGCACCACGACGGTGCCCTGCGAAGCCATGTCGCCGATCAGGACCCGGGCGACGCCCAGCGGCAGCGTCAGCAACGCCGCCACCTCCGCCACCGATCGGGGCTCGCGACACAGCTCGGCCACGGCACGGTGCTCGTACTGGGGGATCCGCGAGGTGTCGCGGCCCGCGTTGCCGATCGAGACCAGGGTCTCGATGGCGAGGTCGTAGACCGGGCGGGTGCGCCCGCCGGTCCAGGCGTAGGGGCGCACGATCGCGACGTCGTCGGCGCGCTCGTCCGGCGGCTCGGCCTCCGGGAGCTCGTGCCGCGGCACGCCGCCCGGGCTCGGGACGCCGTAGGGCGCGGTCGGCGGCTCGCCCTCGGCGAGGGCGTGCGCGCCGTCGGGCTCGCCGCTCCCGTAGAGGTAGCCGTCCGCGGCGACGGTGCCGGTCTCCGTGTCGGGGGCGACGTCGTCGGACCCCTCGGAGCCGTCGGACCCCTCCGGGACGTCCGACGGCTCGTCGCGGCGACGCCGGAACAGCCCGCGCCGCTCGCCGCGCGGCCCCTTCGGCCGCGGCGGTCCGCTGATCCCGTTGAGGACGTCGGCGAAGGACTCGCCGGGTTCATCGCTCACGGGTCGTCACCCCCTCGACGCGCTCATCGCACCGCCGACCCCTGAAGCTCGGCACGGAGCTCGGGGGTCAGCAGCTGGCCGACCCGGTCGACCAGCAACGTCATCTCGTACCCCACCAGGCCGATGTCGCAGTTCGGGGCGGCGAGGGTGGCCAGGCACGAGCCGTCGCTGATCGACATGAGCAGCACGATCCCGCGCTCCATCTCGACCACCGTCTGCACGACATCGCCCGCCTCGAAGCAGCGCGCGGCGCCCTGCGTGAGGCTGATCAGCCCCGACGCCACGGCCGCCAGCTGGTCCGCACGGTCGCGCGGCAGCCGGCTGGACCCCGTGAGCAGCAGCCCGTCGGCGGACACCACGACCGCGTGCGCCACCCCCGGCACCCGCTCGGCGAAGTTCGAGACCAACCAGCCGAACCGGCTCGGCTGCGACTGGGCTCCCGTCACTGCTCCTCCTCATCCCCGGAGCGCGCGTCGCGCTCTGCTCCGGTGTCGGCCGGTCGGGCCTGACGGCTGGTGCGCCCGTCGGCCACGCCTCGTTGGTAGCTCGCGAGACGCCCACGGATCGCGTCGGCGTTGCGACGTGGTCCGGCGGCGGCTCCGTCCGGGACGCCGCCGGGTGCACCGGCGCCCCCGGACCGGGCGGCACCGGGCACGAGCTGCGCCCGGGGACGCCGCTTGGGCAGGCCCGCCTCGGTCGTGCCACCGGCGCTGACGCCGGCGTCCAGGGCGTCCGCGGTGGCCGCGGCCGCGCGCCAGCCCTCGTCGCCCGAGCTCGAGGCCCACTCGGCCTCGTCCGGGCCCGCCGAGGGCGGGGCCTCCCGGAACCAGGCGGACGCGACCTCGTCGTAGATCGGCGTGCGCTCCCGCTGCGGCGCACCGGGACGGCCCGGGGCCGCTCGGGCGCGCGGCCGGGCGGGCCGCCGCCGTTGCGGGTGTGTCCCTCGCCGTTCGCGGGAGGCGGCGCGTCGAAGAGCCGTGCGCCGTCGCCCGTCCCGGTGGCCGAGCCGTTCGCGCCGGCCGGGACCTGCGGCGGCCGGGCCGACCGCTGCGGCAGGGCACCCGGTGCCGACGGGCCGGACGGCGCCGGCGGTCCGGGCGGCCGCTGCGGCAGCCCACCCGGGGGCAGCCCACCCGCGGCCGGGGCGCCGTTCGGCGCCGGCGGACCGGCGCCGCGCCGGGGCAGCCCGCCCGGCAGCGGCGGGGGTCCGGCGGGCGTCTCCGGCTCGGCCGCCGCGACCTCGTCGGGCGCGACGGCGGCCGGGGTCTCGGCCGGGCTCTCCGCGGCGGGGGTCTCCTCGGCCGGGGTCTCCTCGGCCGGGGTCCCCTGCGGCTCGGCGGGGACGTCCTCGCCCTCGGACGCCGGCCCCGTGCGTCGCGGACGCAGGCGGGGCGCCATGCCGGGAGCGAACGGGACGCCGCTGGGCGACAGGCGCCGGCCCGACGGGCGGGCGGGACGGGGTCCTCGGACTCCTCCGGCTCCGCGGAGGCCACCGGGGCTTCAGTGGCGGGCTCGGCGACAGGCTCGGCGACAGGCTCGGCGACGGGCTCGGCGGCGTCCACGACCGCCGGCTCCTCGACGGCCTGCTCGGGCTCCGGGGTCGCGCCGACAGGGCTGTCCGCCGGGCTCTCGGCGGCCTCGGCCTGCGGCTGGGGCCGCACGACCCGGGGGCGCAGCGGGAAGGTCCCGCGACGCGTCGGCAGCGGTGCCGCGGCCTCCGGGGTCTCGCTCGGCGCGGCGGCGGCCTCGGACGACTCCTCGACCTGCTCGTCGCCCGGAGCGTCCGCCGGGGCCTCGACCGACGCCTCGGCGGGCGTCTCGGCCGGCGTCTCGGCGGGCGCCTCGACCGGGTTCTCGACCGCGTCCACGACCTCGACGGGCGCCTCGTCGGACTCGGCCGGTCCCGGTCCGGGCGGGGGCACGACGGGCGCGCCGTTCCACATCGGCGGGCCGGCGGCGGCGGGCCGTCCGGCACCCGCGGGCGGCGGTCCCCAGCCGGGGCCGGCCGGTCCGCGGCCGGGAGGGGTGCCGGGGCCGCGCCAACCGGGGGCGGTCCGCCGCGCGGGGCGCCGGGAGGTCCGGGGGACCCCAGCCGGGTCCGGCCGGTCCGCCCGCGCCGGGGCGGGAGGGCATCGGGCCGGGCGGCTGCCCGGGCCCCTGACCAGGGCCGGGACCCTGACCGGGCGCGAGCCCGGTGGGACGCAGGACGTGCCGGCCCGCGTCCGCCTCGCCGGACTCCGGCGCGTCGCCGTCGGCGGCGTCCGGCTCGACGACCTCGTCGGCGCCGGGCGCCTCCGCGTCGGGAGCGACGTCCTCGTCGCCGTCCTCGGGACGGCGGCTGCGACGACGGGCGGCGGCCGCACCGATCAGGGCCGCGGCCCCGCCGGCGGCAGCGCCGCCGACCAGACCGTGGCGGCCCCGCTCGTCCTGCTCGGCGGCGCCGTCGACGGCCGTGTCCTCGGCCGGCGCCTCCGGGGTGTCGGGCTCCTCGGCCGGGGCGCGGCCGGCGGGCTCACGGGGCGGCTCGGAGGGCGCGGGCCCGGGACGTCCCGGGCCGGTCGGTCCGCCCGGACGCCCGGGACCGGAGGGCCCCGCAGGCCCCGGCACCGACCCGTTCGTGCCGTTCGTCCCGTGGCCGTGGGAGCCGTTGGACCCGTTGGTGCCGGGCGCTCCGTTCGACGACCCGCGCCGCGGCAGCATCGACCGGCGCTCCCGGGCGCCGCCGGGGCGGGCGGCGTCCCCGCCACCCTGCTCGGGGTCGACGCCGGGCGCGAAGAACGACCCGGGCGCTCCGCCACCCTGGCGCTGACCGCGCTGCGGCAGCCCGGTGGCCCCACCGCGTGCCTGGTCGGGAACGGACCTCGAGGCCCTCGCGGACGCCCCGGCCGTGACCGCCGGGGTCGCCGCGCCCTCGGGCGCGACGGCGAGCACCGCGGACGCGGGCACCAGGGCCGTGGCCGCGACGCCGCCGTCCTCGCGGTTGCGCAGCGAGACGGTGATGCCGTGGCGGGTGGCCAGCCGCCCGACCACGAACAGGCCCATGCGCCGCGAGGCGGACACGTCGACGGTCGGCGGCGAGTCGAGCCGCACGTTGGCGTCGTGCAGGTCCTCCTCGCTCATGCCGACACCGGAGTCGATGATCTCGACGAGCAGGGAGCCGTCGCCGTTCTGCGTCGCCTGCACCCGCACGCGGGTGTCGGGGGCGGAGAAGGTGGTGGCGTTCTCGAGCAGCTCGGCGACGAGGTGCACGACGTCGCTCGCCGTGCGGCCCAGCAGCTGGGCCGAGGGCGGCGGCGCGAGGTCGATGCGCTGGTACTGCTCCACCTCGGAGGCGGCGGCGCGCAGCACGTCGACCAGCGGCACCGGGCGGCTGCCCCGCCGGGAGAGGTCGGTGCCCGAGAGCACCAGCAGGTTCTCCGAGTTGCGGCGCATGCGCGTCGCGAGGTGGTCGAGCTGGAAGAGGTTGGAGAGCGCCTCCGGGTCCTCCTCGGAGTTCTCCAGCTGTTCGATGAGGCGCAGCTGGCGCTCGACCAGCGCCTGGGAGCGCCGCGACAGGTTCACGAAGATCGAGTTGAACGCCGAGCGCAGACCCGCCTGCTCGGCGGCCAGGCGGACCGCCTGCTCGTGCACCTGGTCGAACGCGCGGGCGACCTGGCCGATCTCCTCGCGCGTCGTGATCGGCGTCGGGACGATCGTGGTGTCCGGCGCCTCCCCCTCGCGCAGGCTGCGGACGGCCTGGGGCAGGCGCCGCTCGGCGACGTCGAGCGCGCTGCGGCGCAGCAGGCGCAGCGGGCGCAGCAGCGAGCGGGTGACGAAGAAGACCACCGCGGCGCCGGCCATGAGGGCCAGCAGGAGGATCACCGACGCGACGCCCGCGCCGTTGCGGGCGGCCTGCTGCAGGGCGCCCGCCTGCTCCTGGAGCTGGCCGCGCAGCTGCTCGGAGGTCGCGGCGTCGCGGTCCTCGACGGCCGACGACGCGCGTTCCCAGTCCGGCCCCGAGACCTGCAGCGGGAGCCCCGCGGCGCCGCGGCCGAGGACCACCTGGGCCAGGAGGTCGCGGTTGTCGACGTCCGGTCCCACGACGGCGTCGGCCAGCCCGGCGTTGTCGGTGCCGACCGCCGAGCGGAAGTCGTCGACGGCGATCGAGCGGCGCAGCGTCGCGTTGCGCGCCTGGTCGATCGACGGGGCGTCGATGCGGCCCGCGGCGATGCCGGCGGCGACGACGGCCTGGACGTAGGCGTCCTCCTCGCGCACCACCGACAGCGAGTAGAGGCCGGAGGCGAGCCCGGCGACGCTCGGGTCGGCGGCCTCCCGGGACAGCGACCTGTCGAAGATCTCGAGGGTGTCGACGACCTCGGTGTACCGGGCGATCGCGCCCGCGGCGTCCACACGGCCGTCGATGACGTCGTCGCGCAGGCGGTCGAGCTGGTCGATCTCGGCGTCGGCCTGGTCGAACGACGTGCGCGTCTGCTCGTCGAGGGAGTCGGCCAGCCCGGAGGAGCGCCGCAGCTCGGAGACCGCGTCGCGGGTGGCGCCGATCCGCTCCTCGACCGGACCGGAGCCCCCGGCGCGTCCCGCGGCCACGTAGACCGCCGCGGCGGAGCGCTCGTCGGCGAGGCTGCCCATCACCCATGCCGTGCCGTCCTCGAGCGCGACGGCCTGCTGGACCCCGTCGAACTCGGCGGCGTCCCGGGTCTGCTCCACGATCCGCAGGACGCCGAGGGTCAGCACGAACAGCGTCGGCACCAGCAGGACCGCGGTGAGCTTGACCGGCAGGCTCCAGTTGCGCAGCGCCAGGCGCTCGGTCCAGTCGCCGCCGTCGGGGCCGTCCGGACCGGGACGACCGTCGCGCGGGTCGTGGTACCGGACGGAGGCCCGATCCGGGCTTCGCTCGGGGGTGGTCACGGACTGGTCCTCCCGGTTCCTCCGGTCGGTCGGACTTGGCCCGACCCTCCCCCACGCCGAAGGCCTGCCTGGTCCACGCTCGGTGACCGGCGATGGTCTACAGTCGCCGCCGTCCGGATCGAGCGGTGGCACACGGGTGACACCGCGACGTCACGCGGGCACACGTCGGTGCGACGATCGGGGAACGAGGCGAGCGGGCGCATCAGAGTGGTCAGGCGTCCAGGGCGGTCGGCGCGAGGTCCGCGGGACGGTCCTCGCTGGTGACGGGCCCCGGCACTGCGCCGTGAGCCCATCGGGGTCGGGTGGTCACTCCTCGAGGGCGGGGTCGAGCGCGCTCACTGTATCCGTCGTGCCCCCGGGAATGACCGGGCGTGTCCGTGCGCTCCCCGAGCGGCGTCCCAGCTCCGCCCGACGGTGTGTCGTACCGACGAGGACAATGGGACGGACCACCCGTCGATGTGCCCGGAGGTCGAGAGGTTGAGCCAGCCCGGCAACGGACCGCTCATCGTGCAGTCCGACAAGACCTTGCTGCTCGAGGTCGACCACGAGGCGGCGCCCGCCGCTCGCCAGGCGATTGCGCCGTTCGCCGAGCTCGAGCGCGCACCCGAGCACGTCCACACCTACCGCGTCACCCCGCTCGCGCTGTGGAACGCCCGCGCGGCGGGCCACGACGCGGAGCAGGTGGTCGACGCGCTCGTGCAGTACAGCCGCTACGCGGTCCCGCAGGCCCTGCTCGTCGACGTCGTCGACACCATGGGCCGCTACGGGCGCCTGCAGCTGACGAACTCCCCCGTGCACGGCCTGGTCATGATCTCCAACGACCGCGCCGTGCTCGAGGAGGTCCTGCGCAACAAGAAGATCAGCCCGATGATCGGCGACCGCATCGACGACGACACCGTCGTGGTGCACCCGTCGGAGCGCGGGCGCCTCAAGCAGGCGCTGCTCAAGGTCGGCTGGCCCGCCGAGGACCTCGCGGGCTACGTCGACGGCGAGGCCCACGCGATCGAGCTCGACCAGTCCGGCTGGCAGCTGCGCGACTACCAGGCCGACGCCGTCGAGGGGTTCTGGCACGGCGGCTCCGGCGTCGTCGTGCTCCCCTGCGGCGCGGGCAAGACCCTCGTCGGCGCCGCCGCGATGGCGCGGGCCGGGGCGACGACGCTGATCCTCGTCACCAACACCGTCGCCGGGCGGCAGTGGAAGCGCGAGCTCGTCGCGCGCACGTCGCTCACCGAGGACGAGATCGGCGAGTACTCCGGCGAGCGCAAGGAGATCCGCCCGGTCACCATCGCCACCTACCAGGTGATGACGCGCAAGACCAAGGGCGAGTTCCGGGCGCTGGAGCTGTTCGACACCCGCGACTGGGGGCTGATCATCTACGACGAGGTGCACCTGCTGCCCGCGCCGGTGTTCCGCATGACCTCCGACCTGCAGTCGCGCCGCCGCCTCGGCCTCACCGCGACGCTGGTGCGCGAGGACGGGCGCGAGGGCGACGTCTTCTCCCTCATCGGGCCGAAGCGCTACGACGCCCCGTGGCGCGACATCGAGGCCCAGGGGTGGGTGGCGCCCGCCGACTGCGTCGAGGTCCGCGTGACGATGACCGACAACGAGCGGATCATCTACGCCACCGCGGAGGCCGAGGAGCGCTACCGGCTCTGCGCGTGCGCGCGCACCAAGATCCCGGTGGTGAAGAGCATCCTGGCGCGCCACCCGGGGGAGCCGACGCTGGTCATCGGTGCCTACCTCGACCAGCTCGACGAGCTCGGCGTCGCCCTCGACGCCCCGGTGATCCAGGGCTCGACGAAGAACAAGGAGCGCGAGCTCCTGTTCGACCAGTTCCGGCGCGGTGAGCTCCCGGTGCTGGTGGTGTCGAAGGTCGCGAACTTCTCGATCGACCTGCCCGACGCGTCGGTGGCCATCCAGGTGTCCGGGACGTTCGGCTCCCGCCAGGAGGAGGCCCAGCGCCTCGGCCGCATCCTGCGCCCGAAGACCGACGGCCGGCAGGCGCACTTCTACTCGGTGGTCGCGCGGGACTCCGTCGACGCCGAGTACGCCGCGCACCGCCAGCGCTTCCTCGCCGAGCAGGGCTACGCCTACCGGATCGTCGACGCCGACGACCTGCTCGGGCCGGCCATCCCGGACGTCCCCACCGAGACCGAGGGCGAGCCCGAGACGGAGCGACCCGACCCCTCGTAGGGGGTTGTCCGGCTCAGGTGGTGTCCGCGAGCGCGACGACCCCGAGCCGGACGAGGTTCCCGAGCTCGTCGCCGGCCATCACGATGCCGCCGATCCGGCCGTCGACGAGGGTCAGGACGTCGATCACCCGGAGGTCGACGGCCCCGCCGGTGGCCGGCACGACGCCCAGCGCCGTGGGCAGCGGGCCGGTGTGCGTCCCGACCAGCCGGAACGCGACCACGACCTTGCCGGGGGCCTCCACCTGCTCGAGGACGACGCGCTCGAGCCCGCTGAAGGCGCCCTGGATCGCGCGGGCCCGGGCCAGCATGTCGGTGAGGCTCACGGACGTGCCGTTGACGTCGACGGGGTCGGTGTAGAGCTCGCCGAACTCGGCGAGGGCGGCGGTGTCGTCGGCGGGCAGCGGGCGCGACCAGAGATCCAGCAACCGGGTCACGAGATGAGCGCCGCCGTCCGGCCTCGTCGAGGAAGTGCTCACGGTGTCCTCCTGCTGCCCGGGGTGTCCGCACCGAGGCTAGGAGCCCTGCGGCGACATCGGGGGGAACCGCGAACCCGCTCGACACGGCCCGCACCATCGTCCGATGGACCACGGCCGTCTCCGCCCGGCCCGGATCGACGAGGCCGCCGCACTCGAGGACCTCATGCGCGAGGCCTCGATGATCTGGGACGACCACCGCGAGGATCTGCTCGCCCACCCCGACGCGATCGAGGTGCCGCGCGCGGACCTCCGGGCGGGTCGGGTCCGCGTCCACGAGGTCGACGGCACCGTCACCGGCTTCGCCACCGTCCTGGCCCTGCCCGACGGCACCGCCGAGCTCGACGCCCTGTTCGTGCGCCCGGCCCGGATGCGCCACGGCATCGGCGCCCGGCTCGTCGAGGACGCGGCACGGGCGGCCCGCGCGACCGGCGCACCGCTGCTCGTGGTCACCGCGAACCCCCGCGCCGAGGCCTTCTACGCCCGCTGCGGCTTCCGCACGGTCGGCGAGGCGCCCACCCGCTTCGGCCCCGCGATCCGCATGTACCGGGACCTGGCGCCGCCGTGAGCGCCACGTGGTCGGTGCTCGTCGCCTGACGTCGGGCCCGTGCAAGCCCTGCGTCCTCGCTGGCACTGGGTGCGCGGAAATCCGCTTCGTCGTGGGCAGCGCCCCGCGCCCGGCATGGGTACCGGCGCGCGCCGAGATGGGGAGTGCTCACCGACGAGGCGGGGGGTGCTCGCGCCGCAGGCTCGGTCCTGTCGCCGGACGAGGTGTCCGGCCGCGCGAGGGAGGACCCACCATGCATCTCGTCAGCACCTGGACCACCGGGGCTCCGGAGACACCCGGGCCCCGACCCCTCGGTCGTGCCCCCACCGTCCGCGAGCTCGGCCGGGGCGACGTCGACGTGCTCGACACGGTCTTCGCCGGCCTCTCCGACCACAGCCGCTACCTGCGCTTCCACGGCGCCACCCCGCGCCTGACCCGGGCGGTGCGCACGACGCTCGCCGCCGTCGACGGCCGGCGCCACATCGGCGTCGCGGCCTTCGGCCCGGACGGCGCGCCGATCGGCATCGCGCGGCTCATCTCCCTGGGGCTGCGGGACGCCGAGCTCGCCATCGAGGTCGTCGACACCTGGCAGGGATGCGGCGTCGGACGACGCCTGCTGCGCGCCGTCGCCGCCCGCGGCCGCGAGGAGGGCTACTCGCGCCTCGTCGCCGACGTGCTCACCGAGAACACCGGGATGCGCGTCCTGCTCGCCTCGGTGCTGCCGATCGTCACGGTCGAGACCCGCGGCCACGAGACGACCCTGACCGCCGACCTCACCGTCGGCATCCCGTCCCGCCTGATCGCCGCCGCCTGAGGAGCACGCCATGACCACCGCACTCGTCACCCCGCTGACCGCCCTGACCGACGACCTCGACGCCGCCGTGCGCGGCACGCACCCCGGCCGGGCCCGGGTCGACGCCGTCGGCCGAGCCCTCGCTCCGCACCTCGGTGATCCACGATTGCTCCGGCCGGAGCAGTGCGTCGGCGACGCCGCGCACTACCGGCAGCACGTCCTGCACGTCGCCGACGACGGTGCGTTCTCGCTGGTGGCGCTCGTGTGGCGGCCCGGGCAGACGACGCCGATCCACGACCACCTGTCGTGGTGCGTGGTCGGCGTCCACACCGGGGCGGAGCACGAGATCCGCTACCGCCGGGTGGGCGAGCACCTCGTCGTCGACGGCGAGGACGTCGCGGGTCCGGGGACCGTCACCGGGTTGCTGCCGCCGGGCGACATCCACCGCGTCACCAACACCGCGCCGGTCACGACGATCTCGCTGCACGTCTACGGGGTCGACGTCCGCCGTCTCGGGTCGAGCATCCGCCGGCGCTACGACCTGCCGGTGGTCGGCTGACGATCAGCGTCGCGCTGCCATCGGGGGCGCGGCGTGGTGCCCGTCCACCGCGAAGCCCCGCGGGTCGTCGGTGTCGACGATCCGGCGGCCGAGCGGGGTGAGCGACACCGGGATCATCTTGAGGTTCGCCCACGCGAACGGGATGCCGATGATGCTCACCGCCAGCGGGATGGCCGTGACGATGTGCCCGATCCCCAGCCACCAGCCGGCGACGATGATCCAGATGACGTTGCCCAGCGTGGAGCCCACACCGGCGTCCTGCCGGCGCTCGATGCGGCTGCCGAAGGGCCACAGCGCGAACAGGGCGATCCGGAACGACGCGATCCCCCACGGGATCGTGATGATCAGGATGCAGCAGATGATGCCCGCGAGCAGATAGCCGAGCGCCATCCACACCCCCGCCAGGACCAGCCAGACGAGGTTGAGGAGGGTCCGCAGCAGCGCCATGGCACCAGGGTGCCACCGCCTGCCCGTTTCGTCTGCTACATCAGCTGGCGGCCCTTGGTCTCGGGCATCGTCAGGATGATCAGGAACGCGATCAGGGCGCCGCCGGAGACGTACCAGAAGAACAGGTCGGGGCGGTCCGCCGCGGACAGCGCCGAGATCAGCAGCGGGGCGGTCCCGCCGAAGAGGGCGACCGTGAGGTTGTACCAGGCGCCGATGCCCAGGGCGCGCAGCTCGGTCGGGAACAGCTCGCTCATGACCGCCGGCGCGATCGAGGACATGAACGTGTAGAGCCCGAGCCCGACCGAGAAGACGATGATCAGGTTGAGCAGCGGCGGCCGGTCGGTGATCAGCAGGCTCAGCGGCACGGTGATCACGGTCATCAGTCCCGACCAGATCAGCAGCTGGGGCTTGCGCCCGAACCGGTCGGCCGCGGCGCCCATGGGGTACTGCAGGGCGATGAACACGACCGTCCCGATCGAGAGCGCGAGGAACACCTCGCTGCCGTCGGCGTCGCGGAACTGCACCGCGAACGGGGTCAGCGCGCTGAAGAACGTGTAGAAGCACAGCGTCGAGAGCAGCGTGAACCCGAAGAGCTGCAGGACCGCCTTCGGGTGCTGCGTGAGGGTCAGCAGCAGCGGGTTGCGCACGGCGCGGGCGCGTTCGGCGTTCTCCTCGAACTGCTCGGTCTCGGCGAGCGTGCGGCGCAGCCACAGCCCCAGCAGGCCGAGCAGGCCGCCGACCCCGAACGCGATGCGCCAGCCCCAGGTCTCCAGCTCGGGGCGCGACAGCGTCGTCGTCAGCACCAGGCCCAGGATCCCGGCGGCGAGCAGCGCGATGCCGGTGGAGATGTAGAAGAAGCTCGAGTAGCGGCCGCGGCGCGCCGACGGGGCGATCTCCGCCAGGTAGGCGCTCGCGTTGGAGACCTCGCCGCCGAGGCTCAGGCCCTGCGCGATGCGGGCGAGCAGCAGGAGGATCGGCGCCAGCCAGCCGACCATCTGATAGGTCGGCAGGATCGCGATGACGAACGACCCGCCCGCCATCAGCAGGATCGTCACGAGCATCGCCCAGCGACGCCCGCGGACGTCGGCGAGGCGGCCGAGCAGGATGCCGCCGAGCGGGCGGAAGAAGAAGGCGAGCGCGTAGGTGCTCGTCGTGCCGATCAGCGCGAGCGTCGGGCTCGACTTGTCGAAGAACTGCGACGAGAAGTAGACGGCGAACGTCGCGTAGATCGTCCAGTCGAACCACTCGATCGCGTTGCCGATGCTCGCGGCGACCAGGGTCCGCACCGGTAATTGGTGGCGCTCGGTACTCGTCGATGCGGACGTCTCACTCATCCGTGCCCCTTCCGCTCGCCCTCGTTGCGACGCACCGTAGGCGACCGGGCGCTCCCGGTACAGGCCGCTACTCCGCGACGATGCCGACCTTGCCGCCGACGCCGGCGTCGGCCGTCGCATAGGCCTGCGCGGCCTCGGCCAACGGGAACCGGTGGGTGATCACGCGCTCGGGGTGGAGGTCCCAGCGCGCGAGGCGCTCGAGGAGCTCGGACATCCGCCAGGTGGGCGCCACCCACGAGCCGTGGACGGTGAGCTGACGATGGATGAGGACCTCGCTGACGTCGACCGTCAGCGTCCCGCCCTCCCCGACGAGCGCGCAGCGTCCGTGCCGGCGGGTGTGCCGCAGGGCGGTGAGCTGGGCGGCGCCCGCGCCGGAGCACTCGACGGCCACCTCGGCGCCGTCGCCGAGGAGGTCGCCGAGCTCGTCGTCGTTCTCCACCGCGACGTCGACCGCGCCCAGCTCGCGGGCGAGCGCGCGGCGTTCGGGCGAGGGATCGGTGCCCACCACCCACGGCGAGCCCATGGCCGAGGCGAGCAGCCCGGCCGCGAGCCCGACGGGGCCGAGCCCGGTGACGAGCACCTGCTCGCCGCCCGCGAGCGCGACACGGCACAGCGCCTCGTAGGCGGTGGCGAAGCCGCAGGCCACGCAGGCCCCGTCGAGGAAGGTCAGCGAGTCGGGCAGCGGCAGGAGGTCGCGCTCGCGGGCCAGCAGCTGGTCGGCGTGCCCGCCGTCGCGCTGCCAGCCGTAGGCCTGACGGCGCGGCGAGGTGCAGCTGATCTGGTAGCCGCGGCGGCACTCGTCGCACTGCCCGCAGCCGCTGATGTGATAGACGACGACGCGGTCGCCGACCCGCACCCGCTCGACCTCCGGGCCGAGGGCGAGCACCTGCCCGCACGGCTCGTGCCCGCCGATGACGTCCTGGTAGGCCTCGGGACCCTCGCCCAGGTGCTCGCGGTAGATCGCCCGCAGGTCGCTGCCGCAGATCGTCGAGGCCCGCACCGCGAGGACCACCTCGCGCGGCCCGGGCTCGGGGTCGGGCACCTCGCGCAGGTCCACCCGGCGCCCGCCCGGCAGGTACACCCCTCGCACCGGCACCTCACCCCATCCCGAGAGCCCGCTCCGTCGCCCACCGACGCAGCTCCGCGGCCTTGATCTTGGTGCCGTTCGTGCCGGACGTCGTGGGCATCGCCTCGACGACGTGCACGGCCGCCGGCACCTTGAACCCCGCGAGCGTCGCGCGGCACCAGGCCACCAGATCCTCCCCCACCGGCGTCCGCCCCGCCGTCGCGACGACGAAGCCGACCGCGATCGTGGCCCCGTCCGCCCCGGGGACCCCGACGACCTTGGCCGTCGCGACGTCCTCGTGCGCCGCCAGCCGACGCTCGATCTCGGCGGGGTCCACGAGGAACCCGCGCAGCCGCAGGGCGTCGCCCCGCCGGCAGACGTAGACGAACGCGCCCTCGTCGACGAGCACGCCGAGGTCACCGGACCGGAACCAGCCGTCGGCGGTGAACGCGTCCGGCACCTCGGCACCGAGGTAGGCGTCGACGACGTTCGGGCCGCGGAACTGCACCTCGCCCTCGCGGCCGGGCTCGAGGACGGCGTCGGTGTCGGGGTCGACGACGCGAACGGCGATGTCGGGGTGCACCACGCGCCCGCCGCCGGTGAGGCGCCCGGGCGCGGGCTCGTCGTCGGGCCAGGTGGCGGCGAGCGCGAAGACCTCCGACGAGCCGTAGACGCCGGCGACCGTCGTGCCCTGCTCGCCCAGCCAGGCGGCCAGCTCGTGGGACCGGCCCTGGAAGTCCGCGACGCCCCACCACCGCCAGCTCGACAGGTCGCGGTGCGTCACGGACCACGCCTCGTGCAGCCGCAGGACGAGGTCGTCGCCGCTGGCGAGGTGCGTGACGCGGTGCGCCGCGACGTGGTCGAGCACGCGGTCGGCGTCGAAGGTGGGCTCGAGCAGCACCGTCGCGCCCGCCGCCAACCCGGCCATGATCGCGTTGTAGCCGAAGACCCCGGACAGCGGCAGCGCGCCGAGCACCACGTCGCCCTCGACGAGCCCGAGCACCGCGGCGTCGGCGACGGCGTGGGCCAGCACCGCCCGTGCCGTGTGCGCGGCGAGCTTCGGGAGGCCCGTCGAGCCGGACGTCGTGAACGCCACGGCGAGCGCGTCCGGGTCCGACGGTGCGGGGTCCGGGCCGTCGTCGCGCCGCGGGCTCCAGGCGCCGGCGCCGACATTGCAGGCTCCCGGCTCGGGGGTCGGTCCGCCCGGGCCGGTGACGACGGCGACCTCGGGCACCACACCGGAGCGCTCGACGGCCGCGCGGAGGCGGTCGAGCAGGTCGAGCCCGTGGAACCCCTGGGCCAGGGCGACGAGCCGCGGCCGTGCACGCTCGAGCAGGTGGGTGACCTCCTCGAGGCCGTAGCGGGTGTTGATGCCGACGACGTGCGCCTCGCGTGCCGCGACCGCGGCCTGCCAGACCAGGGCGTCGCTCCAGTTCGGCATCCACACCGCGACGGCGTCGCCACGCCCGATCCCGTGCGCGCGCAGCTCCTCGGCGAGCGCACGGGTCCGCCGCCAGAGCTCGCCGCGGCTCACGGCGTGGGTCACGCCGTCGGGCGTGGTGTCGAGCACGGCGGTGACGTCGGGGTCGCGACGGGCGAGGCGGTGGAGGAGGTCCGGGAAGTCGGTCGGGGCCTCGTGCGGGGCGGGGAACGCGCTCACGGCGTGCGGGGTCACGACGGTGGTCACGAGGCTTCCCGGGCCGGCGCGAGCTCGCGGAGCCAGCCGTCGAGGACGGCGTCGAAGTCCGCGATCTCCTCCATCGGGTAGTGGCCGATGCCCTCCAGCACGGTGCAGCGCCCGACCGGGATGCCGGCGGCGGCCCGGCGCACGCGCTCGACGTCGAGCCACAGGTCGTCATCGCCCACGACGAGGTGCGCGGGACAGGTGATCCGGGGCAGGTCCTCGCGCAGGTCGTGGGTCGCCCAGCCCAGCAGGTCGGAGGTGGACACGGCCGGATCCTCCCGCCGGTGCATGGTCGCGATGAGCTCGGCCCGCTCGCGGGCCACGCGGCGGCCGATCACCGCGAGCGTCCCGAGGTGGGTGCGATCGGTGCGGCTGGGGGCGGCGACGTCGGAGAGCTCCCGGCGCAGGCCGCGCAGCGACGGGCGCCCGCCGGTGTGCGCGTCGGCCGCCATGGCGACGACGCCGGCGAGCCGGTCCGGCGCGCGGACGGCGACGTCGAGGGCGATCTTCCCGCCGATCGAGCAGCCGACCACCGCAGGCCGTTCCAGGCCGAGGTGCGCGACGAGGTCCAGGCACCAGGCGGCGTAGTCACCGAGGTCGGTCACCGGCCCGCCGGGAGCGGGCTCGGAGCGGCCGTGGCCGGGCAGGTCGGGCACGACGACCCGGTACCCGCGCGCGGCGAGGGCGGGCGCGGTGTGACGCCACTGCACGCCGCTCTGACCGGCGGTGTGCAGGCAGAGAACGGGCGGGGCATCGGGCTCGCCGTGCTGCTCGACGAAGGCGAGGGTGCCGCCGACCGTCAGGTACTCGGCGCGCATCACGCGATCTCCCGGACGGCGTCGACGAGACGGTGGAGCGCGGAGGTCAGCCGCAGGTACTCGTAGCCGTCGCCGGTGACCGTGAAGCGCCCGGCCATGGCCAGGCGCATGAACGGGTTCTCGGGGGCCTCGACGATCTCGAGCCACGTCGCGGCGTCGGCGCCCAAGACGAACGTCGCGCCGCGCGGGGCGCGTCGGGCGACGTCGATGACGCGCCCGCGGTAGACGCGCAGGTGCACCTCGTCGTCACCCGAGCGCAGGCCGATCGTGCCGTCCCAGCTGGACAGGTCCTCGGCGATGTCCGATCGGCCGGTGATCGCCTCGGCCCAGGCCACCGTGCCGAAGGCGCGCCCGGCCGGGTCGGGGCCGGTGCCCCGCGCGGCGACGAGCGCGCTCGTCGTCCCCTCCTGGACGGTCGCGCCGTCGGCGGTGACCAGGCGCATGTGCCGGGTGACGACGCCGCGGTCGCCCGCCGAGGTCCGGTGGCAGCGCACGATCGTCACCTCGAGGGTGACCGTGTCGCCGACCCGGAGCGGGCGGCGGTAGGCCCAGTGGGTGTCGAGGAGCCCGAGCACCGCCTCCCCGTGGATCCCGAGCCCCTGGAGCAGGCCCATCGCCACGGCGATCCCGAACGGTCCCTGCAGCATCGCGTCCGGGCCCACGTGCAGGGGGTGGTCGTCGCCGCTGAGCCGGGTGAAGGTCGCGAGGTCGTCGTCCGTCACCGGGCGCGGCGGGCTCGTCCACCGCTGGCCCACCGCGAAGTCCTCGAAGCACCGCCCCTCCGCGGTGCCGGGGGACGTCGTCGGGGACACGGCGGTCCGCCCAGCCAGATCGGTCACGCAGGTTCCTCCGCCCACCACACGAACGACTGTTCGTGTGTCAATTCATCATCCGCCGCCCGACGCGTCAAGCAGGGGCCCGACGGCCCTCTAGGCTGGCCGACGTGAACGCGCGTTCGACGGCCTCGCTCGTGGGCGACACCGGCCGGGGCCACGAGGCCGCGATCCTCAACGCCGCCCTCGAGGCGTTCGGCGACAAGGGGTTCCACGGGGCGTCGATGCGCGACGTGGCACGCGGGGCGGGCACCAGCCTCTCGAACCTCTACAACTACTTCCCGTCCAAGTCGCGCCTGCTGGCCGAGGTTCTGCGCCACGCCAACGACGAGCTGGTCACGCGGCTGCACGTCGCCGTCGACGAGGCCGGCGACGACGCGGTGCCGCGGATGCGCGAGGCGGTCCGCGCCTACGTGCGCTTCGTCGTCGACCACCAGCTCGCGATGGTCGTCTCCACCAACGAGGTGCGCTACCTCGACGGGGAGGACCGGGAGCGCCTGGTGCTCGACCGGGACGCGACGCAGGCGGTGTTCGAGGACATCGTCGCCCAGGGCGTCGCCTCCGGGGAGTTCCGCACGCCGTACCCCGCCGACGCCGCCCGCAGCGTGCTCTCGGGGCTGGCGGGCGTGGCCGCCTGGTACCGCCCGGACGGCCGACTCTCGCGCGGCCAGCTCGCCGAGCAGCAGGCGCGGTACGCCCTCGCGCTCCTGGAGAGCCCGCTCCCGCGCTGAGTCTTGCCGTCCACGGCGCTGCCCTCTTACGGTACGAACGATCGTTCGTACCGGCGTCGCGACGGCGCCGTCGCCATCGGAGGGCAAGTGCCGTGACCGAGACCCATCCCGACACGCCGCCCCGCATGGGACGGCTCGCGACGGCCGCCGTCTTCGCGACGACGCTGGAGTGGTTCGACTTCCTGATCTACGCCACCGCGGCCGCCCTGGTGCTGGGGCCGCAGTTCTTCCCGTCGTCGAACCCGGTGGCCGGGACGCTGGCGTCGTTCGCGACCTTCGCCGTCGGCTTCGTCGCCCGGCCCCTCGGCGGCATCATCGCCGGCCACGCGGGCGACCGGTACGGCCGCAAGCCCCCGCTCGTCGCGGCGATGCTCGTCATGGGCGTGGCGACGTTCGCCATCGGCGTGCTGCCGAACTACGCGGCCATCGGCGTCTGGGCCCCGATCCTGCTCGTCGTCGCCCGCCTCGTGCAGGGCCTCGGCGTCGGCGCGCAGTGGGGCGGCGCGGCCCTGCTGCTCACCGAGCACGCGCCGACCGAGCGTCGCGGGTTCTACGGCAGCCTCGTGCAGACCGGCGCCGTCCTCGGGGCCGTCGCCGGCAACCTCTTCTTCCTGATCCTCACCGCGACGCTGTCCGACGAGCAGTTCACGAGCTGGGGCTGGCGCGTCCCGTTCCTGTCCGGCGTGGTGCTCGTGCTGATCGGGCTCTACGTGCAGCTCAAGATCGAGGACACCCCGGTGTTCAAGGCCCTGCAGGCGAGCTCGGCGGCTGCGAAGCGCGAGGCCGGATTGAGCAAGGCGCCGCTGCTCCAGGCGATCCGGCGCTACTGGAAGGAGATCCTCCAGGCGACCGGCGCGTTCTTCGTCGTCAATGCGACCTTCTACATCCTCATCAGCGGCGTCCTGGACTACGCGACCAAGACCGTCGGGATGACGCGTACCTCGATCCTGCTGTGCGTCATGGGTGCCGGGCTCACCCAGGTGATCACCATGCCGTTCTTCGGCGCGCTCACCGACCGGCTGGGCTCGCGCAAGCAGCTCTACCTCGCCGGCACGGTCGGCATGGCCATCTGGGCGTTCCCGCTGTTCTGGCTGCTCGACAGCGGCTCGGTCCCGCTCGTCTTCCTCGCCCTGCTCGTCGGGTTCACGATCCACGCGACGATGTACGGGCCGCAGGCCAGCCTGTACGCCGAGATGTTCCCGGCCGACGTCCGCTACTCGGGCGCTTCCCTGGGATACCAGTTCGCCTCGGTGTTCGCGGGCGGACTCGCGCCGTTCATCATGACCGCGCTCCTCGCCGCCACCGGCGCGTCCTGGTCGGTGTCGCTCTACATCATCGCCACCGCCGTGGTGACGTTCCTCGCCGTCGCCACCATCCGCGAGCGCTTCCGCCGCGACCTCTACGAGACCTCCGCGGACGAGGACGCCGCGGCGTCGGCCGCCCGTCGCCCGGAGTCGTCGCCGGCCCGCTGACCGGGCCGACTCCGGAACCCACGCACGACGAAGGGCCGCACCCCCGAGGGGATGCGGCCCTTCGCGTGATCAGCTGACGCTGACGGCGTGGATCAGAAGTCCATGCCGCCCATGCCGCCGGTCGGGTCGCCGCCGGCGCCGGCGCCGGCCTTCTCCGGCTTGTCCGCGACCACGGCCTCCGTGGTCAGGAACAGCGCGGCGATCGACGCGGCGTTCTGCAGCGCCGAGCGGGTGACCTTGGCGGGGTCGATGATGCCCGCGGCGATGAGGTCCTTGTACTCGCCGGTGGCGGCGTCGAGGCCCTCACCGGTGTTGAGTCCGCGGACCTTCTCCGCCACGACGCCGGGCTCGTGGCCGGCGTTGTGGGCGATCTGCTTCAGCGGCGCCTCGAGCGCGGTGCGCACGATGTTGGCGCCGGTGGCCTCGTCCCCGTCGAGCCCGAGGCCCGAGAAGACGTCGCCGACCGAGGCCTGCAGCAGGGCGACGCCGCCGCCGGCGACGATGCCCTCCTCGACCGCGGCCTTGGCGTTGCGCACCGCGTCCTCGATGCGGTGCTTGCGCTCCTTGAGCTCGACCTCGGTGGCGGCACCGGCGCGGATCACCGCGACGCCGCCGGCCAGCTTCGCGAGGCGCTCCTGGAGCTTCTCGCGGTCGTAGTCCGAGTCGCTGCGCTCGATCTCCGAGCGGATCTGCGTGACGCGGCCCTGGATCTGGTCCGGGGAGCCGGCGCCGTCGACGATCGTGGTCTCGTCCTTGGAGACGGTGACCTTGCGAGCGCGGCCCAGCAGGGTGAGGTCGGCCGTCTCGAGCTTGAGGCCGACCTCCTCCGAGATGACCTCGCCGCCGGTGAGGATGGCCATGTCGGCCAGCATCGCCTTGCGGCGGTCACCGAAGCCGGGAGCCTTGACGGCGACCGACTTGAAGGTGCCGCGAATCTTGTTGACGACCAGGGTGGCCAGGGCCTCGCCCTCGACGTCCTCGCAGATGATCGCGAGCGGCTTGCCGGACTGCATGACCTTCTCCAGCAGCGGGAGCAGGTCCTTCACCGACGAGATCTTGGAGGACATGAGCAGGATGTAGGGGTCGTCGAGCTCCGCCTCCATCCGGTCCTGGTCGGTGACGAAGTAGGGCGAGATGTAGCCCTTGTCGAAGCGCATGCCCTCGGTGAGCTCGAGCTCGAGCCCGAAGGTCTGCGACTCCTCGACGGTGATGACGCCTTCCTTGCCGACCTTGTCCATCGCCTCGGCGATGAGCTCGCCGATCTGCGAGTCACCGGCCGAGATCGACGCGGTGGCGGCGATCTGCTCCTTGGTCTCGACCTCCTTGGCCGACTTCAGGAGCTGCTGCGAGACAGCCTCGGTGGCCTTCTCGATGCCCTTCTTCAGAGCCATCGGGTTGGCACCGGCGGCGACGTTGCGCAGACCCTCGCGCACGAGCGCCTGGGCGAGGACGGTCGCGGTGGTCGTACCGTCACCGGCGACGTCGTCGGTCTTCTTCGCGACCTCCTTGACGAGCTCGGCCCCGATCTTCTCCCAGGGGTCCTCGAGCTCGATCTCCTTCGCGATCGAGACGCCGTCGTTGGTGATCGTGGGGGCGCCCCACTTCTTCTCCAGGACGACGTTGCGGCCACGCGGGCCGAGGGTCACCTTGACGGCGTCCGCGAGGGTGTTCATCCCACGCTCGAGGCCGCGACGGGCCTCTTCGTCGAACGCGATCATCTTGGCCATACGGGTGGTCCTCCGATGTGGACACGTGTGCGCGGTCAGGCGGTGCCCGCGACGGACGACCGGCTCCATTACGCCGGCCTCACCGACCCGACCTGGCACTCGACACTAGCGAGTGCCAACGCCATGTTGGCACTCGGGTGGGGCGAGTGCAACTGAGGTGGCCCGGGGTGTCGGCGTCAGGCCAGGAGCAGGACGAGCAGCACCACGAGCACCAGGAGCACGGCGGCGCCGGCGAGGACGACGACCCGTTGCGGAACGGCTCCCGTGTTGCGGGCGAACGACCCGTCGCGGTCGGGCGGCACGGGGTCGCGCAGGCGCATCGGCGGCGCGACCGAGGACCGCGTCAACGGGCCCGGCGGCGGGCCGGGGGTCCCGCCGCGCCGGGGTGTCCGGGCCGGCCGGGCGCCGGGAACGGGCCGGACGGCGGACGCCCCGGAGGCGGGGGCCCGGACGGTGCACCGCGCGGTGGGGTCGTCGGCGGGGTGCTGCTCGCGGGTGCCGGCGCCGCGTCCGGGGCGGCCTCGGGCTGCCGCCCGTCGCCCGTGGGGACCTCGTCCGGGGCCGAGGAGGTGCCGTTCCTCGCGGCGCCCACGGCGGGGACGGGCGGCACCGCGGCAACGGGCGCGACCGGACGCACCGGGGGCACGCGGGGCGGGCCGGGTGGGCGAGTGGCGTGGCGTCGCGGCGGCGGACCCACCAGCGGCGCCGGGCCCGGGACCGTCAGCGCACCCCGGGCGGCCTCGATCACGGCGCTGGCCGACTCGTGGCGGCGCGGGCGGTCGGGGTCCATGCCCCGGTGGACGACGTCGTCGATGCGCGGGTCGAGCCCGGCGAGCTCGGCGGCCGACGGGACCTCGCCGCCCAGGTGGCCCTCGATGACCTCGGTGACCGAGCCGAGGTAGGGCGCGCGGCCGGTGAGACAGGTGAAGAGGACGCAGGTCAGCGAGTAGACGTCGGTGCGCGCGTCGACGGGCTCGCCGCGCAGGTGCTCGGGCGCGGCGTAGGTGGGCGAGCCGAGGAAGTCGCCGCCCGAGGTGCGGTGGCCGGTGGCGCCGCGGCGGGTGAGGCCGAAGTCGGCGAGATAGACGTGCTCGCCTGCGGACTCCCGCGTCGTCACCAGGACGTTGGCGGGCTTGACGTCGAGGTGCACGAGGCCGCGGGCGTGCACGGCGTCGAGGGCGTCGGCGACCTGGCCGAGCAGCCGCAGCGTCCGGGCCACCGTCAGGGGCCTGCCGTCGATGACGCTGGCGAGGTCCGGGCCCTCGACGTGGCGCATCGCGATGTAGAGGTGGCCGTCGGTCTCGTCGAAGTCGTAGAGCGGTACGACGTGCGAGTGGTCGACGGCCGAGGTGTTGCGGGCCTCGTCGGTGAAGCGCTCGCGGAACTCGCGGTCGGCGGCGAGGGCCTCGTCGATGACCTTGAGCGCGACGCGGCGCCCGAGCCGGGTGTCGGTGGCGCGGTAGAGCACGCTCATCCCGCCGCGGCCGATCACCCCGTCCACGCGGAAGTGACCGAGCCGCTGCCCGGTCAGGTCCTGCGTGTTCCGGTCCGCCACGCCGACGACCCTAACGCCGCGGAGGTGCTCCCCCGGGCCGGATCGCGGGGCCCGATCGCGAGGTCACGCGGCGGGCGGGACGATGCGCGCCGTGACGGGACACGGGCACGACCACGGCAATCCCTCGGCCATGCGGCCGGTCGCCGAGCACGCCGAGGCCGTGGCCGCCCTGCTGGGGCCGACGGCGACGGAGACGGTGCCGCTGGCCGGGGCGCTGGGACGGATCCTCGCCGAGGACCTCGTCTCCCCGATGGCGCTGCCGCCGTTCTCGAACTCGGCGATGGACGGCTACGCGGTGCGCAGCGCCGATCTGGCGGACCTGCCCGCCGAGCTGCCCGTCGCCGCCGACATCCCGGCCGGGCGCACCGACGGCCCCGCCCTCGACGGCGGCACCGCGCACCGGATCATGACCGGCGCCGCGATGCCGGACGGCGCGGACGCGGTGGTGCAGGTCGAGTGGACGGACGCCGGCACCGAGCGGGTGCGCATCGACCGGGCGGTCGCCGCCGGGCAGAACGTGCGGGTCGCCGGCGAGGACGTCACCGCGGGCCAGGTCGTGCTGCCCGCGGGCACGGTGCTCGGCCCCGCCCAGGTCGGGCTCGCCGCGGCCGTCGGCGCCGGGTCGCTCGCGGTGCGCCGCAGGCCGCGGGTGCTCGTGCTCTCCACCGGCTCCGAGCTCGTCGCCCCGGGCGAGCCGCTGCGCCACGGCCAGATCCACGAGTCGAACGGGCCGATGCTCGCCGCGGCGGTCACCGACGCGGGCGCGGTCGCCGAGCTCCTGCGCTTCGTGCCCGACGACGTCGATCAGTTCCTCGGGACCCTCGACGAGGCCCTCGCGGCCCGCGCCGACGACCCCGTCGACCTCGTCCTGACCTCGGGCGGGGTCAGCGCCGGGGCCTACGAGGTGGTCAAGGACGCCTTCAGCCTCCCGCGCAGCGCAGCGGAGCCGGGTCGAGAACCAGCCCGCGGGATCACGTTCGCCAAGGTCGCGATGCAGCCGGGCATGCCGCAGGGCCTCGGGCACCACCACGGCCCGACGGGCGACGTCGCGGTGGTGACGCTGCCGGGCAACCCGGTGAGCTCGCTGGTGTCGTTCGAGGTCTTCGTCCGCCCGGTCCTGCGCGCCGCCCTCGGCCACCCGCAGCCCGGTCGGCCACGCGTGCGGGCCCGCCTGGCCGAGCCCCTGGACTCCCCGCCCGGGCGCCGCCAGTTCCGTCGCGGGCGCCTGAACGCCGTCGACGGGACGGTGACCGCGGTGGGCGCGCCGGGCTCGCACCTGCTCGCCGCTCTGGCCCGCGCGGACTGCCTGCTCGTGGTCGGCGAGGAGACGACGCGCGTCGAGGCCGGCGAGGCCGTCGAGGTGTGGCTCCTGGACGGGTGATGCGCGTGGGGCTCGATGGAGCCCCCGGGCAGGGGGCTCGACCGGGGGTCCACCCTCCTGTCGAGCGCTCCGGTTGCGCCGTTGGAGCGACCCGGACTTCCGCCGTGAGGCGACATCGGGCACCATGTGTGACAGGTGTCATCGACAGCGTCTCGACGCGTCCGGACACCTGACCGGGTGGGCCCCTCACAGGACCAACCGCTTGTCGCTGGGGAGCGGACGAGCGGTTCCCGGCCGGGGTCGCCGACTCGGGGGTTGGCGGCCCCGGCCCCATCCCGGGCCTTCCCACCTCGTCGCACCTCCCGCCCGGCCGATAGGTTTCGTGCGCGCGCCGTCGACGAGAGGGATCCGTACCGACGATGGTCCTGTCCGACCACTCCCCCCGAGAGGCCGACCGCCCGTCCGGCCCGCCCGGCGGCACGGTGCGACACGCGTTGACCCTGGTCCGCGACACCCTGCCCCCGCTGCACCCCGGCGGTCGGCCCGTGATCGGCGCGGTCGCCGCCGCCGCGTTCGGCCTGCGCGCCCTGCGCGGGCGGGGCACGTTCGCCGCCCTCGCCGTCACCGCAGGCGTCGCCGCCTTCTTCCGCGCGCCGCACCGGCAGACACCGCGTCGCGCCGGCATCGCGGTGGCGCCCGCGGACGGCACCGTGAGCCTCGTGGACACCGCCGAGCCGCCCGACGACCTCGTCGCCCTCGGCCTCCCGCCCGGCCCGCGCCCGCGGGTGAGCGTGTTCCTCTCCGTCTACGACGTGCACGTGCAGCGCGTCCCGGTCGACGGCCAGGTCCAGGCCGTCGAGCACCGTCCCGGCGGCTACCTGTCCGCCGACCTGCCCGCGGCCAGCGACACCAACGCCCGCACCGCGATGTGGGTGCACGGCACCGACGGCCACGACCTCGCCGTCCTGCAGATCGCCGGCCTGGTGGCGCGGCGCATCCTGTGCGACGCGGCGCCGGGTGACGAGGTGCGGGCGGGCGACGTCTACGGGCTCATCCGGTTCGGCTCGCGGGTCGACCTGCTGCTCCCCCCGGGCAGCACCGTCCGCGTCGAGCCCGGCCAGCGCGCCGTCGGCGGCGAGACGGTGCTCGCGGATCTCCCGGACGCCGGGACACTCCCCCGGTGACGCCCGACATCGCCGAGCGCAGCGGCGGCCGCGGGGTGCGCCTGCTGCCGAACGCGGTCACGGTCCTCGCGCTGTGCTCCGGGCTCTCCGGCGTGCAGTTCATGCTCACGGACAACCGCGCCGCCGCCCTCGCCGCGATCACCCTCGCCGCGGTGTTCGACGCCCTCGACGGGCGGCTGGCCCGTCTCCTCGACGCCACCAGCCGCATGGGGGCCGAGCTCGACTCGCTCTCGGACTGCATCTCGTTCGGGGTGTCGCCCGCGCTGATCCTGTTCCTCTGGACGCTCAACGACATCCGCATCGGCTGGGTGGTCGCGCTCGCCATGGTCGTGTCGGCGGCGCTGCGTCTCGCCCGCTTCAACACGCTCTCCGACGACGAGGAGGCCCCACCGTACGCGGGCGAGTTCTTCGTCGGCGTCCCCTCGCCCGCCGGCGCGCTCGTCGCGCTGGCCCCGCTGGCGCTCGACGTCCAGCTCGGCCCGGGCTTCTGGTCGCAGCCGATCGTGGTGTCGGTGTGGACGGTGATGGTCGGCGCGCTGATGATCAGCCGGGTGCCGACGGCGTCGCTGAAGAGCGTGCGGGTGCCGCCGCGGCTCGTCGCCCCACTGCTCGTGGTCGTCGCGCTCGCCGCCGCCGCGCTGGTGACCTTCCCGTTCGTCGTCTACGCCGTCGCCGTCGGCGCCTATCTGCTGCACATCCCCTACGCGGCCAACCGCTACCGCTGGCTGGGCCGCCACCCCGAGGTCTGGCACGTGCCGCCGCGCCAGCGCCGCGCGGTGCGTCGCGCCCACCGCCGGCTCGGGCTGGCGCCGCCCCGGCGTCCGCTGCGCCGACGGGTCGCCGGCGCCGCCGCGCGCGCCGGGAGCGCCGCCCGCAACATCGGCCGCGACCGGGACCGGGACCGCAACGGCGACGGCGACTACCCCCGCGAGTTCGACTACCAGCGGGACTACGAGCGCGACCGCGCCCGCGGCCCGGAGCGCACCGGCCCGCTGCCCCGCCCACCCAGCGCGGCCTCCCGAACGGGCGTCGCCCCCGGGGCTCCCGCCGGCTCGGCCTGCGCCGGCACCGGGACGACGACCGGCCCCGCGACGACCGGCCCCGCGAGGACCGGCCCCGGGACGACCGGCCGTGACCGCGCCGAACGGTGTCGACCTCCTCGCCCGTCTCGGCACCTCCGCGGGCGACGCGCGCCGCGGGGTCGTCCGCCTGCACCCCGAGGTCATCACCGCCCTGGGGGTCGAGGCCTGGGACGCCGTGCGGGTCACCGGGGCGCGCACCACCGCCGCCCTCGTCGCCCCCGCCCCCGCGCCGGCGGCCCCGGGCGCGGCGGTGCTCGACGAGACCACGATGGTCAACGCCGGCGCCGTCGACGGCGCCACCGTGGGCGTCACGGCTGCGCCGGTGGCCGTGGCGCGCGGCATCGAGCTGGCCGGTTCCCGTCTCGCGACCGTCGCCCTCGCCCCGGAGACGCTGCGCCTCGCGCTGACCGGGAAGGTCCTGCTGGCCGGCGACACGCTCTCGCTGCTGCCCCAGGACCTCGCCCCGATCCCGGGCTCCGACGCCGCGGGCGCCCGTCGCGGGCTCGCGGCGGCCCTGGGCGGCACGTGGACCACCGAGCTCGTGACGGTCACGGCCGCCGAGCCGCCCGCGGGCGCGGACCCGTCCGCGGCGCTCTGCGTCGGGCCGACGACGGTCGTGCGGTGGCGCAACGGGGCGAGCACGGGTACCGCTGAGGCGGCCTCCACCGCGCCGGGTCGGGCCGGGCCCACGCCGGTCGCGGGAGCGCAGGCCGCGCCGACGGTGGTCACGGAGCCGGTCGAGTCGGTCCCCACCGAGCCCGTGGTGGCCGTCGCCGACCTCGTCGGGCAGGCCGACCCCGCGCGCCGTCTCGGCGAGTGGTTCGACCTCGTCTTCCGCCGTCCCGAGCTGCTCGAACGGCTGGGCGCGGCCCCGCGCCTCGGCGTGCTGGTCAGCGGTCCGGAGGGCGTGGGGAAGACGACGCTCGTCCGCGCCGTGGCCGCCGACACCGACGCGCGCGTGGTGCGCCTGGACGGGCCGGGCGCCGCCGCCATCGAGGCCGGCGCGGCCGCCGCCCGGGTGCGTGAGGCCGTGGACGACGCCACCTCGTCGATGCCGTGCGTGCTCCTCGTGACCGACGCCGAGGTGCTCTTGCCGGCCTCCGAGCCGCCGCCGCTGGCGACGCTGGTCCTCGAGTCCCTGCGACGCGCGGTGGACACGCCGGGCGTGGCGGTGGTCGTCACCTCGGCGCGGACCGAGTCCCTCGACCCGCGGCTGCGGGGTCCCGACCTCGTCGACCGCGAGCTGACCCTGCCCGCCCCGGGCGACCGCGACCGCGCCGAGCTGCTCCGGGTGCTGCTGCGCGGGGTGCCGCTCGCGAAGGACGTCGACCTCGCCTCCGTCGGCGCGCGCACCCCGGGCTTCGTCGCGGGCGACCTCGTCGCGCTGCGGCGGGAGGCCGCGGTCCGGGCGGCGCTGCGGGTGGGCTCCGGCGACGACGACCCCACGCTGGAGACCGACGACCTGCTCGGCGCCGTGACCTCGGTGCGCCCTGCCTCGCTGTCGTCGGGCTCGCAGACGCTGTCCTCGGGCGGGCTGACCCTCGAGCGGGTCGGCGACATGGTCGAGACGAAGCAGGCGCTCACGGAGACCGTCCTGTGGCCGCTGCGCTACCCCGACTCGTTCGCGCGGCTCGGGGTCTCACCCCCGCGCGGTGTGCTGCTCTACGGCCCTCCCGGCTGCGGGAAGACCTTCCTCGTGCGGGCACTGGCCGGCACGGGCGCGCTCAACGTGTTCGTGGTCAAGGGCGCCGAGGTGCTCGACAAGTACGTCGGCGAGTCCGAGAGGGCGGTCCGGGCGCTGTTCCGCCGGGCCGCGGCCGCCGCACCCGCGCTGGTGTTCCTCGACGAGGTGGACGCCCTGGCGCCGCGCCGGGGCGGGTCCACCGACGCCGGGGTCGCCGACCGGGTGGTCGCCGCCCTGCTCACCGAGCTGGACGGGGCCGAGCCGCTGCGCGACGTCGTCGTGCTCGCGGCCACCAACCGCCCGGAGCTCATCGACCCCGCGTTGCTGCGTCCCGGGCGTCTCGAGCGCCGGGTGTACGTGCCGCCGCCGGACGCCGCCGCCCGCGCGGACATCCTGCGCGCCTCGTCCCGCGACACGCCGCTCGCCGACGACGTCGACCTCGACGCGCTGGCCGAGGACCTCGACCGCTACTCGGCGGCCGACTGTGCCGCGCTGATCCGCGAGGCGGCCCTGACGGCGATGCGGACGTCGCTGGAGTCCACCGAGGTGTCGGCGCGCGACCTGGCCACCGCCCGCGAGGCCGTCCGGCCCTCGCTGGACCCCCGGCAGCTCGCCGCGCTCGAGGCCTACGCCGGAGAGAACTAGCCGCCGGGGAGAAACTAGCTCGAGCCCCAGTTGTTGGTGGCGATGACGATGACGCCGGGCGAGGCGCCCTGGATGCCGTCGAAGCGGGGCTCCGAGCGCAGGCCGAACTCGCCCGCGATGGCGCTCGCGGCGCCCTGCTCGTCGGTGCCGGGGCGGTAGTAGACCGTGCTGACGGGGATCGTGCCCCACGGGTAGTTGCCGACCTCGACGACGTTCCAGCCCTGCGAGCGCATCTCGCCCGCCGCGCGATCGGCGAGACCCGGGATCGTCGAGTTGTTGAACACGCGGACCCCGACCGCCGAGACGGCGCCGCCGCCGCCACCGGAGCCGCCGCCCGAGCCGCCGGCCACCACACCGCCGCCGCCACCGGGCGCGCCCGCACCGCCCGGACCGCCCGGGGCACCGGCACCGCCGCCGGGCACGATCGGCGCGCCGACGGCAGGACCGGCGCCGGGAGCGCCGGGGGTGCCGGCTGGGGGACACCGGGCGCGCCGGGTCCGCCGGGGACCGGGCCGCCGGGGAGCGCAGGACCACCGGGTGTGCCCGGCGCCGGCGGCAGACCGGCCTGGTTCGGGGCGGCGGGGTCGCCGGGCGCGGGAGCGCCGTTCGCGCCGGGGAGCGGCGTCGCGGACGGGCTCGCGGGCGCGGCCGTGGGGCTCGAGGGCCCCTCCCCGCCGAGCGCGAGCAGACCGACCACGGCGGCCACGCCGGCGATCGCGAGCAGGACGATGCCCGCGATGCGCATCCGCGAGGCGTCGGCGGACCCGGGCCCTGTCATCTCGTGCTCCCCTCGGCGGACCGCGTCCGCCCTGCTCGCTCGGCGGAAGACCGCCTCGGAGTCAGGAGAACATCAACGGGGCTCGACTCCGAGGCGACGCGCCGCACGGGCCCGCTGCCGGCTCTGACGGAGCCTGCGGAGGCGCTTCACGAGCATGGGATCGGCCGCGAGGGCCTCCGGACGGTCGACCAGGGCGTTGAGCACCTGGTAGTAGCGCGTCGCGGACATGTCGAAGAGCTCGCGGATCGCCTGTTCCTTGGCGCCGGCGTACTTCCACCACTGGCGCTCGAACGCGAGGATCTCCCGGTCGCGACGGTCGAGCCCGTCCGACGGCTCGTCCTGAGGAGGATGCACCCGTACGGCGTCCGCCACGCTTCTCGCCTCCCGCTCACCCGGCGCTGGCCCACGAATGACACGCCTGTCATTCGGGCCCCTCCATTCAAGCACGGCGCCCCGACAGCGCGGGCGCTCCTCGCCCGCAACTCCGCCGAGCGGGGGCACTACGGTGCCCGCCGTGACCGTCAGGCCCGTCCTCATCGTCGGAGAACCGGTGCTGCACCGCCCGACCCGCGCGGTGACGCCCGAGGAGTTCGGCGGGGACTCGCTGCGCACCCTCGTCGACGACCTCTTCGAGACGATGGACGCCGCCAACGGGGTCGGGCTGGCCGCGAACCAGATCGGCGACGACCGCCGCGTCTTCGTCTTTGACTGCCCCGACCCCGAGCTCGACGGCGAGAACCGCCGCGGCGTCGTCGTCAACCCGGTGCTCACCGCCGACCCGCCGCCGGAGACCATGCCGGACCCCGACGACGACCACGAGGGCTGCCTGTCGGTGCCCGGCGAGTCGTTCCCGACCGGTCGCGCCGAGCACGCCGAGGTCCGCGGCGTCGACGTCGACGGCCACGAGATCGTCGTGACGGGCACGGGCTACCTCGCCCGCTGCCTGCAGCACGAGACCGACCACCTCGACGGCTACACCTACCTCGACCGCCTCGTCGGCCGGTACCGGCGCTCCGCCAAGCGCGCCGTCCGCGACCACGGCTGGAGCGTCCCCGGCCACTCCTGGATGCCCGGCGTCGACCCGGACCCCTTCGGCCACTGAGCCGCCGACCCACCCCTGACGCAGCGAACGTGCTGTTCGCTGCTTCTACGCGTCCAAACTCCCCGTTGATCACGAGACGCGACCCCGCCTGGTGGGCCGAACCACCAGCGTCCGCCCACAGCGGACAAGGAGGCCGCAAGCGTGTGCAACGGTGTAAGCACGAGGGCGTGGACGAGCTCGATGCCTACTCCCGGACGGTCAGCGCGGTCGCGGCGCACGTGGGGCCGTCGGTGGCCGCCGTGCGCGCGGGCGGGGGCAGCGGGTCGGCGGTGGTCGTCGACCACGGGGTCCTGGTCACCAACGCGCACGTCGTCGGCGGGCACCGCGAGGGCTCGGTGGCCTACGCCGACGGCACGGAGGGCGCGGTGACGGTGCGCGGCACCGACCCCCTCTCCGACCTCGCCGTCCTCGTCACCCCGGACCCCACCCCGCCGCCACTGGAGCTCGGCGACGCCGCGGAGCTCGTCGTCGGCCAGCTGGTGGTGGCCGTCGGCAACCCGCTGGGCCTGGCCGGGTCGGTCACGGCCGGCGTGGTCAGCGGGCTGGGGCGGGCGCTGCCGGTGCGCAGCGGCCGCGCGAGCCGCGTCGTCGAGGACGTCATCCAGACCGACGCGGCACTGAACCCCGGCAACTCCGGCGGTGCGCTGGCCGACGCCTCGGGGCGCGTGGTCGGCATCAACACCGCCGTCGCGGGCGTGGGGCTCGGGCTCGCGGTCCCAGTCTCGGCCACCACGCGGCGCATCCTCGAGTCCCTGCGCGCCGACGGCCGGGTGCGGCGCGGCTACCTGGGTCTCGTCGGCGCTCCGGCGCCGCTGCCGGCCGAGATCGCCGCGCGCCTCGGGCGCCCGCGCGGTCTGCGGGTCGCGGAGGTGGTCGCCGGCAGCCCCGCCGCCCACGCCGGGCTGCGCGCGGGCGACCTGGTGGTCTCCGCCGACCGCGAGCCCGTCTCCGACGCGCAGGGCCTGCAGCGCCGCCTGTTCGCGGCGTCGATCGGGCGGACGATGCCGGTCACCGTGCTGCGCGGCGCCGCGATGGTCGACGTGCTCGCCGTCCCGACGGAGCTCGCGGACCACTGAGTCGATCCCTGGGCTGTCCCGACCAGGAGTTGCCCACCCGCGACCCGGAGGGTGAGCTGGCCGGGTGACCGCGGAACCACGCACCCCGCCCGTCGCCCTCGCGATCGCGGGCACCGACTCCGGAGGCGGCGCCGGCATCACCGCCGACGTCCGCGCCTTCACCGCTTGCGGAGTCCATGCCGCCGTCGCGATCGCTGCGGTGACCGTGCAGAACTCCGTCGGCGTCTCGGGGTTCCACCCGATCCCGCCCGACGTCGTCGCCGACCAGATCCGCACCGTGGCGGGCGACATGGGCATCGACGCCGCGAAGACCGGCATGCTCGCCTCGACGGAGATCATCGAGGCGGTCGTGGCGGCCGGGGACGAAGTCGGGCTCGGCACGCGGATCCCGTTCGTCGTCGATCCCGTCGCCGCGTCGATGCACGGCCACCCGTTGCTGGCACCGGACGCGCTCGGCGCGCTGCGCGACGACCTGATCCCGCGCGCCACGCTCGTCACCCCCAACCTCGACGAGGTCCGGCTCCTCGTGGGTGTCGACGTCGTCGACGACGACACCGCGCGCGAGGCGGCCCGCGCGCTCGTCGGGCTGGGCGCCGGGGCGGCGCTGGTCAAGGGCGGGCACCTCGAGGGCTCGCCCGAGGTCGTCGACCTCCTGCTCACGGCCGACGGCACCGAGCACCGGTTCACCTCGCGGCGCCGGGAGACCAAGCACAGCCACGGCGGCGGCGACTCGCTCGCGTCGGCGGTGACCGCGGGCCTCGCGCGCGGGCTCCCGCTCGTCGACGCCGTCGCGCTGGGCAAGGCCTACATCACCCGGGCCGTCGAGCACGCCTACCCGCTCGGCGCGGGCCACGGCCCGGTGTCGGCGCTGTGGTCGGTGGCCGACTGGGAGCCGTGAGCAGCCCCAGGCCGTGACGTCTCAGGCTGCTTCGTACTCGCTGCCCGCGGCGATCTTCTGCAGGCCGCGGTAGGCCTGCGCGGGCGTGCGGCCCTCGTTGACGACGCCGTCGACCTCGCCCGCGATGGGGGCGGCGACCTCGTGCTCCTCGGCGAGCTCGACGACGCTGCGCGCGGTCTTGACCCCCTCGGCGACCTGGGTCATCCCCTCGAGCACCTCGTCGATGCTCTTCCCGCTCGCCAGCTCCTCGCCGACCCGCCGGTTGCGCGACGCGCTGCTCATGCACGTGGCCATGAGGTCGCCGAGGCCGGTGAGCCCGGCGAAGGTGCGGGGGTCGGCACCCATGGCCTCGCCGATCCGCGTCATCTCGGCCAGCCCGCGGGAGATCACCATCGCGCGGGTGTTCATGCCGACCCCGAGGCCGTCGCCCATCCCCGACGCGATGGCGACGATGTTCTTGAGGATGCCGCCGAGCTCGCAGCCCAGGACGTCGTGGTTGGTGTAGACGCGGAAGCGGGGCCGGGCGAACAGCGGCTGCAGGGCGGCCGCCACCGCGGTGTCCGGCGTCGCGATCACCGCCGCGGCGGCCAGGCCCTCGGCGATCTCGCCGGCGATGTTCGGGCCGGCGAGCAGGCCGACCGAGTGCCCGGGCAGGCATTCCTCGAGGACCTGCGTGGGGCGCTTGCGGCTGTCCGGCTCCAGGCCCTTGGCCAGCGAGATGACCGGGATCCAGGGGCGCAGGTGCGGGGACGCCTCGGTGAGCACCGTCCGCATGCTGTGCGACGGCACGCCGACGACGAGCACGTCGGCGTGCTCGGCGGCCTCCTGGAGGTCCGAGGTGGCCCGCAGCTTCGAGGAGAGCCGCCGGTCGCCCAGGTAGCGGCTGTTGGTGTGCTGGGTGGTGATCTCCTCCGCGGTCTCCGGCGAGCGGGCCCAGAGCAGGGTCGGCGCGTTCGACGCGGCGAGGCCCGCGACCGTCGTCCCCCAGGATCCGGAGCCGAGCACGGTGACGCGGACGTCGCGGGTCATGGAGCCTCCTTGATCGCGGGTGAGCCGGGCCACGCTAGCGACGTGGTCCCGGCGGCGCGACGCCGTGCCCCGAAGGGTCAGGATGACCGCCGTGAAGGCCACCCCGCCGCGCGCGCTGACCATCGCCGGCTCCGACTCCGGCGGCGCCGCGGGCCTCGAGGCCGACCTGCGGGCGATGACCGCCTGCGGGGTGCACGGGTGCGTCGCGGTCACCGCGGTGACCGTGCAGAACTCCCTCGGCGTGTCCGGCGTGCACCTGGTGCCCGCGGAGACGGTCGCGGCGCAGGTGCGCGCGGTGGTCACCGACATCGGGGTGGGCGCCGCCAAGACCGGGATGCTCGCCTCGCGGGAGATCATCGCCGCGGTCGCGGACGTCGTCGACGAGGTGGGCATCGGGCGCGGACCGGAGCGCACGCCGTTCGTCGTCGACCCCGTCGCCGCCTCGATGCGCGGCGACCCGCTGCTCACCGAGGACGCGATGGAGGCGATCCGCACCCGGCTCTTCCCGCGTGCCGAGCTCGCGACCCCGAACCTCGACGAGGTGCGCCTGCTCGCCGGGATCACCGTGACCGACGCGGCGACGGCGCGCGAGGCCGCCGAGGCCCTGCACGCGATGGGACCGCGGTACGTGCTGGTCAAGGGCGGGCACCTGCACGGCTCGCCCGAGGTGGTCGACCTGCTCTTCGACGGCGAGCAGACCTGGGAGTTCTCGGGGCCGCGCATCGACACCCCGCACGTCCACGGCGCGGGCGACGCCCTGGCCAGCGCGACCTGCGCCGCGCTGGCCCGGGGACTGTCGATGCCCGACGCCGTCGCCTCCGCCGAGCGCTACATCCGCCGCGCCGTCGCCGAGTCCTACCCCCTCGGCGCCGGCGTCGGCCCGGTCTCGCCGTTCTGGGCCGTGCAGGCGCACGTGTGAGGCGGCTCCGCCGCACTCCGCCCCTCAGAGCTCGCGGATCGGCGCCCCGTCCGCCCACGCCCGGATGTCCTCGACCGCCCCGCGGAAGAAGACGTCGTAGGTGCCCTCGGTGACGTAGCCGAGGTGCGGGGTGAGCACGGTGCGCGGGGCGGTGCGCAGCGGCGAGTCGGCCGGGAGCGGCTCGGTGCCGAACACGTCCAGCCCGGCGCCGCCGATCGTGCCCGCGTGCAGCGCCTCGACCAGCGCGTCCTCGTCCACGATGGGCCCGCGCGAGGTGTTGATCAGCAGCGCGGTCGGTGTCATCCGCGCCAGCTCGTCGCGCCCGAGCAGGCCCGTGGTGCGCTCGGAGAGCTTGAGGTGGATCGTCACGACGTCGGAGGTCTCCAGCAGCTCGTCCTTGCCCACCGCGGTGACGCCGGCGGCGCGGGCGTCCTCGGGGTCGAGGTGCTGGCTCCAGGCGACGACGTCCATGCCGAAGGCCAGGCCGACGGTCGCGACGGGCCGCCCGAGTCCCCCGAGCCCGATCACGCCGAGACGGCGACCGGAGAGGTCGCGCCCGACGGTGTGCTGCCAGCGCCCCTCGCGCACGGCGCGGTCCTCGGCGGGGACGTGGCGGGCGAGCGCGTGGATGAGCGCCCAGGTCATCTCGACGGTCGGGGTGGACGGGCTGACACCGCCGGTGCCCGACAGCGTGACGCCGCGGGCGCGGGCGGCCTCGACGTCGATCGCGGCGTTGCCCGGGCCCGTCGTCACCAGCAGCCGGAGGTTCCCCAGGCGGTCGAGGACGTCGGCCGGGAAGGCGGTGCGCTCGCGCATGGCGACGACCACGTCGTAGGGCTCGAGCGCGGCGACGACGCCGTCGGCGTCACCGAGGTGCTCGGCGAAGAACGTCACCTCCTCCGCGCCGAGGGCGTCCCAGTCGGCGTAGGTGGACGCGACCTGCTGGTAGTCGTCGAGGACGGCGATGCGACGGGGCTGCGGCACGGCGGGTGTGTGCCCTCCCCGCCCGGGGGGCACACACCCGCCGTGCGTCCCGAGGCCGGCGACCCGGTGCCCGTCCTGAACCCCACCCGGGCCCGCTGGCCGGTCTACGCCGAGCGGCCGCGGCGGCGGGCGCGCCAGTTCGTCGCCGACGTCGCCGTCCTCACGTGGGTCGCGATCGTCGTCTCGATCGCGATCCTGCTCCACGACGCAGTGCTGACCCTCCAGGGACCGGGCCGCCAGCTCGGCGCGGCGGGCGTCCAGGTGCGCGACACCTTCGGCGGCGCCGCCGACACCGCCTCCGGGGTCCCGTTCGTCGGCGACGACCTCGCCCGCGCGCTCTCGAACGGCACGCAGGCGGGCGAGGGGCTGGTGGCGGCCGGGGACCAGGAGATCGCCGCGATCGAGGCGCTGGCCTCCGGCCTGTCGTGGGCGTTCGCCCTGCTCGCGATCGTCCCCGTGGTCGTGGCGTGGGCGTGGCTGCGGGTGCGGTGGATGCTCTCGGCCCGCGCGGTGCTCCTGCTGCGCGACGGCGTGCGCGGCGGGGAGGCCGACGCGGACCTCCTCGCGCTGCGGGCGCTCGCCCATGCGTCGCCGCGCAGACTCACCCGATCGGTGCCCGGTGCGGCGAGCGGATGGCGTCAGGGCGACCCCCATGTGCTCGCGCGGCTGGCCGATCTCGAGCTCGCGAGGCTCGGTCTGGGCAGTCCGACGCTGGTCACGGGCCCGGTCATGCCCCGCACGGTGGACGGCAACGGCGACATCGGGGACGATCCGGACAGCACGGCACAGCGGTCACCCGGACATCTCGCCGGGGGCGACCCCGACGAACGGTGGGGTGACACACCCCCTCCACCGGGTCCGACCGGGGGACACACGGCCTAGCCTCGGCCCCCGTCGGCGTCGCACCGGGCAGGGAGGGCACAGTGGACACGGTGGTGGACCGTTCACGACTGGCCGCACTGCGGTCGCGCGTCGTGGGGTGGGCGGCCCGGCAGTACCTCGCGTGGCGTAGCCGCCGCGGCCTGGACCCGGTGACGCTGCTCCCCGACCACGCGCTGATGCCCCTGCGGCGCGAGGGCCTGGACCCGGTGCCGGCGTTGCGCGAAGCGCGCGAGGACGCACCGGTGCGGCACTTCCCGCTGCCCTTCGGGGTGACGGCGTGGCTGATCACCGGCCACGAGGAGGCACGCGCCGTCCTCGGCCGCACGCGAGGGCTCTCCAACGACTTCGGGCACCTCGTCGGCCAGGCCGGCATCGAGGGCGGCCAGAACCCGGGCGGGCTGGGCTTCACCGACCCACCGGAACACACGCGGCTGCGCCGCCTGCTCACGCCGGAGTTCACCTACCGGCGCCTGAGCCGGCTGCGCCCCCGGATCGCCGAGATCGTCGAGGGCCGCCTCGACGCGATGGCGGAGCTGGCGGCGGCGGGCGAGCCCGTGGACCTGGTGCGCGACTTCGCCACGCCCATCCCGTCGCTGACCATCTGCGAGCTGCTCGGCATCCCCTACGAGGAGCGCGACGAGTTCCAGGCGCTCTCCACCGCCCGGTTCGACCTCTTCGGCGGCGCGGGCGCGGTGTTCGACAACATCTCCGGCTCGCTGCAGTACCTGCGCGGCGTCGTCGAGCGGCAGCGGATCGAGCCGGGCGAGGGCCTGCTCGGGCAGCTGATCCGCGAGCACGGCGACGAGCTGGACACCGACGAGCTCGCCGAGCTCGCCGACGGCCTGCTGACCGGGGGCCTCGAGACCTCGGCGTCGATGCTGGCGCTCGGTGCGATGGTGCTGCTGCGCGACCCCGACAGCTTCGCCCTCGTGCGCGACGAGCCGGAGGCCGTGAACGGCTTCGTCGAGGAACTGCTGCGCTACCTGACCGTCGTCCAGATCGCGTTCCCGCGGTTCGCCACCGAGGACATGACGCTCGGCGGCGTCGCGATCAGCAAGGGTGACGGGCTGCTCGTGTCGCTCTCGGGCGCCGACCGCGACCCGCGCCTGACCCCGGACCCCGAGCGCTTCGACCCCCGCCGCGCCCCGACGCCGCACCTGGCCTTCGGGCACGGCATCCACCGCTGCATCGGCGCCGAGCTCGCCCGCATGGAGCTGCGCGCGGCCTACCCGGCCCTCCTGCGCCGCTTCCCGGAGCTGCGCCTCGCCGACGACGCCGGCACCCTCGACGACCAGCCCTTCCGCACGACCTCGATCGTCTACGGCGTCGACGCCCTGCCGGTGGCCCTGCGCTGACCCCCGTGCAAGCCCTGCGTCCACGCTTGCACTCAACGCCAGGAAATCCGCATCCTCGACGGTCAGCGGCGCGCTGACCCGACCACCGCGAGCTCGGGCTCACGCTCGGCCAGCGCCCGGTCGAAGGCAGCGATCCGCTCGGTGTCGGTGAAGAAGTCCTCGTGGTCGACGACGCGACCCCAGCGTGTGCGCAGCACGAGCACCGTCCGGTTCTCGTAGAGGCGCGTGCCGTCCTCGGCGTCGGCGTGGTCGTCGAAACGCACCCAGATCGTCATCGCCCACGGCGGCCCACTGACCGCGACGTCGCGCAGCTCGCCCTGGATCCGCGACGCGACGAAGATCCGCAGGAAGCGCTCGATCGCCGGCTTGCCCGCCCACGGCCCCGAGAAGCGGTGGTCGCCCTGCGGGAAGTGCAGCACCGCGTCGTCGGCGTACGCGTCGAGCAGCGCCGTCGGGTCGCCCGCATTGAGCCGCGCGACGTCCCCGGTGAACTTCCTCCGCAGCGCCACCGGCAGCGCCGCCCGCGCCCCCAGGCCCGCTGCCACGCCGATCCCGACCCCCGTCAACATCCCGCGCATCGCACTCACTCCCTCAGTTCTAGGTAGAACGCTCTAGTGAGAGAACAGCATAGGATGTGGCGGTGGACAAGACCCCGACCCGCGACCGGATCCTGTTCGCCACCGCCGAGCTCTTCCGGCGCCAGGGCTACGCCGGCACCGGGCTCAAGGCCGTCGTGGCCGAGGCCGAGGCCCCGTTCGGCTCGCTCTACCACCACTTCCCCGGTGGGAAGCAGCAGCTGGCGGGCGAGGTCATCCGCGCCAGCGGGGCGTTCTTCCAGGCGCTCGTGGTCGCCGTCTACGACGATCAGCCGACTACCGCGGAGTCCGTCCGCGCCGTGTTCGCCGGGGCCGCCGAGACGCTCGAGGCGACCGACTACGTCGACGCCTGCCCGATCGCGACCGTCGCCCTCGAGGTGGCGAGCACCGACGAGGTCCTGCGTCAGGCGACCGCCGAGGTGTTCACGGCCTGGACCGAGGCCCTGACCGAGCGCCTCGACGGCGACCGCGACCGGGCGCTGGCGATCCTCTGCGCCCTCGAGGGCGCCTTCGTCCTCAGCCGCGCCCTGCGCTCCACCGAGCCGATGCACGCCGCGGGGCGCCTGGCCGTCGCGGGTCTCTGACGACTCGCGAGGATGCGGATTTCCTGGCGCTCAGTGCAAGCGTGGACGCAGGGCTTGCACTGGCACTACTCGGCCGCCGGACTCGACGCCTGCGCCCAGTGGCGGCGGGGGATCCGCCCCGCGCCACGAGCCAGGCGCCCCGCCTCCACACCCAGGCGCATCGCGTGCGCCATGACCTCCGGGTCGGAGGCGCGGGTGACGGCGGTGGCGAGCAGGACCGCGTCGCACCCCAGCTCCATCGCCTGCGCGGCCTCGGACGCCGTGCCGATGCCGGCGTCGAGCACCACCGGCACGGAGGCCGCCGACGTGATCATCTCGATGTTGTGCGGGTTGCGGATGCCCAGGCCGGTGCCGATCGGGGCGCCCAGCGGCATGACCGCCGCGCACCCGGCGTCGGCGAGCTTCGCCGCGAGCACCGGGTCGTCGTTGGTGTAGGGCAGGACGGTGAAGCCGTCGTCGACGAGCTGCTCGGCGGCGTCGAGGAGCTCGATCGGGTCGGGCAGCAGGGTCCGCTCGTCGTGCACGACCTCGAGCTTGACCAGGTCGGTCTCCAGCGCCTCGCGGGCCATCCGGGCGGTGTGCACGGCCTCGGCGGCGGTGCGGCACCCGGCGGTGTTGGGCAGCACCTCGATGCCGAGGCGCTCGAGCAGCGCCAGCACGCCCGGTCCCCCGCCAGCGTCGAGGCGTCGCATCGCCACCGTCGTCAGCTCGGTGCCGGACGCGACGAGCGCGCGTTCGAGCACCGCGAGGCCGGAGGCGCCCCCGGTGCCCATGATCAGGCGCGAGCCGAACTTGCGGTCGCCGATCACCAGCGGGTCCATGGTCATCCTCCCTGCACCGCGGTGAGCACCTCGAGGCGCGCGCCCTCGAGCAGCCGGACGGCGGCCCAGCTCGCCCGGGGTACGACCGCGCCGTCGAGGGCCACGGCCACACCCCGCTCGGGCACCCCGTGCTCGGCCATCAGCGCGGCGACCGTCGTCCCGTCCGGCACCTCGCGGCTCTCGTCGTTCAACCAGACGGTGGTCATCGCGTACCCCTCACTCCCTGCGCCGGCATGACCCGGATCAGGTTCGACGGTCGGGGCCCTGATGGCCCCCTCTCAGCCCCTGACGGGGCTCCCGTGGTGTCCGTTTCCACCGTACGCGCGGACCTCAGCCCGGCGCGACGGCCGCGCGGTCGGCCGCGGCCGCGCGGGCCTCGTCGGGCAGGGGGTCCCCGCGCAGGGCGGCCGCCAACGCCCCGACCGTGACGGCGACCAGCAGCATCCCGTTGCGCCCGTGCCCGGTGGCGGCGAAGAGACCCGAGGGCCCGACCGGCCCGAGCAGCGGCAGATTGTCGTCCGTCCCCGGACGGAACGACGCGGCGGTCTCCTCGAGGGCGTAGTCCGCGACGCCCGGCAGGACCCGCTCGACGTCGCGGACGAGATCGCGGACCCCGCCCACGAGCACGTCGGGATCGAAGCCGGCCTCGTACTGCGTCGCCCCGATCACCAGCCGCCCGCCCTCGCGCGGGACCGCGTACACCGGCCGCCCGCTGACGGCCGCGCGCACGGTGCGCGACGGCGGCGGCAGCGACGACCGTCGCGCCCGCACGCGCAGGATCTCGCCCTTCACCGGGCGCACCCGGCCCTCGAGGACGGGGTGCAGCGCCCCCGACCAGGCGCCGGCGGCCACGACGACGCAGTCGGCCTCGATCACCTCGTCGTCGCAGAGGACGCCCGTCACCCGCACCCCGTCGTCCAGCACCCGCGACACGGCACGCCGGGAGGCCACCACCCCGTGCGCACGGCCCGCGGCCTCGAGGGCGGCGAGCAGCGCGCGGTTGTCGACGGCGAGGTCGTCGGGGATCAGCAGGCCCGCCCGCACCGCGGGCCGAGCGCGGGCTCGCGTCGGCGCAGCTCGCGGCCCCCGCACCGCTCGACGTCGCGGCCCCAGGCGCGCAGGTGCTCGACGACGCGGTCGAGGTCCGCGACGTCCGCGGCGTCGACCGCCACCTGCACCGTCCCCTCGCGCCGCAGCCCGACCGGGAGCCCGCCGTCGGCGGCGACGGCCTCGGCGAACCCCGGCCAGAGCGCCAGCGACGCCGCGCCCAGCTCGAGGACCTCGCGCTCCCCCGGCCACGCCTCGCTGATCGGCGCGAGCATCCCGCCCGCCACCCGCGAGGCCCCGGAACCGGGGTCGGGGTCGACGAGCACGACCTCGCCCGCGAGCCGGTCGCGCGCCGCGACCCACGCCACGGCGGCGCCCACGGCGCCCGCACCCACGACGACGAGCCGGTCCGACACGCCCGCCGACGCTACGCGCTAGCGTCGTCACGGTGAGTGCCACGCCGATCGCCGGAGCCGCCGGCCGCACCGACCGACGCGCCCGCCTCGGGGCGGCGCGGCTGTACCTGTGCACCGACTCCCGGGCCGCGCAGGGCGATCTCGCCGAGTTCGCCGACGCGGCGTTGCGGGGTGGTGTCGACATCATCCAGCTGCGCGAGAAGGGCCTCGAGGCGCGCGACGAGCTCGCCGCCCTCGCGGTGCTGGGCGGGGCCGCGCGGCGTCACGGCGCGCTGCTGGCGGTCAACGACCGCGCCGACTTCGCCCTGGCCGCCGACGCCGACGTCCTGCACCTCGGGCAGGACGACCTCCCGGTGCCGTGGGCGCGCCGGGTGGTGGGCGACGACGTGCTGATCGGGCGCTCCACCCACGACGCCGACCAGGCGGCCGCGGCCGCCTCCGAACCGGGCGCCGACTACTTCTGCACCGGACCCTGCTGGCCCACGCCGACCAAGGCGGGGCGCCCGGCCCCGGGCCTCGACCTGGTCCGCGAGACCGCCACCCGCGCTCCCGCCCGGCCGTGGTTCGCGATCGGTGGGATCGACGACGCCCGCCTCGACGAGGTCCTCGCCGCGGGCGCCACCCGCGTCGTCGTCGTCCGCGCGATCACCGAGGCCGACGACCCCGAGGCGGCAGCCCGCCGTCTGCGCACCCGCCTCTGAGCTACGAGGCGGTCGCCAGCCGGAGCCCCTCGGCGCGGAGCACCTCGTCGATCGGCTGGTAGAGGCTCGTGCCGCCGGCGGTGGTGCAGTCGCCCGTCCCGCCCGAGAGCACCCCGAGCGCCGAGCTGCCGGACACGAAGGGCCCGCCGGAGTCCCCGCCCTCGCTGCACGCCGTGGTGAGCACGAGGCCCTGGACGGGGCCCGCCGCGTAGTTGGCGGTGACGTCGACGGCGGTCACGGTGCCGCAGCGCCAGCCGGTGGTGGAGCCCGAACGGCAGACGGCCGCGCCGACGGGGGCGGTCGCGGTCCCGGTGACCGAGCGCGTGCTCGATCCCTCGGCGGCCACCGACGGCGTCGCGCGCCAGCCGGGGCCCACGTCGACGACGGACCAGTCGCCGGTGCGGTCGAACACCGAGCTGCGCACGGGCCCGATGGGCACGTTGTTGGCGCCGGCGACCTCGCCGCCCCGCTGCGTGCAGTGCCCGGCGGTGACCAGCCGCTGCGCGCCGGAGGCGGCCGTCGCGGAGAAGCCCACGGAGCAGCGTCGTCCGGTGATCCGGATCGCGTCGCCGCCCACGAGGTCGTAGACGGGCGGGTCCGCGCGCGGCGTCGGCGCCGCGACGCCGTCGATCACCCGGACGGCCGGGTCGACGCCGCGGGCCTCGTCCACCCACCCCGAGGTGCGGCCGTCGCGCGGGGTGCTGTTGAGCGCCAGGACGACCGACCGGCTCGTCGCGTCCACCCACCACGCGCTGACCGCCGTGGGGGCGCCGCGCTGCTCGGCGAGCGCGTCGATCGCCTCTTTCACCTGCCCCAGCTCCGCGGGGGTCTCGGCCGGCGCCGCCAGCGCCGGGACCGGAGCGCCCAGCAGAGCGGCGGCGACGACCAGCAGGAGCAGGACCCGCCGACCCATCCGTACCCCCGACTCGTCTGCCCGTTGGGCCGTTCGGCGTACAGACGCCGACGGCCGGACGAACGCTAGAACGTTCGTCCGGCCGTCGGTGGGAGATCACCGGAGATCTCAGCCGTTGGTGGAACCGCCTCCGGATCCCTGGCCGCCGGAACCGCCCCCGAGGTTCGGGAGGATCCCGTTCTGCGAGGTCCGCGGGGGCTGCGTGGTCGACCGCGTGGACTGCGACGTCGTGGTGTCGCCGTCCGACGGAGACTGCTGCTGCTCGGTCTCCCGCGTGGTCGTCGCGGTGTCCTGGTCGTCGGTGGACGACTCGGCCGGCGTGGTCGTGGCCTCGCTCGTGCCGGTCTCCTGACCGAACAGGCTCCCCACCGAGGTGCCGTCCGACCCGCCGGACAGCGGGTGTCCGGTGGCGGTCTCGACGCCGATGGTGGCGAGCAGGGCGATGACGAACACGCTGGCCGTGACGCCGCCGAGCGTCAGCCAGGTCTTCCAGCCGAGGCCCTTCAGCCCCGCCTTCAGGGCCGCCAGGCTGAACCTCGGACGCGCGGGCTCCGGCTCGACCGGCGCGACGCGCGTGGCCGGGTCGTCCGGTCCGCCGGGGCCACCCGGACCGAAGGGCCCACCCGGACCGGGACGCCCGGGCTGACCCATGACCGCGGTGGGGCCGCCGCCGGGGGGCGTCCCGGTCTGGCGGCTCTGCGGGATGAAGGCCGTGGGACGCACCTCGGTGGGCGCGGCGTGGGGGTCCGCGTTCGGATCCATCCGCGGGTGCACCCGGGTCGGGTCCGCGAGCCCCTCGGCGCGCAGCGCGACGCGGCCGGGCGGCACCTGCGGCTGCCCCGGCTGACCGGGGCGCGCCGTCGGCGGACCGGTGGGGACGCGGCGCGTCGGGTCGGCCGGCGGCATGCCGGGGCGGCCCTGCGGGGGTGGCGGCATCGGGACCCCGGGACCGGGCGTCGGCGGGCCGACCATCGGCCGACCGCCCTGCACCCGGGTCGGCCCGGGCTGTCCCGGCGGCACGGCCGCCGGACCCGCGACACCGGCGACCTTGCCGACGGCGGCGGCGACGCGGGTGTTGCCCGCACTCGTGACGACGAGCTTCTGCTTGACCCGGTCACGCGTGGCCTCGAGGGAGCGCTGGTAGAGCGCCGACCCGACGGTACTGATGATCGACGCGACGGCGGCGCCGCCGATGGTGCCGAGGACACCCATGAACGACCCGAGGATCGCCGCCGTGGCGGCCGCCAGCGCACTGGCTGCGATCTGCGGGAAGGTCAGTCCCATACCGGACGAGGGTGCGGCGGACTTCTCTTCGGAGGTCTTGTCGGACATGGCTCCCGGGCTGCACGGATCGGGGGCGGTCGGCGCCGTGTGAGGGCACCGCAGGGCAGGTCGACATCACGTCGACCACTACGGACGACGTCTCCCATCGTGCCTCGTTGTCCGCCGGTGAGAGCGTTCACCCACGGACGATCTGTGTCTCCACCGCTCGGCCCAATCGCTGGTCCGAACGGCTCACGACTCGTGGACGACGGGACGCCGCGGGCCCGGGTGCCCGGGCGGCAGGGCCGAACGAACCAACGGCCAGGACGCTGCGATGCACGCCACGACGAGCGGCCAGGTCAGCGCCACCTGGGCGATCCCCAGCGCGACCACCTGGTCGGCCGCCCAGAGGCCCGTGAACACGACGACGCGCACCGCGTACTGGGCGACCCACACCCAGCTCGCCCGGCAGTACCCGCGCACGAGGTCCGGGTCGCGGCGCCAGAGCGTCGGGTGGCCGGTGAGGGCGCCCACGACGAGCCCGAGCAGGGGCCAGCGGATCGCGATCGAGACGAGCCAGGCCGCGAGGCTCCCGGCGTTGGCGATGATGCGGGGCAGGAAGAAGTCCTGCGCCCGTCCGGTGTAGAGGGCGAGCAGCGCCGCGCCGACGGCCAGCAGCAGCCCCACCGCGACCGCCCGGGGACGCTCTCCGCGCCGGTGGCGCCACAGGGCGACCCCGCCCGCGACGACGACGGCGGCGATCCCGCCGGCCAGCACCGGCTGCGGCCGGCCGAGCGCGTCCGCCGCGAGCCAGACGGCGACGAACGCCACCGAGGGCACCGAGGCGTCGACCGCCTGGCCCTTGCCACCGAGCAGTTCGGCGAGCGGGTTCGTCTCGGGTCCCCGACCGTCGGGCACGTTCAGCCGGTGGTCTCCGGGGCGCGGCCCCGGCGGAGGAGCTCCGCGGCGAACGCGGGCGAGGGCGTGCTCGGGCTGGACACCTCGACGAGCATGCCGTTGGGGTCGGTCACCAGCATCTGGCGACGACCGTGGAACAGGTCACGCGGCGGCGCGACCACGGGGATCCGCGCCCGGCGCGCCTCGGCGTGCACCGCGTCCACGTCGTCGACGAGGAACGTGAGGATCACCCCGGCGGGGTCGGCGCGGTACGGGGGCGGCACCAGCTCGTGGCCGACGGCCCAGATCGCCAGCTCGTGGGCCTCGTCCCCGTCGAGGAGGGTGAGGGCCACGTACCAGTCGCTGTCGAACGCGACCTCGAAGCCGAGCAGCGCGACGTAGAAGTCACGCGTCTCGGGCAGCCGGTCGGACAGGACGGTGGGGAACGAGCGGCGCATCGCCATGCGTCGGATCCTCTCTCCGGCGGGGGCCCCAATCGTGGCGCACCGCCGCCGGGGACCGGAGCCTGGGGCCGATCACGGACCGGCGACGGCGTCCGTCCCCACCGAGGCGCGGATGACCGCCCAGCAGGACTCCGTGAGCTGGCTCACGAGCTGGTCGAGGGTCGCGCCGTGGGGCTCGTCGAGCCAGTGCGAGCTCGCCGAGTCGACCATCCCCACGAGCCCGAAGGCGAGCGGGTGGGCCACCGCGGGCTCGATCTCCGCGCCCAGCGAGCCGTCGACGAGCATCCCGGCAACGTGCGCCGCGACGGTCGCGCGCACGTTGGTGGTCGCCGACTCGCCGCCGGTGCCGAAGGACGTGCGCTTGAGGTAGCGGTAGACGTTGCCGTTGGCGCCCAGCCAGCGCAGGTGCGCCCGCAGGGCCTTGGCGAGCATGTCGAACGGGCGCCCTGACGGACGCCACACCGGCTCGAGCTCGGCGACGAGCCGCTCGACCGACCGCGCGGCGATGGCGCTCTGCAGGTCGTCACGGCCCTCGAAGTGGCGGTACAGCCCGGGACGGGACACCCCGGCGCGCGCGGCGATCTGCTCGGTGGTGACCTCGGGACCGTGCTCGGCGATCGCTGAGCACGCGGCGTCGACGAGCTCCAGGCGCCGTGCCTCCCGGTGCCCGGCCCACCGCCGCGCCCGTCCGTCGGTGGTGGGCGTCTCGCTCATGGTCTCCCGAGGGTCCCACCGCCGACAGGACGGTACCAACTAGGCGTGACACGATGTATCCGTTACATTGCGTTGCACCTACCCGCGGCACGAGAGGCACGCCATGACCCGCGCGCTCGCACCGACCGACCGGGAGCACACGGCCGCCCGGCTCCTGGCGTCCTCGGCCCGCCACACCCTCGACCCGTCCCTCGAGGTCGACTGGGACGCCCCGCTCGTCCCCGGCGGCTGGGGCCTGCCGCCGGAGCGCACCTCGCTCTACGGCACCGAGCTGTGGGACTCCCTCGACGAGCAGCAGCGGATCACGCTCTCCGAGCACGAGGTCGCGAGCATGCTCTCGGTCGGGCTGTGGTTCGAGGTGATCCTCATGCAGATGCTCACCCGCTACGCCTACGACCTCGACCTCCGCGAGGGCCACGCCCAGTACGCGCTCACCGAGGTCGGCGACGAGACGCGGCACTCGGTGATGTTCGCGCGGGCCGTCAGCAAGCTCGGGACGCCGGACTACCGCCCGCACGGCCTCCTCCACCGCTTCGGCGGGCTGTACGGCCACATCGGGGCCGGCCCCAGCATGTTCGCGAGCGTCCTGGTCGCCGAGGAGACCACCGATCGGTTCCAGCGCGAGTCCATGCACGACGAGCGCATCCAGCCCATGCTGCGCGCCGTCAGCCGGGTGCACGTCGTCGAGGAGGCCCGCCACGTGCGGTTCGCCCGCGAGGAGCTCGTCCGGCTCGTCCCGACACTGTCGCGGGCCGCGCTCGAGCGGGAGCGCTGGCTGACCGCGCTCGTGTCGACGGAGGTGGTGAACGCCCTGGTCCAGGCCCGGGTCTACCGCTCCGTCGGGATCTCCGGCCGGGTCGGTCGCGCCGCGGCGCTGGCCAACCCGCACCACCTCGCGACCAAGCGCTTCATGCTCGAGAAGGTGCTGGACTTCCTGCGGGGCGTGGGCATGGTCGGCGGACCGTCGGAGCTCGTCTGGCGGCGCGCCGGGCTGATCTGAGTCAGCGCCTCTGGGTCAGCGCCGCGCCGCCACCTGCTCGCTCGAGCGCCCGACGAGCACGAGCAGGCACCCGGCGAGGATCCCGGCGATCACCGCGCGGCCCCCGGAGTCGGGCGCGGCGAGGGCGACCAGCGCCGAGAACACCGTCGCGCCCCACCCGAAGGCGGCGAGCCAGCTCGAGATCGGCCGCAGGCCGGCGACGGTCGTCGGGTCCCGGCGGGCCCGCACCGCCCGCCAGCCGGCGAGCCCGAAGGCCAGGACCACCGCGACGACGATGGCGACGGTGCGCCCCGGGCTCGGCGGCACGAGGCCGACCAGGACCAGGGTGGCGACGGCGACGAGCAGCGCGGCCGCGGTGACCAGCCACCCGGCCCGGCGCACGCGTGCGGCACCGTCGTCGGAGGCCGTCCCGATCGGCATGCGTGCAGCGTATCGGCGCCGGCGGGTTCCCTCCGACGTGCGCTCCCCGGACAGCGTCGTCGTGGGTTACCGTGACGGGCCGGTTGACCGCCCAGCCACTGCGCCCCGGATGTCGCGGGGATGTCGCGTGGGACGGATCCCGGATCGTGAGCACCCAGCAGCGTTCACCCGTGTCGTCGGACGCCATCGGCCTGGCCGACCTGCTCGACGGGCGGGCCCCGGTGATGGCCCGCCGCGCCCCGGAGCGCGACCCCGGGACGGGGCGGCCCCGGCTCGAGGCGGAGACGGTCCCCGTCGGCGCCCTGGAGCGGATGTGCGCGCACGCGCTGCAGGTCGCGGGCTCGGTGCAGTGGGCGCAGGTCGTGGTCGCCGTCCGGGGCGCGGCGCCGGTCGTCGCGTCGGCGGGTGACGTCTCGCCGACCACCGCCGAGGCCCTGGCCCGCGGGCCCCGCGCCGCGGCGTGCCGGTCGGGCACCACGGTCGTCGTCGACGACGTCGCCGGCGACCCCGATGGATCGGTCTGCGCGACGGCACCCGGACGCCCGCGTCGCTGCTGGTCCTCCCGCTCCCCGGCGGCGACGGGGCCCTCACCCTCGCCTCCGACACGCGCGCCGCCTTCGACGCCGCGACGCGGGCCGTCGCCGCCGAGCTCGCCCGTCACGTGCACCGCCTGCTCACCCCGTCGGACTCGGAGGCGGCGGTCCGGGCGCGCGACCTCGTCGTCGCGGCGCGTGCGCTGCTCTCCCGCCACCACGGGATCACGCCCGACGCGGCGTTCGACCTGCTCCTCGAGCGCGCCAGCGAGGCCGGAGCCTCGATCCTCGCGTGCGCGGAGCAGGTGGTCGACGAGCTCGGTCAGGAGCAGGCCGCCGGCACGGTCCATCCCGCCGAGCCCGCGAACGTGCGCCGCGCGATCGCCTACCTCGAGGAGCACGCGACGGAGGACGTCGACGTCGCCGACGTCGCCGCGGCCGCCGGGCTCGGCACCCGTGGCCTGCAGATGGCGTTCCGCCGGTGGCGTGCCACCACGCCGCTGGCCCACCTGCGCGACATCAGACTGGTCGGGGCCCACGAGGAGCTGCGCGCCGCCGACCCCCGCGACGGCCGGACCGTCGCCGACATCGCCTCCCGCTGGCGCTTCACGCACCCCGGGCGCTTCTCCGTCGCCTACCGGCGGCGCTACGGCTGCTCGCCGAGCGAGACGCTGCGCGCCTGAGGTGCACCGTCAGAGACCCTCGGTGAACCGGAGGACCTCGCCGGTGAAGAGGTCGGTCCCGGTGTCCATGGCCACGTGCCCCTGCCCGGCCATGACGACGATGCGGGAGTCCGGCAACGCCTCGTGCACCGCCTCCGTCGCGAGCCGCAGCACGGGCGAGCTCTCGCTCCCGGTGAGCAGTAGCGTCGGCACCGCGAGCTCCCGGAACCGCTCAGGGTCGAACCGGTACGCCTTCGCCGCGCGGAGCTCCCGCGGGATCGTGTGCGCCGTCGCCATCCGCGCCCGCCACACGGGCAGGGAGCGCGAGGACTCGATCACCTCCTGCGGCACGCCCGCGATCTCGCGCGCCATGGTCGCCACCACCCCGTCCCGGTCCCCCGCCTGCAACAACGTCTCGAGTCGCTCGAGGACCTCGGGAGGGTTCATCTCCGCGCCCGCCGCCTCGAACGGGGGCTCGTAGAGCACCAGCGCCCGGACGCCGGAGCTGAGCAGGGCGGCCTCGAGCGCGCACAGCCCACCGTGCGACTGACCGAGGAGGATCACGGGCTCCCCCAGCGAGTCGACCACGGCGGCCACGTCCTCGAACTCCCGCTCCAGCGCGTAGTCCTCCGCGTCGCCACTGCCGCCGCGGCCGCGGCGATCGATCGCGCAGACCGTGTAGCGCTGCTCGAACGCCGGAAGGACGGGAGCCCACCGGCTGTGGTCGGCGGAGGTCCCGTGCACCAGCACGAGCGGCGGTCCGTGCCCGCTGCGCCGGTAGGCGATGGACGTGCCGTCGCGGGACGTGACCGACTCCTGGTCCATGGACCCCTCCTGAGAGAACGTGCCGCCCTTCCCGCCCACGTCTCTACGCGGGGTTCCCGCGGGCGCGGTGCTCCCCGAGCTCCAGGGCGATGAAGGCGTCCACCATCGCGGTGTAGGTCGCCGCCACCACGTCCGGGTCGGCACCTTCGGCCTCCGCCCGCTCCCGCATGCGGGCCAGGAGGGCGGCGCGCCGATCAGGAGCCCGGACCGCCGCGTCGTCGGCCTTGAACGCGGCCGCGGCCCGGACCTGCTCCTGGCGCTGCGCGAGCAGCGCCACGATCTGGTCGTCGATGCGGTCGATGGCCGCACGGACGTCGTCGAGGGACATGCGTCGCGATCGTGCCCGAGAATCCCCTCCTCGTCGTCAGCTCAGCCGTCTCGGGCCGGGACGGGGGCGCACCAGTCGAGGACCACCTCGGGCATCGGACCGGCCGGCGGCTCCGAGAGGTCCAGGCCGTAGATGTTCATGAGGAACTCCCGGAACTCCACGTCGAACGGCTCCTGCGACGTCGCCATCAGCTCGAGCGTCCACCCGGGGTCCTCGGCTTCCATCACCATGATCTCCCGGGGTCCGTCCGGGGTGTGGTCGACGAAGACGCCCTGGCGGGTCACGCCCTGCCGCGCCCGGGCCGCCGTGTACTCGTCCCTCCGCGCTCCGGCGAACTCCTCCATCGCCTCCCGCCACTCCGCGTACTTCTCGGGCGGGATCGGCATCGAGATCATGATCATCGACATCGGGCGCTCCGTCGCTCGCCGTTCGGTCCCGCCGAGTGTGACAGCGCGACGAGCGGGCCGACCCGAGCCTCACTCGAACCGCCCAGCGCCGTGAGCAGCACTTCCACGACGAGCGACCAGTCGACGACGGTGCGGCGCGCCGGGAGTGGTCGAGGAGCGTGGTCCCGATGGACGTGGAGCCGGCGCGGGGGATCGAACCCCGGACCTTTCGCTGACAAGCCCGATCAAGAGTGGTCGTCACCGCCCAGAAGGACAGCGCCCTGTTCGGCGGCCTGCTCGGCTGGGCACGCGCGGTAGAGGTGGCCTGGGGCGAGCGCAACGGCTGGCACGCCCACATCCACGTGCTGCTCTGCTTTGCCGAACAGGTCTCCGCGGACCTGGTCGTCGCCGGGGTGGGGGCTCGTATGTTCGGGCGGTGGCGCCGTGCCCTGGAACGGCGCAGCTACGCCGCCGTCCGCCTCCGGCGCCACGCTCAGTTGGTGATCGCCGCCATCCCGCGGTCGGCGGACACCGGGCCGGCCGACGACGGGCGCACGTCGAAGTCGAAGATCGCCGTCGGCAGGTAGAGCGAGCAGCAGGCGTTCGGGATGTCCACGATGCCGCTGACGCGCCCCTCGATGGGCGCGGAGCCCAAGAGGAGGTACGCCTGCTCGCCCGAGTACCCGAACTTCTTGAGGTACTCGACGGCGTTGAGGCAGGCTCTCTTGTACGCCAGCGTGGCGTTCAGGTACTCGTTGGTGTCGTTCTCGTGGTCCACCGAGATGCCGATGAACGTGAGGAACTCGGAGTAGCGCGGCTCGACGTTGCCCGGCATGAAGATGGGGTTGGTCGTCACCCCGTATGTCTCCATCCCACCCTTGATCAGGTCGACTCCGAAGTCGATGAAGCCACCCATCTCGATGGCGCCGCAGAAGGTGATCTCGCCGTCGCCCTGGCTGAAGTGGAGATCGCCGCCGGAGAGCTTGGCGTCGTTCACGTGGACCGGGTAGAACACGCGGCTGCCCCGTGTGAAGTTCTTGATGTCGTGGTTCCCGCCGTTCTCCCGCGCGGGGACGGTGCGCGCGCCCTCCCGCGCGATCCGGTCGGCGACCTCACCGGTGGCCGTGCCGCCCAGGCTGTTGTCGGTCAGCGGTGGGAGGGCCAGCGGAGGGACCCGGTCGGGTTCGCGATCGATGAGGGCCTGCTCGCGACGGTTCCATCGGGCCAGCAGGTCGGCTGACGGCGCGGTGCCGAACAGCCCGGGATGGGTGATGCCGGTGTATCGCACACCGGGGAGGTGGCGGGAGGTGGCGACCTGGCCACGGAAGTCCCAGATCGCCTTGGCTGCTTCCGGGAACCACTCGGTCAGGAACCCTCCGCCGTTCTCCCGCGCGAAGATCCCGGTGTAGCCCCAGCCCTGACCCGGGGCGTCGCCGAACTCCTGGGGCGCCTGCACCGGGCCGAGGTCCAGGATGTCGACCACGAGCAGGTCGCCCGGCTCCGCGCCCTCCACGCCGATCGGTCCGGAGAGCATGTGCGCCGGGGACAGGTCGACGTCACGGACGTCGTTCGCGGAATCATTGTTGCCGATCTGCGCGTCGGTCCACTCGCGGCACTCGACCCGGAAGTCGCTCCCCGGGCGGACCATCGTCGCGACCGGGACGTCCGGGTGCCAGCGGTTGTGGCCGGGTACCGCCTGCTCGCGCATGGACTTGCCCTGGTCCACCGAGAACACGACTTCGGGCATGGTGATCCTCCTTCGGGCGGCACGGGTCCCGACCCGGCCGGTGGGGTGGAACGGTCAACTCAGCGGGTACTGACCGGGCGGTCCGGGGCCGGTGCGGTCGGCTCGGGGGTGGGCGCGGGCTGGGCGTGCGCCCCGCGATCACGGCGGTCACGGCGTGCGGTGGGGAGCAGGACCAGCACCATCGCCACGCCGATGACGGCGAGGACGATCGCGGTGGTGCTGGAGGTCGACCAATAGCCGGAGAACAGCAGGAAGCCCGGGATCGCGGCCGTGACCCAGCCCTCGATGAGGGCCACCCAGCCCGTGTAGCGGGTGAGCCACTCCTGCTTGAGCCCGAGCAGGACGAAGAACAGGGACCACAGGAACGACCAGTAGAGCCAGATGACGCCGAACGGGGCGTCCGCGAGCCGGGTGAAGTTCATGAACGAATAGGCGAGCGCGGCGATGGCCACGAACAACGAGAACCAGCCCACACCGGTGGAATCCAGCCCGGCCAGCAAGCCGATCCCGACGTAGAGGTAGGTGAAGCCGAACAGGTACAGCCCCGAGGCCAACAGGATGGTGTCCTGGTCCCCGTTCGCGGTGAAGATCAGGAACGTCGGGGTGACCACCTGGAGGCCACCGACGAAGAGATTCATGATCGCGCCGGCCCGCGGCTCGACCCTCCCGAGCAGCATCACACCGTTGATGAACAGGACGGCTCCGACGTAGAACAGACCTACCGATGCCACGACACGTCCTCCTTCGGGCAGGCGTCGTCGACCTCCCGAGATCCCGGTGCGGCGGCGCGGTCCCGCTCGGCCGGGGCGAAACGACTAGCGGCGCTCGCCGCCGGGCGAGCGACGGACCACCTCGGGTGCGTCCCGGCTGGCCTCCTCGCGAGCCATCGCGGAGCGCAGTGCCGGGTTCATCCCGGCGAGCGACGGTGCGTCCCACCGCCGCGGTGAGGACGCACCACAGCGCGTGCAGATCGCGCGGTCCGGTGCCTCGCCCATCGGGCGCGTCAGGTCGAAGTCACCACAGCCGGGGCAGCGATAGGCGTAGGTGGCCATCGCGACCTCCGAGGTCCGACTCTCATCGCGCTCGAAGGAGCGAGCGTCGCCTCCCTGCCGGGACGGCGCAAGGGCTCCAGGTTGCGCCTCGGCCACGGTCGGGACACCGCGCGGTGGCCTGTCGTCGGCGGCGAGCGGCTGCCTCCCACCGTTGGGCGACCGGCACGGTGCACTCGTCGCAGAAGTGCCCCCGGCCGCTCCGCCCGTCACCGGTGGGGTAACTCCCGAGCTCGAGGAGGGCGGACCGACCATGCAGACCCCGATATTGCGGCTGGCGCCGCCCGTGACCCTGCGGGCACGGACGCGATGATCCGACAGCCGTGGAACGGCGACCGAGTGCCGCCGCTCTGCGAGCGCTGCTGGTACCCCGTTCTGCACGGGCAGCCCGCACGCTCGTACCACCCGCGCGTCGAGGGCCTCCCTTTCGCTCCGCTCTGGGTGTGCGTGGTTCACCGAGGCCCGGTCTGCCCAGCGCCCTCGGGATCGTCGGGCCTCGGCGGCATGCCGTGAGGCCCAGTGGCCCCCGGCTCGGGCGGGGGGTCCTCCTCGACCTCCTCGAGGGCGGAGTCGAGCAGACGTTCCAGATCGCCGAGCCCACGGCGCGGACCGCGCCGGTCGACGACCACTACGCCGTCATCGACGACACCGGCCTCCGCGAGGGCATCCGTGATCGCCTGCGCGCTGCGCAGGCTGCGCCCGGCGAACCGGTCTGCCGCCCGGTGCTTCTCCGGAGGCTCCCAGCTGTCGTCCCGCCCCCGCAGGGAAGGAGAATCGTCTTGACCGTCATCGTCAGCCATTGGCGTTGTCCCCGTTGCGACGTCGAGGGGCGTGATCCCGAGCCGTCGCCGTCGTGCTGGAGCTGCGGACGGGACGTCGTCGTCACGGCGAGACCATCGTGTCCCTCCGAGCCCTCCGGGACCACCTGAGAGAGGTGTCCTCCAGACCCCTCGTCGAGCGGGCACCCGCGTCGAGCCATCTTCCCGGCAAGCGCTACCTCGACTGGGACTCACCGACCCCGTCGGCAAGGGCATCGACGACGTCCGCCCCATCCGCGACGACATCGACCAGCGCGTCCGCGAGCTGCTGACCGAGCTGGTGCCCGCGCGCACCATGTGACCCGTGGTCGACACCGGCGCCGCAACGGCCGACAAGAGACGCGCACTCACCGGCGCCGTCCTGCTCGACCTCGCCGTCAGCCCGCTGTTCGCCTGGGATGTCTTCACCGACTCCCTCGGTAGGGACCTCGGCGTCAGCCACGCCCTGCTGGCCGGCGTGTTCTCCGTCGGCCTGGCCGCCTTCATGCTCGGCGTCCTGGTCGGCGGACGCGCCGCCGACGCGTTCTCGCCGCGCCGACTCGCCCTCGTCGCGCTCGCCGGCACCGTGCTCGGCCTGCTGGGCAGCGCCGTCGCCACCTCGCCAGTCGTCCTGTTCCTGACGTTCGGCGTCCTGGTCGGCGGATCCACCGGACTCGGCTACGCGACCGCCGTCCGCGTAGCCGGGACCGTCGCCTCGGGACGTGGGCTCGCCCTCGGCCTGGTCGTCAGCGCCTACGCCGCCGGGACCGCAGTCCTGGCGCCGGTGGCCTCTTGGCTGTTGGCGGCTCTGGGCCGCGGCTGGACCTTCGTCGTCCTGGCCGGCGTGCTCGGAGTCCTGCTCGCCGTCGCGGCCACCCTCGTGCCCGGCAACGCCCCCACCTCGCGTCGACCGCGCGACCACCATGTCCGACCGACCCGCCCGACCGGGCCCGTCATCGCCCTGTGGCTGGCCTTCGGCCTCGGAAGTGCGCCCGCCCTCGCGGCTTTCGCTCAGGCTGGGAACCTCGCCGGGGACGTGGCGGTCGTGACGCTCGCGGTGGTGCTCCTCAATCTCGGCAACTTTGCGGGCCGGCTCATCGCCGGCCCCCTCTCCGACCGCATCGGTCGGCGCGCCGCGCTCCACGCCAACTCGGCGCTGCTGGTGCTCGCTTGCACCCCGCTGGCCCTCAGCGCGAGCGGACCCCTCGCCCTGGCCGCCCTGCTGCTGCTCGGCACCCAGTACGGGGCGCTGTCGACGCTGACGCCAGCGGCCACCTCGGACGTGGTCCCGCCTGAACGCTTCGGCACAACCTACGGCCTCGTGTTCACCAGCTGGGGCGTCGCAGGCCTCCTCGCACCCGTCACCGCCGCCACGGTCGCCACCGTGATCGGCTTCGGCGGCGTCTACCTGGCCTTCCTCGTGGTCGCTGCACTGTCGTGGGCCTCCGTCGGGACCTACGCACGGCTCGTTGCCAGCCACGAGTGAGTCCCAGCGGGACGAGACGATCTCGGCACACGGTCGTGAGCCTGCTGCTCGACCTCAGCACTCCGTCGCACGTAGTCCAGGCCATCGCCCGTCACGCGGACGTCGACGTGACCATGACGATCTACGCCCACACCGACCTCGACGCCATGCGCCAGGCACTCGACGCCATCGACTGGGGTGACGACCTGTGATCGCGACGACCGTTGGTGCAGGAGGCCCAGGAACAGGACCCCTGCGACGGACGTCGTCCCTGGTCGGATGTGGAGCCGGCGCGGGGAATCGAACCCCGGACCTTTCGCATCTAGTCAGTCAGTTCTCCCCGCTGCCCATCGGTGCCCGTGGCCTGCCGGTGAGCTGCACGAACACCCACCCAGCGGTCTCAAGGTTGGCGGACGTCTCGGAGTGCGCACGGCGCGATTCCGGTAGGTACAGCGTGGGTCGATCTTGGTCCCGCGGTCAGGTCCAGAGGTACGTCGGAACGCCGGCCGCGCGGCTCATCGCCTCGAGCGACTGCGGTCCGATCAAGCCGCCAAAGGTGAGGCAGACGGCGGCGCGAGCCTCGAGCATCCGCTGGTGCCGGCCCGCGACCACGGTCCCCTGCGACTGGTCCCAGTCGAACTCCCACCGCTCGACCCGCCCGCCCCACTGCTGCCACCGCCGCGCCGCGAGCTCCTCGACGCCCTCGGGGCACGCGCCCGTGACGAGCACGGCGTCGGGCTCCCATACCAGCGCCAGCGCTCCCGTCAGTGTCTTCCCGTCGGTCCAGAACTTCGAGCCGGCTACGAGGACTCGCATCCCGGCCACCTCCAACGCCCGTGAGATCGGCGGGGCGGCGGTGCGCGCCCCGGGTGGGGTCCGTCCCGGCCCCACCGCGCCTGCGGGCCCTTCGGCCGTCGGAGGCTCGCCAGCAAGGGAGGAAGCAAACGATCTTCAGCGGCCCCTCGCCCCGAGCCGTGGTCTTCGTCGTCGGTCTGCCGGTGAAGATGGTTTGCGGCCCTTGCTGGCGAGGGACGGCCGTACAAGCTCGCGCGCCGTCGCCCCGCCCCGCCGTAGGCGGTTCCTCCGGGATCTCGGCCGCGCGGCCTTGAGCAGCCCCACGGCCCGTGAGTCGAGCGCGCGAGCTCTCCCCCACCTTCCCCGGCCCGGGCTGCTCCACGTGCTTCCCGCCGTGGCCGTGGTCGCCGCTGCCCTCGCCCCGCCCGGCCCTCGGGCCGGGCGCGCGCCGCGGGTCGAAGACAGGAGCGGAGCGTGCCCGGCCCGGAAGGGCCGGGCACCGGCGCGCCAGCGCCGGCCCCCGCCGCTGGCGGTGACGCGCCGTGAGCGCACCGCGCCTTGGGAATGAGGGGTTTAGCTCCCCCGCCCCCAACACCGCCGCCGGGCCCGCTGCTGTGGACGCGGTGCCGCCCCCGGACGACGCCGACGTGCGGTGGGCGGTGCACCGGGCGATGTGGACCGTGTCCCCGCTGCGCAAGGTCCGCACCTGTCGCCGGTTCCGGTTCGACGCCCAGGCCGAAGAGCTGCCGCTGCGCGGGCTGGAGACCGACGACCGCGGCTCGCTCGACGTCGGCGTCGGCGGCCTGCAGACCTGCGCGACATGGCACTCCTGCGTGTGCTGCGGAGCGAAGATCGCCGTCGGACGCGCCCGCGACCTCGCGCACGCCTTCTCAGTATGGGAAGCACTCGGCGGCACCGTCGTGCTCGCGACGTTCTCCGCGCGCCACCACCTCGGACACTCGCTACGGACGCTCGTGCAGGCGCAGCGCACCGCCTGGCGCCACGTCACCAGTGACCGGCCGTGGCGCCGGCTCAAGGAACGGCTCGGGGTGCGGTTCGTGCTGCGCGCCTTCGAATGCACCGTCGGCGACGAGGCCGGCTGGCACCCACACATGCACGTGTTCCTGCTCTGCGACCCCCGCGAATGGAGCACCAAGCAGGTCCCGTGGGGCACCGAAGGCCGCACCCGCACCGCGCTCGACCAGCCCATCGGCGACCCGATCGGCATCACCGCTCCCTACGCCGAAACCGTGCTCGCCGAGAGCTGGCACCGCTGGTGCGAGGGCCTGGCCGAACACGGCCTCGACGCCATCAGCTACGTCCTACGTGGTGGCGAACGAGAGTCGGCCGGGTTCGACGTCAAGGTCATGGACACCGGCCCCGACACCAGCAGCACCGACCTCGCCCGCTACCCGTTCAAGATGGCGCTGGAAACGGTCGGGTCGGTGTTCAAGCACGGCCGCGACGAACCCGGCCGCCGCCACCGCACCCCCTTCGAGGTCATGGAGACTTGCGCCGTCGCCATAGCTGAAGGCGACCACCAGGCCGCCGAGGCCGACGCCCGCCTGATCAGCGAGTGGTCGAAGACGGCGACCGAGATGCGGTTCCGGCAGTGCCAATGGCCGCCGCTGATGCGCGGCTGGTTCGCCGACAAAGCCCGCGAGCTCGATATCCCCGGCCCGCTACTCGAGGACGAGGCCACCGAACAGGAACTCGCCGACGCCGAAGAGCTCGGCACCGAGACCATCGCCTACATCTCCGCGGCCGACTACGGCACCGTCGTGGCCTACGAACTCGACACCCTCAAGGCCGCCGGCCGCGCAGGCGGGATGCCCGCCATCCTCGCCTGGTTCGACACCCGCGGCCTCGCGATCGACCTCACCAACCACGGCACCCGCCTGCACCACAAGCGCGCCGGCACCGACCCACCACCACCGCCCGTCCCCTACCCACACGCGGCCTAATGGAGGTCCCGACCATGTCTCGCAGCCTCGACCCCAGCCGCACCCTCGCGGCCCGATTCCCGGCCCTCGCCGCCCAGTGGCACCCGGAGCGGAACGGCACTGGCCCGAGCCGATACGACCCGGACACGATCGCGGCGAGTTCGTCGGCCACCGTGTGGTGGCGCTGCTCGGAGGGCCACGAGTGGCGAGACAAGGTCGCCACCCGCACCGCCATGCCGAAGTGGAAGAACGACGACGTCGCCGCCTGCCCCGAGTGCATCCGCTCCCCCACTCGGCTCGTCGTCCACACTTACCCCGGCTGTGGCCACACGCGCACCGCCCAACGAAGGAACGCCGAGAAGAACCAGCAGAACTGTTGGGACTGCGGCGCCGATCTCGACCGCGCGTGCGACGGGAAGCGCCTCGAACGCAAACGTGCTTCCGGACGCGCTAGCTACTACCGGCGCAAGATAAACGCCCGCCGACTCACCAGCAACGAGCGTGCGGCACAGCGGGCTCTCGTAGGGTTTCTGAACTGCGCACCAGCCAACGTACACGATTCGGGCATCACTTGGTGGCGGAGCGACACATTCACCGGACATCATGTTACGACGACCACGCAACAGCTGTCGGAGTGGATGATTGCGCTCGATATCCCCCACCGCATCGCCATACGCGCATCGAAAGAGCAGCCAAAGGCACGCACCATTGGCGTACACATTCGAGCTGTTGACATCGAAGAGCTTAGTCGTTGGGCGCCAACCTTTTGCGCACACGTGGGCCAGCGGAGGAGGCGCTAGAGCGAAGCGACGTGCCGTGTTCCTAGACCCCTGAGGCGACCTCGATAGAGCAACCAAGCTCTGTCGCCAAGCACCTGGGGCTCTAGGCCGCAGCGCCTCTCTCGCGCTGCCACAAGCGTCGCTGAACCGAACCCTTAGCCGCCGAGACTAGTACGGGCGCGAGCGAAGGAACGGATTGCGCCGCAGTCCGGGTGACGGACCCGTGATCCAGTACCTCAACTCATCCCACGAGGAGACGCACTGCGAGCTCAGCGCCAATACTAGTGATCCTGCATGAGTAGACTCGATTCCAGCGGGAGAAACGCCAGCCCAGACTCATTCGAATCGAGGGCTCTAGGTTGACCAACTCGGCGGGCGCGACAGGCCGTTGAGGCCCGAAGTGCGACTATCACCCTCAGCGGAATCGATCTGCTGCTGAACCAAACCTCTAGCCCCGGACAAATTCACACCGCGTAGATTCGCGCGATGCAATCGGGCATCGGCGAAGTGCGATCCAACGATGACGGCCGAACCGAGACGGCCGTCCCTCGCCCCGAATACTGCATCGGTCAGATTCGCACCATCGAACCGCACACCCGAAAGCTCAGCACCTATGAAACTCGCGAAACTCAAGTCTGCGCCGGTAAAGTCAACTCCCTCAAGCTTAGCGTAGCGGAGATCAGCCCTAACGAGCTTCGCGCCGCTAAGGTCCGCACCTCGCAGGTCAGCGCGGCGAAGGTCAGCGGCCGTCAGGGCAAGGCGCCTCAAGTTCACACGCCGGAGATCGACTGCCGCGCCGGTACGAAAAACGCGAGTAGTGAACTCTTCGATGAGCTCGGCCCCAGAGCTACTAGGAGGTGGAACGGGTGGAGGTTCTGAGATACGAGTAAGGACCGAAAGTGCCACGCGGACGCCCCACGAAATCTTCGCATCCTTCGGTGACTCGATGGAAGACCCGGCGCTTTCTCCCGATACCAACGCGCTGAGATGTTGAGCGCCGGCGACCTCATTTTCCGCCAGGGAAGCTTCGGATCGAACATATGCCGCTAACACTTCAACGACTGTCGTATTGTATTCTTCCCGAGCATCCTTGCCCAGCCGCTCGAGAGCGTAGATGCCACCTATCGCACTTGCGTCACCCGTCTTGCCGAGCAACTCCACAGCGCCAGCGTAGCGTTCTATCAATTGGCTGGACCGGGTCAGCTCGATGTTGCGGCGCGCCGCATCAGCGCTCTCCCGACTAGCTTCTTGGGTACTAACCAATGTTTCTTGCCCTAGCTCGAGATTTCGTACGGCAATCCGAGCGCCGACCGCATTCACGACGAGTGTCCCGACAGCTGCCACCCCTACGACGCTTGCGAGCACAGCGGCTCGCGTTGTTGCTATGGCGCTGAAGCGAGTTGCATCGAGTGTGACGTTACCGGTCACTGGGTAGAGGTCGGGCGCCTTGTTGAAGAGTAGGGCGACGCCCACGATTCCGATGAAGGCGGTGCCGACGACAATCGTCATCCACCGGCGCCATGAGGCCTTATCTCCGACTGGCGCTCGAATGAACTGCACCAAAACAACGATCAAGCCGATGGCGGCTACAACGGCTAGCACGATGGTCAACAGTTCTTTGAGGCCAAGCAGTACTGCCGCTGACATTGCCGCAGCCGCCGCAGCCGATGCGAATACGGCCGCCAGGTGGAACAGCAGATCGCGCGACGCGTTACCGCTGCCCGATCCAACATCACCGGGGCCCTCTCCCACAGTCCCTCCTCGGGTAACAACCGTCGTTCGCCATCAGCGTTCCCATCCCGGCCAGGAAGCCCGAGGAGCAGGAAAGTACCGCGTGCGGCAGCTTGCGCTACGCTCCCAGCGGGTCGGGGGAAGGCGTCGAGGGGGGACCTGGTGCTTGGACTCGCTACTTCGGCACGGTACCGCCGTGTGCCGACGCCTCCATCCGAGGGCGGCAACGTTCTGGTCCCTCGCGGCACCGAACGCCGCGACCGATCATGAGCGATCGGACGGACCAGGAAGCGCAGAGACCGTCAGAGAACGCGGCACAAGAAGTCGACGACCAGTTGGACGATCTTGCCCCAGAGTTCGCTGATCTACACGAGGAGGAGCAAGAGTCGGCTCGGCGCCTGAGGGACCCTGACGAGAGTCGTGACGTTTGGAAAGATCTATGTGCGGTCGACTTCGAGGGCCCGCGCTGGATCGCGCTTGCAAAGAGGCTGACGAGTTACGCTTTGACGGTTCTGGGGGCTTGGACCGCAGGCGGCGTGATCGTTGAGCAGTGTTGCCGCGTACTCGACAGGCCACTTGAACCGACTCCAGCCGATTGGTCAGCGCGCGAGCGCGATGCCATGGTCGATAACACCATAATTCGCGCATTGAGACTCTTCGAAGAGAAAGGTCGTCGGAGGGACGAGTGGAGCGAAGACGGGGAGATTAGCTTGGCCTCCTACTTCATTGCCACCTGTCTAATTGTCTACCTCGACGAGATCTACGCAGACTGGCGTGCCAGCCGCACAAGTGCTCCAGGTAATGACGCTGAGATGGAGCTCGGATCGGCAACAGGCGGTGAAGAAGACGAGGGCCTCGACGCAGATTCCAGCCTCCCAACAACGGCAGGCGGATCGGGTCTTCCGATAAGTCCAGGGATGGACGACCGGCAGGCGCTATTCTTGTACGGCAAGGGGTACACAAGCGAGGAAGTCCGAGAGATTATGGCCATCGAGATGCTGCGGAGGAAGTTGGAAGGTGGCTCCTCATGACTTCCGCCTCCAGACGTGAGCGAGCGGACGACATTGTTAGGACGTCCGCAGATATTCGAATTGTTGAACTCGTTCGGGACGCGGGTCCGAGCAGCATCGAGAGCCGTGAACTAGAGACGGCACTTCGCGACTTCGGCACGGGCGCCATGATGAATCTGTTGCGACGTGGCGCCCTCTTTATGGAAGTCACCAAGCAAACCGGTATCAGGCTGGTACCGCCCCCAGCCGGGTATGTCGAAGATCTAGCGCGGCTAATCGTTTTAACCGCGCTCGTCGCCGGGCAGCAGTTCATGGAGTCAGCGATCTTCGGAGGAGCGTGGAGTCCGTCCGCCGGCGCGTCACTCCGAACGTATTTCGTTCGGAGATGCCTGTACACCTTCGTCGACGAGTACAAGGCGTTCCTGCGCGAAGAGCGGAGCCAAGCGATACCTACCGACGATGTGGAGTTGGCGGAATCGCTCCGTTCCTCCCGTGCCAGCGATGATCCTGAGTCAGTTGCAGTCAACCGAGATACAGTATCGGACCTACTTGCTACAACGCCGCCAGATGTTGTGCAGATGCTCCTCTTGACCGCATATGGGTACAAGCAGTCGGAGATTGCCGCGCGACTCGGCATAACATCGGAAGCGGTGAGTAGCGCGCTCCGTAGATTCAGGCAGACTCAGGGCCGCTGAGCTGCCTATGCCCGTCAGGCAGTCCGCTAGAACAACGGCGTTCGCAGGGCATGTGATTCGGATCACAGTACGACGGCTGCGCTGTGGGACCGCCCTATAAGCATGAGTGACCGGCAGCAAAGCGGCTGCCCACCGAAGCAGCTCGACCTAGGAGGACTGCCATGGCGCGGCACTCATCGGTCCTGCAGCGACCAACCAGCAGCGTCGAAGACACGCGGGTGACGCGCCAGGTGTTCATCGCCGAGCGACTCGCGGAATCGTCGCTGGGAGCACCCGACGCGGTACTGCTCCGCTTCGAGGGTCAGAAAGAAGCGCACGAGTGGCTACGACGCCTCCCAGGGCAACCAGAAGCACCTGAAGTCACCGGCGAGGCCGACGACACCCAGCGTGCCGTCGTCGAGAAGCTGCGGGCCAAGGGGCACAGTCTCGAAGCTGAACTCCGCAGAGCAGACGCCTCCATGCTCCGCGGCGAGCCAAAGGTGTGACTAGGCGCTCGATTCCCCGTCGGGACCACTTTCGCCTGTCGCGTCGTCGCCCCCGGATCGCCACTAAGCTTGCCCTGCAGACGGCATGTCCGATTAGTTCATTCGGTCGCGTTTTCTACATGAGTCTCACCCCTCGCCTAGCTGAGGAACACACTCAGTTCGCGCGGTCGGCCAGTTACCGTCTGAGGACTAGGTAATCGAGTGGTCCTCGTCACAGTACGACGGCTGCGCTGTGGGACCGCCCTATAAGCATGAGTGACCGGCAGCAAAGCGGCTGCCCACCGAAGCAGCTCGACCTAGGAGGACTGCCATGGCGCGGCACTCATCGGTCCTGCAGCGACCAACCAGCAGCGTCGAAGACACGCGGGTGACGCGCCAGGTGTTCATCGCCGAGCGACTCGCGGAATCGTCGCTGGGAGCACCCGACGCGGTACTGCTCCGCTTCGAGGGTCAGAAAGAAGCGCACGAGTGGCTACGACGCCTCCCAGGGCAACCAGAAGCACCTGAAGTCACCGGCGAGGCCGACGACACCCAGCGTGCCGTCGTCGAGAAGCTGCGGGCCAAGGGGCACAGTCTCGAAGCTGAACTCCGCAATACGCGCGTCAGCCCTGTTCGCCAAGGTTGACGATTCTGACCTTCGAGGACGACTCGTCGGCTTCGCTCGCGGCGTAACTCTTGATGGCTCGCTTATCGTCGACAGCGTAACCGAGGGCCACCAGTGACGCGATGGCTGTCGAAGACATGGACACTGACTCTCCGCCCGTGCTAAGCGCAGACGCGTGGGAGTGCGACGAGCGCGCTCGGCTCGGGCCAGAGCTGCTGGCCCGAGCTGAAGGCGGCGGCTCTGAGGGGCTCACTTCACGTACGGAAGCGCAGTGCTCCGACCCGTCCTGTCAGTTGAGCGCCGCAGTTAAGAGTGCGCTAGCAGTGCCGCTTGTGCCGCCGCTGGCTAAGCCGGCTGTGACTGGGTGGCTTAGCAGGGTTGCATTAAGACGGCTCGCAATCCGACGAAGAGCGCCGTGCTCGGCAACAGGGTTGTTCGCAGCCTCTACAAGCTCCGAGGCCAGCTCCTCGACGCCGTCCCGCGCTTCTGCGGCAAAGCCTTCATCGTCGAGATCGTCGATATTTGCAAGCAGGTAACGGGCAGCGCTGCGAACCGTTCGCAGGTCCAGCTCTACGTTCTGTTGCTCCTGATGAGCGCCGAGCGAGTGTGCCGCGACCTGCCCGGACGCGCCCTGAGCGAAGACTCGCTGATCTCGTTGATCGCGGTAGTCGTTGTAGATTGCTCCAACTCTGTGATGCTTGTTCGCCCATAGAACCGTGTCGCCGTCGAGGTCCTGCACGCATCGCCGGCCGTTCGCAGTAAGTTCGAGCAGCATGGGCCAGTCGGACTCCTCGATCCGGGCGCTACCGCCGAGGAGTTCATCGTCAAGCAGACGCTGGACGGCCTCGTCCCGCTCTTCCTCAGTTATCGGTTCACCATCGAGCTCGGCCACTTCCTCGATGAAAGTCCCCCACCCTGGGTGGGGGTTCTCGTGCCGTGCAAACCACATGAGGAAGGCCTGACGCACGCGTGCACGCCGGGCGAATCGGTCGGGCACGTCTGCCTCCCGGGCACTCTCCGGTAGTCCCGCGTGCGGACTCTCTGGCTCAATCGGCAACTTGGGTCCGTAGCGCTTCCATTCCTTTTCGTACGCCCTGCCGATGTCCTTGACCTGCCGCCGGATCGCCGACTTGTTGATTCTCCTGCTGCTCACGAATGCCTCCCTCGAGTCGGCGGGCTGGCACCAAGCCGGCGCGTACCTTCGGCATAAGAAGACTCACCTAACCTACAAGCGAGATGACCTTCGACTTCTCCCGTTCAGCGTCCGAGCCTCGCTCGCCGTCCTCAGGAACTCTCGACACCACACTACGAAACAGCCCAAGTGGGACCCTGCACTCCGTTGCCAGGTCCGACTCTGAACGGCCTGATTCTTCTAACAACGACGAGGCTCGCGGAAGAAGTGAGGGTTGCTCTACGCTCGTCGTCTTGCCCGGCTCCTGCCTTCTCCACCCCTGGTTAGAAATGTAGATCATTGCGGTGCGATGGGCGCTCTCAGGTAGTACCTCCAGCGTTCTGGCACGATAAAGGAGCGCCTGCAAACTTACTTTCCACTCTTCTTTCAGAGACAACATCGTCGGCCAGTTCACCCGAGACGGAAGCAGTGGACGGATCGCGCGCTCAGGCATCAAGAACTCAGCCGCGAAGCGGTTAGCCTGAGACTCGGCGATCTTACTGCCAGGCTCTGCATCACAATGCATCACCAAGTGACCCAGCTCGTGTGCGACGTCGTAGCGCTGACGATAATAGTCATGCTTTGCGGGATTCAGCACAATGACAGGTCGCCCTCGGGAATCGAAAGAGTACGCGTCGACGCTGGCTACCTGCCGCGGGCTGAAGACCACAACGATCCCCTCGCTCTCCAGAAGCCTCACAAGATGAGGTGCTGGCCTTAGTCCGAGGTCCCAAGCCTCCCTCACCGCTCGGGCGCAGTCCTCCGGCGTCGCCGTGCCGACATCGTCTTCGTCCAAGGAGACTGGTTCCTCTAGCAGGTTCACAACCGGGAACTCGACGTGTCGCTCTAGTGTCTCGGCGACGTCAGCCGCCACGAGCCCATATGCCCGTGCCTGGTCACGCGCCGCCTGAGTGGTTGACCGCAAGGACCGGAAATGTGGCGGACCACTAGCCGCGCCCGCTCTACTTCCGCCCGCCAGAAAGAACTCTGGGTCAACTCCTAAAGCCAACGATAGTTGGCCGACAGTCTCTGGCGACGGTCGTTTCGTACCGTTCTCATACGAAGCTACAGCGGTCGGAGTCTTATAGATCTTTGCCGCAAGCTTATTCTTCTGCAGGCCAGCGAGGTGGCGAGCAAGCGTTAGCCGCTCGCCATCGAAAACACGTGCCACATCAGCCAGCTTCATGGCGTGATCGTACCGCCTCTACTCATCGCGCGCGCTACCGACGCCCTTCTTTCGGGTTCTGCCGAAGGCGCAGAGGCAAGTCGTCCGCGCCAGTATCGCCAGTTGACTCCGGACCCTCTGGGTCCGGCGTCGAAGGACGAGAACCTCGAGTGTCGTCGGGACCGCCGTCGCCGTGCACTTGAAACCGCCAGTGCCAGCATTTCTCGCCATCGTGGGCAATGCGAGGGCGACCAAGAAAGATTTCACCCTTACCAGTCTCCGGGTTCAGGGCATGAGCGGCAACCAGTGTTTGCACCTGATCCACGTGGCGAGCGCCTTCGGGAGATTCGTCGGGCATCATTAGCTCGCCGCCAGCATCTACTACTAGTCCGAGCTGTTCCGGATCGGGCGCAGATGCCACTTGCTGCTTTGTGTCGCTTTTATCGGACCAATAGATGCGGTCAATTCCACCCGGATCGAATGACATCAGCAGGAAGCGCCATTGTTCGAAACGCCAGCCGGGGGAACCGTTCAGGCCGTCGCGCACCACACGGCCTAAAGGAAGGGCGGGCATCAACTCGAGCTCCCCAGAGCGAAGGCCCGCAGCAAGGACGTCACGACCCGCCTCGGCGTCGTCCTTCGGAGGTTGGTAGGCCCCGCACTGGAAGACGCGGTCAAGGCGGTCGCGAAGGACCGTGTACGACGTCGTCCCAAGCCAGGCGCGGTCGTGCCCCGTCTCGGGGTCGTAGTGCTCGAGGACGTGCCGATGGGTCGACCACCGCGCCCAGCGCACTGCAGCCAGCACGCCGGCTTCGCCGAGGACCACCTCGACCGTGTTGCTCTCTGCCACGCCGTGGACAGTACACCGTGGACAGGATTTTGTGTTTCAAACTGAACCGTAGGCAGCTGCTGATGCGTTGAACGGCACCGACGCACGTTGAGTGGCAGGGAGTAGGGGCGTACCAGAAGAAGACGTTGGCCTGAACGGACTAGCTTGCGAGGGCCCCGCGACGAAGAGGCCACCCCGGCCCTCGTCTCGTCGGTCACCCTCGTGCCATGAGCCTGTACGAGCGGGCGACTAACGTGAACGCGTGTCGACCGACGCCGGTGAGCCAGGCCTGCCGGGCGCTGAGGACGGCCAGGTCGCACTCACGACCGGGCGTGCCATCGCCGCCGCTGTGGCGCGCGAGCTGCTCGCGCCCCTCGGTGATCGGTACCGGCACACGGTGAATGTCGCGGCCCAAGCCGAGGAGCTGTCGGACGCTGTGCCACCGGAAGACCGGGAGCTGCTCGTCGTCGCGGCCTGGTGGCACGACCTCGGGTACGCGCCTGATCTCGTGCAGACCGGGTTCCACCCGATCGACGGCGCCCGCTACCTCGCATCGAAGGGCCACACGCCGCGGTTGTGCGCACTGGTCGCACACCACTCGGCCGCGACTTTCGAGGCTGCGGAGCGCGGGCTCGAGGTCGAGCTAGCGGACTGGCCCCGCGAGGAAGGTCCAGTGCCCGACGCGCTGTGGACGGCAGACATGACGACCGGGCCAGGTGGCGAGCGGTTCGACTACGCGGAGCGCCTGTCGGAGATTCTTGCTCGGTATGACCAGGACTCGATCGTCGGGCGCGCCATGTCCCGTGCGCAGCCCTCGATCCAGGCAGCGATCGAGCGCACCAACAGCCGTCTGGCGACTGCCTAGACAATCTCCGGGGCGCTGTCCGCCCTAAGCGCAGCCTCGATGCGGCGTCGCATCGACGGGTGGACGTCGAGGTCAGGAACCTCGCTCACGTCCACCCACTTCGCGGCCTTCGTCTCGACGCCATCCTGCCGCGGCTCTCCGCTGACGACACGCGCGTGGAAGCAGACGGAGAACTCTTGACGAACCTCGCCGTCGTCGTAGGCCATCACGTGGCCCGGGTCGGTGTAGATACCAACGAGCCCCGTGACCTCGATGCGGACGCCGGTCTCCTCCTCGACCTCCCGCACCGCGGCTTCGGCGACCGACTCACCGAGGTCCATCGCACCACCTGGGAGCGCCCACCGATCGTTATCGATCTTGTGGATCAACAGGATTCGGCCTCCGTCGTCCCGCACCGCGGCAGTGACCGACGGCACCAGGCTGTTGGCCGGCGGCGCCTCGGGATCGTCGTAGTAGTCGATGCGGGCCACAGGCCTAGTATCACCGGTTCGTCGGCGAGGGCCCAGCCTCCAGGCATCGACCCACCTACGTCACCGCCCTAGTTCTTCTTGAACGACATCAGCGAACCTTTCTCTAGCCGCAACCTCTTGCGGCCGGAACTCCTCTTTAAATCTCTTCAGCAGCGCATCGTCCGGCCCATGTGGATAGTTTTCGGTAGCGTCGAAGGACATCGCTTCGATGTGGTTTTCGGCGCGGTCCGCCTCGTTCCGCCATGCCTTATAGGCCCCCAGTGCCCTTTTCGAGCCGTGCGCACTCAGAAGAGCCGCAGCTTTCGCTCGGTCGGATCGCTCAGGACGAGGGTTCTTGATGGCCTCCGCGGCCCCAATCTCAACCTCATAGTGATCGAGACTTGAGTTGTGCTCGATGTTGACGAGCCAGAGCGCATGCCTCTCCATAATCTCAAGGATCTGCAGGTAAGCGTCCGCGGTACGCTGCTCGCGAGCGACCTGTACAGGACGTCGAGCATTCCAAAGCGTAGCGGCCACGCTTGCAAGTCCGACAGTGCCGGAACTGATGACAGAGGCAAGCGCGATAACGTCCACCAATAGCTTCCTATCTAGGACACTAGAAACTGCGACGGTCAGTTGCGGCTTACTTCCGAAAAACCAACCTTCCAAACCTCTTCGAACGACCTCATGTAGTGGTCCCACATACGACCGCCAGGCACGCGCCTCAGGTGGAGGATCGGCGACTCGTTCGCTGGTGCGCCGTAGGCGTGGCCGTTGACCAGCATGTCCTGGTCGAAGCGATACAAGCTGTTGTAGAGCGTCGTCCCGTGCGTCCTAACCTCGATGCCGCGCACACCGTGCACCTGCCGGAGATAGCGGCGGTGCAGCTGGATGCGCCCCTGCAAGCCACCCGTCGTGCCCTCCTCTTCTGCGCGGAGTGCCACGGCCGGCGCCGTCTCGTCACCGAGCAGTATCCGCACCCGGACGCCCTCGGCTGCTTTCTGCGCGATCGTTGCGGCGAAGTCGTATTGCTCGAACAGGAACGAGCCCGCGTAAACAAGCACGTCGATAGCCTCGCCGGCGCCGGCCATCAGCTGGGTCCAGGTGTCGTGCGGGATGGCTGCACGGGTCGGGTGGAGCGCCAGGAGCTCGGCGACGCTCGCTGACTGCGTGGCCGGTGAGTCGACCACCTCGGGCCAGATGTAGGCCTCGTCGACATCGAGCGCCGACGCGACGGCGACGCGATGTGTCCGGTGCGGGAGCCGTCCCTTAGTGATCCAGCGCTCGACCGTCTTGGCGTCCACGCCGAGCCGTTCCGCCAGCTCAGCAGGCCGCAGACCCGCAGAAACGATCGAGCCACGCAATCGCTGATTGGTTCCCATGAGGGGACTCCCCGGGACGTTCCTACGGCCGATAGGGACACTTTAAGCTGCCAAGGACGTCCCGTCACGTCCCTTGTTGGTGGTGCTGGTGTCCCCCGCACTCGCCGTCTCCTGGTGAGGCACCGCACAAGCGGCCACGCCGCCGACATCAGGAGACGAACGAAATGCCCTACGACATCTCCGCACCCATCGACACGAGCCGGCTCGACGTCATCGCCACCGGCCACGGCGCCACCATGGAGCGCTGGGAGGACACCCCGACCGGCCGACGATCCTCGGGCCAGCCACTGATCGATGAGGCCACCGGCGCCCCGGTGCGCATCTACGACGTCATGCTCCCGACCGGCCGCGACGGTCGCCACGAGCTGCACGGCGTACGGGTCGTGTCCCACGAGGCCCCGGAGCTAGCGCCGTACTCCCCCGTGGAGCTGGACGGGCTGTGGGTCCGGGTCAAGCCCGCTCGGAACGGCGGCAAGGGCGTCGAGGTCAGCTTCTCCGCCGAAGCCATTCGTCCCCTGGCGGGGCCGCAGCGCCCGAGCCGGCGCACCGCCGAGGGCGAGGCCGCGTGATGCGCTGGCAGACCCGAGGCACCTGCCGTGACCACGACCCGGAGTTGTTCTTTCCGCCGGACGATGGCCAGGGCCTCGATGACGCCCCGGCCGTGCAGCAGCAGGTGGCAGCCGCTCGCCACGTGTGCCGGTTCTGCCCGGTGCAGCGCGAGTGCCTGGCCTGGGCGCTCGACTCCGGCGAGGACCACGGCGTATGGGCCGCGACCATCCCCGGTGAGCGCCGGATGATGCGCCGGCTGCGGCTGGCCGGCGCGTCCGCCTCGTTCGGCGACGCGGCGTCGTGTCCGGCCTGCTCGCTGCTGTTCCCGATGCCCGCGGTCGACGGAGAGCTGTGCCCAGCCTGCGTCGAGCGGAGGGCCGCGTGATGACCCGTCAACTGCCCTGCCCCGGAACGGCCGGCTTCTCGCTCGCCGCGGCCTCGATGCACGTCGACACCTCGGCCGCCCTCGACGTGCTTGTCCTGACGTGCCGCGACGGCGACTGCCTCGCGCAGTGGACCCCAAGCCCCGTCGAGCGCGACGGCCGGCTCGTGGTCGCCCTGTCGATCGAGGTCTGCCCGGCCTGCGGCTCCTCCACCTGGGAGGTCACCGAGGCCCAGGTTGCCGGCTCACCGACCGCCCGCACCCGCCGCCGCGGGCGCGGCACCACCCATCGTTCATCCCGCTCAGGAAGGGGTTTCTGATCATGGCTCGTCCGATGCGCGCCACCGGGCTCACCACCGGCGGCTACCACTTCTGCACCGCATGCCAGGGCTCCGGCTCCTGCGCCCAGCGCACCTGGACCTCCCGTGGCTGGGAGCGCTCCTACGGGCGCTGTGGGGCCTGCAACGGCAAGGGCGGCAAGTTCGCCAACCACACCCCCAAGGACCGCATCACCCGTGGCGGGCTCGGGGGGCGTGCCCGATGAGAGAGATCAGCACCGCGCGGCTGTGGCGCGGCCAGACCATCCGCACCCGCGCCGATGTCATGCGCATGGAACGCCTCCACGAGCGCTCCCGGCTCATCCGCTGGAGCCTCACCGCCGGGTGGTGGGCCGGCTGGCTGACCGTCATGACCGTCTGGGGCTGCCTCTATGTCCCCGCCCTCGGCGGCGCCCTGACCGTTGCCGCGCTGGCCTGGCTCGCGCTCGGGCCGTGGGGGCTGCTCGTCGTCGCCCTGGTCGGGGCGCTCGTCGCGCGGATTTGGTCGCGGTCCTCCCCCGCCTCCTGGGAGTCGCGGGTGACCTCGCGGCTCCGGCGCTTCGCTCGCCGGACCCGCTACCGCTGGTCCTGGGACGACGTGTGCGCCGCGACCGGAGTCAAGGCCACCGACGCCTCCCATCGCGTCATCGTCCCCCGCCTGCTGTGGGTGTCCTTGGGCGAGCACGTCGACCAGCTCCACGTCCAGCTCTGCGCTGGCGTCACCCCCGGCGTCATCGCTCGCCAGGCCGACGCCCTGGCCTGTGAGTGGTGTGCCCTCGAGGTCCGCGTCCTCGCCCACCCCTCACGCGAAGGCTGGGTGCTGCTGCGCGTGGTCTACCGCGACGTCCTCGCCGAGGACGCCGACGAGGAGCCACTGGCCTCGGCCGACCTCAAGTGGCTGCGCGTCGGGCGCCGTGAGGACGGCGAACCCTGGTGGCTGCGACTCATGGGCACCCACGTCCTGATCGCGGGCCTCACCGGCGCCGGCAAGTCCGGGCTCGTCGCAGCGATCATCCGCGCGCTGGCCCCCGCAATCCGGGACGGGAAGGTGCGCCTGGTCGGGATCGACCCCAAGGGCGGCATGGAGTACCGGATGGTCTCCGAGCTGTTCTACATGCTGGCCTACGGCGACGACGAGCACCTCGTGGCCGCCCTGGAGTTCGCCGCTGACCTCATGCGCCAGCGCGCCGAAGCGCTCGGCGGCAACGTCCGCAAGCTGCTCGCGCGGATGTTCGGCGACTACCCGCTCTACGTGATCCTCGTCGACGAGCTGCTGGCGCTGACCACCTACATCGCCAACCGCGACCTCAAGGACCGGGCCAACGCCGCGGTGCGCCGGATGCTCTCCCAGGGTCGCGCCCCCGGTGTCGTGGTCATCGGCTGCGTGCAGGACCCCCGCAAGGAAGTCCTCTCGTTCCGCGACATGTTCGGCTACCGCGTCGCCCTGCGGCTCGACTCCGACGTCGAGACCCGAATGGTGCTCACCGACTCCGCCTACGACCGCGGCGCCCGGTGCGACGCCATCCCCGAGGCCTGCCCCGGCATGGGGTTCGTCATCGATGAGGACGGCGGCAAGCGCCAGCCCATCAAGGTTCGAGCCGACTGGGTCTCCGACGCCGAACTGTCGTACCTGGCCGCCGAGTACCCCGCGCCTGAGCAGGTCGAGGTCCCCCCGCTCGCCACCCGCAGCAAGCGGTCCGGCGGGTCCAGCTCGGGAGGGCAGGCGGCATGAGACAGATCGGGCTGATCAACGTCATCCGCACGACCGGCGACGCCGAATCGGGCGGTTCGCTGCTCGGGGCCCTCGTCGGCCTGGCCGGCTTCGTCCTCCTGGCCGCCGGGGGCTACCGCGCTCTGGACGCCGGACTCCGCGGCGTCGCTGCCACCACGGCCGAGGCCAACCGCGTTGTCGGCTGTGGCGTCGCCATCGTCCTCGTCCTCGGCGCACTCACTGCAGCCGGCTGGGTCCTTCTCGCTCGCCGCCGCGCTCTGCGGGACGCCTCGGTCGTAGAGGCATTCACCGCCGCCACCGACCGCGCCCTTGAAGCCCACCGCCAGCGCCAGCTCGCGTCCGCACCTGACCCACCGCGCCGCCAGCTCCACCACGTCCACGCAGTCCGACTGGACCGCACCGAACCCGGAGGGCAGCGCCCATGATCGCCGCCGTCATCATCGCAGCCCTGCTCACGGTGATCGCGGCCCAGACCCGGGCCGTCGGCGCCGCTGTCGTCCTCGGCGTCATCACGGTCGCGCTGCTCGCCGTCGTCGCTCCCGGCGTCGTCACCGGCACCGGCCACGTCCTGGGCGCCATCGCCAGCGGTATTGGCGACGCCCTGTCCGCTGCATCGGCTGGGGCGCGCACATGATCGAAGACCCCCCTCGACCGCGCTGCCCGCGGCATCAGCGAGGCCAACCACGTCTCGTTCCACGGCCTGGTCGACGTCCATGCCCTCGGTTCGGCTGTCTTCCAGCTCGCCACCGTCGCCGGCCGGCTGCCCCAGCTTCTGGCCTACCTCGGGCGCTGTCTCCAGCGGGCAGAGGCCAACGGCTTCCGCGACGACCGCGCCACCGACCCCGCCACCACGTTGCTCGAGGCGAAGTCGGAGCTCGTCGAGGCCGCAGCCGCCCTCGAGCCCGTCGCGGCCCACCTCGAGCGGGCGCTCGGCCAGCTCGCGCACCTCGCACGACGAAACCAGGAGGACTAGCGATGACCACCTACGACATCGTCCGGCCCGTCGGTGATCGCACGACGGCCGCAGCCCCCAGCCGCCCGGAGCGTCTCTGGGGCGCCGAGGACGTCGCGAGCTTCCTCTGCGTGCCGCTCCGAACGATCTACCAGTGGCGCTACACCAAGTACGGCCCTCGCGGCCGGCGCGTGGGCCGGTACCTCCGCTACGACCCCGCCGAGGTTCGGGCGTGGTTCGACGGCCTCGACGACACCGAGCGGGGCTGATCCGCCATGCCACGACCCGCGATCCCGATCGGGAGCTATGGGCAGATCACTGTCCGCGGCGAGCCCGGCAACTACGTCGCACGAGCGCTGTTCCGCGACCTCGACGGTCAGGCCAGGCAGGTCGAGCGACGCGGCGCCAGCAAGACCAAGGCCCGGGACAACCTAAAGGCGGCGCTGAAGGACCGGGCGCGGACCGGCACCGGCGTCACCGGGGACACGCGCATCCGCGAGATCGTTCCCGAGTGGTTGAAGAAGATCGAGGCCGCGGCGGAAGAAGGGGACCGTTCGCCGAGCACGGCCGAGCACTATCGCCGCCAGCTCGACCGGATCATCCTCCCCGGCGTCGGTGAGCTGAGGCTGCGAGAGGCCACCGTTCCCGTCCTCGACTCGTTCATCCAGGCCGTACGGACGCAGCGAGGTCCAGCAGCCGCGAAGCTCACGAGGACGGTGCTCTCGGGCGTGCTCGGGGTCGCCGTCCGGCACGGGGCGATCCCCTCGAACCCTGTGCGGGATGTCAGCCGCATCAACACGAGTCGGCGCAAGGCGACGCGGGCGCTCACCTTCGACGAGTGCCGTTCCTGGCTCGCGCACCTAAAGGCGGACGAGACAGCGGTCGAGAAGGACCTCCCGGACCTGTGTCTGTTCATGATCGGGACCGGAGTCCGCATCGGTGAAGCGCTGGCGGTGGCCTGGGCGGAGGTCGACCTCGACGCGGGAACCGTCGACGTCGGGCACACCCTGATCCGCGTCACGGGCGTCGGCCTGGTTCGCAAGAGCACCAAGACCGAGACAGGCGAGCGGCTCCTGATCCTGCCCGGGTTCCTGCGCTCGATGCTGGGGCGGCGCCAACGAGCGGGCGATGTCGACGGACCGGTGTTCCCGGACACCCTCGGCGGGTGGCGTGACCCCTCCAACACCCGCCGGGCGTTCCGCGAGGCACGAGGAAGCGACGGCTTCGCCTGGGTCACGTCGCACGTGTTCCGCCGAACCTGCGCCACGATCCTCGACACCGCCGGCCAGACGCCCCGTGCGATTGCCGACCAGCTCGGGCACGCCCACGTCTCGATGACCCAGAACCACTACCTGGGCCGACGGATCGCCAACCCCGGCGCTGCCGCTGCCCTCGACGCCTGGCACGACGAGGAGGAATCCGGTGAGTAAGACGTGGGTTGATCACTGCGGCCAACATCCAGCACCCAGCGCGACCAGTGAAGATGGAGCCGGCGCGGGGAATCGAACCCCGGACCTTTCGCTTACAAGGCGAATGCTCTGCCGATTGAGCTACGCCGGCACGGGAGCCATGGTACGAGGCGCCCGTGGGCGGGCAGCCCCCGCCCGGCGCGGCGGTGGCTAGTGTCGTCGTGCGGGGGTGGCGGTCGAGCCGGGGCGGCCCCGTCCCCTGTCCGAGTGGGGCGTCACACGCGCCACCCGGGACAACGTTGATCGGCTCCCACACGTCTGGGCAGGTGCTGGATGAAGTTTCCCGGAGTGCCCCGTCATCAGCGTGAGCACTCCGGCGAGCAGGGAGAGGAAGGTCCGCCCGTGGGGGTGGCCCAGCGAGCACGAGGCTCGCTCCGCCGACAGTTCCCGGTCACACCCGATCTTCGTCGCGCGATCGACGCGCCGACGATGCGCGACACGCTGCTCCCGGCCGTGCCGGGGCCGCAGGTCGCCGACGACACCCTCGTGCTGCGCGTGCTCGACCTCGCGCTGCGCATCGGCGAGGTGCAGCTCGCCACCGGCGCGGGCGCGGCCGTCGCGCACGACACGATGCTCTCCATCGCGCGGACGTACGGCCTGCCGACGTGCGACGTCGACATCGCCTTCTCGACGATCACGATGTGCTGCCACCGCGGCAACGAGGCCGGCCCGGTGACGACGATGCGCAACGTCCGCTACCGGACGCAGGATTACACGCGCCTCGCCGACGTCGACGCGATCATCTCCATGATCGTCGACCGCGAGGAGCCGCTGAGCGTCGAGGAGGCGTTCACCCGCCTCGGCACCGCCGTCGACGGCCCGCATCCCTACCCGCGGTTCGTCGCGGGCATGGCGCGGTCGCTGTTCGCCGGCGCGGTCGCCTTCCTCATCGGCGGCGGCCTGCTCGTCGCGGTGCTCGCCGCCCTGGCCACCGGGGTCATCTGGACCGCGGCGCGCTGGCTCCGCAAGCACGGGGTCCCGATGTTCTTCCAGCAGATGGTCGGCGCCACCATCGTCACGCTCAGCGCGACGACGCTGGCGTGGACCGGGACGCTCGAGGACTCCCCCGCGTTCGTCATCGCGGCCGGCATCGTCGTGCTCCTCTCGGGCCTGTCGCTGGTCGGCCTCGTGCAGGACGCGATCTCCGGCTTCCCGCTCACGGCGGCCGGACGTGCGGTCGAGGTCGTCCTCGCGTCGGCGGGGCTGCTGGTGGGCGTCGTCGTCAGCATCAAGCTCGTCGCCACGGTGCTCGGCACCGACGCGGGCGCCTACGCGGCCGTGGTGCCGCAGAGCCCGGCACCGTCGCTGCACCCGATCTCGCTGCTCGCCGCCGCGGCGGCCGGGATGCTGTTCGCCCTCTCCGCCTACGCGCCGTGGCGCTCGCTGCCGCTCGCCGCGCTCGCGGGCGCGGTGGCGTGGGCCGGCTACGGGCTGCTCGGGATCCTCGGTGCCGGGGAGGTCGTGGCCGCGGCGCTCGCGGCGGCCGCGCTCGGGCTCGTCGCGATGGTCCTGCCCCGCTCACTGGGTACACCCCCGTTGGTGCTGGTGATCGCCGGGATCACGCCGCTCCTGCCGGGCCTCACGATGTACCGCGGGTTCTCGCAGCTCGCGTACGGCGGTGTGGCCGTGGGCGCGGTGACGATCCTGCTCGCCCTGACCTTCGGTCTCGCTCTCGCGGCCGGGGTCTCGGTGGGGGAGCAGATCGGCTGGCCGCTGCAACGGCTGCTCCGCCGTGTGCTGCCCGGAGAGACCGCGGAGGACAGAGAACGTGACGCACGCCGAGGACGACCACGGGTCTTCTGACCTGGTGGTGGTCGCCAATCGCCTTCCTCTCGGCATCGACGAGGACGGCAGTTGGCAGCGCAGCCCGGGCGGGCTGGTCACCGCCCTCGAGCCGACCCTGCGCGCGCGGAAGGGCGCATGGGTCGGCTGGCCCGGGCGGCCGGACGTCGAGGCGGAGCCGTTCGACGACGACGGCCTGGCGATCCGGCCGGTAGCGATCAGCGCCGACGAGGTCGCCGAGTACTACGAGGGCTTCGCCAACGCGACGCTCTGGCCGCTCTACCACGACGTCGTCGCGACGCCCCGCTTCGAACGGTCCTGGTGGGAGGCCTACCGACGGGTGAACGAGCGCTTCGCGGACGCCGCGGCGCGGTCGGCGGCCCAGGGAGCGACGGTCTGGGTGCAGGACTACCAGCTCCAGCTCGTCCCCCACCTGCTGCGCGAGCGCCGTCCGGACCTGCACATCGGGTTCTTCCTGCACATCCCGTTCCCGCCCCCCGAGCTCTTCGCCCAGCTGCCCTGGCGGGACGCGGTGGTGGAGGGGCTGCTGGGTGCCGACGTGATCGGCTTCCAGACCGCGGGCGGCGCCGGGAACTTCCGTCGCGTCGCCACCCGGCTCACCGACGCCGAGGCCGGCCCCGAGGCCGGCCCCGCGTCCGGCGCCGACCACCTCACCGCGCCGGACGGCCGCACCGTCAGCGTCGCCGCCTACCCGATCTCGGTGGACGCGCCCCAGCTCGACGAGATGGCCCGCGACCCGGAGACGGCCGAGCGCGCCGAGGCCCTGCGCCACGAGCTCGGCGACCCGCGCACCGTGCTGCTCGGCGTGGACCGTCTCGACTACACCAAGGGCATCGACGTCCGCCTGCAGGCGTTCGCGGAGGCCCTGGGCGACGGGCGGCTCGACGCGGGAGAGACGGTCCTGGTCCAGGTGGCGACGCCCAGCCGCGAGCGCGTCGAGCACTACGCCGAGATGCGGGACACGATCGAGCTGAGCGTGGGCCGCATCAACGGCGAGTACGCCTCGATCGGGCGGCCGGTGATCCACTACGTGCACCAGGGGGTCCCGCGCGAGGAGCTCGTCTCGTTCTACCGCTGCGCCGACGTCATGCTCGTGACGCCCTACCGCGACGGCATGAACCTCGTCGCCAAGGAGTACGTCGCGTCCCGGTCCGACGGCGGCGGGGCGCTGGTGCTCTCGGAGTTCACCGGCGCGGCCGACGAGCTGGGCGACGGCGCGTACCTGGTCAACCCGCACGACATCCACGCGGTGGGCGACGCGATCGTCGCCGCGGCCTCGCAGGACCCGGAGGAGGCCCGGCGGCGGATGGGCCTGCTGCACGCGCAGGTGCTCGAGCACGACGTCGAGCGCTGGGCGGCGGGGTTCCTCGAGGCGCTGGGCGTGGGTGCCTGACGGCTCGTGAGCAGTTCGGGGTGCCTCAGCACCTCGAAGTGCTCACCTGCCGGAGGCACCCGGCGGGGGCCCCGAGGTGGCGCGGGCGAGCAGCTCGGTGGGCAGCAGCAGGGTGCGGGAACGCTGACGGTCGCCGCGGTCGAGCAGGAGCTCGCCCGCCGCGCGGCCCTTGTCGAGGGTCGGCTGGCGGATGGTGGTGAGCTCCGCGCGCTCGGCGGCGGGGACACCGTCGAAGCCGGTGACGGAGACCTGGTCGGGCACGTGGCGGCCCGACTCACGGACGTGGCGCAGCGCGCCGAGGGCGAGGAGGTCCGACGTGCAGGCGATCGCCGTGACGTCGTGGCGCGCGAGCAGCTGCTCGGCGCCCGAGGCGCCCGCCGACTCGCTGTGGTCGAAGCGCTCGACCACCGGCACGGTCGTCCAGTCCACGCCGGCCTCGGCGAACCCCTCGCGGAGCCCGGACAGGCGACGGCGTTGCACCTCGTAGCGGGCGTTCTCCTGGCGGCCGACGCTGGCGAAGCCGTCGTTGCGCTCGGTCGACAGGCGCATGCAGAGCACGCCGACCTTGCGGTGGCCGAGCCCGGCGAGGTGCCGGGCCATGTCGACCATCGCGGCGTGGTCGTCGATGCCGACGCGGTCGACGTCCGAGACCGCGGTGGGCTGGTCGCACACGACGACGGGCACGGGGCGCTCGAGCACCGCGGCGAAGTTGTCGTCGTCGTCGGGCATCGAGTAGACGACGAAGCCGTCGACGCCGGCCCGCGCGACGGCGCCGGGGTCGTCGGCCTCCGGGCTCACCGGCACGAGCAGCAGGCCGGAGCCGTTGTCCTCGCAGGCCAGCGCGAGCCCCTCGAGGAACTGCACCGCCACGGGGTCGCGGAAGGCGTAGGACAGCGCCTCGGTGAGCAGCAGGCCGACCGCGCCGGCCTTGCGGGTGCGCAGGGATCGGGCGACGGGATCCGGGCCCGGGTAGCCGAGGCGTCGCGCCGTGTCGAGCACGCGGCGACGCAGGGCCGGGGAGAGCTGGTCGGGGCGGTTGTAGGCGTTCGAGACCGTCGTCCGGGAAACGCCCAGCTCAGCCGCCAGCGAGGCGAGCGTGGCGGTACGCCGCGACCGGCGCCCCTCGAGTGCCTCTCCCACCGCCCGAACGTATCGACTGTTTCGATCTAGGGCCACTCCGCGCGACCGATGGGGCGGGTGGTGCGCCGGGTGCGCGCCGCATGTGACCGGGTCGGGTGAACCCGACCCTGCCTCTCGCAATCGATAACCGTTATCGTTTCGGGCGAACGGACCGGACCCCGCCGGCCCACCGTCGACGAGGAGCCCGCCCGTGCCCGTCCGTCCCCGAACCGCGGCCGTCGTGGCCCTCGCGCTCGGTGCGCTGCTGCTCGCCGGCTGCGGCGGGTCCGGTGACACGCAGGCGACCCCCGCTCCGCAGGCTCCGACCCCGGGGCGGACGCTGACGGTCGTGGCCACCACCAACGTCTGGGGCTCCGTGGCGAGCGCGGTCGCCGGGCCCGGGGTCGAGGTGCGCTCGATCATCCAGGACCCCGCGGCCGACCCGCACTCGTACGAGAGCACCCCTGCCGACGCCGCGGCGATCACGAACGCCGACCTCGTGGTCTACAACGGCGGCGGGTACGACGAGTGGGTCGAGCAGATCCTCGACGGCGACCCGGCCCTGCAGGGCCGCGCGGTCGAGGCCTTCGCGCTGCGCGGCGACCAGGCGCAGGAGAACGAGCACGTGTGGTTCGACCCGACCGCGGTCAAGGGCGTCGTCACCCAGGTCGCCGACCGCCTCGCGGCCGTCGAGCCCGCCCAGGCCGACGCACTGCGCCAGCGGGCGAGCACGTTCTCCGGTCGCGTCGACGAGGAGGCGGCGCGGCTCGCGGCGATCGGCCAGGCCCGCCCCGGCTCCCGTGTGCTCGCCACCGAGCCGATCGCGCACTACCTGCTCGCCGGTGCCGGCGTCGCCGACGCCACCCCGCCCGCGTTCAGCGAGGCGATCGAGAACGAGACCGACCCGCCGGCCGCGACGCTCGCCGAGGCCAACCAGCTCGTCGGCACCCGCGGGGTGAACGCCCTGGTCTTCAACCCGCAGACCGAGACCCCGCTGACCACCGGCCTGCGCGACGCGGCGACGGGCGCGGGTGTGCCGGTCGTCGACGTGACCGAGACACTTCCCGCCGGGCAGGACTACCTGACCTGGCTCGGTGCCACCCGCACCGAGCTCGCCCGCGCCCTGGGAGCCCCTGCATGAGCTCGACCCCGTCCCTCCGCCTGTCCGGCGCCGAGGTGCGCCGCGGCGGGCGCACGCTGTGGACGGGGCTCGATCTCGCCGTCGCTCCCGGCGAGTTCGTCACCGTGCTGGGCCCGAACGGCTCGGGCAAGACGACGCTGCTCTCGGTGCTGCTCGGGCTGCTCCCGCTGGCGGCCGGGACGTGCGAGGTCGGTGGGCACGCGCCGCGGCGCGGGAACGCGACCGTCGGGTACGTCCCGCAGCACACGAACGTCGACCCGCTGACCCCGCTGCGCGGACGGGACCTCGTCGGGCTCGGCCTCGACGGGCACCGCTTCGGGCCCGTCCTCCGTGGGCGGGCCGAGCGGGCCCGGAAGGTGCGGGAGGCGTTGCTGCAGGTCGACGCCCTGGACCTTGCCGACGCCCCGGTCGGCGCGCTGTCCGGCGGGGAGCAGCAACGGCTGCGGATCGCGCAGGCGCTCGTCGGGGACCCGGGGCTGCTGCTGGCCGACGAGCCGCTGCACTCGCTGGACCTGGCCCGGCAGCGCACGGTGGTCGACCTGCTCGAGCGGCGCCGCCGTGAGCACGGCACCGCGGTGGTGCTCGTGACCCACGAGCTCAACCCGGTCCTGCCCGTCACCGACCGGGTGCTCTACCTCGTCGACGGCCAGTTCCGGATCGGCACGCCCGACGAGGTGATGACCTCCGAGACGCTCTCCGAGCTCTACCGCACCGAGGTCGACGTCGTCCGGGTGCGCGACCGCATCGTCGTCGTCGGGGCCGAGGACCGCCTCGTCCACACCGGGGGCGGTCCGTGAGCACGCTCGACCTCCTCTCGCTCGACTTCGTCCGCAACGCGCTCATCGCGGGCGTCGTCCTCGCGGTCCTGTCCGGACTGCTCGGCCCCGTGGTCGTCGGGCGGGGCATGGCGTTCTCGGTGCACGGGACCGCCGAGCTGGCGTTCGCCGGCGGCGCCGGGGCGCTGCTCGTCTTCGGCACCGACGCCGTCGGCTGGGGCGCGCTCGTCGGCGCGGTGCTCGTCGCCCTGCTCTTCGGCGCCCTCGGCCGCGCCCAGCGCGAGCGCGACTCCGTGATCGGGGTGCTGCTGTCGTTCGGGCTCGGCCTCGGGGTGCTGTTCCAGTCGCTCTACACGGGGCGCTCGGCCAACAAGTTCGGGCTGCTCGTCGGCCAGATCGTCGGCGTGGACGTCGGCGACGTGCTGACGCTCGCGATCGTGGGCGTCGTCGTGCTCGGCGTGTTCGCGGTGGTCCGGCGGCCGCTGCTGTTCGCGAGCCTCGACCCCGAGGTCGCCGCCGCCCGCGGGGTGCCCGTGCGCGCGCTCTCGATCGTCTTCGCGGTGCTGCTGGGCGTGACGGTGGCGCTCGGCGTCCAGATCGTCGGCGCGCTGCTCGTGCTCTGCCTGCTCATCACGCCGGCCGCCGCCGCCGCGCAGGTCACGGCGTCGCCGACGCTGGCGTCCGTGCTCGCCGTGGTGTTCGCCGAGGTCGCGGTGATCGGCGGCATCGTGGCGTCGCTCGACGCCGGGCTGCCGATCAGCCCGTTCGTCGCCTCGATCGCGTTCGTGATCTACGTGGTCTGCCGCGCCCTCGGGGCGCTGCGGACCCGGCGGCGATCGACGCGCGCGACCATCATGTCCGGGTGACCCCCGGCCTGGACTTCGGGCATGCGGCGATCATCGTCGTGGCGGGCGTGTGGGCCGGGATGGTCAACACGATCGTCGGCTCCGGGACGCTGGTGACGTTCCCCGTCCTGCTCGCCCTCGGCTACCCGCCGCTGACCGCCAACGTCTCCAACGGGCTCGGCCTCGTCCCCGGCTCCCTGACCGGCGCGATCGGCTACCGGCGCGAGCTCCGCAGCCTGCGCGGGCGGGTCGTCCGGCTCGGCGTCGCGTCGGTGCTCGGCGGGCTCACCGGCGCGGTGCTGCTGCTCTGGCTGCCGCCGAAGGCGTTCGACGCGGTGGTGCCGGCGCTCGTCGCCCTGGCGGTGGTGCTCGTGGTGATCCAGCCCTGGGTCTCGCGCCGGATGGCCGCGCGACGTCCCGACGGCGCGCCCCGCACCCGCGTCGGCCCCGCCGTGTGGTCGGCGACCTACGGCACCGGCGTCTACGGCGGGTACTTCGGCGCCGCGCAGGGCGTCCTGCTGCTCGCGACGCTCGGCCTGCTGATCGACGACGACCTGCAACGGCACAACGCGGTGAAGAACGTGCTCGCAACGCTCGCGAACCTCGTCTCGGGGATCGTGTTCGCGCTGGTCGCGCCGGTGTCGTGGCCGGTCGTGGCGTGCGTGGCCTGCGGGTCGATCGTCGGCGGCGTGATCGGCTCGCTGGTCGGGCGGCGGCTGCCGCCGGTGGTGCTCCGCGGAGTGATCGTCGTGGTGGGCGTCGCGGCGTTGGTGCAGCTGCTGGTGCGGTGACTCGTTTTCGAGAGCAGTGCTCTTGCTTCTCGGTCGCTCGGCTGCCATGCTGAGAGCAGTGCTCGCAGACGTGAGCGGTGGTCACAATCGGGGGAGCGTCCCATGTCCGTCACCGTCACCAGCCCGTCGCCGACGACCGGGCGCCTGCCGCGGTCCGCCCCCATCGCCGCCGGAGCGGTGGCGGTCATGGTCGTCGGCCAGTTCGCGATGCTCGCCGTCGTCCCGGTCGCGATCGTCGTCGTCAGCACCTGGCGCCACGCCCGGCTCGCTGCCCTGCGGTGGTGGGCGGCGGGTCTCGCCGTCGCCTTCGCGACGCCGCTCGTGCTCTGGGCGATCGGCCCGGACCGCGCGCCGAGCCTCTCGAAGGACATGCACCCGGCCCTGGCGGCGGTGCTCGTCGCCGCGGCGGTCGCCTACGTCGCCGCGTGGGTCGTCGTCCGGCGCCGTCGCGCCGTTCCGTCCACGGGGGAGTGAGCCTCCCGGCGGTGTGACGTCGCTGGTCGCCGGCCCGCGGCTAGGGTCCGCCCATGTCCGGAGCGTCCCGAGGTACGGCGACCGAGGAGCGCGGTCTCCGGATGGTCACGCGGCTCGCGCTCGCCCTCGTCGTCGTCATCCCCAACATCATGGGCGCGGGGGTGGTGCTCGTCGTCGCCGCCTGGGTGCTGCCCCTCGGCGAGCTCGTCGAGGACGACCCCGGCGCACTGATGCGCAACCTCGTCGCGTTCGGGGCCTACGTGCTCGGCGCCGTGCTCGTCGGCGTGGTCTGGGGTCACTTCCGGATGCGGGTACCGCGGCCCCCGGGTCCGGGCGCGGACGACCGCGCCGTGCGGCGGCAGCGCAAGCGCCTGCGCCGCGTCGTGCTGCGCGGCCCGCTGCGACTCGCGACCGTCCAGACCGTCCTGTGGGCGGCGGCCGTCGTCGTCTTCGTGCTCATCAACGTCTTCGCGAGCCCCCGGCTGGGCATCTCGGTCGGCATCACCGTGGCGCTCGGCGGGGTGGCGACGGTCGCGGTGACCTACCGGCTCGTCGAGCGCGTCCTGCGCCGCGACGTGGCGCGCGTGCTCAACGACCGCCCGCCGTCGGGACGCGTCCTGCCCGGGGTGGCGCTGCGCGCGGTGGGCTCGTGGGTGCTCGGGACCGCGGTGCCGCTGGTCGGCGTCCTGCTCGCCGCCGTGGCCTCGCTCGCGTTCGGCGGCTACACCACCGACCGGCTCGCCCTCGTCGTCCTCGTGCTCGGCGGCGTGGCGCTCGTCGTGGGCTTCCTGGTCACGGTGCTCACCGCCATGTCGACGGCGGCGCCGGTGCTCGCCGTGCGCCGGGCCCAGCGCCAGGTCGAGGACGGCGACTACGACGCCGAGGTCCCGGTGTTCGACACCACCGAGCTGGGCCTGCTCCAGGCCGGCTTCAACACCATGGTCGGCGGGCTGCGCGAGCGGGAGCGCGTGCGGGACCTGTTCGGCCGGCACGTCGGCGAGGACGTCGCCCGCACCGCGATGGAGAACGACGTCGAGCTCGGGGGCGAGGTGCGCGAGGTCGCGGTGCTGTTCGTCGACCTCGTCGGCTCCACCCGGCTCGCCGCGACCCGGCCCCCGCACGAGGTCGTCGAGATCCTCAACGCGTTCTTCGCCGTGGTGATCGACGTGGTCGAGCAGCACGACGGCTGGATCAACAAGTTCGAGGGCGACGCGGCGCTCGCGATCTTCGGTGCGCCGACCGCGCTCGACGACGCCGCCGGCTGCGCCCTGCGCGCCGGGCGGGAGATGGCGCGGCGCATCGCCGACGAGCTCGACGACATCTCCGCGGGCATCGGCGTCTCGGCCGGCGAGGCCGTCGCCGGCAACATCGGCGACACCCGCCGCTACGAGTACACGGTGATCGGCGACCCGGTGAACGAGGCCGCGCGGCTGACCGAGGTCGCGAAGGAGCTCGACGGCGGGGTCGTGGCGTCGGGGGCGGCGTTGTCGCGCGCGGGGGACGAGGCGCAGCGGTGGGAGGTGGTCGAGTCCCGCGTGCTCCGGGGTCGCGAGGACGACACCGACCTGGCCGTGCCGCGGGAGCACGCGCCTCGCTCCGGGTCGTCTCGCGGGGTGCCCGCCGATTCCGGCCGAAGGGCACCTTCGCTCGGATAGAGCGGCAAGGGGTGCCCTTCGCCAGGACGGTCCGGGCGAGCGAACGGGAAGTTCGCGCGCGTAGAAGCAGCGAACAGGCCGTTCGCTGCGACGAGGTCAGGCGCGGCGCCGCCGGGCGATCTCGGCGAGGGCGACGCCCGCCGCGACGGAGGCGTTGAGCGACTCGAACTCGCCGGCCATCGGGATCGACACCGAGGCGGTGCAGGTCTCGCGCACGAGGCGCGACAGTCCCTTGCCCTCGGAGCCGACGACGAGCACGAGGGGCCCGCGGGCGGCGTCGGGGCCCGCGGCGTCGTCGAGGTGGTCGATGTCGGCGTCCGCGGAGCCGTCGAGCCCGACCGCGACGAGGCCCTCGTCGAGCCACGCCGACAGGGTGCGGCTGAGGTTCGTCGCCCGCCCGACGGGCACGCGCGCGGCCGCGCCCGCCGAGGTCCGCCAGGCCACCGGCGTCACGCCGACCGACCGGCGCAGGGGCAGCAGCACGCCGTGCGCGCCGAACGCCGCCACCGAGCGCAGGACGGCGCCGAGGTTGCGGGGGTCGGTGACGCCGTCGAGGGCGACGAGCAGCGGCTCGACCTTCTGCAGGTGGGCGCGCTGGCGCGCCTCCTCGAGCAGGTCGTCGGGGTGGAGGTAGTCGAACGCCGGCACCGAGAGTGCGAGCCCCTGGTGCACCGCGCCGTCGGCCATCCGGTCGATGTCGCCGCGCGGCACCTCCATCACCGAGATCCCGCGCTCGGAGGCGCTGCGGATCGACTCGCGGACGCGGTCGTCGACGTCGATGTTCTGGGCGATGTAGAGCGCGATGGCGGGGCTGTGCGCGCGCAGGCTCTCGACCACCGGATTGCGCCCGAGGACTGTCTGGGGGCCGTCGGGGTCGTCACGCCGCGACGGGGCACGGCGTGGCGCGGAGCGCTCCTCGGTGGCGGGGCGCCGGGGCGCGGACGCCGAGCTCGATCCGCCCTCGCCCCGGTAGGACTTGTGGTTCGGGCGCTTCTCGGCGGGCGGGGTCGGGCCCCGGCCCTCGAGGCTCTTGCGGCCCTTGCCGCCGGAGCCCTTCGTCGGGCCCTTCTTCGAGCCCGGGTTGCGGCGGGCGCCGGGGCGGCGGGAGTTGCCGGCCATGGGGTTCAGGCACCGTCCTTGAGTGACCAGATGGGGCCGTCGGAGGTGTCCTCGACGGCGACGCCGGCCGCGGTGAGCTCGTCGCGCAGGGCGTCGGCCCGCGCGAAGTCGCGCTCGGCGCGGGCCCGGGTGCGCTGCTCGAGCAGCGAGTCGACGAGCGAGCCGAGCGCCTGGTGCGCCGCGTCGTCGGCGCCGCCACCCGCGGCGCCGTCGCCCCAGGTGACGGGGTCGAGGCCGAGGATGCCGGTCATCGCCCGCACCGCACTCGCGGCGGCCATCGCGGCGGTGCGGTCGCCGGCGTCGAGGGCGGCGTTGCCGGCGCGCACGGTCTCGTGCACCTCGGCGAGCGCCGCGGGGGTGGCGATGTCGTCGTCCATCGCAGCCGCGAACGCGTCGGAGATGCGCCCGACCTCGACGGCGCCGACGCGGTCGTGCACGCGGTGCACGAACGTCTCGATGCGCCGGTACGCAGCGGCGGCCTCGGCCAGCGCGTGCTCCGAGTACTCCAACGTCGAGCGGTAGTGCGGCGCCACGAGGTAGTAGCGCAGCTCGACCGGCCGCACGCGCTCGAGCACCGCGGGGATCGTCAGTGTGTTGCCGAGCGACTTCGACATCTTCGAGCCCGACATCGTCACCCACGCGTTGTGAAGCCAGTACTCGGCGAACCCGTCGCCGGCGGCCCGCGACTGGGCGAGCTCGTTCTCGTGGTGCGGGAACACCAGGTCGAGGCCGCCGCCGTGGATGTCGAAGCGCGGGCCCAGGTAGTGGGTGGCCATCGCCGAGCACTCCAGGTGCCAGCCAGGCCTTCCGCGACCCCAGGGCGTCGGCCACGACGGCTCGCCGGGCTTCGCGGCCTTCCAGAGCGTGAAGTCGCGGGCGTCGCGCTTGCCGCGCAGATCGGCCCCCTCGCCCTGCTCCATCTCCTCGACGCGCTGGCCGGACAGCTCCCCGTACGACGGCCAGGTGCCCACCGCGAAGTACACGTCGCCGTCGATGGCGTAGGCGTGGTCGCTCTCGACGAGGCGCTCGATCAGCTCGACCATCTCGGTGATGTGGCCCGTGGCGCGCGGCTCCACCGACGGCGGCAGGCAGCCCAGCGCGTCGTAGGCCGCGGCAAAGGCGCGCTCGTGCGTCGCCGCCCACTCCCACCAGGGCCGGCCCGCGGCCTCGGCCTTGTTCAGGATCTTGTCGTCGATGTCCGTGACGTTGCGGACGAGCAGCACGTCGTACCCGCTGTGGGCGAGCCAGCGGCGGAGCACGTCGAAGTCCAGACCGGAGCGCACGTGGCCCACGTGGGGCACGCCCTGCACGGTCGCCCCACACACGTACATCGACGCCGTGCCGGCGCGCTGCGGGTGGAACTCCCGCAGCTCGCGTCGTGCGGTGTCGTACAGGTGCAGGCTCACCGTCCGGATCCTACGGAACGGCGGATCCGCTCCCACGGACGCACCCGGAACGCAACCGACCGATCGTTCGGTAACCCTCTTCCCAACCTGTGAGGCGAGACATAGAGTCGGGCGCATCATTCGACGTTTTCGCTACGCAAGGAGTGGTCAGCGTTGTCCATCACGTGCCGGACGTCCCTCGTCCGCCAGGCCCCGGGCAAGTACGAGACGGCGACGGTCGAGGTCGACGACCCGCGTCAGGACGAGATCCGGGTGAAGATGGTGGCCTCGGGCCTCTGCCACTCGGACGACCACATCGCCACCGGTGACATCCCGGTCGGCACCTACCCCTTCGCCGGGGGCCACGAGGGCGGCGGCATCGTCGAGTCGGTCGGCCCGAACACCAAGGGCTTCGAGGTGGGCGACAAGGTCGTCTTCTCGTTCCTCCCCGCCTGTGGGCAGTGCCGCTGGTGCGCCACCGGCCACTCGAACCTCTGCGACCTCGGCGCGGGCCTGCTCGCCGGCACCCGCTGGGACGACCCGTCGACCCGTCTGCACCTCGAGGACGGCACCAACGTCGGCCAGATGTGCGGCATCTCGACCTTCTCCGAGTACTCGACCGTCGCGGTCGACTCGGCGATCAAGGTCCCGCAGGACACCAAGCTCGAGGTCGCCTGCCTGCTCGGCTGCTCGGTGGGCACCGGCTGGGGCACCGCCGTGAACACCGCCGAGGTCGCCCCCGGCGACACCGTGATCATCCAGGGCATCGGCGGCATCGGCGCCAACGCCGTCCAGGGCGCCGCCCACGCGGGCGCGGCCAACGTCATCGCCGTCGACCCCGTCGCGTTCAAGCGCGAGAAGGCCCTCGAGCTCGGCGCCACCGAGGCCGTCGAGTCGATCGAGGAGGCCACCGAGCTGGCCAAGGGCTACACGAACGGCCAGGGCGCCGACGTCTCGATCGTCACGATCGGCATCACCAAGCCCGAGCACGTCGGCAACGCCTTCGCCTCGATCCGCAAGCAGGGCACGGTCGTCGTCACCGGACTCGGCGACATCACCGAGGTGGGCGTGCCGATCCCGATCGGCGAGCTGACCCTCTTCGAGAAGAAGATCAAGGGCTCCCTGTTCGGCTCGTCCAACCCCAAGGCCGACATCCCCAAGATGCTCGACCTCTACAACAAGGGGAAGGTCAAGCTCGACGAGCTCGTCACCAAGCAGTACAAGCTCGACGAGGTGGCCCAGGGCTACGAGGACATGCACGCCGGCAAGAACATCCGCGGCGTCCTGATCTTCGACTGAGGTATCGACTCCCTGTGACGAACGGTTCCGCGGCCCCGGTCTCCCTCGTGGACACCGGGGCCGCCCCCCGTCTGCCCACCGCGGGCGGCCTGCCGGTCCGCGCCATGATCGACGCCTCCCGTGCGCGGGTCATCGGGCGCGTGCGCGAGTCCGAGGTGATCGCCGCGGCGCTCGCGGCCGGCCGCAGCGTGCTGCTCGAGGGCCCGCCCGGCACCGGCAAGACGACGCTGCTGCGCGCGCTCGCGGAGGGCGCCGGCGTCGGGCTCGAGCTGGTCGAGGGGAACGCCGAGCTCTCGCCGGCGCGTCTCGTCGGCCACCACGACCCGTCGCGCGTCCTCACCGAGGACTACACCCCCGAGAACTTCGTGCCCGGGCCGCTGGTCCGAGCGCTGACCTCGGGCGCGCTGCTCTACGTCGAGGAGCTCAACCGCGTCCCCGAGGAGACCCTCAACGTCCTGCTCGGCGTGCTCTCGGAGCGCCGCCTGCACGTCCCGCGGCTCGGGATCGTCGACGCGGCGCCGTCCTTCCGGCTCGTCGCGGCGATGAACCCGTCGGACGCCGTCGGCACCGGGCGCATCACGCCCGCGCTCTACGACCGGTCGTGCCGCGTCGGGTTCGTGCACCAGGACGCCGACGAGGAGACCGCGATCGTGCGTCGCGACCACGGCGTCGTCGACGAGGCCTTCGTCGCGCGCGCGGTCCGGGCCACGCGGGCGACCCGCGAGCACCCCGACCTGCGCCTGGGCTCCTCGGTGCGCGGCGCGCTGGACCTCGTGGCCGTCGCGGCCTCGCTGGCCGAGCTGCGCGACGTGGGGCTCGCCGGCCGGCTGGCCCCGGACGCCGAGACCACCGGCACCGACGCCGCGCTGGCCGCCCTCTCCGGGCGCGTGCAGCTGCTCGAGGGCTCGACGCGCACCGTCGAGGAGGTCGTCGCCGACCTGTGGGCGGCGAGCGCGCCCGTCGACGAGCGCGTCGGCGCCGAGGGTGGTGGCGAGGAAAAGCCTGAGCCCCGGAGGCTCGCCGCCCCCGCAGGCGGGCCGCTCGCCCGGGGCGCCGCCGAAGGTGGTGTCGGACCCCCGGGAGGTCGCCGACCTGCTGCGTGACCAGGCCCGGCGCACCGAGACCCGCGCCGACCTGCAGCGTCGCCACGACGACCTCGAGAGCGTCAGCCCGACGGTGGGGGTGCTCGACGAGGCCGCCACCGCCGGGGCCTTCGGCGAGGACGCCGACGGGACGATCGACCTGCTCGCCGACCTCGCCCGTGCCACCGACCCGATCCTGCGGGCGAAGGCACGGCGCCTCGCCGTCCGCCTGCTCGTGCCCCCGGCCCGAGCGGGCGAGACGGAGCGACGGGGCTCGACCCGGCTCGCGACCGTCACCGGCGACGGGCTCGACCTGGACCTCGACGCCACCCTCGAGCAGTCCCTGGAGCACCGGCCGATCCGCGCCGAGGACCTCCGCTGGCGGGGCTGGCGGTCGCCGGGACGCGCGATCGTGCTGCTGGTCGACGCGTCCGGTTCGGTGGCCGGAAAGCCGCTGACCACGGCCGTCACCACGGCCGGCGCCCTCGCGGCCGGGCTGCGCACCGACGACGAGCTCGCGGTGATCGCGTTCTGGTCGCGCGCGGTGGTGCTGCGCCACCTGCACTCCCCCGCGCCGACGTCCGCCGTGCTCGACTCGCTGCTCGACCTGCGCGGCGGCTCCACCACCGATCTCGCACTCGGCCTGCGCACCGCCCTCGCGCAGGCCACGGCCGCGCGGGTGCCGCACGCCGACGTCCTCGTGCTCACCGACGGCGCCTGGAACGAGGGCGAGGATCCGGCCCCGATCGCCGGGGCCTCCGGCGTCGCGCGGGTGCACACGCTGGTGACGGTGGACGACGAAGAGGCGCGGACGTCCTGCGCCCGCATCGCCGCCGCGGGTGGCGGGCGCTCGGTGCCGCTGCTCCGGCCCTCGGACGCCCCGGCCGCCGTGCGGGCGGTGCTGCGCTGAGGCGTCAGGTCGTCTGACTCCTGAGCAGGACGCTTCGAAAACTGAAGCATCGGCGGTGGGGCGAGGACGCCCCCAGCGGACGGGCCGCCGAGCCGCCACCCCTGGCGCCGGACGCTTCGGAAACCGAAGCTTCCGCCGAGGCGCGTCCTACCGACGGCGGGAGCTCGCGGCGATGTCCCGCTCGTGACCCTCGAGCAGGGCGGCGAGCTCGGCGCGGAGGCGGGGACGGTCGGTCGGGCGCACCACGACGCGGGAACCCGTGGCGTCGGGACCCATCGCGAGGCGGCCGCTCGCGGTGTCGAGCACGGTGACCACGTGGGGCCCGCGACGCCGGACCCCGACCGCGTCGCGGACCGCGACCCCGAAGGTGGCGACCCGCTCAGGCGGCGCGGCCCAGATCGCGCGCAAGCGCTCCACGTGGTGCGCGGAGACGCCGGCGCGGCGCAGGCGGCGCGCGCGCTCGTCGAGGGTGACCCCGTCGCCGAGCAGGGCGTCGGCGGGCAGGGACATCGGGACGCCGGGGGCGGCAGGTCGGTCGGGGAGGCGGGCGAGCAGTGCGCCGGCGGGGTCGTCCGGGTCGGTGGGATCGAGGCGCACGCCGCCTGGGACCAGCCACGCCACGACGCCGAGCGCACCCCGCGTCGCGGCGACGACGCCGAGCGGCGGAGCGCCCTCGGCCAGGACCCGCACGTCGACCTCGCGGACGGGGGCGGCGAGCACGGACAGCATCTCGGCGAGGGACGGGTCGTCGAGCAGACCCTGGGCCGCGAGCCGGTCGAGGGCCGCGGCGTCGAGGGCGTCCCGCTCGGCGTAGGTGCGGCCGTGGTCGAGGACGGAGAGCAGGAGCGGGTGCTCGCCCAGGCCGAGATGCCGCCACAGCGCGAGGTATTGGCCGGTGTCGAGGTGCACGCCGGCGCGGACTCCGATCGTCACTCGCCGAGCACCGGGGGTGTCGTCGCGGGCAGGGTGCCCGCGATGGCGTCGGGGTCGTCCTCGTAGAGGTAGTCGGGGCGGCGCCGGTCCCCGCCGCCGCCCTGGCCACCGACCATGCCGCCCGGCGGGATCATCGGGACCGCACCGCCGCGGCCCTCGGCGGCAGCCCCGGCCGCGCGGACCGCGGCCGACTCCGCCACGGCGCCACCACCGCCGACCCCGGTGCGCGCACCGAGCTCGCCGGCGCCTCCTCCACCGGCACCGCCGAGGGCACCACCACCGACGCCGCCTCGTCCCGTGCCCGCGGCGGCACCCGGGCCGGCGCCGACACCACCGCCACCGACGCCGCCGCCACCGACACCGCCGCCGGGCCCAGCGCCGACACCCCCGCCGACCCGCGCGCCCGGCACGAGCCCTCCCGACGCCGAGCCGCCCGGGGTCCCCGAGCTACCCGGCAGACCTGTGCTGCCCGGGACACCGGACCTGCCGGTCGCCGCACCCGGCGGGATCCGGCCGGCACCGCCACCACCCGTGCTGCCCGGCACGGCGCCGACGGGCGGGACGGCGGCGCCGGCCCCGCCCCCGTGCTCGGCGCGCTCCCGGCCGGCACGCCGCCCGCCCCGGGACCCCCGCCGCGCCACCGGAGGGCGCGGGGACCCCGTTCGGGGCCGGCGTCCCGGCCGCCGTCGTCGGCGACGGCACGACCGGTGCCGCAGCGCCCGTGCCTGCTCCGCCGCCACCTCCTCCGGGAGCACCGCCGCCGGCACTGCCCCCGCCCGGACCTCCGCCGCCCGGCGGAAGACCGGCCCGGCGCCACCGGCACCTCCGGGCACCGCGCCGACGCCGCCGCCTCCGGAACCGCCGGCTCCACCACCCCCGGTAGCGCCCGCACCGCCGCCCTCGGGCCCGGCGCCACCGGCCACCGGCAGGTCCGCCGGCGTGATCTGCGGGCCGAGGGGGCCGGCGAACTGGGGCAACGTGGTCATCCGGTCGGCGCTGAAGTGCTGGTAGCGCTCCATCGTCTGCTGCGCGGCCCGCTCCTCCTCGGCCTGCACCGCCATCGCGACCTGGTAGTCGGCTCCCATCGGGCCCGCGGCGCTGAGGATGTCGCTCCACACCGGTGCCGCCGGCGGGAGGTTCTGGCGGGGCGGCTGGATCGCGAGACGGATGTCCTGCAGGTTCTGGGCCTGCTCGTGGGAGAGGCTGCCGACGGCGCGTCCGAGGGCGCGCGCCTGGTCGACCCAGGGCTTGAGGGGGTGGATCGACCGGTCCGCGGACTCGGCGGCCTGCCCCTGCCAGTTCGCGCGCAGGCTGGAGCCCGCGGCGTCCACGGTGTCGGCGACGCGCGCCATCCGCCCGACCAGCCGGTGCCACGACTGACCGCTGTCGACGAACCCGTCGCCCGGCACGCCGCTGGCGGGACCGCCGTTCACCTGGTCGTAGATCTCCTGGTGGCTCTTCCCCTGCCAGTTGGTCGTGAACACCGGCCCACCTCCCCTCGCGGATCGTAGGAACCGCGGGCGAGCCGTGGGTGCCGTTCGGGGGAACTCGGCGCGCGACCTCAGGCCGGGACGAGCAGGGCCGTGGCGACGGCAGCGAGACCCTCGCCGCGACCGGTGAGCCCGAGCCCGTCGGAGGTCGTGCCCGACACGGCCACCGGTCCCCCGAGCGCCTCCGACAGCGCCGCCTGCGCCTCGGCACGTCGGGTGCCGATCTTCGGGGCGTTGCCGATCACCTGGACCGCGGCGTTGCCCAGCGCCCAGCCCTCGGCCGCGGCGAGCGCGCGCACCTCGCCGAGCAGCCGGACCCCGGACGCCCCGGACCACTCCGGGCGACCGGTGCCGAACACCGCGCCCAGGTCGCCGAGCCCGCACGCGGACAGGACGGCGTCGCACAGCGCGTGCGCGGCGACGTCGCCGTCGGAGTGCCCGGCGCAGCCGTCGACGCCCTCCCAGAACAGCCCCGCCACCCAGCACGGCACGCCCGCGCGGACCGGGTGGACGTCGGTGCCGATGCCGACCCGCATGGTCACGCAGGCCCCGCCGTGACGAGCGCCTCGGCCATCGCGAGGTCGAGCGGGGTGGTCACCTTGAAGGCCCGCGGGTCGCCGGGGACCGTCACGACGGTCACACCGAGGTCCTCGGCGAGCCCGGCGTCGTCGGTGGCCGCGACCGGCTCGCCGGCGTCGCGCCGGGCGCGGGCACGGTCGTGCGCCGCGCGCAGCGTCGCCGGCTCGAAACCCTGCGGGGTCTGCACGGCGGCCAGGTCGGAGCGGTCGACGGTCGCGAGGACCTGTCCCGCCGCGCCGGTGCGCTTGAGCGTGTCGGCCACCGGTGTCGCCGGGATCACCGCGCGATGGCCCGCACGCACGGCGTCGACGACCGCGCGCACGACCTCCGGCGGGCAGAGGCAGCGCGCGGCGTCGTGCACGAGCACCACGTCGGCGTCGGCCGGCAGCGCGTCGAGCGCCGCCGAGACCGAACCGACGCGGTCGTCGGCACCCGGCACCACCGTGACGACGCGATCGCCGAGGGCGCGACGCATCGCGTCCTCGTCGCCCGGAGGGGCCACGACGACGACGGCGTCCACGCCCCCGGAGACGAGTCCGTCGACGGCGCGCGCGACCAGGCTGAGCCCGCCAACGACCGCCAACGCCTTCGGCAGGCCGAGGCCCAGTCGTTCGCCTCGACCCGCCGCCGGCACGATCGCGGCGACGCTCACCGCGTCACCGCGGCCATCACGTCGGTTCAGGACCGGATCAGGACGCCAGCACCTGGTCGAGCAGCGACTCGGCCGCCACCTCGTCGGTGCCCTCGGCCAGGGCCAGCTCGCTGACCAGTATCTGCCGGGCCTTGGCCAGCATCCGCTTCTCACCCGCGGACAGGCCGCGGTCCTTCTCCCGGCGCCAGAGGTCGCGCACGACCTCGGCCACCTTGTTCACGTCGCCCGACGCGAGCTTCTCGAGGTTCGCCTTGTACCGGCGCGACCAGTTGGTCGGCTCCTCGGTGTGCGGCGCACGCAGCACCTCGAACACCCGATCCAGCCCCTCCTGGCCAACCACGTCGCGGACGCCGACGATCTCGGCGTTGTCCGCGGGAACCCGGACGGTCAGGTCGCCCTGAGCAACCTTGAGGACGAGATACTTCTTCTCTTCGCCCTTGATCGTCCTGGTCTCGATGGCCTCGATGAGAGCGGCACCGTGGTGCGGGTAGACGACGGTCTCGCCGACCTTGAAAACCATGTGTCCCGAGCCCCTTTCGCTACACCCAGATTAACACGCCCGGCGGGCGGGCATCGCAGGGGATTGCGCCGTCTTCGCAGGTCAGGGACTTGACAAAGCGCATCAGGGCGTGCTGGTCCCGGCACCCCGCGCTCCCGCCAGGCCGGGACGCGGCCCTGGTACTAGGGTGTCGCTGCCCAGACACCAGTGTGCCCCACTTCCCGAGAGGACACTCGGAGATCATGAGCCGCCGCCCCCGCGGGACCCGACCGGCGATCGTCGTCGCGACGCTGCTGACCGCCGGCCTCGCGCTCGGGGGCTGCAGCGCCGGCTCCGTGACCCAGACCGACACCATCGTCTCCCAGGCCGACGGCGCGACCGGACAGGTCGGCGGCATCCTCCTGCGGGACGTCTCCCTCGACGCCGGTCCGACGAACACCGTGCCCGCGGGCGCGGAGGTCCCCCTGCGTCTGACGATCATCAACCAGACCCCGACGGAGGACCGGCTGGTGTCGGTCACGTCGCCGTACGCCGTGAGCGTCCGGCCGGAGGGCCCGACGACGATCCCGGCCAACAACTCCCTGCGGATCATCGGCAACGACCCCGGCCCGGTCGGCCCGCCCGACCCCTTCGTCCGCGTGGGCGGCAGCGCGCGCATCGTGCTCACCGGCGTCACGCAGCAGCTCCGCGCCGGGCCGACGTACGAGGTCACCTTCACCTTCGAGAAGGCCGGCACCGTGACCGTGCCCGTCATCGTCGTCGGCGAGGGCGAGGCCTTGGGCTGATCCGCCCGTCGGGCCCCGCGCTGTCGGGGGTCCGGCCTACGGTGCGGACCGTGCCCCCACGGACCCGCGCCCCCCGCTTCGAGTGCACCGCCTGCGGGCACGCGTCCGCGAAGTGGGTGGGGCGCTGCTCGGAGTGCGGCGGGTGGGGCACGGTCGAGGAGGCCCCGAACCTCCCCGCCGTCGCGACGGGCGGCGGCCGCACCGGCGTCCCGCCCTCGCCCGCGGCGCGCCCGTCCAGCCCCGTGCGGCTGATCAGCGAGGTCGATCTCGAGACGGCCACGGCGCGCCCGACGGGGGTGGGCGAGCTCGATCGGGTGCTCGGCGGCGGCTTCGTGCCCGGGGTCGTCGTGCTGCTCGCGGGCGAGCCGGGGGTGGGCAAGTCCACGCTCCTGCTCGAGGTGGCGGCGCGACGCGCCCGGCTGGGGGCCACCGTGCTGTACGTCACCGGAGAGGAGTCGGCGGGCCAGGTCCGGCTGCGGGCCGAGCGCACCGGCGCCCTCGCGCCGCACCTGTTCCTGTCCGCGACGGCCGATCTCGAGGAGGTCGCGGCGCACGTCGAGGCGGTCGACCCGGAGCTGCTCGTCGTCGACTCCGTGCAGACCGTGGGCACCGCCACCGTGGACGGCACGCCCGGCGGCGTGTCGCAGGTCCGGGCCGTCACGTCGGCGCTCGTCGCCCTCGCGAAGCAGCGGGACCTGCCGGTCGTGCTCATCGGTCACGTCACCAAGGACGGCGCGGTCGCCGGGCCGCGCACGCTCGAGCACCTCGTCGACGTCGTGCTCTCGTTCGAGGGCGAGCGGCACTCCCCGCTGCGGCTGGTGCGCGGCATGAAGAACCGCTTCGGGGCCACCGACGAGGTCGGCTGCTTCGAGATGAACGACGGCGGCATCGCCGAGGTCAGCGACCCGTCAGGCCTGTTCACGGGCGGGCGCGTGCAGACCGTGGCGGGCCAGGCGGTCACGGTGGCGATGGAGGGCAAGCGCCCGCTCATGGCCGAGGTGCAGGCCCTGGTGGCCACACGCAGCTCGGAGAGCGCGCCGCGGCGCGTCGTGTCCGATCTCGACAGCGGGCGCGTCGCCAAGATCCTCGCGGTGCTGCAGGAGCGCTGCCACCTGCGCCTGCACGACAAGGACGTGTTCGTCGCCACCATCGGCGGCCTGCGCCTGCGCGAGCCCGCCTCGGACCTGGCGATCGCCATCGCCATCGCGTCGGCGTTCCGCAACGAGGCCGTCCGGCCCGGGCTGATCGCGGTCGGCGAGGTCGGGCTCGGTGGCGAGGTCCGCCGGGTGGTCGCGCTCGAACGGCGCCTGGCCGAGGCCGGCCGGCTGGGCATCAGCCGGGCGCTCGTGCCGCCGGGCGAGGTGCGCACGCCGAAGGGGCTCGGGGCGGTGGAGGTCGACGACCTCCAGGGCGCGCTGCTGCGCGTCGGGCTGACCACGGCGCAGACGGTCTGATTCCGTCCGGGCCGGCGTACACGGAGGTCAACCGGCGAGCGTGAACCTCGCCGGCTCGCTGACGATGCCGTCGAGGCGGGCGAGCAGCTGGTAGTCGCCGGGCGGCACGACCGTCCGCGCACCCGCGCAGCCGGGCGTCGAGGTCTTGCCCGACCAGCGCACCGAGAACACCGCCTCCTCGCCCGGCGCGAGCGTCCGGACGTCGTCGGTGTCGCCGGGCGAGCAGTCGTTGCTCCCCCACAGCCCCTCGCCGGGGCGGACGACGACGGCGACGGCCTGCTTGGCGGCGTCGAGGTCACGCACGCAGGGCGCGCTGCCGGTGTTGGTGACGACGAGGCTCAGCACCGGCTTGGTCCCGGCGGCGTAGCGCGGGGCGTCGGTGCGCGCCGTGACCTTCAGGTCCCCGTCCGCACAGGGCCCGGGCGCGGGCGCCCGCTCCTGCAGGGGCTCGGCCGGGGCGGCCTCGGTGGTCGGCGCCGAGGTGACGGGCGGCGTCGTGCTCGGCGGCACCACCGGAGCGGGGGTGCTCGTCGGCGTGGAGAGCAGCGGCCCCGCCGAGCCCGTCGGCACCCCGGGCGGGAGGAATCCGCGGAAGCCGTCCCCGCCCGGGGGCGCGAACAGGGCGCCGTCGGGCGAGGGCGGCGCCACCAGGCCCGGCGCCCCGCCGGGCGGGACGACCGCCGGCAGCGCGGCCTCGATCGGCCCGGGGATACCGCTCTCCGCGGGCGCAGCGGGAGCAGCGGGCTCCGGCGTCGGCGCGCTCGCCATCGCGGCCGCCCGCGCGCGGGCCTCGACGGTGGCGCTGTCGGGCTCGCCGCCGCCCAGACCCGCCACGGCCCAGACGAAACCGCCGAGCACGGCGAGGACCACCCCGAGCGCGGCGATCCGGCGCCGCCAGTAGACCGACGGCGCGAGCGGTCCGAGCGGCTCCCACACGTCACGGAAAGTAAGTTCCACTCAGCTCTCCGCGACCGACCACCACGCGGTCGCCCGCCCGTTTCACCCGACGGTGGCGTCAGCGGGTGGGCGGGGCAGGATCGGCGGTCGATGGGCCCCACCACCACGACCCTCGCCGACGTCCTCGTCCCGTGGTTCCGCGCGCACGCCCGGGACCTCCCCTGGCGCCGCCCGGGGACGACCGCGTGGGGTGTGCTCGTCTCCGAGATCATGCTGCAGCAGACCCCGGTGGCGCGGGTCGAGGAGCCGTGGCGCGCGTGGCTCGAGCGCTGGCCACGACCGTCGGCGATGGCCGCCGCGCCCGCCTCGGAGGTGCTGCGGGCGTGGGGCAAGCTCGGCTACCCGCGCCGGGCGCTGCGCCTGCACGCGGCCGCGCAGGCGATCGCCGCCGACCACGGTGACGTCGTCCCCGCCGACGTCGAGACGCTCGAGTCGCTGCCCGGCATCGGCACCTACACGGCCCGCGCGGTGGCCGCGTTCGCCCACGGGCAACGCGTCCCGGTCGTCGACACGAACGTCCGCCGGGTCGTGGCGCGCGCGGTGCTCGGCCGCGCGGACGCCGGGGCCGCGGCATCCCGCGACCTCGTCGACACCGAGGCCCTGCTGCCGGACGACCCCGCCGACGCGGCGACCATGTCCGCCGCGCTGATGGAGCTCGGTGCCACGATCTGCGTGGCGCGCACCCCCGCTGCGCCGACTGCCCGGTGTCCGGCGCCTGCACCTGGCAGCGCCTCGGGCGTCCCGCCGGCGACGGTCCGGCGCGCAAGGCGCAGCGCTGGGCCGGCACCGACCGCCAGGTCCGCGGGCGGCTGCTGGACGTGCTGCGGGGAGCACCGGGGCCGGTGCCGGCGGCGGCGCTCGACGCGGCCTGGCTCACCGACCCCGCCCAGCGCGCCCGGTGCCTCGACTCGCTGCTCGTCGACGGGCTCGTCGAGCAGCTCGCCGACGGCCGTTTCTGCTTGCCGGGAGAGCAGTAGGCTCGGGTCATGGCCGTCGTGAAGATCAATGCCATCAAGGTCCCCGAGGGCAACGAGGCCGAGCTGGAGCGCCGGTTCGCCGCCCGTGGCGACTCGATCAAGGACACGCCGGGGTTCCTCGGCTACGAGCTGCTGCGTCCCACCGCCGGGGACGACCGCTACTTCGTCTACACCCGCTGGGAGTCCGAGGAGGCGTTCGCCAACTGGCGTGACGGGGGCGCCGCGGCCGCCGCCCACGCGGGCGAGCGCGCCAAGCCGGTCTCGTCGGGCGCCGACCTCATGGAGTTCGAGGTCGTGCTGCACGTCGACGGATCGGGCTCCTGACCTCTCCGGAGTCCCCGGACCCGGAGGACGTCGCCGAGGCCGCCGAGCGACTCGCGCAGGCCACGGCGGTGCTCGTGTGCGCCGGGGCCGGGATGGGCGTCGACTCGGGGCTGCCCGACTTCCGCGGGCCCGAGGGATTCTGGCGCGCCTACCCGCCCTACCGGCGGCTCGGGCTGCGCTTCGAGGAGATCGCCGATCCCGAGCACTTCCACGCCGACCCCGAGCTCGCCTGGGGCTTCTACGGCCACCGCCTCGCGCTCTACCGGCGCACCGTGCCCCACGCGGGGTACGCGGTCCTGCGCCGGTGGGCCGACCGGTGGCCGACGCGGGTGTTCACCTCCAACGTCGACGGCGCGTTCCAGGCCGCGGGGTTCGACCCGGAGACGGTCGTCGAGTGCCACGGCGCGATCGGGATGCTGCAATGCACCCGGCCGTGCCACGACGGGACCTGGTCGGCGGACGGTTCGGCGAGCGAAGCGACGGGAAGTACGGATCGGGTCGACGTCGCGATCGACGAGGCCACGATGCGCGCCCGCCCTCCCCTGCCGACGTGCCCGCGGTGCGGGGCGGTGGCGCGGCCCAACATCCTGATGTTCGGCGACGGCTTCTGGGTGCCCGGCCACCACGCCGAGCGCATGGCCGCCCATCGTGAGTGGCTGCGCGCGCAGGACGCGCAGCGGCTCGTCGTCGTCGAGCTGGGGGCCGGGACGGCGGTGCCGACCGTGCGACGGCACGCCGAGCTGGCGTCGGCGGCGTCCGGCGCACTGATCCGGATCAACGTGCGCGAGCCGGGGATCCGGCACGGGCGCGGGGTCTCCCTGGCCTCCGGGGCGCGGGCGACGCTCGAGGCGATCGACGCGGCCCTTCCCGCATGATCAACGGGGACTTCGGGCGCCTAGAAGCAGCGAACAGCTCGTTCGCTGCGTCCTAGACCCCTGTGAGGCCGGCGAGCGTGAGCCCGCGGGCGGCGGCGACGCGCTCGGCCTCGTCGTCGAGGCGCGCGCGGACGTCCGGCTCGAGCTCCGCGACGGGCGCGACCTCGATCGTCAGACGCTTGCCCGACGCCCGCGGTCGCCAGCTCGCGACGATCTCGCCGTCGGCCAGCAGCGCGCCCGGGTTGCCGATGACGCGGTAGAGGTCCTTGCGCACCGCGGGGTCGGGCGCGAGGAGCTCGCGGTCGCGGGCCTGGAGCATCGGGTCCAGCGGCGGCAGGAAGCGCACGAGGTCGGGCTCCGGGGCGCCGAGCGCCGCATCGAGGTCCGCACTCGGCAGCCACGCGGGTCGCCCCTCCACCCGGACCTCGACCAGCTGCGGGAGGGCGGCCTCCCACGCGGGCGCGAAGGCGGTCGGGGACGTCCCGACGAAGTCGGCGACCTCGCGGGGCCCGGCCGGCCCGAGCACGCGCAGGTAGTCGAGCACCAGGCGCGCGGCGCGGGCCGGGTCGCCCTCGACCGGGCGGGACCAGTCGGGCGGCGGCGGGGTGAGCAGCAGCGTCTTGCCCGTCGCGTCCAGCCCGACGCCGACCGGGAACGCCGAGAGCCGCATGAGCTGCTCGTTGACGTGGACGCACGCGCAGGACCGGCAGTCGCGGAGCAGCGCCTCGGGCAGCAGCTTGGTGACGGCGGTGCTCGCCGCGCCCTTGGTGATCGGCTCGGTGACGACCTCGGCGAGCGCGTCCGCCGCCCGGTCGATCGCCTCCCGCGCCGGGATGCCGACGCGCCGCTGCTCCGGCCCGCTCCAGTTGAGGCGGGCGCCCGCGTCGGCGTCGCCGAACGGCCGCGCGGCCGCCGCGATGTCGTTGCGCTGCGGCGTCGGATGGTGGTGCGGGGCGCCGCGATGGGTCCAGCCGTCGGTGAGGCCGTGAGCGAGAGGGTCGACGTCGCCCTCGGTGCGCGCGGCGAGGACGAGCCGTGCGGTGGGGCCCGAGTCCTGGATACCGAGCGAGGCCAGGGCCGCGATCGCGCCGGGGCGGTCGCGGTGCAGGCCCTGCGCGGCGATCCGGTGCGCCATGACCTGCTCGCGCGTCAGCGTCTCCACCATGGTGGTCAGCTTTCCGCACCGTGCCTGACACCTCCCGTCAGGTTGCGGGGAAGATGAGTCCGTGAGCTCGGTGCGCGCGGTGCCCGTCACGACGGACATGGACGGGGACACGCTGTCGGCCGACGACGCCTGGCACACCGCGCGCCGGATCGGGCTGGTCGCGCTGCTGCGGGACGCGCTGGTCCGCTTCCGCTTCGGCGACGGGTTCAGCCACGCGCGGGGGTTCGCACTCCAGCTCGCGCTGGCGATCGTCCCGCTCGTCATCGCGGGGGCCGGGCTGGCGACGGCCGTGGGCGCCGAATCGGTGGCGCAGGTCGTCGCGCAGACCGTCGTGGCGGTGTCCCCCGGGTCGGGCGACCAGCTGCTCGCCGACGTCGTCGCCCGCGGGCCCGCCGAGCTCCCCGAGGAGACCGGCGGCGACGACTCGCGCTCGGAGAACGTCGGCGAGTTCGCCGTCGCGTTCGGGCTGGTCACGGCGTTCCTCGCCATGACGAGCGCGATCGCCCAGCTCGAGCGCGGCACCAACCGCATCTACGGCACCGAGCGCGACCGGCCGTTCCTGCGCAAGTACACCCGCGCCGCCGTCCTCACGCTGACGGCGGGATCGTCGCTCGGGCTGGGTCTCGTGCTGATCATCGCCGGCGGGCCGCTCGGTGACGCCGTCGAACAGGTCTACCGCTGGGGCGACGTCGCGGAGACGATCTTCGACGTGCTGCGCTGGCCCGTCGGGCTCGCGGCGCTGGTCGTCGCCGTCACCGTGCTCTTCCGGCACTCGCCGCGGCGCCACCAGCCCGGGCTCTCCTGGCTGGCGCTCGGCGCCGGCCTCACCGTGATCCTCTGGCTGGCGGCGTCGGGCTGCGTGGCGCTCTACGTCGCGGTGTCCGGGGACTTCAGCGACACCTACGGCCCGCTCGCCGGGATCATGGCGCTGCTGCTGTGGGCGACGGTCACCGGCGTCGCCCTGCTCCTGGGGATCGCCGTCGCCGCGCAGCTCGAGGGGGCGCGGGCCGGGATCGGCGACCCGCTGCTGCGCGACGACGACGCCGACGGCATCCCCGACGAGCTGCAGCCCGCGCCTCAGGACGAGCAGTCGGCTGAACCCGTGGCGCCGGACGGGGGACGTGCCTGACAGGAGGTGTCAGGGATGGGGTAGGACTGACCCCGTGCGCGCCAGCCGGCTGCTCTCCGTGCTCCTCCTGTTGCAGAACCGAGGACGGGTGACCGCGCGCGAGCTCGCGGACGAGCTCGAGGTCTCGATCCGCACGATCTACCGCGACATGGACGCGCTCTCGGCGTCCGGGGTGCCCGTGTACGCCGACCGCGGGCCGGACGGCGGCTACTCGCTCCTCGAGGGCTACCGCACCCACCTGACGGGGATGACCGCCGAGGAGGCCGACGCGCTCGCGCTCTCGGGCATGCCTGAGGCCGCCGCGGAGCTCGGTCTCGGGCGGGTGCTCGCGGCGGCGCAGCTCAAGGTGCAGGCGGCCCTGCCCGGCGAGCTCTCCGACCGCGCGGGCCGCATCGCCGAGCGCTTCCACCTCGACGCCCCCGGCTGGTTCCGCGAGGCCGACCACGTCCCCACGCTCACCGGCGTCGCGGACGCGGTGTGGAACCAACGGGTACTGCGCGTGCGCTACCGGCGCTGGGCCACCGGCGGGCGCGAGCCGGAGGTGGAACGCGAGCTCGAGCCGCTCGGGGTCGTCCTCAAAGCCGGCACCTGGTACCTGGTGGCCCTCCCCCACGGCGGCGACCCCGGCGCGACGCCACGCACCTACCGCGTCGCCCGCATCCTGACGCTCGAGACGCTCGACGTGCGCTTCGACCGGCCCGACGACTTCGACCTCTGGAAGTACTGGCACCGGCGCACCCAGGAGCTCACCGACGCCCTCTACCAGGCGGAGGCGACCGTCCGCCTGTCCCCGCGGGCGATGGAGCTGGCCCCGGCCCTCCTGCGCCCGCACACCGCCCGCGCGCTCGCCGAGGGCAGCTGGCCGACCGACGACGACGGCTGGGTGCGCGCGGTCATCCCGATCGAGTCGCTCGCCCACGCCCGCTCCGAGCTGCTGGGCCTCGGTGCGGAGGTCGAGGTGCTCGCCCCGGTCGCCCTGCGCGAGCAGATGGCCGACGTCGCCCGCACCCTCGCCGGGCTCTACGCGGGCTGACGCACCGGTCGCCCGGGCGATCCACGCGCGGGCCCGGTCGACGTCGGCGGCGGGCACGGCCCCGAGGCGGACGGCCAGCACCGCGTAGACCATGACGGCCAGGGCGATCAGCGCCAGGTCGAGGGCAGGCCCGGCGACGGCGGCGAGGGCGAGCACGCCGGTGAGGGCGGTGGCCGCGACGGCCCAGCCGGCGGCGGCGCGCACCGGCAGTGCGCCCGGCCGGTGGTGGCGCAGGTAGACGGTGCCGAGCGCCCCGACGCCGACCCAGGCGCCGACCGCGAACCCGGCGGCCGCCCCCGCCGCGCCGTACCCCGGCACGAGGAGCGCCATCGTGGCCACCTCGGCGACCGCGGCGGCGGGGATCCTGGCCGCGGCGGCACCGGCGAGGCCGCGGGCGAACAGCGCCTTGAGCAGCATGTCGCCGACGACCAGGCCGAGGGTGCCGACGGCGATCAGGCGGGCCAGGGCGCCGGCCGCGGCGTGCTCGACGGGGAAGATGCGGCCGACCAGCGCGTCGGGGGTGACGACGAGGACGAGCAGGACGGGGACGAGGGCCAGGGGCACCCAGCGCATCGCCGCCACGACCCAGCCGTGGGCCTCCGCGGCGCCGCGGGCCCGGGCGATGAACGGGAAGACGGCGTCGGACAGGGTGCTGCCGACCAGGAACGGGGCCTTGGCCAGGAGCGCGGCGGCCTGGTAGGTGCCGACGGCGGCGAACGTGACGCCGTACGCGTGTCCGAGCGGGCCGAGCAGCAGGACGTCGAGCGTGCCGATGAGACCGAAGCCGGTGGTGCCGACGGCCATCGGCGCGGCGGCGGCGAAGGAGCGCCACCCGGCGAGTGCGCCACGCAGCCGCGGCAGGCGGTCGCGCATCGTCCACCAGGCCCAGAGCGCGGCGACGGCCGCGCCGAGCAGCAGGCCCCAGCCGACCCCGACGGCGCCGGTGCCGATCAGCGCGACCGCGCCGACGCCGACCGCGACCTTGACCAGGACCTCGACGACGCGGGCGCCGCTGACCGCCGCGAAACGCCGGGCTCCCTGGAGCCCGCCGAGGAGCACCTGGCCGAGCGCGACGAGGACGATCGTCCCGGCGGCCAGCAGCGTCACGCCGGCACCGACACCCGGGAGGATCGCGCCGGTCGTGAGCTGGACGACCGCGAACCCGAGGGCCAGCGCCGTGCCGAGGCCGACGTTGCCGACCAGCGCGGAGCGGAACGCGGCGTCGACCTCCGCGGCGGCTTCCGGGTCGCCGTCCTCGGCACGGGCGACGGTGCGCGCCAGCGCCCAGGGGAACCCGGCGGCGAGGACCGTGGTGGCGAGCAGGAGCACGGTCAGCAGCACGCTCACGACACCGAAGTCCGCCGCCGGCAGCAGCCACGTCAGCACCAGCCCGAAGCCGTAGTGCAGGGGCGCGGTCAGGACGACCGCGAGCATCAGCACGGCTGTCCCGGCGGCGGCTTCCTGGTGTCCCCGAAGCGTGCGCATCGTCTCCGGCCCTCTCCCTGCGGCGATGGCACCAGCCTCGCCGCGGACGGGATCGGGCAGGAGGGAGACGGCCCCCGGAGCAGGTGGGGCACGCCCTACTTCGGGATCACACGCCGGAGCCCCGGCCCCCCACGAGGGGGACCGGGGCTCCGGGCGTGCAGCGGGCGGAGTGCTTACTCCGCCGCGGCGACCTCGGGGGTGTCGGGCACCGGGGTCGGCTTGGCCTCACCGCGGAAGGTGAAGGTGGCCGTCTCCGGAGCCTGCTTGGTGACCCCGTTGTCGTCGGTCTCGGGCTCCCAGCCCTCGACGTCGACCAGCACGATCTGACCGCCCTCGATCTCGCCGAAGAGAATCTTCTCCGAGAGCTGGTCCTCGATCTCGCGCTGGATGGTGCGGCGCAGCGGCCGGGCCCCGAGCACCGGGTCGAAGCCGCGCTGGGCGAGCAGCTTCTTCGCGTTGTCGGTGAGCTCCAGAGACATGTCCTTGTTCTGGAGCTGCTTCTCGGTGCGCCCGATCATCAGGTCCACCATCTGAACGATCTCCTGCTCGGTCAGCTGGTGGAACACGATGATGTCGTCGATGCGGTTGAGGAACTCGGGACGGAAGTGCTTCTTCAGCTCGTCCGTGACCTTGTTCTTCATCCGCTCGTAGTTCGAGCCGCTGTCGGAGCCGGACTGGAAGCCCAGGCCGACCGCCTTCGAGATGTCCTGCGTGCCGAGGTTCGACGTGAACACGATGACGGTGTTCTTGAAGTCGACGATGCGACCCTGACCGTCGGTCAGGCGACCGTCCTCGAGCACCTGCAGGAGGGTGTTGTAGACCTCGGAGTGGGCCTTCTCGATCTCGTCGAAGAGGACCACGGAGAACGGCTTGCGGCGCACCTTCTCGGTGAGCTGGCCGCCTTCCTCGTAGCCGACGTACCCGGGAGGGGCACCGAAGAGCCGCGAGGCGGTGTAGCGGTCGTGGAACTCGCCCATGTCGATCTGGACGAGGGCGTCGTCGTCACCGAACAGGAACTCCGCGAGCGCCTTGGTGAGCTCGGTCTTACCGACACCCGAGGGACCGGCGAAGATGAACGAGCCCGAGGGGCGCTTCGGGTCCTTGAGGCCGGCCCGCGTACGGCGCATCGACTGCGAGACCGCCTTGACGGCGTCCTCCTGGCCGATGATCCGCTTGTGGAGCTCGTCCTCCATGCGGAGCAGACGGGTCGTCTCCTCCTCGGTGAGCTTGAAGACGGGGATGCCGGTCCAGTTGGCCAGCACCTCGGCGATCTGCTCGTCGTCGACCTCGGCGACGACGTCGAGGTCACCCGACTTCCACTGCTTCTCGCGCTCGGTCTTCTGCCCGATGAGGTTCTTCTCCTCGTCGCGCAGGCGCGCCGCCTTCTCGAAGTCCTGCGCGTCGATCGCGGACTCCTTCTCGCGACGGACGTCGGCGATCTTCTCGTCGAACTCGCGCAGGTCCGGCGGCGCGGTCATGCGGCGGATGCGCATGCGGGCGCCGGCCTCGTCGATGAGGTCGATGGCCTTGTCCGGCAGGAAGCGGTCGTTGATGTAGCGGTCGGCCAGGGTGGCCGCCGCGACCAGCGCCGGGTCCGTGATCGAGACGCGGTGGTGCGCCTCGTAGCGGTCGCGCAGCCCCTTGAGGATCTCGATGGAGTGCGCCACGGAGGGCTCACCCACCTGGATCGGCTGGAAGCGGCGCTCGAGGGCGGCGTCCTTCTCGACGTGCTTGCGGTACTCGTCGAGGGTGGTGGCCCCGATGGTCTGCAGCTCGCCACGGGCCAGCATCGGCTTGAGGATCGACGCGGCGTCGATCGCGCCCTCGGCGGCACCCGCACCCACGAGCGTGTGGAGCTCGTCGATGAACAGGATGATGTCGCCGCGGGTGCGGATCTCCTTGAGCACCTTCTTGAGGCGCTCCTCGAAGTCACCGCGGTAGCGCGAGCCGGCCACCAGCGACCCGAGGTCGAGGGTGTAGAGCTGCTTGTCCTTCAGCGTCTCGGGGACCTCGCCCTTGACGATGGCCTGGCCGAGGCCCTCGACGACGGCGGTCTTGCCGACGCCGGGCTCGCCGATGAGGACCGGGTTGTTCTTGGTCCTCCGGGAGAGGACCTGCATGACCCGCTCGATCTCCTTCTCCCGGCCGATGACCGGGTCCAGCTTGCCCTCGCGGGCCGACTGGGTGAGGTTGCGACCGAACTGGTCGAGCACCAGCGAGGAGGACGGCGTCCCCTCCCCGCGCTGGCTGCCGGACTCCGCGGGCTCCTTGCCCTGGTAGCCCGAGAGCAGCTGCAGCACCTGCTGGCGCACACGGTTGAGGTCCGCGCCGAGCTTGACGAGCACCTGGGCGGCGACGCCCTCGCCCTCGCGGATGAGCCCGAGCAGGATGTGCTCGGTGCCGATGTAGTTGTGCCCGAGCTGCAGCGCCTCGCGCAGCGACAGCTCCAGCACCTTCTTGGCGCGGGGGGTGAAGGGGATGTGGCCGGACGGGGCCTGCTGGCCCTGACCGATGATCTCCTCGACCTGCTGGCGCACGCCCTCCAGGGCGATGCCCAGCGACTCGAGGGCCTTGGCGGCGACGCCTTCGCCCTCGTGGATCAGCCCGAGCAGGATGTGCTCGGTGCCGATGTAGTTGTGGTTGAGCATCCGGGCCTCTTCTTGGGCCAGGACGACCACCCGCCTCGCGCGGTCGGTGAACCTCTCGAACATTCGTCACTCCTGACTGCTGCGCCGGCGGTCCTCCACCGAGTGTCCACGAAGGAACGGCCCGGTGGCCCCTTGGCTGGTGCCCGATGACGGATCGGGACGCCCACGATGCCCAAGCTGGCAGAACACCGCAGCCCCATCCTAGTCGTCGCGCGAGACGTCACGGGACGGTGACGGTTCCCCGTCCGTGACGGCGGTCACGCGCGCCGACATCGATCCTGCACCCCGGGCCGCTGGAGCCCGGGGAACCATGACCTCTCCAACCACCGGAGACGTTCGCCTCATCCCCGCGACCCGTTGGCCACGGGCGAACCACCCACCCGGGTCGGGTCCCCGCGGTCACGGCGCGTAGCCCATCACGTCGAGGCCGAGCGGCGACACACCCGCGCGCGGCCCGGCCCCCGCCCGGTCGATCCCGAACGGCACCGGACCGGCGGTGCCCTGCTGCAACGAGTCCTCGGACACCACCCGGCCCTCGAGGGTGAAGGTGTCGAACTCGAACGGCAGGCCGTTCGACGCGAGCGGGTCGGGGCGGTCCATCACGTGGAAGTGCAGGTGGGGTGCATCGGTGTTGCCGGAGTTGCCCAGCTTGCCGAGCACCTGGCCCCGGCGCAGCTGCTGCCCCACGGCGAGGTTGCGCGGGTTGCCCGTCTGCAGGTGCGCGTAGAAGGCGTAGCGCCCGCCGCCGATGTCCTGCACGACGTGGTTGCCCCCGTACTGCTGCAGCGTCAGGCCGCCCGGGTTCGCCCCGGGCGGCTGCTGCGGGAGATCGCCCACGAGCCCGACGACCGGCCCGTCGGCGACGGCCAGGATGTCGGAGCCCACGTAGGCGTAGCTCGCGATGTCCGTCGGCGGCCCGCTCATCATCCGGCCCGCCGCGTCGAGCTGGACGTAGTCGATGGCGAAGCGTTCGGGCGCGAACAGCTGCCCGTCGATCGGGCTGACCGCGCCCCGGTGCGCGCTGAGGCGGCAGCAGCTGTCGCCGTCGAGCCACCCGGGTCCGCGCAGCGGCGGCGAGATGCGCGCCGGCGGCGTCCGGTCGACCGCCGTCGGCGCCACCGTCGCGGTCAGGGTCGACGGGACGAGCGGCGGCGACGGCTGGGCGAACGCCGTGTCGAGGCGGTGCTCGAGACGGGCGGGCACGGGGTCGGTCGGCGCGAGGGTCACGTCCAGCCAGATCAGCCCGCCCTGTCCTCCTTGCAGGTCGCGCGAGCCCAGCTGCCCGCCGAACGGCTTGATCCAGGCGGCGAGGGCGTCGCCCTCCAGGCGCAGCAGCGACCGGCCGTCGCCGACGACCTCGACCGCGGTGATCGTGGCCGGCGAGCTCAGGATGTTGTCGACCTGGAGCTCGTAGGCCAGGTGCACCCGGCCGTCCGTCGCGGGCACCGGGACCGGGGCCCGGAGCACCGACGCCGCGACCGGGGTGAACACCGACGTCCCGCCGGACACCGTGTCCGAGGCGGACGAGCCGCCGAACGGGCCCTCGACGGACGCGACGCCGGCCACGGGGGACGCCGACGGGGGCGGCGGACCTCCCGCGGGGGAGCCGCACGCCGCACCCACCAGCAGTGCCGCGAGCACGGCACCGATCGCCGCCACCCGCCGAGGCCCACCTGTCCGCACGCCGTCTCCCCCGGGTCCCGACGCCGGCAACTGTCGGGGATCCGCCGGAGGCGTCGACCGGGAAACGTAGGGAGCCGATGATCCACACGCTGTCACCGGCGTGACAGCACCTCTGGGCCGGAGGAGTGATCCGCGGCCGACCGCTTCCGGGAGGTGGCATGACGACGACCGCGGCGCCCGTGCCCGTCGGAGGGCGGCACGAGGACGTCCGGGGCGCGCTCCTCGCCTGCCCGCAGCTCCACGGCCTCACCCCCGCGGCTCTCGACGCGCTCGCCGGGGCCGCGTGGGTGCGCCACTACGCCGCCGGGGACACGGTGTTCCGCACGGGTGAGCCCTGCGAGTCGATGTTCGTGCTCCTGCGCGGCGCCGTGGTCTCGCGGACCTGCTCGTCGGACCCCGACGTCGTCGACGTCGGGGTCGCTGCCGCGGGGCAGGCCTTCGGGTACTTCGAGGTGCTACGGCCGGGCCCGCGGGCCGACGACGCCGTGGCGCTGCGCGACGCGACCGTGCTCGTCCTGCCCGCCACGGTCGCGCACCGGGTGCTCCGCACCAGCCCCGACACGCTCCTCGCCCTGCTCGGGGACCTCGTGCGGATCGTGCGGCTGCAGCACCGGGCCGTCGTCGAGCGCGTGTTCCACCCGGTCACCCACCGCGTCGCGACCCTACTGCTCGAGTTCGAGCACCGGGACGACCGGATCGACCTCGGCGGGCCGCAGGTGCTGCTCGCCCAGCGCCTCGGGGTGGCCCGCCAGACGCTCAACACGGCGCTGCGCAGCCTGGCCGCCCGCGGCCTGCTCGTCGTCCACCCCGGCGGCCGCACGCTGACCGTCGACCGCGCGGCCCTCGTCGCCTACACCTCCGACGCTAGTGCGCCTTGTGGTACGCCTCGCTGACCTCGCTCGGGATGCGGCCACGCTCGGAGACCGTCATGCCCTGCTTGCGGGCCCACTCGCGGATGGCCTGGTTCTGCTCACGGTCGACCGCGGCGCGCCCGCCCGACCCGCTCCCGCGGCGCGAGCCGGACGAGGACGACGCCGCGGGGGACGACCGCCGCCGGCCGCCGCTGCGCCGCGCGTGGGCGACGTAGTCGGCGAGCCGGTCGCGCAGGGCGGCCGCGTTCGCGTCCGACAGGTCGATCTCGTACGTGGCACCGTCGAGCCCGAACTCGACGGTCTCGTCCGCCTCCGACGAGTCCAGGTCGTCGACGAGGGAAACCACGACTTTCTGCGCCATCACGCGACCTCCGTCAAATCACCGACCTTTAATGTGGCCGGACCTTATTTCCGGAGCCGGGAGTTGTCGAGTGACGCGCGTCGCCCGGCGCGATTTTTCGCGGGGCGGCCACAATTGACGTCAGTCGGGGATCCCCTTGTTGTCCGGAACGACGACACCGAACATGTCGCTGATCGCCGCCAGGCTCGCCGCCTGGAGGCTCGCGGCGGAAACCGTGCCGTCGGGGCCGGGCAGTGCGCGGGTCGCGGTGGCCCCGGCGACGACGGACGGGGAGAAACCGGCGCTGAACGCGCCGCGGGCCGTCGAGTTCACGCACATGTGCGTCATGAACCCGGCGAGGACCAGATTCGTCACGCCCGCCCCGCGCAGGTACTCGTCGAGGTCGGTGCCGACGAAGGAGTTGGGGAAGTTCTTGACGATGCGGTGCTCGCCGTCGCGGGCCGCCACGCGGTCGACGATCGCGCCGATCTCGTCGCGGACGTCGTAGGGCGTGCCCTCACCGGCGTCGTGCTGCACGTGGACGATCGGGATGCCGGCGCTGCGCGCGCGGTCCAGCAGGGCGGCGGCCTCGTCGATGGCCGGCTCGACGTTCTCGAGGGCCATGACGCCGCGCGTGTAGGTGTTCTGGAGGTCGATCATCACCAGCGCGGAGTCGCGCAGGCTCGCGGGCGTCGCGGGCATGCCGGTCAGCTCGCGCAGCGTCGTGGACGGGGTGCTCATCGTCGAACCCTTCGTCGGAATGGTCTGGACGTGCGAGGGGCGCCCCGGCCGCGTGGTCCGCGGCCGGGGCGCCCCCGGGTCCTACTCGGTCGTGCTCGGGGACCGCTAGAGGTCGCCCAGCTCGCGCATCTCGTCGTCGGTGAACAGCCGCGAGCGGATGATGAAGCGCACGCCTTCCGGCGCCTCCACCGAGAACCCGCTGCCACGGCCCTTCACCACGTCGACGGTGAGGTGCGTGTGCTTCCAGTACTCGTACTGCGACGAGGACATGTAGAAGCCGATCGGCTTCTCCAGCCCCTCGATCGTGAGATCTCCGAGGTGGACGTCCGAACCGCCGATCTTGAAGTCGCCGTCCGGGTAGCACATCGGGGCGCTGCCGTCGCAGCACCCACCGGACTGGTGGAACATCAGCGGTCCGTGGATCTCGGTGAGCTTCGGCAGCAGTTCCGCCGCCGCGGGCGTCACCGCGACCCGGGCCGTGCCCGACCCCGGCACCGCGGCGACGGGTTTCGTGACGTCGGTGTCCGTCGTGACCTCGGTCATGGATCCTCCTCGAGGATCAGAAGAAGCCCTGCGCGTTGTCCGAGTAGCTCTGCAGGATGTTCTTCGTCTGCTGGTAGTGATCGAGCATCATCTTGTGGTTCTCGCGCCCGATGCCCGACTGCTTGTACCCGCCGAAGGCCGCGTGGGCCGGGTAGGCGTGGTAGTTGTTCACCCAGACACGGCCGGCCTGGATGTCCCGCCCCGCACGGTAGGCCGTGTTGGCGTCACGCGACCACACGCCGGCGCCGAGGCCGTAGAGGGTGTCGTTGGCGATGCTCATGGCGTCGTCGTAGTCGTCGAACCGCGCGACCGAGACGACCGGCCCGAAGATCTCCTCCTGGAAGACCCGCATCTTGTTGTTGCCCTCGAACACGGTGGGCTGGATGTAGTAGCCACCCGAGAGGTCGCCGCCGAGGTCGGCCTTCTCGCCGCCGGTGAGAATCTTCGCGCCCTCCTGGCGACCGATGTCGATGTAGGACAGGATCTTCTCGAACTGGTCGTTCGAGGCCTGCGCGCCGATCATCGTGTCGGTGTCGAGGGGGTTGCCCTGCTTGACCTGCTCGGTCCGCTTGACGGCCTGGCCGAGGAACTCGTCGTAGATGCCGCCCTGGATGAGCGCACGCGACGGGCAGGTGCAGACCTCGCCCTGGTTCAGGGCGAACATCGTGAAGCCCTCGAGCGCCTTGTCGTAGAAGGCGTCCTGCTGCGCCGCGACGTCGTCGAAGAAGACGTTGGGGCTCTTGCCACCGAGCTCGAGGGTGACCGGGATGAGATTCTCCGAGGCGTACTGGGAGATCAGCCGCCCGGTGGTGGTCTCCCCCGTGAACGCGATCTTGCGGATACGGCTCGACGAGGCCAGCGGCTTGCCCGCCTCGACACCGAAGCCGTTCACGATGTTGATGACGCCGGCCGGGAGCAGGTCGGCGACGACGTCCATGAGGACGTGGATCGAGGCCGGGGTCTGCTCGGCGGGCTTGAGGACCACCGCGTTGCCGGCCGCGATGGCGGGCGCGAGCTTCCAGATCGCCATGAGGATCGGGAAGTTCCAGGGGATGATCTGCCCGACGACGCCCAGGGGCTCGTGGAAGTGGTAGGCGACCGTGTCGTTGTCGATCTGGGAGAGCCCGCCCTCCTGCGCCCGGATCGCCCCCGCGAAGTAGCGCAGGTGGTCGATCGCGAGCGGGATGTCGGCCACGAGGGTCTCGCGGCAGGCCTTCCCGTTCTCCCAGGACTCGGCGATGGCGATCATCTCGAGGTTCGCCTCGATGCGGTCCGCCATCTTGTTCAGGACGTTCGCGCGCTCGCCGACCGACGTCCTGCCCCACGCCGGGGCAGCGGCCTCGGCGGCGTCGAGGGCCTTCTCGATGTCGTCGGCGGTGCCGCGCGCGACCTCCGTGAACGTCTGACCCGTGATCGGGGTCGGGTTCTCGAAGTACTGGCCCTTCGCCGGCGCGACGTACTCGCCGCCGATGAAGTGGTCGTAACGGGGCTTGAAAGTGACGACGGAGCCGTCGGTGCCCGGGGCCGCGTACGTGGCCATCTGTGTACCTCCACATGCTGGGTGACGTGATCGCGGACACTAGGCACGCGGGGGTTGCACGGGCGTTGCAACCGCAGATTCGGGCTGCTCAACCGAACGGCACCGCGCACGCGGCTTCGATGTAGGGTTGCCTCACCAGCGACGATGCAGCACTCTTCTCGGAGGGACACCCGTGTCCCCGGTGGGACGCCGACGTGCCACGGCGGCACCCGTCCCGCCTCCCGTTCCACTGGTGGGGGCGCCGATGCCGGAGCGCGACGGCGATGGCGGGCGCCCCGTGACGGGCACCGCGACCGGCGACCCGGTCGAGCGCGGCCGGCTGCTCGAGAGGGTCCGCGACGCCGTCCTGTCCGGCGGCACGGGCCCCGCCTCACCCCGCGACGTGGTGTCGGCGTCGTGGCGCCGCTCGCTCGACGCGCACGTCGACCCGGACCACGGGCGTCCCCGTCACGTCTTCGGCGCCGACGAGCTCGACGAGGTCCGCGGCAGCCACGTGCTCGCCCCCGCGCTGCCCGTCCTGCGGCGCACCCTGCTCGACGCGGCCGACGAGGCCGTCCACATGATGATCGTGACGGACGCGCGCGGGCACATCCTGTGGCGCGAGGGCAACACCGGCGTGCTGCGGCGCGCCGACGACGTGGCCCTGGTCGAGGGCACGCGCTGGAGCGAGGACTCGATCGGCACCAACGCCATGGGCACGGCGCTGGCCGACGGACGCGCCGTGCAGATCCACTCGGCCGAGCACCTGGTGCGGCTCTACCGCGCGTGGACGTGCGCCGCGGCCCCGATCCACGACCCCGACACGGGCGAGGTGATCGCGGCCGTCGACCTCACCGGCCCGCTCACGACGTTCCACCCCAGCACGCTGGCGCTCGTCCGCGCCGCCGCCGAACTGGCCGAGATGACGCTGCGCGCGCGTCTCGCCGAGCGCGACGAGCGACTGCGGGCGCGCAACGAGCCCCACCTCGACGGGCTGCGCGGCGAACCCGGCGCGCTGCTCGCGCCCCGCGGCCGGGTGCTCACCGCGCGGCCCGACGGCTGGCTGCCCGACCGCGTGTCGATCCCCCAGGACGGCGACCGCGTCGACCTCGGCGACCGCGGCGAGGGCCTGCTCGAGCCGCTGGCCGAGGGCTGGCTGCTGCGTCTGGCGCCGCGCACCACCTCGCGCCCGACGCTCGCCCTGCCCTTCCTCGGCACCGAGCGTCCCGTCGCCCGCCTCGACGGGCGCCCGGTACGGATCAGCCTGCGCCACGCCGAGATGCTCGTGCTCCTCGCGCTGCACCCCGACGGCCTCACCGCCGACCAGCTCGCCCAGGCGCTCTACGGCGACGCCGGCAACCCCGTAACGGTCCGCTCGGAGGTGCACCGGCTGCGCGCCGCCCTCGGATCCTGCGGCACGAAGCGCAGCGGAGCTGACGCGCCGGAGGCCGGATACAGCATCATCAGCACCCAGCCCTACCGCCTGCGGGCCCGCGTCGACGCCGACTTCATCGACGTCCGCGCCGCCCTGCGGGAGCGCCGCCTCCCCCCGCCCGACGTCCTGCGGCGCGGCGCCCTGCTGCCCACCTCCGACGCGCCCGGTGTGCGCGAGGAGCGCGACATCATCGAGGTCGGTGTGCGCGGGGCGGTCCTGCGTCGCGGTGACGTCGACGCCCTGTGGGCACTCGCCCAGACCGAGTCCGGCGCCGAGGACCCCGAGCTCGCCCAGCGCCTGCGCCGCCTGCTGCCCGACGGCGACCCGCGCCGCGACGAGATCGTCGACCGCCCCGCCTGAGCACGCCTCTTCCGGCGTCAGCCGCCCGCGCACAGACTGCCGCGGTCGGCGACCCGGTACTGCGGGGTGGTGGCGTCGGTGCTGCCGGCACTGCCGCCGGCGGCTGCCGTCACGGCCATGAACGGGGAGTGCCGGTAGACGTCGACGACCACCGGGGTGGCTCCGACGCCGGGGACGTCGACGGTGCCGGTGTACTGGGTGCGGCAGTCGTCCTGCGCGCGCTGCGTCAGCCCCGAGCCTCCCCACTCCCGCACCATCGTGTCCTGGAAGGTGTCGGTGGGCGCGGTGTACTCGTAGAAGGCGAACACCGTGCCGTCGCCCTGCCCGGTGCAGCTCAGCCCCTCCGAGCTCATCGGGATCTGCGCGTCGGCGGTCGCCGGGGTGCAGGTGCCGTTGCCCCCGAACATGCTGGTCAGCGTGTACGGGCTCGACGGGGGCCCGCTCTGGGCCGGCGGCGCGGCGGGCCCGGGCGCCGGAGGTGCCGGCAGCGCCCGGGCCATGATCGTCACGGCGAGGACGATCCCGCCGAGCAGGACCAGGCCGAGGACGGCCGCGATCAGCGCCGTCCTCCCGCGCCGGGGCGGCGGCGGCGGTGCCGGCGGCATCCAGGGGGGCGGTCCGGCGCCGTAGGGGGTCGGGGGTCCGTAGCCGTAGGACAGCCCGGCCGGCGGGACGTCACCCCGGCGGGGTGCGGGGACGAAGGGGTGGGGCGCCGGCGGCGGCATCGTCGGCCAGGACGTCCCGGGGTGGGGTCCGGCGCCGTAGGGATGCTCGTGGATCTGGCTCATGGTCGTTCCTCCGGCGGGCCGTGCGCGGCGTGTCCGTGCCGGTCCGAGCCTGCGCGGCGGCGCCTCGGCCCTCCATCGGGCGCGCCCCGTCCCGGGTCGGGCAGGCCCTCGGCCGGGCGCGGGGGCGTGCCCCACTTCGGCGAGGTGGTGCCTCAGGACCGGGTCGCCCGCCGGGCGGCCCGGTCGTCGCGCCGCTCGCGCCACCGGCGGTGCACCGTGCGCAGGCCGAGCAGGGTCAGGTCGGGCACGTGCTCGGTGACGGTCGCGCACTCGCCGACCACCAGCGGGGCCAGGCCGCCCGAGGCCAGCACCGCGACCGGCGCGCGCCCCTCGGGGTCGCGGCTGGTGATCTCGCGGGCCACGCGGGTCACGAGGCCGTCGACCATGGCCGCGGCGCCGAGGACCAGCCCGGCCTGCATGCTCTCGACGGTGTTGCGCCCGAGCACCGAGCGGGGGACCACGAGCTCCACCGGACGCAGCGCGGCGGCACGGACGGCGAGCGCCTCGGCGGACACGGCGACGCCCGCGGCGATCGCCCCGCCGAGGAACTCGCCGCGCGCCGACACCGCGTCCACCGTCGTCGACGTCCCGAACGTGACGACGACGCACGGCCCGCCGTGGCGCTCGTAGGCGGCGAGAGCCTGGACGACGCGGTCGGCGCCGACCTCCTTGGGGTTGTCGACGAGCAGCGGCACACCGGTGCGGACGCCGGGCTCGACGAGCAGGTGGTCCAGCCCCGCGAAGTGCCGGGTCACCATCCCCCGCAGCTCGCGCAGCAGCGCCGGCACCGTCGACAGGGCCGCGACCGCCGACACGTCACCGACCCGGGTGCCGAGCAGACCGCGCACCAGCAGCGCGAGCTCGTCGCCCGTGGCCCGCGGCTCGGTGCGCAGGCGCGCGTCCCAGACCGCGGCGCCGGTCTCGTCGTCCGGGTAGAGGGCGAGCGCGGTCTGGGTGTTGCCGACGTCCACGCAGAGCAGCACGACGGCCGCGCCCTCCCCCCGGGTGCCGGGCCCTAGTGGTCGGCGGACAGCAGCGCGTCGAGGCGCCGGGCGTCGGTGGTCTCGGCGGGCTTGCGGCCCGACCGCCCGCCGCGACGGTTCGACTGCTCCCGGGGCGGCGCAGCCGGCTCGGCGCCCCAGCCGGTGCCGACCGTCGTCATCGCGGGCCCGGCGACGGCCTCGCGGCGCGCGGCGGGGCGGGCCTCGGTGCCGGGGCGCAGCAGGGACGTCGTCGGCGCGGCGGCGGGCACCCGGGCCGGGTCGGCGCCGCGGTCGAGGACGCGGTTCGCCTCGTCGACGAACACGACGCGCGGCTGGTACGTGCGGGCCTCCGCGTCGTCCATCACCCCGTAGGAGATGAGGATGACGAGGTCGCCGGGCGACACCAGGTGCGCGGCCGCGCCGTTGATCCCGATGACCCCCGAGCCGGCGGGGCCGGTGATCACGTAGGTCTCGAGGCGGGCGCCGTTGGTGACGTCGACGATCGCCACCTGCTCGCCGGGGAGCAGGTCCGCGGCCCGCATGAGGTCCTCGTCGACGGTCACCGAGCCCACGTAGTGCAGGTTCGCGTCCGTGACCGTCGCACGGTGGATCTTGGACTTCAGCATCGTGCGCTGCACGTCAGACTCTCCTCACGAGGGACACCGCGGCGTTGTCGATCAGTCGGGTGGAGCCGGCCCGGGCCGCCACGAGGAGCCGTGCCGGGCCGATGGTCGGGTTCGGGGCGAGGTCGTCGTCCCGCAGCTCGAGGTAGTCGACCTGCAGGCCCGGCTCGGCGGCCAGGACGGCGTTCGCGGCGTCGAGCACCGCGGCCGCGCCCTCCTCGCCGGCGTACTGCCCCGCGGACAGCGCGGCCGACAGCGCGACCGCCGCGGCGCGCTCGTCCGGCGACAGGTAGGCGTTGCGGCTCGACAGGGCCAGCCCGTCGGGCTCGCGGACCGTCGGGACGCCGACGACGTGGATGTCGATGTCGAGGTCGCGCACCATCCGCTTGATCAGCGCGAGCTGCTGGTAGTCCTTCTCGCCGAAGAACGCGACGTCCGGGACGGCGATCGCGAAGAGCTTGTTCACCACCGTGAGCATCCCGGCGAAGTGCCCGGGGCGGATCGCGCCCTCGAGCTCGTCACCCAGCGGCCCGGGGTCGATCGAGGTGGCGAAGCCCTCCGGGTACATGTCCTCGACCCCGGGCGCGAACACCAGCTCGACGCCCTCCTCCCGGCACATCTCGAGGTCGCCCTCGAAGGCGCGCGGATAGCGGCCGAAGTCCTCGTTCGGCCCGAACTGGCGGGGGTTCACGAAGATCGAGACGACGGTCGTGGAGCCCGGGACGCCCCGCGCGCGGCGCATCAGCTCGCGGTGGCCCTCGTGCAGCGCACCCATCGTGGGCACGAGGTTGACGCGACGGCCGGCACCACGCAGGGCCTTCGTGACGCGGCGCAGCGCGGTCGGGTCGCGCTGCACCGTGAGCCGGTCGGCGTGGTACTGCGGACGGGCGCGACCGACGAGGTCGTGCGTGCGCAGGCTGGAGGGCTTGGTCACGAGCGGGGCCTCTCGGCGAGGGCGTCCACCACGTCCTGCGCGGCGGTCGGGTCGAGCAGACCGCCGGCGCGGGCGCGCTCGGCGGTGCGCCGGGCCAGCGCCCGGTAGAGCGGCACGGCGTCGGGGGCCCGCTCCTGGAGGTGACGGACGTGGGTGGCGATCGTGCCGGCGTCGCCGCGCACGACGGGGCCGGTGAGCGCGCGGTCGCCGTGGCGCAGGGCGTTGTCCAGGGCCGCGGACAGCAGTGGCGCCAGGACCCGCTCGGCGGGCTCGATGCCGGCGCCGGAGAGCAGGTCGGCGGCCTCGCGCACGAGCGTGACCAGGTGGTTCGCCCCGTGCGCCAGCGCCGCGTGGTACAGCGGGCGGACGGCCTCGGGGATGCGCACCGGCTCGGCGCCCATCTCGACCACCAGTGCCTCGCCGACGAGCCAGGCGGCCTCCGCGTCCTCCCCCGGGCCCTCGGGGGCGGTGACGCCGACGCAGGCGCCGGTGAGGCGCGCGACGTCCTCGGCCCGCCCGGTGATGGTCATCGCCGGGTGCAGGGCGATCGGCAGCACGTCGTACTCGGCGGCGGGGGCCAGCACGCCGACCCCGGCCGCGCCGCAGGTGTGGACGACGATCTGGCCGGGACGCAGGCAGTCGGACGCCGCGAGGCCCCGGACCAGGCCGGGCAGCACGTCGTCGGGCACCGCGAGCAGCACGAGGTCGGCACGACGCACGACCTCGTCGGGCGGGAGGATCTCGGCGCCGGGCAGGAGCTCCTCGACCCGGGCGCGCGACGCGCGGGAGACCGCGGAGGCGGCGACGACCTGGTGGCCGGCGTTCGCGAGCGCGGCGCCCAGCACCGCGCCGACCCGCCCGGCGGAGACCACGCCGACCGCGAGCCGCGAGCCCTCACGAGGAGCCGGGGTCGCGCTTGCGGACGGATCGGGGGAGCCCTGCTCCCACCGCCCGGCGCCCCCGTCGGCGTCGGTGCTCACACGCCACCTCACTCGTTCGGCTCGTTCCCGTCCCGCCAGCGCGGGTACCGGACGATCACTGGCACCCACGGTAGTCGTCGGGGGCGGCGACGGCCGCCGCGGTGAGCGGGTTCACGCCCGCGGGGCGGCCTCAGACGCCGGGCGGGCGCGCCGGTGGCCCGCCGGGCCAGGACGGCGGCGGGCCGACGTGGCCCTGGGTCGGCGCTCCGGCCGGACCCTGGACGCCCGGCGCGTTGACCGCGGCGAGGCGGGCGCGCACGACGTTGTCGAGGAGCTCCGCATGCCAGTCGGGCCGCGGCGGCAGGGCCCCGCGCTCGGCCCGGGCGCGCAGGAACGCGAGCTCGGTGACCGCGTGCTGGTAGTCCTCGACCGCCCGCGCTGCGGGTGCCCCGGCCCGCCGGTGCACCGCCGTGCGCCAGCGCCGCCGTCCGGTGAGGCTGGAGAGCAGCGGGACCTCGCTGGGCGCGATCCACCCGGCGGCCGCGAACCCCGGCATCTGGCGGGCGAGCACCTCGCGCTCGCGCCGTCGCTGCCACACGACGAGCCCGATCATGCCGGCGAAGAGCGGGAGCATGATCAGTACGTAGACGCCGAAGAAGCCGGCGCCGAGCTGCGTCGACGAGTTCCACAGCGCGTGCAGGATGACCGCGAGCACGTAGCCGCCGAGCACCGCCAGGGTGCCGACGACGCGCGAGCGCGCCTGCGACGCGATCCCCACCCCGATGCCGATCATGGCTGTGAACAGCGGGTGCGCGAACGGCGAGAGCACCCCGCGCAGCACGAAGGTCGCGAGCACGGCGGTGCCCGGCGCGCCCTCGGCGTCGGTGAAGGCGCGCCCGAAGTAGATGATGTTCTCGGTGAACGCGAAGCCCGCTGCCGTGATGCCGGCGTAGACGACGCCGTCGACGATCCCGTCGAACTCCCGGCGCCGGACCAGCAGGAGCCCGACGACGAACGCGCCCTTGACGAACTCCTCGACCAGCGGCGCCGAGATCACCGCGCCGATCACGTCGCCCTGACCGCGCCCGAGCAGCAGCTCGGCGGCGATGATCGCGCTGGAGTTGATGACGACCGCGACGAGCGCCGAGAGCCCGGCACCCCAGAGGAACGCCGCGAGCAGCAGCCGCGGCGGCTCGGGCTCGAACCGGTCGATCCAGAGGAACGCCGCCACGACCGGGGCCACGGGGACCAGCGCGAGCACCACGCCGATGACGACGCCGACGACCCCGATCTCGGTGCTCGCCAGTCCGACCGTCACGAGCCCGCACACGCCGAGCACGATCAGGCCGACGACAGGCCACACGAGCGTGCGGCGCTGCTGCGGCGCGAGCCGTACCGGAGGGGCGATCACCATTGGGGAGGGTAACGACTCCTCCCCGGCGCAGCCCGCCCGACCGCCGGGTCAGGGCTCCCGGCGGCGCCTCCCGCCGGTGCGGCCGGTGGCGGCGTGGGCGGCCAGGAGCTCGGCGACGGTGCGCCCGCCGGAGTCGGAGTCGGTGGCCCGGCGGGACGTCTCGTCGGCGCCTGCGCGGCGCCCGGAGCGCTCGCCGGGCTGCTCCGGCACCGGGTCCGCGGAGGGTTCGTACCCGGCCGAGCGCACGTACTGGTCGACGAACGACCCGGTGGCGAGCAGCGACGGGTCGGCCGGGGTCGGCGAGGGATCGGCCCGGGGCGGGGGCGGCGACACGGGCCGCGACGTCACCGCGCGTCGGCCGTCCGCGGCCCCGCCGGAGCGGGGCGCGGGCGCCACGGGCACGGCCGGGCGGAGGGGCGCGGGCGGCGGGACCGGCGGCGGGACGGCGGCGGGCCGTCCGGCCGGCAGCGGCCCGGAGTCACCGACGACCCGCAGGCGCGTGTCCCGCGGCCGGGGCGCCAGGGGTTGCAGGGGCCGAGGCGGGACCGGCATCCCGGTCGACTGGAGCGTGACGGCGTCGGCGCCGGTGTCGACGCGCATCCGCTCGAGCTGCTCGCGCAGGAGCGCGGCGTCCTCGCGGGCCTTCTCGGCCGCGCGCTCCGACTCCTCCCGCGCGGCGGCCTCGCGGGCCAGCTGCAGGTCGTGGTCGCGGCGCAGGGCGGCGAGTTTCTCGTCGGCCTCGTCCTGGGCCGCGGCGAGGTCGGCGGCGGCGTCCTGTGCCGCCTCGGCCGCTCCCGCCGCCCCGCGGGAATGGCGGGCGACCAGGATGCCGGCGACGACGGCGGCCCAGAGGGCGGCGACCACGCCGAGGCGCAGCCAGCGGGCGTCGTCGGCGAGCACCACCGCGGCGGCGGCCAGCGCCGCGAGCGTCGCCGCCGTGGCCAGCAGCGCCGCGCGGCGGCGGTCGGGGCCGGCGCGTCCGCGCAGCTCCCCGTCCGGGGTGCTCATCGACGCAGGATAGCCCCGGGCCGGAACGGTCCTGGTCACCCGGCCGGACGAGCGCGTGGTCGCGACCGGCGACCGGCCCGCGGCCGCGGTCAGGGCCGCCGCCGATCCGGGTCGTCCCGGTCGTCGCCCTGGTCGTCGGGGATGCGCAGGCAGTACTCCAGCCAGAGCCCCGCGCCGAGCAGCACCGCGCTGCCGACCACGCCGACGATCGCGCTCGCGGTGTCCGCGCCCGCGGCGTCGACCTGCCCGCGCAGCGGGAGCACGTAGGCCAGGACGCCCAGCCACGCGCCCCCGAGCACCGCGCCGGCCACCGACGACGCCTTGGCCAGGGCGACCGCGCGGGCCGTGGCCAGCGCGTCGACCGGGCGGGAGCCGGGCCGGCGCCGGATGCGGGCGCGCAGCACCGCCGCGAGGACGAGCTCGGCGAGGCCCAGCACGAGCGGGGTGAGCCCGGCGAGCAGGGGCAGCGGCGGTAGGTCGCCGTAGGCCACCTGCACCGCGAGGTTGACCGCCAGCCCGACGGCGACCGCGGCGACCACCAGCAGCGACGGACTCGTGCGCGTCCTCATCACGACACCGGCGCCGTGGGGTCGGCGCGCACCCCGTCGCGCTCGGCCGCGGGCAGCGCGGCGAGCAGGTCGGCGACCCGGCCGTGCCCCGCGATCCGGGCCTCGGGGTCGACGTCGAGCCAGGGCACGAGCACGAACGCCCGCTCCGCGGCGCGCGGGTGCGGCAGCGTGAGCTCGGGGTCGTCGCTGGTGGTCCCGTCCACGTCGAGCACGTCGACGTCGAGCGTGCGCGGACCCCAGCGGACGTCGCGCGTACGGCCGGCGCGGCTCTCCGCGGCCCGGGCCCGGGCGAGCCAGTCGCGCGGACGCGAGTTCGGGTCCTCGACGACGACGACGGCGTTGAGGAAGTCGTCTTGGTCGACCCCGCCCCACGGCGCGGTCGCGTAGACCGGCGACACGGCCACCACCCGGGCGCCCGCGGCGCGCAGCGTGGCCAGCGCACTGCGCAGGTTCGCGGCGCGGTCGCCGATGTTCGAGCCCAGCGACAGCACGGCCCGGCTCATCGGCGCTCCCCCTCCCGGGACCGCCGCACCACCACCGCGACGTCGTCGAACGGCACGGTGATCGGGGCCTGCGGCTTGTGGAGGGTCACCTCGACGGCGGCGACCCGCTCGTCGTCGAGCACCCGCTGCGCGACCTCGGCCGCCACCGCCTCGATCAACCGCCGCGGCGGGCCGGCGACGACGGCCGCGGCGCCCTCGGCCAACGCGCCGTAGTCGACGGTGTCGGCGAGGTCGTCGGACGCCCCGGCCTTCGCGAGGTCGACGTCGAGCACCAGGTCGAGGACGAAGTCCTGCCCGTCCCGGCGCTCGTGGTCGAACACGCCGTGATGCCCCCGTACCTGGAGACCGCGCAGGGCGATGCGATCGCTCACGGCTCGATCTCCGCCGGCGAGGTCCCCCAGGACCACGCCGCCGCGACGGCCACGGCGTCCAGCGACGGGCCGACCTCGTGCACCCGCACGCCCCAGGCGCCGTTGGCGGCGGCGAGCGCCGAGACGGCGGCGGTCGCGATCTCCCGGCCGTCGGGCGGGCGGGGCGTGCCGTCGTCGTCCGCGAGCAGGGCGCCGAGGAAGCGCTTGCGCGAGGCCCCGACCAGCACCGGGAAGCCGAGGCCGGTGAAGACCGAGAGCTTGCGCAGGATCTGCCAGTTGTGCGAGGCGGTCTTGGCGAACCCGAGACCCGGGTCGAGCACCAGCAGCGACGGATCGACGCCGGCGAGCACCGCGCGGTCGACCTGCTCGACCATCTCGGCGCGGACCTCGCCGATGACGTCCTCGTAGGAGGCCAGCTCGACCATCCGGTCGCTCGGGCCGCGCCAGTGCATGATCACCCACGGCACGCCGGCCTCCGCCACCGTGCGCGCCATGTGCGGGTCGGCCAGACCGCCCGACACGTCGTTGATCATGCTGGCGCCCGCCTCGACGGCCGCGGCGGCGACGGCCGCGCGCGTGGTGTCGACGGTGACCCGCACGCCGGCCGCCACCAGGTCCCGGATCACGGGCACGACCCGCGCCGTCTCGGTGGCGGCGTCGACCCGTTCCGCGCCGGGCCGGGTGGACTCGCCACCGACGTCGACGAGGTCGGCACCGCGCTGGTGCAGGTCGATGCCGTGGGCGACCGCGTGGTCGCGGTCCAGCCAGCGACCGCCGTCCGAGAACGAGTCCGGCGTCACGTTGAGCACGCCCATCACGACGCACCGGCCCGGATCGGGCAACCGGTGCGATCGGGGCGGCGGGGAGCCGCCGGGCACCCCCACCTCAGCCGCCCCGGATGAGGTTGAGGGCCTCCGCCCGGGTGCTGGCCGAGGTCTTGAAGCTGCCGCGCACGGCCGACGTCGTCGTGCGGGCGCCGGGCTTGCGGACGCCGCGCGACGACATGCACAGGTGCTCGGCGTCGATCACGACGAGCGCCCCCCGGGTGTCGAGGCGCTCGGCGAGGGCGTCGGCGATCTGGGTGGTCAGACGCTCCTGCACCTGCGGGCGTCGGGCGTAGAGGTCGACGAGCCGGGCGAGCTTGCTCAGGCCCGTGACGAGCCCTCCCGGTCCGGGGATGTAGGCGACGTGCGCGACCCCGTGGAAGGGCAGCAGGTGGTGCTCGCACATCGAGAACATCGGGATGTCCCGGACGAGGACGAGCTCGTCGTGGTTCTCGGAGAACGTGCGGTCGAGCACGGCAGGCGGGTCGGCGCGCAGGCCGGCGAACAGCTCCTGGTAGGAGCGCGCCACCCGGCCCGGCGTGTCTCGCAGGCCCTCGCGGTCGGGGTCCTCGCCGATGGCGACCAGCAGCTCGCGCACGGCGGCCTCGGCGCGCTCGGCGTCGAACGGCGGCAGCTCCGGCGCCGGGCCGGTGCCGTTCGACGGCTGGCCGTCCAGTTCCTTGCTGGTCGTCACGTCTCCCTCGCGGTCTTCCTCGACCGGGCCGGCGGACAGCCGGCCCCTTGGTCCAGCGGTGGGCCCAGCGGTCGGTCCACCGGTGGCCTCAGCCCTGGCCGCGCGGGGTGTCCCGTCCGTCCGTGCCGGACGAGCCGGTGGTGCCGTCGGACCCGTCGTGGCCCCAGCCCGTGGACGACGGACCGGTGTGCCGACCCTCGGGTCGACCCTCCGGCCAGCCGTCCGACCGGCCCTCGCGGGTTCGGCCATCCGGGTCACCGTACGGGTTCGGCACGGATTCGCCCGCCGGGCGTGACGCGCCGTACTGGCCCGGGCCCTGCGCCTGGCCCTGTCCCTGGCCGCCGGAACGACCGGCCCCGCCCGGGTTCCACGTCGTGCCGTGCGGCACGGTCGCGGGCGTCCAGCCGGGAGGGGCACCGTAGTTCGGCGCCACCGACGACGGCTTGTCCTCGGCGGAGCGACGGCCGCCGCCACCGTTCGAGCCGGCGCCGGCACCGCTGCGGTAGACGTCCGGGATGCCCTGGGTGGGCGTGCCCTGGGGCGGGGTGGGCGACTGGTGGCCGTCGTGGGGACGCTCGTGCCCGTTGCCCGCGGCGTGGGCCCCGTAGGAGCCGTTGACGGCCGGCACCGCCGCGTGCCCGTTGCCGGCGACGGAGCCGACCGTGGCGGGCTCCTCGCGCTGCTCGCCGGGCGGGGGCCACGGCTCGCCACGCTCGGCGGCCTGCTCGCGTCGCGTCTTGATCGGCGGCCGGTCCGAGGGCACGCGCTCACCGAAGTCGTTGAACGCGGTGATGCGGGGCCGCTTGGTGACCGACGCGAAGATCCGCTCGAGGTCGCGGCGCTGCAGCGTCTCGTGCTCGATCAGCTCACCGGTCAGCGCGTCGAGCGCGTCGCGGTGGACGTTGAGGATGTCCCACGCCTCGGTGTGCGCCGCCTCGATGAGCTTGCGCACCTCCTCGTCGATCTCGTGGGCGACCTCGAGCGAGTAGTCGGGCTGCCGGCCCGCCGAGCGGCCGAGGAACGGCTCGCCCTGCTCCTGCCCGTACTTGACCGCGCCGAGCTTGGCGCTCATGCCGTACTCGGTGACCATCGCGCGGGCGATCTTCGTGGCCTGCTCGATGTCGGACGACGCCCCGGTGGTGGGCTCGTGGAACACGAGCTCCTCCGCCGAGCGTCCGCCCATCGCGAACACCAGGCGCGCCAGCATCTCCGAGCGGGTCATGAGCTCCTTGTCGTCCTCGGGGACGACGAGCGCGTGACCGCCGGTGCGGCCGCGCGGGAGGATCGTGACCTTGTAGACCGGCTCGATGTCCGGCATCGCCCACGCGGCCAGCGCGTGGCCCGCCTCGTGGTAGGCCGCGACCTTCTTCTCCTGCTCGGAGATGATGCGGCTCTTGCGGGCGGGGCCGCCGATCACGCGGTCCACCGACTCCTCGAGCGCGGCGCTGTCGATCTGGGTCTTGCCCAGCCGGGCGGTGAGCAGCGCGGCCTCGTTGATGACGTTGGCGAGGTCGGCGCCGGAGAACCCGACCGTGCGCTTGGCGAGACCGTCGAGGTCCGCCTCCGGGGCGAGCGGCTTGCCCGCGGAGTGCACCGCGAGGATCGCGCGGCGGCCGGCGAGGTCCGGCGCGGCCACGGGGATCTGGCGGTCGAAGCGGCCGGGCCGCAGCAGCGCCGGGTCGAGGATGTCGGGCCGGTTGGTGGCGGCGATGAGGATGATGCCGCCGCGGGCGTCGAACCCGTCCATCTCGACGAGCAGCTGGTTGAGCGTCTGCTCGCGCTCGTCGTGGCCGCCGCCCATGCCGGCGCCGCGGTGGCGGCCGACGGCGTCGATCTCGTCGACGAACACGATGCAGGGGGAGTTCTGCTTGGCCTGCTCGAACAGGTCGCGCACGCGGGAGGCGCCGACACCGACGAACATCTCCACGAAGTCCGAGCCGGAGATCGTGTAGAAGGGCACGCCCGCCTCGCCGGCGACCGCGCGCGCCAGCAGCGTCTTTCCGGTGCCGGGCGGACCGTAGAGCAGGACGCCCTTGGGGATCTTGGCACCGAGCTGCTGGTAGCGGGCCGGGTTCTGGAGGAAGTCCTTGATCTCGTAGAGCTCCTCCACCGCCTCGTTCGCCCCGGCGACGTCGGAGAACGTGGTCTTCGGCATGTCCTTGTTGAGCTGCTTGGCCTTGGACTTGCCGAACGACAGGACGCGGTTGCCCCCGCCCTGGGAGTTCATCATCCAGAACAGCAGCAGGAGCACCAGGCCCAGCGGGATCAGGTAGATCAACATCTGGGTCAGGATCGAGTCCTGCGTGACCCGGGTGTCGAAGCCCGACCCGGCCGGGTTCTCGCGGACCAGGGCGAACACCTGGTCGGTCGCGGCGGCGGGGTACTGCGCGTAGATCTGGTTGGTCGTCGTGGGCGCGGCGCCGTCGACGCCGGGCACCTGCACGGGGTTGGTCAGCGTCAGGCGGAGACGCTGCTCCTTGTCCTCGATCGTGATCTCGGACGCGTTGCGGGCCTCGACCTGCTGCAGGGCGAGCGACGTCGGGGCCTCGGTGAACCCGCGGGTGTCGCTGAGCAGCGACGAGACCCCGAGGTAGACGAGGAAGAACACCACGATCCAGATGAGTGGATTGCGGAGAAGGCGCTTGCGGTCCATACGGTTGCGGCCTCCAGGCGGCCCTCGACCCTCCCCGGGTGGACCCTGCGGTCGGTGTCAGTCGTCTCGGCTCGGGGTCCGCCCACGCACGGACGTCCGTGGGGCCCTGATCTGCTCAATGTACCCCGCGGACCCGACGGTGGTCCGGGCGCGCAAGACCCGGTGGCCCTCAGCGACGGCGGCGCGCGGTCCCGAACAGCCCGCGGGTGATCTCACGACCGAGCTGGCTGGCGAGGGAGCGGACGAACGACTTCACCGCCGGGTTGGCCATGGCCTTCTCGACCATGCCCGGCCCCTCGTCCTCGGCGGGCGGCGGGGCCTGCGGCGGCGCCTCCTGCGGGGTCTGCTGCGGCGGCACCGGCTCGGCCGGTGGCGTGGCCGGCGCAGTCGTCGCCCCGGTGCGCGCCGCGAGCTTCTCGTGGGCCGACTCGCGGTCGATGGGCGTGCCGTACTTCGGCCACAGCGGCGAGCCCTGGGCCGCCTCGGTGACCGCGGGCTCCCCGATCGCGGCCATCAGCGAGCGCGGCGCGCGGATCCGCGTCCAGGCCACGGGCGTGGGCGCCCCCCGCTCGGAGAGCACGGTGACGAGGGCCTCGCCGGTGCCCAGCGTGGTGAGCAGCTCCTCGATGTCGTAGACCGCGCTCTTCGGGTACGTCCGCGCCGTCTTCGTCAGCGCCTTCTGGTCGTCCGGGGTGAACGCGCGCAGGGCGTGCTGCACGCGCGCCCCGAGCTGGGAGAGCACGTCGTTGGGGACGTCGGTGGGCTGCTGGGTGCAGAAGAAGACGCCGACGCCCTTGGAGCGGATGAGCTTGACCGTCTGCTCGATGCGGTCGAGGAACGCCTTCGAGGCGTCGCTGAAGAGCAGGTGCGCCTCGTCGAAGAAGAACACGAGCTTCGGCTTCTCGACGTCGCCGGCCTCGGGGAGCTCCTCGAACAGCTCGGCGAGCAGCCACATGAGGAACGTCGAGTACAGCGTGGGGTCGGCCTGCTGGTCGGCGAGCTCGAGCAGTGTCACCCGCCCCTTGCCGTCCGGCTCGACGACGAGCAGGTCCTCCGGGTCGAACTCGGGCTCGCCGAAGAACTCGTCGCCGCCCCGGGCCTCGAGGTTGACGAGCGCCCGCAGGATGACCCCGGCCGTCGACGCCGAGACCCCGCCGATGCCCTTGAGCTCGGCCTTGCCCTCGTCGGAGATCAGGTGCTGGATGACCGAGCGCAGGTCCTTGGTGTCCAGCAGCGCCAGACCCTGGCCGTCGGCCCAGTGGAAGATCAGCCCGAGCGTCGACTCCTGGGTCTCGTTGAGCCCGAGCACCTTGGACAGCAGGATCGGCCCGAACCCGGTGATCGTCGCGCGGACCGGCACGCCGATCCCCCGCCCCAGCGACAGGAACTGCACGGGGTAGGCGGTCGGCGCCCAGTCGTCCCCGGTCTCGTGCGCGCGCTGCGTGACGCGATCGGACGTCTCGCCGGCCCGGGCCAGCCCCGAGAGGTCGCCCTTGATGTCGGCGAGCAGCACCGGGACCCCGGCCGCGGAGCACTGCTCGGCGAGGTTCTGCAGCGTCTTGGTCTTGCCCGTGCCCGTCGCGCCGGCCACGAGACCGTGGCGGTTCAGCGTCGCGAACGGGATGCGGACGTGCGCCTCCGGCGCCGCGACGCCGTCGATCACGACGGCGCCCAGCTCGAGCGCTCCCGCCTCGGTCGCGTATCCGGCGGCGATCTCTGCAGCTGCACCCTGGTCGGCCACGGGGGGAGGCTAGCGGGCTCCGGGGGCGCGGGGGTGTCTCAGCATGGGGGCCATGCTGACGTTCATCGTCAGGACATCCCCCACGTCGGTCCTAGGACCCCGCGGGAACGTCCACGCGCACCGCGGTGATCGCCCCGTCCGCGCCGCGCTCGGCGTGCACCGTCACCTGCTGGCCCACGCGCAGGCCCGCCGGTCCGTCGGGGCGGGGGACGGCGACACCGGTGCCCGCCGTGGTGCGCAGCGGCGTGAGGGTGCCGTCGCCGGAGCGGACCGTGACGATCGGGAAGCCGCCGCCGGTCGGCTGGACGGACTCGACGACGCCGAGCAGGTCGGGCACCGAGCCGGGCCCGGTGTCCGGGGCGGTCGCGCGGCCGATGAAGGCGCCGAGCACCAGGCAGACGACCCCGCCGAGCACCAGCAGCAGGATGCGGGTCGAGCGCGCGAGCCCGGGCCGCTGCAGGCGCGTGGCCAGGTCGACGTCGTCGACGGGGCGGTCGAGCACCGACGCCGCGTCGTCCTGCCGGGGCGTCTGCCGGGTCTGCTGGGCAGGCCCCGACCGGCGCGCCGGGGGAGGCGGCACGGGGAACTGCTCGGTCGGCGCGGCGTCGGGCGGGTGCACCGCCGTGGGCGCGTCGGCGTCATGCCCGTCGTGGCCGTCACGCTCGTGGCTCGGGTCGCGGTCGTCCCGCGACGACGGGGTGTCCGTCGAGGTGTCCGTCGACGTCCCCTGGTCGGGGTCGGGCGGCTGGGTCACGGCTCCTCCTGGAGGTCCACTGCTGTCACTCCCGGCGCAGGGCGTCGATGGGCCGCAGGCGGGCGGCGCGGCGGGCGGGGTAGGCGCCGAAGAAGATGCCGATGGCGGCCGACACCGCGACGGCGGCCACCACCGCGGCGGGCAGGATCACGGGCCGGAAGTCGCCGAGCGGCACGAGCGTCCCGGCGTAGCCCACCGCGACACCGAGGATGCCGCCGACCACGCTGAGGATGATCGACTCGACGAGGAACTGCCCGAGGATCGCCGACGGCGGCGCCCCGAGGGCCTTGCGGATGCCGATCTCCCGGGTCCGTTCCGTGACCGACACCAGCATGATGTTCGTGATCCCGATCCCGCCGACGACCAGCGAGATCGCCGCGATGGCGGCGAGCAGCAGCGTGAACGCCGAGAGGGTCTGGTCGAGGACGTCGGCGAGCTGGCGCGCGCTGATCACCTGGTAGTCGCGGGCGTCGACGCCGTCGATGCCGTGCCGGCGGTCGAGGATCGAGTTGATCTCACTCTCGGCGGCCGCCTGCGCCTCGGTGGACCGGGCCTGCACGACGATCTGGCTCAGGTTGCCGAACCCCGTCAACGAGCCCTGTACGGCGGTCAGCGGAGCGAGGACGTTCTCGTCGGGGTTCGACAGCCCCTGCCCCTGGCCGGCCGGCGCGAGGGTGCCGATGACGAGGAACGGCACGTCGTCCACCAGCACGTTCTGGCCCACCGGGTCCGAGCCGGCGCCGAACAGGTCGTCGGCGACCGTGCGGCCGAGCAGCACGACCTTGCGGCCCGCCTCGACGTCGGCCTCGGTGTAGAAGCGGCCGGTGCCCATCTGCACGTTGGCGCCCGAGAAGTAGGACGGGGTGCTGCCGACGACGGTGACGTCGCTGGTCGCCCGGCCGGCGGCCGTGGTCGCCGAGAGCGTCACCACCGGGGACACCGACGCGACGTCCGGCGCGCCCTGGGGATCGGCGAGCGCCCGGGCGTCGGCCGAGGTCAGCGGGCGTCCGTCCGTGCCCGCGGTCTCGGGGGGCTGGCGCGGCAGGACCGTGATGCTGTTGGCGCCCAGGCCCGCGATCTGGCTCTGGATGTAGACCGAGGCCCCGTTGCCCAGCGCCGTGAGCAGGATGACCGCCGCGATGCCGATGATGATCCCGAGCATCGTCAGCAACGACCGCAGACGGTTGGCGATCAGGCCGCGCACCGCGAAGCGGACGATCTCGACGACACTCATCGCCGCGCCGCCTCGGTGAGCCGCCCGTCGGTGACCACGACGACGCGCTCGGCCCGCGCCGCCACCTCGTCGTCGTGGGTGATGATCACGATGGTGCGCCCCGCCTCGTGCAGGCGGTCGAACAGCCCGAGCACGTCGTGGGTGCTCGCCGTGTCGAGGTTGCCGGTGGGCTCGTCGGCCAGGAGCAGCGCCGGGGTCGTGACCAGGGCGCGGGCCACCGCGACCCGCTGCTGCTGCCCGCCGGAGAGCTGGTTGGGACGGTGGCCGGACCGTCCCTCGAGCCCGACCAGCGAGAGCGCCGCCTCCGCCCGCTCGCGGCGCACCCGCCGCCCGACGCCCGCGTAGACCAGCGGCAGCTCGACGTTGGCGAGCGCCGTGGTGCGCGGGATGAGGTTGAACGCCTGGAAGATGAAGCCGATCTGCCGGTTGCGCAGGACGGCCTGCTGGCGCTCGTCGAGGTTCGCGACGTCGAGACCCTCGAGCAGGTACCGGCCCGAGGTCGGGGCGTCGAGGCAGCCGAGCATGTTGAGCAGCGTCGACTTCCCCGACCCCGACTGGCCGACGACCGCGACGTACTCCCCGCGACGGACACTGAAGTCGACGTCCCGCAGCGCGTGCACCGCGGTCTCACCCTCGCCGTAGACCTTCGAGAGGCCGCGGACGTCGAGGACGTGCTCGACCTCCCCGACGCCCTCGATGGCCGACACCGTCGTCACCCGCCCCCGCCGGAGCCGCCACCACCGTTGTTGTCCAGACGCGGCGGCCGCTGGCCCGGCGCGAAGGCGTTGCCGGTGTTCGGGTCGGGCAGGACGACGAGCTCGCCGGGCGCGAGACCGGAACGGATCTCGGTGAGCGTGTCCGAGCTCAGCCCGAGACCGACGGTGCGGGCCTGCGGGACGCCGTCGGGCCCGAGGACCTGCACGGTCCCGGAGGTCGCGCTCTCGCCGCCGATCGGCGTGACGGCCACCGACGGCAGGAACGCGACGTTCGGCGACTGCGCGACGGTGACGGCGACGCTCGCGGACATCCCGGGCCGCAGGTTCGGCGGCGGGGTGGTGAGCGTGACCGCGGTGCCGTACTCGACCGAGGTGCCGGCGCCGGGCAGCAGGTCGACCGCGCTCACGGTGCCGGGCAGCGACTGCCCGGGCAGCGCGTTCACCGAGACCGCCACCGGCTGTCCGACCGTGAGCCGCCCGACGTCGAGCTCGGGGACGTCCGCTCGGATCTGGAGGGTCGTGAGGTCGAGGACCGTCATCGCCGCCGGGGCCGTGGGCGACCCCGTGACCGACGCCGTCCCCCCGCCCGACTGCGCACCGGCTCCGCCCGAGGCCGCGCCGGCCGCCGCGGAGGCGCCGGCACCGGTCCCGCCCGCGGTGCCGTCGGGCAGCGTGCCGCCGGTCGGGTTGCCCGACGACGTCGAACTGCTCACCGTGGCGCCGGCCGGGACGATCTGGCCGGGTCCGATGTCGAGGCTGACGACGGTGCCGTCCTGCGGGGACGACAGCTCGAGGTCGTCGGCGGACTGCTCGGCCTGCACCACCGTCGCCTCGGCCTGCGCGAGCGCCGCCTCGGCCGAGGCCACGGCGCCCTCGGGGGTCGAGCCGCCGGCGGCGCCTCCGCGGCACCCGCGCCCGACCCGCCGGCTGCTCCGGAGCCGGTGCTGCCGGTGCCCGGGGTCGGGGTGGGCGTCGGGGTCGGAGCGGCGGCCTTCGGCTGCGAGGAGAAGCCGTTGACGCCGACCAGCGGGGCGTTCTGCTGCGGGGGCTGCTGCCCACCCGGCTGCCCCGGCTGACCCGGCTGGCCAGGTGCTCCCGGAGCCCCGCCCGAACCTCCTGCGCCGCCCGCTCCGCCCGGGCCTCCGGGTCCGCCGGCGCCACCGGGTCCTCCCGCTCCCCGGCGCCCCCGGTCCACCGGCGCCACCCGCCGCTGGCGGCGTTCCACCCGCCGGTGGTGTTCCACCGGCCGGTGCCGTCCCCCTGCAGGCGCCGTTCCACCCGCCGCGGGCTGCTGGGCCGGCGCGGCGGTGGTGGTCGGGTTGTCGCGCGCCTCGCGGGCGTCGCGCAGCTGCTGGCGGGCGGAGTCCCGCTGGGCGCGCGCGGCCTCGAGGTTGGCGTCGGCGTACTCCGGGTCGAGGGTCGCGACGACCTCGCCGGCGGTGACCGTGTCCCCGATGGCCACGCGGACGTCCTCGACGCGGCCGCCGGCGGCGAAGTTCAGCGTGGAGCTCCGGGCGCTCGTCACCGCGCCGGAGGCGGTGACGGTCTCGGCGACCGTGCCGCGTCCCACCGGGGTGGTGCGCAGGCCGGCGTCGTCGGTGCCGCTCGAGGACAGGGCCACGACGGCGCCGCCCGCCGCGAGGAGCACGACCAGCACGATCAGCCCGTTGACGATCCACAGAGAGCGACGCCCACCGGCCATGTGGCGGACGTTATCCCGCCGTCACCCGGCCCCGACGCCCGGGTCCGCACTGGGTGAGTGACGGTTCAGGCATAGACGTGCGGGTCGAGCGTGCCGATGTAGGGCAGGTCGCGGTACCGCTCGGCGTAGTCGAGACCGAAGCCGACGACGAACTCGTTGGGGATGTCGAAGCCGATGTAGGCGACGTCCACGTCGAGCTTGGCCGCCTCGGGCTTGCGCAGGAGGGTCACGACCTGCAGCGACGCCGGCCCGCGCGACTCGAGGTTCTTGCGCAGCCAGGACAGCGTCAGGCCCGAGTCGATGATGTCCTCGACGATCAGGACGTGGCGCCCGGAGATGTCGCGGTCGAGATCCTTGAGGATGCGGACGACGCCCGAGGACGAGGTGGACGACCCGTAGGAGCTCACGGCCATGAACTCGAGCTGGGTGGGCATCGGGAGCTTGCGCGCGAGGTCGGTCATGAACATCACGGCGCCCTTGAGCACCCCGACGAGGACGAGGTCCTGGTCGTGCTCGCCGTAGGCGGCGCCGATCTCGGTCGCCAGGTCGGCGATCTTGCTCTGAATCTGCTCCTCGGTGACCAGCACGGACGCGATGTCGCCGTCGTACACCGTTGTCGAGCTCCTCAGCAGATCGGTGGTGGGGCGTGTGGCGCAGTCCCTGCTCCGGCCGCAGCCACGCGCAGCTTCCCACGAGCCCGCACGACCTCCAACCCGCCCGGGAGGGGAGGCGCGCCCTGCCCGCGCCACGCGGCGACGAGCGCGTCGACGGCGCGGAGATGCGCGTCACTGAGCTCCGCGACCCCGCCGTCGTGCAGCCACGCCCGCAGCACCCGGCGCCGGATCGCGGGCGGGTCGGTCGCGAGGGCCGCCGCGTCGAGGGCGCCGTCGTCGTCGACCAGCTCGTGGCGGCGACCGTCGGCGAGGGCGGTGAGCGCGGCGTCGTCGTCGGCGAGCTGGGCGGCGGTGCGGGCGAGCGCGGGCGCCACGCCACCGGCCAGCACGTCCTCGAGCAGGGGAGGACCTCGTGGCGCAGCCGGACGCGGGTGTAGCGCGGGTCGGCGTTGTGGGGGTCGTCCCACACCACGAGACCGGCGGCGGCGCACGCCGCGCGCGTGGTCGCCCGCCGCACGCGCAGCAGCGGGCGGCACCACGGCGGGTCCCACGCGGCCATGCCCGCGAGCGAGCGCGCGCCGGACCCGCGGCCGAGTCCCAGCAGCACCGTCTCGGCCTGGTCGTCGAGCGTGTGACCGAGCAGCACGGGCGCGTCCCCGTGCTGCTGTGAGATGGAGCGCAGCGCCGCGTAGCGGGCGGCGCGCGCGGCGGCCTCGGGCCCGCCGGCGGTGCCGACCTCGACGGCGACGACGTCGGCACGCGCCGTCCCGAGGTCCCGGAGCTGCGCGGCCGTCCGGGCCGCGTGCTCGTCGGAGCCCTCCTGCAGGCCGTGGTCGACGACGACCCCGAGCACCAGGCCCGGGGCCACGTGGACCGCCGCGGCGGCGAGGGCCAGCGAGTCGGCGCCGCCCGAGCAGGCGACGATCACCGCGAACGGGGAGTTCGTGCGCGTAGAAGCAGCGAACCGCCCGTTCGCTGCGTCGGGGAGGGCCTCGCGCACCGCCCGGCGGACCTCGGCCACCGGCTCCGGGACGCGCACGAGCGGGACGTCAGCCGTGGACGCGGGCGAGCCAGGCGGCGGGGTCGGTGATCTCCGCGCGCCGGGGCAAGGTGTCCGGCGAGGTCCAGACGGCGTTGAGACCGTCGAGGCCGACGACGTCGACGACGTGGTCGACGAACACCCGGCCCTGCTCGTACTGCTTGATCTTGGCGTCGACGCCCAGCAGCGTGCGCAGGAGCCGGTCGACGACGCTGCCGCCCCGGCGCCGGGTGGTGAAGCGCGCCCGGATCGTGGACACCGACCCGACGACCTCGGGGCCGACGGCGTCCATCACGTGCTCGGCGTGGCCCTCGAGCAGCGTGGTGAGGGCGAGCAGCCGGTCGAGCACCTCGCGCTGCTCGGGTCCCTGGAACATCTCGACCAGGGCGAGCCCGTCCTTCGGCGGATCGCGGCGCACGGCCTTGACGATCTCGGGCAGGCGGTCGACGGCGCCCGACGCGGTGCGGTCGAACCCGCCCGCGAACGCCGCGACCTCGGAGCGGAAGTGGTCGCGCAGCCAGTCGACGGCCGTGAACTGGAGCCGGTGGGTGGCCTCGTGCAGGCAGACCCACAACGCGAAGTCCTCGGCCTCCACGTCGAGGGCGCGGCGCGCGGCGACGACGTTGGGCGCGACGAGCAGGAGGCGCCCGGCCTTTTCGGGGCCGCCGAACGGGTCGTACTGACCCAGCACCCGGCTGCCGAGGAACGCCAGCAGCGTGCCCATCTGCAGCCCGGCCGCCGAGCGCGTGACGCGGCCGAAGGCGTCGCCGACGAGGCCCTCCGGCGCGCGCGGCCCGGGGGTGTCCTCGAGCAGCGTGGCGATGCCGTCGACCGCGGAGCGGATCCAGCCCGGCCGGTCGACGACGTCGGCCTCGGGCACCGGGAGTCCGGCCCCGAGCCCGGTGAGCGCCCGTACGTGCCCCTCGCCGACCCGGGCGCCGTCGCGCAGCCGCGTGACCTCGATGGCCGCCTCCTCGGGCGTCACCGACGGCCCCGCGGAGACCAGGCGCGCCCCGGTGGCGGCGGCGAGGTCCCAGTCGACGGGCAGCCCCGTCGGGGGCGCGGAGGTCAGCTCGGCGGTCACGGCTCCACCGTACGTCGCGCCCTCCCCCGGCAGCGGGTCCCTCAGCGGCAGCCGCAGTCGTGCAGCGCCGCCGCCAGGGCGTCGAGGCGAGGCCGGGCGCTCCCCGGGTCGACGCCGTTGCTCATGAAGGAGAAGACGAGCACCCGCCCGTCGGCGGTGCCGACGACGCCGGCCAGCGCGTTCGCGGCGGTCAGCGTGCCGGTCTTCGCCCGGACCCAGCCGCGGCCGTCCGCCGCCGGCGTCCCGGGCGCGTAGCGGTCGGCGAGCGTGCCCCGCCCCCGGCGACGGGCAGCCCGTCGAGCAGCGGCCGCAGGGCGGCGGTGCGCGGGTCGGTGCCGACGGGGGCCGCGGCGGGGCGAGCACCCCGGACAGCGCGGTCGCCGGCACGCGGTCGTTCACCGAGAGCCCGCTGGTGTCGGCGAGCGTCACCCCGGCCGTGTCGATCTGCGCCTCGCCGAGCACCTGCGTCACCGCGCGGGCGGCGCCGTCGAACGTCGTGGGCAGGCCGACCGTGCGGGCGACCTCGCGGCCGAGGGCCTCGGCGAGGACGTTGTCGGAGTTCTGCAGCGCCGTGCGCACGAGCTCGGTGACCGGCGGCGAGACGACCTGCCCGAGCACCGCCGCGCCGGGGGCGCGGTGCCGACCGTCGCGGTCGGGGCGGTCCCGCTCGCGGCCAGGCGACGGCCCAGCTCGCGGGCGGCGTCGGAGGCCGGCGTCGCGGTGCGCGGGATGTCGAGCTGGGTCGGGTCCGAGCGCCCGCCGTCGAGCATCACCGGCACGATCGGCGCGACGAAGCCGCCGGCGACGTCGGTGGGGTCCCAGCCCGGCGCGACGCCGTTGCCTCCGCCGTTCTCGTAGCGGGAGACGTCGACGTAGACCCGCTTGACCGCCGGCTGCCCGGCGCGGGCGGCGGTCACCGCGGTGACGAGGTCGTCGAGGCGCGCCGCGTCGGGGTACACGGTCCGTTGCCCGGCCGGCAGCGACGACAGCGTCGGGTCGCCGCCGCCGACGAGCACCACGGAGTCGGGCGTCGGCCCGGCGACGACCGTCGTCGTCCAGCGCATCGTCGGGTCGAGCCGCAGCAGGGCGGCCGTGCTCGTGAGCAGCTTGGTCACCGAGGCCGGGACCTGGGGCTCGGAGGCGCGCCGGTTCCACAGGGTGGTGCCGGTGGCGGGGTCGACGACGGCGCCGGTGAGGTCGCCGAGCGCGGCGGTCCGGGTGTCGAGCGCCGTCGCGAGCCCGGCCTCGGTCGGCACCGGGCCTCGGCGCCGGCGGCGGCCAGGCGCAGCCGGGGTGTCGAGGGGTCCGGGGGCTCGGCGGCCTCCCCGCCGAGCAGCGAGACGGGCAGGCCCACCGACCGCGCGAACGAGGGCGCCTGCAACGCCGTGCCCACGCCGAGACCGGCGAGCAGGACGACGACGACCGCGAGCGCGAGGAGCGCCGGGATCCACCGGCGACCGGCGGTTGACGACGCGGGATCCGCGCGGTGACCGTCGCCGCTCACGCCCCCGGACCCCTCCTCACCTGCAGTTCACCCCACCCCGGACGAGGGGGAGGTCACCTCGACGGGGTGACGGTGCACCCCGGTCGGTACCCCACACTAGAGGCCGGGTCGTGGCCCTCCGGCCACGCCGCCGACCAGGCCACGACGAGAACGAGCACAGGGAGCGGTGAGCGGCACCGTGCAGTTCGACGTACTGATCGAGATCCCCAAGGGGGTCCGCAACAAGTACGAGATGGACCACGAGAGCGGCCGGCTGCGGCTGGACCGGACGCTCTTCACGGCCACTCAGTACCCGGCCGACTACGGATACGTCGAGCACACCCTCGGGATGGACGGCGATCCGCTCGACGCGCTGGTGCTCGTCCAGGAGCCGACGTTCCCGGGCTGCCTGGTGCTCGCGCGCGCGATCGGCATGTTCCGGATGACCGACGAGGCCGGCGGCGACGACAAGCTGCTGTGCGTGCCGGCGAACGACCCCCGCCAGGAGCACCTGCGCGACATCCACCACCTCTCGGAGTACGACCGCCTCGAGATCCAGCACTTCTTCGAGGTCTACAAGGACCTCGAGCCCGGCAAGAGCGTCGAGGGCGCCTCCTGGGTGGGCCGCTCGGACGCCGAGCTGGAGATCAAGGCCTCGCGCAAGCGGGCCGAGGAGCAGGGCAGCCACTAGACGCCGCGGCCGCCGGGACCAGGGGTCCCGGCGGCCGACGCGTCTACCGGACCGACCGTGTGAGGTCGTCGCGGTCCTGCGGTGCCTGCGTGTCCGGCGCCTCGTGGCGCCCGCCCTCGGGGCCGGATGTGGCCGGGCGCGGCGGGGCCACCGTGAGCGTGACGTCCACCGGGCCCGCGGCGCCGTCGACGACGACCTCCTCGGTGACCGGCGCGAAGCCGCTCGCGGTGAGCATGTGCCGGCCGGGCGCGAGGTCGTCGAGCTCGAAGCGGCCGTCGGCACCGGTGACCGCCGAGGCCACCACACCGCCGTCGCGTCCGACGAGCACGACCAGCGACTCGGGCACCGGCGCCCCGCCCGAGGCCCGCACGGCCCCGGCGAGCGAGTAGCGCGCGACCGGCACCGTCACGTCCGCGCGCGCGCCGCCGTCGCCGACCTCCACCCGCGTGGCCCGCGGCGCGCGCCCGGGGGCGAGCACGGTGACGGTGTAGATGCCGGCCGCGACCTCGCCGCCCTCCCACCGGCCGTCGGCGTCGCTGCGGTGCACGCCGACGACACCGCCGGTGGGGTCGGTGACGGTCACGGTGGCGCCGGCGACGCCCGTGCCGTCGGGCTCGGTGACCCGTCCGTCCAGGGTCGCCGCGCGGGCCAGGGCGACGTCGCGGCGCACGGGGACGCCGTCGACGGTGACGAGCTCGGCGAACGGCCGACGCCGCGGCGAGCTGGCGATGAGCACGTACGTGCCGGACGCGGGCGCCCGCAGGACGAAGCCGCCGGCGGGGTCGAGGTCCGTGCGCTCCACCGGGGCGCCGTCCAGGCCGTGGAGCGAGACCGTCACCTCGTCCTCCGCCTCGACCGGGACCCCGGTCGTGCCGGTGACGTGGCCGTGGACGGTCGGTCCCGAGGATCGGCGCGGCGCGGGGCTCGGCGCGACGGCCGCGCTCGGCGGCCCCCACCCGGGCTCGGCGTCGTGCCGGGAGGGCCCGGCGGCCGCCCCCGCGGGCACGGGTGGCGCGGAGGCCGTGGTGTCCAGGGCCGCTGCTCCGGCGGTCGGGCCGCCGACGGCCGTGGCGGTCGTGGTGGGGGTGGCCGCCTGCTCGGCGTCGCGGGCCTGGATGCCCGAGACGGTGCGCAGCGGCAGCTGCCGCATGAACCAGATGAGCACGAAGCCGATCGCCACCACGCACGCGGCGACGAGGAACACGAGGTCCATCGAGTCCGCGAACCCGACGAGGAACGGCTCGGCGAGGCGGGGGTCCATGCGCTGCAGGACCGAGGAGTCCTGCACGACCTGCGCCGCGCCCGTCACCGGGTTCAGCGCGACGGCGTTGGCCGGGTTGGCCGCCACCACGGGGTCGGCGGCCGCGGCCTGGAACGCCGGGGTGCCGACGGCGGCGGCGAAGGCCGTGCGGATGTTGTCGCCGACGGTGGAGAACAGGATCGACAGGAAGACCGCGACACCGAGCGTGCCGCCCATCTGCCGGAAGAAGGTGGCCGACGCGGTCGCGACGCCCATGTCCTTGGCCGGCACCGCGTTCTGCACCGCGAGCACGAGGGTCTGCATGCACAGGCCGACGCCCAGCCCGAAGATCGCCATGAGGACGGCGACCTCGCCGTAGGGCGTGTCCGCGTGCAGCCGGAGGTGGAACAGCACCAGGCCGACCGTCATGAGGCCGAGGCCGATCACCGGGAAGATCTTGTAGCGACCCGTCCGGGAGGTGAGCTGGCCCGACAGGATCGAGGACACCATCAGGCCGCCGACCAGCGGCAGCATCTCCAGGCCCGCCTGCGTCGGCGAGGAGCCGGTGACGATCTGGAGGTACTGCGGGACCAGCGCGATGCCGCCGAAGAGCCCGATGCCGGTGATGATCGCGATGATCGAGGTCAGGCTGAACACCGAGTTGTTGAACAGCCGCAGCGGGAGCACGGCGTCGTCGCCGTAGGCGCGCTCGGCGAGCAGGAACGAGACCAGTCCGACCGCCGCGACGACGTAGCAGATGATCGCCGAGGTCGAGGTCCAGCCCCACTCCCGGCCCTGCTCCGCGACGACGAGGATCGGCACGAGGGTGACAGCGAGGGCGACCGCGCCGGGGAAGTCGATGCGGTGGTCGCGACGGGTGTGCGGCAGGTTGAGCACCCGGAGGACCACCAGGAACGCGACGATCCCGATGGGCACGTTGACGAGGAAGACCCAGCGCCAGCCGGTGATGCCGAAGATCGTGGTCTGGCCCGCGAGGAACCCGCCGATGACGGGGCCGAGCACGCTCGACGTCCCGAACACCGCGAGGAAGAAGCCCTGGTACCGGGCGCGCTCCCGCGGCGGGACGATGTCACCGATGATCGTGAGCGCGAGGCTCATGAGGCCACCGGCGCCGAGCCCCTGGATCGCGCGGTACGCGGCGAGCTCGTACATCGAGGTCGCGATGGTGCACAGCACCGAGCCGACGACGAAGATCCCGATTGCGGAGAGGAAGAACGGCTTGCGCCCGTAGAGGTCGGAGAGCTTGCCGTAGAGCGGCGTCGAGATCGTGGCCGTGAGCAGGTAGGCCGTCGTCGCCCAGGCCTGCAGGTTGAGGCCCTGCAGGTCGTCGGCGATCGTGCGGATCGAGGTCGCGACGATGTTCTGGTCGAGCGCGGCCAGGAACATCCCGAGCATCAGCCCGGAGAGGATGGCGAGGATCTGCCGGTGGGTGAAGCCGGTGCTGCTCGCCGCGGCGGCGGCTGCCGGCGGAGCCGCCGGGGCAGCGGTGGTGCTCATGAGGCCTCCGGGGGAGCCAGCACCGGCGAGGACGCCGCGCTGGAGAGGTGGTGGTTCTCGAAGTCGCTCGTCAGCCGGTCGAGGAGCTCGACGAGACGGACGCGGTCGGACTCGTCCCAGTGCGCGGTGAGCGCTCCGATCTCGCGGTTGCGACGGTCACGGTTGGCCTGGAAGACGCGCAGGCCCTCGTCGGTGGCGGCGAGCAGGGTGGCCCGTCCGTCGTCGGGGTCGGGGCGTCGCTCGACGAGACCGGCCCGGACGAGGCCGGCGACCTGCCGGCTGACGGTGGAGGGGTCGGAGTGCACCGACTCGGCGAGCGCGTTGGACCGCCGCGGGCCCTCGAGCACGAGGCGGGCGAGCAGGACGTAGGCCGCCCGCTCGACACCGTCCGGGCCGACGGCCTTGCCGGCCTTGGCCCGCTCGACCGCCCGCATCAGGCGGATCATCTGGTGGCCGAGGCGGTCCGAGACCAGCCAGCGGTCGTCCACCCCCGGCGGCGCCGGGAGCCGCGTGGAATCCATTGCATGCTCCGTACAATCGGTTGCTGACTACAAGCATGCACCCGCCGCCCGTGTTCCCGCCAACCGGGCCCCGGTCGGGTACGTCACGGTGCGGTCCGGGGCCGGCGGGTTTCCGCGCGAAGGGCACCTTCGGCCGGATAGAGCGGCGACGGGCGCCCTTCGCCGGAACGCGCCTCGCCCTACGGTGTCGAACCGTGAGCAGCGAGCGCGTCACCTACGAGCGCGACGGGCACGTCGCGACGATCACCTACTCCCGTCCCGAGAAGCTCAACGCGATCGACGGCGCGATGCGCGACGGGCTCAACGAGGCGTTCGACCGCTTCCGTGCCGACGACGAGGCGTGGGTGGGCATCGTGACCGGCGAGGGCCGGGCGTTCTGCGTCGGGGCGGACGCGAGCGGCGAGGGCAACCCGGCCGGCGACTTCCCCGGCTCGTTCTGGGAGCGCCCGACGGTCAACTCGTTCGAGAGCGGCTGGGAGATCTACAAGCCGGTCATCGCCGCGGTGAACGGGCACTGCCTGGGCTACGGGCTGACGCTGGTCACCTGGTGCGACCTCGTGATCGCCAGCGAGCGGGCGACGTTCGGCTTCCCCGAGGTCCGCCTCGGCATCCCGACGATCGTCGGCGCGATCCGCCTGCCCCAGCGCATCGGCTGGCAGCCGGCGATGGAGCTGCTGCTCACCGGCGAGCGCGTCGACGCCGAGCGCGCCCGGGACATGGGGCTCGTCTCGCGCGTCGTCCCGCACGACGACCTGCTCGGCGAGGCCCGCGCCCTCGCCGACCGGCTCCTCGCGGGCGCGCCCCTGGCCCAGCGGGCGATCAAGGAGATGGCCCGCCGGGCGCCGTACCTGGGCGAGACCGACGCCATCCGCTTCGGCGAGACCATGCGCCGCGTCGCGGGCGCGACCGAGGACGCCGTCGAGGGCATGACCGCGGCGCGCGAGAAGCGCGAGCCCCGCTGGCAGGGCCGCTGAGGTGCGCGTCAGCGCACCCGCTCGAACACCGCGGCGAGGCCCTGGCCGCCGCCGATGCACATGGTCTCGAGGCCGTAGCGCGCCTCGCGGCGGTCCATCTCGCGCAGCATGGTCGCCAGGATCCGCACGCCGGTGGCGCCGACGGGGTGGCCCAGCGAGATGCCCGAGCCGTTGGGGTTCACGCGCTCGTCGTTGATCAGGTCGATGCCCCACTCCCGCCCGACCCCCAGGGCCTGGGCGGCGAAGGCCTCGTTCAGCTCGATCACATCGAGGTCGGACAGAGAGAGCCCCGCCCGGCCCAGCGCCGCCTCGGTCGCCGGCACCGGCCCGATGCCCATGACCTCCGGGCCCACGCCCGCGACGCCCCACGACACCAGCCGCGCCAGCGGCCGCAGCCCCAGCTCCTCGGCCTTCTCCGGCGTCGTCACGATGCACACCGCCGCGCCGTCGTTCTGCCCCGAGGCGTTCCCCGCGGTGACCGTCGCGTCCGGGTCCTGCTTGCCCATGATCGGGCGCAGCGTCGAGAGCTTCTCCAGCGCCGCGTCCGGGCGGATGTGCTCGTCGGCCTCGACGACCGTGTCCGACTTGCGCCCGGGCACCGTCACCGGCACCAGCTCGTCGGCGAAGCGCCCGTCCTTGACCGCCGCGGTCGCCTTCTCGTGCGAGCGCACCGCGAGCCGGTCCTGCTCCTCGCGGCCGATCGAGTACCGCTTCCGGACGTTCTCGGCGGTCTCGATCATCCCGCCCCACACCGGGTGGTCCTTGCCGCCGGCGTGCACGCGGCCCTCGGCCAGCGCGTCCTTCATCTGGAACCCGCCCGCCTTGGTGCCCCAGCGCGGTGCCTGGCTGTAGTACGTCGCGCCCGACATCGACTCCGCGCCGCCGGCGAGCACCAGCGACGCGCCGCCGGTCTGCACCGCCATCGCCGCGTACAGCACCGCCTGCAGCCCCGACCCGCAGCGACGGTCCACCTGGATGCCCGGCACCGTCACCTCGAGCCCGGCGTCCAGCGCCGCCACCCGCCCGATCGCCGGGGCGTCCATCGTCGGGTAGCAGTGCCCGAACGCGACGTCCTCGATCTGGTCGGCCGTGATCCCCGTCCGAGCCACCAGCTCACGGATCACCGTCGCCGCCAGCTCCTGGGCCGCCACATCCCGCAGCGCCCCGCCGAAGCCCCCCACCGGGGTCCGCAGGGGCTCACAGATCACCGCATCGGCCACGGCCGACCTCCTAGTACGCGTAGCGCAGGATGACCTCGGCGACGCACGCCGGCTTGGGCCATCCCTCGATCTCGACGGTCCCCCCGATGGTGGCCTGCACGCCGTTCGGGACGTCGGTGACGTCCACCAGGCGGCAGTGACCTCGCACACGGGAGCCGACGGGCACCGGCGCCGGGAACCGGACCTTGTTCAGCCCGTAGTTCACGGTCATCGAGACACCCTCGACCTTGAAGGTGTCCCACCCGAACTTGGGCATGAGCGCGACGGTGAGGAAGCCGTGCGCCACGGTCTTCCCGAACGGCCCCTCGGCGGCGGCCTCCGGGTCGACGTGGATCCACTGGTGGTCGTCCGTGGCGTCGGCGAAGGTGTCGACACGCTTCTGGTCGACGGTGACCCAGGGGCTGGTGCCCAGGTCCTCGCCGACCGCGCCGCGCAGTTCCTCGACATCGGCGAACACGCGCATGGGGAGCTCCTAGATGTTCGGCCCTACAGGTCTGCCCTACAGATCGGCCCTACAGATCGGCCCTACAGATCGGCCCTACAGATCGGCCCTACAGATCGGCACAGAGTTCCTTCGCCTGCCCCACCAACGACACCCGCTCGGCGGGTGTGCCGGCGAGCGGCGTGACGTTGATCGTGGTGACGCCGGCGGCGGCGAAGGCCTGCAGCCGCTCGGCGACGTAGGAGCGCGGCCCGATGAGCGACATCGCACGCACGAGCTCCTCGGGCACCGCCGCCGCGGCGTCGTCCTTCTTGCCGTCGAGGTAGAGGTCCTGGATCTTCTCCGCCTCCTCCTCGTAGCCGTAGCGGCGGGCGACGTCGTTGTAGAAGTTCTTCCCCTTCGCGCCCATGCCGCCGACGTAGAGCGCGACGAACGGGCGCATGCCGTCGAGCATCGCCTGCGCCGTGGCCTCGTCCTCGGTGATGCAGAGCGAGGCCTGCAGGTAGATCTGCAGGTCACCGAGGGCGGGGTCTCGCTTGGCCTTGCCGGTCTCGAGCGACTCACCCCAGATCTCGTGTGCCCGCTCGGGGACGAAGAAGATCGGCAGCCAGCCCTCGGCGATCTCGGCGGTCAGCGCGACGTTCTTCGCGCCGATCGAGGCGATGACGATCGGGATCCGGCTGCGCACCGGATGATTGATGATCTTCAGCGGCTTGCCGAGGCCGGTGCCCTGGTCGGCGGGCAGCGGGATCGAGTAGTGCTTGCCGGAGTACTGGACCTTCTCGCGGCGCCACACCTGCCGGCAGATGTCGACGATCTCGCGCGTGCGGCCCAGCGGTGCGTCGTACTTGAGCCCGTGGAAGCCCTCGATGACCTGGGGCCCGGAGGCGCCGATGCCGAGGGTGAACCGGCCGTTCGAGACGTAGTCGAGGCCCGCGGCGGTCATGGCCGTCAGCGACGGGGTGCGCGTGTAGATCTGCAGGATGCCCGAGGCGATCTCGACGGTGCTCGTGCGCGCGGCGATGTACCCGAGCTGGCTGACCGCGTCGAAGCTGTAGGCCTCGGGCACGAAGACGATGTCGAGCCCGGCCGCCTCGTGCTCGGCCAGCTCCGCGACCGTCTCCTCGAAACCGCCGCTGTAGTTCAGGCCCATCCCGATCCGCACGCTGCCTCCTCGCTCGGCGTCCGACGCCCTGGCCGTCCCGCCGGGGCAGCCTGCCACGATCGCCCGGATCATGGAGACGGCGGAGGCGAGGGCGCGAGGGTGTTCACGACGACGGTGACGGTGCGCGGCTACGAGACCGACGCGAACGGGCACGTCAACCACGCCGTCTACCACCAGTACGGCGAGCACGGCCGCACGGAGTTCCTCCGCGTCGCCGGGCTCGACGTGCCGGACCTGACGGACGCCGGGCTCGGCCCGGTGATCCTCGAGTCCACCGTCCGGTTCCTGGCCGAGCTCCGCGTCGGCGACGAGGTCGAGGTGGCGGTCGACGTGCGCTTCGGCGAGGGCAAGACGTTCCGGATGGACACCGAGCTCCGTCGCGGCGAGCAGGTGTGCGCGACGCTCACCGGCATCATGGGGCTGCTCGACCACGCCACCCGACGGCTCGTCGCCGACCCCCGCGGGCGGATGCTCGCGCTGGCCGACCCGGAGACCGGCCCTCAGCTCCTCGGCGAGCCCTCCGAGGCGGCCCCCGAGAAGTGACCCGGCCACTCGTCGTAGCGAATCCGGGGGGTCTTGCGCACCTCGCCGAGGGTGGACCACTCGCTGCCGCCGAGACGAGCGATCGGCGCGAGGAGCCGGGCGTCGGGACGCCCGTCGACGAGCGCGTCGGAGTCGACGACGGCGTGCACGACGCGGCCGAGCACGATCGTGCAGTTGCCCAGCGGGACGGTGCGCTCCAGCCGGCACTCCAGCGCCACGGGTGACTCGGCGATCCGCGGGGTCGCGACGCGCGACGACGGCTCGCGGGTCAGCCCCGTCGCGTCGATCTCGCTCTCGTCGGCCGGGAAGTCGGTCGCCGACGCGTTGATCTCCTCGATCAGCTTCTCGGGCGTCAGGCACACCGTGAACTCGCCCGTGGCCTCGGCGTTGCGCAGCGAGTCCTTCTCCCCCACCGAGGTGAACTGCACGATCGGCGGGTCGGTGCTCGCCACCGTGAAGAACGAGTGCGGGGCCAGGTTGTCGACGCCCTCGGCCGACCGCGTCACCACCCAGGCGATCGGCCGCGGCACGATCACCTGGGTCAGGAACTGGTAGAAGCGGCCGGCGCCCAGGGCGTCGGGATCGAAGTCGGTGCGCACGACGGTCAGTTACCCGGGAGCAGACCGCTCGGCACCAGCTGCGGGCGCTCCGAGGTCGTCGTCCGCGACGACGAGGTGCTCCCCGTGGTGCTGGTCGGCGTCTCCTCACCGGACGTCGTCGTGCCCTCCGGCGCGTCACCGCTGGTGGTGGCCTCCGGCGCGGAGGTCGACGTCGTCGGCTCGGCGGTGCCGAACACCTGCCCGAAGCTCGTGCCCGACTCGCCTCCCGAGATCGGCGAGCCCTTGACCCGCTCGATCCCGGTGATCGCGAGCATCGCGATGAGGAAGATCAGCAGCGCCGTCGCCGCGAGCACCCCGTAGCGCTTCCAGGGCGTCGAGCGCGGCGGGTCGGAGTCGTCGTCGGGGTCGTCGGGGTCGTCCGGGCCGCCGGGGACACCGTGCAGGACGGTGGGGTCGTCGTCGGACCCGCCCATCACGCGGGTGCCCGGACCGACCGCCTGCGTGGCGTCGTCGCCGATCGCACGGGTGCGGGGGTCGACGGCCTGGGTGGCGTCGTCGCCGATCGCGCGGGTCCGGTCGTCGTCGGGTCCGCCGGGACCACGACCGGGACCACCAGCCGGGCCACCGCCCATGGCCATCGTGGCGGGCGCCGCCCCGACCCGCGCCGCGCCGCCGCCGATCACGACGGTCGGCTGCTCGTCCGGCCCGGCGCCCCGACCCGGGGCCCCGACGGCGACCGTGCGGCGCTCGTCGGCCCCCTCGACCTCGCCCGGGCGACCCGGTCCGCGCCGCGCCTTCATCCGGCTGCGGACGTGGTCGCGGGTCCGCTCGACGGACCGCTGGTAGGCCGCGTCCCCCACGGTGGTGATGACCGCGGCGATCCCGGCGCCGGCCACGGTGCCCGCCGCGCCGCCCATGAACGAGCCGGCCGCCGCGGTCAGGACCGCGGCGAACGCCTGCCCGGAGACCTTGATCGCCGACAGCGGGCTCCCGGAGGCCGCCGCCTCGCCCGCCGGGCGGTGGCTCGTCGGCTCGTCGCTCGCCTCGCTCGCCCTGGGGCGACGGAGGTGCGCTGGTCGTCGGCCGGCGTGCGCCACGGCCGCTCGTCGGGCGCGCCGCCGTACGGCGCGGGGCCTCCGTGACCGCCGTGGCCCGGACGTCCCGGCGCACCGGGCGGCGGCCCGTACTGGCCGGGCGGCGGGCCCTGCGGGGACCCTGCGCAGGCATGCCCGGCGGGGGCGGGCCCTGCGGCGGCATGCCCTGCGGCGGCCCGGGCCGCGGTGGGCCGGCGGGCGCGCCGTGGCGGCCTCCCGGAGGGCCGGGCTGCGCCGGGGGCCAGGGCGCGCCGGGCTGGCCGGGTGGGCCACCGGGGCCGGGCCGTCCGGGTCCCGCCGGCGGCATGCCGGGTCCCTGCGGCGCCGAGGGGTCGACGGCGTCGGAGCCCGACGAGCCCTGCGCGGCCTCGTCCCCGTCCGGCCCGGGGGCAGAATGGCGCCCGCGACCGGAGCCGTCCGGGGGTCCGGAGTGCTCGCTCATCCCTGCCCTCGCTGACCTCGGTGACCGGTCACGCGCCCGGACGTGACCGGGTCCCCAGGGTGCCCCACGGCGTGAGCCGGACCCTCGGCGACCCCGCACCGGAACCTCGGGTCAGTCGCCGGAGCGCCGGTGACGGCCGCCGGTGCCGCGGAGCATGACCGGCCGGGACGGCCGGGCCTCGCCCCCTCCGGAGAGGTCCTCACGGAACGCGCGCCGCTCGGCTCCACGATCGAACCGGCCGAGGGCCCGGCGGACTTCCTCGTAGATCGGCGTCTGCGTCATGCGCGGCACCCTACGACTCCGCCGACGGCGCCCGACGGCCGCTCCGGCCACACCCACTCGGGGTTTCACACCCCTGCTGAGCTGGGGACACGTCCTCACGGAGGAGCTTGCCGTCGATCATGACCGGACACCGGACGAGGACCGGTCACGGACCCGCCGACGAGGTCCACCCCAACGGATCAACCGGGCCCGAAGAGCCCTCACCCCGTGTCGCCGACGTCGGAGAACCGTGCCCCACCCACCGGTCGAACTCACCGTCCACTCGGCGCAGCCGTACAACGCCGAGCCACCGCGCACGGCCCTCGCCGGCCGTGACATCACGCCCCTCGAGGCCTTCTACCACCGCAACCACGCCCCCGAGATGCCGTCACCCGATCCCGGGACGTGGACGCTGCGGGTCGACGGGATGGTCGAACGGCCGGCGACGTTCTCGCTCGGCGCGCTGCGTGAGCGGTTCCGCGAGCACTCGGAGGTCGTGACGCTCCAATGCGCCGGCAACCGGCGCGCCGGGCTCGCCGAGGTGGCCGACCTGCCGGGCGAGACACCGTGGGGCCCGGGGGCCACCGGCACGGCGCGCTGGTCCGGGGTGCGCCTCGCCGACGTGCTGCGCGAGGTCGGCGTCGAGCCGGGCGCCACGGACGTCGAGTTCACGGGCGCGGACGTCACCGAGGAGCCGGGCGCCCCCGCGCCCTATGCGGTCTCGGTGCCGCGGGAGAAGGCCCTGGCGCACGAGGTGCTCCTCGCGTGGTCGATGAACGGCGAGCCGCTGCCCGTCGCGCACGGGGCCCCGGTGCGCGTCGTCGTCCCCGGCTGGATCGGGGCGCGCAGCGTGAAGTGGCTCGAGCGCGTCACCGTCGCCGACCGGCCCTCCGACGGGCACTACCAGGCCGTCGCGTACCGGCTGCTGCCCGCCGACGCGTCCCCCGCCCGCGGCCGCGGCGTCCCGCTCGGCCCGATCGCGGTGAACGCCGACGTCCTCGCCCCCGCCGACGGCGCCGAGGTCCGGTCCGGCCCCACGCAGGTCACGGGCTACGCCCTCGCCGGCGGCGACCGCACCGTGGTGCGCGTCGACGTCTCCACCGACGACGGCCGGACGTGGCGCGAGGCGGACCTCGACCCGCAGGCCTCGCGGTGGAGCTGGCGGCTGTGGCACGCCGAGCTCGACCTGCCGCCCGGCACGACCCGCGTCGTCGCCCGCGCGTGGGACTCGGCGGCCGGGGTGCAGCCCGCCGACCCGGCCGAGGTCTGGAACCCGAAGGGCTACGTCAACAACTCCTGGGCCCGCGTGACGCTGCACGCTGTCTGACCCGAACACGGGTGGGCGGGCGCGCACCGGATATCCGCGAGGGCACCGTCGTGGTGCGAATCCGGAGGTCGCCATCCCATGAGCACCGGCGCTCGCTCGTCCCGCCGCCCACCCATCGGAGTCTTCGTCGCCGTCCTGCTGGCGGTCCTGATCGTCCTGGCCGGGGTGCTGTTCTGGCTCGCCCAGAGCACGGCCCCCTCCAGCGGCTCCACCACCACCGGCTCCCTCGGGGCCCTCGTCGTGCTCCTCGCGCCCGCCTGATCCCGCACAGGCGCCCCCGACCCGGCACGATGCGCACGTCGTCGCCCGTGCACCGGAGGGAGGGTCCGTGGGTCAGGCCCCCGACAGCGACACCGCCACCGACACCGAGGAGCACGAGCCCGACTACCGCTTCACCCTCGCCAACGAGCGCACCTTCCTCGCGTGGCTGCGGACGTCGCTCTCGCTGCTGGCCGCGGGCGTGGCCGTCGTCCAGCTCCTGCCCGAGTTCGCCGTCCCCGGGACGCGGGTGGTCGTCGGCGGCCTGCTCGCGGCGCTGGCCGTCATCACCGCCGCGGGCGGGGTGCTGCGCTGGCGCGGGGTGGAGTCCGCGATCCGTCGGGGCCGGCCGCTGCCGACGCAACGGATGCCGTGGGTGCTCGCCGGGGGGCTCGTCGTCCTCGCCGTGTTCGGCCTCGTGCTGATCGCCCTGCGGGGCGCGGCGTGACCTCCCCGTCGGACGGGGGCCTGCAGGCCGAGCGGACCGGGCTGTCGTGGAGCCGGACGTCGCTCGGCGTCGGCGCCAACGCGGTGCTGCTCGCGGTCCGGGAGCTCACCCACGACGAGCCGGGCCAGGCGCTCGTGCTGGCCGCGGCCGCGGCCGTGCTCGCGGTGGTGATCGCCGTCTACGGGCGGTACCGCACCCGGCTGCTGAGCCGTGCCCCGCTGCCCTCGCCGCTGGCCGCCGACCGCGCCGTCCCGCTGCTCGGGGGCGCGGTGGCCCTGTTGGCGCTGGTCACGGGTGTGGTGCTGGTGCTGCCGTAGCCGCAGGCGCCCGCTGCTCCGGCGTGGGCCCGGAGCGGATGAGCGTCACGAGCCCCGCGACGGCGACCACCGCGCTCAGGACGGCGAGGATCCCGCCCGACAGGCCGAGCGCGAAGCGCTCGCCGAGCACGACGATGCCGATCGCCATCGCCGTGACCTGGTCGGCGGTGATCTGCGTCGACAGCCCGGCGTCGAGCCCCCCGTCGCGGTAGGCGGTCTGCAGCAGCAGCACCGAGGCCACGGGCAGCACCACGACCGCGGCGAGCACCGCCCCGATGAGCCAGGGCGACCGGCCGTCCTGCACCAGCCGGAACGTCAGACGGACGAGGCCCGACGTCGCCCCGGCGCACAGACCCGAGACCGCGGCGCGCATGACCGCCCGCGGCACGGCCGGGGCGCGCCCGCTCGCCCCCGCCACCAGCAGCGCGAGGAGGGGGACGACGAGCAGGGTCGTGAGCACGATCCCGGCGTCGGGGCGGGTGTCCGACGGCTGGTGCTCGGCGAGCCCGAAGAGCCCCGCCAGCCCGATGACGAGCACCACGGCGCCGATCCACTCGCGGCGGTGGATGCGGCGACGCTCGAGCCACGCGTCGAGGGGCAGCGCCAGGATCAGCGACGTCACGCCGATCGGCTGGACGAGGGTGATCGAGCCGAAGCCGAGGGCGACGACGTGGATGAGCGCTCCGAGCACCATCGCGGTCACCCCGCCCCACCACCAGGGCCGGCGCAGCAGCGCGCCGAAGAACGGCACGCCGGTGCCGGTGCGGGTGGAGCCGTCGACGGTGCGGGCGGTCTCGCGCCGCTGCAGGGCCGCGGAGAGCGCGTAGGCCAGCGCGGAGCAGCAGGCGAGGGCGACCGCGATGGACGCGTTGGCGGTCACCGGCGGCACCCGGAGCGGGGTGACACGGGGAGGGGCGGCACGGCGGCGAGGTACCCGGTCCGGACGGTCAGCGCACGAACGCGCTGTGGCCGGTGACCGCCTTGCCGACGATCAACGTGTTCATCTCGCGGGTGCCCTCGAACGAGTACAGCGCCTCGGCGTCGGCGAAGTAGCGCCCGACGCCGTTGCCCAGGATCACCCCGTTGCCGCCGACGAGCTGGCGGGCCCACGCGACGGTCTCGCGCATCCGGCTCGCGCAGAACTCCTTGGCCAGCGCCGAGTGCGCGTCGGAGCCCCGGCCGGCGTCGAGGAGCTGGGCGTTGCGCACCGCCATGCCCAGCGAGGCGGTGACGTTGCCCAGCATCTGCACGAGCAGCTCCTGCATGAGCTGGAACCCGGCGATCGGGCGGCCGAACTGCTCGCGCTGCAACGCGTAGGACAGGGCGAGCTCGTAGGCCCCCATCTGCGTGCCGACCGCGCCCCAGGAGGCGTTGCCGCGGGTGAGCCGCAGGACCCCACCGGCGTCCTCGAACGTGCCCGTGCCGCCGGAGAGACGGTGATCGTCGGGCACCCGGACCCCGCGCAGCGCGATGTCGGCGTTCTGGACGATGCGCAGGGCCGTCTTGCCCTCGATCTTGGCGATCGTCATGCCCTCGGTGTCGCGGGGGACGACGAACCCGCGCACCTCGTTCGTCTCGAGGTCGCGCGCCCAGACGACGACGATGTCGGCGAACGTCGCGTTGCCGATCCAGCGCTTGTCGCCGTCGAGCACCCACTCGTCCCCGTCGCGGCGGGCGGTGGTCCGCATGCCGCCGGCGACGTCGGACCCCCCGTCCGGCTCCGTGAGCCCGAAGGCGCCGATCGTCTCCATCCGCGCCATCGAGGGCAGCCAGCGCTGCCGCTGCTCCTCCGTGCCGCCGGCGTGCACCGATCCCATCGCGAGGCCCGTGTGGATGCCGAAGAAGCTGTTCACCGACGGGTCGACCCGCGCGATCTCGGCGTGCAGGAAGCCGAGGAAGAGGCGGCGGGCGGGCTCGGTCCGACCCTCGCCGAGCCCGTAGGGCAGCCCCGCGAGGTCGAGGTCCGCGAAGCCCTTGACCAGCTGCATCGGGAACTCGGCGCGCTCCCAGGCGTTCTCGACCAGCGGGGCGACGTCCTCGCCGAGGTAGGAGCGCAGGCGCCGCAGCGTCGCGGTCTCGTCGTCGGTGAGCAGGTCCGCGTAGTCGAAGAAGTCGGCCACCGCGTCCCGGTCCGGGGCGAGGTCGAGCGCGGGCCGCGGCAGGGCGGGGAAGTCGGACGGGAGCTCGGGCATGCCCTCCAGCGTGGCCCGCCCCGGCGGGGCACGCCACTGATCACCGCCGGGCCGTGTCGAGATGATGCTTGTACTATCCAAGCAAATGGACCCCACGGTCGTGCCCGCTCCCGGCGGGCGGGGTGCGGCCGGTGGACGATGGACCGCGGCCGGACGCGTGTCGAGAGAGGTGGACGTCGGTGGACGGACAGGAACCGATCATGATCTTCGGTCGGGTGACGCGGAGCGACGGTGCCCCGGTGCCCGGTGCCGCGCTGACGCTGTGCGACCTCTCCGGTGACCAGCTCGACCGCGCCGCCGCGGACGAGGGCGGGCACTTCCAGCTCGTACCGCCGACCGGCGGGACCTACCTGGTCATCTGCGCGTCGTCGACCCACCAGCCGCACGCCTCGCTGGTCGCGGTCGCCGACCGCCCGCTGCGCCACGACGTCGGGCTCACCGGCGGCGGGGCCTCGCTCGGCGGCACCGTCGGGGTGCGGCACGGGGCGGCGACCAACGGCAACGGCACGGGCGTGAGCGGCTGGGACGACGTCGTGCTCACCCTCACCGACGTGCGCGGCACCGTCGTCGCCGTGACCCGCTCGGGCACCGACGGCGGCTACCGCTTCTCCGATCTCACCGAGGGCACCTACACGCTCACGGCCTCGGCGCCGCGCCTCGCGCCGGTCGCCGAGACCGTCCGCGTCCCCGGCGAGGGCCACGTGACCCACGACGTCGCGCTGGCCACCCGCACCCAGCTCTCCGGCACCGTCCGCTCGGCGGGCGCCGGGCGTCCCGTCGCCGAGGCCCTGGCCACGCTGGTCAGCGAGGACGGCCACGTCGTCGGCTCGCGCGTCACCGGCGAGGACGGCTCGTTCCGCTTCGACGACGTCGCCCACGGCGTCTACACGATCACGGCGAGCGGCTACGCCCCCGTGGCCTCGGAGATCGAGATCGGACCGGGCCACCCGTCCGACGTGGTGCTCAGCCTCGTGCCGCCGGCCGTCGACGGGACGCCGTCGCGCCCGGACGCACCGCTCGGCGACGACGGGGCGGTCGCGGGCAACGGCGACGGCGGCGGGCGCCACGTCCACCACCTCGACACCGACGACGGCACCGAGACCTCGCGGACCAACAGCCAGTCGGGCGGCGAGCTGCGGTGAGTGCTGGGGAGCGCACGGCGGAGGCGGCCTCCGGCGCATCCCGGGGTGACGGCCGGATCCGCGGTCTCGCCGTGACGAGCGACGGCTGGCCCGTGCCGTTCGCCGTCGTCACGGTGATCGACGCCTCCGGCACCCAAGTCGGCGGCACGTCGGTGCGCGGGGACGGCACGTTCGAGGTCGAAGGCCTGCCCGAGGGGCCGGTCACCGTGATCACCTCGGCGGTCGGGCACTCCCCGGCGGCGCGCCCGCTGTCCGGGCCGGGCGAGCTGGGCCGCGTGGTCCTGACGCGCTCGGGCGCGCTGAGCCTGCCCGCCCCGGGGCGCTGGGAGATCGATCCCGTCCACTCGCGCATCGCCGCCTCGGCGTTCCACCTCGGCATCACCAAGGTCCACGGGCGCCTGCGCAGCTTCTCCGGGGCAATCGAGATGGGCGCCGACCTCGCGGGGACGCGGGTGCAGGCCGCCATCGACCCGGCGAGCGTCGACACCGACGACGACACCCGCGACCAGCACCTGCGCGCCGGCGACTTCCTCGACGTCCTCGCGTTCCCGCGCATCGAGTTCTCCTCGACCGTGATCACCGCTCAGAGCCCCGACCACTGGACGATGACCGGCGACCTGGTGCTCAAGGGCGTGCGCAACACCGTCGCCCTCGACGTCGTCTACCACGGTTCGGGGCCGGACCTCTGGGGCGGCGAGCGCGCGGGCTTCAGCGCGACCACCCAGCTCTCGCGCGACGACTTCGACATCCGGTGGAACCAGTCGGTGATCGCCGGCATCTTCGCCGTCGGCCGCACCCTGCGCATCGAGATCGACATCGAAGCGGTGCGCACGTCCTGAACTGCGAGATGTCGGCGCGGTGATCGATACGCGGTTACTGGCTGGTATCGCTCGCTGAGCGAGCGATACCAGCCAGTAATCGCGATCGGGGAACGCCCGCGGCGGGCGATGGAGCCGACGCCGGCCATGGTGCGTCGAACCCGGCATGGAACTCCTCGAACTCGTCCGGACCCAGGACGGCCTCATCCGCCACGATCAGGCTCGCGAGCTCGGACTGTCGCCCGCCGCCATCGGTCGGCGCGTCAGTTCCGGCGAATGGCTCGAGATTCATCCGCGCGTCTACCTCACGGCGGCCCACACGCTCACGCCGCGCGCGGCTCTCCGGGCGGCCGCGTTGTGGGCCGGGGACGCGGCGACGCTCACGGGGCTCGCCGCCGCCGCGTGGTGGAACCTCACGGACCGCCGCCCGACGACGACCACGATCGCCGTCGGAGAGACCGGAGGGCATTCGCCGCCCCCCGGCATCCGCCTGGAACGGAGATCGATGGCGCTGCTCGGCCGGGTGAAGGTCGACGGGGTCTGGGTCGAGCATCGGGCGTCCGCCGCGCTCGAGGCGGCGACGTCGCTCGGACTGGTCGAGGGCGCCCGTCTGCTCGACCGAGCGCTGCAGCAGGACCGCGTCGGCATGCCCGCCCTTCGGAAGGCCCTGCGAGCCCTGGGTCAGCGGCACGGCGTGGTCCTGGCCCGGCGCCTGGTCGCGCTCGCCGACGGCGGAGCGAGGTCAGAGGCGGAACGGGACGCCCTCCGGCGCCTCACCAGGGCCCGGATCACAGGCTGGACCGCCAACCTGCCGGTCGACCTCCCTGGCTTCGGGCGCGTCGTCCTCGACATCGCGTTCCCGGAACACCGGGTCGCCGTCGAGATCGACGGCTGGGCGTACCACCGCGACATCGACCGCTTCCGGCGTGACGGCCTTCGCCAGAACGAAGTCGTGATCGGCGGCTGGCGGGTCATCCGGGTGACCTGGTTCGACCTCCAGGAGACGCCCGACTACCTCGTGGACGTCGTGCTCCGAGCGCTGAACGCGGCTGTCGCGGCGTGAGCTCGCCGCGCCGTTGTCCCGTTACTGGCTGGTATCGCTCGCTGAGCGAGCGATACCAGCCAGTAACCGCAGGGCTGGCCGAGGAAGGGCGCGACACCCCGGTCAGCTCGGCACCGGCTCCTGGTCGCCCTCGCCCGGGGCGGCGCCGAGCACGAGGTCGTGGACGACCGGGCGGCCGTCGACCGAGATCAGCACGGCGCGCGGCCGGGCGGCACGCCCGCCCATGCGGTGCGGGGTGCAGACCAGCATGAAGTCCCCGGACCCCGGCGGATCGAGCTGATAGGTGCCGTCGACCTCGGTGTGGACGCGCCCCACCTGCTCGCCGCCGTCGGAGACCAGGGTCAGCACCGCGGGGCGGGCGTCGCCGTCGAGCCCGAGGACACGGCCGTGCACGGGGCCGGCCGCCACGCCCGCGTCCTCGTCGGCCTCCTCGTGGGCGTCGGCGTCCGGGACCTCCTCGCGCGGATCGGGAGCGAACTGCGGCTCGCCGACGGTGAGCCCGCCGCTGTTGGCCCGGGTCACGACGGCCATGAGCACGATCGCGACCAGGACGAGCGCCACGGGCGCCACGAACGACCAGTCCGGGGCGAAGCGCTGGACCACGGCGTTGCCGCCCGCGGCGGCGATCACGGCGAGCAGGCGCAGCGGTGAGTTCCAGTTCCACGTGAACGGCTTGTGCAGCTCGACGAGGCTCGAGACCCAGTTGGTGATCGTCCCGGACATGAAGCTCGTCGGGGTCCCGGCCGGGCCGACGTAGCGCACGGCCGCCGCCTGGACGCCCATCGCCAGCCCGGAGCCGACCACGAGCACGACGACCTTCCACTGGACGAGCGGGCTGTCCTCGTCGACCCCGTACCAGAACCCGCCGAGCAGCAGGAGCAGCGCGAGCTCGAACGTCAGCGTCGCGCCGACGGCGTTGCGCCACGGCCAGCGTCGCATCGCCAGCCCGCAGAAGACGGTGCCCGCGATCAGGCCACCGCAGTAGCCGCCGATGGCGCACACGTTGTCGAGGATCTGCGGCCAGTCGCCCTGTCCGAGGCCCAGCCCCAGCATGACGAGGTTGCCGGTCATCGTGCTGGCGAAGACCTGGTTGAAGGCGAAGTACGTGACGACGTCGATCGCACCGGCGGCAGCGGTGAGGACGACGGTCACGGCGCTGAGCGTGCGGGGGCGACGCTCGGGTTCGTCGAATCCGGTCACGCACACCGACGCTGGCAGCGATCTTTGACGAACTGATGACCTACGTGCGGCGTTCGTGTGAGGCTGCTCGGACGACCGGCCCAGCGTGATTCAGCGCACGGCCGCACGCTCGCGCAGCACGACATCGACGTGCACCGGCGACCCGTTGACCGTGACCCGGGTGGCGGCCGGCGCCGCCGCACCTCGCCCCCGGGGTGTCGCGATCACCAGGTAGTCCCCGGGGCGCCCGCCCGTACTGAGCGTGAAGCGGCCCTCGTCGTCGCTCTCCGCGCGGTCGGCCTCGTGCCCGTGGGCGTCGACGAGCGTCAGCACGGCCGCGGCCGGCGCCTCGTCGGGCGCCAGGATGCGGCCCGCGACGGCGACGGGGCGCGCCACGGGCCCGCTCGGGTCCTCCTCCCCCAGCGCCTCGCCGGCCGCCCTCTCGATCCCACCGGCCTCCTGCACCGACGGCTTCGCGCTGTCGAACAGCGACGCGATCGCGGCGACGAGGCAGCAGACCGCGGCGAAGCCGAGCGCCAGGAACAGGCCGTCGGCGAAGGGGCCGGAGATCAGCTCCGGGAAGAAGCTGCGACCGGTGAGGAACCCCGCCTGCTGCGGCCCCACCTGGGACAGCACGCCGGGGCCGAGCAGCGTCTCGATCGGGTTGTAGCCGAGCAGGGCGGCGAACAGCGTGCTCACCGGCGGGAGCTCGGCGATGCGGCCCGCGACGTCGGCGGGCACGCCCTGCCCGGTCAGCCCGTTGAACAGCGCCGCGGGCAGCGTCGAAGCGAGGCCCAGGATCAGCATCGAGAAGAAGATGCCGATCGAGAGGACGGTGGCGCCGTTCTGGAACGTCGCCGTCATGCCCGCCGCCGCGCCGCGCTGGCGGGCGGGGACGCTGTTCATGATCGAGGCGCGGTTCGGCGAGGAGAACAGGCCCATCGCGAGCCCGTTGACCGCGAGCAGGATCGCGAACAGGTAGTACGGGAAGTCGACCGGCAGGAACCCCATGAGCAGGAAGCTCACGGCGGCGACCAGCATGCCGCCTGCCGCGTACCAGCGGGCGCCGTGCCGGTCGGAGAGCACGCCGGAGAGCGGTCCGGCGATGAGGAAGCCGATGGTCAGCGGGACCATGTAGATGCCGGCCCACAGCGGCGTCGACTCGTAGTCGTAGCCGTGGCGCGGCAGCCAGATGCCCTGCAACCAGATGATCAGGATGAACTGCAGGCCACCGCGCCCGAGCGCCGAGAGCAGGTTCGCGATGTTCCCGGCCGTGAACGACCGGATGCCGAACAGCGACAGGTGGAACATCGGGTGCGGGACGCGCCGCTCGATGGCCACGAAGACCGCCAGGACGACGACGCCGCCGATGAGGCAGACGAGGACCGTCGGGCTCGTCCAGCCCATGACGTGCCCGCCGTAGGGCTGGATGCCGTAGGTGATGCCCATCAGCACCGCGACGAGGCCGACGGCGAAGGTGACGTTGCCCCACCAGTCGATGCGGCCCTCGTGGCGCTCGCTGGTCTCCTTGAGCTTGGACCAGGCCCAGATGGTGCCGCCGACGCCGATCGGCACCGAGACGATGAAGACGAGGTGCCAGGCCACCGGCGCCAGCACCCCGCCGAGGATCAGCCCGAGGAACGACCCGGCGATGGCGGCGATCGAGTTGATGCCCAGCGCCAGGCCGCGCTGGTGGGTCGGGAACGCGTCGGTGAGGATCGCCGTGGAGTTCGCGAGCAGCAGCGCGCCGCCGATGCCCTGCAGGACGCGCATGGAGATCAGCCAGATCGCGCCCGCGTCGCCCTTGAGCCACGTGACGGCCAGCAGGATCGAGAACACGGTGAACACCGCGAACCCGAGCGTGTACATCCGGGTCCGGCCGAACATGTCGCCGACGCGACCGAAGGTGACGACGAGGACGGCCGTCACCACCAGGTATCCCATGATCAGCCAGAGCAGGTAGCTGATGTTCTCGGGCCGCAGCGGGTCGAGCGCGATGCCGCGGAAGATGTCCGGGAGCGCGATGAGCAGGATCGACATGTTGATCGTCACGATCAGCACGCCGAGCGTGGTGTTGGTCAGCGCGATCCACTTGTAGCGGGGCCCCAGGTGAGCCACCGCCGGCGCGACCGCCGCGTCCGCCCTCGTCGTCACATGGCCTCCGCCGTCAGACCGTTAGGTTCGGTCAACTATAGGCACGCCTCGTCGAGCCCCGCGGTGTGACGTCCTCGTACCGTGCCCGGGGTACGCCGCACGCCCACCCCGGGAGCCCGCCCGTGACCGCCCTGACCGCCGACACGGTCCGCCGCTCGATGATCAATTGCTCGAAGGGCGACGCGAAGCGGATGACCCTCGCCGACGACGTCGTCGGCACCGACCTCGAGGAGGTCGAGTTCGTCGGCTGGCGCGACCCGCGCATGCCCCAGCGGGCGTACCTCGTGAGCCTCCACGAGGGCGCGGTCACCGGGGTGCTCCTGCGGCCGGCCGCGGGCGGCGGGCCCCGGCGCACGGCGATGTGCGCGCTGTGCCGCACCACCCGCTCGGGCGGCGACGTCACGCTCTTCACCGCGCCACGCGCGGGCGCCTCCGGGCGGGACGGCAACACCGTCGGCACCTACATCTGCGACGACCTCGCCTGCCCCGCGACCACGCGCCTCGAGAAGGCGACCCCGAGCGTCGCGCCCGACCTCAGCCACCCGGTGGACGAGCGCACCGCCGGGCTGCGCGTCCGCCTCGACACCTTCCTCGCCTCGATCCGCGGGACCGTCGACGCCGCGGGAGCCCCGGCCACCCCCTAGGACGTCAGCAGACCGACGAGATCGTCCGCGCCTAGGACCCGGCCTGCGGCACGAGGACGGGCAGGGCGCGCAGCGCGAGGTCGATGAGCACCGGCTGGGCCTGGTCCTCCGGGATCGGCCGGTCGGGCGTGAGCGTGAAGCTGGCCGTCACCCGGCCGTAGACCACGACCAGCACCGGGCCCTCGGGGTCGGGGTAGAACACCGCCTCGGCGGCGCCGAAGGGCACCGGCTGGGCCGGCACGCCGGAGCTGGCCTGGGCGTCCCGGTTGACCTGCGACTGCGCGGTCGCGGCCTCCGGGGTCGTGTACCCGCTGGTCAGCATCTTGAGGATGAGGGTGTCCGACGGCGGCGCGCCGGGGCCGCCGAGCGAGGTGTAGTTGCACGTCACCCGCTCGAGGCGCCCGACCGAGGGCGCGGGGACGTCGCGCAGATCGGTGACGCGCACCGTGCCGAGAGGCAGGCCGAGGTAGTTCGGCACCTGGTCGGACGGGAGCACCTGGTCGCAGTCGGTGGGCAGGATGCTGTTGCGGGGCGGCGGTGCGCTCGTCGCCGGTGCCGCGCCGGGACCCGGGAACGTGGGGATCGGCGGGGTACCGCTCGGGAGGCTGGACGAGCAGGCGCTCAGCAGCAGCGCGAGCCCGGTGGCCGCGCCCGCGAGCGCGAGACGGCCGCGTCGGGACCCCCGCCGCGCCGGCCCCGTCGCCGGACACGTCGCCGGACCCGCTCCCGCGCGCTCCATCGGCCCCCGCTCGTCGTCGCCCTCGCCCGCCCTCGCCGCAGGCGACCGTGACGGTACTGCGCCGACCACGGTAGTAGCGGTCACCGGGTCCGGGCGCGGCGCACCTCAGCCGTCCGGCTCCTCCTCCGCCAGCACCTGCTGCGCGACCCCGAACGCCCGGTTGGCCGCGGGGACGCCGGCGTAGACGCCGACCTGCAGGAGGACCTCCTGGATCTCCTCGCGGGTCAGCCCGTTGCGACGGGCCGCGCGCACGTGCATCGCGAGCTCGCCGTCGTGGTGCAGGGCCGCGAGCACCGAGAGCGTGACGATGCTGCGCTCCCGGCGGGCGAGCCCGGGCCGGGTCCAGATGCCGCCCCAGGCGTAGCGGGTGATGAAGTCCTGGAAATCGGCGGTGACGTCGTCGGTGTTCGCGACGGCCCGATCGACGTGGCCGTCGCCGAGCACCGCGCGGCGCACCTCCTCGCCGGCGGGGTCCCAGTGCTCGGTCGAGGGGTGTGGGCTCACGGGTTCTCCTGACGCGATCGGAGCAGGTCGTCGACGAGCGCGGCGGCCTCGCCGACGGCGCGGGCCGGGTCGAGCAGCGCGCGCGCCTCGGCGGCGGGATCGGCGGACGGGTTCTCGAGGCCGGCGAGGGCCTCGGCCAGCACGTCGGCGAAGGGCCGGTGCTCGTCCTGGGCGGTGCTCGCCGCGGTGGTGACGAGGTCCTTGGCGGCGGCGTGCCCGAGCCGCTCGCGCAGCCCCGTGGTCGCCTGCTCGGCGAGCAGCAGCCCGCCGGTGACGTCGAGGGCGGCGGCCACGCGGTCCGGGTCGACGACGAGGTGCGTGGTCGCGTCGGCGAGCCACGCCGCCCCGGAGCCGACGGTGCGCAGCAGCTCGGTGAGCGGGCGCCACTCGGCGTGCCAGGGTCCGGCGGCGCGCTCGTGCTCGTGCAACGAGGCGGCGGTGAGCACCGAGGCGACGAGGCCCGGCGCGGCGACGGCGGCGGCCCGCGCGGAGACGGCGGCGACGGGGTTGCGCTTGTGGGGCAGCGTCGAGGACCCGCCGCGGCCGGGGACGTCCTCGCGCACCTCGCCCACCTCGGTCTGGGCCAGCAGCACCAGATCGGTGGCCACGGACCCGACCGCCGCGCCGGCGCGCCCGAGCAGGCCGGCGAGCTCGGCGATACGGCCGCGCTCGGTGTGCCACGCGAGCGGGGGTCGACGAGGTCGAGCCGCCGGGCCAGCGCGGCGCGCACGGCCCGGCCGTGACCGTCGAACGCGGCGAGGGTGCCGACGGCGCCGCCGAGCTGGACCGCGGGCCGCCACGCGGCGAGGGCGTCGGCGGCGGCGTCCAGTCCCGCGCACCACCCCGCGGCCCGGAGCCCGACCGTGATGGGGGCCGCCTGCTGCAGCAGCGTTCGACCGGCGGCGGGGCGGTCGCGATGCGCTGCGGCGAGGTCGGCGGCCGCCTCGGCGGCGGCGCGCAGGTCGGCCGTGATCGCGCCGACCGCCGCGCGAGCCACCAGCATCGCCGCGGTGTCCATGACGTCCTGGCTGGTGGCGCCCCGGTGGACCCCGGAGGCCGCTGAGCCGCTCAACGCCCCTCGCAGATGGGCGACCAGCGGGACCACCGGGTTCCCGGACGCGGCGGCCTGCTCGCCGAGGACGGTGGCGTCCACAGGGCGGCGGCACGCGTCGGCGATGGCGTCGGCGTCCGCGCGGTCGAGCGTGCCGACGTCGGCGGCCGCTGCCGCGAGCGCGGCCTCGACCTCGAGCAGGGCCGCGACCCAGGCGTCGTCCGCGACCGCCGCCCGGGCCGCCCCGCGCGCGAGCACGGGGTCGAAGAGCCCGGGGCGGTCGGTCACGCGGGCATCATGCCTGGGCGGTGGCCCCCGCGTGGCGGACGCTGTGCGCGCCCTCGCCGAACTCCTCGACGATCTTCGCGCAGAAGGCGTCGAGGTCGTTGGGGTTCCGGCTGGTCACGAGGCCACGGTCGACCACGACCTCCTCGTCGACGGCCTCGCCGCCGGCGTTGCGGATGTCGGTGCGCAGGCTCGGGTACGACGTCAGCGTGCGGCCGCGCACGAGGTCGGCCTCGACGAGCGTCCACGGCGCGTGGCAGATGGCGCCCACCGGCTTGCCCGCCGCGAAGATCGCCTGCACGAACGACACGACGTCGCCGCTCTGCCGCAGCTGGTCGGCGTTGATCGTCCCGCCGGGCAGGACGAGCGCGTCGAAGTCGTCGGCCGAGACGTCGGAGATCGCCGCGTCCGGGGTGAACGTGTCGCCCTTGTTGATGTCCGAGTTCATCGCCTGGATCGCGTCGGTGGACAGCGAGACCAGCGTGCTGCGCGCGCCCGCCTCGTCGACCGCAGCGCGGGGCTGCTCGAGCTCCGCCTGCTCCACGCCGTTCGTCGCGATGATCGCGACCCGCAGTCCGTCCAGTGCGCCGGCCATTCCGGGTGTCCTCCTCGAGGTGTACTCCAGTGCTCACCCCTCGGGTCCCCGGTCGGCGGGCGGCCCGAAACGGTCAGCGCTGCCGCAGCACGAGCCCCGGGGCGAGGGGGCCGGAGACCTCACGGGCGGCGGCCCACCCCGCCAGCGCGGTGGGGTCGACGCCGTGGCGCGAGGCCGCCGCCGGGGCCTCCGCGATGGTCTCCGCGCCGCGCCGCAGCAGCGACGAGGCCCCGCGCGGGTTGCCTCGCTGCTCGTGGGTCAGCCCCACGGCGAGCTGGGCCAGGCCCTTCCAGAGCAACCGCTCGTCGGGTGGTGCGGCCTTCCACGCGCCCTCGAGGACGTCGTGGGCGTCGAAAGGCCGGTCCCGGTCGAGCAGGTCCTGCGCGCGGGCGAACACCTCGTCCGGCGGGAGGTCCTCCTCCTCGTCGGGTCGGGGCACGCCGGTCGCTCCGCGGGGCAGCGGGCGGCCGCTGGCGTCGCGGGGCCGCGAGTTCTTCGCGCGTCCCGCCTCGTCCCGGTCCCGGTCGGCCACCACGCCCGAGATCCTAGGACTGCGAGCGCGAGCCCGTCTGCTCGGAGTCCGTCGTCGTCTCCTGGGTGCCCCGGCCGTCCTGGCCGCCCGCGGATCCCTCGCCCTCGGTGACGGCCGGGGTGTCGTCGTCCCCGCCGTCGTCGGCCGACTCCTTCGTCGCGTTCCGCGTCGACATCAGGCTGGTCACCGTGACGACGGCCAGCGTGGCGACGATGACCACCAGCGAGAGCCAGGTCGGGATCTCCGGGATCGCCGGGTTCACGTCCTCGTGCAGGTACAGCAGGATCAGCTTGACGCCGATGAAGGCCAGGATGAACGCCAGCCCGTAGCTCAGGTGCACGAGCCGGTCGAGCAGGCCGACCAGCAGGAAGTACAGCGCGCGCAGGCCCAGCAGCGCGAACGCGTTCGCCGTGAAGACGATGTACGAGTTCTGGGTGATCCCGAAGATCGCGGGGATCGAGTCGAGGGCGAACACGAGGTCCACCGACAGGATCACCGCGACGACGATGAACAGCGGCGTGACGCCCCACTTGCCGTTGACCCGCGAGGTGAGCCGGCCGTCGTCGGACTCGCCCTCGTGGTCGCCCTGGTCCTCGTGGACGGTGACGAACCGGCGGACCACCTTGACCGCACGGTTGTCGTGCATGTCCTTCGGTTCCTGACCGTGCTGCCTGATCAACGTCCACGCCGTGTACATCAGGAACAGGCCGAAGATGACGAAGACGAACGCGAAGGCGGAGATCACCGCGGCGCCGATGGCGATGAAGATCGCGCGCATCACCAGCGCTCCGATGACACCCCAGAGCAGCACCTTCTGCTGGTGACGCTTGGGCACGGCGAACTGCCCGAGGATCACCGCGAAGATGAACAGGTTGTCGACCGAGAGACTCTTCTCGACCAGATAGCCGGCGAAGTACTCGGTGCCCGACTGCGTGCCCATCGTGAACAGCAGGATCACGCCGAAGACCACGGCGACCGCGACGTAGATGACCGACCAGAGCGTGGCCTCGCGGAAGCTCACCTCGTGCGGGGACCGCGCGTGCCAGATGTCGATACCGACGAGCACGATGATCCCGCCGATCGTGGCTGCCCATGCCCAGAACGGGACCGTCACGCCTGCTCCTCGCCATCGCCGTCGTCGTGCTCGGGGTGTCGCGTTCGCCAACGGACGCGGTGGTCGGTCGGTTCCCCGGTGTGACGATACCGACCCGCGAGCGGTAACGACGTCGTTGTCCGAATTCCCGCCGTCTCACCCGGACGGGCGGAGAACGCGGGGGGTCGGGGTGTCGGGCCCCGGCATGATCGTCCGTCCCACCAGGGTCCCCCGGGTCGACCGAGGGACCCGGAGGTACGCGTGGGACCACGCCGGTCCGCACTCGCCCTCGCCCTGGCCGGGGTGCTCGCCCTCGGGGCCGCCGCACCGGCACCGCCGCCCCCGGACGGGCGGGTGCTCGACCAGCTCCTCGCCCCGCGCGGCGCGCCGGACCTCGCCGGCACGTCGTACCGCGAGTTCACGACGACCCTGCCCGACCCGCGGGGCGGTCCGATCCGGGGCGACGTCGTCGAGGTGGACCTGACCTCGACCGCCGTCCGCGTCGACCTGCTCACCCCGCCCACGGTGGCGGCCGTGGCGACGGTGCCCGAGCTCGCCGGGCGGGCGGGGGCGGTCGCGGCGGTCAACGGCGGCTTCTTCGACGAGGGCGGCAGCGGCGCCCCGGTCGGCGCGGAGATCGTCGCGGGGGCACCGCGGAGCTCCGGGGTGCCCGTCGGCCGGCGTCCCGCCCCGCCGGCGCCGCCCGGGAGGACCCCGACACGGTGGTCGGCATCGACCGCGCCGGGCGTGCGCACCTCGCCCGGGTCCAGTTCCGGGGCCGGCTCGTCGCGGGGGCCGCACGGTGCCGCTGGCGGGTCTCGACGGCTACGCCGTGCCGGTGGACGGCGTCGGGGTGTTCGACCCGGCGTGGGGCGACGCGTCGCGCGAGGCGGCGACCTGCGGCTCCGACACCGACCCGCGCGCCGGGTGCAGCGCCGACACGGTCGAGGTCCGGGTGGCCGGCGGGCGGGTCACCGCGGTCGGGCCGCCCGGCGAGGGCCGCCTGCCCGCCGGGACCCTCGCCCTCGTCGGGCGCGAGAGGGCGCGGCGTCGCTGCGCGCCCTGCCCGTCGGCACCCGGGTCGCCGTCGACTACCGCCTCGACGCCGTCGGCGCCCGCCCCTGCGCGTCGCCGTCGGGGCCCTGCCGCTCGCGCGCGCCGGGCGTCCCCTGCCGGGCCTGCAGGCCACCGAACGCGCGCCTAGCACGGCAGTCGGGCTCTCGGCGGACGGGCGGCGGCTGTGGCTCGTCACCGTCGACGGGCGCCAGGACGCGAGCATCGGGACCACCCTCGCCGAGCTCGGGCGCCTGCTCACCGACCTCGGCGCGCCCGTCGCCGCGTCCCTCGACGGCGGGGGCTCGACGACCATGGTCCGGCGCGGGCGTGACGAGGACCTCACCGTCGTCAACAGCCCCTCCGCCGACCCCCTGCGCGCCGTCACCGACGCCCTCGCCGTCCTGCCCCGCTGACCTGCCCCGCTGACCTGCCAGCCTGGGGACCATGCTGACGTCCAAGGTCAGCAAAGCCCCCATCTCGATCGAGCCAGGTCGACCGGGCCGGGACGATTTCCGCCCCCACCCGGGAACACGCGGCCCCCTCATGCGGTTCAATGAGACGTCCGGGCCGGGCGCCATGTGCCCCCGGGTCTCATTTAAGAAGGCCTCCAGGGACGATCGTTCGGCTGAAGCCCTGCTGTGCCGCGCGCCGCGAGGCGGCTCATCGCCCGGTCCGGACACCCGACACACGACGGCCCCCGCACCCATCAGGGTGCGGGGGCCGTCGTCGTCGCGGGGAGGGATCAGCCGCCCTCGCCCTCCGGGCCCTCCGGCTCGCTGCCCGGGAGCTGCTGGCCGAACTGCTGGCCGCACTGCTCGTAGGCCTGCTGGACCGCGGCCGGGTTCGGCTGGTTGTTGGCGTTGTTGACGCAGTCCTGCAGCTGCTGCAGCGAGTTGGCGCCGCCGAAGTTGAGGAACGCGACGGCGAAGAAGATCACCAGGATCTGGGTGATGACGCCGATGATCAGCATGATCACGCCGAGCACCAGGCCGGTCGTGGCCGCGCCGCCGTTCGTGGCCTGCAGCGACTTGACCCGCCCGCGCCCGACGGAGCCGAGGATGACGGCCAGGAGCGCCAGGATGATCGTGACGATGCCCAGGAACGGCACCCAGACGATGACGATCGACAGCAGCGCCAGGATGCCGAACACCAGCGCCGCGGTGCCCATGCCGTTGCGGGGCTTGGGGGGCGTGGCCGGCTGGCCCCAGCCCGGCGGGTTACCGCCCTGGTCTCCGTAGGACTGCTGCCAGCCCTGTTGCCCCTGCTGGCCGTAGCCGTCGCCCGGAGTGGTCACGTCGAAAGTCCTCTCGCGCCTCGAAGCTCCGGCCGACGGCCGGGCGGTCATCGTGCCACCGGTACCCGTTCCACTCGGAGTCCACCGATGGAGCATTCTGACGAAGCGGCTTTCCTGGCACCCAGTGCAAGCGAGGACGCAGGGCTTGCACCGGGACGGTGCTCTCCGATCAGTGCAAGGACGCCGCGTGGGCGCGGGCCTCGTCCTGGCGGCGCTGCTCGGCGCCGGTCGCGATGGGCGCGCCGATCCAGGTCTCCGGGATGCCGAAGGCGTCGACGAGCGCGCGGGCGTGGGGCCGCAGCTCCTGGCAGAGACGGTTGACCTCGGCGGTCACGGTCTTGGCCCGCGCGGCCGAGATGCGCCCGTGCTCGAGGAACCAGCCCTTGTCCTCCTCGATCACCGACAGCGCGTAGAGGTCGCAGACCGTGCCCAGCAGGGCCCGCGCGGACGGGTCGACGGCGGCCTCGACGCCGCGCACGAAGGCGTCGAGCACCAGGCCGTCGAGGTGGCTGCGCGCCGCGCGCAGGAGGTGGTCCTGCGCGTTGTTGAAGATCGCGAACTGGCGCTCGGCGGACAGGCTCTTGTCGCGCGCGGGACGCAGCCGGCGCACCAGGCCGTCGAGCGTGTGCTCCTCGCGGTCGTCGAGCAGCTTGACCTGCCAGGACCGGTCGAGCACGTCGTCCTCGTCGCGGCCCGGCGCCACGGCGCGCAGGCGCTCGGCGAGCTGGCGCAGCGAGGTGCGCTCGGCGACGGTGTCGAGCACCTGGTCGGCGACGAAGCGCACGGTGCCCAGGGTGTCGAGGTTCCCGAAGTCGTCGGCGTAGCCCGAGATGAGGCCCTTGGCGACGAGCTGGAGCAGGACGGTGTTGTCGCCCTCGAACGTCGTGAAGACGTCGGTGTCGGCGCGCAGCGCACCCAGCCGGTTCTCCGACAGATAGCCCTGCCCGCCGCACGCCTCGCGACAGGCCTGGATGGTGGCCGTGGCGTGCCAGGTGGTGAGCGCCTTCGTGCCCGCGGCGCGCGACTCGAGCTCGCGCTGACGCTTCTCGTCGACGTCCCCGCCCGCCTCCCGGGTGGTCTGGATGTCGTGGAGCATCTCGACGAGCTCGTTCTGCGCGAACCGCAGCGCGTAGGTGCGCGCCAGGCCCGGCAGCAGCTTGCGCTGGTGCGCCAGGTAGTCGAGGACGGTGATCTCCTCCTCGCTGCCCGGCGCCGCGAACTGCCGGCGCGCCTCGCCGTAGCGCACGGCGATGGCCTGGGCCAGCGACGCGGCACCCACCGCGCTGCCCGAGACGCTCACGCGGCCGCGGACGAGCGCGCCGAGCATGGTGAAGAAGCGGCGGTTCTCGCTCTCGATCGAGCTCGAGTACGTGCCGTCCTCGGCGACGGCGCCGTAGCGGTCGAGGAGGTTCTCGCGCGGGACGCGCACGCCACGGAACGCCAGCCGGCCGTTGTCGACGCCGTTGAGCCCCTCCTTGTGCCCGTCGTCGCTGATCTCGACGCCGGGCAGGACCGCGCCGTCGTCGTCGCGCAGGGGGACGAGGACCGCGTGCACGCCGTGGCGTTCGCCGTGTGTGTAGAGCTGCACGAACACCGCCGCCATCCGCCCGTCGCGGGCGGCGTTGCCGATGTAGTCCTTGCGTGCCGACTCGGTCGGGGTGTCGACGACGAACTCCCCGCTGTCGGCGTCGTAGGTCGCCGTGGTGTGCACCGACTGGACGTCCGAGCCGTGACCGGTCTCGGTCATCGCGAAGCAGCCCGGGAGCGAGAGGTCCATGACGCCGGGCAGGAAGCGCGCGTGCTGCTCGGCGTTGCCGAGCGCCTGGATCGCGCCCCCGAACAGGCCCCACTGCACCCCGCTCTTGACCTGCAGCGACAGGTCGGCGAAGGCCAGCATCTCGAAGGAGACGACCGAGGCGCCGATGTCCCCGCGCCCGCCGACGGCGGTGGGGAAGCCGTGCACCGCGTGACCGTCGTCGGCGAGACGCCGGAGCATCTCCCAGATCTCCGCGCGGTAGCTCTCGACGTCGAGGCCGGGATCCACGCGCAGCTCGGCGAAGTCGGGCCGGTCGCGGATCTCGTCGCGCACGGTGTGCCAGCGCCCGTCGAGGGTGCGCTGGACGGCGGCGACGGTGGCCGCGGTGACGTCGTCGGGAGAGAGGCGACTGGACGGGCTACTCACGGGGTCCCTCCGGGGGAGCGGGTTCGTGATCCGGGTGTGCCCCGTCAGGACGCGGACGACGCCGCAGCGGGCGTCACAGTGCGCGAGAGACCCGACCAGGCGAGGTCCGCCAGCTGCCCGGCCAGTTCCTCGCGCTCGAGGTCGGGACGGGTGGCCAGCCACTGGTCGCCCGCGGCGCGGACCATGCCCACCAGGGCGTGGCCCCACGTCTGGGCGGGCGAGGGATCGCGGTTCTGACGGCGCAGTTCGGTCGAGATGATCTCTGCGATGTGGTCGCCGATAACCGTGCAGAGGTCGCTGACGGGGTCTTCGCTCTCCGGCCGGTCGAGCTTCGGAGGGCGCATGACGTAGCGGTAGACCTCGGGGTCGGCGGCGATGAGCCCCAGGTAGGCGTCGATGCCCGAGACCAGGGTGCGGCGCGGGTCGTCCGACGCCTCGCGCATGGCCGTCTGGAGCTGCCCGACGAGCGTGGCCGCGACGCGGTCGCAGACGGCGAGGTAGAGGTCGTTCTTGTCGGCGAAGTGCCGGTAGACGACGGTCTTGCTGGTGCGCGCCTGCGCGGCCACCTGGCTCATGCCCACCTCGGCGCCGTGCGCGCGGATGGCCACGATCGTGGCGGCGGTGAGCTCGTGACGCCGGGCGCGGCGGTGCTCGTCCCACCGGCTGGACCGGCGGTCGCGGCGAGGCCGGGGGCCGGACTCGCGCTCGCTGTCGCGCGCGCCACCGACACCCGCGTCGGAGTGATGCGTGGAACGACGGCTCACGTTACCGACGGTACCTGATACTTTCGGGTAACTCCGTCGGCACGGCGCACGTCACGCTGCCGTGACCGCCCCCGCAGACTCAGCCGAACTGGGAGGAACCGTGCCCCCGACATCGTCCTCGGCCGCATCGTCCCGACCGACGCTCCCCCGCCGCGCGGCGATCGTCGGCGCCAACCGCATCCCCTTCGCCCGGTCCAACGGCGCCTACGCGCGGGCCTCCAACCAGGACATGCTCACCTCCGCCCTCGACGGCCTCGTGGCCCGGTTCGGGCTGGCCGGCGAGCGCCTCGGCGAGGTCGTCTCCGGTGCCGTCCTGAAGCACAGCCGGGACTTCAACCTCACCCGCGAGGCCGTGCTCGGCAGCCGTCTCTCGGCCGCGACGCCGACCTACGACGTCCAGCAGGCCTGCGGCACGAGCCTGCAGACCACGGTGCTGGTCGCCAACAAGATCGCCCTCGGGCAGATCGAGAGCGGCATCGCCTCGGGCGTCGACACCACGAGCGACGCCCCCATCGAGGTCAACGACGAGCTGCGCCGCGTCCTTCTGGCCGCGAACCGCGCGAAGTCGACCGCGGGCGTGCTCAAGGCGCTCGCCGGGCTGCGTCCCGGCCAGATCGTCCCCGAGATCCCGGCGAATCGTGAGCCGCGCACCGGGATGGCGATGGGCGAGCACGCCGCCCAGACGGCCGCCGCGTGGGGCATCAGCCGCACCGCGCAGGACGAGATCACGGTCGCGAGCCACCAGAACCTGGCCGCCGCCTACGAGCGCGGGTTCTTCGACGACCTCATGACCCCCTACCTCGGGCTCACGCGCGACAACAACCTGCGCGCCGACTCGACGCTCGAGGGCCTCGCCAAGCTCAAGCCGGTGTTCAAGCCCGCGGGCTACCCGGACACCGAGGCCACGATGACCGCGGCCAACTCCACCCCGCTGACCGACGGCGCCGCCACGGTGCTGCTGGCCAGCGACGAGTGGGCCGCCGAGCGCAACCTGCCGGTGCTCGCGCACGTCGTCGACGCCGAGACCGCCGCGGTCGACTACGTGCACGGCGACGAGGGCCTGCTCATGGCCCCGACCTACGCCGTGCCGCGGATGCTCGAGCGCAACGGCCTCACGCTGCAGGACTTCGACTTCTACGAGTTCCACGAGGCCTTCGCCTCGACGATCCTCGCCACGTTCGCCGCGTGGGAGGACCCGATCTTCTGCAAGGAGCGCCTGGGGCTCGACGAGCCGCTGGGCAGCTTCGACCGCGCCAAGCTCAACGTCGCGGGCTCGTCGCTGGCCACCGGCCACCCCTTCGCGGCCACCGGCGCCCGCATCGTCCCGACCCTGGCCAAGCTGCTGCACGAGAAGGGGTCGGGCCGCGGCCTGATCTCGATCTGCGCGGCCGGTGGCCAGGGCGTCGTCGCCATCCTGGAGGCCTGAACCAGATGTCCAACGACTGGTACTCCGACTTCGTCAACTCCGGCTTCGGCAAGTCGATCGCCGGCACCGTCGGGCTCCCGCCGGTGCCGAAGCTGCGGCGCTACGAGCCCGGCCAGCCGCTGCTGTCGGGTCCGGCGCTGCTCGGCACCGCGACGGCCGACGGCCGCGTCGCCAAGGTCGTGCGCTCGCTGCTGACCGACCTGGGCATCGAGGTCCACGACGACCCGAACGCCGCCGTCGGGGGCGGCTCGTCGTCGTCGAAGGTGGCCGCGGGCATCGTCGACGCGACCGGCCTGTCCGGGCCCGCCGACCTCGCCGAGGTCCAGGCCTTCCTCACCCCGGTCATGCGCCGGATCGGTCCCTCGGGCCGCATCCTCGTGATCGGTGACGTGCCCGCCGAGGCCACGTCGCCTGCGGTCCGCGCCGCGCGTCGCGCCCTCGAGGGCCTCGTGCGCTCGGCCGGCAAGGAGGCCCGCTACGGCGCGACGGTGAACCTCGTGCACGTGGCGGACGGCGTCGAGAACGACCTCGAGTCGACGCTGCGCTTCTTCCTGTCGTCGCGCTCGGCGTTCGTGCACGGGCAGCGCCTCGACGTGGGCACGGTCCCGGGCTTCTCGGGCTCGAGCCAGGGGGTCGACTGGGACAAGCCGCTCGCCGGGCGCACCGCGGTGGTCACCGGGGCCGCGCGCGGCATCGGCGCCACCGTCGCCTCGACGCTGCGCCGCGACGGCGCCACCGTCATCTGCGTCGACGTGCCGTCGGCCGGCGACGCCCTGGCGCGTACGGCCAACGACATCGGCGGGAGCGCGCTGCAGCTCGACATCACCGCCGACCACGCGCCGGCCACGCTGCTCGAGCACGCCCAGCGCCACGGCGGGCTGGACATCGTCGTGCACAACGCCGGCATCACCCGCGACAAGCTGCTGGCCAACCAGGACCGCGACCGCTGGAACTCGGTCATCGACGTCAACCTCAACGCCCAGCTCGCGATCAACGACGCGCTGCTCGGCTCCGAGGTGTTCCACCGCGGCGGGCGCATCGTCACGGTCTCGTCGATGGCGGGGATCGCGGGCAACCGCGGCCAGACCAGCTACGGAGCCTCGAAGGCCGGCGTCATCGGGATGGTCGACGCGACCGCCCCGCTGCTGGCCGAGAAGGACGCGACGATCAACGCGGTCGCGCCGGGCTTCATCGAGACCGCGATGACCAAGGCCATGCCCGTCGGCACGCGCGAGGCCGGGCGGCGCCTGTCGTCGATGACCCAGGGCGGGCTGCCGGTGGACGTCGCCGAGACGATCGCCTGGTTCGCCCAGGGCGCCTCGTACGCCGTCAACGGGCAGGTCCTGCGCGTCGACGGCCAGAACTTCCTGGGGGCCTGATGACCGTCGAGACGCTGGACGGCCCGCCGACGCTGGGCGTGCTCTACGGGCGGGCGCTGCTGACGGCGCGCTCGGGCGGCTCCATGCTGCCCGACCGCCGCCTCGACCTGCCCGGGGTGCGCATCGAGGCGGACACGGTCGCCGACTACAACCACGTCTGCGGGTTCTCCGTCGGCGGCGTCGTGCCGCCGACCTACCCGCACATGCTGGCGTTCCCGCTGCAGATGCGGCTGATGACCGACCGCGAGTTCCCCCTGCCCGCGCCGGGCATGGTGCACCTGCGCAACGTGATCACCCAGCAGCGTCCGCCGGAGGTCGGCGAGCCCCTGCGCGTCGCGGTGCACGCCGATCACCTCGCCGCGCACCCCAAGGGCGCGCAGGTCGACCTCGTCACCGCGGTGACCGACGCCGACGACGTCGAGATCTGGGGCTCACGGAGCACGTATTTCGTGCGCGGGGCGCCGGCCCCCGACGACGAGCCCGCCGCGCCGCCGGAGCCCGACCCGCAGGTGGGCCGGCTCCCGCACGCGGTCTGGCGGATCCCCGCCGACATCGGCCGGCGCTACGCCGCCGTCTCCGGCGACGTGAACCCGATCCACGTCAACGGCCTCGCGGCCAAGGCGTTCGGGATGCCCGGCACCATCGCCCACGGGATGTGGACCAAGGCCCGCGTCCTGGCCGCGCTCGCCGGCCGTCACGGCCCGGCGTTCACGGTAGACGTGGTGTTCAAGGCGCCGGTCCGCGCGCCGTCGAAGGTCTACCTCCACACCGCCGAGGCGGACGGGGGTTGGGACGCGAAGCTCGTGAGCCCGAAGGGCAAGGACCACCTGCTGCTGACGCTGCGCGAGGCCTAGCCAGCACTTTGCAACGAACGCGCTGTTCGCTGCTTCTACGCGCACGAACTCCCCGTTCGCGCCGGGACCTCCGACAGCGTTCGCGCCGGGACCTCCGACAGCGAGGTCGCCGCGAGCGGGGAGTTTCGGCGCATAGAAGCAGCCAGATACCCGTTCGCTCCAACTTGTGTCATGCAAGCAGGGCTCCGTAGGCTCCGGCCGTGCTCGGGAAGACCTACGACCGCGAGGTGTGCTCGGCCGCGCGAGCGCTGGAGGTCGTCGGCGAGCGCTGGAGCCTGCTGATCGTGCGCAAGGCGCTGTACGCCGGCGCGCGGCGCTTCGGCGACTTCCGCTCGCTGGGGATCGCGACGAACGTCCTCGCCAGCCGCCTCGACGGCTTCGTCGCGGCGGGGATCATGGAGACCGACGGCCCCGAGTACCTGCTCACCGAACAGGGCCGGGAGCTCGCCACCGTCGTGGTCGCCCTTACGGCGTGGGGCGATCGCTGGCTCGCCCCCGACGGACCGCCCGTCCACTACACGCACACGGGGTGCGGCTCCGATGTCGCCCCGCGCCTGGTCTGTGAGGCGTGCGGCGTCCTCCACGACGCCGGCGAGGTGCACGCGCGCCCCGGCCCCGGCATGCCCGCCGAGATCGCGGCGCGCATGGCTCAGAGCGAGATCGTTCCCCCGCGCTCCACGTAGTCGACGCGGTCGCCCCAACCGCGCCGCTCGACCTCGGCGGTGAACGCCGAGAGCGGCGAGCGGAAGCGGTCGTAGTCGTCGACGTGGATCGGGGTCGCCCGCCGTGGGGCCACCGTCTCCAGCACGTCGGCGCCCATCCGACCGTCCATCGTCACGACGATGCCGCCGGGCAGCGTCGTCCCGCCGAGGTGCAGGACGGCCCGGTCGACCTCGCCGATGTGCTCGCGGATCTGCCGGATGCCGTCGAAGGGCAGCGTGTCGCCCGAGAGGTAGACGCGGCGCAGGGTCTCGCCCGCCGGCGACCGGAACTCCAGCAGGCTCCCCATCACCGGCGGCAGCACCCGCTGGAGCGGGCCGGGGGCGTGCTGGCCCGGCAGCGCCGTCACCTCGAGCGTCGCGCCGTCGGGCCGGACGAGCGTGTGCGACTCCCACGTCCGCAGCCCGAGCGCCCGCCGGAAGCCCTGGCGCGACTGCAGCGTGCGGGACGCGGCGGGCGTCGTCACCACCGGCAGCGACCGGTCGAGCGACCGCCGGGCCACACGGTCCCAGTGGTCGCCGTGCAGGTGCGACAGGACGACGCCGTCGAGTTCGGGCAGCTCGTCCGGGGTGCACGCGGGCTCGGTCAGGCGCTTGGACGTGAGCCCCTTGCCCAGGTACGCCCGCTGGCCGCGGTGCAGGAAGTTCGGGTCCGTGAGGATCGTGAACCCCCCGCACCGCAGCAGCGTGGTGGCCGTCCCGATGAAGTACAGGGACGGCTCCTCGGGGGTGCTCACGGCGCCAGGACGACCTTGATGCACTCGTCCTGCTTCTTCTGGAAGATCTCGTAGCCGTGGGCCGCCGACTCGAGCGGCAGCCGGTGGGTCTCGAGGTCGTGGACGCCGAGCGGGTCGTCGTCGGTGAGCAGCGGCAGGATCTCGGGGGTCCAGCGCTTCACGTGGGCCTGGCCCATCTGCAGGCTGATGCCCTTGTCGAAGATCTTCAGCATGTTGATCGGGTCGGCCGTGCCGCCGTAGACGCCCGAGAGCGACACCACGCCCGCCCGGCGCACGGCGTCGACGCACCCGACCAGTGCGGCGGTGCGGTCCACGCCCGCGACCTGCATCAGCGGCGCGGAGATGGCGTCCGGGAGCTTGTTGACCATCTTCTGTGCGAGCTGCGGGATCGCCGAGCCGCCGTGGGCCTCCATGCCGACCGCGTCGATCGCGGAGTCGGTGCCCCGGCCGTCGGTGAGGTCACGGATCGCGGTGGTGACGTCGTCGACGACGCTCGAGTCGACCACCTCGATGCCGTGCCGGCGCGCCATCGCGTTGCGCTCCGGGACGCTGTCGACGGCGATGACCCGGGCACCCCGGTGGCGGGCGATCCGCGCGGACATCTGCCCGATGGGGCCGAGGCCGAACACCGCGACGCTCCCGCCCTCGGGGATGCGCGCGTACTCGACGGCCTGCCACGCGGTGGGCAGCACGTCGGAGAGGTAGAGGAAGCGCTCGTCGGCCGGGCCGTCCGGGACCTTGATCGGCCCGAACTGCGCCTGCGGCACCCGCAGGTACTCGGCCTGGCCGCCCGGGACCTGCCCGTAGAGCTTCGTGTAGCCGAAGAGCGAGGCGCCCATCCCCTGGTCGCGGTTCTGGGTGGTCTCGCACGCGGCGAACCACTGGCGCTCGCACATCCAGCAGTGCCCGCAGGAGATGTTGAAGGGGACGACGACGCGGTCGCCGACCTTCAGGTCGCCGGTCTCCGAGCCGACCTCCTCGACGACGCCCATCGGCTCGTGGCCGAGGATGTCGCCGGCGTCGAGGAACGGTCCGAGGACCTCGTAGAGGTGGAGATCCGAGCCACAGATCGCGGTGCTCGTGACCTTGATGATCGCGTCGGTCGGCGCCTGGATCGTGGGGTCCGGGACCGTCTCGACCCGGACGTCGCCCTGACCCTGCCATGTCAATGCACGCATGGTTCGGGCTGCCCGACGACGCTCCGGCTCGAAACGAGGCGCTGCCGCGCACGTGCGTGATCTGGGTCGTCCCGAGGGCCCAGATCACGCACGTGGGCCTCCGGCCCCTCACACCTTGACGATCATCTTCCCGGTGTTCTCGCCGCGGAGCATGCCGCGGAACGCCTCGACGGCCCGGTCAATGCCCTCGACGGTGGTCTCCGCGAACTTGACGCGGCCCTCGGCCACCCACGGGGTGACCTCCTCGAGGAACGGGCGCATGCGGTCGATCGAGTCGGTGACGATGAAGCCCTGGATCGACAGGCGCTTCTTGACGATCTGGAAGAGGTTCGCCGGCCCGGGGGTCGGGTTCTCGTCCGTGTCGTTGTAGTGCGCGATCGCCCCGCAGGCGGCGACGCGGGCGAAGTCGTTGGCGCACGCGATGGCGGCCTCGAGGTGGTCGGCGCCGACGTTGTCGAAGTAGACGTCGACGCCGTCGGGCATGGCCTCGCGGAGCTGGTCGGTGACCGAGCCGTCCTTGTAGTTGAACGCCGCGTCGTAACCCAGCTCGCCGGTCAGCCAGGCCACCTTGTCGGCGCTGCCCGCGCTGCCCACGACGCGCGAGGCGCCCTTGAGCTTGGCGAGCTGCCCGACGAGGCTGCCGACCGCGCCGGCGGCGCCCGAGACGAAGACGGAGTCGCCCTCGCGGAACGCGGCCTTGTCCAGCAGGCCGACCCAGGCGGTGAGGCCGGGCGCACCGAGCACGCCGAGGAACGCCGACGGGCTCACGCCGTCGGGCGCCGAGACCTTCTGCACCTGCTTCGCGGGGACGACGCCGTGCGTGCGCCACGCGAGGTTGGCCGTCACGAGGTCACCGACCGGAACGTCGTCGCTGCGGCTCGCGACGACCTCACCGACCGAGCGCCCGTCCATCGCCTCGTTCAGCCGGAACGGCGCCACGTACGAGGGGACGTCGTTCATGCGCCCGCGCATGTAGGGGTCGACGGAGAAGTCGTGATTGGCGACGAGGACCTCGCCCTCGGCCGGTTCGGGGAGCTCGCGGTCGACGAACGCGAAGTCGTCGGGCTCGGGGAACCCGGAGGGGCGGCGGACGAGGTGGACCTCGCGGGCGGTCACGGTCGTGGTGCTCATGGACAGGAGGGTGCCCGTCCCACGCGTGTCGATGCCGTGACGCGGGTAGCCCCGGGCTTGAGCCGGGTTCGCTCACCCTCCCGGGTGTGACATGAGTCGACCCGACTCAGGAATGAATCGTTCCCCCGGATCGCTGACAGGGGCAGTGCCGGCACCCCAGCCGGCGTGGACCCCCACTGAGGAGCTTCATGACCAGCGCCTTCGGGCCCGGTGGCGCCGGGTCCGGCCCGTTCGACGACTTCCTCGCCTCCTTCCTGGGCGGGTCGTCCCCCCGAGGCGTCCAGCGCATCGACATCACCCAGCTCATGACCGAGCCGGCCCGCCAGCTCGTCGGCGCGGCCGCGCAGCAGGCCGCCGAGCGGGGCAACACCGACCTCGACGCGTGGCACCTGCTGCTCGTCGTCACCCAGGTGCCGCCGCTGCGCCAGCTGCTCTCGGGCGCGGGCGCCGACCCCGAGGCCCTGGCCCGCACCGCCGACGAGCAGCTGCCGCGCGGCGAGGCCCGTACCGAGCCGCCGTCGCTGACGCCGACGGCCAAGCGCACCCTGCTCGACGCGCACCAGATCTCCCGCGCGCTCGGCTCCAGCTACATCGGCCCCGAGCACATCGTGCTCGCGCTGGCCGCGAACAACGACAGCCCCGTCGGCCGCGCGCTCGGCGCCCAGGGCGTCACCCCGCAGTCGCTCCAGCGTTCCGCCGCGTCCGGTGGTCAGCGCCCGAGCAGCGGCCAGGGTGGCCCCGGCGGCGGCGACAACGCCGACTCCAGCACCCCGACCCTCGACCAGTTCGGCGTCGACCTGACCGCGAAGGCGCGGGCCGGCGAGCTGGACCCGGTGGTGGGCCGCGAGGACGAGGTCGACCAGACCCTCGAGGTGCTGTCGCGCCGCACCAAGAACAACCCCGTGCTCATCGGCGAGGCGGGCGTCGGCAAGACCGCCGTGGTCGAGGGCATCGCCCAGCGCATCGTCGCCGGCGACGTCCCCGAGCAGCTCGAGGGCAAGCGGATCGTTCAGCTCGACCTGTCGGGCATGGTCGCCGGTACGCGTTACCGCGGTGACTTCGAGGAGCGGATGACCAAGGTGGTCACCGAGATCCGCGAGCACTCCGACGAGCTGATCGTCTTCATCGACGAGATCCACGGCGTCGTCGGCGCGGGTGGCTCGTCCGAGGGCGGCATGGACGCCGGCAACATCCTCAAGCCGGCCCTGGCCCGCGGCGAGCTGCACATCGTCGGCGCCACGACGCTCGACGAGTACCGCCAGTCCATCGAGAAGGACGCGGCGCTCGAGCGCCGTTTCCAGCCGGTGATGGTCCCCGAGCCCTCGGTCGCGGACACGATCGCGATCCTGCACGGGCTGCGTGACCGGTATGAGGCGCACCACCAGGTGCGGTTCACCGACGAGGCGCTCACGGCGGCCGCCGAGCTGTCCGAGCGCTACGTCACCGACCGGTTCCTGCCCGACAAGGCGATCGACCTCGTCGACCAGTCCGGCGCGCGCAAGCGGCTGCGGGCCAAGGGTCCGCACACCGACTCCCGCGAGCTCGAGCGCAAGCTCGAGTCGCTGCAGCGCGACAAGGACCAGGCCGTCGCGGACGAGGACTACGAGCGGGCCGGCGCCCTGCGCGACGAGATCGCGGAGGCCCAGTCGCAGCTCGAGGAGGCCCGTTCCGACCGTCGTTCGGGGCAGACCGGTGTGCTCGAGGTGACCGTCGAGGACATCGCCGAGGTCGTCTCGCGCTCGACCGGCATCCCGGTCAGCCAGCTCACCGAGACCGAGCGGGACCGCCTGCTCGCGCTCGAGGAGCAGCTGCACGAGCGTGTGGTCGGCCAGGACGACGCCGTCGCGGCGATCGCCGAGGCCGTGCGCCGCTCGCGGGCGGGTCTGGGTGACCCGGACCGTCCGATCGGCAGCTTCCTGTTCCTCGGCCCGACCGGCGTCGGCAAGACCGAGCTGGCCAAGGCCCTGGCCGCGCAGATGTTCGGCGACGAGGACCGCATGGTCCGCGTCGACATGAGCGAGTTCTCCGAGCGGCACACCGTCTCGCGGCTCGTCGGGTCGCCCCCCGGTTACGTCGGGTACGGCGAGGCCGGCCAGCTCACCGAGGAGGTCCGCCGGCGGCCGTACTCGGTGGTGCTGCTCGACGAGATGGAGAAGGCCCACCCCGACGTCTTCAACACGCTGCTGCAGGTGCTGGACGACGGGCGGCTGACCGACTCGCAGGGCCGCACGGTCGACTTCCGGAACACGGTTCTGATCATGACCAGCAACGTGGGCTCGGAGCTGATCACGACGAACACGCAGGCGCTCGGGTTCGCGCCGTCGTCGGTGAACCCGGACCAGTCCCTGCAGGAGCGGCTCATGCCGCGGCTGCGGGAGTCGTTCCGGCCCGAGTTCCTCAACCGGATCGACGAGGTCATCGTCTTCAAGCGCCTCGACGCCGCGCAGCTGCGCCGGATCACCGACCTGCTGCTCGACGAGACCCGCGAGCGCCTGTCCGCCATGGACATCGGCATCGCGGTCACCGAGGCCGCCGTCGACCGCCTGGCCGAGCTGGGCTTCCAGCCCGAGTTCGGGGCCCGGCCGCTGCGCCGGACCATCCAGCGCCAGGTCGGCAACCGGCTCTCGGCGATGCTGCTCTCCGAGGAGCTCCACGGCGGGCAGACGGTCACGGTCGACGTGGGCGAGGGTGAGACGGCCGGCGAGCTGACGTTCGCGGTGTCCGACGACCCCGTCGCCGCTACGCCGGTGACCGCCGGCTGACGCTCGTACGTCCTGCGCGAAGGGCACCTTCGGCCGCTCTATGCGGCTGGAGGTGCCCTTCGCGCGTCACGGGGTACCTGGCCGGGACACAACGTCCGAGCACGAGGAGGACCCGTGAGCGCGTCCGTGGGCGACCGCATCCGCATGCACTCCAACCACACCGACGTCCCCGACAGGGTCGGCACCGTGGTCGCGGTGCTGGGCGAGGACGGCCCGCCCTACCGCGTCCGGTTCGACTCCGGCGAGGAGACGATCGTGACCCCGGGCCCGGACGCGACGTTCGAGGCGGGGTCCCTCGCCGACAAGGCGGGCCTGGCGGCCGAGAAGGCCGAGGAGAAGGCCGGGGAGCTCGCCGAGACGGCCGGTCAGGCGGCGAGCGACGCCGCCGGGAGCGCGGCGCGCGTCGTCTCCGACGTCGCCGACCAGGTCGCCCAGCGCTTCCGTCGCTGAGTGCTCGGCGTGTCGCGCCGGCGAGGATGTGGCGATCCTGACGTCCCACGCAAGCGTGGACGCAGGGCTGGCACGGCAGTGCCGGAGGAGCGGCTCAGCGCTCGAGCGCGGACGGGTCGCCGCCGCCGTCGAGGGACGGCGGCTTGCGGGTCACCGACACCCCGCCCATCAGCGCGAGGCCGGTGACGCGCACCCGGGGGCCGTCCGGGCGTCGCGGCACGCCCGAGCCGTCCTCGAACCCGCCCATGAAGCCGAAGCCGTCCTCGATCACCGTGGTGTCCGGGTCGACGGTGACGTCGATGCCACCCATGATCGCGACGGCCTGGATCGTCACCTCGACGCCGGCCGGGACGCCCCGCAGGTCGAGGGTGATGCCGCCCATGATCGCGATGGCGCCGATCGCCAGCCCGGCGTCGTCGAGGCGCGCGTCGCGGAAGGACAGCTCGGCGCCGCCCCAGAACGCGAACACCCGGTGGGTCAGGCCCGGGGTCCACTCGCCACGCTTCTGGGCGCCCGAGAGCACGGCCACCGAGGTCGTCGACGAGGGCCGGTCGAGCCGCCCCAGCGGCCGCCGCATCGAGGCGTCGGTGCCCGGTGCCGGGTCGGCGGACCGGTCGATCGGCTGGAGGTCGGCGGTGATCGGCGCGAGGTCCCGCCGGAAGATCGCGGCATAGGCGTCGCGCTGGCGCTCGTCGCCCTCGACCATCGTCAGCCGCCCGTCGGCGACCGCGGTCCGCACGACCTCCGCGACCTGCTCCCGCTCGGCGTCCGACGCGCGGATCGGCGGCGGCTCCGCGGGGACGGCCGGGGGACGGGACGGCGCGTTCGCGCCCTGCTCGTCGGGCGTCTGGTCGTCGGACGCCGGCTCGCTCATGGCCGGGAGGATAGGCGGGCGCCGGGGGCGGGAGCACCGTCGGGCGTCTCGCCGACCGCGGGCAGGTCGACGACGAAGTGCGTCGCGCCGGGGCGGCTGGTGATCCGCAGCGTGCCGCCGTGCTCGGCCACCACGGCGGAGACGATCGAGAGCCCGAGGCCCGTGCTGCCGGTGGCGCGCGCCTGCCCCGAGTCGCCGCGGGCGAAGCGCTCGGCGACGTGGGGCAGCAGGTCGGCGGGGATGCCGGGGCCGTCGTCGGCGACCGCGAGCCGCACGACGGCGCGCCCGTCGTCGCCGGTGGCGGGGTGCAGGCCGACGGTGACGTGCGTGCCCGGCGGGGTGTGCGTGCGGGCGTTGGCCAGCAGGTTGGCGACGACCTGGTGCAGCCGCTCGGGGTCGCCGACGACCTCGGGCAGGACGGCGTCCTCGTCCTCGTCCCCACCCGCGAGATCCAGCGCCCAGCGGTGCTCGCGGGCCGCGGCGTGGGCGTCGGTGACGGCGTCGACGACGACCCGGGCGAGGTCGACGCGCTCGCGCGCCAGCGGCCGGCCGGCGTCGAGGCGGGCGAGCAGCAGCAGGTCCTCGACCAGCCCGGTCATCCGCACGGTCTGCGACCCCATCCGCTCGAGCAGGCCCGCGACCTCGCCCGGGAGCTCGTCGGCGTGGCGCGCGGCGAGCTCGTTGTAGCCGCGGATCGCGGCGAGCGGGGTGCGCAGCTCGTGGCTGGCGTCCGCGACGAAACGCCGCAGTCGGGTCTCGCTGTCCTGCCGGGCGGCGAGGGCGGCGCCCACGTGGCCGAGCATCCGGTTGAGCGCCGCGCCGACCTGGCCGACCTCGGAGCGCGGGTCGGCGTCGACCTCGGGCACCCGGTCGGCGAGCTCGACCTCGCCCGAGGACAGCGGCAGCTCCGAGACCCGGCGCGCGGTGGCCGAGACGCGGTGCAGCGGGCGCAGGGTCAGCCGGGTGGCGACGGCCGCGGCCACGCCGGCGACCACGACGCCGATCCCGAAGATGATCGCCTCGCGGAGCACCAGCTCGCCGACGGTGTCCTCCAGCGCGTCGGTGGACAGGCCGACGACGGTGACGGTGCCGTCCTCGCCCGCTGCGGCAGCGAGCCGGAAGCTGCCGAGCCTCTCGAGGTCGACGGTGCGCGGCGGCTGACCGGGCGTCGTCGCGATCGCCGGCGCCACCTGCGCGGGGTCGACCGGACGGCTCGTACCGGGGCGCCCGAGCACCGCCGCGCGGACGATGCGGCCGTCGTCGACGGTGACCTCGAGGGTGTTGGCGGGACGGTCCGGACCCCCGCCGATGAAGCCGCCGCCCGCGTCCGGCGGTGGCGGTCGGCGGTCCGGGTCTCCCGGCGGCGGGTCGCTGCGGAAGCGGGCGATCTCGGTGACCTGCGCGTCGAGCTGCCGGTAGAGGTACCCGCGCAGCGAGAGCGCCGCCCCGACCCCGACGACGAGGAAGACCACGGTCAGCAGCAGGACCGTCGTCACCACGAGCCGACTCTGCAGCGAGGGCACCCGCCGCAGCACCCGCCCGCTCACTCCGCGGCCGGCTTCAGCACGTACCCCGCGCCGCGCACGGTGTGGATCATCGGCGCGCGTCCGGCGTCGATCTTCTTGCGCAGGTAGGAGATGTAGAGCTCGACGATGTTCGACTGCCCGCCGAAGTCGTAGTTCCAGACGCGGTCGAGGATCTGGGCCTTGGAGAGCACGCGGCGCGGGTTGCGCATCAGGAAGCGCAGGAGCTCGAACTCGGTGGCGGTGAGCTCGACCGGCTCGCCGCTGCGGGTGACCTCGTGGCTGTCCTCGTCGAGGGTCAGGTCGCCGACGGCCAGCGTCGCGTCGCCGCGGACGGCGGTCGCGGCCGCCGCGCGGCGCAGCAGGCCGCGCAGGCGGGCGACGACCTCCTCGAGGCTGAACGGCTTGGTCACGTAGTCGTCGCCGCCGGCGGTGATGCCCGCGACCCGGTCCTCCACCGCGTCGCGGGCGGTCAGGAAGAGCACCGGCACGTCGGGGCTGTCGGCCCGCAGACGGCGCAGCACCTCGAAGCCGTCGATGTCGGGGAGCATCACGTCGAGGACGACGACGTCGGGACGGAACTCCCGTCCCTGCCGCACGGCGCCCAGCCCGTCGCCTGCGCTGCGTACGTCCCATCCCTCGTAGCGCAGGGCCATCGACAGCAGCTCGGCCAGCGTCGGCTCGTCGTCGACGACGAGCGCCCGCACCGGCGTGCCGTCGGGTCGGCGCAGGTCGGCACGGGTGGCGGCGTTCATGACACGCAGCCTGTCAGCCACTCGTCGGCCTCGGCTGGGCGCTTCCTGTGCGCGAGCTGTGAGGGATTGTCACGGAGCGCGGAAGTCCGGTGACGGAACGTCCGAACCGCTCGATGGTGGTCATCCGTTGGTGTGGGCAGGGGACTGACCTGCTCCATCGGCGCTCCCCCGGTCCGTCCGGACGGTCGAGTTGCACGGGGAGCTGCATGGGGGTGTCGCGCCGGACCCTGCTCGGCGGCGCGGTCGCGCTCACGGGCGCGGCGGTCGCACTCCGGGCCCCCTGGGTCGCCGACGCCACGGCGCCGGCGGCCACCGCGTCCCCCTTCACGCTCGGTGTGGCGTCTGGTGACCCGACACCCGACGGGGTCCTGCTCTGGACGCGCCTCGCCCCCGACCCCCTCGCCCCCGACGGCCGCGGCGGCATGCCGCCCCGGCCGGGGCTCGTGGAGTGGGAGGTCGCGGCGGACGCGGGCTTCCGGGCGCCGCTCGCGCGGGGCAGCACGGTGGCACGCGCGGAGGACGCCCACGCCGTGCACGTCGAGGTCGCGGGCCTGCGCCCGGCGGCCGAGCACTTCTACCGGTTCCGGGTCGGCACCGAGATCAGCCCGGCCGGGCGGGCGCGGACCGCTCCCGCGCCCGGCGCACGGGTCGACCGCTTCGCGTTCGCGATCGCGAGCTGCCAGAGCCGCCCCGACGGCTACTACAACGCCCACGCGGCCATCGCCCGCGACGACCTCGACCTCGTCGCCTGGCTCGGCGACTACATCTACGAGAGCGCCGCGGCCGGCGTCCCCGGACGCGCCCACCTCCCGGCCCGCGAGGCCGTCTCCCTCGCCGACTACCGCCTGCGCCACGGGCAGTACCGCACCGACCCCGACCTGCAGGCCGCGCACGCCGCCGCCGCGTGGGCCGTGACGATCGACGACCACGACGTGGAGAACAACTGGGCCGGCGACGTCTCGCAGGTCGACGACGAGCCCGACGACGACCCGGCGGTCTTCCGGGCCCGGCGCGCCGACGCCTACCGGGCGTTCTGGGAGCACATGCCGCTGCGTCGGGCCCAGCGCCCGCAGGGCCCGGACATGCGGATGCACCGGCGGCTGACCTTCGGCGACCTCCTCGACCTGCACCTGCTCGACACCCGCCGGTACCGCAGCGACCAGGACCCGAAGCGTCCCCGCGACCCCGCCCGCACGATGCTCGGCGCCGAGCAGCGCGCATGGCTGACCGAGGCCCTCGCCGGCCCGACCGCGCGCTGGAACGCCCTCGGCCAGCAGGTCTTCTTCTCCCCGCGCGACCTCACCGCCGGCCCGGCGACCGGGCTCGACGAGGACTCCTGGGACGACTGCGCCGCCGAGCGCGACGCTCTGCGCGACCACCTCGTCGCGGCCCGCACGCCCAACCCCGTGATCCTCACCGGCGACGTGCACGCCGCCCACGCCTGCGACGTGCGCGCGGACTTCACCGACCCGTCGTCGCGCGTCGTGGCCACCGAGCTCGTGACCACCTCGATCAGCTCGGGCGGGAACGGCGGCGCGCGCGGGGCGGGCGACGCCGCGCTGCTCGCCGAGAACCCCCACATCCGCTTCGTCGACCGCCGGCGGGGCTACGTGCGCAACGTCGTCACGCCCCGGCAGTGGCGGGCGGACTTCCAGGTGGTCGACATCGTGTCCACGCGCGGCGCCCCGGCCCGCACCGCGACGAGCGTCGTCATCCCCGACGGCGACCCGGGCGCCCGGGCCTGATCGCCCGCGGCTGGCCGCCGGCCGTCCGGTGGGGCACGGTGGCCTCGCGACCGCGCACCACCCCGGGAGGCCGACCGATGATCTTCGCTCCGTCCGCGCTGTCGCCGGAGGAGGAGGCGCTGCGCGAGGAGGTGCGCGGCTTCCTCGCCGGGATCCTGCCTGCCGACTTCCGCCCGGGCCTGGGTCTCGGAGGCCGCCACGACCCCGAGTTCACGCGGGCCTTGGCCAAGCAGGGCTGGGTCGGCATGTCCATCCCGGTCTCCTACGGCGGCGCCGGTGCGAGCACCGTGCGGCGGTTCGTGGTGGTCGAGGAGCTGCTGGCGGCGGGCGCTCCGATCGCCGCGCACTGGATCGCCGAGCGCCAGACCGCGCCCGCCCTGCTGCGCTTCGGCAGCGAGGAGCAGCGCCGCTGGTTCCTGCCCCGCATCGCGGCCGGCGAGTGCTGGTTCTCCCTCGGCATGAGCGAGCCCGACGCCGGCTCGGACCTCGCGTCGGTGCGCACGACGGCGACGCGCGTCGACGGAGGCTGGCGGGTCACGGGCACCAAGGTCTGGACCACCAACGCCCACCTCAACCACTTCGCGGTGGTGCTCTGCCGCACGACCCCGGAGGCGGAGGCCGGCGACCGCCACGCGGGTCTCTCGCAGCTGATCGTCGACCTCGGCGCCGACGGCGTCCGCGTCTCGCCGATCCCGCTCATCGACGGCGAGGAGCACGTCAACGAGGTGGTGCTCGACGGCGTGTTCGTCCCCGACGAGCGCGTCCTCGGCGAGGTCGGGAAGGGCTGGGCGCAGGTGACCGCCGAGCTCGCCCACGAGCGGTCCGGGCCCGACCGCTACCTCTCGGTGCTCGGTCTGTACCGGGCGTTCCTCGAGGTCCACGGCGAGGACGTCGACGACACGAGGGCCGCCGCGATCGGGCGGATCGGCGCGCAGATGTGGACGATCCGCCAGCTCTCGCTGGCCGTCGCCCGGTCGCTGGAGCAGGGCGAGGCTCCGGCGGTGGAGGCCGCGCTGGTCAAGGACGTCGGCACCACGTTCGAGCAGCAGGTGGTCGAGACCCTGCGCGACGCCGCGGGCGGGGAGATCGATCCGGAGGGCCCGACGATGTTCGAGCGGCTGCTGGCCGAGTGCGTGCTCAACGCGCCGACGTGGACGCTGCGCGGCGGCACCACCGAGGTGCTGCGCGGGATCGCGGCGAAGGCGCTCACGCGATGACGGCGCTGCCCGACGTCACGGCCGTGCGCGAGGCCGTCGCCGACGTGCTCGCCGACCGGTGCACCCCCGCCGTGCTCGAGGACGCCGAGCGTGACGGCTGGGCTCCCGGCGTGTGGGACCCCCTGCACGCCGGCGGCTTCACCACCGTCGGGGTGCCCGAGGACGCGGGCGGCGCCGGCGGGTCGATGGCCGAGGCGTGCGCGATCCTCGAGGAGGTCGGCGCGGCCGCCGCCCCCGTGCCGCTGGCCGAGACCGGCCTGCTCGCCGGCCGCCTGCTCGCCCACGCGGCCCTCGCGCTGCCCGACGGGCCGCTGACCACGGGCGCCGGCCCCGTCGCCCTGCGGCACGGGGCGCTCGCGGGGCGCCTGGAGCGGGTGGCGTGGGCGCGGCGCGCCCACCGGATCGTCCTGCTCGCCGACGACCCCGGCGGCTCCCTCGTCGTCGCGGTCGTCGACCCGGCCGCGGCGTCGATCACGCCCGGCCGCAACCTCGCCGGCGAGCCCCGCGACGCCGTGCACCTCGACGGCGTCGTCCCCGAGACCCTCGCGCCGGCCCCGCCCGACGCCCGCGAGGCGCTCGCCCGGCGCGGGGCGCTGGCCCGCGCGGCCCTGATCGCCGGCGCGGCGCACCGCGTCCGCGACCTGACCGTCGCCTACACCGGCGAGCGCGTGCAGTTCGGGCGCCCGGTGTCGCGGTTCCCGGCCGTCGCCGACCACCTCGTCCGCCTCGCCGAGCAGGCCGAGATGGCGGCGATGGCCGCCCGCGCGGCCGCGGTGGGCGCCGGCGAGCACGGGGAGCCCGGCGCGCTGGACGCGGCCGCCGCGTCCGCCGTGGCGTCGGAGGCCGCCGGGCTCGTGGCCGCCGCGGCCCACCAGGCGACCGGCGCCATGGGCGTGACCCGCGAGTTCGCCCTCGGCGTCCTCACCCGGCGGCTGTGGTCGTGGCGCGACGAGTGGGGTGGCGAGCGGGCCTGGGCGACGCGGCTGGGCCGCACGCTCGCGGCCGCGGGCCCGGACGCGCTGTGGCCCACGCTGTCGCGCGGGGTGGGGACGTCCGGCTGACGGCCACGATCCGGAGATCACCAGGCCATGAGGCACCTCCCACGGGGCCTGCGAGGTGCCTTTCGGCCTGCTGATCACGGTCGGTCTGCGTGTGAGCGCGCCCACGGCCCGGACCGCGGGAGCGCGGGTACCCGCCGGCATGGACGTCACGGTGTTCGGCGCGACCGGCAAGATCGGCCATCTCGTCGTGGAGCAGCTGCTCGGGGCCGGTCACCGCGTCCGTGCGCTGGTCCGCTCGCCCGGCAAGCTCACGGTCGAGGACGACCACCTCGAGGTGATCGTCGCCGAGCTGGACGACGCCCCCGCGATCCGCAAGGCCGTCGACGGCGCCGACGCGGTGATCAGCGCGCTCGGGCCGGCGATCGACCCGTTCCTGCGCAGCGGCCCGCTCACCGAGGCGACGCGGACGATCGTCGCCGCCATGCACGAGAGCGGGGTGCGGCGTCTCATCGCCCTCGCGACCGTCAGCGTCCCCGATCCCCGCGACCGCCCGGGCCTGATCGACCGGCTCGTGCCCGTCGGGATCGGCCTGCTCATCCCCGGCGCGCTGCGCGAGATCCAGGGGATCAGCGAGGTCGTCACCACCTCCGAGCTGGACTGGACGTTGGCGCGGATCACCGCGCCGATCGACATCCCGACCAACGGCACCCTGCGCGCCGGGTTCCTCGGCGGCGACGTCGGGGCACCGATGGCACGCACCGACGTCGCGGCCTTCCTCGTCGACCAGCTCACCGACGACCGCTTCGTCGGCGCCTCACCGGCCATCAGCAACTAGGAGCGGCACGTACCGCTCCTCGGCGCTCAGCGACCCGTGCTGGCCCGGCAGGCGCGAGAGCAGGGGCTCCTCCTCCGTGCGCACGACCGCGGCGGTGCCCCGCAGGGCGACCACGGCGTCCGGCACCCGGGCCCGCAGCGCGTCGTCGAGCGGCCCGAACCAGTCCTGCGCGATCGCCTCGGCGCCGGAGCGGGTCCACGCGTCGTCACCCAGCACCCCGCGCCACGACGCGAGCACGTCGTCGGCGGCACCGGGGCGGGCGTAGACGAGGCGGGCGCGGGGATCGCCGCCGACGAGGGCGACGCCGGCGAGCAGGTCCGGGTCGGTGTCGGCGTCGTGCTTGCGGTCCACGGTGACCATCCCGTGGTCCGCGGTCACGGCGAGCACCGCGTCGGCGGGGAGCTCCGCGACGAGCTGCTCGACGAGGTGGTCGAGCTGGCGCAGCTGGAACCGCCAGGCGAGCGACCCCGGGCCGTGGAGGTGCCCGAGCTGGTCGAGGTCCGCGTGGTAGCCGTACACGAGCTGACGGCCGGGACGGCCCAGGGCCTCGATCATCTCGGCGGCGAGGTCGCCGAGGGCTCCGACGCCGCGGTAGTCCGCGCCGCGCAGGGCCGAGCGGGTCAGCCCGGACCCGCGGAAGGCCCGGTACGAGACGACGGTGGCCCCGACGTCCTGCGCGGCGGCCCGCTCGAACACGGTGGGGTGCGGCTGGACGACCTCGGGCACGAGCTGGTCGCGCACGTCCTTGCCGTCGGCCGTCCAGGTCAGGGCGTCGAGCAGGAGGTCGTCGACCCGGAACCGGACGCCGAGGGTGCCGTGGGCGCCCGGCGGCAGGCCGGTGCCGAGGGTCGTCAGGCTGATCGGGGTGCTGGACGGGAAGCCGACCGGCAGCGGGCCGTGCTCCGCCATCGCCGCGAGGAACGGGGCGTCGCGCGCGTGCTCGCGCAGCTGGGCGTACCCGAGCCCGTCGATGAGCAGGAGCCCCACCGCGCGCGCCCGGGCAGCGCCAGCCCGGGGACGGCGGGGCCGGCGCCGAGCCCGGCGAGCACGGCCGGCATGACGTCGTGCAGGCCCGGCGCCGCCGGGTCCGGGAGCACCGGCTCGGCGCTCACCGGTCGTCCGACGACGTCCCGGGCACCACCCGGGCCTCGAGCCGCGCCCACGTCTCGCTCCACTCCGCCATCGGCACGAGGAGGCGCTGGAGCACCTGGAGCTGCTGGTCGAACGCGACGAGCTGGCTCTGCATGGCGGCGACGGCGTCGCGCTGGGCCTGCAGCGCCGTGCGGATCGCCCCGAGCTGGGCGGCGGACATCGCGCCCGGGTGGGTGGCGATGTCGGGCAGGGCGGGCAGCTCGCCCAGCGGGTTCGCCGCGCCGGCGGCCCGCACGACGTTGTCCGCCATGCCGCGCAGTCCGGAGATGAGGCCCCAGAGGGGGTTCTGACCGCCGGCGGGCTCCTCGCTCATGAGCACGTTCTACCCGGTCGTCAACCGTTCTTGCCGAGGAACGCGTCGAGGATGCGGTCGGCGGCGAGCGCCGGGGTCACCTCGCCGACCTGCACCTCGCGCTCGAGCTCGGTGCGCATGTCCTTGACCTCGGGATGGTCCTTCAGCCGCCCGAGCACGCGGTCACGGACCATCTGCCAGGTCCAGTCCACCTGCTGACGGGCGCGCTTCTCGGCGAGCCCGCCCTCGGCTTCCTGGTGCTCCTGGTGGCGCACGAGCGCCGACCAGACGTCGTCGAGCCCCGTGCGCTCGGCGGCGCTGCAGGTCAGGACCGGGACCTTCCACGTCTCGCGCTCGCCTCGGAGCATTGCCAGCGCCTGCTCGAGCTCCCGGGCCGCGCGCTTGGCCTCGCGGGCGTGGAGACCGTCGGCCTTGTTCACCGCGATCACGTCGGCGATCTCGAGGATGCCGCGCTTGATGCCCTGCAGGGAGTCGCCGGTGCGGGCGAGGGTGAGGAAGAGGAACGAGTCGACCATCTGCGCGACGGTCGTCTCCGACTGCCCGACGCCGACCGTCTCGACGATGACGACGTCGTAGCCCGCCGCCTCCATCACGACCATCGTCTCGCGCGTCGCCTTCGCGACCCCGCCGAGCGTCCCGGCGGTGGGGGACGGGCGAATGAAGGCGTCGTCGTCGGTGGCGAGCTCGTTCATCCGCGTCTTGTCGCCGAGGATGGAGCCGCCGGAGCGGGTCGAGGACGGGTCGACGGCCAGCACCGCCACCTTCGACCCCGCGGCGGTGAGCGTCGAGCCCAGCGCGCCGATGAACGTCGACTTCCCGACGCCGGGCACCCCGGAGATGCCGATCCGCCGGGCCCCGCCGGCGTACGGCAGCAGCTCGACGAGCAGCTCCTGCGCGGCCTCGCGGTGGTCGGGGCGCGTCGACTCGACGAGCGTGATCGCCCGGCCGATCCAGAGCCGCGAGCCGGACCGGACGCCCTCGACGTACTTGTCCAGATCCATCAGGACGTGCTGTGCCCCAGCCGCTGCGACAGGGTCTCCAGCAGCTGCGTGGCCGCCTCGGCGATGACGGTGCCCGGGCCGAAGATCGCCGCGGCGCCCTTGTCGAGCAGCTCCTGGTGGTCGCCCGGCGGGATGACGCCGCCGGCGACGATCAGGATCTCCCCGGCGCCGGCCTCGGCGAGCTCGTCGCGCAGCGCGGGCACGAGCGAGAGGTGCCCGGCGGCGAGCGACGAGACGCCGACGACGTGCACGTCGGACTCGACGGCCTGGCGCGCGACCTCGCCCGGCGTCTGGAACAGCGGGCCCACGTCGACGTCGAAGCCGAGGTCGGCGAACGCGGTGGCGATGACCTTCTGCCCGCGGTCGTGCCCGTCCTGGCCCATCTTCGCGACGAGGATGCGGGGCCGGCGGCCCTCGGCCTCCTCGAACGCCTGCGCAGCCTGCCGGGCCCCCTCGACGGCGGAGTTCTCGCCCACCTCGTCACGGTAGACCCCGGAGATCGTCCGGACGTCCGAGCGGTGCCGGCCGTAGACCTCCTCGAGCGCGTCGGAGATCTCGCCGACACTGGCCTTCGCGCGCGCGGCGTCGATGGCGAGCTTCAGCAGGTTGCCGTCCAGTCCGCTGTCGCGCGTGCCGGCGTCGGCGGCGCGGGCGGCGTTGGTCAGCTGCTCGAGCGCCGAGCGCACGGCGTCGTCGTCGCGGTCCTCGCGCAGCTGCTTCAGGCGCTCCACCTGCTGGCGCAGCACGTCGGCGTTGTCGACCTTGAGGACGTCGACGTCCTCGCCCGAGGTCAGCGGGTACTTGTTGACGCCGATCAGCGGCTGGCGCCCGGAGTCGATGCGCGCCTGGGTGCGGGCCGCAGCCTCCTCGATGCGCATCTTGGGCAGGCCCTCGTCGATCGCCTGCGCCATGCCGCCGGTGGACTCGACCTCCTGGATGTGGGCCCAGGCGCGGCCGGCGAGCTCGCGGGTGAGCCGCTCGACGTAGGCCGAGCCGCCCCACGGGTCGACGGTGCGCGTCGTCCCGGACTCCTGCTGCAGCAGCAGCTGGGTGTTGCGGGCGATGCGCGCGGAGAAGTCGGTGGGCAGCGCGAGCGCCTCGTCGAGCGCGTTGGTGTGCAGCGACTGGGTGTGGCCCTGCGTCGCGGCCATCGCCTCGACGCAGGTGCGGACGACGTTGTTGTAGACGTCCTGGGCGGTGAGCGACCAGCCCGAGGTCTGGCTGTGGGTGCGCAGCGAGAGCGACTTCGGGTTCGTCGCGCCGAACGACGCCACGAGCTTCGCCCACAGCAGCCGCGCCGCCCGGAGCTTGGCGATCTCCATGAAGTAGTTCATGCCGATGCCCCAGAAGAAGGACAGCCTCGGCGCGAACTTGTCCACGTCCAACCCGGCGTTCTGACCCGCCCGCAGGTACTCCACGCCGTCGGCCAGCGTGTACGCCAGCTCCAGGTCGGCCGAGGCTCCGGCCTCCTGGATGTGGTAGCCGGAGATGGAGATCGAGTTGAACTTGGGCATCTTCTCGCTGGTGAAGCTGAAGATGTCCGAGATGATCTGCATCGACGGCTTCGGCGGGTAGATGTAGGTGTTGCGGACCATGAACTCCTTGAGGATGTCGTTCTGGATGGTCCCGGCGAGCTGGTCGGTCGACACCCCCTGCTCCTCGGCCGCGGCGACGTAGAGCGCCATCACCGGGAGCACCGCCCCGTTCATGGTCATCGACACCGACATGCGGTCCAGCGGGATGCCGTCGAAGAGCTGGCGCATGTCGAGGATCGAGTCGATCGACACCCCGGCCATGCCGACGTCGCCGGAGACGCGGGGGTTGTCGGAGTCGTAGCCGCGGTGCGTCGGCAGGTCGAACGCGACCGACAGGCCCTTCTGCCCCGCCGCGAGGTTGCGCCGGTAGAACGCGTTGGACTCCGCGGCCGTCGAGAACCCGGCGTACTGGCGCACCGTCCAGGGCTGCGTCACGTACATCGTCGGGTACGGCCCGCGCAGGTAGGGCGTGATGCCCGGGTAGGTGCGCAGGAAGTCGAGGCCCTCGAGGTCGGCGTCGGTGTAGAGCGGCTTGACCCCGATGCCCTCGGGGGTCTCCCAGACGAGGTCCTCGGATCCCTTGCCGGTCGAGGCCTCGAGCGCGGCCTCCCAGTCCTCCGAGGGCGCGTCGGGCGCGCCGAGCTCGACGTCGCCGAAGTTCGGGATGCTCATCGCTGACCCTCCAGCTCGTCGAGCGTGTCACGCAGGACGGCGGCCGCGTCGCAGCCGGCGTGGAGCGTGCCGTCCACACCGTCGACGTCCTTCTTGCCCGCCAGCAGGATGCGCGTGGCACCCGCCTCGCGCAGGGCGGCCGCGACGTCGGCGGCGTACTGGTCGTAGTTCTTGTCCGACGACGCGATCACCGCGACCGGGGTGCCGGCCTCGCGGAAGGCGTTCGCGATCTCCGCGGTGTCCGTGCCGCCCGGGCCGTCGACGGTGACGATGCCGCCGGCGCCCAGCAGGTTCTGGGTGAACGAGACGCGCGCGGTGTACTCGGCGAGCTTGCCGATGGTCGCGAGGAAGACGGTGGGTCTCGTGTCGCTCGCGTCCGCCCGGTCCCGGAGCGTCTCGAACACCTCGGCGTAGCGGCGACGCGGCAGGCCACCCTCGTGGTCGGTGTCGGGGCGGGGGGCGCGGCGCGGGAGCTCCTCCTGCAGGTTCGGGAACTCGCTGACGCCGGTGATCGGGTCCTGGCGGCGGGCGATGCGCCCCGCGCGCTGCTGCCAGGTCTCGTCGAGGCGGGCGGCGAGACTGCCGTCGTCGAGCACGGCCTCGATCCCGCCGTCGCGCTCGATGCGCGTGAACTCCTTCCACGCCGCGTGGGCGAGCGCGTCGGTGAGCGACTCGACGTACCAGGAGCCGCCGGCCGGGTCGATCACGTGCGCGAGGTGCGACTCCTCGAGCAGCAGCGCCTGGGTGTTGCGCGCGAGGCGGCGGGCGGCCTCGTCGGGACGCCCCAGCTCGCTGTCGAAGGGCAGCACCGTGACGGCGGCGGCGCCCCCGAGTCCCGCACCGACGGCGGCGACGGTGCTGCGCAGCATGTTCACCCAGGGGTCGCGGCGGGTGATCATCGCGGGGCTCGTGACGGCGTGCTGTGCCATCGCGCGGCTGCTCTCCGCCGCGCCGCTGACGTCGCCGATGCGGTCCCAGCAGCGGCGCACGGCCCGGAGCTTGGCCAGCGTCGCGAACTGGTCGGCGGTGGCGGCGAAGCGGAACTCCAGGCGGGCGAAGGCCTCGTCGGTGCTCAGCCCCGCCTCGGTCAGCGTGCGCAGGGCGGCGACCCCCGCGGCCAGCGCGGCCCCGAGCTCCTGGGCGTCGCTGCCGCCCGCGCGGTGGTAGGGCAGGCCGTCGGCGACGACGGTGCGCAGCTGCGGGTGGCTCGCGGCGGCCGTCCTCGCGTGCTCGACGAGGGCGTCGCGGTACGGCTGCTCGAGCGCGGGTCCGCCCTGGGTGCGGTCCAGCAGGGGGTCGTAGCCGAGCGAGCCGGGGATCGCGCCGGCCCCGGCCTGCTCGGCGAAACGCAGCAGAGACGCGGCGGCGTCCGGGGTGTCGCGGCCGGCCTCGAGGGCGATCGGTGCGAGGTCGACGAACACGCCCTCGAGCAGCCCGCCGAGCGCCGCGACCGGTGGCCCGCCGGCGTCGCCGAGCACGAGCCAGAGCGACGAGACGCCGTTCTCCAGCTCGGCCATGAGGACGTCGTGGGCCTCGGCGACCTCGACGTCGGCGGGGAACGCGTGGCGCTGGCGCACGAGCCACCCGTCGGCGACCTGCCCCTCGGGGCGGGCGCCGCGCACGAACGGCGAGAGCCCGGGCACACCGGTGTCGACGCCCGGGGCGTCCTCGGCGGCGTAGAGCCCGGCGATCGTGATGCCGTCGTCGGTCACCGTGGCCAGCGCGGCCTCGGCCTCCTCGGGCGTCACCTCGCGGCCCGACTTCGCCAGCACGCCGGCGACGAGCTCCTGCCACTGCGCGCGCGTCGGGTCGTCGAACTCGGCCGCCAGCGTCAGCTCCTCGGGCGCCTCGTCCAGCTCTGTCCCACCTGAGGTCATGCCCGGGATCGTAGAACCGTCACGCCCGACCGCTTCTCCACCGTGCGACACCCCACCTTCGCGCTGCGCGCCCGTGGGAGCTTGACCGAGTCAGAACACGGGGTCACGCGCGCATGTGCACGCGCTCGCCCTGGCGCCCGAAGAGCGCGAGGACCTCGACCGGCCCCTCGCCGGTGGTGCCGAGCCAGTGCGGGCGGCGGGTGTCGACCTCGGTGGCCTCGCCCGGACGCAGCACGAGGTCGTCGTCGCCGTTGATCACGCGGAGCCGGCCGGCGAGGACGTAGACCCACTCCCAGCCCTGGTGGACGGGGAGCTCGTCGGGCGGGGTGTTGCGCGCGGGCGAGAAGACGAACTTGTAGGCCGCGGGCTGACCGGGGCTGCGGGACAGGCGGTACATGACGGTGTCCTCGCTGCGCGAGACCGGCGCGTCGCGGGCCGGCGCGGCCTCGCGCAGCCCGACGAGCTCGTCGAGCCCGGTGCCGTAGACCGTCGCCAGCGGCAACAGCAGCTCGAGGGTGGCCCGCCGGCCGCCGGTCTCGAGCCGGGAGAGGGTGCTGACCGAGATCCCGGTGCGCTCGCCCAGCTCGGCGAGCCCCAGGCCCTCCCGCCGTCGCCGGGTCGCCAGCCGTGCGCCCAGCCCGTCGAGCACGTCGTCGGTCGTCACGTTTGCCATTCTGGCAAGAATCCTCGTCGCGCGGGGCGGCGCGGAGCAGGCTCGTGGACATGAACGACGAACCCCTCGACACCCTCGTCCTTGGGGGTGGCGCGGCCGGGCTGTCCGGCGCGCTGACCCTCGCCCGCTCCCGCCGCTCGGTGCTCGTGCTCGACGCCGGCGAGCCCCGCAACGCCCCGGCCGCCGGGGTGCACGCCTTCCTCACGCGCGACGGCCTGCCGCCCGCCGAGCTCGTGCGTCTCGGGCGCGCCGAGGTGGAGTCCTACGGTGGCCGCGTGCGCCCCGGCACGGCCGTCGCCGCCCGGCGCGTCGGCGACCTGTTCGCCGTCGACACCGCCGACGGGGAGACGCTGCACGCGCGGCGGCTGCTCGTCGCCACCGGCCTGGTCGACGAGCTGCCCGACCTGCCCGGCGTGCGCGAGCTCTGGGGCCGCGACGTGCTGCACTGCCCGTACTGCCACGGCTGGGAGGTGCGCGACCAGCCGCTGGCCGTGCTCGGCACGGGGCCGGGGAGCCTGCACCAGGTGAAGCTCTTCCGGCAGCTCACCGCCGACCTCGTCTACCTGCGCCACCACGCCCCGGAGCCCACCGCCGAGGAGGCCGAAGAGCTCGCTGCCCTCGGTATCCCCGTCGTGGACGAGGAGGTGACGGGCCTGGAGATCACCGACGACCGTCTCTCCGGCGTACGCCTCGCGAGCGGACGCGTCCTGCCCCGGACCGCGCTGGCCCTCGCGCCGCTCTTCGTCGCGCGCAGCGCGGTGCTGGAGGACCTGGGCGTCCCGTTCGCCGACCACCCGTGGGGCGGTCGCTACGCCGCGGCCGAGGACGTCACCGGGCAGACCGCCGTGCCCGGGGTCTGGGTCGCGGGCAACGTCAGCGACCTGTCCGCCCAGGTCGTCGCCGCCGCGGCCGCCGGCACGCTCGCCGGCGCCCGCATCAACGCCGACCTCGTCGTCGAGGACACCGCCCGGGCCGTCGCCCGTCACCGCGAGGGAGCCGTCGCATGACCACCCACGAGCAGTACACCGCCGCGTTCTGGGACGAGCGCTACAGCGGCAGCGAGCAGATCTGGAGCGGCGCCCCGAACGCCGTCCTCGTCCAGGAGGTCGCCGACCTCGCGCCCGGCTCCGCGCTCGACGTCGGCAGCGGCGAGGGCGGGGACGCGATCTGGCTGGCGCAGCAGGGCTGGCGGGTCACCGCGATCGACGTCTCGGAGGTCGCCCTCGGTCGGGTCGCCGCCCGCGCCGAGGCCGAGGGCGTCGCCGACCGGGTGACGACGATGCCGGTCGACCTCTTCGCCGAGGAGCTGCCGGGCTCCCACGACCTCGTCACCGCACACTTCATGCAGCTCCCCGGCGCCGAGCGGCCCCGCCTCTACCGCGCGATCGCCCGCGCCGTGGCCCCGGGCGGCACGCTGCTGCTCGTCGGCCACGACCCGGAGGGCATGCCTCCGGAGGCCGAACACCACCACCCGCACGACATGTTCGCCACCGCCGAGCAGCTGGTCACCGAGCTCGGCGACGCCCTCGAGGGCTGGACGGTCGAGGTGGCCGAGCGCCGCGGACGCGACGCCGTGCAGCCCGACGGGCGGCCGCGGTTCCTCTACGACGCCGTCCTGCGGGTGCGCCGGCCCCGGTGAGGGACGGTCACCCGAGAACACTGACGGCACTGTCGGGAGATCGAGCTGGAGAGGTCGGACGAGTTCCTTCGGGCCGTCAGGGGCGGAGGTCCGCTGGGGTCGAGCCATGACCTCCCGCTGAGATGCTTCGAAAACCGAAGCATCAAATGCGAGGTGTCGCACATCGGCGGAGGGTCGCGGGGTCAGGGGAGCAGGGAGTCGCCGCCGTCGCCGCCATCGCCGTCGTTGCCACCGCCGTCGCCGCCGCTGCTGCCGCCGCTGCCGTCGCCGCCACTGCTCTCCTCCTCGGACGACGAGGACTCGGTCTCGGCTGCGGGCTCCGGCTCCCGGGACTCCTGTTCCTCGGACGACGACGCGGTCTCGGCGCTCGTGTCTTGCTCGTCGGCGTCGTCCTCGGGAGGCGCCTCCTGGGTACCGGCGAACTCGACGTCCGGCGCGGCCGTGGCGTCCGAGGCCTCCTCGGGGGGCTCCTCAGCGTCCTGGGGAACGGCCGGGGCGTCCGGACCCTCGGCCTCGAGCTCCCGGATACGGGCGTCGATCTCCTCGAGCCTCCCCTCGTCCCCGGAGTCCAGCGCCTCCTGGCGCTCCATCTGCAGCTCGACGAGGCGGGGATCGAGCGGATCCGGCGTCTCGACGGGAGCCGGGGTGGTCTCGGGCTCGGGCGTCTCCGCCTCCCGCCGCTCGTCCTCGAGCTCCCGGATGCGGGCCTCGATGTCCTCGACGGGCTCACCGGCCGACTTCGCCCGCTCGAGCTCCACCAGCTGGTCCTGGAGCTCGCGATCAATCTCGTCGCCGGGCCGTCCCGGCGGCTCGTCGGGGTCGGTCGGCTCCGGCGGCTCCTCGCCCTCGGCGTCCTCGGGGATGTAGGGGCCATTGGGGTCGGCGTCGCCGTCCGGGTTCTCCTGCGGGTGCCAGCCGCCCGGGTTGTAGTACGGGTCGTAGCCCCAGGGGTAGTAGACGGGGTGCCAGCCGAACGGCTGGTGGATCGGGCTCCAGCCGAAGGGCGCGGCGGTCGGGTGCCAGCAGTAGGGCTGGTAGTCGGGGTGCCAGCCGTACGGGTTGTAGTCCGGGTGCCAGCAGTTCGGGTTGTACTCGGGGTGGTAGCCCTCCGGGTTCCGGTCGGGCTCCCAGCAGTGCGGCTCGCTGCGCGGGTGGTAGCCGCAGGGGTTGTAGTCCGGGTGCCAGGCGTGCGGGTTGGTGTCCGGGTGGAAGCCCTCCGGGTTCCGGTCCGGGTGCCAGCACTCGGGCTGGTGCTGCGGGTGGTAGCCGCAGGGGTTCTCGACCGGGTCCCAGCCGTGCGGGTTGTCGCGCGGGTGGTACTGCCAGGGGTCGCCCTGCGGGTCCCACCAGTCGCCGGGCTGCCAGTGGTCGGGCAGGTCGTGGGTGTCGCGCCACTGGATCAGCACCTGACACGTGGGCGGACAGGCCTGGAGGTGCTCGGGACACCAGTAGGCCGCGGCCTCGGCCGCCTCCGGCACCTCCGGCTCGGGGTCCGTCGCGGCGACGCCGACCTCGCTGCTCATGGATCGGATCCCTTCGACGCGGAAGCGGGGGGCGGCCGGGCCGCGCTCCGGACGAGCTTCCGTCAATCCCAAGGAAAGGTCATGAGTAGCCCACTACTCAGACAAGGTCGCCGCTGCTCAGAGGCGCGCCTTCTGCACCTTGCCCATGGCGTTGCGGGGCAGGGCGTCGACGACGCGGACCTCGCGCGGGCGCTTGTGGACCGAGAGCCGCTCGGCGACGAAGGCGATGACCTCCTCGGGGTCCACCGGGTCGCCGGCGAGCACCACGTGGGCGACGATCCGCTGGCCCAGGTCGTCGTCGGGCTCGCCGACCACCGCGGCCTCGCGGATGCCGTCGTGCTCGAGCAGCGCGGTCTCGATCTCGCCGGCGCCGACCCGGTAGCCGCCGGTCTTGATCAGGTCCACGGAGCGGCGACCGACGATCCGGTGGTACCCGCCGGCGTCGATCACCGCGGCGTCGCCGGTGCGGAACCAGCGGTCCTTCGTCCACGTCTCCGCCGTGGCCTCCGGCCGCCCCAGGTAGCCGGTGAAGAGGCCGGGCCCGCGGACCTGCAGCTCGCCGATGGACTCGCCGTCGTGCGGGAGCAGCTCGCCGTCGGTCTCCTCGTCGGTGGACACGAGACGGGTCTCGACGCCCGCGACGGGGACGCCCACCCACCCGGGACGGCGCTCGCCGTCGGCCCGGACGGACAGGGTGATCATCGTCTCGCTCATGCCGTAGCGCTCGACCGGCGCCTGGCCGGTGAGCTCGCGCAGCTTCTCGAACACCGGGACGGGCAGGGGCGCGCTGCCGGAGACGAGCAGCCGCGCGGAGCGCAGCACGTCGGCGGCGGCCGGGTCGGCGGCGATCCGCGACCAGATCGTCGGCACCCCGAACAGCAGGCTCGCGCCGTGGTCGCGCACGGCCGAGGCGTAGAGGTCGGGGCGGGGCCGTCCGACGTGCACCAGCCGCGACCCGAGCCGCAGCGCGCCGAAGACGCCGAGGACCAGCCCGTGGACGTGGAACAGGGGCAGGCCGTGGGCGAGGGTGTCGTCGGCGGTCCACTCCCACGCGTCGGCGAGACCGTCGAGCCCCGCCGCCATCGCCGTCCGCGAGAGCAGCACGCCCTTGGGCGCGCCGGTGGTCCCCGACGTGTAGAGCACCAGGGCCGGGCCGTCGTGCGGGGCCTCGCGGGCGACGTCACCGCTGCGGCGGCTCAGGTCGACCTTGCGCACCGGCAGGGTGACGTCCGTGGGCCGCTCCCCGATCCAGAGCGACGCCCCGGAGTCGGCGAGCAGGTGCGCGCGCTCGCCGGAGCCGACATCGGGGGGCACCGGGACGACCGGGGTGCCGGCCAGCAGGCCGCCGACCATCGCGACGATCGCGTGGGCCGTCGGCTCGGCGAGCACCGCGACCGGGCCCTCGGCGGGCCGGTCGACGATCTGGTCGGCGACCACCGAGGCCGCTCCGAGCAGCTCCGGGCCGGACATCGACGTGTCCCCGATGCGGATCGCCTCGGGGTCGTCGAGGCCTCCCTCGAGGAGCGCAGCCAGCAGCGTCATGGCGCCCATGATGGGCACCCGCGCGTCGCGGCGCGCGGCTACCCCTGGGCCAGGAGCCCGTCGACGATCACCCGCAGCTTCCACGAGGCGCGCGCGTCGCCCCCGCCGCCGGTCAGGAGGGGCCGCAGAGCCACGATCGAGGGGAACTCCGCGGGGTCCAGGGCGGCGTAGACGCCGTCGATGCGACCCGCGAACGCGGCGCCCATCGCCTCGGTGGTCGCCCGGTCCGGGTCGACGATCTCGCGCTGCTCGCGGTGCCACACCGCCTGCTCCAGCGCCGAGGAGGCCACGTACTGCCCGAGGAGGTCGGCGGCCCAGGCGCAGGCGGCGTCGTCGATGCCGCCGACCCGCAGCAGGCGCAGCACCTCCTCGTTGACCCGCAGCGAGTGCGGGCCCAGCGGTACCCCGGCGATGGCCGCCATCGCGATGTCGGCGTGGGCGGACAGCGCCGCGACCATGCGGTCGATCAGCAGCTCGAGGCGCGCGCGCCAGTCGCCGTCGGCATCCGTCGGGAGCGCGACGTCGGCCAGGGCGAGGTCGTGCACCGCCTCCATCAGCTCGCGACGGTCGGCGACGTAGACGTAGAGCGACGCCGGCCCGGTCTCGAGCTCCGCCGCCACCCGCCGCATGCTCGCGGCGTCGTAGCCGACCTGATCGACGACGCGCAGCGCCGCGGCGACCACCGCCTCGCGGCTGAGGGCGGTCTTCGCCGGGCGGGTGCGGGGTCCCGGGGGCACGCGCCGACCCTAGCTTGACGAACGTCGTTCGCGGCGTACGGTGTTCGTCACGAACGCTGTTCGTAGAAGGAAGGTCCTCGCATGATCCTCGTGACCGGAGCCCGTGGCACCGTCGGCCACGCCGTCCTTCACGGCCTGCTCGCCGCCGGCGTCCCCGCCGACCGGCTGCGCGCCTCGGGGCGCGACCCGTCCGTCCTCGACGTGCCCGCGGGCGTCGCCACGGTCGCCGCCGACCTCGCCGACCCGTCGACGCTGCCCGCGGCGTTCGACGGCGTCGAGCAGGCCTTCCTCTACCCCTCGGGCGACGGGTCCGTGGTGGCCGAGGCCGCGCGCGACGCCGGGGTGGGGCACATCGTGCTGCTCTCCTCGCTGTCGGTGCTCGACGACGACCCGGAGGACCGGATCGGCGCGATGCACCGCGGCGCCGAGGCGCCCTGGCAGGAATCCGGGATCAGCGCGACGTTCCTGCGGCCCGGCGCGTTCGCCGCCAACACCCTCGACTGGGCCGACGGCGTGCGCGCGGGCCGGGTGGAGCTGCCCCTGCCCGACAGCCACGTCACCCCGATCCACGAGGCCGACATCGCCGACGTCGCCGTCGCCGCGCTCGCCGGGGGCGGCGTCCGGGGCACCGCGCCGAGCCTCACCGGGCCGGAGTCGCTGTCGTTCCGGGAGCAGGTCGGCGTGATCGCCGCCGAGGTCGGGCGCGAGGTCGAGGTGGCCGGGCTGTCCGCCGACGAGTACCGCGAGCGGATGGGCCGGTTCGCCCCGCCCTGGGTCGCCGACACCCTGCTGCGTCTCTGGTCTGCGAGCGACGGCAAGCCCCAGCCCGTGGACGACGTCGCCCCGCTGCTCGGGAGGCCGGGCCGGAGCTTCGCGACGTGGGTCCGCGACCACCGCGACGCGTTCGTCTGAGCCGCGCTACCCGTCCCGGCGCCGCATGCGCCACACGGTGATCCCGACGCCGAGGACGAGGTAGACCAGCGCGCGCCCGGTGCTGGAGACGAGGCCGTCGAGGGGCAGCGGGTCGCGCAGGGCGTCGGTGCCGGCGCTCCAGCCCGAGGTCAGCAGCAGGGGCTGGAGCCACTCCAGCGACGGGATCGCGGCGAGGACGCCGAAGACGATCAGCCCGCCGAGCACGGACGCCAGGACCACGAGCGGGTGCTCGGTGAAGGCCGAGACCGCGAGGGCCACCGCGGCGACCGCGAGGAGCTGGACGACGGTCCAGGCGGCCACGAGCAGGACGCGCCCGAGGGCCTCGCCGAGCCCGAGCGTCGTGCCGGAGAGCGTGATCATGGTGCCGCTCGGGCCGCCGACGACGACCAGTCCGGTGAGCACGCCGACGACGGCGACCAGCAGGACGGCCAGCACGGCGACGGTCACCACGCCGACCGCCTTCATGACGACCAGCCGGGTCCGCCCGACCGGCGCCAGGAGCAGCCCGCGCAGCGTGCCGTGCGAGGCCTCGCCGGCCAGGGCGTCGGCGGACGCGGTGGCGACCGTGAGGGGCAGCAACAGCGTCAGGGCGAGCCCCATCGCGGCGATCGGCAGCACCAGGCCGTTGCCGGCCACCGCGGCGACCAGCCCGGGGCCGACGCGGTCGCCGTCACCCGGCCCGCCGGTCAGGGCGATGCCGACGCCGATCGCCACGGGGACCAGGGCCAGGAGCCCGAGCAGCACGAGGGTGCGCGGGCGGCGAAGGACCCAGCGGACCTCGGCGGCCGCGAGCCGCCCGAGCGGGGCGGTGGTCCGGGTGGCGTTGCGTGTCTCGAGCGTCGTCACGCGTCCTCCTCGGTCAGGCGGGCGAAGAGCTCCTCGAGGTGGGCCCGGCGCCGGTGGACCTCCCACACCGCGACGCCGGCCGCGACCAGCGCGGCCACGACCTCCGGCGCCTCGAGCGGCCCGGGCGGCACCGCGACCCCGCCCTCGGCGCGGTACGAGGGCGCGCCGGCCTCGCGCAGGGCGAGGATCGCATCGTCGACGTCGGGGGTGCTGACCACGAGGCCGCCGGTGTCGGCGTCGAGCAGCGTCTGCAGCTCGCCCGCCACCAGCAGCGTCCCGGTCTGGAGCACCGCGACGTGGCTGCACACCGCCTCGACCTCGGCGAGCAGGTGCGACGAGAGCAGCACCGTCGCCCCCGACCCGCGCAGCTCGGCGACGACCCGCCGGACGTCGCGGGTGCCTGCGGGGTCGAGCCCGTTGGTCGGCTCGTCGAGCACCACCAGGCGGCGCGGGACGAGCAGCGCCGCGGCGAGCCCGAGGCGCTGCTTCATCCCCAGCGAGTAGGCGCGGTAGCGCTTGCGCGCGGCGTCGGCGAGCCCGACCCGCTCCAGCGCCGCGTCGACCGGGCCGCGCAGGTCGCCGCCGAGACGGGGCTCGGCGGCCGCGCTGCGCAGCAGGTTGTCGCGGCCGGAGAGGAACGGGTGGAAGCCCGGCCCCTCGACGAGCGCCCCGACGTCCGGGAGCGCCGAGGCCAGGTCGTTCCCGCTGCGCCCGAGGAGCTCCACCGTCCCGGCGGTCGGGCGGGTCAGCCCGAGCAGCATCCGGATGAGGGTGGTCTTGCCGGAACCGTTCGGGCCGAGCATCCCGAGCACGGCGCCGGCCGGGACGTCGAGGTCGACGTCGTCGATCGCCACCGTGTCGCCGAAGGTCTTGCGCAGCCCGCGGACCCGCGCGGCGACCGCGTCCGGGGAGGACGCGGTCGCCGGCTGCTGGTCCGTCGGCGCGCTCGTCCCCGCCGTCACCGGGCCAGGGCCTCGGTGAGCACCTGCTGCGGCACCGCACCGGCCGCGATCCGGCCGTCGTCGGTGACGATCACGGTGGCGACGGCGGTGGTGATCACGCGCCCGCTGCCCCACGGGCCGCTCACCGGCGTCCCGAGCGCGGACAGGTCCGGCGCACCCTCGGGCCGCTGGCCGTCGGGCTGCTGGCCCGGCTGGCCCTGCGGCGCGCGGCCCACGATCACGGTGTCCCAGCCGTCGCCGACCCGCTGGCCCTGCCGGTCAGCCTCGGGGCGGTCCGGGCGGCCCTCGCGGGCCGGCGCGTCCTGGACGGTCGTGCCGGGCGGCGGGGTGAAGGTGAACAGCGACGCGTCCTGCGGCCCGTACGCGATCTCGGAGAAGCCGACCTGGAGCGCCGGCTCGCCCGAGCCCTGCGCGAGCACCGTGAGCTGCAGCGGCTGGCGGGTCTCGGCGTCGACGGCCACGCGCACCTCGCGCAGCAGCGTGCGCTCGGTGGGCAGAGGGGTCAGCACCAGCTGGTAGGCGGCCCGCCCGGCGACCTCGGCGGTGCCGTCGACGGCGACGGTGCTCGACTGCCGCAGCGTCGCGATGGCCTGCGTGGCGGCGGTGGTCGGGTCCTGGTTGTCGGGGCCGGCGTTGTCCGGACGGCCCTCGCCTGCCGGGGCGCGGGTCGCGGTGCGGTCGCGCGAGTCGTAGGACCAGCGCGTCGTCCCGTCCGAGACCAGCGTCCGCTCGCCGTCGGACGACGGGAGCGCGACGCGTCCGCGTCCCTCGCCGCCGGACCAGACGCGCACCGAGGACGTGCCGTTGGCGAGCTGCGGGACGCCGGGGACGGCGGGGAGCCCGAGGGCGTTGTCGACCTCGACCTCGCCGGCGAACGGCTGCCGGTCGGCGGTCATCACCGAGGACACGAGGTCCTCGGGGCTCACCGGCGGCAGCACCGGCGCCGCCGACGCGCCCGCCGGGGCGACCACGAGACCCACACCGACGGCGCCCACGAGCACCGCACCCAACCCTGCCCCGACCCAGCGCCTGCGACCCATGACCCCATCGTGTCCCCGGCGTGCTGAGACTCCTCTCAGCGTCGGCGACACCGAGGAGGCCTACCGTCGGTGCCGTGCCCCGGGTGCTGGTGGTCGACGACGAGCCGGGGGTGCGCGACGCCCTCGCCCGCGGGCTGGCGGCCGAGGGCATGGAGGTCCGGTCGGTCGCCGACGGCCACGCGGGCCTGCAGGAGGCTTCGACGGGCGCCTACGACGCCGTGGTCCTCGACATCATGCTGCCCGGGCTCTCGGGCTACCGGGTGCTCGAGGCGCTGCGCGCCGAGGGTGTCGCCACCCCGGTGCTGCTGCTCTCGGCGAAGGACGGCGAGGTCGACCAGGCCGACGGGCTCGACCTGGGCGCCGACGGATACCTCGTCAAACCGTTCTCGTTCGTCGTGCTCGTCGCCCAGCTGCGCGCGATGCTGCGCCGCTCGGGACCCGCGACCACGCGGGTGGTGCACGGCGCGCTGAGCCTCGATCCCGCGACCCGGTCGGTGACGTGGGAGGGCCGCGACGTCGAGCTCTCCGCCCGCGAGTTCGCGGTGCTGCACGCGCTGGCGGTGCACCCCGACGCCGTGATGACGCGCGACGACCTGCTCGCCGCGGTGTGGGGCGGGGGCGGGTCGGCGAGCCGCAACGTCGTCGAGGTGTACGTCGGCTACCTGCGGCGCAAGCTCGCCGCGGTCGGCGCCGGGGAGCTCGTGCGCACCGAGCGCGGGCGGGGCTACCGGCTGGGCTCCGGGTGACGTCCTGGTGGGCGCGCCGCTCGCTGCGGACGCGGATCACCCTGGTGGTCGGGATCGTCGCCGTCGTCGCGCTGCTCGCCGTGGGCCGGGTGGCCGGCGGGCTGCTGTTCTCCGCGCTGGTGGAGAGCGGGGACCAGACGCTCACCGAACGCGCCGCCGCCGCGACGGGAGCGGTCGCCGGCGGGACGCCGGTGCCGCCGGGCGTGCGGGTGGTGGACGCGGCGGGGTCGCCGGTCGACGGCCGCGGACCGCGACCGGTGGACGCGGACGCGCTGTCCCGGCTGGCCGCCGGGCAGCCCGTGACCGTCGTCGAGGGCCCGCTCGGGCCGCAGCGCTGGGTCGCCGTCCCGGTGCCGGCGCCGGACGGGTCGCCGCGCCTGGTCCTGGCGTCGCGCGACCTGGTGGGCGCCGCGAGCCTGTTCGCCGACGCCGCCCGTTGGCTCGCCGTGGCCGCCCTGCTCGGCGCGGTCGGGGTGGGCGTCGCGGCGTGGGCCGCGACGCGGGTGGCGCTGCGCCCGGTGGACCGGATGCGCGTGGCGGCCGCGGCGGTGGCCCCCGGGGAGCGCCTGCCGGTCCCGCCGTCGCGCGACGAGCTCGCCGCCCTCGCCGTCGAGATCAACGCGCTCCTGGCCCGCCGGGACGACGCGGTCGGGCGCCTCGAGCGCTTCACCAGCGAGGCCGCGCACGAGCTGCGCTCCCCCATCGCCGCGCTGCGCGCCCAGGCCGACGTCGCCGTCGCGCACCCGGAGCAGGCCTCGAGGCAGGCCTCGGATCAGGCCCCGGATCAGGCCTCAGTGGACGAGACGTGGCGGTCGGTGGCGCGGGAGGCCGAGCGGCTCTCGGACCTGGTCGGCGACCTGCTGGCCCTGGCGCGCGCGGACTCGGGCGAGCGGATGCCGGCGCGGCCGGTGGACCTCGTCGACGCGGTCGGCGAGGCGCTCGCGCGCCTGCCCGAGGAGCCCCTGGTCGCGATGACCCTGTGGGCCCCGATGCCCGTGACCGTCGCCGCGACGCCGGCCGAGGTCGCGATCGTGCTCGACAACGTGCTCGCCAACGCCCGGCGGCACGCCGAGACCGTGGTGCACGTGTCGGTGGTGCCCGCGGGGCGGTGGGTGCGCCTGCTGGTCGACGACGACGGCCCCGGGATCGCGCCCGCGGACCGCGACCGGGTCTTCGACCGCTTCACCCGCCTGGCCCCCGAGGCGGGCGAGGGCAGCGGGCTCGGCCTGGCGCTCGTCGCCCGCCTCGTCGCCGGGCGGGGCGGCACCACCCGCGCGACGACCTCGCCCGACGGCGGGACCCGCCTGGTGGTGCGCTGGCCGGTGGGCTGAGGGGTGACCCCGGACGCCGAGTGTGCGTCGGTCGTGATCGACAGACCTTGTGGATCACGACGCGCGCACACTCGGCGCAGCCCGGTCCCGCTGTCGGGGGTGACGGGCAGGATGGTCGGTGTCGCGCTTCCCCCGCGGTGCCGTCGCCCGTTCCTGCCTGCCCCCGGGGAGCCGTCGTGTCCACCCACGCCGATCACCGCCGCGCCCGCGCGCGGCTCGACGCCGAGACCATCGACCGTGCCGCCGCCGTCCTGCGGCGGCGGGTCGCGATCGGTCGCTACGCCGGGCTCGCCGGCGACTACGCCGGGTTCGAGGTGTGCGCGCTGCTCGAGGCCGTCGCGCACACCTCGGCCGAGGACCCTCGTTCGTCCCGCGTGCGCGACGCGGCGCTGAGGGCGGCACGGGCGCTGCTCGCCGACGAACCCGGGGTCTCGTGAGCGGCGTGGGCCCGCCGCTCACGGTGCCCGTCGGTGACGACGGCCAGGGCGACGCCGGCGACCAGGGCCACCTCGCCGAGCAGGGCCAGCGGCCCGGGCACCGCGCCCGCGAGCAGCGCGGCGAACACGAAGCCCCACGCGGTCTCGAGCGCCATCAGCTGGCTGACCAGCACGGGCGAGAGCCGCGCCGCCGCGGCGTGCCACAGCCGCACCGCCAACCAGGACGACACGAGGCCGAGGAAGAGCACGACGAGCAGGGCGCGTACCGGCTCGGCGGGCACGCCACCGGTGGCGAGCAGCCAGATCGCCAGCGGCAGGGCGAGCACGCCCGCAGCGAGGCCCTGAGCGCCGGCGAGCACCGGGCCGAGGTCGGGGCGGTCGGCGAGCAGGCGGTGCGAGTCGAGGCCGTACCAGCTCCAGGACGCCACCGCGACGAGCGCGAGCAGCGTGCCGATCACGGCGGACCAGCCGCCGGGGCCGGGCGTCGGCGACGTGTGCACCAGCACCTGCCCGACGCCGACGAGCACGAGGGCCGGCAGCAGGGCCGTCACGCCCGCGCGCCCCCGGTGGCGGGCGGAGATCAGCGCCATGACCACCGGGACGAGGCCGATGGTCGCGACGGCGATGGTCGGGCCCGCGAGGCGCACGGACAGCGCGACGAGGCCGTAGTAGAGCAGCGAGCCCGTGACCGCGTGCGCGGTCACCCGCACCCACGGGACGTCCGTGCGCAGCACGCGCCTCAGCTGGGGCAGCGACACCGCCCCGAACGCCACGAACCTCCCCATCGCCAGCAGCAGCGCGGGCGCGAGCGGCGCCAGCTCCGGCGCCACGAACACCGCGGCCCACCCCGCGCCGGCGAGCACCATCGCGCCGAGCGCCGTCCTCCTCGTCATGCCTCCACGATGCGCGCGCGACCGCGGGTGATGCCGGGCGATCTTCCAGGGTCGAGGGCCCGCAGGCGCATGATGGCGTCATGACCGCGCCACACCGTGCACGATCCGCCCAACCCACCCTGGATCGGGTCGACCGCCGCATCCTCGACCACCTCGCCGACCACGGACGGGAGAGCCTCGCCGACCTCGCGGAGGCGGTGTCGATCTCCGCGTCGTCGGCCCAGCGCCGGCTGCGGCGCCTCGAGAGCGAGAAGGTGGTGCGCGGCTACCGCGCGGTGCTCGACCCCGACGCCGTCGACCGGGGGCTGGTCGTGCACCTGACGGCGACGCTCGTCGACCACACCGCCAACACCGTCGGTCGCTTCGAGCGCCACATCGTCGACCTCGCCGGCCTCGTGAGCTGCCACCACGTCACCGGCGACGTCGACTACCTGCTGCGCGTCGACGTCGCCGACGTCGAGGCGCTCGACGTCCTGCTGCGGCGCACGCTCGCCCGTGTCCCGGGGGTCGCGCGGTTCACGACGATGGTCGCGACCTCGGGCCTGGTCGACCGGGTCACGCGGATCTAGTCGCCGGTCTGGTCCCCGGTGAGCCGGTCCACCTCGCCGAGCAGGTCCGACACCTGCTTGACGACGCTGAAGCGCTCGCGGGCGTAGCGGGCCGCGTCCGGGCCCTTGCCCTGCTTCCAGCCCTCGTCGAGCGCCCGGGTGACGGCGGCAGCGAGGGAGTCGGCGAGCTCCTGGCGGTCGTCGGTCTCGGGCACGAGCGTGCCGACCTCGTCGGTGACGAAGTCCCGCGGCCCGCCGGAGTCGGCGCCGATCACCGGGGTCTCGCAGGCCATGCACTCGAGGAACACGAGCCCGAACGGCTCGCGGTAGGACGGGAACACGCCGACGTCGGCGCAGGCGAAGAGCGTCGCGAGCTCCTCCTGCTGGCGCGGCCCGAGGAAGTAGGTCCGTTCCAGGCCGAGCGAGGCCGCGAGGTCGTGCATCTTCACCTGGTCCTCGACCGGCCCCGAGCCCGCGACGAGGGTCAGCACGCGCCGCTCCCCGCGCTCGTAGGAGGCCGCCGCCCGGAGCAGGGCGTCCAGTCTCTTCCAGTCGGCGAACTTGCCGACGAACGCGACGACGGCGTCGAACCCGCCCTCGGGCGCGACCGCCTCCGGCGCCCGCTCCGACCCGGCCGGCGGCTGCGTCGTGAAGCCGGCGAGCACCTGCTCGCGGTCGGCGTAGAGCTCCGGGGCGGGGAAGAAGGCGTGCTGGTTGTAGCCGTTGTGGGAGAGCACCATCCGCTCGCGCGGGAACTCCGGGAAGACCGCCGAGAACGCCTCGATCTGCTCCGACGAGATCGACGCGACGACGTCGACGCCGTGCTCCGGGCCCGCGGACCAGTCGAAGATCTTCTCCTGCTGCATGAAGGGGAGGAACCGCCACGGGAACTCCGCGGGGTTGTCGCCGCGCTGCTCGTGGACGTACATCTTGAGCTCGGTGCCGTGGGCGAAGTCCAGCAGCGGCATGCGCGAGCGTCCCGCCTCCGTCCGCGCCCGGATCACGTCGCGCATGACCACGGCGTTCATGAACGCGTGGTGGGCGATCGCCAGGCCGAACTCCTCGCCGGTGCTGGCCTCGATCTCGTCGATCCACTCGGTGACGAAGGCCGTCAGGCGGGCCCGGTACGCGTCGACCTCGTCGGGGTCCATCGCGTGCCACCGGTAGCTCGAGACCGGGGAGATCGACTCGCAGATCGGGATGTCGTGCTCGAGCGGGAACACCCGCACGTCGTCGGTGCGCCAGCGCTGCACCCGGGACGGGAACACCGAGTAGCAGCGCACGCCGGGCAGATCGTTGTACGCGGTGTGGTGGGCCTCGTGCAGGATCCCCGAGCCGGGGGCGAACTCCCCGTCGCGCTGCCAGTTGTTGGTGCCGAGCTGGAAGATCAGCCGGTCGCCCATGCGGTGTTCTCCCCCGGGGTCTGCGCGCGTCGAGGCCGCTCGTCGGGGCGCAGCCTAGGCGTCGGCTACACCGCCCCCAGGGCGAGGCCCCGGTAGTTCTCGGCCAGCGCCCGGCGGGCGGACTCCGACGTCGCGATGTGGCGCAGGTGGGCCAGGGCGAGCTGCTCGTCGAAGGGGTCGCCGTCGGGGTCGACGTGCAGCATCGTGGTCATCGTCCAGGAGAAGTGCGCGGCCCTCCAGACGCGGCGCAGCACGGTGTCGGAGTAGGCGTCGATCAGCGTCTCGTCCTTGGTGGCGAACCACTCGGAGAGCGCCTCGGCCAGCACGCGCACGTCGGCGACCGCGAGGTTGAGGCCCTTGGCCCCGGTGGGCGGGACGATGTGCGCGGCGTCGCCGGCGAGGAACAGCCGCCCGTGGCGCATCGGCTCGGTGACCATGCTGCGCATCGGGGTCACCGACTTGTCGGTGATCGGGCCGCGAGCCAGCGTGAACGACCCGTCGTCGAGCGCGAAGCGCGCCGCGAGCTCGTCCCAGATGGCCTCGTCGGCCCAGGTCTGCGCGTCCGTGCCGTTGGGCACCTGGATGTAGGCCCGGGTGACCGACGACGAGCGCATCGAGGCCAGCGCGAACCCGGTACGCCCCCGGGCGTAGATCAGCTCGTGCGACGACGGGGCGACGTCGGCGAGGATCCCCAGCCACGAGTAGGGGTAGACGCGCTCGAAGCGCCGCACGAGGTGCTCGGGGATCGCGCGGCGCGCCGGCCCGTACGACCCGTCGGCACCGACGACGACGTCGGCCCGCAGGACGTGCTCGGCACCCTCGTGGCGGTAGCGCACGGTAGGACTGTCGGTCTCCACGTCCTCGACGGAGAGCACCTCGGCGTCGAACAGCAGCGGCTCGCCCTGCTCCAGGCGCAGCGCGATGAGGTCGCGCGTCACCTCGGTCTGCGCCCAGATCATCACGCGCTCGCCGGTGAGCTCCTGCATGTCCACGCGCACGCTGCGCCCGGAGAACCGCAGCTCGAAACCGTCGTGCGGCATGCCGAGCTCGTCCATCCGCGCGTGGGCGCCGACCTCGCGCAGGGCCTCGACCGTGCCGTGCTCGAGGATGCCGGCGCGCTGCCGGGTCTCGACGCGCTCGCGCGGGCGGGCCTCGAGCACCACCGAGTCGACACCGCGCAGCCGCAGCAGGTGCGCCAGCATCAGGCCGGCGGGCCCGCCGCCGACGATCGCGACCTGCGTGCGGTCCGGGGCGCTCACGCCGGGGTCTCGGTGGTCGCGGCCGGCGGCTGCGCGAGCCCGTGGGCGGAGAGGTCGAGGAACACCGTCTCCCCGGTGCCCTGCATCCGGATGTCGAAGCGGTACCCGGGGCCCGTGACGCCGCCGTCGGGCACGGCCATCAGCGTGGCCCGGCGCGCCTCGTCGAGCTGCGCGAGCAACGGGTCGGCGGCGTTCGCCTCGACGTGGTTCGGGAAGTACACGCGGGTGAACAGGTGGTGCAGCAGGCCCCGCGCGAACACCGTCACGGCCATGTGGGGGGCGTCGCGGGATCCGGAGGGTGCCGCCGGGCGCAGGGTGCGCAACCGGTAGTCCCCGGCGCGGTCGGTGGGGACGCGGGCGAAGCCGGTGAACGAGCGGCCGTCGCGGTGCAGCGCGCCCGGGCGCACCGGCACGCGACCGTCGGGACCGGTCTGCCAGAACTCCAGCAGCGCGTCGGGCACCGCCACGCCGGCTCCGTCGCGCACGGTGCCGTGCAGCGTGATCGCGCCGGGCGTGCCCATCGGGACGACGTCCCCGCCGCCGTCGAAGGGCAGGCCGAAGGCGAAGAACGGCCCGACGGTCTGCGAGGGCGTGAGGTCGAGCATCAGGCTCCGTCCACGTCGGGCGGCGTGGCGTGCGCGCCGTCGAGCACGATGTCCCAGCGGTAGCCCAGCGCCCACTCCGGCTGGGTCACGTCGTGGTCGTAGGCGGCGATCAGCCGCTGCTGCGCCTTCTCGTCGGTGACCGACTGGAAGATCGGGTCGAGCCCGAACAGCGGGTCCCCGGGGAAGTACATCTGCGTGACCAGGCGCTGGCTGAACGCCGTGCCGAACAGCGAGAAGTGGATGTGCGCGGGACGCCAGGCGTTGGTGTGGTTGCGCCACGGGTAGGCGCCCGGCTTGATCGTCACGAAGCGGTAGCGGCCCTCGTCGTCGGTGAGGGCCCGGCCGCCGCCGGTGAAGTTCGGGTCCAGCGGCGCGGGGTGCTGGTCGCCGTCGTGGCGGTAGCGCCCGGAGGCGTTGGCCTGCCAGACCTCGACGAGCTGGTGGCGCACCGGACGCCCGTCGCCGTCGAGGACCCGGCCCGTAACGATGATCCGCTCGCCGAGCGGCTCGCCGGCGTGGTGCCGGGTCAGGTCGGACTCGATCGGGGCCACGTCGGCCGCGCCGAACACCGGCGCGGCCAGCTCGGTGAGGCTCGGCGGTGTGACGACGAGGGGTCGCTGCGGGGACCGCAGGGCGGTGCTGCGGTACGGGCCGTAGGCCCGGTCGGGATGGCCGTCGGGGCGCGTCGGCGCCGCCGCGGCCTCGGCGATCTCGGCGGACACCGTCCGCTGCGTCGCGGGCTCCTGCGTTGCGCTCACGCCGACAGGGTGCCTGCCGGCGGCGCCGTGCCAGAATCGAGCTTCCGGCCACCGGAAGGAGCGCAGGGTGAGCCCACAGCGCGACGGTCAGAGCGGACCGTCGGTCACCGGACGCGTGCTCGGGATCCTGTCCGCGTTCGGTCCCGGGGCCGAGGCGCTGTCCCTCTCGGGCATCGCCCGCGCGGCCGGTCTCCCGCTGTCGACGGCGCACCGGCTGGTCGGGGAGCTCGCCGCCTGGGGTGCCCTCGAGCGCGGCGAGGACGGCCGCTACCGGATCGGCCTGAAGCTCTGGGAGGTCGGGGCGCTGGCGCCGCGCAGCCTGGGCCTGCGGGAGCGCGCGATGCCCTACCTCGAGGACCTGTACGAGGCGACGCGGCAGAACGTGCAGCTCGCGGTGCGCGACGGCCACGAGGTGGTCTACGTCGAGCGCCTCGCCCACCCGGAGGCCGTCCGCGTGTTCACCCGCGTCGGCGGGCGCATGCCCCTGCACGCCACCGGGGTCGGCCAGGTGCTGCTGGCGTTCGCCCACGCCTCGGTGCAGGAGGAGGTCCTCGCCGGCCCCCTGAGCGCCCTGACCCCGCGCACGGTCACCGACCCACATGCGCTGCGCCGCACCCTCGCCGGCGTGCGGCGCGAGGGCGTGGCCGTGTGCGACGGGATGGTCGACCTGCTGTCGCTCTCGGTCGCGGCCCCGATCCGCGGGGAGGACGACCGGGTCGTCGCGGCGATGTCGGTGGTCGTGCCGAGCGCGGGCAGCGATCCGCGCACGATCGTCCCGGCCGTCCGGGCCACAGCCCGCGGGATCTCCCGGGCCCTGGGCTCGCCCGCCGCGCGTCGCCGTCCGGTCGGTGTCGTCACCGCACCTCCGGGTGCCGCCGACGGACCCGCGCACGCCGGCCGCGGGACCTGACCACGGCGCGTCCGGACGGATCGAGCGGCCCGGCGCTCCGGGCGGACGCACCCGAGCGCCTGAGTGCCCCAGCCCGGCCCAGCCGTGTGCCGACCCGGTGCGACGTCGTCTTCCACGGCCCCGGCGCGCGCCCTACCGTCGGCCACCGGGGGCAGCGTCGTCCACCACGTCGGACGCGTTCACCACGTCGCCATGGCGACGGACACGGCGACGAGCGCCTCGTCGGGGGAGACACGTCGAGGGAAGGACCAGCCGTGGCCGCACACGACGACATCAAGATCGATCCCGGGCTCGCCGACCTGTACAAGGACCTCCACCGGCACCCCGAGCTCGGCTTCCAGGAGCACCGCACCGCCGGGATCGTCGGCGAGCGGCTCGACGGCCTGGGCTTCGACGTCACCACCGGGGTCGGGCGGACCGGGGTGGTCGCGACCCTGCGCAACGGGCCCGGCCCCACCGCCCTGCTGCGGGCCGACATGGACGCGCTGCCGGTCCGGGAGGAGACCGGGCTGGACTACGCCAGCACGGTCACCGCGACCGACGAGCACGGCAAGACCGTGTCCGTCGACCACGCGTGCGGTCACGACCTGCACACGACGTGCCTGCTCGGTGCGGCCGAGGCCCTCGCCACCGCTCGGGACCGCTGGTCGGGCACCCTCCTGCTGGCCTTCCAACCCGCTGAGGAGCTCGGGGTGGGCGCCCAGGCCATGGTGGACGACGGGCTCTACGAGAGATTCCCGCGCCCCGACGTCGTCCTCGGTCAGCACGTCGCGCCACTGCCGGCGGGCAAGATCGCCGGGCACGCCGGGGCCTCGTACGCCGGCTCCGACTCGCTGCGCGTGCGGCTGGTCGGCAAGGGGGCGCATGGATCGATGCCGGAGGCCTCGGTCGACCCCGTGGTGATGGCCGCCGAGACGGTCCTGCGCCTGCAGACCATCGTCTCCCGGGAGATCCCCAGCACGGCAACGGGCGTGCTGACCGTCGGCTCGATCCACGCCGGGGATGCCGCGAACGTCATCCCCGGGGAGGCCGAGCTGCAGCTGAACATCCGGAGCTACGACACCGGGGTGCGGCAGCGCATCCTCGACGCGGTCGAGCGCATCGTGCGGGGCGTGGCGGTGACCTCGGGCGCGCCCCAGGAGCCGACGATCACCGAGATCGAGCGCTTCCCCGTCGTCGTCAACGACGCGGCCGCCCTCGGCCGGACGCTGGAGGCCTTCGCCGCGTGGCTGGGGCCCGACGCGATCCTCGACCCCGGGGCCGGTGCGGGCAGCGAGGACGTCGGCATCCTCGCGACCGCCGCAGGCGCCCCGCTGTCCTACTGGTTGCTCGGCGGCACCGACCCGGCGCTGTTCAGCACCGGTGACATGAGCGACCCCGCCCTGCTCTCCGTGCCCTCCAACCACTCGCCGTACTACGCCCCGGTCCTCGAACCGACGCTCACGCTCGGGGTCACGGCGCTGGCGACGGCGGTGCGCACCTGGTTGCCCGCGGCGTGACCGACCCGCGGTGCGCAGGGCCACGCCATCTAGCCGGGTTCGCCGCGCCTCTTGCGGTGCAGCACCCACGCGAGGTCGACGACGCAGACCGCCGCGACGACGCCGAACGCGGTCGCCGCCCAGGGGAGCCAGAGCACGAGGATGAAGATCACGACGCCTGCGAGGGAGGTCAGCAACCCGAACACGGCGAGCACCGCCCGCAGCGTCAGCGCGCTGTAGGTCGGCGCCGCGCCGCCGAAGCCGGCCGTCGGGTCGTGGTGGTCGGGCAGCCCGCGCTCGTAGTCCTCGCGGGTGCGCCGGGGCTTTCCGGTCACGGCGCTCCCTCCGTTCGTCGCCCGTGTTCGTGGGGCCGATGGGTTTGCCCGACCGCGGAGATCGGCGAAACCCGAGCACCACCACCGCCCGGGAGGACGCCCGCATGCGCCCGTTCGACGACATCGACCGTCTCGCGAACAACCCCGCCCTCGACAAGGTCGCCGCCCCGGCGCGCGACCTCGTCCACAAGATCCTGCGCCGCCAGGACGTCAAGGACGCGCTGCACGGGGTGTGGATGGGCCACCCGCTGCACCCGATGCTCGCGCAGCTCTCGCTCGGCAGCTTCGTCTCGGCGGGCGTCCTCGACGTCGCGCCCCGCGCCCGCAGGCCCGCGACCGTCCTCATCGCGCTCGGGCTGGTCTCCGCGGTCCCGACCGCGGCGGCCGGCTGGGCCGACTACGCCGACGGGCACGAGGAGCAGCAGCGCGTCGGGGTCGTGCACGCCGCCGCCAACATCGTGATGCTCACGGGCTACGCCGCCTCCCTGGCCGCGCGCGCCCGGGGACGCGGGTTCCGGGGCGCCCTGCTCGGCTGGGCCGCGCTGACCGTCGGCAGTGCCGGCGCCGCCCTGGGCGGGCACATGGCCTATCACCAGGCGATGGGCGCCAACCACGCCGAGGGCTACCCGCACATCGGGCCCGGCGACTGGACCGACGTCGGCAGGGTCGACGAGCTGCCCGAGGGCGAGCCCACGCGGCGGATCGTCGGTGACGTCGGCGTGCTCGTCGTGCGTCGCGGCGAGCGGATCCACGCCCTCGCCGACCGCTGCGCCCACGCCTCGGCCCCGCTGCACGAAGGCCGGATCACGAACGGCGACGGCCCCGAGTGCGTCGTCTGCCCCTGGCACGGCAGCGTCTTCCGGCTCGACACCGGCTCCGTGGTGCACGGCCCGGCCACCGCCCCGCAGCCGACGTTCCGCACCAGGGTGCGTGACGGCCGTCTCGAGCTCGCGGTCACCGGCTACAGCGGCGTCCCGGCGAGCTGACCGAACGGGCGCACCGGACCGGAGCGTCCGGGCGAGCGACGAGTGGCCACAGGACGAACCCCGCGCGGCGCTCGCGCGTTCCCCGCACTCCCGCAGCGCGGGGACCGCCGGGCCCGTGTCAGGGTAGAAATCCGGCATCCACCACCTGGTCGACGATCCCGTCGCCCACGACCCGCCGCGCCCCCCGGGAGCACCTCCGCATGACGTCCGGTCCGGCCTCGCCCCCCGCCGACCCGCCCGCCACACACACTCCCGCGTCCCCCCAGGGGGACCTGTCCGACCACCTGCGCCACATCGCGCCGCACGTGATGGTCTACCTGTTCGCCTTCGTGCCCTTCCTCGCCCTGATCGCCGCCGTGCCGCTGGCCTGGGGCTGGGGGCTGACGTGGGTGGACGTCGGGCTGACCGCCCTCTTCTACGTGCTGACCATGCTCGGCGTCACCGTCGGGTTCCACCGGTACTTCACCCACGGCGCGTTCCGCGCCAAGCGCGCCCTGCGGATCGCCCTCGGCGTGGCCGGGAGCATGGCGGTGCAGGGCCCGATCCGGCACTGGGTCGCCGACCACCGCCGTCACCACCTGTTCGCCGACAAGGAGGGCGACCCGCACTCGCCCTGGGCGTTCGGCACCTCGCCGGTCGCGCTCGTGCGCGGCTTCTGGCACGCGCACATGGGCTGGATCTTCGACCGCTCGCTGACCAACCAGCAGCGGTTCACCCCGGACCTCCTCGCCGATCCGGACATGCGCGCGGTCAACCGCTGGTTCACGCCGCTCACGGTGATCAGCCTGCTCGCGCCGCCGCTGCTCGGCGGGCTCATCACGTGGTCGTGGTGGGGCGCGCTCACCGCGTTCTTCTGGGCGAGCCTCGTGCGCATCGGCCTCACCCACCACGTGGCGTGGTCCACCAACTCGATCTGCCACCTCGTCGGCGAGCGCCCCTGGCGGGCGCGGGACCGCTCGACGAACGTCTGGCTGCTCTCGATCCCGAGCATGGGCGAGTCGTGGCACAACCTGCACCACGCCGACCCCACCTCGGCGCGCCACGGCGTCGGCCGCGGTCAGATCGACATCTCGGCGCGCCTGATCTGGGTGTTCGAGAAGCTCGGCTGGGTCAGCCACGTCAAGTGGCCGACGCCCCGGCGTCTCGACCGCCTGGCTGCTCGGGCCTAGCAGGCGCGGCGATAGCGGGCGTCGAGAACGCAGTACAGGCCGAACGCCGCGATCCCCAGCGAGATCAGCACGAGCGGGGTCACGCCCTGCCACCGGCTGACCAGTTCGCGCAGGGCGGCGTCGAGCCCGCCGACCCGCGCGGGGTCGCCGCGCAGCGCCGCGACGGCGAAGAGCACGCCGACGGCGCCGAACGCGGCGGCCCGGGCGACGTTGCCCACCGCGCCGAGCACCACCGCGGCACGCCGCGCCCAGGCCGGCATGTTGTCGACGAGGTCGCCCATGAACGTCCGGGCGACGCCGGTGTAGACCATCGTCCCCGCGATCACCATGACGGTGATCGCGACCGCGCCCACCAGCAGGTTGCCCGCCGGCAGCGCCAGGAGCCACGTCACGAGCTTCTGGGGTCCCGCGCGGCCGTTCTGCTGGTCGCCCAGCACGCTGCGGGCGGCCGCGAGCGCGACGACGAGCACCGCGATCGCCTTCGACGCCGCGCCCACCCGCTTGCGGAAGCGCTCGCCCCCCGACACCCAGCGGAACCCGGCGACGGCCGCGGCGATCTGCCAGGCGGCGAACGCCACCAGCCCGGCGACGAACACGACCAGCAGCACCGTCCCGAGCGTGCCCACCGAGGCCACGGCGGCGACCGCGCCCTGCTGGTCGACCTCGGCGGAACGGGCACCGAACGCGAGCCGCAGACCCAGACCGGCGACGAGCAGGTGGACCGCGCCGTACGCGACCAGGCCCACGCGCCCGAGGAGCTCGACGAGGCGGCTCGGGGCGTCGCCGCCGCCGTGCAGGGTGCGGTCGACGGCCTCCTCCGCCGCGTCCTCGACGGCCTCTCCGGTCGTGTGCTCGGTGGTCACGTCCACCGAGTCACCCGGCTCGCGCGGCGGCGAAACGTTCAGAAGTCGGGGCTGCTCCCGGTCGGGACGCCCTCGTTGCCGGGGATGCGCTGGAGATGCACGCGACGGGCCAGGCGGATCCCCGGGCGGAGCAGCAGCTCGATGCTGCCCACGACGAAGAACCAGGTGCCCGCGTAGGTGGTGGCCTCCGAGAAGAACAGGATGCTGCCGATGAGGAACCACAGCGCGATGAGGATGTCGTTGACGATCGACGCCACCTCGTAGCGCCGGCGGATGATCAGCTCTTCGTGGCCGACCGAAAAGACCAGCGGAGGCCTCTCGGTCTCGCCGTCCGCCGGCGGCGGGAGTGGTGCGTGCATGGGTACAGCGTGCCGCGTCGGGGCCTCCGTGGTCAGCCTTGTACCCCGAGCGTGCGAGCGTGGCGCGCGGCGGACTCCGCGTCCTCCCGGGCGCGGTCGGCCTCCCGGCGGCGGGCGTCGCGCTCGCGGGCGGCGGCGTCGGCGGCGTCCCAGGCGCTCCGGCGGGTCTCTTCGGCGGCCTCGAGCCGGGCGCGCAGGTCGCTCACCGCGGCGTCGGCGTCCTCGGCCTCGCCCGTCGCCGTATCGGCGTCCTCGGCGGCGCGACGGGCCAGCTCGGCGGCCTCGTCGGCACGCTCGCGGGCCTCGCGCGCGGCCTGCTCCGCGCGCTCGCGCTCCTCGCGCTCCCGGCGTTCGCGCTCGTCCCGCTCGCGCTGCTCCTGCTCGGCGCGCTCCTGGTCCTCGCCGTCCCGGTCGACCTGCTCCTCGGGCTCGGGCGTCGTGGCGTTCCCGGTGCGGGGCGCGCGGGGGGCCGGCGATCGGGGCGGCGCTCCGAGGGCCGGGACGGCCGCGCCGTGCGGGCGGAGCGGGCGCCCGAGGCGGGGCCGCCGAGCGCGGCGCTGATGCCGCCGTCGCCGAGCCCCGGCCCGGCCTCCATCCCGCCGGCGAGCTGCCCGCCCGCCAGGGCCCGCGCGGCGGCGGGGTCGGCGAGCGCCGCGCCGATCGTCTTCTCGAGCTCGCGCACGGCCGGGTCCCCGAGACGCACGGCCTCCTCGCGGGCGATGCGCCGGCCGCGCTCGACCAGCGCGTTGATCAGCCCGTGGCGCTGGCGGGAGAGCTGGCGCAGCGCGTCGCCCTCGAGCTTCTCCTGGGCGTCGCGCAGCGATCCGCCCAGCTCCTCGAGACCCTCGACCTCGTCGGGGTACTCGCGGGCCAGCCGGTTGGCCACCCAGGCCGCCACCGAGGGCTTGCGCAGCCCGCCGATCTCGGTGGCGAGCTCGCGGTCGCCCGCGGCGCGGACCTGCTTGACCAGCGCGTCGCGCACCCCGATGAACTCCTCGCGCCCCACCCCGTAGAGCAGGTCGGCGGCGTCCTCGAGCGAGGTGGGCAGCTCCTCGTCCGTCTCGTCGGTGGTCTCCGCACCCGGGGGCATGGGGCACACGGTGCCGTACCCCGCCGACGGTCGGGAATGCCCCAGGCGAACGGGGACCTGGCCCCACTCCCCTCGCCTCCGTTTCTCCGTAGCGTCCGAGGCGATCCACGGCCACAGTGGACACCGAGCGGGGAGGTGCGGACGTGCGTCGCTGGCTGGCACGACACCGGTGGTCCGGGGGCGCGGCCGCCGAGGAGCCGCCGGCCGACGCCGTCGGTGAGCCCGCGGCGCCCGAGGAACCGGCCGACGTGCCCGCCGCCGACGTCCGCCCGCCGGTGCGGCGCCGCCAGGCCCCCGAGACGCACCTGCCCCGCGAGCAGCGCCTGCGCCGCCCGCCGCGCCCCGACCGAGGTTCATGATCGACGCGGGTTTCCTGGCACCCAGTGTCAGCGTGGACGCAGGGCTTGCACGCCGTGCGGTCAGGTCGACCGCGGCGCCACGACCCGGGCGAGACCGGGCGCGTCGGCCATGGGGGCGGTGACGGGGCCTTCGAGGATGCTGCCGTCGGGGGCGAAGCGGGAGCCGTGCAGCGGGCAGTCCCAGCTCTGCGCGGCGTCGTTCCACGCCACGATGCCGCCGAGGTGGGGGCACACGGCGCCGAGCTCGTGCTCCACCCCTGCGACGCGGCAGCGGGCGACCTTGCCGCGGGGGGTCGTCTCGATCCGGCCCTCCCCCTCGGCGAGCGGGGTGCCCGACGGCAGGTGCGGGCGGGCCCAGCCGGTGGCCAGGTAGCGCCCCACCTGCCCGTTCGCCTTCGCCAGCGCGGGCAGGGCGGACGCGACCGGCGCGCGGTCGGCCCGCAGCGCCCCGGACCACGGGTTGGCGCGCCCGACGACGTGGTCGCGCAACGCCAGGCCGGCCGCGGTGCCGCCGGTCATGCCCCACTTCGCGAACCCGGTCGCGACCAGGACCCGCGACTGCCACGGCATCGGACCCACGAACGGCAGGCCGTCCTCGGGCAGGTAGTCCTGGGCCGACCAGCGGTGGGTGATCTCCCGGACCGGGAACCGCCGCGCGGCCCAGTCGGCGAGCTCCTGCTCGTGCGACGACGTCGGCGTGCTGGCGCCGACCCGGTGGCCGAAGCCGCCGGTGAGCAGCCGCTCCTCCCCCTCGATCACCGCGGTGCGCAGCGACACCCCCGGCTGGTCCGCCGAGAGGTACATCGCCGGGGGCAGCGGGCCGTCGACGCGCACGGCCTGGGCGTAGGACCGGCTGGGTTCGACGCGGGCGAAGTAGAGGCCGCGGTCGAGGATCGGGACGCCGGTGGCGAGGACGACGCGCTCGGCGCGGACGTCACCGTGCTCGGTGCGCAGCCGCGGCGCGCCGAGGAGCGAGACGCTGCGCACCCGCGTGTGCTCGTACACGAGGTGGCCGCTCTCGTGCAGCTCCTGGGCGAGGTCGGCCAGGTAGGGCATCGGGTCGAACTGCGCCTGGTCCGCGAGCGTCACGGCCTCGGAGACCTCGAACGGCAGGCCGACCTCGGTCCCGAGCTGCGCGGGGAACCCGGCGCGGCGCAGCACCGCGGCCTCGCGCCGGACCGTTTCCGCGGCGGCGGACGAGCGCCCGTCGGTCGCGAAGGTCACGGCGGCGCGGCGCTCGAGGTCGCAGTCCGCGCGCCGGGCGCGGTCGAGCAGCCAGTCGAGGCCCGCCCGGTGCGCCGCGAGGTAGGCGTCGACGGTCTCCTGGGAGTGCCGGTGGTCGAGCGTCGCGGCGCGCGTGCCTTGCAGCACCGAGATCTTGGCGGTGGTGTTGCCGGATGCGACCGCGCCGATCCGGCGGGCCTCCAGCACCGCGACCTGCAGCCCCTCCCGCGCGAGCAGGACCGCCGTGGTCAGACCCGTGATCCCGGCGCCCACGACCGCGACGTCGACCCGGCGGTCGCCGCGCAGGGCCGGGTAGGTGTCGGGCTCCTCGGCGTGCTCCGGGTCGTGCCACGCGGAGAGCTCGCGGGCGGGCAGGGGCGTGGTGACCATGGGACGGAGGTGTCCGGCCGCCCGGGGTGTCAAACGGCGACCAGCTGCTCCGCGGTGGTCTCGCGCTCGATCTGGTCGCGCAGCGCGGCGAGGGTGCGGGACAGCAGCCGGGAGACGTGCATCTGGGAGATGCACAGCACCGCGGCGATCTCGGCCTGGGTCTTCTCGTGCACGAACCGCAGGGCGAGCATCGTGCGCTCGCGCTCGGGCAGGTCGCGGACCAGGGACCCGACCAGCGAGCGGATCTCGACCCGGTCGAGCTCGCCGTCGACGACCCCGAGGATGTCGACGAGGGCCGAGTCGTCACCGGAGCCGAGGGACTCGTCCAGCGACGCCGGCTGGTAGGAGCCGTGCGCCGAGATCGCCTCGGCGACCTCGTCCCGGGTCATGTTGAGGTGCTCGGCGAGCTCGGCGGCCGTCGGGGCCCGTCCGAGTCGCTGCGACATCGATGCGGTCGCCGAACCCACGGCGACGTACCGGTCCTTGACGCTGCGCGGCGTGCGCACCGACCAGGCCGAGTCGCGGAAGTGCCGCCGGACCTCGCCCATGATCGTCGGGACGGCGTAGGACAGGAAGTCGCGCTCGCGGCCCGGGTCGAAGCGCTCGATGGCGTGCAGGAGGCCCAGCGAGGCGACCTGCTCGAGGTCGTCGGTGGGCTCGCCACGCCGGGCGAAGCGCCGGGCGATGTTGCGCGCCACCGGCAGGAACCCGTGGACCAACCTCTCGCGCACCCGTTCCCGGCGCGGGTCGTCCTCGGGCAGGTCCGCGTACTCGGCGAGCAGCGGAACGTACTCGTCGTAGTCGGTCGTCCGTCCAGCCATGCGGTCACCCCTAATGGGTGCCCCGGCGCGCTGATCGGCAGATCAGTCAGACGGGGCGCTCGTTGCACGTGAGCTGACCCGGCTGTCTGTCTGAACCGGAGAATGCCTTCGTGAGGTGTCAGTGCCCCGTAGGCCGCGAGGTCACACATCGAGGGCGATCGTCGCCGCTCCGTGACTCCGGCCCTCAGGCGTAGCGCAGCCGGTCCACCAGATCGAGCAGTGCGGCGTCGACCACGTCGTGGTGCGTCCAGTTCACGGCGTGACCCGCGCCGTCGACCAGCACGAGGCGGGCCCGCGGACCGAGGGCCTCGGCGATGCGCCGGCCGTGGGTCGCCGGGGTGAGACGGTCGTCGGCGGCGGTCACCACCGTCGTCGGCACCGAGGCCAGGACGGGCAGCGAGCCGGTCTCGTCGTGGGCCAGCAGGGACGACGAGAACGCCGAGCTCACCGTCAGCGGCAGGCTCTCGGTGGCCGCCTGCAGCCGGCGCACGTCGTCGTCGGAGGCGTCGGCGGTGAACGCCATGCGACGCACCAGCCAGCGGCCGAGGGCGGAGTCGCGCCACGGCAGCTGGTCGGCGACCGGGGCGGCGAGCCGGGCCCCTGGAGCACGGCGGGCAGCACCCCGGCGCGGCGTGCGACCGCGTGCAGGGCGCCGAGCGGCCCGTCGGAGATGAGGTCGCCGGCGGAGGTCGCGACGAGGAAGACGCCGGCGACACGGGTGCCGAACCACTCCGGGTGCTGGCGGGCGAGCGCGAGCACGCTCATGCCGCCCATCGAGTGCCCGCCGAGCACCACCCGCCCGCACGGGGCGACGGCGTCGACGACGGTGGCGAGGTCGCGGCCCAGCTGGTCGATGGTCGCGTTCGCGGGATCGCCCCACCCGGAGCGGCCGTGTCCGCGCTGGTCCCAGGTGACGACCCGCGCGCGGTGGGTCAGGGCCTCGATCTGGGGTGACCACTCGTCGGAGTCGACCGTGAAGCCGTGGCTGAGCACCACGACCGGGCCGTGGTGGCCGTGGATCTCGACGTGGAGGGGGACGCCGTCCGTGGTGCGCACGCCGTGGACGGGGCGCGGCGGACGGCTGGTGGGGAGCTCGGTCGTGGGGGAGGTGGACGATTCCGTCCGGGCCGGGGCGATCTCCGTGACCCCTCCCCCGGGGTCGACGGCCACCGCGCCGGCCCGCTCGGAGGGCAGGACGGCCATGTCCCCAGGATCGACAGCGGACCCGGGCCGTGCACGCCCCGAGCCGGTGGCGTCGACCAGCAGCACCCCGGGACCGACGGACGGTGTGACGCGGTCGGCAGCACCGATCGCGTCTCACCCCCTCGGAGCAGGGGCGGTGCCGCCGGTCGACTAGTGCCGGGGCTCGACCGCCAGCGTCACGGCGGTGGGGTGGGCCGCGTCGTGCAGCACCTCGCGGGGCTGGCGCACGAGCGTCGTGGCCTCGCCGAGCGGGTCGCCCGTCCCGGGGTGGCGGGAGAACCGGGGGTGGGCGCCGCCCGAGATCTGCACGCGCAGGCGGTGCCCGGCGGCGAAGCGGTGGCCGGTGTCCCACAGCTCCACGGCCACCTCGCGGCTGCCGTCGGCGGCGGTCGCCGGGTCGCCGGGGGCGAGGCGGACGAGGCCGTCGGTGACGTTCACCGAGCGGCCGCGGGGGTCGACGTCGCACACCCGGACGAACACGTCGAGGTGCTCGACCTCGGCGCGCAGGAACACCGTCGCCGACACCGGCCCGAGGGCGACGACGTCCTCGGCGAGCGGGTCGGAGGTGAAGACGGCGACGTCGGTGCGGGCCTCGAGCGCGGTCTGGTCGCGGGGACCCGACTCCCCCATGAGGATCGGGCCGCCGACGGCGGGCGTGGGGTCGGCCGGGTCGTAGTCGACCCGCGTGCCCGGCCAGTGCACGGCGCCCGCGGTGCGGTCGGGCGGCGGCTGCACCGACAGCGAGTGGTCGGCGCGCAGGAACCAGGTCCGGTGGACGGCGTCGGGCGGCGGCCAGTCGGGGAGACGCCGGACGCCCCCGTCGCCGGAGAGGGTCACCGACACCGGGGCGTCCTCGGTGGTGGCCGCGACGACCCCGCCGCTGCCGTGGGTGCCGTCGAAGACCCGCTCGAACGCGGCCAGGGACTCGCGCAGGCCGGCGGCGATGCCGGGCACGGAGGTGTGCACCCAGGGGCCGAGGACGAGGCGCGGGCGGGCGCCCGCGGCGCGCAGCGCGGCGTGGTCGGCGAGCTGCCAGGGCAGGAAGATGTCCTGGAAGCCGCCGGTCATCGTCACGTCGACGTCGGCGCGGGCCACCTCGGCGACGCCGGCGGTGTAGTCGCGGCGGGCCCAGTACGCCGAGCCGGCGTCGGACTCGCGCAGCCAGTCCTGGAAGAAGTCGACCTGGTCGCCGGTGGCGCGCCGGTCGGCCTCGCGCAGCGGCAGCACGTCGAGGGCGTCGACGAGGGTCTTCCGCCCGCGCAGCAGACGGGTGGACCGCGCGAACGGACCGGCCGCCATCGACCGCATCATCGCGCTCCAGGACAGAGCGTTGTCCAGGGAGAACGACCCGCCGGCGTAGGTGTGGTCCCGAAACGACGACGCGGTGACCAGGGTGCCCATCGCGCGCAGCGACCGCCCGGCGGCGGGCGCGAGGGCCCACTGGGTGAGGCCGAGGTAGCTCGGCCCGAGGGTGGCCAGCCGCCCGTCGCACCACGGCTGGTCGAGCACCCAGCGCACCGTCTCGCCGCCGTCGGAGGACTCGTCGAACGGTGACAGCACGCCGTCGGAGTCCGCGGTGCCGCGCACCGACTGCACCACCACCTGCAGGCCGCGCTCGGCGACGAGGCGCCCGAAGACGACGCCGATCCACCCGGCCCGGCCGTAGGGGCTGCGCACCAGCACCACGGGTCCGCGGGAGACGCCGGCCGGGCGGTGGTGGTCGTGGCGCAGGACGGCGCCGTCGGCCATCGGGACCGCGACGTCGCGGTCCACCGTGACCCGGAGGTGCGGGCGCGGGCAGGCGCATGGCCCGGCGCAGGACGGCGGTCGCGAGGCTCACCCGGGCAGTCTCGCGGATCACCGCGAGGCCCCGCCCGGCGGCGCCGTCCCGCCCGGGGCGTCACCGGTTGTTCGCTCCGCGTCCACGACCCCGTGTGGCCCCGCGCATCGGCGGGGACGACCCTGCCTCCCGTGACCCGGACTCCCCGCGGCCAGGCACCGGACGTCGGTGTCCCCGCCGAGCTGGCCGACCGCATGACCGTGGCCGAGCAGCACGACTGGCTGACCTCCTTCCTGCGCCGCCACCCGGTGAGCCGTCGCAGCGCGCGGCGCGGCGGCGCCGGCGTGCTCGCGGCGACGGGCCTGGCCGCGGCGCCCTGGACGCTCGCCGCGTGCGCCACGGCGGCGCAGGCGCCGGTCGCCGTGGTCGGCCGGCACCTGGCCTACGGCGCCGACCCGCAGCGCCAGATGGCGCTCGCCGGCGAGCTGACCGCCCCGCCCCCCGGCCCCGTGGTGGTCGACCTGGGTCGCGACGGCGGCTTCGGCACCACGCTGCCGGTGGACGTGCGCCGGCTGGTGTCCCGGGTGCCGCAGGACGACGGCGCGATCCGCGGCAGCGAGCAGTTCTTCGTCCACGCCCTCGCCGACGGCCTCGCGCCCGGCGAGCGCTACCGCTACCGGTTCCGCCTCCCCGACGGCACGACGACCCCCGAGGCCGACTTCGTCACCGCGCCCGGGCCGGGCGCGACGGCGCCGTGGAGCTTCACCGCGTTCGCCGACCAGGGCGTCGACACCGTCCCGCCGAGCGGGGAGGAGGGGTACACGAACGACTACGAGCCGGACGACACCCGGCGCACGATGACGCCGTCGACCTCGATGGTCGACCGGATCGCGCGGCAGCGCCCGGCGTTCCACCTGCTCGCGGGCGACATCTGCTACGCCGACCCCTCGGGCGAGGGGCTCCCCGAACGCCGCGCCGGCAGCGGCTTCGACAGCTTCGACCCGACGGTGTGGACGACGTACTTCGGGCTCATCGAGCGCAGTGCCGCGTCCACGCCGTGGATGTTCGCCACCGGCAACCACGACATGGAGGCGCTCTACGACGACAACCGGGCCGGCGGGGCGAGCCACGGCTACGGCGGGCACGCGGCACGCCTCGACCTGCCCCGCACCGGCCCGTCGGCGTGCCCGTCGGTCTACACGTTCCGCCACGGCACCGTCGGCGTCATCAGCCTGGACGCCAACGACCTCTCGACCGAGATCCCCACCAACGCGGGGTACTCGGGCGGCGCGCAGACGGCGTGGCTGCGGCAGACGCTCACCGCTCTGCGGGCCGACGCGGGGGTCGACTGGATCGTCGTCTTCTTCCACCACTGCGCCTTCGCGACGTCGAAGTCGCACGCCTCGGACGCCGGGGTGCGCGCGGCTGTGGCGCCGCTGTTCGACGAGTTCTCGGTCGACCTCGCCCTGCAGGGCCACAACCACCAGTACGAGCGCACGAACCCGATCCGGCGCGGGCGCTCGGTCGTGCAGGCCCCCGACGGCGCCACCGTGCGCCCGGAGACCGACGGCACGACCTACGTGTGCGTCGGCTCCGGCGGGCGGCCCCGCTACAGCTGGCTCCCGGGCGTGACCGACCGCTACCGCGGCAACCCCGGCCCCGACAGCGGCGTCACCGTGGCCAGCTACCTGGCGCTCGGCGAGGACGCGCAGCAGCCCGACGAGGTGGACTGGTCGCAGGCGCGCTACCTGGACTACGCCTACGTCACCGTCGACGTCGTCCCGGCGCCGGCCGGCGGCGGGGAGACGACCCTGACCGTCCGCGCGACCACCGACACCGGCACCGAGATCGACCGCGTGACGCTGTCCCGCCGTACGTGAGCGAAGTTCCCGGCTATAGCCGGGAACTTCGCTCACGTAGCCCGTTCGGTGGAGCCGCGGGTGAGGCGGGCATGATGCCGACGTGCGTCCCCATCCGGTCCTCGACGTCCTGGCCGCCCGGCGCGTGGAGGGTTCCTGCCCGAGCAACAGGACCGACGGCCACCACGTCGCGCTCGCCGTCGAGGGCGGCGGCAGCCGCGCGACCTACTCGAGCGGGATGGTGCTCGCGCTCGAGGAGCTCGGGCTCGCGAGCTGCTTCGACGCCGTCTACGGCGCCTCCGCGGGCGCGCTGGCCGGCAGCTGGCTCGTCGGCGCGCAGGCCGCGGTCTGCTGCGCCGGCTGGTACCGCCCGGGGCTCATGGAGCGGGTCACCAACCCCGGGCGCGGCCTGCGCGGCAAGCCCGTCGTCGACGTCGAGTACCTCGTGCACACCGTCGGCGAGAAGGTGATCCCGGTCGACTGGCAGGCCGTGCTCGACGCCGAGGTCCCGCTGCACCCGGTGGCCACCGACGTCGAGACCGGCGAGGCCGTCGATCTGGCCGACACGATCGTCGACAAGGCGTCCCTGCAGCTCGCCCTGCGCGCGAGCGCCGCGGTGCCGCTGCTCGCGGGGCTGCCCGTCGAGATCCGGGGCCGCCGGTACGTCGACGCCGCCGTCGCCGAGCCGATCCCGTTCCGCACCGCGCTCGCCCAGGGCGCCACGCACGTGCTCGTCCTGCGCACCCGCCGCGCCGACCAGACCGCCGTCGACGCGACCCGCCTCGAGAAGGCGCTGGTCTCCCGCCTCGGCGCCGTCAACGTGCCCGGGCTCGTGCACGTGATGGGCAACCGGCTGGAGAACCGCCGCGCCGACGACTCCCGCCTCGCCCACGCGACGGCGTCGCCCACCGACGAGCCGCCGTATCTGTTCGAGGTCCGCCCGCCGTCGGGCGCGGACACGATCAACCCGCTCGAGACCGACCCCGACGTCCTGCGCAAGGGCATCGAGACCGGGCAGGACGCCCTGCGCCTCGCCCTCGAGCTCGACGACGACGGCCGGGACAGTCAGGACGCGGAGCTCTCCTCCGCCTGAGCAGCGGTCCGCAGCGGCAGCCCCGCGACGATCCGCGCCGCGTCGGCCCCCGCCTGCCGCACCCGGGCCGCCGGGGCGTCGCCGTCCAGATGCAGCACGGGCTCCGCGACCAGGGCGTGGCGGACGACCACCGCGCCGTCGGGCCCGATGCCCACGCCCACCTCGAGCCGCGACTCGCCCGCCGCGTGCCGGGCGAGGGCATCGCCCCCGTCCCGACCGGCGCCAGGATCGCCGTGGGGATGCCCTGCTCCTCGGCGCCCGCGCACACCTCGCGCACCACGGCGGGCGGGGCGTCGTCGTGCACGGTGACCAGCACCGCGGGCGGGAGCGCGGGGTCGTCGGCGCGGTCGATGCGGCCGTGGCAGCCGGGGCCGCCCAGGACGGACACCCCGGACAGCGCCGACCCCGCCCGCCCCCACGTCACGACGCCGCCTGACGCTGCAGCTTCTCGGGCGCCGGGCCGGCGACCATGCCGGCGTGCGCGTCCACCAGGCCCGCGGCCACGGCGTTGCGCGGGCCCTCGGTGCCGTGGACGTTGCCGATGCCGCACACGACGCCGTAGGGCGCGAGCGCGTCGGCGACCATGCCCGGGATCTCGAAGTCCAGCGCCGACCCGCCCAGCAGCACCACCGAACCGAGCAGGCGCAGCGAGCCCTGCGGGGCGACCTGCGCGAGCGCCCGCAGCGCGTTGACCACGAACACCCGGCGCTTGGCCTCGCGGCGCACCCGCCGGACCTCCTCGAGCGGGCCGCGCACGGGCACGGCCGCGAGGCCCTCGGGGGTCACCGTGACGACCTTCGCGAAGACGTGCGGCGGCAGCGGCTCGGAGAAGAACTGCACCGTGCCGTCCTCGTGGCGGACGTGGAAGAAGCTCTCGACCTTCGCCAGCGGGTGGCGCTTCACCGACTCCGCGGCGTCCCGGTCCTCGAGGCCCAGCTCCGAGTCGATGAGCTTGGTGACCAGCTCGCCGGCCCCGGCAACGTGCACCGCCGACACGGTCCCGTCCCGGTCGAGCAGCGCGGCGTCGGTGGAGCCGCCGCCCATGTCGATGATCGCGATCGGCACCGAGGTGCCCGGCGTGGTCAGCGCGCCGCGGACGGCGACCTCGCCCTCGACGCCTCCGATGATCGTCTCGCAGCCCAGCTCGTCGGACAGCGCGTCGGCCACCGCCTGCATGCGGCTGCGGCTGGTGCGCACCATCGCGGCGAGCGCGACGGCGTTCTCCCGCGAGACCTCCCCCGCGAGCCCGCCGCGCACCACGGCCGGCACGAGGGTGTCGACGGCGAGGACGTCGCGGATCCGGATCTCCGAGGCCGGCTGCCCGGTCACGTCGGTCATCGTGTCGCGGACCTTCGCGAGCATGCCGCCGACGTGCGTGCCGGCCTCGCCGTGCACGTCGTCCAACGGCGCGACCCGCCCGATCGCCTCCATGATCGCGTCGGCGCCCTCGTCGACGCCGACGTCGAGCGAGCGCCCGGCGCCGGAGAGGGTCAGGGTGCCGACGGGGATCCGCCGGTCGGTGACGTCCCCGGCCGGGGTGCGGACGACGACCGCGGAGCGGTTGCCCGAGAGCGCCCGCGCCACCGGGGACACCTGGCGGGTCTGCTCGGCGTCCAGGTCGAACGTCGAGGCGAGCCCGTAGGAGTCCGACAGGGTGCGGATGGTGCGTCCGGGCGCGGCCACCTCGACCGCGGCGAGCATCCCCAGCGGCACCCGGTCGACCGCGGACACCTCGTCGACCACCGGGATGCGCCGCGTCAGGCGGTTGACGACGAGCACCGCGTCGTCGCCGTGCATCACGGCCGCGACGACGTCGACGCCACGCTCGCCGGCCGTGTTGAGCAGGTGCGCGACGTCGTCGAAGTCCGCGCCGGCTCCCACCACGACGACGACCGGGACCTCCTCCTCGACTCCTGCGAGGTCGTCGAGGGACACCGTCATGCCGACCCCGAGACCGTCCCCGCCCGGCGTGTCGGGGTTGTGCCCGATCATCGTCGACTCGGTGATGATCGTCTCGGTGATCGTCTCCATCGCGAGGCCGCTGATCACCGGCGTGGCCTCGTTGAGCAGGACGGTGGCGAGCTCGTCGGCCCGCCGTCCGGCGGCCTCGAGGGCCCGCCGGACGGCCGTGACGGCACCGGTGGTGTTGTCCGGGGTGCCCTTGACCCCCGTCGTGCGGGTCAACGAGGACGCCAGCCTCCCGACCTCCCCGTCACGGACGTCGGCGATGCACGCCTCGGTCGTGGAGTTGCCGATGTCGACGCCGATCACCAGGGCGAGCGCAGCGACGGGAGGATCGACGAGGGACACGCGTTCAGTCCACCTTCGTGATGACCGGTTCGACCTCCACCGCCTCGCGGGAGTGGTCGATGCACTCGAACTCCTTGAGGTGCAGCAGCGCCGCCTTGGCCTGCCAGCGCGGGCGGGCCATCTGGTCGTTGCGCGTCGGCACCGGCTTGGGCGACTGACCCTGCGCGTACTGCGCGGCGTTCGCCCCGATCATGCGGAAGACCTCGGCGTCGAGCAACGGGGCCTGGGGGAAGAGCTCCAGGTTCGACAGCCGCGCCAGGTCGCGCTGGTGGAGCACCGTGGTGCCCCGCGACAGCACGCCCACCGCGATCCCCGAGCCCGACAGCTTGGCCCCGTGGTGCGCGATCGCCGCGAGGTCCGCGGTCTTGTAGACCTTGATCACCCGCGCCACTCCGCCGCGCTCCTCGATGCCCGCCAGCAGCTGGCGGATCACCTCGGCGTGCGGCACGTCGACGATCGTCTTGGTGAACGGGTCCCCGAAGGCCGGGGACAGCGCGATGACGACCTCCTCGGGCCGGGTGCCCTTCTCGGCCGGCCCGACCTCGTTGAGCGCGAGCGTGCGGACGGAGTCGACGGGTGCGGCCGAACCAGATGCGACGGTCATACGACCTCCTCCTCGGGGTTCTCGGCGGAGGTGACGTGGCGGAGCTTCTTGAGCTCTTCCCACCGCTCGCCGGTCAGGCGGTATCCGGTGCCGGGGCCGGCGTAGTCGTTGGCGTCGTTGATCGCCGCCAGCGGGGTGAAGTCGCCGGTCAGGACGGCGGCGGTCTGCAGGAGGTCGCCCGAGACGCGCTGGCGCAGGACCTGCAGGTAGTTCTCGGCGACGTCGCCGAACCCGGCGCGCTCGAGGAACCGCACGAGGTCGATGCCGGTGATGCCGCGCTCCATGACGCTGCGGGCGCCCTCGAGGTCGGCGAGCACGTCGCGGTCGGGGTAGTCGTCGCTCGAGTTGGCGTAGGTCGCCGCCTCGATCTCCTCGTCGGTGATCGGCGGGAGGTCGAGCTCGGCGAACAGCGCCTGCATGGCCCGCGCGGCCTTGTTGCGCACCTGCAGGATCACGTCCTCGCGGACGTGGCGCAGGCCGCCGTCGACCTGCATGTCGCGCTGGATGACGTTCCAGTCGTCGTAGTCGTCGGTGTCGAGGTTGGACCCGGCGAACATGTTGTCCTTGTTCGGCACCGCGGAGTACCCGGAGCACACGAAGTCGGTGCCCGGCAGCATCTGCGGCAGCAGCCGGCTGGTGCGGCGCATCGCCGAGTGGGAGAACGACTGGTCGTTGCCGGAGGCGCACTCCAGGTCCATCCAGCTGGCGACGAGGTTCTCCGCCGCCACCGCGCGGATGCCGCCCGGCACCGCGCCGGGCACGCCGATGCACGAGATCGAGCCGTTCTGCAGGCCCTGCACCCCGGCGCCCTTGGCCATGAGGATGCAGCGGATCTCCAGGTACAGCATGGAGCGGCCCTCGGCGTTGCCCATCTGCACCTCCGACCCGGTGCCCGACGTGAAGCGCATCTTGATGCCGCGGCTGGCGTACGCCGAGGCGAGGAACGCCTTCGACCACGGGGTGTCGTCGCCGTCGACGAACACCGACTCGGTGCCGTAGATCGAGATCGTCTCGGCGTAGGCGGTGATGCCGCGCATGCCGAGGTCGAGCTCGGTGGCCTCCTCGAGCGCACACTGGGTGAGCACGCCGCCGCGCCCCACCTGGCCGCCGACCTGCAGGCCGATCGCCACCAGCGGGGCGTAGCGCACGACGCCGAGGGTGGTCTCCAGCTCGGCGAACCCGCGGACGGCACCCTCGGCGGCGTCGGCCGCCACCTGGATCGGGTTGTCCTTGGCGCTCGTCGAGTGCGCCTGGTTGGCCGGGGTGCGCCGCGAGCGGGTCTTCTGGATGCCCATCATGATCTCGACGACGTTCATCAGCTTGACGACGTCGAGGATCTTCGCGGGGGTCAGGCCCCGGCCGACGGCGACGACGTCGGCGCGCGAGGTCCGCGGGTCGACGATCATCCGCGCGATCTCCACCGACTCGGTCGCCATGGCGGCCTCGCAGGTGTCGACGTCGATCGCGTGGTCGGCGATGAACGTGTCCATGAAGTCGAACTGGTCGCGGGTGCGGCCGTCGAGCTCGACGATCCGGCCGTCCTCGACGCGCACGGACGGCTGCGGGTCGAAGTCCGACTCCATCGCGACGAGGCCCTTCTCGGGCCACTCCTCGACGAAGCCGTCCAGGTTGACGGGCCGGTTCTCCAGGACCTCGGTGCGCTTGGACGTCGTCAGGGACGCGCCCGTCCCTTCGGCGCGGGGGGCTACGGCGGTCATCAGTCCTCCTCGGCGAGCAGGTTGCGGGCCGCGTAGACCTGGGCCGCCTCGCGGACGAGGGCGGCACACGTGGTGGCGGAGTAGGTGTTCTCGAGCTTCGAGGCGATCTCCTCGAGCTGGCCCGCCGTGGAGGCGTTGGGCCGCAGGGAGTTGTACATCTCCAGGACCTCGGCGTCCGGGATCGTGGTCATCTCCGAGGCGCGCTGGAAGTTCTCGGCGAGCTGCCGGCGGCCGGCGGCCGCGGCGAGCTGACCCTGCAGGGCCAGGGTCTCCGGGCTGATGCGCAGGTCCTCGGACGTGATGTCCCCGGAGACGACGGCGGCCATCGTCAGGTCGTCGAGGGTCTTGCCGGTGGGCGTGTGCAGCAGCTCGGGGCGGTGGACCGAGAGCGGGTAGTCCGCGGCGGTCAGTTCGGTACTGGACATGCGTCTTCTCCTTGGCCGAGGTGGTCGCGGTGGGCACCACGACGTCGGCGGCCGTGGTCGGAGTGGCGGGTGTGATCAGGCCTTGACGGCCGCGACCGCGGCCTCGGCGACCTGGACGTCCTGCTCGGCGGAGCCGGCGCTGACGCCGACGGCGCCCACCAGCTCGCCGTCGCGCTGCACGGGGATCCCGCCGCCGAAGACGACCATCCCGCCCGCGGTCTGCTCGAGGCCGTAGAGCTCCGCGCCCGGCTGCACCAGGGGCATGAGCGCGGCCGTCGGCGCCTCCATGAGCAGCGCGGTCGACGCCTTGCGCTGGGAGATGTCGATGCTGGCCCGGATGGCGCCGTCCTGACGGGCAAACGCCAGCAGGTGGCCGCCGGCGTCGAGGATCGCGACGTTCATCGGCTGGCCGATCCTGTCCGCCTCCGCCAGGCCGGCGTCGAGCATCCGACGGGCCTCGGCCAGGGTCAGTCCCGGCATCCGGGTCACCTCCGCGCTGTGAGTGGGCGCCCTGCACCGGACCGGCCCGGGGACGGGCCGGTCGGGGAGGGCGGCCGGGCACGGCCCGGCGAGGCGACGCTAGGAGCGCAGAGGCGTCCCGGACCACGGGGACATTCCCACCGGGATCCCTGGGGGATTTCCCCCACGCCGCCCGGACGAGCGGGCGGGCCGCTACCGGCCCAGTGCGCTCGCGCCGCCGGCGCCGGCCGTACGACCGACCACCGCGCCGCGCGTGGCGTCGAGGTGCTCGCGCAGCCGCAGCACGGCCTCGTCGGCGACGCCCCGGCCGAGCGCGTCGACGATCGCCTCGTGCTGGGCGAGGATCTCGTGCGGCCGGTGCGGACCGCGGTCGAGCGAGCCGAGGTTCATGCGCAGCTGCCGGTCGCGCAGCGAGGCGTAGAGCTCGAGAAGGATCATGTTGCGGGCGCTCTCGACCAGCGTGATGTGGAAGCGCCGGTCGGCCTCGGCGAAGGCCGGCTCGTCCTCGGCGCCCAGCGCGGCGCGCTGGATGTCGAGCACCTCGTTCAGGGCGTGGGCCACCACCGAGCGGTCGACCTCCGGCGACCCGCAGAGCTTGGTCAGGGCGTGACCCTCGACCAGCTCCCGGGCCTCGAGCACCGCCTCGACCTCGCTGGGGGACACCGCCACCACCAGCGCGCCGCGCTTCGGGAACAGCCGCAGCAGGCCCTCGGCCTCCAGGCGCAGGAACGCCTCCCGCACCGGGGTACGGCTCATGGCGAGCGCATCGGCGACCTGACCCTCGGTGATGAGATCACCACCCGGGAGCGACCCGTCGAGGATGCGGGCCTTCGTGTCGCGGTACGCCCGCTCCTTCGCCGACATCCCGCCGGTCCCCGTCACCGCACCGCCCTTGCCCTCGGAGTCGCGGTGACCCTACTCTCACTTCATCGATGCATCTTGTATGCATGCGGTGACCGGTCGGAACTGACGATCAAGATCGGTGTGGTGAGGACCGTCGCCGAGGACTCAGGGAGGGCCAGCGGTGGTCGTACCGGCACTGTCCGACGTCGTCACCCCCTCCTCCTCGGCGCCCGCCGCGCCGGATCCGCTGCTGCGCCGTATCGCCGACCACCTGGGCACCCTCACCGGGGGTGACGGCTGGGTCGTGCGCGTCGACGAGGCCACCGGCACCTGGACCGTGCTCGCCGGGCCGGACGCCGAGGGCGTCGCCGTGCCCGGGAGCGTCGTCGAGGAGCTCGTCGCGAGCTGCGGGCCGGTGCTGGTCGACGCCCCCGGCGAGCCGGGCGTGCTCGCCGTCCCCGTCCGCCGCGGACCGCGGGTCGTCGGCGCCTGCGTCGTCACCGCCGGGTGCGGCGGCTTCTCCCCCGCCGACCTGCACCTCGCCGAGCTGTTCGCCGACTACGCCGCCCTCGCGCTCGCCGACGGCGGCGTCCTCGCGGGCCGGACCCTCGAGCAGGCCGTGCGCGAGGAGCTCGCGTGGGTCGAGGCCCGGGGGACGACCCGCGCCGACCTCATGACCGTCGGCGCCGGGACCGTCGCCGACGACGTGGCCGACGAGGTCTTCCGCATGGTGCAGGAGGCCCTGCTCAACGTCGCGGTGCACGCCGACGCCGCGTGCGTGCGGGTCGGCCTGCTGCACGGCCCCGGCACGCTCACCGTCCTCGTCGAGGACGACGGGCGCGGGTTCGACGCGGGCGCCCAGTCACGCCGGCGCGTGGCGGCCACCGGGGCGCAGCTCGGGCTGCGGGCCATGGCCGCGCGGGCGCGCCGCCTCGACGGCGAGCTCGAGATCGACAGCGCGCCGGGCCGCGGCGCCCGCCTGCGGCTCACCGTGCCCTGCACCGCGGGCCCGGTGCCCGCCCCCGGCCGCACGCGCACCGGCGTCGTGGTCGCCGCGCGACGGCCCGTCGTCCGGGCGGGCGTCGTCCGCCTGCTGCAGCTCGGCGCGCCCGGGCTGGGCATGGTCTCCGAGGTCTCGCCCACCGGCAGCGCCCACGACCTCGCCGGCGCCTGCCGCCTGCTCGGCCCCGACGTGCTGGTCGTCGAGCACGACCTGCTGGGCGACGACCTCGTCGCCCAGCTCGACGGCCTCGCCGCCCTGCCCGATCCCCCCGCCGTCGTCCTGCTCGCCGATCACTGCCCCGACGAGCGGCTGCGCGCCGCCGTCGCCGCCGGCGTGAAGGGCTGCGTCGACCCGGACGCGGGCGCCGAGCGACTCGTCGCGGTCGTCACCGCCGCCGGGCGCGGCGAGAGCCTGCTGGCCGACGACCAGCTCGGCCGTCTCGCCGCCCCGCCCCGCCCGGCCACCGGCATCACGCCGCGCGAGACCGAGGTGCGCCGCCTCGTCGCCCGCGGGCTCACCGACCGCCAGATCGCCCGCACCCTGGCCATCTCGGCCAAGACCGTCGAGAAGCACGTCGGGTCCCTGCTGCGCAAGACCGGCACGCACAACCGGACGATGCTGGCGCGATGGGGCTGAGCGTTCTCCTGGTTTCGCAGCGAACGAGTGGTTCGCTGCTTCTATGCGCGCGAACTCCCCGTTCGCACTCCCCGTTCGCCCGGGTCTACCCGACGCCGAGCTGGGCGCGGGCGATCCCGGTGAGCGCCGAGAACCCTCCGACCGGCCGGAACGACTCGGCAGCCACGGTGAGCGCGACGTACTCGTCGTCGGTCAGCGTGATCTCCGCGGCCGCGCAGTTGCTCTCGAGCTGGGCGACGCTGGACGCGCCGGGGATGGCGACGACCACCGGGTGGTGGATGGTCCAGGCCAGCGCGACCTGCGAGGGCGTCGCGTCGTGCGCGTCGGCGACGGCACGCAGCGTCTCGATCAGCGGCGTGACGCGGCGCAGGCTCTCGGGCAGGAAGACCGGGTTGAGCGAGCGCACGCGGTTCGCGGGCCGGTGGTCGGCGTCGAACTTGCCGGACAGCAGGCCCTGGGCGAGCGGGCTGTAGGCGAGGATCGCGCGTCCGGCGGTGCGGGCGTAGGGCAGCAGCTCCTTGTCCGGCCCGCGGGAGACGAGGCTGTACTGCACCTGGTTGGAGATCACCTGGCTGCCCAGCGCGGTCTCGGCGCCCTGCCAGCGGTCGAGCGAGTAGTTGCTGACGCCGACCTCGTCGACGACGCCCGCGGCCTGCAGGGTCCGCATGCCGGCCATGGTGGTGCCGTCGCCGACCACCGGGTTCGGCTGGTGGACCTGGTAGAGGTCGAGCTTGCGGCGCAGCCGGGCGGCACTGGAGGTGCCGCGCTGCACGACGACCTGGTCGACGGGAAGCACCGGGAAGATCTTGGACGCGACCACCGTGGTCTGCGGGTCGGCGTCGGCGCGGTCCAGGGCGTCGCCGAGGATGCGCTCGCTGCGCCCGAGGCCGTAGACCTCGGCGGTGTCGAACACCGTGACCCCGAGCTCGAGGGCACGCGCCACGATCTTCGCGGCCTCGCTGTCGGGGCCGGCGGCGTAGTCCTGCCCGTATCCCCACTCGCGGGAACCGAACTGCCAGGTGCCCAGCCCGATGGCCGACCACTTCTTCGCCGTGGGGAGATCGAGGTAGCGCATGTCCCCGTTCTACCCGCCGGCGACCACGGCCCCGCGCACACGGTCGACGGTGAGATCGAGCAGACAGGCGGGCTCGGGCGCGAGCGGGCAGGCCGCCTCCCACCAGCAGACCTGCTCGGTGATGGCCGTGGGCATGCGGTGCGGGCACTCCGGGAGGCCCTGGAGGTTCGTGCCCTCCTCCAGGCCGTAGCGCGCCGCCGCGGTCGGGCCGAAGAGCGCGACCGTGCGAGCGCCGACCGCCGCGGCCAGCCGGACGGGGCCGGTGTCGGGGCCGACGACGACCCCGCCGGCCCCGGCGACGGCGGCGAACTGCGCGGCGAGGCCGCGGAGGTCGGTCGAGGGGAGCTGCTCGGCGCCGTCGACGGGGCCGATCGAGAGGACCGGGCTAGGGAGGGAGTGCGCGAGCTCCGCCCAGCGGCGGGCGGGCCAGCGCTTCACGGCCATGCCGGCGTCGGGGACGAGGACGGTGGGCGCCGGGCGAGCGGGGGGATTTCCTGACGTTGAACGCCAGCATGGCCCCCAGGCTGACACGAGCGTGTGCCGTCCCGCGGCGCGCTCGTCAGCGGTGAGGACGACGCGGGGCGGGCGGATCGCGTCGGCGATGACGCCCTCGGCGGCGAGGATCCGCTGGTAGCGCTCGCCCACCAGCTCGTCGGGGGGCGGGCGGCGCCAGAGGTTGCTCACCGCCCGGGTGCCGCGGACGGCGGCGTCCGCGTCGACGAGGTCGCCGATGCCGTCGAAGCGGGTGGTCGTGACGGTGAGGTCGGGCGCGAGGTCGGCGAGCGCCGCCTCGACCGCGGCGCGCTCGTCGTGCTTCTCGGCGGTGCGGACCGCGGCCACGGCCGGGTCGTGCGCGAGCAGCGGGGCCCCGGGGGCGTGGGTCAGGACGGTGAGCTCGGCGTCCGGGTGCGCCTCGGCCAGCGCGTGCACGCTCGGCAGCACCATGATCAGGTCGCCGAGCCCGCCGAGGAGGTCGATCACGAGGACGCGGCGCACTACGGGAGCACCGCCCGGTAGGTGGCCACGTGCGACGCGGCGAGCCGGTCCCAGTCGCGGCCGCGGACGAGGCGGTGCCCGCCGGCCGCGACCCGCGCGCGCAGGTCGTCGTCGCCGAACAGGCGGCGCAGCCCGTCGTGCAGGACATCGGCGTCGCGCACCTGGGGAGCGATCACCACGGTCTCGCCGTCGGCGAGGTCGGGGTCCGCGGGGGCGTCGGGCCGGCGGGTGATCAGCGTCGGGAGCCCGTGGTCGAGCGCGGCCAGCAGCGCACCGCTCTTGAGGGTCGCCCCCGCGGTGAACGGGAAGGCCGCGACGTCCGCGGCCTGCAGCGCGGCCGAGACCTCGCCGGCGGGGCGGTGCCCGGTGATCGTCACGCGGTCGGTCGCGCCCGCCGCGGCGATGTGCGTGGTCAGCTCGTCGCGGAACGCCGCCGCCTCGTCCTCGGGCAGGGCGAGCGAGGTGAACCCGCCGAGCACCAGCAGGTGCAGCCGCGGACGCTCGGCGGCCAGGCGGGCGACGGCGTCGACGAGGTAGCGCAGGCCCTTCACCGGGTGCACGAAGCCGAAGAAGACGACGAGCTCGGCGTCCGCGGGAACGCCGAGGGCGCGCCGGGTGGTGGCCCGGTCGGGGGCGTCCGGGTCGACCTCGACGTTCGGCAGCAGCGGAGCGCGGCCGGCCTCGACGCCGAGACGGTCCCGCAGGGTCGCGGCGTGCTCGCCGTTGGTCGTGAGCACCGCCGCGCTGCGCGGGACGAGGCGCCCGGTCTCGCGGTCGGCGAGGCGGCGGCGCTCGAGGAACGACCACACCCCGTCGGGCACCCGGGGCGCCCACGACCACCAGCCGTACTCGTGCAGCGTCGTCACCAGCGGCATCCCCGCGAGGTCGCCGAGCAGCCCCGGGGCGCCGGAGAACCCGAACGCCGACGGCGCGAACTGCACGTGCGCGACGTCCGCACGGCTCGCGCGCAGGGACCGCGCCGCGCGCAGCAGCCCGCGCGCCCCCGGGTCCACGGGTACGTCGACGACGTCCACGCCGTGGCGGTCGAGGGCCTGCGCGAGGTGGACGGTGTAGTCGGCGACGCCGTCGTGCGCGGGGTCGGCGCGCCCGTGGACGAGCGCGACGCGGAGGTCTGCCACCCGCCGTCCGTACCCGATCCCGGCCGCCCGCTCACCAAGGGCTCACCAGAAGCCCAGGCGCACCCCCACCGGCCAGAACGGGTCCGGCGGGTGGTCCCGCTCGTTGAGCACCACCTCGAACCACGTGTAGCCGTACTCCTCGGGCGCGGCGTCGAGGGTGAACACGAACCGCAGGACGACGTCGCCGCCGCCGGGCTGCCGGGCGGCGGCGACCTCGAGCGTGACCAGCTCGAAGCTCCCCCGCTCGGGCGCGAACCGGGCGTGCAGCCAGCCGCGCAGGAACCCGAGCGCCCGCTCGGTGAGCGCCGGTCCGCGGGCGAGCGCCCGCTGCGCCAGCGCGTCGCGGGAGGCGTCGCCGGAGACGAGGACCTCGACGCCGTCGGCCGTCTCGGACCGCCGCTCAGTCATGGGGGGCAGGGTCATCGGCGGCCACGTAGATCGAGCAGGCGTCGAAGACGGCCTCGCGCACCGGGTCGGCGTCGCAGTCGCGCGCCGGGCGCAGGACGGCGTCCCCGGCGAGCAACCGCGCGAAGGCGTCGGCGACCTCGTGCAGGTAGGCGCCCTCGGCGACCGCACGACCGAAGTGCGCCATGAGGACGAGGTGGACGTCGAGCTCCGCCAGCCGGGCGGTGGACGCAGCGAAGGCGGGGAGGTCGGCCTCCGGGGCCTGCGCGTAGGTCGGGCCGGTGTTGACCGTGTCGCCGGCGAACAGCAGGCCGGCGCGCTCGTCGAGGAAGCAGACCGAGTCGGGCGAATGGCCGGGCGTGTGGAGCACGCGCAGCTCCCGGCCGCCGAGGTCGACGACGTCCCCGTCGGCGAGGAGGTGGGGCGTGGGCGCCGGACCGGGCGCCCAGGTGGTCTCGTCGACGCCGGGCGGCAGCGGGCGCGGGTCGGAGTCGGCGGAGAGCAGGTGGAAGAAGTCGCGGTCGAGCGCCCGGTAGGCGTCGGCGGCGGCGAGCATCCGGCGGGTGTGGGCGAGGTAGCGGCGCCGCTCGGCCGCGCTCGCGCCGGCCGTCAGCTCGGCGACCCCCGCCGGGTGGATCGCGACGCGGGAGAACTCGGCGTCGCCGCCGACGTGGTCGAGGTGGGCGTGGGTGTGCACGACGTCGACGGGCCGGTCGGTGAGCGCCTCGACCACCGGGCGGATCGGGGCGATCCCGAGCCCGGAGTCGACGAGCACCGCGCGGTCGCGCCCGGCGACGAGCCACGAGTTGACGTGGCCGGGCTCGGCGACCAGCCAGACGTCGCGGGCGACGGGCCGGGTGTGGAACCAGGGCGACCAGCTCACGGGGTGAGCCTGCCAGCACCTTCGGGTACTCGTGGCCGTGCCCGACCTCCCCGCCGACCTCCGGCACCCCGCTGCGCACCGCCCCGGGTACGGCGACCCCGAGTGGTCCGCGATGCGCCGCATCCTCGTCGTGCGTCCCGACAACGTCGGCGACGTGCTCATGACCGGCCCCGTGTTCCGGGCGCTCCGGGCCGCCGTGCCGCACGCGTCGCTCGACCTCCTCGCCTCCCCGGGCGGCGCGGCGGCCGCCGCCCTGCTCCCCGAGGTCGACGACGTCGTCACCGCCTCGGTGTCCTGGCAGCAGCTCGACCTCGTCCCGGGCGACGACCCGGACGCCGGCCTCGTCGCCGAGCTCACCGCCCGCGACCACGACGCCGCGATCGTGCTCACGTCGTTCTCCCAGTCGCCGTGGCCGGCCGCCGAGCTCGCGCGCCGCGCCGGCATCGGCGTCCGGGTGGGCGCGTCGAAGGAGTTCGGCGGCGCCCTGCTGACCCACTGGGTGCCGGCGCCCCCCGACGAGGTGCACCAGGTCGACCGCATGCTCGACCTGCTCGGCGCCGTGGGCGTGCCGTCGCAGGGACACACGCTGCACGCCCGCGTCCCCCTCGACGCCCACGTCCCCGCCGCGCTCGACCTCGCCCGCTACGCCGTCGTGGCCCCCGGCGCGAGCTGCCCGTCGCGACGCTGGCCCGCCGAGCGGTTCGCCGCCGTCGTCCGGGGACTCGTCGACGACGGGCTGACGGTCGCGGTGACGGGTACTGAGCGCGAGGCGGAGCTCGTGACGGCGGTCGCCGGCGACGCGGGACTGCCGGTCACGGGCCTGGATCTCGGCGACCTGGCGGCGGTGCTCGCCGACGCCGAGGTCGTCGTCGCCAACAACTCGGGCGGCGTGCACCTCGCCGACGCCGTCGGCGCCCCGGTGGTCGAGCTGTTCGCCGGCACCGAGACCGTCGACCAGTACCGGCCGCGCTCCACCCGCGCCGAGGTGCTCACGCGTCCGGTGTCCTGCAGCCCGTGCCGCCAGCTCGTGTGCCCGTTCGACCAGGAGTGCCTGGCGATCGGCCCCGACGAGGTGCTCGCGGCGTCGCGGCGCCTCCGTCGCGTCGGGGTGGCGTGATGGTCGAGCACACCGACGACGGCCGCTACGTCGTGATCGACGGACGGCGCTGGCGGGCGACCGACCCGCTGATCCCCGAGGACGACGCCTCCGTCCTGCGCCGCTGGCTCATGTCCGCGCGCCGGGACGTGGGCACCGCGAAGCGCGCGGACGACGCCGAGGCGGAGGCGTCCGCGCGGGCGCGGGTGCACGCGGCGAAGACCGCGCTCGGCGAGCGGGGCCCGGAGTGGTGGGAGCAGACCGAGGCCCAGCGCCGCGACCGCTGGACCGAGGGAGTGCGACGCGCCGGCGACGAGGGGTTTGCGCCTGCCTCCTGAGTGGGTGCCCGTGTCCGGAGAAGAAGCACTCACGAGCTGGAGGCACGAGAAGACATGACCACCCCGCCGGTGCAGTCCGACGAGAACCCCGACGACCCGAACCCGGCGCGCTCGAGCGCGACGCTCGCGGCGTTCACCGGGCAGGTGCAGCGCCGGGTCGGGCTGGAGACGCAGTCCGAGGCCGAGGTGCTGGTCCGCGCCACGCTGAACGAGCTGGGCAAGGCCATCAGCTCCGGCCTCGCGCAGGACCTCACGGTCAGCCTGCCCCCGGAGCTCTCCGCCGAGCTGCGCGCCCAGCGCCCGAAGGACGACCAGGCCCGCTCCGTCACGAAGGACGCCTTCGTCGACGCGGTCTCGGGGCGCGTGACGTCCGTGGACGCCGAGAAGGTCGAGCACCAGGTGGAGCAGGTGCTGCACCTGCTGCGCGAGTGGCTGCCCGAGGACCAGGTCGACCGGACCCTCGAGCAGCTCCCGGGCGACCTCGTCGCCCTCGTGCGCTGAGGTAGCCGACCTCGACGTCGGTGGCGGAACCCGCGCTCAGCGCGGGTCCCGTCACCGAAGTTCGTCGCAGGACCGGTCAGCCGGCGCCCGTCGTGAGGCGCGGCTGCTGAGTACCGCCGCCACCCTGGCCGCCCCCCTGGCCGCCACCGCCACCCTGGCCGCCGCCGTTCTGACCGCCACCGCCCCGGCCGCCGCCACCGCCACCCTGGCCGCCGCCACCACCGCCGTTGCCGCCGCCGCCGGTCTGACCGCCGCCGCCGTTCTGGCCGCCGCCGTTGCCCCCGCCCTGGCCACCGCCGCCGTTCTGGCCACCACCGGCGGGCGGCTCGACCGGCGCCGGGGCCACGGGCTCGGGCTCCGGGACCACGGGCACGACCGGCGTCGGGCGGGTCGTCCGGCGTGCGGTGGTGGTCTCGTCGTCCACGGTCCGGCGCGGTGAGCGCGTGGTCGTGCGGGTCGTCGTCCCGCTGGTGTCCGTGGTCGTCGCCTCGACCGACGGCGGCGGGCCCAGCACCGGCACGACGGGCGGGGGCGGGACCGCGAGCGAGGCCTGGGGTCCGGCGACCATCGACAGCATCGGCGTCGCGCCGGTCGCGACGCCGACCCCGAGGACGCCCGTGACCGTGGCCGCGACGCCGAGCACCGACCGGCTGAGCACCAGCGGCCACCGCGGCGCCGGGCGCGGACGGGCCGGCCGGGCGAGTGCGGTCGTCGGTGCGGCGGCCGTGACGGCGTCGTCGTCATTGGTCACGTCGGGGTAACGACAGCACCCGTCCGGGGGTCACGCCTCGATCAACACGTACTCAGTGTCAACAAGTGCTCACGGAAGTGGCGACCAGTGGACCACCTTGGTGGTGGTCATCTCGTCGAGGAGCTCCGGGCCGTAGCCGAAGCCCGACCCCGACACCCCGCGCGGCTCGGCCGCCCCGCCCGGCGCACCACCGAACACCGCATTGATTTTCACGGTGCCGACGGGGAGCTCGCGCCAGGCCTGCTGGGCGTGGGCGATGCTGCCGGTGAGCACGGTCGCGGCGAGTCCGTGCGGGTCGTCGATCGCCTCGGCGAGCCCGTGCGCGAAGTCCTCGACCACCCGGACCGGCGCCACCGGCCCGAAGGTCTCCTCGCGCAGGATCGTCATCGCCGGCGTCAGTCCGGAGAGCACGGTCGCCGGGTAGAAGGCGCCCTCACCCTCGGGCACGAACCCGCCCGCGTGCACCCGCGCGCCGTCCTCGATCGCCGCGGCGACGTGGGAGTGGACGTGCTCGCGGTGCCGGCGGTCCACCACGGGGCCGAGGGCCTTCTCGCCGGCCGCCGAGGGGCGGTAGACCCAGCGCGCGGCCTCCTCGGCCAGCGCGTCGAGGAACGGCTCGGCGATCGCCGCGGCGCAGTAGATGCGCTCGACGGAGACGCACACCTGGCCGCCGTTGGCGTAGGAGCCCAGCGCCGCCTGCTCGGCGGCCCAGCGCGGGTCGACGTCGGCGTCGACGACGAACGGGTCGTTGCCGCCGTTCTCCAGCAGGAGGTGCGCGCCGGTGCCGGCGGCGGCCTGGCGGATGGCGCGCCCGGCGTTGATCGAGCCGACGTGGGCGATGAGGTCGATCGACGGGTGCCCGGACAGCGCGGCGCCCGTCGGGCCCGCCCCGTCGACGATCTCGAGGACGCCCTCGGGCAGGAAGGACGCGACGAGCTCGGCGAAGCGGCGCCCGAGGTGCGGGCAGCGCTCGCTGGGCTTGTGCACGACGGTGTTGCCGGTGACGAGCGCCGCACCGATCAGGCCCCCCGCCACGGCCACCGGGTCGTTCCACGGCGTGATCACCGCGGCGACCCCGCGGGGCTCGGGGACCATGAGGTCGGTCGCGTCCCACGAGCCCTGCAGCGAGCGCCCCCGGTGCAGCGGGCCCAGCTCGGCGTACTGCTCGAGCGTGCCGGCCGCGGCCAGCACCCCGCCCAGGGCGTCGTCGTAGGGCCGCCCGGTCTCGGTCTCGTTGAGGCGCGCGAACTCCTCGGCGACGCCCCGCAGCGCCCCGGCGGCGTCGCGCACCAGGCCTGCGCGGTCGCCGGGCGCCGTGCGGGCCCAGGCGTCGCGGGCGGTGCGGGCCCGGCCCACGGCCGCGTCGACCTCGTCGGGGCCCGCGGGGCGGACGCTGCCCACGAACTCCCCGGTCGCGGGGTCGTGGATCTCGATGGCGGTCTCGACGTCGGTGGCTGTGCTCATGGGGCCGGGGGTTCCACCTCGAGCTCCCGGGTACGCCTCGTCCAGGAGCCGACCGACCACCACGTCCACGTCGGGCCGGTCGAGCCGGGACTCATGCACCGCAGGAGCGAGGCGCTCGACCCGGACCGTCGGCCCACCCGGGTTCCTCCGCCCGGGTGCCGGACCCGGGTACCGTGCGGCCCGGACGCCCGGTGGGAGAAGGCGACGCATGACTCTGGACCGTCTGGACGATCCCGACCAGCCCGCCTACGGCATGGGCCAGGCCGCGGAGCTACTCGGGGTCACCGCCGCGTTCCTCCGGAGCCTGGACTCCGCGGGACTGGTCAGTCCGGCCCGTTCCGAGGGCGGGCACCGGCGCTACTCCCGCAACCACCTCGCCCGGGTCGTCGCACTGCGCGAGCTGACCGATAACGGCCACACCCTGGCCAGCGCCGCGAAGATCCTCGATCTGCGCGCCGACCTCGCCGACGAGCGCGCGCGGCACGCCGCCACCACCGAGGAGCGCGACCGGGCCCGCCGCGAGCGGGACACCGCGCTCGACGAACGGGACACCGCGCGCCGGCAACGGGACTCGGCCCGCCACGACCACCGCGACGAATCTCGGGGTTGAACCAGCGAAAAGCTCTAGTTACAGTTGTAGATATCTCGCAGATCGCGGCGAGAGCGCTGGAACCGGTGAGAGTGGCGACCGGAGGAGTGTTCGTCATGACGGTCGACGTGTTCGACGAGGCGCGGGGCCTCGGGGAGACACCGCGACGCGGTCGCGGGAGTGTCCCGGCCCCTGAGCCCCTCGTGGTGATCGAGGGCGGGCCCGCCGTGGACCAGGCCGTGCTCGACGCCGAGTTCGTCGCGATCGTGATGGCCGAGCAACCCTGGGGCGAGGAACGGCCCGTGCCTCCCGCGCCACCTCCACGGCGCGGCCCCACGGCCCGCCGTGAGCCCGCGCGGAGGTCGTCCCGCGGGAGGTTCGCGGGCAGGGACCTGCTCCCGGTCGACACGGCTCGGGGTCGCCGCCGACGACCCGTCCCCCGGACCCGGGCACCTCCGGCGCACCCGCACACGACCACCGTCCCGGCGAGGAGGTGATGGCCACCCGTCACGCGATTCGATCAACAGTCCCTGCTACTGGATGGCCCTCCCGGCGGGAACCCGGAGCCGACCGGAACGACCGACCCCACGGCGGTACGCCGACCCTTCCTCGACACGGGTCGTTCCGGACGTCGGCCCGGCTCCCGCCGGGAGGCGTTGCCCGGAGCGAGAAGGTGGGTCATGACGCTGAACCAGGTGTGGATCGAGACCCAGGACCACGGGCTGGTGCGGGCCGATCAGGTCGTCGAGGTCCTCGCCCACCAGACGACAGCGTTCTCCGGCAAGCCGGCACGCTGGCTCCTCGATGTCGCGATCGCGGTCAGTCAGGGTGCGGGTACCTCGTCGCAGTGGAACGTCGGGGCGTCGCACCGCACGCTGGCGCAGACGGACGACGAGCCCCACGGAGCCGCGCACCGTCTCGTCCGGCTGCTGTGCCAGCTGGACACCCAGGACGCCGCCGGCGTCGTGACGGTGCGACGCGACCAGACAGCGATCAAGTTCGGCTTCGACCCCTTCGCGGCGTCCTGAGCCCCCGCCTCAGGTCTGGCCGCCGACCGCCAGCACCAGCGCGAACGAGATGAGGTTGAAGGTCGCGTGCGCGGCCACCGGCGGCCAGATCGAGCCGGTGCGCTCGTAGAGCACGGCGTTGACGACGCCGAGCAGCAGCGCGGCGGCGAACACGACGTTGAGCCCGTGGGCCAGCGCGAACACCCCGGCCGAGAGCACGACGGCGACGACGTACCCGAGGCGTCGCAGGACGCCGTAGCCCACGCCCCGGAAGAGCAGCTCCTCACCGAGCGGGACGACGAGCCCTCCGATGAGGACGACCAGCGTCGCGGCCACCGGGCCGCTGAAGAGGGTGAGCGCGGCCTGCGGGTCCGACGTGTCCCCGGTGATCGCGACGTAGGCGAGGATCAGGGCGCGCGAGACCAGCCACACGATCACGCCGAGTCCGACGCCGACGAGCACCGTGCGCACGGGGACGCGGACCAGCCCGACGGCGGCGAACGAGCGCACCCGCAGCGAGAGCGCGATCGCGACCGCCGCGAGCGCCGAGACGCCCGAGATCGCCACGAGCACCGGGGCGGGCGGGACGCCCTCGGAGAGCAGGCCGGCCACGACGGCCAGGGCCAGCTGGACCACCACGTAGGACAGGGCCGCGACGCCGAGCTCGAGCCAGCCCAGCGAGGGGCGGGGGGTCGTCGGGGTGTCGAGGGGCTCGACGGACTCGGCCGCCGGCTCAGTCACCCCGGGACCTGCGGGTCTGCCGGTCGTTCTCCTTCTGGAGGGCGTCGACGAGCTCGTCCTTGGTCATGTCCGAGCGGCCCTCGACGCCCAGCTGCTGGGCACGCTCGTAGAGGTGCTCCTTGCTGGCGTTGGCGTCCACCCCGCCCGCGGACTCGCCGCTCGGGTTCGGGCCGCCGCTCTGGGCCTGCGAGTCCGACGGGCCCTTCTCCTCCTTGGGCTCCCAGTGGTCGCCGACCTTCTCGTGGGTGTGCTTGAGCGCCGCGTACGCCGTGCGGCTCGCGCGCTCGCCGGCGCCGTAGGTCCCCTCGGCGGATTCCTTCGCCTCGGCGTAGGTCTTGCGCGCGCTCTCCGGCGACCGCTGCAGCGTCGACGGCAGATCCTCGAAGTCCTCGGGCATGTCCGCGAAGTACCCGGTCAGCCCCGCACGCCCACCTCCAGGTGGGCGACGCTCTGCACCACCTGGTTCGGGCGGTACGGGTAGCGGTCCATCTCGGCGGGGTCGGTCACGCCGGAGAGCACGAGGATCGTGTGCAGCCCGGCCTCCATGCCGGCCACCATGTCGGTGTCCATCCGGTCGCCGATCATGGCGGTGGTCTCGGAGTGCGCGCCGACGGTGTTGAGGCCCGCGCGGATCATCAGCGGGTTGGGCTTGCCGACGAAGTACGGGTCCTTGCGCGTCGCGTGGGTGATCAGCGCGGCCACGGAACCGGCGGCGGGCAGCGTGCCCTCGGGCGACGGGCCCGTCGCGTCGGGGTTCGTGACGATGTAGCGGGCCCCGCCCTGGATCAGCCGGATCGCGCGGGTGATGGCCTCGAACGAGTACGTCCGGGTCTCGCCGATGACGACGTAGTCGGGGTCGCGGTCGGTGAGGATGTAGCCGATGTCGTGCAGGGCCGTGGTCAGCCCGGCCTCGCCGACGACGAACGCGCTGCCACACGGGCGCTGGTCGTTCAGGAACTGCGCGGTCGCGAGCGCGCTCGTCCAGAGCGACGTCGCGGGGATGTCGATGCCGCTCGCGTGCAGGCGCGCCTGCAGGTCACGCGGGGTGTAGATCGAGTTGTTGGTCAGCACGAGGAACTGCTTGCCGGCCTCGCCGAGGCGGCGGATGAAGTCGTCGGCCCCGGGCAGGGCGTTCTCCTCGTGGACGAGCACCCCGTCCATGTCGATGAGGTAGCTCTCGAGGGGCTCGGTCACGACGTCTCCCGCAGGTGTGTGTCGAAGAACCGCAGGATGCGGCCCCAGGCGTCCTCGGCCGACGGGCGGTGCAGACCGAGCCCGAAGACCGCCAGCGGCGGCGGCATCGGCTCGAGGAAGCTGTGGTTGGCGTCCGGGTAGGTGCGCACGTCGTGCTCGACGCCGAGGGCGGTGAGCGCCGCCTCGAGACGCTCGGGGTGGCCCTTCAGCGACGGGTCCTTGCCGCCGAAGCTCGCGACGACGGGGCAGATGCCCTCGAGCTCGCGCTCGGCGTCGTCGGGCACCCGGCCGTAGTTCGGGGCGGCGGCGGCGAAGTCGTGGCGCGCCGCCGAGATGAGCGCGAAGCCGCCGCCCTGGCAGAAGCCGATGACGCCGACGCGGCCCGTGCAGTCCTCACGGCCGGCGAGCCAGCGGCGCGCGGCCTCGATGTCGTCGAACACCGGGCCGGTGTTCGTGGTCATCGACTTCATGGTCGCGGCGATGCAGCGGGGTCCGCCGCCGCGGGCGGTGTAGAGGGCGGGCGCCACCGAGAGGTAGCCCGCGGCGGCGAGGCGCTCGGTGTGCTCGCGCAGCGTCCCCCGCAGGCCGAAGGCGTCCTGCAGGACGACGACGCCGGGGAACGGGCCGTCGCCGACCGGGGGCACGGCGAGGAACGCGGACTGGTGACTGCCCGCGGAGGCGGGGATGTGCAGGTCGGGCACGTCTGTCGCCCCTCGATCATCTCGGCCGGTGCTGGTGGGGTCGAGCGTGGCAGCATCGCCGGGCCCGTGCGCAACGAGGGGAGAGCCCGTGAGTGACCCCGAACGGATCCGGGTCGAGCAGTCCGACGGCGTGTGCCGGCTGGTGCTGGCGAGCCCCGAGCGTCACAACGCCGTCGACCACGCGTTCGGCCGGCAGTTCCTCGCGGCGCTGTCCGGCCCGGCGCGGGACGCCCGCTGCGTCGAGATCGTCGCCGAGGGCGCGAACTTCTGCGTCGGCGGCGACATCTCCGGGTTCGCCGCCGAGCCCGACCGCAGCCTCTCCGAGCTGGCCGACGCCATCCACGCCGGTCAGCGCGCCCTGCTCGACCTCGCGGCCCCCGTGGTCGTCGCCGTCAACGGCTGGGCGGCGGGCATCGGGCTGTCGCTGGCGCTCTCCGGGGACCTCATCGTGCTCGGCGCGGGCGCCCGGCTGCGGCCGGCGTACACGGCGATCGGGCTGACCCCCGACGGCGGCATGACCGCCCTGCTGCCCGCGGCGGTCGGCCGGGCGCGGGCGATGGACATGTTCCTCACCAACGCGCCGATGGGCGCCGCCGAGGCGCTGGCCTGCGGCCTGGCGTCCCGCGTCGTGGCCGACGAGGACCTGCGCCTCGCGGCCGACGGCATCGCCGAGGGGATCGCGGCCGGCCCGTCCGAGGCGCTCGCCGCGACGAAGCGGCTGGTGCGCCGGGCCGGCGGCGTGCTCACCGACGCCCACCTCGACGCCGAGGCCGCGAGCATCGGCGAGCGCGGGCTCTCCCCGGAGGGCCGCGAGGGCATCGGCGCGTTCCTGGAGAAGCGCGCCCCCGCCTGGCCCCGTGAGTGATTTTCACGGCTATAGCCGCGAATTCCGCTCACGTGGGTATGCCGGGTCGTATGGACATCAAGTACACCGCCGAGGCCACCTCGTCCGGCGACGCCCGCAACGGCCACGTCCGCTCGTCGGACGGCATCATCGACCAGGACATGGCGATGCCCAAGGAGATGGGCGGGCCGGGCGGGGCGACCAACCCCGAGCAGCTCTTCGCCGCCGGCTACGCGGCCTGCTTCCACCAGGCCCTGAAGCTGGCCGCCGGCCAGGAGAAGGTCGACGTCGACTCCTCGAGCGTCGACGCGCAGGTCGGGATCGGGCCGGACGCCAAGAGCTTCGGGCTCCAGGTGTGGCTGACCGTCCACCTGCCCGGTGCCGACCAGGAGACCGCCGACCGCCTCGCCGGCCGCGCCCACGAGCTGTGCCCGTACTCGAAGGCGACGCGCGGCAACATCGACGTCGCGGTGACCGCCCAGGTGTGACGCCCGCGGCCCGACGTGACGGGCGCACGTCCGGTGGACGAGGCTCCCCGGCGTGCGCCTCCCCCTCGGCCTGCGTCTCCTCGGTGCCCTGCGCCGCCGGCTCGGCGGTTCGGTGGCCCACCTGGCCCCCGCCGCCGTGCCCGCCGCCCGGGAGGCCGTGCTGCGCCTGCAGCACGGCCCGCTCGGCCGTGCCGTCATCGGCCCGGCGCCCCGCGACGTGACGATCATCGACGCCCGCCTGCCCAACCGCCGCCGTGCCCGGGGGTCTGCCGGTGCGCGTCTACCGGCCCGCGGACAGCGCCTCCCCGGCGCCCGTCGTCGTCAACTTCCACGGCGGCGGGTTCGTGCAGGGCGACCTCGACCAGTCCGAGTGGTTCTGCGCGCACGTGGCCCGCGAGGGCTCGGTCGTCGTGGTCTCCGTCGACTACCGCCTGGCGCCCGAGCACACGTTCCCGGTGCCCGCGCAGGACTGCTACGACGCCGTCGCCGCGCTCGTCGCCGACGCCCGCGCCTGGGGCATCGACCCCGCGCGCGTCGCGGTCATGGGCGACAGCGCGGGCGGCAACCTCGCGACGGTCGTGTGCCTCATGGCCCGCGACCGACGGCTCGACGGTCTCGACGCCCCGGCGATCGCCGCGCAGGTCCTCGTCTACCCGGGCACCGAGATGGTCGACGTGCTGCCCTCGGAGCGGGCGATCCCCGTCGCCCCGATCCTCTCCGCCGCCGACATCCGCGGCTTCCACACGCTCTACCTCGCGGGCGCCGACGGCACGCACCCGTACGCCTCACCGCTGCGTGCCGACCTCGCCGGCCTCCCGCCCGCGCTGGTGCAGACCGCCGAGCACGACCCCCTGCGCGACCACGGCGAGCGCTACGTCGAGGCCCTCGACGCGGCCGGCGTGCCGGTGCGCCACACCCGCTACCTGGGCGCCGCGCACGGCTACGTCGCGACCGCGACCCTGACGCCCCGGACCTCGCTCCAGGCCGTCGCCGAGATCGCCGCCTTCGTCCGCGCCATGTGAGAACTTTCCGCCCTCGGAGGGGCGGAGAGTTCCCACGTACCGAGGGGAGCCCGAGCACCCTGCGGAGCGGGCTACCGTGGAGGCCCGTGACCCCCGACCGAGCGACCCCGGCGCGCGCCGTGCTGCTCGGTGTCGTCGCGGCCGTCCTCGGGGTCGCCGCGCACGGGGAGGCCGGCGGGCCCGTCCTCGCAGGCCCGCCCGCGGTCGCCGTCGTCGGCGCGGTCGCGCTGGGCACGGCCCTGCTGGGCGCCCGCCCGCACTCCGTGGCCCGGCTCGCCGTCGTCCTCGCCGGCGGGCAGCTCGCCCTCCACCTGGCGCTACCGGGCGACACCCCGGGCCACGACCACCACGCGCCCGGTGTCGGCGCCGGGCCGGGCATGGTCGTCGCGCACCTGGCCGTCGCGGTGCTGGTCGCCGGCGGGATCGTCCACGCCGACCGCGCCCTCGCCCGCGCCGCCCGCCGCCACCTGCGACGTGTCGCCGTCTGGGCCCGCCTGCTCGACGGGCCGCCGCCCGCTCCGGCCGCGGCGACGCCCGTGGCCGCACGACCGACGACCACCGTCCGGGTCCGCCGGGACGCCGTGGGGCACCACCCGCGTCGCGGTCCGCCGTCGCCGCACCGGACCGGCTCCCGCCCGGTCCGCGCCGCGACGCCACCCCGACCCGGAAGGACCCCCTCATGCCCACACCGCGGACCCCGTCCGCCCGCACCCACCGTCGAGGTCCGCTCGCCGTCCTGGTGACCGGACTGCTCGCCCTGACCGTCCTCCTGCTCACCGCGGGCACGGCCGACGCGCACGACGTGATCACCGGCAGCGACCCCGCGGACGGCTCGACCGTCCCGACCGCGCCTACGCAGGTCTCGGTGACCTTCGACGAGACCCCGCAGCCCGAGGGCGCCGCCCTCACCGTCGTCGGCCCCGACGGCGCCCACCGCGAGCAGGGTGCGGTGACGGTCCGGGACAAGGTCGTCTCGGTGCCCGTCGGCGCGCTGCCGCAGGCCGGGCAGTACGAGATCGGCTACCGGGTCGTCTCCAGCGACGGCCACCCGGTGAGCGGCTCGGTGACGTTCGACCTCACGACGCCGTCCGCACCCGCCGGCGCGGCGACGACCGGCGCTCCCGCCCAGGCGGCCCCGGCCGACCACTCGGGTCACTCCGACGGCTCCGTGCCGCCCTCGCCGGCGGCCTCCTCGGGCCCCGACACCGGGAGCGGCGGGATGCCCGCGTGGGTCTTCGTCGTCATCGCGGTCGTCGTGGTCGGCGGCGCCGTGGCGCTGGTGCTGCGCCGCCGGGCCTGACACCCCGGGCCTGAAACCAAGGGCCTGACACACGGCGGGACGAGGGGCACCCCCCTCGGGTGCCCCTCGTCCCGTCGCGTCCGGCCGCACCGATCGGGATCGGTGCGCCCGGACGGGCTCACTCGACGATCTGGACCCGGTCGTTCGGGTTCAGGTGCTCGAAGAACTGCTTCGCGTCCTCCATGCCGAGCCGCACGCACCCGGCCGACTGACGCTCGGTGCTGCCGCCGTGGAACGCCCGGCCGCTGTTGTCGAAGAACACGGCGTACGGCATCGGCGCGCCCTCGTACTCCCGGCTGACGTGGTGGCGCTCCTTGCGCTGGATCACGAAGTCGCCGGTCGGGGTCTCGTGGCCCTCGGAGCCGTGGCTGTTGACCACGGGCCCGTGGACGACGTTGCCCTGGCCGTCGAGCAGCCAGGCACGGTTCTCCGAGAGGTCGACGCAGGCCTTGATGCGGGCGTCGGTGCACGACGTCCCGTCGATCCCGCCGCCGCCGCCGGCTGCCGGTGCGGCCGAGGCGATCCCGCCCAGCTGCAGCACGCCCAGACCGACGGCGGCCACCGAGACCGCGACCCGTCCGGTCGGCACCCCGCGATGCGCCCCCCTGCGATGCCTACCCGACATGCGTCCTGCCCCTCGCTCGCCGCACACCCCCGTCCGCTGCCCGGACGGGAGGACCGCGGGTTTTCACCGGCGATCTGTGGGGCACAACGACCCGGTGACGGCGGGGTCACGGACCGTTCCAGTGGTCCGTCGCACGTCACCTACACCGGTTCGTGACGCAACCGCTGTGGGTCTGGCACGTCGTCGGAGCAAGCGCTCCGGACACGCTGGGACGATTCACCCCATCGATTGGGCCGCCCGGGCGAATGCCTCGTAGACCTCGTCGCTGAAGAGGACGAACCGCGCCTCGCGCACGGCAGTCTTCGCCTCGCGCACGGCCGTCAGGGCGATCCGGGCGGCGTCGTCGAGCGGCCACCCGTAGACGCCGGCCGACACCGCGGGGAAGGCGACCGTCGTGGCTCCGAGCTCGTCGGCCACCCGCAGCGACTCGCGGTAGGCCGAGGCGAGCAGGTGCGAGCGGTCCTGGGACTTCGCGTAGACCGGACCGACGGTGTGGATCACCCACCGCGCCGACAGGTTCCCCGCGGTGGTCGCGACCGCCTGCCCGGTCGGCAGGCCGTCGGGCAGCGTCGTACGCCGCAGCTCGCGGCACGCCTCCAGGATCGCCGGGCCGCCGGCCCGGTGGATGGCCCCGTCGACGCCCCCGCCCCCCATCAGGCCGGAGTTCGCCGCGTTGACGACGGCGTCGACCTCGGCGGCGGTGATGTCGCCGCGGTGGAGTGTGATCTCCGGGGTGCTCTCCGGGGTGCCCATGCGCCCCGAGTACCCCGCCGGGGGACCTGACACGATCGACGGTGTGAGCGACACCCAGATCTCGGTCTCCGCGACCGTGGACGCCCCCGTCGAGCGGGTCTTCGCCCTGCTCGCCGACCCCGACCGTCACCCCGACATCGACGGGAGCGGGACGGTGCGGGCCTCCCACACCCACCTCGCGATCACCGAGGAGGGCGACGTGTTCGTCATGGAGATGGAGAACCCGACCCGCGGGAACTACCGGGTCGAGAACCACGTCGTCCGCTACGAGCCCGACCGTGCCCTGGCCTGGATGCCGGCGAAGCCCGGCGAGCGGCCGTCGGGCCACGTCTGGGGCTGGGAGCTCGCGTCCGACAGCGACGACCGCACCGCCGTGACCCACTACCACGACTGGGCGGACGTCACCGATCCCGCGCTGCTCGACCGGATCCGCGAGGTGACGCCCGACGAGATGCGGGCGACGATCGAGAACCTCGCCGAGGCGCTGGCCTGACCGACGGCCACCTCCTGGAGATGCTTCGGAAACCGAAGCGTCTCTACGAGAAGTCGTACGCCGGCGCGAGCTCGCGGAAGTCCCCGCCCGGGGGCGCCTCGAGCTCGTGGCGCGTGCCGTCCGGGCCGGTGAAGGCCAGACGCCAGGCGTGCAGGCCGGTGCGGGTCGGCGGGTTCCTCGCGAACAGCGGGTCGCCGACGAGGGCGTGGCCGATCCAGGCGAGGTGCACGCGGATCTGGTGGCGGCGCCCCGTCGTAGGCGTGACCGCGAGCAGGGTGCGCTCGTCGCCGACCCACAGGCGCTCGAAGGCCGTCGTCGACGGGTAGTGGTCGCCGGACAGGACGGCGTCGTCGGGGACCGTCCAGGCGTCACCGTCGCGGGTGATCGCCTCGCGCGGCGCCGCGATGCGCACGCGGTTCTTGCGGCCCACCGACAGCGGCAGCTCGATCGTCCCGCGCTCGGGCAGGCCGGTGCCCGTCGCGACGGCGAGGTAGGTCTTCGCGACCGTGCGGTCGGCGAACTGGCGGGTCAGGTCGCCGTGCGCCTCCAGCCGGCGCGCGAACAGCACCAGCCCCGAGGTCACCTTGTCGATCCGGTGCGCGGGCCACAGCGTCTCGCCGGCGTCGCGCGCCAGGCGCACGACGTCGGTGTCGTGGCGCTCGCCCATCACCGACCAGCCCGCGGGCTTGTCGAGCACGAGCAGGTCGTCGTCACGCAGGAGCTCGCGGCCGCCGCGCAGCTCGTCCCAGGTCTCCACTCAGCCCTCGTCGAGACCCAGCGCATCGAGCAGGGTCCGCAGCTTCACCGTGGTCTCGGCGAGCTCGTCGGGCGGGGACGAGGCGGGCACGATGCCGGCGCCTGCCCAGAGCCGGACCCGGTCGCCCTCCACCTCGCCGCAGCGCAGCGCCATGACCCACTCGCCGTCGCCGCGCGCGTCGGTCCAGCCGACGGTGCCGGTGTAGAAGCCGCGGTCGAAGGGCTCGATCTCGTCGATCGCGGCCGCCGCGTCGGCGCGCGGGACGCCGCAGACGGCCGGGGTCGGGTGCAGCGCCTGCGCGAGGTGCAGCGCGGAGACCTCGGTGTCGGCGACGCGCGCCCGCAGCGTCGTCGACAGGTGCCACAGCGTCGCGGTCGCGACCAGCGACGGGCCGTCGGGCACCTCGAGGTCGTCGACGAGGGGACGCAGGCGCTCGACGATGTCGTCGACGACGAGGGCGTGCTCGTGCCGGTCCTTGGCCGAGGCGAGCAGGGCCTCGCCGCGGCCGCGGTCCTCGGCGGGATCGGTCGACCGGGCGGCGGAGCCGGCCAGCGGGTTGACCGTCACGCGGTCTCCGTCCCGGGAGAGCAGCAGCTCGGGGCTCGCGCCGAGCAGCGTCCGCGGGGTGCCCGTCCGCGCGGGGGGCAGGTCGACGGCGAACAGGTACAGGCGCGGGTCGCGACGGGCCAGCGCGCGCAGCATGGGGACGGTGTCGACGGGCCGGTCGGCGATGACCTCGAGCGTCCGGGCCAGCACGACCTTCTCCAGCGGACCGGCCTCCATGCGCGCCAGGGCGTCGGCGACCATCGCCTCGTAGCGCGCGGTCTCGGGCACCGGCCGGGCGACGCCGGTCACCGGGGCGTGGGCCTGCTCGGCGGTCAGCACGGCGCCGAGCGCGCCGGCGCGCTCGACGTGCTCGGGGACGACGAGATGGGCGCTCGCGGTGGCGTCGTAGGGCAGCGCGCCGACCGCCACCGCGGGCGATCCCGATCGTGTGCCGACCTCGCGCAGGCAGGCCAGGACGGCGTCCGGGTCGGCCGACGGCGGGCGGGCGCGGACGCCGCGGGTGAGCATCGCGCCGCGCGGACCGGAGAACCACGAGCCCGCGCCGGGCGCCCAGGACCGGAGCAGGCGGACCGGATCGGTGGCGCCCTCGGTGGACGGGCGTCGAGCCGCGCTGGTGCTCGTCACGTCCCGCCTCCTGTCGTGTCGGTCCCGTCGGCGGCCCGGTGGCATCGTGGGGCCGTCCGTTCTCACCCTCCGCGCCGGGTCCTGCCCGGTCCAGCGGACCGGACGTGACGCTCCGCACCGGTGGTCGGACCGGTGCGCCACGGTACGGCGGGTACCCGCCGCCCGTCCGAGGAGGCGACGACAGAGTGACGACGGATCAGGCACCCCCGTCCGTGACACGGCGGGCCACGCCGCGGTGGCGCGCGGACCTCCGCCTGGGCACGCGCATCGCCGCGATGCGCGCCGGTGGCCTCGCCCTGGCGCTGCGCGGCGACCCGGTCGCCCGGCTCATGCACCGGCCGTGGCGCCTCGACCCCTACCCGACCTACGCCCGGCTGCGCGCCGCGGCGGCGGAGACGGGCGGCGTGGCCCGCAGCCGCACCGGCATCAACGCCGTCGCCACGCACGAGGCCTGCACGGCCGTCCTGCGCGACCGCCGCTTCGGGGTGCGCCTCGCGGACGGGCGGATGCCGTTCGACCCGACCGACGACGCCGGTTCGGCGAGTGGTCCCGATCCCACCGACCCGGGCACCGCGCTGATCGAGCCGATCGACCTCTCGCTGCTCGCCCTCGACGCCCCCGACCACACGCGGCTGCGCCGCCTCGCCCAGCCGACGTTCGCCCCGAAGCGCCTCGCGCAGTACCGCGAGACGGCCCGGACCGTCACGGGCCGCCTGCTCGACGACGCCGCCTCGCGCGGGACCTTCGACCTCACCACCGACCTCGCCGCGCCCCTGCCGATCAGCGTCATCGCCGAGCTGCTCGCGATCCCCGACGTCGACACCCCGCGCTTCGCCCGCTGGGGCCGGGCATTGGGCGCCGCCCTCGACGGCGTCCGCTCGGTGCGCCACGCGCACGCGCTGTCCCGGGCCACCGCCGACCTGCGGGCGCTGTTCGCCGACCTCGTCGAGCGCCGCCGCGCCGACCCCGGCGACGACGTGATCTCCCAGCTCGTCGCCGCCCTCGACGAGGACACGCTGACCCTCGACGAGCTCGTCTCGCTCGCCCAGCTGCTGCTCGTCGCCGGCTTCGAGACGACGACCAACCTCGTCGGCAACGCCGTGCGCGCGCTGCAGGCCACGGGCACCTGGGAGGACCTCGCCGCCGACCCCGCGCTCGCGGCCGGCGCCGTCGAGGAGACGCTGCGCTTCGACCCGCCGGTCCAGCTCACCGCGCGGTTCGCGCACGAGGACGTGGAGATCGGCGACCGGAGGCTGCGCCGTGACTCGGGGGTGCTCGTGCTGCTGGCGAGCGCGGGCCGCGACCCGGCCGCGCACCCGGACCCCGACCGCTTCGACCTCCGTCGCGACCAGACCACCACGCACCTGGCGTTCTCCGGCGGCGCGCACTACTGCCTCGGCGCCGCCCTGGCCCGGATGGAGGGCGAGGTCGCGCTGGAGATGCTCGCCGAGCGGATGCCGCGCCTGCGCCCCGCCGGCAAGATCGTGCCCCGCGTGGCGACGGTGCTGCGCGGGCCGATCCACTTCCCGGTCCGCGCGGACTAGGTTGGCGCCGTGCCCGAACTCCCCTCCATCTCCCACGTCGCGCTCTCGGTGACCGACCTGGCCACGAGCCAGCCCTGGTACGAGCGCCTCTTCGGCGTGGAGCCGGCGATGACGCTGTCCGACGGACCGTTCGAGCGGAAGGTCTTCGCGCTCGCCGGCGGGCAGCTCTTCGGGCTCACCGCGCACGACGCCGCCCGCTCCGGCGACACGTTCGACGTCGTGGCGCCCGGCCTCGACCACGTCGGGTTCTCCTGCGCCGACCGCGCCGCCGTCTCCGCGTGGCAGACCCACCTCGACCAGATCGGGGTCGTGCACAGCGGCGTCGTCGAGGCCGACTACGGCTGGGCGCTCTCGTTCGTCGACCCCGACGGCAACGCGCTGGAGTTCTTCGCGCTCGCCGGCTGAGCGTCCCGGCGCGCCCACGACGGCGCGTGCTCGGGCAGCACGCCGACCCCGACCAGGTACGCCGGGACCACCTGGAGCGCCGGCACGCGCTGCAACAGGCGCAGCGGCAGCGGCAACCGCTCGCGGCCGGGCGCCTGCTCGCCCTCGCCGAGCACCGCGGCGATGACCCCGCGGTGGGCGATGCGCTGGCCGGTCTGGGTCGCCCAGGTCGGCCACCAGCGCCGGCGCTGGACGCGGGCCGCGGCGCGGTCGACCGCCGCCGGGTCGGCGGGCGCGGCCGCGAGCACCGGCGCGAGCAGGCGCGCGGCGGCCACCGCGTCCTGCACGGCGAGGTTGATCCCCACGCCGCCGACCGGGGACATCGCGTGCGCCGCGTCGCCGAGGCAGAGCACGCCCGGGGCCGACCAGCGACGCAACCGGTCGAGCGTGACGCGCAGCAGCTTCACGTCGTCCCAGGACGCCACGCCGTCGACCCGGTCACCGAGCCAGGGGTGCAGCTCCCGCAGGTCGTCGCGAAGCGTCTGGATCGGCTGCCGTCGGTGCTCGGCGTCCGCGCCGCGCGGGATGAGGTAGGCGACCTGGTAGTAGTCACCGCGGTCGAGCATGATCACGAAGCGGCCCTCGGTGACGCGCCCCAGCCCGCCCGCCGGGTCGTCGCCCTCCCCGCGCGGCAGCCGGAACCACCACACGTCCATGGGGACCGGGTAGTCGCGCAACGGCAGGCCCGTCAGATCGCGCACGCGGGAGCTACGCCCGTCGCAGGCGACGACGAGGTCGGCGGCGAGGTCGTGCTCGGTGTCTCCTGCGTCCTGGGTCCTGTCGCGCCACCGCACCCCGGTGACCCGGCCGCCGCGCCGGCGCAGGTCGATGACATCGGCGTGGCGCAGCAGCGTGAACGTCGGCTCCTCCTCGGCGGCCGCGGCGAGCATGTCGAGCAGGTGCCACTGCGGGACCATCGCGATGAACGGGTGCCGGACCGGGAGCCGCGAGAGGTCGGCGACCGTCGCCGGGCCCGCGTCCAGGACCACCCGCGCCTGCTCGATCGGCTTCCACGGCAGCTCGGCGAAGCGGTCCCACAGGCCCAGCTCGTCGATCAGCGTCATCGTCGAGACGTGGACGGTGTCGCCGCGGAAGTCCCGCAGGAAGTCGCCGTGCTTCTCCAGCACGGTGACCTCGACCCCCGCCCGCGCGAGCACCAGGCCCAGCACGATCCCGGCGGGCCCGCCACCGACGATCGCGCACGTCGTCCGCTGCTGTGCCATGGGGACCCTCCTCGCTCGCCGCGAGGCCAGCATGCCCGAACCGGGCGAACAGAACGACGGTCAGCGCACACCCTCCGTTCGGCCAGTACTCGGTTGTCGCAGGAGTAGTGCGACAACGACTTTCCTGCGACACACTGACCGGCGTCGCCCGTCCGGGTGGCGCCACGCCGGACGCGGGGGTGAGTCGTGGAACCGCACACCGACCTCGTCGCCATGCACATGAGCGACGGGATCGTGAACGCACCGACCTCGGTGATCTTCGGGCTGGTGGCCGTGCTCGGTCTGGCCGTCTGCGTCGTCCGCGCCCGCGGCGACCTGGACGACCGCACCGCGCCGATGGCCGGCCTCGTCGCCGCGTTCGTGTTCGCGGTCCAGATGCTGAACTTCCCGATCCTCCCGGGCGTGAGCGGCCACCTGCTCGGCGGCGCGCTGTGCGCGATCCTCGTGGGCCCCTACGTCGGGGCGATCTGCGTGTCGATCGTGCTGCTGCTCCAGGCGCTCCTCTTCGCCGACGGCGGGCTCTCCGCGCTCGGCACGAACATCACGAACATGGCGCTGATCGGCACGTTCACCGGCTACGGGGTGGCGGTGGCCCTGCGCCGCCTGGCGACCCGCAGCCGGGGCGGCCTCGTGGTCGTCGCGTTCGTCGCCGCCTGGGTGAACACCGTCGTCGCGTCGCTGGGGTTCGTGCTCGAGTACGCGATCGGCGGGCAGGGCCTGGCGCTCGGCACCGTGTTCGGGCTGATGACCGGGTTCCACGCCCTCATCGGCATCGGCGAGGGGATCATCACCGCGCTCACCGTCGGCGCCGTCGCCGCCGTGCGCCCGGACCTCGTCTACCTGACGCGGGGCGCCGCGCCGTCACTGACGATCAAGGACCAGGGAGTGCGCTCGTGAAGAAGCTCCCCGTCGCCTTCTACGCCGGCTTCCTCGTCGTCGCCCTGCTGCTGGCCGGCGTCGTCTCCTACGCCGCGAGCAGCAGCCCCGACGGCCTCGACGCCGTGACGGTCTCCGGCTGCGAGCTCGACGAGGCCGGCGAGCCCGTCGGCGGGACGTGCATCGCGCAGAACGCCGGCGAGCACGCGGCCGCGGGGAGCCCGCTGGCCGACTACACGGTCGGCGGCTCCGAGGGCACGACCGGGATCGCCGGCGTCATCGGCGTGCTCGTCACGCTCCTCGTGGCCGGGGGGCTGTTCTGGGTCCTGCGACGGCGGTCGTCGAAGGACGAGACGCCCAGCCGGGTCGAGTAGCCGTGGGTGCCGGTCACGCCCACCCGCTCTACCGGGCCGGCGACTCGGTGGTCCACCGCCTGCCCGCCCACGTCAAGATCGTGGTGGCGTTCGTCTTCGTGCTGGCGGTGGTGGCCACGCCGCGCGAGGCGTTCGCGGTGTTCGGGCTGCAGTTCCTGCTGCTCGTCGGGGTGTGGACGGTCGCCCGCATCCCGCCCGGGTGGCTCGCGGCGCGGGCGCTCATCGAGGCGCCGTTCGTCGTGCTCGCCGTGCTGCTGCCGTTCTTCGCGGCGGGCCCGCGGGTCGAGTGGATGGGGATGTCCCTGGCCGTCGACGGCCTGCTCGCCGGGTGGAACATCCTGGTCAAGGGCACGCTCGGCGTGCTCGTCTCGGTGACGCTCGCCGCCACCACCCCGCTGCGCGACCTCGTCTCCGGGCTCTCGCGGCTGCGGGTGCCGTCGATGGTCTGCGTGATCGCGACGCTGATGCTGCGCTACCTCGAGGTCATCGCCGCCGAGGCCCGGCGGATGCGCCTCGCGCGCGTGTCCCGCGGCCACGACCCGCGCTTCGTCTGGCAGCTCGGGGCGACGGTGCGCTCGGTCGGGGCGCTGTTCCTGCGCTCCTACGAGCGGGGCGAGCGCGTGCACCTCGCGATGCTCTCCCGCGGCTACACCGGGACGATGCCGGCGTTCACCACGGCGTCCGCGTCGACGGCGACCTGGTCGGTGGCCCTGGTGCCGGCCGTCGCGGCGGCGCTGCTCGCGATGTCCGGATACTGGGCCTGGTGACGGTCCCTTCCCTCGAGGTCTCGGGGCTGGCGTTCGCGTACCCCGACGGCCACCAGGCCCTCTTCGGCGTGGACCTGCGCATCGAGCGCGGCGAGCGGGTCGCCCTCCTCGGGCCGAACGGGGCGGGCAAGACGACGCTGGTGCTGCACCTCAACGGCGTGCACCGGGCGGGCGCAGGCACCGTGCGGGTCGGCGGGATGGAGGTCACCCGCGAGCACGTGCAGGAGATCCGCCGCCGCGTCGGCATCGTCTTCCAGGATCCCGACGACCAGCTGTTCATGCCGACCGTCGCCGACGACGTCGCGTTCGGGCCGGCGAACTTCGGGGTCACCGAGCCGGAGCTGGCACTGCGGGTCAAGGAGGCGCTCGAGGCCGTCGGCGTGGCGGAGCTCGCCGACCGGTCGCCCATGCACCTCTCCGGCGGACAGCGCCGGCGCGCCGCCCTGGCCACCGTCCTCGCGTGCGACCCCGAGATCCTCGTGCTGGACGAGCCCTCCACTCACCTCGACCCCGTCGCGCGCCGCGAGCTCGCGGAGGTCCTGCTGGGGCTCGACCGGACGATGCTCATGGTCACCCACGACCTGCCCTATGCGCTGCAGCTCTGCCCGCGCTCGGTGGTGATCGACGGCGGGGTCGTCGTCGCGGACGCCCCGACCCGCGACCTGCTCGCCGACGCCGACTTCCTGCGCGCCCACCGGCTGGAGCTCCCGTTCGGCTTCGCTCTCGACTGAGCGCGTGCCAGGCTCACGCCATGGACCTCGACGACTTCCGCGAGCGGGCCGCCGGAGAGCACTTCCTGGTCGTGGTGTCGACCGCGCGGGCCGACGGCTCGATCCAGTCGTCCGTCGTCAACGCCGGTGTGATGGACCACCCGGTGCACGGGACGCCGATCGTGGCGCTCGTGGCGGCGGGCGGATCGGTGAAGCTCGCGAACCTCCGCGCCCGGCCGCGGATGACGGTGACGGTGCGCGCCGGATGGCGCTGGACGACCGTCGAGGGCTCCACCGAGATCGCCGGGCCGGACGACGCCCTCACCGGGGTCGCTGATGTTCCCGCCCTGCTGCGCGAGGTCTTCACCGCCGCCGGCGGGACACACGACGACTGGATCGAATACGACGCCACGATGGCCCGTGAGCGGCGGGCGGCGGTGCTCGTGACGCCGAGCAGGATCTACGGGGTCTGAGGGTCCTCCGGGGCGCCGCTCAGCATCGAGAGCGTGCGGACGACGTGGCCCTCGACGGCCTCGCGGTCCAGGCCGAGGCCGGTGAGCGTGCCCGCCCCGTCCTCGTGCTCGAGCAGCGCGAGCAGGATGTGTTCCGTGCCGACGTAGTTGTGCCCGAGCCGCAGCGCCTGGCGGAACGTCAGCTCCAGCACCTTCTTGCACGCCGCGTCGAACGGGATGAGCGCCCCGATCTCGTCGGAGCGGGGCGCCAGGGTGCCGACGAGCGTGCGGCGCATCGTCTCCGGCGCCACCCCGAGGGCCGTGATGGTCACGCCCGCGAGCGACTCCGGCTCGTGGAGCAGCCCGAGCGCCAGGTGCGCCGGGGTGATCTCGGCGTTCTCCGCCGACCGGGCCTCCTCCTGGGCCTTCACCACGACGTTGCGGGCGCGCGGGGTGAAGCGGCTGAAGCCCTCCTCGGGGTCGATCTCGCCGGACCCCTTCGGCACGAACCGCTTCTGGGCGGCCTGCTTCGTGACGCCCATGCGCTTGCCGATGTCGGTCCACGACGCCCCGGAGCGCCGGGCCTGGTCGACGAAGTGGCCGATGAGGTGATCGGCGACCTCGTCGAGGTGCTCGGCGGCGAGCACGGCGTCCTGGAGCTGCTCGAGGGCGTCGGAGTGGACCGAGGTGATGGCGTTGATGAGGTCGTCGAGGCGGACGTTCGTCGGTGGCATTCGTCCACCGTAGGTTGACGATTCGGCTGTCGTCAACCACAGGTGGACGCTTGCTCCTCTCACGGTGTGAGGTCCTAGCGTTCCTCCCATGACGCGCGGGCGGACGGTCGGCGAGCTGGCCGAGGCCACCGGCTGTCGGTGCGGGTGCTGCGCCACTGGGACGAGCGGGGCGTCGTCTCGCCGTCGCGCACCCCCGCGGGCCATCGCCTCTACGGCGCCGACGACGTCGTGCGCCTGCACCGGGCGATCACCCTGCGCGCTCTGGGCCTGCGACTCGACCGGGTCGCCGCGCTGCTCGACGGCACCGATCCCGATCCGGCGGCGACGCTGCGCGCCCACCTCGCGCAGGTGGACGCCGACCTGCGCCGGCGCCGCACGGTGCGCGACCGCCTCGCCGAGGTCCTCGCGGACACCGGCGACGACGTCCTGTCCACCGTGCTCCGGGAGATGACCATGATCGGGTCCTACGTCCACGGCTACCACGAGACCGAGGCGACGCGGCTGCGCGACCAGGCCGCCACCCTCGCCGACCTCCTGCACGACGGCGTGACGTTCCCCGACGGTGCCCACGTCCTCGAGCCCGGCTGCGGGGTCGGCGCGCAGACCGTCGTGCTCGCCGCGCGCAGCCCCGGCGCCCGCTTCACCTCGATCGACCTCACCGAGACGCAGGTGGCCGCCGCCCGCGCCCGCGTCGAGGCCGCCGGTCTCGCCGACCGGGTCGACGTGCGTGCCGGCGACGTCCACGACCCGCCGGTGCCGCCGGGTTCCGTCGACCACGTCGTCGTGTTCTTCCTGCTCGAGCACCTCCCCCGCCCGCAGGAGGCCCTCGCCGCGTTGCGGCACGTGCTGCGGCCCGGCGGGACGATCACCGTGGTCGAGGGCGACCACGGCGCCACCTCGTTCCACCCCGACTCGGACGACGCCCGCGCCGTCATCGCGTGTCAGGAGGTGCTCCAGCGCCAGGCCGGGGGTGACGCCGGGATCGGCCGGCGGCTCCACCCGCTGCTCGCGTCCGCCGGGTTCGACGACGTCGCCGTGGTGCCGCGCACCGCCCACGCCCACGCCGGGCGCCCCGACCTGGCCGACAGCCTCGTGCGCCGGACCTTCACCCCCATGGTCGCCGGGGTGCGCGAACCGGCCCTGGCCGCGGGGCTGATCACGCCCGAGCGCTTCGACGCCGGCGTGCGTGACCTCCTGCGCACCACCGAGCCCGGCGGGACCTTCAGCTACACGTTCTTCCGCGCCACCGGGACGAGGGCCGCGTCGACGACGTCGACCACCCCGACGAACCCGAGGCGCGCGTAGAGCGCGTTGCTCGTGGGGTTGCCGAGGTCGGTGAACAGCACGATCTCCTCGGCGCCGCGGTCCGCGAGGAGCGCGGCGAGCGCAGCCGTCACCGCCGCGCCGTGACCCCGGCGCCGGTGCGCCGGCCGGGTGTAGACCGGGCCGATCCGAGCGGTCCCGAGCACGATCGGCGACGCCGACGCGTAGGCCACCGGCTCGCCGCCGGTGACCGCGACGACCACCCGGGACTCGTCGACCGCGGCGTCGACCGGGCCGCGGGGAGGCAGCGGGTCGTCCGGTGTCGCCTCGTGATGGAACTCCTCCAGCCAGGCCCACAGCAGGTCCCGGTCGGCGTCGCCGGCGAGCCGGGTGGGCGACGGATCGGCCGGCGCACGCAGCACGTCCAGGCGGTGCAGGCGCTCCGGGACGAGCACCTCGGTGGACACGCCCCACGCCGACGCGAGGGCGGCGACGGCCTCCGGGGGGCCGAGCAGCCGGTCCGGTGCCGGCCGGTCTGCCGCCCACCGGGCCGCGGCGGCCGTCGTCATCGCCGAGACCACGGGCCGGTGGGGCGGGGTCCGGACGATCACGGCCGAGACGCCCTCGCCTTCGTCGCACCAGGCCAGCTCGGGCGGGCCGGAGTATCCGCCCGGGCCGCTGGTCCGCAGGGTGTCGACGATCGAGAGGACCACCGTCGATGGCACCCGATGCGTCCGCAGGTAGTGCCGTGTGGCGTGCCAGAACTCCTCGACGTCGCTCGTCGCCGTCCACCCCACGGCATCAGAGTGCCGCGGCCGTCGAGGGGGTTCGGCGCGAACCGTGTCCTCAGGACACGGTCTGGCGTCACAGCAGCCCAGCAGCCCAGCAGCCCAGCAGCCCAGCGCCGCTGTTCCGTCCGAGCTCACCAGATCGAGCCGATCAGTCGATCCAGAACCGCCGCAGGGGCACGCCGCCGGGGCCGCAGGGGTTGACCGGCCACTCCGGGTCGAGCCGGCCGCCGCAGCGCGCGATCACGGCCAGCGAGCCGGCGTTGTCCGCGCGGCAGGTGACGAGGACCCGGCCGATCCCGAGGTCGCGGGCGACCTCGAGGCTGCGGCGCAGGATCGCCGTCGCGTAGCCGCGGCGGCGCTCGGCGGGCAGCACCGCGTACCCGATGTGCCCGCCCTCGGCGCGCAGCGTGTCGGTGAGCGTGTGCCGGATCGACGTGCGCCCGACGACCCGTCCGCCGACCTCGCCGTAGAGATACGTCGACGCCACCCGGCCCGGCGGGAGGTCCTCGCCGCGATGCTCGCGCTGGAGGCGGTCCAGGTAGGCCAGCCAGGGCTCGGTGTCCGGGCGCAGACCGAAGTCGAACCCGTCCGCGGCGAGCGCGGCCTGGGCCTCGCGCGCCACCGGTTCGTCGGACGGGCAGGGCGCCCGCAGCACGAGCGTCTCGTCACCCTCCACGGGATCACCCTGGCACCCGGGAGGTGAGGTCGCGCACCACGGGCCGGGCTCGGCGGTCGGACACGGGACCATGGAGGTCCCGACGAAGGAGTACACCGGTGCCCGCCTCGCGCACGGACCTGACCGTCCCCGACACCGGAGACCTCCCGGACCTCCGCCACCTCGCCAACCTCCGCGACGTGGGCGAGATGCCGACCGTCGACGGCCTGCGCACGCGACCCGGGGTGCTGTGGCGCTCCGACGCCCCGCTGGCCGACGACGCCACGACGCACGGGCCCGGCGGGCTCGCCTGGCCGCCCGGCAGCGTGATCGACCTGCGCAACCCCGAGGAGCTCGACGGGCGCCCGCACCCGCTGGTGGCCCTCGGCAGCGAGCTGACCCCGCTGCCGCTGATCCAGGCCCTCGCCCCCGAGGTGCTCATGCGGGACGCGCCGCCGGAGACCCGCCAGCGCCGGGGTCTCGACGAGCTGTACATGCTCCTGCTGGGCATCGGCGAGGCGTGGCTGCCCGCGCTGGTCGACGTGGCCGCCCACGGGCCGGGGCCGCTGCTCGTGCACTGCGCGGCGGGCAAGGACCGCACCGGCGTCGCGGTGGCGCTGCTGCTGCGCGCCGCCGGCGTCCCGCGCGATGTCGTGGCCGCGGACTTCGCCGCCACCAACGACCACCGGGTCGCCCTGAGGGACCGCCTGGTCCTCCAGGGCTCCGCCGCGCCGGGCGCCGACCCGGAGCGCGTCGGCGTGGACCCCGCGCACCTCGAGGGGGTGCTGGACCAGCTCGACGACGACGCCCGCGCGCCGTTCCGGGCGGCCGGTGTCTCCGACGCGGACCTGGACGCGTGGCGCGCTCGACTGGTCGAGGGAGCCTGACGCGGCATCCGGCGCAGTGTCCGGCGCACGCTGTGCCGGGACACAACGCCATCACCGTGATCTCTGTGGGCGGACACAGTGCCCGGCCGTCGGCGGACGCGAACACTGGAGGGTGCCGGGGCCGACAGGACCCGTGACCCACCGGAACGTGAGCACCGAGGTGACGAGGATGAACGCCCCGACGACGTGCCCCTGCTGCGGAGTCGTGGTCATGCCACGCGAGATGTCCTACGACTACGACGGCGAGACCGTCGCCTCGCTGACGCGTGAGGTCGCCTACCTGCGCGCGACCATCGCGCACCTGCGCGGCACCCCGCAGCCGGCGCCGGTCGTGCGGCGGGCCCCCGTCGCGGTCTGACGAGTCGCGGTCTGACGAGTCGCGGTCTGACGGCTAGGCGCCGGCGGCGGCGTGCAGCCGCGCCACCGCCGTCGCCGGGTCGAGCCCGGGCCAGGCCGGCCCGGACCACCGCACGACGACGCCCTCGACCACGTCGGCGGCCGCACCCACGAGGTCCGCGGCCAGCGACAGCCCCGTCCGCGCGGCCTCCGGGCCGTCGCCCGCGCGGCGCATCGTGTCCATGACGGCGTCCGGGACGACGACGTCGGGCACCTCGTGGCGCATGTGCTCGGCCTGCGCGTAGCCGGTCAGCGCCCCCACCGATGCGAGCACCGGGACGCGGCAGCCCGCGTCCGCGAGCGCGTCGACGATCCGCCGGAGCCCGTCGAGGTCGAACACCGGGCGCGAGACGAGGAACTCCGCCCCCGCCTCGACCTTGGCGATCGCCCGCGCGGCCTCGTGCTCGAGGTCGTCCGAACCCGGGGTGAAGCGCGCGCCGAGACGGAACGCCGTCGCCGTGCCCAGCTGCACCCCGTCGATGTCGACGCCGCGGTTGAGGCCGGCGGCCGTGCGGAGAAGCTCGGCCCCGTCGACCTCCCACACCCCGTCGCGGACGGCCTGCTCGGCGTGCACCGGCGGGTTGCCCGTCTCGCAGACCAGCGTGCGCAGCCCCAGGGCGTGCAGCCCGAGCAGGTCGGCCTGCAGGGCGAGCAGGCCCGTCTGCCAGCTCGTCACCGTCAGGGCGGTGTCGACGTCGACGCGGTCGTGGAGGTGCACGGCGAGCGCGGCGCTGCTGGTGGTCGCGCGGCGGGCGCGGGGCCTGCTGACCCACAGCACCGAGGCGCCGCCGGCCACCGCGCGCCGAGCACGGGCGAGGTGCTCGGCGGGCCCGCCCGCCCCGGCGACCTCCGCGGCGACGAGGAACTCGCCCGCCCCGCGGTGGCGCAGCCAGCGGTCGACGGCGCCGCGGGCGTCGGGCCCGCTGCCGGGACCGGGGTCGTCGGGCTCGGCCTCGGGCGCCGCGCGGTGGCCCTCGACGATCCGGATCGGCCCGCTCTCGGGGGCCGGGTCCGCGACGGGCGCGGACGACGGCGCCCAGGCGTCGTGCGTCGTCAGCGCCGTCGCGGCCGCCGCGGTGTGCTCCGGGGTCGTGCCGCAGCACCCGCCGACGAAGCGCGCGCCGGCCTCGACGTAGCGCAGCACGTAGCGCGCGAAGTGCTCCGCGTCGCCCGCGAAGCGCACGCTGCGGTCGGCGACGACGTGCGGAAGGCCCGCGTTGGGCTGCGCGGCGAGCGCGAGCCCGTTCGTCGGCCCCATCCGCCGCACCACGTCGAGCAGGCCCTGCGGACCGAGGGTGCAGTTGCTGCCGATCGCCACCGTGCCCGCGTCGGCGAGGCGGGCGACGACGTCGGCCGGTGACTCCCCGGCGGTGGTGAGCGGGCTGCCGTCCTCGTCGACGAACGTCGCCTCCGCGACGACGGGCAGGTCGGTCACCTCACGGACGGCGCGCACCGCGGCGAGCAGCTCGTCGGCGCGGCTGAACGTCTCGAGCACGACGAGGTCGACCCCGCCCTCGACCAGCGCCTCGACCTGTTCGCGGATCGCCGCGGCCGCCGCGGGCGCGTCGACGGCGCTGCCCCGTCCCGGCTGGGTCACCGGGGAGACCGAGCCGGCCACCCAGGCCGGCCGCCCGGCACCGTCGCGCGCGGCGGCGGCCAGGCGCGCGCCGGCGAGGTTGACCTCGCGGGTCCGCCGGGCGAGCCCGTGGCGTTCCAGGCGCGGGCGTGAGGCGCCGAAGGTGTGGGTCTGGAGGACGTCCGCGCCGGCGGCGAGGTAGCGCTCGTGCAGCGCCGTCACCAGCTCCGGGGCGACGACGCACAGCTCGGCGCCGGGCCCCTCGACCCGCACGCCGCTGGCCCGGGCGAGCGTGCCCATCGCGCCGTCGCAGAGCAGGACGCGGCGGGCGAGCGCTGCGGTGAAGGACTCGGTGGCGAAGGACTCGCTCACGCCTCCATCTCCCCCAGGATCTCGAGCGCCACCTGGGCGGCGAGGCGGTCGCGGTAGGAGTCGAGGTCCAGGCCGCTGAGCTCCTCGGCGCGCCGCAGGCGGTAGCCGACGGTGTTGGGGTGGACGTTCAGCGCCCGCGCCACCCGCTGCGGGCTGCCGTCCTCGCGGAAGTAGCGGGCCAGGGTGCGCAGGAGCTCGACGGTGCGCTCGGACCGGTCGGTCGCGAGCCGTCCCAGCACCTCGCGGGCGAAGGCGCGCGCGGCGTCGGGGTCCGGGATCTGCAGCAGGAGCCGGTGCACCCCGAGCTCGTCGAAGCGCAGCACCCGCCCCGCGCGGCCGAGCCGGCGGGAGGCCAGCAGGGTCCGACGCGCCTGGTCGTAGGAGGCGGCGATGTCGGCGGGCTCGGAGACGGGGCCGCCGACGGCGACGGTCACCGGCCAGCGGGCGTCGGGGTCGGGCACGCGGCCGCGGGCCAGCCGGCGGGCGCACGTGGCGCCGACGGCCACGGGGTCGGCGGTCTCGGGGACGACGGCGACGGTCTCGGTGTCGCGCACGACCGTCAGCGCGGCCGGGGCGGCGGCGAGCAGGTGCTCCTCGGCCTCGCCGAGCAGGCTCGCGGGCCCGGCGCCGTAGGCGTCCTCGTCGTCCGGGGACACGACGACGACGCGGTGGGCGACGCCGTGGTCGTAGCCGACGTGCTCGGCCCACTGGGCGGCCTGGTCGGCGTCGCGGGCGCGGTCGAGCAGCAGCCCGGACACCAGGTCGCCGCGCACCTGGCCGGCGGCGGTGGCCAGCACGCGGTCGCGGCCGTGGAGCACCCCGACGACCGTCGCGGCGTGCTCGGCCACCAGCAGCAGGACGTCGTCGCCGGCCAGCGCCTCGGGGCGATCGCGGGTGGCGGTGTCCTCCTCGGCGAACACGAACGCCGGCACCTCGCGGCCGAGCAGCACCGGGGCGACGACCTGGCCGCGCAGCCAGGGCCCGGGCACGCGCAGGGCCCGCCCGGCCGCCGCGGCCACCTCGAGGGTGCGGGGCCACGCCGCCGTGCGGGCGTCGGCGCGCACGAGGGCCGAGGCCTCCGCGACGCCCATGCCGGGCGCGGCGGCGGCGAGCACCTCGCGCTGCGGACCGACCACGGCCGCGAGCACCCCGAGCTCGCCCGCCATCACCGCGGCGACGGCCTGGGCGTCGGCCGACGGGGCGGCGACGAGCCCGGACAGGCGTCGGTAGAGCGCGACGAGCCCGCGGGGCCCGGCCGCGTCCCGGCCGCGCGTGGGCGCACCGGTCCGTATCCCGCCGGCCTCCCGCGTCGTCACCCCGCCCATCCTGCTCCGTCTCCGACGCTCGTGGGAGCCGAGCGGGTGACCCCCGGGCCAGGGGGTGCGGACGTCCGGGTGATGATCGGGGTCCGACCACCGACCCGGGAGGGCCCCGTGACCGCCTCGACCACCAGGGCGCCGCGCATCGTCGTCGTCTTCTACTCCGCGACCGGCAACGTCGCCGCGCTCGCCGAGTCGCTCGCGCAGGGAGCCCGGGACGCCGGCGCCGAGACCCGCGTCCGGCCCGTCGCGGAGCGCGCCCCGGCCGAGGCCATCGAGGCCAACCGGCGGTGGAAGGCCTGGGTCGAGAACAACCCCTACGACACCGTCGCGTCGCTGGACGACCTGGAGTGGGCCGACGGCCTCGCGATGGGCAGCCCGACCCGCTTCGGCAACAGCGCCGAGCAGCTCAAGGCGTTCCTCGACACCACGGGCGGGCTGTGGGCGCAGGGGAAGCTCGCCGGCCTGGTCGGCACCTCGTTCACCAGCGCCTCGACGGGCCACGGCGGGCTCGAGGCGACGATCCTGTCGATGAACAACGTGCTCTACCACTGGGGCGCGCTGGTCATGCCGCTCGGCTACGCCGCCGACGCGTCGCTGATGTCGTCGGGCAACCCGTACGGCGCGTCCTGGGTGTCGCGGAAGTCCGCCGCGCCCGACGACGCCGCCCTCCAGGCCGCCCGCATCCAGGGCACCCGCCTCGCGGAGATCGCCGCGAAGCTCATCGCCTGACCACCCGTGAGTGATTTTCCCGGCTATAGCCGGGAAAATCGCTCACATGCTGGAGGGGTACGCCGAGGCGGCGCAGGTGGTCACGGAGCTGGTCGGGCGGGTGCCGCCGGACGCCTGGGACGCGCCGGCGCTGGGTGAGTGGGACCTGCGCTCGCTGGTGGGGCACACCAGTCGGGCGTTCGTCACCGTGCTGACCTACCTGGAGCGGCCCGCCGACACCGAGGACATCGACTCGCCCGAGGGCTACTACGCCCTGATGCCGTCGATGACCGGCGAGGGGATCGACCCGTCCGCCGTCGCGCAGCGCGGGCGGGACGCGGGCGGGGCGCTCGGCAACGACCCGGCCGCGGCGTTCGCGACGCTCGCCGAGCGCGCCGTCGCGGCCACCCGCGCCGCCGACCCGGACGCGCTCATCGCGACGATCGCCGGCGGGATGCGCGTCGCGTCCTACGTGCCGACCCGCACGATCGAGCTCGTCGTGCACGGGTACGACATCGCGACGGCGACCGGGCTCGACGTCGCGTTCAGCGCGCACACGACGACCCAGGTGGTCACCGTGCTCGCCCGCACCGGCGTGCGCCTGGGCCACGCCCCGGTGCTCCTGCACGCCCTCACCGGCCGCGGCTCGCTCCCGCCGGGTTTCTCGGTGGTCTGAGGGGCCTGCGGCATCACTCACGTGCGGAGCATCAGCCGCCTGCGCCGATCGCGCCGACGATCTCGTCGAACCGGGCGGCGAGCTCGAGGTCGATCTCGGCGACCACCTGCATGCTCTCGGTGCGGGCGCGCACGGTCAGCGAGGTGGGCGTGCGGTCGACGATCCGCAGCCGGGCCCCGAGCTCGCTCTCGGCGCGCCGCAGGCGCTCGAGCACGAGGTCGAGGCGCTCGGGCGGCAGCTCGACGGTCCGTTCGATGCCGCTCACGTCACCCGACCACTCGGGCAGGCGCTGCAGCTCGCGGTCGAGCTCGTCGGCGTCCACCGGCTGGGGGCGACCCTGGGCGCCCTCGGACGCCGCGTCGGGCGGGAGCGTCGGCCCGACGCCCCGCAGGTCCGCGGGCACGACGCGGCCGATCCGCTCGCCGAGGTCGGCGTCCTCGGCACCCAGCTGGCCGATCACCGCGGTCAGCGCGTAGCGGGCGCGCTCGGGGGCCCAGCCGCTGCGGCGGGCGACCTCGTCGACGAGGCCGGCCTCGGTCGGCGTGCCGCCGCCACCGTTCGCCCGGTCGACGTCGGACTCGACCTCGAGCAGGTTGGGCAACGCCTCCACGAGGGCGGTGCGGTCGTCCCCGGGCAGGTGCTCGGCCAGCGTGGCCAGCACGGCGTCGGCGGCCCGGCGCGCGTCATCGGTCTCGGCGAAGCCACCTCGGGTGGCGACGCCGGCGAGGAACTCCTGGTGTCGCATGGCTCAGGGCCTACCCGGAGCACCCCGCCCGACAATCAAGGTCCTCAGCAGAACTCCGCAGACGTTCCCACCTCACCGATCCAGACGTAGGCGAGCAGGACGGCGCGGTCGCCGGTCCACATCCCGTGGGGCTGCCAGGACGCGTGGTGGACCAGGACGCCGGCCGGCTCGGGGGCGGGCTCGGCGGCGGCCGCGTGCACCCACCGGATCGCGCCCGCGGGCAGGTAGAACTCCTCGGCGGGGTGGTGGTGCGGCGGGTACCGCACGCTCGGTCCCAGCAGGACCAGGCCCAGCGCGACGTCCTGCGCGTCCGCGAGCGTGGCGTGCGCGTAGAGGTCGAGGAACGACGCGTCGGGCGGGTTCGCGACGTAGGCCGCGGTCTGCTGCCACCGCGCCGCCGCCGCGAGCGGGCCGAGGACCCCGGCGAGCTCGGCGTCGACCTCCTCGCCCGCCCGCGCCACGGCGTCGTCGAGATGCGCGAGCACCGGGAGTGCGGTGTCCGGGCCCTCGGACCGCGCCGCGAGCCGCCCGAGGGCCGCGGCCTGCGCCGCGAACCCGCGAGCGGCCATCACCGCCGCGAGCCGCCCGCGCAGGGCGTCCAGCTCCCCGGTCATCAGTCGAGCGCGCGGCGGACGAACCCCTGGATGCCGATCGCCCCGAAGAGCAGGCACGAGGCCACGAGCGCCAGCAGGCAGAGCCAGCCCGGCAGGTGCGGCACCGCGGGCGTCAGTGCGCCGCGCAGACCCTCGGAGACGTAGGTGATCGGGTTGAGCGCACAGATCACCTGGAACCAGCGCAGGTTCTCGAGCTGCAGGAACGGGAACTGCGTCGACCCGGTGAACAGCAGCGGGGTGATCACCAGGGCGAACACCACGTTGATCTTCCTGGGCGACACCAGCGTGCCGAGGACCAGCCCCGCGGCCCCGCCCGCCAGCGAGCCGAGCACGAGCAGCACCGCCGCGAACGGCAGGCCCGCGAGCACCCAGTTGACCTCGTCGAGCACGATGTAACCGACGGGGATCATCACGAGCGAGCCGAAGAGGCCGCGCGAGGCCCCGAACACGATCTTCTCGACCGCGACGAGGCGCGTGGACAGCGGCGCGAGCAGGCGGTCCTCGATCTCCTTGGTGTACGAGAAGTCGATCACCAGGGGGATCGCCGTGGCCTGCACGGCCACGAAGAACGCGTTGAGGGCCAGGAGCCCGGGCAGCAGCAGCTGGGCGTAGCCGGGGGTGACGTAGCCGAGCTGGCCGAGCACCACGCCGAACACGAACAGCAGGAAGAACGGCTGCATCAGCACCTGGCTGATGAAGCTGCCGAACTCCTTGCCGGTGACCGCGAGGTCGCGGCCCAGGACACCGAGGAACGCGCGGCCCTGGCCGGGCCCGACCTTCACCGGGGCGCTCACCGCAGCCCCCTGCCCGTCAGGTCGATGAAGACGTCCTCGAGCGTGGGCTCGCCGAGCTCGACCTGCGAGACGACGGCCTCGGCGTCGGCCACCGCGGCGAGCACCGGCGGGAGCGCGGCGCCGGCCTCGCCGTCGCAGCCCACCCGCAGGTGCGTCGCCGACGCGGCCTCGCCGGTCAGGTCCTCGACGCTCGACACACCGCGGAGCTCGCCCAGCCGCCCCACGAGCACGTCCACGTCGGCACCGGTGATCGTGAGATCGATGGTGGCCTCGCCGGGCAGGGCCGCCACGAGCGCGGACGGCGTGTCCAGCGCGAGGAGCTTGCCGTGGTCGACGATGCCGACGCGGTCGGCGAGCTTGGCCGCCTCGTCCATGTCGTGCGTCGTGAGCACCACCGTGACGCCGGACGCCGCGAGCTCGGTGACGCGGTCGTGCACGAACAGGCGGGCCTGCGGGTCGAGCCCCGTCGACGGCTCGTCGAGGAAGAGCACCTGCGGGTCGTGCATCAGGCCGCGCGCGATGATCAGGCGCTGGGCCTGGCCCCCGGAGAGCTCGTCCGGGTTGGTCTTCGCCTTCTCCGCGAGCCCCATCCGTTCGAGCAGCTCGTCGGCCAGCCGACCGCGCTGCGCCCGCGGGACACCGTGGTAGGCGGCGTGCCAGACGAGGTTGCCCCGGGCGTCGAGCGAGCGGTCGAGGTTCGGGCGCTGCGGCACGACGCCGAGCACGGCGCGCGCCCCGACGGGGTTCGCCGCGACGTCGATGCCGGCGACGGTGGCGAGCCCCGAGGTCTTGGTGACCCGCGTCGTCAGGACGCCGACCGTGGTGGTCTTGCCGGCGCCGTTCGGGCCGAGCAGCCCGAACACCTCGCCGCGGCGCACCGCGAAGCTCAGCCCGTCGACCGCGGGCGTGGTGCTGCGGCCGTAGCGCTTGACGAGATCGCGCACCTCGACCGCGGGCGCGGCGTCCGGTGTCTGCTCGTCGGCCGACGGCCGCGTCGTGGTCTCCGTGCTCACGCGTGGTCCTCCCCCGCGCCCCGGACCGTTCGGAGGGCGCCCGCGCGACGCTACGCCCGGGGCACGACGGACCTCGTGTCGATCTCGGTCCTCGGTGATGCTCATGACTCGTCACGGTGCGACCTCGACGACGGTCGAGGTCAAGTGGACGAGCTCAGCCCGGCCCGCTCAGTCCCCCGCGGGCGGCACCGGGACATGGACGAGGCGCGGACCGGGACCGGCGACGCCCCGGCGCACCGCGGCGCGGAACTCCTCGACCGTCCCGACGGTCTCGGCCGGCACGCCGTAGCCCTGCGCCAGGGCGAGGTGGTCGATCGCGGGCAGGTCGAGCCCGGGCACCTTCGGGGTCTGCTCGCGCTGGGCGAACCACTTGAGGATCGCGTACTCGCGGTTGTCCAGGACGATGATCGTCACCGGCACCTGCTGGGCCGCCGCGGTGGCGAGCGACTGGATCGCGTACTGCAGCGAGCCGTCGCCGAGCACGGCCACGACGGGACGCGACGGGTCGGCGATCGCCACCCCCACCGCGGCCGGGAGGCCGAAGCCGAGCCCGCCCGAGGTGGTGAAGTACGAGCTGCCGGGCTGCGTGATCGGCAGCCGCGCCTGCTGGGTCGCCCGGTGCGAGGGCGCCTCGTTGACCAGGACACCGCCGTCGGGCCACTCCTCGGCGAGGGCGGTGAAGAGCTCCTCGGACGAGAGCCGGCCCTCGCCGTCGGGCCGCGGCGCGTCGAGCCCCCGGCGGGACGGCGGCGCCGCCCGGTCGGCGGGACGGGTCCCGACGCGGTCGAGCAGCGCGCGCACCGTGAGGGCGGGGTCGGCGACGACCGCGTCGCCCATCGGGGCCCGGGCGGCCTGGTCGTGGTCGGCGGTGACGTGCAGCAGGCGGGTGCCCTCGGGCAGGAACGGGCCGGGCACGTAGGGGTAGTAGCGGAACACCGGCGCGCCGACGACGAGCACGACGTCGAAGGGCTCGAGGGCCTCGGCCACCGGCGCGATCGCCATCGGCAGCGGGCCCTGGAACTGCGGGTGGTCGGTGGGGAAGCCGACGCGTCCCTCGACGGGCGGGGCGAACACCGCGGCGCCGAGCCGCTCGGCGAGCGCCACGGCGTCGTGGAAGCCGCCGGCGGCATCGACGTCGCCGCCGACCACCAGCGCCGGCGCGCGGGCGGCGTCGAGGGCCTCGACGAGGACGTCGAGCCCGGCCGGGTCCGGGGCCGCGCGCTGGTGCACCCGGCGGCCCGCGACGAGGCCGGCCGCCTCGGTGGTCGGGTCGAGCACGGCGTCCCAGTCGTCCATCGGGATCGACACGAACACCGGTCCCCACGGCGCGCTGGTCGCGACGTGGATCGCGCGGGCCAGCACGGCGGGGACGTCGGCCGGGCGGGCCGGCTCGAGGGAGAGCTTGACCGTGGGCCGCGGCAGCATCGTCGCGTCCGGGTTCGTGAGCAGGGCCTCGAGGTTCATCATCGGCCGCACCTGCTGCCCGGCCGTGACGACCAGTGGGGCGCCGTTGGCGGAGGCGTTGACCAGGGCGCCGACGGCGTTGCCGACGCCGGGCGCGGTGTGCAGGTTGACCAGGGTCGGACGCCCGCGGGCCTGGGCGTAGCCGTCCGCCATACCGACGACCGCGGCCTCCTGCAGCCCGAGGACGTACCGGAAGTCGTCGGGGAGCTCGGAGAGCATGGGGAGCTCGGTGGACCCGGGGTTGCCGAAGATCGTGGTCATCCCGTGCGCCCGGAGCACCTCCAGCGAGGCCTCCCGGACCGTGGGTCCCTGCGCCATGCGTCCTCCCGCCGATCGTGGCCGAGCACGGCGATGATCGCCGTTCTCCGCTGCCGGCGGCAGGAGTACCCCTCGATCTGAGGACCATCCCGGTGCCGGTGGGGGGACACGGCACCGGGACGGCCCTCAGCGCGGCCGGTGGAGGCGCGAGAGACGGATGACGACGTCGCGCAGGCCGTCGTTGTCGAACTCGCGCCGCATCTCCTCGGCGCGCAGGGTGGCCTCGACCCCTTCGTAGGGTCCGTGGGCGTCGAGCTCCCCCGTCTCGGGATCGAACACCAGCACCACGTAGCCGTCACACTCGTTCAGATCCACTGCTGCGGCGAGCAGGGCCGCCGACCGATCGTTCATCACGCTGATCACCTCCACCTCGTGCATCGCCACCATGAGGCCCGGTGTGACACCTCGGGGCGAAGTTGGCTCGTTCGGGTCACGAACTCCAGCCTTCGGCGTGTCGCCGCACCACGCGTTCGGAGGTGCCCTACGCCGCCGTCCGGCGAGGGGGGCGTCGTCTGGCTACCGTGCCGACCCGTGGCCACCCACGCACCCGTACCCGCCGGGGATCCCTCCGTCGAGATCGTCCCGTTCGTGCTCGACGTACCGCCCGAGCAACTCGCTGACCTGCACGAACGCCTCCGCCGCGTGCGCCTGCCCGAGCCCGCGACCGACGTGGGCCAGGGGCTGGGCCTCGATGCGGTCGCCGAGCTGTGCCGCGCCTGGCTCGAGGAGCACGAGTGGCGTCGCGTCGAGGACGAGCTCAACCGGCGGGGTCAGTTCCGCACCGCGATCGATGGTCTCGGTCTCCACTTCCTGCACGTACGGTCACCTCGACGTGACGCACAGCCACTGCTCGTCACCCACGGGTGGCCCGGCTCGGTCGTCGAGGTCCTGGACGTCCTCGACGCCCTGACCGACCCCGGCGACGACGCGCTGCCCGCCTTCCACGTGATCGCGCCGTCGCTGCCCGGCTTCGGGTTCAGCGACAAGCCGACCGGTCCCGGCTGGGGCGTCGACCGCATCGCCGACGCCTGGGCCGAGCTCATGACCCGCCTCGGCTACGAGCGCTTCCTCGCCCAGGGCGGCGACTGGGGCGCGATGGTCACCACCGCGCTGGCCGTCCGCCACCCCGACCGCGTCGCGATGATGCACACGACGATGCCGCTCGCCCCGCGTCCGGACGGGTTCGACGACGCGACCCTCTCGGACACCGAGCAGCGCTGGCTGGCCGAGTCCGCCGCGTTCCGCCGCGTCGGCTCGGGCTACTCGGCCCAGCAGCGCACGCGGCCGCAGACCCTCGGCTACGGCCTCGTCGACTCGCCGGCGGGCCAGCTCGCCTGGATCGCCGAGAAGTTCGTGGCCTGGACCGACGGCGACGGCTTCGGCGGCGTGCCGCGCGACCGCGTGCTCGACAACGCCTCGATCTACTGGCTCACCGCGTCCGGCGCGTCGTCGGCGCGCCTGTATTGGGAGAGCTTCGGCGGCATCGACACCTCGAAGCCGGTCACCGTGCCCAGCGCGGTCTCGATGTTCCCGGCCGAGATGGTGAAGAACCCGCGCGCCTGGGTGGAGGCCCGTTACGTCGACCTCCGGCACTGGAACGTGCTGCCCACCGGCGGGCACTTCGCCTCGCTCGAGGTCCCCGGCGACTTCGTCGACGAGCTGCGGGCGGCCTTCGCGCGCGCCTGATGACGCAGCGAACGCGCTGTTCGCTGCTTCTACGCGCACGAAGTCCCCGTTGATCACGGCGTGACGACGATCTTCCCCACGTACTCGCCGCGACCGAACTCCTCCTGCGCGGCGTGGATCGACGCCAGCGGGTACGACGCCGCGATCCGGGGCCGGACGCGCCCGGCGACGGCGTCGTCGAGGAGCTCGGCGAAGTGGGTCGGCGTGTGCATCGACGAGCCGACGAGCGACACGTTGTGCAGGTAGAGCCTGCGCAGGTCGAGGTCCACCGACGCGCCGCCCAGCGCGCCCGCCACCACCCACCGCCCGCCGTCGCGGACGTGCTCGAGCAGGGCCGGCAGCAGCGGCCCGCCGACGACGTCGACGACGGCGTCCAGCGCCCCGCCCGCGGCCTCGTGCACGGCCTCCGCGACGGCGTGCGGGTCCGGCCCGCGGAGCACGACGGCCGCGGCACCCGCCTCGCGGACCGCGTCCTCCTTCCCGGCCGCGGTGAGCGCGACGACGCGCGCGCCCCGGGCCGACGCGAGCTGGACCGCCGCGAGACCGACCCCGCCCGACGACCCGGTGACGAACACCGTCTCGCCCGCGCCGATCCGGCCGCGCGCGAGCATCCCCGCCGCCGTGCCGTAGGCGACCGGGAGCGCCGCGAGCTGCTCGTCCGAGAGCGGCGAGCCCGTCACGTCGTGGGCGCGCCCGTCGGCCGCGACGACGTAGCCCGCGAAGCCGCCGTCGGCCTCGCTGCCGAGCAGGCCGATCGGGCCGGCGTCCGGGCCGGGGCCGTCGTAGAACGCGGGATCGACGACGACCCGCCGGCCGATCCGTCCGGGGTCGACGCCGTCGCCCACGGCCGCGATCTCGCCGGCGATGTCGCCGCCCTGGATGCGCGGGAAGTCCACCGGGCCGCGCCAGCCCGCGAGGGCGTCCGGGTCGCCGGGGAGCCCGTAGGCGCCGCGCCGGGTCCAGAGGTCGGTGTTGTTGAGCGCCGCCGCGCTCACCCGCACGAGCACCTCGCCCGCGCCCGGGACGGGCACCGGGACCGTGCGCAGCTCCAGCACCTCCGGCCCGCCGAAGCCCGTGAGCACCGCGGCCAGCATGGTGTCCTCCACCGATCCTCCTACACAGGTCTGTGAACCACTCTCACCGCAGAGTAGGTTCACAGGTCGGTGACCACAACGGGAGGCCGCGCATGACGACGACGGACGAGGGGCCGCGCCTGACCCCCGGGGCACGGCGCATCCTCGAGGTGGCCTCGGCGCTCTTCTACCGCCACGGCATCCACGCGATCGGCGTCGACACGATCGCGGCCGAGTCCGGCGTCACCAAGCGCACCCTCTACGACCGCTTCGGCTCGAAGGACGAGCTGGTGGCCGCGTACCTGCGGGCCCGGGACGAGCGGTGGCGCGCGCGGGTCACCGCCGCGGTCGAGGCGGAGACCGATCCCGTGCGCCGGGCGCTGGTCCCGTTCGCCGTGCTCGAGGGCTGGGTCGACGACGGGAGCCGGGGGTGCGCGTTCGTCAACGCCTTCGCCGAGCTCGACCGGCCCGACCACCCCGGGCGTCCCGTGATCGACGACGAGAAGCGCTGGCTGCGGGAGCTGTTCGCCCGTGAGCTCGGGCGGGCGGGGGTCGCCGACCCGGACGACCTGGCCCTGCAGCTGCTGGTCGTGCACGAGGGCGCGCTGGTGACGCACGCGGTGGCGGCGGAGCCCGCGGCCCCCGGGCGGGGTCGGCGATCGCGCGGCAGCTGGTGGCGGCCGCGGTGGCGCGGGAGGTGTGAGCGTCAGCCCAGGCTCTCCGCCGGGTCGGCGCGGGTCAGGGCCGGGTCGTCGGCGGCGTAGGTGATCGCCCGTCCCGGGCCCGAGGACGCGGTCTCGAAACGCACGGTGACACGGCCGTGGCCGGCGCCCTGCACCCAACCGTGCCCGTGCTCGGGATGGGCGACGTCGTCGCCGGTGCGCCACTCGCGCCGGGGCTCCGGCTCGGGCTCCGGCAGGGGCGCCACCTCCGGCGCGGGGGCGGGCGTCGTCGGGGTCTCCGGGAACAGCGCCTCCTGCACGGCGGTGGTGAGCCCGGAGAACGAGACGCCGACGAGGCGCACGCCGGCGTCGGGCAGCGCGGCGACCGCGAGGCGCTGGGCGGTGTCGGTGAGCGTGGCCAGGTCGGTCGTCGCGACCGCGTGGGTCTCGGCGCGGCTCGTCGTCCCGAACGACGAGCTCCGGATCTTGACGCTGACGGTGCGCGCCGCGCGGTGCGAGGCGAGCAGGCGGCGGTGGGCGCCCTCGGCCAGCTCGGCGACGGCGGTGCGCACGGCGCCGAGGTCGGAGAGATCGGCGTCGAACGTCGTCTCCGCGCTCACCTGCTTGGCCTCGCCGCGCTCGACCAGCGGCCGGTCGTCGATGCCGCGCGCGAGGCGGTGCAGACCCGTCCCGACGGCCGTCCCGAGCAGCGAGGTCACGTCGGCGAGGTCGAGCGCGGCGAGCTTGGCCACCGTGTCGACGCCGGAGCGGTGCAGCGTCGTCTCGGCGACCGGGCCGATGCCCCAGAGCGCGCGCACCGGCAGCGGGTCCAGCAGCGCCCGCTCGCCGCCCTGGGCCACGACGTGCACCCCGTCCGGCTTGGCGAGGCCCGACCCGATCTTCGCGACCTGCTTGCCCGATCCGGCGCCCACCGAGACCGCGAGCCCGGTGACGGCGCGGACCTCGGCGCGCAGCCGCTCGGCGAACGCGCGCACGTCGTCGGCACCCGCGTCGGCGAGGGCCTCGGGCTCGGCGAAGGTCTCGTCGTAGGCGATCTGCTCGAGCACCGGCGCCCAGGCCCGGACAACACCGAAGAAGCGCTCGGAGAGCACCCGGTAGAGCGCGGTGCGCGGGGGCAGCGCCACGGCGTGCGGGCACAGCCGCCGCGCCTGCCCCATCGGCATCGCCGAGCGCGCCCCGCACTCCTTGGCCTCGCCGCTCGCGCCGGCCACGATCCCGCGCGGGCCCAGACCACCGACGAGCACCGGGCGCCCGCGCAGCGTCGGACGGGTCAGCTGCTCGGCCGACGCGAAGAACGAGTCGAGGTCGAGGTGCAGGACCCAGCGGGGCACGGTCTCAGGATGCCCGCAACGACCACAGCTCGTCCGGGTGCCCGAGCACGGCGCGTGCCCCGGCGGCGCGCAACTCCTCGGCCCGCGACCCGCCCCAGGCCACACCGACGGGCACGAGGTCGTGCGCGACGGCGGCGCAGAGGTCGGCGGGGCTGTCGCCGAGCATGGGCGTGCCCGGCTCGGCCGCCGTGATCCCGAGCCCGAGCAGCGCCTCGCCGACCACGGCGTTCTTGCCCGCGTACTCGCCGTCGGCCCCGCGTCCCGCGACCTCGGTGAAGCACGCGAGGACCCCGAGCCCGGCGAGCACCCGGCGGGCGAGCGCCACCGGCGCCGACGTCGCGACGGCCAGCGGCACGTCCCGCGCGTGCAGGGCCTCGACGAGCTCCACGGCGCCGGGCGCGGGCCGCGTCGTCCCGGTGAGGACCAGCGTGCCGTCGAGATCGAACACCACGGCCGGGAACGGGGGCGCCACGGCCGGGAGTGTCGCGCACCGGAGGGTTCGGGCGAGGGGCGGTGCGGGAGCGAGCGGGGACCTTGCGCGCCTAGAAGCAGCGAACGCGCTGTTCGCTGCTTCGGGCGAGGGACGGTTCGAGCAACGGGCGGTCGGCTAACCGCCGGCATGGGTTACGACGTCACGCAGGTGCAGAAGACGCTCGCCGGGTTCCAGTACCCGGGCGGGCCGCAGGAGCTGGCCGACCACGCCTCCTCGAACGGGGCCGACCAGCAGCTCGTCGACACCCTCAAGGGTCTCGACAAGGACCAGTTCGACGGCCCCAACGCCGTCATGGCGAAGCTGGGCGACGCCGGGGTGCTCGGCGGCAGCTGAGCCACCCCGGAAAGCAACGAACGGCACTTTCGCTCCCTCGACGGGAGCGAAAGTGCCGTTCGTTTCTGTGAGGGGGCCCAGGTCTCAGTGCGGCAGCGTCGGCAGGCCCCGCTCGACCATCTCCCGGGCGCCCTCGATCGTCCCGTCGCCGACCCACGTGTTCGGGTCGAGCTGGGAGACGTTCCAGCCGCCCGGACGCACACGCGTCGAGTACAGGAACGTGTCCTTGTTCTCGACCCACTGGATCTCGTAGTCGATCGGGCTCGGTCCCACCGAGCTCCACCGCCACGCGGCCCCCGAACCCCGGGACGTCTCCTTCACGGAGACGCCGTCCACCTCGATGGCCATGCCCACCCCTCCAGGCTCCGTTGAGCCGATCGGAGCAGCAATCTACCGGCCGACCGGGCCGTCGGACGCGCCCACTCACGTCCGCTCACGCGGCCGAGCGGGGTGCCCACCCCTCTCGGGTGAGGGCACCGACGATGCGCAGCGCCTCCGGGCGGTGGGCGTCGGGGTGGTGGGTCGTCCAGCTCCACTGCTCGCACTCGGCGTGGAGGAGGTGCGCGACGACGGTGACGGCGTGCTCCCGGTCGGCGGCGTCGACCGCGACCGCACGCGGGTGCGTCCCGGGGCGCAGCAGCGCGGCGACGGGAGAGTGGGCGGGCACAGCACTCATGACGACCTCCCCTGCCGGGCCGTCGACCGGACGGACCCGCGGCGGGTGGGCGAGCCGCGACGACGTCGACGCGTGCCTGACGCACCGAGCGTGACCGACCGCTGACGCCGGAGGGAACAGACCGGGATCCGGACCACAGTGCGCGGACCGGGACGTTCGCCACAGGCGAGGCCCCGGTCCGGGCCGCGGCGGCCGGGCATGATGACCGCCATGGCCACAGCGAAGGAGCCGGCGGCCGACTGGACCGTCGAGCTCGACACGACCCCCGGACGTCGGCAGGCCCAGGAGGAGTTCGTCCTCCACCACGCCGACGGCACGGACGAGCGCCTCGTCCTGCACGACTACGCGCGGGTGTACTCGGTGCCCGGCCTCTACGAGGAGGTCGTCCAGCACCGGCTGCAGTGCGCATCGCCCGCCACCGTCGCGGCTGCGCTCGCCGAGGCCGTCGCCGCGTCCGGGTCCTCGGTCGACGACCTGCGCGCCTTCGACCTCGGCGCCGGCAACGGCGTGGTCGGCGAGGAGCTCCGCGCCCGCGGCGTCACCGTGGTGGCCGGGGCGGACGGTGTCCCGGAGGCCCGCGACGCCGCGCACCGCGACCGTCCCGGGCTCTACGCGCACTACCTCGTGGGCGAGCGGCTCGACGTCGACGAGGTCCGGCAGCTCGTGCGCGACGAGGGGCTCACCGCGCTGGTCGCCGCGGGCGCCGTCGGCGAGGGGCACGTCCCGGTCGACGCCCTCGCGCAGCTGTGGGACGCGTTCCCGCCCGGCTCGTTCCTCGCCCTGACCCTCGCCGGCGGCGACGCCGGCCAGGACGCCACGGACGTCGAGGCGATGCTCGCCGCGACCGAGGGGTCCGAGCACCCCTCGCGCACCGTCGTCCGGCGCACCTTCCGGCACCGCCTGTCGATGGCCGGCGCCGAGCTGCACTACCTCGTGCTGGTGGCCGTCAAGGAGTAGTGCTCAGGCGCCGCCGCGCACCAGCGTGAGCCGGGGGCGGTGCGCGGGCGGCGTGACGGCCGGGCGGCTGGGCTGGGGGCCGGGCCGCGACCCGGTGTGCGGTCCCCGGCGCGAGCGCCGGGGCCGGGCGCCGCCGACGAGCCCGACGAGGTCGTTGACGAGGTCGTCGGCCAGCTCCTCGGACAGGACGCCACCACCGGCGTAGTCGTCGAGCACGTCGACGCCGCGGCGCCACGTCACGCTGGTTCCGGCTCGGTCGTCGTGGGCACCGTGCCGGGGCCCGACCTCGTCGCTGATCATCACGAGCGACGTTAGCCCTGGTGACGCGGCATTCTCGCGCTCGATGATCCCATGGAGTGATGCCTCGACCGAGGACGAATCCGGCCACGCCCCGGCTCGGGATCACTCGTCCGTCGGCGTGTCCGGCCCCGGCGTGGCACCGCACGCCCGGTTTCGACCGTTCCGGCAGACGGGTGCGCGGCAGGTCCGGGTGGGCCACGATGCTCCGGTGGAGAATCACACGACGCGACCCCACCACGTCGCCGTCGTCGGTTCCGGGCCGTCGGGGTTCTACGCGGCGGCCGCGTTGCTCGACGCGGAACTCGACGTCCGGGTGGACATGTTCGACCGGTTGGCCACCCCGTGGGGCCTCGTGCGGCTGGGGGTCGCCCCGGACCACCCGAAGATCAAGTCGGTGAGCGCGCAGTACGACAAGACCGCCCGCCGCGACGAGTTCCGGTTCTTCGGGCACGTGCACCTGGGGGACGCCGAGGAGCTGCGCGCGAGCGGAGAGGGCGGCGGGGTGATCACCCGCGACGAGCTCCTGGAGCGCTACGACGCGATCGTCTACGCGGTGGGCTCGCAGACCGAGCGCCGGCTCGGGATCCCCGGCGAGGACCTGCCCGGCAGCATCGCCTCGGTCGACTTCGTCGGTTGGTACAACGGCCACCCCGACCACGCCGCCCTCGACCCGCGGCTCGACTCCGAGCGGGCGGTGGTGATCGGCGCCGGCAACGTCGCCCTGGACGTGGCGCGGATGCTGCTGCTGCCCGAGGCCGACCTGCGCGCCACCGACACCGCCGACCACGCCCTCGACGCCTTCGTCGCCTCGGGGGTGCGCGAGACGCTGATCTGCGGGCGCCGCAGCGTGCGCGAGGCCGCGTTCACCACCACCGAGCTGCGCGAGCTCGACGACATCGCCGACCTCACCGTCGTCGTCGACCCCGAACAGGCCCCGCCCGGGATCGCCGACGACGACACGCTCACGAAGGGCGCCCGGCGCAACCTCGAGCTGTTCAGCGGCTGGGCGCAGAAGGGGCCCGACCCCGACGCGAAGCACCGTATGGAGTTCCGGTTCCTGCGCTCGCCGGTGGAGATCCGCGGCGACGGGCGGGTCGAGGAGATCGTCCTCGGGATCAACCGCCTCGAGACCGGCGAGGACGGGCGCACCCGCGCCGTCGACACCGGCGAGCGCGAGACCGTCGCGACCGGGCTCGTCCTGCGCGCTGTCGGCTACCGGGGTGTCGCCCTGCCCGGGCTGCCCTTCGACGACGACAGCGGCACCGTGCCCCACACCGAGGGCCGGGTCGACGGGCACGACCGCGAGTACGTCGTCGGGTGGATCAAGCGCGGGCCCACCGGGATCATCGGCACCAACAAGAAGGACGCCAACGAGACCGTCCGCCACCTGCTCGCCGACCTCGCCGAGCGCGCGCCGATCGAGCAGGCCGACGACCACCACGACGCCGTCGAGGCCTGGCTGCGCGAGCGCTGCCCCGACCTCGTCGACCAGGAGGGCTGGGAGGCCATCGACGCCCACGAGCGCGGGCGCGGCGAGCCCCACGGCCGCCCGCGGGTGAAGGTCGTCGACCGCGACCACTTCATCGAGCTCTCCCGCCCCCACTGACCCGTGAGCGATGTTCGCGGCTATAGCCGGGAACATCGCTCACGGGGGCGGGGGGTCACAGGGGGATGCGGCACTCCGCGACGGCCTCGGGCGTGGCCAGCAGGGTGGAGACGTAGACGCCGACGTGGTGGCGGATCTCGGCGTCGAGGTCGCCGAGGCGGCGCAGGAACACCCCGCCCACGCCGCTGGTGCGGATGTCGGCGTCGATGTCCTCATACCGGACCGGCTCGACGTCGATCTCCACCGCGTCCGGCGCCGCCCGCGCGACGAGGCCGACGCGCACGAGGAGCTCGACGTCGGCGGGGATCCTGCGGGTGCCGATGACGACCGTGAGGTCGAGCGACACCGGGACCCGGACCACCACGAGCTGGTCGCCCTCGCGGCGCGCCGTCAGCCGGCCGACGGCGCCCTCCGCGTACGCGGTGGCCATGTCGTGCGGCCCGGCGGGCACCGGGCCGAAGGTCACCCGGTCGCCGATGAGGCCGCCGATGACGCGGACGGCGCGCTCCGGGGTGGCGAGCGAGCGGACCGTGGCGGGGTCGCAGACCTGGTCCGCGACCGCGCGGCCCGCCTCTCCGGGCGCCATCAGCGCACCCCGGCGATCTCGGCGGGCGTGTCCTCCGAACCGACGGGGAACGGCGGCGTCGAGACGCCGGCGATCCGGTAGCGGCCCCACGGGTCGACGTCGGAGAGCTCGCCGTCCGCGGCGCCCACGGGCGTGGTGACCCGCGTGGGGCGCTTGCGGCCGTCGAGGGCCGCGTGCAGCTCGGGGTGCACGGCCACGCGGCCGTACCAGTGGAATCGCCCGTCGAGGGGCTCGAAGTGCCCGAGCAGGGTGACGTGCACGTCGTACTCCGTGCCGTCGACCTCGAGGGTCGCGGGCCCGGCGTAGCCGTCCTCGTCGTGGTCGTGCGCGGGTGTTGCCTCTGGCGTCATCGCTCCGGGCTCCTCACTGCTCGATCGGTACTCGCTCGGCCGCCGCTCGGGCCGCCTGCCTCCCCCGGCCGCTTGGCCGGGGCCCGCACGTCTCCGGCGTGCAACTGGATGACCTTGTTGATGGCCAGGGGGGCGTTGGGGTCGATGAGGACGTCGTGCTGACGGGCGAACCCGTCGATCGCCGCCCACACCAGCAACGTGAGGTACTCGGTGACGCTCTCGCGGCTCATCGAGCGCCGCTCGAGCCACCACTCCGCCGCGTTCTGGACGAAGCCGACCACGCCGTACGCCCACGGCTCGGCGGGCCCGGAGTCGAGCCCGAAGGACCGCAGGTAGTCGCCGAGCAGCGCCGACAGCGCCGTCGCGATGATCTCCTTGTCCTCGCGCACGACGTCGGAGCCACGCCCGTCGATCGGGGTGTGGCGGGCCAGCACCCAGTAGAGGTTCGGGTACTCGTCGAGGGTCCCGAAGAACGCGTCGATCGACTTGCGGATGCGCGGGAGCGGCGCCTCCTCGCTGTTCAGCGCGGGGATCAGCCGGTCGAGCAGGATCTCCGTGGCGCGCTCGCCCATGGCCTCGACGAGGTCGGCCTTGTCGGAGAAGTGCCGGTAGAGCACGGGCTTCGTGACGCCCGCCTCGACCGCGACCTGCTCGATCCCGAAGTCCGGCCCCACGTCCGCGAGCACCCGCATGGCGGCCTCGACGAACTCGGCGCGGCGCTGCGTCCGGTGCTTCTCCCACCGCGTGCGACGTCCGTCACGCGGAGGGGTGGGACCCGAGCGGTTCGGCTTGACATCGTCCGGCACGGGTCCGCACGCTACCACCAGTTACAGTTACCAGCGGTAAGACGTACACCAGGTGCGTGATACCTGGAGTCCGGTCCACGGCCAGCAGGAGGACCACAGCCATGAGTGCGCCCACGACGGACCGGCACCAGACCGCGGAGCGACTCCTGAAGTCGTCGGCGAAGAAGTCCTACGACCCCGCGGTCGACATCGACTGGGACGCCCCGCTCGTGCCGGACGGTATCTGGGTGCCCGAGCACCGCGTCTCCCTCTACGGCACCGAGCTCTGGGAGCGCCTCACCCCCGAGCAGCGCGTCGAGCTCGGCAAGCACGAGGCCTGCAGCGTCGCCTCGGTCGGCCTGTGGTTCGAGGTCCTGCTCATGCAGCGCCTGCTCAAGGACTTCTACGCCGAGGACCCGACCTCGCCCCGCGCGCAGTACGCGCTCACCGAGGTGGCCGACGAGTGCCGCCACTCCCAGATGTTCGCGCGCATGGTCGACACCGCCGGCGTCGAGCCCTACGGGCCGCGGGAGTCGATCCGCCAGCTCGGCAAGCTCTTCTCCGTCGTCAGCTGGGGCCCGGCGTCCTACGGCGCGATCCTCGTCGCCGAGGAGGTGCTCGACCGCCTGCAGCGCGAGCAGGCGAACGACGAGCGCGTCCAGCCGCTGATGCGCCAGGTCAACCGCATCCACATCATGGAGGAGGCGCGCCACGTCTCCTTCGCTCGCGACGAGGTCACCCGCGGCATGGCGCAGCTCTCGCCGCGCGAGAAGGCCTACCAGCGCTTCATCGTCGCGTTCATCTCGATGTTCGTGGTGCGCAGCCTGATCAACCCGAAGGTCTACGCGGCCGTCGGCATCGACCCGAAGGAAGGCCGCCGCGCCGCGCTGGCCAACCCCCACCACCGCGAGATGATCCGCTGGGCCGGCGAGAAGATCATGCCGTTCCTCACGGACGCCGGGCTCGTCGGCCGTCCGGGCATGACCTGGTGGCGACGGTCGTTCCTCCTGTCCGAGGGCTGATCCGACGCGAAAGAAGGGAGCGCTCGGTGCTGCGCGAACAGGTCGACCGCTTCACCACGTCCGACGGGACGCAGCTGCGCGTGGCGGACTCCGGGGCCGGGGACGGCACCGGGGGCCCGACGCTCGTGCTCGTCCACGGGTGGTCGCAGGACCTGCGGACCTGGGACCGGGTGGTCGACGACCTGCGCCGCACCGGGTTCGCCGGGCGCATCCTGCGCTACGACCACCGCGGGCACGGCGGGTCCGACGCGGCCGCCGAGGGCACCGCGACGGTGGGACGCGCCGCCGACGACCTCGCGGAGCTGATCGCCGAGCGCGTGCCCGAGGGCCCGCTGGTGCTCGCGGGGCACTCCATGGGCGGGATGACCCTCATGGCCCTCGCCGAGCGCCACCCCCGTCTGGTGGCGGACCGGGTCGTCTCCGTGGCCTTCGTGGCGACCGCCAGCGACGAGATGGACGAGCTGACCCTCGGGCTGCCCGGACGGCGAGGCCGGCTGGTCGCCCGCGGGGAACACGTCCTCATCCCGCTCACCGCCCGGCTCGGGCACCGCGCCCCGCCGCGGGAGATCGGCACCGTCGGCCGCTCCCGCGAGCACGCGCCCCGGGTGCGGGCGTCGCTGCTGGCCCCGGGCGTGCGGGCGCTGGTGTTCGGGCGCCACGCCCGCCGCGACGACGTCCTCTCCGTCGCCGAGCAGGCGCTCGCCGCGCACCCGCCGAGCGTCGCCGCGTTCCGCGCCTCGATCGGTGAGCACCGGCGCCGGGGCTCGCTGGCCGCGCTGCGCGGGATCCCGTGGTGGTGCTGGTCGGCGACCACGACCGGCTCTGCCCCCAGCAGCGCGCCCGCGACATCGCCGACGCGCTGCCCGACGCGCGGATCGTCCTGCTCCCCGGCGCCGGGCACATGATCAACCTCGAGCGCAGCACCGAGGTCGCCGCCCACATCGCGGGGCTGCTCGCCGTGCCCGCCGCGCAGGCCCCGACCACCACCACCGCCGTGATCCCGCAGGAGGACGCCGGCCGTGTCAGCGCCTGAGACGTCCGCGGCTGAGACGTCCGCGCCCGGGACGGCCGACCGCGTCCACGAGGTCGTCGTCGTCGGCTCGGGGTTCGCGGGCCTCGGTCAGCTGCTCGCGCTGCGCCGTGCCGGCATCACCGACGTCGTGCTGCTCGAGAAGTCCGACGCGCTCGGGGGCACCTGGCGCGACAACACCTATCCCGGGTGCGCGTGCGACATCCCGTCGCACATGTACTCGCTCTCGCGCGTCCCGAACCCCGACTGGTCGCGGTCCTACTCGCCCCAGCCGGAGATCCGCGAGTACCTCGAGCGGATGGCCGACGCCGAGGACCTGCGCCGCCACGTGCGCTTCGGCCAGGAGATGACCGGCGCGACGTGGGACGAGCAGAGCCGCACCTGGACGGTGCACACTCGGGGCGGACGCTGGCGGGCCCGCTTCCTCGTCCACGGCGTCGGGGCCCTGCACCTGCCGAAGACGCCCGACCTGCCCGGGGCCGCCTCGTTCGCCGGGCCGTCCTTCCACTCCGCGCGGTGGGACCACGACGTCGACCTGCGCGGCAAGAAGGTCGCGGTCATCGGCACCGGGGCCAGCGCCATCCAGTTCGTCCCGCAGATCGCCGGCGTCGCGGCGGAGGTGCAGCTCTACCAGCGCACCCCCGCCTGGGTCCTGCCCAAGAACGACAAGCCGCTCCCGGAGGGCCGCCGGCGCTTCTTCGCCCGCCACCCGCGGGCCCACCGGGCGTACCGGTCGGTGATGTACGCGGCACTGGAGTCCCGCGCCCTCGGCTTCAACTCGAACCCGGCGGCCCTGCGGCCCGTCGAGTGGCTGGCCACCAAGCACATCGAGCGCCAGATCGACGACCCCGAGCTCGTCGCGAAGCTGACGCCCGACTACTCGATCGGATGCAAGCGGGTGCTGGTCTCCAACGACTACTACCCCACGCTCAACCGCCCCGACGTCGACGTCGTCACCGCCGGCGTCCGCGAGGTCCGGGCCTCGTCGATCGTGGACGGCGACGGCACCGAGCGGGACGTCGACGTGATCATCTACGGCACCGGCTTCCACGTCACCGACGCGTTCGACGCCCTCGAGATCACCGGGCGCGGCGGGCGGACGCTGCGCGAGGTCTGGGCGCAGGACGGGATGGCGACGCACCTCGGCCTCACCGTCACCGACTTCCCGAACATGTTCTTCCTGCTCGGACCCAACACCGGGCTCGGCCACAACTCCGTCGTCTTCATGATCGAGTGCCAGACGCGCTACGTCGCGCAGGCGATCGGCACGGTCCACGCGATGGGGATGGGCGGGCTCGACGTCCGCGCGGAGGTCCAGCAGCGGTCCAACGCCGCGGTCCAGCGACGCCTCGACAAGGGCATCTGGACCCGCGGCGGGTGCACCAGCTGGTACCTCGACGCCGCCGGGGTCAACCGCACCATCTGGCCGGGCTTCACCGTCCGGTACTGGTGGGAGACCCGGCGGTTCGACCCCACCGACTTCGAGTTCTTCGGCCGGGCCGCCGACGCCGCGGCCACGCCGACGCCGGAGGAGGCGTCGCGGCGCGAGGACTCGGCCGAGACGGTGCCCGCCTGACGGGTCGCGGACGCGGCGGACGCTACGACCGGCGCCGGATGAGCCCCTCCTGCACGACGGATGCCACGAGCACGCCGTCGCGCGTGTAGAAGCGCCCGGCCGCCAGACCGCGGCCGCCACCGGCGCTGGGCGACTCCTGCACGTAGAGCAGCCACTCGTCGGCCCGGAACGGACGGTGGAACCAGACGGCGTGGTCGAGGCTCGCGAGGCTGACCTCGCCGGAGGCCGCGCCGCCGACGACGTGCGGGAACACCGCCGCCTCGAGCAGGGTCAGGTCGCTGGCGTAGGTGAGGACGCAGACGTGCAGCAGCCGGCCGTAGGGCGAGTCGGGATCGGGCAGCTCGCCGTCGGCGCGCACCCACACCCGGTTGGTCGGATCGCGGTCCGCCGTCTCGTCCCAGGGCGAGTGGTCGACGTACCGGACGTCGAGCGGCCAGACCAGCGCCTTGCCCGTCGTCGTCCACGCGGGGCGGTCCGCCGGCACCGGCGGCATGTCGCGACGGTGCAGCCCCTCGGGGCCGGGCGTCTCCGGCATCGGCGCCTGGTGCTCCACGCCCTGCTCGGGACGCTGGAACGACGCCGACATCGTGAAGATCGTCTCTCCGTGCTGGAGGGCGGTGACCCGTCGCGTGGTGAACGAACGCCCGTCGCGGGTCCGGTCCACCTCGTAGACGATCGGGGCGAACGGGTCCCCGGGCCGCAGGAAGTACCCGTGCAACGAGTGCACCCCGCGGTCGTCGTCGACGGTGCGACCGGCCGCGACCATCGCCTGCCCCGCCACCTGCCCGCCGAACACCCGCAACAACGACTCCCGGGGGCTGCGGCCCCGGAAGATGTCGCGCTCGATGCGCTCCAGGTCGAGCACGTCGTCCACGAGCTCCCTCAGGGCCTGGCCCACGCCCACCGCCTCTCCGACGTCCTGTGTGCGGCGCACATCGTCGCGCACGTCCGGCGCAGAGGGGTCCGAGTGGTGTGTCACCCGGAGCGTCGGTGGATCTGATGACGTGACCGGCCCCGATGTGGTGACGGAGCCCCGTCCGCTTCACCCGCGGCAGCCTCGTTGGTCCGATCGTGGCCAGCGGCACCCCCCGGACAGTCGGCGGCCGGCGGAGATGTTCGGCGCAGCGCAGCCACACACCGTGACAGAACCCGCCGTTCTCGATTCGCTGCGTAACCGCACCGTGACCACCTCGTTGGAACCCCTGTCGTCACCCCCGGGGCCCATCAAGCCCGGGGCGGTGACTCCGCGGGGACACACCGTTCGCGTCCTGCCCGCTTCGTCCGGGCGGACCAGCCGGTGGGTCCCGCTCCCCCGACAAGTTCTTCGAGGAGTTCATGTGATCAAGAAGCTGGGTGTCGTGACCGTCGGTGTGGCCGCGGGCCTCATGGTTGCCGCGCCGTTCGCCTCCGCGACCGAGGGCGGCCACGGCCACGGCCACGGCGGCGGGCACGGGGACTCCGGGTCCTGCAACGTCACCGGCGGCTCGGCCGAGGCCAACGGCGGCATCGACGGCGACGCGCTCGCCGGCAACCTGCTCGCGCAGGCCCCGGTGGGTGGCGCCAACGCCCTCAACATCGTCTGCAACGACATCCTCAACGGCAACGCCAGCGGCAACAACGTCGCCGTGGACGTGCTCTGAGACGCCTTCGCGCGTGGGGTGGGCCGTCCGGTCGGACGGCCCCCCTCGGCGGAGCGATCCGCCACCTGAACGACCACTGCAGCACGACGAATCTCCCTGGGGGACCAGTGTTCAAGAAGTTCGGCATCGTCACCGTCGGCATCACCGCGGGCCTGCTCGCCGCCGCGCCGCTCGCCTCGGCGGGCGAGGCGCCCGAGCACGGGGGCCACGACAACGGCGGTCACCACAGCGAGAGCAAGGGCGAGCACAAGGGCGGCGGCTCGGACTGCAACGTCACCGGCGGCTCGGCGGAGGCCAACGGCGGCATCAACGGCGACTCGTTCCTGGGCAACGCCGTGGCGCAGGCGCCGATCGGTGGGGCCAACCTCGGCAACATCGTCTGCAACGACATCCTCAACGACAACCTCAGCGGCAACAACGTCGCCGTCAGCGTGCTCAGCGCCGACGCGCCGGTTGAGGACGAGGACGCCTGAGGCGTCCTCCTGACATCACGCGAGCCCGGCCATCCGATCGGTGGCCGGGCTCTCGTGTGTCCGGGTCCGTCCGACCCCCAACGGTCGTCACTCGATCGTGGCGATCGCGCACCGCGACGTTGCGGGCACGCCCCGCGCTCGTTGATCCACCAGACGCGCGCCCGACACCCGTCGTGTGCTCGCTCCCCCGACAACCACAGGAGTTCTCGTGCTGAAGAAGATGGGCGTCGTCACCGTCGGCGTCGCCGCCGGTCTCATGGTCGCCGCGCCGTTCGCGTCCGCCACCGAGTCGGGCCACGGCCACGGCCACGGCGACGGCGGGCACCGTGGCTCCGACAGCTCGGACTGCAACGTCACCGGCGGCTCGGCCGAGGCCAACGGCGGCATCGACGGCGACGCGTTCCTGGGCAACGCCCTGGTGCAGGCCCCGATCGGCGGCGCGAACGTCGCCAACATCGTCTGCAACGACATCCTCAACGACAACCTCAGCGGCAACAACGTCGCCCTGGACGTCCTCTGAGGCACTGCATGAGGCACTGCACGAGGCACTGACGGCGTCCGCCCGCCGGACGCCTCGGGACCACACGAAGGCCCGGCCACCGTCTCGGTGGCCGGGCCTTCGTCCGTCCAGGAAGTTCCCGCCTTGACGCCCCCGTTCGGGGGAATCGACCTGGCGGTTCGTTGCCTCCGTCGCAGGAGTTCGTTGGGCCGTTCGAGGCGTTGTCATGCACTCGGACGATGCCGCCGCTCCCCCGACACTCATCCAGGAGTTCTCGTGCTGAAGAAGCTCGGCGTCGTCACCGTCGGCGTCACCGCCGGCCTCATGGTCGCCGCCCCGTTCGCCTCCGCCCACGAGTCGGGCCACGACTCGGACCACGGCCACCGCGGCAGCGACAGCTCGGACTGCAACGTCACCGGCGGCTCGGCCGCGGCCAACGGCGGCATCGAGGGCGACGCCCTCGCCGGCAACGCCCTCGCGCAGGCCCCGGTGGGTGGCGCGAACGCCCTCAACGTCGTCTGCAACGACATCCTCAACGGCAACGTCAGCGGCAACAACGTCGCCGTCGACATCGCCGGGCTGCCCGGCCTGCCGGGGCTCCCCGAGGTCCCGATCGAGCTGCCCGCGCCCCCGACCTCCTGAGACCTGAGCCGTCCCCCGGAGGACGGCACGCGCGAGCCCGGCCACCGGTTCCCGGTGGCCGGGCTTTCGTGCGTTTCGGGGCGTTACAGGACATTGAGCCCCCGTTCGGGGGTAATGGCACATCTGAACGTTGCAACCGCGCCGCGCCCTCGTTGAGCCGTACGAGTCGCGGTGCCGGGTGGTGCTCATCCGGTCGGCGCCGTCCCTGCTCCCCCGACACCACCAGGAGTTCCCATGCTGAAGAAGCTCGGCGTCGTCACCGTCGGCGTCACCGCCGGCCTCATGGTCGCCGCCCCGTTCGCCTCCGCCCACGAGTCGGGCCACGGCGGCCACGGCGACGGCGGCCACCGCGGCTCCGACAGCTCGGACTGCAACGTCACCGGCGGCTCGTCCGAGGCCAACGGCGGCATCGAGGGCGACTCGTTCCTGGGCAACGCCCTCATCCAGGCCCCGATCGGCGGCGCGAACGTCGCCAACATCGTCTGCAACGACATCCTCAACGACAACCTCAGCGGCAACAACGTCGCGGTGAGCGTGCTCGGCGGCGCACTGCCCATCTGAGCTCCGGTCATCCTCTGACGGCGTCCGCTGCGGCGGTCGCCACCAGGACCCCGCGAAGGCCCGGTCACCGGACGGTGGCCGGGCCTTCGTGCGTCTCGGACGCCGGGGCGCCGGACTGCATGCCACGTTCGGGGGGTTCGCGCCGCGAGAGGTAACGCCGCCATCACATCGTCGTTGGGCCGTTCGGACCGTGGGCGATGTGCTCCCCAGCCAAGCCGCCCACCCCGCTCCCCCGACACACCTGGAGTTCATGTGCTGAAGAAGATGGGCGTCGTCACCGTCGGCGTCGCCGCCGGCCTGATGGTCGCCGCCCCGTTCGCCTCCGCCACCGAGTCGGGCCACGACGGCCACGGCAAGCACCACGGCGAGTCCTCGGACTGCAACGTCACCGGCGGCTCGTCGGCGGCCAACGGCGGCATCGACGGCAACGCGTTCCTGGGCAACGCCGTCGTGCAGGCGCCCGTCGGCGGCGCCAACGTCCTCAACGTCGTCTGCAACGACATCCTCAACGGCAACCTCAGCGGCAACAACGTCGCCGTGAGCGTGCTCGGCGAGGAGGCCGAGGCGCCGACGCCGGACGTCGAGGCCCCCGAGGCCCCCGAGGCGCCCGTCGACCCGGTGATCTTCGACGTCCTCTGAGCCTCGACCCGAGGTCCCGGCGGCCCGGTCACCGTTCGCGGTGGCCGGGCCGTCGTGCTCCTCGGCAGGGAGTTCCCGCGGGGACATCCCCCGATCGGGGACGATCCCGCATTTCGAGATCACGAGGACGTCACGGCCTCGTTGAGCCATCCGAGGCGTCGGTGCCGCGCTCCTCCGCTCTCCGGCCCACCGCCTGTTCCCCCGACAGACCTTTAGGAGTTCTCGTGCTGAAGAAGATGGGCGTCGTCACCGTCGGCGTCGCCGCCGGCCTGATGGTCGCCGCGCCGTTCGCCTCCGCCCAGTCGGAGATCGACGACAACAACAACGTGACCTCCAAGGGCAGCAACATCGGGGTCGACACCGGCAACGTCATCGGCCAGGGCAACGGCCAGGGCAACACCTTCAACGGCGTCGAGGTCCCGGGTCTCCCGGACGCCCCCACGCTGCCGCAGCTCCCGCCGCTGAGCGACTACCTCCCGGAGCTGCCCAGCCAGTTCGAGCTCCCGGGCATCCCTGCCTGAGGCACGACACCCGCACGCGAACGGGCCCGGTCCACCGACACACGGTGGACCGGGCCCGTTTCGTGTGTCCGGGGGTCAGCGCGCGGCGGACACCGCAGGCGCGCTCGGCACGCCCGGGTCCGCGGGCTCGGTCCCGTCGGGCACGACCACGACGGGGCAGGGCCCGCGGGTCCACAGCGCCCGGTCGGCGCTCGGGGCGGCCAGCGCCGCGAGCGCCCCGCCGCGCGGACGGCCGACGACGACCGCCCGGGCGTGGTGACGACGGGCGACCGCGACCAGCTCGCCACCCACGTCGTCGTGGGTCCCCACCGGCGCGAGCGTCTCGGAGGTGACCGAGGCACCGGGGCCACGGGCCTCGCGGGCGGCGGCGAGGGCCCGGCCGAGGGCACCGCCGGCGCCGTCGTCGGCCGCCGCGTCGTCGACGAGCGCCCGCTCGGGCACGTGGACGACGACCAGCGGCGCGTCCAGCAGGACCGCGAGCCGCCCGCCCGCCGCGGCGACCGCCGGGCCCTGCGGGGCGCCGTCGACGGCGACGAGGACCGGGCGCTCGCCGGCGTCGGGCTCGACCTCGCCCGACTCGTCATCGCCCGACTCGTCCTCGCCCGGCTCGTCCTCCCCCGTCTCGACGGCGCGCAGGAGACGGTGCGCGGTGGACAGCACGAGGATGCCGATCGCGACCACGACCGCGCCGACCCAGAACGGGGTGTTCGGCAGGAACGCCTCGGCGAGGAGGCCGGCGATCCACGGCGCGAGGCCGCCGCCGAGGAAGCGCACGAAGCTGTACGACGCCGACGCGACCGGGCGCTCGACCGGCGCCACGGACATGACGGCCTGGGTCACCAGTGTGTTGTTGAGCCCGATCATGGCCCCGGCGACGATCACCGCGCCGATGACGACGCCCGGGGTGTCGTTCCAGACGGCGATCACGAGCAGGTCGACCGCGAGCAGCCCGAGCACGTAGTAGAGGACCCGCACGGTGCCGAAGCGGCGTTCCAGCGCGGGGGCCACGAACACCGCGAAGATCGCGACCAGCACGCCCCACGCGGTGAAGACGGCGCCGAGGCCGAGCTCGGACAGGTCGCCCATCGAGTAGGGCGAGTACGCGAGCAGGGTGAAGAAGCCCCAGTTGTAGGCGAAGGCGGTCACCGCGATCGTCGCGAGGCTGCGGTGGCGCAGCGCCCGGATCGGGTCGAGCAGGCCGATCTTCGTCGCCGGCTTGGGCGTCTTGTCCAGCAGCACCAGCGTCGCGATCAGCGCGATCGCCATCAGCACGGCGACGCCGAAGAACGGGGCGCGCCAGCTCACCGAGCCGAGCAGGCCGCCGACGAGCGGGCCGAGCGCGATGCCGACGCCGAGCGCGGTCTCGTAGAGGATGATCGCGCCGGCGAACCCGCCGCTGGCCGAGGCGACGATCACCGCAGCGAGGTGGCGATGAACAGCGCGTTGCCCAGCCCCCAGCCGGCGCGGAAGCCGACGATCTCGCCGATGCTCCCCGACGCGCCGGCCAGCGCGGCGAACACGACGATGATCGACAGGCCGGTGACCAGCGTGGCCTTCGCGCCGATGCGGCTGGACACCCAGCCGGTCACCAGCATGGCCACCGCGGTGATGAGCAGGTAGCTGGTGAACAGCAGCGAGACCTGCGCGGGCGTGGCCGCGAGCTGCTGGGCCAGCGCCGGGAGGATCGGGTCGACGAGGCCGATGCCCATGAAGGAGATGACGCAGGCGAACGCCACCGCCCAGACGGCCTTCGGCTGACGGAACGGACTGGCGGTGGGGGACGTGCTCACGACGCTCCTCGCGAGGGTGCGGCTCGGGTCAGGCGTGACAGCGCCCTGGCGGCCGCGTCGACCGCGACGCGCTCGTCGGGCTCGAGGTCGTCGAGCAGCTCGGCCAGGCGCGAGGCACGCCGGGTCCGACGCGCGGTGAGGACGTCGCGTCCCGCGTCGGTCAGCGTCACCACCACCGCCCGGCCGTCGCTCGGGTCGGCGCCGCGTGTGGCGAGGCCGTCGCGCTCCAGCCGGGTCACCAGCGCGGTCATGCTCGGCTGGGTCACGCCCTCGCGCGCGGCGAGGTCGGAGAGACGCTGCGGTCCGTCGCGGTCGAGCGTCGCGAGCGTGGACGCGGTCGTGAGGCTGAGGTCACGCCCGGCGGTGGAGCGGATCGCCCACGCCGCGAAGGCGTCCAGCGCGGCCGCGGTGGCCAGGCGCTCGTCGGTCGGTGCCGTCACCAGACCGTTGTATCACCTAACTATATTGTCGGGCGACGTGTCGGCGGGCACGGAGCCCGCACGGCTCAGGAGCCGAAGGAGAGGACCGAGTCCGACCCGCCGGAGTCGTCGTCGCCACCGAACGACAGCAGCGACGTCGCCCCTTGCACGGTCGAGCCGAGGCCGCCCACGACGCCGCCGAGCAGGCCACCGCCCCGGCCGTCGCCCCCGGAGCCGCCGTCGTCCGCGCCGCCTCCGCCGCCGCTGCTGGAGCCCGAACCGCCGGAACCACCCGACCCACCGCCGGAGCCGCCGTCGTCCGCGCCGCCACCACCACCGCCGCCGGGCGCGGAGCCGGTGGAGCCGCCTCCGGAGGCGCCGCCCCGAGCCGGAGTGGCGACGTCGCGGACCGACGTGCCGCGGGTGCCCTCCCCGCCGCCCGCGGTGGCACCGGACCGGCTCGCGCGGCCGGAGGCCGGCGCGTCGTCAGCCCGGGAGCCCCCGCTCCCGGGACGGACGCCGCCGATCGTGCTGCCGGGGACGGCCTGCGGAGTGACCGACCCGTCCGTGGCGGCGAGGTCGAGGACGGTGACCGGCGCCGGGGCGAGACCCGGCCCGAGGGGGAGTGCGGTCGCCGGTGCCCCGGCGCCCCCGCCGACGCTCGGCGGCTCGAGGGGCGCGTCGGAGCTCGCGGGGCTCATCACCACGGAACCAACACCGATGGCCCCGACGGTGGCGACCAGCGGGAGCGCGCCGAGCGCGACCCGGGCACGACGTGAGGACGCCGCCGACTGGTGCCTTCCCATGGCTGGCTCTCCGTCCGCTCGGGAGGTCCGGCGTGCACCACCGATCGAGTGAGCACTCCTCCGGAACGCTCAACGGACGTGACGTCCGGAGGTTACGGACGCCGCGGCCGAGGACTTGAGTCCACCGATGAGGTGAATCGCGCTGCCCCGGATGCGCCGGGTGGCCGCGGGACGTCCGATGGCCACAGACTGTGCCCCCGCCGTGGTCGTCGACGAGGAGGTCCCCCACCGTGAAGCAGCTGTCCGGCCTGGACTCGGCCTTCCTCGACCTCGAGGACGACCACCAGTTCCTGCACGTCAGCCAGCTGTTGATCCTCGAGCGGCCCGACGACCCCGACTTCGCGCCCTACCCGGCGTGGCGCCGCCAGCTCGCCGACCGGCTGCACCAGCTCGAGCCGTTGCGGCGGCGGCTGGTCGAGGTGCCGTTCGGGCTCGACCATCCCTACTGGATCGCCGACCCCGACTTCGACCTCGACTTCCACGTCCGGCACAGCGCGGTGCCCCCGCCCGGCACCGACGACCAGCTCGACCAGCTCGTGGGCCGGCTCATCGCCGCGCCGATGGACCGTGAGCACCCGCTGTGGGTCTCGCACGTCATCGAGGGGTTGTCGGACAACAGGTTCGCGATCCTGACCATGATCCACCACAGCGCGGTGGACGGCGCTGCGGGCGCGGACCTCCTCCAGCTCATGCTCGACGACGTCCCCGACGCCGAGCCCCCGAGCCACGCCGGCGAGTGGACCCCCGAGGAGCCGCCCTCCACCGCAGGGGTCCTGGCCCGCGCCGCCGCGCACGGGCTGCGCCGGCCGGCACGCGGGCTGCTGCTCGCGGCCCGGGCCGGCCAGAGCGTGGCCCGCGCGAGCCGCAACCCCGCGGTGATCGACCTCGCCGACAAGGTGCGCGGGAGCCTGCGCGGACCCCTGGGCTCGGTGCTCAACGTCGGCCGCGAGCGCGATCCCGACCAGGACCTCCCCCGCCTGCCCCCACTGGTCACGCCGCCCGCCCCGTTCAACGGTCCGGTCAGCCGCTACCGGCGTTTCGTGCACCGCGCCCTCCCGCTGGCGGAGGTCAAGGCCGTCGGCAAGGAGGCCGGCGCGACGATCAACGACGTCGTGGTGTCCCTGTGCGGGGGCGGGCTGCGACGGTGGCTGCTCGAGCGGGGCGAGCTCCCCGACCAGCCCCTCACCGCGATGATCCCGGTGTCGCTGCGCGAGGGCGACGAGGACGAGCAGTGGACCAACCGGGTCTCGGCCACCGTGGCGGCCCTGCCCACCGACGTCGACGACCCGCTCGCGCGCCTGCAGGCGGCGCACGACGCGCTGCGCGTCGCCAAGCAGGTGTTCGCCGCGCTGCCGGGTGAGCTCACGCCCGACGCGGCCGGGCTGGGCGTGCCCGCCACCGTCACCGCGGTGAGCCGCGCGCTGACCCGGTGGAGCACGGTCGCCCCGGCCCCGTTCAACACCGTCGTCTCCAACGTGCCGGGACCACGGGAGCCGCTTTACCTGGGCGGCGCGCGGATGACCCACTACATCCCGGTCTCGGCCGTCGCCGACCCGGTGGGCCTGAACATCACGGTCCAGAGCTACGTCGACCAGCTCGACATCGGGCTCCTGGCCTGCGCCGAGCTGATGCCCGATCTCCACACCCTCGCCGACGCCGTCGTCGAGGAGTTCGAGGCGCTGCGTGCGGCGGTGCGGGGCGGCGGGTGAGCGCCCGCGACCGTCTCGCCGACCTGCTCACGGTCCCGCTGCCGCCGGACGACGGCGCGCCGTGGATCGACCTCGTCGAGGGTCACCCCGGCTCGCGCGGACGCGTCCAGGATCTCTGGGAGACCGGCGGTGGGGCCGGTGCCTACGACCGGCTCCTCGCCGCGGGCGACCGGTTCGGCGGCGGCATCCCGGGGTTCGCCGGCGGTGACCTCGTCCGCGACTTCTACGACGTCGCGCGACGGCTCGACCTCCTCGAGGGCGACACGGTGCTCGACCTGGCCTGCGGACCCGGGACGCTCACCCGCCACCTCGCCGACGGCGTGGGGCCGGACGGGCTGGTCGTGGGCGCGGACCTCTCCCCGGCCATGCTCACCCGCGCGGCGAAGGCCGTCCCCGACGAGAACACCGTCTTCGTCCGCGCCGACGCGATGTCGCTGCCGTTGCGCGACACCGTCGTCGACGCCGTGTCCTGCTCGCTGTGCCTGCACCTGGTGCCCGACCTCGACACCGCGCTGATCGAGATCGCGCGGGTGCTGCGACCCGGCGGGCGCCTCGCCGCCGCCGTACCCGCCCACGCGCCCGGACCGTTCCGCTTCACCACCGAGCTCCTGGCTCGCAGCGCCCAGGCCCGCCTGTTCCGCCGCGGGGAGCTCGCCGACGCCCTCGTCCGGCACGGCTTCGTGCGCGTCTCGACCCCGCACGACGGGCTCATCCAGATCGTGGACGCCGTCGCCCCCGGTAGAGCGCCCCCGCGAGGGTGAGGACGCCGGTCGTCGCCGCGACGACGCCGAGCGCGGCGACGACGTCGCTCGGCCGGTGCCAGCCGGCCACGATCGTCGCGACCCCGCGAGGCCCGTCACCGCGACCGCGGCCAGCCCGGCGAGCGGGCGGAGCAGCCGCGGCACGACGAGCACGAGGGCCACGCCGAGCGAGGCGACGAGCGTGACGTGGCCGCTGGGCAGGGAGTTGCCCTCGGCGGAGTCGGGGCGGACGAGGCCGGCCTTGAGGAGCTGGGTCACCACCTGGGCGCCGGCCACGAGGGCCACGACCGTCAGGGCCCGGTCGCCCCGCCCGCGGGCGAGCGCGAGGCCGGCGAGGACGACCACCGCCAGCGCCACCGAGGGGATACCGACGAGCTCGAGCACCCCGAGGCCCTCCCCACGCAGGCCCAGGTCGGTGGCCATGTCCAGGACGGCATCGTCGAGGGCCCGGCCGGTCGGGTCGAGCACGGCGGCGACGTAGGAGCCGATCACCGCGGCGATCCCGAGCACCACGGCGGCGATCGGGGCCACGACTCCCCCGCGCCCGCCTCTCCGTGGCGGCGCGTCGAGGAGCGGCACCGTCGGGACGGTCGCGAGGGTGGTCATGGTCGCCACGGTCCGTGCGGCGGGTGTGGTCCGGCTGACCGCCGCCTGTGCGGGGCCTGAGAACGCCCATCCGTCGAGACGCCGACGGCCGGGCCCCCGTCCCGGGGCCCGGCCGTCGTCGCTGTCGTCGCGCTTACGCCCGGTAGGCCTCCACCGCGCGGGCGTACACGACCACGTTGTCCTCGTAGCTGCGGACGTCGGCGTCGAACTCGCCGCCGCAGGTGATGAGGCGGAGCTCCGGCCCGCTGGTCGGTCCGTAGACCTGAGCGGTCGGGAACGCGTCCTTCGGCACCATGTCGACCCGGTCGACGGCGTAGACGACGGTGACCCCGTCCTGGCGCTCGACGAGCACCTGGTCACCGGCCTCGACCTCTGCGAGGCGGGCGAAGCCGCCGTCGACCCCGCGGTAGTTCACGTGCGAGGCGTAGACCGCCGGACCCCGCTCGCCGGGGGCCGCGCCGCCGGCGTAGTGGCCGACGGTCGTGGCGTCGCGCGGCACCTCGAGGCGCCGGTCCTCGGTCTGGCCGAGCTCGGCGAGCTGTCGGGTGTCCACCCCGATCGACGGGACCTGCAGGTTCGTCGTGCCCGAGGCCTCGAGCGGCAGCGCGACGGCCGTCCGCTGCGCGGGCAGAGCGACGGTCGCCGGGCCGGTGCGCTGCGAGGGGTTGCCCATCACGTAGGCCGCCACCAGCAGCAGCCCGAGGACCACGACGACGGCGATCGCCGCCTTGGTGGTCCCGCTCGTGCCGGTCTTCTCGTCCTTGTGGTCGATCACGGTGCCCATGGGATCAGCCCTGCCGCGCGAAGCGTCGGACGAGGGTCAGGCCGGTCACGCCGAGGCCGCCGAGCGCGCCGGCCGCCAGCGCGACCTCGACGCCCGAGGCGCCGGAGTCGGTGCTGCCGTCGCCCGTCGCGACACCGCCGACGGGGTAGCTGTCGTACACGACGGTCTCGACGTCGTCGCCGTGGGCGTTGGCCTCGCAGGCCTCGCCGTCGTCGTCACGGTCCAGGCGGAACGGGTCCGAGCGGTCCCAGTCGAGGATCGCGTTGGCCTCGTCGTAGGTCAGCTCGTCGCAGTCGACGTCGTAGCGGTGGGTCCAGTAGGCACCCCACCACTCGTACGACACGTGCGTGTTCACGAAGTTGATCGTGGTGTTGTACTCGATCACGGTCGGGCAGAGGTGCTTCACCACGTCGCGCAGGTGCTCGAGGCAGACGTGCACGTCGGTCGTGTCCAGACCGCGGCAGAAGCCCTGCAGCTGCTCGCTGAGGTTCCCGAGGCCGGACGTACCGGCGGGGAACTCCAGCTGCGAGATCGCGTTCAGGCAGGCGTCGTTGACGTTGTTGAACGTCCCGTCGACGGGCTGCGGGATGGTCGGCAGGCCGGGCAGGCGGATCGGGTTCGCGCCGGCGGCGGGCAGCAGGTCGTCGATGATCCCCTGGACGGGCGGGAGACCGTTCTTGATCTCCTCGTCGGAGACCGTGGTCTCCTCGTCGGAGGTGCCCTCGGGCGCCTCGTCCTCGACCCCGGCGTTCGGGTTCGCGGCCTCCGGGTTCGCGGCCTCCGGGTTCGCGGCCTCCGGGTTCGCGGCCTCCGGGTTCACGGCGTCCGGGTTCACGGCGTCCGGGTTCACGGCGTCCGGGTTCACGGCGTCCGGGTTCACGGCGTCCGGGTCGGCGCCGTTCGAGGTGTCGGGAGTCGACGGCACCGGCACGCTCGGAGTCGTCTCCGGAACCGACGGCGTTCCGGCCGACGTGTCCGTGTTGCCCGAGTCAGCCTCCGAGGACCCGCTCGAGGAGCTCGAGCCCGAACCGGTGTCCCCCGGGGTCGTGCCCGACCCCGAGGTCACGAGCTCCTCGCAGGTGTCGGTGTCCGGGTTCCAGGTGCCGATCGAGGACGTGCACTCCGTTTCGGTCAGGCCGTCCAGCGGCGCCGCGAGCGCGAGCCCCGGAGCCATCACCGCCAGTCCCACGCAGCCGGCCAGCACGACCGCGGCGCTGCGGCTGCTCCGTCGACCCTTCATCGTTGTTCCTCTCCGTGCGCTCGCGGCCGAGTGCGTTCGGCCGTTCGCTCTACGCGTCGCACGGAGGGTCACGTCCATTACCCGTTCTTCGAGATCTCCCCTCTGACCCTCCCTAGATCCACTCGAATGGCTGACGCAGCGGGGCCGTCGGCACCGCGCCGAGAGGTTCCGGCACACGGATCGACCGCCTGGCCTCGGCGGATGAGAGCGACACCCACACCTCCGCCTCGGGCGGACGGCCCCGCGAACGGTCTCTCTGGATCCCGTGGAGATCCGGATCGCAGGACCGGGAGCATCGCCGGACCGGATCTAACCGATCACGCTCTGTCGTCAGAATGGACGGGTCCCTCGAGGCGGAAGGGAACCGTCCCGGCGCGGCAGGCCTCCGGGCTACCTACTGACGCGTACCCAACCTGCGGCTCCGGCGTTACAACGATCGGGGTAGTCGCCACGGTCGACGACCTCGATCACGTCGGGACGAACGAATCGGGTCGGGACATGGCGAACGGACGTCGGCGCGCGGTCAGCGCGCTGGTCGGGTTGATGGCGGCGGGCATGATCTCCTCGGCGGGGATCGCCGCGGCGGACTCCCCGATCGACATCTCGGACCCGGGCGGCAGCATCGGTGACGTGGTCGGGGGCATCATCGACAGCATCTCCGGCGCGCTCGGGGGCAACGGCTCGCTCCCGGAGATCCCGGAGCTGCCGCTGCCGGGCACCGGGACGACGACCACGACGTCGCCGACGACCTCGTCGTCCTCGCACCCCACCACCGAGACGGAGACCCACACCGTCACGCTGCCGCCCGTGGTCTACGGCCCGGGCAGCACGCACTACCACTACGTCGCGCCGGTGCGCTCGGCGTTCGACCTCGACTGCTGGGACTTCGCCGACACCGCGGACGCCCAGGCTGAGCTGATGCGTGACCCGTCGGACCCGAACAACCTCGACGGCGACAACGACGGCCAGGCCTGCGACTGGGGCGTCGGTGGCCCCCGGCACTACACCGGCTACCCCGTGGGCGGCATCGCCGCCGGCGACGGGTCGGACTCCGGCCCCACGCCGGGCCAGGTGATCTTCCTGGCGATCGCCGGCATCGGCGCCGGCGCGGGCGTCGTGCGGGGCCGGCAGATCGTCGTCGCGAAGCGCGAGGCCGTCTGACGTGGCGGCCCCCGAGGCGCCGCCCGAGGGCCCGTCGCGCGGTGGCGGCCTCCTGGACAAGCTGACCGGGCGCGTCACCGCGCTCGTCCTCGTCGTGCTCGCGATCGGCGTGCTCGTGGCGTTCCTCAACTCCGGCGAGGAGGACGAGGGGCCGCGGAGCCGGTCGGTGCCCGTCGCCGAACGGCTGTCGGTGCCCACGCCCCTGGCGTCGGCGCAGATCACCGGCGTCGACGCACCCTCGATCGGCCTGGCCGCCGCCGACACCACGACCCTCGGCCTGCGCGACGACAACTCCCTCGACGTCCCGCGCAGCGCGACGACCGTGGGCTGGTACGAGCGCAGCGCCGTCCCCGGGCAGGCCGGGCCGACCGTGCTCGCCGCCCACGTCAACTACCGCGGCGAGCCGGGCGCGTTCTCCCGTCTCGGGGAGATGCGGCCGGGCGAGGCGGTCGAGGTGCACCGCGACGACGACACCACGGCCGTCTTCACCGTCGACCGCGTCGAGCACTACGCGAAGGACGCCTTCCCCACCGAGGCCGTCTACGGCCCGACCGACGACGGCCAGATCCGGCTGATCACCTGCGGCGGGGTGTTCGACGAACGCACCCGCAGCTACGAGGACAACATCGTCGTCTTCGGCTGGCTCACCGGCGCCTACCGCCCGGCCTGAGCCGCAGCGATCCCGCCCGGCGGGGCGCGTCGTTCGGGGCACACCCCGTCGTGGGTGCATCCTCGACGACGTGTCCGGCCGTCTCGTCGCCTTCGTGTTCGCGCTGCTGGCCGTCGGCGTCCTGGTGGCGGCCATCGGCGGCGGTGGCGGCGCCCCGGAGGAGACGCGCACCGCGGCCCTGGCGCCCGGGGAGCGCGCGCCGGTCCCCGTTCCGCTGCCGGAGGCGGACGTGACCGGCGTGGACGCCCCTTCGATCGGCCTGTCCACCGAGGAGACCACCGACCTGGGCCGCAACACCGACGACTCCCTCGAGGTGCCGCGGGACGCCGAGACCGTGGGGTGGTACGACGAGAGCGCGAGCCCCGGCGCCGTCGGGCCCACCGTGCTCGCGGCGCACGTCAACCTCGACGGGGAACAGGGCGCGTTCTTCCGGCTGGGACGGATGCCCGCCGGCGCCACCGTCGAGGTGCACCGCGACGACGACACCACGGCCGTCTTCGTCATCGACCGCGTCGAGCGGTACGCGAAGTACACCTTCCCCACCGAGGCCGTCTACGGCCCGACCCCGGACAGCCAGATCCGGCTGATCACCTGCGGCGGGGTGTTCGACCACACCGCCCGCACCTACGAGGAGAACGTCGTCGCCTTCGGCCACCTCACCGCGGCGTACCGGTCGGGCTGACCCCGGGAGCCGGGCGAGGGCCGCGCGAACCCGGGGGGAGGGTCCGCACGACCCCCGCGATAACCGGCCGAGCCGGTGGCCGAGGGTCCTGGTGTGCGGTGCGAGGCACGATCAGGACATCGGTGCTCCCAGGTCGTACACAGTGCGCCCTCCGACGTCGATCGGCGTGAAGTGAGTCTGTACCCAGGTACGGATTTGAGCACTGTCACCCCGGACGTCCCGTTGGCCAAGTCGTCCGGCGTCCTGGTCACCGGTTCGGGGTCCGTTGCCGCCGCCTCCGGGACCGCCGCCCTCCACGTAGTAGCGCACCTGCCCGGACGCGACGTCGGCCTGGAACTCGGCGAGCGTCGGGGCGGGGTCGCTGCCCATGAACCCGCCCATCGCCATCACCGGGACACCGGACGCGAGCTGGAGCGACGCCGCGCTCTGCGCTCCGGTGGTGGCGGCCGCCCAGCGGGTGCCGGCGCCCTGCAGCAGGGCGACGACGGCGGGCGAGGGCGTCTCGTTCTCCGGGCCGCCGGGGCGCGCGTCGCGTGCGGCGCCGTCGTCGCGGCGTCCGCCGGGCATCCCGCCCATCCCACCGCCGGGGCCGGCGCTGACGATCGAGCCCTGGTGCGGGGTGACGGCGGTGTCCGCCGCGAACGCCGTCGAGCCGCCGAGCACGGCGACGAGCGCCGCGAGCACGCCGACCGTCGCCGTCCGTCCCCACCGGGCGGGCGGGACGAGCAGCGCCACCGTCCCGAGCACCCCGGCGACGAGCAGCACCCAGCGCGCCCACGGGATCCACGCGTGCTGGGTGAGGATCACCGCGCTCCACAGCGCGGTGCCCGCCACCACCACCGCGAGCACGATCCGCGTCCAGAGCTGCGCCCGACGGCGCCACAGCACGGACGCCCCGACGGCGGTCGTGAGCGCGATCCCGGGGGCCAGGGCGACCGCGTAGTAGGGATGGATGATCCCGCTCATCGCGCTGAAGACCACGGCGTGCACGAGCGTCCAGAGGCCGCCGAGCAGCAGGAGACCGCGGGTGCGGTCGGTGCGCGGAGCACGGCGCAGGGCCCAGAGCGCGGCGACGAGCAGCACGAGCGCCGCGGGCAGGAGCCAGGAGGCCTGGCCCGAGAACTCGGACGTGAACAGGCGCTGGACGCCCGGCGAGCCGCCGAAGCCGCCGCCGGGACGACCCGGACCGCCCATGCCTCCTGGAGGCATGCCCGCCGGAGCGCCGCCGGGCACGCCGGTCCCGCCGGGTCCGCCGCCGGGGTTGCCCTCGGCGCCGAGGATGCGGCCGAGGCCGTTGTAGCCGAGCGCGAGCTCGAGCAGGGAGTTGGTCGTCGACCCGCCGATGTAGGGGCGCGAGGACGCGGGCCAGAGCTCGACGAGCGCCACGTACCAGCCGGCGGAGACGATCGCCGCCGCGCCGCCCACGAGGAGGTCGCCGACCCGGCGCCACGGCCGCGACGGCGCCACGACCAGCACCGTCAGCGCGAGCGCCGGGACGACGAGGAGCACCTGGAGCTGTTTGGTGAGGAACCCGAGGCCGACGAGGGCGCCGGTGGCGACGAGCCACCAGGTCCCGGCGCGGCGGCCGGCCGCGTCGATCGACCGGGTCGTCGTCCAGCCTGCCGCGACCATGGTCAGCACGAGCATCGCGTCGGGGTTGTTGAACCGGAACATCAGCACCGCGACCGGCGTCGCCGCGAGCAGGGCGCCGGCGGCGAGTGCGGTGCGCGGGCCCGACCAGCGCCGCACGGTCAGGTACAGCAGCCCGACCGCGGCGACGCCCATGAGCGCCTGCGGGACGAGCATCGACCAGGAGCTGAACCCGAAGATCCGCCCGGACAGCGCCATGACCCACAGCGACGCCGGCGGCTTGTCGACGGTGATCAGACCCGGCGCGTCGAGGGCGCCGAACAGCCACGCCTTCGGCGACTGCGTGCCGGCCTGGACGGCGGCGGCGTAGAAGGAGTTCGCCCAGCCCGAGGCGCCGAGGTTCCACAGGTAGGTCGCCGCGGTCGCGGCCAGCAGACCGAGCAGGGCCGGGCGCACCCACCGCGGGTCGTCGGCGCGCCCGCGCCATGCGCGCCGGGGCCACGAGGTGCCGGGTGGCGGCTCGGTCGGCGGGGCGGGCGGCGCGGCGACGTGCGGGTCGGTCGCGGTGGTCATCGGTGCTCCGGGTTCGTGATCGACGGAAGATTTCGGACACTGGGTGTCAGGCCTGCTGGCGGCGCGGGTGGAACACCCAGGCGCGGTAGGCGACGAAGCGCAGGAGCGTGGCGACGAGGTTGGCGAGGACGAGGACGGCGAGCTCGATGCCGTGGCTCGCGGCCGGGGCCAGCACGCCGAGCAGGGCGAGCGATCCGGACGTCAGCGCCAGGCCCAGCCCGAACACCACGAGACCCTCGACCTGGCTGCGGCCGGCGTGGCGGCGCCCGCGGATGCCGAAGGTCAGGCGGCGGTTGGCCGCGGTGTTGGCGACGGCGGTGATCACCAGGGCGAGCAGGTTCGACGCCTGCGCCGGCAGCGCCGCGCGGAAGAGCGAGTAGAGCAGCAGGAACGCCAGCGTCGAGACGATCCCGATGGCCGCGAACCGCACGATCTGCGCCGTCATCCCGGGCGCCACCCCCGCCCTCTCGTCGGCCCTCTCATCGGCCGAGCCGATCTCGCCGCGCCCGAGCTCCCGGCGCAGCTGCGCGACCGGCAGCGCGCCCGTGGCCAGCGCGCGGCCGACGCGGGCGACGCCCTTGAGGTCGGCGACCGCGGTGGCCACCACGTCGACCCGCGAGTCCGGGTCGTCGACCCAGTCGACGGGCACCTCGTGGATGCGCAGCCCCGAGCGCTCGGCGAGCACGAGGAGCTCGGTGTCGAAGAACCAGCCCGTGTCCTCCACCAGCGGCAGCAGCCGGCGGGCGACGTCGGCGCGGATCGCCTTGAAGCCGCACTGCGCGTCGGAGAAGCGCGCCCGCAGCGTCCCGCGCAGCAGGACGTTGTAGCAGCGCGAGATCACCTCGCGCTTCACGCCGCGCACCACCCGCGACGAGGGCGCGAGCCGCGACCCGATCGCGAGGTCGGAGTGCCCGGAGATCAGCGGGGCCACCAGCGGGAGCAGGGCGTTGAGGTCGGTGGAGAGGTCGACGTCCATGTACGCGAGCACCGGCGCGTCCGACGCCGACCACACCGCGCGCAGCGCCCGCCCGCGCCCCTTCTCGTCGAGGTGGACGACGGAGACCTCGGCGAACTCGTCGGCCAGCGCGTCGGCGACGTCCAGCGTCGCGTCGGTGCTCGCGTTGTCGGCGACCGTGATGCGGAACGGGTAGGGCAGGGCGTCGGTGAGGTGGCGGTGCAGGCGCCGGACGCACGGGCCCAGGTCGCGCTCCTCGTCGAACACGGGGACGACGACGTCGAGGACGGCGGTCCCGGTGGCCTCGACGGGCTCCCGGTGAACGCGGGAGGACGGGGTGGGGAGCGTGGTCGCTGCGGTCATGATCGCAGCGTCGGGCGCGTCTGTGGACGGGCCGTGTGCCGGAGCTGTGCCCCGGCTGTGCGTGCACAACCGGTTGCACTTGACAACTGGTCGCAGCGTCCGATTCAGTACCGGTTGCAGTTCGCAACCGGAAGGAGCGGCGCCGTGCTCATCGACGTCGACGAGGACGTGCAGCTCGACGCGGAGGTGCTCGGCGACGCCGACGCTCCCGCGGTGCTGCTCATCGCCGGCACCGGGTGGTCGCGCGACTGGTGGGACGACGACCTGTGCGCCCGCCTGGTCGCCCGCGGACGCCGGGTGATCCGCTACGACCACCGCGACACCGGGGGCTCGACGTCCTGGCCGGCGGGCGCACCGGGGTACACCGGGCGCGAGCTCTTCACCGACGCGGTGGCCGTGCTCGACGCGTTCGGAGTCGACCGTGCGCACATCGTCGGGCTCTCGCTGGGCGGCGGCATCGCCCAGGAGCTCGGCCTCGAGCACCGCGATCGCGTCTCGGCGCTGACCCTCGTCGCGACCACGGCGATCGGCCCGACGGTCGGCGAGCTGCCGGGCGCCACGCCGGAGATGCGGGCCGTGTTCGCCGACAGGGGTCCCGACCCGGACTGGTCGGACCCCGCGGCGGCGGTGACGGCGCTGGTCGAGGGCGAGCGGCCCTTCGCCGGTCCGGACGCGTTCGACGAGGAACGCATGCGTGCGATCGCCGAGCGCGTCGTCGCCCGCAGCCGCGACCTCGCCGCGAGCACGACCAACCACGTCGTCATGGACCTCGGTCCGACCGGCCCGACGGCGATGGAGGAGCTCGCCGGCCTGCCGGTGCTGGTCGTCCACGGCACCGCCGACCCGCTGTTCCCCGTCGCCCACGGCCGCGCCCTCGCCGCGGCCATCCCCGGCGCCCGCCTGCTGGAGATCGAGGGCATGGGTCACCAGCTGCCGCCGGAGCCCGTGTGGGACCGGCTCGTCACGGCCATGCTCGACGACCGAGAATCCCGGAGGACCCCTCGATGGCCAGGCTGATCTACTCGGCGACCGCCTCGCTCGACGGCTTCATCGCCGGCCCCGGCGGCGACATGTCGTGGCTGACCGAGCACATCGGCGGCGAGAACCCGACGGCCGACCGCGTGCTCGCCCGCACCGGCGCGATCCTCGTCGGTCGCGTCACCTTCGGCGGCGACGACCCGAACGCGGGCACCGACGCCGAGGGCGCGTTCGGCGGGCAGTACGACGGCCCCGTCGTCGTGCTCACCCACCGGCCTCCCGAGCAGCCCCTCTCGGCGGGCTCCCCCGACGGCGTCGAGTTCGCCACCGACCTGCCCACGGCCGTCGAGCGGGCGAAGACGCTCGCCGGCGACCGCGACGTCAACGTCCTCGGGGCGGACGTCGCCGCGCAGTGCCTCGACGCCGGGCTGCTGGACGAGGTGCTGATGTTCTTCGCGCCCGTGCTCCTCGGCGACGGCACCCCGATCTTCCGGCGCCCGGGCGGGTCGCGGGTGCGCCTCGAGCGCCTCCCGGGCGAGACCGAGCACTGGTACCGCGTGGTGCGCTGAGCCCGTCCCCTTCGGCGCCCACCGTCCCGTTCACCCCCCTTTCTCGCGGCCTTCTCTCAGCAAGTCCGCAGGTCAGGCGCAGCCTGAGCACAGAACGCGGGCCGACGCTGGAGCACGTGAGCGACACGAGCCCCTCCTCCCCCACCGACCCGTCGGCACGCCCAGCGGGCGGCACCGGCACCCTGCCTCCGGGCCCCGCCGGGGAGCGACCCGGCGGCTACCCGACCGCGCCGCCCGGCTCCGGGCTCCCGGCCGGCGGCCGGCCCGGCTACCCCGGTCAGCCCGGTGACCCCTGGTCCCGCCACGACGTCCCTTCCGGCCCGCCCGGGCCCCCGCCCACGACGCCCGGCCCGTCGATGCCGCCGCCCGGCCCGCCCCGACGCCGGCGTCCCGTCGCCCTCGTCGCGGGCGCCCTGGCCGCGATGCTCGTGGCCGGCGGCGTCGGTGGCGCGGTCGGCTACGAGGCCGCGTCGTCGAACGACGGCACGAGCTCCGTGCTCTCGTCGGCGCCGTCGGGCTCCGGCACCGCACCGTCGTCGCCGGCCCCGGCCGGCTCGGTGGAGCAGGTCGCCGACACCGTCCTGCCGAGCGTCGTCCAGCTCGAGGGCCCGTCGGGCGAAGGCTCGGGCGTCGTCATCTCCGCCGACGGCCTGATCCTCACCAACGCCCACGTCCTCGAGGCCGGGCAGGCCGCCCAGCAGCAGTCACCGCTCGGACAGACCCCGGAGAGCGGCGGCGCCACCGGCGCACCCCAGGGCCTCAGCGCGGTGTTCCAGAACGGCAACCGCGCGCCCGTGCAGGTGGTGGGCACCGACCCGAGCGCCGACCTCGCCGTCGTGCGCGCCCAGGGCGTCTCGGGCCTGACCCCGGCCACGCTCGGCGACTCGTCGCAGCTGCGCGTCGGCCAGGAGGTCGTCGCCGTCGGCTCGCCGCTCGGGCTCTCCGGCACCGTGACCACCGGCATCGTCAGCGCCCTCCAGCGCCCCGTCGCCAGCGGCGGCGCGCAGAGCGGCCAGGCCACCGTCCTCGACGCGATCCAGACCGACGCCGCGATCAACCCCGGCAACTCCGGCGGTGCGCTCGTCGACATGCAGGGCCGCGTCGTCGGCATCACGTCCGCGATCGCCTCGCTGGGCCAGTCGCAGGGCGGCCAGTCCGGCTCGATCGGTCTCGGCTTCGCCATCCCCGTCGACCAGGCCGCGCGCATCGGCAACGAGCTGGTCTCGCAGGGCTTCGCGAACCGCGCCGTGCTCGGCGTCGGCGTCTCCGAGGGCGCCGACGGCGCCGTGCTCGGTCAGATCACCCCGGGCGGGCCGGCCGCGGCCGCCGGCCTGACGCAGGGCGACGTCGTCACCCGGCTCGACGACCGCGTCATCCCCGACGCCGACAGCCTCGTCGCGGCCATCCGCTCGCAGCAGCCGGGCGCCCAGGTGACCCTGACCGTCACCTCGCCCGGCGGTCAGCCCCGCCCGGTGCCCGTGACGCTCGGCTCCGAGCGCGCGAGCTGACGCCCCACCAGCCCTTCCGGACGAACGAACGGCACTCTCGCTTCATCCAGTGAAGCGAGAGTGCCGTTCGCTTCGTCGAGGGGCCTCGCCGTCGGGCGTCAGTTGATGCAGCCGGGCGCCGCGGCGGTGATCGGCGGGGTCGGCGACACCGGCACGGCCGGCCGCGCCGAGCTGCTGCTCGAGCTCCCGGAGTCCGCGGAGCTCTCCTCGTCGTCCGAAGACGACGAGGACGAGGCGTCGTCCTCGGAGTACGCCTCGAGCCGGTCGAGCCCCGCGCTCACCGAGGCGTCGGAGACGCCGGCGGTGACCGGGGGTGCGAGCGCCGCCTGGGCCGCCGGGTTGCCGGCGTCGGCGGCGATGGCGATGCCGACGAAGGCGCGGACCTCGTCCGGATCGACCTCCACGGCCGTGCCGTCCGACGACGTGCTGAGCTCGGCAGAGCCGGTGGGGATCGTGCGGAACGTGACCGCGCCGGCGGAGAGGCCCTGCATCTGGCGGGCGAAGCCGAGCACGTCCCACCCGGCGTCGAGCGTCACCGAGCGCGAGACCGCCTCGGAGATCCGCGCGAGGGCGAAGGGATCGGCGAGGGTGTTGGTCGAGAGCAGCGTCTCGGTGGCGCCCGCGAGGAACACCTGCTGGCGCGCGATGCGGTCGAGGTCGCCGTTCGGCAGGCCGTGGCGCTGGCGGACGAACGCGAGCGCCTGCGAGCCGCCGACCTGCTGCGGGCCGGCCGGCAGCGACAGGCCGGTGTAGGAGTCCCGGGCCGGCGCGCGCAGGCACACCGGGACGCCGCCGATCACGGTGCTGATGTCGGCGAAGCCCGCGAGGTTGACCGCGGCGAAGTGCGAGATCGGCAGCCCGGTGAGCTGCTGGACGGCCCCGATCGTGGCGCGCGCGCCGGCGGCGGACGCGGCGCGCACCACCGCGGGGTCGTTCGGCGAGAGCGGCGCGGCGGCCTCGGCGGCGAACAGGCTCGTGCTGCCGGTCGGCCCGGAGGCGGTCATGGCGTCGGTCGCCTGCGCCGCGGCCCGCGACCAGGCCGAATTGATCTTGTGTCGACCGAGGCCCTGGCCCAGGTCGACGTAGGAGTCGCGCGGCACCGAGATCGCGGTGGCGCGACCGCCGCCCGCGGGCACGTGCACGACGGTCAGCGAGTCGGCCGTCCCGCCACCGGAATCGCTCGCGCCGGCGTTGAGCGCGGCCAGGATGTCGCCGGGCAGCTGGTTGCCCTGCGCGTCGGTGCGGGTGTCGAGACCGACGAGCAGGATGTTCTGCTCCCCCGTCGCCGCGGGCTCGGGCGTGTCGATGACGGCCGCGGACGGCGTGGATCGATCCAGTGCGCGCAGCTGCGTCCACCCGAAGGCGGAAGCGAGGAGGACGGCCACCGACAGGACGCCCAGGGCGAGACGTGCGAGGAATCGCACGCGCCGCGAGCGCAGGAAGGGGCCGACCACACCAGCAGCGTTCCCCCTTCTCGGCCCGGCGTCACCTCCCAGTGCAGGGCATCTCAGTGATCGCCACCCGTTGGAGCAGCGCGTGCGCCCGGCGTGAGATCCGACGGCCCGTTCACAGCCGACCCACAAGCTCGCCCCACGGCACCGACATGACGCGACCGCAGAGTCGCTCCCATGACGGTCCGAGACGGTCTGACGACCGCGTTGCGCGTACCCCGACGAACCCCCGCTCCCGCATCCTTCACCCGGGCGGGTCGCCACACCCGGCGCACCGCCCTCTGGCGCGGGCGTGTCGCCGACCCCGGGTGGGTGCGCCCGGCGCTGATCGCGCTGCTGGTCGGCACCGCCGTGCTCTACCTGTGGGACCTCGGCGCCTCGGGCTATGCGAACACCTACTACGCCGCCGCGGTGCAGGCGGGGACGCAGTCGTGGAAGGCCTGGTTGTTCGGGTCGATGGACTCCTCGAACTTCATCACCGTCGACAAGCCCCCGGCGGCGCTGTGGGTCATGGGCCTGTCGGGGCGGATCTTCGGGTTCAACGCCTGGTCGATGCTCGCGCCGCAGGCCCTCATGGGGGTCGCCGCAGTGGGGCTGCTGTACGCGACGGTGCGACGCTGGTCCGGGCCGGGCGCGGGGCTGCTCGCCGGGGCCGCGCTGGCCCTGACGCCGGTGGCCGTGCTGATGTTCCGGTTCAACAACCCGGACGCCCTGCTGGTGCTCTGCCTGGTCGCCGCCGCCTACGCGGTGGTACGCGCGGTCGACGCCGCCGCGACCCGCGCCGGCGTGGGGTGGACCGCGCTCGCGGGCGCCCTGATCGGGCTCGGCTTCCTCACCAAGATGCTGCAGGCGTTCCTCGTGCTGCCCGCGCTCGCCGCGGTGCTCCTGCTCGCCTCGGCGGCCCCGCTGCGCCGTCGCCTGGTCCAGCTCGCGGCCGGCGCGGGAGCACTCGTGGCCTCGGTGGCCTGGTACGTGCTGCTCGTCGACCTCTGGCCCTCCGACGCACGTCCCTACATCGGCGGCTCGACCGACAACACGCTGCTCGACCTCGTCCTCGGGTACAACGGCCTCGGCCGCCTCCTCGGCGGTGAGGGCAACGGCGGCGGTGGCGGTGGCGGCGGTGGCGGTGGCGGCTTCGGCGGGACGGCCGGCATCGGCCGGATGGTCAACAGCGCCTTCGGCGGTCAGATCGGCTGGCTGCTGCCGGCCGCGCTCGTCGCCCTCGTCGCGGGCCTCTGGCTGACCCGGCGCGCGCCGCGCACCGACCGCATCCGCGCCGCGCTCGTGCTCTGGGGCGGCTGGATGATCGTCACCGGCCTCGTCTTCAGCGTCATGAGCGGCACGATCCACCCGTACTACGCGGTCGCGCTGGCGCCCGGCCTGGTCGGCACGCTGGTGGTCGGCGGCCGCGAGGTGTGCGGCGCCGCGGCCACCTCGCCGCCGACGCGACCCTCGCGCTCACCGTCGCCGGGACCGCGGGCTGGAGCGTCGTGCTCCTGCGGCGCACCCCGAGTTCCTGCCCCGGTTGCGCTGGGTCGTGGCGGTCGCCGGGATCGTGGCCGCGGTGGCGCTGGTGGTGCCCGCCGCGACGTGGCGGCGCCTCGGACGCGACGCCGGACGCCGGGTGCTGCCGGTCGTGCTGCTCGGGGCCCTGCTGGCCGGGGCCGGCGGCTCGGTCGCCTACGCGGTGCAGACGGCCGCGACGGCGCACCAGGGCTCGATCGTCAGCGCGGGGCCGTCCACGGGGTCGGAGATGGGCGGCGGCCCCGAGGACGGCCGGGGGCCGGCCGGCCAGGCACCTCCGGACGGTGGCGGCCGGAACGGGGGGCAGGATGGCGCACCCGGCGAGACCGCGACGTCGAGCGAGCTGACGGCCCTGCTCACCGCGTCGGACAGCCGCTGGGCCGCGGCCACCGTGTCCGCCCAGAGCGCCTCGGGCCTCGAGCTCGCCAGCGGCACGGCGGTCATGGCCATCGGCGGCTTCACGGGCTCCGACGCCGCGCCGAGCCTCGCGCAGTTCCAGGCCTACGTCGCCGCCGGGGACGTGCACTACTTCGTCGCCTCGGGCGGGCAGGGCGGCGGGCCCGGCGGCGGCGCGGACGGCGTGGGCACCCAGATCAGCGAGTGGGTCGCCGCGCACTACACGGCGACGGACGTCGGCGGCAGCACCGTCTACGACCTCACGCAGCCGGCGAGCTGACCCCGGCACCGGCGTCGAGGGGGTGGGCGAGCTCGTCGGGCCCCAGCCGACCGACGACGAGCGCCGCGGCCCCGAACAGCAGCGGCACCAGGCCCGCGACGAGGAACACCGGCGTCAGGCCGGCCACCACGCTGACGGGGCCGGCGAGGGCCATGGAGACGGGCATGAAGGCGAGCGAGACGAAGAAGTCGAGGCTCGTCACGCGCCCGAGCAGGGCCGGCGGCACGCGGCGTTGCAGCAGCGTCCCCCAGATCACCTGCGGGGCGCTGAACAGCCCGCCCAGCACGAACCCGGCGACCACCATCGGCCAGAGCGTCGTCGCGACGCCGAAGACGACCATCGGCACGCAGGCCACCGACCACAGCACGATCATCACCGTCAGGTAGCGGCGCGGGAGGCGCAGCGACGCGACGACGATCGACGCGATCGCCCCGCCCGCGCCGTACGCGAGCAGCACGAGCGAGTGCCCGCCGGGGCCGCCACCGGCCCGTTCGATGATCGCGAACGGGACGAGCACCTCGAGCGGCCCGAGGACGAGGAGGACCATCAGCGACGCGAACACCAGCGTCACGAGCAGCCAGCGCGTCCCCACCATGTAGCGGAAGCCCTCGACGAGGTCGCGGACGACCGCCCGCACCGGGTGACCCGTGCTCTCCGCGCTGAGGTCGCGGCGCAGGGCCCGCGCGGGCAGCGCCAGGGCCGCGACGAGCCCCGCCACGCACGCCACGGCCGTGGCCCCGAGCGCCGCCGCCGGCGACCAGACGGCCACGAGCACGCCGGCGAGCGCCGGGCCCGCGCCCTGCAGCAGCACCGGGCGCACCACCCCCTCGAAGCCGTTGACGGCGAGCAGCTCGTCGGCGTCGACCATCGCCGGCACGAGCGCCGAGTACGCGGGGAAGAACAGGCCCATCGACAGCCCCATCGCCGCCGCGACGGCGACGAGCAGCGGTACCGACAGGGCGCCGAGCGCCGAGAGACCGGCGACGAGCCCGATCGACACGGCGAGCGTGGCCATGACGCCGACGAGGATCCGCTTCTGCGGCACCCGGTCGGCGAGGACACCGCCGAGCAGCGCCGTGACGATCACGCCCAGCGCGAGCGCGCCGGAGACCAGCGAGAGCTCCACGGGACCGCCGCCGAGCTCGACCACCTGCCAGACGACGGCGAGCGTCCACAGCCCCTCGGCCAGCACCGAGAGCGCGAGCGCCGTGGCGAGACGCCGGTAGGCGGAGCGGCGCAACGGGCGCAGCGCGCGCATCGGGATCGACCTCCTGATCGACGACGGGCACCGCGACGCTAGGGCGTGCACCGGGGTCGAGGTCCACCGCTTTCCGTCGTGTGACGTTGTGCCGTGCGGCGCAGGCGAGTAGACCCTCACGCGTGCGCAAGCAGCAGTGGATCGCCGAGGTCGGCCAGGAGAACGCGACGTTCCTCGCGACCCGCAGCCGGACGGCGGTGCTCGCCTCGGAGTACCGGCCCCGCGACGTCGGGGACGGCACCGTCGCCTACGACGAGCGCTCGCTCGGCGCCGCCCGCGAGCTCTCCGAGGAGGAGGAAGGCGCGATCACCGACGACGGCGAGGGGCTGCGCGTCTGGGTGGGCGACGACGCCTTCGACCTCGAGGAGCAGGGCTGAACGCACGACCCTCGCTGCTGGGGACCCGTCAGGCCACCGGCGTGCTGGGCACCGGGCGGCGGTCGACGAACCGTTGCGGGCGGGCCCCGACCGGCACGCGGCGCGGAGCGATGCCCGGCGTCGGGGCGGCCCGGCCTGGCCGACCTCGGCCACCGGGCGCCCGGCGAGCACCGCGGCGAGGACGGCCGCCACCTCGCGCAGCGAGTGGTAGCGGCGCTGCGGGAGGCGCTCGAGGAGGCTGCGGGTGGCGGTGTCGACGCCGTAGAGGTCCCCGACCGTGAGCACCTGCCAGCGCTGCGCGGGGAACGTCAGGTCACCGAGCACCGCCGCCAGACGTTCGGCGATCCCGGCGGCCGGGGGCGATGAGGGGCTGTCGGGGCGAGTGCTCATCGGGACCTCCCGGCGGGAGCGCAGGGTCGCGCAAGCAGTTCTTTCCCCGAACGACCGTTCGTCAATCCACCACTCAGCGGTGCGTCGATGATCGTCCGGACGCCATCGACGTCCCCGACGCTTGCTACCGCCGGGTAACATCCGCGCCGTGAGCACTCCGAGCGTGCTGGGCGCCTGGCATCGATTCTCCGGCTCGTGGTCGGGCCGCCTGCTGGTCAGCGCGGCCGTCTGGGTCCGCGCGCCGTACTTCCTCACCGCCGCGCCGGTGATCCGGCGCCTCGAGCCGGGGCGCGCGGAGGTGTCGCTGCGCAACTGGTGGCTGGTGCACAACCACCTCGGGACGGTGCACGCGATCGCCTCCTGCAACCTCGCCGAGTACGCCATGGGCGTGCTGGCGGAGGCCACCGTGCCGCCCTCGCACCGCTGGATCCCCCGCGGCATGAGCGTGCAGTACCTCGCGAAGGCCGAGACCGACCTCCTCGCCGTCGCCACCTTCCCGTCGCCGCCCGCGTTCTCCGACGCGCGCGAGGACGTCGACGCCGAGGTGACCCTCACCGACGCCGCCGGCACCGAGGTCGTCCGCGCGACGATCACGCTGCGGATCTCCCCGCGTCCCGCGCGCACCGCCGTCGCGGCCTGAGCCGAAGGGGTCACCCGGCGCCGCCGGGCGTGCCACCATCCGCGGCGAGATGCCCCCGCCGACGACGACCTCCGACCAGGTCCACGCCTACCGCTTCGGCCTGCGCCGCCTGCAGTCCGCGCTGGTCCGGCGCCAGGCCGTGCCCGGTGTCGACCCCTGCGCGCGCAGCACCGGGCGACGCTCGCCGGGGTGCTGATCGCCGTGCTGGCGCTCGGGGTGGCCGCGGTGTGGGGCCTCCTGGACCGGCCCGCCGACTGGCGCACCGCCGGTGTCGTCGTGGCGGAGGGCTCCGGGGCGCTCTACGTCGTCGTGCACGGGCCCGACCGGCTGGTCCCCGTGCCCAACCTGGCCTCGGCGCGGCTCGTGCTGGCCGGGCTCGCCGTCGCGGGCGGGCCCGCGGGGATCCGGAGCCGGTCGAGGTCGCGGAGTCCGACCTCGCCACCGCCCCCGCGAGCGCGGGGTCGGCATCGTCGACGCGCCGCCGCTGCCGCCGGCCGGGACCCCGGTGCCACCGGTCTGGTCGGTGTGCGACACCGGCAGCCCCCGGCCCGGCGCGGCCCGCCCCTGGGAGCAGCCGCGGGTGTGGACGACGGTGCTCGCCGGCCCTCGGCGCCGGGCCAGGCCCTGGGCGCCGGGCGTGGTCTCCTGCTGCGCGACCGCTTCGACGGCACCTGGCTGGTGCACGACGGGGTGCGCTCCCGCCTCGACCTGCGCGACCCCGCGGTGGTGGTGGCCTTCGACCTCGAGGGCCAGCTCCCCCGGCCGGTGAGCACCAGCCTGCTCAACACGCTCACCGAGGGGCCGGCGATCGTCGCGCCGGCGATCGCGGGCCGGGGCGAGATCCCTGCGGGCGGCCCCCTGGCCGGCGAGCTCGTGGGCGGCGTCGTCCGCCTCGTCGGCCCCGGCACCCCGGACCGCTGGTACGTCGTGCAGCGCGAGGGCGTGCAGGAGGTGCCCGAGGTCGTCGCCCGCCTCGTGCGTCTCTCGGACGCCGACCCGGCGCGGGCGTCGGCCCCCGTGCCCGTCGTCTCCCCCGGCCAGCTCCGCCCGCTCGCTACCGCCCGCGGGATCGCCGTGAGCGCCTATCCCGACCCGGTGCCCCGCGCCGTGCCGATGGCCGAGGCCCCCACCACCTGCGCGAGCGCCGACGGCGCCGGGGCCGTGGTGCTCACGGTCGGCGCCGAGCCGCCCGCCACCGCGGTGCCGCCGACCACCCTCGCGCAGGCCGACGGCTCCGGCGACCGGGTCGACGCCGTGGCGCTCCCCGGCGGCGGGGTCACCGTGCGCGCGGTGCCCGCCGGCCGTCCCGACGCCCCGGGCAGCCCGACGGTCGTCTCGGGGGCCGGGACGACCTCGGCCGTGCCCGACCCCGAGACCGCCGCCGCGCTCGGACTCGGCGAGGCGTTCCCGCCCGCGCCGGGCGCGGTGGTCGGCCTGCTGCCGGTGGGCCCGGTGCTCTCGATCACCGACGCGCTGGCACCGCTGCCCGCCGGGGGCTAGCCAGGCCGGTCAGGGCCGGTCAGCAGCCGATCAGGGCTGGCGGCGCTGCAGGGTCGTCGTCGTGGTCGTGACCTCCGGCGGTTCCTCGACCACCGGCGGCGGGACCACCACCGGAGGGCGCACGACGGTCGTGGTGGTCGTCGTGGTCGTGGTGGTGGTCGTCCGGCGCGGGGTGGTGGTGGTGCGCCGGGTGCGCGGCGCGGTGGCCGCCTCGGTCTCGTCCTCGGTGGTGGTGGTGACCTGCGGGACCACCGGCAGCGGCGGCGGGGGCGGCGCCAGGGTGGCCGACGGCACCGGCGGCAGCGGCTGGTCGTCGGAGAGCACGGCGTAGGCGACCGCCGAGCCGGCCACGAGCAGCGTCGCCGCCGCGGCCGCGACGACGGCGGCCACCCGGCGGCGCCGGCGCCCGGGACGGGCCAGGGGCGAGGCGCCGGTGGCCTCGAGCTCGGGCGCCCGGGCCTCGGTCGCCGGGCCGACGGCCATCGCCGGCGTGCCCACCACGCCCGTGGGGGCGCTCATGAGCACCGGCGACAGGACCGTCTCGGCCTCCATCCCGACCTCGCGGGACACGCCGCGCAGGGCAGCGACGGTCTCCTCGGCGGTCGGGCGGTCGCCGGGCTCGTCGGCCGTCATCGCGGTCAGCAGGACCTCGAGGCCGGGCGGGAGCCCGGGTGGCACCACGGGACGGCGGTGCAGGCGGGCGACGGCGGCCTCGAGGGCGTTGCCCGGGTACTCGCGGCGACCGGTGAGGCACTCGATGAGCACCAGGCCCAGCGCGTAGATGTCGACGGCGCCGTCGATCGGTTCGCCGCGGACCTGCTCGGGGCTCAGGTACGAGGCGGTGCCGATGACCATGCCGGCGGCCGTGACGGGCGCGGCGTCGTGGACGGCGGCGATCCCGAAGTCCGAGAGGTGGGCGCGGCCCTCCGCGTCGAGCAGCACGTTGCCGGGCTTGACGTCGCGGTGCACCACCCCGCGGCGGTGCACGTAGGCGAGCGCGTCGGCGAGCGCGGCGCCCAGCGCGACGACGTCGACGACCGGCAGCGGCCCCGAACGGATCCGCTGCGCCAGCGTGTCGCCCTCGATGAGCTGCATGACGAAGTACGCGCGGCCGTCCTCGTCGCCGACGTCGTAGACCGTCACGAGCCCGGGGTGCGAGAGCCCGGCGAGGGTGAGCACCTCGCGCCGGTGGCGGGCCTCCTGGCCCTCCTCGATGTCGCCGATCTTCTCCGCGGGGTCGGCGGGATCGCCCGGGGAGGCGTTCTCCGCGACCACCGAGCCGGCGGCGTTGAACATCTTGATGGCCACGTCGCGGCCGAGGAGCTCGTCGCGGGCCCGGAACACGTCCGCGGCACCGCCGCGGCCGATGAGGTCGCCGACCGTGTAGCGCCCGCCCACCGTCGCGGGCGGGCCGGTATCCGTGCTCACTGCCGGCCCTCCCTCCCGGTGCGCGGCTCGACGCCCCGATCTGCCGCCTCTGGGCCCCGATCATCCCGTACGACCGGGTCCCTCGTCTGCGTGACCTCCCAGGCGGCGCGTCGCCCGAACGGCGGGTTGCCCCGCGGCGTGCCGCCGCGCCTCGGCGACACCGCGGGGGCGACGACCGCGCCCGGCCCACCTGGGTCCTTCGGACCCCACGGGGCAGGCGTTACCGGATCGGGTGGGCCGTCACTCCCACTCGAGGCGGTCGAGCACCGTCGGCAGCGGGCCCGGATGCACCACGACCAGGGAACGTGTGGCGCGGGTGAGGGCCACGTACAGGTCGTTGAGACCGCGCGGGGAGTCGTCCGTCACTCCGGTCGGGTCGACGAGGACGACCGCGTCGAACTCGAGCCCCTTGGCGTCGGCGACCTCGGACACGACGACCTCGGCCGCCAGGTCGACGGCCGGATCGGCGTCGCCGGACCCCGTCGGCCCGGCCGCGACCCCGAGGGCGGCGGCCAGCGCGTCCACCCGGCCCGCGGGCGCGAGCACCGCGACACGGCCCGCCCCTCGGCGTCGACGACCGCCTCACGGGCCTTCCGGGCCTGCGCGACCGTGGCGTCGACCAGGCCGGCCTCGTCGGTGGCCACCGCGCGGGGCGCCACGCCCGACTCGCGGACCGACTCCGGAGGCTTCGCCGACGGGTCGATCGCGGCCAGCACGTCGGCGGCGACCGCCATGATCTCCGCCGGCGTCCGGTAGTTGACGGTGAGCACCTCACGGCGCCAGCGGGACTTGACGTACGGCGAGAGCACCTCGCCCCACGACGACGCCCCGGCCCGCGCCCCGGTCTGCGCGACGTCGCCGACCAGCGTCATCGACCGGCTCGGGCAGCGGCGCATCAGGACCCGCCACGCCATGGGCGAGAGCTCCTGGGCCTCGTCGACGATCACGTGGCCGAACGTCCAGGTGCGGTCGTCGGCGGCGCGCTCGGCCGCCGAGGCGTAGGTGGCCTCGCGGGTGCGGTCGGCGAGCACGCTGGCGTCGACGACGTCGGTGGGACGCAGCAGCTCGGGGTCCCAGTCCTCCTCCATCGCGAGGATCTCCAGGACTCCGGCCGCGTAGGCCTCGTCGGCCTCGCGCTTGCGCTCCTCGGCCTCGCGGGCCGCCGTGTCGTCCTCACCGAGGAGCTCCGCGACCTCGTCGAGCAGCACCGCGTCGGCCGGGCTCCACCAGGCGCCGTCGAAGGGGTCGGCCGGAGGCGCGTCGCGGGCGAGCAGGTCACGGTCGGCGTCGCGCCAGCCCCGCGTCGCCGCGCGCAGGCGCTGGGGCGAGGTCCACAGCTCGGCGAGCAGCTGCGGCGGGCTGAGCGTGGGCCACAGGCCGTCGAGCGCGGCCCGCAGGTCGGGGTCGGCGCGCAACCCGGCCCGGACGTCGGCGAGGTCGCCGCGGTCGAGCAGGTTCGACCGGCCGTCGAGGTCGCGGCCCACGCGGTCGACCTCGCGCCGGGCGAGCTGGTCGGTGATCTCCCGGATGAACGTCCGCTTCGCGTCGTTGTGCGGACGGCGGGTGCGCCGGGCGCGGGTGCGGGCCTGGGCGACGAGGTCGCGGTCGAGCACCACGGGCTCGCCGTCGACGACGAGCTGGATCGGCCGGCGCGGCAGCTCCTGGCGGTCGCGCACCGCGGTGGAGAGCACCTTGGTCATGTCGGCGTGGCCCTTGAGCGCCGCCGCCCGGGCCGGCTCGGCGCGGCGGGCGGCGAGGCCGGGGTAGAGCTCGCCGACCGTCGAGAGCAGCACGCTGGTCTCGCCGAGCGAGGGCAGGACCTGCTCGATGTAGCGCAGGAACGTCGGGTTGGGCCCGACCACGAGCACGCCGCGACGGGCCAGCTGGCGGCGGTGGGTGTAGAGCAGGTACGCCGCCCGGTGCAGGGCGACGGCCGTCTTGCCGGTGCCGGGGCCGCCCTCGACCACGACGACGCCGTTGGCGCTGGAGCGGATGACCCGGTCCTGCTCGCCCTGGATGGTCGCGACGATGTCGCCCATCCGCCCGGTGCGCCCGGCCGAGAGCGCCGCGAGCAGCACCGCCTCGCCCGTCAGCCCGGTGCGCTGGGTGGTGGCCCCGACCCTTGCGGCCTCCTCGAGGTCGAGGATCTCGTCGTCGACCGCGGTGACGCGCCGGCTGCGCGACCGGATGTGGCGCCGTCGTCGCACGCCGTCGGGCGAGGCCGCGGTGGCCGTGTAGTACGGCCGGGCCGCGGGCGCGCGCCAGTCGATCAGCAGGGGCTCGTAGTCGTGGTCCTCGTCGAGCAGCCCGAGGCGCCCGACGTAGAGGACGTCCTGGTCCGTGCTGTCGCCGCCCCCGACGTCGGGATCGCCCACGCCGTCGGCGGGCGGGGGCGGCGGGCGGTCCGGGTCGAGGTCGAGCCGCCCGAAGCAGAGCCCGTTCTCGACCGCGGAGAGCGTCGCGAGCTGCTCGGAGTACATCTGCGCGGCGGCATCGCGCTCGGAGACGGCCTGCGGCGTGCCCGTCGTCTCGTCGCGCAGCACCCGCGCGAGCAGGCCTGCGGTCTCGGCGCGGCGGTCGTCGAGCTTGCCGTAGAGCATCGCGACGTACGGCTGTTCGGCCGCGACGGGATCGGCTGCCACGGGATCGGCCACAGGGCCGGTCCCGCCGTGTGTGTCACGGTGCGGGGCGTCGGCGGCGGACGAGGACGTTCGGGTCACGCAGGCCTTCTCCAGCTCCGAGGTCCGGCGTCGTTGTGCCGGGACGACCATCCACCGTAGCGCCGCACCCGGCACCGCGCCGCCACAGCGGCGCCCGGGACGTGTCCGGGAGGTGCCCCTCAGGCCGAGGCGTGGTGGTCGACCCCCGTGCCCGCGTCGGCATCCCGGCGCACCCGTCCCTGCGCGGCGAGGACCTCGAGGTGCGCGTCGGTCTCCAGCACCGCGAGCATGCGGTTGAACGTCTCCATGTCGTCGAGGTGGTACTCGCGGCGCGTCCACCGGATGGCGCCGGCGACCTCGAGGGCGGTGGACCCGCCGGCGACGACGGCTGCGGCGATCTCGTCGAGACGCTTGTCGTGGTGGGCGACCAGCTCGTCGATGCGGTCGTGGACGCTCGGCGCCACCGGGCCGTGGGCGGGCAGCAGCAGCCGGTCCGGCTCGGCGCGCAGGGCCGCGAGCGAAGTCAGGAAGCGGGTGAGCGCGCCCGGCCGCGCGGCGGGCTCGAAGCCGATCGAGGGCGTGATGTGCGGCAGGACGTGGTCGCCGGCGAACAGCATTCCCGCGTCGGGGATGGTCTCGTCGACGAACACCACGTGCCCGCGGGTGTGGCCCGGGGTCTCGCGGACCACGAGCGAGCGGCCCCCGGCCGCCAGCTCCTGCCCGTCGGCGAGCCACTCGTCGGGGTCGGCGAAGTCCTCGGCCGGGGGTGCCTCGGCGGCGGCGACCCATCTCCGCACCTCGGTCGCGAGGTCGTGGGCCCCCGCCCGGTCCAGCCCCGCGGTCTGGGCGTCCAGCCCGTCCTCGCGGTGGTGGATGACCTCCAGCGAGTCACGCTCCCCGGCGCCGAGCGCCACGCGGGCGCCGTGCTCGCGGCGCAGCGCGATGGCCTGGCTGTAGTGGTCGCGGTGCACGTGCGTGACGAGGAAGCGCCGCACGTCGCCGGTCGCGAGGCCGAGCTCGCCGAGCAGGCGGCCGAGCACGTCGCGCGAGGCGTCGATCGCCCAGCCGCCGTCGACGAGGGTCAGCTCTGTGGCCCCGTCCTCGGGCACCAGCAGGTAGACGTTGACCGCCCGCAGCGCGTCGGTGGGCAACGGCAGCGGCAGGCGGTGGACGCCGGGAACGACCGTCTCGAGCTCGGGCCTGCTCCAGGCGTGCCGATCGGAGATCACTCCCCGGATGGTGCCCCTGCCCCGGCGCGCACCGTCTCGCGGGGGTCGGCCTGCGCCGCGTCGATCTCCTCCTGGGAGGCCGCGGCGGCCTTGCGGGCCGCGGCGACGCCGAAGTGGTCGCCGCCCTTGCGGCGCACGTCGTCGGTGCCCCAGGCCCGGCGGTCGTCGACCGGCACCATCCGCGGGATGTGCTTGCGGCAGTGGATGTAGGCCTCCTCGACGGTGACCTCCACCCACACGCTGGCGCGACGTCCGGGCACGGTCTCCACCGGGAGGTCGGGGTGCTCGCCGCGCAGCTCCTCGTCGTCCACCAGCCGGGCCGCGCCGTTGACGTGCAGCCCGATCAGCTCGTCGGTGAAGTCGATCATCATGAGCCCGACGTGCGGGTTCTCGGTGATGTTGCCGAGGCTCGCCATGACGCCGTTGCCGCGGTACTCCGGCCACGCGACGCGGCGGTCGTCGAGCACCCGCAGGAACCCGGGCGGGCCGGCGCGCAGCGTCGAGTCGCACTCCCCGTGGGCGTCCGCCGTCGCGACGAAGGCCATCGTCATGCGGGCGATGAACTCCTGCATGGAGGGCACGAGCCGGTCGCTCATCTGGTCGGAGAGGAACCGCTCGGCACGCGCCCCGGTGCCCATCGCGTCCTGCAGCACGTGCTCGCCGGCGGAGCCGGGACGTTCGGGATGGGGATCGTGATGATCGGGGAGGGGGAAGTCCCGGTCGCTCATCGACGCCTCTCCGCGGACCCGGCCGGCAACCGGGACCGCCGTGGTCGCCGCGGCGTCCTGGCGGGGCGGGAGGCCCCGGCGCGGACCCGCGTCGGTCGGGGGATGCTCCCGATGCAACCTGTTCGTCCGGGCGCTGTCGAGGTGTGCGGCGATGCGATCCTCACTGTGACCGCCCGTCTGACGACCCTTCGCGACGGGTTCTCGTCCGAAAGGCCGCACTTGACTGTGATGTGCGTCACTTCGTGACCGGACCGAGACCTCGCCGCACTGTGGGCGTGACCCTCGGTCGGCGCTCCTGAACAGGGAGTACGCGGCCCGTGAGAGCTCCTCGAACGGGTGACCCGCCGGGGTCGGGGGGCTTCCCGGGGCTCCTAGTGTGGGCGCTGTCCGGATGCTCGTGCAGCTGCCGGACCCGCGCTCGTCCCGCCCTGGCCCGTCCGGCGAGCGTGGCCCCCGAAACCAGCGTGGACAGGCCTTCAACGCCGTCGCGTCGGACTCCCCACCGGCGACACGGCACCTGGTTCGCTCCCCCCTGACCAGGTCGAACGGCGACGCGACGGAGACGCGCATGTCCCGACACCGTGCGGCGACCGCCCGAGCGGCGGCACCTCCCCCTACTCCGGCGGCCCCTACTCCCGCGGCCCCTGCTCCGGCGGGCCCCACCGACCTCGACCTGCCCCGCCAGGGCTTCGGCGAGCAGCACCCGTCGGGGCCCCTGCCCCGGGCCGGGCGCTCGCGCTCCGACCGGCGCTCCGGCGCCCGCACCGGGGAGACGCGGATCCAGCAGCCGCCTCGGGACCCGGCGCGCGTCGATCCGCCCACCTCGCCCCTCGACCTCGCGGCCATCGCCCTGGCCGCCGCGAGCGTGCGCCAGGCCGGGCTCCCGCCGACGGGCTCCTCGCCCGCGGTCACCGGCGGGGTCGCGGTGCCGCGCACCGCGGCCGACCGCCGTCCGGACGCCGGACCGACGACGGGCGGCACGCCGCGCCCCGCGTTCCCCGCGGCCGTGCCGAGCGCCCTCGCACCGCCCACCCCGTCGCACCCGGTCGAGGCCGTCGGTCGCCGCGACCTCGGCCGTCGCCGCGTCACGCTGCCCACCCGCACCGCCGGCGCGCTGGCCCTGGTCGGGGCCCTCGCCGGCGGCGGGGTCGCGGTGGTCGGCGGCGGCGCCGTGCTCGCAGCCGACCGCACGCCCACCACGGGCGAGCTCCGCACGCCGGACGCCGCCGACGCCGCCGCGGCCGCGGCGGTGCGGTCCTCGGAGTCGGGATCGCAGGACGGCGACGGCGGGCGACACCGGGCCGCGTCGCCGGACGACACCTCGTCCTCCGGCGGATACTGACCCCACGCCGACGACCCCCACACCGACGACCGGGGCGGCCGGTGGTCCGGATTCCCGGACCACCGGCCGCCCCGGTGTCGTTCGTGCCTGGCTGTCGTTCGTGCCGGGCCGGCGAGCTCTAACCGAGCGCGCTGACCAGCGCCTCACGCTGACGGGATCCGAGGCCGGCGACGCGCCGGTCCTCGGGGATGCCGGCCTGCTCGAGCACGGCGGAGGCCTTGGCCGGGCCGTAGCCCGGGAGCGCCCGCACGAGCTGCGAGACCTTGGTCTTACCGGCGATCGGGTCGCTCTTGCCGCGGTCGAGCACCGCGGGGATCGTCTCGTCGCCGCTCTTGATGCCGGCGAGGAGGGCGGAGCGGGCCTGGCGGGCCTCGCGCGACTTGGCCTGGGCGGCCTCGCGCTGCTCGGGGGTCAACGTCGGGAGGGCCATCGCGGTGTCTCCCCTCTCTGTGGTGCGTGTCGTCACGGGGGACCCGCGACGTCGGTCGGACCGGTCGCACCGACGGTCACACGGACGGTCGGTCGGCACCGCGCGCCACGCCGCGGCCTCGCCGCGAACCGGTCGCCCGGGCCGATGGTTGCGGGACGGTACACCAAGCTCACGGGCGTCCCGTCCCTGACCTGGGCGGATCGCGAGGCGGCGGCCGCCGGGACCTCTCGGCGAGCGGTGCCGTCACCCTCTGGCGCCCCTCTGGGCCTCACCGACACCGCCGGGGATCTCGTCGCCGGGATCTCACCGCCGGGTTCTCACCGCCGGGATCTCACCGCCGAGGACGGGACGCCCGGTGGACGACGGCCGGGGGCAGGTTGCGCCACACCACGGACGAGGTCTCCACCTGCTCGAAGCACTCGCCGAGCTCGGCGCGCAGGGCGCGCGCCGGCGCGGCCCAGGACGTCGCGCAGTAGGCGAACTGCACCAGGACGCCGTCGTCGGTCAGCGCGCGCGCCACGCCGGGCACCAGCGCGTCCTCCCGGCCCGGGCGCGTCGCCGACCAGCCGAGGCCGCTGACCACCACGTCGGCCCCGGCGATGCCCCGCAGCGCGAGCAGGGCCGGCAGCTCCGCGACGTCGGCGGGGACGACCTCGACGTGGGCGAAGCGCTCGGCCAGGCGGTGCGCGAGCACCGGGTTGATCTCCACGGCGAGCTGGCGTCCCCGTCCCGCCAGGCGGTGTGCGAGCAGGCCGGTGAACGCCCCGCTGCCCGCGCCGAGCTCCACCACGACCGGCGACGGGCGGGCGCTGCGCAGCGCTGCCTCGGCCATCGCGCGGGCGAGCGCGGTGCTGCTCGGCCACACCGACGCCGTGGCCAGCGGGGCGCGCACGAACTGCGCGGCGAACACCGCCCGGTCGGCCAGGGAGACCTCGCGCGGGGCTTCGTCGGGGTCGGGCGGGTCAGGCGGCATGGTCGAGCTCCGGGAGTCGCTCGGTCTCCGCGCCCCGGCGCGCGGCGGCGGGGTGGCCCCGCAGGTCGGCGGGCAGCGTCGCGGCGATCGCCGCCGCCGAGGCCCGGGCGAGCGTGCGGCGGGCGTCGGCGCGGGCGGGACCGGTGGGGACCGCGCGGGCGTCGATGGCCGGGCGGACGTCGACGTCGACGACCAGGTCGCGGGTCGCGAGGACCCGCAGCAGCGACGACGCGAGCGTGTCGTCGCCGACGAAGGCGGCGGCGGCGTCGACGGGCCCCTCGCCCCGGCGCCGGTACCGCACGGCCACCGGCACCACGGGCGCGCCGGCGTCGTGGGCGGCCTGGAAGGCAGCCGGGCGGAACGGGCCGAGGTCGCGGCCGCAGCGGGTGGTGCCCTCGGCGAACACCCCGATGGTGGCGCCCCGCGCAGCGCCGCGGCCAGGCCGGCGACGGCATCGGGCAGGGTCCGCAGCCGGTCGCGGTCGAGGAACACCGTGCCGGCGCTCGCCGCGAGGACACCGAGCAGCGGCCACCGGCGGACCTCGCGCTTGGCGAGCATCCGGACCGGGGCCACGGCGTGCAGGGCCATGACGTCGAGCCAGGAGACGTGGTTGGCGACGACGAGGGCCCCGGGCGGCGCCACCGGGCCCTTGCGGCGCACGCGGACCCCGCACGCGGCGAGCACCGCTCCCGTCCAGAGGGTCTGCGTCCGGCCCAGCGCCGCCGGCCCGAGCAGGGGCAGCACGACGGCCGCGGCGAGGCCGGCGAGCAGCACGGCGACGAGCGCGACGGAGCGGACGGTCAGGCGGGCGAGGCGACGGGCGCGGTGCCCGCCGCGCAGGGCCTCGGGGACGGGCACGCAGCCCCGGTCGCAGGGCGAGGTGGGCGCCCAGGGACTGGTCACGCCCCCTCCCCGAACAGGTAGCGGCGCCAGCGCGGGTCGATCGCGGGCTGGTCGAGCAGGATGAACAGGTCCGCGACCCCGAAGTCCGGGTCCAGCGCCGGCGGCCCGCCGATCTCGGCGCCCAGGCGCAGGTAGCCGCGCAGCAGCGGCGGGAGGGCGGCGCGGGCGGCCCGTCCGGCGCCGGGCGCCTCCGGGTCGTACGACCCGACCGGGGCCTCGCGCCACGGGCGCACCGCCGCGGCGCCGGCGCCAGGTGGCGCGACGCGACCATCGACCACACCCCGCCGGGCAGGGCGCCCTGCGGGGTCAGCGGGACGCTCGCGCAGCCGACGACCCAGCGGCGGCCGGTGAGCATCATGTAGCGCCCGATCCCCGCCCACACCAACGAGAGCACGACGCCGTGCCGGTGGTCGGGGTGCACGCAGGAGCGGCCGACCTCGACGATCTCGGGCCGCAGGGGGTCGAGGGCGGAGAGGTCGAACTCGGTGTCGGAGTAGAGGCCGCCGGCCGCCCGGGCGCCCTCGGGGGTGAGCATCCGGTAGGTCCCGACGATCGCGCCGGAGGCGTCCTCGCGGACCACGAGGTGGTCGCAGTGCTCGTCGAACGCGTCGGCGTCGCGGCCCTGCGCGGCGGCCGCGACGGCCACCCGGTCGGCGGGGGACGGGCGAGCCCCCTGCTCGCCGGCGAACACGGCGTGGCGCAGTCGCTGGGCGGCGAGGACGTGGTCGGGATCGCGGGTCAGCAGCAGGCTGTAGCGCCCGACCGCCTCGGCGGGGGCGACCTCCCCGCGGTCGACCGCCGGTGCGGGGCCGGTGGGCGGAAGGGTGGACGTGGCGACGGGACCGTGCTCGTCGTGGCTCTCGGCGGCGGGTCCGGTCGACCGCGCCAGCACCTGGGAAGTGGCCATGGGCCGGTGTCTACGGGCCGAGATCGCCCGGAGGCCCACCCCGGCGTGACGGCCGGGTGTGATGCGGGTGAACTCGGTGCTCCACCGCAGGCTCAGGCCACGCGGGGCGTCTCCGACGTGCGCGACAGGGGGGCGTCACCGTGCAGCACGGCGGCGTAGTGGCCCAGCAGCTCCTCGCAGACCGAGGGCCAGGTCCGGTCCGCCACGGCCGCGCGGCCCGCGGCGCCGACGGCCCGCCGGGTGTCCGGGTCGTCGCGCCAGGCGGCGATCCGCCCGACGATCTCCGCCCCGGCCGTCGGCGACGTGGGGTCGTAGAGCCAGCCGGTGCGTCCCGGGGCCACGAGGTCGGCGACCCCGCCCGCGTCCGGCGCGAGCACCGGCAGGCCCGAGGCCTGGGCCTCCTGCACCGCCTGGCAGAAGGTCTCGTGCGGGCCGGTGTGCACGAAGGCGTCGAACGAGGCGTACGCGCGGGCCAGCTCGGTGCCGCCGCGGAAGCCGAGGAAGTGCGCGCCGGGCAGCAGCTCGCCCAGGCGGGCCCGCGAGGGCCGTCGCCGACGACGACCACGCGCACCCCGGGCAGGCCCTCGAGGGCGGCGAGCCGCTCGACCTGCTTCTCCGCGGCGAGCCGGCCCACGTAGCCGACGAGCATCTCGCCGTGCGGGGCGAGTTCGGCGCGCAGGTCCTCGTCGCGGCGTCCCGGGTGGAAGCGCGCGGTGTCGACCCCGCGTCCCCACCGGTGCACGCGCGGCACGCCGTGCTCGCGCAGCGCGTCCACCGCCCAGCGCGACGGCGCGAGGGTGCGCGCGGCCCCGCTGTGCAGGCGTCGGATCCAGCGCCAGGCCGCCCGCGCGGTCAGCCCGACCCCGTACGACGAGGCGAAGCCGGCGACGTCGGTCTGGTAGACGGCGACGGCCGGCACGTCCAGGCGGCGGGCGACGGTCAGCGCCCGCGCGCCCAGCACGAACGGCGAGGCGAGGTGCACGACGTCGGGGCGGTACTCCGCGAGCGCGGCCCGCACGGCCGGGGTGGGCACGCCCACGGGCAGCGAGTCGACGACGGGCAGGTCCACGGCGGGGACGCGGACGACCGGGACGTCGGGGGCACCGGGCACCTCGTCGGGGCCGGCACCCGGCGCGATGACCATCGCGCCGTGGCCGCGGCGCCGGAGGTGGGCGACCACCTGGAGCACGGAGTTGGTGACGCCGTTGACGGCGGGGAGGAAGGACTCGGTCACGACGGCGACGCGCACGGGCGCACCGTTCCCGGCCCGGGAGCCCCGTCGGACGACGACGACGTGTCGCCCGTCCCAACACCGACCCAACACTGGGCCCGGCCCGTCCGCGCCCCGGTTGTGGGCCGGATCGCTGAAAGTCACCGACCGTCAGCAACAGGCCGGACGATGCGGAGTCGACGGCGTGTCGTCCCACCCCGCTCCGGCGTGGCGACCACGGAGGGTCGAGATCCGGTGGGGCACTGGGATGGTCGGGGGAACCACCTGTATTGACAGGCGTCGCCGACTGTCGGCTACTGGACATCTCCGGCGGGCATCGGGCGGCCGCCGGCCCGTCCGTACTGCCCGGACGGGGGCCAGCCGGGAGGGAGGACCGTGGTCGTCGACCCCTTCCCGCGCCGCCTCACCACGTCGACCCCCGGCGTCCCGGACGTCGACCACCCGAGCTCGGCCCGGGTCTACGACTTCCTGCTCGGCGGGACGTCCCACGGCGCCGTCGACCGGCACCTCGGCCGGGAGATGATCGACGCCGTCCCGCTCGTCATCCCGATCGCCCGCGAGAACCGGTCGTTCCTCCGTCGGGTCGTCACCTACCTCGTGCACGCGGGCATCGACCAGTTCCTCGACCTCGGCTCGGGCATCCCGACCATGGGCAGCACCCACGAGGTCGCCCGTCGCGTCGATCCGGAGGCGCGCGTCGCCTACGTCGACGTCGACCTCGTGGCCGTCGCCCACGGCGAGCTGCTGCTCGGGAGGGAGAAGGGCGTCTCCGTCTCCTGGGCCGACCTCACCCGCCCCGAGACCGTGCTCGCCGCCCCCGGCGTCACCGACGTGATCGACCTGTCCCGGCCGGTCGGGGTGCTGATGTTCTCGGTGCTCCAGCACGTGCCCGACGCCCAGGACCCCGCCGGGGTGGTCGCCGGCTACGTGTCCCGGGTCGTGCCCGGGAGCGCGCTGGCGGTCTCCCACCTCTCCGGGGACGACCCCCGCGTCGACATGGAGGCGCTGCGCGCGCTCAGCGGCGCCTATCCGCGGGGCGAGGTGACCTACCGGTCGGGGGCCGAGCTCGCGGCCATGATCGAGGGGATCGACCTCGTCGAGCCCGGCCTCGTCTACGCGGCGCAGTGGCGCCCGGAGCCCCGCCGCTCCGGCCAGCCCGAGGGCGAGCTCTGCTGCGGGCACCGCGCGGCGGTCGGGTTCGTCCCGGGCTGAGTGGTCCGGACCCGGCACGCGCCAAACACGGTTCGGCCCGACGCCGTCACGGTTCGTCGCACCGTTCGGAGCAACAGTTGAGGGCCGCGACTAGGCCGTTCGCCGCCCGACGCGGCTCACCGACCACTCACCGCGACGCAGCGCGGCCCGACGGTCACGGCTTGTCACAAAAGGTCTCGGTTCGGTTACGGTCCCTGCCGCGTCGTCCCGCTCCCCGGCACCACCCCGGGCGACGCACGGGTCACCTCTCGAGGTCCCGTCCCGCCCTTCGATGAACCGGAGCCCCCGATGTCTGGTCGCCACGCCGCCCCGTCCGCCTCCCGCCCCCTGCTCAAGGCCGGGGTCGTCGCCGCCGCCGCGGTCACCGGTCCGCTGGCCATCACCGGCACCGCCATGGCGGCACCCTCGGTCTCGCCCGAGTCGAACGCGACCTGGGACCGCCTCGCCATGTGCGAGAGCACCCAGAACTGGGAGGCCGACACCGGCAACGGCTTCAAGGGCGGCCTGCAGTTCACCGACTCCACCTGGAACGAGTTCGGCGGCGAGCGCTTCGCCTCCTCGCCCGACGAGGCCTCCCGCGAGCAGCAGATCCGCGTGGCGAAGAAGGTCCAGGACGAGCAGGGCTGGAACGCCTGGCCGACCTGCTCGGAGAAGCTCGGCCTGCAGTAGGACGTGTCACCTGCGGTGCAAGCCCTGCGTCCACGCTTGCACTGAACGCCAGCGAATCCACATCCTCGCCGAGTCGCCCTGACACGATGTCCGGCATGTCCGACGCCGACGTCATCGTCGTCGGGGCCGGCCTGGCCGGTCTCGTCGCCACCGCCGAGCTCGCCGACGCGGGACGCCGGGTGCTCCTGCTCGACCAGGAGCCCGAGGCGTCGCTCGGCGGGCAGGCGTGGTGGTCGTTCGGCGGACTCTTCCTCGTCGACAGCCCCGAGCAGCGCCGCCTGCGCGTGCGCGACTCGTTCGACCTCGCCTGGTCCGACTGGACCTCCAGCGCCGGCTTCGACCGCCCCGACGAGGACCGCTGGGGTCGCGAGTGGGCGCGCGCCTACGTCGAGTGGGCGGCCGGCGAGAAGCGTCCGTGGCTCCACGCGATGGGCGTGCGCTTCTTCCCCGTCGTCGGCTGGGCCGAGCGCGGCGGGGCGTCGGCCACCGGCCACGGCAACTCCGTCCCCCGGTTCCACATCGTCTGGGGCACCGGTCCCGGCCTCCTCGAGCCGTTCCTGCGCCGCGTGCAGCAGGCCGTCGACGACGGTCGGGTGACGATCCGCTTCCGCCACCGCGTCGACGCGCTCGACATGACGGCCGGCGCGGTGACCGGTGTCTCCGGTGCCGTCCTCGAGCCCTCCGACGTCGCCCGCGGCGAGTCGAGCTCGCGCACGGCGATCGACACGTTCAGCCTCGGCGCACCCAGCGTCGTCGTCACCTCCGGCGGCATCGGCGGCGACCACGACGCCGTCCGCGCGGCCTGGCCCGAGCGACTGGGCCCGCCGCCGCAGGAGATGATCTCCGGCGTCCCGGCCCACGTCGACGGCCGCATGATCGGCATCAGCGAGGACGCCGGCGGCCGCGTCGTCAACCGCGACCGGATGTGGCACTACACCGAGGGGATCGCCAACCACTCCCCCGTGTGGCCGCTGCACGGCATCCGGATCCTGCCCGGGCCGTCGTCGCTGTGGTTCGACGCGGACGGCAGGCGGCTGCCCGCGCCGCTGTGGCCCGGCTTCGACACGCTCGCGACGCTCGAGCACATCCGGCGCACCGGCCACGACCACACGTGGTTCGTGCTGACCCAGCGGATCCTCGAGAAGGAGTTCGCCCTCTCCGGTTCCGAGCAGAACCCCGACTTCACCGGCCGCGACATCCGCCTGACGCTGCAGCGCGTCCGCCCCGGGCCCACCGAGCCGGTGGCCGCCTTCCAGCGCGACGGCACCGACTTCGTGCAGGCCGACGACCTGGCCACCCTCGTCGACCGCATGAACGCCCTCACCCCGACGCCGCTTCTCGACGCGGCGAACGTCGAGCGCGAGGTCCTCGCCCGCGACGCGGAGCTCGCCAATCCGTACGGCAAGGACGGCCAGCTCGCCGCCGTCCGCAACGCCCGCGCCTACCTCGGCGACCGGCTCGTCCGCACCGCCCCGCCGCACCGGATCCTCGACCCCGCGGCCGGGCCCCTCGTCGCGGTCAAGCTGCACATCCTGACGCGCAAGACGCTCGGCGGGCTGTGGACGGACCTCGACGGCCGCGTGCTGCGCGCCGACGGGACCCCGCTGCCGGGGCTGTACGCCGCGGGCGAGGCGGCGGGCTTCGGCGGCGGCGGGGTGCACGGCTACCGGTCGCTCGAGGGGACGTTCCTCGGCGGCTGCCTGTTCTCGGGACGTCAGGTGGGCCAGGCGCTCGCCTGATCGTCGGGCAAGCCGGCCCGCGGCGAGGATCAGAGGTCGAGGACGATGTCGGTCGCGGGTCGGGCGCAGCAGATGAGCGTCTGCCCGTCGGCGGGAGGCTCGAGCGGACGTGGCCCGTAGGTGACGTCGCCCGAGAGCAGGGGTGTCGTGCAGGTGTGGCACACACCCGTCCGGCAGCTCCAGCGGGTGGGGACGTCGCAGGCATCCGCGAGTTCGAGCACGCTCGGCACGCCGTCACGGAAGCGGGTGGAGATCCCCGCCCGGGCGAAGGTGACCAGCGGGCCGGTCCCGGCCGGGCCGGGTGGCTGGTGCGGCGGCCGGGTGGTCTGTACGACCACGCCAGGGGTGACGGCCGACCGCGCGCCGAACAGCTCGGTGTGGATCCGGGACGGCTCGAGGCCGATGACGGTGAGCCCGTGCTCGAGATCGGTCATGAACGCGGCCGGACCGCAGACGTAGGCGTCCGCGCGGACCGGGATGCCGAGGGCCGCCAGCTTCTCCGCGGTGACGTGCCCGGGCTCCGCGTGGCCGCGGTGGCGCTCCTCGTCGGTCGCCTGGCTCCAGAACACGTGCTCGTGGCCGTGCGGCAGCCTCGCGAGGACGGCGTGCGCCTCCTCGGCGAGCGCGTGCTCGCGAGGTCCGCGAGCCGCGTGGATCCACCAGACCTCGCGGTCGGGGTGGTGCGCCGCGCAGGCGTGGAGCATCGCCAGCACCGGGGTCACGCCGATCCCGGCGGAGACGAGCAGCACCGGGTCGGTACCGCCGCCGAGAACGAAGTCACCGCGCGGCGCCGCCGCCTCGACCACGGTGCCCGGGCGGAGCCCGCCGGTGAGGTAGCCGCTCACGGCTCCGTGCGGCTCGTGCTTGACGCTGATCCGGTAGCTGGCCTCGCCGGGAACGGACGAGAGCGAGTAGCTGCGGACCGGGGCGGGATCACCGGCGTCCGGGACCCGCACCGTCAGGTACTGACCGGCCCGGGCGGCCGGCAACGGGGCTCCGTCCGGAGCCACGAGGCGGATCGAGGCGACGAGATCGCTCTCGGTCACGACGTCTGCCACGCGCAGGGACCGGAAGCCGGTCCAGGCCGGCTCGTCGGACTCCGTCGGAGCGCCGCCCTCGGCAGCGCTCACCAGGTCGCGGAACGACCCCTGCCACCCGGGGCTGAGAGCCGGGATCCGGGTCGCCGCCCGGAGCCGGTCGACGTCACGGTCCGGCAGGTAGAGCAGGGCGTCGGCCTCGGCCACCGTCAGCCCGTTCGGCCCGGACCGCGTCCGGACGATCCGGTCGCCCGCCCGGATGTCGCCTTCCCGGATCACGCGCAGGTAGAAGCCGGGGCGGTGGTGGCTGACGAGCAGAGCCGGGAGTTCGGGCACACCGAGGCGCATCGCGACGCGGTAGCAGGTGACCCGTGGCTGGGTGACCTCGAACTCGGCGTCCCCGATGCGGTAGCGGTCGCCGACGCAGACCTCGTCGTCGCTCATGCCGTCGACCGTGAGGTTCTCGCCGAACTGGCCGTACGTGAGATCGTCGCGGCCGAGGTGCTGCTGCCAGTGCCGGTAGGAATCGAGCTGGTAGACCATCACGGCGCGCTGCTCGCCGCCGTGTCCCTCGGTGTCGCCCTGTCCGTCGCCGTCGATGTTCAGCCGCCGCGCCGTACGTGGCCCGTCGACCGGGTACTTCCACACCCCGGTGCGCACGGTGCGGCCCTCCCACGGCACGTCCTGCGGCATCCCGACGTTGACCGCCAGCAGTGTCGCTCGAGGGCCGTCCTCATCGGGACCCGGTGCCGTCGACACGATCCCGTCCGGCACCGCGGCCGCGGGGTTCGGGCTCGTCTGCAGGCTGCCCATGGCGGTTCCTCCGGCGCTCGCGGGATGGCGTGCGCCGTGGAGTAAGGCGGCTGAGCACGAACCCAAGGGCCGAATGGGCCCCGCGGTCGGCGCGGCTTTCCTGGCGTTCAGTGCAAGCGTGGACGCAGGGCTTGCACTCAGCGAGCGACCCGCCGGCGGCGCTGGAGCAGGAGCATCGCCGCGACGATCACGAGCAGCACCGCCGCACCGCCCAGGATGCGCAGGGTGGTGGCGCCCGAGCCGGTGTCGGCGACGGTGAGGGTCGCCTCCAGCGGGCGCCCGCCGCAGGTCGCGGTGACGGTGACGGGGCCCGGGGCGGCGTCGGCGGCGACGGTCAGGGTCGACGACACCGACCAGGGCTGGTGCCCCTCGGGGTCGCGCTGCCACGGGCCGCCCGTGACGCCGGGCCCGCCGGCCGGGGTCGTCGCCTCCTCCTCGCAGCCCATCTGCGCGGAGACGGTGGCGCCGGGCGCGACCGGGGCGCCGTCGCCGATCACCAGACCGGGGTCGGCCAGCGCCGTCCCCGCCCCCAGCGACAGGAAGGCCACCACCAGCATCGTCAGCACCAGGCGCACACCGGTCACCGTGCCACCCGGAGCGCGTCCGGTGGGCCATCGTCACCGCACACGTTCAGGGCACCGTCACCCGGGGCAGCCAGCGCCCATGGAGCAACGCACTCTCGGCAGCCAGGGCCTGCGCGTGTCCGCGCTGGGCCTGGGCTGCATGGGCATGACCTTCGCCTACGGCGGCCAGGACGACACCGAGTCGCGCGCGACGATCGAGCGCGCGCTCGAGCTGGGCGTCACCTTCCTCGACACCGCCGACATGTACGGCCCGCACACCAACGAGGAGCTCCTCGGGTCCGTGCTCGCCGGACTGAGCTCCCAGCGCGACGAGGTCACCCTCGCCACCAAGTTCGGCAACGAGATCGGCGCCGACGGCAAGGGCACCGGGCGGGTCAACGGTCGTCCCGACTACCTGCGCGGCCAGATCGACGGCTCGCTGCGACGCCTCGGCACCGACCACGTCGACCTCTACTACCAGCACCGCGTCGACCCCGACGTCCCGATCGAGGAGACCTGGGGCGCGCTCGGCGAGCTCGTCGACGCCGGCAAGGTGCGCTACCTCGGCATCTCCGAGGCCGCGCCGGAGACCATCCGCCGCGCCCACGCCACCGCCCCGATCAGTGCCGTGCAGACCGAGTACTCCCTGTTCACCCGCGACGTCGAGGACGACGGCGTCCTCGCGACGTGCCGCGAGCTGGGCATCGGCTTCGTGCCCTACAGCCCGATCGGCCGCGGCTTCCTGTCCGGCACGATCCGCTCGACCGACGACCTCCCCGAGGGCGACTGGCGCCGCAACTCGCCCCGCTTCCAGGGCGAGGCGCTGCAGGCGAACCTGCGGGTGCTCGACGAGGTCAACGCGCTCGCCGAGCGCAAGGGGGTCTCGCCGACCCAGCTCGCGCTCGCGTGGGTGCTCGCGCAGGGCGACGACGTCGTCCCGATCCCCGGCACCAAGCGCCGCCGCTACCTCGAGGAGAACGCGGGCGCGGTCGACGTCCACCTGTCCGCCGAGGACCTCGGGGCCATCGAGGAGGTCGCCCCGGTGGGCGTCGCGTCCGGCGAGCGCTACCCCGCCGCCGCGATGACGATGCTGCGCCGCTGACCTGTCCGTGAGCACTTTCCGCCCTCATCGGGGCGGAAAGTGCTCACAGCGAGTCGGCCATGCGCTCCCGCGTCGTCAGCGCCAGACCCGCGCGCAGGGCGGAGGCGGCGTCGAGGACGGCGTCGCGGGCGGCCGGGACGATGCCCGCGAACCCCGCGTAGCCGTGCACGAGGCCCGGGAAGCGGCGGGCCACCACGGGCACGCCCGCCGCGCGCAGCGCCCCGGCGAGCTCCTCGCCCTCGTCGCGCAACGGGTCGAAGCCGGCCGTCGCGACGTAGCAGGGCGGCATGATGCCGAGGTCGTCCACCTCGAGCAGCCCGGTGGGGCGGATCGGCTCGATCCCGTCGGGCAGGTAGTAGCGCTCGAACACCTCGATGTCGACGGTCCGCAGCCCGAACCCCTCGGCGAAGGTCTCCCGCGAGCCGCCCTGCCGTCCCGCGTCGGTGACCGGGTAGAGCGCGAGCACGAACGACGCCGTCTCGAGGTCGCGGCGGGCGAGCTGGTGCGCCGCGGTCAGCGCGAGGTTCGCGCCGGCCGAGTCGCCGCCGACGGCGACGGTCGTCGCGCGGAACTCGTCGCGGTGGGTCAGGACGTGGTGCAGCGCGGACGCCGCGTCGGCCAGACCCGCCGGGAACGGGTGCTCGAGGGCGAGCCGGTACTCGACCGACAGCACCCGCACGCCCGCCTGGTGGGCCAGCGCCCGGCACAGCGGCGCGCTCGAGGCGATGCTGCCCAGCGCGAACCCGCCGCCGTGGAAGTGCACGAGCAGGCCCCCGGGGCGTCGCCCACCTCGGCCGGCTCGTAGAGGCACGCCGACAGGGCGCCCGGCACGTCCCGGCCGGGGCCCGCGGGGACGGGGACGGTGGTCGGGCGGGCCGCCACCCCGGACGTCGTGGCCACGGACAAGGCCGCCGCCTCGTCGGTCGCGCGGCGCTGGTCGACCAGCGACGGCTCCTCGCCGCGGGCGAGCAGGCCGAGCAGGCGCAGCACGACCTGCACGTCGAGGTCGAGGGTCTGACCGTCGCGCGTGATCTCGGGGCCGGCCAGTCGCCTCTTGAGGGGACGGGGGAGCGCGAGGAGGGCGGCCAGGACGCGCCGCAGCACACGGAAGACCACGGCGAGATCCTAGGGGCGGGCGACGATCACGGCTGGCCCGTCGCCCGAGATGGGGGATTTCCTGACGTTGGGTCTCAGCCTGGTCCCCATGCTGACGCACCGCCGCCCGCCCGACGCAACCTCACCGGCCCCCGGGCCGTGGCGGGGTCGACGACGGTGCCGCGCTGGGTCATCTCGACCGTCCCGTCGTCGACGAGCCGGGCGGCGGCGGCGCGGGCGTCGGGCATCAGGTCGCGCCACGACTCCGGGTCGACGCGCCGGGCGGCCTCCGACGGGCAGATGGTCGCGCCGTCGGTCCGCTGGTCGAGCAGTCCCACGATCGCGTCGGCGAGAGCCCGCTCGGTGTCAGCCACGCCACCGGATACCCACCCGCACGCGCGGGTACCGGGCAGTGGACGCGCGATGGCACCCCTGCTCCGTCGCCGGAGGGAGTGTCGTGAGCGCACCGGTGACGAGGACCGTGGAGATCGCCGCGCCCGTGCCCCGGGTGATCGAGGTGATCTCCGATCTGGAGAACACCGATCGCTGGGCCAACGAGGCGAAGCAGGCGAAGGTCCAGGAGCAGGACGAGCAGGGCAGGCCCACCCGGATCGCGGTGACCCTCGGCGCCCTGACCTTCACGACGACGGCCACCTACACCGTGGCCTACACCGACTCGTCGGTGACGCTGACCTGCGTCGACGCGAAGCTGATCCGCGAGAGCACGATCGCCTACACCGCGACCGACGCCGGCGACGGGAACACCCACCTCGAGATGGCCTCGACGATGGAGGTCACCGTCAAGGGCGTGCCGCGCTGGGGCCTGGAGCGCGCAATGGGCTCGAGTGCCGAGAAGAACCTCCAGTCGATCAAGAAGGACGCGGAGGGCTAGTCGGGCCGCAGGCCCCTCAGATCGTCTTCTCGTCGGCCAGCGCCGCGATCTCGTCCCCCGAGAGCCCGAGCTCGCCGAAGACCTCGGCGTTGTGGTGCCCGGGCACCGGCGGGCCGGCCCAGCGCACCGCGCCCGGGGTGGCCGAGAACGTCGGGACGACGCCCGGCCCCAGCACGTCCTCGTCGAACCGCTCGTCGTGGTGCTCGACGAGCATCCCGCGCGCCCGGAACTGCGGGTCGGCGACGACCTCGGCCGCGGTGTTGATCGGCCCGCAGATGACCCCGGCCTCGTCGAGCACGCGCCGCACCTCGTCGGCGGGCAGCGAGGAGACCCAGGCGCCGACGATCTCGTCGAGCTCGTCCTGGTGCACGCCGCGGGCGCGGTGGTCGGCGTAGCGGGGGTCGTCGGCGAGCTCCGGGCGCCCCATCGCCCCGCAGAGCCGGCGGAACACCGTGTCCTGGTTGGCCGCGACCACGAGCCACAGCCCGTCACCGGTCTTGTAGACGTTCGACGGCGCGATCCCGTCGAGCCGCGTGCCGCCGGGCTGGCGGACGCGCCCGAGCTTGTCGTACTCCGGGATCACCGACTCGAGCACCGACAGGCACGCCTCGGTGAGCGCGACGTCGACGACCTGGCCCTCGCCGGTGACCGACTTGCGGTGCAGCGCGGCGAGCACGCCCTGGACGGCGACCATCCCCGCCAGCGAGTCGCCCAGCGAGATCGCCATCCGCGGCGGCGCCTCCCCCGGGTAGCCGTTGATGTACCGCAGGCCCGAGAGCGCCTCGGCCACCGACGCGTAGCCGGCCTTGTCCGCGTACGGTCCGGTCTGCCCGTAGCCCGACACCCGCGCGAGCACCAGGCCCGGGTTCACCGCGGACAGCCGGTCCCAGCCGAGGTTCCAGCGCTCGAGCGTGCCGGGACGGAAGTTCTCGACGACGACGTCGGCGCCCTCGACGAGGCGCAGGAAGAGCCCCTGCCCCCGCTCGGCGCGCAGGTCGAGGGTGATGCAGCGCTTGTTGCGGGCGTGGACGGTCCACCACAGCCGATGGCCCCGGTAGGACTCCTGGCCCCAGTCGCGCATGGGGTCCTGGCCACCCGGCGGCTCGATCTTGACGACGTCGGCGCCGTAGTCGGCGAGCAGCCGCCCCGCGAACGGGCCGGCGACGATCGTGCCGAGCTCGAGGACCCGGACGTCGTCGAGGGGTCCGCTCACCCGCCCGCCCCGGCGGGGCTGGTGCGGGCGTAGCCGCCGCGGTGGAACACCAGCGGCGGGCTCCCCGGCGCGCCGAGATCGTGCACCGCGCCGACGACGATGAGGTGGTCGCCGCCGTCGTGCACGGCGTGCAGGGTGCAGTCGATCCACGCGGTCGCCCCACCGAGGATCGGCGACCCCAGACCCGAGTAGCTCCACTCGACGCCGGCGAACTTGTCGCCGCCCGAGACCGCGAAGGTCGTCGAGAGCTCCTCCTGCTCCTCCGAGAGCACGTTGACCACGAACCGGCCCGTCGCCTCGATCTTCGGCCAGCTCGACGAGGAGCGGCCCGGCAGCACGAGCACCAGCGGCGGCTCGAGCGAGAGCGAGGAGAACGACTGACACGTGAAGCCTGCCGGCCCGTCCGGGGTCGTGCCGGTGACGATGGTGACGCCGCTGGGGAAATGCCCCAGCACCTGGCGCATCGTCGAGGAGTCCGTGCCCTCGCTCATGTCCTGCCCTCCCGATCGCTGCCGCTGCGGACGACGCCGCCGACGGTATTGCTCCCGCGAGCACGCGGCACATCGTCCGTGGCGTCGCTCTCTCCGCGCCGCCGGTCGGCCGGCGACCGATTGAGACGCACTGCAGCTCAATCGATCTATATTTGCCCCTTTCTCGTCCAGGATGGCTCGTGTCACTCTCGACAGCAGACGTTCGGAGCGGAGCGGAGGTGAAGCACGAGATGACCCGTGTCGTCGTCGCCGGAGCCGGGATCGGCGGTCTCACCCTCGGCATCGCGCTGGCCCGTGCCGGGGTGGAGGTCGACCTCTACGAGCAGGCCGACGAGCTGCGCGAGGTCGGTGCGGCCGTCGCGCTGTCGGCCAACGGCACCCGTGAGCTCTCTCGTCTCGGCGTCGGGGAGGCCCTCGACTCGGTCTCCACCCAGCCCACCGAGCTGATCTACCGCGACGGCCGCAGCGGCGCGCGGATCGCCGCGCACCCGGGTGCCGGCGCCTACCGCGAACGCTTCGGCGCGCCCTACTGGGGCGTGCACCGCGTCGACCTGCAGCAGACGCTCGCCGGCGCGTTCACGGCGGCGGCGGGCGAGGAGCGCCTGCACCTCGGGCGGGCCGTCGCGGCCGTCGACGCCGAGGCCGGCACCCTGACCCTCGCCGACGGCTCCCAGGTCACGGGCGATGTCGTCGTCGGCGCCGACGGCGTGCACTCCACGGTGCGCGACGCCGTCGCCGGACCCGGCTCGGGGCCCGTCTACTCGGGCACCAGCGCCTTCCGCGGCCTCGTGCCCGTCGACGCGCTGCCGAGCCTGCCCGACCCGCACGCGATCCAGTTCTGGGCCGGGCCGGAGGCGCACCTCCTGCACTACGCGCTGGGCCGCGACGACGACACCGTCAACTTCTTCGCCGTGCTCTGCGGCCCGGTGACCTGGGAGGGCGGCAACCGTCCGGCCGCCGAGAACGAGCTGCTCGACGGCTTCGCCGGCTGGCACCCCGCGGTGCGCGAGATGCTCGCCGCGGTGCCGCAGAGCCCCCGCTGGCCGCTGCTCTCCCAACCGCCGCTGACGCGCTGGACGCGCGGACGGACGGTCCTCATCGGCGACGCCGTCCACGCGATGCTGCCCCACCACGGGCAGGGCGCGAACCAGTCGATCGAGGACGCGGTGACGCTGGCCCGGCTGCTCGTGCACCGCGATCCCGCCGACGCCCTGGCCGCCTATCCGCGGCTCCGGCGGGCCCGGACGCGCGCGGTCGCCGCGAGCGCCTGGGAGACCGGCACCCTGCTCCACCTCGCCGACGACCACCCGCGCATCGCCGAGCGCGACAAGCGCTTCGCCGGCTACGCGACCGACAACGCCTGGGTCCACGACCACGACGTCGCCGACCCGTCCACCACCACCCTGAAGAGGACGCGATGACCGCCACTTCCGACCAGTCCGTCTCCGATGCCGTCACCGCCGGCGCCCACGCCACCGAGATCGCCCGCTCCGGCGCGTCGAACCTGCGCGGCGCCGCCGGCGGTGGCGCCGACCCCGCCCGCGTGTCCGCCGTGGTCGGCGCCGCCCTCGAGGGCATCCGTGCCGCGATCCGCGATCACAAGGTCACCTACGAGGAGTTCGACGCCTTCAAGCAGTGGCTGATCGCGGTCTCCGACACCGGCGAGTGGCCGCTGTTCCTCGACGTCTACCTGGAGTTCGAGGTCGAGAAGGTCGCCGCGGCCACCCAGCAGGGCTCGATCGGCACCATCCTCGGCCCGTTCTGGCTCGACGGGCAGGCCCAGCTCGACTCGCCCGCCACACTGCCGATGCGCGACGACGAGCCCGGCACCCCGATGATCCTTGCCGGGCAGGTCACCGCCACCGACGGCACGCCCCTGGCCGGCGCGAAGGTCGACATCTGGCACACCGACTCCGAGGGCTGGTACTCCGGCTTCGCGGCGAAGCCGCCGGCCGGGAACCTGCGCGGCGTCGTGCACTGCGACGACCAGGGCCGCTTCGAGATCCACACCCGCAAGCCTGCGCCGTACACGATCCCCCTCGACGGGCCCACGGGGCAGATGACCCAGGCCGCCGGCTGGAGCCCGTGGCGCCCCGCCCACATCCACCTGCTCGTCACGGCGCCCGGGCACCGCACCCTGACCAGCCAGCTCTTCTTCACCGGCGACCCCTACCTGGGCCACGACGTCGCCTCGGCCGACAAGCCCGAGCTCACCCTCGACCCGCAGCCCACCGGCACGGGTGACGAGGTCCGCTCCGACCGCGACTTCGTGCTGGAGCCGGAGTAGTCGATGGAGACGCGCCAGCTGCGCTACTTCGTCGCGGTCGCCGAGACCCGGCACTTCGGGCGGGCGGCCGAGGCGCTGCGCATCGCCCAGTCGCCGCTGTCGCAGGCGATCCGGCAGCTGGAGTCGCAGCTCGGCGCGCCGCTGTTCGAGCGCACGACCCGGCGGGTGGACCTCACCGCCGCCGGCGAGGCCCTGCTGCCCGAGGCGGTGCGCATCCTCGCCTCGCTCGACGCGGCGCGCGACCAGGTGGGCCGCGTCGCGGCGGGGGCCCTCGGGCGGCTGCGCGTCGGGGCGACGGGCCTCGCGACCTACCGGCACGTCCCCGAGCTGGTCCGGCGGCTGACCGCCGAGCTGCCCGGCCTCGCGCTGACGTTCACCACCGACATGCTCACCCCGGGCCTGGAGACGGCCCTGGCGGAGCACCGCATCGACCTCGCGGTCCTGCGCCCACCGGTGTCCGACCCCGGGCTCGACCACCACCTGCTCGCCCGCGAGCACCTGGTGCTGGCCGTCCCGTCGGGGCACCGCCTGGCGTCCGGCCTCATGAGCGGGCCCCGTCTCGCCGACCTCGCCGACGACGACTTCGTCGTCTACGCGCCGCCCGGTTCCGTGGTGGGCGAGGCGGCCGCGCGGGCCTGCCGGGCCGCGGGGTTCACCCCCCGACGCACCCACGAGGCCGACCAGACCTCGATCGTGCTCGCGCTCGTCGCCGCCGGCGTGGGCGTGGCCCTGCTCCCGTCGTCGGTGCTCGCCGTCGCCGTCGAGGGCGTGCGGTACGTCGAGCTCGAGGACCCCGACCCCGTGACCACCGACGTCGCCCTCGCCTGGCGGCGCGACGACCCGCAGCCCGCCCTCGCCCGGGCCCTCGCCGTCCTGTGCGGCACCGGGCTCCGACAGGAGACAGCGTGAGGATCCACGCCCCATGAAGATCACCAGTGTCGAGGCGATCCCCCTCGCCATCCCCTACCGGCGTCCCTTCGCCTTCGCCAGCGGCAGGGTCACCGCGGCCGACCACGTCCTCGTGCGGATCACCACCGACGACGGGTTCGTCGGGCACGGCGAGGCGCCGCCGCGGCCCTACACCTACGGCGAGACCGCGGCGTCGATCGTCGCCGCGGTGCGCGACCTGTTCAGCCCCGTCCTCGTCGGTGCCGATCCGTTCGCCCGCGAGCGCCTCCGCGCCGACCTCGCCCGCACCGTCGCCAACAACGCCGCCCGCGGCGCGATCGACGTCGCGCTCTGGGACCTCGTCGGCCAGGCGTGCGGCCAGCCCGTGCACGTGCTGCTCGGGCACGCCGCCGACGACGTCCGCGTCGCGCACATGATCGGGCTGGGGACGCCTGCGGAGATGGTCGCCGACGCCCTCGAGATGAGCGACGAGTACGGCGTCGACGCGTTCAAGGTCAAGGTCGGCCGGGACCTCGGCCACGACCTCGTCGCGGTGCGGGAGCTGCGCCGCGAGCTCGGCGACGCGGTGGAGCTCTACGCCGACGCGAACCGGGGCTGGGACGCCGACACCGCGGTCGTGGCCGCCCGCCGGCTCGACGACCTCGGGGTGACCATGCTCGAGGAGCCCAACCCCGCCGACGACGTCCTCGGCCGACGCCGGATCGTGCGCGAGAGCCCGATCCCGATCGTCGGCGACGAGTCGACGATCACCCTGGGCGCCGTCGCCCGCTCGCTGCTCGACGGCGACTCCCAGTCGATCAGCGTCAAGGTCGCGCGCACGGGGTTCACCGACTCCGCCAAGATCGTGGGGCTGTGCGAGGGCCTCGGCGTCACCACGATGATCGGCAACCAGATCGACGGCATGCTCGGCAGCGTCGCCTCCACGGCGCTCGGCTGCGGCCTGCGGGCCCTCGCCCGCCACCCGGTCGAGGTCACGAACCACCTGCTCATGACCGACGACGTCCTCGCCGAGCCGCCGGTGATCGCCGACGGCCGCGCGTCGGCCCGCCAGGCGCCGGGCCTGGGCGTCACCATCGACCCCGACAAGCTCGCCCACTACCGCGTCGACCGCTAGACACCTCGCGGTGCAAGCCCTGCGGCTTCGCTGGCACTCAGCGCCGGGAAATCCGCATCCTCGATCCCTCGGAGAACACTGTGCAGTTCCTCGTCCGCATGGAGGTCCGCCTCCCCCACGACATGCCCGCCGAGGTCGCCGACGACCTCCGCGCCCGGGAGAAGGCCCGCGCCCACGAGATCCAGCGCTCCGGCAAGTGGCCCGAGCTGTGGCGGGTCGTCGGGCGCTACGCGAACGTCAGCCGCTTCGACGTCGAGTCCGGCGACGAGCTCCACCAGCTCCTCTCGAGCCTGCCGCTCTTCCCGTACATGGACGTGGAGGTGACGGCGCTGACCGTCCACCCGTCGAAGCTGGAGTCCTGATGAGCGGAAGCGGGCGGTTCACCGACCACGGCCACCGGGCACGGTGGGGGACGTGAAGCTGCACCACGTCCTCGAGGGTCCCGACGACGGTCCGCCGCTGGTCCTGCTCTGCTCGCTCGGCAGCACGGTCGAGATGTGGGCACCCCAGCGCCGCGAGCTGGCCGACGAGTACCGGGTGATCACGCTCGACACCCGCGGCCACGGCGGCTCGCCGGTGCCCGACGGCCCGTACCGCGTCGAGGACCTCGCCCGCGACGTCCTCGAGACCCTCGACGACCTGGGCGTCGAGCGCGCCGCGTTCGCCGGCGTCTCCCTGGGCGGGGCGATCGCCCAGTGGATCGGGCGCTACGCCCCGGACCGCGCGAGCACCCTCGCCCTGCTCTGCACGTCCGCCCGCTTCGGCGATCCCGAGCCCTGGGTCGAGCGCGCCGCCACGGTGCGCGACGGCGGGACGCAGGCCGTCGCCGACGCCGTCGTCGCGCGCTGGTTCACCGACGACTTCGCGCAGGCACAGCCCGACACCGTCGCCCGCATGCGCGACCTCATCGCGTCCACCCCGGCCGAGGGCTACGCCGGGTGCTGCGAGGCGATCTCCGTGTGGGACGTCGTCGACGAGCTCGGCGCCATCGCCGTCCCGACGCTCGTGATCAGTGGCGTCGACGACCCGGCCACACCGCCGGAGCACCAGCAGCTGCTCGCCGACGGCATCCCCGGCGCGCGCCTCGAGTCCGTCACCGGCGCGGCGCACCTGGCGTCGTTCCAGCGCCCCGAGATCGTGACGCCGCTACTGCGCGAGCACGCGAAGGGAGCACGATGACGATCGACAAGACGGTGGCCTCGGCCGACGAGGCCGTCGCCGACGTGCACGACGGCGCCTCGCTGGCGGTCGGCGGGTTCGGCCTGTCCGGGGTGCCGATCGTGCTCATCGACGCGCTGTCGCGGACCTCGGTGGGCGACCTGCACGTCGCGTCGAACAACTGCGGCACCGACGGCTGGGGCCTGGGCATCCTGCTCGAGCAGCACCGGATCGGGCGGGTCGTGGCGTCCTACATCGGCGAGAACAAGGAGTTCGGCCGCCAGTACCTGGCCGGCGAGCTGGAGGTCGAGCTGACCCCGCAGGGCACGCTGGCCGAACGCCTGCGCGCCGCCGGATCGGGCGTGCCGGCGTTCTACACGCCCGCCGGGGTCGGCACCTGGGTCGCCGACGGGGCGATGCCCTGGCGCTACGCCGCCGACGGGTCGGTGGCGGTGTCGTCGCCGCCGAAGGAGGTCCGCGAGTTCGAGGTGCGCCAGGAGGACGGGACGACTCAGAGGACCCCCTTCGTCCTCGAACGCTCGCTGGTCTGCGACTTCGGCCTGGTGCGCGCGGCGAAGGGCGACCGGCACGGCAACCTCGTCTTCCACCGCTCCGCGCGCAACTTCAACCCGCTCGCGGCGATGGCCGGGCGCACGACGATCGCCGAGGTCGAGGAGCTCGTCGAGCCCGGCGAGATCGACCCCGACGACGTCCACGTGCCCGGCATCTTCGTCCACCGCGTCGTGGAGCTGACCGCCGAGCAGGTCGCCAACAAGCACATCGAGAAGCGCACGCTGCGTTCGACCTCTGGGAAGGAGACCACGTGAGCCTCACCCGCGAGCAGATGGCCGCCCGCGCGGCGCGCGAGCTCACCCACGGCGCCTACGTCAACCTCGGCATCGGGCTGCCCACCCTCATCCCCAACTACATGCCCGACGACGTCGACGTCTTCCTGCACTCGGAGAACGGGCTGCTCGGCGTGGGCCCGTACCCGACCGAGGACGAGGTCGACCCCGACCTCATCAACGCGGGCAAGGAGACGGTCACCGTCGCCCCCGGCGGCTCGTTCTTCGACTCCGCGCTGTCGTTCGGGATGATCCGCGGCGGCAAGGTCGACATCGCGGTCCTCGGGGCCATGCAGGTCGCGGTCAACGGCGACATCGCCAACTGGGCCGTGCCCGGCGCGATGGTCAAGGGCATGGGCGGCGCGATGGACCTCGTCCACGGCGCCCGCCGGGTGCTCGTGGTGATGGAGCACGTCACCAAGAAGGGCGCACCCAAGCTCGTCGAGACCTGCGCGCTGCCCCTGACCGGCCGCGGCGTCGTCTCGCGCGTCATCACCGACCTCGCCGTCGTCGACATCACGCCGAACGGCTTCGTCCTGCGCGAGCTCGCCCCGGGCGTCAGCACCGACGAGGTCCGCGAGCAGACGGGCGCGCCCCTGGCCGACGCCGACGACCTCGCGGAGATGCCCGTCCCGGCCTGAGGCCGGTTGATTCGATCTCGTCCGCGGTGGAGAGTCGCACCCAGCACGAGGGTCCGATCCCGTCGCCCGGCCCCTGCGACGGCACCGCGGCCCTGTCCCGAGCCGCGGACGTATCCGCACGAGGGTGCCGATGACGCCACCACGTCCCCGATCCCGCCCCACCCCGGTCGCCCGGCAGGTGATCCCGTGATCACCAGCCGCGACCTGGCCGCGATTCCCCGGGACACCGCCGGCACGCTGGTCGACCCGGTCTGCGCCGACCGGCCCGTCGAGACCGCGCTGCTCGACGGCGACGGGGTCGTCGTCTGGGTCGACGACGCGTGGATCGCGTTCTGCCGGGCCAACGGCGGGGACCCGGCGCGCGCCGGGATCGGGTGCTCCTACCTGGCGCTGTGCGACGCCGCGGCGTCCACCGACCGGCACAGCGCCACGGTCGCCTCGGCGATCCGCGCCGCGCTGCGCGGCGACCTCCCCGCCCCGGCCCGCATCGAGGTCCCGTGCGACTCGCCGACGCACCCGCGTGTCTTCGACGTCCTGGTCTCCTCGCGCCGGGACGACCGGGGGCGCGTGCTCGGCGCGACCGTCACCCTGTCGGAGATCGACCCGGCCGACATGGGAGGGGGCCCCGCCTAGTCCCGGGCCCGCGCCACCACGTCCTCCAGCGCCTCGGGGTTGCGCAGGGCGTCCTTGCTGACGGCCTTCTCGGGGGCGGTGCCGGCGAGGATGCGCTTCACCGGCACCTCCGACTTCTTGCCGTTGAGCGTGCGCGGGATGTCGTCGACCACCAGGAAGCGATCGGGGACGTGACGCGGCGAGAGCTGGCTGCGCAGGGCCTTCTTGAGCTGCGGGGCGATGTCGTCGAACGCCACGCCCTCGCCGAGCACCAGGAAGCACAGCAGCTCGCCGCCCTCGCGGGCGCCCTCGACGCCGGAGGTGTCGATGACCAGCGAGTCGACCACCTCGTCGAACGACTCGACGACCTCGTAGAACTCCGCGGTGCCCATCCGGACGCCGCCGCGGTTGAGCGTCGAGTCGCTGCGCCCGCGGATGATCAGGGAGCCCCGGGGCGTGATCTGGACCCAGTCACCGTGGCGCCAGATGCCGGGGAAGTCCTCGAAGTACGACTCCCGCATCCGGCTGCCGTCGGGGTCGTTCCACAGCATCACCGGCATCGACGGCGTGGGCCGGGTGATGACGAGCTCGCCGACCTCGTCGATCACCGGCCGGCCGGTGGGATCGAACGCCTCGACGGAGGCCCCGAGCGCGCGGCAGGAGATCTCACCCCGCCAGACGGGGACGGTCGGGGCCACGCCGACGAACGCCGCGCAGACATCGGTGCCGCCGGAGACCGACGCGATCTGGAGCTGCTCGCCCACCGCGTCCTGCAGCCAGTCGAAGCCCTCCGGCGACAGCGGCGAACCGGTGGAGCCGACCGAGCGGATCGCGGAGAGGTCGAACGCGTCGCGCGGACGCAGGCCGGCCTTGAGGCACGACTGCACGAACGACGCGGACGTCCCGAACAGCGTGACGCCCTCGTCGGCGGCCATCCGCCAGAGCACGTCGAGGTCGGGGTGGCCCGGGCTCCCGTCGAAGGCGACGACGGTGGCGCCGACCAGCAGCCCCGAGATCAGCAGGTTCCACATCATCCAGCCGGTGGTGGTGAACCAGAAGAACCGGTCACCGGGGCCGAGGTCGTGCTGCAGGGCCAGCGACGCGAGGTGCTGGACGACGATGCCGCCGTGCGAGTGCACGATCCCCTTCGGCAGCCCCGTCGTGCCCGACGAGTAGAGGATCCACAGCGGGTGGTCGAACGGCACCGGGTCGAACACGAGCTCGGCGTCGGCATGGTCGGTGAACGACGCCCAGCCGACGACGTCGTCCCCGTCGGAGGACCAGTCGGCCCACGCGCCCTCGGTGACGTAGTCGATCCCGACCGTCGCGCGCAGCGTCGGGAGCTGCTCGCGCAGCTCGGCGACCGTCGTGCGGATGTCGTAGGACTTGCCGTTGTAGAGGTAGCCGTCGACGACGACGAGCACGGACGGCTCGATCTGGGCGAAGCGGTCCACCACGGCGCGGGCGCCGAAGTCGGGCGAGCACGACGACCACGTCGCCCCCAGCGAGGCGGCGCCGAGGAAGGCGACGAGGGTCTCGACGGTGTTCGGGGCGAGGGCGACGACCCGGTCGCCGCGCCCGACCCCGAGCGCCTCGAGCCCGGCCCGGGCGCGGGCGACGTCGGCGCGCAGCTCGCCGTAGGTGCGCTGCTCGCGCCGGCCGTCCTCGCGGACCGCGACGATCGCGAGGTCGTCGTCGGCACCGCCCTCGGCGGGGTGCAGCGCGTGCTCGGCGTAGTTGAGGGTGCTGCCCGGGAACCAGCTCGCTCCCGGCATGTCCTCGGAGGCGAGGACCTCGCTCGGGGCCTCGTGGAACCGCACGCCGAGGTGGTCGACGACCGTGCCCCAGAACGCGCGGAGGTCGGTCGTGGACCACCGCCACAGGTCCTCGTAGCCCTCGACGGTGACCCCGTGCTCCTGCGCGGCGCGCTCCGCGAACGCGGTGATCCGCGCGTTCCGTACCGTCTCCTCGTCCGGCTGCCAGAGGATCTCGGGTTCCGTGCTGTCGGAGGGGGCGCTCATGGCCACCGTTCTATCCTCAGCGCGCGGTGAGCACCAGCATCCGGGCCTCGACACCGACCCCGGAGCGGTAGGGCGTCACGTCGGCCGACACCAGCTCCGCGACGCCCGCGTCGACGAGCCGGTCGGTCTCCGCGCGGTAGCCGCCGGACTCCCAGACGTCGTCGAGCACCGTCGCGACGACCGACCCGCCCGGACGGGTCAGACGGACGAACTCGGCGAGGGCCTCGGGGCCGACGTGGCCGTGGGTGAGGGTTCCGACGCAGACGACGGCGTCGTAGGCGTCGGCGGGGGTGGGCAGCGGTCGGGTGAGGTCGGCGGGCTCGAGGGAGCGGTAGGCGCCGGTGGCCCGGGCCCGCTCGAGCATCCCCGGCGAGACGTCCACACCGTCGATGACGCCGACGCCCCGCTGCGCCAGCGCCGCCCCGACCAGGCCCGTCCCGCACCCGGCGTCGAGCACGGTGACGCCGGTGCCGGCGACGCGGACCAGCGTCTCGGCGGCGAGCTCCGGGGCGACGTAGCCCTGGGCGTGGTCGGCGAGGTCGGCGTCGTACTCCGCGGCCCACTCGTCGTAGAACTCCCGGGCGTCGTCCGGCCCGCGCAGGCCGTAGGCGCGCTTGAGGTACGGGTTGCCGCCGGTCGGCGTCGTGGGCTCGTCGGACGTCATGCGCGCGAGTCTCCTACGTGAGCGAAATTCCCGGCTATAGCCGGGAATTTCGCTCACGGACGGAGCTAAGGTCCTGACCATGCAGAACCGCTTCCGCCGACGCTGACACCCGGCCCCGCCTCGGACGCGGGTCCCCCGCGGGTTCGGCGCACGGGTCGTCGCCGTCGAGGCGCTCGGCCAGTTCGTGCCGCTCTACCCGCTCTACGCGCTGCTCTTCGCCGACCACGGTCTCTCCGACGCCGCGATCTCGGCGCTGTTCGCGCTGTGGTCGGTGACGACGCTGGTCCTCGAGGTGCCCTCGGGCGCCTGGGCCGACGTGACCTCCCGGCGCCGGATGCTGGCCGCGTCCGGAGCCCTCGCCGCGGCCGCTTTCGCCCTGTGGGTGCTCTTTCCGGGCACGTGGGTGTTCGCGCTGGGCTTCGTGCTCTGGGGCGTCGGCACCGCGCTGGGCTCCGGGACGCTCGAGGCTCTGACCTACGACGCGCTCGCCGGCTGGGACGCCGCCGACCGCTACGCCACGCTCATGGGCCGCGCACGCTCGGGCTACCTCGCGAGCACCCTCGTCGCCACCGCACTCGCCGCGCCGCTGGTGGAGGTCGGCGGCTACGTCCTGCCCGGTCTCGTCGGGGCCGCCGCCGCGCTCGCCGCCGGCCTCCTGGCGCTCACCCTGCCCGAGGAGCCGCGGGAACAGAGCGATCGGACGACGTCGCGCGACGCCCTCGCCGAGTGGTGGGCGACGCTGCGGGACGGGCTCGCCGACGTGTCCCGGACGGCGCTGCTGCGGCGCGCGGTGCTCGTCACGGCGCTGCTCACCGGGCTCATGGCGTTCGACGAGTACCTGCCGCTGCTCGCCGCCGACCGGGGTGCCTCGCCGGCGACGACCGCGCTCGCCCTCGTCGGGGTGGGCGTGGCGGAGACGCTCCTCGTCGCGCTCGCCGGCCGGGTCGCCCGTGCCCGCGGGCCCCTGCTCGGCGCGCTGCTGGCCCTCGCCGCGGTGGCGGTCGGCACGGGGGCGCTGTTGCCGCTCGGGCCCGGGTTCGCGGCGATCGCGCTCGGGTGGGGCGTGCTGCAGATGCTGCTGGTCGTGGTCGAGACCCGGGTGCAGGACGAGGTGACCGGAGACGCCCGCGCCACCGTCACCTCGGTCGCCGGACTGGGATCGGAGGGGGTGGCGCTCGGGGTGCTCGCGGTCGTCGGCACCGGGTCGGTCTGGGTCGGCCTGCCGGTGCTCGTGGCGGCGCTCGCCGCGCCGTTGCTGGGCGTGGCCGTGCTGCTCGCCCGGTCGTGACCGCCCGGGTCTGGCCGAACCCGGACGGTTCCTGCCATTCTCGGAACCGTCGCGAACCCGACGAAGGGACCGGCCATGCGCATCGCGGACCTCATCGCGCGCAAGGGATCAGCCGTGCTCACCGTGCCGCCCGACGCCCCGGTGTCGAACCTCCTGGAGGTGCTCGCAGAGCGCAACGTCGGCGCGGCGGTCGTCTGCGAGGGCGACCGACTGGCCGGGATCGTGTCCGAGCGCGACGTGGTGCGTCACCTGCACCACCGGGGCGCGAGCCTCCTGGACGCGCCGGTCTCCGAGATCATGACGACGGTCGTGGCCACCTGTCGCGCCGAGGACGACGTCCAGACCCTGAGCCGCACCATGACCGATCGGCGGATCCGCCACATCCCGGTCGTCGACGACCAGGAGAGGCTGACAGGGATCGTCAGCATCGGCGACGTCGTGAAGACCCGGATCGACCAGCTCGAGGAGCACCGCGACCAGCTCGAGGCCTACATCTCCGGCTGACCCCACGCCTCGACGGCCGCCGCGACGTCGGCGGGGGACGGCATCGCGGCGATCTCGGACGCGAGCGCCCGAGCCGACGCACGGGCGGGGCCGTCTGCGATCAGCGCGGCCGCCGCGTCGGCGACGGCGCCCGACGAGTCGAGCGTGGCACCCGCGCCCACCTCGGTCACCGCGGCCGCGTTGAAGAACTGGTCGGCGCCCTGTGGGAGGAAGAGCTGCGGGATCCCGGCCGCCGCCGCGGCGAAGGTCGTGCCGCTACCGCCGTGGTGCACGACGAGCGCGGGCGGATGGTCCGACACCAGGAGCTCGGCCTGGGCGACGAACTGTTCGACGCGCACGCGGTCGCCGGCCACCCCTTCGAGCGCGGCGAGGTCGACCGATCCGGCGGCCACGAGAACGTCGACGCCGAGGCCGGCCAGGGCCGCCGAAGCCGTCCGCAGGACGTCCGGCGAGCCCATCGCGGTGCCGAGCGTGAGGTACACCCAGGGCCGGTCGGCTGCCGGGGGCGACGATCCGGGCACGGGCGGGTTCCACGCGGTCGGGCGCACGGGGAGCTCGAGCACCTCGTCGCCCCGGGAGGTGGCCTGGAGCGAGGGCGGGCAGATGTCGAGGTAGGTGTGTCCCAGCGGCGTTCCCTCGGAGAGGTCGAGCCCGAGCTCGGCGGCGAGGGTGAGCACCCGGTCGTGGATCCGGTGGTACATCGGCGCCTCGGGGGGCGGGCGCCGGCCGAAGCCGTGCAGCACGCACGGGATGCCGGCCGAGGCCGCCGCCAGGGCCGCGCCCGGATCGCCGATCTCCGCCACCACGAGGTCCGGACGTCGCGCCGCCAGCCAGGGCCCGAGGTCCGCGAGGACCCGCCGCGGCAGGATGTCGCCGAAGACCTCGCGCGCGAGCGCACGGACGGTCTCCTCCTCGGCCGGCCACCCCGTGATCCCGAGCCGCTCCCGCGCGACGCCGAACCCGTCGAACAGCCGTCCGCCCGCGGGCAGGGTCGCGAGCCCGGTCGTGGCGATGCCGTCGAGCACGTCCGTGCCGGCCGCGAAGGTGACCTCGTGCCCGGCGTCGCGCAGGGCCGTGGCGAGCGGGACCAGCGGGAAGGCGTGACCCGGCGCGCCGAGCGCCGCGACGAGGATGCGCACCGCGCCGAGCGTGCCCGATCGCGGGCCCGGCGTCAGGTGACCCACGATTCGTCCGTCGTTCAACCTCCCCGGGAGCGGGTACGCGACCGGATGGACATGACGAGACTGGGCAAGACCGAGCTGCAGGTGTCGCGGATCGCGTTCGGCACCTGGCAGGTCTCGGGCGAGTGGGGTTCCTACGACGCCGAGCAGGCGCAGCGCGCCATCCGCCACGCCCTCGACCTGGGCGTGAACTTCTTCGACACCGCCCAGGCCTACGGGTTCGGCGAGTCCGAGGAGGTCCTGGCCAACGCGCTGCGCGGCGAGCTGGACCGCGACCGGGACTCCGTGGTCATCGCGACCAAGGGCGGCATCAACCCGGGCACCGACCGGCCGCGGGACTCGCGCCGCGAGTGGCTGCGCTCGGGCGTCGAGTCCTCCCTGAAGGCAATGAAGATCGATCACATCGACCTCTACCAGGTGCACTGGCCCGACGAGCAGACACCGTTCGAGGACACCGCCGGGTACCTGCAGGAGCTGGTCGACGAAGGCAAGATCCGGCACGTCGGGGTGTCGAACTACGACGCCGACCAGATGGCCGCGTTCGACCGTCGTCGCCCGGTGGAGACCCTGCAGCCGCCGTACCACCTGTTCCGCCGGCACATCGAGGACGGCGTGCTCCCGTACGTGCGCGAGCACGACATCGGCACGCTCGTGTACTCGCCGCTGGGCTCGGGCCTGCTGACCGGCTCGATGGACGAGAACACGACGTTCGAGGAGTCCGACTGGCGCGCGCAGGCCTCGGCGTTCCAGGGCGAGAAGTTCCGGCAGAACCTCGAGGTCATCGAGCGGCTGAAGTCCTTCGCCGCCGACAAGGGCGTCGAGGTCTCGCAGCTCGCGATCGCCTGGGTGCTCGCCCAGGACGGTATCGACGTCGCCATCGTCGGCGCCCGGTCGGAGAAGAACATCGAGCGCTCGCTGGCCGCGGTCGACGTGCGGCTCTCGGCCGACGACCTCGCCGAGATCGAGAAGATCACCGCCGACGGCGTGCAGGTCACCGGCGCCGCTCCCGAGGGCGTCTCCTGACCGGAGCCTGATGTCAGCGGAGTGCCGTTGCGGACACTGGACGTCCGCGTTCTTCCGTCGATCACCGGCACTCCGCTGACACCGCCCTACCGCGCGAGCTCCGCCTCCACGATGTCGGCGGCGGCCGGGGCCCCGCCGCCACGGCGGATCACATCGCGCTGTTCGGCCAGGCGCGCGGCCACGTCGGGCGAGGACGTGAGCTCCAGCAGGGCCTCCCGGAGCCGGTCGGCGGTGATCTCCTCCGACGGGATCGTCCGCGCCACCCCGAGCCCCTCGAGCATCGCGGCGTTGCCGAACTGGTCGACCGCGCGCGGCACCGCGATCATCGGCACGCCCTGGAAGAGCCCCTCGGCGCACCCGCCCATGCCGGCGTGGGTGACGAACGCGCTCGCGCGCCCGAGCACCCCGAGCTGCGGCACCCACCGGTGCGCGGTGACGTTCGGCGGCAGCTCGCCCAGCGCCTCGAGGTCGAGGTGCGGACCGACCGCCAGCACCACCTCCCACGGCAGCGGGCCGAACGCCTCCGCGCAGGCCCGGAAGTCGTCGGGGTGGTCGTGGTACGCCGAGCCGAACGAGACGAGGACGAGCGGCCGCGTGGGTTCCGGCCACTGCTCCTGCGCCGCCCGCCGCGCGAGGTCGGGCCCGACGAAGGTGTAGATCGACTCGTCGACGCGGTCGGCGAACGGCTGCAACGCCCGGGGGATCTCGACGATCGAGCGGCGCGGTCGCCCGACGAGCTGCTCGGGGTCGTCGTCGATGCCGAACTCCGCGAGCCACGCCGAGAACCGTGCGAGGTAGGCCCGGTACCCCGGCGTTTCCCGGAACGCGAGGTCGTCGGCGAGGTCGGACTCGTACCCGTCCCACGCGACCATCGCCGGCGAGAGCTGCACGGCGGGGATGCCCCACCGTCGTCCGAGCACGATCGCGGGGTAGCCGCCGATGTCGTAGAGCGCGACGTCCGGGACGTCGTCACCCAGCGCCGCCTCGATCTGCGGCAGGGCGTGCACCGCCTCGTCGAGGAACAGTGCGGTGCCGTCGACGGGGTCGGTCGGCCACTGCTCGCCGGCGCCCTGGTCCGGCAGTACGGACGTGTGGACCAGCGGCGTCGCGCCCGTCGCGGCGACCATCTCGGCGAACGGGGCGGGGATCGCGTAGGTGACGCGGTGACCGCGTGCGACGAGCTCGGCGACGACGGGCAGGTGCGGATGGGTGTGGCCGTGCGCGCCGGCGCCGACCATCAGGACATGAACCATGGAGATCTCCAGGAACGGGAGGACGAGGGCACGAGGCATCACCGCCGGTCGTGGACCGGCGTGAGCCCGGGGGAGACGGCGCTCGTCAGCCGTAGATCTGCTGGATCACGGGGCGCACGTTAGAACGTCCGGCCGACACGGGTCGACCGATTTCCCGGCCGGCAGAGTCGACTGCGTGGCCCTCTCGGCGTGCTCCCCTTACTCGGACGTCCGTGCCTGCAGCGCCACGCCGCTGACACCTCGGATCAGTCGGGCAGCGCGAACTGGATCCGCTCGATCGACGACGAGATCGGCGCGACGAGCTCCCGGCGGATGCGGTTGTGCTCCGGGTCGGCGTCGTAGATCCGGTACGCCTCGTCGGAGACGAAGTCGGCCGTCAGCGCGAAGGACGCGTTGCCCTCGCGCAGCCCGCGGTCCTGGCCCCCGATCAGGCGGAACTCGACGCCCTCGACCGTCAGGTCCCGCAGGGCCTGGATCGCGGCCTCGACCTGCTCGGCCGGCACGCCCTCGCGGACCCGGCCCACCACCACGTTGCGGAGCATCCCCCGATGGTCCCCCGACGCTCAGTCCAGGCGCTCGCCGCTCTCGACGTCGAACACGTGCAGCGCCTCGGCGTTCGGACGCAGCGCGATCGGGTCGCCGAAGCGGGCCTTCACGCGGCCCGGGCCCCGGACCACGATCGTGGTGGCGGTGTCCTCGGCGAGGTGGGCGTAGAGGTAGGACTCGCTGCCGAGCTCCTCGACGACGTCGACGACCGCCTTGACCACCGAGCCCGCGTCCGCATCGGTGCTCTCCAGCACCCAGTCCTCGGGGCGGATGCCGACGGTCAGCTTGTCCCGGGAGCCGGCCGCGTCCGCGATCCCCCGGGTCAGCGGGATCTCGATGCCCCCGAGGCTGACCCCGCTCGACGAGCGCGGCAGCTCGAGCAGGTTCATCGCGGGGGAGCCGATGAACCCCGCGACGAAGGCGTTGGCCGGACGGTCGTAGAGCTCCGGGGGCGTCGCGTACTGCTGCAGCGTGCCGTCGGCGAGCACGGCGACCTTGTCGCCCATCGTCATCGCCTCGACCTGGTCGTGGGTGACGTAGACCGTCGACACCGCCAGGCGGTTCTGCATCTCGGCGATCTGGGCGCGGGTCTGCACGCGCATCTTCGCGTCGAGGTTGGACAGCGGCTCGTCCATGAGGAAGACCTGGGGTTCGCGGACGATCGCCCGGCCCATCGCGACGCGCTGGCGCTGGCCGCCGGAGAGCGCCTTCGGTTTCCGGTCGAGGTACTCGGTGAGCCCGAGCATCTCGGCGGCCTGGCGCACGCGCTGACCCCGCTCCTCCTTCTCCATCCCGCGCATCTTCAGCGGGAAGGCCATGTTCTCCGCGACCGTCTTCGACGGGTAGAGCGCGTAGTTCTGGAACACCATCGCGATGTCCCGGTCCTTCGGCTGGACGTCGACGACGTCGCGCCCGTCGATGCGCACCGAACCCGCGTCGATCGGCTCGAGTCCGGCCAGCATCCGCAGCGCCGTCGACTTCCCCGAGCCCGAGGGCCCCACCAGGACGACGAGGTCGCCGTCGGCGACGGTCAGGCTGAGCTTGTCGACCGCCGGCTTCGCGCCCGGGGTGTAGATGCGCGAGGCCTGGTCGAACACCACTTCGGCCATGTCTGAAGACTCCCCTACTCGACCGCTACTTGACCGCGCCGAACGACAGGCCCTGCACCAGCTTGTTCTGTGCCACCCAGCCCGCGAGAATCACCGGCAGCGCGGCCATGGTCGCTGCCGCGGAGAGCTGGGCCCAGTAGAGGCCCTCCGAGGTGATGAACCCGACCAGGAAGACCGGCATGGTGCCGGCGTTGGCCGCGGTGAGGTTGACCGCGAAGAAGAACTCGTTCCACGCGAAGATCACGCAGATCAGCGCCGTGGCGAAGATGCCCGGCGAGATGATCGGCAGCACGATCTCGCGCAGGGTGCGCCACAACGGGGCGCCGTCGATGCTGGCCTGCTCGAGCAGCTCGCCGGGGACCTCGAGGAAGAACGACCGCATCATCCACACCGCGATCGGCAGGTTCATCCCGGTGTAGAGGATGACCAGGGTCCAGATGTTGTCGAGCATGCCGATCTGGTTGACCACGACGTAGATCGGCACGATCACCGCGACGACCGGCAGCATCTTCGTGGAGATGAAGAAGAACAGGACGTCCTGGGTCTTCTTCACCGGGCGCAGCGACACCGCGAACGCGGCCGGGATCCCCAGCAGCAGCACGAACAGGGTGGAGAACACCGTGGCGATCACCGAGTTCAGCAGGTACGGGCCGACGCCGGCGGAGAAGACGCCCTCGTACTGCTCCAGCGTCGGCTCGAAGATGATCTTCGGTGTGGGCGTGTAGGCGTCGGTCTCCTGCTTGAAGGACGTCAGCACCATCCAGAAGACCGGGAAGAAGAACGCGATGCCCACGATCCAGGCGATCACGCCCAGCCAGACGTTGGCGGCGCTGCGCTTCTGACGACGGGGCTCGGGCGGCGCCGCGGGCTCCTGCATGTCGGGCGGGGTGCTCGTCGTGACCGCCATCAGGCCGCCTCCTGCTCGCCACTGAACGACTTGAAGATCAGTCGGAGCGCGAAGTTCGCCGCGATGAGGGTGAGGATCACCACGACCACGCCCATCGCCGCCGACTGCCCGATGTCGAAGCCCAGGAACGCGCGCTGGTAGATGTAGAAGGGCAGGTTCGCGCTGGCCACGCCCGGGCCGCCCTGGGTCATCATGTAGACCTGGTCGAAGATGTTGACCAGGTAGATCGTGCCGAGCACGACGCCGAGCTCGATGAACCGCCGCAGGTGCGGCAGCGTCAGCTCCCGGAACGTCGACCACGCGCTCGCACCGTCGACCCGGGCTGCCTCCAGCTGGTCGGTCGGCATGCTCTGCAGGCCCGCGAGCAGCAGCAGCATCATGAACGGCGTCCACTGCCAGATCAGCGCGGCCATCACCGAGGCCAGCGGATATTGGCTGATCCACTCGGTGCCCGAGACCCCGAACGGCGTCAGCACGAAGTTGATCAGGCCGAGCGTCGGGTCGAGCAGCACCGTCTTCCACAGCAGCGCCGCCGCGACCGGCGTGATGAGGAACGGTGTGATGAGCAGGGTGCGCACCACACCGCGGCCGACGAACTGCCGGTTGAGCAGTAGCGCGAGCAGCAGGCCGAGGACCACCGCGATCAGCACCGAGCCCAGCGTCATGATCACGGTGTTGAGCGCGACCGTCCGGAACTGGCTGTCGGTGAAGACGTCGCCGTAGTTCGAGAACCAGACGAACTCCTGCGACCCCGGCCGGACCAGGTTCCACGACTGCAGCGAGTAGTAGAGCGTCAGGATGAACGGGATCTGCGTGACGATGATCGTGAAGACCAGCGCCGGGAGCAGCGGGCCACGGCGCCGCCACCCCTCGGCGCGGTCGATCATCGCGGCGCCGCCGATGTTGGCCGGTGGTGCGGAACGTTCTTCTTCCACTGTGGCGGTCATCGCTGGTAGCTCTCCCCCACCGTCTCCGCGTAGTTCTGGGACTGTTCGAGCGCCTCGTCCACGGTGATCTGGCCGGCGATGGCCGCGCTGACCTGCTGGCTCACCCGGGTGCCGAGGTCCTGGAACTCGGGGATACGGACGAACTGCACGCCCTGGTAGGGCACCGGCTGCACGGTCGGCTGCTGCGGGTTCGCCCGCTGAAGGCCCTGCAGGATCAGCGGGCCGTAGGCACCCGACACCTGCTGGTACTGGGGGAGGTCGTAGGTCGACTGCCGGGAGCCCGGCGGCACCGAGGTCCACCCGATCTCGGGGTCGTTGCCGGCGCGCTCGATGTACTGCTTGTTCGTCATCCAGGACATGAACTTCCACGCCGCGTCCTTGCGCGGGGAGGTCTGCGGGATGGCGAGGGACCAGGAGTACAGCCACCCCGACGACGGCGTCGCGACGACCGGGGCGGGCGCGTACCCGATCTGTCCGGCGACCGTCGACTCCGCGGGGTCCTCGACGGTGCCGGCGGCCGACGTCGCGTCGTACCACATGGCGACCTGGCCCTGGCCGAACTGCGTCGCGCACTCGGAGAACCCGGCCTGCGACGCGCCCGGCTCGCCGTGCTGGCGGACGAGGTCGACGTAGAACTGCACGGCCTGGCGCACCTCCGGGGAGGTCAGCTGCGCCCGCCACTGCGGGTCGAACCAGCGGCCGCCGAAGGTGTTGATCACTGTGTCGAGCGGGGCCATGACCTCGCCCCAGCCCGGCTTGCCGCGCAGGCAGATCCCGCGTCGCTGGCCCTCGCCCTGGTCGAGCCGGGCCGCGAACTCGGCGACCTGCGGCCACGTCGGCTGCGCGGGCATCTGGATGCCGGCCTGCTGGAACAGGTCCTTGCGGTACATGAGAAAGGACGACTCGCCGTAGAACGGCACCGAGTACATCGAGCCCTGGAACGACAGCGAGTCGCGCACCGTCGGGATGAAGTCGGCGGCGTCGTAGCCGGGCGTGGCGTCGATGTAGGGCTGGAGGTTGGTCAGCCAGCCGTTCTGCGCCCACTGCGGGGTCTCGTAGTTCGAGATCATGACGATGTCGAACTCGCCGCCGCCGGTGGCCACCGACGCGGTGATCTTGGCGCGGGCCTCGTTCTCCGAGAGCGAGACGAAGCGCAGGCGGACCCCGGGGTTCTCCGCCTCGAACTGCGGCGAGAGCGAGATCGCGTCCTCCATCTGCGGGTTGGACACGATCGCGACGGTGACGGTCTCGACGCCCTCCTCGGCGCCGATCGCACCCGCGCCCGAGCAGCCGGCGACCAGCGCCAGGCTCGCCAGCAGCGCCCCGAGCACCGCCGGTCCCCTCCGGAGTCCCCGTCCTCGCGCCGCGCCGCGCATCCGCCGCCTCCCGCCCCGTCGCCGACCCCTGCGCCGCGGACCGTGACGTGGACCACTGGCGATCAGGTGACCGTAAAGGCACTCTCCGTCAGTAGCAAGCGCTTAACCGCGTCAGATTCAGGCAGGATCACCGTCGGGATCACACAGGAGCGGCGACGGGTCGTTCGGGGTACAACTCTCCGATGAACGGACGGCCCCCCGCGCACGCGGCGGGCCGGAGGACGGGAGCCGGGCATGGCCACGATGGCGGATGTCGCGCGCATGGCGGGTGTCTCCACCGCGACCGTCTCCCACGTGCTCAACGGGACCCGGCCGGTCCGCGCCTCGACCCGTGAACAGGTGCTGTCCGCGGTCGCCGCGACGCACTACACCCCGAACACGGTCGCGCGGTCCCTCGCGACGGCGCGCACCACGACGATGGGCCTGGTGCTCTCGGCGATCTCCAACCCGTACTTCGGCGAGCTGCTCAGTGCGGCCGAGTCGGCGGCCGCGGCGGCGGGCTACACGCTGCTGCTGGTCGACCCCCACGAGGACCCGGACTACGAGCTGACCGTCGTCACCCGCCTGCACCACCACCGCGTCGACGGCGTGGTCCTCGCCCCGAGCGCACGCCCGGACGACACCCTGGCCTACCTCGCCCGCCACCAGGTGCCGACGGTGCTGCTCGACCGGCTCATCGACGCCGGGCACGACCAGGTGGGTCCGGAGAACCGGGCGTCCACCGCCGGGCTCACCGGCCACCTCGCGGACCACGGACACACCCGGATCGGGCTGGTGGCCGGCCTGGACGGGCTGTCGACCACCACCGAGCGCCGCGAGGGCTACCGCGACGCGCTGCGCTCCCGCGACCTACCCGTCGACGCCGAGCTGGAGGTCGGCGGCGCCTCCGAGACGGTCGCCGCGCGCCGGGCGACGCACCGCCTGCTCGCGCTCGACGACCGGCCGACCGCGATCGTCGCCGGCAACAACAGCATGACCATCGGGGTGATGCAGGCCCTGCGCGACGCCGGCCTCGAGGTGCCCCGCGACGTCGCCGTCGCCGCGTTCGACGACTTCGCGTGGGCCGACCTGTTCGCGCCCCGGCTGACGGTCGCCGCGCAGCCCTTCGACGAGATCGCCACCACCGCGGTGCGCCTGCTCCTCGACCGGATCGCCACGCCGGACGCCCCGCCGACCACGCGCCGCCTCCTGCCCCGGCTGGTCGTCCGGGAGTCCTGCGGGTGTCCGGGCTCTACCTAGCGCCCTCGGCGAGGGCCGCGAGGTTGTCCAGCGACCGGGTCAGGTGGTCCTCGCCGAAGGGCGGGAACGCGATGTGCTCGCGCAGGAAGGCCGGCACGGCCGACCAGTCGTAGGTCAGCGTCGCCCGGCAGGCGCCCGCGCCCTCCTCGGCGAGGTCGTAGCGCCACGACCAGCCGCCGTAGCCGATCTCGCCGTCCGGCCCGTACTGGCCGGGCTGCCAGGCGATGCTCCGCGGCGGGTCGAGCACCTCGACGCGGTTGTGCATGCGGTAGTCGCCGTCGGGGTGGTTCGCGTGGTACATCTCCATGCCGAAGATCTGCCCGACCTCGGTCAGGCCGGCGCCGGGCTCCAGCGGCTCGCGCACCCACCCGGTGCCGTCGATCGCGGCGTGGTGGGCCGGGTCGGCGAGCACCCCGAACACCGTCCCGACCGACGCGTCGATCGTCCTCGACACCGCCAGGACCTCGGTCGTCGTCTCCGTGCTCATCGTCGGCACCCCTTCGTCGCGGCTTGATCCTGCGACCGTACCGAGAAGTTGTAGAGCCATACAAGGCCGGTCAGAGCGACGTCCTCGCCGCGCACCGGGCGTGCACCTCGGCGAGGCCCGTGCGGGTGGCCGCGACGACCAGGCGGTCGCCCACCTTGAGCCGGCGCTGTGGGCGGGGCGGGGAGTCGAGCACCGCGTCGTGGGCGGCGCCCCGGTAGACCCCGACCACCCGCACCTCGCCCTCGCTCTCGGCCGCCGAGGCGGGCAGGCCCGCGAGGAGCGCGCTGCGCCCGATCGGCACGTCGGCGAGCAGGAGTACCGAGCGCCCGACGGGGACCGTCGCCACCACCTTGTGGTCGCGCATCGCCGCGGCGAAGGCCGGGGCGGCGAGGAACGAGACGCTGCGCGAGACCGCGACCTCCAGGGAGCGCTCGACCCGGCGGGCGAGGTCGTCGTCGCGCAGCCGCAGCACGACCCGGAGCCGGCTGCGCAGCGAGCGGCCGACGAGCCCCGTCTCGAGGTTCGCGACGTCGTCGCGGCCCACCGCGACCAGCGCCCGGCAGTCGTCGACCGACGCCTCGGCGAGCGTCCCGCGCCGCGTCGTGTCGCCGACGATCACGGGCAGGCCCATCCGCCGGATCTGCGAGACCCCGGGGCCCTCGTCGTCGTCGACGGCCACCACCGGGACCCCGCGCTCGTGGAGCTGCTCGACGACCCGCACCCCGACGTTGCCGAGGCCGACCACGACGACGTGACCCCGCCGCGGGCGGGGACGCTGCGGGGTGCCGGCGAAGCGGGCGCTCACCGCGGCGTCGACGACCACCGCGGTGACGAGCGGGATGATCGCGATCCCGACCAGGGTGACCAGCGCCTGGACCGTGCGGGCCACGGCCGAGACGTGGGTGTCGGGGTCGGCGGCGCCCGCGGAGTCGAGCACCGTCAGGTAGATCGCGTCGCCCCACGAGAGGTCGGCGAGCGTCGCGAACGCGACGGTGCCGAGCACGAGCAGCGCCAGCAGCCCGAGGGTCGCGCGGGCCAGGGAGCGGGTCATCGAGGCCCGGGTGCGCCGCCACATCAGCGTCAGCACCCGTCGCCAGGCGGCCCGGCGCGTGCCGACGAGGCGGCCCTGGCGGTGCCGCGCGACGCGCGCGAGCACCAGGTCGGCGGCGGCCTCGCGGGTGGGCAGCAGCTCCGGGGCGCCGCGGTGGGGACGGTGCGCGAGGCCCGTCACCACCGCCGCCGGCCGCACGTCCGCGCGGTCGGCCACGACCATGGGGTAGCCGGGCAGGTCGACGCTCTGGTGGGTCCGGGCGCCGATGGCCGCGGTGACGAACGCCGGCGCGGCGGTCGCCGACACCGACAGCACGGTGGCCGTCGGCAGCAGCATCCGGATCCGTCCCGAGAGCGCCGGCGCGTGGAGCCGGACGACGAGGCGCACCGACGGCGCGAGCTCCTGGACCCGCAGCGCGCGGTGGATGTTGACGACGTCGTCGCGGTGCACGAACGCGACGCACGTCGCGCTGCCGACGTCGACGGCGCGGAAGGTCTCGTCGTCGGGCTCCGCGACCTCCACGACCTCGACCCCACCGATCGCCCGCAGCCGGTCGACGACCGCGCCCCCGGGCGCGGTGAGGACGACGACGTCGGTCGCCCCGCGACGCGACTGCCGCAGCAGCGCCTCGACCATCCGCAGGGAGAGCATGTCCTCGCCGCAGACCACGAACCGTTCCCGGAACCCCCCGAAGGTCACGGACGTGGACCCTAATGTGGGGATACTGCGGCCATGGCGGGTTCAGCGCGGTACGTCGCCGGGGTCGATTCCTCCACCCAGGCCACCAAGGTCCTCGTCGTCGATCCGGAGGACGGGCGGGTGGTGCGGGAGGCCCGCCGTCCGCACCCGGACGGCACGGAGGTCGATCCCCGGGCCTGGTGGGACGCGCTGGCGGGCGCGCTCGGCGAGGTCGGCACCAGCGACGTCGCGGCGATCGGGGTCGCGGGCCAGCAGCACGGGATGGTGCTGCTCGACGAGCACGGCGAGCCGGTGCGCGACGCGCTGCTGTGGAACGACACCCGGTCCGCGCCCGACGCCACCGCGCTGATCGAGGAGCTCGGCGGGGCCGCCGCGTGGGCCGACGCGGTGGGCACCGTCCCGGTCGCGAGCATCACCGCCACCAAGCTGCGCTGGACCTCCCGCGCCGAGCCGGACGTCGCCGCCCGCGCACGCCGGGTCCTGCTGCCCCACGACTGGCTGACCTGGCGGCTGCGCGGCTCCCCCACCGACGCGACCACCGACCGCGGCGACGCCTCGGGCACCGGCTACTGGTCGACGGTCATCGGCGAGTACCGCCCCGACCTGCTCGAGATGGCGTTCGGGCGCGCGCTCGAGGTGCCGCGGGTCGCCGAGCCGGGCGAGGTCGTCGGGCGCACGCCGGACGGGCTCGCGGTCTCGGCGGGCACCGGGGACAACGCGGGCGCGGCACTGGCGATCGGTCCGGCGGAGGGCGAGGTGGTGATCTCGATCGGCACCTCGGGCGCGGTGTTCACGGGCCACGACCGGCCGAGCACCGACGCCTCGGGGCTCGTCGCCGGGTTCGCCGACGCCCGCGGCGGCTACCTGCCGCTGCTCGCCACGCTCAACGCCGCCCGGGTGCTCGGGGTCGGCGCGGCGCTGCTGGGCGTGGAGCCGGACGAGTTCGACGGGCTGGCACGTGCCGCCTCGCCGGGCGCGGACGGGCTGGTGCTGCTGCCCTACCTCGACGGCGAGCGCACCCCCGACCGCCCGGACGCCCAGGGCCGCTACGTCGGGCTGACGACGGCCAACGGCACCCGCGAGAACCTCGCCCGCGCCACCGTCGAGGGGATGCTGTGCGGGCTGGCCGACTGCGTCGACGCGCTGATCGACCAGGGGGTGCCGGCGCGCCGGGCCCTGCTGATCGGCGGTGGCTCACGCTCCGGGGCCGTGGCGGACCTCGCCCCCGAGGTGCTCGGCCTGCCCGTCGAGGTGCTCGCGCCCCAGGAGTACGTCGCCCTGGGCGCGGCGCGCCAGGCCGCCTGGGCCCTGCACGGCGAGGAGCCGGGGTGGACGGTGGCCCGCGAGACCAGCCGCGACGTCACCGACGCCTCGATCTCCGAGCAGGTCCGCGCCCGCTACGCCGACGTCCGCGACGGGCGGGCGCCGTAGGGGCATGCAAGCCCTGCGCCCTCGCTTGCACTCAGCGCCAGGAAATCCGCATCCTCGAGCGTGGAATTGAGCGTGGTCGACTCATGTTGCATGAGTCGAGGGCCCGCAAGGTCGGGCCGCCTTCAGCCACCGAGGAGGAACCACCGTGAGCACGCTGATCCCCTGGGGCCCGCGCTTCGTCGACCCGTTCGCCGTCGCCCCGGCCCTGTTCCGCCGCCCCACCCCGGGCCGCGGGACGAACTGGTACGCCCCCACCACCGACGTGGTGCGCGAGGGTGACGACGCCGTCGTCCGCCTCGAGCTCCCGGGGGTGGACGTGGCGAAGGACGTCACCGTCGAGGTCGACGGCGACCGCCTGTCCGTCCGCGGCGAGCGCCGCGACGAGCAGACCGGCACGGGGTACCGCCAGAGCCGCTACGGCTCGTTCCGTCGCAGCTTCACGCTGCCCGGGCACGTCGACGCCGACGCGGTCTCCGCGTCGTACGACGCCGGCGTCCTGACGGTGCGCGTCACCGGCGCCCACGCCGAGGCCACCGAGCCCGGCGCCCGCCGCATCGCGATCGACGGCGTCCCGGCGCCGGAGGAGACGGAGTCCACCGAGACGCCCGAGCCCCCCGCCGAGGGCCAGGCCGCCTGACGCGCGCCTCCTGACGCGCGCCTCCTGACGCAGCGAACGCGCTGTTCGCTGCTTCTATGCGCACGAACTCCCCGTTGATCGACGGGGACGACGACGCCCGCGGGACCACATGGTCCCGCGGGCGTCGTCATGTGTGGCTCATGATCGAAGTGGGTTTCCTGGCGTTCAGTGCAAGCGAGGACGCAGGGCTTGCATCCGTGATGCCCAACCCCGGCGTCGCCCCCGCCCGAGGACGCCATCGGCGCGGAGGTGCGCGACGAAGGCGTCGGCGTCGGCGTGCATCGACGTCCCGGTCCCCCGGGGGTTCGCGCTGATCCACGCGTCGAGGTGCGGGGTGAGGTCGGCGCCGAGGCGCTCGTGGACCTCGACCGGGAGCAGGCGCGCGAGCACCCGGCGCCGCTTCGCGCGCAGGGCCGAGGCCTCCAGCGCCACCCGCGACGGGTCGATCCCCGCCGGCGCCGGGCCCCCGGCGACCAGGGCCGCGAGCAGCGCCGCCTGACGCTCCGCCAGCTCGGACCGGCTCACACCCGCACCCGCGAGTGCACCGCCCGCAGCGCCGCGAGCTCCGCGGCGAGCTCGTCGTCCGGCGGGTAGCGGTCGTCGCGCTCGAGCAGCACCGCCGGCGGACGGTGCCGGGCGCACAGCGCCTCGAGCAGGTCGAGCACCGGCTGCGTGAGGGCGTGCGCGTGGGTGTCGTGGTAGACGCCGTCGCGCTCGACCCCGCCCGCCGCGTGCACGTAGACGACGCGCTCGAGCGGCAGCTCGTCGAGCACCCGCTCGGGGTCCTGACCGAGGTTGACCGCGCTCGCGTGCAGGTTGGCGACGTCGAGCAGCAGCCACGCCCCGGTGCGCGCGCAGAGCTCGGCGAGGAACGCACCCTCGCTCATCTCCGCGTCCGGCCAGGCGAGCAGCGGTGCGATGTTCTCCAGCGCCAGCGGCACCCCGAGCGTCGCCTGGGTGGCCCGGACGTTGTCGACGAGCACCCCCAGCGCCTCGCGGGTACGCGGCACCGGCAGCAGGTGCCCGGACTCGAGCCCGCCGGCACGCACGAACGCCACGTGGTCGCTCGCCACCGGGGCACCGAGGGCGTCGGCGACGGCGGCGAGGTGCTCGACGCGGTCGTGCCGCAGCGGCTCCGCCCCACCGAGCGACAGCGACACCGCGTGGGGGACGACGGGCAGGCCCAGCCCCGGGAGCGACGCCGGCAGCGCGTCGGGGTGCAGGTCCTCCGCGACCGCCTCGACGAAGTCGACGCCGGGCAGGCGTTCGACGGTCAGGTCGATCTCGCGGCGCCAGCCGATGCCGACGCCGAGCGGGCCACCGGCGATCGGGCTCATCCGCCGCACCCGCCCCCGCCGCCGCAGGAGGACCCGCCGCCGCACGACGAGCCCCCGCCGCACGACGAGCCGCAGGACGAGCCCCCGTCGTATCCGCCCCCACCGCCGCCCGACGGCGCGGCGAGCAGCGTCGAGAGCTCGGCGTCGGGGTACATCGCGAACCCACCGACCGCCACGAGGCCGGCCACCCCGAGCGCCCCGACGAGGACGGGGCCCTGCGCCCGCGACGACGGCGAGTACACCGCGGTCCGCGCGGCCGCCAGCGTCGCCCGGCCCTTGAGCGTGGGACGCCGCACCGAGAACAGGACGATCGACAGGGCCGCGCAGCTCCCGAACACCATGAGGATCACCAGCAGGACGACCGGTGCTCCCCGGGCGATCCCGGCGGCCAGCCGCGCCAGAGCGAGCACCCCGACGGCGCCCACCACGGCGAACGCGAGGTTCTTGCGGCGCGTGACGGCGGCCGGGTCGTGGAACAGGCCCCGGCGCTGCGCCGCGGCCTGGAGGTCGCGGACGACCGGGGCGTCGCGCATCCGCATCGTCGTCACCGTCGTGCCGGCCGTCGTCGGGTACTGGGTGACGGCGTCGAGGACGGCCTCGTCCAGCTCGCCGATGGCGGGCCGCCCGGTGGCGTGCAGCGAGCGGTCGTGGTCGACACGCAGGACGCCCCCCTCGACGAGGCGGGCGATCGCGGCGTGGATCAGCCGGATCTGGCCGCCGGCGAGCAGGGCGAGATCCTCGACCGTGACGTCCGGCGCCGGCGCGTCACCGTCGGCGCGGGCGACCCGTCGATCGAGCGCCCGCAACGCCAGGGGCGCCACGAGCAGGCCGAGGACGACGAGCCAGAAGTAGATCATCAAGAACGTCGGGCCGGGGATGCCCCACGTGTCTCCCACGACGACCTCCGGGCGTGAGCATGGTGGTCACGCACGGCCGTGCGCGTCGACGCACTGTTGCTGCCGCTGACCGCGCACAGCAAGCAGAGCCACCCGTTCGGCCCAGCAATCAGCTACACAGGGTGAGAAACGCCCGAATCTAGCGGGCACCGCCCCGACCACGGCCCGCGCCCGAGCGGGCCGAGTGCGCCGCCGCGGAGTGCGACGACGAGGACGGGCCGCCGCTCGAGCCGGCCGCGCGACGACCGCCGCCGCCCCCGAGCCGCCGGTCGCGCCGGAGCCACGACCGCCCGAGCCACCGCGCCCGCCGGAGCCGGCGGGAGCACCGCCACCGCCGGCGCGGCCCCGACCGGAGCCGCCACGGGCGCCGCCCCGGAGCCGCCGGGAGCACCGCCGCCACCGCGACCGCGACCGGAGCCGCCGCCACGGCGCGACCCGCCACCGGACCCACCGGCCGGCTGCGGCGCGGGCTTGCGCGACGCGGCCGCCGGGCCGTCCTCGGGGTCGACGCGGGTGCGGGCTCGCCGACGAGCGCCACGATCTCGCGCGCGCCGGGGCCGACGTCGACCGGCTTGGCCTTGATCCCGGCCTTGCGGGTCATCGACGCGACCTCGGCCCGCTCGGCCGGCGGCACCAGCGTCACCACGTCACCGGCCGAGCCGGCGCGCGCCGTGCGCCCGGAGCGGTGGGTGTAGGCCTTGTGCTCGGCGGGCGGGTCGACGTGCACCACGAGGGCGACGTCGTCGACGTGGATGCCGCGCGCGGCGATGTCGGTGGCGACCAGCACGCGGACGTCGCCGGCGGAGAAGCCCGCCAGGTTCCGGTCACGGGCGGGCTGCGACAGGTTGCCGTGCAGCTCGGTGGCCGGGATGCCCGCGGCCGTGAGCTGGCGCGAGAGCTTGCGCGCCGCGTGCTTGGTGCGGGTGAACATCATGCTGCGGCCGTGGCCGGAGGCCAGCTCCTGCACCACGGCGTTGCGGTCCGCGGGCGCCACCGTGAAGAGGTGGTGCGTCATGTCCGGCACGGGCTCCTCGGCCGCGTCGACGCTGTGCGTCACCGCGTCGTGCAGGAACTCGCGCACCAGACGGTCGACCTCACCGTCGAGGGTCGCCGAGAAGAGCATCCGCTGGCCGTCGCGAGGCGTGCGGCGCAGCAGGCGGCGGACCGCCGGGAGGAAGCCGAGGTCGCTCATGTGGTCGGCCTCGTCGAGCACCGTCACCTCGACGCGGTCGAGGTCGACCAGACCCTGGCCGATGAGGTCCTCGAGGCGGCCGGGGCAGGCGATCAGCAGGTCGACGCCCTGGCGGAGCGCGTCGGCCTGGCGACCCTGGCCGACGCCGCCGTAGACGACGGTCTGGCGCAGGCCGAGGATCTCGGCGAGCGGGGCCAGCGCGTCGCGGACCTGGCTCGCGAGCTCGCGCGTCGGCAGCAGCACGAGGCCGCGCGGCCGCTTCGAGACGGTGCGACCGCTGGTCAGGCGCGTGAGCAGCGGCAGACCGAACGCGAGGGTCTTGCCGCTGCCGGTGCGGCCGCGACCGAGCACGTCGCGGCCGGCCAGCGCGTCGGCGATCGCCGCGCGCTGGATGGGGGTGGGCTCGGTGATGTCGCGCGCGGCCAACGCGTCCACGACGTCACGGGGGACGCCGAGGTCGGTGAAGGTCGGGGCGGAACGGGGAGCAGACGTCGTCGGGATGTCGGGGAACCTCTCCACGGGAGCGAGGGGCCGCGAGCGCCGGCCCGTCCGTCGTGGAGGGGGGACCGCGCGAGGAATGCGGTGTGCTGACGACCCACGGGCGCCATCGGCGGCGCCCTGTACGACACCAGTGTCCCAGAGACGGTGCGTGCGGGTGCGACACCGGGGCCGAACGGGACCGGAACGCCCGGTGTCCTCCGGCACACTGACCGTCGTGAACCGCTGCCGGTGCGCGATCGCACCGCCCTCCCTGCTGCTCACGGTCGCCGAGCAGGGTGACGCCGAGACGCGCGACGCGGCCAGGACGTCGCCGTGAGAGTCACCGTCGTCCGCTCCGGCGGCGTGGCCGGGATGGTGCTCACGGCCGAGGTGGACGCCGCCGACCTCGACGCGCCCGCCGCCGCGGAGCTCACCGGCCTGGTCGACGCGTGCGAGTTCGTCGACGGCGCCCCGAGCGCGATCGCGGACGGCTTCGGCTACGAGCTCTCGGTCGCGCGCGACGACGGATCGGTCGCCCGGGCCCGCTTCGGGCAGGGCGCGGCGCCGCCCGGGGCGGGCGCGCTGGTGGCGTGGGTGCTCGACGGCCCGCACGCCCGTCGGAGGATGGGACGGTGACCGTCGAGGACCTGTGGTGGCGCTGGGTGGACCGGCTCGAGGACCGGGGCTGGGGCGCGCGGGCGATGCTGCGCCCGCCGGCCGGGGACGACGTCATCGCTGCGGCGGGCGAGGTCGTGGGCGCGTTCCCCGACGAGCTCGCGGCGCTCTACCGGATCGCCGACGGCCAGCTCGAGACGCGCCACGTCGACGGCCCGTGGACCAACCTCTTCCCCGGCCACGAGTTCCTGTCCCTCGCCGGGGCGCGCCGGGCCTGGCAGGGCTGGGCGGACATCCGCGCCGCGTACGCGCCCGCGGACTTCGACGGCATGATCACGGTGCGCGGCGACGACCCGGTGCACCGCGTGTACACCCGGGCGCCGTGGTGGCCGCTCGCCGAGGACGGCGGGGGCAACCACCTCATGGTCGACCTCGACCCGCCGCCCGGCGGGACGGTGGGCCAGGTCCTCGTGGCCGGCCCGGACGAGGACGAGCGCCGCGTGCTCGCGCCGGGGATCGGTGCCTACCTCGCCGCCCTGCTCGACGCGGACCTCGACCCGCCCGACGCCGACCAGCTCGCCGACGGCGTCGCGTGGTGGGACGCCCCCGGCCTGCGCTGACTCACCAGCCGCCGAAGAGGCCCCCGCCGTCGAAGCCGCCACCATCGAAGCCGCCACCATCGAAGCCGCCGGGGTCCATGCCGGGGTCCATGCCAGGGTCCATCCCCGGGTCGAACCCGCCGCCCATGTCGCCGGCGAACGCGTCCCCGCCGACCGCGGCGGCGCCGAAGCCCGAGAACAGGGCGCTCGCCACCATCATCCCGCCGAAGGCGCCGACGCCGCCGAGCAGCATCGGCTTCCACCACGGCTCGGAGTACCAGCCGGCGGGCACGGGCCGTCCGCCGACCATCCCGCCCGGATAGTAGTGGTTGTTCTGCGCCGAGGGCCGGGGCGAGCCCGTGACGCTGCGGCCGTCGACGTCCACCTCGCTCGTGGACGCGAGCTCGCCGGCGCGGGCCCGCTCGGCGGAGCCGGGGAGCTCGGGGCCGGGGTCCATGCCCATGGCGGTGCGCGCGGCGCGCACGTAGTAGAGGCCCTCGAGGGCGGTGTCGGTGGCCAGGCGGTACTGCGGCGCGCTCGTCGCCTGGTCGAGCTGCGAGCCGGCGGCCGTGTAGCGCTCCGCGGCGTCGGCGAGCGCCTGCTTCGAGGGCTCGTCGGAGCCGACGAGGTTGAGCACCTGGCCGCCCAGGCGCTCGTACCAGCGGCGGGCCTCGGCCTCGGCGTCGCCGAGCTGGTTCGTGGCGGTGGTCCCCCGGCCGCGCCCGCGCGTGGCCATGAGGGCGATCAGTCCGCCGACGACGAGCAGGATGAGCAGGAGTTCCACGATCTCCACGGTCCGCGCGCGTCCTGAGATGCGGCTGTGAGGACGCTCAGAGTCGACCCTCAGGGACGCCGCATGGGCACGTGCGGGATGCCGTCCTCGTCGTAGCCGGGGCCGTCGACGGCGAAGCCGAGCCGTGCGTAGAAGCCCTGGGCCTGCACCTGGGCCCCGAGCACGACCGGCCCCTCGATCCCCGCGAGCACGGTCCGCACCAACGCCGCCCCGGCACCTGTCCCCCGGTGCTCGGGGGCGGTGACGATGCGCCCGATCCGGGTGCTCTCGCCGTCGGTGAGCACGCGCAGGTACGCCACGACCTCGCCGGCCGGGCCCCGCGTCCACACGTGCTCGGCCTCGGCGTCCAGGCCGTCGAGCTCCTGGAACGCGCACTCCTGCTCGACGACGAACACCCGGACCCGCAGGGCGAGCAGGTCGTAGAGGTCGCGCGGGGTCAGGTCGTCGAAGCGGGCCCGTTCAGTCAAAGCCCACGACGGCGCCCTCGGCCGCCGAGCCGACGAGGCGGGCGTACTTGCCGAGGACGCCGGTGCGGTGCTTGGGCGGCGGCGCGGTCCAGCCGGCCGACCGCTCGGAGAGCTCCTCGTCCGAGACCAGCAGGTCGAGGGTGCGCGCCGTGAGGTCGAGGCGGATGCGGTCGCCCTCGCGCACGAACGCGATCGGCCCGCCGTGCGCGGCCTCGGGCGCGACGTGCCCGACGCAGAGGCCCGTGGTGCCGCCGGAGAAGCGGCCGTCGGTGAGCAGCAGGACGTCCTTGCCGAGCCCGGCGCCCTTGATCGCCCCGGTGACCGCGAGCATCTCGCGCATCCCGGGCCCGCCGCGCGGACCCTCGTCGCGGATGACGACGACGTCGCCGGGGTTGAGGTCGTTGTTGGACACCGCGTCCATCGCGCCCTGCTCGCCGTCGAAGACCCGCGCGGTGCCTTCGAACGAGGCGGTGTCGAAGCCCGCCGACTTGACCACCGCACCGTCGGGCGCGAGCGAGCCGCGCAGGATCGTCAGCCCGCCGGTGGGGTGGATCGGGTTCGACAGCGGGCGCAGGATGTCGCCGTCGAGGGGGCCGGGCGCGAGCGCGTCGAGGTTCTCGGCGACGGTGCGCCCGGTGACGGTGAGGGCGTCGCCGTGCAGCAGGCCCGCGTCGAGCAGGGCGCGCATGACCACCGGGACGCCGCCGACCTTGTCCACCGTCGTCATCATGTGCCGGCCGAACGGCTTGACGTCGGCGAGGTGGGGGACCTTGTCGCCGATGCGGTTGAAGTCGTCGAGCACGAGGTCGACGCCGGCCTCGCGGGCGATCGCGAGCAGGTGCAGCACCGCGTTGGTGGAGCCGCCGAACGCCATCACCACGGCGATCGCGTTCTCGAACGCCTCGCGCGTCATGACGTCGCGGGCGGTGTGCCCGCGGCTCAGCATCCCGACCACGGCATCGCCGGACTGCCGCGCGAACCCGTCGCGGCGGCGGTCGGCGCTCGGCGGCGACGAGGAACCGGGCAGCGCCATGCCCATCGCCTCGGCCGCGCAGGCCATGGTGTTGGCGGTGTACATGCCGCCGCAGGCGCCCTCGCCGGGGCAGATGGCGCGCTCGATCTCGTCGACCTTCTCGCGGGTGATCAGCCCGCGCGCACAGGCACCAACGGCCTCGAAGGCGTCGATGATCGACACCTCCTTGCCGTCCACGGTGCCCGGCATGATCGAGCCGGCGTAGAGGAACACCGACGCGAGGTCGAGCCGCGCCGCCGCCATCAGCATGCCGGGCAGCGACTTGTCGCAGCCCGCGAGCGTGATCGTCCCGTCGAGACGCTCGGCGGACACCACCGTCTCCACCGAGTCGGCGATGACCTCGCGGCTGACCAGCGAGTAGTGCATCCCGACGTGGCCCATCGAGATCCCGTCCGAGACGGAGATCGTGCCGAACTCCATGGGGAAGCCGCCGGCGTGGTGCACGCCCTCCTTGGCCGCGGTGGCCAGGCGGTCCAGGGACAGGTTGCAGGGGGTGATCTCGTTCCAGGACGACGCGATGCCGATCTGGGGCTTCGCGAAGTCGTCGTCGGTCATCCCGACCGCACGCAGCATCCCGCGGGCGGCGGCCCGCTCCATCCCGTCCGTGACGTCGCGGCTACGGGGCTTGAGGTCGGCGGACTCCATGAGGCGAAGGTAACGCTTGTCCCTCCCCCGGGGTCGGGGCAGACTCCCGCGCATGTCCGGGGAGACGCTCGAGCGGTTCTGGCCGAGCCGTCGCCTCGACAGCTTCGACGAGCTCTGTCGCTAGGACGCCCCGGCCAGGAGCCGATCGGTCCTCCACGCTCCCGCCCGCGCGTCCGCCGGTGCCCGCCCGCGCCGCTGTCCGGCGCTCCCCCCGCGACCACTGCCTGGAGCTCGTCACCGTGACCACCATCGCCCCGCCCCGCGTCGTGCGCCTCGACCCCGTCCTGCACGGCCTCGTCGATCCCGCGGGAGGCACGCGCGACCTCGACGCGATGCTCGCGCAGGCCCGGGCCGCCGAGCTGGGCGGCGCCGCGGCCGTCACGATCCCCGCCGGCTCCGCGCCCGGGGGCCGCCAGTGGCCGAGCACCGCCCAGGCGCTCGCCGTCCTGCTCGCGACGAGCACCGTGCACGTCGTCGTCGAGGTGAGCGCCGCCGCCTGGACGCCCGACGCCCTCGCCCGCTTCGCCGCCAGCGCCACCGGGCTCGCGGGCCCGCGCCTCGCCGTCCGGGTGCTCGGCCCGGGTTCGACGACCCTCGCCGCCGCCCTGTCGACCCGCTGGGCGGGCCCGGTCGCGACGGCCGACACCGATCTCGCCGCGCTCGTCGCCTGACACACCTGACCCCCGCCTCGCGAGACCCCGGTCACAGCACCGTCCAATAGTTGACGTCTCAACCTTGAGTGCTAGAGTCTGCGTTGACAGTTGATGCTTCAAGTCTCCCTTCGGAGGATGACATGACCGAGACCGCCGCGCCGACCCTCGAGCTCGTGGGCGAGTACCAGATCGACCCCGCGCACACGCGCATCGGTTTCACCGCCCGCCACGCCATGGTCACGAAGGTGCGCGGCACGTTCGGCGAGTTCCGTGGCAACGCCAGCATCGGCGAGGACCCGGCCCGCTCGGGCGTCGAGATCATCATCGCGGCCAACAGCCTGAACACCGGCCAGGAGCAGCGTGACGGGCACGTCCAGGGCGACGACTTCCTCGCCGTGAACGTCTACCCGGAGATCACCTTCCGCTCGACCTCGGTCGAGAAGGACGGCGACACCTTCACGATCACCGGTGACCTCACGATCCGGGACACCACCAAGCCGGTCACCGTGCCCTTCGAGTTCACCGGCCTCGCCAAGGACCCGTTCGGCAACGTCCGCGCCGGCTTCGAGGGCGCCACCACGATCAACCGCAAGGACTGGGGCATCACCTTCAACGCCGCGCTCGAGACCGGCGGCGTGCTCGTCTCCGAGAAGATCGGCCTCGAGTTCGACATCTCGGCCATCAAGCAGGCCTGACGCCCCGTCGGGCAGCACACGACACGGCCCGCGCTCCCCACCGGGGAACGCGGGCCGTCGTGCGTCTACCCGGGAGCGCCCGGCTCCTCGAACTTCACGTCGACCGACTGGTGGTCCTTCTGCCGCTCGGACTCGGCGTAGGACGCGTAGGCCCGCAGGTCGGCCGCGGTGGTGTCGCGGTCGTCGGGATACATGCTGAACAGGCTGCGCGGGTGCAGCCGGCGCACGAGGACGGCGTCGAGCTCGGCGCAGAGCACGAACACCGACGCCGCCAGGTAGATCCAGGCCAGCAGGCCGATCACGATCCCGAAGAAGCCGTACGTCGCGCTCGCGCCCTGCAGGCGGGTCCCGACGAGCCAGGTGCCTACCGACAGCAGCACCTGCCAGCTGACCCCGGCGGCGATCGCCGCGACCAGGCGGTCGCGCAGGCGCCCCGGGCGGGCCGGCAGCAGGTGGTAGGCCAGCAGGAAAAGGCCGATGTTGACGAGGGTGCCGGCGAGGGTCGCGGCGGCGCGGCCGAGCGCCCCGAGCCCGGTCGTCTCGCCGGCGGCGGTCGCCAGCGTCGAGAGCCCGGCGGTGACCATCACGCCGCAGCCGACCAGCACCACGACCAGCACGCCCTTGCCGTAGGCGACCCCGATGCTCGCGCGCTCGGCCTTCGGCACCGCCCAGACCTCGTCGAGCGCGTGCTGTGCGGCGTGGGTGACGCCCAGGGCGCCGTAGACGGCCAGGACCACGCCGACGACGAGACCGGCCACGCTCCCGCTCAGCGTGTGCACGTTGTCGCGGATCTGGTCGCCGATCACCGGCACGTTGCGCAGCGCCGACGACAGCACCGCCTGCTGGGCGGCCGGGTCGTCGTGGAGCACGTAGCCGAGACCGGTGACGCCGAGCAGCAGCAGCGGGAACAGCGACACGAGGCCGTAGTACGTCAGGAGTGCGGCCAGGTAGGTGCCCTGGTCGTCGAGGAACTTGTAGATGACGGCGAGGGGCAGCGCGGCCCACCGGTGTCGGCGCTGGAACGCGTCGAACCGCCTCGAGACGCCCATCAGCGCCACCTCCCGACCCTCCCGTCACGTATACCCCCTTCCCGGGCTCCACAGCGGGCCACGGAGCGCAGCCGCCGACACGGCCGATCGGGGCCCGGGGTGGGCGCCGGGCACCCGGACGCGACACACTGTCGGCCCGACGACGGCGAGGGAGCTGCTGGTGGAGTTCGACGTGCTGGTCGAGGTGCCTCAGGGCAGCCGCAACAAGTACGAGATGGACCACGAATCGGGGCGTCTGCGCCTCGACCGGACGCTGTTCACGGCGACGCGGTATCCCGCCGACTACGGCTATATCGAGAACACCCTGGGCCAGGACGACGACCCGCTGGACGCCCTCGTCCTCGTCCAGCAGCCGACGTTCCCCGGTTGCCTCGTGCGCAGCCGCGCGATCGGGATGTTCCGCATGACCGACGAGGCCGGTGGCGACGACAAGGTGCTGTGCGTCCCCAGCGACGACCCGCGCCTCGAGCACCTGCGCGACATCCACCACCTCGACGAGTACCACCGCATGGAGATCCAGCACTTCTTCGAGGTCTACAAGGCGCTGGAGCCCGACAAGAAGGTCGAGGGCCACGAGTGGGTCGGCCGCGCGGAGGCCGAGAAGGAGGTCCGCGCGTCGCTGGAGCGGGCCGAGAAGGCCGGCTACACGACGTGACCGGAGCGCGCGCATGACCGAGCCCCCGGAGCCGCCGCCCACCATCGCGACGATGCGCACGATCGGTTTCGTGTGGATCGCCGTGGGTGTGCTGGCGATCCTCGGGGGCGCCATCGCGACGGTCTCCGCGGTGGCGGTCTTTGGTGTGCTCGCCGCGCTGCTGGGTGCCGGGCTCGTGGGCATCCAGCAGGTGCGGGCGCGCTCGGCGATCCGCGCGTCCCGCACCCTCACCAACGCGCCCGCGCCGCCGGCGGATCCCCCGTCGGCCAACCCGGGCCCGCCGCCCGGTCCTCCTCCCGTCGGCGGTCCGCACGACGACGGCCCGCTCGAGGACGGCCCCGTCGAGGAGGGCCCGGTCGAGGAGGGCCCGGTCGAGGACGGCCCGGTCGAGCAGCAGGACGACGGGCAGGGCGACGACGGTCGCGACGTCGAGGCGCCCGTCGGGTCGCCCGGCGGGGACGAGGAGGAGCTGTCGATCTCCGAGGAGGAGGACGGCACGGGCTCACGGACCGCCGAGGACGAGGACCCCGGCGGCCGCCGGGACTGACCGGCCCGTGGCCCGGGTACGGATCACAGGACGCTGCCGTCCACCCCGGGGAGACTCCGTGCCGACACCCACCGACGACGACCGCACGCTGCTGACGGTCATCGCGCGCATGACCGCCCTGCCCGGCAAGGAGCAGCAGCTGCGCTCCGAGCTCGAGCAGCTCGTCGAGCCGACGCTGGCCGAGGACGGCTGCGTCAACTACGACCTGCACGTCGCGGTCGACGATCCCGCCACGTTCTTCTTCTACGAGAACTGGACGAGCCCCGGGCACCTCGAGGCGCACCTGGGCAACGGGCACCTGGTGGAGTTCGCCGGCAAGCTCGACGAGTACCTCGTCGGCGGTGCCGACGGCCTGGTGATCACGCAGCTGCAGCGGATCAAATGACGTCCCCCGCGACCCCGCGCACGGTCGCCTCGGCCATGGCCGAGGCGGCCGCCGCGTGGGTCGACGGCCTCGACGACGAGCAGCGCCCCACCGGCGTCTGGACGTGGCCGGGCTCGAACGCCGCCGACATCGAACGCCTGCGCTGGTACTACACACCCACCGACCACGGCGGGCTGACGATCCACCAGCAGCGGCCCCACCAGCAGCGCGCGGCGATGCGCCTGCTCGCGACGGGGCTGTCCGAGGCGGCCTACGTCAGCGCCTCGACGATCATGGGTCTGGAGAACGTCCTCGACCGCACCGAGGGGTTCACCGCCGGCTTCGCCCGCGACCGCGGCCGGGACCCCGGCATGTACTACCTGCGGGTCTTCGGCGACCCGACCGGCGCCGGCCCCTGGTCGTGGCGCTTCGGCGGCCACCACGTGTCGGTGCACCACCTCGTCGTCGACGGCGAGGCCGTCGCCGGGAGCCCGTGCTTCCTCGGCGCCGACCCGATGGTCTCGCCGCTGCTCGGAGGTCGGGAGCTGCGCCCGCTCGGCGCGGTCGAGGACACCGCCCGCGACCTGCTCCACGCCCTCGACGCCGACCAGCGCGCCCGCGCCGTGCTCACCCCCGTCGCGGCGCCCGACATCGTCGGCGGCAACCGCGTCCGGCCCGCCCCGGGCGACCGGGTGATCCCGCTGGCGGACCTGTGGCGCGGGCACTTCGAGCAGGAGCTCGAGGACCGCATGTGGTCGATGCACGACAACCTGGAGACCCAGCTCGGCGTCACCGACGCCGACCGCGCGGCCACCGAGCTGACAGCGACCCCGCGTGGCCTGCCGGCCGCGGAGATGACCGCCGCCCAGCGGGCGATGCTGCGCGAGGTGCTGGAGACCTACGTCGGCCGCATGCCGCCCGGGATCGTGGAGCGCGAGCGGGCCCGCTTCGACGGGGACGCCCTCGACGCCGTGGCGTTCGCCTGGGCCGGCGGCGCGGAGCGCGGCGAGCCCCACTACTACCGGCTGCAGGGTCCGCGCCTGCTCGCGGAGTGGGACAACACCCAGCGCGCGGTCAACCACGCCCACTCGGTGTGGCGCGACCCCGGCCACGACTTCGGTCTCGACCTGCTGGGCGAGCACCTCACGGAACACCACGGACACGGGCGCGACGGACGCGGGCACGACGCGTGAGCACGTCGGTCGCCGACCCGACCGTCACGCTGCCCGACGGCGTGCTGCGCGGTCGACGGCGAGGTGACGTCGTCGAGTTCCTCGGCATCCGCTACGCCACGGCCGCGCGTTTCGCCCCGCCGCGCGCGCCGGAGCCGTGGTCCGGCGTCCGGGAGGCCGTCGAGCGGGGGCCGACCGCGCCGCAGCTGCCCGCGCGGGTCGCCGCCGTCACCGGGCCCTCGCCCGACGACGGCACCCCGCAGGACGAGGACTGCCTGCGCGTCGACGTGCGTGCCCCGGCCGCGGCGCTCGCCGACGGCGTGCCGCGCCCCGTGCTCGTGTGGCTGCACGGCGGCGCCTACGTCATCGGGTCGGCGGCCACGTCCTGGTACGACACCGCCCGGCTGGTGAGCGAGGGTGACGTCGTCACGGTCAACGTGGGCTACCGCCTCGGGGTGCTGGGGTGGCTCGCCGCTCCGGGGGTGTCCGACGGCAACCTCGGCCTGCTCGACCAGATCGCCGCCCTGCGCTGGGTGCGCGACCGCATCGCCGCCTTCGGCGGCGCCGCGGACCAGGTCACCGTGATGGGCCAGTCCGCGGGCGCGCACTCGATCGCCTGCCTCATGACCCTTCCCGAGGCCCGGCCGCTGTTCCGGCGCGCGATCCTGCAGAGCGGCCAGCTGGGGCTCGGCCTGTCGTCCCCGCAGCGGGCCGCCCGCGTCGCCGGGTACGTGACCGAGGGCCTCGAGGGCGCCGACCCGGCGACCGCCGAGGTCGGGGACCTGCTCGCCGCGCAGCGCCACGCGATGATCCGCGCGGCCGGACCGGGGGGCCTCGACTCGTCGCCGGCCTTCGCGCCGGTGAACGGCGTCCCGCCGCTGTCGGCCGGGGTCACCTGGGCCGACGCGGCGTCGGCGGGTCACGACGTGCTCGTCGGGTCGACCGCCGACGAGGCCGAGACGTTCGTGCGCATCAGCCCGGCCCTCTGGGGACTCAAGCGGCTCCCGCTGCTCGGGCGGCTCACCTCGGCGGGCGCCGCGCTCGCGACGCGGCGCGTCTTCGGGGCGCCGGCCGAGCGGTTCGCCGACGACGCGGCCCGCGGCGGCGCCCGGACGTTCAGCTACCGCTTCGCGTGGCGGGCGCCCGCGTCCGCGCTCGGGGCGTGCCACTGCATCGAGCTGCCGTTCCTGTTCGGGGCGCGGGACGCCTGGGCGGACGCGCCGATGCTGCGCGGCGCCGACTGGGACGCCGACATCGAGCCGCTCGGCGCGGTGATGCGCGCGGCGTGGCTGCGCTTCGTCCGGACCGGGAACCCCGCCACCGACGCCCTGCCCTGGCCGCCACACGCGGCGGACGGAGGGCCGACGGTGGTGCTCGACGCCTCCGTCGCCCGGAACGGGCACACTCGATGACGTCCCCCCGAACTCCGAGGAGAACACGATGTCCCTGATGCGCAGGGTCGCGGCCGCGGGCGCGGCCATCGCCGCCGCACGGCGCTACGCGCGGCAGAACCCCGAGAAGGTCAACCGCTACGCGGACCAGGCCGCGGCGTTCGTCGACGGCAAGACCGGCGGGCGCTACCGGAAGCACATCGACTCGGCCATGCGCCAGGTCCGCAAGCAGACCAGCGTCCCGGGCCGCACCACCCCGTTCCCCGAGCCGCAGTACTACGGGCCGCAGTCCGCTACGCGCTACCCGAGCCAGCGGACCGACCGTCCCTAAGTGATCTCTGGGGTGATCTCTGGGTGATCTCGATGTGACGCCGGCGCCGGCAGTGGGCACAGGGCGACCATGGGACTGAACTACCGCGGTCGTCGCAAGCTGGGCCCGCTGCCGGTGTGGCGCAACGTCTCGCGCTCCGAGGGCAACGGGACGACCCGCTCCTGGACGGTCAAGCTCTTCGGCGTGAGCTGGAACAGCCGCACGAAGAAGAAGACCGTCGACCTGCCCGGTGGCTACTCCTACACGTCGGAGTGACATGGCTGTCGTCCTGATCACCGGCGCCACCGACGGTCTCGGCCGCGCCCTCGCGCACGACCTCGTCGGCCGCGGCGACGAGGTGCTCGTCCACGGACGCGACCCCGAGCGGCTGGTCGCGACCGTCGACGAGATCCGCGCGGCCACCGGCATCGAGGTCGCCTCGTACCGCGCCGACCTCGCCGAGCTCGCCCAGGTCCGCGAGCTCGGCGACCGCGTCGCCGCCGACCACCCGGCACTGGACGTGCTGGTCAACAACGCCGGCATCGGGGCCGACGTCCCCGGAGGCGGGGAGCGCCAGGAGAGCGTCGACGGCCACGAGCTCCGGTTCGCGGTCAACTACCTCGCGGGGCACCTGCTGACCCGCCGGCTTCTCCCGTCCCTGCAGGCGGCGGGCACCGAGCGCGGCCCGGCGCGGATCGTCATGGTGTCGTCGGCTGGGCAGGCGGCGATCGACTTCGACGACGTCATGCTGGAGCGCGACTACTCGGGCTGGCGTGCCTACTGCCAGAGCAAGCTCGCGCAGATCCTCGACGCCTACGACCTCGCCGACGAGCTCGACCCGGGCGTCGTCACCGCGACGGCCCTGCACCCGGCCACCTACATGCCGACGAAGATCGTGCCGTCGCCGATCAGCACGATCGCCGAGGGTGTCGCGGCGACGGCACGGCTCGCGGTGGACCCGGAGCTCGCCGGCGTCACCGGGCGGTACTTCAACGGCGTGCGCGAGGCCCGCCCCGACCCGCAGGCGCAGGACCCGCAGGCCCGGGCGCGGCTGCGGGCGCTCGCGGATGAACTGGTCGGGGAGCCGACCCAACCCTGACGGGAGGTGTCAGCCTTCACCCGGCAGGATGATCGCGTGACCCACCTCGAGAGCGCGTTCAGCATCGACCTCTGGGAGCCGGCGGAGGGGGACGCCCTGGCCGAGCCGGAGGGCCGGGGGCCGGCGACGGGCCGGGCGCTGATCCGGAAGACCTACTCCGGCGCCCTGCAGGGCACGGCGGTGGGCGAGATCCTCACGACCCAGGGCGAGGGCGGGGCGGCGTACCTCGCGCAGGAGCGCGTCGTCGGCGAGCTCGACGGCCGGACGGGCAGCTTCGTGCTCCAGCACGGCGCCGCCGGCGGGGACGGGCAGGAGATGCGCCAGTGGGCCTTCGTCGTCGCCGGGTCCGGCGCCGGCGACCTCACCGGCCTGAGCGGCACCGGCCTGGTGGCGCACGAGCTGCTGACCCTCGACTACGAGCTGCCCTGATGGCGTTCACCGAGGCGCCCGACGGCACCCACCGCTACCGCGCGACGTGCACCTGGTCGGGCTCGACCGGGGCCGGCTACGACGCGTACGACCGCGCCCACCGGGTCGAGGCGCCGCCGGCCGCCGCCGCGCTCGAGCTCTCCAACGACCCGTCGCTCGGCGGCGACGCCTCCCGGCTCGACCCCGAGCAGCTGGTGCTGGCCGCGGCGTCGTCGTGCCAGCTGCTCTCGTTCCTCGCGATCGCCGCGCGGGCGCGGGTCGACGTCACCGACTACCGCGACGACGCCGAGGCGGCGATGTCGCACGACGAGGGTCCGGCGCGGATCGCCGGGATCGTGCTGCGACCGCAGATCACCGTGGCGCCGGGCCCGAGCGTCCCGCGCGTGGAACGGCTCGTGCACCTCGCCCACGGCGAGTGCTACATCGCGAACAGCCTCGCGACCCCGGTGGCCGTGGAGCCTGCGATCACCTACTCCGTCAGCTAGGAAGCAGCTCGGCCAGCCGGGCGCGGTAGCGGGCGACGTTGTCGAGCTTGATCTGCTCGTAGCCCCGCACCATGTCCGGCAGGCCGGCAATCTCGACGGCGCGGTCGGTGTCGCCGCCGTCGGCGAGGGTGAGCAGCGTCGGGATCAGCGCGCGGTACTCCGCCACCAGCTCCCGCTCGACGCGACGGACCTCGGCGACGCCGAACGGGTCGAGCCGCGTGCCGCGCAGGCGGCGCATCGCCCGCAGGGTGCGGTAGCCCGGCCGGAACCAGCGGCCCAGCGTGATCTTGCGCTGCATCCCGACGGCCCGGAGCACGGGCGGGTGGAGCTTCCACGCGTACCGGGCGCCGTCGCCGAACTGGGCGCGCACCGAGGCCGCGAGCGCCGGGTCGAGCGAGAGCCGCGCGACCTCGTACTCGTCCTTGTACGCCATGAGCTTGTACAGCCCGGTGGCGATGGCCTCGGCGAGGCGCGGATCGGCGTCCACGGTGCCCGCGACCACCGAGGCGTACTGCCGCGCGTACTCGGCGTCCTGGTACGCGACGAGCTCGGGCACCCGGATGCCGACCAGGCGCGCCAGCTCGCTGTTCGCCGGGGCACCGATCGACGCGACGATCTCGGCCGCCTCCGCGGCGCCGCGCGCGTCCAGGCCCGGCACGCCCGTGTCGGGGCCGGTGCCCGTCGCCGCGGCGACGACGGCCGCGAACGCCGTCGGGTCCGCGACGGCCTGGCGGCCCCGCCGGAACGCCTGCAGGTTCTTCTCCACCGCCGCGCCGTTGAGCGTGAAGGCCTCCTCCACCGCCGCGGTGGGCAGCGGCAGCGCGCCGGTCTGGAAGGCCGCGCCGAGCAGCAGCGTGAGCGCGAACTGGTCGTCACCGAACAGCGCCTCGCTCAGCGCGCGGGCGTCGACGACCACCCCGGCGTCCTTCCGGGTCCGCTCGGTGATCCGCTTCAGCACCGCGTCCGCGTCCGGGAACGAGACCGTCGGGTCGACGACCATCGCGCCGGTCGCCACCTTCGCCGACGAGATCGCGGCGACCGTGCGCCACGACGACGTGGTGGCGAGGTTCGAGGGCTCCGCGGCGACCAGCAGGTCGGCGCCGAGGTAGAGGTCGCACTCGCCCTCGGCCGCCCGGCCCGCCGCCTCGAGCGACGCCCGGCTGATCTTGACGTCGGACACGACCGCGCCGCCCTTCTGCGCGAGGCCGGTCTGGTCGAGGCCGCGCACGTGACGCCCGGCCACGAGCCCGGCGGTGGCGAGCACCTGGGACACCGTCGTCACGCCGGTGCCACCGATCCCCGCGAGCCGCACGGTGAACGCGTCGGGGTCGACCAGTACCGGAGGGGTCGCGAACGCGTCGGGGCCGAGGGCCTCGACCGCAGGCGCCGAGCGCGCCGACCCCGGCTCGACGGTCAGGAACGCCGGGCAGTCGCCGTCGAGGCAGGAGTAGTCCTTGTTGCACGACGCCTGGTGGATGCGGGTCTTGCGGCCGAACTCGGTGTCGACCGGCGTGACCGACAGGCAGTTCGACGTCTGCCCGCAGTCGCCGCAGCCCTCGCAGACGCGCTCGTTGATCATTACGCGGGTGCTCGGGTCGGCGATCGTGCCGCGCTTGCGCTTGCGGCGCTTCTGGGCCGCGCACTCCTGGTCGTGGATCAGGACGGTGACGCCCGGGGTGTCCGCGAGGACCCGCTGGGCCTCCTCGTAGCGCGACCGGTCCCAGACGTCGACGCCCTGGGCGAGGCGCACGCCCTTGTACCGCGAGCGGTCCTCGGTGGTGACGATGATCCGCGCGACGCCCTCGGCCTGCAGGCTCTTCGTGAGCGCCGGCATCGACAGCGCGCCGACGGCGTCCTGCCCGCCGGTCATCGCCGCGGCGCCGTTGTGGAGCAGGCGGAAGGTCAGGTGCGACCCGGCCGCGACGGCGGCGCGCACCGCCAGCGAGCCGGAGTGGTGGAACGTCCCGTCGCCCATGTTCTGCACGAAGTGGTCGGCGTCCACGAACGGCTCCATGCCCAGCCAGTGCGCGCCCTCGCCGCCCATCTGGCTCAGGCCCGTGACCTCGCCGACCTGCTCCTCGGGCATCAGCAGCACCATCGTGTGGCAACCGATGCCGGCGCCGACGAGGGAGCCCTCGGGGATCGCGGTGGTCGAGGTGTTGTGGGGGCAGCCCGAGCAGTAGAACGGGGTGCGGTGCGCGCCCTCGACGGGCGTCAGCGACAGGTCGATCCGGCTCCGGCGGGCCTTCGCGTCGCGCCACGCCACCACCGACGGGAACGACCCGTGCGCGAGCAGGCGAGCGCCGAGCCGGCGGGCGATGACGTCGGGGTCGAGGTCGCCGTGCTCGGGAAAGAGGGTGGCGCTCTCACCGGGACTCTGGCTCGGCCCCCGCTTGCCGTGCACCGCGGGCGCTCCGGCGCGGCCGTAGAGCCGCTCCTTGATCTGGGTCTCGAGGAACGCGCGCTTCTCCTCGACGACGACGATCTCGTCGAGACCGTCGGCGAAGCGGTCGACGATCCCGGGCTCGAGGGGCCAGGGCATGCCGACCCGCAGCAGGCGCACGCCCCGGCGGGCGAGCTCGGCGTCGTCGAGCCCGAGGGTGTCGAGGGCCTGGCGCAGGTCGAGCCAGCTCTTGCCGGCCGCGACGACGCCGATCCGCGCCGGTCCGTGGCCGACGATCCGGTCGAGGCCGTTGGCGGCGGCGTAGCGGCGGGCGATCTCGAGCCGGGCGCGGTAGAGGTCGCGCTCGATCGGCCCGAGGTGCGGCTGCAGGAGCGTCGCCGACGGCGTGTGCACGTACTCGCGGCCGTCGATCGTCACGTCCGGGGCGACGATGCGCACGCGGTCCGGGTCGAGGTCGACGGTGCCGGAGCCGTCGGCCACCGCGGTGACCATCTTCAGCGCGGTCCACAGCCCGCTCGCGCGGGAGAGCGCGACGGCGTGGCGTCCGAGGTCGAGGACGTCCTGCGAGTCGGCGGGGTAGAGCACCGGGACGGCCATGTCGGCCAGCGCGGCCTCGGAGGCGCAGGGCACGCTCGACGACTTCGCGGCAGGGTCGTCGCCGACGAACGCGACGGCGCCGCCGCGCGGGTGGGTGCCCGTGAGGTTGGCGTGGCGCAGAGCGTCGGTGGCGCGGTCGAGGCCGGGTGCCTTGCCGTACCAGTAGCCGACGACCCCGTCGCGGGTGAGCGAGCCGGTGGCCGCGGCGAGCTGGGTGCCCTCTACCGCGGTCAGGGCCAGCTCCTCGTTGAGGCCGGGCGCGAAGACGACGTCGTGCTCGGTGAGCAGGTCGCGGTGACGGGCGAGCTCGAGGTCGTAGCCGGCGAGCGGCGAGCCCTCGTAGCCCGAGACGTAGCCCCCGGTGCGCAGACCCGCGGCACGGTCGGCGCGGTGCTGGTCGAGGGGCAGGCGCACGAGGGCCTGGACGCCGGTGAGGTGCACGCGGCCGATGGTCAGCGCGTAGCGGTCGCGCAGGGTCATGGGCCGCTGCGGAAGGCCGTCACCGTCACCGTGGGGAACGTCGAACGTGGGCGGGCGGACGTCGACGGTCATGGCGCACCTCCTCGGCGGGCGGACGTCCGGGCGGGTGGTCCCCGGCGTCCGCCACGCTTCTCGCGGTGTCACGAAAGGTAGGGAGTTACTCTCCAGTGGTCTAGTCTCGTACAGATCGACTGGGCCAATGGTCCAGCTCGGTAGGGCTCTGACTGATCCCCTTCGGCCAATGGACGACACATGGACCTCGACGACCTCGACCGCGCCCTGCTGCTCGCCCTGCTCGAACGCCCGCGGGCCGGCCTCCGCGAGCACGCGCGGGCGCTCGGCATCGCCCGCGGCACCGCCCAGGCACGCTTCCTGCGGCTCCAGGAGCGCGGGGTGATCGTCGGTTTCGCGCCGCACGTGAACCCGGAGGCGCTGGGCTTCGACGTGCACGCGTTCGTCACCCTGCACATCACGCAGGGCCGCCTCGACGACGTCGCCACGGCTCTGGAGGCCGTCGCCGAGGTCGTCGAGGTGCACAGCATCACCGGCGACGGCGACCTCTGGGCCCGGGTGGTCGCCCGGACCAATGCGCACCTGGAGCAGGTGGTCCAGGGGATCATCGGCACCCCGGGAGTGGAGCGCACCCGCACGGAGATCGCCCTCACCGAGCGGGTGGCCTATCGCGTCCTGCCCCTCGTGCGCGCCCTCCCCCGCGGACGCCGGGGCACGGAGGCCTGACACGACGCTTGACCTCGATGGGACTCGAGGTCCCACCGTGGAGGGCATGAGCACCGCCGTGGACACCGGACTGACGGCCTCCGTCGTCGCCGAATACCTCGACCGGGTCGGCCTCTCCGGCGAGCGACCGACGCTGCCCGAGCTCACCCGCGCGCACGTCGCCGCGATCCCCTTCGAGAACGTCGACGTCGTCCTCGGCCGCCACCGCGGGATCGGGCTCGACGTCGTCGTCGACAAGCTCGTCCGCCGACGCCGCGGCGGCTACTGCTACGAGCACGCCCGCCTGATAGCCGCCGTGCTGGGTCACCTCGGGTACGAGGTGCGGCCCGTCATGGCGCGCGTCCAGGCCGACCGCGGCGGCCCGCGCACGCACCGGGCCCTGGTCGTGGACGAACAGCTCATCGACGTCGGCTTCGGGGCGAGCATGCTGGTGCCGATGCCACTGCGCGACGGGGTCGTCGTCGACCAGGCCGGCTGGCCGCACCGGCTCGAGCGCGAGGGCCGGGAGTGGACGCTCGTGCGGTCCACCCGCGACGGCGAGGAGCGGGCGTACCGCCTGGACCCGGAGCCGTCCGAGCCGGTCGACGACGAGGTCGCGCACCACTTCACGGCGACCCACCCCTCGTCGCCGTTCACGGGCCAGCTCGTCGTGATGCGGCTGGCCGACGGCGTGAGCCGACGGCTCGTGCGCACCACCCTGACCACGGAGTACGCCGACGGTCGCGTCGAGGAGCAGGAGGTGACGGACGTCGTCGACACCCTGGCCTCCCTGGACGTCGACCGCGACGACGACGACGCCGCGGCGTTGCGGACCTGGTGGTCTACTCAGCGACGTGATCAGTGAGCTCGCACTCGACAGCGCGTCCGAGCGGGTGGCCGACGGGGTGCACGAGATCGTCCTGTCCGACCGCTGGGGCCTCGACGACGGACGCCTGAACGGCGGGTACCAGCTCAGCGTCGCGCTGCGGGCGCTCGCGGGCGAGGTCCCGCTGCCCGACCCCGTGGTGGCCTCGGCGTCGTACCTGCGCCCGGCGATGCCCGGGCCTGCGCGGGTGCTCACCGAGGTGGTGCGGGCCGGGCGCCGACTGGCCACGGGCACGTCGCGGATCGTGCAGCCCGGCCCCGACGGCGGGGAGCGTGACGTCCTGCGCCTCGAGGCGACCTTCGCGGACCTCGCCGCGAGCCCGGCCGAGCCGCACGACGTGACCACGCCGCCGGAGCTCCCGCCGTTCGACGCGTGCACCACGTTCGGCGGTGCCGACGCGCCCGCGACCGTCGCGGCGGTCGGCCGGCGGATGCGCTACGGGGTGACCGAGATGCCGGGCTGGACCCGCGGCGAGCCGTCGGGCGACCCTCGCGCGGAGTTCTGGTTCGCCCTGGCCGACGGGTCGGACGCGACGCTGCTCGACCTCGCCTTCGTCGTCGACGGCGCGGCGCCGGTGGTGCTCGAGCTCGGCCGCGGCTCGAGCACCGCCCAGCTCACGGTGCACCTGCGCGAGCACCCGGCGCCCGGCCCGCTGCGGTGCCGCACGGTGACGAACCACCTGTCCCACGGCCTGCACGAGGAGGACGTGGAGGTGTGGGACTCCGCGGGACGGCTGGTCGCGCAGTCGCGTCAGTTGGCGCTGCTGCTGTAGGCGCGCTCGGCCCTCAGAACGGTGGCTCGTCGTCGTAGGTGCTGCGGGTCGGGGTGGTGGCCGTGGGGCGGGCCTTGTTGGTGAGTTTCCGGAACCAGTCGGGGTCGATGTCGTCGGTGCGGTCGTCGACCCAGCCGTCGTCGGGCAGGGGCCGGGGTGCGGCGGCCGGCCTCGGGGCGGGCAGTGGGTCGGTGATCCGCTTGGGGTGGCTGGTGTGGGTGATGCCGGCGCGGGTGCGGATGACGAAGCGCCCGGGGCTGGGTTGGCGCACGGTCCATGGGGCGTGGTGTTTGGCGCGGTGGTCGTGGGTGCACCAGGCGCCGAGGTTCCACGAGGAGGTGGGTCCGCCCCGGGCGTGGGCGAGGGTGTGGTCGAGGTCGGCCTTGTGGGCGGGGCGCCGGCACCAGGGCGCGACGCAGTGCCGGTCGCGGACCCGGATCCAGCGGTCGAGCTCGGCGCCGGGACGCCGCCGGGCCCGGTCGTCGGGTCCGGCGTGGCGGTCCGGAGGCGCGCCGGGGCGCCCGAGGTCGGCGAGCCGTTGCTGCAGTTCGCGCAGCAGTGGTGCCCAGTCGGGGTGGTCGTCGGGGTCGAGGGCGGCGAGGACCGTGGTCGGGACCTGGAGTTCGACGATCGAGGCCCGGCGTCCCCGCGTCCGATGCCGGCCGCGGGGGCCGGGTGGTCGGTGGGGTCGGTGTCGGGTGAGCAGGACGTGCTGGAGGCGGCCCTGGTCGTCGGTGAGCACGACGCGCCATTCGCCGTCGCGGTGCCGCAGGGCCAGGGTGCGGGCGTCGTCGGCGAGGACGGCCCCGTAGCCGGGGACGCTGCCGGGGTGCTCGTCGAGCCCGAGCGCGGTGCTCAGCCGCAGCCGCACCTCGACGCAGCCCTCCCGGATGCGGCCCGGTCCGGTGTCGGGCGGGTCGAGCGGCACCGCAGGTTCGGGAGCGTCCGGGAGGTCGGGGAGGTCGAGGACGCCCTGCTCCGAGGGTGACCGCGGCGCAGGCACGGTCGAAACGGGGTCGTCGTCAGCCGGCCCGGAGTCGTCGGTGGCGCGCGGTGCAGCGCCGGACCGGCACGGGCCGTTGTCGTCGGGACCCTCGCCGTCGGGGCCGCTGTTGTCGGGCCCGCTGTTGTCCGGCCCGCTGTTGTCCGGCCCGCTGTCGTCCGGCCCGCTGTCGTCCGGCCCGCTGTCGTCCGGCCCGCTGTCGTCCGGCCCGCTGTCGTCCGGCCCGCTGTCGTCCGGCCCGCTGTCGTCCGGCCCGCTGTCGGGGCCACCGTCGTCACCGGTTTCGTCAGGCGTGGCGGGGTCGTCGGGGGTGTTCTGGGCGTGGTGCTCGGCGGCGAGCAGCAGGGCGATGGTGCGGTCGTCCATTCCGGCGGTGGAGCCGTCGAGCAGCCGCAGCCCGACCTGCAGGCGCAGCTGGTTGATCGGGATCAGCACCCCGAGACGACGGACCGTGGCGGCGAGCGCGTCGATACGGGCCTGGGAGGCGATGCCGTCGGGGGCGGGCGCGTCGCAGAACGACAGGTTCGCGGTCCCCGACGGGTTCGCCGACAGGATCACCCGCGCCCGGGCCTCAGCCCGCTTCCGGCGCCGCTGGGCCCATTCCGGGTCCAGCGCTGTCGCGACCTGCTCGATCCGCTCGATCAACGCGGCGACCGGCAGCTCCGGCGCCTCGGGCAGCACGACCCGGCACACCTCGTGTGCGTGGTCGTCGGCGAGGTCGCGGGTCTGGTCGCAGACCGTGCGGGCCTTGGGCTCGTCGAGCCAGCCCTGGTAGAGGGCGTCGCCGACCTCGGGCAGCCGCTCGGCGAGATCGTCGGCCAGATCGAGCTTGCGGCTCGACATGGTGCGCGACCAACCCAGCAGGGCCGAGACCTCGTCGCCGGAGAACTCGTCCGAGGACGCCAGCCGCTCGGTGCGACCGGCCTGCGCCCGACCCAGGTGATGGAGGCCCTCGAGCAGCTCGGCGGTCGCCCGGTTCTGCAACCGCCACCGCCCCCGCACATAGGCGCCCAGATCCTCACCGGTCAACGCGGCCGGCGACAGGCGCTCCAGAGCAGCGGCCAGCTCCGCGCCGGGCGCGAGAGCATCCAGCCCGGCCACCAGGCCGACCCGGACATCCTGGTCGATGCTCACGGAAAGAACGCTAGCTCCGACCCCCGACAGTGACGGCCCACCGAAGGCTCTCCCGAGCCCCGGCGAGCATCACGGAAAGATAACGATCCCCTGCTCGACGGCCCCTACGTCCAGTACAGGACCCGGGCCGCGGGCAGACGCTCCGCGAGCTCGGCGGTCACGTGGGCGCGCAGGTCCGCCATCACGTCGTCGGGGTAGACGTGCTTCACCGCGCCGAACTTCCCGCGCTTGGTGCGTCGCTGCTCGGGGTCCATCTCGAGGCGGGTGCGCGGGTACCAGGTCTCGAGGGTCTCCTTGCTCCCCGGCGTGAACCGGTGGGTGATGCACTCGGCGGTGAGGTCGAGGTCGTCGACCCCCTCGAGCGCCGCCGCGACCCGCGCGAGCAGGTCGGAGTACGCCTCCCGCCAGTCGCCGACGGGCATGATCGGCGCGATCGTCAGACCCACCGGCCAGCCCGCGCGGGCGAGCGTCGCGAGTGCGTCGATGCGCTTCCCGACGGGATCGGTCCCGCCCTCGAACCGGCCCACCACCGACTCCGGGCCGACGGAGAACCGCAGGCGCGTGCGACCGCCATGCGGCAGGTCGAGCAGCCCCGCGACGTCGGCGAACTTCGTCGTCGCCCGCAGCTGCACCGGGCCGCCGAAGTCGTGGGTGCCGACGTGGCGGATCGCCGCCGAGAGACTGCCGGTGACGTGCTCGATGCCCAGCGGGTCGGTGTAGCAGGACGCCTCGAAGGTGGTCCCCTCCGCGGCGCGGTCGACGTTCGTCGAGGTGATCGTGCCGTGGCCGACGTAGGCGTCGAGGCCGGCGAGGATCTCCTCGAGGTCGCCGTAGACGCGGGTCATCGGCGGGCCGGTCAGCGACCCGGCGAGGTAGCAGTACTGGCAGTGGGCCGGGCAGCCGCGGGCGAGGTCGACCCGCCAGTCGGCGCTCGGCGGGATCGGGTCGAGCTTCCGCGCCGACGCCGGGCTCGTGACCACCGCCAGCGTCGACTTCGCCCGCGCGTAGGTCTCGCGCTCGGTCTCCCCGCGCAGGCCGGTGATCCGGTCGCCGCGCAGCAGCTCGACGTCGTCGACGCCGGCCGCCGCGCACCGTCGGAGGATCTCGGCGGTGTGCGGGTGCTCCTGCGCGGAGCGGGTGACCAGGACGCGCTGCGGGGTCCAGAGCCGGGTGGTGGCCGGGGCCGGGAGGGATCTCGTCATCGCACTTACGTCAACGCATCGCACGTTCGGCGACTTCCGCCCGGACGGGGTGATTGGTCCCTCCGGGCGCGGGATACTCGGCCGCACCCGGCAGTGGTGCCGGTCACATCCGTTCAGCTCCACCTCTCGGGAGGTCCCGTGTCCGCCCCGTCCTCCGGTCCCGACCTGCGCCCTGCGGCGCTCGACGACGCCGCCCTCGACGACCTGCGCCGCGTCGAGGAGCGCATCGGCACCCCGCTCGTGGCGTACGAGGCCGAGAGCCCCTACGCCGAGCTCACCGACGAGCAGCTCGCCGAGATCCGGCGCGCCGAGAGCGCCCTCGGCGTCCGCCTGCTGGCCTACCGCCCGGCCTGACGGCTCGGGCTGGCCTCAGCGCGCCCCATCGGTGAGGGTGGTCCGGGTCACAGGCGACGCGGCGGAGGTGCGGGCATGCCCACGGTGGAGACGGTGCGGGGTCCGGTGGACACCGGGGATCTCGGCACGACGCTGATGCACGAACACGTGTTCGTGCTGACGCCGGACATCATGGCCAACTACGGCGACGAGTACTGGGACGAGGAGGTCCGGGTCGCCGACGCGATCGAGAAGCTGCGCCGCCTGCGCGACCTGGGCGTCACGACGATCGTCGACCCCACCGTCGTCGGGCTCGGCCGCTACATCCCCCGCGTCGCGCGGATCAACGCCGAGGTCGACCTCCACATCGTGGTGGCCACCGGCCTCTACACGTTCGACGAGATCCCGCACTTCCTGCACTACCGCGGCCCGGACACGCTGCTCGGCGGCGACGAACCGATGGTCCAGATGTTCGTCAAGGACATCCGCGAGGGCATCGCCGGGACGGGGATCAAGGCGGCGTTCCTCAAGGGCGTCGTCGAGGAGCGGGGCCTGACGCCCGACCAGACGCGGGTGCAGCACGCCATCGCCGCCACCCACGTCGAGACCGGCGTGCCGATCACGGTGCACACCAACAGCGCACACCAGACCGGGCGGCTCGCCCTCGACCTGTACGAGCAGAACGGCGTCGACCTCACGAAGGTCGTCGTCGGGCACGCCGGCGACACCAACGACCTCGACTACCTGCGCGAGATCATGGACCGCGGCGCCACGATCGGCTGCGACCGGTTCGGGCTGGACCTGTTCAACCCGACCGAGCAGCGGGTCGCGACGATCGCGGCGCTCTGCGCCCAGGGGTACGCCGACCGGATCGTGCTCGCCCACGACGCGGCCTGCTACATGGACTTCTTCTCCGGCGAGGCCTCCCAGGCCGCGCTGGCGCAGGCGGCGCCGAACTGGCACTACGAGCACATCCACCACGACGTGCTCCCCGCGCTGCGCGAGCAGGGCGTGAGCGACGAGCAGCTCACGACGATGCTGGTCGAGAACCCGCGGCGGTACTTCTCGTGAGCCCCGAACCCCTGCCCCCCGAACCCCTGCCCCGCGGCCCGGCGCCGTTCGACACGACGGGCATCACCCGCGGCGACGACGGCATCGCGCGCTACGACCACCTCGCCCCGTCGGTGGTGGCGATGGTGCGGGCGTCGGTGGAGCGCCACCCCGACGTCGAGGCGGTGGTCGAGGTCGGCGGCGAGCGCGTCACGTACGCCGAGCTGTGGGACCGCGCGGCCCGGGTGGCCGGCGGCCTGGTCGGCGACGGCATCACCCGCGGCGACCGCGTGGCCTCGCTGCTGCCGGCGGGCCTGGACTGGGTGGTCGGCTTCCTCGGCACGCTGCTCGCCGGCGCCGTCGCCGTCCCGGTGAACACCCGCTTCGCCGCGCCGGAGATCGAGCACGTCCTCACCGACTCCGGGGCCGCCGCGGTGCTGCGGGCCGGGTCGCCGCTGCCCGAGGGGAACCCCGAGGCCCTCGAGGACCTCGTCCCCGGCGACCTCGCGGCGATCTTCTACACCAGCGGGACCACCGGCCGCCCCAAGGGCGCGCGCACCACCCACGGCAACTTCCTGTCCAACGTCGAGACCGCGATCCGCGTCATCGGCATCGACCGCGCCGCCGGGCCGACGCTGCGCAACCTCGTCTCGGTCCCGCTGTTCCACGTCACCGGCTGCAACTCGCAGCTGCTCGTCCAGCTCGGCCTGGGCGGGACGACGGTGGTGCTGCCGACGTTCCAGGCGGACGCGTTCGTGCGCACCATCGTCGAGGAGCGCATCGACACGCTGGTCTCCGTCCCCGCGATCTACGGGCTGACGCTGGCCCGCAGCGACCTCGACGTCGACCTCTCCGGCGTCCGCCGCGCGACCTACGGCGGCGCGCCCATGGCGCCCGACCTGGTCCGCCGGCTCCAGGAGCGCCTCCCGCGGGCCCGGCTCGGCAATGGGTTCGGGCTGACCGAGACTTCCTCGATCTCCACGTTCCTGCCTCACGAGTGGGCGGTGGAGCACGCCGACTCCGTGGGCTTCGCCGCCCCGGTGGTCGACCTCGCGCTGACCGACGTCGACGACGCCGGCGTCGGGGAGCTGCTGATCCGGGGCCCGAACGTCGTCGACGGGTACTGGGAGGCCCCCGAGGCGACGGCCCGGACGTTCGTCGACGGCTGGCTGCACAGCGGCGACCTCGCCCGCGTCGACGACGGGCTCGTCCGGGTGGTCGACCGCGCCAAGGACGTGATCAACCGCGGCGGCGAGAACGTCTACTCGGTCGAGGTCGAGAACGCCCTCGCCGGCGCGCCCGGGGTGTCCGACGCGGCCGTCGTCGGGGTCCCGGACGACGTCATGGGCGAGAAGGTCGGCGCGGTGCTGGTGGGCGGGAGCGTCGATGTCGACGCCGTCCTCGCCTACCTCGACACGCAGCTCGCCGACTTCAAGGTGCCCCAGTTCGTCGTCGTCACCACCGACCCCCTGCCGCGCAACCCCGGCGGCAAGCTGCTCAAGCGGACCCTGCGCGACGGCACCGACTGGGGGCGGCCGGTGCGCGGTCGCTGATCACCGCGGACGCACGCCCGGCCCGATCTGCTGGGGCACCTCCGCCGCGACGACGCCCCGGGAGCCGGGGAGCAGCGCGTCGGGGTCCTCGACGCCGTCGGGACCGAACCAGGGGTGCTCGGCAGTGGTCTCGCCGTCGGGGACCGGAACAGGGCCCGTGTCCGTGGCGGCCGCGACCGGCTCGTGCCGGCCCGGCTCCGGCAGCACCCGGCCCGCACGGGTGGAGACGACCGCGATGCGCTCACCCGCCGGCGTCCGTCCCGCGTCGACCGCGCCCACGGCGTCGGCCGGCAGACGATCCAGCGCGACCCGGAGGTCCTCGACGGGCAGCGGCCGGGCGTGGGTGACGATCGTGGCGACGGTGGCGGTCAGCGGGACGTGCGGGTAGCCGTCGGAGGCGAGCTCCAGCTGCTCGGCCACCTCGTCGCCGAGGCCCGCGAGGTGCCGCGCCGAGGCGCCCGGCACGACGACGAGGAACTCGCGACGGCTCAGGCGCACGGCGGCGTCGACCGGGCCGAGCGGCTGGCACAGGGCGGCCGCGACCTTGCGGGCGGCGTGGTACTCGGCGCGCGGGTCCTCGAGCTCCGCGCCGAGGCCGGCGATGTCGAGCAGGGCGAGCCCGACCGGGAGCTCGGTCGACCCGCCGGGTGCCGCCCAGCGCCCCAGGAAGTCCGGGGTCGGGAGGCCGCTCGACGGGTCGATCTCGGCCGAGCGGTGGGCGTCGGCACCCCGGTGGGCGTCGGCGAGCTGCTCACGCAGCGCGCGGCTCCCGGCCTGCGCCGTCTGCATCCGCGTGATCATGTGCGCGAGCGACGCCGTCGCCCACGCCTCCGCCGGCGACCCGCTGCTGCCGGCCTGCTCGCCGCCCGCGGCCATGGTCTCGCCGAGCAGGCCGTCGATCCGGCGCAGCAGCGGCTCCGGGAGCCGCCCGCCCAGGGCGAGGCGCAGCCGGGCGAGCTCCGCCCCGGCCTGGGCGTGGGCGTAGCCCCAGCGCCCCGAGAACTGGCGGCTCGCCTCGGTGTCGTGCTCGCGGGCGTCGTAGGCGTGCTGGTCGGTCGCCACGAGGAAGGCGCCGGCGCGCGGGCCGACCGCGACGACGGTCCACTCGTCGGCGAGCTTCTCGTCGGGCTCGATCAGCACGGTGTGCACCCCGCGGGGCGGCGCGTGCTCCTCGCCGCGGACGAAGCCGACGACCACCTCGGCGCCCGCCGCCGCGAGGCGCTCGTAGACGACCCGCTCGCGCTCGAAGAACTCCAGGCGCTGGAACAGCGCGATCACCACCGTCGCCGGGCCCGGCCCACCGATCGGCGACGACACCACGGCCTTCTCGATCGCGTGGGACACGGCCACCAGCAGCCGCTTGGGCACCAGGGCCGGCCGCCCGCCGCCCGTGCGGTCCCAGGCGCGGTGGGGGTCGTCGTCGAGGCGGGAGCGGGTGGCGCGGGCGGTGGCCTCGGCGACGGCCTGGGACAGCGGTCCGGCGACACCCGTCGTGCCACCCGGCGGGGGCGGCGGCACCGTGGGCACGGCGCGAGGGGTCGGGCGGCCGTTCGGGTGGGTGGTCACCGTGGGGCTCCTGGCGTCCGGACGCGGATGGGCGGTTCGGTCGATTCCCCCTACCGCCAGGCCGAACCGTCCGGAGGCGATCGGGCCGACGACCGGCCGCTCCCGCGCGCCGAGGAGATCCGTGCCACCCGATCGGCTCGCGACCGGTCGGGGAACAGCTGGTCACCCCCCGTACGTGAGTGAAGTTCCCGGCTATAGCCGTGAACTTCGCTCACATGGGGCCGACGAGGACCACGTCGAGGCGGCGGGGCCCGTGGACGCCCTCGACGCGGTCGAGCTCGATGTCGCTGGTGGCCGAGGGGCCGGACACGAACGTCAGCGGGTGGCCGGGGTCGAGGCGCGCGACGCCCTCGGGCACCGAGGACACGACGTCGGCGGCCCGCACGACGCACACGTGGTGGTCGGGGACGAGCGTGATCGCCCGCCGCCCCTGGTCCGGGGCGAGCGCGTCGAGGACGAACGTCCCGGTGTCGGCGATCGCCACCGCGGCCCCGGTGACCACGGCGTCGACCGCGTCGAGCGTCGCCACCGACAGCGCCGGCTCGTCGGGCCGGACGCGGGCGGTGACCTCGCCGAGCCAGCGCGCAGGCAGGCCGGGCGGGGCGACGAAGGTCGTGACGCCTGCGCTCTCCAGGATCTCCGCGATCGTCGCCGAGACGTCGTCCTCGTCGGCGACGCGGTGCACGGTGGCCTTGTAGTCGGCGAGGGTCTCGGCCAGCCGGTCGACGACCTCGGGCGATCCGGGCGGCGCGGTCCCCGTCCGCCGGTACTCCCGCGGCACCTCCGGGGCGGTGGCGCCGCCGGCGTCCCGGGCCGCCCGCAGCCGCGCGAGCACCTCGTCGCGCGCGCTCACGAGGACGGCCCCCGGGTGCGCGCCCACCACTGCCGGAACGTCTCCGCCGGCGGGGCCGGCATGTCCCGGGCGCCGAACCACGCCGCGGCGCCCGGCCCGGGCACCGAGCGGATGCGTCCCGAGCGCCCGATCAGCCGCCCCAGCTTCAGGGCGCGCTCGACGAGCGAGAACCGCCCGGGCGAGGACATCGCCGCGGCCGCGGCCCGCATCGCCACGTCCTGCGTCGTCGGGCGGGTGTGTGCGTCGACCGCGGCGGCGCGCTGCTGGACGAGCAGGTGCGGGATGTCGATGCGCACCGGACAGGCGTCGAAGCACGCCCCGCACAGCGTCGACGCGTAGGGCAGCGAGGCGCTCACGTCGTCGGTCCCCCGGATGCCGGTGAGCTGCGGCGTCAGCACGGCCCCGATCGGCCCCGGGTAGACCGAGCCGTAGGCGTGGCCGCCCGCGCGCTCGTAGACCGGGCACACGTTGAGGCACGCCGAGCAGCGGATGCAGTGCAGCGCCTGGCGCCCGTCCGGTGAGGCGAGCACGTTCGAGCGGCCGTTGTCGAGCAGCACGAGGTGGAAGGTCTGCGGCCCGTCGCCGGGGGTCACCCCGCTCCACGTCGACGTGTACGGGTTCATCCGCTCCCCGGTCGACGACCGCGGCAGCAGCTGCAGGAACACCTCGAGGTCCGACCACGTGGGGACGATCTTCTCGACGCCCATCACGGTGATCAGGGTGTCCGGCAGCGTCAGGCACATCCGCCCGTTGCCCTCGGACTCGACGACGGAGATCGTCCCGGTGTCGGCGACCGCGAAGTTGACCCCGGAGACACCGACCCGCGCGGAGAGGAACTTCCGGCGCAGGTGCGCACGCGCCGCCATCGCCAGCAGCCGCGGCTCGTCGGTGAGTTCCGGGTCCACATCGGGCATCTCGCGCAGGAAGATGTCGCGGATCTCCGAGCGGTTGCGGTGGATGGCCGGGACGAGGAAGTGCGACGGCCGGTCGTCGGAGAGCTGGACGATCAGCTCGGCGAGGTCGGTCTCGAGGGCCGCGATCCCCGCCTCGCCGAGGGCCTCGTTGAGCCCCGTCTCCTGCGTGGCCATCGACTTGACCTTGACGACCTCATCCGCGCCCGTCTCCCGCACCAGGTCCACCACGATCCGATTGGCCTCGACGGCGTCGCGCGCCCAGTGCACGACGCCGCCCCGGGCGGTCACCGCCTCCTCGAACTGCACGAGCAGCTCCGGCAGGCGGGCCATGACGTCGGCCTTGATGCCCTCGCCCGCGCGGCGCAGCTCCTCCCAGTCGTCGACCTCCGCGACGACCCCCGCGCGCTTGGCGCGGATCGTGCGGGTGGCGTGTCCGAGGTTCTGACGCAGCTGGGTGTCGGCGAGGGACCGGCGCGCCGCGACGGGGAACGGCTCGCTCCCGCGCAGGTGGCCGTACGGGTCCGACGCGACGGTCGGCATGCCCAGGTCCGTCACGCTGGGACCTCCTGATCGGCGGTGGACGCCAGGATCTCGGCCAGGTGCACGGTGCGGACGCCCGAGCGCAGCCGCGACAGCCCGCCCCCGATGTGCATGAGGCACGAGGTGTCGCCCGCGGTGCACACCTCGGAGTGGGTGGAGAGGACGTTCGCCATCTTGTCGGCGAGCATCGCCGTCGAGGTCTCGGCGTTCTTCACCGCGAACGTCCCGCCGAACCCGCAGCAGACCTCGGCGTCGGGCAGCTCGGTCAGCGTCAGACCGCGGACCTCGCGGAGCAGGCGCAGCGGCTTGTCGCCGACGCGCAGCATGCGCAGCGAGTGGCACGTCGGGTGGTACGTGACGCGGTGCGGGTAGTAGGCGCCGACGTCGGTGACCCCGAGGACGTCGACGAGCAGCTCGGAGAGCTCGTAGGTGCGACCGGCGAGGTCCTCGGCCGCCCGCGCCAGCTCCTCGTCGCCCCCGCGGCGGGCGACCATCGCGTGCTGGTGACGGACGCACCCCACGCACGACCCGGACGGGGCGACGGCGACGTCCGCGGCCCCCGAGAACACCTCGACGTGGTGGCGCACCAGCGGCAGCGCGAGGTCGAGGTAGCCGGTGTTCACGTGCATCTGCCCGCAGCAGGTCTGGTCGGCGGGGAAGACGACCTCGTGCCCCAGGCGCTCGAGCAGCTCGACCGTGGCCCGCGGTGCCTGGGGGAACAGGGCGTCCCCGAGGCAGGTCGCGACGAGGGCGATCTTCAAGGGCGGGTCCTCCTCGCCAGTGGTGGTGGCCGGGCCAGTGTCCCCCGCCGATCGCGGACCCGCAGGAACGATAGGTGTTACCCGCGGTTACCTTCATCGGGTCAGCAGTACTACGTAAGAGTGTCGTGATCCCTTCCGCCCTCACGCCCCCTTCGCGACACTCCCGGTACCTGCGGCCCGGAGGGAGGCGCGAGCATGCCCGAGAGCCGACCACTGGTCGGGCGATCGGAGGCGATCGCGGCTGCCGTCGCCGCCACCCAGGACGACCGGCTCGCGGCCGTCGTCATCGGCGGTCCCCGCGGGGTGGGCCGCACCCGGCTCGCGCGCACCGCCCTGGCCAACATGACCCACGGTGCGGGTGTGGGCCGCTGGCGCCCGGCGAGCGCGATGACCGGGCGGGCCACCCAGGACATCCCCCTCGGCGCCCTCGGCCACCTGCTACCGGACCTCGACCCGGCGCTCACCGACACCGCGTCCCTGCTCCGCGAGGCCCGCCGCCTGCTCGTCGGCGCCGGGCCGAAGCACCTCGTCGTCGTCGACGACGCCCACCTCCTGGACACGACCTCCGCGGTCCTGCTCGCCCAGCTCGCGCGCGCCGGGGAGATGTTCCTGCTGCTCACGGTGCCCACCGGCGCGGTGTCCCCCGAGCCGCTGCACGCGCTCTACCGCGACGGGCTCGCCACCCGGCTCGAGATCGCCGAGCTCGACCGCGCCCAGTCGGACCACCTCGTGAGCAGCACGCTCGGCGGCCACGTCGACGGCGTCACGCTCGACCGGTTCTGGGAGCTGTCACTGGGCAACCCCCGGTTCCTCTGCGAGCTGGTCGACGGCGCCCGCGACGAGGGGGCGCTGCGGCGCGCCGGCTCGGTGTGGCGCTGGGACCCGCCGCGCCATCCCCCACGGCGGCTGATCGAGCTGCTCACCGACCGCCTGGGTGGGCTGGCGCCCGCGGAGCAGGACCTCATGCGCACGCTGGCGTTCGGTCAGCCCCTCGGGTGCGAGGTCGTCAACCAGATCTTCCCGGAAGACACGCTCGCGCGACTCGAGGCCGAGGGGCTGATCACCTCGACGCGCGACGGGCGCCGGCTCGACGTGGCGCTGACCCACCCGCTCTACACCGAGCTCCTGCGCAGCCGGGCCACGCCGCTGCAGGAGCGCGAGGCCTACCGGCGTCTGCGGACCGCGCTCGAGGCGTCGGGCTCCCGCCGCGCGGGCGACCGGTACCGGATGCTGGCCTGGCGCGCGGCCGAGGGCCTGTCCATCGACCCGGCCGAGCTGCTCGCCGCCGCCGACGGCGTCTCCGACCACGAGCCGCGCACCGCCGAGCGCCTGCTGCGCGCCGCCGCCGACCAGGGCGCGGGCGCCGAGGTGCTGTGGCGCCTCGGACGGCTCCGGGTCGCGCTCGGCCGGTTCGACGAGGCCGAGACCGCGTTCGCCACCGCTGCGAAGCTCGCCGAGGCCGGGCCCGCCACCGGCACCGACGGCGGCGAGCCCCTCCCGGACCCGGTCCTGGTGGCCACCGCCCGCGCCCGGAACCTCTACTGGGGCCTGCGCGACGAACCCGGCGCCCGCGCCGCCGTGACGGCCGCGCTCGCCGCGGTCGAGGGCTCCGCGACCGACACCGGCGCCGGGGCGTCCCCGCTCGCGGTCGCCCTGCGCGGCTTCCTCGCGCTGCTCTCCCACCGGCCCGCCGACGCCCTCGCCGAGGTCACCCCGGTGCTCGGCGGCCCGGACGGCGACCCGGCGACCACCGCCGCCCTCGCCGTCGCGGCGATCGCCCAGGTACAGCTCGGGTGCATCGAGGACGCGGTGCCGCCGGCCGTCCGGGGCCTCGCGGCCGGCCCGGACCCGACCGGCGGCTGGCTGACCGTGGAGCTGCGCTCCGCGCAGTGGAGCGCGCTCCTCGCCACGGGTCGCCTCGACGAGGCCGAGGAGCTCGCGCGGGCGTGGCACGCCGAGGCGGCGCCGGGCGGGGTCGGCGAGCACGTCGCGCTCTACGTCACGTGGCTGGGCATCGTCGCCTCGCGGCGCGGGCGCCTGCAGACCGCGGTGCGCCTCCTGCACGAGGCCGCGTCCGGGGTCTCGTCGCGCCGCTTCCCGTACACGGTGCCGCTGGTCGGCGAGCTCGCCGTCGCCCTCGCCGGCCTCGGTCGCACGACCGAGGGACAGGACGTGCTCGCCGAGGCGCACGGGGTGCCGGGCGGCCCGCTCACGGGGTGGCTCTGGGCCGCGCAGGTGTGGATCGCGGGCGTCGAGGGCCGGGTCACCCGCGCCACGGAGCTGGCCGGCGAGGAGCGCCCGGCGGCGTCACCGTCGGATCACCTGCGCGCCCTGCACACCACGGTGCGCCTCGGCGTCGGGCGGCCGGTGCTCGAGGCGATCGAGCGGGTGGCCGCAACCATCCAGGGCCCACTCGCCGTCGCGTGCGTCGCGCACGCGCGGGCGCTGGCGGCCGGCGACGGCGCGGGTCTCGACGAGGCCGCAGGCCGGTTCGCCGAGCTCGACCATCTCCTGCTCTCGGCCGAGGCCTACGCCCAGGCGTGCTCGGCGCACCGCGCGGCCGGGCACACCGGCGCGGCGGGCTGGTCGGCGTCGCGCAGCCGGGTGGCGGCGTCGTCGTGCGAGGGGGCCGAGACGCCCGCCTCGGGGCTGCTCGAGCGCACCGGGGAGCTCACGCCGCGGGAGGCCGAGATCGCGGCGATGGCTGCGGGCGGTCTCACGAGCAAGGCGATCGCCGACCAGCTGGTGATCTCGGTGCGCACCGTGAACAACGTGCTGCACGCGGTGTACGCCAAGCTCGGGATCGCCCGCCGCGGCGACCTGTCCGAGGCGCTCGGCCTGCGCTCCGACTGACCGACCCTTGTCCTACCCGCCGCTGCCCGCGGCGGGCGCCGGCGTCGGGTCGCAGCACGTGCCGGTGCCCGGGTCCGTGCCGCCGGGGTCGGGGTCGCTGGTGTGTTCCGGTTCGGACGGCCGCCACGTGCCGCCGTTGTTGTTGTTCGACCCTCCCGAGCCGCCGCGGCCGGAACCACCGGTACCGCCGGAGCCCCCGGCCGACCCCGAGCCTCCGGCCGAACCCGATCCGCCGGTCCCGCTCGACCCGCCGGTCGCGGGCTCGTTCACCGGCTCCGGCGGCGCGGACGTCGGCAGCGGGGTCGGGGCCACCACCTGCGACGGGGTCGGTGCGGGCGGGAGGGGGCCTCCGCCGAGAGCGAGCGGTAGGCGAACGTGCCGCCGCCCGCGAGGGCGGCCACGAGCACCACGGCGCCGATGATCAGGGTATCCGCCGGCGCGACCCGCCGGCCGACGACTCGTCGTCGCCCGACCGGCCGCCCAGCGACGGCGGCGGTGCCCCGCGTCCGCCGGTCCCGCCGGGAGCACCCTGGCTGCCCTGGCCGCCCTGGGTCGGGGGGCCCTGGCTGTGGACGGCGGCGGTCGCCCCGGTCGGGGCGGGGCCCGGACGGGCGGGCACGGTGCGCGTCGGCCCGGTGTAGGTGGGGCGCAGGGCCGTCGGGCCGGTGTACGTGCCGCCGGTGCGCGTCGCGGCGGTGGGCCCGGACCCGGTCCCGGCGTTCATCGCCCCGGCGCCCGCACCCGTGGCACGGAAGGCCCCGGTGCCCGGCCGTCCGCCGGGCGGGCGGCCGTGCGTGCCCGTGGGCGACACCGTGGAGAAGCCCCCGGTGGACGAGGGACGCGGCCCCGCGACGATCGGGATCATCCCGGAGTTGGTGCCCGACCCTCCGCCGTGCGCGGCCGCGGCCGGCGTCGACGCCGGGCGTCCGCCGCTCCCGCCGCCGACGGGGATGCCGCCGGGCGGCGTGCGCGGACCGACGCGGGGCACCGGCGTCCGGAAGGGCGCCCCGGACGTCGGGAACACCGACGTGTGCGCCGGTCCCGGCCCCCCGGGCCGGCCGCGCGGGCCGGCGGCTCGGCGAGCGACGCCGCGCCGAGGACGATGGCGTGCTTGGGGTGCGCGTCGACCGACGTGGGACGCCCGAGCTCGCCCGAGACCATCTGCGAGACCAGCGGGATGCGCGACGACCCGCCGACGAGCAGCACCGTGTCCACCTGCTCGGCGGAGATGTCGGCCGACTCCAGGGCACGCTGCAGCGAGGCGATCGTCGACGCCACCGACGGGCGGATCATCGTCTCGAACTCGCCCCGGGTCAGGCGGACCTCGGTCTGCAGCGACGGCAGGAGCACGGGGATCGTCGCCTCGGTGTCCGAGGAGAGCGCCTCCTTGGCCAGCACGCAGTCCTGGCGCAGGCGCACGATCGCGCTGGTGGCGGCCGGGTCCGAGAGGTCGAGCGCGGAGACCGCGCCGTCGAGGGAGCGGTCGACGTGGCCGAACACGGCCTCGTCGAAGTCGACACCGCCGAGCCCCTCGACGCCCTCGGGCACCCCGAGGATCTCGAAGCCGCCGCCCGTGGTGCGCAGGACGGTGGCGTCGAAGGTGCCGCCGCCGAGGTCGTAGACGGCGACGGTGGTGCCGTCGGCGATCCGCTCGTTCGCCGCGTAGTGCGCGGCGGCGGCCTCCGGCTCGGTGATCATCGTGACGTCGGACAGGCCAGCCATGCGCGGGACCTGCTCGAACAGCTCCCGCTTGTACGGGCCCCAGTTCGCCGGGTGGGTCAGCCGCACCGCGACCGGCGGCCCGCCCTCCCGCTCGGAGATCTGGGCGACCACCTCGCGGAGCTGGGCGGCCATGAGGTCGCCCGCGGAATACGGCGTGCCGCCCAGCAGGACGGGCATCGGGTCGCCGAGGCGGCGCTTGACCTCGCGCGCGACGCGGTCCGGTTCCGTGGCCGCGCGGCGGTTGGCCGCATCGCCGGTGAGCACACCGCCCTCGGCGCGCATGAGGATGACGGAGGGCATCGCGGTCGACCGGTCGCCCAGCGGGGCCATCTCGACATGCCCCTCACGGACGACCGCAGCCGCCGTGTAGGTCGTGCCGAGATCGACCCCCAGCCCGTACGCCACCGGAACCTCCCCAACGACCGCCACCTGACGCCGCGGTCCACCGTCGCCCCTGACGGTCCTCCCGTCATGAGCAGCTGACTACTCCCTATCGCCGACGACCCGTCGGGCGTTGCTCATCTCCCCCCGCTCACCCCACCGCCCGGCCCGGCGGACCGCTGCGCTGGGCGCGCTGCAGGATGCCCTCGCAGGTCCGGGCGAGGACCCGGGCGGCGTCGCGGACGTCGCGCCCCGACGCGGGGTGCTCACCCCGGCGCCGCCAGCGCCCGAGGCTCGCGTTCGCCGCCCGCACCACCTCCTCCGGGCGCGCGTCGAGCGTCAGACCCAGCCGGATCGCCGGGCCCGGGCCGTCGCCGCCGAGCAGGCGCTCGGCGTCGGTGCGCTCGTCCTCGGCCAGCGTCACCGCGCCGGTGTGGAGGCGGTCGAGCAGGCGGATCTCGGCGAACTCGTGCGCCCCGGCGGTGATCTGCTCGATCTCGCCGCGCAGCGCCGAGGCCGACGCGATCGGGTACCGCCGGACGGCGCGCTCGACCGCGGTCAGCGCCGACTGGGCGCGCAGGACATCCGCGCGCCCGGCCAGGCGGGTCATCAGGGACTCCCGGAGCGGCCCGAGGCCGCTGCGGGCGATCAGCTCCCGGGACAGGCCTCCCGCCGAGGTCACGGAGCCCTCGCGCATGAGGCGCACGCACAGGCGCAGGCCGTACAGCCCGTAGCGGTCGAGCAGCGCGGCGCGCCGGGCCGGCTCGAGGCCGATCTCCGACTCCTTGCGGGCGAACCGCGACGCGGTGAGCAGCAGCCGGTCGACGTCGGCCTCGGGGGCGGTGGCCAGCACGCCGAACGCGCGGAACTCGTCCTCGCGCAGCGTCACCGCGCTCGAGGCGAGCAGCCCGGCCACCGGGATGACCGTCTGGCACAGGCCGCGGATCCGCTCGTCCTCGCGGTAGCGGGCGGCGATCGACGCGGCGCTCTCGAGCGCGTCGGGCCGGGCGTGCCCGACCTCGTCGGCCCGGGCCAGGATCCCGATCGTGTTCAGCGGGCGGCGGTCGGTGGGGTCGTCGCGGAACGCCTCGAGGAAGTGCACGTCCGACGCGTGGACGTGCCGCATCAGGTAGATCACCGCGTCGGCCTCGGCCGCGCCGTCCCCGCCGGGCGCCAGCGCCGCCTCGGTCTTGCGGGAGAGCTCGGCGCTCAGCGAGTCGAGGCCGGGGGTGTCGATCAGCGTCATCAGCCGGAGCGCCGGGGACGGCCAGTCGACCAGCAGGCGGTCGACGTCACCGGACCCCAGGCGCCCGAGGTCGATGTCGAGCAGTCCCCCGGTCGGTCCGGGGGGCAGCTGGCGGCTGCTGCCGTCGCGCAGCTGGGCCTGCACGCGGTAGGTGTGGCCGTCGCGGAACCACGTGACGATCCGCGTGCACTCCCCGGCGTCCGTGGCCGCGAGCTCCTGCCCGACCATCGCGTTGAGCAGCGTCGACTTCCCGGCCTTGATCCGTCCGGCGATCGCGACCCGCAGCGGCTCGTCCAGCCGGCGGGCGGCGCGGTCGAGACCCGCCGCCGCGGGGCCGCCCTGGTAGAGGCCCGCGACGTGGCGCACCAGGCCGCGCACGCGGTCGAGCAGCTGCGGTTCGGCGGGGGGCGGGGGCGGACCCGGTCGGGGTGGGGCCGGCCGGGGCGGGACGCCGCGCGGCGGCGTCCCGGGGCCGGGGACGGAGCGGGGCCCGCCGACGGGCGGCGGCACGTTCCGCGGCGGCGGACCGGGACGGCCGGGAGGGCTCGGAAGGCCTCCCGGCGGGCCGGGCGGACCCGGCGGACCCGGCGGCCAGGGGCGCCCGCTCACGAGATCCTCCCGGCGGGTTCGCGACGGGCCTGCCCCGGAGCGGTGCGGCGGAGGTGTTCCCCCAGGTCGTCGACGCGGGCCCGCACGAGGCCGAGCGACTGGAGGTCCTTCTCGATGCGCTCGCGGGCCCCGGTGTCGGTCTTGCCCGCCTGGACGGCGGACTGCGCGGCCGCGAGCGCCGCGGTCGACGAGCGCTGCAGCTCGGCGACCCGCGCGGTCCACGCGGTCCGCAGCTCCCGTTGGACGTGGCGGATCGAGTCGCGGGAATCCTTGCCGACCTGGTTGATGAAGTCGTCGACGTACTTGCGGACCCCGGCCTTCGCGTCGGTGCGCCGCTTCTCGAGCGCCTTCTTGCGGTCCTCGCGGACGCCGAAGAAGCCCATGGCGCCACCGAGGATGAGACCGGCGGCCATGGGGATCCCGAGACCGGCCATGTTGGAGATCATCGTGAGCATCACGACCCCGCCGAACACCTTCTGGAGGATCGGCAGCTTGATGCTCTGGCGCAAGCCCGAGGGGGCGAACTCGACGTCGAGGGCCAGCCGCGCCATCATCTCGTGCGGGGCGTCGACCGCCCGCGCGGTGATGCGTGACTGCTCCATGTCGAGGTGCCGCTCGACGTCGATGGCCACGTCCTTGGCGCGCCGGACGAAGACGGCGTAGTTCTCCATCGCCTCGGTCGCGAGCCGGCGGCGCAGCCAGTCGGTGAACTCCTCCCAGTTCTTCGCCGGGTCCCCCTCCTCGATGGTCTCCTCCGCCTCCCGCTGCACGACACGCGCGCGGGTGCGCAGGTCGAAGTCGACGTTCGAGGTGATGTCGGCGAAGCCGTCGGTGAGGACCGACTGCCACTTCGTGCCCTTCTCGCGCAGACCCTCCGCGCGCTCCTTGGCGGCGGTGAGCTGGGCGACGAGGGCCTCCTGGCGGGCCGGGTCGACGAGCGCGTCGCGCTTCGCGCGGGCCGCCGCCTCGAGCTGACCGAGCGCGGACGTCACCTGGATCATCACCGACCGCACCGCGATGTGGGCGGCCTCCTCGCGGACGCGCTGGAGGCGCGCGACGAGCTGCGGGGCGCCGGACTCCTCCTCCAGCTCCTCGTCGCGGTGGGCTCCGGCGAGCATCCGGAGCTCCGAGGAGAACCCGAAGATCTCCAACCGCACCCCGGCACGCTGCAGGTGGGCCCGGTTGCGGTCGAGGATGCGGGTCCAGTGCGGGTAGAGGTCGGTCTTCGTCAGCACCATGATCACGGTGGGACAGAGCTCCGCGACCGCGTGGAGGAAGCGCAGCTCGGCGTCGGTGAGCTCGCGGGAGGCGTCGCTGACGAACAGGCACGCGTGCGACCGGGGCAGGTCGGCGACGGCGCTCTGGTTCGGTCCCCCGAGGCCGCCGACGCCGGGGGTGTCGACGAGGACCAGGCCGTCGGCGAGGAACGGCCGGTCGATCCCGACGGTCACCGAGGTCAGCCGACGGGTGTTGCCGGGGTTGCCCGACTCGGAGGCGTACGTCGCCACCTCGGCCGGCGGGATGGTCTCGGTCCAGCCGGTGCCCCCCGATCCGGGCAGCGCCTCGAAGGTCGCGCTCGCCGTGGGCACCGAGGCGTGCCGGACCTCCGTGGGCACCGCCGTGGCGATGTCGTCGTCCACCGGACAGATCGGGAGCCCCACCAGGGCGTTGACCAGCGAGCTCTTGCCCTGCTTGAACTCGCCGACGACGGGGATGCGCACCGAGTTGTCGCTCAGCAGCTTCCGGGCCGTCCGCAGCCGGGCGACGAGGTCCTCGCGCTCGTAGGCGGTCGCCGCCTTGATGGCCATGTCCACGGTGTCCGTGGCGTGCTTCGCGGCGGCGCTCGGGGCCTGCTTCGCGGGGGCTGCCTGCTTGGCAGGAGCGGCGACCTTCGGCGGGGCAGCGACCTTCGGCGGGGCAGCGACCTTCGGCGGGGCGGCGACCTTCGCCGGGGCGGGCGTGGGTGCCGCAGGCTTCGGGGCGGGCTTCGGGGCAGGCTCGGCGGGCGTGGGTGTGGCGGCGGCGGGCTTCACGGCGGACTCGGACGCAGGCTTCGCAGGAGGCTCGGCGACCGGCGTCGCGGCCGGCGTGGCGGCCTTGGGCGTGGCGGCCTTGGGCGTGGCCGGCCGGACGGCCGGCGGCGGGGTGGCCTCCTTGCGCCGGCGGGCCTCCTCGCGGGCCTCCCGAGCGGCCGCGGCGCGTTCGAGCGCCTCCGCCCGTGCCTTGTCGGCCTTCTCCTGCATCGCGCGCGCGGCGTCGGCCGGGTCGGTTCCCGCCCGGTCGTCGGCGCTCATCGCACGATCCCGTCGGGAGAGCCGGGATCCGCAGGCGCGGAGTCGGAGAGCCCGGCGCGGAAGATCGACGGGGCCGCGTCGGGATCGTCGGTCGCGACCGCCGGGACGGCGGCGTCCGGCGTCGGATCGCCCCAGGCGTCGCGCAGGCCGAGATCGTCCGAGTCGTCGCGGAAGATCGATCGACGACGACGACGCGCGGGGCGGGCGTCGTCGGCTCCGGGGTGGGTCACCCGTTCCTCCTCCAGAACGGCCGAGCTCGACCCCGCCGGGATCGGCGGTGTCGGGTGGATCAGCGAGGGACGTGCCGTGGCCCCGGCCGGGTCACCCCGGCCGGGACCACGCACATCGGGACCGTCAGCTCACGCCGGCGAGGTCGTGGCCGCTACCGGAGGAGTCGCTGCTCCCGCCGTCGTCGCCACCACCGTCGCTGCCGCCGCTGTCCGAGGACGAGTCCTGGGAGTGGACGGGCTCCGGCTCGGAGTGGTGCTCCGGCTCGGGCTCCGGCTCGCTCGCCACCGGCGTCGTGTCGATGCCGCCCGAGCCATCGTCGCCCGGGTCACCCGTCGAGGACGACGCGGTCTGGATCGTGGAGGGCTCGACGGTGCCGCCGCTGAAGTCGGGGCCGCTGTCCCCACCCTCGCCGCCGTCGGAGCCCGACGGCGCGCTGCCGTCGTCTCCGGCGCCCGGGCCGGTCCCGTTGAACACGGGACCGCCGTCGCTCGACCCGTCGCCCTCCGGCGACGTCGGACCGTTGGTCAGGTCGTCGGACCCCTCCGGGGTCTCGTCGACCGGCGGGTCGGTGGGCGCAGGCTGCTCGTCCGGGGTCTCGTCCACAGGCGGGTCCGTCGGCGGGGTCTCGTCCACAGGCGGGTCCGTCGGCGGGGTCTCGTCCACAGGCGGGTCCGTCGGCGGGGTCTCGTCCACAGGCGGGTCCGTCGGCGGGGTCTCGTCCACAGGCGGGTCCGTCGGCGGGGTCTCGTCCACGGGCGGGTCCGTCGGCGGGGTCTCGTCCACGGGCGGGTCCGTCGGCGGGGTCTCGTCGACCGGCGGGTGGGTCGGCGGGGTCTCGTCCACGGGCGGGTCCGTCGGCGCGGGCTCCGTGTCCGGCTCCGGAACCGGCGTCGGCTCCGGCGGGGTCTCGCCCTGGGCGTCGTCGGGCATGTACGGGCCGTTGGGGTCGGAGTCGGTGCCCTCGGGGTTGTTGGTGGGGTCCCAGCCGCTCGGGTTGTGCTCCGGGTTGTAGCCGTGGGGGTAGTAGACCGGGTGCCAGCAGTACGGCTGGGCGACCGGGTTCCAGCAGTACGGCTGTGCGGTCGGGTGGAAGCAGTAGGGCTGGACCTCGGGGTTCCAGCCGTAGGGGTTGTAGTCCGGGTGCCAGCAGTGCGGGTTGTAGTCCGGGTGGAACCCGTCGGGGTTCCGGTCGGGGTCCCAGCAGTGGGGCTGGTGCTGCGAGTTGTAGCCGCAGGGGTTGTAGTCCGGGTGCCAGCAGTGCGGGTTCTCGTCCGGGTGGTAACCCTCGGGGTTGTGCTCCGGGTGGTAGCAGTGCGGCTGGTGCTCGGGGTGGTAGCCGCACGGGTTGTGCTGCGGGTGCCAGCAGTGCGGGTTGTGCTGGGGGTGCCACTGCCACTGGTCGCCGCCGTCCCAGCCGTCGCTGGGGTGCCAGTCGTCGGGGAGGTGGTAGACCTCGCGCCAGTGGATCAGGATCTGGCAGCCGGGCGGGCAGCCCTGGCCGTGCTCCTGGCACCAGTAGTCCTCGACCACGTCGACCTCGTCGGTCGGCTCCTCCGGGGTCTCCTCCGAGCTGTCCTCCGGCTCCTCCGGGGGCTCCTCGCCGTCGACCGGGGGCTCCGGGGTCTCAGGGGTCTCGGGGGTCTCGGGGGTCTCCCCGCCCTCGGGCGGCGTCCCGTCGGTGACGTCGTCGCCGGGGGTCTCCGGCGGGAACGGACCGGGGTTCGTCGTCGCCGGATCGGGGACGGGGGTCTCGAGGGGGGCGCCCGCCGCCACGGGGCCGGGGGTCACGCCGGCCGCGGCCGGGCTCACGGGAGTGGTCATGTCGGTTCCCTTCGGCTCGGGTGCGGACCGGGGGTCCGACCGAGGTGCTCGTCGGTGATGGGAACCAGATTGCTGGCCGGCGGGCGCCAGGTCATGAGCACGTGGGTACTCGACTGCGGTGCTCGGGAACCGGCCCGGTTACTCACCTGACGGGGCCGCACCATGCAGGAGGTGGGGTTCTCCCCCCGCGCCGCCGGGGGTCCTCCCCCCGCGGCGGTGCCCGATTACTCGGGTGGCGTTGCTCAGGGGCCCGCGTGGGAGGTCAGCGCAGGCGGCGGGAGCCGTGCGGTGAGATCGCGTCCGCGGCGTCCACGGAGTCGGCCGGCGCGTCCGGCACCGCAGGCGTCTCGGCCGGAGCGTCGTCGACCGTGTCGGCCGTGGCCGTCGGGGTCTCCTTGGCGTGGATCACGAACCAGGCGACCCAGCCGGCGGCGGCCACGCCCACGAAGCTGATCAGGCGGTAGAGCAGCACGGCGGCGAGCGCGGGGTGCGACGGCACGCCGCCCGCGACGAGCGCGGCCAGCAGGGCCCCGTCGACGAGCCCGAGGCCGCCGGGCAGGAACGCGGCGCTCGAGGCGGCGGTGGCCGCGGCGTAGGCGAGCAGCACGAGCGCGAGGGTCATGCCCTCGGCGCCGACGGCCGCGCAGCACGCGGCGAGGCACGCGATGTCGAGGATCCAGTTGGCCAGGGCGGCGGTGCTGACGACGGCCCGGCCACTGCCCCGGAGGTCGATGAGCTGCAGGCCCGCGATCTGCTCGGCGAGCTCGCCCACGCCGGTCTCCCGCGGGCGGTGACGCACCCGGTTGACGAGACGCAGCCCCCAGGTCCCCGCCGGGATGAGCAGGCCCGGGCGGCGGGCGATGACCACGACGCCCGCGCCGAGCGCCGCGACGCCGACGATCTGCGCGATCAGCCACGGGAGCGAGGTGGCCCGCCCGCCGACGACCAACGCGGAGCCGAGGGCGATGGCGGCGAGCGCCAGGCTGGCCGCGACGCCGCCGGCGACCATCGTCCAGGTGGTGGCGGGCGCGCTGGCGCCCCAGGCGCGGCGGCGTTTGTAGGTGTAGGCCGTGGAGAGCGCGGCGCCGCCCGGCACGGTGAGGTGCAGGGCGTTCGCGGCGAGGGTGGCGATCGTGACCTCGCCGAGCGAGACCCGCACCGAGGCGGCCACGAGCAGGCGGTGGTGGAGCACGGAGAACGCGACGAGCGCGCCGGCCTCGGTGGCGACCGCGAGGACGACCCACCACGGGTCGGCGCCGATGAGCGCGGCGCCTGCGGCCTCGACCGTCGGCATCACGATGACGACGCCGGTGATCACGACGGCGGCCACGAGGACACCCGTGCCGATGCGCAGGGCCCGGCGGGTGGCCGGGGTGGCGCGTGTCGTGCTCGTCGACCCGGTGGTCACGATCGCGCTCATCCTCCCAGTGTCCTCCTGCCGTACCGATCACTCCTGGGTGACCGTGACGACACCGCGGCACGCCGGGTGCGACGTGACGAACACCCGGTCGGTCACCCGGCGTCGCCGAGCGGTCCACCCCGGGGGTGCGCTGGTGGTGCGGCGGGATCATGCTGCCCGACGGGGTCGGCGCACCGACGCGGGCCCCGTCCCGCTGGTCGAAGATCGAGGGGAGACCGAGGATGACCCGCCGCGTGGACAGCGACCTGCTCCTGGTCGGGAGCCTGCCCGTCGACGCGACCGACGACGGGTTCCGGTGGGGTGCGGAGCTGTTCGGCGGCCTGGTCGCCGCCCTCCCGGACGGCGAGTCGGGTGCCCGCGGCGCCTGGGTCGGCTACGACCGCACGACCCTGCTCGAGCCGCACCCCGACATCGCCGTGCTCGCCCCGTCACCGTCCCCGACGGGCCGGGCGCGGCACGCCTACGACACGGCCCGGCTGACCGTCCGGGAGGGGGTCGACGCGCTGCGCTTCGACGCCTGGCCGCGCGTGGCCGAGACGCTCGCGTCCTACGAGCGGTTCGTCGCGCTGCGCGCCGAGGGGGTGATCCCGCCCGGGCTGCGCTTCCAGGTGGGGCTGCCGTTCCCGTCGAGCGTGTTCACCGGGGCCTTCAAGGACGACTACGCCGACAACTGGGCGATCGTCGGGCCGGCGCTCGAGGATCTGTGGGAGCGGTCGGTGGGCGACCTGCTGGCCGTCATCCCGGCCGCGGACCTGGCCCTGCAGTGGGACCTCGCCTACGAGGTGATCGACATCGAGGGCGTGGTCGGCTGGACCGACGGGGAGGCCTGGGAGCGCTTCGCCGGGCCGTGGTCGCGCCTCGCCCGCCGGGTCCCGGAGGACGTCCTCATGGGCGTGCACCTCTGCTACGGCACGTTCCCCGAGTGGCCGATGTTCGAGGCACGCGACATGGAGCTGATCGTGCGGATGGCCAACCACGCGGTGGCGGAGGCCGGCCGTCCCGTGGACTGGATCCACCTCGCCGGCCCGCGCTACCTGCGCAGCGAGGAGGACGCGTTCTTCGCCCCGCTCGCGGACCTCGACGCCCCCGACTCCCGGATCTTCCTCGGCATCGTCCTGCCGCTCGACGGCGAGGACGGGCTGCGCCGCCGGCACGCCACCGCGTCGCGTCACCTGGCCGACTTCGGCGTCGCCATGTACTGCGGGATGGGCCGCCAGCGGGGCGAGGACCCGGTGGCGACGATGCGTGACCACGCCGCGACGGTGGCCGCCGTGCGGGGCTGAGGGGCAGGATCGGGCCCGTGGTCGGGATCGTGGAGGTCAGCCCGCGCGACGGGTTGCAGAACGAGCGGGCGCTGCTCGAGACGGGCGCGAAGATCGAGCTGATCGAGCGGGCGGTGGCGGCCGGCGCGAGGCGCATCGAGGCGGTGTCGTTCGTGCACCCGAAGCTCGTGCCGGCGATGGCGGACGCCGAGGCGGTGATGGAGGGGCTCCACCGCGCCGATGGGGTGTCGTACATCGGGCTGGTGCTCAACCGGCGAGGCTACGACAGGGCCGTCGCCGCCGGGGTCGACGAGATCAACGTCGTCGTGCCCGCCTCCGACGGGTTCGCCAAGGCCAACCAGAACTCGACGACCGCGGCCTTGACCGAGGTCGCCGAGGAGGTCCTCGCCGAAGCCGCCGACCGCGACCTGTTCGCGTCGCTGACGATCGCCACGTCGTTCGGCTGCCCGTTCGACGGCGAGGTCGACCCGGACCGCGTCGTGGAGGTCGCACGGCGCGGGGCGGCGGCGGGCGCGAAGGAGATCGCGATCGCCGACACCATCGGCGTCGGCGTGCCCACCCAGGTGCGCGCGCTGCTCGACGGCGTCCGCGCGGTGGCCCCCGGGGCGCTGATGCGCGCGCACTTCCACAACACCCGCAACACCGGCTTCGCCAACGCCGTCGCCGCGCTGGAGTGGGGCGTCGACTGGCTCGACTCGTCGAACGGCGGGATCGGCGGCTGCCCCTTCGCCCCCGCGGCCACGGGCAACATCGCCACCGAGGACCTCGTCTACCTGCTCGACCGGATGGGCCACCCCACCGGGCTCGACCTCGACGCGCTGCTGCCGATCGCCGGGTTCCTCTCCGACGCCCTCGGCTACCGCGTCCCCGCCCTCCTCCCCCGCGCCGGCACCTTCCCCGGCTGAGCACCCCTCGACAGGAGCAGATCACCAGTGAGCGAGCTCGAGCAGCTGTCCATGCTGGTCGGCGGGAAGCCGACCGGCGCGATCTCGGGGAAGACCTTCGAGTCCCAGAACCCCTACACCGGGCAGAACTGGGCCACCATCCCCGACGGCGGCACCGAGGACATCGACGCCGCGGTGAACGCCGCCCGCGCGGCCCTCGACGGCGAGTGGGGGCAGATGACGGGGTTCGCCCGCGCCGCCTGCCTGCGCCGCCTCGCCGACCTGATCACCGCGAACGCCGAGCGCCTCGCCCGCCTCGAGGTCAACGACTCGGGCAAGCTCTACCGCGAGATGCTGGGTCAGCTCAACGGCCTCGGCGGGTGGTACCACTACTACGCGGGGCTCGCGGACAAGATCGAGGGCCAGCAGATCCCCTCGCCGAACCCGAACTACCTCGTCTACACCCGCCGCGAGCCGGTCGGCGTCGTCGCCGCGATCACGCCCTGGAACTCCCCGCTGCTGCTGATGAGCTGGAAGGTCGCGCCGGCGCTGGCCGCCGGGTGCACCGTGGTGATCAAGCCGTCGGAGCACGCGCCCGGCTCGACGCTCGGGTTCGCCGAGCTGATCTCGCAGGCGGGCATCCCCGACGGCGTCGTCAACGTCGTCACCGCGAACTCCGGCGAGGTCGGCGCGCACCTGGCGAAGCACCCGGGCGTCGACAAGGTCGCGTTCACCGGGTCCACCGCGACGGGCCGCAAGGTCGCCGCGGCCGCCGCGGAGAACCTCAACCCCGCGACGCTCGAGCTCGGCGGGAAGTCCCCGCAGGTCGTGTTCCCCGACGCCGACCTGCAGGCGGCCGCGAACGGCCTGGTCGCCGGCGTGTTCGCCGCCACCGGGCAGACGTGCATGGCCGGGTCCCGGCTGATCGTGCACGCCGACGTCCACGACGAGCTCGTGCGCCTGGTCGCCGAGCGGGCGTCGCAGATCAAGCTCGGCGACCCGTTCGCGGAGGACACCGAGATGGGTCCGGTCGCGAACGGGATGCAGTACGAGAAGGTCGTCGGCTACCTGCGGACCGCCCGCGACGAGGGCGCCACGATCGCCTACGGCGGCGACGCCGACGAGGAGCTCGGCGGCTACTTCGTCCAGCCCACCGTGCTCTCGGTCAAGCCCACCGACACGGTGTTCCGCGAGGAGGTCTTCGGGCCGGTGCTCGCGGCGACGACGTTCACCGACGAGGACGAGGCGGTGAAGCTCGCGAACGACACCCCCTACGGGCTCGCGGGCGCCGTGTGGACCAAGGACGTCCACCGCGCCCACCGCATGGCCGCTCGGATCAAGGCCGGCACGGTGTGGATCAACGCCTACCGCGTCGTCGCCCCGAGCGTCCCGTTCGGCGGCTTCAAGGCCTCGGGGATCGGGCGCGAGAACGGCGTCCACGGCATTGACGCCTACCTGGAGAACAAGTCCGTGTGGGTCGAGCTCACCGGCGGCACGCGCGACCCGTTCACGTTGGGCTGACCGTCCTCCGTGAGCGATGTTCACGGCTATAGCCGTGAACATCGCTCACGGGGGTCAGCCGAGGTCGCCGCGGGAGAAGTCGGCGATGAGGCCCGGGGCCGCCGCGTCGAACCCGGCGACGTCGAGCATCCCGCCGTCGGCGGGGTCGGCGATCGACACGTCGGTGGCGGTCATGCCGACCACGACGAGCCGGGCGTCGATCCCCGACCGCTCCCGGTACCGCACGAGGGCCTGGTGCGGGTGGATCGCGCCCGCCCAGGTCTCGTTGTCGGTGAGCACGACGAACGTGTCGAACGCCTGCCCCGTCTCCCGCGCCCACTCCATCGGCAGCGCGCAGTCGGTGTTGCCGAAAGGCAGGCGCGACACCGCCGCGATCGCGTCGTCGAGCCGCTGACGCGGGCTGATCGCGAGCTCCGTCAGCGCCGGCGCCCAGCCGCCGTCGGCCGAGGTGAAGCCGACGCAGGTGACGTCGCGCTCGGTGCTCATCGTGACCAGCGCGAGCGCCGCCGACGCCTCCCGCGGCGACAGCGGGAGCCCGGACACCGAGCCGACCTTCATCGACCCCGACACGTCCACCGCGAGCAGCGTCCGCTTCCCGGACGGCACGACCGTGGTGAACGCCGCGTAGAAGGCGGCGTCGAGGGCATCGACGATCTCCCGGATCGGCTCCCATGTCCCGCCCGCCCCGCTCCCGGACGCGTAGGTGCGCAGTGCGACCAGCACCGACACGGGGTGCACGCGTCCCCGGCGCAGGCGGGCCGGGTCGGCGAGTTGCGCGGCCACGGTTCTGCGGGTGTCCCCGGTCAGCACCCCGAGACGGGTCAGCCGCGGGAGCTGGCGCAGGAGCGCGGTCGGCGGGAGTCCGTTCGCGAGCAGCGCCCGCCACACGTCCGGCTCGCCGAGCGCGGCGTCCGGGAGCATCTCCCAGGACAGCCGGTGGTCGATGACGAGCCGGACCCACGCCGACGCGGTCGTCGCCGCCCGGGCCGCGAGGTAGCCGTGCACGATCTCCGGGGCGTCCTCGCCGGCCTCGTCGTCCACGATCCACCGGAACAGCGCCCGCCGCGCGGGGTCGGTGACCGGCGGGGTGGGCGAGGCGCAGCAGGTCGCGGTGCGACCAGCCCTCGCGCTGCCGGTACTTGACGGCCTGGAAGGCGACGTCGTCGGCGTCGGGCTCGGTGTACCAGCGCGCGACGGCCCGGCGCAGGCCCCGTCCCCACCCGCGGAACTGCTCGACGTAGCGGGCGAAGAGGAACAGGTGGGTGCCGGTGCGGCAGACCGCGGGCAGCGCGTCGAGCGCGCCGCGTCGGCCCGCCTCGTCACCCAGCGCCGCGGCCGCGGCGAGCGCGAAGATCGCCGGGTTCTGGCGCGGCGCCCGCCCGGCGGTCGAGATCGCCACGACCTGCCCGACCAGCCACGCCGTCCGGTCCCGCGCGGCCCGCAGGACCACGGGCGCGTTCTGCGCGGTGAGCTCCCGCGCGGTCGCGTAGTAGGTGCCCCCGTCGGTGCCCAGGGTCAGGAAGCGCAGGACCCGGGTGTCGTCGTCGAGGGCGAACCCGTACCCCCCGGCGGCGTTGGGGACCTGGCGCTCGTCGGCGCGCAGGAGCTGCGACGTGGCGCGGGTCGAGACCGAGGTCAGCGGGTCCATGGGCGTCCTCCCTGAAGGGCACACGTCCGGCAGGCGAGTGGATAGTCCGAAGGGGAGGGCGGGCGTGCTCTCGACCACCGGAGGAACACCGGAAGGCCGGCCACGCTCCGCGGGGAGTACCGGGAACGCCGATCACCGACGGTCTGCCGGCCCGCCCTCCCCGGGCGGGCACCTGTCGAGCGCTGTGGCGCGAGGACGGGCGTGGTGTGGCCGCCGGAGTCGTGGCGCTCCTCCGGTTGAGCTACGCCGGGACCTCCCGGCGGCGGGACTCGAACCCGCAACCTCCCCATTTCGAGTGGTCACCGACTGAGCCTCCGGCCCGTACTCGCAGCGACGACGCTAGCCCCGCCCGTTGCCGGCGTCGTCGGAATTAGCGCGGCGCGCGAGCAGCGGGTCCAGGCGGAACGGGACGAGCTGGCGCATCACCAGCGCCGTCGACGTCCGTTCCACGCCCGCGACGGCCAGGAGGCTGCCGGCGATCGTGTAGAGCGCGTCGGCGTCGCGGGCGACGACCTGGACCAGCAGGTCGTCGTCCCCGGCGAGGCCGACGACCTCGACCACCTCCGGGATGCGGGCGAGCGCCGTCGTCACCTCCTCGAGGCGACGCTGGTCGACGCGGGTCGTCACGTAGGCCCGCAGCGGGTGGCCCAGCGCCGCGGGGTCGATGCGGCGACCGAAGGCGCCGAGCACGCCGCGGCTCTCCAGCCGGGCGAGCCGGGACTGGACGGTGTTGCGCGCGAGCCCGAGGCGTTCGGCGAGCGCGACGACGGTCGCGCGCGGCTCCTCGCCGAGCGCCTGCAGCAGCCGGGCGTCGACCGGGTCGACGGGTTCCATCCTGCTCACTCCCCACCGCCGCCGGGACCGTTGGCGCGACCATAGTGCTCAGCGGCGTCCGCACCGCTTGCGCACGACACCGCCATGACGAACGCTTCGGGCGTCAATGTGAGACCCGGAGGCCACCGATGACATCCACGCGTCCCGCCCCCGCACCGCTCACCGGCCAGGAGCCGGAGCGCGAGGCGCTGCAGGCGGTGGAGGACCGCGTGCTGTGGCTCTCGACGGCGATCGTCGACCACGCCAACCGGGTGCGCCCCAACCCGGGCGGGCTGAAGGTCGGCGGCCACCAGGCGTCGTCGGCCTCGATCGTCTCGATCATGACGGCGCTGTGGTTCCACGCGCTGCGCCCCGAGGACCGCGTCTCGGTCAAGCCGCACGCCTCGCCGGTGCTGCACGCGATCAACCACCTGCTCGGCGAGCTCGACGCGTCGTACCTGACGACGCTGCGCGAGGCCGGCGGGCTGCAGTCCTACCCGTCGCGGTCGAAGGACCCCGACCCCGTCGACTACTCGACCGGCTCGGTCGGCATCGGCGCGACCGCCCCGATCTGGGGGACGATCGCGCGCCGCTATGCCGAGGGGCTGGGGCAGCGCGCCGGGACGGGGCGACAGTTCTCGCTGGTCGGCGACGCGGAGCTCGACGAGGGCGCGGTCTGGGAGGCCGTGCTCGACCCGATGGTGCGCGAGCTCGGCGAGGTCTGCTGGATCGTCGACTTCAACCGGCAGAGCCTCGACCGCGTCGTCCCCGACATCTCCGCCACCCGGCTGCACGCGCTGTTCAGCGCCGCGGGGTGGCAGGTCATCAGCGTCAAGTACGGGCGGCTGCTCGCCGAGCTCTACGCCCGGCCGGGTGGCGACGCCCTGCGCCGGCGGATCGACGAGATGACCAACCCCGAGTACCAGCGGCTGCTGCGCTGCACCCCGCTCCAGCTGCGCGAACGCCTTCCCGGCGACGGACCCGAGGGCGAGGCGATCGCCGCGCTGCTCAAGGAGGTCACCGACGGCGCGGTGCACGCCGCGATCCGCAACCTCGGCGGCCACGACCTCGGCGCGCTCGCCGACGCCTACGACGCCATCGACGACACCCGCCCGACGGTGATCTTCGCGTACACGGTGAAGGGCTACGGGCTCGCGACGCAGGGCCACCCGCAGAACCACTCGTCGCTGCTCACCGAGACCCAGATGCGGGCCTTGGCGACGGGGCTGGGCACCGACCTCGACGACCCGTGGGCGCCCCTGCCCGCCGGGCCGGCCGCCGATCTCTGCGCCGCGACCGCCACCCGACTGCGCCGGTCGCCCGCGACCCCGGCGGCGGCGCCGGTGGTCCCCGAGGACCTCGACCGGACGCCCACCGGCACCGGCCACACCCAGCAGGCGCTGGGGCGCGCGCTGCTCGACCTCACCCGCTCCGCGCCCGAGGCCGCCCGCCGGGTGGTGACGGTCAGCCCCGACGTCACGTCGTCGACCAATCTGGGCGGCTGGCTGAACAAGGTCGGCTCGTGGTCGGCCCACGAGCGCCGCGACTGGTTCGCCGACGACGCCGAGACGATCCTGCACTGGCACGAGCTGCCGAGCGGACAGCACATCGAGCTCGGGATCGCCGAGACCAACCTCGTCGGCCTGCTCGGCGAGCTCGGCGCGACGTGGTCGCGGTGGGGCGAGCCGCTGCTGCCGATCGGCGTGCTCTACGACCCGTTCGTGGCCCGCGCCCTCGAGCCCTGGGCGTTCGGGATGTACGCGGGCGGGCAGTCGATCCTGGTCGGCACGCCGTCGGGGGTGTCGCTGGCGCCGGAGGGCGGCGCGCACCAGTCGATCACCACGCCCTCGATCGGGCTCGAGCAGCCCGGCTGCGTCGCGTTCGAGCCCGCGTTCGGCGTCGAGGTCGGCTGGTGCCTGCTCGACGGGCTCGGACGCCTCGGGCGCGCGGGCGGCTCGTCGACCTACCTGCGCCTGTCGACCGTGCCCGTCGACCAGAGCCTCGCCGCCGTCCCGAGCGACCCGGCGGCCCGCGCCCAGCGCCGCCGGCAGGTCACCGCGGGCGCCTACGTGCTGCGCCGGGCCGCCGGGACCCCGACGGTCACGATCGCGGTGATGGGCGCGCTGGTGGGCCAGGCCCTCGCCGCGGCGGAGCGCCTCGAGGAGCAGGGCCGGCCGACCGACGTCGTCGTGGTCACGAGCCCCGACCGGCTCTTCCGCGCGCTGCGGGCCCGCGACGCGGCGACGGGCGCCCACGCCGAGGCACCGACCTGGATCCTCGACGCCGCGTTCCCCGCCGACCGCGCGGCGCGCCTGGTCACCGTCCTCGACGGCCACCCCCACACCCTGGCGTTCCTGGCGTCGGTGCACGGGGTCCGCGCGTCGCACCTCGGCGTCACCGACTTCGGCCGCTCCTCCGGCCTCGCCGACGCCTGGGCGCACCACCACCTCGACACGGACGCGATCGTGGCGGCGGCGCTCGCCTGACCCCGTGTGCAAGCCCTGCGTCCACGCTGGCACTCAACGCCAGGAAAGCCGCGTCGATCATGAGCGCCTGAGGCGGCGCGCATCGACCGGACGCCGCGGCGGGTAGCCCTCGGACCTCGCACCCGAGGGGAGGCCCCGTGCCCGACTGGCTCGCCGCGCCCGACTACACGACCGCCCGCTGGGTGGTCCAGCACCTCGTCGCGCTCGTCTACGTCATCGCGTTCACCGTCGCGCTCGCTCAGTTCCGCCCGCTGATCGGCGAGCGGGGCCTCACCCCGATCCCGCGCTTCCTCGCGCGCACGACCTTCCGTCGCCACCCGAGCCTGTTCCACCTGCGCTACTCGGACACGATCTTCCGGGCCGTCGCCGCCCTCGGCCTCGTCCTCGCCGTCGCCGCGCTCGCAGGGGCCACCGACCTCCTCCCGCTCGGCGCCGGCATCGTGCTGTGGGCCGTGCTCTGGGTGCTCTACCTGTCGATCGTCAACGTCGGCCAGGTCTGGTACGGCTTCGGCTGGGAGTCGCTGCTGCTCGAGGCCGGGTTCCTCGTGACGTTCCTCGGCCCCGCGGACGTCGCCCCGCCCGCCCCGATCCTCTGGCTGCTCGTCTGGCTGCTGTTCCGCGTCGAGTTCGGCGCCGGCTTGATCAAACTGCGCGGCGACCGTTGCTGGCGCGACCTCACCTGCCTCGAGTACCACCACGAGACCCAGCCGCTCCCGGGCCCGACGAGCCGGTTCTTCCACCACCTGCCGCGCCCGCTGCACCGCGCGGAGGTGCTCGCCAACCACGTCACCCAGCTCGTCGTGCCGTTCCTGCTCTTCCTCCCCCAGCCGGTGGCGTCGATCGCCGCCGTCGTCGTGATCGTCACCCAGGGCTGGCTCGTCAGCAGCGGCAACTTCGCGTGGCTGAACCTCCTGACGATCACACTGGCCTTCGCCGCGATCGACGACGCCCGGCTCGGGTGGCTTCTCCCGCTCCCCACGCCGGGCGCGATGCCGACGTGGTTCGCCGTCGTGGTGATCGCCGTGACGGTCCTGATGCTCGCGCTGTCGGTGTGGCCGGTGCTGAACATGGCCAGCGGCCGCCAGCTGATGAACGCCGGCATCACCCCGGTGCACCTGGGCAACAGCTACGGCGCCTTCGGCTCGGTGACCCGCGAGCGCGAGGAGGTGGTGCTGGAGGGCACCGACGACCCGGACGGGGGTGACGACGCGGACTGGCGCGAGTACGGGTTCCGCGCCAAGCCCGGCGACCCCTACCGGCGCCCGCCGCAGCTCGCGCCGTACCACCGCCGGCTGGACTGGCTGATGTGGTTCGCCCCGCTCGCGCCGCGGATGGCGCGCAGCTGGCTCCCGACCCTGCTCGACCGCCTGCTCGAGGCCGACGCCCCGACCCTGCGGCTGCTGCGCCACGACCCGTTCGACGGCGAGCGGCCGGCCTGGGTGCGCGCCCGTCTCTTCCGCTACCGCTTCACGACCCGCGCGGAGCGCCGCGAGACCGGGGCGTGGTGGCACCGCGAGCTGATCGGGGACTACCTGCCCGCGCGCTCGCGGCCGACCTCACGGACGTCCGCCCCGTAGACCAGCCGCTGCCCCGCGCGGATCCCGGCGCCGTAGAGCGCGCCGAGTCGCCCACCGCGCGCCAGCGCCGCCCGCGCCGCGTTGGCCCCCGGCGTCCCGTGCACCGCGCCCGCCGGGTGGGCCGTCGCGCCGGCGAGGAAGAGGCGCTCCACGGGAGTGTCGGGGCGCCCGAGCCCGGGCGTCGGGCGGAACACGAGCATCTGGTGCAGCTGGGCGGTGCCGGCCATGAGCGCCCCGCGCACCAGGGACGGGTTGCGGGCCTCGAGGTCGCCGGGCCCGGACACGGCCCGCGCGACGACGCGCTCGCCGAAGCCCGGCGCGTGGCGCTCGATGCCCGCGACCATGCGCGCGACCTGCTCGGCGAGCTCCTCTTGCATGTGCGCCCGGCGGTGCGGCAGGTGCGTGTACGCCCAGACCGACTCCGTGCCGGGCGGCGAACGCAGCGGGTCGGCGAGCGTCATCTGCCCGAGCAGCATGAAGGGCTCGCGCGGCATGCGGCCGGCGGCCAGGTCGGCGCCGAAGTCGACGAGCCCCGCGACGTCCCCACCGAGGTGCACCGTGCCAGCCTCGCGGGGCTCCGGCGCGGTCCACGGGATCGGGGACGACAGCGCCCAGTCGACCTTGAGGATCGCGTCGTCGTACTGGAACCGGGCGAGGTCGTCGACCATCCGCGCCGGCAGGTGCTCGGTCCCCACGAGGTCGCCGAACAGCACCGGCGCGGGGACGTCGGCGAGCACCGCGCGCCGCGCCCGCACCAGCCCGCCGGTCACGTCCACGACCCCCACGGCCCGCCCGCCCTCGACGAGCACCCGCGTCACCGGACGGTGGCACTCCACGGTCCCGCCCCGGAGCGCCAGCCGCCCGACCAGCGCGTCCGTGATCCCCCGTGCGCCGCCCGCGGGCACCGGGAAGCCGACGTCCTGCGCGAGCATCGCGAGCAGCCAGCCGAACGCGGTGCTCGCGGTCTGGTTCACCCCGAGGTCGGTGTGCAGGGCGTTGCCGGCGACGAGGACCCGCGCGCCCTCCCCCGCGAACTCCTCCTCACCGAACCGCGTCGCGGGCAGCAGCATCCGGCGGGCGAGGCGGAGCGCGTCGGGGCCGCCGAGCGTCCGCAGCACGCGGGCGGCGTCGCGCACCGGCGGGAACGGGCCGAGGAACGCGGCGAGCAGCGGGTCGCGCAGCCGCTGCCACTCGTCGGCGAGCCGTCGCCAGGCGTCGCCGTCACCGGGGGCGAACCGGTCCAGCGACGCCGCGGTGACGTCGACGTCGCGCGAGAGCAGCACGCCCCGGTCGTCGGGCAGGACGTGCGCCAGCGGTGCGGGCGCGTGGCGCCACTCCAGGCCGTGTCCCTCGAGGTCGAGCGCGCGGAAGGCGGGCGAGACGACGCCCATCGGGTAGAACGCGCTGCCGAGGTCGCTGCGGAACCCCGGCGCGGTGATCTCCTCGGTGCGCACCGCCCCGCCCGGCCCGTCCGAGGCCTCCAGCACGCGCACCGACCAGCCCCGGTCGGCGAGCATGTTCGCCGCCACCAGGCCGTTGTGGCCGGCGCCGACGACGACGGCGTCGACGGTCTCGGTGTCGCTGACGACCAGGTTCTCGGCGGGCATCCGCCGAGGATGCCCGTTTCAGTGCGGACCGAGCAGGTTGGTACGGACGTCGACGAGATGGCGGCGCATGTGCTCGCGCGCGGCGTCCGCGTCGCGCTCGGCGAGCGCGGTGACGATCTCGGCGTGGCACTGCTCGTAGCCGCGCCGCCGTTCCGGCGAGGCCGAGCGCCGCTTGATGCTGCCCCACACCGGGAGGTCGCGGGCGGCGTTCATCGTGTCGAACAGCCGCAGCAGCAGGCCGTTGTGCGCCGCCGCCGCGACGGCGCGGTGCAGCGCGGAGTCCCAGGCCTCGAACTCCTCGTAGGTCGCGGTGGCGTTGCCGCGCCGCAGGCAGTGCTCGATGTGCTCGAGATCGGCCGGGGTCGCATGGCGGGCGGCCAGGGCGGCGATCTCGGGCTCGAGGACGAGGCGTGTCGCCATGATCTCGGCGGGACTCGTCTGGAGCGGCCCGCGGGCGGCCGGGGGCAGGCCGGGCTCGGCCTCGAGCTCGGTGAGGAACGTGCCGCGCCCGACGTGACGGGTGATCCGCCCGTCGCGCTCGAGCTCGCCCAGCGCGGCGCGGACGGCGGCCCGCGACGCCTGCAACGTGGTCGACAGCGCGCGCTCCGTCGGGATCTTCGACCCCGTACTGAGCACGCCGGCGGCGACGGCCTCGTCGAGCAGCGCCCGGAGGCGGGTGACGACGGGTGCGCTCCCGACGCCCTCCTGCGGTGCGGCCACGACTCCCCCTTCATGCCGACCAATACAGGACCAATGCTACGGCATCGGCCCTCTTGGCAGGCGGTAGGCCGCGTCGTACGGTCGGAGGACCGGCGAGGTGGCCGACCACACGCCGCGATTGGTCCGCATTGGTTGTCGAAATGCCCCGGAGTGTGATCCGTGAAGCTGGTGACCTTCCGTACCGCCGACCGCGAGGGCGTGGGGCGGGTCGACGACGACGGGACGACCATCCGCGACCTGGCCGGCGTCGTCGGCGACCGGTCGATGCTCGCGATCATCACCGACTGGGAGCGGCTCGGCCCCGCGATCGCCGACGCCGGGGAGCTGCCCGTCGTCGACGGGGCCCGCCTGCGCGCACCGATCCCGGAGCCGCGCCGCGACCTGTTCGCGGTGGGCAAGAATTACCGCGAGCACGTCGCCGAGTTCGGCCGCTCCGGCTACGACACCCCGCAGCGCTCGGAGGACCTGCCCGACAAGCCGATCGTCTTCTCCAAGGCGACCACCTCGGTCACCGGGCCGTACGACGACGTCGAGTCCCACCCGGACGTCACGAGCGAGCTCGACTACGAGGCCGAGCTCGCCGTCATCATCGGCCGCGGCGGGCGGGGCATCACTCGCGAGCAGGCGATGCAGCACGTCTGGGGCTACACGATCGTCGACGACGTCACCGCCCGCGACGTGCAGCGTGACCACAAGCAGTGGCTGCTGGGCAAGTCGCTCGACACCCACGCGCCGATGGGGCCGTGGGCGGTCAGCGCCGACGAGATCGGCGACCTGGCCGCGCTGGAGGTCTCCTGCACGGTCAACGGCGAGCCCCGGCAGAAGGCACCGGTCGCCGACCTGATCTTCGACGTCCCCGAGCTCATCCGCGTGCTCTCCGCCGGGATGACGCTGCTGCCCGGCGACGTCATCGCCACCGGGACCCCCGCCGGCGTCGGGATCGGGTTCGACCCGCCCCGCTTCCTGCAGCCCGGTGACGTCGTCGAGTGCGCGATCACGGGCCTCGGCACCCTCCGCAACACCATCCGCTGAACGACCCCTCGAGGAGGACGAACGCGTGCAGGTCAACGGCAAGGAGCTCGCTGTCGAGGTCACCGGGGACGGTCCGCCCGTCGTGCTGGTGCACGGCCTCGGCGGGACGTCGAACTTCTACCAGCCCCAGGTCGCCGCGCTCGCCGAGCGCTTCACCGTGGTCCGGCCCGACATGGAGGGCTCCGGGCGCTCGCCCGTCGCGGGCGCGGTGTCGATCGAGGGCTTCGCCAACGACCTCGCCGCGCTGATCGAGACCCTCGACGCCGGGCCGGCGCGGGTCGTCGGGCACTCGATGGGGACGATCACCGTGCGCAGCCTCGCGGCGCGCAGGCCGGAGCTCGTCAGCCACCTCGCGCTCCTCGGCGCCGTGCCCGCGCCGCTGCCCGAGGCGGGCCAGCAGGGCCAGCACGACCGCGCGGCGAAGGTCCGCGCCGAGGGCATGGCGAACGTCGCCGACGCGGTGATGACGAACGCGACCGCCGAGGCCACCCGTCGCGACCACCCCGCCACCGCGGCGTGCGTCCGCGAGCTGGTGCTGCGCCAGGACCCGGAGGGCTACGCCCGGGCGTGCGAGGCCCTCGCCGGTGCGAACGACCCCGGACCGGTCGACCCGGCCCTGCCCCTGCTGCTGCTCACCGGCGCCGGCGACGGCGTCGGGGCCCCGGCGGTCTCGCACGCGCTCGCCGACGCCCACGGCTCCGCCGTCCTCGAGATCTTCGACGACTGCGGCCACTGGACCGCGCTCGAGAAGCCGCACGAGGTCACCGAGCACCTCCTCAAGTTCTTCTGACCACCACTCGATCCCTCGACGACGAGGAGCCCGTCATGAGCAAGGTCCTGTTCCGCAACGTCTCGATCCTCGATTCCACGGGCGCCGACCCCTACCCCGGTGACGTGCTCGTCGAGGACGACCGGATCGCGGCCGTCGGCACCGTCGAGGAGGCCCGCGCCCTGCACGCGCAGGTCGTCGAGGGCCGGGGGCGCACCCTGATGTCCGGGCTGTGCGACGCGCACACCCACTTCAGCTGGAACAACTCCGCGGACCTCGACGGCCTCGGCGGGATGCCGGTCGAGGAGCACCTGCTCTTCTCGATGGAGTCGGCGAAGAAGTACATCGACTCCGGCTACACGATGTGCCTCGGCGCCGCGTCGGCCAAGGAGCGCCTCGACGTCGTCTGCCGCGACGCGATCAACGCCGGCCGCATCCCCGGCCCGCGCTACCTCGCCAACGGCCCGGAGATCGCGGTGACGGGCGGCGCGCTCATCAAGTCGATCACGAAGTTCGCCGACGGGCCGGAGGGCATGCGGCTCGCGGTGCGCCAGCTGATCGACCTCGGCGTCGACCAGATCAAGCTGTCGATGACCGGCGAGGAGATCACCGGCACCCAGCGCGCGGAGGACACGTACTTCTCCGACGAGGAGGTCGCCGCCGCGGTCACCGAGGCCCACCGGCGCGGCAAGCGCGTCTGCGCCCACGCCCGCTCCGCCGAGAGCGTGAAGATGTGCCTGCGGAACAAGGTCGACATCATCTATCACGCCTCGTTCACCGACGCCGAGGGCATGGACATGCTCGAGGCGAACAAGGACTGGGTGTTCGTCGCGCCCGGCATCAACTGGTTGATCGCCACGCTCTACGAGGCCGAGGCGTTCGGGTTCCCGCAGGAGGCGGCCGAGGCGGTGGGCTACAAGAAGGAGCTCGAGGTCGCCACCGACGGGCTGCGCGAGATGCACCGGCGCGGCATCAAGCTGCTCCCCGGCGGCGACTACGGCTTCGCCTGGACCCCGCACGGCACCTACGCCCGCGATCTCGAGCACTTCGTCGAGCGACTCGGCTTCACGCCGATGGAGGCGATCCTCTCGGCCACCAAGCTCGGCGGCGAGATCATGCTGCGCCCCGACGAGCTCGGCCAGGTCCAGCCCGGCTACCTCGCCGACCTCCTCCTCGTCGACGGCGACCCGCTGGAGGACATCACGGTCCTGCAGGACCACGACAAGCTGCACGCGATCATGAAGGACGGGCGCTTCCACAAGGAGGACAGCGGCATCGCGCCGCGCAGCGGGCTCGACGGGCCGGCCGGTCCGGTCACGGACGCCACGCGCCAGGTCGTCGAAGCCCGGCCCTGAGCCCGTGCCGCTGCTCATCTGCCGCACGTGTCCGCGCTACGACGTGGACAGCGGGTCGTTCGGCGCCGCCCTCGACGGGGCGCTCGCCGGGGCGGAGGTCCGTGTCCGTCACGTGCCCTGCCTCGGCGGGTGCCCGAACGCCGGCAACGTCGCCGTCGACGGGCCGGGCAAGCCCCGGGTCCGTTTCTCCCGCATCGGGGTCGACGACGCCGAGGACCTCCTCGACGCGGCGCGGCGGTACGACGCGAGTCCCTCCGGCGCCCCGGGCGACTGGGAGGTGCCCGCTGGACTCGCCGCGCGCGTCACCGCCGTCAGCCCGAAGAGGTGACCGGTTCGGGTAATACTTCGGTTTCCGAAGCTTTCCTCGGGCGGCACGCGAGGTGTCGCGGGGTGATACCAGAGACGGTATCATGGTGATGTGGCTATGACCCTGCGCCTGAGCGACGACGAGGCCGAGGCCCTGCGCCGTCGTGCCGAAACGGAACAGCGGTCGATGCAGGACATCGCCAGGACAGCGGTGCGGGAGTACGTCGAGCGGCACGACCGTGATGACGACGTCGACCGGGCCGCCGCCTGGGTGACGACGAACTTCCGAGAGGCACTCGACCGCCTCGGTCGAGCGTGACCCGGTACCTGACGATCGAGGACGTCCTGCGCTTTCTCGAGAGCGCGCTCGGCGAGGAACCTCGGGTTTGGGACTTCGGGCTGCTGGAGGCCGCCCTGTCTCGACCCGCGACGACGGTGATGGGCGAGGACGCCTACCCGAGGATCGCCCTGAAGGCCGCCGCGCTGCTGCACAGTCTCTGCGCGAACCACGCGCTCGTGGACGGGAACAAGCGGCTCGCGTGGGCCGCGACCGCGGTCTTCCTGGTACTCAATGATCGACCACCGCGACCGGACCAGGACGCGGTGTTCCAGCTCGTCATGGACGTCGCCGGCGGCGATCTCGACGACCTCGGCGAGATCGCCACGAGGATCGAGTCCCTCCTCTGAGCCCCAGGGGCGCTCGATACCTCCTCTGCCCGGGCGAACGGTTCGTCCACACGGCGGCACGTCGGGTGACCTCGGAGGACGTACCCTTCCGCGAGGTGATCACGTGACGTGACGTCCGGGGGGATGGATGGCGTCTGTCGGCCTCCGCCTGTTCGGCGGCGTGGCCGTGGTGCGCGACGGGGTGCCGGAGCCGCACCGCAGCCGCACCCTCGCGACCCTCCTGGCGCTCCTCGCCCTCCACGCGGGCGAGGCCGTCGACGGCGACACGCTCATCGACGAGGCGTGGGGCGAGGAGCTGCCGAAGAACCCCCGCGCCACCCTCCAGGTCGCGCTGACACGCCTCCGCGCGTGGCTGGGCGACCGCGCCGAGCCGTGGATCACCGCGGGCGGCGGGCTGTACACCCTGCACGTCGGGCGCGACGCCGTCGACGTCCTGGCGTTCGGCCGTCTCGCCGACGCCGCCCTGCGCGGCGGCGACCTCGCCGCCCATGAGGACGCCCGCGCCGCGTGGCGGGGCACGCCGTTCCTCGGGCTCGACTCCGCCCGCCTCACCGAGGCCCGGCGCAGCGCCGAGGAGCGCCGGCGCGCCCTCACCGTCCGCCACGCCGCGCTGCTGCTCGACGAGCGTCGGTACGGCGACGTCGTCGACCTCCTCGCCGGCGAGGACCGCCTCGACGAGGAGCTGTCGGCGCTGCTCGTGCGGGCCCTGCGCGACGGCGGCCGGCACCGCGACGCCGTCGAGACCTACCTCGAGGTCCGCCGCAGGCTCCGGGACGAGCTCGACGTCGAGCCCGGGCCCGAGCTGCGGTCGCTCTACGGCTCGCTCACCCCGCCCCGGGCCGGCGGGGAGCGCACGACCGCTCCGGAGCTGGTCGGTCGGGAGGCCCTCGCGGGCACGATCCTCGACGCCCTGACCGGCGAGGGCCGCCTGTTCGTCCTGCACGGCCGGGCGGGCGCAGGGAAGTCCGCCGTGCTCCGCGCCGTGGTCCACGCCGCCAGGGCGCGGGGGGCGCGGACGGCGAGCTCGGCGTGGGGGGAGAACGACGCCCCCGCCGCCGCGTGGCACGAGGTGATCGACGACCTGGAGATCCGGGGGCCGATCCCGGACCGCGACCTCGGGCCCTGGGTCCACGCGCAGCTCGGTCGCCGTGCCGGGGACGCACCCGTGCTCCTGGCCCTCGACGACGCGCACCGCGCCGACACCGCCTCGCTCGACGTCCTGCGCGCCCTCGCCCGTCGGGGCCTGCCCGCCGGGGTGGTCGTCGTGGTCGCGGCGCGGGCACCCGACACCGCTCCGCACCCGCACTGGGACCGCGCGCGGGCCGAGCTGGACGGCCACGACACCGTCACCACCGTCGCCGTCGGGCCGCTCACCCCGGACGCGGTGGCCGTGCTCGTCCGGCGGCGCCTCGCCGCGCTCGAGCCGGACGACGACCTCGCGCACGCGGTGACCCGCCGCTCCGGGGGCCTCGCCCTCCACGTGACGGCGCTGCTCGACCTCCTCGGGCGCTGCGGCGGACGGGAGGAGGCCCGGGAGGCGGTCGACCGGGTCCCCGACCAGGTGCGGGCCGTCATCGACCACCAGGCCGCCCAGCTCCCGACCGCGACGCGGCGGGCGGTCGAGGCGCTCGCGGTCCTGCGCCCGGTCGACCTCACCGGCCTGGCCGCCGTCCTCGGACGTCGGCCGCTCGACGTCGCCGACGACCTCGAGGTCGCGGTGCGGGCGGGGCTGGCCACCGGCGAGGGCGACCGCTACGTGCTGCGCCACGACCTCGACGCCGACGGCCTGCGGGCCGGCGTGCCACCGGTCCGCGCGGCGCACCTGCACCTCGCGCGGCTCGAGGGGCTCGACGACGACGCGGACGCGTTCACCGTGCTGCGCCACGGCGAGGGGGCCGCGACGCTGCTCTCCCCGTCCCGCCTCGCCGCCGCCCAGGTGGAGGCCGGCGTCGAGTCCTACCGCCGGCGGGCGATCCCCGAGGCGATCGCCCTGTTCGAGGCCGCGCTCCCGGCGGCCACCGACCGGGCCCGCGCGCGCCTGCTCGCCCACCGCGCCCTGTGCCACTCCGCGGTGCGCGGGAGCGGCGAGGCCCGGGACGCCATGCTGGAAGAAGACCTCGACCAGGCCCTCGACGCGGCCCTGGACGCCGGCGACGACGAGCTCGCCGTGCTGGTCGCGGTCGGCGACGAGCCGCTGGGACTCTCGGTGCAGGGCGACCCCCGCCGCTACGCGCGGCTGCACCGCCTCCTCGACCGGCCGCTGGCCCCGCGGCTGCGGCTCGACCTGCTCGTCGCGACCGTCCGGGAGGCCTCGGCGACCGCCCGGGACGGGGCGCCGACCCTCGTCGCCGAGGCGAGGGCGCTGGCGGACGCGATCGCCGACGACGACCCCGAGGCCCAGGCCCGCGTCCGGGCGCTCGAGGCGCGCCACCTCGTCGACGGCGCCCGCCCGGTGCGCGAGCGGCTCGCCGTCGCGGTCGACGCCCACCGGCTCGCCCTGGCCACCGGGGACCCGTCGCTGTACCTGGAGGGCACCGAGCTGCTGATGACCGCCGAGCTCGCGAACGGGCACACCGAGCAGGCCCACAAGCTGCGCGTCGAGCTGGAGACCGCCGCCGAGCGGTGGTTCCGCCCGCGCTCGATCTGGGCCGCCCAGGTCACCGGGGCCGCGATGCTGCTGGCCGAGGGCGATCCTGGCGCCGACGCCGCGGCGAGCCGCGCCGCCGAGCGGGGCCAGGCGCTCGGGCTCCCCGCGGCGCCGTTCGCCGCCGGCGCGCACCTGCTCGTCCAGCACCTCCTGTTGGGGACCGTCGCCGAGCTCGCCCCGCTCGCCGCCCACGCCTCGACGCGCGCGCTGAACACCGGGGCCTGGTCCGCCGCGGCCGCCTACGCCGAGGCCTGCGCGGGCCACGACGACCGGGCGCGCGAGCACCTCGCGGAGTACGGGCGCCGGGCCGCCAACCCCGCGATGTGGTTCTCCCGCGCCGCGGCGGCGATGGCCGCGGCCGCCGCCTTCCGCCTCGGGGACGCCGCGGTCGCCGCCCACGTCCGCGCGGTGCTCCCCGCCGACCCGGACGCCGCCGTGCTGGTCGGGTTCGGCGGCGCCGTGCTCGGTCCCGCGACGCTCTGGACGGGGCTCACGGCGCGAATCCTCGACGACCCCGACAGCGCCCGCCGGGACTGGACCGCCGCCCTCGCCCTGGCCGAGCGCGCCGGGTGGACGCCATGGGCCGCGGCGGCCCGGCAGTGCCTCGCCGCGCTCTCGGATCCGAGCGCGCCACTGCCGCTGGGGCTGGGGTCGAGCCGTCCGTAATCCCCCGCAGGGGTGCCGTCGGGGCGTGGTGGGCGGGAGAATCCGGACCATGAGCACCCGGTTGTGGCATCCGTTCTCCGACATGGCCGCCGTCGACGGGAACGAGTTCATCGTCGACCGCGCCGAGGGCGCGTACGTCTACGACGAGGCGGGACGCGCCTATCTCGACGGCTGCGCGAGCCTCTGGTACTGCAACGTCGGCCACGGACGGCAGGAGATCGTCGACGCCGCCGCGAAGCAGATGTCGAAGCTCGAGGCGTACTCGTGCTTCGCCGACATCGCCAACCGCCCCGCGCTCGAGCTCGCCGACCGGCTGGCCGACCTGGCCCCCGTCGACGACGCCAAGGTGTTCTTCGGCTCGGGCGGGGCGGACGCCATCGACACGGCGGTGAAGCTCGCCCGCGCCTACTGGCAGGCGCGCGGCGATCACCAGCGCGTGCACGTCGTCTCCCGCGAGACCGGGTACCACGGCACGCACGGCTTCGGGACGTCGATCACCGGCATCCCGCCGAACCGCGACGGCTGGGGCGTGCTCCCCGGCGAGAACACCGTCGCGCCCCTGCACGACCTCGACGGCGTGGAGAAGGTGTTCGCCGAGGTCGGTCCGGAGCGGATCGCGGCGTTCGTGATCGAGCCCGTCACCGGCGCCGGCGGCGTGCACCTGCCCACCGACGGCTACGTCGAGGGCGTCGCCGAGCTGTGCCGCCGTCACGGTGTCCTGCTGGTCATCGACGCCGTGATCTGCGGCTTCGGGCGGCTGGGCACCTGGTTCGGCATCGAGCGCTTCGGGGTCCGGCCCGACATGATCACCTTCGCGAAGGGCGTCACCAGCGGCTACCTGCCGCTCGGCGGCGTGATCGTCTCCGGCGAGGTCGCCGCCCCGTGGTGGACGACCCCCGGCGAGCGCACCCTGCGCCACGGCCCCACCTATTCGGGACACCCGACCTGCTGCGCGGCGGGCCTCGCGACCCTCGACGTCTACGAGCGCGAGAACCTCATCGCGCGCGGCAGCGAGCTGGAGACACCGCTCTTCGAGGCGCTCGCGCCGCTCACGTCGCACCCGTACGTCCACGAGGTGCGCGCCGGCTTCGGCTTCCTCGGCGCGGTCGAGCTGGAGCAGGACGTGCTCGACGGCGTCCCCGACGCCCCGAACGTGCTGCTGCGCGCCGCGCGGAAGAACGGCGTGCTCGTGCGCGGGCTGGGCAAGGGCGTCGCGGTGTCCCCGCCGCTCATCGCGAACGACGAGGACATCGCCCTGCTCGCCGAGGCGATCCGCGGGGGGCTCGACTCCCTGCCCCTCGAGGCCCCGGTGCCCGCGGCGCCGGGCGCGTGACCGCGCCGGCCCCCGACGTCTTCCTCGCCGACTGTCCGGCGCGCGCGGCGCTCGACCTGATCGCCGACACCTGGTCGGTGGTCGTCCTCGTGGGCCTCGCGCACGGTCCGCGGCGCTACACGTTCCTCCTCGAACGGGCCGGCGGGATCAGCAAGAAGATGCTCACCCAGACCCTGCGCCGCCTCGCCGACGCCGGGCTCGTCGCACGGCCCCGGGTCCGCGGCGGGGAGTACGCGCTCACCGGGCTCGGCGAGTCGCTGCTCGGGCCGCTCACGGCGCTGACCGCCTGGGCCGAGGAGCACGCCGACGACCTCGTCTGAGGGCACCTCGGGGTTCCCTCGCCGTGCCTAGCGTCGGTGCGGTGACCCGAACCGAGGAGGAGCCGATGACGACCGTCCTGGTGGCCGGCGCGACCGGCAACGTGGGCGGCGAGGTGGTGCGTGCGCTCGCCGGCGCGGGCGAGGTCCGGGCGCTCTCGCGCCGGGGCACGCCCGTCGCGGGAGCCGTCCCGGTGGCCGGGGACCTCGGTGATCGCGCCGCCGTGGCCGACGCCTGGCGCGGCGTCGACGCCGTGTTCCTGCCCGCCGGCCGCCCCGACGTCCCGGGCCTGCTCGCCGACATGCGGGCGGCCGGGGTGCGACGGGTCGTGCTGCTCTCGACGGACGCCGTGGTCGGCGGCGACGTCGACAACGCGGTGACCCGGTTCAACCTCGTCTCCGAGGCCGCCGTGCGCGACTCGGGCCTCGGGTGGACGGTGCTGCGCCCGAGCGGGTTCATGTCGAACGCGCTGGCGTGGTCACCGCTCACCGACGTCGTCCGCGAGCCCTTCGCCGACGTCCCGGTCGCCGTCATCGACCCGGCCGACATCGGCGCCGTCGCCGCCCGCGCGCTCACCGACCCGGGGCTCGAGGGCCGGAGCCTGCGGCTCACCGGGCCCGAGGCGACGCTCCCGGCCGATCGGCTCGCGGTGCTCGGCGACGTCCTGGGGCGCGACCTGCGCCTGGAGCCCGAGCCGGACGACGAGGCGCGGGCGCGTCTCGGGTCGCTGATGCCGGCCGAGTACGTCGACGCCTTCTTCCGCTTCTTCCGCGGCGGCGAGTACGACGACAGCCGGGTGACCACCACCGTCCCCGGCGTCCTCGGGCGGCCGGCGCGGACGTTCCGTCAGTGGTCGGAGGTTCACGCCGGCGCGTTCTGAGCGGACACTGTGGCCCATGCAGACACGCGTCGACCTCAACGCCGACGCCGGGGAGAGCCTCGGGCGCTGGAAGCTCGGTCACGACACCGAGCTCATGGGCCACGTGACCTCGGTGAACGTCGCCTGCGGGTACCACGCCAGCGATCCGGTGACGATGCGCGACTCGGTGCGCACGGCCGTCGCCACGGACACCGCGATCGGCGCCCACCCCGGGCTGCCCGACCTCGTGGGCTTCGGGCGCCGGCGCATGGCGCTGCGCCCGGACGAGGCCGCCCAGCTCGTGCTCTACCAGACCGGTGCGCTGCAGGCGACGGCTCGCGCCGAGGGCGCGGAGGTCGTGCACGTCAAGCCGCACGGCGCGCTGTACGGCATGGCGCTGACCGACCCCGAGATCACCACCGCGATCACGGAGGCGGTGCTGCGACTCGACCCGAACCTGATGATCTTCTGGCTGGCCGGGCCGACGGCGGACCTCGCCCGCTCGCTCGGCGCGACCGTGGCCCGGGAGGGCTTCGCCGACCTCGAGTACAACGACGAGGGGCACATCATCGTCGAGCCCGAGCCCAAGGCGAAGGACCCCGACGCCGTCGCCCAGCAGGCCGTCGACCTCCTCGAGGGGCACGTGACCTCGACGACGGGCAAGCACCTCGACGTCGAGGTGGACACGATCTGCCTGCACGGCGACCGTCCCAACGCCGTCGAGATCGTCGAGGCCCTCCGTCGGCGCTTCGACTCCCTGGGCGTCGAGCGCGTGCCGGCGACTCAGCTGCTGCGGGGCTGAGGCCGCAGCGCCTCGAGGACGGCGTCGAGCTCGTCGACGTCGCGCCCGGGCGGCAGGACGATCGCCGGGCGCTCGGCGCCGGCGGCGTACCAGCGCTCGAGCATGGCCCGGGCGCGCTCCGGGTCGCCGGTGAGGGTGAGCTCGTCGAGGAGGACCTCCGCGCTCTCGGGGACCACGGTGGTGCGCCCGGTGGGATTGGACGCGACGACCTCCTCGACCGCGTCGCCGAAGCCGAGCCGTCGCAGGGTCCGCGGGTACAGGGGTCCCATCGCCGTGAGGTAGAAGCCCACCCACCAGGAGGCCGCCTCCCGCGCGGTCGCCGGATCGTCGGACACCGCCGTCGGGATGCCCGGGCAGGCGGTGGGGAGATCGGCGCGTCCGGCGTCCCGGGCCGCGGCGCGGAGGTCGTCGCGGACCTGCGCGAAGGCGGACACGGGGAGGAAGAACGGGTCCCAGCCGTCGGCCAGCTCCCCGGCGAGCCGGACCGACCGCGGTCCGAGCGCGGCGAGGTGGATCGCCACCCCGGGGCGGGGTGGGACGCCGAGACGCATGCCCTTCTGTCCCGTGGTCGCTCGGAGCCGCTCTCCCGCGAGGAGGCCGCGGACCTGCTGCGTCGCCGCCGCGAGGTGGGCGATCGGGTCGTCGAACGGGACGTCGTGCAGGCCCTCGGCGAGCGCGGGGCTGCCCGCGCCGAGGCCCAGGGTGAACCGGCCGTCGCTCGCGGCGTCCAGGCTCGCGGCCATCATGGCCAGGGTGGCGGCGCTCCGGCCCCAGATGTTGACCACCGACGTCCCGAGGCGCAGGCGTGCCGTCCGGCCCGCGATCTCGGCGAGCACGACGCCCGCGTCCCAGCCCCACCCCTCGGCCACGGTGAACGCGTCGTAGCCCAGCTGCTCGGCCCTCTCCGCGAGGTGGATGACCACCTCGCGCCGGGTCTCCATCGGCGTCAGTGCGACCCCGAGCCCGCGCGTCGCGCTCACGACTGCGCCAGGAACGACACGACGAGGGGGTCGACGAGGTCGGGGCGGGTCAGCGGGGCCATGTGGCCTCCCTCGGCGAGGGTGCGGAAGCACCAGTCGGGCCGCGCCTCGCGGAGGACCTCGACGAGTTCCCGGATGGGGCGGCGCGTGGCCGGATCGTGGACGACGAGCGTCGGGACCTCGCGCGGCAGGTCGTCGAGCACCAGGTCCGGGTCGGCGACCGCGTCCCACTCGTGCTGGTTCGGGACGAGTGCGGCGACGAACGCGGCACGGCGCTTGTCGGGCATCGCCTCCCACGTGCCGTCGCCCAGCCAGTAGTCGGCGAACCGTTCGGCGACGACGTCCCACTCGCCCGTCCGGCCGTGACGCCGGACGTGGTCCCGCAGGGCGCAGGCCTCGGCGAACGCCTCCGTGCGCCCGGCGCGCGCGAGCAGCGAGAAGGGGTTGGGTTCCAGGAGGACGAGCGCGCGGACGCGGTCGCCGAGCTCGAGCGTGGCCTGCATCGCCACGGCGCCGCCGAAGGAGTGGCCGACGAGGGACACGGGCTCGTCGATCCCGTCGATCGCGGCGTGGACCAGCGCGGCCTGGTCGGTCAGTCGCTGCGGGCGGTCCCCGGACCACGGCGGGGTCTCGCCGTAACCGAGCAGGTTGATCGCGAGGACACGGTGACGGTCCCGGAGGTCGGCGATCAACGCCTTCCACTGCCGGTTCCCGCTCACCGAGCTGTGCAGCAGGACGACGGGCGGGCCGGTACCGACGTCGATGACGTCGACCGGGGTCCCCATGCCCGTCGACGCTAACGTGATCCAGGTCACCCGGGAACGACCGGCGCGTAGGCGTCCGATCACGCCGGGCAGCGACCGCGAACGGGGACTTTGCGCGCGTAGAAGCAGCGAACAGCGCGTTCGCTGCTCACCGCCCGCCGAGCAGCGCGTTCGGTGCTAGCCGCCGGCCAACCACGTCTCCAGCGTCGTGATGTCGTAGGTGCCGTCGACGACCGCCGGCTCGTCGAGCAGGCGGCGGTGCAGGCCGATGGTGGTCGGCAGGCCCTCGACGCGGTACTCGGCGAGGGCGCGGCGCCCGCGGGCCAGGGCCTGCTCGCGCGTCAGCGCCCAGACCGCGAGCTTCGCGACCAGCGAGTCGTAGAACGGCGGGACGACGTCACCGGCCATGAGCGCCGTGTCGACGCGGACGCCGGGACCGCCCGGCAGCTCGAGACCGGTCACCTCGCCGGGCGAGGGCAGGAAGTCCTGGTCGGGGTCCTCGGCGTTGACGCGGAACTCGATGGCCGCGCCCCGGCGGACGATGTCGTCCTGGGCCACCGACAGCGGCTCCCCGCCCGCGATGCGCAGCTGCTCGGCGACGAGGTCGAGCCCGGTGATCCACTCGGTGATCGGGTGCTCGACCTGGATGCGCGTGTTCATCTCGATGAAGAAGAACTCCTCGCCTTCGACGAGGAACTCCACCGTGCCCGCGCCGACGTAGCCGACCTGGGCCGACAACCGCACGGCCGCGTCGCACAACGCCGACCGCAGCTCGGAGGAGAGCCCCGGCGCCGGCGCCTCCTCCAGGATCTTCTGCCGACGGCGCTGCAGCGAGCACTCCCGCTCGAAGCAGTGCACGACGCCGCCGTGGGTGTCGGCGAGCACCTGCACCTCGACGTGCTTCGGCCCCTGCAGCGCGCGCTCGAGGTACACGGCACCGGAACCGAACGCCGACGACGCCTCGCGCTGGGCCTCGACCACCACGGTCCGCAGCTCGTCGGCCGACGCGGCCGGCCGGATACCCCGTCCCCCGCCGCCGGCCGAGGCCTTGACGAGCACCGGGTAGCCGACCTCCTCGGCCGCGGCGACGGCGTCGTCGGCCGAGGAGACCTCGTCGCTGCCCGGCACCACGGGCACGTCCGCCGAGCGCGCGACCGCCCGCGCCGCCGCCTTGTCCCCCATCGTCGCGATCACCGACGACGGCGGACCGACGAACGTCAGCCCCGCCTCCTCGACGGCCGCGGCGAACGACGGCCGCTCGGAGAGGAAGCCGTAGCCGGGGTGGACCGCGTCGACCCCGGCCGAGCGCGCCGCCTCGAGCACGGCGTCGGCGTTGAGGTAGCTCTTCGACGCCGACGACTTGCCGATGTGCACCGCGTCGTCGGCGTGCCGGACGTGCGCGGCGGACGCGTCGGCGTCGGAGTACACGGCGACCGACCGGATGCCCAGCTCCCGGCAGGCCCGCACGACCCGCAGCGCGATCTCACCGCGGTTGGCGACCAGGACGCTCCGCAGGCTCACGTCTCCAGCTCGACGAGGTCCTGGCCGATGGTCACCTCGTCCTCGTTCTCGACGAGGAACTTCGACACGGTCCCGGCGGCGTCGGCCTTCACCTCGTGGAAGGTCTTCATGACCTCGACGAGACCCACCGTGTCGCCCTCGGCGACGGACGCCCCCTCCGTGACGTAGGGGTCCGCGTCCGGCGAGGGCCGGTGGTAGAAGACGCCGGGCGTGCGGGACGTGATGGTGTGGCTGCCCACGGACGTGCCTCCTGGGGGATCGGTCAGGCGAGCGCGGAACGGATGCGGTCGAGCGCGCCGAGGCGGTCCTTGCGGACCTGCAGCGCGCCGTCGAGGTCGACGGGCACGAAGCGCGTCCTGTCGCCGGTCTTGGTCTGGGCCAGCCGGTCGCGGTCGACGGACACGACGGTGCCGAGCGTCGCGTAGCCGCCCCCGGTGACCGCGTCCTGCAGCAGCACGATCGGCTCGACGCCGCCGGGCACCTGCACCGAGCCGACCGGGTAGCCGCAGTCGGTGACGTTGGCGGGGTCGCTCCCGGCCCCGAACGGCTGCTCGCGGGGCACGAACTCCAGCTCGGCACCCCGGAAGCGGTAGCCGACCCGGTTGGCGTCCGGGGTCACCTTCCACTCGGTGTCGGTGAACCGCGCGAGGCTGTCCTCGGTGAGCCGGTAGCTGTGCAGGCCGACGAGCAGGTGCACCTCCGCGGTCGACGGGTGCACCGGCACGTCGGAGGCGTCCACGCGCCGGCCCGCACGGGGATCCCGCGCGTCGGAGCCGATCGCCAGCTCGTCGCCGGCCCTCAGCGCGCGTCCCTCGAAGCCGCCGATCCCGACGAGCGTGTAGGTCGAGCGGCTGCCGTAGTAGAGCGGCACGTCGATGCCGCCGGCGACGGCGATGTAGGGCCGTGCCCCGCCACGGAGCTGGCCGAACGACAGCACCGAGCCGGCCGTCACCGCCACGGACTCCCACAGCGGGATCTCGGTGCTGTCCACGAACGCCGGGATGTCCGCCCCGGTCACCGCGATGACGGTGTCGGCGGTGAACTCCAGCGTCGGGCCGAGGTAGACCGCTTCCAGCCCCGCGGCGCCGGGCTCGTTGCCGACCAGGGCGTTGCCGACGTGGTAGGCGAACGAGTCGAGCGCGCCCGAGGGCGGGAAGCCGATGCTGTAGTAGCCGAGCCGCCCGGTGTCCTGGACGGTGGTCTCGAGGCCGGGGTCGCGCACGATGATGCTCACCCGTACAGCACCTCCTTCATCGCGGCGTTGGTGCCGTCCGGGTCCGCGAGGAACCGGCTCGGCGAGAACTCGAGCTCCTTGTACGAGTACCGCCACGTCCCGGCGTCGACCTGCGCGCGGACGTCGTCGTACTCCTCGCGGTCGACGCGCCGGTAGTTGATGACGTCGCCGTGCTTGAAGAACACCACCGAGTCGTTCTCCGCGAAGTCCGGCAGCCGCTGCTCCCCGTCGAAGATCGGCGCGGGCGCCGAGCCGAAGAGCTGGTAGCCGCCCGCGCCCTTCACCGGGTAGATCACCGCGAACGCGCCGCCGAACCCGAACGCCCGCTCCGGGGTCTCGGTGCGCGGGCGGACGTACTTGGGCACCTCGACCTGCCGCTCACGCGGCACCAGCTGGAAGCACCACGGCAACCCGGGGACGAAGCCCATCATCGTCACCAGGTACGGCGACGCGGCGAGCGCGTCGATGAAGTCCTCGGTCGAGCTGTAGCCGTTGATCCGGGCCCCGTAGTCGAGGTCGGTGCCGTTCGGGTCCTGGTGGCGGTCGCGGAACTTCATGAGGACCTCGTGGGTCCACGGGTCGTTCAGCATGATCGGGACGTCGATGATCCGGGACGCCACGGTGAGGTCGTCGGAGAGCTCGCCGACCTCGCCCTCGATGCGCTGCAGCTCGCGGACGAGGTCACGCGGGTGCAGCCGGTCCGGGTCGACGCGGACCATGTACGACGCGTTCGACGGCGCGATCTCCTCGACGCCCGGGATCGCCTCCTCGGCCAGCCGCCGGGTGATCGCCAGCGACCGGAAGTGCACCGGCAGGCTCATCGCCGCGGAGAGCTCGACGTAGACGAACTCGTCGCCGCCGTGGTCGTAGCGTGTCTCCGTCTCGGGCGTCCCCGATGGTCCGGCTCCGCTTCGCTCCGCGTCAGGGGTGGCGGTCATGTGGTCACCTTGGCGGCCCCGTCGAGGGCGCGCCAGACCCGCTGCGGGGTCAGCGGCATGTCGAGGTGCGTGACGCCGCGGGCGGCGAGCGCGTCGATCGCCGCGTTCACCACGGCGGGCGACGAGCCGATCGACCCGGACTCCCCGATCCCCTTGGCCCCCAGCGGGTTGGTGGGTGACAGGGTCACGGTCTGGTCCAGCTCGAACGAGGGCAGGTCGCTCGCGGCGGGCACGGCGTAGTCGGCGAGCGTCGCGGCCGTCGGCTGGCCGTCCTCGTCGAACGTGGCGTGCTCGTAGAGCGCCTGCCCGATGCCCTGGGCGATCCCGCCGTGCAGCTGCCCGTCGACGATCTGCGGGTTGACGATCCGCCCGCAGTCGTCGACCGCGACGAAGCGCCGCACGGTGGTCATGCCGGTCTCGGTGTCGACCTCGACGACGCAGATGTGCGTGCCGAACGGCCAGGTGAAGTTCGGCGGGTCGAAGTGGTAGTCGGCGGTGAGGTTGGGCTCCATGCCGTCGGGAAGGTCGGCGGCCAGCGACGCCGCGCCTGCGACCTCCTGGATGGTGATCGACGGCCCGGAGGTGCCGGCCACGGAGAACGTGCCGTCGACGAACCGGAGGTCCGACTCGGCGGCCTCGAGCAGGTGCGCGGCGATCAGCCGGGCCTTGGCCACCACCTTCTCGGCCGCCCCGAACACGGCGGTGCCCCCGACGGCGAGGCTGCGCGACCCGTAGGTGTCGCGTCCGAACGGCGCGACCATCGTGTCGCCGTGGAACACCTCGACGTCGGCGGGATCGATGCCGAGGCTGTCGGCGGTGATCTGGGCCCAGGCCGTCTCGTGGCCCTGCCCGTGCGGGCTCGTGCCCGTGACGACCTCGGCGCGTCCGGCGGTGGTCATCCGCACCGTCGCCGCCTCCCAGCCGCCGCTCTGCAGCCGGACCCCGGCGGCGACCTTCGAGGGCGAGAGGCCGCCGGACTCGGTGAAGTTCCCGATCCCGATGCCGAGCTCGACGGTGTCGCCGGCCGCCCGGCGCTGCGCCTGCTCGGCGCGCAGACCCTCGTAGTCGACGAGCTCGAGGGCGCGACGCATGCAGGGCTCGTAGTCCCCGGAGTCGTACTGGACGCCCGAGGGCACCGTGCGGGGCTCGGAGAACGGCGGGTGGAGGTTGCGCAGGCGCAGCTCGGCCGGGTCCATCTCCAGGGCCCGGGCGAGGTCGTCGAGGATCCGCTCGTGGGCGTACGCCGCCTCGGAGCGCCCGGCGCCCCGGTAGGCGTCGGTGGGCGTGAGGTTGGTGAACACGCCCTGGCACGAGAAGTCGTAGGCCCCGAAGTCGTAGAGCCCGCAGTAGGTGAACGCCCCGAAGACGGCGATGCCCGGGGTCAGCAGCTGCAGGTAGGCGCCCATGTCCGCGACGAGGCGGATCCGCATGCCGAGAATCTTCCCGTCGCGCGTGGCGCCGACCGTCATGTACTGGACCTGCCCGCGCCCGTGGGTGGTCGCGACGTGGTGCTCCGAGCGGGTCTCGGTCCACTTGACCGGCCGCTTGAGCCGCCGCGCCAGGACCAGCGCCAGGGCCTCCTCGGCGTACACGTTGAGCTTCGCGCCGAAGCCGCCGCCGACGTCCGGGGCGACGACGCGCAGCTTGGTGTCGGAGATGCCGCAGATCGCGGCGAGGATGTCGCGCACGAAGTGCGGCACCTGCGTCGAGGTGTGGAGGGTGAACCCGCCGCCGACGGCGTCGGGCGTCACGACGACCGCGCGGGTCTCCATCGGCGAGGGGATCACGCGCTGCTGCACGTAACGGCCCTCGACGACCACGTCGGCCTCGGCGAACGCCGCGTCGACGTCCCCGACGGCGAGCGGCCAGGTGTAGCAGTGGTTCGTGCCGAGCTCCTCGTGCACGAGCGGGGCACCGGGCGCGAGCGCAGCCTCCAGGTCGACCGCGGCGGGCAGCTCGTCGTAGTCGACGACCACCAGCTCGGCGGCGTCCCGCGCCGTCGCCGCGTCGCCCGCGACGACGACCGCCACGGCGTCCCCGACGTGGTTGACCTCGGCGTGGGCCAGCGGCCGGTGGTCGGGCACGAGGATGTCCTCGGTGACCGGCCACCCGGTGGGGATGCCGGCCACGAAGTCGTCGGCGAGATCCTTGCCGGTGAGGACGGCGACGACGCCCGGGTGCTCCCGCGCCGCACTCGTGTCGACGGCGGTGATGCGGGCGTGCGCGACGGGGCTGCGCACCAGGGCGAGGTGCACCGCGCCGAGCGGGGCGATGTCGTCGGTCCAGGTGCCGCGGCCGGTGAGCAGTGCCGCGTCCTCGCGACGCGGGAGGCTCTGGCCGACGTGCGGGGTGCGCTGGGCGGGCGGGGCGGTGTCGGTCACGGGCGGTGCTCCCGTCGACGGGCGGTGGTGGAGTGATCCACCGTGGCCCGCCCGATGCGTCCTGGGAAGTCCCCAGCGTCCGATCACCGATCAAGGGGCCGACTGAGGACAGCGCACCCTCAGTCCGCGAGGCCCGTCCGGGTAGTACGCAACGTGATGTGCGTCACAGGATTGCCCGTCTGTCGCGGGTGTCGTCTCCGTCGCCCCAGGTCGGCATGTGCCGCACGGGGCATTCGCCTGATCAGGGCAGCCTTCGCTGCGTGGCGACGGCCCCCGGGGGAACGCCACCATCATGGTCATGACTTCGACCCAGGACATGCCCACGGTCCAGGCCTGTTCGGTGACCGCCTGTTCCTACAACGACAGCAAGACCTGCCACGCCGGCGCGATCACCATCGCCGGCGACACCGCCAAGTGCGGCACGTTCGTCGAGATCTCCTTCCGCGGCGGCCTGGACCGCAACGGCGTCGTGGGCGCCTGCCACCGCTCGGAGTGCAAGTTCAACGACAAGCTCGAGTGCACCGCGCCGTCGGTCGAGATCGGCCAGGGCTCGGACGTCGCCGACTGCCTGACCTACGAGGCCCGGTAGAGCTCCTCCAGCGGCGCGGCCGACCCGCCCGCGGGCTCGAGGACGAGTCCCCGCACGGGGTCGGCGCGCAGCGTGCCGTCCGCCATCGCCAGGGCGGCCACGCAGTCACCGTCGTCGACCAGCACCGCAGCACCCCGCGCGGCCACCGTCGCGAGCGCGCCGAGCACGGCACGCCTCCCCGCGGCGTCGAGGCCGTCGGTGATGTGGTCGACGAGCACGATCGCGGCCCCGTCGGCGCCGCCGGCGTCCTCGAGACGCCGGCGGCGCGTCGCGACGCCCTCGGACGCGCCCGCGCTGACGCGGTGCACCGTCGCCGGCTGCCCCGTCTCCTCGCGCGCGGACGAGTCGTCGAGCATGTCCATGAGCCGGCGGCGCACGATCTGCTCGCCGAGCAGCACGGTCACCTCACCCGTGGGCAAACGCAACGTCACGGCAGCCTCCTCGCCTCGTGAGGGCAGGCTAACCTCGCTCCGCGCCCGGAGTCGAGAGGCGATCACCTCATGAGCGCAACGTCCGGAACGCCCCGGTCACGAAGGGCACGAGCACCGGGTCGGTGCCCACCCGCTCCGCGAGGAGGGCCCGGGCTCGTCGCTGCACGTCACGACGCTCGGCGGCGGGCAGCGTGAGCACGCTCGAGTACGTCCCGAGCATCGCGGCCACGTCCGGCGCCGCCATCCACGCCGAGCGCCGGAAGACCCGCGATTCGCCCGTGCCGAACGGTGCCCCGGCCGGCATCTCCAGGGAGAGCCCGGAGCGGATGAGCGACGCCGACCCCTGCGCCTCGGCCCGCCCGATCCGGCGCAGGTCCGCGACCCAGTCGGTGTCGGGGTCGGAGTAGCTCCACATCAGGCCGAGCACGCCCCCGGGCCGCAGCACCCGCGCGATCTCGGTCGCGGCCCGCTCAGCGTCGAACCAGTGCCACGCCGACGCCGCCAGGACGACGTCCACCGACCCGTCGGGCAGCGGGATGTCCTCGGCGGTGCCGGCCAGGGCCCGCACCCCGGGGCTGCGTGCGGTGAGCACGGCCCGCATGGCGTCGTCGGGCTCGACCGCGACGACGTCGTGCACGCCCTCGGCGGCGAGCGCGCGGGTCACCAGCCCCGTGCCCGCGGCGAGGTCGAGCACCCGGCTCTGCGGGCTCGGCACCAGCCACCGCAGGGCCTCGGCGGCCGGCGCGGGCCGCAGCCGGTCGTAGTCGTCCGCGGCGGCGCCGAACGAGCGGGCCCGCTCGCTCGTCACAGCCAGCCGCGCTTGCGGAAGACGAGGAACAGCGTCAGCGAGCCGAGCACCATCAGCCCCAGCGCGAAGGGGTAGCCGAGGGTCCAGGCGAGCTCGGGCATGTGCTCGAAGTTCATGCCGTAGATCGCGCCGATGAGCGAGGGGGTGAACAGGATCGCCGCCCAGGAGGAGATCTTCTTGACCTCCTCGCCCTGCGCCAGGCTGGTCTCGGAGAGCCTGCGCATCTCCTCGTTCTGGCGCTGCCCGACGAGCGCGGCGTTGACCTGCAGGATGTTGCCGAGCAGCTGGCGGAAGTTGTCGGCGGACTCCGAGGTCTGCGCGATGTGGTCGGCGACGTCGCGCAGGCCGCGGTGCAGGCCGATGCGCGCGTGGTCGTCGGCGGTCTCGGAGAGGAGCCCGTCGAGGACCTCGCGCAGCGGGTCCACGGCCCGCTGGAGCTCGATGACCTCGCGGGAGAGCTGGTAGATACGCCGCGAGACGCTCGGGTCGCCGCCGAAGACCTGCGTCTCGATCTGGTCGATGTCGTTGCGCAGGCCCCGCACGACGGGGCGGTAGTCGTCGACGATCCGGTCGAGCACCGCGTAGAGCACCGCCCGCGGGCCGAGCGCGAGCAGCCCCGGATCGCCCTCGAGGCGGGCGCGCACCGAGGACAGGTCGGGGGTCTCGGCGTGGCGCACGGTGACGACGAAGTCCTGCCCGAGGAACACGTGGATCTCGCCGACCTGCACGTCCTCGTCCTCGTCGACGTACCAGGCGGGGCGGAGCACGACGAACTCGACGTCGTCGTAGCGCTCGAGCTTGGGCCGCTGGTGGGCGTTCACCGCGTCCTCGACGGCCAGCTCCGGCAGCGCGAGCTCATGCGCCAGCTTGTCGAGCTCCGCCTTGTCGGGGCGCAGCAGGCCGATCCAGGCGAAGCCGTCGTCGTCGGGCGTGCCGTCGCGCTCGCGGAGGGCGGCGAGGGTGCCGTCGAGCGAGTCGGGTTCCCTGTCGCGGGCACCACCCACGTACACCGCGTTGTCGACCACCGTCATCGCGACAGTCTCGCCTGCGACGTCGATCAGTGCGCGAGCGCGACACCCGCGGCGACGAGACCGACCGCGTTCGTGCCCAGGTGCAGCCCGATGGGGGCGAGCACCGAGCCCGTCCGGTGGCGCAGCCACCCGAGCGCGAGCCCGCCGACGACGGTCACGGCGAGCACGGTGAGCGCCGAGGTCCACTGCAGCGTCGGCGGCAGCGGGACGGCGGACGGGCCCATCGCGACGGTGAGGTGCCAGAGGCCGAACGCGACGGCGGTGACGCTGAGGGCCACCCGGGCCGACAGCGAGCGCACCGAGTGCCCCTGCAGCACACCGCGGAACGCGAGCTCCTCGGCGAGCACGGTGCCGAGCGGGATGAGGACGAGACCGCGCAGCAGCAGGGCGCCCGGGGAGGCGCCGGCGAGCTGCGGGTTCTCCAGCAGCTCGGGGGCGGCGACGAGGACGGCGCCGTAGCCGAGCACCGCGACGGCGATCGCGGCGCCGCCCCAGCGCAGCCCGGCGCCCCAGGTGCCGCGTCCGATCCCGAGGTCGGCCCACGTCAGGCCGAGCAGCCGGGCCACGGTGACCATGGCCGCGACGCCGCCGAGGTTGAACAGCGCCTTGAGCACGGCGTCGGCGGGGAGCGCGGGGAGCACGACGTTGCTCCACGCCAGCAGGAGGACCGCGACGACGGCCGGTGGGGCCAGCCGTCGCCAGTGGGAGGGGGTGTCCTCCTCGTCGCTCGTGTCGCCCCGGTCGGGGCACGCCTCGGCGGCCGTGTGCTGGGGAGCGGTCACATCCCCAGCATGCCTGCCACCCTTTCCGTGTCCGCAGGGGTCCACCCGTCGGGGGTACCCAGGGCGAGCCATCCGTCGAGCATCACGCCGCGGTACTGGTGACCATGGCCGTCGGGGACCCCGAGCGAGTTGGTCAGATCGATGGTGACCTGCCAGAACGTCACCACGGGGTACCAGTCCATCGCGGGCGAGACGTCGCGACCCCTGGGCTCGGCCAGCCACGCGGGACGTCCCCAGAGCAGCGACGGGGACCACCACACCACCGGGTCCGAGGCGTGCTGCAGGTAGACGATCCGTGGCGCATCCCACGGGCCGGGCGGGCGCGCGAGGTCCTCCGGCGTCGCCCCGAACCGCACCTCGCGGCCCCCGTCGACGACCGGGAGGACCTCCGGCGTGCCCGGGTCCCGGCGCGCGGTCAGGGCGGAGTGCAGCCGGTTGGAGTTCGGCGGGCCCACCCAGAGCACCCCGTCGGCCTGGGCCCGGGCGTCGTCGACACCGGAGAAGGCGGCCTCGGAGCCCTGGGAGCCGAGGCTCTCGCCGAACGCGAACAGCCGTGGCCGCCGGTCGGGCGGCATCTGCTCGACGCGCGCGTGCACGGCGTCGAACAGGGCGCGGCCCTCGGCCTCGGCGCGCGTGCGGTCGACGACGAACGACAGCCAGCTCGGGAGGTACGAGTACTGGGTGGCGACGATCGCGGTGTCCCCGCCCCAGATCATCTCGAGGGAGTCGGCTGTCGGGGTGTCGATCCAGCCGGTGCCCGTGGTGGTGACGACGGCGAGCACCGACCGGTCGAACGCCCCGGTGCGCTCGAGCTCGGCGACGGCCAGGGCGGCGCGCTCCGACGGCCCGGGCGCGGCGAGCAGGCCGACGTAGGCGCGGATCGGCGCCACCGAGGCGCGCCCGACGCGGCGGCGAGCTCGGAGGGCGGGCGTCCGCCCGCGACGAAGGCCTGGCCCTCGCGGCCGATCGTGTCCCAGCGCACCAGCGAGGCGGGCGAGCCGGAGCGCAGCGGCGAGGTCGGGGCGGTGAGCCCGGGATAGGGCGTGTCGTTCGTGGCGCGGAAGACGGAGTCGGCCACGCGCAGCCCGCCGCGCAGGACCACCGAGTCGAGCACCGCGACGACGAGGAGCAGCACGAGCACGGTGCCGGCGACGGCCGCGACCCGTCGCGGCATGTGGACGCGCCGGCGCAGCAGCTCCGCGACCCGTCCCGCGAGCCAGCGCACCCCGCGACCGAAGCCGACGAGCACGCCCGCCACGACCACCGCGATCGGCCCGGCGCGCAGCCAGCCGTCGGTGGTCGGCTGCTCGAGGCCCATGAGCCCGGCGATCTGGCGCTGCCAGCCCGCGCCGGCGAGGAGCAGGCCGAGCAGGGCGAGCGCCGCGGTCACCACGAGCACCAGCCACGCCCCGGGCGTGAACCACACGGGGGTCGCGCGGTCCAGGCGGTCGGTGAGGTGTGTCCAGCGCGCCATGCGACGCAGGAGCCAGGCGAGGGCGACGCCGATCGCGTAGCCCAGCGCGGCGGAGATGCCGGTGGCGAGGCCCTGGAACATGTAGTCGCGGGGGATCAGTGACGGCGTCAGCGAGATGAGCCCGAAGGCGGCGCCCAGCACGAAGCCCGCGGGGTGGGCGCGCGGGATGTAGCGCACCCACGCGGCGAGGCGCGGGGAGAGCAGCGGCGAGTCGGTGCCGAACTGGTGGCGCTCGCCGTCGCGGTGCCAGAGGTGGTGATGATCGAGCTCGTCGGCGAACTCCTCGAGGAACTCGACGTCGAGCTCGTCGTCGGAGCTCCTGGGGGAGTCGCGGGTCGAGTCAGGGGGCGGGACAGGCGGGGGCCCGGTGGGCGTCGCGCCCGCCGGCCGCGTCTCCCGGTCCGCCACGGCCCCCACTCTTCCCTCGCGCGCAAGGCGGTACACGGCACGTGACCCACCCCATGTGAGCGATGTTCACGGCTATAGCCGTGAACATCGCTCACGGCAGCAGGGACTCCAGGTGGCGGCCGGCGGCGAGCAGGGCGTCCTCGCGGTCGGGGTGGCCGATCAGCTGCAGACCCAGGGGCAGGCCGTCGGCGTCGCGCAGCCCGGGCACGGCGAGGGCGGGCAGGCCCATCGCGTGCCAGGACCTGCTGAGCACCGGGTCTCCGGTGGCGTCCAGGCCGGGCGGGGCGACGCCGAGGGCACCGGGTGCCAGGACCGCGTCGGCGTCGGCGAGACGCGCCAGCACCGCCTCGCGGGTGGCCGCGGAGCGCTCGCGGGCCGCGGTCAGCTCGCCGTCCGGGACCGCGTGCCCCTCGGCCACCAGGGCGGCGAGGTTCTCGCCGAGGCCAGGGATCTCGGGCACGGTGGTCGCGGCCTCGGCGGCCATGACGGTCCGGTGGTCGGCGGTGGCCGCGCGGAGGTCGACGTCGAGGTCGGCGACGGTGGCACCGTGCGCGCGCAGCCGTTCGATCGCCGTGGCGAGGGCCTCGCGCATCGCCGGGGAGACGTCGGCGACCGCCGTGCCGTCCCAGACCAGCAGGCGCAGCGACCCGGTCGTCTCCGCGGCGGCGTCCCGCTCGTCGATCGCGGCCCGCGCGACGGCGAGGTCGGCGACGGTCGCGGCGAACAGCCCGAGGGTGTCGAGCCCGGGCGCCAGCGGCGCGACCCCGTCGTGCGGCAGGACCCCGCGGGCGACCGCGAGCCCGGCGACGCCGCAGTACGAGGCCGGGCGCACCACCGATCCCGCGGTCTGGGTGCCGACGGCCAGCGGCACCATGCCCGCGGCCACCGCGGCCGCGGACCCGCTCGACGACCCGCCGGGCGTGCGCGTGGGGTCGTGCGGATTGCGCGTGGGACCGGGATCGAAGTAGGCGAACTCCGTGGTCACGGTCTTGCCGACGACCACCGCCCCGGCGGCGCGCAGCAGCCGCACGATCCCGGCGTCCGCCGCGGCAGGCGGCGCGTCGACCAGCGCACGCGAACCGCAGCGCGTCGGCACGCCCGCGACGTCGACGATGTCCTTGATGCCCACCGGGACGCCGGCGAGCGGACCGTCACCCGCCGGCTCGGAGGGCACCGGGGTGACCCACGCGCGCACGTGCTCGTCGACCTCGGCGATGCGTTCGCGGGCCGCGACGGCGGCCTCCGGGTGTCGAGCGTCGTCGATCCGCCACGGGGCCACGAGGTCCATGGCGCCAGTCTGCCCACCCCGGTTCGGCCGCCGCGCTACGACGCGGAGCTGTCCGGGATGTCGATGATCTTCGTCTCGCCCGGGGGCGGCGGGATGTCGGCCGGGTTGGCCGGCGCGTACTGGCGCTGCGCCGCGGCCTGCTGCGTTCCGCTGCCGTCGCTCGACGACGAGGAGCCCTGGCTGCCGGAGGCGTCCGAGCTGTCCGTCGACCCGGTGTCGCACGAGGCGCTCTGCGCGCTGTCCTGACCGTGCGATCCGCCGAGCCCGAGGTCGCCGAGCAGGCCGCCGACGAGGTCGTCGCCGGAGGCGCCGCAGTCGGCCGGGTCCTGGGACCCGGAGTGCCCCGAGTCGCCGTCCTCGTGCCCGTTGCCGTGTCCGTTGCCGTGCCCGTCACCGCCGTGGCCGGGAGACGCCAGCGCCAGCCCCGCCCCCGCACCGGTGAGGGTGAGGGCGGCCGTCGTGGCCACCACTCCCCGCCCGACGAGGCGGACCACGTCAGCGGGGCGTTCGTCCTGGATGCGGTGAGCGCTCATCCGAGTTCCTCCTCCAGCGTGACCACGATGCGCCGAAGGGCGTATCGAAGTCTCGGTCACGCTCCGCGTAGGTCTCGATCCGGTCACAAGCCTCGATGGAGTGCCCCTCCGATACGGGCGCCAATCATCCCGCCCGCCGCCGCTGGGTGTCGCGGAGCGGGCCGCGGCGCCCCTACCCTGCGGCGATGGCCGCCCCCACGCGTGCGAGGTACGTCGAGGTCCACCCCCGCAACCCGCAGCGCCGGGCGGTGACCGCCACCGTCGACCTCCTCCGGGAGGGCGGGCTGATCGCCTATCCCACCGACTCGTGCTTCGCGCTCGGGTGCGCGCTCGGCAACCGCGAGGGGCTCGAGCGCATCCGCACGATCCGCCACCTCGACGAGCGCCACCACTTCACGCTGGTGTGCCGCGACTTCGCCCAGCTCGGCCAGTTCGTCCGCGTCTCCACCCCGGTGTTCCGTTCGGTGAAGGCCGCGACGCCCGGCTGCTACACGTTCATCCTGCCGGCGACCAAGGAGGTGCCGAAGCGGCTGCTGCACCCCCGCAAGCGCACGGTCGGGGTCCGCATCCCCGAGCACCCGGTGGCGGAAGCGCTGCTGGCCGAGCTCGGCGAGCCGTTGCTCTCCTCCACCCTGCTCCTGCCCGACACCGAGCAGCCGCTGACCTCCGGCGCCGAGATCCACGAGCGGCTCGGCAACCAGCTCGACGCCGTCATCGACTCCGGCGAGTGCGGCACCGAGCCGACGACGGTCATCGACCTCTCCGGCGACGAGCCCGAGCTGGTGCGGCAGGGCGCGGGGCACGGCTTCCAGTGGTGAGGTGACGAGGCCCGGTCAGGCTCCCGTGCCGGCGCCGTCCGGCCCGGGCTCCCACCGCCGCGGCAGCCGGTCGAGCGCCGCGCGCAGGGCGAGGTAGGCGTCCTCGAACTCGGTCACGGCCAGGTGCGCGCAGGCGGTCCGCACCGCCGCGGCGACCTCGTCGAGCCCGGCTCGGCGCCCGTCGCCGTTCTGCGCCGACTCGTGGGCCTGCAGCGACGCCCGCAACATGCGGTCGACCCGCCCGTCGCGCAGCGCGGCCGAGGGGGCCGCGAGGTCGGCGAGCGCACCCAGGGCGGCCCGCACCGCCTCGCCCAGCTCCGGGGCCCGCGTGGTCCCGCCGCCGCCCGTCCGGGGGGACGTCTCGGCGCTCACCACGCCGTTCCCGCCGTGACGTGTCTGCCGATCGCCGGATGGGTCGCGGTGAGGAGGACCCGGCGGTCGAGGGCGACGAGACGGAAGGGGCGCAGCACCGTCCGATGGCCGGCGACGACGACCAACCGGACGTCGTACTCGTCGGCGGTCTGCTGCGCGGACGCGACGACGTCGAGCCCGGAGGCGCCGAAGAACGTGACCCCGGAGAGGTCGCACACGACCAGCGGGCGCGGGTCCTCGTCGGCGGGGCCGTCATGGGCGGGGTCGACGCCGTGGTCCCGCTCGGTCGCGACCGCGGCGAGGGCGTCCTGGACGACGTCGCCGAACCGGGGGGCGGTCAGCATGTCGACCTCACCGATGAGGCGCACGAGCACGAGCCCGCGCCGTGGCTGCGTCGGGGCGATCGTCAGGCCCCCGAGCGGCTCGTCGGGAGGACGAGGATCCGGTGCGGCCGAGTCGTCGCACCGATGGTCATGAGGCATGCGCACGAGCGCCACCCCTTCCACGAGGAACGAGTACCGCCTCGCCTCGTGGGGGTGAAGCTGCGGGTCGGCACCCCACTCTGCCCCGGCCCGACAGGGCCTGTCCACTCGATCGGTCGGTGTCCGGGGGCTGCTCAGAGGGTGAGCAGACCCCGGACGACGGTGGCGAGCCCGCCCATCAGGGCCAGCACGACGACCGCGCGGCGCGCCGTGACGGGGTCGAGGCGCCGGTGGACGACGTCGCCCAGGACGACCCCCACGGCCAGCGCCACGAGACCGGTGCCCCAGACCGCGGGGGCGAGGCGGGGGACGCCCTTGCCCAGGAGCGCGAGCAGGTTGATGACGAGCAGGACGAGCTGCGCGGTCGGCACGAAGACGTCGGTGCTCCACCGCCGCGCGAGCGCGAACGCCGAGATCATCGGCCCGCCCACGCCCGCCGCGGCGTTGACGAACCCGGCGACGGCGCCGGCCCCGACGGCCCCGGGCGTGCCGTTCATCCACCCGCCGAGGCGCGGGACGAGCGAGACCACCACGGCGCCGATGGCGAGCAGACCGACCACGACCAGCAGGGGCCCCTCGGGCAGCACACCGACCACCCACGCGCCGAGCGGGACCGTGACGAGGGCGCCGGCGAGGAGCAGCCCGGCGGACCGGAGGTCGGTCCCGCGCCAGGTCCGGGCGAGCACGACGGCGCACAGGAGCACCTGCAGGGCGTTGCCGAACGACACGCCGTCGCGCGGGCCCAGGATCGCGACGAGGAACGGCGCCCCGACCAGGGCGAGACCGAGGCCGGTGGCCCGCTGGGTGAGCGCGCCGAGGAGGACCGGGCCCAGGACGAGCACCGCCGTCACCGTCACGCTCACGAGCGCGACGGGGACGGCGGCGTCATGCGGTCATCATGACCGCCGGGATCAGACCGTCACTGCGGGATGATGTCGAAGTTCACGGTGTCGCCCTGGACGGCGGTCACCCGCACGAGCAGCGTCGACGTGGTGCCCGCGTCGGTGCCGGTGCACGTGATGGTCGCGCCGACCTCGCCCTCCAGCGACGAGGGGCAGTCCACCTGGCTCGCGTCCACGCCGTACTGCTGGGCGATCTGCTGCTCGACCTGGTCGGCGGTGACCGTCGGCGACCCGAAGACCATCGCGAGGGCGAAGAGCGCCACCAGGATCGCGACGAACACCCCGACCACGATCCCGATGATCTTGCCGGCCGAGCTCTTGCGCACGGGCGGTGGCGGAGGGTAACCGCCGTATCCCGGAACGGGAGGTGGGCCGCCGTAGGGCATCCCGGACGGACCCTGCGGCATCGAGGGGTACGGGAAGCCGGCGGGGGGCGGCGGTGCCTGCTGCGACATGGGGACTCCTCGGGGGACGGGGGCTGCGCGGGAACCGGCGGGGCCGGATCGGCGCGGAGCGGGGGCCGGCCGACGCGAGGAGCATAGAACACGGAGAGCGACGAGAAAGACTTCTGACTACTCCATCAGAGTCATCTCAGCGTTTCGCCAGAGACACGCGGTCGCCCGACCCCACCCGCGGTCCTCATCGGGCGCACAGGCTGCGCCCAGGGAGCCCGCCCACCCTGGTCGGTAGGCGCCCGGAGCACCGGCGCCGACCACCGGCGAAGAGGGCCCGTCCATGACCGCCGCGTTCACCGTCCCGCCCGGCACCGTCGCGCCCGACACCGTCGCGGCCGACACCACCTCCCCCGGCGCCGACGTCCTCGTCGGGCACGCGACCCACCGCGGTCCCCGGCAGCACCAGGCCGACGCCGTCGCCTCGCACCGCACGCCGTGGGGTCGTCTCGCCGTCGCGGTCGCGGACGGGGTCGGGGACTCCGAGGACGCCGGGTTCGCCGCACGCCTCGTGGCCGACCACGCGGTCCGCGTCGCCGCCCTCGAGGGCCGCCCCGACACCGCGCTGCTCGCCGCCCACGACCTGCTGGAGGCCACGCAGGACCTCGTCCCCGGCGACGCCGCCGCGGTGGTGGCCCTCGCCCCCGGGCCGGCCGAGCCCCGGTGGCGCCTGGCGTGGGTGGGCGACTGCCGCGCGCTGGCCTGGGACGGGCGCGCCCTGCGCACGCTGACCAGCGACCACACGTTCGCCGCGCGCATGCGAGCCCTGGGGCTGACGCCGCACCCGCACCTGGAGCACGTCATCACCACGAGCGCGCGCACCGTGGGGCCCCAGGACGTCGGGATCGCGGTGGTGGACGGCCCGGGGACCCTGCTGCTCGTCAGCGACGGCGTCCACCGCGCGGTGTCGGCGTCCTCGATGGCCGCGGTCCTCGCCGCGGGCGGCAGCGCCGGCGAGCGCTCGGCGCGCATCGTGCGGCTCGCCGAGGGCGCGGGGCTCACGGACAACGCGACGGCGCTGGTCGTCGACGGCTGAGGGTCCCGCGTCAGCCCGGGCGCGGCAGGGTCAGCCGGAGGCGAGCGCCGACCTCGGAGTCGACGACGCGCAGGTCCCCGCCGTGCGCCCGGGCCAGGGCGCGCGCGATGGGCAGGCCGAGCCCGGCGCCGCCGGCGTCGCGGGTGCGCGCGTCGTCGAGGCGGACCAGGCGGTCGAAGACGCGCTCGCGGTCCGACGGCGGGATCCCCGGGCCCTCGTCGGCCACGTCGAGCACCGCGTCCGCGCCCTCGACGGTCACCGCGATCCGCACGGTGCCCTCGGCCGGTCCGTGGCGCCGGGCGTTCTCCAGGAGGTTGGCGAGGATCTGCGTGACCCGTCCCGGGTCGGCGTCGACGGTCGTGGGCGGGCCGTCGACCTCGACGGCGAGGCCGGGGGCGAGCAGCGCGATCCGTTCGGCCTGGGCGGCGGCCAGCTCGGTGAGGTCCACGGGCCTGCGGTCGAGCGGGGTGCCGTCCTCGATGCGCGCGAGCTCGAGCATGTCGTTGACCAGCGCCCCCGCCCGCCGCGTCTCGCGCACGAGCGTGGTGGCGAGGCGCTCGCGGCGCTCGAGGTCGCCGTCGGGGTGGCGCACGAGCGACTCGGCGAGGGTCTGGACGCCGGCGATCGGCGTCCGCAGCTCGTGGGCGGCGTCCGAGAGGAACCGCCGGGTGCGCACCTCGGAGCGCCGGGCCTCCCCGGCCGCGTCCTCGGCGCGCGTCTGGGCGGACTCGAGCTCGTCGAGCATCGCGTCGAAGGCGGCGGCCGTGCGGCCCAGCTCGGTGTCGGTGCGCTCGGGACGCAGCCGCCGGCCCCGGTCGCCGGCCGCGATGTCGCGCGCCAGCACCGTCATGTCGTCGAGCGGGCGCAGCGCGACGCGCACCCCGACGAACAGGGCGACGGCCACGACGCCGAGCCCGAGTCCGCCGACGCCGATCATGATCACGCGCAGGCGCCGGAGGACGCCGTCGTTCTCCCCCGGCTCCACGGCCAGCACCAGCCGCGAGCCGTCGGGCAGGGCGACCGTGCGGACGTCGTCCCGGCCGGCGCGCGAGGGACGTGGGCCGTCCGGCGCCCCCGGGACGTCCGGCCCGCCCGGCGCGACCGGCACCGGCCCGTCCGGCGCACCGGGCCCGCCCGGCCGGCCGCGGCCCCGGGGACCGTCGTCCTCCGACCCCGCGACCCGGCGTCCCGCGGCGTCGAGCAGGACCGCACGGATGCCCTGCCCGTCGACGGACTCGACCAGCGACGGGCCGGTCGACCCCGCCGCGACGAGCAGGCCGGCACGGGCGGCGCGGTCGTCGAGGCGGCTCTGCTGGTCGCGGCGCAGCTGGGCGTCGAGCGAGAGGTCGACGGCGACCCCGATGACCACCAGCGCCAGGGCCACCACCAGCAGGACGAGCGCGGTGACGCGGAAGCGCAGCGAGCGCGTCGCCGACCAGCCCTCGGGCAGGGACAGCCGGGCCCAGGCGCGGCTCACGCGCTCTCCCCCGCCACCGGGCGCAGGGCGTAGCCCAGGCCCCGCACGGTGTGGACGACGCGCGGGCCGTGGGCCTCGAGCTTGCGGCGCAGGGCGCTCACGTGGACCTCGACGAGGTTGGGGTCGTAGGCGTCGTAGCCCCAGACCTGGGTGAGGATCTGGTTCTTCGTGACGGTGCGTCCGCGCTGCTCGACGAGGTAGCGCAGCAGGCGCAGCTCGGTGGCGGTGAGCTCGAGGACGGCGCCACCGCGGGTCGCGGTGCCCGCCTCGTCGTCGACGACGAGGTCCCCGACCGTCATGGCCGTCGGCACCCGCCCCCGCCGGCGCAGCACGGCGCGCACCCGTGAGACCAGCTCGGCGAGCAGGAACGGCTTGACGACGTAGTCGTCGGCGCCGCCGTCGAGGCCGTGCAGGCGGTCGGCGAGCGCGTCGCGGGCGGTGAGCAGCACCAGTCCCGCGTCGCTGCGCTCGCGCACCACGCCGAGGAGACGGAAGCCGTCCCGGCCGGGCAGCATGACGTCGAGGACGACGAGATCGGGGCGGAACCCGTCGAGCAGCTCCTCGAGACCCTCGCCGTCGCCGCGCCCGAGCGCGCGGAAGCCCGCGTCCTCGAGCGCCTCGACGACCGACTCGCGGATCGCCGTCTCGTCCTCGACGACGAGCACGCGCGCTGCCGTGCCCCAGGTGCCACCCACACCCGGATCCTGGCCCCCCGCTGCTGAACGGGACCTGAAGACCCGCCCGCACGCCCGTGACTTCAGGCCCGGTTCAGCCCCGCTGCCCATCGTCGGGGTTCCCCGAGCACGAGTGGAGACGACCGATGAGCGACCTGGACCCGCAGTCCGGCACCCCCGACGGCGACCCGCCGACCCGACCGACCGACCGGTCCGCGAGTCCGAGCGGTCCGCCCACACGATGGCAACGGACCACCCGCCCGTCCGGCTGGACCCGCCGCACCGCGATCGTCGTGGCCGGCGTCGTCGGGCTGCTGCTCGGCGTGCTGCTGACCGGCGGCGTGCTGGCCGCGACCGTGGGCGGCGGCCACGGCGACGGACCGCGGGACCGGGGTCCGGGCACGAGCGCCGAGGGGCGCGGCGGGCCGGGCGGTCCCGGGCACCGGGTCGACCGCCGGGTCCCGACGGCGGCCCCCGTGGCGAGCGCGGCGGTGCCGCCGGCGCCTCCGGGCCGATCGTCGTCCAGGTCCAGCCGGGGGCCACGGTGCAGGTGGCGCCGGGCGCGACGGTCCAGACCGTGCCGGGCGCCCAGGCCCAGCCGGGGCAGCCGGCCCAGCCCGCCCAGCCCGCCCAGCCCGCCCCGGGGCAGCCGGGTCAGCCCGCGCAGCCGGGTCAGCCCGCGCAGCCGGGTCAGCCCGCGCCCGTACCGGGCTGATCGTCCTCTCGAGCGGCGGCGTGGCGGCGGTCACAGCGGTGAGTCGGATCGCTGTCCTCCGCCGCGTCGCCGTGTGAGGATCAGTTCATGTCCGACTCGGGGGTGGTCCTGGTGCGCCGTGCGCACGTCGACCTCCTCCGTGTCACCTCGGCCGGGTGTCGTCTGCCCCGCCGCTGACCGTCCACGTCTCGTCCGGTCGCGGGTCCGTCCCCGACCGGGTCGCCACGTGCCCGGTGCACGGGTGCGCGGGCTCGTCCCCGCCCATCACCGAGGATCCCTGTGCGCGCGTTCCTGCTCTTCGCCCTGGCCGGCCTGATCGCCCAGCTCGTCGACGGCTCCCTGGGCATGGCCTACGGCGTCACGTCGACGTCGGTGCTGCTGGCGGCGGGCACCGCTCCCGCCATCGCCTCCGCCTCCGTCCACCTCGCCGAGGTGGGCACCACCCTCGCCTCCGGCGCCTCCCACTGGCGCTTCGGCAACGTCGACTGGCGGGTGGTCGGCATCCTCGCGGTCCCCGGCGCCGTCGGCGCGGTGCTCGGCGCCTACGTCCTGGTCAACATGACCGAGGACGCCGAGCCGTACATGGCCGGCATCCTGCTCCTGCTCGGCCTCTACGTGCTGCTGCGCTTCAGCTCTCGCGCGGTCGCGAAGCGCGTCGTCTCCGGGCCGCGGCCCGGCGGCAAGTTCCTCGGCCCGCTCGGCCTGGTCGCGGGCTTCCTCGACGCCTCGGGCGGCGGGGGCTGGGGCCCGGTGGCGACGTCCAGCCTGCTCGCGTCGGGCCGTCTCGAGCCCCGCAAGGTCGTCGGCTCGGTGGACACCTCGGAGTTCGTCGTCGCCCTCGCGGCCAGCATCGGCTTCCTGTTCACGCTGTCGCAGGAGGGCATCGACTACACGGTCGTCCTCGCCCTCATGGTCGGCGGCGTGATCGCGGCGCCGTTCGCGGCCTACATCGTCCGGCTGCTCCCCGCCCGCGTGCTGGGCACCGGGGCCGGCGGACTGATCATCATCACCAACGCCCGCACGTTGCTGAACAGCGTCGACGTGGCCACGGGCCTCGTGACGACCGTGCTGATCGTGCTGGCGGCGCTCTGGGTCGTGGCGATCGTGGTCGCCGTGCGCAGCGCCCGTCGCGAGCGCGCGCTCAACGAGTCCGCCGTGGTCGAGGAGGACAGCGCCCCGGCCGTCTGAGGGCTCCACGGGAGGGCGGGGCCACACTGATCGACGTGCGCGCCCTGTTCGACCTGCCCGCGGCCTACCGCCCGTCCGACGACGACCGGGCCGCGCCCGTCCCGCCGGTCGAGGCGGTGCTCTGCGACTTCAGCAACACGCTCTTCCGCATGATCGGCACCGAGGAGTGGCTGCGCCGGGTCGCCGCCGACACGGGGCGCGAGCTCGGCGACCCCGGGGCGGTGCTCGCCGCCCTCGACGCGGCGGCCGCGGAGCCCGAGGTCGTGGCCGCGCAGGAGGGCCGCGACCTCGACGCCGACGCCCACCGGCGCGCGATGCGCGCGTGGTTCTCGCGCGTGCCCTACCTCGCGGGCATCGAGGACGCCGCGCAGGCGCGGGTGGTGGCCGAGGACTCGTGGGTGCCCTACGGCGACACCGGGCCGTTCCTCGCGGCCCTGGCCGAGCGGGGCGTGCCGGTGGGCGTGGTGAGCGACATCGGCTGGGACATCCGCGGCCACGCCCGTGCCGCCGGGCTCGACGGCCTCGTCGGCACCTGGGTGCTCTCCTGCGAGGAGGGCAGCGAGAAGCCGGACCCCGCGCTGTTCCGCACCGCCTGCGAGCGCCTGGGCGCCGACCCCCGGCGCACCCTCATGGTCGGCGACAACCCGGTGCGCGACGGCGGCGCGGTGACCGCCGGCCTGCGGGCCTTCGTGCTGGCCGGCGAGCAGCGCGAGCGGGAGCGCGGGCTGCGCGACGTGCTCGCGCTGGTCAGCCCACGCGGGTGACACCCGGCGCCACGAGCTCCCGGGCCACCGGCCTCGCCGCGCGCCGCACCCAGCCGCCCACGACCTGCGCCACCGACCACCCCTCGGCGGCGAGCAGCGAGGCGATCTCGACGTCGCTCGCCCCGAGCGCGACGTCGGCCTCGTCGAGCACGCCGACCAACCAGCGCCGGCACCGACGCACCACCTCGTCGCCCGGCACGGACGGCGAGAAGCCCTCGGAGAGCAGCCGACCCAGAGCGAGGGGTTCGCTGTCGAAGGGCCCGGGCAGGACCTCGTCGCCGTCGGGCATGACGCCTCCTCCTCCTCGGGTGGCGGACGGCGACGACGCTAACCCTGCCCACCGACAGCGACGGGCGGGTCAGCCGTCCTCAGTCCTCGTCCGACGCGATCCCGATCTGGCGGCGCAGCTTGGCGACGTTCCACCGGTACTGCCCAGAGGGCAGCGTGATCTCGGGCGTGACGAGACCGGCCCGGACGTAGCGCTGCAGCGTGCGCGGGCTGACCCCCAGCGCCTTCGCGGCCTCCGGGGTCGAGACGAGGTCCGACGGGGACATGGCGGGCAGCCTATGTCGCCGGTGTCGTCCGAACGACGGAACGGCGCCGCTGTCGTGGATTTCGTGGGTGACACCACTGTCGTTCATGACGCGGATGTCGCTACCATCGGCGACATGGACGACACCGGCGACATCCGATTACCCCGCTCGGGCGGCCCCCGCCGCTACCGGCTCGACGCGCGACGCTTCCACGGGCCGCTGCACACGCCCGCCCGCAACGACCACGAGCAGCACGAGTCCGACGACCTGGCCGCGCTCGTCGAGATCGCGCGCGTCCTGGTCTCGGAGGGGTTCACCGCCTGGATCTACGAGCGGGTCCGCCGCAGCGCGCCGTGGCCCGAGGCGTGGGACCTACGGTTGGTCACCCAGCTCGATCCGGGCCGAGGGCCAGGCTGACCCGCAGGCCACCCGTCGGGGCGTCCCCGAGCGCCACCCGTCCGCCGTGGCGGGCCGCCTGCTGGGCCACCAGCGCCAGGCCCAGGCCCGAGCCCGGCGCGCCCGCGGTGCTCCCGCGCACGAACCGGCCGAGCACCGCCTCACGCTCGTCCGCAGGGAGACCGCTCCCGTCGTCGTCGACGGTGAGGACGACCCCGCCCTCGGTGCCCGTGTGGGCCCCCAGCCGGACGGTGCCCGCGTGACCGTGCCGCACGGCGTTGACGACGGCGTTCGCCAGCGCCATCCGGAGGCCCTCCGGCGACGCGCGCACCGACTCCGGGGTCGCCGGGTCCGGCTCGTCGACCACCACCTCGAGCCCGGCGTGGGCGCGTCGCGCGTCCTCGGCGGCCAGGCGCAGGACGTCGGCCACCCCGATGGGCTCGCCGCCGGCGGCGTCGGGCAGGTCCCCGGCGGCGAGCTGGCCGAGGGCGGTGAGCGTGGCCTCGACCCGAGCCTGGGCGCGCAGCACGTCGGCGAGCACCTCGTCGCGCTCGGGCAGGTCGGGGTGGGCCGCCAGGACCTCGAGGTCGGTGCGCATCGACGTCAGCGGCGTCCGGAGCTCGTGGCGCGCGGCCGCGGCGAAGTCGCGCGCGGCGTGCAGCGACGCCGTGCTGCGCTCCTGCTCGACGTGCAGGCGGGCGAGCATGTCCGACAGCGCGTCGGCGAGCTCCTCGGACTCGCGCGAACCGTCGGCGCGCACCGTCGGCGGCGCGGCCGCCGGGTCGGTGGCCGCGCGGTCGAGCGTCGCCGCCTGCGCGGTGAGGCGGCGCATCGGGCGCACCGCGCGCCCGGCGAACACCCACCCCAGTCCCGCCGCCAGCGCGACCGCCACGACCCCGAGCCCGCCCACCAGGCGCTGCCGCTCCGCGACCCGTGCGCGGGTGTCGTCCTCGGTCGCGCCCACCGTCACCAGCGAGCCCGGCGCCGGGCCCGGCGCGGTGCGGATGCGGTAGTCGACGCCCGCGACCGTCACCGACGTCGGGATGCCGATCGGCGAGAGCGGCAGCTCGGGCCCGCTCACCCGTCGCGCCTCACCGGCCGGGTTCCGCAGCGTCACGGCGAGGTCGGCGCGCGTCGAGGCGAACGAGCCGAGCACCGCCGGCGAGCCGGGCACCAGGCTGCGGTCGAGCCGCTCGGTCTGCTCCCGGGCCAGCAGCACCGAGGCCAGCGCGCCGACGAGGACGACGACGACCGTCGCGGCCAGGGCGGCGGCGAGGGCGACGCGCGCCCGCAGCGAGAGGGAGCGCCTCATCCGCCCGCCCGCAGCACGAACCCGACGCCGCGCACCGTGTGCACGAGCCGGGGCGTGCCGTCGGACTCCAGCTTGCGGCGTACGTAGCCGACGAAGACGTCGACGACGTTGGTGTCGGTGGCGAAGTCGTAGCCCCACACGAGCTCGAGCAGGCGCTCGCGGGTGAGCACGACCTCGGCGTTGCGGGCGAGGACGACGAGCAGCTCGTACTCGCGCTTGGTCAGCTCGACCGCGCGGTCCCCGACGTGGACCGTCCGCCGGGCGAGGTCGACGGTCAGCGGCCCCGCCGTGAGCGTCTCGCCGAGGGCGGGCTCGGCCGGGGTCGCCGACCGGGCGCCCCGTCGCAGCAGGGCGCGCAGCCGTGCCACGAGCTCGGTGAGCGCGAACGGCTTGACCATGTAGTCGTCGGCCCCGGCCTCGAGCCCGACGACGCGGTCGTCGACGGTGTCGCGCGCCGAGAGCACGCACACGGGCACGTCGTGGTCCATCGCCCGCAGCGCCGACACGACGGCCACCCCGTCCATGCCGGGGAGCCCGAGGTCGAGGACGACGGCGTCGGGGACGCGCTCGTGCACCGCCCTCAGCGCGCCCGGCCCGTCCTGCGCGGAGCGCACGGTGAACCCCGAGAGCCGCAGGCCGCGCTCGAGCGACGCCCGCACGTCGGCGTCGTCGTCGACGACCAGCAGGTCGGGGTGCGACTCGCTCATGGTCGCGGATGGTGCCACCGCGTCCGGGAGGGTCCGTGCGGTGGCGGTCGCGCCGTCCGGACCGCTCAGCGGTCGGCGCACGGCCGGGCGGCGTGCTCGACCCGCTGGCTGACCTCGGTCAGGCGCGCGGCGAGCTCCGGGTCCTGGGCGGTCGCGGGGCCGGAGGGCTGCTCGCGCAGCCGGTCGATCTCGCTCCGCGCCTCGGGCGAGAGCGTCAGCGGGGTCCCGCCGGTGGCGCCCGGACGCAGCCGCGCGGTGCAGGGCGCCTGGCCGGTGCCGGTGCTCGCGGCCACACTCGGGGACTCGGCGGGGGCGGCGGCAGAGGTGGCCGGCCCGGCGGCGCACCCGCCGAGCAGGAACAGCCCGGCCACGACCGGTCCGGCGAGCACCGGCAGGCGGCGGAAGTCCATCTCCACGATCTCCTCACGACACGGGCGGCCGATCGGGGGCGGCCGCCTCGTGATCCACCCTGGACAGCGCCCGTGACGCAGCTCTGTGGCAACTCTGAGGGAACCGTGAGGTCGTCCCGGCGATGCAAGCCCTGCGTCCACGCTTGCACCGGGCGCCAGGAAAGCCACATCCTCGCCCCGATCATGGAGAGCGACGAGGACCGCTACGCCGCGGCGGCGACGGGCTGGGCGACGGGCGCGGCGCGCGTCTACGGCCCGCTGGCGACACAGCTCGTGGCCGTCGCGCCCCACCCCCTGGCCGGGCGCCGGGTGCTCGACGCGGGCGCCGGCACGGGCCTGGCCTCCGCAGCCCTGGCAGCCGTCGGCGCACACCCCGTGGCCGTCGACCGCTCGCCGGCGATGCTCGCCTGGGCCGCGGGCCGTCGCCCTCCGGCCGTCGCCGGGGCGCTCGAGGCGCTGCCGCTGCGCGACGACGCGGTGGACGACACCGTCGCCGCCTTCGTCCTCAACCACGTCGACGACCCGACCGCGGCGCTCGCCGAGCTCGCCCGCGTCACCCGGCCCGGCGGGGCGGTCCTGGCCACGGTGGCCGCCGCGACGACCCGCCACCGCGCGGTGCGCGACCGGATCGACGCCGTGGTCGCCGACGCCGGCTTCGTCCCGCCGCCCTGGTACGCCCACCTCACCCGGGCGCAGGCACCCCTGCTCGGCGACGTGCCCGCGATGACCGCGGCGGCCGAGAGTGCGGGGCTGGTCGACATCGTCGTCACCGAGCACGCCGCCGACGTGGGCGTCGAGCGCCCCGAGGACCTCGTCGACTACCGCCTGGGCCAGGCGCACGTCGCCGCGTGGCTCGCCGGGCTCCCCGAGGCCGACCGTGGCGCGCTGCGCCGGGCCGCGGTCGACGCCGTCACCCCGGTGATGGCGCCCTACCGCCCCCCGGTGGTCACCCTCGTGGCCCGCACGGCCTGACGGCGCGGCCCCCTGTCCGCGCCCGCACCGGACGGGCAGCATGATCCCCGGCGGAGACGGTGGGCGAGAGGAGTGCGTTCGATGACGAACGACGCGGTCGTGGTGACCCGTGACGACCAGGCGGCCGTGGCGACCGTGCGGATGAACCGCCCGGACCGTCGCAACGCACTGACCACCGAGCTCAAGGTCGCCCTGCGGGACGCGCTCGAGGACGTCGGCCAGGACCCGCAGATCCGCGCCGTCGTCCTGTCCGCCGCCGGGCCCGCCTTCTGCGTCGGCCAGGACCTCGGCGAGCACGCCGAGGCGCTGCGCTCCGGCGCCGAGGAGCCGATGCGCACGGTGCCCGAGCACTACAACCGCATCACCTCCGCGCTCACGACGATGCCCAAGCCCGCGATCGCCGCGGTCGGGGGCACGTGCGTCGGGGCGGGCCTCGGCTTCGCGCTCGCCTGCGACCTGCGCCTCGCCGCCACCGGGGTGCGGTTCGCGACGGCGTTCTCCGGCATCGGGTTCGGCGGCGACTCGGGGCTCTCGGCCACGCTCGCCCACGCCGTCGGCGCCTCCCGCGCCACCGACCTGCTCATGCTCGGCGACGCGTTCACCGCCGAGTCGGCCCGCGACTGGGGTCTCGTCCGCGAGGTCGTCGCCGCCGAGGAGCTCGACGACAAGGCCCTCGCGCTGGCCCGCCGCCTGGCCAACGGTCCGACCGCCGCCTACGCGGAGATCAAGATCGCCGTCGCGCTCGGCACCGTCTCGCCGCTGTCGACGGTGCTCGAGCACGAGGGGGCCGCCCAGTCACGCCTCGCCGCCACGGAGGACCACCGCAACGCCGTCGAGGCCTTCCTGGCCAAGGAGAAGCCCACGTTCACGGGGCACTGATCAGCCGGCCGCCTCCGCGGCGGCGAGGATCGCGTCGATCGTCGCCCCGGGGTGCGACACCATCGAGACGTGCGAGCCGGCGACCTCGGAGATCGCCGACCCCGCCCGCTCGGCCATCTTCCGCTGCTTGTCCGGCGGGATGACCTTGTCCTCGGTGCCCACCACGGCCCAGCTGGGGAGCGACGTATAGGCACTTTCCGTGCCCGGCGTCAAATTCGCACTGAGCGTGATCGGACGCTGACTCTCGATGATTCTCCAGCGGTCGTCCTCGGACAGATCCTGCGCGAACGACTGGTGCACGGTGGCCGGCTTGAGAAACGCCTCGACGTCCCCTTCAGGCGCATTCGGGTACCCGGCGAGGTCGAGGACGGCGGTCGGGTCGGGGACGTCGAGCGCCGATCCGGAACCGCCGAGAATCTGGAAGACCGTCTCCCCCGCCTCCGGGATGAACGCGTCGACGTAGACGAGCGCGCGCACGTCACCGGCGCCCGGAGCGGCGTTCGTGATGACGAACCCGCCGTAGGAGTGGCCCACCAGGACCACGGGACCCGTCGTGCGCTGATTGACGAACGAGGTGACGTAGGGCGCATCGATGGTCACCCCGCGCAATGGATTCGGCGGCGTGATCACCGACAATCCACGATTCCTCAGCTCGCGCGCCACGGCATTCCAGCTCGAGCCGTCGGCCCACGCTCCGTGGACCAGGACAATCGTCGCTTGCGGCACTTCGGCCTCCGGCAGTGTGTTCTCACTGTGCTTACGAGATCGACAGTAGTGGTGGTCGGGCCCCATTCGGTGAACTGATCAGCCCAATCCTTCCTGGACGGCGAGGAGCAGTTCGTGCACCCTGCTGCTCGTGACCGAGCCGGAGAATCCCCCCGCCGGCGGGATCGCCGCCGCGGGCAGCGTCCGCACCGCCGACAGCGTCGCCACGGCCGGCAGCGTCGACACGAGCGGCAGCGTCGCCACGGCAGGAAGCGTGACGACGTCCCACAGCGTCGCCGTCGTCCGCAGCGTGGCGACGGCCGGCAGCGTCGCCGTCGCCGGCAGCGTCGCCACCGCCGGCAGCGTCGCCGTCGCGGGGAGCGTGGCGACGTCCGGCAGCGTCGCGGTCGCCGGGAGCGTGGCCACCGGAGGCAGTGCCGGCATCGCGGGCAGCCTGATCACCGTGTTCGGCGTCGCGCTCCGGAACTGCGTGGCCACGCTGGCCTGCGTGAACTGCACCCGGTGCGTGGCCTGCGTCGGATGTGTGGACTGCGTCGGCTGCGTGGGGTGTGTCGGCTGCGTCGGCCTCCGGGGCGCGGTCGGGCAGCGGAACGTGCACGCCTGACGGGGCCCGGTCTCCGTCGACGGGCCTACGTCAGCTGCGACTCCCGGTCGGACCAGAAGACCGCGCGCAGCTCCCGCTTGAGGATCTTCCCCGCCCCGGACTTCGGGAGCGGCTCGGTGCGCGTCTCGATGCTGCGGGGCACCTTGTAGCCGGCGATCGAGCGGCGACAGTGGGCGACGAGCTCCTCGGTGAAGGCGCCGGCGTCCTCGGGCTCCGCGCGGAGCACGACCACCGCGTGCACGGCCTCACCGAACCGCTCGTGGGGCACGCCGAACACGGCCACCTCGACCACCGACGGGTGCGCGAAGAGCGCGTTCTCGACCTCGGCGCTGTACACGTTCTCCCCGCCCGAGACGATCATGTCCTTGGCGCGGTCGACGAGGAACAGGTGGCCGCCGTCGTCGATGAGGCCGAGGTCGCCGGAGGCGAACCAGCCGTCGCGCAGGGCCGCCGCGGTCTCGGTGGGCTTGTTCCAGTAGCCCGCGGTGACGTTGGCGCCGCGGATCAGCACCTCGCCGACGACGCCGGTCGGCAGCGGCGCGCGCTCGGCCGGGTCGACGACGATCACCTCGACGCCGACCGCCGCGCGCCCGCACGAGCGGGCCTGCGGAGAGTCGAGCAGGTGCTGCTCGCCGGGCAGCAGCGTGACGATCGGGGACGTCTCGGTGAGCCCGTAGATGTGCAGCATCTCGGCCTCGGGGAAGGCCGCATGGGTGCGCCGCAGCAGCTCGACGGCCGCCGGTGACGACCCGTGCGAGAGCCACTTCAGCGACGAGACCCGCCGCGGCCGGGCCGTCTGCTCGGCCGCCAGCGCGTCCATCATCGTGGGCACGACGAGCGTCGCGGTGACGCCGTGACGCTCGACGAGGTCGAGCACGCCGTCGGCGCTGAAGGCGGGGCACATGACCTGCGTGCCGCCCGCCCAGATCGTCGCCAGCGCCCCGATCGTGCCGGCGGCGTGGAACATCGGGGCGACGACGAGCCACGAGGTGTCGGCCGTGAACGGCCAGCAGGCCATGAAGTGGAAGGCGTTGGCGACGAGGTTGCCGTGGGTGAGCATGACGCCCTTGGCCGCGCCCGTCGTCCCGCCCGTGTAGAAGATCCCGGCGAGGTCGTGCTCGGCGGGTGCGCGCCGCGGCTCGGTGGGCGCGGCGTCGGCGAGCAGCGCCTCGTACTCGGCGCCGAGGTCGACGACGCGCAGCTCGGGGTCGAGGTCGTCGAGGGCCCGGTCGGCGAACAGCACCGTGGCGCCGGCGTCGCGCAGCGCGTAGGTCCGCTCCGCCGCGGTGTGCCGCACGTTGAGCGGGACGATCACGAGCCCGTGCGAGGGCAGCCCGAGGTAGAGCTCGAGGTAGCGGTGGCAGTTGGCGCCCAGGACGCCCACGCGGTCGCCGGGTCGCAGGCCCAGCCCGGCGAGCAGGCCGCCCAGGCGGGCGACGCGGTCGCCGAGCTCGGCGTAAGTCAGCGTCTGCTCCCCGCAGACCACGGCCGTCCGGTCGCGCGCCGTCGCGAGCGCGCGGCGCATCGGCGCCCCGACGGTGCGCGTGGCGTTGCCGGCGTCCGCGGCCGGGGCCAGGTCGTGGAGGGTCTCGAGCGTCGTCATCGACCACCTCGGGGTAGCGCTGTGCGGACGGACAGGCGAACGATCGTTCGGTCGGGAGGGACGGTAGCAGCGAGCCGGCCCGGTCGACCAGGACGAGGATGGGCCGTCCCGGGCGTCCCGCGCCAGCGTCAACGACGTCCGGCGTGGCAGCTCCGCTGTGCGGAGCGCCGCGCGGAGGCCCCCCGCCCGGGGCCGTAGATTGCTCCCCGTGACCGGTACGCGTCCCCCCGCCCGCGAGGGCGACCGAGCGGCAGCGCCCGCCCGGGACCGGCGGACCCGCCCGACGTACGACCCGTCGAGCCTCGTCGAGGTCGCGGCGCGCGTGTTCAACGAGCGCGGCTACGACGCCACGAGCATGGAGGACCTCTCCGCGGCGGCCGGCATCACGAAGTCGTCCTTCTACCACCATGTCCGGGGCAAGGAGGCGCTGCTGCGCGCCGCGCTCGAGCGCGCCCTGGACGGGCTGTTCGGCATCCTCGACGAGCCGGCGGCGTCCACCGGCAGCCCGCTGACCCGGCTGCGCCACATCGTGCGCCGCCAGGTCGAGGTGCTCGTCGCGGAGCTGCCCCACGTCACCCTGCTGCTGCGGCTGCGCGGCAACACCGAGACCGAGCGCTGGGCCCTGGCGCGGCGCCGCGAGTTCGACGCCGCGATCGCCCGTCTCGTCCGCGACGCCTCGGCCGCCGGCGAGCTGCGCGACGGCCTCGACCCCGCCGTCGACGCCCGCCTGCTCTCGGGGCTCGTGAACTCCCTCGTCGAGTGGTACCGCCCGGGCCGGATCCCGGTGGACGCCCTGGTCGCCGAGGTCGACCGCATGGCGTTCGAGGGCCTGCTCGCGCCGGTACCTGCACCGAAGCGCCGCCCGTTCTAGGGTCGCCTCCGTGCCGCTGGACTTCTCCGAGCAGCCCGAGACCGGCCTCGTCGCCGTCACGCTGACCGACGAGGACGGCACCGTGCTGCAGAGCCGCGTGGTGGCGGCCGACGAGATCGGGCGCATCGCCGAGCGCGCCCGGGCCGCGGTGGAGCGCAGCGAGCGCACCGGCGAGCCCGGCCTCTACGTCACGCTCGACGAGCTCATCGACGGGACGTCAGGTCCCGCTTGAACCCGACGTGCGACGCCGTGAACCCGAGGCGTTCGTAGAAGCGGTGGGCGCCCGTCCGTGACACCTGGCTCGTGAGCTGGACCAGCCCGCACCCCCGGCGCCCGGCCTCCGCCACGGCCCACTCCACGAGCGCGGCCCCGTACCCGCGACCCTGCCGTGCGTCGCTGACGTGCACCGCCTCGAGCTGCGCCCGCCGCGTCCCGCGCCGGCCGAGATTCGGCAGCACCGAGAGCTGCAGCGTCCCGACCGTCGTGCCGTCGGCCTCGTCGAGGCAGACGAGCAGGTGCGCGGGGTCGGCGTCGATCTCGGCAAAGGCCGCCGCGTAGGGCGCGAGGTCGTCGACGGCGTCGCCCCGGCCCGCGCTCACCGGATCGGTGGCGAGGAGCCCGACCAGCGCGGGCAGGTCGTCGGCCCGCGCCCGGCGCACCGTCAACGTCCCGTGGGCCAGCGTCGCGAGCACGTCCATACGGCCGATCGTGCCCCGCGGGGCCGAGGTGGTTGCGCAGCCCGGGCCGGTGCGTCACCATCGCAACCGAACGAACATTCGGTACGGAGGTGGCTCACCGATGACGGTGACCGAGGACCAGGGCCCTGACCTCGCTGCGCTCGAGGCGGACTTCGACCGGACGGTCGCGGCCGAGGGCCGGGTGGAGCCGCGCGACTGGATGCCCGAGGGGTACCGGAAGACGCTGATCCGCCAGATCGCCCAGCACGCGCACTCCGAGATCATCGGGATGCAGCCCGAGGGCAACTGGATCCTGCGCGCCCCCAGCCTGCGACGGAAGGCCATCCTGCTGGCCAAGGTCCAGGACGAGGCCGGCCACGGGCTCTACCTCTACTCGGCCACCGAGACGCTCGGGGTCGACCGCGGTGAGCTCACCGAGAAGCTCATCGACTCGAAGCAGAAGTACTCGTCGATCTTCAACTACCCGACGCTGACGTTCGCCGACATCGGCGTCATCGGGTGGCTCGTGGACGGCGCCGCGATCGTCAACCAGGTCCCGCTGTGCCGGTCGAGCTACGGGCCCTACGCGCGGGCGATGGTGCGCATCTGCAAGGAGGAGTCGTTCCACCAGCGCCAGGGCTTCGAGCTCCTGCAGACGCTGATGGCCGGCACCGACGCCCAGCGCGAGATGGTGCAGGACGCCGTCGACCGCTGGTGGTGGCCGTCGCTGATGATGTTCGGCCCCGCCGACGGCGACTCGCCCAACACCCAGCAGTCGATGGCCTGGCGGATCAAGCGCCACACCAACGACGAGCTGCGCCAGCGCTACGTGGACATGACCGTCCCGCAGGCCGAGGCCCTGGGCGTGACGCTGCCCGACCCCGAGCTGCGCTGGAACGACGAGCGCGAGGCCCACGACTTCGGCGACATCGACTGGGACGAGTTCATGCAGGTGGTCAAGGGTGCGGGGCCGTGCAACGCCCAGCGCCTGGCCAACCGCCGGGCCGCCCACGAGAACGGCCAGTGGGTCCGCGACGCGGCCACCGCGTACGCCGCGAAGCAGGCGGCGCGGACGGCGCAGACGGCGCAGACGGCGCAGACGTCGGAAGGGGCGATGAGCGCATGAGCATGGCCGACGACACCACCGCCCACGTCGAGGGCGAGCCGCGCTTCGACGGCACCCCGAAGGCCGTCTGGCCCCTCTACGAGGTGTTCGTGCGCGGCAAGCGCGGGCTCAACCACGTGCACGTCGGCTCGCTGCACGCGCCCGACGACACGATGGCGCTGCACAACGCCCGCAACCTCTACACGCGGCGCAACGAGGGCGTGAGCATCTGGGTCGTCCGCGGTGACGCGATCACGGCGTCGAGCCCGGACGAGAAGGACCCCTTCTTCGCGCCCGCCGGGGACAAGGTCTACCGGCACCCCACGTTCTACGAGATCCCCGACAACGTGCCGCACCTGTGATGGACACCCACTCCTCCCACTCGGGGCACGACGAGAACGTCTACGACGCCCTGGCGACCGCGGACGACGACGGCCGCTGGGCCTTCGGTACCGGCTTCGACGCCGGCGACGCGGAGATCACCGCGCCGGCGCCCGAGGGCGTCGACCGGGCCGACCTCGTGACCTACTGCCTCATGCTCGCCGACGACGCGCTGATCGCCTCGCAGCGCCTGGCCGGCTGGACGGCGAAGGCCCCGGAGCTCGAGGAGGAGGTCGCGCTCGCGAACATCGCGCTCGACCTGCTCGGCCAGGCGCGGGTGCTGCTCTCGCGCGCCGGGCACCTCGGCGCCGCCGAGCCGTACCGCGTCGGGCCGCAGGACGACGAGGACGTGCTCACCTACTTCCGCGACGACCGCGCGTTCCGCAACGTGACGCTCGCCGAGACCGACCTCGGCGACTTCGGTCGCACCATCGCCTGGATCCTGGTGTTCGCCGCCTGGCGCCTGGCGCTCATGCAGCGCCTCACCGGCTCGCGCGACCCGGTGCTCGCCGCCGTCGCCGGCAAGGCCGTCAAGGAGCTCACCTACCACCGCGACTACGCCGCGCAGTGGGTGCTGCGCCTCGGCGACGGCACCGAGCTCTCGCACGCGCGCATGCAGGCCGGTCTGGACGGCGTGTGGCCCCACGTCGAAGAGCTGTTCCTGGCCCACGACGTCGAGCGCCGCCTCGCCGAGGCCGGCGTCGCCGTCGATCCCGCGGAGCTGCGCGGCGACGTCGACGCGGTCGTCGCGCAGGTCCTGCCCGCCGCGACGCTCACCCGTCCCGAGACCCCGGCGGTCGGCCTCGTCGGTGGTCGCGGGGGCCGCGACGGCGTGCACACCGAGTCCCTCGGCGGCGTCCTCGCCCTGATGCAGTCGCTCGCCCGCGCGCACCCGGGGGCGACGTGGTGACGGCCCTGGTCGATGCCCGGGAGGCCGCCGAGCGCGTCGTCGATCCCGAGATGCCGATGCTCACGCTCGCCGACCTCGGCGTGCTGCGCGGCGTCGAGACCGCGGGCGACGGCACCGTGGTCGTCACCCTCACCCCGACCTACTCCGGCTGCCCGGCGCTCGAGGCGATGCGTGACGACCTGCGGACCGCTCTGCAGGACGCGGGGTACGGCGCGGTCGAGGTGCGCACCACCTTCAGCCCGCCGTGGTCCACCGACTGGATCTCCGACGAGGGCCGCCGCAAGCTCGCCGAGGCCGGCGTCGCCCCGCCCGACCGGATCGGGCCGAAGGCCGCCGGCGCCCCCATCCCGCTGACGCTGGCCCCGCCCTCGCAGACGGTCGCGTGCCCGCAGTGCGGCGCGGCGGACACCGAGGAGGTGTCGCGGTTCGGGCCCACCGCCTGCACCGCCCTGCGTCGCTGCCGCTCCTGCGCCGAGCCGTTCGAGCACGTCAAGGAGATCTGATGAGCGCCCCCACCACGGAGCGCGTCGCCCCCCGTGCGGCGGGCTTCCACACCCTGCGGGTCGCCGACGTCGAGCGGCTCACCGACGACGCCGTCGCCGTCACCTTCGACGTCCCCGACGCCCTGGGCGACGACTTCGCGTTCCGCGCCGGGCAGTACCTGACGCTGCGTCTGGTCACCGAGGCCGGTGAGGAGCGCCGCTCCTACTCGATCTGCGCGCCCGAGGGCGCCGCGCCGCGGATCGGGGTGCGCCGCGTCGACACGGGACTGTTCTCCACCTGGCTGGTCGACCGGCTCGCCCCCGGCGACGAGCTCGAGGTCGGGCCGCCGCAGGGCCGCTTCTGCCCGCCGGTCGACGGGTCGCACGGTGTCCACCATGTCCTCGTCGCCGCCGGCTCGGGCATCACGCCGGTGCTCTCGATCGCCGCGACGGTGCTCGCCGCGCACGCCGACACCCACGTCACCCTGCTCTACGGCAACCGCCGCACGGACACCGTGATGTTCGGCGAGGACCTCGCCGACCTCAAGGACCGCTACGGGCCCCGTCTGCAGCTGGTGCACGTGCTCTCGCGCGAGCCCACCGCCGCGGACCTGTTCAACGGCCGTCTCGACGCCGACCGTCTGCACACGCTGATCGGCGCGCTCGTCCCCGTCGGCGAGGTCGCGCACTGGTGGCTGTGCGGGCCGCTGGGCATGGTCGAGGCCGCCGGCGAGGTGCTCACCGGGTTCGACGTGCCCCGCGCCCGGGTGCATCGCGAGCTCTTCTACGTCTCGGTTGACGGGGAGCCCCCGCCCGAGGTGCACCGCAGCGAGGACGACGCCGTCGACGACGTCGGGGGCGCCACCGTGACGGTCGTGCTCAACGGACGCGCGAGCGTGCTGACGCTGCCCCGCACCGAGCCGGTGCTGGACGCCGCGCAGAAGGTGCGCTCGGACCTGCCGTTCGCCTGCAAGGGCGGGGTGTGCGGGACGTGCCGCGCCCATGTGAGCGCCGGCGAGGTGACGATGCGCCGCAACTTCGCCCTCGAGCCCGAGGAGATCGACGCCGGGTTCGTGCTGACCTGCCAGGCCCTGCCAGTCTCCGTCGAAGTCACCGTCGACTACGACGTCTAGAGGTCCGTATGAGCGTGCTGCCCAGCTACGTCCGCGGTGAGTGGGTCACACCCGCCGCCTCCGACACGGCGGGCCGTCCGATGACCGACGCCGTCACCGGCGAGGAGATCGGCCGGCTCGCGACCGAGGGCATCGACATGGCCGCGGTCGCCGCGTACGGCCGGGACACGGGCGGCCCCGCGCTGCGGGAGCTGTCGTTCCACCAGCGCGCGTCGCTGCTCAAGGCCCTGGCCGGGTACCTGCGCGAGCACCGCGAGGAGCTCTACGCGGTCTCGGCGCGCACCGGCGCGACGCTCGGTGATTCGAAGTTCGACGTCGACGGCGGCATCGGCGTCCTGGCGGCCTATGCGTCGCTGGGCAAGCGCGAGCTCCCCGCGTCGGGGCCGTGGCTCGACGGCGACCTCGCCCCGCTGAGCCGGGGCGGCACCTTCGTCGGCCAGCACGTGCTGACGCCGCTGCGCGGGGTCGCGGTGCAGGTCAACGCCTACAACTTCCCGTGCTGGGGCCCGCTCGAGAAGCTCGCTCCCGCGTTCCTCGCCGGCGTCCCGTCGATCATCAAGCCGGCGACGCCCACCGCGTTCCTCACCGCCGAGCTGGTCCGGCTGATCGTCGACTCGGGCGTGCTGCCCGCGGGCTCGGTGCAGTTCCTCGCCGGCTCGGTGGGCGACCTGTTCGACCACCTCACCGAGCAGGACCTGGTGTCGTTCACCGGCTCCGCGTCGACGGCCCGGCAGCTGCGAACCCACCCCGTGCTCTCGGCGCGCGCGGTGCGCTTCACCGCGGAGGCCGACTCGCTCAACTGCTCGATCCTCGGCCCGGACGCGACGCCCGACACCCCGGAGTTCGACCTCTACGTCTCGCAGCTCGTCACCGAGATGACGGTGAAGGCGGGCCAGAAGTGCACCGCGATCCGGCGCGCGTTCGTACCCGCCGCGCAGGTCGACGCGGTGGTCGACGCGGTGCGCGGGAAGCTCGCGCAGGTCGTCGTCGGCGATCCGTCCGCCGAGGGCGTGACGATGGGCGCGCTGGCCGGGCTCGAGCAGCGCGAGGAGGTGCGCCGCTCGCTGAAGTCGCTCACCGACGCCGCCGAGGTGGTGTTCGGCGACCCCGAGCAGGTCGAGGTCCGCGGCGCGGACGCCGAGCGCGGGGCGTTCCTGTCGCCGGTGCTGCTGCGCGCCGACGGCGACGCCGCCGCGGTGCACGAGGTGGAGGCGTTCGGCCCGGTGTCGACCGTGATGCCGTACTCGTCGACGGCCGAGGTCGTCGCGCTGGCCGCGCGCGGCCAGGGCTCGCTCGCGGGCTCGGTGGTCACCGCCGACCCGGACTTCGCCCGCGAGGTCGTGCTCGGCGTCGCGCCGTGGCACGGGCGGCTGCTCGTGCTCGACCGCGCGGATGCGAAGGAGTCGACGGGCCACGGCTCGCCGATGCCCCAGCTCGTGCACGGCGGCCCCGGGCGCGCCGGGGGCGGCGAGGAGATGGGCGGGGTGCGCGGCGTCGCGCACCACATGCAGCGCACCGCGATCCAGGGCAGCCCGGACATGCTCTCGGCGATCACGGGCCGCTGGGTGCCGGGCAGCGCCCGGACCATCACCGACGAGCACCCGTTCCGCAAGCACCTCGAGGACCTGCGCCCCGGGGACACCGTCGTCGGCGGCCCGCGTCCGGTGACCGAGGCCGACGTCGAGCACTTCGCCGAGTTCACCGGCGACACCTTCTACGCACACCTCGACGCCGAGGCCGCCGCCGCCAACCCGTTCTTCGGCGAGCGCGTGGCCCACGGCTACCTGGTGGTCTCGTTCGCCGCGGGCCTGTTCGTCGACCCCGCGCCCGGCCCGGTGCTGGCGAACTTCGGCGTCGACAACCTGCGCTTCCTGACGCCCGTGAAGTTCGGCGACGAGCTGACGATCACGCTCACGGCCAAGGACATCTCCCCGCGGGCCTCGGCGGCCTACGGCGAGGTGCGCTGGGACGCCGAGGTCGTCAACGTCGCCGGCGAGCCGGTGGCGAAGTACGACGTGCTGACCCTGGTGGCGAAGCGTGATGCCTGAGATCAGCGCCTCCGTCCGCCGGATGTGGGACGACGACGCCGCGTCCCGCAAGCTCGGCATGGAGCTGCACGAGGCCGTCGACGGCCGCGCGCGGCTGACCATGACCGTCACCGACGAGATGGTGAACGGCCACGGCATGTGCCACGGCGGCTACCTGTTCCTGCTCGCCGACTCCGCGTTCGCCTGCGCCTGCAACAGCCCCGGGCCGATCACGATCGCCGCCGCGGCGGACATCGTCTTCGTCGCCTCGGCGCGCACCGCCGACGTGCTCGAGGCCGTGGCGACCGAGCGGACCGCCTACGGGCGCAGCGGCGTCTACGACGTCACCGTCTCCCGTCCGCGCGACGGGCAGGTGATCGCGGAGTTCCGCGGCCGGAGCCGGGTGCTGCGCAGCGGGTAGCACCCGGTCCGTCACCGTGTGTGGATCGGTGCCCGATTCCCGGTCGTCCTTCTGACCCAGCGGTGTCCTCCGTCGCCACGGTGCGTCATGCTCGGAGGGGTCGGTGCCGGGGAAGAGGGGGGTCGCGCGGTGATCGCTGAGTGGCTGCAGTCGATCCCGCCGCTGGCGGTCTACCTGGCCGTCCTGGGCGTGGTCGGGGTGGAGAGTCTCGGGGTCCCGCTGCCGGGCGAGATCGTGCTCGTCAGCGCGACCCTCATGGCCACCCGCCCCGAGCTCGCGATCTCGGCGATCTGGGTGGCGACCGCCGCGCTCGTCGGGGCCGTCGTGGGCGACTCGATCGGCTTCGCCGTCGGGCGCCGCTACGGGATCGGCCTCCTCGAGGCCGCGGGGCGACGGTTCCCGAAGCACTTCGGTCCCGCACACCTCGGCCTCGCGGAGCGTGCGTTCGAGCGGTGGGGCGTGCTGACGGTGATCGTGGGTCGCTTCATCGCGATCCTGCGGATCTTCGCGGGTCCGCTGGCCGGCGCGCTGCGCATGCCGTACCGGAAGTTCATGCCCGCGAACGTCGTCGGCGGGGTGCTCTGGACGTTCGGCACCACGGCGGCGGTGTACGCGCTCGGGATCGCGGCCGAGACCTGGCTGAAGCGGTTCTCCTGGGCCGGCCTGATCGTGGCGGTGATCGTGGGCCTGACGGTGGGGTTCCTCGTCAAGAAGCGGGTGATCGGGCTGCTCAACCAGCCCGGGGAGAGTGCGTCGACCTCCTGAACGGGTAGGCCCCGGGCCACACCGTCCGCAGGAGGTACTCGTGGCCGACACACCCCCGTTCCCCGACTTCGACCACGCCACGGTCGAGACCGTGAAGCACCGCATCCGATCGCTCGAGCGTGACGAGGTGGCGGGGCTGCTCGACCACGAGCGCGCCCACTCCTCGCGCATGCCGGTGATCGAGGTGCTGCGCACCCGGCTCGCCGAGCTCGACGACGGCGCCACCCCGTCGGGCGGGGACCAGCGCGAGGCCCGCGAGGGCGGGACGTCGCACGGCTCGCCCGTCTCGCCCGACGGCGCCGCCCAGCCCGGCCCGCCCGACCGCCACGGCCTCCGCCAGGTGACGTGGGGCGGCTAGCCACGTGAGCGAAGTTCACGGCTATAGCCGTGAACTTCGCTCACGGCCTGATCAGCGGGTCGTCGCTTCGGCGGATCAGCGGGCGAAGTGCCGGCTGATGACGAGGCGCTGGATCTGGTTGGTGCCCTCGAAGATCTGCATGATCTTGGCCTCGCGCATGTAGCGCTCCACCGGGAAGTCGCGGGTGTAGCCGTAGCCGCCGAAGACCTGGACGGCGTCGGTGGTCACCTTCATCGCCGCATCGGTCGCGACGAGCTTGGCCACGCTGGCCTGGCGCCCGTACGGACGACCGAGGTCGCGGCGGCGCGCGGCGTCGAGGTAGGTCGCGCGTGCCGAGTCGACGGCCGCGGCCATGTCGGCGAGCACGAAACCGAGACCCTGGTGGTCGACGATCTTCTTGCCGAACGTCGAGCGCTCGTTCGCGTAGTCCACGGCGGCGTCCAGCGCACCCTGCGCGAGCCCCACCGCGCACGCGGCGATCCCGAGCCGGCCGGAGTCCAGCGCCGAGAACGCGATCTCCAGGCCCTGCCCCTCGGCGCCGATCAGCCGGTCGGCGTCGAGCACCGCGCCGTCCCAGTTCGCCGTCGTCGTGGGGATCGCGTGCAGGCCCATCTTCTCCTCGGGCTTGCCCCACTCCAGGCCCTCGGCCTGGCCGGGTGCGAGGAAGCACGAGACGCCGCGCGAGCCCTCGCCGGTGCGGGCGAACAGGGCGTAGAAGTCGGCGACGCCGCCGTGGGTGATCCACGCCTTGGTGCCGGTGATGCGGTAGCCCGCGTCGACCTTCTCCGCCCTGCACCGCAGGGCCGCCGCGTCGGAGCCCGCCTGGGGCTCGGAGAGGCTGTAGCCGCCGATGAGCCCGCCGGCGAGCATCTCGGGCAGCCGCTGCTTCTGCTCCTCGGTGCCGAACGTGAACAGCGGGAAGCACGACAGCGAGTGCACGCTCGTCGCCACGGCCACCGCGGCCCAGCGCGCGGCCAGCTCCTCGAGCACCTGGAGGTAGACCTCGTAGGGCTGGCCCCCGCCGCCGACCTCCTCGGGGTAGGGCAGGCCGAGCAGGCCGGCCTCGCCCAGGGTGGCGAACAGGCCCTCCGGGTACGTCTCGGCCCGCTCGTGCTCCTCGACCCGCGGCGCCAGCTCCTTGTCGGCGATCTCGCGGGTGAGCTCGAGCAGGTCCTCGGACTCCTGGGTGGGCAGCAGCCGGTCGACGGCCATCGGCGGTACTCCTATCGGTACTGAGATCGGTCCTAGAGTACCGATAGCAGGAGCGCTAGGGTAGGTTCGTGTCCGCTCCGAGCCCGACTCGACGGGGTGCCGCGCGCCACTCGGAGCTCCTCGACGCGCTGGTCGACCTGCTGCTCGCCGAGGGCTTCGCCCACCTCACGCTCGACGAGCTCGCCGGCCGCCTGCGCTGCTCCAAGCGCACGCTCTACGCGCTCGCCGGGTCGAAGGAGCAGCTCGTGCGCGCCGCGGTCGTGCACTTCTTCGAGCGCGCCACCACGCGGGTCGAGGCCGCGGTGGCCGCGGTCGACGCGCCCCCCGACCGCGTCGCGGCCTACCTGCGTGCCGTGGCCGCCGAGCTCGCGCCCGCCTCGGCGCGGTTCTTCGACGACATGGCCGCCTTCCCGCCCGCCGCCGAGGTCTACGCGCGCAACACCGGGGCCGCCGCGCGGCGCGTCGGCGACCTGATCCGCGAGGGTGTCGCCGCCGGCGCGTTCCGGGAGGTCCCCGTGTCGTTCGCCGCCGAGGTGATCACCGCGACGATGGTCGCCATCCAGCAGCGCCGGATCGCCGGCACCACGGGCCTGGCCGACGCCGAGGCCTACGAGGCCCTCGCGGCGCTGCTCCTGCACGGGCTCGCCCGGAGCTGAGCCGAGTTTCCCTCTCGGTATCACCGGGCGACGGCCCGAGCCGGCGGCGATCCCACAGATGGTGTCGAGAACCTCGACAGGAACCCTGTGTGTGCACCGGCCGTCGCTGGGTGGCGGTCGAGACATCATCGTTACGGCATTCTCACTCGTGTCCCTCCATCGGCGCTACGCCCGCACCACACGAGCGACTGGAATGGACGAAGGGAGGGGCCGGTCGAGGATCGCGCGCGAATCGACGGTTTCCTGCGAGGCGCAGTGCCACCTGCTTCAAGGACGGACAGCCGAATCATGACGTTGAAGTTCTCGACACCCCAAACCATCCCTGGCACGCCGGTCCAGGACGCCGAGGCCCCGACAGTCGCGAGGTCGGGCGACCGCATCTTCGTTCTCTGGCACGAGTTCCCTCCCGACTTCGACCCCAACAACGCCCAGCCCGACATCTTCCTCGCCAGGAGCCTGGACAACGGCGCCACCTTCAAGCCGAGAATCAATCTGAGCACGACGCGAACAGGGGCCTCCGATCGCGAGGTCATCGCCGTCTCCGGCAGCAGGGTCTACGTCGCGTGGGTCGAGGACGGACAGGTCGTCTTCCGGCGAGACAAGGAGAACGACGGCCAGTTCGCGAACGTCAAGACGATCAGCGACCCGGGCACTGTGCTCGAAGCGATGTCTGACCTCCGCATCGTGGCGTCGGGCGATACGGTGTGTATCGCCTGGTCCGCGGACGTGAACGGTCAGTTCGAGATATTCGTGGCGCGCAGCACCGATGCGGGTGACAAGTTCGACCTCGAGAACATCAGTGCGAACGCGGGAGATTCAACGGCGCCGTCCATCGTTCTGCGATCCGACGGCAAGGTCTTTGCTGCCTGGAAGGACAACTCCGGAGGAAACGGAGCAGAGATTTTCTTCGCTCGACAGCAATGACATTTGCCCTTTCGACACGAGACGGCTCAGCACCCCGGAGGCGCGCCCCCGGTCCCGTCGGTGAACGCCGGCGCGCAGGCGGCACGGCGGGGTGTGCCGAGCTCGCCGCCGCCGGGGGTGTCGCGGGCGCTGTTCGTGACCACGGCGAGCTGGGCGACGACGCGCCGCATCGCGCCCGAGTCGATGTCGGGGAACTCGCGGACGGCCGTTGACTGGACGTCGAACGAGCCCGCGGGAGGCCCGCCGGTGGAGTCGACGACGTAGGCGCCGTAGGTCTGGAGCGCCACGGCGATCCGGTGCGCGTGGGGATCGGTGATGCGCGAGACGTCGACGTCGGGCGGGAGGGCGAGCAGCGTGCCCATCCCCACGTTCGCGTCGTCGCCGCCGTACTTCCGTTCGAAGCCGGAGTCGGACTTCACCGCGGGCCAGCGGTAGCCGCCGTCCGCGGTGGAGCAGCTGGTCTGGCACGGCAGGCTCATCTTGAGGGCGTGGCGGATCGGCTGGTGGCCGGACAGCTCGCCCTGCCGGAGCGTGCCGCCGATCCCCGACAGCCCCGACCCGCCGTGGCAGCCCTCGATCCCGCGGCCGGTCAGCGACGTCGGCGGCCAGCCGTGCTCCCAGCTCGGGTCGCCGCCGCGGGAGAGCCGCATCGGCTGGCCCTGGATCACCGTGGTCCGGTCGGGGGTGTCGAGCAGCAGGGTGGAGCAGTTGTTGTAGCTGCCGTCCGCGCGCAGGGCCGGGTCGACGCGCACGGAGCCGCCGGGGTCCGCGTCGAGCTCGCGGACCGGCGCGTCGGGATCGACGGAGATGTTCTCGACGTCGGGGTAGAGCTCGTCGATCTGCGCGTCGAACGGGGCGTAGTCCGCGGCCGTGGCCAGGGGGAGGTTCCAGATCGAGTTCCACGCGAACGGCCGGAGGTAGACGTCGCGCGGCCCCTCGGGGCCGGTGTCGGTGGCCGCGCCCCCGGACGGGGTCGTCGAGCACCCCGCGACGAGCAGGAGCACCACGACGGCGAGCCACGCCCGCCGCCTCGTCCTGATCACGGCGCCATCATGCCGGGACCCGGGACGAACGCCGGGTGAAGCCTCGTCGTCCACCACCCGTCCGGCGTCGCGTGTCGGGTGCGGCCGCCACGCGCCGGGAGATAGGAAGCCCCCGAGTCGCTTCCCCGGAGGTCCGCATGTCCGTCCGCCCCGTCCTCGTGCTCGCCGCCGGCGTCGTCTGGCACGGCGTGGCGGCGGGGTGGTGGGCCAGCCGGGCCTGGTACGTGGTCCGCGCCGCCGTGATCACGGCGGTGGCCGACCGGGGACGCTGAGGGCTGGCGCCGTCCTGGGAGAAGATTCTCGGCGGACCTGTCGATCGGCGCCCCGGCCGTTCGTGGAGGGGTGTGCGGGCGCCCTGCCCGCCCACGCACCGAGGAGGACCTCATGGCCCACTACCTGCTCAGCGTCGTCACCCCCACCGAGGGCGAGCCGCCGACCGACGACGAGATGAACGCGATCATGGGCGACGTCGCGACGCTGCAGAGCGACATGCAGTCCGCCGGCGTCTGGGTGTTCTCCGGCGGCCTCGAGGCCCCGGACACCGCGACGGTCCTGCGGCGCAGCGGCGACGACGTCCTGGTCACCGACGGGCCGTTCGTCGAGCTCAAGGAGTACGTCGGCGGCCTGACGATCATCGACGTGCCCGACCTCGACGCCGCGCTGCACTGGGGCCGGCGCTCCACCGAGGCGATCGGGCTGGCGATCGAGGTCCGGCCCTTCCACTGGTCCCCGTGACGGACACGCCGTCCTCGGCGGCGATCGAGCGGATCGTCGCCGAGGAGTACGGGCGGTGCGTGGCGACGCTGACCCGCGTCCTCGGCGACATCGACCTCGCCGAGGACGCGGTCCAGGACGCGCTGACCGTCGCCCTGGCGCGCTGGCCCGCCGACGGCGTACCGGCCAACCCGGGCGGCTGGCTCGTCACCACGGGCCGGCGCCGGGCCCTCGACCGGCTCCGGCGCGACGCGGTGGGGCGGGACAAGGAGCAGCGGGCCGCCCGCGAGGAGCCGCCGCCCGACGAGGACACCCCGCAGGAGGAGGAGGGACCGGTGGAGGACGACCGCCTGCGCCTGATCTTCACCTGCTGCCACCCCGCGCTCGCCCTGCCGGCGCGCGTGGCCCTGACCCTGCGCCTGCTCGGCGGGCTGGACACCGACGAGATCGCCCGCGCGTTCCTCGTGCCCGAGGCGACGATGGCGCAGCGGATCGTGCGCGCGAAGAACAAGATCCGCGCCGCGCGCATCCCGTACCGCGTGCCCCGCGACGCCGACCTGCCCGACCGCCTGCCCGGCGTGCTCGCCGTCGTCTACCTGGTCTTCACCGAGGGCCACGCGACGGCGACGCGGGAGGACCTCGCCGCGGAGGCGATCCGTCTGGCGCGCCTGCTCGCGGCGCTGATGCCCGACGAGCCCGAGGTCCTCGGGCTGCTCGGGCTCCTGCTGCTCACCGAGGCCCGCCGGCCGGCACGCACGTCGGCCGACGGCACGCGGGTGCTGCTCGCCGACCAGGAGCGGACGCGCTGGGACCGGGCGATGATCGACGAGGGCCTCGACCTCGTGCGCCGGTGCCTGCGCCGCGACCGGCCCGGGCCCTACCAGGTCCAGGCCGCGATCAACGCCGTGCACGCGTCCGCGCCCGACACCGCGTCGACCGACTGGCGCCAGGTCGTCGCCCTGCACGACCAGCTGCTCGCGCTGACCCCGAGCCCGACGGTCGCGCTCAACCGGGCGGTGGCGCTGGCCGAGACCGAGGGGCCGACCGCCGCGCTGGAGATCGTCGACGCGCTCGCGGAGCGACTCGAGCGCTACCACCTCCTGCACGCCGTCCGGGCGGACCTCCTGCGCCGGCTGGGCCGCGACGACGAGGCCGACCGGGCGCTCGAGGCGGCCCTCGCCCGCACCGACGACCCCGACGACCGGGCGCTGCTCGCGGCGCGCCGTGGCCGCGGCTGACGCACCGTCACTCCGATGCCACACCGGGCGGGCAGGATGGCCCCATGAGCGCGGAGCACCCCGCCCCCGAGATGCGGATCGGCGACCGCGAGCGGCGCGCCACCGACGACCGCCTGCGGGCGGCGCTGGACGACGGGGTGCTCACGCTCGTCGAGTACGACGAGCGCACCCGCGAGTGCTGGGCGGCCCGCACCCAGCGCGAGCTCGACGCCCTCGTCGTCGACCTGCCGAGCCCCGCCGCCCCGGTGCCCGCGGAGCGCCCGACCGTCGTCGACGAACGCCCCGTCGAGACGACTCCGCGCACACCGTGGCACGAGCGCCTCGGAGGCGTGGTCGTGCCGCTCGTGATCGCGGCGGCCGCGGTCTTCGTCGGCGGGCACCTCGTGACGGCCGACGACGGCGGTGCGATCTTCGGCAGCCGCACCGTGAGCGTGGCGCCGGGGGACCCGGAGGCCCAGGTGGCCACGCTGTTCGGCAACACCGAGGTCGTCGTCCCGCCCGGCGTCACCGTCCGGACGACCGGCACGATGATCTTCGGGAGCACGAAGTGCGAGCAGGCGTGCGCGGTGCCGCCGAACGGCGCGACGCTGCCCGAGGTGGTCGTCGACGCCAACGGCGCGTTCGGCTCGGTCGAGGTCGTCACCCCCGCCGAGGCGGCCGCCGGCGGGATCCGCGACAACGACCGCAACGGCGATGACGACGACGACTGATCACCGTCGGTGACCGCGTCCTCGCGGAGAAAATTGTCGGTCGTCGCGGAACATCCCCAGCTCCTCGCGTCGTCACAGTGCCGAGAGCCCACCAGCCGGGCACCGCGAACAGACCGAGAGTGAGCAGACCATGAGCGCCGAGACCTACTCCTTCAGCAACGGCACCGTCTACCACGCCGACGGCACCGTGGCCGGTACCTACACCACCGACACCAACGGCAACATCGACTCCGTGTCCACCGACGAGGACGGCAACGGCGCCGTCGACACCGTCATCGCCGACACCGACCACAACGGCTCCTTCGAATCCGCCGTCGTCGACACCGACGCCGACGGCTACGGCGAGGTCGTCCTGGTCGACACCGACAACGACGGCGACTTCGACACCTCCGCGGTCGACACCAACGCCGACGGCACCTTCGAGACCACCGCCTACGACCCCAACGGCTTCTGACCCGTGAGTGAAGTTCCCGGCTATAGCCGGGAACTTCACTCACGTAGGGACGCGCGGTGCAGGGCCCGGACCTCCTCGTCGAACGGGGGGACCGGGCCCTCCGTGGTGATGCCTGGCGCGACCTCGGAGATCGGGATCGGACGGACCGGCGAGGGCGGCGCGCCGAGCTCCTCGCGCCACGCCGTCAGCTGGGCCGCCGAGCTCGCGTAGACGATCGGGCCGAGCCCGACCCAGGCGTGCGCGGCCGAGCACATCGGGCAGTGCTCGCCCGAGGTGTAGACGGTGCTCCCCGCCCGGTCCGCCGGGCTCATCTCCGCGGCGGCCCACCGGGCCAGCGCGAACTCGGGGTGCCGGGTGGCGTCCCCGCCCGCGATCCGGTTGCGGTCCTCGTGGCGCACGCGGCCGTCGGATCCCACGAGCACCGAGCCGAACGGCTCGTCGCCGGCCTCGAGCGCCTCGCGGGCCAGCTCGACGCAGCGCCGCAGGTGGGTGTGATCGGTGTCGGTGAGCACGCGGCCGACCGTGCCACCCCGCGGCGGGCTCAGACCCGGTCGGGCCGCTGGGGGACCGAGATCACCACGTCGTCGGCGGTCGAGAACGTGCGGTCGGGCAGGGCCTGCAGCGCGGTGAGGGTCTTCTCGTCGCGCTCGCCGCGGTCCATCGCGTAGGAGATCACCTGCGTGCGGTCGGCGGGGAACGCCATGCCCTGGAGGGCCTTGCGCACGCGCAGGTCGTCGCGGTCGGTCACCGGTGTCCTCCCTAGATCCGGAACTGGCCGAGCTCGGCGGCGAGCGCCTCCGGCGGGTCGTGCAGCTCGACGCGGGCTTCCCGCGCGAGACAGCGGATGCGCAGCCGCGCGATCACGCGGGCCAGCGCCGGGTCGCAGTGGTCGAGCCCTGCGAGGTCGATGACGAGCTCGGCCCGCGCGTGCTGCTCGATCTCGCTGCTCAGGGTGCGGAGGCGTTCCAGCCCCGCGCGGTCGAAGCGTCCGCGCAGCGCGAGCGCGACGCACCCGGGCCCGTAGGTCCGGACGCCGACGGCGCCCCGGCGGTTACCGACCACGGCGGGCTCGGCATGGGCCACGGCTTCGGCGAGCGCGGCGCGACGGCGCCGGGCGGGGTCCACGGGCAGCTCGACGTCGTCGACCGCCCCGTGGACCGGGGCATCGGACTGGATGGTCATCGGACCTCCTCGTCGTGCACGGCCGGCCCGATCGCCCCGTGGGGGACCGGACCGCGGCGTCCGCAGCGGCGTGGAGGTCTCAACCGCAAAATGCGTAACGGGAACACTACCGACTGCGACGGCGGAGCGCATCGTGCGTGTGCCACGGCCGTCAGCGCGTCCCTCGCGGGACGCGGGGCGCCCGGAGCCCGTCGATCTCGGCGAGGAGGTAGCCGAGCTCCCGGCGCAACCAGAGGACCCGGGAGGCCCTCTGCTCGGGCCGGGGTCGCTGACGTTCGGCCTGCAGGGCGTCGAGGATGGCGAACGCGCGCTCGAAACGCGGGTCGAGCGCGGCGTCGACGTGGGCCCGCCACCCGGCGGATTCGGCGCTCACGTTCGCGCTCGCGGGAACAGGTGATCGACCATGGTGCGACTCCCGGGACGGTCGGCGCCCGATGTGGGCGCGCACGACTGGTGTGGTCACCGCCGCGGGTCTTGAGCGGTCGTACCGGCCGGCGGTGCTCCTCAGGAGATGTGGGCCGCCGAGCCGTTCTCACGTCCCCGCCGCTGGTCCGGACGAGGATCCTCCGCCCTCCTGGTACCCGATGAGTCGGCGATCACACGCCTGCCCGCGAGCCCGAGCAGATGTCCCGCGAAGCCGTCGGGGGCGCGACCGACGGTGCGCGCGCTGGTGGCGACGGGGTGCGCGCCGTCGCGGACGACGCGGAACCCGGCGCGGTCCAGGCGGGCGACGAGCGCGACGTCCTCGCCCGTGGCCCGCGACGGGAAGCCGCCGACGGCCTCGTAGGGGCCTGCCGCGATCCCGAGGCTGGCGCCGTGGACGTGCCGGTGCGCGTCGCCGTCGCCGTTCTCGTAGGCGTCGCGGTAGCGCGTCCGCACCGGTGCCGGCAGCCCCCGCCAGTCCGCGACCTCGACGGTGCCGACCCAGGCGTCGGCGCCCTCGGCGCGCGCGTCGAGCTGGGCGGCGAGCCAGTCGGGCGGGACCACGGAGTCGGCGTCGGTCGTCGCCAGCCACGACGGTCCGCGGCCGAGCAGGAACGACGCCCCGACCGCCCGCGCCCGTCCCACGGTGCGTGCGTCCACACGCAGCACCTCGACCCCGCACCGGCGGGCCACCGCCTCGGTGCGGTCGGTGCACGCGTCGGCGACGACCACCACGTCCACCCGCGCGCGGTCGGCGACGGCCCCGACGGCGACCCGCAGGCCGGCGAGACAGGCGGGGAGCAGCTCCTCCTCGTCGTGCGCGGGCACGACGACACCCAGGACCGGCCTCACCGCAGCCCCGTCTCCTCGGCCACCGAGCGCGGCGGGGGCGGCACCCGGGCGAGGACGTCGAGCCGGAAGTCGGCCTCCTCGTGGCGCACGATCCGCGCCAGGCCGGGTCGCGCGTCGAGCTCGTCGTGCACCGCGTCGCCCTCGACGGGGTACTCCGGGGCCTCGCGGCGCCAGTGGATCGCGACCAGGTGCCCGCCCGGCTCGAGGGCGTCCTCGACGGCCCGCCAGAACGCCTCGCGGTCGCCCGCGTCGAGGTAGTAGACGACCTCCGAGGCCACGACCAGGTCGAACGTCCCGTCGGGCACCCGCTCCGGCAGCGCGCCCCGTTCGACGCGCGCGCCGGACCAGGTGGCCAGCCGCGCGCGCGTCGCCTCGACGGCCCGCTCGGCGGGGTCCCAGCAGACGAGCTCGTCGCAGCGCTCCGCCAGCCCCACCGAGAGCGCGCCGGACGCGCAGCCGGGCTCGAAGGCGCGCGCGTAGCGCCGGCGGGGCAGGGCGGCCAGGACGACCGCGCGCTTGCGCTCCTCGTACCAGCCCTGCTCGATCCCCCACGGGTCGGCGGCGTCGGAGTAGAGCGCGTCGAAGTACTCGGGTCCGAGGGTCACCGCGGCCCCCACACGATCTCGGCGTCACGGCGGAAGCGCGCCAGGACCGGCGCCGAGAGGATCGTCGCGTCGCGGGGATCGTCGGACAGCGGGGCGATCTGGGTGGTGAAGCAGCCGATCGCGTCGGCCTTGGCGCGCCGGGCGGACGCGGGCAGCACCAGCCGCCGCGCGCCGTCGAACGACACGGTGCCGGGGGCGGCCCAGTGCCAGAGCCACACCGGGTAGCGCCAGCACGCGACCCCGGCGCGCTGCGCCGCCCGGGCGCCCCGTCGGCGGTCGCGTCGTGGTCGGGGTGCCCGTCGCCGTCGACGGGGACGAGCACGGTGTCGCCGTGGCGCAGCACCGCCCCGAGGCCGGCGGCGACGTCGTCCGCGGCGACCCCGCCGTCGGGCAGACCGAGCCGCTGCACCGTCGCCCCGACCCCCAGCACCTCGAGCGCCGCCCGGCGCTCGTCGTCCCGGCGGTCGGCGAGTGTGGCCGGCGCCAGCGTGGGGCTGTCCGGGTGCGAGCCCTCGCCGTCGGTGACGGCGACGACGAGGACCTCGATCGGCGCCCAGGCCGCGAGCGTCCCGCCGACGCCGAGCACCTCGTCGTCGGGATGAGGCGCGACCACGACGACACGGCCCGGCGGGCGCACGGCGGCCGGATCGCGGGCCGGGATCGTGTCCAGACCACCCGGGGCCCACCACACGTCCTCGGGCGTCCCGTCCCCCTTCAGCGACGGCCCGCTCACAGCAGGAGGTCCTGGTCGCCGGCGAGCTCACCGAGGGTCGCGAGGTCCCGCTCGGCGTGGCTCTGGCGCACGTAGATCTCGAGGTCGGCGACCCGCTGCGCGTGGGCCGCGTCGCGCGCCTGCGGGCCCGGGCCCAGCGCGCGCCCCGTGCGTCGCACCGCGCTCTCCACCGCGGCCTCGACGACCGCGCGCACGCGGACGGCGCGGCGCCGGGCCGTGGCGACGGCGTCGGCGTGCGCCTGGTCGTCCGGGTCGTCCACGGCCACGGCGGCCTCGCGCAGCAGCGCCCGCGCACCGGCCAGCTCCGCGTCGACGGCCCCGAGGTGGGCGAGGCCGTGGTCGTCGAGGCGTCCGACGCGCCCGGCGTGCCGCAGCGGCGCCGCCACCCCACAGCGCCGCCGAACCAGGCCGCCGCCACCGCGATGGCCCCGTGCCAGAAGCCGGCGCGGTCCAGGTACGTCTCCGGCCCGCCGACGGCGACGGCCGCGACGCCGTGCAGGTCGACGGTCGCGGCCGCGCTGCCCCGCATGCCGAGCGCCTGCCACTCGCCCGCCGTGACCTCGAGGCCCTCGTCCGCGAGGTCGACGGCGAACAGCCGGCGGCCGTCGTCGGCGTGCGCGGTGAGCAGCGCGTGGGTGCACGGGCCCGCGGCGCCCGAGCAGAACGGCTTGCGGCCGGTCAGCCGCCATCCGCCCCCGTCCGGCTCGGCGACCAGCTTGTCGCTCGACGACTCCGCCGCCCACACCCCCCAGCACGAGCCGGGCGGGATCTCGGGGCCGCCGAGCTCGGAGACGATCGTGACGGCGTCGAGGTGGGCCTCGGCCAGGCGGGCGACGTCGAGGTCCTCGGCCGCCGCCCGCGCGAGCACCGCCCAGTTGTGCAGGGTCCGGCCGTCGCCCCGCGGTGCGGGCGTCGTGCGGAACGCGTCCAGGACGGGGCGCAGGACGTCGGGGGAGGTCATCGCTCTCCTCGTGGCGGACGGCGCCCGACGGGTCGCGGCGCGGGACGGCCCACCGGCGTCACCGCGGGGCGGAGGGCTGAACCCCGGGGCGGAGTGGGGGCCTCGCCGGGGTTGGGCGACACCCGCGCTCGGCGGACCGGGCCGGGGCTACCCGCCGTCCGGGGAACTCACCCGTGCGCCGCCCGGAGCACCGCGCGCTCGAGCTGTGCTGCCACCGACACCAGCCGCGCGTCGTGCCCCGGACCGACGACGATCTGCACGGTCGGCGGCAGTCCGTCTCCCGCCCCTCCCGTCGGGACGACCGCCGCGGGCAGGCCGGTGTGGTTCCAGGCCGGGGTGTGGGCGTAGTGCCGGGCCTGCGCCAGCATCGTCGGCAGGCCCCGGCGGCCCGCCCAGTGCCCGACGGGCACGGCCGGTCCGCGCGCCGGAGGCGTGAGCAGCACGTCGACACCGAGGTCGGCGAGCACGCGGCGTCCCCAGGCCTCCCCTGCCGGCGGGCCGGCCCGATCGCGGCGTCGGGGACGAGCCGCCCGATCCGCGCCACGTCGGCGGTGCGGGTCTCGAGCAGCGTGGGGTCGTCGACGTCCGCGGCCGCGGTGGCCAGACCGTGCAGCATGCGGGCCACGAACCCGGCCGGCGCGGCGCCGTAGCGGACCCGCACGTCGCGCACCTCGTGCCCGAGCCCGGCGAGGAGCTCGGCGGACCGACGGACCGCGGCCTCGAGAGCCGGGTCGAGGGGCAGCGCGGGCGTCACGGGCGAGGCGAGGTCGACGCCGATCCGCAGGGGCGGCGGGTCCTGCTCCGCAGCGGTCGCGAGCAGGCTCGGGAAGTCGCCGACGAGGTCGAGGTAGAGCGCGGAGTCGGCGACCCGGCGGGTCAGGCAGCCCTGCACCGACAGCCCGTTCCAGCCGCCGCCCGGTGTCCGCCCGGCCCCGGGCTTGATCCCGACGAGCCCGCAGCACGCGGCGGGGATGCGGATGGAGCCCGCGCCGTCGCTCGCGGTCGCGATCCCGACGGCGCCGCCCGCCACCGCCGCCGCCGACCCGCCGGACGACCCGCCCGAGGTGCGCCTCGGGTCGAGCGGGTTGCGGGTGATGCCGGAGAACGTCGACTCGGTGAACCCGTAGAGCGCGAGCTCGGGCAGCGTCGTCCGCCCGATCGGCACCGCACCCGCGCGGCGCAGGGCGGCGACGATCGCACCGTCCGCCCCCGCCGGCGTCCGGCGCGAGCGCGTGCCCCACGACGTCACGTGGCCCGCGGCCTCGAGGTCGTCCTTGAGCGCGATCGGCACCCCGAGCAGCGGGCCGTCCTCCCCGCGGCGCGGCGGCGGTCGGCCTCCTGCGCGGCGGAGTGCGCTCCGTCGGCGTCGATCGCGAGGAACGCGTTCACCTCGGCGTCGAGCGCCCGGGACGCGGCGACCGCCGCGGCGGCGAGGTCGACGGCGGTGATCCGGCCCTCCCGCAGCGCCGCGGCCTGGGCGCGGGGGGTGTCGGCGACGAGGGCTGCGGGGTCCACGGCGTGGAATCTAGGCGGCCGCAGCGGACGGTCGGCACCGAGCTGGCCGATGCTTCGGTTTCCGAAGCGTCGTCCCGGAGGGTGAGGCAGCCGGAGCCGTCACCGGGCCACCGACCCCGCCCACCCGGCCCGCACCGAGGCGGCGCAGCGTTCCGGGTCGTGGCCGGAGGTGAGCACGGCCGTCGCGAGCGCCGGGACGGTCAGTCCTGCGCTGCCGATGCTTCGATTTCCGAAGCGTCGTCCGGAAGGGTGAGGCAGCCGGAGCCGTCACCGGCCCTCGGGCCCGGCCCACCCGGCCCGCACCGAGGCGGCGCAGCGCTCCGGATCGTCGCCGGCCGCGGTGAACACGGCCGTCGCGAGGGCCGGGGAGTGCTCGTCGAGGGCGTCGTCAGGCAGCACGCCGGAGAGCACGAGCAGGAGCACGCCGTGCCCCGAGGCCCAGAAGCGCGTGGCGACGGCGGCGGGGTCGGCGTCGACGAAGCGGCCCGCGTCCACCGCCCGCTGCGCCGCGTCGACGAGCAGCGCGAACCCGCGCCGGCGGCCCCGGGGTCGGGCAGGTCGGCGGCGGCGTCGAACATCGCGCGGTAGAGGGCCGGGTTCTCCACCGCGTTCGCGGCGTAGGCGGCGCCGAGCGCGGCCAGGTCGCGCACGGGGTCGTCGGACGGGGACACCTCGGCCAGCCCGCGAGCCAGGCGCGCGAACCCCTCCTGCCGCACCGCGCCCCACAGCCCGGGCATGCCGTCGAAGTGCGTGTAGACGGCCATCGTCGAGGTACCGACCCGGCCGGCGAGCGCGCGCAGCGTCACCGGCTCGCGCGCGACGAGCATCGCGGCGGCCTGCTCGATGAGCGCGACGCGCACGGCGGGATCCGGGGTCCGGGGCACTTGCCCCACGATACATAACACTGCTATACCTAGCGAGACATAACAACGCTATCCAACCCGGAGGTCACCGTGACCGTTGAACTGCTCAACCCGGCCGGCCTGCCCGCTCCCGAGATCTACCGCCAGGTCGCGGTGGCCACCGGTACGCGCACCGTCTACGTGTCCGGGCAGGTCGCCCGCACCGCGGACGGCACGCCGGTGGGCCCCGGCGACCTCGCGGCGCAGACCGAGCAGGCCTACCGCAACGTCGCGGCGGCGCTGGCGGGCGTCGGCGCGAGCCTCACCGACGTCGCGAAGATGACCGTCTACGTCGTGGACCTCGCGCCGGAGAAGATGGCCCTGTTCGGCGAGGGCGCGATGCGGGCGGCCGCCGACCTCGGCCTCGTCACGCCCGCCATCACGATGATCGGTGTGACCGCGCTCGGGGAGCCCGACCTGCTCGTCGAGGTCGAGGCCACGGCCGTGCTCCCCTGAGCGCGGTCCGGGCTCAGCCCAGGAAGTCGAGCAGCGCGCGGTTGAACTCGTCGGCGTGGGTGGCGTTGAAGCCGTGGGGACCGCCCGCGACGACGACGACCCGGCTGTCCTTCACGGCCTCGGCGGTCCGCTTGCCCGACACCTCGAACGGCACGATCGCGTCCGAGTCCCCGTGCAGCACCAGCGTCGGCACGTCGATCTTCGCGAGGTCGTCGCGGAAGTCGGTGTAGCCGAACGCCCGGATGCACTCCAGCGTGCCCTTCGGCGACGCGAACTCGGCGATCTCGCGGTGGTAGACCCGCGACGGCTCGCTGATCAGGTCCGTACGGTCGCCCGCGGCGAAGAAGTTCGTCGTGAACCCGTCGAGGAACGCGATCCGGTCGCCGGTGACGCCGTCGAGGAAGCTCTGGATGGTCGCGTCGTCGAGGCCGCCGTCGGGGTTGTCGTCGGTCTTGTAGAGGTACGGCGGCACCGCGCCGGCGAAGACCGCGCGGGCGACGCGCTCGCCGCCGTAGCGCCCGAGGTAGCGGGCCACCTCGCCGCCGCCCATGGAGAAGCCGACGAGCGTGGCGTCGCGCAGGTCGAGGTGGCGCAGGAGGGCGTCGAGGTCCGCGGCGAAGGTGTCGTAGTCGTAGCCGCCCCACGGCTGCGACGACGAGCCGAAGCCGCGGCGGTCATAGGTGACGACCCGGTGCCCGGCCTCGACCAGGGCCGGGACCTGCTTCTCCCAGGAGCGACCCGACAGCGGCCACCCGTGGATGAGCACCACCGGACGACCCGAGCCGTGGTCTTCGTAGTAGAGGTCGATCGGGCTGCCGTTCTCGTCGCCGACGGTGAGCGTGGGCATCGGAATCCTTTCGATCTGGCCGATTCGGTCGTGCACGATCAACATTCCCGCACCCGGTGGATCACCAACGTCCGACGGGTGTCGGACCCCTGGGACACGGTGGGGCGAACGGCGAGAGGAGCTCCGATGACGATCGCGATCACCACTCCCCGGGGCCACGTGGGGTCCCGCGTCCTGCAACGCCTCGTGCAGGCCGGCGCGTTCCCGCGTGTGCTGATGCGCGACCCCGGCGCGCTCGACCCGGCCTGGCGCGAGCACGTCGACGCCGTGGCCTGCGACCAGGACGACCCGGACGCCGTGCTCGCGGCGACCCGCGGGGTCGAGGCGCTGCTGTGGGTCAACCCGCCCCCCCTGAGCCCGACGCTCCACGAGGCCGATCCCGTGGCGGCGCACGCCCGCCTCGGCGGGCACGTCGCCCGGGCCGTCGCGGAGAACGGCATCGCGCGGACGGTGTTCCTGTCCAGCGTCGGCGCCGAGAAGCGCCACGGCGTCGGCGAGATCGACGGGCTGGCGCGCACCGAGGAGGCGCTCGACGCCACCGGTGCGTCGGTCCTGCACCTGCGGGCCGGCTACTTCTTCAGCAACCTCGTGATGGACCTCGACGGGCTGCGCGCGGGGGTGCTGCGCACCGCGAACCCGCTCGACGCCCCGATGCCCTGGGTCGACCCGCGGGACATCGCCGAGGTCGCGGCCGGGCGCCTGCTCCACCCGTGGGAGGGCCGCGGGGCGACGGCGGTGCACGGGCCCGAGGACCTGACGTTCGCGCAGGTCGCGGAGGTCCTCACCGCCGCGCTCGGCCGCCCGGTGCGCGCCGAGCGCATCGCCGACGACGACCTGCGCGCCAGCCTGGGGGCGGTCGGGCTCGGCGAGGCGCAGGTCGAGGCGATCGTGGGCATGTCGACGGGCCTGCGCGACGGCTTCGTGCCCGAGCAGCCGCGCTCGGTGCTCACCACCACCCCGAGCACGCTCGCGGGCTGGGCGCACGCACACCTGCGGCCGCTGCTCTGAGTGAGCAGTTCGGTCACCGTTCGTCCACGGAGGCCGACCATCCGCCGCTCGATCGGCGCCGCCTGATCGATCCCGAGGACGACGACCGAACGATCGCCGGGGTGACGGCGTTCACTGGGGACAAGCCACCCGGGACGCTCCGGCGCCCGGGTCCGACAGGAAGGGCAGCAAGATGATCAAGAATCGGGAGCTGGCCCTCATCCCGGACTCCGCCCTCGGGCTGGTCGACCCCCCCGCCACGTCACCGACGTCCGGACGGGCGAGCAGCGACACGACACGCCCGGCGCGCACTCCCGCGCCCCGCTCTCCGCGGTACCCGGAGCGAACACCCCGCTGAGCCGTCCCTCGCAGGGCGCTCACTCGCAGGCGACGCCGTCCTTGTCGCGGTCGAGAGCCGCGCGGTACCCGGGCGCCCCGGCGCGCAGCGGTGCCGCGCCGGCGGCACGCGCCGCGCTGCAGTTCGCGTAGTACCCGCCACCGCCCGACGAGCCGCCCGACGAGCCGGCTGCCGCCCGCGGCGCGGTGCGCGGGGCCACCGGGCGCGGCGTGCGCGGGCGGTCGACGTCGGCGTCCGGGGTGCGCGTCGCCGTCGTGGTCCGCGGGGTCGTGGTGGGCGTGGCCGTGCCGCAGGTCCGGCCGTCGGTGTCGAGGCGGCGCAGCGTCGACTGCACGGCGGTCGAGGCGTCGTTGCGCCCGCGGGTGTAGATCGCGGTGTGGTCCTGGGTGACCATCGACGACGCGAAGTCGGCGCCCCCCACGCCGACGTAGCGCAGCATGCGCCCGTAGCGGTCGCGGTCCACGCCGGGCTCGGCGGTCAGGGTCACGGGCGCGGAGAGCAGGCGCGCGCGGGCCGCCGCCGTGGCGCGCTGGCCCCCGGGCGTGGCGGCCTCGCAGGAGTCGATGCCCAGCACGCGGACCTCGTCGCCGGAGGCGAGCCGGAACGTGTCGCCGTCGATGACGTCGATGACCGACGCGGACACCGCCGCCGGGCCCGCCACCGCCGGGGCGACGGACGGCGCGGCGGCCGGGATCGCGCCGGGGGACACCGCACCGGACGACGCCGGGAGCGTCGAGGAGCTCGCGACGGTGCCGGCCGGCGGGACGGACGAGCCAGCCAGATCCGTCATCGCGACCAGGCCGAACACGCCTGCCGCGATCCCGGACCAGACCTTGTGGGCGGTGCGCACGTCGTCGTCCCCTCAGCCGGTGTGATCGTCCGCCTTGTCGGGTCCGGTGGGGCGGTCGTTACGCACCGGGCAGGTGATGTCACGAAACGCCCTCTCCCGACGATGAAGCGACGTCCGGCTCGCGCGGTGCGGGTCCTGCGGAGGGATGCGGGGCATGGCGGGTGTCGCGACGACGGTGCTGATGTGGCTCCTGACCACCGGGGTGATCCTGGCCGTGCCCTTCGGCATCTGGTGGCTCGTCGACCGGGCCCGGCGGCAGGCCCCGGCTCCCGCGCCGGCTCCGCTCCCCCCGCCCCGGGCACCCCTGGTCGCCGTGACCCCCGCGGCCCCGCGACGGGCCCCGGCGCCTCCCGCCGACCCGCCCACGGCGCCCGTGCCACTCCCCCGCGGCTCCCGGACCCTCACCGTCGTCCCGGACCCCCGTCGACAGGCCGCGTCAACCGGCGAGCCCACCGACACCGACGAGATCCTGGCCCCCGAGCGCGAGGTCGTGGTGACCCGCGAGGAAGACCACCAGGACGTCCTGGCCGGCCACCACGCCCCGGGCCGGCCGCCGACGTCGGTGACCGTCGAGCTGTGCTCGTCGACGGTCTCGCGGGGCAAGTACCGCGGCGACTACGCGGTGGAGGTCCGCCTCGACGGCGCCCGGGTCGGCGAGCTCACCGCGACGATGAGCGCCCGCTACCGCCACCTCGTCGACCTCGCGGGCCCGGTGCGCTGCCGCGGCGTGATCGATCACGGGGCCCGCGGCTTCCAGGTCGACCTGCGTCTCCCGGACGTCGTGTAGCGGCGATCAGCCCGCGTGCCGCAGCGTCACCGTCGTCCCCGAGGGACCGGGCGTCACGGTGTAGGTCTCGGCCAGCTCCTCGATGAGGGCGAGGCCGCGCCCGCGGTAGCCGGTGCCCACCGCCGGGGCGCGCCAGGTGCCGGTGTCCGAGATCGTGATGATCACCGCGTACGGGGCGTCCGACTCGCGGCAGGCCGCGAGCGTCATCGTGCCCGCCTCGTCGCGGTCGGCGTAGGCGTGCTCGGCGGCGTTCTCGAGCGCCTCACTGACGGCGAGGGTCAGGTTGTCGACGGCGTCGTCGTCGCCCTCGGCGAGCGCCGCGGTCAGCCAACGGCGCAGGGCGCGGCGCAACCGACCGACGTGCGCGGCCGTGGCGGGCACCTCGAGGTGCAACGTGTCGGACCCGGCGTCGACCTCGACCACGCGCGCTCCCACCTCCGCGACCCGCATCCCGATCTCGCCCGACCGTAGGCTGTTCCCGCTGCACGCAGACTCCAATCCGGCGACCCGACCGGTCGCCGCCGAGCCCCGACCACTCCCGGAAGGCCCGCATGAGCACGACGTTCCGCTCGGCGATCGAGTCCCACGACGTCGAGGCCGCCATCGCGCTGCTCACCGACGACGTCGAGTTCCACAGCCCCGTCGTCCACTCGCCCTACCGGGGACGCGACGCCGTGGCGCCGATCCTGCGGGCGGTCGTCGAGGTCTTCGAGGACTTCCACTACGTCGCCGAGATCGGCGAGGGCGCCGACGAGCACGTGCTGGTCTTCCGCGCGCACGTCGGCGACCGCGAGCTCGAGGGCATCGACCTGCTCCACCACGACGACAGCGGGGCGATCGACCGGCTGACGGTGATGATCCGCCCGCTGTCCGCGCTGCAGGCGGTGGCGACGGCGATGCGCGAGAAGCTGACCTAGGTGGACCCCGCCTACGACGCCGAGCCGTGGTCCGACTTCGCCGCGGGCATGGCCGGGGCCGCGGCCGCGCTCGCCGGCCTGCTGTTCGTCGCCGTGTCGATCAACATCCAGACGATCCTGGCCGGCCACGGCATCGCCCGCCGCGCCGCCCAGGCGCTGATCCTGCTCGCGCTGCCGGTGTTCGTCTCGCTCGTCCTGCTGGTCCCCGGGCAGTCCGACGTCGCCCTCGGGATCGAGCTGCTCGCGATCTCCGCCGTGGTCGTCCCCGCGTTCGGCGTCCTGGCGAAGCCGGGCACGCGCGCCCCCGAGCAGCCGCGGGTCTCATGGCTCGGGACGAACGTCGTGCCGTCGGCGATCGTCGCCCTCGCGCCCGCGGTCGCCGCGATCGGCCTGTTCACCGGGTCGCTCGGCGGGCTCTACTGGCTGCCCGTCGCGGTGGCGCTCGCCCTGGCCGCGGGCCTGGTCAACGCGTGGGTGCTGCTCGTCGAGATCCTGCGGTAGGGCGCTAGGCGCGGTCCGGGACACCCCGCGCGGCGGGGCGGGCGGCAAGGGCACCGACGACCGCGACGACGGCGAACGTCGCGAAGAGCCAGCGGGCCGAGGCGAGCGGGTCGGTGCCCCCGAGGGCGAGGCTCGCGCCGCCCAGCGCGGTGCCGACGGAGGTGGCGAGCATCTGCACGGTCGTCACCGCGGCGGAGGCCTTGTCGGCCTCGCTCTCGTCGGGGCCGCCCCGGCGGCGGTGTCGAGATCGGGGTCGTCGTCGGCACCCCCGATCGCGGCGGCGGCGAGGTGCGGCCAGGCCGTCCCGATGCCGATCCCGCCCGCGGCGAGCCCGGCGGCCCAGAGCACCGGCCCCCAGGTCCCGACGGCGAGCGGGCCGTCGAGCACGAGCAGGGTGACCGCGACGACGACGGTGCCGGCCGCGAGGAGCGCCGGGCCGAGGAGCACCCGGCCCCGGGGTCGCCGTCCGGACGCGCTGACGATCTCGCCGGCCACCCACCCGGCACCGAGGGCGACGCCGAGGAACCCGGCGGCCACCGGCGCGAGGCCGGCGACGCGCTGCCCGACGAGCGGTACGAACGCCTCGAGTGCGGCGACCCCGACGAGCACGGCACTCATCCCGTAGATCCAGGGCAGCGCCGAGCCCGGGCGGAACGTGGCGCGCGGCAGGACGGCGGCGGTGGTGCGCCGCTCGTGGCGCAGGAACAGCACGATGAGCACCACGGCGGCGGCGAGCCCGGCGCCCGCCACGCGCACGTCCGCGGCCAGGCCCGCGACGCTGAGCACCGCCGCGGCGGCGCCGACGTAGAGCACCGAGCCGAGCGGGAACGGGCCCGGCGCGATCCGGGCGCGGGTGCGACGCAGGGCCGAGGGCACGATCGCGGCGATCGCCAGGGCGGCGACGACGAGCACGCCGAACGCCCACCGCCACCGCCCCGCGCCGGCGAGGACGCCGCCGAGCCCGGGGCCGACCACCAGGGCGACGCCCCACATCGTGGCGATCACCGCGCTGCCCCGCGTCCAGAGCGTGCGCGGCAGCGAGACGCGGATGAGGGCGTAGCCCATGCCGGCGAGCAGCCCGCCGCCGACGCCCTGCAGGAGCCGGCCCACGAGGAACACGACCATCGATCCGGCGAGCGCCCCGACCAGCGCGCCCGCGGCGAACACCCCGAGCGCGACGAGGTAGGCGCGTGCGGCCGGGACGGTCGCGAGGACCCTGCTGACCAGCGCCGACGTCACGACGGCGGCGAGGAGGAACACGGTGGTGGGCCAGGCGTAGAAGGCCTCGCCGCCGATCTCGGCGACCGCGGACGGCATCAGGCTCGCGGTGATGTAGGTGTCCACCGCGAACATCAGGGTGCCGCCCGAGAGCACCGCCATCGCCCCGCGGTGCTCCCGGGCCACCAGCTGGGCCCAGGACCCCGCGCCGGTCACCGGGCTCAGGCCGCCCGGTCCGTCGGGACGTCGATGACGACGCCCGTCCCGAGCGCCCTCGTCTCGCGGGCCTCGACGACGCGGTCCGGGCGGTAGCGGGCGACCTTCTCGGCCTTGCGCGGCGGCCCGTCGTTGGCGATGAGCACCGCCACCCAGGGCAGCGGCACCGACAGGACGACGATCACGGCGGCGGCGATGCTCCAGCCGAAGCCGAGGGCCAGCACGCCGGCCAGGACGAGGCAGGGGATGCGCAGGGACATGATGAGCGAGTAGCGACGTCTGCGGGCGGCGAACTCCGCCGCGGGCGAGACGGCCGCGCCGGTGATGAGAACAGGGCTGGCGCTGACTGGGCTGTGGTGACGTCGCACGACGCACTCCCTCTCCGGACCCCGATGTCCGGTGACGTCCGGCTGTCGATCTCGGTGCGATCTCGGGCCGGCATCAGGATCAACACCGCCACGGGCCGCACGCATCCGCCCGTGCGGCCCGGCCGACGGTGGGTCCGGTCACCCGTGGTGGTGATTCCGCCGAAGTTGGTCGGACACGAGGTATGGCCTACTTCAGGTAACTGTTACCTTCCGTTGCAGATCACCACCGGAGGGAGTCGACATGGGTGTCGTGCGGCGGTCGGGACGTGGGACGGCGCAGCATGCCGACTACGGGTTCTTCGGACCGGAGTCGGTCACGTGGAAGGTGTGGTCCTACCCGACGTCCCTGGCGCTCGGCTTCCTGCGCGCCGTGGTGGTCGAGGAGCTCGACCCGTTCCTGCTCGCGTCGGTCGCGCAGTCCGGGCAGGTCCAGGCCCGCCCCCGCCTGCGCTACGACCGCACGATGCAGTACTTCGCGACGGTGAAGTTCGGCGACACCGCCTCCGTCCTCGCGGCCGCGGACACCCTCATGAAGATTCACGCGCGGGCGATCGGCACCGACCCGGTCACCGGGCGCCCGTTCGACGCCAACGACCCCGACTCGCAGCTGTGGATCCACCTCACCGCGTGGCACTCGATCCTCTACACCTACGAGGTGTTCGGGCCCGGGAAGCTCCCCGCGCACGAGGAGGAGCAGTACTGGGAGGAGTGCGCCCGGGCGGCGGAGTTCCAGACCATCGACCCCGCCGACGTGCCGCGCACCCGCGAGGGCATCCGCGCCTACTTCGAGGCCTACCGGCCGCGGCTGATCGCCTCCGAGGTCGCCCAGGGCATGATGGACTTCCTGCTCGACGCCGACGCGATCGTGCTGCCGCCCGAGCTGCCGGCGCCGCTGCGGCGGCTGTTCACCGCGGCGACCCGGCGCGCCGTGATCGCCACGCTGCCCCGCTGGATGCGCCGCCTCGGCGGGACGCCGCAGCCTGCCGTCGTCGACGCGCTGGCGGTCGCGGTGACCCGCCCGGTCATCCGCCTGCTCGCGGCCAGCACCACCCTGCAGCTCGCGCTGCTGAAGGTCGCGTCGCCGCGGACGGTGCCGGTGCTGGAGCCGGTGCTGCGCGGGACCCCGCGGTCGCCCCGATCGTGACGAGCCCGGCCGAGGCCTACGCCGCCCACGGGCCGACACCGCGCGAGCAGTACGCCGCGCTGCTCGCCGCCCGCGCCCGGAAGGAGGGCCCGGCGCCGTACCCGCCGGCCCACCGCGAGCCGGTGCTGGACTTCGCCTGAGGGCTCGTCATCCCTCCGCCGCCAGCACCGCCTCGGCGAGGGCGGCGATCCGCGCGCGGACGCCGGGCTCGACGGCGAGGTGGGGACGCGGGTCAGGCCGTTGATCAGTGCGAGCGCGGCGTGGACGAGCACCCGGGCCTCGGGCGCCGGGAGCCCGGGCCGCGCGGCGGTCAGCAGCGCGACCCACTCGGCGACGTAGTCGCGCTGCGAGCGACGCAGCTCGTCGCGGCTCGGGGCGGGCAGGTGGATGACCTGCGAGACGAGGACGCTGACGATCTCGGGGTTGTCGGCGACGAAGGCCGTGTAGTCGGCGGCCAGCCGCGCCACGGCGTCCGGGGCGTCCGCCGCCCGCCCCAGCGCGTGGTGCAGGCCCAGCCACAGCGCCTCGTTCCCGCGGTGCAGGGTGCGGAGCAGGAGATCGGGCTTCGTCGTGAAGTGCCGGTAGACGCTCGGCCCGGCGATGCCGGCCGCGGCGCCGATGTCCCCCAGGCCGACCGCCGGGTAGCCGCGCTCACCGAACAGCCGCGTCGCCGCGGCCAGCAAGGCCTCGCGGCGGGAGGCCGGCGCGAGCACGCCCGGTCGCGCCGGGTCGGCCGACGGGCCGGCCGACGGTGGCAGGGGCGCCGTGAGGACGGCCCGGGCCGCGCCCGCCAGCAGGGGGCGGAAGCGCGCATCGTCGAGCTCGTAGCGGTGGTGCGACGGGCTGTCCACGACCGCCAGCGCGGCCCACGCCCGCAGGTCGGCCGCCGCCGGGTCGGGCTCGGCGCAGCGTGCGGCGACGACGCCCGCCACGGCCCGCAGGCGGTGACGGATCGCGCGGCGCGCCTCGTCGGGCAGGTGCCCGGACTCCCGCTCCCAGAGCAGGCCGAACTCGCGGCGTTCCAGGGTCAGGGCGGCGAGGCCGTCGAGGAGATCGCCGCCGTGGTCACCGTCGGGAGACTCCCCGACCAGGCGCTCGATACGGGCCAGGTGCTCGTCGAGGACGGCGAGCAGCAGCTCCTCCTTGCCGCGGACGTGGCGGTACAGCGCGCTCGGCGCGATCCCCACCGCCGTCGCGACGTCCGCCATCCCGACCTGGTGGTAGCCCAGCGACCAGAACCGGGCCGCCGCCGCGGCGAGGATCTGCCGGCGACGGTCCCGGGGCCGCCGGCGCACCGGCACGGACGGGGACGTCACCGCTCGTCCCCGGGCGCCCGCGGGGCGAAGCGCGGGCGGCGGCGCTCGAGGAACGCGGTGACGCCCTCCACGCAGTCCGGACCCCGGATCAGCTCGACGATCGTCCGGCTCTCCGCCTCGGACGCGGCCCCGGCGTCGGCGGGCGCGGCACGCAGCAGCGTCTTGGTGGCCGCGACCGCCGTCGGCGACGTGCGGGCGGCGATCGTCCCCGCCCACTCCTGCGCCCACGGGAGCAGGTCGTCGCGGGTCACGGTCGCGGCGAGGAAGCCCGCGGACTCGGCCTCGCGGGCCCCGACGAGGCGCCCGGAGAGCAGCCAGTCCGCCGCCCGGCCGGCGCCCACGACGCGCGGCAGGTGGTGGGTCGAGGCACCCTCCGGGCAGACGCCGAGCCGCGTGAACGGGAACCCGATGCGGGTCTCGGGCGTCGCGACGCGCACGTCGGCCCCGAGCGCGACGGTCGCGCCCCCGCCCACCGCGTCGCCGCCCAGCGCCGCGATCACGGGGACCCCGAGCCGGACCATCGCCGCCGTCACGCGGCCCGCCGGCTCGCGGTAGCCGGGCCGGTCGGCGCCGTCGGCGTCGAGGAGGTCCCGGAGCGCCTCCGGCCCACCGGTGAGGTCCGCGCCGACGCTGAACGAGTCACCGGCGCCGGTGAGGACCACCGCCCGCACCCGCGCGTCGGCGTGGCAGGCGGCGAGCGCCTCGAGGAGGGCGTCCGCGAACCCCGAGGTCAGCGCGTTGCGGGGCGGCCGGTCGAGGACCACCGTCGCGACGCCGCCGTCGAGCGCGACGCGCACGACGCCGTCCGCCGCCCCGTCACGGGATGTGAACAGCCATTCCGCCTGCGTGACGGGGGCCGGAAGCCCCGGGTCCTGTCGATCGGATCGTGGTGGGCCGATTCCGCCGCCTTCGAGCGAAGACACCGCGGGCCTCCCTGGACGAATCGGACGCTTCCCCGGTCCGAGGTGACGTGCTTCACTGTCGGTCGAGCTAATCACGATTCACATATCGCGGGCAACCGACGCGGGAGGACCCGGCCATGGAGATCACCCAGGCGCTGCACCGCGCCGCCCAGCAGACCCCCGACCTGCCCGCGACCATCGCGGGCGAGCGTGTCCGCACCTGGGCGGAGTGCCTCGACCGCGTCGCCCGCCTCGCCGGCGCGCTGCACGCGCTCGGGGTGGGCCCGGGCGACCGCGTCGCGATGCTCTCGCTGAACTCCGACCGCTATCACGAGTACCTGCTCGCGGTGCCGTGGGCGGGCGGCGTCGTCACGCCGGTGAACATCCGCTGGAGCCCTGCCGAGATCGCGTTCTCGCTGGAGGACGCGGGCGCGACGATCCTGCTCGTCGACGACACGTTCGTCCCCGCCGTGCCCGCGGTCCTGGCGGCCGCGCCGGTCGTCCGCACCGTCGTCCACTGCGGCGACGGCGACGTCCCCGAGGGGATGGTGTCCTTCGAGGCGCTCGTCGCCGGGCACGAGCCGGTGCCGGACGCACGCCGCGGCGGCGCCGAGCCCTACGGCGTCTACTACACCGGCGGCACCACGGGCACGCCCAAGGGCGTCGTGCTCAGCCACGCGAACCTGCTCGCCTCGGCGCTGGGCACCGCGGCCTCCGGCTCGTTCATGACCCCGGGCGGGCGCCTCCTGCACGCCGCGCCGATGTTCCACCTCGCCGACGGCGCCGCGTGGGTGGCGCGCAACGTCGTGGGCGGCACCCACGTGATCGTCCCGATGTTCACGCCGGCCGGGGTCGCCGAGGCGATGGCCCGCCACGAGGTCACCGACGTCCTCCTCGTCCCCACGATGATCCAGATGCTGGTCGACGCCCCGGAGGCCGCCGAGGCCGACCTGACCCACCTGCGGAACCTCATCTACGGCGCGTCGCCGATCTCCGAGGCCGTCCTCGAGCGCGCCGCGAAACGCCTGCCCGCCGCCGAGTTCACGCAGGCCTACGGGATGACCGAGCTCTCGCCGGTGGCGACGCTGCTCTCCCCCGCCGACCACGCCGTCGACCGGCTGCGGCGCTCGGCCGGGCGGGCCGCCCCGCACAGCGAGGTGCGGATCGTCGACGAGGAGGACCGCGAGGTCCCGCGCGGCACGGTCGGCGAGATCGTCTGCCGCGGCCCGCACGTCATGCTCGGCTACTGGAACCGTCCCGAGGAGACCGCGACGGCGCTGCGCGGCGGCTGGATGCACACCGGCGACGGCGGGCGGATGGACGACGAGGGCTACGTCTACGTCGTCGACCGCATCAAGGACATGATCGTCTCCGGCGGCGAGAACGTGTACTCGGTCGAGGTCGAGAACGCGCTGGCCAAGCACCCCGACGTGGCCTCCTGCGCGGTGATCGGCGTGCCCGACGACGAGTGGGGCGAGCGCGTCCACGCCGTGGTCGTGCCGGCCGCGGGTGCCGCGCCCTCCGCCGACGCGCTCCGGGAGCACGTCAAGGGCCTGATCGCGGGCTACAAGGCACCCCGCACCGTCGAGCTCCGCGACGCCCTGCCGATCTCCGGCGCCGGGAAGATCCTCAAGCGCGAGCTGCGCGCCGAGCACTGGCAGGCGGCCGACCGCGGGGTCTCCTGACGCACCTCCCCCTCGAGCCCCGGAGACCCCGCGGGCCGGACCGGCCTCAGAGCGCGGCGTACAGGGCGCCCTCGAAGTCCTGGTAGAGCTTCCAGGCCTCGTGCTCGGTGATGAAGGGCAGCGAGTTGGTGTAGATCGACGCGCACACCCCGCTCGTGCGGTCGATGAAGAAGTGGGTGTTCAGCAGGCCCGCCCAGGCGCCGGTCCAGGCGCGCCGGGCGCCGGGGATGTCGCGGGTGTTGAGCAGCAGCCCGTAGCCCCAGGTCCAGCCCTCGCCGAGCTTGAGGGTGTCGGTGATGGCCGGGTCCGCCGTGGCGATCTCGGTGGGCATCGGCACGCCGTCGAGCTGGTCGCTGAACGCCGCGTCCACCGTCTCCGGGCGCAGGATGCGGACGCCGTCGAGCTCCCCACCGCGCAACAGCGCCCGCTCGAAGCGGATGTAGTCGCGCGGGGTGGAGTGCATGCCGTGCCCGCCCGCCCACCACTGCGGGTCGTCGGGCAGGAGGTTGCCGGCCGAGGCCCAGGTGCCGTCCTCGCCCTTGACGTGCACCGGGGTCTTGTTCGCCTGACGGGCGTCGTCGAGGGCGAACATCGTGTCGTCCATCCCGAGCGGGCCGGTGACGCCCTCCTTGATGACGACGTCGAGGGTCGTCCCGGCGACGGCCTCGACGACGCGGCCGAGCCAGTCGGTGTTGATCCCGTACTCGAATCGCGTGCCGGGGTCGGCGACCAGGGGCGCCCGGAAGGCGGCCATGTCGCCGGGCACCACGTTGGGGAGGCCGGTGACCTGCTCGTACTTGACGATGTCGGCGTTCCAGAACCAGTACGACAGCCCCGAGGTGTGCGTCAGCAGGTGCCGGACCGTGGCCCGGGAGCGGGGCGCGCGGAGCCGGGGGGTGTCGCCGTCGAAGCCGTCGAGGACCTGCAGGTCGTCGAACTCCTTGACGTACTCCGCGACCGGGGCCGCCAGGTCCAGCTCGCCGCGCTCGACCTGCTGCAGCGCCACGGTCGTGGCGACCATCTTGGTCATCGACATGATCCGGAACTGCGTCGTGGTCGACACCGGCACCGGCCCGCCCTCGCCGAGGTGCACCCCGGCCGCGCCCTCGTAGAACACGCCGTCGGCGTCGGCGGCGATCGCCGCGACGTGGGGCACCGCCCCGTCGTCGACCGCTTTCTGCAGCACCGCGTCGATGCCGGAGCCGTCGATCGTCGTGGACATGGGACCTCCGTGGAGCAGGTGACCGGACGATCCGGTCTAGCACAGTGTGGTGCGGGACACAGCTACCCGAGGCGTCGCGGACCGGGCGTCGAAACCCCTCGACGCCGGGGACCGCGTGCTCGACGCTCACGCTCGTGTCGGATCGTCTGCTCGCCTTCCTCGTCGCCGCGGTGGTCTTCATCGCGATCCCCGGGCCCAGCGTCGTGTTCGCGATCGGGCGGGCCCTCGTGGCCGGCCGGCGTCGCGCCGTCTGCTCGGTGGTGGGCAACTCCGCCGGGGTCGCCGTGCAGGTGGTCGCGGTCGCCGTCGGTCTCGGCGCGGTGCTCGAGCGCTCCGCGGTGGCGTTCACCGTCGTCAAGCTCGCCGGGGCCGCCTACCTGATCGCGCTCGGCCTGCTGGCCATCCGGCACCGCCACCGGACCACCGGGGCGCTGACCGGCCCGGAACCCGCGGCCCTGCCCACGTGGTGGCGGTGCCTCGTCGACGGTGTGGTCGTCGGCGTGCTGAACCCCAAGAGCGCGCTCTTCTTCGTCGCGTTCCTGCCGCAGTTCGCGGACCCGGCGGGGGCGATCGGCACCCAGATCCTCCTGCTCGGCCTGGTCGTCGTGGGGATCGGCCTGGTGCTCGACAGCGTCTGGGCGCTCTCCGCCGGCACGGCCCGCGCCTGGTTCGCGCGCTCGCCGCGGCGTCTCGCCGTCCTCGGTACCGCCGGCGGCGTGTCGATGGTCGGCCTCGGCGTCGGTCTCGCGACGACGTCCCGCGCGACGGGCTAGCCCTCCCCGGCGGTGATCCCGGTGAGCACGAGGTCGATCCCGGCGAGGAACTGCTCGCGGTCGTCGTGCTCGCGCATCTGGTCGGCGATGGTCCGGGTGAACGCGTAGTCGTCGGGGTCGAGCTCCTCCCAGGTCGTCGCCACGGCGTCCAGGAACTCCTCGCGGTCCGTGTCGGGCGCGGGGGTCCGGCCGTTGGCGGCGTTCTGCGCCGCGGCGCCGAGGATGTACTGCACCAGCACCGACGTCACCGTGAACCAGCGGCGCTGTGGCACGCCCAGCGCGCGCACCCGCCGGCCGACGCTCTCGAGGATCCTCGGCGCCGTCGCCTGCCACGAGCTGGCGGAGAGCTGCGCCGCCACCCAGGGGTGCTCGTCGATCGCGTCGAAGAGGCCGAGCGCGACGGCACGGACCTGGTCCTGCGCGGAGGACCCGGCGGGCTCGACCGCGAGCGCCGCGGCGACCACGGCGTCGGTGGCCGCGGCGAGCAGCTCGTCCTTGTTCGCCACGTGCCAGTAGATCGCCCCGGGCCCGGTGGCGAGGCGTTCGGTCAGCGCCTTGAACGTCAGCCCGGCCTCGCCTGCCGCGTCGAGGATCGCGACGGAGGCCTCGACGATCCGCTCGCGGGAGAGCGCTTCCGCCCTGCGTGCCCGTGTCGCCACCCCCACATCTTGACATCTCTGGAACGACGTTCCAATACTTGCCCTGGAACGATATTCCAGAGCCGCGAGGAGACGTCATGGCGACCCACGTCACGATCATCGGTGCCGGACTCGGCGGGCTCGTCCTCGCCCGCGTCCTGCACGTCCACGGATTCCCGGTCACGGTCTACGAGGCGGAACCCTCGGCGACCTCGCGCCACCAGGGCGGGATGCTCGACATCCACGAGGAGAACGGCCAGCCGGCCCTCGCGGCGGCCGGGCTGAGCGAGCCGTTCCGCCGGCTCGTCCTCGAGGGCCGCGAGGCGATGCGCATCCTCGACCAGGACGGCACCGTGCTGTTCGACCAGCCGGACGCCGGCGGCGGGCGCCCCGAGGTGCAGCGCGGCGAGCTGCGCCGGCTCCTGATCGACTCGCTGCCCGAGGGCACCGTCCGGTGGGGGCACAAGGTCGCGGGCGTCCGTGCGCTCGGCGGGGGACGCCACGAGGTGACCTTCGCCGACGGCTCCACCGTCGCGACGAGCCTGCTCGTCGGCGTCGACGGCGCGTGGTCACGGGTCCGGCCGCTGCTCTCCGACGCCACGCCCGTCTACTCCGGGGTCTCGTTCGTCGAGACCTACCTCGAGGACGGCGACACCCGGCATCCCGCGGCCGCGGCGGCGGTCGGCGGCGGGTCGCTGATGGCCCTCGCCGCCGGGCGGGGCATCTCGGCGCACCGGGAGAGCGGCGGCACGCTGCACACCTACGTGGCGCTGGCCCGGTCGCCGGAGTGGTTCGCCGACGTCGACTTCGGCGACGCCCCGGCCGCCACCGCACGGATCGCCCGGGAGTTCGAGGGCTGGGCACCCGAGCTCACCGCTCTGATCACCGACGGCGACACGGACCCGGTCCTGCGACCGCTCCACACCCTGCCGGTCGGGCACCGGTGGGACCGCGTGCCCGGCGTGACCCTGGTCGGCGACGCCGCCCACCTCGCGCCCCCGAACGGCGAGGGCGCCAACCTCGCCATGCAGGACGGCGCCGAGCTCGCCCGGATCCTCGCCGCGCACGCGGGAGACGTCGAGGCCGCGCTCGCCGAGTACGAGCAGGCGCTCTTCCCCCGCGCCGCCGCGGCCGCCACCGACGGCGCCGAGCTCCACGAGATGATGTTCGGCGACGACGCACCCCACGGCCTGGTCGCCGCGTTCACGGGCTGAGTCGTCGGGCGTTCAGGCCGTCGGCCGGTGCTGGTAGCGGCCGGTCGGCGCGCCCTCCACCCGCCCGTCGGCCCAGATGCGCTCGCCGCGCAGGAACGTGGCGTCGACGGTCGCGCCGATCTCCAGGCCCCGGAACGGCGAGTACTCCTGCGTCGACTCCGAGCCCGCCGGGTCGACGGTCCACGACGTGTCGGGGTCGACGAGCACGACGTCGGCGTCGAAGCCCGGCGCGAGATCGCCCTTGCTGCCCAGCCCGAAGCGCCGCGCGGGGTTCCACGACGTCAGCGCGGCCACGGCCGACAGGGGTAGCCCGCGCTTGAGGCCCTCGCCGACCAGCCCGGCCAGCAGGTACTCGGTGCCGCCGAAGCCCGACTTGGCCGCGAAGACGTCCGCGGGGTCGTCGCCGAACTTCGTCGCCTCCTTGCAGCACGCGTGGTCCGAGACGACCCACGAGACGTCGCCGGCGAGCACGTGGCGCCAGAGGGCCTCGACGTCCTCGCGCGGGCGCAGCGGCGGGTTGACCTTGCCGCCGATCCCGTCGGCGGTGGCGACGTCGGCGAGCAGGTGGCCGATCGTCACCTCCCGGCGGAAGTCGACGTGCGGGAACGTGCCCGCCATCAGCAGGGCCGCCTCGAGCGCCTTGGCCGACGACAGGTGCAGCAGGTTGATCGTCGGCAGGCCGGTCTCGTGCGCGAGGTACGACGCGATCGTGACGGCGAGGCCCTCGGAGTGCGGCGGCCGGGACGCGCTGTAGGCCTCGAGCCCGGTGAGGCGCCCCTCCTGCTCCACCATGCGCGTGTACGCGGTCATGATCTCCGCGGTCTCGCAGTGCAGCGAGAGCGAGATGCGGTCGGCGATGTCGGGACGCTGCTCGCGCACGCGCTGGATGCCGCGCATGACGAACTCGAAGTGCGCGATGTCGTAGCGCTCGCCCTCGGGGATCATGAGGAAGTCGTTCTGGTCGTTCGAGCGCCCGTGCAGGCCGTGGCTGCCGTAGAACATGAAGATCTTGAACGACGTCACCCCGTGGTCGTCGACCAGCGAGGGGATCTCGTCGATGTGCGAGGCCTGCATCGGCGCCAGGTGGAACGCGTAGTCGACGTAGGAGCGGCCCTCCGACGCGGCGAGGACCTCGGGGAACAGGTCGGCGTAGGCGCCGCCCTTGTTCAGGTAGTACTGCCCGGAGCGCATGTAGGTCAGTGAGGTGGTCACGCCGCCCTGCGCGCAGGCGCGGCTCTCGGTCTCGGTGTCCTCGGACAGCGGGTTGTAGATGCCCCAGTGCTGGTGGGCGTCGACCACCCCGGGGAAGGCCAGCCGGCCGCGGCCCTCCTCGACCCGCGCGGCGTCGGTGCCGAGGTCCGGCGCCACCGCGGTGATGCGGCCGCCGTCGACGGCGATGTCGGCGTGCGTCACGTCCTCGACGCCGGGGCGGACGACGCGGACGTCGCGGATGATCAGGTCGTGGCTCACGGGTGGACCTCCTGGAGGGCGGGCGCGGGGCGGACCCCGGCGAGGTGGTCGGCGGCGAGGACGGCGAGGCCGAGGGCGGGCAGCAGCCCGTTGCCGGCGAGGTAGCCGGCGGCGCCGTGGCCGGACATCCCGACCGCGGCCCCGCCGGAGGCGTAGACACCCGCGACGGGGCGGCCGGCGGCGTCGAGCAGCCGCGCGTGCTCGTCGACGTGCAGGCCGCCCTGGGTGTGGAACAACGCGGGCACGATCTCGACCGCGGCGAGCGGCGGCGTCAGCGGCGCCTCGACCGCGGTGCGCCCGACGCGGTCGGCCGCCTGCTCGCCGCGCGCCACCGCGGCGGCGTCGGCGAGCTCGGCGGCCAGCACCCCGGGCGCGACGCCGAGGCGCGCGGCCAGCTCCTCGGCGTCGTCGGCCCAGCGCAGCGCGCCGGACCCCGCCACGTCGCGGTAGTCGCCGAAGGCCTGGGACAGGGCGTCGATGCGCTGGTCGAGCACCACCCAGCCGCGGGCGCCGGGGCGGGCGGCCAGCAGGGCGGCGAACTCCGAGTAGCCGACGGTCTCGTCGGCGAAGCGCCGGCCGTCGGCGTCCACGACGACGCCGCCGTGCATCACCGTCGTCCACGTCACCAGCGTGCGCGCGGCCGCCGAGAGCGCCGCGTGTCCCTGGTAGGCGTCGAGGAAGCCGTCGGCGCCGCCGACCGACCGGCCGAGGCGCAGTCCGTCGCCGCGGGCGAACTCGCTGCCGTGGTAGGTCGCGTCGGCGATCTCCCCGACGTGCTGCGCGACGAGCCCGGGGTCGGCGCCGTAGCCGTTGGTGGCCAGCAGCACCGCCCGCGCGCTGACGTCCTCGCGCCCGCCGTGCGGGTCCTCGACGGTGACGCGCACGCCGGCGTCGCCGACCTCCAGCCCGACCGCGCGGGCGGGGCACAGGAGATCGATCCGGTCGGACGCGGTGACGGCGTCGAGCAGCCCGCGCAGCAGCGACGACCCGTGCCGGCCGGGCACCGAGTGCACCCGGCGGGCCGAGTGGCCGGGGTAGTCCATGTCGACGGGGAGCTCGATCGGCAGGCCGACCCCGTCGGCGAGCCACTCGACCAGCTCGGCGCTCACGGCGGTCAGCGCGCGGGCCACCGTCGGGTCGGCCTCGCCGGCGGTCTTCGCCTCGACGTCGGCGAGGAAGCGCGCGGGCGAGTCGTCGATCCCCGCGGCACGTTGGAAGCGGGTGCCGGCGCCCGGGACCATCGCCGTCGACATCGCGGTGTTGTTGCCCCGCCGGAAGTGCTCGTCGGCCTCGACCACGACGACGTCGAGGCCGTGCTCCGCCGCACGCAGCGCGCCGGCGAGCCCGCCGCCCGCGCCGACGACCACGAGGTCGGTGTCGACCACCGGCGCTCACCCCGTTCCGTCCAGAGAAACAGCCTCGCGAAGCCCTCGTGTCGCATGACAGCAGTTCAGCGCGGGGACGGCAAGAGCAGCACGTCCGGCTTGACATCCGGCGCGGACGGCGGCGACGCTACGTTCCGTCCAACGGTACGGAGGATGGCGACATGGCCGAGCCCGGTGGCGGGACGGAGTCGACCTCGCGCGTGGCGGACGTGCTGCTGCTGTTCGTCGAGGGGCCGTCGACGCTCGGGGTCACGCGGATCGCGCGGGAGCTCGGGCTGAGCAAGGCGGTGGTGCACCGCATCCTGCAGTCGCTGGCCGGCCGCGACATGGTCGTCCTCGACCCGGTGAGCCGCGAGTACCGGCTGGGCCCGTCCGTCGCCGCGCTCGGGGCCCGCGCGCTGCGCGAGTCGGACCTGCGCTCGGCAGCGCTGCCGCTGCTGCGCCGGCTGCGGGACGAGACCCGCGAGACGGCCACCCTGAGCACGCCGGTGCCGCACGGCCGCGTCTACCTCGACCAGGTCGTGGGCCTGCACGAGATCAAGATGACCGTCGAGCTGGGCCGCCGGTTCCCGCTGCACGCGGGCAGCTCCGGCAAGTGCATGCTCGCCCACCTCGACGCCGAGCACCGCGACGAGGTGCTCGCCGCGGGGCTCGAGTCGCTCACGCCGCACACCCCGGTCGACCCGGTGGCCCTGCGCTCCGAGCTCGACGGCATCGCCGCCCGCGGCTGGGCCGTCTCGGCCGGCGAGCGCCAGGCCGACGCCGGCTCGGTGGCCGCGCCCGTCTTCGATGTCGGCGGCGACGTCCTCGGGGCCATCTCGGTGTGCGGCCCGCGCTACCGGATGACCGACGCCGTCGCCACCGAGCTCGGCCCGCGGGTCGTGGCCGTCGCCGGCCAGATCTCCCGGCGCCTCGGCGGCGACCCGGGCCGCACCCCGGTCAGCGCAGGAAGGACGGACGCCGGATGACTGCCCCTTCGACAGGCGCTCTCCAGGGACTCAAGGTCCTCGACGTCGCCACCCTGTTCGCCGGGCCGCTCGCCGCCACGATGCTGGGCGACCACGGCGCCGACGTGATCAAGATCGAGCACCCGCGCGGCGACCCGTCGCGCACCCACGGCGCGCAGCGTGACGGCGTCGGCCTCTGGTGGAAGATGCTCGGCCGCAACAAGCAGGCGATCACGCTGAACCTCTCGTCCCCGGAGGGGCAGGAGGTCTTCCGCACCCTGGCCGCCGACGCCGACGTGGTGATCGAGAACTTCCGGCCCGGGACGCTCGAGCGCTGGGGCATCGGCCCGGAGGTGCTGCACGAGGCGAACCCCGGGCTCGTGCTCGCGCGGGTCACCGGCTTCGGCCAGTTCGGGCCGTACTCCTCGCGCCCGGGCTTCGGGACGCTCGCGGAGGCCATGAGCGGCTTCGCCGCCATCACCGGCGAGCCCGACGGCCCGCCGACGCTCCCGCCCTTCGGCCTGGCCGACGGCGTCGCCGCGCTGACCACGGCGTTCGGGATCATGACCGCGCTGCGGGCCCGCGAGCAGACCGGCCGCGGCCAGGTGCTCGACATGGCGATCATCGAGCCGCTGCTCACGGTGCTCGGGCCCCAGCTCATCGCCTACGACCAGCTCGGCGAGCTGCAGCCCCGGCACGGCAACCGCTCGTCCAACAACGCCCCGCGCAACACCTACGAGTGCGCCGACGGCCGCTGGGTCGCGGTGTCCACCAGCGCGCAGTCGATCGCGGAACGGGTGATGCGGCTGGTGGGACGGCCCGAGCTGATCGACGAGCCCTGGTTCGCCACCGGCGCCCAGCGCGCGCAGCACGCCGACGAGCTCGACGACGCCGTCGGCGCCTGGATCGCCGAGCGCGACCGCGACGAGGTCGTCGCCGCGTTCGAGAAGGCCGAGGCCGCCGTCGCCCCGATCTACACCGCCGCCGACGTCCTCGCCGACCCGCAGTACGCCGCGCTCGGCAGCGTCGTCACCGTCGACGACGACGAGCTCGGACCGATCCGGTTCCAGAACGTGCCGTTCCGGCTCTCCGAGACCCCGGGCCGCGTCCGGACCGCCGGCCCGCGCCTCGGCGAGCACACCGCGGAGGTGCTCGCCCGCCACGGGATCGACGCCGACCGGCTCGCCGAGCTGCGGGCGGCGGGGGCGCTGTGACGGGGCCGGGACGCGCGCGGAGCTGGCTCTACGTCCCCGCGCACCGCCCCGAGCTGCTGGACAAGGCCCTCTCCGGTCCCGCCGACGCCGTGGTGCTCGACCTCGAGGACGCCGTGCCCGCCGAGGCGAAGGAGTCCGCGCGCGCCGCCGCGGTGCGCGCCGCGACCGTGCCGCGCACCAAGCCCCTGTGGGTGCGCGTCAATGCCGTCGGCACCCCGTGGTCGGCTGACGACCTCGCCGCCCTGGCCGGCACCGACCTCGACGGCGTACGCGTGCCCAAGGCCGGCGACCCGGAGACGATCGCGGGGCTCGCGCATCGCCTGGGCCTGCCGCTGCACCTGCTCCTCGAGACCGCCCTCGGCGTCGAGCAGGCCTACGCGCTGGCCACGGCGCACCCGTCGGTGCTCGCCGTCTCCCTGGGCGAGGCCGACCTCGCCGCGGACCTCGGTGTCCGGCGCCCGGACGCGCTGGCGTGGGCGCGCCAGCGCGTCGTCGTCGCGTGCCGGGCCGCCGGGATCGCCGCGCCGATCACCAGCGTCTGGACCGACCTCGCCGACCCGGACGGGCTCGAGCACGACAGCCGCGAGGCCCGCGACCAGGGCTTCTTCGGCCGCTCGGTGATCCACCCCAAGCAGGTCGAGCCCGTGCACCGGGCGTTCACGCCGAGCGCCGACGAGGTCACCGACGCCCGGGCGCTGCTCGGCTCGCTCACCGACGCCACCGGCCGCGGGGAGAGCGCGTGGGTCGACGCGCGGGGCCGCTTCGTCGACCCCGCCGTCGTCGCCGGGGCCCACCGCGTGCTCCAGCAGGCCGACACCCTCCCCGACACCCTCACTGAGGAGGACCGATGACGACCGCCACGGGCACCCGTGCCCTGATCGACGCCGTCACCGCGGGCACCCGCACCGTCGAGCTGGGGCAGCCGCTGTTCACCGGCATGCCGTGCTCGCCGAACCACCCCGGGTTCCGGATGACGCTCATCCGGCGCCACGGCGACATGGTCCGCCCCGACGGCGGCTCCGCGTCCAACGAGATCGTCGTGACCGGCGGGCACGTCGGCACCCACGTCGACGCGCTCTCCCACGTCAGCCAGGACGGTTGCCTGCACGGCGGCATCGACGCCGAGGCCGCGCAGAAGGGCGGGCGGCACACCGAGCACGGTGCCGAGCACATCCCGGCGATGATCACCCGCGGCGTGCTGCTCGACGTCCCCGGCGTGCGCGGGGTCGACGCGCTCGGCCCCGGTGAGGGCGTCACCGCCGACGACCTGGCCGCGGCCGCCGACCGCGCCGGTGCGGAGCCCGGTCCGGGCGACGTCGCGCTGGTGCGCACCGGGTGGGCGCGCCGGTTCGACGACGCCGCCTCCTATCTCGGGCACGACACCGGCGTCCCCGGCGTGACCGAGGACGGCGCCCGATGGCTCGCCGAGCGCCGGGTGGTGGCCGCCGGCGCCGACACCACCGCGTTCGAGCAGATCCCGGCGGGCGACGGGCACCGCGTGCTGCCCGTGCACCGGATCCTGCTCGTCGAGCACGGCATCCACATCGTCGAGCACCTCGCGCTCGAGGAGGCCGCGGCGCAGGGGCTCACCGAGTTCCTCTTCGTGCTGGCCCCGCTGCGCATCGTCGGCGGCACCGGGTCGCCGGTGCGTCCGGTGGCGGTGGTCGCGGCATGAGCACGGATCTCACCCCCGCCCAGGAGTTCGCCTCCTTCGCCGCCCGCACCGCCGCGCACGGCGCCCCCGACGCGCTGCGCGACGACCTCGTCGCCCGCACCGCCGACCTGCTCGGCAACTGCCTCGCCGCCCGCGACGCCGAGCCGGCGCGGGTCGTCGCGGCCGTCGTCGCCGAGTGGGGCGGGACGCCGGCGGCGACCTCGCTGGCCGACGGCCGCCGCCTGCCCGCGCCGTCGGCGGCGCTGGTCAACGGCACGCTGGCCCACAGCCTCGACTTCGACGACACCCACCTGCCGTCGGTGCTGCACCCCTCGGCGGCGGTCCTGCCCGCGGCGCTCGCCGCCGCCGAGGCCGTCGGAGCGTCCGGCACCGCGTACCTCGACGCCGCCGCCGTGGGGGTCGAGCTGACCTGCCGGCTCGGGATGGCGGGCTACGACGAGGAGCTGGGCAACTCGGTCTTCTTCGAGCACGGCCAGCACGCCACCGCGATCTGCGGCGCCGTCGGGGCGGCGGTGGCCGTCGGGATGCTGCGCGGGCTCGACGCCGACGGGCTGACCTCGGCGATCGGCATCGCCGCGAGCACCGGCGCCGGCATCATCGAGGCCAACCGCACCGGCGGCACCGTGAAGCGGGTGCACTGCGGCTGGGCCGCCCACGCGGGCGTCGCCGCCGCCGACCTCGCACGGCACGGCCTCACCGGCCCGCCGACCGTGCTCGAGGGCCGGTTCGGGTTCCTGCGGGCCTTCTGCGGCGAGCGCACGCACGTCGAGCGGGTCACCGACGACCTCGGCGAGCACTGGGAGACCCTGCGCGTGTTCACCAAGCCCTACCCCTGCAACCACTTCACCCACGCCGGCATCGACGCGGCGCTGCGGATGCGGTCCGACGGCATCACCGCCGAGCGGGTCGTCGAGCTGACGCTCGGCGCGCCCGCCCCCGTCCTGCGCACGATCGCCGAGCCGGCCGAGGAGAAGGCCGCGCCGCGGTCCGGGTACCACGCGGCCTTCAGCGGGCCCTACACCGTGGCCGCCGCGCTGCTCGGCGGCGGCGGGCTCGGCCTCTCGCACGACGACTTCACCGACACCGCCGCGGCCGACCCGGCCCGGCTCGCACTCGCCGGCCGCGTGCGCTGCGTGGCCGACGAGGAATCGACCGCGATCTTCCCGCACCAGTTCCCCGCCGTGCTCACCGCGCGCCTCGACTCCGGCGAGTCGGTGACCGAGCGGATCGTCGCCAACCGGGGCGGGCCGGACCGGCCGCTGGGCGACGACGAGGTTGCCGAGAAGTTCCGGACCAACGCCGTGCGCTCGGTGCCCGAGGAGGACGTCCCCGCCGTCGTCGACGCCGTGCGGGAACTGCGCGGCGGCCGTCGCGTCACCGATCTCATGGACCGGACGGGCGCACTCCTCTGATCCTTGTTCCCGCCAGAGGAACAGTCGGCGAAACGGTCCTCTCGACCATGCGCTGGCCTCTTGACCAGCAACATCGGCCTTGGGAACCTCGATGAACGAGCAAGCACGAGATCGTTCCTCTCGACGGAACAGTTCTCCGGTGCCGATTCCCGACCGACAGGTGCGCTGATGCAGACACGATTCCGGTGGGCGACGATCGTTCTGATCGTCGCCCTCATCGTCATCAACTACATCGACCGGTCGGCGGTCTCCTACGCGGTGCAGCCGCTGCAGCAGGAATTCGGGATCTCCACCGCGCAGTACGGCATCATCTCGAGCGCCTTCGCGATCGGCTACATGGTCTTCGCGTTCCTGTCCGGCCCGCTCGTCGACAAGTACGGGCCACGGAAGGTCCTGCTCGTCGCCATCACGATCTTCTCGATCGCCACGGCGCTCGTCCCGCTCGCGGGTGGCTTCGTCGGCCTCCTGCTGATCCGGATCATCCTCGGTGCCGGCGAGGCACCGGCCTTCCCGGCGGCCACCCGCACGGTGAGCCGCTGGCTGCCCCGCGCCGAGCGCGGCTTCGCGCTCGCCCTCATCGGCGGCGTCGCGGTCTCGGGCAGCCTGCTCATCGCCGGCCCCGTCCTCACCAACCTCATCGGCGCGGTCGGCTGGCGCGGCATGTTCTGGGTCATGGCCGTGCTCGGGATCGTCTGGGCCGCCGTCGCCATCGGCCTGCTGCGCAACACCCCGTCCGAGTCGCCGCGGGTCAACGAGGCCGAGCGGGCGTTCATCGCCGCGGGCCAGGACATCGAGGAGTCGGAGAACCGCTCCGGCAGCGTCGACTGGCGCTCGCTGCTCACCAACCGCAACCTCTGGATCGTGGCCATCGGCTACTTCTCCTGGGGCTTCATGTTCTGGGGCTTCATGTACTGGCTGCCCCAGTTCCTCTCCACCTCGTACGGCCTGTCCATCAAGGCCGTCGGCGCGTTCTCGATCGCGCCCTGGGCCGCCGGTGTCGTCGGCGCGCTGGTCGGCGGCTTCCTCGTCGACCGGGTCTACCGCCGCACGCAGAGCATCCGCAGCCGCTTCACGATCATGGGCTGCGCCCTGCTGCTCTCCGGCGCCTCGCTGATCCCGGTGTTCGTCGACCCGACGCTGACGGTCGCGCTGGTCTTCATCTCGCTCGGCGTCGGCTTCGGCTTCGTCACCGGCGGCATCTGGTGGGTCGCCTCGATCGACGCGGAGCCCGGTCAGCCCGGCAGCGCCGCCGGGTTCGCCGACGCCGCGTTCGCGCTCGCCGGCATCGTCGCGCCCGCCGTCATGGGGTTCATCGTGTCGTCCACCGGGACGTTCACCAGCGGCTTCATCGTGATGAGTGCGCTCGCCGCGATCGGCGCGCTGCTGATGCTGTTCGCCACCCGCGAGCCGGCGCGCCGCGAGACCCCGACGCGGTCGGTCGAGGAGGTCTGACGGGTCAGGCCAGGTCCGCGAGCTTGCGGCGCAGCAGCGCCCGCTCGCGCTCGTTGCCGCACAACTCGACGGCGCGCGCCAGCTCCCGGCGCGCGTCGTCGTGGCGTCCCAGGCGGGTGAGCAGCTCCCCGCGGACACTCGGGAGCAGGTGCGAGCCGGCGAGGGCCGGGGCGCTCACGAGCTCGTCGACGATCGGCAGCGCCGTCGCCGGGCCCTCGGCCATGGACACCGCGACCGCTCGGTTGAGCTCGATCACCGGGGACGGGGCGAGCCGACCGAGCGCCTCGTAGAGGAGCACGACGCGCGGCCAGTCGGTCGCGTCGACCGACGCCGCCACCGCGTGGCACTCGGCGATCGCGGCCTGCAGGCCGTAGTAGCCGAGACCCCGCCCGGCCGCCTCCGCCTGCGCGAGCGCCGCCCGCCCCGCCGGATCGCGGCCCGGTCCCACCGACGCCGGTCCTGGTGCTCGAGCAGCACCGGCTCGCCGTCCGGGTCGGTCCGGGCGGGGAAGCGCGCCGCGGTCAGCTCGAGCAGCGCCACCAGCGCGTGGACCTCCGGCTCGTCGGGCGCGAGCCGCGCCAGCACACGGGCGAGGCGCCGCGCCTCGCCCGCGAGGTCGAGGCGCACCAGCTGGTCCCCGGAGGTGGCCGAGGACCCCTCGGTGAAGATCAGGTAGATGACGCTGAGCACCGTGCCGAGGCGCTCGACGCGCTCGGCCGCCGGCGGCACCCCGAAGGGCACGCGGGCCGCTGCGAGCGTCTTCTTCGCCCGCGTGATCCTGGCCTGCACCGTGGCGGTCGGGACGAGGAACGCGCGGGCGATCTCGTCGCTCGTGAGGCCGCCGACCACCCGCAGCGTCAGCGCCACCCGCGCCTCCCGCGAGAGCACCGGGTGGCACGAGATGAAGATCAGCGCGAGGACGTCGTCGTCGATCTGGTCGGGGTCCCACAGCACGTCGTCGACCTCCCCCGGATCCGCGGGCGCGGCGCCCGCGACCGCACCGCCCTCGCCCAGGTCGCGGGCGAGGGCGGCGTACCGGTCGTCGAGGGCCGAGCGGCGACGGAACGCGTCGATCGCCCGGCGACGCCCCGCCGTGAGCAGCCACGCCGCCGGACTGTCGGGCACCCCGTCGCGGGGCCAGGTCACGAGGGCTGCAGCCAGGGCCTCCTGCGCCAGGTCCTCGGCCAGCGCGAAGTCGCCGGTGTAGCGCGCGAGCGCGCCGACGATCCGCGCGGAGTCGATCCGCCAGACGGCGGCGACGGCCTCACGGGTCGTGGCGTCGTCCATGGCGGGGTCCGGGGCTCAGAGCTGGCCCGTGGCCTCGCGCCACGCCCGCTCCTTCTGGATCCACTCGTTGTCCTGCGGGAACTCGTCGATCGTCGGGACTCGGCGGACCTCGGTCTTGAAGCCCTTGCCGGCACCCGGGAGGCGCTTCGCCCACTCGACGGCCTCCTCCTTGGACGACACGTTGAGGAGGTAGAAGCCGCCGAACAGCTCCTTCGTCTCCCCGTAGGGGCCGTCGGTGACCACCGGCGGCTCGGAGGAGTGGTCGACGATCACACCCTCCGAGGCGTCCTCGAGCCCTTCGGCGGCGAGCAGCACGCCGGCCCGGATGAGCTCGTCGTTGAACCGGCCCATGAGGTCGATCATCTCGGTCATGTCGACATCGGCCATCGCCGCGTAGGCCTCGTCGGTGGCCCGCATGATCAGCATGTACTTCATCGGTCTCTCCCCTGGTCGGCAGGGCCTCCGTCGGACCCTCTCACCCCTGGGTCGAACGCCGTCGGCGCCGATCGACACGGAAACGGGAGGAATTCTCGGACTCCCGTGACGATCACTCTTCGTCACCGATCGGGGCCCTGTGCGCTGGTCATCGTCCGCTATAAGGTCCTGCGGGTGAACATCGGCGCCGATGAGCTACTCCACGTAGTTCCCGGCGTGCTCGCGGTGACGTCCGGCGACGACCACGCCCTCGGGGCGTTGAGCCCGCTCGGCCGCGAGGTCCTGGGCCCGATCCGCCTCGACACGTCGCTGCGCGAGGCGCTCCCGGAGTTCGTCGACGCCCTCGACACCGCGTACCTCTCCGGCGAGGCGAGCCGGGTCGCCCACGAGGAGGGTCGCGTCATCCGCTGCACGCCCCTGGGCGGCGGTCCCGGTCGCATCTCCGGGCTCCTGCTGCGCGTGGTCCCCGACGACGACGACCGCTCCCGCGCCCGCACCGCCGGGTTCCAGCAGCTGACCGAGCAGCTCTCCCGCGCCGCGACGCCCACGGAGATCGGACGCCTGACCACCACGACGGCCGCGGCGCTGATCGGGGCCGACTCCTGCATCGCCTACCGCCGCCCCGAGGGCTCCGACGTCATGGAGGCCCTGCACCACCACGGCTGGGCGAGCGACACCCACCGACTCTTCGCGCGGGTGCCGCTGCAGTGCGGGCGGCCGATGTCGGACGCCGTCCTGGGCCGCACGCCGGTGTGGCTGGAGGACGCCGGGCAGTGGCGTGCGCGCTACCCCGAGATGGCCTCGATCGGGGTCTCCGAGGGCCACCAGGCCACGGCCTGCCTGCCGCTGCTCGTCGAGGACCGCGACCTCGGCGCCGTGGTCTTCAGCTTCTACCAGCCCCGGGCCTTCGACCCGTCCGAGCGGGAGTTCCTCATGGCCGCGGCCGCGCTCTGCGCCCAGGCGCTCGACCGCGCGCGGCTCTACACCGCCGAGCACGAGGCGCGCGCCGCCGCCGAACGCGAGCGGGACCGCATGGCCTTCCTGGCGCAGGCGAGCCGGCTCATGGAGGCGCCGCTGTCGGTGGAGGAGCGCCTGCGCCAGCTCGGCGACCTCGTCGTCAAGGGCATCGCCGACTGGTCCGCGGTGCACCTCGTGCGCGGGTCGCGCGTCGAGCGGGTCACGGTCGCCCACCTCGACCCCGCGAAGATCGCGTTCATCGAGGAGCTCGAGCGTCGCTACCCGCCGGACCCGGACGCCCCCGGCGGGGCCATCGACGTCGCCCGCAGCGGGGTGCCGGTGGTCATGGAGGACGTGCCCGACGAGCTGCTCGTCGCGTCCGCGCGGGACGCGACGCACCTCGAGCTGATCCGGGCGATCGGCCTGCGCTCCGCGATCGTCGTCCCGCTGCTGGTGCGCGGGCGCAGTCTCGGTGCCCTGACGCTCGTGCACGCGGAGTCCGGGGAGCACTTCACCGCGGCGGACCTGACCTTCGTCGGCCAGCTCGCCGCCACCGCCGCGGTCGCCCTCGACAACGCCGCCCTCTACGAGCAGCAGCGCATGGTCGCCCGCACGCTCCAGACGGCGCTGCTGCCCAGCGAGCTCCCCCACGTGCCGGGCGTCGAGTGCGCCGGCCGCTACCGGCCGCCGGACCCGGAGCTCACCGACGTCTACGTCGGCGGCGACCTCTACGACGTCCACGAGGACCCCGAGCGCGGGCGCTGGGCGCTCACCGTCGCCGACGTCTGCGGCAAGGGCCCCCAGGCCGCCGCGCTCACCTCGCTCATCCGGCACACCGTGCAGGCCGAGGTCCGTCACGGGTTCGGACCCGCGGACGTGGTGCGCCGGGTCAACGCCGCGATGCTGCGGAACCAGGACGGCTCCCGCGCCCGGTTCGCCACGATGGTCCACGGGGCCCTGACCGTCGACCCGGACGGGGTGACGATCACCCTCGTCAACGGCGGGCACCCACCGGGCCTCGTGCGCAGGCGTGACGACGTCGAGTGGCTCGACGTCCCCGGCACGCTCGTCGGCGTCTACCCCGATCCCGAGCTCGTCGAGGCCGACGTCCGGCTCGCCCCCGGCGACGCCCTGCTGCTCTACACCGACGGCGTCACCGAGGCCCGCGGACCCGACGGGTTCTTCGGGTCCGACCGGCTGGCGTCGCTCGTCGCGTCCTTCGCCGACACGTCCGCCGACACCGTCGCCGACGGCGTCCTCGACGCGGTCTCCGGGTTCGGAGACGGGAAGCTCCGCGACGACGTCGCCCTGCTCGTGATCCGGGCGGCGCCGTGACCGAGGACGCCGCCGTGCTGCGGGTGGCCCGCACGTCCCGGGACGGACGCCTGGAGCTCGCCCTGTCCGGGGAGCTCGACAACGACACCCTGCCGACCGCCCAGGACGAGGTGTCCGCGGCGGAGGCGGAGGCCCCGGCGGTGCTCGTGCTGGACCTGGCCGCGCTCGAGTACGTCGACTCCTGCGGGGTGCGCCTGGTGCTGCTGGCCCAGGGTGTCGCCGACGACGAGAACCGCCGCCTCGCGGTGCGTCTCGGACACGGTCAGACCCGGCGCATGTTCGACATGCTCGGGATCACCGACCGTCTCGAGGTCCTCGACCGGGAGGAACCGCCATCATGAGCACGGCATCCGACCCCTTCCGCCACCTCGCGGTCTTCTTCCACGACGTCGACGGCCTCGTGGCCACGCTGACGCCGATGCTCACCGTGGCGCTCGCGCGGGGTGACCTCGTGTGGGCCGCGGTCGACGACCCCGCCCGCGGCGCCCTCGAACGTCGGCTCGGGAGCGCGGCGGACGACGTCGTGTTCGGCGAGCCGGCGCAGCCCTACACCTACAGCGGGCAGACGACGGCCTCGCGCCGGGCCGACCGGCTCCGGGAGCTCACGGCGGACGGCCGCGCCGCACTCGTCCTCAGCGACAGCAGCACCGTGGGCGGGCCGGGGCCGCGCTCGTCGGCACCCGACTTCTGGAGCGTCGTCGACGCGAGCTGCAATCTCGCCCTGAGCGGCCTGCCGGTGACGCTGGTCTGCCTGTGCGACGCCGCCGGCGCCTCGGAGGACACCGAGCGCTACCTGTACTGGAACCACCCCGAGCTCTTCGACGGCTCCCACGCGAGCCCGAACCCGCGCTACCGCACCCCGGACCAGGTCCTCGCGTCCGTCCCCGCCCCGCCCGCGCCACCCCTCGGGCCGCCGAACCACCTCGCGACGTTCGAGGGCGTGACCGCGCTGCGTGGCGTCCGGACAGCGACGCGCCGGCACGGCGAGGAGGCCGGGCTGAGTGACGAGCAGGTCGACGGGCTCGTCCTCGCCATCGGCGAGCTGGTGAGCAACAGCATCGAGCACGGTCCCGGCCGCGGCACGCTGTCCTGGTGGACCCGGCCCGGGCGGGTCGTCGCCCAGGTCCACGACGCCGGGCACATGACGACCACGACGCCCGGGCTCCGCCGCCCCGACGTCCGCTCGGTCCGCGGACGCGGCGTCTGGCTCGCCCGCCAGCTCAGCGACGTGCTGCACTTCTGGACCGGCGTCGACGGCACCCACGTCCGCCTGGAGATCAGCGCCGCGTGACCCCGGGGTAAGCTCCTCCCTGACCCGGCCCGGAGCCAGAGCTCCGGATGTCGCCTCTCGGGACGGATGAAGGGCAGCGAGCTCCTCGGCGCGACCACGCCGGTGCCCGACACCGAGGGAGCCCCATGACCGTCACGTCACCACGCCGCAGCGCCGGTACGGACTCGCCCATCGCCCAGGGCGGTGCCCAGTGAGAGCCGGACCGAAGTCCACGCCCACGACGAACCGTGTGACCGACGCCCACGAGGTGGCGCAGGCCGCGCACCAGAACGACCAGCGCACCGCCGCCCGCGTCGTCGCGTCCCACGCCACCGGCGTCGAGGACTGCACCGAGCTGCTCGGCATGCTCGGTCTCGGACGCGCCGTCGGGCTCCTCGTGGTCGATCCCCCGCCCCGACGCTGACCGCCCCGACGCCGCCGTCGGGGGCGGCGTCGAGGTACGGATCTGCTCGACCTCAGGCGGGCGCGGCGGCGATCGGCCGGGTCGGGAGCCAGCGCGGCACCGTCGGCCTGCTTGGTTCCCGGCGCGGTGCCGGGACCGGCGCGGGCAGGGGCAGAGGCAGAGGCATGGGCCGGTACGCCGTGGGCGGCGGGTAGCCCCAGCCCGACGTCGCCGTCGGCTCGCCCCTCCATCCCGACGCGATCGCCACGGCGTGGTGCCAGGCGCTCGCGGCCCAGGGTTCACCGAGCTCTCCGAGATCGCCCAGCCCCGCCGGCGCCTGCGGCACCCGGCGGAGCACGGGTGCCCACGGGCCGGGCCGGGGCGTCATCACGCGTTCCATGCCGCTGGGACGGTGCGAGGGCCCGGGGATGTTCCCGGGCACCTCGGGTCCGTCAGACGGCCTGCACGTCGTCGCCGAGCGTCGGCTGGTCCCCCTCGAGGGAGATCACGATCAGCACGCTGTCGTCCTCGTTCGAGATGACGTAGAGGCTCCGCCCGTCGGGGCTGAGCTGCGCGTCGGCGAGGCCGTCCTCCGCCGCAGAGACCGGGATGAAGGTCACCAGGTCGTCCGTGGTGCTGATGAACGTGATGCCGGCGAGCTCGTCGACGGTGCTGCGGGCGTAGACGAAGCGCCCGTCCGGGGTCAGGCGCGCCTCCGCGTAGCCGCGGATGGTCGCGACCACGGTGTCGTCCGCAGTGTCGATCACCGACACGGTGCCGCTGAAGTAGTTGGTGACGTAGACGCGGCGGCCGTCGGCGCTGACGATCGGGGTGTAGGGGCGGTCGCCGACGGCGATGGTCGTGGTCGCGCCCGTCGCCAGGTCGAGGCCCGTCACGATCCCTGCCGTGCCGTACTCGCTGTTGACGTGCACGACGTAGGCGCGGGTGCCGTCGGGGGTGAGGACCAGGTCGAACGCCTGGTCGCTGACGGTGTAGGTGGTGCTGACGACGTCGTTCGCCACGTCGATCGCGGTCACCGTCCCGTCGTAGCGCACGAGGTAGGCGCGGCTGCCGTCCGGGCTGAACACCACCTCCCGGTCGACCGGCCCGGTGGGAATACGGACGACGCTCTGGTCCGCCGTGCGGATCACCGTGAGCGTCTCCACCTGGTCGTTTCCGCTCACGACGTAGGCGCGGCTCCCGTCCGGGCTGAACTCGACGCCGTTCGGGGTGTCGACCGGGATCGGGTCCCCGAGGGTGTCGGTCGCGGTGTCGAGGATCCGCACCGTCCCGCTGTAGTCCAGGAGGTAGAGCTGACGACCGTCCGGGCTGTACGGCGAGTTGTCGTTCAGCGAGGACGCGGCGCCGGCGCCGACGTCCAGGAGCCCGACGGTGTCGTCGTCGGTGTGGATCAGTGTGATCGTCCCGTCGATCTCGTTCGGGACGAAGGCCCTGGTGCCGGCGGGGTTGAAGACGACACGGGCGGCCCCGTAGCCGGCCTCGACCGTGTCGACCACGGTGCTGGTCGCGGGGTCGATGACGAGGACGGACCCCGTGAGGAGGTCGGCGACGTACCCGCGACGGCCGTCCGGGCTGAAGGCCACGCCGTTGTAGTAGCCCCCGACGGCGAGCGGGACCGTGGAGAGGCTGGCGGTGTCGACGACCGTCAGCGTCACGGTCTCCGGCTGGCCGGGCTCACCGGAGCGTGCCGTGACGTAGAGATGGCGTCCGTCCGGCGCGAACCGGAGCTGCTGGCCCGAGTCCCCGAGGTCCACCGACCCGACGACGGCGCCCGTCGCGGTGTCGGCGACGGTGATCAGGCCGCCCTGGTCCAGCACGTACGCCCGTCCGCCGTCCGGGCTGAACGTCACCTCGCTGAGGTCGGCACCCAGCGCGACGACGGAGCGGGTCCCGTTCGTCGTGTCGACGATCGTCACCGTGCGGTCCTGGTAGCTCAGGACGGCGGCGTACCGGCCGCCGGGGCTCACCACGGCGGAGCCGGGGTAGGTGCCCACCCCGGTGCTGCTCGTGGCGGTCGGGGGCACGCTGGGTGCGCTCTGGGCCAGGGGGACCGGCACGGTCAGCTCGTCGCCGGGAGCGACGCGCGCCGCGAACCTCGCCGTCGCCCCCGAGGACGCCTGCACCGTGAAGGTGTCGAAGGCGCCCGGGTGCTCGCGCGCGTACCGCTGCCCCGCCGCGCTGGGGACGTAGACGTAGCTCCCGTCGGGACGGATGGTCACCCGCCCGTGCTCCGGGGCCGTCGTGACGGTGTAGGTCAGCGGTGCCCCGTTCGCGTCGGTGGCCGGGAGCGTCCCCCGGACGACCCCGGTGGAGGGGTCCGGTGTCCCCACGGTGACGTCGGCCGGGATCGGCGGCGCGGTGGTGGTCCCGATGACGGTGACGTCCACCGTGACCTCGATGGCGTGCGCGCCGAAGAGCCGCTGGGCGAGCGCCGGGTGGGACCGGGCGAGGACGTGCCGGGCGAGCGCCGTGAAGCCGCCCAGCCCGGGCGCGGCAGGGTTGTTGTCGCGCACCGTGATGGTGAAGGTGTCGGTGCCGCCGGCCTGCGCCGTCGCCGCGTCCGGGATGTAGGTGTAGGTGCCGTCCTCGGCGAGGACCACCCGGCCGTGGGTCGGCCCCTGGGTGACGGCGTAGGTCAGGCGGTCGCGGTCCGGGTCGCTCGCGTTCAGGTCGCCGGTGATCTGCCCCGTCGTGGTCTGGGCGGACTGCGTGGGGCTCGTGACGGGGCTCTGGTTGAACAGCGGGTTCTCGCCGCGACGGAAGAACGCCCACTGCGCGATCAGCAGCGCACTGGTCGGTGTGGCGGGTCCCCCCGGGACGTGCGCGTCGTGGGGCGCGAGGCCGGCGAGGGCGAGCGCGATCCGCGTGAGCAGGTTCTGGTGGGAGGAGTGGGTGACCCGCGCGATCGGGGTGGCGGCAGGACGGGCGGTCGCACCGCTGGCCGCGACGGGGGTCCTCGTGGGAATGGCGCCGGTCGTCGAGGCACCGGCCGGCGTCGTGGCTGCCGTCGGGCCCGCCGTCGTCGCGGTCGTGGTGGGCGACGGCGACGGCTCGGGGTCCGGGCCAGGGACGACCTCCCCCGACTGCAAAGCGGGCTCCGGCGTCGGAGTCGGCTCCGCGCTCGGCGTCGTCGTCTCGTCGGAGCTGCTGCCCGTGGACGCCTGGTCGTCGTCCGAGCCGCTCGCGTCGGACCCGGTGTCGCCGGTGCCCTCCTCGGTCCCGCCGGCGCCCGCGTCGCTCTCGCTCCCGCCTGCTTCGTCGGACTCGGTCCCGCCCGAGGTGGCCCCGGCCTCGGGGTCACCGGCCTCGGGGTCACCGGACTCGGAGTCCCCGGTCTCGGGGTCACCGGTCTCGGCCGGGGCGACGGCGGCCGCGCTCTCCGGCTCGTCGTCGACGGTGTCCGCCGGACCCGCGATCGCCACGGTGCGGACGACCATCTCGACCGAGGGGGGCGAGGCGGGCCCGCCCTGCAGCAGGATGCCGGCGCCGATCGCCGCGGCCAGCGTGGACTGCGCCGTGCGGGAGGCGATCACGGCGCGGCCGGCCCGCCGGGCCTTGGCGGCCCGCGCCGCCTTGCGAGCCTTCGCGGCCTCGGCCCGGACGGTGGTGCTGGCCTTGACAGGCTTCTTCACAGTGCTTCCCCCCGACACAGCGACACGCGGTGTGTCTCTCACCTCATCGCCACGGGCCGTAGCAACGTTCCCGAGAATCGCTAGGCCGAACAGGTGGAGAAGATGCTCCCGAGCGAGCGGTACCGCTCACCGAGAGACACCTGCCCCCCACCGATGTCCCAAGGAACGGCCGCGGCGGAGCGCTACCGTCAGGTCCTCCGGCGGTTTCGGCTGGGGCCGCGGGAGGGTGAGCACGATGAACGCGGGTGTCACGACCTGGTGGGACGTCCCGGTCGTCGGGTGGTCCGACTCGGGCTCGTCACCCCAGAAGCGGGGCCGGACGACGCGCCATGCCCTGCTGGTCGAGGCCGCACGGGTGTTCGACGAGCGCGGCTACGACGCGGCCTCGCTCTCGGACATCCTCGCCGCCTCCGGGCGCACCAAGGGCGCCCTGTACTTCCACTTCCGCTCCAAGCAGCAGCTCGCCACCGTCCTCATGGACGAGGTCGTCGAGTCCTGGGACGTGGTGCGCGGCATGATCGCGGAGCGCGGGCTCGACCCGTTGCGCACGCTCCTCGTCGAGACCGACGCCTACGTCAGCCGGTGGACCCACGACGTCGTCGTGCGGGGCGGGAGCCGGGCGATGGGCGGGGCCGCGGAGTTCGCCGACAGGCAACGCGCCTGGTACGGCGACTGGGCGCAGAGCACGGCCGCCCGTCTGCGGTCCGCGCTCGAGCAGGGCCTGCTGCGCCCCGCGACCGAACCGGACCGGGTGAGCCGGCTCGTGGTCGCGGCCGCCTCGGGCCACCACGCGTTCGCCGAGACCATCGTCGGCTCGCCCTCCTACTTCGAGCGCATGACCGACACCTGGCTCGGGATCCTGCCGGTCATCGCCTCCGAGTCGTGGCTCGCCGAGCTCCGCGACTCGGGCTGGGAGCACCGCCCCGCTCCCGATCCCGAGGCCTTCGCCCGGATCCGCGGCGCCTGAGCGAGCCGGTCGGCGTCAGCGCCCGGGCCGGTGCAGCGTGGGCCGGTAGACGAGCTCCTGGATGTCGCCGTCGAGGGTCCGGCGCTCGAGCAGCTCGAGGTCGAAGTCGTCCGCACCGCCGAGGACGGGGTCGGTGCCGGTCCTCCCGGTGATCACGGGAAAGATCGTGATCAGGAGGCGGTCGACCAGGCCGGCGGCCATGAGCGCCCAGTTCAGCGAGAGGCTGCCGTGCGAGCGCAACGGCACGTCGGACTCCTCCTTGAGCCGCCGGACGGTGTCGACGGCGTCGCCGCCCACGACGGTCGCGTCCGGCCAGTCGAGCGGGCCGGACAGCGTCGACGACACCACCGTCATCGGCATGGAGCGCATCCGGTCGACCCACGGGTCGCGCACCTCGGACTCCTCGGTGCTCTCGGAGAGCATCGCCACGAACTGCCGGAACGTCGTCGCGCCGAAGACCATGCGGTGCTCGTCCCCGAACGAGGCCAGGCGGTGCTCGAGCAGCTCGGGGCCCTGCTTGCCCCAGTAGCCGCCCCAGTCGCCGTCACCTCCGTAGGAGCCGTAGCCGTCGAGGCTGGAGAAGACGTCGAAGGTGTAGGTCGCGGTCATGGGGTCCTCCCTCGGGCTGGCGACCGGCCCGGTGCCGGTCCCTCACCCTGGCGACGAACGCACCCACCCTCGTTTCGACACCACAGCCGTGCGAGGTGCAGAGTGAAGTCCGCCGACGGGAGAAGAGGGCAGATGGCGCAGCGCCGGGACGAGGCCACCGCCGAGCCCTCGACACCGACCGGGACGTCGGTCAAGGACACCACCGGACGCCGGGCGGTCGCGCTCTTCGCCCCCTACCGCGGGCGCCTGGTGCTGATCGCGCTCGCGATCCTCGTCACCTCCGCGCTGGGCGTGGTCACGCCGTTCCTCACCCAGCGCGTCTTCGACGACGCCCTCTTCGTCCCGGGAGGGCCCCGGATCGGGCTGCTGACCGCCCTGGTCGGCGCGATGATCGCCATCGCGGCCGTCTCCGCGGTGATCGGGATCGGCCAGACCTACCTGACCACCGTGCTCGGCAACCGCGTCATGCAGTCGCTGCGCGACCGGCTCTTCGCCCACCTGCAACGGATGCACCTCGGGTTCTTCACCTCCACCCGCACCGGGTCCATCCAGTCGCGGCTGGACAACGACGTGGGCGGCGTCCAGTCCGTCGTCACCGACACCGCGTCGTCGATCCTCGGCAACGTCGTGACCGTCGTCGCCTCGGTCATCGCGATGGTCGCGCTGTCGTGGCAGCTGTCGCTGGTGGCGTTCGTGCTGCTGCCGGTGTTCCTCGTGCTGCAGATCCGGGTCGGGCGGGTGCGGCGGAAGATCGCGGCGCGCACCCAGTCGTCGCTGTCGGACATGAGCGCGATCACCCAGGAGACGCTGTCGGTGTCCGGCGTCCTGCTGGCCAAGGTGTACGGCCGCCAGGAGCACGAGGTCGCGCGGTACAGCTCGGAGAACGACCGCCAGACCACCCTGCAGATCCGCCAGACGATGAGCGGCCAGTCCTTCTTCGCCGTCGTCACCGGCTTCTTCGCGCTGATCCCGGCCGTGGTCTACCTGGTGGCGGGCCTGCTCGCCGCCCGCGGCGACGCCGGCATCTCGGCCGGCACGCTCGTCGCGTTCACCACCCTGCAGACGCGGCTGCTGTTCCCGATCGTCAACCTGCTGCGGGTGTCGCTCGACGTGCAGACGTCGCTGGCGCTCTTCGGGCGCATCTTCGAGTACCTCGACCTCGTCCCCGAGCTGCGCGACCGCCCCGACGCGCGTCCGCTGGCCAAGGCCGACGCGCGCGGGGAGGTCGAGTTCCGCGACGTCTGGTTCCGCTACCCCGTCGACGCCGAGCCCGGCCGCCCTTCCGAGCCGGGCCCGTGGGCGCTCGAGGACCTCTCGCTGCACATCGAGCCCGGCCAGCTCGCGGCGATCGTCGGGCCGAGCGGGGCGGGCAAGACCACGCTGTCCTCGCTGGTCCCGCGGCTCTACGACGTCGACGAGGGCTCGGTGCGCCTCGACGGCACCGACGTCCGCGACCTCACCCTCGCCTCGCTGCCCGGCCTCGTCGGGATGGTGACCCAGGAGAGCTACCTGTTCCACGCGACCGTCGCCGAGAACCTGCGCTACGCCGCCCCGGACGCCACCGACGAGCAGATCCGCGCCGCCGCCCGGGCCGCGAACATCGCCGAGCACCTCGAGGGGCTCGCCGAGGGCTACGACACCGTCGTCGGGGAACGCGGCTACCGCCTCTCCGGCGGGGAGAAGCAGCGCATCGCGATCGCGCGGGTGATCCTCGCCGACCCGCGCATCCTGGTGCTCGACGAGGCCACCTCCGCGCTCGACACCACCAGCGAGCGCCTGGTGCAGCAGGCCCTGGAGACGGTGATGTCCGGGCGGACGACGATCGCGATCGCGCACCGGCTCTCGACGATCCTGGCCGCCGACGTGATCTTCGCGATCGATCGCGGCCGCCTGGTCGAGCAGGGCACGCACGACGAGCTGCTGGCGCGCGGCGGGCTGTACGCGCAGCTCTACGCCGAGCAGTTCGGCGCCGGCGCGGTCGAGGCCCGGTGCGCCGACGGCGTGCTCTTCACCGACGGCAAGGTCCTCACCACCCGCAGCACGGACGACTCCTCCGCGGCCTGAGCCCGCTCGTCACGCGGCGATCAGCGCCAGCAGACCCCGTCGGTCGGGGCCGGAGGACGGTGCGGGCGCCTCTCCGCGCCGCCGCGCGACGGCGTCGGCGATGCGGGGCCGGGCGAGGACCTCGTTCGGGAGGGCGAGGCAGAGGACGACCTCGAGGAGCGCCCGGAAGACCTCGGGGTCCTCCATCGCCGCCGCGGCGAAGGCGGTCACGTCGGGATCGGCGGTCGGCGCCGGTTCGCCGTGGCGCAGGGCGTCCATCTCGGCGACCCGGATCCGGTCGGCGTGCAGCTGGTCGTGCACGTAGGGCGCGACGCTCTCGTCGGTGTGCCGCTGGAACGCCGTCGCGAAGGCCGCCGGGTCGTCGGGGTGCTCGCGGAGGGTGTCGCGGAGCACCCGGGCGTGCATCAGCCCGATGCTGATGCCCCGCCCTGCGGAGGGGTTGGTGCAGGCCCAGGCGTCACCGACGGCGGTGAAGCCCGTGACCACCGGCGAGCCGTCCACGACGAGGGTGCGGACGCGGTCGAGCACGCCGGCCATGACCGCCACGCCGGGCTGGGCCTCGGCGTCGACCCAGTGACCGTGCCGCGGGAAGCCGTGCAGCACGCGGTCGAAGCACACGGGGTCGCGCAGGCTCTTCAGCGGGGCGTCGCGCGAGCCGCCGTACACGGTGACCGACCACGTGTCGTTGTCGGACGGGATCGTCAGGAGCGTGACCGTCCCGTACGGCACGAGCGGCGCGGTCCGCCAGGCGGGAAGCGGCCCGGAGAAGTAGCGGCTGTAGTACGCGAAGCCGCTGTCCTCGGCCGTCCGCTGCGGCGGGGCCGCACCCAGGTCCGCGAGCCAGGCGTCCGAGGGCGTCCGGCGTCCCATCGCGTCGACCACCAGGTCGGCCCGGACCTGCTCGCCGTCGTCGGTGAACACGCCCGCGACGCGGGGCACGCCCTGCTCCGCGCGGGCGCCCTCGATGAGACCGATGACCCGGACGCCACGCCGGAGCGTCACCCCCGGCTGCTGCTCGGCCCGCGCCGCCAGCACCGCTTCGAGGACGGGACGGCGACCGGTGACCCACCGGAACCGTTCGTCGTCGGGCCGGGAGTCGTGGTCACCGATCGACGGCGGGGCGGTGTCGAGGGGATCGAACGAGCGGCACCCGGCGGCGAGGAGCGCCTCGGTGACGCCCGGGAGGTCCTCGTCGCAGAGGTGACGGAACCGGGGGAAGACGCTGTGCGGCTGGCGGAACTGTGCCACCCCGTGCCGGGACCACCCCGACCACGCCGCGTCGGCACCGCTCGGGGTGGGCGCGGGGTCGGTCTCCAGCACCGTGACCGGCCGGCCTTCTCCCGCCAGCATCGTCGCCAGCGCGAGCCCGACCACTCCCGCTCCGCACACCACCACCTGGCCGTCGTCCATGACCTGAGGCTGGGCCTCTCCGTCCCGCCGCGCGTCGGGGTCGGGCCCCGAGAATCGCCCACGCCGACGGCCCGGGGGTGTTGAGGGGCCGGCGCGACGCGAGCAGGATCCGCCCATGGCGACACGCCTCGCTCGCTTCGAGTCCGGGCTCTCCGAGCTGCGCTACTTCCCCACGGCGAAGCACGTCCGAGCCGTGATCGACGGGACGACCGTCGTCGACTCCCGACGGGCGGTGCTGCTCTGGGAGCCGCAGCGCGTCGTCCCGCAGTACGCCGTGCCGATCACCGACGTCGCCGCCGAGCTCGTTCCCGGTCGCCCCGGCGATGGTGACACCCATGGCGGGCCGGTCCGGATGGGAGCCGCGGCGACCGAGGTGCTCACGCCGGAAGCCGGCTTCGGCCACCACACCGCGCAGGGCGACGTGCTGACCCTGCGGGTCGCGCACCAGGAACGGGTCGGCGCGGCGTTCCGGCTCGCGGACCCCGATCTCGCCGACCACGTCGTCCTCGACTGGGACGCGTTCGACGTGTGGTTCGAGGAGGCGGAGCGCGTCATCGGCCACCCACACGACCCGCTGGCCCGCATCGACGTCCTGCGCAGCGACCGTCACGTCCGCGTCGAGCGCGACGGGACGGTCCTCGCGGAGAGCTCACGGCCGAGCCTGCTCTTCGAGACGGGTCTGCCGGTCCGGTTCTACCTGCCGCCGGAGGACGTGCGGTTCGACCTGCTCCGACCGAGCGGCACCCGCACGACCTGCGCCTACAAGGGCGTTGCGTCGTACTGGGCCACGGCCGACGCGGACGGCACCCCGACCGACGTCGCCTGGACCTATCCCGACCCGTGGCCCGACGCCGTCCCGGTCACCGACATGGTCTGCTTCTTCGACGAGCGCGTCGACATCGTGGTCGACGGAGAGCGGGGCGACCGCCCGCTGACCCCCTGGAGCTGACGGCACTGCGCTGCCGTTGCTCGTGCCGCACCGCGGTGTGTCGACCTTCGACGCCGGTCCGCGTGTTCGACGTGTGCGCACGTCCTCCGAACCCCGCGACCTCAGACCTCCGACGCCCGGTGCGCCGCGGCGGCGACCTCCGGAGCCGGGACGGCGACGAGATCGTCGTAGAACGACCGCAGCAGGGCATCGAGGCGGAGCTTCTGCTCCTTGCCGGCGATGACGTGCGACGTGTCCGCCCACGTCTCGGTGCGACACCCCGGCAGCAGGTCGGCGAGGAGGCCGGTGTGGTCGACCGTCGTGATCGGGTCGCGGCCCGCGTGCAGGACGAAGCACGGGACGCGCACCTGGTCCAGGCGGTCGCGGGTGTCGTGGTCGAGGCAGGCCGCGACGAGCCGGGCGTGGGCGTCGGCGCGCCCGACGAGGTCGCCCCACGCGCCGTCGGGGCCGAGCAGACGGTCGCGATGCCGGTCGTAGAACGCCGGGGTGAAGCTCAGCGAGGCGCAGAGCATCTGGAAGGCCTCGAAGCCCAGCTCCTGGTGCACCCGGCGCATCATCGTCAGCTGGTCGGTGAGAGCGGGGTCGGCGTAGGCCCACGACCCGGTCTGGAACAACGAGCGCACGAGATCGGGGCGCCGGATCGCCAGTTCCTGCCCGACGCACGCACCCATCCCGACCATCCCGAGCACGTGGACGGGGCCACCACCGAGGTGGTCGAGCAGCGCGGCCACGTCGTCGGCGTAGGAGCGCGTCGAGGCCTCGGCCTCGGGCCGGTCGTCGCTCTCGCCGAGGCCCCGGTAGTCGAAGACGACGACCTCGAAGTCGGCGACGACCGCGCGCGGGAGATCGCCGAGCCGGCCGTGGCAGAACGTCCCCCAGCCGCCCATGGCGATCATCCGGGGACGGTCCTCGCCGGCGCCGTGGACCTCGAAGAACAGGCGCCGGCCGTCGATGCTGACCTCAGGCACCCGCGATCCCCTCCAGCCCGCGGACGGCCGCGTCGACGTCGACGACGTCGGCGTAGCGACGTCCCACGTCGGCGAGGTTGGCCCGGTGGGCCTGCTCCTGCTGGTCGCCGCAGCACTCGCCGACGACGATCGTGCGCAGGCCGTGGGAGAAGGCGTCCACGATCGTCGCGCGGATGCAGCCCGAGGTCATGCACCCCAGCACGACGACGGTGTCGACGTCCCAGAACCGCAGCATCGAGGCCACCGGCGTCCCGAAGAACGCCGACGGCGCCTTCTTGATCACCAGCTCGTCCGACGAGTGCCAGACCTTGGGGTCGATCTCCGCGGCGGGCGAGCCCGGCGTGATCTTCCCGAGCTCGGGCATCTTCCACCGCCCCAGGTCGGCGGGTCCGTCGAAGGCGACGGCGGTGTGCAGCACAGGGACGCCGAGCGCCCGGGCGCGGTCGAGCAGCGGGCCGCTGCGCTCGACGGCCTCGCGGACGTGGGGGCTGCGCCCGAGGGCGTACTCGCCCTCGGTCAGGGCGCGCTGGAAGTCGACGACCAGCATCGCGGCGCGGCGGCCGAACCCGATGTCGTGGCTGGAGTAGCCGGCGGCGGTGAACTCGTCGGTCATGGGTGTCCTCTCCCGTCGGAGGTGGGCCGGTCAGATCACGGCGGCCGAGCGCAGCTGCGCGACGGCCTCCGGCGTGTAGCCGAGACGCTCGGTGAGCACCTCGTCGGTGTGCTCGCCGAGCTCGGGACCGAGCCAGCGCACCTCGCCGGGCGAGGCGGACAGCCGGGGGAACACGCCCTGCATGGGGAGCTCTCCGAAGCGGGGGTCGGCCATCGACACGATCGACTCCCGCGCCCGGAAGTGCGGGTCGTCCAGCATCTCCCGGGCCCGGTAGATCGGGCCCGCCGGCACGCCGTGCTCCTCGAGGTGGGCGAGCAGGACGTCGGCGGGACGGGCCGAGGTCCACTCGGCGACGAGCGCGTCGAGCTCCGCGGCGTGCGCGCCGCGGGCGCCGTGGGTCACGAAGCGCTCGTCGTCGGCGAGCTCCGGGCGTCCCATCGCGACCGTCAGGCGGCGGAAGACGGTGTCCATGTTCGCGGCCACCAGGACACTCCCACCGTCCGCGGTGGGGTAGACGTTGCTGGGCGCGACGCCGGGCAGGGTCGCGCCGGTGCGGGTGCGCTCGTGCCCGGCGAGGACCCACTCCGGGATCAGCGACTCGGTGACGGCCAGGACCGACTCGTAGATCGACGCGTCCACCACCTGGCCCCGCCCGGTCCGTCGCCGGTGCTCGAGCGCCGAGAGCGCGCCGAGGGCGCCGAACATCGCCGTCAGCGAGTCGCCCAGGGAGATGCCGCAGCGGCCGGGGGGACGGTCGGGCTCGCCCACCAGGTGCCGCAGCCCGCCCATCGCCTCGCCGACCGAGGCGTACCCCGCGCGGTGGGCGTAGGGGCCGGTCTGCCCGTACCCGCTGATCCGCACCATGATCAGCTCGGGGTGCTCGGCCGCGAGCGTCTCGTGGTCGAGGCCCCAGCGCTCCATCGTCCCCGGACGGAAGTTCTCGATCACGATGTCGACGTCCGCGGCCAGCGACCGGGCGATCGACCGGCCCTCGGGGGTCCGCAGATCGGCGGTGACGCACCGCTTGTTGCGGGCGACGATCGGCCACCACAGCGAGCGCCCCTCGAACTTCTGGCCCCACTGCCGCATGACGTCCCCGTGCTGCGGGTCCTCCAGCTTGACGACGTCCGCCCCGTGGTCGGCGAGCAGCTGCGCGCAGTACGGCCCGGCGAGCAGCTGGCCCAGCTCGAGGACCCGGACACCCTGGAGGGCGCCGGCGCCGAGTGCGCCGAGAGGGCCCGCAGTACCGATGGGCTCGGCGGCGTACGCGGTCATCGCGGGTCTCCTGTCTCGCCGTCGGCACACCGTGCCGGGCTGTCGATAGGCTGTCGGGCCGTGGAGCAGCGGTGAACCGCGCAGACACGGCCTACCGCCAGCTGCGCCGGGAGATCCTCGAAGGGGTCCTGGCCCCGGGAACGCCGCTGCCCGAGGTGGAGTCGGCCGAGCGTCTCGGCGTGAGCCGCACCCCGGTCCGGGAGGCCCTCGGGCGTCTGGCGGGGGAATCGCTGGTCGAGGTGTCGCCGCGGCGCGCCGCCCGGGTCGCCCGATGGCGGCCCGAGATGCAGCAGGAGATCCTCGACCTGCGGGTGGTCCTGGAGTCGCACGCCGCCGAGCTCGCCGCGGGGACGGCGGGACCCGACGACCTCGAGACGCTGGACCGGCTGTGCGCGGAGGGCGACGCCGTGGTCGCGGCGCCGTCGGTCGATCTCGTCGCCTTCTCCGAGAACGCCCGGTTCTTCCACCTCGCGCTGACCGCCGCCACCCACCGGCCCCGCCTCGAGGCGATGGTGCACGGCCTCCTCGACGTCCCCGCGGTCGCGGCCCGCTACAGCGCCTTCCGTCCGGAGGACTTCGTGCGCAGCGCGGCCCACCACCACGAGCTGGTGGACGCCCTGCGAGCGGGCAACGCCGCGTGGGCGGGCCACCTCATGCGGGCGCACATCCTCGCGGCCCGCGAGGCGATGCGTCTGCCCTCCGCCGGCAACGGTCACCGCGAGGCCGCCGAGGTGGAGCCCTCGGACGAGGTGTCGAGCTCCGGGCCGGGCGAGCCCGCGGGGTAGCGCGGCAGCCGCCGGACCATGACCACGCCGACCACCGTGGCGAGTCCGCCGAGCACCAGGGCCAGCGCGAGCGGCACCGACGAGCCGCCGAAGGTCTGCACCAGAGCGAGCGCCGGCAGCGGGAGCAGGGCCCCGCCGATGACGTTGGCCAGGGCGAAGGACACCGCGATGCCGGTGTAGCGCAGCCGCACCGGGAAGACGTCGCTCATCAGCGACGGGAGGGCACCGTTGCCCAGCCCGTAGGGCACCACCCCGATCGCCATCGCGAGCCACAGCAGCGCCGGCTCACCGGTGTTGACCAGGGCGAACGCCGGGAACGCCCAGAGGACGGCGAACACACCGGCGACGAGCACGAGGCGCTCGCGCGGCACCCGCCGGCACAGCAGCGCGGCGCCGATCGTGTAGGGCACGAGCAGCAGGCCGCACAGGACGAGGCCCACCTGGACGTCGACGGCGTCGATGCCGTCGACGTAGGTCTTCGCGTAGGCGAGCAGCCCGGTCATGAGGGCGTAGACCACGACGATGATCGCGAGCCAGGAGAGCGTCATCGCGAGGATCGGCCGGCCGGCCTCGCGCATCGTCGCGGCGAACGTCGGCGGGACCTCGTCGCGGGTGTGCTTGAAGTCCGGGGTCTCCTCGAGGCGCAGCCGGACGATCATCCCGAGCCCCACGAGCACGAATCCGGCGAGGAACGGCACTCGCCAGCCCCAGCTGAGGAACGTCTCCTCGCTCACCGAGGACGAGACGATCAGCAGCGACGCCGCCGCCAGCGCGAGACCGAGCACCGAGCCGACCTGCGGGAGCGACCCGTAGAGCACCCGCCGCGACGGCGGGGCGTGCTCGACGGCCACCGCCACCGCGCCGCCCCATTCGCCGCCCACCGCGAGGCCCTGGACCAGGCGCAGGGTCACCAGCAGCACCGGCGCGGCGACCCCGATGGCCGCGTAGGTGGGCAGCAGGCCGACCCCGGCCGAGGCCACGCCCATCAGCGACAACGACATCACGAGGGCGCCGCGACGCCCCCAACGATCGCCGAGGCGACCGAAGACCCAGGCGCCCAGGGGTCGCACGAGGAACGCCACGGCGTGACTCGAGAGCGCCGCGAGCGTGCCGAGCCACGGCTGCGCTCCCGGGAAGAACAGCGGCCCGAAGACGAGGGCGGCGACGAACGTGTAGAGGATGAAGTCGTAGATCTCGACAAGCGTCCCGATCATGCACGCCAGGGCGGTGCGGCCCGGGGAGAGCCCGGTCCTCGGGCGATCGGTCGAGGGAGCGAGCTCTCCGGTGGGCCGCATGACCTGCCTCTCCCGTCCCGTGGCGCACGGGCTCCGTGACAGACAGCGTGCAGTGAGTCACGCCATGAACGCAAGGTTGTTGTATACCCAGACTGCGCGCGTGACGGCCCCTCAGGGGCGATACGGCGCCGAAGTGGCGCTTCTTGCATACAGAACTGGCCCGCGCGTCAGCGACCGATCAGGAAGGAGCCCGTCGCCCAGCTCAGCACGTCGACCAGCAGCACCAGCGCGCCGAGAGCGAGCGCGACGGTGACGAGGACCCGCACGCGCGGCGCCCACCGCTCCCGGAGGCGCTGCAGCGTGTCGACCGCCGCGCGGTGTCGTCCCAGGAGGACCGCCACGACCACCACGAACAGCGGCGCCTGGCTGACCACGGTCCACACCGTGTTCGCGGCGACGACACCGGTCGGTGACGCCTCCCGCCCCGCCAGCACGATCAGGGCCGCGAACGACGGGTCGGTGGCGGCGGTGCCGATGAACAGCACGCCGGCCACGACGGCTCCGGTCGCCCCCGCCCCCATGACCCGGGGCTCGGAGGAGGTGCTCCCGCGCACGACGCGGGTCACGGCCCAGGCCGCCAGCAGGAGCGCCGCGCCCGCTTCGAGCCCGGCACGCAGGGCCCCGCTCGGCAGCACCGAGGCCCAGTCGAGCCGTGCCAGCCGTTCCCCGACGGCCACCGTGAGGACGACGCCGAAGACGGTGGTGCCGACGAGGACGACCACCCCGAAGATCACGATCTGTCGGTCCCGCGCCCCCGCCGCGAGGGCGACGGCCGCGATCAGGGCGCCCGCCGGGTCCACGCCCAGCAGCCCCAGACCGGCCCCGACCCCGAGCGATCCCACCAGCCCCAGGGTCACCGCTGCGGCCCGCTCATCGGCGAGGCCCGTTCACGCCGAGCTGCGCCGGTGACCTGATCAGCCCCGTCCCACTGTCCCGGCGGTCGAGCCGACCGACGAGGTGTGGGCGGGAGCGGGGTCGGGCCGGCGGAGGCACAACCGGATGTTCTGCGGTCCGAACCGCTCCCGCTCGATGGCGAAGAGCTCGTGCATGCGGGCGAGGACGGGGTCGCGCCGTCGCTTCGTGATCGCCGGGCGCCACAGGAACACGACCAGCCGGCCCCCGGGCCGCAGCACGCGGTGGGCCTCGGCGACCGCACGGTACGGATCGGGCATCTCCTCCAGGCAGTAGCCCAGGAACACGACGTCCACGCTGCCCGCCGCGAGCGGCAGGCGTGTGCCGTCGCCGCACACCTGACGCAGGGTGGCGCCCGGTCGGTCGGCCAGCCGGCTCCGCAGGGTCACCAGGCTGCCGTGATGGCGCTCCAGCGAGAGCAGCGTCCCGGACGGGGGAAGGTGCCGCGCGAGCGCCCCGGTGTAGAAGCCGCCGCCGCTGCCGACCTCGAGGCAGGTGCCGGATTCCGTCGGGACCCACCGGACGTCCCGGTGGGCCAGGTCCCAGCCCAGGACCGCCCGCAGCGCGGGGGCGCTGATCAACCGGTAGAGCGCCGCCGGCGTCCGCCACCGCCACCGACCGACCCGGGAGCCTGCCTGCCCGGTCGTGACCACGGACAGGTCCGCCGGCGCGTCCTCGGACCCCACGGACGGGGAGCCGATCTCGGGGTCCGCGTTGCTGCTCACCCGGGGATCATGGCCCTGTCCGGTTCGATCACTGCACCTGGCTGGCCCCGCAGCGCGGACGAGGAGGAACCTCCTGGTCAGGGTGGAGCCGCCTTCGGGATTCGAACCCGAGACCTACGCATGACGAGTCAGTGCCTCACCCTGAGCGGCATCCTCACGGCGTCCAACGGTGCACGTCGGCAGTCCCACCGTGCTCAGCGTGGCGCACGAAGCGACGGGAGTTCCGCTGCATTCGGGCCGTCGTGCGGCACGCATGGCGGCGACCGGCACCCTGCAGAGGGTGGTGAGCACATGCCCGCTCTGGTTCGTGGGCTACTTGGTGTATCGCGCGGCGGTCCCGGACGACTCGATACCGGGCTGAGGCGGCCCGCACGACGCACACAGCGCTCCTGACGACGCTTCGCGAGGCCACGGCATAGGGCTGCCTGTACCGCTCTCCGCGAGTTATGAGATCAGTTTAGAAGCGATCGGGCGTGTCAAGGATCCGATAGGTGGTCACCGTGGGTTCGGTCGTCGCGCCAGCCGCGGCCATCACCTTCATGATGTCCTCCTGACCGGCGAAGAACTGCTGCCACGACTCCTCGTCCGGCCATTCGTCCACGACCAGCAGGTTCCCGTCCGTATCCTCCGCGAAAAAGTGATGGAGGGCCCCGTGGCGCTTGGCGTCCTCGATGATTGCCATCATCGTGTCGCGATAGTCGTCGACGATCTTCTCCTGGTTCGCGGCTGGGACCGTGGGAAACTTGACAGTGAGCATGACACTCATGGCGAACTCCTCTTCTCGAGGGCACCGAGCGCATCGTTCGCTGTGCGACGGCCCGCCTCTCGCTGGAGGGACGCAGTGTGACAGCGGCCCCCATGATCCCCGCAGATATTCACTCCGAGGGACCAACGCCGACCGCCGATCGTCATGAATTCTTCAACTCAACGTGACCGCACCTCGCCAATGAGGGCAGCGGCGGTGCCCGCGTAGGTCTCTTGCGGGCGCGGGCCAGGCCGGGGTCAACCAAGCTTTGGAAGAGGGGCCGGCTCCACGGCCCTCTTCCACGGCTGCGCGTGCGGCGGTGGGACAGGCGCGAGCCCTGGCAAATCCGACAGAAGCGCAGATACTTGCTGTTCCATGAGGTTCCAGCTCCGAGGCCGGTAGCCTCAGCAAACGCGCGGGGTTCTCGCACCGAGGTCCGACCAGTGTCGATCGTGCCCGAGTTCGGGGGGTAGTTGGTCGATGACGTCGAGTGCGCACTCACGTAACAGGGTCAACCGAACAGCGGTAGGAGCGCCCTAAATCCCCGGGCCACCATGTATTGCAGCTCGAGGCGCGCCGCGTCCGAGGACGCCATACTTGGAGCCGGGAATGACTCGTAGCGGCCGGTCTGTGAACTGCATCCTTCCACCGCACATCCTGCGCGCGCTGCTCGAGAACGACGATCGTGAGATCCGCCGAACGGCACTCGCCACGTTGGCCAGCACCTCGCGCCTGCGCGGTGAGCGGGCCGTCCGTCCCATCGTCGCGGTCGCGGCCCCGGCGGGCGGGCGCCGCACCATCTCCGACTGTCACCACAGCAAGCAGTTGGCGCAGGCGACGGTGCAGCGCGGGGAGGACGACCCGGCGGTCACAGACTCCTCGGTCAACGCGGCGTTCGAGGGCCTGGGAACCACGCGGGACTTCTACTGGCAGGTCCTGCAGCGCAACTCCATCGATGGCAAGGGCATGCGCCTCAACGGGTACGTGCATTACGGCCAGGCGTTCAACAACGCTTTTTGGGACAGTCGCGAGATGGTGTTCGGTGACGGCGACGGGCGGGTGTTCAGCGACTTCACCGGAGCGCTGGACGTCATCGCCCACGAGCTCACCCACGGTGTCACCGAACACACCGCCGGATTGGAGTACCACGTCCAGCCGGGCGCGCTCAACGAGTCGGTCTCGGACGTGTTCGGCTCCGTGGTCAAGCAGTGGAAGCTCGGGCAGACGGCCGCCGAGGCCGACTGGCTCATCGGTGCTGACATCTTCACGCCCGGCGTCGACGCCGACGCTCTGCGCTCGATGAAGGCTCCCGGCACCGCCTACGACACCCCGCTGCTCGGTGGGAAGGACCCCCAGCCCGACCGGATGAGCAACTTCGTCCAGCTCCCTGACACCGACGAGGACGACAACGGCGGTGTCCACATCAACTCGGGAATCCCGAACAAGGCCTTCTACCTCGTCGCGACCGGCATCGGCGGGAACTCCTGGGAGGCGCCGGGCGTCATCTGGTACGAGGCCCTCAAGGCCTCGTCGCCGGACACCGACTTCCAGGCGTTCGCCGACACGACCTTCGCGAAGGCGGGCCAGCTCTACGGGACAGGCAGCCCTGAGCAGCAAGCGGTCTTCGGCGCGTGGCAGGGCGTCGAGATCAAGATCAGCGGCGTGTCGCCCATGAGCCTTCGCATCAGCGCAACCTCCAATGGGAACGGTGTCGCCCCGGAATCGCTGCCGAGTCGTGTCGACGACCTCGCCAGCCAGATCAAGGCGCTCACCAAGGAGGTGAACGGCCTGCGGAAGGCCCGAGTGTGAGGATCACCGTCACCACGAGGGGCGGGTTCGCCGCCCCCGTGCTCCGGCACCAGCCGGACACGGTCGTCGACACCGCGACCTTGTCGTCCCCGGATGCCGCCGACGTGGAGGGCGCAGCCCGGACGGCGGTGGAACGAGCGGGCGAGCACGGCGACCCCGAACACACCGCCCGCCCCGACGAGCAGAACTACCGGATCGTCGTCGACGACCACGGAACCCAGACCGTCATCAAGGCCTACGACTCGACCCTGGACCCGACGGTCGCCGACCTTCTCGATCGCGTCCACCGACACCGCTCCTCATGACGCGGCGGCGTCGCGCGATACGGCAAACAAGGCCTGAAACTATCCAGTCTGGCCTTCCGGGCCGTCGAGCTGCTCGCGACGCTGCCTGAGGGGTCGGGTGGGGGGAGCGCGAGATGACGGTGCCGTTGAACGGTGGCGATGAGCCGGTCACGATCGGCGAGAGGGTCCGGCTGCGGGCTCCGGGCATGACCGGCACCGTGGAAGTCCGATCGACCGTCGACAGTCTGAGCGCTCTCGAAGCTGTCGAGGTGGAGGACACTGCCGGCTCGGCGGGGGGCGACGGTGGCGCTTGCTACCTGGAGTGGGCCCTCGCCAACGCGAGCCTGACTCCGCAGACCAGCTTCGCGATCGCGCCCACCTCCGCACCGAAGGTGGACAGCAGGGTCGAGGTGACTGCGAGCGCTCCAGACCGCCAGGCGGTGCTGTTGTCGCGTGACGCCGCGGGGATGCTGCGTTGGCACCTCCCGGAGACCACCCCTGCGCCAGCGCCGATCACAGAAGCGGCACGCCCGCCCGACCTGTCCTTCCTCATTCCGCCTGAACGCTTCGCGCCGCCGCCGCTGGCGGCGACGCGCACCGCGGATGCAGAACCCGACAGGAGCGCGACGTCGGCCGACCCGGCGACCAGGTCCGAATCAGCGGCGGAGGCGGCCACTGTCCTGACCCTGCTCGAGTTCCCGGTCGGCTCGCTGGGCGGCCAGCTGGCGGCGGGCGCCTACGCGCAATGGGAACAGATCGCCCGCCCCAGCCTGGCGACCTGGTTCCGACCCAAGCACGGACTCCAGCAAGGGGTCGCGTTGACCGACGCCAACTGGCGAACCCTCGCCGAGGGCCGGACGCTGCTGTTCCTGCACGGAATCTTCAGCACCAGCGCCAGCGCGTTCGGCGGACTGTTCGACACCAGCCGGCGCGACAACGCCGAGTTGTGGGCGCACCTCGAAAGGGCCTACGACCGGCGCATCATCGCCTTCGACCACCCGACCGCCTCGGTCCCGCCCGAACAGAACGCCAAAGAACTCCTCGGGCTGATTCCCGACGACGTGCACCTCGAGCTCGACATCGTCTGCCACAGCCGCGGCGGACTCGTCGCCCGCATCCTCGACGGCCAGCTCCCCCTACCGGCCAGCGGCAACCTGCTCGACGTCCTGATGAGCCCGGCCCGATGGCTCCTCGGCGGGAATCGATCGCACGCCACGGTCACCGTGCGCAAGATCGTGTTCGTGGGCACGCCGAACAGTGGCACCAACATCGTCGAGGAAGAGAACTGGAGCACGTTCATCGACAGCTTCACCACCCTGCTCGACGTCATGCCGCCGGGGCCGTGGAACGCCACCACCCCCGTGTTCGAGGGCGTCCTCGAACTGGTCAAGGCCCTGGCGGCGGGGACAGCCGACAACCTCCCGGGTCTGCGGGCCATGGACCCCGACAGCGGCCTCTACGCCGGCCTCGACCACTTCGCCGGCAACGCCCCGCTGTACTACGCCATCGAGGCGAACTACGAACCCGAGCCTCGAGGCCGCAGCCCCGTCCGGGACGCGGTCGACGACCTCATCGACCCGATCTTCCACCAGCAACCCAACGACATCGCCGTGCCCACCGCCGGCGTCGGCGACCCCGCAACAGCCCGCCCCGTCAGCCACCGGCCGACCAGCATCACCGGCTTTCCCGTCCCCGCCGACCGCCGCCTTGTGTTCGATCCCGGCGAGGTGTGGCACCTCAGCTACTTCCAGCAGCCCGAGACCCGCGCCTGCCTGCAGCGCTGGCTCACCTGAACCGGCCAGAGGCGCTCGTCGGAGGCGCCGGCATACCGCGGGCACCTCGAATCCGAGGCTGTCTTGGCGTCTACAGAGAACCGGGTGATCGGACCTGCAAGTAGGCCAGTGGATCGAACGCACATCCACGGATCAAGAAGTGAGCCCGGCTCCACACAGATTCCGTCGCCGCTGGGGCGAGCCGGTCTGATGGCAAGTCAATGGTGGTTACAGTTCTCGGCGGCCCCTTGGGTCGGCGCGCGTCGAACTGCGCCGGAGGACACCCGGACATCGCCCGACGCATCGTGCTCGATGCTGTACTCACTGTCGTCGTGGGAGCAGAGCAATACGTAGTTGCCGTCATGTTCGCGTCGTGCGACGCGGTGGATGCTAGCCCTGTGACGACCACACACAGCACGAACGTTGACACCGTCCAGGGCTCGTACGACGCCTTCAACAACGGCGAAATACCAATGGTCCTTGCGGCAATGCAGCCCGACGTCGAGTGGGTCGAGAGGGCCGGGCCTTACCAGGGCCGCTACGTCGGACCCCAGGCAATCGTGGACAACGTGTTCGCCCCCGTTCCCAAGGACTGGAGCGAGTTCACGGTGACCCCTGACGAATTCCTCGAGGCCGGGGATGTGATCGTCGTGCTCGGCTGGTTCGCCGGGACCGCCCGCGAGAGCGGCACGTCGTTCCGGTCCAGGTTCGCGCACGTGATCCGCATGCGGGATGGGTTGGAGGCCTCCTTCGAGGATATCTCCGACGCCCACGCTCTCCACGTTGCGCTCGGCCACTGACGAGTAGGTGCGTTCACACCGCGGGACTGAAAGTCCGGAGTCAGCGCGCCGAGGAGCGCGTCCGTCCTTCGCGGGTGTTCAGCATCCGCCCTCAGCGACACGACGAAGTGAGCTGGCTCGTACCCGCTGAAGTGGGACCACCCGAGGAGGTCGATCATGCCGTTGGACATATACGAGGCCGCCTATACGGCTGAGTCGCTGGCGGCCCAGATTCGCGAGCCCCAGGACCGCCTGGAGGCCACCCGGGCCCTCTACGACGCTGCCGGAGTCACCGTCGTGGCCGCCGGCCACCCCCTCGGGGAGCACGACGTGGTGATCGTCTTCGACGCGCCCGACGACACGGCGGCTGCCAGCGTTGCGCTCACGATCGGCGCGGGAGGGGCGGCCCGGTCGGGTCGCACGACGCGCCTGTTGAGTACCCAGGAGTGGAAGCAGTCGCTGGAGCGCGCGCAGGGCGTGGCGTCCCGGTACCGGCCGGCGCGTTAACCAGGCGGAGCCGGCCAGCCCGGAGCCGGTGCCGCTCCTGTGCCTGGCGACCCTGAGATTCGATGTCAGCGCTGTAGAACGCCAAGGTGGCGGTTGTGCTTTGCCTCCTCGGGAGTGCGAGCCGGGGGAGCTACCTCGAACCCCGGCCGCGACGTCGAGCCCCCAGAGAGGCGCCCGCCGCGAGCGACGCGGTGACGTGGCGGACTAGCGCCGACCGGCCCCGGGTTGGCGGCAGCGGCGGGCAACGACACGCGGACGACACACCGGTCCTCGACTCACTCGCGAGGACTCGGGGATGAATCGGGGACGCCGGACTGTCCTACGCCGAACGCAAGAGAACCCCGGGACTCTGACCTGGAGTTTCCTGGAGCCGCCTTCGGGATTCGAACCCGAGACCTACGCATTACGAGTGCGTTGCTCTGGCCAGCTGAGCTAAGGCGGCGTGCGAAAGAGTCTAGGCCAGGGCCCCGGCCCGAGGGCGAGGCGGGTCTACGCCCCACCCAGCAGGAGCACGCCCAGCACCACGAGCGCCACGACCTTCACCACCTCGAGCCCGATGTAGGCGAGGTGGAGCCGGGAGCGCGGCGCGTCCTCGCCGGCCAGCACGCGGTCCGAGCGCCGGTTGAGGCGCGGACGCACGACGCCGAGCTGCACCAGCAGGAGCACGACCAGGACGCCGACGACGACCGTCGGCGCCACCGGGACGCCGGCCAGGAGCACGGCCGCCACCACGACCAGCGCCAGCACACCTTCGGCCACGTTGAGCGCGCGGAAGACCAGCCGCCCGATCCCGAGCCCGATCACCGTCGTCACGCCGGGCGCGCGGAACTTCAGCGGCGCCTCGAGGAACGAGATCGCCAGCACCATCCCGAGCCACACGAAGGTCGCCGCCGTCGCCGCCGCCACGGGAACCGGTCTACACCGTCGGTCCTCGGTGACGGATCCCGCGGTGAGCGCGGCTTTCGTCACCGAGGAGGGCGACTCCGGGAACAACCGCGCACGGGGACGAGGTTGGCGGGTTCGTGGGGCTGAGTGCGGCCGGGGCCGCGGTACTGGTCGGCGTCCTCGTCGTCGCGACGGTGGTCGGGCTCGTCCTCCGACGCCGGGACGGGCGGGTCACGCAGGGCAAGGACGCCGGGAACGGCTGGGACGTCGCCGGGGTCGACCCCGACCCCGGGGACCGGGTCCTCCTGCTCCAGCTCTCGTCGCCGGTGTGCACGCCGTGCGTCCGGACCCGCGAGCAGCTCACCGCACTGGCGGCCGAGCACCCCGATCTCCGCCACGTCGAGGTCGACGTCGCCGAGAGCCCCGGGATCGCGCAGGCGCTCCACGTCCTGCGCACCCCGACCACCGTCGCGTTCGACCGCGCGGGCACCGAGCTCCTGCGCGTCGGTGGCGTCCCCCGTCGCGCGGACCTGCAGCAGGCCCTGTCCCTCGAGGAGACCCGATGACCGAGCGGCTCGACCCGCGCGGCGTGCGCTTCGCCGCCACCGTGACGACCGTGGTGCTGGCCGTCGTGCTGCTCACCGGTAGTGGGGTGCTCGCCGCGCTGCAGGCCGTCGTGTTCGCGATCCCCGTGGTCGCCGGGATGCGCTGGTCGCCCTACGGCGCGCTGTACCGGGCGCTGCTCGCGCCGCGCCTCGGCCCGCCGCGCGAGCGGGAGGACGCGGCGCCGGTGCGGTTCTCGCAGGCCGTCGGGCTGGTCTTCGCCGCCGTCGCGGCCATCGGCTACCTCAGCGGCGCGACGGTGCTGGGCATCGTGGCGACCGCCTTCGCCCTGGCCGCGGCGTTCCTCAACGCGGCGTTCGGCTTCTGCCTCGGGTGCGAGATGTACGGCCTGCTCGGGCGGGTCCGCGCGGCCCGCTAACCCACCGTCGGGACGGCGTCGAGGACGATGCCGAAGACGTCGCGGAAGATCGCGAGCTGCTCGTCCTCGGACACCGTGTGCTCCTCGCGGGAGCCGTCGTCGCCGGTGACGATGTGGCGGTCGCCGGCGAGGGTGACGCGACCGGCCGGGGTGAGGCGGGAGCAGGTCAGCCCGAGCGCGAACGGCGACTCCGGCGAGGTGGAGTGCCACCAGGACAGCGGCAGGAAGTCGGTGAGCAGCCGGGCGCGCGGGTCGAGGCGGTAGACCACCTTGTCGTCGCACACGGCGTCGAGCTCGCCGTCCGGGGCGTCGCGGACGGCGTAGGTCCCGGTGCGGTCGGGCTGCCCGTCGCGACGGTCGAGGTCGACGGCCCGGGCGGCGAAGCGCCCGAAGCCGACATCGACGAGCAGGCGGGCGCCCCGCAGGTCCACCACGAGCGCCATGTGGTCGCCCGGCGGGCCGTACCCGTCGTCCCCGCCGTTGCGCGCCACGCGGGCCGAGCACAGGGTCACGTCGTACCCCAGCTCGCGCAGCAGCCAGGCGAAGGCCCCGTTGAGCTCGAAACAGAAGCCGCCCCGGTGCCGTTCGATGATCTTCTCGAGGAGCGCGTCGTCGTCGAGCTCGATCGGCTCGGGCACGTGCACCGAGAGGTTCTCGAACGGGACCGCGATCATGTGGCGCTCGATCAGGGTGTCGAGCGGGTCGTCGGCCGCGGCGCCGATCCGCGCCAGGTAGTCCGTCGCGTCCACATGACCGGTATACACGGGTCATGCGCGTCGCCCTGGCCCAGATCCTCGCCACCGACGACCCGGCGTCGAACCTCGAGCTCGTCGCCGACCACACCGCGCTCGCCGCGCAGCAGGGCGCGACGGTCGTCGTGTTCCCCGAGGCGACGATGTGCCGCTTCGGCGTCTCCCTGACGCCCGTGGCCGAGCCGCTCGACGGACCGTGGGCGAGCGAGGTCCGGCGCATCGCCGAGAAGAACGGCGTACTCGTCGTCACCGGCATGTTCACGCCGACCGACGACGGCCGCGTCACCAACACGCTGCTGGTCACCGGCCGCGGCGTCGACACGGCCTACGACAAGATCCACCTCTACGACGCCTTCGGGTTCGCCGAGTCCGACACCGTCGCGCCGGGCAGCAAGCCGCTGACGATCACGGTCGACGGGACGACGCTCGGGCTCGCGACCTGCTACGACATCCGCTTCCCGGAGCTGTTCCGCGCCCTCGCCGACCAGGGCGCGACCGTCACCCTGCTGCCCGCGAGCTGGGGCGCGGGGCCGGGCAAGGTCGAGCAGTGGCAGCTGCTGGTGCGCGCCCGGGCCCTGGACGCGACCACCTTCGTGCTCGCCGCCGATCAGGCCGACCCTGCCAGCCGGGGCATCGACGCGGGTAAGGCTCCGCGTGGGGTCGGGCACAGCCTCGCGGCCTCGCCGTTCGGCGTGATCATCGACGAGCTCGGCGCGGAGCCGGGGCTGCTCGTGGTCGATGTCGACCCCGAGCAGATCCCCGACGTCCGCGCCGCTCTGCCGGTGCTGGCGAACCGCCGGCTCTAGCCGCTCTAGGCCGCGGCCGGGCGGGTCATCCAGCGGACCCGGTCCTGGTACGGCGCGAGGCGGGTCAGCAGGTCGCGGCGGGCGGCCGCGTCGGCGGGCGCGGAGAACGCGCGGTCGTGCGTCATCTTGGCGCGCAGCGAGCTGGGGTCGAGCACGATGACCTGGGCGGCCCGGCGGGCCTTGGTGCCGAGCTCGGCGTCGCCGGAGTGCGCGGCAGCGCCTCCGACACGCTCGGCCAGGACCTCGGCGGCCGCGAGGCCGCTGGAGTCCGGGCGGGCGGCGATCACGAGGACCTTGGCCTCGTCGCCGTTCTCTCGGGGCGCGGGGATGGTGACGTCGGTGGGGAGGGGGCGCGTGGGAGAGCTCATCGGGCAGTGCTCCAGGACGGTCGCCGCGGTGCGACGACGCTTTGGTGTGACATCTCTATAGACGCCTGTGATGTTCATCGGTTTCCTTCCGGCGAGGGTGATCCGCACCTCCCCGTGGCTCACGGCAGCACCGCCGCGAGGACGTCGAGGAACGCCTCCGGGGCGTCCTCGGTGAGGAAGTGGCCGGCGCCGTCCACGGTGTGGAGGCGGGCACCCGGGATGTGGCCGCGCAGGGTGGTCGCGGCCGTGGACGGGAGCCAGCGGTCCTGCGCGCCCCACACGACGTCGGTCGGGATCGCGATCTCGCTGAGGCGGGCGACGACGTCGCGGGTGTCGTCCTCGGTGAACCCGGCGACCTGGTCGAGGTAGCGCCGCTGGCCCTCCGGACCGGCGTAGCGCCCGAGGTAGGCGCGCTCGGCGTCGCCGTCCAGACCCGTGGCCGACGTCGTCCGCAGGTGGGCCGCGATCAGCGCGGTGAACGCGGCGTTCGGCATCGACCCGTAGACGTCGAGGTGCTGCTGCATGTGGGCGGCGGTCGCGGTGACCCACGGGGCGAGCACGGCGGCGTCGGCGAGGACGAGCGCGCTCGCCGGGGTGCCGTGGACGAGGTGCGCGCGCAGGACCGTCGCCGCACCGATGTCGTGGCCCACGAGCACCGGCGCGTCCAGCCCCCAGTGGCCGACGAGGGCGGCGAGGGTCTGCGCGTGCCCGGCGACGGACGGGGTGTGGCCGGTGGAGTCCCCGTAGGTCGGCAGGTCCCACAGGTACACCGGCCGCTCGTGGGCCAGCGCCGGCGCGACGTGGCGCCAGAGGTACGACCACGAGGGCGTCCCGTGGGTGAGGACGACCGGGGTGCCCGGCCGGTCCTCCCCCAGCACGTCGACGGCGATCGTCCCGGTCGGTACAGCGATGCGGTCGCGCAGGGCCCAGGTGGCGGTCTCGGTCGGCACGGCTTCTCCTCATGTTTGCAACGGCGGTATACGCCTTACCGTAGGAGAGCGTGCGTAAGGCGTGCAAGACCTTGAAGGCGTTACTTCAGGGGAGCGCGCCGCCGAGATCGGCCGCGGCGAGGAGGGCGACGAGGACGGGGACGACGCCCGTCGTCGGGACCCGGTACCGCCGGCCGTCCTGTTCGACGACGCGGGCGGAGGTCAGCGTGCGCAGGTGGTGGTAGAGCTGGCCGGTCGACGAGAGCTCGGCGGCCTCCACGAGCTCGTTCGTGCCGGCGGGACCCGTCAGCAGGCGCCGCACGAGGGCGAGGCGCACGGGGTGGCCGAGGGCGGCGAGCACCTCGGCGACCGGGCCGGCGAGCAGGTCCAGGGTCGCCGCCGCGTCGTAGGCGATCGTCCACGACACCGGGCCCGCGCCCTCCTGCAACCACACGCGTCCCTGGTAGCCGATCTCGCCGGCCTCACCGGTCCGCTCGGGCCGGCCCTCGGGAGCACGACCGCCCTCGAGCGCCGCGACGCGGGCCTCGAGGGCGTCGAGGCGCGCGTCGGGGTCGGGGTCGGCCCCTCCAGCATCGGCCACCGCCGGATCGTCTCAGGCCACGCAGAGCACGCGGGAGCGCTCCGCCGGGTCCTCGACCGCACGGACGAGGAAGCGCTGCTGGGCCACGCCGACCTCGGCCAGGTCCGTCGTGGCCCCGAGACCGCGCCCGAGCACGACACCGATGCCGAGCGAGCCGTCGGGGCGCCGGACGCTGAGCGCCATCGTCCCGATCCCGGGGAATGACCCGCCCTTGGCCGCACGGACCTGGCCGTCGGGACGAGGGGGCAACTCGAGCTGGGCGCGCGCGACGTCGGCGCCGGGCCCGAACGACCCGCTGATCACCGCTCGCCACAGCCCCGCGAGCTGTGCGGCGGACCCGACCGACGTCGACTCCGCCCACCGCTCGCTCTCGAGCAGGTACGCCTCGACGTCCGCGGCCTGGGCGACCAGGCGGCGCTGCGAGTCCTCCCGGAACGCGGGGTCGGACGCGTAGCGCCGGGCCAGGGCGATCTCCACCGGCGCCCGCTCAGCACGCGGCGCGGTGACCGGCGGCGCCTCCTGCGGCCGGACGAGCGCCAGCTGCGAGCCGAGCTCCGAGGGCACGTCGAGGTCCTGCCACCCACCCGCGGCGGCGGCCTCGACGAGGGCGTCGTCGCCGAGACGGTCGCGCAGGTAGTCGGTGGCGGCGTTGTCGCTGAACTGCACCATCGCCGCGACCATGGTCGACAGCGGCACCGTGCGCTGCGGATCGGCCGCGAGGCCGGTGGCGGGGTCGCGCGGGATCCCGAGGGCGTCGAGCGCCTGCACGTGGGCTCCGGCGTCGGCCGGCAGGTACCAGGCCTCCCAGTCGGCGAGCCGGATCGGCTCGTCGGGGTCCAGGCGGCCGTCGGCGACAGCCCGGCCGTACGCCGCGACGTGCACGATCTTCACCGCCGACGCCAGCGGCATCGGCCGCTCGGCGGCGTGCGAGACGACCGAGCCACGCCCGTCGTCCACCACGGTGGCCACGTCGTCGGGCGTCGCCGCGAGCAGACCGAGCCAGCCGTCGGGGCTGGTCGGGCTCGCGGCCGGTGCCGGGCCGCAGTCCGCAGGACGCGGCGGGTTGGCCGGGACCGACGCCGCCGGCACCTCCGGGGGCGCCCCACCGGCCTCAGGCGACGACGAGCAGGCCGTCGGCAGGAGCAGCGCGACGGCGAGCGCGCCCACGGCGATTACGCTTTTCCGTGATTCCGGCACAGCGACAGGCTAGCAGCGGGCACGGGTCGTCACGCCACCCCGCGTCACGGGAGGCGTGCTCGGGTGCCGACGTTCAGCCGGCGCGCAGCGACGTGACGAGCGCGTCGATCGCGATCTCGGGCTTCACGTTCGTCGCGAGGGCCTCGCGGCAGGCCAGGATGGCCTCGAGGCGGCGCAGGGAGGCCTCGGGAGTGCTGTCGCGGGCCGCGGCGCCGATCTCGGTGGCGCGGTCGGGATGGGTCGAGGTGACCGATGCGCCGAGCCCCCGGGCCAGCACGTCGCGGTAGTAGCCCGCGAGGTCGACGAGCGCGCGGTCGAGGGCGTCGCGCCGGTTGCGGGTGGTGCGGCTCTTCTGCCGCTTCTCGAGGTCCTTCTCCGCGGCGCGGGCCGAACGCTGGGCCTGCGCGGTGCCCTTGCCCGTGCCGCCGGCGCCCATCGACACCGCGAGCTCCTCGCGCTCGGCCTCGTCGCGGGACTCGGCGAGGGCCGCTGCCTCCGACGCCGCCGCGCCCACCATGGCGTCCGAGGCGGCGAAGGCGTCCGCCGCGGACCTCAGCGCACGCGGCAGCGCCAGCACGGCGTCGCGCTCCTCGCGGGCCTCGGGGACGCGGGCGAGCCGGCGAGCGCGGCCGATGTGCCCGCCGCACACCGACGCCGCCCACGTCGCGTCCGCCTCGGGGATGCCGTCGCGCTCGACCAGCACGGCGGCGATCGCCTCCGGCGCCGGGGTGCGCAGGCGCAGCGCGCGGCAGCGCGAGCGGATGGTCACCGAGATGTCGTCGGGGTGCTCCGACGGGCAGCAGAGCAGGAAGACGGTTCGCTCGGCCGGCTCCTCGACCGACTTGAGCAGGGCGTTCGACGCCTGCTCGGTGAGCCGGTCGGCGTCCTCGACGATGACGATCTGCCAGCGGGCCGTGGTCGGGCGGCGCGCGGCGACGTCGATGGTCGTGCGCACCTCCTTGACGCCGATCGAGAGGCCCTCGGGGACGATCTCGCGCACGTCGGCGTGGGTGCCGGCCATGACCGTGTGGCAGGCGGGGCACTCGCCACAGCCCTGGTCCGGGCACTCCAGCGCGGCCGCGAATGCGCGGGCCGCCACCGATCGTCCCGACCCGGGCGGCCCGGTGAACAGCCAGGAGTGCGTCATGCCCCCGCTGCCCGGGGGCACACCGTCGCCCAGCTCGTCGGAGAACCGGACCCGCGCGGCCTGCGCGGCGGCGGCCTGCAGCTCGGACACCGCGGTGGGCTGACCGACGACCTGCGACCACACGCTCACGCCGTCGATGATGCCCCACCCGCCCGAGGTCTTCGCCACGTGCGCGATCTGGGTCGTCATGGCGACCCATTCCGCTCACGTGGCGGAGCCATCCCGAACGTCCTGCGGTACTCCTGCGGGGTGGCGCCGACCTCGCGCAGGAACGGCCGGCGCAGGCCTGCGGCCGTGGCGAAGCCGCAGCGCTGCGCCACCGCCTCGACGGGGAGCTCCGTGGCCTCGAGCAGCTCCTGGGCCCGCCGCACCCGCTCTGCTGCCAGCCACCGCCCGGGCGTCGACCCGAGGGACGTGTGGAACCAGCGGGCGAACGTCCGGGGGCTGGTGCCCGCCGCACGCGCCCACTCGTCCACCCCGATCGGCCGGTCGAGCCGGCGGCGCGCCCAGTCGAGGCTCGCCGAGAACCCCGACGGCGGGAGCTCCGGCGCGGCGGCCGGGACGAACTGCGCCTGCCCGCCCTCGCGGTGCGGGGGCACCACGCTGTGGCGCGCGACGATGCCGGCCACGCGGCTGCCGTGGTCGCGGCGCACGAGGTGCAGGCAGAGGTCCAGGCCCGCCGCGGAGCCCGCCGAGGTCAGCACGTCGCCGTCGTCGACGTAGAGCACGGTGCGCCGGACGTCGACGCGCGGGTGGCGGCGGGCGAGCTCGTCGACCGAGCTCCAGTGGGTGATCGCCGGCCGCCCGTCGAGCAGGCCCGCGGCGGCCAGGAGGAACGCCCCGGTGCACACCGACGCGAGGCGCGCCCCGCGCGCGTGCGCGGCCCGCAGCGCGTCGAGGAGCTCGGCCGGGAACTCCTCGCGGCCGTCGCGGGGTGGCGGGACGACGACGGTGTCGGCGTCGTCGAGGCCCTCGAGGCCCCACCCCGTGTCCGCCACGCCCCATGCGTGCAGGCGCAGCGGACCCGGCTCGCCGGCCACCAGGCGCACGTCGTACCAGTCCTCGCGCGGCACCCCGGTGCTGGCGGAGCGGTCCGACGCGAGGATCTCGTGCACCGTCGAGAGCTCGAACATCGGCGTCCCGTCGGTGACGGGGACCGCGACGACGTGCATGGCAGGAATGTATCGGACGACGTCGTTCCTGCCACTCGTCCGGGGCCTGCACCTCCGCCAGGGTCGACACCATGCGAGGCAACCTGGGACGGCGTCTGGTGCGGGCGTGGGAACGGCAGGTGTGGGCCTGGGAGGTCCACCAGCGGGCCCTGCGCGGCGAGTGGGAGCAGGAGGGCCCGCTGCGCTGGCGCCGGAGCCTCGGAGCCGGGTGGGAGCTCCACGGGGAGACCGTCCCCGAACCTCAGGACGAGGTGGCGTGACGCGTGAGCGCCTCGACCGCGGCCCCGAGGCGGGCGCGCAGGTCGGCGTCGCCGACGAGACCGTCGGGGCCGACGGCGTCCCGGGTCACCGGGATGCGCGCGCACGCGGCCTCGACGACGTCGGCACCGACGTAGCCCAGGACCGTCGCGAGCCCCTCGTGGGCGCCGCGCGCGCCCGTCGGCGAGGCCGGGGAGGCCGCGTTGATCCAGGCGACCGGCTTGCCGTACATCGAGCGGGGCGAGGCGTCCCCGACGGTCCAGTCGAGCAGGTTCTTGAACGACCCCGGTAGCCCGCCCGCGTACTCGGGCGTGCAGAACAGCACCGCGTCGGCCTCCTGGATCGCCCCGCGCAGCCGCTCGACGGCGGGCGGCAGGGGATCGCGGTCGTCGTCGGGGTCGAAGGCGGGGAGCGCGGCGAGCTCCTCGTAGAGCACCGCGCCGGGCCGGGCCAGCTCGCGGGCGGTGCGCAGGACCGCGGTGGTCGTCGAGGCGGCGCGCGTGCTGCCGCCGATCAGGAGCACCGGGCCATCATCCGGGGTCGGTGAGCACGGTGTCGACGAACCCGGTGCCCGCGGCCCCGTGGCTCAGGCGGTGCTCGTGGGCAACGCTCGGGCCACCAGCGGCGCGAGCACCTCGCGCACCCGGGCGCTGACGTCGTCGGGGTCGCCGTCGCCGTCGACGCGCACGTAGCGCCCGGGGTCGGCGGCGGCCATCTCGGTGAGGGTGCGCTGCACCTGCCAGGTGTCGACGATCCCGCCGGTGACCGGGGCGGCGTCGTGGACCGACGGGTCGCGGTCGAGCAGCACTGTGATGTCGGGACGCAGCGAACCGGTGGCCCACGCGCCCAGGCGTTGCAGGTCGGCGGCGTCGAGCTCGTCACCCACCCGGGCCAGCGGGGAGTCCAGGCAGCCCTCGATGACGACGACCCGGCCCGCGCGCAGGGCCGGCAGGACCTCGCCGGCGAGCACGTCGGCGCGCACCGCGGCCGCCACCAGGGCCCGGGCGCGCTGACCCTCGACCCCGCTGGCGCCCACGGCCGCGGACACCCGGGCGGCGTCGCTGGCGCTGCGGCCGGCGAGCACGACGTCGGCGCCCTGCTCCCGCAGCCACGCCACGAGCAGGTCGCTCTGCACGTCGGTGTCGGTGCGCGAGGCACCCTCGACGGCCACGAGCAGCCCCGGCTCGCCGTGCCGGCTGCGGCGCAGGGCGCGCTTGACGTCGGCGAGGATCGTCCGGTCGCGCCGGTCGTCCATCTGCCGGTAGGCGAGCACGCCGACCGCCGCGGCGACGATGCCCGCGCCGAAGAGCACGAAGCGGGTGCCGTCGACCTGCGCGGGCTGGCCGAACAGCGTCAGCGTCCGCGACTGCACGAGCCCGACGAGCAGCGGCACCACCGACATCGACGCCAGCAGGTCGACCCGCACGATCGACTGCACGAACGCGACGACCCGCCCGCGCACGGCGTCCTCGACCTGCGCGCCGATGATCGTCAGGCCGGTGAGCAGCGCGGTGCCGGCGAAGAAGCCGACGAGGACGACGGTGGCCAGCGCCAGGTAGAGGTGCCAGGCGATCGCGACGGCGAGCAGCGAGGTGCCGGCGCCGACGATGGCGACGCCGAACAGGCGGTTGTGCGGCATCCGGCGCGCCATCCGCGGCACCGTCGCCATCCCCAGCGCGAGGCCGCTGAACAGCGCGATGAACAGCACCGAGTAGGCCGCGTCGCCACCCCCGAGGCTCGCCGCGTAGAGCCGGGCGCTGGCGATGACCGCGCCGCCGGCCGCGAACGCCCCGATGATGCCGACGACCAGCCCGCGCACCAGCGGCGTCGTCGAGACGAACTGCGCGCCGTCACGCAGCATCGCCAGCAGGCCCGGAGCGGCCTCCCGGCGCTCCGCACTGCGGCCCGAGATCTCGGGGATGCGGAAGGCGACGGTGAACGCGGTGAGCAGCGCGGCGAGGCCGTTGACCACGAGCGCGAGGTACACCGTCGTCGTCGGGCTCGGGTGCCAGCCCGCGATGTTGCCCGACTTGGAGATCAGCGCGAACGCCCCGGCGGCGCTGATCACCGCGACGCCGTAGGTCATCACCAGCGAGAGCTGGTTGGCCGTCTCGATCTGGTCGGAGCGCTTGAGCAGGTTCGGGACCGAGGAGTCCTTGGCCGGGATCCAGCACAGCGCGCAGAGCTCGATGAGGAAGGTGGCGGCGAACAGCCACCACAGCGAGCCCACGAGCGGGATCGACAGGAAGAGCAGGGCCTTGAGGACGTCGCAGGTGACCATCACCGTGCGGCGGTCGAACTTGTCCGCGAGCACCCCGCCCAGCGGCGCCATGAACAGCGCCGGGAGCAGCTTGGTGGCCACCACGCCGCCGAGCGCGAAGCTCTGCGCCTGGTAGCCGCTGGTGAGCTGCGTGGCGAGGGCGGTGAGCGCGAGCAGCGAGAGCCAGTCGCCGAAGCTCGCGACCGCCGTGACCGCCCACAGCCGCCGGAACGGCCGGATCGCGAGCACGCTGCGGATCCGGTGCGTCGCGGAGGCGGACGCCTCGGCATCGGTCACGTCGGCAGTCACATCGGCGGGGGACCCACCGACCGTCGGCTCGGCGATGAGACACCTCCCGGTCTCGGTGACCGCCAGATTATCCGGCGGTCACCGGGAACCGGTCAGGGCCTCAGCGGCTGGGCGTGCCGCTCTTCTTCGTCGGCGCCTTCTTGGCGGGCGCCTTCTTGGTCGTCGTCTTGGCCGTCGACTTGGTTGTCGACTTGGCCGGGACCTTCTTCGCCGGGGCCTTCTTGGCGCCTGGCTTGATCCCGTCCTTGGCCCGCTTCTCGGCGAGCAGCTCCGAGGCCCGCTCGTCGGTCAGCGACTCGACCGCGTCGCCCTTGCGCAGCGAGGCGTTCACCCCGAGGCCGTCGGTGACGTACGGCCCGAAGCGGCCGTCCTTGACCACCATCGGCTCGCCCGAGGCCGGGTCCGTGCCGAGCTCCTTGAGCGGCGGCTTCGCGGCGGCCCGTCCCCGCTGCTTCGGCTGCGCGAAGATCTTCTGGGCCTCCTCGAGGGTGACCGTGAAGAGCTTCTCCTCGCTGTCGAGCGAGCGGGAGTCCTTGTCCTTCTTGATGTACGGCCCGTAGCGCCCGTTCTGCGCGGTGATCTCCACGCCGGACTCCGGGTCCGTGCCGACCACGCGCGGCAGGCTCAGCAGCTTCAGCGCGTCGTCGAGCGTGATCTCCGAGAGCGTCATCGACTTGAAGAGCGAGCCGGTGCGCGGCTTCTCCTTGGCGCCCTCGGGCAACGTCTCCGTGACGTAGGGACCGAAGCGGCCCTCCTTCGCCAGGATCTCGTGGCCCGACTCCGGGTCGGTGCCCAGCGAGCGACCCTCCTGCGGCGTCGAGAACAGCTGCTCGGCGAGCTCGAGGTCGAGCTCGTCGGGCGGGAGGTCGTCGGGCAGGTTGGCCCGCTGCGACTTCTCCTCGCCGTCCTCGGTGATCGTCCGCTCGAGGTAGGGCCCGTACCGACCGACGCGCACGACGACGTCGCGGCCCTGGTCGTCGGCGAACATGCGCAGTGAGTTGACCTGGCGCGCGTCGATGCCCTCGAGCTTGTCGCCCACGAGCTTCTTCAGACCGCCGGCCTGCGACATCGCGGCCTCGACGCCGCTGCCGTGCCCGTTGGCGCTGCCGTTGGCCCCGTTGCCGTTGGCACCGTTCCCGTTGACGGTCCCGTTGCCGTTGGCCCCGAAGTAGAAGTGCGACAGCCACGTCTCGCGCTGGGTGGTGCCCGCGGCGATGCCGTCCAGCTCGTCCTCGAGCGCGGCGGTGAAGTCGTAGTCGACCAGTCGGCCGAAGTGGACCTCCATCAGCCCGATGACCGCGAAGGCGATCCAGCTCGGGACGAGGGCGCCGCCCTTCTTCCAGACGTACCCGCGCTCCTGGATCGTGTTGATGATCGACGCGTAGGTCGAGGGACGACCGATGCCGCGCTCCTCGAGCGTCTTGACCAGGCTCGCCTCGGTGTAGCGCGCGGGCGGGTTGGTGCTGTGGCCCTCGGGGTCCAGCGACTCCGCGGCGCAGCCGTCGCCCTCCGCCAGGCGCGGCAGGCGGCTCTCGGCGTCGTCCGCCTCGCCGCCGGCCTCCTCGTCGACGGTCTCGACGTAGGCGCGCAGGAAGCCGGGGAACGTGATGGTGCGCCCGGACGCGGAGAAGGTGCACTCCTCGCCCGTCGCGGCGGTACCGGTGATCCGCACGCTCATCGTCGTGCCGCGCGCGTCGCGCATCTGGCTCGCGATCGTGCGCTGCCAGACCAGCTCGTAGAGCCGGAACTCGTCGCCGGAGAGCTCGTTCGCGACCTGCCCGGGGGTCCGGAAGGAGTCCCCGGCGGGACGGATCGCCTCGTGCGCCTCCTGCGCGTTCTTCACCTTGCGCGTGTACTGGCGCGGCTTCTCCGCGACGTTCTCGTCGCCGTAGAGGTCGCGGGCCTGGGTGCGCGCGGCGTTGATCGCGGTCTCCGACAGCGTCGTGGAGTCCGTACGCATGTAGGTGATGTAGCCGTTCTCGTACAGCCGCTGCGCGGTGCGCATCGTCCGCTCGGCCGAGAACCGCAGCTTGCGGCCACCCTCCTGTTGGAGCGTGGACGTCATGAACGGCGCATAGGGCTTGCGCGTGTAGGGCTTCTCCTCGACCGACGAGACCGTGTAGTCCCGGTCGGCGAGCGCCTCCGCGAGCCGGCGGGCGTCGCCCTCGTCGAGGCGCTTGACGTCGCTGTTCTTGAGCTGCCCGAGCGAGTCGAAGTCGCGGCCGGTGGCGACGCGGGCGCCGTCGATCGACGTCAGCGCCGCCTTGAAGCTGCGCGGGGCCTGCTCGTCCTTCTTCTCGGTCGCCCGCAGCTGGGCGTCGATGCCCCAGTAGCCGGCGGACACGAACGCCATGCGCTCGCGCTCGCGCTCGACGATGACGCGGGTGGCCACCGACTGCACGCGGCCCGCCGAGAGCTTCGGCATGACCTTCTTCCACAGCACGGGGCTGACCTCGTAGCCGTAGAGACGGTCGAGGATGCGGCGGGTCTCCTGCGCGTCGACGAGGTCCTGGTCGAGGTCGCGCGGGTTCGCGGCGGCGGCCTGGATGGCCGACTCGGTGATCTCGTGGAACACCATCCGGCGGACCGGGACCTTCGGCTTGAGCGTCTCGAGGAGGTGCCAGGCGATGGCCTCGCCCTCGCGGTCGCCATCCGTCGCGAGGTAGAGCTCGTCGACCTCCTTGAGGGCCTCCTTGAGCTCGGAGACCGTGGACTTCTTGTCCGGGGAGACCACGTAGAGGGGCTCGAAGTCGTGGTCGACGTCCACGCCCAGGCGGGCCCAGGACTCGCCCTTGTACTTGGCGGGCACGTCGGCGGCGCCGCGCGGCAGGTCGCGGATGTGGCCACGGCTGGACTCGACGATGTACCGCGAGCCGAGGTAGTCGGCGATCTTGCGGGCCTTCGCGGGCGACTCGACGATCACCAGACGGCGTCCGCCGTCCCCGGCCGGGGTCGCACCCCCGCGGCCCGTCTTCCGGCCGCCGCCGGAGCCCTTGCCGCCGGACTTCGTGCTCGACGTCGCGCGCGCGCCGGACCGTTCCGTCGACTCCACCTCGGTGGTGTCGGCGGTCTCGGTGGTCGCGCTGCGTGCCGTCGTCGAGCCCTTCGCTGCCACGGACATGCCTCGTCTCGTCGTTCGTGTGGCGGGACGCCACCCGTCGCCAGTGTGCCTCACCGTCAATGTGCTTCCGGGTGCGACCGGTCGCATCACGTCCGCACCCGGGTGGGGACGGCGTGGTCCGGACACCGATCACCCCTGCACAGCGGCCTGATGGGACGGCCCCGGCGGGGTGTCGCGGGCCTCACACCGGCCAGACGCCGTCGATCAGATCGCCGGGCGGGCGCCCCACGAGCTCACCCAGACGCCGCTGCCGGCGGGCGCCGACGACCCGGAGGGCCGGCGGGTGGAGTGACGCGCCCAGACCCAGGTGACGACTCGCCGTGAGCAGGTCGCCGTCGGTGCCGCGGTCCTCGGGATCGAGTCCGAGCGTGTACGCCCGGCCGTCGTGCACCCCGGCCGCGAGCACCCACAGACGCAACCGCGGCCCGTCCAGCTCGAACTCCGCCGGCACCTTCTTCATTCCGTCCCCGGCCGTCCACGCCCGGGCGAGGTCGACGAGGTCGGCACGGAAGGCCGTCCGGACCTCGGGCCGGCCGTCCTCGGTGCGCCCGATCTCGGCGGGCACCCCCCGGGTCCGGAGCGCGCAGCGCACGGCGTGAGCGCGCCAGGTCAGGGCGGGGTCGGGTGGGTGGTCGGTGTCAGCATGGGGGCCATGCTGACGTTCAACGTCAGGAAATCCCCCATCTCGATCTGAGGACTCCGGTACGGGCGTCGGGGTGGCGGGGGTCAGGCCCAGGCGGGCCGCCATCTCGTCGGGGTCGAGGTCGAGGAAGGCCAGGTCGTCGAGGTCGACGTCGGGGGCGGGGTCGTGGTCCTCGGTCTCGTGGGCCACCGGCTCGGCGTGTCCCTCCGGCGAGCTGGGGGCGATCCTGACGTTGGACGTCAGCATGGCCCCCACGCTGGTACTGGGACCGGGCTCCTCGTGCTCGGCCTCGAGATCGGCGTCCTCGTCCTCCTCCGGCTCCGGCTCCGGCTCCGGCTCCGGCTCCGGCTCCGGCGGCGGGCCCAGGACCACGATCAGGCGCGCCAGGGACCCGCGGCCGAAGAGCTCCGCCCGCCCCGGCCCGCAGAGCAGGCCCTCGAGATCGCCCAGGGCGCGCGGACGGGCGTCCGCCGACCAGAACGACAGCTGCCCCACGCCCGCGGAGCCTAGAACATGCGTTCGAACGAACGGGGGTACCGACACCCGGATCAGACGGTCTGCAACCCCACCACGCGCAGGAGGTCGAGCAGTTCGGCGTCCCGGGTGCCCGGCGCGGCGGAGTAGACGACGAGGCGCTGGTCGTCGCCCGGGACGTCGAGGGAGTCGCAGTCGAGCGTGATCCGGCCGACGCCGGGGACGTCGAAGCTCTTGCGGTCGACGCGGCGGTCCTCGACCGGGCGCAGCGCCCACAGCTCGGCGAACAGGGGGCTGGTCCGAAGCAGCTCGTCGACGATCCCGCGCAGGATCGTGTCGCCGGGGTAGCGCCCGAGCGCCGCCCGGGCCTGCGCCACCGAGAGCCGGTCGAGGCGCTCGCGCGTCCCGTCCTCGTCCACCACGAGGGAGCGACCCTCGCCGCCCGCAGGCCCGAAGCGCATCCAGAGCATGTTGCGCCGGTCGCGGGGGATCGCGGAGAGATCGCCGTAGAGGGCCTCGACCAGCGGGTTCCAGGCCAGCAGCGTGCTGCGGGCATCGACGAGCATGGCGGGGAGGTCGGCCATGCGGTCGAGCAGGCGCAGCACGCTGGGCCGGACGGTGTCGATGACGTGGCCGGCGCCGGGACGCTCGACCCCGGCGAGGTCGAAGAGGTGGGCCGTCTCCGGGGCCGACAGCCGCAGCGCGCGGTCCAGCGCCCCGAGCACCGACTCCGACGGGTGCGGGCCGCGGGCCTGCTCCAGGCGCACCACGTAGTCGACGGAGACGCCCGCGAGGCGCGCCACCTCCTCGCGACGCAGCCCGGGCGTGCGCCGTCGCGGGCCGGCGGGCAGCCCGGCGTCCGCGGGCGTCAGGCGCTCGCGCCACTGGCGCAGCGCCGCGGCCAGTTCGGCGTGGTCACCGCGGCTCATGACCCCACTCTGCTCCGTCGCGGGCCGCGGAGCCTGGTACCGCGGGTCCCCGGGTCCGCCGTCCCTGGAGGGCCGGCCGGCGCGGGCGCAGCGTGGGCGCCATGAGCACCGCACTGATCACCGGAGCGTCCCGCGGGCTGGGCGTGGTGGCCGCCCGCCGTCTCGCCGCCCAGGGCTGGACCGTCCTCGCCGGGTGCCGCGAGCCCGGACGCCTGGCGGAGACGCTGGACCCCGCCCTCGACATCCGCCCCATCGCCCTCGACGTCGCCGACGACGCGTCGGTGGCCGCCGCCGTCAAGGAGGCCGAGGCCCACGTCGACAGCCTCGACGTCCTGGTCAACAACGCCGCGATCGTCGGCGAGATGGTCGAGCCCGCCGAGGCCGGCGCCGACGTCCTGCGCGAGGCCTACGAGACGAACGTCTTCGGCCTCGTCCGCGTCACCCGCGCGTTCCTGCCCCTGCTGCGGCGCGCCGAGCAGCCACGGCTCGTCATGGTTTCGTCGAGCCTCGGCTCGCTGGCCGACATGAGCGACTGGCGGTGGGAGAACCACCCGTACCTCGCCTACCCGTCGTCCAAGGCGGCGCTGAACATGATCTCGGTGATGTACGCGAGGACGATGCCCGACGTGCTCGTCACCGTCGTCAACCCGGGCTTCACCGCGACCGACCTGAACGACCACCAGGGCACCCAGACCGTCGAGGAGGGCGCCGACGCGATCGTCGCCGCCGCGCTCGACACCACGTCGCCCTCGGGCCGCTTCGTCGAGAGGGACGGCCTCGTGCCCTGGTGACCGACCCGTCCGGGAACGAACGAAGGGCACCTTCAGCCGACTAGATCGGCCGAAGGTGCCCTTCGCGCGGTACAGCTGTGGCCGTCAGGCCTGGGCGGTCGCCGGGGCGTCCGTGTTGGAGTCGGCGATCGCGGTCGAGCGGCGCTTCGACACGTAGATCGCGACCACGATGCCCAGCAGGGCGACGACCGCGATCGTGATGCGGATCGCCGGGTTGGCGTCCACGCCGACCGACAGCGCGACGACGGCCGGGGCGATCAGCACCGAGACCAGGTTCATGACCTTGATCAGCGGGTTGATCGACGGGCCGGCGGTGTCCTTGAACGGGTCACCGACGGTGTCGCCGATGATCGTCGCCTCGTGGGCGTCGGACCCCTTGCCGCCGTGGTTGCCGTCCTCGACCAGCTTCTTGGCGTTGTCCCAGGCACCACCGGAGTTGGCCAGGAACACCGCCATGAGCGTGCCGGCCGCGATCGCGCCGCCGAGGTAGCCCGCGAGCGGGCCGACGCCGAGGCCGAAGCCGACGGCGATCGGGGCGAGGATCGCGAGCAGGCCCGGGGTGGCGAGCTCGCGCAGCGCGTCCCGCGTGCACATGTCGACCACGCGGCCGTACTCGGGCCGCACGGAGTAGTCCATGATCCCGGGGTTCTCGCGGAACTGGCGGCGCACCTCGTACACCACCGCCCCCGCGGCGCGGGACACGGCGTTGACCGCGAGGCCGGAGAACATGAACACGACGGCCGCACCGATGATCACGCCGACGAGGACGTTCGGGGCGGTCACGTTGTAGATGTCGGTCAGCGCCTGCCCGGCCTCGGAGTAGGCCTGGGTGATCGCGTCGTTGTACGACCCGAACAGCGCCGTCGCGGCGAGCACCGCCGTGGCGATCGCGATGCCCTTGGTGATCGCCTTGGTGGTGTTCCCGACCGCGTCGAGCTCGGTCAGGATGTCGGCGCCGGCGCCCGTGACATCGCCCGACATCTCGGCGATGCCCTGCGCGTTGTCCGAGACCGGACCGAAGGTGTCCATGGCGACGATGACGCCGACCGTGGTCAGCAGGCCGGTGCCCGCGAGGGCGACGGCGAACAGCGCGACGAACACCGAGCCCGAGAGCAGGAACGCGCCGTAGACGGCCGCGCCGATGACCAGCGCGGTGTAGACGGCGGACTCGAAGCCCACGGAGATGCCGGCGAGGATGACCGTCGCCGCGCCGGTGAGCGAGCTCGTGCCGACGTCCTTGACCGGCTGGGTCTCGGTGCCGGTGTAGTAGCCCGTCAGCGACAGGATGATGATCGCGAGCACGATGCCGATGGCGACGGCGGCGAACGCGATGATCTGCGGGTTGCCGGCCGCGGCGAGGTCGCCGATGCGGGCGGCGTCGACGCCGGGCAGCTCGGTGAAGCTCGACGGCAGGTAGGTGAACGCGGCGATCGTGCAGAGCACGATGGAGATGACCGCGGACACGTAGAAGCTGCGGTTGATCGCCCGGAGCGCGTTCTCGCCCTCGCGGGTGCGGGTGATGAACACACCGATGATCGCGGTGATGACACCGATCGCCGGGATGATCAGCGGGTAGGTCAGGCCCAGCGTGCCGAACGCGACCGAGCCCAGGATCAGCGCGGCCACCAGCATCACGGCGTAGGACTCGAAGAGGTCCGCGGCCATGCCGGCGCAGTCACCGACGTTGTCGCCCACGTTGTCGGCGATCGTCGCCGCGTTGCGGGGGTCGTCCTCGGGGATGTTCTGCTCGACCTTGCCGACGAGGTCGGCGCCGACGTCGGCGGCCTTGGTGAAGATGCCGCCACCGACACGCATGAACATGGCGAGCAGGGCCGCGCCGAGGCCGAAGCCTTCGAGCACGCGCGGGGCCTCCTCGACGTAGAGGAGCACGACGATCGAGGCACCGAAGAGGCCGAGCCCGACGGTGGCCATGCCGACCACGCCGCCGGTGCGGAACGCGATCTTCGCGCCCTTGTCGCGCCCACCCGACTCGTTGGCCGCCGCGGCGACGCGGATGTTGGCCTGCGTCGCCAGGTTCATGCCCAGCGCGCCGATCGACATGGAGAACAGCGCGCCGACCACGAAGGCCACCGAGCGCCCGATCAGCTCACCGGTGCTGTTGGCCGGCAGCGCGAAGAGCACCAGGAAGACGACGATGATGAACGGAGCGAGCGTCTTGAACTGGCGGGTGAGGAAGGCGCTCGCGCCCTCCTGGACCGCCTTGCCGATGTCACGCATTCCCTGCGTGCCCTCGTCGGCGGCGAGCACCTGCCTGCGCAGGACGAAGCCGATGGCCAGCGCGACGACGGCGACGGCCGCCACCACGATGACCACGATGTTGTCGCCGGCGGAGAACGTGATCCCCGCGGCGAGGACGGACGCTTGCATCCAGCCTCCCGGTTGGCACCTACAAACACGACGCGCCGGGCCAGGCCTCGCGGCGGCTGCGGCGCGTGATGATCACAGTCACGACCCGGCACGGCGGGTGGTGGACAGGTGCCGCAGTGTAGGAGGTGGCCTTCACCCAGGCGCACAGCAGTTCCCCGACGAGCTGTGAGGTGTACGTCTTTCACGAACGAGAGCAGCGACGGGAGGACCTGTGCCAGGCTCGACGGACGTGGACGGCGGACGGCTGCTCGGCGCTCCCGGAGCCACGACCGGAGCGGTGCTCGACGGCCGGAGCCGGGGCTCCGTGCTGTTGCGTCGGGTGCTCGCCGGGACGCCCGCGGGCGAGAGCCCGCTGACCCACGCCGAGCTCGTGCCCGCCCGCGAGGGCGTCACGCAGGGCTGGCCGGACTGGGTGCCCGAGGACGTCCGCGCGCCGTTCCTCGCCCGCGGCATCGAGCGCCCGTGGAGCCACCAGGCCGCGGCCGCCGACCGGGCGCACGCCGGCGAGCACGTCGTCGTCGCCACCGGCACCGCGTCGGGGAAGTCGCTGGCCTACCAGCTACCCGTCCTGACCAGGCTGAACGCCGATCCGCGGGCCACCGCGCTCTACCTCTCGCCGACCAAGGCGCTGGGTGCGGACCAGCTGCGCACCGTCGCGGAGCTCCGCGTCGACGGCGTCCGCGCGGCGTCCTACGACGGCGACACCCCGCTCCCGGAGCGCGACTGGGTGCGCCAGCACGCCAACTGGGTGTTCACGAATCCGGACATGCTCCACCGCGGGATCCTGCCGCGGCACGGGCGCTGGACGACCTTCCTGCGCCGCCTGCGCTACGTCGTCATCGACGAGTGCCACACCTACCGCGGCCTGTTCGGCTCGCACGTCGCGCTGCTGATTCGGCGACTGCGGCGGGTGTGCGCGCGCTACGGCGCGCACCCGACGTTCGTGCTCGCGTCGGCGACGGTGTCCGAGCCGGCCGTCTCGGCCTCGGTGCTCACCGGTCTGGACGTGGCGGAAGTCACGGACGACGGGTCCCCGCGCGGCGCCCGGGCGGTCGCGTTGTGGGAGCCACCGCTGCTGGAGGAGGTCACCGGCGAGAACGGCGCCCCGGTCCGGCGATCGGCGGGGGCGGAGACGGCACGGATGCTCGCCGACCTCGTGGTGGAGGGCGCGCGGTCGCTCGCCTTCGTGCGCTCGCGACGCGGGGCGGAGCTGACGGCGCTGGGCGCCCGCCGGGTGCTCGCGGACATCGACGAGGAGCTGGCATCACAGGTCGCGGCATACCGGGCGGGCTACCTGCCCGAGGAGCGCCGTGCGCTGGAGCAGGCGCTGCTCAGCGGGTCGTTGCGGGGGGTGGCGACGACGAACGCCCTCGAACTCGGGGTGGACATCGCCGGGCTCGACGCCGTGGTGGTCGCCGGGTTCCCGGGCACGCGGGCGTCGTTCTGGCAGCAGGCCGGGCGCGCTGGGCGGTCGGGCGACGACGCGCTCGTGGTGCTCGTCGCCCGCGACGACCCCCTCGACACCTATCTCGTGCACCACCCCGAGGCCATGCTCGGCGCTCCCCTGGAGCGGTGCGTGCTCGACCCCACCAACCCCTACGTGCTCGCGCCCCACCTGGCCTGCGCGGCGTCGGAGATCCCGTTGACGCGGGACGACGTGGCGTCCCTGGGTGGTGACGCCGCCCTGTCGGTGGTCGACGACCTCGTCGCCGAGGGCCTGCTGCGGCGCCGGCGCGGCGGCTGGTTCTGGTCGCACCCCACCGACCGCCCGCACGCCGGGGTCGACATCCGGGGCAGTGGCGGCGAGCAGGTCGTCCTCGTCGAGTCCGACACCGGGCGCATGCTCGGCACCGTCGACCCCGGCACCGCCCCCGCGACCGTCCACCCCGGCGCCGTACACCTGCACCAGGGCGAGAGCTACGTCGTCGACTCCCTCGACCTCGACGACGGCCTCGCCCACCTGCACGCCGAGGACCCGGAGTGGACGACCCAGGCCCGCACGGTCATCGACATCACCGTGATCGAGACCGAGCAGTGCGCCTCGCACGGGGACCTGCAGGTGTGCCTGGGCTCGGTCGAGGTCAGTGAGCAGGTGGTCGGCTACCTGCGGAAACTCCCATCCGGGCGCGTCCTCGACTCGACGCCGCTGGACATGCCCGAGCGCAGCCTGCGCACCCGGGCGGTCTGGTACACGCTCACCGAGGACGCGCTCCTGCGGGCGGGCCTGGACCCGTCGCGCTGGCCGGGCGCCCTGCACGCGGCCGAGCACGCGGCGATCGGGCTGCTGCCGCTGGTCGCGACCTGCGACCGCTGGGACATCGGCGGCGTCTCGACCGCCCTGCACCCCGACACCGGCCGACCCACGGTGTTCGTGCACGACGGCCACCCCGGCGGCGCGGGCTTCGCCGACCGGGGCCACGAGGCCCTGCGGGAGTGGCTCACGGCGACCCGGGGCGCGATCGCCGACTGCGAGTGCCCGTCGGGCTGCCCGTCCTGCGTGCAGTCGCCCAAGTGCGGGAACGGCAACGACCCGCTCGACAAGGCCGGCGCGATCGTCGTGCTCGACGTGGTGCTGACCCGGCTCGCGGAGGGCTGAGCGCGAGCGAACGGGGAGTTCGTGCGCCTAGAAGCAGCGAACCACTCGTTCGCTGCTTCTAGGAGGGGTTGGGCTCCGCCGCGGGTCGGGGGTTTCGGGGCCGTCCCGACCCGCGGCGAGGTATGTCACGCCGCAGGCCGGGGAGCTCATCGACCCGGCCTGCGGCGCGGTATGTGGCGGCGGTGGACCGCGCGACGCTCTCGTCGCGGGCGGTCCACCGCCGCGGGTCCTCCCTGGCCCGGACCGCGGGCCGGTCGCGGCGGGTGCACCGGCGCGTCGGCCACGGGATCCGGGTGGGGCGGCGGGCGCGGCCCTCATCACGTGGGCCTCGCTGATCCGGCGTCGCCCCCGAGGGGACCCGAGTGTGGAGTTGTGGTGGGTGTCGCGTCGGGGTCCTAGGAGCGGACCCCGGTCGCGACGGTGGCGAGGCGGTAGGTCGACCCGCCGCCGGCGACGGCGGGACGCTGCGCGACGGCCTCGGCCAACGCGTCCTGGACGCGGAACGGGTCGGGGAGGATCCAGCCGCACGCCGACGGGCGGACCCGCCAGTGCACGGAACCCTGCGGGTACGTCGACGGCGGCGCGGCGAACCAGCTGCCGCGGCCGTGCAGCGAGATGCCGCCGCGCTCAGCGAGGTCGGGACGCAGCGGCTCGCCCGCGCCGACCGGGAACAGCCACTCGCCGGTGGGCGTCGCCGCGATCGGCACCGGCACCCCGAGCGCCCGGAGGACGGCGGCGGCGCGGCGACCCACGGTGGCGGGGACCTCGAGCACGTCGAAGGTCAGTCCGGTGGGCAGGAGGATCGAGTACGGCAGGCCCGACCACCACTCGGCGATCTGGCCGCAGTCGGTGGACGCCCGCAGCGCCCAGTCGTCGAGGACCGGGCACGGACCGGCCTGCGGCGCCTCGGCGCAGCCGCTCCACACCTCGCCCTGCGGGAAGGTGCCGGGCACGACGGCCCAGCCGTGGTCGGCGAGCACCATGGCCTCAGCACGGAGCTCCGTGCCGTACACGGCGCGGTAGCTGTCCCACCACTGCATCGGTTCCTCCTGTGCCCCGGTGTTCCTGCTCCCGGTGTGCTGTTCCCAGTAACGGCATGCACACGTGACGGCGCCACCCGTCATCGCCCATCGGCCGTGATCACACGCCGAGCGTCACCCTCGGCCCCGCTCAGCGGGCGAGCGCGCGCTGAGCTGGGTGACCCTGCTCGAACGCCCGCCGAGGTCGCCGCTCAGCCGGGACCGCCCTCCGCTCGTCCCGTCCCGGCTACGCACCGGACACCGCCACGACTCCGGACGGGGTGCCGGCGGACGCCACCGGGCCCGCGCGGGCGCGTCCCGAGGCGTCGCCGGCCACGCTCGGCATACACCCGCACGATCTCTCCGTGACAACGATCACGGTCCAGCCCTCGACGGAGCACGCCACGAGCCGCGCACCGTTGCCCGCGGCGACCTCGGTGGCCCGTGAGCAGGCCACATCGGCCCCGCGCACGGCCTCGCGGGCCCCGGCCAGCGCGGCGAGGTCCGCCGCCGTCTCGGCGCCGTGCCGGGCGAGGACCGCGGCCCCGACCTGCAGCCCGAGACCCAACAGGCAGACCAGGACACCGACCGCGGCGGCCGCGAACACCGTCGCGTAGCCGTCGTCGAACGGTTCCCGACCGCCCACCGTGCCGCTCACCGCGCACCGCCCGGAGGCGTGCGCACCGCGGAGGCCGACGCCGGGCTGACCGGGCCGACCGGGACGGCCGGGCTCTCCGGGAGAGCCGCGGCGCCGGCGGCGTCGGCCTCCGGCGGCTCGCCGGGGAGCGGGTCGGGGCCCTCGACCGGGGCGACCGGCGACGGCTCGCGCGCCGCCACGGCCTCGGCGCCCACCCGCAGCGCGGGTAGCGCCGAGCCGAGCGGCGCCGCCCGGACCCGGGCGACCACGTCGTCACCGCGGGTCTCGAGGACGACCTCCGCCCCGTCGGGCAGCAGCCGCGCCGCCGCGCGGCGGGCCGCGTCCGGATCCCCGCGGGCACCGAGGCGGACGGCCTCGGTGGCGGCGTCGACACAGCGCAGCTGCAGCACCACCGCCCCCATCGCCGCGAGGACCACGGCGAGCACCACCACGAGGCTGCCGACCGCGAACGCCGCCTCGACGGTGACCGAGCCGGTATCAGGACCGGACGTCAGAACGTGCTCGTCAGCGCCCGCTGCACGATCGCGGTGAGCGCCCCGATGATCGAGTCGCCCGTGATCACCGTGTAGAGCAGGGCCCCGAAGGCCGCCGCGGCGATGGTCCCGATCGCATACGCGGTACACCGGTACTCATACCGCACTGTGCGCCACTGACCAGGCACGACACGCCGGGAGGGCCGGAGCCGGTCAGAGGAGTTGCCCCCCCTGCGCGCGGATCGAACACACGTTCGCTTAGCTTAGGAGGGCATGGTTCCTCCGCCGTGGTGGGGCGTTGCCCTGCTCAGTGCTGTAGTCGCTGCCGCTGTCGTCGCCCTCGTCGCTCTCGCCGGCACAGAGTCCCGGCACCGTGCCGCCGTGGTCCGCGCCCTGGCCGATCTCGTCAGAGCGTTCCTCTGGCCCTGGCGCGGAGGCCGGTAGCTACAGGCTGCCCTGCCACGGCAGTAGGCCACCCGCGAAGAAGTAGGCCAACACGACCAGGGCCGCTCCGCCCCACTTGACGATGCCGTCGTGCCACCGCTCCGGCACGGCTTGCTTCACGACCCGCCAGATGACGGGGACGACGATCTGACCGACCGCAACGACCAGGAACCGCCCGACGCTCTGCTCCACCCACCACTTCGGTTGCTGGTCGCGAAGGGTCAGCAACACGCCCAACTCCATGAGCGGCAGCCCGATGAGGCCGATGAGCTGTAGAGCCAGGTAGACCAGGACCGCGTGGACGTCGTTGCGCACGTGGTCCGGCCACGGCTCCTGGTTGATCTTGGCCTCGAACACGAGCGTGATCCACACGAGCGGGATAAGCGCAGCCAACGCCGCGTAGTACGCCGTCGGGAACACGACCGGGGGAGCCGGGGGCATCCGACGAAGGTAACGACGGCTACTCGCGCGGGCTGCCGCCCTCGCCCCTCACGATGGTCCGCACCGTGTTCCTGTGCAGCCCGGTCGTCTCCGCGATCTCGACGAGGGTCACCCCAACGGCTTCCGCGTCGCGGATGGCCTGCCGTAGCGCACCGTCGGTGGCCTCGTACTCGCGCCGTGCCTCATCCCTGGCCCTGACGGCCTCGCTCAGCGCCTGACGGGCGCGGTCGCGGGGTGCGGTCACCCCCAGACGCTTGCACGCGCACAGTGCTTGTGCAGACAGCACAGCGACAGTGCATGCTGTCGCACGTGGCAGGACGGCACCGCGACGACGGCTCGGGACGTCGGTGGACGATGACCGGGCGACGTGCCGGCCGCTGCCGCTGCCGATGGCTGCGACGTCTCCTCCGCCGTCGGAAAGGTTGACAAATGGCATTCCTGCCGGCTGTCAACCATTTCTGAGCTACCCCCGGTGCACTTCCCGGCTGCGCCGGTGCGAAGCTGTCAACCATGGAGCCGGGAACCGTGTTCAGCCTGACCGTGTCGACGGACGGAACCGTGACGGCCGAGCCGGGCGACAGCAACCGGCCGGACGAGCACGAGGTTGCCATGAATGCCGCTGGCATGGCGGTGCAAGAAACGCTAGCTCGCCTGACAGATTTGGTCCCAAAATGAAGTTCCAATTGCACTATGTGCCAGATAGCACAAAACAATTTTCCCGTCACTCGTGACCAGCAAGAATCATGAAACTGTTACTCCGAATGTGCAAGCCGTAGATCAACAAAGTGCTCAAAATGGTCCGGGAAACCGGTACCTCGTGATATAATGACCCCTGCACGCGCGTTGTTAGACGCGTTTGCTTACCTTTCCGGCCCTCGTTTTACGGCTACGGGCGAGCACGCCGGGGGATGAATTACGTAGCCGCCACTGAGAGATAGCTAATGCCAACCTATAAACGAATGATTGCCGTTCTGAACGGCACAATGCAGGGAGCCGGCGAGAAGCCGGATCACAACTTCGCTGTAGCCGTCGTGATCCTCCGGAACATGATTAAGCGTGGCCGGGGAGCTGTGCTCACGACACGCGGCTACGTCGCTCGTGAGGCTGACGTTTCTGAGCGCGGTGCAGGCACCGTGATTGAGCGGCTCGTTGAGGCCGGTCATTTCGATGACGTCACCGACGATCCAACGGGCCGCTACACGCACGCATGGGCGCAGAAAAGCAACCTTCGGGAGAGCGCAACCGTGCTCCGGCTCGGCGGCACGTTAGGTACCTCCCTACCCAAGTTTTCCGGCAAAGAGACTGACCCTACCCAAGTTTTCCAGGGTGACAGTCTCCGTCACTCTTCCGGGGGTACCCAAGTTTGCACACAGGGTATTACTAACTTTGTTAGTAATAGGCCGGGGCCGAGTGATAAGCGACCCCTTGGGAGCAATGAACGAGGCACCGGCAATGTTGATAGTTACAAGGGTCTATCCGTGGGAGGCTCGGAAGCCTCCCCCGTCCGGCAACTAGCCCTGTTGAAGGATTTCCTGTTTACCATCATGCCACCTATGCCACAGGACGAGGACGGACGTCTGGTCCGCCCGTCCCCGCCGCTGAATCCTAAGCAACTCCGTACCTATGCCTACGTACTCGACTCACGCCGGGTGTGCTACCCGGCTGATCTCGTCCGTGATCTAGGCATGAGCATCAACAAAGCTCGCCGAGCCATGCAAACGCTCGGCGAGAAGGGTGTTATTCAACGTCCCCCGGATGGCATGGGATGGGTAGCCGGCCCGCTAAGGCCGGCTGACCTCGTCGACTACACACCGGATAATGCGAAGCATCAGGTTGAGTGCGTGTCGTGTGGAAAGCTGACGGACGACTATCTGTGTGCGGAGTGCGGTAACCCTGAGGTCCCGACTGACCCCGGTCCTATCGATGATCCGCTTAACGTGTTCGAGGATTCAGAGCACGAGGACGAGAAGCGTTGGAGTCAATATCCGGCTGTCCCCGGCACTGACGGCGTGATCGGTTGGGTTCAAGCCGGCTCACGAGAAGCCGAGCCAATCCGGCACCCTTCTCAGGTGCCGGTTAATTACCCGATGCTCGTCCGCCCTGCCACACGAGACGATGGCGCCACGGTAGACCTAAGTCAGGTAATCCTATTCAACGGCCGGACCGCACGGGGCCGGCAAGTGTGCCACGTCAGCAAGGTCAACGATTCGATCGTGTGGGATCAGTTTTGGTCCGACGCTATCGACGAGTCGGTTATTTACGTTCCTCAGGACGATGACGATGCCGGAGGACCATTACCTAGTTTGGGATGAGCGAATGTCCATGATTGACGAAACTGTCTATGACGAAAACGGGTATCCGGCCCGGCTCGGCTACGGAGCCGGCCAGTCGGATGACTTCTACCTAGCGAACATGCCGTTTGCCGGCGAGGACTACGGGACTCGCGTCGTGAGCGCCACCGGTGCTGAACGGGCCGGCCTCGCCCGACGAGGCCAGGTCTACTCGTGGCGCGCCCGTGGCCGGCTGCGGCCGGTTGTCTGGAACTCCGATCAGCGTCCGATGTATCTCGTCGCAGAGGTCACCCGGCTTGCCGCTGAGGCTGCGACTGATCCTCGCTTCACCGGAAGTGCCGCATGATCGAGCGCAACGTGGTCGTCCGCTCTGACCTCCACCTCAGGCCGGCTGTGATCCTCGCGAACGCGGTCACGTACAGCATCGGCGATGTCGGGGCCGAGCCGGCGACGATCACGACGGCTGACGGCCGTACCGCTGAGGTCGAGCACTTGCTACCGGTCATCGGGCTAGGTGTGCATGCCGGCGATGTGGTGACGATCGCCGGCCCGCGCTCTGCCGTTGAGGCTGCCGACCGCGTGCTGAGCCGTGACCTCGAACCTGAGTGCCGGTTTCTGAGCCACACGGACATTCTGCCCGTCATCGTTGGCCTCGCTCAGCGACAGCGTGAGCGTGGTGGGCACGCATGAGCGACCAGATTATGACCGGGCTGGACTTCAGCTTTGAGTCTCAGCTTCCGCCGGCCGTCGTCCGCCAGGCCATCGAGCACGCTCGTCCTCCGATCGTCGGCTATGGCTCCGACGAGTCCGGCCCACTGAGGCCGGCCTACCGATTCCGGGACCTCGTCCAGGCCGTGCATGACCTAGCGGTTGACCGGCAGGCTGCGTGACCGGCGAGCACGCCCCGCCGGTCGAGCTGTGCTCTGAGACGTTCGAGCTGCCGGAGGCTGTGCGTGCCTACGTCGAGTGGGCCGAGAGCCGGCCTCTCCCGGAGAGAGCGCCGGCAACCGTCGGGTATGTCGGCGAGGACGGTCAAGGTGGCGGTGACTCCAACCTAGACCGGATCACTAGAGGCGTGTATGGCACGCACAACTTCGATGCCGGCCGGCGTCACTACAGACGCCCTGAGATTGATTCTGCGGCTTGACCCTTACTCGGGTACCGGCCAACCCTATTCAGGCCGTGAGCGTTTATCTGAGGGCCGGCAATGGCCCGTTTAGGAACGAGAGACTATGACCCCTCAGCAGATTATTGACGGTATCGCCGTTGAGTCGGGCGCACACGCCGCTCATCAGGTCGCGGCTCGTGCCAACCTTTACAAGGCTCGACAGGTTACCGACGAGGAAATGCGCTTTAGCGACGGTGTCATCGGTGAGCTAGCCGCTGACCTCATCGCAGAGCATCCCGACGTGACCGACTGGCCTGGCCCGTCCGCCTACGCACACAAGATGCTTCCCGGCGGCACGAGGCCGGCGTTCGGTCCCGGTTTCAACATGGTCGGTCCGTTCGACCGATAAGACCCGACCCGGAGGGCTCGACGGTCGGTCGTCGGGCACTTCTTTACGTCACGGTTCTGAGTGCTGAGCGCGTTGCTTCCTCTCCGTTGCGGTCGCGCTCGCTCTCTGGGTCATCACATTTGCTCTCTAACAACATCAATAGGCTTCCCGGCCCAACCACCTTAGGGAGGGCCGTTCGAGCCGGCTACGGCTCAATGAGGAAAACGGACAACGCTATGACCAGCAACGTTAGAAGCATAAGTTGTGCCCCGTCCCGCCGGCTCAGGCCGGCGGACCTTCCCACCCTGTCGAGCGTGGCGGATTTGACCGCTATGGGCGTGCGCAACGCTGCCGCTCGTGTGCGTCGGTGGGTTGCTGCCGGACAGCTCGACGAGGCAGGAACGTATTTCCCGCCGAGCGGTAAGCCGGTGACGCTCTATCAGACCGAGACGGCCCTAGCCCTCGCTGAGGGCCGGCCGGCTCTAGCCGCATAATTTTTTAGGAGAAGGGTATAAACCTGATGGCTAAGAATGACCGAACGATGACGATTAGTGAACTCGCCGGCCACCTCAATTGTAAGCTCAATGATGTGCGGAGCTTCATCCGCAACAGGAACATCGAGCATGTCAGCACGGATGACCCGGAGACTTTCGAGTTTCCGCACGATATTGATGATCCGGTGAAGCGACAGAGTTACCTGATCGACTATTCCGATCGTGTTCGCAACTCTGAGCCGAACCGGCGTCGGTACGCGCTCAGTGATTTCGCCGGGTTCCTTCAGCCGTGGGAAGGCGACACGAGTACGCGGCTTGGCCTGCCTGGCAAGAGCATCGCGGAGCAGAAGCGCGATAAGGGGATGGGGTAACCATGACGCAGCCCAATGACGCCGGCCGTAGTGCCGGCACGGGTACCAACGAGGTCCCTCCCGCTGGTCAGTGGACTCGCGAGGAGCTGAAGAATAGGACTCCGTCTGAGATTGTCGCTGCCTATGAGACAGGGCAGCTTGATGACCTGATGGCCGGACAGGTCAGTAATTAGCTTCCCGTGCACCTGAGCACGGGTCCAGGCGTGAAGGTCACCGCCCCGATGAATCCATGGGGGAGCAACGGAGCTAAGGGATACGAAGTGGACTGGCAATGCCCCGCGATGAGCCCTGCGCCTGACGAGGGGATGAGGTAGGGACCGGCACCGTTCTGAGGTTGTGTCGGCCCTGCCTCTCTCCCCCTGCACTAGGTACACCCTGCACACACCCCGTGTGTGCCACCCCTTGTGCATACCCCCCCTTGATTGCTTACCCCTTGTTACTGCACTAAGCGCATGTGCATATCACATAGCCAATGCATATCGCATACCCGAATGCGTACGCATGCCCACATGCATAGGGCATGGGCAAACCCGATGCCCATACCCCATGCCCATACCCCTATGGCATGCACCCATGCACATCACATATCAACGCTGATTGCTGATCGAATTGATAATTCTCAATTCCGCTTTATTTGCTTATTTCGCATTATTCACAATTGTTTATGGCGAACTTCTCGAATCACGACAACGCGTCCTGTCGAGCGAAGCGCGACCCCTCCCCCCTACCTACCGGGGGGTGACCCACCTCAGCCGGCCACGCGGGACCGCCGGGGAGGCATCTCGGGAGTCTGCCGGTTTCAGGACGTCCTAAGCTAGTACCGCACACCCTCTGAGCTGCGGGAATTGCATGGCTTGTCAGACGTCGCCCAACGTTAGAGCCCTACTCTGTAGCTGGCACTAGAAGCTTCTCGCGGGCCATGTTCTCCGCAATCTCGACGATAGACAGAAACTGTTCATACGCCTTTATCTGCTTCCCAATTCGGATGAAATGTAGGCGCCCTTCCTCGAACAGCTCGTGTACTACGTCCTTGCCGTCACTGGGAGGCGGCAACCCGGTGCCCTTCTCGATCGCTTCGCTAATGATTTCATCGATGTAGTCTAAATCTCCGCTTCCTGCGTACTCATAGAATGAGGAGAAGTCACCCTTCGTCTCCTGAAGATACGTTCCAATGTCCTGTGACAAGTGCGGAGGGAGCACATCGATACCCTCTAACGTTGCCCGTGGGAGAAGTTCCCGCTCTAAGAGCGCCCACCTGGAGCACAGGCGCGCCCAGACTGGGTCGGTTGCCTCAGGCAGTTCCCATAGGCGCAGAGACTCGACGTTCGCCCTCAGTCGCCGCGAGTGTCTGTGCGCCTCTTCTAAACGACGCGAACCGACTTTGTAGCCCTCGCCCCAAAGCCACTTCACGTTCACGGCGAAAGCGGTCAGTCGGCCTGCATCGCGAGTCATCTCCGCCAGGATCTGACGGTCACTGGTCAGGAGAATCTCCGCATCCGCTTTGAACTTCACTACCTGCTCTAGCGTCCGTCCCTCTAGGCTCTCCCGGCCACGGCGTTCATCTCGTTCGCGGCTCAGCCGTTGGATGACGAAATAGGCGATAGGTACCCCAAAGCACGCGCCTGTCGCGCCGGCAACCATGTTGCTGGTGTACCCGAGTTCATCCCACCAGTTCTGAACGTCACCAATAATGCCGATGCAGAGAAGAGCAATGCCAGGCACCCAGAGGAATCTAAGCGCCCAATTCAGCAGGCGTGACACCAAACTAGTCCTCCGTCAGGATGCGGCTGACCGGTAGGTTTATCTCACCAGTGTGCGCGGCGTGCCTGCGTTTGCGGAGCAAGAGTTGCACGAGGTCAATGCGACCTTCGAGGACCGCGTTCAAGTCTGCTCCCGTAATTAGGATGACGTTGGGCCGGCCCCCGCTCCCGAGATTCATGGTTTCCGCATTCTCGGTGAATCCATTGATGGAGATGAACACGCCAAGCGTGTTGTCTAGCTTCTCGTGTACCTTGCCGCTGAAGTCTCGAATGTGTTTAGGTTGAATCTTGTCCTTAGTCCATCGAGCTTCTACTAGATAGTCAGTACCTTCGTAGGTGAAAGCCCCGTCGATCTGTTCGCCGTTCAACTTGAATGAACGGCGAGGGTCAAGGTCGAAGAGTTCAAACAGGTCGCGGAGCAGGGATTCGAGGATTAGACCCCGTTCCTGAGGGGTGTTGGACCCGGAGTGGAGCGAGTAAAACTGCGCACGCAACTCATCTAGTCGCGCCTGAAAGGCTTGAGCACCCAAATCGGCGTCCCGGCGTTCGCGCAAGCGTTCCTCAGCAGCGGCAAGGTCCTCCATCTGCTTACGGTGAGGCGCTATCCAGTCCTTCAACGCCTTCACGGCTGCCTTCGCCCGCTGCACTTTCTCGGCGCCGTCATCGAGCCTCGCCAGGTGCTCGAACGATTCAAAATCGGCGACCTGCTGCATCAAGCGCAGAATCTGGTCTTGATAGTCGTTCTCCCGTGCCTGCATTCGACCAACGAGGTCGCTCACAGTCCGAATCTTGTACTGATCCCAGTCAAGGTCTCTCAGGAGTTCGGGTGCATCGTAGAGAGCGCTCCGTAGGAACGCCCGAAGGTCCGGCTTGAACCAGTAGACACTAGCCAACGCGTCACGTAGGGCTGTATAAGCGCCCGGACTGATGCGCCGTGCTGTCGCCAAGGTCCCCCCTCGCTCCCGCCGTCCCGGATAGCCTAGACCGCGCGATGGGCCGGGGGCACACCCTCGCGCTGCCTGTCAGTCGTGCAGGATGGACCGGTGCGACCGGACGAGCTGCCGCCCGAACCTCGACGTGACCCCCGGTTCAAGGGGTCGCCGTCGGACTACCCCGGTGGGGAAGTCGCCTACTGGCGAGATTATGACGCTGCGTCGGTATGGCGGACCCGCGAGGAGTTCCGCCTTGAAATGGGCTTGACGGAAGTTGAGTACGTCGAGCGCGAGCGCTACTACGCGTTGAAGAAGGAAGTCAATGCGCTAGCCGTCGAGCTAGCGCAGCAGACGGGTCAGGAGACCCGGCACGTGCACTCGTGGCTCGTCCGGGAGTATGGCTTTCCATGGCGCAACGACTGCTCAGCCGAAGACTTCGAGCGTATGCGTGACTTCATCGGCGAGCAACTAGTCAAACATCGATGAGGCTACTGTTTGACAGTTGGCTCCGGCGGGCTCGCTAGCTTAAGTAGCACGGTACACTCGTTTTCAAGTTCCGTTATCAGTGCTACATCTACAGCGAACCCGGGCGGCAGCTCTGACAAATCAGATTCTTCGGGCTCAAGCCTGAACCGCGCAGTTCGATACTTGCCTCTAGACACTACAAGCTTACTGACTCGCCTTTCCATTCTGTGCACGGAAGCGAGCGCTGCTTCGCGGTCGCTCACACAAGTCGGCTCCTCGTTGACTATTGCGCGGAGTGTGGCTAATGCATCGTAGGCGGTTTCGTCGCCATCCTCCGGACCCCACAGCCGCAAACGCTCTATGTGATACAACAGCCGTTGTCGGCTGTCGCGTAGAACATCAGCCTTCTTGCTGCGTTCGTTTCGGATCGCGATGAGGATGCTACTGATAAGGCTCCCAAGGGAGATGACGGCTGCGACGATCGAGATGATGATTGCTCCGCCGGCAGTGCCCAAAGCGTCCCCCTCGTCCCGCCGTCCCGTCCATGTCGAGCATAGAGCCCTGAGACATCTCCTGCGCCACTGAGGATACTTCTCCGGTCGGCCTCGCCCTCGCCGGCTCTGCGAGGCCGGCGGAATCGATCTAAGACGGGAACTCGGGGCACCGTCGGCCCCGTGCAGTACGGTGAGCGCATGACGTTGTGGGCCAACGTGCGGTACAACCGCAATCACGCGAAGGCTGGGCAGACGGAGTCCGTGGGAGTGCCCGACGAACAGGCGGGGGAGCTGCGCAACTTCGTCGAGGGTGTGCAACGGGCGAACGAGAGCCGGCTACCGCCGGCCTCTCGGACGGCAGCGTTGCGGGTGCAGCCGATGTCCAGTGGTGGGCCGGAGATCATCCTTCAGGCGCGAGAGGTCGACTCAGCGGAGATTGTCCGGGAGACCGGCAGTGAGCCGGCCTGACCGCCCGCCCGGTGAGCTAGTCGAGATCGGCCCTGAGCGTTGCTCGGAGGGCCACGCCCTCGTGCACGGTAACGTCATCGTCAGTTGGGCTCATTGTCAGTGCGCCGGCACCAGAGACGGCCGGCGAGGGCACCGCACCTATGACTGCCTAACGTGCTCCGGACTCGTCTACGTAGGCCACCACTTCCCGGAGGACAGCCGGCCACACGAGTACCTAGCCGGCTTCACCTACGTGCCTAGACAGTCCTGAACGCACGAGAGCCCCGACACCTTGCACCGGGTGCCGGGGCTTTCGTGTGTCTAGGCTCGGTACTATGGCCGGTCCAGTTCAAGGGCACCGGACGGCAACTCCGCCTCCGGCCCGGTGCGCTCGATAGAGCTGAGGATCAGGCCGAGATCATCGGTCGGTAGACCGAACTCGGCCAACTTTGCCTGCGTGGCGGCAATAGAGCCGGGACTGACAGCCTCAATCATCGTGGCAATGTCGCCAGGGTCAATCTGCCAATCCGGCTCGTCGTCGCCCATGCGCAGGAAGGTGACGCGCATACCGTGATCGCGGAGGTAATCGTTGCGGCCGGCTGATGAGAGGTTCTGCCAGTACTGTCCGAACGTCGCGCCCGTCCTGACGTACTGATAGCCGGCTTCAATGTCCCCCTCAGCCTCCCGCGCTTCCCGCGCGGCTGTGAGGCTGTCGACCTTCTCCATCATGCTTTCCCATGCGGGCGAGCTTGCCGGGAACCGGTCAACAGCCGACGACAGCGAGAGAAGCTGAGCGTCGATCTCAGCGATGGCCGACGAGTTGTCGACTCCGGGTGCATAGACCTTCTCGATATGCGGCAAGTTGCCGAGTGCGGCGAACAGTAGGTCCAGGACTCGTCCGTCTGCCTCCGGGATGGTCACTGACCGGTTGCCACACGACTTGCCGGTGCCGGCGGACGCGCACCGGTAACGAGGTGTCCGGCCCGGTCCACCCTTCAGCTTCCACATGGGTGCTCCGCAGTGACCGCAGAACAGGACGTTGACGAGTAGCGACGTCTCGGCGGAGCGGCGTTGCTTAGGCTCCGCCTCCCGCCGGTCATCGATGATTCGCTTAGCGGCGTAGAAGTCGGCGGCGGACACAAGCGGCTCAGCGCGTACGAGGGGCGCGCCGTCCTCAAACAGCACTTGCTCAGGGCCGTACTGCTTCTCGCCACCCTTGCCCTTGATCGGCTTGCCCTCGTCGTCGGTGAGCGCCGGACGGTGGACAACCTGACCGATGATGGTAGGAGAACACAGCATCCGTCTGAGGTTGTTGATCGTCCACTTCCGCCCGGTGGTCGGACGGCCCATGAGGTCGGCCTGACGATCTTTGTGCGTCTGCACGCCACGGGCGTTGAGGTCAGCGACGATGGACGCGGCACGCTCGCCAGCGATGACGCGGCCGATGACGTCGCGGATGACCGGAGCAAGGCCACCCTCGTCGGGGATCAGCCGCCAGTCACCGGCACCATCCTTCTCGGCGCGGTAGCCGACTGGCGTCGTGCTGCCCCGGTACTTGCCCGCCCTGATGTTGTACTGAGCTGCGTTGCTGTTGCGCTCGGAGATGGCGTCAAGCTCCATCTGACCCATGGCGGAGATGAACACGGCCACGGCCTGACCCATGCTCGTCGTGAGGTCGAACATCGGCTCTGTGGCGGACACGAGTTGCTTGCCGCGTTCCTCCGACCACTCGATCAGTCGCGAGAGGTGCACGACGCGGCGGATGATCCGGTCCGCCCGGTAGAAAACGATCACGTCGAACTCAACCGACCGCTCGCCGAGCCACGGCCGGAGCTGTGGCCGGTCGAACGGGGAGACGGTGCCAGCGGAGACGTCCAAGTCCTCCGCTACCCCGACGACGCGGTAGCCCCGGTCCGCACAGAACCTCTCGCACACCTCACGCTGACGCTCCGGCGACGTGCTCGCCTCCGTCATGCGGGAGAGACGCACGACGATCAGTGCTCGCTTGCCTGCCACGATGGCCCCTTCTCGGCCCGTCTGGGCCGCGGTATGAGGAGGAATCTACCGCGTACTCCGCCGTGGACATCCCGTCGTCGTCCTCGCGCAGCCGGGCCAGCCTGTGGCGCCAGGTCGTCGTCCGTGCGGTCATGGGGTTCTCCTCTCGTCCCACGCCCCGGCGGGGCGTGCGGGCTCATCGCTGCTCCAGCAGCGGCCCGGCGAGCCCGACGACCACCGGGACGATGCCCAGGGCGAGGAACGCCGGCAGGAAGCACAGGCCGAGCGGCCCGGTGACCATCACGCCCGCGCGCTCGGCGCGGGCCTCGACGGCGTCGGCGGCCTCGGCCCGCAGGTCGGTGGCGACGGCCTCGACGACGTCGGCGACCGCGGCCCCGCTGCGCGCGGACCGGCGGGCCGCGCGGGCGAGACGCGCCGTGCCCGGGTCGTCGAGCGCCGGCGCCCAGGCGTCCGCGGGGTCGGCGCCGAGGGCGACGAGGTCGGCCACGCGGCCCAGCGCCTCGCCGGCCGCCGCGGGCAGGACGGGCACCACGGCGCGCGCGGCCCGGTCGAGCGGGAGCCCGGCGCGCAGGCAGGCCGCCAGCTGGTCCCATGCCCCGGCGAGACCGAGCGGGTCCGGGCGCGGCCTGGCCCGGTGCGCCCGCCAGCGCGGCAGCACGGCGAGGACCGCGAGGCCGGCGACGCCCGTGACCACTGCAGCGACACCGGCCCCCGCGAGTGCGGCCGCGGCCCCCACCGCGAGCAGCGCCAGGCCGGGGACCAGACCCTCCCGGGCCGGAGCCCGGGGCGGCCGGCGCGGGAACGTCCGGTGGTGTGCCGTGACCGGGCCCGGCGCCACGAGCACCGCAGCGGCCAGGAGCACCAGGACCCCGGGGATCACCGGGCCACCCCCGCGACGATCCGCTCGGTCCAGGCGAGCCCGGCGCAGACCAGGCCGACGCCCACCACGAGCAGCACCTGACCGATCAGACCCCCGGTGAGCACCGACCACGGCCGCGCGCCGATCCCCTCGCCGAGCACCAGCCCGAGCACCGGCAGCCCCGCGAGGACGGCGGCGGTGGCGCGCGGCCCCGCGAGGCGGGCGCGCAGTCCGCCGGCGACCCGTGCGCGGACCCGGAGGTCGCGGGCGACCGCCGCCGCCGGGCCGGCCAGGGCGATCCCGTGGCGTTCGGCGAGCGCCCACGCCCCGGCGAGGCGGTCGAGGTGCTCGGCGACGACCGGCTCACGACCCCGCGCCGCCCGCAGGGCCGCGGGGACGTCGCCCCGAGATGCGCGGTCGCGCCCACGAGCGCCATGACCCGGGCGGCCACCGGGTGGGCGTCGGACCCCGCGGAGCCGGCCGCGGCGGCCGGGGGCGCGCCGACGCGGACCTCCGCGGCGAACGACGCCAGCGCCTCCGCGAGCCCGGCGGACGCGGCCGCCCGGTCCCGTTCCGCGCCCGTCGTCGCCCGCTGGCGGTGCACCGTGGCGGCGAGCGCGAACGCGGCCACGCCTCCCCGGGGCCGGCGAGCACCACGCCCAGCACGGCGGCGGCGGGGAGGAGCACGCCGCGTCGTCGCAGGGCGGGCCGGAGGCGGTCGAGGCCCGGCGCCCGCCGTCGACCGGGGAGCGCCCCGCACACCCGCAGCCCCGGCACCGGCGTGGGCCAGGCGAGCAGCGCACCCGCAGCGAGGAGGAGCGCCGCCGCGCTCACGCCGACTCCCGGTGCAGCAGGGACACGCCAGCGGCGACGCTCACCGCGCGCGGTGCCGCGGCGGACGGCCGGGCCGGCGGGTCGGGTGGGTCGAGCCACGGGGCCGCCACGCCCCGCTCCTGGAACATCGCGCCGAGGTCGGCGCGACCGGTCGCCCATCCGTCGCCCCGGGTCCAGGCGGGCACCACGACGACCTCGCCGGCCCCGTCGCGGCGCCGCAGGACCCCGACGGCGTCGAGCGTGCGCGTCCCGTCGCGGTCGCGTCGGACCTGCAGGACCACCTGCACCGCGGCGGCGAGCTGGCTGTGCAGCGCGGCGGGTCCCAGCCCGCCGAGGGCGGCGAGCGCCTCCAGCCGGGCCGGGACCTCGCGCGGCGCGTTGGCGTGCACCGTGCCCGCCCCGCCGTCGTGACCGGTGTTGAGCGCGGCCAGCAGCTCGACCACCTCGGCGCCGCGCACCTCGCCGACGACGAGCCGGTCCGGGCGCATCCGCAGCGCCTGGCGCACGAGGTCGCGCAGCATTACCTGCCCGGCGCCCTCGACGTTCGCCGGCCGGGCGACCATGCGCACGACGTGCGGGTGCGCCGGGCGCAGTTCCTCGGCGTCCTCGACGCACACGATGCGCTCGCTCGGCGCCACCTCGCCCAGGAGCGCGGCGAGCAGCGTCGTCTTGCCCGAGCCCGTGCCGCCGACCACGAGGAACGCGAGCCGCGCCGCGACGACCGCGCGGAGCAGGGCCACGCCGTCGGCGTCGACCGTGCCGCTGGCCGCCAGGGTCGCGAGGTCGTGGCGGGCGGGCCGGAGCACCCGCAGGGACACGCACGTCCCGTCGGCGGCGACCGGCGCGAGCACCGCGTGCAGGCGCACGCCCGATCCGGGCAGGCGCGCATCGACGTACGGGCTGGCGTCGTCGAGGCGCCGTCCGGCCGCGCTCGCGAGCCGCTGGGCGAGGCGGCGCACCGCGTCCTCGTCGGGGAAGCGGATGTTCGTGCGCTCGAGCCCCGCGCCGCGGTCGACCCACACCGCGTCCGGGGCGGTGACGAGCACGTCGGAGGTCCCGGGCTCGCGCAGCAGCGGCTCGAGCGGGCCGGCGCCGACGAGCTCGCGCTGCAGGCCCCGCACGGCGGAGAGCACGTCGGCGTCGCCGACCACGCCGCGGGCCTCCGCCCGCACGGCGGCCGCCAGGTCGTCGACCCCGGCCTGCCCGCCGGAGCTCACCAGCCGTGTCCGGACGCGATCGACGAGGTCCGTCGGTGCGGTGCTCACGCCGCCCGTCCCCGGTCGGCCACGGCGTCGAGCGCCTCGAGCACCGCCGTGGCCGCGTCCTGCAGGGGACCGCGCCGCAGGCCGGGGACCTTGCCGCGGTCGAGCGCCGGGGCGAGGCCCGGCTCGGGTGCCACGGCGGCGAGCACGTCCAGCCCCAGGGCGCGGACGACGTCGTCCGCGTCGAGGCCGCCGGGCGCGGGGCCGCGCACGACCAGACGCAGCGGCACCCCGCGCTCGACCAGCGGCTCGGCGACGCGGGCGGCGGCCGCGACCGCGCGGACCTCGGTGGGCACCACCAGGACCACGAGATCGGCGGCGTCGGCCACGGCGAGGGCCGTGTCCGAGAGGTGCCGGGGCAGGTCGCACACCACGACGTCCCCGGCCCGGCGGCCGGCCTCGACGACGGCCACGGCCGCGTCGGGCTCCGGGCCGCCGCCGCCGCGGTCGCACGCGAGGACCGTCAGCATCCCGTCGGGCGAGGGCAGCGCCTCGTGCAGCGACGCCGCGGACACCCGTCCCCCGCCTCCGCCGCCGAGCGCGAGCCCGCCCCACCGGAAGCCCTCGAGCTCCTCGGCGCCGGCGAGGAGGTCGATCCCGCCCCCGAGCGGGTCGCAGTCGACGAGCAGCGCCCGCGTCCCGCCCGTGCTCGCCCGCCCCGCGATCGCCACGGCGAGCACCGAGGCCCCGGCGCCGCCACGTCCCCCGACCACGGCGACCACCCGGCCCGGCCCGACGTCCGGCGAGGCGCGCGCCCCGGTGTCGGCCAGCGCCGAGATCAACCAGTGCTCGCCGTCCGGCAGCGACACCACGTGCTCCGCGCCCACCGCCACGGCGCGCTCCCAGACCGATCCCGGCGGCTCGCCGCGGCAGAGCAGCACGACCCCGTCGCGGCGACCGAGGCGCAGCGGCCCGAGCGCCCGGGCGGCGTCCTCGTCGACCAGCACCAGCCCGGCCGTGTGCCAGCGCCGGCGCACCCCCGCCGCGTCCGGCACCCGCTCCAGCTCGGCACCCGCGGCCGCGGCCAGCCGCACGACCTCGTCGAGGAGCTCCTCGTCGTCGGTCATCACCACCGCGCGCCGTCGACCCTGTGCGCCCGCCCCACCCGTCCCCGCCATCGGTGACCCCTCTCGCGTCCCGCCGTCGACGAGGACGCTGCCGCGGGAGGGACGCAGGGAGGGAGCGTCCGCCGCCGCGCTGGGGACGGCCGAGGGGCCTGGGGACGGAGGCGTGCCGCGCTCGGGGCCGAAGACGCCCGGACGCCCTAGCCGCGGCGTCCGGGAGGCGGTCCGGCGTCGCCGGGGTCGGTCAGGAGTGCGTCAGGCGGGCTGCGCCGCCTCCGCGATCCCGAGCCCCTCCCGCGCGCCGACCTGCCAGGCCTCGGCGCAGTGGGCGAACCAGCGGGCCAGCCCCTCCGGCGAGCCGGTGGCGAAGGCCGCGGCGGCCTCGCGGTACTCGGTCTCCGCCCGGAAGTGGCCGACCTCGGGGACGGCGAGGCCCTTGGGATCGAGCCCGGTGGCGACCGCGGTCAGCCGAGCGGCGGCGCGCGCCACGACGCCTCCCGCCGTCGGGAAGGGCGCGAGGGTGAGGAGCTCGCCGTGCACGACCGCGACGAGCACGGGCGCCGGCACCGAGGTGCCCCCCGTGACCAGCCCTGCGAGCCCGTCGAGGCGCTCGCCGACACCACGGTCGAGGCGGGGCCTGCCGAGGTCGTCGTCGGTGATCCCGGGCAGGTCGGCGGCGGCGAGCATGTGCAGCCGCGCGAGTGCCTGGCGCGGCGCCGAGCGCCAGGCCGCCAGCAGCCCGTCGAGGTCCTCGGCGACCCGCAGGGCGCCGGCGAGCACGGGATCGGTGACGCGGCCGTCGTCGGGCAGCTCGGCCGACCCACCGTCCAGGCTCGACGAGGCACGGGCCGCGCGCACGGAGGCCTCGGCGGACGTCGCGGGCCACCCGCGCCGGTTCGCGCGGTGGTTGTGCACCGCCGTCAACGCCGCGCGGACGGCGTCGGCGTCCGCGGCGACGCCGGGCAGGCGGGTCAGGGGCTCCAGCGGATCGGCCACGAGCCCGATCGTCCCAGCACCGCGCCGACCGGCCACGTCACGGCCCACCTCCTGCGGCCGAACGGCCCGAGTGGCAACCGCCGAACGGACCTGTATCGGTCCGGTTCGCGCAGGCCGCATATCCGGTTCCCGAAACCGGGCAGTAGGTGGACCACGTGATCGGCACCACAGCGCCGTGGGGCCACCCGAGAGGAGCGACTTATGTCGAGCACCACCGAGGAGCGCACCGCGCGGCCGGCGCCGAGCCCCGCGCCCGCGGATTCCACCCCGAGCTTCGCGGACCCGGGACCGCTCGGTCTCGCGGCCTTCGCCCTGACCACCTTCACCCTGAGCCTGTTCAACGCCGGGCTCGCCCCCGAGGCGCTCGAGCCGCTGGTGCTGCCGCTCGCCCTCTTCTACGGCGGTCTCGCCCAGTTCCTCGCCGGGATGTGGGAGTTCCGCAAGGCCAACACGTTCGGTGCGACGGCCTTCGCGTCCTACGGCGCGTTCTGGCTGGCCTTCGCGGCCTACGTGCAGTTCATCGAGCCGCAGATGGAGGCCTCCGGCGTCACCGAGGCCCAGGTGAAGACGGCGACGGGCATCTTCCTCGTCGGCTGGGCGATCTTCACGCTCTACATGCTCTTCGCGTCGCTGCGGACCACCGGCGCGCTGGTGGGTGTGTTCGCCACGCTGTTCCTCACGTTCGCGCTGCTGGCCGCCGGTGACCTCACCGGTGTCGACGGGATCGCCACCGTCGGCGGGTTCGTCGGGCTGCTCAGCGCGCTGATCGCCTGGTACGCCTCGGCCGCGGTCGTCACCAACGCCACGTGGGGCCGCACCGTGCTCCCGGTGGGCCCGCGCAGCTGATCCGGGCATCCTGGTCGGGATGCAGCCGACCGGCGACGACGTCGCGGGTGACCTCGTGGTCACCCGCGACGTCGTGCTGTCCGCCGCCGATCTGCACTGGCGCTTCTCCCGCGCGGGTGGACCCGGCGGTCAGGGCGTGAACACCACCGACTCGCGGGTCGAGCTCTCGGTGGACCTGCGCTCGGTGGAACCGGCGGGGGCGCCGTTGCGTGACGAGGACCGCACCCGGCTCCTCGACCGGCTCGCCGGGCGCCTGCACGACGGTGTCCTCACCGTCGTCGCGTCCGACGACCGCTCCCAGCGACGCAACCGCCGCGCCGCACGCCAGCGCCTGGCCGCGATCCTGCGGGACGCCCTGGCGCCGCCCCCGCCCGCCCGTCGTCCCACGTCACCGTCCCGTTCCGCCCGCCGCAGGCGCCTGGAGGCCAAGCGCCGGCAGGGCGCGGTGAAGGAACTGCGCCGCCGGCCGAGCGGAGAGTGACCCCCAACGGGGGAACGCGTTGAGTACCGCGGGCGGTCAGGGGGAAGACCGGGCCGAGAAGTGATCAGCGGGCGGCGCGCCGTGGAGCGCGGCGCACACCCGGTGACGTGGCACGATGACCGACCTCAGCACCCGCTCGCCGTCCCCACCCCGAGCGACCGACCCACGCAGGAGCGCCCGTGACCCGCCCCGAGCAGCCGGCCAGCGGCTCGTCCGCCCCGCCGGTCGTGCCCTCGATCCCCCTGAACGCCGAGCCCGTCCGGCAGGACGGCGACGCCTCCGTCGGCTCGCTGGTCAAGGAGGTCACGACCCACGTCTCGACCCTCGTGCGCGCCGAGGTCGAGCTGGCCAAGACCGAGATCACCGCCGAGGTCAAGAAGGGCGTGCAGGGCAGCGTCTTCTTCGTCGTCGCCGGCGTGATCGCGCTGTTCAGCCTGTTCTTCCTCTTCATCGCGGTGTCCGAGGCCTTCAACCTCATCTGGCCGACCCAGCAGTGGGCGGGCTACGCCGTGACGTTCGGGCTGATGATCCTCGTCGCGGGCATCCTGGGCCTCCTCGGCTACCTCAAGGTCCGCAAGATCAAGGCGCCGGAGCGGACGATCGAGACCGCGAAGGAGTCGGTCGAGGTCCTGCGCCGCGGCCGCGCCGACGCCGCCTGAGCACCCACCTGAGCACTGCCGCAGGGTCCGCCGTCGAGATCCCCGGGCCCTGGACCCACCGCACCATCTCGGCGAACGGCGTGCAGCTGCACGTCGCGGAGGCGGGCCCGGAGTCCGGGCCGCTGGTGCTCCTGCTCCACGGCTTCCCCGGGTTCTGGTGGGCCTGGCGCCACCAGCTCCCGGCCCTCGCGACCGCCGGGTACCGGGTCGCCGCGGCCGACCTGCGCGGCTACGGCGAATCCGACCGCCCGCCCCGCGGTTACGACCTGTGGACCCTGGCCGGTGACGCCGCCGGCCTCGTCCGTTCGCTGGGGGCGCGCGAGGCGACGATCGTCGGCGCCGGGTGGGGCGGCGCGGTCGCCTGGACGCTCGCGACGCTGCGCCCCGGCGTCGTCTCCCGGATCGCGGCCGTCGCGGCGCCGCACCCCGGGCCGTGCGCGCCGCCGCCCGTCGTCGTCCGTGGGGGCCGGCGGTCCGGGTCGTCGCGGGGCTCCAGCCACCGCGCCTGCCCGAGCGCCGGCTCCGGCGGGACGACGCCGCCTGGGTCGCCGATCTGCTGCGCGCGGGCTCGGGCGACGGGTGGGCGTCGGCGCCGGAGTTCGCCGAGGTCGCCGACCGCCACCGCGCCGCGATGCTGACCCCCCGCGTCTCGCACACGGCGCTGGAGGGCTTCCGCTGGTGCGTGCGCTCGCAGTTCCGGCCCGACGGGGCCCGCTACGCGGCCGCGATGGCCCGCCGCGTGACGGTGCCGGTACTCCAGATCCACGGCGAGGCCGATCCCTGGGTGCCCGACCGCGTCGCCCGTGCCTCGGCGCGCTGGTGCGACGCGGGGCACGTGCACCGGACGCTCAGCGGGGTGGGGCACTTCCCGCACCAGGAGGCGCCCCAGCACGTCACCGACGCGCTGCTGGACTTCCTGGACGAGTGATCGTGGGGGCTTTGCTGACGGTGAACGTCAGCATGGCCCCCATGCTGGCGCGGAGCCGACACCCACCTACGCCGCGCACGACCCCGTGCTCACGCGGCCGGTGGCGCCCGGGGAGGCGTCGAGGGCCGGGCGCACCTGGTCGGCGGTGAGCACGAAGCCGGTGTCGCCCTGGTCCACCGCCGCACCGAAGACGACGCCGATGACGCGGCCCTGGGGGTCGACCAGCGGGCCGCCGGAGTTCCCCGACCGCACCTGCCCGCGGATCGTGTAGACGTCGCGGGTGACGGTCTCGCTCTCGTAGATGTTCGGGCCGCGCAGCTGGATGCGCTGGCGCACCTTCGCCGGCGAGGACGAGAACGGCCCGTCGAGCGGGTAGCCGAGCGCCACGGCGTTGTCGCCGGTCTCGGCGCCCGCGAAGTCGAAGTCCAGCGGGTCCGCGTCGAGCCCGGGCACCGCGAGCACGGCGACGTCGACCTCGTCGTCGTAATAGACGACGCGGGCCGCGCGGGTGCGGGAGTCGCCGTCCGAGGTCGGGACCTCGACCGACACCTCGTCGGTGCCCGCCACCACGTGCGCGTTGGTCATGACCCGGTCCTCGCCGACGACGAACCCGGTGCCCTCGAGCGCCCGCTGGCACGACGGCGCGCGCCCACGCACCTTGAGCACGCTGGCGCGGGCCTGCTGCACCACGGGGTCCTCGACGAGCGCCTGCTCCGGCGGGGGCACCTCGGCGATCGGGGTGGACGAGAAGGGGCTCAGGACGTCCGGGAAGCCCGAGGCGTCGAACAGGGCCCGCAGCTCGGAGGGCAACGCGCGCAGCGGGGCGGGCATCACCGAGTCGACGCCGGCCAGCACCCGCGAGTCGCGCAGCGAGGACGCGAGCGCCGTCTCCGAGGAGCTCGCCAGCGGCAGCGCGATCAGCCAGGCGACGATGAGCGCGGTGATCGCCTGCAGCACCGAGCCGAAGGCCGAGTCGACGGTGCGCACGGCCGGCAGGCGCATCCGGTCGCGCAGCGCGCGCCCGAGGTAGACCCCGAGCGTCTCGCCCAGGGCGACGAGCGCGACGACCAGCAGGACGCTGACGACGATCTTCGACGTCGTCCCCTCGAAGTTGTCGACCAGCGCAGGGGCGATCTTCAGCCCCAGCAGCGCGCCGCCGAGCACGCCGAGGAAGCTCAGCGCCGCGACGGCGAGACCATGGCGCCAGCCCGAGATGCCCGCGGCGATCGCGAGCAACACGACGACGACATCGACCCAGCTCACCGGATCGGACCTCCTTCGGCGGCCGCGTCCGGCCTGCTCGGCGCTGGGTGCCCAGAGCTCGCGGGGTGCACAGACGTCCCTGCAGTGGTCCCTGCGCTCAGGTCGTGCCGCTGCGCCCACACCTCGTCGAGGTCACGCACATCGGAACGGTCCCAGGGTCTCGCCCACCCGGCCAGGGTGAGCATCCAGTCCACCAGGCCCGCCGTGAAGCCCCAGACGAGCAGTCCTCCTGCGGCGAACGCGGGACCCACGTACCCGGATGGGCCGGTCACGAGGAACCGCGCCGCCGGATCGGTGAGCGCGGCGACCGGCACGCGGACCACCGCGGCGGTCTCGCCCGGGTCGACGACCCGTACGGGTACGGGCCGCGCCCAGTGCGCGAGCACGGGCGTCACGGCGAAGCCGGTGACCGGGATCGTCAGCGGAGGCAGCGTCACCAGGGGGACGACACCGTCGGGATCGAGGCCGGTCTCCTCGTTCGCCTCGCGCAGCGCGGCGGCGACGGGCCCGGCGTCGGTGGGGTCGATCGTCCCGCCGGGGAACGCGGCCTGGCCCGCGTGCGCGCGCATCTCGGCGGCGCGCTCGGTGAGCAGCAGCTCGGGCGCGTCGCCCGGGCCGGCGAACAGCATGAGCACCGCGGCGCTGCGCCCGTTCGGCGCCGTCCCGGCGATACGCCGCCGGAACGGCACGTCGTCGGGCCCGAGGCGCCGGCACGCCGCGACGAGCGGGGCGAGCCAGTCGGGGGCGGCCTCGGGATGGGTGCCGGAGTCGGTGCCGGAGTCCGTGTCGGTCATCCGGCACCGCCCCGGGCGGCGTCGACGGCGGCGCGCACCTGCTCGGGGGTGCGCAGCACCTGGGGCGGGATGTCGACCACGGAGCCGTCGGCGCGCACGAGCACGCTCGCGGGCAGGATCGGGGGCGCGCCGAGCTTCGGCCCGACGACCTGCGCGGGGTCGCTCACCGACGGGTAGCGGGCGCCGAGGCTCTCCATCAGCGCGAGGGCGGTCGTCGTGCGGTCCGCGGCGTCGACGCCCAGCACCGCCACCGCGCCCGGCTGTGCCGTGTAGGCCGCCAGCGCGGGGATCTCGTCGCGGCACGGCGCGCACCAGGACGCCCAGAGGTTCACCAGCGTGTCCCGCCCGGCCAGGGCCGTGGCGAGGTCGACCGGACCCGGCGCGCCGAGGCACTCCAGCGTCACGCCCGAGAGCGCCGCGACGGGCGCCGCGCCCGGCACCGGCTCCGGGCAGGGGGCCAGCGCCGCCGACGCGCGGGCGGAGGCGACGGCGGCGGGGTCGTCGCTGCCGGCGGCGGGGGCGGGCTGGAGCACGGAGCTCGGGTCGGTGGCGGGGAGCCCAGCAGACCCAGCCCCCGTGTCCCGGGGCCACAGCGCGATCACACCGACCACGGCCAGCACCACGACCACGAGGGTGGCCCGGACCTCGGCGCGGGTCACCGCTCGAGGCCGACGAGGGACAGCAGGTGGTCGGCGTCCGGCCCCTTGATCAGCTTGGCGGCCTTCACGGGGTCGGTCTCGCCGGTCTCCGACGACGGGCAGTCGCGACGCAGCGTGCAGGCCCCGCAGGCCGGCTTCTTGGCGTGGCAGACGCGGCGGCCGTGGAAGATCAACCGGTGGGAGAGCATCGTCCAGTCCTTGCGCGGGATGAGCTCGCCCACCTCCTTCTCCACCTGCACCGGGTCCTCGGACGTCGTCCAGCCGAAGCGGCGGGCCAGGCGCCCGAAGTGTGTGTCGACGGTGATGCCGGGGACGCCGAAGGCGTTGCCGAGCACGACGTTGGCCGTCTTGCGCCCGACACCGGGGAGGGTGACGAGGTCCTCCAGGCGCCCGGGGACGACGCCGTCGTAGCGCTCGACGAGCGCCGCGCCGAGCTTCGTCACCGACTCGGCCTTCGCCCGGAAGAAGCCGGTCGGGCGCAGGATCTCCTCGAGCTCCGTGCGGTCCGCGCCGGCGTACGCGGCCGCGTCCGGGTAGCGGGCGAACAGACCCGGGGTGACGCGGTTGACCGTCACGTCGGTGGTCTGCGCGGACAGCACGGTGGCGACGAGCAGCTCGAGCGGCGAGGTGAAGTCCAGCTCGGCGTGCGCGTCGGGGTGGGCGATCGCGAGATCGCGGTCCATCCGTCGCGCCCGCCGCACCAGGGCGAGACGGCTCTCCTCGCCCGTGGCGCGCGCAGCCCTGCTCACCCACCCAGGGTAGGACGCGGCTCTGCGCCGGAGGTCGGGGGCACGGCGCCCACGACACGCCGGGGCGACCCCGATGCCCGACGGCGTTCACCGGTGCGCGACGATGCGCAGACCATGACCGCCTGGCTCGCCATCCTCATCCCGCTGCTGGTGATGGTCTTCGCGCTCGGTATGGAGCGTCTCGAGACCCGCCTGCGCTCCGGCACCGTGCGCGAGGACGAGGTCGAGGACTTCCTCGAGCGCGCCCGGCCCGACGAGGTCAAGGCGCTGTTCCGTCAGGGGATCGGCGGAGCCCTCCAGATGTTCCGGCTCCGCAACCTCGGCAAACGGGGCGGGCCCCGGCGAACCAAGGAACGGGCCTGACGCTCACGCACGGCAGCGACGCCGCCGGATCTCTGGACTATGATGGTCCGATCGGGGGAACAGGGACCGTGAAATCGGCGATCAGCCCCGATGCGGTGAGTTCCAAGGTGTCGCGTGGCGTGATCACGGCGAGGGACGTGACTATGCTGCGGCGAACGTGACTGGTGACACAGAGGTGCGGACGGGGGTCGGTGACCCGATGGACGCGCGCGGTAGAGCGAGAGTCGTTGAGGAGCGGACGGTGGACGAGGTACTGGCGCGGGCCGGGATCTTCCAGGGGGTGGACCCCGCCGCCATCGAGGTGCTCACGGAGTCCCTCGAGCGCGTGGAGTTCCCACGCGGCACGGTGATCTTCAACGAGGGCGAGCCCGGCGATCGGCTCTACATCGTCTCGACCGGCAAGGTGAAGATCGGCCGGCGGTCACCGGACGGTCGCGAGAACCTGCTGTCGATCTTCGGGCCGTCCGACATGTTCGGCGAGCTCTCGATCTTCGACCCGGGCCCGCGGACCTCCACCGCCACGACGGTCACCGACGTGCGCGCCTACACGATGGACCGCAACGCGCTCCGCGAGTGGATCGCCCAGCGACCCGAGATCGCCGAGCAGCTGCTGCGCGTCGTGGCCCGGCGCCTGCGCCGCACCAACAACCTGCTCGCCGACCTCATCTTCACCGACGTCCCGGGCCGCGTGGCCAAGGCGCTGCTGCAGCTCGCGCAGCGCTTCGGGTCGCAGGAGGCCGGTCTGCTGCGCGTCACCCACGACCTCACGCAGGAGGAGATCGCCCAGCTCGTCGGCGCCTCCCGCGAGACGGTCAACAAGGCGCTCGCCGACTTCGCCGCCCGCGGCTGGCTGCGCCTCGAGGGCAAGAGCGTGCTGATCCTCGAGCCGGACCGCCTGGCGCGACGGGCCCGCTAGTCCACCCTGCGCAGGTGCTCGAGCTGCGCGGCCACCGACTGGTCGGCCGCCGGCCAGAGCTTCTCGTCGACGTCCGCGTAGACGATCTCCACGACCTGACGGGGCGTGGGCTCGGGCCCGAGCTCGTCCAGCGCCGCGCGCACCTGGTCGAGCCGCTGCTCGCGGTGCTGCAGGTACTGGCGGGCGGTCTCGCCGGCGTCGGCGAGGTCCGGCCCGTGCCCCGGCAGGAGCGTGGTGCCCTCGGGGAGCTCGGCGAGCCGGCGCAGCGAGTCGAGGTAGTCGGTGAGCGCGCCCTCGTAGTCCCCGAGCACGGTGGTGCCGCGACCCAGGACGGTGTCACCGGTCAGGACGCTGCCGTCGTCGTCGACCACCAGGCACAGCGAGTCGTCGGTGTGCCCCGGCGTCACCAGGACGCGCAGGTCGAGCCCGGCCACGCCCAGGCGTTCGCCCGCGGCGAGGCCTTCGGCGCCGAGGGTCAGCGTCGGGTCGAGCGCACGGACCGGGGCGGAGACCCGCTCGGCGAACGTCCGCGCGGCCTCGGTGTGGTCGAGGTGCCGGTGGGTCAGCACCACGAGCTCGACGGGCCCGCAGGCCTCGAGTCGGTCGAGGTGCGCCGGGTCCTCCGGGCCGGGGTCGACGACGACACAGCCGGCCTGCCCCGGTGCCCGCAGGATCCAGGTGTTGGTGCCGTCCAGCGTCATCGGTGACGGGTTCTCCGCCAGGACCACCGCCGCGGCCTCCGTGACGGGCCTCAGGAGCCCGTAGGCAGGGTGCGCCGGTGACGCGCCTGCGGGGCCCGGGACGGGACGGCCGCTCATCGGTCCACCCCGAACGCGTGCGACGGGACGACGAGGCCGACGCGCTCGCCGTCGGGCCGGAAGCTCGGGGTCACGGGCTCCGGGCGTCGCCCCGCGGCGGCGTCGAGGAGTCCGGCGGCGGAGTCGGCGGCGGCGAGCTCGCTGAGCACCGCCCAGGTCGGCGGCATCAGCGCCCGCACGCCGTCCTCCCACTCGTGGAGCGCCTGCGCGGGCGCGCACCAGCCGGCCCCGACGGCCTCGGTGGTCGCGCCGTCGGGCTCCTGGCCGTCGGGCACCCCGGCGACGAAGAAGGCGGTGTCGTAGCGGCGCGGCATCCCCTCCGGCGTGACCCAGCGGGCCCAGGGCCGCAGCGCCGCGGCCTCGACGTGCCCCACGACGTCCCGCAGGCCGGTCTCGCGCGCGACCAGGCGCTCCCGCGTCCCGGCGGCCGGCGGCGCGGCTCCTCCGAGCAGCACGCCGGTCTCCTCGTAGGTCTCGCGCACGGCACACGCGATCAGCGCCGCGGCGGCGTCCGGCGCCGTGTCCCAGCTGCGCGCGGCGTCCTCGGCCGCGTCGGCGTCGACCAGGCCCTCGGCCAGCGCCTCCCGGTCGGCCGCGTCGAGCCCGCCGCCCGGGAAGACCGACATGCCCGCGGCGAACGCCATCTCGGCGGCCCGCTCGAGCAGGAACACCTCGACGCCCGGTCCGGCGGCCGCGTCGCGCACGAGCACCACCGACGCCGCCAGCCGCAGCTCGCCCGCCGGCCGGCTGCCGATCTTGTCGAAGGCGGGCCGGTCCATCCCGAACCGCGGGGGCAGGTCGACGAGGTCGGTGGTCACGCGGGGCACCCTAGGCGGCGGAACGGGACGGCAGCGCGACGAAGGAGCGATGTCGGGCCGTCTCCTCGTCGCCGGGACGGTTCAGGCGCCCGGCGACGCCCCGTCCTCGCCGTCGTGATCGCGGCGACGGGGCAGACCGTGGCCGTTGACGGGACGGTGCCCGTTGCTCCCCCCGGGTCCGGGCCGCGGTGGCCCCGGCGGGCGACCCGGTCCCGGGTGCGGGCCCGTGGGGCGCGGCCGGGGTGCCGTGGCGTCCTCGGACCCCGGCGGGGGCGCCACGGGGCGGCCCGTCAGCGGGTCGGGCGCGTCAGCCTCGAGACGCTCGCGGGAGGCCAGCTCCTCGTGCAGGCGGGCGAGCAGCTCCCGTTCGCGGTCGGAGAGCTGGGAGTCGACGGAGTCGGGACCGGAGGAGCCCACCGGGGCCGCGGGCGACGGCGGCGTGGAGGGCGCGGGTGTCTCGGCGGGACGCTGGACCGGCCCGGTCACCGCGTCCCCGGAGGCGTCGGGGCGCTCGGAGCCGTGGTGGTGGCCGTTGGTGCGCGCCGGCGGGGTCGGCGAAGGCGGACCGGGGTGTCGACGACGGGCGCCTCGAACTCACCGGTCTCGCTGCGGCTGTGCCGGGCTCGCCGGACGCGCGCCTCCCCGTTCGCCCCGGGCAGGTCGACGCCGTTCGTGGCGGGCACGTCGACGCCGGTGGGCGGGGTCGCCGGGGCGGCGACGGCGGGGAACTCGCCGGTGGCGGCGTCCGGGTCGACCGACGGCCCGGCCGGTGCCGGACCGGCGAGCGGGTCGTCGGGACCGAAGCTGACCCCGAGCGACGTCTCGGCCCACGAGGAGATGGGGTGCTCGTCGGAGAGGATCTCGTCGGGCGGCGGGGTGCGCCACAGCGCCGCGATGCGCTCCGCGGTCGCCTCCGGGTCGAGGTCGACCGGCGCGGGCTCCTCGGGGGCGACCGTCTCGGACTCCGCCGGGGCCTCGGGCTCCGGGGCGTCGGCCTCGACGTCATGGGTCCGGGCGCGCTCGCGCTCGAGCGGGTCGGGGCCCGCGGCGGCGACGATGCGGTACTGCTCGTCGCCGGACCGCTCCTCGGCGGGCTCGGCGGGCCGGCGCTCGTCGGCGTCGTCGGGGCCGGTCACCGTGAGGAACGACGGCGGGCCCGCCGACGCCGCGGACACCGGCACGCCGAACGGCGGCACCTCGTCGTCGTCACGGCGGCTCGAGGGGCCGGGCGACGGGCGGGGCGCCCCGACGGGCGGGCCCAGTGGCGCGGTCTCGGACGCCGAGGACAACGGAGCCGACGGCGCGGCGGCGCCGAGCGGGCGTGCCACGCGGACGGCCGCCCGGTGGTAGGCGGGCAGCTCGGCGCCGGCGGCGAAGACCTCGACCGACACCGCACCCAGCTCGCGGGCGGCGTGCGCGACGTGGTGCGCGACGTGCTCGCAGTCGTCGGCGGAGTGGGTCTCCACCAGCACCACACGGTGTGGCACGGGACCCGGTGCGGACCCGGCCGGGGTGGTGCGCCAGCACTGGCGCACGCGCTGGACCCCGGGCAGCCGCGCGGCGGCGCGGGCAACGGCCTCGCCGGCGTCGCGGGACGAGCCGGGCGCCCGCGCGGAGGCCGGCGGGTCGGGCGTGAACCGGTGCTCCTCGCGCCGGTCGGCCTCGGGGTCTCGCGGCAGGACGTCGACGAGCTCCGGGTCGACGCGCGACGCGGCGAACCAGCGCCCGAGCACCGCGTGCTCGCGCGCCGTGACCCCGGCGCCGGCGGCCAGCAGGCAGCCGCCGAGCAGCTCCGCGGCCGCGGCGTCGTCCTCCACGGCGACCAGCTCGCGCACCGAGGACAGGGCGTCGTCGTCGATCCGCCCCGCCAGCGAGAGCAGCACCTCGTGGCGCCCGCCCTGGTCGGGGCGGGCGGTCGGGGGCGTGCCGGGGCGGGGATCGCGGCCGCCGCGTGCCGCGGGAGCCCCGGGGCCGCGAGCGGGCGGGGGTCCGCTCTCCGGCCGTCCCTCGGACGTCGAGGCGGCCGGCGGCGCGGCGGGCTCGTCGGCAGGGGTCTCGGCCGGCACCTCGTCCGGACGGATCTCGTTCACGAACCCGTCGGAGGGCTCGGCGTCGTCGTGATCGACCTCAGCCGCAGCCGGAGAGTCCACGAGTTCCACGGCGTCCTCGTCGACCGGGACCTCCGCCCGGTCGCCCGCCATGTGGTGCCCCGTTCCCTCGGTCCAGGCCGAGTGCTCGACACGGTCGTCGTCGGCGAGGTCGCCGACGACCTCGGCCCGCACGACATCCGGCACGTCGGCGGCCGGGATGTCGTCCACGACCTCCATGCCGGCGCCGACCGGCTCGAGGCCGGCCCGCAGGCGGCGACGCTCGGCGACGCGGCGCCAGGCGGCCAGCGCGACCGGGTCGCGGTCGGGGCGGTCGCCGGCGCTGTCGTCACGGACCGACCAGGGCGGCAGGTTGGCGAGATCCCCGGCCCCGCCGGCGAGGCCGGCGAGGTCGGCGGCGAAGCCCTGGAAGCCGAGCCGGCTGATCCGGGGATAGTCGTCGGCGCGGCGTCGGGCGAGCCCCGCGGACGCGTCGGGGTCGGCCGGACGCGAGCCGTCCAGGTCAGGTCCGGCCAGGTCAGGTCCGGCCAGGTCGGGTCCGGCCACGTCGCCCGGCAGACCGAGACGCTCCGGGCGCTCCTCACCGGTCATGTCGCGCTCAGCCATGGCCCACCAGCTCCCCGGCCTCCGCGCCGAGCCCGGCACGGGCGGGCGGGACGCGGTCGGTGCCGCGGCGCCACAGCACCTCGGCCGCGGCGAGCGCGGCCCGGTGGTACGGCGTGGGGACGATGGTCGGGGCGAGCACCTCGACGCACGGGTCGGACTCGCCCCGGGCACGCAGCGCGCGCTGCAGCGCCCCGGTCAGGGCCGCCCGGCCGCCGGTGGAGGCGTCCGCCGGACCGTCGACGATCACCACGCGCACCGGCGCCCCCGACCCGTGGCGCCAGGCACGGCGGACCGCGGTGACGCCGCCGGCCACGGGCGCGAGGGCGCGGAGCACCAGGTCGGTGTCGTCCCACCCGGGCCCGCGGCCCGGCTCGACGAAGCCTGCGGTCGGCTCGGGCGCCGCGTCGACGTGCAGCACGGCGTCGACCAGCCGCGCCGGCCCGCCCCAGGCGAGCACGGCCGTGCGCAGACGGGCGCGCTCGTCCTCGGAGACACCGATGCGGTGGCGCAGGAGAGCCCGCGGGAGCGCGGTGCGCAGGGCGACGTGGGCGCCGCTGGACAACCAGTCGCGCAGACGCCACAGCAGGCGGTCCGGCAGCCGGCCGGCCATCGCCAGCAGGACGTCGTGGCACGCCTGCTCGGCCTCGTCGGCCGACGAGGAGACGGTCCCGTTCTGGTCCACGCTCTGTGCTCCGATCCACCCTGCGGCGATCCGACCGGGCCGCCCGTGGTGTCGGACGGTCCGGAACCCAGCTCACGTGAGGTCGACGACGACCTCAACCTCGACCGGGGCCCCCAGCGGCAGCGCCGCCACTCCGATCGCCGAGCGGGCGTGCTCGCCCGCTTGACCGAAAACGGCACCCAGGAACTCGGACGCCCCGTTGACCACCTGCGGCTGACCGCCGAACCCGGGGGCGGACGCCACGTAGCCGACGACCTTGACCACGGACCGGATCGCCTCGAGCCCCACGAGGGCGTCGATGGCCGCCAGCGCGTTGAGCGCGGCGATCCGGGCGTAGGCCGCGGCGTCGTCCGGGTCGACGTCGGCGCCGACCAGCCCGGTGGCCGGTAGCTCCCCGCCGACGAGCGGCAGCTGCCCCGAGGTCCAGACCTGGTCGCCCGTCCGGCGGGCGGGCACGTAGACGCCCTTGGGCGCGGCCACCGCCGGGAGCTCGAGCCCGAGCTCCTGCAGCCGCTCCCGGGGCCCGGTCACGCCCGCGGCTTCTTCAGATAGGCCACGAGCTGCTCACCGGTGGGCCCGGGCAGCACGGTGACCAGCTCCCAGCCGTCCTCACCCCACTGGTCGAGGATCTGCTTGGTGGCGTGGGTCAGCAACGGAACCGTCGCGTACTCCCACTTCACGGCATCCGCACTCATACGGGCGAGGGTAGAGACCGCACCCGACACCGCTGTGACCCGGACCCCGTCCGCACCGCCCGCGATCGCGCAGGACCGGGCCTAGGGTGGACGTCGTGACCGATCAGCGCTGGCCCGCCGCCCTCGCCGAGGCCCGGCTCCACGTGGTGAGCGGCAAGGGCGGCACGGGCAAGACGACGCTCGCCGCCGCACTGGCCCTCGCGCTCGCCGCGGGCGGGCGACGCACCCTGCTCGTCGAGGTGGAGGGCCGGCAGGGCATCGCCCAGGTCTTCGACACCCCGCCGCTGCCGTACGCCGAGCAGCGCATCGCCGTCGCCCCCGACGGCGGCGAGGTCCGCGGGCTGTCGGTGGACGCCGAGGCGGCCCTGCTCGAGTACCTCGAGATGTTCTACAACCTCGGCCTCGCCGGCCGGACGCTGCGGCGGATGGGCGCGATCGAGTTCGCGACCACGCTGGCGCCGGGTCTCCGTGACGTGCTGCTGTCCGGCAAGGTCAAGGAGTGCGTCGGGCGCACCGTCGGCGAGGACCGCCGTGGGGGACGCCGGGTGCCGCTCTACGACGCCGTCGTGCTCGACGCGCCGCCCACCGGACGCATCGTGAAGTTCCTCGACGTCACCAAGGCGATGGGCTCGCTCGCGCGCACCGGCCCCATCCACACGCAGAGCGAGGGCGTGGTGGAGCTCCTGCACTCCTCGCGCACCGCGATCCACCTCGTCACCCAGCTCGAGGACCTGCCCGTGCAGGAGACGCTCGACACCGTCGACGAGCTCGCCGAGGCCGGCCTGCCCACCGGGGCGGTGCTGGTCAACCGCATCCGCCCCTCCCGCCTGCCCGCCACGGCGCTGACCGGGGCGGCGACGGGCGCGGGGCTGGGCTCCGGGCTGCGCTCGGGGCTGGAGGCCGCCGGGCTGTTCCTGAAGGACGAGGAGGTGGACGGGCTGGTCAGCGAGACCGTCGAGCACGCCGAGCGGGTGCAGATCGAGTCGGCGGTGCGCTCACGCCTCACCGCCGCCGGCCTGCCCCAGCTGGAGCTGCCCGAGCTCACCGAGGGCGTCGACCTCGGCGGCATCTACGAGCTGGCCGAGCTGCTGCGCGAGCAGGGAGTGCGCTGATGGCCGCCGATCGAGCCGACGCCCGCGCCGGACGACCCCGCCACCTCGACCTCGACGGGCTGCTCGCCGACCGCGACACCAAGGTGCTCGTCTGCTGCGGCTCGGGCGGGGTCGGCAAGACCACCACCGCCGCCGCGCTGGCCCTGCGGGCCGCCGAGCAGGGACGCCGGGTGGTCGTGCTGACCATCGACCCGGCCCGCAGGCTCGCGCAGTCGCTGGGCCTCGAGGAGCTCGACAACGAGCCCCGGAACGTGCCCGGCGCGCTGCGCAACACCGCCGACCGGGGTGACGGCGAGCTGCAGGCGATGATGCTGGACATGCGCCGGACCTTCGACGAGATGGTCTCCGGCCACACCACGCCCGACCGCGCGCAGGCGATCTTCGACAACCCCTTCTACCAGACCATCTCCACCTCGTTCTCCGGAACGCAGGAGTACATGGCCATGGAGAAGCTGGGCCAGCTCTCCAGCACCGGCCTCTGGGACCTCATCGTCGTCGACACCCCGCCGTCGCGGTCCGCGCTGGACTTCCTCGACGCCCCGCAGCGGCTCTCGTCGTTCCTCGACGGGCGCATGATCCGGCTGCTCTCGGCGCCGGCGCGCGCCGGCGGCAGCGCCCTGCGCAAGATCGTCGGCTCGACGTTCAGCCTGTTCGCCAAGGCCGTCTCGACGATCCTCGGCGGCCAGATGCTGGCCGACGCGTCGGCGTTCGTGCAGGCCTTCGACACGCTCTTCGGCGGCTTCCAGGAGCGCGCGAACGCGACCTATCAGCTGCTGCGGGCCCCGGGCACCTCGTTCGTCGTCGTGGCCGCCCCGGAGCCCGACGCCCTGCGCGAGGCGAGCTACTTCGTCGAGCGCCTGTCGTCGGAGCGCATGCCGCTCGCCGGCCTCGTGCTCAACCGCACCCACCCGGTGCACGCGACGCTGTCCGGCGCGCGGGCCCGGGAGGGCGCCGAGACCCTGGAGTCGGCGCGCGGCGACGAGCTGGCCGCGGCCGTGCTGCGCCTGCACGCCGACCGCGTCGAGACCGCCGAGCGGGAGCGCCGCGTCCTCGGGCGCTTCACCCGGGCGCACCCCACGGTGCCGATCATCGACGTGCCCGCCATGAGCACCGACGTGCACGACCTCGACGGTCTGCGCGAGATCGGGCGCCGCCTGGCGTCCTAGCCGACGTGGCGCTGCGTCCCGCCCGCGGCGGGACGGGCCGGCGCCGGGGGCGCGGCGGGGCGGGCCGGCGCGCTGCGGCGCGTGCGGGCGGGCGCGTCCGGGTCGGCCGGCGGGCTCGCGAGCGCCGCCCGGCGGGCCGACTCGAGCAGGGCCGCCCACGAGATCACGTCGGGCCGGCGCTTGAGCAGGGCCCGGCGCTCGCGTTCGGTCATCCCACCCCACACGCCGAACCGGATGCGGTTGTCCAGCGCGTGCGCGAGGCACTCCGTGCGCACCGGGCAGGCCTTGCACACCTCGCGGGCGTCCCGCTGCTGCGCGCCCTGGACGAACAAGGTCTCCGGGTCGTCGTCGCGGCAGCGCGCGGAGTGCCGCCAGTCGAACGAGGTCGCCGAGCTCGCCGTCACGAACGGCACCGACTCACCTGTCACGTCGTGTCCCCACCCTCGTGTCCCCGTGCGGGCGCCTCGTCCGCGGACACACCTCCCCGCAGGTGCGCCACACGTGCGCGCGCCGGATCCGTCCCCGGGCGCGCCCTGCCCGTCACTGGGGTCTGACGCACTGTATGGGCGCACGGTTCCCGTCACAACGGGATCCGCGCAGCACCGCTGCACCGCACCGCCGCCCGACCGCCGCGCGGCACCCGACGCGCGGGCCGCGCCGACAGGTCGTTCACGCCCCACCGCGTACCCTCACCGTCGTGGCGAGGGGCGAACGGAACATCGGTGCGAAGGTGCGACCGATCACGAAGCTCCTGGCGATCTGCCTGGTGGCGGGCGTGATCGTCGCGGGCATGACCTTCCCCTTCGCGGGCGCGATGGGGCTGATCTCCAACGACGCCAGCGACACGGTCAACGCCACGTCGTCGGACCTCGCGGCCGGCCAGCTGCCCGGGGTCTCGACCGTCACCGACAACCAGGGCGCGCCGATCGCCTACCTCTACGAACAGAACCGCACGCCGGTCTCGCTGCAGCAGATGTCGCCCGCCATGCGCGGCGCGATCGTCGCGATCGAGGACCGCCGGTTCTACGAGCACGACGGCGTCGACTGGACCGGCACGCTGCGGGCGCTGGTGACCAACCAGACCGCCGGCTCCACGCAGCAGGGCGCCTCGACGCTCACGCAGCAGTACATCAAGAACTACCAGCTCTACGTCACGGCGCAGACCGAGTCGGAGCGCCTCGAGGCCACCGAGCCGACCTACGCCCGCAAGCTGCGTGAGGTGCGCGTCGCCCTGCAGCTCGAGCGCCAGCTCGCGTCCGGGCGCACCAAGCAGGAGGCCAAGGACGAGGTCCTCGAGCGGTACCTCAACATCGTCTTCCTGGGCAACAACTCCTACGGCGTGGCCGCGGCGGCGCGCACGTACTTCAACACCACGCCCGAGCGGCTCACGGTGCCGCAGGCCGCGCTGCTCGCCGGCATGGTGCAGTCGACCACCCAGTTCGACCCGACCCGCCACCCGCAGGCCGCCACCGGCCGGCGCAACGAGGTCATCAACCAGATGCTGGGCCAGGGCATGATCACCCAGCAGCAGGCGCAGGAGGCGGTCGCCGCCCCGCTCGGCATCGTCGAGCCGCTGGCCACGCCGCCCAACGGGTGCATCGGCGCGGGCAACGCCGCGTTCTTCTGCAAGTACGTCGTCGACTACCTCGGCGAGTCCGGCATCTCGGCCGAGCAGATCAACCGCGGCGGCTACACGATCCGCACCACGCTCGACCGCAACGCCATGAACCTGATGCAGACGGCCCTCAACGACGAGGTCCCGCCCGATCAGCGCAACGTCGCGGACACCATGGCCAACATCCAACCGGGGCGGGACAAGCACCGCGTGGTGGCCATGGGCGCGAACCGCGTGTTCGGCGTCGACGGCGACGCCCTGCAGACGAGCTACGGGCTGCCCTGGGAACCCGTGAACCTCGGCGCGGGCTCGGTCTACAAGGTGTTCACCGCCGCGGCGGCCCTGGAGAAGGGCCTCGGCATCAACTACCAGATGGACATCCCGCCGGACGGCTACGCGTCGCCGATCTACCGCGACGGCAGCGGCAACCCGTTCCCGGTGCGCAACGCCAGCCCGGCCCCGCCGCGACTGAGCATGACCGACGCGCTCGCCACCTCGCCGAACACCGGCTTCGTGAAGCTCATGGAGTACACCGGGGTTCCGCCGGTGGTGGACATGGCCGTGCGCCTCGGCATGCGCTCGCTCGCCGAGCCGGGCCCCGACGGCGTGTCGATCGCCGACACGGTGCGCGAGCAGAACCAGGGCTCGTTCACCCTCGGTGTCACGCCGACGAGCGTGCTCGAGCTCGCCAACTCCGGCGCCACCCTCGCCTCGGGCGGCATGTACTGCCCGCCGACGCCCATCGAGTCGGTCACCGACGCGTCGGGCTCGCCCGTGCCGGTCTCGGAGCAGCCCTGCGAGCAGGTCGTCGACCCCGCGTTGGCCGACACGCTGATGAGCGGGCTGGCCAAGGACGACCAGCCGGGCGGCACGTCGAACGCCGCGGCGACGTCCCAGGGCTGGAACCGCCCGATGGCCGGCAAGACCGGCACGACGCAGCAGAACAAGTCGGCCGCGTTCCTCGGCTTCACCCAGCAGTACTCGGGCGCGGTGATCGTCTTCGACGACTCGTCGTCCCCCCGCGGTCTGTGCGACAGCGGCGGCGACAACCCGCCGTTCCCCTGCGGTGACCCCAACATCTTCGGTGGCAAGACACCCGCGCTGACCTGGTACAAGGCGATGAACCCGCTCTTCGCGCCGCTCCCGGTGGCCCAGCTGCCCCCGACGAGCCCGCGCTACCTGCAGGGCGGCAGCAACGAGCAGGTGCCCGAGGTCGTCGGCGACCAGGTCGACGAGGCCACCGAGGAGCTGCGCGACGCCGGCTTCCAGGTGGCGCAGACGCAGGTGGGCAACCGCGCCCCGGCCGGCACGGTCGTCGGGCAGAACCCGCGGGGCTCGATCCTCCCCGACCAGGTCGTGACGCTGCAGGTCTCCAACGGGACCGTGCCCTCGCCCCCGACGCCGCCGAGCGGCCCGCCACCCCTGGCGGGGGGCACGAACACCGGAGCGACGGGAGGCGGCGGATGAGCGGGACGACGATCGCGGGGACGGCCCTGCGCGCCGCCGCGGGCGTGACCGCCGCCGGGGCCCTCGGGCTGGGCTACGCGGTCGGGGTCGAGCGGCACTGGTTCGCGCTGCGCCGGGCCCGCCTCGAGGTCCTCGACCCCGTCACCGCGGCCGGCCGGACGCTGCGCGTGCTGCACGTCAGCGACCTGCACCTGCGGCCCGGCCAGCGCCTCGAGCAGCGGTTCGTCGAGGGGCTCGCGGAGCTCGAGCCGGACCTCGTGGTGAACACCGGCGACAACCTCTCCCACCGGCGCGCGGTGCCCGAGGTGCTGCGCGCGCTGGGGGGCCTGCTCGACAAGCCCGGCGTCGTGGTCTGGGGCAGCAACGACTACCACGGGCCGAAGCCGAAGAACCCCGCGCACTACCTGTTCAACCCCCAGCACCGGGTCCTCGGACCCGAGCTGCCGTGGCGCGACCTGCGTGCCGCGTTCCTCGAGCACGGCTGGCTCGACGCCACCCACGCCCGGCACACGCTCACCGTCGACGGGCTCCGCCTCGCGATCGGCGGCGTCGACGACCCGCACATCGGCCGCGACGACTACGACCGCATCGCCGGCCCGGCCGACGGGCCGTACGACCTGCGCCTGGGGCTCACCCACTCCCCCGAGCCCCGGGTGCTCGACGCGTTCGCCGCCGACGGCTACGACCTCGTCCTCGCGGGCCACACCCACGGTGGCCAGCTGCGGCTGCCCGGCTACGGCGCGATCATCACCAACTGCGGTGTCGACCGCTCCCGCGCCCGCGGCGCCTCGCGCTGGGGCTCCCACATGCGACTGCACGTCTCCGCCGGTCTCGGCACCTCGCCGTACGCCCCGGCGCGGTTCTCGTGCCGGCCCGAGGCCACCCTGCTCGAGCTCGTGCCCCGTCCCACCCCGACCTCCTCGCCGCCGGCCACCGCCGTCGAGGGCGGGGGGCGGCCCCCGTCCGCCCGGTCGGGGGCCAACGGGTAGAGTTCCGACTGCGCGATCGCCTCCGGGGTGTGGCGCAGCTTGGTAGCGCGCCTCGTTCGGGACGAGGAGGCCGTGGGTTCGAATCCCGCCACCCCGACGTCGTGATGTCGCAGGACATCGGCACAGCCCCGAGCCCTCACGGGTTCGGGGCTTGCTGCGTTTCTGGGCCTGGTCGGGTCGCGGCGCGGCCTGCGGTCGCGGGTCGGTGCGCGGATGAGGTCGCCGGTGGTGGCGCGGGCCCGGTGACCCACGCGTCGCGCGTTCGTCCGTCAGCCCTGCTCTCCACGGTCGAGTGACGTTGGTTCCCTCGTCGGAACCAGCACTTGTCGGTCTCCGTCCGGTAACGACACGATGTCGGGGGACGATGGTCCTCTCGGATCACCCTGTCGGGGGCGCTCTCACACGGATCGGGGACACCATGCGACACGGAGGGGCACCGCAGCCGCCCACCGGGCGGCACGCCGCGCCCGCGCGGCCGGCCACCGCCACACCCGTGACGGGCGGGCGGCACTCGGCGGGACCGGACGGGTCCGGCGCCTCGCGACGCGACGCCGAGCCCCGGCACACGACACGTGTGGCCGACCTGCTCGCGGATCCGGCACCCGCGACCCGGCACGCCGTCGCGCTGCCCACCCCCGGCCGGCTCCCGAGGCCCACACCCCGTCGACCCACGCCGTCGACCGCCCGCGCCACGCGGAGGCGCCGGGACGGGGCGTCCCGCTGCAGGGCCCGGTCCCCCGCCCGCTCCCGCCCACGGGCGCGACGCAGGCCACCGCGGTGACGCCGGCCGGCGCCGACACCACCGCCACCGCCGCCGCCACCCCCGGCCCCGCACCCGTGCGCGCCAAGCGCCCCGCCGCCCGTCGCTCCGACCCGGAGGAGATCGCGGCGCGGGCGACGACGACGCTGATCAGCGCCTCGCCCGACCCGGGCCGCGCGGCCCGCCGCGCCGCGGCCGCCGCTCCGGCCGCGCTCGCCGCGCCGGCCCCGCTCGCCGCCCCCGCCCCGCTCGCCGCCCCGGTCGCCGGGGCCGCTCCCGTCTTCGCCGACGGCAGCGGGCGCCGCGCCCGCCGCTGGCGCACCGCCGCGATCCTGGCGACCGCCGTCTGCGCGTCCTACGTCGGCGTCGTGGCCGTCGGCGCGGTGGCCGGTCCGGTCGGGCCGACCTCCTCGCCGACGCTGCTGCCGGCGCCGACGACGGCTCCGCCCGCACCGACCGCCATCCGGGACCCGCCGCGCAGAACGTCGCCGAGGTCGAGCCGACGGCGACGTCCACCACCACCCGGTCCGCGCGCGCCACCACGCGCAGCACGCCCCGTTCGACCACCCCGAAGGCGCGCGTCGCACCGCGCCCGGTCGTCGTCGCGCCGGTGCCCGTGGTGCCGCAGGCCCCGCCCGCGCCAACCCGGCGCCGGTCGCCGACACCCAGAACGTCCCGAACGCCCAGGACGACGCCGCCGACGCCGCGGACGACGCCGGCGCGGACACCTGAGCCGGCCCCGCCGCAGCGCGACCCGGCCGTCGCTGCGCGCCTTCCTGCTCGCCACCCTCGTGGCGGTCCTGATCACCGCACCGATGGTCACCGGCGAGACCCCGTCCCCCGAGCCGGCGCTGGCGGACGTCGTGGAGGCCGGGGGCGCGTCGTCGGACGCCCCGCGGCGTGCCGGCGTGGCGGCCCCCGAGGGCCCGCTGCCGACGGTCGGGATGGCGCCGTACGTCGACCTGACCACCCCGCCGCTCCCGACCATGACCGACATGGCCGACGCGACCGGCCACGCCGACGTCGTGCTCGCCTTCGTCCTCGCCGGGGCCGACGGCTCGTGTGCGCCGACCTGGGGCGGCACGACCCCGCTGGCCGACCCCGCCGTGATGGCGCGGGTGGCCGGCCTGAAGTCCCGGGGCGGCACCGTGACCGTGTCGTCGGGCGGCGCGCTCGGCGACTACCTCGAGAAGGCCTGCCCGGACGCGCCGTCGCTCGCGCGCGCCTACGGCGCCGCGCTCGACGCCGTCGGCACCGACCACCTCGACGTCGACGTCGAGACCGACAGCGGCCGCGAGGTGTCGTCGAGCCGCATCGCCGAGGCCCTCGCCCTGCTCCAGCGCGAGCGCGGCACGCGGGTGACGCTGACCGTGCAGATCGACGGTGTGAGCGAGGGCATGAGCGCCGACGCCGTCGACCTCGTGCGCGAGGCCACGACGGCGGGCGTCGCCGCGCGCGTGAACCTCATGGTCATGAACTTCTCGTACGAGGGCGCCTGGGCGGACGCCATGACCGGCGCCGCACGTACCGCCGTCGGTCAGCTCGAGGCCCTCTGGCCGGGCAGCGACCCCGTCGACGTCCGGCGGCGCACCGGGGTCACGTTCATGGTCGGGCGCAACGACATGGACATGACGACGACGCCGGAGGACGCGCAGGCCGTCGTCGACGACGCCCGCGGCAACGGCTACGGCGGCGTCGGCTTCTGGGCCCTCGCCCGGGACAACGGCTCCTGCCCCGGCACCGAGGACGAGACGGACGACTGCAGCGGCATCGAGCAGGAGCCCTGGGCGTTCACGCGGATCGCGCAGGGCTTCACCGCGGCGCCGTAGGTCATCACCGGACCCGAGTGATCGACCTTCACGGCCGGTCGTCGGACGACCCCACCCGGTAGGGTCCGAAGCAGGCACGACGGTGACGCCGGACACGCGGTGTCGCGAGACGCGGGAGGTGCGAGACGTGAGCACCCAGGTCGACACGGCGGTCCTCCCGGACTCCGGGGACCGGCCTCTCGTCGTCCTCGTCGACGCGCCCTCCGGCATGGAGCGCCGCCTCGTCGACCGCTGGCTCGCCCGGGTCCGCGGGGACGGTCAGCCGGGCGGGCGGGGCCTCGAGGTGCTGCCCGCCGACAGCGAGCAGCTCGCCGCGCGCCTGACGCGCGGCGACAACCCGTTGCTCGTCCCCGTCCGGGTGGTGTGGGCGACCGATCCGGAGCCCGACGGCACGCTGCTGCGGCTCGCCGACGTCCTCACCCGCGGCTGGGCGCTGCGCAACCGCGCCCGCGCCGCGCGCCGCAGCCCGCCGCAGCACGAGGTCGTGGTCGGGCGCCCGGCCACGGTCCGCGAGCTCCTGCGCCGCCACCGGCGCGAGCGGGACTCCACCGACAGCGCGGACTTCGTGCGGTTCGTGGCCCGTCAGGCGACGCTCGCGCTCGACCGCGCCGAGCGCGCGCTCACCGGCAACCGCTTCAAGGTGCCCCGCGAGGTGGCGTCCCAGATCATCGGGTCGGCGCACTTCAGCCGCGAGATCCGTCGGCTCGCCGCCGAGACCGGCCGCCCCGAGGACGACGTGTCCGCCGAGGCGGCCACCGACCTCGAGAGCATCGTCGCCTCGCTCGACCCCAGCGCCGTCGACCTGTTCTCCGGCGTGCTGCGCCCCATGCACGAGAAGGCGTGGACCGTGCACGCCGACACCGCGGGGCTCGAGCCGCTGCGGGAGCTCAACGCCGAGCACGCCCTGGTCTTCCTGCCGTCGCACCGCTCGTACACCGACCCGTTCGTGCTGGCCGACGTGCTGCGCAGCAACGACTTCCCGCGCAACCACGTCCTCGGCGGCGACAACCTGCGCATCCTCGGGCTCGAGCAGCTCGCGCGGCGCAGCGGCATCATCTTCATCCGCCGCAGCTTCGGCGGGGACCCGGTCTACAAGGCCGTGGTGCGCGAGTACTTCTCGTGGCTGTCGGCGAAGCGCTTCAACCTCGAGTGGTACATGGAGGGCGGGCGCACCCGCACCGGGAAGCTCCGGCCACCGAAGTACGGGCTGCTCTCCGACGTCGCCAGCGCCGTCGAGACCCGGCGCGCCGAGGATGTCTACCTCGTCCCGGTGTCGATCATCCACGACCAGCTCCAGGAAGTGCACCAGATGGCGGCCGAGCAGACCGGCGCCACCAAGACCCCGGAGGGCCTGCGCTGGCTCGCCGGCTACGCCCGGGCGCAGCGCCGCCCGGTCGGCGGGGTGCACGTGAGCTTCGGCGAGCCGCTGTCGTTGCGCGCCGCGCTCTCCGCAGCCAACGACCCGGCGCTCGACGTCCGTCCGAGCCAGACGGGAGAGGACGTCGACGGCGTCGCGGCGGAGGACTCCGCGGCCCGCCGCCTGGCCCTGCAGAAGACCGCGTTCGAGGTCTTCGTCCGCATCAACCGCGTCACGCCGGTGACGCCCATCGCGCTGGCGGCCCTCGCCCTGCTCGGGGTGCGTGACCGCGCGCTGACGCTCTCGCAGGTCCGCCGGGTCGTCGAGCCGGTGCTCGACTACGTCGACGCCCGCGGACTGCCGCACACCGGCATCGGCTCCCTGCGCACCAACGGCGGCGTCGCGGAGGCACTCCTCTCGCTGCGCCGGGAGAAGGTGGTCAGCGCCTACACCGAGGGCTCCGAGCCGGTGTTCTCGGTCGAGCGGGGCCACCACATCGTCGCCGCGTTCTACCGGAACTCCGCGATCCACCACTTCGTCAACCGCGCGATCGTCGAGCTCTCGATCCTCGAGGTCGGCGACCTCACCGGCCGGGACGCGCTCGCGCGCGGCTTCCAGGCGGCCCTGGACCTGCGCGACCTCCTGAAGTACGAGTTCTTCTTCCCCGACAAGGAGACGTTCCGCGAGGAGCTGATCCGCGAGCTCACGCTCATCGACCCCGATTGGCAGTCCGGGGTCGACGACGTCGCCCGCACCCAGAAGCTGCTGCGCCAGAGCCGGTTCCTGTGCGCGCACCGGGTGCTGCGGTCCTTCGTCGACGCGCAGTGGGTGGTGGCCGAGCGCCTCGCCGAGCACGACCCGGACACGCCCGTCGACGAGGACGCGCTGCTCGACCGCTCCGCCGCCGTCGGGCGTCAGCTGCTGCTGCAGGGCAAGCTGCACGGGCCCGAGTCGCTGTCGAGGGAGCTCTTCGCCTCCGCGGTGCGGCTCGCCGCCAACCGGGGTCTCCTGGCCCCGAACACCCCCCGCGAGGGGGAGCCGGACCTGGCGACCCGTCGCCGGGCGTTCGCCGCGGAGATTCGCGGGGTAGTGGAACGAGTCGTGACCATCGACGAGACCGACGCGACGAACCGACAGGAGTCCGCGGGTGTCCGACCCTGAGACCAGCACGGCGGTCACCGCCGCCGACCTCATGGACGCGGTCGCCGCGGCACCCGAGGGCCCCCAGGTGGGCGCGTTCTTCGACTTCGACGGCACGGTGATCGCGGGCTACTCGGTCACCGCCTTCATGCGTCACCACGTCAAGAACCTCGACCTGCACCCGCGCACGACGCTCGACACGCTGGTCAGCGGCTGGCAGGGCCTCCACGGCGAGGAGGACTTCCGCAAGTTCCTCGGCATCACGCTGCGCACCTGGGCGGGCCGGACGCCCGAGGAGCTCGAGAAGATCGGCAACCAGCTCTTCCGCGACGAGATCGGCCCGAGCGTCTACCCGGAGGCGTGGCGGCTGATCCGCCTGCACCTGGAGAAGGGCCACACGGTCGTCCTGGCGAGCTCGGCCACCCGGTTCCAGGTCGAGCCGGCCGCGAAGGCCCTGGGCGTCGACCACACGATCTACACAGCCGTCGAGGTCGGCGAGGACGGCACGCTCACCGGGCACCCCGACGGCCGCTCGCCCTACGGCGAGGGCAAGGCGGCGGCGGTCAAGGAGTTCGCGGCGGCCCACGACGTCGACCTGGACGCGAGCTTCGCGTACTCCAACGGCGGCGAGGACGTCCCCTTCCTGGCGACCGTGGGCCACCCGGCCGCGGTGAACCCCAGCGCGGGCCTGCGCCGGGCCGCGGCGGAGCGCGCCTGGCCGGCGCTCGACTTCGACGGCCGCCCGTGGACGACACCGATCGAGATCGGCCGCACCGTCGCCACGTTCGCCGGGATGATGGGCGGCTTCGCCACCGGCCTCGGCCTCGGGCTGCTCGGCGGCTCGCGGCGGGCCGGGCTCAACCTCGGCATCGGGCTCGGCGGTGATCTCTCGCTGATGGCCTCGGGCGTCTCGCTCGACGTCCACGGCGCCCGGCACATCTGGGAGGCCCAGCCGGCGGTCTTCCTGTTCAACCACCAGAGCCAGCTCGACGTCCTCGTCCTGGGCGGGCTCCTGCGCGGCAACTTCGCGCCGGTGGCGAAGAAGGAGCTGGCCAACGACGTGCTGTTCGGCGGGCTCATGCGCCTGCTCGAGACGGCGTTCATCGACCGCGCCGACAACGCCCAGGCCCGCAAGGCCCTCGAGCCCGCCGTCGAGCGGCTGCGCGAGGGCACCTCGATCGTCATCGCCCCCGAGGGCACCCGCTCGCCCACCCCGACGCCGGGGACGTTCAAGAAGGGCGCGTTCCACCTGGCCATGCAGGCCGGCGTGCCGATCGTCCCGCTCGTCTTCCGCAACACCGGCGAGCTGATGAGTCGCAACGCGCTGATCATCCATCCCGGCGTCGTCCAGGTCGCCGTACTGCCGCCGATCGACGTCTCGTCCTGGACCCGCGAGGACCTCGACGAGCGCATCGAGGGCGTCCGGCAGTCCTACATCGACACGCTGGCCCACTGGCCGGGCGAGGGCTGACCAGCTACCGACCCCGGAAGACCGGCGCCCGCTTCTCCGCCCGGGCCCGGCGGCCCTCCACGAGGTCCTCGCTCGCCCAGCAGGCGTCGAAGGCCGCAGCGACCTCGTCGGGCACCGGCGCGTCCTCGAGCAGCCGGGCGACGGCGAGCTTGTTGTAGGCCAGCGTGAGGGGCGCGAGGGCGGCCATCTCGGTGGCCCAGGCCAGGGCGGTGCCGCGGTCGCCGACACGATCGACCAGGCCGGCGGCCCGGGCAGCGTCGTGGTCGAGGCGCTCGCAGGCCAGCAGGATGCGTCGCGCCGCCCCGCCACCCGCGACGAGCGCCAGCCGGCGGACCGTCCACGGGTCGACGGCGAGGCCCAGGCCTGCGGTGGGCAGCCCGAACACGCCGGCCTGGTCGACGACGCGCAGGTCCGCGGCGAGCGCGAGCTGCGTGCCGGCGCCGATCGCGGGCCCGTGCACCGCGGCCACGACGGGCACCGGCACCTCCGCGAGCCGGTGCAGCATGCCGTAGAGGGCGGCGAGGAAGTCGGGGTCGCCGACGGTGTCGAGGTCCGCGCCGGAGCAGAACGCCGTGCCCTCGCCGGTGAGCACGAGCACGCGGGCGCCGTCGGCGAGAGCCGCGTCGACGGCCGCGTGCAGGTCGCGGCAGTGGGCGGTGTCGAGGGCGTTGCGCCGCTCGGTGCGGTCGAGGCGGATCTCGTGGACCGCGCCGTCGTGGCGCTGGGTGCGGATCACGCACCGATCATCCCCGGCGGGCGGGTCTCCGCGCGACCACACCCCACAGCCCGCTCGCCGTCTCCTCGGCACGCGGCACCGCGCCCTCCGGGGCCCAGTGCGGCGCGGAGGCCCAGCCCGGGCCGACCAGCTCCAGTCCTTCGAGCCACAGGTCCATGTCCTCGGGGTCCCGCAGCGTCGGCGCGTAGCTCCAGCCACCGTGGTTGATCGTCGACCACGTGTGGACGTCGGGCCGCCCGACGCCCGTCAGGTGCGAGATCGCGACGCCGCTCCCCGGCGCGAGGGCCTCGCGGTAGCGGCGCATCGCCTCCACGGCGACCGCGTCGGGCACGTAGTGCAGGATGCCAACGGCGAGCACCCCGACCGGCCGGGCGAGGTCCAGGAGGTCCCGGACCTCGGGCGCGGCGAGCACCGTCTCCGCGTCGCCCGCGTCGGCCAGCAGCACCGAGACGCCCTCGTGGCGCGCGACGACACGGCGGGCGTGGACGACCGCGACCGGGTCGTAGTCGACGTAGGCCACCCGCGCCCCGGGGTGCACCCGGCGGGCGCGGACGTGGACGTGGTCGACGGTCGGCAGGCCCGCGCCCAGCTCGAGGAACTGGTCGATGCCCTCGGCGCACCAGTGGTCCACCACCGCCGCGGAGAACCGTCGGTGGCCCCGGCACAGGTCGCCCATGGCGGGCAGGACCTGATCCACCTCCGCGGCGAACTCACGGTCGACGACGGTGTTGTCGTCGCCGCCGAGATAGTGGTCGAACACGCGCGCCAGGTTCGGCGGCGTCCCCTCGTCGTCCGGCCCGAGATCGGTCATCAGTCACTCCCCCCGGTGCGCATCCTCTCCCACCGGCCGGTCCACCCGGCGGCATCGGCACACCGACGGGCAGGATTCGGGGCATGACCGCGTCGTCGCCGCACCGCCGCCAGGACCCGGCTCCGGAGATCCCGGACGCCCTGTTCGCCGATGACGCCGTCGAGAACCGCTGGCGAGGCCGGTTCACGGCCGCGCGCGTCTCGGTGCCCGATTGGGCGCGGGATGCCCCGGACCACAGCGTGTACTCGTCGAACGCCACCGGAACCTGGGAGATCTACGCCTGGGACCGGTCCACGGACACCCATCGGCGGGTCACCGATCGACCGAACGGCACACGCGGCGGCGCGGCGAGCACCGACGGCACCGCGATCTGGTGGTTCGACGACACCGACGGCGACGAGTTCGGGGTGTGGGTCCGCGAGCCCTTCGACGGCGGGTCGGCCGAGCCGGCCGTCTCGGGCGCCGAGCCCGGCTATCCGGCGGGTCTCGACCTGGGCCGGCGCACGGTGGCCGTCGGCTGGTCGACCGACGACGGGTCGACGCTCGCGGTCAGCGAGGAGGGCGGCGAGGCCCGGGTGGTCTACACCCACACCGAGGACGCCGGGATCGGCGCGCTGTCGCGCGACGAGACGCTGCTGGCCATCTCGCACGCCGAGCACGGCGACTCGCGCCACCCGGCGATCCGCGTGCTCCGGGTGTCCGACGGCGCCGCGGTGGGCGAGCGGTACGACGGCGAGGGGATGGGACTCGACCCGATCGAGTTCGCGCCGGTCGAGGGCGACCAGCGGCTGCTCGTCGGCCACGAACGCCGGGGCCGCGACGAGCTGCTGATCTGGGACCTGGCGACGGACACCGAGACGGTGCTCGACATCGACCTGCCCGGCGACCTCGCCGCCGGCTTCTACCCCGACGCCTCGGCGCTGCTCGTCGCCCACACCCGCGCGGGCCGCACGACGCTGCACCGCTACGACCTCGCCACGGGCGCGCTGTCCGACCTGCCGACGGCGGCGGGGTCGGTCGGCGGCGCGGACGTGCGCCCCGACGGCACCGTCGAGTACGGCTGGTCCTCGGCGGCGTATCCGTCGTCGGTGCGCGCCCTGCGCCCGGACGGCACCGACACCGAGCTGCTGGCCCCGCCCGGCGAGCGACCCGAGCCCTCCGTCGCCCTCGAGGACGCGTGGGTCGACGGGGTCGCGGGCCCGGTCCACGCGCTGTGGACCCGGCCGGCGGGCACGACCGGCCCCGTCCCGACCGTATTCATGATCCACGGGGGCCCGCAGGCGGCCGACGAGGACCGCTGGTCGCCGGTGCGCGCGGTCTGGGTCGACGCGGGCTTCGCCGTCGTGCACGTGAACTATCGCGGCTCGTCGGGCTACGGGTCGGCGTGGCGGGACGCCATCGAGGGACGCGCGGGCACCACCGAGCTCGAGGACGTCGCCGCCGTGCACGACTGGGCCGTCGCGTCGGGGCTCGCCGACCCGGCCGCCTGTGTCCTCGAGGGCTGGTCCTGGGGCGGCTATCTCACGCTGCTGGGCCTCGGGCGCCAGCCGGAGCGCTGGGCGGTGGGGTGTGCGGGCGTCCCGGTGGCGGACTACCTCGCGGCCTACGAGGACGAGATGGAGCCGCTGCGCGCCTTCGACCGGTCGCTGTTCGGCGGCTCGCCCGAGCAGGTGCCCGAGCGCTACACCGAGGCCTCACCGCTCACGTGGGTGGACGCGGTGCGGGCCCCGGTGCTGGTGCTCGCCGGCGAGAACGATCCCCGCTGCCCGATCCGTCAGATCGACAACTACCTCGACGCCCTGGCGGAGCGGGGGCGGGACTACGCGATGGTGCGCTACGACGCCGGGCACGGGTCCCTGGTGGTGGCCGAGACCTTGCGCCACACGGTCGCCGAGATCGCGTTCGCCCGCCGCGCGCTCGGGCTCCCGGTGCCCGCCTGACAGACAGAGCCCGACCGGGTCAGGCCGTCTTGGCCTGCCACATCCAGTGGGCCTCCTCGAGCTTCGCCGTCTGGGCGATGAGCAGGTCCTGGGTCACCGGGTCGGGCTCGTCGGTGGCCTCGATGCGCTCGCGCATGCGCTCGATGAGGCGGGCGAGGGTCTCGACGACGGCCTCGTTGACGTCCTCGACGTCGCGCCAGCCCTCCTCGGTCTTCTGCAGGCCGCTGCTCTTGGCGACGGTCTCGGTGCGGCCGTCGGGCGAGACACCGATGGTGGCGGCGCGCTCGGCGACCTCGTCCGAGTAGGTGCGCGCGAGCTCGACCAGCTCGTCGAGGTGCAGGTGCGCCTCGCGGAAGTTGCGACCGACGACGTTCCAGTGCCACTGCTTGGCGGTCAGGGACAGGTCGACGAAGTCGGCCAGGCTGTCCTGCAGGACGGCGCCGACGATCTGCTGCGCGTCGTCGGGCAGGGGGCTCGTGATGGGGGCGGTGGCCATGGTGGTGATCTCCCTTCGAGCACCACGGCCCACCCCACCAGGATGGGTGGGGTGGGCCGTGGCGACGTGTGTGAGCGCGCGGCTCAGCTCTGGCTGAGGACCTTCTGCTCCTTGCCGGTCAGCTCGCGGACGCGGTCCTCGACGCGCTGACCCATGCCCTCGTCGATCGACTTCCAGTAGTCGAACGCGCGGGCGAGGACGTCGTCACCGACACCCTTGGAGAGGTGGCCGGAGACGTTCTCGACGAAGCGGTCGCGCATGTCGTCGTCCCAGACCTCGAGCATCATCGTGCGGGCCTGGACCTCGTCGGTGTCCTCGGCGTGCGGCGTGTAGGCCGCGCGCTGGATCTGGCCGTCCGAGTACCACGTCGGCGGCTGGATCGTCTCGGTCGTCTGCGGGCCGCCCTTGGTGTTCGGCGCATAGACCGGGTCCGGTGCGTTCACGACGCGCATCGCGCCCGCCACGGTGTACGGGTGCGCGTCGGTGCCCTGCGGCGAGTTCACCGGGATCTGCTTGTAGTTGACCCCGAGCCGGGCGCGGTGCGCGTCGGCGTAGGAGAACCCGCGGGCCAGCAGCATCTTGTCCGGCGACAGGCCCAGCCCGGGCGGCTGGTTGTTCGGCTCGAACGCGACCTGCTCGATCTCGGTGTGGTAGTCGACCGGGTTCCGGTTCAGCGTCATCTTCCCGACCTCCTGGAGGGGGTAGTCGCTGTGCGGCCACACCTTGGTCAGGTCGAACGGGTTGAACCGGTAGGTCTTCGCGTCCTCGAACGGCATGATCTGCACGTGGAGGGTCCAGCTCGGGAACTCCCCGCGCTCGATCGCCTCGTAGAGGTCGCGCTGGTGGTAGTCGGCGTCCTCACCCGCGAGGCGGCCGGCCTCCTCCTCGGTCAGGCACTCGACGCCCTGGTCCGACTTGAAGTGGTACTTGACCCAGAACTCCTCGCCGGCCGAGTTGATCCACATGTAGGTGTGGCTCGAGTAGCCGTTCATGTGGCGCCAGTCCTTCGGGATGCCCCGGTCGCCCATGAGCCACGTGACCTGGTGCTTCGACTCGGGCGAGAGCGTCCAGAAGTCCCACTGCATGTCGTGGTCACGCAGCCCGTTGCGGGCGAGGCGCTTCTGCGACCGGATGAAGTTCTGGAACTTCATGGGGTCGCGGATGAAGAAGACCGGCGTGTTGTTGCCGACCATGTCCCAGTTGCCCTCGCGGGTCCACAGCTTGAGGGCGAAGCCGCGCGGGTCGCGCCAGGTGTCGGGGCTGCCCCGCTCACCGGCGACGGTGGAGAACCGGATGATGCCCTCGGTGGTCTCACCGGGCTGGAAGACCGCGGCCTTGGTGTAGGCCGAGACGTCCTGCGTGACCTCGAACTTGAGGAACGCCCCGCTCCCCTTCGCGTGCGGCTGCCGCTCCGGGATGCGCTCGCGGTTGAAGTTCGCCATCTGCTCGATCAGGTAGTGGTCCTGGAGGACCAGGGGACCGTCCGTCCCGACCGTCGCGGAGAACTCGTGGCTGGGTGCCGGGATACCGGCGTCATCGGTGGCGTAAGAGCGATTCGGATTGGTCACGTTCGCCTCTCCTCGTGGTGGTGGCTCTCGTGTCTCACCGTGACGGGATCGAGTTCGTCCCGTCGGTGCTGGCCAGAGGGGTACCCGCTCCCGCGGCGCGGCAGGCCGGGCAGGTGCCCCAGAAGACGATCTCGGCCTCGTCGACGACGAAGCCCCCCGCGTCGGACGGGGCCAGGCACGGGCGCTCGCCGACCACGCAGTCGATGTCGCCGGTCGCGCCGCACGCGCGGCAGACGACGTGGTGGTGGTTGTCGCCCGTGCGTGTCTCGTACCGCGCCGCCGAGCCCGCGGGCTCGATGCGGCGCACCAGGCCGGCGTCCACGCACGCGGCGAGGACGTCGTACACGGCCTGGGTGGACACCGACCCCAACCGGCCCCGCACCGCGGACGCCACGGCGTCGGCCGTGGAGTGGGGGTGCTCGCCGAGGACGCCGAGCACCGCCTGGCGGGGCGCGGTGACCCGGAGCCCGGCCTGGCGGAGCCGTGCCCGCGGGTCGGCCACGTGGTGGCGCGGATCCGCAGGAGACGCGACCACAGGCATCGCTGCGGGGTCGCCCTCGGGCTCGGTCCGTGAGGTCATGATGACCCCAAGGTGCCACCGAGACTGGAACGAGTCAAGAAAAGCGGGGCGGCGCCTCAGCTCCGGACGAGCTCCTCGGCGATCTCGTAGGTGTTCAGCGCGGCACCCTTGCGCAGGTTGTCGCCGCACACGAAGAAGTCGAGGGTGTCCGGGAAGTCCAGCGCCTGACGCACGCGCCCGACGTAGGTCGGGTCCTCGCCGACGACATCGGCAGGGGTCGGGAAGCGCTTCGCCTCCGGCTCGTCGACCAGCACGATCGAGGGCTGGGCGGCGAAGACCTGGTGCGCCGTCGCGACGTCGACCGGGCCGGCGAAGGTGGCGTGCACGGCGAGCGAGTGCGTCGTGATCACGGGCACGCGCACGCAGGTGGCCGACACCTTGAGCTCGGGCAGGTCGAGGATCTTCCGCGACTCGTTGCGGACCTTGAGCTCCTCGGAGGTCCATCCGTCGGCCTTCGGCGAGCCCGCGAACGGCACCACGTTGAGCGCCAGCGGGGCGCCGAACGGGGTGTCCTCGGAGAGCCCGGCGGCCGCGAGGGCCTCGGCGACGTCGCCGCGCCGGTTGCCGACGTCCTTGCCGGCCACTGCCGCGAGCTCGGCGCGCAGGCGGTCGATGCCCTCCTGGCCCGCTCCGGACGCCGCCTGGTAGCTGGCGACGACGAGCTCGCGCAGCCCGAAGGCGCGGTGCAGGGCCCCGAGCGCGGCCATCATCGACAGCGTCGTGCAGTTCGGGTTGGCGACGATGCCCTTCGGCCGCGTGTGCGCCGCCTCCGCGTTGACCTCGGGCACGACCAGCGGGACCTCGGGGTCCATGCGGAACGCGCCGGAGTTGTCGACCGCGATCGCGCCGCGGGACACCGCGACCGGCGCCCACTCGGCGCTGATCTCGTCGGGCACGTCGAACATCGCGATGTCGATGCCGTCGAAGGCCTCGGGCGCGAGCGCGACGACCTCGATCTCCTGGCCGCGCACCGTGAGGCGCTTGCCCGCCGAGCGCGGCGAGGCGATCAGGCGGATCTCCGACCAGGGCACGGACTCCCGGGCGTTGATGATGTCGATCATGACGGAGCCCACGGCCCCGGTCGCGCCGACGATGGCGAGGGTGGTCATGGTCAGCGTCCTGTTCCCGCGTGCACCACGGCCTCCTCGTCGCCCCCGAGGTCGAAGGCGGCGTGGAGGGCGCGGACGGCGTCGTCGAGCTGGGTGTCGCGCATGAGCGCGGAGATCCGGATCTCCGAGGTGTTCATCATCTCGATGTTCACGCCGGCGAGGGCCAGCGACTCACAGAACGTCGCGGTGACGCCCGGGTGGCTGCGCATGCCGGCGCCCACGAGGGTCACCTTGCCGATGTGCTCGTCGTAGATGACGTCCTCGTGGCCGACCTCGCCCTGCACGGCGGACAGGGCGGCGACACCCTTCGGGCCGTCCTTGACCGGCAGGGTGAAGGTGACGTCGGTCTTGCCCGTCTTCAGGTGCGACACGTTCTGCAGCACCATGTCGATGTTGATCTCGGCGTCGGCGACCGCGCGGAAGATGCGCGCCGCGAAGCCGGGCTGGTCGGGCACGCCGATCACGGTGATCTTGGCCTCGGACCGGTCATGCGCCACGCCGGTGAGGACGGCCTGTTCCACGCTGAGCTCCTCGATCGACCCGACGATCGTCGTGCCGGGCTTGTCGTTGTACGACGAGCGCACCCGCAGCGGCACGCCCTCGCGACGGGCGTACTCCACGGCGCGCAGGTGCAGCACCTTGGCCCCGCACGCGGCCATCTCGAGCATCTCCTCGTAGGTGATGGTCTCGAGCAGCTTCGCGTCCGGGACGATGCGCGGGTCGGCGGAGTACACGCCGTCGACGTCCGTGTAGATCTCGCAGACGTCGGCCTTCATCGCCGCGGCCATCGCGACGGCGGTCGTGTCCGACCCGCCGCGGCCGAGCGTCGTGATCTCCTTCGAGTCCGCGCTGACCCCCTGGAACCCCGCGACGAGCGCGATGTGGTCCTCGGCGAGGGCGGCGTGGATGCGACCCGGGGTGACGTCGACGATGCGGGCGTCGCCGTGCTTCCCCGTGGTGATCATGCCGGCCTGCGAGCCGCTGAACGACCGCGCACGGCCGCCCTGGGCGTTGATCGCCATGGCCAGGAGCGCGTTGGAGATGCGCTCGCCCGACGTCAGCAGCATGTCCATCTCGCGCGGCGGCGGGCTGGGGTGCACCTGCGCCGCGAGGTCGGTCAGCTCGTCGGTCGTGTCGCCCATGGCCGAGGCGACGACGACCACGTCGTTCCCGTCCTTGCCGGTGCGCAGGATGCGCTCGGCCACCCGTCGTATGCGGTCGGCCGACTGCACCGACGAGCCGCCGTACTTCTGGACGACGAGTGCCACCGCGACGGACCTCCACCTGCTGGTCGGCGAACGGCTCCGACCCTATCCGAGGCGCGTGGGCTCACGAGGTGGCTGTCACCACCGTGGAGCGGCTACGGCGCGAGGGCGTTGAGCAGCTTGGAGACGACGATCCCGATCACGAGCCACACGACCGCGGCGAGCCCGAAGTTCAGGATGATCCGCAGCGACTCGCTGGCGGGCAGGAACAGGTCGCCGATGCCCAGCGTCAGGTTGTTCGCGAGATCGCGGAAGAAGATCGTGATGCCGTTGGCGGGGTTGGCCCCGGCCACCGCGAGGATCACGTGCACGACGAGGATCGCCGCGAAGATGACGGTGAGGATCCGGATCACGGACGCCGCCACGGTGAGGACCTTGCGGACTAGTGCGCGCATGTCCTCGGAGGTGTGCGAACGCCGCTGTTCGGACGTGTCCGTGCTCGCATCCTGCGCCATGCGCGACATCATGGCACGTTGGGTGACTGGCCGGTAGCCGAGGGTGCGACCTGTGTCACCGGAGCATTCCTTCGCAGGTCGGAGGCCTGATCGGGGGTCCGCGGACCCCTCCGTCCGGGGTCCCGGGGTACCGGACCACGACGTGCCGGGGCTACCGTGGAGGCGATGTTCTCCGCGCCCGCAGCCCCGGCCATCACCCCGGGCCTGCTTCTTCGCCGCCGCGGCGGGGTCTGAAAAGACCGGCCCCCTGCCGCGGGTGATGCGCGCTGCCGGTCGCCATCCCTCGCAGTGCTGCAGGATCCAGGAGCGCGACACCCCATGAGCATCACTCCCGGCACGTCGATGAACGACGAGCCGATCGCCGACATCCGTTCGACCGTCGTCCATCCCGACGGCGACATCCCCGACGGCCAGCCGGCCTGGAACACCCAGCGCCCCAGCCGCATGCCGGTGCAGCGCTACCGGCGCTTCGCCGACCTCGTCGAGAAGATCTCGCTGCCCGACCGCACCTGGCCGGACCGCGTGATCGACAAGACCCCGCTCTGGGGCGCGGTCGACCTGCGCGACGGCAACCAGGCCCTGATCGACCCGATGTCGCCCGCGCGCAAGCGCCGCATGTTCGACCTGCTCGTCCGCATGGGCTACAAGGAGATCGAGGTCGGCTTCCCCGCCGCCTCGCAGACCGACTTCGACTTCGTCCGCGAGATCATCGAGCAGGGCGCGATCCCGGCCGACGTCCGCATCCAGGTGCTGACCCAGGCCCGGCCCGAACTGATCGCGCGCACGTTCGAGTCCCTCGAGGGCGTGCACTCGGCGGTCGTCCACCTCTACAACTCGACCTCGATCCTGCAGCGGCGCGTGGTCTTCCGCTCCGACCGTGACGGCATCACGAAGATCGCGGTCGACGGCGCGAAGAAGGTCCGCGAGGAGGCCGAGAAGCGGCCGGGCACCGACTGGCGCTTCCAGTACTCGCCCGAGTCGTACACCGGCACCGAGCTCTCCTACGCCAAGGAGATCGTCGACGCCGTCGGTGACGTCTGGGAGCCGACGCCCGAGAAGCCGATGATCGTCAACCTGCCGGCCACGGTGGAGATGGCGACGCCGAACGTCTACGCGGACTCCATCGAGTGGATGCACCGCAACCTCGCGCGCCGCGACTCGATCATCCTGTCGCTGCACCCCCACAACGACCGCGGTACCGGCGTCGCCGCCGCCGAGCTCGGCGTCCAGGCCGGCGCCGACCGCGTCGAGGGCTGCCTGTTCGGCAACGGCGAGCGCACCGGCAACGTCTGCCTGGTGACCCTCGGCATGAACCTCTTCAGCCAGGGCATCGACCCGCAGATCGACTTCTCGGACATCGACGAGGTCCGCCGCACTGTCGAGTTCTGCAACCAGCTGCCCGTCGGCGAGCGCCACCCCTGGGGCGGCGACCTCGTCTTCACCGCGTTCTCGGGCTCGCACCAGGACGCGATCAACAAGGGCCTGCAGGCCATGGCGGCCGAGGCGTCGGAGGCCGGGCACGACGTGTCCGAGCACCCGTGGGAGGTCCCGTACCTGCCGATCGACCCGAAGGACGTCGGCCGCACCTACGAGGCCGTGATCCGGGTCAACTCGCAGTCGGGCAAGGGCGGCGTCGCCTACCTGATGAAGACCGAGCACCAGATGGACCTGCCGCGACGCCTGCAGATCGAGTTCTCGCGCCGCGTCCAGGAGGTCACCGACTCCGAGGGCGGCGAGGTCTCGGCCAAGGAGATGTACGACATCTTCACCGAGGAGTACCTGCTGCGCCGGGTGCCCCTGGAGCTCGTCAGCTCGCGGGTCTCGACCCACGACGACGGCAAGGCCGAGCTCAGCGCCACGCTGAAGGTCGAGGGCGATCTGCACGAGGTCACCGGCGTCGGCAACGGCCCGATCGCCGCCTTCGTCGACGCCCTCGCCACCGTCGGCTACGACGTCCGCGTCCTCGACTACGCCGAGCACGCGATGTCCGCCGGCGACGACGCCCGCGCCGCCGCCTACGTCGAGGCGGCCGTCGGTGACGTCGAGGTCTGGGGCATCGGGATCGACGGCTCGATCCTCACGGCCTCGCTGAAGGCCGTCGTGTCGGCGATCAACCGGGCGATGCGCTGACGTTCTCGACTTGAGTGGCGGAACCCGCGCTGAGCGCGGGTTTCGTCACCGAGGTCGGGACCTCCCCGGCCTTCACGCTGGCGACTCCGGTCAGGCGACGCGGGGGACGGCGCGCACGGTGAGGGCCCGACTTGGGTGGCGGAACCCGCGCTGAGCGCGGGTTTCGTCACCGAGGTCGGCAAGATCCCGGGATCTGGAGCGATCGTTCCGCTGAGCGGAGCGTTCGCTCCACGGAACCAGATCTCGCCTAGGGAAGGTCGAACTCCCCGGCCTTCACGCCGGCCACGAACGCCGCCCACTCGGCCGGTGTGAACCGAAGCCCCGAGGAGTCGCCGAGCTTGGTGTCGACAACACGCACCCCGTCCGGTTCAAGCGCTACGCCGACACAGCTCCCTTCACTACAGAAGGAGCTAGTCCTCACCATCACGTCAGCGTCACGGGGCAGATGCACTGCGGCATCTTCGAGGGGCCCGGCAGCGCCGGGAAGAGCGTGATCACCCACCGGTGGCGTCGATGCGGCGAACGGCTCGCTCCATGAGCGGGATGGACTCGCCCTCGGTCAGGGCGACCGCGTAGAGGCCGTCCAACCAGGTCTCGTGATCAGAGACCTCACTCGGGTCGGTGAGGAACTCGCCGGCCATCCCGGGCCGCTCGACATAGACGACGCCGTCCTCGATGCCCTCGGAGTAGTCGAGCTTGGCAAAGGCCTCGCGGCTGCCGGGTAGCAGTCCTGCCGAGAAGGGCAGCACGCGAACGTCGACGTGTTCGGCCTGGGCCACTGCGATCAAGTGCTCGACCTGACTTCGAAGGATGGCCGGGGAGCCAACGACCCGGTGAAGCGTCGACTCATCGAGAACACAGTGGAACGACAGTCCGTGGCTCGCGGTCAGCGCTTCCTGCCGCCGCATTCGCACCTCGACAAGCTTCTCGATGTCTTGCTCAGACGTCGTCGAGCCGTAGGCGTTGCGGAGCACCGCGCGGGCGTAGTCGCGGGTCTGCAACAGCCCGTGAACGATGTGGGCTTCGTAGGCGCGAATCTTTGCCGCATCCCACTCAAGCTCGACGTAGGTTGCCATCACCGGCGGCAGGACGTCGCTGTACGACCGCCACCACATCTTCGCGCGCCCGTCGCGCGCCCAGTCCAGGAGCCGCTCGCGCTCGTCGCCGTCCGGGACGCCGTAGACCTCGAGCATGTCCCGCACGTCGCGCCAGCGGGGCACGCCCTTGCCGTTCTCGAGACGGCTGATCTTCGATTGCGAACACTCGAGTTGCCGAGCGACGTCCTCGAGCTTGAAGCCCCTCGCCTCACGCAGGCGCTTGAGCTCGCCGCCGAGGCGGCGGCGGGTCACCACGGGGCCGGGCGACCAGGTCATCCGTGAGCCTCCTGGGGTCGGGCGTTCAAGCGCCGGCCCCCCTGCCGACCTCTGTCCGTACACGGTAGACCCCGGACGGCCATGCCGTCACGCAATCGTTGCGTGCAATTGCAGAATTCGCTTGTGCTGTGGGCTCTCACACAGCACTGTCAGGAATACCGGAGCTGGATCGCCGGAGCTGTGGACCGCACGACGGGCCGCACGACTCGACGGGAGGCACTGATCATGAGCGCAACGAAGGGCGGCCGACGATGACCGCCATGACCATCATCATCGCCGTAGTGATCTTCTGGGCGCTGTTCGTCCTGGGCGTGCTCGTGGGCATCTCCGTGCACCGCGAGGCGACGCGCAAGCGGATGGGGCGCGTGCACCGCGCCGAGATGGAGCTCGACCGGGCCGAGTCCGTCGCCTACCGCACGCCCATCCGGGCGCGGGACGCCCGGCTTTAGAAGGCGCGGCGGCCTGCGAGGGCCCGGCCGAGCGTGAGCTCGTCGGCGAACTCGAGGTCGCCGCCCATGGGGAGGCCGGAGGCCAGCTTGGTGACGCTGAGCCCCGGGAAGTCGCGCAGCAGGCGCACGAGATAGGTGGCCGTGGCCTCGCCCTCGGTGTTCGGGTCCATGGCCAGGATGACCTCGGCGATCTCCGGCTCGTCGCCGGCGCCGCCGATGCGGGTGAGCAGCTCACGGACGCGCAGCTGATCGGGGCCGATGCCCGAGAGCGGATCGAGCGCCCCGCCCAGGACGTGGTACCGACCGCGGAACTCGCGGGTGCGCTCCACCGCCATGACGTCCTTCGGCTCCTCGACGACGCAGACGACCGTCGCGTCGCGTCGGGCGTCGCTGCAGATGCGGCAGCGGGGCTGCTCGGAGACGTTGCCGCAGACGTCGCAGAAGACGACACCGACCTTGACCTTCTGCAGGGCCTCCTGCAGGCGCGTCACGTCGGCCTCCTCGGTGGCGAGGAGGTGGAAGGCGATGCGCTGGGCACTCTTGGGACCGATACCGGGCAGGCGGCCCAGCTCGTCGATCAGGTCTTGGACCGGTCCCTCGAACACCCGACGAACCTACTGACCCGGCAGGCCCAGCCCGCCGCCCATGTCCCCGAGCCCACCGGCGAGCGGGCCCATCTTCTCGGCCTGCAGCTCGGCAGCGGCCTGCGCGGCGTCGGAGATCGCGCCGACGATGAGGTCCTGCAGCGTCTCGACGTCGTCCGGGTCGACGACCTTCGGGTCGATCTTCACGGAGCGGACCTCGCCGGTGGCGGTCTGGGTGACGGTGACCAGGCCGTTGCCCGCCTGGCCCGTGACCTCCGCCTCGGCCAGCTCCGCCTGGGCGGACATCAGCTGCTCCTGCATCGCCTGCGCCTGCTGCAGCAGCGCGCCCATGTCCATGCCTTCAGGGTTCTGACCGGGTTGCACATCACCACCCTAACCGCGCGCCCGTGGTCGCCGCGGAGCGCGTGGGCAGGCAGGCTGCCTCCCGATGGACGAGACGACCGATCTGCTGCACCGCCTCCTCGAGGTCACCACCTGGCGCGCCTTCGACGTGGACGCCGAGGGCCGCATCCTCGCGGGGTACGACGGGTCCGGGACGGTGCAGCTCGTCGAGCTGCGTCCCGACGGCACTCGCGTGCCCCTCACGGCGCTGTCGGGCGCCTGCCACGGGCGGTACCTGCCGGGCACGAGACGCGTCGTTGTCTCCCACGACGCCGGCGGCGATGAGCGTGCCCAGCTCTCGCTGCTCGACCCGGACGCCGTGACCGAGCCGGTCGGCGAGGACGGGCTCGTCCCGCTCGTGCACGATCCGGCCTACATCCACGGTCTCGTCGAGGTCCTCCCGACGGGCGAGGTCGTCTACACGACGAACCGCCGCAACGGCGTCGACTTCGACCTCGTCGTCCGCCGCGTCCGCGGTGCTGACAGGGGCACCGAGACCGTCCTCTACGACGGCGGCGGGATGGTCGGCGGCGCCGCGGTGAGCCACGACGGCACCCGCGCGCTGATGACGCGACCCGGTCGCCCGGCGCTGAGCTCGCAGGTCCTGCTGCTCGCCGGCGACACGACCACCGAGCTCACCGACGCCGGTGAGCACGCCCGCTACCTCGGGCCGCAATGGATGCCGCGGGGCGAGGCCGCGGTGATCACCACGGACTCCGGGCGCGACCACCTCGGCGTCGCCCGGCTCGACGTCCGCAGCGGCGAGCTGACCTGGCTGGTGACCGACGACGAGCACGACGTCACCGCACGCCTGTCCCCGGACGGCGAGACGCTGCTGGTGATCACCGACGACGACGGCACGAGCCGCCTCGCGGTCCACGACGTCGACGGCACCTTCCGGCACGCGGTCGGCCTGCCCTCCGAGCTGCACGGCGGGGTCGCCGACTTCCTCGCCGTGCCACGCTGGTCGCCCGACGGCACCGGGCTCGCGATCACGTGGACCGACCCCGCGACCCCGGCCGACGTCCTGCTCCTCGACGCCGCGCGCGGCCGGTCCGGCGTGGTGGCCTCGTCCCGCGAGCCGCTGGCGGACCTCGACCTCGTCGCCCCCACCAGCCACGGCGTCCCCACGCCCGACGGCGAGACCGTCCCGTGCTTCGTCTACTCCCCGTCCCAGCCGTCGGGGTCGAGCGTGACGATCGTGCACGGCGGGCCCGAGGGGCAGTCGGTGCGCGCGTTCTCGCCGATCGTCCAGGCGCTGGTCGGCGCCGGGCACACCGTGCTCGTACCGAACGTGCGCGGCTCGGTGGGCTACGGGAAGCGCTGGTACTCGCTCGACGACGTCGAACGGCGCCTCGACTCCGTCGCCGACCTCGCCGCCCTGCACGCCTACCTCCCCCGCCTCGGGCTCGACCCCGCGCGGGCGGCGCTGTGGGGCGGCTCGTACGGCGGCTACATGGTGCTCGCCGGGCTCGCCTTCCAGCCCGAGCTCTGGGCGGCGGGCGTCGACATCGTCGGCATCTCGTCGCTCGTCACGTTCCTGGAGAACACCTCGCCCTACCGGCGCGCCCACCGCGAGCGGGAGTACGGCTCGCTGGAGCGCGACCGCGCGTTCCTCGAGCGCGCGTCGCCGCTGACGCGCATCGGCGAGGTGCGCGCGCCGTTGTTCGTCATCCACGGCGCGAACGACCCGCGGGTGCCGCTCTCCGAGGCCGAGCAGGTGGCCGCGGCGGTGCGGGCCAACGGCGTCGAGGTCGAGATGGTGGTCTACGACGACGAGGGCCACGGGCTGGCCAAGCGCGCCAACCGGCTCGACGCCTACCCCCGGGCCGTCGCGTTCCTGGCTCGCGCCCTGGGCTGAGCGTTAGCGGCCGTCGACGCGCCGCGCGCCGAGCTGCGAGGTGAGCAGCTCCATGGCCGCCTCCTCGGGGTCGACGCGCGCGCCGCCGGCGGTGCCGCCCGGGTCGGCCGCGGCCTCGGCGTACATGTCCTCCTCGCTCACGTCGCCGTCCTCGGGCGGCTCCGGAGGGGGCGGGATGTCCGACGGCGGTGCGGGGCGCCGGGCCGGCGGGGCGTCGCCCGAAGCACCACGGGCGGGAGCCTCGGCCGGGGGAGCGTCCGCCCGCGGTGGCTGCTCCGGGCGCTGGGGGCGCTCGGGACGCCGCGGCGGGTCGGGGCGCTGACGGGGCTGCTCCGGGCGTCCGCCGCCCCGTGCGTTGCCGCCACCGCCACCGCCCCCATCTCCCCCGCCGGTGCCGTGCACGGCCTGCACCGTCCACTGCCCCGAGAGCACGGCCCCGAGCGCCGCGGCGACGTGGTCGGCGCGGTTGGGCTGGGAGAGCTGGCGCGCGAGCGGGGGCGTCGGCATGCCGAGGGTGATCGTGGTGCCCTCGACCGCCGTCACCGTCGCGTTCTGGAGCAGCGCGTGGGTGGGCTTGTTGCGCTCGCGGACCTGGGTCATCACCTCGGGCCAGACCCGGCGCAGTGCCGCGGCGTCGAGCGCGCCGGCGGCCGCGGGGGCGCGCTGGGGCTCCGGGGTCGGCTCGGGCTCGGGCGCCTGCGGAGGCTCCGGGGCCGCGGGACGCTCCTGAGCGGCCGGACGTTCCCGGGCGGCCGGGCGCTGGGGCGCCGCCTGCGGGCGCTCCCGGGGAGCGTCGCGGGGCGGCTCGTCGCGGGCCTCGACGGTGGCCGCCGGCCGGTCGGTGGGCGGGACGACGGTGGCGTCGAGCTCGCCGGCGCGCGGGGGCGCGTCCTCCTCGGGCCGCTGCGACGGCCGGCTGAAGCGGGAGGACGCGTCGTCGGACGGGCCGGGCGCGCCCACCGCGAGACGCCGCTCGACGCCCTCGAGGCGCTGGATCATCGCTGCGTCCGCCGACGAGGCGGCGGGCAGCAGCATGCGGGCGCAGACCAGCTCGAGCAGCAGCCGCGCGGCGGTCGCCCCACGCATCTCGGTGAGCGCGGTGTGCACGAGCTCGGCGTGGCGGGCCAGGGCCGCCGGGCCGAGGCGCTGCGCCTGGTCGACCATCCGCTCCATCTCGTCGGCGGGGACGTCGACGAGGCCGCGCTCCCCCGCGTCGGGGACGGCCTGCACGAGGATGAGGTCGCGCAGGCGCTGGAGCAGGTCGGCGGCGAAGCGCCGCGGGTCGTGCCCCGCCTCGACGAGCCGGTCGACCGCCCCGAACACAGCAGGCCCGTCACCGGCCCCGAGCGCGTCGACGACATCGTCGAGGATCGCGACGTCGGTGACCCCGAGCAGGCCCACGGCGTGGGCGTATGTGACGCCCTCGGGGCCGGCGCCGGCGAGCAGCTGATCGAGCACCGACAGCGAGTCGCGCGCCGATCCCCCGCCGGCGCGCACCACGAGCGGGTAGACCGCCGGCTCGACGGTGACACCCTCCTCGGTGCAGATGCGCTCGAGCAGGCCGCGCAGCGTGCTGGGCGGCAGCAGGCGGAACGGGTAGTGGTGGGTGCGCGAGCGGATGGTGGTGAGCACCTTGTCCGGCTCGGTCGTCGCGAAGATGAAGATCAGGTGCTCGGGCGGCTCCTCGACCACCTTGAGCAGCGCGTTGAACGCTGCCGTGGTGACCATGTGCGCCTCGTCGATGATGAAGACGCGGTAGCGGGAGCTCACCGGCGCGAAGTGGGCACGGTCGCGCAGCTCGCGGGCGTCGTCGACGCCGTTGTGGCTGGCGGCGTCCATCTCGGTGACGTCCAGCGAGCCGGGCCCGTTGGGGGCGAGCGCGATGCAGGATTCGCAGACGCCGCACGGCTCGGGCGTCGGGCCCTGCTCGCAGTTCAGCGAGCGGGCGAGGATGCGCGCGCTGGACGTCTTGCCGCAGCCCCGCGGCCCGGAGAAGAGGTAGGCGTGGTTGACCCGGCCGGCGGACAGCGCCGTGCGCAGCGGATCGGTGACGTGCTCCTGACCGACCACCTCGGCGAACGTCGCCGGCCGGTACCTGCGGTAGAGCGCCAGAGCCACGAGCCCGAGGCTACGCGGACCCCCCGACGCCGCCGGAGGGGAGATGAAGGGGACCCCGCGCACCCGCCAGAGCCCGCTGACCCTTGCTGCCTTCCGGCCCTGGGGGAGTTCACAGGATGGACGCCGCGCGGGGTCCGTGGCCCAGTGTAACGAAGTCGGCCGATCCCCACGCGAGGCCCGCCCCGACCCCCTCGGCGCCTCCCGCCGGGCTGTATCGTCCCCCGCGGAGGATTGGCCGAGCGGCCTAAGGCGCACGATTGGAAATCGTGTAGGGCTCAACACCCTCACGGGTTCAAATCCCGTATCCTCCGCACCCGCTGACCAGCGGCGACGCCGGCCGGACCCTCGTGGCCCGGCCGGCGTTCGTGCTTCCGGGTCCCGCACTGCGGTGCCGCCCCGGCGGTCGGCCGGGACGGCACCGCCGGATCAGCGCGAGGTCCCGCGCCCGCCCGACGCGCCCGAGGTCGGCCGCCGTGCCGGCCGGGAGCCCCGGAGGCCTTCCGGGCGCCGGTGGCACGGCTCCGCGCGGAGCTGTCCGCGTCGTCGCCGTTCGATCGCCGTGGCGTCCTGTCGCGTTCCCCGGCGTCTCCGCCCGCGTCGTCGTCCACGCCGTCGCCCTCGGTCCCGGCGTCGGTCGCCACCGGAGTGGCGGCCTCCGCGGTCCCGGTGTCGGTCTGCACCGGGGTGTCGACGTCCACCGACCCGTCGACGTCGAGCGGGGCGATGGCATCGGCATCCACGTCCTCGCCGGCCCCCGTCGGGACCACGGCGCCGGCGTCGGCCTCTTCCGTGCCCGCCTCCTCCGTGCCGGCGGCCTCCGCCTCGGCCGCGGTGACGTCGGCGATCTCCTCGTCGCCGGAGCCCTCGTCCCCGGAACTCACCTCCCTGGAGCCCTCGTCCCCGGCGACGTCCTCCCGGGACGCCGGGAGCTCCCCGCCGTCCTCCTGCTCGCCGGAGCCGCCGGACGGCGGCGGTGCGACCGGTCTGGGCGCCGCGGTGCGACCCGGGTCCTGCCGCCGCGCCTGCACCGTCGCGGACAGGCGCTCGGCGCCCGCCGCGGCCTTCTCGCTCGCCCGCTCCCCCACGTCGAGCACCGGCGAGGACGCGTGGACGAGCGCGACGGCCAGGCGCCGCTGCGAGTCCACCACCTCGCCATAGATGCGGAACACGTCGTCGAACCAGGTCGCGACGGCGTCGGACACCATCGGTGGTGTCTGGTGCGGTGACGTCTGGCCGTACTTCTCGGAGGTCATGCGCCTCCCCGTCCTCGTGCCGGATGCCGTCCCGGGTGCTCGAGACGTCAGGAACGCTGCCTGGTGCCCGTCGCCCTCGATCGACACGCAGGTCATGCGGGGATCGGGCCGGAGTCAGGCCGATCGGCGCAGCGCCACCGACCGCCCGCGCGGGAGGCTGGCGCCAACCGTCCGGCCCCCGCCCCGCCCGACCGCGTCGTCGACGGCTGATGACACGGTGTCGGGCGTGCGCGGACTGCTGATCGCCCTGGTCGTGATCGTCGCCGTGCTGGTCGGCATCGACTTCGCGGCCCGTTGGGTCGCCGAGGACCGGGTGGGGGCGGCGCTGCAGAGCTCGCTGGACCTGCCGCAGTCGCCGGACGTCGACATCCGCGGCTTCCCGTTCCTCACCCAGGCCCTCGACGGGAGCTACGACGACGTCGGGCTCTCGGCGCCGGGCATCCGCTACGGCGAGCTGCGCGACCTCACGCTGACCGCGGACCTCTCCGGGGTGTCCCTGCCGCTGGAGAACCTGGTGAACGGGCAGGTCCGCGAGATCCCGGCCCGCCAGGTCACGGCGGCGGCGCGGGTCAACCCCACCGACCTCGCCCGGCTGCTCGACGTCGGCGACCTGACCATCGAGCCGCTGACCGAGGCCGACCTCGAGCGCCTGCGCTCCGAGGCCGAGGCCGACGACTCCGGCGCCTCGGGCAGCAGCGAGGCGCTGGCCGACGTCGACCCGGCGTCGTCGGTGCGCCTCACGTCGTCGACGACCGTGCAGGGCCAGCAGGTGCAGGTCGCGGTCATCGCGTCGTTCCGCCTCTCCGGCGGCCGCATCACCCTGTCGGCCCGCGACATCCGCGCCGAGGGCGGCGAGGGCGCGGCCGGGCAGGTCGCGGCGAGCGCCCTGCGCTCGCGGCTGTCGGGCTTCTCGACCAGCGTCGACCCCGGCGAGCTGCCGTTCTCCATCTCCGCGACGGAACTGCGCGCCGAGGACGGCGTCCTGGTGGTCTCGGGGACCGCACGGGACGTCGACCTCCTGGCCCGTCCGGGGTCCTGACACAGTGAGCCCATGCAGGACATCCGCTGGGGCATCGCGGGACCCGGCCGCATCGCCGCGAAGGTCGCCGAGGACCTGGCCCTGGTCGAGGGCGCGTCCCTCGTCGCCGTCGGCTCCCGGTCGGAGGAACGCGCCCGGGCGTTCGCCGACGACCACGGCGGTGCCGACGTGCGCGCGCACGGCAGCTACCGCGCCCTCGTCGACGACCCGGACGTCGACGTCGTCTACCTGGCGACGCCGCACCCCCAGCACGCCGCGCTCGCGGTGGCCTGCCTCGAGGCCGGCAAGGCCGTGCTGGTCGAGAAGACCTTCACGGCCACGCTGGCCGGGGCCTGGCGGGTGGTCGACACCGCACGCACCCAGGGCGTGTTCGCGATGGAGGCGATGTGGACCCGCTTCCAGCCCGCCGTCGTGCGTCTGCGGGAGCTCATCGCGCAGGGCGAGATCGGCGAGCCCCGCTCGGTGCAGGCCGACCTCGGCACGGTCCGCGACGTCGACCCGACCGACCGCCTGTTCGCCCCGGAGCTCGGCGGCGGCGCGCTGCTCGACCTGGGCGTCTACCCGGTGTCGTTCGCGCAGATGGTGCTGGGCACGCCCGACCGCGTGCACGCCGTCGCGTCCCGGGAGACCACCGGCGTCGACGCCGACGGCGCGATGTTGCTGTCCTGGGAGGACGGGCGCTACGCGACGCTGCAGACGTCCTTCCACAGCCCGTCGCCCGGGCAGGCGCGGGTCTTCGGCACCACGGGCTGGATCGACGTCCTCCCCCGGTTCCACCACCCGACGACGATCGTCCTGCACCACGACACGAACGACCCGGGCGAGCGGATCGAGCTGCCGCCCATCGGCGCGGGCTACAGCCACGAGCTCGTCGAGGTCACCGAGTGCCTGCGCTCCGGCGCGACCGAGAGCACGGTGATGCCGCTGGACGACACGCTCGCCGTGCAGGGCGTCCTCGCCGAGGCGGGAGACCAGCTGGGCCTCGTCTTCCGGGAGGACGACACGGCGGTGTGACCAGGGCCTACCCTGCACGCCAACGCCCGGGAGGTGGCATGGACGAGCCGGACCCGGCGGCGCGGGCGACGTCGCCGCACAGCGGACTGCGCCGGGCCACCACCGAGCGCGCGATCCTCGACTGTCTCGCCACCGAGGACGGCCCGCTGACCCGTGCCGAGCTGGCCCGCCGCACCGCGATCTCCCCGCCGGCCATCAGCGAGGCCGTGCGGCGCATGGAGTCGGACGCCGTGCTCGTCGCCGTCGGTCCGCGCTCCGGGGTCCCCGGCGCGGTCGCCACCCTCTACGACCTGGCCCCGGGCACGGGCGTCGTCGTCGCCGTGGAGATCAACCGCTCGGTGGTGCGGAGTGCCGTCGGCGACCTGACGGGCCGCACGCTGGAACGGTCCGACCACGACCCGCCGGAGGACGGGCACGTCGTCGCGGCGCGCCTGCACGAGGTCCTCGACACGCTCGCCCAGCGCTGGCTCGGCCACGGGCGCCCGGTGCGGGCGGTCGCGGTGTCGATCGCCAACCCCGTCGACCCGGCCACCGGGCGGGTCGTCGAGCTGCGGGAGTCCGCCTTCCCCGCGGGCGTGGTGGGCACCGACGACGTGCGCGGCGTCGACCCGTCGATGATCGTGCTCGACAACGACGTCAACTTCGCGGCGCTCGCCGAGCGCGACCACGGCGCCGCCTCCGGCACGTCCACGTTCGCCTACCTCTACGTCGGCGAGGGGCACAGCGTCGGCATGGGGCTCGTCCTCGACGGCGCGCTCGTCCGCGGCGCGCGGGGGCTCGCCGGGGAGATCGGCTACCTGCCGCTCGGCGAGGGCACGGGCCGCTTCCGCTTCGGGGAGCAGATCGCGGCGCAGGGGCTGCGGGCGAGCGCGGACGCCCTCGACGACGAGGTGCTCGCGCAGGCCGGCCGCACGCTCGGGGAGGCCGCCGTCGCCGTGTGCGCGACGGTCGACCCCGCGTTGCTCGTCCTCGGCGGGCCGGTCGGCCTCCTGCCGGGCCTGCTCCCGCACGTCGAGGCCACGGTCGCCGAGCTCGCCCCGCGGGAGGTGCCGGTGGCCGCAGGCGCGCTCGGCGAGACCGCGCCGCTGTGGGGCGCGCTGGCCGAGGCCCGCCGTCTCGCGTGGGACAACCTGGTCTCCGCGCGGGGCTGAGACCGGGTCACCCCAGCAGCCAGCCCGCGGCCTCCTCGAGCACCGCGCGCTCCGCCGCGTGGTCGTGCCCGACCGTCGCCGCGTCGCGGTGGGTGTCGAGCAGGACGTGCGTCGCCCCGAGGTCCCGCAGCTCGTCGAGATCGGCGCGGATCTGGTCGGGACGGCCCTGGCCTGCGAGGCGGTCGGCGTCGCGCCGGCGCTCGTCGGAGGGGTGCAGCACGATCCGCGGGGCGAGCGCGGGCACCGGGCGGCCGGCCTCGTCCGCGGCGCGCCGCAGCGCCGGCAGTCCCTCGGCCCGCAGCCAGCCCGCGGGCACGCGCAGGGGGTGCCAGGCCTGACCCCAGCGGACGGCGCGTCGGCGGGCGGCGTCGCCGTTGCCGCCGATCCACAGCGGCGGGTGCGGCCGGCGGTGCGGGCGCGGGCGGGTGTCGACGTCGGTGAAGGCGACGTGGCGCCCCGCGAAGCTCGCGACGTCGTCGCTCCACAGGGCGAGCAGCGCGCCGAGGTACTCGTCGGTGATCTCCCCGCGACGCCCCGGGTCGATGCCGAGCGCCGCGAACTCCGAGCGCGCCCACCCGACCCCGACGCCCACGATCAGCCGCCCGTCGCTGAGCTGGTCGAGGCCCGCGAGGCTGCGGGCCGTCTGCAGCGGGTCCCGGTACGGCACGACCAGGACGGTGGTGCCCAGCTCGACGCGCCGGGTGACGCCCGCGAGGTAGCCCAGCAGCGTCAGGGGCTCCCAGAACGGGCCCGGGTAGGCGGCGGTGACGTCCGGGGTCGCGGCGACGTGGTCGCCGACCATGAGGAAGTCGAAACCGGCGTCCTCCACCAGCGCGGCCCACGCGCGCAGCGAGTCGACCGTCGCGGCGGGGCCGAAGTTGGGGACGGTGACGCCGATCCTCATCCCGCGACCCCGACGGAGTCGCCGAGGGGGTCCCAGTCGAGCGTCACCGTCTCCCCGGAGCGCCGCGACCGCTCGGCCGCCCAGACGATCCGATGGCTCGTCAGCGTCTCGTCGAGCCCCGTGAGCACCGGGGACGGGTCGTCGTCGGCGACGGCGCGCAGGAAGGCGCGGACGAGCTCCTCGTCGCCCTCCTGGTGGGGCGGGCGGCCGTCGCCGGGCGTGAGCGTCTCGACGGCCTGGCCGGGGTGGGTGCGGAAGTCGTGGAAGCGCAGCACGTGGCCGTCGCCCTCCACCGCGCCGTGGGTGCCGAACACCCGGGTCTGGCGCGGCGCGAGCTCGGAGAACGCGGTGACGGTGTGCGTGGCCGTGATGCCGCTGTCGAACTCGAACGCGACGACCTGGTGGTCGACGACGTCGTTGTCGCAGCAGTAGACGCACCGGCCGTAGGGACCGGTGCGCAGCGCCTCGTCGAGGGCCTCCGCCGTCGGCACCTCGGTGACCGCCCCGAGCAGCTGGTGCTCCCACTCCGGGTCGCCCAGACACGACCGGTAGAGCCGCGGCGCCGAGTACGGGCACGTCGGCTCGACCGCGCAGTCCAGGCAGCGGGACGACGCGCCCTCGGGCTGCTTGTCGGACCGGAAGTGGCTCAGCCGGCCGAACGAGGACAGGCGGGTCGGGCGGTCGCCGACGAGGTGGGTCAGCAGGTCGACGTCGTGCGAGCACTTGGCGAGCAGCAGGGACGACGCGAGGTCCTCCCGGCGCCACTCCCCGCGCACGTAGGAGTGGGCGAAGTGCCAGGCGCCGACCGGCTCCAGGTGCTGCACCGACACGAGGTCGCCGATCCGCCCCGCCCGCAGGGCCGCGACGAGCGCCGCGGTGTAGGGCGCGTAGCGCAGCGGGTGGCAGATCGAGAAGAGGACGCCGGTCCGGCGCACGACCTCGGCGACGCGCAGCGCGGCGGCCTCGTCCGGGGCGATCGGCTTCTCGACGAGCAGGTGCACGCCGCGCTCGGCGAACGCGATCGCGGGGTCGACGTGGTCGTGGTCCTGGGTCGCGATCACGACGACGTCGACGAGGTCCGCGCGCTCGGCCAGCTCGGTCCACCGCGCGAACCGGGCCTGCTCCGGGACGTCGCAGGCGTCGGCCAGGCGTTCGCGGCGCTCCCGGCGCGGTTCGGCGATCGCCGTCACGAGCCCGCCCGCCAGGCGGACGTTCCGGGCGTGCAGACGACCCCGACCGCCGGCACCGACGATCGCGACCCGGACCGGACGTGACCCGAGGCTCACGCGCGTTCCTCCCTGCTGTTGCCCCCGCCGGGGGACATCCTGCCCCCGACGGGGCTACGCCGTCGCCGACGAATGGTCCGCAACCGGAGCATCGGGGCGGACCGGACGCCACAAGGCGCCCTCGATCGACTCCGGGCTGCCCGGCGCGGCGGCCCGCAACGCCGCCAGCTCGCCCTGGTGCTCGGCCATGTCCAGCGCCGAGAGCGCCGCGTCGAACGCGTCCTCGGTGTCGACGACGGCGTCGCGCAGCTCCGGCGGGATGCGGGGGTCGGCGTCGACGACCGCGCGGCGGGCCGTCGCCGAGCGCTTCACGACGGGCCCGGTGTGGACCCTCGGGTAGATCTCGAGCACCGTGGCCGGCCCGGCGTCGTCGAACGGCCACACCGCGAGCCCGGCGGCCCGCAGCCGCGCGAGGTGGGGCATACCCCGCAGCGAGCCGGTGCCGACGGCGCCCGCGCCCCCGATCTGGAACGTCGAGCGGGGATCGAGGCCGTCGGCGCGGGCGGCCTCCTCGGTGGCCCGGTACCCCGGCCGCGCCGGGTCGTGCGGCGGGCGCGGTGTCGGTCCCCGGCCCCAGAACGGCGGCCGGCAGGCCCGCAGCCACTCCTCGCCGTCGCGGGCCACGAGGCCCCACAGGGCCGTGATGTCCCCGCACCCGTGCTCGCGGGCGAACCACGCGGGCAGGCCGAAGGAGAAGTCCAGACCGACGACGAGGGGCGTCTCGGCGGCGCGGGCGAGCAGGTGCTCGGTGAGGCCGTCGCGGTCGAGACCGGCGCGGACGTCGACGAGGCGGCCCGGTCGGGCGCTCGCGAGGCGGATCCGCCGGTGGGATGCGCGGGCGTCCCCCGACCAGTCCACCGCGAGCACCTCCACGACTCCATGGTGCCGCCGCCGGCCGCGTCCCACCGGCCCGCCGTTCGTCGTCCACGAGTCGCCGCTCGTCGCGCGTTGCCCACCGCCGATCCCGCTCAACCGACCACCACGCTTTCCGGTGGGCCTTCGTCGCACCGATTGCCCGGCTCCGAGGGGCGGGGTTGAGTCCACGGCGACCGTTCATCGCAGCACTGATTGCGACGAACGGTCGCTCCCGTTCCGCCCTCTGCGAGGAGTCCTGCCATGTTCCGACGCGTTGCCGCCACCCTGTCGGCATCGGTCGCCCTGTCCGCCGCCGGGCTGCTCGCCGCGGCCCCGCTGGCCTCGGCCGACCCCGTTCCCACCGACGACGGCGACACCGGGATCGCGCTGCTCAACGACCTGACCGTGCTGCCCGTCCAGGCCTGCGGGGTGGACGCCGGCGTCCCGATCCTGTCCGACGTCCTCGGCGGCAGTGACGCGGCGCCGTCGGACATCACCTGCGCGGTGGTGGACGACGACGAGGACGACTAGGCCGGAGCCGCTCCGGCGCCGGAGCCGGGCCGGACCTCAGCCGACGAGGGTCCGGCTCGGTTCGGCCGTCGAGATCGCCGGGATGCGCATCCGGACCGCCGTGCCGACGCCGGGCCGGGTGTCGACGTGGACGTCGCACTGCGACCCGAAGGCGGCGTGGAGCCGGCGGGAGACCTCGGCGATGCCGCCGTGACGGCGGTCGACCTGTGACGCGGTGCGCGTGGCCTCGGGACCCATGCCGGCGCCGTCGTCCGACACGGTGATCACGCAGTCGGACCCGGAGCCCGAGGCGAACACGCTGACCGCGCCGCCCCCGGGGACCGGCTCGATGCCGTGGCGCACGGCGTTCTCGACCAGGGGCGCCACGACGAAGGGCGGCACCAGGACCCCGCGCACCTCGGGGGCGACGGCGACCTCCGCCCGCAGCCGCGCACCGAACCGCGCCTGCTCGAGGGTGAGGTAGCGCTCGGCGTTGTGGAGCTCGTCGCCGACCGTCGTCAGCTCGCCCCCGGAGCGGAACGAGTACCGCGTGAAGTCGGCGAACTCGGTGAGCAGCTCGCGGGCCCGGGACGGGTCGGTGCGCACGTAGGACGCGATCGCGGTGAGCGTGTTGTGCACGAAGTGCGCCGAGAAGCGCGAGCGCAGGGCCGACTCGACGTCCTCGGGCGACGGCGCCGTGACGATGTCGGCGACGGTGGCCGACGGGCGGGCGCGCAGCCCGCCGCTCGGGGACTCGGCGGTCTCGAGGTCGTCGAGCTCGAGGTCGGTGTCGACCACCGGCGCCGCGAGCACCGGGGCCGCGACCGTGGCCGGGTGCGCTGCGCGCAGCCCCTGCCACGCCGGGCGCTCGAGCAGCCCGGTGGCGGTCCAGCGGCGGTGCTCCACCTGGCCGACCAGGCGCGGGACCAGCCAGCGCGCGGCACCGCGCGCGTCCTCGGGCACCACGTCGACGAACGGGTTCTCGGGCCGCTCGAGCGCGCTCAGCACGCCGTCGAGCTCGCGCCGCGCCGCGGCGGTGACCCCGGTGAGCACGCGGCCCGAGTAGCGCAGCCCCGACTCGCCCGGCACCCCGACGAGCAGCGCCCCGACCGTGTCCGGCCGCCCCCGGGCCGGAACCCAGCCGCCGACCACGACGTCCTGGACACGACGCACGGGCGTCTCGATCCAGCTCCGCGAGCGCCGGCCGACCTGGTAGGTGGACTCGAGGCGCTTGGCGACCACGCCGTCCAGGCCGTAGCGCCGCGCCGTGGTGACCACGGCCTCGGCGCCCACACCGGTGAAGTACGGGGGGATGACGACGCGGCTGCCGGAGAGGTCGAGCTCGGTGAGCAGCTCGCGACGCTGGCGGTAGGGCAGGCGGCGCGTCGACACGCCGGCCACCTCCAGCACGTCGAACACGTAGTAGGAGACCGGCACGCGCGCCTGCAGGATCTCCGACGGGTGGGCGACACGGGCCCGGCGGCGCAGCTTGCCGGCGCTGGGGCGGCCCACCCCGTCGAGGGCGACGACGACCCCGTCGAGCACGAGCCCGCCGGTGCCCGTCCAGGGCGCCGCGATCCCGAGCTCCGGGAAGTGCGACGTGACGTCGCGCCCGGCGTCGGTGACCAGCCGCAGCCCCTCGTCACCGGTGCGCGCGAGGCAGCGCAGCCCGTCCCAGAGGAACTCGAACGCCCAGCCCGCGCCGCGCGGGACGTCGCCCGCGCTCGCGAGCATGGGGCGCCCCGGCGAGGCCTCGGCGTGGTCGGCGGACGACGTGACGCCGAGCTCCCCGGTCGTGAGAGCAGACACCCCTGCCATCGGTGCCACCTCCCCGACCCGCTCGCCACCGCCGGCGGGGTGATCGCCGGCGGGGTCCACGGTATCCGCGCACCCCGACGGTGGCACCGTCGTCGCGGACGCGGCGCGCGCGGACTGCGACCGGGGAACGGTGAGCAGCGACGAACGGTGGAACGGCGTGTCGCGGGTGGGCGAGCAGGCTCAGGCCGCCGCCAGCCCGACCGCGACGACCGTCGACGGCCGCGCGGGCACGGGGCCCGTGGGTTCGACCGAGACCGCCCACCCGCGCGGCGCCGGGTCCCCGGGTCCGGACGGCTGGGCCGTCGCTTCCAGGGGGCGTGTCACCCCGTCGGCGGGGTCCATGACCGCCACGGCGACCGGGGCGTTGCCCGGCATGCCGGTGGCCCACAGGACGTAGTCGCGCTGGTTGCCGGTCGCGGGGAGGTCCAGCGACACCATGCGGACCGGGGCCGTGGCGTCACCCGGGTCGAGGACCACCGCGGCCGGGTTGCCGTCCGCCCCGCGCAGCACCGCGGAGCGCAGGCCGGGGTCGCGGGACCGGGCGTCGTCGACCACCCGGTCGGCCTGCTGGTCCAGCGCCACCGCCGGGGTGTCCGGCGGCGCCTCCTGGGTGGGCAGCACGCCGCGCGCCACGATGAGGCCCACGCCGAGCACCACCGCGGCGACCAGGCCGCCGGCGGCGGTGACGAGCCGCCGCGAGCGGGGCCGCGGGGTCGGGCCGGCGGGCCGGGGGCCGTCGGGAGTGCGGGGTCCGTGGGTGACCGGGTGGGTGACCGGGCGGGCCGGGGCCGGCCTGCGCACCGGACGGACCGGCGTCCCGGGCTCGGCCCGGGCCGCGGTGAGGACCCGACCCTTCAGCTCGGCGGGCGGCTCGAGGGACGGGACCGCGGCACCGAGGGCGGCGACCACCTCGAGGGCCTCGTCGAAGGCGCGACGGCAGTCGGCGCAGTGCGGCAGGTGGGCCTGCACGGCGCGTTCCTCGTCGGGCTCGAGCGCGGAGAAGGCGGCGCCGACGGCGTCGGCCCGCTGAGGACAGGTGCTCACGCGAGGTCCCCGAGCGCATCCGCCGAGGAGCCGAGGACGGGGCCGAGCAGGACGCGCAGCCGTGCCACGCCCGCGAACATCCGCGACTTCACGGTGCCGATCGGCACGCCGGTGAGGCTCGCGACCTCCCGCTGGGAGTAGCCGCCGTAGTAGGCGAGCCCGAGCGCGGTGCGCTGCTCGGTGGGCAGCCGCCCCATCGCCGCACGGACCTGCTCGCCGATCACCGCGCCGAGCGCCTGGCGCGCGGCGGACGGGCCCGCGGCGGGCACGCCCTCGTCCGGCTCGCCCGTGGTCGGGTGGTGGCGACGGCGGGTGGCCTCGCGGCGCACGGCGTCGACCGCCTTGTGGTGCACCAGCGTCATCAGCCAGCTCGCGACGGCGCCGCGCCCCGGGTCGAACTTCCCGGGGTCGCGCCAGAGCGCGAGGAAGACCTCCTGGACGACGTCCTCGGCCAGCCCGTCGTCGGCGCAGATGCGCCGCGCGAGCGAGTAGGCCGGGCGCCCGTAGCGCTGGTAGAGGGCGTCGAGCGCCGCGGTCTCGCGGTCGGAGAGACGGACGAGCAGCGCGGCGTCGGCGGCCGCCGCCTCGCTCCCCGCCGGCCCAGCGGACCCAGCGGACCCAGCGGGCACCGCGGGCTCCGCCGCCTCGGCGGGCGGCGTCACTGACATCGGGGAACGGCCACGCCGCCCGTCCCGTGCCGTGCCGGCTGCTGCGGACGGGCCCCCCACCTCGGGTGGGGCGTCCGCACGAGCCGGCATCAGGGGCAGGGACACGCGGCCACCTCCTCCGTCGGGGATCACTGCGCACCGTTCGCCCGCCGGTGGTCGGCGGTTCGGCCGTTCGGCCGGTGTGGTGCAGAGAATCCGGAGGTGTCACCTACGTCCTGACTGCGAGGTCCTCCCGCGTCACCGGGGCCCGGTCCTCCTCCAGCTCCGCCCGCAGGTCGTCCCTGGCCTGCTCCAGCGCCCGCAGACGCCGCCCGCGCGCCGGCATCCGGTCGTCCGCCATCAGCGCCACGATCTCGGCCTCGACCGCCGCGAGCCGCGCCCGCGCCGCGGCCCGCCCGACGACCTGCTCGGCCGCGTCGGCGACCTCCCGGGCCGCGCGCCGGTGCGTGGCGCCGCCGATCCACCGCGTCGCCCGCCGCCACATCGCTCGGAGCTCCATCAGCCCCTCCTCGTCGTCGGTGGCAACGACTAAACCGGTTCAAAGCCAGGGTCCGCAAGGGGTGCGTCGGAGCCGATCGCCTGCATTTGAACCGGTTCACCTGCGATCGGTCTCCTGGGTGCCGACCACGACGGGGGAGGATCGGGGCGTGGAGACGGGCGGACGCGCGGGCGGGCGGGTCACGCTCGCGACCGTGGCGAGCGCCCTCGGCGTCTCCCGGGCCACCGTGTCCAACGCCTACAACCACCCCGAGCGCCTGAGCCCGCGCCTGCGCAGCCGCGTGCTGCGCACGGCGGGCGAGCTGGGCTACGCGGGCCCCGATCCGCTCGCGGCGACGCTCTCGCGGGGCCGGGTGAACGCGCTGGGCCTGGTCCACGGAGCACCGATGTCGTTCGGGTTCAGCGACCCGGCCGCGGTGCTGTTCCTCCAGGGCGTCAGCGAGGTGTGCGAGCGCGAGGACCTCGCCCTGGTGCTCATCGCCGGCGGGCCGGACAGTGCCGTCGCCCGCGTCGCGCTCGTCGACGCCATGATCTGTTACTGCGACGTGCCCGCCGAGGGCGGACTCGCGGCCATCGTCGACCGCGGCCTGCCCTTCGTCGTCGTCGACGGCCCACGGTTGCCCGGCGCCGGGCACGTCGGGATCGACGACCGCGGCGGCGCCGCCTCCGCGGCCCGCCACCTGCTCGACCTCGGCCACACCCGCCTCGGCGTCGTCGCCATGCCCCTGATCGAGGACGGGTGGGAGGGCACGGCCGACCAGGACCGCCAGGACCGGGCCCACTACCGCGCGTCCTGCGAGCGCCTGCGGGGCTACCGGGAGGTCGTCGAGGGGGCCGGGCACGCGTGGTCGGCGGTGCCTGTCGAGGAGCGCGTGCCCTACGGGCGCGACGCGGGGCGCCAGGCCGCCGCCGCCCTGCTGGCCCGGCGCCCGCGCCCCACCGCCCTGCTCGCGATGAGCGACGAGCTCGCCCTCGGCGCGATGGCGGCCGCCGCGGACGCCGGCCTGTCGGTGCCCGGCGACGTGGCGATCGTCGGCTTCGACGACGTGCCCGCGGCCGCCGACGCCCACCCCGCGCTGACCACCGTGCGCCAGCCGCACCGGGAGAAGGGCCGGCGCGCCGCGGAGCTGCTGCTGCGCCCCGGCGTCGCCGGCGACGAGCACCGCCTGCCGGTCGAGCTGGTCGTCCGCGCCTCCACCGGCCCCCCGCCCGGGCGGTGACCCGACCCCTCCGTTCGGAGGGTTCCGGACCGTCCGCGCAGACACCGTGCGGGTCGCCGCGTCCGGTTACGGTGACCGGGAGCGGTGAAGCAGGTCACGGGACCCGGAAGGTTGCACATGGCTGGTCAGTGGTTCGAGTCGGTCGCCGAGGCCCATCGGCGGGCGAAGAAGGAGCTCCCGAAGTCGGTCTACGGCGCCCTGGTGGCCGGGAGCGAGGCGGGGGCGACCCTCGAGGACAACATGGCGGCGTTCCGGGAGCTCGAGTTCCTGCCGCACGTGTGCGACCTGCCGTTCGAGAAGGACCTGTCCACCACGGTGATGGGCCAGGACGTCTCGATGCCGGTGATCATCTCGCCGACCGGTGTGCAGGCCGTGGACCCGGAGGGCGAGGTCGCGGTGGCCCGCGCGGCGAAGAACGCCGGCACCGCGATGGGGCTCAGCTCGTTCGCCAGCCGCTCGGTCGAGGACGTCCTCGAGGCCAACGAGAAGACGTTCTTCCAGATGTACTGGGTGGGCGACCGCGACACCCTCGCCGCCCGCGCGGAGCGCGCCAAGAAGGCGGGCGCCAAGGGACTCATCGTCACCCTCGACTGGTCGTTCTCCCACGGACGGGACTGGGGCAGCCCGGCCATCCCGGAGAAGATGGACCTCAAGACGCTCATCAAGTACATCCCGGAGGGCGTCACCCGGCCGCGCTGGGGCCTGCGGATGCTGCGCGCGGGCAAGATCCCCGACCTCACGGTGCCGAACATCCCCGTCGGCGGCGAGGAGCCCCCGACCTTCTTCGGCGCGTACGGGCAGTGGATGTTCACCCCGCCGCCCACCTGGGCCGACGTCGCCTGGCTGCGCGAGCAGTGGGACGGGCCGTTCTGCGTCAAGGGCATCACCCGCATCGACGACGCGAAGCGCGCCGTGGACGCCGGTGCCACCGCGATCCAGGTGTCGAACCACGGCGGCAACAACCTCGACTCCACCCCGGCGCCGATCCGCGTGCTCCCCGGGATCGTCGAGGCCGTCGGCCGCGAGGTCGAGGTCATCCTCGACGGCGGCATCCGGCGCGGCAGCGACGTCGTCAAGGCCCTGGCGCTCGGCGCCCGGGCGGTGGCCATCGGGCGTGCCTACCTCTGGGGCCTCGCCGCCAACGGCCAGCCCGGCGTCGAGAACGTCTTCGAGATCCTGCGCAGCGGCATCGGCTCGGGGCTCATGGGCCTGGGCAAGAGCTCGGTGCACGAGCTCGCCCCCGAGGACCTGATCATCCCGCCGAACTTCACCCGGCAGGCCGTGAGCTGAGCAGCCGCATCGACGCGAAGGGCCCCTCCCGGAATCCGGGAGGGGCCCTTCGTCGTCAGGGGCGGTAGCGGTGGGATTCGAACCCACGGTGGGCAGAACCCACACGCGCTTTCGAGGCGCGCTCCTTTGGCCGCTCGGACACGCTACCGACGTCAAGATTACGGGACGCGGTCCTCGCGCCGACGACCGGGCCAGAAGTCGACCATGAGCGCGGCGCACCGGGCCTCGAGCACCCCGCCGAGCACCTCGGGGCGGTGGTTGAGCCGCCGGTCGCGCACCACGTCCCACAGGGAGCCAGCGGCACCGGTGCGCGGCTCCCAGGCCCCGAACACGATCCGGTCGACGCGGGCGAGCACCGCCGCGCCGGCGCACATGGTGCAGGGCTCGAGGGTGACGACGAGCGTGCAGCCGCCGAGGCGCCAGTGATCGCCGTGGTGCCGGGCGGCCTCGCGCAGGGCGAGGATCTCGGCGTGGGCGGTGGGGTCGCCGGTGGCCTCGCGGGCGTTGGCCGCCGCGGCGAGCTCCCGGCCGTCGGCGTCGATCACCAGCGCGCCGACGGGCACGTCGTCACCGGACGTCCGTGCCACCTCGATCGCACGGGACATCCACTGCTCAGGCGTCAGCGGTCTCCACGACCTTCGCCAGCTCGTCGGCGAATCCGCAGCGACGGGCGATCGCGGTGAGCTGCTCGTCCGGGTAGAGGTCGATCTCCTCGACCAGCACGGCGAGCTCGTCGGCGGGGACGCCGAGGTCGGCCAGCATCCCGAGGTCGCCCTCGGGCCACGGGTCGTCGTCGGCCTCGTCCTCGTCGGGCACCTCGAGGCGCAGCAGGTCGAGCACGTCGGCGGCGACGTCGTAGTCGAGCGCGGCGACCGCGTCGGAGAGCAGCAGCGCCACCCCGCCGGGCGTGGGGCGCACGAGCACGAAGAACTCGTCGTCGACGTCGAGCAGACCCAGCACGGCGCCGGTGGACCGCAGGCCGCGCAGCGCGCTGATGGCGGAGTCGAGGTCGGCGAGGCTGTCGCGTTCCATGGCGACCGCGCGCCAGCGACCCTCCTCGCGCGTGACGGCCACCGCCCACCCGTCGAGGGGCGCGACGGTGCCGGCGCCCCCGCGTGTCGCGGCGGCGCCTGCGGACCCCTGACCTGCCATGGCCCTACGGTAGGTCCGGGCAAGTGTCCAGTGGAAGTCCGGCGAGGTCACGGAAGCGCCGGACGGTCGTCGGCGCAGGGCCTCCGGCCGTCCGGGGGTACGCCGGTGGGTGAACCGGGATGCGGCGACTTCACGGTGGGGGTGCCAGGATCGGACGGGTGAGCGCTCCGGAGCGGCGAGCGGGCGGGCGCCGCGCGGCGCACCGTGCCCCGGAGCGCGCCCTGCTGGCCGAGGCCCGCGCCCTGCAACCACGGACGCTGGAGCTGCGGCGCGCCCTGCACCGGCACCCCGAGATCGGCCTGACGCTGCCCGTCACCCAGGCCGCCGTGCTCTCCGCGCTCGAGGACCTGCCGCTCGAGGTCGACACCGGCCGGGAGTGCAGCTCGGTGGTCGCCGTCCTGCGCGGTGCGCGGCCGGGGCCGTCGGTGCTCGTGCGCGCGGACATGGACGCGCTGCCGATGAACGAGGACACGGGGCTGCCGTTCTCCTCCGAGGTCGACGGCGCCATGCACTCGTGCGGGCACGACCTGCACACCGCGATGCTGGCGTCCACCGCCCGGCTGCTCGCCGGACGGCGCGACCGCCTCGCCGGCACCGTCGTCCTCATGTTCCAGCCCGGCGAGGAGAGCTCCCACGGCGCGCGCATGATGATCGCCGAGGGGCTGCTCTCGGCCGACGGGCCGGGCGGGACGCCCGAGTCGGCGATGGCCCTGCACGTCACGTCGCGCCTCGCGGCGGGCACGCTGCAGACCCGCCCCGACTCGATCATGGCGTCGTCCGACGACCTCCACGTGACGGTCACCGGGCGAGGTGGGCACGCCTCCGCTCCGCACGACGCGCTCGATCCGGTGCCCGCGGCGGCGGCGATGGTCGGCGCGCTGCAGACGATGGTGACGCGGCGGGTCAGCGCCTTCGACCCGGCCGTGCTCACCGTGGCCCACATCAGCGCCGGCACCACCACCAACGTCATCCCCGAGACCGCGACGCTCGAGGGCACCGTCCGCACGCTGTCGGAGGAGACCCGGGCCCGCGTGCTCGACGAGGTCACGCGGGTGTGCACCGGCGTGGCCGACGCCTACGGCTGCACCTGCGAGGTCGAGATCGAGGCCGGCTACCCGGTGACGGTCAACGACCCGGACGTCGCCGACCGGGTGGCCGACGCCGGGCGCTCCGTGCTCGGGTCGCGCTTCGTCGAGCCGATGCCGGACCCGATCATGGGCTCGGAGGACTTCTCCTACGTGCTCGGGCGCGTGCCCGGCGCGCTGGCGTTCCTCGGGGCGTGCCCGGCGGACGTCGACCCGGCCGAGGCGCCGCCGAACCACTCCAACCGCGTCGTGTTCGACGAGGACGCCATGGTCGCCGGGGTGGCCCTGTACTCGGGGTACGTCCTGGACGCCCTCCGGCGGGCCTGAGCCTCCGCTCGGCCCCCGTTCGGGCGCACCTCCCTCACTCTCCCGGGTCGTCCTAGGGTCGGCCCCGTGGAAGCTGTCGTCGAATCCGCAGGTGCCACCCTCGCCGCCGCGCAGCACCGCCCCGTGTGCGTGATCGGCCTCGGCCTCATCGGCGGCTCGTTGCTGCGCGCCGCCACCGACGCCGGCCGGTCCGCCTGGGGCGCGTCCGCCTCGACGACGACCGCCGAGAAGGCCGCCGCCGACGGCTACGACGTCGCCGTCTCGGTCGACGCGGCGCTCGCCCGCGCCGCCGCCGAGGACGCCCTGGTCGTGCTGGCCGTCCCGCTCACGGCGCTGGAGGACGTGCTCGCCGTCGTGGCCCGCGAGGCCCCCGGGTGCCGGCTCACCGACGTCACCAGCGTGAAGGGCCCGGTGGCCGAGGCCGCGGCCCGCCGGGCGCCCGCCACCCGCTTCGTCGGCGGTCACCCGATGACCGGCACCGAGTTCTCCGGGTGGGACGCCGGGTCGCTGCAGCTCTTCCACGAGAAGGTCTGGGTGGTCGCGACCGAGGACGACGCCGACCTCGAGGTGTGGGTCGACGTCGCCGCCCTCGCGCTGGCCTGCGGGGCGGTCGTCGTGCCCGCCGCCGCCGACGAGCACGACCTCGCCGTCGCCCGGATCTCGCACCTGCCGCACCTGCTCGCGGCCGTGCTCGCCTCCGTGGGCGCCGACGGCGGCGAGCTGGCCCTGGCGCTGGCCGCGGGGTCGTTCACCGACGGCACCCGCGTGGCCGCCACCCGTCCCGAGCTCACCGCCGCGATGTGCGAGGGCAACCGCGCCGCGCTCCTGTCGTCCCTCGACGACGCCCTGGGGCGTCTCGGCGCCGCCCGCGGCTCGCTGGCCTCCACCGGGGGCTGCTGGCCACGCTCACCGCCGGCCACGACGGCCGGGAGGCGCTCGACGCGGCCCGGCGGGCCCGCCGCGAGGTGCGCATCGACCTCGAGGGCACGCCTGCGGAGTTCCTCGAGGCCATGCGCGAGGTGGGCCGCACCGGCGGCCGGGTCATCGGCTGGACGCCCGAGGCCCTGGAGGCGGCGCTCGGGAGCGAGGACTAGCGGGCTACGGGTCGGTCGGTCCCGGGCCGCCGTCGAACCGCCGGCGCAGCAGCCACAGGGCGGCCGCGTCCGGCGCGGGGGGCGCCTGTCGCCTCGCGGGCGCCGACGAGGAGTGGATCGACCTCTCGAAGGCCCGGTCCAGCGCCACGTGGGCGCGATCGACCGCGGCCTGGGCACGCCCGAGCACCGCGAACGTGTCGTGGCGCCGGCCACGGCCGCTCCCCGCCGGGGGGACGCTCTCGGGGTGGGGTGGCACGGCGGTCCTCCGTCCGTCGGTCCGCGTCCGGCCGGGTTGCCGGTGTCGCGATCGACTATTCGCGGGTGGTGGCGGTGGCCTTCGCACCGTGGGCCCGGCGGCCGACGACCTCGGAGACCAGCCAGCGGGCGACCTCGACGAGCTTCATGTTGGTCTCCTGCGAGGACTTCACGAGCAGCGCGAAGGCGCCGTCGTCGTCGAGCGTGAAGCGCTCCATGATGATGCCCTTCGCCTGACCGATGAGGTCACGGCTGTCGACCGCCCGTTGCAGGTGGCCGGCGTTCTCCGCGCCGTAGAACAGCAGGGCGGCCTGGGCGCCGAAGAGGCCGGCGAGGATCCGGGAGTGCTCGTCGAAGACGTCCGCGTCGTGGGCGTAGAGGTTCAGCGCGGCGCGGGGGCGGGCGGCGACCCGGAGCTGGGTCGACAGCAGGGCCCGGTAGCCCTGCTCGACGGCGACGGGGGCGAATCGGGGCCATCGCTGCGCGTCGGCACCGGCGAGGTCCTGGGCGACGACGACCCCGTCCTCGGACTGCGTCGCGAGAGCCGTCAGGCAGGGGCCCTCGCCGACCGCGGTCTGCGCCTCGTCGAGCCTGCGGATCGTCTCCGTCGTGGGGTGCCGTGTGCAGACACCCCCGCCCTCGGTCAGCGAGACGCTGCCCTCGTCCACCCCGGGGATCGTCTCCACGGCCGCGGTGACGATCTGCTCCAGCGTCACCTCGAGGTCGCGGAGGCCGCGGCAGCTGCTCAGCTCGTCGGCGCTGCGGCGCATCGCCTCGACGAGCTTCTCACCGTCGACGTCGCTCATCGGTCCCGTTCCTCCGGGGGGTGCTCACCGCGCGGGAACCGCGCAGCTCGGCCGACCCACGATACGGCAGTCGGGCGGAGATCACTGGGGTTCGCGGCGGTCGTGGGGCGCGTCGGCCCGCTCAGAACAGCGTGTCGTGCTGGGGCGTGCGCTCGCGACGGGCGTGGCGGGGCCGCCGCGAGGACGTCGTCGACGGGAGCGGAGACGCCGAGGACGACACGGTGGCCGGCGGGCCCGCGTGCGCTCCCTCCCGTGGCGCGTGCGGGGCGACGCGGACCCAGTCACCCCCCGAGTCCCCCGAGCGGTACGGCGTACCCCGGCGCTTGGCGATCACCCCGGACAGCCGCTGGGCGACGACGCCGGCGAGCAGGGCGGACCCGTCGTCGTAGGCCGGCGAGATCTGGATGCGGGTGGCCCGCGACAGGTCGAGCCGCGAGAGCACCGCCCGCCGCTCCTCGAGGGGCCGGGGGTCGAGCGGCACGCCGTAGAGCCGCATGACGTCGTAGACCATGAAGACCGCGGGACGCTCGCGGGCCAGCGCCCGGGCGCGGGTGGCGTCCTCCACCCCGAGACGCTCGCCCAGGGCGTCGGCCGAGGGGCTCCCGCCGTCGAGCATCACGGCCTCGCCGTCGAGCAGGCCGTCGGCGACGGCGTCGACGAGCCCCGCGAACTCGGGGAACCGCGCGGTGACGTCCTCGCCGTCGGCGGTGCACAGCGTCAGCTCGCCCTGATCGACGTCGGCGAGCAGGCGGACCCCCGCCCAGTCGACCTCGTAGCTCCACGCGCCCTCGACCGGCAGGTCGCCGGGGACGGGGAGCATCGGGAGCACGAAGCCATCGTGCCCCCGCCCACCGACAACGGCGGGGACCGGGGTCGGCGCGTCATTGACTGGGACGAGTGGTGCCGGTGGGGCATGCTGGTGGCTTCGCACGGTGGGCAGACCACGCACCGTGCCCGCCGAGAGGGGCCGATGATGCGCGCGATCTGGAACGGCGCCGTGTCGTTCGGGCTCGTGAACGTGCCGGTGCGGCTCTACGCCGCCACCAGCAACCACGACATCCGTTTCCACCAGGTGCACGAGCGCGACGGCGGACGCATCCGCCAGAAGCGCACCTGCTCGGTCTGCGGCGAGGAGGTCCAGTACTCCGAGATCGCCAAGGGCTACGAGACCGACGACGGCCAGCTGATCATGCTGGACGACGACGACCTCTCGACGCTGCCGGTGGCGAGCGGGCACGAGATCGACGTCGTGCAGTTCGTGCCCTCGGACCAGATCGACGCCCTGCTGCTCGACAAGAGCTACTACCTCGAGCCCGAGAGCAAGGCGGTCAAGCCCTACGCGCTGCTGCGCGAGGCGCTGCGGGAGACCGACCGCATGGCCGTGGTCAAGGTGGCGCTGCGGCAGCGGGAGACGCTGGCGCTGCTGCGGGTGCGCGACAACGCGATCGTGCTGCAGACGATGCTCTGGCCCGACGAGGTGCGCGAGCCCGAGTTCGAGACCCTGCGCACCGAGGTCGAGCTGCGCCCGCAGGAGATGCAGATGGCGTCCTCGCTGGTCGAGAGCCTCTCGGGCGACTTCCAGTCCGACCAGTTCGAGGACGACTACCGCCAGGCGATGGTCGACCTCATCGACTACAAGATCGAGCACGGCGGTGGGCGTCCCACGCCGGAGGCCGCGCCCGCCGAGGAGGGCGACGACATGACCGACCTCCTCACCGCGCTGCGCCGCAGCGTCGAGGCGGCCGGGGGCAAGGCACCGGCCGAGGAGCCCGCGGCCGCGTCGTCGGACACGGCGGACGAGACCGGGGACGCACCGGCCGAGGAGAGGCCGAAGCGCTCGCGCTCGAAGAAGACCGCGGAGAAGAAGGACGAGGCCCCCGCCGAGGAGGCGCCGAAGAAGTCCTCCACCCGCAAGTCGTCGAAGAAGAAGTCCGACGAGGACGAGGACGAGGAGGCCGCGACGGCCAAGGGCGGGCGCAGCAAGACCGCCTGAGGCGGCTCAGTTCGCGAGCGCCTCCTGCTCGGGGACGTCGTAGCCCTGGTCCTCGATCACGTCGACGAGGGCCCGGACGGTGACGGCCTCGTCGTGCTCCACGCGCACGAGGCGGCCGTCGACGTCGACCTCGACGCTCTGGACGCCGTCGAGCGGACCCACGGCACCCTCGATCGCCGACTTGCAGTGCCCGCAGTGGATCTCCGGGACCGACAGGGTGGTGCTGGCCATCGACGTGCCTCCGTTTCGTCGCGCCGGGGCCGGGGGAGCCCCTCGCGTCCCCGGCACCGTCCCGCACAGGGCCCGGTGCGATACCCCCCCGAGGGTAACCACGACGCGAGGGAGCGCTGGACGACGATGGTCGAGAACGCACCGCTGCAGGGCAGGACCGTCATGTTCCTCTGCGCCAAGGAGGGCACCGAGCAGGTCGAGCTCACCGAGCCCTGGAAGGCGGTCGAGGACGCGGGCGGCACCCCCGTGCTGGTCTCCGAGACGCCCGGGTCCATCCAGGCCTTCCACCACCTCGACAAGGGCGACCGCTTCGACGTCGACGCGGTCATCACCCAGGTCAAGATCGAGAACTACGACGCCCTGGTGCTGCCGGGCGGCGTGGCGAACCCCGACCTGCTGCGCACGATCCCGGACGTCGTCCAGGTGGTCGGGCAGTTCTTCGCGAACCGCAAGCCGGTCGCCGCGATCTGCCACGCGCCGTGGACGCTCGTCGAGGCCGACGTCCTGCGCGGGCGCCGCCTGACGTCGTTCCCCAGCATCGCGACCGACCTGCGCAACGCCGGCGCGGAGTGGGTCGACGAGGAGGTCGTGGTCGACGAGGGGCTGATCACCAGCCGGAGCCCCGACGACCTGCCGGCCTTCTGCCGCACGCTCGTCCAGGAGTTCGCGCAGGCCCCGACGCCCGCGCACGCGCTGAGCGCCGACCAGGCCTGATCCCGGCGCGACGACTGCACCACCCGGACGCCGACCGGCACCCGAACGGGGCCGGTCGGCGTCGTCGCGCGGAGCACACGCCCGGCGGGACATACTCCCGCCCCATGCGCAGACGCACCGCCCGTGCCGTGGTCGCCGTCGGTCTGATCGCGGGCCTCGCGGTCGCCGGCTGCAGCAACGAGGCCCCGACGCCGCCGGCCGCCGCGCCCGCCAGCCCCGCGCCACCCGTGCCGACGACCACCGGGTTCCTGCCGCCCGGTGTCCCCACCGAGGGCACGCGCCCGCCCACGGAGAACCTGCCGCTGGCCGCCGAGCCGCGCTCGGCCCCGGTGCCGACATCGACGCCGCCCGGACAGCAGGTCCGCGTCGGCGACGCGCCCGAGGGCATCGTCGTCGACCCGGTGACGCGCACCGTGGCCGTCGCCAAGCGCAACCCGAACGAGCTCGTCCTGCTCGACGCCGACACCGGCGAGGTCCGCGGCCGCACGCCGCTGCCCGGGTTCGTGCGACACCTCCAGCTCGCCGGCCCCGGCGGGCCGGTGCTGGTGCCCGTCGAGAGCGCCAACGCCGTGGTCCGCGTCGGCCTGCCCGGGGGCACCGCGCAGGCGCCGATCGTCGTCGGCACCGTGCCCCACGACGTCACCCAGGCCCCCAACGGGACGGTGATGGCCGCCGACGAGCTCGGCGGCACCGTCTCGGCCGTGCGCGGCGACCAGGTGGTCAAGGTCTTCACCGACGCCGTCCAGCCCGCCGGGATCGTGCCGGTGGGCAACATCGTCGGCATGGTCGACGTCCGCAAGAACACGCTGACCACCTACGACGTCGACACCCTGCGCATCGTCGGCGAGGTGCCGTCCGGCGCCGGCCCGACGCACATGGTCGCCGACCGGCACGGCCGCATGATCGCCACCGACACGCGCGGCGACGCCGTGATCGTCTTCGAGCCGACCTCCGGGCCGAACGGCGGGCCACGCGAGGTCGCCCGCGTCGCCCAGCCCGGCGGGCCCTACGGCATCACCTACGACCCCGCGCGCGACCGCGTGTACGTGGCCTCCTCGGGCACCAACGAGGTCATCGCCTACGACATGACCGCGCCGCAGCCGCGCGAGGTCGGACGGGTCGCCACGGTGCAGAACCCGTACACCCTCGGCGTCGACCCGCAGACGGGCCGGCTCTACGTGGCCGGCGTCTCCACCGGCGCGATCCAGATCGTCGACCCGCCCGCCTAGAGCTCGCCGGGTCAGCCGCCGGTGAGGAGGTTCGGCGGGATCTCCTCGTCGTCACGGATCGCGTCGAAGAACTGCGCGGACTTCTGCTTGTTCCAGACCACGCCGCCCGAGACGCTGGACGACAGGTCGATCGGGACCGTCGTGGTCACGCCGCCCTCGCCCGACAGCGAGCGCATCGCGAAGCCCAGGCTCGCCAGGTTCCAGATGTGGGTGCTGTCGTCGACGGTCAGGGTGCCGATCGCCGAGTTCGCGAACGGCACGATCCGGAACGGGTTGAGCAGCGTCACCGGGCTCGCCGCCTCGCTGACCAGCGCGGAGAGGAACTTGCGCTGGTTCTGGATGCGCTGCAGGTCGGCGTTCGGGAACGCACGGGTGCGCACGAAGCCCAGCGCCTGGGGGCCGTCGAGCGTCTGGCACCCGGCGGGCAGGTCGATGCCGGCCTTCGGGTCGTCGATCGCGTCGTCGAGGCACATGTCGACCCCGCCGATCGCGTCGACCATGCCGGCGAAGCCCTCGAAACCGATCTCCGCGTAGTGGTCGATCTCGATGTCGGCGGCGGTCTCGACGGTCTGCGTCAACAGCTCCGGCCCGCCGATCGAGTAGGCCGAGTTCAGCCGGCCCCGGCCGTGGCCGGGGATCGGCAGGATCGAGTCGCGCGGCAGGCTGGTGAGCGAGGTCTGGCCGCCGAACCCGCCGACGTGCACGAGCATCATCGTGTCGGTGCGGCTGCCGTCGACCTCGCCGGTGGAGAGCTGCTGCGCGGCGGTGTCGCTGAGGCCGGCGCGGCTGTCCGAGCCGATGATCAGCCAGTTCGTCCCGGAGCTCGAGGAGCCCTCGTACTCGGGCAGCGCCTGGATCCGCGTCATCTGCGTGTCGAGGTAGATCCCGAAGCCGACGAACAGCAGCACGATCACCGCGAGCACCGCGCCGATGCGCTTGGGCCAGCTCCAGTGGGAGAAGGGGCCGCCCCGCCGGGGGCGTCCGCCCGCTCCCGAACCGGCGCCGCTGCGCGACCACCCCGGACGCTCGGGGAGCCGTTCGCGCCACGACGGGCGCTGCTCCCGGGCCTCGCGGGCGACGTCCGGGTCGAAGCCGACCTGCGGGTCGCGGTTCCAGTCCGGCGCGCCAACGCGCGTCGGCTGCGCCCAGGGCGGCGAGGCGGCGCCGGCCCCGGCCGCCGCGGTCCCGCGCGGGGTCTTCCGGCCGCGGCCGGGCATCGAGAACCCGCCGGGCCGCTCGGGGGCCGGGCCGCCCGGGGCCGGCCGCGGTGCCTGTCCCGGGGGCGGGCCCGGTGCCTGTCCCGGAGGCGGGCCCGCGGGCCGGCCGGGCGGACGACCGCCGGGGGCGGGCCGCCACCGGGGGAGGTCCGCCGGGTGGGCCGCCGGGGCCCGAGGGGTCGCCCCCGACCGGGAGTCCGCCGGGTCGGTTCATCGCCGCCTCACCTCGTGCCTCGCGGTGACGGAGCGCCGGGGGCGCCGACCGGCTGTCGGGTGCCGGCCGCGGGCCGTCGTGGTCGGAGAGGATACGCAGGCCACGACGGTGGCCGACCGCCCCCGGACGGCCGAGGACCGGCACGGCGTGCTGACGGCACTCCGCCGGGCGTCCTCCCGGAGCCGCCCGGGGCGTCACACGTCCGGACGAGCGGCGCGGTCGAGCACCGCGAGGACGAGCCCGGTGACGGTCGGGGCGAGCTCGCCGAGACGGTCGCCGCGCCCGTCCTCGACGGCGTCGAGCACCAGCTCGTTGATGCCGCCGACGAGGGCGACCGCCGTGGGGCGCGGTATTCCCTGCAGCCCCTCGAGCTCCGGCACGGTCCCGGACCCGCCCGCGGCCCAGCGGGCGGCGCCGAGGCCGACCAGCACGGAGAGCTGGTCGGCGAACCGGTTGAGCACCTCGCGCCGCACCCGCCAGCCGCGCTGCCCGAGCCCACTGATCTCCGTGAGCAGCGTGCGCGTCAGGGCCGGCTTCTCGGCGAGGGCGTCGAGGTAGGCGCGGGTCGCGGTGTCGACCTCGGTGGCGAGGTCCGGCGCCGGCGCGTCGTCGGCGGCCTCGACGGCGGGCGCGACCGCCTCGGCGATGCGCGTCAGCGGGCCCTCGGCGGCCGCGACGTAGGCGGCGAGGAAGCAGTCCTCGCGGTCGGCGAAGTGCTGGTAGAAGGTCCGCTTCGACACGCGGGCGGTGGCGACGACGTCCGCCACCGTCACCGCGGCGTACCCGCGGTCGGCGACGAGGGCGATCATCGCCTCGACCAGGCGGTCGCGGTGGGCGGGACTCCCGGAGCCCCCCGAGGAGGCCGGGGCGCTCGAGGGTGCGCGAACGGACACTGGACAACGGTACCACCGCGTACCACACTGACCGGCGCTCCGGTACGGTCGTGTACCAACGCATCGGGGACACGGCCGCCGACGCCACGAGGAGGACCCATGACCACGCCGACAGAGGCGTCTTCTGAGACCACATCAGGGACCACGAGCCACGAGCCCGTCGCCCACCTCGCGGTGGCGATCGTCGGGAACGGCTTCTCCGGGCTCGGCACGGCGATCCGTCTGCGCCAGGCAGGGGAGGACAACTTCCTGATCTTCGAGCGCCACGACGACGTCGGCGGCACCTGGCGGGACAACTCCTACCCCGGCTGCGCCTGCGACGTCCCGAGCCACCTCTACTCGTTCTCGTTCGCCCCGAACCCGGACTGGAGCCGCTCCTTCTCGGCCCAGCCGGAGATTCACGCCTACCTGCAGCGCGTGTCGTCCGAGTACGACATCGACCGCTTCACCCGCAATCGCCACGAGGTGCTCGACGCGTCGTGGGACGACGACGCGCAGCACTGGGTGGTGACGACGAGCCAGGGCGTCTGGACCGCGGACGTGCTGGTGCTGGGCTCCGGCGCGCTGTCCGACCCGTCGTTCCCCGACGTCCCGGGCCTCGAGGACTTCGAGGGCCCGGTGTTCCACTCCGCGACCTGGCGCCACGACCTCGACCTGCGCGGCCGTCGCGTCGCCGTCATCGGCACCGGCGCGTCCGCGATCCAGTTCGTGCCGGAGATCGCCCCCGTCGTCGGCGCGCTGAAGGTCTTCCAGCGCACCCCGCCGTGGATCATGCCCCGCGGCGACCGCGCCATCACCGGCGTCGAGAAGCTGCTGTTCCGGTGGTTCCCGCCGGCCCAGCGGATCGTGCGCGAGGCCATCTACTGGGCGCGCGAGACGTTCGTCTTCGGGTTCAAGGACCCGAAGCGCATGGGCAAGGCCGCGGCCATCGCCGAGCGTCACATGCGGCGGCAGGTCACCGACCCCGAGCTGCGCGAGAAGATCACGCCGACCTACTCGATGGGCTGCAAGCGCATCCTGCTGTCCAACGACTACCTGCCCGCGCTCGACCGCGACAACGTCGAGGTGGTCACCGAGAAGATCGTCGAGGTGCGGCCGGACGCCGTCGTCACCGCCGACGGGGTCTCCCACGAGGTCGACACGATCATCGCCGGCACCGGCTTCGCCATCGGCGATCTGCCGATCAGCCACCGCGTCCACGGCCGCGACGGCCGCAGCATGGCCGACGAGTGGGCCGGCTCGCCGTTCGCCCACAACGGCACGATGATCTCGGGCTTCCCGAACGCCTTCACGCTGCTCGGGCCCAACACGGGCCTCGGCCACAACTCGGTCGTGTTCATGATCGAATCGCAGATCAACCTCGTGCTCGACACGATCCGCCACATGCGCGAGCACGGCGTGGGCGCGGTCGAGCCGACCCGCGCCGCGCAGACCGCCTTCGTCGAGGAGATGCAGCGGCGGACGGCGGGCACCGTCTGGGTCGATGGCGGCTGCTCGAGCTGGTACCTCGACAAGCACGGCCAGAACTCCGCGCTCTGGCCCACGTTCACGATGCCGTTCCGGCGGCGCCTGAAGCACTTCCGGCCCGAGGAGTACGTCCTCACGCCGACCTCCCGTTCCTGACGCCCGAATTCAAGGAGATCCCCCCGTGCCATCCCATGAGGCCGCCGACCTGGCCGGCAAGGTCCTGTTCATCACCGGTGCCGCCCGCGGCATCGGCGAGGAGACCGCGCGGCGCGCCGCCGCCCGCGGCGCGCACGTCGCCGCGGTGGGCATGGAGCCCGAGCGGCTGGAGAAGCTCGTGGCCGAGCTCGGCCCCGGCCACTGCTGGGCCGAGTGCGACGTCACCGACCAGTCCTCGCTGGAGTCCGCCGTCGCGACGACGGTCGCCGCGCTCGGCGGGATCGACGTCGTGATCGCCAACGCCGGGATCGCCAACCACGGGACGGTCGCCGAGAGTCCGGCCGACGTCATCGCCCGCGTGATGGAGGTCAACCTCATCGGCGTCTCGCGGACGGTCTCGGCCACCGTCGCCGAGGTCGAGAAGCGGCAGGGCTACATCCTGCTCGTGTCGTCGCTCGCCGCCTTCACCGCGCTGCCCGGCATGGCCGCGTACTGCGGCGCCAAGGCGGGCGTGGAGAACTACGGCAACGCCCTGCGCTTCGAGCTCGCGTACCGCGGGATCGGCGTCGGCACCGCGCACATGGGGTGGATCGACACCGACCTCGTGCGCGACGTCAAGGCCGATTCGTCGACCTTCGAGGACACGCTCAAGAAGCTGCCCTACCCCCTCGGCGCGCTGACGTCGGTCGAGGACTGCGCGGACGCCTTCCTCGAGGGCATCCTCAAGCGCAAGCGCCGGATCTTCGTCCCGAAGGCGGTCGCCCTGGTCGCCGCCGCCCGCCCGATCACGTTCTCCTGGCTCGGCGACCTGCCCGTGCTCGCGCAGGCGAAGCAGATGGTGCCCCGTCTGGAGGAGCAGTTCCGGAAGACCGGACGCACCTTCGGGGCGTCGAGCGCGGGCATGGGCAAGCGGGGCACCTGAGCCCCCCGCCAGGCACGGCGGGACCCCTGCGGCGCGGGTAGCGTCATCACTGAACCAACACTCAGTGAATCTTGAGCGTGCCCGAAAGGGGTCCTGCCCGTGACCGACCTCGCCACCGGCCCGGTCTTCACCGACGACTACTGGCGCGAGCCCTTCGCCGTCCTCGGGGAGGTCCGCGACCAGGCCCCGGTCCGCGAGGTCGAGCTGCCCGAGGGCGGCACGACGTGGCTGGTCACGCGGTACGCCGACGCCCGGTCGGTGATGGCCGACCCGCGCTTCGTCAAGGACTTCCGCAACTCCCTGCCCGAGGACCAGCGGGCGAACGTCCCGGGCATCCCCTCGCCGACCGGCGACATGATGCTGCTCAACGACCCGCCGGTGCACACCCGCCTGCGCAAGCTCGTGGTGAAGGCGTTCACCGTGCGCCGGGTCGCGGCCCTGCGCCCCCGCATCGAGACGATCGCCGGCGCGCTGCTGGCGGGGCTGCCCGCCGGGGAGCCCGTCGACCTCGTCGACGCCTTCGCGGTGCCGCTGCCGACGGCCGTCATCTGCGAGCTGCTCGGCGTGCCGGTGGAGGACCAGGACGCGTTCGGGGCGTGGTCGCGGACGATGATCGACGACTCCGGCGAGGCCGCCACCCACCAGGCCAGCGCGAGCCTGAGCGCGTACCTCGCCGAGCTCGTCGAGCGCAAGCGCGCCCAGCCCGACGAGGCGCTGATCTCCGCGCTGATCGAGGTCTCCGAGGAGGGTGAGCAGCTCTCCACCTCCGAGATCGTCGCGATGGGGATGCTGCTGCTGATCGCCGGCCACGAGACCACGGCGACGCTGATCACGACGGCGGTCGAGACGATGCTGCGCGACCACGCCCTGCGCGACCGTCTCGCCGTCGCGGAGTCCGACGAGCTGCGGGCCGCGATCGAGGAGTTCCTGCGGTGGGGCTCGCCGATCGCCCAGGCCCCGCTGCGCTTCGCCGCCGAGGACGTCGAGTTCGACGGCGTCGTCGTGCCCCGGGGCGCGATGGTGATGGTGTCGCTGGCCGCCGCCAACCACGACCCCGCGCGCTTCGAGCGGCCCGACCACTACGAGGAGCTGCGCGACACCACCGGGCACCTCGCCTTCGGGCACGGGCTGCACTTCTGCCTCGGCGCGTCACTGGCCCGGCTGGAGGCCGAGGTCGCGCTGCGGACGCTGCTCGACCGCTTCCCGGCGTTCGTCGCCGGGTCCGACGTGCCGCTGCAGCGTCGCCGCAGCGTGCTCGTCAACGCCTGGGCGCGGCTGCCGGTGGTGCTCGCTCCCGAGGCGGTCGACGAGTCCGCCTGACCGCACGGCGGGACCCGCCCTGTGACACCCTGCGGCGGGTGAGCGGAGGGGCGACGGCGTCATGACGGCACCGGACGCGCGCTGGACCCTCGCGATCGACCACGGGACCTCCACGACCGTCGGGGCCTGGGCCGACGTGGACCCGCGGGACGGCTGGGTGCGCGTGGGCGCCGTGACGGTCGACGGTGCGTCCGGCATGCCGTCGGCGGTGCTCTCGCGCCCCGACGGCGCGGTCCTCGCCGGCCGGCCCGCGCTGGAGGCCGGCACGCTCGACCCGGCCGCCGCGCTGCTGCGCACGCGGCCGCACCTCGCGGCGAGCACCGGCGGCCCGCCGGAGCTCCTGACGCAGTGGCCCCGGCCCACGACCGCGGTCGACGTCGCCACGGCGCTCATCGCGAAGGTGATCCGGGCGGAGGCCGGGCGCCGGGGCACGCTGCCGTCGTCGGTGGTCCTGCTGCACCCGGCGTCGTGGTCGGCGCCCGCCCGGGAGGCGTTGCGCCAGGCCGGCCTCGCCGCGCTCTCGGCCATCCCCTACACCTCGCCCGACCAGCTCGACCTGCTCGACGGACCGCGCGCGGCCGCGCACCGGCTCGGCGGCCAGGGCCGGCTGCTGGTCGTCGACGTCGGCGGCGCGGCCACGGAGCTGGCCGTCGTCGACCGCGGCGGCGACGGCACCGGCTCGGTCACCGCGATGCGGTCGGTCAACGTGGGCGCCGAGGTGCTCGACGACGCCCTCGCCCAGCTGATCCTCGACCGCTCGCCGCCCCACCTCGCCGCGCGCGTGCGCTTCGGCGGCGACCTCGAGGCCCACCGCGCCTGGTACCGGCTGCGCACGAGCGTCCGGGACGCCAAGGAGGCGCTGGCCGCGCAGGGCACCGTGGGGGTCGCGCTGCCCGTACTGCCGCCGGAGAACCCGGTGCCGGGCGTCGTGTCGCTGACGCACGCCGACCTCGGCGCCATGCTCGCGCCGGGTCTCGAGGAGATCGCCCAGGGCATCTCGGCGCTGGTCGGGCCCCTCTCCGGTCCCCGGCCGGCGATGCTCGTGCGCGGCGGCCTGACCGACATGCCGCGCGTGCGGGAGTGGCTCGCCGAGCGGACCGGGTTCGGCCTGGCCCACGGCGGGGACCCGGGCGCGGTCTCGGCGACCGGCCCCGCCTCGGGCGCGGCCGCGTGGGCCGCCGAGCGGCTGGGTCTGGGGCGGCGCTAGGGCGGACGCGAGGAGGGATCGCGTGGAGGGTGACGCCGTCCACCGCTGCGCCGCCCGCCTCGACGCGCTCTCCGGCGCGACCGTGGTCCGCAGCGACTTCCGGACGCCGTCGCTCGCGACCGCCGACCTCGCCGGGCGGACCCTGGTCACCACCCGCGCGCACGGCAAGCACCTGCTGACCCGGCTCCGTCATGACAGGGCCGACGACCTGACCCTGCACAGCCACCTGCGGATGAGCGGCTCGTGGACGGTCGTCCGCAAGCACGGGACCCACGGCCGCCCCCTGCTCCCGCGCCACCTCGCCGTCCGCGCGGTGCTGACCCTCGACTCCGGGGTCTCGCTCGTGGGCGTCGACGTCCCGGTGCTCGAGCTCGTGCGCACCCGCGACGAGCACCGGGTGGTCGGTCACCTCGGTCCCGACGTGCTGGCCGGGCAGCCGACCGCGACGCAGGAGGAGTTCGACCTCGGCGAGGCGCTCTCCCGGCTGGCCCGCGACCCGGCGCGGCCGGTGGTCGAGGCGCTGCTCGACCAGCGCGGGGTCGCCGGGCTCGGCAACCTCTGGGCCGTCGAGCTCTGCTTCCTGCGCGGGCTGTGGCCGTGGATCCCGGTGGGCGACGTCGACCTCGAGCCCCTGCTCGCGCTGGCCCGGCGCATGATCCGCCACAGCCTGGAGCACCGGACGGGCATGACCACCACCGGCGTCAGGCGCCGCGGCGAGAACCACTGGGTCACCGGGCGGTCGAACCGGCCGTGCCGGCGCTGCGGCACGCTCGTGCGCTTCCGGCCGGCCGCCGGGTCCGGCGCGCCGTTCACCCGTGAGGTGTGGTGGTGTCCGTCGTGTCAACCGGCCCCGGCCGGGGCACACGGGCCCTAGAGATCGTCTGCTGAGGAGAACCACCATGGCCGTCGCGGCCGACATCGAGCGCGCCACCGACTCGACGACCGACTGGGTCGCCGAGCACGTCCGGCACTACGTGGCCTCCGGCGGCACCGAGGGCCACGACTGGCGCGGCGTGCCGACGTTGGTCCTCGCCACCACCGGCGCCCGCACCGGCGAGCCGCGGCGCACCGGGCTCATCTACGGCACGAGCGGCGACGACCTCGTCGTCGTCGCCTCGGTGGGCGGCGCCCCCGAGGACCCGCAGTGGTACCGGAACCTGCTCGCCGAGCCGCAGGCCGGCGTCCTCGTCGGCACCCGGAAGCTGACCGTCCGCGCCCGGACCGCAGGCCCGGAGGAGCGGGGTCCGCTCTGGGAGCAGATGGCGCGCATCTTCCCGAAGTACGAGGACTACGCCCGCAAGACCGACCGCGAGATCCCCGTCGTCCTGCTCACGCCGGAGGCCTGAGAACGCCGCGATGAGGCTGGCGACGTTCAACCTGCTGCACGGGCGCTCACCGCACGACGGCGTGGTCTGCCCGGGCCGTCTGCGGGACGCGGTGAAGGCGCTGGACGCCGACGTGCTGGCGATCCAGGAGGTCGACCACACCCAGCCGCGCTCGGCGCTCGTCGACCAGACCGCCCTGGTCGGCGAGGCCGTCGGCGCGCGGGACAGCCGCTTCCTGCCCGCCCTGGTCGGCACCCCGGGCGGGTCGTGGCGGGAGGCGGGCCCGGACGAGGTCCCGGGTGCCGAGCCGACCTACGGGATCGGGCTGGTGAGCCGGCACCCCGTCGCCGCGTGGCACCGGATCCCGCTGGGGACCTCGTGGCTGACGCTGCCGCTGCTGGTCGACGCCCGGCGCCCCGCCCTGGTGCGCGACGAGCCGCGGCTGGGGCTCGCCGCCGTCCTCGCGCCGCCGGCGCCGGTGGGCACCGTCGTCGCCACCCATCTCGCGTTCACGCCGGGCTACAACGTCGTGCAGCTCCGGCGGCTGGCACGGGCGCTGCAGGGCCTCCCCGGGCCGGTCGTGATCCTCGGGGATCTCAACGTGCCGGGCCCGGTCGCGGGCGCCGTCCTGGGGTCGTGGCACCCGCTGGCGCGCGCGCCCACGTTCCCCACCGAGGAGCCCCGCATCCAGTTCGACCACGTCCTGGCGTCGACGCCCCTGCCGGTCGCCGACGCACGGGCCGTGGCGACGCCGGTGTCGGACCACCGGGCGCTGGTGGTGGACCTGGCTCGTGGGCCGAGGACCTAGCCGAGGTCCGCGACCGCGCCGATCACGATGACGGCGGGCGGGCGCAGGCCGGCGTCCGTGATGGCGCCGGGGAGCTTCGCGAGCGTCGCCCGGGTGGTGACCTCGCCGGGCAGGCCGCCCTCCTGGACCGCCAGCGCCGGGGTCTCGGGGTCGCGGCCCGCGGCGACGAGTGCCTCGGTGATGGCGCCGATGTTCTCGACGGCCATGAGCAGCACGATCGTGCCGCGCAGGCGTCCGAGCGCCTCCCAGTTCACCAGCGACTGCGCGTGCCCGGGCGGAAGGTGGCCCGAGACGACCGTGAACTCGTGCGTGACGCCGCGGTGGGTCACGGGTACGCCGGCGAGCGCCGGTACCGCGATCGCGCTGGTGATGCCGGGGACGACCTCGACCTCGACACCGGCGGCGACGCAGGCCTGGATCTCCTCGACGCCGCGGCCGAAGACGAACGGGTCGCCGCCCTTGAGCCGCACGACCCGCCGACCGGCCAGGGCCTCCTCGACGAGCACCTGGTTGATCGTGTCCTGGCTCATGTAGCGACCGCGCGGCAGCTTCGAGGCGTCGATGACGGTGACGTCGGGCGGCAGCTCGTCGAGCAGCGGCTGCGGCGCGAGCCGGTCGGTGACGACGACGTCGGCCGACGCCAGCGCCTGGCGCCCGCGGACGGTGATGAGACCCGGGTCGCCCGGCCCGCCCCCGACGAGGGTGACGCCGGGGCGCACGACGCGGTGGCGGCGGTCGGCGAGCGTGCCGCTGCGCAGGGCCTCGACGGCCCCGTCGCGCACCCCCGTGGCGCGTCGCGGGTCGCCGCCGCCGTGCACGGCCACGGTGATGTCGTCGTAGCGGCCCACCGCGGGCGTGACGGCCGTGCCAGCGTCGGCGATGTCGGCGCGCACGCAGAACACGCGCAGCAGCTCGGCCTCGGCGGCGACCTCGGCGTTGACCTCGGCGTCGTCGGTGGCCGCGACCGCGTACCAGGCGTCGGCGAGGTCGCCGTGGGCGTAGGGCCGGGCGTGCCAGGTGATCTCGCCGGAGTCCGCGAGGGCCTCGAGGGCGGTGGTGAGGGTCGGGCTCACGACGAGGGTGTCCGCGCCGACCTCGTGCAGCCCGGCCACCCGGCGCTGGGCGACGGACCCGCCGCCGACCACGACGACCCGCCGGTCCTGCAGGTGCAGGCCGACCGGGTACACGCGGGCGGGCGGCTCGGTCGGGCTCACGGTGCGTCGCCTCTCTCGGTCGGGTCCTTCTCCGTCACCCCGGCCGCGTCGAACGTCGCGACGTCGGCGAGCGCGCGGGCCGCGGCGGTCACCACCGGCACCGCGAGCAGCGCCCCGGTGCCCTCGCCGACCCGCAGTGCCAGGTCCAGCGCGGGCGCCAGGCCCAGGTGCTCGAGGGCCAGGGTATGGGCCGGTTCGACCGAGCGGTGCCCCGCGATCCAGGCGTGTGACGCAGTCGGGGCCAGCGCGGCCGCCACGAGCGCCGCCGCGCCGGACACCACGCCGTCGAGGACGACGGGCGTGCGCAGCGCCGCCGCGCCCAGCAGGAACCCGGCGATCCCCGCGTGCTCCAGTCCCCCGACCGCGGCGAGCACGCCCAGCGGATCGGTGGGGTCCGGGCGGTGAAGGGTCAGGGCCTCGGCGACGACCTCGGTCTTGCGGGCGTGGGTGACGTCGTCGATACCGGTGCCGCGTCCGGTGGCCTGCTCGGCGGAGGCGCCGGTGAACGCGGCCACGAGCGCGGCCGAGGCGGTGGTGTTGGCGATGCCCATGTCGCCGGTGACCAGCAGCCGGCTGCCCGCCGTGACCAGGTCGCGGGCGGTCTCAACGCCGGCCCGCATCGCGGCGCGGGCCTCGTCGCGGGTCATCGCGGGGCCCGCGGTCATGTCCCGGGTGCCGTGGCGGACCTTGCGCGGCAGCAGGCCGGGCGCGGCGTCGAGGTCGGCGGCGACCCCGACGTCGACCACCTGCACCTCGGCGCCCACCGTCGCGGCGAACGCGTTCACCGCGGCGCCGCCGGCGAGGAAGTTCGTGACCATCTGCGCGGTGACCTCCTGCGGCCACGGCGTCACCCCGCGGGCGTGCACCCCGTGGTCACCCGCGAAGATCGCGACGACGGCCGGTTCCGGGAGCGGCGGCGGGCAGCTCCCGGCGAGCCCGGCCAGGCGCACGCCGAGCTCGCCGACCTCGCCGAGCGCGCCGGGCGGGACGGTCATGCGCGTCAGGTGCTCGCGCGCCGCGGCCTCGCCCTCGGTGGTGTCGAGGTCGGCGAGCGCCGCGAGCGTCTCGTCCAGCGGATCCATCGCGTGGTTCCCCCAGGTGTCGGTGTGCACGGCCCACGCCAGGGGTCGGCGTCGGGCCCATCCGGCGGTGGCGAGCTCGGGCTGGTCGGCGAAGCCCTCGACGTGCCCGACGCAGAGGTAGGCGACGACCTCGAGGTGCAGGGGCATCCCGACGCGCTCGTGCAGCGTCCGGGCCAGCACCCGCTCGTCGAAGAAGCTCACCCAGCCGACGCCGAGATCCTCGGCGCGCGCGGCGAGCCACAGGTTCTGGACCGCGCCGGCCACGGAGTGCGCGGCCATGCGGGGCTGGGTGTGGCGCCCGAGGACGTGGCGCCCGCCGCGGGTCGGGTCGCACGTGACGACGACGCCCAGCGGGGCCTCGCGGATCGCCTCGACGCGCAGGCCGGCGAACTGCCGGGCCCGGGCGGCGGGCAGGGACGCGGCGAACTCCCGGCGCTGCTGCGCCGCGAGCGTCGCGAGCTCGTCGCGCAGTGCGGGCGAGCGCAGGACGAGGAAGTCCCAGGGTTGGGAGAACCCGACGCTGGGCGCGGCGTGGGCGCCCGCGAGCACGCGGTGCAGGCGCTCGTCGTCCACCGGGGTGTCGACGAAGCCGGTGCGCACGTCACGGCGGGCGCGCAGGACGCGATGCAGGGCGTCGCGGTCGCCGGGTTCGAGGGCGCTCACAGGATCTCCCGGAGCGTGGCGACGAGGTGGTCGGTGATGTCCCGCGAGCGCACCGCGATGCGCACGTGCTCGGGATCGAGACCGGGGAACGTGTCGCCGCGGCGGACGGCGAGGCCGCGCTCGCGGAGCCGTTCGCGGACGTCGGTGCGCCCCGGCGTGCGGACGAGGACGAAGCTCGCCGCGGGGGTGCCGCGGACGTCGAGGCCGGGGAGTTTCCCCAGTGCGGCGACGAGGTGGTCGCGGTCGGCGGTGACGATGCGGGCGGCGTGGTCGGCCTCCGCGCGGGCGCCCTCGGTGCTGCAGGCCTCGAGCGCCACCAGCGCCGGCGTCGACACCGACCACCGCGGGGCGGCGGTGCGCAGGTCCCGGGCGAGCTCCGCGGGCGCGAGGGCGTAGCCGACGCGGAGGCCGGCGAGGCCCCAGGTCTTGGTCAGGCTGCGCAGCACCACCAGGCCGGGGAGGTCGCGGCGCCCGGCGAGGCTGTCCGGTTCGCCGGGCGCGGTGTCGATGAAGGCCTCGTCGACCACCAGCGTCCGGCCGGGCCGCGCCAGCGTCGCGAGGACCGCGGCGGGGTGGCGCACCGAGCTGGGGTTGGTGGGGTTGCCGACGACGACGAGGTCCGCGCTCGCCGGGACCGCGTCGGGGTCGAGGGTGAGGTCGCCGTGCGGATCTCCTCGGCTCAGCACCACCCGGTCGACGTCGTGGCCCGCCGCCCGCAGCGCGGCCTCCGGCTCGGTGAACTGGGGGTGCACGACGACGGCGTGGCGCGGGCGCAGGGCCCGCGCGAGCAGCACGAACCCCTCCGCGCCGCCGGCGGTCGGCACGACCTCGCTCTCCGGTCGCCCGTGGCGCGCCGCGATCGCCGCGGTCGCCGCCGTCGGGTCCGGGTAGGCGGCGAGGTTCCCGAGGCTCGCGGTGAGGCGCTCGCGCAGCCACGTCGGCGGGGTGCCGGCGCGGACGTTGACCGCGAGGTCGACGAGACCCGGCCCGACCTCGGCGTCGCCGTGGTGGTGGAGGTCGTACTGGGTCGGGTCCGCCTCCCGCGTCCGCGTCACCGGCGGGCGCGCGCGGCCCGCAGGAGCACCGTCTCGGCCTCGGGCACCGACGCGGCGAGCACCGACGTCACGGCCGACGGCGCGGCGCCCTCGTCCCAGTCGGCGTCGCGCATCCGGGCGACCAGCTCGCGCGCGAGGGCGTCGACGCGGGCGGCGGCCTCGGCGCGGTCGCGGACCGGGCCGTCGCCGAGCAGGTCGAGCGGGAGGTGGCCCGCGCCGGCGAGCACGCGGCGCAGGTCGAGCAGCAGCCGTTCCTCACGTCCTCGGGTGCGTGTCACCGGTGGGTGGGATCGCGCGTGCGGGGTCACGGGTGCGTGCATCGTCGCCGGCCTTCCTCGGGGTCCTCGCCCGATGTCTGCCTGAAGCCTTGCCTCGCGACGGCCGGAGTCTCCTGGCTCCCGGATCGCTGCTCGCCCCGGCCTTCCCGCCGGCAGGTGCCGGCCGTGGCCTCTCGTGGGGTCCGCTCCCCGGTGACAGTGGCGGGACCGCGCCGGAATCACACCGGCTTCCTCCGCGTCCGTCGACGGCTCAGACGACCACGCAGGTCACGAGCGCGTCAACGCCGCAGCGGGGTTCGAGTGCGTGGCGTTACGGACACTGAATCGTCTGCATCCACCTGAGCACGCCGATAGGGCCGCCGCTGACCCGGGTGCTCCGCCGAACAGCTCAGCGCAGCAGGCCCTGGCGGAAGCCGCGGGCGACGGCGTCGGCGCGGTCGCCCGCGCCGAGCTTGCGGAACAGGCGGCGGGCGTGGGTCTTCACCGTGTCCTCGGCGAGCACGAGCTCGGCGGCGATCTCGGCGTTGGACAGGCCCTCGGTCATCCCGAGCAGCACGTCCATCTCGCGGTCGGAGAGGTCGGTGGTGGCGGGGCGGGCGCCGGGCAGGGCGGAGGGGTCGGCGAGGTCGCCGGCGCGCAGGAACCCGCGGGCGCCCAGGCGCAGGGCCCAGGCGGCCCGCTCGTCCTCGGCCGTGGCGGCACCCGGGTCCGGTGCCGGGCGCTCGGGCAGGGGGTCGAGCTCGGCCGACGGAGCCTCGCCGACGACGAGGACCGGCGTCTCCGGCGCGTGGCGACGCACCTGGCGGACGGCCTCCATCCAGGCGCTGCCGTCGTCGGCCCCGACGAGCACGACGTCGGGCCCGTGGCCGTCGACGAGGTGACCGAGGCCGACGACGAGGTCGGAGACGTTGTCGACGCAGGGGAGGTCGTCGAACACCGAGGAGAGATGGCCGACCAGGCGTTCCCGCGCGGGCGTCGCTCCGGCGAAGACCAGGCACGATCCCATTTCACGCTCTCCTCACCCCGATGAGTGCTCTCACGATCGCACACGGTGAACGCCGATCGGGTGACCCCCTCCTCGGACGAGTGGCGCGGCGAGGCTGCTCAGTTCGGCCGTGCGGTCGGGGTTCTCGAGGCCACGGCGGCGCAAGACCTCGAGGAGCACCGGGCCCACCGCCCGGCCCGCGCCGTCGACGACGGCGAGCGCGAGCGACGCGCCGTCGGGCAGGACGGCGAGCAGGACGCCCTCGGCCCCGACCTTCGACAGCGCGCCGGGCAGCACGGTCATGAGGACGGTGTCGAGGCGGTCGGGGCCGGCGACGAGCCCGGGATGGGCGCGCATCGCGGCGGCGACGCGGCCCTCGGGCGTGTCGGCCGGTGCGGCGTCGAGCGCCAGCCCGAGGCGCGCCACGGCGACGAGGTCGGTGGCGAACGCGGGCGCCCCGCAGCCGTCGACGGTGACGGCGTGGACGGGGCCGGCGAGGCGCTCGAGGGTCGCCCGCACCCCGCGCTGCAGCGGGTGCTCGGGGTCGAGATACCCCTCGATCGGCCACCCCCGCGCCACGCAGGCAGCGAGCATCGCCGCGTGCTTGCCCGAGCAGTTCATCGCGAGTCGCTCGGGCTCCCGCTCGCCCCACGCGTGGTCGGCGCCCACCCCGAGCGGGCGCGCCGACGGGCAGCCCAGGTCGTCGGCCTCGAGCCCGTGGCGCGCGAGCAGCCCGGAGGCCAGGGCCAGGTGCTCGGGCTCGCCGGAGTGCGAGCCGGCGGCCAGCGCCAGCTCGCGCTCGTCGAGATCGGCGGTGGTCCCGGCCAGGGCCTCCAGGACCGCCACCGCCTGGGCAGGCTTGAGCGCCGAGCGCGGCAGCATCGGGACGTCCACGGCCCCGGCCCGCAGCGCCGTCGTCCCGTCGGGCTCGAGCACCACCAGCGCGACCCGGTGCTCGGACTCGACCAGCTCGCCGCGGGTCACCTCGACCACCCAGGGCCCGGTGGACCTCACACCAGACGCTCGGCCAGCGCCCGGGCGTGCCCGGCACGTTCCTCGACGTGCTCGAGGCGGGGGTCGGCGAGCTCTTCCCCCACCGTCATGTCGCTGTCCGCGATGTTCGCCCCGACCAGAGCCGCCGCGCTCTCCGCGGCCGCGGCGGCGAGGAACGCGGCGGTCACCGCGTCGCCGGTGAGGTGGTCGGGCCCGCTCTCGGCCAGGAGCGCCGCCAGCTCGGCGACGCGTACGGCGAGGGCGACGACGTCGGAGGGCACCTGGACGATCGCCTCGGTCGCGGCGGGGCCGCCGCCGGGCTTGCGACGGGCCTCGAGGAAGCCCGCGAAGGCCTCGACGTCGTCGTCGGCGAGGCGCAGGGCCTTCGCGCGCAGGGCGTCGAGCTCTCCCACGGCCTCCCGGTCGGCGGCGGCCTTCGCGACCTTGGTGGCCAGTCCCGCGGCGAACGAGGCGGTCACGGCGGCCGTCGACCCCGCCGCCGGGCCGGGCCCGGCGGCGGCGAGGACCTCGCCGAACCGCGCGACCCCCAGGTCACCGATCGGCCGGCTCACGGGTGCACCCTCTGTGAGCGATTTTCCCGGCTATAGCCGTGAACATCGCTCACGGTGGGGCTCAGAACAGCCCCACGATCGTCCCGTCGGGCTTGACGTCGATGTGGTGCGCGGCCGGGTTCTTGCCCAGGCCCGGCATGGTCCGCATGTCGCCGCAGATCGGGTAGATGAACCCGGCACCGACCGAGGCGCGGACCTCGCGCACCGGCATCCGCCAGCCCGTCGGCGCACCAAGCAGCTTCGGGTCCGACGAGATCGACAAGTGGGTCTTGGCGACGCAGATCGGCAGCCCGCCGAAGCCGTTGCGCTCGTAGAGGTCGATCGAGGTGTTCGCGGCCGGGGCGTAGTCGACGCCGTCGGCGCCGTAGACCTTCGTCGCGATGGTCTCGATCTTCTCGCGCAGCGACGCGTCGTCGGGGTAGAGCAACTGGAAGTGGCTCTCCTCGTTCGCGGCCTCGGCGACGGCCTCCGCGAGCTCGGCGGCGCCGCGCCCGCCGTCGACGAAGTGGGTCGAGACCGCGGCCCGCGCGCCCATCGACTCGGCGATCTCGCGGATGGCGGCGTGCTCGGAGTCGTGGTCGGTGGGGAACGCGTTGATGCACACCACCGGCGAGACGCCGTGCAGGCGCATGTTCTCGATCTGCTTGCGCAGGTTGGCCGCGCCGGCGTGCACCTCCTCGGGGTTCTCCTCGAGCAGGGCGGGCGGCAGATCCTTGCCGGCGACCACCTTGTGGTTGCCCGAGTGCACCTTGAGCGCCCGCACCGTGGCCACGACCACCGCGGCGTCCGGGGTCATGCCCGAGGTGCGGCACTTGATGTTGAAGAAGCGCTCGGCGCCCATGTCGGCGCCGAAGCCGGCCTCGGTGACGAGGAAGTCGCCGCCGTGGATGCCGATGCGGTCGGCGACGATCGAGGAGTTGCCGGTCGCGATGTTGCCGAACGGGCCGGCGTGCACGAGGACCGGCGTGTTCTCGAGCGTCTGCATGAGGTTGGGCTTGAGCGCGTCGCGCATGAGCGCCGCCATCGAGCCGGCGGCGTGGATGTCCTCGGCGGTCACCGCGTCCCCGTCCGGGGTGTAGCCCACGACGATGCGGCCCAGCCGGGCACGCAGGTCGGCGAGGTCGTTCGACAGCGCGAGCACCGCCATGACCTCGGATGCCGAGGTGATGTCGAAGCCGGACTCGCGCGGCACGCCGTCCATGCGCCCGCCGAGGCCGGTGACGACGTTGCGCAGCGCGCGGTCGTTGACGTCGAGCACGCGGCGCCAGGTGACGCGGTACGGGTCCAGGCCCGCCGCGTTGCCCTGGTAGAGGTGGTTGTCGAGCACCGCGGAGAGCATGTTGTGGGCGCTGGTGACCGCGTGGAAGTCGCCGGTGAGGTGGAGGTTGAACTTCTCCATCGGCACGACCTGCGAGTAGCCCCCGCCCGCGGCGCCGCCCTTGATGCCGAACGTCGGCCCCATCGACGGCTGGCGGATCGCGACGACCCCGCGCTTGCCGATGTGGGAGAACGCCTGGCCGAGGCCGACCGTCGTGGTCGTCTTGCCCTCGCCCAGTGGCGTCGGGGTGATCGCGGTCACGACGACGTACTTCGCGCGCGGGCGGTCGGCCATCGCCTCGATGGCGTCCAGCTCGATCTTCGCGACGTCGTGGCCGTGCATCTCGAGCATCTCGAGAGGCAGGTCCATCTGCCGGGCCACGTCGTCCAAGGGCTTCAGCGTCGCCGCCTGCGCGATGTCGAGGTCCGACGGAATGCTCACTCGAGTCCTCCTGCAGTCCACGCCACCCCGGCTCCGGCACCGCCGCCGGGGGACTCCTTGGAGGGGAACGCTGGCAGAACCGGGACGACTTGTCAGTACGGCCGGTCACGCTCGGTGCGTGCACGGGGAGTGCACGGCGCGTGCAAGCCCTGCGTCCACGCTGACACCCAACGCCAGGAAATCCACATCCTCGACCGCTCCCCGGCGGTGTCCCCCATCGGCGAGGATGTCCGATGTGGCGGGCGCGGCGGGGCGACGACTGCTGCTCGGCCTCGTGCTCCTGCTCGGCGCCGGGTTGCTCACGGCACCCCTGGCCACGGCGGCGCCGGCGTGCCCCGCGGTGGCCCTCTTCGCCGTCGCCGGCACCAACGAGACGTCCGAGGCCGCCGACCCGGCGCGCTCGGTCGGGCTGCTCGCCGGCCTCACCGATCCGCTCGCGCGGCGCTGGGGCGACGACCTGTCGGTGCGCTACGTCCCGTACCCGGCGTCGCTCGACCGGCCGGTGCTCTACCCGTTCAGCGAGGGCCGCGGGGCCGAGCGCCTCGCCCGCGACGCCGGCGGCCTCGCGGCCCGCTGCCCCGACACGACGATCACCCTCGTCGGCTTCAGCCAGGGCGCCGACGTGGTCTCCGACGTCGTGCACCGGGCGACCAACGGGACGATCGCGCTGTCCCCCGACCGCATCGCCGGCGCGGTCATGCTCGGCAGCCCGCGACGCGACCCGCGCGCGCCGAACCTCCTCGACACCCCGGGCCGCGGGATCCTCGGGCCGCGCCCCACCCGCGAGCTCGACGTCTACGACGGGCGGGTCTACGAGGTGTGCGCCCCCGGCGACCCGATCTGCGCCACCGAGACCCTCGACGTCACCGTCTTCCGCGACGGCTGGGCCTCCGGCGCGCACCGCTCGTACCCGTCGGTCGAGATCGACGGCGTGCCCCTGTTCACCGTGCTCGAACGGGCGATGGACGCCGTGGTGGCGCGCGCCACGACCGGCCCGGTGAGCTGAGCGCGCCCGTACGCTCGCGCGGTGATGCGACGTGCTTGAGCTGCTCGGCCGCGTCCTGCCCGTGTTCGCGGTGATCGCCGTCGGGGCGGTCGCCGGACGCTTCGAGCGCTTCGGCGAGCGCACCGCGACGGTGCTCAACGACCTCGTCTACTGGATCGCGCTGCCCGCCCTGATCTTCATCTCGGTGGCGGACGCCGACCTGTCCGCCGGCGTCCCGTGGTCGGCGCTCGTCGCCTCGATCGCGGTGGTGGTCGTCGCCTACGCACTGGGGGCGGTGGTGGCGCGGGTGGCGGGACGCCCCGCGAGCGAGGCCAACGCGGTCGGGCTGGTCGCCGGCTGGGGCAACGTCGGCTACCTCGGCATCCCCTTGACCGTCTCGGTACTCGGCCCGGCGACGGCCTTCGCCGCGTCGCTGACCTCGACGCTGCACACGGCCCTCGCCATCTCCATCTTCCTCGTGGCGGCGACGCTGCACGGCCGCGGACGGGGTGAGGAGGCCGCCACGCCCCTGCCGGTGCTGCTCGCCCGCCGGGTGCTGGGCAACCCCGTCGTCATCGGCATCGCCGCCGGTGTCGCCGTGGCCGCCCTGGGCGTCCCGCTGCCGACGCCCGTGGCGAGCACGATCGGGCTGCTCGGCGACCTGGCCGCGCCGGGCGGCCTGTTCGCGCTGGGCATCCTGCTGCGCGGCGCCGTCCGGTCGCTGCGGGGCGCGACGGACCAGTGGATCCCGATCGCCGCCGCGGTGCTCGTCAAGCTCGTGGTGATGCCCGCGCTGGCCCTCGGCGCGGTGGCGCTGCTCGGCGTACCGGCGCCGTGGGCCGCCGTGCTCGTCGTCATGTGTGCGCTGCCCGACGCCGCGACGGTGTTCGTCCTCACCGCGCAGTACCGGACCTGGTACCGCGAGAGCACCGCTGCGGTGGTGCTGACGACGGTGCTCTCGCTGGTGACGTTGCCGCTGACCCTGCTGGTCCTGCCGTGAGGTCAGCCGTGGTCGCGGAAGGCCGCGCGGCGCTGCTCGTGGGTGCGGGCGTCGGCCATGCGGCGCACGTCCGCCCGCTGGTCGTCCGTGGCCGTGCCCGTGGCGACCGCACGCTCTGCGGCGGCCATGGCACGGTCGGCGGCGGCCTCGACGGCGTCGGCCGGAGTGGGGGCGACCCACCCGCGGTGGGCGTCCTCCGGCTCGCTCGGACGCCGCTTCTCGGTGCTCCCGATCATGATGCACACCTCCATCGGCACGTTGATGTGCCTGGTCAGGGCTTCCCCCGGTCCGGGGCGGCGAACCGGTTGCATACATCACCGCAGGGCGGGGAACGATGAGCGCCGGCGTCGTGCTCGCGGGCGGCCGGTCCCGGCGGATGGGCACCGACAAGGCATCCCTGCCCCACGGCGCCACGACCCTGCTCGGCCACGTCCTGGACGCCCTCGCCGCCGCCGTGGACGGCCCGATGCTGGTGGTCGGCGCGGCCGACACCGACCGGGCGCTCCCGGACGGGAGCTGGCGCGGGCGGTGCCGGGTGGTGCACGACCCGGTGCCGGGTCGCGGCCCCCTGCAGGGCCTCGCCACCGGCCTGTCCGCCGCCGCGGCGGACGGCGCGGAGACCGCCTTCGTCGCGGCCGTCGACCTCCCCCACCTGCACGCGGCGTTCGTCCGGGCGGTGCTGGCGTACCGGGTGCCGCCGGTGGAGGTCGCCCTGCCCGTGCTCGAGGGGCACCGCCAGCCGCTGCTCGCCGCCTACGCCACCGCCCTCGGCGCCCGCGCCACGGACCTCCTCGCACAGGGCGAGCTCCGCCCGGGCGCGCTGTTCGCCGTCAGCCAGGTCCGCGAGCTGGACGCCGCGACCCTGCTCACCGATCCCGCGCTCGCCGCCCGCGACCCCGGGCTCCGGGCGGCCCACGGCGTGAACACCCCCGAGGAGTGGGCGCGTTCACAGGGGGACGGAACCGACACCAGCTGACGTACCGGGCAGCGAGCACCGGATCTCCCCGGCGCCGACGCGAGCGCCGTGCCAGCGTGGGCGGATTCCTGCCCGCGACACCCGGAGGGTCCCAGCGGTGATCACGGCGACGCCCCGCCGGCGCGAGCCCGCCGTGCTCGCCGCCGCCACCCTCGCGGTCGGTCTCGGAGCCGGCCTGGGCGCGGTGCTCTTCCGCGAGCTGATCGTGGCGGTCACCCGCCTGCTGACCGGGACCGACGACTACGCCGCGACCCCCGGCGCGCCGCTGCCCTGGCTGCCCGGAGCGGGGTCGTGGTTCCTGGTCGTCGTCCCCGTGCTCGGCGGTCTCGTGTACGGCCCGCTGGTGTACCGCTACGCCCGCGAGGCCCGCGGGCACGGGGTCCCCGAGGTGATGCTCGCGGTCGCCGAGCACGGCGGGCGCATCCGCCCGCGGGTCGCCGTCGTCAAGGCCCTGGCCTCGGCGGTGTGCATCGGGTCGGGCGGCTCGGTGGGCCGGGAGGGCCCGATCGTGCAGATCGGGTCGGCACTCGGGTCCGGCGTCGGACAGTGGCTCCGGATGCCGACCCGGCGCCTGCGTCTGCTCGTCGCGTGCGGTGCCGCGGGCGGGATCAGCGCGACGTTCAACGCGCCGGTGGCGGGCGTCTTCTTCGCCCTCGAGATCCTGCTGCTCGACGTGTCCCTCGTGTCCTTCGTCGTCGTCGCCACGTCCTCGGTGGTGGCCAACACCGTCGCCCGCGTCGCCGAGGGCGCCGACACGTTCCTCGCCCTGCCCCGCTACACGGTCGGTTCCGTGTGGGAGCTGCCCGCGTTCGTGGTGGTCGGCCTCGTCGGCGGCCTGGTCGGCGTGGCGTTCACCCGCGTGCTCTACGGCGCCGAGGACGTCGTCGACCGGATCTGGCGTGGGCCCGAGTGGCTGCGTCCGGCGGTCGGCGGCGTCGTCCTCGGCCTGCTGCTGGTGGCCCTGCCGCAGATGTACGGGGTGGGCTACCCGGTGCTCGAGCAGGCGGTGACCGGCGGCTACGCCGTCGCGTTCCTCCTCGTCCTGCTCGTCGGCAAGCTGGTCGCGACCAGCCTGACCCTCGCGATCGGGGGCTCCGGCGGCGTGTTCGCGCCGGCACTGTTCCTCGGCGCGATGACCGGCTCGGTGCTCGGGGCCGGGACCGACGCCCTCGGCGTCGGGACCGCGGGCGCCGTCGCGCTCGTCGGGACGGCCGCCGTGCTCGCCGGGTCGACCCGGGCCCCGGTCACGGCCGTCGTGATCGTCGCCGAGATCACCGCCGAGTGGGCGCTGGTGCTGCCGTTGATGATCGCCGTGGCGGTCGCGACGGTCGTCAGCCGGCTGCTCGCCACCGAGACCGTCTACACCGAGAAGCTCGCCCGGCGTGGCATCCGGCTGCGGGCACCGGGCACGCCGCGGTGGGCCCGCCGGACCGTCGGCGACAGCCTCGGCCCACCGGAGGCCGATCCCGCCGGACCGCCGGCCCTCGGCGGCGCCGAGGAGTCGCTCGGGCCGGTGCGCTGGTCGGAGGTCCTCGACGCCGGCCACGACCTCGGCGGCGCCCTCGACGTCCTCGAGCGCACCGGGTCGGCGACGCTCCCGGTGCTCGCCGCGGACGGTTCCCGCCTGCTCGGCCTCGTCGCCGCCGCGGACCTCGTCGGCACCCCGGCGGACGATCGTGGGGACCGGGCCCACGAGCCCGACGCGCGCTGCGTCGTCGAGCTCGTCGAGGACCCGCCGGAGGGCTGGACGCCCCCGCCGGGGTTCCGGCGGCTCGAGGGTCCGGACGGCGTGCACCTGCTCCTCGGGCCCTGCGCCGGCCTCGACACCCTGGTCGCCGGGCTCGCGACGCCACCGGACGAGACCACGGACGCGACCTCGGACCCCACCTAGGCTGACGGCCATGGCCGACCTCACCGACCCCGCGATCCACGCCTTCCTCGCCGAGGGCACCCGCACCGGCAAGATCGGCTGGACCGCGAAGGACGGCCGACCCCTCGTCACGCCGATCTGGTTCCTCGTCGAGGACGGCACGATCGTCTTCACCACCGGCAAGGACACCGCCAAGGGGCGCGCGCTCGCCCGCGACCCCCGCGCGGTGCTCTGCGTCGACCTCCAGGAGCCGCCGTACGCGTTCGTGCAGGTCCAGGGCTCGGTGACGTTCTCCGAGGACCTCGACGAGCTGCGGCGCACGGCCACCGACCTGGGCGCGCGCTACATGGGCGCCGACCGCGCCGAGGAGTTCGGACGGCGCAACGGCGTCCCGGGCGAGCTCGTGGTGCGCCTGCACCCGTCGAAGGTGATCGCCGCGCTGGACATGACGGCGTGACCGCACCGCCTCCTCTGGCCCGCGCGCTCGACCTCGCGCCGCACCCCGAGGGCGGCTGGTTCCGCCGGACCTGGGCCACCGGCCCCACGCTGCAGCCCGCGGGCTACCCCGGCCCCCGCGTGAGCGCCACGGCGATCCACTACGTGCTCGCGCCGGGCGAGGAGTCGCGCTGGCACCGCGTGCGCTCCGACGAGCTGTGGTGCTGGCACCGCGGTCCGGCGCTGTCGCTGTGGCTCGGCGGCGACGGCGAGCACCCCGTCGAGGCCGACGCGGTCGTCCTGGGCGCCCGGGTCGAGGACGGTCAGGCCCCGCACGCCCTCGTGCCCGGCGGGATGTGGCAGCGGGCCGCGCCGGAGCCCGGGGCCGACGCCGAGGTGCTCGTGACCTGCGTCGTCAGCCCGGGCTTCGACGAGGCCGACTTCACGCTCGCCTGAGCCCCGCTAGTTCACCGGCGGGTCGGCGCCGCCCTCGCCCTCGCCCTCGGCCGGGGCACCGCCCGCGGCCGCCGGGTCCTCCGCCGCCGCGGGATCGCCGCCGGCGGGCGGGACCTCGTCGGCCGGCTGGGCCGCGCCGGTGTCGGGGGCCGGGGCGGTGGTCGACGTCGGCGCCGACGTGGAGCTCGGCGACGAGGTGCTCGACGGCGCGGACTCCGCCGGGCCCTCCCCGCGGTCCGCGGTGTCGCCCGGGTCGGTGCCCGCGATGGGCGTGAACGTCCCGAACGTCTGGCGCGGGGTGTCCTCCAGCGCGTCGTCCATGAACGTCTTCCAGATCTCGCTGGGCAGCCCGTGGCCGTAGACCGGGCGCCCGTCGGCGGTGCGGATCGGGGTGTTGTCGTCCGTGCCCACCCACACGACCGTCGAGGCCTGCGGGGTGTAGCCCGCCATCCACGCGTCGTTGTTCTGGCTCTCGACGTGCGACTGGACCGTGCCGGTCTTGGCCGCCGCCTGGCGACCGCCCTGGAGGCCCACGCCGTCGTAGTCCGGCACGTCGCGCATCGCCTCGGTGACGTTGCGCGCCACGCGCGGGTCGATGCGCTGCTCGCCGGGGGTCGTCGACTGGTCGTAGAGGACCTCGCCGCTGGCCGTCGTGACGCGCTGGACGAGGTGCGGCCGGTGGTACATGCCCTCGTTGGAGAACGTCGCGTAGGCCGAGGCCAGGTCGACCGCGGTCGTCTCCTGGTTGCCCAGCGAGATGCCGGAGTTCGGGTCGTTCATCGGCTGGCTGATCCCGGCCTGGCGTGCGGCCGCGGCCACGGCCTGCGGGCCGACCCGGTTGCCCAGCGCGGTGAACACGACGTTGTTCGACAGCGTCATGGCGCGCTTGAGGCTGCAGTTCGCGCAGTCGGCGCCGTCGACGTTGCGCACCGTCTGCCCGGGGATCGAGCGCCCGTCGAACTCCGTCGAGATGCCGATCGGCGGGTCCTGCTGCAGCGCGGCGAGCAGCACGAACGGCTTGAACGTGGAGCCGGCCTGCTTCTCGACCCGGGCGTAGTCCAGACCCGAGCCGTTGGCGCCGCCGTAGTAGGCGAGGATGCCGCCGGTGCGCGGGTCGATCGACACCGTGGCACTGCGCAGGTTCGCGGGCTGGTCGTCCATCTTCGTCCGGACGGCCTCGACGGCCTCGCGCTGCGCCTCCGGCTGGATCGTCGTCTGGATCTGCAGGCCCTCGGTGACGAGCGCGTCCTGGTCGATCCCGAGGGCGCGCAGCTCGTCGCGCACCGCGCTGTAGATGTGGCCGCGGTCGTCGTCGGGGACGCCGCCGGTGACGCGGCGGGGCGGCACCGTGACGGGGAACTGCGCGGCGGCGCGCTCCGGGGCCGGCAGCCAGCCCTGGGCGACCATGCCGTCCATGACGTAGTTCCAGCGGCGCAGCGCGTCCGCGGGGTTCTGCGCGGGGTCCCACTTCGACGGCGCCTGGATGACGCCGGCGAGCAGCGCACCGTCCGCCGGGGTCAGCGTCTCCACCGGCCGGCCGAAGTACGCCTGGGACGCCGCCTGGATGCCGTACGCACCGCGACCGAAGTAGATGCTGTTCAGGTAGTCGCCCAGGATCTCGTCCTTCGAGCGCTCCTGGGAGATCTTCAAGGAGATGATGAGCTCCTTGTACTTGCGCATCAGCGAGTACTCGTCGCCCACCATCGCGTTCTTGACGTACTGCTGGGTGATCGTCGACCCGCCGCCGGAGCCACCGGTGAGGTTCTTCCAGACGGCGCGGCCGAAGCCGGTGACGTCGAAGCCGCTGTTCGAGTAGAAGGTGCGGTCCTCGGCGGAGAGCACCGCGAAGCGCACCGAGGGCGGCACCTGCTCGAGGCCGACCTTCTGGCGGTTGCCCTGCTCGCCCGGGGCGATCCGCGCGAGGACGGTGCCGTCGGAGAACGAGACCGTGTTGAGCTGGCTCTCCACCGCGTCGTCGGCGTTGGGCACCGGGATGAACACCCAGCCGACGAGCAGCGAGAACACCGGGGCGGCGATCATCGCGGCGACGCCCGCGTAGGCGCTGCGACGGATGCGGCGCCACCGCAGGGCGGCGGGCGCGAGCGTCTCGGGGTGCGGTCCGTCGAGGTAGAGGACGACCCGGGACCGCACTCGGCGGCCGAACGCCACGACCTTGTCGCCGTGGGGCAGGCGGACCACCCGAGCGGCGACGACGGACAGGACTGCGACGATCGCCAGCGCGATGCGACCGCGGGGGACGCGCGGGGCGTCGGCCTCGGCGGCCCGGGCGCTGCGTCCGGTACTCCGGTTCGCGGTGGTGCGGGCGCCCGAGCGGTCGGCCGCGCGGCCCGCGGTGCGCGAGCGGGTGGTGGCGCGACGGGTCGTGTGCCCGGCGCCGGTCCGAGTCGGGCGCGCCGCCCGGGTGGTGCCGGCGGCGGCGGCTTCATCGCGCTCGTCGTCGGGCTCGTCGTCGTCCGGGGTCTCGGGGAGGTCCTCGAGGTGGTCGTCGACCGGCCCGGGCTCGTCGTCGCGACGACCGCCCCGCCCGCGCGGCAGGGGGCCGGACCCCGGGCCGCGGGGCGACAGGGCGTCGACCGCGGGCATCGCCGCGGTGCCACCGGGACGGTTGCGGGTGGGGGCGGCGGCGGTAGCGGCGGTGGTGCTGCTCGTCGCGGGTGCCGACGGTGTCGCCGCGGTGGTGCCGGTCGCCGGGGGCGTCGCGGGCGTCGCGGGCGTCGCGGGCGGCGCGGTGCCGTTGGCCGGCGGCGGGGCGCCGGCGCCGGGCGGGCGGCCGGGTGGCGGGACGGGGCGGCCCGACGGGGCGGGGCCGCCGCGGACGGGACCGCGGGTCGGACCGGCCGGCGGCGGACCGGCGGGGGCACGGCCACCGGGCGCGGCACCGGGCCGGCCGTCGGGGGCCCGGGGAGGACGGGACGCCGGCGCGGCGGGACGGCCGCGCGCACCGGCGGGCTGCGCCGGACCGGGCGGCGGGGTGGGGCGCCCGGGACCGGGTCGGGCGGAGCCGGGGCGGACCGGCGGACCGGGCGGCGGACCGGCTGGCTTCGGCGGCGGTCCGGCGGGCGTCGGGGCTGCCGGCGCCGAGGCGGCCGCGCGGGCCGGGGGCGGCGGCACGGTCGGGATCGGTGCGGGCGGGACCGGTGCGGGCGGGACCGGTGCGGGCGGGACCGGCGCGGGTGGGGCCGGACGTCCCGTCGGCGCGGGACCGGCCGGGGCGGCGGGCCGGGTGCCCGTCGGCGCGGCGGTCGGACGGGCCGCGGTGGCCGTCGCTGCGCGCGGGGCGCCGGTGGCGGGCGCGGACGGGCGGGAGGTCGCGGCCGCGGCCGGTGTGATGCCGGTCGTCGCGCGGCCGGGCCGGAACGATCCCGTCGACAGTGCCGACGGGAAACCGACGGGCGGCGAGGACGGCGCGGGCTCCGAACGGAGGCGTTCGCGCACGTAGTCGCCGTAATCGCTGTCGCGCTCGCGGTCGAGCCGCTCGCGGTCCTCGCGGCGTGCGCGGCGTCCGCCGGTGGCGCCGGGCGTGCTGCGGTCGCCCTCGTCAGCGGCCTCGTCGGGATCGACGGCATGGCGCCGTCCCGACGGACGAGAGTGCGTCCCCGCCACCGAGCCACCACCTCCCCGTACCACTCGCGTCCGATAAGCCCTGGTCAGAGGCCCGGCCGGGGTGTCGACCGGACCACTTCGGCCCGCACGCAGACGTACGGGCCCGCACGAAGGCAACGCGTCGGTGACGACGACGTCGCGCTCTCTCCGGGGAGCCGTCCGTGACCGGAGCGCACGATGCGGTGAGTGGTGGTCTGATGTCACTCCGTCGTGCACCGGATCCGCTGGTCTCGGCCGAGCGCGCTGAGTGGCGACCCCGGTCACCGAGTGCTAACGGCGGCGCGCCGCGGACCGATGAGCGGGACGACGGTGATCGGCGAGAGGACTCACGGCATGGAACCCGACCAGGACCCCCGCGTCCCGGCTCCCCGCGACGGGGGCCGCGAGACGGCGGAGGACGGCGGCTACCCCTTCCTGCCCTTCGTCCCGGCCCCGCGCGTCGCCCCGTCGATCGAGCGGATGCCCGTGACGGCGCCGCTCCCGATCCCGTCCACCGCGCTCGTGCCTGCGCCGGTCGCGCCCGCCGCCGGCCTGCCCGCGCTGCTCCGCAGCTGGGGACGGACCGTCACCCGCGCCGTCCACGCCGCGGTCGACGGCGTCCGCTCGCTGTTCGACGCGTTGGTGCCCGCCCCGGCCTCGCGCTGAGACCGGGCTCGCGGACCTACAGCTGCACCCCGCGCGTCAGCGCCCCGTCGACGACGAGGTTGGTGCCGCTGATGAACGTGGCCGCCGGGCTCGCCAGGAACGTCACCGCCCGCGCGACCTCCTGCGGCGTCGCCATCCGCCCGGTCGGGTTGAGCCCGAGGGCGCGCCCGTAGAGGTCAGGGTCGTTCTGCTCGATCGACTCCCAGACCCCACCCGCGAAGTAGACGTTGCCCGGGGAGACCGTGTTGGCCCGGACGCGGCCGGCGAGCTGGTACGCGAGGCCCTGGGTGTAGTGGACGATCGCGCCCTTGAACGTCCCGTACGGGCCGGCGGCGAAGTCGATCTCGCGGCCCGAGACGCTGGAGATCGTGACGATCGCGCCCGCGTCGCTCGCCTCGAGCGAGGGCAGGGCCGCCTCCACGAGGCGCACGGTGCCGAGCATGTCGGTGGTGAAGCTCGCCGCCCAGTTCTCCTCCGTGGAGGGGATCGCCAGCGCCGAGACGTTGGCGACGACGGCGTCGATCCCGCCGCGCTGCGCGGCGGACTCCCGCACCCAGGCGGCGAGCGCGTCGCCGTCCGCGACGTCGACCTCCGCGCCGTGCACGTCGTACCCCGCGCCGCGCAGCTCCTCCTCCGCGGCACGCACGCCCTCCGCCGACCGCGCGCAGAACGCGACCGTGGCGCCCTCGGCGGCGAGCGCCTCGACCACCGCCCGCCCGATGCCCCGGCTGCCGCCGGTGACGAGCGCGATCCGGCCGTTGAGCTGGAGATCCATGGAGTTCCTCTACGTCAGGGAGGTGGCGCGGGTGCGCAGGTCCGCGTGCAGCCCGTCGAGCGGGCGCAGGCCGGGCACGAGCGTCTTGGACACCTTCGTCACGGCGCTGTAGTTGGTGTCGACGACGTTGGCCAGCGGCGTCAGCGACACCTGGGTGAGCAGCTGGTAGGCGTCGAGACGGTCGAGACCGAGCAGGTCGCCGAGCCAGCCGATCATCTCGACCTGGCTGATCCGCCAGGCGTCCTCGAGCGGCCGTGACGAGCCGACGACGAGGATCTCGCCGTCGTTCTCGATCCGCGGCCACAGCGGGGCGCGCGCCGCCGAGGCCTTGACCAGGTCGACGATGAGCGTGACGTCCATGGCGCCCTCGACCGCGGTGCCGCAGGACTCGCCCTCGCCCTGGCGGTAGTGGCCGTCGCCCACCGAGAAGATCGCGCCCGGCTCGTTCACCGGCAGGTAGCAGGTGGCGCCGGCCCGCATCTCCGGCGTGTCCATGTTGCCGCCGAAGGCGTCCGGGGTGAGCGAGGAGCGGACCTCACGGTTGGCGGGCGCCACGCCGACGGTGCCGAGCATCGGATCGATCGGCAGGTCGAGGGAGAACTCGCCCTGGTGCGCGACGAACGTGACGGTGCCGCGGGCGCGGTCGAGCTCGTAGATCCAGGTGCGCTCGGGCAGCGGATCGGCGAGCAGGGCGGTGCGGTCGGTGCCGGTCAGCCCGCCGAAGAAGGGGACGAGCGTCGAGGCGCCCCAGTCGCGCGCCGGGGTGAGGTCGACCAGGTGCAGCACGAGCGTGTCGCCGGGCTCGGCGCCCCGCACCGCGAAGGGGCCGGTCTGCGGGTTGAGGAACCGCGGGTCGAGCGTGGCGCTCGCGACGTCGGAGACGGTGCGGATGGCGCCGCCGAACGCGTCGTCGCACCACAGCCGCAGCACCGTGCCGGGCTCGATCTCGCGGATCGGGGCGGCGCCGCCGAAGGTCCAGGCGTACTGCGACCGTTCGGGCCGGAACTCGACGACGTCCACGACGGCCTCCCGCGGCCTAGTACTTGTCGGTGCCGGTGAGGGCGTGCTCGAGCTGGTCGGCGATGTGCGTGACCAGGCGGAACGGGGCGTCGAACTCGGCGAACGAGAGATCCTCGAGCGGGGTGGCGTGCCGGAACACGGCGACTCCGCCGACCGCCACGGCACCACCGACGACCGCCTCCTCGGCGAGCTCGAGCAGGCGGCGCGTGTCGATCTCGTCGAGGCGGGCGATCGGCGACTCGATCTGCAGCCAGTCGTGCCCGTCGACCTCGCCCCGGTGGTGCACGTAGACCAGCTGCGTGCGGTCCTCGGTGGTGGGGAGCCGGAACGTGAGGCTGCTCGTGTTCTGCGCCATGACCTCGTACCGCAGGCGCACCCAGGTCACCAAGTCGTCCCACGAGGCCACCGACCACTCACCGTCCTCACGAGGGGTGCCCGGACGGCGCGCCGGGCGGAGCGAGCGCACCGTAGCAGCGCGCCTGCGTGGTGATCGTTCGTTGTCGTCGCTCACCGGACGCCTCCGCCGACGAGACGGTCCCAGCCGGCGTGGCCCACCGCGGAGGTGGCGCCGCTGCGGTCGAGCAGGCGCAGCAGCGCGGCGCCGTCGCGGGGCCGGTCGGACGCATCCTGGGCCGTGGCACGACGCAGCACCGGGACGAGCCGCGGCGAGAGCCGGTGCACGGCGCCGAACGCCTCGGCCCCGGGGCCGTCGAGGATGCGCCGCGCGATGTCGAGGATGTTGTCGCCGTCGAAGAGGTGGTCGCCGCGGGCGGCGAACACCACGCAGCAGGCCCAGGCCCACACGTCGGTGGCGGGAAGGGCGCCGTTGCCGGTGACCTGCTCGGGCGCCATGTAGCCCGGCGTGCCGACCATGTTCCCGGCCGGCGTGTGGTGGGTCTGGCCCACGACCCGGGCGATGCCGAAGTCGACGACCTTCGGCCCGGCCGAGGTCAGCAGGACGTTGCCGGGCTTGAGGTCGCGGTGGGTGATGCCGTCCGCGTGCAGGGCCGCCAGCGCGCGGGCGAGCGCGATCGCGGTGCGCGTGAGCATCTCGCCGTCGGTGACCGCCCCGGACGCCGCGACGAAGGCGTGCAGCGACGGCCCGTCGAGGCGCTCCATGACGATGTAGGGCATCGAGCCGTCGAAGCCGACGCCGTGGACGCGCGCGGTGTAGTCGCCGGTGACCTTCTGCAGGGTCTGGCCCTCGCGCAGGAAGCGGGTGCGGGCGTCGACGTCGTCGAGCAGGTGCGGCGCCAGCACCTTGATGGCGACGACGCCGTGCGTGCCCGCCCGGTGGCCGAGGTAGACGGTGCCCATCCCGCCGGAGCCGAGACGCCCCGTGAGCGTGTACTCGCCGACCGAGCGCGGATCGTGCGGGGACAGGGGCTGCTCGGGCGCGGCGAGGTCGACCAGGCGGGTCGACGGGCCGACGACCGGCGGGGGCGGGAGGGGCCGCGACGGGGGCGGCGGCACCGACCGGGCCGGGCCGGACGGCGCCGGCGGGGCGATCTGCGCGCGGCTCACGTCGGGCGCGTTCCGACGGGCGCGCAGCAGACGCCGCTCGCGCACCGGGGAGCCGCGCGGCCCGCAGGGCCTCGGGGACGACGGGCGCCTCGCGGCAGGCGCGGGGACGCCCCGCGCGGGCGGTGACCTGGTGGGCGAGCAGGAAGAGCGCCGCGCCCAACCCGACGCCCGGGACCGCCGCGGCGCCGACGGCCAGGACGAGGACGAGGCCGAGCAGCAGGCCGAGCGCCAGCGTCGCCTTCCCGCGGCTGGCGGGCCACGGCCGCGTCACGGGCATGGCGCGTCGGCGCTCGAGGTCCAGGCCGCCGACGTAGAGGCCGGCCACCGTGAGGGAGAGCAGGCCGACGACGACGAGGCCGGCGACCGTGATGGTCGGGCCGCTCGTGGTGGGGGCCGGCAGGCCCGCGTCGTCGAGACGGGCGATGAGCCCGCGGATCGCGAGGCGGCGCCCGGCGGCGAGCTCGTCGGCGACGAGGGAGACCGTCAGCACGCCGATCACGGCCGTCACCAGGGCCGTCAGCGCCGTGAGGCCGATCGCGCGCGGCACCGGCAGGTCGGCGGCCCGGTGCAGGTGGCGGCGCGCGCGCCGGCGCTCGGCCCCGACAGGCGCGCGACGCGGTCGGTGACCACCCGGTCGACCAGCATCGCGCTGCGCCGCTGCGCGGCCGCGCGCCGGTGCAACGGGGCCATCGCCAGGGCGGTCAGCACGCCCGCGACGACCACCACGAGGACGGGCACCGCCGGGCCCAGCTCGGCCAGCCCCACGCCGACCTCCCCTCCCGCCGTCCGCGTTCCCGCGGTCGGTCCGTCCTCCTGACGCCGTGCCTTGAGGTTACCGGGGTACCGGTTCAGCTCCGGGTGCGGCGACCCGGCGCGCCGTCACCCTCACGCGTCACGGTGGTCTTCTTCCGTCCCGGCCGCCACCGAGGCTTGCGGGGGTGGCGCAGGACGACGTCGCCGAGACTGTGCCGTCCCCGGATCGCGAGGTGCGGCGTGCCCCGCTCGCGCCGGTGGGTCGTGTCGTCGCGGACCTTGCCCGCGGAGATCCTCAGGTCGTCGACGTCGGCCGTGGCACCCTCGGGCAGCACGAGCACCGGGGAGCACAGCCCCGTCGCCAGCTCGACGGCGATCACCGGCGCGGTGCACTCGGCGCCCGTGAAGTCCAGCGTCACCCCGCCGACCCAGCTGTGGACGCGCACCACGGGCGGCACCCGCCAGTACCCGCGCCGCGAGATCGCCCCGCCGACCCCCGCGCGCAGGTCGAGGACGTCGACCGAGCGCTCGACGTGCAGCGAGGCCCCCGGCAGGTCGTCGAGCAGGCCGACGAGGTCGCCCCGCACCCGTGCGGCGAGCGCGGCGGCGGAGCGGTCGCTGTACTCGGCCGGGGTGATCTGCCCGGCCACCATGGCCCGCGACAGGAACTGCTGGACCTGCTCGCGCTCGGTGTCCGAGACGCGCAGGCCCGCGGGATCCACCGGCTCCGGGCTCGCGGACGTCACACCGGAATGATAGGTCGCTGCGAGCACCCGTCCGGGAGCGCTCGGCCCAGATGAGACGTCAGTCGGGACGGAGGTGGGCGGTGCCGCGGGGCCCGGTGCTCGTCCTAGGGGTGCTCGTCCTAGCGGTGCTCGCCCTGGCCGCCGGCTGCGCGGGTGCGAGCCGGCAGGTGTCCCCGTTGACGGGGATGCCCGCGTCGTCGGGCGCTCCCGTGCTCGCGGTGAAGGTGGACAACTCCCCCGCCGGCCGCCCGTGGACCGGTGTCGAGGACGCCGACGTCGTCTATGTCGAGCCCGTCGAGGGCGGCACGACCCGGCTGCTCGCGGTGTTCTCGTCGCGCCTGCCGGCCACGGTCGGTCCGGTGCGCAGCGCGCGTGAGTCGGACGTCACGGTGCTCGGCGCCTATGGCCGCCCGGCGCTGGCGTTCTCCGGCTCGGCCCCCGAGCTGGCCGGGACGCTCGCCGGCGCCCCGCTCGTCGCGGTGACGCCCGCGACCGCGGCCCCGGCGTTCCGCCGTGACCCCGACCGCCGCGCGCCGGTGAACCTGTACGCCGACCCCGGCGCCCTGCTCGCCGCGGCCGTCGACGTCTCCCCACCCCGGGACGTGGGCTTCCGGTTCGGCGCGACCCCCGCCGGAGGCGAGGTCGTCCGGCACCGCGAGGTGACGTTCGGGTCGGCCATCGTGGGCCTGACCTGGAACGCCGTCCGCGGCCGCTGGGTGGTCGAGCCCGGCGGCGACCAGGTCGTCCCGACCGGCGGCGGCGACCCGGTCGGGGCCGCCACCGTGCTCGTCCAGAAGGTGACGACGCGGCCGTCGGCCATCCGCGACGCCGCCGGCGCGGTCTCGCCCTACGCCGTCACCACCGGCGAGGGCGAGGCGGAAGTGCTGCGCGACGGCCGCGCCTTCCCCGCGCGGTGGTCGCGCCCGACCCCGACCGATCCGACCCGCGTCCTCGACGCCGGCGGCGCCCCCGTGCCGTTCGCACCCGGACCACTGTGGGTCCTGCTGACCCCCGAGGGCGGTTGACCACCCCCTCGGGCGGGGTACACCGGGTCCATGGGTGCTGACGACAAGATCGACAACAAGACCGACAAGCTCAAGGGCAAGGTCAAGGAGGCCGCCGGCACCGCTCAGGGTGACGAGGAGCTGCGCGCCGAGGGCAAGAAGGACCAGACCAAGGGCGACGTCAAGCAGGCCGGCGAGAAGATCAAGGACGCCTTCAAGTCCTGATCCCGCCACACGTCCACACGAGCCCCGGGGACCCCGTCCCCGGGGCTTTCGTGTGTCCGGGGCCGTGTCTCTCTAGTAGGGCTCTCTAGTAGCCCCGCGACTCGCGTCGCCCGGCGAACGAATAGACCGGCGTGCCGTCGCCCTCGCGCCGGGCCAGGCGGTGCACCGCGAAGGTGTTGATCCCGGGGATCGAGCCGCCGTGGATCTCGCTGACCTTCTGGCGCGGACCCTGCTCCACCAGCACCAGGAACTCCTCGGGAAGGCTCGCGCCCTCGGCGATCGTCAGATCGTGGTCGCCCTGACAGGGACCGTCGGCGAGTCGGATACGCACCCGTCACCCCCTCGTCTCGTCGCAGACGGCGACCATGGTGGCACGCCCTCCGGGACCCCGTGGATCGTCCGGACCCGCTCTTTGCGGATGTACTTGCACATGCAAGGATGATCGCCGCCGGTCATGCCCCCCGTGATCGGCAACGGACCCGGTCGGTGTCCCCCCGCCGGCCGGGTCCTCCCACACTGATCGGACGAGCCCGATGTCACCGTCCGTCGGTCGGCCGACGGAGGTTGGGCCGGTCTCCCAGCGGACATCCTCATGTCGTCCCCGACGGATGATGAGAGCGGACGTGGAGAAGGACGAGGCGGCGGCTCAGCTCGCCAGGCAGGCGTCAGAGGCGCTCGCGGACCTGCTCGAGCACGAGCGCACCCAGCCGCCGGACGGCGACCGCTTCGACCGGTGCAGCGAGACCCTCGACGAACTCGCCCGGGCTCTCATGACGATCGTCGAGGTCGTCGAGCACTGCACCGCGAACTCGCCCGTCGAGGAGGACCCCGACGGCCTCAGCGAGAAGGCCAGCGACCTCGCGACGGCCATCGTCCGGCGTCGCAACTCCCTGCTCGCCGAGAGCGCGGCCGCGCGCCTCCACGTCGTGCGCGCGGCGCCCGTCCCCCGCGCGGGCTGAGCCTCAGCCGATCCCGCCGCCGAACCCGATCTCGTTGCCGTCCGGGTCGCGGAAGACGATCTTGCGCACGCCACCCGGGTAGTCCTCGTGCCGCGCGGGCTCGACGCCTCGGTCGCCGGCGCCCGCCACCACGGTGCCGAGATCGTCGTAGAAGATCGTCTGCTCGCCGTGGCCCGCGCGCTCCGGGTCCTGCTTGATGTAGAGCCACCGGTGCTCGGCGAGTGCCCAGACGGCCTCCGTGTCCGAGGCGAGGAACGCCGGCTCGCGGCCGAACAGGCGCTCGTACCAGGGTCGGGAGGCTTCGAAGTCGCTCACGAAGAGCCCGGCGAAGAGGTCGACCGCCACCCCTACGGCCCCCACAGCCCGATTCGCCGGCCGTCGGGATCGAGGACGACGGCCATCGTGCCCATGCCGGGCAGGGTCCAGGGCTCGACGGCCGTGGTCGCCCCGAGCGCCGACGCCCGGGACAGCGCCTCGTCGACGTCGTCGACCGGGATGTAGGCGACGGCGCCGACGGGGTGCCGGTGGCCCTCGCCGGCCTGCCCGATGCCGCCGGCCAGACCGTCAGCGCCTGGCTCGACCAGGCCGTAGTCGATCTCCTCGACGACGTCGAGCCGCCAGCCGAAGAGCTCCGCGTAGAAGGCGCGGGACCTCCCGGCGTCGCTCGCGGTGACGTCGATCCACACGGCCGGGCGTCCCATGGGCACCTCCGAAGTCCTGATTAAGGACCTGAAAGTATCAGAGAGGGAGGCTCAGCGGCGACGGGTCCAGCTCGTGCCCGAACTCGCGGATGTCGGTGGGCGTGGACGTGGCGCGTGGAGCGGCATTGCTGTCAGCCGTCGCCGTCACAGGGCAAAACAAAGGGGCCGCAGCGTTGCTGCGACCCCTCTGAACTGCCTCGACCGGCGCGCGCCCGAAGGGATTCGAACCCCTAACCTTCTGATCCGTAGTCAGATGCTCTATCCGTTGAGCTACGGGCGCAGTGTGTACTTGTGAAGCCTCGACCCTTGCCGGACCGCGGCCGCGGAGGCTCCGGGATTTGAACCCGGGAGGGAGCCGAACTCCCAACCGCATTAGCAGTGCGGCGCCATAGACCAGACTAGGCGAAGCCTCCCGAGGTCCCCCTGGGGCCTCCGTCGGGAAACAGTACACACCGCCGTCCACCCGCTCGGCCGCCACCCCCCGGCCCGATCGACGTGTGCGCGGTCTCGCATGCACGCGCTCGGGAGATGGGTAGCCCGCAACCGAACGCACCCTGAGGAAGGACCGCAGTGAAGGCGACGTTGATCTACGGAGCGGGCGACATCCGGGTCGAGGACGTCCCCGACCCGTTGCTCCAGAACGCGAGCGACGCGATCGTGCGCATCACGCACTCGTGCATCTGCGGCAGCGACCTCTGGCCGTACAAGAGCCGCGAGCAGACCGAGCAGGGCGACCGAATCGGCCACGAGTTCATCGGCGTGGTCGAGGAGACCGGCTCCGACGTGGGCCGCGTCCAGAAGGGCGACCTGGTGGTCGCCCCGTTCTTCTACGCCGACGGCACGTGTGAGTACTGCCGGGCGGGGCTCACCAGCGCCTGCCCGAACGGCAACGCCTGGGGCGCCGACACCGACGGCGGCCAGGGCGAAGCGGCGCGCGTGCCGTTCGCGGACAACGTGCTCATGACGCTCGACGTCCCGCAGGACTCGGAGCTGATGCCGAGCCTGCTGACGCTGTCCGACGTGTTCGGCACCGGGCACCACGCCGCCGTGTCGGCGCAGGTGGGGCCGGGCAAGGACGTCGTCGTGGTCGGGGACGGCGCGGTCGGCCTGCTGGGCGTGCTGGCCGCGAAGCGCCTGGGCGCCGAGCGGATCGTCCTGATGGGCCACCACAAGGACCGCACCGACCTCGGCCGCGAGTTCGGCGCCACCGACGTCGTGGCCGAGCGCGGCGAGGAGGGCGAGCAGAACGTGCGCGACCTGCTCGGCACCGACGGCGCCCACTCGACGATCGAGGCCGTCGGCTACGACCAGTCGCTCTCGACCGCGCTGAACGTGACGAAGCCGGGCGGCCACGTCGGGATCGTCGGGGTCCCGCAGAGCGGCACGATCCCGAACGCCGCCCGCAAGTTCATGGCCAACATCACCGTCGCGGGCGGCATCGCCCCGACGCAGGCCAACATGCGCGAGCTGCTGCCCGACGTCCTCGACGGCACGGTCGAGCCGGGCAAGGTCTTCAACCGGACGATCTCGCTCGACGAGACGCCCGAGGGCTACCGCGCGATGAACGACCGCGAGGCCCTCAAGGTGCTCGTGCGGCCCTGAGCCGCAGCCCCGGGACGACACGAACGGCACTTTCGCTTCGTCGGATGGAGCGAGAGTGCCGTTCGCTTCATTCGACGGCCGGCCCTCACGCCACGCGCGCGGGCCGATGCGCCTGCCCGATCGGGTCCCTCGCGACCTGGCCGTCGGGCTCGTCGCGTCGATCCAGGGCGGCATCGTGCTCTGCCGGCCCCAGCGCTCACCCCGCCCGCTCGAGGCCGTCTCGTCCGTTCCGGCGAGCGAACGGGGAGTTCGCGCGCATAGAAGCAGCGAACAGCGCGTTCGCTGCGACAGGGAGTCAGCGCCGCAGCAGCCGCAGCAGCGCCGGCGGGCGGCCGCCGTAGCCCTCGGCCTCGAACGCGGCGACGGCGATGCGGGGCAGGTCGCGCACGGCGTCGAAGACCAGGTAGCGCGGCACCCAGACGGGCCCGAACCGGGCGTTGAAGCGGTAGAGCGTCTCGATCTGCCACCAGCGCGACGCGGTGCGCAGCAGGCGGGCCCACAGGCGCGCGACGGGCCCGGCACCGATCTTCTCGCCGCGCTCGAGCGCCGAGCGGAACACCGCGAAGTTCAGCGAGACCCGGTCGACCTCGAGACCCCGGCAGGCGCCCAGGAGGTCGGCGATGAGCAGCTCGTTGAGGCCGTTGTCGGGCACCGCGGGGTCGCGGACCATGACGTCGAGCGACAGGCCGTCGGAACCCCAGGGCACGAACTGGAGGAGCCCACGCGTCTCCCCCTCGGCGGTGGCGACGACCAGCACGGCGTCCGGGTCGGCCGCGGCGTCGGCGGTGCGTGAGAGCGCCATCGAGAAGCCCCGCTCGGCCGGGCTGCCGCGCCAGCGGGCGACGAGCTCGCGCAGGTGCTCGAGCTCGTCGGCGGGGATGTCGGACAGGCGTCGCACGGTGGTGTCGTAGCCCGCGCGGCGGACGCGCGAGACGGCCTGGCGCACCGTGCGCATCGAGCGGCCCTGCAAGGAGAACGTGGCGACGTCGACGACGGCCTCGTCCCCGAGCTCCAGGGCGTCGAGCCCGCCCTCGCGCGCCCACACCCGCGCACCGGCCTCGGAGCAGCCCAGCACCGCGGGCACCCAGCCGTAGCGCCGGCAGCTGGCGAGGAACTCGGTGATCGCGCCTGGCCAGGCCTCGACGTCCCCGAGCGGGTCGCCCGAGGCCAGCGCCACCCCGGCCACGACCCGGTGGGGCACCGCCGCCTTGCCCGACGGCGAGAACACGACAGCCTTGTCGGGCCGCAGGGCGAAGTAGCCCAGCGAGTCGGCGCGGCCGTGGCCGGCGAGCAGCGCCCGGATGCGCCCGGCGTCGTCATCGGTGAGCGTGCGACGGGGCTCGGCGGAGCGCAGCAGGAAGTAGCCACCGAGCACGAGCGCGGCGATGCCGAACGTCAGGCCGAGGACGGCGGTGAGGTCGTCGAACCAGGTGACCCGGAACTGCACGGGCCCGCTGACCCCGACGAGCGAGAGCGCCGACTGCGCCAGGATCTCCCCCGTCGACGGCCGGCCCTCGAGCAGCGACGGCCGCACCAGCAGCAACAGCGCGACGACCGCGAAGCCGCCGAGGAGCATCTGGACGACGACCCGCACCGCGGCCAGCGGCCCCACGGGATCGGGCAGGGCCGTGAACTCGCGACGGGTGAGCAGCAGCCCGGCGAGCAGCACGAGGACGACGACCGTCGGGACGAGCGCGTGCCGGCCGACGACGTGCGAGACGACGAGCAGGACGCACGCCACCACGGCGAGCTGCCACGCCCGGCGCTTGCGGCGCCGCAGGCCCGTGGCCAGCATCATCAGCCCGACGCCGAGGGTCGCGACGACGACGGAGCCGACCAGCGGGACCTCGGGCGGCAGCCCGAACCAGGTCGCCGGTTGCAGGCGCCGGCGCAGCAGGGGCGTGAGCAGCGACAGGATCGTCAGGAGACCGGCGACGCGCGCCGCCCAGGTGACGACGCGCGCGGTGCGCCGCCCCCGCCAGCGGGCGAAGCGCCCCTCGGCGGCCGCCGCGGTGGGGCGATCCACCTGCACCCCCGACGCCAATGGGACCTCCGGTCGTGTGAGCACCTCTCCGTGCCCCGGCACGGATGATCGCTCACGAGGACGTCAGCGCAAATGCGCGTCCAGCCAGTTCAGTACCCGGCTGCGCGCCTCCATCTTGGTCGCCTCCTCCGAGTTCCCCTCGTCCAGGGGATCGGGCTGGACCGCGGCCTGCTCGTCGGCGTCGAAGCGGTGCTCGCGCGAGGGGTAGACGACGACGTCGACGACGCGGCCGGAGGCGTGGGCGGCCTCGCGGAGACGGTCGACGTCGGCGGGGTCGACGGGGTCGCCCCGCTCGCCGTAGAGCCCGAGCCAGGGGCAGGTCAGCTCGCCGACCACGTCCAGCAGCCGGGGCAGACCCTCGGCGAGCGGGGACGCGACGCCGGCCGCCGAGACCGTGATCACCGCGCCGAGCGAGCGCTGCGCGGCGACGACGAGGGCGGCGGTGGCGCCGAGGTCGAAGCCGAGGACCGCCATCCGGTCGGAGGAGACGCCCCGATCGGCGAGCACCCCGAAGGCTGCGTCGGAGTCCGCGAGCACCGACTCCCCCGAGATCGCCGCCGCGGCGCGGTCGACGGCCTCGTCCTCGCCGGTCTGCTCGTCGATCCCGGGATCGTCGCGGTGGTAGAGGTGCGGCGCGACCGCCAGCCACCCCTCCCCGGCGAGGGCCTCGACGATCGCCTGCGTCCGCGAGGTGACACCACGCGACTCGTGCAGCACGACGACCCCGCCCCGGACGGCGCCCTCGGGCTCACCGATCGTCAACCTCAGCTGCGTCTCGTCGACCAGGGGGATGGTCTCCGTGCGCGTCCCCGTCATCCCCTCAGCCTTCCACGTCCCGCGAGTCCCGTCCCGCGGACCTCGTCGATCACGAAGGGCCCTGGCGACGCCGTCTACCGTGGTCGTCGTGCCCGTGCGACTCCGTGACGACCTCGCCGCCCTCCCCGCCTACGTGGCGGGACGCACCGTGCCCGGCGCGGTGAAGCTCGCGAGCAACGAGATGCCGCTGCCGCCGCTGCCCGCCGTGCTCGACGCGATCGCGCGGGCCGCGGAGGCCGGCAACCGCTACCCCGACATCGCCGTGACGACCCTCACCGCCCGCCTGGCCGAGCACCACGGCATCGACCCCGCCCGCATCGCGGTCGGCTGCGGGTCGGTCGCCCTGTGCGGGCAGCTCGTGCAGTCGGTGTGCGCGCCCGGCGACGAGGTCGTGTTCGCCTGGCGCTCGTTCGAGGCCTACCCGATCGTCGCCCTGACGGGCCACGCGCGGGCCGTCCGCGTCCCGCTGACCCCGGGCCACGTCCACGACCTCGACGCCATGGCCGACGCGATCACCGACCGGACGCGGCTGGTGTTCGTCTGCAACCCCAACAACCCGACGGGCACCGCGGTCGACGAGGACGCGCTGCGGGCGTTCCTCGCACGCGTGCCGTCCGACGTCCTGGTGGTGCTCGACGAGGCCTACCGCGAGTTCGTCAGCGACGCGCGCGTCCCGGACGGGCTGGCGCTCGCCGAGGAGTTCGACAACATCTGCGTGCTGCGGACGTTCTCGAAGGCCCACCGGCTCGCCGGCCTGCGGGTGGGCTACGCCGTCGCGCCGCCCGAGCTCGCCGCCACGCTGCGCGGGGTCTCGGTGCCGTTCGCCGTGTCCGCGCCGGCGCAGGCCGCCGCCCTGGCGGCGCTGGAGAGCCTCGACGAGCTGCTCACCGACTGCGCGGGCGCGGTCGCGGAGGTCGGGCGGATGACCTCGGAGCTGCGCACCCTCGGGTACGAGGTGCCGCCGTCGCAGGCCAACTTCGTCTGGCTCCCGCTGGGTGACCGGGCCACCGCGTTCTCCGAGCACGCGCTGGAGAACAAGGTGGTCGTCCGCGCGTTCGCGGGCGACGGCGTGCGGGTCAGCGCCGGGACGTCCGAGGAGGTCGACCTGTTCCTCGCGGCCGCCGGCTCGTTCCCGCGCTGAGGGGGCCGCCGCACCAGCCAGCGGTGCACCGGGCGCTCGACGAGCACGGTGAGCGCCCAGCCGAGCACCACGGCGACGGCCACCACGAGCACCAGCCGCGGCCAGCCGTGGACGCCGAAGCGTGCCTCGAGGCCCCAGGCGACGAAGTAGCCGATCTGCTGGTTCACCAGGTAGATGCCGTAGGACAGCCCGGCGAGCCAGGTGACGACGCGCGGGAGCGCGCCGACCCGCAGCACGCTCCAGTCGCGGCCGGCGGCCGCCGCGGTGATCCCCGCGACGGCGACCGCGAGCACCAGCACCGACGGCAGGTCCGGCGTGTGGACGTACTCGGCGGCGAGCCCGGTGACGACGAGGGCGGCGAGGTGCGGCGCGCTCAGGCGCCCGCGCGACCAGAGCCACACGGCCAGCCCGATCCCGAAGACCTGCCAGCGGTACATCACCAAGCCCTCGAACGCCGAGGTGACGAGGCCGTCCGGCGGGGCCGTGCGCATCACCACGACGGGCAGGACGATCACGGTCCAGGCGACGGCCGGCAGCGTCCACCGGCGGCGCCAGACGTCGCGCCCGAGCCACGCGGCCGCCACCGCGGCGAGGGTGAACATCGTCAGCTGGGCGGGCAGCGTCCAGTACGAGTGGTCGATGTAGGTGACGCGCGAGTCCCAGCCCTGCAGCAGCAGGAGGTTGCCGATGAGGTCGCGACCGCTGGGGCGCCAGTAGCCGTACTGCGCCGCGTACAGGGTCGCGAGGTAGGTGACGACCACGGCGACGGCGTACGCGGGCAGGAGACGGGCGAGCCGGTCGGCCCACCAGCGCGCGGGCGGGCGCGTCGCGAGCGTGACGCAGACGAAGTACGCCGAGACGACCATCAGCGTGTTGGCGCCCGCCTGGATGCTCCAGGTGAACGGCGTGGGCGTCACCCACGGCAGCACGTCGCTGACGGTGTACGTGGCGTGCTGGACGACCACACTCGCCACGGCGGCGACGCGCAGCACGTCCCAGCTCAGCTGGCGGGATCGGCTCATCGTGGCCGGACGCTAGGAACGCCCCCTGAGGAGGAGCTGAGACGACCCCACGGCGGACCTGAGGTTCGTCAGGCCCGCAGCTCGGAGGCGGGGACACGGCGCGTGACGTCGCACACCGGCCCGTCGCGGCGGCCCCCGGTGAGACGCACGGCACCGAGGCAGAACTGCAGCCAGAGCCCGGCCTGGACCTCACGGCCGACCGCGAGGCGCCGGTAGACGAGCTCCGCCGCCCGGTCCCCCGCCCGCGCCCAGGCCTCGATCGTGAACGTCACGACCCCCGCCCCGTCGTCGGAGGCCCGGAACTCGATGACGCCGGCCTCGAGGTGCCCGTCGAGGGTCCCGAGGCGGAAGCCGTAGGCGTTGCGCGACAGCACGCGCACCGGGCCGTCCCACGGCGCCGGCATGTACACCCGGTACTCGTCGCCGACGCGCATCGTGCCGGGCTCCCCGCGCTCGCGGGCGAAGGTGACGACGTGCGGCGGGACCCCGCGGTCGAGGTCCTGCGACAGCGTCTCGATCAGCTCGGCGGCCCCGTGCGTCGCGTCGACGGCGCGCACCGTGAACGTCCGGTGGTACAGCGGGCCGTGGCCGTCGGCGACGGTCTTCGTCCGGCGATCGACCAGGGCCAGGGGCCACGGTGCGGGCAGATCGGTGGCGTCACCCTCGGCCCGGTGCCGCTCGGTGACCGGCAGGGTCCGCAGGTGGCGGACGGCCATGGCCGCCGCCCCCCAGACGCGCCGGAGGCGTCCGATCGGCGGGCGGCGGGTCACGAGGCGTCGGGGCACCCCGAGCGGGTAGCCGTCCGGCGCTGACAGCATGCGCCGTCGTGAGGACCCGCCCTGTGAGGACCACCCGTGAGGACCACTGCATGAGGACCGGCCCGTGAGACTCAGTCCCCACCCCGACCCCGCCCGAGGCCTGCGGGAGATCGCGGCCTACGACATCAACTACGACCCGGCGGAGACGGACGGCCGCGGCTGGCACCACGATCGGGAACGCCACCTCCTCGGCGACGAGGAGCCCGGCGAGCCCGTACCGGGCGGACCGTTCGAGATCGCGTGCCGGCTCGTGCACGACTACGAGTTCGCCGACCCGAGGATCATGCACGCGTACTTCCACGCCGACGCGCCGCTCGTCGGCCGGGACATGCTGCTGGAGGGCCGGTTCGTCGTCCTGCGCTTCCCGATGGGTGTGCGCGTCGACGTCGAGGTCGACGAGGTCCGCGACCGGGCCGATGGCACCCGCGAACGCTCGTGGGGCTGGAGCTACCGGACGCTCGAGCACCACCTCGAGCGCGGCCGACTGATCTACGAGGTGGTCAAGAACCTCGACACCGGGCGCGTGGAGTTCGTCATCACCGGCGTCTCCAGCCGGGCCCGCATCCGGAACCCGGTGATCGCCCTCGGCTTCGGGGTCTTCGGCCGCTGGACCCAGACGCGGTTCTACTCGAAGGCGGGCCGACGCCTCGCCCGGCTGGTCGCAGAGGTGTACGCGGGGGCCGAGCGCCCCGTGCCCGACCGGGTCGGACCCGGCGACGTCGTGGTGGCGCCGTCGGGCTGAGCGCGCGCGTTGCCTCCGCGTGAGGTGTCGGCCACGCTGACCGGGCTGATCCACGACGCTGCCACTCACGACGTAGGGGAGAGATGAGCGAGACGACGTCGCCGGTCGCGCGCCGGCCCTGGCACCGCCTCATGGGCGCGCGCGACCCCGAGCAGTCGCACCGGTCGGCGACGCCCCTCGAGCTGCTCTTCGATCTCGCCTTCGTCGTGGCCATCGCCCGCGCCGCCGCCGAGATGCACCACGCGATCGCCGAGAACCACGCGGTGCAGGGGATCCTCGGCTACTTCGTGGTCTTCTTCGCCATCTGGTGGGCGTGGATGAACTTCACGTGGTTCGCCTCGGCCTACGACTGCGACGACGTGCTCTACCGCGTGCTGACCATCGTCCAGATGGCCGGCGTGCTCGTCCTGGCCGTCGGCATACCCGCCGTCTTCCGCGACTTCGACATCACCCTCGTCGTCGTCGGCTACGTGATCATGCGGGTGCCGATGGTCCTCCAGTGGCTGCGCGCGGCCCGCGAGGATCCCGAGCGGAGCGTGACGTGCCGCACCTACGCCGCCGGCATCGCGATCGTGCAGCTGCTCTGGATCGGCCTCGTGTTCGTCCCGGCGCCCTGGGTCTACGTCGGTTTCGCCATCCTGCTCGTCGCCGAGCTGGCGGTCCCGATCTACGCCGAGTCGCGCGGCCGGCCGACGACCTGGCACGCCGAGCACATCGCCGAGCGCTACGGGCTCCTGACGCTGATCGTGCTGGGCGAGGTCATCCTGGGGGTCACCAACGCGCTCGGCGGCGCGTTCGCCACCGGGTTCGAGGTCGGCCTGCTCGCCCTGGCCGTCGGCGGCCTGCTGCTCGTCTTCGGCCTGTGGTGGATCTACTTCCTCGGCGGGGACGAGCAGGGCTTCGGCAGCCTCCGTGTCGCCCTGACCTGGGGATACGCCCACTACTTCGTCTTCGGGGCCATCGCCGCGCTCGGCGCCGGGCTCGAGGTCGCCGTCGACGCCCAGGAGCACGTTGCGCACATCAGCGGGGTGGCCGCGGCGCTCTCCGTCGCGATCCCGGTGGCGGTCGTGCTGATCGCGCTCTCGGCCCTGCGGACCCTCGTGTGGTCGCGCGAGACCCGGAACTGGCCCCTGGTCGCGACGCTGGCCGTGCTCCTGCTCGGCTGCGGCGCCCTCGCCGGGGTCGTCGGCGTCGGGGTCTCGGTGCTGCTGATGGGCGTGGTGCTCGCCGGCGGCCTCACCACGTTCCTCGTCCTCGCCGCCCGCCGGGTCGACCGGGTCGGGGCGGACGTCTGACGCCGCCCGGGGGGACGCGCGCGGACACGTCGAGCCACCACGGGCGGTAGAGCGGCCGCAGCCGGGTGGAGCTCAGGATCGACAGGTCGTCGAGCGGCGCCCACTCGCCGGGCCGGTCGAGCGTCCGCGGCCGGCCGACGAACCAGCGGTGGCGGTGCGCGGTGATCTCCGTGAGCAGCTCGGCGGAGGTCACCGACGCCGCGTCGCCCCGCGCGCTGCCGAACCCGAACACCGTCTCGACGCCCCGGACGGCGTTGGTGACGCGCATCGACGTCTGCAGCGCCCGGTAGTCGTTGCGGTCGTTCTCGCCCGCGTGCTGGTCGAGCATCCGGGCGCTGGTGCGCAGGTGGCCCTCGCCGCACGGGACCATCAGCGTGGGACGCGGGAGATCGGCCCAGAGCGGCCACATCCACCAGGTCAGCGGGCGCCGCGAGGTCCACACCAGCTGACGGATCGCCCGCGCGACCGTCTCGTGGCCGTGGTGGCCGTCGCGGGGGTGCGGGCCGATCACGAGCTCGGCGTCGTGCCGCTCGACGATCCCGGCGAGCTCGCGGGTCAGGACCCGTCGGGCGCGGGCGAGGTCGTCGCCGCGGGAGAGCCCCGGCAGCGACGGCGACTCCTCGTGGGTGAACCCGGCGACGCGCAGCGCGGCCAGCAGCTCGGCGCGTCGCCGCTCGTGGTCCGCGGCACGTCCGAGGCCCGCCGCGACGTTGACGACGTGCCAGCCGAGGTCCCGGAGGGAGAGCAGGGTGCAGGGCGCGCCGAGGCTCTCGTCGTCGGGGTGCGGCGAGACGTGGACGACGGTGGGCACGGGGGCGCTCCCAGGTCGGCGGCGGCACGGCGGCGGCAGGGCTCCGAAGGCTAGATCGTCGGCCTGCTTCGCCGTGGGGACGACCGGGCACCCCCGTCTGCTGCCGGCGCCGGGAGGGCCACGCATGTCCGCACAGGAGCGCGACGACGATCCACCCGGTCGGCTCGCGGACGCCGTCGAGGACGCCCTGGAGCCCGAGCTCCGGCGGAGCCTCGCGCCTCTCCCCGAGCGGCCCGGCGAGGACCGTGCCCGCCCCCCGAAGGAGCGCGAGGACGCGATCCTCGAGGACCTCCGCGATCGCCGCGACGGCGAGTGAACTGACCGGTAGGGCACAACCGACCGTTCGGCGACTGCGGCGAATGTCGCAGGTGGACGGCCACCGAGAATCGCGGAACCCGTGTATTTTGCGCCGATCCCGGATATCGGCACGTTCCTCGGACAGTCGCGACGCCGAACTGATCCGTTCGGCTCAGCACCGGACAGCGCGTTCCTGTTACCCGGGTTCGTGTGACCGAAAGTAGCGCATTCAGGAATCCGTACGCAATCCGACGGAGAATCCCGATCTCACGCATTCTGACGACATGCGAGCGACCAAGAGGTACACCCATGTCGCCATCCGGGGCCTGGCGCACGTGGATGCCCCCCACGTCGTCACCTCCGCCGACCTCGAGGAGCGGCTCGCGGAGGCGTTCGGGCGCCTCAAGATCAGCAACGGCCTGCTGGAGAAGCTCGCGGGCATCCACGAGCGCCGCGTCTGGGACGAGGGGACGATGCCCAGCGAGGTCGCCGCGCAGGCCGGCGAGGAGGCCCTCGCCCGCAGCGGGGTCGCCCGCGAGGACATCGGCGCGCTGATCAACACGTCGGTGAGCCGCGACCACCTCGAGCCCTCGACGGCGAGCATCGTGCACGGCCGCATGGAACTGTCGCCGGAGGCCGTGAACTTCGATCTCGGCAACGCGTGCCTCGGATTCCTCGACGGCATGAACGTGGTGTCGACGATGATCGAGGCCGGCGAGATCGACCACGGCCTCGTCGTCGCCGGCGAGACCAGCCGATTCGCGATGGACTCGACGGTCGCGCGGCTCTCCGGCCCGGACGCCTCGCGGGCGATGTTCCACGAGCAGTTCGCCACGCTGACCGTCGGCTCGGGCGCCGTCGGGATGGTGCTCTCGCGCGCCGACGGACCGGGCGGGCACCGCTACCTCGGCGGCCTCGGCCGCGCGTCGACGCACGGCAACTCCGGCCTGTGCATCGGGCAGGCCGACGAGATGCGCACCGACACCAAGGGCCTCCTGATGGCCGGCATGGAGCTCGGCGGGCGCACGTGGAAGGAGGCCGTCGCGGCCTTCGACTGGGACGCCGAGGGCTACGACACGTACTGCCTGCACCAGGTCAGCAAGGTCCACACCCGCGCGGTGGCCGACCAGATGGGCCTGCCGATCGAGCGCTTCCCGTCGCTCTTCCCCCGCTTCGGCAACATCGGCCCGGCCGGCGTCCCGACGGTGCTGAGCAAGGCCGTCGAGGACGGCACCGTCACCGAGGGCTCGCGGGTCATGCTCATGGGCGTCGGCAGCGGCATCAACGCCGCCGCGGCGGAGGTGGCCTGGTGACCGCCGCCGCGACCGTCGAGCTCGACGGCTACCCCTTCGCCCCGAAGACCGTCGAGGTCAACGGGCACGTGATGTCCTACGTCGACGAGGGCGACCCGGACGCGCCGCCGGTGCTGCTCGTGCACGGCAACCCGACCTGGTCGTTCTACTACCGCTCGCTGCTGCGCAGCCTCCCCGGACGCGGGCGCCGGGTGATCGCCCCCGACCACATCGGGATGGGCCGCTCGGACAAGCCCGCGCTCGACGGCTACCCGCACACGCTCGCCCGCCGCGTCGAGGACCTCACGGCGTTCGTCGACGCCCTCGGGCTGAGCCGCCCGATCTCGCTGGTGGTGCACGACTGGGGCGGCCCGATCGGGCTGTCCTGGGCCGCCGACCACCCCGGCGCCGTCGACCGGATCGTCGTCCTCAACACCGGCGCGTTCCCGCTGCCCGACGACCACGGCCTGCCGTGGATGCTGCGCGCCGCCCGCCTGCCGGTGGTGAGCGACGTGCTCGTGCGGCGCCTCAACGCGTTCTCGCTGGGCGCGCTCGTCATGGGCACGGGACAGAAGTGGCTCCCGCGCGAGGCGCGTCGCGGGCTGCTCGCGCCCTACGCCCGCCCGGAGGACCGCGTCGCCGTGCACGCCTTCGTGCAGGACATCCCGCTGGGCCCCGACGACCCGGCGCACCCGGTGCTCGAGCGGCTCGACGAGCGCCTCGCCCTGCTCGACACGCTGCCCGTGCAGGTGCACTGGGGGATGAAGGACCCGGTGTTCGACGGCGACATCCTCGCCCGCCTCGAGCAGCGCCTCCCCCACGCCGAGGTGCACCGCTACCCCGACGCCGGCCACTACGTCCTCGAGGACGTCCCCGGCCCGATCGTCGAACGGGTCGGCGCCTTCCTCGCGGTGCCGTCGGCGGAGCCCGCATGACGGTCGTCGACGCCGCCACCCTCGACGCGCTGCTCGACGAGCACGCGCGCTCCCGTCCCGACGCCGCGGCCCTCGTCCTGCCCCGGCCGGGCCTCGGGGTCCTCGAGTCCCGGCTCGGCGAGCGCGCCACGCAGCGGGTGACGTTCGCCGAGCTCGCCCGCCGGGTCGACGACGTCGCCGCCGGTCTGCGCGCCGCCGGCATCGGTCCGGGCACGCGCACCGCCCTGCTCGTGCCCCCGACCGCCGACTTCTTCGTCATCGCCTACGCGCTGATGCGGGTGCGCGCGGTGCCCGTCGTCGTCGACCCGGGCATCGGGCTGCGCCGCGTGCGGAGCTGCCTCAACGAGGCGGCGCCGGAGGCGTTCATCGCCGTCCCGCGCGGCCACCTGGCCCGGCGGGCCCTGGGGTGGTGCCCGGACGCGCGAATCGCGATCAGCACCGGCCCGACGCCGATCCCGGGCACGATCGCGCTGCGACGCCTCGAGCGGACCGGAGCCCGGGCCCCGCGGATGCCGCTCGTCGCCGAGCGCCCCGCGGGCGACCCGGCCGCGATCCTGTTCACCAGCGGCAGCACCGGCGCGCCCAAGGGCGTCGAGCACCGCGACGAGGGCCTGCTCGCCCAGGCCGGCCTCGTCGGCGGGCTCTACGGCCTCGGGCCCGGCGACGTCAGCCTCGCGACGTTCCCGCCGTTCGCCCTGTTCGGACCCGCGCTCGGAATGACGACCGTCGTCCCCCGCATGGACCCGACGCGCCCCGCCCGCGTCGTCCCCGGCCGCCTCGTCCGTGCCGTGGAACGCACCGGCGCGACGGTGATGTTCGGGTCGCCGGCCGTCCTCGACCGCCTCGGGCGCGGCGCCCCGGACGGCACGCTGCTGCCGACGCTGCGCACCGTCATCTCGGCGGGCGCACCGGTGCCGCGCGACGTCCAGCGCCGCGTGCTCGCCCTGCTCGCCCCGGGCGCCCAGGTGCACACGCCGTACGGCGCGACCGAGGCCCTGCCCGTCGCGACGATCGGCAGCGACGAGCTCCTCGACCTGCCCGACGACGGGATCTGCGTCGGCCGCCCCGTGCCCGGCGTCGACGTCGCGCTGATGCGCGTCACCGACGGGCCGGTCGCCGCGCTGACGCCGGAGATGCGGGTGCCCGACGGGGAGGTCGGCGAGGTCGTCGTCCGCGGACCGGTCGTGAGCCGCGCCTACGCCGAGCGCCCGGAGGCGACCGCGGCGGCCAAGCTCGACTGGGACGGGCGGCTCGCGCACCGGATGGGCGACCTCGCGTCGCTCGACGACGCGGGGCGGCTGTGGTTCGCCGGGCGGGTCACCCACGTGGTGCCGACCGCCGACGGCCCCCTCTACAGCGTGCCGTGCGAGGAGGTCCTCAACCACGACCCCGCGGTGCGTCGCAGCGCGCTGGTCGGCGTCGGCTCGGGGCCCGTCCGCGAGCCCGTCTTCGTGGTCGAGCTGGCCGACGGCGCCCGCCTGACCGATGACGTGCGGGAGCGCCTGCTCGCCGTCGCCGCCTCCGACGCGCGGACCCGCGCCGTGCGCACCGTCCTGCCCCACCCCGCGCTGCCCGTCGATCCGCGGCACAACTCCAAGATCGACCGGGAGGCTCTCGGGCGCTGGGCTGCCGGGGAGCTGTCGTGAAGGCGCTGGTCACCGGCGGGGGCGGGTTCCTCGGCGGTGCGGTCGTCGACGCGCTGCTGGCGCGCGGCGACGAGGTCACGAGCCTCGCGCGGGGCGCGTACCCCGCGCTCGCCGACCGGGGTGTCCGGGTGCTGCGCGGCGACCTCGCCGACCTCGGGGCCGCGCGCGAGGCCGTCACCGGTCAGGACGTCGTGTTCCACGTCGCCGCGAAGGCCGGCATCTGGGGCACCGACGCCGACTTCCACCGCAGCAACGTCGAGGGCACCCGCGTGCTGCTCGCCGCCTGCCGCGAGGCGGGGGTCGGGCGGTTCGTGTTCACCAGTACGCCGAGCGTCGTCCACACCGGCGGCGACATCGCCGGCGGCCACGAGTCCCTCCCGTACGCCACGCACTTCGACTCGGCGTACCCGCGCACGAAGGCCGAGGCCGAGCGCCTGGTCCTCGCCGCGAACGGCCCCGCGCTGGCCACGACGGCCCTGCGACCGCACCTCGTCTGGGGTCCCGGTGACACCCAGCTCGTGCCGCGCATCCTCGCCCGGGCGCGGGCGGGGCGCCTCGCGCTGGTCGGGGACGGGTCCGCGGTGATCGACACGACCTACATCGACGACGCGGCGCGCGCCCACCTCGACGCGGCCGACGCGCTCGCGGCGACCGGCGCGGCCTGTGCGGGGCGGCCCTACTTCGTGACCTCCGGCGACCCGCGCCCGGTCCGCGAGCTCGTCGACGGCATCCTCGCCGCCGGCGGGATGGGGCCGGTGCGGGTCACGGTGCCGCGCCCCGTGGCGGTGGCCGCCGGCGCGGCGGTGGAGACGGTGTGGCGGGGGCTCGGCCTGGCGTCCGCCCGGCGCTGGATCGGCGACCCCGGCGAGCCGCCCATGACCCGCTTCCTCGCCCGCCAGCTCGCCACCGAGCACTGGTTCGACATCTCCGCCGCCCGTCGCGACCTGGGCTACGCCCCGCAGGTCGACCTCGACGAGGGGTTCGCCCGGCTGGCGATCTCGCTGGCCGGCTGAGCCGGGCTGTCGAGAACCGGCGGCCGGCTCCGTCCCCGGGGTACGAGCGGCCACGACGGGCCGCGGGACCCGCGGGGAGCGAGCATGTCGATCAAGCGGATGGACCACGTCGGCGTCGTCGTCGACGACCTCGAGGCCGCCGTCGCCTTCTTCGTCGAGCTGGGCATGGAGCGGGTGGGCGGAGCGGAGTCGGTCGAGGGCGCGTGGGTGGACCAGGTGGTCGGGCTCGAGGACGTCCACGTGGAGGTCGCCTTCGTGGCGACCCCCGACGGGCACAGCCGGCTGGAGCTCACGCAGTTCCACCGGCCCGTGGCCACGACCGCCGAGCCGGGCGCCCCGGCGAACACCCAGGGCCTGCGTCGGCTCATGTTCGCCGTCGACGACCTCCACGACACCGTCACGCGACTGAAGGCCCACGGGGGCGAGCTCGTCGGCGAGATCGCGCCGTACGAGGACGTGTTCCTGCTCTGCTACCTGCGCGGACCGAGCGGCATCATCGTCGCGCTGGCCGAGGAGATCGGCGGAGCTACTCCGCCCCGGTGAAGAAGGCGATGGTGCGCTCCGTGCGGGCCTTCGCGTCGTCGGGGTCGAGGCCGGCATCGATGGTCGCCGGCACCCAGGCCTCGCCGACAGCCGTCAGGAACGCGACGCCCTCGGGCGAGGCGGCCCACTCCTCGGACTCGCCGTGCGGGGTCCCGCCGTCGTCGAGGTGCCAGGCGAGGCCGACCAGCCCCAGGTCCCATCCGATGCCGGTGGCGGCCGGGCCGTAGCGGGGCCAGTGCTCGTCGTCGGGATGGAAGACGTGGGTGAGGTCGAGCCGGGCGCCGTCCCCGTCGGGGCGCAGCCGGAGCTCGATCCAGCTGACGTCGCCGCCGTACTCCCAGGTCGCGTCGAGCGCGTGCGGGGCCTCGCAGGCGGTGATCGTCCCGCCGGCCTGGCCCTCGAGCTGGTAGCGCCCGCCGACGCGCAGGTCGCCGTGGACGGGCAGGAACCACCGCGCGAGCCGCGCGGGGTCGGTGCACGCCGCCCAGAGGTCCTCGACGTCGGTCGGGTACGTGCGGGAGAGGGCGACGAGGCGCGCGGTGCCGGTCTCCCGCTCGCGCATCCCGAGCCGGCGGTGGGTCGCGTCGATCTCGCGGCGGATGTCCACGAGGTTTATCGTTGAGTCGTCGCTTATATAAGTCAAGACGGATTGAGTGAGCAGACCCCGCCTCCAGGTCCCTCCGGAGGCGTCGTGCCCTACGACCGAGGCTTCGGCGACCGGTCGGTGTCCGCCGAGAACGCCGAGACCCGCGAGCCGCTGGCGGAAGCGGGGGGATTCGAACCCCCGGTCACTCTCGTGACGTCCGCTTTCAAGGCGCCTAGGCAACGTCCGACTTGGCCTCTGGCCTGCGGAAGTTCTCCCGCGCGGACCCCCTCGAACACCCCCGGTGACAGCGGTGCTGCTGTCACCAGTCGCTGTCAGATCAACTCAGGACCAGCCCCGAGCGACGGCCCACAAGCTGAGTCCGCGCCCCTCACGACGGAGGGTGAGCCACGTCCTGATCGTCCGCATAGCGCGCGAGGCTGCCCGGCGAGGCATCGACTGTCCATCGAACGCGTGTGCGAGTGTGGGGCCGAGGTCCTTGCGCAGGACCTCAGACGATCACGGTCTGCGGCGCTACGACCAGCAGAGACGCTTTGCTGCAGGCTGCATGATCGCGCAACTGTTCCGTCGTGGTTCCGTGGTCAGCGCACCATCGCTCGCGGATGGCTCCGCACGGTGCCGCTCTCTGCGGCACGAGAGGCCGGCTCAGGACCAGCCGCGGGCCACGCTGTAGAGACTGAGTCCACGTCCCTCGCGGCGGAACACGTGCCAAGTGCGGATAGTCCCCATGCTGGCTCACGCTGCCAGCGGCGTCTTGGAGTTTGCGTCGAACGCACATGCGAGGGGGCTTCCGACCTCGTCGGTGTGAATGAGTCTCCGCTTGTTCAGCGGGGCGTTGAGCACAGCCCTCACGTCTGGGCTGACTTGGGCTCTTGTGCTTGCGCGGACTGCGGCGTGCTGGCTGCTACCGAACCTCGTGCTGCCTAGGTGCTGCATTGATCATGCGGGTACACCTACCGACAGGCAAGAGGCTACTGCGCCATGCGAGGGCTTACGACGACCCCTTTGCGGCTGGACAGAGCTTGTCCTCCACCCCACCGACTTGCGGCAAGCAATCGGCCGTGTATAGACGACTGACCCGACGCCCTAGAACGCGGCGCACCGCAACACTACTCAACAATCTCCGGTCATCGTCCTGAAGTAGTCTGCCGCTCATCTGCCAGTTCGCCATCTCCGGCGTTCCGCCACGACTCTCGAGCTGAGTGCTCGTAACGATGGAGTTGACGTAAGCCTTGCGCCACAATTCAATGAATCTTTCCACGCCAACCGGGTCGACCGTCTCGCCATCGTAGACCCAACGGAGCATATAGATTCGCAATTCTTGGAGATCATTTAGACAGGCGGTCAACTCCTGGAGAACCTCTGAACTCTGCCTCGAGGTCACGAAGAGCTGCGCCCAACGAGCAGTGACTCTGCGCGAGCCGTGGACGGTGCGGCGAACTACTTTGTAAACCAAGGCCCGCCACTCTTCATCGGTCACCAGAACACACAAGCGATCGACGTCGTCTGGATTCTCAACGAAACCGCGAACGACAGCACTGTGATGAACTTCGCTGAGCTGAAACTTGGAGAGTATCCGTTGGACATCTCGAATCTCAGACTCTGGCCACTCGAAGTCATACTCGCCTAGCTGTCGGCCGCCGTTCATGAGCATCCATAGAGCCCGCCAGTGCGCCAGAAGCGGGCGCGCCACGGCGTCGTAAGCCGTCGACTCGATCACTCTTAGCCTTCTTAGATCTTCCCGCTTTAACCACTGATCGAGGATGGTTGCTCCGAGGAGAACGAAGATGGCCGATGAAGCAATGTTCGTCACCATGGCGTGGTCCGACCAGAATCGAGCCATTGCAGGGACTAGCAAGTCACTTAGGACTACGGATGCCAATAGGACGCCAGAAAGCACCGGAGCGGCGACCCCCCGCCACGACCACATTCGAATCTCCTCCCGAAGGGACTAGCTTGCCGTAAGTCGTCGCGGCCACGAAATGATTATTGCGCCAAGTTGACCCTCTCGGCTCGTGACTCATCGCTCATATGTGAGAGCTCGTTACACGCAGGACCGGTCTTCCGGTCCTCGTCTCTCATGGGAAGGACGAATATCGTGCTATTGCTATCGCGAGGTCAAGCAGAGGGACGTCCCCGAAGTGGGGTCTCTCCCTCGGCGGCGCGGGCTCTGCCCTGCCGGGCCGCTCGTGCTGGTGCAAGCGCCCCTGACGACCCTCGCCGGCGCTCACGCTGCTGGCTGGCGCTTGCGGCTGTGCGGGCGGTCTGGCAGCCCTCGGGCGCGTCGTCGAGGGTGAGGCCCCGCTCCGACCACCACTCAACCGGGCTCGTCGCTGTCGTGGGCTCTCCTGAGGTCGGTGCCCTGGTCCAGGGCGGAGCGCCTGGCCGCCGGAGGCCGAGACTCGTCCTCCTCTCGGCCACCTCCGTGGTCCAGGTCGTCGCTGTCGTCGCCGTGGTGGCTGGCCCGGGGGCCGGCCGCGCGGCACGGGACGAAGTCAGGAGTGAGAGCGTGGCCGGCCCGGAAGGGCCGGCCACGACCGGCGCGCCAGCGCCGGCCCTGACCGCTGGTGGTGCCCGGTGAGCGGGGCGGCTCTCGGTAAAGGGGTAACAGCTCTTCGACCCGGACGCCGACGCCGCGAGGACCACACCCCCGACCGCAGCGGTCCTGGGCGTGCCGGTGGTGCGGGCAAGGGCGCCGAGTCCGTCGAGCGCCAGCGCCAAGAGCGTTCCCAGGCTCGTCGCCGGGACCGCTGGGCCCGCCGCCGTCAGCTGCGCCCGATCTCGTCGCTGAAGCGGGTCCAGCAGTGCGGCCACAAGATCGGCGGACCCGACAGCGGCCCGACGCTCGGAGTGATCACGAACAAGGACGGCACCCGCTCCGCGGCCTATGGCGGGCTCAAGCACTGCGGCTCGGTGTGGACCTGCCCAGTGTGCGCGGCCAAGGTCGCCACCCGCCGCGCCGACGACCTCGCTGCGGTGATGCGCGCGGTTCACGAGCGGAGCGGGTCGGCGTTCATGCTCACCCTCACGATGCGCCATGCCCGCGGCGACCGCCTCGGCCTGTCCACTACCGACCGACGGCGGCGGGACCTGCTCGAGGAACGCCGCGGCGATCGAGAGGTGGCCGAGGCCAACGGGTGGGACGTCGACGAGCGCGCCGCCGAAGCCGAGGAGATCGAACTCGCCGGGATCAAGGCCCGCGAGGGCTGCTGGGGCGTCCTCGGCTACGCCTGGGCCGCGGTCACGTCCGGTTCGACTTGGGTGAAGGACTCCGCCCTGTTTGGTGGGCTGCTGGGGTGGGCGCGGGTCGTGGAGGTCACCGATGGCGCCAACGGCTGGCACGTCCACGTCCACGCGCTGCTGTGCTTCGCCGACGACGTCTCCGCCGAGCTCGTCGCGGCCGGGGTTGGCGCGCGCGTGTTCGGCCGGTGGCGCCGGGCGCTTGAGCGCAGGGGCTTCAACGCCTCCGACGAGCACGGCTGGGACCTGCGCAAGGCCCAGCTCGGCGAGGGGGACCTGGCCGACTACTTCACCAAGATGGCCCACGAGGTCACCGGCGCTGCCGGCAAGAGCGGGCGCAGCCACGGCGGGCGCGCCCCCATGCAGCTCCTCGCCGACGCGGTCGACACCTACGAAGCAACTGTGATGGCTCGCTGGTGGGAGTGGGAGGAAGCCTCCGACGGCCGACGCCAACTCACCTGGTCACGCGGCCAACGCGACCTCCGGGCCCTCGCTGGACTGGGGGATGAAGCCACAGACGAAGAGATCGCGGATGAAGACCAGGACGCAGAGGGTCGACTCGGGCTCTCCTCGGATACGTGGTTCCTACTTAGCACACAGGGCCGCGAGGTCGACCTACTCGAGGTAGCTGAGAGACGTGGCCTTCCCGCCGCCTGCCGGTGGCTCGATGATCGAGGTCTTGCCTACTCCCGCTCGCTAGCCAGGCGAGGTCCCGGGGAGAGCGAGTTGGGCGACTGGCTGCCGCCCTGATCCTGACCGACGACTGGTTGTCGTCGTCCACTCGCCCTCTCCGGGCCGCGCGTGGGATGCTTGGCTCACGGCTGGCAACCGTGCCCTTGGACGATCGCCGCTGGCTGCGGCGCCACGTCCGTCCCGTCCGCTGTCGTCGGCGCCGTGGTTGTGACCCCCCGAGCGCCGGCGACAGAGGGGACAGTAGCCGGAACCGGTGGCTCCTGCATATAGAAACCCCGACGTTGTAGCGGTGAGAGCACGAATAAGTCGGCCGCTGTACCGTGACCGATCGATCGGACGTACCCTGTCCTGTAGACAGTACGTACCCGCCCATCCTGGGCGGGTACTACGAGCAGAGCGGGGATGTCCAGGCGATGACGAACCAGTCCGCGAGAGACCGGGCCTGGGGGTCAAGGTCACGGGGTACAGCCTCGTGACCCGCACGCGGCGACCGCCACCCTCGCCCGGGGCACTTGAGCACGCACGCGACGTCGCGGTCCGCGTGCACGACCGGGCTGCGCCCATCCGCATCGGCTTCATCGAGCGCATGGCGCCAAGCGACCCTGATCCTCCACTCGCAGTGCTGCTCCGAGGAGGTCAAGGTGGCGAGGTACGACTGAAGCTCCTCTTGAGCTTGCTCTGGTTCTCAAGTCGCCCACCCCACGAAACCGAGTATCCAGCCCGGGGTTGGGCGGCCTTGCTCGATCTGCCCGAGCCAGAAACCAACGGGGCAAGGCGGATAAATTCGGCTTTCACTTGGCTAACCAAGGAGGGCTTCATTCGCTCGGAGTCGCGTCCAGGGCAGCCGACAACCATATACCTCAATGATGAGCGACGGAACAATCAATCGTACATGGCTCCTCATAAGTATATTGCACTACTGAAGGAGCACCAGGAAGCTGTCACGCGAGACAGTCTGTATATCGGCCTACCTGCGACCTTCTGGACTAAAGGATGGGCCTCGGTGCTGTCAGGTCCCGGGGTCGCTATGCTGCTCATCCTGATGTCGGAATCGCGTTACAAGCGTTCAACGACAAGGCTGTGGCACTCACCCAAGCAGGCGGCCGATCGTTTCGCCATCTCTCAAGACAGCAGGACGGCGGGTCTCATCGAGCTCGAGGACTATGGTCTAGTAACTAAGAAGCGTACGCCCATATCGCCTGGAGTCTTTGACTTCCGACGAATGAGAAACGTCTACGACCTCCACCTCGAGACCCTCACCGTCGACCCAGGAAAAGGCCGACCAGTCGAGCAAATTTCGGTTCGGCAGTTTATCGAGATGGGTAGCGAGGACGAGGTATTCGAGGCCGGGGCCGAGGCGTCCTTGGACAAGGATGCGGACTGAGATGCCCGTGGCTTCGGCTTCGTAGAGCCGTTGCTAGCGCCTCAGGGCGGCGCGACGGGCAGCGCGCCGCCTTCCCTTAGGATGCCCTCGGCGCGAGGCCAACCTTGATGAACGGTTATGGCGAGGTCGGGGGGACTTTGAGTCAGTTCTGGTCATCGCCTGAGGGTCGATGGATCAAGTGGCGGCAGCGTGAGACTCGAACTCTCAGGTTGTCACTAGACGGTGAGCCTCGACGAAAAGGGGAGCGCGAATCTGCGGACCAGCAATCTCGATTGCGAACGCTCGTTGCAACCGAGCTTCGAGCGGCAGGCCGGCGGACGCTCACTGGCCCTGTAGCTGTCAGCGTGAACTTTCGCTCCGAGCGCAGGAGACCGCCCGCTGTGGAAAATCTCGTGAAGTTCGTTCTCGATTCCCTCTGGAGACCAAAGAACGATTCTTCTCGAGGCCCTGCTCCGGCCTTGCTAAAAGATGACGATCAGATTCGATTCCTCCATGCGTCCCTCGGTCAAGCTCGAGGAACTCCCGGCACTTACATCGCAGTCAAGCCGTTAAGAGACGTGGCGGCGGATCTTCGACTTGCGGCCAAGTTGATGGAGGACTCGTCAGACTGGGACGACGAGGACCTTCACCCCGAAGCAGAGTACCCAGACCCTCTAGAGCCGCTTGAGATCGAGTACTTTTCCGAAGCATGGCGCCGCTGGTTCGGCGATTTCTACAAGTACTCTCTACAGATCGCCTTACTGACAGACTCCGATTCACAGCTCATGAGGCAATTGTCGTGGGCGCCGTTCCGAATATTCGGCGTGTCGTGGCCCGAGAATACCAGAGCGGTCACCGCAGACGAAGGTTCGGAGTGGGCCGAGCAAGCTTGGTCTCACCTCGTCGACAGCCTTGCCCTTGCGCTCCCCGCCCTACCAGCTAGCCATATGTCGCGGGAGAGCTTTAGGGATGAGTTGATATCCGGCTTTGACCGCCTGCGCAGAGAGCGACCCGCCCTCTTCCCCTTAGTCGCACCCGCGCGGATGACAATGCTCGTGGTGCCGCCCTCAGAGAATAGACAGAACGATCTCGACAACGTAGCTAGACACGTGATGCCGATTCTTCGGAAGCGGTTGCTATCCGGAGGTCCGGATGCCAGCGGGCTAGCGTTCGTTTCGCGAATATTGAACGACTTCCAAGTGATACGGCTAGTACGACGAGAAACCGACCCACCGGAAGGCATCCTTCGACTACTGGTCGGCTCCGGGAGTCAGCTTAACAGCGACTGGGAGAGAGTCGCCAACTTCCTCGAAGGCCGGCACGCCCTCCAGGCCCGACAAATCCCGTGATCGAAACGCTCTTCGGTCACTTCACTAGGAGACTTCGTTGGGCTCGACGCCCTCCCGAACAGTTGAACGCTGAAAGAGCGAACCCGAGGGTCGCCATGGCGCGTCGACCGTGCGGACGTGGGTCCATCCGTGAGTCTTGTAGTAGTGGTGGAGTCCGGTATTGGAGCGATAGCAGTCGAGGCGGACGTGGTCGTAGCCGAGTGCACCGGCGAATTGCTCGACCCAACTCGTAAGCTCGTCGCCGATGCCAAGGCCGGCGTGGTCCCGGGCGACGATCATGCGATGGACGTAGAGGGCGCTGTCCGGGTCGTCCTCGGGTCCCCAGAAGTCCGCATCGGCAAAGGTGTCGACGGTGACGGTAGCGATGATGCGGCCGTCCTCGTCCTCGCCAACGAAGACGTTGCCGTCCTCGATGTCGCCCCGGACCTGCTCCACGCGCGGCTCCCACTGCCACTGGTCCACGTTCTTGCTGGCGAGCCACGCGGTCGCTTCGCGGAAGAGGTTGAGGACGGCGTGGAGGTCGTCGGGGCCGGCACTGCGGACGATCACTGCTCGCTGCCCTTATCAATCTTGGCGGGGCGGGTGCGTTCAAAGGCGATGAGGTGGCGGTCGCCGGGAAGCACGTTCCGCACGACACGCACGGGCCGGCCGTCGTCGGTGTAGCCGGTGACGCGGTGCATCGCGACCGGGACGCCGAGCCCGATCTCGAGGCGGCTGGCCTCGTCGGGGGTGGGCATGCGGACTTCGATCTCGTCGACCGCGTGTGTCTGCTCGGCGCCGAGCTCGGCGAGCACGACGTTGGCTCCGCGGCCGATGTCTGCGGGGTGCATGATCTCGCTGCCCTGCACCAGCTCGAGCGGGAAGTAGGAGTCGTTGGTGTTGAACGGGGTGCCGTCGAGGTAGCGGACTCGCTTGCGGATGACCACCGTGTCGCCCTCGGTGAGCCCGAGGCGCGCGGCGACGTCAGCCGGCGGTGCGGCCAGCTCGACGGCGATGGTCTGTGAGGGCTTGCGGCCAAGCTCGACCTGCTCGTCCATGAACTGGTCCAGCTCAGGGTGCGCGGGTCGGTCGCGCCACTCCTTCTGCGGGCGGTAGGTCAGCCGCTCGATCTGGCGCACAAAATGTCCCCGTGGGCGCTCGGAGACGACCAGGCCCTCGTTGACCAGGACCTGCATCGCCTGGCGCACGGTGGGCCGAGTGACGCCATAGTCCGTGCACAGCGACTGCTCGGTGGGCAGCTTCGCGCCGGCGCCCAGCTCGCCGCTCTGGATGCGAGCACGCAGGTCCTCGGCGATCCGCTGATAGATCGGCCCGGCGCCCCTGCTGGTCATGCGGCCAGTCTGACCCCGTTACCGAACATTGTCTAGGCAATCTGCTCCGTCTACTTGACGTACTCCTCACGCCTCGCCCAGGCTGCTCATTGTCTGCATTGTCTAGTCAATGAGGCCATCATGGAGCCCTGGACCGACCGAGCGGCGTGCCGAGACGCCGACCCGGACCTGTTCTTCCCCGTCACCGAGGACCGGACCCGCCGCGCTATCGCCGCCCAGGTCGCCCGCGCCAAGACCGTCTGCGCCCGCTGCCCTGTCTGGAGCCAGTGCCTGTCCTACGCGGTCGAGACCCGCCAGGACCACGGCATCTGGGGCGGCCTGACCGCCTCCGAGCGGCGCCGCCTCGCCCGCGGCGCAGAGACCCGCACCCACCGGCCGCCCGACGCGGCCTGACCATCCGAGGAGCACCACCGATGTACGAGCTGAACGCACCCATCAACACCAGCCGCATGAAGGCGGTCGCCACCGGCTACAGCCAGACCCTCGAGCGCTGGGAGGACGGCCCCAACGGCCGGCGCAGTACCGGCCTCCCGCTGCTCGACGAGGCCAGCGGCGCCCCGGTCCGCATCCACGACGTCATGCTCCCGACCGGTCGCGACGGCCGCCTCGAGCTGCACGGCGTGCGCGTGGTCAGCCACGAGGCGCCCGAGCTCGAGCCCTACACCGAGGTCGACCTCGAGGAGCTGAGCGCGCGCGTGCGACCGGCGCGCAACGGCGCCAAGGGCATCGAGGTCTCCTTCTCCGCCACCGCTATCCGGCCCGCCGCCAGCGTCGGGGTCCGCCCGGCCCGCAAGACCGGCGGCGACGAGACGGCGGCGGCCTGATGGCCGCCCCTGCCCGCCCTCCTCGCTCGCGGGTGCAGGTGCGAACCGCCGCGCTGCTCGACGAGCTGGTCCTGACCTGCCGCGCGCAGAGCTGCGTCGAGCAGTGGACCCCGGCCCCCATCGGTGACGACTCCGGCGACGGGGTCGTGCAGCTCTCCCAGGAGCGCTGCCCCGTGTGTGGTTCCTCGGTCTGGGAGGTCACCCAGGTCCAGGTCGCCGCCTCCCCCTCCCGCGCCCGTCGCCAGCGGGCCCGCACCCACCGGAGCAGCCGGTCATGACCACCAAGGCCCTTGACCGCACCCGCCCGCCCGCCGCCGGGCACCGCCGCCCGCCCGGGTTCATCAACCGTTGGCGCGCCCGCCGCGCTGCACGCGACGCCTGGGCGGCGCACCACCGCCTCGCCCAAGCCGTCACCGCCGAGTTCCGCGAAGCCTGCACCGCCCTGCGGCTGTGCCAGTACGTCTCCGTCGCCGCCGGGGTCACAGTGCGCACCCCACGCGTCGGCGCCGTCCACGCCGGCCCACCCATGAGCCTGTCGGTGGAGCTGATGGCCGGCCAGGAACCCGGCGACTTCACCAGCCGCGAGAACGGGCCACGCCTCGCCCACTCCCTCGGCGGACACGGGCTACGCGTCGAGCCGCTGGCCGGTCGGTGGGTGCGGGTCACCGTGCTCAACCACGACCCGCTGCGCGACGGCTTCGGCCTGCCCTCGCTCGCGGTCGCGTCTGGGTCGGAGCCGGTGATCCTTGGGCGCACCGAGGACGGCATCACCCTCGGCCACGCTTTCACCGACGCCGGCCACCTCGGAGCGCAGGGCCAGAACGGGTCAGGTAAGTCGGCGCTGTTCTACGGGCTGCTCTCCCAGGTCGCCGCCGCCCCCGACGTCCTCGTGACCGGCTCGGACATCACCGGGCTCCTGCTCGGCCGCGCCTGGGACGGCACCGTGCACCGCCCGCACCAGGTCGTCGGCACCGCCGACCTCATCGCCCACGCGCTGCTGCTCGAGGACCTCGTGGCCGAGATGGACCGCCGGCTGGAGGCCATCCCGCCCCGCCGCGACAGGGTCGAGCCGAGCCCGAAGACCCCGACGGTGCTCGTCGTGCTCGAGGAGTTCCCCGGCCTGCTGCGGGCGGCCGACGCGCTCCCGAAGCCCAAGCGCGGTGAGGGCGTCCCGGTCGGCGACCGCATCCGTTCGGCCGTGCTGCGGCTGCTTTCTGAGGGCCGCAAGGCCGCGTTCCGGGTGCTGATGCTGGCCCAGCGTTTCGAGGCCACCGCCGTGGGCGGCGGGTACGCCCGCGACCAGTTCGCGCTGCGCCTGTCCTTCCGCGTGCCGGCGGACTCGCTGGAGATGCTGCACGGCACCGAGGCCCGCGCGCTGGGCCAGGAGCACGCCAACGCCGCCCCCGGCATCGCCTACCTGTCGGGGCTTGGCCGCGATTGCGAGCGCATCCGCGTGCCCTACCTCGGCGAGTACGGCGAGTACGTCGACCGCATCCAGCGCTTCGGACGGCGGGCCGCCTCGTGAACCTCGTCGCCGTCGTCATCATCGCCGGGCTCGTCACCACCTTGCTGGTGAAGAGCCGCAAGGCCGCACCCGCCCTGGTCTCCGGGGTCGTGACCCTCGTGCTGCTCTTCGCCGCCTTCCCGACCCTCGGACCAGCGGTATCGAGCAGCGCTGGCGAATTCGCCCACCAGCTCGGCGCCGCCACCGACCGCGCCGCCGACGTCCCGAACGACGGGCAGCGGCCGTGACCGGCCGCGAGGACGTCCGCGCTTTCGGCGTCAACGTCGACGCCCTGGTCCGCCCGCTGGTCGGGCTCGACCTCGGCCGCGACGAGCGCCGCGCCCTCACCGCCGTCGCCTGTCTCGACTCCCCTACCGCTCTCGCCGTCGCCGGGCTCCTCCAGCGCGCCCGGCAGGCCCGACCCCTCCGCACGACCATGAAGGCAAGGAGCTGAGCCATGGAACGGGTGTTCCTCACTCCCGAGGAGGTCGCCGAGGCCCTGCACGTCGGTCGGGCCAAGGTCTACGACCTCATCCGCAACGGCGACCTCGTGTCGGTCAAGATCGGCCGGCTGCGCCGCGTCCACGCCGAGGCCGTGCGGGAGTACGCCCGCCGGCTGATCGAGGGGGCCGCCGCGTGACCCGCAACAGCAACGGCGACGGAAGCGTCTGGCAGCGCCAGGACGGACGTTGGTCGGGCGCCGCCTACGTGCGCACCCATACCGGCAAGATCGAGCGCCGCTACGTCTACGGCAAGGACGAGAAGGACGTCCTGCGGAAGATCGCCAAGCTCCAGGAGGCCAACGACCAGGGCGTTCCCGCCGGTCCGACCCGGCTGACCGTCGCCATCTTCCTCGGCGAGTGGCTCGAGCACGCGAGGCAGCACATCCGGCCGCACACGTGGGCGAGCTACGAGGCCAACGTCCGGCTTCACCTCGTGCCGTTGATCGGCTCGAAGCAGCTCACGGCGTTGTCGGTTCGCGACGTCCGGCTGATGGTCGAGAAGCTCCGGAAGGCCGGCGTCACCCCGCGCACCGTGCAGTGGATTCACTCGACGCTGCGCGCGGCACTCCAGCACGCGTTCCGCGAGGAGCTGGTCACCCGTAACGTCGCTCGCGGCGTGAAGATCGCGACTCCGGCCACGGGCACGACACCGCCGCCATTCAGTCCCGACGAGGCGCGCCGCTTCCTGGCTGCGGTCGCCGATCACCGGCTCTACGCCCTGTGGGTCGTGCTGATTGTGCTGGGGCTGCGCCGGTCGGAGGCGATCGGGCTGCACTGGTCGGACGTCGACCTCGACGCGGGCACCCTCAAGATCACGCGTGGCCTCCAGCGCGTGGAGGGTGAGCTGCGCGAGCTACCGACCAAGACGCGACGCTCGACGCGCACGGTGCCGCTGCCGCCGATCTGCGTCCACGTGCTGCGGGTCCACGGCGACCGGCAGGCCAAGGAACGGGCCAACGCCGGCCGGCTGCGCTGGCAGGACACCGAGTACGTGTTCACCACCGGCGTCGGGACCCCGCTGGAGCCGTCCTACGTCTCCCGGCTGTTCGTGGAGCTGTGCTCTAAGCACGGCTTCCGCCGGGTCCGCCTCCACGACATGCGCCACACCTGCGTGACCCTGCTGCTCTCGCTCGGGGTGAACCCCCGGATCGTCATGGAGATCGTCGGTCACTCGGCCATCGAAATGACCATGAACGTCTACGGCCACGTCAGCCTCGACAGCCAGCGCGAGGCCCTCGGCCGGCTCGACGACCAGCTCGGCACACCCACCGACGAGCAGCCCGAGGAGTGACCCGTTGCTGTCATCGACCGCTGTCACTGGATCATGGACGACCTCCGAAGATCGTCCGCACCGACTCTCACCTGCGGAAGCGGGGGGATTCGAACCCCCGGTCCGGTTAGGGACGTCCGCTTTCAAGGCGGATGCAATCGGCCGCTCTGCCACGCTTCCGCGGGTCAGGGTAGGGCGATCAGCTGTCGGCGCGCAGCTTGGTCACCACTCGCTCGAACACGTCGCCGACGACGCGGCGCTCGTGGTCGTCGAGCAGGTCGACGAAGTGGGCCCGCACGCCCTCGAGGTGATCGGGCGCGGCGCGCTGGAGGACGTCGTAGCCGTGCGCGGTGAGGACGGCGAACACGCCCCGGCCGTCGGAGGGGCAGAGCTCGCGGCGCACGAGGTCGTCGGCCTCGAGGCGGGACACCTGGTGGGAGAGGCGGGACTTCGATGCCACGACCTCGTCGGCGAGCAGGCTCATCCGCATCCGGTGGTCCTGCTGCTCGGAAAGTCGCACGAGGATCTCGTAGTCGGCCAGCGAGATGCCGTGGGCGTCGGACAGCTCGCGGTTGAGGCGCCCCGCGAGCAGCGCCTGCCCCGCGATGTAGTTGCGCCACGCGTGCCACTCGACGGGGTCGAGCCAGCGCGGTTCCTGCTCCGCCATCCGCCCAGGATACTGCGGTCGCGGCCCGCTAGCGTCGCGTGTCGTGTACGCGATCAGCATCCGTGAGCCCGGCGGCCCCGAGGTCCTCGAGTGGACCGAACACCCTGATCCCGAGCCCGGGCCGAACGAGGTCGTCGTCGACGTCGTGGCGACCGCGGTCAACCGCGCCGACGTCATGCAGCGCCAGGGGATGTACCCGCCGCCGCCCGGGGCGTCGGAGGTCCCGGGCCTCGAGTGCTCGGGACGCATCGCCGCGCTGGGTCCCGACGTCGAGGGCTGGGCGGTGGGCGACGAGGTGTGCGCGCTGCTCGCGGGCGGCGGATACGCCGAGAAGGTCGCCGTCCCCGTGCCCCAGCTGCTGCCCGTCCCGAGCGGGGTCTCGCTGACCCAGGCCGGCGGGCTCCCCGAGGTGGCCTGCACGGTGTGGTCGAACCTCGCGATGACCGGCCACCTGAGCGAGGGCGAGACGCTGCTCGTGCACGGCGGGACCGGGGGCATCGGCACCCACGCCATCCAGGTCGGCAAGGCGCTCGGCGCGCACGTGCTCGCCACGGCCGGCTCGCCCGAGCGACTCCAGACCTGCCTCGACCTGGGCGCCGACCTCGCGATCGACTACCACGACGACCTGCCCACCGAGGTCGCGAGCGCCACCGACGACCGCGGCGTCGACGTCATCCTCGACAACATGGGCGCCTCGGGGCTCAAGGCGAACCTGGCCTCGCTCGCCACCGGCGGCCGTCTCGTCATCATCGGGCTGATGGGCGGCCCGAAGACCGAGATCAACCTCGCGACGCTGCTCACCAAGCGCCTCAGCGTCGGCGCCACCAACCTCCGCGGCCGCTCCGTCGAGGGCCCCGACGGCAAGGGCGCGATCGTCTCCGCGGTGCGGGAGAGCCTGTGGCCGCTCGTCGAGCAGGGCGCGGTGCGCCCCGTCGTGCACGAGTACCTGCCGGTCGCCGAGGCCTCGCGGGCCCACGCGGCCCTCGACGAGGGCGGGGTCGTCGGGAAGCTGATCCTGGTCGTGCGCGACGAGGACGGGGTGCTGGGCGGCTGACGAGGTCGTCGCGGAGATCACCGGGCCGAAAGGGACGCTCTGCGGGCGGATACGGGTCCGTTTCGACCTGGTGATCTCCGAGCGAACGCCGGACGAGCCTCAGAGCCGCGCGAGCGCGCTCACGAGCGTATCGATCTCGGCGCGGGTGCTGTAGTGCGCGAGCCCGACGCGCACGACACCGCCGACCTCGGCGCCTCCGAGCACCTCGAGCGCTCCGGAGTCGCCGGTGTCGGTGACGACGCAGACGCCGTGCTCGGCGACCCGCTCGGCGACCTCGCGCGCGGTGCGCCCGGCGACGGTGAAGGCGACGACGGGGATCCGGCGCGGGGGCTCGCCGATGACCATCACGCCGGGCAGGAAGCGCAGCTCGGAGACGAGGTACGCGGTGAGGTCGTCCTGGTGGCTGCGGACCGAGCTCATCGAGGTGAGCACCTTGTCGCGGCGCGGGCCGTCGGCGTTGTCGTCCAGCTCGGCGAGGTAGTCGATCGACGCGACGAGCCCGGCGAGCAGGGCCCAGGGGGCGTCGCCGACCTCGAGGCGCTCGGGGCCGCGGGCCGAGGCGTCGAGGGACGCGGCGGGCAGGCGGTCGAGGAGGTCGGGCGTGCGGAACACCAGCGCGCCCACCGGCGGCCCGCCCACGCCGCGGCCGAGAGCACCATGACGTCGGCGCCCATGGTGTCCAGGTCGAGCGGCAGGTAGGGCGCCGCCGCGGTGGCGTCGACCACCAGCAGCGGCTCGACCCCGGCGCTCCGCGCGGGCAGGGCGTGCACCTTGCGCGCGATGGCCGCGACCTCGGTGCGGGTGCCGATCGCCGGGCACGCGGCGGTGACGGCGACGACCCGTGTGCGCTCGCCCAACAGCTCGTCGTACTGCCAGCTCGGCAGCTCGCAGGTCTCGACGTCGATCTCGGCGGTGAGCACGCGGCCGCCGGCGCGCTGCGCCGCGCGCTCCCACGGGGCGACGTTCGCGAGGTCGTCGAGCCGCGAGACCACCACCTCGTCGCCCAGGCTCCACTCGGACCCGAGGGCGTCGGCGAGGCGTTCGAGCAGCGCGGCGGGACCGGGGCCGAGGACGACGCCCTTGGGGTCGGCGCCCACGAGGTCGCCCACCGCACGCCGGGCGGCCTCGACGATGGCGCCGCCGCGCAGGGACGCCGGGAACACCCCGCCGGGGCGCGAGACAGGGGCGCGCAGGGCCGACGACACGGCCGTCGCCACCTGTTCGGGGACCTGCATGCCCGTCGGGCCGTCGAGGTGCGCCCATCCGTCACCGAGCGCGGGCACCAGCCCGCGGACCCTGGCGACGTCGAACGTCATGCTTTCGGAGGGTACGGAGCAGTCTTGCGGGCGGCGACGGTGGTCGGCTCAGGAGACGGTCAGGGGCGCCGGACGGGCGCTGCGCGCCGACGGGTGGAGGATGGGGAGCATGAGCGAGGCACCCTCCGGACCCAGTGCGGGCGACCAGGTCATGGTCGTCGGACCCGACGGCCAGCCGGTCGGCACCGTGCGGATGCCCGGCGGTGAGGAAGCCGACGGCGAGCTCGTGGAGGACTCCGCCCAGGACGCCGAGAACAGCGAGGACCTCTCCGGGGCCGTCGAGGAGCCCGCGAAGGTCATGCGCATCGGCATGATGATCAAGCAGCTGCTTGAGGAGGTCCGCGGGACCGACCTCGACGACGCCAGCCGCGGGCGCCTGCGCGAGATCCACGCCTCGTCGCTGCGCGAGCTCGAGACGGCGCTCTCGCCCGAGCTGCGCGAGGAGCTCGCCCGCCTCGTCGAGCCGTTCGCCGCCGACGAGCCGCCCTCGGCGGGGGAGCTGCGCGTCGCCCAGGCGCAGCTCGTCGGCTGGCTCGAGGGGCTGTTCCACGGGATCCAGACCGCCCTGGTCGCCCAGCAGATGGCCGCCCGGGTGCAGCTCGAGCAGATGCGCAAGGGCCTGCCGGCCGGGTCGTCGGGCGCGGCGGCGGGCGTGGGCACCACGGGCCAGTACCTCTGAGTCGGGAGATCGCCACGCCCCCGCCGGGACGCGGAGCCGCACCCCCCGCGCAGGTACGCTCACCGGTCGTGGCCGTCCCCGCACTCGCGCGCCAGGACGCCGACGACCCGGCGCCCCTCGAGCACGCTCCGTCCCCGCGCAGCTGGGGGCGCGCGTTCGGGGACATCCGCAAGGCCGTGGACCAGCGCGAGCTCTGGGGTCACCTCGGCTGGCAGGACATCAAGCAGCGCTACCGCCGCTCGGTGATCGGGCCGCTGTGGATCACCATCAGCATGGCGGTCACCGCCGCGGCGCTGGGCGGGCTGTACTCGCAGCTGTTCGGCCAGCCGATCGGCACGTTCATGCCGTACGTGACCGTCGGCTTCATGATCTGGTACTTCATCAGCGCCTGTGTGCTGGAGGGCACCGAGACCTTCATCGCCAACGAGGGCCTCATCCGGTTCCTGCCGGCGCCGCTGATGATCTACGTCTTCCGCACGGTGTGGCGCCAGATCCTCTTCTTCGCGCACAACGTCGTCGTCTACGTCATCGTGCTGGCGATCTTCTTCCGTCAGCTCGACCAGCCGTACACCATGGTCAACAACAACCCGTCCGCCATCGTCCACCCCGGCCTGAGCTGGTGGGCGCTGATGGCGATCCCGGCCTTCGTGCTGATCGTCGTCAACGGCCTCTGGGTGACGCTGCTGTTCGGGATCATCTCCGCGCGCTTCCGGGACATCCCGCCGGTGGTCGGCAGCTTCATGCAGCTGTTCTTCACCATGACGCCGATCATCTGGACGACCGACCTGCTGACCGGCGGTACGCCCGGCAGCCCGAAGGCGATCATCGAGTTCCTGGCGAAGCTGAACCCCTTCTACCACTTCATCGAGATCTTCCGGGCCCCGCTCGTGGGGCAGGTGCAGAGCTGGACGCACTGGGCGGTGGCCGGCGGGATCACCGTCATCGGGTGGTCGCTCGCGCTGGTCGCCCTGCGCAACTACCGCTCCCGCGTCGCCTACTGGGTGTGAGCAGCTGATGGTCAGCATCGAGGTCCGCGGGGCCAGCGTCGAGTTCCCGATCTTCGACGCCAAGAACAGGTCGCTCAAGAAGTCCGTCCTCGGCCGCGCCGGCGGGCGGATCAGCGACCAGAAGGTCCCCGTGGTGGAGGCCCTGCGCGACATCGACCTGACGCTCGGCGAGGGCGCCCGCGTCGGGCTCGTCGGGCACAACGGCGCCGGCAAGTCGACGCTGCTGCGCCTGCTCGCCGGCATCTACGAGCCCACGCGCGGGCGGGCGAGCATCCACGGGCGGGTGGCGCCGGTCTTCGACCTCGCGGTCGGCATGGACCCGGAGATCTCCGGCTACGAGAACATCCTCATCCGCGGGCTCTTCCTCGGGATGAGCCGCCGCGAGATGGGGCGCCGGGTCGACGAGATCGCCGAGTTCACCGAGCTCGGCGACTACCTGAACATGCCGCTGCGCACCTACTCGACGGGCATGCGGGTGCGGCTCGCGCTCGGCGTCGTCACCTCGATCGACCCGGAGATCCTCATCCTCGACGAGGGCATCGGCGCGGTCGACGCGGCGTTCCTCGAGAAGGCCCGCGATCGCCTGCGCGACCTCGTCGGACGCTCCGGGATGCTCGTCTTCGCCTCGCACTCCGACGAGTTCCTCGTCGAGCTCTGCGACACCGCGATCTGGATGGACGGCGGGGTCATCCGCGAGCAGGGCTCGCTGCGCGACGTCGTCAGCCACTACAAGGGCCGCGACGTGTTCGAGAACCTCAGCCAGGAGACGATCGAGCGCCTCGAGCGGGCGAGCGTGACCGGCGGATGAGCCCCGAGGGTCAGATCGACGGTCACATCGACGGGGAGACCGTGACGGCCGTCGTCGTCACCCGGCACCGCGCCGATCTGCTCGTCGACGGGCTCGCAGTGGTCGCGAAGCAGACCCGCCCGCCCGACCACCTGATCGTCGTCGACAACGGGCCCGACGAGGCGACCCGCGAGGTCGTCGAGAACTGCGGCCTGCCCGTCACCTACCTGCCGTCGCACCACAACCTCGGGGGCGCCGGCGGCTACGCGCTCGGCATGCTCACCGCGCTGGCGCGGGGCACCGACTGGCTCTGGCTGGCCGACGACGACGGCAGGCCCGTCGACGAGCACGTGCTGGCGACCCTGCTCGACGTCGCCCGCAGGCGCGGGCTGGCCGAGGTCTCCCCGGTGATCGCCGACATCGACGACCCCGACCGCCTGGCGTTCCCGCTGCGCCAGGGCCTGCACTGGATGCGGCGACGCAGCGAGCTCGCCGCGTACGGGGACGACGAGCTGCTGCCCGGCATCGCGCACCTGTTCAACGGGGCGCTCTTCCGCGCGAGCACCCTCGACGTCATCGGGGTGCCGGACCTGCGCCTGTTCGTCCGGGGGGACGAGGTCGAGGTCCACCGCCGGCTGGCCCGTTCCGGGCTCCCCTACGGCATCTGCCTCACCACCGCCTACGTCCACCCCGACGGCTCCGCCGAGTTCAAGCCGATGCTCGGCGGACGCCTGCACGCCCAGGATCCGGGCGACGCCACGAAGCGCTACTACACGTACCGCAACCGTGGCTATCTGCTCGCCCAGCCGGGTCTCCGCCGGTTCGGGGCGATCGAGCACCTGCGCTTCGCCTGGTACTTCCTGGTCTCCCGCCGGGATCCCGCCGCGCTGCGCGAGTGGCTGTCCCTGGTCCGTCTCGGACGCCGCGAGCGCTTCCTGCGTCGCTGACGTCCCTCTCGCCCCAGAGGTCACCCGATCGATGAGCCACAGCATGGTCCACCTCACGGTGCCCACCGGCGCCCGGACTAACCTCGCCGCGTGCTGACCTCGGAACAGGCCGTCAGCCCGGCGCGCCCGGGCAGCGGCGACTCCGAGACCCCGGACGGGAATCGTCCGACCCGGGGTCCGCGATGGCTCCGGTTCACGGCGGTCGGCCTCGGCCTGTTCGGCACGGTGCTGGCGCTGCTCTTCCCGTTCTTGCCCGTCGTGCAGGAGACCGCCACGATCTCGTGGCCGAGCGCGACCACCGGCACCCGACCGGTCGACGCCCCACTGGTGGCCTACCGGCCCGAGACGATGAGCGTCACGGTCCCCTGCCGGGCGATCCAGGACCTCGACGGCCGCACCGGCCCCGCGGCGAACGTCCTCTCGACCTACCCGCCGCTCTCGCCCGACGGCCCCTCGGTGGGCATGCGCCTCACCGTCGAGAACGGCCAGCTCGTCCTGAACGACCGCGGGCAGCAGATGGCCACCGCCGCGGTCCCGCCCGGCGACTGCACGGTGCGGATCGTCTCGGACGCCGGCTCCACGCTCGTCGATCTCGGCATCGGGCAGGAGATCCGGCTGCCGTTCGACGCCCGGCCCCAGGTCGTCGGTATCTACTCCGACCTCGACCAGGACCGTGACGACGTCGCGGGCGTCGCGGTGTCGATCACCCCGGACACCCGTTTCGAAACCAGCCCGACGACGCTGAAGATCCTCGCCGGGCTCCTGGCGGTGCTGGCCGCGGGCGGCGGCGTCTGGGCCCTGCACGCCCTCGACGTGCGCGCGGGACGGCGCGCGCCGCGCCTGGCGCCCAAGCGCTGGTGGTGGCCGACGAGCCGCGACGCCGTCGTCACCGTCGTGCTCGCGGTGTGGGCGGTGATCGGCAGTCAGACCTCCGACGACGGCTACATCCTGGGCATCGCCCGGGCGCGGGAGTCGGCGGGCTACATCGGCAACTACTACCGCTGGTTCAACGTCCCCGAGGCGCCGTTCGGCTGGTTCTACGAGCTCTACGCGCTGTGGATCCGCCTCGGCGACTCGATCCTGTGGATGCGGCTGCCGTCGCTGATCATGGGGATCGCGTCCTGGATCCTCATCAGCCGCGAGATGCTGCCGCGTCTCGGCCAGCAGGTCCGGCGGTCGAAGGCCGCGGCGTGGGCGGCCGCGGGCGTGTTCCTCGCCTTCTGGCTGCCCTACAACAACGGGCTGCGCCCCGAGCCGGTCGTGGTGATCGCCGCCCTGCTCGCCTTCTGCGCCGTCGAGCGCGGCGTCGCGACCCGCCGCCTGGCGCCGGTGGCGCTCGGGCTGCTCGCCGCGGCGTTCGCGGTGGCGGCGACGCCGACGGGGCTCATCGCCGTCGCGCCGTTCCTCGCCGCGGCCCGCCCGCTGTGGCGCCTGGTGATCGAGCGGGTCCGCTTCGGCGGCTGGCTGCCGGTGCTCGCACCGATCTCGGCGGCGGGGCTGCTCGTGCTCGTCCCGATCTACTCCGACCAGACCTGGGCCGCGGTCTGGGAGGCGACGCGCCTGCGCACGCTGCTCGGGCCGAACTGGACGTGGTTCCAGGAGGTCGTGCGCTACCAGTCGCTGTTCGGGACGGCGGCCGACGGCTCGCTCGCACGCCGGTTCCCCGTGCTGCTGCTGATCCTCGGGATCGTCGTCTGCATGGTGGTGCTGCTGCGCCGCGACAAGATCGCCGGCGCCGCGCTCGGGCCGTCCCAGCGGCTCATCGGCTCGTCGGTGATCGCGTTCGCCGTGCTCGCGCTGACCCCGACGAAGTGGACCCACCACTTCGGCGCCTTCGCCGCGCTCGGCGCCGGGATCGCCGCGCTGACGGCGCTGGCGACGTCGTCGGACGTGCTGCGTTCGCGCCGCAACCGCCTGCTCTTCCTCGCTGCCCTGTTCGCGATCCTGGCGCTGGCGTTCACCGGCCCGAACACCTGGTGGTACACGAACAACTGGGGCGTGCCGTTCAACGGTGGCCCGCCCTTCTGGGACGGCTGGCCGTTCGGCTACGGCCTCGTCGAGCCGTGGCCGGTCTACTCACTGTGCCTCGCGGTGTCGGTGATCCTGCTGGCCGCCGCCGGGATCGAGCACGTGCGCGGCGTGCCGCGTCCCCCGGAGGACGAGGACGCCAAGCCCTCGGCCGCCTCGGCCGCCGTCGGCGCGGTGCTGGCCCCGCCGAAGGACGCCTTCGACAAGCTGCGGGCGACCCGCGGCGGGTCGAGCGTCGAGCGGCGCGCCCGGGCCCTGCGCATCGGCTCGGCGCCGATCGCGCTGGTGTGCGCCGGGCTCCTCGTGTTCGAGATGATCTCGATGACCGACGGGATCGAGGCGCAGGCCGGCAGCTTCTCGCTCGGCGGCGACGTGCTCGACCACCCCTTCGGCGACAGCTGCGGCCTCGCCGACCGGGTCCGCGTCGAGGGCTCGACGGCCGCCGGTGTCCTGCCGACCGCGCCCGCGCCGACCGGGATCACCGCCGCCCCGGGCGTGCTGCCGACCGTCGCCCCGGCCACGCCGACCCCGACGCCCGCGCCCACCGAGGGAGCCGGCTCGGGCTCCTCGGCCGGCGAGGGCGCGGGCGGCACCGACGGCGGCGGGACGACGACCACGACGCCGCCGACGACGTCCACGGCGCCCGGGGCGGCCACGCCCGGCCAGACGACCCCGGCACCGCTGCCCGCGAACACCGTGCCGGCGTCCGCTCCGGACGCGCAGCTCGTCGACCCCCAGCCCGGCAACAGCGGGTTCACCGCCGCCGGCGCGACCCCGCCGGTCGGCGGCGGCACCGGCGTCTCGGGCTACGAGTACTCGCTGCGCAACGGCCTCGCCGACCAGGCGATCGGCTCCTACGACGCAGCCGGCACGGGTACCGGCGTCCTGCGCACCGACTGGTACTCGCTCGACGACGAGCTCCGCGCGGGCACCACCCCGCTCGTCCTGTCCGTCGCCGGGCGGCTCAACGGCGGCAACTTCCTGACGATCCAGTTCGCCGACCGCCTGCCCGACGGGCGCGTGCGCGTCCTCGGCCAGCAGCCGGTCGACGACGGCCGCTTCGGCGAGCCGGGGTGGCGCGAGATCCGGCTCAACCTCGCCGGCGGCCCCGGGGCCCAGGCCGACGAGGTGCGGCTGATCGCGCAGGACCGGGCGCTCGGTCCCGACGGGTGGCTCGCGATCGCGCCGATGCGCGGGCCCCAGCTCGTGCCGCTGACCCAGATCCTCGGGCCGGAGAACCCGGGCTACCTGGAGTGGCCCGTGCAGTTCGCGAGCCCGTGCCTGCGGCCGTTCGAGGTGCGCGACGGCATCGCCGAGGTCGCCGGCTACCGCCTCATCGCCGACGCGAGCCAGTTGCGTCCGGGTGGCGTCAACTGGTCGTCGTCCAACGCGGGCGGGCCGCTGGGGTGGATCGAGATCCTCGAACGCCGCACCGAGCTGCCGACCTACCTCGAGGGCCAGCCCCAGCGCGACTGGGGCATCGTCGAGCGCCTCGACCCGTACACCCCGAACGCCGCCGCGCCCGTCGTCACCCGTGGCGAACGGACGATCTCGGGGACCTTCACCCCCGGCCCCATCGGCGACCCGCCGCCGGGGACGCCGTCGCCGGAGCGCTGAGCGGGGCCCGGGCTTCCGCAGCGAACGCGCGGTTCGCTGCTTCTATGCGCGCGAAGTCCCCGTTCGCGTCACCGGTTCGTCGGCGAGGGGCACGTTCGGCAGACATCGACCCCTCCCGATCATGCGAAGGGTGCCCCTCACGGGACGGCCTCGCTCGAGCGGCGCCGGTCGACCGCGAACGGGGAGTTCGTACGCCTAGAAGCAGCGAACAGCGCGTTCGCTGCGACCGGGAGGACCTCAGTCGCGGAAGATCACGGTGCGCATGACGATGAAGTTGATCGTCGTCGCGCACGCCTGGGCGATGAACCAGGACAGGAAGCCGGCGAGGACGCCCGGGTCGACCGAGGGCGCGCCCATGACGTAGAGGACGAGGCTGGCGACGCCGACGTTGACCGCGAAGGTCGAGCCGTAGAGCACCACGAACCCGAGGAACTTCCCCGCGCCGCCGGAGGACGAGGCGAAGGTGAAACGGCGGTTGAGCAGGTAGGCCGTCGTGGTGCCGAGGATGAACGACACCGCCTTGGCCAGCGGCGCCCAGACGCCGAGGGCGAGGAGCCCCGCGTAGACGCCGAGGTCGACGCCGGCGGCAACGGCGCCGATCAGCACGAATCGCACGAGCTGCGCCTTGAGCCCCAGAGGGGCCGGGCGCTCGCCGGTCTCGGCCGCGGTCATGGTTCGAGGGTACGAGGCAGCGCCGGACACCACGGAGCGGGCCCGCCGGGTCAGCCGTTGTCGGCCTGCTCCTGCAGCTGCTTCTCGACGGCCGGGCGGTCGCGGTGCCCGCGCTCGTGCTCGAGGGCCTGATGCGCGGTGGACGGGTCGAGGGAGCGCCTCCTCGACGGCCGTCATCTCGTCGAGGTGGTGCTCGTGGCCGCCGTCGTGGCGCTCCCCTGTCCGACTTGATCTCCGCCTCGAGGCGCTCGCGCAGTTCCGGGTGCGTGCCGTCCTTCCCGTAGGCGCCGCCCTCGGTCGTGGCGGCGGGTACCCGCCGATCGACCCGGGAGCGCGACCTCGTCGGGGTGCAGCGGGAGCGCGTCGATATCGTCGCAACCCATGGCCGTGGTGGCAGCGCAGGAGAGCCGGCCGGGCCCGGCTCCCGACGCCCCCGGCGACGAGTCCGGTCCCGGGCGTCGTGGCGGCTCGCGCGCGGCCGGCTGGTGGCTCGCGGCCCTCGCGGCGCTCACCGTCGTGCTCGGGCTCGCGATCCCGCTGGCCCCGGTGATCGCGGACGACCCCGTCGTCACCTGGCCGAAGGCCGGCACCCCGGCGGCGTCGACGAGCCTGCCGCTGACGCCCTACCGCCCGCTGAGCATGACCGCCGACGTGCCGTGCGCGGCGCTGCGCCCCGGCGGGGACGCGCTGCGCACCCAGCCGGAGTCCGCCGGCACGCCCGGACGGGGGCTGACGGCCGGTACGAGCGGCGGCCGCGTCGTCATCACGAGCTCGGGCGCCACGGTGCTCGACGAGCTGCTCCCGCTGGGCGACTGCACCTATCGGATCGTCGCCGACCAGGCAGGCACGCGGGTGGAGCGCGACGGGCAGCTGCTCGTCGACCGGCCCGGCGCGCTCGTGCCGCAGGTCGCCGAGCTCGCCACGGAAGCACCCGGGACGCCGGGCCTCGCCGCGACCGTGCACACCGACGACCGCTACTCCTCGTTCCCGAGCACCCTCAAGCTCGTCCTGCTCGTGCTCCACGCGCTCGCGCTGGCGGCGACGCTGTGGATGGCGGTACGGCGGTGGCGCGGCCGCGGGCCCGGCCTGGAACGACCACGGTTCCACCCGGCGGACGCCGTCGTCCTGCTCGTCTCCGCGGCCTGGGTGGTGCTCGGGCCGCTGCAGAACGACGACTCCTGGTACACGGCGATGGCCCGGGCCGCGACGCCGACGGGCTACATCGGCAACCAGATCTACATGTTCAACACGACGGAGAACCCGTTCGTGCTGTCGCAGTACCTCATGGCGCTCTGGGGCCACCTCGGCGTGGCGATCGGGCTGCCGGGCTGGGGTCTGCTGTGGATGCGCCTGCTGCCGCTGCTGCTGGGGCTCGTGACGTGGTGGCTGCTGCGGACCCTGCTGGTCACCCTGCTCGGCCGCTCCGGACGTCTGCCCGGAGTCGCCTGGGCGCTGCTGCTCGCGCACCTCGCCTGGTGGCTGCCGTACGGGATGGCGCTGCGGCCGGAGGTCGTCATCGTCCCGCTGTCCGCGGGCGTGCTCGTGCTCGCCGAGCTCGCGCGCCGGCGCCAGGCCGTCGGTCCCCTGATCCCGGCGACGGCCCTCGCCGCGCTCGCGGTGAGCGTCTCGCCGTCCGGGCTGGTGGCCGCCGCGCCCGTGGTCGTCGCGCTGCCGTGGTTGTGGCGCTGGCTCGTGGCCCGCGGCTGGCGCTCGCGGCTCGGCGCCGCGGGAGCAGTGATCGCCGCCGGCACCATCGCGATCCCGATCGGCTTCGGCGACGCCACCCTGGGCGACGTCATCGAGGCCACCGACGTCCACAGCTGGTACTACCTGACCTTCCCCTGGTACGAGGAGTGGGCCCACTACCGGACGATGATCGAGACCGGGACGTGGGGACGCCGGCTGCCGGTGCTGCTCACGGTGGTGCTCCTGGTCGTCGTGTCGATCGGCAGCGGACGCGGCCCGGCCGGCGGGCGCCTGCGCGACGCCACCCTCGCCGCCGCCGTGACCACCGCCGTCGCGCTGGGCCTGCTGGCGCTCGGCCCGACGAAGTGGGTCAACCACTTCGGGGCGGTCGCGGCACCGGCCACCGTGCTGCTCGCGCTGACGCTGCTGCACTCGCCCCTGCCCCGCCGCGCCGGCGCGCTCGTGACCGGGGCGTCCGTGCTGCTCATCAGCGGGGCGACCGTGCTCGGGTTCGCCGGGCCGAACACCTGGAAGCCCTACAGCGACCGCGGCCAGCCCTTCGGCGACCACCTCGACACCGAGATCTCGATGCTCGACCTCGAGCAGTTCGCCCCGCACTGGGGCCAGTTCTACCTGCGCGACGTCTGGTGGTGGCTGCTCGTCGCGGCGGTCGCCTCCGGCTGGCTGTGGTGGCGGCGCCGCGCGAAGAAGCGCACGTACGGTGTGACCCCCGAGCGCGCGGTGCTCGTCACCGCCACGGCGGTCCTGGTCGGGCTGCTGATCGCGGTGATGGTGCTCGCGCCCGTGTGGCAGGGCGCGGGATGGAGCGTCGCCGGCAGCCAGATGCAGGCGCTGACGGGACGCGGGTGCGGCCTGGGCGAGGCGGCCACGGTGATGGCCCGGACCCGCGAGGACGTCGGAGCACCCACCACCCCGGACGCCCGCACCGGGGACTTCGCCCTCGCCGCGGACGACCCGTCGCCGGTCCCGGCGCCCAACCCCGGGCCGGTGTGGCACGACCAGGTCGAGCTCGTGCCCGGCGCCGACCCCACCACCCCGCCGCCCGGGGTCACCGGCCTCGGCACGCTGACCACCGGCTGGTTCCCGCTGCCCGCCACCGACCCGATCGACCCCGAGGCGCCCACCCATCTCGTCGTCCCCGTCGCGGGCAACGACCCCGACCGCCAGCGGGTCGTCGTCCAGTTCGGCTCGGGCGACCCGAGCGCGCCGGTCGAGGCCGAGTCCGTGGTGGCGACGCCGGTCGGCGGGTTCACCGCCCGCCAGTGGCAGGAGATCCCGGTGCAGCTCCCGGGCAGCCGGCCGAACGCGGCGCGGGTGGTGGTCGAGGACCGCGTCGCCGGGCCGGAGAGCGCGCTCGCGGTCGCGTCGCCGCACCTGGCCCGCATGCAGCCGGTCGGCAATCTCGTGGACGCCGCCGCCCGGCCGGACCCGGACGTGGTCGCCGGCGGGGCGTTCGCCGACCAGCTCTCGGTGGTGCTCTGGCCCTGCGTCGACCAGGTCTCGGTGCAGGACGGCATCGCCCCGACCCCGACCCTGCGTCTGAACGCCGCCGAGAACACCCCCGAGTTCATCCTCACCAACCCGACCTACGAGTCGTGGGGCGGGACGATGGTGCAGTCGGAGCGGACGTGGGCGACCGTGCGCCCGTTCTCCGCGGTCCCCGACGGCGGGGTGCCCGCGCTGCCGTGGGGCACCGTCGAGCGGATCGTCTACGACCACCCGACCGACGGCTACGACCTCCGCGTCGACCAGGTCTCCCGCGGCGGCCTCGAGCGGTTCGCGACGCTGGCGTCCGAGGAGTACTCGGGACGTGAGTACCTCGGCTGAGATGTCCCCGCCCCGGCTCGTCAGGCAGGGTCCCGGGCTCCTCCTGGCCTCGGCTGTGCTCACAGTGCTGTGCGCGATCGCGTTCCCGCTCGCGCCGGTGACGCAGCCCGTCGTGACGTTCACGTGGCCGCAGGCGCCGGCGCAGACCGCGGTCGCCCTGCCGCTCATGCCCTACCAGCCGGTGGCGCTGGACGCCTCGGTGAGCTGCGACGCGCTCGCGGCCACGCCGCCCGGGGCGACGACGCTGGCCACGACCCCACCGGGCACGCCGTCCACGCCCGTCGGCGGGCTGACCGTCCGTCCGGTGCCGGGCGGCGTGCTGGTGACGAGCAACGGCGAGGCCCTCGCCGCCGTGGCCCTGCCGCGCGGCCCGTGCACGCTGACCGTCGCGTCGACGCCGTCGGCCACCACCGTCCTCCTCGACGGACGGGTCGTCGCGCAGCGCGAGGGCGACGTCCGTCCCGTCGTGGCCGCGGTGGTCACCGGGGCGCCGGGCACCGACGGCCTGTCCCTGTCGCTGCGCACCGACACGCGCTTCCAGACCACCCCGGGCGTGCTGAAGTACCTGCTCGGGCTGGGGGTGCTGGTGGGGCTCGCCGGGATGGTCGCCGGCGCGTGGCGACGTGACGGGCGGTCGTTCGCCCGTCCCCGCCGGCCGCGGCTGCGGCCAGTCGACGCGGTGGTGGCCCTCGGGCTCGCCGGGTGGGCGGTGGTGGGTCCCGCGACGGTCGACGACGGCTACATCGCGGGCATCCTGCGGGCGCGCGACTCCAGCGGCTTCACCGGCAACGTCTACCGCTGGCTCAACGCGCCCGAGGCGCCGTTCAGCTGGTTCTACGAGCTCACGCGGGCCTGGGCGGAGCTGGCGCCCGGCGCGCCGTCGGTGCTGTGGCTGCGCGTCCCCGCGACCGTGCTCGGCCTGCTGATCTGGGTCCTGCTGCGTCGCCACGCCCTGCCGCGCCTCGGTCCGGCCCTGCGCCGGCCGGGGGCGACGTGGGTCGCCGCGGCGGCGTTCGCCGTGTGGTGGCTGCCGTTCGGGCTCTCGCTGCGTCCCGAGCCGTGGCTCGCGCTGGGCGTGCTGGCCGTGTGGGTGTGCGTGGAGCGGGCCGTCGCCACGCGGGCGCTCCTGCCGCTGCTCGGGGCCGGGGTGGTCGCCGGGTTCACCGTGGCGCTGACGCCGGGTGCGTTGCTGGGCCTGGCACCGCTGCTCGTGGCGCTGCCCGCGCTGGCCCGGGCGGGCCTCGGCGCGCGGGAGGATGGACCCGCACGCTCGTCGTCGTCGCCGGGCTCGCCGTCGCCGTGCTGCCGATGGCCGCCGACCAGTCGCTCGCGGGGCTGCTCGAGGCCACGCGGGTGCGCCAGCTCGTCGGGGGCGGCCAGCCGTGGTGGCAGGAGCTGTCGCGCTACTCGTCGCTCCTCGAGCCGGGCAACGTGCAGGGCGGGATCGGGGCGCGGCTCGCGGTGCTGCTGACCCTGCTCGCGCTGGCCGCCGTCGCGTGGGCGCTGCTCGCGGCCCGGGTGCGCGCCGGGGTCGCGGTCGGCCCGGCACGGCGGCTGCTCGCCGTCACGGCGCTCGGGCCGGTGACCCTGATCGTCAGCCCGACGAAGTGGACGCTGCACTTCGGCGAGCTCGCGGGCGTCGGCACGGCGGTGCTCACGCTGTTCGTGGTGCTCTGGTCGCCGCGGCTCGTGGCGTCGGTCGCGCGGCTGCGCGGGCCCGCCCTCGTCGTCGTGCTGGGCGGGCTCGGGCTCGTGACGACGCTCGTGCTCATCGGCTACAACCAGTGGGCCTGGGCCTCGGCGTGGGGCGTGTTCTGGAACGACATCCCGCCGCAGATCGCCCGCGTGGCGCTGGGCGACGTCGCGCTGCCGGTGACGATCGTCGGCGCGCTGGTGCTCGGCGTGCTCGTGGCCGTGCGCGGGCGGGCGCCCCGCCGGCTGGCCGGGGTGCTGGCGCCGGGGACGGTGGCGCTCGTCCTCGTGGTCGCGGTGATCGCGCTGGAGGGCGGCTCGTTCCTCAAGGTCACCGCCGACCGGCGCGGGACGTTCAGCTACGGCTCGGACTCCGTCGCGGCCCTGCGCGGCGACCCCTGCGGGCTGGCCTCGGACCTCGCCGTGGAGACCGATCCCCGGGCGGGCGTGCTGGTCCCCGGTCCGCGCTCGATCGACGAAGCGGATTTCCTGGCACCCAGTGCAAGCGAGGACGCAGGGCTTGCACCGGGTGCGCGGTTCGTGCCCACCGGCCCGCAGACGCCGGCCGCGGTGCCGCTCGCGATCGGGGGCACGGAGCTGCCGGGGTGGGCGGCGCCGGTGACGTCGCCGGACGAGGGCCCGGCGCAGCTGCGATCGGACTGGTTCGTGCTGCCGCCCGAGGCGCGCGAGCGGCGCGCGCCGGTGGTCGTCACCGCGAGCGGGTCGGTGTCGGCGGGCTCGGTGGAGCTCGAGTTCGCGGCGTCGCCGGGCGAGGTCCCGATCACCGAGACCCCGGGCGGCCCGATGAGCGGCGTCGCCCGCGGGACCTCCGGGCGCTCGCCCCCGAGGGCACGACGCTGGTCCGCGTGCGGGCGACGAGTGCGGCGCGGGACGCCGAGGACGCCCGGACCGCGACGCCCGTCGGACGCACGCCGGACCTCCCGGTCGCCGTCAGCCTGCCCCGCGTGCCGCGCACGGTGCCGTTCGACGACGTCGTCCCGCCGGGCAGCACCGCGCTCGTCGACTGGCCCGTCGCCTTCGCCTTCGGGTGCCTCACCCCGCCGCCGCTCACCGGGGGGACGGCGGGCATCCCACCGTGGCGCGTGACCCCGCCCGGCCTCGCCGACACCGGCGAGATCGAGGTCGCTCCGACCACCGGCGGCCCGTTCCTCACCCCGCGCCTGCTGGTCGAGGAGATCCGCCTGCCGGTGTACCTCGACGGCGACCCGACCCGCGACGCCGTCGGCCTCGCGCGCTGGGTGCCGCGCCTGCCCCTCGGGGCCCTGTCGCCGCAGGTGGGCGAGGAGACCGTCGCCGGCTGGACCCGGACGGGACGCGCGGGAATCCCCGTCCTGGACACCCCCTAGACTCGCGCGGGATGCCTCGCTCCGTGAAGACGCTCGCCGGGTGGGCGCGCACCGCCCCGAGTCGGGCCACCGTGCTCTCCGGCGACGAGATCGCCTCCACCGAGGCACTGGCGGAGGCGATCGCCGGAGCCGGGCAGCGAGGGGTCATCGCCCGCGGCCTCGGGCGTTCCTACGGCGACACCGCGCAGAACGCCGGCGGCCTCGTCCTCGACATGACCGCCCGCGACCGGATCCACTCCGTCGACGCGGAGACGGGGCTGGTCGACCTCGACGCCGGCGTCTCGCTCGATCGCCTCATGCGCGTCGCCCTGCCCTTCGGGCTCTGGGTGCCGGTGCTGCCGGGCACCCGCCAGGTCACCATCGGCGGGGCGATCGCCAACGACATCCACGGCAAGAACCACCACTCGGCGGGCAGCTTCGGTCAGCACGTCGTGTCGATGGACCTGCTTACGGGCACCGGCGAGGTCCGCCGCCTCGAGCCGGACGGCGTGGAGTCCGAGCTGTTCTGGGCCACCGTCGGCGGCATCGGCCTGACCGGCGTGATCCTGCGCGCGACGGTCCGGATGACCAAGACCGAGACCGCCTACTTCGTCGCCGACACCGAGCGCACCGCGGACCTCGACGAGACGATCGAGCGCTTCTCCGACGGCTCGGACGAGGCCTACGACTACTCGTCGGCGTGGTTCGACTCGATCTCCACGGGGTCGAAGCTGGGGCGCGCGGCCCTCGGACGGGGCTCGCTCGCGCGGCTCGACGAGCTGCCCGCGAAGCTCCGCAGCGACCCCCTCAAGTTCGACGCACCGACGCTCGCGAACCTGCCCGACGTCTTCCCGAACGGCCTGGCCAACAAGCTGACGTTCTCGGCGATCGGCGAGCTGTACTACCGCAAGACGAAGAACAAGCGGGGCCAGATCCAGAACCTCACGGCCTTCTACCACCCCCTCGACCTGTTCGGGGACTGGAACCGGGCGTACGGGTCCAAGGGCTTCCTGCAGTACCAGTTCATCGTCCCGCTGGACGCCGAGGCCGAGTTCCGGGCGATCGTGCGGGACATCGCCGAGTCCGGCCACGTCTCGTTCCTCAACGTCTTCAAGAAGTTCGGCGAGGGCAACCGCGCGCCGCTGTCCTTCCCCATGCCGGGGTGGAACATCTGCGTCGACTTCCCGATCGTCGACGGGCTCGGCGCCTTCTGCCGCTCCCTCGACGAGCGCGTGCTGGCCATGGGCGGTCGTCTCTACACCGCCAAGGACTCGCGCACCGATCCCGACACCTTCGCCGCCATGTACCCGCGGCTGGAGGAGTGGCGCAAGGTCCGCGACGCCGCCGACCCCGACGGGGTGTTCGCCTCGGACATGTCGCGCCGCCTCCGCCTCACCTCCTGAGGAGAACCATGATCGACGCTGTCGGCCACCCCTCGTCGCTGCTGCTGCTCGGCGGCACCTCGGAGATCGGCCTCGCCACGGCCGAGAAGTACCTCGAGGGCGGCCCGGTGCGCGTGGTGCTGGCCGGGCGCCAGTCGCCGCGGCTCGCCGACGCCGCTGCCCGTCTCACGCGCGCCGGCGCGACGGTCGAGACCGTCGAGTTCGACGCCCGCGACGCGGCCGTGCACACCGAGGCCGTCCGCAAGGCCTTCGCCGGCGGCGACATCGACGTCGCGATCGTGGCGTTCGGGCTGCTCGGCGACCAGGAGAAGGCCTGGCAGGACATCGACGTCGCCGTCGAGCTCGCCGAGGTCAACTACGTCGCCGCCGTGTCCGTCGGTGTGGCGCTGGCCGCCGAGTTCCGCCGCCAGGGCCACGGCCACGTCGTCGCACTGTCCTCGGTGGCCGGCGAGCGCGCCCGCCGCTCCAACTTCGTCTACGGCTCGACGAAGGCCGGGCTCGACGCCTTCTACACCGGGCTCACCGAGGCCCTGCGCGGCGACGGCATCGGCGTCACGGTCGTCCGCCCCGGCTTCGTGCACACGAAGATGACCGAGGGCCTGTCGCCCGCGCCGCTCTCGACCACCCCGGAGAAGGTCGCCGACGTCATCGTCTCGGCGGTGTCGTCGGGCAAGGAGCAGGTCTGGGCGCCCGCCCCGCTGCGCGCGGTCATGACCGTCCTGCGCCACATCCCGCGCCCGATCTTCCGCCGCCTGCCCGTGTAGTCCGGGTCGCGATGGGATCGCGTCCGCACCCGGGAGGGCCTCGTCCTCACCGAGGCGGCACCCGCGGGACCCGCGCGACCGCCGAGCGAGGAGCGCGGGCTCAGGCCGCGCGCAGGGACGTGGTCGTCGGGTCCGCGATGGCGGTGACCGCGGTGACCGCTGCCGGCCGGACGGCGTGGCTGCCCCCACGCCGCCCGACCGTCCGTCCACCGGAGTGCGGGGTGGCCTCCGGTCGACGGACCTCCGCGACGTCGCGGCGCGCGCTACCCCGGCGCCGCGACGGGTCCTTGTCCCGCATCCACGCCTGCGCGGGCTCCTCCACCCACCGGTAGGCGAGGTGCGCGAGCAGCACCGACACCACCGCGAGGTGGGGCACCAGCAGGGCGGCCGCCGCCGTGTCCGGGGCGAGCGCGGGGATGCGCGTCATGGCGACGAGCGCCATCTCGATCAGCGGGAAGTGCACGAGGTACAGGGCGTAGGAGATGCGCCCGCCGTGCCGCAGACGCGGAGTGCCCAGGACGCGGGCGACCGGTCCGTCGGTGAGCGCCAGCGCGCCGAGCAGCACCGGCAGCATCGGCACGGCGAGGAAGACGCGGGCGTCGGCGCTGACGGCGGCGGTCGCCGGCGCGGTGGCGGCCCAGTAGACGACCAGGGCGATCTCGGCGAACGCGACCACCAGCACGCGGTGCGCCCAGCGCGAGACCCTCTGAGTGCGCGGCACCCGGCGCACCACCAGCCAGGTCAGCACGCCCGCGGTGAAGCCGGCGACGAGGCGCACCGCCCAGAAGCCCTCGAACGCCCCGTGCAGCGCGCCCTGCACGGCGAAGACGGCCGTCGGCATCGCCGCGAGCACGGCCAGCACCGCGAGCACCGGGCGCGGCCAGCCCCGCACGAACCAGGCGGCGGCGGCCAGGAGCGGGAACGCCAGGTAGGCGGCCCACTCCGCGCTGATCGACCACGCCGGCAGGACGAAGGACACGCCGTCGATGCCCGGCGAGTCCCACATCTGCGTCATCGTGAGCTGACGGAGCCAGCTCAGGGGGTCCAGGCCGGGCTGGGCGCCCTGCCACGTGACGACGCCGTCGCTCCCCAGGACGGCGCGCGCCGCGCACCACAGCCCGACCAGGACCACCACGACCGCGTAGAGCGGCCACACCCGGGCGAGTCGCGCCCAGACGAAGCCCAGCGCCTGCCGCGGCCCCGGCGCACCACGCCAGCGGTCGAGGTAGGAGCGGGCGAGGAGAAAGCCCGAGAGGGCGAAGAACAGGTCCACCCCGAGCGGACCCGCCGCGAGCAGCGGGGCGACCGGCCCGAACCACGCGGCATAGCCGGTGACGGGCAGGAAGCTCAGGTGGTGGACGAGCACCCACACCGCGGCGACCGCGCGCAGTCCGGTCAGCGCCGGGATCTCGACGGTGGCCGGCCGACCCACCGGGGCCGTCGGGCGGGGCGACGTTCCGCCCCGCGGCGCCGGGATGTCGTGGTCCTGCCCCACCACCGTCCGCATCGCGCCTCCCCGACGTCCACCGGCGGGATCGGCGTCCGCCGACCCTCGACCTGGTTAACGGCTCCGAGTGGCCGCTACCTGATACTCCGATCGGTGGATCGGGGTGGCGCGCCATTCGACCGGGGATCACAGGCGGTCATCGCGGTCGCTCAGCGTCACCGTGGCTCGAACGGAGCAGTCACGGCCGTGCGGTGGTGACACCGGGTCGAGGGTGTGTCGTCGAGGCCCGAGCGGCGACCGGGTCGGACCCGTTGCGCGGGGACCCTCCGTACCTGGCGGAGGTGCCACCGGCCCCGAGATCACCGGGGCCCTCGGCCCGCGCCAGCCCTACCCGCAGCCCTACCCCGACCACCGCTCGTTCTCGTACCGGGCGGGCCAGGAGGACCGGGCTGCCAGAACCTGTCCGGTCGTAGGAACTGGCGGCTCCGTGTGTTTCGCGGTTGCCAGTGTTGTGCAACAGTGTCGCCATGACCTTGGCGATCGCGCCGCCCGTCGTCCGCGCCGCGCGTCCCGAGGATCTCCCCGCGGTGGCGCGGCACATGCGCGGCATGCTCGAGCGCGAGCTCGGCGGTTACGACCCGCGCCTGCACGCCGACATCGACGACCTCGCCGGCACGTACCTCGGAGCGCGGGGGACGCACCTGCTGGTCTGCCACGCCGAGGGACCCGACGGGCCCGTCGTCGCCGGCACCGCGTCCGTGCGCGCCGGGGGCCCGAAGCCGCAGTTCACGCCGACGTGGCTCGCGCGCCGCTACGAGGGCCGGTGCGTCGGCCAGATCTGCCGGGTCTGGGTCGACCCCGGGCACCGCCGCCTGGGCGTGGGCCGGATGCTCGCGACCGGGGCCGCGCGGTGGGCGCTCGGCGCGGGCTACGACCCGGTCTGCCTGCACACCAACGCGTCGATCCCGGGGGCGCTGGCGTTCTGGTCGAACTTCCCCGGCGCGGTGCTGGTGCACGACGCGCGTCCCGACCCCTGGTCGACGGTGCACTTCGAGATCGACCCGGTGGCGTTCACGGCCGCCGGGGACCTCGCGGCCTGAGCAGGGCCGGACTCAGCACGGCTCGGGCTCAGCGGTCCTGCTGGGGGATGCGCCCGCCGGCGCCACCCGCGTCGTCACGGCCGTCCCTGCCATCGCGGCCGTCACCCGGGACCGGGCGGGCCTGGGCCTTGAGCAGGTCACGGATCTCGATGAGCAGCTCGACGTCGGAGGGGTCGGCCGGGCCCTCCTCCTCGCCGCGACGCCGCCGCTCCTCGACCACCTTCAGCGGCATGACCACGAGGAAATAGATGACGGCAGCCGTGAGGACGAACGTGATGAGCGCGTTGATGAAGCTCGCGTAGTCGAACACGACGCCCGAGACCACGAAGGAACCGGCGAACTCACCCCCACCGGAGAACACCTGGATCAGGGGCTTGAGGAAAGCGCTGGTGAACGCTGTCACCACGGCGGTGAATGCGGCGCCCACGACGACCGCCACCGCGAGATCGACCACGTTCCCGCGGAGCAGGAAATCCTTGAATCCCTTGAGCACGTCTCTCCTCCGGCGTACGGATCGCTATTCCGTGCCGAAGGATAGGGGCACCGGTCGAGCCGCGGAGAACCCGGCGCGAGACCCTCCCCCGACGGGCGGTCTCGCACCGGGTCCTCGGCCCGGACCACTCGTCCGGAGAGGGGACCTGTCCCGTCCCCGAGTGGGTCCGTGCGATCACACGGACCGAGCGCCCCCTCGGGACCGGGAGGCCGGATCGACCGGCCCGAGGGAGCGCTCGTTCCGCGGGGTGCACCGTCGATACGGGGTCGACGGGCACGTGTGGAGATCTAGTTCTCGGCGTCCACGGCGTTGGCGCAGCTCTTGCTGATGCCCGCCTCCTGCTCGCTGCCCTTCTCCACCGAGCTGAGGATCGGGACGGTGCCGGCGACGTCCTGGACCGGGACCTGCACCCCGAGGACGTTGACCGGGACGTTGTTGCCGCAGACGTTGGTCGGCACGATCGTCTGGACATCGCTGATGTTGACCACGCCGTGCTGCTCGGTGGCGTGGTCGTGGTGCTCCTCACCGGCGAAGGCGGCACCGGTGGTGCAGGCCAGGCCGGTGCCGATCAGAGCGGTGGCGGTCAGGGAGCGACGCAGTAGCTTCACAGCAGGGTTCTCCTCGGGTGAGGTCGTCGACCCCGCTCGGCGGGATCGTGGGGGAGCAGAGCGGCCGACCGTGGGAAGGCAGGTCGGGCCTGCTCTCCCGTCACCGAGCCGCGGGGTGTTGCCAGGAGCGAGGGAGTCCTGCTCAGTCGTTGTCGGCGGCGACGTCGTTGTCGCAGCTCTTCGCGACACCGGCGGCCTGCTCGCTGCCGTGCTCGGCCGGGCTGAGGACCGGGATGGTGCCGGCCACGTCCTGGACGGGGACCTGGACGCCGAGCACGTTGACCGGGACGTCGTTGTTGCACACGTTCGTCGGGACGATCGTCTGAACATCGTCGACGTTCGCGAATCCCTCCTGGCCGCCCTCGTGCGCGAAAGCGGCGCCGGTCGTGCTGGCCAGTCCCGCACCGATGAGCGTGGTCGCCAGCACGGACTTACGGAGAATCCCCACAGTGATGTCCTTTCGAATGGTCCTTCCCGTGCCAGGGCGGCGACGGGAAGCCTTCACCGGCGGCACCGGAATGCCGCGCGGCGGACATTAGTGGTTGACGTCCGAGCAGTTCGGGCACGGAGGATCTCGCGAGTCGGTCACCCGCTCGTGATCGTCCGGACCCTGACGAGGTGATCGGCATGCAGGCTTCCGTACTCGTCACGGACGGGGGGTGATCATCCTGGACCGGTGATCCACGACGGAGTGCACGCCGGTCCCCGCGAAGATCACGAAGGGTGCGGGGTTGCTCTGTTCGAGCGAACGCCGAACGGCTCGTCGACCGCGGTGGGTGGCAGGTGTCGCGGTTGCCCACGCCCATTCGGACCGCTCACCCGCCCATCCGGAGCAAGCGCAGACGGGTCCCTTGTCGCTACCGTTCGCCCGTGTCGTCCTCGACCACGCCGTCCGCGTCGACCGTCCGCATCGGGCGCCCCCTCGCGGCCTGGGCCACCTGGGACTGGGGCTCCGCCGCCTTCAACCACGTCGTCACCACGTTCGTCTTCACCGTCTACCTGACGAGCTCGGTCGCCGCCGACGAGGCGGGCGGCTCGGCGGCGCTCGCCACCGCGATCACGGTGTCCGGCATCCTCGTCGCGCTCGTGGCCCCGGTGTACGGCCAGCGCAGCGACGCGGCGGGGGCCGAGACCGGACGGCAGCGCAGGCTCGGGTGGCTCACCGCGGTGATCGTGGTGTGCACGGCGCTCATGGCGTTCGTCGCGCCGGAGCCCTCGTACCTGTGGTGGGGGCTGCTGATGCTCGGCATCGGCACGTTCGCCTACGAGCTCGCACAGGTCGAGTACAACGCGATGATCTACCGCCTCGCGCCCCCGGGACGCACCGGTCGGGTCTCCGGTATCGGCTGGGCCGCGGGCTACGTGGGCGGCATCGTGCTCCTGCTGCTCTGCTTCGTCCTGTTCCTCTCCGACTCGCCTGTGATCGCCTTCGAGGGCGAGGGGACGGCCGTGCGGGTGGTGGTCGTCCTCGCCGCGATCTGGTTCGCGCTGGCGACCATCCCGGTGCTGCGGATGCACTTCCCGTTCCCCGCGCCGCCCGGGGACACCGAGGCCGCGGTCGGCTGGGCAGCGTCGTACCGGCTGTTGTTCCGCCGTCTGGCGCGCCTGTACCGCGACGACCGCAACCTGCTGGGCTTCCTCGTCTCCAGCGCGATCTACCGCGACGGCCTCACCGCGGTCTTCACCTTCGGCGGCGTGCTCGCGTCGGGCACCTTCGGGCTGACCCCGGGCGACGTCATCATCTTCGCGATCGTGGCCAACGTGGTGTCGGCGGTCGGCGCGATCGTCGGCGGATGGCTGGACGACCGTGTCGGACCGAAGATCGTCATCATGGTATGCCTGGCGGCCCTGGTCGTGACGGCCGGCGGCATGCTGTTCGCGTCCGGGCCCACCGCCTTCTGGATCGGCGGGACGTTCCTGTCGCTGTTCGTCGGGCCGGCACAGGCGTGCTCGCGGAGCTACCTCGTGCGCCTCGTCCCGCCGGGGCGCGAGGGCGAGCTGTTCGGCCTGTACGCCACGACGGGACGCGCCGTGAGCTTCCTGGCGCCGGCGCTGTTCGCCCTGTTCATCACGCTGTTCGGGGCGCAGCGCTGGGGGATCCTCGGGATCGGGATCGTGCTCCTGCTCGGGCTCGCGACCCTGATCCCCGTCCGGGCGGTCGCCGGCAGCGCGGCGGCCGGCGAGGAGGCCGTCCGCACGTGATGCGCCGTCAGCTCAGGCGCGCCCCGATCCACCGCACCAGGCGGGCGCCGAACTCCGCGACGAGGATCCAGAAGATCGCCGCCAGGCCGTAGTTCACGACGTAGGCGAAGATCGGGTCCGCGAGCACGAAGAGGTCGCGGAAGCCGAGCACCGCGGTGTCGGCGACACCGCCGATGAACCGCGCGACGCCGTTGGCGACGTTGACCCCGACGATCGTCAGCACGATCGACGCGAGGAGCACGGCGGCGAGGACGTAGCCGATCACCCGCACGACGGTCGCGAGGACGTTCGTCGTCTTCCAGATCGTCTCGCCGACGTTCCGCGGGGCGCGCTCCTCGCGGCCGTGCGGGGCCTCGGCGCCGTCGGTCTGCTCGGAGTCCCGGGACTGCTGCTGGTCCTGCTGCTCGGACTTCTGCTGGTCCTGCCCGGACTCCTGGGCCTGCTGCCCGGAGTCCTGGTCCTGCTGCTGGGACTGCTGCTGGCTCTGCTCGGAGTCCTGGCTCTGCTCGGAGTCCTGGCTCTGCTCGGAGTCCTGGGACTGCCGGGTGTCGTCGGAGCCCTTCGACTCCGAGGACCCGGTCGAGCTCGAGCCCTCGTCGGAGGACGACCCGGAGTCGGACGACGCCGTCGGACTCGCACCCTGGTCGGCCGTGCTGCTCGCCGTCCCGGTGCTCTCGCCCCCGGCCGCGCTCTCCTGGTCGTCGGTGTCGGTCCCGCCCTGGGTGCGCTGCGCACCGGCCTGCTCGGTCACGCCCGGCATGATCGCACCGGGTCGGTGACCGAGCACTACCGAGGGGTAGCTCACATGGATGTCGCGCCGTCGATGTGCTCGCGGAGCATGTCGGCGTGGCCGGCGTGCTGCGTCGTCTCGGCGATGATGTGGAGCACCACCCGGCGCACCGACCACGACGATCCCGGCTCGTGCCAGGGCGCCTTCGGCAGCTCGTGACGGACGTTGAGGTCGGGCAGCGTCGCGAGCGTCGCCTCGGTGCGGGCCGCGACCTCCTGGTAGTGGGCGACGACACCGGCCAGGGTCTCGTCGGGCAGGAGCTTGAACTCGTTCTCGCGCTCGACCAGCCAGGCGGGCTTCTCGTCGAGGCTCGCGATCCAGCCCTCGAAGTCGTCGATCGTCATCCCCTCGGGCAGCTCGAAGCCCTCCTCGGCCGAGGCGCCCTCGACCGCGAAGCGCATCCAGCCCTCCTCGACCTTCGCGACGTGCTTGATCAGCCCGCCGAGGGTGAGCTGCGACTGTGTCGGCCGGGACGCGGCCTGCTCGTCGGTGAGGTCGCGGGTGGGGAAGACCAACCAGTGGCGCGCCTGGGCCAGCTCGGCGAGGAGGTCGGCGCGCTCGTCGGAAGCGGTGCTGGTCACGGTGGTCTCCTGCGCGGCGGTGGTGGTCATCGGGGGCCTGCTCTCCTCGTCGTCCCTGGCGAGGACGACGTTAGGCAGCCGGGCGGACGGCTTCGGTCCGCCTCTCCTGACCAGTGCGCACGAGGATGCGGATTTCCTGGCACTGGGTGCAAGCGTGGACGCAGGGCTTGCACTCACAGAACGGACTCAGCGGAAACGGTCGAAGACCTGCTCGCGCCAGGCCTTGCGGCTCACCAGCTCGCCCATCGCCTCCTGGTAGCGGGCCCGGGCGGACGGCCAGGCCTTGGCGATCTCGGCGTGCAGGGCCACCGACTCGCGCAGCATCGACCAGAACATCTCCCGGTCGCGCTTGCGGAAGGTCACGCCCGAGCCGTCGGACGTCGTCACGGCGGCCCCGTCGAGGCGGGAGAGCATGAACCACTGACTGTGCTCGGCGGGGACCTCGCGCTGGGGGCGCTCGAGGGCGTCGCGGTCGACGGGGCGCAGCTGGTGGGCGAGCCCGCGGGCGAGGGCGGCGACCTGCGCGACCTTGCCCACCGGCGGCTTCGGCCACAGCTGCGACTCGCGGGCACCCATCGGCGAGCGGGGCACCTCGTCGGCACCGCGGTGCACCGTGCCGTCCGGGAACTCCGCGCGGGTGGCCCGCACGGCGCCGAGGGCGGTCGGCAGCGCGCCGAACAGGGACTTCGGCCCGGACAGGAAGTCGCGCATCGCCATGTGGTGCAGGGCGATCGTCGAGTACTCGAGCAGGAACAGGTGGCGCAGCGTGCGCTTGAGCGAGTCCGCGAGCATCGCGCGCGGGTTGTCCGGGCCGTGCAGTGCGCCGACGACGAGGCGGTTGCGGACGTGGAAGTACGCCTGCCAGTCGGAGCTGTCGTCCTTCTCCACGAACGAGAGGTGCCAGATCCCGACGCCGGGCACGGTCGCCGTCGGGATGCCGTGGCTGCCGGCCCGCAGGCCGTACTCGCAGTCGTCCCACTTGATGAACAGCGGCAGCGGCAGCCCGATCCGCTCGGCCACCGAGCGCGGGATCAGGCACATCCACCAGGCGTTGTAGTCGACGTCGGTGCGCCGGTGCATCCACAGCGTCTCGCGCAGCGAGTCGACGGCGAAGTCGTGGTCGTCGGTGGTGTGCGGGGCGAGCTGCCAGAAGAACGTGCCGCGGTCGACGACCTCGCCCATCGCGTGCAGGTGCGAGCGCGCCTGCAGGGAGAGCATCTGACCGCCGACGAGCATGTCCTCGCGGGCGAACCGCGAGAACGCCAGCGCGCGCAGCACCGAGTCCGGCTCGAGGACGATGTCGTCGTCCATGAACAGGATCTGCTCGGCGTCGGTGTTCTCCAGCGCCTCGTACATGATCCGCGCGTAGCCGCCGGAGCCGCCGAGGTTGGGCTGGTCGATGATCCGCAGCTTGTCGCCCAGCGCCGCGGCCGCCTCGTCAAACCCGGGCTGGTCGCGCACCTTGGACGTGCCCTGGTCGGGGATGATCACCGCGGTGAGCGAGTCGCGGACCAGCGGGTCGTCGCCGAGGGTCTGCAGCGTCGCCACGCAGTCCGACGGCCGGTTGAAGGTCGGCATGCCCACCGCGATCGCGGCCCGTCCGGGCGCCTCGCGCTCGGCGTACCAGCCGCCCGCGACGAGCTCGAGGGACGAGCCCTCGCTGGTGAGGTCGAACCACACCCAGCCGCCGTCGCCGAACGGCGCGAGCGAGACGGGGACGACGACCTCGTGCTCGGTGTCGTCACCCTCGGAGCCCCCGGTGCCGACGACCTCCCCGGTGACGTGCACGGCCACGCCGCGTGCCGTCGAGCGGTAGACGTCGACCCGCCCGCGGCCGCGCAGGCGCAGCCGCAGGGTGATCTCGTCGAGGATCGACCAGCGCCGCCAGTACGCGGCGGGGAAGGCGTTGAAGTACGCCGCGAACGAGACCTCGCTGCGCTCGGGCAGGCGCACGCCCGTGCGGGACACGACCTCGGCGACGCGCTGACCGCTGCGGCGCACGTGCATCACGTACTCGTCGGCGGTCTCGTCGTAGGTCCCGGGACGGTGGGCGGTGGGCGCGGTGGTCTTCACCGACGTCGCGGTGCCCTCGTCCAGGTAGAGCGCGCGGACCGAGGTGGGCTCGGCCGGGCGCGGCAGGATGACGCGCTGCAGCAGTGCCGTGCCCGCGGGACGCACCGACATCTCCACCGTCCCGGTGGCGCCGCCGCGCCGTCCCTTGTCCACCGTGCTCGTCACACCGACGACGGTAGCGGCGAGGGGGCGCCGGGTCCGGGAGCCCCCCGGCGGGTCGGACGGGCCGTCGCCCCACACGATCGGGTCGATCGGTCCGCCCAGGTCAGCAGACCAGGCCGGACGGGCAGTTCCGCGGGTTGTACTCCGACGGCTGGGTCGGCGCCGTCGTCGTGTGGTGCTGGGACGTGGGATGGGTGCCGCTGTGCTGCGTGGGATGCCCGCCCTCGTGCCCGGAGCCCGAGCCCCCGCCCGACTCGCTGCTGGTGTCGCAGGCGGACAGAGTGAGCAGGGCGGCGCAGGACAGCGCCGCGAGGACGCCGGCGGCGGACCTCCGACGCGTCGGGCCGGTCAGGGGAGCGGGCACCAGGAGCCTCCGTCGGCGCAAGGATTTACGGATTCGGTGACCGTACGCATACGGACGACCGGCCGAAGCGGCCGAACGGGTGACGAGATCAGGCCTCGGCGAGGTCCGCCCCGTCGAAGGACTCGCCCTCGGTGAACCACGGGGCGATGCGGTTCTCGAACAGTGTCAGCGCCGACCCGATCGCCATGTGCATGTCGAGGTACTTGTACGTCCCGAGACGGCCGCCGAACAGCACGCGGCGGTTCGTCGCCTCCTTGCGGGCGAGCTCCCGGTAGCGCTCGAGCTTGGCGCGGTCCTCGGCGGTGTTGATCGGGTAGTACGGCTCGTCGCCGGACTCGGCGAAGCGGCTGTACTCCTTCATGATGATCGTCTTGTCGGTCGGGTAGTGCTTGCGCTCCGGGTGGAAGTGCCGGAACTCGTGGATGCGCGTGTACGCGACGTCGCGGTCGGCGTAGTTCATGACCGGCGTGCCCTGGAAGTCGCCGGTGGTCGTGAGGACCTCGGGCTCGAAGTCCAGGGTCCGCCAGCCGAGCTCGCCCTCGCTGAAGTCGAAGTAGCGGTCGAGCGGGCCGGTGTAGACGGTCGGCACATCGGCCGGCAGCGAGTCCCGCATGTCGAACCAGTCGGTGTCGAGGCGCACCTCGATGAGCGGGTGGTCGGCCATCCGCTCGAGCCAGGCCGTGTAGCCGTCGACGGGCAGGCCCTCGTAGGTGTCCGAGAAGTACCGGTTGTCGAAGGTGTAGCGCACCGGCAGCCGGCTCACGATCGACGCCGGCAGTTCCTTCGGGTCGGTCTGCCACTGCTTGGCGGTGTAACCGGCGAAGAACGCCTCGTAGAGCGGGCGGCCGACCAGCGCGACGCCCTTCTCCTCGAAGTTCTCGGCGTCCTCGACGTCGATCTCCGCAGCGTGCTCGGCGACCCAGGCGCGGGCCTCGTCGGGGCTCATCGCGCGGCCCGCGTACTCGCAGATCGTCGCCAGGTTGACCGGCATCGGGTAGACGCGGCCCTGGTAGATCGTGAAGACGCGGTGCTGGTAGCCGGTGAAGTCGGTGAACCGGTTGACGTACTCCCACACGCGCGTGTTCGACGTGTGGAAGAGGTGGGCGCCGTAGCGGTGCACCTCGATCCCGGTCTCCGGGTCCGGCTCCGAGTAGGCGTTGCCACCGAGGTGGGAACGGCGCTCGATCACCAGCACCCGCTTGCCCAGCTCGGTGGCGGCCCGTTCGGCCACGGTCAGCCCGAAGAAGCCCGAGCCGACGACGACGAGGTCCGGATCCACACTCACAGCACTCGACGGTAGCGGGCGGGTGCGTCCGACCCGGCCGGGGTATCCGCCGCCATGCCCACCGTCGAGCGCACCGCGCACTCCCCCGCCCCGCCCGGGACCGTCCAGGCCTACCTGCGGGACTTCGCGAACGCCGAGGAGTGGGACGCCGGGACGATCTCCTGCACGCCCGTCGACGACACCCCGGTGGGCGTCGGGAAGCAGTGGCACAACGTCTCGGAGTTCCGCGGGCGCGAGACCTCGCTGACCTACACGCTCGAGGTCGACGAGCCCGGCCACCTGCGCATCGTGGGCCGGAACAAGACCGTCACCAGCGAGGACGACATGTACCTCGCCGACGACGGTCCGGGCACCACGGTGACCTACCGCGCGACGTTCACCTTCCACGGTGCCGCGAAGCTCGCGACCCCCCTGCTCGTCCCCGCCCTCGGCAAGCTGGGCGACGACGCGCAGGAGACGCTGCAGAAGGCGATCGAGGGCCTCCCGGTCGGCTAGGGCGTCGGCGGGCGGTGTCCGACCCAGGGCACCGCGCGCTCCAGGTCGGCGGCCAGCGCGAGCAGCGTCGACTCGTCGCCGTAGGGCGCCAGCACCTGCACGCCGACCGGCCAGCCCTCCTCGGTGCGCCCGAGCGGCAGCGAGATCGCCGGGTTGCCGGTGACGTTGGACAGCGCGGTGAAGCCCGCCGTCGAGAAGATGTGGTCGTACCACCCGCGGGCGTCCCGGGAGGCGTCGTTCTGGTCGAGATACCCGAGGGGCGTGTTCGGCACGTTCATCGTCGGCGTGAGGACGACGTCGTAGCCCTGGTGGAACTCCGCGACGGCCCGCCGGGTCGCGTTGAAGACGCGGTCCGCGGCGTACAGGTCCGACGCCCGCAGCCCGCGCCCGTACTCGGCGCACGCCAGCGTCGCCGCTTCGAGGACGTCCGGCCCCGGGGTGACGCCGAGGACGGCGGCGAGGCCGTCGACACCGTCGGCGAGGAAGCTCGTCCAGGCGACGAGGTTGGCGGCGTCGAACGCCTCGGCGTCCAGCGAGGGGCCGGCGACGTCGACGGCGTGGCCGAGGCCCTCCAGCGTCCGCGCCGCCGCCTCGGTGGCCTCGACGCAGCGGGGATCGACCGCGCCGGACCCCGAGAACGGCGTGGTCTGCACGGCCACCCGCAGCCGGCGGCCCCCCGCCCCGACCTCGTCGAGGTAGGGCCGGCCGGGGTCGGGCAGCAGGTAGCGGTCGCCGGGCTCGGCGCCGTGCACCGCGTCGAGCAGGCCGGCGCAGTCGCGCACCGTGCGGGTCACCACGAACTCGATGCCCATCCCCAGCAGGGGGTCCGCGTAGTCCGGCCCGGGCGACGTGCGTCCCTGGCTGGGCTTGAGCCCGACCAGCCCGCAGGCGGCCGACGGGATGCGGATCGAGCCGCCCCCGTCGCTGGCGTGGGCGACCGGCACGGCCCGGGCGGCGACGAGCGCCGCCGAGCCACCGGACGACCCGCCGGGGCTCCGGCTGGTGTCCCACGGGTTGCGCACCGGGCCGGTGGCGACCGGCTCGGTCGTCGCGTTGAACCCGAGCTCCGGTGTCGCGGTCACCCCGAGGGTCGCGAGACCGGCCCGGCGGAAGCGCGCCATGAGGTGGGTGTCGGCCGGCATGGGCACGCCCGCCCCGAGCATGCGGCTGCCGGCGGTCTGCGCCACCCCGGTCGCGTGCAGGATCAGGTCCTTGATCACGAAGGGGACACCGGCGAAGGGCCCGTCCGCGGCGTACTCGAGCGGCGCGGCGAAGCGCTCGCCGACCAGCGCGTTCAGCTGCGGGTCGACCGCGTCGAGCGCCGCCGTCGCGGCCTTCTGGACCTCCTCGGCGGAGACCTGGCCGTCGCGCACGAGCGCGGCCAGCGCGGTGGCGTCGAGGTCGGCGTACTCGTGGGCTTCCATGGGTCCTCCCGGGTGACGGTCGCGCGGAGGCTAGGTCCGGAGAACGGCCGGCACATCGGTCGGATGACGGATCCGCCCCGGCGAAAGGGCGCTGGTCGGGCCGACACCGCGCCAGTAGCGTCGCTTGCCATGACCGCCGTGGGGGCCGCCCGCGAACTGCGGTCGTTCCTCCGGCGGCACGGCAGTCGTACCCCCGGCGCCGCCCGCACCGTGCTCGACGGGCTCCACGACGTCGTGCCCGCCGACTGCGTGGCGGTCTCGGTGTGGGACCCGACGGTGGGCGCGCACCGGACCCTCGCGTCGTCCTACCCCGCCGGGGCCACCGCGCTGATCGACGGGCGGATGCACACCGACCGCCTGTTCGCGGTGGTGCGCGCGGGCGGGCACCCGGTGCGGGTGCGCGACCTCGCGCCCGCGCGGCGCCGCGGTGAGATCTTCGAGCGGATCATCGACCCGCACGGCTTCCGGGACGGGGTCACCCAGTGCCTGTTCGCCGCCGACGGCCGCTACGTCGGGATGCTCAACGCGAGCTCACTCGACGGCAGGCACCCCGACGACGACACCGTGGCCCTGCTCGAGCTGCTCGGCGCGGACCTCGCCGCCGGCCTCGACCCCGTCCCGGTGCCGCCCGCGCGCACCGGCGCGCTCGGCGACGGCGGCGCGGACGGGGTGGTCGTCGAGCGGGAGGGGCGGGTCGTCGTCCTCTCCGCGGGGGCGCGGCCCGACCTGGTGCGCCCGCCCTCCCCGCTCGCCCATCTCGCGGCCTCGGTGCTCGCGGGAGCCCCGGTGCCGGGTCGGGTGCTGCTCGTCGCGGCGACCGGGGAGGTCGTCGACGTCGAGCTGCACACCACCGGGGTGGGCGTGCTGGTGCTCCACCGTGAGGTCGGACCGCCCGCGGGGCTCACCGTGCGGGAGCTGCAGGTGCTCGACGGGGTCGGCCACGGCCTCTCCAACCCCGAGATCGGCGTGCGGCTGGGGATCGGGGCCCGCACCGTCGCCACCCACGTCGAGCACGTGCTGGCCAAGACGGGCGCGCGGAACCGGGCGGCCGCGGCCCGGTGCGCGGCGAGGTGGGGCCTGCTCGTCGCGTGATCTGGGAGGCGGACACGCGGCGTTGCGCGCGCCGAGCGAGTGCGTGGTGTGACGGACACCCGGTGTCTGCGACGGTCCGCCGCTGACCCGGGCACCGATCACCCGCCGTCATCCTGCGCGGGCGGGCAGGCCACCGGGGGCCCCGCCCCGATCCGCCCGGCCATCCACGGCAGGGAGTCGGAGAACGCCTGCGAGAACACCGCGAAGGTGTGGCCGCCACCGGGCACCACGACCTCGCAGGTGCTGATCCCCGCCCGGCGGGCGGCCGGGACGAGCGTGTCCGCGGCGGCGGCGGGCTCCGGGTCGGCGTCGCCGACCTCGAACCAGCCGCCGAGCTGCGGGAAACGGCGCGCGGCGAGCAGGTCGGCGGGCTCGTGGGCGGCGAAGGCCTGCGGCGAGCCGCCGAACAGCTGGGCCACCGCGGAGTCGGTGTCGGCGTTGGTGTCGCCCGCCCGCGGTCCGGCGAGGCCGGCGTAGTCGCCGAACGTCGCGAACAGGTCGGGGTGGCGCAGCGCGAGCATCAGCGAGCAGGACCCGCCCTCGGACAGGCCGGCGACGGCCCACCCCCGGCCCGGGGGCGCCGTGTGGAACACCTGCTCCACGAACGCCGGGACGTCGACGGTCAGGTAGGTCTCGACCTTCCCGCCGGGGCCGTCGACGCACTCGCTGTCGCCGTCGATCGAGCCGTTCACATCGGGCATGACGAGGATCGGCGCCACCCCGTCGTGCGCGTCCGCGTAGGCGTCGGCGGTGGCCGCGGCCTGGCCACCGTCCAGCCAGTCCTGCGGGGTGCCCGGGGTCCCGTGCAGCAGCACGACCACCGGGAGCTCCGGACGCGGGCGGGCGAACCACGCCGGGGGCACGTAGATCGTCCCGGGGCGCCCGACGAATCCCGAGCGCTTGCCCGGCAGCGCCGTGGTGGTCACGACGCCCCGGTCGGGCTTGTCCTTGCGGGCCAGCAGGACGGCGAGCTCCACCTCGTCGGACGGGGGCAGCCCCATGACGTCGCCGAAGGTGCGGAAGTAGTCGAAGTGCGCGTTGATCCCGGCGCCGGCGCCGAGCAGCACGAGCGCCGTGGTCACCAGCACGACGATCGTCCGCCCGAGCCTGCTGAAGCGCCCGACACGGGTGCGCAGCGCGAACACCAGACCGAGCACGACGACGAGGGCCACGGTCGCCCCGATACCGAGGAACGAGTCCGTCGTGATGTCGATCTCGGCGATGCCGTTGACGCTCACCCGGCCGCCACCGCCGTCTCGTCACCGGCCTCGCTGTCGCTGCCGTCACGGCGCGCCCGCCGTCGTGCCAGCGCCGCGAAGACGAACGGCGGCGCCGACAGCACGACCACCGCGGACGCGAGCAGGAGCACGTAGGTGACGGTGCTGCCGGTGGCGAGCTGGCCCGGCGGCACGAACCCGAGCACGAAGGCCACCAGGCACCCCACGAGCCCGATCCCGCCGACCGCGTACACGCCGGGCAGCCCACCCGGGATGCGGTAGGGCCGGGGTGTGTCGGGCTGGAGGTGCCGCAGGCGCACGACCGCCGCGAACATCAGCCCGTACATGATGATCACGATCTGCGCCGTCACCGCCGAGAGCATCCAGTACGACGTGCTGACGCTGGGGACCAGCAGGAACAGCAGGGTGAAGACGGTGCCGGCCGCACCCTGCAGCAGCAGGAGGGTCACCGGCACGCCGTTCGCGTTGAGCCGCCCGAGCCGCGCGGGGACCGAGCCCTGCCGGGCCACCGCCGCGACCCCGTTCGCGGGCCCGAGGATCCACGGCGCGAGGTGGGCGATCCCGCCGAACGCCACCACCAGCGCGAGTGGCGCGACGGCCCACCCGACGCCGAGGCGGTCGAGCACCCGGGAGAAGAGCTCCATCGTCCCGGACACCAGGCTGATCTCGCTCGCGGGCACGACCATCGCGAGGAAGAGCGAGCCGACCACCGAGAACACGACGACCACCCCGACGCACAGGGCGATCGCGCGCGGGACGGTGCGCCCGGGGTCGCGGGTGTCGCGGGCGTGGAAGCCCGCCATCTCCATGCCCGTGAACAGCAGGATGATCCCGCCGAGGAACGCCAGGTTGTTGAGCTGGACGTCGGGCACCAGCGCGCCGGCCGAGAACGGGATCTCGCTCGGGTTCCCCTGGGCGAGGTACGCCACGGCGAGGAGGACGAGCCCCACCGCCGGGATGATGGACCCGGCGAGCGTGCCCACCGAGCCGATCCACGACGAGGTGCCGACCCCCCGCAGGCTCACGATCGTCGTCGCCCAGAAGAACGCGAGCATGACGACGACGAGGAAGAGCTTGTCGTTCGCCAGCGACGGGTCGATCGCGTAGGCGAGGCTCGCGGCCATGAACGAGAGCACGGTGGGGAACCAGGCGACGTTCTCGGCGTAGTCGCACCAGACGGCCAGGAAGCCGGCGCGCTCGCCGAACGCCTCCTTCACCCAGGCGTAGACGCCGCCGTCGCGCGGCCAGCCCGTGCCGAGCTCGGCGGCGACCATCGCGATCGGCACGAGGAAGACCACGATCGACAGCGCGAACAGCGCCAGCATCGACCAGCCGTACTCGGCCATCACCGGCAGGTTGCGGATGCTGACGATCGCCGCGATGTTGATCATGGCGAGGGCCAGGATCCCGAGCTTGGCGTTCACCGGGCGCCCTTCGCGAGCAGCATCGCGTCGATCCGGTCGGCCACCACGTCGTCCGCCCCACCACCGACGACCACGACGAGGTCGCCGTAGGTGCGCACGGTCGTCGACGTCCGCGTGCGCTCGGGGCCCTCGTAGCTGCGCGCCGCGGCGTCGCGGTCGGCGTCGTCGGCGAAGGCGTCGGCCTGGACCGTCGCCGTCTGCCCCCCGCGGCACGGGGCGGCCACGACGAGCGTGCGCGCGGCGACGGCGTCGGTGGCCCGCGGGTCGGCCAGGTCGGTGCGCGAGCACACGACCAGCCCCGCCGCGGTGATGTCGCCCTGGAGAGCGTCCAGCGCGCCGGCCCCGCGCGGGCCCTGGGGCGACCGGTTCCCGCCCGAGGCGATGACGACGACCGTGACCACGACGGCCAGCGCCATGCCGGCGAGCAGGACGATCAGCACGACGTCACCGAACCCGCCGCCCTTCGTCCGGCGCGGGTGCGCCTCGATGACGCTCACGCGGCCGCTCTCCCCGCGGCCGTTCCGCTACGCTTCATGCCGCCGCCGCGCCCGGGGGCGCCGAGGGGTCCGCGGCGGTGCTCGACGGCGACGGCGCCCCGCCCACGGCGGCCGGGACGAACAGCGGGCCGAGCCCCGGGACGGCGAGGAAGCCCTCGGCGCCCGCGTAGAGCAGGCCGACCCGGGGCAGGTCGGCGGGGCTGCGGTAGGCGAGCACCCGCGGCAGCCACTGCGGCCCGAACTTCTCGTTGAAGTCGTGCAGCGAGCGGACCTGGAAGAACGGGTTGAGCACGCCCACCGCGCGCCGGGCCAGCTTCTGGGTCGCGGTGAACGGCACGTCGTCGGCGAACAGCCGCCCCCACATCGCGAAGTTCATCGACAGGCGCGTCACGCCGCGCTCGTCGAGCGCCGCGGCGCTCTTCGCGATGAGGAACTCCGTCATCCCGTTCGGGGCGCCCGGGTCGTGGCGCATGAGGTCGAGCGTGTAGCCGAACGTCGTGCCGGTGGCCGGTCCGCCGTAGGCCGGCACGAGCCGCAGGAAGCCGCCGGGCACACCGTCGGCGTCGAGGGCGACGCACAGCAGGAAGTCACGGTTGGCGTCGGACCCGGTGATGTCCTGCGACAGCGACATCGTGAAGCCGCGCTCGGGGTCCTTGCCGCGCCACTTCTCCGAGATCGCGTTGAGCGCCGCGACGAGCTTCGGCGACGCCGCCGATTCGGCGATCATCTGGAACCGGTACGTGCGCTCCACCCGCCGGACGGCCGCGCGCACGCTCTTGCGCTCGCGGCCCTCGAGGGTGAACGACGGGCAGTCGATGATCGCCTCGTCGCCCAGGTAGAACGACCGGAAGCCCCGCGAGGCGAGCAGGCCGCCCTCGGCCGTGTCCTCCTCGCGCGCCGCGAGGAACGCCGGGGTCCACGCGCGCTGGGCGCACATCGCCAGGAACTCGTCGACGACCGCCGGCAGCGACGCCTCGTCGCCGATCGGGTCGCCGGCGGCGAGCGCGTAGCCGCCCAGGTACGTGTACGCGATCATCGCGCGCCCGTCGGAGCCGAAGAAGAAGCTCTTGTCGTCGCGCAGGGCGAAGGCGGCGAGCGTGTCCCACCCGTAGGTCTGCACCAGCAGCCGCGCGCGGCTCCAGTCGTCCCGGGTGTGCGGGTCGCGGGCCGTGAGCGGCCGAAACAGCAGGATCAGGAAGACGACGAGCCCGACCACCCCGAGCGCGAGCAGCGCGGCCGGGAACGTCTCGGCGAACAGCCGCCGGTCGAACGTGTAGGGCCCGTCGATCCCGACGAGCCCGCCGAAGATCGTCTCGAGGCCGCCCAGCAAGGTGAGGTCGGGCGTCATCCGCCCGCTCTGCAGCCCCAGCGAGACGAAGCCGAACGCCAGCACCGCGGCCAGGTAGATCGGGACGAAGCGCACCAGGCGCAGCAGGGACGGCGGGTCGGCCGGCGCGCGGAAGTTCCTGCGGGCGACGATCAGCAGGACGAGCAGGGCGACGCTGATGCCGAGCCCCACCTGGTGCGGGCCCTTGAGGATGTGCGCCACCACCGCGAGCGCGGAGAGCCCCACCGCCACCCGCCACGCCGCCTGCTTGCGCTTGGCCAGCTGGTCGGCGAGCAGCAGCAGGAGCAGGCCGATCGCCGCCGAGAGCACGTGCCCGGTGACCGCGAACCACGGCGGGACGAGATCGACGTTGATCCGGTCGCCCAGCCGCTCGTGGACGATCGGCATGTGCACCAGCAGGTGCACCAGGCCCGCGAGCGCCGTCAGGCCGGCGATCGCGGTGACCACCCAGGGCCGGCTCGGGGGGCCCTCGTCGGCGGCCGCCCCCGTCGCCGTCGTGGCGCCGGCCGACGCGACCGCCACCGGGGCCGGCGGTGTCGCCGCCGCGAGGGCGGCGGCGGGCATCGGGGTGGGCGGCAGGACCGGCCGGTGGGCACCGCCCGGGCCGCCGCCGGGCGGCGGGGCGAACTCGGGCCGCAGCGTCGGGAAGAGGATGACCTCGCGGATCGAGTCGACGCTCGCCAGCAGCATCACGAGCCGGTCGATGCCGATGCCCAGCCCGCCGGTGGGCGGCATGCCGTACTCGAGGGCGCGGACGTAGTCGAGGTCGATGTCGCCGGCCTCGGGGTCGCCGTCGCGCTTGGCCTGCGCCTCCTCCTCGAAGGCCGCCATCTGCACGACCGGGTCGTTCTGCTCGGAGTAGGCGTTGCACAGCTCGAAGCCGGCGACGATCAGCTCGAAACGCTCGCTGTAGGCCGGGTCGTCGCGGTGCGCGCGGGCCAGCGGGGAGACCTCGCGCGGGTAGTCGATGCAGAACACGGGGCCGACGACGTCGTGCTGGACGCGCTCGTCGTAGACCTCCTTCATCAGCCGGCCCGGGCCCCAGCCCTGCTCCCACGCGATCCCGAGGCGGTCGAGGGCGGCCCGGGCGTCGGCGATCGGCATGTCCGGGTGCATCACCTCGCCGGTCTTCTCGGCGATCATGTCGGCGAAGCGCTGCCGGGGCCACGGCGGCCGGAGGTCGATCGCCTGGCCCTGGTAGCGCACCGTGAGGTCGTCACCCAGGGCGGCGTGGGCGGCGGCCACGACCATGCCCTCGGTCAGGTCCATCATGTCGTGGTAGTCGGCGAAGGCCTGGTAGGCCTCGAGCATCGTGAACTCGGGGTTGTGCCGGGTGTCGACGCCCTCGTTGCGGAACACCCGCCCGAGCTCGAACACGCGCTCCATGCCGCCGACGATCAGCCGCTTGAGGTGGAGCTCGAGGGCGATCCGCAGGTACATGTCGAGGTCGAGCGCGTTGTGGTGGGTGACGAACGGCCGGGCCGACGCGCCGCCCTGGATGCTCTGCAGGACAGGGCCCTCGACCTCGGTGAAGCCCTTCTCCGCGAGGTGGTGGCGGATCGCGTGGACCGCCGCGTGGCGGATGCGGAAGATCTCGCGGGTGCGCTCGTTGACCTCGAGGTCGGCGTAGCGCTGGCGATAGCGCGTCTCGACGTCGGCGAGGCCGTGGTGCCCGCCGGCCGGGGGCCGCAGCGCCTTCGCCAGCAGGGCGCAATCCTCGACGCGGATCGAGAGCTCGCCGCGCTTGGTGGTCATCACCGTGCCGCGCACGCCGACCCAGTCGCCGCGGTCGAGGTCGTCGATCGCGACGTGCGCGTCGTGCCCGACGACCGCGGTGTCGACGAAGAGCTGGATGGTGCCGCTGCGGTCGCGCAGCGTCCCGAAGCTCAGCCCGCCCTGACGGCGCAGGCCCGCGAGCCGGCCGGCGACGTGGACCTCCTCGCCGGTGAGCGTGTCGGGGGCGAGGTCGCCGTGGGCGGCGCGGAGGTCGGCCAGCGAGTGGTCGACCGGCCAGCGGTAGGGCTCGGTCTCCCCCGCCGCGCGGCGGGCGGCGAGCTTCGCCGTGCGGATGTCCTGCTGGCCGAGGCGCGCCTCGTGGCCGTGGGAGTCGTTCGCGTCGTCGGGGCCGGTGTCCGGCGCGTCGGCGGGGGCCTCGTCGTGGGCGTCCGTGTGGGCGTCCATGTCAGCGCGCCCCCTCCTGCTCCCGCGGCGGGTCCGCCGGCGGGGCGTCGTGGTCCGGGTCGTGCTCGGGTTCGTTCGGGCGCCCGGCGATCGCCTCCACGACCGCGTCCCAGCGCCGGCTGTCCCGCTCGGGGAACCGCCGGCGACTGCGCACGGCCTTGCTCGAGCCCTCGGGGTAGCGCCAGCGCGCCCACGGCGAGGTGGGCCGGGCCAGGCGCACCGCCGCGAACAGGGCGAGCACGGGCACGAGCAGGCCCAGCAGGCCGAGCAGCGGGCGTCCCTTGAACAGCGCCACGATCGCGAGGAGACCGCCGACGACGATCGTGCTCACCACGGCCAGGACCCCGTCTCCGGTGTCGGAGTCGAACGGGTTGACCCCGACCACGAGCAGCGCCATCAGCGCGCCGACGACCAGCACGGCGTCGACCGAGACGCGGCCCTCCCGCTCCCAGTAGACGTCGGAGAGGTGCAGCCAGAGCGCGAACTCGTCGAGCGTCAGCGCCGCGCCCGCCCCGAAGGCGGCCGCGAGCACGTAGAGCCAGGGGCCGTCGGGCTGGTAGGTGAACTCGCCGACCCCCGCGATCAGCATGAGGAAGATGCCCCACACCAGGTGGTGGAGATGGACGCCGCCGATCGCCTGGTTGCGGAACGGGCCCTTCCCGGCACGGATCAGCCGCACGACCAGCCGCGTCCCGAGGAACACGACGACGAACGAGCCGAGCATCCAGGCGGCGGCGGCCCGGGATTCGAGGTCGAGACCCAGGTCGAGGTTCACGTCGGGACTCACGTCGGTGCTCCCACGGTTTCCGGTTCGGGCAGGGCCGCCGCCGACGAGCGCGACAGCGCCGCCGTGGCCACGATCATCAGGACGACGAGCAGACCGATGAGGCCCCACTCGAGGCCGTCGGCGCGCACCTGCTCGGCGAGCACGACCACCCCGAGCACCGCGGCGACGATCGGCTCGCCGACGGTCACCGCCGGCAGCGACGCCGCGAGCGGGCCGGCCCCGAAGGCCGTCTGCTGCAGGAGCGTCCCGCCGAGGACCGCGGCGAGGAGCACCCAGGTCTCCCACGAGGTGATCAGGGCGAGCGGCCCCTCGCCCAGCAGGTCGACCACGGACTTCGTCAGCGCGGCCACCAGGCCGTAGGCGAGGCCCGTGGCCACCGCGAGCAGGGCCGCGCGCCGGGGACCGCGCTGGCGTCCCGCCAGGAGCACGCACAGCACCAGGAGCACGAGCAGCACCACGAGCGACGGGAGCCAGACGCCGAGCGGGGCCTGGTCGACACCCGCGGTGGGCTCGCCGATCACGACGAACAGCGCCAGCGCGGCGACGAGCACGACGGCCCAGCGGATCTCGGGGCGCCCGATCCGCCGGCCGGTCAGGCGCGCCTCGAGGGGCAGCGCGAAGAGCACGGTGGTCACGAGCAGGGGCTGGACCAGCAACAACGACCCGACGCCGAGCGCCGCGGCCTGGACGGCGAAGCCCCCGGTATCGCCGACCGTGCCCGCCCACCAGCGGGGCGAGCGGACCAGGCGGGCGATCAGCCGGCCGCCGCGCGCCTCCTCGTCGGGGACGTCGGCCGCCGCGCCGCGCTGGGCCACGGAGGCGATCGCGAAGAGCAACGCGGCCAGCACCGCGAGCGCACCCGCCAGGAGGGTCACCTCCGCGTCCGATCAGCCCACGTCACTACGTCAGTCCATCACCGGGCGGGCACGCAAAGCGACAGGATCTTCGCGTCGCCACCCGATCGGTCCAGAGATTCTCGATCATGCTGTCGGCCATGTGACAGGTGGTGCCCGGACGCTCGGCTCACCGGCCGACGATGCCGCGTTTGCGAGGATGTCGCGGATGCGTGTTCCCCTGGCGATCGCGGCCACCGCCCTCCCGGCCCTGGCCCTCGCCGTCCTGGGGTCCTCGCACCCCGCGATGCTGACCCCCGAGTCGGCGCCGTGGTGGCGCGACCTGCACCTCATCGGGATCGTGCTCTTCCCGCTGCTGGCGCTCGGCCCGTGGGCGGTGGTGCGGGCGTCCCGTCCCGCCGGGCCCGTCGGGTGGGTGCTCGAGGGCCTCACCGTCGTCCTCGGGTTCGTCTACGCCGGCTTCTACACCGCGCTCGACGTCCTGGCCGGCGTCGGCGGGGGCCACGAGACGATGCGCCTCGGCCCCGGCCCCTGGGTCGCGTCGCTGTTCGAGATCGCCGACGTCGTGACGGCGCCCGGCGTCTACGCCTATCTCGCGGCGACCGTGCTCGCCGCCGTCGTCGCGCTCGTGCGGGCCCCGGGGGCCTGGCGCCTGCTGGCGGCCGTCGGCGCGCTGTTCGCCGTCGTCGGCGCCTGGTCGTTCCTCACCAGCCACATCTACTACCCCTACGGCGTCGCGACGATGGTGATGCTGGCCCTCGGCCACACGCTGCTCCTCGTGGCCGCGACCCGGCGGCCGGCGACCCGCGGGCACCGCCGCGCGTCGTCTCCCGCGACCGCCGAACAGGCCGCCGCCACCCCGTAGCGGTCCGTCCGGCGGACCGGGTCGACCGGCGCCCGCCCGAGGGTCGACGGCGGTCGGGCGACTCCGCTTGCATGGGCGGCGTGTCCCCGCCGTCCGGTCCGCTGTCCCGCCTGCGCCATGCCCTGCACCTCCGCCTGATCCGCGCTGCCGAGCACGGGGCCGCGGCGGCGGTCGAGGAGCGGGTGACGCCGCGGCTGGACGCCCTCGACGCCCGTGCCCGCGAGCACGCGGCCGAGCTCGCCGCGGTGCGCGACGCGGTCCGCGAGGAGGTCGCCGCCCTGCGCACCGAGCTGCACGCCCGCGAGGTCCGCGAGCGGCGGGACATGCTGGCCGCCGGCGAGCGGGACGCGGTCGCGTCGAGCGCCCGCTTCGTCCGTGACGCCATGCCCGGCGCGCGGACGTTCCCGCACCCCTCCGCGACCCTCCGGCACGCGCTGGCCCTCGCGCCGCGCGGGGGCATGGCGCTGGAGTTCGGGGTCTACACGGGCACCACGCTGCGGGCGATCGCGCAGGCCCGCGGCGACGGGCGGGTGCACGGCTTCGACTCGTTCCAGGGACTCCCCGAGGACTGGCGCGCCGGCTTCACCGCGGGCACGTTCGACGACGTCGAGCCCCCCGAGGTCCCCGGCGCCGAGCTGGTGGTGGGCTGGTTCGCCGACACGCTGCCCCCGTTCCTCGACGGCCACGCCGGGCACGTCGACCTGCTGCACCTCGACGCCGACCTCTACTCCTCGACGGCGACGGTGCTCGAGCACGTCGGCCCGCGCCTGCGCCCCGGGTCGGTCGTGGTGTTCGACGAGTACCTCAACCACCCCGGGTGGGAGGACGGCGAGCACCGCGCCTGGACGGAGTACGCCGAGCGCGCCGGGCTGACCTTCACCTACGAGGCGTTCACCCACGACAGTGAACAGGTGGTCGTCGTGGTCACAGGGGTGCCGTCGCAGGTGCCGACTCAGCTCCCGCGGGGTACTGAGCTGTCCAGAGGCCACGAACGCTGATCCGTAGGGAGGCACCGAGGACGCCGCTCGGCGTTCGAAGTGCACCGTCTGTCGCCGATTCGTTGCTCCTCGTAGACCCCGGAGTGTGCGGCGACGAGCGGGAAGGGCACAGTCCCAGGCGATGACCTCCACGGCCGACGAGCGAGTCCGGGGCGGGAGCCAGGTCGATCCCTCGGCCGGGGCCCGCGCCGCCGACCGCCCCACCGCGGTGATCCCCACGGCCGCCGGCCGGGTGCGCCAGCCCAGTGACGGCTCCCGGTTCCGGCCGGAGATCGAGGGCCTGCGGGCGATCGCGTCTCTGCTCGTCGTGATCTACCACGTGTGGATCGGCCGGGTCTCCGGCGGCGTGGACGTGTTCTTCGCCCTGACCGGCTTCCTCGCCGCGGGCCAGCTCGTGCGGGCCGCCGAGCGCGGCGGCATCGACCTGGTGACGCAGTGGGGCCGCACCCTGCGCCGCCTGGTCCCCCCGGCGGCCGTGGTCCTGGTCGGCACGATGATCGCGAGCCTGGTCTTCCTGCCCGAGTCGCGGTGGCCCCAGGCGATCCGCGAGATCGTGGCCTCGGCGTTCTTCGTCGAGAACTGGCGCCTGGCCGCCGACTCCGTCGACTACTACGCCTCGCACAACACCGCGAGCATCGTGCAGCACTTCTGGTCGCTCTCGATCCAGGGCCAGTTCGCGATCGTCTTCCCCGTCGTGATCGTCGTGGCCACCCTGGTCGCCCGTCGGGCCGGCGTCGCCGCCCGCCCCGCCGTCGCCGGGCTGCTCCTCGCGATCACGGCGCTCTCGCTCGCCTGGTCGATCCTGAGCACCGCCCACGACCAGACCTACGCGTACTTCGACGCGCTCGCCCGCATCTGGGAGTTCACGCTCGGCGGGCTGCTCGCGCTGAACCTGCACCGGCTGCGCCTGCCGGACTGGGCCGGCGTCGCCCTCGGCTGGGCCGGCCTCCTCGGGCTCGCCCTGTGCGGCACGGTGCTCGACGTCGAGGGCGGCTTCCCCGGCTACCTCGCGCTGTGGCCGGTGCTGTGCGCGGTCGCCGTGATCGTCGCGGGCGACACGGCGCACCGCTTCGGCAGCGCGCGGTGGCTGTCCTCGCGCCCGATGCAGTACCTGGGCAGCATCAGCTTCCCGCTCTACCTCTGGCACTGGCCGGTGCTCCTGCTCGCCCAGGCCGCCGACCACCGCGAGGAGCCCGGCCCGGTCCTCGGGCTCGCCGTCGTGCTCACCTCGCTGGCACTGGCCGCCGCGACCCGCCACATCGTCGAGGACCCGCTGCTGCGGCGGGCGCGCCGGGCGGGCGGCCGACTCGTCGACCACCGGCTGGCCGTGGTCGCCCTGGTGCCGGTGCTGGTCCTCGTCCTCGCCTGGCACGCCGTCACCGCCGCCCGGACCACCCCGTCGGGCGTGGTCGGCGACACCGATCACCCGGGCGCGATGGCGCTCCAGGCCGGCTTCGTCGACCGGGGCTCCCCCGACGCCGACGTGATCCCGCCGGCGGTGTCGGCCTACGAGGACTGGGCGGAATACGAGAACGACTGCACCGCCGTGCCCGCCGCGCCCGCGCTCGAGCGCTGCACGTACGTGCCCGCCCCGGACCCCAACGCGCGCACGATCGTCGTCGTCGGCGACTCCCACATGCAGCAGTTCCTGCCCGCGGTCGCCCCGATCGCCCGGGAGCGGGGCTGGCGGGTCGACACCCTGATCCGGCCCGGCTGCCCGCTGTCGACGACCTCGGAGTCGAACATCGGCGAGGCCGACTGCATCACGTGGAACCAGCAGGCCCTGTCGGCGCTCGCCGAGGCGCGCCCCGCGCTGGTGGTCGCGCAGGCCACGCACAACGTCCGGCCGGGACGCACCGAGTCCACGCCGCCCGGCATGGTCGAGGCGTGGGACCGGCTCGCCGACGCCGGCGTCCCCGTGATGGCCGTGCGGGACAACCCGCGCTTCGACTACGCGCCGCCGAGCTGCGTCGACAACTACGGCCGCCACGCGCCCGAGTGCGACGTCCCCCGCAACGAGGTCTACCCCTCGACGCCGCCCGTGCCGGCCGGGATCCCGTCGACGGTCTCGGTGCTCGACCTGGCCGACAGCCTCTGCCTGCCCACCGTGTGCCCGCCGGAGATCGGCCGCGTCACCGTCTACCTCGACGACAACCACCTGACCGCCACCTTCACGGCGTCGCTGGCGCCGACGGTGGGGCGGCGCGTCGCATCCCTGATCGGGCCGTGACCGGCGCCTCCTACCCTGGAGGTGGCCCACCCGTCCCCCGGCGCACCGCCCGACCCCCTGGGAGCCCGCCCGCATGACCGACGCCGCCACGCTCTCGACCCCTCGCGACGCCGGTCCGGCGGGTGAGGGAGGACGCCTGGTGGTGGGCCGCGGACTGTTCGCCGGGCCCACCCCCGAGGTCCCGGACGAGCTCTACGTCGAGGTCCTGGGCGGGCGCGCCGAGCGGCGACGCCGGCACCTCCGCGTGGGCGAGTACAGCCACGTGGGCACCAACACCTACTACGGCCGCTTCCCGGCGAGCTACTGGCAGCGCTGGACGACGGCCACCGAGGTGCGGTTCGAGGGACGCACCCGCGGCGCCGGCCGCCTGATGCTGCGGGCCTCGGACACCAACGGGGTCCCGCGCACGCTCGCCGTGCACGACACCGCCACCGAGGACGTGTGCCTCGCGGCGCCGCTCGACCGTTTCCTCGACGGCGGCGGGCTGTGGATCGAGATCGTCACCGACGACGACGAGCTGGTGCTCCACGACGCCCGCTGGACCGTCGCGGCCCCCGCGACCGACCGCGGCGCCTCGGTCGTCGTGTGCACCCACAACCGCGCCGACGACTGCATCGCCACCCTGCAGGCGCTCACCGCCGAGCACGACGTGCTGGCCCTCCTCGACGAGGTCGTCGTCGTGGACCAGGGCACCGACCGCATCGACACCCGCGAGGGGTTCGCCGACGTGGCCGCGCGCCTCGGCGACCACTTCCGCTACCTGCCCCAGCCGAACCTCGGCGGCTCGGGCGGCTTCACCCGCGGGCTCTACGAGGTGGTGGAGCACGGGGGCCGTCCGGACGTCGACGTGCTGTTCATGGACGACGACATCCGCTGCGAGCCCGAGGTGGTCGTGCGGCTCGCGACGTTCGGCCGCTGCGTCGCCGACCCGACGATCGTCGGCGCGCAGATGCTCAACCTGCTGCACCCGACCCAGGTGCTCGCCGGCGCGGAGTACGCCGTGCTCACCGATCTCACCAACGGGCACGTCAGCCCGGGCGCGGTCGGCGAGTCGGACGTCACCGCCCACTTCCCCGACGGCACCAAGAACGTGCAGGACCGCCGGGTCGACGCGGGCTACACGGGCTGGTGGTCCTGCCTCATCCCGTCCGAGCTGGTGCGCCGCGCCGGCTACCCGCTGCCGCTGTTCTTCCAGTGGGACGACGTGGAGTACTGCTACCGGGCGCGCGCCCACGGCGTCCCGACCGTGACGCTGCCGGGCGCGGGTGTGTGGCACGCGGACTTCCCGTGGAAGGACTGGGACGACTGGCACCGGTACTTCAACCTGCGCAACGCCATGATCACCGCGGCCCTGCACTCGCCGTTCCCGGTCCGCCACGTCACCGGGGTGCTGGCCGACCTGCTGGGCCGCTACCTGGTCTCGATGAACTACGGCCTGGCCACGACGCTCATCGCGGCGGTGGAGGACTTCCTCGCGGGCCCGCGCGTGCTCGATGACGGCGGTGTCGCCGCGGTCGGGCGCATCCGCGCGCGGCGGGCGGGGCACGGGGAGACGGTCGCCCACCCCGTCACCGACGCGCCGGGGCTCGGCCCGACCGAGATGGAGATCGCCCGGTCCGGCCCGGAGCCCACGCGCGATCGGCTCGTGATGGCGAAGCGGATCACCCAGCAGCTGCTCGGCCGCACCCCGCGCCACGGTGGGCTCGTCGGCGCCGGCGAGGCGCACTGGTGGCACATCGGCCTGTTCGACCGGGTGGCGGTGACCGACGCAGGCCAGGGCGGCGTGCGGGTGCGTCAGCGCGACCCGGAGGCCCTGCGGTCGCTGGGCCTCGAGGGCACCCGCGTCCTCTGGCGGCTCGCCCGCGAGGGCGCGGTGCCGTGGAGGCCTGGCGCGCCGCCGCACCCCGGCTGACCGACGCCGACAACTGGCGACGGCTGTTCGCGGGCGGCTGAGGCTCACCGCGGCGGGGCGCACACCGGCCCGTCGAGGGCCCGGCAGTCCGGCGTCGTCGCGTAGTAGGCGAGGAGCTGGTCGGCGCCGAACGGCGGCGGTCGGCCGTGGCGGGCGTCGAGGAGGTAGAGCAGGGCGAGCGTCCGCGTCCCGCCCCAGCCGTCGCCGACCTGGGCGACGGTGAGGTGCCCGTCGCGCAGGGCGGCGTCCAGGTCCGCGAGCGTCGACGTCGCGGTCGCGCCCGGGGCCACGGGCAGCGGCCAGTCGGCGGTCATGACCCGCTCGCCCCGGGCGAGGTCCTCGCGCCAGGCGACCAGGCCGACCGCCATCGGGGCCGCCACCGCGGCCACCACCGCGGCGGCGAGCAGCGTCGTCCACACCGGCCGCCGGCGGGCGAGCACGTCGACCGCGACGCCGCCCAGCAGCCCGGCGACGACCGCGAGGGCGACGATCCGCCGCGCGCCGGGCACGCCGCTCGAGATCGCGTAGAGCCCGACGGAGCCTGCGGCGACGAGCAGCCACGGCCACACCGCGCGGAAGCGGCCGATCGCCGCCACCAGGGCGCCCACGGCGAGCACCGCGGCCGGCACGACGCCGCCGAGGACCGGGATACCCGTCGCGTAGTAGTAGGACGAGCCGGAGCGCACCGCGTAGGACCCGATCTCCGCCAACCGTGCGCCGACGGCGTCGAGCTCGATCCCGTCGCGCCCGCCCCCGGTGACCACGACCCCGCCGTTGCGCCACCAGGCGAGCGGGAGGGCCACGACACCGACGCCCGCCGCGATCCCCAGGACGGCGAGCAGCGCGTCCGTGGTTCGCCGGACGCGGGCGAGCAGGGCGACCGCGACCGCGAACGCCCACGCCAGGCCGGCGGTGTACAGCGACACCGACGCCCCCGCGAGCACGCCGCCCAGCGGCCACCACCACCGCCGTGACGTGGCGACGTACAGGGCCGCCATCCCGGCCACCGCGTCGAGCGGGGTCTCGATGGCCACCCAGGCCAGCGAGGTCACCCCGGGCACCAGGACGACGAGGACGGCACCGAGGGTGGCCGCGGTCGGCCCGCATCCCAGCCGTCGGCGCGCGACGACGTACGCCAGGGGGGCGAGCAGGGCCGAGGCGAGCGCCTTGGCCGTGCGCGGGGAGAAGAGCGTGTAGTCCCCGAGCTGACCGGTGACGTGCCCCGTGAGCGCGTAGAAGAGCTGGGCGCCCGCGTTGGTGCTCCAGACCGAGGGTTGCCAGTGCAGGGCGAGCGCCAGCGCGTCGCGGTGGGCGACGGACGCCTCCTCGCCGGTGAGCACGCCCTGGGCGGTGGGACCGGCCGCGATCCAGAGGAACCAGGCCGCGGCCCCCACCACGAGGACGAGGGCGAGCAGGACGTCGACGACCGCGACGGGACCGACGGTGCGGTTCCCCCCGCTGCTCACCGACCGATCATGACACGATCGGTGGCCCCCTCACGTCCTGCTCAGGCCGGGGCGGCGCGGGTGACGTAGAGGCGCGAGCCCCAGCGCGGACCGGCGCTGGTGTCCTCGTCGGCGGCCAGCATCTCCGCCCCGCACTCGGCCACCAGGGCGCGGACCCCGGCCTCCGGCGTGCCGTGCATCTCCATGCCGCGCCGCAGCCGCCGGGCGAGCGGGGCCGGCAACGCGCGCAGGGCGAGCCCCGCGGCGTTGCGGGCCGGGGCGGTGGGCATCTGGAACACGACGTACCCGCCGGGCCGCACGATCCGGTAGAACGCCCGGACGTAGCGGTGCGCGAGCTCGGTCGGCATGTGCTGCAGGACGCGGCAGGTGTAGACGAGGTCGGCCGATGCGGGCTCGACGACGTCGAGCTCCGGTCCGGTCGCGAGGCGGAAGTCGCACGCCGGCGCGTCGACGATCTCGCGGGCCTTCTCGAGCATCGTCGGCGAGATGTCGAGCCCGATCACCTCGGCGAACCCGGCCGTCGCGAGGCCGTGCGACAGCCGCCCCGCGCCGCAGCCGAAGTCGACGGCGCGGCCGCGGGCCGGGTCGGCAGCGAGCTCGGCGAGACGGCCCAGGAGCGTCGCGATCTCGGTGGCGCCGGTGGCCAGGAACTCGGCCGGCGTCCACCCACCCCCGGCCTTCTCCCGGTCGGTGAGGACGGCCCACATCGGATCCTCGCGCCCGAGACGCGTCCAGGTCCGCGAGACCTCCTCGATCCCGGTGCTCGGATCGATACCCAACGGTTCCTCCGGCGGAGTCGGCGTGACCGACGGGCTCAGCGCCCGCCTGCCTTGGCGAAGACGGCGTCGTACGCGTCGAGGACGGCCTCGACGCTGTAGCGCGCGGACGCGGTGGCGGCGCCGTGCTCGGCGTCCGGCGGGTCGTCGCGCAGGCGGGCGAGCGCGGCGGTCAGCCCCGGGACGTCGCGGGGGGCCACGACCTCCCCGAACCCGGTCTCCTCGACGACCGTGCGCACCCCCGGCAGGTCACTGACCAGCGCGGGGACGCCCGCCATCATCGCGACCACCTGGACGATGCCGAACGCCTCGAAGGCGTTGACCGACGGGAGCGCGAAGACGTCGAGCGAGGCGTAGAAGTCGTCGAGCTCCTCCTCGGGGATGAACCCGAGCATCGCGATCCGCGGGTCGTCGCCGATGTGGCGCCGGACCCGCTCGGCGACGCTGCCGCCCGCGACGTCGAGGTAGTCCCCGCCCACGAGCAGCCGGGCGTCGGGGTCGTCGAGGGCGAGGAACGCGTCGACGAGGTGCTCGACGCCCTTCTCCTCGACGATGCGCCCGAGGAAGCCGACGTGGAGTCCCTCGCCGCGCCGGAAGGTCGGGCGGCCGGCGCCCCGCGGCGGGCACGGCGGGGGCACCGCGACCATCCGGCCGTCGATCGCGGACCACATCCGGCTGTGCCGCGCGTAGTCCTCGCTGGACACCACCGCGGCCGCGGAGCGGCGCAGCGCCACCCGGCTGGAGAAGTCGATCGCCCGGTGCTGGGCGGCGTTGACGAGACGGCGCACGAGCGGGCCGTCACCGGTCGGCAGGGAGACGTCGCAGTGGTAGGTCGACACCACGGGCACCGGCGACAGCCGTGCCAGCAGGCCCGCCTCGACCAGGGGCAGGTGCAGGTTGACCACCGTCGACCGCGCCATCTCCCGCAGCGCGAGCCGGGTCAGGTTGAGCCCGATCGTCCCCTTGCCGACCTTCGCCAGCACGGGCGCCCGGATCACCTCGACCCCGTTGACGATCTCGTGCGTCGCGAGCTCCGGGTCGTGCTTGGAGGCGACGACACACACCCGCCATCCGCGCGCCGCGAGACCCTCGGCGAGGTCGCGCGCGACGTTGGTGAGCCCGGAGACGTAGGGGCTGTAATAGGTCAGGACGATGCAGAGGTCCTGGTGCGGATGCTCGTCCATCACCCTCCTCGCCGACGTCTCCGGGGGCCGTCCTGGCGGCCCGTCCCGCCCGGCCACTGTAGAGGCCGCGATCGGCGCCACGGCCGACGGGCGCGCCGGGACGGGACCCGTGGCCCGATCGGTATACGCGCGGGCAGGTGGTCGCCCGATGCGCCGCCGTTGCTACCGTGCGTCATCCACCGACCGACTCGGGAGCCCGCCCGGTGACCGCCACCTCGCGGCCCTCGTCCCCCGCCGACGAGAGCCGCACCGACGAGGGACCCGCTGACGACGGGACGGACATCCAGGGCGGGTGGCGTGCGCGCCGGCCCTCGTGGCCCGCGGTCGCCACCGTCGCCGGGATCCTCGCGCTCGTGTGCGCGGCGCTGCTGCCGCTGCTGCCGGTGAGCGTCTCCCAGCCCGAGGTCAGCTGGCCGCTCGATCCCGCGGACCCCCGGCCGACCGCCCTGCAGCTGACGACCCAGCGTCCCCTCGCGCTCGACGTCCGGGCCGGCTGCGACACGATCCGGGCGGCCGCGTCCGCCGGGACGGGCCGCGCGCTCGGCGAACCCGGCGACGGCCTCCTGCTCGCGACGCTCCCCCGGTCTCGCCGGCGGCCGAGGTCGGGTTGCTCGCCACCGTGCGCGACGACCGGCTCAGCGTCGTGTCCCGCGGGATCCCGCTCGTCGAGGGGCCGCTCCCGCCGGGCCCCTGCGCGGTCGCGATCACCGGCGACCTCACCGGCATGACGGTCACGCTCGACGGCCGGACCGTCGGCCGCGCGGGACCCGAGGCCGTCCCCGACGTCGACGCCCTCGTCACCTCGGTGCCGCCCCGGCCGGGCGGCACGGGGCTCGGCGTCCGGCTGACCGTCGACGACCAGTTCTCGACGTCCCCGACGTTCCTCAAGACCCTCGTGACCGCCCTGCTGCTGGTGTGCGTCGGCGTGGTGCTCGCCGCGCTGCGCGAGCGCGACCGCGCCGTGCGCGCCGCGCGCTGGGAGCCCGCCGGCTGGACGACGTGGACGGGGTCGTGGCGCGAACGCCTGACGCGGCCGCTCGGGCGGCTCCTCGAGGGCCCCCTCGGGTGGCGGGGGCCGCGCCCGCGGGTGGTCGACGCGGTCGTGCCGACACTGCTGGTGCTGTGGACCTTCATCGGCCCGATGAGCGACGACGACGGCTACTACGCCGCCATGGCCGGGAACGTGCCGTTCACCGGCTACGTCGCGAACTACTACCAGCTCTACAACCAGGGCTTCACCCCGTTCACGTGGATCTACTACGTGCTCTCGTGGTGGCAGGGCGTCGCCGGCCTGAGCCCGGTGGTGCAGCGTGTCCCGTCCCTGCTGCTCGGGCTCCTGAGCTGGGTCCTGCTGCGCGCGTACGTGGCCCGCGCGCTGCCCGCCGGCACGGGGCGCGGGCGGGCGATCGCCCTGCACGCGGTCGTGGCGGTCGCGTTCGTCGCCTGGTGGCTGCCGTACGACGTCGGGGTGCGCGCCGAGGCCGTGGTGGCGACCAGCGTGATCGCGAGCCTCTTGTGCCTCCGGGTCGCCCTCGAGCGCGACCGCTGGTTCCTCGCCGGGCTCGCCGTCGGCGTCGCGTCCTTCGGCGCCACGGCCGCGCCGACCGGCTTCGTCGCCCTCGCGCCCCTGCTCGCCCTGCTGCCCGCGGTGTGGCGGCGGCTCGCCGAGGTGGGCTCGCTGCCTCGCCGGGTCGCGACGGTGATCGCCCTCGCCTCGCCCGGGGCGCTCGTCAGCGTGCTCGCGTTCGCCGACGGCTCGCTGCGCGACTTCGTCCGCGCCCAGCAGATCTTCCTCGGGATGCAGGCGCAGGAGACCTGGTACTCGGAGATCGTCCGGTGGAGCTTCCTGCTCGACGACGGCGGCCCGATGGGGAACTACGCCAAGCGGTACCCCGTCCTGCTCGGCGTGCTCGCCCTCGGCTGCCTGCTCGTCCTCGTGGCGCTCGCCCGCGGCCGCGGTCTGCGTGTGCCCCCGCGGTTCGCGGCGGCCGGGTGGACCCTGCTGCTGGGCTTCGCCCTCCTGTGGCTGACCCCCAGCAAGTGGACCCACCACTTCGGCACGCTCGCCACCGTCGGTCCCGCGGTGATCGCGCTGGTCGTCGTGGGCGCGCCCGTGCTGCTGCGGGACGCCCGGCCGCCGGAGGGACCGGACGGCCCGGGGGACCCGGACCGGTCCCCGTGGCGCCCGCCGCTGCCGGTGATGGTCGGCGTCGGCCTGCTCGTGGCGGTCGTCGCCGCCCTCGCAGGCCACGGCGACCACAACTGGCCCTACTCCTGGATGCTCGGCCTGCCCGACGCGTTCCAGGTGCCCCGCGTCGCGTTCTTCTCGTTCGACCAGCCCGTGTGGTGGCTGCTCGGCGGGATGGTCCTGGCGGTCGCGACCCTGCTCGTGGTCCGGTGGCGGGCGCCCTCGTGGCGGCCCGTGGTCCCGGTGATCGCGGTGTCGCTCACGGCCGCCGCGGTGCTGCTGGTGTCCACGACGTACCTCGTCGGCAGCTTCGTGCTCGCCACCGCCCGCACCGCCGACGGGTACTCGCCGTGGGCCGACGCGGTGCGCGACCCGCTCGCGAGCGACTGCGCCGCGGCCCGCCAGATCGAGGTCCTCGACCCGGCCACGGCCCGCCCGCTCGCCCCGGTGCCCTTCCTCGTCCCGCCGCCGCCCGGCGGGACGTCGGTGTTCGTGCCGGGCGGCTGGTTCCCGTCGAGCCCGCCACCGGCCACCGGCGCCGAGGCCTGGGGCAGCTTCGTGCCGCCCGCGTCCGGGCCCGGGATCTCCGCGGGCTCGGACGGCACCGTGGGCGGCTTCTCCACGCCCTGGTACGCGATCCCGGCCGACCGGCCCGGCGCGGCGATGACCACCTCGGTGTCCGGACGCACGGGCGACGGCAACACCCTGCGGGTCGAGTACGGCCGGGAGATCGGCGGCGTCGTGGTCCCGGTCGGGGGCCAGGCCCTGGACGTCGACACCGAGGGCGACGCCGTGGACTCGACGATCTGGCGCTCGCAGCTCCTCGAGGACGCGAACGGCCCGCCGACGGGCGCCACGGTGCTCCGGCTCGTCGCGGAGGACACGTCGGTCGCCCCGGGCGGCTGGCTCGCGGTGAGCGCGCCGACCGTCCAGCGCTGGACCACGCTCGCGGACTACAGCAGGCCCGGCGAGGCCTCGGCCGTGAGCTGGCAGTACTCGTTCCTGTTCCCCTGCCAGCGCAAGCCGGTGCAGGCCCTCGGGATCAACGAGCCGGCCACGCTGGGCGTCGTGTGGGGCGACCGTCCCCTGGCCTACCGCTTCGACGGCATCTGGCAGACGGGCCGCGGCGGCCTGTTCGCCCAGAGCCTGCGCGACTCCGAGGTCACCGAGCTGACCACCCGGCTGCGGCCCGCACCCGACGGGGCGTCGGGCCAGGTCTACCGGCTCGACCCCCTGGTGCCGCTCGCGCCGTCCTACCGCGTCGACCCGCGCCGCGAGGTCGTGTCCGGGTGGAGCCCGGCGCCGAACACCACGATGTCGGTGCCCCTCGACGAGCAGGAGGCCGCCGCCGCCGGGCCCGCGGCCGATGAGCCCGGTGCGGGGCCGCCGCCCGCGGGCGGCTGAGCCGCCGGGCGGGTCGGGCCGGTCAGGCGTCCGCGGGCCGGCGGATCACGAACACCGACGACTCCCCGGACCCCGCCGGGAGCACGAGGCGTCCGGAAAGGAACTGGGCGAACGCGGGCACGGCGTAGCGGGCCGCGTCGAGCAGCTTCGGCAGCCGGCCGTAGGGCACGTCCCAGAGCCCGTCGGTGCCCTCGCGCTCCACCACGAAACCGTGGTCGGTGAGGAACTCCCGCCACTGGGCGTGCGGCTTGAGGTTGATGTGGGTGGGGTCGGCGAAGCCCATCCACGCCTGGCCGGCCAGGCGCCGGCCGCGACCGGCGGGGTCGGGCATGACCACGAGGGCGTACCCGCCGGGCCGCAGGATGCGCCGCCACGTCCGGAGCGTCTCCGACGCCACCTCGTCGTCGAGGTGCTCGAGAACGTGGATCGCGGTCAGCGCGCCGAAGGAGCCGTCGGCGAGCTCGGCGACGTCGGTGGTGACCGTGGCACCGGGCGCGTTCGCGCGGGCGGTGCGCGCCGAGTACTCGGAGATCTCGAAGCCCGCCGCCGGGCCGAGCGCGGACAGCCGCCGCACGAGGTGCCCGGTGCCGCAGCCGAAGTCGAGGTAGGGGCCGCCGGCGGTGTAGCGGCGCACGAGACGGGTGTACCAGCGCAGCGCGGGACGGTCGTCGGCCTGGCCGTTGGCCTGGTAGTACTGCTCGTCGTACTCGGTGCTCTCGGCGCTCACGCCTCGTTCCTCTCCTCGGCAGGACGGCGGCGCGAGGCCGCCAGGATCAGGGCACTGACCACCGCGCCCACCGCGCTGCCGACCCCGAACGCGACCTCTCCGGAGAGGATCACGCCCGGGACCAGCCAGAACGTGATGCCGGCGGCCAGGAGGCCCGCGGTCCAGCTCAGCGCGACGTCGCGGTGGCGACCCCGGGCGACGTGGACCTGGGTGACGACGACGAGCCCGATGTGGGCGAGCACCCCGCAGAGGATGATCGCGAGGTCCAGGCCGCCGATCGTGTAGTCGGCACCGAAGACGAGCGAGACCACCCAGGGGCCCACGAAGAAGGCCAGCGGGACGCCGATCGCCGCCACGGCGCCGAGCAGGGCGACGCCCTTCACGAGCAGGACGACCACCTCGCGCCGGCGGTCCGCGGCGATCAGGCGGGTCAGCGTGGGGACGACGGCCGACTGCAGAGGCACGACCATCGACAAGGGCGCCTTGGCCAGGGTGAACGCGGCGACGAACACGCCCGCCGCCGCCTCGTTGGCCTCGCCGGCCTCGGCGACCACGAGCACCGGCAGCCCGTTGAGCAGCAGCTGCGCGCACACCGAGCCGACCAGCAGCGGCATCGCGGCGCGGGTCAGCCCGCGCACCGAGGGCCGGTCGGCGGGGGCGCCCGGGGACAACGGTCGCTCCCACGCCACGGCCCGCCGCCACGCCGCGGGCAGCTGCGGCAGGTGGGCCAGGACGATCGCGGCCACGAGCGCCCAGCAGAACGCCGCCGCGTCGGCACCGCCCACGATGAAGACACCCACGGCGAACCCGAGCCGCAGGACCGCGTCGAGCACCATGACCGCCGCGTGGCGCACGAGGCGGTCGGTGCCGATCAGGGTGCCGCGCACGAGGAACTGGCCCGCGGAGACGACGCACAGCGCACCGAGGGCGAGCAGGACGGACACGTCGCCGTCCAGCGACCGCCAGATGATCGGCAGCGCCCCGACGAGCACCACGAGGGCGATCCCGGCGAGCACCGCGGCGGCGCCGCTCGCGGCGCGCAGGAGCGCCTGGCGGTCGCCGGGCAACGGCAGGCGCCGCGCGAGCTCCTGCTCGAGGGGCAGGAAGGCCCCGAAGCCGACGACGAGGGCGAGCGCCCAGAACGACCCGAACGTCGCGTACTCGGCGGGCGGGAGCGCGCGGGCCACGACCGCGAGATAGACGTTGACGATCAGGCCGGAGACCAGGACGCCGAGACCGGCCGCACCGACCAGCCTCCGGGCGCCGACCCGGCCGGGCGTCTGGTCGCCCACGGCGAGCGACTCCTCACTCGGTGCTGTGATGCCCGGCAGCGTATCCCGCGACCCCGCCCTCCCCGTGCGCCACCCGCCGGGCCCACCCCTCGATTCGCCCGGCCGGGCGCCGGGTTACCGTGCCGGTCCCGGGCACGATCCAGGAGGAGCGGCGGCTGTTGAGCACGGAGGCCCCGCCCGAGGTGTCCGCCGAGGTCGACGACGTCGTCGCCCGGCCGGGACCACGCCCGACGCACCCGTGGTCGTCGGTGGTCGCCGCCGTCGCGGGTCTCGTGGCCCTCATCGGCGCCGTCCTGCTGCCGATCGCCCCCGTCTCGATGAGCGTCCCCGAGGTCCGCTGGCCGGCCGATCCCCGGGACCCGGCGCCGACGATGCTCATGCTCACCGCCTACGAGCCCATCGACATCGAGGCCCGCTTCAGCTGCCGGGCCGCCCGCGCCGCGGCGGCGACGCCCGACGGGGTCGTCCTGTCGACGATGGGTCCGACGTCGCCGGACGCCGACGCGGAGGCGCTGACCGTCCGGGCGCGCGACGGCGGGGTGACCGTCCGGAGCGGCGGCGAGGACCTCTTCGCGGGCCCGCTGCCCCCGGGCGACTGTCGTGTCGTCGTGGGTGGCGACGCCGCCGCCATGCACGTCGTCGTCGACGGCGTGACCGTGTCGACCACCCCCAGCCGGATGCCCGAGCCCGACCCGGACGTGCTGCCGGAGTCGGAGCCGGACCTCGCGCCGATCGCCGCCCTGCCCGAGGTGGACGCGCTGCGGACCTCGCTGCCGGCCCTCCCGGACGCCACCCCCGACGACCTCTCGGTGCGGATGACGGTCGACGACGTCTTCGACCACTCCCCCGCGCCCCTCAAGTGGGCGCTCATCGGGACGATCCTCGCGGCGCTGGTCGTCGGCGCGGTCGCGATGGCCGTCACGGCCGTCCGGCGCCCCCGGACCGACCGGCGCCCCGCGGAGACGGGGGCCCTCGCCCGGTGGCTCTCCCGCGTGGGGGGACGCGTGCGGCGCCTGCGCCCGCGGGTGGTGGACGCCCTGGTGCCGGCGACGCTGCTCGCCTGGCTGTTCCTCGCGCCGCTGACCGACGACGACGGCTACTACAGCGCGATGGCGGCGAACGTGCCGTTCTCCGGGTACGTGCCGAACTACTACCAGCTCGACAACCAGGGCTTCACGCCCTTCTCCTGGCCGTACTACGCCCTCTCGTGGTGGCAGGAGACCTCCGGGGCCGCGCCGACGGTGCTGCGCATCCCCGCCCTCGTGCTCGGCCTGGGGACGTGGTTCCTGGTCCGGTCGTTCGTCGCGCGCACCCGCCTGCTCGGGGAGGGCACGCGTCAGGGACGGTGGGCCCACGCGGCGGCACGGCTCGCGGCCGCCGCGGCGTTCCTGGCCTGGTGGCTGCCCTACGACATGGGTGTCCGCCCGGAGCCCGTCGTCGCCTTCTTCGCCGTGGCGACGCTGGTCGCCGTCGTCGAGGGGATCGAGCGGCGCCGGCCGGCGCTGGTGGGGCTCGCGGTGGGGCTCGGCTCCGCCGGCCTCATGGCCGCGCCGACCGGCTTCGTCGCGCTCGCGCCGCTGGTGGCCGCGGCACCGGTCGTGTGGCGCTGGTTCCGCCAGGGGCCCGGCGGCTGGTGGGCGGTGGCCGGCCGGTGGGTGGTGGTGCTCGCCCCCGCCGCGGTGGGGAGCCTGCTCGGCTTCGGCGACGGCGCCTACCGCGACTTCGTCCGCTCCCAGGAGATCTTCGCGCCGATCCAGCGGGCCGGCACCTGGTACCAGGAGATCACCCGCTACGGGGCGCTCCTGACCACCGAGTCGCACTTCGGGTCGTACGCCCGCCGGGCCGCCGTCCTGCTCTGTCTGCTCCTGCTCGTGTGGTTCCTCGTGCTGGTCGTGGCGGCCCGGGCCCGCGACCTCGGCGTGCCCTTCCGGCTCCCGTTCGCCGAGTGGACCGCGATCCTCGCCTTCGTCCTGCTCCTGCCGACCCCCAGCGCCCCGACCCACCACTTCGGCGCCCTCGCCGGGCTCGGGGCGGTGTTCCTGGCCCTGGTCCTCGTCGACGGCCCCCATCTCCTCGCGCGGCTCGACCGGGAGCGGCCGGTCCCGCAGGCGACCCTGGCGGCCGCGGCACTGTCGGCGGTCCTCGTGTTCGCCCTCGCCGGGCACGGCCGGGACATGTGGCCCTACGACCGGGGCCTCGGGATGCCGGCCTACGGCGACTTCCCCTCGGTGCGGGGCATCGAGTTCGACCAGCCGCTCTGGTGGGCCCTCGCGCTCGCGGCGGTCGCCGTCGCCGTGGCCGCCGCCGCCGCGCGCTGGGCGCCCGGATGGCGACGGCTCGCGCTCGGCGTGGCGACGCCCGTGCTGGCCGTCGTCTTCCTCCTCACGTTCACCGTCTGGATGGTCGGCGACTTCGCCCGCGCGGCGGTCCTGACGTCGTCCACGTGGTCACCCCAGGTCGACGCCTGGAACGACCCGGGCGCGACCCGCTCCGGCATGGCCCACCAGATCGACGTCCTGGACCCCGTGGGCGCCCGGGCCCTCCCGCCCGCCACACCCCCCGGGACCGCGGCGACCGGCACCGAGCCCTTCGTCCCCGGCGCCTACCTCCCCACCAGCCCGCCCCCCGCCGGACCGGCGTCGGACGTGCCGGTGTTCGGCAGCTTCCTGGTCCCCGCGCCGGGCGCCAACGCGGACTCGCGCCGCGGCACCTTCACCACCGACTGGTACCGGCTGCCGCCCGCGTCGCCGGACGCCGGCCTGGCCGTCTCCGTGTCCGGCCGTCTCGGCGACGGCGTCTCGCTGCGCGCCGAATACGGACGGGCGGACCCCACCGGGTTCGTCCCGGTGGGCGGTCGGCTGATCGGTGACCCGGACAGCTCCGTCGAGTGGCGCACCGTGCCCCTCGTCGACGAGGCCGCCCCGCCGCCGGGCGCGGACGTCATCCGGCTGGTCGCGGTCGACGACAGCACCACCACCGGCGGCTGGCTCGCGTTCTCCGGCCCCACGGTGCGGCGCTGGGTCCCGCTGCCCGAGTTCCTCCCGCCCGACCGCCCCGTCGGGGTCGCCTGGCAGATGAAGTCGCTCTTCCCCGGCGTGCGCCAGCCACGCCAGCAGGCGGGCATCACGGAGCCCGCGTCCGCCGCGATCGCCTACGGCGAGACGCCCCGGGACGCGGTGGCGGACTGGACGTTCGAGCCCGAGCGGGGCGGCCTGCTGGGCCACACCCACCGCGAGGCCGAGGTCAGCCGGCTCACCACGCGCTTCCGCGACGCCGGCGACGAGGTCGACGACCTGTGGGTCCTCGAGTACCGCCAGCCCTACCCGTCGGACGGCTACGAGCTCATCCGGCGGCGGGAGACCGTCTCCGGCCTGCCCTGATCAGCTCTCCTCCTGCTCCGCGAGCTGCCGGATCAGCCCGCCCGCGAGCACCATGGACACCTGCCGGTCCGAGAGCTGGTGACGGAAGGTGTACTCGGTCCCGTCGACCCGGCCGGTCACCTCGTGCCCCTGCTGCAGCTGCTCGCGCACGTTCTCGAACGACAGGGTCGCGCCCTGGTCGATCTTCGGGCGCTCGCCCTCCTCGGGGAACTCGAGCGCGAGGATCCCGAAGTTGGCCAGGTTCTGCCAGTGGATGCGGGCGAAGGACTCCGCGATCACCACGCGCAGGCCGAGGTAGCGCGGGCAGATCGCGGCGTGCTCGCGGGACGAGCCCTGGCCGTAGTTGGCGCCGCCGACGATCGCGTGGCCGGTCGTGTCCTTGATCTCCTCGGCGTTCGCCGGGTAGTCGGGGTCGATCCGGATGAACGCGAACTGCGCGAGCTTCGGGATGTTCGAGCGGTAGGGCAGGGCCTCCGCGCCGGCCGGGGAGATGTCGTCGGTGGAGATGTCGTCGCCGACCGCGAGGAGCACCGGCACCTCGAAGGAGTCGGGGAACGGCTCGAACTCCGGCAGCCCGGAGATGTTCGGGCCCTTGACGAGCTCCTCGTTCTTCGCCTGCTCCTCCGGCGGCGGCTCCTCGAGCATGTCCGGGATGACGGTGGGCTCGGGGAGGTCGAGGTCGCCCCAGGTGAGGCCGAGCTCCTCGGCGAGCTCGCGGGGGTCGGTGATCTCGCCGCGCAGCGCGCTGGCCGCCGCGGTCTCCGGCGAGCACAGCCAGACCTGGTCGTCCTTGCCGGCGCCGGAGCGTCCGGGGAAGTTGCGGGGGAAGGTCCGCAGGGAGTTCGTACCGGGGGCGGGGGCCTGGCCCATCCCGATGCAGCCCATGCAGCCGGACTGGTGGATGCGGGCGCCCGCCGCGATCAGGGAGGTCGTCCCGCCCCAGCGGGTGAGGTCGACGAGGATCGGCCGCGACGTGGGGTTCACGTCGAAGCTCACGCCGTGGTGGGTCTGGCGGCCGTCGACCATGCGGGCGGCGACGGCGAAGTCCCGCAGCCCCGGGTTCGCCGAGGACCCGATGACCACCTGGCCGACCGGCGTCCCGGCCACCTCGCGCACGGGGACGACGTTGGCCGGCGACGACGGCTGCGCGATGAGCGGCTCGAGCTCCGAGAGGTCGATCGACTCGGTGACGTCGTACTCGGTGCCCTCCTCGGCGAGCAGCTCGGTGAAGTCGTCCTCGCGCTGCTCGCCCGCGAGGAACCGCCGCACCTCGTCGTCGGCCGGGAACACCGTGGTCGTCGCCCCGAGCTCGGCCCCCATGTTGGCGATGACGTGGCGGTCCATCGCCGTGAGCGTCGCCAGCCCGGGCCCGTGGTACTCGAGGATCCGGTTGGTGCCGCCCTTGGTGCCGTGGCGGCGGAGCATCTCGAGGACGACGTCCTTCGCCGAGCACCACGGGGGCAGCTCGCCGGTGAGCTCGATGCCCCAGATCTCGGGCATCCGGATGGTCAGCGGTTTCCCGGTGATCGCCAGCGCCACCTCGAGACCGCCGACGCCGATGGCGAGCATCCCGAGCGACCCGCACGCCGGGGTGTGCGAGTCGGAGCCGATCATCGTCTTGCCCGGGGCGCCGAATCGCTGCATGTGCGTCGGGTGCGAGACGCCGTTGCCGGGCTGGGAGTACCAGAGCCCGAAGCGCCGGCTGGCCGAGCGCAGGTAGGCGTGGTCCTCGGCGTTCTTCTCGTCGGCCTGGAGCAGGTTGTGGTCGACGTACTGCACCGACACCTCGGTGCGGGCGCGGTCGAGACCCAGCGACTCCAGCTCCTGCATCACCAGCGTCCCCGTCGCGTCCTGCGTCAGGGTCTGGTCGATGCGCAGGGCGATCTCTTCACCGGGCGTCATCTCCCCGTCGACGAGGTGGGACGCGATGAGCTGGTGGGCGACTCCGTGGGGCATGCGGAACTCCCGAGGGGCGGCGGCGGTGGCCCCTCGGGTACCCGATCAGCGCGGAGACGCTGCATCGGGTGGGCGAGGTGTGCGAACTCGGTGTCAGGCGGGCTTGGCCGCCGCCTTCGTCACGTAGGCCTCGACGACCTGGCGGGCCTCGTAGATCGTCCGCGCGCTGCCCCAGGCATTCGGGTCGAGCCTGTTGTGGACCCAGCCGCCGGGAATCTGTCGCGTCCCGAGGCTCAGGTGCCCGACCTCCCGCTGCCACAGAATCTCGGACTGGAATCCGCGCGGGTCGTCCCAGGACCAGGAATAGCCGTAGTCCTCCTGCTCCTCGAAGACCTCGACGCCATCGATCTCCATGACACGCCCTCCCCGTCGGGACCCACGGTGGGGTCTCCCGATCTAGGATCGGTGGCCGCCGTGGTCCTCACGCGTGGCACTCGGAGCATTTTCGATGTGGCGTCCGGCGCAATTCATCGCGGCCGAACGGATCGAGGTGGAGGACGAACGTGACCGTTTACGTGTCGGTGCCGCAGATTCCCCTGACGCTGAAATTCGAGGAGGATCTCGGCTCGGTCGTCGCGCGGTTCACGGAGATCATCAACGAGGGCGAGGTGCACCGTTACGCATTCGCCGACAACCAGGTCGTGCTGGTCAACTACGGCGTCATCGCGTCGGTGACGTTCTCCGAGGGGCCCCGCACCCTCGAGGTGTCCGAGCTGAACCGTGGGCTCGCCGCCCGACTCGACGACGCGTGAGCCGTCCAGGTCCGTGACCTGCGCTGATCAGCGCATCGGCGTGTCCCGTCCGAATGAACGTGACTGCCGCCCGCCGCACTGGTAGTGACGGATGTTGCTCTCGTGACTACGGTGTGCAGCATGCAACGGGTGTTGGGGCTGCTCGCATTGGCCCTCGTGCTGTTCTGGATCATCGACTCGCCCGCGACCGCGGCGGCGACGGTCACCAGCATCCTGACGATCCTCGCCGGCTTCGCCGAGTCCATCGTGGACTTCTTCCGGGCCCTCTTCTAGGCCGTTCCGCCGCGACGTGTGGGCGGAGCAGGGTGCTGGGCACCCGCCTCGTGACATCACCGTCACGAGAGGAGAACGATGCAGGAGCACGAGTTCGTGTCCGCGGTCAAGGAGAGCCTGGACCTGCCGGACAACAACAGCGCCGAGCGCGCCGTGAAGGCCACGCTGACGGTCCTCGGCCAGCGGCTCGAGGGCGGCGAGGCCAAGGACCTGGCCTCCCAGCTCCCCGGTGGCCTGGCCGACGCGCTGCCGAACGAGGGCGGCGGCGAGCGCTTCGACGTCGACACCTTCTACCAGCGGATCGCCGAGCAGGAGGGCGACGGCGTCACCGTCGCGCAGGCCCGGCAGCACGCCCGTGCGATCGCCAAGGGCCTCGAGACCGCCCTGACCGACGGCGAGTGGCAGAACTTCACCAGCCAGCTCCCGAAGGACTTCCAGGACTTCCTCGGCACCGAGCCGGTGCAGAAGCACTAGCGGGCGTCGGCTCCGGCGCGGCGCGCGACGTCCATGACGTAGGCGCCGTAGCCGGAGCTGGCCTGGCGCTCCCCGAGCGTGAAGGCCTGGTCGGGGGTGATCCAGCCCTTGGCCAGCGCGATCTCCTCGAGGCACGCGAAGCGCACGCCCTGGCGGTGCTCGAGGACCTGGACGTAGAGGCTGGCCTCGATGAGCGACTCGTGGGTGCCGGTGTCGAGCCAGGCGAACCCGCGGCCGAGGTCGATCAGGCGGGCGTCGCCCCGGGCGACGTAGGCCTGGTTGACATCGGTGATCTCCAGTTCGCCGCGCGCCGACGGGGTCAGGGTGCGGGCGATGTCGAGGACATCGTTGTCGTAGAAGTACAGCCCGGTGATCGCCCGGTTCGACCGGGGCTCGGCCGGCTTCTCCTCGATCGAGAGCAACCGGCCGGTCTCGTCGGCCTCCCCGACGCCGTAACGGCCGGGATCGCGCACCGGATAGCCGAACAGCACGCAGCCCTTCTCCGCCTCGAGGCGCGCGACCTGGTCGGCCAGGACGGTCGCGAATCCCTGGCCGTGGAAGATGTTGTCGCCCAGCACCAGGGCGGCGGTGTCGTCGCCGACGTGGTCGGCGCCGATGAGGAACGCCTCGGCGAGCCCGTTCGGCGCGGCCTGCTCGGCGTAGTCGAAGCGCACCCCGAGCTCGCTGCCGTCGCCGAGCAGCCGCCGGAACGCCGGCAGGTCCACCGGTGTGGAGATCACGAGGATGTCCCGGATCCCGGCCAGCAGCAGCACCGAGATCGGGTAGTAGATCATCGGCTTGTCGTAGACCGGCAGCAGCTGCTTGGACACCGCCCGGGTCACCGGGTGCAGCCGCGAGCCCGAGCCGCCCGCGAGCACGATCCCCTTCACGCCCGGCCCCAGTCCGCGCCGGCACCCTCGACCACCGGCGCGCGGCCGAGCAGCGGGCGCCACCAGTCCTCGTGGGTCCGGTACCAGTCGACGGTCGCCGCGATGCCCTCGTCCCATCCGATCCGCGGCGCCCACCCGAGTTCCGAGCGCAGCTTGGTGGAGTCGAGCAGGTAGCGGCGGTCGTGGCTGGGCCGGTCGGGCACGATCGTCTTGAGTCCCGATCCGAGCCCGAGCGTGTCCAGCACCGCGTCGGCGATGCCCTCGATGTCGACCTCGTGCCCGGAGCCGACGTTGTAGGTCTCGCCCACCCGACCGTGGTGGACCACGGCGTCGATCGCCGCGGCGTGGTCGTCGACGTGCAGCCACTCCCGGCGGTTCTTCGTCGACGCGTAGAGCGGCAGCGGCTCCCCGGCCAGCGCCCGCGTGGTGAATAGCGGGATGACCTTCTCCGGGAACTGGAAGGGCCCGTAGTTGTTGGCGCAGTTGGTGATGCTGATCGGCACGTCGTAGGTCAGCCCGTAGGCGCGCACCACGTGGTCGCCGCCGGCCTTCGCGGCGTTGTAGGGCGTCCGCGGCCGGTACGGCGACTCCTCGCTGAACGACTCGTCGACGTCCAGGGGCAGGTCGCCGTAGACCTCGCAGGTGGAGATGTGGTGGAACCGGCCCACACCGACCCGGCGGACCGCCTCGAGCAGACCCTGGGTGCCCATCACGTTGGTGGCGAAGAAGTCGCCGGGACGCAGGATCGCCAGGCTGTTGTGCGACTCCGCCGCGAGGTTGACCACCACGTCCACGCCGTGGGCCCGGAGCAGGTGCTCGACGAGCTCGGTGTTCGCGATCGAGCCGTGCACGAACTCGACGCCGTCGAGACCCTCGACGTTCTCCCGCACCCCGGCGTAGGTCAGCGCGTCGAGCGCCACCACGCGGTCCCCGGGGTGCTCGCGGCGCCAGTACCGCACGACGTTCGAGCCGATGAACCCGGCCGCGCCGGTCACGAGCACGGTCGCCACCGGTGGCCTCCCCTGGTCGTCGCGCGCGCCCGTCGCACCGGGCCGGTCGACGCCCGATGCTGCCACGACCACCGGCGGAGCCGGGCCCGCCCTCCCGGCGCGGGGGCCGCTAGAGCGTCGCGGCGGGCGGCGGGGGCGGCGGCGCCACGCCGGCGTCGGGGTCGTCGCCTCCGGGCAGGTGCACGTCGGTGATGACGACGTTGAGCTCGACGACGGTGACGCCGGCGATCTCCTCGACGGCCTTCGGCACGTGGCGACGCAGCGCGCGCACGAGCTCGCGCGCCCCGACGCCGTACTCGATCTCGACGTCCAGCCCGATGCGGGCCGTCTGGTTCTCGAGCTCGACGCGCACACCCGCGGTGTTCTCGGTGCTGCCCGTGAGCGTCTGGCGCACGGCCCCGACGGCGCGGGAGGAGCTGGCTCCCAGGGCGACGACACCCGGGATCTCGCGCGCCGAGAACGCCGTCACCTTCTGCACCACCGAGGGCAGCACCTCGGTGGTGCCGTCGACGGCGGTCGGGTCACCGACGGCGCCGGCGCCCCCGACCGACGTGGCCGTCGGCGTGGGGCTGGAGGGGGTGCTGCTCGGACGTTGAGCGCTGGTCATGTGCCCCGAGTACCCCGCCTGGTGCGGGCGGAGTCCGATCGCGCCCGCACGATCGGGCAGGGCGGTCAGCGGTCGCGCGGCAGGAGCGGGCCCAGCGGTCCGAGATCCAGGTTGAGGTCGTCCGCGGTGAGCCCGAACTGCTCGGTGAGCTCGTCCATCGCCTCCGCCAGCAGCATCAGCGAGGTGCCGAGGTCCTCCTCCTCCTGCTCGGTGAGGTCGCCCTGGTCGACGCGCCGGATCGCCTGCCGCTCCATGAGCTGGCGCAGCAGCTCGACGATCGTGAGCACCAGCTTCATGAGGTCCCGGCGGACCTCGTCCTTGTCGATCTCGATGCGGTTCGCCCGCTCACTCATCGCCCGGCTCCAGCTCCCGGGCCGTCAGGGCCCTCGGCGCGGCGGATCCGTTCCGCGGCGTGTCGCCCCGCTCGGCCCGCTCCGCCAGCGTGCCCTGCCGCTCCACCGGCGCGATCGACATGACCAGGGCCCGGAGCGAGATGCGCACGAGGTCGACCCCGGCGAGCGAGATCGTCAGGTCGCCGACGAGCACCACGCCGCCGGCGAGCAGCCGGTCGAGCAGGTCGACGAGCGCGACCTCCTCGTCCCCGAACAGCGACGTCGCCCGTGGCTCGAGCTCTCCCGAGGACGGGCCCGTCACGGCGCCGATCCCTCCGAGGACGAGCTGGCGGCGGCGGCGAAGGAGTAGGGGACCCAGGGCCCGGTGAGCTCGACCCGCATGTTCGGGTGGTCCTGGTAGGAGGCGACGACGGCGCGGAGCTCGTCGGCCCGCTCGACCGGCAGCAGGTAGGCCTGGTTGAGGACCATCGGGTCGGACTGCCCGGAGAGCTGCGCGTCCTGCAGGCGGTGGCTCCGGGTGGCGGCCGCGAGGGCCGACGCGACCGCGTCCACCTCGGCGGCGGCCTGGCGGGCGTCCTCGAGCGTCGTGTCGCCCTCGCGCAGGGCCTTGCGGCGCCGACGGAGATAGTCCGCGCCCGACCGCGGCTTCTCGGCCTCCGGCCCGGCCGCGTCCGGGCGGCCCTTGCGGGCGTAGACCTTGAGTCCCCACTCGGCGCGTCCGTCGAGACGGTCGAGCACCGCGGAGAAGGTCTCGGCGCTCTCCTCGAGCACCGCCCGCACCCGCTCGTCGTCGAAGTACACCGTCGCCAGCCCGAGCGGCGCCACGAGGTGGTCGCGCCCGAGGGTGTCGACGACGTGGTGGTGCGCCCGGGCGGTCGCGGCCAGCCACTCGAGGTCCTCGAGGCGCTCCTCGAGCGCCCGCTCCTGGAACTCCGCGCGGTCGGCGTCGCTCACCACGGCCGTCACGCCGCCGTGCTCGACCGTTCGGACGGGACGTCCCCCGAGTCCCTCGAGCCCCGCCACGGCGGCGGGGGCGACGTCGCGGGCGACGGCGTAGACGTAGGTCAGCGTGTCGCTCATTCCTCCGCCTTCCGACGTCGGCGCGGTGCGGCCTTCCCCCCGCCGCCCTGTCGGGCCGTCTGCTTCGGCCGCCGCGCGGGCTGGGGTTCGGGTTCGGGCTCCTCGGTGTCGTCGACGATCTCGGCGTCCACCAGCTCGGCGTCGTCGCCCCCGTCCTCGACGTCGTCGGGCTCGTCGTCACCCTCGAGGGCCGCCTGCCCGTTGCGGCCCTCCAGCGCCTCGAGGCGCTCCCGCAGGCGGCGGTTCTCCTGTTCGAGCTCGCTGTGTCCCGAGGAGAGGGTGGGGTCGCGCTCCCACCAGTCGATGCCCATCTCCTTGGCGCGGTCGACGGACGCCACGATGAGCCGGAGCTTGATCGTCAGCAGCTCGATGTCGAGCAGGTTGATCTGGACGTCCCCGGCGATGACGATGCCCTTGTCGAGGACCCGCTCGAGGATGTCCGCGAGGTTCGTGCCGTCGCCCCCGCCGCCCTGGGCCGCCGGCTGGCGGCCGCCGGCCTGGTTCGGGGCGGACGGCATCTGCCCGGTCCAGCGCACCGGGTCGCTCATGGTCACTCCCTCTCGTGTCCCCCCGGGTCGCGGCGGGCCGTCACTCGTCGTCGCCGCGACCCCGTGTGTAGCGCTTCAGCCGTTTGTAGCTGATCAGCTCGCCGTCCTCGTCCATCTCGGCCTCGTAGATCGCCAGGATGTCCGTGGACTCGGGGATGCGGTGGCTCTCCACCACCTCCAGGCCCACGACGTAGCCCTCGTCCGTGCGGCGCACCGAAGTGATCGACTCGCTCTCCTTGCCGCTCATCTCCATCACCTGCTCGGCCGCGAAGCGGGCGATCTTGCGAGCGGGGATGGGCTTCTTGGGCGCCGGTTCGGGCTCGGCTTCCGGTTCGGGCTCGGGTTCCTCGACGTCCTCGGGCTCGTCGACGTCGTCGGGCTCGTCGAGGTCCTCGGCGTCGTCGAGGTCCTCGGCGTCGTCCAGGTCCTCCGGCTCCTCGATCTCCTCCGGTTCGGCCGCGTCCTCGGCAGCGTCGTCCGGGGTGTCGTCAGGAGCGTCGTCGGAGGTGTCCTCCGCTCGGCGGCGGCGGGGTCGCTCCTGCTCGCCTTCCGGACGGCGCCGTCGGCGCGGACGCTCCTCGCCCCCACCGGAGTCCGCCGGCGCATCGTCGGCAGCGGGTCGGCGACGACGACGGGGTCGGTCCTGGTCGGGGGCCGCTTCGCCGTTCTCCTCGGTCCGGCGGCGACGGCGCGGGCGCTCGTCGTCCGAGCCCGCGGTGCCGTTCCCGCCGTTCGACGTCCGGCGGCGCTTCGGGCGCTCCTCGTCCGAGCCGGCCGCCGCCTCCGACGTCCGGCGCCGCTTCGGGCGCTCCTCGTCCGAGCCGCTCGACGCCTCCGACGTGCGGCGGCGCTTCGGGCGCTCCTCGTCGGCACCGGTCGAGGCCTCCGACGTCCGACGACGTCGCGGCCGCTCGCCCTCCGCCTCGCCCTCCGGGCGACGACGCCTGCGAGGACGTTCCTCGTCCGAGCCGGACGACGTCTCGGACGTCCGGCGCCGGCGACGCGGCTTCTCCTCGGCCGATCCGGCCGACTCGGAGGACTCCGAGGGGGTCGCGTCCCCGTTCGACCGGCGTCGCTTCGGCGCGTCCTCCCCGGAATCCCCGGACGCCGACGAACGCCGGCGGCGGGGTCGTTCCTGATCGGTGACGCGCGGGGCGTCGTCGTCCTCGGTGACGTCGGCGGACCGCGTCACGCGCCACCCCCACCTACGAGGCGCTGCAGCAGGACGGTCTGCTGCTCGTCCCGTTCGTCCTCGCTGATCTCACCGCGGTCGAACGCGGCGTCCAGCTCGTCGATCTGCGCGCGGATGACGCCGGGGTCGTTCATCTGGTGGTCGACCTGGTCGGCGATCTTCTCGCCGACCCAGGCCACCCCACGGACCGGGGCGAGGGGCAGGAGCAGGAGCTCGGTGAAGAAACCCACGATGCGCCGGCCCCTCAGGCCTGGGCTTCGGGGGGCGCTTCGAACTCGGGCAGGAAGTCGAAGGCCGCCGTGGGCCCGATGAGCCGCAGCTCGACCCGCCCGGCCCAGGCGTTGCCCAGGTCGTCGACGGCCTGCTCGAAATCGTCACGCCCGTCGGTCTTCACGAGGAACGCCAGGTGCACGGCCCCGTTCTCGCCGCCCGCCTCCTTGACCTCGGTGGCCACCGCGAACTTCGAGAGCGCGTCGACCGTGGCCTGCGCGTCCTCCTGCCGCAGCTGGTCCATCGCCTTCGAGATCGACTCGCCGAGCTGGATGCGGTCGTAGTAGCTCGCGTCCTCGTCGACCCCGGCGATCTTCTCCCGCAGCTGCTGGATGCGGGGATCGGACTCGACGATGCGGGTGAGGATGACGTCCTGGTTGTAGTCGCCGCGCAGCCGGAACTCGAGGTGGCCGCGGAGCTGGTCGAGCGCGCGCAGGAAGTAGTCCTGGTGCGGCTTCAGCAGCTCGTCGGCGACCGCGTCGTCGTCGGTGACGACCGCCCCGAAACGCATGGGGAGGACCGGCACCTCCTGCGCGATCGCGTTGAGGACGGCCTCGTGCGCCATCAGGTCGCGCCGGGTGCCCAGGGGGCGGTCGGCCGAGACGTCGCTGACGACGGCCGCCAGCTCGCCCTCGGTGACGAGACCCAGCTCGCCGTCCTCGTCACCGTGCGGGATCGGCTCGAGCCCGTCGGGGATGCGCATCCCCGCCGGGACGATGCCGTAGATGTAGGACCCGCGGGTCGTGCTCCGGGACTTGGTGGAGTCCTCCGTCGTGGTCACCTCGGCCCCCTCATGCCTTCTCGCGCTTGCTCTGCTGGCGCTCGCCGCGGACCTCGTCCCACTTCTCCTTGCCGGCGTCGAGCACCCCCTTGGTCTTGCCCTTCGCGCCGCCCTCGGTGGCGCCCTCGGTGAGGCCGCCCATGAACTCCCCGAGGTCCTTGCCACCCTTCTGGTGCAGGTCGAGGCGGTTGGTGGCCTCGGCGAACTTCAGATAGGTGTCGACACTCGCCACGACGATCCGGGCGTCGATGGTGATCAGCTCGATGCCGACCAGCGACACCTTCACGAAGGCGTCGATCACGAGGCCCTTGTCGAGGATGAGGTCGAGGACCTCGGCGAGCCCGCCCTGGGGCGCCTTCTGGACGCCGCCGCCCGATTGCTGGCTGATCGTCACGCTGTCTCACTTCCTCCCTGTGCGGATCGCCCACGACGGGCCCCGGAGACCGGGACCCGTCGTGGGCGTCGATCGGCCGTCGATCAGGCCGGGGTGCGCTGGCGCCGCGAGCGACGACGCGGGCGGTCGTCCTCCTCGGCGGGGGCTTCCTCGGCAGGGGCTTCGGCCTCGTCCTCGGCGTCCTCCGGGAGGTCGTCGTCGACGTCCTCCTCGGCCTCGTCGTCGAGTTCGTCGTCGAGCTCGTCCTCGTCCGCCTCGTCCTCGAGCTCGTCGAGGTCCTCGTCGGCGTCCTCGTCCTCGGCCACGAGGTCGTCGTCGACGTCCTCGTCCTCGTCGAGGTCCTCGTCGGCGAGCTCGCCGTCCTCGGTGTCCTCGGAGTCCTCGAGCTCCTCGTCCTCCTCGGCCGCCCGCTGCTCCTCCTCGAGGGCTTCCTCGTGGGTCTTGACGACCTCGCTGTCGCGGATCTCGCCGCGCCAGCCCTCGAGTTCCTCGCGGTTGATCAGCGTGTCCATCATGACGTGACGGCAGAAGTGCTTGAACTCGAGCCGGGCACGACGTCCGACCGCCCGCCACAGATTCCCGGTCTTCTCGAAGAAGCCCTGCGGGTAGTACTCCATGATCAGAACGATGCGCGTGAGGTTCGGCGCCAGTTCGCTGAACGTCACGATCCCGTCCGCGTGGCCCTTGGCGCCCGACGACACCCACAGAATGTGGCTATCCGGCACCTGTTCGCGGATAGTCGTCTCCCAGGAACGACGCGACCAGAACACCTTTGCGGTCCAGACGACCTTCTCGTCGGACTCCTGATTGACCGTCTCGACCTTCTTCATGAAGCTCGGGAAGTCGGCCATCTGGGTCCACTGGTCGTAAGCCACGCGCAGCGGGACCCCGACGTCCTGGACCTCGTAGATGTTCATGAACTTGAACTTGCCGCGGCCGCTGTCGGAGCTGCCTCCGCCACCGCCGCCGCTGCCGTCCTCGTCGCCCTCGTCGTCGTCTCCGCCGCCGAGACCGACCGCCCCCAGCGCCTTGTCCTTCACCGTCGAGAGACCGCTCTTGATCGCTCCGCCGATGCCGCCGCCCGACGAGTCGTCGTCATCGCCCGACCCACCGCCGAACACGGCACCGAGGTTGCCCGGGTTCCCGGCGACGTCGGTGAGCTTGCCGGTCAGGCCCTCGACCTGGTCGAGAGCGGCGTTGACCGCCTTGTCGGTGGCCGTCTTCAGCAGCGTCTGCGCCGCCTGCTTGAGACGGTCGACGGGCAGCACGTCGGTGATCGACGAGCCGGACCCGCTGTCCTCGTCGTGCGGGACCTGGCCGTTCGAGGCCGCCCGCGGATCGGTCGTGGACTCAGTCATCGCGCTTCCCCGATCCACGGCGCGAGCCGGAGCCGGCGGTGGCCTTGCTGCGCGACCCCGACGACGTCCGACGCGTCGAGCCGTTGCTGGTGCGGTTCGCACTGTCGTCCGACGACGAGCCCGACGACGACCGCTTGCGACGCTCCTGGCCTGTGTCGCTGCTGGTCGAGCCGCTGCTCGACGAGCTGCTGCCGGAGCTCTTCGATGTCGACGGCGGACGCGAGGCCCGGCGGCGCGACGGGGCCCGCGAGGGGGCCTCCTCGGGCTCGTCGGCCTCCTCGGTCTCGGCCACGGCCTCGTCCGACTCGGACTCCTCCGTGTCGTCGACGTCGTCGAAATCCTCGACGTCCTCGATCTCGTCGGCGGCGTCCACGCCGTCGTCGACCGGCTCCTCGGCGGCAGCCGCCTTGCGACGACGTCCACCGCGCGCGGCCTTGCCGACCGCGCCGCCGGCACCGCCGACCGCGCCTCCGACGGCCGACCCGGCCGTCCCGGCCACGTCGCCGACAGCGCCACCGGCCTGGCCGACGGCGTCACCGGCGGCACCCGCGGTCTGGCCGGCGGCCTGCGTCGCCGCACCCGCCGCGTCCGCGGCCGGCTTGCCGAGGTTCTCGACCCGGTTGACCAGGTTGTCGGTGAGGGCCTCCATGCGCGAGCTCGCGACGGCCAGCGCCGCGTCCTTGCCGGCCTCGAGCAGCCGACCCCGCACAGCACCGTCGAGCTTTTGGAGCTCCGGTGACGCCTGGATCAGTTTCGAGGCCTGCCCCAACAGCTGGGCGGGATCGGTGGAGATCTTCTTCCCGGCCAGCGCAGCGCCGAACATGATGGCGAGCTTCATCTTCTTCGTACGACCGAGTAGATAGCCGCCGATGACCGCGAGGGCCAATTTCAGGCCGGTTCCGGGCACCGTGCACCTCCGAATGGATTGGTCCGCCTGTGCGGTGGACCACGGCCCGCCGCCTACGGAGCCGGACATTACATCGCGTGCTTCCGGATTGCGCTAGACCGGTAAGATCAAATCTGCGATGGGCCGTTCGACCCAATTCGTGATCACCAGAGCACGAAGGGTGATCGCGCATTCGGGTGTCGTTCTCGTGCTTCAAACATCTGCGCCCGTTCGCTCTTTCTGAATGAACGAGACGTCGGTATGTGATCGACCGGATGCGCTGGGTGCGTGCGTGACCGTGCGATCACGAAGGGTCATGTCGACCGCCACCTTGGTGACACTCGGCAGTGATCTGCACCATACGGGGGTTCGGTCTCGGCCGCCAGCTCTGCGCGCTTGGGCAGCACAGCCCAAACACCGTGCGGCCCGATGCGTCGACATGTTGCTCCGCGCTCGACGGAGACGCAGGTCAGCCCTCGTCGGCGGCGTCCAGCACCCGGTCCACCGCACGCCGCAGCGATCGCCACGCCCGCACGCGCGCACGGACGATCCGCATGCCCAGCTCGGTCAGACGGTAGCGCCGCCGTTCGGTGTCGGCCCCGAGCTCGACGAGACCGTGCCGGGCGAGGTGATGGAGGGTTTTCTGAATCGTGGTAGGAGGTGGCGCGAGGCCGCCTCCGCTGTCCGCCCGGAGCCGCTCCGCGAGCTCCCGCCCGCTGGCCGGGCCGCGACGCAACGTGACCAGCACCAACAGCTCGACGTGCTCCTGCGACGCCATCCGGACCGACCCCCACCGCCGGTTGGCGGTGCCCGCGGTGCTCCCCGACGCGCGCGCCGAGCGGCGTGCGCCGCGGGGGGCGGGTGGGGCCGGTGGGACGTCGGCGGGCGGGGGCGCCGGGGGGACGTCGTTCGGCGTGTCGGCCTCGGTCTCGGACCCGGTCTCGGACTCGGATCCGGACTCCCCGGCCTCGTCGGGCACGGGGGTCCGCACGGTGAGGGGCACGACGGCGGCGTGGCGCGCTTCCTGCGCCGGAATCTCGGGGGACCCCGTCCCGGTGCCCTCGGCCTCATCCTGCTCGGAGCTCCGGCGGGGGCGCGGGGGCAGGAGTCCGCGCAGGCTCGCCGTCGCCGACCGCCCGAACGCGTCGCTGAGGTCGGGCGGCTGCTCGTCGTCGCTGGTCATCCGGAAATCGGCGGTCACGAGGTGGCCTCCTGCTCGGGGCGGTGGTCCGCGGTCGTGGTCTCCTCGGCAGCGCGCAGGAGGGTCAGGAGCTCGACCCCGAGGTCGCGGTAGTCACCCGCCACGCTCGCGGCGGTCGGGGACAGGCGGCGCCCGGACGAGGTCTTCGAGGTCCCCTCCCGCAGGGCCGCCCACCACGCGGGCTGCGCGGCCACCTCCTGCTCGAGCTCGTGGGCGAGCCGGCCGAGGCGCCGGGCGTCCTGCGCGGTGCGCTCCGCGTGGCGGATCGAGGTGGTGAACAGCGGCGACTGGCCGCCGAAGGCGCGCTCCATCGCCTCGCGGAGCTCGGCGTGCACGACGCGCGAGCGCGACCCGGTGGCGAAGAGCACGGCGCCGAGCAGGCCGAGGTCGGGGTTCTGCTCGCGGGCGAGCGCGAAGCGCTCCCCGACCAGGCGCATGCCGACCAGGCCGCCGCCGTCCGACTTCGTCGGCATGAGCACCCACCGGGCGGCGGTGAGCGCGAGGTCGGTGAGGATCGTCGTCTCGGGCGGGCAGTCGACGAAGACGAGGTCGTAGTCGCCGGCCACCGGCGCGAGCACGGTCGCGAGGGCCCGGAACGCCTCCCGTCCCTGCTCCTGGACCCGGGAGACCATCAACGGCACGAGGTCCACGAGGCGGGCGCCACCGGGTACGACGTCGAGGCCGGGGCGGACGCCCTCGGTCGGGCGCAGCGGCGAGCCCGCCACGATGCTCATGAGCAGGCCCGCGCCGTGGTCGTCGATCGGCCCGTCGCGGAACCCGAGGTCGTCGGCGAGGTTCGCCTGGCGGTTGAGGTCGACGAGCAGGCACCGGTAGCCGGCCGCGGCGAACTGCCCGGCGAGGTTGGCGACGAGCGAGGTCTTCCCGACCCCGCCCTTGTCGTTGACCATGGCGATCGTCCGCGTCAGCGCGTCCGTGTCCGGGTCGGTCGTGGTCGCCGCGTCCTCGACGCCGACGACGACGGGCGTCGGCCCGCCCGTGCGGTCACCGCCCGCGCGGTCCCTCCCCGCGCCTCGGCGGCGGCGGGTGGCGTTGCGGGAGGCGCGGCCCGCCGGTCCGGTCATGCGGCGAGGGTGCGTCCCGACCCGTGCCCCGGCAAGGCCGACACGGGCGTCCAGAGCCTCTTGGGGCCGCACGGCGGCAGGAACTCACGCTGTCGGCCCAGTCGGCTACGGCAGGCGAGGGGGCTGTCACGCGTCGCGCTCGCGCGTGTCGTCCTCGTAGACGTCGGGCACATCGTCGTGGTCGGTGTCGACCCGCTCGCGCTCGTGGATCCGCCGGTGCACGCCGTTGCGGTACCGCAGCACGCCCGTGGCGAGCACGGCGGCGACCAGCGAGGCCGTCAGGACGCCGATCTTCACGTGGTCGTCCGCGCCGCTGCCGGTGCCGAACGCCAGCTCCCCGATGAGGAGGGAGACGGTGAACCCGATCCCGGCGAGCAGCGAGAGCCCGAGGACGTCGCTCCAGGCCAGCTCGTCGGCCAGCCGCGCCCGCGTCAGCCGCTGGACGAGCCACGTCGCGCCCATGATGCCGACGGTCTTGCCGGCCACCAGCCCGGCGATGATGCCGATGGTGATCGCGTCCGTGAACGCCGCGCCGAGCCCGCCGCCGACGACGGTCACCCCGGACGCGAAGAACGCGAAGATCGGCACCGCCACCCCGGCGGAGAGCGGTCGCCAGCGGTGCTCGAAGTGCTCGGCGAGCCCGGGTCCGGGGCCCTCCCGCCGCCGGACCACCGGCACGGCGAAGCCCAGCAGCACCCCGGCGACGGTCGCGTGCACGCCGGACTCGTGCACGAGCACCCACGTCAGGGCGGCGAGCGGGAGCAGCAGCCACCACGACCGCACCCGCCGCTGGACGAGGACCGTGAACGCCCCGAGCGGCAGCAGCGCCAGCAGCAGCGGCACGAACGCGAGCTGGTCGGTGTAGAAGAGCGCGATGATCGTGATGGCGAGCAGGTCGTCCACCACGGCGAGCGTGAGCAGGAAGGTGCGCAGCGCGTCGGGCAGGCAGGAGCCGATGAGGGCGAGCACCGAGAGCGCGAACGCGATGTCGGTGGCGGTCGGGATCGCCCAACCCGCGGCCCCCGGTCCGCCGAGGTTGATCGCGGCGTAGATCAGGGCGGGCGCGATCATGCCGCCGACCGCGGCCGCCACCGGCAGCAGCGCCCGCGACGGCTCGCGGAGGTCGCCGGCGACGAACTCGCGCTTGAGCTCGAGGCCCGCGACGAAGAAGAAGATCGCCAGCAGGCCGTCGGCGGCCCAGGTGGCGAGGGTCAGGTCGAGATGGAGTGACGCCGGGCCGATCTGGACCTGCGACAGCGCCGTGTACGCGTCCCGCCACGGCGAGTTGGCCCAGAGCAGCGCGAGCGCCGCGGCCGCGACGAGCAGGACGCCGCCGACGGTCTCGCGGCGCAGGATGTCCGCGATGCGCGCCGTCTCCGGCCAGGAGCCGCGGGCGAAGAGGGGGGACGACCGAGCCACGGTTCCTCCGGCGGGCAGACGTCAGGGACTGCCGACCAGACTTCCCGGCGCACCGCGGTTGACCCTACGTCACAGCGACCGCCCGCCCGACGATCGAGTGCGTGGCCCTATCGGCGTGCTCCCCTGATCGGGCACTGGACGTCAGCGACGGTCCGCCGCCGACACAGCCGTACTAACAAACCGTGTTCGGCGGGGGTAGGACGCCCTCGAGGAGGTAGCGGTTGACGGTGTCGTCGACGCACGGGACGCCGTTGGTGTAGACGGTGTGGCCCTCGCCGCGGTAGGTCAGCAACGCCGAGCCGGGCACGCGCTGGGAGAGCGCGACGCTGTTCTGGTACGGCGTGGCCGGGTCGTTCGTCGTCCCGAGGATCAGCATCGGCGGGCCCGCGTAGTTCTCCAGCGGGGTCAGTGGCTGCTGGGGTGCGGGCCAGTCGGAGCAGGTCAGGCCGCTGACGAGCACGTTGCCGGAGAAGTGCGGCGCGCGGGACTCGGTGACGCGGGCCGCCGCGAGCACCTGCTGGTCCTCGGTCGGCCAGGCGTTGTCCAGGCACGTCACGGCGTTGTAGGTGTCGGAGTTGCTGCCGCGGAAGTAGGCGGTGGCCAGCGAGCGCAGGGGGGCGCCGTCGCCCCGGTCGGCCGCCGCGAGGGCCTGGGCGAGCTGGGGCCAGCTGTCCTGGCTGTAGAGCGGGTAGACGACGCCGATCTCGAGCAGCCCCGCCGAGAGCGGGCTCGTGCCGGCGACGGGCAGCGGCGCGGCGGTGACGCGGGCACGCACCCGGTCGAGGGTGCCGATCGGGTCGGCCCGCACGGGGCACGTCGGATCGGTCCGGCACGCGGCGTCGAACTGGCGCAGGGAGTTCTCGAAGCTCTCGGCCTGCGCCGAGTCCAGCCCCGGCTTCGTCACGTCGACGACGCCGTCGAGCACGATCGCCCGCAGCCGTGTCGGGAAGAGCTGCGCGTACGTCTGCCCGATCGACGTCCCGTAGGAGAAGCCCAGATAGTTGATCCGCTCCTCGCCCAGGGCCTCGCGGATGCGATCCATGTCGCGGGCGACGTTGCGCGTCCCGAGGTGGGGCAGGAGGTCGCGGTAGCGCTGGCCGCAGGCGGCGTCGTAGCGGTCGACCGCGTCGTTCGTGGCCGCCTCGTCCGCGGGGTCGCCCGGGTCCGGATCGGCCAGGTACGGCGTCTCGGGGCCCAGCGGGCACTGCAGCCCGGTGCTGTCGCCGACGCCGCGCGGGTCGAAGCCGATCACGTCGAAGCGGTCGGTCACCTCGCGCGGGAGCACCCCGGCCTGGACGAGCTCGATGCCCGAGCCGCCCGGGCCCCCGGGGTTGACCAGGAGCACGCCCAGCTTGGCGGCGGGGTTCGCCGCGGGCCGGCGCGCGATGGCGATCGGTGTCGTGGGCCCGGTGGGGTTCGCGTAGTCGACCGGCACCGGCACGGTCGCGCACTCGAGGTCGCCGCGGCACGGGGTGAAGGCCGGGCCGGGCCCCCGTCCGGACGGGGGTGGGGGCGGCCACGGGCGCCGAGGAGCTCAGCGGGATCGGCGGCACCGCCGGCTCCGGGGCCCGGGCGCACCCCGACAGGGCCAGCGCCGCGGCACCGACGACGAGGAGACCCCGCACGACCGCGCGGCACGACCGCTCCGCTTCGTGCTGCTGCGTCATGTGTTCTCCTGCTCGGGGTCGGTCCGGCTGGGCCGAGCGGCCCATCATGCCCGTCCGCTCGTCGCAGCCACGCAGGGCTCCGTTCCCGGCCGGCGCCCTCCGACCCGGACCCACCGTGCTGGCCCGCCCACCCTGCGCTGGCTACCTTCCCAGCATGAGGACACCCGAGCTCGTGCTCGTGCCCGCGCTCGTGGGGCTCCCGGCCGCGCAGGCACACGAGGTGGCCATGGCCGCCCGGGTCGTCGCGATCGATCCCGACCCGGACACCCCGCCCACGGTCGAGGGCACGGTGACGGCCCAGCAGCCCGAGGCCGGCACGCGGGTGCCGGCCGGCGAGGCCGTGACGATCTGGGTGGAGCCCGACTCGGGCGGCGGCGGAGGGGGCGGCGGCAACATGCCGCGGGTCCAGCCGGACAAGCCGCTGGACGGCGCCGGCGCGAACTAGGGCGCGCCCCGGAGAAGCGGTGAAGGCCCGCGGGATCGTCGGGTCGGGGGTCCGACGACCCCGCGGGGCCACCGGGTAGTTCGTCCGTGCCCGGTCGGGCGTTACGCCCACCGGACAGATCCGCGGAGATCGCCCTCCGGGTACGAGGACGCGCGACCGGGAACCACGGCCGGAGCCATCGCTGTCGTCCGGAGGTGTCCGTCGTGAGAATCGGCTACAAGCTCATCGCCGAGGCCTACTCGCCGACCGAGATGGTGCGCCAGTGCGTGCGCGCCGAGGAGGCAGGCTTCGACTTCGTCGAGATCTCCGACCACTACCACCCGTGGGTCTCCGAGCAGCAGCACTCGGGCTTCGCGTGGTCGATGCTCGCCGCGATGGCGGCGAAGACCGAGCGCATCGAGCTGGCGACGGGCGTGACCTGCCCGTTCATCCGCTACCACCCGGCGATCATCGCCCAGGCCGCGGCGACGACCCAGCTGCTCGCGGACGGCCGCTTCACCCTCGGCGTCGGGTCGGGTGAGCGGCTCAACGAGCACGTCGTCGGGCAGGGCTGGCCCGCCGTGCACGTGCGGCACCAGATGTTCCGGGAGTCGCTGGAGATCATCCGCCTGCTCTGGCAGGGGGGCTACCAGACCTACGAGGGCAAGCACCTGACGCTCGAGGACGCGCGGGTGTTCGACCTGCCCGACACGCTGCCCCCGATCGTCGTCGCCACCGGCGGCGCCCGCGCCTCTACGCTCGCCGCCGAGCTCGGCGACGGGATCTTCACCACCGAGCCGCGCACCGATCTCATCGAGGCGTTCACCGCCGCCGGCGGGACGGGCCCGCGCTACACCGAGGTGCCGATCGCGTACGCGCCCACCGAGCAGGAGGGGGCCGAGTCGGCGCGGCGGCTGTTCCGCTTCGGGGTCACCGGCTGGAAGGTGCAGTCCGAGCTGCCGAATCCCGTGAACTTCGACGCGGCGACCGCCTACGTCACCACCGAGGACATGCGCCGGGCGTTCGGGTGCGGGCCCGAGGTCGCCACGCACCTCGCCGCCGCGCAGCCGTTCGTGGACGCCGGGTACGACCACCTCGCGCTCATCAACGCCGGCACCGACGTCGACGGGTTCTTCGACCACTTCGCGACCGAGCTCGCCGAGCCGCTGCGGGCGCTGCGTCCCTCGTCCTGAGCGCGGTCGTACCCTCGACGGTGGGCCGTGACGGCCCCGGAGGAGGAGTGCGATGACCGCGGTGACCGCCGCAGCCGGTGTCGAGGGTGCCGAGGACCCCGGGACGCAGGCGCAGCGACGCCGCACGTTCGCGGTGATCAGCCACCCGGACGCCGGAAAGTCCACTCTCACCGAGGCGCTGGCCCTGCACGCCGAGGTGATCTCGGCGGCCGGGGCGGTGCACGGCAAGGGCGGCCGGCGCGGCGTCACGTCCGACTGGATGGACATGGAGCGCGAGCGCGGCATCTCGGTGACCTCGGCGGTGCTCCAGTTCGCCTACCGCGACCAGGTGATCAACCTCCTGGACACCCCGGGCCACGGCGACTTCTCCGAGGACACCTACCGCGTGCTCGCCGCCGTCGACGCCGCGGTGATGCTCCTCGACGCCGCCAAGGGCCTCGAGCCGCAGACCCTCAAGCTCTTCGACGTCTGCCGCGACCGCGGCGTGCCCGTGCTGACGTTCGTCAACAAGTGGGACCGCCCGGGCCGCGAGCCGCTCGAGCTGCTCGACGAGGTGGAGCAGACGATCGGTCTGCGCCCCATGCCGATCACGTGGCCGGTCGGGATCGCCGGGGACCTGCACGGGCTGGTCGAGCGCGCCGACGGCACGATGCACCGCTTCACCCGCGCCGCGCACGGCGCGTCGAAGGCGACCGTCGAGGTCCTCGACGCCGAGCGCGCCGCGGCCGAGGAGGGCGCGGACTGGGAGCGCGCCACCGAGGAGCTCGAGCTGCTCGACGAGATCGGCGCCGAGTTCGACGCCGAGGCGTTCCACTCCGGCAGCGCGACGCCGGTCATGTTCGGATCCGCGCTGTCGAACATCGGCGTCGCCCGCCTGCTCGACGCGCTGGTGGAGCTGGCCCCGCCGCCCGGCGCGCGCCCCGACCAGAAGGGCGAGCTCCGGCCCGTCGACGCGCCGTTCTCGGGCCTCGTGTTCAAGGTGCAGGCGTCGATGGACAAGTCGCACCGCGACCGGGTGGCGTTCGTGCGCATCTGCTCGGGTCGCTTCGAGCGCGGCATGGTGCTCACCCACGACGCCACGGGGCGCCCGTTCGCCACCAAGTACGCGCAGGCGATGTTCGGCCGCGACCGCTCGACCATCGAGGAGGCGTTCCCGGGCGACATCGTGGGGCTGGTCAACGCCACCGCGCTGCGCCCGGGCGACACGCTCTGGGCCGAGGACCCGGTCACGTTCCCGACGATCCCGAGCTTCGCCCCCGAGCACTTCAGCGTCTGCCGGGTGGCGGACATGTCGAAGACCAAGCAGTTCCGCAAGGGCATCGAGCAGCTCGACTCCGAGGGCGTCATCCAGGTGCTGTCCTCGGACCTGCGCGGCGACCAGGCCCCGGTGCTGGCCGCGGTCGGCCCGCTGCAGTTCGAGGTGGTCTCGGCGCGGCTGGCCGACGAGTTCGGCGCGCCGGTGAAGCTCGACCGTCTCGACTACCAGATCGCCCGGCGCACGGACGCCGCCGGCGTCGAGACCCTCAAGGGCGCCGTCGGCATCGAGGTGCTGACGCGCCGGATCGACGGGGAGCTCCTCGCGCTCTTCCCGCACAAGTGGCGCCTGCAGGCCGTGGCGCAGAACAACCCGGACCTGCTGCTCGCGCCGCTGGTGGCCGACACGCTCTGAGCCACACGCTCTGGAAGCGTCAGGCGGGCAGCCGACGCGGGGGCAGCGCCTCGTTGATCGTCTTGCTGGTGGTCTCGGGGTCCGGGACCTCGACGACGATCCGGTGGTACGGATCGCCGCGCAGGTAGATCGCGAGGAGCTCGTCGGCCCGGCGCACCATCCACAGCTGCCGGCGCTCGCCGACGCCGTACGACCCCGCCCGCAGCACGCGCGGCACGCTCACGCCGGGCAGGTGCACGCGCGGGCTCGCCGACACCGCGTCACGGCGCTTCATCGGACGCGCGAGCAGCACGCGGCTCAGCGGCAGGTAGACCCCGCGACAGCACGCCCAGACGCGGTCCGAGCCGGTGAAGCGCACGACGACGCCGTCCGCGGTGATGCGGAGCTGGACCGCCATGTGTCACCTGCCTCGTGCGCGGGCGTGCCGGGCGCCGCGGGTGCGGCGCAGCGTCGGGAACCGGACCGGGTGATCATCGTGGGGCCCGCGCGCCCGGACGGCGACACGTCCGGGTGCGGAGCACCTCGAGGACCGGCTCAGCTCATCCGGTCGTGCTTGGCCGCGGCTTCCTCGTAGGCGCGCTCGTTGGCGCGCTGCGCGTCGGCGTAGCCCTTCTGCACGGCCTGGGTGCCGTCGGTGTGCGCGTCGCGCACGGCCTGCTCGGCGTCGCGAGCGGCCTGGGCGAGCGCGCGCTCGGCCTCCGCGGCGGCATCGGCCACGGACGACGCGGACTCGCCGGCGGAGGAGCCGGTCGAGGAACCGGGGGACGACGGCGACGACGGGGACGACGGCGTCGGGCCCGTCACGGCGTCGTCGTCCGCACCGAACGTCGGGGCACCCGGCGTGGCGGCGGGGGATCCGAGGCCTCCACCGGGCACACTGGCGCCGGCCTCCGGGTGGTGGTCGACGTCGGGACGCCGGTGCTGGGCGGACCGGTCCCCGGCCCGCTCGTCGGACCCGACGGGACGGTCGGTGTCGTCGGTTGCGCTCACGGCACGACCTCCGGAATGTGGCACGGACGATCGCGCACCGGCCTCCGCGGAGGCGCGGCACCCAACCCCCCGATCGGCTTCGGTGCGGCGACAGCATGGCAGGCGGCGGCCCGTCCGGCCCGGGCACCCTCCTCCGGCGCGACCCCGCGAAACCGCGACTGACAAGCGTCAGAGCCGAGCGGACGCCGGGAAACACCCGGATGGGTGAGCCGCCTCGGACCTGCGGCGACGGGCGGAGGGGGAGACGCCCACGGGGGACCGATCGTCCGGAGCGTGATGATCCACGCCGGACGGCGGAGCGCAGCGTGCGGCGGGGCGGTGACACCATGGCGAGGGGGCGGAGTCACCTTCGTCACCACCCACGCGCCACCGACGCGCCACCCGCACGCCATCCGGACGCAGGAGACGAGATGGACCGACCCGACCCGGGGACCACCGGTCCCCCGGTCCCGGAGCAGGCGCGGTTCTGCGCGCGCTGCGACGGACCGGTGGGCCGGGGACGTGCCGGGCGCCCGGGCCCCGAGCGCGGCGTGTGCCCGTGGTGCGGCGCGCGGTTCGACGTCCGCCCCGACCTCGCGGTCGGCACCGACCTCGCCGGCGCGGTCGACCGCTACCGGGTGCGGGCACCGCTGGCCCGCGGCGCGCGGGGCTGGTCGTTCACCGGCACGCGGATCCGGGACGGCGCCCTCGTCGTGCTCGGGCGCCTCGAGGGCCCCGACGGTCCGGCCGCGGGCGCGCTGGCGGTGAGCGAGACCGCGGTGCTGCTCGGGCTCGACATCCCCGGCCTGGTGCGCGCGCGGGACGAGGTGCGGGCCGAAGGGCGCAACGGCCCGGTACGCCTGCTCGTGCTCGACCACGTGGACGGCGAGCCCCTCTCCGCGCACCGCCCGTGCCCGCCCGCCGAGGCGCTCGACGCCGTCCTGGGCGCGGTGCCCGCGGTGGCGGCGCTGCACGCGCACGGACTGCTGCACGCCGACCTCAACCCGTCGAACCTGCTCACGGGGCCGGACGGGATCACCGTGCTCGACCTCGGCAGCGTGCGGCGCGTCGAGGACCACCGGAGCGACGTCTGGACGACCACCGGGTTCGTCGCCCCCGAGATCCACCCCGGCGGGTCCGGTCCGTCGGTGGCCTCCGAGGTCTTCGCGCTGGGCCGCACGCTCGCCGTGCTGCTCGCCGACTTCGATCATCAGCGACGGCATGCGCACCGTCTGCCCGACCCGGCCGGCGTGCCGGTCCTGCGCGACGACCCCGACCTCGTGGCCCTGCTGACCCGCGCCACCCACCCCGATCCCGCCCACCGCCACCGCAGCGTGGAGGCGTTCGCCGCCGAGGCGCAACGGGTCCGGGCGCGCTACGGCACCGCCGGCCGGGTCGATCCGGCCACCCGTCCGGGCGAGGACAGGGTGGGGGCCGGCGTGACCGCCGGGACCGGCCGGGAAGATGGCCCGACCCCCCACGGCGTGCAGCGCGACACCCGTGACCCCCGTGACGTCCGAGGAGCAGCGATCCCGTGATGGAGAAGGCCGGGCGCGCCCCGATGCCCGGGGGGCGCGCCGCCCGGTCCCGGGACGCGGAGTCCGGGGGCCCGCTCGTGGAGCGCACCGATCTGCGTTCCGAGCTCGCGGCGGTCGCGCCGCCGCGCTGCCCGCGGTGCGGGGACGAGTCGCCGCCCGCGGCGGACGGCGCCTGCCCGACCTGCGGATCGCCGCGCCCGGTGGTGCGCGACCACGTCGAGCTGGTCCTGGGCGACGCCGCCGCCGTCACGGACCGCGGCCTGCGGCGTCGTCGCAACGAGGACGCGGTCGAGCTCGGCCGGCGCGTCGAGGGCGGCGTCGAGACGTGGGTCGCGGTGGTCTGCGACGGCGTCGCCTCCGCCCGTCGCGGCGACGAGGCGAGCCTCGCGGCCGTCGGTGCCGCCGTCGGTGCGGCCCTGGAGACCGCCGCGGCCCCCGCGACGCCGCCGTCCGGGTTCCCGGCCGTCTCCTCCGGGAACGCCGTCTCGTCCGGGGACACCGGGCCGATCGCGACCGTGTCGGAGGACCCGGGCGAGGCCGCCGAGGCCGCCGAGGACGCCGCCGGCCGCGCGGGCACCGGCCTGAGCGGGGAGCTCGACGCGCTGGCGACCGCGGCGTCGGCGGCGGCGGCCACCGCGGCGGCCGACCTCGGGCGCGGGGGCGGCGACAGCCCGGCCTGCACGTACGTCGCGGCGGTCGTGCGCGGTGGCGACGCCGTCGTGTCGTGGATCGGGGACAGCCGGGCCTACTGGCTGGCCGGCGACGGGTCGTCGCGCCTGCTGAGCACCGACGACTCGTGGGCCGAGGAGATCGCCAACGCGGGGCTGATGTCCCGCGAGGACGCCGCGCGGGACCGGCGCGCCCACGTCCTCACCCGCTGGCTGGGGCGCGACGCCCCGAGCGGGCCCGCGCACGCCCGCCGGGTGCGACTCGGCGTCCCGGGCGTCCTGATGCTCTGCAGCGACGGGCTGTGGAACCACCTGCCCGACCCGGACGTGCTGGCCCGCCTCGCGGCGCTCGCGCTGGGCGGCGCGACACCCGACGCCGGCGACGACGGCGAGCAGCACCCCGCCCTCGCGGCCGCGCTCGCCCTGCTCTCGGCCGCGCTCGACGACGGCGGCCACGACAACACCACGCTCGCGATCGTGCCGATCGTTCCCCCCGCCGACTCGGGACGCCCCGCGGTCGCCGTCGACGGCCGCGGCCCCGACGAGCGCACCGGGCCCATCCCGCTCGACGGGGAGGGCGTGGTCGACCGGTGAGCGACGAGGCACCGGGGGGCGGCTCCTGGGTGGTGACGATCTGGGCGGATCGCGACTACCACGACCTCGTGCGCGCCCGGGAGACCGCGGAGACGACCGCGCCCCTCGCCGACGACTTCCCGTCCGGGCTCGAACCGCGGGAGGTCGTGCTGCGCGCCGACGAGGTCCGCGTCGGGCGCGCGGGCGACCCCGCAGGCGGCCACGCCGGCAGCCACCCGGGCAGCCAGCCCGGTGACCTCCCCGAGATCGACCTCAGCGGCCCGCCGCGCGACCCGGGCGTCTCGCACCTGCACGCGGTGCTGCTCGCCCTGCCCCGCGACCGGTGGGTGGTGATCGACGCCGGGTCGACCAACGGGACGACGCTGAACTACGCGGAGGAGGCCCTGACGCCGGACACCCCGGTGGCGCTGCAGTCGGGCGACCGCATCCACGTCGGGGCCTGGACGACGCTGACCGTCGAGCGCCGCTGAGCCAGCGCCGGTCTGTTCAGCGCCGGTCTGTTCAGCGCCGGTCCGTTCAGCGCCGCTCCACCAGGGGGATCGGGCGCGTCACGGCGTCGCCGAGGGACGGCGCGGACGGCCGGGTGACCGCCGCGAACGGGCGCGGCTCCAGCACCGCCCTGGTGATGACGAAGCGTGCGGCCAGGAAGCTCACCGGCAGCGCCAGGGCCGCCGCGGCCAGCGGGGCGAGGCGTTCGTCGACGCCGAGGTGCACGAGCCCGACCACGCCGACGGTGGTGGCGAGGATGTTGACCACCTGGGACGCCGGGTAGAGCAGGAACCGCGTCCACGTCGGGCGCACGCGGAACGTGAAGCGGCAGTTGAGGAAGAACGAGACCACCATGGCCGTGCCCAGCCCGACGGTGTGCGCGACGAGGTAGCCCGCGCGCGGGTGGGCGAGGAGGTAGGTGCCGTAGTACGTGGCCGCGTTGGCCAGTCCGACCAGCCCGTAGCGCACGAGCCCGCCGAGGAGCTCGCGCGTCGAGCGGGCCGTGGTGCTCATCCCGCGAGGGCTCCGGCGCCCCTCACGCCATGCCCGGCGCGAAGTAGACGGCGAGACCGATCAGCGCGACCCAGACGAGGCCGAGCACCTGCAGCACGCGGTCGCCCAGGACGATCTCCTCGGGCTCGCCGCCGTTGCCGCCGTCCACGTCGACGGCGTAGCGCAGGATCGCGACGACGAACGGCACGATCGAGACGATCGCCCAGGTCGAGGGCGAGGTCGGCATCCGGCCGGGCGTCGCGGTGACGCCGATGCCGAACGCCCACAGGCCGTAGGCCATGATCACGACAGTGGCCGAGAGCGACCACACGAAGCGCAGGTAGGACGCGGAGTAGCGCTCCAGCGACTTGCGGATCTTCGCGCCGGTGCGCTCGGCGAGACGCATCTCGGCGTAGCGCTTGCCCGAGGCCATGAACAGCGACCCGAACGCCATGGTGAGCAGGAACCAGGGCGACAGGGGCAGGCCCGCGGCCGCGCCACCCGCGATGGCGCGCATGAGGAAGCCGGACGAGACGATGCAGATGTCGATGACCGGCTCGTGCTTGAGCCACAGGCAGTAGGCCAGCTGCACGACGATGTAGATGGCCGTGACCAGCAGCAGGTCGGGATCGGCGAGCAGGCTGACGCCCAGCGCGCCCGCGAACAGCACGATCCCCGTGACCACCGCGAGCGCCGGCGGGACGATGCCCGCCGCGATCGGGCGGTACTTCTTCTTGGGGTGCGCGCGGTCGGCCTCGACGTCCTTGGTGTCGTTGATCAGGTAGACACCGGAGGCCGCGAGCGAGAACGCGACGAACGCCAGCGCGACGTCCGGCAGGACGGTGAGGTCGAACAAGCGCCCGGCGGCGAACGGCGCGGCCAGCACCAGGATGTTCTTGACCCACTGCCGCGGGCGCATCGCCTTGAGCAGGCCCAGCGGCACGGCCACCGGACGGGGGCGGCGGGTCGGGGCCGGAGTGGTCCCGTTGCTCGACCCGGTGCTCGACTCGGCAGTCGTCTCGGTGCTCGTCTCGGTGCTCGTCTCGGTGCTCGTCCCGGCGGGGTCGGCGACCACCTCGGTGGTCTCCTCCTGCTCGCGGGCGGCGCTCGACGGCGTCACGGGGGTCATGCGGTCCTCCAGCGGCCGACCGAGCCCCGGCGCACGGCGCGGCGCGCGCCGGCCGCGCACACCGCCCCCAGCACCGAGCCCGCCAGCACGTCGGTCGGGTAGTGGACGCCCAGGACGAGGCGCGAGAGCGCCATGCCGGGCACGACGAGCGCCGCGGCGCCCGCTCCCCCGCCGCCGACGAGCCCCGCGTAGAGCAGGGCGGCCGCGGTGGTGGACGAGGCGTGCGACGAGGGGAAGCTCAGCCGGCTCGGGGTGCCGACGTGGACGGCCAGCCGGGGATCGTGGGGACGGCGCCGGCGCACGACGCGCTTGACGGCGATCGAGGCACCGTGCGCGGCGACCACACCGACGACCGCGGTGCCCCACTGGCGGCGACGCGGCGCGTCCAGCGCGGCGCCGAGCGCACCGAGGGCGATCCACCCGGCGGCGTGCTCCCCGAAGAACGAGAGCGCCCGGGCGGCACCCACGACCGGCGGGGTGCCGAGGCGGTGCTGCACGGTCTCGAGGACCGCGACCTCGCCCCGGGCGGGCCCGATGATCACATCGGGCCCCTCGGCACGATCGAGCACGTGGTGGTCCCTCCTGCTCGCGAGGCGGCGTTCGCCTGACACCCGAGCGGATGTTACGCGGGTCTTGACATCGCCCCTGCAGTGGTCCATCGCGCCACGCCGGGCAGCGGTTCGATGCGGGTTCCGCTCAGAACCACCTCTCGAGGACAGACGCGACGCCGTCCTCGAGGTTGCTCGCGGTGACCTCGTCCGCGACGCAGAGCACATCCGGGTGCGCGTTGGCCACCGCGACGCCGTGTCCCGCCCACGCCAGCATGGCCAGGTCGTTGGGCATGTCGCCGAACGCGACGACGTCCGCGGCACCCACCCCGTGGTGCGCCGCGGCACGTGCGAGCCCGGTGGCCTTGGTGACCCCGCGCACGGCGCACTCGAGCAGCCCGCCGCCCGCGGAGTACGTGACGTCGACGAGGTGCCCGACGGCGCGGCGCGCCTGCGTCGCCATGGTCGCGCTGTCGAGCGTCGGGTGGCGGGCGAGCACCTTGATGACGGGCTCGGCCAGCAGCTCGTCCGGCGCCACCTGCCGGTGGTCGGGCAGCGCGTAGGCGTGCACGTACGCGGGGTCCGAGACGAACTGCTGGTCACGGCGGTCGAAGGCGCCGTCGCCGACCCGCTCCACCGCGATGCCGCACCCCGGGATCGCGGCGCGCAGGCCCTCGGTGACCTCGGCGAGCGCGTCCACGTCGAGGGTCTCCGTCGCGAGCACCCGGTCGGTCGCCGCGTCGTAGAGCACCGCGCCGTTGGCGGCCACGGTCAGGGGGCGCACGCCCAGCGCGTCGCACACCCGCGGCACCCAGCGCGGCGGGCGGCCCGTGGCCAGCACCAGCGGCACCCCGCCCGCGACCATCCGGGCGACGACATCGCGCGTGCGGTCCGAGAGCTCCCCGCCCTCGCCGAGCAACGTCCCGTCGACGTCGCTGGCGACCAGGCGCGGGCTCTGCACGCTCCCGAGACTATGGCCTGCGGCCACGTGAGCGATTCGGGTCGCCCTGGCGACCCGGATCGCTCACGTGCGGGTATCCGCCTCGATGACGACGATCGAGACACTCCTCGACCAGGGCGGCCGGACCTTCGCCGACGAGGCCGGCATCACGCTGGAGGACAAGCCGGCGCCGCTCTACCGCCTGCTCGTGCTCAGCGTCCTGCTCTCGCGCCGCATGCAGGCGCAGCTGGGCATCCGCGCCTGCCGCGAGCTCGTCGAGTCCGGCCTGGGCACGCCCGAGCGGATGCGGGACGCGACCTGGCAGGAGCGGATCGACGCCCTCGCCCGCGCGAGGTACCGCAGCACCGAGCAGACCTCGACGGCGCTGGGCGAGGGCGCGCAGCTCGTGCTCGACGAGTGGGGCGGCGACCTGCGCCGGATGCGCGAGGCCGCCGCCGGGGACGCCGCGACGCTCGCCGGGCACCTCACCGCCGTCCCCCGTCTCGGTCCCGTGGGCGCCGACATCTTCACGCGCGAGGTCCAGGCCGTGTGGCCCGAGTTCCGGCCCCACCTCGACGCCAAGGCCCTCGACGCCGCGGAGGAGCTGGGGCTCTCCCGCGACCCGCGGGAGCTCGCCGAGCAGGTGCCCGGCGACGACCTCGCCCGCTTCGCCGCCGCCCTCGTCCGGGAGACCGTGGCGAGCTAGCCGACGGCGCCCTGGGGCTCGACGCCGACGTACTCCTCACGGGCGAGGGTCGGGCCGCGCTCCCAGCCGGACTTCGTGCGCTCGGCCGTGGTGACGCCGTACCGGCCGGTGGGCAGGTCGCGGACGACGAGGTCGACGCGGCCCCACGGCTTGGCGGCCTGCGCGCCGGGCGGGACGGCCGTGGCGAGGCGGACGTAGGTGGCCCCGACGGTGTCGAAGCGCCACACGCCGCCGCGGAAGCGGCTGTCCTGCAGCCCGTAGTACGCCGAGGTCAGGTCCTCGTCGGCGTGGATGCGCACCTCCGACGGCGGGGCGACGCCGTCGTGCACCGCCACCTGGTTCACGCACGGCCACATCACCGCGGACATCTGGTCGACGAGCACGGGCCGGTCGCCCAGCACCGGCGCGATCGGCGACGGGCGCGCGAGGAAGGGCTGGGCGACGGCGAGGCGGTCCGACCCGCGCTGCCCCGTCGAGTCGACGACGACCCGCACGAACGTCGGATCGCCGGGCGCGTCCACGAGCGATGCCGGGCGCTGCTGCCAGGTGCGCTCGTCGGCGTTCGGGAGGTAGTCGATCCCCGTCCGTCCCAGGACCCGGGGGTTCGCCGCCGGGCCGTCGCCGAACTCGACCGACACCCGCTCGTCGGGGGGACCGTCCTCGAGCATCGGGACCACGACGTCGGTGGCGTCCGAGCCGGCCGGCACCGGGTACCAGCCGGTGACGACGGTGCCGCGACCGCTGGAGTCGTCGGTGACGTCGTGCCACACCCGTCCGAGGCCGGGCACCGGATCCGGGACGGGCGCGACGGTGTCGTCGACGAAGTTGCCGGTGGTCGTCGCCGGGTTCACGGGGGCGCCGAGCGGCACCGGCGTGGGCCGCAGGACCGTGACGTTGTCCTCGAGCCCGCAGCCCTGGCGCACGACGTCCTTGGCGTTGCCCAGCGCCACGGTCCAGCCCGGGTACTGGCGCAGCGGCGCGAGCACCATGATCCCGATCAGCCCGACGACCACGCTCGCGCACGCGACGGCGAGCAGGGCCCGGTCCGGCTCCGGGCGCGGCAGCCGGCGCTCGGGCCAGCGCCGCAGCGACCAGTGCGCCCACGCGGCGGCCAGCAGGGCGACCGCGACCCAGACGAGCGGGTTGCGCAGGAACACCGGCCCGAAGTGCGGGGCGAGGAGGTTCTGGCTCAGCGGTGTCGGATACGGGTCGGCGTGCGCGCCGAAGAACTGGCCGCGGTCGGTGTAGGGCCGCCACAGGTTCCACCCGGCGTAGCTCACCGACGTCGCGATCACCAGGACGGCGACGCCCCCGGTGGTGGCCAGCGCGCGGTCGTGGCGCGGCATCGGGCCGCGCAGCAGCGCCAGCGCGATGAGCACGGTGCCCGAGGCGGCGATGGCCGGGAAGTGCAGGACCCACTTGGTCGGGCTGGCCGCGACGAGGGCGAAGGCGACGGCGGTGGTCGCCGCGGCGTGCAGGAGCACGCGGCGCAGGGCGTCGTCGTCGGGCCCGCGCCGCCCGCTGCCCGCCGCGACCAGGAGCGTCAGCCCGAGGGTGATCAGGATCGGCATGCGGGCCGCCCACGGCGTGCGCCCGGGGCCCAGCAGGGTCTGGTAGTGGACGAGCTCGTCGTACCAGGGGACGGTGTCGTAGTAGTACGCGTGCACCGCCGACGCCTCGATCACGTCGCCGAGCGAGGCGTCGGCGAAGGCCACGGGGATCGCGACCGACGACGCCGCGGCCAGCACGGCGAGCATCGTGAGCTGCTGGCGGCGGGGCGTCGCGACGATCTTCGGCCAGGCCCGCGGGAGCTCCACGAGCAGGGGCGCGATCGCGACGACGCCGGTCGGGGAGCACGCGATGGCCATCGCCGCGGCCATCATCGCGCCGGCGTAGAGGATCGGGGCTTCGCGGTCGCGGGCGAGCTCCACGAGCAGCAGCACGATGACCGAGAGCAGCACGATCAGCGCCTCGGGCCGCAGGGTCAGCCCGAACGGCAGCCACCACAGCAGGTGCGCGAGGAGCAGTGCCCAGGGCACGTAGGCGTAGCGGACCTCGGTGCGGCGCCCGAGCAGCACGAAGAACGTCCGCAGCAGCGCCCAGGTCGCGAGGCCGAACAGCAGCGGCAGGCAGCGCTGCCAGACCAGGCCCCAGCCACCGATCGCACCCCAGACCTGCATCGCGTACTGCGAGGCGACGAAGGGGTTCTCGGTGACGTTGAACATGTAGACGGCGTTGCCGATGTAGCCCGCCTCGCCGGCGTCCCGCGCCATCAGCGGGTACCAGCTGTCGTCGAAGTTCATCGGCGCCACGAGCACCCAGCCCGCCGAGATGGCGAGCAGGAAGCCGTCGGCCCACGAGAGGTGCCGTCGCAGGCGTCCCGGCCAGGACCGCGGACCGAGCCAGCCGCGCGCGCGCCGCCACTGACCCTGGCGGTGCACGAGGACCAGCAGCACCGCGAGGGCCGCGAGGTGCGCGATCAGCAGCACGATCTTCAGCGGGCCGGGGGTCGAGGCGTAGCGGTCGTCGGTGCGCACCGTCGCGGACAGGCCCGCGGCGGCCGGCGTCCCGTCGGTGCTCGTCGTGAGCTGGGACATCAGGGGCGGCAGGACGTCCGCGCAGTCCCCGCACGCCAGCGGCAGGGGCACGCCGTCCTGCGTCACCCGCAGGCCCGCCTCGTCGGCGGTGACGACGAGCCGGCAGTCGCCCGCGGGCACCGGGCCGGCCGCGACCGTCGTGCCGGAGACCGTGAGGGCGGCCTGCGTCCCGGTCGAGGCGAGCAGGAGGCCGCCGCCGCCGGCGTCGGCGGGCAGCGTGCTCAGGACGTCGCCGCCCGCCCGCAGCGCGGCGCACGGCACGGTCGCGGAGAAACCCAGCGGCCGGGGCGGGTTGAGCGCCAGCTGCGTCGAGACCGGGCCGCCCGCCGCGGCCGCCGGGTCGGGCCACGTCACGGTCGTGTCCTGCACGGTCACCGGGGCCAGGGGCACCGCGATGCCCAGGACCAGGGTCAGCAGCGCCCAGACGAGCACGGTGGTCCCGCTCGGGCGCCGCACCGGGTCGGGCCCGTCGCCCTGCGGCGAGGTCGCGCTCCCGGCGCGCACGAGCGTCGTCACCGCCCGCCCTCGGGGCGCACGGTCGACAGCGGGACGAACCGGGGAGTAGGCACCAGGGGAAAGGGTAGGTCGTTCCGCGCCGGTGACGGGGTCGGGGTGGGGCGCGTGTCCCGCGGCGGCGCTAGATGATGGCGACGGCGACGACGAGCCCCAGCGCCAGGTGCATCGCCGCGATCACGGCCGAGTCCGGGGTGAAGCGGTCGTCGTGCAGGCAGCCGTCGACGTCGAGACGCGCCACGGCCTCGAGCCCGCGCACCGCCAGCACCTGGGCGACGATCCCGACGAGGCCGTAGATCGCCGTGTTGAGCATCCCCTCGACGAAGCCGCCGCCGGAGATGTAGATGGCCACGACGACGATCAGCGCCATCGAGACCATGCCCGCCGCCGAGACGACGACGGCGTTGGGCCGGCCCTCGCGGACCAGCCCGCGCAGGTCGCCGGGCGTCGTGAGGTCGATGGCGAAGTAGCCCACGTACATCAGCACCGCCCCGATCACGGCGTAGACCGCGATCAGGCCGATGTTGACGCCCACGGTGGGCCAGAAATCGGGAGCGAGCACCTGTCGTGGCCTCCATCCGGACGAACGGGGCGCCAGATTAGGGCACGCCGTCAGTCCGGGATGCGGTGCGGCACGAACGCCGCGCCGTTGTCCGTCACGAGCCCCGTCGTCTCCCGGATGCCCAGGCCCGCGGAGGTGTCGCCGACGATCCAGGCGCCGAGGGCGGGGCGGTAGCCGTCGAACTCGGGCAGCGGGTCGAAGAGCTGGTAGACGTAGCCCTCCTCGCCGTAGACGCCGCCGGTCTCGGTCTCGTAGCCCGGGGCGACGATCGCGATGTTCGCGCCCTCGCGGCCGAGCAGCGGCTTGCGGACGTACTCGGTGAGCAGGCCCGGGTCACCCAGCGAGGCCGGGAGCAGGTTCGGGTGCCCGGGGTACATCTCCCACAGCACCGCGAGCAGCGCCTTGTTCGACAGCAGCGTCTTCCACAGCGGCTCGATCCACGTCGTCTCGGGCAGGCTGCGGGTGACGTGCTTGCCGAAGTCGTCGCCGAGGATCCACTCCCACGGGTAGAGCTTGTCCACCGTCGCGATCGGCGCCTCCTCGAGGTCGACGAAGCGGTCGAGCGCGGAGTCCCACCCGAGCTGCTCGATCGCGAGGCCGATGGTGTCGAGGCCGGCCTCGGCCGCGCACTCCTGCAGGTAGGCGACCGTGACGTGGTCCTCGCCCGTGGGGTCGGCCTGCGACCAGCAGAAGTGCGCCTCGTTGCGGGGCAGCTTCGCGGCGATCTCGCCCCAGCGCTCGACCAGCTTCTCGTGCAGCGAGTTCCACTGGTCGTCGTCGGGGTGGACGTCCTTGAGCCAGTACCACTGGCAGATCGAGGCCTCGAGCAGCGTCGTCGGGGTGTCGGCGTTGTACTCCATCAGCTTCGCCGGCCCCGAGCCGTCGTAGCGCAGGTCGAAGCGCCCGTAGAGGTGCGGGTCGCCGCGTCGCCAGGACGCCGCGACCTGCTCCCAGCACCACTCGGGCAGCGCGAAGTCGCGGAACCGCTCGGTGGTGACGACGTGGTCGACGGCCTCGAGACACATCGAGTGCAGGAGCTCGACGTCGGCCTCGAGCGAGAGGACCTCGGCCATGTCGAAGACGTAGTGCACCGACTCGTCCCAGTAGGGCCGGGCTCCGTTCAGCCCCGCCGCAGGGGTGCCGAACACCAGCCCCTGCTCCTCGATCTTCGACTGCCAGTCGGGACGGGGCCTACCGGTGGCGCGCTGCACGAGCCTGATCCTGCCGTACCGCCACCACTAGCTGCCGCTGGAGCTGCTGCCCCCGCTGCTGCTCGAGCTGCCCGACGAGCCGCTCGTGCCGCTGGAGCTGCCGCCGACGCCCAGGCCGCCACGGCTGACCGTGCCGCTGCTCGAGGTCGACCCCAGCGAGCTGCCCGAGGTGCCGCTGCGCACGCTGGTGCCGGCCGCCGGCGGCGCCGTCGTCCCGCCCTGCGCGACCGACCCCACGGGGGACCGGCTGCCGTAGTTGTAGTGGTACTGGTTGCCGAAGCCGCCGACGAAGATCGGGACGAAGACGCCGCTGCTGTTGTAGTAGCCGCCCTGCTGGCTCCCGCCGCAGTTGTCGTCGGGCACGACCACGCCCTGCGGGTCGACGCACTGGGCCTCGACCTCGTCGGGCTGGCTGGCCGCGTAGACGATCGCGACGAGCGCGACCACGCCCACCGCGACACCGCCCCCGACCAGCACCCGCTTGCGGACCTTCTTCTTGCGCGCCTCGGCGGCCTCCGCGGCGTCGCGCTGCGCGCGCTCGCGCCGCTGCGCCTCCCGGCGCGCGCGCTGCTCGGCGACCGTGGGCTCGCGGGGCTTGGTGGTCTCGGGGTCCTGGTAGCGCACGCGGCCGCGGGACCGGCCCTGGACCTCCTGCCCCGAGTCGGCGCCCACCGCCGCCATCGCCCCGCTGCCCGACGCCGTCGTGGCCGCGGGCACGCCCGAGGGCGGGGTCGCGGCGTCGTCGCCCGCGTCCTGGTGGCTCGTGTCGCCCGTGCCGTTCGCGTCGGTCGCGTCGTCCGCCCCGCGGTGGCGTCCCGCCGCGACCGCCGACGTGTCGACCTTGTCCGTCGGCCGCGCCGCCGAGGTGTCGAACTTCTCGGTCCGTCCGTCCGACGGGCGAGTGTCGTCGCCCTCTCGCTCCGTCATGTCCCGCCCTTCCGCACTCCCGGTCGGACTCCCCGGCCGGCTCCCGCCGCGCGGGGCGCCGCCGCTCCGGGGCCGCCCGGCGCGCGCCGGTCACCGTCGATCCTGCCGGATCCGGGGGTCGCCCGCCCTGCCCGGCCCGCGAGCGGCATGATGTCAGGGCGATGCTGCTCCGGGAACGCCAGTCCGGGCCGTCCGGTGAGGACCGCCCCGATTCCGGCGACGACGCCGCCCCCCGCCGCCTGATCGATCGCGTCCTCGGACCCGACGACGGCTCCGATCCCCGACGTCGCGCTGCGCGCCGCGGTGTCATCGGCGTCCTGGCCGGGGCCCTGATCATGCTGATCGCCGCGGCCGCGCTCGCCGCCACCGGGCAGGCGCCCGGGGTGCTCGGGGTCGCCGACCAGCAGCCGAGCGCGTCCGGCGGCGCGAGCGGTGAGGACGCCGACGAGCGGCCCGCGCTGACCACGGAGCCCGGCCGCTGCCTGACCTGGGGCCGTGACGACGCCGGCGACGTCCGCGAGGTCGAGTGCGCGCAGCCGCACCTTTTCGAGAGCGTCGGCGCCGTCACCGCCACCCAGCCGCCGGGGGCGCCGTTCCCCGCCGACCCCGCCTGGCAGCAGCTCGTCACCGACCAGTGCACCCCGCAGGCCACCCGGTACCTGCAGGGCCGCCTCGACCCCGCGGGCCGCTACAAGACGGGCGCCCTCAAGCCGACCCAGGCCGCCTGGGACGGCGGCGACCGCACGGTGCGCTGCGGGCTGCAGGCCCCGGGCCGCACGGGCGCGCTCTTCCCGTCCACCGGCCGGATCGCCGACGCCGACCAGGCCGTGGTGTTCGACGCGGGCACCTGCCTCGGGCTCGCCGGCAAGGAGGTCTCCGACCCCGTCGCCTGCGGCGAGACGCACGCCGCCGAGGTGGCCGGGATCGTCGACCTCGGCACCCAGTTCCGCGACGCGTTCCCGTCGGTGGACGACCAGGACAACTATCTGCAGCCGACCTGCCAGCGGATCGCCGAGCAGTACGTCGGCTCCGCGCAGAAGCTCACCGACTCGAAGCTCACGGTGTACTGGACCAACCTCGCGCAGGAGTCCTGGACCGCGGGCACCCGGCGCGTGACCTGCAACCTCGGCTCGCTGCTGACCGACAACTCGGGCTTCGCGCCGCTCACCGGCAAGGCCGCGGACGGCGTCACGATCGGCGGAGAGGCCCCGGCGACGGTGCCGAGCCTGCGTCCCGGCGCGCCGGCGTCGGTGCCGGGCTCCGCGACGCCGGCCCCCGAGGGCGGCGGCACCGCGACCGGCGGCGCAGCCGGCGGGGCGGGGCAGGAGACCGGCGGGCAGCAGCAGCAGCCCGGCCTGCCGGTGCCGTCCCTGCCCGTCCCGGGCCTCGGCGGCGGCTGACGCCCGCGCCGGTGGAGGTCGGCCCCGAACGGTTCGAGGAGCTCGTCGCCGACGCCCTCGACGAGCTCCCGGCACCGTTGACCCGGGCGATGGACAACGTCGTCGTGCTCGTCGACGACCGGCATCCCGAGGAGCCCGACCTGCTCGGGGTCTACGAGGGCGTCGCGCTCACCGAGCGCTACAGCGACTACGGCGGCGTCCTGCCCGACCGGATCACGCTCTACCGCCTCGCCCTCGGCGACGTCTGCGACGACGAGGACGAGCTGCGCGAGGAGGTCGCGGTGACCGTGGTGCACGAGATCGCGCACCACTTCGGCATCGACGAGGCGACCCTGCACCGCCTGGGGTGGGGGTAGGGCCGTGAGCGAAGTTCACGGCTATAGCCGGGAACTTCGCTCACGTCAGCCGGTGACGTCGTCGCTCGAGGGCAGGCCGCCGGGGACCGCGGCGCTCCAGGCGACGAGCTCCCAGCCGCTGCCGCGGGGCCGCAGGACGACGCGGCCGCAGTTGGCCACGTGCTCCTCCTCCGCGCGCGGCGTGCCGACGTGCTCGACGAGCTCCTGGGCCACCAGGCGCAGCGCCGCCCCGTGGCTGATCAGCACGAGCGTGCCGCCGTCGGGATGGCGGTCACGCAGGCCGGCGACGGCGGGGAGGTAGCGGTCGAGCAGGTCGCGCCCGCTCTCGCCGCCGGGGTGCGCGACGTCGAGGTCGCCGGACTGCCAGCAGTCGTAGACCCGGCGGAACTCGGTGATGGCGGGCTCGTCGTTGCGGCCCTCGAGCTCCCCGACGAACACCTCGTGCACCCCGGCGACCTCCACCGGCGTGAGACCGACGTAGCCCGCGACGATCTCGGCCGTCTCGCGGGCCCGCTGCGCCGGCGAGTGGTACAGCGCTGTCACGGTGCCCTCGGCGCCGTCGCCGAGCTCCCCGCCCAGGGCGTGGGCCTGGGCGCGCCCGAGCTCGGTCAGCGGCGGCCCGGGCAGGACGGTGTCGAGGATCCGGTCGATGTTGGCCTGGGTCTGGCCGTGGCGCGCCAGGACGAGTCGCAGATCGCTCACGCGCCCGTCCCGTCCCGCAGCGCCGCCACCCACGCCGCCGCCTCGGTGTGGTCCTTGAGGGTCTGCCCGGGCTCCTGCTCGCCCGGCCCGGCCACCGCGTCCCCGCGGGGCCCGTCCAGCCGGGCGCGCGGGTAGGAGCCGAGGAACCGCACGTCGGTGCACCGGCGCCGCAGCGCCGCCAGCGCCTCGCCCATCGCGGGGTCGGCGACGTGCCCGCTGCCGTCGAGGAAGAACCAGTAGTCGCCGCGGCGGTCCTGCAGCGGCCGCGACTCGATGCGGGTGAGGTCGACCCCGCGCATCGCGATCTCGGTGAGGACGGCGAGCAGCGCGCCGGGACGGTTCACGGTGGTCGCCGCGATCGAGGTGCGGTCGTCCCCGGTGGGGGCAGGCAGGCCGGGCGGCCCGGGCGGGCGGACCAGCACGAACCGCGTCACGGCGTCGCCGCTGTCGTGCACCCCGGTCGCGAGGGCCTCGAGCCCGTGGTGGGCCGCGGCCACGGGCGCGCACACCGCGGCGTCGACCTCGCCCGCGGCCACCTGCGCCGCGGCGGCCGCGGTGGAGCCGGTGAGGCGGACCTCGGCACCGGGCAGGTGCTCGGCGATCCAGCGGCGGGTCTGGGCCTCGCCGTGCGGGTGCGACGCGACGCTGGTGACGTCGGCCGCCGTGGTACCCGGGCGCACCAGCACCGCGAACTCCACGCGCAGCAGGATCTCCCGCACGATCACCAGTGGCGGCTGCTCGACCAGCCCGTCCATCGTCGCGGGCACGCCACCCTCGACGGAGTTCTCGACGGGCACGCACGCCGCGTCCGCGTCACCGCGCCGCACCGCGTCGAGCACCGCGGTGGTGCTGGACAGGGGGTGCTCCGAGGGCTCGGCGTCGCCCAGGGCGGCGTCGAGGTCGGCGGGCGTCAGGGTGCGCAGCGCCTGCTCGCAGAACGTGCCGTGCGGGCCGAGGAACGCCACGCGCAGACCGGTCACGTCCACCGAGCGTACGCAGCCGCCCGGCGTGCGTCAGAGCAGGCCGAGGCGGGTGAGCTCGGGGCCCTGGTCGGCGACGGACGTCGAACCGAACGACGAGAACAGCGCGCGGACGCGCAGCGCGGCGTCCGGGCCGACCTCGGCGAGCTCGGCGGCCAGGGCGTCGCCGTCGGTGATCGCGAGCGCGTCGCCGATGCGTTGCTCGACGGGGGTGTCGAGGCCCGGGGTGAGGGCGCGCAGCGTGGCCACGAGCAGGTTCAGCCAGCCGTGGTGGGTGAAGCCCGTGACCAGGTCGGTGTGCCGCACCGCGGACTGCAGGCCGATGCTCGCCGTGAACGACCGTCCCGCGCCGACGGCCAGGGCCACGAAGCCGGACACGTCGGGGATGCCCGGGAAGGCCCCGGCGCGCCCGCCGCCGCAGCGCAGCTTGGGGCGGCAGCCGTGGTCGACGACGCGGCGCACACCGTCCAGCCAGTCCGACGAGCCGTCGGCGTCGGGACGGCGCGGCTCCACCACGGCCACGACGTCCTCGGGCACGAACTCGGTGACGCGCTCGAGCCACACCGTGTCGACGTCGTGGGGCGCGGGCATCTCGACCGTGCGGGGGTCGAGCAGGGCCGCCCGCGACGAGGTCAGCGAGAGCGCCTTGGGGACGCCGCCGAGTCCGGTGTCGACCGCGAGCGCGACGGGGACGGGCCCGGCGGGGCGGCGCTTCACCAGCTCCGCGACGAGCTCCGAGAGCCGGGACACCGGGACCACCAGCGAGCCGAGCAGCCCGCCGGCGTCGGCGGCGCGCGCCGCGAGGTGCTCGTCGACCACCGTCGCCATGGACGGGCGCGTGCCCTCGGCCACGAGCGCCGCATTGTCGACGATCGCGCGGAGCAGCGGAGGAACACCGTCGACCGGTGCCCCGCCGGCCTGGGGGACGGTGGACACGTCCGCACGGTAGCGGGCGGCCCGGGACGGCCCCGGCACCGGCCCGGGGATCCACTCGGGCACCTCGGTCTCGCGATCGACGCCGAAGTTTGGTTAGGCTTCCCTCAGTTCGCGACACCGAGGGAGCCCGATGGCCAGGAGCCGACCGCCCGCGCCGCCCGTCCCGACGCCCGCCGAGCGGGCGCGCACCCTGGCGGGGCGTGCCCGGCACGCGGCCGTCATCGGGGAGCCCGAGCAGTCCGACGGCGACCTGCGGGCCGTCCCGACGCTGCACCACGTGCCCGCGACCGGGGCCGCGACCCTGCAGTTCCCCGACGACCACGCCCTCGTGCTGGCCGCCCGCGAGCGGGGCGACGCCCTGCTGCCGGTGATGCTCGAGCTGAGCGACGTCGCCCCGGTGTCCGTGCGCCGCCCCGTCCGCGGCCTGCTCTGGGTGTCCGGCCGCCTGCGGGTGCTGCCGCTGCGCGTGGCCCGCCGGGCCGCGCTGCGGATCGCCGCCGAGCAGCCCGACGAGCGGCTCCTCGACGTCGGTCACGGGGAGACGCTGCTGCGCCTCGAGCCGACGATGGTCGTGCTCTCCGACGCGGAGGGCACCGAGGCGCTCGCCCCGACCGCGGTGGCCGCGGCGGCCCCGGACCCGGTCGCCGCCACCGGCGACGCCTGGCTCGCCCACCTCGCCGCCGCGCACACGAACACGCTCTCGGCGCTCGTGCCGCGGCTCCCGATCCACCTGCAGCGCCCCGGGAACCGCATCGCCCCGCTCGGCGTCGACCGCCACGGCCTGCGGCTGCGCATCGAGTCCGGGACCGACGACCACGACGTGCGCCTGCCGTTCGACGCGCCGCTGTCGTGCCCCGGCCAGCTCGGCGAGGCCGTCCGCGCCCTCATCGGGTGCCCCGGCGAGGCGCCGGGCGTGCGGCCTACGTCGCGTCGCGCAGCGGGCGCGTGATCTTCCGCTCGGCGACGAACGAGACGAACGGGATCGTGCCCGCCAGCGCCACGAGCACCGCGCGGCCGACCGGCCAGCGGTCGCGGTAGGCGAGGTCCGCGGTCAGCAGCAGGTAGCCCATGTACAGGAAGCCGTGGATCGGGCCGACGATCGCGACGACGGTGCCGTCGCCGGCCAGGTACTTCAAGGGCATCCCGACCAGGACGAGCACGAGCAGGCCCACACCGACCACCCAGGCCCCGACCCGGTAGCGCTTGAGCGCGGCGACGACGTCGGGGGTGGGCCGGGCGGGCGGCGCACTGGTGGTCACGACGGATCGGTCTCCTTCTCGGGGGTCCTGCCGCGGGCCGCGAGCTCGGCCAGCATCGCGTTGTACTGCGCGCGTCCGGGGCCCGGGTCGGCGCCGGCGTCGAGGCCGCCCTCGCGCACGCCGACCGGGCGGGGCCCGAACGGGAGTCCGCGGCGACGGCCCGTACGGGCCGGAGCGCGCGGTCGGCGGGCTCGTCCGCGGCGCGCACCTCGGCCAGCGCCTTCGCCTCGGCGCGCAGCATCCGCCACCACAGGGCGGCGAAGAACAGGCCGAACAACGGCCACTGGAACGCGTAGCCGGCGTTGAGCAGCGACCCGCCGGGCGACTCCGCGCGCACCACCTGCCACCACGCCATGAGGCCGCAGACCACGACCGCCGCGAGCGCGAACAGCGTCCACCCGATCCACCGGGGCGTGACGAGCAGGCGCAGCACGGTCCCGAGGTTACCGACGTGGGCGCGGGGGCGCGGTCAGGCCGCGGTCGGGCCGAGCGCGGTAGTCGGGGAGCTCGATCGCCTCCGACGGCGGACCCGAGAGCTTCTCGACCAGCCCGCCGAACACCGAGGAGAGCGCCCCGGCGGCGCCGAGCACCCTCCGTTGCACCGAGAGCCCCGCCGGGGAACGCGGGTTCATCGCACGCAGGGCGATCGGCTTGACGTCCTGGGCCTTGTCGACGAACGGGCGCATCAGCTCCTCGTAGCGGGCTAGGGCCACGCCCGTGTCCTGCCCGCCGGAGAGCTCGCCGGCCAGGATGTACGCGCCGACCAGCGCGAGGCTCGTCCCCAGGCCGAAGGGGCCGGTGGCCCAGGCGGCGTCGCCGAGCAGCACCGTGCGGCCGGCGCTCCAGCGCGGCAGCCGCACCTGGGCGACGGCGTCGAAGTACAGCGGCGCCCCGTCGAGGGCGTCCAGCACCCGGGGTGCCTGCCAGCCGACGTCGGCGTAGGTGCGGCGCAGGATCGCCACCTGGTCGTCCCGGTCGAGCGCCTCGAGGCCGCGGACGTCGGTGAGGAAGGCGAGCATCGCGCGGGTGGTGCCGAGGTTGTCGGGACGCAGGCTCGTGCTGCGCGACCCCGAGGCGCTGTGCCAGCGCCACCAGCGGTCGTCGTCGTCGGTGCGCGGGATGGTCAGGTGGGCGATCTGCAGGCCGAGCTCGGTGAGCTCGACGTCGGGCATCACCAGGGCGCGGGTGCGCGACCGCGTGCCCTCGGCCACCACGACCACGTCGGCGTCGAGCTCCTCGCCGCTCGCGAGACGCGCCGTGACGCGATCGCCGTGGTCGGTCAGCGCGCGGATCTGCTCGCCAAAGCGGAGTCGGTCCGCTCCCGGGTGCGGTCGTGGAGGAGGCGGGAGAGCTCGCCGCGCAGGATCTCCATCTCGGCCGTGCCGCCCGCGGTGTCGTTCTCGCCCGCCGGGAACGAGGCGACCGTCGCCCCGTCGTCGTCGACGAACCGCAGTCCCCGCTCGCCGGTCCCGGCCTCGCGGGCCGCGTCCTCGAGGTCCATCCGGCGCAGGACCTCCCGCCCGGCCCCCCGGACGTCGATGTTCTGCCCCTCGTCGCGCAGCCGGGGCGCGCGTTCGACGACGGTGGTGCGCCACCCCCGCGCGTCGAGCTCATGGGCGAGGGCGGGCCCGGCGATGCTGGCGCCGGAGATCAGTGCGTGGCGGCTCACGCAGCCCGGATATCCTGATCGCTAGATTGTCTAACTACTTTGGGGAGTGACGTGGCCGACCTCGACGAGCTGGACGCCACGACGCTCGCGGTGCGCGACCTCATCGCCGCGTCCCGCGAGCTCGTCGGGCGGATGGCGCGGGTGATGGACATGAACGCCACGGACATGTCGGCGATCGGCGAGCTGACCCAGCACGGGTCGATGGGCACGGCCGATCTCGGGCGTCGCCTCGGCATCAGCTCCGCCTCGGCCACCGTGCTCGTCGACCGCCTCGAACGGGCCGGTCACGTCGAACGCGTCCGGGACACCGCCGACCGGCGGCGCGTGGTGCTCACCGTGACCGAGGCCGCCCGTGCCGCGTCCTCCGCGGCCTGGCTGCCCGCGGTCCGCGAGATCGACGAGGTGTGCCGCACGCTCGGCGACGCCGAGAAGGCCTTCGCCCACGACCTCCTCACCCGGCTCACCGCGGCCGTCGATCGGTCCGGGCGCCCCGCCTAGCCTGGGCCCGTGATCAGCCGGGAGACGTGGCGGGCGTGGCTGCGTCCCGCTCCCCCGGCCGGCGTCGTCGTCCTCGACCCGCCCGGGCGCCGCCTGCTGCGCACCGAGCTCGTCGTGGTCTTCGCGGTGACGCTCGGGCTGTCCGGCGTGCGGAGCCTGATCTCGCTGCTCGACGCGCTGTCCTCGCCGGTGCCGCTGGACCAGCGCCAGGTGGCCATCGACGAGAGCCTCGCCCGCAACCCGTGGGCCGACCTCGCGGCGCAGCTCGCGGGCTCGCTGGCCCTCGTCGCGTGGGGAGCGCTCGGGCTCTACCTGCTCGTCCGCGGCGGCTCGGGACCGCGCGACGTCGGGCTCGACGGGCGGCGCCCCGGCCGCGACGCGCTGGCCTCGGTGGGCCTGGCCGCGCTGATCGGCATCCCCGGCCTCGCGCTCTACCTGGCCGCGCGCTCGCTGGGCCTGAACACCACCGTCGTCCCCTCGCTGCTGGAGGACCACTGGTGGCGGGTTCCCGTGCTGATCATCTCGGCGGTGGCCAACGCCTGGGCCGAGGAGGTCCTGGTGGTCGGCTACCTGCTCCACGGCCTGCGGCGCCTCGGCGTCGGCGAGAACCGTGCGCTGGCGATCTCGGCCGCCCTGCGCGGGTCGTACCACCTGTACCAGGGCTTCGGCGGCGGGCTGGGCAACCTGCTCATGGGCCTGGTGTTCGGGCGGTACTGGCAGCGCACCGGCCGGCTGTGGCCCCTCGTCGGCGCCCACGCCCTGCTCGACGTCGTCGCCTTCGTCGGCTCGGCGCTGCTGGCCGGCGCGCTGCCGTTCCTGCCGGCGTGAGTGTCAGCGGCGTGGCGTCGCAGACGTCGAGTGTCCGCAACGGCACGCACTGGCTCACGAGATGATCTTGTGCCGGGAGCGCGCCATCATGTTCTCCGGCGCCGGGTCCATGCCCGCCTCGGCGAACAGCTCGTCCATGCGACCCGGGATGTTCTCGGCGTCCCAGCGGTGCCCGTCGCCGCGGACCTCGGCCACCGACGTGAACGGTTGGTAGAGCTCGATCGAGTCGCCCTGGACGCCGAACACCTTGCCGCTGATGTGCGACGACGCGTCGGAGGCGAGGTAGGCGACGAACGGCCCGACGTTGTCGGGGTCGAAGAAGTCGAACTCGCCGCGCTCGAGGCTCGCCCGACGGTCCTCGCGCACGTCCGGGGGCAGCAGCGCCTCGGTCATGCGGGTCAGCGCCGAGGGCGCGATCGCGTTCGAGGTGACGTTGTAGCGGGCCATCTCCATCGCGACGATCGTCGAGAACGCCGCGATGCCGGCCTTCGCCGCGCCGTAGTTCGCCTGCCCGAAGTTGCCGAGGATCCCCGAGGTCGACGCGGTGTGCACCAGGTGCCCGGGCCGCTCGTTCTCCCGCCAGTAGCGGCAGGCCGCGCGCGTCGGGGCGAAGTGGCCGCGCAGGTGGACGCGGACGACGTCGTCCCACTCGGCGTCCGACATCTTGACCAGCGTCCGGTCGCGCAGGATGCCCGCGTTGTTGACCACCGCGTCCAGCGCGCCGAACCGCTCGACGGCCGTGGCGACGAGCGCGTCGGCGACCTCGGCGTCGGAGACGTCGCCCGGCACGGCGGCCGCGCGGCCCCCGGCGGCGGTGATCTCGCCGACGACCTCCTCACCGGCGTCGGCGTCGAACTCGGCGACGATGACGGCCGCCCCCTGCCGCGCGCACTCCAGCGCCTCGCCCCGCCCGATGCCGCGACCGGCACCGGTGACGACGACCACCTTGTCCTCGAGGAGTCCCATGGCGCGCAGGGTAGATCGGGCGTCCTAGGGTCGCCGACCGTGGATGCGCCGCACGTGGACTCCGAGGTCGGTGCGTTGCGCACGGTCGTCCTGCACCGCCCGGGCCCCGAGCTCGAGCGCCTGACCCCGCGCAACGCCGACCGCCTGCTCTTCGACGGCATCCCCTGGGTGGAGCGCGCCCAGGTCGAGCACGACGCCTTCGCCGACCTGCTGCGCGCCCACGGCGTGCGGGTCCTCCTGCTCGGGGACGTGCTCGTCGAGGCGCTCGCGGACCCGGCGGCGCGGGAGGCCGGGATCGCCGACGCCGTCGACGAGCGGGCACTCGGACGCGAGCTCGGCGAGGCGGTGCGCGCCGAGCTGCACGGGTTCGACGACGTCGCGCTGGCCGCGGCCCTCATCGGCGGGCGCTCGTTCGCCGAGCTGGGTGTGACGGGACGCTCACTGGTGCGCGCCATGGCGGCGCCGCACGACTTCGCCGTCGACCCGCTGCCCAACCTCATGTTCACCCGCGACTCGTCGATCCGGGTCGGCGCGCGCGTCGTGGCGTCGTCGATGGGGATGCCGGCGCGCCGCCGGGAGGCCTCGCTGGTCGCGCTCGCCCAGCGCCACCACCCGGAGCTCGGCGTCGTGGCGCCGACCGCGCCCCGCGACCCGTCCGCGGTCGAGGGCGGCGACGTGCTGCTGCTCGCGCCCGGCGTGCTGGCGGTCGGGGTGGGCGAGCGCACGAGCCCCGCCGGCGCCGAGTCGTTCGCGCGGGCCATGTTCGCCGACGGCCTCGCCCACACCGTCCTCGCGGTCCCGATTGCGCAGCGCCGGGCGACGATGCACCTCGACACCGTCGCGACCATGGTCGACACCGACACGATGGTCATCTACCCGGGCGTGCTCGACGGGCTCGAGGCGTGGACGGTGCGCCCGGAGGGCCCGGACCACCTCGACATCCGGGGCCCCGAGCCGTTCCGGCCGGCCGCGGCGCGCGCCATGGGGATCGACGAGCTGCGGGCCGTCGACACCGGGCTCGAGTCCGTCGCCGCGGAGCGCGAGCAGTGGGACGACGGCAACAACACCCTCGCGCTGGCGCCCGGGCGCGTCGTCGCCTACGAGCGCAACACCACGACGAACGCGCGGCTCGAGGCCGCCGGGATCGAGGTGCTGACGATCGCCGGGTTCGAGCTCGGCTCGGGGCGTGGTGGCCCGCGGTGTCTGTCGTGCCCCTGGGAACGTGCCCCCGTGGAGTGACACCGTGCACGTTCGGCGCAGCACGACGTGCGTCCGGCCACAGGCCGCGTCCCCTCACTGCACTGTGGCGACGCCCGGCCTAGCGTCCGGTTCGTGCTGAAGAAGGCGGAACGGCGCACGCCGGCGAACCCGCTGCGACGGCTGTCGGAGCGGGAATGGGCGGCCATGGAGCCCACCTGGCGCGACGCGAAGGTCGGCATCATCGACGCGGCGCTCGCGCGCGCCACGGCTCGTCCGTCGGGCAACTGGTACGTCGTCGGCGCGAGCCGCGACATCCGCACCGGCACCCCGTTCGGGACCACGGTGGCCGGGGTGGAGCTGGTGCTCTGGCGCTCGCCGGACGGGTCCGTGCACGCGGGCCCCGGCGCGTGCCCGCACCTCGGCGCGGACATGAGCACCGCCGTGCAGTCGGGCTGCGAACTGATCTGCCGCTGGCACGGCCTCGCCCTCGGGCCGTCGGGACGCGCGGGCTGGCGCACGCTGCCCGCGTTCGACGACGGCGCGCTGACCTGGGTGCGCCTCGACGCGGTGGGCGGCGAGGAGCCCACCGACGCCCCGATCCTGCCGGAGCGCCCGGACGTCGACGAGAGCCTCGTGGCCGTGGCGTCGATGGTCGGCACCTGCGAGCCCGCCGACGTCCTCGCGAACCGGCTCGACCCCTGGCACGGCGCGTGGTTCCACCCGCACTCGTTCGCCGACCTGCGCGTCGAGCGCGCGCCGGGGCGCGAGGCGAGCGAGGAGGACGACCACTTCGACCTCAAGGTGGCGTTCCGGATCTCGAAGAACTGGGGCGTGCCCGTGCGTGCCCGGTTCACGTGCCCGGAGCCGCGGACGATCGTCATGCACATCACCGAGGGCGAGGGCGCGGGCAGCGTCGTCGAGACCCACGCGACCCCGCTCGCCCCGCACCCCGACGGGCGGCCGCGCACCGCGGTGGTCGAGGCGACGATCGCCCACTCCGCCCGCCCGGGCTTCGTCCACGCCCGTCGCGTCCAGACCCTCGTGCGCCCGGTGATGGAGTGGGCCGCCAAGCGCCTGTGGACCGACGACATCGAGTACGCCGAGCGCACCTACGCCGTCCGCGCCGCCCGCCGTCGCGCCTGACGCTCCCCGCTCCGGGAGTGCACGCTCCGCGTGCAAGCGCTGCGTCCACGCTGGCGCTGAACGCCAGGATCGCCACATCGTGGCGCGCCCCGACACGCCGAGCCCGTGCCAGCATGGGGTCCATGCTGACGTCCAACGTCAGGAAATCCACCAGCTCGCCGCCCACCGCCCCGTGAGCCACGAGCGGGGATCTGGCCTCAGCGGCGTCCCAGCACCGTGTGCACGATCCCGCGCTGCCAGCCGTCGACGGGGCGGGTGTGGACCTCGCGCAGCCCGGCGTCGCGCAGACGCCGCTCGAGCCGCCCGAGGCCGTCGAAGGCCAGGACGCTGCGCCAGAGGTAGCGGTAGAGCGAGGCATCGCCGGTGACGCGCCACCCGAGCGGGATGATCACCGCCCAGCACACGGCGCTCCAGACACCGCGCGCGTAGGCCGAGTCGGCCACCGAGTACTCGTGCACCGCGATCGGGGCGCCGGGCGCGAGGTGGTCCACGAGCACGCCGACGCCGGCGTCGCGGTCGGGCAGGTTGCGGACGAGGTAGGCGGCGAGCAGGCCGTCGAACGGACCCTCGAGGCCCTCGGCCACCAGCGCGGCGTGCAGGTCCTCGGCCCGCGCGTGCACGAACCGCACGGTGTCCGGCCAGGACTTCTCGCGGGCACGGGCGAGCATCTCGGCCGACGCGTCGACCGCGACGACGCGGGCCTGCGGGTAGGTCTCGACGAGCGCCGCCGTCGAGAGCCCCGTGCCGCATCCGACGTCGAGCAGGACGGCGCCCGCGCCGCCGTCGGGCAGGCCGAGGCGACGGGCCGACAGGCGCAGGTGGTCGTGGTAGCCGGGGTTCGCGCCGACGAGGCGGTCGTACGACGTGGCGTCCTGGTCGAACTGGGCGGAGACACCCGCGGCCGCGGTTGCGCGGTCGAAGCCGGGGCGCGGACGGGGGCGCAGCGACCGCCAGGCCGGCGGGACGAGCGCGACACCGGCTGCGGCGAGGGCGAGCACGGCCGGGAAGCGGAGACGCGAACGCGAGATCACGCGCGCATCCTGCCCGGTGACGTCCGATCGGGCGCTTCGTGGTTGCAGGAGGTGCGTCCGCTCGGCTCTCCGCAACGGCGTGTCGCGGGATCGACGATGTGCCGATCCTGGCGTTCAGTGCCAGCGTGGACGCAGGGCTTGCACCGCAGGTGCGCCGTCCGGCGAAGCTGAGAGCCGGTCTCAGCAGACGGAGCAGGTATTCACCCGATCAGGGGAACAGGGTGTGCCTGGGCGCGTCGTGGGCGCCCGTCGTCGCGCCGCGGACGGACCGGCTCTCAGACGCGCCGGGGCCGCTGATCCACCGTGCCTACCGTCCGCCCCGTGCAGCAACGCTCAACACGCGCCGTGTGGGTGGCGGTCCTCGCCGCCCTCGTGGTGATCCCGGTCGGTCTCGTCGCGGTCCGCGGCGGAGGCAGCTCGGTGCTCGGTGTGCTCTCGGTCGGCCTGGGCCTGCTCGCGCTGACCCTGCTCGTGGTCGTCGTGGTGGTCCCCTCGCGGGTGCGCTCGCTGACCCGGGCGTTCGGGGTCGAAAAGGTCCTGGGCCTGCACCGCTGGCTGGGCACCCTGGCGATCGTCCTCGTGGGCATCCACATGACCGTCGCGATCCTCAACCACCCGAGCCTGCTCAACCCCTTGCAGGGCACCGCCGCGGCCCGGGCCGGCTGGAGCTCGGTCGGCGGGCTGCTCCTGGTCGGCTTCGTCGCGGTCCGCGGTCGGCGTCCCGGCGCGCGCTACGAGATCTGGGCGCGGCTGCACGTCCTGCTCGCCGGCGTCGCGCTCGTCCTCGCCGGCCTGCACGTCTTCTGGCTGGGCAACCTCGTCGCCGACCCCGTGATGCGCGTCGTGCTCTCCGCGCTCGTGCTGGTGCTGCTCGGGGTGCTCGCCCACCGCTGGGTGTGGCGCCCGCTGTTCTCGCGCCAGGGCGCCTATGTCGTCTACGGCGTGCGCCGCGAGAGCGAGACGGTGAGCACGCTCGTGCTCGCGCCGGTGCACCTGCGCCGCGGCGGGCTGCGCTTCGCGCCCGGTCAGTTCGTCTGGCTGCGCCTCAAGCGCGGAGTGGTCGGCGCCGAGGAGCACCCGTTCACGATCGCGTCCAGCGCGCGGGTGACCGGACGCATCGAGCTCACCGTCCGCGACCAGGGCGACTTCTCCGGGCTCCTCTCGACGCTGCGCACCGGCAGCAAGGTGTGGCTCGACGGGCCGCACGGCTCGTTCTCGACCGAGGCGGCCCCCGGCTCGGCCGGGCTCGTGCTGCTCGCCGGCGGGGTCGGCATCACCCCGATGATGAGCATGCTGCGCACGCTCGCCGACCGCGGCGACACCCGCACCCACCGCCTCGTGCTCGCCGAGCGGGGCACCGAGCCGCTGTTCGCCGACGAGCTCACCGCCCTCGCCCGTCGCCTCGACCTGCGGGTCACGCGCACGGACGGACGCCGCATCGACGCCGACCTGCTCGCCGAGGTGCTGCCCGCCGACACCGCCGCCCGCCAGGTGCTCGACTACTTCGTCTGCGGCTCGCCCTCGGTGCTCGCGGGCTCCCTGGCGGCGCTCGACCAGATCGGGATCCCGGCGCCGCGCATCCACACCGAGCAGTTCGGGTGGTCCGGCGCGATCCCGCTGCAGGCCGTCGGGGAGCCCGCCGGGGTCGCCGGGAACGAGGCCCCGGGTGGGCGACGTCACGGCTCCAAGCACGGTCGCCGCAGCGTACGGACATGAACGAGCGGTCGGGCCCGGAGCGCTCTGACCTAGACTCGGTTTCATGACCGCCGCGCAGTCGAAGTTCCACGAGCTGCTGCGGACGCAGATCCGCAACGAGTTCACCGCATCGCAGCAGTACACGGCGGTGGCCGTGCACTGCGACGACCAGGATCTCCCGCAGCTCGCCGCGCACTTCTACGCCCAGGCGCTCGAGGAGCGCAACCACGCGATGGGCATGGTGCAGTACCTGCTGGACAACGACCTGCCGATCACCATCCCCGGCATCGACGCCGTGCGGAACGACTTCTCGTCGCTCGAGGAGATCGTGGAGCTCGTGCTGCGCCAGGAGCAGACGGTCACCGACCAGATCGCCACCCTCGCGCGCACGGCCCGCGACGAGGGCGACTACCTGGGCGAGCAGTTCATGCAGTGGTACCTCAAGGAGCAGGTCGAGGAGGTCGCCTCGATGACCACGCTCCTGCGCATCGTGCGGCGCGCCGGCGACAACCTCTTCCACGTCGAGGACTTCGTCGCCCGCGAGATGTCACCCGACCTCGGAACCGACCCCACCGCTCCGCCCGCCGCCGGCGGCAACGCGATCGTCAGCGCCGGCTGAGACCGCCGCACCCACCGCCAGCACCGCCTCCCGCCCCGCCGGACGCAGGTCGGGGGCGAGCAGCTCGGTCAGGTCGGTGACGACCCGGATCGTCACGAGCGCGACCACCGCGGCCGCGATGTCGGCGACCGCGTGCAGCAGCACCGCGTCGGCCAGCGCCTGCGTGCTGTCCCCGAGCCCGCGCAGCACGGCCGCGACACCCAGCACGACGCTCCCGGCCCACGCGAGCCACCACTGCCGCACGGGTCGCGACGGGCGGGGCTGCTCGTCGGCGGGACGACCCGAGGCGGCGTGCTCGACCTCGGTGAGCGCGGCCCCGGGGATCGTGAGGTTCGGACCGGGCAGCAGGCTCCCGATCACGACCGCCCAGTCCCGCCGGGCGGGGCGCGTCCCGGAGATCGTGGCGGCGATGCCGCGGGCGAGCAGCAACCAGCGCAGGAACAGCGCACCGGTCGCGACGGCCGCCACGGGCGTCAGGAGCCCGACGAGCGTGACCAGGGCGTCGGAGAACGCCAGCGGCGCCGACGAGAGCGCCTCGGAACGGCTGGCGACGAGCAGGCCGTAGCGCCACAGCTCCGCGAGCGCGGCGATCCCGGCGAGCACCGCGGTCGTCATGGCGAGGTTCCCGAGGAGCCCGGCGGTGCCCCGCAGGACGGCCTCCGGCTCGCGGGGCGGCGTGGCCGGGAGCGGGCCCTCGTCACCGCGCGGTTCCGGCGCGGGCATCCAGGTCCGGAGGCTCCAGCGCGGGACGGCGGGGTAGCGCGGCGGGCCCGCGTACGGACGGCGTGGCACGCGGGGCTCACGGGGCCGCAGCGCGTCCGGGGGCAGCGCCACCCACCGGACGCCGGCGAGGACGCGGCCGCAGTGCACGCAGTAGCGGGTCGCGCCCGTGCGGGGCGCGCCCGGGGAGTCCGGCGGCGGCTGGGGCCGCCCACACCGCGGGCAGGTCACCGACGCCTCCCCACTCAGACCACCCGGGCCGGTCCGGGCCCCTCGGTGGTCATCGGACGGCCCTCGGCCTCCCAGGCCAGCATCCCGCCGGTGACGTTGACGGCCTCGTGGCCGCGCTGGGCGAGGAACATCGTGACCTGGGCCGAGCGTCCGCCGACCTTGCACACGACGGCCAGCGGGCCCTCGGGGATCTCGTCGAGACGCCCCGTGATCTGCGACATCGGCAGGTGCACCGCGCCCGGCGCATGCCCGGCGGCCCACTCGTCGTCCTCACGGACGTCCAGCAGCGTCGCCCCGGCCGGGATCTCGCCGGGGCCGACCGAGGGGAGTCCGGGGTGGCTCACCGGTCCATCCCATCACGACCCCCCTGTGGTCGCAGCGAAGCCCGCCACCCCGGGTGGGGTGACGGGCTCCGGAGCCTGCGATCCAGTGGCCGACCGGGTGGCCGACCCAGCCGTCGACTCAGTGGTCGGCGGCGGTGCGGGACGCGCCCGCGCCGGTCATCGACCGGACCTCCATCTCGGAGAACTTGGCCTCGTTGACCGGCTCCCGCGCACCGACGTAGGTGCCGATGATGCCGAGCAGGAACGACAGCGGGATCGACACGATGCCCGGGTTCTGGAGCGGGAAGAGTGCGAAGTCGACGCCCTCGCCGAAGATCGACGTCGGGCCGCCCGACACCACGGGCGAGAAGACGATCAGCAGGATGCAGATCGCCAGGCCGCCGTAGATGCTCCACAGCGCGCCGGTGGTGTTGAACTTCTTCCAGAACAGCGAGTACAGCAGCGTCGGCAGGTTCGCCGAGGCGGCCACCGCGAAGGCCAGGGCCACGAGGAAGGCGACGTTCTGACCGTTGGCCAGGATGCCGCCGACGATGGCGACGATGCCGACGACCAGGGCGGTGCGGCGGGCGACCTTGACCTCCATGCCCGGGTCGGGCTTCCCCTCCTTGATCACGCTCGCGTAGATGTCGTGCGCGAACGAGGCCGCGGCGGTGATCGTCAGGCCGGCGACCACGGCGAGGATCGTCGCGAACGCGATCGCGGCGACGATGCCGAGCAGCAGGGTGCCGCCGAGCTGGAAGGCGAGCAGCGGGGCCGCGTCGTTGACGTTGGACGACGTGAGCGTGCCCCGCGGCAGCAGCGCGGCGGCGCCGTACCCGATCACGAGCGTGAACAGGTAGAAGATCCCGATGATCCAGATCGCCCACTGCACCGAGCGGCGCGCTTCCTTGGCCGTCGGCACCGTGTAGAAGCGCATCAGGATGTGCGGGAGACCCGCGGTGCCGAGCACCAGCGCGAGGGAGAGGGACAGGAAGTCGATCTTCGTCGTCACCGTCTTGCCGTACTGGTTGCCGGCGTCCAGGAGCTGCTTGCCGGTGTTCTCCACGGCGGAGCCCAGCAGGGCCGAGAGGTTGAACCCGTAGAGCCCGAGGACCCACACCGTCATGACCGCGGCGCCGATCACCAGCAGCGTGGCCTTGATGATCTGCACCCAGGTGGTGCCCCGCATGCCTCCGTAGAGCACGTAGACGACCATGAGGATGCCGACGATCGCGATGACGAGCGACTGCCCGTCGAACGGCGTACCCGGCACGTTCTTGACGCCCAGCAGCAGCGAGATGAGGCCGCCGGCGCCTGCCATCTGGGCCAGCAGGTAGAAGAACGACACCAGGAGCGTGGACACCGCCGCGGCGGCGCGCACCGGGCGCTGGCGCATCCGGAAGCTCAGGACGTCGCCCATGGTGAAGCGCCCGACGTTGCGGAGGAGCTCGGCGACGAGCAGGAGCGCGGTGAGCCAGGCGACGAGGAAGCCGATCGAGTACACGAAGCCGTCGTAGCCGTTGAGGGCGATCGCACCGGCGATGCCGAGGAAGGACGCCGCCGAGAGGTAGTCACCCGAGATCGCGATGCCGTTCTGGGGCCCGGTGAACGAGCTGCCTGCGGCGTAGTAGTCCGAGGCGGTGCTCGAGGTGCGGCTGACCCGGTAGACGATCACCAGGGTCACCACGACGAAGAGCGTGAAGATCCCGATGTTGAGCGCCGGGCTGCCGATCTGGGTGCTCACAGCTTCTCCTCCACGCGCTGCCGCAGCGCCTCCGCGTCGTCGTCAAGGTTCTTGTTGGCGAAGTTCACGTAGATCGTCGCGATCGCGAACGTGGACACGAACTGCAGCAGGCCCAGGACCAGACCCACGGTGAAGTTGGTGCCGCCGATCCGGGTGTCGACGACGCCGTGGGCGAAGTCGGACAGCAGCACGTACACGAGGAACCAGCCGAGGAAGACCGCGCTCATCGTGAAGATGAACCCGCGCCAGCGACGACGCAGGGACTTGAACTCCGGTGAGGCCTGGACCTCCTGGTAGGCGGACGGGGTGGCGTCGAGCGCGCTCGACCCTCCCGGGGTGTCGTCGGTGGCACTCACGAGATCTCCCCGAGGTCGTCCGTCGTCACGATCGGGCAGAACCCTAATCCGCTACAGATCAACCCGATTAGTCCTTTCGTGTGACTACTCACGGCAATATCACCCGACGAGCGGATCCACTGGGCCATTCCGATCCCTCCCGTTCGTCCGAATCGTTCCGAACGTCACGGCGCGTGGCATCCACTCACGCAGCGTCGCCGGGACGTTACGGGACGGACGGGCCCGATCAGGCCGAAGGACGCGCGCCACGCCGGACGTCGCCGAGCCCGAGGCGCTCGGGGGCGTGCAGGCGCAGGAGGGTGCGGCCCACGTTCGCGGGCACGCGCTGGGGGGACGAACGGCTCACGAGGACCATGACGAGGAACGTGAGCGGCACCGTGACGAGCGCGGGTCGCGCGAGCAGCACCCCGATCCACCCGCCCGGGGCGAGACCCGCGAGCGTCGAGCCGACGCAGAGGACCGCGAGGCCGCCGCCGATGAGCATGCCCATGGTCGCGCCGCGGTCGGTGAGGCCCTTCCACCAGATGCCGAGCACGAGCAGCGGGCAGAACGTCGAGGCGGCGAGCGCGAAGGCCAGGGAGACCGTCAGCGAGAAGTCGAGACGGGTGGCACCGAGGGCCGCGACGATCGGCACGACGCCGCCGACGTGCGCGGCGATGCGGAAGTCCCCGAGCTTGCGGGGCAGCAGGTCGGTCGACAGGACGCCGGCCACCGAGAGCAGGAGCCCCGAGGAGGTCGACAGGAACGCCGCGAACGCGCCGGCGGCGACGAGCGCGGCCAGCCCGATGCCGATCCAGCCCGGCAGCGCCGCCGTCGGCAGGAGCAGCACGGCCGCGTCGGTCTGGCCGGTGACCAGCAGCTGTGGGACGTACAGCCGCGACAACGCACCGAGCACCACGGGCAGCAGGTAGAAGCCGCCCAGCATCGCCAGCACCATGAGCGTGGTCCGGCGCGCGGCCCGGCCGTCCGGGTTCGTGTAGAAGCGCACGAGCACGTGGGGCAGGCCCATGGTGCCCAGCAGCAGAGCCAGGACCAGCGAGTACGTCGCGAGCAGCGAGTGCCCGTCCTCGCTGCCCCCGGTGAGCGGGGCGGACCACGCGCCGGCGTCGGGGTCGGCGTCGGTGACCACGGGCACCGCGGCCCCGGCCGGGAAACGCAGCGTGGTGCCGGCGTCCACCGTGTGCAGCCCCGGCGCCCACGACACCGGCCCGTTGATCGTCGCGCCGTCCACCTCGCCGCGCACGCCGATGTCGACCGGCACGGCCACCTGCAGGGTGACCGGGGTGCTCACGTCGACGCTCGTGGCGTCGGTGAACACCGGCGGCGGGGGCGTGCCGTCGCGGTCCGGCCCGAACACGAACACGGCGAGCAGCACGAGCGCGGGCACCGCGAGCGCCGTGAGCTTGAGCCAGTATTGGAAGGCCTGCACGAAGGTCATCGACCGCATGCCGCCGAAGGTGACGCTGGCGGTGACCACCAGGCCGACGGCCACCACGCCCACCCACTCCGGAGCGGTCGTCAGCACCGTGAGCGCCAGGCCGGCCGCCTGCAGCTGGGGCAGCAGGTAGAGCCACCCGATGATCACCACGAACCAGGTGGTGACCGTGCGCAGGAGCGTGGAGTCGAGCCGGACCTCGGCGAAGTCCGGCACCGTGTAGGCGCCCGAGCGGCGCAGCGGGGCGGCGACGAAGAACAGCAGCGCGAGATAGCCCGCCGTGAAGCCGATCGGGTACCAGAGCCCGTCGACACCGTCCTTGAGCACGATGCCGGCGACGCCGAGGAACGACGCCGCCGAGAGGTACTGCCCGGAGATCGCCGCGGCGTTGGCCCGGGTGCCGACGGTGCGCGAGGCGGCCAGGAAGTCGTCCGTCGTGCGTGCGACCCGCACGCCCAGGGACCCGATGACGATGGTGGCGATGACGACGACGACGACGGCGGCCACGGCGACGTACCCGGCGGTGTCCACGCCGGTCAGTCCTCCACGTTGTCGGCGAAGTCGAGCTCGTTGCGCTCGGCGGTGCGGATGTAGAGCCAGGCCAGGGCGAGCATGAACGGGTAGGGCAGGAAGCCCAGGACGAGCCAGGGCAGCGTCACGCCCGCGATCTCGACCGTCCCGACCTGCGGGAGCACGAGGAAGAGCACGGGCAGGGCGCCCAGGACGAACACCGCGACGAGGCCCAGGCGCAGGCCGAGCGCGAGCTGCGCGCGCAGGAGGTTGCGCAGCAGGAGCTCGCCGGTCTCGGTCTGCTGCTCGATCTCGGCCACCGTGCGCACGGCGCGGGTGGGCACGCGCCGCTCGGCGAGCACGACCCGGACGCGGTCGCCCGCGCCGTCGGTCTCGGACGACAGCGTGGGCACGACGACGCCGGGGCCGGTCCACAGCGCCATGTCGGCGTCGGAGATCGGGGTGTTGTCGGTGGTGGCCGAGGCGTTCACCGCCGTGGTGCGGGCGGCCATCGGCACGGGCTCGTGCGGGTCGCCGGCCTCGTCGTCGGACGAGGGACGCGCCAGCAGGGCGGGCCCGACGCCGCCCGGGCCGGTGTAGGGCACGGCCGCGAACTGCTCGGTCTCCGCGTCCGGCGCGGCGTGCCGGGGGCGGTAGCCCGACGGCGGCGTGTGCACCGCGCCGACCTCGGGGCGCGCATGCCGGCCGTGGCGTCGCGCGACGCCCGGCGGCGGCTGGCCCGGGGACGAGAACGTCGGCGGGACCGGACGACGCGGCGGGTCGGTCATCGCGACCGGGGTCGGCCCTGCGCCCGGCGCCGGGGTCGCGCCGGTGGCCGGGCCCGGGGTCGCGCCGACGGCGGCGCTCACCGGGGTGGCGGTCATCGGAGCCGCGATTGTCGAACTGCCGGTCGTCGAACTGCCGGTCGTCGAACTGCCGGTCGTCGAACCGGCGGCCATCGGGGTGGGAGGTGTCGGCACACCCGTGGCCGCCCGGCCCGACCGGGAGGGCCGCGACCGGCGGACGGTGCCGGTGTCGGGCCCGTTGCCGGTCCAGGAGTCGCCGTCGGCGTCCGGGGGCGGGCCGGCGTCCGACGCTGGGCCTGCCTCGGGCGCCGGTTCCTCCGGCGCGGCCGTCCCCGGCGCCGGCGGGTCGGGCACCGAGCGCAGCGCCTCGCCCGAGGTGCCCGGCGCGGCGTCCGCAAGCGCGGGGGAGCCATCGACCGGGCCCTCGGCAGAGCCCTCGACAGAAGTGCCCGCAGAGCTGTCGGCCCCGGCGATGCCCGGATCGGGCCCCGAGGCCCGCGCCGAGCCGCCGGGGGAGCTCACCGTCGGCCCCAGGCCTGTTTCGTCGAGCGGACGAGACGGTCCTTGAGCTCGCGCGTGTGGCGCCGGCTCACGGGCAGCTCGGCGACGTCCCCGCCGCTGCCTAGGCGCACGACGTACCCGGAGCCTGCGAGCCGCAGCTCGGTGATCAGCGGCAGCGCCACGAGGTACGAGCGGTGGATGCGCACGAAGCCGGCGTCCGACCAGCGCTCCTCGAGCACCGACAGCGGGATGCGGACGAGGTGGCTGCCCTCGGTGGTGTGCAGGCGCGCGTAGTCGCCCTGCGCCTCCACCCAGCGCACCGTCGAGCGCTGCACCAGCTTCGTGGTGCCGGCGAGCTCGACGGGGATCACCTCGTCGTCGCCCTCCTCGTCGGCGGCGGGCTCGACCGGCACGGTGGTACCGCGCGAGGACAGGATCCGCGACAGCGAGGCGTAGAGGCGCTCGGGACGCAGCGGCTTGAGCAGGTAGTCGACCGCGCCGACGTCGAAGGCCTCGACCGCACGGTCGTCGTGCGCCGTCACGAAGACCACCGACGGCGGGATGACGTACCGCGACAGGACGTTCGCGAGCTCGAGACCGTCGAGGCCCGGCATGCGGATGTCGAGGAACAGGACGTCGACGTCCGACTGCTTGGCCGGCGCCGGGAGTCCGGTCGGGGGCGTGCCACCCCCGAACCCGCCCAGGTCGACACGGTCGCCGCCCGTGAGGATGCGCAGGGCCGCGATCGCGTCGGACGCCCGTAGGACGGTGCCGACCCGCTGGTCCTGCTCGAGCAGGTACGCCAGCTCCATGAGAGCCGGCTCTTCGTCGTCGACGGCGAGTACTACGAGGCCGTCGTTCTCACTCGTGTTCACTGCGTCGCCATCCTGCCCAGCCGAGGTTCGCACGTCCACGATAGGACCCGATCGGCTCGCCACCCTTCCGTGCCCCACCCCTCGTGCAGGGCGAGCGGGGGATCCTCCGGTGTGTCGCCGAGCGGGACCACCCGTTCGGGGGTGCGTCGCTGCGCCACCCGAACGATCCGACGGGGGCGCACGGGCGTCCATGGGCCCTCACGGGCTCAGGTCGACCCGGGCTCGGGGCGGTAGGTGGCCGCGGCTCCGGCATCCGTGTGCTCCCACGCGGCGGCGCTCTCGCGCACGGCGCGTCGTAGCGCGTCGAGCTCGGCCGCGAGGGTGCGTGCCGCCGGCACCGTGTCCGACGTCACGAGCTCGCGGTACCAGGCGGCGATGGCCGCGTTGTCCTCCCCCGAACCGACGGCCAGCGACTCGGCCCCGAGGCCGTCGAGCGCGGCCTGTGCCTCGGTGACGCCCTGTTCGAGCGCGTCGACCTTCCCCGCGAACGCCCGTGCCTCGTCCGGCCGCATCGCGGCCTCACCTCCGCCGGTGCCACCGTCGCCGCCGGGAGGCGGCTGGGGTGCGCTCATGCGGTGCTCCTTCCCGGCGGGCGCGGCACGACCGCGTCGGCCAGCACGGTACGGACGTCGGAGAGCAGTTGTCCGCCGGTTGCCGGAACGAGCACCGGCGGACGCGCGGCGGCCCCGGGCGGTGACGAGCGCAGGACGTGCCGGCCACGGGGACCGTCGAGCCAGCACAGCGGCTCGGAGACGCGCCGGGGCGTGCCGTCACGCCGATCGGCCACCCCGACCTGCGTGACGGCCGTGACGAGCGCGAGCAGGTCCTCGGCGGCGTCCCGGGCACGCATCGCCCGCGCGGTCGACGGCAGGTCGGCGGGCACGGTGCCCGCGGGCACCGGCACGGGCGGTCCGGCGCCCGGCGGTACGGGCGGGACCAGACCGAACAGCGCCTCGGCGAGCCCGTCGGGCGGGCACGGCGTCACGCGCACCGGCGCCTGCGCGTGCTCGGGCGAGTCCAGCAGGGCCGCGGTGCGCCCGTCGGTGAGCGCCACTGCCGCCCGGGGCGCGGTCGCGTCGCGGCGCACGAGGTCGACGGCGAGCACCCACCACGCGACGGCGGTACCCGCGTCGAGCAGGACGCGCGCGGGCCCCGGCTCGAGCAGGCCCCGGGCGCGCAGGGCGTTCTCGGTGGCCTCGCGGTGGCGCCGGACCTCGGCGTCGGTCTCCGCGGACCAGTACGCCGGGCGCAGCGGGTAGGGCCACCCGGCCCCGCACTGCTCGAGGACCCACAGCAGCTCGTGGCGGTCGAGGACGAGTCCGCTCACCGGTCGTCCTGCTCCCCGAGCACCGGTGGCGTGACCAGGCGGCGGTCGTCGGGGTCGTCGGCGGGATCGCGCCAGGGGTCGGCGTCGACGAGGTACTCGGGGTGGCGGACGCCGGACCCGCGCGCCCGACCGGTGGCCGGGCCCGTGCCGGTGACCGGGGGGACCGCCGGGGCGTCGTCGGGGCCCGGTGCGGGGGTGTGGCCGGGACCGTGACCCCCGGCGGGCGGGGTGCCGGGGTCTGCCGGGGGTCGGCCGGGGGTCGACCGTCGCCCCCGTGCCCGCGGGCGGTCCGGCGCGGTCGGGACGGTCGGTGGACGGCGGGGTCTGCTCCGGTGTCTCGGTGGTCGAGGCGGGGTCGACGGGGCCGCGCCCGCCACGTCGCTCCCGCGGGTCACTGCCGCGTCCTGCGACGCCGCCCCCGACGCCGCCGGTGAGGCGGTCGGCGGGTGTCGGGCCGGCGGCTCCCGCCGGGCCTCGTGCGCCGGTCGCGGGGACGGTGCCGGGGGCCGAGACCGGACCCGGCATCGGGCCCGCGTCGTCCCGGGCGGCGCGCCCGGGCGGCGTGCCGGTCCGGCGGCACGGCCCGGAGCACCGCCGGCACCCGCACCACTCGGCTCCGGACCTCCCAGCAGCCGCGACACGAGCCGACCCACCGGCCCCGGCCGCGTACCGGCACCCGGGCCTCCCGCCCCACCGCCCGGCACGACACCGCCACGCCCCGCGGGCGCGCCGACCCCGCCCCCGGGACCGCCACCCGGCCCCGCGCCCCCTGCGCCCCCCACCCGCGGAGCCCCGCCGGCCGGGCCGGCAGGCCCCGCAGCGCGCGCGAGGACGCCGGGCCGCCCCGACCCCGCCCCCTCGGGACCGGCCGGGAGCCCGCGGGCGGGCGCCGGGATGCCGGGCGCGGCCGTCGACGGCCGTCCCGCGAGCCCGTCGACGGCCGACGGGGCGCCGCGGGCGGCGAGGCCGGTCTGCTCCAGGTAGGCGCGGTACGCGCCCTGAGCGGCCCGCTCCTCGGCCTGCGCAGCCTGGAAGGCCCCGAACCCGTCCGGCGGCCCTCCGCCCGTCAGCGCGCCCGCCAGGCCCGGCGTGGCCGGCGAGGCGCCGAGGACCGGCAGCGCGGGTGGACGGGGCGGCCCGACGAGCGACTGGACGCGCGCGAGGGCGTCACGCACGCCCTGGAGGCTGCCGGCCTGCCCGGTGACGGCGTCCCCGAGCCGGCTCATGCGGGCCACCAGCGTGCGCACGTGCTGCGTGGCGGCGTCGGCGTCCCGCCCGCGCCAGGAGGCCCCCAGCTCGCCGTGCGCCCGCTGGAGCCGCTGCGCCGCGGCCCGCAGCTCCTCGCCGCGGGCGGCGTGGCGCCGGCGCGCGGAGTCGAGGGCCGTGGGGTCGGCGCCGTCGTGGATCCAGCGGTGGATGAGCTCGTGGCTCAGCGCCGAGGTGTCACGCCCACCCCACGGGACGTCGGGGACCGGCACGGTCCACCACCTCCCGCAGCGGTGAGCTCACGACGTCCGGACCCGGGAGCCTAGATCCGACCGGACGACGGAGGGGAGTGAATCAGAGCCCGAACCGGCTCCAGAGGGCTCGGTGCTCGAACCACTCGAGGGCCGTGCCGACCGGGTCCAGCGCGGTCGCCGGGGCCGCGGCGGGCCCGAGGACGCCGCCCAGGCCGAGGCGCGCCAGGAGCGGCTTGCGGGGCTCGACCGTGACGGGCTCGGCGTCGGGGAATCGGCGGGCGAGGACGTCGCGGGCGGTGCCGAGCTCGTCGATCAGCCCGAGCTCCAGCGCGCGCTTCCCCGTCCACACCTCGCCGGTGAACAGGTCGCCGTTCTCCTGCAGTGCCGCACCGCGCCGCGAGCGCACCCAGTCGATGAACATCTCGTGCAGCTCGCCCTGCATGCCGAGCAGCCACTCGACGTCCTCGGCCTTCTCGGGCTGGAACGGGTCGAGGCGTGCCTTGTTCTGCCCTGCGGTGTGCAGGCGACGCTCGATGCCGAAGCGCTCGATCAGCCCCTGCAGCCCGAAGCCGCCGGACACGACGCCGATCGAGCCGACCAGCGAGGTCGGGTGCGCGTAGATCTCGTCGGCGGCGCAGGCCAGCCAGTACCCGCCGGACGCCGCGACGTCCTCGCAGAACGCCAGCACCGGCATCTGGTGCTCCTCGGCGAGGCCGCGGATGCGGTCGGCCACCAGGGCGGACTGCGTGGCCGCACCGCCCGGCGAGTTGATCACCAGGGCGACGGCCTCGGCGCGCTCCGCGGTGAACGCCCGCTTGAGGGCGTCCTCGACCGCGTTGATGTTGATGAGCGACCTCGGCACCGGCCCGCTGGCCGCGGCGATCACGCCCTGCAGGCGTACGACGCTCACCGTGCGCGTGCCGGTGGCGGCCGCGAGGGGACCGGGCAGGACCGAGGACAGGGCCGAGCCGAACCGCAATTCCATGACCCGAGACTATCGGCGCCGAACGGGTGGCCCGTGATCACCGGCGCCGAGCTACACGCGGACGCCGGCCCGGAACTTCGGCACGCGCAGGATGATCTTCGTCCCCGCGCCGCGCTCGGTCTCGACGATCAGGCCGTAGTCGGGGCCGAAGGCCGAGCGCATGCGGTCGTCCACGTTGCCGAGGCCGACGTGGGCGCCGGAGAGGTGCGCGTCGCGGTTCTCCTCCTTGAGCGCCTGCGGGTCCATGCCGACGCCGTCGTCCTCGACGATGATCGTGCACTCGGCGCCGGAGTCCTCGGCGGTGAGCGTGACGGTGCCGCCGCCCGGCTTGCCCGAGAGCCCGTGGCGCACCGCGTTCTCGACCAGCGGCTGCAGCGCCAGGAACGGCAGGACCACCGAGAGCACCTCGGGCGCGACCTGCACCTTGACCGTGAGCCGGTTGCCGAACCGGGCGTGCTCGAGCGCCAGGTAGCGGTCGATGTTCTTGAGCTCGTCGGCCAGCGTCGTGTACTCGCCGGCCTGCCGGAACGAGTAGCGGGTGAAGTCCGCGAACTCCATGAGCAGCTCACGGGCGCGCTCGGGGTCGGTGCGGATGAACGAGGCCACCGTGTTGAGCGCGTTGTAGATGAAGTGCGGCGAGATCTGCGCGCGCAGCGCCCGGACCTCGGCGCGGTTGAGGCGGGCGCGGGACTCGTCGAGGTCGGCGAGCTCGAGCTGGCTGGAGACGTAGCGCGCGACCTCCGCCGAGGCGCGCAGCAGCACCGGCCCCGGGGTGTCCGCGCTGACCGCGGCGAGCGTGCCGGCGACGTTGCCGTCGACCTCGAGGGGCACGACGACGATCCCGCGCACCGGGCAGTCCTGGGAGCCGCACTCGATGTCCTTGCGGCTGGCCACCTGCTGGCGCCCCGTGCGCATGACCTTCTCGGCGTACTGGCGCACGTCCAGGCTGTGGTGCTCGGCCTCGCCGTCCCAGGCCAGGGGCACGCAGTCCGAGCCCGTCATCGACAGCGCCTCGGTGTCGAGCAGCGTGCGCAGGTAGGGCACGGCGAACTGCGCCGACCCCTCCGACAGGCCCTCGCGCAGCGCGGGCGCGGCCAGCGAGACGGTGTGCAGCGTGGAGAACGTCGCGCGCTCCAGCGGCGACGCGAACTGGTTGCGCCGCTTCACGCGGCGGTAGACCAGCACCGCGACCACCAGCGCGATCGCCACCACGACGGCGGCGACCACGCGCGGATCGGTCAGCCAGGCGGGCACGGGGCTATTTGACCAGACGGGACAGCCGGCGGTCCGCCAACGCGCGACCCTGCGTCTGGCATGTGGGGCAGTACTGGAAGGACCGTTCGGCGTACGAGACCTCGCGGACGGTGTCGCCGCACACGGGGCACGGCAGCCCGGTGCGCGCGTGCACCCGCATCCCGGAGCGCTTCTCGCCCTTCAGACGCGCGGCGTCCTGACCGACGGCGCGCTCCACCGCCTCGGACAGCACGCCGACCATCGCGGCGTGCAGCCGGTCGACCGCGTCGGCGTCGAGCTTGCCCGCCGACGCGAACGGCGACAGCTTCGCGACGTGCAGGATCTCGTCGGAGTAGGCGTTGCCGATCCCGGCGAGCACCTGCTGGTCGACGATGAGGGTCTTGAGCCGCTCGGAGCGCCCGGCGAGCAGCTCCCCGAACGACGCGCGGTCGAGCGAGAGCGCGTCCGGGCCGAGCTTGGCCACGCCCGGGACCTGCATCGGGTCCTCGACGATGTACACGGCCAGGCGCTTCTGCGTGCCCGCCTCGGTGAGGTCGAAGCCGGGCCCGCCGACCTTCTCCAGGTGCACGCGGAACTCCAGCGGCCCCTTGCCCGGCTTCGGCGGGGTGGCCGACGCCTGGTCGTGCCAGCGCAGCCACCCGGCACGCGAGAGGTGCACGACGAGGTGGAGCCCGTCGAGCTCGAGGTCCAGGAACTTCCCGTGCCGTGCCGCCCCGGTGACCAGCCGTCCGGTGAGCGCCGACAGCGGCGGGTCGAAGGTCTTGAGGACGGTCATGCTCGCGAGGTCCGTGCGCGCCACGGGGCGGGCGAGCGCGTGCGTGCGCAGGTGCTCGGCGAGGGCCTCGACCTCGGGAAGCTCCGGCATGTCAGCTCAACTGACCGGCTGCAGGGGACTGTCCGCGTAGGCGGGCGTCGCCCGGGTCTCGAGGCTCCGGATGGTCGCGGTCATCTCCTCGCGCGCGGCGGCCGTGCCGCGCACCCACCCCACCCAACGTTCGGGTGCGGAGCCGTCGGCGCCGCCCGGCGTCTCGGCGACGAGCGTGCGGGGCCGGCGCAGCACCCAGCGGCCCGGGAAGAACCCGGCCACGATCAGCAGGATCAGCCACACCCAGATCGGGACGACGACACCCTGGCTGCCGGTGAACCACCAGGCCAGGAGCGCGACCCAGAGCAGACCCATGATCGAGACGATGCCGATGGCCGCGAGCTGGCCGCCCTGCATGTCGTGCTCGAAGTCCTCCCCTGTGGCGGGGTCGGTCCACTCCAGCTTCTGGCGCACCATCCACTGCCGCCCGTCGGCGGCGCGCACGATGCGAATCTTGGCCACGCCACCACTCTAGCCCGTGGTGCGCGTCCAGATCGGTCCGCCGAGCGGGGCGGATCCCCCGGTCAGGGCGTCCCGCAGGTCCCGCTTGAGCACCTTGCCGGCGGCCGAGACGGGCAGCGCGTCGACGGCGTGCACCGCGCGCAGGCGCTTGTAGGGCGCGACCTGCTCGTCCAGGGCCGCGGCGAGGGCCGCGCCCAGCTCCGCGGTGGGGTCGTGGCCCGGCGCCGGGACGATCACGGCGACGGGCTCCTCGCCGACCGCCGCGTCCGCCCGTCCCACGACCGCCGCCGCCGCGACCTCGGGGCGGGCCGCCAGCAGCTCCTCCAGCTCGCGGGGATACACGTTGTAGCCCTTGTAGAGCAGCATGTCCTTGGCCCGGTCGACGATCTCGAGCTGGCCGTCCTCACCGACCACGCCGATGTCACCGGTCCGCAGCCAGCCGTCGACCAGCGTCTCCGCGGTGGCCTCCGGCCGGTCGAGGTAGCCGACCATCACCTGCGGGCCGCGTGCCCACACCTCGCCGGCCTCGCCCACTCCGGCCGGCGCCTCCGGCGACCCGATACGGATCTCGGTGTCCGGCACCGGGACGCCGACCGTGCCGACCCGGCGGTGCGCCGATCGCGCGGTGGCGCCGATCGTGAGACCCATCGTCGCCTCGGTCATCCCGTAGCCCTCGACGATCACCGCCTCGGGCATGCGCTCGGCGATCCGCCGGGCCAGCGCGAGCGGCATCGGCGCGGCCCCGGACGTCACCGTCCGCACCGACGTGAGGTCGCGCTGCGCCGCCTCCGGGTGCGCGAGCAGGGCGTGGAAGAGCGGCGGGGCACCCGAGATCGTCGTCGCCCGGTGGGTCTCGACGTCGGCCAGGAAGCGGACCGGGTCGAAGCGCTCGTGGACGATGCTCGTCGCCCCGGACACCACGGCGACGCCGATGCCGCCGATCGTGCCCATCGCGTGGAACCACGGGGCCACGGCGATCCCGGTGCCCTCACCGAGGCGGATCGGCCACTCCTCCGCCGGCCCGATCTGCTCGAGCCCCACCTCGCCGCCGACCCCGGGGACCGGACGCGACCCGCTGCCGTGGCAGGCGTACTGCAGGACGTTGGTGACCACGTTCGCGTGCGTGAGCACGACGCCCTTGGGGCTGCCGGTCGTGCCGCCGGTGTAGGCCAGGTGGGCGCGGGCGACGGTGGGGTCGACGTCGACCACGGGCGGTGCCTCGGCCCCGTTCACGCCGTCGAACCCGACCCCGTCGGTCGCGATCAGGGGGACGCCCGCGCCCACGTCGGCCAGCCCGACGACGGCGACCGCCCCCGCGTCCGCGAGCTGGGCGGCCACGCCGTCGGGCGGCAGCTGCGGGCTGACCGGCGTGAAAGTGGCCCCCGCCAGCAGGATCCCGTAGTAGGCGACCGGGAAGGCGAGCACGTTGGGCAGGTGCACGCCGACGACGTCGCCGGGCACCACCCCGCGGGCGTGCAGGTGGTGGGCGAATCCGCTGGCCGCGCGCCACAGCCCGGTGAAGGTCAGCGTGCGGTCGTGGTGCCGGAACGCCACGCGGTCGCCGTAGCGCCGGGCGGCGCCGTCGAGCAGCGCGCCGACCGGCACCTCCGGGTACGCCAGCCGCCCGGGAACCCAGGTCCGCCAGTCGACCGTCGTCATGGCCCGGAGGTTAGGCGTCCAGGAACTCCTCCACCACGCGCCCGAGCTCGTCGGGCCGGGTGAGCAGGCCGAGGTGCCCGCCCTCGTGGAGGTGCACGGTGCCGCGGGGGATCAGCGCGCCCATGACGTGGGCGTTGACCACGGGGATGACCGGGTCACGACGGCCCGCGAGCACCAGCGTCGGCGCCCCGATGAACGGCAGCACCGGCAGGCTCGTCCAGCTCATGAGGGCCATGAGCTGGAAGAGGTACGCGCGGAACATGACCGGGTGCACGCGGGAGAACACCGCGTCGACGGCCGCCTGGGACTCGCCCTGGTAGATCTCCGCGCCGGCCTCGCGCCGGTAGGACTGGTCGTTGTAGCGCCGGGGCGTGAGCATCTTCGCCAGCACGGTGAGGCGTGCGGGCACCATCATCGCGCCCGTCCCCGTGCTCACCAGCGCGAGCCGCGCGGTGCGGTCGGGGTGCTGCAGCGCGAACTGCTGGGCGATCCCGCCGCCCCACGACAGGCCGAGGATGTCGGCCTTGCCGTAGCCGAGGTCGTCGAGCAGACCGCGCACGAGCATGGCGAGCCCCGCCATCGGCAGGGGCACCCACGGCAGCGGCGAGCCGCCGATGCCCGGGACGTCGAAGCGCACGACGGGCCGCTCGGGGTCCAGCGCCTCGACGAGCGGGTCGAACAGCTCGAGGCTCGCGCCGATCCCGTTGACCAGCACCAGCGGCAGGCGCCCGGGCGCCCCGGGGCGGTGCGCGACGTGCACGCGGTGCCCGAGGACGGTGCGGTCGTGGTGGTCGTCGGGCGCGGGACGGGGGGACGGCTCGGGGTCCGAGACCAGGAGGGCGCTCACGATGTCGACCTCCCGTCGGGTGAGCCGGTGACGTAGCTGCGGTACACGGAGATCAGGGCCTCCTTCTGGGCGTCCGAGAGCCGGGAATCGGCGCGGATCGCCCGCTCGGTCGACGACGGCGCACCGTCGTCGCCGGACGTGGGGTGCCCACCGGCCTGCTCACGCACCAGGCCCGCCTGCAGCAGCAGGGTCTCGGCCGAGATGTCGAGGGCCTCCGCGATCGAGTGCAGCACGCGCACGGACGGTTCGTGGAGCCCCCGCTCGACCTGACTGAGGTAGGGGTTCGAGATGTTGCTGAGGGCCGAGAGCTGCCGCAACGAGAGGCGGGCGAGCTTGCGCTGGCTCCGGATGAACCCGCCGAGCGCGCGGCGGTGGTCCTCCCAGGGCCCGCCCGGGTGCGACACCTCGGTCAGCGGCGCGCGGCGGGCGGCGTGACGAGCGTCAGCGGCCGCAGCGCGGGCCCCATGGCGCCGAGCACATGGTGCGCGGCGGAGCGCTGCGCCTCGAGGAGCTGTACGCCGGTGTCGTAGAAGCGGTCGACGGCCTCCACGGCGGTGTGCGGCACGCCGGCGGAGCCGAGGGCCCCGCCGAAGGAGTTGCCGAACGAATTGCCGAAGGAGTTGCCGGACGGGGTGCCGGACGTGTCGGCGCCGAGGACGCTGCCGACGCCGGGGATGCCGCGCAGTACGGCGGTCCAGCTCTCGGCGACGGAGCCGGCGAACCGGATCCCTGCCTCCTGGGCCTGGGCGATCACGTCGAGGGCCTGGTCGCGGGCCTCGTCGGCGGTCGGGGTGGCCATGGTGGATTCCTCCGCGTCGTCGGTGACAGCGCTCAGTTTACCAAGCACCCACCGTCGCGAGTCCCGGCGCGGTGGCACCGGCCACACGTGGGACGGCGATTCCCGCGATTCAGAGCGGCGGGAGCGACGCGAGGAGCCGCTCGCGTGCCTCGGCCGTCCGGGAGGAGCAGGACGTGCACGGGCACCGCGCCTCCCGGCCGGCGAGCAGGAGGTCGAGACGCAGGAACACGGGGTCGTACCCCGGCCCCACGGCCTCGTCCACCTTCCGACGCAGGACGACGGACGCGTGACGGTTCATGGTCCCCCACACCCTCAGGGCGGCGACGGAGCGACGTGTTGCGCAGAGCGAGGAGTGAAATGCGCTCTACGCAACACCGTGGCGGCCTCGGCGAGGTCCGTCAACCGACGATCGGGTGCGGGGGGCCTCGCGTTACCCAGCCTTGACCGGGCGAAACGCGCGGGCGACCGGGATCAGGCGGTGCCGAGGACGTACGAGCCCGGCGCGTCGCCCAGCGGCGGGTGGGCGTCCGAGCCGGTGGGCGGCGGGGTGCGCATGCCGCCGGCGCGCTCGCCGATCCAGTCGCGCCACGGCTCCCACCAGGAGCCCGCGACCTCGCTCGCCCGCTGCAGCCAGGTGTCGGCATCCGGCGCGGACTCGCCGCCGACCGTGCCGATCCAGTGCTTGGCCTTCTTCCCGGGCGGGTTGACGACCCCGGCGATGTGCCCGCCGTTGGACAGGGTGAACGTGACGTCGCCGCCCAGCAGGCCGGTCGAGGTGAACGACGTGCGCCACGGCGCGATGTGGTCGTTCACGGCCCCGACGATGAACGTGTCGTTCGTGACCGACTTCAGCGACAGGTGCTCGCCGAGCAGCTCGAGCTCGCCGCGTGCCAGCTCGTTCTCCAGGTAGAAGTGCCGCAGGTAGAAGGCGTGCATCTTCGCGGGCATGCGCGTGGAGTCGTTGTTCCAGGCGAGGATGTCGAACGCCGGCGGCGTCTTGCCCTCGAGCCAGTTCGGCCCGACGTAGTTGAAGATCAGGTCGTTGGCGCGCAGCAGGTCGAAGGTGCCGGCCATCGAGTCGGCCGGCAGGTAGCCGGTCTTCGCCATCTTGCGCTCGAGCCGCTCGACGATCTCCGGGTCGACGAAGCTCGCGACGGGTCCGGGGTCGGAGTAGTCGAGCAGGGTGTTCTGCAGCGTCAGCGAGTTGACGCGGTCGCCCTGGCCCCGGGAGTGGAGCATCGCGGTGGCGATCGTGGCCATCAGCCCGCCGAGGCAGAGCCCGACGAGGTTGACCTTGTCCGCCCCGGTGATCTCCTGGACGACGTCCATCGCGGCCAGGTCGCCGAGCTCGAGGTAGTCGTCGAGGCCCGTCTCGGCCATGGACTCGTCGGGGTCGCGGTAGCTGATGACGAAGACCGTGTGGCCGTGCTGGACGGCCCACTCGAGGAAGCTGCGACCCGGCGCGAGATCCATGACGTAGTACTTGTTGATCCACGGCGGGCTCACGAGGATCGGGATCTCGTGGACCTCGTCGGTCTGCGGCTCGAACTGGATGAGCTCCATGAGCCGGTTGCGGTAGACGACCTTGCCCGGCGTCGCGGCGAGCTCCTGGCCGACCCGCAGGTTCGTCCGGTCGACCTGCTGGGGGCGGCCCTGGTTGGTCGCGAGGTCGTCGAGCATCTGGCGGAAGCCCGACAGCACGCTCGAGCCGCCGGTCTCGAACGCCCGCTTGAGGGCGGCCGGGTTGCCGGGGAGCAGGTTGGTGGGCGAGAGGACGCTGCCCAGCACGTCGGCGAGCAGGCCGGCCCGCTCGCGGGAGGAGTCGTCGAGCCCGGCGGCGTCGACGAGGTCGTGCAGCGTCGCCACCAGCGCGAGGTATTCCTGGCGGAGCCCCCAGTAGACGGGGTTCTCCTCCCAGGTGGTGTCACGGAAGCGGCCGTCCTTCTCCACCGGCACCGGCCCGTCGGCCGTCGAGCCGAGCGCCCGGGCGACGGCCGCCGTGCCGATGCGGGCGGTCAGGGCGGCGTGCGCGGCCACCACCCGGCCGACGTCGGCCGGGTGGGTCGCCAGGCCCTGGGCCACCTGCACGACGGTGCGTCCCCACAGGGCGGGGTCGGCCTCGGCCAGCAGATCGGCCGGCAGCAGCGACTCCAGCGTGGTGGCCACGTCGATGGTGGCACCCGGCACCGTCGCCGGGCGATTGCGGTGCGACTCCACGGTCATGCGAGGGGGACCTCCACGTCGACTCCCGGAGCGCGCCGTACTGGCGCGCTCCAGGGAGAAGTGTGCCCGTCTGGGACCTGGATCACACGGTTACCGACGGGTCGGAGGCCAGGCTCACGCCGGGAGCCCCACCCTGCGGGCCTCACCCCGCGAGCGGTCCGCGCTTGCGCGCGACGATCCCCTCGTAGAGCAGCGGGCTGCTGTCGGTGGCCAGGCGGTGCTGGAAACGCTCCCGGCGGACGACCTCCAGGGCGCCCGACCGGATCGACTCGCCGATCATGCCGCCGAAGCCGGAGGTGTCGGTCTCCTCCAGGAACGCGTCCTTGATCGTCATGACGACCCACCCGTCCGGCGCGATGAGGTCGTAGGCGGTGCGGAACGCGGCCGGCGGGATGTCGCCGAAGCCGAGGGCCGCCACCACCGTGAGGGTGTTCAGCCCGTGGGCGGCCAGGGCCTCGCGCTCCGACGCGGGCAGCGCCGTGAGGTCGGTGACGTGGTACCCGGCGTAGAGGCCGGGACGGTCGCGCTCGGCCGCGTCGCGGGCCTCGGGGAGGATGTCGACACCGACGGAGTGCTCGACGCCGACGGCGGCGAGCTCCTCGGCCATGATCCCGTTGCCCGCGCCGAGGTCCAGCACGCGCAGCGACCCGGCCGGGACGTCGGAGGACGCCAGGGCGTCGTTGAGCAGGCCCACCATGAAGCGCGGCGAGTCGCAGCCCAGCACGTCGTAGAAGATCTTCTCGTACAGCCCGCGGACGCCGAAGATGCGGTCGTAGTCGTGGAACCGGTACTCGGCCCACGAGCCGTCCGGCTCGGCCACGACGCACCACTCGTCGTCCTGGCTGAACTTGCTGCCGGGCTCGGGGAGGGCCAGCCGCAGGGCCGCCCGCGCGGCCTGGAGGTCGACGGGGTGGCCCGGGCCGGGCGCCGTGCCGTGTGGCGTGACCGGGGTGCGTCCGGTGACCTCGTGCTCGCGGCTCGTGCTCGAACCGTTGACCGCCGTGGGTGACATCGCCGACCTCTCGTCCCGTAGTCGCCCCACCTGGGGCGACGGAGCTGGACGCGGGCAGGAGGGATCACCCGCGTAGAGCATCACGCCCCTCCAGGGTCGTCAGGGCGCGCACGGAGGGTCAAGCGAAGTGGCGTCAATAGAATCAACGTCACGGCAGGTCCGGGCGCCGCTACCGGGCGCAACGGAGGCAGGTGAGAGGCCGATCGGCCTACCAGCCGGCGCCGCCGCCCCCCTGCCCGCCGCGCGGGTCGTAGCGGGTCGTGCGCTGGTCCCCGCCCGCGTACGGGCCCGGACGCTGCTGCTGCTGGTCGTAGGAGCCGTAGCGCTGGTCGTAGCGGCCGTCGTACTGCCGTCCGCCCCAACCGCCGGCGCTCACGGGCCGCACCGCCGTGCGCGAGACGCCCGAGAGCATCGAGATGATCGCCAGCCCGATCGCCGCATAGAGGATCGCGGTGGCGATGTGGTCGACGACGCCGCCGCGGGCGAGGAAGACCTGCAGCAGCAGGACCACGAGCACCAGCAGCACGATCGCCGAGAAGAACGTGGCCGGGCGGGGCGTGGTCAGCAGCAGCAGGTGCAGCAGGGCCGTGCCGGCGAGCGCCGCGATCGCCGCGCAGACCGGGATGATCGTGATCGCGTTGTCGACCAGCGCGCCGCTGCGCTGCGCGGTCTGGATGCCGAGGTCGAAGACGTTCGTGAGGATGAGCACGCCCACGATGGCGATCCCGGCGGCGACCACGGCCGTGGCGACCCCGCCGGCCCACAGCCGGCTGCCGATGACCTCGACGTCACCGTCGTCCCACGAGCGCTGCGGGTAGCTCACGACCTTCGTCCTCTCCCGACACCCTCCACCGGTCCCGGCGGAGTCCGGGTCGGTTGTACCGCACCGGCCCTCGCCACGGGGGGACCATCCCCGCGCGCTTGACGTGCCGCCCCCGGCGTCGTTCGGTAGGGGACGACCCGATCGCCGCGACGAGGAACGAGGACGGATGACGACCTCCGAGGAGCGACCGCTCCGCGTCCGCACCCCGCGGCGGCTGCCCCGCCCGTCGGAGCTGCGGCCCCTCCTGCGCCTGGCCCGGCCCGATCCCGACCCGACGCGCCGCCGCCTCGCGCGGGCGCACACCGTCGGCGACCTGCGGGAGATCGCCCGGCGCCGCACGCCGCGGGCGGTGTTCGACTACACCGACGGCGCCGCCGAGGGCGAGCGCTCGCTGAACCGGGCGCGGGAGGCGTTCGCCGCGCTCGAGTTCCGGCCCTCGGTGCTGCGCGACGTCTCGCACATCGACACCTCGACGACCCTGCTCGGCGGCCCGTCGGCGCTGCCCTTCGCCTTCGCCCCCACCGGGTTCACCCGGATGATGCACCACGCCGGCGAGCCGGCCGTGGCGCGCGTTGCCGGGCGCATCGGGGTGCCGCACACCCTCTCGACGATGGGTACGACGTCGCCGGCGGCCCTGGCCGCGGCCGCTCCGCACACCCGGCGCTGGTTCCAGCTCTACCTCTGGCGCGACCGGGCCGCGAGCGAGGAGGTCGTGCGCCGGGCGGCGGAGGCCGGCAACGAGGCGATCATGCTGACCGTGGACACCCCGGTCGGCGGGGCCCGCCTGCGCGACGCCTACAACGGGCTCACCATCCCGCCGGCCCTCACCGCGCGCACCCTGTTCGACATGGCGCGCCACCCGCACTGGTGGGCGAACGTCCTCACCACCGACCCGCTCGAGTTCGCGGCCCTGACGTCGTGGGAGGGCACGGTCGCCGAGCTCATCGACTCGATGTTCGACCCGGCGCTGACCCTCGACGACCTCACCTGGCTCCGATCCACGTGGAACGGACCGCTCGTGGTGAAGGGCGTACAGACCGCCGAGGACGCCCGGCGGGTGGTCGACGCCGGCGCCGACGCGGTGATCGTGTCGAACCACGGCGGGCGGCAGCTCGACCGCGCGCCCGTCCCCCTCGAGACGCTGCCGTCGGTGGTGGCCGAGGTCGGCGGGGAGGCCGAGGTCCTGCTGGACACCGGGATCATGTCGGGCGCCGACATCGTCGCCGCCGTCGCGCTCGGAGCCTCGGGCTGCCTGGTCGGCCGCGCGTACCTCTACGCGCTCATGGCCGGCGGCGAGCAGGGCGTCGACCACCTCGCGACGATCCTCACGGCCGAGATCCGCCGGACGATGGCGCTGCTCGGGGTGTCGTCGGTCAAGGACCTGACCCCGGACCACGTGCGGTTGCGCTAACTCCGTCGCGTCAGGATCACGAACGGGATCGTCCGCCCGACCTCGTCGGCCCGCTGCTGGTAGCCCGTGTACGGCGAGTAGGTCGCGGTCGCCGCGGGCCAGAGGCGCGCGCGCTCGGCGTCGGTGGCCACCCGCGCGTGCACCGGCCGGACCTCGTCGCGCACCTGGACGGTCGTGTCCGGGTGCGCCCTAAGGTTGTGGAACCAGGCGGGGTGGCGCGGGTGGCCGCCGTACGACGCGACGACCACCAGGTCGTCGGGGTGCTCCGGGTCGACGAAGTAGAGCAGCGGCGTCGTCCGGAGCCGGCCGCTGCGCGCCCCGACGTGGTCGAGCAGGAGCATCGTCGGCATGCCCGGGATCGAGTGCCCGAGCCGGCCGCCGGTGCGGCGATAGAGCGCGATGTGCGCCTTCGTCACCGCACCGACGACGGGCTTGAGGCGGTCGAGGGTGCGTCCGAAGTCCGGGGTGGAGACCATCGGCGCACCGTAGCGGCGACCTAGAGGGTCAGCAGCCGGTCGAAGAACTCCCGGTAGCGCTGCACGGCACGGCGCATCTCCTCGGTCGACGGCTCGCCGCCGAGGGAGTTCGGGTCCAGGGCGCTGCGCTGCTCGGTGAACGTGCGCGAGAGCTCCTCGAGCACCTCCCCGACCAGCCCGTCCGCCCTGGCCACCGCGTCCTGCGGACGGTCGACGAACATCATCCGGACGTCCTCCCACTGGGAGCGCCACTGCCCCGCGCGCTGCGGGTCGATGATCGTGTTGCCGCCCTCGGCGCCGTCTCCCGCACCGTGGCCGGCACCGTTCCCGACGCCGTGACCACCCTGCGCGCCCGCCGGCTCGCCGGGGGCGCCGGCGCCGCGGTCGGGCGGTCCGGGGTACGCGCCGTGCTGGTCACCGTGCTGCTGACCGCCGGCCCCGTACGGGTCGCCCTGGCCGGGCTGACCCGGCGTCGGCTGACCGGCACCGGGGCCGCCCGGGCCGACACCACCCGGGCCGACACCACCCGGGCCGACACCGCCCGGTGCCTGCCCGACCTGGTCGCCCGGCCCCGCCTGCCCCGGGCCGTACTGCTGGCCGGGAACCTGGCCCGCCTGGCCGGCCTGCTGCCCGTACGGGTCGCCGGGCTGGCCGCCGTACGCGCCGGCCTGCTGCCCGCCGTACTGGTCACCGCCGTACTGGTCACCCCCGTACTGGTCACCGCCGTACTGGCCGGGCTGCTGACCGCCGTACTGGTCCTGGCCGGGCTGACCGCCGTACTGGCCGCCGTACTGCTGGCCGCCGTACTGGTCACCGCCGTACTGGCCGCCGGGCTGCTGCCCACCGGGCTGGCCCTGGGGGGCGCCGCCGTGACGCTCGGCGAAACCGCCGTGCTCCGCGCCGTGCTGACCGCCGGCCGGGTCGCCGTACGGATCGCCGTAGGGGTCACCGGCCTGCCGGCTCTGCCGCGGGTCCTCGTCGTACCCGCCCGGGCGCTCCTGACCTGCCGGACGCTCGGTGGTTCGACCCTGTTCGGGGTGGCTCATGCCCTGCGCTCCTGGTGTCCGTCGGGTCCGCCGGGCGCGGGAGGCGCCGACGGTGGCCGGCCCGGACCGACCGGACCGCCCTGCGGCGCGCCCTGGGCGGGCGCTCCCCCGGGAGGCGCACCCTGCCCGGGCGCTCCTGCGGGCGGCGGCTGGTGGATGCGTTCCGTGCCGGCGTCGGGGTGCCCGATCTGCTGGTCGCCGGCACCCCGGGGCGAGCCCTGGATCCGCTCGGTCGTGCCGTTCTGCTGGTGCCGGCCCTGCTGGTCGTGCCGGTCGTGCTGGCCGTGCTGGCCGTGTCCCGCGCCGCCGTCGTCGTCCAGCATCGCCTCGACGAGGGTGCGGAACGACGTGAAGGCGTAGCGGAGGTCCTCGGTGCTCGCCGTGCCCTGCCGGTGGGAGGTGACGACGTCCTGGGCCCGCCGGTAGTCGTCGACGAGGTGGGGCTGGGCGACCGAGAGGTCGTCCGTGCGGCGCTGGCCGTCCTCCACCGGGTAGCCGCGCTGGCGCATGATCGTCACCAGCAGGGCGTCCGCGTGCTCGACGGCACCACCGGGGTTGTCGACGAACCCGCGCTGGACCTGCTGCCAGTCCGCCTGCAGGCGCTCACGCTCGTCGGGCTGCAGCGGCCGGAGCTGGTGCTGGTCGTGGCGTTCCTTGCGCTGCTGCAGCTCCTGCTCGGCCTGCTTGCGGTCGCCCGTCTCGGCGACCCGGCGCTCGTACTCGGGGCCGAACTGCTCGACGAGCTGCTGCTGCTTGCGCCTGCGCGCCAGGACGAGGGCGGCGACACCGGCGACGGCCAGCAGCACCACCACGATGATGATCACGATGGCGACGGTGCCCATCGGCAGACCCCTTCCGAGTGTTCCGAATCCTTCTGAGTGTTCCCGGTGACCGGGCGAGCGGTCTCGGCGTTCAAGGGAATTAGTTCCCCGCCGCCGACCGCTCCTCGCGTGGCCGGCGACGCTGGGCCACCTCGCCGATCGCCGGCGGCTCGTAGGAGACGTCGCCGGGGTTGGCGTCCACGCCGGGCGGGACGATCTCGTCGATGCGGTCGAGCACCTCGTCGTCGAGGGTGACCTCGGCGCCGGCGAGGACGTCGTCGAGCTGCTCCATCGTGCGCGGCCCGATGATCGCCGAGGTGACGGCCGGGTGGGACACGGCGAAGGCCATCGCCATGTGGACCATCGACAGGCCCGCCTCCTCCGCGAGCGGGATCAGCTGCTCGACCGCGTCGAGCTTGCGCTCGTCGGTGAAGCGGCCCGGGGTGCGCTGCGAGCGCTGCGTGCCGCCCTCCTGCCCTTTGCGGATCTTCCCGGTGAGCATGCCCATCGCCAGCGGGCTCCAGACGAGCGTGCCCATGCCGTAGCGGCGGCAGACCGGGAGCACCTCGCGCTCGATGCCCCGGTTGAGGATCGAGTACGGGGGCTGCTCGGTGCGGAAGCGCTGGAGGCCGCGCCGCTCGGCGACCCACTGGGCCTCGACGATGTCGGAGGCGGGGAAGGTCGACGACCCGATCGCCCGGACCTTGCCGCTGCGCACGAGGTCGGTGAGCGCCGAGAGCGTCTCCTCGACGTCGGTCTCGGGGTCGGGCCGGTGGATCTGGTAGAGGTCCAGGTGGTCGATCTGCAGGCGGCGCAGCGAGTTCTCGACCTCCTGCACGAGCCACCGTCGCGAGTTGCCGCGGTGGTTCGGGTCGTCGCCCATCGGGGCGTGCGCCTTGGTCGCGAGGACGACGTCGTCGCGGCGGCCTTGCAGCGCCTTGCCGACGATCTCCTCGGACTCGCCCTGTGCGTACACGTCGGCGGTGTCGACGAAGTTGATCCCGGCGTCCAGCGCCCTGTGAATGATCTTGATCGAGTCGTCGTGGTCGGTGTTGCCCCAGGCGCCGAACATCATGGCGCCGAGGCAGTACGGGCTCACCTTGATGCCGGTCCGGCCCAGCGTGCGCATCTTCACGAGCGCGTTGCTCCCTTCGGTCCACGTGAGCGAAGTTCCCGGCTATAGGCGGGAACTTCGCTCACGTAGCGAAGGGAGTGCCCCCTCGGGGCCGGTCCAAGCAGCCGAGCGCCGGGTGGTCGCAGGGAGGTCGGGAGGGGATCAGGGAGGCGGCACCGGGGAGGGCACGCCGACGCGGTCGACCACCGGGATCGTCAGGCGCAGCTCGCCGACGGCGGTGGGGTGGAACGGGTACCGGTCCTGGATCGACTGCAGGTCGGGGCCCAGGCCGTCGCCGTCCGGGACGCACAACGGGGACAGCGGCGGGGTCACGACGTCGAACCCGTACCGGCGCGCGCCGGCGGTCAGGACCTGGTTGAGCGCGGCGTTCCGGTCCGCCAGCAGCTGGATCTCCTCGGGGGTGAGTCCGGGGTACTGCAGCGGCCCGCGCGCGGTGGCGCACTGCGCGTCGGGGCGCAGCACGTCGTAGGAGGTGATGACGACGACGCGGGGGTGCGACGGCAGCGTCGCGAGGTCGGCGAGCAGGTCGGCGTAGTCGCGGTCGAACGCCGCCAGACGGTAGCCGAACTCGCCGGCGGTGAAGTTGTCGGCGCAGTCCGCCGCCGCATAGCAGTAGCCGATGAGGTCGGTCCAGTTCAGGTCGTTGGGGCCGACGGCGACGGCCACGAACGCCGGGTCCTCGACCTGCTTGAGCCGCCCGATCTGCGGCGGGACCGCCACGCCGCCCGCCTGCTGCGGACCACGTAGGCCGGCGGAGATGCGCGCCCCCGAGCAGGCGAGGTTGAGCACCTCGTCGCCGATCGCCGTCGAGATCTGGTGGGCGAGCGAGTCGGTGCTGCGGGCGCACGCGACGTCCTCGGCGGAGGCGCCCGGGGCGACCGGTCCACCGAGCCGGGCGACCCGCGAGTCCCCGATCACGACGCCCCGCACCCCGGACACGGTGGGCCCCACCGGCGACGGGGTGACGTGGTGGGCGCCGGTGAGGTCGGTGAGCGAGCGGGCGTCGCGCAGGCCCTGGGCCCCGACCACCGCGAGCACGCCGCTGACGCCCCACACGACCAGGGCCGCGGCGAGCGCCACCACCGTCGAGCGCGTGAGCGTCCGCGACAGGCGCCGGGCGACCACGGCGGGCCGCGCGCCCGCGCCCGAGCGGCGCACGGTGAACCGCAGCATCGCGAGCACGCGCAGCGAGCCGACGAGCCCGCAGATGCCGAGCACGACCGCGACCAGGATCAGCGTGGCCCAGCCGTACCAGTGCTCGAAGCCGGTGACGATCGCCGAGAGCGCGTCCGCCGGGCTGCGGCCCTGCGCGAGGGCGGCCACGGCGTCGCCCGCGGTCGCGTTGCGCTGCACCGGGCCGATCGTCAGCTGCGGGCGCAGCGGCCCGTAGATCGCGACGTCGGGGACGTCGAGGCTGGTGTTGCCGATCTGGACGATGCGCGGCGGGCCCGACACCGTCGCCGTCGGCGCCTGGGCCCCGACGCTGAGCCGCTGCCCGAGCACCTCCACGTCCTGGTCGGGCGTCAGCGCGACGGCCGCCCAGACCCCGCCGACGACGCACGCGACGACCAGCAGCAGCGTCAGCGGCGAGCGCAGCTCACGCGCCCATCCGCGCAGGTGACCCGCCATTCGGCCCCCTCCGCGCGTCGGTGTCGTCGTCCGGCTCTCCAGCCGTACAGGACCGACCCGGCCGCCGTCACCGGGGCGGATGTCACGTCAGGAGGTCACGTCCGGCGCCGTTGCTCCAGACGCGCCAGCACCGCGGCCGCGAGGACGGCGACGAGGAACGACGACAGCGACGCGGACAGCCACGACGGCGGCACGAACCCGATCGCCTCGCGCAGGTGCGTCCAGGCGTCCGACCAGACGGGCGCGCCGCCCGGGTTGATCAGCTGGTAGACCACGAGCCCGATCACCCAGGCCACGACCATCAGCGGGCGGGACGGCGCCCAGCGGGAGAGGTCGCCGGAGACGTAGCGCAGCGGAGCTCGACCATCCGGCCCTGCGGTGCCGCGGCGCACGAGAGCATCGCCGACACCCACCCCGAGCAGGGGCACGAAGACCGAGCCGATCACGGCGAGGAACACCGCGTAGTCATCGATCGTGACGCCCAGGGCGAGCACGGTGATCATGGTCCCGATCACCAGGCAGAGAATCCGGCGGTCGGCGCGCGGGGCGAGGTTCTGCACCGAGACCGCGGTCGAGTAGACGTTCGCGAACGACTGGTCGGTCTCGCGGGCCGTGAGCACGAGCAGCGCGACCAGCCCGAGGGGCGCGGCGAGCATCGGGGCGAACACCTCGTCGCCGTTGCCCCCGACCAGCGCGAGCGCGGCCAGGCCAACGACGAAGCACACGATCTGGGTGACCCCGTAGCCGACGGTCGCTGACGTGAAGGCCGTCGACACGCGCCGCGAGTGGCGGGAGAAGTCCGAGGCCACCGGGATCCACGACACCGCGACGGCGATCGCCGCGTCGGTGCCCGCCCAGAACCCCGCCCAGGAGCCGCCGGTGGAGGCGAGGTCGAGCTCGGGCCGCGTGAACAGCCACCAGGCGAGGTAGGCGACGGAGATCGCGACGAGCACCGTCACCACCCGCCGGAGCAGGCGCAGCATCCCGAGCGGGCGCAACGTGAGCACGGTCGTGACGACCCCCGCGCCCAGCACCCACGCCCACGTCGGCCCGCCGAGCGCGAGCGTGCCGGCCTGGGCGATGACGACGAGCTCGAACGTGCCCCAGCCGATGAGCTGCACGACGTTGAGCACCGACGGGATCCACGACAGCACCCCGCCGAACAGGCCGCGCAACAGCACCATCGCCGGCGCACCGGTGGCCGCACCGGGCATCGCGGAGAGCCCGACCATCGCGCTGCCGATCGCCGTGCCGACGACCGTCGCCACGATCGCGGCGGTGACCGTCAGCGGGGGCGCCCCCGCCGGCGCCAGGACGGCGAGCACTCCGGCGAAGCCGAGCAGGCTCACCCCGAGGTTGGCCCAGAAGGCGCCCTGGTCGAGGAAGCCCAGGGTCTTCGGCACGGGCCCGTCGAGGGTGGGGGCGACCTCGGCGGGGGCCTGGCCCGCGGCGGTGTCGCCGGGAGCGGGCCCGGACACGGACGACGACGTGCTCATCTGCAGCCTCCCTGCGCCGGCATGATCCGGATCAGGTTCGAACGGTCGGGACCGCTGCCGCTCGTCTCGCGGCCTGGTCCCCTCTCAGCCCGGTGGCCCGGACTCCCGTGAGCGCCGGTCGGCGCCTGCCCCGACCGTATGTCGCCGGGCGCACGAACGCGAGGGGCCGCCCGCCGTGATCGTTCAGATCACGGTGGACGGCCCCTCGTGGGTCGTGCGGAGCTACCCGGTCACTGCGGCAGGTTCGCGCAGGTCCGGTCCTCGTTGATGCAGGCCGCACCCGCGTCGTTCGAGTCCTGGCTGGCCAGGTTCTCGAAGTCGGAGTGGTCGGTCTTCGGGTCGTGCTGCTCGTTCGGGAAACTGTCGACCTGGAACGTGCGACCCTCGGGCTGGTCGTAGGTCAGCGTGATCCGCAGCGCCGGGATCGGCGTGAAGCCGTCGGAGCAGTTGCCCTCGTCGTCCGGGAACGCCATGTGGTCCCGGAAGTTCTTCGACTCGAGGTTCTGGCCGTCCCAGCAGCTCGGGTAGTCGAGCAGGCGCATCAGCCGCCCGCCCCCGCCGCAGATCGGGTACTGCTCGGTGACCCGGTCCTGGGCGTTGGAGCACGTGTACTTGGCGTTGACGTTCTCGCCGTTCTGCGCGCCCTGCTTCGCGTTACCCATGATCATCATGAGATGCGTGGGCATCGGCTCGACCTGCTCGTCGCCGTGACCGCGGAAGGTCAGCTGCGCGGACCGGGGCTGGAGGATCGATCCGCGGTTGCCGTCGAGGCTGCCGCCGTCCTCGCCCTCGTCGGGGCTCTGGCCGTTGGTGTCGCGCAGGACCGGCCAGAAGAAGGTCGACTGGTCCTCGTTGACGCACGACGTCCCGGCCTGCTCGAGCGAATCGTCGTCCGAGTCGGCGTTCGTGCTCTGGTTGCCGACGTAGTCGTGGACGTGCTGGGCACCGTTCCGCTTGCCCGGCGCGGCCATGTAGTTGTCGGAGTTGTTGTGGTCGCTCACGCCGCAGTCGACGGAGTACGACCCGCCGGAGAAGGCGCCACCGTCGCCGATGTTGCCGTTGGCCTCGACGTCGTTGATGTCGACGTAGTCGCCGTCGTCGGCGTCCGCGGCCTCGTCGCGGCCCGGGAACGGGTCGGCGGCCTCGGCGGCCTCGACGGCCGCGCCCTCGTTGTCGGCGTCGACCTCGCCCTCGTCCTGGGTCATCCCGTTGTTCTCGTCGCCACGGCGTTCGTCGCCGCCGTCACCCTGGCCGTCCTCGCCGGCGTTGTCGCCGCCGTTCTGGTCGTCCTGGGCGTTGGACTCCTGGCCGTCACCGGTCCCGGAGCCTTCGTCCGAGTTCTCGTCGCCCGAGCCCTCCTCGGAGTCACCGGAGCCCGAGTCGGACTCGTCGCTCGAGAGGGCGCTGAGGATGCCGGAGTCACCGGAGTCCGAGTCGGCGAAGGCCGAGCCGGCGACGGTGACCACACCGCCGGTGACCAGCAGCGCAGCCACGATCGCGAGGATGCGCATGGGGAGTGTTGTGCGATGTCGTCCGCGTCGGGGCACGGGGAACCTCCTGACGGTGCCCGGGGCGCCGGGACGGGGGAGCTCGTCCGGGGTCGACGCCGGGGGACACGGGTGTCCTGGTGTCGGCGGAGCTCGGACGGCGGCAGCGAGGGGGAGCGTCGCCGTCCGGGCTCCGACGGGAGGTCACGGTAGGGACACGACCGCTGGGCCGGGGCGGACCTGAGAAAACCTGTGACTCAGCGCCGCCCGCAGGCCCGCTCAGCGCGACGAAGGGACGGTCTATGCCGCCGAACGGACGAGTTCGTGCGCCGCTCGCCGCACCTGGCTCTCAGGAGAGCGCCGTTGGTGAGCATCACGTTCCCGCTCGCCGCTCGCCGATTGAACTCGGACGCGCGCCGCGTCAAGCTGGGCCGCGATGAGACCTGATCGTTATGCGGGCGCGGAGCGGGGCCGCGTGCTGTGTGTGGCCCCTTCCCATCGCACAACGAGCGTCCTCGTGGGGACGTTGCGGTCGCACGGCTTCGAACCCCAACTCCTTCGTGAGAGCTGGAGCGTCGGGGCGACCGCGCGGGCCAGCGGGGCACGCGCCGTGGTGCTCGACATCGAGATGCCCGGGCTGCGGCCGGTGGAGGTGCTCGCCGACCTCCACCGCGACGCCCCGCGCACGCCCGTCATCGCGCTGACCAGCCCCGAGGCCCGGGACCGCACCGTGTCGACCCTGCGCGCGACGCAGGACGACTACCTGGTGACGCCCTTCCCCATGGAGGAGCTGCTCGCGCGGCTGCGTCTGCGGCTGGGCGACGACCGCCCCACCGCCCAGCTGTTCCTGCGCCGCGGCGAGGTCATGGTGGACACCGCGCTCGAGCAGGTGTTCGTCGAGAGCAAGCCGGTGAGCCTCTCGCGCACCGAGTACGCCGTGGTCGACGCCCTCATCCGGCATCCCCGGGGTCAGGCGATGTCGCAGGAGCAGCTCGTGACCCGCGTGTGGGGCGGCCCGCCGACCTCGAACATCGTCGAGGTGTACATCGGCTACCTGCGCCGCAAGCTCGGCGCGGAGCGCATCCGCACCGTCCGGGGGCGCGGCTACATCCTCGAGGGCTGAGCCCCCGGGGCCCTCAGGGCTCCAGGACGAGGTGCCCCGCGCCGCGTCCGAGGACGTAGGTGGGCCAGCCCGGACCGGGACCGGTCTCGTAGGTCAGGATCCGGTCGGGGGGCTCCACCAGCGTGCGCTCGGCGTGCAGGAAGTTCAGGCGCAGCAGGAACCCCCCGACGGGACCGCTCGCGGCCAGCCGGGAGTCGACGACAGACATCAGCCGCGCACGGTCGCTGAACTGGTCGACGATGTCGCACCGGCAGGCGAAGGCGAGGGTGCCGATCTCGCCCGGCGCGAGAACGCTCTGATCCGGGGGCAGCACCCGGCCGAGCTGGGTGCCGGCTTCGATGTAGTCGGACGCGGTGGCCCAGTTCCCGAACACCGCCGGGTTCGGCCACGGCGTGCCCAGGCCGGTCTGGTGACCGACGCTGACGCCGGCGACGACGGCGAGCCCCGCGACCACGGCACCGGTGCGCCGCAGGCTGAGATCGGCGGCGCCGAGGGACGCGGCGAGGGTCAGCAGCGCCAGGGACGGGCAGTAGTACCAGATGTAGGACGAGACGCCCATGGCCGCGTACGCGGCGTAGTGCACCGCGCCGGCGAGCCCCGCCGCCACGATGACGCGGTCGGTGAGCCGGCCACGGCCCGCGATCCAGCGGACCGCCGACGCCACGACGGCGACGACGCCCACGCAGACCACGAGGCCGACCACGAGCATCGGGATCGGCCAGCGCTCGGCCATGAAGAGCGGCCCGTTGCCGAAGACCTCACCGCCGGGGAAGGCACCGCTGGTCTTGATGATGAGGCTGTCCGGCACGAAGCTGCCGAGCACGAACCACGACCAGATGTGCCACGGCAACGTCACCAGGGCTCCGACGCCCACCGCGAGCACCGCCTTGCGCGGCTGGCGGGGTGCGGCGGCCACGAAGAGCACCCCGACGAGGACGACGGCCGGCAGGGCGAGATCCGGGCGCGTGAGCACCGCGAGGCCGGTGACGATCCCCGTGGCGACCACCCGCCGCACGGTCGCGTAGCGCACCACCGCCACGAGCAGCGCCGCGACCAGGAACGACTCCATCCCGACAACCGAGGCGAAGATCGGCGACGAGACGATGAGCCCGACCGTCAGGACCCCGACGACGGCGCGCCGCAGGCCGAGATCCCCGGCCAGCTGACCGGCCCACACCGCCATCGCCGCCGTGGTGAGCACGAGCACCAGGCCGGCGGCCACCACCGGGCGACCCGTGACGAGGATGCCGCCGGCGAGCAGCCAGACGTTCAGGGGCGAGGTGGCGGAGTTCGCGTCCCGGAAGGGCGTGAGGCCCCAGTGCCCGTGCTCGACGACGTTCCGGGCGTAGTCGAGCGTGATGTAGGAGTCGTCGGGCATGCCCTTGTAGGCCACGAGGAACAGCAGCCCGCCGAGCAGCCCGCCGGCCGCCGCGAGGAGCGCCGTCCCCGACCACTGCCGCCGACGATCGACCCGCGGCGGATCGCCGTCGACGAGGGTCGGGACGTCACGGACCGGACGGGTGCCCGTCTCGTCGAGGCCGGTCGCCACGTCAGATCTCCTCGGGGTCCGGTACGCCAGCTGTCGACGCCCATATCACCACGGGGCGCTACGGGTGCTGGTACGTGGGCGTCCAGCGGGTCGAGCGGACGACCGCGCGCAGCTCGTCCTCGCTGCGCGCCGGTGCGACACCGTCGGCCACCGCCTGCACGGCGACCGCCACGGCGATGTCCTCGGCCACCGCGCGGACGTCGGCCCACGGCGGGAGCAGCGGGGCGTCCGCGTCCCGCAGGGCGGGCGAGGCGGCGCCCAGCGCGCGGGCCGCGGCGCGCATCATCGCGTCGGTGACCCGGGTGGCCTGCGCGGCGGTCACGGCGAGGCCCATCGCCGGGAAGATGTAGACGTTGTTGCACTGCGCGACGGGCACCTCGCGGTCGCCGCGGCGCAGGGGCGCGAACGGCGAGCCGGCCGCGACGAGGGCACGGCCGTCGGTCCACGCGTCGAGGTCCGCGGGCCGGGCCTCGGCGTTGGCCGTCGGGTTGGACAGCGGGAAGACGATCGGCCGCGCGACCTTCCCCGCCATCGTCCGCACGATCTGCTCGGTGAACGCGCCGGCCGCGGTGGACAGGCCGAGCAGCACCCCGACGGTGACGTGCTCGACGACGTCGGCGAGCTGCGGCAGGCCGTCGATCCCCCACCCCGCGACGACGGCGGGATCGACGGCGAAGCGGCGCTGGGCCTCGGAGAGGTCCTCGCGGTCGGCGGTGAGCAGGCCGCGGACGTCGACCAGCCAGCAGCGGGCGTAGGCGTCGGCCTCCGAGAGCCCCTCGTCGACCATCTCCTGGGCCACCATCTCCATGACCCCGACACCGGCCGAGCCGGCGCCGAGCATGACCACCTGCTGGTCGCGCAGCCGCGTCCCGGCGACGTCGGTGGCTCCGCGCAGCGCACCGAGCGCGACGGCGGCGGTGCCCTGGATGTCGTCGTTGAAGGTCAGCAGCCGGTCCCGGTAGCGCTGCAGGATCGGCAGGGCGTGGGGCGTGGCGAAGTCCTCCCACTGCAGCAGCACGTCGGGCAGCTCCGCACGGACGGCCTCGACGAAGCGGTCGACGAACTCGGTGTAGGCGTCCTCGTCGATGCGGTGGTGGCGCCAGCCGAGGTAGAAGGGGTCCTCGAGGAGCGCGGCGTTGTCGGTGCCCACGTCGAGCAGGATCGGCAGGGTGCGGGCGGGGTCGATGCCGCCGATCAGCGTGTAGAGCGAGAGCTTGCCGATCGGGATGCCCATGCCGCCGACGCCCTGGTCGCCGATGCCGAGGATGCGCTGGCCGTCGGTGACGACGATGACGTCGACCTCCTCCTGGGGCCGGTTGCGCAGCGCCTCCCGCAGGTGCTCGCGGTCCGGCCACGACAGGTACAGGCCGCGGGGACGCCGCCAGATCTCGGAGAAGCGCCGGCAGCCCTCCGCCACCGTCGGCGTGTAGACGAGAGGGAGGGTCTCCGGGACGTGCGCGGCGAGCAGCGCATAGAAGAGGCGCTCGTTGCGGTCCTGGAGCGAGCGCAGGTAGACGTAGCGGTCGAGGTCGCTCGAGAGCCGCTGGACCTCCGACCAGCACCGACCGATCTGTTCCTCGAGGGTCTGCACCCCGGCCGGGAGCAGCCCGAGCAGGCCACGCTCCCGCCGTTCCTCCGGGCTGAACGCGGTCCCCTTGGTGTGCTGGGGGTCCGCCAGCAGCCGCCGTCCTCGTTCCACGGCGCCCACCCTGGCCGGTGCGACGCTATGCGGGGAAGAGCGAGTCCTCGCGGTGCGCGGGATCGCCACCCGCGCGGATGAACCACTCGGTGCCGAACGCGAGCGCGAACCGGTCGTCGTCGAGCGTGAGGAAGAAGGAGTCGTCGGCGATCTGGCTGCGGTGGGCGCGCATCGCGGCTCGCTTGGCGTCGAGCCACGGGGTGACGTCGACGCGGGTGGTCAGCTCCGACTCGGGCGAACCGAAGGCCTCGGGGTCCAGCTCGGGCGCGTCCTCGCCGGCCTCCCGGGCCATCGCCATCATCTTGCGGAACTCGTCACGGTTGGACGTGGCCTCGTAGACCCGCGGCGTGCCCGCGAGCTCCCCGGCGCGCCGACCGACCCGGTGCACCTGGATGTGGTCGGGGTGGCCGTAGCCGCCGATGCGGTCGTAGCAGGTGAGGACCTCGGCGTCCTCCTCGCGCAGGATCGCCGCGAGCCGCTCGGCGGCCTCCTCGACGTCGGCGGACCAGAACGACCCGGACGCGCCGTTGGTGTCCGTGTCGACCATCCCGGAGTCGACGTAGCCCAGGAACTCCACCCGGGCGATGCCCAGCACCGCTGCGGCGTCGTGGGTCTCCTGGACCCGACGCTCGGCGAGGGTCTCGCCGTCGGCCAGCACGCCGGGCACGATCTCGCCGTGCTCGCCCCGGGTGGCGACCACCAGCACCACCCGGTGCCCCGCGTCCGCGGCCGCCCGCATGACGCCGCCGCAGGAGATGCACTCGTCGTCGGGGTGCGCGTGGAAGCTCACCATGGTCGCCACGCACACGAGCCTAGTGATCGGCCCTCAGGCCAGCGCGATCGACGCCACCAGCACGACGAGCACGAGCAGGACCACGGCCGCGGTGCCCAGGATCGCGCCCGCACGCGGGCCCGGCCCACGGGCGAACAGCTCGCGGCCAGGCAGGCCCTCGGACCGTGCCGCGCTCGCCGCCCACGGCGGCGCCGTCTCCTCGGGGCGGGCGACCCCTCCCCGGCCGACCGCGCCGGCACCGACCCCGGCACGAACTGGGTGCGCTCGGGGGCGGGCGGCGCGGCACGGCGCGGGACACCGCGCGGAGGCACCGACGAGCGGCGCACCACCTGGGTGACCTCCGGCTCCGGGGCCCCGCGCGTGACGACCTGCGTCCGGTCGGCGGCGGGTCCGGCCGCGTCGCGGACGACCTGGGTGGTGTCCGGCGAGGTGTCCCGGTCGTCGATCCCCTCGGTCGACCAGCGGAACGGCGGCGGGAACGGGTCGGCCGGCAACGGGCGCTCATCGGTGCGCGTGGCGTCGTCCGCATCGCGCTCCTCCGCGTCGACGGGCGGGGGCGGCGGGCGCAGCGCGGGCCCCGCCGGTGGCGCGCCCGGCAGCGGTGGGGCGTCGGCGGACGGACCCGGGACGGGGATGCCGCGGGGGACGTCCGCCACGGACGGCGTGGCGGTGCCCCCGTCATCTTCCGGTCCGGAGGGAGCGGCCGCCAACGCACCGTGTCCCGAGGACACGGTCCCGACGGGTGCGGCCGGTTCCCGCGCTCCTGACGCCTCCCCTCGCGAACCGTGTCCTGAGGACACGGTCTCCGGGGTGGTCTCGGCGGGAGCGGCCGGCTCCCGCGCTCCGGAGACCTCCCCTGCCGAACCGTGTCCTGAGGACACGGTCTCGGCCGGGGTCTCGGCTGGGTGGTCCTCCGCGGGGCCGGGCGTCGGCGGGGCGAGGGCGTCCGCGAGCGACCCGGTCACCGGCTGAGCGGGGCGCGCCCCGGCCTCCGGACGGTCGGGATCGGTCGTCGGCCGATCGGTCGCCTCGGACGGCGGGGGCGTGACGGCAGGCGGCGGCGTCGCGGGGGTGGCGACCGACTCGGCCGCGGCGGAGGGCGGTGCCGGCATGCCGCTCCCGGAGGCGCTCGCCGGGGCGGCGCGGCGGGGCTCACGAGCCGTCGGCCCGCCCGGGAGCCGGGGCGGAGGGGGCGGCGGGGAGGCCGGCGAGGCGGCGCGGGGGCCGCGGGCCGCACCGGGGCCGGCCGGTGTCGTCGGAGGGCGCCGGGAGAACGGCGGGGTGCCGGGCGGCGGGGTGCCGGGCGGAGGGGTGCGGGCCGGAGGTGTCCGGGGCCCCGGGGGCTGTGACGTCGACGCGGCACCGGACCCGGGGTCCGTCGGCGGCCGCGTCCCGTTCGGACGCGCGGGAGGCGGCGGGGCGCCGCGCACGCCGTGCCGGGCGTCGGGCGTCGTCGTGGCCGCCCGGGTGCGGTCGGCGGCGCCGTCGTCCTCGAGACCCAGCTCGCGGTCCGCGGCGTCGAGCTCGCTGTCGTCGAGATCGTCCGCGGGGGCGGGCGGCGGGGGTGCGGGCAGCCGTTCGGCGAGGAGCTCGTCACGTCGCCGCCGGTAGGACTCGGCGTCGACCCGCCCGGTGGCCAGGTCCTCGTCGAGCCGACGGAGCTGCTCGGGGACGCCCATCTCACCTTCCTCCGGGGCTCTCGGCGGACGGCGCGGTCACCCTCCGGTCTCGGGGACTCCGCACGGTAACCCACCGACGGGCCTCCGGAGTGATCGTCGGCGAGGACCTCGAACGTGATCTCCGCGAAAAGCGGCGAACACTCGGGCGCCCGATCACGAAGGTGGCGTGGAGTGCGGCCACACGGCTCGCACCGCGAAGGATGCACAGGCGGTCGAGAAGACGGCCGCGGACGAGAGGACAGCCACGTGTCATCGACCTCGCGCACCACCGAGCCCCGCCGCGTCGTCCCGCGGCCCGCCGAGGGTGTGTGGCCGGGCCTGCAGGACCCGGGCGAGAACCGGCTGCGCATGACGGTGGCCCGCGCCCTGGTGCGCGCGGCCGTCGTCCGCCTCCCGCTGCACCTGGTGTGGCCGGACGGGTCGGTCGAGGGCGACCCGCAGGGTCCCGAGCTCCGCCTCATCCGCCCGGAGGCCTTCTTCACGCGCCTCGGCCGCCAGGGCCTCATCGGCTTCGGCGAGGGCTGGATGGTCGGCGACTGGGACTCCGACGACCTCGTCGGCGTGCTGCGCTGCCTCACCGACCACGTCGAGCAGCTCGTGCCGCGTCCGCTGCGCAACCTGCGCCGGGTCTACGACCGCGGCCAGCCGCACGAGGAGGTCGCGGCCGACGCGACGGTGTCGCGCGAGAACGTGCACCGGCACTACGACCTGTCGAACGACCTGTTCAGGCTCTTCCTCGACGAGTCGATGATGTACTCCGCCGCCTGGTTCGACCCGGCCCGACCGGCCGAGTCCCTCACCGACGCCCAGCACCGCAAGATCGACGGGATCCTCGACCTCGCGGGCGTGCGCGCCGGCAGCCGCGTCCTCGAGATCGGGACCGGCTGGGGCGAGGCCGCGATCCGCGCCGCGCAGCGCGGTGCACGGGTGACGACGCTGACGCTCTCGGTCGAGCAGGCGGGGCTCGCCCGCGTCCGCGCCGAGCAGGCCGGTGTCTCCGACCGCATCACCATCGACGTCCGCGACTACCGCGACGCCGTCGGCGAGTACGACTCCGTGATCAGCATCGAGATGATCGAGGCCGTCGGCGAGCGCTTCTGGCCCGAGTACTTCGCCACCGTCGACCGGCTGCTCGCCCCCGGCGGTCGCTTCGGGCTCCAGTCGATCACGATGCCGCACCACCGGCTCCAGGCGACCAAGGACAACTACACCTGGATCCACAAGTACATCTTCCCCGGCGGCCTGATCCCCAGCCTCGAGGCGATCGACGCGACGCTCGCGGGGCACACGTCGATGGAGGTCGTCGAGCGCCGGTCGATCGGCCTCGACTACGCCGAGACGCTGCGCCGCTGGCGGGCGACGTTCCTGGCCCGGGAGTCGGAGGTCCGGACGATCGGGTTCGACGAGACCTTCGTGCGGATGTGGGACTTCTACCTCGCCTACTCCGAGGCCGGGTTCGCCGCGCGGTACCTGGACGACTTCCAGCTGGGCATCGCGCGGCGATAGACGTCACGGCACGAACGGTCAGGGATGACCGGCGGCCCGGTCGGGGCGGCGATAGCCTGCGCGGCCATGGACACGACCGATGTCGCCGCGATCGTCACCGGTGGGGCCTCCGGCCTCGGGGGCGCCACCGTCCGCAAGCTCGCCGCGGGCGGCGCCCGGGTGATCGGGATCGACCTGCCCTCCGCGGTCGAGGACGCCGAGAAGCTGGACAACGTCGAGTACGTCGGCGCCGACGTGACCGACCCCGACCAGGTGGCGAGCGCCGTCGAGGCGGCGACGTCCACCGGGCTGCCGCTGCGCGTGGTGGTCAACTGCGCGGGCATCGGCACCGCCGGGCGCGTGCTGTCCAAAAAGGGCCCGCACGACCTGAAGGTCTTCCAGCAGGTCATCGGGGTCAACCTGGTCGGCACGTTCAACGTCATGCGCCTGGCGTCCGAGGCCATCGCCGCGACCGAGCCGCTCGCGGACGGCGCGCGCGGCGTCGTCGTCAACACCGCGTCCGTCGCCGCCTTCGAGGGACAGGTCGGCCAGATCGCCTACTCGGCGTCGAAGGGCGGCGTCGTCGGCATGACCGTGCCCGCGGCCCGCGACCTCGCGCAGTACGGCATCCGCGTCATGACCATCGCCCCCGGCATCATCGACACCCCGATGCTCGCCGGCGTCGAGGAGTCGTTCCGCGAGCAGCTCGCAGCCGGCATCCCGTTCCCCCAGCGGCTCGGGCGCCCCGACGAGTACGCGCAGCTCGTCGCGATGATCGTCGAGCACGACTACCTCAACGGCGAGGTCATCCGGTTCGACGGCGCGCTGCGGATGCAGCCGCGCTAGTGCCGGCTCAGAGGTCCTCGAGGAACGGGACCTCGAGGACGCGGTCGGATGTGAGCCACGTGCGCAGGGTCCACGTGGCCCGCACGTCGTCGGCGTTGTAGACGAGCAGCCGCTCGCGCTGCGCGGTGTCGGGCTCGCCCCCGTCGAGGGCGACCGCGTCGCGGTACCAGCGCATGGAGTTCTCCCCGCCGGCCTCCGGGTCGTGCCAGGCGAAGCCCGCCGACGGCGCGACCCGCTTGAGGCCCTTGCCGTGCGGGCAGAGGAAGGCGTCGCTGACCACGGGGAAGAGGTCGATCCACGCGTCGGAGGCGATGAACTCCTCGATCTCGGCCGCGGGGGGCACACCGGCCATGCCGGCGAAACGCTCCGCGGAGGCGCGCAGCCAGCGGTTCTCCGCCTGCTCGTTGTAGCAGTAGGCCCGCAGCACCAGCCCGCGCTCCGCGCACCGGGTGCGGACGTCGGTGAGCCATGTCCAGAACTCCCCGAACGAGCGGCCCTCGTCGCGGGTGGGCAGCGGGTCCCAGGTGACGAAGCCGCGGTAGCCGGGCTCGAGGCCGATGTCGGCGCCGGAGAGCAGCGCGCCCCACAGGTAGGCGCCGTCCTCGCCGAGGCTCTCCATGTCGACGTCCACCTCGACGTCGCCGCGCGCGACGGTGGGCCGGCGGACACGGCGCACCAGCGGGACACCGCGACGCCAGGCGCGGGCGAGGGCGACCGCCTCCCGCAGCTCGGCACCGTCGAGCGCGCCGTCGCCCACCTCGGGGTCGTCCGGGGGCGGGCCGGGCAGCCCCACCGCGGGGTCGAGCGCCGCGAGCTCGCGCACGGTGGTGACGCCCCGGCCGCGCAGCCGCAGCGCCGCGTCGCCCCGGACGACGAGGCTGACGTCGTCGACCGCGCGCAGCTCGGCCTCGCACGTCGGCCACCACGGGCAGCGGCGGCACTCGGTGATGCGGGAGGGCTCGGCGAGCGCGGGCGCCCGCCGGCGCGCGGCCTCGGCGACCGCCAGCCGGTCGGCATGCCGCCCGTCGTAGGTCTCGAGCGCGCTGCGACCGCCGGAGCCCGACGGCGCCGCCAGGTCGATCCACACGACGACGTCGGCGTCGAGGCCGACGACCCCGCCCCAGACCGGCTCGCCCGGGTTCTCGGGGGGTGCGAGCCCCGCCGCGCGCAACATGCGGTGCAGATGGGCGAGACGCAGCACGTCGCGGGTGACGGTGCGGATGCGGCGCGTGTCGTCGGGAGCGGCGGCCGCCGGGTGCGGCCTGCCGAGCGGGGACGTGACGGCCCCGCCCCGGGATCGGTGACGCGGTGCCGCACGACGACCAGGGGCCACCAGCCCGAGGAGGGGTCGCCCGGCTCGGCCCGGACCAGCACCTCGACGTTGCCCCGGCGGCCCTCGGCGGCGGGCAGCTCCGCCCCGCCCACGAAGTCGGGCACCGGGGCGGGACCCGAGAGGAGCGCCTCGGTGGCCTCCGCGCGCGCCCGCGAGCCGGACGCCGGCGGGACCGATGTCCAGTGCGGACCGAGCAGCTCCGCCCACCGGGCGGCGAGCTCGGCACGGTGGGCCGCCGCGTCCGCACGGCGCATCGCGACCCCGGGATCGGCGTCGTCACCGCTGGGCGGGGGCCGCCCGGAAGGTCCTCCACCGGGACGTGCTCGAGGTGCACCCGGCGGCGGCAGCGGGTGGTGGCGGCCGCGTCGAGCAGGACCGGGCGGGGCGCGGCGGCGGGCGGGCACCCGTCGTCGGCCTCCCGCGCGGTCGTCGTACTCATGTCCCGAGCTTCCCACGCCCCCCTGACACCCCGTCACGCTGCGGGATCCACGCCGGGCGCGCCGGGTGGGCGGACCACTAGGGTGCGGGCGTTCGCCCGGGCGCCCGACGCGCCGCGGGCACGAGACGGGGAGGGTCCATGGGACTGCTGCGCCGCGGACGGCCCGCGACGGAGGCCGACGCGCTCGAGATCAGCGACGACGTCTTCGTCGTGAGCCCGAAGGCCGCCGACCTCGCGGTCTCGGCGCAGAAGGAGCGGCGCAAGGCGGCCCGGGCGGAGCGGCTGCTCGCCGAGACCCAGGAGGCCACGCTCCTCGGCGACAAGAAGGCGCTCAAGGCCGCGAAGAAGCGTCGCAAGAACGAGCCCGAGGACGACGATGACGACGACCTCACCGGCACCGCCGCCGACCCGCTGACCGGCGCGAAGATCAAGCGCTACATCGGCATCGCCCGCATCGTCGTGCCCGTCGTGGCGCCGATCGTCTACCAGGCGGTGGGCATGGCCCGGGACCGCTGGGACGCCCACCGCGCCCGCCAGTTCGGCGTCGCCCCCGACGAGCTCGCGGAGTTCACCGGCCGCGGCGCGGCGCTCTACGCCCGCATCCACAACCTCGCGCTCTCCGCCCGGGACCTGCGCGCGCGCTACGGCGACGGCGATGACGCCCGGGCCACCGAGGTCCGGTCCTTCGTCGACGACGCCCAGCAGCGCCTCACCGACCTGGAGTCCGCGGTGCGTGCCGCCGAGCAGATGCCCGGCTCGCGGCGGCGCAGCGCGCACATCGCGGTGGGCGGCGAGCTCGACCGCATCGAGAACCGGCTGCTCGCGCTCTGGGGCGTCGGCGCCCCGACGCGCACCGCGATTTCCGGCGGCACCGGCCGCTCCTGAGGGCCCCGCTACTCCCCGAACCGCCCCGGAACTGGCCCGATCGGGCTACCACCGGGTGTTCCCGGCACATCACGATCGCGATACGCGTCCGCCATCACGCATCGTGACCTCGGCACCCCTCAGGTGGGTGGGATCGCCTCACCGTGGCCTGGAGCTGGCCGAATCCGGTTGTGGACGGCCCATCGGAGCCTCCGCGGCTACCCAGTGCGTCCATGACGGTCGAGAAACATCCCTCGAATGTCGGACGTACGGGGTGACAACCTCCGCCTGACGCGCCTACTGTCCCCGCAGCCGTTGTCGCAAGGACAACGCCCGTTGCCGCAGACGCCCCGAGTGAGGGGCGTCACCCGAGGTCGGCGTGGAGGGGAGGAAGGCGGTCGATGAGCCCACGCGCGCGTACCGGCGGGCCCGACGCCCCGGCCCCGCGGTCGCCCGCGACCTCCCTCGCCGCCACCGCAGGCTCCGGCGCCCCGCACGGGCGCCGCAACCGCGACGAGGCCGGCGGGCCCGTCCACCGCGCGCTCGACGTGCTCGACCTGCTGGGGACGCCCGGCGGGCCGTCCTCGCTCGGCGTCGTCGAGATCGCACGCCAGCTCGGCCGGGACAAGTCCCAGGTCTCGCGCCTGCTCAAGGTCCTGGCGGACGCCGGCTTCGTCGACCGGGAGCCGGGCTCGCTGCGCTACCGCATCGGCACCCGGCTGTTCGCCATCGGCGCCACCGCCGTCGACCGCCGCCTGCGCGACGAGGCCGACGCGGCGGTCGCCCGCGAGGCCGCGCTGCTCGGTGAGCGCATCGACGTCGGCATCCGCAGCGGCGGCAGCGTGATGACGATCAGCACGGCCGCGCCGGACAGCGAACTGCGGGCCTCGGGCTGGGTGGGCCGCACCGCACCGTTGTCGTGCACCGCGACAGGTCGTGCGCTGCTGTTCGACCTGGACACCGCCGCCATCGCCCGCGTGATCGTGCCCGAGGGCCTCGGGCCGGCCGGTCCGGCGGCCCCGCGCTCGCTCGACGAGCTCGTGTCGCGGGTGGTCGACGAACGCCGGCGCGGATGGTCCACCGCCCGCAACGAGACCGACCGGGGCCTGCTGGCCGTGGGCGCCCCGGTGCGGGACAGCGGCGGGGCGGTGGTCGCCGCGCTGGGCGTCAGCGGCCCGGAGTCCCGCGTGGACCCCGTGTTCGACGAGGTCCGCGCCGCCGTCCTGCGCGCCGCGGCCGATCTCTCCCGAGCGCTCGGTGCCGGTGCCGGGGGCCTCGCCGGCGCCCGGGCCGGTCCACCGCCCACTCCGGCCACCGACGGCGTGTCCCCCCTGTCCACTCCCCCTGCTCCCGAGAGAGGAGCGTCGTGAACTTCCTGAACTACCTGGCGGGCAACGCCCAGCAGATCATCTTCCTGACCCAGGCCCACTTCCTGGTGGTCCTCATCGCCGTCGGCGTCGGATCGCTGATCAGCGTCGCGCTGGGTCTGGCGGTGTCCACCGGCGAGCCGGACCCGCCCCGCTACTCGGTCGACTGGTTCGCGGCCGGCGTGCGCGAGGGCGGGCTGGTCTTCACGGCGGCGCTGCTCACGGTGCCCTCGCTGGCACTGTTCGCACTGTTCCTGCCGATCACCGGGCTCGGCGTGAGCACGGCGATCATCGTGCTGATCATCTACACCCTCTACACCGTCCTGCGGAACACCGTGGCCGGCCTGACCACCGTCGACCGGGCCGTGCTCGAGTCGGCCCGCGGGCTCGGTTACGGCCGCATCCGGCGGCTGCTCACGATCCAGCTGCCGCTGGCGTGGCCGGTCATCCTCAACGGCATCCGCGTCACCACGCTGATCTCGATCTCGATCGCCGTCGTCGGCGCGGTCGTCCAGGGCCCCGGCCTGGGCATCCTGCTCCTCAACGGGATCTCCCGCATCGGTGCGTCGAACGCCTTCTACCAGGTGCTCGCCGGCACGCTGCTGTGCCTCGTCGTCGCCGCCGTCTTCGAGATCTTCTTCGCCATCGTCCAGCGCCTGACCATCCCCAGGGGGATCCGTGTCTGACACCGCAGACCAGACCACGTCCGTCCCGGAGCCCGGCACCGAGGCGACCGACACGATCGTCCTCGAGGGCGTCGAGAAGATCTATCCGGGAAGCACCCAGCCCGCGGTGAGCCAGCTCGACATGCGGATCCCCAAGGGCGAGATCGTCATGCTCATCGGCCCCTCGGGCTGCGGCAAGACGACGACGCTGAAGATGATCAACCGGCTCATCGAGCCGACCGCGGGCCGCATCCTGCTCAACGGCAAGGACGTCACCCACGTCAACGGCGACCTCCTGCGTCGCGAGATCGGCTACGTCATCCAGCAGGGCGGTCTCTTCCCGCATTTCTCCATCGCCGACAACATCGGCGTGGTCCCGAAGATGCTCGGCTGGGACAAGCAGCGGATCCGGGCGCGGGCCGACGAGCTGCTCCACCTCGTCGGGCTCGAGCCGTCGACGTTCCGCGACCGTTACCCGCGCCAGCTCTCCGGCGGCCAGCAGCAGCGTGTCGGCGTCGCCCGGGCCCTCGCCGCCGACCCGCCCGTCATGCTCATGGACGAGCCGTTCGGCGCCATCGACCCGATCACGCGTGACCGCCTCCAGGACGAGTTCCTGGAGATCCAGCGCACCGTCGGCAAGACGATCGCCTTCGTCACCCACGACCTCCAGGAGGCCGTGAAGCTGGGCGACAAGATCGCGGTGTTCGCCACCGGCAAGCTCGAGCAGTACGACGAGCCCGAGACGATCCTGACCCGCCCGGCCAACGACTTCGTGTCGGACTTCGTCGGCGGCGGCGCGGCGGTCCGGCGGCTGAGCCTCCTCGACCTCTCCCGCCTCGAGCTGCACCCCATCGAGACCGACGAGCGCGCCGTCGGTAACCAGAACGGCACCCCGGTGGCCGAGGTCGACAGCTCCGGCAAGCCGGTGTCCTGGCGGCACCTGCCGGGCGCCGAGGCCTCGGGGACCCCGCTGGTGACGGTGCCGCTGTCCGGCACGGTCTACGACGCCGTCGACGTCATGCTCGACGGCTCCGCCTCGCTGGTGGCCGTGGTCGACGAGGAGGGCCGCGCCGCGGGCGTCCTGCACTGGAACGACCTCGTCGGCGGCCTGCGGACCCGGAAGGGTGACGCATGAGCACCGCGACCACCGAGACCGTCGACACGCAGTCCGACGTCGCCGTCCTGGAGGAGGAGAAGAAGCAGGGGCGCTTCGCGGCCCTGTGGCTGCAGCACTACGACCTGGTGATCCTCCCGGGGATCATCATCGTCCTGCTGCTCGCCCTGCTGCTCTACATCGGCACCCGCGACCTCGACACCATCGAGGAGCGCGTGCTCGCGCCCGACAACCTCGCCTCGCTGCTCGGCCAGCACCTCTGGCTCGCCGCGCTGTCGACGATCCTCGTGCTGATCATCGCCGTGCCCCTGGGCATCCTGCTCAGCCGGCGGGCCGCTCGCCGTATCCAGGGCCCGGTGCTCGCCATCGGCGGTTTCGGCCAGGCCCTGCCGCCGTTCGGCGTCCTGCTGCTCATGGCGTTCGCGTTCAACTTCGGCGTCACCACCGCGGTGATCGGTCTGACCCTCGCCGCCCTGCTGCCCGTGCTCCGCAACACGGTGATCGGTCTGCAGCAGGTCGACCAGTCGCTGATCGAGGCGGCCCGCGGCATGGGCATGTCGTCGCGGCAGACCCTGTTCCGCGTCGAGGTCCCGCTGGCGGTCCCGGTCATCGTGGCCGGGCTGCGCGTGGCGCTCGTGCTCAACGTCGGGACGGCGACCCTGGCCAGCTACATCGGCGCGGGTGGTCTCGGCGAGCTCGTCCAGCAGGCGCTGCGGCTCAACCGCATCAACGTCCTGCTCGTGGCCGGCGCGATCATCGCGACGGTCGCCCTGCTCATCGACTGGCTCGCCGGCGTCGTCGAGCGGATCGTCGTCACCCGGTCCGGCTGACGGCCGACCCCCAGAGTTTTCTCGGCCGTCCGCCCCGCACGCGAGGCCCGGCCAACCCCGGAGGATAAGGAGATCACTGTGCGGTGGACATTCCGCGGCGACCACACCGGTCGTCGTTCCGGATGGCGGGCGGGCGCTGTCACGCTCGCCGCCACGGCCCTGCTGGCCGCCGGCTGCGGCGGCCTCTCGGGCTCGGGCCAGCCCCAGGCGCAGGGCGGCAGCCTCGCGGCCAGCGGCATCAACCTCGCCGGCCAGACCTACACGGTCGGCGGCAAGGAGTTCGACGAGCAGCTCGTGCTCTGCAAGATGACGATCGCGTCGCTGCAGTCGGTGGGCGCCACGGTCAACGACCGCTGCAACATCACCGGTACCGCGTCGACGCGCGCCGCCCTCACCAGCGGCCAGATCGACATGTACTGGGAGTACACCGGTACCGGCTGGATCACCCACCTCAAGAACGCGAGCCCGATCCCGGAGTCGCAGGCGCAGTACGTCGCCGTCCGTGACGCCGACCTCGCGCAGAACCAGATCGTCTGGCTGCCGCCGTCGCCGTTCAACAACACCTACGGCCTCGCGGTGACCCAGGCGTTCGCGCAGCAGAACAACCTGCGCACGCTCACCGACTGGGGCAACTTCGTCAACAGCGGCAACCCGGCCGCCACCACCTGCGTCGAGGCCGAGTTCGCCGGCCGCGACGACGGTCTGGCCGGGCTGTTCCGGACCTACGGCGTCACCAACCCGCCGTCCGGTCCGCCCGGGCTGAACACCCTGGACACGGGGGCCATCTACCAGGCCACCGCCAACGGCAACCCGTGCAACTTCGGCGAGGTCTTCACCACCGACGGCCGCATCCCCGGCCTGAACCTGGTGACGCTCCAGGACGACAAGAACTACTTCCCGAAGTACAACGCGTCGCCGACCATCCGCAAGGAGGTCTTCGACCGGAACCCGAGCGTCCAGCGGGTGTTCGACGCGATCACCCCGCGTCTGACCGACCCGGTGATGCTCGACCTCAACGGCCAGGTGTCCTCGCAGGGGCAGGACCCCCAGCAGGTCGCCACGCGTTGGCTGCAGCAGCAGGGATTCATCGGCGGCCAGTGAGCCCCTGGTGAGTTTCTGACGGTGTGACGGCGACGGCCGGCCGCGGGTCCCCGACCCCGGCCGGCCGTCGTCGTCCGCCCCTCCCCCGGCCACCCTCGCGATCGGACCCCACGCCCGTGCCCCGACTGCGGCCCGCCCTGGTCCTGCTCACCACACTCGTGGCGGTGCTCGCGCTCGCCGGTTGCTCGAGCAGCGAGCGGCTCACCCCGCCCGGGAGCCTCGCCCGCGAGCTCGACCTCACGGGGCAGACGCTGACGGTGGGTGGCAAGGAGTTCGCCGAGCAGATCGTGCTCTGCAAGATGACGATCGCCCTGCTCCAGTCGACCGGGGCGACCGTGGTCGACAAGTGCGACACGAAGGGCTCGTCCAACGTGCGGGCCGCCCTGATCACCGGCCAGATCGACATGTACTGGGAGTACACGGGCACGGCCTGGCGGACCTACCTCTCCCAGGAGTCGACGATCGCCGACCCCCGGGTCCTCTACGACGCCGTGCGCGCCGCCGACGCCGGCAACCAGATCACCTGGCTCGACCCCACCCCGTTCAACAACACCTACGCGGTCGGCGTGCGCACGGACGTCGCGCAACGCCTGCGGGTGCGCACCATCTCCGACTTCGCCGCCCTCGTGCGCCGCGGCTCGCCCGAGGCCACGCTCTGCGTCGACCAGGAGTTCACGGGCCGCGAGGACGGCCTGCAGGGACTCCTCGCGACCTACGACATCACGCTCGGCGACCGGGCCCTCGACACCCGCCAGATCGAACAGATCTACGGCGCCGTCGCCACCCAGAACCCCTGCACGTTCGGCGAGGTGTTCGCCACCGACGGGCGGCTCAACCCGCTGCGGCTCTCGACGCTCGTCGACGACCGCGGGTACTTCCTGCCCTACAACGCGGCGCTGACCGTGCGCAGCGACGTGATGGCCCGCGCCCCCCGCCTGGCCCTGCTCGGGCGCATGGTGGCGCCGACGCTCACCGAGCAGGTGATGCGCGGGCTCAACGAACGCGTCTCCGCCGGCGGGCGCAGCCCGGACGAGGTGGCGCGGTCGTTCCTGCGCGAGCAGGGGCTGATCGGGTAGTCAGCGCGGGGCGTTCGCGCCGGCCAGCGCGGCGACGGCCTGGGCCGGCGGGACGGTGCCGCCGATGAGCTCGAGCACGGTGCCGGCGGAGGCGTGGGTGTCGAGGAGCGCGAGGAGGACGGCGGCGACGTCGTCGCGGGTCACCTCGCCGTAGCCGACCGGCGGCTGGGTGCCCGCGGGCCCGAGCCGGACCAGACCGGTGCCCGGGTCGTCGGTGAGCTTGCCGGGCCGCAGGATGGTGAGGTCGAGGTCGTCCCGGGCGCGCAGCGCGTCCTCGGCGGCCTTCTTCGCCCGCAGGTAATAGCCCCAGATCGAGTCGTCCTCGTCCTCGGTGGGCACCGCGTCGAGCCCCATGGCCGACACCAGCAGGTAGCGCCGGACGCCCGCGGCGGCCGCGGCGTCGGCGAGGAGCAGAGCGGCGTCGCGGTCGACGGTCTCCTTGCGCTCGGCGGTGCTGCCCGGGCCGGCGCCCGCGGCGAAGACGACGGCGTCCGCGCCGGTCAGGTGGCCCGCGAGCTCCCCGGAGCCGATGGCCTCGAGGTCGGCGACCACGGGGTCGGCGCCCGCCTCGCGGACGTCGTCGGCCTGGCCCGGGTCGCGGATCAGTGCGGTCGTCGCGTCCCCCCGGGCGGCCGCCTGCCGCTCGAGCCGCAGGGCGATCTTGCCGTGTCCGCCGGCGATGACGATGCGCATCTCCCGACCCTAACGCGGGCCGCGGGGGTGTCGCCGATGTCCGTTTCGGCGGTGGATGGAATCCGTGGTCTTGCCCGCACCCGAACCATCACGTGTGATGTGGGCCGCCGTGTCCACCACCACGTTTCGCGTCCGGACCACTGGTCCGTCCGCATCAGGAGGCTGTCGCCGTGTACGAGAAGAACGGTGAGAAGTACTTCGTCGTCGACTCCCACATGCATTTCTGGGACGCCTCGCCCGAGAACTGGGTCCAGGGTGCCGAGCAGTACGCCAAGGGCTGGATCGAGTGCTTCCACGCCTACCAGTCGCTGGGACCGGCCGAGACCCACCAGTCGATCGAGGAGTTCCAGAAGGTCTCCGAAGAGCAGCTGATGCGCGAGGAGTTCGACGAGGGCCACGTCGACGTCGCGATCCTGCAGTCGACGTACCTCCGCGAGTGGTACAAGGACGGCTTCAACACCGCGGCCCAGAACGGGCACCTCGTCGAGCAGCACCCCGACAAGTTCATCGTCAACTGCCGGTTCGACCCGCGCGACGGCGACGCCGGCATGCGCGAGTTCGAGGCCGAGGTCGAGAAGTGGCACCCCAAGGGCATCAAGCTCTACACCGCGGAGTGGAACGGTGACTCGCGCGGCTTCAAGCTCTCCGACCCGGAGTGCTACCGCTTCCTGGAGCGGGCCCAGGAGCTGGGCATCAAGAACGTCCACGTGCACAAGGGCCCGACGATCTGGCCGCTGGACAAGGACGCGTTCGACGTCTCCGACGTCGACCACGCGGCCACCGACTTCCAGGGCCTCAACTTCATCATCGAGCACGTGGGTCTCCCGCGCATCGAGGACTTCTGCTTCATGGCGACGCAGGAGCCCAACGTCTACGCCGGGCTCTCGGTGGTCACCGGCGGCCTCATGCACGCCCGCCCGCGGTTCTTCGCCAAGGTCATGGGCGAGCTGCTGTTCTGGGTCGGCGAGGACAAGATGACCTTCGGGTCGGACTACAACATCTGGACCCCGCAGTGGCAGGTCGAGGGCCTCGTGGACTGGGACTTCCCCGAGGGCCACGACTTCGACGACTACCCGCGCCTGGGTGTCGACGGCAAGAAGAAGATCCTCGGCCTGAACGCGGCGAAGCTCTACGACATCGACGTGCCGGCCGAGTTCCAGCTGTCCTCGGACACCAGTGCGCCGGCGTCGTCGGACGACGCCGAGCTGGTGGAGGACCGGGCGGTGGCTCAGGCATGACGGTGCTCTCCGACGCCCGCTCCTCCGACTCCAACGAGGCCGAGGCGTCGGCCGCCACGGGGACGGCGGCGCGGGTGTGGGAGGCGCTGCGCACCGTGCGCGACCCCGAACTGGACACCGACGTCGTCTCCCTGGACTTCGTCGGGGCCTGCTCGGTGTCCGACGACGGGGTCGCGCACGTGTCGCTGCGCCTGCCCACCTACTTCTGCGCCCCGAACTTCGCGTTCCTCATGGTCGCCGACGCCCACGACGCGGTGTCGGCGGCGGACGGGGTCGCCCGGGCCGACGTGGTCCTCGCCGACCACTTCGCCTCCGACGCGATCAACTCCGGCGTGGCCGCGCGCGCGGGCTTCGTGTCCTCGATGGCGGGCACCGAGGTCGGCGAGGCCGTGTCCGAGCTCGACGACCTCCGGCGCACGTTCACCGAGCGCGCGCTCATGGCGGGCACGGACCTCGTCGTCCGGCCCCTCATGCGGGAGGGCGCGACGCCGGAGGACGTCGCGGCCATGACGCTCGGCGACGCTCCCGCCTCCGACGATCTGTCGCGGCTGCGCAAGCGTCGCCGCGAGCTGGGGATCCCGTCCGACGACGGCGACCCCCTGGTCGTGGACCCCTCCGGCGCACGAGTCGGCATCGAGGCCCTGCCCCTGCACCTGCGTAAGGCGCGCAGTTACCAGGTGGGCGTCGACGCCAACACGAGCATCTGCCGCGGCCAGCTCGCGGCGCGCTACGGCGTCTGACCCACTCGAGCACCACCCGGCGCGCCCGTCCTCCTCGGAGGGCGGGCGCGCCGTGCTGTGTCCTTCGTTGGCAGCGAACGCGCTGTTCGCTGCTTCTATGCGCGCGAAGTCCCCGTTCGCTCGGGGGCGAGGTCGGCGGCGGACCACCTCGCCCGCAGCGAACGCGCTGTTCGCTGCTTCTATGCGCGCAAACTCCGCGTTCGTTGCTCAGGCGGATCCAGGCGCAGGGTGGGCCGCGGGCTCAAGGACCGACGACCACTCGCAGATCGGGGCACGGCCGCGCGGCGGCCAGGCGATAGCTGCCCCAGAGCTCCTCGATGACCGCAGGTCCCTCCGTCAGCAACCGCCGCGGCCGGGTGTGGGCGACCAGGACACCGAAGCTCTGGATCCTCGCCCGCCGGCGCAGGGTCGCGTCCCAGTCGGCGAGCAGGAAGTGGTGCTTGTAGGAGTCGATCTCCCACGCGAGCCCGACGTCGGGGAAGTAGGCGTCCGCCTGGGCGATGTACGTCCCGGACGGGTCGTACAGGCGCGCGTTCCAGAGCACCGGCGGGAGACCGCTGTCCGCGTGGAGCTCGCGTGCCCAGGCCTCCGCCACCGAGCGGACGCCGTCCGCCATCTCCTCGTGAAGGACCTGACGCGGCAGCGCGCTCCCTCGCTGCGATCCCGCCGCGAGCTCGGCGACCAGGCGGGCCACGGTGGTCCGCCCCTTCTGGAGGGGCTCCGCGAGGATGCCGCGCACGGCGTCACGCCGGTCCTGTCGACGGGCGGTGTCGACGATGGCGCGGTCGAGAGGGGCGAGTGCGAGATCGTCGACCATGACCGCAGCGGGGAGACGTTCGGTCCGCTCGATCTCCACGAAGGCCGACGACGTGCGCTGACGATCCCGGTCGACGAGCACGAGCATGCGACCTCGGGGCGAGGGATCGGTCAACCCGTACCGGCGGAGGGCCTCGCCACCGCTGAGCACCGACGAGGGCCCCGCGTACAGCAGTGCGGCCGCTGCGCGCTGGTCCCTCGTCGGCTCGTCCGGTCCGTCCTTGACCACCCCGCGCAGGACCCGACGTGCGTGACCGGCCTGGACCCTCCGGGCGATCGTGGACGAGGGCATGCCGAGTGCCGTCAGGTCGGCCACCGCCGCGACGCCGAACAGGCCGACGGACGCGATGGCGACAGGGTCGATCCGGGCACGACGAGGCATGCCGCGAGCGTCGCCCGGCCGTGCGCGCCGGAGGTAGCGGCGCTGCCGACCCTGTGGACGCGAACGGAGGGTGGGGACGGGCGACTGGCGGAGTCCGTCGCCCACCAGCCGGCGCGAACGCGGAGTTCGTGCGCATAGAAGCAGCGAACAGCGCGTTCGCTGCACACCGCGAACCCGGGGAACCCGGGCGACTCAGCCCCAGACGTCGCGGGCGACGGAGACGACGAGGTCGAGCTTGGCGCGCTGCTGCTCGGGGGTCAGGTCGTTGCCCTCGACCGTGGAGGAGAACCCGCACTGGGGCGACAGGCAGAGCTGCTCGAGCGGCACGTACTTCGTCGCCTCCTCGATGCGGCGCTTGAGGGTGTCGGGGTCCTCGAGCTCGCCGGTCTTGGTGGTGACGAGGCCCAGGACCACCTGCTGGTCGCCGCGGGGCAGGAAGCGCAGGGGCGAGAAGTCGCCGGAGCGGGCGTCGTCGTACTCGCAGAAGAAGCCGTCGACCTGCAGCCCGCCGAAGACGGCCTCGGCGACGTGGTCGTAACCGCCCTCCGCGGCCCAGGACGAGCGGTAGTTGCCGCGGCACATGTGCGTGGTGACGCGCAGGTCCGACGGCCGGTCGCGCAGCACCTCGTTGATCGTGTCCACGTAGCGCTGGTGCATGTGGTCGGCGTCCTCGCCGCGCGCGGCCATCGACTCACGCTGGGCGGGGTCGTTGAGGTACGCGAGCGAGGTGTCGTCGAGCTGGAGGTACCGCACACCCGCGGCGTAGAGCCGGGAGACCTCGTCGCGGTAGGCGGAGGCGAGGTCGTTCCAGAAGTCGTCGGGGTCGGAGTACGGCGAGCCCTCGTGCACCGGGGCGCCGCCGAGCCGGTAGTGCAGCATCGACGGCGACGGGATCGTCAGCTTCGGCACGGCCGTGGAGACGGTCGACGCCAGCATCGAGAACGCGTCGCCGAAGATCGTCGTCGACAGCCCGATGCGCTGGTCGATCACCAGCGACATGGCCGCGAACGTCAGGTCGCCGGAGGCGTTGCGGAAGGCCACCTCGACCGACGAGTCCTTCGAGGAGGACACGCCGTCGAGCTGGTAGAGGAAGTCCATGTGCCACGAGCTGCGGCGGAGCTCGCCGTCGGTGGCGGCCTGCAGGCCCACCGACTCCTGCAGGGCGACGGCCTCGCGGATCGCGTCGTCCTCGGCCGCGCGCAGGGCGTCGTCGGAGAGGCTGCCCTCCGCGTGGGCGGTGCGGGCCTGCTTCAGGGCCGGCGGGCGCAGGAGGCTCCCGACGTGGTCGGCACGGAACGGGGCGGTGGTCCGGGCACTCATGCGCGGCAGGTTATCCGCGACGGACGGCCCCCGGACCCCCGTCGTCCCATCCAGTGGAAACGGGATCCCGCAGGGCGACGGTGAGGCGCCGGGCCCCCTCGCGGATCGCGCGCTCGAGGCGGCTCCGACGGTCGGCGATGCTGCCCGGCCCCCCGGCCGGGACGACGGGCACGGCCACGGCGACGGCCCCGACGAGGGTCGGGACCCCGGCCTCGGACATCCGCACGGGTGCCGCCATGCAGGCGAGCCGCTCGCGGAACTCGCCCCGGTCGACGGCGAGGTCGTTGCGCCGCACGCCGGTGAGCTCGCGCTCGAGCGCGTCCCGTTCGGTCATCGTCCGGTAGGCGTGCGCGGGCAGGCCGTCGCGGTCGAGGATCGCGCGGCGGGCCACCTCGTCGGCCTCGGCGAGCAGCAGCTTGCCGATCGCCGTGGCGTGCAGCGCGCCCCGCCAGGCCGAGATCACGGGCACCGGGTGGTCGGCGCAGTCGTCGTGGGCCACGACCACCACGTCCCCGTCGCGGAACGCCGCGTACAGCGCGCCCGCCTGGGCGGTGCTGTGCACCTCGCCGAGGATCGCGCCGAGCCCGCGCGGCACGGGGAGCTGGGCGACGAGACGGTCGTGCAGCGCCGGGAGCTTGGGGCCGAGACCGAAGCCGCGCGAGGCCTCCAGCCGCACGAGGTAGCCGTCGGTCACGAGGCTCTCGAGCAGGTGGTAGGTCGTCGAGAGGTTGTACTCGAGGCGCCGGGCGACGGCCTTCGCGCTGATCCCGTCGCCGGCGGCCGCGACGACCTCGAGCACCTGCAGGGCGCGGTGCACCGACGAGAGCGCGCTCACAGCACCCATGACACCTCACGCGGCGCTCACCCCGCCAGCCGAGTGTCCTCCGACGCCTCGGTGAGGGCCGCCAGCTCGTCGGGGGCGAGCGTCAGTTCCGCCATCGGCAGGATCGTTCCGAGCTGCTCGACGGTGCGGGCGCTCGCGATCGGCGCGGTGACCGTCGGCTGCGCGGCCAGCCACGCCAGCGCGACGGCGGCCAGCGGGACGGCGTGGGCGCCGGCGACCTCGTCGAGCACCCCGAGCACCCGCTCGCCCCGCGCGTCGAGGTAGGCCATCGCCCCGCCGGCGCGCGCCGAGGCCATCGGGCCGCTGGTGTCGGGCGGGGCGTCACCGGGCCGGTACTTCCCCGTGAGGAAGCCCTTGGCCAGCGCGAAGTACGGCATGACGCCGAGGTCCGCCGACGAGACGAGCTCGGCCAGCTCGTCCTCGTAGCTCGCACGTTCGACGAGGTTGTAGTGCGGCTGGAGCGCCACGGGACGCGCGAGCCCGTGCCGCTCGGAGAGCGTCAGCACCGTCGAGAGGCGCTCCGCGGAGTAGTTCGACAGCCCGACGTACCGGATCTTCCCCGCGCGGACGAGCTCGTCGAACGCCCCGAGCGTGTCCTCGACCGGTGTGTCCGGGTCGTCGCGGTGGGCGTAGTACAGGTCGATGTGGTCGGTGCGCAGGCGGCGCAGCGAGTCGTCGCAGGCGGCGCGCAGGTTCTCCGGCGAGAGCCCCGGACGCTCCGGCCACGAGCCGACCTTGGTGGCGACGACCACCTCGTCGCGCACCCCGCGCTCGGCCATCCAGTCGCCCAGCACCCGCTCCGAGTCGCCGCCGGTGTTGCCCTCGACCCGCCAGGTGTAGGAGTCGGCGGTGTCCACGAAGTCCCCGCCGGCCGCCCGGTAGGCGTCGAGCACCGCGAACGAGGTCGGCGCGTCCGCCGTCCACCCGAACACGTTGCCGCCGAGGCAGAGGGGGTGGACGTCGAGCTCCGTGCGGGGGATCCGGACGCGTGCGGCCATGCGGACCACCGTATTCCCGCCCCCGTCACACGCGGCGGCTACGCTCCCGCGCAGCCGAGCAGGAGATCGACGACGGCTCCTCGAGGGCGGTGGGGCGCGGACCGCGCGCATCCGGAGTGGACGAGGAGACCCCGTGATCACGAACGCGTTCCGCGTCGACCCCTGGATGATCCACGAAGCGCACGTCGACCTCGACGCGCTGCCCCAGACCGAGTCGCTGTTCGCCCTGGCCAACGGCCACGTCGGGATGCGCGGCAACCTCGACGAGGGGGAGCCGCACGCCATGCCGGGCACCTACCTCAACTCGTTCTTCGAGTCCCGCCCGCTGCCGCACGCCGAGGGCGGCTTCGGGTTCCCGGACGAGGGCCAGACGCTGGTCAACGTCCCCAACGGCAAGCTGATCCGGGTGCTCGTCGACGACGAGCCGCTCGACGTGCGCTACGGCCAGGTGCGCGCGCACAGCCGCACGCTCGACATGCGGGCGGGCACGCTGACCCGCCACGTCGACTGGGTCTCCCCCAACGGCCAGCGGGTGACGGTGACGTCGCAGCGGCTCGTGTCGTTCTCGCAGCGCTCGGTGGCGGCGATCTCCTACGAGGTCGGCGTGCCCGAGGACGCCGGCTCGGACGCGCTGCTCGTCGTCCAGTCCGAGCTCTTCGCGAACGAGCAGATGCCGGTCATCGAGGGCGACCCGCGCGTCGCGGCCGCGCTGCACGACGTCCTGGTGCCCGAGCACCACTCGAACTCCAGCCACGGCGCGCGCATGACCCACCAGACGCGGCGGTCCGAGCTGCGGGTCGGCGCGGCCATGGAGCACCAGGTCTTCGGGCCCGACGACGCCCAGGTCACGAGCTCGTGCTCCAACAACGTCGGGCGCACCACGGTGATCACCCGGCTCAAGCCCGGCCAGACCCTCCGCGTGGTCAAGTACATGGCGTACGGCTGGTCGAGCCAGCGCTCGCAGCCCGCGATCGTCGACCAGGTCGAGGCCGCGCTGGACGCGTCGGTCTACACCGGCTGGGACGGGCTCCTCGCCGCGCAGCGCGACTACCTCGACGCGTTCTGGGACAAGGCCGACCTCGAGATCGACGGCGACCCGCGGCTGCAGCAGGCGCTGCGGTTCTGCCTCTTCCAGGTCCTCCAGGCCGGTGCGCGGGCCGAGCACCGGGCGATCGGCGCCAAGGGCCTCACCGGGCAGGGCTACGACGGGCACTGCTTCTGGGACGGCGAGACCTTCGTGCTGCCGGTCTTCATGTACACCCAGCCGCGGGCGGCGGCCGACGCGCTGCGCTGGCGCCACAGCACCCTCGACATCGCGTACGCCCACGCCGAGCACCTGGGCCTCAAGGGCGCGGCGTTCGCCTGGCGGACGATCAACGGCGAGGAGTGTTCGGGCTACTGGCCCGCCGGCACCGCCGCGTTCCACGTCAACGCCGACATCGCCGACGCCGCCATGCGCTACGTCGCGGCGACCGACGACAAGGAGTTCGAGCGCGAGGTCGGCGTCGACCTGCTGGTGGCCACCGCGCGGCTGTGGCGCTCGCTGGGCCACCACGACAGCGACAGCGCGTTCCGCATCGACGGCGTCACCGGTCCCGACGAGTACTCCGCGGTGGCCGACAACAACGTCTACACGAACCTCATGGCGCAGAAGAACCTGCGGGGCGCCGCCGACGCCGCCGTGCGTTGGCCCCGCGAGGCCGAGCGGCTGCACGTCTCCCCCGAGGAGGTCGCGAGCTGGCGCTCCGCCGCGAGCGCGATGGTGATCCCCTACGACGAGGCGCTCGGGGTGCACCAGCAGAGCGAGGGCTTCACCCGCCACGCGGTGTGGGACTTCGAGAACACGCCCGAGGACACCTACCCGCTGCTGCTCAACTACCCGTACTTCGACCTCTACCGCAAGCAGGTCGTCAAGCAGCCCGACCTGGTCCTCGCCATGGTCCAGTGCCCGGACGCGTTCACCCCGCAGCAGAAGCACGACAACTTCGTCTACTACGAGCGGATCACCGTCCGGGACTCCTCGCTCTCGCCGGGCACGCTCGCCGTGATGGCCGCCGAGACCGGCCACCTCGACCTCGCCTACGACTACCTGTGCGAATCGGCGCAGATGGACCTCGCCGACCTCGAGCACAACGTCCGCGACGGCGTGCACCTCGCGGCCATGAGCAGCGCCTGGACCGCGGTCGTGCTGGGCCTCGGCGGGATGCGCACCCACGACGGGCGGCTGACCTTCGCGCCCCGCCTGCCCGAGGCGCTCTCCGGGCTGCGGTTCCGCATCCAGTGGCGGGGGCGTTCGGTGCACATCGCGGTGGCGGGCGCCGAGACGACCTACACCCTCGAGCACGGCGACGACCTCGACCTCAGCCACCACGACGAGAAGTTCACGCTCTCGACCGACGCGCCGGTGACCCTCGACGTCCCACCGGCGCCCGACACGGGGGAGGTCGAGCAGCCGGCAGGCCGGGCGCCGCTGTTCCGGCGCCACAGCTAGTCGCTAGTACCGGATGCGGCTCGCCACCGGGATGACCCGGTGGCGCCGGGACGCCCCGCACACGCCGAGCGCGCGCCAGGGAAGCGATGGTCCCGCCGACTGGTAGCGCGAGCGACCGGGGTGCCAGAGCCCGTCGGCGCCGCGGTCCCACCGGGCGACGCCGGGCACCTGGCCGAGCACCGTCACGGCCACGACGTCGAGGGGCTCGGGGTCGACCGCGACGTCCCAGCCCTCGCCGCTGACCGGCAGCCCGCAGCGGCAGTGCGTGAGCGTCGCGCGGTGCCCGGTGGCGGTGGTGGTCAGGACCCCGTAGGCGGGCTCGGCGGGCAGGATCCAGGCGTCCCCGCCGGGGAACACGGCGCGTGCCGCGTCCACCGCGGGCTCCACACGACGGTCGGACACCGGGGCCTCCGCGTCACGCGTCCGTGGGGTTACATGTAGGGCAAAGAGTAGTTCACCGGTTGGTGTCGGCTCCACTGGCTACCCTCCCCCGACGAACGGCGTTGATCAGTGGCGTCGCGGGGCCCGGGGGGAGGGCGTGGTCGACCGCAGCGGGGCCGGACCCGACCGGATCGATCCCAGCGCGCTGCGCTGGTTGATCGGTCACGAGCTCCGGGCCGCCCGTGAACAGGCCGGGCACACCCAGTCGGCGGCGGCCCGGGTGCTCGGCTGCACCCACGCGAAGATCAACTATCTGGAGCAGGGCAAGAACCAGCAACGCCCCGACGAGGTCGGGATGCTCCTGCGGTCCTACGGCGCCGAGCCGGGCGACGTGGAACGCCTCGCGTCGCTCGCCTCGGCCGCCGACCGCGGCACGTGGTGGGCGCCGTTCGCCGACGTGGTGCCCGACTGGCTGCGCACCTTCGTGGGTCTCGAGGGCCTGGCGGCGGCGTCCTTCGCATACGAGCCGTTGCTGCTCCACGGGCTGCTCCAGACCCGCGCCTACGCCACGGCCCTGCTCGTCGATCCCCTGCGCGTCCCGGTCGTCGACGTCGAGCGCGTCGTCGGCCTGCGCCTCGCGCGCCAGCAGCGTCTGCACGACCCGGCGCGCCCGTTGCACTACGAGGCGGTGATCGAGGAGACGATCCTCGACCGTCTCGTCGGCGGCCCCGCGGTGATGGCCGAGCAGCTCGACCACCTGCTCACCCTCTCGACGCAGGACAACGTGACCATCCGGGTGATGCCGCTGGCGGTCGCCGTCCACGACGGGCTCGACGGCGAGTTCACGCTGCTCGATTTCGACGCTGCGCGATCGATCGGTTACGTGGAGTTCCAGGACGGGGCCGTCTACGTCCAGGATCCCGACCGGATTGGCGGATACCGCACCGCCGCTGTCAGACTCCGCGACGCGGCGCTGCCGGAGGATGCCTCCCGGGAGGTGGTCCGCAGCCGCCGTACGGCGCTGGACTCCTGAGCCAGGTGGACGGTCCCTGCGCCGACGTTCGCCGTACCGCTCCCCCGGTGCAAGGAGACACATGGCCATGACGCACGGATGGCGGACCTCCAGCTTCAGCTCCAACGGTGCGAGCTGCGTCGAGATCCTCGAGGCCGATGGCGCCACCTACCTGCGCGACACCAAGTCCCACGGCGAGGGTGCCGTGCTGCACCTCGACGGGCCGGCGTGGGCGGCGTTCCTGCGCGAGGTCGCGCACGACGCCCCGTCCGCGAACGGCGCGGTGGAGGTCACGGCCGACGACGGCGGGCGCCTGGTGCGCGAGACGTCCTCGGACGCCCTGCTGCTCTTCCGCGACGACGAGTGGACGGCGTTCCGCCGCGGGGTGCTCGCCGGCGAGTTCGGCGACGTCGGAGCCTGAGGCCTCGGCGGCCTCGAGGGTCAGTTGGCCGGTTCCGGCACCGGTGGGACGACCGTTTCGCCGTCGTCGGTGCCGCCTCCGCCGCCACCGCCGCCACCTGCGCCGCCGCCTCCACCACCGCCGCCTCCGGCCGTGGTGGTGGGGGTGGTCGTCCGCACCGGCGGCGGTGTGGTCACGGGCGGCGGCGCCACGGTGGTGGTCGGCGCCACGGTGGTGGTGCGCCGCGAGCGCGTGGTCGTCTCCTCCTGCGTGGTGGTCGTGCTGCTCGAACTGAAGACCGGGGGCGCGGCCGGGATCACGGGCGGCGCCGCCTCCTCATTGTTCGAGAGCAGGAAGTAGCCGCCCACACCGCCGGCGAGCAGCAGCGCGAGCAGGGCCACGACCGCGGCGCGGCGACCGCGGCGAGGCGCCGGCTGCTCCGGCGCCGGCTGGCCACCGACGAGGGCCGTCGGGTCTGCGGCGCCGTAGCCCGCAGTGCCGTAGGCGGCCGCCGGGCCGTAGCCCCCGGGCGGCGTCCCCATCCGGCGCGTCGCGCCACCGGTGGCCGGACCGGCCATCGGGGCGTAGGCGGTGGGGCCGGTGCCGGTGCCCATGGCCGTCGTGCGCATGGCGCCGCTGCCGGTGACGGGCGCCGGGGCGAGCACGGTCTCGGCGTCCATGCCGCTCTCGCGGGCCAGCGCGCGGAGCTCGCCGACGACCTGCTCGGTGGTCGGGCGCTCCATCGGCTCGTCGAACGTCATCGCGGCCAGCAGGTTGCCCAGCGGCGCGGGCAGCTCGGGCGGGATCTCCGGCGCGCGGTGCAGCCGGGCGACGGCCGCCTCGAGGGCGTTGCCCGGGTACTCGCGGCGCGCGGTGATGCACTCGAGCAGCACGAGGCCGAGCGCGTAGACGTCGGACGCCGGGCCGACCGGCTGGCCGCGCACCTGCTCCGGCGACAGGTAGGACGCCGTGCCGATGACCATGCCGGTGGCGGTGATGTTCGTGGCGTCGGCGAGCACGGCGATGCCGAAGTCCGACAGGTGCGGGCGCCCGTCGGTGTCGAGCAGCACGTTGCCGGGCTTGATGTCGCGGTGGACGACGCCGTGACGGTGCACGTAGGTGAGGGCGTCGCCGAGCGCCGAGCCGAGGGCCACCACGTCGCCGAGGGCGAGCGGCCCGGTGCGGATGCGGTCGGCGAGGGACTCGCCCTCGATGAGCTGCATCACGAAGTAGGCGCGGTCGCGCTCCTGGCCGACGTCGTAGATCGTCACCAGGCCCGGGTGGTTCATCCCGGCCAGCGTCTGGACCTCGCGCTGCCGGCGGGACTCGTCGGCCTCGCCGACACCGGCCGGGAAGAGCTTGACCGCGACGTCGCGCCCGAGCAGCTCGTCACGCGCCCGGTAGACCTCCGCCGCGCCGCCACGTCCGATGAGGTCGCCGAGGGTGTAGCGCCCGCCGCCCACGGTGGGTGGCGGGCCCGCCTCCGTCGAACTCACGCCCGCGCGCCTCCTCGATCCACGTGCTGCCGACCCTGCGCGTCGGCGTCGTCTCGTCCGGACACGGGTGTCCGTCGGACCGTTGTCCAGTGCCCATCGTGCCTGGCCGCCCGGCGCGTCCGACGGCCACCCTGCCGCACGGGGTACCTCCGGAACCAGCACGGCCGTGCCGGGACCGGCTCCCGATCGGGTGTGGCCCGGGTCGTACCCCGGGTACCGTGCCAGCTCGGACCCCCGTCGGCCTGGAGGACCCATGAGCCGTGACGACTACGTGCAGCAGGGCAAGCAGTTCGCCAACGACCTGCGCGACACCGCGAGCAAGAAGGTCGCCGACAACGAGGAGAGCATCCTCGGCGCCGTCGGCAAGGCGGCCCGTTGGGTCGACGAGAAGACCGGCGGCAAGTACGCCGACCGGATCGGCAAGGCCGAGGCCAAGGTCGGCGAGGGCGTCGGCCGGGTCGCCAAGCAGGGCACCGGCGAGCCGAAGGCGCCCGGGGCGGCGGCCGGCGACGGCACCGGGCCCGTGACGCCGCCGTCCGGCACCCGCCCCGCCGGCACCCAGCCCCCGGCAGCACCACGCCGACCGGGACCCCGGACGCGACCCCGCCGCACGCGGAGGGCGCACCCGCGGGCCCCGGGGCCGCGACGACGGGCCCCGGCCCGACCGAGCCCCGACCGGGCCCGTCGGCCCGCCCACGCGGGGCGCCACCGAGCCGAGGACCGAGCCCACGCGCCCCACGCACCCGCCGCGCGACGACGCCGCCGACTGGCCGCGCCCGCCGCAGTCGTGACGCGTCCCCGCAGCACCGGCGCCGCGCATGGCTGAGTTCGACAAGGCGACGCGGCCCGAGCCGACCGAGCGGCCCGGTCACTACGCGATCCTGCTCGACGAGCAGTGGAGCATCGGGCCGAAGCTGCACGGCGGCTACCTGCTGGCCGTGCTGGCGCGGGCGGCCCGGGAAGCGATCGCCGACGAGCGACCGGAGCACACCTGTCCGCAGTCGGTGACCGGCACGTTCCTCCAGGCCCCCGAGCCCGGGCCGGCGACCATGGAGGTCACCGTCCTGCGGCTCGGGCGCGGGGCGTCGCAGCTCCGGGTGCGTCTCGACCAGGACGGGCCCGCCGCCGAGGCGGCCTGCGTGCTGGGCCCGCCCGCCGCGCTGTCGCCGGACGACCACGAGCCGGGGCCACCGGAGCTCACGCCGCTCGAGGACTGCCCGCGCAGCCCGACGGGCACGGAGGACGGGCGCGGCTCGCTGCCGATCATGGGTGTCGTCGACACCCGGCTCGACCCGCGGACCACCGGGTTCCTGCGGGGTCGCCCGTCCGGCGAGGGCCGCATCGCGGGCTGGGTCTCGCTGGACTCCGGCGAGCCGTGGACCCCGGAGGGCCTGCTGGTGGCGCTGGACATCCTGCCGCCGGCCACGTTCGACATGGGCCTCGCGGGCTGGTCGCCGACGATGTCGCTCTCGGCGCACGTCGTCGCGGCGCCCGTGCCCGGCCCGCTGCGGGTGGTGCAGTGGGTCGAGCGCGCCGGCACGGACCGCATGCACGAGACGTGCCGCGTGTGGGACCCGGCCGGGCGCCTCGTCGGCCACGCGCACCAGCTCGCGGCCATCCGGAGGTAGGCGGCTACTCCGTGGTGCCGTCGGGCAGCAGCCGGCGGAAGCCGGTGTAGGGCACGAGCACCTCGGGCAGCGTCACCGACCCGTCCTCGGCCTGGCACTGCTCGAGCACCGCGGCCATGGTCCGCCCGATCGGCAGGCCGGAGCCGTTCAGCGTCGCCACCTGGCCCCGCGCGCCCTGCGCGTCCTTCGAGCGGATGCCGGAGCGGCGGGCCTGGAACGTGCCGCAGTCGGAGCACGACGAGATCTCGCGGTAGGTGCCCTGGCTCGGCAGCCACACCTCGATGTCGTAGGTCAGCCGGGCGTTGAACCCCATGTCGCCGGCCGCGAGCCGCACGACCCGGTAGGCGAGCCCGAGCTCCTGGAGGCACGCCTCGGCGTGGGCGAGCATCGTCTCGAGCTCGGCGTCCGACTCCTCGGCGGCGCAGACCCGCACCAGCTCGACCTTGGAGAACTGGTGCAGCCGCAGGATCCCGCGGGTGTCGCGGCCGTAGGAGCCGGCCTCGGAGCGGAAGCACGGCGTCCACGACGTGTAGGCCCGCGGCAGCGACTCGGTGGCGAGGATCTCGTCGGCGTGCAGCGCCGTGAGCGGGACCTCGGCGGTGGGGATGAGCCAGAGGTCGCGCTCGTCGGTGCCGGTGCGGAAGAGGTCGTCCGCGAACTTCGGCAGCTGGCCGGTGCCGGTCATCGTCGTCCCGGTGACGAGGTACGGGACGGAGAACTCGGTGTAGCCGTGCCGGCCGGTGTGCAGGGTGAGGAAGAACGTCGCCAGGGCCCGCTCGAGCACCGCCCCCGGGCCGCGCGCGACGCTGAACCGGGCGCCCGAGAGCTTGGCCGCGCGACCGAAGTCGAGGATGCCCATCGCCTCGCCGAGCTCGACGTGGTCGCGCGGGGCGTCGAGAACCGGGGGGTCGCCGACGCGGCGGACCTCGACGGCGTCCGCCTCCGAGGCGCCGTCGGGGGCGTCGTCGGAGGGCAGGTTGGGGATCGTGAGCAGCAGGTCGCGCAGCGCGGCCTCCGCGGCCTCGACCTCCTCCTCGGCCTCGCGGATGCGGTCCTTGAGCTCGCGGGCGCGCTCCTTGAGCCGGTCGACGTCGGCCGACGACGACCCGCCCTTGGCGGCCTTCCCGACCTCGGCGGCGGCCCGCTTCGACTCGGCGCGCAGCTCGTCGACCGCGCCGATGGCCCGCGCCCGTCGCGACGACAGCGCCTCGAGGCCGGACAGGTCGAGCGCGTAACCGCGCCGACCCAGACGGCGGACCGCCTCGTCACCGAGCTCGAGCAGGAGCCGTGCGTCGTGCATCCGGGGGCGTCCTCTCCGGGGGTGGGTGGGAACCGCAGGGCTCCAGGGTCCCGCACGCGGGCGTCGGCGTGACGCTCAGGGCCGCCCGGCGCACCGGGCGCACAGGACGGCGCGCCGAGAGTCGAGGGGGTGGGAGGTGGTCCGGCCCGCGGCGGACGACACACGAGGGACGACGGACGTGCCGAAGGGCACGCGGGGTGGCACCGGAGGGGGTGGGCGAGGGGGGAGTTGAACCCCCACATCCTTTCGGATACACGGACCTGAACCGTGCGCGTCTGCCATTCCGCCACTCGCCCCGAGTGATCTGATTCGAACGCTAGCACGGTGCTTTCGGGCCTTCCCGAAGGAGGTCCACGCCCTCGCGACGGCGACCGATACCATCAGAACTGTCCGGCCGGTGTGGCGACACTCCGGACCGGGCAGCAGTCATGCGGAGCGACCGGGCGAGTGTCGGACGAGGAGGGATCGCGGTGGGGCGCGCACAGCGCTTCGAGCGCAAGCTCGAAGGTCTGGTGGGTGACGCCTTCGCACGCGTGTTCGGCGGCAAGGTCGTCCCGCAGGAGATCGCGCAGGGTCTTCGCCGTGAGGCGGAGGACGGCGTGCGAGAGTTGGCAGGTGGGCGCCGCTTGGCGCCCAATCAGTACACGGTGGTGCTCAGTCCCGCGGACCACGAACGCCTGGCCGGCGACGAGGAGACCATCACCCACTCGCTCATCGAGGTCGTGGAGGAGCACCTCACGGAGGGCGGGTGGGAGACTTACGGTGAGGTCGTAGTCTCTCTGGAGCGTTCCGACGCGCTGCACACGGGACAGTTCCGCACCAGGTCGTCCGTTGACCCCGACGCGTCGCGGCGACGGGCCGCGAGCCCCCGATCCGCAGGAGAACAGCCCATGAGTCAGGCACCCGGCCGCTACCCGGACGACCAGCAGGGTCGTGACGGCAACTACGGCCAGCCCGGATACGACCAGTACGGCCAGCCTCAGCAGGGCTACCCCCAGCAGGGCGGCTACCCGCAGCAGGGTGGCTACGACCAGTACGGCCAGCCGCAGGGCTACCCCCAGCAGGGCGGCTACCCCCAGCAGGGTGGCTACGACCCGTACGCGCAGCAGGGCGGCTACCCGCAGCAGGGCTACGGCCAGCCCGGGTACGACCAGTACGGCCAGCCCCAGCAGGGCTACGGCCAGCCCGGCTACGACCAGTACGGGCAGCCCCAGCAGGGCTACGGCCAGCAGGGCTACGACCAGTACGGGCAGCAGGGCTACGGCCAGCCCCAGGGGTACGACCAGTACGGCCAGCCGCAGCAGGGCTACGGCCAGCCGCAGGGCTACGACCAGTACGGCCAGCCCCAGGGCTACCCGCAGCAGGGTGGCTACGGCGGCCAGTACGGCCAGGGCGGGTACGACCCGTACGCCCAGCAGGGCGGCTACGACCAGTACGGCCAGCAGGGTGGCGGCTACGGCGGCGTGCAGACCCGCCAGCTCACCGCCTCGCTGACCCTGGACGACGGCTCGAACCGCTCGTACCAGCTGGTCAACGGCTCGAACGTCATCGGCCGCGGCCAGGACGCCCAGTTCCGCCTCGCCGACACCGGTGTCTCCCGCCGTCACCTCGAGATCAACTGGGACGGCCAGCAGGCCACCCTGTCGGACCTCGGGTCGACGAACGGCACCACCGTCAACGGGACGCCCGTGCAGACGTGGCAGCTCGCCGACGGCGACACCATCCGCGTCGGCCACTCGGCTCTGCTGTTCCGCGCGCAGGGCTGAGGTCCGAAGGCCCGACGGCGTGCCCGAACTCGTCCTCCAGATCACGAGGGCCGGATTCCTGGCCCTTCTGTGGCTGTTCGTCCTCGCCGCGTTGCGGGTCGTGCGCAGCGACCTCTACGCGGCCTCGGGTCTGCGGGCCGCGGCGCCCGGCGGCCGACGGCCCCCGCGAGGGGGCACGTCCAAGCCGGCCCGCGGCGGCGGTCGCTCGGGGCCCAAGGCCCTGATCGTCACCGCCGGTGCCCTCGCGGGCACCCGCATCGCCCTCGACGGCCGCCCGATCATGATCGGTCGGGCGGACGACTCCACGCTCGTGCTCGACGACGACTACGCGTCGACCCGGCACGCGCGCATCTCCCAGTCGGGCGACGACTGGTACGTCGAGGATCTCGGGTCGACCAACGGCACGTACCTCGACCGCAACAAGGTCTCCGGACCGACCCGCGTGCCGCTCGGCACCCCGATCCGGATCGGCAAGACGGTCATCGAGCTCCGGTCATGACCGCGGCGGCGCCCGGCTCCGCCGCGGAGACACCCGTCATCCGGACCCGGGTGTCGTTCCCCCATCCCCTCCCGTGCAGGATCGTCCCGTGACCCTGGTGCTGCGCTACTCCGCTCGCAGTGACCGGGGCCTGGTACGGCAGAACAACCAGGACTCGGTCTACGCGGGCCCGCGCCTGCTCGCCCTCGCCGACGGCATGGGCGGACACGCGGCCGGCGAGGTGGCCTCGAAGCTGGTCATCGCCGCCCTCGTGCCGCTCGACGACGACGAGCCCGGCGACGACCTCCTGGGCGAGCTCGCCGAGGCCACCGCCCAGGGCAACGACGCGATCACCGAGCTCGTCAGCGAGGAGCCCGACCTCGACGGCATGGGCACCACGCTCACCGCGGTGCTGTTCGCCGGCAGCCGGCTGGGCATGGTGCACGTCGGCGACTCCCGCGCCTATCTCTTCCGCGACGGCGTGCTCACGCAGATCACGCGCGACGACACGTTCGTGCAGTCGCTGATCGACGAGGGCCGGATCACCGAGGACGAGGCCGCGAGCCATCCCCAGCGCTCGCTGCTGCTGCGTGCCCTCACCGGCCACGACGTCGAGCCCGCCCTCACGGTGCGCGAGGCGCGGTCGGGTGACCGGTACCTCCTCTGCTCCGACGGGCTCTCCGGTGTCGTGAGCGCCGAAACCCTCGCCGAGGCCCTGACCATCGCCGACCCGCAGGACTGTTCGGACCGGCTCATCGAGCTCGCCCTCAAGGGCGGCGGCCCCGACAACGTCACCTGCATCGTCGCCGACGTCGTCGACGTCGACTACGGCGAGCACGACCCCATCTACGGCGGCGCCGCCGGGGACGGGCGCCCCGACCGCCCGCCGGGCGACTCCGCGGCCGCGCGCGCCTCCGCCGCGACGCTGACCCGCAGCGAGCCCGAGTCGCGCCCCGCGCCCGCGGTCTCCGAGACCCCGCGCCGGGGCGGGGCGAAGCGCGGACGCCTGCGTCTGGCCCTCGCCGCGCTGGCCGTCGTCGCGCTCGCGCTCATCGGCGTGATCGCGGCGAAGATCTACGTCGACAACCAGTACTACGTCGCCAGCAGCGGCGACCAGGTCGCGATCTACCAGGGCGTTCCCGGCACCTTCCTCGGCGTCACGCTGCAGGAGGTCGTCGAGAACCCCGGCCTGCGCGTCGCCGACCTCACGCCGGTCGCGCGCCAGCAGCTCTCCGGCGACGGCATCCGGGTCGCGGACCTGGACGGCGCCCGTGCCACCGTCGCCCGGCTCGGTGCCGAGCAGATGCTCCCGCCGTGCCAGCCGGCCGTGCTGCCCGGCACCGTGCCGCCGGCCGGTGCGCCACAGCCCGGGGTCCCCGCGCCCACCGCCGCACCCGGCGTCGCGGGTCCGGCCCCGGTGGCCTCGCCCACCACGACCGAGCCGCAGGTCCGGGGCGGGACTGCCGCCAGGTGCCGTAGTGACGCGCCCGACCGCTCCCGGCGGCGCTGGTCCCGGCCCCGCCGGGGCCCCCGGGATCGAGCGTCCGGCCGACCGCACGGCCATGCGGCCCGCGGTCGCGGCCGCCGTGTCCACGCGTCGCGGGGTCGAGCTCGCGCTGCTCGGCTTCGCCGCCGTCATCACCACCGGCGCCCTGGTGCTCGTCGAGGCCAACCAGGAGCAGGAGCTCACCTGGACGCTGCTGTACCTCGGCGCGGCCTACATGGCGATCCTCGCCGCGGCCCACGTCGCGGTCCGGAAGTTCGCGCCGTACGCCGACCCGCTCGTGCTGCCCCTCGCCGCGCTGCTCAACGGCCTGGGCCTCGTCATGATCCACCGGGTCGACCTCGCCCGGATCGCGCGCGCGGCCAGCCTCGGCAACGACGAGCCCACCCAGGAGGCGCTGCGCCAGGTCGGCTGGACCGCGATCGGCATCGTCTTCTTCGTCGGCGTGCTCGTCCTCGTCCCCGACCACCGCACCCTCGCGCGCTACGGCTACACCGCCGGGTTCGTCGGCCTGGTGCTGCTCGCCCTGCCCGCGGTGCTGCCGGCCTCGCTCTCCGAGGTCAACGGCGCCCGCATCTGGATCCGCCTCGGGCCGGCCAGCATCCAGCCCGGCGAGTTCGCGAAGATCCTGTTCGTCGTCTTCTTCGCGTCGTTCCTCGTCGTGAAGCGCGACCTGTTCACCAGCGCGGGCAAGCGGTTCCTCGGCATGACCTTCCCGCGTCCCCGCGACCTCGGGCCGCTGCTCGTGGCCTGGGGTGTCGCGATGGCGGTGCTGGTCTTCGAGTCCGACCTCGGGACGTCCCTGATGTTCTTCGGGATCGTCCTGGTGATGCTCTACGTCGCCACCGAGCGCATCTCCTGGGTGATCATCGGTCTCGTCATCTTCGGCGCCGGTGCGTTCGCGGCGTGGACGTTCGTCTCCCGCGTCCAGACCCGCGTCTCCGTGTGGCTCGACCCCTTCGCCGACTACAACGGCCGCGGCTTCCAGGTCAGCCAGGGCCTGTTCGGACTGGCGACCGGCGGGGTCGGCGGCACCGGCCTGGGCGCCGGGCGCCCGGAGCTCGTGCCGTTCGCCAGCACCGACTTCATCTTCACCTCCCTGGGTGAGGAGATGGGCCTCGTCGGGATCGCGGCGCTGCTGCTCATCTACTGCCTGCTCGCCACCCGGGCGATGCGCAGTGCGCTGGCCGTGCGCGACACCTTCGGCAAGCTGCTCGCCGCGGGCCTCGGGTTCGCCATCGCGTGGCAGGTGTTCGTCGTCGTCGGCGGCGTCATCAACCTCATCCCGAACACCGGCATCACCGCGCCGTTCGTGTCCTACGGCGGGTCGTCGCTGGTGGCCAACTACGCGCTGGTCGCGCTGGTGCTGCGGGTGTCGAACGCGGCCCGCCAGCCGGCGAGCGAGAAGAAGCCCAGCCCGGCGGCCGGCCCGTCGGCGCCGCTCGCGCCCCTGGCCGAGGCCAGCACCGAGATGGTGCAACGCGACCAGGTGCGCACTCCACCGTCCGGCGTGCAGCACCAGGAGCCGGCCGGACCGGCGGCCCCCACGGGCCGCGCCCCGCGAGGAAGGACCCGAGGAGAGTGAACACCCCGCTGCGACGGGTCTCCCTCGCGGTCATGGTGCTGGTCCTGCTGCTGCTGGGCCAGGCCACCTGGATCCAGGTCGTCAAGGCCGACGAGTACCGCGCCGACCCCCGGAACGCCCGCGTCCTGCTGGACGAGTACGCCCGCCAGCGCGGCCAGATCTCGGCCGGCGGCGAGGTGCTCGCCCAGAGCGTCGAGAGCCCCGACCCGGGCGACCGCCTGCGCTTCCTGCGCCAGTACACGGACGGGCCGCTCTACGCGCCCGTGACCGGCTACTACTCGCAGATCTACGGCGCGGGCGGCATGGAGCGTGCGATGGACCCGGTGCTCAACGGCACCGACGACCGCCTGTTCGTGCGCCGCATCTCCGATGCCGTCACCGGCCGCGACCCGGCGGGCGGCAACGTCGTGCTGAGCATCGACCCGCGGATCCAGCGCGCGGCCTACGAGGCCATGACGTCGCGGAACTACCAGGGCTCGGTCGTCGCGATCCGGCCGCAGACCGGCGAGATCCTCGCGATGGTCTCGACGCCGTCGTACGACCCGAACCCGCTGGCGAGCCACTCGGGCACCACGCAGCAGAACGCGTGGAACCAGCTCACCGAGGACGACCCGCCGACGCTGTCGAACCGCGCGATCAACGAGACCTATCCCCCCGGCTCGACCTTCAAGATCGTCAACACGGCGGCCGCGCTCGAGGCCGGGATGATCACGCCGCAGACCCCGGTGACCGCGGCTCCGCGTATCACGCTGCCCGACTCGACGACGCAGCTCGAGAACTACGACGGCAAGCCGTGCGGGCCCGGCGCGACCGTCCCGTTCGCCACCGCGTTCGCGAAGTCCTGCAACGGCCCGTTCGCCCAGCTCGCCGTGCAGGTCGGCGCCGACCGGCTGCGGGGCATGGCCACCTCGCTGGGCTTCAACAACCCGGCGCTCACGGTTCCCATGCCGGTGCAGGCCTCGCAGGTCGGCGACCTCGACGACGGCGCGTCGGTGGCCCAGTCGGGCATCGGCCAGCGTGACGTGCGGCTCACGCCGCTGCAGAACGCGCAGATCGCGGCGACGGTGGCCAACGGGGGCGTCCCGATGACCCCGAACACCGTGTCCCAGATCCAGGGCCAGGACCTGTCCACCGTCGACACCACCGAGCCCGACCGGCTGGCCCGGGCGTTCTCGCAGTCCACGGCGGACACCCTGACCCAGCTCATGATCGGGTCGGAGAACAACGGCTCCGGGGAGGGCAAGATCCCGGGCGTCCAGATCGCCTCCAAGACCGGCACCGCCGAGTGGGGCGCCGACCCGAAGACCAACCCCCCGCACACCTGGTACGACGCCTTCGGCCCGGTGCCGAACCCGCAGATCGCGGTGTCGGTCATCGTCGAGCGCGGCGGCAACCGCGGCGAGGAAGCCACCGGCGGCTCGGTGGCCGCCCCGATCGGCCGTGCGGTCATCGCCGCCGCCCTGGGGGGTGACGGCTGATGGCGCCCGCGACGGGCTCGCTGATCGGCGACCGCTACCGGCTCGGGCGGCGCATCGCCGTCGGCGGCATGGGCGAGGTGTGGGAGGCCGAGGACTCCCGGCTGGGCCGCACGGTCGCCGTCAAGATCCTCAAGGCCGAGCTCACCGGCGACCCCGAGTTCCTGCACCGCTTCCGCACCGAGGCGCGCACGGCCGGCTCGCTGAACAACTCCGGCATCACCGCGGTGCACGACTACGGCGAGACCACCACCGAGTGGTCGACGGCCAACGGCACGGTGCAGGTGCCGACGGCCTATCTGGTCATGGAGCTGGTCCGCGGCGAGCCGCTGGCCCAGATCCTCGCCGTCCACGGGCGTCTCGGCGTCGACTACACGCTCGACATCCTCGAGCAGAGCGGATGGGCGCTCGAGGCCGCGCACGAGCGCGGGCTCGTCCACCGCGACGTCAAGCCGGGCAACATCCTCGTGACACCCGCGGGTCAGGTGAAGATCACCGACTTCGGCATCGCCAAGGCCGTCGACGCGGCCCCGGTGACCCGGTCGGGCATGGTCATGGGCACCGCGCACTACATCGCCCCCGAGCAGGCCGGCGGCGGCGACGCGGGCCCGGCCTCCGACGTCTACTCCCTCGGCGTGGTCGGCTACGAGTGCCTCGCGGGGCGCCGTCCGTACCTGTCGGAGAACGCGGTGACGGTCGCGATGATGCACATCCGCGACCCGCTGCCGCCGCTGCCGAACGACGTCCCGCCCGTGGTCCGCCAGCTGATCGAGGCGACCCTGGCCAAGGACCCGCGCCAGCGCTACGCCACGGGCGGCGAGTTCGCCCAGGCCGTCGCCGCCGTCCGGCGCGGCGAGCCGCTCCCCCTGCCCGGTGCCGGCTCCGCGCCGACCGAGCGGGTCAACCCGCAGACCCGGGTCGCGCCCGCGATGTCGCGCGAGCCGTCGCCCCCGCGCGGCCAGGACCGTCCCGACCGATGGGCGTCCCGGCCCGAGGAGCCCCGTCGCCGCGGACCGTGGGGCGCGGTGGCCGCGCTCGCGGTCGTCGCCCTGCTGCTGATCGCCGGGGTGTTCTGGGTGATCAACTCGGCGGAGACCTCGGCCCCGCCCCCGCCCACCGAGACCACGGCGGCGTCCTCCACGACCACGCCGAGACCCACGACGACGACCCGGACGTCGCGGACCACGACGAGCTCGTCGGCCGCGAACGGCGTCTCGGTCAACCCCGTCGACTACGTCGGGCGCCCGGCGTCGGTGGCGGCGGCCGCCCTGCAGGACATCGGACTGGAGGCGGAGATCGGCACCGTGCTCGGCGGCGAGCCGAACGACCCGTCCCGGTGCCGGGTGCTCTACCTGTCGCCGACGGGTGACGTTCCGCGCGGTGAGACCGTGTCCGTCACCTGTCAGGAGTTCTGAGGATGACCACCCCGCGGCTGCTGTCCGAGCGCTACGAGCTCGGCCCGGCGCTCGGCTACGGCGGGATGTCCGAGGTCCACGGCGGGCGCGACGTCCGTCTCGGCCGGGACGTGGCCATCAAGGTCCTGCGCGCCGACCTGGCGCGCGACCCCCAGTTCCAGATCCGCTTCCGGCGCGAGGCCCAGAACGCGGCGGCGCTGAACCACCCGGCGATCGTCGCGGTCTACGACACGGGCGAGGCGCCCTCCGACGACGTCCCGCTGCCCTACATCGTCATGGAGTACGTGGCGGGGCGGACGCTGCGCGACATCGTCAAGACCGAGGGCCCGATGGAGCCCTCCCGGGTCTGCGAGGTCCTCGCCGACGTCTGCGCGGCCCTGGACTTCTCCCACCGGCACGGGATCATCCACCGCGACGTGAAGCCGGCCAACATCATGATCACGCCCGCCGGCGCGGTCAAGGTGATGGACTTCGGCATCGCGCGCGCCCTCTCCGACGCCCAGCCCGCCGTCACCCAGACCGCCGCGGTGATCGGCACGGCCCAGTACCTCTCTCCCGAGCAGGCCCGCGGCGAGTCCGTCGACGCCCGCTCCGACGTGTACGCCACCGGCTGCGTGCTCTTCGAGCTGCTCACCGGCCGGCCGCCGTTCACCGGCGACTCCCCGGTCGCGATCGCGTACCAGCACGTGCGGGAGGACCCACCGGCCCCGTCGGAGATCAACCCGCGGGTGCCGCCGGAGCTCGACGCGATGACGCTGAAGTCCCTGGCCAAGAACCCGGCGAACCGCTACCAGAGCGCCGACGAGATGCGCGAGGACTTCTACCGCGTCCTCAACGGCGAGCGCCCCGGTGCGCCGATGGTGATGACGGCCGAGGAGCACACCGAGTACATGACCGGGGGCCACCCGGTCGCGCCGTACGACGGCGGCTACGACGGCTACGGCGGCCGTGACGACGAGGTCGACGAGTTCGAGCAGTGGCAGGCCGAGCAGTCGGAGGCCCGGCGCAAGCGCGGACGCAAGCGGGCGATCGCCTTCGCCGCCGTGCTCGTGCTGCTCGCCGCGCTGGCCGGCGCGTACTTCCTGTTCTCGCCGTCGGCCAACACGATCGCGGTGCCGACCGTCGTCGGGCAGCCGCAGGCCGCAGCGCTGCAGTCGCTGTCCACGGCGGGGCTGCGCCCGACCGTCGTCCCGGTCGCGTCGCCGCCGGAGCAGGTCGGCCAGGTGGTCACCACCAACCCCACCGAGGGCATCGAGGTCGCGCCGGGCAGCGTCGTCGAGCTGCGCGTCGGGCGTGGCCCCGACCCCGTCCAGGTTCCCGACCTGCAGGGACAGACCGCCAACGAGGCCCAGGCCACCGTCCAACGGCTCGGTCTCAGCCTCGCGCCGGTGCCGCAGCAGCGGGAGGTCGACGACGAGAACCAGGTCGGCCGCGTGCTCTCCCAGGAGCCGGCGGCCGGGCAGTTCCTGACCCCGGGCACCCCGGTGCTGCTGACGATCGGCCGCCAGCGCGAGACGTTGCGGGTGCCGGACGTCGTCGGTCAGACCCGGCAGACAGCGACGACGACCCTCGAGGGCGTCGGGCTCCGGGTGACCGTCTCCGAGGTCGACGACAGCCGGCCGGCAGGCACGGTCACCGACACCTCGCCGGGCGCCGGCGCCACCGTGTCGCGCAACTCGAGCGTCACGCTCGAGGTCTCGCGCGGGAACACGGTGTCCGTGCCGTCGATCGTCGGGCAGACGCCGTCGGAGGCCGCGCAGACCCTGTCGCAGGCCGGCTTCAACGGCTCGATCTCGCAGACCTCGCAACAGGTGTCCGACCAGTCGCAGGTCGGCAAGATCCTGAGCCAGAACCCGAGCGCGGGCAGCGAGGCCGAGGCGGGGGCCACGATCCAGGTGGTCGTCGGCTCCGGGGGCGACGGCGGCTTCGGCGGCGGGCTCTTCCCCGGGAACTGAGCTGACGAACCGTGTCCCGAGGACACGGTCCGCCGGCGCGGGGCGGGTCCGGCGACGCCTCGCTCCGCGAGGGGCACGGCGCGGCGGCCGAACGTGCCGGTCGCGGACGTCGCCCGGCGGTCAGGGCGACGAGCGACTGCCGGGTCCGCCGTCAGGCCGGCGGCGCGGCCGCGAGGGCCAGCGCGCGCAGGCCCTCGGTGAGGTCGTGCACGATCCCGGCGTCGACGGGGTGGCCGCAGGCGTCCATCCACGTGGCGAGCAGCCGGTGGCCGTCCTCGGTGAGCACCGACTCGGGGTGGAACTGCACGCCCTCGAGCGGGAGCTCCCGGTGGCGCATCGCCATGAGCACCCCGTCGTCGGTCCAGCCCGTGGGCTCCAGCTCGGCGGGCAGCGTGTCGGGCCGCACCGTCAGCGAGTGGTACCGCGTGGCGGTGAAGGGCGTGCGCAGCCCCGCGAGCACGCCGGCGCCCTCGTGGTGCACCAGCGACGTCTTGCCGTGCCGCAGCTCCGGGGCGCGCTCGACGACGGCGCCGTGCACCGCACCCAGCGCCTGGTGGCCGAGGCAGACCCCGAGGACGGGGCGGGCGACGGCGGCGCAGCGCCGGATGACGTCGTTGCTCGCGCCCGCGTCGTCGGGGGTGCCGGGACCGGGGCTGACCAGCACGCCGTCGACCTCGTCGACGAGGTCGACCACGCCGTCGGCGTCGTTGCGCAGCACCACCGGGTCGGCGCCGAGCTGCGCGAGGTACTGCACGAGGTTGTAGACGAAGCTGTCGTAGTTGTCGACGACCAGGACGCGCATACCCCGAGCGTACGGCCCCGGGAGGCAGGGCCGGGTGCACTAGACTGGCGTGAGCAATCCCGCCCGATCGGAGCCGACGTGCCCAAGTCCAAGGTCCGCCGCAAGCCGGCCTACACCCCGCCGCCGAAGGCCCGGCCCGCCCCCGCAGGTCCGTCGCACCCGGCGTACGTCGTGGTCATGCTCGGCGTCGGCCTGCTCGGGCTGGCGTGGCTGGTGGTCAACTACCTCGCCTCCGAGTCGATCCCCTTCATGCAGGACCTCGGGCCGTGGAACTTCCTCATCGGCTTCGGGCTCATCGTGGTCTCGCTGCTGATGACCATGAAGTGGCGCTGAACCACACCGATGTGATTCGTCCACCGCTGTGGACACACCCTGTGGACAAGTCGTCGTGAGCGAGCCCTCGCAGTGGGCGGCCCCGTGGACCGCGGTCGTCATGGGCGCCGTGGCCGCGCTCGGGCTCGGGGCGTGGGCCGTCGCGGCGACGGATCCGCCCGGACGCCTGCTCGTCGGGCTCGCCGCCCTCGCGGTCCTGGCCGTGACGGCCGTCGGGGCGCTCGCCCGGCCCCGGCTGCAGGTCGACGACGCGGGCCTCGCGCTGCGCCGGATCACGGGGACGCGCCGGTGGCCGTGGGAGCACATCGACGCGGTGCGCGTCGTGCGGATGCGGCGGATGGGCCTGCCGGCGGCCTACCTCGAGGTGGAGGCGCGCGACGGCGCCCCGGACGCCGAGCCGACCGACCGGCTGCTCGTGCTCGGCCGGCTCGAGCTCGGCACCGACCCGGTGGACGTCGCCGAGTCGCTGCAGCGCCACCGCGCCCGTGCGGGTCGCCGGGCGGCGGGCCGACCCGATCTAGAGGGTGAGCACCCGGAGGACGTCGAGGACGACGAGCACGGCGGCGATCCCCCCGACGGCCCAGAGCCCGGCCCGCGGGTCTGACCGCGCCGGGCCGTGCACCAGTGCGGCGGCGACGAGCAGGCCGGTGACGAGCCCGCCGAGGTGCCCGAGCACCGACAGGCCCGGGATCGTGAAGGTCAGCACGACGTTCAGCCCGATGGTCAGCAGCGCGGGCGTCGGTGAGAGCTGGAGTCGGCGCAGGACCACGACGAGTGCGCCCATCAGGCCGAACACCGCTCCGGAGGCGCCGGCGACGGGCCGGTCGGGGTCGCCGAACAGCATGATCGCCGTGGATCCGCCCAGCAGCGAGACCCCGTAGAGCAGCGCATACCGCAGCCGGCCGAGCACGAGCTCGAGGTCCCGGCCGAGCACCCACAGCGCGAACATGTTGACCGCGACGTGCAGCGGACCGATGTGCAGGAAGCCCGCGGTCACCAGCCGCCACCACTGGCCGGCGGCGACGTCGGCGGGCACCAGCCAGGTCGCCTCGACCCACGGCGACGTGTAGTTCGCCCACGCGCTGCCCGCCGAGAGGGCCGTCAGCACGAAGACCACGACGTTGACGGCGACGAGGGTGATCGTCACGACCGGCGTCGCACCCGGACGGGCGCGCCCGCCACCGACGGTGCGCGGGGCACGCGTCGTGCGGGCGGCCTCCGCGACGCAGTCGACGCAGTGCGCGCCGACCGGCGCCGCGCGCAGGCAGTCCGGGCACGCCGGCCGCCCGCACCGGGTGCAGGCCAGGGCGGTGGGCCGGTCGGGGTGCCGCACGCAGTGCGGCGCCGCGTCCGGTCCCGCCGTGGGCCGGGATCCCGGGGATCCCGGGGGTCCCGGCGCGGTCACGGCGTCCTCACGCCCGAGCTCCTCAGGCGATCTCGACCGAGGTGATGACGATGTCCTGCACCGGACGGTCGCCGGGACCGGTCGCGGTGGCCGCGATCGAGTCGACGACGTCGCGCGAGGACTGGTCGGCCACCTCGCCGAAGATCGTGTGCTTGCGGTTGAGCCAGGTCGTCGGCGCCACCGTGATGAAGAACTGCGAGCCGTTGGTGCCGGGCCCCGCGTTGGCCATCGCCAGCAGGTAGGGCCGGTCGAAGCGCAGGTCGGGGTGGAACTCGTCGGCGAACTTGTAGCCGGGCCCGCCGCGGCCGGTGCCCGTGGGGTCACCGGTCTGCAGCATGAAGCCCGCGATGACGCGGTGGAAGATGGTCCCGTCGTAGAACGGGCCGGAGCTGCCACCCTTGGCGTTGGGCTCGGTGTACGACTGCTCGCCGGTGGCCAGGCCCGTGAAGTTCGCGACGGTCTGGGGCGCCTCGTTGGGGAACAGCCGCACGGTGATGTCCCCGTTGGAGGTGTGCAGCGTTGCGGTCGGGGTGTCGGCGGAGGTCACGGGCCCATCGTGCCACTAGGACTGTGACGACCTTCGAATGGAGTAGCGGGTGTGACGTCCCGGCGGGTCGGGCACCTGCACAAGTGGGGCCGGGGCATCATGGCCGCCCCACCGACGAGTGAGGTGACGTTTCTTGAGCAGCAAGACACTGATCGGCGCCAGGGAGGACCTGGACGATCTGCGCAAGGAGGGCCGCAAGGCCCGGAAGAAGGCCGAGAAGCGCGCCCAGAAGGCCGCTGACCAGGCCCGCAAGGACCGCGAGAAGGCTCGCAAGCAGGGTCAGAAGAAGCGCGCCGAGGTCCGCAAGGACGTCCGCAAGGCCGCCGACGAGGCCCGTCAGCGGGTGCTCGACGCCCGCGCCGAGGCCCGCCAGCGTGCGGAGGAGGCGCAGGAGGAGGCCCGCAAGCGCGCCCAGGAGGCCCGCGCGGAGACCCGCAAGCGCGCCAACAAGGCCGCGAAGGACGCCCGCAAGCAGGCCCAGGCGTACGCCAAGGACGCCCGCAAGCGCCTCGAGAAGTCGGCCGTACCGACCTCGGCGGACGAGCTGCGCGACCTCGGCGACACCGTGCGCGGCCAGCTCGAGGACGGCCTGACCACGGCGCGCAAGGAGCTCGCTGCCCGCATCGAGCCCGAGGAGCCCAAGAAGCGTCGTCGCTGGGGCCTCTGGCTCGTCGTGCTCGCCGTGCTCGGCGCCGGTATCGCGGTCGTGGCCACGCGTCGCGAGCCGGAGCTGCCGCCCCCGCCGCCGCCGGCCCCGCGCCCGAAGCCGGCCACCTCGGCCGCCCCGGTCTCCGGTGCGACCCCCACGTCGCCCGCCGCGAGCGCCCAGGAGATCCCGACCCACACCGCCACCGACGCGGTGAGCGGCACCAGCCCCAACGGAGCGGTGTCCTCCGACAAGCCCGCCACGGGCGGCAAGGACTAACCCGCCCCCCGCAGCACGCTCGTCGGCACGGCCCGTCCTCGGTCCCACCCGGACCGGGGACGGGCCGTCGGCGTGCCCGCAGCCGGCTCAGCCGCCCACCAGGCGGCGCAGCCGGTCCCCGGCGTCGACCCCCGGTCGAGGACCGCGTCCTGCGGCCGACCACCCACCACCGCGGCCACGTTCGCCGCGCTCGTGGTGCCCGGCGTGAGGTAGGCGCCGTGGCCGCGCGACTCGGCCAGCACCCGCCCGTCCGGAAGCACCACCTCGCGCGCCGAGAGCCCCGTGACGCCCGGCATCCGGTTGGGATCCGGGCCGAACCAGGCCGTGTCCGCGACCGGATCGCCCGCGGCCTCCACCACCCACGCGTGCCCCGGCGGGCGCCCCGGCACCTCCCCGACGCCCGGGCTGCCGAGGGACACGACGTCGTCGACGCCCTCGGCGCCGCCCGGCGCGACGGCGGCGGCGGTGACCACCGAGCCGTACGAGTGCCCGATCGCCGTCACGTGGGCCTCGCGCCCCGGCCGGGCGGCGTCGAGGCCGTCGAGGAACGACGCGAGCCGCGGGGCGCCCTCCTCGGCGGGCGCCCGGCCGAGCACCGACCGGTCGGGATCGACCACCTCGTGCGCCTGCGGCGCGTCGTAGCCGTACCAGGCCACCGCCGCGGTGCCCGGTCCCGCCGCGGCGGCCAGCGCGTCCAGCTCCCCGAGACGGCCGGGCAGCTCGTCCACCCCGGTGGTGAAGCCGGCGGTGAACACCCCGACGTGGGCGGCGGCGTCGACGTCGCCCCGCGCGACGGCGGCGCGGACGCCCGGCCCGGCATCCGCCCGCGGGTCGACCTCGAGGTCCAGCAACGCCCGGCCCGGCGCGTCGAGGGCGGCGGCGACCGCCCCAGCCGCGCGAGCCGCGCCCGCACCTCGTACAGCTCCCACCCGATCGACGCGAGCTCCACCGGGTCGGCCGTGCGCACGAGCCGGTCCCGCGCGGCCTGCTCCTCGCGCCGTGCGTCCTCCGGGCGCCGGCGAGCACCACGCGGTTGGCGCGGTCCCGGACCGCCGCCGGGAGCCCGTCGAGGCCGCCGACCAGGGCCGGGCGCTCGCGCTCGAGGACCGCCCAGGCGTCCGGGTCGAGCCCCGCCCACCACCGGGCGACCTCGCCGGGATCGGGCCAGTGCGACCCCGCGACGCCGGTCGGCGGCGGGCCCGCGGGCGTGTGCCCGGCGCCGTCGAGGGCCCCGGCGAGCGCGGCGTCCACCGTCTCGGGCGCCGCGCCGCCGGCCAGGGCCACGGCCGCGGCCCCGAGGGCGGTGAGCACGCCGTCGACATCGGCGAGCAGCGCGGCGTGGCGCTCCCGCAGCGCTGTCCGCGCGCCGGTGGCCGCGCCCGCCGCCGCGCCCCGCCACCCGGGCACCGGCCCCGCGAGCACCTCGCCGGCCCGGGCCAGCGCCGTCCGCGCGACGGCGAGCCGCGCCGCCGCGGCGCCGGGCAGGGTGGTGGTCACGGCGCGGCGAGGACGGCCGCCGCGTCCTCGTCACCCGCGACGTAGGCCTCGCCCGCCGCGGCCAGCGCCTCGCCGTGGGCCACGACGTCGGCGCTCCACAGCGCGACCGCGACCTCCCACCGGTCGGCGAGCGCCGCGGCCGCCGGGCCCGTCCGTCCCCCGGGGGGACCTCCGTACTCCGCACCGCCACGGCCGTCGCCGTCACGGGCACGGCGAGCGCCGCCGCGACGCACGCCCGTCCCGCTTCCTGCAGCTCCTCGGGCCGCACCTCCGGCCCGTCCTGTTCGTCCACACCGGTTCCGACGCAGGGCGGCCGCGGGCGGATCCGGGGCCTCGGCGGCCTGGGGACGCATCCGGGCGATGGGGACGGCGGGCGGCGATACTCGGGCTCGTGCCCGTCCCCACTCCCGCGGAGCTGGAGGCCGCCCGCGACCGCCTCCTGCCCGACGTCCTGCCCGGTCCCGACGATCCGCCCCTGCGGGTGCTCTTCTGCGGCATCAACCCGGGGCTCGTGTCCGCGGCGACCGGGCACCACTTCGCCCGCCCCGGCAACCGCTTCTGGCCCGCCCTGCACGCCGGCGGCTTCACCCCGCGCCTGCTCGCCCCGTCCGAGCAGGGCCTGCTGCCGTCCCTCGGCCTGGGCATCACCAACGTCGCCCCGCGGGCCACGGCGCGGGCCGACGAGCTCGACGACGCCGAGCTGGTCGCGGGCGGCGAACGGCTGCGTGCCCTGGTCGCCGAGGTCCGCCCGGCCTGGCTCGCCGTCGTCGGGATCGGGGCCTACCGCGTCGCGTTCGGCGAGCGCCGGGCCGTCGCGGGCCGCCAGGAGCGCACGCTCGGACCGACGGGGCTCTGGGTGCTGCCCAACCCCAGCGGCCTCAACGCCCACCACACGCCGGCGACCCTGGCCGTGGCCTTCGGCGCATTGCACGACGCGGCGGCCGGATAGCGCGGGCGGTTCCGGGGCACAGGCCCGTCATGAAGGCTGCGATCTACCGCCGGACCGGTCCGGCCGCCGAGGTGCTCTCGGTCGAGGACGTCGAGACCCCCGAGCCCGGCCCCGGGGAGGTCCGGGTCCGCATCACCGGCTCCGGGGTGAACCCCACGGACTGGAAGACCCGCGCGGGCCTCACCGGGCAGGACCCCCAGGACTTCCAGATCCCGCACCAGGACGGCGTCGGTGTGGTCGACGCGGTGGGCGAGGGCGTGGAGTCCCCGGCCGTCGGCGAGCGCGTGTGGCTGTTCCTCAGCGCCTTCGGCAACCGCTACGGCACCGCCGCCGAGTACTCCGTGCTGCCCGCCGCGCATGTCCGCCCGCTGCCCGGGGACGCGCCAGACGAGCTGGGCGCCTGCCTCGGCGTGCCGGCCGTGACCGCGGCGCACTGTCTGCTCGTCGGCGACAGCGGCGACCGCGGGGCCCTCGCCGGGCGGACCGTGCTCGTCGCGGGCGGGGCCGGGGCGGTCGGGCACTACGCGATCGAGCTGGCCAAGCACGCCGGCGCCCGCGTCGTCACCACGGTGAGCTCGGACGAGAAGGGCGAGCTGGCGCGCGCGGCCGGCGCCGACCTCGTCGTCAACTACCGCGAGCCGAACGCCGTCGACCAGGTGAAGGGTTTCACCGACCACGTCGACCGCGTCGTCGAGGTCGCCCTCGGCGCGAACCTCGAGCTGGACCTCGCGGTGGCCGGGGCGGGCACGGTCATCGCGGTGTACGCCAACGAGCCGGACGACCCGGTGATCCCGACCCGGCGCTTCATGGTCGCCAACGCCTCCATCAGCTACGTGCTGCTCTACGGCGTGCCGGACGACCAGCTGCGTGCCGCCGTCGCCTGGACCGCCGACGCCGCCGGCAGCGGGGCGCTCTCGCCGCTGCCGGTCACCCACTACGGCCTGGACGACATCGTCGCCGCGCACGAGGCCGTGGAGAACGGGGCGGTGGGGAAGGTCGTGGTCGTGCCCTGAGGGCGTGACGAGCAGGACACCATGTACCTGTGACCTACCGTTACAGCTACCGGCGGGTTACCTTCCCTGGATGCCACCACGCCAGGAGGAGCACTACGACGTGCTCGTCGTCGGATCCGGCTTCGGGGGCAGCGTCACGGCGCTGCGGCTCGCCGAGAAGGGCTACCGGGTCGGCGTCCTCGAGGCGGGCCGCCGGTTCACGCCCCAGACGCTGCCGAGGACGTCGTGGGACATCCGCAACTTCCTCTGGGCGCCCCGCCTGGGCTGCTACGGCATCCAGCGCATCCACGTGCTGCGCGACGTCCTCGTGCTCGCCGGTGCGGGCGTCGGGGGCGGCTCGCTGAACTACGCCAACACGCTCTACCGGCCGAAGAACGACGCGTTCTACCGCGACCCGCAGTGGGCGTCGATGACCGACTGGCGCGACGAGCTGGACGCGTTCTACGACCAGGCGACCCGCATGCTCGGCGTCGTCACCCAGCCGTCGGTGACGCCGTCGGACGAGGTGATGCGTCAGGTCGCGGCCGAGCGCGGGCGCGCGGACACGGTGGCGCCGACGCAGGTCGGCGTCTACTTCGGCGAGGGCCCGGGCGTCACGTCGCCCGACCCGTTCTTCGGGGGCGCCGGGCCCGAGCGCACCGGCTGCCTGGAGTGCGGCGAGTGCATGACCGGCTGCCGCCACGGGGCCAAGAACACCCTCGAGACCAACTACCTCGCGCTGGCCGAGCGGGCGGGCGCGACGGTGCACCCCGAGACGACGGTCCGCACGGTCCGACCCACCGCGGAGGGCTACGCCGTCGAGACGCGGGCGACACGCGGGCGGGGGCGGACGACGTACCGCGCCGAGCACGTGGTGTTCGCCGCGGGCACCTGGGGCACGCAGACGCTGCTGCACCGTCTGCGCGACACCGGCGTGCTGCCGCGCGTCTCGCGCAAGCTCGGCGAGCTGACCCGCACCAACTCCGAGGCGCTGGTCGGGGCGATGGCCCGGCGGGCCCCGGAGCGCGGCGGGCCCCGCGACTTCACGCGCGGGGTCGCGATCACGTCGTCCTGGCACCCGGACGAGGACACGCACATCGAGCCCTGCCGGTACGGCTACGGCAGCAACGCGATGGGCCTGCTGACGACGCTGATGACCGACGGCGGCGGGCGGGTGCCGCGCGCGCTGCGGTTGCTCGGTGCGATCGTCCGGCACCCGCGGACGTTCGCCCGCTCGCTGGACAAGCGGCACTGGTCGGAGCGCACGGTGATCGCGCTGGTCATGCAGTCGCTCGACAACTCGATCACCGTCCGGCGCCGCTTCGGCCGGCTCGTCTCGCGTCAGGGCCACGGCACCCCGAACCCGACGTGGATCCCGGCCGCGAACGACACCGTCCGGCGGATCGCCGAGATCATCGACGGCGACCCCGGCGGCACCTGGGGCGAGGCGGTCGACATGCCGATGACCGCGCACTTCATCGGCGGCTGCCCGATCGGCCCGTCCCCGGAGACCGGGGTCGTCGACGGGTACCAGCGGCTCTACGGGCACCCCGGCCTGCACGTGGTCGACGGGTCGGCGCTCTCGGCGAACCTGGGCGTGAACCCGTCGCTGACGATCACCGCGCAGGCCGAGCGCGCCATGGCGTTCTGGCCGAACAAGGGCGAGCGCGACCCCCGCCCGGAGCTCGGCGCGCCCTACCGCCGCGTCGACCCGGTGCCCCCGCGCGCCCCGGTCGTGCCGCCCGACGCCCCGGGCGCCCTGCGCCTCGTCCCGCTCGGCACCCCCGCCGTCCCACCCCGGACGCCTGTGTCCTGACCCCGTGTCAGCGTGGGGACCATGCTGACGTCAGATGTCAGGAAAGCCCCCACGATCTTGCCGAGGGCTGCCGCATCGGGGTCGGTCCCGAGCTGGTGGAGAAACTGACGTCGAACGTCAGCATGGCCCCCATGCTGACACCACCCCGTGCGTCGTCCCGGCGCGGAGGGCGGCGAGGATCGCGGTCGTGCCCGCCGACGTCCTGCTGTTCTCCAACTCCCGCCCGCCCGGCGCCGAGGTCCCGTTCGCGCACGCGGCCGAGCCCCTGCGCCGGCACCTCGGCGACCGCGTCGTGTGGTTCCTGCCCTGGGCCGGCCACGACCTCGACGCCTACACGGGCTTCGTCGGCGACGCCCTGCGGGAGGTCCTCGGACCCCTCGACGTCCGCGGCCTGCACGCTGAACCCGATCCCGCGGCCACCCTCCGCGCCGCCGACCCGGACCGCGAGACGGTGTTCGGCGGCGGCGGCAACACGTTCCGGCTGCGGCGCCGCGTCGGCGACAACGGCGTCCTCGAGGCACTCCGGGCGCGCGACGACCTGCGCTACGCGGGCGCCAGCGCCGGCTCCAACCTGGCCTGCCCGACGATCATGACGACGAACGACATGCCGATCGTCGACCCCGGCGGGCTCGACGCCCTGGGCCGCATCCCGGTGCAGATCAACCCGCACTACCTCGACCCCGACCCGCACTCGACGCACCGCGGCGAGACCCGTGAGGAACGTATCCACGAGTTCCACGAGGAGAACGTCGTCTCCGTCGTCGGCCTGCGCGAGGGCGCCTGGCTGCACGGGACGGACACGAGCCTGACCCTCGACGGCTACACCGCCCGGCTCTTCCGCCGCGGCCACGAGCCCGCGGAGCTCGCGATGGGTACCGACCTCACATGGCTGACCGCCTGACCGGGGAGGCGGAAGCCCGGAGCTCGGAGCAAACTAGGCCGCGATGACCACGATGCGTCGCTCGTCCCCCGATTCCCTGCTCGCCGAGGAGCTGCGCTCGGTCGTGCGCGGGCGGGTGCGGTTCGACACCTCGAGCCGGGCGATGTGGTCGGCCGACGGGTCGAACTACCGCCACGTCCCGATCGGCGTGGTGCAGCCGGTCGACCTCGACGACGTCGAGGCGACCGTCGACATCGCCCGCCAGTACGAGGTGCCGCTGCTGCCCCGCGGGGCGAGCACGAGCATCGGCGGGCAGGCCGTCAACGAGGCCCTCATCGTCGACTTCTCGCGCCACCTCGACCGGGTGCTCGAGATCGACCCGGAGGCCCGCACGGCGCGGGTGCAGCCCGGGGTCGTGCTCGACGACCTGCGGGACGCCGCGCGCCCGTACGGCCTGACGTTCGGCCCCGATCCCTCGACGCACAACCGCTGCACGCTCGGCGGGATGATCGCCAACAACGCCTGCGGGTCGCACTCGGTGGCGTGGGGCAAGACCGTCGACAACGTCCGCGAGCTCGACGTCCTGCTGGCCGACGGGACGCGCATGACCGTCGGCCGCACCCCCGACCTGGCCGCCGCCGCGCGCCGGCCCGGCCGCGAGGGCGCGATCTACCGCGAGCTCTCCGCGCTCCGCGACCGCCTCGGCACCACGATCCGCGCCGAGCTCGACGCGCCCGGCATGACGCGACGGGTCAGCGGCTACAACCTCGAGCAGCTGCTCGACGAGCACGGCGTCGACCTCGCGCGCGCCCTCGTCGGCACCGAGGGCACCTGCGCGACGATCATGGGCGCGACCGTCGAGCTGGTGGAGTCGCCGCCGGTCCGCGCGCTGTGTGTCCTCGGTTTCCCCGACGCCTACATCGCCGCCGATCACGTCATGCCGATCCGCGAGCACTCCCCGCTGACCATCGAGGGCATGGACGTCGGCGTCATCGGCGCGCTGCGCGCGAGCCGTCCCGACGACCGCACCCACGAGCAGCTGCCCGAGGGCCAGGGCTGGCTCTACGTCGAGACCGGCGGGGCCGACCGCGCCGAGGCCGAGGCGAAGGCCGAGGCCATCGGGCGCGAGATGGCCCGGTACGGCGCGAGCGTGAAGGTCGTCGCGGACCCCGGCGCGATGCGCGCGCTGTGGAAGATCCGCGAGGACGGGTCGGGCATCGTCACCCGCTCCCCCGGCGGCGGCGAGGCCTGGCCCGGGTGGGAGGACGCCGCCGTCCCGCCGGCGGTGTTCGGCGCCTACCTGCGCGAGTTCGACGCGCTGCTCGGCCGCCACGGCCGGCGCGGGGCCTACTACGGGCACTTCGGCGACGGGTGCCTGCACGTGCGCATCGACTTCGACCTGCTCACCCGGGCGGGGCTCGCGAACTTCCGCGCGTTCATGCTCGACGCCGCCGACCTCGTCGCCGCGCACGGCGGCTCGGTGTCCGGGGAGCACGGCGACGGCCAGGCCCGCGCCGAGCTCCTGGAGCGCATCTACACGCCGGCCACGATCGAGGCGTTCGGCGCGTTCAAGGCGATCTGGGACCCCGAGGGCCGGATGAACCCGGGCCGGGTGGTCGAGCCCCGCAAGCTCGACGACGACCTCAAGGTCTTCGTCGGCACCCCGACCATCGGCCCGCGCACCGAGCTCGCCTTCGCCCACGACGGCGGCAGCTTCACCACCGCCACGCGCCGCTGCATCGGCGTCGCCAAGTGCATCTCCGACTCGGGCGGCTACATGTGCCCGAGCTACCGCGTCACCGGCGAGGAGGCGCACTCGACGCGCGGCCGCGCCCGGATGCTCTTCGAGATGGCCTCGGGGCAGCTGGTGCCCGACGGCTGGCGCTCCACCGAGGTCCGCGACGCCCTCGACCTGTGCCTGAGCTGCAAGGCCTGCCAGCGCGACTGCCCCGTGGGCGTCGACATGGCCACCTACAAGGCCGAGTTCCTCTCCCGGCACTACGAGGGTCGTGCGCGCCAGCGCCCGCGCAGCCACTGGTCGATGGGCTACCTGCCGCGCTGGCTGCGCCTCGCCGACGCCGTGCCCGGCCTGCCCCGGCTGGCGAACGCCCTCGCACGCCGGCCCGCCCTCGCCGCGATCGCCAAGCGCCTCGGCGGCATCGCCCCCAGCGCGACATCCCGCCGCTCGCGCCCCGGCCGCTGCGCCGGCTCGTCGGGCCGCACCCGGCGCGGGCCGACAGCTCGAAGCCGCGGCTGCTGCTGTGGCCGGACACGTTCACCTCGGCGTTCGACCCCGAACTCGCCCTCGACGCGATCGCCGTCCTGGAGCACCTCGGCTACCAGGTCGAGCTGCCCACCGAGAGCGTCTGCTGCGGGCTGACCTGGCACACCACCGGCCAGCTCGACACCGCGCGCTCCGTGGTGCGCCGCAGCCTCAAGGTCCTCAAGCCGTGGCTCGACGACGGCGTCGCGGTCGTCGGCCTCGAGCCGTCGTGCACCGCGGCGCTGCGCCAGGACGTCGTCGAGCTCCTGGGTGCCGACGACGAGGACGCGCGACGCCTGGCGGCCTCGACGCGCACGCTCGCCGAGGTCCTCGCGAAGCACCTCGACGAGATCCGGGACGGCGTCGTCGCCCCGGGCGGGCGGGCGATCGCGCAGGTGCACTGCCACCAGTACGCCGCGATGGGCTTCGACGACGACCGCGCGGTGCTCGGCGCCCTGGGCGTCGAGACCGAGGTGCTCGACGCCGGGTGCTGCGGTCTCGCGGGGAACTTCGGCTTCGAGCAGGGGCACTACGAGGTCTCGACGGCCTGCGCGGAGCGGGGCCTGATGCCGGCGGTCCGGGCGGCCGACGCCGACACCGCCGTGCTCGCCGACGGCTTCTCCTGCCGCACCCAGATCCGCCAGCTCGACGACACGGGCCACGAGCCCGTGCACCTCGCCCACCTGGCGGCGACGGCACTGGGCCTCCGCTCCGGTGAGCGGACGTCCGCGCCTGGACGAGCGCTCACGAAGCCGTAGACCCCATGGAGCGCCCCGGCGTCCTGCGCTGGATCGGCTACGCCTTCGGGGCGCGCCTGCCCACCCGCTACGCACCCTGGGTGCTGCACGACCTCACCGCGCGCACGTGGTTCCTGCGCCACCTCGCCCGCACCACCGTGCAGGCCACCCCCGCGGCGCTGCTCGCGCTGCTGCCGGGACCGGTGTGGCTGAAGGTGGCGCTGCCGCTGTTCGTGCTGGTCTCGTCGCTGTTCATGGCGGCGCTGTTCTCGCCGATGGTGCGGGAGAAGCGGCTCTACCAGCACGGCTACCTGCCGGAGGTCGTGCTGCGGGAGCCCGACCAGTAGGGCGCCCGGTCAGGAGCTCGTGACGATCGGCGCGTCGGCCAGCGGGATCCCGGCGCCGAGGCGGCCGAGGACGGCGTCGAGGGTCTCGATGTAGCCGCGCCCCGCGTCGCGGTGGACCAGGGTGTGCGCGGCGAGACGCGCGCCCGTCACCACGCCCGCGAACAGGACGACGTCCGGGTCGTCCGGCGGGCGCCCCACCGCCTCGGCCACCATCCGCGCGGTGTTCTCGACGCCCCAGGTGTCGCGCTCGCGCAGCGCGGCGGCGATCTGGGGGATCGACCGGGCGAGGTCCATGCGGACCTCCTCGAGCGCCCGCTTCTCCTCGTCGAGCGAGGCGAAGCCGTCGCGCAGACACGTCCGCAGGGCGTCGAGCAGGGGACGGCCCGCCGGGATCGCGCGGAAAGCCGCCTCGAACACCGGGTCGACGTCGTCGAGGAGGACCACGTCCTCCTTGGTCGGGAAGTAGCGGAAGAACGTGCTGCGCGAGACGTCCGCCGCCGCGGCGATGTCGTCGACGGTGGTGGCGGCCCACCCGCGGTCGCGGAACAGGCGCAGGGCGTGGCGCTGCAGCTCGGCGCGCGTGCGTGCCTTCTTGCGCTCCCGCAGGCCCGGGTCGGTCACACCGGACATCCTGGCACGGTGACCCAACTGAGACCGAGTACTAGTTGAGACTCAGTTTCACTTCGGCGTAGCGTCGCTTCCATGGACGCTGACGTGATCGTGGTGGGAGCGGGACCGACCGGGCTGACCGCGGCCCTCGAGCTGGCGCGCCGGGGCGTGGCCGTCCGGGTCCTCGACGCCGCCCCCGCCCCGTTCCCCGGCTCGCGGGGCAAGGGGCTGCAGCCGCGCTCGCTCGAGCTGCTCGACGCCGCGGGCGTCACCGACCGGCTCGTCTCCCTCGGGCGCACGACGCTGCCGATCCGGCGCCACCGCCGCGACGGGACCGTCGACGACGTCGCGCGCGGCGAGCAGCCGGCGACGAGCGACACGCCCTGGCCGTCCACCCTGCTGATCCCGCAGTGGCGGGTGGAGCATGTGCTGCGCGAGCGGCTCGTCGAGCTCGGGGTCGGGGTCGAGCAGGGCGTGCGGGTCGAGGACCTGACCGCGACCGACGACGGCGCGAGCCTCGCCACGACCGTCGGCACCCTGCACGCGCGCTTCGTCGTCGGTGCCGACGGCGGCGGCAGCACGGTGCGGCGCCGGCTCGGCGTGCCGTTCCTCGGCGAGACGCGCGAGGAGGTGCGCATGCTGGTCGCCGACGTCGAGCTCGAGGGCCTCGACCGGGACCACTGGCACCAGTGGGGCGGGACGGACGGCGGGATGGCGGACGTCGTCGCCCTCTGCCCGCTGCCGGCGAGCACCAGCTGGCAGCTCCAGGCCGCCGCCCCGGCCGGCGCCGAACCGACCGACGCGGCCCTCCGGGCGATCGTCGACGGGCGCGGGCCCCGCGTGCGCCTGCGCTCCGTGGGCTGGCGCTCGACGTGGCGCCTCAACGTCCGGATGGTCGCCGACTACCGCGTCGGCGCGGTCTTCCTGGCCGGCGACGCCGCGCACGTGCACTCCCCGGCGGGCGCGCAGGGGATGAACACCGGGATCGGTGACGCGGTGAACCTCGCCTGGAAGCTCGCCGCCGTGCTGGGCGGCGCCGACCCGGCGCTGCTCGACACCTACGCCGCCGAGCGGCTCCCGATCGCCGCGGGCGTGCTGGGCCTGTCCGGGGAGCTGACCGGGCGGGGGCTGACCTCCCGCTCGGCCGCGGAGGTCCGCGACGCCTCGCAGCTCGACCTGTCCTACCGTGACGGTCCGCTCGGCTCGGACGTGCCGGGCCCCGGCCCGCGCCCCGGCGACCGGGCCCCGGACGCCCCACTCGGCGACAGCACGCTGTTCCTGCGTCGTCGGGAGTCCGACTGGACGGTGCTGACGACCGATCCCGGGGTCGAGGTCCCCGGCGCGACCGTGGTCCTGGCCGGGCACGAGGCGGCCGCGACCTACGCGATGTCGCCCGGGGAGCTCGTCGTCATCCGTCCCGACGGGTACGTCGGCACCCGCGGCACCGCCGCCGACGTCCGGGCCTGGCTCGGGCCGTTCACAGCCCGGCCGGGCACCGATCGGGCGGCGTGACCTGCGGGTCCAGCAGGTAGGCCGTGTACGCGTCGGCGGCGCAGCGGCTCGGCGCGTCCAGGGTGGTGTGGCCGATCGCGTCGACCACGAGGACGTGCGCCGCCGAGAGCTGGGACGCGGTGGCGCGGGCGTCGATCAGCGGCGTGGTCGGGTCGTAGCGCGAGTTGACCATCAGCGCCGGCGCGGCGAGGGGGGCGTTCCAGGGGCCCAGGTAGCGGTCGGGGTCGACGGCGGGCCAGTCGACGCACATCGCGTGGTTGAGCGCGGTCGACGCCCCGACGATCGGGTGCGCCGCCTGCTCGGCGACCACGGCGGCGTCCATGTCGGCCGCGGACGGGGTGACGGCGTCGGTGCACTGGATCGCGAGGTAGGACGGCGAGTGCTCGGGCGCCCAGGGCACCGCGGCGAGGGGGATCCGCCCGCCCGACGGGGGCGCTCCGGGTGCGAGGGCGGCGAGCGAGCGCATGAGCCCGGGCAGCCGGCCCTCGGTCTGCAGCGCCCGGTCGATGCGGGCGATCAGCTCGGCGTTGGTCGTGCCCGCGGCGGAGGCGGCCACGACGTCGGTCGCGCGGGCACGGGCGCCGGGACCGAGCGGACACCCCGGGCCCGCGGCGCACCGGTCGAGCGCGACCCCGAACGCCTCCTCCCAGGCCTCACTGACCCCGGCCCGCACGTCGACGGGTCGGCGCTCGGCGCCCAGCGCGCCGGCGGCGTTGGCGACGAGGTCGAGGCTGCCGTCGAGGACCATCGCGCGGGTGTGCGACGGGAAGAGGTTGGCGTAGGTCGCGGCGGAGTACGTGCCGTAGGAGTAGCCGTAGAGGCTCAGCTGCTCCTCGCCGAGCGCCTGGCGCAGCAGGTCGACGTCCCGCGAGGCGTTGGCGGTCGAGAGGTGCCGCAGGCGCTCGCCGGTGGCGGCGAGGCACGCCCGCCCCGGCTCCGCGGCCGAGGCCCAGAACTCCGGTGTCCGGGCGGGGCCCACGGGCACCGGCACCCGGTCGCCGCCGAACGAGCCGCAGTCGACGGGCGCGGACGCCCCCGTGCCCCGGGGATCGACGGCCAGGATGTCGAAGCGCGCCCGCAGCCCGTCGAACCGCTTCGACAGCCGGCGCAGGCTCGACACCGCCGGCGTCCCCGGCCCGCCGTAGTTCACGACGAGGGTGCCGATGCGCGCCGGGTCGGTGGCGGGCAGGCGGACGGCGGCCAGCGAGATCGTCTCGCCGCCCGGCTGCCGGTAGTCCAGGGGCACGGTGACGTCCGCGCACTGGAACGCGCCGCCGCAGCCGCGCCAGTCGAGCGTCGGGACCGGGGCGCCGTTCGTGCCCATCGGCGGCGTGCCCGGGGCGGCGGTGCCGCGGGACGGGGCGCCGCCGCACCCGCCCACCAGGACGGCGACGACCAGCACGACGACCGCCGCGGGAGACCTCACCCGCCCATCATGCGACGTGCCTACTGCATGTCCATGATCGACGGCCACAGCACCGACCAGGGCGCCCGGGGCGTGCAGAGCGCGAGCGGCACCACCCCGTTGACCACCCCGTTGGCCGCGGGGTCGACGTGCGTGGGCAGCGGCGTGATCGTGCGGCAGAAGCTCGCGGCGCCGCGCACCTCGCCCACGAGGATCGCGGCGGTCGCGGTGTCCGGCGGCGGGCCGAAGAACCCGTAGCCGCGGTGCCCGCTGTAGACCTCGGGCAGGCCGGCGGCGGGCCCGTACCGGTCGAGCGCGGACGCGAACCAGTACGAGAAGGCGAGCACGGTGGTGCGCGGCCGCTCCCCGGGCGGCAGGGACCGGTACGCCACGGCGGTGTCGTCGGTGAGGCTCTGCCAGCCGACCTGGCCCGCCGTGAGGAAGTCGCCCCGTTCGACGCGGTACGACGCCGGCCCGATCGGGAGGGAGAGGACGGCGACGACCAGCCCGGAGGCGATCACGGCGGGCACCGAGACCGACCAGGACCACCAGCGCGCGGGCCTCCGGCCCTGCAGCGCGACGGCCCCGGCGGCGAGGAGGACCGCGGCCAGCCCCATGACGTAGTAGGGCCGCCCCCCGACGGCGATCATGGCCGCGGTGGTCACGACGGCCCCGATCCCGATCGCGCGCCAGGGCCGCAGCGCGTCGGAGCGCAGCAGCGCCCACAGCCCGAGGCCGGCGAGGACCACGCCGGGCACGAGCCCGACGTCCCAGGCGGCGAAGGGCAGGAAGCACCAGCGGTTGCCGGTCAGGCCGCCCTCGCCGGCCACCACCGCGCCCATCCGCAACTGCGGCCAGCCGTGCGCGGACTGCCAGAGCAGCGTCGGCACGGTGGACGCGGCGGCCAGCGCCAGCGAGGCCCAGAGCATCGGACGCCCGAGCAGCCGGCGCGGACCGGCCACGAGGACGCCGACCGCCAGGCCCGCGACGAGGAACGGCACGAGGAACTTGTCGAACAGGGCCAGCGCGAGCACCGGGCCTGCGGCGAGCAGGAGCAGGTCGTTGCCGGTCCGGACCCAGCGCACGACCAGCCAGAGCAGCAGGGTCCACAGGACCGGGTCGAGCGTCGAGGTCGCCAGCAGGTGGCCGGTGGCGAGGAAGAACGGCGAGATCGCGACCGCCGCGCCGGCCAGGAGCTGCGCCCGGCGCCGGCCGCCCATCTCCCGGGCGAGCAGGGCGGCGAGCACGACGTGCCCGGCGCTCGCCAACGTGGCGGGCAGGCGCAGGACGACGAGGTTGCCCGGTGCGAGATGGTCCAGCGCGGCGGCGAGCCAGGGCACCAGCGGCGGCTGGTCGGCGTACCCCCAGGCCACGTGCCGGCCGGCGGCGAGGAAGTAGAGCTCGTCGCCGAAGGTGCCGTACCAGGCCGAGGAGATCCCGTGCACCAGCGCGAGCGCGCCCGCGAGCAGGAGCACCGGGCGCCACGCGACCCGGACCACCGCCGGGGTCTCGTCGCCGGCGGCGGGCGCGACGACCGGCTGCGGGGCGGTGGTCGTCACGGCGCCCACGCTCCCTGCGCGCGGTCGTGACCCATTCGAGGGACCCTAGGCGACACGCTCCCGCGGGCCGGACGCGGCCGCCCGTGGTGCCAGAATGTCGGGCGATGGAGCTCACCGGCAGCTGGACCACCGCGCTGCCGGCCGCCGTCGCCGAGCGCTACGAGCTGCGCGAGACGCGCAACGCCGCCGCCGTCCTCGCGGCCACGTGCCCGGACGAGGTCACCGAGCTCTGCGCGGTGCTCACGGGCTTCACGCTCACGACCGCCGACCTCGTCGAGGCGGGGGGCAACGAGTCGCGGCTGGCCGCACGCCTCAACACCGCGTTCCGCGAGCGCGGCTGGCGCGAGGGCCGCGTCGACACCGTCGTCACGTCCCGTCTGCAGGTGCAGCCGTGGCACCCGGCCGGCGAGCACGGCGTGACGGTGCGCGAGAGCGAGGTGTTCAACGAGGGCTACAAGGTCGACAACGTCAAGGGCCGCGTCGCGCTCGACGTGGAGTGGAACGCCAAGGACGGCAACCTCGACCGCGACATCGGGGCCTACCGCGCGCTCTACGACGCCGGCCTCATCGACGGCGCGGTGCTGCTGACCCGCACCCACGACGACCTGCGCGAGCTCGCGCGGGAGCTGGCCCGTGCGGCCGGGCGCAGCGACGACGAGGTGCGCAGCCGGCTCTCGACGTCGACCACCACCCACCTGGGCAAGCTCGAGTCGCGCATGACCCGGGGTGACGCCGGCGGCTGTCCCCTGCTGGCGGTGGCGATCTCCCGCCGCTGCTGGGACCCGGCGCCCGGCGAGCCGGCCCGCACCCAGGCCCCGGCGCCGCTGATGCTCACCGACGAGTACGTGCCGTGAGCCCCCGCAACGACCACCGCCGCGCTCGCTCCTGCGTCGCGCCCGCGTCGCCGTCGGCGGAGGGGGCCGTGAGCCCCCGCAACGACCACCGCCGCGCTCGCTCCTGCGTCGCGCCCGCGTCGCCGTCGGCGGAGGGGCCGTGAGCCCCGCGAACAGCGACGACACGGCGCTGTCGGGGGCCGCCGCTAACGTCCCGCCCGCCCCGAACCCGGCGAGGAGGTCCGAGACGATGACCGCGGCGGTGGACGTCGAACCGAGCGACGAGAACCCCACGGCGACGCGCGCCCGGCGCGCGGAGCCCCTGCGTGTGGACGCCGCTCCGCTGGAGAGCGCGGCGCTGCCCCGCACGGCGAGCGGATTCTCCTGCGTGTACGCCGACCCCCCGTGGCGGTTCACCAACCGCACCGGCAAGGTCGCGCCCGAGCACCGGCGCCTCGACCGCTACGACACCATGAGCGCCGCGGACATCGCCTCGCTCCCCGTGTCCGACGTGGTCTCGGCCAACGCCCACCTCTACCTGTGGGTGCCCAACGCGCTGCTGCCCGAGGGTCTCGCGGTGATGCAGGGCTGGGGCTTCCGCTACGTCAGCAACCTGGTCTGGGCCAAGCGACGCAAGGACGGCGGGCCCGACGGCCGCGGCGTCGGGTTCTACTTCCGCAACGTCACCGAGCTGATCCTCTTCGGGGTGCGCGGGTCGATGCGCACGCTCGATCCGGGCCGCCGGCAGGTCAACATGATCGAGACGCGCAAGCGGGAGCACTCCCGCAAGCCCGAGGAGGCCTACGACCTCATCGAGGCGTGCTCGCCGGGCCCGTACCTCGAGATGTTCGCCCGCTACGCCCGTCCCGGGTGGTCGAGCTGGGGTGCCGAGTCGGCCGAGGAGGTCGCTCCCCGCGGGCGCCAGTACCCCGCTTACAGGTAGTACAGGCTCGGACGGTTTCAGGCACCGTCGGTCACCGAGATCCGCCATCGGGCGTACCTTGATCTCGTTCGCAGTACGCGTCCGACCGCTTGACTCAGCAGTAATCCCCGATAGTGGCGACGTTCGGCCACTCGCTGTGATACTCCCCCGTATGGCGAAGACACCGGAGCTGGCGCGCAACCAGCGGGTGACGGGGACGGAGCGCACGAAGCTCGGGAACGAGCTGCTCAAGCGGTATCAGAAGGGTGCCAGCATCCGGGAGATCTGCTCGGAGACCGGCTACAGCATCGGCCGGGTCCGACGCCTGCTCGTCGACGCCGGCGTGGAGTTCCGCGGCCGCGGCGGGACGCAGGGCCGCAGCCGCCGGGAGACGAGCACCAAGAGCGCCTAACCGCGCTTGGACCCCCGGCGTCGCGCCATCAGGTTGAAGCCGCGCTTCGCGGCGGCGTCGAGACGCGAGCCGTCGGCGGGCAGCAGGCCGATCTGGCGGGCGAACTGCATCTGGTCGAAGACCACGAAGTTGCTCGCGATGACCCCGTCGGCGAACGTGAAGTGGTCCATCCCGTCGAGGTCGACGTGCGAGCCCGTGGCCGCGATGCCCTCCCACTCGTCGCCGCTGTGGTGCCCGGTGAGCTGCCAGCGCATGAACACCTCGTCCCCGTGCTCCACCAGGCCCTGGATCGTCAGCGTCAGGTCGGGGACCGCGGCGAACACCTCGTTCCACCACGCCTCGAGCTCGTCGACGCCGCGCACGGTGCGCGGGGGGAAGCGGACGCGGACCCCGTCCGCCCACACCTGACGCATGGCCGCGGCGTCGCGGGCGTTGATCATGTCCACGGTCCAGCGCACGATCGCGCCCGGCGAGCCGCCGGCGGGCGGCGTCGCCCGGGGCGGGTCGGGCGCCGGACGACGGGTGGTCGACGGCACAGCAGACGAATCGGACTCGCTCACGACGCGGGAGCGTAGACCGCGATCCGGTGGGGCACCTCCTGGTCCGGACTCACCCGCACCACCATCACAGAGGACGACCACCAATGACTTCGCAGATCGCCGCGCAGTGGGTGTCGGCGGTCGGCAGTGCCGGCTCGCTGCTCGGCTTCGCCGCCTATGTCTGGATCATGCTCTTGAACCGGAAGGACCAGGTCGAGGTCCGGCAGGAGCAGCAGGCGCAGGGCGTCACCGCCTGGCTCGACGAGGGTGCCCGGCACGACCGCGACGAGGACTACGTCCTCGTCGTGCACAACGGGGGTGACTCCCCGGTCTTCCAGGTGCGCTGCCTGTTCAGCCTGCCGTCCAGCGACGAGCAGCACAGCATCTCGATGGCGCTCCTGCCCCCGGCCAGCGACGAGATCCACTCACTGCCCTTCGGCGCCACCGAGGTGGACCGCGACGAGCTGTACTCCGCGCCGGCCGTGCCGGAGATGCGGTTCACCGACTCCCACGGGAGCCACTGGGGCCGGGACAGCAACGGGATGCTCCACCGGCTCGACCGCCGGAACGTGCGCCGCAAGCCGTCCTCGGACGGCGGCGAGGACGCGGCCCGCGACGACTCCGAGTGGGAGGAGGCGCACCGCGAGCGGGCGGACGCCCCGCGCGAGGGCGCGTCGCAGGGCGACTCGCCCCAGGACGACCGGGCGGCCAGCCAGTCCTAGGCGTGCCTTCCGGGCTCGTGAGCAGTTCGGAGTGCTCCAGCACTCCGAACTGCTCACCTGCCGCCGGAGGCGCACCTCAGGCCAGGGTCAGGACCCGCGGGCCGTCGTCGGTGATCGCGACGGTGTGCTCCACGTGCGCCGCCCGGCTGCCGTCGGCGGTCCGCAGGGTCCACCCGTCGGCGTCGTGGACGTAGTCGTCCCCGCCACCGGCGTGCAGCATCGGCTCGATCGCGATGACCAGGCCCGCGCGCAGCCGCATGCCCCGCCCGGCGCGGCCCTCGTTCGGCACGTGCGGCGCCTCGTGCATGGCGCGCCCGATGCCGTGGCCACCGTGGTCGGCGAGCATCCCGAAGCCGGCCCCGCGGGCCACCGCGCCGATCGCGGCGCCCAGGTCGCCGAGCTTCCCGCCCGGCACCGCGGCGTCGATGCCGGCCAGCAGGGCCCGCTCGGTGGTGGCGATGAGCGCGAGGTCGGCCGGGTCCGGGTCGGCGCCCACCACCAGGCTGATGGCGGCGTCGCCGCACCAGCCGTCGAGGAACGCGCCGCAGTCGACGCTGAGCAGGTCGCCCTCGGCCAGCCGGTGGGCACCGGGGATGGCGTGGACGACCGCGTCGTTGACGCTCGCGCAGATGACGCCCGGGAACGGGCTGGGCGCGAAGTGCGGGTGGTAGTCGAGGAACGCGGGCACCGCGCCCGCGTCCGTCATGACGTCGTGCGCCACACCGTCGAGCTCCTTGAGCGACGTGCCGACCGTGGCGGCGGCCCGCACCGCGTCGAGGCAGCGGGCGACGACGCGCCCCGCCTCGCGCATCGCGTCGACCTCACCGGAGGTCTTGAGCTCGATCTCGGAACGCCGCAACATCCTTCCGACCCTAGACACCGGCCGGATCCGGGCCCGTAATCACAGGCGTGTAGTTCGTCCCCAGTGTGGACAGACCCTGTGGACAAGTGGTCCGTCGCGCCGGCTACCGAGGGATGAAGTCGTACTCCGCCGGGTCGATGCGGGCGACGGCCCGCACGTACTGCTCCATGTAGTTCGGCCAGTTGGCGACGATGCGGCCCGACTCGTCGCGGTACCAGGAGTCGCACTGCGTCCACGCCGTGCCCTCGAACTGGGCCTGGAGCCGCCGGTCGAACGCCTGCTCGACGTCGCGGCGCACCTCCAGGGCCGCGGCCCGGCGGCGCGCGGTCTCCTCGAGCGCCTGGCGCACGTACGCGACCTGCGCCTCGAGGAAGACGATGATCGAGCCGCCCGAGGTGTTGGTGTTCGGGCCGTAGAGCACGAACAGCGACGGGAAGCCCGGCACGGTCATCCCCAGGTGGGCGTGGGCGCCGTCGCTCCACTCCTCCTGCAGCGTCCGCCCCTCCCGGCCGACGACGTCCATCGGGAACATGAACTCGGTCGTCTTGAAGCCGGTGCCCCAGATCAGCACGTCGGCCGGGTGGTGACGCCCGTCGTCGGTGCGCACGCCGTCGGGCTCGATCGCCGTGACCCGGTCGGTGACGAGCTCGACGTTGTCGCGCTCGAGCGTCGGCAGGTAGTGCGAGCTGAACAGGATCCGCTTGCACCCGAAGGTGTAGTCCGGCCACGCCTTGCGCCGCACCTCGGGGTCGCGCAGCTGCCGGCGCATGAACAGCGTCGAGTACAGCTTCCCGAGCCGCCCGACCGTGGAGGGGTGGCGGATCATCACCGTCAGCGACTCGAGGTAGCCCTTGAGGAAGAACCGGCGCGCGCGCATCACGCCCGGCACGCGCCGGAAGAACTCCCGCAGCGCCGGCGGGTAGTAGCGGTTCTTGCGCGGGAAGAACCAGTTGCCGCTGCGCTGGAACACCGTCATCTTCCCGACCTCGGGCGCGATGGCCGGCACGAACTGCACCGCGCTCGCCCCGGTGCCGACCACCGCGACGCGCTTGCCGTGCAGGTCGACGTCGTGGTCCCAGCGGGCCGAGTGCATCGTCGGGCCCGCGAAGTCGTCGGCGCCGGGGATCGGCGGGATCGCCGGGGTGTTCAGCTGGCCCGTGGCCAGCACGACGGCGTCGGCCTGCCAGCTGCGCCCGTCCTGCGCCTCGACGGTCCACGTCATCGTCGACTCGTCGAGCCGGACCGTGGAGACCAGCACCGACGGCTCGAACACCTCGTCGAGCCCGTACTCCTTCGCCACGCCCTGGAGGTACTCGAGGATCTCCGGCTGCGGCGAGCACAGCCGCGACCAGTCGCTGCGCTGGGCGAACGAGAACGAGTACAGGTGGCTCGGGACATCGCACGCCGCGCCCGGGTAGCTGTTGTAGAACCAGGTGCCGCCGATCTCCGGCGCGCTGTCGAGGATCACGACATCGGTGATGCCGTGGCTGCGGAGCTCGATCGCCGCGGCGATGCCGCCGAAGCCCGCACCGACCACCACGACCCGTGTCCGCGTCCCCTGCTGACTCCCGTTGCGTCCCGTCACGGGCCGGACGGTATCCGTTCCGCCCCGCTTTTGGCAGGCTGCCAACATGACCTCACCCGCGGGGCGACCGCACCCGTCGCTCGCGGGCGTGGTGCGTCGCTACGAGGGCTACGACGAACTCGCGACGGCTCCGCTGCGGCGGCGCGAGGCACCGCACGGTGCCTGCACGCTGATCCTGTCCTGGGCCGACCCCCTGGAGACGTCCGGCCCCGGCGGGAGCAGCCGGCAGGCCGCGTTCCTCGCCGGCATGCACGACGGGGCCGTGCTCACCGCGTTCGCCGGCCACCAGCAGGGCATCCAGGTCGACCTCGCCCCGCTCGGTGTCCTGCGCCTGCTCGACCGGCCCCTCTCGCTGCTGACCAACCGGATCACCGCACTCGACGACCTCGAGGTACCCGCCCTCGCCGAGCTGCCCGGACGCCTCGCCGAGACCCCGAGCTGGACGGACCGCCACGCCCTCGTGGACGCGACGCTGCGGACACTCCTCGACCGGTCGCACACGCGGCCCGACCCCGAGATCATCCACGCCTGGGGGCGCCTGAGCGCGGCCCGCGGCCGGGTGGCGGTCGCGACCCTCGCCGACGAGACCGGCTGGAGCCGCCGGCACCTGCTGACCCGCTTCCGCGACCAGGTCGGGCTCGCGCCGACCACCGCCGGGCGCGTGCTGCGGTTCCGGGAGGCGGCGCGGCTGCTGGTCCCCGGGGCGTCGGAACGGTACGAGCCGTCGTCGGCGACCATCTCCGAGGTCGCCGCCGCGTGCGGGTTCGCCGACCACTCCCACCTCGTGCGCGAGTTCCGCGATCTGGCCGGCGTGACCCCCACCCGGTACGTGCAGGAGTGGCGCAGCGGGTTCCCGGACGTCCAAGACGTGGCGGGGGCGGCGACCTAGCGTCGTCGTCATGAGCGTCTTCCCGACCCTGCGCTACCAGGACCCCGATGCGGCGATCACGCTGCTCCGCGACGCGTTCGGCTTCACCGTCGCCGCCGCCCACCGGGACGGATCCGGCACCGTGCAGCACGCCGAGCTCGTCCACGACGGCGGCGCCGTGCTGCTCGGGCCCCGCCGCGAGGGCGATCAGTTCGCCACCGGGCGGGCCGTCACGTACGTCGTCGTCGACGACCCGGACGCCCACCACGCCCGCGCGGTCGCGGCGGGGGCGACGGTGGTCATGGATCTCGTCGACCAGGACTACGGCTCCCGGGAGTACGCGGCCGTCGACGACGAGGGCAACGTCTGGTCGTTCGGCACCTACCGGCCCGGCACCCCGGCATCCTGAGCGCGCGGGCGCCCTCGTCGTCGTCCTGCTCGCGGGATGATGAGGGCATGAGCCACCCCGATGCCGCGGCCGGCCGCCTCGTGTTCGACGGGCAGTGCGGTTTCTGCACCCGCTGCGTCGGCTGGCTGCGGGCGATCGACCGCCACGGCCGGGTCGACGTGCAGCCCTTCCAGGCACCGGGCGTGCCCGCGTCGGTCGGCGCCACCGTCGAGCAGTGCCAGGACGCGGTGCAGTGGCGCGGCCCCGACGGGGTGCGCCGCAGCGGTGCCGAGGCGGTCAACGCCGTGCTGTCCACCGTGATCGGCACGGGCGCGCCGTCGGCCCTGTACCGGGCGACGTCCGGCGTGCAGGAACGCGCCTACCGCTGGGTGGCCGAGCACCGCGGGCGCTTCCCCGGGATGGCGCCGCACTGCCAGACCCACCCGGCGAAGTGCGCCAGCACTGGTCCTGAGTAAGGACTCTCCAGTACGGTCTCGGGATCAGGTGGAGACCCGCACGCCCGTCAGGCGGTTCCACCCGACCTCGGGCGGCGCTACCTTGGCCCGCTCGTCCTGGTCCCTCGAGCCCCTGGAGAACGTCGTGGGCGTCCGACTCAACCCGTACCTGCACTTCGACGGCAACGCCGCGGAGGTCGTCGCGTTCTACACCGACGCCCTGGGCGGCACGTCCAACGTCATGACGTTCGGATCGATGGGCATGGAGGGCCCGGACGCCGACAAGATCATGCACGGCCAGATCGAGACCGACAGCGGCATCACGCTGATGGTGTCGGACTTCCCGCCCGGCGTGACCCGGGAGTCGGGCAACGACGTCACCATCTCGCTCTCCGGTGACGACGACGCGACCCTGCGCGGCTACTGGGACAAGCTCTCGGCCGGCGGGAAGGTCGAGACCCCGCTGGAGAAGCAGATGTGGGGCGACACCTTCGGCGCCTGCGTCGACCGCTACGGCGTGAGCTGGCTGGTCGACATCGCGGCCCCGACGAGCTGATCCTGGCCGGCTGAGCCCTGTCCCCCGGACCTCCCGGAGACCTACGGTCGCTCTCGTGACCGGGGCGCGCGAGGTGGAGGCGGCGCGCTGGCGGTTCCTGCGCGGCGGGGCGTCCGCGGTCGGCGACGGCGCGGTCCGCGCGGTGGTGCTGGCCTCCTGGGAACGCTCGCGGGCCCACGCCGTCGACACCGAGCGCCTCGGCGCGTCCTTCGTCGGCCACGGCGGACCACCGGCGACACCGCTCGAGGACGCCGGCGAGGTGCTCGACGAGGCGCACGCCGACAACCCGGAGTTCGCCGGGTCGCTGCTGCTCGTCGACGCCGACGGCCTCGTCCGCGTCCGGCGCGACGGCGACCCCGCGCTCTCGGACCTGCTCGACGCCGTGCGCCTGGTGCCCGGCTACCGCCACGCCGAGGCGGCGGTGGGCACGACGGCGGCGACCCTCGCGCTGCACGAGGGGACGGCGCTGGCCGTCGAGGGTCCCGAGCACTTCCACCCGCAGCTCAGCTCCCTGGCCGCCGCGGCCGCGCCCGTCGGACAGGGCCGGCCCGACCTCGCGCTGGTCGTCGTCCGCCACGCCGCCGACGGCGCCGCCGACCACCTGCCCTGGGCGCGGGCGCTCGCGCGGCGGGTCGACGACCAGGGCACCCGCCGGCGGCGGGCCCGGGTGCTCGCGCTGCACGACGCCCTCGACGCGGCGGGGGCGGACGGCGCGCCCTGGGCCGTGGCCACCGACGGCGACGTCGTGCTCGTCAGCAGCGGCGTGCGGCGGGTGGCGCCCGAGGACCAGCAGTCCCTCAGCGACCGCGCGCTCGCCGCGCTGGTGATCGACGAGCCGCCGCGGCCCCACCACGTCGACCTCCCGTCGGGGACCTGCGCCGAGGTGGCGGTGCACGAGATCCGGGCCGACGGCGTGCCCGTCGGCTGCGTGCTCACCGGCGGACCGGCCGAGCACGACGAGGCCCCGGCCACCACCGAGGCGCGCCGGCGGCAGGGCTCGCACGTGGCGCCGACCGCCCGCCGCGACTTCGCCGCGCCCCTGCGCGACGACCGCTCCCCCGCGGAGCGCGCGCACGCCGAGGCCCGGGTCCGCGCCAACCGCGAGCTGCTCAGCCCCTACCTGCGGGCGCGCCAGGAGGTCGTCGCCAACCTGGGCCACCGGCGCCACCAGGTGCTCCTCGGCGAGACCGGCGTCGGCAAGCGCACGCTGGCCCTCGAGCAGTTCCACCGGCTGCACCCGGACGGCGCGGTCACGGTCGTCGAGTGCGCCAAGATCGGCGACACCCCGGCCGCGACGGATCCCCTCGCCGGGCTCGCGCAGACGTCACCGTCCCGTCCCCACCTCGCGCTGCTGCGCGGCGTGCAGGCGCTCGGGCCGGTCGCCGCCCGCCGGCTCGACGAGTCGTTGCGCGTGCTGGTCGCCCGCGCCGATCCCGTGGTGGTCGTCGGGTGCCTCGACACCGCGTCGGTCGACGCCACCCGCCCGTACGGCCTGCTGCTGCGCCACTTCCACGAGACCGTGCGGGTGCCTGCCCTGCGCTACCGGGCCGACGAGCTCGGCGACATCGCGCAGTCGGTGCTGCGGACGATGACCACCGGGCGCTCGCTGCGCCTGTCCCACCAGGTGGTGCGCGTGCTCGAGGGCTACCCCTGGCCGGGCAACATCAACGAGCTCGAGGACGTGCTGCGCTACGTCGTCGCCCGCAAGCCCGTCGGCGTCGTCCAGGCGCCGGACCTGCCGTCCCTGTGCTTCACGAGCCGCGCCCCGAAGCTGTCGATGCTCGAGACCGCCCAGTGCGACGCGATCATCCAGGCCCTCTACGAGGCTCGTGGCAACCGGTACCGGGCGGCGGCGATGCTCGGGATCGCGCGCTCCTCGCTCTACCGCAAGATCGACGCGTTCGGGATCAGCTACATCGCCTGACGCCCGCACTGTCCCGGTTCCCGGTCAGTGATCCACACCGGACGCCCGCCCGTGACGCGGATGGTCCCGGAATGGGACAGGCGCCTGTGTCCTGCGCCACTAGCGTCGGTCGACGGACGACGCGGCAAGCCAACGAAGGCGGCACACACATGAAGGCACTGGTCTACCACGGTCCGGGCAACAAGGCCTGGGAGGACGTCCCCGACGCACGGGTGGAGGAACCCACCGACGTCGTGGTCAAGGTCGAGACCACCACCATCTGCGGGACGGACCTGCACATCCTGCAGGGCGACGTCGCCGCGGTCACCGACGGACGCATCCTCGGCCACGAGGCCGTCGGCACCATCACCGAGGTCGGCGACGCCGTCCGCGGGTTCTCGGTCGGCGACCGTGTCCTCGTCCCCGCCATCACGAAGTGCGGGCGCTGTGAGTACTGCCAGCGGGGGATGCCCTCGCACTGCCAGACCGTCGGCGGCATCGGCTGGATCTTCGGCCACCTCATCGACGGCACCCAGGCCGAGCTCGTCCGCGTGCCCTACGCCGACACCTCGCTCTACGCGGTGCCGTCCGGGGTGAGCGACGAGCAGGCGATCTTCCTCGCCGACTCGCTGCCCACCGGGTACGAGGTCGGCGTCCTCGCCGGCGGCGTGCGTCCCGGCAACACCGTCGCGGTGGTCGGCGCCGGCGCGGTCGGCCTGTCCGCCGTCCTGACCACCGGGCTGTGGGGCGCCTCGAAGGTCATCGCGATCGACTCGAACAAGTTCCGGCTGGAGAAGGCCCTCGAGTTCGGCGCGACGGACATCGTCGAGGTCGGCCCGGGGACGGTCGGCGACGTCATCGGCCTCACCGACGGGCTCGGGGTCGACGTCGCGATCGAGGCCGTCGGCTATCCCGAGACGCTGCTGACCGCGGCGTCCCTGGTCCGGCCCGGCGGCACCATCGCCAACGTCGGCGTCCACGGCACGCCCGTCGAGCTGCCCATGCAGGACATGTGGATCTCGAACGTCACGCTGACCATGGGTCTGGTCGACACCGTCTCCATCCCGACCCTGCTGAAGATGGTCGCCTCCGGACGGATCCCGGCGGAGAAGATGGGCACGCACCGCTTCACGTTCGACCAGTTCGACGAGGCCTACGACGTGTTCGCGAACGCGGCGGCCAACCTCGCGCTCAAGGTCGTCATCACGCCCTGAGCGGGTCCGCCCGCGACGGCGCCGTCACGCGTCCCCTCCGCGTGACGGCGCCGTCGTTCGTGACGGGACGGGTCAGCCGGATCAGCGCTCGCCCTCGGCGGGCGCCTTGGCCGGGGTCTTCGCGGAGGCCTTGGCCGGCGCCTTCGCCGGCGCCTTCCCGGCGGCCTTCGCGGGTGCCTTCGTCGCAGCCCGGGTCGCCGACCGGGTCGTGGACGCGGCGTCGTTCGTGGCCGACGTGGCGGTGTCCGTGGCCGACGTGGCGGTGTCCGAGGCCGACGTGGCGGTGTCGGTGGCCGCGTCCACGGGGCCTTCCGGCGACGCCGTCACCGAGGCGCTCGCGGCGGGGGTGGACACGGACGCGGAGGCTGCGGGCTCCTCCTCGGTGTCCTCGTCCTCCTCGTCGTCCTCGTCCTCGTCCTGCGGCGCCGGCCGGGCGCCCCGGCGCCACGACAGCTCGATCTCGAGCTCCACCTCGTCGCCGTCGATCTCGACCTCGATCTCGAGGTCCATCTCGTCCGCGACCGGCAGGGTGAGCACCGGGCCGGACAGCGAGAGCTCGGCGGTTCCCCCCTCGCGGATGGCGTCGGCGAGGTCCGCCAGCCAGTCGGCCACCTCCTCGCGCGACAGCGTCACCTCGTGCTCGACCTTGACGTCCGACATGCGCCGTCCCTTCGTCGGGGCGCCGGTCGGTCCCGGGCGCCGTCTCCGTGTCCAGCCTCCCGGATCGGCGCCGCGGTGACATCCACCGGCTGAACCCCTCCTCGAGCGGGCACCCCGGGGACAGGACGGCCGACGACCTGGGGAGGGCGCATGGCCGAGGACACCGCAGACGACCGGGACGACGACGCGACGCCACCCCCCGACGACGCCGACACCGACGTCGAGGCCGCGCTCGGAGCGGCCGTGGACGACGCCCTCGCCGACGAGGTCCGGCGCCAGAAGGGGCGGTTCGTGCAGGGGCTCATGAACCTCGACCGCGTCGAGGGCGTGGGTCGCGACGACGGCCGGCGCAACGACAGCACCTACCGCGACCTCGATCCGGACCGCCGGGACGACCCGGAGGTCTGACGCCGGGGATCAGCTCCAGCCGCGGGCGACCGCGAGGAGGCTGAGGCCGCGCCCCTCGCGACGGAGGGCGAGCCAGGTCCGCAGCGTCCGCATGGGTGCGGAGGGTGCCGGGGAGCCCGGTCGCTGTCCATCGAACAGGTGTGCGACCGACCGTCCGGCCGCCTACCCCCGCACCGTGCCGGTGACCGACGGCGACGTTCCGGGCACGCCCGCCTCGAGGGCGAGGCCGTCGTCCGACTGGTCGGCCGCGGGCGCGGCCACCACCTGCTGACCGGCGAAGGCGGGACGGCTCAGGCGGAAGTCGAACCGGCGCACCGGCTCCGTCGGGCGGTGCCGTCGCGGCACCTCGAGCAGATGCAGCGCGAGCAGCGGCCCGTGCACCACGAGGCCGGGGTAGCCCTCGACCTGGGTGACGTACGGCAGGTCGTAGTGGATCCGGTGGGTGTTGTAGGTCAGCGCCGAGAACCGGAACAGCATCGTCTCGCTCGGCGTGAGCGTCACCGCCTCCGGTCCGGGCACGGGAGCGGCCTCGTCGGGGGCGTCGAGGGTGAGGCCGCGGGCCTCGCCGGGCGGCTGGGAGCGGTACACGACGTCCTGCTCCTCGGTGACGATCGTGGTGCCCGCGCGCACGAACTCGTGCCGGATGGTCACCAGCACCATCTGCCCGCTGCGGCCGGACTTGACGTCGCAGCGCCGGAGCGACGAACGGCGCTCGAGGGTCTCGTCGACCCGCATCGGCGCGTCGATCTCCAGCCGGCCGCCGGCGATCATGCGCCGCCGGTGCGGCAGCGGGGGCATGAAGTGGCCCTGCGCCGGATGGCCGTCGTCCCCGAGCTGGTCCTGACGGGGGTGGTCGAGGAACCCGAACCAGTGCCACAGCGGCGGCAGGTCGTCCCCGCTGCCCGCGACGGAGGGCAGGTCGAACAGGCCGGACACCGCGCCGACGGTCCAGGCGTCGGTGGCGCCCGTGGTGACCAGCGGCTCCGGGGACCACCCGCGGACGAGCTCGGCGAGGTCGGGCGGGGTCGGGGCGCTCATCGGTGATCGGCCTCCCGGGCGTCGGTCGTGCGCAGCCACGCGCGCACCTCGTCGTCGTGCTCGCCCACGGCCGGGACACGGGCGGGCGGCGACGGCCACCCCGCCGTGACCGGGGGCCGGAGCATCTCGATGTCGCCCTGCGGGGTCCCGACGGTCATCCACCGGTTGCGGGCCTGCAGCTGGGGGTGCCGGGCGAACTCCTCGAGGCTGCGCCGGCGGACGTGGGCGATGCCGGCGGCGTCGAGGCGGCGTTCCGCCTCGGTCACGTCGAGACCCGCGAGGACGCCCTCGATCGCCTCGTCGAGCTCGGCGCGGTGCGCGGCGCGGGCCGCGTTGCCGCGGAACCGCGGGTCCTCGACCAGGCCCGGGCGCTCCAGGACGTCGGTGCACAGGGCGGCCCACTCGCGCTCGTTCTGCACCCCGATGGTGATCACGTGTCCCGAGGCCGTGGCGACGGGGCCGTAGGGCGCGATCGTCGCGTGCGCGGCGCCGGCCCGGCGGGGGGCCGTGCCGCCGTAGCGGGCGTAGAGCTCCGGGTAGCCCATCCACTCGCCGAGCGCCTCGAGCATCGACACCTCGAGCGCCCGTCCGCGGCCGGTCCGCTCGCGCTCGTAGAGGGCGGTGAGGATGCCGGTGTAGGCGTACATGCCGGCCGCGATGTCGGCGATGGAGATGCCGGCCTTCGCCGGCTCGTCCGGGGTCCCGGTGATCGAGACGAGCCCGGCGTCGCACTGGATGAGCAGGTCGTAGGCCTTGCTGTCGGAGTACGGGCCGCCGGCCCCGTAGCCGGAGACGTCGCACGCGACCAGCCGCGGGTGCCCGGCGGCGAGGGTGTGCGCGTCGATCCCGAGACGCCGCGCCGCGGCGGGCGCCAGGTTCTGGACCACGACGTCGGCGCGCGCGATGAGCTCGCCCAGCGTGCGGCGTCCCTCGTCGGCCTTGACGTCGAGGGTGATCGAACGCTTGCCCCGGTTCAGCCAGACGAAATGGCTCGACTGCCCACGCACGGTGGCGTCGTAGCCGCGGGCGAAGTCGCCGTCGCCGGTGCGCTCGACCTTGATGACGTCCGCGCCCAGGTCGGCGAGCTGACGGGTCGCGAACGGCGCCGCGACGGCCTGTTCCACCGCCACGACGACGATCCCCGCGAGGGGACCGTGCGCCTCCGCGTGCCCCTGCGGGCTCATCGTGCTCCTCTCTCGGCCGCACCCCGGTCGGTCGGGGCGAGGCAGGCCTCGTGACTCAGGGCGTCGGGTCGCTCCACACCGGTGGGCGCTTCTCGGCGAAGGCCGCCAGGCCCTCGCGCTTGTCGGGGCCCTCGGCGATCCGCACCTCGGCCCGCCGGGTCGCCGCCCAGCCCTGGTCCTCGGCGTCGGCCCACTGCTCCTCGAGCGCCGCCAACGTCGCCGAGACCGCGGTCGGCGAGGCCACGCAGATCTCCTCCGCGAGCTCGAGGGCCACCTCGACCGCCGCACCGGGCTCGGCGAGCCGGTTCACGAAGCCGACCTCGTGGGCCCGTCGCGCGTCCAGCCGGGCGCCGGTCAGCAGCAGCTCGCGGGCGACGTTGAGCGGCAGGCACCGCATGGCGCGAGCGAGCGCCCCGGAGTTCGCGACGAGGCCCCGCCGGGTCTCGGGCAGGCCGAAGGACGCCGTCGCAGAAGCGACGACGAGGTCGCAGGCCATGGCGATCTCGAAGCCGCCGCCGAGCGCGAGCCCCTCGACGGCCGCGACCACCGGCTTGGTGTGGCGGCGGCGGATGATGCCGTAGGGCCCACCCCGGGGCGTCGGCTCGCCGGGGCCGGCGACGATGTCGGTGCCGGCACAGAACACCTCCGACGTACCGGTGAGGACCGCGACCCACAGCCCGGGGTCGTCCTGGAACCCGTTGAGGGCGGCGTCGATGCCCTCCGCGGTCGGCCCGTCGATCGCGTTGCGCTTCTCGGGCCGTTCGATCCGGACGACGAGGACGCGGCCGTGCCGGTCGGTGCTGACGGTCATCGAGAGCCTCCCTCGTCGAACGGGGCCGGACGGGGCCGGACGGTTCAGTACCTGCTGATCTCGACCAGATTCTGGTCCGGGTCGCGGACGTAGACACTGCGGATCGGTCCGAGGGCCCCGGTGCGGTCCACCGGGCCCTCCTCGATCGGCACGCCCTGCGCGGCGAGGCGCTCGATCACCGATTCCAGCGTGTCGTCGGTGACGAGGCACAGGTCGGCGCTGCCGGGGGTCGGGTGGAGGGCCTTGGGCTCGAACTCCTGGCCCGCCCGGTGCAGGTTAATCTTGTTGCGACCGAAGGCGAGTGCCCGGCGCCCGCCGCCGAGGTGACCGGCTCCATCCCGAGGGCGTCGACGTAGAAAGCGATCGTCGCGTCGATGTCGGCGACGGTGAGCACGACGTGGTCGAAGCCCTGCAGCGGCATGGACGTCCTCCCTCGCGCCGGAGGAGCGCGGGCCGCCCGTCCGTCGACGCGGGTAGTGTCCCCCGCCCGTGGGAGTCCGCGGGATCGCCCCGACCGACGTCGGGACCGTCACCGAGCTGGTCCACGAGCTGGCCCGCTACGAGAAGGCCGCCGACCAGTGCCACCTCACCCCCGAGCAGCTCTCCGCGGCGCTGTTCGGCGAGCACCCCCACCTGTTCGGCCACGTCGCCGAGCAGGACGGCGCGGTGGTCGGGTGCGCGCTCTGGTTCCTCAACTACTCGACGTGGGACGGCGTCCACGGCATCTACCTCGAGGACCTGTTCGTGCGCGCCGACCACCGCGGCTCCGGCCTCGGCAGAGCGCTGCTCGTCGAGCTCGCCGCCGAGTGCGAGCGGCAGGGCTACTCGCGGCTGCAGTGGTGGGTGCTCGACTGGAACACCCCGGCCATCGAGTTCTACCGGTCGCTCGGCGCCGAGGCGATGGACGAGTGGGTCGTCTACCGCGTCTCGGGTGACCCGCTGCGCACGCTGGCCGGCCCGACCTCGCGGGAGCGATGAGCCGGACCCCGCTGTGCCGTCCTCGTGCACCTATCCGCGCTACCGTCGGCCCACGGCGTCGGGACCCGACGGGCGCTGCCCGGCGCACCGGCACGCTCCACGTGTCGGCGCGCGTCCCCGCCGCGACGCTCGAGGTGGGACCCCATGAACTCCTCCCGACACGACGATCTCGTCACCGCCCTGCGCCAGGCCGCCCGTGGTCTGGCGAGGAGGCGCAGCATCCGCGACCTGGAGGAGACCCTCGGGCAGATCGTCACCTCGGCGGTGGCCACGATCCCGGGGGTGGACGCGGGCAGCATCTCCCTCACCCACCACGGGCGCATCGAGACCCGCCACCCCACGACGGAGGCGATCGGCAAGCTCGACCGCACGCAGAGCGAGCTGAACGAAGGGCCCTGCATCTCGGCGATCGAGGACCCGCCCGAGGACGGGCTCGTGATCGCGCGCGACCTCGCCGGCGACGACGCCCAGCGGTGGCCGCGGTTCGCCCCGCAGGCGGTGGAGGCCGGCTATCGGGCGCTGATGTCGACCCAGCTCTCCGCCAACGGGGGCCCGCGGGCCGCCCTGAACCTGTACTCGGCCACCGCGGACGCGTTCGACGAGGACGCCCGCACCCTGGCGGGGCTGTTCGGCATCCAGGCCGCGATGCTGCTCTACGGCGCCGATACGGCCGCGAACCTGCAGCGGGCCGTGGACAGCCGCGACCAGATCGGGCAGGCCAAGGGCATCCTGATGGAACGCTTCTCCCTCGACGACGAGGCCGCGTTCCAGATGCTGGTCAAGTCCTCCCAGGAGACCAACATGAAGCTCACCGACGTCGCACGCTGGCTCACCAGCGAGACCGGGAAGCGCTCGGCCGGGCTCGGCACCGACCGCGAGAGCCGCTGATCCCTCGCCCGCCTCTCTCTCAGGTGACCAGCTCGATCTCGCCGGGTCGCCAGGTCTTGTCGAACCAGGACTCGAGCGGGCCGTAGAGCCGCAGGATGGTGAACCAGGACTTGCCGGGCACGGTCTGGACCCAGTGGGACTCCCGTCCGGCCGGCGCGCTCGGCCCGAAGAAGAGGTCGACGCTGCCGTCGTCGTTCGCCTGCACGGCGGGGTCGAGGCTCACCACCGAGGGGTGGGGGTCGTCGACCTCGAGCAGGGACCGGGTCTGGGTGTCGTAGAGGTCGACCGCCCAGAAGTTCTTCGCCGGGATGCCGGCGGGCAGGTGGAGGCGGTAGTCCCGGGCGCCGTCGAGCCAGGCGCCGGTGGCGTCCTTGGCGGTGTAGGCGTAGGCCGATCCGGTGCCGACGTGCTCGGCGGCCATGGCCGGGGTGACGACCGTGGCGAAGTAGTGGAACTGGGCGCGGGCGTCGAGCAGTCGCGCGTGCTGCCGCAGGAACTCGTGGCTGCCGCCGACGAAGCCGTGGAGCCACTGGCTGTCGGGGTCGATGTACGCCTCCGGATCGCGGGGCGAGTACGTGATCGCCCGGGCGGCGGCCGCGGCGAGCGGGGCGGCCCGGGCGAGGATGCGCCGCATCCGCTCGTCGGGGGCGAAGGGCTGCCCGTGCACGATGCCGAGGGCGGCGCACTGGCCGGCGCGTTCGGGGTCCAGCGCGGCCGCCGGTTCCTCCTGGACGAGGGCGTTGATCTCGTCGTAGAACGTGTGGTCGTTGGCGTGGATGGTGTTGAAGTGCCGGTCACCGATCTCGAGGTAGGACGTCGCGGGCGGGTCGTCGGCCTTCGCCAGCGGGTAGACGCGGGTCCTGGTGATGTCGTCCACGCCGCCGAGGGCGCGCACGATCAGCCAGTTCGTGAAGGTCGGGGTCCGCAGGACGGTGTAGCCGTCGGGTGCCGGGCCGTCGTGGTCCGGCGGCAGCAGCACGTACTTCCCGCCGGCGCCCCGATCGGGTCCGGCGAGGCCGAGGTCGCCGACGTAGCGGAACCAGAAGTCGTCGATGACGCACAGGGTGTTCGGCGGGTTCTCCACGACGAGGGGGCCGTCGCGGAGGTCGAGGAACATCGCGCCGTAGGGCGTCGCGGTGTTGGCGGTCAGGAAGAACGCGCCGGAGTTGGCGCGGGGCGTGATGACGCCCAGGGTCGCGTTGCCGTCGAGGCCGACGCTGCGGAAACCGTGGCGCATGGCGACCAGGGAGGCGCCGGGCAGGGTGTTGAGGTAGACCTCGATCGCCCGGTTCAGGTCGAGCATGTCGTAGATCGCCGGGACCGACTCGGCGCTGGGCACCCCGTCGAAGAACGTCAGCTCCCCGAACGGGGATGCGACGTGGTCGGGCAGGGCGATCGCCCGCCGCGCCGCGTCCATGTCCTCGTCAGCGCTCACCGTGGTCGTCATGACGGCGACTGTGCCGCCCGCCGCGGGGCGGCGACGTCATACGCAAAGGATGACGTCCGGGAGCCCGGCGCCCCCGGGCGCCGGGCTCCCGTCGTGGCCGGACTCAGTGGATGTGCGAGCCGCCGTTGACGTCGTACGTGGCGCCGGTGATGTAGCCGGTCTCCTCCCGGCACAGGTAGGTGATGAGGTCGGCGACGTCGTCGACGCGCCCGTTGCGCCCGACGGGGATGCCGGCGAGCAGCGCGGTCTTGCGCTCGCCCTCGAGCGCGCCGCCGGTGATGTCGGTGTCGATGAGCCCGGGCGCGACGCTGTTGACCGTCACCCCGGCCGGGCCGAGCTCGCGGGCCAGGGCGCGGGCGAAGCCGAGCTGCCCGGCCTTGGCCGCGGAGTAGGCCACGCCCCCGAAGACGCCGCCGCCGCGCTCGGCCGAGACCGACGAGAGGAAGACGATGCGCCCGAAGCCGCGCTCGGCCATGCCGGGCGCGACGCGGCGGGTGACGTTGTAGGCGCCGCGGATGTTCACGGCGAACACGCGCTCCCACTCGGCGGCGGTGACCTCGAGGAACGGCACCGGCGAGGTGATGCCGGCGTTGTTCACCACGGCGCCGACCGGGGGCAGGGCCCCGGTGACGGTGGCCAGCGCGATGTCGACCGAGGCGTCGTCGGTGACGTCGCAGGCCGCGCCGAGGGCGGCGACGCCGTGCGCGGCGGCCACCGAGTCGGCGGTCTCCTTGGCGCCGGCCTCGTCGAGGTCGAGCACCGCGATGTTCCAGCCGGCGGCGGCGAGGGCGTGGGCGGTGGCGCGGCCGATGCCGCGGCGGGAACCGGCGCCGGTGACGACGGCGGTCATGTCGGACGTGGACACAGGGGTCTCCTGGAGCTCGGGCGGGTCAGGCGGAGGGCGGCGAGGGGTCGGCCGGCCAGGGCGCGCGGTCGTTCAGCTCGGCCTTGATGCGGGCGACGACGGCGTCGGTGGACAGGCCGTAGCGGTCGTGCAGCGTGGGCAGGGCGCCGGCGGCGAGGAACTCGTCGGGCAACCCGATCTGCCCGAAGCGGGCGGAGACGCCGGCAAGGGCCAACGAGGTCGCGACGGCCTCGCCCAGACCGCCGATGACGGTGTGGTTCTCGCAGGTCAGGATCAGCCGGTCGGAGCGGGCGGCACGGACGATCGCCTCGCGATCGAGCGGCTTGACCGTCGGCACGTGCAGCACGGCGACGTCGACGTGGTCGGCCTCGAGGCGGGCGGCGGCCTGCAGGGCCCGCATGGTCATCAGACCGGTGGAGATGAGCAGGACGTCGCGTCCGGTGCGCAGCTCGGCGGCCTTGCCGAGCTCGAAGCGGTAGTCGTACTCGTCGAGGACGGTGGGCACCGACCCGCGCAGCAGCCGCAGGTAGGTGGGGCCGTCGTGGTCGGCGAGTGCCGGGACGGCGGCCTCGATGTCGACCGAGTCGCAGGGGTCGACGATCGTCAGGTTGGGGCAGCCGCGCAGGATCGCGAGGTCCTCGGTGGCCTGGTGGCTCGGCCCGTACCCGGTGGTCAGGCCGGGCAGGCCCCCGACGACGTTGACGTTGAGCCCGGGCTCGGCGATGTCGAGGGCCAGGAAGTCGTACGCGCGGCGGGTGGCGAAGACCGAGTAGGTCGACGCGAACGGCACCAGTCCGACCTCGGCCATCCCGGCGGCCGCGCCGAGCAGCACCTGCTCGGCCATGCCCATCTGGAAGAACCGGTCCGGGTGGGCGGACCGGAAGACGTGCATGTCGGTGTACTTCGCGAGGTCCGCCGACAACCCGACGATCTCGGGACGCTCCTCGGCCAGCCGCGCCAGGGCGTGCCCGAAGGGGGCAGGGGTGGTGCGTTGGTCGGGGTCGGCGAACGACGCGATCATCGCCGAGGTGGTGAGCTTCTTCTTCGGGGCTGCCGTGGTCATCGCGTGTGTCCTTCCAGGAGCTGGTCGCGGGCGATCTGCCACTCGTGCTCCTCGACCCGCAGGAAGTGCGCCTTCTCGCGGGTCTCGAGCATCGGGACGCCGTACCCGGGGCGGGTGTCGCAGAGCAGGACCGACGGCGCGGTCGGGTCGGCGGTGAGCTCGTCGGCGGCGGCGACGAGGGCCGTGACGTCGTTGCCGTCGACCCGCCGGGTGTTCCAGCCGAAGGCGCGCCACTTGTCCTCGAGCGGGTCGATCCGCAGGACTCCGGCGGTCGGGCCGTCGGCCTGCAGGCCGTTGACGTCGACCACGGCGAGGACGTTCGACAGCCCGTGGTGGGCGCACGACATGGCCGCCTCCCACGTGGAGCCCTCGTCGAGCTCGCCGTCGGAGAGGAGGTTCACGACGCGTGCCGGGTGGCCGAGGTGTCGCAGGCCGAGGGCCATGCCCGTGGCGACGCCGAGCCCGTGGCCCAGCGACCCCCCGGAGATCTCCATGCCGGGGGTGTACGAGGCCATGGCGGACATCGGCAGGCGCGAGTCGTCGGAGCCGTAGGTCTCGAGCTCCTCGACGGGGAGGATGCCGGCCTCGGCGAACGCGGCGTAGGCGGCGATCGCGTAGTGCCCGATGGAGAGCAGGAAGCGGTCGCGCTGCGGCCACTCCGGGTCCTCCGGCCGGAACCGGAGCACGTCGCCGAACAGGACGGCGAGCACGTCGGCCACGCCGAGGGCCTGGCCGATGTAGCCCTGGCCCTGCACCTCGCCCATGTCCAGGGCGTGGCGGCGGATCCGGTAGGCGGCGTCGCGGAGCCCGGCGATGCGGTCGGGATCGCTCCGCACGGGGGTCTCGGTGGCTGTGGGACTGGTCAGTGAGGTCATGGAGGTCCTCCTATCGAGGGACGGGCCGTCAGCGGCCGGAGGCGGCGGACTCGGCGGACTCGGCGGACTCGACGGGCTGGGCCTCGTCCCGCACCGGGGAGGGAAGGGCCAGGGACCGCTCGAGTGCCTCCACCTCGGCGCGCTCGCTGCGCCCCCAGGTCTCGCGGGTGAGCAGCGTCGCGACGATGCCGAGCAGGCCGTAGAAGGTGATGAGCAGAGCGGGGCCGATCCAGCCGAAGCCGGCGAAGAGGGCGGTGGCGATGAGCGGGGTGAAGCCGGAGACCACGGCGGAGAGCTGGTAGGCCAGCGAGGCGCCGGTGGTGCGGGTGCGGGCGGCGAACAGCTCGGAGAACCAGGCCCCTTGCACGCCGGCGAGGGAGTTCTGGCAGATCGCGTAGCTGACGACGAAGGCGAGGACGACCGCGACCGCGGTGCCGGTGTTGAGCAGCAGGAACAACGGGATGCCCCACAGCAGCGTGACGATGGTGCCGAAGAGGTAGACCGGCCGTCGCCCGACGCGGTCGGTGAGAGCGCCCCAGCCGATCGTGGCGCCGATGCCGAGCGCGGAGGCGATCATCGTCGCCGTGAGGCTGATGCTGCGGTCGGCGAGCTCCTCGCTCACCAGGTACGACAGGACGAAGGTGACCGTGACCGCGTAGCCCGCGGTCTCGGTGACGCGCAGGCAGAACGCGCGCAGGATGTTGCGCCAGTCGGTGCGCAGGACCTCGGTCAGCGGGTTCTTCGCGATGTTGCCCTCGTCCTTGAGCTCCTCGAACTCGGGGGACTCCTCGACCTTGAGCCGGATGATGATGCCGACGGCGATCAGGATCGCGCTGAGCAGGAAGGGCACCCGCCACGCCCAGTTGCCGCCCAGGGGCACGCTGGCCAGGAAGGCGAGGTTGGCCAGCAGCAGACCGACCGGGAAGCCGGCCTGGGTGATGCCGGTGTAGAGACCTCGTTTGCGCCACGGCGCGTGCTCGAAGCACATGAGGATGGCCCCGCCCCACTCGGCGCCGAAGGCCAGGCCCTGGACGACACGGACGAGGACGAGCAGGACCCCGGCCCACACGCCGATCTGGTCGTAGGTGGGCAGGGCGCCGATGAGGACGGTGGCGACGCCCATCAGCAGCAGCGACGCGACGAGCACCGGCTTGCGGCCGATCTTGTCGCCGAGGTAGCCGCCGATGATCCCGCCGAGCGGGCGGACGGCGAACCCGATGCCGAGCGTGGCGAACGAGAGCAGGGTCCCCGAGAGCGGGTCGTTCGCGGGGAAGAAGACGGTGTTGAAGTACAGGGCCGCGGCGATGCCGAAGCCGATGAAGTCGTAGGTCTCGATGGTGGCGCCCACCGAGGCGCCGATCGCGACGCGCTTGCGGGAGGCGGTGCCCTCGATGGGGTGGCGGGTGCTGGGCCCGGCCGGTGGCGCGTTCCGTTCGGTCATGGTGATCTCCGCTGATCGGTGAGGACTCGACGGGGTGGGCTGCCGCGCGTCGGCCTCCCCGGTCAGTTGACTGTTAACAGTCAACTGCTGGAGACGATGGTGAGGTCCCACGACGAGTCTGTCAACAGTCAGCACACAACGGGATGACCGCGCTGACCTGCGATGATCACGTGGAGATCGTCGGACCGGACGGCGACGATCGGTGCGCTCCCCGCCGACGTGCGCGGAGCGCGCGGGCTCAGTCGGCGGCGGGAGCGAAGTGCTCGGCGGCCGCGGCCATGTGGTCCTCGACGACCGCCACGGCGTCGGCCGGCTCGCCGCTCTCGATCGCCTCGAGGATCGGGGCGTGCCGATCGCCGGCCATCATCACCGGCGAGCCCTCGGCGTCGCCGTTCATGATCGCCACGCGGATGCGGCCCTCGAGCGCGCGCCAGGCCTCGACGAGCATCGAGTTGCCGGCGAGACGGCAGAGCAGCAGGTGGAAGCCGAGGTCGGCCTCGACGCGCTCCGCGAAGTCGCCGCGACCGAGGTCGGCGAGGGCGTCGCGCAGCGTCCGCGCCGCCTCCTCACGCCGTCCCGAGTTGATGATCTCGGTGACGGCCAGCCCCTCGAGCGCGGCGCGGACCTTGAACAGCTCGCGCACCTCGGTGGAGGAGAGCTGGTTGACGCGCAGCATCCCTCGGTTGCCGGCCGTGACCAGGCGTTCCTGCTGGAGGTGCCGGAGAGCCTCGCGGACGGTGCCGCGACTGACGCCGAGGTGGGTGGCGAGCTCGACCTCGCCGAGGTGGTCACCCGGGCGATAGCGCCCCGAGGTGATGGCCGTGCGGAGCGCGGCCAGCGAGCGTTCGCGCAGCGTGCTGCGGTCCAGGCTCGACAACGGCTCCACGCTCATCGGTGCCACCCCTTTCGCCACCCGATCCTAGACACGTCTGCCGACAGCAGAGTGATGACTGTCGACACCGCGCCTGGCTTCGCCGGGCTCCGAGCAGGACGTCTCTCGTCGTGCGGTGTCTCCGGGGCACGTGGAGAACGGTGCGTCCTCGTTCCACCCACCCCGCACTGAGGTCCAAGTGTCGGACCTCAGGTCCGCCCCACACTTCGCCCACCCGCCGCGGAGGCAGGATCCGCGGCCACGGAGACGAGGTGTCGTGATGGGACTCGACTTCACCCTGAGCGAGGAGCAGCTCCAGCTCCGCGCCGGAGCCCGGGAGTTCGCCGATGGCGTCCTGACCCAGGTCGCGGGCGCGCTCGACGGGATTCCCGGGCCTGAGGAGCGGTTCTACGCCATCAGGCCCTTCTTCCAGCAGATGGTCGACGCCGGGTTCCTCAAGGCCCTGATCCCGGACGAGTACGGCGGCAACAAGTTCTCCTCGCTCGCCTTCACCCTGGCGGCCGAGGAGCTCGCGCGCGTCGACATCAACACCCCGACGGCGGTCCTGGCCACCGGCCTCGGTCTCCAGCCGATCATCCGGTTCGGGAACGACGAGCAGAAGGCGCGCTTCCTGCCCCGGTTCGTCGACGGCACCGCGCGCCTCGCCGCCTTCGGCTTCACCGAGGTCAGCGGCGGCGCCAACTGGGACTCGCCGGACCCGAAGGTCGGTGTCCAGACCTTCGCCGAGCTCGACGGCGACGAGTGGGTGATCAACGGGGCGAAGCACTACGTCACGAACGGCACGGGGTGGAACCGCGAGGGCCCCGACACCCTGTGTCTCGTCTGCCGCACCGACCCGGACGCGCCGCCCGAGCAGTCGATGGCGGTCATCGTCATCGAGAAGGGCACGCCCGGTGTCGAGGTGACCGGGATCCTCGACACCGCCGGCCATCGCGCCGTCATCTCGCCGCGACTGGAGTTCAAGAACGTCCGCGTGCCGAAGGAGAACATCCTCGGTGAACCCGGCGACGGCATGGAGATCGTGCGGGAGACCTTCTCCTGGACCTGCGCACCGATCGGCGCCGCCTGCATCGGCCGGATGCGTGCCGCCTTCGACTACGCCTACCAGTTCGCGAGGACCGACAACCGCTCCGGCCCCCACCCGGTCATCGAGTACCAGAACGCCGGCTACATGCTCACCGACCTCAAGATCCGTATCGAGGCAGCGCGCTACCTGACGTGGAAGGCCGCCGACCACTTCGACAAGACGAACGGCAAGGACCGGGAGCTCGCGAACATCACCAAGGTCTTCGCTTCGGAGACGTCGGTCCAGGTCGCCTACGACGCGATGCGGCTCGTCGGGATCGACGCCTACACCGATCTCACCCCGATCGCAGGAATCATGAACGACGTCCTGTGCTTCCCCGTCTACGACGGCGGCAACATGGGCGTGCGGCGTCGCCAGATGCACGACATGCTCCGCAACCCGAGCTACGACCCGCTCGCTCTGGCCGAGAACCGACTGTCGACGAGCAACCCGATGGCGGAGGCGGGCCTCTAGGACGCACCGGCGGCGCGGGCGCGGTACTCCGAGGGGAGACATCCTTTCTGCGACCTGAAGACCCTGTTGAGATGGGAGAGGTCGCAGAATCCCCACCGCGCCGCCGCGTCGGACAGCGAGCCGCTCGTCGAGCCCGTCAGCAGCTCGCGCGCACAGGCGTCGACCCTCATGGCGGTGACGGTCTGCGCGAAGGTCCGCTCGCTGCCCTCGTAGAGCGCGTGGAGCTTGCGGACGGAGATGCCGAAGCGCCGGGACACCTGCTGGGGTGTCAGGTTCCCGGTGCGGAGGTTGGCCGTGAGGTGACGGTTGATCGCGGCCCGCAGCGTCGCGTCGAGCGTCTCCCGCCCTGTGTCCACGAGCAGCGGACCCGCACCGACGTCTGCGGCGAGCATCGTCGTGAAGGCGGACTCGGCGGCGTCGACGGCCGCGGTGTCGAGCCCGTCGGCGTTGCGCCAGATCGACATCATCGTCGAGGCGACGAGGTTCGACGTGCCACGCTTCGTCCCGTCGTGGGCGACCGACGTGAAGCCGTGCGGTTCGGCGAGCAGCGGGAGGAGCCGAGCGCGCGGCACCCGGAACGACACGACCCGCCACTCTCCCGAGTCGGGGCCGGCGACGAACTCGAGGTCGTACTCGCGGGTGGTGTCGAACAGCGCGAAGCTCCCCGCCGGGAGGATGCAGCGCCGGCCGTCCTGCGTCCCGACGCAGTGCCCGTCGAGCTGCAGGTTCACGAACACCTGGTGGGAGTCGGTGCGACGGACCTCCGCGTCCCCGTGCGAGATCAGCTGGGTCTCCGAGGAGACCTCGGCGGTGTTGGTCGAGGTGAGCATCCTCGAGCGCACCCAGCTGTCGATGCCCTGCGGACGAGGGCCGGCCGCACGATGCACCGACGTGCGTCGGGTCGCCAGCGGTGTGAACGCCTCGCAGATGACCTCGCGCCAGTAGCTGAACTGCTCTCGCTCCGGCCGGTCGCCGGTCGTCCAGTACTGCATCGTCGACCTCCTCGCCCGACCGACCTCGCCCTGGTGTGGACGAGTCGCGGGCCGAATCAGGTCAGCATGCCGCCCTCGGCGGTGCGACTCAACGGACCAGCGAGTTCACGACGTTGCGTCCGTGGGAAGCCGCGCCCGCAGAGGTGGCGCACTGCCCCAGCGAGAAGGCCGCCCTCCCCGTGCAGCTGGCATGACCACGCGTACATCCCGCTCACACTCAACGGGGCGCACGCTGGGGAGCATGAGAAGTGGGTGTCGGACCCGTCGGGGCGAGGGGTGCCGGCGATGAACCTCCTCGACCCCGCGTGGTGGATCGCGCTCCTCGGGGTGGCCGCCGTGCCGCTGGTGCTCTTCGTCGAGACCGGGCTCCTGGTCGGCTTCTTCCTGCCCGGGGACTCCTTGCTGTTCACCGCCGGGGTCCTCACCGCCACCGCGGTCGGCTCCCCCGCCCACCTGCCCCTGGCCGCGGTCCTCGTCGGCGCCCCGCTCGGGGCTGTCCTCGGCGCCCAGTGCGGCTGGTGGATCGGCCGCCGGGCGGGACCGGCGCTCCGTTCCGCGAACCGCTCCCCGCGACTCCGCGGGGCCATGGACCGGGCGGACGGCTTCCTCCGGCGCTACGGCTACGGCAAGGCGATCGTGCTGGCCCGGTTCGTCCCGGTGGTCCGCACCGTGGTCAACCCGGTGGCCGGGGCGCTGCGGGTCCCCGTGGCGACGTTCACGCTCTGGCAGATCGTCGGCGGCGTCGTCTGGGCGATCGGTCTCACTCTGGCCGGGCACCTGCTCGGCGCCTCGATCCCCGGGGTGGACCAGTACCTGCTGCCGATCATCGCGGTGGTCGTGGTCGTGTCCCTGGTCCCGGTCGTCGTCGAGCTCGTCCGTGACCGCCGCCGCGCCGGGCGCACGTCGTGATCCCGCCCGCGGTGGCGGCGAGCCGGGGAGTCGGCGACCCAGGCCGGCCGGTCATCCGCCCTCTGGGGCCGGGCCTCCACCGGGCGGGAGCTGGGCCTGCTCGGAGAACTGTCCGGTCCACGCGGCCCGGGCGCCGGAGTCGCCGATGCGGTACACGGTCAGCACCGAACCCGCGGCGACGATGACGGCGATCACCGCCACGACCACCGTCACCGCGACGTCGCCGCGGGACCGGCGGCCGAGACCCCGGGTGTCGCCGGCGACCGCCCGCGCGCCGCGAACCTCGAGGACCTGGCGGGCCAGGATTCCCAGCGCCACCAGGGCGAGCCCGATCGCCCACGGCAGCATGTAGTCCCCCAGCTCGGTGTGGGCGCGCACGAGGGGAGTACGGGCCACCCTGTGCTCGAGCCACTCCCCCGCCTCCGTGGTCAGCGGCACCGCGACGAGCGCGAGGACGGCGAGCGCCGCCGTCGGCCACACGAGCCGCGCCCGGGCCGCCGGCCACACCGCGACGAGCACCACGAGCATCGCGCTGAGCGGGATGAGCACGACCACCGCGTGGACCAACAGGATGTGGGCCGGCAGCCCACTGATCGTCGACACACGGGGCATCGTTCCGGCGCACCGAGCGTGCGCCAACGACACCGCGACGGTTCTTACCGAGTTCCCACCTGCGGAATGCGAGCAATGGTCCCGTCGGTGGCGACGACGAGCCCGCTCCTCCCGACGCGACGACCGAGCCATTCCGCGGCGCCCGCCCCCAGGGCGAAGGCGGCGGTGGCGTCGACATCGGCCTCGGTGAGCGTCGAGGCGATCACCGTCACCGCCGCGATCCCCGTCGGCGGGAGCCCCGTGCGGACGTCGATCACGTGGGCGCCGCGGTGCGCGGTGCCGGAGGTCGCCACAGCACCGTCGCGCACCGGAACGGTGGCGAGGATGCGACGGGGGTCGTGGGGATCCTCGATCCCGATGCGCCAGGGCAGATCGGGGTCGAGGACGCGGCCGAGGACGTCGCCACCCGCGCCGAGGCAGAAGTCGGTGTCGTCGAGGGCGCGCAGCGCGGATGCGGCGCGCTCGACCGCCCATCCCTTGACGACGCCGCTGGGGTCGAGGTGCCGTTCGCCGTCGGATCCGGGGAGCCAGGCGGAGAAGGCGCCGCTCGTCGCGCGCCCGGCGCGGTCGGCGATGTCCAGCACCTCGTGCAGCTCGGACGGCACGCCCGGATCGCCGAGACCGACCTCGCCCCGGTTGATCCGCGACACGACCGAGTCGCGCCGATACGTGCTGAAGACGCGATCCGCCTCGCGCAGGTTAGCCATCACCGCACGCCAGGCCGAGCGCCCCGCGGTGTCATCGGCGTGCCGGCCGCGCAGGGCGAGGCTGATCGGCAGGCCCATGACGTGCTCGACGTACCGGGTGATCCGCGGGCGGGCCGGGGTCGACGCGGTCATGCCCCGTGGGCCCGGTCGAGGGCGCTCTGCAACGACTCGAGGTAGCCGGTGCTCGTCACCGTCGCTCCGCTGACCATGTCGATCTGGGCGGTCTGCGCCTGGATCGTCTCGTCGACGAGCTGCGGGATCGCGTCCGCGTTGATCTCCCGGTCCTTGGCGTTCCCGTCCGGGTACTGCACGAGGTCGACGGCGGTGATCCGTCCGTTCGCCACCGTGATGCGGGTCTGGACCGGCCCCCAGCGGGTGTCGGCGGTGCTGCCGGTGAACGTGCCGGCGACGGGCAGGGCACTCGAGCCCGAGATCGAGCCTGCAGTCGTCGTGGGGCTCGGAGTGGTGGTCCGGGCCGTCGTCGAGGGCGTGGCGGAGCCGCCGGCCGCTTCGTCGTCGGGGAGCGTGGACGAGGTCGAGGTCCTGTAGCCGAAGAGCAGGACGAGGGTGCTCACGGTGGTCAGGAACCACAGGAGGATGCGTCGCATCTCAGGTCACCAGTCGAAGGTCTCGGTGTGGACGCGGTCGGTCGGGGTGCCGGCCGCGGTGAGGGTCTGGCGGACGAGGCGGGTCCACGGGTCGGGGCCGCAGACGTACACCTCGCGCTCGGCGATGTCGGGGACGCGGGCCAGCAGGGCGCTGAGGTCGCTCCCGCCCCCGACGCCGTCGCCGAGCCAGGAGTCGCCGGCCCTGCGGGGCCCGGGCAGCGGAACGAGCCCGACCCGGTGCTCGCGGGCGAGCGCGGTGAACTCGCGAGGGAACAGCGGCTCGACGGTGAACCGGTGGAGCACCACGACGTCGCGTCCGGACGTGCCGAGCTCCTCGGCCAGGGCCCGCAGCGGGGTGATCCCGACCCCGGCGCCGATGAGCGCGATCCGTGAGGCCGTGCCCGCGCGGTCGGTCAGCCGCCCGTAGGGCCCTTCGACGAGCACGCGGGTGCCCGCCCGCAGCCGGCGGAGGGCACGGCTGCCGTCGCCGAGGTCCTTGACGGTGATGCGCAGGTGACGCCCGTCCGGCGCCGCGGAGAGCGAGTAGGGGTGCGCCCGGGTCCAGCCGGGGCCGCTGAGGAAGCGCCAGGTGAAGAACTGGCCGGCGCGGGCGTCGAGCTCGTCCAGGTGGCGGCCGACGAGGCGCACCGACAGGCATCCGTCGCCCTCGTCGACGACCGAGGTGACGGCGATCCGGTGGCGCAGGCTGCGCCGTAGCGGGACGCCGATCCGCCAGACGAGCACCGAGCCCGCGGCGAGACCCCAGAGGGTCCACCAGAACACGGTCCGCGCGGTCGAGACCAGGAACTCCTGGCCGGTCCAGAGCTGGTGGGGCAGCGCGAGCCCGACGCCGAGGTAGGCGTAGAGGTGCAGCAGATGCCATGTCTCGTACCTCAGCCGGGCCCGGGCGGCGCGCACGCTGGTCACGACGACCATCACCAGACAGGCCGTCCCGCCGACGGCCAGGAGCATGCCCGGGTAGTCGACGGTGAGGTCCCAGGCCTCGCCCGGGACGCGGGTGAGGTCGCCGGCGGCGTAGCCCCAGGTGATCAGGCCGATGTGGGCGAGCATCCCGGTGAACGAGGTGAAGCCGACCAGCCGGTGGACACGCGCGAGGCGGTCCTGGCCGAACGCCTGCTCGAGCAACGGCACGCGCGCCATGAGAACGACCTGCGCGAGCAGGAGCAGTGACGCGAGCAGCCCGGTCACCCGGCCCAGCGAATCCAGCCCGCTCGCCCAGCCGCCGAGGTCGGCCAGTCCGCCCCCGGAGGCCCACCAGAAGACCACGAGGGACAGCGAGGCGGCGAGCACGGCCTCGGCGGCGGTCCGCACCCGGCGGTCCCGCACGGCCGAGGGCGCCCGCGCGACGTGCCGGGGGGACCGGCCGGCGAGGGCACGGTGGAGGGTGGCGGTCACGGACACCACGGTGTCGCCGCAGGGTGAAGCGCCGACGTGGCCCGGTTCGGAGTCGGGTAAGGACCCCTAGGCGCGAGACGCGGCTCCCCCGGCGCGCGCGGCCGGCAGGACGCGATCGGCGGCGACCGAGAAGCCCACGGTCGTCCCGCCACCGGACGGGGTGGAGACGAACGCGCTCCCGCCGTGGCCCTCCGCGACGTCGTGCACGATCGCGAGCCCCAACCCGGAGCCGGGAAGTCCACGGGCGGAGTCGGCGCGATAGAAGCGGTCGAACACCCGCGCGGCGTCGCCGGGCGCGATGCCGGGGCCCTGGTCGGTCACCGTGGTCGTCCCGCGGCGGATCCGCAGGAACACATCCGCGGTGCCGTCGGCATCGAACTTGACCGCGTTCTCCAGCAGGTTGCCGATCGCGCGCTCCAGCGCACCGCGGCGCCCGCGGACCCGCGATCCGTCGTCCTCGAGCGTGATGCGACGCCCGCTGCGGCGCCGCACCCGCTCGGCGGCGCGATCGGCCACCTCGGCGAGGGCGACATCCTCCTCGGGCTCCTCGCTCTGCCGCGAGAGCGCCAGCTCGACGAGCTCGTCGACGAGGTGCGAGAGCTCCCGGGTCTCGCCCTGGACGTCGGCGACGAGGCGGTCCTGGGCCTCCGGGGAGAGCTCGGCGAGCCGGCGCAGCACGCTCGTGTTGGTGCGCAGGCTGGTCAACGGGGTGCGCAGCTCGTGGGCGGCGTCCTGCACGAGGCGGTCCTGGGCGTCCCGGGCCGCCGCGAGACGGGCGAGCATCGTGGTGAACGAGCCTGCGAGACGTCCGACCTCGTCACGCCCCGCCACCGGCACGGCGACGTCGATCTGCCCGTGGTCGGCGATCTCCTCAGCGGTGGCGGTCAGGCGCACGAGTCGGCGGGTGATCCGCCGGGCCAGCCACCAGCCGACCCCGGCCGCGACCGCGGTCACGGCGACGCTGATGAGGGCGACCTCGGCCGCCAGTCCGGCGAGGACGCGCCGCGACTGATCGATGTCGATGGCGACCTGCAGCGCCCCGCGACCGCTGCCGAGCGCGGTGGTCAGGACGCGGTAGGCCCCTCGACCGAGGTCGATCTCCGTGGTCGACGTCTGCCCGGCGGCACCGCTGGACGCGAGCAGCCGGGTCGGCTCGTCGACGGGCAGCGTCACCCGCCGGCCCCCGACGAACGTGACGGCGCCGTCGGGTGCCACCCGCAGTGCAGTGAGAGTCGGTCCCTCGGCGCGGGGATCGGGCCGCCCGGGCTCGTCGCCGTCGAGACCGTCTCGGTCCACCGGGGGCGACGGCGGCAGGGCGGAGAGGACCGCCGTCTGGCCACGGATCAGCGCGGTGGTCGCCGACGCGAGGGACCGATCGGTCTCGTCGGTGGTGCGCTCGCCGGCGGAGTGGTAGCTCAGCACGCCGACCAGACCCGCCACCACCGCCGCGACGAGCGCGAACGCCAACGCCAGGCGTGTCCGGAGGCTCACGGCTCGCGCACCGTGTAGCCCACGCCGCGCACTGTGTGGATCAGTGCGGGTGCCCCGACCGCGGTCAGCTTGCGCCGCAGGTAGCCGATGTACACCGCGAGGTTCTTCGAGTCCGCGCCGAAGTCGTAGCCCCAGATGCGGTCGTAGATCGTGGCGTGGTCGAGCACGATGCCCTCGTTGCGGACCAGCAGCTCCAGCAGGTCGAACTCGGTCTTCGAGAGCTCCAGCTCCTGTTCGCGCCACCACACCCGCCGGGCCCCCGGGTCGACGCAGAGCGCTCCGACCCACAGCCGGGAGCCGGCTCCCCCTTCTGCGGTGTCATCGGGGGTGTAGGACGCCCGACGGAGCAGGGCCCGGAGGCGAGCCAGCAGCTCGTCGAGCTCGAACGGCTTGGGGAGGTAGTCGTCGGCGCCGGCGTCCAGGCCCGCCACCCGGTCCGGGGTCTCGACGCGGGCGGTGAGCATGAGGACGGGCGTGCGGTCGCCCTCGGCGCGCAGGACGCGGCAGACCGCGAGCCCGTCGACGTCCGGCATCATCACGTCGACCACCAGCGCGTCGAAGGCGCTGCGCCGCACTCGGGTCAACGCCTCCACCCCGTCGGCGACCGTCGCCACCTGATAGCCCTCGAGCTCCAGAGCGCGCGCGAGCGACTCCCGGATGGCGCGGTCGTCGTCGGCGACCAGGACGCGCTGCGGCACCCCTCCATCCTGCGGGCTGGACGGAGGTGTCCGCACGACCCCCGGTCAGGCCGACGAACCGTCTCGATGTCGAGCGGTCGAGGGCGCGGCGGGCCACGCCTACGTGCCGTTGCCGGTCGGCGACCTGTCACTCGAGCCGTGGGGCGCCGTCGCGTACATCGCGAACGTCTGCGCAACGATCTTGCCGTTGTCGACGACGAAGGTGTCGGTGCCCAGCGGAATATCGCCGCCCACGGACCACGTGATGTAGGCGAGATCCCGATCGACCCACAAGCTCCGGAGCGTGAAACGGTCGATGGCGCCCACGGGAAGCGCAGCGATGAAGTTCTCGAAGAAGCCGTGGATTTGCTGCTTCCCCCGGTAGATCGTGTCTTCACCGATGAACCGGGCCTCCTCGTCGTAGTCACTCACGATCGCGGCGACGCCCTTCTGCTGAAGAAGGGCGTCGAGGTGACGACGGACGACGGTCTCGGTGACGGACGTTTCGACGGGCACGGGTGCCTCCGCTCGTTGGGACAGACCCGGGTGGGTTCCTGTCACCGCGAGCATGCAGAGACCGCGCGCGAAGCGACGAGTGCGGAGGCCATACCGCCGCCGGTCGGGCAGCAACGGCCAGGAACGGGACGAATCGGAACGACGATCGTGGCAAACGCGCTGCTCACCGGCCCCTTCGCGGTACAGGATTCGTACTACCTGGTGGCGCCGGGCCGGAGCACGATGTCGGGATGAACCGCCGGGACTACTGCCCGATCGCCGCGAGCGTCGAGGTGCTGGGGGACCGATGGACCCCCCTGGTCGTCCGCGAGCTGATGGTCGGCGCCAGCGGCTTCAACGAGATCCATCGGGGGCTCCCCCGAGCGAGTCGCACCCTGCTCGCGCAACGGCTACGCGACCTGGAGCGACGAGGGCTGGTGACCCACGCGGCGAGCCGACCGGGACGCCCGGGCTCGTATGCGCTGACCGCCGCTGGTCAGGCCCTGACCCCGATCGTGTGGGCGATGGGCGCCTGGGCGGCCGAATGGATGTTCGGCGATCCGAACGACGAGGACTGCGACGGCCTGACGGTCATCTGGCGGACCCACCAACTCGCCATCCCTGCCAAGCTGCCCGCGGACCGCACGGTGGTGCACCTCAAGCTCACCGGGGCAGGCGGCGCCCAGGGCTGGCTCGACATCCAGCGCCCGGGCATCACGGTCTGCAAGGACGACCAGGGCCTCACCGTCGATCTCGCCCTCGAGGCCGACACGGCACAGATGCATCGCTGGCTCGTCGGGCTCGTGCCCTTCCGCGACCTGACCGCCCACGGCCACGCCCGATTCCTCGGACCGAGCCGCTTGGCGAGGGCATTCCCCACCTGGTTCGACACCACCCTGTTCTCCCGGAACCTGCAGCGGGCACGACACCGTGGACACCGCGCCGGCCTGACCGCCTGAACCCCGGTCCGTCCCGAACTCACGGCGCTGGTCGTCGTGGTCGTCGTCCTCGTGGGCGTGTATCTGCCCGGGAAGGGCGTCTACCCGTTGACCACCCGGTGAGACGCTGCGCGGATGACCGCCTCACCGGATCCCGCGTTCCCCGAGGAGGACCAGCCCGCCATCGCGGAGTCCCCGTCGACGAGCGGTACGGCCCGGCCGCCGCGATCGCCCGGCGGCATGCCGCGGGGGTTGGTGCTGCTGCTCGGTGTGGCCGCGTCCGTGGTCGCCGTCGCCGGCATCCGGGCCGCCGCCTGGCTGATCGGTCCCGCGCTCCTGGCGCTCATGATCGTCATAGCCGCGCACCCGGTGCAGCGGTGGTTGCGGCAGCGGGGATGGCCGGGATGGGTCGCCACGCTGGCCCTCATCCTGGTGATCAACGCCGGCCTCCTCGCGCTCGTCGTCGTCCTGCTCGTCTCGATCGGGCAGCTGGCGACGGTCCTGCCGCAGTACACGGCCCAGTTCAATGCCCTGGTCGCGTCGGTGGAGAAGGTGCTCGCCGGCCTCGGCATCGGGCCCGCGCAGATCCAGGCGGCGACCAGCTCCGCCAGCATCAGCTCGGTGATCGGCGCCGTCGGAGGGGTGTTGTCGAGCCTGGGCGGCGTGCTCGCCGTGATCGTGCTGGTCCTGGCGCTTCTGCTGTTCTTCATCGCCGACGCGGCCACCTTCGGCCAACGCCTGGACAGCATCGCCGTCGAACGTCCGGACGCGGTTCGCGCCCTGGCTGGATTCGCGAGCGGCACGCGCAGCTATCTCGTGGTCACCACCGTGTTCGGGTTCATCGTCGCGGTCCTCGACGGCATCGCCCTGGGGATCATGGGGGTGCCGCTCGCGATTCTCTGGGCGATCCTCGCGTTCATCACCAACTACATCCCGAACATCGGGTTCGTCTTCGGTCTGGTGCCGCCCGCACTGCTCGCTCTGCTCACCGGCGGCTGGCCGCTGCTCGTCGCCGTGGTCGTCGTGTACTGCGTGCTCAACCTGGTCATCCAGTCGCTGATCCAGCCCCGGTTCATCGGCAACTCGGTCGGGCTCTCGGCCACGGTCACGTTCGTGGCCCTGCTGTTCTGGGCGTGGGTGCTCGGACCGCTCGGGGCGTTGCTGGCCATCCCCCTGACGCTGCTGGTCAAGGCGCTGCTCGTGGACGTCGATCCCCGCGCCCGGTGGGCTGACGCCCTCCTGCGCAGTACCGCCGAGGACCCACCGGCGACGGCGTAGGCCTCGAGCTGGCCATTGCTCCTGGAGTGCGCGGCGAGACCGGCCTGGACGACGACACGACCGTCGCCGCGCTCACCGACGTGTGGTGGGGCGCTGTCCTGGCCGCCCGCGCCGCCCGGTGAGCGCCCGAGCCGGGCGGACGTCGGTTCAGAGCAGGTCGGCGACGGCGACCGAGCCGGCGTCGCGCTTGGCCTTCTCGTCGACACCCTCGATGTCGGCGATCGCCCGGTAGACGACCCGGGACGGATCGAGGCCGAGCGCCGCGACGTCCTGCTCGTCGAGCCTCTCGACCAGCGCCTTCGACGCCAGCACCTGCCCGCCGGCGGCGCACTGCTCGATCCGCGCCGCCTCGTTCATCTCGTCGCCGAGCGCGGTGATCTCCAGACGGCCCTGGCTCGCGACCTGACCCACGTAGAGGCTCGGCCCCCAGTGCACCGCGATCTTCAGCAGGCAGTCGTCCGGGTCGATGGGCAGGCCCTCGTCTGCCAGACCGCCGGCGACCTCGCGGACGGCCCCAGGCAGCCCCCGCGCGCTCTCCAGCGCAGCGCGCGCCGCCCCGGACGCCGAATCCAGCTGCTCGGCGAGGAACAGGGCGCTCACGCCGTCACCGGCGTGCTTGCCGACGATCCCACCCCGCCCGGCGACCGTCGCCTCCAGCGCGGTCCTGATGTCACGGACCAGCCGGAAGTAGACCGAGCTCGGGAGCCGCCGCGACAGCGACCCCGAGGCCTGGAGGTCGGCGAACAGCACCGCGGCCGAGCGCTGACCCGGACGCACGAGCGCGGCCATCCGCTCGTGCATCGCCCGATCCCCGCGCAGCAGCAGCGCCGCCGTGCTCGCGGGCACATCGAGGGTGTAGACGACGAGGTAGCCCAGCAGCTCGCCCGAGACGTCGTGGACCCGCTCGACGAGGTAGGTGAACCGCCCGAAGAACTCGTCGCGCGCGAAGTCCACCGTCGAGGTCCAGGCAGGCGGAGCGGGCCGCGGCTCGCAGTCCCGGAGCGTCCCCGCCGCCTCCGGGTCGAGCATCTCGGCGAACTGCTCGGCGCCGCCCCCGGCGTCGTGGAGCAGGAAAGGCCCGTTCAGGCGAAGCCACCGCTCCGCGCTGTCCTGAGTGATCGTGCCCCGGCTCAGGACCCTCCCCCGCGCCGCGAGGACGTGACCGCCCACGCCGAGCTGCTCGGTGTCGCTCTCGCCGTAGACCGCCAGCAACTCGTCGGACACCCACACCAGCCGCCAGCGGTGATCGAGCAGCTCCGCCGCCCAACCATTGGCGTCGAGCTGCTCGGCGAGCTCCTTCAGCTGCTCATTCATCCATGCGTAACCTACGGCGCCTTCGACCATTCGACCCAGGGAGATGCCGATGCGACTGGAGGGCGCCGTTGCTCTGATCACCGGAGCGTCGACCGGCATCGGCGCGGCGATCGCGGTCGACCTCGCCGCACGGGGAGCAGTGGTGCTGCTCGTCGCCCGCAACGCCGAGACGCTCGCCGAGCGGGTCGCCGACATCGAGAGCCGGGGAGGTCGTGCGGAGGCCTTCCCGGCCGACGTCGGAGACCGCGAGCAGGTCCTCGCCCTCGGCGCTGCGATCCGCGAGCGCGTCGGGGTCCCTGACGTCGTGGTCAACAACGCCGGAGCGGGTCGCTTCCTCTATCTCGACGAGACCGAGCCCCGCGAGCTGGAGAGCATGACGGCGGTCCCGTACTCGGCGGCGCTGCTGGTCACCCAGGAGTTCCTGCCGGACATGCTCCGGCGCCGCAGCGGGTGGATCGTGAACGTCAACTCGCCCGTCTCACGGATGCCGTGGGCCGGCGCCACGGGCTATGCCGGCGCGCGGTGGGCTCTGCGCGGGCTGACCGCAGCACTGCGACAAGACCTGCGCGGCACGGGCGTCGGGGTCAGCGAAGTCGTGCCGGCCAAGGTCCACAGCGACTACTTCGCCAACAACCCCGGGGCCGAGGAGCGCGTCCCCAAGGTCGACGCCTTGATCCCCCCACGGACGCCGGATCAGGTGGCGAGCGCGGTCGTCCGGGCGATCGAGGGAGAGCGTCGCGAGGTGCTGTTGCCCTGGCAGCTCAGGGCCTTCGACGTGGCCGGACGAATCTTTCCCCGTCTGGCCGAGAGGGTCGTCGCCGTCACCGGCCATCAGCGGTGAGGGCCACCGATGGTGCTCGCCGACGGCCACGCGGTCAGCCGGGCGGGATGGCCGCCCGGGTGAGCCATTGAGCCTGCAGGACGGCGTGCTCGGCCGGGCCGGTCGGTTGGGTGAGATGGCTCAGCACGAGTCGAGCGAGCCCGTCGACGTACGTGTCGAGGGTGGCCGCAGTCAGGTGCGTGTCGAAGCCCAGCGCGACCATCTCGGCGGCCAGGGCCTGCTTGGCGCGGATGAGCACCGCGTCGGGGCGTGCTGTGAGCAGCGGGAGCAGGCTGTCGCCCCGCGAGTCCTCGGCGTGGAGGATCGCCTTGAGCAAGGTGTTGTCCGCGCCGTGGTCGAGGGCGTGCCGGACCGCGGCGCCGACCCCGGCCACCAGGTCGGTGGGGTGGGCGCGTAATTGACCGGAGGTCACCGCCAGGAACTCGTCGGTCTCCCTGCTGACCAGGGCGTCGCCGAGGTCCTGCTTCGTGCCGATCTCGTTGTAGAGGTGTTGGCGGCTGATCCCGGCCCGGCCGGCGACGGCCCCCATCGTGAGCGCCGACCAGCCGTCGGCGGTGGTGATCGCCCGTGCGGCGTCGAGCAGCCGATGGCGCAGCTGCGCGCGCATGTCGTCGCGGAACGTCCCGGGACCCGCCATGAGGACACCTTACATCTCAGGGCGAACTGTCCCGTCTGTTGACATTCTACGGCCGAATGTCAAATACTCCGGGTCGCAGACGATCACCAGGCGTGAGGAGGCGTCGATGTCGACGACCACCGACCCGTCCGAGGAGCGACGAGTGCTCAGCGAGGACGAGTCCCGGGCGATCCGCCGCGGTGTCCCGAATCCCCGGGTGCCGATGCCCGCGGTCGCGCTCCCGACCCTGGGCCTGTTCGTCGGGGCCCTCGCACTCTGGGTCGGCGCCACATGGCTGGTGCTCGCCGATCTCAGCCCCTGGTGGCTGGTGCTGACCATCCCGGTGCACGCCGTGGTGACCTTCGTGATGTTCACGGTGCTGCACGAGACCGCGCACCTGGCCGGCGGGCGGCTGCGCTGGGTCAACGAGGTCCTCGGACGCCTGTCGATCGTGTTCGTCGCCGCGTGGGCGTCGTTCCCGGTGCTGCGTTTCGTCCACATCGAGCACCACCGCAACACCAACGAGGACCGCTTCGCCGACCCCGACGCCTGGTCGGAGCTGGGGCCGTCATGGGCGCTACCGCTGCGGTGGATGACCCAGGACCTGTACTACTTCTGGTTCTACTCCCCGCTGATCGCCCGCCGGCCGCGCGCCGAGGTCGCCGAGCAGATCGGCGTGCTCGCGGCAGTGGCGGCCGCTTTCATCACCATGACCGTCACCGGCCACGGGTGGGAGCTGCTGGTGATCTACGTGATCCCGCAGCGCCTCGGCATCGGGCTGCTCGCGTGGTGGTTCGACTGGCTTCCCCACCACGAGCTCGAGGCGACCGCGTCGTCGAACCGGTTCCAGGCCACCCGCGTCCGGGTCGGGTGGGAACGGGTGATGAACCCGCTGATGCTCTATCAGAACTACCACCTGGTCCACCACATCCACCCGACCATCCCGTTCTATCGCTACGTCCAGGCCTGGCGGCGCGCGGAGTCCGACTACCTCGACCGCGGCGTCCCGATCTCCACCGCCTGGGGCAGCGAGCTCTCGCCCGCCGAGTACCGGGCCTGGCGCCAGATCACCGACGCCGTCGACCGGGACGCCGACCTGCCGCGATGGCCGCACCGTCTGCGCGTGGCCGAGGTCCGCCGACTCACCCCCCACGCGGTGTCGGTCACCTTCGAGGTGCCCGCCGAACTTCGCGAGACCTTCCGCTTCCTGCCCGGCCAGAACGTCGTCGTCGGCGCAGAGATCGACGGCGAGCACGTCCGCCGGAACTACTCGATCTGCACCGCCGCCGGCTCGGGGGTCCTGCGCATCGCCGTCCGCCTCACCGAGGACGGCCGGTTCTCGACCTACGCGAACACCCGCCTCGCGGCCGGCGACGAACTGAGCGTCACTCCGCCCAACGGGCAGTTCACCCTCACCCCCGACCCGGACGCACGCCGCCACATCGCGGCCGTCGCCGCGGGCAGCGGCATCACGCCGGTGATCTCGATCCTGGCCAGCGCCCTGGCCGCCGAACCCGGCAGCCGCGCCACACTGCTCTACGCCAACCGCGACGCCGGATCGACGATGTTCGCCGACGAACTGGCCATGCTCACCCGCCAGTTCGAAGGCCGGCTCAGGGTCGTCCACTTCCACTCGCGAGCCGAAGGGCGGGACGACGGCCCGACCACCACCGAGCACGAGGACGTCGTGTCCGCCCGCCTCGACGCCGATCGACTCCGCCACCACCTGCGCGATCCCCGCCTGCAGAGCGCGGAGTGGTTCCTCTGTGGCCCGTCAGCGCTGCTCGACGACGTCGAGTCCGTGCTCGAGGACCACGAGGTCCCCGCCGATCAGGTCCACCGAGAGCTGTTCGTCGCTCCTGACGACGACCTCGACGAGGACGACCTCGCCGACGTCGTGCCCGCCACGGTGACCGTCACCAGCGGCGGAGAGCAGACGGTGGTCCAGAGCGAAGGCACCGCCTCCCTCCTCGAGACCGTCCTCGACGGCGGCGTGGACGTGCCCTACCTGTGCACCGGCGGCATCTGCGGCACCTGCCGCGCCACCATCACCCACGGCACCGTGCACATGCAGCAGAACTACGCCCTCTCCGACGACGACGTCGCGGGCGGCGCCGTGCTGACCTGCCAGTCGCGCCCCACCAGCCCAGCGGTGGAGCTCGACTTCGACCGGTGACGGCCGAAGGGGCTGATGGAGCGCCGGACACCCCTGGGGACCGCGGTCGTCCCCTAGGTGGTGTGGGTGGTGTCGACCGTGCCGCGTGCGCCGTGGAGGTGCCTGAGTCCGGGTCCCTGCTCACTGGCCGGCGGGTGGCTGAGGCCCGCGCGGGCGGGGCCGGGCAGCGCCGTGACCTCGCCGGGCCCGAGGTGATCGCCGCAGCTCGTGCACGTCAAGAGACTCCGAACGGTGCCGCCGCAGCCGGTGTGCTGGAGCAGGCGGGTGGGGCCGTCGGGGTGGGGATAGTAGGTCTCGCCCCATTCCAGGAGGCGCGCGAGCACGTCGAGCAGTTCCGCGCCCTTCGCGGTGATCCGGTACTCGAATCGCTCGGGGTGCTGCTGGTAGAGCTCCCGCTCGACGAGCTGGTGCTCCTCGAGGTGGCTGAGTCGGCGGGTCAGCACGCTGCGGGTGACGCCCAGGCTGACCACGAGGTCGTCGAACCGCACGAGACCGAGGAAGAGGTCCCGCAGGATCAGCAGGGTCCAGCGTTGCCCGACGACCTCGAGGGCGCGTGCTGCCGCGCAGACCTGGTCCTCATAGTCGCTCCCCAGCACGACCGCGATCCTAGACCCCGAGTCGCGTGACGAAACGCACTCGCTACAGTGCGTCGCATGACCGAACCCGCAACCGAGCAGATCGAGATCGGCGGGCAGGGCGAACCGGAAGCGGGCCACACCCGCCGCCCGCACCTGTTGGCGCTCTCGGGGCTGGGGATCGTGCTGATCGCCGGACTGCTCCTCGCCATGGCTCAGGGAGCCATCGCGGCGTCGTTCACGATCGCGGGGGTCGCCGGCAAGCTCTCGGCCGACCGCTTCGTCGCCCAAGGGGTCGCCCAGTACCCCGCGGTCGAGCGCACCGAGGACGCCGCCGTCCCCGTCTTCACCTCCGGGTTCCGGCAGGCGCAGGCGACGAACTTCTGCTTCTCCGTCCCGGTGGCCGACCTGCCCGGCGTCGGACCCGTCGTCCTACGCATCGCCACCCCAGGCGCGGAAGGCTTCCAGGCCGACAACGTGCTCACCACCGCCGAGCAGATCGACGGAGACCTCGTGCAGCGCAACGTCGAGCTCGGCCGCGACGCCGGCGAACTGGACAAGGGACCGGCCGACGCGACGGGCCAGCCGGGCGGGTTCGGCCAGCAGTCGGACACCCTCGAGGCGGACAACCTGCGCATCGTCACCCGCTCGGTCACCGCCGGAACGCTTCGGCTCCTCCAGGCCCGGATCGCCCTCGGCGCCCGGGAGCGGGAGTGCTACTGATGGGGCCGGCGACGCACACGGCCGGGTTCCGACGCTGGCGGCGCACCCGCCCGTTCTGGGGCGGGCTGGGCATCCTGCTCGGCGCGGCCGTCGTGTTCGCCATCCCCTTCGTCACCCTGCGGATCGGCGAGCTCGTCGTGTCGCTGTCCACCCCGGGAGGCTCCGCCGCCACCCTGGTCGCCGCGGTGCTGGCCTGCTGCGGAGGGGCCGCCTGGTGGCGCCCGGAGTTCAAGACCGCCACCGGGATCATCGCCATGATCGCGGCGCTGGTCGCGGTCGTCACCACCAACCTCGGCGGCCTGGTCCTCGGCAGCCTGCTCGCCATCCTCGGCGCGGCAGCGACGCTGGCCTGGACCCCGACCCCCCGCTCACCTCGTGCTGACCCCCACCCCTGACGCCACCAGCAGGTGGACGGCGACCTGGCTGCGGATCGCGTCTTGCGTCCTGCTCGTGGCGCTCGGCCTGCAGATCGACGCCGCCACCGCCGACGCCGCGCCGAGCCCTGCACCAGCGGGCGAGTTCACCCTGTCCGCGGCGGAGATCACCATCGACGGCCTGCGCATCGAAGGGACCGGCCCGGCACCCGGCGATCCCCGGCGGCGGACGACCCTGCGCCTGAGCGCGCTGCACGCCGTGGCCCGACAGCTTGCGGTGCAGGCCCCAGCGCCGGCCGGACGGCTCGCGATCACCTGTCCCGCGAACTGCCGGGTCGCCGGGCGCCCGGCCCGGCTCTACGTCCTCGAGCTCACCGCCACCCCGGTCGTCGCGGGCATCCCCACCGTGCCCATCACGCTCTCGCCGACCTTCCCGCTCCCGCCGCCGGACGCCCTGGGCATCCTGCAGCTCCCGCGACTCACCTTCCGCGACCTGCGCGCCCGACTGACCCTCGTCACGAGCGACCTGGTCGCGACCCCCGCATCACGGATCGACGTGCTTCCTCGCCGCTGATCGCGCGACCCACCAGCCGACGGACGATCCCGAGGGCGGATCGCCGTCACGACGAGGGATCGGGCGGCGCGACGAGGTGGTTCTGGTAGGCGATCACGACGAGCTGAGCCCGATCGTGGGCGCCCACCTTGACCATCGCCCGCCCGACGTGGGTCCTCACGGTCGCCCGGCTGATCGTGAGTGCGTCCGCGATCTCCTCGTTGCTCAGTCCGTGGGCGACGAGTCCGACGATCTCCCGCTCGCGGGCCGTGAGCTGGTCCAGGACCGCGTGGTCGACGCGAGGGGTTCCCGGACGATCGACGAGGCGTGCCACGAGGCGGCGCGTGAGTCCCGGGGACAGCAGGGCTTCGCCACCGGCGACGACCCGTATCCCGTGGAGGAGCTGGCGGGGTTCGGTGTTCTTGACCAGGAAGCCTGCCGCCCCCACACCGAGCGCCTCGATCACGTACTCGTCGTGGTCGAACGTGGTGAGGACGAGGACGTGGACACCGGCCAGCTCGGGATCGGCGGTGATCTCGCGTGTCGCGGCGAGCCCGTCGACCCCGGGCATACGGATGTCCATGAGCACGACGTGGGGACGGCTCCGGCGTGCGAGCGCGACCGCGGCCGCGGCCGTCCCCCGCTTCCCCGACCACGGTCATCCCGGGCTCGGCGTCGATCAGCACGCGGAAGCCGCCCCGGACCAGCGCCTCGTCGTCGGCGATCAGCACCCGGAGGAGATCGTCGTCGGTGAACGTCACCGGACCTCCGGGACCGGGAGCTCCGCGCAGACCTCGAAGCCGCCGTCGGGGTGCGGACCCGCCGTCAGCGAGCCGGCGAGCGCGCGGGCGCGCTCGCGCATGCCGTCGATGCCCTGTCCCCAGCCGTCGGTGGTCGGGGGCGCGGTGCCGTCGTCCCGGATGCGGAGGGTCAGTCGGGACGGCCGGTGCTCCACCGCCAGCCACACGGTGCGGGCGCGGGCGTGGCGGATCACGTTGGTGAACGCCTCCTGGACGATCCGATAGGCGGCCAGGTCGACGGGCACCGGCAGCGCTCGTCCGTCGAGGTCGAGCTCGACGCGGAGGCCGGCGCCCTCGACGGTCTCGAGGAGTGTGGGCAGCCGGTCGAGCCCCGAGGACTGCTCGACGTCTCCGCTCGGGGTGCGCAGGGCCCCGAGGACGGCCTTGACGTCGGCCAGGCCTGTGTCACAGATGCGTTTGATCGCCGCGAGGGCCTCCGCTGCCTGGCCGGGGCGCTGCTCGAGGACGTGCAGGCCGACGCCAGCTTGCACGCTGATCGTCGCCATCGAGTGTCCGATCACGTCGTGCAGCTCGCGGGCGATGCGCAGCCGCTCCTCGGCGATCAGGCGGCGGGTCCGCTCCTCGCGGAACGACGTCTCCCTCGCGAGCTCGGCACGCGTGCTCGTCAGCAGGGCCCGGTAGTAGCCGACGGCCGCGCCCGCGCTCCCCCCGGTGGCGGCGAGCAGGACCGCGATCGGCACCACGCCGACGGTGGCGACATCCCCGAGGACGACACGGATCGCCAGGATCTGGACCCCTGCCGTGAGCACCGCGCCGGCCAGGCCCCAGCGCCAGCCACGGTCCGCGGCGAGGGCGTAGCAGCCGAGCAACGGAGCCAGCGCGACGAGCCGCCCGGGGTACGGCCCGACGAACCAGAGAACGACGACCGCGTTGAGCCCGACGAGCGCCGCGACCGGGTATCGGCGACGGATGCCGAGCGCGCCGGCCAGCGCCGCCGCGAGAGCGAGCGCCCCGACGTCGATCGCGCGTGCGTTCGTCGTCGACGCCGGGCCGATCCCCGCGAGCGCGGCGACGAGGACCACCGCGGCCACCGTGACGCCGAGACCGACGTCCACCACCGCCGGTGCCGGGCGCCGACGCGCGACCCCGAGCGCGGTGTCGTCCATCGGTCCGCCTCCCCCCTCGAGCCCGGGGTGCGCGGCCCGTTCCTCATCCTGCGCGTCACCGAGGGCGCACGCGTCCACTCGGGGACGTGCTCCGGCCGTAGCGCTCCCGCCGTAGGTCCTACGCCCGGGAGCCGACCGTACGGCGGGCACGGCAGGCCGAACAGACGCCCGCAGGCCGATGCCGGCGGGGTCGCCACGCGCGCACCCTCGGCGTCGTGCTCCCGACCTGGAAGGACTCCTGATGCTCAACGACGTGATCACCGGGCTCCGAGCCACGGACATCCCCCTCGCCGCCGCCGGCTACGAGCTCGGCGTCGGCCGGACCGTGCCGACCACGGCGGCGGTGGTGGGACTGGCCGCCGTGGTCGTGGGCGTGCTGGCCCTGGCTCGCCCGGGCGCGCGCAGCAGGCCCCTCGCGGCCCTGGTGCTCGGGCTGGTCGCCGCGCTCGTCGGCGGGCTGCACGCGGCGAGCGCCGCCGGTGGCCTCGGGACCGGCAACGGTCTGGCGGGGGCTCTCGTCGCCCTGCTCCTGGGGCTCATCGGCGCCGCTCTCGGTGGGCTCGCCCTCGCACGGTCCCGCTCCTCGGTGTGACCTCGCGTCGGCTGCCGTCCGGCGATCCTCGAACGGCCGTGGGACAACGTCGTCGGCGGGAAGTAGTTCCTGATGTCGGGGCCCCGGGGGTAGGCCGCGGCTCCTAGCGTTCGTGGTGGCTGGCCGATCGGTTCCTGGCTCTCGGATCGGGAGGGCAGCCACCCACTGCCTCCTCGGCCACGCGACCGCATCGCACAGTCAGACGCGGCGGGGCAGGGCACCGCGGAGGCGGGCACGGAGTTGAGTGAGGGGCGTCCCGTCCGGGGCGCCCCTCACTCCCGGCTGGCTCCGGTCTCTCCTCAACGGGTGCGAGATGGTCAGCGCGATCGCGGCGACCGAGCCCGACGCCGGCTTGATCGCAGGTTTGCGTGGACTGGCCGCGACCGCCCGGAGCTCGACACCTTCCTGATGAAGGGCGAGAACGTCGCCGCAGGCGAAAGCCGGGGCGGCAACCCCGATCGGTCGATGACCTGACGTTCGTGGACGCTTGCCTCGTGGTGACAAGACCCTGACCTCAGTGGACGACCTCTGTGCCCCCGACGGTGATTCTGCCCCGCCCTCGCGCGGCGGACGCTTCTCGTGTCACCGCCGCACGGCCCGAGGGAGTCCCCGATGATCACGACCGAACCACCACGGCGCGGCCGGACGGGGTCGGGTCGGGGAGCGTGGACGGCGCCCGTCGTGGCGCTGCTCGCGCTGCTCGCCCTCCTGAGTGGCTGCAGCGCCCTCCCCGGATCGCTGTTGCCGCCGGCGCCGTTCTCCCTCACCACGTCCGTCCCCCCGGGGGCGGTGGACGTCGCGCCGGCCGAGCCACTCGTCGTCTCCGCGACGGGCGGGCAGCTGACCTCGGTGACGGTCACGCCCGCCCTGACCGGCACCCTCGACCCGACCGGCACGCGCTGGACCAGCGCCAACCTGGCCTACGGCACCGAGTACCGCGTGCAGGCCGTCGGTGTCGACGAGCGCGGCGGCCCCGGTACCCCGCTGGACCGGACCTTCCGCACCGTCGACCCCGCGCAGACCCTGGAGGTCGCGAGCATCCGCCCCACCGACGGGCAGACCGTCGGCGTCGCCATGCCGATCTCGATCACCTTCGACGCGCCGGTCACCGACCGCGCCGCGGTCGAGCGGCGCGTCTCCGTTACCACCTCGGTGCCCACCGAGGGCTCCTTCCGCTGGATGTCCGACGAACAGCTCAACTGGCGCCCCAAGGACTACTGGCGTCCCGGCACCCGGGTCACCGTCGACGCGCAGCTCTTCGGCGTCGACAGCGGCGAAGGCCTCTACGGCGCCGAGGACCGCTCGTTCTCCTTCACCGTCGGCCGCGACCAGCGCGCTCGCGGCGACGTCAACGCCCACACCCTCGTGCTCTCCCAGGACGGGCAGCAGCTGCGGACCCTGCCGGCGTCCTACGGCCGCGACATCTACCCGACCCAGTACGGCGTCCATGTGGCGTTCGAGAAGTACGAGGTCAAGCGGATGCGTTCGGAATCGTGGGGCGGGCCGGCCGCCGGCACGCCGGGGTTCTACGACGAGGAGCTGCCCTACGCCGTGCGCATCTCGAACAACGGCGAGTTCGTCCACGTCAACGCCGCCACGGTCGGCCAGCAGGGCCGCAGCAACGTCTCCCACGGCTGCGCGAACCTGTCCCCGGCCGACGGCGAGTTCTTCTACCACTGGGTGCAGATGGGCGACCCGGTGGAGATCGTCGGCTCGAGCCGCCCGCTGACCACCGCTGACGGGGACATCGCCGACTGGACGATCCCGTGGGAGGAGTACCGCCAGGGTTCGGCGCTCTTCGACGGGGCCTGAGGCAGGTCCCGTCCCGCAGCACCGTCCACGTCAGTGCAATGGCGGATGTTCGTCGTCGTGCGGGGCAGCAGGATCGTGACGTCGCACAGCCCCAGCCGAGCTCAGGAGCCCTCGATGGACCACGCCACGCGCACCGACGAGCACGAGTACGTCAGCGAGGTCGCCCAGACGGCCCTCGGCCCGGTCGAGTACGCCGTCGTCGGCACCGGGACACCGGTCGTCGTCGTGCACGGCAGCCCCGGCGGCATCGACGCCGCCGCTCTCATGGCCCGGATCCTGCCCCGCGACCGCGTCTCGGCGATCCTGCTGTCGCGCCCCGGCTACCTCGGCACCCCGCTCGACGAACGGGTCACCATCGACGCGCAGGCCGACCTCATCGCCGCGCTCCTCGACCACCTCGGCATCGAGCGCGCCGGCGTCTACTCCTGGTCCGGGGGCGGGCCCGCCGGCTATCGGCTCGCCGTCCGTCACCCCGAGCGGGTCAACGGACTCGTCGCGAACGCCGCGGTGAGCCAGGCGTACGAGGCGCCGCACCAGGACCTCGCGACCCGTCTGATGTTCACCACCGGCGCGGGCCAGTGGCTGCTACGGCTGCTCGCGGCCCACCAGCCCGAGCAGTACATCAAGGGGGAGCTCGCCAGCGAGGGCGACCTCACCCAGGAGCAGCTCGCCCAGCGCGTCGAGGAGGTCCTCGGCGACCCAGCCAAGCGCGACCTGGCCCTCGCGCTCGGCCCCACCGCCGTCCCGGACGCCCATCGGCGCGCCGGCTACCACAACGATCTCGAGCAGTTCGCCGCGATCACCTCGCTCGAGCTCAAGAAGATCACCGCGCCGACCCTGGTCGTCCAGGGCACCTCCGACAGCGACCTCCCGCCCACCCAGAGCTACGCCGCGGCGAAGACGATCCCCGGCGCCGAGCTGCTGACCCTCGACACCGGCACCCACCTCGCCCTCTACACCCACCCCGACGCCGACGCGGCCCGGGGGCGCGTCGTGGACCTGCTGGTTCGCAGCGGCGTGTGACGTCGTCTCGAGGCGGAAGAGCACCGCCGCGATTTCGTGTCACGTCCCAACACGGAAGGTCATACCAAGTCCACGTCATCGCAGGTCAGACTTGGTGGAGACGAAGGGAATCGAACCCTCGACCCCCGCCTTACAAAGATGGGCGAGCGCGTTGACCAGGGCCTCTACCAACAACAACGTCCCGGCGGGACGTCACACGGTGCCCGGGAGCCTGGGTGATCGTGCCTAGTCCGGCAGCGTCCCGGCGTCGCGGGGGGCGAGCAGCCCGTCGACCAGCGTCGCGGCGAAGTAGTCGGCGATCTGGTGCGGGCTCCGGGTCCCGTCGGGCCGGTACCACCGGTAGACCCAGTTGGTGGCACCGAGGATCGCGAGAGCGCTCAGCTGCGGGTCGACGTCGGGCCGTACCCGTGGGTCGTCCCGCGCAGCGGCGACCTGCTGCTCGAGCACGAACTGGTAGTCCCGGATGGGCGTGGCAGCCTGGCGCTCCGGAGAGAGCTGCGTGAACTCGTGGAGGAGCACGGTCGTGCCGATCAGGTTGTCGATGAGGTGGAGCACGTGCGCATGGACGATCGCCCGGAGGCGCTCGACCGGGTCGAGGTCCACGGCAGCCTGTTCCCGGAGCTTGGCGAGGCCGACATCGAGGACGGCGCGGATGACCTCGTAGAGCAGATCGTCCTTGCTACGGATGTAGTGGTACAGGCTGCCTTTGAGCACCCCGAACTCGTCGGCGATGTCTTGGAGGGTCGCGGACTTGTAGCCCTTGCGCGCGAAGATGCGCGCCGCGGTGTCGAGCAGCTCCTGCCATCGCCCGTCGTCGGACCTGAAGGGCGGGGCGGTCTCCTCCCGCTTCTCCCTCCTGCGGTTCACCACCTCGAGGTCCTCACCGTCCGTTCCGTCACCAGCAGAGATTACCGAGCGACGGGTCGGTCGCGTCGCCCGGAGGCCGGCAGCAAACCGCCGTCGGGGTCAGGACAGGACGAATCCCTCGTCGTCGGCCACGGCGACCTCGTCGCACGTGGCCGGTGGACGCCCGCGCGCGCCGCTCCGTGCCGATCCGGCGAGCAACGTCGCTTGGACGATCTCGGTGCGGTCGTCGGCGTTCGGCATCGATGCCCCCGTCAGTCGTAGATGATCACGCCGCGCACGTTCTTGCCGTCGTGCATGTCGCGGAACGCCTGGTTGATGTCGTCGAGCGTGTAGGTGCGGGTGATCAGCTCGTCGAGCTTGAGCTCCCCGCGCAGGTAGAGGTCGGCGAGCAGCGGCACATCGGTGCGGCTCGTGGTCGTGCCGTAGAGGGAGCCCTGCAGCCGCTTGCCGGACATGGCGAAGGTGAACAGGTCGAACGGCACATCGCGCTGCAGCACGGGGGCGGCGCCGGTGAGCACCATCGTCCCGCCGCGCCGCGTCATCTCCTGCAGACACCCGACGCCGCCAACTTGATCAGCGCCTCGTGGGCCTTCGGCGGGTCGAGCTCGATCTCCTCCACGCTCCACCCCGACCGGGTCCCGGGCTCCCAGAGCAGGGCCCCGTTCGTCTTCAGAGTCATCGTCGTCTCCGCTCCTCGTGATGGTGGGTCGTCGTGATGCGGGTCGATGACGCGAGGCAGGCGCGTCGCCCCGGGATCGGATGTGCGTGCCTCGGTGGAAGGCGTCAGGGCGGTCCCTCGTCGACGGACACGTCCGCCAGCCCGCGCAGCACGGTGCGGTCACCGGACTCCAGGGTCAGCTCGCACCGGATCGATTCGCCCCGGCTGGTGGGCTCGTGGGCCACCACGATGCCGCGGACCAGGGCCTCCTCGCCGGCGGCGACCGACCCGCGCAGGGTGACCTGCAGGCGGGTCAGCCGGCCTCGGGGGAAGGCGGCTCGGACGGCGTTGGCCAGCATCGCCATGCTCGAGGGCCCCTGGTTGATCGGGCAGTCCCCGAGTCCGACCGCCATGACGGCCGCCGGGTCGAAGTGGATCGGGTTCGGGTCGGCGAGGAGGAGGGCGAGCACCTTCATCTTCTCGCCGTCGACGACCGGCAGCCGCCAGACGGGCAGCGCGCTTCCCACCGTCGTCATGGCTGCTCCTCCACGGGCCGAGGCAGCGCGTAGACGTTCCGGACGACGGCGACGACCTCGCCGTTCGCCTCGTGAAGCTCGAAGCAGGCGGTCAGGAGGTCGAAGACGCCCATCGTGCGGCCCGACTTCCGCACGACCGACTCGACGCTGCCGGTCACCCGGTACTCCACACCGGCCCGGAACCGCCCGGGGAACTCCAATGTCGACTCGGTGAGCATCGGTCCGTCGGTCATCTCGGTGCCCCATGACCGGAAGAGCTCTTCCACGCTCACCCCGAGCCCCCGCTGGGCGGCAACGAACGCCATGAGCGGGTGCGGCTCGTCGGTCGGGACGGAGTAGAGCGCGTCGTGGCCCAGCCAGTTCTCGTGCGGCGCAAGCGTCCAGGAGCCACCGGGGATCGCCGAACCCACCAGCTGCCCGGCCTCCCCGACCGACGCACTCACGAGAAGGACCTCGGGAGCCCGAGCCCCTCGGCGATGCCGTTGCGCGCCATCTCGTTGGTGATCGGCCCGATGCGGAACAGCCGCACGTCACGCCAGTAGCGCTGCATGTCGGTCTCGGCCGAGTAGCCCATGCCGCCGAGGATCTGCAGCCCGAGGTCGGCCGCCTGACCACCGAGTTCCGAGGCGACGACCTTGGCCATGTTCGCCTCCTGGTGGCAGGGACGTCCGAGCGACTGCAACCAGGCCGCGCGGTTGACCATCAGCTCCGCCTGGTCACGCCACATGGCGATGTTGGCGATGTGGTGCTGGATCGCCTGGAAGCGTCCGATGACGCCGCCGAAGGCCTCACGCTCCATGGCGTAGCGCAGCGCGTCCTCCAGGACGCCGTCCATGATCCCGACGCAGAAGCTGGCCAGCATGATGCGCTCGTTGTTGAGCGTGGGCAGCAACATGTACCAGGCCTTGTCCTGCTCCCCCAGCAGGTTCTCGTCGGGCACGAAGACGTCGTCGAGGTAGACGTCGCACGATCCGAGGGAACGCATGCCGACCTTCGGGATCTCGCGGATCGTCACGCCCTCACTGCGCGTCGGCAGGATGAGCAGGGACACGCCCTGGTGGCGCTTCTCGGTGTAGTCGTTGGTGCGGGCGAGCAGCAGGACGTAGTCCGCGACGTGGGCCATGGAGCTCCAGGTCTTCTGACCGTTGACCACCCAGCCACCGTCGACCTTCCTCGCCCTCGTGCGCAGCCCGCCCAGCACATCGGTCCCACCGCCGGGCTCGGTGAAGCCGATGGCCCACTTCTCGCGCCCCTCGGCGAGAGCGGGCAGGTACCGCTGCTTCTGCTCCTCGGTGCCGTAGAGGCCGACCGACTTGCCGCCGGCGAAGGAGGAGATGCCCCACACCCAGGTCAGGCCGGCCAACGACCGCGACAGACCCCGCGCCAGGATCATCTGGGTCATGACGTCGCCGCCCTGACCGCCGTACTCCTCGGGCAGCCCGATCCCGTGGAACCCGGCGTCGGAGAACTTGTCCCACAGCGCGTGCGGGAAGGCGTGCTCGTCGGCCTCGAGCTCACGCGCCCACTCCTTCGGCGCCTCCCGGTCCACCCAGTCACGCACGGTCTTGCGGAACAGGTCCTGCTGCTCGGTGAGCTCGAAGTCCACGGTGATGTCCTCTCGATTGGGTGTCGCCCCGACGAGACGCCGGCCTCAGGCCGGCGACGTGGCCGGCCGGCGGGCGGTGTCGCCGTCACCGGTCAGGCCGAGCTCGACGAGGAGCTGGTCCCGGAGCCGGAACTTCTGAATCTTGGTGGCCGACATCGGCCACTCGGTGACGAACCGGACGTGGCGCGGCACCTTGTAGCGGGCCAGGCCGCGGTGGCAGAACTCCACGACGTCGTCGTCGGACAGCACCGCGCCGGATCGCAGCTCGACGAAGGCGGCCGGCACCTCGCCGTACCGCGCGTCGGGAATGCCGACGACGCCGGCGAGCTCGATGTCGGGGTGCGTCGTCAGGTAGGACTCGACCTCGAGTGCACCGACGTTCTCGCCGCCGACCTTGAGCATGTCCTTCGTGCGACCCCGGAAGGTGAGGCTGCCCGTGACGTCCACCGAGGCGAGGTCGCCGGTGCAGAACCAGCCGTGCCCGTCGAAGCTCGCCGCGGTCTTCGCGAGGTCGTTGCGGTACCCGGTGAAGAGATTGAACCCCCGGATGTACAGCACGCCGGTCTCGCCGGCAGGAACCACCTCGTCCGTCACGGGGTCCCGGACCTCGGCTTCCACACCCGCGAACGGCTTTCCCGAGGTGAGGCGCTCCTCGAGCGGATCGTCGAGGCGGCCCATGATGGCCACGCCACCGGTCTCGGTGGACCCGTAGCAGCTGACGTGCGTCGTGTGCGGGAGCTTGTCCTGGTAGGTGCGCAGGAGCTCCGGTGGCCCCACCGTGAGCATGGCGCGCACGCGCCGGAAGGTGTCCGGTCCGTAGCTCGGGTGACCCAGCAGCGGCGCGGTCAGCGTCGGGTAGGCCGGGTAGAGCAGGGTCGCCTGCTCGCGCTCGATGAGGTCGAGGGCGAGATCCGCCTCGAAGTGGGTCATCGAGATCCACGCCGCGCCGGCGTCGAACACGGCGATCATCGGCGCCTGGGCACTGACGTGGAACATCGGCAGCGGGTTCCACATCCGGTCCGCCGCTGTGAGCTCGAATGCTTCCTCGCCCAGCGCACGGCCGAGCCGGATCACGGACTGGTGGCTCAGTGGGCAGCCCTTGGGATCGGCCGTCGTGCCCGAGGTGTACATCATGATGTAGCCGGAATCAGGCGCGACCGCGCGCGCCGTCGCGTCAATGTGCTCCGGGGCCACCGCCGCACCGCCGGCCAGGAAACCGCGCCGGTTCACGAGTCCGGGGGCGGACCGCGTCCCCAACAGGACCACGTGACGGAGATCCGGTGCCACGACGAGCGACGGGGTGCACCCGTGCTCACCGGCCGTGAGCTCGGGGAGGGCCTCGTGGATACGGGCGACGTAGTCGACGTGTTCGACGACCTCGTCGGTGGTGACGAGAACCCGCATCGCCGAGTCGACCACGACGTAGGTGATCTCGCGGGGCGCGAGCCGGGCATTGAGCGGGACGAACAGCGCCCCGACCATCGAGGTCCCGATCATCAGGTGCACGAAGTCCAGACAGTTCGGCATCAGCACTCCGACCGCATCACCGGGCCGGACGCCGAGCGCGACGAGGGATCGGGCCACCTCGACCGCGGCCTCCTCGACCTCCCGGTAGGACTCGCGCACCGTCGGGAAGACGACGCAGTCGCCGTCAGGACACTCGCGGGCGGCCTGCTCGAAGAGCCGCGGCAGAGTGGGCAGGGTGTCGACCACCGGACACCTCCTCGGTGAGATGGGGATCGCGGACGGGTCTCGACCTGGACGGTCAGGGGGTGAGGACGACCTTCCCGAAGGCATGGCCGTCCGCGAGCCTCCGGAAGGCCTCCGGCGCTCGGTCCAGGCTGTACGTCGAGTCGACGTGGGGTCGCAGCCCTCGTGACTCGCAGAGGGCCAGCAGATCGCGTAGCTCGTCGACCCGCCCCATCGCCGAGCCGTGCACCGACACGTGCTGCAGGAACAAGCGGAAAAGATCCGTCTTCACCGTGGCTCCCGCGGTTGCCCCCGCCACCACGACCACGCCGCCGGGCCGCACCGAGCGCACCGAGTGTTCCCAGGTCGCCTCGCCGACGGTGTCGATCACGAGGTCGACCCGCTCCGGGAGGCGCTCACCGGAGTCGAAACAGCCGTCGGCGCCGAGGGCGCGTGCCTTCTCCAGCTTCTCCGGCGTCCGCCCGGTGACCCAGACCCGCAGTCCGGCCGCGCGGGCGAGCACCACGGCGGCTGTGGCGACCCCACCGCTCGCGCCCTGCACCAGGACCGTTCGGCCTGGGCGGGCATCCCCGCGCACGAAGAGCATGCGGTAGGCGGTCAGCCACGCCGTGGGCAGGCAGGCGGCCTCGACGAAGGTCAACGACGCCGGCTTGACGACGACGTTCCGTTCCGGGACCGCGACCCGCTCGGCGAGGCCGCCCTGCTGCGCGTCCGCGAGCATCGCGCGGCGCGGGTCGAGCAGTTCGTCCCCGCCCCCGCGGATGGGGTCGGCCACCAGTGCGTGGACGACGACCTCCCGCCCGTCCTCGGTGACGCCCGCGACGTCGGAGCCGAGCACCATCGGCAGCCGGTCCTCGGTCACGCCCACGCCCCGCAGCGACCAGAGGTCGTGGTGGTTCAGCGAGGCCGCCCGCACCGTGACGAGGACCTGCCCGGCGCCGGGCTGCGGATCGTCGCGCTCGACGACCTCCACCCCACTCGCGGGGTCGTGGGGGACGATCTTGCTGGCGACGACGACGCGCACGGGAGGTCCTCTCGACCGGGGACGGCGTATCAAACATACGGTCGTTTGGGCGGCTCACACAAGCCTGCATCGATCGTCCGGCTGTTCGTCCAGTACGCGCCGGCCTACCCTCCTACCAGCCGCCTGTTTGGGCGCATGAGGAGGTCCGGTGGAATCCGTCGACGGCCTGAATCCGCTGGCAGCGCTCCTGCGTCGCTATGCCTTCGCCTACACCGCGGCACATGACTTCGCGGTCTGCCGCGAGCTCATGGTCGACGACTACGTGCTGCACATGGGTGACGTGGAGCTGCGTGGCCGGGACGAGGAGTACATCCCGGCCACGCGCAAGCAGTACCGGCAGTTCCCGGGTCTCGGCTTCACCGTGCACGATCTCGTGCTTGGCGAGGACCGCGCCGCGCTGCACTTCACCGAGCACGGCCGCTCGACCCTGCACGGCGGCGCCGCGTCCTGGCAGGGGGTGAGTCTCTACCGATGGAACGGCGAGCGCCTGACGCAGTGCCGGGTCGAGCAGGACTACTACGCGCGCCGCACCCAGCAGGAACTCGGCACACCCCGCCGCGTCGGCGCCCCGGCCCTCGACCCGTGGAGCGGGCCCTCGAGTACGCCCGCACCTGGAGCCGAGGAGGCTGCGCACCACTGGCTGACGCGGAACCGCCTCCTCGAGGTCTCCATCGGGAGCCTGGACGACGAGCGTGACGCCCCGCCTCGTCGGGTGCTCCTCAGCAACCCGGACACCGAGGTCCTCGATCTGTTCGGAGCCGGCGAGCGCGTCGCGTTCCACGTCGCGATCCGGGGCGTCTACGCGGGTGGGCTGGATCGCCGGGATCACCTGCGTGGCCTTCCGGCGACGCTCCACGCCTCCGGGCTGCTCACCGTGCTGGACGGAGCGGTGACCGACGTCGTCGCGGTCACCGACCGACTGGCTGCCGAGCGACGGTTGGCCGCCCTGTACTGACCGGCGCGTACGACCGACACGAGGAACAGCCGCCGACCCTGAGCCGTCGACCCGGAGGAACACGCTGTGCCATCACGACGACGTCCCGGCCGGCTCGAGGACCCGCGTCGCGGCGACACCCGACGATCTCGCTGAGACCGTCGCCCTCGCCGAGGCCCTCGGCGCCGAGGCGTCGCTCGACGCAAAGATGGGCGACCGTGTAGTCCAGGGCCTCTACCAGCAACAACGTCCCCGCAGCAGGCCGCTCGATGCTCCTCAGCATCGCCGGTAACCCTCGTTTCGTGCCACGCGGCGTGCCACGCGGCGTGCCACCCGGCCTTTGACGCCCGCGGCCGCAGGGTCTGCTGTCAGACCTCAGCCATGGAGGACGCGCTGGGAGTCAGTGACTCGATGATCTCGGCTCGCGGGGTGCCGACCCGTTCGAGGGCCTTGTAGAACGCCTCCGGCTGCGCCCAGTCCTCCGGGGCGAAGACGCCGGGGCGCTCACGGCCGAGGTCCAGCGCCATGGTCATGAACGCGGCGCACGCTGTGCCCGTGATCGCGGCCATGTCCTTGAACAGGAACGTGCCCGCCCCGCTGGTCGGGGTGCGCTTGATAGACACTGCGGGTCGCCCGTCGCGCGCGCCGATGGCGCGCACCAGCAGACCGCCGCGGTAGGTCGGCGCGGTCTTGCCACGCGCGGAGGAGATCAGGAAGTCGAGCACCTCGCCGGTGGTGCACTCGCCGGTGCGGACCTGCTCGACCATGCCGGCGAGGGCGTGGCGCCAGCCCTTGAGGGATCCCGGCTTGCCGTCGAGGAGGTCGACGAGGAAGTCGACGGCGGCGTCGAGGGGTAGCGATCGGCGGCGGACGGCCTTGGCGAGGCCGCGGGCGATGCCGTTGAACGGGGCCGGGTCCAGCCCACCGAGCACCCGGATGCGTGTGGCGTTCGGGTAGAGCCGGGGCACGGTGACGGCCTCGGGGTGGGCGGTCTCGTGGAGAAGGGTCTCGCCCGCGCCTCCGCCCATGGGGGCGTAGGCGGTCTCGACCCAGGTCTCGTTGACGGTGGGCTTGCCCTCGGCCCAGGTCAGGCAGGGTCCGGCGGCAATGTGCATGAGGTGCTCGAGGACGGCTCGGCCGATACCGGGCCGCTCGTCACCGACCAGCCAGCAGATGTCGAGGGTGTCGACGCTGTCGAGGTCGGCGGCGGCATCGAGGACCATCACGTTGCTCATGCCCGGCGAGGCGCCGCAGCCGATGTAGCAGGGCACGCCGGCCTCCTGGGCGCGCTCGTGGAGGCTCAGCGCGGCGTCGGTGCTCTCGACGTCGTCGTCGAAGTCGAGGTACGGGATCCGCGCCTCGAGGCACGCGTTGATCACCGGCTCGGCGGTGCGCTGGTAGGGCCCGGCGCCCAGCACGACCAGCGACGCCCCCTCGATGGCCCTGCTCAGGCTCGCAGGGTCGAAGAGGTCGAGCGTCGTGGTGGTGGCACGGCCGGGCGGCAGGGTGCTCGTCACCTTCTCGAGGGCCTCGCTGTTGATGTCGGCGAGCACCAGGTGCGCGTCGCCCGTGGCGGCGAAGCGCTCGACCGCCACGCGGCACATCTCGCCGCCGGCTCCGATGAAGACGACCTTCTCTTCGCTCACGCGTCTGCTCCGTTCAATCCGAACTCGAATCGTGTTCGGGACTTTGCGGTATAGGCCATCTCGATGTCAACGCCGTCGTCGGGATCGGTGTCAGCCCGTGGGGGCGTAGGACTCGAGGTAGGCGGTGAGCAGCCGGCGCATCTCCTCGATGACCGCGTCGTCGCCGGCGCGGCCCTGACGGAACGCGACGTCGAAGAGCCGGTCGCCGACCTCGAAGCAGAGCTCCAGGGCGAGGGGCGGGGTGTCCTCGGCGATGAGGCCGTGCTCGCGGAGGAACCGCCCGAGTCGTTCGGCCTGGGAGACGTCGAAGGCGCGGGCGAGATCGGAGAGCGTTGCGCTGCGTCCGACGAGCCAGAGCTCGATGAAGCTGGGCGACTCCCGGAAGTACGCCAGGATCGGGTCGATCACGGCGTCGAGGGCCGCGCGGATGGTCGGCGGCTCGGCATGGTCCTGCGCAGGACCGCCGAGGGCGGGCGCGAGGCGCTCGCCGACCACGGTGATGTGGCGCTGGACGAGCTCGGCCTCGACCTGACCGCGATCAGCGAAGTAGTGGTACACCGACGCGACGGGGATGCCCGCCCGCTGCCCGATCGCCTTGAGCGACGCGGCCTCGTAGCCCTGCTCCGCGAGCAGCTCCTCGGCCGCGTCGAGGAGAGCCTCCATCCGTTGGGCGCTGCGCCGCTGCGCCGGCGAGCGACGAGTCAGGCCGGCCGTCTCCGACGGAGCCGACCGCAGATCGGAAGAGGACACATCACCAGCTTGACACGAGCCCTCGTGACGGTTCTAGACTCGAATACGATTCGAGTTCGTGATTGCTCGGTCATGACCCTGTGGGGACGGAGAAGACCATGACGACTCCCGACGTGGACGTCCTGATCATCGGAGCGGGCATCTCCGGGATCGGCGCGGCGTGCCAGCTCACGACTCGGCGACCAGGGACGTCGTTCGCGATCCTGGAGGCGCGCGAGGAGATCGGCGGCACCTGGAGCCTGTTCCGCTATCCCGGCATCCGATCGGACTCCGACATGCCGACCTTCGGTTACGGCTTCCGACCGTGGACCGACCCCGCGGTGGTCGCCCACGGCCCGGTGATCGCCGACTACCTCCGGCGGGCCGCCACCGAGCACGGGGTCGACGAGCACATCCGCCTCGGCCACCGGGTGCTCGGAGCGGACTTCACCTCCGCCACCGGGCACTGGACGGTCACGGTCGAGCGCAGCGACACCGGCGAGCAGCGGCACCTCACCTCCCGCTTCCTGTTCGTGGGCACCGGCTACTACGACTACGCCGCCGGACACACTCCGGAGTTCCCCGGGGTCGAGGACTTCGCTGGGCGAGTGGTCCACCCGCAGCACTGGCCGGAGGACCTCGACCACACCGGCAAGCAGGTCGTCGTCATCGGTAGCGGCGCGACCGCGGTCACGCTGATCCCCGCGATGGCGCACCGCACCGCCCACGTCACGATGCTGCAGCGCTCCCCGAGCTACGTGCTCTCGGTCCCGGCGCGGGACCGCCTCGCGGCCGCCCTGACCCCGCTGCTCGGCCCGGAACGCACCTCGCGGCTCGTCCGGCGCAAGAACATCGCGCTGCACCGCGGGCTCTTCCGCGCCTGTCGACGCTTCCCGCGCCTGCTGCGGCGCCTGCTCATCGCGAACGTGCGGCGGCAGCTGCCTCGGCACTTCGACGTCGACACCCACTTCACCCCGAACTACCAGCCCTGGGACCAGCGGCTGTGCATCGTGCCCGACGGCGACCTGTTCGCGGCCCTCTCAACGGGCCGGGCCTCGGTGGTGACCGACCGCATCGCACGGTTCACCCCGCGCGGCATCCTGCTGGCCTCGGGCCGGGAGCTCGCCGCCGACATCGTCGTCACCGCCACCGGGCTGCGCATGTCGGCCTTCGGCGCGATCGAGCTGCGCGTCGACGGCGAGGTCGTACACCTGCCCGACACGACGGTCTTCCGGTCGATGATGCTTTCCGGGGTCCCCAACCTCGCCTTTGCGCTCGGTTACACCAACATCTCCTGGACGCTCAAGGTCGACCTCGTCGCCGAGCACTTCTGCCGGTTGCTCGACCACATGGAGGCCCGCGACCTCGACGTCGTCCGCCCCGTCCTCGACGACCCCGACATGGAGCGCACGGCGCTGCTGGACCTGACCGCCGGCTACGTCCAGCGCGGCGTCGGGGCCTTCCCCCGAGCCGGGACCCGTGGCCCCTGGACCGCCGCGATGGCCTACGAGCGCGACGTCGAACGACTCCGCCACGGCCCGGTCGACGACGACGCCCTGACGTTCACCACGACCCGACAGGTCGTGAGGGCGTGACCGCACCGAGCACCCCCACCCACACGATCACCTTCCCCAGCCACGGCGCGACGTGCGCCGCCTGGCACGTCCCCGCCACCACCGACGCCCTCGCCGGACCCCGCGGACGACCCTGCGTCGTCATGGCCCACGGCTTCGGCGCCACCCGCGACTCCGGGCTGCTGACCTTCGCCCGACCCTTCGCCGACGCCGGCCTCGACACCCTGGTCTTCGACTACCGAGGCTTCGGCGACTCCACCGGCACACCCCGCCAGCACGTGACCTTCCGCCGCCAGCGCGAGGACTACCACGCCGCCCTCGACGCCGCCCGCCACCTGCCCGACGTCGACCGCGACCGGATCGCCCTGTGGGGCACCTCCTACGCCGGCGGTCACGTCGTCGCCGTGGCCGCCCAGGACCGTCGGGTCGCCGCCGCGATCGCGCTGACCCCCGCCACCGACGGCCTCGCCTCCCTGGTCCAGATCGGCCGAACCGCGGGCATCGGCCTGCTTCTGCGCGCCACCGGGCACGGGCTGCGCGACGCGGCCCACGCGCTCGCCGGGCTCCCGCCCCACCACATCCCGATCGTCGCCCGACCCGGAGACACCGCCATCATCACCGCCCCGGGCGCCCTGGAGGCCTACACCTCGACGGCCGGCCCGACCTGGCGCAACGAGGTCTGCGCCCGCACCGCCCTCGACGCCGCGCTCAACCGGCCCACGACCTCCGCCTCCCGCACCACGTGCCCGATCCTGTTCCAGATCGGCACCGACGACCGTGTCGCCCCACCCGCGGCTGCCCTGCGCACGGCGCGCCTGGCCGGACCCGACGCCCAGGTACACCGCTACCCCGTCGACCACTTCGACGTCTACACCGGCCGATGGCAACAGCGCGTCCTCGCCGACCAGATCGAGTTCCTGTCCTCGGTCCTCGCCTCGCGGTCCGCCCGGCGCGCCTGACCGAGTCCCACCCGCGCACCCACCTCAGCGGTGCCGTCGAACGGAGATCCCATGACCGACACCCACCACGAGGAGGTGCGCGCCGACGTCGTCGTGGTCGGCGCCGGGCTCTCCGGGCTCACCGCCGCCCTTCGACTGGTCGAACGCGGACTCTCCGTCCGGGTGCTGGAAGCGGGCACCCGCGTCGGCGGTCGGACCCGCGACCTCGACGTCGGCGACGACGTGGTCACCGAGGGCGGTGGCCAGTGGATCGGCGCCAAGCACGAGCGGATGTTCGCCCTCCTCGCCGACCTCGGGCTCGCGACGTTCCCCACCCACACCGCGGGCAAGACGCTCTACCTGCACCGCGGGCGGCGCCGGACGTTCGGCGGCACGATCCCCCCGATGCGGCCCTGGGCGATGCTGGACTTCGTCCAGGCGCAACTGCGGCTCGAGCGGATGGCCCAGCACGTGCCCGTCGCGACGCCGTGGACGGCCCCCAGAGCCGTCGAGTGGGACGGCACCACCCTGGGGCACTGGCTCGACACCCACTGCCATGCCGACGAGGCCAAGCAGATGTTCACCTTCGGGTTCTCCCTGGTGTTCTGCGAGGACCCGCACCGCATCTCGCTGCTCAAGGTCCTTCACCAGATCAGGACCTCGGGCGGGATCGACTTCATGCTCAACACCGAGAACGGCGCCCAGGAGACCCGCATCGTGGGCGGCTCCCAGAGGCCATCCCTCGTGGTCGCCGACCGACTCGGCGACGACGTCGTCCTCGACTCACCGGTCACCGAGATCCACCAGACCGACGACGAGGTCCTCGTGCGCTCGGCCCGGCTGGACGTCCGCGCACAGCGGGCCATCGTCGCCATGACCCCGGCCGACGCCGACCGCATCCGCTTCACCCCGGACCTCCCGACCCGACGGGCCGCGCTGCAGCGGGTGTGGCACAACGGCACCGAGAGCAAGATCTTCGCCGTCTACGACCGGCCCTTCTGGCGCGACCAGGGCCTGAACGGAGCCGCGGTCACCGACCTCCCGGTCGCGCACTACGTCATCGACAACTCGCCCCCCGACGCCAGCATCGGCATCCTGCTCTCCTTCGTCGGCACCACCGGGCCCGACGAGATCCTCGACGACTCGACAGCACGACGAGCGGCGCTCCTGACCGACCTCGAGACCCTGTTCGGATCCGACGCCGGTCGCCCGGTGCGCGTCCTCGAACAGAACTGGGTCCACGAACCGTGGATCTCCGGCTGCGTCTCGACCCGAGCCCCCGGCGTCATGACCGCCTACACCGACGCGACCACCAAGGCCGTGGGCCGCGTGCACTGGGCCGGCACCGAAGCGGCGCCGGAGTTCGAGGGCTACCTGGAAGGCGCCGTCCGCTCCGCCGAACGTGCCGTGGGAGAAGTGGTGGCGGCGACTCGGCCTACAGTCGCCCTCGCGTCCTACCGAGAGACCGGGATCGGGGTGCCCGGCTCGTGACCACGCCGACCGCGATGACCGCCCAGAAGAGCAGGGCGCCTACGTCACGCGCTGGTTCTCTCGGAAGTCACCGCCGATGATCGGCGTTCGACGACACGTCTGCTGACCCGCATTGAAGAGCACCGAGCGTTGCCGCTGACGTCTCGACTCGTGCCGAGGGCGCAGCACACCTGGCAGGCCGGAACGTCAACGCCGTCCACCGATGTGGCTTGAGTCGACGACGAGCATCGCCGCGATCTCGTGCCACGTCCGGACCCGTACGATCGTTTCGACGGGCGTTTTCGCTGGTCAAAGAGGTGGAGACGAAGGGAATCGAACCCTCAACCCCCGCCTTGCAAAGGCGGTGCTCTGCCAATTGAGCTACGTCCCCGAGGGGCCTAGGACGACGTCGACGGCCTCGTCGCGTCGCGCCAGACCTCCTTGGCGGGGTTCTGGTCCCGCTGTCGTCGGAGCAGCAGGGCGGCCCCGGCAGCCAGGGCGAGAGCAACGACGGTCTTCACCGCACCCCTCCCGTCGACGACCCGTTCACGGTACCTCAGGGCCCGGCGCCGCCTGCCGGTCGCGCGGGACCGGGCGCGGGCGGTAGGAACCGTCCCGGCGGACGACGGCGTCGTGGACGGGAGCGCGGATGGCTGGGACGGGTCGTGCCTACGTGGTGGGCACCTTCGACACGAAGGGCGAGGAGCTGCGCTACGTCGCCGGGCTCCTGCGGGACGCGGGCCACGAGGTGACGACGGTCGACGTCGGTACCTCCGATCCCGACGCCACGAGCGCCGACGTCGGGCCGCACGAGGTGGCCGGCGCGGAGGCGTTCACCGGCGACCGCGGGAGTTCGGTGTCGGCGATGAGCGAGGCGCTGGAGCGGTGGCTACCGGCCCGCGACGACCTCGCGGGCGTGCTCGCGCTCGGCGGATCCGGGGGCACGGCCCTCGTGACGCCCGCGCTGCAGCGTCTGCCGGTGGGCGTCCCGAAGATCGTGGTGTCGACCGTGGCCTCGGGGAACGTCGCGCCGTACGTCGGCTCGGTGGACCTCACGCTCATGTACTCGGTCACCGACGTCGCGGGGCTCAACCGGATCAGCCGGCGGGTGCTGTCCAACGCCGCGCACGCCCTGGGCGGGGCCATCGCGGCGCCCGTGCCGGAAGCCCAGGACAAGCCCGCGCTCGGGCTGACGATGTTCGGGGTCACGACGCCGTGCGTCACCGCCGTGACCGAGGCGGTCGCCGACCGCTGGGACTGCCTCGTCTTCCACGCCACCGGCACCGGCGGGCGCGCGATGGAGAAGCTCGTCGACGACCGGCTCGTCGAGGCCGTCGTCGACGTCAGCACCACCGAGATCGCCGACCTCGTCGTCGGCGGGATCATGGCCGCCACCGAGGACCGTCTCGGTGCGATCGCCCGCACCGGCGTGCCGTGGGTGGGGTCGGTCGGCGCGCTCGACATGGTCAACTTCGGGGCGCCCGACACCGTGCCCGAGCGGTTCCGGGGCCGGACGCTCTACGACCACAACGCCCAGGTGACCCTGATGCGCACGACCCCCGAGGAGTGCCGCGCCGCCGCGGGGTTCCTGGCCGACAAGCTCAACGCCTGCCCCGGGCCGGTGCGCCTCGTCCTGCCGACCGGCGGCGTCTCGGCCCTCGACGCGCCCGGCATGCCCTTCGCCGACGCCGAGGCGGACGCCGCGCTGTTCGACACCCTGCGCGAGCGCTTCCGCGTCGACGACGACCACCGGATCGTCGAGAGCCCGCACCACGTCAACGACCCCGAGTTCGCCGCGACCCTCGTCGCCGCGCTCGAGGAGATCACCGGAGGACGCCCGTGACCCGCGCCGAGATCGTCGAGCGCCTCCGCGCCAAGGTCGATCGCGGCGAGCCGATCGTCGGGGGCGGCGCCGGAACAGGCCTGTCCGCGCGCTGCGAGGAGGAGGGCGGGATCGACCTCATCGTCATCTACAATTCCGGCCGATATCGCATGGCCGGGCGGGGTTCGCTCGCCGGATTGCTCGCCTACGGCAACGCCAACGACATCGTGGTGGAGATGGCGCGCGAGGTCATCCCCGTCGTGCGTCACACCCCGGTGCTCGCCGGCGTGAACGGCACCGACCCGTTCCTGCTGCGTACACGGTTCCTGCGCGAGCTGCGCGAACTCGGCTTCGCCGGCATCCAGAACTTCCCGACGGTCGGGCTCATCGACGGCACCTTCCGGGTGAATCTCGAGGAGACCGGGATGGGGTTCGACCGCGAGGTCGAGCTGGTCGCCGCCGCGCACGACGAGGATCTGCTCACGACGCCCTACGTGTTCTCCGTCGACGACGCCCGTGCGATGACCGCGGCCGGCGCGGACATCGTGGTGTGCCACATGGGTCTCACCACCGGCGGATCGATCGGCGCGCAGACCGCGAAGTCGCTGGACGACTGCGTCGCACTCGTCGACGAATGGGCGGCGGCTGCCCGCGAGGTCCGCGACGACGTCCTCGTGCTCGTGCACGGCGGTCCCGTCTCGTCGCCCGAGGATGCGGCGTACGTCCTGTCCCGCACGCGCACCTGCCACGGCTTCTACGGGGCCAGCAGCATGGAACGCCTGCCCACCGAGCAGGCCCTGACCGCCACGACCCGGGCGTTCGTCGCCCTGCGACCGACCACCGACAGCAGCGAGGAGCACGCCTGATGCCCGAGGTGACCAGTACCGCCATCATCCCCGCCGACGTCGACACGGTGTGGCGGGTGGTCCGCGACTTCGACGGTCTGCCGGCCTGGGTCCCCGCGATCGAGGCCAGCGAGATCGAGGGCGACCTGCGCGGTGACCAGGTGGGCGCCGTGCGCCGTCTGACGCTCGGCGACGGCGGAACCGTGCGCGAACGACTCGTCGCCCTCGACGACCGGGAACGACGTCTGACGTACGCGATCCTCGATTCGCCGTTCCCGGTGGAGGACTACCGATCCACGATCCGGGTCTTCCCCGTGACCACGACCGGGGAATCCTTCGTCGTGTGGGGCGTCGTGTTCGACTGCCACCTCGCCGAGAGCGAGCAGCTCTGTACTCTGTTCGGCCGCGATGTGTTCGGCGCCGGGCTGAACGGTCTGGTCTCGTATTTGGCGCCCGGGGAGTGACGTCCACGGCACGAAAGGAGTGCGGTGCGAACACGAGCCCTTTCCTTTGCTAATGTCGAGTGACATCGAACGACACCGCGTCGATTCCATGGACAAGTGAGGAGTCACGCCCGCCATGGCCCAGAAGACCATCGTCACCCTGGTCGACGACCTGACCGGCGAAGAGGCCGAGGACATCACCACGGTCGAGTTCGCGCTCGACGGGGTGACGTACGAGATCGACCTCGACGACAAGAACAGCGCCCGGCTCCGGGACGCCCTCGCGGAGTACGTCGCCGCCGCGCGTCGCACCGGCGGTCGGCGTTCCTCCGCCGGCGGCAACGGCCGTCGTCGTTCGGGCGCCGGTACGGGCACCCCGCGGGCGACGTCCCCCGGCGGTTACGACCGCGAGACCTCCAAGCAGATCCGCGAGTGGGCCAAGGGCCAGGGATTCGAGGTCTCCGACCGCGGCCGCGTGCCGAACAACGTGGTCGAGGCCTGGGAGGCCCAGCGCAAGGGTTCCGACCACGCCGCGTCGTTCTCGGGCTGACCCCGCAGCACACGCACACGACAACGGCCCCGGAGCGCGATGCTCCGGGGCCGTTCTCGTGTCCGGTGAGGTGGCACCGAGTGGGTGGGCCCAGCTGGATTTGAACCAGCGACCTCGTCGTTATCAGCGACGCGCTCTAACCAACTGAGCTATGGGCCCTCGCAGGAACGAACCCGAGTGCGGACGCCACGGTACCCGACGGGCACCGGGCGCCGAGCACCCGCCCCGAGGCCGTCAGTCGCGCTCGGAGAGCGTGACCTCGATGCCTCCCGCGACGTCGGCGGAGATGTTGTAGATGAACGCCGAGACGCTCGCGAGCGCGGTGAACAGGATGATGTTCACGACGCCGATGACCGCCGCGACGCCGAACACGCCGCCGGCGGTGATCAGCTCGCCGCCGCCGCCCGAGTCCGACGTGAGGTCCTGGTAGGTGCCGTTGAGCTGCGCCCACACGCCCATGCCGTCGAGCACGGCGTAGAGCACGCCCACGGCGAACATCCACACGAAGAACAGCGCGACGCCCAGCACGAGGGCGAGCTTGAGCACCGACCACGGGTCGAAGCGCCGGACCTGCAGGCTCGCCCGCCGGGGCGCCTTGCTGGTGCGGGGACGTCCCGCCGCGAGCTCGGCGACGTCGTCGGGCTCGCGGCGCGGCTCGTCGGACTCGCGGCCGCGCAGCCCCAGCTGCTCCGGGGAGAGCTGGTTGGTGGGTGCGTCGATACCCGACGAGACCGGCTGGCCGGCGCCCCCGCCGTCACCCGTGCCGCCGGGTCGGCCGGTCCCAGTGGGCGTCGACGTCCGCACGGCGGCGGTGATGCCGCCGGCCGGGGTGCCCATGCCCTCCTGCGGAGGACGACCGTTGGCGGGACCGCCCGGACCGCCCTGGCCGCCCTGCGGTCCCGGTCCGCCGGGTCGCTGGAACGGCCCCGACGGCGGGTGGGCGCCACCGGGAGGACCGCCGACGCGCGGCTGGCCGCCGGCCGGGGTGGGCGGGCCGGCCGGACGCGGGCCGGGTCGCCCCGCGTTCGGCATGGGACCCGACGGCGGACCGGTGGCCGCGCCGCCCCGCTGCCACGGCGGCGGCGGGCCGGCCGACCCGCCGGAGGAGGACGTCGGCTCGCCGGCGGTCTCCGCCGCCGACGACGACTCACCGGGCGTCGGCTCGGTGCCCGTCGCCTCGGCCTGGTCGCCGTCCGCCGAGCCCTTGTCCTCCTCGACGGCCGGCACCCGGGTGGTCGACTCCGCGTTCGGGCTCTCCGAGCCGCCGGCGGGTCGAACTCCGCCCCGCTCCGTCTCCGGAGCCGGCTCCTCCGTGCTCGTCCGCGCCCCACCCTTGCCCGACGTCTCCGACGTCGCGGCGGGGTCCGGGTCGTCCGGCTTGCTCGGTGTGCTCACGAGGACTCGTCTCGTCGGTCGGTGACGGGATCAGGGGACGGGATCAGGGCTGCGGCGGGGAGGTCGGGCCGCCCGCGTCGGGATCGGCCGCCTCCTCGGCGTTGCGCGCGATGGCGAGGAGGGTGCCGTTCTCCCCGAGGTTCATCAGGCGCACGCCCTTCGTCTGACGACCCGCCTTGCGCACCGACTTGGCCGTCGTCCGGATCACTCCGCCGTTCGTCGTGATCGCGTAGAGCTCGTCGTCGAGCTCGACGATCAGGGCGCCGACCAGCGTCCCGCGACGCCGGTCGTACTGCAGGGTCAGCACGCCCTTGCCGCCGCGTCCCTGTACCGGGTACTCGTCGATCGGCGTGCGCTTCGCGTAGCCCCCGCCGGTGGCGACCAGCAGGAACGTCCCCTCGCGCACCACGCCGAGCGAGAGCAGCTCGTCGCCGGAGTTGAAGCGCATGCCGGTGACGCCGGACGTCGCCCGGCCCATCGGACGCAGGGCGTCGTCGGTGGCCGTGAATCGGATCGACTGCCCCTCGGCGGAGACCAGCAGCAGGTCGTCGTCACCGGAGCACAGCACCGCGCCGACGAGCTCGTCGCTCTCGCGCAGGTTGATGCCGATCAGGCCGCCGGCGCGGTTGGAGTCGAAGTCGGTCAGACGCGACTTCTTCACCAGGCCGGCCTTCGTCGCGAGCACCAGGTACGGCGCCGCGTCGTAGTCCTTGATGTGCATGACCTGGGCGATCTGCTCCTCGGGCTGGAACGCGAGGAGGTTCGCCACGTGCTGGCCGCGGGCGTTGCGGTTGGCCTCGGGCAGCTCGTAGGCCTTGGCCCGGTAGACCCGGCCCTTGTTGGTGAAGAAGAGCAGCCAGTCGTGCGTGGAGCACACGAAGAAGTGCGCCACGAGGTCGTCCTGCTTGAGCGTCGCGCCCTGGACACCGCGACCGCCCCGCTTCTGCGCGCGGTACAGGTCGGTCTTCGTGCGCTTCGCGTAGCCGGTGCGCGTGATGGTGACGACCACGTCCTCGACCGCGATGAGGTCGGCGTCGGCGACCTCGCCGTCGTAGCCGACGAGCCGGGTCCGGCGTTCGTCCCCGTACTTCTCGACGATCTCGCCGAGCTCGTCGCGGACGATCTGACGCTGCCGCTCCGGGCGGGCGAGGATGTCCTCGAGGTCGCGGATCGTCTCCTCGATCTCGGCCAGCTCGTCGATGATCTTCTGGCGCTCGAGGGCGGCCAGGCGACGCAGCTGCATGTCCAGGATCGCCTGCGCCTGGATGTCGTCGATCTCGAGCAGGTCCATCAGGCCGGAGCGCGCGACGTCGACGGTCTCCGACGCGCGGATGAGGGCGATGACCTCGTCGAGCGCGTCGAGCGCCTTGACCAGACCGCGCAGGATGTGGGCCCGCTCCTCGGCCTTGCGCAGGCGGTAGCGGGTGCGCCGGACGATGACGTCGATCTGGTGGCGGATCCAGTGCCGGATCATCTGGTCGAGCCGCAGGGTGCGCGGCACGCCGTCGACGATCGAGAGCATGTTGACGCCGAAGCTGTACTGCAGCTGCGTGTGCTTGTAGAGGTTGTTCAGCACGACCTTCGCGACGGCGTCGCGGCGCAGCGTGATGACGATGCGGCGGCCCACGCGGTCCGACGACTCGTCGTTGATCTCGGCGATGCCCGCGATGCGTCCGTCGCGCACCAGCGTCGCGATCGACTCGATGAGCGAGTCCGGGTTGACCTGGTAAGGCAGCTCGGTCGCCACGAGGATCGTGCGGCCCTTGGCGTCCTCCTCGACCTCGACCACCGAGCGCATGCGGATCGAGCCGCGGCCGGTGCGGTAGGCCGACTCGATGCCGTCGGTGCCGACGACGAGGCCGGCCGTGGGGAAGTCCGGGCCCTTGATGAAGCCCATGAGGGCCTCGAGGGTCTCCTCCTCGGAGGCCTCCGGGTTGTCGAGCGCCCACACCGCGCCCGCGGCCACCTCGCGCAGGTTGTGCGGCGGCATGTTGGTGGCCATGCCGACGGCGATCCCCGCGCTGCCGTTGATCAGCAGGTTGGGCACGCGGCCCGGGAGGACCGTCGGCTCCTGGGTGCGGCCGTCGTAGTTGTCCGCGAAGTCGACGGTCTCCTCGTCGATGTCCGCGAGCATCGACATCGCGAGCGGCGTCAGCCGGCACTCGGTGTAGCGCATGGCGGCGGCGGGGTCGTTGCCCGGCGACCCGAAGTTGCCCTGGCCGTCGATCAGCGGATAGCGCATCGACCACGGCTGGGCCAGGCGCACGAGGGCGTCGTAGATCGCCGAGTCGCCATGCGGGTGGTAGTTGCCCATGACGTCGCCGACGACGCGGGCGCACTTCACGTAGCTGCGGTCGGGCCGGAACCCGGAGTCGTACATCGAGTACAGGACGCGGCGGTGGACCGGCTTGAGCCCGTCCTCCACCAGTGGCAGCGCCCGACCCACGATGACCGACATCGCGTAGTCGATGTAGGAGCGCTGCATCTCCTGCTGGATGTCGACCGGCTCGATGCGCTCGCCGGAGTCAGGAGGCAGGGTCGTCTCGGTCACGCGGTCGGTCTCCCCTTCTGGCGCCCCGGGCGCGGCGGACACCGCGTCGTCTCGAGGGGGGCGGCCCGTTCACCGGGCCCGCGACCAGCACGGCCGAGGACCCAACCACCCGATTCTACCGACGACGCCGACGCGCTCCCGGTTCCCCCGGCGGCGCGTCCGTGACCGCGTTCGTGACCGCCTCCGGGGATCAGCCGGCGGAGCGCCCCGCGGTGGCGTCCTGGGGCGCCCGCGGGTCGTCGAGCAGGCCGCGGGAGAGGGTCTCGGTCATGGCGTACGAGCACGCGAGGGAGATCAGGGCCATCCCCACGACGTAGACGGCGACCGACATCAGGCTGCCCGTCCAGGCCACCAGCACCGCGCAGATCGTCGGCGCGACCCCGCCCAGGATCGAGGCGAGCTGGTAGGCCAACGAGGCGCCGCTGTAGCGCAGGCGGGTGGGGAACTGTTCGGCGAAGTAGGCCGACTGCGGTCCGTAGACCGCACTGCGGCAGGCCTGCACGACGAGGCCGCCGAGGATGAACAGCGCGAGGTTCCCCGTGCCCACGAACAGGAAGTACGGGATGCCGAACACCGCGAGCAGCCCCATGCCGGCGAGGAACATCCGCCGTCGGCCCACGTAGTCCGACAGCAGGCCGAGCAGCAGGATCATCGGGATGTCGGAGGCGGACAGCGCGGTGTTCGCCGCGAGGATCTCCGTGCGGTCGTAGCCCAGGCTCGTCGTGGCGTAGGAGACCAGCCAGACCGAGCCGACGTAGAACGTCGCGTTGGTGGCGAGGAACGACCCGGCGGCGAGCAGGATCTCCTTCGGGTAGGTGCGGAACGCCTCCACCACCGGCATCCGCGCCGCGGACTTCGTCTCCATGGACTCGCGGAAGACCGGGCTCTCGGCCACGGTCAGGCGAATCCACATCCCGACGGCGATGAGCGCGGCGCTGGCCAGGAACGGGACGCGCCAGCCCCACGACAGGAACTGCTCCTCGGTCAACGTGAGGTCGAGGATGAGGAACGCCCCCGTGCCGCACACGAGGCCGAGCGGCACGCCGACCTGCGGCCAGCTCCCGTAGAAGCCGCGACGGTTCGGCGGCGCGTTCTCCACGGCCATGAGCGCGGCACCGCCCCACTCCCCGCCGACGCCGAAGCCCTGCCCGATGCGCAGCACCACGAGGAGGATCGGGGCCGCGACGCCGATGGCGCCGTAGCTGGGCAGCAGCCCGATCGCGACCGTGCACACGCCCATGAGCAGCAGCGACCACACGAGCATGGGCTTGCGGCCCACCCGGTCGCCGAAGTGCGCGAACACCGCGCCGCCGAAGGGCCGGGCGAGGAAGCCGGCCGCGAACGTGCCGAAGGCGGCGATGGTGCCGGCGGTGGGCGAGGCGGACGGGAAGAACAGCTTGCCGAAGACCAGCGCGGCCGCGGTGCCGTAGATGAAGAAGTCGAACCACTCGATCGTCGTGCCGACCAGGCTGGCCAGGGCGACCTTGCGGGGAACGCGCAGTGAGGGGCCGGGGCGGTCGCCGCCGACGGTGTCGGGCCCGGAGGCGTCGGTGACCATGGCGTGCTCCTCGTCGTCGGGGTGCCCGGTCATGGAACGACCAGCCCCCGACAAGGTCAAGCATCGGCAAAGAACCCGTCCCGGAACTGGGCCGTGTGCACGACGGCGGGCCTCCGGGACGGGGCCGCCTGCACACTCCACACACCCCGCACGGACGAGGGCCCGGGTTCCACGGGAAACATCCCGCGGCGCCCGGGCCCTCGGAGGCTCGACTTCGCCCTCGACTAGACGTCGAGGAAGCGCACGTCCTTCGCGTTGCGGGTGATGAACGAACGCCGGGACTCGACGTCCTCGCCCATGAGCACGCTGAAGAGCTCGTCGGCGGTGGCGGCGTCGTCCAGCGTGACCCGCTGCATCAGCCGGGTCTCGGGGTCCATCGTGGTCTCCCACAGCTCCTTGGCGTTCATCTCGCCGAGGCCCTTGTAGCGCTGGACGCCGTCGTCCTTGTTGATCTTCTTGCCGGCGGCCCGACCGGCCTCGATCAGGCTGTCGCGCTCGCGGTCGCTGTAGGCGAACTCCGGCTCGGCGTTCCGGCCGCCCCACTTGATCTTGTACAGCGGAGGCATCGCCAGGAACACGTGGCCGTTCTCCACGAGCGGGCGCATGAACCGGAACAGCAGCGTCAGCAGCAGGGTGCGGATGTGCTGGCCGTCCACGTCGGCGTCGGCCATCAGCACGATCTTGTGATAGCGCAGCTTGCTGAGGTCGAACTCGTCGTGGATGCCCGCGCCGAGCGCCGTGATGATCGACTGGACCTCGTTGTTCTTGAGGACGCGGTCGATGCGGGCCTTCTCGACGTTGATGATCTTCCCTCGGATCGGGAGGATCGCCTGGAACATCGAGTCGCGACCGGACTTGGCCGAGCCACCTGCCGAGTCGCCCTCGACGATGTAGACCTCGCTGCGCTCGGGGTCGTTGCTGCGGCAGTCGGCGAGCTTGCCGGGCAGGCCGCCGAGGTCGCCGGCCGTCTTGCGGCGGACGAGCTCGCGGGCCTTGCGGGCCGCGAGCCGTGCCTGCGCCGAGCCGACCGCCTTGTTGATGATGGTCTTGGCCTCGGCCGGGTTGGCCTCGAACCAGTCACCGAGGTGCTCGTTGCACACCTTCTGGACGAACGAGCGCACCTCGGTGTTGCCGAGCTTGGTCTTGGTCTGGCCCTCGAACTGCGGCTCGGCGACCTTCACCGACACGATCGCGGCGAGGCCCTCGCGGATGTCGTCGCCGGTGAGCGCCGGGTCCTTGTCCTTGATGAGCTTCTTGTCCCGCGCATAGCGGTTGACCGTCGCGGTGAGCGCGGAGCGGAAGCCCTCCTCGTGGGTGCCGCCCTCGGTGGTGTTGATCGTGTTGCAGAACGTGTAGACGGACTCGGAGTAGCCCGAGTTCCACTGCATCGCGACCTCGACCTGGTGGCCGGTGCCCTCCGCCTGGAACCCCACCGGCTTGCGGTGGATCGGGTCCTTGGCGTGGTTGATGTGGGCGACGAAGTCCTCGAGGCCGCCCGGGTAGTGGAACGTGCGCTCCGTGATCTTCGAGACGTAGCCCTCGGCGTCCGGGGCCTCGTCGAGGTCCGTGCCGTCGGCGTCGGAGCCCTCGGGCTTGCGCTCGTCACGCAGGTGGATGGTGAGGCCCTTGTTGAGGAAGGCCATCTCCTGCAGCCGGCGCGAGATCGTCTCGAAGTTGTAGGTGGTCGACTCGAAGATCGCCGGGTCGGCCCAGAAGGTGATCGACGTACCGGTCTTCTTGGTCTTGCCGACCTGGTTGAGCGTGCCGGGCACCGAGTGGTCGTAGTGCTGGGTCCAGATCTGGCCGTCGCGGTGGATCTCGACGTCGAGCGCGGTGGACAGCGCGTTGACGACGCTGATGCCGACGCCGTGCAGACCGCCGGAGACCGCGTACGACTTGTCGTCGAACTTGCCGCCGGCGTGGAGCATGGTCATGACCATCTCGACGGCGGGCTTCTTCTCCACCGGGTGCTCGTCGACCGGGATGCCGCGGCCGTCGTCGACGACGGCGATCCCGCCGTCCGCCTGCAGCGTCACCGAGACGCTGCTGGCGTAGCCGGCCATCGCCTCGTCGACGGAGTTGTCGACGGCTTCCCAGATCAGGTGGTGCAGCCCGCGCTCACCCGTGGAGCCGATGTACATGCCGGGCCGCTTGCGGACTGCCTCGAGGCCCTCGAGGACGGTGATGGACGAGGCGCTGTAGTCCCCGTTGTTCTTCTTCTGGGCCGAGTTCGGTGCGGCTGCCACGGGCTCTGGTGTCTCCCTCACGTGGACACGGCCCGTGCGCATCGCGCGCGGGCGGAACATCTGCCTCCAGTCTACCGGGTCACCCACCCCAGAACGGCCCGGGCACGCGGCTCAGCGCGTCACACGGCGCACGAATCGGCATCGGGAGGGTGCGACCGGCCGCGAGGCGTCCCGCGCGCCTCTGACGGCCCGTCGTCGGACCGCCTGCGCGGACCGTCAGCCGTACGTGTCGCGCGGTCCGCGGCCCGAGACGTGGCGGGGGCCGCGGCGCCAGCTCGGCGCGGTCGGGCCGTGGATGCGCATCGTCTTCACGACCCCGTCGCCGAGCCCGGCCGCCAGCTTCCCGATCAGCTGGCGCTGCAGCAGGCGCAGCTGGGTGGCCCAGGCCGTCGAGTCGGCCGCGACGGTGAGGACGCCGTCGCGCAGGGACACGGGACGGGCGTGCTCGGCGACCTCCTCGCCCACCAGCTCGGCCCAGCGCCCGAAGACCGAGCCGTTCGCGAGGCGCGGCGCCCACCCGCGATCGCCGGACAGGCGGGACGCCAGCCGCCCGAGCATCTGCGGGTCGCGCTCGTCGGCACCCGAGCCCGACCAGCCACGACGGCGCGGGCGGCCCACGCCGGTCCCGGTGCGACGCACCGGCTTGCGGATCCCCGCCGCACCCCCGCCGGCGGCACGACGCGCAGCGCTCGCGGCCCGTGCGGCGGCGAGGGCGTCGCGGGCGAGGTCCGCGCCCCGCTTCTCTTCGCCCGTCCCCCGGGTGCTCTGGTCGTCCGGAGTGCCCCCGTCGGAGCGCCGTTCGGGTGTGTGGACAGCGTCTCCGGGGCGCCGTGCCTGCTCGCGCCCCGGATCCGGGCCTCCGCGGGAGGCTCCCGGGGATCTGTTCGGGGAGTTGTCCACAGCATCCACAGGTCTGTCCCCAGGACCTCCACCGTTTTCACGCGTCCGGCCCACCAGCCGCACCCCCTGTCGTCCGCGCCGCCGCGCTCATCTCACGCACCGTGCCCGAATCGACCACGAAACGTGCACCCTGCAGGTCATCCGGGACATCGTCGTCCACCGCGGCGGTGACGAGCACCTGTTCCGCGTTCACCGCGGTCCGCGCGAGCGCCCGGCGCCGGCGGGCGTCCAGCTCGGCGAAGACGTCGTCGAGGATCAGGACGGGTTCGGAGCCCTCGCCCCGGAGCAGTTCGAACGCCCCCAGGCGCAGCGCGAGCGCCAGCGACCACGACTCCCCGTGGCTGGCGTACCCCTTCGCCGGACCCGTGCCGAGCGTGAGCTCCAGGTCGTCGCGGTGCGGGCCGACGAGGCACACTCCGCGCTCGATCTCCTGGGTGCGGCGCCGCCGCATCTCGTCGAGCAGCAGCACCTCGATCTCCTCGGGCGTGGACGGCCCCGCCTCGCCGCCCAGGGCGTCCACCGTCTCGGCACGCGAGCGGTAGCGCGCCCCCACCGGCTCGGACTCCGGCGCCACCGCGGCGTAGGCGTCCCGCACGTGCGGGGCGAGCGCGGCGGTGAGCTCGAGGCGTCCGGCGACGAGTACCGCCCCGGCGCGGGCGAGGTGGGCGTCCCACACGTCCAGGGTGCTCGTGTCGCCACGGGCGTGGCGGGCGGTCTTGAGCAGGGCCGAGCGCTGGCGCAGCACCTTGTCGTAGTCCGCCCGTGCCCCGGCCCACCGCGGCGCGCGGGCGACGAGCAGGTCGTCGAGGAAACGGCGGCGCTCGCCGGGGTCGCCGCGGACCAGCGCGAGGTCCTCGGGCGCGAACACGACCGTGCGCACGATGCCGAGCACCTCGCGGGGGCTGCGCACCGGCGAGCGGTTGACGCGGGCGCGGTTGGCCTTCCCGCTGGCGATCTCCACCTGCACGGTGAGCTCGCGGCCCTCGTTGACGGCCACCGCGCGGATGCTCGCCGAGGTCGCGTCCCGACGGATCAGCGGGGCGTCGCCGGCCACGCGGTGCGACGCGAGGGTGGCGAGGTAGCCCACCGCCTCGACGAGGTTCGTCTTGCCCTGGCCGTTGGCGCCGACCAGCACCGAGACCCCCGGCGCGAAGTCCAGGTCGGCCTGCTCCCAGGAGCGGAAATCGGTGACCGAGAGGTGTCTGACGTACATCCACTCTCCCGTCGCTCCGCTCGCCCGGGCCACTCTCCCGTCGCTCCGCTCGCCCGGGCCACTCTCCCGTCCCCAGCGCTCGCCCCGGCCGCCTTCCCTCGCTCCGCTCGCCCAGGGGGTCCGGTCAGCCGCCCGTCGGCGGCTCGTTGGCGGCGTCGCCCGCCTTGTGGGTGGCGTGGCCGCCGAACTGGGCGCGCAGGGCCGCGACCGCCTTCATGGCCGGCGAGTCGATCTGGCGGGAGGCGAACCGTGCGAACAGCGCCGCCGAGATCACGGGGGCCGGCACGGCGTGCTTGATGGCTTCGTCCACGGTCCAGCGGCCCTCGCCCGAGTCCTCGGCGTAGCCGGTGATCGCGTCGAGGTGCGGATCCGCCTCGAGCGCCAGGACCATGAGGTCGAGCAGCCAGCTGCGCACCACGGTGCCACGGCTCCACGCCTTCATCACGGCGCCGACGTTGTCGACGGGGCCGCCGGCGCTGAGCAGCTCGTAGCCCTCGGCGTAGGCCTGCATGAGGCCGTACTCGACGCCGTTGTGGACCATCTTCGCGTAGTGGCCCGCCCCGACCGGGCCGGCGTGGACGAAGCCCTCCTCGCGCGGACCCTCCGGGCGCAGGGCGTCGAACACCGGCAGCAGGCGCTCGATGTCGGCGGGGTCGCCCCCGGCCATGAGCCCGTAGCCCTCGGTGCGGCCCCAGACGCCGCCCGAGACGCCGCAGTCGACGTAGCGGATGCCGTGCTCGCCGAGCAGCTCGGCGTGGACGGTGTCGTCGGTGAACTTGCTGTTGCCGCCGTCGATCACCAGGTCGTCGGCCTCGAGCAGCTCGGCGAGGCTCTGCACCGTCGAGTGGGTGGCGGAGCCCGCCGGGACCATCAGCCACACCGTGCGCGGCGCCGAGAGTGCCTTGACCAGCTCGTCCAGCGACTGCACGTCGCCGGATCCGTCGTTGGCGTACCCGACGACCTCGTGGCCGGCGGACCGGAGCCGTTCGGCCATGTTGCCGCCCATGCGTCCGAGCCCGACCATCCCCAGCTGCACGTCGCGTTCCTCTCGTCGGCCGCCCGGTGGGGGACGGCTCCTGCGCTCGGGTGGGTGTGCTCCGGGTGGCTCGGGCTCAGCCCGGCAGCCGCACCGGCATCAGGAGATAGAGGTACCCGGGACGGGGCTCGGGGAGATCGTCCACGGCGTCACCCGGTCCGGGCTCGACCGCGGTGGCGCCGCCGCCGGCGGGCTCGGCACCGTCGCCGGACGCGGCGGCGGCGTCCTCGCCGGGCGGCATCGCCGGGCGCAGCAGAGCGGGGCGGCTGGGCGTGGTGAACGAGAGGTGGGCGTGCTCGGCGCCGAGCGCGGAGAGCCCGTCGAGCAGGTAGCCGGGGTTGAAGGCGATGGTCAGCGGCTCGCCGACGAAGCGGCAGGAGATCTCCTCCTCCGCGCTGCCCTCGTCGTCGCCGCCCGCCGTGAGCCGCAGGGTGTCGTCGGCGAACTCGAGGCGGACCTGGGTGCCGCGCTCGGCCACCAGCGAGACGCGCTTGATGGCCTCGACGAGCGGGGCGATCTCGAGCACCGCCGCCGACGTGTGCTCCTTGGGCAGCAGCTGCCGGTAGCGCGGGAACTCGGCGTCGAGCAGACGCGTCGTCGAGCGGCGTCCGCCGCCCGCGAGCCCGAGCAGCCCGTCGCCGCGCGCCAGCGCCAGCTCGATGCGCGAACCCGACGACGTCAGCGTCTTGGCCGCCTCGGCCAGGGTCTTGGCCGGGGCGAGCAGCGCGACCTCGCCGGACTCGCCGCCGCCCGCGCTCTCGCCCGGCTCCCAGGTGAACTCGCGGACGGCGAGGCGGAAGCGGTCGGTGGCCGCGAGCGTGAGCGTCGAGCCGTCGATCTCGATGCGGATGCCGGTGAGCATCGGCAGCGTGTCGTCCCGGCCGGCGGCCACGGCGACCTGCGAGACGGCCTGGGCGAACACCTCGGGCGCGAGGGCCCCGGCGACCGGCGGCATGTCGGGCAGCTGCGGGTAGTCCTCGGCCGACATCGTCGGGAGGCTGAACCGGGCGTTGCCGCAGGCGATGGTGGCGCGCGGCCCGTCGACGGTGACGTCGACCGGGTGCGGCGGCAGGGCCCGCGTGATGTCGGCGAGCAGGCGGCCCGAGACCAGCGCGCGACCGGCGTCGCCGATCATCGCCGGCACCTCGACCCGCGCGGAGACCTCGTAGTCGAAGCCCGAGACGGTCAGCGTGCCGTCGCCCTCGGTGTCGAGCAGGACGCCGCCGAGCACCGGGACCGGCGCGCGGCTCGGGAGGCTGCGGGCGACGAAGGCCACGGCGTCGGCGAGGGCGTCTCGTTCGACGCGGAACTTCATCGCGGGTCCTCCCCCTGTGGGCCGGTCTGTGCCAGGTGGTGCTGGGCCAGGTGGTGCTGGCGGTCTGGACTGCCGGCTGGAACGCACCCCGGCGCGGGTGCATCACGGTAGAGCGTGCAGGAGGGGTCCGACACTCCGGGCCCGATCCCGATCCGAGCCGATCGGGTACTCCGGCCCCGATCGTTCGGCGAGCCGATCGACCCGTCCACACCACCTGTTCTTCTGTAGTTCTCCTAGAAGGGAAAGACAGTAGGAGTAATAGGTCCTGTGCACGGTGTGGACGGGGGACGTCGCCGCAGGTGGGGCGGCGCGGCGCCGTGGGGATCACTCGGCGCGGCGGATGCCCGGATCCGGGGACGGATCGGCGTGTCCGGTGGACAGAGCCCGGCGACGGCCTGCTTTCTCATCTCCCTCCACCGCCTCCGGACGGATGTCCACAGACTTGTCCCCAGCTGTGGGTCGATCGGGAGTCGAACGATCGCAATGTGCTACCGACCTCGGTGTTCGTCGATGATCGGCGACGTCTCGGCGCGAGGCCCGTGCTTCCTGTGGTCACACAGCGTCGCCCGAGGAGCGGCAGAGCTCGACGCAGCGTGACGAACCGGACCCGTGCGGGCGGCGCGGTGCGGGAGCGAGCGGGGACTTTGCGCGCTTAGAAGCAGCGAACGGCGCGTTCGCTGCTTCTCGGCGGGTCCGCTGTCTCCCGGGAGGCGCTGGGCGGGGCGGAGCGGGGCCAGTGGGCCGTGGACGCGGCCTCAGCCGCGGGCGCGCTGCTTGATGCGCGCGGTGAGCTCCTGGACCTGCTCGTAGGTCCGGCGGCGCTCGGCCATCTCCTTGCGGATCTTCTTGTCCGCGTGCATGACCGTGGTGTGGTCGCGGTTGCCGAACATCTGGCCGATGCGGGGCAGGGAGAGGTCGGTGAGCTCGCGGCAGAGGTACATCGCGATCTGCCGGCTCAGCGCGAGGGCCTTGGTCTTGCCCGGCCCGCAGAGGTCGTCGATGGACACCGAGTAGAACTCGGCGGTCACCGCCATGATCGTCGGCGCGGTGATCTCCGACTGGCGGGAGTCGGGGATGAGGTCGCGCAGGACGATCTCGGCGAGCTGGAGGTCGATCGGCTGCCGGTTGAGCGACGCGAAGGCCGTCACGCGGATCAGGGCGCCCTCGAGCTCGCGGATGTTGCGCTCGATGCGGTCGGCGATGAACTCGAGCACCTCGGGCGGGGCGGCCATCCGCTCGCCGGCGGCCTTCTTGCGCAGGATCGCGATGCGCGTCTCGAGCTCGGGCGGCTGGATGTCGGTGATCAGGCCCCACTCGAAGCGGGTGCGCAGGCGGTCCTCGAGCGTCTCCAGCCGCTTGGGCGGCCGGTCGGAGGACACGACGATCTGCTTGTTCGCGTTGTGCAGGGTGTTGAAGGTGTGGAAGAACTCCTCCTGGGTGCCTTCCTTGCCCTCCAGGAACTGGATGTCGTCCACCAGCAGCACGTCGACGTCGCGGTAGCGGCGCTGGAACGCCACCTTGCGGTCGTCGCGCAGCGAGTTGATGAAGTCGTTCGTGAACTCCTCGGTGGACACGTAGCGCACGCGCATGCCGGCGAACAGCCGCTGGGCGTAGTGCCCGACGGCGTGCAGCAGGTGCGTCTTGCCGAGTCCGGAGTCGCCCCAGACGAACAGCGGGTTGTAGGCGCGCGCCGGGGCCTCGGACACCGCGACGGCGGCGGCGTGCGCGAAGCGGTTCGAGGCGCCGATGACGAACGTGTCGAACGTGTACTTCTCGTTCAGCCGCGTCTGGGAGCGCGGCGCGCCGCGGACCGGGTCGGGGCCGGTGTCGCGCATCCCGCCCATCGGCTCGCCGGGCCCGCGCGGAGGCCAGATCTCCTGCACCGCCGCGAGCCCGTCGCGGACCTCGTCGACCTCTTCCTCGGGGTGCGACCGGTCCGGGTTGTGCGTCACGCGCCCGACCCCGGCGGCCGCGGCGATCGCCTCGGCGCGGTGGGACGAGGTGGTGGCCGACAGGTACCCGGTGTCGGGGCCGTGGTGACCGTTGCCGGCGTGGTCGCCCTCGGACGACGGCATCGAGAGCCGCGGCAGCGGGGACGTGCTCGGCCCGACCTCGGGGGCGGGGCGGGCGCTGTGGTCCACCCGCACGGCCAGGGAGACCGGCCTGCCGATGTGCCGGGAGAGCGCGGCGACGATCGGGTCGCGCAGCGCGCGCTCGATGGCCTCCTTGGCGAACTCGCTCGGGGCGGCCAGCAGCGCGGTGTCGTCGAGGAGCCCGAGGGGGCGCGTCACCCGTACCCACGCGCGCTGCTGGGGAGAGAGCGCGGCACCCTCGACGGAGCCCGCGGTGAGTTCGGCGACGACCTGGCCCCAGGTCTCGTCGAGGTCGAAGAGCTGGTCCGACAC